>NZ_CP162829.1:0-4800000 GCF_054685145.1 Pseudomonas sp. H1_A03
GGGTACGGGCTTCGTCGATCAGGATGGAGTCGACTTCGTCGATCACGGCAAAGTTGAGTTCGCGCTGGAATTTTTCTTCCATGCTGAACGCCATGTTGTCGCGCAGGTAGTCGAAACCGAATTCGTTGTTGGTGCCGTAGGTGATGTCGGCAGCGTAGGCGGCGCGCTTCTCTTCCGGCGGCTGGAACGGCGTTACCACGCCGACGGTCAGGCCAAGGAATTCATAGAGCGGGCGCATCCAGTTGGCGTCCCGGCGAGCCAGGTAGTCGTTCACCGTCACAACGTGCACGCCCTTGCCGGACAGTGCGTTGAGGTAAACGCCCAGGGTTGCCACCAGGGTCTTGCCTTCACCGGTACGCATTTCGGCAATCATGCCTTCATGCAAGGTCATGCCGCCGATCAACTGGACGTCGAAGTGGCGCATGCCCATGACACGCTTGCCGGCTTCGCGGGCGACCGCAAAGGCTTCGGGAAGCAGCTTGTCGAGGGTTTCACCTTTGGCTATGCGGGCCTTGAACTCTTCGGTCTTGGCGCGCAATTGCTCGTCCGAAAGGGCAACCATCTGCTCTTCGAAGGCATTGACCAGCTGCACCGTCTTGAGCATGCGTTTGACTTCGCGCTCATTCTTGCTTCCAAAAAGTTTCTTTAACAAAGGCGCAAACATATCGGCAGGTTCTTCCACACATAGGGATGGAGGGCGCACCGTGAGTGGCCCGAGCAGCCCTCACGGCCGCATGCGAACGCGCATTCTACCCGGATTCGTGGGTGAGGAAAGTGGCGTTGTTCCCCGATGCTGGTGCGGCGCTGTGAGAGGGCTTGTTTAAAATAAGGGCTTTTGCTGGAACTTCAACCCATGGAGCGAAGAAGTTACTGATTGATTTCACGCACAAAACCCCATGGAGGCATGGCCTGAGGGCATACAGGCGCTTTCTGCTAAGATGGCCGCTCTGTTACTTAAGGTGTCCAATAATGGCATTTCGCCCACTAACAGCCCGCGCGCCTGCCGTGTTGCTGCGCGAAGCCAAGCCGTTGAAAGCTATCTTTGGCCATGCGCAACGCTTGGGCCATCTGCAACGCCTTCTCGAAAGCCAGCTGCAACCCGCCGCGCGCGAACACTGCCGCGTGGCGTCGTGGCGTGAGGGGAACCTGCTGCTTATTGTCACAGATGGCCACTGGGCAACGCGTTTGCGTTATCAGCAAAAACGCCTGCAGCGTCAATTGATGACCTTTGATGAGTTTGCTGGTTTGACGCGCATCCAATTCAAAGTACAACCGCCCACCCCCCTACCCGGCGTGGCGGGTCATACCCTGGACCTCTCGACAAATGCGGCCGAAACCATTCAGGCAACGGCCGACGGCATCAGCGACCCCGGCTTGCGCGCGGCGCTTGAGCGGTTGGCTGCCCATGCCAAGCCCAAACCCTGATTCGCTATTTGCGCTTGCTCCCGCCCAATAACGACCCCAACAAACCACGCACCAGTTGCCGGCCCATCTGATTGGCGGCTTGCTGCATCGCTGACTTCAGCGCCTTGCCCGCCGTCGTGCCGAGAAACGCCCCGGCCCTGTCGGTAAAGCTTGGCTCATCGGTGGCTGGCTTGGCCTCTTCGGTCGGCCCAAGCTCCTTGCGTGACATAAGCACTTCATAAGCGGATTCCCGATCGATCGGTTTGTCATACCGGCCCTGCAATGGCGAACTGGCGACCAAGGCAGCGCGCTCGGCTTCGCTGAGCGGCCCGATCCGTGATTGTGGCGGTGCGACCAGTACGCGCTGGACCACCTCCGGCGTGCCCTTTTCCTGCAAGGTGCCCACCAAAGCCTCACCCGTGCCCAGTTCGGTCAATACCGACAACGCGTCGAAGGCCGGGTTTGGCCGGAAGCCGTCCGCTACGGCGCGCAAAGATTTCTGTTCTTTAGTGGTAAACGCCCGCAGGCCATGCTGGATGCGCAGGCCGAGTTGGGCCAGTACGCTGTCCGGCAGGTCGCCTGGCGACTGGGTGACAAAATACACGCCAACGCCTTTCGAACGAATCAGCCGCACCACCTGCTCCAAACGCTCTTGCAACGCCTTGGGCGTGTCGGCGAACAGCAAATGCGCTTCGTCAAAAAACAGTGCGAGCAGCGGTTTGTCGGCGTCACCGCGCTCGGGCAGTTGCTCGAACAATTCCGCCAACAGCCACAGCAGGAACGTCGCGTATACCTTCGGCGCTTCGTGCACCAGGCGGCTGGCGTCCAGCAGGTGGATGCGCCCGCGCCCGTCGCTGGTGGGCTGCAGGATATCTTCCAATTGCAAGGCCGGCTCGCCAAACAAGGCTTCGGCGCCCTGCTGTTCCAACACCGCCAGGCGTCGTAACAATGCCTGGCTGGAACCCGTGGTTATCAGCGCTGCGTCTTCGCCCAGCAATTGCGGGTGATAGCGCAGATGGTTAAGCAGTGCTTTGAGGTCTTTGAGGTCCAGAAGCAACAGGCCTTCGCGATCCGCCACCTTGAAGGCGGCATAGAGCGCCGACTGCTGGCTGTCGGTAAGTTCCAGCAGGCTACCGAGCAACAACGGCCCCATTTCGCTGATGGTGGTGCGCAACGGATGGCCAGACTGCCCGTGGATGTCCCACAGCGTGACCGGATAAGCCTTGGCCGTGTAGTTCAGGAAAGGCATGCCGGCGATACGCTCGGCGACCTTGCCTTGGGGGTTCGCCGCGGCGCCGAGGCCGCACAGGTCACCCTTGATGTCGGCAGCAAACACTGCCACGCCTGCATCACTGAAGGCTTCAGCCAGACGTTGCAACGTGACCGTCTTGCCCGTGCCGGTGGCGCCGGCGATCAACCCGTGACGGTTGGCCAGGCGCATGGCCTGGGCGATAGGCTGGCCAGAAAGGTCAGCACCGATAAGGAGTTGCGTGGAATCAGGCATTTCGTCACCCATGGTTAATCTTTAGTGTCGCCAGGTCGATACAGGCCTATGTGAGACCCACAAAGTCTAAAACAGGTCCGATAGTTCCTACAGTGACCCACAGAGCTATCACCCGAATTATTACACCTTTTTTGACGCTACCATTTTGCGTATCCCACGAGGACGCGCCTCGGATATTAAGACCATAGCGGACCCTACAAGCCATGAATAAAAATCTGCGCTTCAGCCATAAAATCCTGCTTGCAGCCTCCCTTATCGTCATCGCCGCTTTCGCGCTGTTTACCCTCTACAACGATTACCTGCAACGCAACGCGATTCGTGACGACCTCAACAACTACCTGCATGAAATGGGCGATGTCACCGCTAGCAACATTCAAACCTGGCTGACCGGGCGCATTGCACTGGTTGAAAACGCCGCGCAAAACATCGCTATCAACCCCGAGCCTGCCGCCGTTGCCAGCCTGCTGGAACAAAAAGCACTGACCTCTTCGTTCATGGCAACCTACGTCGGCGACAGCAAGGGCGCCTTCACCATCCGCCCCGACGCCAAGATGCCGGACGGCTTCGATCCGCGTGTGCGCCCTTGGTACAAAGGCGCCCAGAGCAGCAACGGTTCAACCCTGACCGAACCCTACATCGATGCCGCCACCGGCAAATTGATCATTTCCGTTGCCACCCCCAGCACCCAGGGCACCCAGAGCATCGGCGTGGTCGGTGGCGACCTGAGCCTGCAAACGCTGGTGGATAACATTGGCGCGCTGAACTTTGGCGGCATGGGCTATGCCTTCCTGGTCAGTGCCGATGGCAAAGTATTGGTACACCCGGACAAAAACCTGGTGATGAAGACCCTCGCCGACGTGTACCCGAAAAACACCCCGAAGATCAGCGCAGACTTCAGCGAAGTCGAGGCCAACGGCAAAGACGCTATCGTGACCTTCACACCGATCAAGGGACTGCCCTCGGTGAACTGGTACCTCGGCATCTCGGTAGATAAAGACAAATCCTTCGCCATGCTCAGCGAATTCCGCACTTCCGCGGTCATCGCTACGATCATTGCCGTGGTGATCATCATCGCCCTGCTCGGCATGCTGATCCGCGTGCTGTTGCAACCCTTGCATGTGATGACGCGCGCCATGCAGGACATAGCCGACGGCGAAGGCGACCTGACCCGTCGCCTGAGCATCCAGAACAATGATGAATTCGGCACGCTGGGTATCGCATTCAATCGGTTTGTGGAACGTATTCATACCTCGATCCGTGAAGTGTCTTCGGCCACCGAACAGGTCAATGAGGTGGCGCTGCGGGTCGTCAGCGCGTCCAATTCGTCGATGGTCAACTCCGACGAACAGGCCAATCGCACCAATAGCGTGGCGGCCGCCATCAACGAACTGGGCGCCGCCGCCCAGGAAATCGCGCGCAATGCTGCTCAAGCGTCGAGCCAGGCCAGCGACGCGCGACACTTGGCTGAAGACGGCCAGCAAGTGGTGGAGCGCAATATCAAGGCGATGAACCAACTGTCGGCGATGATCAGCGCCTCCAGCAGCAACATCGAAGCGCTCAATAGCAAGACGGTGAATATCGGGCAGATTCTTGAGGTGATCACCAGTATTTCCCAGCAAACCAACCTGCTGGCACTGAACGCCGCCATCGAAGCGGCCCGCGCAGGGGAAGCCGGACGTGGGTTTGCGGTGGTCGCGGATGAAGTGCGCAACCTGGCTCATCGCACCCAGGAATCGGCGCAACAAGTGCAAACGATGATTGAGGAACTGCAAATCGGCGCCCGGGATTCGGTCAGCACCATGAGTGAAAGCCAGCGTCACAGCCTCGACAGTGTGGACATCGCCAACCTGGCCGGAGAACGCTTGAACAGCGTGACCCAGCGTATCGGTGAGATCGATGGCATGAACCAGTCGGTCGCCACTGCCACTGAAGAACAAACCTCGGTGGTGGAGTCGATCAACATGGACATTACCGAGATCAACACCCTCAATCAGGAGGGCGTGGAAAACCTGCAGTCCACGCTGCGCGCCTGTGGCGACCTTGAGCGGCAAGCGTCACGATTGAAGCAATTGGTGGGCAGTTTCCGCATCTGATCCAGGCGGGCGATTACGCGTCCTCGGGCTCGGGCTTACCCTGCTCCTGCTCCCACAACTCGGCGGCACCGGGAAATTCGGTGCCGTCCTCACTGTCGAGGTCATCCGGGTCATATCGACTCAAACACCCTTCCCCCAGGGTCGCCGGGGCTTTTGACGTGGCTTTGTCCAGCGGGTCACTCATGACTCAATCCTCAACAACGCACAACGAAAAAGGGCCTGGAGCGATTTAACGCCCAGGCCCTTCATTCTTCAATCACAGCACGTCGGTCAGAACACGACCGTCTTGTTGCCGTGCACCAGCACGCGGTCTTCCAAGTGGTAACGCAGGCCACGGGCCAGGACCATCTTCTCGACATCACGGCCGAAACGCACCATGTCTTCAATGCTGTCGCTGTGGCTGACACGCACCACGTCCTGCTCGATGATCGGGCCGGCGTCCAGCTCTTCGGTGACGTAGTGGCAGGTCGCGCCGATCAACTTCACGCCGCGCAGGGAAGCCTGGTGGTACGGCTTGGCCCCTACGAAGGACGGCAGGAAGCTGTGGTGGATGTTGATCACCTTGCCAGCGTATTCGCGGCAGAGCTCCGGCGGCAGGATCTGCATGTAGCGCGCCAGCACCACAACGTCGGCCTCATGTTGCTTGACCAGACGCGAGACTTCAGCGAACGCCGGCTCCTTGTCCTGCGGGTTGACAGGCACGTGGTAATACGGGATGCCATGCCATTCAACCATGCTGCGCAGGTCATCATGGTTGGAAATCACGCAAGCGATCTCGCAGTCCAGCTCATCGCTGTGCCAGCGGTGCAGCAAATCAGCCAGGCAGTGGGATTCGCGGCTGGCCATCAATACCACACGTTTTTTCTGCTCGGTGTCAGTGATGTGCCAGGTCATCGAAAACTCTTCGGCGATCGGCGCAAACGCTTCGCGGAAGGCATCAAGACCAAAAGGCAGCGAGTCGGCACGAATCTCGTGACGCATGAAGAACCAACCGCTGAGATCGTCCGAGTGATGACTCGCTTCGGTGATCCAACCATTGTGGGAGGCCAGAAAGTTACTGACTTTGGCAACGATGCCGACCCGGTCCGGGCAAGCAATCACCAGCCGAAAAGTGCGCATTAGGGGGAAACTCCAGAACTTCACAAAGGCCGCCATTCTAGCCATTGCGCGAGAAAACTGCAGTATTCGTTGAGGCTTATTCTGATCGCCGGCCCGTACCATGCCCCTTAATAGCCTATGGTTTTACCACCTTTATATGAATCTACTGCGTTACCCTATGGGTGTTCCTCGCATTTCAAGCAGATTGTCTTAGGTTCACGCCCTAGTAATTAACTCGAATGCATAGCAATGCTACAAACATTCAAAGTAATTCACATAAATACGACCTTAAATGTTTACTTGGGGAAACCGCCTGACTATTATTGGGCCACTATCCCTGTCAATCAGCGCTCTACATAAGGTAGTCCACATGTCTCTGATCAACGAATACCGTGCCACCGAAGAAGCTATCAAAGAGCTGCAAGCCCGTTTGAAGAATCTGTCCCAAGACGACAAACTGCAAACCGAGCTGGAATTCGAAGGCAAATTGCGCACCCTGATGGGTGAATACTCCAAATCCCTGCGTGACATCATCGCGCTGCTGGATCCAGATTCGAAAGTTAAAGCACCGCGCGGCGCTGTAAAAACTACTGGCACCAAGCGCGCTCGCAAAGTCAAGCAATACAAAAACCCGCACAACGGTGAAGTGATTGAAACCAAAGGCGGCAACCACAAAACCCTGAAAGAGTGGAAAGCCAAGTGGGGCGGTGACGTGGTTGAAGGCTGGGCTACCCTGCTGGGCTAAGCTTCGCCAGGCCTCCTGCGCCTTATACGCAACACCTTAAAAACGCCAGCCTGCTGGCGTTTTTTATTGCCTGCCTGTTTTGTCAAAGTCGACTACAGGTTTACCTTGGCGGCCAGAGAGTCCGCATACTCCTGCCACTGCTCCAGTACCTCGGCCTGAAACGGCGTTGCACTAACGGCAAACTCTTGCCGAGCCTGCTTAAATGCCCCAAGGGTATTCGGCGCGCCCCACTGCGGGTCAGACAAACGTTGCTGACAGAAAAGTGTCCAGCGTTGTTGCTCCTCATTGTTCAAGGTATCGGGGAAGTTACGCGCGCGGTAGCGAAACAATAATTCAGGCAAACGCTGATCATCAAAAGGCCATTGCTGGCGAGCTAATTGCGCAGGCTCGGCCGTCCGGACTTGTTCGCATAAGCGCCGATCACGATCTCCGATAAAACCATCATAAAGCTGTTGCTCCGGGTCTGAACTCGGTACGAAATCATCTTCGGCGTAAATGATCGCCAACTTATCGCGCCAAAGTTCCTGTGCGTCAGTTAGCCGCAGCGCTCGTTCCTGATAGATATTCATATCCAAGTGCAAGCGTTCACGATCTTCAGCCCGCAGCACATTCAACGGGGCAACCACCGGGCAGCGATTGATATGTATCAACTTGAGCGGTACCGGCAGCTCACCCTCGGCAAGATCGTCACGGCGGGTATAAAGGCGTTGGCGCAAGGCATCCGCATCAAGGTCCAGCAACCCTTGTGGATCAAGCCCAAGATCGCAGACGATCAATGCATTACGATTGCGCGGGTGCCACGCCAGCGGCAGCACCACCCCCAGGTAATGGCGCTCGGCGGAAAACCGCCCGGAGATATGCACCATCGGTTGCAGCAAGCGTACCTGGTCCATCACCCGTTGCTTGCTGCGCAGTTGAAACAACCATTCATACAGCTTGGGCTGCTTCTCACGGACCCGTCGAGCCAACGCAATCGTGGCGCGTACATCGGACAACGCATCATGAGCCTGGCCATGGTCGATACCGTTGGCTTCGGTCAGGCGCTCCAGCTTGAGCGTGACACGCCCATCCTGTTGCGGCCATTCAATACCTTCCGGGCGCAGGGCGTAGGCCGTGCGGACCACGTCGATCAAATCCCAACGACTGTTACCGCCCTGCCACTCCCGCGCGTAAGGGTCGAAAAAATTGCGGTACAGGCTGTAGCGCGTCATTTCATCGTCAAATCGCAAGGTGTTGTAGCCGGCGCCACAAGTACCCGGCGCGGCCAGTTCAGCATGCACTCGCGTCATGAAGTCGGCCTCGGCCAGGCCTTTTTCCGCGAGTATCGCGGGCGTGATACCGGTAATCGCGCAGGCGACGGGATGCGGCAGGATATCGTCGCTGGGCTGGCAGTAAAGATTGACCGGCGCGCCAATCTCAT
This sequence comes from Pseudomonas sp. H1_A03, assembly GCF_054685145.1. NCBI lineage: Bacteria > Pseudomonadati > Pseudomonadota > Gammaproteobacteria > Pseudomonadales > Pseudomonadaceae > Pseudomonas > Pseudomonas sp. H1_A03. Next base: position 8,265 of record NZ_CP162829.1, read on the forward strand.
TGAGTTCAAAGTCCGTCCGGATGCCGGCTACCTGGAGTGGGCGATCGCTACGCGGGTTGATGCCGGTGGTTTCATAGTCGTACCAGAAAATGGAGGTCACGGGCTATTCCTGTACTGAAGATCGACAAAGTCTAGGCGCTGAACCGCGTCCGCGACCAGCACCAAATGCACTGTACAAACATCCAGTAAAACCTTGAGTGGTTGCTTCCATCGCCGACACTGCTAGCATCCGTGTCTCCCAGCCTCTGCGCACTGCCAAGGATCGCGATGCCGTCAACCCCATTGGACACCCGCTACCAGATCGAAACCCCGGAGGGCATCGATCTGCCCCTGCGCCCGGCCGGCCTGGTGCCACGCGTGCTGGCCTTTGCCTTCGACCTTGGTTTGCGCGGGATCGTCATGGGCATTCTGCTGGTGCCATTGGCCTTGCTCGGCAACGTCGGCATCGGCCTGGGTTCGCTGCTGCTGTTCCTGATCAGTTGGTGGTACATGGTGCTGTTCGAAGTACTCAACCAGGGCTGCTCACCCGGCAAACAGGTCATGGGGCTGCGTGTCGTCCAAGATGATGGCACTCCGGTTGGCTGGTCCGCATCACTGATCCGTAACCTGCTGCGGTTTGTCGACATGCTGCCATTCGGCTACTTTCTCGGCGCGATCAGTTGCCTGCAACACCCTCACTTCAAGCGCCTAGGTGACTTGGCCGCCGGCACACTGGTGATCTACCGGGAACAGCCGTTGGTGCGCCCTCAAATCCCGCAAGCGGCGGCCTTGCGCCTGCCCTTCGCCCTGGATTTGAGTGAACAGCGGGCCATCCTTGGCTTCGCGGAACGTCAGGGTGAACTGTCCACCGAACGCGTTCATGAGTTGGCCTCGATTCTCGCCGCGCCCTTGCAGGTATCCCCGGCTCGCGCCGTGGAGCAACTCAATGGTGTGGCCCGTGGCCTATTGGGGCCGACATGAAACAGAGCCTTTTCGAAAGCCGCTACCAGCCTCAATGGCAAGCCTTTGCCGAACACCTGAAACAGTTGGAGCAAGGCAAGGCCAAAGCCAGTGACGTGGCCGACTTCCCCCATCAATACCGACGATTGTGCCAACACCTGGCCCTGGCCCAGGCGCGCGGCTACAGCAGCTATCTGGTAGATCCGTTGCAACAACTGGCCCTGCGCGGCCACCAACAGCTCTACCGGCATCGCAGCCAATTGGCGGCAAATGTGCTGGGGTTCGTACTCGCCGATTTTCCTCGGTTGGTGCGGGAACAATGGCGTTTCGTACTGATCGCCAGCCTGCTGTTTTTTGGCAGCCTGGTAGGTATCGCGCTCTTGGTCTACCTGTTCCCCGACTTGATTTATAGCGTCGTCAGCCCGCAGCAAGTGGCCGAGATGCAGGGCATGTATGACCCCGACGCCAGCCGCCTGGGCCGCGCCGCCGAGCGTGCGTCAAGCGAAGACTGGATGATGTTCGGCTACTACGTGATGCACAACACCGGTATTGCGTTCCAGACGTTCGCCGCCGGTTTATTGTTCGGGCTGGGCAGTGTGTTCTTTCTGATTTTCAACGGCCTGGTCATCGGTGCAGTCTCCGGGCACCTGACTGAAATCGGCTACGGGCAGACCTTCTGGTCATTCGTCATAGGCCATGGTGCATTCGAGCTGACAGCAATCGCACTCGCCGGTGCCGCAGGCTTGCAACTGGGCTGGGCGATGATCGCTCCCGGGCAATTGACCCGTGGCGAATCATTGCGGCGGGCAGCACGCAAGAGCGTGCAGATGTTGTGCGGTGTCATGATATTCCTGCTGATCGCTGCCTTTATCGAAGCTTATTGGTCGTCCACCACCGCCATCGCCCCTTGGGTCAAATACTTGGTGGGCGCTGCTCTGTGGCTGCTGGTGGCGGCTTACCTGGGCTTTGCCGGAAGGACTCGCCATGCGCCTGAGTGATGCAAGCGTGGTAATCCGCCCACGTACTGCCTGGGAAGCCATGGACCTTGGCGTATTGATGGCCCGCGAATATCGCCTGCTACTGATGGGCAGTTGGGCGCTGGTGAGCCTGCCAGTGTTCGTCTTACTGACTGCACTGCTGTGGCAGTACCCGTCTACTGCACTATTCGTGTTCTGGTGGCTCAAACCGGCCTTTGACCGTTTGCCGCTTTACATCCTGTCCAAGGCCTTGTTTGGCGAAACACCCAGCATCAAGCAGGCCGTGCACGAGTGGCCGAAACTGCTGAAAGGCCAGCTGCTGGCCAGCCTGACCTGGCGGCGACTCAGCCTGAGCCGCAACTTTGTGATGCCGGTGAGTCAACTCGAAGGCCTGAATGGCCCGGCACGCCAAAAACGCCTGGGCGTGCTGCAGCAACGTAACGCAGGAGCCGCACGTTGGTTGACAACCATCGGGGTGCACCTGGAAATCGGCCTGTGGTTTGGTTGCATGGCACTGCTCTATCTGTTCATTCCCCAGAACGTCGAGATGGATTGGGACTGGCAACGTCTGGCACTGGCGACAAGCTCGGAAAAATTGTGGCTGGAACACCTGAGTAACGCGTTCTATGCCTTGATCCTGGTGTTTTGGGAGCCCATCTATGTCGCCTGCGGTTTCAGCCTTTACCTTAACCGCCGCACCGTACTCGAGGCCTGGGACCTGGAACTGGCGTTCCGACGCCTTCGTCAGCGCCTGAGCAGCGTAGCGCCGCTATTATTACTGATAATAGGGCTGACGCTTCTGCCATTCAGCCCACCCGCCATGGCCGATGCTTCCAACCCCGCCAAGCCACTGAACACCCAGGACGCGAGCCAATCCATCAAGTCGCTGCTGGATAAGCCTCCCTTCAAAAATCCGGAAACCGTAACCCGCTATCGCTTTGGCGAAGACAAGACCCCTGTTAAAAACAAGGCTCACAGCGACGGTAAACTCCCGGACTGGTTGAAGGCGCTGCTGAACAACCTCAACAGCAATACCTTCAAGCACATCGCCCAGGGCTTGGAGGTACTGTTATGGGGACTGCTGATCGGCGTCTTGATCATGCTGGCATGGCGTTATCGCGAATGGTTGAGCACGTTTGTAAGCCGGCGCGGGCCGCGCAAGCCCAACGTCATGAAACCCGTGCCGACACAATTATTCGGTCTCGAACTGGGCACCGAAACCTTGCCCGACGACGTTGCCAGCGCCGCCGAGCACCTATGGGCCACCCAACCAAGGGAAGCCCTCGGCCTGCTGTACCGAGGCCTGTTAAGCCGACTGCTGCATGATTTCAATCTGCCGCTTAAAAGCGCTGACACAGAAGGCCAGGTCCTGGCGCGCGTGCACCAGCTGCAACAACCGCAGCTGCTGGCCTTCAGTGACGAATTGACCCGACATTGGCAAAACCTTGCCTACGGCCATCACCTTCCCCCCCTTTCAGCCCAGCAAAAACTCTGCAGTGATTGGCGCACCCTGTTCAGCTCGGGGAACGCCTCATGAACCGGCCTTTGATATGGGTGGGATTATTGCTGGCGTGCCTGCTTGGCGCGGGTGGTTACTTCGTGTGGAGCAAGGCGATCCCCTACGACGAAGTGGTGGATCGCGGCCCTTCTCCAGAAGCCCTGGCGAACCCCTACCTGGCGGCAGAACACTTTCTGAGCCAACAAGGCCTGGCCGTGGACCATGCCAACAGCGTGGAACGGTTGACGACGCTGCCCGCCAAGGGCCACAGCCTGTTATTGCTTGGCGAGCGCAGCAACATGTCACCACGCCAGGTAGAGCAACTGCTGGCTTGGGCCAAATCCGGCGGCCATCTGTTACTGGTGGCCGAGGCGCTGTGGGATGAAGAGACTGGCAAAAGCGGCGACCTGCTGCTCGATCGCCTGGATATCCACCAGGCCTTGAGTGATGAACCTGAAGAGCTTGCGCCTACCGAGAAGAAGCCTCTCAAAAAGAAAGCCCCGGACCTGACCAAACTCTACGTCGACAATGAAACCGCACCGGCTTATTTCAGTTTCGACACGGACTTCAACCTTACCGACCCCAAGCACCTGGCTCAATTTTCTGCCAACAGCGCAAGGTCGAGCCACCTGATGCAACTCGACCTTGGGAGAGGCCGCGTCACGGTGATCACCGACAGTGACCTATGGAAAAACCCGAGTATTGGTAGGCACGACAATGCCTGGCTGCTGTGGTATCTGACCCAGGGCACAGCCGTGACCCTGCTGTTCAACAGTGACTTCGACGACTTGTTTACCCTGCTGGTGCGGTACTTCCCCCAGGCCCTGGTCGCACTCATTGCCCTGGTCGCCCTGGCACTGTGGCGGGCCGGGATGCGTCAAGGCCCGATCCAGTCTCCCCCACCCAACGCACGCCGCCAGTTGCAGGAACACCTGAAAGCCAGCGCCGACTTCCTGCTGCGCCGCAGTGGCCAAGGCACGCTGCTGCGTGCCCTGCAGCGCGATGTCTTGCGTGCCGCCCGGCGTCGTCACACCGGTTTTGAACACCTCGACAATGCAGAACAGTGGCGGGTACTTGAACACCTGACGCACCAACCCTCTCACGTCATCAGCCAGGCCCTTGGCCCACTTCCGGCAAAACGGCTTTCCAGCGCCGATTTCAGCCGGCAGGTGGCGTGCCTGCAAACCCTCAGGAATGCCCTATGAGCGAAATTCCAAGCGCCACTGCCCTGACCAGCGAAACCTTGCAGCGTGCCAGCGGGCAAGCCCAGGCTCTACGCACTGAATTGCGCAAGGCAGTGATTGGCCAGGACCAGGTGATCGACGATGTCCTGACCGCACTGATCGCCGGCGGCCACGTGCTGCTCGAAGGGGTGCCAGGGCTGGGCAAAACCCTGCTGGTACGCGCCCTCGCACGCTGCTTTGATGGCGATTTCGCGCGTATCCAGTTCACCCCGGACCTGATGCCCAGCGATGTCACCGGCCACGCCGTGTATGACCTGCACACCGAGCAATTCAAATTGCGCAAAGGCCCGGTGTTCACCCACTTGTTGCTGGCCGACGAAATCAACCGCGCCCCGGCCAAGACCCAGGCGGCCTTGCTTGAGGCCATGCAGGAACGGCAAGTCACCCTTGAAGGCGAGGCGCTGCCTATCGGCCAACCGTTCATGGTACTGGCGACCCAGAACCCCATCGAACAGGAAGGCACCTACCCCCTACCGGAAGCGGAACTGGATCGTTTTATGCTCAAGGTGCGCATGGATTATCCCGACGCGCAGCAGGAGCTGGACATGGTGCGCGAAGTCACGCGCTCGTCCCGGGCCGACATGCTGGATGTACACCCATTGCGCACCGTGTTGCAGGCCGAGGACGTGCTGCAACTGCAGCGGATTGCCAGTGAACTGGCCCTGGATGAACAGGTGCTCGACTATGCCGTGCGCCTGGCGCGCGCCACCCGTAGTTGGCCGGGGCTGACCATCGGCGCCGGGCCGCGGGCCTCCATCGCCCTGGTGCGTGGCGCGCGTGCTCGCGCCCTGTTGCGCGGTGGTGAATTCGTCACCCCGGACGACATCAAGGGATGCGCCTTGGCGGTACTGCGTCATCGGGTGCGTATAGCGCCAGAGTTGGACATCGACGGGCTGGAGGTCGACCAGGTGCTCAAGCAAATGCTCGATCAGATTCCGGCGCCCCGGCAATGACTCGCCCATGAAACCGACCCGTCTGCTGCTGAACTGGCTCGGCGTATTGCTGGGCTTGGGCATATTGCTGGGCACCGCAACGGCGTTGCAGTTCAAGGTGCCCGACACCTTGCACTCAATCGCATGGGGGTTGCTTCTTGCACTGTTGCTGCTGGCTACGCTGGATGCGATGCGTATGCGTCGACGCCCATCCCCCCGCGTGCAACGACAGATGCCCGGCAGCCTGGCGCTCGGAAGGTGGGGCGAAGTACGCCTGGCCTTGGAGCATGACTTCCCACAGCCACTGACGGTGCAGGTATTCGATCATGTCCCCGACGGATTGAGTGTCGAGAACATGCCCCAGTCCATAGCGCTGCGCCCCGGTGAAAGCAGTGAGCTGGGTTATCGCCTTCGCCCTTTGCGGCGCGGGCATTTCAGTTTCAGCCACTGTGAAATTCAGCTGCCCAGCCCGATGGGCCTGTGGTCGGCGCGGCGAATTATCGAAGTGAGCGATGCCACACGCGTCTACCCGGATTTCGCCCGACTGTACGGCGCGCAATTGCTGGGGGTGGACAACTGGCTGAGCCAACTGGGTGTACGTCAACGTCAACGACGTGGATTGGGGCAGGAGTTTCATCAACTGCGCGAGTTTCGCGACGGTGACAGCCTAAGGCAGATCGATTGGAAGGCCACCGCCCGACAGCGCACGCCCATCGCCCGCGAATATCAGGATGAGCGCGACCAACAGATCGTGTTCATGCTTGATTGTGGACGACGCATGCGTAGCCAGGATGACGAGCTGTCGCATTTTGACCACGCCCTCAATGCCTGCCTGTTGCTCAGCTACGTTGCCTTGCGCCAGGGTGATGCGGTGGGCCTGTGCACCTTTGCCGGTGAACAGCCACGCTACCTGGCACCGGTCAAGGGCAGCGGCCAGCTGAACCTATTACTCAACGCCGTGTACGACCTCGATACCACCCGACGGACTGCCGATTACCAGACCGCGGCAAGTGATTTGCTGGCTCGACAAAAGCGGCGCGCGTTGGTGATCGTGGTGACCAACCTGCGCGATGAGGACGATGAGGCACTGCTGACTGCAGTCAAGCGTATCAGCCGCCAGCACAGGGTGCTGGTCGCCAGTTTGCGCGAGGAGGTACTCGATCAACTGCGCCAAGCGCCCGTGCAAACCTTGCCTGAAGCCTTGGCCTACAGCGGCACCATCGACTACCTGAATACCCGCGACGAATTGCATGACCGCCTCGCCGCCCAAGGCCTATCCGTATTGGACACCTTGCCGTGTGAACTGGGACCGGCCCTGGTGACACGTTACCTGGGCTGGAAGAAAGCGGGTGTGCTCTGAAAGGAGCACGCGCACACGGCAGGGGCACTCCACCCAAACCGGGTAGACAATGCACTGTGTCTAGGCCGAAGCCTGCAAGGGATCAAAACTGAAGTAGTGCAGCAACACGTTGATCAGTTGCCCATATTCCTCGGGAGCGTGGAGCACACTGAAACCTGAATCGTACTGCTGCGGGTTGATATCCTCGTGGCTCCACAGGCAGGTTGCTGTCAGATCGATTGGATGGAAGGTGCCGTCAGCATTGGGAATCTTCAAGCGCAGCTCGAAGTCCACGTCGACCATCATGGGCAATTGGCTGATTAACATCAGCCCATCTTCCGAGACATTGCCCAAGAAGCCGATGGGCTTATCGGTGCGCCGGTTAAACACTTGCAGAAAGTAAGGCAACTGATGCCGCTCAATCCGTCGGTCGGTAAACATGGTGAGATCGCCATCCAATGGCCATGACTGCGGCCGTGCCAGTGATTCGGAACGAGAAAACCGCTCGCTCTCCCTGGATCTCGGTGCGACAACAGGCAATATTTGCCGCTGGACGGCCGCCGAGTCCGGACCTGCATTCGTTTGAATAGAAACTTGTACAAACGAACATCCAAAGGATAGCTCAAGACTGACAACGGGCCAGTTATGAAATGACGAATATCATCATAGAGAGGCTGGGCGCGGCTGGGCGACGCGTGCTCCGGGGTAATGCCCCAGTTGTTGCAGGGTATCGAGCCTCGCACGAGCACGGTAGGCGTACTCACTCGACGGAAACTGATTAATGATGAATTGATAAGTCTGTGCCGCGTCGACAAACAGCTTTTGCCGTTCCAGGCATTGGCCCCGCAACATCGAGACCTCCGGCTGTACATAACGCCGGGTACGACTTTCTCGGTCGACCTGGGACAATTCCAGGGTAACGCGCTCGCAATCACCGACCTTGTAGGCGCGGTAGGCGTTGTTCAAATGGTGGTCCATCGACCAGCGGGTGCAGCCGACAACACTAACGGCCAGGGCAGCAATGAGCAAAATTCGCATGAGGGTTCTCCTGTCTTGTGCAGTGTATCGACCCATCGTCGAAAATCTTCAAGGATGTTCGTATTCAGCCGCAGCGAAAACAAGTCAATCGTCGATAAGTAGTGCAAACGAACAATGACTACAACGAAAGAGCATAGTAGCCTTCCCCAGCGCTTGAACTCAGGAGTCTGTGCATGTCCGTCCGTCGCACCAAAATCGTCGCCACCCTTGGCCCGGCCAGCAACTCGCCGGAAGTCCTCGAACAGCTGATTCTGGCTGGTTTGGACGTCGCCCGTCTGAACTTCTCCCACGGCACCCCGGACGAGCACAAGGCTCGCGCCAAGCTGGTGCGTGACCTGGCCGCCAAGCATGGCCGCTTCGTCGCATTGCTGGGTGACCTGCAAGGCCCGAAAATTCGTATCGCCAAATTCGCCAACAAGCGCATTGAGCTGAAGATCGGTGACAAATTCACCTTCTCCACCAGCCACCCGCTGACCGAAGGTACCCAGGACGTCGTCGGCATCGACTACCCGGACCTGGTCAAGGACTGCGGCGTCGGTGACGAACTGCTGCTGGACGACGGCCGCGTGGTCATGCGCGTCGACACCGCCACCCCAACTGAGCTGAACTGCACCGTGCTCATTGGCGGCCCGCTGTCCGACCACAAAGGCATCAACCGTCGCGGTGGTGGCCTGACCGCCCCGGCCCTGACGGAAAAAGATAAGGCCGACATCAAGCTCGCCGCCGAAATGGAAGTGGACTACCTCGCGGTATCGTTCCCGCGTGACGCCGCCGACATGGAATACGCACGTAAGCTGCGCGACGAGGCCGGCGGTACTGCCTGGCTGGTGGCGAAGATCGAACGCGCCGAAGCTGTGGCCGATGACGAAACCCTCGACGGCCTGATCAAGGCTTCCGACGCAGTGATGGTTGCCCGTGGCGACCTGGGCGTGGAAATCGGTGACGCCGAACTGATCGGTATCCAGAAGAAGATCATCCTGCACGCGCGCCGCCACAACAAAGCGGTGATCGTAGCGACCCAGATGATGGAGTCGATGATCCAGAACCCGATGCCGACCCGCGCCGAAGTGTCCGACGTAGCCAACGCTGTGCTCGACTACACCGATGCCGTGATGCTCTCGGCTGAAAGTGCCGCGGGCCCGTATCCGCTGGAAGCTGTGCAAGCCATGGCGCGTATCTGCCTCGGCGCCGAAAAGCACCCCACCAGCAAGACCTCCAGCCACCGCATTGGCAAAGAGTTCGAAAGCTGCGACCAGAGTATCGCCCTGGCCGCCATGTACACCGCCAACCACTTCCCGGGTGTGAAGGCAATCATCGCCTTGACCGAAAGTGGCTATACGCCGTTGATCATGTCGCGCATCCGTTCGTCGGTGCCGATCTACGCGTTCTCCCCGCACCGCGAAACCCAGGCCCGCGCGGCCATGTTCCGTGGCGTGTACACCGTCCCGTTCGACCCGGCTTCGTTGCCACCGCATGAAGTCAGCCAGGCGGCCATCGACGAGTTGATCAAGCGCGGCGTCGTGGAGAAAGGTGACTGGGTCATCCTGACCAAGGGCGACAGCTATCACACCATCGGCGGCACCAACGGCATGAAGATACTGCACGTTGGCGACCCAATGGTCTGAGTGACCGGTAAGTGAAAAAGCCCCGACTGGTTCGGGGCTTTTTTATGCCTGTGGGTTTTGTAGTGCCCTGAGGGCCTCATCGCGGGCAAGCCCGGCTCCCCCAGTGGATCGCATTCCAATGTGGGAGCTGGCTTGCCTGCGATAGCGCCAGCGCAGTCAACGCACATTCATTAGCGAGAAATGAAAGCCGACAACGCCGCAATCGCCTCCGGCGACCTCAATCGCTGGGTAAACAACGCGCCCTCCTCCTCAATCACCTGCCGCAATTGCTCGCGATCCACACTTTTCATGAGTTGCTTGGTCACCTGCACCGCCCCCGGCGCCAGGGTTTCAAACCGCTCGGCCATTTCCCGCGCCCTGGCCAACGCCGCCTCACCGCTGCACAACGCCTCGGTGGCAATCCCCAACGCCGCCGCCTGTTCGCCGCTGAAGCCCTCGCCCAGCAGCAATAACTCAGCCGCCTTGGCGTGCCCCAACAACCTCGGCAGGATCAGGCTCGAACCAAACTCCGGGCACAGCCCCAGATTGACGAACGGCATGCGCAATCGCGCATCACGGCTGACATACACAAGGTCGCAATGCAGCAGCAGGGTTGTACCGATACCCACGGCTGCACCTGCTACCGCGGCGATCACCGGCTTGCGGCAGTTGAGCAGGCTCTTCATGAAATGAAACGGTGGGCTATCGAGGTCGCTGGGCGGTTGTTCGAGAAAGTCGCCGATGTCGTTGCCCGCAGTGAAACAGCCACTGCTGCCCTGGATCAGCACGCAGCGGATATCCGCGTCCGCATCGGCCTGCTCGAACGCCTCGGCCAACTGGGTATACATGGCCCGAGTCAGCGCATTTTTCTTCTCGGGACGATTGAGCTGCAGGATCAGCAGCCCGCGTTCACGGTGCTGCAGGATAGCGTCAGTCATGGCAGATCTCGCGGCTGTAGAGTTCAGCGCTCAACCACGGGGCAGGAACACATCGGCCAGCAGTTGATTACGCGGCAGTCCCGCCAGAAACAAGCGCTTTGAGAAGGCTTCTACGCTGATGGGGTGTCCGCAGAGTAAAGCCAGCGTTTGCCGCGAAACAAGCCGCAGTTGCGCCAATGCCTGTGCCGACCCGGCCGCCGTCCATAGCTCCACCGTGAGGTTGGGATGCTGCGCAGCCAACGCCCCCAAGGGCTCGGCGAGATAATGGCCTTCAGTATCATGGGCCAGGTGAATCAGGCGAATGTCGCCCTGATGATCCTGGCGCAGCGCCTCACGCAATACACCCCACAACGGCCCTAACCCGGTACCGGAGGCCAACAGCCACAGCGGTCGGGATTGCCAGTCCGGGTCGTATTGCAGCGCGCCGCCGCGCAATTCGCCCAAACGCAGGCGGTCGCCAACCTGCAACTGCCGGGCTAGATCACTGAATTCGCCAGGCTGGCGGCAGTCGAGATGAAACTCCAGGAATGCATCTTCCTGGGGCAAACTCGCCAGAGAATACGGCCTCGCCACCTGCCCCGCCCACAACACCAGGTGCTGCCCGGCGCGATAACGCAGGCCACGCTCCGGCTGCAAGCGCAGGCGCAGCACGGTTGGGTTCAACCAATCGACACCGACCACCTGAGCCGCCAAACCGTCACGCGCCGGGTCAAACGCCTCGACGCGCAGGTCCGCGCTGACCTGGCATTGGCAGGCCAACCGCCAGCCATCCTGGCGTTGCGCCGGGCTCAAGGCCTCGGGTTGCTTGTCCTCGACATCACCTTGGCAACGCACCAGGCAGGCATGGCAGCTCCCAGCGCGGCAACTGTAAGGCACAGCCACACCTGCCTGGTTCAGGGCATCCAGCAGGTTTATGCCGGTAGATACCGACCAATGGCGTTCGCCGACGTACAGTTCAGGCATATAAGGACTCAATCACAAGAGGCGCACACAGGGAATCATGCCTGCGACAGTTTGACCATAGTCGGGTGTATCGGCCACCGTGTCGGGTTATACTGCCGCGCCTTTTTAGCGTCGCGCCTGCACCAGTGGCGTGCCTTGGAAAGGTGGTTTCAGCCGACCGATGCACCCCACTGAAGCCACCTTATTGAATGTTCCCTTATAGAGGAGCGCGACTCATGACCGTGATCAAGCAAGACGACCTGATTCAGAGCGTTGCTGACGCCCTGCAATTCATTTCCTACTACCATCCGGTTGATTTCATCCAGGCCATGCACGAAGCCTACCTGCGCGAAGAATCGCCAGCGGCCCGTGACTCCATCGCCCAGATCCTGATCAACTCGCGCATGTGCGCCACCGGCCATCGCCCGATCTGCCAGGACACCGGTATCGTTACCGTGTTCGTGCGCGTGGGCATGGACGTACGTTGGGATGGCGCCACCATGGGCCTGGACGACATGATCAACGAGGGCGTGCGTCGCGCCTACAACCTGCCGGAAAACGTCCTGCGCGCATCCATCCTCGCCGACCCGGCAGGTGCGCGTAAGAACACCAAGGACAACACCCCGGCGGTCATCCACTACTCCATCGTCCCGGGTAACACCGTGGAAGTGGACGTGGCGGCCAAGGGCGGCGGTTCCGAGAACAAGTCGAAAATGGCCATGCTCAACCCGTCCGACTCGATCGTCGACTGGGTACTGAAGACCGTTCCGACCATGGGTGCCGGCTGGTGCCCACCGGGCATGCTCGGCATTGGCATCGGCGGTACCGCCGAAAAAGCCGCCGTGATGGCCAAGGAAGTGTTGATGGAATCCATCGACATCCACGAGCTGAAAAAGCGGGGCCCGCAGAACCGTATCGAAGAGATGCGCCTGGAGCTGTTCGAGAAGGTCAACCAACTGGGCATCGGCGCCCAGGGCCTGGGTGGCCTGACCACCGTGCTCGACGTGAAGATCATGGATTACCCGACCCACGCCGCCTCGCTGCCGGTGTGCATGATCCCCAACTGCGCCGCCACCCGTCACGCACACTTTGTGCTCGACGGTTCGGGCCCGGCGTCGCTGGAAGCGCCACCGCTGGACGCCTACCCGGAAATCGTCTGGGAAGCTGGCCCATCGGCCCGTCGCGTCAACCTCGATACCCTGACCCCGGAAGAAGTGCAGAGCTGGAAGCCGGGCGAGACCGTGTTGCTCAACGGCAAGATGCTCACCGGTCGCGATGCGGCGCACAAGCGCATGGTCGAGATGCTGAACAAGGGCGAAACCTTGCCAGTGGACCTCAAGGGTCGCTTCATCTACTACGTTGGCCCGGTTGATCCGGTGCGCGAAGAAGTGGTTGGCCCGGCTGGCCCGACCACCGCAACGCGGATGGACAAGTTCACGCGTCAGATCCTCGAGCAAACCGGCCTGCTGGGCATGATCGGCAAATCCGAGCGCGGCCCTACCGCGATTGAAGCGATCAAGGACCACAAAGCCGTGTACCTGATGGCCGTGGGCGGTGCTGCTTACCTGGTGGCGCAAGCCATCAAGAAGTCGCGCGTTGTCGCCTTCGCCGAACTGGGCATGGAAGCGATCTACGAGTTCGACGTGAAAGACATGCCGGTCACCGTTGCGGTGGACAGCAAGGGCGAATCCGTGCACATCACCGGTCCTGCCATCTGGCAGAAAAAGATCAGTGAAAGCCTGGCGGTGGAAGTGCAGTAAGCGCTTCCTTCGCGGGGACAAAGGCGACTGCGGCTCATGGCCCAGTCGCCTTTTTATGGCCGACTGTTTTGTCATGGTGAACTCGGTCATGTGGGAGCGGGCTTGCTCGCCACAACATTAACGTCGTGCATGCTATGGTGCACTCCCCTTTCTGCGCCTGCTCATCACCGTATGATCGTGATTCCTCGCCCCCTGCGCCTGACCTTCTATTCCTTGCTGATCATCGCCGGTGCGGTGCTGGCCGCGGCCTTGGCCACACGCCATGCTGAACGCCAGGCCTTGGTGGACGATGCGGCCCGTGCCAATCAGCAACTCGCGCTGTATGCCAACTCACTGCATACCCTGATCGAACGCTACCGCGCACTGCCGGCTGTGCTGGCACTGGACTCGGAGATGATCAATGCCTTGAAAAGGCCGGTGGATGCTCAAACCCAGGACGTACTGAACCGCAAGCTCGAACGCATAAACGGTGCCGCGCAATCGTCCACCCTGGAATTGATGGACCGCACCGGCCTCGCCGTTGCCGCCAGCAACTGGAACCTGCCGAGCAGCTATGTCGGCCATAACTACGCCTTCCGGCCGTATTTCAGCCAGACCCTGAGCCAGGGCACCGGGCGTTTTTACGCGGTCGGCGTGACCACTGGCATACCGGGTTACTTTCTCTCCAGCGCCGTGGTGGATGAGCACGAACAGTTCCTGGGCGCCATGGTGGTCAAGCTGGAGTTCCCCGAACTTGAGCGTGAGTGGGCCCAGGGCAATGACCTGCTGCTGGTCAGCGACGCGCGTGGCATCGTGTTTATCGCCAATCAACCGGGCTGGCGTTATCGCAACCTGCGGCCGCTGTCGGCCAGCGATCTCGCCGAACTCAAGGCCACCCGCCAATACGACAAAAAACACCTGCAGCCGCTGCACACCCAGACGCTGCAACGCTTTGACGAAAACAGCCACTTGATGCGCGTCAACGGCCCGGACGGTAACGCCAATTACATTTGGGAATCCCTGCCGCTGAAGGCCGAAGGCTGGACCCTGCACCTGCTGCGTAAACCGCAGTTCGCTTTTGAGGACCAGCGCAACGCCGGCCTCGCCGCCGCCGGCTCCTGGCTGGCGCTGGTGTTCCTGGTGCTGTTCCTGACCCAACGCTGGCGCCTGGCTCGCCTGCGCCAGCGCAGCCGCGAAGAGCTTGAGCAACTGGTGGAAGAACGCACCCAGGCGCTGCGCACCGCCCAGGATGGCCTGGTGCAGTCGGCCAAATTGGCGGCACTGGGGCAAATGTCCGCCGCCCTCGCCCATGAAATCAATCAGCCGCTGACGGCCCAGCGCATGCAGTTGGCCACCTTGCGCCTGCTGCTGGATCACGGCCGCGTCGACGACGCCTACAAGGCGCTCACGCCGCTGGACGACATGCTCACGCGCATGGCCGCGCTCACCGGCCACCTCAAGACCTTCGCGCGCAAAAGCCCGAGCGGCCTGCGTGAGCGCCTGGACTTGGCCACCGTGGTCGATCAGTCCTTGCACCTGCTCGACGCACGCTTGCGTGATGAAGCCATCGGCGTCGTGCTGGACCTGACCCGCCCCGCCTGGGTCCGTGGCGATGCAATCCGCCTGGAACAGGTGCTGATCAACCTGCTGCGCAACGCGCTCGACGCCATGGCCGACAAACCACGCAAACGTCTGGAAATCCGCCTGCACGCCGATGAACAACTGTGGCAACTCACCGTCAGCGACAGCGGCGGCGGGATTGCCGAAGAACACCTGAACAGCGTGTTCGACCCGTTCTTCACCACCAAGCCGGTGGGTGACGGGCTCGGCTTGGGGCTGGCAGTGTCCTACGCTATCGTGCACGAACTGGGCGGCCGCCTGGTCGCCGCCAACCGTGGCGACGGCGCGGTTTTCACACTGACCCTGCCTATCGCGCTGGAGACGCCCGACCTATGTTGAACGCGGTGATTGTGGTCGACGACGAAGCCAGCATCCGTACGGCGGTCGAGCAGTGGTTGAGCCTGTCTGGGTTTGAGGTGCAGTTGTTCAGCCGCGCCGAAGAATGCCTGGCGAAACTGCCCAAGGACTTTCCCGGGGTGATCCTGAGCGACGTACGCATGCCGGGTCTCAGCGGCCTGGAACTGTTGGCCGAGGTGCAGCGCCGTGATGCGGATTTGCCGGTGATATTGCTGACCGGCCACGGCGATGTGCCGATGGCCGTCGACGCCATGCGCGACGGTGCCTACGACTTCCTGGAAAAACCCTTCAGCCCCGACGCCCTGCTCAACAGCCTGCGCCGCGCCCTGGACAAGCGTGGCTTGATCCTGGAAAACCGTCGTCTGCACCAACAGGCCGATCATCGCGCACAGTTGGAGTCGACCCTTTTAGGCGTGTCTCGAGGGTTGCAGACCCTACGCCGCCAGGTGCTGGATCTGGCGAGCCTGCCGGTCAATGTGCTGATCCGTGGCGAGACCGGCAGTGGCAAGGAGCTGGTTGCCCGTTGCCTGCATGACTTCGGCCCACGGGCGAAAAAACCCTTTGTGGCACTCAACTGCGCGGCAATCCCCGAGCAGTTGTTCGAGGCCGAGCTGTTCGGCCACGAAAGCGGCGCATTCACCGGTGCCCAGGGCAAGCGCATCGGCAAACTGGAATACGCCCACGGCGGCACGCTGTTCCTCGATGAAATCGAAAGCATGCCGCTGGCCCAGCAGGTGAAACTGCTGCGCGTGTTGCAGGAGCAGAAGCTCGAGCGACTGGGCTCCAACCAAAGTATCCACGTGGATCTGCGCATCATCGCCGCCACCAAGCCGGACCTGCTGGAAGAGGCCCGCGCCGGGCGCTTTCGCGAAGACTTGGCCTACCGATTGAACGTCGCGCAATTGCGCCTGCCGCCCTTGCGTGAGCGCCGGGAAGATATCCCGTTGCTGTTCGACCACTTCTCACAGAGCGCCGCCGAACGCCTGGGCCGCCGTGTTGAACCACTGAGCGCTGCGCAATTGGGGCGCCTGCTCAGCCATGACTGGCCGGGCAATGTGCGTGAATTGGCCAACGTCGCCGAGCGCCAGGTACTTGGCCTTGGCGAGCCGGAGCCGGAAGGCGTCGAGGCCGGACAATCGTTGGCGGCGCAGCAGGAGGCGTTTGAAGCGCATTGCCTTAAAGCTGCGCTGGCGCGGCACAAGGGCGATATCAAGGCGGTGCTGGCGGAATTGCAACTGCCTCGGCGAACCTTGAATGAAAAGATGCAGCGGCATGGGTTGGTGCGGGAGATGTTTCTCTAGCGACCTTCAGGCCGCCATCGCAGGCAAGCCAGCTCCCACATTTTGAACTGTGAATACATTTCCAATGTGGGAGCTGGTTTGCCTGCGATGAGGCCCGTGTCCATAAGCGGTTTTCCGCTCATCACCTGAAAAACATCAGCGACTTTCCGCTCAAAAAAATCCTGTAACCCTTCTATTCCGGGCCTTCATCTACCTGGCACAGCTCCTGCTATAGCCCAAGCCAGGCAGTGCTCAAGCACGCTCCACAAAAACAATTAGATGAAGGATCCTTCAATGGATAACTCCAACTCCCTGCCTCTGGGGTCGGCGGCTGCGCCGGCAAAAGCACGCACCACGTCCAGCCGGATCAAATCGATCTTCAGCGGATCGGTCGGCAACATGGTCGAGTGGTACGACTGGTACGTCTACGCCGCCTTCTCGCTGTACTTCGCCAAAGCCTTCTTCCCGAAAGGCGACACCACCGCCCAATTGCTCAACACCGCCGCGATCTTCGCTGTGGGTTTCCTGATGCGCCCGATCGGTGGCTGGCTGATGGGCCTGTACGCCGACAAAGTCGGGCGTAAAAAAGCCCTGATGGCCTCGGTCTACCTGATGTGCTTCGGCTCGCTGCTGATTGCCCTGAGCCCGGGTTATGAAATGATTGGCATCGGTGCGCCGATCCTGCTGGTGTTTGCCCGTTTACTGCAGGGGCTGTCGGTCGGCGGCGAATACGGCACCTCCGCCACTTACCTCAGCGAGATGGCAACCAAGGAACGTCGTGGTTTCTACTCCAGCTTCCAGTACGTGACCCTGATTTCGGGCCAGCTCATCGCCCTGGCCGTACTGATCGTGCTGCAACAGGTATTGACCACCGAGCAGCTGTACGCGTGGGGCTGGCGTATCCCGTTCGCCATCGGCGCCCTGTGCGCAGTCGTCGCGCTGTACCTGCGTCGCGGCATGGAAGAAACCGAGTCGTTCACCAAGAAGGAAAAAGCCAAGGAAAGCGCGATGCGCACCTTGATGCGCCACCCCAAGGAACTGATGACCGTGGTCGGCCTGACCATGGGCGGTACCCTGGCGTTCTACACCTACACCACCTACATGCAGAAATACCTGGTGAACACCGTCGGCATGAGCATTTCCGACTCCACCACCATCTCGGCGGCGACGCTGTTTCTGTTCATGTGCCTGCAACCGATCGTCGGCGGGCTGTCGGATAAAGTCGGTCGTCGGCCAATCCTGATCGCCTTCGGTATCCTCGGCACGCTGTTCACCGTGCCGATCCTCACCACCCTGCACACCATCCAGAGCTGGTGGGGCGCGTTCTTCCTGATCATGGCAGCCCTGATCATCGTCAGCGGCTACACCTCGATCAACGCCGTGGTGAAGGCCGAGCTGTTCCCGACCGAAATCCGCGCCCTGGGTGTGGGCCTGCCGTATGCCCTGACGGTGTCGATCTTCGGCGGTACCGCTGAATACATCGCGCTGTGGTTCAAGAGCATCGGCATGGAAACCGGTTACTACTGGTATGTGACGGCGTGTATTGCGGTGTCATTGGTGGTCTACGTGACGATGAAAGACACGCGCAAACACTCGCGTATCACCACGGACTAAAAAATGTGGGAGCGGCGGTGCGACGATTCGACTTGCCCGCGATAGCGGTGGTTCAGTCGAAGTTGTATTCACTGACCGAAAGCTATCGCGGGCAAGCCCGCTCCCACATTGGGTATGATGTGCTCCCGAGAATTGAGAACAGAACCCGGCCATGTCCGACGATATCCATTTCTACGAACCCGCCAACGGCCACGGCCTGCCCCATGATCCGTTCAATGCCATCGTCGGTCCACGGCCGATCGGCTGGATCTCGTCCCACGACAGCGAAGGCCGCTTGAACCTGGCGCCCTATAGCTTCTTCAATGCGTTCAACTACATTCCGCCGATCATTGGGTTTTCCAGTGTCGGACGCAAAGACAGCCTGAACAACATCGAGCAGAACGGCGAGTTTGTGTGGAACCTGGCGACCCGCCCGTTGGCCGAGCAGATGAACCAGAGCTGCGCCGCCGTATCGCCAGAGGTAAACGAATTCGAGTTGTCCGGCTTGACGCCGGTGGCTTCGAAGATCGTTGGCGTGCCTCGGGTGGGCGAGAGCCCGGTGTCGTTCGAGTGCAAGGTGACGCAGATTATCCAACTGCAGCGTGCCGACAAGGCGCTGGTGCCGAGCTGGCTGGTGCTGGGCGAGGTGGTCGCGGTGCATATCGCCAAGTGGCTGCTCAAGGATGGCATCTACGACACCGCCGCCGCCGAGCCGATTTTACGTGGCGGCGGGCCGGCGGATTACTTCCAGCTGGGGCCTGAGGCGCTGTTCAAGATGTATCGCCCTGGTGCCACAAAACCCTGAATGGAATGAGCTCTAAATGTGGGATCGGCAGCGTTCCCTAGTTTTCGGCAGTTGCCCAGGTCAGCTGACCCTCTTGGTCCACATCGACCAATCGCTCCAATTGCACAGTAGCGGCATCATCCGCATCAGAAGCAGTCTTGAACGTCTGCCCATCAAGGATCTTGTGAAACCGCGGTGCGCCCATGCCATCGAGTGCCTTGACGGCAACGGCGGCGCTGTAGCCACCTTCTCCGGGTACGACGGCGGAAACGGCTTCGTGGTGAGCAAATTGTTTACGTGCCATGTTGCAGGTCCTAGCCAATGGAAAGTCGGCCATTCTAAACCCTAACCGGCGAGTTGCAGGTACTCGCCATAGGCATTGGCGGCTGAGGCATCGGTAAAGGTCTGGAAGTCCATGCTGCGAACCACCATGTCGTTCAACAGCTCGGTAAAGATCATCAGGGCCGGAGAATTGAAGTAGGCGCTCATCGCCTGCTCGCTGCTCCAGAAGCCCGAGACCAGCCAGACATCAGGGTCGACCTGGGAATGCTGCAACGAGAATTGCAGGCAACCCTGAGCCTGGCGGCCCGGTTCGATCAAACTGCTCAAGCGTGCACCGAGTTCGGTGCTGCACCCGGTGCGGGCGCGGATAAAGGCCATATGGCTCGCGGGAATGGGGGTGGACATGTTCGACTCTCCCGTTGAGAAGTGATGCTCGGCAAGCACTGTGGGGGCGTGTTGCCACAGGGTCAAAGATAACGGCGCGGGTGCGGGCGCGGTTAGTCGATTCCTGCTGGCTTATTGCACAATCCTGCGAGAAGCGCAGATAGGACGTTTGGCCCCGGCATTTATTCCAAGGGCAACCGCCTTGTTTCAGGGAGATGACAGCCCCCACGATTGCCTGATTCACGATGTGTCGCAGGATCAGGCAAGGATTGTGCAGAATCGACGTAACACTGTTTGCACGGCCGCCGCTAAGCTGACCCCATCGAAGTAGCCTGTAGAGGACGCCCCATGCCGTCGCCCGAACCCCGATCCCTCCCCCTCGATGCCGAGATGGAAAAGCAGCGCGCCGAACTGGCGAGCATTGTGCAGCGGCATACCTGGGAAGACGGCTCCTACGGTACGGCAATCACCTCGCTGTACCTGAACCGCCACAACGCACCGCGCGACTTCATGCCGGTACTGGTGGAGCCGGCCCTGTGCATTCTGGCCAGCGGCAGCAAGGAAGTGCGCCTCGCCGATGAAGTGTTCGCCTACGACCCGCTCAATTACCTGGTGTTCTCGGTAGCGATGCCGGTGGCTGGCCGGATCATGGAGGCCACGCCGCAAGACCCCAACCTGTCGATCAGGATCAACATCGACCCGGCCCAACTCACTGCGCTGATCGCGGAAGCCGGCCCGATGGGTGTGCCGTCGCGCCCGACCTCCCGTGGCATGTACGTCGACCGCATCGACAACCAGCTGCTCGACGCGGTGCTGCGCCTGGCGCGGTTGCTGGATACGCCCAAAGACATCGCCATGCTTGCGCCGCTGATCAATCGGGAAATTCTTTATCGCCTGTTGCGGGGTCCGCAGGGTTATCGGCTGTATGAAATTGCCGTTGCCAACAGCCAGAGCCACCGAGTGAGCCAGGCGATCAAGTGGTTGAACAGCAACTACGAGCAACCGCTGCGCATCGACGACTTGGCCAGGGAAGTGAACCTGAGCGTCTCGACCTTGCACCACCGCTTCAAGGCAATTACCGCCATGAGCCCGTTGCAGTACCAGAAGCAATTGCGCTTGCAGGAAGCGCGGCGGTTGATGATTGCCGAAGGGTTGGAAGCGTCGGCGGCGGGGTATCGCGTGGGGTATGAAAGCCCGTCACAGTTCAGCCGCGAATACAGCCGGTTGTTTGGTGCGCCGCCGTTGAGGGATTTGGCTAGATTGCGCCAAAGCATCTGACCGGATGAAGATCAACATGTGGGAGCTGGCTTGCCTGCTCCCACATTGGCCTCGCGTGTGTTCAATCGAGGCCGCGGGGGAGCTGCAGGGTCACGCGCAACCCGCCCTCACGCAGGTTCTGCAAACTCACTTCACCGCCATGGCTGTGGGCAATGTTGCGCGCAATCCCTAGTCCCAAGCCGTAACCCTGCTGGTGCCCTGCCAGACGGAAGTGCGGTTCAAACACTTGCTCCAGCCGCTGCTCCGGAACCCCAGGCCCCTCGTCATCCACATGCAGGATGAACTCCGCGCCGTTGTCCTCGATGTGCAAATGCGCGTTCTGCCCGTACTTCAACGCGTTGTCGATCAGGTTGCCGATGCAACGCTTGAGCGCCAGCGGCTTGCCCGGATAAGGGGTCAGTGCGCGGCCATGCTGGGTGACGCGGCCATTGCCGTTGGGCGCCAGGTACGGTTCCACCAGGCAGTCGAGCACGTGGTTCAGGTCCACCGGCTCGATATTTTCGTGAATATCGGTGTCTTTCACGCATTGCAGCGCGCCTTTCACCAGCAACTCTAGTTCATCAAGATCGCGGCCGAATTTGGTTTGCAGGTTTTCGTCTTCAAGCAGTTCCACGCGCAGGCGCAGACGGGTAATCGGTGTGCGCAAATCATGGGAAATGGCGCTGAACAACTGGCTGCGCTCGGTCAGGTAGCGGCTGATACGTTCGCGCATCGCGTTGAACGCACGGCCCACTTCCACCACTTCGCTGCCGCCGCCTTCGGCTACCGGCTCTACGTCAGCCCCCAGGGACATATCCCGCGCCGCCCGCGCCAGGCGTTTAAGGGGCCGACTCTGCCAGTGCACCAGCAAGCCGATAAACAGCAGCAGGAAACCGCTGGTCAGCACGATAAACCACACTTGCTGGGACGGCAGGCCTTGTTCCTCAAGACTGGTGTAGGGCTCGGGCAGCAGCGAAGCAATGTACAGCCATTCGCCCGGGGCGAGCTGGATCTGGGTCACCAGCACGGGCGGGTTCACCGGTTCCAGGGTCAACGCGTAATGCGCCCAGGAACGCGGCAACTCGTCGAGTTTCAGGCCAGCATTGAAGATGCGCAGGTCTTCGGCGCTGACAAACTCCACCGAGATGTGCACGTCGGCGCCGAGGGTCTGGCGCAGCACTTCATCCACGGCCACCAGCACGGCATGCTTGCGCGGGGTCTCCGGCAAGACCTCCATGTCCAGCGGTCGGTCGTTGAGGGTTACCACGAAGCGGGTGCCGCCCATGCTGCGCAATTGGTCCAGGACCAACGGGCGATACGCCACCGGCAACGAACGGAAGTAGCTCACGCTGGCGGTCATCGAATGCGCCAGGCTACGGGCGCTGGTGACCAGGCCCTCGAGCTGGGTGGCGCGCAACTGCGACACCCAGATCACGCTGGACAGCGCCTGGGCAAACAACACCGCCAGCAGCGTCAGCAGCAGCATGCGCCCCAGCAGCGAGCGCGGCACCGGGAAACGGCGGCGGCGCTCGGTCACATGTTCAGTGGGCATTGCCGGCAACCACGCTGGCTGCCAGTTGATAACCGCTGCCGCGCACGGTGCGGATCAGCCTCGGGGGTTTTTCGGTATCGCGCAGGCGTTGGCGCAGGCGGCTGACAGCCATGTCGACGATACGGTCCAGCGGCATCAAGTCGCGACCACGGGTGGCGTTGCCGATGGTGTCACGGTCGAGGATTTGTTGGGGGTGGTCGAGAAACAATTTGAGCAGGGCAAAGTCGGCACCGGAAAGGATCACTTCTTCGCCATCCACATGAAACAGCCGGTGGCTGATCATGTCCAGGCGCCACTCATCAAACACCAGCACATCCCCGCCTACGCTGCGTTCCTGGCCAAACTGGCAACGGCGCAATAGCGCTTTGATCCGCGCCTGCAGCTCACGGGGGCTGAAGGGTTTGCCGATGTAGTCATCGGCACCCAGCTCCAGGCCGATCACGCGGTCGGCTTCGTCAGAGCTGGCGGTGAGCATGATGATCGGCACCTGCGCCTGGCGCGGGTGCTGGCGGATCCAGCGGCAGAGGCTGAAACCGTCTTCGTCCGGCAACATCACATCAAGGATGACCAGGTCGCATGGCGCCTCGTTCATCGCCTGGCGGAACCCCGCGCCATCCGGCACGCCACGCACCTGGAAACCGGCGCGACTGAGGTAGGTCTGCAGCAACTCGCGGATTTCCTGGTCGTCGTCGACGAGGAGAATGGATTTACTGATTACGCTCACGGGGTCCTCCTTGTTGTTATGGCCAAGCTTAAGTCATTTGTTGCTCTTGAGGCCCTGATCGCAGGCAAGCCAGCTCCCACAGGAGAATGCACTCCAAATGTGGGAGCTGGCTTGCCTGCGATGGGGCCATCACGGCCTACGCAAACGCCTGCTCCAACGCCACGCCAGCCCCGGTCAACCCGGAATACGGGGCTGTGACCAACCACACCGGAATGCCCTTGAAGTAGTCGCTCATGCAGCCTTTGTCCGCAAAGCTCTTGGCGAAACCGCTGCGGATAAAGAAGTCGGCAAACCTCGGTATCACGCCGCCCACGATGTACACGCCACCGCGCCCGCCGGTGGTCAGCACGTTGTTGCCGGCTACTCGGCCCAGCCAGATGCTGAACTGGTCTAACACTTCCATCGCCACCGGGTCGCCGGCCAGGCCTGCGGCCGTGATGGCTTCGGGCGTGTCCAGCACCGGGGTGTGACCGTCCACTGCACAAATCGCTCGATACAGGCGCGGCAAGCCGCCTCCGCTCAAGGCGGTTTCGGCGCTGACGTGGCCGATCTCGCTGTAGATGTGCTGCCACAACTGGGTTTCCCGCGGGCTGCTCAAAGGCAGGTCGACATGGCCGCCCTCGCCCGGCAATGCGGCGAAACGCCCGCCCCCCAAATCCAGCAATGTGCCAACACCCAGGCCGGTGCCAGGACCAATCACCACCGCCGGGCGCAACGGCTCCGGCGTGCCTTCGCAGACCACACGAAACTCGTCGGGCTGCAAGCGCGTCATGCCTAGGGCCATGGCCGAGAAGTCGTTGACTAGTAGCAGCTCATCCACCTGCAAGGCTTTACAGAAAGCAGTCTTACTCAGGCGCCAGTGATTGTTGGTGAATTTAAATTCATCCCCACTCACCGGCCCGGCCACCGACAGGCACACCGCACCGATGTCACCGATTTCCAGGCCTTCTTCCTTGAGATAAACCTTGATCGCCTCTTCGGGGCTGGAATGATCCGCCGTGGCATGCACGCGGATCGAATGCAGCGCCTGGTCCCGCCACAACGCGAAACGCGCGTTGGTTCCACCGATATCACCGACCAGCGCTAGCTTCACTTAAGCGTCTCCAGGGCAGAGGTAAAGGCGCTGGCGCCCTGCTCTGCGGAGCTTGCGGCCAAGCGCATAAATGCAAACAGCTCACGACCGGCTCCCACGTTATTGCCCAACAGGCCCGTGGCAGGTGCGCGCGCTGCAAATTCTTCGGCGTCTACCTTAAGCTCCAAGGTGCCTTTCACGCCATCCACGCGAATGATATCGCCATCGCGCACCCGCGCCAGTGGCCCGCCGCTGTGGGCTTCGGGGTTAACGTGAATCGCGGCGGGGATCTTACCCGACGCGCCGGACATACGCCCGTCTGTCACCAGCGCAACTTTGAAACCACGGTCCTGCAACACGCCGAGGAATGGCGTCATCTTGTGCAGTTCCGGCATGCCGTTGGAGCGCGGGCCCTGGAAGCGCATCACCGCGACAAAGTCTTTTTCCAGCTGGCCGGCCTTGAAGGCGTCGGCCAGGTCCTGCTGATCCTGGAACACCACGGCGGGTGCTTCGACAATTTGATGCTCGAGGGCTACCGCCGAGACTTTCATTACGCCACGGCCGAGGTTGCCTTCCATCACACGCAAACCACCTTCCGGCGAGAACGCACGGGCCACGGGGCGCAGGATGGTTTCGTCGAGGCTTTCGATCGGACCGTCGCGCCAGACCAGCTCGCCATCCACCAGGAACGGTTCCTGGATATAACGGCTCAGGCCCTTGCCGGCCACGGTGTTGACGTCTTCATGGAGCAGGCCGGCTTCAAGCAGTTCACGGATCAGGAACGACATGCCGCCCGCCGCCTGGAAGTGGTTGATGTCCGCCTTGCCGTTCGGATACACGTGGGACAGGGTCGGCACCACCTCGGAGAGGTCGGCCATGTCCTGCCAGGTGAGAATAATGCCCGCCGACATGGCGATAGCCGGCATGTGCAGCGTGTGGTTGGTGGAACCGCCGGTGGCGTTGAGGGCGACGATGGAGTTGACGATGGACTTCTCGTCGACGATCTCGCCGATCGGCGTGAAGCTGCCGTTGGCCTTGGTCAGGCGCGTGACCTGGTGCGCGGCTTCGCGGGTCAGTGCGTCACGCAGCGGCGTGTACGGGTTGACGAACGAGGCGCCTGGCAAGTGCAGGCCCATCACTTCCATCAGCAACTGGTTGGTGTTGGCAGTGCCGTAGAAGGTGCAGGTGCCAGGGCTGTGGTAGGACTTCATCTCCGATTCCAGCAGCTCTTCGCGGGTCGCCTTGCCTTCGGCATAGCGCTGGCGCACATCGGCTTTCTGTTTGTTGGAGATGCCCGACGGCATCGGGCCGCCCGGGACGAAGATCATCGGCAGGTGGCCGTAGCGCAGTGCGCCCATCATCAGGCCGGGGACGATCTTGTCGCAGATGCCGAGCATCAGCGCGGCATCGAACATGTTGTGGGACAGCGCTACCGCCGTGGACATGGCAATCACTTCACGGCTGAGCAGGCTCAGCTCCATACCGGGCTCGCCTTGGGTCACGCCGTCGCACATGGCGGGGGTGCCACCGGCGAACTGGCCGACCGAACCGACTTCGCGCAGGGCTTTCTTGATCTGTTCCGGGAAGTGTTCGTACGGCTGATGCGCCGAGAGCATGTCGTTATATGACGAAACAATTGCCACGTTGGCGGCATTCATCATACGCAGGCTATTTTTATCTTCAGTGCCGCAACCGGCCACGCCGTGGGCGAAGTTGGCGCATTGCAGCTTACCGCGCATCGGACCGTCGATGGCTGCACCGCGAATGAGCGCAAGGTAAGCCTCGCGAGTGGCGCGGCTGCGGGCGATAAGCCGTTCGGTGACCTCAAGAACGCGGGGATGCATGTGTAGAACTCCAGGCTAACGGATGTGGCGACCCTCGTTCCTGGGTTGATCAAACGCCCGCAGCGCATGGGATGGCAGGGAGGCATTTGGATCATCGGACCAGTTGATTCAGGTCACTCGTTGTAGATTGAACAAAATATTGCCACTAAAAAGGCTTGTTTTCTATTTTTATGCGAATAATCTTGTAATTCTTACAACAAATCGACGACAGGCACTCTCCAATGACTCTTCGTATCGCAATCAATGGTTTTGGCCGTATCGGCCGTAATGTCCTGCGCGCACTGTATACCCAAGGCTACCGCCAGGATTTGCAGATCGTCGCCATCAATGATCTGGGCGACAGTTCGATCAACGCCCACCTGCTCAAATACGACACCGTGCATGGCACTTTCGAAGCAGAGGTCGCCCACGATCAGGAAAGCCTGACCGTCAATGGTGACCGGATTGCCGTCAGTGCCATTCGCAACCCGGCCGACCTGCCGTGGGCTGCGCACAAGATCGACGTGGTGTTCGAATGCACCGGTCTGTTCACTGACCGTGACAAGGCTGCCGCCCATATTACCGCTGGCGCGCGCAAGGTGATCATCTCTGCACCGGCCAAGGGCGCGGACGCCACCGTGGTCTACGGCGTGAACCATGACATTTTGCGTCAATCCCACCAGATCATCTCCAACGCCTCGTGCACCACCAACTGCCTGGCGCCTGTGGCCCAAGTGCTGCACCGCGAGTTGGGTATCGAAAGCGGCCTGATGACCACGATTCACGCCTACACCAACGATCAGAACCTCACCGACGTCTACCACACCGACCCGTACCGCGCGCGTTCGGCCACCCAGAACATGATCCCAAGCAAGACCGGCGCGGCTGAAGCGGTCGGCCTGGTGCTGCCGGAACTGGCGGGCAAGCTGACCGGCATGGCCGTGCGGGTACCGGTGATCAACGTATCGCTGGTGGACCTCACCGTACAGCTGAAGAAAGAAGCCACTGCCGAACAGGTCAACGCGCTGCTCAAAGAAGCCAGCCAGCACTCGAAGATCCTCGGCTACAACACCCTGCCGCTGGTTTCCAGTGACTTCAACCACAACCCGCTGTCGTCGATCTTCGATGCCAATCACACCAAGGTCAGTGGCAAGTTGCTGAAAGTGCTGGCGTGGTACGACAACGAGTGGGGCTTCTCCAACCGTATGCTGGATAACTGCCTGGCGCTGTGCAACGCCGAGTAATCGGGCAACGCAGATCGCTTGTGGGAGCCGGTTTTTTGTGAGAGCCGGGCTTGCCCGCGATGCAGGCAACTCGGTGTTTCAGTCAGACCGAGGTGATGCTATCGCGGGCAAGCCAGCTCCCACATAAGCCTGGTTCGCACAGGGATCCGTAAACCCGCTCAAAGTGCCCCTTGCCATTTGAGTTGATGATAAGCATTATCATTAACTGTATATCGGTCTGGTATCACTGTGAGCCAATCTCGCTTCAACCATGTCTTTCTCACCCAACGGGTGATTCTGCTTCGCACCTTGCAGCGGATGGTGAATAACCACAGCACCGCCGAGGACCTGTTGCAGGAAACCTACCTGCGCGTCACCCGGGCCCTGAGCGAGCGGCCGATCGATCACCTTGAACCCTTTGTCTATCAGACGGCGCGCAACCTGGCGCTGGATCACCTGCGCGCGCGTCGGATCCAGGCCCGCACGTTGCAGGAAGATGTCCCGCTGGACGTTCTGCAAAGCGTCGCCGCCCCTATCAGTACACCAGAGGACGCCACCCAGGCCGAGCAAATGCTTGAGGCCCTGAGCGTCAGCCTGGGCCAGTTGAGCGCCCGTCAGCAGCAGATTTTCATCCTCAGCCGCCTGCATGGTTGCAGCTACCAGGAGATTGCTGATCAGTTACACGTGTCCTTGAGCACCGTGCAAAAGGAACTGAAATTGATCATGGCCATCTGTGTAGGTGTGGCCGAACGGCTGGATCGGCCTTAAGCTTCACCCGACAGATGCGTCGGCACAGGCTGTACGAAAGTTGAATAGAACGTGGCGAAGACCCGAGGAACACCGTGACGGACCCGAATAAACTGCGGCCCCATGAGCTGGCTCATGAGGTGTTGCAAGACACGGCTATGGACCAAGCCCTCGACTGGCTGATCGCCTTGCAGTGCCCGAAGCCCGGGCAGCAGGCCGAATTTGAAGCCTGGCTGATGCGTGACCCGGCTCACGTCCGCGCCTTCGACAAGGCCCAGGCCGCCTGGGGTGGAGCGCCGGTACACAGCGCCGCCGTTGCACTGGCCGTGCCACGCAAGCCCAGCGCCTGGCGCCGGGTCAAACCGCATTGGAAACCGTTGGCCACCGCCGCCGTGCTGTTGATCGGCCTGTTCAGCTTCAGCAACCTGCCGGTACGTCTGCAAGCTGACCACCTCACCGTGGTGGGCGAACGCCAGCGCCTGCAATTGGACGACGGTTCGAAGGTGTTGCTCAACACCGACTCGGCGTTTTCCAGCAGCATCAAGGACCACCAGCGCATCGCCCGCCTGTATCAGGGCGAGGCGTTTTTCGAAGTCGTGCCCAATCATGGCCTGCCCCTGGAAATCGACGCCGGCCCCGTACGTGCCAGCGTACGCGACACCACTTTCGCCGTGCGCTACCTCAACGGTGAAGCCCAAGTGCAAGTGCAGCGCGGCGATGTCGACCTGAGCAATACCTTCGACGATGCCCGCGTGCGCCTGAGCGCCGGTGAAAGTATCCGCATCGGGCCCAAGGGCTTCGGCCAGCCTGCCAAGCTGGATGCCAATAAAGACCTGGCCTGGGTACAAGGCCGGCTGATCTTCGAAAACTGCCCGATGAGCGAAGTGCTCGCCGAACTGCGCCGCTATTACCCTGGCTGGATCGTCAACACCAACGACCGGCTCGCCAACGTCGCCGTCACCGGCAATTATCGCCTCGACCAGCCCCTGGACGTCGTGCGTTCACTGGCTCACATCACCTCGGCCAAGTTGTCGGAATACCCGGCGCTGGTGATCCTGAACTAAATGAGAATTATTTTTACTCGATAGCTGACGGTGGTACGTCTCGTCTTAGCCAATGCAACTGATTCCTATTTGTCTCGGTTCGCAACTATAAGATTCGTATCCCGGAGCGCTCTCGATGTCCTCTTGTTTCAACCGCCGGTCCTCCTCGCCCGTCCTGTCCGTGCTGACGGCGGCTATCCTGCTGGCAGCTGCGCCAGTGATGACGGCCGCTGCTGCCGAACCTGCGCCGCGCAGCCATGGCAATTACACCTTCAGCATCGAGCAGCAGCCGCTGGTCTCGGCACTCAACGCCTTTACCGCCGTCACCGGCTGGCAAGTCGGCCTGCCGGCGGAACTCGGCCAGGGCGTATCGTCCCCTGGCGCACGCGGCCCGTTGTCGCCGGAAAAAGCCCTGGATCGGCTGTTGGTGGGGACCAACCTGAGCTACCGCAAACTGGGCAACAACAACATCGTCCTGGAAAAGCGCGCAGCGGGAAGCACCCTCAACCTGCAGCAGGTGACTATCAGCGCCACCCGTAACGAGCAGGATGTAAACAGCGTGCCGAGCAGCGTCAGCGTGCATGAACGTGAGGAGCTGGACCGCCAGAACGTGAAAACCATTCGCGAGCTGGTGCGTTACGAGCCCAACGTCTCAGTAGGCGGCGCCGGCGGCCGTGCGAGCAACTCGGGCTACAACATTCGTGGCATTGACGGCGACCGCATCCTCACCCAGGTGGATGGCGTGGAAGTGCCGGACAATTTCTTCAACGGCCCTTACGCCAAGACCCGCCGCAATTACGTGGACCCGGAAATCGTCAAGCGCGTGGAAATCCTGCGCGGCCCGGCCTCGGCCCTGTATGGCAGCAGCGCCATTGGTGGCGCCGTCAGCTATTTCACCCTCGACCCGGATGACATCATCAAGCCCGGCCAGGACTTCGGCGCCCGCCTGAAGACCGGCTACAGCTCCGCCGACGAGAGCTGGTTGACCTCTGGCACCATCGCCGGGCGCGTGCAGGACTTCGACGGCTTGCTGCACTTGAGCCAGCGTAATGGTCACGAAATGGAATCCTACGACGGCAACAACGCCGCGGGCCTGGCGCGTACCGGCGCCAACCCCGAAGATGCGCGCACCACCAACGTGCTGGCCAAGCTGGGTTGGAATTATGGCGATGACAACCGACTGGGCCTGACTTACGAGAAGTTCAAGGACGATCGCGACGTCAACCTCAAGAATGCCGTGGGCGGCCCATTCACAGGCGGGCGCGGCTTCAACTTCTACCGGGCGCGGTCGGGCAACGACACCATCACCCGCGAACGTTTCGGTATCGAAAACCGCTTCGCCCTCGAATCGCCGATTGCCGATCACATCAAGACTAGCCTCAACTACCAGATCGCCAAGACCGACCAGACCACTGCCGAGATCTACCAGCCATCACGGCGTGTCTTGCGCACCCGCGAAACCCTTTATGAAGAAAAACAGTGGGTGTTCGACGCACAGTTGGACAAGGCCTTCAGCCTGGGTGAAACCGATCACCAACTGACCTATGGCACCACCCTCAAACAACAGAAGGTTACCGGCTCCCGCGAAGGCGCGGCGACCTGCCTGGCGGTCGGCAGCGGTTGCACGGCCATCGGCGCGCCCAGCCCGATTGCCAGCGACAGCGTGAAAAAAGCCAGCGACTTCCCGGACCCGACTATCAACACTTACTCGCTGTTCGCGCAGGACCAGATCACCTGGGACAAGTGGACCTTCCTGCCCGCGGTGCGCTATGACTACACCCAACTCAAGCCCAAGTTGACTGAAGAGTTCCTCAACACCGTCGACCCGACGCGGATCTACGCCCACAGTGACAAGGAAAAAACCTGGCACCGTGTGACGCCCAAATTCGGCCTGACCTACGCGCTGACCGATCACTACACCTGGTTTGGTCAATACGCTGAAGGTTTCCGCACACCGTCAGCCAAAGCCTTGTACGGCCGCTTCGAAAACCTGCAGCAGGGCTACACCGTCGAGCCCAACCCGGACCTCAAGCCGGAAAGCAGCAAAGGCGTGGAAACCGGGATTCGTGGCAACTTCGATTCCGGTTCGTTTGATATCGCCGTGTTCTACAACAAATACCGCAATTTCATCGACGAGGACGCCTCCGTCGCCGGCAGTACCTCACAGCAATTCGAAGCCAACAACATCAAGCACGCTACCATCAAGGGGATCGAAGCCAAAGGGCGCCTGAACCTTGACGCGTTTGGCGCACCGCAAGGCCTGTACACCCAGGGTTCGGTTGGCTACACCTATGGCCGCAACGACGATAATGGCGAGGCGCTCAACAGCGTCAACCCGCTCAAGGGCGTATTCGGCCTGGGCTACGACCAGGACAACTACGGTGGCGTGCTGAGCTGGACCCTGGTGAAAAAACAGAATCGCGTCGACAGCACCACCTTCCATGCGCCTGACGGCAGCACCACTGGCCCCTTCAAGACCCCAGGCTTCGGCATTGTCGACCTGACCGCCTTCTATAAGGTCACCCACGACGTGACCCTCAACGGTGGTCTCTACAACCTGACCGACAAGAAGTACTGGAACTGGGATGACGTGCGCAGCTACGACGGCGTCGGCGAGGCCGGTGTGACCTCGCCCGCCAACCTCGACCGCCTGACCCAGCCGGGTCGCAACTTTGCGATCAACGTGGTCTGGGACATCTAACGCGCACCACTCACCTCGTCGAAATTTCATCGCCGGGGTGAGGATTTTTTACTGTGCCGCGTCTTCTTGTTCGTCTAGTTGATAACCGCTCTCTTTAAGAGCAATAAGGCGCTCCCCTTCTCAAGGACTTATTCATGACCGCTTCTCCTACCGCAGAACGTCCAAGCCTGCGCTCCCAGCGCCTGAACCAGATCACGAACGAGCCGCACACCAAGCTCGACGCATTGGTCAAAGCCCACGCGCCGTTCGAGACACAGGCCAACTTCGCGCGTTTCGTGGTGGCGCAGTATCTGTTCCAGTCGGAACTGGTGGCCCTCTACAACGATGCCGAACTGATCAAGATCGTGCCGGACCTGGCGGAGCGCTGCCGTGCGGACGCCGCCAAGCTGGACCTGGCCGACCTGGACACCGAAGTGCCTGCGCCGGTGGCGGGCGCCGTGAAGAACCCGAGCAAGGCCGAAGCCCTCGGCTGGCTGTTCGTTTCCGAGGGCTCAAAGCTCGGCGCTGCGTTCCTGATCAAGCGCGCCGTGGGCCTGGGCCTGAGCGAAACCTTCGGTGCCCGTCACCTAAGTGAACCGGCCGGCGGTCGTGCCGAAGGCTGGAAGCGCTTCACCCGCACCCTCGACGCCTTGGCGTTCAGCGCCGAAGAGGAAGCCGCAGTGGAAAAAGGCGCGGTCGACGCGTTTGTACGCTTCACCGTCTTGTTGGAACAGGCGTACGCTAGCGCCCCTGAACTGGCGTAATGCTCCGGTAGAAACCGGATCAATGTGGGAGCTGGCTTGCCTAGCCAGCTCCCACCCTTGATTGCATTTCAACTCAAGCAATCTGTCTCTCTTTCCACCAGATAAGCTTCACCATGACCCGCAAACCCCAATCCACCTCGAAAATCGCGCAGATCCTCTTCGGCCTGCTGGCCTACGTCAGCCTGGGCATCGGATTAGTGGCGATTGTCATCCCGGGTTTGCCCACCACCGAATTCATCCTCTTAGCCGCCTGGGCCGCCACCAAAGTTCGCCGCGCCTCAGCGCCTGGCTGGAAAACCACCGGCTGTTCGGGCCGATCCTGTCCAACTGGCGCAACGGCAAGATCATCGCGCGGCGGGCCAAGGTGAGCGCCACCGTGAGCATGCTGCTCTGCGCGATCCTGATGCTGGTGATGCTCGACCACGGCTGGCCGATCTACCTGGCGATTGCCGGCATGAGCCTGGGCAACCTGTGGATCTGGTCACGCCCGGAACGGCTTGCACACCCCACAGAACGCTGCCTGTAGGCATTCTCCTACCGCTCATCGCTTGCTTCTCATGAATTGATTTATGACGCCGATGTTTCAGACATAGCGCCGAATGGACTTGGCTCTGCTGCTTGCATACCAATACGTCCATTCGCGAGTGAACCTATGTTCGACACCCTCTCCATCCGCTTGAAAATCGTGCTGTTGTCAGGCCTTTGCCTGTTGGGGGTGATAGCGCTGATCATCAGTATCAACCTGTACGAGACTGATCAGAACGATCACCTGATCAGCGATTCAAGCTCGCGAATGCTCACCAGCAGTGTGCAGAACCTGCTGCAAGCCAAGGCTGCCGAACAGGCGGTGCAACTGCAGAAAACCTTTGGCGAGAACCTGTTGGTGGTGACTGCCCTCGCCGACCAAGTCAAGGACTTGCGCAACCTCGCCGCCAAGCGCTCACTGGACCCCGGCGCGCTGCGAGAGGAACTCAACCAGAGTCTTAAAACCACCTTCGAACGCAACAGCAAGGTGCTCGGTATCTGGTTGTCGTTCGAGCCCAATGGGCTGGATGGCAAGGACAGCGAATTCATCGGCGACAAGGCTCGCGTGTCCAACGAAAAAGGCCGCTTCTCCAGCTACTGGAGCCGTGCCGGTGGCGAAGGCCTGAACACCATAATGGTCGAGGATGACCTGACCAAGACCGCCCTCAACCTCAGCGGCACGCCCTACAACATTTGGTACACCTGCCCACGAGACACCCGCAGCACATGCCTGCTGGACCCGTACGAAGACACCGTGGGCGGCAAGCCGGTGCTGATGACCACCATCTCCCTGCCGCTGATCGTGGACGGTAAAGTGATCGGCGTAGTCGGTGTCGATATCGCCCTCAACAGCCTGCAAACCCTCGCCGATGCTGCACAAAAGGAATTGTTCGAAGGCGCCGCGCAGTTGGAAGTCATTTCCAGCACCGGCCTGATTGCCGCCCACAGCGGCGAGCCGGCCAGGGTCGGCAAAAACCTGGTCGACACGCTCGGCGCCGAAGGCAAGGAAATCGTGCAACTGCTGGCCAGTAACAGCCACGTCAACCGCGAACAGGGCGACACGATCCGTGCGGTCTACGCGGTCAAACCTATCGCCGATGCAAAAGCCTGGGGCGTGGTGGTCAAGCTGCCCAAACACGTCATGCTTGCCGACGCCACGAAACTCCAAGGTGTGCTCGACAAAGCCCAGGCCAGCGGCACCCTCAAAGCCTTGCTGGTGGGCGCCGCCGCCGGCTTGCTCGGCTTGCTGCTGATCTGGCTGACCGCCACCGGCGTGACCCGTCCGATCAACAGCGTGGCCGCCATGCTCAAGGACATCGCCAGCGGTGACGGCGACCTCACCCAGCGCCTGGCCTATGCCAAGAAAGACGAGCTGGGCGAACTGGTGAACTGGTTCAACCGCTTCCTCGACAAGCTGCAGCCGACTATCGCGCAGATCAAGCAAAGCATCACCGAAGCGCGGGGCACTGCCGATCAGTCCTCGGCCATCGCGCGCCAGACCAGCGAAGGCATGCAGGTGCAGTTCCGCGAAATCGACCAGGTGGCCACGGCGTCCAATGAAATGAGCGCCACCGCCCATGACGTCGCTAACAGCGCGTCCAATGCCGCCAGCGCGGCACGCGGCGCCGACCAGTCGGCACGTGAAGGCATGCAGATCATTGAAAAGAGCACACGGGACATCACCACCCTGGCCGAGGAAGTCAGCAAGGCGGTGACGGAAGTCGAAGCCCTGGCGGTCAATAGCGAGCAGATCGGCTCGGTACTCGAAGTGATCCGCAGCATCGCCGAGCAGACCAACCTGCTGGCACTCAACGCTGCCATCGAAGCCGCGCGCGCCGGGGAAAGCGGTCGTGGGTTTGCGGTGGTGGCCGACGAAGTACGCAACCTGGCCAAGCGCACCCAGGATTCCGTGGAGGAAATCCGCCTGGTGATCGAACGCATCCAGAGCGGCACCCGTGGCGTAGTGGCGACCATGCATTCGAGCCAAAGCCAGGCCCAGAGCAATGCCGGGCAGATCCATCAAGCGGTGCAGGCCCTGGGCAAGATCAGCGATGCCGTCACGGTGATCAGCGACATGAACCTGCAGATCGCCAGCGCCGCCGAGCAACAAAGCGCCGTGGCCGAAGAGGTCAACCGCAACGTCTCGGCAATTCGTACCGTGACCGAAACCCTCACCGGGCAAGCCACCGAGTCGGCGGCGATCAGCAGCCAACTGAATGCATTGGCCAGCCAGCAGATGAAGTTGATGGATCAGTTCCGGGTGTAACCCGATCTTCAAAACAATGAAGATCAAAAATGTGGGAGCGGGCTTGCTCGCGAAAGCGGAGTGTCAGTCGGCACATGCATGACTGACACACAGCTTTCGCGAGCAAGCCCGCTCCCACATTTAGATCGCTTGTGGCTTAACGACCCGGCCAGGCCTGAACAAACGCCGCCACATCTTCCTTCGGCGCCGTACGCGGCGGGTTCTGCGGCGTGCCTAGGTAGAGGAAACCAATCACTTCCTCACCCGCCGCCAGCCCCAAGCCTTGAGCAACGTGCGCCGAGTAAGACAATTCGCCAGTGCGCCACACCGCACCAATGCCCTGGGCGTAGGCCGCCAACAGGATCCCATGGGCAGCGCAGGCTGCAGCCAGCAGTTGCTCGGACTTCGGCACCTTGGAATGTTCCTGCAAGCGGGCAATCACCACCAACACCAACGGCGCACGCAGCGGGCCATTCTGGGCTTTGTCGATGGCGGCTTGCGGCGCTTCAGCGTCTTGCAGGCGCGCCGCCTCAGCCAGCAACGTGCCCATTTGCTCGCGGGCGGCGCCTTCCACCGTCAGGAAACGCCAAGGGCGCAACTGCCCGTGGTCGGGCGCCCGCATGGCCGCGGCGAACAGCACGTCGCGCTGCTCCTGGGTCGGTGCCGGTTCCAGCAAACGCGGCACGGAAACACGGTTGAGCAAAGCGTCGAGAGCCTGCATTGGCCACCTCCAGAGAAAAATGTGCGGTCATTCTAGCGGGAATGAATCGGGATGCCACCAAACGATAATTGCTCTTATTCATTGCGCCCTGCCCTGTTAGACTTTGCGCCCATAATTTGCGCATTCGCTTAGGGATTTCGATGTTCCGTCCGTTTTTTCGCCTGTCCGCAGCACTGCTGGCCTTGAGCCTGACGGCCTGCGATGACGCGCCCAGGTTCACCAAGGCCGAGCCCGGTGAATCACGGGCGGGCGGCGCAGCGACGGTGAACAAGCGCGACCAGAACGCGTTTTCCCTGCCTTCGGCCAACTTGTCGGCCACGCGGCGCCTGGATTTCAGTGTGGGCAACAGCTTCTTTCGCAGCCCTTGGGTGATCGCGCCGTCCACCACCACGGCGCGTGATGGCCTGGGCCCGTTGTTCAATACGAATGCCTGCCAGAACTGCCATATAAAAGACGGCCGTGGGCATCCACCGTTGCCCGACGCACCGAATGCGGTGTCGATGCTGGTGCGCCTGTCCATTGAGAATAGCCCTGCGTATGCCAAGCTGATCGAACAGATCGGCGTAGTCCCTGAACCGGTCTACGGCGGGCAACTGCAAGACATGGCCGTGCCCGGCGTTGTGCCCGAAGGCAAGGTGCGGGTCGACTACACGCCGGTCAACGTTACCTTCAAGGACGGCACGGTAGTTGAACTACGCAAGCCGGACCTGCAAATCACCCAGCTTGGCTACGGCCCGATGCATCCGGATACACGCTTCTCCGCGCGCATCGCCCCGCCGATGATCGGCCTGGGCCTGCTGGAAGCCATCAGCGACGCCGATATCCTGCGCAACACCGACCCGAAGACCGCCGACAAAGAAGCCATCGTCGGCCGCGCCAATTGGGTCTGGGACGACGCCCAGCAAAAAACCGTGCTTGGGCGTTTCGGCTGGAAAGCCGGGCAACCCAACCTCAATCAACAAAATGTTCACGCGTTTTCTGGTGATATGGGCCTCACCACGTCCCTGAGACCGTTCGATGACTGCACCGATGCTCAAGTCGCCTGCAAGCAGGCGCCCAATGGCAATGGCCCCGACGGCGAGCCTGAAGTCAGCGACAACATTCTGCGCCTGGTGCTGTTCTACACGCGCAACCTGGCGGTGCCAGTGCGCCGCGACGTCAACTCGCCGCAAGTGCTGGCCGGTAAAAACCTGTTCTATCAAGCGGGCTGCCAGGGTTGCCACACACCCGCGTTCACCACGGCTGCCTCCGCCTCCGAACCTGAACTGGCCAGCCAAGTGATTCGCCCCTACAGCGACCTGCTGTTGCACGATATGGGCGACGGATTGGCCGACAACCGTAGCGAATTCAAGGCCGGTGGCCGCGACTGGCGCACGCCGCCGTTGTGGGGCATTGGCCTGACGCAAACCGTGAGTGATCACACCCAGTTCTTGCATGACGGCCGCGCGCGCAACCTGCTCGAAGCCGTGCTATGGCACGGCGGCGAAGCACAAGCGGCGCAGCAGCATGTGTTGTCTTTCAATGCCGAGCAGCGCGCTGCGTTGCTGGCGTTCCTGAATTCTTTATAAGCCTTGTCCCAATTACAGAAGGGAGCTCGACATGTTCCGTCCCAAGTTGTTGTTCACCAGCCTGGCCGCTCTCGCCCTCGGCGCTTGCTCACCGCAAGACCCGCAAGCAGTGACCTCGGCGGCTATCGCCAAGCAAGTGATTTTGCCGACCTACAGCCGTTGGGTTGAAGCCGACCGCCAACTGGCCGTCAGCGCCCTGGCTTACTGCCAAGGCAAGGAAAGCCTGGACACCGCGCGCGCCGACTTCCTGCATGCGCAAAAGGCCTGGGCCGAGTTGCAACCGCTGCTGATCGGCCCGCTGGCCGAGGGCAACCGTGCGTGGCAGGTGCAGTTCTGGCCGGACAAGAAGAACCTGGTCGGCCGCCAAGTCGAACAACTGGTCGCCAGCCAGCCACAGATCGACGGCGCGGCCCTGGCCAAGTCCAGCGTGGTCGTGCAAGGCCTGTCGGCCTACGAATACATCCTCTACGACGCCAAGACCGACATCGCCGACGACGCCCAAAAAGCCCGTTACTGCCCGCTGCTGGTGGCTATCGGCGACCGTCAGAAGGCCCTGGCCGAAGAAATCCTGGCCAGCTGGAACAGCACCGACGGCATGCTTGCGCAGATGACCAAGTTTCCTAACCAGCGCTACGCCGATTCCCACGAAGCCATCGCTGATCTGCTGCGCGTCCAGGTGACTGCGCTGGACACCCTGAAGAAAAAACTCGGCACGCCGATGGGCCGCCAGACCAAGGGTATCCCGCAGCCATTCCAGGCCGATGCGTGGCGCAGCCAGTCGTCCCTGCAAAGCCTCGAGGCCAGCCTCGCGGCGGCCCAGACTGTGTGGGTCGGCGTCGACAACAAAGGCCTGCGCGGCCTGTTGCCTGCCGAGCAGAAGCCGTTGGCCGACAAGATCGATGCCGCCTATGCCGCCTCGCTGAAGCTGTTCGACAGCAACCAGCGTACCCTCAACGAACTGCTGGCCGACGACGCCGGGCGCCAGCAGCTCAACGACATTTATGACAGCCTCAACGTTGTCCACCGCCTGCACGAAGGCGAACTGGCCAAGGCGCTGGGCATCCAACTGGGCTTCAATGCCAACGACGGTGACTGATAATGCTCAGGCGACAGGCTTTGGCGGTTGGCAGCATGCTGCTCAGCGCGCTCACCTTGGGTGGCTGGACGCTGTTCAAAAGCAAAGACAAAAGCCCGCTGCTGCTCTCGGCGCGCGATGATGCGGACGGCAAGCACTACGCTGTGGGCTATCGCCTGGACGGCAAGCAAGTGTTCGCCACCCAGGTCGGCCAGCGCTGTCACGACATCATCAACCACCCGACGCTGCCCATTGCGCTGTTTGTTGCCCGTCGCCCGGGCACTGAGAGTTATCTGATCGACCTGCGCAGTGGTGCGCTGCTGCAAACCATCACCTCCCATGCCAATCGCCACTTCTATGGCCATGCGGTCATTCACAAGAGCGGCGACTGGCTGTACGCCACCGAAAACGACACGTCCGACCCCGGCCGTGGCCTGCTCGGCGTGTACAGGTTCGAAGGCGAGCGGCTGGTGCA
Source organism: Pseudomonas sp. H1_A03 (assembly GCF_054685145.1). NCBI lineage: Bacteria > Pseudomonadati > Pseudomonadota > Gammaproteobacteria > Pseudomonadales > Pseudomonadaceae > Pseudomonas > Pseudomonas sp. H1_A03. The sequence goes on from NZ_CP162829.1 coordinate 47,249, forward strand.
CAGTGGCGAGATTTCCACCCATGGGATCGGCCCGCATCAGGTGTCGTGGATGCCCGACGGCGAAACCTTGGTGGTGGCCAACGGCGGCATTCGTACCGAAGCCGAAAGCCGCGTGGAGATGAACCTCAACGCCATGGAACCGAGCCTCGTGCTGATGCACCGCGACGGTACGCTGATCAGTAAGGAAACCCTCGGCCAGCAGATGAACAGCGTGCGCCATATGGGGATCGCCAGCGATGGCACCATCCTTACCGGGCAGCAGTTCATGGGGCCGTCCCAGGAGCGTTCCGAGTTGTTGGCGATCAAGCGACCGGGCCAGCCTTTCGTCGCGTTCCCAGTGGCCGACGAGCAGTTGCAGGCGATGGGGCACTACACCGCCAGCGTCGCGGTGCACAGCGAATTGCGCCTGGTGGCGTTGACCGCCCCACGGGGCAACCGCTTCTTTATCTGGGACATGGACAGTGGCGAGCTGCGCCTGGATGGACCATTGCCCGACTGTGCCGGTGTCGGCGCCGTCGAGGATGGCTTTGTCGTGACCTCGGGCCAAGGCCGTTGCCGGTTCTACGATTGCCGTCAGAAACAGTTGGCAGCAAAACCGTTGGAATTGCCGGCAGGGCTCTGGGATAACCATCTGCATCTGATCTGACGCACCCCTCTGAACAGGGCCAGTCCTGGCCCTGTTCCCGGTGATAAACACCGTCTGGAATACCCACTACACTTCTACAAAAAAATCGTCTGCCAAAGTTTTCCAGGGAACCGGAATATGCTGCGCCGTCGCATGCTGATCATGTTGGGTATCGTCCTGTTAATCGTCCTGCTGCTGGGGGGCTACAAAGCCTTTTCCATCTACCAGCAGATCCAGGTCTTTTCCACGCCAAAACCGGCGGTCAGCGTGGCGGTCGCGACGGTGGTCGAACAACCCTGGCAACAGCGCCTTCCATCCGTCGGCTCACTCAAAGCCCTGCAAGGTGTGAACCTGAGCCTGGAGGTGGCCGGCACGGTCAAGGAGGTGCAGTTCGAGTCCGGGCAGAAGGTCAAGGCCGGACAACCGCTGGTGCAACTCGACAGCGCAGTGGAAAGCGCCCTGCTGGAAACCGCCCAGGCTGACCTCGGGCTGGCCCAGCTGGATTATGGTCGCGGCAGCCAACTGGTGGGCAGCCAGGCGATTTCCAAAGGCGAGTTCGACCGCCTCTCCGCGCAACTGCAAAAGAACAAGGCCACGGTCAATCAGCTCAAGGCTTCGCTGGCAAAAAAACACATTGTCGCGCCCTTCAGCGGCACCATCGGCATTCGCCAGGTGGATGTGGGTGACTACCTGGCCAGTGGCACGGTGATCGCTACCTTGCAGGACATCAGCAGCCTCTACGTCGACTTCTACATCCCCGAACATGCCGTGCCCAAGCTCGCCCTCGGGCAAGCCGTGCAGGTGCAAGTGTCGGCTTACCCAGGCCAGCCATTCTCCGGCAAGGTCAGTGCAATCAACCCCAAGGTCGAGAACAGCACCCGCAACGTGCTGGTGCGCGCCACCTTGGCCAATCCTGACGGCAAGCTGCTGCCCGGCATGTTCACCAGCCTGGACGTGCTGCTGCCCAATCCCGCCCCGCAAATCGTGGTACCGGAAGGCGCGATCACCTACACCCTCTACGGCAACTCGGTGTACGCCGTGGCCGAGAAAAAAACCGAGCATGGTGAGGTCGAAAAAGACACCAGCGGCAAGCCGCTGCTGATCGCAGAACGGCGGTTCGTCGAGACCGGTGAGCGGCGCGGCGGCCTGGTGCTGGTGAGCAAAGGCCTGAGAGCCGGTGAGCAGGTGGTCAGCGCCGGCCAGTTGAAACTGGATAACGGCACACCCATCGCCATCAGCCCGGACAAAAACCAGCCGGCAGGGCACTAGGCCATGAAGTTCACAGACGCCTTTATCCGCCGTCCGGTGCTGGCCATGGTGGTCAGCCTGCTGATTGTGCTGCTGGGTTTCCAGGCCTACAGCAAGCTGCCGCTGCGCCAATACCCGAGTATGGAAAACGCCCTGATCACGGTGACCACCGCCTACCCCGGCGCGAATGCCGAGACCATCCAGGGCTATATCACCCAACCGCTGCAGCAAAGCCTGGCCAGCGCCGAAGGCATCGACTACATGACCTCGGTGAGTCGCCAGAACTTTTCGGTGATCTCGATCTACGCGCGCATCGGTTCCAACAGCGACCGCCTGTTCACCGAATTGCTGGCCAAGGCCAACGAGGTGAAGAATAAACTGCCGCAAGACGCCGAAGACCCAGTGTTAAGCAAAGAGGCCGCTGACGCCTCGGCGCTGATGTACATCAGTTTCTCCAGCCAGCAGTTGAGCAACCCGCAGATCACCGATTACCTGTCACGGGTGATCCAGCCCAAGCTCGCCACACTGCCGGGCATGGCCGAGGCGGAGATCCTTGGCAACCAGGTGTTCGCCATGCGCATCTGGCTCGACCCGGTGAAACTGGCAGGCTTCGGCCTCAGCGCCAGTGACATCACCGACGCCGTGCGCCGCTACAACTTCCTGTCCGCCGCCGGCGAGGTGAAGGGCGAGTTCGTGGTCACCAGCGTCAACGCCAACACCGACCTCAAGTCCGCCGACGCCTTTGGTGCGATCACCGTCAAAACCGACGGCGACAGCCGCGTCCTGTTGCGCGACGTGGCCCGGGTGGAAATGGGCGCGGAGAACTACAACGCCATCAGCTCGTTTGGCGGAACGCCGTCGGTGTACATCGGCATCAAGGCCACGCCCAGCGCCAACCCGCTGGATGTGATCAAGGAAGTGCGCAAGATCATGCCGGAGTTGGAATCCCAGCTCCCACCCAACCTCAAGGCGGAAATTGCCTACGACGCCACGCTGTTTATCCAGGCGTCCATCAACGAGGTGGTCAAGACCCTGTTTGAAGCCGTATTGATCGTGATCGTAGTGGTATTCCTGTTTCTGGGCGCCCTGCGATCGGTGGTGATCCCAGTGATTACCATCCCGTTGTCGATGATCGGTGTGCTGTTTTTCATGCAGTTGATGGGCTACTCGATCAACCTGCTGACACTGTTGGCGATGGTGCTGGCCATCGGCCTGGTGGTGGACGATGCCATCGTGGTGGTGGAAAACATTCACCGGCATATCGAGGACGGCAAGACACCGCTGGATGCGGCACTGGAAGGCGCGCGGGAGATTGCCCTGCCGGTGGTGTCGATGACCGTCACCCTGGCGGCAGTGTATGCGCCCATTGGTTTTCTCGAAGGGCTCACCGGCGCACTGTTCAAGGAGTTCGCCCTGACCCTGGCGGGAGCGGTGATCATCTCCGGCATTGTTGCCCTGACCTTGTCGCCGATGATGTGCGCGCTGCTATTGCGCCACGATGAAAACCCTTCGGGCCTGGCCCATCGCCTCGACCGGATTTTCGACAGCCTCAAGCGCCGCTACCAGCGCATGCTGCATGGCACCCTGAACACGCGGCCGGTGGTGATCGTGTTTGCGTTGATCGTACTGTGCCTGATCCCGGTGTTCCTCAAGTTTACCCAGTCGCAACTGGCCCCCGACGAAGACCAGGGCATCATCTTCATGATGGCCAGCGCACCGCAGCCGACCAACCTGGAATACCTCAACACCTACACCGACGAGTTCATCAAGATTTTCAAGGAGTTCCCGGAGTACTACTCGTCGTTCCAGATCAACGGTTTCAACGGTGTGCAATCGGGCATCGGTGGCTTCCTGCTCAAACCGTGGAACGAGCGCGACCGCACCCAGATGCAGATACTCCCCGAGGTACAAAGCCGCCTGGAGCAGATTCCGGGCCTGCAAGTATTCGGCTTCAACCTGCCCTCCCTGCCGGGCACGGGCGAAGGGTTGCCGTTTGGCTTTGTGATCAACACGGCCAACGATTATGCCTCGTTGCTCGAAGTGGCCAACCGCGTGAAGAAACGCGCGATGGAGTCAGGCAAATTTGCCTTCGTCGATATCGACTTGGCATTCGACAAACCCGAAGTGGTGGTGGATATCGACCGCGCCAAGGCCGCGCAGATGGGCGTGTCGATGCAAGACCTCGGCGGCACCCTCGCAACGCTATTGGCCGAGGCGGAAATCAACCGATTCACCCTCGATGGACGCAGCTACAAAGTGATCGCCCAGGTAGAGCGCGCCTACCGCGACAACCCCGACTGGCTGAACAACTACTACGTAAAGAATAACCAGGGCGAACTGCTGCCGTTGTCGACCTTGATCACCCTCACCGACCGCGCTCGTCCTCGGCAATTGAACCAGTTCCAGCAACTCAATTCGGCACTGATCTCGGGGTTTCCCATCGTGAGCATGGGCGAGGCCATCGACACGGTGCGCCAGATCGCCCTTGAAGAAACCCCACCCGGCTATGCGTTCGACTACAGCGGTGCGTCGCGGCAATTCATCCAGGAAGGCACGGCGCTGTGGGTCACGTTTGGCCTGGCCTTGGCGATCATCTTCCTGGTGCTGGCGGCGCAATTCGAGAGCTTTCGTGACCCTCTGGTGATCCTGGTGACAGTGCCGTTGTCGATCTGCGGAGCGCTGATTCCGCTATTCCTGGGCTGGTCGAGCATGAACATCTACACCCAGGTCGGCCTGGTGACACTGATCGGCTTGATCAGCAAACACGGCATCCTGATCGTGGAATTCGCCAACCAACTGCGCAAAGACAAGGGCCTGACGCCACGGCAGGCAGTGGAGGAAGCGGCGGCGATTCGCTTGCGGCCGGTGTTGATGACCACCGCGGCAATGGTATTCGGCATGGTGCCGTTGATTTTCGCGACAGGGGCAGGTGCGGTGAGCCGGTTTGATATCGGAATGGTGATTGCCACGGGGATGTCGATCGGCACACTGTTTACGCTGTTTGTATTGCCCTGCGTGTACACCCTGCTAGCCAAACCGGATACGCCTTGAACCTACAAAGCAAAAAAAGGGCCTCGCATCGCAAGGCCCTTTTCTGGGGGTTTGAATCGTTTCAACTCTGTGGCCTCATCCCTTGAGACATTCCAAACATAAACAGCAACAACTCGTGATCAGGCTTTACCGCCGTGCTCGCCTTGGCGACGCGCGGCAACGGGCATTGCGCGCCACCCTGCATTGCGCTGAGCACCTGTGTGCGAGGCTGCTCCCACGCCGCCAGCGCCAAGGCTGCAACGCCCAGCGCCCCGACCAAAAACAAACCTCGTGCTATTTCTAGCTTCATCTGGTTAAACCCTTGATAGCGCTGCCAAACGCCGTCTCGTAAAAGTAGCTGAGTTTTTTCCAGTCGGCATCGCTCCACGACGAATGGCGGCGCAATTGCAGCATGTCATGGGAGGCTGCCCGATAAGCGGTCAAGCGCTGGCGGCATTTCTCGAAATCCAGCAGCGCCACTTCAACATTGGCCGAATCACCTTCGCCTGTCACCCGCACAAAAATATGCTTGATGTACAGACAGCCATGCTGCCAACGCCCCTTGTGCATGCGCGCCAGGGTGCCAGCCAATTCCTTGAGCACGCGTTCATGCACCTGCTCGCCGTATTGCTCGCGGCCACCGGCGGCGTACCAGTTTTCAATTTCGTCAAAGCCATCAAGGGCTGCGGTCACCAGCAGTGCCTGCCAACGGTGCTCGGGGTCGCGGCGCGCCTCGCAAAAGACCATTTCCGGAACGCGTACGTCCAACAGGCGCAGGCCTTTGATGGCATCGCGTTCACGCAGCACGGTGGGACGGCCGAAGGGGTGCAGCCAACTGCGGTAGATATGCCCGGTCTGGCGCTTGCTATAGAGCAAACGTCCATTGGAGCTTGTCACGCGCTGCACGCCACTTTCACCGCCGCGCCGGCGGTTGGGCTCTTCGACCCATTCGCCCTGCTGGCGCCAGAAATAATCGAATCGCTCTTCGGGCGCTACGTGACTGCCTGCTACGCACTCAACTGCCATCCTGTTACCTCTTGCGTAATACGTACACCCGCCACATGGCGTAGAGCGGTATGAAGTCCAGGGATTCCTGAACGCGAAAGCCGGCTTCCTCGAACTCCGCTTCGACAGTAGCAGCCGGTAACACAAATCTGTTTTGGTAACCTTCCTGCTCACCGTTCTTGCGACGCTGCCCTTCGAGACGCTTGCGTTTCCAGGCTTTGAAATTGCCATCGACCCACAGCGAAATGATCACGCTGTCACGGGTAACACGCTGAAACTCCCGCAATATCGCCAGCCGATGCGCCGGATCACCAATGTGGTGCAACAGGCGCATACAAAAAATGCTATCGACGGCGTTATCCGGCAGATCGATATCAAACGCAGACGTTTGCAAAGGCCGTACCCGTTTCACCACTTCGGCGGGCTGGGCGACCGTTGCCACCTTCAACATCGAGGCGGAATTGTCAGCACCGATGATCACACGGTTGGGTTTTTCGGCCAGCAGCGGCCAGAAGCGCCCGGCACCGCAGGGCAGGTCCAGCACCAAGCCAGGCTCACCGGCCATCGCCAGCGCGCCACGGGCCAATTGCTCGTCGCGCTTATGGGACAGCCGGCGTGCCAGATTGTCCTGATGCTTGAGCAAATATTCGTGGGCGTGCTCGTCGTCGTACTTTTTCGAAAATTCGAGCTTTATCGGGGTAGACATCTACGGATCTCCAGTTGCTGATGCCTACAACCTTAAGCAGCAATCTGTGATCAACAGGTCAACCCGTTGTGAAAAACTTGTCCTGTCCAATCCCATACATTTCAAGACTTTACAGACACAAGCAATAGCATCGGGCCATTTTCGCCGAATTACGGTGATGTCTGGCAGGATAACGGTAGGGGGTGGAGTCAGGCGTTGACCTGACTCAGTTGCACATGAAAGCGGCAGCCGTTGGGCTCCATGGTGCTGAGGCTCACGCTCCAGCCCTGGTTCTCGCAGATGCGCTGGACCAGAGACAAACCCAGGCCCAAGCCGTCACCGCGCTTCTCGTTGCCGCGCACGAACGGCTCGAACATCGCTTCGCGCTTGTCTTCGGGAATCCCCACACCGGAGTCTTCCACCACAAAACCACTGGGCTCCAGGGTCAGGCGGATAAAACCGTGTTCGGTGTAATGCAAGGCATTGCGCAGCAGGTTGCCCATTACCGCGTGCAGGAACGTCGCGTTGTACCGGGTATCCAAGGGGTTGCCCGGCTGGTAGATCAACTCCAGGCCCTTGCGCTCAATGGGCTCGCGCCAGATACCGAGCAGATCATCGGCGACCTGCTCCAGGCTGACCTGGGGCGACATGGTGCCGTCGTCATGCTCCGCGCGGGCCAGCATCAGGAAGGTCTGCACCAGTTCACGCATTTCCTCACAGGCACGGGCGATCCGCTCGACCTGGTTACGCCCACGCTGATCGATGGCCGGGTTTTCCAGCAGCAGTTCGCAGGAACTGGCCAGCACCATCAACGGGGTGCGCAACTCGTGGCTGACATCACTGGTGAACATCTGCTCTCGAGACAGGGCCTGACGCAGGCGGCCCAGCGTGGCATCGAAGGCCACGGCCAGCTCACCCACTTCGTCAGCCGCGTAATCTGGCGCCAGAGGGGGTGCCAAACCCAGCAATTGGTCACGGTGACGTACTTGGCGAGCCAGGCGCACCACCGGTGCCATCACTTTGCGCGCCAACACCCACCCCAGGAAAACTGCCAGCGCCAGACTGAGTACGAAACCCACCAGCACCACGGCAAACAGCACGCGTTCGCGCTCTTCGAAATCGCTTTGGTCCTGCAACAACACGTAGCGCCGGCCGTCGACCACTTCAACCATGGCGTGGTAAGACAGCGACTCGCGGAATACTTCGTGGAAACCGGGTTCGAGGTGACGCAGATCCTTGGGCAATTCAAAATCGCCGGGACCTCCGCTGAAGTAAAACAGCTGGTCCGGCTCGGGCCGGTGGCGCCAGTCCTCGACGGTATCCATCAGCAACAGGCGCTGCAGGTCACCGCCCAGGCCGGCCGAGATCAGTTTTTCTTCCACCAGGTGCACAGTCGCGACGATGCCCATGGCGAAGGCGCCCGCCACCAATGCACTCATCAAGGCAAAGGCAATGATGATCCGTTGGGCAAGGCTCTGCTTAAACTCCATCACGCCCCTCGGCCAAGCGATAACCGACACCGTGCACGGTTTGCAGCAATGGCTTGGCGAACGGTTTATCGATCACTTGGCGCAATTGGTGGACGTGGCTGCGCAGACTGTCGCTGTCCGGGCAGTCGTCGCCCCACAGCGCTTCTTCAAGGATTTCGCGGCGCAGCACGTGCGGGCTCTTCTGCATCAGCACCGCCAGCAGTTTCAGGCCGACCGGGTTGAGCTTGAGCAGGCGCCCTTCGCGGGTGACTTCCAGGGTGTCGAGGTCGTAGCTCAGGTCAGCCACCTGCAGTGTGCGACGACCGCCGCCCTGTGCACGGCGCAGTACGGCTTCGATCCGCGCCGCCAATTCCGACAGGGCAAAGGGTTTGAGCAGGTAATCGTCGGCGCCAGACTTGAAGCCTTGCAGCCGATCATCCAGTTGATCGCGGGCGGTGAGCATGATCACCGGCGTGTCACGGCGCGCATCTTCGCGCAGGCGCTTGCACAGGGTGTAGCCATCGATGCCGGGCAGCATGATGTCGAGCACGATCAAATCGTAATGTTCAGTGGCAGCCAAGTGCAGGCCCGACAAACCGTCCTGCGCACAGTCAACGGTATAACCCTTCAACCCCAGGTAATCCGCCAAGTTGGCGAGGATATCGCGGTTGTCTTCAACCAATAAAATTCGCATGGGAGTGTCTCCGTACGCGGTAGCAGCCGTGTTGGCTCGCGCAGCTTAAGGCCAAGTGTGGCTCAGGGATAGGCCTGGAGGGCACGCTGATAAAGCTTTTCAACCAAGATTTATAGTGAACGAGATTTTCACTATGGCTTCACACAGTGGCGACAGTGCCAGGGCGAAAATTTGCGGTTAATTCAACGTTTCATCGGTTCGCAGTGCGCCATCGCAGGCAAGTCAGCTCCCACAGTTGACTGCAATTCAAACTCAAACAATAAAAAAGCCCCGCCTGCATCACTGCAGGCGGGGCTTTTTCAGTACGGGGGTAAGGCTGGCTTACATCATGCCGCCCATGCCACCCATGCCGCCCATGTCTGGCATACCGCCACCGCCAGCGCCTTCAGCCTTAGGCTTGTCAGCAATGGCAGCTTCGGTGGTCAGGATCAGGCCACCGATGGAGGCAGCAGCTTGCAATGCCGAACGAGTCACCTTGGTAGGGTCCAGGATGCCCATTTCGATCATGTCGCCGTAGACGCCAGTCGCAGCGTTGTAACCGTAGTTACCTTTGCCGTTCTTGACTTCGTTGACCACAACGCTTGGCTCGTCGCCGGAGTTGGCAGCGATCTGGCGCAGCGGTGCTTCAACAGCACGACGCAGCACAGCAATACCGACGTTCTGGTCAGCGTTGTCGCCGGTCAGGTTAGTCAGGGCTTCCAGTGCACGGATCAGCGCAACGCCACCGCCAGGTACCACGCCTTCTTCAACGGCTGCACGGGTTGCGTGCAGGGCGTCTTCAACGCGGGCTTTCTTCTCTTTCATTTCAACTTCGGAACCCGCGCCAACCTTGATCACTGCAACGCCGCCGGACAGCTTGGCCAGACGCTCTTGCAGTTTTTCACGGTCGTAGTCGGACGAAGTCTCGGCAACCTGGGCGCGGATCTGAGTGATGCGCGATTGGATGTCGCCTTCAACGCCAGCACCGTCAACGATGATGGTGTTTTCCTTGGAGATGGTCACGCGCTTGGCACTACCCAGGTTTTCCAGGGTGGCGCTTTCCAGGCTCAGGCCGATCTCTTCGGAGATAACGGTACCGCCGGTCAGAACAGCGATGTCCTGCAGCATGGCCTTGCGACGGTCGCCGAAGCCTGGAGCCTTGACGGCTGCGACTTTAACGATGCCGCGCATGTTGTTCACAACCAGCGTCGCCAGGGCTTCGCCTTCAACGTCTTCGGAAACGATCAGCAGTGGGCGGCCGGCTTTGGCAACGGCTTCCAGTACTGGCAGCATTTCGCGGATGTTGGAGATCTTTTTGTCGACCAGCAGGATCAGCGGGCTGTCCAGCTCGGCAACCATGGTTTCAGGCTTGTTGACGAAGTACGGGGACAGGTAGCCACGGTCGAACTGCATGCCTTCTACAACCGACAGTTCGTTTTCCAGGCCAGTGCCTTCTTCAACGGTGATCACGCCTTCTTTGCCGACTTTTTCCATGGCTTCGGCAATGATGTCGCCGATGGAGCTGTCGGAGTTGGCAGAGATGGTACCCACCTGTGCAATAGCCTTGGTGTCAGCGCATGGCTTGGACAGGTTTTTCAGCTCAGCAACGATGGCGATGGTCGCCTTGTCGATGCCGCGCTTGAGGTCCATCGGGTTCATGCCGGCAGCGACGGCTTTGTAGCCTTCGTTGACGATTGCCTGAGCCAGAACGGTAGCGGTTGTGGTGCCGTCGCCTGCGTCATCGTTGGCACGGGAGGCAACGTCTTTGACCAGTTGCGCGCCCATGTTTTCGAAACGGTCTTCGAGTTCGATTTCTTTTGCTACCGAAACGCCGTCTTTGGTGATGGTCGGAGCGCCGAAGCTCTTCTCGATGATCACGTTACGGCCTTTAGGGCCCAAGGTCGCTTTTACTGCGTCAGCCAGGATGTTGACACCGGTGAGCATTTTTTTGCGGGCGGAATCGCCGAATTTAACTTCTTTAGCAGCCATGATCGATATTCCTTAAATACTTTGGAGTAACGGGAAAATGAGCGGGGAAATCAGTCTTCCAGAACAGCGAGAATCTCGTTCTCAGCCATAACCAGCAGGTCTTCGCCGTCGACTTTCACAGTGTTGCTGCCGGAGTAAGGACCAAATACAACCTTGTCACCGACTTTAACGGCCAGCGCACGCACGTCACCGTTTTCCAGGGTCTTGCCTGGGCCTGCAGCGACGATCACACCGTGGTTGGCTTTTTCAGCAGCCGAACCTGGCAGAACGATACCGCCAGCGGTTTTCTTTTCTTCTTCGCTGCGACGGATTACGACGCGGTCGTGCAGAGGACGAAGCTTGCTCATTGTCGATCTCTCCTAATTGTGTTTTTCATCGGCCGGTATCAGTACCGGCAGGTTGTATTCCGGCGGTGCCGGTCGCGCCTCGCCAAGCAAGACGCGGAAGTCTGTCTGGTGTCACCACCAGAAACCTTGCGGTGACCGTTACATAAGGGCGCATAAGCTTATTACAAGGGCCTCGACGGAAATTTTTTTGAGTGTGTCGACGGCTCAAAGCAACACGGCACCCAGAGGTGCCGTGCCAGTGAAGCGGTTATTTGCTGTCGCGGTGTTCGAATTCGCCTTCGATCACATCACCTTCACGCCCCAGTGGCTGGCGCGGAGCCGGACCGCCACGAGGTTGCAGGTCATCGGCGAACGCACGCTGGCGAATCGCCGCCTCTTCGGCACGCTGACGCATCTTGCCGGCAAGCAGCTTGCGAGTGACTGGCAGCAACATCACCAGGCCGACCACATCGCTGATAAAACCCGGCAGGATCAACAGGCCACCGGCCAGGGCCATCATCAGGCCTTCAAGCATGGTCTGTGCGGGCAGCTCGCCACGATTCAGGCTTTCACGGGCACGCAGCGCCGTGGCCAGGCCGGCGACGCGCAGCACCAATACGCCGAGCATCGAGCCGAGAATGATCAACAACAGGGCCGGGAAAAACCCGATCGCACTGCTGACTTGAACGAATACGAACAGCTCCAACACCGGGAACAGCAGAAAGAGCAATAAAAAAGGGCGCATCAAATGGTTCCTCAACGCAAGAATGCCTTGCCAGTCCACCTTAGATGACGTCGCCATTTCGTGAATTCAAGCGTCAGCGGCTTCTTTTTTCGGCCAGACGTCAGCGTGAGCCAATGAAACCAGGGCTTCGCGCACTTGTGTCGGAGTGTTGCAAGGCTCTGCGAACGGTAACCAATATAAGGATTGGCCGATACGCAGGTGCATGCCTTCGCTGTCGATACCGGCCAACTGCGCAGGCTCGGAAGTCGGCAAACCGGCCAAGTCGACGTAGTGGGCAATGGCTTTGGTGTGATCGCTGTTCATGTGTTCGATCATGCTGCGCTCAGTCGCACCCGCGAACGGGTTGGCCAGGGTCAACTGGTCGACCCAGTGAATCGCCCCAAAGCCGCCGATGTAACGGTGGCGCACCGGCTTGAGCACCCAGAAGTCGAAGTCGTGGGCTTGGTGGTAGTTGGCCGAATCGGGGAAGTAGCGGTAATAACGCTCGGCCGCTGCCTCGATGGCAGCGCCCTCCTGGAGTTTTACGGCCTCAGCGAGGTAGGTGAGGCGCCCGACGGCCTGCACGTCATCCGCCTCACGCTCACCTACCAGCAACGAACACTTTGGGTCTTTTTGCAGGTTGTGGGTGTGCTGGGCAATACGGCTGATGAGGATCAGCGGACGGCCCTGCTCGTCCAGGCAATACGGCACGACCGAACCAAAAGGGAAACCCGGCATGGCTTTGGACTGTGTGGCGAGAGCCCCACGGTATTCCTTGAGCAACAGCTCTCGGGCGTTCTTGGCAACCTGTGCGCTCAACGTTGACTCCTCGGGTATTCAGCCGCCCATGACTTATGGGAATGGATCTCAACACAAGGTAATCAATCTACGCGCCGGTTGCCAGAGCCCCCCCTGCCGGGATTTGTCGAAGGGTGTTACCAGGCCACGCCGAACCCTGCGGTGTAGCGGGTTTTGCTCAGGCTGCTTTCCGAGTCGCCACTGATGACGTCGCGTTCAGCCTTGAGGTTGAGCGAAGCCCACTCGGTGACTTTGTAGCGCAGGCCCATTTCCGCATCCAGGGAGTATTCCGCTGGGCCATCGATAGGTTTGCCCAATTCGCCATTCGTGAAGAATTCAACGGTCTTGCCCACTAGGTAGCGGTTGTAGTTCCACTTCATGGCCAGGGAATAGAAGTTGTCCTTGCCGCCTTCGGCGTATTCGTAATCGGTGCGGTTGACGAGCGACCCCAGGGAGAATGCCCCCAGCTCATCATCCCAGAACTGGTAGCCAGGGCCGGTACCGACGGTACGCTGGCGAGCCAGGTCTTCAACCTTGTCACGCTTGTAAGTCAAGCGTCCCTGCCAGAACCAATGCTCGGTCAGGAAGCGGTCCAGGTCATATTCCAACGCCCAGTTGTCGGTGGTGGTCACGTCGTCCTGGAACTCGCGGTTGTACTCGCCCTGCCCGGTGTGGCGCCATTGGCCATGCCGCGCGGTGGTCTTGAAGTCGATGTCATAGTCGTTGGTATCTTTTTCGGCACGCTTGTAGTCCAGAGCCATGTCGACATTGCCCTTCCACACCAAGTCTTCGATCACAGGCTTGGGCTTGAGGATCTGCTGAATGCTTGCCAGCTCGACGGTCTTTGGCGCCTCGCCATTGGCCAGCACCACTTTGCCTTCATCCGCCGGTTTCAGGGACTTGGCCTTTTCGCCGGTGTAGGCATCCTGCTTGACCAGCAGCTCCTGGTCGCTTTCCAGGGTTTTCACCTGTTTCCAGTCCACAGGAATGGCGCCCGCGTAATCGGTCTGGATCAGCAACTTGCCACCGTCGAAGACCTTGATCTTGCCAGTCAGACGGTCACCGTTCTTCAACCAGACGGTATCGGCCAGCAAGGGCGTGGAGGCGCTGAAAACAGCGAGGCACAACAGGGTTCTGGACAACATAAGCGGATTCGGGGCTCGAGGTTGGCGAAAAGAGGGCATTATCGTGTTAGATACGACTGACTCAAGGATTTATATTCAGTTCAATCCTCGATGCCATGGTTACAGACGTTTCTTACAATAAGTCAGCCGATCTCAACGGATATGCGCACAGTGAATCAACCCGCCGAGCCCCCGCAAAGCCCTGCCGAAATGCGCCGCACTGCGCTGTACCTGACCCTGGCGCAAGTGCCCGCAGGGTGCGTGGTCAGCTACGGCGAGCTGGCTCACCTGGCTGGGCTGGGGCGTGCGGCGCGCTGGGTAGGCCGCACCCTGAGTCAACTGCCTGCAGACACCAAACTTCCCTGGCATCGCGTGCTGGGTGCCGGTGGTCGGATAAGTCTGCCAGTGGGCAGTGCCTCGGGTGACGAGCAACGCGCGCGTTTGCGCGATGAAGGCATCACGGTCCGCAACAATCGCGTGGATATTCAGCGCCATGGCTGGCGCCCGGTAGAGCACAGCGGTTAGAGTGCGCGCTTTGTTTCCGCAAACCTGAGGCAGACTCCAGCCCATGCCCCGTAAAACCTGGCGCGCCGCGCTCGCTGCCTATGCCAGCCCCTCGACGTTAGTGCTGTTGTTGCTCGGCTTTGCCGCCGGCTTGCCTTACATGTTGGTGTTCTCGACGCTGTCGGTGTGGTTGCGTGAGGCCGGTGTGGCCCGCGAGACCATCGGCTATGCAAGCCTGATTGGTTTGGCCTATGCCTTTAAATGGGTCTGGTCGCCGCTGCTCGACCAATGGCGCCTGCCGTTGCTCGGTAAACTCGGGCGACGCCGGTCCTGGCTGGTCCTTGCCCAGTCGCTGGTGATCCTCGGATTGATCGGCATGGGCTTTTGCGACCCGCAGAAACATTTGTCCTGGCTGATCGCTATCGCCGTCGTCGTGGCCTTCGCGTCCGCCACCCAGGATATTGCGGTCGACGCCTACCGTCTGGAAATCGCCGATGACAGCCGCCAGGCCGCGTTGGCCGCCAGCTATATGTCCGGCTATCGCATCGCCGCCCTGCTCGCCACGGCAGGTGCACTGTTTTTTGCTGAAGGTTTCGGCTCCACCGGTTTCAACTATAAACACTCGGCCTGGACCGGCACCTATGTGCTGTTCGGCGTATTGATGGTTCCTGCGTTGCTGACCACGCTGTTCATGCGCGAACCCAATGTGCCACTGCGCACCCAGCTGCAAGCCGGGCGCTACAGTTTCGTGCATCAACTGGTCTCGGTATTTGTGCTGATCGTATTGCTGGTGTCGGTGCCGGCGATGTTCACCCAGCTGTTCAATACTGATTTCGCAAGCGTGCTGTTCCACGGCATGAGCCTGTGGGACCTGCTGATGGATGACCGTGCGTTCCTGCGCGCCATTCTCTATATCACGCTCACCGCACTGTGCCTCTCGGCCATGGGTCGCCGGGGCCTGGCGCCGGTGTTGACGCCGGTCAACGACTTCATCCTGCGCTATCGCTGGCAAGCATTACTGCTGCTGGGGCTGATCGCCACCTATCGCATGTCTGACACCGTGATGGGCGTGATGGCCAACGTGTTCTACATCGACCAAGGCTTTACCAAGGACCAGATCGCCGGGGTCAGCAAGATCTTCGGCCTGATCATGACCCTGGTCGGCGCCGGCATGGGCGGCCTGCTGATTGTGCGCTTCGGTATCCTGCCAATCCTGTTCATCGGCGGCGTGTTCTCTGCCGGCACCAACCTGCTGTTCGTGGCGCTCGCCGACATGGGCCCGGACCTGCAGATGCTGATTTTCACGATTTCCCTGGATAACTTCAGCTCGGGCATGGCCACATCGGCGTTTGTGGCCTATTTGTCGAGCCTGACCAACCTCAAGTTCTCCGCCACCCAATACGCGCTGCTCAGCTCGATCATGCTGTTGCTGCCGCGCCTGATCGGCGGGTATTCGGGGGTAATGGTGGAGAAGTTCGGCTACCATAATTTCTTCCTGATCACCTGCATGCTGGGTGTACCGACACTGCTGCTGATTGCACTGCATTGGTATCAGGAGAATCGGCGGATTCGGTTGAATCCCCCGGTAGACGACTGATACACCTCGATCTATGTGGGAGCTGGCTTGCCTGCGATGATGTCGCCTCGGTGCTACAGATACACCGCGTCGCCTGAATCGCAGGCAAGCCAGCTCCCACACAAGCACGGTTCCGACAGAAACACCCCGCAACCTGATGCCTGTACTCCGGCGGCAACCGCCCGTACAATCCAGCGTCATTTCAAGTCCAAGCAACCGACAACGGCCTACCATGCGCACCAGTCAATATTTGCTCGCCACACAGAAAGAAACGCCTTCCGATGCGGTCGTGATCAGCCATCAGCTGATGCTGCGCGCCGGCATGATCCGCAAACTGGCCTCGGGCCTGTACACCTGGCTGCCCATGGGCTTGAAGGTGATGCGCAAGGTCGAAGCCATCGTTCGTGAAGAAATGAACGCTGCCGGCTCTCTGGAAGTGTTGATGCCGAGCACCCAACCGGCTGAACTGTGGCAGGAATCCGGGCGCTGGGAAGAGTACGGCCCTGAGTTGCTGCGCTTCAAGGACCGTCATGGCCGCGATTTCTGCGCCGGCCCGACCCATGAAGAAGTGATCACCGACCTGATGCGCAACGAGCTGAGCAGCTATAAACAGCTGCCGCTGAACCTGTATCAGATCCAGACCAAATTCCGTGATGAAATCCGCCCACGCTTCGGCTTGATGCGCGGCCGTGAATTCATTATGAAGGACGCGTATTCGTTCCACGCCGACCAGGCTTCCCTGCAGGTCACTTACGACCGCATGCACCAGGCCTATTGCAACGTGTTCACGCGCCTGGGCCTGAAATTCCGTCCGGTAGAAGCGGACAACGGTTCCATCGGTGGTGCCGGCTCCCACGAATTCCACGTACTGGCCGAATCCGGCGAAGACGATATCGTGTTCAGCAACGGTTCCGACTACGCAGCAAACATCGAGAAAGCCGAAGCCGTGCCACGGGAAACGTCCCGCCCTGCACCGGCCGAAGAGCTGCGCCTGGTAGACACGCCAGAGACCAAGACCATCGCGGCCCTGGTGGAAAAATTCAATCTGCCGATTGAAAAGACCATCAAGACCCTGATCGTGCGCGCCGAAGAAGAAGGCAAGCTGATCGCCCTGGTGATCCGTGGCGACCACGAACTCAACGAAATCAAAGCCGCCCAGCAACCTGGCGTGGCCAACCCACTGGTCATGGCCAGTGATGCCGAACTGCGCGACGCCATTGGCGCTGGTGCTGGTTCCCTGGGCCCACTGAACCTGCCGTTGCCAATTATCATCGACCGTTCGGTCGAGCTGATGAGCGACTTCGGTATTGGCGCGAACATCGACGACAAGCATTACTTCGGTGTGAACTGGGAGCGTGACCTGCCGGTTCCGACCGTGGCCGACCTGCGTAATGTGGTCGCTGGTGACCCGAGCCCGGATGGCAAAGGTACCCTGGAGATCAAGCGCGGCATCGAAGTCGGGCACATCTTCCAGCTGGGCAATAAGTACAGCAAGGCCATGAAGTGCGAAGTGCTGGGCGAGAACGGCAAGCCGATCACCCTGGAAATGGGCTGCTACGGCATTGGCGTTTCGCGCGTGGTTGCAGCTGCCATCGAGCAGAACAACGACGAGAAAGGCATCATCTGGAGTGACGCCCTGGCGCCGTTCCAGGTCGCCCTGGTACCGCTGCGCTATGAAACCGAGCAAGTACGCGAAGCCACCGACAAACTGTATGCCGAACTGACGGCCGCCGGTTTTGAAGTGTTGCTGGATGACCGGGACAAGAAAACCAGCCCGGGCATCAAGTTCGCCGACATGGAACTGATTGGCATCCCACACCGGATCGTGGTCAGTGACCGCGGCCTGGCGGATGGCAATCTGGAATACAAGAGCCGGACCGAAGCCGAAGCCCAACCGTTGCCGGTGGCTGACGTGCTGTCTTTCCTTCAGGCGCGTATTCGTCGCTGAAAACCAGATCAAGAGAAGTCATGTTCAAGCGAAACACCAGAGCCCTGGGGGGCGCCGCCTTGTGCGGCGCCTTGCTGGTCAGCGGCTGCGCCAACCAGATGTCGCAACGCAGTGAGCACGAGGAGCGGGTCGAGCGTAAGTTGCTCGACCACAGCCTGCAGATCGATGTAGGCGACCCCAAAGTGCTGGAGCTGCCGCAACGCCGAGTGCGCATTCACGAGCAAAAGACCTTCGAGGTCACCGAGTTCGAAGTCACCCGTCGTTACGACCGCTACACCCCCTACCAACCCTGGCGCGAACTCTATGAAGTGCCTTTGGGCACGGTCGCCTTGGTGGCGGGTGCGGGGGCTAACGTGGCGAATATCTTCGCCCTCGGCAACCTGCCTACCAGCATGACCCACGACTGGCTGACCTACGGCGTAGACGGCCTCAACCCGTTCATGAACGTACAATCCCATGGCCGTGCGCAACAGAACCTGGCCGGTATCGATGAAGTCCAGCGCGACAAGCGCGTGGAGTATTCGAGCCTGCCCTGGAGCGAACGCCCGGTGCAGGTTACTGCGGGCAAGCAAGTGCATGAGTTGACCACCGACCGCAACGGCGTCTTGCGCCTGAACCTGTTGGACAGCCCGTTTGCCGAGCAGGACCTTAACCGCGTCACGACCTTGAAGATCAGCGTGGAAGATGGCCAGGACGACGTGCATTCGGACTCGACACTGGCGATCAGCAGCACGCTGCGCGGCAAGTTGCTGGAAGCCCACGGCCTGATCTACGACGACCTGGAAGACGATGAAGTCAGCCAGTGGGTGCACCGGGTCAAGCGTCTGTCAGAGCTGGGCCTGGAAGAAGAAGCCAGCGAACTGGAACAAAGCCTGATCGAACTGACCCGCAATGATCCCGAGTTGCAGCAGGAATTCCTGCAGGCGCTGACCAAGGATGCGGGGCGTCTCGTTGCCGATCCAGGCGCACGCTGAGACTCCACAAATGTCGCAGATCTAAATGTGGGAGCGGGCTTGCTCGCGAATAAGGAGTGCCAGTCACCAGATGTATTGACTGATCTACCGCATTCGCGAGCAAGCCCGCTCCCACATTTGGTTTTGGGTTACTACCAGGAGAACTCGAGTTGTTCGTTGCCGTTGCTTAAATCCAGCAACCGCACCCCAATCCCCAACAACCGCACCGGCTTCCCACCCCGGTTAAACGCCTGCGTCAGCAGCTGTTGATAACCCTCCAAATCCCGCCCTGCCCCTGCCTGCTCCAGTGTCGTCTGGGTAAAGTCATGAAACTTCACTTTAACGAACGGCTTGCCCGCCCGATAACTGCTGTCGATTCGCGCCATACGCCCGGCCAGGGTTTCCATCAGTTCGGGAAGCTTTGCCAGGCAGCTTGAAAGATCCGGCAGGTCCACATCGTAGGTATTTTCCACACTGATGGATTGCCGACGGCTATCGTTGTGCACTGCGCGGTCATCAACCCCACGCGCCAGGCTCCACAGTCGCTCGCCAAAGCTGCCAAATTCCCGCACCAGCGCCAGCTTGTTCCACTCACGCAGTTGCAGGCAGTCTTCAATTCCCAGGCGCGCCAGTTTGTCTGCCGTGACTTTACCCACGCCGTGCAATTTGCTCACACGCAACTGCGAGACAAAGTCTTCGACCTGGTCCGGGGTAATCACAAACAACCCATTGGGTTTCTTCCAGTCGCTGGCGATCTTGGCCAGGAATTTATTCGGCGCGACACCGGCAGACACGGTGATATGCAACTGGTTGGAGACGCGGCGGCGAATGTCCTGGGCGATGCGCGTGGCACTGCCGCCGAAATGCGTACAGTCAGACACGTCCAGATAGGCTTCATCCAGCGACAGCGGTTCGATCAGGTCGGTGTAGTCGCGAAAGATCGTCTGGATTTCCTTCGACGCTTCCTTATAGGCGTCCATGCGCGGCTTGACGATGGTCAGGTCCGGGCACAGCTTCAACGCGTGGCGTGACGACATGGCCGAGCGCACGCCATAGGCCCGCGCCTCATAGTTGCAGGTAGCGATCACCCCGCGCCGGTCAGCCGAGCCACCCACCGCCAGCGGCTTTTGCGCAAGGCTCGGGTCATCGCGCATCTCGATGGCGGCGTAGAAGCAATCACAGTCAACGTGGATGATTTTGCGCTGCGTCATATAAACAGGGTGTGAAACCACGGGTGGCCAGTATCGCACTCACACCTGTATATAGCACCAGTAGTTTGATTCTTCCGTTTGAACGGTAGGAAAATTCGTAGATGAATTTATTTTCTCAATCGAATTTGGCATTCCGATAGAGCCGAAACCCTTGGCCAGACTGGCTTCCAGCGCATCCACGTACAGCGATGGAGAGCTAACCGATTGAACCACAAGCGCTTTTCTTCAGAACACGGGTTGACACACTCGCGATCCTCTGTAGAATGCCGACACACAGACGCGGGATGGAGCAGTCTGGTAGCTCGTCGGGCTCATAACCCGAAGGTCGTCGGTTCAAATCCGGCTCCCGCAACCAAACATCAAAAAAAGGCTACTCGAAAGAGTGGCCTTTTTTGTGCCTGTCAGTTTTTTGATTGTCGGACAAAAATTCAAGCCTATCGCACACTTATCGTACTTGGCGGCGGCTCAGTGGATTAATTCACACTTATTTGACCGATACATCCATTAACGGTTGACACCCCGCCGCTGGGCTGTAGAATGCCGCCCACAGACGCGGGATGGAGCAGTCTGGTAGCTCGTCGGGCTCATAACCCGAAGGTCGTCGGTTCAAATCCGGCTCCCGCAACCAAACATCAAAAAAGGCTACTCGAAAGAGTGGCCTTTTTTGTATCCGGTGAAAAAGTTCTTCTGAAACAATGGCATGGCATCTTTCATGAAACCGTACACGGTTTGTAGAGTCCATCTCATTGCGAGCTATGCTCAATGCTCAGTGCTCCCCTCTACGACCAATGGCCGCTGTCGCCGCCCCCGGTGATACGCGTTAATATTTGTAATTATTTTGTCCATAGGGATTGGTAACTTGGCTGGATACCTCCATCCTGTCGCGCACAATCCACGAGGTGATTGATGCGCGCCAACTCGTCTGAACCACAAGACACTGTTACAGCAGAACAACCGATCCCTCCCGCTCGTTTGCGTTGGCTGGATCTGGTGAGCAAATACCGGCAACCCATCGGGCTGGCCGTCACACTATTGCTGTTCGCCATCGCGTTGATCGCCTGCCGACACCTGCTGCTGGAACTGGATCTTTACGCCCTCCACGATTCGATCCTGGAAGTGCCCAGGCCCGCCCTGCTCGGTGCGTTTGCCGCAGGTGTCGCCGGCTTCGTCATTCTATTAGGCTACGAATTTTCCGGCGCGCGCTACGCGGGGGTACAACTGCCCGCCAAGACCCTGGCCTTGGGCGGCTTTACCGCGTTTGCCATCGGCAATGCGATTGGCCTGTCCATGCTCTCGGGCGGTTCGGTGCGTTATCGTTTATATGCGCGCCATGGCATCGGGGCTTCAGAAGTGGCGCACATGACCGTGTTCGCCAGCCTGGCCCTGGGCTGCGCCCTGCCGCCGCTGGCGGCACTGGCCACCTTGAGTAACTTGCCGGCGGCCTCCACTTATTTGCATCTGTCGCAAGGGTTGCTGGGCGGCATTGCCGGCGCCGTGTTGCTGTTGTCGGCCGCGCTGTGCATCGGCATTTATCGCCGTCGCCTGCCGGAGCAACCCTACCCGGATAACCTGCTGGTAAAAGCTGGCCGCCGTACCCTGCGTCTGCCGGGCCGGCGTTTGACCTTCCTGCAACTGATCATCACCGCACTGGACGTCGCCGCCGCTGCCACCGTCCTTTATCTGTTGTTGCCGGAAGCGCCGCCCTTCGGCCCCTTCCTGTTGGTGTACCTGCTGGCCCTGGCAGCCGGCGTACTCAGTCATGTACCGGGCGGGGTTGGCGTATTCGAAGCGATTCTGCTCGCCGCCTTCGCCGACAAACTGGGCGCCGCGCCATTGGCCGCGGCCCTGCTGCTGTACCGCATGATCTACGTGGTGCTGCCGCTGTTGATTGCCTGTGTGTTCCTGCTGGTCAACGAAGCGCAGCGTCTGTTCCAGACCCAGCAAAGCCTGCGGGTCGCCTCGGGGCTGGCAGCGCCAGTACTGGCCGTACTGGTTTTTTTGTCCGGCGTGGTCCTGCTGTTTTCTGGCGCCACGCCCGAAATCGACTCACGCCTGGAAAACATCGGCTTCCTGATTCCCCACCGCCTGATTGACGCCTCGCACTTTGGCGCCAGCCTGATCGGCGTGCTGTGCCTGTTGCTGGCCCAGGGCCTGCGTCGACGCTTGTCAGCCGCCTGGATGCTGACCATGGTGCTGCTGCTGACCGGTGCGTTGCTCTCGCTGCTCAAGGGTTTCGACTGGGAAGAAGCCAGCTTGATGACCATGACCGCGATCCTGCTGGCGATTTTCCGACGCTCGTTCTACCGCGCCAGCCGCCTCACCGAGCTGCCCTTCTCGCCGCTGTACCTGGTGGCAAGCGTGTGCGTGCTGGGGGCTTCGATCTGGCTGCTGCTGTTCGCTTATCAAGACGTGCCGTACAGCCACCAGTTGTGGTGGCAGTTCACCCTGGACGCCAACGCGCCCCGTGGTTTGCGCTCGCTGTTGGGCGCCGCCGTCCTGCTGGTGATCGTGTCCCTGACCTGGCTGTTACGCACCGCGCGCCCGGTGATCCACCTGCCGACGCCCGACGAGCTCGAGCGCGCCAGCAAGATCCTGATGGCCTCGTCCCAACCCGACGGCGGCCTGGCGCTCACCGGCGACAAGGCGCTGCTGTTCCATCCCAATGATGAAGCTTTCCTCATGTACGCCCGTCGCGGGCGCAGCCTGGTAGCCTTGTACGACCCGATCGGCCCGACCCAGCCACGCGCCGAGATGATCTGGCAGTTCCGCGACCTGTGCGACATCCATCACGCGCGCCCAGTGTTCTATCAAGTGCGCGCAGAGAACCTGCCGTACTACATGGACATCGGCCTTACCGCGATCAAACTGGGTGAAGAAGCCCGCGTCGACCTGAAACGCTTTGACCTGGAAGCCAAGGGCAAAGAGATGAAGGACCTGCGCTATACCTGGAACCGTGGCACCCGCGACGGCCTGTCCCTGGAGATCTTTGAACCGGGCACGGCACCGATGGACGCGCTCAAAGTGATCTCGGATGCCTGGCTGACCGGCAAGAACGTACGGGAAAAAGGCTTTTCCCTGGGACGCTTCAGCGACGACTACCTCAAGCACTTTCGCATCGCGATCATTCGCTTCGAAGGGAACCCGGTGGCCTTCGCCAACTTGCTCGAGACCTACAACCACGATCTGGCCAGTCTCGACCTGATGCGCGCCCACCCTGACGCACCCAAGCTGACCATGGAATTCATGATGGTCGGCCTGATTCAACATTATAAGAGTCACGGCTACGCCCGCTTCAGCCTCGGCATGGTGCCGTTGTCGGGCCTGCAGCCACGCCGCGGCGCGCCGTTGACCCAACGCCTGGGTTCGATGGTGTTCCGCCGTGGCGAGCAACTGTATAACTTCCAAGGTTTGCGCCGCTTCAAAGACAAGTTCCAGCCTGACTGGGAACCCCGTTACATGGCCGTGCCCGCAGGACTTGATCCGCTGGTGGCACTGGCCGATACCGCCGCCCTGATCGCGGGCGGCTTGACTGGATTGGTGAAACGCTGATGATTCGACGTTCCTGGCGGTATGTATTGGCCTCTGTAGTGCTGCTCGCCTTGATCGCAGGCGGCGGCTTTTGGTACTGGAACCGCCCTGCCCCGCAGCCGACCCTGGAGCAACTGCCCCAGGCCGATGGCTCGGTGATGACCCGCGTGACGCCCAATGGCACGCCGAAAGCCCGTGTGGCCGTGGCCGTAATGGCCGACGAAATCCTGACCGACAGCCAACTGATCGCTCTGAGCCAGGGCGGCAAGGCGCAGATTGTTCAGGTGATCTTGCCCAAGGATGACTGCAAGCTGCAGGAACAAGCGCTGCAAAGCGCCCTGGGCCAGCTCAAGGGCCCGGCCACTCTGGTCAGTGGCATCGGCCCAGGCGCAGCCCTCGCCTGGCGCTGGCTGGCGACCCAGAATGACGACAAGGCCAATGCCATCTCCGTCGGCTTCGCTTTGGTGCAGGAAGGTTGCAAGGACCCACTGCCGAAAACCGCCGCGCACGGCAATTGGTTGGTGGCCTGGAACGACAACCCTGACGATGAAAGCGCCAGTTTCGTACGCGATACACCGCGCGCCACCACCAGCATCAGCGACTACGACATTCACTACCCGCAAGTGCTGAACAACGAGCTGCGCAAGCAACTGGTGGGCTCGGACAACGGCGGTCTGGCGATTCCGGTGGTTGAAGTGCCGGCCGGTCAGGCAAAGGACACCGTCACCCTGTTCCTCTCCGGTGATGGCGGCTGGCGTGACCTGGACCGCGACGTGGCCGGCGAAATGGCCAAGATCGGCTACCCCGTCGTCGGCATCGACACCCTGCGCTACTACTGGCAGCACAAGACCCCGGAACAAAGCGCCAAGGATCTCACCGAGCTGATGCAACACTACCGTCAGAAGTGGGGCACCAAGCGCTTCGTACTGACCGGTTATTCATTCGGTGCCGATGTATTGCCGGCCATCTACAACCGTATGCCGGAAAACGAACAGCAGCGGGTCGATGCGATTATCTTGCTGGCTTTCGCACGCACCGGCAGCTTTGAAATCGAAGTGGAAGGTTGGCTGGGTAACGCCGGTAAAGAGGCCGCTACGGGCCCGGAAATGGCCAAGCTGCCGCCGGAGAAAGTGGTGTGCATCTACGGTGCGGAAGAAGTCGATGAGAGCGGCTGCACAGACAAGACTGCCGTGGGTGAAGCGCTGAAGCTGCCAGGTGGGCATCACTTCGATGAGAACTACCCGGCGCTGGCCAAGCGCTTGGTGGATATCATTGTGAAGCACCAGGCCAAGGATAAAGCCGAGTAACTTCAGGCTGTACACGGATTAAAAATGTGGGAGCGGCGGTTCGCCGCTCCCACATTTGCTTTAGGGTGAGACCGATATTTAGCGCGGTTCGATGTGCGCAATCATCAACTGCACGGTTTCATTCCCACGAAACTCGTTCACATCCAGCTTGTAGGCCAACTCCACCCAACGCACGGTCGGGTTAGGCCAAACCTCACGGTCGACCCCAAACGCAATGCCATCGAGTTTCACCGAGCCGCATTCGCTCTTGAGCACCACTTTCAGGTGCCGCTCCCCCACGACACGCTGCTCCACTAACTGAAACACGCCATGGAACAACGGCTCGGGAAAGTGTTGCCCCCACGGGCCGGCATGCCGTAAGGCCCGCGCCAGCTCCAGGTGAAACTCTTCTACCGCCAGGGTACCGTCGGTCAACAACCTGCCGGTCAGGTCTTCCTCACACAGTTGCCGGCGCACTTCAGCATCAAACGCTTCGGCAAACAGTGGGAAATTCGACTCGGGCAATGTCAGCCCCGCCGCCATGGCGTGGCCGCCGTATTTGGCGATCAGGTTGGGATGTTGGCTTGCGACCACTGCCAGTGCATCACGGATGTGAAAACCCTGCACGGAACGCCCTGAGCCCTTGAGCAGGCCGTCACCGGCGTCTGCAAAGGCGATGGTCGGGCGGAAGTAACGCTCTTTCATGCGCGACGCGAGAATCCCGATCACGCCTTGGTGCCACTCCGGGTCGAACAGGCACAAGCCGTAAGGCATCGACTCCACCGGCAAATCTTTCAGTTGGGCCAGGGCCTCGCGCTGCATGCCTTGCTCGATGGATTTGCGGTCCTGGTTCATGCCGTCCAGTTGCGCCGCCATTTCCCGTGCGGCGGCGAAATCGCTGGTGAGCAGGCATTCGATACCCAGGCTCATATCATCCAGGCGCCCAGCGGCGTTCAGGCGCGGCCCGAGGATAAAGCCCAGGTCGGTCGAGGTGATGCGTGCAGCGTCGCGCTTGGCCACCTCCAGGATCGCCTTGATCCCCGGCCGTGCGCGACCTGCACGGATACGCTCAAGGCCCTGATGCACCAGGATGCGGTTGTTGGCATCCAGGGGCACCACGTCGGCAACGCTGCCCAGCGCGACCAGGTCGAGCAGCTCGCCGATGTTCGGCTGCGGCGTGTTCTCGTACCACCCCAAACTGCGCAGGCGCGCACGCAAGGCCATCAGCACATAAAAGATCACGCCCACGCCGGCCAGGGCCTTGCTCGGGAACTCACAGCCCGGCTGGTTCGGGTTGACGATGGCATCCGCAGCCGGCAATTCGTCGCCGGGCAAATGGTGGTCGGTCACCAGCACCTTCAACCCCGCGGCTTTGGCGGCTGCCACGCCTTCGACACTGGAGATGCCGTTGTCCACGGTGATCAGCAACTGCGGTTCGCGCTGCAGGGCCACGGCGACGATTTCCGGGGTCAGGCCGTAGCCGTATTCGAAACGGTTGGGCACCAGATAGTCGACATGCGCCGCTCCGAGCAAACGCAGGCCCAAGGTACCCACGGTGCTGGCAGTGGCGCCATCCGCGTCGAAGTCACCGACGATCAGGATGCGCTGGCGTTGCTCCAGCGCCGTCACCAGCAAGTCCACGGCCGCGTCGATGCCCTTGAGGTGCTGGTAAGGGATCAACCGCGCCAGGCTTTTATCCAGTTCGGCTTCCGACTGCACCCCGCGTGCGGCGTAGAGACGGGTCAACAGCGGTGGCAAATCTCCGAGGAACGGCAGGATAGCGGGCAATGGGCGAGGATCGATACGCATGGGGTGACGGAGACTTCTCTGCAATACAACGGTTAAACAGGAATTTTGAAAACAACACACTTCAAATGTGGGAGCTGGCTTGCCTGCGATGGGATCACCACGGGGTGACTGTTACACCGAGGCGCCTGCATCGCAGGCAAGCCAGTTCCCACATTATCAGCCGCGTTCGCCGACCAGCCATTGCAGTTGCACTTCATGCTGGCCACGGTCGTCGGTGACGAAGATCGTGCCTTCGCTGATCATCACGTCCCACTTGATAACACGGGGCATGTCTTTGGCCAGTACTTCGAGGATTTCCTGGGGCACGGCGGCGATGTGTACGTTTTTCAGGTTATTCGCCACCGGCACCACCTTGCCTTCCCATACACGCAGGCTGCCGTAGGCCAGCAGGCTGGTACGTTCGGTGCGGCGCGAGCACCAGGTCAAGCGGTCAGCATCGGGCTGGCCGACTTCGATCCAGTGCAAAACCCGATCATCCAGGCTTTTTTCCCACAGGGCTGGCTCGTCTACATCTGACAGCCCACGACCGAACGCCAGTTGCTCGTTGTAAAACAGGGCGTAGGCCAACAGACGCACGGTCATGCGCTCTTCGGTTTCCGAAGGGTGGCGGGCGATGGTCTGTTTGACGCTCTCGTACACCGAACGATCGAGGTCAGTAAGGTTGAGTTCGAATTTGTAGGTCGTGGACGGCTGGGCCATGAACGGACTTCTAGAGACAGGGAAAGGCGGCCAGTCTAACCGATGGCGGGGTCATTCAACGAATCCTGCGCTGCATCATCCTTATCCCTGGGCCGCCCGCCTATGTTAAAAGGCATCACACCACCGCCCTGCGCAGACAAGGATCCTCATGTCGTTTAATGCCAAACCGCTTGCCGGCCTGAAAGTTATCGAACTCGGCACCCTGATCGCCGGCCCGTTCGCCTCACGTATCTGCGCCGAATTCGGCGCCGAGGTGATCAAGGTCGAATCGCCGGACGGCGGCGACCCGCTGCGCAAGTGGCGCAAGCTGTACGAGGGCACGTCGTTGTGGTGGTTTGTGCAGGCGCGCAATAAGCAGTCGCTGACGCTGAACCTCAAGCACCCGGACGGCCTGGCCATCCTCAAGCAGTTGCTGGCGGACGCCGATATCCTGATCGAGAACTTCCGCCCCGGCGTGCTGGAGAAGCTCGGCCTGAACTGGGAAACCCTGCACGCACTCAACCCCAAGCTGGTGATGGTGCGTCTCTCCGGCTTTGGCCAGACCGGCCCGATGAAAGACCAGCCTGGGTTTGGCGCGGTGGGCGAATCCATGGGCGGCCTGCGCTATATCACCGGCTTCGAAGACCGCCCACCGGTGCGCACCGGCATTTCCATCGGCGACTCGATTGCTGCGCTGTGGGCGGTGATCGGCGCGCTGATGGCGCTGCGTCATCGTGAAGTCAACGGCGGCGTGGGCCAGGTGGTCGATGTAGCGCTGTATGAAGCCATCTTCGCGATGATGGAAAGCATGATCCCGGAGTTCGATGTGTTCGGCTTTATTCGCGAACGCACCGGCAACATCATGCCCGGTATTACGCCGTCCTCGATCCACACCAGCGCGGACGGCAAGCATGTACAGATTGGCGCCAACGGCGATGCGATCTTCAAGCGCTTTATGTCGGCTATTGGCCGTGAAGATTTGGCCAACGATCCTGAGTTAACCAGCAATGACGGACGCGATGGCCGCCGTGATGAGCTGTATGGCGTCATTGATCGCTGGGTGAATTCGCTGCCACTGGATGAAGTGGTCGCAATATTGAATAAAGCCGAAGTGCCTGCCAGTCGAATCTACAGTGCCGAGGACATGCTCGGCGATCCGCAATTCCTCGCCCGGGAGATGTTCCTCAAGGCCCAGCTTCCCGACGGCAAGGACTTCAAGATGCCCGGCATCGTGCCCAAGTTGTCGGACACGCCAGGCAGCTGCGAATGGGTCGGGCCGCAGCTGGGTGAACATAACAACGTGCTACTCAATAAACTGGGATACGACAGCGCGGCCATTACTCGCTTGCGTGAGGATGGCGCGATTTGATGGTTTACCATGCTCGGCGCCGGCTACTGCAACTCTGTCTTGTCTGCGCGATAGCGAGCGAATGGCCGCTGTCCGCCCACGCAGAAGAAACACTGACCTGGCTGCTGCGCGACTTACCACCGGTCACCATCTTTGAGGGGCCGCAGAAGGGCCAAGGGGTATTGGACAAGTTATTGCCCATACTCAGCGAGCGCCTGCCGGAATATCGGCACCAGGTGATGCACGTCAATCGTGCCCGGGGTATTCAGATGCTGCGCGACCCCACTGTCCTGACGTGCGACCCGTCGCTGCTGTGGACGGAGGAACGAGCCAAGTACGTTGTATTTTCCGCCCAGGCATTCGTCTCGGTGAGTAATGGGGTGACCCTGCGACGCATCCAGCAGGAAGAACTGGCCCCCTTTATTGGTGAGGGCCAATTCGACCTGCACGCTTTTCTTGGCTCCCATAGAGCACGTATAGGCGCAACCGCCGAACGTAGCTACGGCCCGCTGATCGATGAACAGCTCAAGGGTGCCGACCCTCACACACTGGCACTCCATTACGGCAATGACGCCCTGGGCAGCCTGCTGCAAATGCAGCGCCTGGGCCGGCTGGAAGCCGTTCTGGGTTACGCGCCGGAGATCCGCTATCACGCCATGCAACAAGGCATTGCCCCTGAAGACCTGATGTTCTACCCCATCAAGGGCTCAGCGCCGTACCAGCATACGCATATCGGTTGCTCGGCCACGCCTGAAGGTCGCCTGGCCATACAGCGAATTGACCAGGCCTTGCGCGAGATCCCACAGGCACAGCTACAGCAAGCCTACGCCGAGTGGCTGGACCCGGTCATGCGCGAACACTATCTGCAGGACAACCCGAGCTTTTTCCTGGATTCACCTGAACCCTGACAAATCGCAGGCAAAAAGAAACCCCGAAGCATGGGGAGACACTTCGGGGTTAAACGTGGCCTACAAAGACCAGTACAGCAAGGCACAAACACCGGAGCACAATGCCTGCTCTTGCTGTTACGAACTCTGACCGGCCACCTTGTAGGAAGTTTCCACATTTAAACAATTCTTCATGCAACGGCAGCGCCACGGGTCTGGGCGGCGTTGCGCATGGCCGCAATGACTGAGGGTTCCACGCGCCCCTCGGCAATCTTGATGTCGCGCAACAGGCAATCCACTACATCCACCAGCACGCGCTTATCCATCAATTGCGCGCGATCGACTTCACGCTCGACCACGATAGCGCCAGCAGGATGCTTCACCGTCACCAGGCACTCGCCCTGCACACCAGAGGTGGTCAGCGTAACCTGATAAGGGCTCAGTGCTTCTTCGAGCAATAGGCTGATACTTTCCATCTCGATCACCACTCAATAGTTCGGGAACAATCGTTTCAACGGGAGCTGCATCTATCCTAAGTGACTGTTTGTGACGTAGGAAAGTTCGCTTTATCGTCTTTATGGGGCCGTCAGGGGGTGACGGATTCCAGCATGCGCTTGCAACATGACAACGAAAAAACGGCCGCACATAACTGCTTACGCAATGGGTGGCTGATTTGGGGGTTGCCGGGGGCTGAGGCTGGTGGTGAATCCTATACTCGTTGAGCGCAGGTCACGCTGCTACCCAGGTAAAAGCGCATGTCAAAAGGCCCTTATTGCGAAGGATGAAGATGATGGCGGAACACAATGAACAGCAAACATCGACAGACAGAATGCACGCCGAGGTCTCACGTATTTTTGTTGAAATCGCACGTATGAACGCAGAGCAGAACAAACTCAACAAAGAATCCCTGAAGATAACCTGTGAGACTTTCTGGTACCCGGTGGGTATCGCGACAGGGTTCTATGCCGCCGTAGGCACCGTCATAGTCGTCGCGCAGAAACTATTCTCGTAACACTAGACCGGGCCTGCCAGAAACAAAAACGCCGCTGCCCCATGGAAGGGAAAGCGGCGTTTTTGCCTGCACGGTTTGCCTTACAACGGCTTACCACGATTGCCATGCTGGCTGACAAACGCCTGCACAGCCTTCAGGTCATTGGCCAATACGGTGCAACGCTCTTCGCGCTTGAACAGGTCAGCCAAGTGCACCGGCAATTCCAGCGCCTTGCCAACGCCGGCCTTCTCCACCGCTTCCGGGAATTTCACCGGGTGCGCGGTGCCCAGGATCACCATCGGGATATCCAGGCTGCGACGGCATTCGCGGGCGGCCTTCACACCAATGGCAGTGTGCGGGTCGAGCAGCTCGCCGGTCTGGGCATAGACTTCTGCGATGGTTTCGCAGGTCTGCGCATCGTCCACAGCCAGGGAGTCGAAGAGCTTGCGGGTTTCGGTCCAGCGCTCTTCGTCAACGCTGAAACCGCCGCCGCTCTTGAAGGTGTCCATCAAGCCCGCGATGGCCGCACCGTTGCGACCGTGCATGTCGAACAGCAGGCGCTCGAAGTTCGAAGAAACCATGATGTCCATCGACGGCGACAGCGTGGCGTGCAGGGTTTCCTTGACGTACTGGTTGCCGCTCATGAAGCGGTGCAGGATGTCGTTGCGATTGGTGGCGACGATCAACTGGTTGATCGGCAGGCCCATGTTGCGTGCCAGGTAACCGGCAAAAATGTCGCCGAAGTTGCCGGTCGGCACCGAGAACGACACCGAACGCGCCGGGCCGCCCAACTGCAGGGAGGCGTGGAAGTAGTAGACGATCTGGGCCATGATCCGCGCCCAGTTGATCGAGTTCACTGCCACCAGACGCGTGCCTTTCAGGAAGCTCTGGTCAGCAAAGCTGTTCTTGACCATTTCCTGGCAGTCATCGAAGTTGCCTTCAATGGCGATGTTGTGGATGTTCTCACCAAAAATGGTGGTCATCTGGCGACGCTGCACTTCCGACACGCGCTTGTGCGGGTGCAGGATGAAGATGTCGACGTTTTCGCAGTGTTTGCAGCCTTCAATGGCGGCCGAGCCGGTATCACCGGAGGTAGCGCCGATGATCACCACGCGTTCGCCGCGCTTCTCCAATACGTAATCGAGCAGACGACCCAGCAATTGCAGGGCAAAGTCTTTGAACGCCAGCGTTGGGCCGTGGAACAGCTCCAGCACCCATTCGTTGCCGTTCAATTGACGCAACGGGGCGATGGCGCTGTGGGAAAACACGCCGTACGTCTCTTCCAGAATCTTCTTAAAGTCCGCATCCGGAATGCTGCCGGTGACAAACGGGCGCATCACCCGGAAGGCCAATTCGTGGTACGGCAGGCCGGCCCAGGAAGCGATTTCTTCCTGGGTGAAGCATGGCAGGTTTTCCGGCACGTACAGGCCACCGTCAGTGGCAAGACCTGCCAGCAAAACGTCTTCGAAATTCAGGGCCGGTGCCTGGCCGCGGGTGCTGATGTAGCGCATGACTGGCTCCTCTAAAACATTCTTGACCAGAGGCCGCCGACTGCACGGGGCCCCCGGAACATATCGGTTAGTTCAAGTGCTCAACGCGGATCCGGACTACCGGGCCAACCACGCCTTGCAAGGCTTCGAGGGCGGCGATCGCGTCGTTCATGTGCTGTTCGAGCACCCGGTGGGTCAGCAGGATCATCGGCACCTGGCCGTTTTGCTCCTCGACTTCCTTCTGCATGATCGACTCGATGTTGATCCCGCGCTCCGACAGGATGCTGGCGACCTGGGCCAACACGCCCGGATGGTCCTGGGCCTGGATACGCAGGTAGTAGGCACTTTCGCAGGCTTCGATCGGCAAGATCGGGTGGGCCGACAGCGAGTCCGGCTGGAACGCCAGGTGCGGCACGCGGTTCTCCGGGTCGCTGGTCATGGCGCGGACCACGTCCACCAGGTCGGCGATCACCGACGAAGCCGTTGGCTCCATGCCGGCGCCGGCGCCGTAGAACAGGGTCGAACCGGCGGCGTCACCGTTGACCATCACAGCGTTCATCACGCCATTGACGTTGGCGATCAAGCGGTCGGCCGGGATCAGCGTCGGGTGCACACGCAGCTCGATACCGGCCGGCGTGCTGCGCGCTACGCCCAGGTGCTTGATGCGGTAGCCCAGGGCTTCGGCGTAGTTCACGTCAGCAGTGGTCAGCTTGGTGATGCCTTCGGTGTAGGCCTTGTCGAACTGCAGCGGGATACCAAAGGCGATGGACGCCAGGATGGTCAGCTTGTGTGCTGCGTCGATACCTTCCACATCAAAGGTCGGGTCGGCTTCGGCGTAACCCAGGGCCTGGGCTTCGGCCAGCACGTCTTCGAAGGTACGGCCCTTCTCGCGCATTTCGGTGAGGATGAAGTTACCGGTGCCGTTGATGATGCCGGCGACCCAATTGATGCGGTTGGCGGACAGGCCTTCACGGATCGCCTTGATCACCGGGATGCCACCGGCCACAGCGGCTTCGAACGCAACGATCACGCCCTTTTCACGCGCCTTGGCGAAGATCTCGTTGCCGTGCACGGCGATCAGCGCCTTGTTGGCGGTGACCACGTGCTTGCCGTTCTCGATGGCCTTGAGCACCAGCTCGCGGGCCACGGTGTAGCCGCCGACCAGCTCGATGACGATATCGATTTCAGGGTTGGTGGCAACGGCGAAGACATCGTTGGTAATCGCAATACCGGTCGTTTCGAACTGAGGCTTCGGCGAACGCGTGGCAATTTGCGCCACTTCAATCCCACGGCCTGCGCGGCGGGAAATTTCCTCAGCGTTACGCTGAAGTACGTTAAAGGTGCCGCCACCGACGGTCCCTAACCCACAGATGCCTACTTTGACCGGTTTCACTGAAGAACTCCCCATGAAACGGCCGACGCGAGGTCGGCCGTGGAAAACAGCCGCATAACTGCGGCTTTCAATTAATGGCCCGCCGACTTATCCACGGGCCATGATCGTCAAAGGTTCGACGATGCTGGTTTATTTGGCACTCAGCGCCAGTTTGGCAACTTGTGGCGCCGGCTGGTAGCCCGGAATCACTTGGCCGTCAGCCAAAACGATGGCCGGTGTACCGTTCACGCCAATGGACTGGCCCAGCGCGAACTGCTTGGAAACCGGGTTGGCGCACTTGGCGGCCTTGATTTCCTTGCCATCGACCATCTTGTCCATGGCCGCTTTTTTGTCGGCCGAGCACCATACGGCTTGCAACTGCTCGTCACCCGGCGAACCCAGGCCCTGGCGCGGGAACGCTACGTAGCGCACTTCCACGCCCAGCTTGTTCAGCGCAGGCACTTCAGCGTGCAACTTGTGGCAGTACGGGCACGTGGTGTCGGTGAACACCGTGATGTGGGTCTTGGTCTCGCCGATCGCCGGGTAGACCACGGTTTCAGCCACAGGGATGCCATTGATCAGCTTGGACACGCCCAGGCGCTCGGCTTTCTCGGTCAGGTTGACCGGTTTGCCGTCCTTCAATTGGAACAGGTAACCCTGGACGATGTACTGGCCGTCGGCACTGGCGTACAGCACGCGGCTGCCCTTGAGCTTGACTTCGTACAGGCCGGCCATCGGGCTGGCACTGATACTTTCGATCGGGGTGTCGAGCTGCAGGTTGGCCAGGCTCTTGCGGATGGTCTGCTCGGCGGCGTCGTCGGCGACAACAAAGGTGGAAACCAACGCAATGGCTGCGGCGGCAATAATCTGGGTCAAGCGCATGGGAACTCCTGAAGGCAGATGCAGGGACGGGGGCAAGACATGGGTCTGTTAATACAGGTCTGAGCCGTCCCCTTTGCTAACCGGCAAAGCCTACCACAGTTGGGCCGCAGGGCAGCCCGCGGCGGAATAAATTGGCGGTTTTCAGCCTCTCGGGTGGTGCTTGGCGTGCATTTCCTGCAAACGCGCGCGCGCCACGTGGGTGTAGATCTGGGTGGTGGATAAGTCGCTGTGGCCGAGCAGCATTTGCACCACGCGCAAATCCGCACCGTGGTTGAGCAAATGGGTGGCGAAGGCATGGCGCAACGTGTGGGGCGACAGGGACTTGCTGATCCCGGCGACCTTGGCCTGATGCTTGATGCGGTGCCAGAAGGTCTGGCGGGTCATCTGCTCACCGCGCAGGCTGGGGAACAACACATCACTGGGGCGTCCGCCAAGCAGTTCGCCGCGGGCATCACGCATATAGCGCTCGACCCACACTATTGCCTCCTCCCCCATCGGTACCAACCGCTCCTTACTGCCCTTGCCCATCACCCGCAATACACCCTGGCGCAGGTTCACTTGTTCCAGGGTCAGGCTGATCAACTCGGTGACCCGCAGGCCGCACGCGTACAGAACCTCGAGCATGGCGCGGTCGCGCTGGCCGATGGCTTCACTGAGATCGGGAGCAGCAAGCAAAGCCTCCACGTCGCTTTCCGACAAAGACTTAGGAAGAGGCCTACCTAATTGTGGCATGTCGACTTGTAGAGTCGGATCGACTGCGATCAGCTTTTCGCGCAGCAAATAGCGATAAAAGCCACGCACGCCGGAGAGAAATCTCGCAGTGGAACGTGGCTTGTAGTGTTGCTCCAGACGCCAGGCCAAGTGATCGAGGATCAGCTCACGTCCAGCATTGATCAGCTCGAGGTTTTTCTCCTGCAGCCAACCGTTGAACAGGGCCAGGTCACTGCGGTAAGCCTGGCGCGTGTTGTCCGACAGGCCTTTTTCCAGCCAAAGGGCGTCGAGAAAACGGTCGATAAGGGGGTGGTCAATGGCGGGCATGGGCACTCAAGCGACGCGGCACGGGGCTTTGCGGCAATTAATTAGTGAACTGTGATTAGGGTCACTAGTCTTTCATAGCCCGCTACTTCAAGGAACAGGGAGCTTTAATGAACGAACAACAGATTTTGTTGGCCTTTGGCGGCATTGGTGTGGCCGCACTCGGCTGCCAATGGCTGGCCTGGCGCCTGAAACTGCCAGCAATTCTGTTTCTTTTGCTGAGCGGGATTCTGGCCGGACCGGTACTGGGCTGGCTCGACCCGCAAGAAATGTTCGGCCCCTTGCTGATGCCACTTGTGTCGTTGGCGGTGGCGCTGATCCTGTTTGAGGGCAGCCTGACGCTGCACCTATCGGAATGGAAGGAGATTGGCAGCGTGGTCCACCGCCTGGTGACCCTCGGCGCGCTTTCGACCTGGGCGGTGATCACGCTGGCAACCCACTGGCTGCTGGGTTTCGACTGGATGCTGGCGCTGCTGTTCGGCACGCTGACGCTGGTGACGGGCCCCACGGTGATCGTCCCGATGCTACGCGTGGTGCGCCCCAAAGCCTCCATCGCCAACATCCTGCGCTGGGAAGGTATCGTCATAGACCCGATTGGCGCACTGCTGGCCGTGGTGGTCTACAGCTTCATCATCAGCCGCGCCTCCGGAGATGGCTTGAGCCATAGCCTGCTGACTTTCGGCGGCGTGATTGCCTGCGGTAGCCTGTTCGGGGTTGCCGGCGGCTGGCTGCTGGGGCAGATCATGCGGCGACAGTGGTTGCCGGAATACCTGCACAACCTGGCGACCCTGGCCGGGGTGCTGGGCGTGTTCATCGCCGCCAATGAAGTCATGCACGAGTCCGGCCTGTTGGCGGTGACGCTGATGGGCATGTGGATGGCCAACATGAAAGGCGTGGATGTGCGACACATCCTGCACTTCAAGGAAAACCTCAGCGTACTGCTAATTTCCGGTCTGTTTATCCTGCTGGCGGCGCGCCTGGACCTGAATGCCTTGATTGCCCTGGGGCCCTTCGTCCTGATCCTGTTGCTGATCATTCAGTTTATTGCCCGCCCCCTCAATGTCGCGCTGTCGACCGTTGGTTCGAAGCTGAACTGGCGAGAACGTGCGCTGCTGGCGTGGATCGCCCCACGCGGCATTGTGGCCGCAGCGGTGTCGGCGATATTTGCGATTCGCCTGGATGAAGCCGGTCACGAAGGTGCATTGCTGCTGGTGCCGCTGACCTTTGCGGTAATTATCGGCACCGTGGTGCTGCAAAGCGCCACCGCCCGCCCCCTGGCCCGCCTACTGAAAGTCGCCGAGCCTGCGCCCAGTGGCTTTCTGATCGTCGGTGCAAATGGCCCGGCGCGCATCCTGGGCAAGGCCCTGCAGCAACTGGGCAGCCGCGTGCTGTTGACCGACTCCAGCTGGGAGAACATCCGCGCCAGCCGTATGGAGGGGCTACCAACCTACTTCGGCAACCCGGCCTCGCAGCATGCCGAATCGCACCTGGACCTGGTGGGGCTCGGACATTTGCTGGCACTGTCGCCCTCGGGCGAACTGAACACGCTGGCCGCCATGCGCTTTCGCCACGACTTCGGGCATCGCCTGTTTACCTTGACCAGCAGCCAGGAGAGCCGTCGCACGGACAAGCACCGGGCCAGCCATGAACACCGCGGGCACTTGCTGGGCAGCCAACCCTTGAGTTATTCCAAGCTCGCCAGCCTGCTGGGGCAAGGCGCCGAGCTGTACACCACCCACCTGACCGATGGGTTTGGCTGGAACGACTATCAGGCACTGCATGGTGAACGGGCGATCCTGTTGTTTGCCCGTGACAACAGTGGCTGGGTGCATGTGGTAACACCAGAGAGCGGCTTGAAACCAGTGGCGGGGTGGGCGTTATTGGCAGTCATCCAGCCAGGGCAGTCCTAGCCACAACTGCCACCCTGCGATCCGCACAAATCGCAGGCACAAAAAAGCAGCCCGTAGGCTGCTTTTTTCTGCATCGGGAAGCTGGGCTTAAGCCAGTTTTTCCTTGATGCGAGCTGCTTTACCGGACAGGTCACGCAGGTAGTACAGCTTGGCTTTACGTACGTCACCGCGACGCTTGACGGCCATGCTGTCGATTTGCGGGCTGTAGGTCTGGAAAGTACGCTCTACGCCAACACCGTTGGAGATTTTACGAACAGTGAAAGCACTGTTCACACCACGGTTACGCTTGGCGATTACCACGCCTTCGAACGCTTGCAGACGCGAACGGTCGCCTTCCTTCACTTTCACCTGAACGACAATAGTGTCGCCCGGGGCAAAGGTAGGGATCTCTTTGGTCATCTGCTCTGCTTCGAGTGCAAGGATGATTTTGTTAGTCATGCTGTGCTCCTAAGGTAAGTCAATGGACCTACCATCGATACGTTGTTAACTATCGTCCCGCGCGAGGATGTATTCCTCGAGCAGCTTCTTCTCTTCTCCAGAAAGCGAGCGGCTATCCAGAAGATCGGCGCGTCGTTCATAGGTCCGACCAAGGGACTGCTGTAAACGCCAACGCCGGATGTGTGCGTGATTGCCACTTAGCAATACGTCGGGAACACGCTGATCCGCATACACCTCCGGTCGGGTGTAGTGCGGGCAATCCAGCAAACCATCCGTGAAGGAATCTTCCTCCGCGGAGTCCGCATGCCCTAAAGCTCCAGGCAGCAGTCGTGTAACCGCATCTATCAGGACCATCGCCGGCAGCTCGCCGCCAGACAGGACATAGTCCCCAATCGACCACTCTTCATCGACATGAGCTTCAATAAAACGCTCGTCAATGCCTTCATAGCGACCGGCAATCAGGATCAGTGCTTCCTCATTCGCCAGTTCGCGGACCCCAGCCTGTTTCAGCTGACGGCCTTGAGGGGACAGGTAAATTACCTTCGCCTTCTCCCCGGCGGCGGCCTTGGCCTGAGCCAACGCGTCTTCCAGGGGCTTGATCTTCATCACCATGCCCGGGCCACCGCCAAATGGGCGGTCATCCACAGTGTGATGTCGATCCGTCGTGTAGTCTCGCGGGTTCCAACAGGTAAGCTGCAACAGCCCCTGTTTCACCGCCCGACTGGTGATGCCGTACTCGCTGATAGCGGAAAACATCTCGGGAAACAAACTGATCACTTCAATGCGCAGATTAGCCACGCTTAGAAGTCCGCATCCCATTCCACCTTCATCTCGCCCGCGGCCAGGTCGATGGCCAACACGCATTGCTCTGTATAGGGCAACAAGCGTTCGCGATCATCCAGGCTGCCAGCGCAAGGCTTGACCACCATTACATCATTGGCGCCGGTTTCCAGAAGATGATCGATTTTCCCGAACAATTGCCCGAGTTGATCAATAACCTTCAGACCTTCCAGCTGGTACCAGTAGTACTCGCCGTCGGTCAATTCAGGGAACAGGTTGCGCGGCACGCAGATCTCATAACCGGCCAGAAGACGAGCTTCTTCACGGTCATCAAGACCCTTGAGCTTTGCGACCAGGAACTTATCGCTCCCGCGTCCACTGACCAGCTCGACCTGTTTCACACTACCTTCGCGCTTGAGCGTCCAGGTTTTGTACTGCAACAGGTTTTCAGTCGGATCAGTAAAGGAATACACCTTCACTTCGCCGCGAACGCCATGAACAGAGTAAATCTTGCCGATAACGATCAAATCATCAGCAACAGCTGGCGTCGCGTTCATATTGCTCAGGCTGCGGCCTTAGCCGAGTCCTTCAACAACTTTGCAACGCGCTCGGATGGCTGTGCACCAACGCTCAGCCAGTAGGCTACGCGCTCTTGGTTCACGGACAGACGAACTTCTTGACCACGAGCAACAGGGTTGAAGAAACCAACCTGTTCCTTGTGCGAACCGTCGCGCGGGTTGCGGCTGTCGGTTACGGTCAAGTGGTAAAACGGGCGCTTTTTGGAGCCGCCAAGGGCAAGACGGATTGTTAGCATGTGAACATCGTTCCTGTAGTCGGTGCTGCAAATCTAAATGCACAGCGGGCATAGGTGCCCGAAAGGCCGCATATTCTAAGGAATATCCGGACTTTTGCAAATGTCTTTTTCTGGCGCCTATCAGTGTGCCATTCAGATCTGCTATAGAGCCGTCGGTTAAAACGGCAGGTCAGCCCCCGCCAATAGCGGGTTTGCTGGAGATCCCACATCCCTGTGGGTCGGAGCAGGAGCTGGGCTCCCGCTCGAATACTTTACATTTTAGGCATGCCGCCGCCGGGCAACATACCGCCCATGCCGCGCATCATCTTGGCCATACCGCCTTTGGCGGAGAATTTCTTCATCATCTTCTGCATCTGCTTGTGTTGCTTGATCAAGCGACCGATGTCCTGCACCTGGGTGCCGGAACCCATGGCGATCCGACGCTTACGCGAACCGCTGATCAGCTCAGGGTCGCGGCGTTCGGCCGGGGTCATGGAATTGATGATGGCTTCCATCTGCTTGAACTGCTTCTCTGCCGCGCCCTGGGCATTGCCCATTTGCGCCAGGTTCACACCGCCGATGTTCGGCAGCTTGTCCATCAGGCCGCCAAGGCCGCCCATATTCTTCATCTGTTGCAGCTGGTCGCGGAAGTCTTCGAGGTCGAAGCCCTTGCCCTTCTTCAGCTTCTTGGCCAGTTTATCGGCCTTGTCCTTGTCGAGCGTGGCTTCAGCCTGCTCGATCAGGCTGAGCACGTCGCCCATACCGAGGATGCGCGAGGCAATACGCTCCGGGTGGAACGGCTCGAGCGCTTCGCTCTTCTCGCCCATACCGATGAACTTGATCGGCTTGCCGGTGATGGCACGTACCGACAGCGCGGCACCGCCACGGGCGTCGCCGTCGACTTTGGTCAGGATCACGCCGGTCAGCGGCAGTGCGTCACCAAAAGCCTTGGCGGTGTTGGCCGCATCCTGGCCGGTCATGGCGTCGACCACGAACAGCGTCTCGACCGGGTTGATCGCGGCATGCAGCGCCTTGATCTCGCCCATCATCTCTTCGTCGATGTGCAGGCGACCGGCGGTATCGACGATGACCACGTCGATGAACTTCAGCTTGGCTTCTTTAATAGCTGCGTTGGCGATGTCGACCGGCTTCTGGCTCAGGTCGGACGGGAAGAAGGTCACACCGACTTCGCCGGCGAGCATTTCCAACTGCTTGATGGCCGCCGGACGGTACACGTCGGCCGACACCACCATCACGGACTTCTTCTTGCGCTCTTTAAGGAAGCGCGCCAGCTTGCCGGCGGTGGTGGTTTTACCCGCGCCCTGCAAACCGGCCATCAATACGACGGCCGGCGGCACGGCGCTGAGGTTCAAGTCTTCGTTGGCCGCGCCCATCAGGCTTTCGAGCTCGGCCTGGACGATCTTCACAAAGGCCTGGCCCGGCGTGAGGCTGCGGGACACTTCGGTGCCTACCGCACGCTCTTTGACCGAGTTGACGAAGTCCTTCACCACCGGCAAAGCCACGTCGGCTTCCAGCAACGCCATGCGCACTTCACGCAGGGTGTCTTTAATATTGTCCTCGGTCAGCTTGGCCTTGCCGGTGACATGGCGCAGCGTCTGCGAGAGACGGTCAGTCAGGTTTTCAAACATGCGCGATCCTTTCAGGCCCTATTCAACAAAATGCATTGGTAGACCGAGGTAGTGGCGACCGAGGCTGTGGTAAATCGCTATTAAAAACAGCGCTCGGCGAGCCTGCGGCGTGGGCAGGTCGCGGATTATAGCGAAGACTGCGGCCATGCACACCCGCTGTCTGGCCTGAGAGTCTTTCGTGTTACGCGGGGGTATGCCAAACTCAGCGCCTTTCGGGCTTGCCTATCAGGATTTATGCTCCCTTTGTCACCCAGTTTGCTACCCAGCCTCGCCGCCGCCATTTTGTATGCCGCTGCGACTCTCTATCAGGGCACTCGTCTGGCCCAAGGCACCAAGGCGGACAAACGCCTGCTGGTCGGCCTTGGCGTCCTAGCCCTGCTGGCTCACGCTGCCAGCCTGTTTACCCACCTGATGACCCCAGTCGGCCTGGGCCTGGATTTTTTCAGCGCCGCCAGCCTGATTGCGGCGGCCGTCATCGCGCTGACCCTGCTGGCCTGTTATCGGATTCCCGTCGAGAACCTGCTGGTGCTGCTATTCCCATTGGGCGTGCTGACGGTGCTGCTGGCGCAATTCGCGCCCACGGGTACGGTGCAGGTGATTGATGAAGAGCCGGGCATCCTCGCGCATATCCTGCTTTCCATCCTGGCCTACGGCATGTTCACCATTGCCGTCTTCCAATCCCTGCTCCTGCTGCTGCAGGACCACCAGCTCAAGCACAAGCACCCCTCAGGGCTGATCAAGAACTTCCCGCCGCTGCAAACCATGGAAAGCCTGCTGTTCGGCTTCCTCTGGGCTGGCTGGACGCTGTTGTCATTGTCGCTGATTTCCGGCTGGCTATTCGTCGAAAACCTGTTCGCCCAGCACCTGGTGCACAAGACGTTGCTGGCGTGCCTGGCATGGGTAGTGTTCAGCGTATTGCTGTGGGGCCGCAACCGCCTCGGCTGGCGTGGGCACAAGGCGATCCGCTGGACCCTGGCCGGTTTCTGCCTGCTGATGCTGGCCTATTTCGGCAGCAAGCTGGTCCGCGAATACATCCTGCACATCTGACGGGCCGTGATCATGGACAACTTGCCGCTGGAGCCGATGCTCGCAGTAATCGCCTTGCTGGTGTTATGGGCCGCGCTGTTTACCGCCATCGAAGCCGCGCAACAGCACTTGCTGGCCTTGCGTCCTGGTACACGCCAGGGTGACAAGGCTGCCGCACGCCTGAGCTTCCCGCGTAACAGCCTGATCCTGTGCAACAGCCTGTGTCGCGCCGCGGTAGTCATTCTCTGCACCTTGCTGGCGATCTACGCCTGGGCGCAGAACGGACCTTGGCTGGGCTGGATGATTGCCTGCGCGCTCCTGCTGATATTCGCCGACTACCTGCCTCGTGCCCTCGCCGTTCGTTATCCGCAAGCGGTGTTGGGCTTCGGCAATACGCTTTTGGGCGTGCCGCTGAAAATCCTCTACCCCCTTGCCTGGCTGCTCAATGGCATCAGCCTGTTGCTGTTGCGTCCATTCGCACGTCAATCCGGCGTGGTGAAAAAGAGCGATGAACCGCTGCCCGACCACGACGACGAACCGGAACCGGAAGCCGACGAAGACCGCACCCCCGGGATGCCCGGCATCCACGCCCTGGACAACATCACGGTCAACGACATCCTGGTACCGCGCAGTGAAGTGGACGG
Organism: Pseudomonas sp. H1_A03; assembly: GCF_054685145.1. NCBI lineage: Bacteria > Pseudomonadati > Pseudomonadota > Gammaproteobacteria > Pseudomonadales > Pseudomonadaceae > Pseudomonas > Pseudomonas sp. H1_A03. Next base: position 89,683 of record NZ_CP162829.1, read on the forward strand.
CATCAACCTGGATGACTCAGTCGAAGAGATCATCGAGCAACTGCGCACCTCCGAGCGCACGCGCCTGCCGGTGTTCCACAGTGATATCAACCAGGTCCAGGCGGTGCTGAACACGCGACAGATCCAGCACCTGCTGCCCGACGCCAGCCTGACCAAGGAAGCGTTACTCGCCGCCTGCCACGAACCCTACTTCGTCCCCGAAAGTACGCCGCTGCAACTGCAACTGCTGAACTTCCACAAGCAACAGCGACGCCTCGGCATGGTGGTGGACGAGTACGGCGAAGTGCTGGGCATTGTCACCCTGGAAGATATCCTCGAAGAAATCGTCGGTGAGTTTGAGAGCGAACAGAGTGCCGACAACCCGCATATCGACGCGCAACCGGATGGCCGCTATATCATCGACGGTGCCGCCTCGATCCGCGACCTGAATAAGAGCCTGAACTGGCACCTGCCCAGCGACGGTCCAAAGACCCTCAATGGCCTGGTCACCGAAGCACTGGAGACCATCCCGGACTGCGCGGTGTGCCTGAAAATCGGGCGCTACCGCCTGGAAATCCTCGAGACCGAGGACAACCGCGTGAGCAAGGTGCTGATCTGGCATACCAGCAGGATGCCGGTGGCTGCCTAACCTATCCCTGATACTACTCAAGCTCCCACATTTTGATTTGCGGCGTGTCAGCACACTTGTTGTATCTCCAAACCCCTTCCTATAATCCCTGCGGCTTACCAGAGCCCCGCCCGACCGTGTGCTACCCGCACCCAACGCGTCAAGGCACCGCTTCATCCTGTCTGACCGGTGTTCGCTCCCATCCCGAGCCGCCCCGCGCACTACCCTGATCCATGGGTGTTCGACCAATAATAATCCGCGTCCAAACGCGCAACGACCGTCAGGGATACCGCCATGAGCACCACCTATAACGAGGCCGCGCCCGCCGCCCCGACCAACTCGACTGCACGGGTTGCCACCGCGAGCATTGTCGGCACCGCCATCGAGTTCTACGACTTCTATATCTACGCCACGGCTGCTGCGCTGGTGATCGGCCCGGTGTTCTTCCCGCAGACCTCCGGCACCGCGCAGATGCTGGCGTCGTTCCTGACCTTTGGCATCGCCTTTATCGCCCGCCCGCTGGGCTCGGCACTGTTCGGCCACTTCGGCGACCGCATCGGCCGCAAATCCACACTGGTGGCGTCCTTGCTGCTGATGGGCGTGTGCACCACGCTGATCGGCTTACTGCCCGGTTACGACAGCATTGGCGCCTGGGCCCCGATCCTGTTGTGTGTGCTGCGCTTTGGGCAGGGCCTGGGGCTTGGCGGGGAATGGGGCGGCGCGGCACTGCTGGCCACCGAGAATGCGCCCAAGGGCAAGCGCGCCTGGTTCGGCATGTTCCCGCAACTGGGCCCTTCGATTGGCTTCCTCGCGGCTAACGGCTTGTTCCTGATCCTGGCCATGAGCCTGAACGACGAGCAGTTCCGCAGCTGGGGCTGGCGCATCCCGTTCATCCTCAGCGCCGCGCTGGTGATGGTCGGCCTGTATGCGCGCCTGAAGCTGCATGAAACGCCGGTCTTCGCCAACGCCGTTGCCAAAGAAGCGCCGGTAAAAGTGCCGTTGGTGGAACTGTTCAGCCAGCATTGGCTGCCCGTCTTGCTCGGCGCTGCATCGATGGTGGTGTGTTATGCGCTGTTCTACATCACCACCGCGTTTTCGCTGAGCTACGGCGTTTCGACCTTGGGCTACAGCCGCGAGACCTTCCTTGGCTTGTTGTGCTTCGCAGTGCTGTTCATGGGCCTGGCCACGCCGCTGGCAGCCCTGGCGAGTGACCGTTACGGGCGCCGGCCCGTGCTGATCGTCGGTGCGATCCTGGCGATCCTGTCGGGCTTCACCATGGAGCCGCTGCTGACCCACGGCTCGACCTGGGCGGTGGCGCTGTTCCTGGCCCTGGAGCTGTTCCTGATGGGCGTGACCTTCGCGCCGATGGGCGCCATGCTGCCGGAGTTGTTCCCGACGCGCGTGCGTTATACCGGCGCGTCGGCGGCGTATAACCTGGGTGGGATCGTGGGGGCTTCAGCGGCACCGTTCTTCGCGACCAAGCTGGTGGCGATGGGTGGGCTGAGTTATGTCGGTGGGTATGTGTCGGCGGCGGCGTTGCTCAGCTTGATTGCTGTGCTGTGCCTGAAAGAGACGCGGGATAATGATCTGAATAAGGTCGCCTGATAGACCGCTATCGCAGGCAAGCCCGGCTCCCACAGGGAAATGCATTCCAATGTGGGAACTGGCTTGCCTGCGAAGGGCGCGCCTCGGTTACAGCTCTACCACAACAGCCTTGGAAGCACGGGTAGCCTTGGCTCGAGCCGCTTCAATCGACTCATCCCGCGCCAACGCCACGCCCATGCGGCGCTGGCCATTCACTTCTGGCTTACCAAACAGACGCAACGCCGTATCCGGTTCGCTCAACGCCGCACCGAGGTTGGCAAACGCCGTCTGGGTCGACTGCCCTTCCACTAGGATCACCGCCGAAGCCGAAGGCCCGAACTGACGGATCAACGGAATCGGCAAGCCCAGGATTGCGCGAGCGTGCAGCGCGAACTGCGACAAGTCCTGAGAAATCAGGGTCACCAAGCCCGTGTCATGCGGACGCGGCGATACTTCGCTGAACCACACCTGATCACCCTTGATGAACAACTCCACGCCAAACAGGCCACGGCCCCCAAGGGACTCGGTCACGGCCTTTGCAACGCGCTCGGATTCGGCCAGCGCAATCGGGCTCATGGCCTGCGGCTGCCAGGATTCCTGGTAGTCGCCCTTCTCCTGACGATGGCCAACCGGTGCACAGAACGTGGTGCCACCGACGTGACGCACCGTCAGCAAGGTGATTTCGTAGTCGAAGTCGATAAAGCCTTCGATGATCACCCGGCCCTTACCGGCACGCCCGCCTTCCTGGGCGTAATCCCAGGCTTTCTGCACGTCGTCAGCGCTGCGCAACAGGCTCTGGCCCTTGCCCGACGAACTCATCACCGGCTTGACCACACACGGGAAGCCCAGGTCCTGCACGGCCTTGCTGTAGTCTTCGAAGGTGTCGGCAAAGTGGTACGGCGAAGTCGGCAGGTCCAGCTCTTCGGCGGCCAGGCGACGGATGCCTTCACGGTTCATGGTCAGCGAGGTGGCGCGCGCGGTCGGGATCACGGTGAAGCCTTCGGCTTCCAGCTCGACCAGGGTGGCGGTGGCGATGGCTTCGATTTCCGGCACGATGAAGTGCGGCTTTTCGGCCTCGATCACCGCGCGCAGGGCTGCGCCGTCGAGCATGTTGATCACGTGGCTACGGTGCGCCACCTGCATGGCCGGTGCGTTGGCGTAGCGATCCACGGCAATCACTTCAACGCCCAGGCGCTGCAGTTCGATTACCACTTCCTTGCCCAGCTCACCGCAGCCACACAGCAAAACGCGGGTCGCGGTTGGCGACAATGGAGTTCCGATTCGGGTCATCTCAGGTCCTCAGGGGAGCGGATCAGGGGGAGAAAGGCCGGCATTTTACATGAACTGTAAAAATTGGCCTCAGTTGGCGACGGCACGCTTGCGGATACGCCACGCCATGATCAGCCACACCACCGTGACGCCGGCAAATTTCGACACCAGTGCGGTACCCGCCACCGCTGGAGTGAGCGCGCCGATCAGGCCGAAAAAGATAAAGGTATCGAGGGGAATGCTCAGCGCCGAACTTATCCACAGGCGATCGTGGAGCGGGCGCTTGGTGATGCTGAACACCTGCCAGTCGATGCACTCGGAGACCGCAAACGCTGTGGCACTGGCCAGTGCGATAGAAGGGTCGGAGGTGATATACGACAGCACCAGCGCCGCCAGCATGGCGATGATCGCACCATGGCCAAAACGGGTTTGCACCATGTCGCGCAGGATAAATACCAGGCCGCCCCAGGCGGACCAGATGACATCCAGGTGCGGCGCGGTGGAGAAGGCGAAGTTGATCAGCACGACGCTGCTGATGTAGGCGATCAGGAAGAGCATGGGGGATGGGCCTGTGGATGATGGCGCACAGCGTACTTCACAATTAGAAAGATGTCGTCTGGGAGGGCCTCATCGCAGGCAAGCCAGCTCCCACATTTTGAACGCGTTTAACCTGTTGGAACGCGGTCAAAATGTGGGAGCTGGCTTGCCTGCGATAGCGGTCTATCAGCCGCCAGGTTTCCCAGAAACCATAAACACCAACCCACCCGCCACCGCCCGCTCATGGCACAACCCCAACACCACCCGGCGCTCGGCATTGTCCATGCGGCTCCACCGCGTAATCTCATCCACGGTGCGCTGACAGCCGGTGCAAATATCATCATCATCCAGCGCACAAATGCTCACGCACGGCGAAGCAACGGGGCGTTCACTCGGGTTCATTCTTCCTGCTCAACCAGATCCCGCGCATAACGCTGCGAGTTATGCACATAGTGCGCAGCGCTGGCTTCAAGCATGCGTTTCTGCGCGTCGGTCAGCTCACGCACCACCTTGCCCGGTGAACCCACCACCAGCGAACCATCCGGAATTTCCTTGCCCTCACCGATCAGCGAATTGGCGCCGATGATGCAGTGCTTGCCGATCTTCGCGCCATTTAGGATCACCGCGTTGATACCGATCAGGCTGTAATCATCCACCGTGCAGCCGTGCAGCATGGCGTTATGACCAATGGTCACGCCGGTGCCCAGCGTCAGCGGGTAGCCCATGTCGGTGTGCATTACGCTGCCATCCTGCACATTGCTGTTCTTGCCGATCAGGATCAGTTCGTTGTCGCCACGCAACACCGCGTTAAACCAGACGTTGGCGCCCTCCTCCAGCTTGACCTTGCCCACCAGCGTGGCATTCGGTGCCACCCAGCTCTGTGGATGAGTCTCGACGCGGGCGTCGCCCAGGCGGTATTTCATGGTTTTCCCTCACGGCGTTGCCATTCAAGCGATGGCTTAGATGTTGATGAAGCTCTTGGGTGGCTGATGCAGGCTGATGTTGGCGTCGTCATAGAGCAAATTGATCAATTCGACGATCATGATCGCCGTCAGCCCCCAGATCTTGTATTCACCAAACCGATAGCTGGGCACGTACCAACTGCGGCCCTGGTAATCGATTCGGTGGGTATGTTCGCGCGGGTCCTGTCGGAAAAAGTCCAAAGGCACGCTGAAAACAGCGGCAATCTCGGCATCATTGGCCAGGTATTCGACGTAATCGGGAATCACACCAACGTAAGGCGTGACCCGAATGCCGTGCAGGGAGATCAAAGGGCTCAGCGGGCCGATCACTTCGACCAGTCCGGGCGGCAGGCCGATTTCTTCTTCGGCCTCGCGCAACGCGGTGAAGATCAAGTCCGGGTCTTCGGGGTCGCGGCGCCCGCCGGGAAAGGCCACTTCGCCACCATGGGTCGACAGGCCACTGGCGCGCAGGGTCAGGATCAGCTCAGGTTCGTCACTGCGGGTAATCGGTACCAGCACCGCGGCCTCGGGGAAACGCCCGTCGGTCTCCAGCGAATGGGGGGTGTGATTGCTTACCCGGCGAAGTAGCTCGTCCAGCATGAGTCATCTCGGTCTGTTGGCTACCTTGCATCATGCACCAAAGCTCGCGGGTGCCCAACCCCAAAACCCGCGTGGTGTCGCTAAACGACAACTTGCAGCGCCCTGCCCGTCACGCCAAGATAGACGCACTTTCCAGGAACCCCAGCATGAACTTCTGCAGCCAGTGCGGTAAACCGGTTACCCAGCGCATCCCCGAAGGCGACGGCCGCCTGCGCTTTGTGTGTGATCACTGCTCGACCATTCACTATCAGAACCCCAACATCGTTGCCGGCACGGTGCCAGTGTGGGGCGAAAAAGTGCTGCTGTGCCGCCGCGCCATCGAGCCGCGCCTGGGTTACTGGACCCTGCCCGCAGGGTTTATGGAGAACGGCGAGACGGTGGAACAGGCCGCCGCCCGCGAAACCCTGGAAGAAGCCTGCGCGCGCGTGCACAACATGAGCATCTACACCCTGATCGACGTGCCGCACATCAACCAGGTGCATATCTTCTATCGCGCCGACCTGCTCGACCTGGACTTTGCCGCAGGCCCCGAAAGCCTGGAAGTGCAGTTGTTCGACGAAGCCGACATCCCATGGTCAGAGCTGGCTTTCCGCACGGTCGGGCGGACCCTGGAATACTTTTTCGCTGACCGCCGGCAGCAATCCTTCCCGGTGCGCAGCGAGGCTGTACCGCCGCTGGGCAAGCCCGCCCCATGACACTAGGGATACCCGTTTCAATGCGTTGGTTGCTTGCGCTTATCTGCCTGTCGTTCGCGACCCTGTCGTCGGCCTCCACGGTGGAAACCCTGGGCGGCAAAACCGTCGAAAAAGTCCTGGTGCTCAAATCTGCCCACCAATTGCAGTTGATCAACGACGGCAAGCCCATCAAGACCTACCGCATTTCCCTGGGCAAGAACCCCAAGGGCCACAAGCTGATCGAAGGCGACCGCCGCACGCCAGAAGGCCTCTACTGGCTCGACTGGCGCAAGACCAGCGACCGCTTCAACCTGGCCATGCACATTTCCTACCCGAATATCAGCGACGCCGCCCGTGCCCGCCGCGAAGGCGTGAAGCCGGGCAGCATGATCATGATCCACGGCACCCCCGACACCGAGGACTACCCGGAACAGTGGTTCCATACCCTGGACTGGACCGACGGCTGCATCGGCATGCGCAACGTGGATATGCGCGAGGTCTGGAACCTGGTCAAAGACGGCACCCTGATCGAGATTCGTCCGTAATCTCGTACCGTTCGTAAAATAATTCAAAAAAAATTCCTGCCCCAGGCAGCGCCTGCCGGTGAATACCAGTTCACTGCGCCGGGCTGCGCGGTTCTGCGCGCGATACAGACCTCTCTAATACCACTTGATACCAGGCCCCATTACAGGGCCTATAAACCATTGCTTGCACCGTTTTGGTTGCATTGACATGGTATTTAAGTGGTATTAATTTCCGGCCATTACCGGGCGACAACACTCCAATAACGCATCGGAAACCTGACAGATGAATCCCATCCTGGCCCTGCGCCCTGACGACAAACAATCCACGCCGCTGTACCTGCAATTGGCGCGCAAGCTGGAAGCGGCAATCCATGCCGGCCAGTGGACGTCCGAACAGGCACTGCCGTCGGAACGCGTGCTCAGCGAGCAATTGGGCATCTCGCGAGTCACCGCTCGCAAAGCGCTGGAAGTGTTGTTTGCCCAAGGACTGATTCGCCGCAATCAAGGCTCCGGCACCTATATCTCGCCACGCTTGGAACAGCCGCTGTCACGCTTGTCGGGGTTCAGCGAGATGTTGCGGCTCAAGGGCTTTGTGCCCAGCTCCCAATGGTTGGAGCGTGAAATTACCCAGCCGACCCACGAAGAGCTGATTCGCCTGGGGTTGTCGCCCGCCGACAAAGTGGCGCGCCTCAAGCGTTTGCGTAAGGCCGATGACACGGTGATGGCAATTGAAATGACCACCCTGCCCGCCTCGGTGCTGCCGCATCCGCAAGCCATTGGCAACTCGCTGTACGAATACCTGGAAGGCATCGGCAAACCCGTGGTGCGTGCCCTGCAGCACATCCAGGCAATCAACGCCTCGGATGAGTTCGCCAAGCTGGTGGGCATCGCGCCCGGCACCGCCATGTTGCTGATGACCCGGGTCGGCTACACCGCCGACAACACCCCGATCGAAATCACCGACACCTACTGCCGCAACGACTACTACGACTTCGTCGCAGAACTGCGCCGCCATGACTATTCCGCTGAACTGCGAATTTAGAGAACTGCCCATGTCCGAAGACAACATCCTCACGCCCAGCGGCTGGATTCGCGGCCGCCTGGCGCACGAACACGGCAAGGTGACCGCCATTGAAGGCGTGCCCTGCGACCCGGCGGAAAACGACCTGCCTTACTTGCTGCCCGGCTTTATCGACCTGCACGTGCACGGCGGTGGCGGCAAAGACATCATGGAAGGCTTGGAGGCCTTCGAGACGATTACCCGCACACACGTGCGCTTTGGTACGACCTCGCTGCTGGCTACCACCATGACTGCGCCGGTCGACGAGATTTCCAGCGTACTCGGCCAGCTCGGCAGCTTCTGCGAACAGCGTCCGACAGGCAGTGCCCGCGTACTCGGCGTGCACCTGGAAGGGCCTTACATCAATCCGGGAAAACTCGGTGCCCAACCCAATTTCGCCCACACCGCGCTGATGGCGGAAGTGGAAGCCTACCTGCGTTTGGCGCCGATCCGCGTGATCACCATCGCGCCTGAAATTGCCGGCCATGACGCCCTGATCCGCGCCCTCAGCGAACGCGGCGTGCGCATGCAGATAGGCCACACCCTCGGCAGCTATGAAGAAGGCGTCGCCGCCCTCGCCGCCGGTGCCACCAGCTTCACCCATTTATACAACGCCATGAGCCCACTGCATCACCGCGAGCCCGGCATCGTCGGCGCGGCCCTGGCTCACGCGAAATATGCAGAACTGATCCCGGATCTGCTCCACGTGCACCCCGGCGCCATGCGCGTGGCGCTGCGTGCGATCCCATGCCTGTATTGCGTCACCGATTCCACCGCCGCCGCCGGCATGCCCGATGGCGAGTACAAGCTGGGCAGCCACACCGTGACCAAATGCCTGGGCGGCGTACGCCTGGCCGACGGCACCCTGGCCGGCAGCACGCTGACCATGGACCAGGCGCTGCGCAACCTGGTGAAAATCGGCCTGCCCATCAGCGAAGCCTCACAACGCCTGTCGCAATTTCCCGCGGACTACCTGGGCCTGGAAGAACGCGGCCGCCTGCAACCCGGCAGCTTTGCCGACTGCGTGCGCCTGGACCGCTCCCTGACACTCACCGACGTAATGGTCGAAGGAGAAACCATTGACTTCAAAAATGCTTGAAGAGGCCCTGGCCTCCTGCGACGCCGTCGCCGCCCAACTGCAACGCCTGGATCCGCCGCTGGAAGAAATCGCCGGCCGCCTGCGCCGCCAGCCGCCACAAGTGGCGATGACCATTGCACGGGGCAGCTCGGACCACGCTGCCAGCTATTTTTCGTATTTGGCCATGCAACACGTGGGCATCCCGGTGGCGTCGCTGCCGATGTCGGTGGTGACCCTGTTGCAAGCGCCGATGAAAGTCAGCGGCCAGGTGGTGTTTGGGTTTTCCCAGTCGGGACAAAGTCCAGACTTGGTGAACAGCCTGCGCCTGCTGCGCAAGCGCGGTGCCCTGAGCATTTCGCTGGTCAACGCCGAAGACTCGCCGCTGGAAGCCGCCTGCGAGTTTCATATACCGCTGTGCGCCGGGCCGGAACACAGCGTGGCCGCGACCAAGAGTTTTATCGCCACCCTCAGCGCCAGCGCGCAGTTGATCGGCCACTGGAATCAGGAAACCGAGCTGCTGCAAGCCTGTCGTGCGCTGCCCGATGACCTGCGTGCCGCCGCCAAACAAGATTGGACGGTTGCCATTGACGCCCTGCGCGACTGCCAGCAACTGATGGTCATCGGCCGCGGCGCCGGTTTTGCCATCGCCCAGGAAGCCGCGCTCAAGCTCAAGGAAACCTCGGCGATCCAGGCCGAAGCCTTCAGCAGCGCCGAGGTGCGTCACGGCCCGATGGCCCTGATTGGCGACAACTACCCCCTGCTGGTCTTCGCCCCGCGCGGTGCCGAACAAGCCGGCCTATTGAGCCTGGCCGCCGACATGCGCCAGCGCGGCGCCCGTGTGCTGCTGGCCGCGCCGGACGATATCGCTGAACGCGACCTGACCCTGAGCCGCGCCGAACACCCAAGCCTGGACCCGATCCTGGCGATCCAGAGTTTTTACGTCATGGCTGCAGGTTTGGCCGAAGCCCGGGGCATGAATCCCGACCAGCCACGCCACCTGAGCAAAGTCACTCGCACTCACTGAGTCGATTGCCGTGTTTTCCTGATGAGTACCGTGCCGATGTCCAACAACAATAATGATCTGACCCTCAGCGCTCCCCTCAGTGGGCCGGTGCTGGCCCTGGGCAACGTCCCCGACGAAGTGTTCGCCAGCGGCGCGATGGGCGACGGCATTGCCATCGACCCGTTGAACGATTGCCTGCACGCACCGTGTGACGGGGTGATCATCCATGTCGCCCGCACCGGGCATGCGCTGACCCTTCGCGCCGATAACGGCGCCGAAGTATTGATGCATGTGGGCATCGACACGGTCGAGCTGAATGGCGAAGGCTTTGCCTTGTTGGTGAAGGACGGCGCGCGGGTCAGCAAGGGCCAGGCGTTGGTGCAGTTTGACCTGGACCGCATTGCGCGCCAGTGCAAAAGCCTGGTCAGCCTGATCATCCTGACCAATGGCGAGCGCTTCGAATTGCGCGCGGTAGCGGGGAAAACGGTCAAGGTCGGCGAGCCGCTGGTACAGATCGTGGCGCGTTCGGCGGCGTCGGCTCAAGCGCCTGTGGATAACTCGGACGCTGAAACCAGCGCCAACGTGCGCATTACCCACCGGGGCGGTTTGCACGCGCGCCCGGCGGCATTAGTACGCAAGGCCGCCCAGGGTTTCAGCAGCCAGGCACAGCTGCAGTTCGGCGATAAGTCGGCGTCGTGCGACAGCCTGATTGGCTTGATGGGTTTGGGCATTGGCGAGGGTGACGAAGTCCGTGTGAGCTGTCGCGGCAAGGATGCTGAGGCAGCATTGCAGGCGCTGGTCGCGGCCTTGTCCGCGGCTATCAAAGAAGAACACCACGCCCCTGCCATCGTCGCGCCACGCCGGACAAATACCGAAGTCGGCGTATTGCAAGGCGTGTGTGCTGCGCCGGGATTGGTCTGCGGGCCACTGTTCCGCCTGACCGGTATCGAACTGCCAGCCGACACCGGCAACCATTCTGCCGACGAACAACTGCAACGCCTGGACACTGCGCTGGAGCAAGTGCGCAGCGAAATCCGCACGACACTGGACCACGCCCGCCAGCGTAAGAACGTCGAGGAAGAGGACATCTTCGCGGCGCATCTCGCCTTGCTGGAAGACCCAACACTGCTGGAATCGGCTACCGGCGCCATCGAAAACGGCAGCGCCGCTACCCACGCCTGGCGCAATGCGATCCAGGCGCAATGCGCGGTGCTGCTGGCCTTGGGCAAACCCCTGTTCGCCGAGCGTTCAAATGATCTACGGGATTTGCAACAACGCGTATTACGAGCGTTGCTGGGTGAAGCCTGGCACTTCGAATTGCCTGCCGGTGCGATCGTCAGCGCCCACGAGTTGACGCCGTCTGACCTGCTGCAATTGAGTGCCCAGGAGGCTGCCGGCATCTGCATGGCCGAAGGCGGCGCGACGTCCCATGTAGCGATCCTGGCCCGCGGCAAAGGCTTGCCGTGTGTGGTGGCGCTGGGTGCCGAAGTACTCGACGTGCCCCAAGGCCAGCGCGTGGTACTCGACGCCGTCAACGGCCGTCTGGAATTGGAGCCCACCGAAGCGCGTCACGCCGAAGTGCACCAGATTCGTGACGCACAGAATCTGCGTCGCCAACAGCAACAGGCCCAAGCCCAGGAGCCGGCGCGCACCAGCGATGGCGTGACCATTGAAGTCGCGGCCAATGTCGCCTCCAGTGCCGAAGCCCAGGTGGCCTTTGAAAACGGCGCTGATGGCGTCGGCCTGCTGCGCACCGAATTTCTCTTCGTCGACCGCCGCACCGCGCCGGATGAGCAGGAACAGCGTCACGCCTACCAGGCAGTGCTGGATGCCATGGGCGACAAGTCAGTGATCATCCGCACCATCGATGTGGGCGGCGACAAACAGCTCGATTATCTACCGCTGCCCGTCGAGGCCAACCCGGTGCTGGGCCTGCGCGGTATTCGCCTGGCACAGGTGCGCCCTGAGGTGCTCGACCAGCAACTGCGTGCCCTGCTGCAAGTAAGCCCGCTGGCGCGTTGCCGCATCCTGCTGCCGATGGTCAGCGAAGTCGACGAACTGCTGCAGATCCGCCAGCGCCTGGATGAGCTGTGCGTAGAGCTGAAGCTGACCCAACGCCCCGAACTCGGTGTGATGATCGAAGTGCCTGCCGCCGCGCTGATGGCCGACCAGTTGGCCAAGCACGCAGACTTCCTGTCCATCGGCACCAATGACCTGTCCCAGTACACCCTGGCCATGGACCGCGACCACGCCGGGCTCGCCGCGCGGGTCGACGCGTTGCACCCGGCGCTGTTGCGGCTGATCGCCCAGACCTGTGCCGGTGCAGCCAAGCACGGCCGTTGGGTCGGCGTCTGTGGCGCCCTCGCCTCCGACCCGCTCGCCACGCCGGTGCTGGTCGGCCTGGGCGTCAGCGAACTGTCGGTGAGCCCGCCGCAGATCGGCGAAATCAAGGACCGCGTCCGCCACCTGGACGCGGCGCAATGCCGGCAATTGAGCCTAGGCCTGCTCGACCTGAGCAGCGCAAAGGCCGTTCGCCAAGCCTGTCAACACCACTGGCCGTTGAGCTGATAACAACAACAAAAGGAGACACGCCATGTACCAACATTTCATCGAAGGCCTGCAACGCCTGGGCCGTGCACTCATGCTGCCGATTGCGATCCTGCCGATCGCCGGCCTGCTGCTGCGCCTGGGCGACACCGACCTGCTGAACATCGCGGTGATGCACGACGCCGGGCAGGCGATCTTCGCCAACCTGGCACTGATCTTCGCCATCGGCATCGCCGTGGGTTTCGCCCGCGACAACAACGGCACAGCCGGGTTGGCTGGCGCCATTGGTTACCTGGTGATGGTCTCCACGCTCAAGGTGATGGACACCTCTATCAACATGGGCATGCTCGCCGGTATCGCCAGCGGCTTGATGGCGGGCGGGCTGTACAACCGCTTCAAGGACATCAAGCTGCCGGAGTACCTCGCGTTCTTTGGCGGGCGAAGGTTTGTGCCGATTGTCACGGGGTTCAGCGCGGTCGGATTGGGCGTGATCTTTGGTTTGATCTGGCCGCCGATCCAGCACGGCATCAACAGTTTCGGCGTGTTGCTGATGGAGAGCGGCAGCCTCGGCGCGTTTGTGTTCGGCGTGTTCAACCGCCTGCTGATCGTCACAGGCCTGCACCATATCCTCAACAATATGGCGTGGTTTGTGTTTGGCACCTTTACCGATCCGGTGACCGGCGCCGTGGTCACTGGCGACCTCACCCGCTACTTCGCTGGCGACCCGAAAGGCGGCCAGTTCATGACCGGCATGTTCCCGGTGATGCTGTTTGGCCTGCCGGCGGCGTGTTTGGCGATGTACCGCAACGCGTTGCCGGAACGCCGTAAAGTGATGGGCGGGATTTTCCTGTCGATGGCGCTGACCTCGTTTTTGACCGGGGTGACTGAGCCGATTGAATTTGCGTTCATGTTCCTCGCGCCGTTTCTGTACCTGATTCACGCCGTGCTGACAGGCCTGTCGATGGCTGTCACCAATATGCTGAATATCCACCTGGGCTTTACCTTCTCCGGTGGGTTTATCGACATGGTGCTGGGTTGGGGCAAGTCCACCAATGGTTGGTTGGTGTTCCCGGTGGGGTTGGCTTACGCGGTGATCTATTACAGCGTGTTCAATTACTGCATTCGTCGCTTCAACCTGAAGACGCCGGGGCGTGAAGATATTCAGGTGGTGCAGGCTGAGGTAATGACGGATAACCAGCGTGCCACGGCCTACATCCAGGCCTTGGGTGGTGCAGAGAATTTGCTGAGCGTCGGTGCCTGTACGACGCGCCTGCGGTTGGACATGGTGGATCGCAACAAGGCGGTGGATGCGGAGTTGAAAGCGCTGGGCGCCATGGCTGTTGTCCGGCCGGGGAATGGCGGGAGTTTGCAGGTGGTGGTGGGGCCGATGGCAGATAGCATTGCTGATGAGATTCGCTTGGCGATGCCGTCGTTTGTTGCCAATGCACCGGCGACGGTTGCGCCTGTGGATAAGCCGGTGGCGGTGAATATGCAGGAAGCTGAGAAATGGCTGAATGCCTTGGGCGGCCGGGGGAATGTGCGGCAGTTGGAAGCGGTGGCGATGACGCGGTTGCGGGTGGAGTTGGGGGATGATTCTGTATTGTCCGAAGCTCAACTTACTGCACTCGGCTGCCAGGGTGTCAGCCAGCTGGAAAGCGGTGTTTGGCACTTGTTGATTGGTGACAAGGCGTCAGGATTGGGTGAGGCGTTAGAGCGGTTGGTTACCCGTCCAATCAACGCCTGACCACCCTGTGGCGAGGGAGCTTGCTCCCGTTGGGCTGCGCAGCAGCCCTTCGCTCAGAACACCCATTCTTTCAGAAGAACTCTGTGGCAGGTTTTGGGGGCGCTTCGCACCCCAACGGGAGCAAGCTCCCTCGCCACAGAGTGGGTGAGGTCAGTTGCTGATCGGTACTTCCTGTAGGTCCAACACCCGATCGACCATCAACTGGATACCTTCCACCATCCGATGAATCCCCAGCACTGCATCTCGCTGCGGGCCGTCGACGTCAAAAGCCAGATTGCCCGCCAGTGCCTGCACGGATGCCAGGTCTTGGGAAGCATTGGCGAGCAGGGTTTCGCTGTTCAGGTTGGTTAGGACGGTGAAAATTTGGTCGGTGGGTTGGGAATCTGACGGGGGGTTTGGGCTGTCTTTGATCATGGTAAACCTCTGGTGTGAAGTAAGGACTACCAGCATCACTTGCAGATGATGGGTGGCAGCTGTGTGCGGGCCTGCAAGACCGAGAGTCACCAGCAAGTCTCGGTAGACCCGAAGGTCTCCCGCACACAGCCGCCATAAATGGCGACCATGAAAAAGCGCCGCAATTATAAAGGCGCTTGTAACTAACTGGTGAGGTTTCGGCGGGCTTGCAGTCCCGGTCACTGAATTGGCAGCGACTGACGAAGGTTAGTTGTGCGAGTTCCGACGGACAACCTGAAAGGCTTATCGGAAATCTCCTAGAGCTGAAGACATCGCAGACAGCAAAAAACCGGCTAAGCCGGGTTCTTTGATAGCTGTCGATACCTAGGCAGACGCCACCCGCTGTTCGGCTGCGTAGTGGCGGGTCTGAAACGGCATTAAGGTCTGAACCTTCAAACCCAGTCCCTCACTCACCCCCCAGGACATTGCCAGTTCGTCACGACGACTACGCAACGCAACAGCACCTTGTGGTTTCACGTATTGCTTGGACGCTGAAAACAGTTCAAGCGCTTTCAACGCTTCCTTTACCCGACTATCTGTCGCACAAGAAAAGCGTGTGAAGCGCTCAAGCAAATAGCCTGCGCGACGCACTTCCAATTCACTGGAGCACCCTTTCAGAAATATTTTCACTTCACCCACAAGATCCTCGTCGGAGTACCACACCGCTTTCGCCGCACTGATCAGGGCAACGTCGTCAGCATGGTCCAGGGGCTTTTTGACCAAAATCCTCAAGGCGGAGTGAAGGCAGGGAGAGCTATTGAGAAACTTCGCCATTGCCTTTCTCGACTTTAAGATGAGGTAAAGAGACTATTGAACTGGTTTCCTAACCGCAATCCCGCCATTTTGTCGGAAGACTCTGGAACGATCGCAATCGGACGACCGTAGGTAGGCCAGATTTGATTGATGGACTAGAATGCCAACCAGAACCAGTAGCCCATCGTCCAGACAGGGAAGGCGCTCCAATGGCTACGGCCCAACAAATCATTGCTCTGCTAAGCAGCCATAATCAAGGTGACGAGGAGCAGTTCCTATCTATCGCTCTACAGGTTGCTGCTGCAGAGGCGCGCCGTGGACGAAAAGACGTCGCGGACGAGTTGAAAACACTTGTTGATACGGCTCGAAAGCGCAGCCCCGCTAAGGCTGCTCAGTCATTGCAAAACCAGAAGGTAGCGATTCCTATCTCCAAACCGAGAGGAGATCTGGAAAACTTACTGTCAGTAGCTTATCCCAAAACACAAATTCAGGATTTGATTCTGGATGATCCGAAACGAGCACGCCTCGACCGGCTTATACACCAGCAGCGTCAACGGGACAAACTTCGAAGTCACGGCTTAGTCCCCAGTTCAAAACTACTGCTAGTTGGGCCTCCGGGTTCAGGTAAAACGCTTACTGCATCCGTTTTAGCGGGAGAGTTACGGTTACCATTGTTCACTATCAGATTAGAGTCGGTAATCACCCGATTCATGGGTGAAACCGCGTCAAAGCTTCGGTTAATCTTCGATCATATTGCAACAGTGCGTGCCGTTTACTTATTTGACGAATTTGATGCCATCGGCGGTCGTCGAAATGCTGATAACGACGTCGGAGAGATGCGCAGAGTACTAAACTCTTTTCTACAGTTTCTAGAAGAGTCAAATAGCACTGATAGTTTAGTACTAGCAACAACCAATCACCCAGAGCTACTCGACAAAGCGCTATTTCGTAGATTTGATGACATTATCGAATATGCGCTACCCAACTCAGATGGTATTAAAGCAGTTCTCGAAATGCGTATGCACGCTTTTCTACCCAAAAGAATATCATGGGCAAAAATCGCATCCGCTGCAGCGGGGCTTAGTCAGGCTGAGTTAAGCCAAGCGGCAGCAGAAGTCATTAAAGACTTGGTTCTTCATGACGCTAAAAATGCGTCTACCGAACAAATATCGAACGCACTACAACAACGCCGCACACTTAAGAATACTTTGTCAGGCTTGAGCTCTAGCTAGCAGAAGTAAGCGAGCAGAGCCATGGATTTATGGAAAATTCCAAATGGCGTCGTACGAGCTTCCGCATTTCCGATTTGAAAAATTCCAAAGTGGTC
The DNA here is from genome assembly GCF_054685145.1 of Pseudomonas sp. H1_A03. Lineage (NCBI taxonomy): Bacteria > Pseudomonadati > Pseudomonadota > Gammaproteobacteria > Pseudomonadales > Pseudomonadaceae > Pseudomonas > Pseudomonas sp. H1_A03. The sequence continues at coordinate 106,405 of NZ_CP162829.1, forward strand.
GTCCTTATCAACGCCCACAGAAGGACATGAGTGGCCTATCTTCAGAGCGCGGAGAGGGTCATGGGAGCCGTCTCAGGGAAAAATTCGAATTAGCAATAACTGCGTTTTCTGGGCAGAACGGGTATTTCAGTTCCGATATTTGTGAGGGCTCGCCTGGGTTGTACCTTGAAGTTATCTTTGAGTCGGGTAGCGTACCTTCAGACCTTAACTGGAAAACTCAAAACATTAGACTTTCCGCGCTAAGAGTTTCCGAGGATGGCGGCGCCATAGGTGCCTTATACGTCCCAATAGATGCAGTTGATTTCCTAGGTGAAAAACTAAGAGAATATGCGGAGGAAAAGACACCTAAAGGAAACGCAAAAAACGATAGCAAATTCTCATCAGTAAACGAATTTACCCTTGGAAATCTTGAAACTTTATGGACAGACTCGCGCCCCTTTCCAGCCGGGCTTTCTAAACAATTGTGGTGGGAGTGCTGGTGCATTCCTACAAGAGTCGACCAGCTACGTCGCATCTGTCAAACTCTCAAATTACGAGTAAGTGAAAACCATCTCAGCTTTCCAGACACAGAAGTACTACTTATTTACGCAAATACATTGGAAATATCACTTCTTACAAATAACTCTGATGGAGTTGAGGAGCTTAGAGGAGCTACTGACAACCCATATTTTTTTACTCGGTTACCTCCCAAAGATAAATTTCATTGGACCTCCGATCTCTCAGGACGCATTAAACCTCCAGCAGCTGACAGCCCTTCGGTCTGCATTCTCGATAACGGAGTAAATCACGCACATCCTCTTTTACAACCAGCGATCTCACTTGAGGATTGTCAGTCTGTTAATCTTGACTGGGGCAGCGATGATCACCATGGTCATGGGACCAACATGGCAGGAGCGGTGCTATTTGGGGATCTGACTTACTCGCTTGCGGACCAGAGAAGCGTTAACCTAAACGCAAAGATCGAGTCTGTTAAGTTTCTACCTCCACGAGGATGGGAGCGAAACAGTCCCTCAAGCTACGGAGTGATTACCCAGTCCGCAGTAAGCCTTGCTGAAACAAGAGCACCGACACGAAATCGCGTTTACTGTATGGCAGTATCCAACGAGCATGTTTCAGGTATAAGACCTACGACGTGGAGCTCTTCAATCGACCAAATTTGCTCCGGTTCTATGGTTGGCGATTTTGATGATGATGGAGAATTGGGACCTAGGCGCCTGTTCATTCTCTCGGCAGGAAACATTCCTGACTCTTCAAATCCTGAGGATGTATCAGATCTATACGAATTTCCAATTGAAGATCCCGCGCAAGCCTGGAATGCTTTAGCTGTAGGCGGATTCACAGACAAAGTAGATTTGCAAAGCCAACCCGGATATGAAGATTGGCACCCAGTAGCTAACGTTGGCGATCACAGCCCATATAGCCGTGCCTCAATTGACTGGGAGCACTCCAAAACGCCAATCAAACCGGAAGTAGTTTTTGAAGCGGGGAACAAAGCTATAAGTCCTGATGGACGACAAATAATTTCAGGCATACCTTCCCTATCTATCCTTACTACAGGAAAGGATTTTACTAATAATCCTGTGGAAGAGTTTTGGGCGACTAGCTCAGCTACTGCCCAAGCAGCGGGTCTGGCTGCTGCTATAATGGCCCATCATCCAAAACTCTGGCCGGAGACTATACGAGCGCTAATTATTCATAGTGCTCAATGGACTCCTGTAATGCTTAGCCGACTGAAGGGAAAGAGCAAAAAGGATCGTGTGTTACTCGCCAGGCACTTTGGATACGGCGTTCCACAATTGCAACGCGCCCTTGCCTCTGCGCAAAATGATCTAGCACTAATTTCCGAAACATATATACAACCTTTTATCAGGGATTGTGATGATAACGGTCGAGAAAAGGGTGAGCCACATTTCAACGAAGTCCATTATTACGATCTTCCCTGGCCAAAGGCTGAACTGGAGCGTTTAGAGAATAGTGAAGTTCAGCTTAAAATCACGTTATCTTACTTTGTAGAGCCGAGCCCAGGAGAGATGGCGCAAGTTGTTCCCGCCAGATATCAATCATTCGGTCTACGATTCGACCTAAAAAGAAAATCTGAGACTGAGGCAGCCTTCAGGCACCGTATAAATAAGCTGGAGCGCCTAGAGAAAAATCCTCCGCCTGCCGAATCAGACAATAATTGGACCTTTGGTTCAAAACATGTCGCTGCTGGATCGATACATAGCGACGTTTGGACTGGCCCAGCTATTGATTTAGCCGCACGAGACAAAATTGCTATATATCCCGTAGCTGGCTGGTGGCGTTATAGACCTCATTTAGGGAGGTGTAACAGTCGTAGTCGCTATAGCCTTGTAGTTTCGATTTCATCAACTGAAGAAGACGTACAACTATATACAGAGATTGCCAATCTAATATCCCTCTCCGTCGAACCAGAAGTATCTATTAGTACGGACCATTAAAAATCCTCCCAAAATGAGGCATTTAGAAGCAAAAAAAAACCCGCTGACCAAACTGGCTCAGCGGGTTTCTTGTTTTTGCAGCGTGCGAGTTAAAAATCCGCCAACTGCCACACCTCATACGCCGGTGTCTCATACGGATGGCTAAGCTTGAGTGCAGCCACAACAGCCACAATCAACTCATCCGCCACCACCAACTCAACCTTCCATTCCTCAACCACTTCAACCTGGCCCACCTGCCCAATAAACGGCTGGCTGCCGTCCATCGCGCGGAATTGGCCCTGGCCCAGCACTTGCCAGGCGCAGCTGTCGTAGCTGCCGATGCGTCCGCCGCCGGCGGCGAAGACGGCGGTTTTCACCGTCTCCACATGGCTGTCGGGCACGAAGAAGGCGAGCTTGTACACCGTCTTAGTTCACCCACACGCGCGCGTTGCGGAACATGCGCATCCAGGCGCCGTCTTCGTTCCACTCTTCCGGGCGCCACGAGTTCTGCACGGCGCGGAATACACGCTCCGGGTGCGGCATCATGATGGTGACGCGACCGTCGCGGCTGGTGAGACCGGTGATCCCGCGCGGCGAGCCGTTCGGGTTGGCCGGGTAGGTCTCGGTGACCTTGCCGTGGTTGTCGACGAAGCGCAGCGCCACCGTGCCGGACAGGTCGGCTTCGAGCAGGGCTTCTTCGCTGGCGAACTCGGCATGGCCTTCACCGTGTGCGATGGCGATTGGCATGCGCGAACCGGCCATGCCTTGCAGGAAGATCGAGTTGGACTCCTGCACCTGCACCATGGCAACACGGGCTTCGAACTGCTCGGAACGGTTGCGCACAAAGTGCGGCCAGAACTCGCTGCCCGGGATCAGTTCGCTGAGGTTGGACATCATCTGGCAACCGTTGCACACACCCAGGGTGAAGCTGTCGGTGCGTTCGAAGAAGCCCTGGAACGCGTCGCGGGCACGGCTGTTGAACAGGGCCGATTTGGCCCAGCCTTCACCGGCACCCAGCACGTCGCCGTAGGAGAAACCGCCGCAGGCGACGAGGCCTTTGAACTCATTGAGGTCAACGCGACCGGCGAGGATGTCGCTCATGTGCACGTCGATCGCATTGAAGCCGGCGCGGTCGAACGCGGCCGCCATTTCCACCTGGCCGTTGACGCCCTGCTCACGCAGTACCGCAACTTGTGGGCGGATGCCTTTCTTGATGTAAGGCGCGGCGATGTCCTGGTTGACGTCGAAGCTGAGCTTGGTGCTCAGGCCAGGGTTGTCTTCTTCCAGGATCACGTCGAATTCCTGCTCGGCGCATTCAACGTTGTCGCGCAGACGCTGGATCTGGAAGCTGGTCTCGGCCCACTGGCGTTGCAGCAAGCGGCGCTGGCCGGCAAACACGGTGTCGCCATTGAAAGAGATGTTGATCTCGCCGTTGTTGATCGGCTGGCCGATCACCGCCACGCAGTCGTCCAGGCCGGCGGCGCTGAATTGGGCGAGTACGTCCGGGGTCGCGTCCTGGCGCACCTGGATCACGGCGCCCAGCTCTTCGTTGAACAGGATGCCGTTGATTTCAGACGCATCCTCGGCAACGCTGTCGAGCACGATGTTCAGGCCGCAGTGACCGGCGAAAGCCATTTCCACGACGCTGGTCAGCAAGCCGCCATCGGAACGGTCGTGGTAAGCCAGCAGGTGGCCGTCGGCATTCAGGCCCTGGATCACGGCGAAGAAGGCTTTGAGGTCTTCGGCGTCGTCGACGTCCGGCGCGTGCTTGCCGAGCTTGCCATGGGTCTGTGCCAGGATCGACGCGCCCATGCGGTTCTGGCCACGGCCCAGGTCGATCAGGATCAGGTCGGTGGTGCCCTTGTCCATGCGCAGTTGCGGGGTCAGGGTCTGGCGGATGTCGGTGACCGGTGCAAAACCGGTAACGATCAGCGACAGCGGCGAGGTGACGCTCTTGTCGGTGCCGTCTTCGTTCCAGCGGGTGGCCATGGACATGGAGTCCTTGCCTACCGGAATGGTAATGCCCAGCTCCGGGCACAGTTCCATGCCGACTGCTTTAACCGTGTCGTACAGGCGTGCATCTTCACCTGGGTGACCGGCAGCGGACATCCAGTTGGCCGACAATTTGATGTCGGACAATTTACCGATGCGCGAAGCAGCGATGTTGGTGAGGGTTTCACCAATCGCCATGCGGCCCGACGCCGGAGCGTCCAGCAGGGCCAGCGGCGTGCGCTCGCCCATGGCCATGGCTTCACCGGTGTAGACGTCGAAGCTGGTGGCGGTGACGGCAACGTCAGCCACTGGAACCTGCCACGGGCCGACCATTTGGTCACGAGCAACCAGGCCGGTGATGGTGCGGTCGCCGATGGTGATCAGGAAGCTTTTGCTCGCCACGGCCGGGTGGTGTAGCACGCGTTCGATGCTATCGGCCAGTTCCAGCGCGCTTGGGTCGAAATCATCGCCCAGCTCGGCTTCACGCACGGCCGAACGGTGCATGCGCGGGGCTTTGCCCAGCAGCACTTCGAGTGGCATGTCCACCGGGCTGTTGCCGAAGTGGCTATCTGTAACAGTAAGCTGCGGCTCGGCCGTGGCTTCGCCGACCACGGCAAACGGGCAACGCTCACGTTCGCAGATGGCCTGGAAGCGCGCGAAGTCTTCAGGGCCAACGGCCAGAACGTAGCGTTCCTGGGATTCGTTGCTCCAGATTTCGTGCGGGGCCATGCCCGGCTCGTCGTTTGGAATGTTGCGCAGTTCGAAACGGCCACCGCGGTCGCCATCGTTGACCAGTTCCGGGAAGGCGTTGGACAAACCGCCGGCGCCGACGTCGTGGATGAAGCTGATCGGGTTCTTGTCACCCAGCTGCCAGCAACGGTCGATGACTTCCTGGCAGCGGCGCTCCATCTCTGGGTTTTCGCGCTGTACCGAAGCGAAGTCGAGGTCCGCCGAGCTGGTGCCGGTGGCCATGGAGGAAGCGGCGCCGCCGCCCAGGCCGATCAACATCGCCGGGCCGCCGAGTACGATCAGCTTGGAGCCGACCAGGATCTCGCCTTTCTTGACGTGTTCTTCACGGATGTTGCCCATGCCGCCGGCCAACATGATTGGCTTGTGGTAGCCGCGCACTTCATCGCCACGCGGGGTGGTGATGGACTGTTCGAAGGTACGGAAATAACCGGTCAACGCCGGACGACCGAATTCGTTGTTGAACGCGGCGCCGCCCAGCGGGCCTTCGATCATGATGTCCAGCGCGGTCACGATGCGCTCAGGCTTGCCGTACGGCACTTCCCACGGCTGTTCGAAGCCGGGGATCTGCAGGTTGGACACGGTGAAACCGGTGAGGCCAGCCTTTGGCTTGGCGCCACGGCCGGTAGCACCTTCGTCGCGGATTTCGCCGCCGGAACCGGTGGCTGCGCCCGGGAACGGGGCAATCGCGGTCGGGTGGTTGTGGGTTTCAACCTTCATCAGGATGTGCACCGGCTCCTGCACCGCGCCGTACTGGCGGGTCTCAGGGTCCGGGAAGAAACGGCCGGCAACAGAGCCGACGATGACCGAGGCGTTGTCCTTATAAGCCGACAGAACGCCTTCGCTGTGCATCACGTAGGTGTTCTTGATCATGCCGAACAGGCTTTTTTCCTGGCTCTCGCCGTCGATGTCCCAACTGGCGTTGAAGATCTTGTGACGGCAGTGCTCGGAGTTGGCCTGGGCAAACATCATCAGTTCGATGTCGTGCGGGTTGCGCTTCAAGCCGTTGAAGGCGTTGACCAGGTAGTCGATCTCGTCTTCGGCCAGGGCCAGGCCCAACTCGGTGTTGGCCTTCTCGAGGGCGGCGCGGCCGCCGCCCAGCACGTCAATCGCGTTCAGCGGCTTGGGCTCGGCGTGGCTGAACAGGCCGGCAGCCTGTTCCAGCTGGCTGACGATGATCTGGGTCATGCGGTCGTGCAGGCTGCTGGCGATCAACTCGGCGTCGGCATCGCTGAACTGGCCCGCGACGTAGAAGGCGATACCGCGCTCCAGACGCTGGATTTTTTCAAGGCCACAGTTGCGGGCGATATCGCTGGCCTTGCTCGACCAGGGCGAAATGGTGCCAAACCGTGGCAGTACCAGGAACAAGCGGCCATTAGGCTCTTGAACGGGGACGCTTGGGCCGTACTTCAGAAGGCGTGCGAGCACTTGCTGTTCGTCGGCGGCCAACACGCCGGTAACGTCGGCGAAGTGAGCAAATTCAGCATACAGGCCTGTAACCGCTGGAACCTTCTGGCTCAGTTGCTCAAGGAGTTTGCTGTGGCGAAAGGCAGAAAGGGCAGGAGCGCCGCGCAGGATCAACATCTTCGGGACAGCCTCGGGAAGGGGTGTGCTTTGAGGCCGTGCATTCTAGCGTAAACCGCCGCCAACGGCACCCGAAACGCTACCGGTGGCTGCTGCCAGACGTCAGTTGGCCGGATTGCACCGCTTTTGAGGGGCCATCCGGGGTATTCCGCGCAGTTATTTTAACCGTCACAATCCCTCGCCAAGCCGCATTTCTGCGGGCTGCAGCACAGTTTTGCAAGCGCTAGCAGACAAGTCCCGCGCTGTCGAGATATGGCGCCGTGGGCCGTTTGCGTATACTGCGCAGATGTTCTCCCCAACTGCTTTGCGCCCGCGATGCGCCAAATGGCTCATCGCAACCGGACTCTTCCTGATGCTCAGCGCCTGTGTTGATAAACCCAGCACGCTCGAGCGAATCAAGGAGGATGGCGTATTGCGGGTGATCACCCGAAACAGTCCGGCCACGTATTTCCAGGACCGCAACGGTGAAACCGGTTTCGAGTACGAACTGGTCAAGCGCTTTGCCGACGACCTGGGCGTGAAGCTGGAGATCGAGACCGCTGACAACCTCGATGACCTGTTCGGCCAACTGGGCAAGCCCAACGGCCCGGTCCTCGCGGCGGCCGGCCTGGTCAGCAGCGAACAGCGCCAGACGCAGGTGCGTTTCTCCCACCCTTATTTAGAAGTCACCCCGCAGATCATCTACCGCAATGGCCAGTCCCGCCCGACGAACGCGGCAGACCTGGTGGGCAAGAAGATCATGGTGCTCAAGGGCAGCACCCACGCCGAACAACTGGCGGCGCTCAAGAAACAGAACCCTGCGATTGAATACGAAGAGTCCGACGCCGTTGAAGTCGTCGACCTGCTGCGCATGGTGGACGAGGGGCAGATCGACCTGACCCTGGTGGACTCCAACGAAGTCGCCATGAACCAGGTGTACTTCCCCAACGTGCGCGTGGCCTTCGACCTGGGCAATGCCAGCAATCAGAGCTGGGCCGTGGCGGCGGGTGAAGACAACAGCTTGCTCAACGAGATCAACAGTTACCTGGACAAGGTCGAGAAGAACGGCACCCTGCAGCGTCTCAAAGACCGCTATTACGGGCATGTCGATGTACTCGGCTATGTGGGCGCCTACACCTTTGCCCAGCATCTGCAGCAGCGTTTACCCAAGTATGAGAAACACTTCCGGGCCTATGCCAAGGAAGAAAAGGTCGATTGGCGCCTGTTGGCAGCCATTGGCTATCAGGAATCGCTGTGGCAACCGGCCGTCACCTCCAAGACTGGCGTGCGCGGCCTGATGATGCTGACCCAGAACACCGCCCAGGCGATGGGCGTGTCCAACCGCCTGGACCCCAAGCAAAGCATCATGGGCGGCGCCAAGTACCTGGCCAAGATCAAGGATGAACTGGACGACAGCATCGCCGAGCCGGATCGCACCTGGTTCGCCCTCGCCGCCTACAACGTCGGCACCGGCCATCTGGAAGACGCACGCACGCTGGCCAAGCGCGAAGGTTTGAACCCCAACAAGTGGCTGGATGTGAAGAAGATGCTGCCGCGCCTGTCGCAGAAGCAGTGGTACAGCAAGACGCGCTATGGTTATGCGCGCGGCGGTGAGCCGGTGCATTTCGTGGCGAACATCCGGCGGTATTACGACATTCTTACCTGGGTGACCCAGCCGCAGCTGGAAGGCAACCAGGTGGTCGAAGGCAATTTGCATGTGCCGGGTGTGGACAAGACCAAGCCGCCGGAAGATAACCAGCCGTTGTAAATACACTCTCCCAAACGCCACAAAATCCTGTGGGAGCCGGGCTTGCCCGCGATGGCGGCCCGTCAGTCGAAATATCCGCCGCCTGACACACCGCTATCGCGGGCAAGCCCGGCTCCCACATTGATCTCCTTTGATCTCTAGGCCGAGTTCAGGCCAGTGAGCAGGTGCACAACCCCACCGGCCAACACCATCACGCCCGGCACACCCGCCACCTTCAGCGCCTGCGCATCAAGCTTCGCCGCATCCTGCAACTGCACCCGCACCCGCGTCAGTGCCATCCGCTGCTGCGACTTGAGATTATCCGCGCCACCCAATGCCCTCAGCACATCAGCCGACAACAAACCCGGCGGCGCTACCGTCTCGGCAATCAAATCCGGCGTCAGGGCCTTCCAGAACGCCTGCTGCAATTTCTCGAACATGCTCAAAGCTCCACGACAGGTGAGGTTTCAACGGTAGCCGCGTGATACTGGCGCAGGGCCTCACGCACTTGGACGGCGTCCTCCAGCCCCAACACCTGGCGGGCGATGGCCTGACAGTCAGCCAGGTCCAGCTCACGCACGGTGGCCTTGATGGTGGGGATCAACGGCACGCTGACCGACAACTCATCCACACCCAGCCCGATCAGCACCGGCACCGCCAGCGCTTCGGACGCCAACGCACCGCACACGCCGACCCACTTGCCATGGGCATGCGCGGCCTTGACCGTGGTGACGATCAAGCGCAATACCGCCGGGTGGAGACTGTCGGCCTGACTGGCCAGGCGCGGGTGGTCGCGGTCCATGGCGAGGGTGTATTGAGTCAGGTCGTTGGTGCCAATGGAGAAAAAATCCACATGGGGCGCGAAGACATCCGCCATCAGCGCGGCGGACGGTACTTCAATCATGATCCCCAGCTTCGGCAGTTCAGTGAGCCCGAGCGCCAGCGCTTCCTCTTTAAGGATTGTGCGCGCCAGGTGCAGTTCCGACAGCAGGCTGACCATCGGCAACATGATATGCAGCCGCGCAAAACCGGCACTGGCGAGGATCGCGCGGAACTGTTCGCGCAGCAGCTCCGGGCGCTCCAGGCACAGGCGGATGCCGCGCAAACCGAGGAATGGGTTGGTCTCGGCGTCCATGGGCACATAGGCCAACGGTTTGTCGCCACCAACGTCGAGGGTGCGCACCACCAGGTTGCGCTCGGGGCCCAGGGCACGGGCGATCGCGGTGTAGGTCGCCGCTTGTTCGTCGGGGCTCGGTGCGCGGTTGCGGCCCAGGTAGAGAAATTCCGAGCGCAACAGGCCGACGCCTTCCCCGCCGAGGCTCAAGGACTGTTCCACCTCCGTCAACGAAGCCACGTTAGCGGTGACTTCGACGTGATGGCCATCGCGAGTGGTTGCCGGTAGAGACGCGTGCGCCACGTCGCGCTGATGGCGCAGAGCCTGTTGTTTGCGCGTTACTTCCAGGTGTTCGATCTCGGCCGGGTTGGGGTTCAGGTGCAGCTCGCCTTTGTCGGCGTCGAGCAGGACCTGTTTGCCATTGGCCAACGCCAGCACTTGGGCCGACACGCCGCAAATCGCCGGTATATCCAGGGCGCGGGCGAGGATGGCGACGTGGCTGGTCGCGCCGCCGCCGACCGTGACAAAACCCAACACCTTGCGTGTATCCAGGCTGGCGGTCTGCGACGGCGTCAGTTGTTCAGCGATCAGGATCGCGCGTTCCGGCAAGTCCCACGCGCTGTCTTGAATGCCGAGGATCAGTTTCAGCACGCGCTGGCCGACGTCGGCCAGGTCTGCCGCACGTTCGGCAAGCAGGGCATTGCCTGAGCCCTGGAACAGTTGGGCCGTCGCGACGGTGGCACTGTTCCAGGCAAATGCGGCGCTCTTGCCGTCAGCCAACAGGCTGTGGGCTTGTTCCAGCAAGGTCGGGTCTTCGAGCAGTTCCTGATGAGCGCGGAAGATCTCTGCCTGGGCACTGCCGGCGGCCTTGTCTTGCAGAGCTTGCAGCGCTTCGTTTGCAGCCTGGAGGCCGCGCGCCAAAGCGGCATGCTCAGCCGTTTCCCCCGTGCCTTGTTCAGTGATAGCCAGCTCAGGCTCGGTCACTTGAACGACCTGGCCAAACGCCGAACCCGGTGATGCACACACGCCCAGCAACAACGTTGCCGACAATTCCGCCGCAACCGGCTCAGCAACGGTCGCAACCGCCTCGCCACAGCCTTCAGCCAACAAGGCCACCAGCGCGTTGATCGCCGCCTCGGCCTCCTCCCCTGCCGCGCTCACTTGTAAGGTGTCGCCCTGCACGGTTTGCAACGCCATGATCGCCACCAGCGACTTCGCATTGGCGCTCTGGGTTTGCTTGTGCAGGTAGATGCTCGCATTGAACCCCTTCGCCGCCTGGGCGAACACCGCCGCAGGGCGGGCGTGCAAACCGTTGGCGTTGGGCAAGGTCAGCGGTTTGGAGAACAGCGCATCGCCCGCCTCCTCGTCCAGCGCTTCAACCGTTTCACTTGGGGATAACTGCAACAACGGCTGGCCGACCTCCACAAGACCGTTCGCCAACAGGGTAAACGGCTCGCCGCTGACCACCAGCATCAAGGTCAGCAAACTGCGCGCATTGAGCGCCACATAATCGGCATCGAATTCGATCAGCGCTTGCCCGGCCTCCACCCGCTGGCCTTCCTGCACCCGCCGGGTGAAGCCCTGGCCCGCCAGGTTCACGGTGTCCAGGCCGATATGCATCAGCACCTGGACGCCGTTGTCGTCGGTGACGCTGATGGCATGCCCACTGTCTTGGATATTGCTGATCACCCCGGCCAGTGGCGCGCAGAGGGTCTGCGACGTGGGGTCGATGCACAGGCCATCGCCGATCAGGCGACTGGAGAATACCGGGTCGGGCACCTTGTCCAACGCCAGCAGCACACCCGACAAGGGCGCCAGCAGTTCCAGGGGTTGAGTTGTGGTCATGGCTTCACCTGCTGTTTTGTTCTGTAAAAATCATTGGATTAATGCAAACCCCAGGACGACGACGTTCCAATGTGGGAGCTGGCTTGCCTGCGCTAGCATCGCCTCAGTTTTCCTGAAAGACCGAGTCGCCCGCATCGCAGGCAAGCCAGCTCCCACACAAAGCGCATTCACATGAGTTCGCGCTATTTCCACCAGTATTCAACTTGCACACCAACGTTCGACCCATGCCGTGCCGTGCCGTAGGAGCCGGTATCGGACAACGCCGACCCCGCCGCCCATTCATTCGCCGCGCGCTTGGCCGCTTCGTTCCACGTTGCATAGGTGTAGTACAAGCGCACTTCCGGCCGCGCCCAGAAATCCGGGCCTTTGGGCGACCAGGTTGGGGCGAAGGTAAATTTGCTCAGCTTGCGCGTGCCGCCGCTGGCGTCGACCTGATCATGCCCAAGCTCGGTGACCAGCTTGAACTGCTCGCTGATGGCGTACGCCGGGCGCACACCGAGGGACATCCAAGTCTGATCCTGGCTGCCGGGACGAATGTCCTTCTGGTACACCGCCTCGATCTGCCCACCGAAACGCGGAGTCACCTGCCAGTCGAAAAACTCGACGGCGCGGTAACTTTTGCTGCTCTTATCCAGGAAGGTATTGCCGGTGTAACCCAAGCCAGTACCGGGGCCTTCGCCGTACTGCAAGGCAAACTTGTTCTTGCCGCCCAGGAAAGGCTTTTGCACGTGCTGCGCGGTGATCGCCCAGCCGCTGTTGGTGTCACGCCCGCCCGCTTTTTCGATGTAGCTCAAGCCCAGTTCCAGCTCGCCGCCGGGGTTGGTCTTGAAGCCCGCGACGTTGAAGTCGTGACGGGTGGCGTATTCCTTCTGGTACAGGTTGTCCTTGCGGGAAATCGCGTAGCTGTACTTGAGGTCGCCGATCAGCACGTCCTCGATGCCCCCGCCCGTGGCGCTCTGGTTCCAGTAGTAGAAGTCGGAGATATGGATGTCGTTACGCTTGTAGTAACGCCGACCGGCCCACAGCGAGCCGCCATTGAGGCTGGGCAGGTTGGACCATTGCGCATACATCTGCGGCATGCGCGCGGTGCCGTTGTTCTCGCCCTGGAACTTCAGTTCACGGTCGTACTTGTTGTAGAGCGACGCCATGGCATCGACGCTGAGCACCGAGCCGTCGTCGAGGGTGACCAGATCCTGGCGCAACTCCAGTTCGCCATACTGCTCGCATTCGTTACCCAGGCGGTATTTGGTTTGCGCCCCCGGCAGTTGGAAACACTGCTGTGGGCCGCTGCCCGTTGAAGTCCCCGCGCCACTGCGCACGTAACCGGCAAATTCCAAAGCTTGAGCGCCAATAGGCAGGCTTAAACAGGACGCAACGAGGCCCAGCTTTATTGTTGTTTTCATAAAGCACTCCGATATTTTTATTATGTTTTTTCAAAGCGCCCCGTGCTCCCACACGGGGTTACAACGGGTCTCAGTCCTTGAGGTGCAGCACAAACGATTCGTAAGGGCGCAGCGTCACCGTGGCGGTACGTTGCGGGCAGTCGGGGTAGTTGCTGATCAGCAGGCGTTGCTCACTTGCCGGATTGATCACGGTGTCCGGCAGTTGGATTTCGCAGGGCGTGCCGTAGAAGTTATTCAGCACCAGCAGGCGCTCGCCATGGCCTTCGCGCAGGTACGCCCAGACGTGCAAGTGGTCTTGCAGCAGTTGACGGTAAACACCTTCCTGGATCAGAGGCTCATGCCGCCGCAAGGCAATCAGCGCACGGTAGTGATGCAGCACTGAATCCGGGTCATCCTGCTGGCTTTCGACATTGATCGTTGAAGCATTTGCCGGAATACCGATCCAGGGCTCGCCGGCGCTGAAACCCGCATTTTCCTCGGCATTCCATTGCATCGGCGTGCGACCGTTGTCCCGCGACTTCTGCATAATCGCCGCCATGCTCGACGCCTCGGACTCGCCGGCATCGCGCTTGAGGCGGAAGATATTCAGCGTCTCCACATCGCGGTACTGCTCGATCCTGTCGAAGCCCGGATTGGTCATGCCCAGCTCTTCGCCCTGGTACACGAACGGCGTGCCCTGGAGGAAGTGCAGCGCGGTGGCGAGCATCTTGGCAGAGACCACGCGATGCTCGCCGTCATCGCCAAAACGCGAAACCACCCGTGGCTGGTCGTGGTTACACCAGAACAGCGCGTTCCAGCCGCCACCGGCTTGCATGCCCATTTGCCAGTCGGAGAGGATCTGCTTGAGTTGCAGGAAATCGAAGTCAGCTTTCACCCACTTCTGCAGGTTCGGGTAATCCACTTTCAGGTGATGAAAGTTGAAGGTCATCGACAGTTCTTTCGACTCCGGCCGCGAGTAGCGAATGCAGTGTTCGAGGCTGGTGGATGACATCTCGCCGACATTGATCAGGTCATGCCCTTCGAAGACTTCGCGGTGCATTTCCTGCAGGTATTCGTGCACATTCGGGCCGTCGGTGTAGAAACGGCGGCCGTCGCTGTTGTCTTCGGGAAAGTCGACGGGCTTTGAGATAAGGTTGATCACGTCCAGGCGGAAACCGCCCACGCCCTTGTCACGCCAGAAGCGCATCAGCTTGAACACCTCGGCGCGCACCTGCGGGTTGTCCCAATTGAGGTCGGCCTGGGTGTGGTCGAACAGGTGCAGGAAGTACTGGCCGGTTTGCGCCTCGTATTCCCAGGCCGAGCCGCCGAACTTGGATTCCCAGTTGTTCGGCTGGTCGCGCCAGATGTAGAAGTCCCGGTACGGGTTGTCGAGGCTGCTGCGCGCTTGCTGGAACCACTCGTGCTCGATGGAGGTGTGGTTGACCACGATATCCAGCATCAGCTTGATGCCACGTTTGGCCGCTTCGCTGATCAGCAGGTCGCAGTCGGCCATGGTCCCGTAGCTCGGGTCGATGGCGTAGTAGTCGCTGATGTCATAGCCGTTGTCGCGTTGCGGCGAGCGCAGGAACGGGGTGATCCACAGGCAGTCCACGCCCAGCCATTTCAGGTAATCGAGTTTGTCCACGATGCCCAGCAGGTCACCGGTGGCGTTACCCGCGTGGCTGTGGAAGCTTTTGGGGTAGATCTGGTAGATCACCGAGTGTTGCCAGTTTTGCATGGTGGGTTCCTTCAGTTGATTTTTGTGCTGGCCTTGAGGGCCTCTTCGCGAGCAAGCCCGCTCCCACAAGGGGGAACGCATTTCAAATGTGGGAGCGGGCTTGCTCGCGAAGGCGGTAGTTCAGGCGACCCTGTATCCGGGCCGAACAATCTTCATGCTCAACGCACAGGTCAAAACAAACGGCACCACCATCGCGATGACCATGCCGATCACAAACACCGCGATGGATTGCGGCACGATCGAGATAAATCCAGGCAAGCCCCCCACCCCAATGGCCGAGGCCTGCACCTTGTTCAGCGCGAGGAAAATGCTGCCCAGCGCCGAGCCAACAAGGGCCGCATAAAACGGAAACTTGAAGCGCAAATTCACCCCGAACATCGCCGGTTCAGTGATGCCGAAATACGCCGAAATTGCCGAAGTCGAAGCCATGCTTTTGTCCCGCGCATTGCGGCTCATGTAGAACACCGCGAGCGCGGCGCTGCCCTGGGCCAGGTTGGACATGACGATCATCGGCCAGATAAAGGTGCCGCCCTGGGTGGAGATCAGTTGCAGGTCCACGGCAAGGAACATGTGGTGCATGCCGGTGATCACCAGCGGCGCATACAGCAGGCCGAAAATCGCCCCGCCGACCATCGGCGCCAGGTCAAACAGGGTGACCACGCCTTCGGTGATCAGGATGCCGAGGTGACGGGTCACCGGGCCGATAATCGCCAGGGCCAGCACACCGGTAACGACGATGGTGGTGATCGGCACGACGAGCAGTTGAATCGCATTGGGCACCCGCGCCCGCAACCATTTCTCGATCACGCTCATCACATACGCCGCCATCAGGATCGGCAGGATTTGCCCTTGGTAGCCGACTTTTTCGATCTGGAACCAGCCGAAAATATCGAAGTACGGCAGGCTCTGGCCGTCGAGCCCGGCCACGGCTTTGCCGTAGTTCCAAGCGTTGAGCAGGTCCGGGTGCACCAGCATCAGGCCAAGCACAATGCCAAGGATTTCACTGCCGCCGAAGCGCTTGGCCGCCGACCAGCCGACCAGCGCCGGCAGGAACACGAACGAGGTGTTGGCCATCAGGTTGATCAAGCTCCACAGCCCATCCAGGTTCGGATAGGCCTCCAGCAGCGTCTTGCCCTCGATGAACATGCCCTTGGCGCCCATCAGGTTGTTCACGCCCATCAACAGGCCGGCGATGATCAGCGCGGGCAGGATCGGCATGAACACATCGGAAAACACCCGCACCAGGCGCTGCATAGCGTTGGTCTTGTCGGCGCCCTTCTTCTTCACATCGGCGATGGTGGCGGCGGCGAGACCGGTCTGTTCGCGCAGGGCGGCGTAGACCTTTTCCACTTCGCCGGGACCGATCACCACCTGGAACAGGCCGCCGGTGAAGAACGAACCCTTGACCAGATCGACCTGGTTCAGCGCGCCGCTATTGACCAGGCTCGGGTCCTTGAGCGCCAGGCGCAGGCGGGTCACGCAGTGGGCAGCTTGCTCAAGGTTGTCACGGCCCCCGAGGTTTTCGAGGATCTCGCGGGCAATGTTCGAATAGTCGTGGCTCATGCTTGTTTTCCACTTTGATTTTTTTATTTGAGGGGCAGTCATTGGCAGCACGCCGAGGGCAAAAGTACTCGTCTGTACGAGTTAAAGCAACAACTCGTCTGTACGAGTTTGATTTTGTTTATTTCCTGTAGGCCACCGCATCGCTGCAAGCCGCATAAATCCAAGGGTCTAATGGACAAACCCCCTCTCTGCCACTAAGGTTCCTGCCTTGACCGCAACCCCGGCAAAGAGCCATCCCCATGAGCAAATACAACCAGATCTACACGGATCTGCTTGCCAGCATCACCACCGAACGCCTGCAGCGCGGCACGCGCCTTCCCTCCGAAACCGAACTGATGGACAGCTACCAGGCCAGCCGAGGCACCGTGCGCCGCGCCATCGAGCAGTTGCAGGAGCGTGGGTTCGCGCAAAAAATCCATGGCAAGGGCACATTCGTGTTGTCGCCTAACCCGATTGAGTTCCAACTCGGCGGCATCGTCAGCTTCCACGAAACCCACGCCGACTTGGGCGACGACGTACGCACTGAAGTGGTCGAGTTCACCCAATTCCCACTGGAGGGTTCACTGCTGCAGCACATCGAAGCAGAGCCCGGTACGCTGATCACCCGCATCAAACGGGTACGGCGCATCGACGGTAAACGCGCGATCCTCGACATCAACCACTTCGTCGCTGATGTGATCCCCGGCCTGGACCGCTCGATTGCCGAACAGTCGATCTACGCGTTTATCGAACAGACTTTGCAGCTGCAAATTGCCTACGCCCAACGCACCATCGAAGCCCTGCCACGCGGCAAGGACGACCAGGCACACCTCGACCTCGAAGGGCAGAGCCATGTGATCGTGGTGAGCAACCAGACGTTTTTGCAAGATGGTCGGCAGTTCGAGTACACCGAGTCGCGGCATACGTTGGATAAGTTTTACTTTTCGGATATTGCGCGGCGGTAAGCATCAACCGGGAAGATCATTGCACTGCGATACTTTTTGCCAGCCCTGCCGTCCATGCAGCAGTCATCTTCTCTCCTACCGCCGCGAACTCTGGGTGAGTGCTTCGCCGATATACAACCGATCCCTTTGACTCATCATGGAAGCTTACTGATTTCAATTCATCGAGGGTTTTGCGCCGACGTTTTGGTATGGCGGTCAATTCGTACCCCAAGCCCTCGAGGATCGCTTCGACTTTGCGAATTCCCACTTCGGAGATCGTGTTGTTCTCGACCCCCGAAATAGTGGAGCGGCTCATGCCATGACGGTGCGCAAGCTGGCTTTGTGAAAGGCCCGCTGTTTTACGGAGGCTGCGGATCAATTTGCCTAACTCTTCCATATCAAAATGCCCCCCATATACTGCATGAATAGATAAATCTGAATTTATGCACCCTATATGATGCATTTCATTCTGAGTATTGTTTATCTGATACGGTTTTTGACCAAAGACTTACATGCCATAAACACAAAACCCCGGCACATGGCCGGGGTTTTGTTGTTCAGCATTTACCTGCTAACGCAGGATCACTCCCACTCAATCGTCGCCGGCGGCTTGCTCGACACGTCATACGTCACGCGCGAAATACCTTCGATCTCATTGATGATACGACCGCTGACGGTTTCCAGCAGTTCGTACGGCAGGTGTGCCCAACGGGCGGTCATGAAGTCGATGGTTTCTACGGCGCGCAGTGCAACTACCCACGCGTAACGACGACCATCGCCTACAACACCAACGGATTTCACCGGCTGGAACACCACGAACGCCTGGCTGACTTTGTGGTACCAGTCGGCCTTGCGCAGTTCTTCGATGAAGATGTGGTCGGCGCGACGCAGCAGGTCGGCGTATTCCTTTTTCACTTCACCCAGGATACGCACACCCAGGCCCGGGCCTGGGAATGGGTGGCGGTAGACCATGTCGTACGGCAGGCCGAGTTCCAGGCCCAGACGGCGGACTTCGTCCTTGAACAGTTCGCGCAGCGGTTCTACCAGCTTGAGGTTCATTTCCTCAGGCAGGCCACCCACGTTGTGGTGGGACTTGATAACGTGGGCCTTGCCGCTCTTGGCGCCGGCCGACTCGATCACGTCGGGGTAGATGGTGCCCTGGGCGAGGTACTTGATGTTGTCCAGGTGTTTGGCCTGGGCATCGAAGACGTCGATGAAGGTGCGACCGATGATCTTGCGCTTCTTCTCTGGGTCGGACTCGCCGGCCAGGTTGTTGAGGAACTGGTCCTCGGCGTTGGCGCGGATCACCTTGACGCCCATGTTCTCGGCGAACATGGCCATCACTTGCTCGCCTTCGTGCAGGCGCAGCAGGCCGTTGTCGACGAAGACGCAGGTCAGCTGGTCGCCGATGGCTTTGTGCAGCAGCGCAGCAACCACGGAGGAGTCAACACCGCCGGACAGGCCGAGCAGTACGTTGTCGGTACCGACTTGGGCGCGCACGTTGGCGATGGCGTCTTCAGCGATCTTCGACGGCGTCCACAGGGCTTCACACTCGCAGATGTCGAGGATGAAGCGCGACAGGATGCGGCCGCCTTGTTTGGTGTGGGTCACTTCCGGGTGGAACTGCACGCCGTAGTAACGGCGCTCGTCGCTGAACATGCCGGCGATCGGGCAGCTCGGCGTGCTGGCCAGGATATGGAAGTCTTCCGGCATCTTGGTGACTTTGTCACCGTGGCTCATCCACACGTCGAGGCCGAACAGGCCGTCGGCGTCGATGTGGTCTTCAATGCCGTCCAGCAGGCGGCTCTTGCCGACCACGTCGACACGGGCATAACCGAATTCACGCAGCTCGGACCCTTCGACCTTGCCGCCCAGTTGCTCGGCCATGGTCTGCATGCCGTAGCAAATACCGAAGACCGGCACGCCCAGATCGAATACAGCCTGCGGGCAACGCGGGCTGTTGGCTTCGTGCACGGACTCGGGGCCACCGGCGAGGATGACGCCTTTAGGTGCGAATTCGCGGATCGCTTCGTCGTCCATGTCGAACGGATGCAGTTCGCAGTACACGCCGATTTCACGCACGCGGCGGGCAATCAGCTGGGTGTACTGGGAACCGAAGTCGAGGATCAGGATGCGGTGGGCGTGAATGTCGAGGGCCATGAAGTCAGTCTCGTCTAATGAATCAGAAACAACTCGGGGCTGAAAGAACAGCCCCGGTTACTTAACGTTTTGCTGGAAGCCTCAACCTACTCGGTAGTTTGGCGCTTCCTTGGTGATCTGCACGTCGTGGACATGGGATTCAGCCATGCCGGCGCCGGTGATCCGCACGAACTCTGGCTTGGTGCGCATTTCTTCGATGTCGGCGCTGCCGGTGTAGCCCATCGAGGAACGCAGGCCGCCCATCAGTTGATGGATGATCGCGCTCAGTGTGCCTTTGTACGGCACACGGCCTTCGATGCCTTCCGGGACGAGTTTCTCGGCGCCTGCCGAGGAGTCCTGGAAGTAACGGTCGGAAGAACCTTGCGCCTGGGACATGGCGCCCAGCGAACCCATGCCGCGGTAAGCCTTGTAGGAACGGCCCTGGAACAGTTCGATCTCGCCTGGCGCTTCTTCAGTACCGGCGAACATCGAGCCCATCATCACGCAGGAAGCACCGGCAACGATGGCCTTGGACAGGTCACCGGAGAAACGGATGCCGCCGTCGGCGATCAACGGAACGCCGGTGCCTTCAAGGGCAGCGGCGACGTTGGCGATGGCGCTGATTTGCGGCACGCCCACACCGGCAACGATACGGGTGGTGCAGATCGAGCCAGGGCCGATACCGACCTTGACTGCATCGGCGCCCGCTTCAGCCAGGGCCTTGGCCGCTGCGCCGGTGGCGATGTTGCCGCCGATCACTTGTACATCAGGGAAGTTCTGTTTGACCCAACGCACGCGGTCGATCACGCCTTTGGAGTGACCGTGGGCGGTGTCGACCACCACCACGTCAACGCCGGCAGCGACCAGGGCCGAAACGCGGTCACCGGTGTCTTTACCGGTACCGACGGCGGCGCCAACGCGCAGACGACCTTGGTCATCCTTGCTGGCCAGCGGGTAAGCCTTGGCTTTTTCGATGTCGTTGACGGTCATCATGCCCTTGAGGGCGAATTTGTCGTCGACGATCAGCACGCGCTCGATGCGGTTTTTATGCAGCAATTCGCGCACATCATTCTTGTCGGCACCTTCGCGGACAGTGACCAGGCGCTCTTTAGGCGTCATCACATCGCGTACAGTGACTTCCATGCGGTTCTCGAAACGCACGTCACGGGAAGTGACGATGCCGACCAGGTCGCCATCGTGCAACACCGGAACGCCGGAGATGTTGTGCATGCGGGTCAGTTCGAACAGGTCACGCACGGTAGCGTCGGCTTCGATGGTGATGGGATCTTTCACCACACCAGCTTCGTAACGCTTGACCTTGCGCACTTCGGCAGCTTGCTGCTCGATGGTCATGTTCTTGTGGATGATGCCGATGCCGCCTTCCTGAGCCATGGCGATTGCCAAACGGGCTTCAGTGACGGTGTCCATGGCAGCGGAAACCAGGGGAATATTCAGCTCGATGCCACGGGTTAGGCGGGTCTTGAGACTGACTTCGTTAGGAAGCACCTCGGAATAACCGGGCACTAGGAGAATGTCGTCGAATGTCAGAGCTTCTTGGCTGATACGCAGCATCGCGGGGGCTCCCGAGCGGGAAAATGGAAGCGCGCCATTATATACATGCACCCTGTCGGGCTCAATGTAAAACTCTGACAAACTTGGTAATACTGATAGAAGGGTTAAAGCTCGACTTTGACCCAACTCATCTTCTGGTCCAGCCAATCGGCAAATTCGTCGATAAAGCTCTGCTTGAACCCTGCCTCCGCCCAGTTGTTGAAAATGAATCCCAGGTTGGAAAACCCGCATTCCTGTAGGAACAGGAACCCATTGATGTCGTCTTCATGCCCACACAGCGGGCAGGTGAAGTTATCGGTGTGGCCGGGCATCCAATCTTCCAGGCTGTCGAACAAGGCTTCGCCGACTTCCTTGCGGCATTCCGGGCAGCCGGCTTCTTCGAGAAAGCCCTTGGCCGGCGTGTAGATGCAGCGCTTGTAGATGATTTCCAGGCCGTTGATCGGCTCGTTGAACGGCAGCGCCTCGGGGTGCAGCACCACGGCGCGGGCACCACCGGCCAGGGCGTAGGCCATGCGGTTGCCGGTGCGGCCACAGGTGGTCAGCTCTTCCTTGATGATGTTCTTGCGCACCAGCCAGCGCACGATCGCCCGGGCGCGGGGTTCGTGGACGGGCAAGGTGGAGATTTTGGGGACAAGGATGCTTTGGGAATTCATGAGAGTCCTGCGGTGTGGCTACTGGCGCCATCGCGGGCAAGCCCGGCTCCCACATTTAATCGCAATCAACTGTGGGAGCCGGGCTTGTCCGCGATGAGGCCCTGAAGGCTGGCAGCTTAATCCCTGAAGAAATGAGGTCAAGTGCTCAGGTAGCGCCCGATCAAGGCAATACCGCTCGCCAGCACCAGCCAGGTCACCAATCTTACAAACGCTTCACGGGACATGCGCATCGTCAACCTGCGCCCACACCACAGCCCAAGCGCCATCGCCGGCAACAGGCACACCGCCAACATCAACAACGGCAAATCCGCATACACCCCGGCAATCAGGAACAAGCTCAGGCGCACCACCGTGCTGCAACTGATCAACGCACTCTGGGTGGCGCGCGCCGCGTCCTTTGGAAGGCGGCTATTCAGATAGATCGCGTAGAGAAAGCCGCCACTGCCGAACAACGCACCAAATAACCCGCCCACGGTGCCCATCGGAATCGACCATCCCGCCGCCAGCTGAGCCGGCCGCGCCTTTACCGCCAGGCTGTAGAGAGCGTAGGCACTGATGAACAGGCCCATCAGCAGCAATAACAGGTCCGAATGCAGGTTTAGCAAAAACACCATGCCCAGTGTGCAACCCATCGCCATGCACGGCAGTAACCGCAGCAGTTCCGGCTTGTTCACATCACGCCGCGCTTGCAGCAGGTTGCCAAAGGCCGCGACAAAATCCAGCAGCACCAGCAGCGGGATGATTTTCGACAGTGGCATAAACAGGATCAGCAGTGGCCCCGCCACCAACGCCGTACCAAAGCCGGCGATGCCAAATACGATATAGGCCACAACGATGCCCAGGCCGATGACCAACCAATCCATACCATCAAACGACCACTGGCTCATCAACTCGACCGGGCTCATGGGTAATTCCTTATTAGAGATGGCAATCACTTTAGCCAGCGGTGAGCGATGCGACTAATATCTTCAAAGCCATCCACCCATCTCGAAAAGGCATGACGCGTGATTTCCACCCGCCAACTGCGCTACTTCGTTGAAATCGCCGACAGCGGCAGCTTCACTGCCGCCGCCGAGCGTCTGTTTGTGGCGCAGTCAGCGCTGAGCCGGCAGATTAAGGAGCTGGAGACCCACCTGCAAACCCCGTTATTCGAACGCACGGCGCGCCAGCCGCGACTCACGGCTGCGGGTGAAGCCTTCTATCCTCGAGCCCGCAACCTGCTGAGCGAATTACTCAAGGCCAGCGAGATGGCAACCCAAGTGGGTAATGGCGAATTGGGCACGCTGCGCCTGAGCCATTCGAGCACCGTGCCGATGAGCGGCCCATTGCTGCAAGGTATCAGCACATGGCTGGAACGCTGCCCAGGGGTGTCGATGGACATCGTTAAACTGTCTTCCGAAGCGCAGTTGGAAGAGATCGCCGACGGACGCCTGGACGTCGGGCTCTTGCGCCTGCCCGTGTTGCGCCAGCGCGAAGGCGTGCGAGTCGTGCCTTTATATAGCGAGCAACTGTTGCTGGCGGTGCCGCCGAATCATGGGCTGGCGCGCAGCAATGCGCCTATCGAACTGGAGCAATTGAAGGACGAAGCGTTTATCTCGATCCCCCATCCCCAACGCGGCGGCCTGAGTTATCTGTCAGCCGAGTTGTGCATGCGCGCGGGATTTTTCCCCAAGGCCGCGCGGGTGATGTCCCGCAAGACCACCCAGTTGCAGCTGATCCAGGCGGGCTTCGGTATTGCCTTGTTACCAAAGTCCATGCGGGACATCGCCCCGGTCAACGTGCACTTTCTGCCCCTGGCCGACCCGGACTGCCTCAGCACCGTGGCCCTCGCCTGCGCGCAGGCGCCAAGTGCGCTGGTGGAGCAATTCTGTCAAACACTGCGCGAATGCCTATAAACTGCCGCCCATGATTAAAGATCCTTTTGCCCGACTGGGCCTGGACCGCGAAGTCCTGACTGTCAGCCAGCTCAACGGCCGCGCGCGGGTGTTGCTGGAAGACGTGTTCACCAATATCTGGGTCGAAGGCGAGATCTCCAACCTCGCCCGCCCGGCCTCCGGCCATGTGTATTTCACCCTCAAGGACAGCGGCGCCCAGGTGCGTTGCGCGCTGTTTCGCAACAACGCCGCGCGGGTTCGCCAGGCGCTGAAGGATGGCCTGGCGGTGAAAGTGCGTGGCAAGGTCTCGCTGTTCGAAGGCCGGGGTGATTACCAACTGATCCTCGATACCGTGGAACCGGCCGGTGATGGCGCGTTGCGCCTGGCGTTCGATGCGCTGAAAGAAAAGCTCAGTGCCGAAGGTCTGTTCAGCGCTGAACGTAAAGTGCCGCTGCCGGCGCATCCTCGGCGCATCGGCATTATCAGCTCGCCAACCGGCGCGGTGATCCGCGACATCATCAGCGTGTTCCGCCGCAGGGCACCGAACGTTGAGCTGACATTGATCCCGACAGCCGTGCAAGGCCGCGAAGCCATCCCGCAGATCGTACGTGCGCTGAAACTCGCCGACGCACGGGGCTTTGATGCGCTGATCCTGGCGCGTGGTGGCGGTTCGCTGGAAGACCTCTGGTGCTTTAACGAAGAGGCCGTGGCACGCGCGGTGGACGCCTGCGTTACGCCCATCGTCAGCGCCGTTGGCCATGAGACCGATGTGTCCATCAGCGATTTCGTCGCCGATGTCCGCGCCCCTACCCCATCCGCCGCAGCGGAATTGCTCGCGCCGGACGCCAGCCACTTGGTACGCCAAGTCGAAAACCTGCACCGTCGCCTGGTGATGCTGATGCGCAATCGCCTGAGCCATGACCGCCTGCGCCTGGAAGGCATGGCCCGACGTCTGCGTCACCCTGGCGAGCGTCTGCGCCAACAGGCCCAGCGCCTGGATGACCTGGACATGCGCCTGCGCCGTGCGTTCGAGCGCAGCCTCAATACCCGGCGCGAACGCTTGATCCGCCTGGAAACCCGTCTTGCCGGCCAACACCCCGGCCGCCAACTGGCCCTGCTGCGTCAGCGCCTGGACAGCCTCGCCGAACGCCTGCCCCGCGCCATGCGCGAAGGCCTCAAGGCGCGGCGCCTGCAACTGCAAAGCCAGGTGCAGACGCTGCAGGTGGTCAGCCCGCTGGCGACCCTGGGCCGTGGTTACAGCATCCTGCTGGACGAACGCGGCCAGGCCATTCGCAACGCCGCGCAGACCCACACCGGCCAGCGCCTCACCGCGCGTCTCGGTGAGGGCCAATTGCAAGTACGGGTGGAAGACAACCACCTGACACCCGTCACCCTTTCGTTATTGGATTGATTAATGCCACGTCTCTTTAGTCTGTTGATGCTGCTGTGCCTCGCCGTAAATGCCCAGGCCGACAGCTATATCACGCGCACCTTGAACAAACCCGTGCCGGGTGGCGTTGCAGTCGTAGAACTCGGCCCCTCGGCGGCAGCGCCGAAAGCCACCTATCAAGGCAAACCGGTACTGGTAGTGAAGGAGGCGGACAACTGGCTGGCGATTGTCGGCATCCCGTTGACCGTTAAACCGGGCAACGAGCGCCTCAGCAGCGGCGGGCGCAGCCTGCCGTTTATCGTCGGTTACAAGAAGTACCCGGAACAGCGCATCACCCTGAAAAACAAAAGCCAGGTAAACCCTGAACCGGCGCAACTCAAGCGCATCGAAGGCGAACTGGCGGTGCAGCTCAAGGCCTACCGCAGTTTCAGCCCGAACCTGCCGAGCAACCTGGTGCTGGATAAACCGGTGAACGGGCCGCTGTCGAGCAAGTTTGGCGTACGCCGTTTCTTCAACGGTGAAGAACGCAATCCGCATTCCGGCCTGGATTTCGCCGTACCCGCGGGCACTCCAATCAAGACCCCGGCGAACGGCAAGGTGATTCTCACCGGTAACTACTTCTTCAACGGCAATACGGTGTTCGTCGACCACGGCCAGGGCTTTATCAGCATGTTCTGCCACATGTCGAAGATCGACGTGAAAGTGGGCGATCAACTCACGCGCGGCGCAGTGGTCGGCAAGGTCGGTTCAACGGGCCGTGCGACCGGACCGCACATGCACTGGAATGTCAGCCTGAACGATGCACGGGTCGACCCGGCAATCTTTATCGGCGCGTTCCAACCCTGAACCGTCCGATTGCGCGCTCGATAATGGGCGCGCAATTAAAACCAGCCATCACCTTATAACCAAGCACAAAATCTCGTTTCCTACGCAGATAACAGAACTTCTCTCAATTTTTCTCGACTGCTTGCCATCTTTCACCCCGGCGGTTAGGGTTGAGCTTATGAAAACCTCTCACACCCTCATTCAGCTCCGCCAGCACCGCAGTTTGTGCCTCGTCAGCGCACGACTGCCAAGCTGAATCGATCTGCCTCGTCTATACGTTTTATCCCTAAAAACAGTTCTACGGCAGGCCGCCTTTTCTCGGCCCCTACTACAAAGGATTTCCCGATGAGCATGCTCAAAGACCCGTCTTCGAAGTACCGCGCGTTTCCGACCATCGATATCCCGGACCGCACCTGGCCATCGAAGACCATCACCGAAGCGCCGATCTGGTGCAGCTCCGACCTGCGTGATGGCAACCAGTCGCTGATCGAGCCAATGGACGCCGCAAAAAAGCTGCGCTTCTGGAAGACCCTGGTAGCGGTAGGCGTTAAAGAAATCGAAGCCTCGTTCCCGGCTGCGTCGCAAACCGACTTCGACTTCGTACGCACCCTGATCGAAGACAACCACATCCCCGAGGACACCACCATCCAGGTGCTGACCCAGGGCCGTGAAGACTTGATCGCGCGCACGTTCGAATCCCTGCGCGGCGCCAAGAAAGCCATCGTTCACTTGTACAACGCCACATCGCCGTCGTTCCGTCGCATCGTGTTCAACCAGGACAAGGACGGCATCAAGGCCATCGCGGTCAACGCCGCCAAGCTGTTCGTCAAATACGCCGCCCAGCAGCCGGAGACCCAATGGACCTTCGAATACTCCCCGGAGACCTTCAGCGCGACTGAGCTGGAGTTCGCCAAGGAAGTGTGTGACGCGGTGATCGAGGTGTGGAACCCGACGCCTGAGCACAAGATGATCCTCAACCTGCCGGCCACCGTGGAATGCGCCACGCCAAACATCTATGCCGACCAGATCGAGTGGTTCGGTCGCCATATCAACCGTCGTGACAGCGTGATCATCAGCCTGCACACCCACAACGACCGTGGCACCGGCGTGGCCGCCACCGAGCTGGGCCTGATGGCCGGCGCCGACCGTGTCGAAGGCTGCCTGTTCGGCAACGGCGAGCGTACCGGTAACGTCGACCTGGTCACCGTGGCCTTGAACATGTACACCCAGGGCCTCGACCCGCAGCTGGATTTCTCCGACATCGACGGCGTGCGCAAAGTCGTCGAAGAGTGCAACCAGATCCAGGTGCACCCACGTCACCCGTACGTTGGCGACCTGGTGCACACCGCGTTCTCCGGCTCCCACCAGGATGCGATCCGCAAAGGTTTCTCCCAGCAGAAAGACGATGCGCTGTGGGAAGTGCCGTACTTGCCGATCGACCCAGCGGACATTGGTCGCAGCTACGAAGCGGTGATCCGTGTAAACAGCCAGTCGGGCAAAGGCGGCATCGCCTACCTGCTGGAGCAGGAATACGACATCAGCTTGCCGCGCCGCATGCAGATCGAGTTCAGCCAAGTGGTACAGGCCGAGACCGACCGCGTCGGCCTGGAGATGACCGCGCCGCAGATCTACGCGTTGCTGCAGCGTGAATACCTGCAAGCCAACACCCCGTACGCGCTGGTCAGCCATCGTCTGCAGGAAGAGAACGGCAACAGCTTTGTCGAAGTGGAAGTTTCGGGCAAAGGCCAGGGAGAAACCAACCTGCACTGGAAAGGCAAGGGCAACGGCGCGCTGGAAGCGCTGGTGGCGGGCTTGCCGATTGGCGTGGAGATCATGGACTACAACGAACATGCGATTGGCGCGGGGACCAACGCCAAGGCGGCGGCCTACATTGAGCTGCGTGTGAACGGTGAGCGTCCCGTGCATGGTGTGGGGATTGATGAAAACATCACCACTGCCAGCTTTAAAGCGCTGTTCAGTGCGCTGAACCGGTCGTTGAGCCAGTTGGAAGCGAAAGCGGCGTAACTGACCGCTGAATGCGAAAGGCCCCTGGGTGAGAACTCAGGGGCCTTTTTGTTGGACTTGGATTTTGTGCTGTTTGTGAAGGCCTCATCGCGGGCAAGCCCGGCTCCCACACTTGACTGGGTTCACACATCAAACTGTGGGAGCGGGCTCGCCCGCGATGGCGGTCTTTCAGACAAACAGAAAGTTGTCGGCATCCAGGTTCGCCGGAAACCGCGTACGATACGCCGCCAGCTCGGCCGCCTCCAGACACACCTCAAACACACCATCCGCCTCCCCGGCACTCAGCAAGGTCTCACCCTGGAAGTCCAGCACCTGGCTATCCCCGGTGTAGGCAAACCCCTTCCCGTCCGTCCCCACCCGATTGACCGCCGCCACATAGCACAGGTTTTCAATCGCCCGCGCCGGCAACAGCCGATTCCAATGCTGGCGCCGCGCGCCCGGCCAGTTGGCCGTGTACAGCAGCAGGTCGGTGTCCTGGGCATCGCGGCTCCACACCGGAAAGCGCAGGTCATAGCAAATCAACGGGCGAATACGCCAACCCTTCAACTCAAATTGCACCTGCCGCTCGCCGGGGGTGTAGTGATCATGCTCGCCGGCCATGCGGAACAGGTGGCGCTTGTCGTAATGCAGCACTTCGCCATCCGGCCGCGCCCACAGCAGGCGGTTGCGATGGCTGCCGTCGGCGGCCTGGATGATCAAACTGCCGGTGATCACCGCGTTGTACTTCGCCGCCTGGGCCTGGAGCCAGCGATGGGTGGGGCCGTTTTCCGGTTCGGCCTGAGTGGCCGACTCCATGGAAAAACCGGTGGTGAACATCTCCGGCAGCACGATCAGGTCGGCGCCCTTGGCCTGCTCCAGCAGCCGTTCGAAGTGCTCGAGATTGGCCTGGCGGTCGTGCCACACCAGGGTAGTCTGGACCAGAGCGATGTTCAGGTTTGGTAACGCAGTCAAATCACGCATAGTTTCTCGGCTGCTTGTTGCAGCGTTTCCTCGCGTTTGGCAAAGCACAGGCGCACCAGGCGCTGGCCTTGGGGTGGGGTCTGGTAGAACACCGAGACAGGGATGGTTGCCACGCCGTGTTCGCGGGTCATCCAGAGGGACATGGCGACGTCGTCCAGGTCCGGGCGGATCTGTGAGTAATCGACCAACTGGAAGTAGGTGCCGGTGACGCGAGTAAAGCTGAAACGCGACGGTGCCAGCAGGTCACAGAACAGGTCGCGCTTGGCCTGGTAGAAGGCCGGCAGTTCATCGACGTGCTCTGGGTGGTCGGCCATAAAATCGGCCAATGCGAACTGCAACGGCGTCACGCCGCAGAAGTTAACGTATTGGTGCACTTTGCGCAGTTCGGCGGTAAGGGCCGGTGGCGCGACGACGTAGCCGGTTTTCCAGCCGGTGACGTGGTAGGTTTTGCCAAAGGAACTGACCACAAAGGCGCGCTGGTACAGCTCTTCGTGGGCCAGCACGCTGACATGGGGCACACCGTCGAATACCAGGTGTTCGTAGACCTCGTCGCTGACCAGGTAGATATCGCGGTCGCGGATCAACGCCGCCAGTTGGTCCAACTCGGCGCGGCTGATCAAGGCGCCAGTGGGGTTGTGCGGAGTGTTGAGGATGATCATGCGCGTGCGCGGCGACAGCGCAGCCTTGATCTTTTCGACGTCGAGAGCAAAGCCTTGCAGGCTCAGTTGCACATGCACGCAACGGCCACCGGCCAGTTCGACCGAGGGCTCATAGCTGTCATAGCATGGGTCGAACACGATGACTTCATCACCACTGCGAATCACCGCCTGGATTGCGCAGAAGATCGCAGCGGTAGCACCAGGGGTGATGGTCACTTCGCTGTCGGCATCCACCGTGGCGCCATAGCTGCGGGCGATCTTGGCCGCCACTTGTTGACGCAAGGCTGGCAGGCCGGTCATCGGTGAATATTGGTTGTGTCCGCTGGCAACGTGCTTGCCCACGGCATCGAGCAAACCTTGGGGACCGTTGAAGTCCGGGAAGCCCTGGGACAGGTTGAGCGCACCGGTTTCGGCAGCGAGTTGCGACATGGTGGTGAAAATGGTGGTGCCGACATTTGGCAGCTTGCTGGTGATCATCGGAGGCCCCTGCAGGTGAGCCCCAAGTTTTAAGCTGCCAATTGAAGCGGGTCAAGGCACAAACCGTCGCGCACAAAAAAGGGCTCGTAAAGAGCCCTTTTTTGATAAGTCGATGTCAGCGCTTGTCGCGGCGCTTTTTGTCGGCTTTCTTGTGGTGCGTCATCATCCGGCGCTTTTTGTTCACTTGGCGGTCGGTGAGGCTGTTCTTGTTACCTTCGTACGGGTTTTCGCCACCCTTGAACTCGATACGGATCGGCGTACCGACCAGCTTCAAGACACGGCGATAGGTGTTTTCCAGGTAACGCACATAGGACTTCGGCACCTTCTCGATCTGGTTACCGTGGATCACGATAATCGGCGGGTTGGCACCACCCAAGTGGGCGTAACGCAGTTTGATCCGGCGGTTGTTGACCATCGGCGGTGCATGCTCGCCCACCGCATCTTCCAGGATCTGGGTGAGGCGGTTGGTCGGCCAGCGGGTGACCGCGGACTTGAACGAGTTCTGTACGGACGCGTAGAGGTTACCCACGCCGGTGCCGTGCAGTGCCGAGATAAAGTGGATATCGGCGAACTCGACGAAGAACAGGCGACGCTGCAGCTCGATCTTGACGAAATCGCGCTCGCTCGGCGTCATGCCGTCCCACTTGTTGATCGCGATCACCAGTGCCCGACCAGCCTCAAGGGCAAAGCCCAGCAGGTTGAGGTCGTGGTCGACCACGCCTTCGCGGGCGTCCATCACGAAGATCACCACGTTGGCGTCTTTGATCGCCTGCAGGGTTTTCACCACCGAGAACTTTTCAACTTCCTCGTGGATTTTGCCGCGCTTGCGCACACCAGCGGTGTCGATCAGCGTGTATTTTTCTTCGTTACGTTCGAACGGGATGTAGATGCTGTCGCGGGTGGTGCCGGGCTCGTCATAGACGATTACCCGGTCTTCACCGAGCATGCGGTTGACCAGGGTCGACTTGCCGACGTTAGGGCGACCGATGATGGCGATCTTGATACCGTCTTTTTCACTCGGGCCAGGAATGCGCTTGGCTTCCTCACCTTCGGCGACGATCTCTTCTTCACCCTCTTCTTCCTCAGCGTCATCCTTTGGGAAAGTGCTAAGGGCAATTTCCAGCATCTGGGTGATGCCGCGACCGTGAGCACCGGCGACCGGGATCGCGTCGCCCAGGCCCATCGGGCTGAATTCGGCACGGGCCTGCTCAGGATCGATGTTGTCGATCTTGTTAGCGACCAGATAGGAACGCTTGTTGCGCTTGCGCAGGTGCTCGCCAATCATCTGGTCAGCAGCGGTGTAGCCCGCACGGGCGTCCACCAGGAACAACACGACATCAGCTTCTTCAATGGCCAGCAGCGACTGCTCGGCCATCTTTTCGTCCATGCCATGTTCGTCACCGGAGATACCACCGGTGTCGACAATAATGTAGGAGCGCCCTTGCCACTTTGCCTCACCGTATTGGCGATCACGGGTCAGACCGGACAAGTCGCCGACGATGGCGTCGCGAGTCCTGGTCAGGCGATTGAACAAGGTGGACTTGCCGACGTTAGGTCGGCCCACCAGGGCGATTAC
This sequence comes from Pseudomonas sp. H1_A03, assembly GCF_054685145.1. Lineage (NCBI taxonomy): Bacteria > Pseudomonadati > Pseudomonadota > Gammaproteobacteria > Pseudomonadales > Pseudomonadaceae > Pseudomonas > Pseudomonas sp. H1_A03. Next base: position 137,607 of record NZ_CP162829.1, read on the forward strand.
GGGAACCATGCGGCTCTCCACTTCGTTATTTCAGAAAATACAAAAGCCGCTGCAAGGCAGCGGCTGGTGCTCGGGGCAGCATCATCAGATGCCGCATGCCTCGCCGAAGCGAGGCCGCCTGGGTGTTACCCCAAGCATAGTTCTTACTTGATGGTCAGGGCTTCCAGCTTGCCGCTGTTGCCATACACATAAAGCATGTTACCCACCACCAGCGGACGCGCACGCAGGCCGTCGCTGTCGATACGCTCGCGACCTACGAAGCGACCGTCTACCTGGCTCAGCAGGTGCAGGTAGCCTTCGAAGTCACCGACCGCGACGTAGCTGGAGAACACTTCCGGTGCCGACAGTTGGCGGCGAGCCAGGGAGTCGTTGCTCCACAGTGCAGTGGTGGAACGCTCGTCGACACTTTCAACGGTGCCGGACGCAAGGCTTACGTAGACGCTGCCAAACCCTTGGGCGACACCTGCGTAGCTGGAAGCATCACGCTGCCAGTTAACGCGGCCGCTCTGCAGGTCCAGTGCGGCAACGCGGCCCTGGTAAGTGGCGACATAGAGGGTTTCACCGGACAACAGCAAGCCGCCGTCGATGTCCACTACGCGGTCCAGCTCGGAACGACCTTGCGGAATGGCCACACGGGTTTCCCAGGCCGGCACGCCGTTCTGAGTGTTCAGGGCGACCACTTTACCGGTCGACAGGCCCGCAACGGCCAGATTGTTGGTCACAATCGGACCACTGGTACCACGCAACGTCAGTACCGCAGGGGTGCTGTCGTACAACCAACGCTGTTCGCCAGTGCTGGCGTCGAGGCCGATGACGCGGTCGTCCTGCGTCTGTACCACGACGATATCGCCGTTGGTAGCAGGCGGTGCGAGTACTTCACTGGTCACGCGAGCGCGCCATTTCTCTTCACCGGTGCTGGAATCCAGCGCCACGACTTCGCCCTTGAGCGTGCCGAGCATCACCATGCCATAACCCACGCCTACGGCGCCGGAGACAGGCAATTCGAGATCCTTGGACCACTTCACGTCGCCGTTCATGCGGTCCATGGAGGTCACAACGCCAGTCACGTCAGCGGCCACAATGTTGTCACCGTCGATTGCCGGTACCAACATGTTGTAGGTGTCGCCCTGACCGTCACCAATGGAGCGGCTCCACTGCTTTTGCAGGACCACTTCTTCCTTGAAGCTGGTCAGCTCGGCAGGAGGCAGTTCTTTTTTACTGTTGCTGCTGCAACCCGCGGCCAGAACGGCCAGAGCCAGCAATGCTGCATGTTTCCAACGGATCACGTCACGCATCCCCTTTGGCCAAGTCGTCCAGCTTGATTTGTAAGCCACCGACCGCCGCTTCATCAGACAGCGCCGCCTTGGCTTTTTTGTACGCAGCATTGGCTTCGTCGGTACGACCCAATTGGACCAACAGGTCGCCCTTGAGCTCTTCGCGAGTGGCTACAAATGCCTTGTCAGCATCGCCGTCGAGCAGTTTGAGTGCTTCGTCAGCCTTATTCTGTGCCGCGAGTACCTGAGCCAGGCGCTGACGTGCGATTTCACCCAGGGTCGGGTTGGTCGGCTTGTCGGCGACAGCCTTCAGTTCTGCGGCGGCGTCGTCCAGCTTGCCGGTGTCGACCGCAACTTTCGCGACGAACAGGCTGCCGTATTGGGCGTAGGTGCTACCGCCGAATTCGTTCTTCAGCTTGCCGGCCAGGTCAGCGACCTGCGCGGGGTCCGGCTTGCCATCTGGCGTCAGCGTGGTTTCCAGCAATTGCTGATAGAGGATCGAGGCGCCTTGGGACTGGTTGGCCTGATATTTGGTCCAGGCTTGCCAGCCGAACACCACTACTAAAGCCAGCAGACCGCCAGTAACCAGGGGCTTGCCATTACGCTGCCACCAGTCCTTGAACTCGGCCAGTTGATCATCATCAGAACTCGACACCCCAATACTCCTTAATCGCTAAATTCGGCTGTTCGACAGCTTCAACCCTGCACGACGCAGGTGGCCAAGTGCGCAGCGAGCGCATCAAAGGCAATGTTCTGTTGCTCGCCCTGGCCACGCAGGGGTTTAAAACCTATCACTTGCTGGGCCAATTCGTCATCGCCGAGGATCAGTGCATACAGCGCACCGCTCTTGTCGGCCTTTTTGAACTGGCTCTTGAAGCTACCAGCGCCGGCATTGACCTGCAGGCGCAGGTTCGGCAGTTGGTCGCGCACTTTTTCGCTCAGGGCCAGGGCCGCCAGTTCGGCAGCCTCGCCAAAGGCGCAGAGGTACACGTCCACCTGACGGGAAATTTCTTCAGGGACTTGCTCCAGGGTTTCCAGCAGCAGGATCAGCCGCTCGATGCCCATGGCGAAGCCCACACCCGTGGTCGGCTTGCCGCCCATCTGCTCGACCAGGCCGTCGTAGCGGCCACCGGCACACACGGTGCCCTGGGCGCCGAGCTTGTCGGTGACCCACTCGAACACAGTCTTGCTGTAGTAGTCGAGGCCGCGCACCAGCTTGGTGTTGATCACGAACGGAATACCGGCCGCATCCAGGCGAGCCTTGAGGCCCTCGAAGTGGATACGGGATTCGTCGTCCAGGTAATCGGCCATTTTCGGCGCATTGATCAATACGGCCTGGGTATCGGCGTTCTTGGTGTCCAGTACGCGCAGCGGGTTGGTCTTCAGACGGCGCTGGCTGTCTTCGTCCAACTTGTCCAGGTGGGCTGACAGGTACTCGACCAGGGCCACCTTGTAGCGGCCGCGGGATTCGCTGGTGCCCAGGCTGTTGAGCTCAAGCTTGACCGCGTCGCGGATGCCCAGCAGGCCCCACAGGCGCCAGGTCAATACGATCAGCTCGGCATCAATGTCTGGGCCATCGATGTTGAACACTTCCAGGCCGATCTGGTGGAACTGGCGATAACGGCCTTTTTGCGGACGCTCGTGGCGGAACATCGGGCCGATGTACCACAACTTCTGCGGCTGGCCAGCACCGGTGAGACCATGCTCAAGCACGGCGCGCACGCACGCGGCAGTACCTTCCGGACGCAAGGTCAGGGAGTCACCGTTGCGGTCTTCGAAGGTGTACATCTCTTTTTCGACGATGTCAGTCACTTCACCGATGGAGCGCTTGAACAGCTCGGTGAACTCGACGATCGGCATGCGGATCTGCTTGTAACCGTAGTTATCCAGCAGGCGCGCGACAGTGCTTTCGAAGTAGCGCCACAGCGGCGTCTGCTCCGGCAGGATGTCGTTCATGCCACGAATGGCTTGCAGAGACTTGCTCACATCAAATCCTTAAATTCGTTCAATCAGCCGCGCGCTATCAGCGCTGCGTCAGCTGCAACCTTTTCGGCCGCTTTCTGGCGGATCAGCCTTTCGAGCTCATCCACCAGATTGTCATTCGTTAACTTCTGCGCCGGCTTGCCGTCGATGTAGATCAGGTTCGGGGTACCGCCAGTCAGGCCCACATGGGCTTCCTTGGCTTCGCCTGGCCCGTTCACCACGCAACCGATCACTGCAACATCCAGCGGCACCAGCAGGTCTTCGAGGCGCAATTCCAGATCGTTCATGGTTTTCACCACGTCGAAGTTCTGCCGCGAGCAGCTCGGGCAGGCAATGAAATTGATGCCACGGGAACGCAAACGCAGGGATTTGAGAATGTCGTAACCGACTTTCACTTCCTCTACGGGGTCTGCCGCCAGGGAGATGCGGATAGTATCGCCAATCCCTTCGGCGAGCAGCATACCGAGACCCACCGCAGATTTCACTGTGCCTGAACGTAAACCGCCCGCTTCAGTGATACCCAAGTGCAGTGGCTGTACGATTTCCTTAGCCAGCAAGCGGTAGGCTTCGACCGCCATGAACACGTCGGAGGCCTTTACGCTGACCTTGAAGTCCTGGAAATTCAGGCGTTCAAGGTGTTCGACGTGGCGCAGTGCCGATTCAACCAGCGCTGCCGGGGTGGGCTCGCCGTATTTCTTTTGCAGGTCTTTTTCCAGGGAACCGGCGTTGACGCCGATGCGGATCGGAATGCCACGGTCACGAGCAGCATCAACCACAGCGCGAACACGGTCTTCACGACCGATGTTGCCCGGGTTGATACGCAGGCAATCCACACCCAACTCGGCTACGCGCAATGCGATCTTGTAGTCGAAGTGAATGTCGGCAACCAACGGCACCTTGACCAGTTGCTTGATGCGACCGAAAGCTTCGGCAGCGTCCATGTCCGGCACGGACACCCGCACAATGTCCACGCCAGCGGCTTCCAGGCGGTTAATCTGGGCAACGGTGGCGGCCACGTCATTGGTGTCGCTGTTGGTCATGCTTTGTACCGCGATGGGGGCATCGCCACCCACCGGCACCGAGCCGACCCAGATCTTGCGCGATACGCGACGTTTGATTGGAGATTCGCCGTGCATGACTATTGTCCCAACTTCAGGCGAGCTGTCTCGCCACTGGTGAACGGCGCCACGTCTACAGGCTGGCCGTTATAGGCCACTTGCGCGCCGCGGGCAAAGCCCAGACGCAGCGTCAAAGGAGACTTGCCGCCCTGATCAAGCGTATCTCCCTTACGCTTCAGACCGCTGAACAGCACTTTGCCATTACCATCGGTGAGTTGCGTCCAGCAGTCAGCGACAAAGGTGATCTGTACGCGGCCATCACCGGCGATCAACGCTGGGGTGGTGGGCGGCGAAATCGTAGCGGCTGGAGCTGGAGTCGCTGGCGCCTGCGCAGGAGCGGCCGGGGTATGGGCCTGGGCAACAGGGGCGGTCGGCGTGTGAGCCGGTGCAGCCGGTGTCGCGGGAGTCGGTAGGGCAGCGGTCGCGTCAGGCGCGGTTTCCGGTGCTGGCTGCTCAGTGGCAGTTGGCGCTTCAGGCGCGGCCTGGCCTTCGACAACGGCCTGGTCTTCCGGCTCGTCCAGCGGATGAATCTGAGTGGTGCCGTCGGCGCTTTCGACTTCGACGTGCTCCATGGCGTTGCTGGTCATGTCCTTGGTGCGCTGGGAGGCCTGGTCTTGCCACCAGACGAAACCGCCGCCAATGACAGCAACCAGCAACAACAGGCTGACAATTCGCAAAATAGTGTGGGAAACCCGCACTGGCTCTTCGATTCGACCCAAGCCATGCACATTGCTGCCTTGGGAGTCGGTACCGGTGAATTGATCGAATTGCTGGACCAATATGGCCTGGTCAATACCCAGCAATTTGGCATAGGCACGGATATAGCCACGGGCAAAGGTATGCCCAGGCAGCTTATCGAACGCGCCGGCTTCCAGGTTGCCAAGGGACGTGGTGGTCAAATTGAGCTTGAGGGCCACTTCCGCCAGCGACCAACCATTGCTTTCGCGGGCCTGACGCAAGGTGTCGCCTGGGTTTACGCGATTAGCTGCTACAACTTCCGGGTGCGCCGCTTTCATCATTGCTCCGACAGGTATTGCTGATATTCCGGCGTACCGGGATAGAGTCGTTCGAGTTGCTGGCCAAAACGTGCGGCTGTGTCGCGTTCTTCATGAACCGTCGCCAGGCGCACACCGAGCAATAGACTACGTGCATTTTGCCCGCTGAGCAGGCTAAAACGCTCGTAATAGTCACGTGCCGGCACATAATGCCTGTCTTCGTAGGACAACTCAGCCATTTCGAGCAATGCCCGAGGCTGGCGACCGTTCAAATGCAGGGCTTTTTCCAGTTGTTGGCGGGCGCTGTCGCGTTGACCGAGACGCATGGAGGTCACCCCGAGGTTCTCGAACACCCGCGAACGCTCAGGATAAAGGGTATCGGCGCTGGCTTGCTGAAAATAACGAGCGGCCTGGTCATAACGTTTCTGCGCAAACAGAAAGCTGCCGTAATTGTTCAGCAGCCGCGGGCCTGCAGGTTTTGAGGCGAGTGCCTTGAGGAAATACTGCTCAGCCAGTTCAGGCTCGGCCTGGGCCTGGAACACCAGTGCCAGCGCGCCATTGGCGTCAGCATCGTCGCTGTCCAGCTCAAGGGCCTTCTTCAACGGCACCTTGGCCTGCTCGCTCATGCCTTGCTGCAGGTAACCCAAGCCCAATTGCACATAGGCAACTCGCGCCTCATCACGGCCTTTACCCGTGTGCATAGGGCTGTCATAACCCGATGAAACACAACCGGCCGCGAGACCGGTAACCAGCAAAAGCAGCGCAAGGCGCAAGGGCATAGAGATCCTCTCTCAGATTCGATTCACAGCAATCAGCGGCAAATCGTCGGCGGCGTTCAGTTCGCGTCCGGCGATATAACGTTCGCTGCGGCGGGTGCGGTCCATCACCTGCCCTACCAATTGGCCACAGGCGGCGTCGATGTCTTCACCACGGGTGGTGCGCACGGTGACGTTGTAACCGGCCTGGTGCAGTTGATCCTGGAAACGGCGGATGGCGTTGTTGCTCGGCCGCTCGTAGCCAGAATGGGGAAACGGGTTAAACGGAATCAGGTTGATCTTGCACGGGGTGTTCTTGAGCAGTTCGATCATCTCGACCGCGTGTTCAACCTTGTCGTTGATGTCCTTGAGCATGGTGTACTCAATAGTCAACACGCGCTTCTCGCCCAAAGTTGCCATGTAGCGCTGGCAAGATTCGAGCAGCATCTTAAGCGGATACTTCTTGTTGATTGGCACCAATTGGTTACGCAATGCGTCATTCGGTGCGTGCAGCGACAACGCCAGGGAGACGTCGATGTGCTTGGCCAACTCATCGATCATCGGCACCACGCCGGAGGTCGACAGGGTCACACGGCGCTTGGAGATGCCGTAGCCCAGGTCGTCCATCATCAGGTGCATGGCCGCGATCACGTTGTCGAAGTTCAGCAGCGGCTCACCCATGCCCATCATCACCACGTTGGTGATGGCACGGTCGACGGTCGCCGGGACGCTGCCAAAGGATTTGTTGGCAATCCACACCTGGCCGATGACTTCGGCGGCGGTGAGGTTGCTATTGAAGCCTTGCTTGCCGGTGGAGCAGAAACTGCAGTCCAGGGCACAGCCTGCCTGGGACGAAACGCACAAAGTGCCACGTTTGCCCTGGGGAATGTACACGGTCTCGACGCAACTGCCGGACGCCACACGCACCACCCATTTACGGGTGCCGTCGGTGGAGATGTCCTCGCTGACAACCTCGGGACCACGGACCTCAGCGATGGCTTTGAGCTTGTCGCGCAGGGCCTTGCTGACGTTCGTCATGGCGTCGAAATCGTCGACGCCAAAGTGGTGAATCCATTTCATTACCTGACCGGCACGGAAGCGCTTCTCCCCGATTGAGTCGAAGAATTTCTCCATTTCCGGCTGAGTCAGACCCAGCAGGTTGGTTTTAACAGTCGATGTCGTCATGGATTCACCCTCACTCTTTAAGCCAATGCTTAGCGAGCGGTTACTTCAGTAGCAGCGAAAAAGTACGAGATTTCGCGGGCAGCAGCGGCTTCGGAGTCCGAACCGTGTACAGCGTTGGCGTCGATGGATTCAGCGAAGTCAGCGCGGATGGTGCCGGCAGCAGCTTCTTTAGGGTTGGTAGCGCCCATCAGCTCGCGGTTCAGAGCGATAGCGTTTTCGCCTTCCAGAACCTGAACAACAACAGGACCGGAGATCATGAAGGCAACCAGGTCGCCGAAGAAGCCACGAGCGCTGTGCTCAGCGTAGAAGCCTTCAGCTTCAGCTTTGGACAGTTGCTTGAGTTTCGAAGCTACAACCTTCAGGCCGGCTTTTTCGAAACGAGTGGTGATCTCGCCGATGACGTTTTTTGCAACAGCGTCAGGCTTGATGATGGAGAAAGTACGTTGAACAGCCATGGTGTAACTCCAGAAACGGTAATTTACGAAAAATTAAACCCGCGAATTATACGCGGGTTATTGGGTATTGCCTAACTGCGTAAAAAGGCGGCTCAGTCTGCTTCTTCGATCCACAGGCCTTGAATCGCCTCCAGGACCTTTTCGCCACCCCGGTCAGGGATGTCGTCGAAGTCCGGCAGCGCCATTACCAGATTGCGCAGCTTGACGAAGTTGACCGTAAGAGGATTGACCTCAGGATGAGCTTCAGCAAGTTGTATAGCGATTTCTTGTACATCAACCCATTTCAGGCTCATGACATTTCCTTGAATCAATGCGGCGCTTCGGCTGCATGGTTGAGGGAATACTTCGGAATTTCGACGGTGATGTCTTCCGTCCCGACCTTTGCCTGACAGCTTAGACGCGAAGTCGCTTCCAGGCCCCACGCACGATCAAGAAAGTCCTCTTCCAGCTCATCAGCCTCTTCAAGGCTGTTGAAGCCCTCGCGAATGACGCAATGACAAGTGGTGCAGGCGCACACACCGCCGCAGGCGCTTTCGATTTCGATGTGGTTGTCATGGGCAACTTCGAGGATGGACTTGCCGGTCTCAGCCTCCACGACCATACCGTCCGGGCAATGCTCGGCGTGTGGCAGAAAAATGACCTGCGGCATTAATTATTCCTCGAGTTCATTCAGGTTGCGCCCCGCCAGGGCGGCTTTTACCGACTGGTCCATACGGCGGGCGGCAAAGGCATCGGTCACTTGCGACAGACGCTTGGTCTGTTGCTCGATGGCGTAGCCATCGGTGCCTTTCATCAGTTCGGCCAGCTCCTGCATCTGCAGGTCGATAACCATGCGCTCTTCGGCGTCCAGCAGGCGCTCGCCGTCCGCATCCAGGGCACCCTGCACGGCTTCGAGCAGGCGCTGGGCATCGACTTGCTGCTCACGCAGTACGCGGGCGACCTTGTCGTCACCGGCGTATTGGAACGAATCCTTGAGCATCTTGGCGATTTCGCCGTCGGTGAGGCCGTAGGACGGCTTGACCTGGATGCTGGCTTCAACGCCCGAAGCCAATTCGCGCGCAGCGACACTGAGCAGGCCATCGGCGTCGACCTGGTAGGTCACGCGGATCTTCGCGGCACCGGCCACCATCGCCGGAATGCCGCGCAACTCAAAGCGCGCCAGGGAGCGGCAATCGCTGATCAGCTCGCGTTCGCCTTGCAGCACATGAATCATCATGGCCGTCTGGCCATCTTTGTAAGTAGTGAAGTCTTGGGCGCGGGCGACGGGGATGGTGGTGTTGCGTGGGATCACCTTCTCCATCAGGCCGCCCATGGTTTCCAGCCCCAGGGACAGTGGAATCACGTCAAGCAGAAGCAGTTCGCCACCATCACGTTTGTTGCCGGCCAGGGTATCGGCCTGGATTGCAGCGCCAATGGCGACCACTTGATCCGGATCGATTTCGGTCAGCGGTTGGCGACCAAAGGCCTCGGCGACAGCGTCGCGAACACGTGGCACGCGGGTAGAACCGCCAACCATGACCACGGCACCGACATCTTCCAGCTCGACACCGGAATCACGCACAGCGCGGCGGCAGGCCTTGAGGCTACGAGCGACCATCGGCTCGATCAACGAATCGAAGGCTTCGCGCGTCAGCTGGGCCGACCAAGTGCCGTAGGACACTTCAACGGATACAGCCTCCGTCAGCGCTTCCTTGGCGGCACAGGCAGTTTGCAACAGGTTGCGCTGTTCGCCCGGGTCGAGGTCGGCAGACAAGCCGGCACTGCTGATGATCCAGCCCGCGATGGCGTGATCGAAGTCATCGCCACCCAAGGCGGTGTCACCACCGGTGGCCAGCACTTCAAAAACACCGCCGGTCAGGCGCAGGATCGAAATATCAAAGGTACCGCCGCCCAGATCGTAAATCGCGACCAGGCCTTCGGCATGCTGGTCCAAACCGTAAGCCACAGCGGCTGCGGTCGGCTCGTTGAGCAGGCGCAACACGTTCAGGCCGGCGAGTTTCGCCGCGTCCTTGGTCGCCTGGCGCTGGGCGTCATCGAAATACGCCGGCACGGTGATCACAGCCCCTACCAGTTCGCCGCCCAAGGTGGTTTCTGCACGCTGGCGCAGCACCTTGAGAATATCGGCCGACACTTCCACCGGGCTTTTCGGGCCCTGGACGGTATCGATAAACGGCATATGGGATTCGCCGCCGATAAAGCGGTACGGCAGTTGGTCGCCCAGTTGCTTGACGTCGGACAGCCCACGACCCATCAAGCGCTTGACCGACAGCACAGTGTTCAAAGGATCGGTAGACGCTGCCAATCTGGCCGACTCACCGACTTCGGTGCGATCAGCGTGGTAACGCACGGCAGACGGCAGGATCACCTGGCCATCGGCGTCGGGCAGCGGTTCGGACAGGCCGCTGCGCAAGGCAGCAACCAGAGAATTGGTAGTGCCCAGGTCAATACCGACCGCCAGGCGACGCTGGTGCGGTTGGGGGCTTTGGCCGGGTTCGGCGATTTGCAGTAGGGCCATGGTAATCAGGTCTTATCTGTCTATCAGGCGTGCATCACGGGCAGCACTGGGTTAATCGTCGAGGCGCTCTTCTAGCTGGCGCACTTCGTAGGAGAGCTTGTCGAGGAACTGCATGCGCCGCATCAGGCGTTCGGCCTGTTCGCGTTGCGCTGCATCATTCCAACAAGCTGCGAAGCTTTCGTTGAGCTCATCCTGGGCCGCTTTCAGACGACGTTTGAAGACTGCGACACCCGCCACATCGGCTTCGTCCTGCAAGTCTTCGAGTTCTTCGCGCCACTGCATCTGCTGCATCAGGAAGTCGGGGTCGTGCACCGTGACTTCAAGCGGCAACTCGCCACCGTTCATCGCGAGCAGGTAACGCGCACGCTTGGGTGGGTTTTTCAGCGTCTGATAGGCTTCGTTGAGGCTGGCCGATTGCTCCAGCGCCAGGCGTTGCTCACGCTCGGAAGCGTCAGCGAAGCGGTCCGGATGCACTCCACGCGCCAGTTCTCGGTAGCGCGTGGCAAGCTGCTCGAGGTCCAGCCGAAAGCTCGGCTGCAGCTCGAATAAAGCGAAATGACAAGGAGTGCCCACGAATAGCCTCAGATGTTGAAGCTTTCGCCGCAGCCACATTCACCGCGTACGTTGGGGTTGTTGAACTTGAAGCCTTCGTTCAACCCTTCCTTGACGAAATCGAGTTCGGTGCCGTCCAGGTAGGTCAGGCTTTTAGGGTCGATGATCACTTTCTCGCCGTGACTTTCGAACACCTGGTCTTCCGCAACCACCTCGTCGACAAACTCCAGCACGTAGGCAAGGCCGGAACAGCCCGTGGTGCGAACACCCAGACGAATCCCCTCACCTTTACCGCGCCCATTCAGGGAGCGGCGAATGTGCTGCGCAGCCGCTTCTGTCATGCTGATAGCCATCGTTGACTCCTTACCTGTCGCCAAATGCTTAGATCAAGCCTTTCTTCTGCTTGTAGTCGCGAACGGCCGCCTTGATGGCGTCTTCAGCGAGTACCGAGCAGTGGATTTTCACTGGCGGCAGGGCCAGTTCTTCGGCCAGCTGGGTGTTGCTGATAGTGACAGCCTCATCCAGGGTCTTGCCTTTCATCCATTCTGTCGCCAGGGAGCTGGAGGCGATGGCCGAACCGCAGCCGTAGGTCTTGAACTTGGCGTCTTCGATAACGCCAGCGTCGTTGACCTTGATCTGCAGGCGCATCACATCGCCGCACGCCGGAGCGCCGACCATGCCGGTGCCGACATCAGGGTCTTCCGCGTTCATCTTGCCGACGTTGCGCGGGTTTTCGTAGTGGTCGATGACCTTTTCGCTGTAAGCCATGGTACTGAATCCTCACTCATCAGGGCCGCTCTGGAACCCTGTAGAAACGCCTGCGTTTTCCGCCACGTTGCTACAGAGCTGGGGTGGCGGCTTCTATAGTTAGTGTGCCGCCCACTCGATCTTGGAAATATCGACACCGTCTTTGTACATGTCCCACAGCGGCGACAGAACGCGCAGCTTGTTGACAGCTTCGCAAACTTTTTGCGCGGCGTAGTCGATTTGCTCTTCGGTGGTGAAGCGGCCGAACGTAAAGCGGATCGAGCTGTGTGCCAGTTCGTCGTTGCGGCCCAGGGCGCGCAAAACATACGAAGGCTCAAGCGAGGCCGAGGTGCAGGCCGAGCCGGACGAAACCGCCAGGTCCTTGAGCGCCATGATCAGCGACTCGCCTTCGACATAGTTGAAGCTCAAATTCAGGTTGTGCGGTACACGGGCGGTCATGCTGCCGTTGATGTACAGCTCTTCAAGGTTCTCGACCTGCTTATAGAAGCGATCGCTGAGTGCCTTGATGCGCACGTTTTCGGCAGCCATGTCTTCCTTGGCTACGCGGAAGGCTTCGCCCATGCCGACGATCTGGTGGGTCGCCAGGGTGCCCGAACGCATGCCGCGCTCGTGACCGCCGCCGTGCATGGTCGCTTCAATGCGCACGCGAGGCTTGCGGCTCACGTACAGCGCGCCGATGCCTTTAGGACCGTAGGTCTTGTGGGCAGAAAACGACATCAGGTCGACTTTCAGTTTCGACAGGTCGATATCGACCTTGCCGGTGGACTGAGCAGCGTCGACGTGCAGCAGGATGCCCTTGGAACGGGTCAGCTCGCCGATGGCCGCGATGTCGTTGATGGTGCCGATTTCGTTGTTCACGTGGATCACGGAAACCAGGATGGTGTCTTCACGCAGCGCGGCTTCGATCATGGCCGGGGTGACGATACCGTCGGTGGTTGGCTCGAGGTAGGTCACCTCGAAACCTTCACGCTCCAGTTGGCGCATGGTGTCGAGGACAGCCTTGTGCTCAATCTTGGTGGTGATCAGGTGCTTGCCTTTGGTCGCGTAGAAATGCGCCGCGCCCTTGATTGCCAAGTTGTCGGACTCGGTGGCACCGGAGGTCCAGACGATTTCACGCGGGTCTGCGCCAACCAGGTCGGCGACCTGGCGACGGGCGTTCTCGACCGCTTCCTCGGCTTTCCAGCCGAATACGTGGGAACGGGAGGCAGGGTTGCCGAAGTTTCCGTCAACCAGCAGGCATTCGCTCATCTTTTGCGCGACACGCGGATCAACCGGGGTGGTCGCTGAGTAATCAAGGTAAATCGGCAATTTCATGGACTTTCTCCTAATCAGGCTGGCTGGCGTGCCGTTAGCTCTTCGGCTGTCACTCGACGGCGGACGCTTCAATCTTGTCCAGACGCGGCGCCTTGGTGTTGCAACGGCGCTGGTCCTGACGCTGGGCTACTTCTTGCACCTCACGGCGAGTCACAAGATCAGCCAAGCTGATACCACTCAAAAACTCATGGATCTGCAGGCTCAGATCGCACCACAAGTGGTGCGTCAGGCAGGTGTCGCCGGCGTGGCAATCACCCTGGCCCTGGCATTTGGTCGCATCGACGGATTCGTTGACCGCGTCGATCACCTGAGCCACCTGGATGCCCTGCATGTCGCGGGACAGTTGATAGCCGCCACCTGGACCACGCACACTGGAAACCAGATTGCTACGGCGCAACTTGGCGAACAGCTGCTCGAGGTAGGACAGGGAAATGCCTTGGCGCTCGGAGATATCGGCCAGGGACACAGGCCCAGTTTGCGCGTGCAAAGCCAGGTCAAGCATGGCGGTCACCGCGTATCGGCCTTTTGTAGTCAGTCTCATGGACAAGTACCAAGGTGTTTCAGAATGGGAGCAAGTATGCGATTCCCGAGTATTTAAGTCAACTATAAGACCTAGTACTTTAGTCAGGATTACCCGTAAAAAGGGCGCGCGAATCATAGCAGGATGGGGTGGGGACGAACAGCGGCAACAAGGTCGAACGGAAATTGCGAGACCAGAGGACATCAAATGTGGGAGCGGGCTTGCTCGCGAAAGCGGTGAATCAGTCGATATCCCTGGTGACTGACACTCCGTATTCGCGAGCAAGCCCGCTCCCACATGGGTTTTGCAGCGGTCTTTAGACCTTAGCTGGCCTTGGTGGTGGCGGCTTCGTCCTTGATCTCGGCAAAATCCTCTTCGCGCAATTCGGGCAGATCTTTGGCGCAGTAAGGGCTGCCAAGGTCTTTCAACGCACCGCACATACCCTCCAGCTTGCCGTCCACCGCTTGCAGGTGGTCGAGCAACTGGCCAATGGCGCGCGCGACCGGGTCAGGCATGTCTTCGCTGACACCATAGGCATCGAAACCGATCTTCTCGGCCATGGCCTTGCGCTTGGCTTCTTGCTCATCACCGGCTTCCGGCTTGACGATGATTCGGCCAGGGATACCGACAACGGTAGCGCCAGGCGGCACGGCCTTGGTCACCACGGCATTGGAACCCACCTTGGCCCCGGCACCGACGGTGAACGGGCCGAGCACCTTCGCGCCCGCCCCTACCACTACGCCATCGCCCAGCGTCGGGTGGCGCTTGCCCTTGTTCCAACTGGTGCCACCGAGGGTCACGCCCTGGTACAGCGTCACGTCATCGCCAATCTCAGCGGTTTCGCCGATGACGATCCCCATGCCATGGTCGATGAAGAAGCGACGCCCGACTTTGGCGCCGGGATGAATCTCGATCCCGGTCAACCAGCGGCCAAAGTTCGACACCAACCGCGCCAGCCATTTCCAACCCATGCCCCACAAGGCGCCGGACAGGCGGTGAATCCAGATCGCGTGCATGCCGGGGTAGCAGGTCAGCACTTCAAAGGCGTTGCGCGCCGCCGGGTCACGGTGGAAAACACTCTGGATATCTTCTCGCAAACGCTCGAACATTTTTAATCCTTCCGCTTAAGAAGCTCGCCACGGGCCGCTTTCTGGGTTTCCGTGAGGATGCCACGCAATATATTCATTTCCGCTCGGCTCACCGAGCTACGCCCGTACAGGCGACGCAGGCGCGCCATCAAGTGCCGGGGCTTGTCCGGATCGAGGAATTCGATGGCCACGAGGGTTTGCTCCAAGTGCTCATAGAATCGCTCCAACTCGTCCATGGTGGCCAACTCGCCACTTTTGGTCGATGCAACTTCATCCTTTTCCACTTTACTCGGCTGACCTTCGGCGGCCAGCCAAGCCATGCGCACTTCGTAAGTCAACACCTGCACCGCTGCCCCGAGATTCAGCGAGCTGAACTCAGGGTCTGATGGAATGTGCACGTGGTAATGACATCGCTGCAGCTCTTCATTGGTCAGGCCGGAGTCTTCACGGCCGAATACCAAGGCGATTTCCGCGCCGCCGGCGGCCTCTTCCACCACTTTGGTGCCGCACTCGCGCGGATCCAGCAGAGGCCAAGGGATGCGACGGTCGCGGGCGCTGGTGCCAAGCACCAGGTTGCAGCCGACCAGCGCGTCTTCCAGAGTGGCGACGACCTGAGCTTTTTCCAGGAGGTCATTGGCGCCGGACGCGCGAGCATCGGCTTCGTGGTGCGGAAACAGGCGCGGCTCGACCAGCACCAGGCGCGTCAGCCCCATGTTTTTCATGGCTCGCGCCACCCCACCGATGTTGCCGGGATGACTGGTATTGACCAAGACGACACGAATGTTTTGCAGCAAGGGAGGCGCTCTCGGACACGGGAAAGGGGAGCAAATCTTACAGAACAGCCTAAGGTTATGCCATGAAAGCTAACGTCGTCCTTCACCTGAAGAAAGTTTCTGCTAAACTGCTCGGCTTTCTTTAACAACCTTAGGTGACCTATCCATGCAGCCCATGCTGAATATCGCGCTGCGCGCCGCCCGCAGCGCCAGTGAATTGATCTTCCGCTCCATCGAGCGCCTGGATACCATCAAGGTCGACGAAAAAGACGCCAAGGATTATGTATCCGAGGTGGATCGCGCCGCCGAACAGAAAATCATCGACGCCCTGCGCAAGGCCTACCCTACCCACGGCATTCTCGGCGAAGAAACCGGCCTGCACAAAGGTAGCGGCGAAGGCGAAGACTACCTGTGGATCATCGACCCACTGGATGGCACCACGAACTTCCTGCGCGGCATCCCGCACTTTGCCGTGAGCATCGCGTGCAAATACCGTGGCCGCCTGGAACACGCTGTTGTGCTGGACCCGGTCCGCCAGGAAGAATTCACCGCCAGCCGTGGCCGTGGCGCCCAACTGAACGGTCGTCGCCTGCGCGTCAGCGGTCGCACCAGCCTCGACGGCGCCCTGCTGGGTACCGGCTTCCCGTTCCGTGACGACCAGATGGACAACCTGGAAAACTACCTGGGTATGTTCCGCGCCCTGGTTGGCCAGACCGCTGGTATCCGTCGCGCTGGCGCAGCGAGCCTGGACTTGGCTTATGTGGCTGCTGGTCGTTTTGATGCATTCTGGGAGTCGGGCCTGTCCGAGTGGGACATGGCGGCAGGCGCACTACTCATTCAAGAAGCTGGCGGCCTGGTGAGCGACTTCACCGGTGGTCATGACTTCCTGGAGAAAGGCCACGTGGTTGCCGGCAACACCAAATGCTTCAAGGCAGTGCTGACGGCGATCCAGCCGCACCTGCCGGCTTCGCTGAAGCGCTAAGCGAGCAGGCACAAAAAAGCACCCTTAGGGGTGCTTTTTTTATGCCTGGGATTTGAGGTTTGCCGCAACTCCAGCAACAACACAAATCAATTGTGGGAGGGGGCTTGCCCCCCGATTGCAGTGGGTCAGCACCTAATAAGCTGACTGACCCACCACTATCGGCTGCAAGCCCCCTCCCACATTTTTGAACTCACACAATTTTTTGCATCTGTACCAGGCTTGGGATTACTGCTGGTTCTGGCCCAGCACCAAGCGCCCTTCCTTGTCGACTGGAATCTGGCCGCCTGGATCACGATCCATACGCACCGAGCCTTCCTTGCCATCCAAGGTGTAACGCACGTCATAGCCGACAACCTTGTCGCTGATATCGTTGACGGTGTTACAGCGAGTCTGGGTAGTGGTGTAGGTATCGCGGTTCTGCATGCCTTCCTGAACCTTGTTACCGGCATAACCACCGCCGACCGCACCGGCTACGGTTGCCAGCTTCTTACCATTGCCGCCACCGACCTGGTTGCCCAGCAGGCCACCGGCCAGCGCACCGACCACGGTACCAACGATCTGATGCTGATCCTGCACCGGCTTCTGCCGGGTTACCGCGACGTCCTTGCAGACCTCTCGCGGGGTTTTGATCTGGGTTTTCACCGGCTGCACCGCCAGCACTTGCGCATACTCAGGGCCGCTTTTTACCAGGCTGTAGGTGGCGACAGCACCCCCGGCAGTCACACCGACAGCACCCAATACCGCACCAACCAGTAACGACTTGTTCACGTTGAACCTCCTGACCATCACAAACGGACCGAACGATCCGCGCTATACCCAGCCTTGGAGCAAAAAAAAGGCACGAGTTCAATACTCGTGCCTTCTTTGTAACAGCAAGTCAACGACACCCCATCAAGGGCGGTCGTCAACCTCCTTGCCGGTAGCGGCAGGAGGGATCAAGTCTTCGCTGTTGAGGTTCAGCCAGATCAGCACCACGTTGGCAATGTAGATCGACGAGTAGGTACCCGCCAGCACGCCGATGAACAGCGCCAGGGAGAAGCCCCACAGGTTGTCGCCGCCAAAGATCATCAGTGCCGCAATCGCCAGTAAGGTGGAGATTGACGTCGCCATGGTCCGCAGCAGGGTCTGCGTGGTGGAGATATTGATGTTCTCAATCAGCGTCGCTTTGCGCAGTACCCGGAAGTTCTCACGAACCCGGTCGAATACCACGATGGTGTCGTTGAGCGAATAACCAATGATCGCCAGCACGGCCGCCAAAACGGTCAGGTCGAAGGTGATCTGGAAGTAAGCCAGGATGCCAACGGTCACGATCACGTCGTGGATCAGCGAAACAATGGCGCCGACACCGAACTTCCACTGAAAGCGGAACGCCAGGTAAATCATGATACCCGCCAGCGCCATCAGCATGCCGAGGCCGCCCTGGTCGCGCAGTTCTTCACCGACTTGTGGGCCGACGAATTCGACGCGCTTGACCGATGCCGGGTTGTCGCCGCCGACCTTCTGCAAGGCTTCGGCGACCTGGTGACCCAGTTGCGGGTCTTCGCCCGGCATACGCACCAGCAGATCGGTGGTCGCCCCGAAGTTCTGCACGATGGCTTCGTGATAGCCGGCCTTGACCAGCTCGTTGCGCACCACGGTAACGTCGGCCGGCTTCTCGTAGGTCAGCTCAATGAGCGTACCGCCGGTGAAGTCCAGCCCGTAGTTCAGGCCCTTATGGAACCAGCTGAACAACGCCAGAACGGTAAGGAGCACAGTGGCGCCGAACGCAATGTTGCGAACGCCCATGAAGTTGATTGTACGTAACATGGCAGCCCCTTAAATCCACAACTTCTTGAAGTCACGCCCGCCATAGATCAGGTTGACCATTGCGCGGGTCACCATGATGGCCGTGAACATCGAGGTAAAGATACCGAGGGACATGGTCACCGCAAAACCTTTGACCGGGCCGGTGCCCATGGCAAAGAGAATCCCGCCGACCAGCAATGTGGTCAGGTTGGAGTCGAGAATCGCGGTAAATGCCCGGCCGAAGCCTTCGTTGATTGCACGCTGTACGGTCATGCCATTGGCGATCTCTTCACGAATCCGCGAGAAGATCAGCACGTTGGCGTCCACCGCCATACCCATGGTGAGTACGATACCGGCGATACCTGGCAGGGTCAGCGTAGCGCCCAGCAGCGACATCAAGGCCAGCAACATCACCATGTTGCCCGCCAGGGCCACAGTGGCGATGACGCCGAAGAAACGGTAGATGGCGATGATGAACAGCGACACAAACAGCATGCCCCACAAGGCTGCGTCGACACCCTTGGTGATGTTGTCGGCACCCAGGCTCGGGCCGATGGTACGTTCTTCAGCGAAGTACATCGGCGCAGCCAGGCCACCGGCACGCAGCAACAGGGCCAGTTCCGAGGACTCACCCTGACCGTTCAGGCCGGTGATGCGGAATTGAGCACCCAGCGGCGACTGGATGGTCGCCAGGCTGATGATCTTCTTCTCTTCCTTGAAGGTCTGTACCGGCACGTCTTTCTCGACGCCGTTGACCATTTGCTTGGTGTAGGTGGTCACCGGGCGTTGCTCGATGAAGATCACCGCCATGCTGCGACCGACGTTGCTGCGCGTGGCGCGGCTCATCAGTTCGCCGCCGTGGCCATCCAGGCGGATGTTCACTTCAGGGGTACCGTGCTCGCCAAAACCCGCCTTGGCGTCAGTCACCTGGTCACCGGTGATGATCAAGCCACGCTCGATCAGCGCTGGAGGACGGTTACCTTCGCGGAACTCGAACTCTTCGGAAGTGGCGCGGGTAGCACCCGGCTCAGCCGCGAGGCGGAATTCCAGGTTGGCGGTTTTACCCAGGATACGCTTGGCTTCAGCGGTGTCCTGTACGCCCGGCAGCTCAACCACGATGCGGTTGGCACCCTGGCGCTGAACGATCGGCTCGGCCACACCCAGCTCGTTGACGCGGTTACGTACCGTGGTCAAGTTCTGCTTGATGGAGTATTCACGGATTTCCGCGATCTTGGCCGGGCTCATCGCCAGACGCAGTACAGCCTGGCCATTGAGGTCAGCCGGTACGATATCGAAATCGTTGAAGTTCTTGCGGATCAGCGCACGGGCCTGTTCGCGGGAAGCTTCGTCAGAGAAGCCCAGCTGGATGGCACCGTTGAGCTGCGGCAGGCTGCGATAACGCAGGCGCTCTTTACGCAACAGGCTCTTCACGTCGCCTTCGTAGACTTTCAGACGGGCGTCGAGGGCTTTGTCCATATCGACTTCCAGCAGGAAGTGCACACCACCGGACAAGTCCAGACCCAGCTTCATCGGGTGCGCGCCAATGCTGCGCAGCCATTGTGGCGTGGTCTGTGCCAGGTTTAATGCAACGACGTAGTCGTCACCCATGGCCTTGCGCACGACATCTTTAGCCGGCAATTGGTCTTCTTGCTTGGTCAGGCGCAACAAGCCGCCTTTCGAACCAGCCGCCAAAGTTGCCGCTTTAACCTGAATGCCCGCGTCAGTGAGCGCTTTGCTCGCACGGTCCAGATCAGCCTGATTGACCTGCAGCGAAGTGCTGGCGCCAGAGATCTGGATCGCAGGGTCATCAGGATAGAGATTGGGAGCGGAATAAATAAAACCGATCGCCAGCACCGCCAGGATCAGTACGTATTTCCACAGAGGGTATTTGTTCAGCATCACGCCGCCCGCTTATAACGCGGGGCGCCTTGCGCGCCCCGTCGATTGGTAAAGGTTGTTACTTAGATCGCTTTGAGCGTGCCTTTTGGCAGCGTGGCAGCGATGGCGCCCTTCTGGAACTTCATTTCTACGGTGTCGGAGACTTCCAGCACCACGAAAGCATCGGAAACCTTGGTGATCTTGCCAGCGATGCCGCCGGTGGTCACAACTTCGTCGCCTTTCTGCAGGCTGCCCAGCAGGTTTTTCTGCTCTTTGGCGCGCTTGGCCTGTGGGCGCCAGATCATCAGGTAGAAGATGACCAGGAAGCCGACCAGGAAAATCCACTCGAAACCCCCGCCCATAGGGCCGGCAGCAGCAGGCGCAGCGGCGTCAGCCATGGCGTTAGAGATAAAAAAGCTCATTTAGCACTCCAGTTGCAAATAGTGAATCTTAGGGTCGGAAAACTCAGTCCAAGGGCGGCACAGGGAGCCCGCGCTTGGCATAGAAGGCATCGACGAAGGCGGCCAATGTACCCTGTTGAATAGCCTCGCGCAAACCAGCCATCAGGACTTGGTAATGACGCAAATTGTGGATGGTATTCAACATGCTACCCAGCATTTCCCCGCACTTGTCCAGATGGTGCAGATAAGCACGGGAGAAGTTCTGGCAGGTGTAGCAATCACAGGTGGGATCCAGCGGCGAATCATCATGGCGATGGAACGCGTTACGGATCTTCAGCACGCCTGTATCAATGAACAGATGCCCATTGCGGGCATTACGGGTTGGCATCACGCAATCGAACATGTCCACACCGCGGCGCACACCCTCTACGAGATCTTCCGGTTTGCCAACGCCCATAAGGTAACGAGGTTTTTCAGCGGGCATCAGGCCCGGCAGGTAATCCAGCACCTTGATCATCTCGTGCTTGGGCTCGCCCACCGACAAACCGCCGATGGCCAGGCCGTCAAAGCCGATCTTGTCGAGGCCCTCCAGCGAGCGTTTACGCAGGCTTTCATGCATGCCGCCCTGGACGATACCGAACAACGCCGCCGTGTTGTCGCCGTGGGCATTCTTCGAACGCTGGGCCCAACGCAGGGACAACTCCATGGAAATCCGCGCGACGTCTTCGTCAGCCGGGTACGGCGTGCACTCGTCAAAAATCATCACGATGTCGGAGCCCAGGTCGCGCTGCACCTGCATCGACTCTTCCGGGCCCATGAACACCTTGGAACCGTCGACCGGCGAGGCGAAGGTCACGCCCTCCTCCTTGATCTTGCGCATGGCGCCCAGGCTGAACACCTGGAAACCACCGGAGTCAGTGAGGATCGGGCCTTGCCACTTCATGAAGTCATGCAGGTCGCCATGCTTCTTGATCACTTCCGTGCCCGGGCGCAGCCACAGGTGGAAGGTGTTGCCGAGGATAATCTCGGCACCGGTGGCGACGATGTCGCGCGGCATCATGCCTTTAACGGTGCCGTAGGTACCCACTGGCATAAAGGCCGGGGTCTCCACGGTTCCGCGTGGAAAGGTCAAACGGCCGCGGCGAGCTTTACCATCCGTGGCCAGCAATTCAAACGACATACGACTCATGATTGTTCCTCTGGGCCGCGCGGCGCCGGATTGCGGGTGATAAACATCGCATCACCGTAGCTGAAAAAACGGTACTCGTTAGCGATGGCGGCTTGATAAGCGGCCATGGTTTCCGGGTAACCGGCAAATGCCGACACCAGCATCAACAGTGTGGATTCCGGCAAATGGAAGTTGGTCACCAGGCAATCGACCACATGGAACGGCCGGCCTGGGTAAATAAAGATATCGGTGTCGCCACTGAACGGCTTGAGCACGCCATCACGCGCCGCACTCTCCAGCGAGCGCACGCTGGTCGTCCCCACCGCCACCACTCGCCCGCCACGCGCCTTGCACGCGTTAACCGCATCCACGACGTCCTGGCCGACTTCCAGCCACTCACTGTGCATATGGTGGTCTTCAATGTTATCCACACGCACCGGCTGAAACGTACCGGCCCCCACGTGCAGGGTCACATAAGCGGTCTCGACGCCCTTGGCGGCAATCGCATCCAGCAGCGGCTGGTCAAAATGCAGCCCGGCCGTCGGCGCAGCGACGGCACCGGGGCGCTGGGAGTACACCGTCTGATAGCGCTCGCGGTCCGCCTCTTCGTCGGGGCGGTCTATATAAGGAGGCAACGGCATATGGCCGACATGCTCCAACAGCGGCAACACCTCTTCGGCGAACCGGAGCTCGAACAGCGCATCATGACGCGCCACCATCTCGGCTTCGCCACCGCCATCGATCAGGATGGAAGAGCCCGGTTTCGGCGACTTGCTGGAGCGCACATGGGCCAGCACACGATGGCTGTCCAGCACCCGCTCCACCAGAATTTCCAGCTTGCCGCCGGAAGCTTTCTGGCCAAACAGCCGCGCCGGAATCACCCGGGTATTGTTGAACACCATCAGATCGCCTGGGCGCAAATGCTCAAGCAAATCAGTGAATTGACGGTGTGCGAGGGCACCGCTCACCCCGTCCAGGGTCAGCAGTCGACTGGCGCGACGCTCGGCCAAAGGGTGGCGAGCGATCAGCGAATCAGGGAGCTCAAAAGTAAAGTCAGCAACGCGCATGATGGGGTTCGTCTAGCAGGGCCGGGAAGTCTAGCGGAAATAGTGAAAATTGACCATGAAACGTGATTGACCAACGGTAATCTCATCTCTATACTTCGCCGCCATTGAGCCCTGATGGCGGAATTGGTAGACGCGGCGGATTCAAAATCCGTTTTCGAAAGAAGTGGGAGTTCGATTCTCCCTCGGGGCACCATCTTAAAGAAAGACCTTGAAATTCAAGGTCTTTTTTTTCGCCTGTAGAAAAGTGGGCGGCCAGCTGATTCACTGCTCACCACCCACTATCTGTCTGCAACACGATCTACTGTGGGAGCTGGCTTGCCTGCGATGACGCCAGCCCCAACACCTCAAATCCCCTGCCTACACACCAACCCCTTCCCCCTCCTCCACCACCCCATTCGGCAACATCCCATTCGCCAAATCATCCACCACCGCCTTCGCCATCTCCCCCAAATAATGCGCCGCCCAGGCGTAGCGATCTGCGCTGTTATCCATGGCGGCATCCAATGCCAGCATTTTTGAACAATGGAGAAGCTCGGAGGCATGCTCCAGGGCATCGCGAATGGGTACGCCGGAATTCACGCGGAATAGGTGGCGAAGGTTGGGTTGTTTGCCGCAGGTGAAGAAGGTGATGACGCCGAGGCGTTAGACGCTCAAATCGAACGATTCTTCTCCTCGGCTCTGGCCTAAATTGGGAGTCATTCGATTTCTCAACAAACCTGGAGCCGAGTCGTTTTTTAAAGAAGGGCCTCGTGTTTTCGGGCGCCACTAAGCGCCCTGATAACCAAGAAGACGCATCATGGGTTGGCATACAACATTGGTGTAAGTGCTTATGGGACATTCGTATCGCGGTGTCTGGTTGCGAATGAAATGTTGCGGTCGAAGACCATGAAATGCAGTGGGGTGCGATAGTCAACGCGTATGACCCGACACGATAAGAAAGGGGTGTTCCGTAAGCGCACGCCAACTCACCTTGCGTAATTCAGGCCGGCACCCACTGATGCGGTAGCAGTTGGCAGATCTCATTGGCCCGTTGTCAGCACATCTTTGAGATAGGCATACGGATCAGCCCGTCGACATTCCGATGCAGCCTCTTGAGGGCGCTCGTCTTGTTTCAAATAATTGGCAACATTTACGAGGCTGTGCCAGCATCCGGCTACAAACGTTGGCAAGGAAGTTGAACAATGCTCGATGCTCTGGAAGGCACGCCACTCTGGGTTTACGGCGCATTTCTCTTGGTCTGCTACTACGGTTTGAGTGCCAGGAAAACCAGTCGTGAAAGTCAGCGGTCGCTGGTCATCACACCGGTTGTTTTGGTGATCTGGTCACTCCTTTCTCTTAGCTATGCGGACCGCGTTGAGTTGACCGTTGGCAGTTGGTTCACGGGAATGCTTTTAGGTGGCTTAGTCGCATTTGCACTATTTCCTCGACGCGGACTGGCTTTGGACGAGGAGGGCAAGCATCTGATCGTGCCTGGGACATGGAAAGTTCTTGGTATCTCGCTTCTCTTTTTTGCCGTGAAATACTTCATCGGTTATCAAGCTGCCGTACATCCAGAATTCTCGGCCACTGTGGAAATGCTCGTCCTTGCTGGTGCCGCATCAGGATTTACCGTCGGCTTGTTCTGCGGACGCACGGGTGTCTTCTACTTGGCGTGGCTTGCACTTCGAGATGTCCATGAAGGCAAACGCACTATTTGAACTCGCTCGTTGATACTCGATGCACGCTAATAGAGAGGATCGGACACGCTTTTGTACGCCGTATAGTGGCAATAATTTTTCGGTCAAAGGAATGGCTATGACCCCGTTAAGCGGCTTACCCATCGGTGCAATTGGCGATTTCGACATCGTAAATACCACTTCGCATTGCACGAAAAGGGAAGCGCCATGCGTGCAGGATGCAATGTTAGCGGCTACGCCTGAGCAGGTGGAAGCTATGCAGCATGCCTCCATCGCCCGTCTTGCCAAAACCGAAGCGGCCAGACCAGGCCTGGTGGCAGCGGGGATAAACTCGGACCGAAAGACTATGGCCGATGCCATGTATGAACTGATGGTTACCGATTTGCGGCCTGAGCTTGGACGCATCAAGGTGCCTGTCGAGGTCGTTTATGCCTACGACTCGCATTACGGCATAGAGGCGTCCCAAGTTGATGCAATGTTCCGTAACGCCTATGCCTCAACCCCAAACATCAGCTTCAGGCGCATTGACGGCAGTTTTCACTTCATCATGCTTGATCAGCCAGATCTGTTTGCCGGTGCTGTCATCAAGTATCTGAACCCCTGAGCGATAGCTTTTGGCCCAGAGCGGACAAGCACATCCTTACAAGTGATCGTCCCCGCCCCTCACCAACTTGCAGGATCGTACAAGCTCTCCTTCCCCCTCCTCCGCTAACCTGACCACCCTCACCCACCCGAGTCCCCGTCATGGTCCAGCCACAGCCTCCAACAAATCCCATAAACCTCACCCAAAAAGCCTCCCTCATCGACCAACACTGGAGCCCACGCGTCGTCGCCGAGATGAACGACTACCAATTCAAGGTAGTACGCATCGAAGGCGAATTCATCTGGCACTCCCACCCCGAAACCGACGAGGCCTTCCTGGTGCTGGAGGGCACGCTACGTATCGACCTCCCAAACGGCACGGTCTATGTAGCGCCAGGTGAACTCTACGTAGTCCCTCGCGGCATAGAGCACCGAACCGCCGCCGAAGGCGAAGCCAAGTTGATGATGATCGAGCCACGGGGCATCTTGAACACCGGGCATGAAGGCGGGGACCGTACCGCCGTGAATGATCAGTGGGTCTGAGGGTTGGCATTCCTTGAGGTCGCCAGTCCTTTCAAACCGTTATGATCTAGCGCCATCCTTCAAGGAAGAACCCGATCATGCCGCCGCGTCGCCAACGGCCTGCACATCACAGTCAAGGGCGCCGTCTCGGTCGGATTACCAGAGCAACCTCTACCTGGAAGACAGCGACACTTACACCGCCTACCGTGTAAGCCTCGAACAGGTCGAGACCCGACCGCCCTTGCCGAGCGGTCGGTAGGTTTATTTCAGTACGGCAATCAGCGCGCAGATAACTGTGATCGCCGGCGTAGGCTCAAGCTGGCTCGCGTGTTTGCTCTTCTACCGCCAACACGACGTCAAGCGTATTGAGGAAGAGGTCATGGCTCAGAATACCGGTGGCGATGGTCGACAAGACGGGCTTGCCGTTCTCGTCCTTGATCACTACGTTTTCGGTCCAGGCGTTGAGGTCTACCGTGCGCAGCGACGACATCGGCACTGTGTTGCCCTGGTACTCGAGGAAATCCCGGTTCACAACAATGGGCGACGTGGTGATTTTCAGGAAGTTGCCGGTCACTCGCTTGCCCCAGACCTGCTTGGAGTTGATGCAATTGAAGGTGATCGAACGGCCCGCCTCCAGCGCTTCTGCCACGGCCGGCAGGCGCGCGCGCACGTGTAGGTCACGGACCAGTTCCTGAAACTTCTGAAAGCCTTTGAGGGTTTCGATCACCCGATGAAACGGCTCTGCGGCATTGCGGCGATAGGCCAGGTTTGTGATCAGTCCGGTCAATACGGTTTGCCCGGAGCTGAACAGGTACAGGTCTTCTATCTCAGCAAACGGCGTGTAGTCGCGCTGCTCTTTGGTGATGCGCACGAGGCCGTGTTCATACACTTCGTAGTGGGTGTTGCGCAGTTTTTTTTGCCAAACGTAGATACCTACTATGCACAGCCCCACAACGGCCAACAAACCGCTGGTGAAATAAAACACGCTGTGTTGGCTGGCGAAATTCAGGGTCATGCCTCGGGACGTGTGAAGGCTAACCGGGCCGTCATTGCCCATCGGCACAATCGTGCTCAGGTAGAAGACGAATACGGCGAGGCCCAAAAGCGCAGCGGCCAATATCAGGCTGAAAATCAGGAAAGCTTTGCCTTGGCGGAACGTCGCGATCAGTTCGCCCGTGGTGGCTGGGGCATGAGTGGGAGATGGTTGCATGGGTGTTTGCGTCCTTGTCAGTGGGTAAAGTGCGGGCTGTCAACGCAGCGCCAAATGAGCCTTGTACCCGGTCATCTGTGTGACCGGGAAGCCTGGCACTGCGCGTAGGAACATGGCTAATTAATATCGTTCCTTGGTCGCCGCAACTTAATCCTCAAAACGTGTATTTGAAGCTCGTCATGAAGTTACGCGGCGCACCGTAGACGCTCCAGCTATCGGCGTAGGCGTAATAACTGCGATCAAACACGTTGTTGACGTTCAACGTCGCACTGAGGTTTTTACTGATTTCATACCGCGCCATCAGGTTGGTCAGCGCATAACTGCCTTGCTCAAACGTATGCAGATCCTGCCCTGTCTTGCTTTGCCAGTTGACCCCGCCGCCCACGGTCACTTTGTCGAACACGCCCGGCAGGCGATATGTGGTAAACGTCTTGAGGCTATGCCGCGGGCTGGTGGTGACGATGCGTTCGTCATCCTGGTTGGTACTTACGCTGTAGGCGTAACCCGCCGACGCTTGCCAGCCTTCGCTCAGTTCGCCGTTGAGTTCCAGCTCGACGCCTTGGGTGGTCGTTCCTTGCTCCAGGCGGTAGATGTCCGGGCTGCGCACGTAGACCGCGAGGTTGTCCTGGTCGATCTTGAAGAGTGCCAGGCTGGCGTTGAGTTTGTCGTCGTTGAAGCTCCCCTTGAGCCCCACTTCGTAACCGGTGCCTTCCTGCGGCTCCAGGGCTTTGTTGTTTTCGTCGTGGATGCCGTAGGCCTGCGGATTGAAAATCTTGGTGTAGCTGGCATATACCGACCACGTGTTGCTCAGGTCGTAGACGATGCCGGCATAGGGCAGGAACACACCGTTACGGGTTTCCTTGCTTTCGGTGTTCTGGGTCGGATCGGCGTATACCGTGACTTGGTTGTTGCGCTTCCAGTCGGTGACGCGACCGCCGAGGATGACGGCGGTGTTGTCGGTAACGTGGAAGCGTGAGGTCAGGTAGGCCGCGTACTGGTTTTCTTCGATGTGGGTTTTGCCCACGGGTGTGGTGTCCGGGCGGTTGGCGCCGCTGCCGTTCCAATTGAAGATGTTCGGCACGGTGCCGTTATAGCCGGTCCAGGGGCCAAACCAGCCGCCGTGGCTTGGGGTGTTTTCCTCGTAGCGCGACATCGTGACGCCGGCGATCAACTCATGCTCGCGCCCGAACAGGTTGAACGGCCCGGTGAGGTAGGCGTCGAGGTTGTTCTGCCGTGGCGTGCCGGACCAGCGGTTGGGATACAGGTAGGCGCCCTGCCCGGTGGCTTGGTCGATATCACCGTTCATGTAGTTGATCAGCTCATCGAACTCATTCTGGGTATGGCTGACTTCCACCTTGCCGCTCCAGCCGTTATCGAACTGATGCTCGATGGAGGTGAAGACATTGGTCTGCTTGCGGTCGTTGTAGGCCCAGTCCGGTGCGCTGTTGGCAGAGCGGCTGAAGTGGGTGCGGTTGCCGTTGCTGTAGAACATCTGGAAACCAGTACGCAGCGGGTCGTTGACCTGGTTGTTGATGTAGCTGAAACCCACCGTGAGCATGGTCGCTTCGCTGAGGTCGAACTCGGAAATGCCGTAGACCAGTTGGGAGTCGGTGTTGACGCGGTCGACCCAGGAGTTCTGTTTCTTGTAGTCCACCACCAGGCGCCCGCGGATATTGCCGCTGTCGTTCAGCGGCCCGGACACATCAAAACCGGTGCCGTAGCGATCCCAACTGCCGGCCTCGCCGGTGATGCTGGCTTGGGCCTCGGCGGTAGGACGCTTGCGGATCAGGTTGATGGTCGCCGAGGGCGTGCCCGAGCCGCTGATCAGGCCGGTGGCGCCGCGCACCACTTCAACGCGGTCGTACATTGCGGTGTTTTGCGTGGTGTTGTCCAGGCGCGCCGAGGTGGGTACGCCGTCGATTTCGAAGTTGTTGATCTGGAATCCACGGGACCAGTACGTATCGTTCTCTGCACCCACACCGACGCGCAGTACGGTGATGCCCGGCGTGGCTTCCAGCACTTCGGTGAGGTTGGTGAGCTTCTGGTCGTCGAGGCGCTGGCGGGTGATGACGGTGAGCGATTGCGGGGTTTCTTTCTGGGTCAGGTTCAGCCGCGTCGAACTGCTGGACGAGTAGGTGGTGTACAGCCCGGTACCTTCGGTGGTGGAGCCCGGCGCCATGCCGGAAATCGACACCGCGCCCAGTTGCAAGGCGCCGCCTGCGCCAGGCTGTAGTTGATAGCGCCCTTCGCCGGTCTGCACCACCGTCAGTTCACTGCCCGCCAATAACGTTTGGAGTGCCTGCTCAACCGTGTAGCTGCCACGCAGCGCCGGGCCAGACTTGCCGGCGGTCAGCGCAGCATTACCGGCCAGGTAGATACCGGCCTGCGCGGCGAGCTGGTTGAGTTGATCGGCCAGGGCGCCGGCGGGCAGATCGTAGGTCTGGACGCTCGACTGTTCAGCGGCTACCGCCTGTGGCGCCATGCTCAGGTAGGCGGGAATCGCCAAGGCGAAAGCGATAGCCAGCGTTAAAGGTTGTGGTGAGTTACGCAGGAATGAGGACATAAAACAGTTCCGGTCGAAGGAGGCATCAAGCCGTTGTCCTTCTCTAATTCGAATGAAAAATCAAAACCGGAAGCCTGAATGCAAAAAAACCGTCAGCGCGGAACCACCGTGGTCCACCAGGCAAATCGACGCTCGATGCGCACGGGCAGTACCTGCTCAAGCATGGCCAGGACCTGATCGGTGTCTTGCAGCGGGTAGGTGCCCATCACCCGGAGATTGGCGACCTGTGGATCGATTCCCAGATGGCCATGGCGATAACTGGCCAGTTCACCGATAAAGTCCTCCAGACGCATATCGTTCGCCATCAACACGCCCTTTGCCCAAGCCTCACGCCCCGGCTGCGCGCGTTGCGTTGCGGCCAGACGCTGTCGGTCGAAGGTAACGCCCTGCCCGGCCGGCACGATGCGGGTTTGATGGGTATCAACGCAGGTCGCCTCCACGCTGCCTTCAAAGACATTGAGCAAGGTGCGGCCGTCCTGTTCACGCACGCTGAATCGTGTACCCAGCGGACGCAAGCGGCCGTGGGGCGTGTCGACAACAAAAGGCCGGCTGTCCTTGCCGGTGTTGATCAGGATTTCGCCGCTGTAGAGCTTCAACTCGCGCTGGCCGGCGTTGAAGTTCACATCCAACGCCGTGCCGCTGTTGAGCCAGATGCGCGTACCGTCGGCTAAAAGCTGCTCGCCCAGCACTGTGGTGCTCGTATGGAAATCCGTATTCCAGGCCCCCGGTAACCAACGCTGCTGCCAACTGCCCCACCCCAGCAACGCGCCACCCATGACCACCGACAACCCACGCAACACCTGACGCCGCGAACGCTGGGAATGGCGCAAATTCTCCAGCGTCTTATTGGCCCCCGCGACATCTTCCTGCAACGGCGCAAATCGTTGCCCTACGCGTGCGACATAGCTCCAGGCCAGGCGATTGGTTTCACTGTGTCCATGCCATTGGCGCCAGGCCTCATGCAGTGGCAAGGCGTTGGGCTCGGCACTCAGGCGGGCGAACCAGTCAGCGGCTTGTTGCAGGGTGGCATGGTCGAGGCCGCCGGGGTGGGTGTTCATGACAAGGCACCGTCCAACTCGGCCTCCAGCACCATGCACTGGAACATGGCCTGGCCGATGTATTTGGTGACGGTGCGCTCACTCACGCCAATGCGCGCCGCGATTTCGCGATAGCTCAAGCCCTCGATCTGGGCCAGGCAGAACGCCTCGGACACCTTGGCCGGCAAGCGATCGAGCATCGCCTGCAAATGCACCAGAGCCTCCAACACCAACGCGCGGTGTTCTTCCGACGGCGCGCATTCCTCAGGTCGGCTCGCCAACACCTCAAGCCAGGCTTGCTCCACCTGCTTGCGTCGGAAAAAATCCACGCACACATTGCGTGACAAGGTGCTGAGGTACGCACGCGCGTGCCCCTCGCTGCCAAATTCGCGCGGATGGCTCAACAGCCTGACAAAGACATCGTGAGCCAGCTCGGCGGCATCACTGACATTGCCGAGTTTTCTGGCCAGCCAGCGTTGAATCCAGCCGTGATGGGCCGAATACAGGCTGCCAACGCTGAAAGGTGCGGCGACGGACTCGGGAAGCGGGGGCATACAAAGCCCTACGAATAAGAATTGTTCCCAATGGTAATGAGAAAAAGTGGCCACCACAACGAGCAAAAGCGACCGCACCGCAACAGACGGCATACAGCCCCGGGTCTTTTTTTTCAGCCACAGAACAGGGATCATCGCCGTCCCCCCAAAGCCCCAGGAACCGAGACCATGGAATTGACGCTGGAAGCGGTTGCGCTCTTTGCACTGAAACTGGTGCACGAGACGGACGGCGGCAGCCCGCTTTTGCGCGATGATCTGGTGATGGATGGGTATGAGCGGGAGGTGTTTGGGTTGTTGGTGCGGCAGGAGAGTTTGGCGGTTATTCAATCCAAACTTGCCGAGTGTATTGATCAAGCGCTTAACGCATTGGGCGGGGCTGACACGGTAATGGGTCGCGAATTGCAGAGGCTGGCGACTGATGTGCAAAACGCAGATCAGCTCGATGAACTGCGTGCACCGCTAACCAACCTCAGGGATTACCTTAAAGACATCCAGTAGGCGAACTTACCGCCGCCCTTCCACCGCCATACGCACCGCCAACCCCATCAACACCGACCCCATCAACCAGCGCTGCACTACCTGCCAGCCCGGCCGGGTGACGAAAAACACCGCAATAGAACCCGCCAGGGTGGCGATCACCGCGTTGACGCTCACGCTGATAAAAATCTGCGTAAAGCCCAGCACCAGCGATTGCGCCAGCACACCGCCGTGGCCATTCGGGTCGATGAACTGGGGCAGCAACGATAAATACATCACCGCCACCTTGGGGTTCAGCAGATTGGTCACCAGGCCCATCGTGAACAACTTGCGCGGGCTGTCCACGGGCAACTCCCGCACCTGGAACGGTGAGCGCCCACCCGGCCTGACCGCCTGCCAAGCCATGTAGGCCAGGTACAACGCCCCGCCGAAGCGCAGCGCGTCGTAGGCAAACGGCACCGCCATGACCAAAGCCGTGATCCCCAACGCCGCGCACAGCATGTAAACCAGGAAACCCAACGCCACGCCAGCCAGGGAAATATACCCGGCGGTGCGGCCCTGGCAGATCGAACGGGAAATGAGGTAAATCATGTTCGGGCCGGGCGTCAGCACCATGCCGAGGGAGATCAGCGCATAGGCTAGCCAGCTGGACACTTCAGGCATGGTTTGGCTCCTGGACGGTTGTGCTGTCGACGCGAAACATTTGGTCAACGTTGTAGGGTTGGACGCTATGGTAGGGCGTTCAAAATGCGTGCGTTAGATACAGATCCGCGAGCAAAACGGCATACACCCAAGAGGGCAGGCACATGATCGACTTCAACAACAAAGGCTTCTTCAAGCTCAAGCAAAACAACGAATACGCCGAACGCGTCACCGCCCTGCTGCTGGACGGCGAAGAAGTAGTCGACGCGTACAAGGCCATGCGCGATGGCGTGGTGTTTACCACCAAGCGGATTATCGCGGTGAATGTGCAGGGGATTACTGGCAGTAAGAAGGACTTCACGTCGCTGCCGTACAAGAACATCGTGGCGTATTCGGTGGAGACGTCCGGGACATTTGATCTGGATTCGGAGTTGGAGATTTACTTTTCGTCGCTGGGGAAGGTGAAGTTTGAGTTCACGGGGAAAACTTCCATAGTCGAGATCTCCAGGCTGATCTCCAAGCATCTGCTGAGCTGACCTTGGCGTCCCAAGGCCTTTTCGCTGCTTAAACAATTCAACAGATGTTTCCGGATTAAAATATCGGAGGGGGCGGTACGACGATTCGACTTGCCCCCGATAGCACCTACCCGCATGAAACCTACAGCATGATCTCATAAGGCCCAAGCACCTTACTGGTCTGCACCAACCCTTGCCGCATCAGCATCTCAAGATAACCTTCCCCATCCATCGAAGGACGCGCCAACGCCCGCCTCTGTTTCTGCGCCGCAGCTAATACCGCTGCCTGATCCAAATGCCAAAGGTCCGATATAAAGTCATCCGGATGCATCGGTTCTATGTCATAACCTGCCAACACATGTGCGGGGAAGTCCTTCAAATTAAAGGTCACGATGACTTCAGCCTTACTCCGAATGGCTGCAGCCAGCACATGACGATCATCCGGATCAGGTAAGTCCAAGCTTGAACACAGATCTTCATACCCAGTTACCAACGCGTCCGGTATGGCCTTGTCCATCAACGCACAGATATTATTCACCCGATCCGGAGTGAGGTCTGGTCGGTTCTTAAGCACATTACGTTTCCACTCCTCATGTATCTGACGGGTCCACCGCGCTCGGTACAGGCCAGATAAACCAAGCCACATCAGCAAATCCCGCAGTGCTGCCGGGTAAAGAACACAAGCGTCGTATACGGCCGTGAAAGGCGAACACCTCATTCGTCATACCCCAATCCCAACTCCCGAGTCTGCCGCACCAGTTCCTCCATTGCGTCCTGACTTTCCTGATCTCGCCGCTGCTTGAACGCCATCAAATCCGAAAACCGAATTCGCCGATGCCGACCCGTTTTTGTAAAAGGAATAGCGCCCTCCTCCAGCATCTTGACCAGATGCGGGCGTGAAACGTTAAGCAGGTCGGCAGCCTCCTGCGAGGTCAATTCGGCATGCACCGACACTACCTTGACGGCATTGCCGATAGCCAACTCGCCCAGGATATCGACCAGCAGGCGCAACGCTGAGGTTGGAAGTACGAGCGTGTGGGGTTTGTCTTCCTTGTCGAAGATGTCGATGCGCTGGGTTTCAAATTTGGTCGACAGCAGCGACGCCAATTCGCGCTGGCCTTGCACGGCGGCTTCGACTTCTTTTTCCAGTGGAAGAATCGTTTTGGGGAGGTGGTTGGTGATCATGATGCAACTCCGGCGTTACGCAATTCAGTTGAGACCAACGCTAAACGAAACAAACGAAAATCGCAATATTCGAAACAGATCTACTGACTCACGCACCAGTCTACTTTTCCCACACCGACCACCGAATTAAGCCGACATCGGCTTCTGATTACCCCTCGTAGGCTCACTCCCTCGCACAAGGAAGTGAGCCGGTCATGTCAGAACGCTTTTATCCCCCCACTGAAGAAGAGTTACTCAAACGACGGATCCTGACTCCGCAGCCGTCGCGTGTGCCGTATTCGCCGTCTGTTGATTATTTCGAGCCATTCCCCGCCCCAGCACCTACGCTAGCCAAACCTCCCGGCTGCGTTTTTATCAAGCCCTGCCAACTGCCTGACGGCATCACCCATTACTTCAATCCCGCCGGGTACGTCCCGTTGGAGCTGATCAAGGAGTACGGCCATTTAAGCCTGTTGGGTGGCCGCGAAGTGGACGGTAAGGGCGTGGTTGCCTTGCGCAAGATCAGCGGCAGCGCACTGCCCGTTGGCTTAGGGCAGTTGGCGTTGCGTTCGGCGGTATTGGAGCCAGCAGCCACCGCCGTCGGCTCAGTAGCCGGTGGCTTGTTGACGGGGTTGGTAGCGCTGGCTTGGCCGTCGGATCTGGGTGATAGCGCGCTCTACAGCGAGGAGCAATTGCGTTCAATGCAACGGGCGCGTTCGCAGATGCGATTGCATATCGAGCAACGCGAGGACGGCACGCTCAAGGGGTATGGATTTTACACGGGCAACAATGCCGATTGGCAAATGATTGATGTGGTGCAGTTTCAACGCCGTGCCGATCAGTTTGTGGCGGATTTGGGTGAAGGGGTGGAGCTGATCTGGACGCCCGCTATTGATCCTAGTGAAACGTTAGGTATTCCAGCCTTGGAGGCTGCACCGCAAGCGCCGGTGATCTGGATTTACCCGCCGACGGAGAAGGCCACGCAGATTCTGGTGAACCCGATTTATCCGCCGGAGTATCGGGATTTTATTCTGGTGTTCCCGGTGGAGTCGGGGGTTCGGCCGCTGTATGTGGTGGTGAGTGTTAAGGCAGGTGATCACAAGTACCACAAGGCGCCTAATACTGAACAAATAACTGGCTTTGAAAACCTGATAAAAGCAAAACCCATGACTCCCAGACAGGGTGGTACCGGGTTGAGAGAGCGTTGGATTGAGGAAAAAGGCCGGAGAATCTATGAATGGGACTCTCAACATGGGGAGTTGGAAGTTTATCTAGCAAGTGATGGGAGTCATCTAGGTGCGTTCAGCCACGTAACCGGCGAGCAGCTAAAAGGACCGAAGAAAAAACGAAATATCAGAAAATACCTATGAGGGCTACATGGGACTAAAAGTGAGATTGGAATGGTTCGACAGAACCACAGAACGGCTGAGCGGAACGGAGAACTCAGCAGACTTAGGAGATGACTACTCCGTGATTTCTAAGCTTGGGCTGTCGGCAGATGAAGACGTCAATAATGGCATGCTTGAACTGCGGAGGGAGTGGCTACCCCTCATACAGGCACATTTCTCTCATGAAATTACTCTTTCAGAAAACGATTACTTCATCGCGTTTGATTACGAAAATGCAAACGAATAACACAAACTTAAAGAGTTCAGCTTCATGCGCAAACTGTCACTGACAAACAAAAAAATCCGCAACATTCCCAGGCATCTCAGAGCCCTGACCCGCTGGGCAGATAGCTTCGAAGGCTGCTTTTACGAAAAGTTACCGTCGCAACCCGACTACGTAAACGTAAGAATCCCCGTTATCGAAAATCTTGTTGAAGGTTATCAAACCACACCGGGAATTCTGGCGCATTGCGCTCAACAGTTGATCAAAGTAGCAGGCCATCTGGTTGAAGCGCGATCAGACGATGACCCCGAATGCTGGATTGTCGCCTGCATTATGGTCCCGGACATGTTCTCAAGCCGTGTTTGTATCTATACCGACAAAGCCCGCTATCTCGGACACACCCAACCCTTCGACTATGAGTACTTCCGCCAAACCCGCATTACCGGCCGAAGCCTTGCCAGCAAATGGGGACTGACAGTTCCGCCGGGGCTTCACGAGGTTGGCTTTCATTTTGTCCATGAGGACGAAAAAGGAAACGTCTTCGAGTCAGAGCATTGGTACTTCGGCGAAGTCAGCACGGCCGATGAGGCCACTGGCGGAGAGCGCTGGAAGTATCAAACCTTCCGGTCCTTCCAAGCGCAGCATACGCATTTGTTCGGTCTGTCCGCTTAACCTTCTTTCGCCTCGCGCCCCTACCCCCAATCAACACCCGATTCACCGGATCAGTAATATCAGACACCTGCCGCACATATGCCGAGGAATCGAGTTTGAACATGAACTCCCCCAGACACCTTTGCCTTCTACGGAGCAAACCGTGCTCATCACCAGCACACAGCTGTAATAAGACACCACAGAGCGCCACGCCTCCCCGTTACGTCTTCACCAAAACCGTCGCAATTACCGATTGAGAGAGGTTTCCATAATGCTGATGAAAATCAGATTGCGGTGGTACCAAAAGCACAGCAATGACTTGAAGGCGGATGAGTATTCAGCGGATATCGCAGATCCAGACAGTGTTTCTGAAGCATTGGGTTTAGGCGAGGAGACCGCGATATATGCCGATGTATTCAACATGCTGCCTAACTGGATAACGATTATTCAGCCGTATTTCCAGCACATGATTGAACCCGACTACCTCGACTACCAAATTTCCTTCCGCTACCAAGGCGCCTGGCCACCGCCTCCAAAGCAACCCAAAAAGGAGTCTTGATGCAATGAGACCTACACTGCAAAAGCCCCTCCTCTACCGCTCAGTCAACACCCGAACCCACGGCGTGCGCCACGGCAGTTGTCGCGCCTATCAGTATGAGCGTCACACCAAGGGCGAAAAAGACAAACAATCAAACCGCGGTTCGATGCATAGCCATCAACGGCATGGCTTTGATTACACCCCGCTCTTCCGGTTTCTTCTCTCCAAAGTCGGCCACCGTTGGGATCAGGTTTTCAGCGAAGCCAACGCCCGCCTGGATCGTCCAGAACCGGTGTTTTGGATGGTTGCGCTGCATGAATGCGACAAGCAGGATTACGTGAGAGCGGATGAAAATAGCTACTACAGCGGCTTATGGGTCGACGAAGCCGGCCTGCTGCAAAAGGTCAACGCACAGCTGACGCCCGAACAGATGAAACCCTTTTGCGACTGCTGCACCCACACCTTCAACGGAGTGGTTTTCGCCCAACCACTACCACGCAAACGGTGGACAACGCCCACCGTTCAATCAACCCCTTTTAACTCGCCGTCACCTCACTCCCCTCCCCCTCAATCAACACCCGATTCGCCGGATCCGTAATATCAAACACCTGCTGCGCACACGCCGAACGACTAGGCGTGAACTGGAACTCCACCAGATACACCTTCGCCTTCTCCGGGATGAACGTGCTCTCCGGCGGCACGCAGCTGTAATAAGCCCCATTGCCCACGCTTCCTGCCCTGCCGAATACAGTTAGTTTCTTGCCGGGGTCCGCCTGGATCTCCAACTGCGGAAAGCGTTTAAACACCGCACTGGACGCGGTCTGGTTGACTTTGGCGATCCAGTTGAAAACCCGGCCTTCACCGTTGTCCACGACGGTACCGAGGGTTTCCAGGCGTTGATCGGGGTCACCTTCGCGGCGGATGGCGAACTGGACGGGGTTGGTGCCACCGTAAGCCTTCATGATGACTTTCGCGTGTTCCGCATCCACAGCTACGGTTTTCTGGCGCAGTTGAATGCCGTCTTTAAACAAGCTGGGCGATGAGTCACGTTGGTTGGATTGGCAGGCGCAAAGGGCCAGGGTGATGAGGGAGAGCAGTGCAATCCGTTTCACAGGGAGATGTCCTTATCGGTGAAATAGGTGTGAGGAACGGACCTGCATTTAAACAAAATGTTCCGCTCCGACAACGCCGTCACTTGGGCTGAAACGTCTCAAGATACGCGAGGATGTTTTCAATCTTCTCCTGGTCACTGATCCCCCAGAAGATCATCCGCGTACCACTCACCACCTTCTTCGGCGCCTCGATGTAGGCGGCGAGTTTGTCCCGGGTCCAGACCACACCGGAGTTTTTCATCGCATCGGAATACTGATAGTCAGGGGTAATCCCCGCAGGTCGGCCGATGATGCCGTTGAGTTCAGGGCCGAAACCACCGCGTGCGCCCTCGCCGACACTGTGGCAGCCGCCGCAGGTCTTGGTGAAGAGTTTGCCGCCCGCTTCGGCGTCGCCCGCCGCATAGGTCAGGGGGCTGGACATACCAGCGGCGAGAATCAGCGCCAGTGAGGCGGTGTATTTCATGGGGGGCTCCACATCGAGTGCTGCTGGCAGCAACGGTGGTGCAATTATGCCTGCTAGCCAGCCCAATACACCAAACCGTGCGGCAACATGACCATCCATCGGCAAAAAAACTTCGCATCGAAACTCTTACATTCCTGACCCACTCCACCTTATGAACCCTGATGGTGGAGTAACGAAAATGGCTCAGCCATCGATATTAGTATTGGAAGACGACGAAATCATTCGGGCGTTGATGGTGGATGTACTGGAAGATTGTGGGGCGGTAGTGACGTCATTTCCTTCGGCGGATGAGGGAATGATTTACCTGGAGCGCGAGGCTGATCCGGTGCACCTGATCGTCAGCGATGTGCAGATGCCAGGTTTGCTTAACGGTTATGACTTAAGCCGAGTGGTCGCGCATCGGTGGCCAACGGTGCCGGTGGTGCTGACGTCCGGAAACACCAGGATTGCAGCACAACTAGGTGGGTCGGTGCGTTTCTTGCCCAAACCCTGGAGCACTGAGCACCTGATCGACTGTGTGCAAGCGGCGCTGTCCCAGCAGGGGCTGTCCATGCATTGATAGCGTCGCGACATCATCTCAGCCGAACTTCACGGCGTGCGCTATGGTCTCTGAATGAGCAAGCAGCGACTTTTCGGATTTGTTTGTCAGCATTTTCGCCCATTACGTGCGGCTGATGACCTTGAGGTGTGTAGAATCGTCATCCATTTGCGCACGTCACTCATCGCCGAAAGGCCTACAGTTCGAGCTTACTGAATGCAGTCACAGGCCCATGACGTTGGTGCGCCCTCTTTATTGGAAGCGCTGCGCACAGGCACAGCACTGCTGCATGTCGCGCTGGAAAAGCGCCTGCCGTTTTTTTCCGAGTACTTGGATGCCAAGGGGTACCGTCGCTTGCTCCAAGCGTATTACGGCTTTTATAAGCCAATGGAAGCGGCGCTGTATGACAGTGATCTGATCCCCGAAGGCTTTGACACAGCACTGCGTGTCAAAACGCCCACGCTTGTTAGCGATCTTCACGCTCTCGGCCTGGATAAGCGCGCCATCGATGCCCTGCCTCGCTGCTGCGAGCTCCCGATTCTTGCCCAGCCCGCTGCCTGTCTCGGCGCCCTGTATGTACTGGAAGGCGCGACGCTGGGAGGCCAGGTACTGCGTCGGGAAATGGCCAAGCGTCTGGACTTGGATGCGGACAATGGCGGCGCATTTCTCAATGTATACGGCGTCGAAACCGGTCGACGCTGGAAAGATTTTCTTGAGTACCTGGGCCATCAGACATTGGACACACCGGCGAAGCAACACGCAGTAGACGCTGCCTGTTCGACATTCAGCTGCTTTGAGCAATGGCTCGACAGCCAGAAGGTACTGCTATGAAAACCGAAGATTTTGAAGAGCTGCTTGCCAACTGTGCCGACGAGCCCATCCGCTTTCCGGGGGCGATCCAACCCCACGGTGTGCTGCTGACGTTATCGGAGCCGGGGCTGAATATCATCCAGGTCAGCGCCAACGTCGGCACGTTGTTCGGGCGCGCACCCGAGGCGTTATTGGGCCAGCCGCTGCACACGCTGATAGGCACCGAGCACGCCAATGCCGTCGGCGCCATGGCCGAAAACAATACGTTTTTCGACGCGGCACCGCTGCACGTCACGCTCAACGGCGCGGAGTTCGAAGGCCTGCTGCACCGCCATCAGCATGTGCTGGTGCTGGAGTTCGAACCACGGCTCAAGGACTTTCGCCCGCGGG
Organism: Pseudomonas sp. H1_A03; assembly: GCF_054685145.1. Lineage (NCBI taxonomy): Bacteria > Pseudomonadati > Pseudomonadota > Gammaproteobacteria > Pseudomonadales > Pseudomonadaceae > Pseudomonas > Pseudomonas sp. H1_A03. Next base: position 177,238 of record NZ_CP162829.1, read on the forward strand.
TGCTGAATGGTCGCACCAGTGACCTGGGCAAAATGCTGCAGCGTTTGCAGTCGGCGAAAACGCTGCAAGCGCTGTACGAAATCAGCGTGACCGAAATCCAGGCCATGACCGGTTACGACCGTGTATTGATCTACCGCTTCGAAGATGAAGGCCACGGCCAGGTGATCGCCGAAGCGTCGGCGCCGTCCATGGAGCTTTTCAACGGGTTGTTCTTCCCGGCTTCCGACATCCCGGAGCAGGCCCGTGAGCTGTATCGCACCAATTGGCTGCGTATCATCCCGAACGCCGCCTACGAGCCGGTGCCGCTGTTGCCCAAGCTGCGCCCTGACTCCGACCAGCCCTTGGACCTGAGTTTCGCCACCCTGCGCAGCGTGTCGCCAATTCACTGCCAGTACATGCAGAACATGGGCGTGCTGTCGTCCATGAGCATCTCACTGATGAAAGGCGACAAGCTTTGGGGTCTGATCAGTTGCGGCAACCGCGAACCGCTGCTGGTGCCGAATGACCTGCGCACCGCTTGCCAGACTATCGGCCAGGTGTTGTCGTTGCAGATCAGCGCCATGGAGGCCTTGGACCTGACCCGTCAGCGTGAAGAGAAAGTCGAGACCCTGACGCGGCTGGATCAAGCGATGAAAGCGTCGCACGTAAGCGTGTTCGACGGCCTGGCCCAGCAACCTCAGTTGCTGATGGACCTGACCGTGTCCGGTGGCGTGGCGATCATCGAAGACAAGCAACTGCGCTGCTACGGCAACTGCCCGGAGCCCACGCAGATCCGTGCGTTGCACGCGTGGTTGCAAGGGAGCGAAGAGACTGTCTTTTCCAGCCACAACCTGGCATCGGTGTACCCGCCGGCAACGGATTTCCAGCAGGTGGCCAGCGGTGTCCTGGCCATGAGCCTGCCGAAGCCAGTGGACAACGGTGTGCTGTGGTTTCGCCCGGAAGTCAAAGAGAACATCCACTGGAGCGGCGACCCGAAAAAGCCACTGAACCTGGAAAATTCCGACGCGGGCCTACGCCTTCGCCCACGCACCTCGTTTGAAATCTGGAAAGTCGAGATGGCAGGCATCTCCACCAAGTGGAGCCATGGCGACCTGTTCGCCGCCAACGACCTGCGTCGCTCGGCCCTGGAAAACGACCTGGCCCGCCAGGTACTGCGCGAACAACAAGCCGTGCGCGCCCGCGATGACCTGGTGGCAGTGGTGTCCCACGACCTGCGCAACCCGATGACGGTGATTTCCATGCTGTGCGGCATGATGCAGAAGACCTTCAGCTCCGAAGGCCCACACACCTCACGGCGGATTTCCTCGGCCATCGACACCATGCAACAAGCCGCCGGGCGCATGAACGTGCTGCTGGAAGATTTGCTCGACACCTCGAAAATCGAGGCCGGACGCTACGTGGTAAAGCCAGTGGTACTCGACGTGAGCCAGATGTTCGAAGAGGCCTACGCCTTGCTCGCACCGCTGGCGATGGAAAAAGGTATCGACCTGACGTTCAACGCCGAGCCCGGCCTGCAGATCAACGGCGACCCCGAGCGTCTGTTTCAGGTGCTGTCGAACCTGATCGGCAACGCCATCAAGTTTACTCCGCGCCAGGGCAATATCGGTGTCAGCGCCATGAGCACCGACGAAGACATCGTCTTCTCGGTGCGCGATTCCGGTGAAGGCATTGCACCCGAGCACTTGCCTCACGTGTTCGATCGCTACTGGACCCAGGCGGATAACAACCCGACCGGAAGCGGCCTGGGGCTCTACATCACGCAAGGTATCGTGCAGGCCCATGGCGGCAAGATCGTCGCTGAGAGCGAGCTGGGTCGGGGCAGTGAATTCCGGTTTACGTTGCCGAAGGTGATTGAAGACTTGCGTACCTGACACGGTTAAAAATGTGGGAGCACCGCCGCTCCCACATTTGTTTTGCACTGCCTGGTAAATCTCACACCGGCAGCACCACTACTGCCTCCAACCCACCACCCTGGCGCTCGGCCAGGGTCAGGGTGCCACCGTGCTCCAGCACAATTGCCCGTGCGGTAGAAAGCCCCAGCCCGACGCCTCCCGTGCTTTTGTTGCGTGACCCTTCAAGGCGATAGAACGGCAGAAACACCTGCTCCCGATGCTCCACGGGAATGCCCGGCCCGCGATCCGATACGCGAATCACCACCTCATCATTCTTCTGCTGCAACTCAATTTCCGGCGCCACGCCGTAGTGGATCGCGTTGTCCATCAGGTTGGTCATCACTCGCTTGAGGCCCAGCGGGCGTCCGAAATACACCAGGCGCGGCGGGCCGCGAAAGGTCAGGTCGATGGCCTGGTCGCGGTAGTCATCGATCAGGGTTTGCAGCAATTCCGCCAGGTCCAGTTGGGTGGCTTGTTCCAGGCGGGCGTCGTCGCGGAAGAATTCCAGGGCGGTGTTGATCATGGCCTGCATTTCATCCACGTCGCGAAACAACTTTTGTTGCTGGTCAGCGTCCTCAATGAACTCACCGCGCAGACGCAACCGGGTCAACGGCGCGCGCAGGTCGTGGGAGATGGCGGCGAGCATTTGGGTACGGTCCTGGATAAAGTGCCGCAACTGCGCCTGCATGCTGTTGAAAGCGAGGATTGCCTGGCGTATTTCGTGGGGCCCCACTGGCTCAATGGGCGGCGCGCGAAAGTCCGCACCAAAGCGTCGCGCGCCCTGGGCGAAGTGTTGTAGAGGACGGGCCAGGCGCCGGGTCGCGACCAGGGTGACCAGCGCAGTGGAGATCAACACGAGCAACACCACAATCAGACTGCGCGCGCCGTCGTCCAGTCCCCAACTGCGAGTACCCGCGCTGAACATCAGCCAGGACTTATCCGCCAGCTGTATCAACAGCACATAGTGCCCATCGCCGTCCGGCCAGTCGGACGGTTGATAAGCCTCCATCGGCCGGGTCGGCCCCTCAAGCAGATGCTTGAGTGCCTGTTCGCCCGATTGAAAATCCGGGTCGTCGAGCACCGGCAAATCAAACGCTGCGCGCTGCGCTGCCCACATCACGCTGAAAGAACCATCGCCCATCACCTGAGCAAGACGCGGTCGCTGCGCCGGATCGGACGCCTCGACTGCGCGCACCACCACCGCGATCTTCTCCAGCAACCCGGTTTCGGTCAGCGGTGGCCTGGCCCACACGCCCGCCAATTGCACGAACAACGCGTTGAACGCCAGCGCGGTAAACATTGCGATCAGGATGGTCAGGGCGATCCAGCGGGCCACGGTGTCGCGTGGGCGGCGGCTCATGAGCGGGTCACACTGGCGGTGAACTGGTAGCCGCCGTTGCGCACCGTGCGGATCATCGCCGGGCGCTTGGTATCGAATTCCAGCTTGCGACGCAGTCGACTCACTTGCACGTCGATGCTGCGGTCGAACGCATCATGGCTGTGCCCGCGCGCCAGGTTCAACAACTGCTCGCGAGTGAGCACCCGTTGCGGGTGTTCGGCAAACACCAACAGCAGGTCGAACTCTCCGGAAGACAGCGGGATCATCACGTGGTCGGGCGAGCGCAGTTCGCGACGCGTGACGTCCAGTTGCCAGCCGGCAAAACAGATCAACGGGCGCGCGACCTGCCCCATCGCGGGTCGGCTTTCACCCGCCCGGCGCAAAACCGCGCGCACCCGTGCCAACAATTCGCGGGCGTCGAAGGGTTTGCTCAGGTAGTCATCGGCGCCCATTTCCAGGCCTACCACGCGGTCGCTGAGTTCGCCCATGGCGGTGAGCATGATCACCGGCGTGGTGTATTGCTGGCGTAGGCGCTGGCACAGCAGCAAGCCGTTATCGCCGGGAAGCATCAGGTCGAGGATGATCAGGTCGGCGGGGCCGCGCTCCATCGCCGCCCACAATTCGGTGCCACTGGCCACGGTCTCGACCACGTAGCCGTGTTGCAGGAAAAACTTCTTCAGCAGGGCGAGGACTTCAAGGTCATCGTCGACGATTAACAGGTTGCTCACCGGCAGGCTTCACTGGGCTGGGTCAAGGTGCCATCTAAAACCATTCGGCGCGGCCCGTCATATATTTCAATCGTGCAATAAAGCGTCAAAGGCGCAATAAACCCGACATCTTTGCGCAAGGCTCGAATGCCAGCATCGGCCTCCTTTTTGCGGAGACTGTGCCCATGCGTTCGCTGACCTATTCCCGGCAACTGGCCCGCCAGGCCGTGCTGTTGCTGACAGTGACTTACCTGACGGGCTGCGCCAGCCCGGCACCCGTAGCGCCTACCACTCGTTGCGCACAGGTGAACTACCCGGTGTATGACCCAGCCGAACCGGTCAACCGGGGCGTGTTCGCGTTCAACCGTGTTGTGGATAACTACGCCCTGGCACCTGTGGCTCGCGGTTACCGTTACCTGCCGAATTTTTTCCAACAGGGTGTGCATAACTTCGCGAGCAACTTCAGCGAGCCAAAGGTGTTTATCAACGACCTGCTGCAAGGTAACCCAGGGCGTTCAGTCAATACCCTGGGGCGTTTCGCAGTGAACACCACGGTGGGCGTGGTGGGGCTGTTCGATGTGTCGGACCGCCTGGGCATCCCGCGCCACACAGCCGATTTCGGCCAGACATTCGGCGTGTGGGGTGTGGGCAACGGGCCCATCGTCGAGCTGCCATTGCTGGGTACCAGTAACAGCCGGGATGCGGCAGGCAAAGTCTTGAGCTTCCTGGTTGCGCCGCTGGGGGACAGCGACACAGTGCAGACCCTGGGTACTATCAGCCTCGTCGGCGGCACGATCGATACCCGTGCGTCACTGTTGCCGCTCACCGATAGCCTGCAAAAACTGCCGGATTACTACAGCGCATTGCGTAATGTGGTGGCGGAAAATCGCGCGACTTTTGTGCGGGAGGGCAAGGAAGGCGCGACGTCTCCCGGGCTAAACAGTTGCGCGAACAGCGCCTCTGATGACTTCTGAAGCGCGTTCCCCACGACAGTCATATCTTGCAGCAGCGCGTTTATAGCAGCCCCGCTTCGCCCTCTATAAGTTTGGCCTGACTTCGCTTTCACAAGCGGAGTAATCCTCTACCCACTAGAAGGAAACATCCATGCTTAACGCTATCAACCACTCACTGGGCCACTTTCACTACCCACCGCTGCAGAAGGATGATGCAGAGCCCCAGCGCAGGAAGCGCAGCATTGACGACACACAAACGCAACTGCATGCCGCTGCCCCTGGAAGTACGGCAGCCAATGACCGCGGAGGCAAAAACAGCGGTGGGCTAGACAGCCTGGGTCAAGGCCACCTGCTTTAATCGGCCTTATACGGAGGGCAGTGCACGGCCCTTCGTACCCTCGCCCTTAACAAAACAATGACATTCACTGGGTTAATCTTGCCGGTTCAACCCTGCCCGGAATCCTTGACTGCATGCCGCACCCCGACACACTGCCCGCCGTACTGGCCGGCCCACTGCTGCGGCGCCTCGAACCTCGGCGCCTGGTGTTGTGGCTGGTGGGAAGCCGCGCACTTGAATTGACGCTGAAATTGCATCTGCCAACTCAGACACTGGAGATCACCCTGGACCCGTGCCAGGTTGTGGCCGTAGGGCGCCAGGCGTTTATCCATTTGATCGACGTGTCACTGGACGACGCACTGCCCCTGGACGTGGCGATCAGCTACGACCTGTTGTTCGATAACACCGGCATTGCCGACTGGGCACCGCACCTGCTGTACGCCAACGCCCAACTTCCGAGTTTCGTATTGCACAGCCGTATCCACCAGTTGGTGCACGGCTCATGCCGCAAACCCCATCACAGTGCCGACGAGGGTTTGCTGTGTGTCGACCGCCTGTTGGCAGACACCCACACCCCAACCGATCGCCCAGCCCTGCTGATGATGAGCGGCGATCAGGTCTACGCCGATGATGTGGCCGGGCCGATGCTGCGGGCGATACATTCATTGATCGCACGCCTGGGCCTGTTCGATGAATACCTGGAGGGCGCCGTGGTCGATGACAGCGCCAGCCTCTACGGGCACAGCGCCAGCTACTACCATCGCGCCGACTTGCTGCCCGCACTGGACAGCAACGAAACCCTGCGCGAACGCTTCTTTGGGGGTGTAAAAAAGCCCATCTTCACCAGCAGCACCGCCGACAATCATCTGGTGACATTCGCTGAAGTCATCGCCATGTACTTGCTGGTATGGTCGCCCACGCCCTGGACGTTGATTGCGCCTCAACCTCCGCAGCTGAACGTAGAAAGACACCAGCGCTACGCGCGCGAACAGGTACAGATCAATAAATTTCGCGACGGCCTACCGGGCGTCGCACGGGTATTCGCCCACCTGTCGACCTTGATGATCTTTGACGATCACGACATCACCGACGACTGGAACCTTAGCGCCCAATGGGAGGAGACTGCCTACGGCCACCCTTTCTCCAAGCGCATCATCGGCAACGCCCTGCTTGCCTATTTGCTGTGCCAGGGCTGGGGCAACCAACCGGACGCGTTTGGCGAACTGGTCAGCCAAACCCAAGCCCTCACGGCTCAGCCCAAAGCCAATCATTTGGACGCGGGCGCGCAGGATGAACTGCTCGAAACGTTGCTGAAATTCCAGCGCTGGCATTACGTACTGCCCACCACCCCCGCCCTGGTGGTGCTCGACACTCGCACTCGCCGTTGGCGCAGCGAGTTCACCCTCAAACAACCTTCCGGCCTGCTGGACTGGGAGGCCTTGAGCGAACTGCAACAGGAACTGCTGGATCACCCCTCGGCCATCATCGTCTCGCCCGCGCCAATCTTCGGCGTCAAGCTGATCGAGACAGTGCAGAAGGTGTTCAGTTGGTGCGGCCACCCCCTGCTGGTGGATGCTGAAAACTGGATGGCCCATCGCGGAGCCGCCCAAGTGATCCTCAATATCTTCCGTCATTCCCGCACGCCGGGTAACTACGTGATCCTCTCCGGTGACGTGCACTACTCGTTCGTCTACGAAGTGCTGATCCGCCATCGCAACGCCGGCCCCAGGATCTGGCAAATCACCAGCAGCGGTATCAAGAACGAATTCCCACCCCGCCTGCTGGAGTGGTTCGACCGCCTTAATCGCTGGCTCTACTCGCCGCGCTCGCCGCTCAACTGGTTCACCCGCCGCCGCACCATGCAGGTGGTGCCCCATATTCCGGAGCACGCCGAAGCCGGCGAGCGGTTATGGAATTCGGCGGGGATTGGCCAGGTATTTTTTAACGAACAAGGGCAGCCTGAAGCGATTTATCAGCACAACGCGGATGGGAAGGTGCCGACTAGGATGGTGGCGCCGAAGCAATAGCTATTTGCCATCAATCTTTCGCCGTACATCTGCCCTATTCAAAGCATCCAGGCCCCGTTGTACAGTGGCTCCAGCCACGGAGTATCGGCGACAACAGTGGTAGGCGTTGAATGCCTGCCCACGCAAGGAATGCGCAGATGAACGATACCTCCGACACTAATCCGTTAGAGCAAGATTTCTCTCACTTCAACGCCGACATGCTGCACACCATTCTGGAGCTGGTCAGTGACGGGATCTGGGATTGGAATGCCAACACAGGTTTCGTCTACCGCAATCCAGGCTGGTACGAAATGCTTGGCTATCACCGCCATGCACTAGAGAACACTGTGTTCACCTGGGAGAACGTGATTCACCCGGACGACTACCCCAAGGTGATGAAGCTGTTCGACGACTACATCCACCGTCGCGCCCCCCATTACCAAGCCGAATATCGCTGCCGCAAAAAAGAGGGCAGTTACCTGTGGATCGAAGACCGCGGCTACGTGATTGCACGTAACGCCGACGGCTCGGTGGCGCGAATGGTGGGCGCCCATCGCGATATTCATCTGCGCAAATGCTCCGTCGAACAGCTGGAAAAGCGCAATCAATCGCTTGAGGCACTGGTGGCCGAACGCACGCGCGAGCTGTCGCGGGTCAATCAGCAGCTGCAGCTGCAACTGGATGAAAATCGCTCCCTGGCCGAAAGGGATGCGCTGACCCTGGTCGCCAATCGCTATCGCCTGGAGAAAGTGCTGCTCGAAGAATGCGACCGTGCCCAGCGCTTTCGCCTGCCGCTGGCATTGATTGCCATAGACATCGATAACTTCAAGCTGATCAATGACCGCTACGGTCATGGTGTGGGCGACCAGACCTTGGTGCGGGTGGTGGAATGCCTGGAAAGTTGTATCCGCCCTAATGACCTGCTGGCTCGATGGGGCGGCGATGAGTTTGTGCTGGTCCTGCCCAAAACCTCGCTGGACATCGCAAAGGCGCTGGCAGAACACATCCGCCAGACGTTCAGGAATCGCCCGCAAAGGGACGACTTCAAGGTAACCCTGAGCCTGGGTGTTGCTGTGCGTCTAACGGATGAATACCCCGCGGCCCTGATGGCGCGCGCTGATCAGGCGTTGTATCGCGCCAAGGCGGCGGGGAAGGACGGCGTGTCCGAATGAGCAATGTTCACTGCAGGCGCGGGCTTGCCAGCGCCTGCAGCGGCACCGCGTTTATCTGACTGGCGGCGCGTATTGGATGCCGCCGTTGTTCCACAGCGCATTGAGCCCGCGCTTGATTTTCAGCACGCTGCCCTGGCCGATGTTGCGCTCGAACACTTCGCCATAGTTGCCCACTTGCTTGACGATCTGTACCACCCAATCCTTGCGCAGTTTCAAGTCCTTGCCGTATTCGCCATCAACCCCCAGCAACCGCGCAATGTCCGGATTCTTGGTGGTCTTGGCCTGCTCTTCGACATTCTGCGAGGTGATGCCCATTTCCTCGGCGTTGAGCATCGCGAACAAGGTCCATTTGACGATACTGAACCACTCGTCATCGCCTTTACGCACCAGCGGTCCCAACGGTTCCTTGGAGATCACTTCCGGCAACACCACAAACTCGTCCGGGTGGGCCATCTTGATTCGCTGGGCATACAAGCCCGATTGGTCGGTGGTGAGTACGTCGCATCGCCCGGCTTCCAGGCCCTTGGCGCTTTCGTCGGCGGTGTCAAAGGTGATCGGTGTGTACTTCATCCCGTTGGTGCGGAAGTAATCGGAAACATTGAGTTCAGTCGTAGTACCGGCCTGGATGCACACGGTGGCGCCGTCCAATTGCTTGGCGCCAGTAACGCCCAGCTTGTTGTTCACCAGAAAGCCAATGCCGTCGTAGTAGGTCACGCCGGTGAACACTAAGCCCATGCCCGAATCACGGGAGCTGGTCCAGGTGGTGTTGCGTGAGATCAGGTCGATCTCACCGGACTGCAGCGCCGTGAAACGCTCCTTGGCGGTCAACTGCGTGAACTTCACTTTCGACGCGTCGCCGAATACGGCTGCCGCCACCGCGTGGCATACGTCCACATCGATACCGGTCATCTTGCCCTGGCTGTCGGGCACGCCGAAGCCCGGTAGCCCATCGCTGACACCACATTGGATAAAGCCTTTTTTCTGGATGGCGTCCAGGGTTGCGCCCGCGTGGGCGGTGCCTGCCAGGCCAAGCACGGCGCTGGCGCCAATCGCGGCCAACGTAATTTTGAATGAGTTCATGCAAGGCTCTCCCTGTCATTCCTTATTATTCGGCGCCGTATCGCCCGCGCCGGTTTATAGTGCTGCCGGGCAGTATCCACGGCTTTACGCCGCTGCCACAAACGACCTTTAGGCAAAGGCTCCTTCCGATTTGGAATGAACTGCATGATTTCAAAACGCTTGACCCCTTCGATGACGGCCTTGCAATGCTTCGAAGCCGCCGCCCGCCACCTGAGTTTCACCCGTGCCGCCGAAGAGCTGCACCTGACCCAGAGTGCCGTCAGCAAGCAGGTGGCGCAGCTGGAAGAAATGCTCTGCCACAACCTGTTCGAACGGGTTCGCCAGCGCTTGTACCTGTCGCCAGCGGGGTCGCTGTACCTGGCCGAAGTGCACAAAATCCTGACCCAGGTGGACATCTCCAGCCGCTACATCCTCACCTACGGCGGCGAGACCGAAGTGCTGCGCATCGCCACCCAGCCGACCTTCGGCGATCGCTGGCTGGTGCCCAAGCTTAAGGATTTCGCGGCGAAACATCCGAATATCCACTTGGATGTGCGCAACGAGCTGGAGCCTTTCGATGTGTTGCAGGCCAAGGCCGATATCGCGTTTTTCTATGGGCAGGGCTCATGGCCGGGCGCGACGTGCATTGAGCTGTTCCGTGAAGCCGTGGTGCCGGTGTGCGCACCGGGCTTTGTCGCCGAAGGCAGCGATGCTTCGTCGCGCCACACGTTGCTGCAATGCACCTCGCGCCCGGAAGCCTGGCACGAATGGTTCCTCGAACAGGGGCTGCACTCGCAGAACAGCTACCACGGGCCGCGTTTCGACACGTTCTACATGTGCATTCGCGCAGCACAATCGGGCTACGGCGTAGCGTTGGTGCCGCAGTACCTGGTGGCCGAAGAGTTGGCCCAGGGCAGCCTGATGATTGCGTGGGACTACGCAATGCCCAGCAGCGGCGCGCACTTTATCGCTCATGCCGAGCATGCCGGCGAGGTCCCCAAAGTGAAGGCCTTCCTGGACTGGATGGTGGACTACGTCCGCTCACATCCCGACTTTTAATAATGACCCGGCGACTTTATTTCGTTTGCGACAAGGGCGGGCGCCCAGCTTAGATAAAAGACGCCCGTCACTGCCGAGTCCCCGATTCATGAGCCACGAAACCATCAGCCAATCGATTTCCATCGTTCATCCCATCAGCCTCAGCCACGGGAAAAACGCCGAAGTCTGGGACACCTCGGGCAAACGCTATATCGACTTTGTTGGCGGCATCGGTGTGCTCAACCTCGGCCACTGCCACCCGGGCGTGGTCGAGGCAATTCGTGAACAAGCGACCAAACTGACCCACTACGCGTTCAACGCCGCCCCGCACGCGCCCTACATCGAACTGATGGAGCGCCTGAGCGCATTTATCCCGGTGGGCTACCCAGTCAGCGGCATGCTCACCAACAGCGGCGCGGAGGCGGCGGAAAACGCGCTGAAGATCGTGCGCGGCGCCACCGGCCGTACGGCGGTGATTGCATTTGACGGTGCCTTCCACGGCCGCACCCTGGCCACGCTCAACCTCAACGGCAAGGTCGCGCCCTACAAACAAAAGGTCGGTGTACTGCCCGGCCCGGTGTACCACCTGCCCTACCCCAGCGCTGATAACGACGTGACCTGCGCTGAGGCACTGAAGGCCATGGACCGCTTGTTCAGCGTAGAAATCGACGTCAACGATGTGGCCTGTTTCATTATCGAACCGGTGCAGGGCGAAGGGGGGTTCCTCGCACTGGATATCCAGTTCGCCCAGGCTCTTCGGCGCTTTTGCGATGAGAAGAACATCCTGCTGATTGCCGATGAAATCCAATCCGGCTTTGGCCGTACCGGCCAACGTTTTGCGTTCTCACGCCTGGGGATCGAACCGGACTTGATCCTGCTGGGTAAAAGCATCGCCGGGGGTGTACCGCTGGGCGCCGTAGTGGGGCGCAAGGCGTTGATGGACAACCTGCCGAAGGGCGGCCTGGGCGGCACGTATTCCGGCAACCCTATTGCGTGTGCCGCAGCATTAGCCACCCTTGACGCAATGACAGATGAGCACCTGAACACTTGGGGAGCGCAACAGCAAGAAGCCATCGTTCGCCGCTATGAAGCCTGGTGCGCACAAGGCCTCACGCCCTACCTCGGCCGCCTGACCGGCGTCGGCGCCATGCGCGGCATCGAGCTGGCGAACGCCGATGGCACACCCGCACCGAAACAGCTTGCTCAACTGTTGGGCCTGGCACGGGATGCCGGGTTGTTGCTAATGCCCAGCGGCAAGTCGCGGCATATCATCCGTTTACTGGCACCGCTGACGATTGAACCGGCAGTGTTGGAGGAGGGCTTGGATATCCTCCAAGCGTGCCTGAGACACTTGTCCCAGTAAGGAAGGCCGGGGTTTACCGTAGGTCTGTTTTGCAGGCGGGCAGTCCGGCTGCAACGGGCGCTGCCGGGGTAACGTCGGGATAAGGGCATTGTGCTGCCTTGACCTGATCCCCCTCCCCCTGAAAATGCCCGACGCTTTTTTGTCCTCGTTTACTGAAGTAGTGAAATTTCAATGCCCGATTCCTACACCATCGAAGAATCCGCCGAAGAAACCGTAGTCGCCTTGCACGCCAAAGCCGAGTACGAAAACGCCATCAATCTTTCACAGCATCTGCCAGCGGCCAAGATCATCAGCGAGATGGTGCTGGACGCTTTCCACACGTCCAAGGAAAGCGACCAGATCCGCGAACTGCGCGTGGCTATCCGCCAGGCCCACGATGCCTTCGACGACGACAAGGCCTACGACCTGATGGGCCAGCTCAAGCAATTGAAAGACGCCGAGGCGGCCGACAATGCAGCCCTGGAGAACCTGAGCAGCCAGTTCTCGATCAGCCGCATCCTGTCGAGCTTCAAGGACGACCCCGAGTTCCAGGAGCTGGTCTACGGCCTGGCGTTGAAGGTGCTGAACCAGAGCCACCAGGCCATCAGCAACCCAAGCGCCGGCAAGAGCAAGGCTTCACGGCCCAAGAAAGAAGCCGAAGTGTTTGTGATCAGCAAGGATGGCATCAGCGTCACCCTGCCACTGCGCACACCACGCTCGAAGCTGAACGTTGACCGTGAGGCGTTTGAGTTCCTTGGCTTCAGCTTTGTGGGTGAAGGCGATGAAGCGGAGCTTACGGTTGAAAGCTTTGTGGACAACACCGGTGCTGAACAGCCGTTGAGCCGCAAAAGCGTGATTACTGCGCTGCAACAGCAGACGGCGTTTGATGGGTACAGCATCGCGCAGCAGTAACTCGTAGCAAGCTACACCGCAGAATCAAGTGTGGGAGCTGGCTTGCCTGCGATGCAGACGTCTCGGTACATCAGTGAAACCGAGATGATGCAATCGCAGGCAAGCCAGCTCCCACATTTGATCTGTGCTGTGTCAACTGACCCGTTCGACGTGTGCTGCAAACACTTCCCGAAACCGCGCCATCTCACGCTTGTCCCCCACCGTCACCCGCACCCACTGCGGCCAGCCTTTAAACACCCGGCCGATCAGCACGCCCTGCGCCGCCAACTGCTCGATCACCTGCTCCGCCGGTTGCTTCACGTCGATCATGAAGCAGTTGGCCTGGGAGGCGGTGCAGGTGAAACCACGGTCTTTCAGCCAGGCCACGGTCTCGTCACGCAGCTGGTTATTGAGCGCCTTGCGTTGCGGCAGCAGTTTCACGTCTTCCAGGCTGGCAATGCCGCCGAGCAGGGTGGAACCTGCCGGTACGTTGTCGCCGCCAAACACGGCCAGCCGCTCCAGTAGCGCAGGGTGGCCGATTGCCAGACCCAGACGGGCGCCGGCCATGCCGTAGATTTTCGAGAACGTGCGCAGCACCAGCAGGTCGTGATGGTCCTTGACCCAACTGACAACGCTGGGGACGTCGGCGAAATCGATATAGGCCTCGTCCACCACCAGCACACTGCCTTTGGGTTTGTTTGCCAGTGCCTGGCGGATGGCCTCGGTAGACGTGACAGTGCCAGTGGGGTTATTGGGGTTGCACAGGTAGAGCATGCCCGCCTGGGGATCGGCGGCGAGCATCGCCGGGATGTCGTGGGCGTGGTCGGCGCTCAGACTGACTTCCTTCACCGGCGCCTTGTTCGACTCGGCCGCCTGGCGCGGCACTTCGTAGGACGGCGTGGCCATCACCAGGCCACGGGTTTCGCTGGTGAATGCCAATACGGCATAGCGCAAGGCCGCCATCGAGCCTGCAAATACCGCCACCTGCTCCTCGGCAATTTCCTGCTGTTGGGCAAACAGCCCGGCTAAAGCATACATATGGCCGTAAGGATAACGTCCGGAGGTGGCGATGCCCCGCTGCATCGCCTCCCGCGCAGCCCCTGAAGGGCCATAGGGGCTTTCGTTGTAGTTGAGCCGTACCTTGTCAGACGCTGCCGGCGACGGCGCCGCAACCGCCCAATCCAGGCGCCCCAGTAATGGCAGGGCGGCGCCCACGGCGAGAAGGGACCGACGACTAACGCTGACCATATGACAACTCCTTGTTGTAGGGCGGGTGATGGATTCGCACAGCTCGTACAAAAGTGTATGACGAGAAAGGCGTCGGCCGATTTAACCGAACGCCCAAGAAAAAGCCCCGCGCTTCTCTCGAAGGCGGGGCTTTTTCACTGCGGGACCACTCAGTGAGCGTAGGTCAGCAACAGCTCTTTCGGCACTTGGAAATCCAGGGACATCATCACGCTGAGCGCGGTGATGGTGAAGATCGAGAACACGAACAGCTTGCGCGCCCAGACGGTGTCATCCACCGCTTTGTAGCCGGTCCAGGCCATGTACAACCAGTACATGCCCATGGCGGCGGCGACGGCGAGGTAGCTCATGCCGGCGTAGCCACTGAAGGTCAACATCAAGGTCGCCACAAGGAAGGCCAGGATGTACAGCAGGATGTGTTTCTTGGCGACCTGGATGCCACGTTTAACCGGCAAAACCGGAATCGACGCAGCCAGGTAGTCATTGAAGCGGAAAATCGCGATGGCGTAGGAATGCGGCATCTGCCACAGGCTGAACATCACCAGTAGCACCAGCGCGGCCATGTCGAAGCTATTGGTCACAGCCACATAACCAATGACCGGCGGCATCGCCCCCGACAGACTGCCCACCAGCGTGCCGTGAACCGACTTGCGCTTGAGGTACAGGCTGTAGAGGCCGACGTAGATGACAAAGCCGATCACGGCAAACAGCGCCGCCAGCGGGTTAGCCACCTTGTACAACAGCACCACACCGGCAACACCCAGGACGGTCGCGAACAGCAGCGCCAGCTTCAGGGAAACCAGCCCCTGTACCAGCGCGCGGTTCTTGGTGCGCTCCATCTTGATGTCGATGTCGCGGTCGATGCAGTTGTTGAACACACATCCGGAAGCTACCACCAGGGAGGTGCCGATCATTGCAGCCAGGAAGATGGCCAGATCGACATGCCCCTTGGAGGCCAGGAAGAAACCGCCCGCCACAGAAAGCACGTTACCGAAAATGATCCCCGGTTTGGTGATTTGGATAAAGTGCTTAAGCGACATCGGGTCTTACCTCACTTCGCCATCATGAACGTATGGATGCTGAACATGATCCATATCGACAGGCCAACCAGCAGCAGGATTACTAGGCCTGCGAACACGAACGCAATCACGTTATCGCGCTGCTCTTTCGAGCGATCCAAGTGCAGGAAGTACACCAGGTGAACCAGCACCTGAATCACCGCGAACGCCAGCACGATCATCAACGTGATCGACTTCGGCAGGGTTGGGTACATCACCAGGCCGAACGGGATCAGGGTCAGGATTACCGACAGGATGAAGCCGATGGCGTACGACTTAACGCTGCCGTGGCTCGCATCGTGGCTGTCATGGTCATGGGAGTGTGCATTAGCCATTACAGAGTCCCCATCAGGTAAACAACGGTGAAGACGCAGATCCAGACCACGTCCAGGAAGTGCCAGAACAGGCTCAGGCAGCTCAGGCGAGTCTTGTTGGTGTTGGTCAGGCCGTGTTTATTGACCTGATACATCATCACCGCCATCCACAGCAGGCCTGCCGTTACGTGCAGACCGTGGGTGCCGACCAGCGTGAAGAACGCCGACAGGAAACCGGAACGGTGCGGGCCGTAGCCTTCGGAGATCAGCAGGTGGAACTCGTTGATCTCCATGCCGATGAAGCCCAGGCCGAACAGGAAGGTCAGGCCCAACCAGCTCAGTACGCCTTTTTTGTTGCCCTTGTAGAAGGCCAACATGGCGAAGCCGTAGGTGATCGAACTGAACAACAGCAAGGCGGTTTCGCCGAGCACGTAAGGCAGTTCGAAGATGTCGTGGCCCGACGGGCCACCCGCTACGTTGTTTACCAGTACCGCGTACACCGCGAAGATCGACGCAAACAAGATGCAGTCGGTCATCAGGTAGAGCCAGAAACCGAAAACGGTCATCGGCCCCGAGTCGTGGTGATGGTCATCGTGCCCATGGTCATCGACATGGGCGTGTCCAGCATTGGTCACTAAGTTCGACATGGTTTAAGCCTGTTCCAACGAGGTTTCTACACGGTTGGCCGGGATTTTCTTCTCGGCGACCAGGCGAGCGTGCTGCTCGGCTTCGATGCGCTCGATCGTTTCGACCGGCACCATGTAGCCTTGATCATCACGTGCAGCGTGGACAATGAAGTAGCCGATGGTGCCCACCAGGCTAACGATTGCCAGCCACCAGATGTGCCAGATCATCGCGAAACCGAACACGGTCAACAGCGCACCCATCACCACGCCAGTGGCGGTGTTGCTTGGCATGTGGATCGGTTCGTAGTGCTTGGGCTTCTGGTACGCAGTACCGTCTTCCTTGGCTTCGGTGAACGCATCGATGGTGTTCGCAGTAGGGATCACGGCGAAGTTGTAGAACGGAGGTGGCGACGAAGTCGACCATTCCAGGGTGTGGCCGTTCCATGGGTCGCCGGAGTCGCAAGCGTTCTGCTTACGGTCACGGATGCTCACGTACAACTGGATCAACTGGCAGGCAATACCCACAGCGATCATGATTGCACCGAACATGGCAACGTACAGGTACGGTACCCACTCAGGGTTGGTGGTAGCGTTCAGACGACGGGTCATGCCCATGAAGCCCAGTGCATAGAGCGGCATGAACGCGACGAAGAAGCCCGAGATCCAGAACCAGAATGCAGCCTTGCCCCAGCCTTCGTGCAGCTTGAAGCCGAACGCTTTCGGGAAGTAGAAGCTGAAACCCGCGATGTAGCCGAATACAGCACCACCGATGATCACGTTGTGGAAGTGAGCGATCACGAACAGGCTGTTGTGCAGGACGAAGTCAGCACCCGGGATGGCCAGCAGTACGCCGGTCATGCCGCCAATGGCGAAGGTCACCATGAAGCCCAGGGTCCACAGGACCTGGCTGGTCATGCGCAGACGACCGTGGTAGATGGTGAACAGCCAGTTGAATAGCTTCACCCCCGTCGGGATGGAAATCAGCATCGTTGCCAGGCCGAAGAAGGCGTTGACGCTGGCCCCCGAACCCATGGTGAAGAAGTGGTGCAGCCACACCATGAAGCCCAGTACAGAGATTGCGCCCGATGCGTAAACCATCGAGTGGTGACCGAACAGGCGCTTGCCGGTAAAGGTCGAGATCACTTCGGAGAAGATACCGAACGCTGGCAGGATCAGGATGTACACCTCAGGGTGACCCCATGCCCAGAACAGGTTCACGTACATCATTGGATTGCCACCAAGTTCATTGGTGAAAATGTGGAAATCCAGGTAACGGTCAAGCGACAGCAGCGCCATGGTAGCGGCCAGGATCGGGAACGAAGCCACGATCAGGACGTTGGCCCAGGTGCAGGTCCAGGTGAAGATCGGCATGTCCATCAGTTTCATGCCAGGGGCGCGCATTTTCAGCACGGTGGCCAGGAAGTTGACCCCCGTCAGCGTCGTCCCGAGTCCTGATAACTGTAGCGCCCAGATGTAGTAGTCCACACCCACGCCAGGGCTGTATTGCAGGCCCGACAATGGCGGATACGCAACCCAACCGGTCTTGGCGAATTCGCCGACGCCCAGGGAAACGTTGATCAGCACAACGCCGGAAACCAGCAGCCAGAAGCTCAGGGAGTTCAGGAACGGGTAAGCCACGTCACGCGCGCCGATCTGCAGCGGCACTGCAAGGTTCATCAGGCCGGTGAAGAAAGGCATCGCCATGAAGATGATCATGATCACACCGTGGGCGGTGAAGATCTGGTCATAGTGTTCAGGCGGCAGGTAGCCAGGCGAACCCTCGGTGGCCATGGCCAACTGGGTACGCATCATGATGGCGTCGGCAAAACCACGCAGCAACATGACCATGGCGACGATGATATACATCACGCCGATTTTCTTGTGGTCGACCGACGTCAGCCACTCGGTCCACAGGTAGGTCCACTTCTTGAAATAAGTGATTGCCGCAAACAGTGCCAGACCACCCAACGCGATCATGGCGATGGTAATCATCACAATCGGCTCGTGGAACGGGACCGCATCCCAACTTAATTTACCAAACATCGTTTACTCCTCTGCCCCAGCAGTTGAATGCGAGCCCGCGTCAGAACCTTCAACCGCGGCCACTTCTTTCTTCTCGTGCTTGACCGGCTTGCCTGGCTTCATACCTTCGTACTTGTCGACGATTTTCTGAAACAGGTTCGGCTCAAACGCGGAGTACAGCGCGACTGGGTTGTTCTGGCTTGGTTTGGTCAGGGCGTCGTATTCAGCTTGATCAAGCTGTTTAGGTGCGGCCTTGACTTTGGCGACCCAGGCGTTGAAATCTTCCTGGCTCGTCGAGATCGCTTTGAATTTCATGCCGGTGAAGCCAGCGCCGCTGTAGTTCGCGGAGATGCCTTCCATTTCAGCTTTTTCGTTGGCGATCAGGTGCAGTCGGGTCTGCATGCCTGCCATCGCGTAGATCTGACCGCCCAGGGCTGGGATGAAGAACGAGTTCATCACGGCGTCGGAGGTAATCCGGAAATTAAGCGGAGTGTTCTCCGGGAACTGGATCTCGTTGACAGTGGCGATACCCAGGTCCGGGTAGATGAACAGCCACTTCCAGTCCAGCGCAACCACTTCGATATTGATCGGCTTGACGTCGGATTCCAGCGGACGGTACGGGTCCAGTTCATGGGTCGACTTATAGGTGATGTAACCCAGGGCGATGATGATGAGGATCGGAACCAGCCACACCGCGATTTCAATCTTGGTGGAGTGCGACCACTTCGGCGCGTAGGTCGCGCTGGTGTTCGACGCGCGGTATTTCCAGGCGAAGGCGAAGGTCATGATGATCACAGGCACCACGACCAGCAGCATCAGCAGGGTGGCGGTGATGATCAGGTTTCGTTGATCCAGACCGATCTGTCCTTTTGGGTCCATCAAGGTCCACTTACAGCCTCCCAGCATTAACATCATGCCAAGCAGCGGCAAAAAGCCTAGTAATCGGGGGTACCTGTTTTTACTCATCTCACGACCTCTAAAGCAGCTTGCGCAATGCAGTTGGGTTTTGATCGCCAACACTTCACCCTGCCAAGGGTTGGCATTTCTCTTCGATTGAATAAGAGCCTGCCCGTCACGCCATAAATCTACGTTTCACGGACCTGCGGTGAGTTCTTATTCGATTTCGTGGCTAAAGGCCTTGTTACAGACCAATTCCATTTGGTGCGGGTAGTTGAAAGGCTGCCGGAACCTTGGGGTCGCACAGAGCCATCCATCTGCCCCTCGACCGCTCCAGTGCTCAAAGATTGAACAGCACCGGACATTCAGTGCGGGCGATTGTAGTTAGCTAGCGATGTATAAACCATGTCTTATAAAGAAATAATTTTTATCGATTACAGCAATAATCCTTCACCTTTATTGCAAAGGTTCGCGATCTTATCGTGTTCGATTCTCAACAAAAACCACAAAAATTGCCGTGTTATAGGGCAACCTGCCGCAGTCCTTACGGTCTGTAAGGGCACGCCAAACCGATGCAACCCCCCATAAAACAAGGCATTCAGACATCACGAAATCGCGGGAGCAGCGTGAGGTGCACGCCACTGGCGGAGCCACGAAGTGACAGCACATCTTGGCCGCATGATGCAAATTTAAGCGACCGTTTGGCGGATCAGAAACGTCTTGCGGCTGCTTCCGTGTGACAACATGTCGCATGCTGCGCGCACTCGCCGTTGTCCTGCGTCACGCTCTGTTCACAAATCCCCACAAACAAAAAACGCCCCGGCCTTCCTTTAAGGAGGACCGGGGCGTTTCAGTAAATGGCTCAGGCTTTGCGCTGGCGATTACGGTAAATGCCCAGGGGCACCAGGATTACCGTCAGCACGAACGCGACCAGAGCCCATTGCGCCAGGGACAGGCCCAGCACCGGTGGGTACGGGGTGCTGCAGAAACCATCGACCTGGAAGCCCAAGGGAAACACCTTGGCCAGGGGCAGGTCATCGACGATCGGTTGCAGCACATCAATGCCGCAGCTGACCTGGGGATAGAACTGGGTGTACACATGGTGACCGGCTGCGGCGACACCACCGAGGGCGCTGAGGATCACCAGCCCCTCGAAAAAGGTGAGCGCCCCTTTGGTGCGCATGGCCGCGCCGATGAACGCGAAGATCGCGATCAGCAATAAGGCATAGCGTTGCAGGATGCACAGTGGGCATGGCGCCTCGCCCAGCACCACCTGCATGTAGAGCGCACCGCCGATCAGCGCCAGGCAGATGATGCCCAGCAACACCAGAAAGCGCCGCTCCCTGCCTAAACGCAATTCGTCACTCATTTCCGGTTCCCTTTGTTTGGTTGTGCCAATGGCCGCAAGTTTACACACAGGGAGTGGTTTAAACAGAGGGGGGTTAACGGGGGATTAATCTGGAGAAATAGAGAACCCAATGTGGGAGCGGGCTTGCTCGCGAATGCGGTGTGTCAGTCAACTTATGTATGACTGATCTACCTCATTCGCGAGCAAGCCCGCTCCCACATTTTTGGACAGTGTGGACCTTCAGGCCTTATTCCAGGGCCGCCGCTGGGCCGAAGAATTCGTAGCGGCTTTGTTTTTCGGGGACACCCAAGGCTTTGAGGTGGCGCTTGATCGCGGCCATGAAGCCTTTGGGGCCAAGGAAATAGGCGTCGATGTCGCGCTGCTCGGGCAACCACGCCGCAAGCTGTTCCAGGCTGAGCAACCCCACCTTGTCCGCCGCTGGGCTCACACCATCATCTTCGGCGTAGCAATAGAAGCGCTTGAGCTGCGGGTGCTTGGCGGCCAGGGCATCCACCCAGTCACGGAATGCATGCACGCCGCCATTGCGCGCGCAGTGAATGAAGTGCACCGGACGCTCGGTGGCCAGGGCGGCTTCGAGCATCGGCAAGGTGGGCGTGATGCCGACCCCGCCGCTGATCAGCACCAGCGGTTTATCGCTGGCCGCCAGGGTGAACTCACCCGACGGTGGGAACAGGTCGATGGTCGCGCCGACGTGCAATTGGTCATGCAGGTAGTTGGATACCCGCCCACCGGCTTCGCGCTTGACGCTGATACGGTACAGGCCCGTGTCAGTCAGGGCCGACAGGGAATAGTTGCGGCGCACTTCCTCGCCATCCAGCACCAGCTTCATGCCGATGTACTGGCCCGGCGCGGCATTGAGGATCGGGCCGTTGTCCACCGGGGCAAAGTAGAAGGAGATGATCTCGTCGCTCTCCTCCACCCGCTTGACCAGCAGGAACGGCCGCGCACCACGCCAGCCACCGGGTGCCTGGGCTTTCTCTTCATAGATCGCCGCCTCAGCGCCGATCAGGATATCCGCCAGTTGGCCGTACGCCGCGCCCCAGGCACTCATCACTTCGGGGGTCGCGATCTCGCTGCCCAGCACTTCGGAAATCGCCCGCAGCAGGCAGGCACCGACGATCGGGTAATGCTCCGGCAGGATCTGCAGGGCCACGTGCTTGTTGATGATCTTGGCCACCAAATCACCCAGTTGATCCAACTGGTCGATATGTCGCGCATACATCAACACACCGTTGGCCAGGGCGCGGGGCTGGTCGCCGCTGGCCTGGTGCGCCTGATTGAACAGCGGACGAACTTCTGGGTACTCGGAGAGCATCATGCGGTAGAAATGGGTGATCAATGCTTCGCCACCACTTTCCAGCAGGGGCACGGTGGACTTGACGATGGCACGGTCTTGGGCACTAAGCATGGGAGCCTCCTGGGCTTCTTCACTGATTACCCTGACTTACTCAGTATTCGTGCCAACTTATTAATCTTTACTTTTCAAGCACTTAAATTACATGTAGTCAGTATGACTTCCTACACCTTATAGTCATAAGGACTACAAGGAGTCTTTATGACTGCGCACTCATTGCTCACCACCCTGCTGCCTCTGGTCGCCGACCTGTCCCGCGAGCTGCCTGAAGGCGAGCGTTACCGCCGCCTGCTGCAAGCGATGCGCGCCCTGCTCCCTTGCGATGCCGCCGCGTTGTTGCGCCTGGACGGCGAATGGCTGGTGCCACTGGCCGTCGATGGCTTGAGCGCCGACACCTTGGGTCGACGCTTCAAGGTCAGCGAGCATCCGCGCTTTGCCGTGCTGCTGAGCAGCCCCGGCCCCACGCGCTTTGACAGTGACAGCGAATTGCCCGACCCCTATGACGGCTTGGTGGATGGCCTGCATGGCCACTTGGAAGTGCACGACTGCATGGGCTGCCCGCTGTTCGTCGACGACCAGCCCTGGGGCCTGCTGACCCTGGATGCCCTCGACACCGAGCGTTTCGAACGCGTGGAACTCGATGCCCTGCAAGCCTTCGCCAGCCTCGCCGCCGCCACCGTCAATGTAGCCGAGCGCATCGAGCGCCTGGCCTTGCGCGCCGAAGACGAACACCAGCGTGCCGAGATTTACCGCCAGGCCAGCGGCCAGCAGCACAAGGAAATGATCGGCCAAAGTAAAAGCCACAAGCGCCTGGTCGAGGAGATCAAATTGGTCGGTGGCAGCGACCTGACCGTACTGATCACTGGCGAAACCGGAGTGGGCAAGGAACTGGTGGCCCAGGCCATCCACGCCGCATCAACACGCGCGGACAAACCGCTGATCAGCCTCAATTGCGCCGCCCTGCCGGAAACCCTGGTGGAAAGCGAGCTGTTCGGCCATGTGCGCGGCGCCTTCACCGGCGCGTTGAATGAGCGCCGCGGCAAATTCGAACTGGCCAATGGCGGTACGTTGTTCCTGGATGAAGTGGGTGAGCTGTCACTGACAGTGCAAGCCAAGCTGCTGCGGGTACTGCAAAGCGGCCAGTTGCAGCGGCTGGGCTCGGACAAGGAACACCAAGTGGACGTTCGCCTGATCGCCGCCACCAACCGCGACCTGGCCTTTGAGGTGCGCAACGGCCGCTACCGCGCCGATTTTTACCACCGCCTCAGCGTGTACCCCCTGCAAGTACCGGCGCTGCGCGAACGCGGGCGCGATGTACTGCTGCTGGCCGGCTACTTCCTCGAACAGAACCGCTCGCGCATGGGCCTGGGCAGCTTGCGCCTGACCAGCGATGCCCAGGCGGCGCTGCTGGCCTATAACTGGCCGGGCAACGTGCGAGAGCTGGAACATTTGATCGGACGCAGCGCGCTGAAAGCCTTGGGAAACTGTCGCGAACGTCCGAGGATTTTAAGCTTGAGTGCCCAGGACCTCGACCTGCCCGATGTCAGCGCGCCGCAGATCGAAGAACAGACTGACATGGCGACCGCCGTCACCGGCGACCTGCGTCAGGCCACCGAGCACTACCAGCGCCAAATCATCAGCGCTTGCCTGGAGCGCCACCAGCACAACTGGGCCAGCGCCGCCCGCGAACTCGGCCTGGACCGCGCCAACCTCGGCCGAATGGCCAAACGCCTTGGAATGAAATAACCCAAACAACCCGCTCCCACATTTAGATTTGTTGTGCCTTAAAGACTGGGTTCACACGCTTCACCCTCCGAAACACCAACACATTCCCCACCATCACCAGCACCAACCCCACCAACGCCGGCGCCGTCCACTGATACCCCTCAACAAACGCCGACACATTCAGCGCCACCACCGGAAACAACACCGTGCAATACGCCGCACGCTCCGGCCCCATCCGCCCCACCAACGTCAGATAAGCCGTAAACCCAATCACCGACCCCGGAATCACCAGGTACCACAACGCGCCGACATACCGCGCGCTCCAGTCCATCTCGAACGGAATCCCACGCACCACGCAATACGTCGCCAACATCGCCGCGCCATACGCCATGCCCCAGGCATTGGTGGTCAACGGCCTGAGCCCGGCCTTCTGCTGCAAACTCGAGAGCATATTGCCCGCCGAGAAACACATTGTCCCCAGCAACGCCAACCCCAAGCCAAGCAAGGTCTGCGGACTGGCGGTATGCCCCACCAGTTCTGGCCAGAACAGCAAGCCCAGTCCCAGCAAGCCAAGGCCGCCGCCCATCAACACATTGCGCGCCACCCGCTGGCCGAAAAATACCCGCGCATTCAGCGCGTTCCACAGCGTAGCCGTGGAGAACACCACCGCCACCAACCCACTGGGAATCCACTGGCTGGCCGTAAGAAAGCACATGAAGTTGACGCAGAACAGGCACAGCCCTTGGGCCAGGCAGATCAAGTGCCCACGCCGGTTCATCACCTGCAACTTGCGGCTGAGCACCAACAGCGCAAACAACACCAGCGCCGCCAAGCCAAAGCGATAGACGATGGACACGGGAATTGCCACCACGCCCAGCTGCCACTTGAGGGCGATCCAGGTGGTGCCCCAGATCAGCACGGTGAGTAAATACAGGGAAAGGTTCATAGCGGGCTCCATCGGTTGAGCCACAGTCTGGCCCTCCCTTCGTGGCGCGCTCTTGCACAATCTTGCGCTTTTGTCGGACGACGGGATCACAGCGCCAACCGCGGGGAGTAGGATGCAAAGCGTCGGAGAGTACTCACCATGCCTGATCTGGAATCCCTGCAAGTCTTTCAAGCCCTTAATCGCTCGCCCAACGCACGCCTTGAGGCCTGCGCCGAGCTCGGTGACGGCTTGTCTGCGGCGTTGTGGAGCAACCACCATGACTCGCAGGATTACCAGGCGCCGAGCCATCACACGTTGTCGTGCTACATCGGCGGCGGCACCGGCACCTTTCGGCGTGACCAGCCGGGCACCAAGGGCGGGCCCGACAAGCTGTGCATCCTGCCCGCCGAGCATCAGTCGGCGTGGGTGATCAACGGCGAGATTCGCCTGGCCCACGTGTATTTCAGCCCGGAGCAGTTTGCGTTGGGCTGCATCACCCTGCTCGACCGCGAGCCCCGCACCTTGCACCTGCGCGAAAGCACCTTCCTGGAAGATGCCAGCCAGGCCCGGCGCTTTCATCAATTGATCGCGCTGAACTGGCACGAACCCGCCGAGCGCTTGCTGACCAGCAGCCTGGCCCATGAAATGCTCAGCCACACCCTGCTCAGCCAGGTGGGCGCGCGTGAAGGGCTGCGCCTGAAAGGCGGGTTGGCGGCGTACCAGCGACGACTGTTGGTGGACTACATCGATCACCACCTGGAAGACCCGATCAGCCTGGGCCAATTGGCCGGGATGTGCGCGCTGTCGGAGTACCATTTCGCGAGGATGTTCCGCCAGACGTTCGGCCTGCCGCCCCATCAATATTTGTTGGCGCGGCGATTGACCCGTGCCCAGGCGCTGCTGCGCAGCGGCGCCCTGCCCTTGGGCGAGATCGCCTTGATGTGCGGTTTCTCCAGCGCCAGCCACTTCACCCATCGCTTTCGCCAGGCCATGGGCGCCACACCCGGCGAGTATCGCCAGGCGTTCTGCGCTTAGATCATCAACCCCAGGGTCTTGGCCTTGGCCACCGCTTGCGTACGCCGCTCCACGCCGAGTTTGCTGTGGATGCGCCGCGCGTGGGTCTTGACGGTGTGCAGGGAGATAAACAGGCGGTCGGCGATTTCCAGGTTGGAGTTACCCAGGGCGATCAACTGCAGCACTTCCAGCTCGCGCTGGCTGAGTGGGTTCTCGACCGCTCCTGACGTTGAGGCTTGGGGCTCCATGCCCAGCTCGCTCAACAACCCCGGCGAGCGCAGCCGCAGCTCGCGAATCGCCTGCTGCACCTGGCAACGCTCCGCCAGCTCCAGCCCGGTTTGCAGCGAACGGCGCGCCAGTGAGGCGTCGCCGACTTGCCAAGCCACTTCGCCGAGCACCAAGTGCAGCTCGGTCTCCAGGCAGAGCATGCCGCGTTGGTGGGCGATGCCCAGCAAGGCCGTAAGCCGCGCTACGGGTTGCTCGGCACAGCCCAGTTTCACTTCCGCCAGTACCAGCAGGTATTCCAGACGCGGGATCAGTTCCAGGGTGGCCGGCGGCGCCTGCTTGGCCTCGGGCCCACGGAAATGGCGCAGTACGCGGCGCACTGCTTCTACGGTCAGGTCGGCGCGCCCCTGTTGCAACCAGAAATGCCCGCTGACCAACAGCAGCACCGCGCGATACACCCTGTCGGGCACCTGGCGTTGTTGCATCAGCCGTTCGGCTTCGCGCAGTTGGTCAAAGGCTTGGGCGTAGTCGCCACGATTGGCCGCCATCAGCGCCAAGCCGAGAAACCCGTAGAGCACGCGCTTGTCCTGGCTGTGCAGGCACACCTTCAAGCCTGTTTCGAAGCATTCGACCGCCAGGCTGTCTTGCCCCTGGCGCAACGCCAGATGCCCGCGCCGCAGGGCAATGCGCCCGACCAAGGGCCCGGCCTTGAGCCGCTGCTTGAGTAACATCGCCTGCACATTTTCCAGCAGGCTTTGCGCCCGATACGGCGCGCCGCGCTGCTCCAGCAATTGCGCGTGATCCAGTTCGAGCAAGGCCTCGAGCAGCAACGAACCATGGGCCCGGGCCAGGCACAACGCTTCACGGCTCAGGCTCTGGGCCACGTCCAACTCGCCACGCAGCAAGGCTTGCTGGGTCAGGCCCGACAAGCACATCAGCCGCGACGTCCAGGCACTGTCGGGCAAGGCTTGCAGCGCCTCCAGGAAATGTTCGCGAGAGCGCTCTGCATCGCCGCCCAAATGCAGCAGCCAGCCCCATTGCGCCTGCCAGCGCGCCAGCAGGTAGCGTTGTTGCGCCGCCGTCGGTTGCGGGGCGAACCGCGCAAGCTGGTCGATGCATTGCGCGGCCCTGTCGAAACGCCCGGCGAACAGCAATGCCGCCGTCACCAGCCCGACCAGTTGCGCCGAGCCGAGCATCAATTCATCGCCATGCTGCTCGTGCAAGCGCAACAGCAACACCGCGTTCTGCTGGCGGAACAGGTCCTCGAAACTGAAGTACTGCAACAGGCTCACCGCGACTTCATATTCTTCGGCCAGCAAGGCGTGCTCAAATGCCGCCTGCCAGTCCTGTTCGGCGGTGAACCATTGGCAGGCGCGCCGGTGCCAGGAGCGCTTGGCCGGCCAGGGCTCATCACGCATCAGCTGTGCCAGCGGCGGGAAAACCTGTAGCCAATCCGTGTCTTCCCAAGGCTGGATAAACGCGCCGAGGGCCTGCAAGTCCCGCAGGTATTGGACGCCGTCGCCAAAGCCGAACAGGTGCTCGCACAACCCCGTATTAAAGCGCGGCAGATGGGCCAACACGCGCCAGGCTTCGGCCAGCTCGGCCGGCAAGGTGCTGAACAGCTCGTGTTGCAAATAGTCGAGCAAGGTTTTGTCCGGGTGACCATCGCCGAGCAGCGCGATGCGCACACCGGCGCACCAGCCGGCGCTGAACTGCAACACACGGTCGACGGACTGCCCTGGCGCATGGCTGAGCAGTTGCTTGATTTCCTCAGGATCAAACGCCAACTCGGCGCCACACTCCAGCAACTCATCGTCGAGCAACAGCCGTGGCCAATTGCACGCCGGACGGCGCCGCGCCCCAAGCCACCAGCTCAACGCCGGGCTGCTGGCAGTGAGCAGGCGGTCGAGCAAGGCGTCGGTGTCGGGCGCGGGTAAGCGGCAGAAGTCATCGAGGAACACCCACGCCGAGGTGTGCCAGCGGCCAAGGTCCAGCAGCAACGTGGCTTCATCGGTGAATGGCAAGCCGAGGCTTTGTGCCAGGCGCAGGCACAGATCGAGAGGGCTGAGGGCAACACCATTGAGCGGCAACCAGTACACCTGGCAATCCTGGGGTGCCTGCAATGCGCACTCGGCGAGCAACGCACTTTTGCCACTGCCACCCGGCGCGCACAACAGCTTCACCCTGACCTGCGCCGCCAGCAAAGGCACCGCCAAGCGCGGGCGCAGCAGATGGTGGGCGGACAGCCGAGGCATGAATCCAGGACGGTCCAGGCAGCGTGTCATGGCGGTCATTGCTGCATCCTGCGTTTTTATTGTTATGCAACGTGGCGACTACCCTAGTCCTGTGGTCGGCGGTTGTTGAAGAAGTATTCAGCGGGGTGATTGAAGGGCATAAAATTCAAGGCATACACAAACCAATGTGGGAGCGGGCTTGCTCGCGAATGCGGTGGATCAGTCTAAGAATCCAGTGACTGACACTCCGCATTCGCGAGCAAGCCCGCTCCCACATTTGGATTATGTTTCAAATGGAGATCAGCGAACCCCCTCTGCCCTCAACGCCGCCGGCGTGTAATCCGCCGCCTTGGCATTGAACCCAAACACAAAACTGCTCTTCTCCTCGTTCTTCATCCCCAAGGCGATGTAGCGCCCGGCGATGATGTCGTACAGCGTCTCCACCGTGTAGGCGGGCACCTGGTGGTTGTAGTAGAACTGCGCATGCCCCTCGGCAACCCGCCACAGTTGGCCACGGCCGTCATAGTGATCCACCAGTGCCACCTGCCAGCTGTCTTCGTCGATGTACATGTGGCGCTTGGCGTAGATGTGCCGCTCGCTCGGCTTGACCGTGCCAACCACTTCCCACACGCGGTGCAGCTCATAGCGCGTCAGGTCCTGGTTGATGTGGCCGGCCTTGATGATGTCGTCGTACTTGAGCGTCGGCTGGTCCAGCTTGTAGCTGTTGTAGGGGATGTACATCTCCTTCTTGCCCACCAGCTTCCAGTCATAACGGTCAGGCGCGCCGGAGAACATATCGAAGTTATCCGTAGTGCGCAGCCCATCGGATGCAGTACCCGGACCGTCATACGACACCTGCGGCGCGCGCCGCACGCGGCGCTGGCCGGCGTTGTAGATCCAGGCCAGGCGCGGCTCCTTCACCTGGTCGAGGGTTTCGTGTACCAACAGCACGTTGCCCGCCAGCCGCGCCGGCGCCGTCACCGATTGCTTGAAAAAGCTCAGCACGTTGGCGGCCTTGGCCTGGTCCATGTCCGGGATCGCTTGCGGCACCGCCACTTCTTCTTCGAAGCGGATCGGCGTGTACCCGCCGTTGGTCTGCGGGGTGGCCTGGGTGATAATGCGGCGCAGGTTGCCACCGTGGTATCGGGTGATGTGGTTCCACAGCACTTCCACGCCATTCTTCGGAATCGGGAACGCGTAGTAGCGGTTGCCGGTGAAATTTTCCAGGCCATTACCGTCGTTGATGGCCTTGACGTTCAGCGCGCTGCGCTTGATCGACTCGTAAATCTCCGGCGGCAGATTGACCGTGCGGTGGCTTGGATACACCGGAATTTTATAGGTCTCGGGATAGCGCTTGAACATCGCTACCTGGCCGTCAGACAGCTTGTCTTTATATTTGTCGACGGTGGCGGCGGTGATCACGAACAATGGTTTTTCACTGGCGAACGGGTCGGCGAGGAAGCCCTTGCTGTCCACCGCACCGGCGTTTTTGGGAATGCCGCCCGTCCAGGCCGGGATCGAGCCATCGGCGTTGCCGGCTTTTTCGGCGCCCACCGGGGTCAGGGTGGTGCCCAGCTTGGCCGCCTCGTCCGGCGACACCGCCGCCATCACGTTGGCGGCCAACAGGCTGAGGGCCATTACCGCAATTATTTTACGCATAGAGTCTTGTCCTTCTTTAAGCCAAATCAGAAGTTCACGCCGAAGCTGAGGGCGAGGAAGTCACGGTCGGTCAGGGTGTTGTAGTCGCCACCAAAGAAGTCGGTGTAGCTGAGGCTGGCGGTGTAGGTGTTGCGGTAGTCCGCATCGACCCCCGCACTGATCGCCTTGGCGCCTTTGTTGAACAGGCCGTTGGGACCGTAGCCGGCGACGTCATGGGACCAGGACAGATTGGGCTTGAGGTTGATCCCGGCGATCACGTTGTTGTAGTCAAGGATCGCCCGCGCGCGGTAACCCCAGGAGGTAGACGTGACAAAACCATCGGTGTCGCCTTGGAAACCATAAGCGCCGTACACCGAGTCGCGGCCGTAACGCAGTTTGGATTTATCCTCCAGGCCGCCGACGTGCACGATGGCCGCTTCGCCCACCAGCGTCAGGCGTTCAGCGCCGAGTACCTGGTCGAAGAATTGGGTCATGCTGCTTTGGATCTGGGTGATTTCCTTGCGGCGGTAGCCTTTGTTGTCGTCGCCGAAGTTGCTGCGGATCGGCGAGGCCAGTTGGCCGGAGGTCGGGTTGACCAGGGCCAGGGTCAGGTCGGTGGTGTTGAGTTGCACCGGCGCATTGGGGCGGTAGCTGATCTCGCCGGTCCACGCCGTGCCGGTGGGCAAGGTGGTGGAAAAACTGGCCCCGAACAGGCGAATATCTTCCGGGTAGTCGAGGTAGTACTGGCCGCGGCCGAGCATCAGGCTCTGCACCAGGCCCGCACCGGAGCCCGGCGCAATGGCGTTGGCGGTGCCGGAGATCGCGCCGAGTGTCGCCAAGTTGGTGTTGTTGGTGATGGTGCCCACGATCGGTGAACGGCTGTGGTAGTTCATGAAGTACAGGCCGTACTCGGTGTCATCCCCCAGCCAACGCAAGGCCGTACCGAACTGGCCGGAATCCCGCGCATCGCGGTCACCGGCGCGACGTACGATCACGCCTTCATTGGTCGCGCCAAACCCTTGGCCGAACGCCGCCGCCACAGGTTGCAACGGCCTGATCGCCGGGTTCCCGACGGTGTAGTTGTTGGTGCAACCATCCGCCGCCACATCGCTGCCAAAAAAAGTGCCGCAGTTATCCAGCACCGTCTGGTCCCATTCCAGCTGGTAGAACCCTTCTACGGTCAGTTGGCTGGTCAGGCTTTGTGAAGCGAACAGCATGTTGACCGGGATCAGCCCTTCCTTGATCTCGGCACCCGGGCGACGGAAGGCAGACACGTCAATAGGGTTGATGCTGTTGATGGAGTTGCCGATGAAAGTACTTTCACCCCAGCTCACCACTTGCTTACCCGCGCGCACGGTGCCCGGCAGATCGCCCAGTGAGTAGTTGTGATAAACGAAGGCATCGAGGATCTGCGCACCGCTGGACTTGGCGCCTTCCTTGCGGTTGTGGTCGCTGATCTGCTTGAACTCGCGATCTTCGTCCTTGAGTTCGAAGTCGTACCAGTATTTGCCACGGACAAACACGCCCGTGTCGCCGTACTTCAATTCAAGGTCGTGCAGGCCTTTGAAGATTTTCGAGAAGGTCTCGCCCTTCTTGAAGTTCAGGCGCCCGTCATCCCCGGTGGAAGCCTGGCCGGTGCCGCCATTGACGGTGCCCACCAGTTTTTTGTCCGCATCGCGCATGCCCCAACTCGCGCCCACCGACAGCGAGGAGTCGAATTGCCCTTCGATCTCGCCAATGTTGAATGAAACAGCCTGTGCCTGCGCACAGCAACCCAACGCAACCGCAGCGGCCAGCGCCTGTGGCCTGAAGATGGCGCGCATTGTTGTTCTTGTCATGCGTCTTCCCCGGTGAGTGACAGAAGGCCCCACCCTACTGCCGCCCATCAGGAGGGATAAGCGCACCAAGGAGGGATTCGTGTTGTCGCTCGAAAGGATTACCGGGCGCTCTGGCGTGGGTCTGCGCGCGGGCATGCACCGTGTGGATGGCGGGTTATCAGGAAGATGGATGGAGCACGTTAGAACTGTTGCTGATTCAGCAACAGTCCTTGTCATGAATCGGCATTACTCATTTTGTTACTAACGGCTATTCTTGCCGGGCTTTCAGGGCAAACGGCCCACTTCCCCGACCGGAAGAAAAGCCAGATTCAAATGGATTGATGACTGTTTTCAATCCGTTACCCGTGTTCACTGACGTTGATTTGTCGCTCCTTGATCCAACGTCTTACTTCGGCCGCTGCCTATGCAGCGGCCTTTTTTATGCCTTGAATAAAACGGGGCGCCATCAGCGCCCCGTAGGATTCACTCTTTTTCAAGCAACGATCACAGGCTGTATTTCTGCAGATTGGCCATCATCTCCTTCAACGCCTCGATATTGTCCTTGGGGTGGGCCGCACCGTCGAAGTCGCAGATCTGCTGCCAGTGTGCGGCCACATCGTCGGGCGAGAAGCCGGCTTCAGGGTCAAAGCCCACGCCCAAGCTGCGTTCCCAGCGGGTCTTGCCGATCCAGCCGCCGCCTACTTCAAACAGCCCCGAGGTTTCCTGACACGCCTCACTGCCCAGGTACACCACCAGCGGGCTGACCAGCTCCGGCTTGAGGCGCTCGAACACTTGCGGTGGGATCAAGCCTTCGGTCATGCGCGTGCCGCCGGTGGGGGCAATGGCGTTCACCAGAATGTTGTTCTTGCGCCCTTCCAGCGCCAGCGTGCGGGTCAGCCCATAGAGGCCAAGCTTGGCCATGCCGTAGTTGGACTGGCCGAAGTTGCCATAGATGCCCGAGGTGGACGCAGTGAAAATCACCCGGCCGTAAGCTTGCTCACGCAGATGGGGCCAGGCAGCGCGGGTGACTTTGTAGGCGCCTTCGACATGCACCCGGTAAACCAGGTCCCAATCGCTGTCGTCCATTTTGTGGAAAGTCTTGTCACGCAGAATACCAGCGTTATTGACCACCACATCGATACGGCCGAAGGCATCGAGGGCGTTCTGCACGATCTTGTCACCGTCGGTGACAGAGTCATGGTTGGCCTCGGCAATACCGCCCGCTTCACGAATCTCGGCCACGACCCGGTCGGCGGCCGAGGCATTCGCGCCTTCACCCTGGGTAGAACCACCGAGATCGTTGACCAACACTTTCGCGCCATGTTTAGCGAACAACAGCGCATGGGCCCGGCCCAATCCGCCGCCGGCACCGGTGACGATCACGACCTTATCCTGGAACTGCACTGACTCACTCATACCGAACTCCAATGGCGACAATGGGAATGGGTCGAGTGTCAGGCACGGGGGCTCTGGTCACAATAGATACGGCAGGGGCTGAATGGTGCTCGATAAGGCTGAGGGATGATTGTGATGGACTAACGAAAATCTAAATGTGTGTAGTGAGCGGGCTTGCCCCGCGCTGGGTGGCGAAGCCGCCCCAATAAAGACACCGCCGAGTTCCAGATAGAACCCATTTGCCTGGTTTAGGGCCGCTTCGCAGCCCAGCGCGGGGCAAGCCCGCTCACTACAAGTGTTCTTGAGGCTTTAATGGCTATCGCAGGCAAGCCAGCTCCCGCACTGGGCCAGCAATTCGCTCGCGAAACGCGAGGTAGTGCTTGAGCACCTGCACCGGCGCCTCGATCTGCGGATAGTGGCCGATATTGGCCAGCAAGACCGTGTCGGCGTGGGGCACCAACTCGTGGTAACGCTCCACCATGTGGGCGCCGGAGATCGGGTCTATCTCGCCATCAATCACCCGCAGTGGGACTTCAGCCTGCTGCATTGCCGCGACCCAACGATCACGCAGGCGCCGACGCTGAGGAATGTAGGCGATGAGCTTGTGCAGGATGCGCGTGCCATCGTGACACTCGATCAGGCTCCAAAAATCATCCAGGGCGCTTTCGCTGGGGCGGGTATTGGGGCCGAATATCTGGCTGAAGCTGTTCGCCAGGGCATTGCGCCCAAACGCACGGCCGATCATCCAGCCCAGGGGGCTGAGCAAGAGCTTTTGTACCAGCGCCGGGCGATGGGTCTCAGGAAACAACCCCCCGTTGAGAAACACACAACTGGCCATCTGAAAGCGACCTTCATAGTGCCGCGCCAGTAATTCCTGGGCGACGCTGTCGCCGTAGTCATGGGCCAGCACATGCACCGGCTGCTCGACTCGCAGGTGCTCGAGCAGTGCCTGCTGCAAATCCGCCTGTTCCAGTAGGCAATAACCGTGGTCCAGCGGCTTGGCCGAGCCGCCAAAACCGAGCATGTCGCAGGCGATCACCAAGTTGCGGTGGGCCAGGGGCTGCCACACGTAGTGCCAGTCCCAACTGGCAGTGGGAAAGCCATGGATCAGCAGCAACGGCTCGCCCTGCCCCGCCACCCAGTAACGGATGCTGCGGCCGTGGAATTCGAATGTCTGGCTGCGTTTGCGCCAGACACTGAGCGGAATCTCGGCGAGTGGCATCAGGTTTTATACCCAGGATCGACGCGGTCCAACTTGCGCAGCAACGCCGGCCAGGCCAGCGCGCCCCCCATACCTTGTGCGCTCTTTGTGACCGCCGCCACCATTGCCTTGGCACCGATGAGTATCTGCGGCCCGATGGCGATCAATTCAGCGCCGCCGCTTTGCGCCAGCACCTGGATATCGCAGGCGCGCTGGAAGGTAAACATCATCAAAAAAGTGTCGGCGATGGTGCTGCCGCACGTCAGCAGCCCGTGGTTGTGCAGCATCAGGAAATTGTTTTCGCCAAGATCGGCCTGCAAGCGGGCCTTCTCTTCGTGGTTCAACGCCACCCCTTCGTAGGCGTGATAGGCCAGGCTCGACAGCACGAATAGGGACTGCTGGCTGATCGGCAACACGCCTTGTTTCTGCGCCGCCACCGCAACACCCGAAGCGGTGTGGGTGTGCAGCACACAGGTCACGTCGTGGCGAACTTCATGGATGGCGCTGTGGATGGTGTAGCCCGCGGGGTTGATCTCGTAGGGGCTGTCCATCAGCTTGTGGCCGGCCTGATCGACCTTGACCAGGCTCGACGCGGTGATCTCGTCGAACATCAGCCCATAGGGGTTGATCAGGAAATCATCGGTCCCCGGCACCTTGGCCGAGATATGCGTAAAGATCAGGTCATCCCAACCATGCAGCGCCACCAAGCGATAACAGGCTGCCAGGTCGACGCGGGTTTGCCATTCGGCAGCGCTGACCTGATCGTGGACATTCTGTGGCGATAGAACGGGGGCTAGGCTCACGGTAACGACCTCCTTGGCGTACGTTCTTATTATTTTTTTGAGTGATGGGGCAGTCTAGCCAGACGTCGTGGGCGCCGTAGTTGCCTTGGCAGCCAGCTTGATGACCGTACGAGTCAGTGTTGAGAATAGTTTAAATACGTGAGTACAACGTCAGAGAAGTGCCGCCAATAAAGGGGCGGCACAGGCATTGGTGCGCGAATGAGCGCTCAACCGCGCAGCGCAATGACCAGCTCGGCCAGCCACGGTTCGGCGTCAGTTTCCGGGGTGACACTTTCGCTGGCGTCCAGGCGCAACATCGGCAGCACCTCGCGCACGCCCAACTCAGCAAACAGCTCACGCATTTGCTCGCCGCCACCGCAGAAGGTATCGCCATAGCTGGCGTCGCCCAAGCCGATGACTGCACCAGGCAGGCCGCGCCAGGCGGCGGGCAGTTGGTCGCGAATGGTCGAATACAGGGGTTGCAGGTTGTCGGGCAACTCACCCATGCCGGTGGTGGACGTCACCGCCAGAAAAGCGTCCGGCGCAAATGCCTGCACATCCGCCAGACTGGCGCGAGGGTTGTGCCAGGCCTCGAAACCTGCGGCATTGAGGATACTGGCAGCATGACGAGCGACTTCTTCGGCTGTGCCGTAGACCGAGCCGGAAAGGATGGCGACTTTCATCAATCTAATCCTGTAGTTGAGCGAAAGCGTGGGATATTAGCAGCTCGACCCACCCCTTCAAAAAAACGTCGTGCTCGGATGGAAAGAATACCGGGGTGTCTTAGACTTGCGACACCTTACATAGATGAAGCCCCGCATGATTAACGCTCAATTGATGCAAATGATCATTGATGCCTCGAACGAAGGCATCGTTATCGCTGAACGGGAAGGCGAGGATTTGCCACTGATCTACGTCAATCCCGCCTTCGAGCGGATGACTGGCTACACCCAAGACGAAGTGCTCTATCAGGACTGCCGCTTCCTGCAATCGGGAGACCGGGACCAACCGGGCCTGATCGCCATTCGAGACGCGCTGGGCAATGATGGCAATTGTCGCGAAACCCTGCGCAACTACCGCAAGGACGGCACGCATTTCTGGAACGAGCTGTCGATATCCACCGTTTACAACGCCGCAGACAAACAGACGTACTTCATCGGCGTTCAAAAGGACGTCACCGTCCAGGTCAAAGCCCTGCAGCGCGTGGCCCAATTGGAAGCGCAGGTCGCCGAACTCAAAGCAGAACTGGCCGCACTCAAGACGACGAGTGGATCTAACAAAAATTAGATAAAACGGTGATTAAGAGGATAATGGCGTTTTAACACCTACCCGTTGAGCAGGCCTCATGCAACGCGACGCACTCCTGACGCAGGACGAACTGGATTTTATCCAGACCATGCAGCACAACCCACAGTTGAACCTGCGGGATGCATCGTCGAGCCTGACGGTCAACGGAGGGGCGCAGATTCGCGACCTGCTCACTCGCCTGGCCGCCCACGACCATGTCATCATCCAGGCGCAGTTCGACAACCAGCAACTCACGTTCCCACTGCACTTGGTCGAAGATGAGTTTCATGCGGTTCACCTGCGCTTGGGCGTGCCGAGTATTTTCGAAGACGGCCCGATGATTCGTCCGTGGCGCCTGGCGCTTGAAACGCCAGTGGCCCTGGAGAACATCAAGGGCAACCCGGGGGCAATGTGGGTGCATGAGGTGTCGTTCAAAGGCGTACTGGTGGAAATTCGGGGCCGGATCAAGCCGCCCAAAACCTTTTCACTGTGGTTCAGCCCATCGGGCTATGAGCGCATTGCGGTGCGCGGAACGTTCGAACGAGAAACGGCACGCGGGCTGTTCGCCTATCGGCTGAGCCAAGGCGACGCCGATGAAACCGAGCGTCTGCGTCAGTTCATCCTGCACCAGCACCGCCTGGCCCATCCTGAAGTGCATGCCTGAAATCAGGTATCCAGGCTACCGCTCAAGAATTGCTGCAAGCGGCGCTGCATCAGCCGCCCCTCATTACCGAGACAACCAATTGACGAGTCCGCAAGACGCTCCTGCGCCAACTCCGCAGCATCACCCGCCAGCAACAACGGGCAATCCAGGGTCATAGCCAGACGCTTGAGTCGCAGCGGCAGTTCACTGCCGGGCGCTCGATTGGAAAACAGCACCAAGGCTTGCGGCTGGGTCTTTTCGCAGATCAGCGTCAGTTCATCGAATGGCTGGCCTACGCCCATGACCTTCACTGCGAGCTTTTCCCCCGACATCAGCAGGCCCGCGACCAGCAACTCCAACTCGCGGCATTCCCCGGCAACGGCCGCGAGCAATACCCGAGGTACCGACGTGGCCGCTGCCACTTGCAGACGTTGCGCAGTGCGCGAGCGCAGGAAATTGTCGAAGAACAGCCACTCGCTGGCTTGGCCGAAGCGCCCTTGGTGACGCAGCAATGCCTGCCACAGCGGCATGAGAATGTCTTGAAACACTACGGTAATCGGGTAGGCGGAAAAGATCTGGCCGTACAGCCGGTCCAACTCACGGTCATCGAATGCGCTGATTGCAAGGCGCAGACGCCCATGCCACTGGACCCACTCCACCTGCGTTTCAGGCGCGGTGCCAGGTTCGCTGAGCAGCTCGTCTCGTGCGAGGATTTTGCCGACTTTGCTCACCGCGACGCCACGTTCGATCCAGTCCAGCACCCGGTGCACGGTGTCGATATCGTCGCGTGAGTACAACCGATGCCCGCTTTCGGTGCGGGTTGGCTGGATCAGGCCGTAGCGACGCTCCCAGGCGCGCAAGGTGACCGGGTTGACGCCGGTCAGCCGGGCGACTTCACGAATAGGGAAAAGGTCGTCGCAATCAGTGACATTGCTAGGCGTCTTTTCGCGCTGGGGAGCAGTAATTTCGGGCATCAGAGATGAAAAACATCCGCGTCAGTTTGAACACTATTTAACGCTTATTCGGCGGTGCGACACAAGTTACAGGGCGACCCGACCAAAGTACCTGGCGTATTTCGATAAAACAGGAATAATCCTTGCCTGTTTTTTCTACGTCGCTGCAACACCCCGCAGCCTCGTTTGTGTGCCGCCTACCCGGCCCAGCACACCCGCACACTTGGAGATACACAATGTCTACCTCTCCCGTCACCCTGATGGTTGCGCGTCGCGTGGCCAAGGGTCGCTATGAAGAACTGATGGCCTGGCTGCGCGAAGGCGAGCAATTGGCCACGGACTTCCCCGGCTACCTGGGCTCAGGCGTCCTTGCGCCGCCGCCCAATGATGATGAGTTCCAGATCATTTTCCGCTTCGCCGATGAGCACACCCTGCATGCCTGGGAGTTTTCTGCCTCCCGCAGTGCCTGGTTGAGCCGTGGCAGCGAATTGTTTGCCGACCCGTCCGAGCACCGCGTACGCGGCATCGACGGCTGGTTCGGTGCGGTGGGTGCTCGCCCGCCACGCTGGAAGCAGGCCGTGGCGATCTGGCTGGCGTTCTTCCCGGTATCGCTGTTGTTCAACTTTGTATTGGGCCCGCTGCTCAATGAACTGGAGCTGGTGCCACGTGTGCTGGTCAGCACCCTGGCGCTCACGCCCTTGATGGTTTATCTGTTTATCCCACTGTCGACCCACCTGCTGGCGAATTGGCTACATCCTTCCCCACCGCGCAAGGTCACTGAAGCTGCCGCTTGAGTACAGGGGCGTGCGGTCGCTGGTATAGTTTCAATCTGCCAGCGACGCGAGCCCCTCATGACTGCAACGAACGCCCCGATCCTGATCACCGGCGCCGGCCAGCGTGTCGGCCTGCATTGCGCCCAGCGCCTGCTGGACGAAGGCCACTCGGTGATTTTCAGCTACCGCAGCGAGCGGCCCGGCGTGCAGGCGTTGCGCGAGCGTGGGGCCACCGGTGTATATGCCGATTTCTCTGACGAAACCGGAATTCTCGCGTTTATCGCCGAGCTGCACACCCACACCCAGAGCCTGCGCGCGATCATCCATAACGCCTCGGCCTGGGTCGCGGAAACGCCTGGCGACGAAAGCCGCGCTTTTACCGACATGTTCAGCGTGCACATGCTTGCGCCGTACCTGATCAACCTGCATTGTTCACCCCTGCTGCAACGCTCGACACCGGCCGACATCGTGCATATCAGCGATGACGTGGTGCGCAAGGGCAGCCGCCAGCACATCGCCTACTGCGCCACCAAGGCCGGGCTCGACAGCCTTACGCTGTCATTTGCCGCGCAGTTCGCGCCGCTGATCAAGGTCAACGGCATCGCACCGGCGATGGTGATGTTCAACGAGGGCGACGATGCTGCCTACCGCGCCAAGGTACTGGCCAAGTCGGCACTGGGCATCGAGCCTGGGCCCGAGGTGATCTACCAGAGCGTGCGCTACCTGCTGGACAACCCTTATGTCACCGGAACCACCCTGACCGTCAACGGCGGGCGGCATATCAAGTAAGCCGTTTGTGAGGATGTTGTATGACCTTATCCCTGCCCCAACACTACCGCGAGATCCTTAAAGGTCTGGGCGAAGACCCCGAGCGCGAAGGCTTGCTCGATACCCCCAAGCGCGCCGCCAAGGCCATGCAATACCTGTGTCATGGCTACGCGCAGAACCTGGAGGAGATCGTCAACGGCGCGCTGTTCGCTTCTGACAATGACGAGATGGTGATCCTCAAGGACATCGAGTTGTACTCGCTGTGCGAACACCACCTGCTGCCCTTTATCGGCAAGGCCCATGTGGCCTATATTCCGACCGGCAAGGTGCTGGGCCTGTCGAAACTGGCGCGTATCGTCGACATGTTCGCCCGGCGCCTGCAGATCCAGGAAAACCTCACGCGGCAAATTGCCGACGCCATCCAGGACGTGACCCAGGCGGCCGGCGTGGCCGTGGTGATCGAAGCCAAGCACATGTGCATGATGATGCGTGGCGTAGAAAAACAGAATTCAACCATGAACACCTCGGTGATGCTCGGCGCGTTCCGCGAGTCGAACACCACGCGCATGGAGTTCCTGCAACTGATCGGACGGAGCAAGTAGCAATGCCACAACTTCAACCAGGCATGGCGCGTATCCGGGTCAAGGACCTGTGCCTGCGCACCTACATCGGTATCAACGAGGAGGAAATCCTCAACAAGCAGGATGTGCTGATCAACCTGACCATCCTGTATGCCGCCCAGGAAGCCGTGCGCGACAATGACATCGACCATGCGCTGAA
Organism: Pseudomonas sp. H1_A03; assembly: GCF_054685145.1. Taxonomy (NCBI): domain Bacteria; kingdom Pseudomonadati; phylum Pseudomonadota; class Gammaproteobacteria; order Pseudomonadales; family Pseudomonadaceae; genus Pseudomonas; species Pseudomonas sp. H1_A03. The sequence continues at coordinate 217,019 of NZ_CP162829.1, forward strand.
CTACCGCACCATCACCAAGGCGATCATCGCCCATGTGGAAGGCAACCGCTTTGCGCTGCTAGAGCGCTTGACCCAGGAATTGCTGGACCTGGTGATGAGTAATGAATCAGTGCTGTACGCCGAAGTCGAAGTCGACAAGCCCCACGCGCTGCGCTTTGCCGAATCGGTTTCGATTACCCTGGCGGCCAGCCGCTAACCCCTGAATTGCCAGTGAGCCTTATGAACGATCAACAACGCCTCGAACTCGAAGCCGCCGCCTTTCGCCGGCTGGTAGCCCACCTAGACAGCCGTAAGGATGTGCAGAACATCGACCTGATGAACCTCTCGGGCTTCTGCCGCAACTGCTTGTCCAAGTGGTACAAGGCCGAAGCTGACGAGCGCCAGATCGAGCTGAGCCTCGATGACGCCCGTGAAGTGGTGTACGGCATGCCATACGCCGAGTGGAAAGCTCAGTATCAGAAAGAAGCCAGCGCCGACCAACAGGCAGCGTTCGCTAAAAACGGCAACGGTAATAACTGATTAAACATGGAAGCAACCAAAGGAAGGTCAAGTGAAGCACTCAGTATATAAATTCGCCTTAATGCTAGGCCTATTGTCGTTAGGCGCTTGCTCCACCGCTGACAAATATGCCAGCGGACGCTATTACGAAATTTATTCTGTGAGCGGTCTGGGTGGCTGCGAGTTTAAACCGGCCTTTAACGACTGTGCCGAACAACGCGTTTTCGACGTAAAAATATCGGACAACAAAGAAAAAGTTGCGTTAGCAAAGTTCATCAACCCAAGTGACAGTGTCAGCTATTTTGGATTTATCCGAAACGACTATCAGGCACAAGTCAAACCCATACGTGACTTCCTAGCATGGGCACAGGCCGACACGCACACCGCCAAGCGTTTAACGATGAAACGGCCTGCGGGGAACACCTATGGTTATCTTTTTGAAAACAGAGAAGTCGAGTATCAGTTTGACTTTACTCAAACCCGCGCGGGCGTGCCGATGCTGGTGATTCACATCGACGGCAAGGATCGCTACTTCGGGCTGACGGTAGAACAGGCTAAAAAACTACTCAGCACGCTGGATGCCTGGTACGACAATCGTTCTGTAGGCTACAAGCTGACCTGATCCGGCGGGCAGGCAGCCGCAACGGCTGCCTGCCAATACGGAATCAGAACTTCTGCAGCCTGAACGTGCCATCCTCACAGTTTTCCAGAGCCAAGTCGGTGACAGGCTTTTTATCGTAGTAGCCCTTCTCGGTTTTGTAGACTTCATAAACAGTGAGCGTGCGCGGGGCATACTGATTAACGAAGAGCCCGGTCACATAATAGTAAGACCCTACGACCGGTTTGAACGTGACAGTACTGTATGAACCATTAGCTGAAATCATACGCACTGCGATATTTTTTTGTGCACTCACCCAAAACTCGCGGCGCAGCGGCGGGGTTTCTGGAATGTCGGGAAACCCTTCGATCTTATTGTTCATTGCTGTCTGAAAACCCACCGCATTATTGGTATAGCCATTTTGCGGGTCATCCAGATTTATACACGTACCGGTATTAGGGTAGACACGGATATAGTCAATATTACGGTTATCAAAACTGACACCGACCCGTTCGCCGCCCTGAACATCTTCCAATTTGTGGCTGTAGGTAGCCACCGAACAACCACTTAACAAGACTCCCGCAACCGTCGCACACAACATTATCCTTAACACAGCAACTCCTACAGTTATTCAAACCCTGTTACTCGTTCAATCGAGCGGGATGGTTGCGCGAATTCTAGGAAGCACCACCACGAAAACGCAAACCTTTTAAAATATCCCTGCGCCGAATGATCTCGACACTCAAAAAAGCTACCATGCGCGCGCGTGCACATACGCGTGTACATATTGACCCCGACGTTAAAAGGCTCCATACCCATGACCGACCTGACCACCCTTCGCGCCAGCCTCAACAGCGGCGAACACGTTTTTTCCGACACCTTGGCTTTTGTCGCTGCCGGTTACGATTACCAGCCACAAGCTTTCACCAATGGCGCTGTAGAAAATGCGGCCGGGCAGAACGAGGGTTCGTGCAAGACATTGGGTCTGGCCCTGCTGGAAGGTCTGAGCGATCAGGAAGCGCTGTTGGCTTTTGGCGAGCATTACCGTTCGGTAGTGGCGACGCCTGAGGGCAGCGACCACGCCAACATCCGCGCCTTGATCGCGCATGGCCTGGCCGGCGTAAAGTTCACCGCACAGCCCCTGACTCGCAAGTCCTGAGTCAAACACAGATCAAAATGTGGGAGCGGGCTTGCTCGCGAAAGCGGAGTGTCAGTCACTTAATGTGTATTTGATACACCGCGTTCACGAGCAAGCCCGCTCCCACATTTGAACTGAGGCGTTAATCAAATCTCAGACATAAAAAACCGGCCTCACAGCCGGTTTTTTAGTTCAACGGGTTCAGAACGAAGCGTTCTGCAGGCCGTCGAGGTAACGCTCGGCATCCAGTGCCGCCATGCAGCCAGCACCGGCCGAGGTGATCGCCTGACGATACACGTGGTCAGCCACGTCACCGGCAGCGAAGATACCTTCGATGTTGGTGGCGGTGGCGTTGCCTTCACGGCCGCCCTGCACCACCAGGTAACCGTCTTTGGCTTCCAGCACGCCTTCGAACAGCGAGGTGTTCGGGGTATGGCCGATGGCGATGAACACGCCGTCGACTTTCAGTTCGTCAAAGCTGCCGTCGTTGTTTTTCAGGCGAGCACCGGTCACGCCCATGTTGTCGCCCAGGACTTCGTCCAGGGTGGCGTTGAGCTTGAGGATGATCTTGCCTTCAGCGACACGGGCGTGCAGCTTGTCGATCAGGATCTTCTCGGCGCGGAAGGTCTCGCGGCGGTGAACCAGGGTCACGGTGCTGGCGATGTTCGCCAGGTACAGCGCCTCTTCCACGGCCGTGTTGCCGCCGCCGACCACGGCAACCGGTTTGTTGCGATAAAAGAAACCATCGCAGGTCGCGCAGGCGGATACGCCCTTGCCCATGAACGCTTCTTCCGATGGCAGGCCCAGGTAGCGGGCGCTGGCGCCCGTGGCGATGATAAGCGCGTCACAGGTGTATACGCCGCTGTCGCCGGTCAGGCTGTAAGGCTTTTTCGAGAAATCGACTTTGTTGATGTGATCAAACACGATTTCGGTTTCAAAGCGCTCGGCGTGTTCTTTCATACGCTCCATCAGCACCGGGCCGGTGAGGCCGTGGACGTCGCCCGGCCAGTTGTCGACTTCAGTGGTGGTGGTCAACTGACCGCCCGCCTGCATGCCGGTGATCAGCAGCGGCTTGAGGTTGGCCCGGGCAGCGTAGACCGCAGCGCTGTAACCGGCAGGGCCGGAACCGAGAATAATCACTCGCGAATGACGGGTATCAGACATGACTCACTCCTATCGACCGCCCGGACTACAAGGCGGCTGGAATAAAAAAGGGACTACGAAGCACTTGGGGAAGGCTTGAACTCGCAGGCCCTGAAAAATAATGGGTGCAGCGTATCGAGGGGGGCAAGATTAAGGAAATACGGAATAACAATCCAGCTCATAGGTGGTCTCTATGCAGTCGGGTTGGTTCATCGACACGTTTGTTACCGCTGATGTCGCCGCTTTCGCCTAAGGTGCAAAGTCGGTAAGGTCGGCGCGTTCGCCCCTTTGCTCGGAGTTCTCCATGCCCGCCCCTGCTCTTTCTGGCCCGCAATACCTGCGTGAAGGCCTCAAACTGGTGTTGAGCCCTGGCCTGCGACTGTTTGTTTTGCTGCCGCTGGCGATCAACCTGATGCTGTTCGTCGGCTTGATCTATTTCGCCGGTCACGAGTTCAGTGTGTGGGTCGACCATTTGATGCCGACGCTGCCGAGCTGGCTGAGTTTTCTGAATTACCTCATCTGGCCTCTGTTCGTGGTGCTAGTGGTGCTGATGGTGTTTTTCACCTTCACCATGCTGGCCAACATCATCGCCGCGCCCTTTAACGGCTTTCTCTCGGAGAAGGTTGAAGTGGTGGTACGTGGCACCGACGACTTTCCGGCCTTCAGCTGGGGCGAGTTGGTCGCCATGGTCCCGCGCACGCTGGCCCGGGAAATGCGCAAGCTGGGCTACTTCCTGCCACGGGCCATCGGCTTGTTTATCCTGTCGTTCATTCCGGTGGTCAACCTGATCGCCGCGCCACTATGGCTGTTGTTTGGCGTGTGGATGATGGCGATCCAGTACATCGACTACCCGGCGGACAACCACAAGCTGGGCTGGAACGAGATGCTTGCCTGGCTGCGCCAGAAACGTTGGCAGAGCATGAGTTTCGGCGGCATCGTCTACCTGGTGCTGCTGGTGCCGGTGGTCAACCTGCTGATGATGCCGGCGGCGGTGGCCGGGGCGACGTTGTTCTGGGTGCGCGAGCAAGGTGCCGAAGCGATGGCGCAGCCGAAAAAAGTGACCCCGTCATAAATCCATCATGCCGATGACACAATGACGACATGGCCCACGGCGACACTGTGGGTCATGACGACAGCCTCGCTTCACATCACCCTGATTACCGAAACCTTCCCGCCAGAGATCAACGGGGTGGCCAATACCCTTGGCCGCTTGTGCGAGGGTTTGCGCGCGCGCGGCCATCAAGTCGAGCTGGTGCGCCCACGCCAGGGCGTCGACCAGAGCCGCCCCAGCGACGATGAGTTGCTGCTGTGCCGTGGCTGGCCGCTACCCGGGTACCCGGGCCTGCAATGGGGACAGTCGTCGATGCACAAATTGCTGCGACGCTGGACCCGTCAGCGTCCGGACGTGCTGTACATCGCCACCGAGGGGCCATTGGGTCTCTCTGCCCTGCGCGCTGCGCGGCGCCTGGGGATCAGCGTGGTCAGTGGCTTTCATACCAATTTCCAGCAGTACTCGAACCAATACGGCTTGAGCATGCTGAGCCGAATGGTCACTCACTACCTGCGCTGGTTTCATAACCGTTCGACCTTGACCCTGGTGCCCAGCGCCAGCCAGCGCCTGGAGTTGGAGCGCAGGCATTTCGAGCGTCTGGGGATGTTGTCACGCGGGGTGGACAGCCAGTTGTTCCACCCAGCCAGACGCGACAACGCGCTGCGGGAAAGCTGGGCATTGAACAGTGAGCAAACTGCCGTGCTCTACGTAGGCAGACTTGCGCAGGAGAAGAACCTGGGAGTGCTCAAGCGTTGCTTTGAGACGTTGCAGGACACTTATCCACAGCGTCAGATGAGGCTGATCATCGTCGGCGATGGCCCACAACGGGCGATGATGGAAAAGGAACTGCCGGAAGCGATCTTCTGCGGCACCTTGCGAGGCGAGGAACTGGCGCGGCATTACGCGTCAGGCGATGTGTTCCTGTTCCCCAGCCTGACCGAAACCTTTGGCAACGTGGTGTTGGAGGCGATGGCATCGGGCTTGGGTGTGGTGGCCTACGATCAGGCGGCTGCGACCCAGCATATTCGCCATGGCTACAACGGTGTGCTGGCGATGCCGGGAGATGAGAATGCGTTTTGTGAGGCCGCGAACTGGTTGCTGGAGGACGCAGAAAGCTTGCGCCGCATGCGCCTGAATGCCCGTCAGCATGCGAGCCGCCAGGGTTGGCCGGCGATTATCGAGCAGTTTGAGCATCAGCTACGGGGTGCATGCGATGAAAACCCTGCGCTTCCTACACAGCCTTACGTGCGATAAACCCTTAAGTCTTTCCTTATATTTAAGCTGGGAACTCCTTAATGCTGAACGCCAATTATTGATACCTGCTATGCAAGCAGGGCTTTCAATTATTGGAGATACGAAAAATGTCTGCTTACGGAATGGGTGCACGCAATGGCGTCAACATGCCAAACGCCGAATGGACGCGTCAGCAACAATGGCTGGATAAATCCCGGGCAGCCCCCCCTGTCTACGGTCAGACCGGGCATAAAGACCCAAACAAAACCGACCACAGTAAAGAGCTGTACAAGGGGCCGCAGTACTAGTCACTAAAACCATAAAGCTCCCTGTGCGGCCACAGGGAGTCCAACCACTCAAACCAGGGTCGTCAACGCCTCACGACTGAATGGCAGGATGTCGCTCTCCCGGCCCTCGCGCACCTTCACGGCCCAATCCGGGTCCACCAGCAGGGCACGGCCCACGGCGACCAGGTCGAACTCATCGTTGTTCAAGCGTTCCAGCAGTTTCTCAAGGCTGGCCGGTTGCGCGACCTTGTCAGTGTTGACCATGAACTGCAGGAACTCGCCATCCAGGCCCACGCTGCCCACGGTAATGGTCGGCTTACCGGTGAGCTTGCGGGTCCAGCCGGCCAGGTTGAGGGTGGAGCCTTCGAATTCAGGCTCCCAGAAGCGACGGGTGGAGCAGTGGAAAATATCCACACCGGCGTCAGACAACGGCTTGAGGAACTCGCCCAACGCTTCCGGGGTTTGCACCAGGCGAGCGGTGTAGTCCTGCTGTTTCCACTGGGAGAAACGGAAGATGATCGGAAAGTCCGGGCCAACTACGGCGCGGGTGGCCTCGATCAGCTCGATCGCAAAGCGCGAACGGTTGGCCAGACTGCCGCCGTATTCGTCGGTGCGCTGGTTGCTGCCTTCCCAGAAGAACTGGTCCACCAGGTAGCCGTGGGCGCCGTGGATCTCTACACCGTCCATGCCGATGCTCTGGGCATCCCTGGCGGCCTGGGCGAAGGCGTTGATCACTTCTTTGATGTCCTGAGGGGTCATGCCGTGGACGACCACGTTGCCATCCTTGAGTTTTTCCATCGGGCCATAGGCTGGCACGCTGGCATCTGGCTCGGTGCCAATACGACGCACGCTGCCTACGTGCCACAATTGCGGAACGATCTTGCCGCCTTCAGCGTGCACCGCGTCGACTACCTTCTTCCAGCCAGCCAGGGCGGCTTCACCGTAGAAATGCGGAACATTGGGGTAGCCGTTTGAGGCTTGATGGCCGACCACCGTACCTTCGGTGATGATCAGGCCCACGCCCGCGGCGGCGCGGCGACGGTAGTACTCGATGACGTTGGAATTGGGGACGCCACCCGGGGAGAACGAGCGGGTCATCGGCGCCATGACCACGCGCGTCGACAGTTGCAATGCACCGAGCTGGAACGGTTTGAACAAGGCTTGGACAGGCATGGGGGCACTCCACGGGAGACTGGATTTATGATGTGGATAATATGGGGAGTGCGCAGCGCTGAGTAGCACTATTGATCTGAGTGATTAAGGGGTAAAAGTGGCAAGGCTTTCAGGGCTGCTGCGCAGCCCAACGGGAGCAAGCTCACTCGCCACAGGGGGGAAGTTTAGCTCAGGGCTTTTTCGATGGCCTGGACGATCGTCGGATCATCCGGCGCTGTACGTGGCGAAAAGCGCGCGAGCACCCGGCCGTCTTTACCCAACAGGAATTTTTCGAAATTCCAGGTGATATCCCCGGGGAACTCGGCGCCCTCGCCTGCCAGCAGGCGGTACAGTTGATGCCGATCAGGGCCGTTGACCTCGAGCTTGCTGCCCAGCGGGAACGTTACCCCGTAGTTGAGGCTGCAGAACGCCTGGATCTCTTCCTCAGTACCCGGCTCCTGGCCGGCAAACTGATTGCACGGCAAGCCAAGTACGGTAAAACCCTGGTCCTTGTACTGCTGGTAGAGTTTTTCCAACGCGGCGTATTGCGGGGTCAAACCACATTTGGAGGCTACGTTGACCACCAGCACCACTTGCCCCTTGAAGGGCGCCAGCGGCAGCTCTTGTCCGTCCAACGCTTTGAGTTTCAGGTCGTGGAAAGCACTCATGACGAACTCCAGATATCCCATATTCTTCGCATTGCAGCGCTTCGAGATTACAGCTCGCAAGCCTGCAATCATAGACGCCGATTGCAAAACTCGCCTGCGGGTTACTGAGCGGTCGGCCAGGGCAAAATCGGAATCGCCGTCACGGCGTTCTGCGGGCTGCCTTCGATCAGTCGGTCGCTGTACACCAGATACACCAGGGTGTTGCGCTTCTTGTCGAGGAAACGCACCACCTGCATGGTCTTGAACACCAGTGAGGTGCGCTCCTTGAACACTTCGTCGCCATCCTTGAGCTCGCCCTTGAAGCGGATCGGCCCCACCTGACGGCAGGCGATCGAGGCTTCGGCGCGGTCTTCAGCCAGGCCCAGGCCGCCTTTGACGCCGCCGGTCTTGGCGCGCGACAGGTAGCACGTCACGCCGTCGACCTTGGGGTCATCAAACGCTTCGACCACGATCCGGTCGTTGGGGCCGACAAACTTGAACACCGTCGACACCTGGCCGACTTCCTCGGCGGACGCCAGCAGCGGCATGGCCAACAGCAGGCCGAGCATTCCCTTCATTAAACGCATCGTGTATTCCTTTGGTTAGACCAGGATCAGGTTGTCGCGGTGCACCAGTTCAGGTTCCGCCATGTAACCCAATAGTCCGACAATCGCATCAGACGATTGTCCAATGATTTTCTGCGCTTCAAGGGCGCTGTAGTTGGCCAGGCCACGAGCAATTTCACGACCGTCCGGCGCAACGCAGACCACCATCTCGCCACGGCGGAAGCTGCCCTGCACCAATTTGACGCCCACCGGCAGCAGGCTCTTGTTGCCCTGGGACAACGCTGACACGGCACCCTCGTCCAGCACCAGTGTGCCTCGGGTTTGCAGATGACCGGCCAGCCACTGTTTGCGCGCCGCCAGCATGCCGCGCTCCGGCGACAACAGGGTGCCGATGCGCTCACCGGCCTTGAGGCGGTCCAGCACGCGCTCCAGGCGCCCGCCGACGATGATGGTGTGCGCGCCGGAACGTGCGGCCAGGCGTGCGGCACGCAGTTTGGTCTGCATGCCGCCACGGCCCAGGGCGCCGCCGACACTGCCGGCCACGGCGTCCAGCGCCGGGTCATCGGCGCGCGCTTCGTAGATGAGCTGGGCATCAGGGTTGTTGCGCGGGTCGGCGTCGAACATGCCGTCGCGGTCGGTAAGAATCACCAGCAGGTCGGCTTCCACCAGGTTGGCCACCAGGGCGGCCAGGGTGTCGTTGTCGCCGAAGCGGATTTCGTCGGTGACCACCGTGTCGTTTTCGTTGATGACCGGGATGACCTTGAGCTCCACCAGCGCACGCAGGGTGCTGCGGGCGTTGAGGTAGCGCTTGCGGTCGGACAGGTCGTCGTGGGTCAGCAGGATCTGCGCCGTGTGGCGACCGTGCTCGGCAAAGCTGGATTCCCAGGCTTGCACCAGGCCCATCTGGCCGATGGCGGCGGCGGCTTGCAGCTCGTGCATCGCGCTGGGTCGCGCGGTCCAGCCGAGGCGGCTCATCCCGGCAGCAACTGCCCCGGACGACACCAGCACCAACTCGACGCCTGCTTCATGCAAGGCCACCATCTGCTCGACCCAGACGCTCATGGCTGCGCGATCCAGACCTTTGCCATCCGCCGTCAGCAGCGCACTTCCGATCTTTACGACCCAGCGCTGCGCACCTGTCACTTTGCTCCGCATCATCTTCAACCTTAAAGTGATGGCTGCGCGACCCAGCGCCGCCCATAACGTTATACCCAGATACCAAAACGCCGCTCTAAAAGGAGCGGCGTTCAAGTTTATCGCAACAGATCAGTCGCGCACGTAAATGATTTCCGGACCGTCTTCATCATCCACGTCTTCTTCGTCCCAATCATCGTCGCCGATGTCATGGACCGACTTCACGCCGCTGCGGCGCAGGGCACGCTGGTCGTCCAGGGCTTGCAACTGGGCACGGGCCTCGTCTTCGATCTGCTGATCGAGCTCAGCCAATTCGGCCTTGAACACCGGGTCGGCCGCGAGGCGGTCGGCACGGTCTTCGAGGTAGCGCATGATGTCGCGGGTCAGGCGCTCGGTGCCTTCTTTGGCGATGGCCGAGATCACGTAGACCGGGCCAGTCCATTCCAGGCGGTCAACGATTTCCTTGACGCGCTCTTCGTGCTCTTCTTCGAGGATCTGGTCGCACTTGTTCAGCACCAACCAGCGATCACGCTCGGCCAGGGCCGGGCTGAACTTGGTCAGCTCGCTGACGATCACTTCGGCGGCGTCCGGTGCACTGGTGTCATCCAGCGGCGCCATATCGACGAGGTGCAGCAGCAAACGGGTACGCGACAAGTGCTTGAGGAAGCGAATCCCCAGGCCAGCACCGTCGGAAGCACCTTCGATCAGGCCAGGAATGTCGGCGACCACGAAGCTTTTCCAACGGTCGACGCTGACCACGCCCAGGTTGGGTACCAGGGTGGTGAACGGGTAGTCGGCGACTTTCGGCTTGGCGGCCGATACCGAACGGATGAAGGTACTTTTACCGGCGTTCGGCAGGCCCAACAGGCCTACGTCGGCGAGGACTTTCATTTCCAGCTTGAGGTCACGCTGCTCGCCCGGCTTGCCTGGCGTGGTCTGGCGTGGCGCGCGGTTGGTACTGGACTTGAATCGGGTGTTACCCAGACCGTGCCAGCCGCCCTGCACAACCATCAGCTTCTGGCCGGCCTTGGTCAGGTCGCCAATCACTTCCTGGGTGGCCGAGTCGATGATCGTGGTGCCAACCGGTACGCGCAGTACCAGGTCTTCGCCTTTTTTACCGGTGCAGTCGGTGCTGCCGCCGTTGGAGCCACGCTCGGCATCAAAGTGCCGGGTGTAACGGTAGTCGACCAGGGTGTTGAGGTTTTCGTCGGCCATCATGTAGATGGAACCGCCGTCACCGCCATCACCGCCGTTAGGACCACCGTTTTCGATGAATTTTTCGCGACGGAAACTCATGCAACCGTTACCGCCGTCGCCTGCTTTTACTCGGATGGAAACTTCATCAACGAACTTCATAACAAAACGCCTCTCGCCGCACGGACGAGCTTAAGAAACCAAGACATAAGACTCTTGCAAAAATGAGCGCAGCGACCTCAATCAACGACCGCACATCCCGCGCTTGAGCCCATTACAAACAGCTTTGCAAGAGACTCACCCCACAAACGAAAAAGCCCCGTCGCGAGACAGGGCTTTTCCAGCGATCTCGCAGTTAAGCTGCGACAACGCTCACGTAACGGCGGTTGAACGCGCCTTTTACTTCAAACTTGATCACGCCTTCGATTTTAGCGAAGAGGGTGTGATCTTTACCCATGCCAACACCGTAACCGGCGTGGAATTGGGTGCCGCGCTGACGCACGATGATGTTGCCCGGAATGATTTTCTGGCCGCCATACATCTTAACGCCAAGGCGTTTGGCTTCTGAGTCGCGACCGTTACGGGTACTACCACCAGCTTTTTTGTGTGCCATGAGTCAATTCTCCTAGTGAGGAATTAGGCTGAAATTAAGCCTGAATACCGGTGATTTTGATCTCGGTGTACCACTGGCGGTGGCCCATACGCTTCATGTGGTGCTTACGACGACGGAACTTGATGATGCGGACTTTATCGTGACGACCTTGGGAGATCACTTCAGCCACAACGGTAGCGCCAGCAACAACTGGAGCGCCGATGTTCACGTCATCGCCATTGGCGACCAACAGAACGCGATCAAAAGTAACGGATTCGCCGGTAGCGATTTCCAGTTTTTCGATCTTCAGGTATTCACCTGGGGCGACCTTGTATTGCTTGCCACCAGTAACAATTACTGCGTACGACATGGTATTTCTCCGATAATCCTGCTCACCCAGCGCTTTATAAGAAGAGGTATTGGCTGGCATGGCTGCATGGGATGGACGTCCCGAATGCAATTGCGTAAGGCAGGTGCTGCCCAGGAAGTTCAGGGTGCGCGATTGTACGCAAGGCTTTGACGCGTTGCAAGTGGCCGTCTATCGCGCCTTGACACCCGGGGGCCTGGGTCCTAGCATGCCGCGCAACCCTTCTGGAGCGACTGTCGCTGATGCAACCCCAAGCTTTCTACCGCGCGGTCGCGGACGATTTTAGCGCCGTCGACGGCATCATCAAGAAGCAGCTGACTTCTAAAGTGCCGCTGGTCTCCAAAATTGGCGACTATATTACGTCGGCGGGCGGTAAACGCCTGCGTCCTTTATTAGTGTTGCTGTGCGGCAAGGCCCTGGGTCGCGAAGGCGATGACCTGCGCCTGCTGGCGGCCACTATCGAGTTCCTGCACACCGCCACCCTGCTGCATGACGACGTGGTCGACATGTCCGGCATGCGCCGTGGCCGCGAAACCGCCAATGCCATGTGGGGCAATGCCCCTAGCGTACTGGTGGGCGACTTCCTGTACTCGCGATCGTTCGAAATGATGGTTGAACTTGGCTCGATGCCGGTGATGAAGATTCTTTCACAGGCCACACGCATCATCGCCGAAGGCGAAGTGCTGCAACTGTCGAAGGTCCGCGACGCCAGCACCACCGAAGAAACCTACATGGAAGTGATTCGCGGCAAAACCGCGATGCTCTTCGAAGCCTCCACCCATAGCGCGGCTGCACTGTGTGGCGCGACGGCCGAACAGTCCGAAGCCCTGCGCACCTTTGGCGACCACCTGGGCGTAGCCTTCCAATTGGTAGATGACTTGCTCGACTACCGTGGCGACGCAGAGACCCTGGGCAAGAACGTCGGCGACGACCTGGCCGAAGGCAAGCCGACCTTGCCGCTGATCTACACCATGCGCGAAGGCACGCCGGAACAAGCCGCCCTGGTGCGCAAGGCGATCCAGAAAGGCGGGATCGAAGACCTGGAGGCCATCCGTGCCGCCGTCGAGGCGTCAGGCTCGCTGGAGTACACCGCACAGTTGGCGCGTGATTATGTCGCCCGTGCGATCAAATGCCTGGACGCCCTGCCGGCCAGTGAATACCGGGACGCCCTGGTTGAGCTGAGTGAGTTTGCGGTCGCGCGTACGCACTAAAGACTATTGGCGGAATGGGCTTGTGTGGGAGCGGGCTTGCTCGCGAAGGCGGTATATCAGTGAGAAGCTTCTAGCTGACCCACCGCCTTCGCGAGCAAGCCCGCTCCCACATTTGGACCTCATTACCACCCACTGCCCCGCTCTCGCTGCAAATCCCTATATAATGTGCGACTTTTAGCCATCCTGACTTTTAAGGAGCTTTAGTGAGCACGTTGCCACCCTGCCCGAAATGCAACTCCGAATACACCTACGAAGACGGCGCCCAGCTGATCTGCCCGGAATGCGCCCATGAGTGGTCCGCCAATGGCGAAGTCGAAGCGGCCAGCGACGACGCCGTGAAGAAAGACTCTGTAGGCAACGTCCTGCAGGACGGCGACACCATCACCGTGATCAAGGACCTCAAGGTCAAGGGTACCTCCCTGGTGGTCAAGGTCGGCACCAAGGTCAAGAACATCCGCCTGTGCGACGGCGACCACGATATCGATTGCAAGATCGACGGTATCGGCCCAATGAAGCTCAAGTCCGAGTTCGTGCGCAAAGTCTGAATGTGCTACCTCCATCCCGCGCCCGCCGCGGGATGGCGTTTCGCCCTCTGCGTTGACCCCACGCAATATCCACACAGAAAAAACCAGAAACCGCCAATAGACACTTGCTATTCTACGAATAAGAATTATTCTCATTGAAACCCATCAAGGAGATGCAACCCATGACTTATTTGATAGATGCCTGGCTGGACCGCCCACACCCTTACCTGCGGATCCTGCATCGGGAAACCGGCGAAGTCTGTGCGGTACTGGAAGAAGAAGCCCTGAATGAACTGCAGGATCAGGGTGATCTGGACGTCAACGGGCTGAGTTCAAGTGAACCTGGCGTGTTGAAGGAAGTGGTGCGCAATCTGTTTCTGTTCTGCTATGCCCGAGCGTTGCGCCCGACCACGGAGCTCAATGGCAAGTTTCATCCATGAGCGACACTACAAGCCATGAATGCACCGGCCTGATGTGGGAGTCGACGCTTCGACTTGCCCGCGATGCAGACGACTCGGTCAACCTTGCTACCGAGGTGATGCTATCGCAGGCAAGCCAGCTCCCATATCAAGCTGGCGTCAATGCTGCCCAGTCTTACAGAACGTCGAGCAGTTCGACGTCGAACACCAGAACGCTGTGCGGCGGGATGCTGCCAACGCCTTGAGCGCCGTAAGCCAGTTCGCTTGGCACGTACAGGCGCCATTTGCTGCCGGCATTCATCAGTTGCAGGGCTTCAGTCCAGCCAGCGATCACGCCGCCAACCGGGAATTCTGCAGGCTGGCCGCGCTCGTAGGAGCTGTCGAACACAGTGCCGTCGATCAGGGTGCCGTGGTAGTGAGTACGCACTTGGTCTTCACGGGTTGGCTTGGCGCCATCACCTGCGGTCAGCACTTCGAATTGCAGGCCGGAAGCCAGGGTGGTGATGCCATCACGCTTGGCGTTTTCAGCCAGGAACGCCAGGCCGGCGCCCGCTGCAGCTTCAGCCTTGGCAGCCGCTTCGGCTTGCATGATTTCGCGGATCACTTTGAAGCTGGCGGCCATCTGCTCTTGGTCCACACGGCTTGGCTTGCCAGCGAAGGCGTCGGTCAGGCCGGCCAGGATCGCGTCCAGGCTCACGCCCGGCGGCGGGTTGTCGCGCAGTTGGTCACCCAACTGACGGCCAATACCGTAGCTGACGCGGGTTTCGTCGGTGGACAGATTAACTTCGGACATGAAGAGGCTCCGCTGTAGGAAGACACCGAAAAAGCTGCATGAGCGCTGCGCTTCCCGTGTCCTCCAGAACTAAAAGGGCCAGCAGACTAGCACAGAAAACCTGCCCCTGATGAGCCCACCCCTGCCCCCTAGCTATCTACCGCTGCGCCGCCCGGGCGTCACCTCATGCTGAGGATTCACTTCATCATCATGAGGACTGTGCCGATGAGCACCCTGACCGAACCCACCCTTGAGCAGCTCGAGACCCAACTGCTCGAGATCGACCCGACACTGCGCGGCCAGACGCTGCGCCCCGTCCAATTACCACACACGCTCCAGGCGTTGGAAAAAGTGAACGCCACGCTCAAGCAAGCCAACGCGGCTTTCTTCACCCAGGCCCGCGCGCTCTACAACGGCCTTGCCGAAGACGACACCTCGCTCGCGCGCCTGAAAACCAATCTAGACCAGCAACTGCAAACCCTGGATGAAACCAGCCGCGTGGATGGCCAGGGCCGCAAGGCCTACATGACCTATACCGCCGGCAGCACCGCGCTGGAACAGGAAGCGCGCCTCAACGCCAAGGACTACCTGCTCACACCGTCCGACCAGCGCATGGTGGAAGACTGCTCCCGCGGCCCGGCGTTCCGTCCAGGCATGTATGCCCTGACGTTCACCTATCAGGAACAGACCGTGGCCTTTGCCGGCGCCTTCGTGCTCACGCGCCAGGCCAGCCCCGTGGTGAACGACTTGACCTCCGGCGAGCCGGTCGGTCCGGTGCTGCTTTTCATGCCATCCCGTGGCCTGGAACCCTTCGACTCGTTGCACGACCTCGACCAGGGCCTGCTGACAATCATGGCAACCGCCACCGACCGGGACGTGCTCACTCGCCACTTGCCTGTGGCTTATCAACATTTGGACAGCGCCGGTATCTGGCCCCTGGAACTGCAACCGATCACCGACCAGCCGCTGTTCGAATTCAGCTACCAGGCGCTGCTGGACAAACGCAGCCTCGACATCGAGGCCGCCCTGGCGAACCACACGCCTGCCACGCGGGTTCCATTGCTGGACGCCGCCATTCAGGCGGCGCTGCCCGACCTCTCCGAACGCCTGGAATTTCGCGCCCAACGCCTGCTGGAACAAGCCCTCTACAACCGTTTGCCCGTCTGGTTCCGCAATGCCGCAGCGACTGACCAACACGCGTTGATCGCGAAACTGGCGGACTACAATCAGGCCCGCCAGTTATTCCTCGACCTGTTCGGCCCCGCCGCCACACCACAGGCCCTGGCGCACTACCAACTGGTAGAGCGGCTGGCAGACGACCTGGATATCCACGACCTCGATCCGCATCAACTGCACATCACCACCCAGCGCAAGGTCGCCCTCGCCGGCGACTATGCACAACGCCATAACCTGGTGGCGTTGTCATTGGCAGGCCTGCACACCGACGACGGGTTGCCTGGCTCCGACTTCCTGCATCGCAGCCAACTCACCTACGCCGACGCGCCGTTGCAGGGGGATCATGCCCAACTGACTCCGCACGTGCTGGCCCTCCTGTTACAAGACCTGCATCCGCGCCTGGACTTTGCCGCCGAGCAAAAAAGCATGCTCGGTACGCCTGAAATCAAACAGGCGACAAGGACGCTGCTCGATCAACGCCTGCTCACGCTGGCGAGCCTCGCCAGGCTCCAGGGCCATCTGGACCCGGCCGATTACCGGCGCTTCGAACAACTGCGCGCCAATCTTCATCCGCACCTGCGGGCGCAACCGGTGCTGGTCCATGGCGCGCAACTCAAAGACCTGTGGGTACTGCGCGACGAAGATGCCAGCGGCCAGGTCAAGCGCCTGCTGCTATGCACACCCGAAGCCCCGCGCGCTCGGCAGTTCATGGCCTTCGACAGCCTGCGGGAATGCCAGGCCCACATCATCGGCTGGGCGGATGAAGCGTCCGGGGCGATGCGTGACTATGTGATCCAGCAAGTCCCCGTGCGCTTTCGTCCCAAGATGGCGACCTTCCTGAACAACCTGAGCTTTAAGCCAGGGGACGACGAGTATCAGGAAGTCACCTTCGGCCCGGCGTGTAACCATGCGGACTGCCTGGACGCGATGGTCGCCCATTGGCTCGAATCCCAGGCGCTGGACGACTACCAGCACAGCAGCCCACCCTGGTATCGAGCGGCGTCGGCAGCCGACCGAATCAAACTCACCAGCCTGGCCGAAGATGCCCAGGGCGCACAACGCGCCTACGATGCCCGGCCCGATTCGGAGGCGCGCCTGCCGACCTTTGAGGCGTATGTGCATGAACACGCCAAAGCCAGCCTCAATCGGCTGTTGGGGCGTAAGCAGAATGATGTCGATCCAGACACGGTTTTCGTCTACTCGCCCAAGCCGCTGCTGGGGCCGAAAACCGAAATGCCCTACACGCAGTTGTACCGCGACGGTTACGAAGACGGCGTGGGGTTCCTCGACGAAAAATTCTCCGCCAGCGCCACTTTCCGCGGCCTGGCTGGCGTGGACCTGAGCCCGCTGACCGCGCAGAACGTGGCCCGCTCAGTGACTGGGGTGTGGATCGGCCAGCGCTACACCGATCAGGTCCGTCTGCAACTGCAAGTCGATAGCCAGGGCTATGCCGAACGGCGCAACGCCATCCTGAAGATCAACCAACTGCAGATGAAAGGCGCGGCCCTTGAGTCGCGCCTGCAAGGCCATATCGCCAGTGTCGACCTCGCCTGGCTGGAGCGCGCCATCGATGGCCTGGGCGACACGGCCGTCAGCCAACGCAACAGCTACCGCGTGCACCGCGTATTCATCGACGGTGAATGGGTGATCGGCAACTACCTGTTCAGTCACGCCGACAACCCTACGCTGCTCTATACCCCGAACGCTCCAGATGGCATCAGTTTTCGCGAGGCCAGGCTGTTCAACTATCTGCTCAAGCAGGTCGACGGCATGCCGGCCTACTTCTGTGGGCGCGTGCCGACGCAGTCCCGATCGCGGGTCAGCGGATTTCTGGAGAGCGTGCGCAACGGCCTGCCCAGTGATATCAACCGCACGACGCCAAGCCCGGCCCGCTATGACGCGATCGCCCACGCGGCCCCCCTGGCCGATCTGCGCCATGAGTTCTACAACATGGCGCTGCAACGCAAGATCGACGACGTCAACGCCACGACGGGCAACCGCACGCAGATGATCACCGGCATTCTCTGGACCTGCGTGGAATGGCTGACCGCCGTCGCCACGATCCCATTCCCGCCCCTGAGCCTGAGCCTGGGCGGCCTGCTGGCATTCAAGGACGCCATGCTGGCGCTCAACGCCTATCAGCAGCGCGACAAAGGCATGGCGCTGCAGCACTTTCTCGGTTACTTGCTTAGCAGCGGCGGTGCCTTGCTGTTTGATTACCGCCAGGTTCTAAAGGGGACGTTCAATTTGCTGTCGCCCCTGCGTCCGTTGATTCCCGCCAGCAAGCAGGCCCTGAAAACCGCGGCACTCAAACCACTCAAAAGCACCGTGCCACCCGGCCTGCAACCCGTGCTGTTTGACGGCCAGACGCTATGGGCCGCGCAAAAGCCGGATGCGCTGGGACGGCATTTGCTTTACCGCCTGGACGCTTCGACGGGCGAGTATCGCTCGACAGCGCGTTTGGTCAGTCAGGACGCCAAGGGCCGTTGGACGCGCTCAGGCATGGCCGGCGGCGGACGCACGAGATATGAAAAGCTGCCGGAAGACGCCGAAAACCCGCTTGCCCCGTATGAGATCGCCCGCGACCAAAGCAAGAATTTGCGCACCGTGCTGGCGCCGGACTTCCTCAAGGAACAGACCGATTGGGGTTCCGGCCTGGACTTCGCCGCCCGTGCCAATGCCAGCACAGCACTGGCGCCACTCAAAGAGGCCTACCCCGCGCAGGTACAGCGGTTGAGCGCGGATGCCGAAGCCTTCTTCCAGGCGCTTGGCCCGCGTCCTGCACGGCCCGCCGAGCCGACATTCGCACCCGACGCCGCCCACGCTGACATTTTGCAAAACCTGTTCACGCCGCAAAAACGCCTGATTATCGGCGCCCACAACAACTCCATCGCCAGCAAGCAATTGCTTATCGAGAACATGCCAGCCCTGGCGGAGAAAGGCTTGAAGCGCCTATACATCGAAAACCTGCCAGCGGATATTTTCCGCAGCAAATTGCAGGTCCTGAATAAGCAGGTCAAAGGCGATATCGCCCGCGCACTCAAACAGGTGGAGGCGCACCTGGCCAACGTCGACGTGGCGCTCGGGCTGCACCGCCAAGCGCCCTTCAGTTACCGCCAACTGATGCTCAGCGCCCACCGCCACAACGTCGCAGTGGAGGGGTTAGATGGTTCGGCGTCATATCATCTGGAACAGGTATTGGCCCTGGGGGAAGGCGAGCGCCTTATCCCCCGCGCCAGCAAGCTCAGGAACTTCTATTCCCACAAAGTCATGGAGCGCGACGCGGCGGATGGGTGGATCGCGTTGGTCGAGCAAAATCGCCTTGGCACCTATGAGCAGGTGGCAGGCCTGGCCGACCTGCAGAACACCCTGGCCCTGCGCATCGCGGACGCAGCTCCGGGCCAACCGACGGGCATCTGGCCCGATGCAAATGTCGCCACCCAGGCGCGCGGTGACTACCGGCTGGCGCTGCCCACCGCTCATCACGTCCTCGCACAACAAGGTACATCGCGATTGTCGCAGGTCGGGATGGTGGCGACGCATTTCAATGAGTTCGATATCCCGCAGCATTTCCACGCGGACATCATGCAAATAGCCGGCGAGCCTCGCGGGTTGGACCCTCGCTACACGTCGCTGAACCTGGCCGCACCGCAAAAAGAGGCACTGCGAAGCTTTACTCAGATACGCAAAAAACTGCATGACCGTGCCAGCAGTTTTCTCGACACGTATACCCCCGCGGCGCGGCCATCCTTGGCTCATCTGACCACCGCAAACACCGAGACGGATTTCATCGAGCAGGTGTACAAATTCAAGCTGGGCCTGGTGATCGGCGAAGTGCATTCGACGGTATCGCCCAAGCAATTTCTGATCAAACACATGAAGTGGCTGAAGAAGCAGGGCGTCAAGACCCTCTATGTGGAACACCTGCTGACGGACATGCACCAGGCGCAATTGGAGAGTTTCCATAGCACCTTGAAGATGCCTGATCGTTTGCAACGCTACCTGAAGGCACAGGACCAGGGCCATATGTGGCGCTACACCGGCCCCAACACCTACACCAATGTACTGGCCGCCGCCAATAAGTACGGGCTCCGCATTCGGGCGCTGGACTGCACTGCCAGCTACCACACCAAGGGCATTGGCGACGCCAGCGAGCGCAATACCTTGTTCAGTTATTTCGCCAACGAAGTGATCAAGGCCGACCAGGCAGCACAAGGCGCGCACAAGTGGGTGGCGCTGATGGGCACGGCGCATACCGACACCTATTTTCTTGTGCCGGGCATCGCGCAATTGCAGGACGCCATCAGCCTGCATATCCACGATGTAGCGCCAAGCCTTGCGAAAGCGCTGCATCTCGGCGCTTGGGAAACGGCTGACGAAGCGGGTGGAATGGCCCTGCGCAGTGACTTCAAGCTGAGCGTAGGACTGCCCGGAAAACCGCTGCCACCGCCAGTACCACGGGCTGATCGCAGCACACTCAAACTGGCCGGCGAGTTCCTGATCGAGCGGCCCTCGGCGACTGAAATCTACCTGGTGCATCGTTCCAGAAATGAAGGTGTCGTAACCACCGCCATTCAAATCGACGACCGTGGGCGCTACTTCATTGACCGTTGGGACCGGCTCAAGGAACAACGTTTTCTGTACTTGGCGCAATTGATCGAGGCACTCAAGAGCCATCCGCCGCTGGGCATCGGGCCGGGTTTGCGCGCGGTCACCTGAGCCACGCCACACGGCCCCGCCCAATGCCAGGGGCGGGGCCGTTTTCGACCGCCGAGTCATTCGGGCGACAAAAGTATTTCAGGTTCACACATTGCCGCCGATACAGGCCTACATAACTCGGCTGGCCCCAACAACAACACCGTCCAGCACACCGAAATCATTCTTGCGGAGTATTCGATGAACAGCTGGTTCGGCAACATCAGCGTCAACCTCAAACTCGGCCTGGGCTTTGGCCTGGTGCTGGTTCTCACCTCGATCCTGGCCCTCACCGGCTGGACCAGCCTGGGCGGCCTGATCGACCGCAGCAACTGGATGAGCGACATCACCCAGCTCAACGCCTCCCTGACCAAACTGCGAATCGTGCGCCTGCAGTACATGCTCGCCAACGGCGACGAAGCCGTGGCGCAGAACGTACAGACCAACCTGGACACCTTCGTTGCCCAGCAACAGAAACTGCTGGACAGCTTCAAGAGCCCGGAAAACCTCAAGCTGCTCAACGAGCAGAAATCCATCATCACCGCTTATCAGCAATCGCTGAACAAAATGCGTGAGGCTTACCGTAACGGCAACGCCTCGCGCCAGTTGATGGGCGACAAGGCCGACATTGCCAATGCACAAATCAATGCGCTGGAGTCCAGCGTGAAGCAGATGCCTGACAGTTCGGAGCGCTTCGCACAGTTCCAGGCCGTCGCCGATGCCAAGATGCAATTCCAGTTGGCCCGCTACGAAGTGCGCGGCTACACCGGCAACGTCAACCCGGACACCGAAGCCCGCGCCGCCGAGCAAATCGAAAAAGCCATTGCAGGCTTGAAAGGCCTGAATACTGCCTTTGGCACCAGCCAGCAAAGCGCATTGACCGCATTGGAAACAGCCTTGGGTGCCTATCGCAGCGCCGTGCAAAACTACAAGGCCGCCAACGCCAACATCGTGTCCGCCCGTGCCGAGATGACCACCCAGGGCGCCGATATCGTTACGATCAGCGACAAATTGTATGAGATCCAACTGACCCGTCGCGACGCCGAAAGCGCCCAGGCCCGCAGCCTGCAGTTGATCAGCACACTGCTGGCGCTGCTGGTCGGCGTTATCGCCGCGTGGGTCATCACTCGCCAGATCACTCGCCCGATCCAGGACACCCTGGCCGTGGTGGAACGCATTGCCTCCGGCGACCTGAGCCACAACATCCAAGTGACCCGTCGCGATGAACTGGGTGTGCTGCAACAAGGCATCCAGCGCATGGGCACCACCTTGCGTGAGTTGATCAGCGGCATTCGCGACGGCGTGACGCAGATCGCCAGCGCCGCCGAGGAACTGTCGGCCGTGACCGAGCAGACCAGCGCCGGTGTGAACAGCCAGAAAATCGAGACCGACCAGGTCGCCACCGCGATGCACGAAATGACCGCCACCGTGCAGGAAGTGGCACGCAACGCCGAGCAAGCCTCCCTGGCCGCGGCCGATGCCGACGGCCAAGCCCGTGCCGGCGACAAAGTGGTCGCCGAGGCCATTGCCCAGATCGAGCGCCTGGCCGCTGAAGTGGCGCGCTCCACCGACGCCATGACCCATCTGCAACAAGAGAGCAACAAGATCGGCAGCGTGATGGACGTGATCAAGGCCGTGGCCGAACAGACCAACCTGCTGGCCCTCAACGCGGCGATTGAAGCGGCGCGTGCCGGTGAAGCCGGTCGTGGGTTTGCCGTGGTGGCCGATGAAGTGCGCGGCCTGGCCCAGCGCACCCAGAAATCCACTGAAGAAATCGAAGGCCTGGTCGCCGGCTTGCAGAACGGTACTCAGCAAGTCGCCGCGGTGATGAACAACAGCCGCAACCTCACCGACAGCAGCGTCGAGCTGACACGCAAGGCCGGTGTGTCCCTGGAAAACATCACCCGGACGGTGTCGAACATCCAGTCGATGAACCAGCAGATTGCCGCAGCGGCCGAGCAGCAAAGCGCCGTGGCTGAAGAAATCAGCCGCAGCATTGTGAATGTGCGCGATGTGTCGGAGCAGACGGCGACGGCGAGTGATGAGACGGCCAAGTCGAGTGTGGAACTGGCGCGGTTGGGTAGCCAGTTGCAGCAGATGGTCAGCCACTTCCGGGTTTAAGAAACCAAAAAGCCGCCTCGGACTAGACCGAAGCGGCTCCACTTCTCAGACCTTAACGGTCATCAAAGCTGTCCCGCAGGAACTTCCATACGTGATAAGCACGCAGGCAGTTCACTACGAGGTTCCATGTACGTCGTGCAAACTTAAACATACTCGGCCCTCCGTAAGTTGGGCCTTACCTCCAGCGCACTTACCGGAACACGTGAGCCTTCAGATACACGTCAATGCTTCCTTTGAGGCGGCCGGGTTTATGATCCTTCCACATGTATCCGGCACGGAGTGCAAGTCCGTGGCGGTCGGTCGAAATCTTCGCGTTAACCCAGCCAACCTGTAAAACGACGAACGTGAAACCGAGCCGATACTAACCCGACCTTCCAGCTGAAGGTGTGACGGTCGGCGCCCGAATACCCCCTTCAAATCTGTTGCTACTTTTTACAGATAATACTGATACATCAAAAAATGTAACCGCTCAGTATCAAACCTTGCATGACAGACTTCAGGGGCCTTAATATCGCGATGCACGTCATTGCTCCTTTGAAGCCGCAACCCCAGCCGCAAACTGGGATTGCAATAAAAAACCGCCCTACTAAGGCGGTTTTTTACTGCCTGCGATTTACCCCTCAGCCCTCACCTTCCTCGGCAAACACCACCCGATTCCCAAACGGGTCCTTGATGCTCATCTCGCGCGAGCCCCAAGGCGTGTCCTCAACCTCAGGCTTGGCATACCGGTAATCCTTGCCCGCCAATTGCTGCTGATAGGCGTCCACGCCCTGCGCCTGAATGCGTACCGCCGAACCAGGCGAGGCGTCGCCATGATGCTCAGTCAAATGCAGCACGCACTCACCCAGCGACACCTGCAGGTACAACGGATAATTCGCCTCGAAACGATGCTGCCAATCCACCTTGAATCCCAGGAAGTCGACGTAGAACTCCAATGCCTTGGCCTCGTCGAAAATCCGCAAAATGGGGGTGACTTTTCCTAAGTGCATGTATCCGCCTCCGTGTCTGAAAACCACAACTATAGAGGGTTTCCCGTGTTGAATGACAGATCGCAATCGCAGGCAAGCCAGCTCTCACTGTTGATCGCATTTATCCAGCCACATTCGGTCAACTGTGGGCGCTGGCTTGCCTGCGATGAACGATAACCCGGTCTATCGACCCACCACGAATCCACGGCGCAAATCCCCACTGCGCGCCAGGAAGCGACCTGCGCGCAGGCCTTTCGCATGCCCGTCGCTGTAGCTCAACACGCCATTGACCCACACACCATCGATGCCTTCCGCCGCCCGCTGTGGCTCTTTGAAATCCGCCACATCGCGCACGCGCAGCGGATCGAACAACACCAGGTCGGCCCAGTGCCCTTCACGGATTTCACCGCGCCCGGCCAAACCAAACCGCGCCGCCGACAAGCCGGTCATTTTGTGCACCGCCGTGTGCAGCGGAAACAACCCGACATCCCGGCTGAAATGCCCCAATACCCGTGGAAACGCCCCCCATAAACGCGGATGTGGAAACGGGTCTTCCGGCAGCCCATCCGACCCGACCATCGACAATGGATGCGCCAGGATCTTGCGCACATCTTCTTCATCCATCCCGTAATACACAGCCCCTGCCGGTTGCAGGCGGCGCGCTGCATCCATCAACGAAACGCCCCACTCGGCGGCGATGTCCTGCAAGTCGCGCCCGCCCAATTCGGGGTGCGGTGTCGACCAGGTGATGGTGATCCGAAACGCGTCAGTCACCTGCTTGAGGTCCAGGGTCGAAGAACTCGCCGCATAGGGATAACAATCACACCCCACTGGATGGGTTTTCGCAGCCGCTTCCAGCGATGCCAGCAGCTGCGGGCTACGCCCCCAATTCCCCGCGCCGGCGCATTTGAGGTGGGAAATAATCACCGGCGCCTTGGCATGCCGGCCAATCAAAAACGCCTCGTCCATCGCCTCCAGCACCGGCTCGAATTCACTGCGCAAATGGGTGGTGTACACCGCGCCAAACGCGGTGAGTTCTTCACTCAGTTGCAGCACTTCATCAGTCTCGGCATTGAACGCACTGGCATAGGCCAGGCCTGTGGATAAACCAAGGGCGCCGGCCTCGAGGCTTTCCTGCAACTGCACGCGCATGGCGGCGATCTCATCCAGCGAGGCGCTGCGGTGCAGGTCGTCCATATGGTTGCTGCGCAATGCTGTGTGGCCGATCAGTGCGGCGACGTTCACCGCCGGATGCGCCCCGTCCACCGCCGCGCGGTAGTCGGCAAACCGTGGGTAAATGAACGCCTCGCGCGTGCCCAACAAATTCATCGGGTCCGGTGGATCGCTGCGCAAACTCACCGGCGAGGCGCTGATGCCACAATTGCCGACGATCACCGTGGTCACACCCTGGCTGAGCTTGGGCAGCATTTGCGGATGGCGAATCACCACGGTGTCATCGTGGGTGTGCACGTCGATAAAACCCGGCGCCAGCACGCGTCCCATGGCGTCGATTTCATGCTCGGCCACGGCCGCCGACAAGTCACCGATCGTCTCGATGCGCCCGTCGCGCAACCCCACATCAGCAACGTAGCCGGGCGTATTGCGACCATCGATGATCAGCGCCTGGCGTATCAACGTGTCGTACTTCATATCAGTCTCCAAGCGGCAGGCTGTCGGGGCCGCCGCGGTAATCGTCCAGGGCCAGCTTGATCCGGCGCAGGCGTTCCTGGTTGTCGTCGGGCATGGCCAGCGCCAGCTCGGTGGCGAGCAGGTCGATGGCCAGCAGCATGCCGTAGCGCGCGGCGGTGGGCTTGTAGATAAAACTGGTTTCGGCCGGTTGTAACGGCAGCAGCACATCCGCCAACTGGGCCAAGGGCGAATCGGCCAGGGTGATGGCGACGATACGCGCGTCGTAGTTGCGCGCCAGTTCCACCACGTCCAGTAACTCAGGGGTGAGGCCGGTCAGGGAACACACAATCAATGCATGCTCCGGGCCCAAGGTCGCTGCCGTGACGCGCATCATCACTGGGTCATGACAAGCCGCAATCGGATAGCCCAGGCGCACCAAGCGCACCTGTAATTCATCGCTGCACAAGCTCGACGGGCCGCCCATGCCGAACGCGTGGATCATCCGTGCCTTGCCCAGCAGGCTGACCGCGTCAACGAAACTCGCCTGGTTGAAGCCCGACAAGTGCTGACGCAACGTCGCCTCGATATCACCCAGAATCTGCCGATGAAACGCCGACTGTTCCGGCAACCCGGCAGGGTCCAGGAAGCGGCTGCCGACGCCACTGGCTTGGGCCAATTGCAGGCGCAAGTCGCGTAAATCCCGGCAGCCCACACTGCGCGCAAACCGCGACAAGGTCGCCGTGCTGACCTCGGCCCGCTGGGACAACGCTTCCAGGCTGGCCGAAGCGGCAAAGCCTACGTCCTCCAGCATCAGCCTGGCGATACGCCCTTCACCGGCGCTGAAGGAATCCTGGCGGGCGCGGATCTGGTAGAGGATGTCCATGGGGTCTCCGGGTTACAAAATGCAGGACAGACCGTACGTCAGACCAAAGGCGACAAGAGAGATCAATGTCTCCAGCACAGTCCAGGTCTTGAAGGTCTGGATCACCGTCATATTGAAGTATTCCTTGATCAGCCAGAAGCCGCCGTCGTTCACGTGGGAAAAGATCACCGAACCCGCGCCGGTGGCCAGCACCAGCAATTCGGGGTGTGGATAACCCAGGCCCATGGCGACCGGCGCCACCACGCCGGAGGCGGTGGTCATAGCGACAGTGGCAGAGCCTGTAGCAATACGCATCAGTGCAGCGAACAGCCAACCCATCACCAGCGGCGACAGATGGAAGGCATGGGCCAACCCGAGGATTTCGTTGGTGACGCCAGCGTCCACAAGGATTCGATTCAACCCGCCGCCCGCGCCCACCAGCAAAGTGATACTGGCGGTCGGCGCCAGGCACTCATTGGTAAACCTGAGGATCGACTCGCGGTTGAAGCCCTGGGCCAGGCCCAAGGTCCAGAAACTGACCAAAGTCGCCACCAACAACGCGATCACCGAGTTACCGATAAACAGCAGGAATTGATTAAAGCCCGTGCCCGGCGTGGAAATCACGTTGGCCCAGCCGCCAATCATCATCAACACCACCGGCAACAGGATAGTGCCCATGGTCAGCGCGAAGCTCGGCAGGCGCGTACGCGGTTCGCGGTCGATGAACTGGCGTTCCAGCGGGTTTTCCGCCGGCAGGTGAATACGCGGCACGATGAATTTGGCATAGACCGGGCCGGCAATGATTGCCGTGGGAATGCCGATCAAAATCGCATACAGCACGGTCTGCCCTACCGAGGCGTTGTACGCCAGTACCGCCATCATCGCCGCCGGGTGCGGCGGCACCAGCGCATGCACCACCGATAAACCGGCGACCATCGGCAAGCCGACCATCAGGATCGACACGCCCACGCGCCGCGCCACGGTAAAGGCGATCGGCACCAGCAACACAAAACCGACTTCGAAAAACAGCGGCAGCCCCACCAGGAACGCGATGCACACCATCGCCCAGTGCGCGTTGCGTTCGCCAAACCGGTTGATCAGCGTGCGCGCCACCTGCTCGGCACCGCCAGACTCGGCCATCATCTTGCCCAGCATGGTGCCCAGCGCCACCACCAAAGCAATATGCCCCAGGGTCTTGCCGACGCCTGCCTCGTAGGAACCCATGATGGTATCCGCCGGCATCCCGGCCATCAGCGCCAGGCCGATGGACACCAGGGTGATGACGATAAACGGGTTGAGCCGGTAACGTGCAATCAGCACGATCAAAGCAATGATGGCGATGGCAGCGTATGCCAATAGCCCGAAGCCCGGTGATGCGGCCATGCGGTACTCCTCGGAAAGGGTCACATCGAGTTGGTTGTGAAACTCATAAATCATTACCGAAAGGCACTTTCAAATTCTATGAAAGTAATTTTCGCCCACAGGTAAGCGCTGTCGCATTGGGGTATGCGCGACAGCCGTGCATGAAAATTCGGGGGGTGTTCTTACATGAGGTTCAGAAAAGACTGGAAACTCAACGCGAGCGCTTGAGTCATAGAATGCACATCCCTCGAAGCCCAGGAAAATCGACCATGATTCGCACATCCCTTGCTGCCAGTACCGTGCTTCTCGCCCTGTGTGGCACTGCTTCAGCCGCCGACAACGCGGCCTTGAAAAAATGCATGGACGGCGCCAACACGACCGTAGAAATGGTCAGTTGCAACGTCAAGGAAGCCAAGGTCCAGGACACGCGCCTGAACAAGGCCTACAAAACCGCCCTCGCCGCCCAGAAAGGCTCGCGCAAGCAACAACTGCAAGACGTGCAGCGCCTGTGGATAAAGTACCGTGACGCCAATTGCGCCTTCGCAGGGTCCGCCACCGGCGGCACCATCGACCAGGTCAACGGTACCGGCTGCATGCTAGACATGACCCAGACCCGCGCCCAGGAACTGGAAAACCTGGTCGGGCCGTGATCACTTACTCATGATGTACCCGGGCGCGCTTGAGCAACTTCTTGCAGCGCTCGGACAAATGCAGCACCCGCAGATGCTTGCCAGCCTTGGTGTAGCGCTCGCGCAGGGTCATCAGTGCAGCAATCGCCGAGTAATCGACAAAGCTCAGGTGGCGGCAATCCAGCGTCACCTGGTCCGGATCATTGGCCGGATCGAATTGATTCAGGAACGGCGTGGTCGAGGCAAAGAACAGCGTGCCGTGCAGGCGATAGAGCTTGCTGCCATCGGCCTCCAGATGTTCATCGGCATACAACTCGCGCGCTTGTTGCCAGGCGAAATTCAACGCCGCGATCACAATGCCGCACAGCACCGCCGTGGCCAGATCGGTGAACACCGTGATCACCGTCACCGCGATAATCACCAGCACGTCATTGAGCGGCACTTTGTTGATCACGCGCAACGACGCCCAGGCGAAAGTCTGTTGCGACACCACAAACATCACCCCCACCAGCGCCGCCAGCGGAATCCGCTCGATAAACGGCGACAGAAACAGAATGAACAGCAAGATCATCACCCCGGCAAACACCCCGGAGAAACGCCCGCGCCCGCCGGAGCTGAGGTTAATCACGGTTTGCCCGATCATCGCGCAACCGCCCATGCCGCCGAACAGGCCCGAGACCATATTCGCTGCACCCAGGGCCACGCTTTCGCGGTCGGGGTAGCCACGGGTCTCAGTGATTTCGTCGGTGAGGTTGAGGGTGAGCAGGGTTTCCAACAGACCAACCATCGCCATCAGGAACGCGTAGGGCGCGATGATGCCGAGGGTTTCCAGGGTCCAGGGGATTTGCGGCAGCGCAAACGTTGGCAGGCCGCCGGCGATGTGGGCCATGTCGCCAAGGGTGCGGGTCGGCAGGCCAAGGAGGTAGACCGCCAGGCCGACGCCGAGGATCGCCACCAACGCGGGCGGCACGGCACGGGTGATGCGCGGCAGCAGGTAGACGATGGCCATGGTCACCAGCACCAGGCCGGCCATCACGTACAGCGGCGTACCGCTGAGCCAGGTCTCACCACTTTTGAAATGCTCCAACTGTGCCAGGGCGATGATAATCGCCAGGCCGTTGACGAAGCCGAGCATCACCGGGTGCGGCACCATGCGCACCAGCTTGCCCAGGCGCAGCAGGCCGAAAGCAACCATGATTAACCCGCCCAGCAATACCGTGGCCAGCAGATACTCCACGCCGTGTTGCACCACCAACGCAACAATCACGACGGCCATCGAGCCTGCCGCACCGGACACCATGCCGGGGCGACCACCAAACAACGCCGTGAGGGTGCAGATGATAAAAGCGCCGTAGAGCCCCATCAACGGGTTGAGATGGGCCACCAGGGCAAAGGCGATGCATTCGGGCAGCAACGCAAAAGACGTGGTGAGGCCGGCCAGGGCATCGGCGCGCAGACGGATGAGGTTCATGAGGTACCAGGGTAATGCGGGGGATAAGGCGGGGAATGGTACGGAATTGAGCGCGGTGGGGCCAGTGTCGGGTGAGCCCGTCAGACCGAGTGGCCCCTACCGCAGGCAAGCCAGCTCCCACATTTGAATGTATTCACAAATCAAAATGTGGAGCTGGCTTGCCTGCGAAGGCAGCACCTCGGTCTCAAGTGACCATCACACCATCTCGTGGCGAATCCACTCCACAACGCAAGTCCGCTTCGGCGCCCAGCCCAACAGTTCACGGGCATGCTTGCCCCGCACGCGGCTGTTGGAGCCCAAACCATAATTCGCCATTTCATAGCCCCACTCGGCCTCGGCGTCGGCCAGTGGCCAATCCTGCGGTTTACCCAGTTTCAAGGCTTCGGCAATGGCCGTGGTCATGTCGATAAACGACGCCTCGCCGCTTTCCACGAAGTAAAAAGTGCCTGGCACATTCTTGGCCAGCGCCAGCACGTACAGCGCAACCACGTCTTCAATATGCACATTGGACCAAATGTTCTGCCCGCTGCCCACATGACGCACCACCCCGCTCTTGCGGGCTTGCTTGAGCAGACGCGGCAATTGCACGCTGTCGCGCTTCACGCCCAGGCTGTGGCCGTAGATCAACGTGTTGCAGATCACTGCCGAATTCACACCGTCCTGAGCGGCGGCCAGGATCAGGTTATCGATGGCGACACGGGCAGCTTTATCGACAGTCGGTTCAGGAAGGTTGTCTTCGAAGTAAATGACATCACTTTCTTTGCCGCCCGACGCATCACCGACGATGCTCGAACCGCTGGTGTGCAGGAACGGCTTGTTCGAGCCCTTCAATGCCGCCAGCAGGGTTTCAACGGCCACACGATGGTCGCTGCTCGCGGCATTGATCACCGCATCGGCCTTTTGCGCCTGCTCGGTCAACACCGCGCTGTCATCCAGGGTGCCGATTACCGGGGTGATGCCCAGGGCGGTCAGCTCGGCGGCTTGTTCGGCGCTGCGTACCAGGCCGGTAACGGTGTGGCCGGCCTTGACCAGGCCAGTGGCGATGGAACCACCGATAAAACCTGCTGCGCCGGTAACGAATACGTTCATGGAGAGTGCTCCTGACTGGGTAAGTAATGGCCGCATTGTTACGGCACCCGACCTGTCGAATAAGCCCCATTCACCCAATTCATTCTTGCGTGGAGGTCAAGAATCCCGTAGCAGCTGCCAAGCGCCAGCGAGGCTGCGTTTGCAGCACCGCCGTTTGAGCCTGGCACATAATCGAGTCGCGCCTGACGCAGCCTCGCTGGCGCTCGACAGCTGCTACGGTTGCCTTTGTGCACTACTTAGCAGGCATACCGCGCCAGCTTGGCCTGGATAAAGTCGAGGAAACACTGGATACGCAACGCCAGTTGCGAGTTGCGGTAGAACACCGCGTGGATCGGTTGGCGATAGCCACTGTTGAACGCTTCCAGCACCGGCACCAGGCGCCCGGCGTCGATGTCGGCGACGGTCATGAAGTTCGACAGGCAGCAAATACCCTGGCCCTCCAGCGCCAACTGGCGCACGGTCTCGCCGCTGGAGGCGGCCACGCTGGGTTGGATCAGCCAGCGGTCACCGTCTGCATGGCGCAGCGGCCAGTGGTTGAGGGTTTCAGTCTGGGTGAACCCCAGCAAGGTGTGGTCCGCCAACTCAGCGACCGTGCTCGGCACGCCGTATTGCTTGAGGTAGTCGGGGCTGGCGAGGATATGCAGCGGCGTACTGCCAAGGGCCCGTGCATGCAGGGTGGAATCGGCCAGGGCGCCGATGCGAATAGCGATGTCGGTGCTTTGCTCAAGCAAATCGATAATCAGATCATCGCTGTTCAGCTCCAGCTGGATCTGCGGGTAGAGGCTGCGAAACTCGGCGATGTACGGCACGATGCCATGCAGCATGAACGGCACGGCGGCATTGATGCGCAGACGCCCGGCGGGCTTTTTCTGGCGCGACGACAGGCGTTCCTCCAGCTCATCCATCTGCGCCAGGATCACCTTGGCCTGCTCGAAGAAGTACTTGCCCTCCTCGGTCAGGTCCATGCGCCGCGTGGTGCGGTTGATCAGCGTGGTGTCGAGCTTGGCTTCCAGGCGCGACAAGGTGCGGCTGACCGCCGAGGGCGTCTGCCCGACCTGTTCGGCGGCGGCGGAAATCGAACCGCACTCAATCACGCTGACGAAGATCTGTAGCTCATCGGATCGGGCTTTCACACGCTGTCCTCTCTCATCGGTTCGCAGCAGCTTACACCGAGAGATTGAACTGCCGCGCCCTCAACCACTGATCAGCAGGTGAGCGCCCAATAGCGCCATGCCGATGAAAAATACGCGTTTGAACAGCACCGCACTGATGCGCTGGCGCAGCGCCTGGCCGAGCCACATGCCCAGCAGCGCCGGCACCAGCGCCAGCAGCGACGCGTTGATTTCGCCACCGCCCAGGGTGCCGCGCCAGGCTAAACCGGTGGCCAGTGCCAGGGTCGATACGGTGAACGACAGCCCCAGCGCCTGCACCAACGGGTCGCGGTTCAAGCCCAGGGCTTGCAGATACGGCACCGCAGGAATCACGAATACGCCAGTCGCCGAGGTAATGACGCCTGTGATCACTCCGCACAGAGGGCCGAGCCAGCGTTCGGTCTGGGGCTTGACCTTGAACGTGGGCAGGAACAATCCGCTGAGTGCGTAAAGTAGCAACGCCCCGCCCAATGCATGAACCACCCAGCCACCACCGTCCATGCCCAACCACAAAGTACCAAACCCAGTGCCGAGAAATATCAGCAGAAGCATCGGCCATAAACGTTTGGTCAACCCGCTCAAGTGGCCGCCGACCGCCAATTGCCAGAGGTTGGTGACCGTCGATGGAATGATCAGTAATGCCGCAGCCTGCGCCGGCAACATAGCCAGGCCGAGCAGGCCCATGGCGACGGTGGGAAGTCCGAGGCCGATCACGCCTTTGAAGGTGCCGGCCAGCAGGAAGGTGCCGATCACCAGCAGGGTCAGCGCCGGGCCGATATTTTGGTAGAAGGCGAGGAAGGTATTCATGGAGGGATTGTGCGGCTTTTCGATGAGGGGTGAAATTCGCCATATACTGAGGCAGCCTCTTGTTTTGTGTGAGGCTGATGCCGTCATCGCAGGCAAGCCAGCTCCCACCGTTGAATGTGCTCACAAATCAAATGTGGGAGCTGGCTTGCCTGCGATGAGGCCAGTCCAATCACAGGGAAACCCCGCCATGCACTTTGACCTGATCGACCTGCGCCTCTACCTGCACATCCTCGACACCGGCAACATTACCGCCGGCGCCGCCCGCAGCCATCTATCATTGGCCGCCGCCAGCGCTCGCATTCGCGCAATGGAGGCCTCACTGGGCATCGAATTCCTTGAACGTGGCCGCCGAGGCGTAACGCCAACACCTGCCGGCAAAGCATTGGCCCGCCACGCCCGCCTGCTCTTGCAACAGGCCGAGCACCTGCAACAGGACCTGGCGGAATACGCCAACGGCATCAAAGGCCAGCTGCGCCTGCTGTGCAACACCACCGCCCTCAGCGAATACCTGCCCGAGCTGCTGGCGGACTTTTTGCGCGAGCACCCCAACCTCGATATTGACCTGCAAGAGCTTCCGAGCCTGCGCATCACCCAGGCCTTGCGTCAGGGCACGGCGGACCTTGGGATCATTTCCGACGCCGTAGACACCCACGGCCTGCAGACCCTGGCGTTTCGTGACGATCCGCTGGTGCTGATCATGCCGCTGGATCATCCGCTGACGACGCAACACGTGAGCTTCATCGCCAGCCTGCAACACGACTTCGTAGGCCTCGCCGCCAACAGCGCGCTGTCGGTGTACTTGGAAGAACAGGCGCTGCACGCAGGCTTTCGCTTGCAGACCCGCATCCGTGCCGAGGGTTTTGATGGCGTCATTCGCATGGTCGCCCGTGGCGCCGGCCTGGGTATCGTGCCCCAGGCCGCACTGGAGCGTGGGCAGCAAGAACGTCGCTTCAAGGCCCAACCGTTGCAAGAGGATTGGGCCTGCCGAAAGCTGCTGCTATGTGCGCGCTCGTTCGAACACCTGCCGGGCTACGCCAAAGCCTTGTTCGAGGCCTTGGCCCTGCCTTTGCGGAAAAACACGTAATACACCGCCGACAGAATCAATAGAAACGGCACACCAAACACCAGCGTCATCTTGAACGCCTCGGTGAAATAGGTGGTGATCATCACCGCGCCCATCAGCACCAGTCCCAGCAGGGTGCTGTACGGGAACAGCCGCAGCTGGAAGGATAACTTCGGCCCGCCGTGACGCTTGCGATAGCGCCGGAAAAACAGGTGCGTGAGGAAGATCATGAACCAGGTGAAGATCGCGCCAAACATCGAAATCGCCATCATCAAGGTGAACGAACTTTCCGGGTACACCACATTGAGCAGCGTCGCCAGGGCGATGCCCGAGCTGGACAGCAACAACGCGTTCAACGGAATGCCGCTCTTACTCAAGGCGCCCATGGACGTGGGCGCAAAGCCGGCGCGGGACAAGCTGAACATCATGCGCGTGGTGATGTAGAGCTGGCTGTTCATGGCCGACAGCGCCGCAATCAGAATTACAAAATTCATCACCCCGGTGGCGCCGGGAATGCCGATGGTCTGCATCACTGTGACGAATGGGCTTTGGGTTTGCCCGGCCTGGTTCCACGGCACGATGGCCAGCATCAGCGCCAGGGTCAGCAGATAAAACACCACCAGGCGCACGATGGTGGCGCGGAAGGCTTTCTTCACTGCTTGTTCCGGGTCCGCCGCTTCACCGGCAGCCACCGCGATCATCTCCACGCTCAAGTAGCTGAAGATCGACACGATCACCGCGATCCACATGCCGCTCAAGCCATGGGGGAAAAAGCCGTCATGGGCCGTGTAGTGCTGCACGCCGTAGTCCGGGTTGCCGGAGCCGAACACCACGTACACCGCGAGAATAATAAAGCCGACGATGGCGCTGATCTTGATTGTCGAGAACCAGTATTCGAAGTTGCCGAAGGTCTTCACGCTGATCGCGTTGAGCACAATCAGCACGCTGGAAAACGACACGATCCACACCCATTCCGGTACGTTGGCGAACCAGTACTTCATGTACATCGCCACCGCCGTGACCTCGGCCCCCACCGCCAGCACAATCGCTGCCCAGTAGGCATACCGCACCAGAAAGCCCGCCAGCGGGCTGATATAGAACTCGGCGTAGGCGCCAAAGGAGCCCGAGGTGGAATGCGCCACGGTCATTTCCGCCAGACAGCCCATCAACAGCAAGGTGATCAGCGCGCCGATGGCGTAGCTCACCAGCACGCTGGGCCCGGCATAACCGATGGCGTAGGCGCTGCCCATGAACAGCCCGGTGCCGATGGCGCCACCGATGGCGATCATGCTCATCTGGCCGGAAGTGAGCTGGCGCCGCAGGCCCAGTTCGCGGTGGGTGATCTCTGCAAAGCCGTTGTCTGGCGTAGTCACGTGGTGTGCCCCTTTATTATTGTGAGGGTTGTTGCTGGCGCTGAACCCTGTGGGAGCTGGCTTGCCTGCGATGGCGATGGTGAATTCACTGCCGTCATCGCAGGCAAGCCAGCTCCCACATTGGATTTGGGTTGTGCTTAAGTGACGCTGTTTCGGACTTTGTATTGCGGCTGGTCCCAGGTGTGGTTGTCGAGGATGTCGCCGAGGATTTCCACCGCATCGAATACCTCGGTAAAGCGGGTGTACAGCGGGGTAAAACCAAAGCGCATGATGCGCGGCTCACGGTAATCGCCGATCACTCCACGGGCGATCAAGGCCTGGATCACTGCGTAGCCTTCGGGGTGTTCAAAGCTCACATGGCTGCCGCGCCTGGCGTGCTCACGCGGGGTGATCAGTGCCAGACCATGGGCGCCGCAGCGGGCCTCGACCAGGGCGATAAACAGGTCAGTCAGGGCCAGGGATTTGCTGCGCAGACTCGCCATGTCGGTTTGGGCAAAAATTTCCAGGCCGCATTCCACCATGGCCAGCGAGGTAATCGGCTGGGTGCCGCACAAGTAACGCGCGATGCCTGCGCTCGGTGCGTAAGTCGTCTCCATGGCGAACTGGCGGTTGTGCCCGAACCAGCCGGACAACGGCTGGCGCACCTCATCCACCAACGCCGGGTTGACCCATACAAACGCCTGGGAGCCCGGGCCACCGTTAAGGTATTTGTAGGTGCAGCCAATCGCATAGTCGGCACCGGCCTGATGCAGGTCGATGGGCACGGCACCTGCCGAATGCGCCAGGTCCCAGATACTCAACGCGCCACATTCATGGCTCAGGGCGGTCAGCGACTGCATGTCGTACATGTGGCCGGTCTTGTAGTTGACGTGGGTGAGCATCACCACCGCCACGTCCTCGTCGATGGCCTGGGGCAATTCGTCCGGGCTGTTTACCAGGCGCAGGGAATAACCTTGCTGCAGCAGCTCGGCCAGGCCCTCGGCGATGTACAAATCGGTAGGAAAGTTGCTCGCTTCGCTGACGATCACTTTGCGATGAGGCTGGCGTTGACGTTGCACAGTCAACGCCGCGCTGAGCACCTTGAACAGGTTGATCGAGGTGGTATCGGTGATCACCACTTCGCCGTCATGCGCACCAATCAGCGGCGCCAGGCGGTTGCCCAGGCGCTGGGACAACTCCGCCCAACCGGCGCTGTTCCAGCTGCGAATCAGGCCATTGCCCCATTCTTCGGCAATCACCGCCTGCGCCCGCGCCAGCGCCGCCACCGGACGCGCGCCGAGGGAGTTGCCGTCGAGGTAGATCACGCCCTCAGGCAAGGCGAACTGACGGCGCAACGGCGCCAACGGGTCCTGCGCATCGAGGGCTTGGCAATGGCTTCGGGTGGTCATGGGTTGTCCTGGTTTTTATAAGTGAGAATGGACCAAATAATGAACGAAGTTTTAGAGAATTTTCGTGCAAAGTGGTAGGTAACAGGCTAATTAAGCTGTAGGAAATTCGAATTTAACCCCCAAACACGCGGATTTATTCTAACCATGATTCTCGACGCCACCGACCTGCGCCTCCTGCATTTCCTGCAACAGGATGGCCGTATCAGCAACCAGGAGCTGGCGGAAAAAGTTGCCTTGTCGCCTTCCGCCTGCCTGCGCCGTTTGCGCCTGTTGGAGAGTGAGGGAATCATCAGCGGCTACCGCGCAGTGCTGAATGCCGAGCAATTGGGAATCGAGCTGGAAGCCATCGTCCACCTGTCGTTACGCCAGGACGTGGAGGATTGGCATGAGACGTTTATCAAGAAGGTGCAGGGCTGGCCGGAAGTCGCCAGTGCCTATGTGATCACGGGCGCCAGCAACTATGTGCTGCGCGTGCAGGCGAGGAATCTGAAGCACTTTTCCGACTTTATCGTGAACCACTTGAACCGCACGGCGGGGGTGATGGATATCCGTTCGGAGATTGTGTTGCAGAAGATCAAGGATCGGGATGAGGTGCTGGATCTGGTCATCCGCAAATAGCGCCAACCACAAAACCCTGTGGAAGCTGGCTTGCCTGCGATAGCGATGGTGCATTCGCCACCGCTATCGCAGGCAAGCCAGCGCCCACATTTTTAACCGCGTTTAGTCTTCGAGGGCGCGTACGCGTTGCATGCGCTTTTGCTCTAACGGCGCCTCAGCCACCTGCAATTCAAAGTCAAAATCAATCTGCGCAAACCGCCCCTCCACGCCAAACTCCTGCGCCAGTTGCGGGTCGTCACTGAAGCGAATCTGCGCAATCAATTCATCCCGCGTGGCGTAGGCAAAATCATCATGCAGGTACGGGTCATCCGACAGGTTGATCTGCGTGGTCAGGTGCCGATGCCCCGGCGCCGAGATAAAGAAGTGGATATGCGCCGGCCGCTGTCCGTGACGCCCGAGTTGATCGAGCAGTTGCTGGGTCGGCCCGCTCGGCGGGCAACCGTACCCCGACGGCACGATGCTGCGAAAACGGTAGTTGCCCTGGGCATCGGTCTCGATGCGACGGCGCAGGTTGAATTCGGATTGCGTCGGGTCGAACCACGAATACGTACCCCCGGTGTTGGCCTGCCACACATCCACAATCGCCCCCGCCAACGGCTTGCCATCGATGTCACGCA
Organism: Pseudomonas sp. H1_A03; assembly: GCF_054685145.1. Lineage (NCBI taxonomy): Bacteria > Pseudomonadati > Pseudomonadota > Gammaproteobacteria > Pseudomonadales > Pseudomonadaceae > Pseudomonas > Pseudomonas sp. H1_A03. The sequence continues at coordinate 254,564 of NZ_CP162829.1, forward strand.
CCTGCCCGCGCATGAACAGCGGCACCGCATCATCCTTGCCATCATCCAGCCGTGCCTCGTACTTCGACAACGGTGCCCCGGCCACGTACAACGGGCCTTCGATGGTGCGCGGGGTGCCGCCGGACTTGCCGGCCTCTTCATCGGCGGCGTCCATCAACAGGTCCAGGTAATGCTCCAGGCCCAACCCGGCGGCGAGTAAACCGGCTTCCTGGTTTTTGCCCAGCTCGTTGAGGTAGTTGACCGCTTTCCAGAACTCTTCCGGGGTCACCTCCAGGTCTTCGATGATGTTCACGGTGTCACGCAGGATCCGGTAGATCAGCGCTTTAGTGCGTGGATTGCCGCCGTCGTTAAGGTTGCCGCTGGCTTCTTCGAGAAACTGTTGGGCATGGGCAGTCTGGGATAGTCGGGTGGACATGGTGCATTCCTCATCTTGTAGTTATTGGTTTGAACATCGGCCTAGCGGTCATCCTCATGGATCGACGAAGGGTGACGGCACAAGGCATTCACTTCGATAGCCATGTAGGGGTAAAGCGGCAGCTGCATCAGCAGGTCGTGCAGTTCCTGCACACTGTCGACGTCAAACACGCTGTAGTTGGCGTAGTGCCCGGCAATGCGCCACAGGTGGCGCCATTTGCCGTCTTGTTGCAGGCGTTGCGCCAAGGCTTTCTCATCGGCCTTGAGGCTGGCTGCACGTTCGGGGTTCATGTCGACGGGCAGGTTCACGGTCATTTTTACGTGGAACAACATGGAAGACGCCTCTTAGTGTTTGTCACGACGGAAGAACGCCAGGCGCTCCTCATCGATGGCCAGGCCCAGGCCCGGTGCGTTGGAGACATGCAGCCGAAAATCGCGATAAACCAGCGGCTCGGTGAGGATGTCTTCGGTCAGCAGCAACGGACCGAACAGTTCGGTGTCCCACGCCAGTTTGTTCAGCGTGAGAAAGGCATGCGCAGAAGCCAGCGTGCCGATACCGCCCTCGAGCATGGTGCCGCCGTACAGGCCAATACCCGCCGCCTCGGCAATCGCAGCCGTGCGCAACACTGCGCGGGGGCCGCCGTTCTTGGCGATTTTAAGGGCGAACACCGACGCCGCGCCTTCGCGGGCCAGGTTGAAGGCATCCTCGACACACTCAATGGACTCATCGGCCATGATCGGCGCCGGGCTCGACAGGTTGAGCCGGGCCATGCCGCCACGGTTATTGCGTGAGATCGGTTGTTCGATCAGGTCGACCCCGTTGTCGCCGAGCACCTTGCACGCCCGCAGTGCCACGGCTTCATCCCACGCCTGGTTGACGTCGACACGCACACTGGCACGGTCGCCCAGGGCCTTTTTGATCGCGATCACATGGGCCAGGTCATGGCTGACTTCGCCCGCACCAATCTTCAATTTGAAGATGCGGTGGCGGCGCAGGTCGAGCATCTTTTCTGCCTCGGCAATGTCCTTTTCGGTGTTGCCGCTGGCCAGGGTCCAGGCCACCGGCAACGCGTCACGCACACGGCCGCCGAGCAACTCGCTGACCGGCAGGTTCAGGCGTTTGCCCAGCGCGTCGAGCAAGGCGCTTTCGATACCGGACTTGGCAAAGGTGTTGCCGCGAATGCTGCGTTCCAGGCGCAACATGGCCGCGTTGATATTGCTCGCGTCTTGGCCAATCAACAGCGGTGCGAAGTGGCGGTCGATGTTGACCTTGATGCTGTCGGGGCTTTCATTGCCGTAGCTCAGGCCGCCAATGGTAGTGGCTTCGCCGATGCCTTCGATACCGTCGGCGCAGCGCAGGCGGATGATCACCAGCGTCTGATTTTGCATCGTGTGCATCGCCAACTTGTGCGGGCGAATGGTGGGGAGGTCGACGATGACGGTGTCGATCGACTCAATGGCGCAAATCGGCATGGCTATACCCGTTGGGTTCTTTTTAGAGTTGCGCCGATTCTGTTCCGCATCTTTCGAGGCTTCCAATATAGAATTAGTCTCGACCAATACCCTAAAGGTATGAAAGGAGCCGTCATGGAACTGCGTCACTTGCGCTATTTCCAGGTGCTGGGAGAAACCTTGAACTTCACCCGCGCCGCCGAACGCCTGCACATCGCCCAGCCGCCGCTGAGTCGGCAGATCCAGCAATTGGAGGATGAGTTGGGCGTGATTTTGCTGGAGCGTGGCCGGCCGCTGCGGCTGACCGAGGCCGGGCGGTTCTTCTATGAGCACGCCAATGTGCTGCTGGAGCAACTGAACAAAGTCTGCGACAACACGCGTCGCATCGGCCAGGGTGAAAAGACCTGGCTGGGTATCGGTTTTGCACCCTCGACCTTGTACGGCGTGCTGCCTGAATTGATTCGGCGATTGCGCAGTCATGAGGCGCTGGAGCTGGAATTGGGGCTGTCGGAGATGACCACCTTGCAGCAGGTCGAGGCGCTCAAGGCCGGGCGGATTGATGTGGGGTTCGGACGGATTCGTATCGACGATCCGGCCATCGTCCAGCGTGTGCTGGTGGAGGATCGGCTGGTCGCCGTGTTGCCCGCCGGTCACCCCTTGCTGGGCGCGCCCGCCACCCTCACTCAGCTGGCCGCCGAGCCGTTTGTGCTTTACCCCGGCAACCCGCGCCCCAGCTATGCCGACCACGTGATTGCGCTGTTCGACGCCCATGGCTTGAGCCTCAAGGTGGCGCAGTGGACCAACGAATTGCAGACCGCTATCGGGCTGGTCGGCGCCGGGATGGGGGTGACGTTGGTGCCGGCTTCGGTGCAGGTGCTGCACCGGGCGGATATCGGCTATACGCCGATTGTGGAAGCCACGGCGACGTCGCCGATCATCCTCAGCCGACGGGTGAATGATCAGTCGCCGGGACTGAATCATTGCCTGCAACTGGTGGAAGAATTGATCTGAGCCCTCCCAAACACTGAGGATCCAATGTGGGAGCTGGCTTGCCTGCGATAGCGCTTGGTCAGTTGGCACATCTATCGGCTGGCCCACCGCTATCGCAGGCAAGCCAGCTCCCACAGTTTGATCTTCATTGTCTTCAGATACTGCGCATGCGCTTGCGCTGCTGGGTCTGGCTGGGGGATTCGTCGAACAGCTTTCGGTATTCGGCCGAAAATCGCCCCAGGTGGGTAAAGCCCCAGCCCAAGGCGATCTCGGAGATCGTACGGGTGGGGCCATGCTCGAGGATTTCTTGGCGCACGGCAGAAAGCCGGTATTTCTTCAAATAAGCCATCGGCGACAGCGCGAAGTACTTACGAAACGCATCGAACAGCTTGAACCGCGACACCCCCGCAGCTGCTTCGAGGTCTTCAAGGTGCACGACTTCGCGAGCGTTGTCGTGGATGTACTGGCGCGCACGGATCAGGTAGTGCGGCAGTTTCACGCCCAATACGTCGCGCAGTTCTTCGGAGTAATTGTTCGGCTGGGCCAGGATCAGGCCCTTAATCAACGAACTTTCCAGGTCGCGGGTGAACGCAGCCTGCTCATACAACTCGCTGCCGTGTTCCAGCTCCGCAATGAAGTAACGCGCCATGCGCCACCACGACGCTGAAGCGCCGTCCACCGCGTCCATCACCGACTCAAAGCGCAACGGCGCCTCAATCGGCCGATGCAGCAACCCTTCCAGGGACTCGCTCATCGCTGCGCGCGTGATCACCACCTGCAACTTGCGACAGTCACCGGAAATCGCCAGCACCTGGTGCTCGTTAGGCGAGATGATCACCCCTTGGTCACGGTTGGAACTCAGGCGCTCGCCGTTCTTGCTCAATTCCTGCTCGCCCACCAGCGGCAGGCTCAGGCTATAGCTGCTGAAATGCTCGGCGTCTTCGATGTCGATGGTCACGTCGGTGCCGTATTCGATCACGCCCAAGGTAGTGGCGCGCGACTTGAACACGTTGGCGCTGTGATGAAAACGCAGGCGTTCGGGCGTGGCGGTGGCCAGGCGATGGGGCCCGCAGATGCCGGACATCCAGCTGCGGGCGCCTTCCAGGTCGAAGCGTTGAATCGTTTGGCTGCTCATCAGGGTGCACCCACGGCGGTTAGGCTGTTGCGCGCTCTGGCGGCGCGTCGTTGTTGTTCGACAGCAAATAATGCGCCACGCCAGCGCAATGGCCAGCGAGTGGATAGCAATGGTCGATTAAGTGGATAAGACACCGACTTTTCCGACCATTGTCCAGCAAGACAGTAGCGCATTCCGTCACCGGCCTGCACCGGGTTGGGTATTTGCTGCCCAATTATCCGGCGCAGGTTCCCCCATTAAGCGGATAGCCCGCGCCCTGCCCCGCTGCCTCTAATGAACCACCGTTTAGCCCCAATCAAAAAGGTGCCTCCCATGAGTGGTGCAAGAAGCGTCGAGCAATGGAAAAGCTTTATCGAAAGCTGCCTGGATTTTCGCCCCGCAGATGAAGTGTTCCGCATCGCCCGCGACATGTTCACCGAACCGGAACTGTTCGACCTGGAGATGGAACTGATCTTCGAAAAGAACTGGATCTACGCCTGCCACGAAAGCGAACTGGCGAACAACCACGACTTCGTGACGATGCGTGCCGGGCGCCAGCCAATGATCATCACCCGCGATGGCGACGGCCAGCTCAACGCGCTGATCAACGCCTGTCAGCATCGCGGCACCACATTGACGCGAGTCGGCAAAGGTAATCAGTCGACCTTCACGTGCCCATTCCACGCCTGGTGCTACAAGAGCGATGGCCGGCTGGTGAAGGTCAAGGCGCCGGGGGAATACCCGGAAGGTTTCGACAAAGCCACACGCGGCCTGAAAAAAGCCCGCATCGAAAGCTACAAAGGGTTCGTGTTTATCAGCCTGGACGTGAAGGGCACGGACAGCCTGGAAGACTTCCTCGGCGATGCGAAAGTGTTTTTCGACATGATGGTCGCCCAGTCCGCCACCGGCGAGCTGGAAGTGCTGCCGGGCAAGTCCGCCTACACCTACGATGGCAACTGGAAATTGCAGAACGAAAACGGCCTGGACGGTTATCACGTCAGCACCGTGCACTACAACTACGTGGCCACGGTGCAGCACCGCCAACAGGTGAATACCGAGAACGGCAGCGCGTCCGGCACCACTCTGGACTACAGCAAACTCGGCGCCGGCGACGCGAACACCGATGACGGTTGGTTTGCCTTCAACAACGGCCACAGCCTGTTGTTCAGCGACATGCCCAACCCCAGCGTGCGTTCCGGCTACGCCACCATCATGCCGCGCCTGGTCGAAGAGCACGGCCAGCAAAAGGCCGAGTGGATGATGCACCGCCTGCGCAACCTGAACATCTACCCGAGCCTGTTCTTCCTCGACCAGATCAGCTCGCAACTGCGCATTATCCGGCCGATGGCGTGGAACAAGACCGAAATCATCAGCCAGTGCCTGGGGGTGAAAAACGAGTCGGACGCCGACCGCGAAAACCGTATTCGCCAGTTTGAAGATTTTTTCAACGTTTCGGGCATGGGCACGCCGGACGACCTGGTGGAGTTTCGCGAAGCCCAGCGTGGTTTCCAGGGCCGGCTGGAGCGCTGGAGCGATATCTCGCGCGGCAGCCATCGCTGGGCAACCGGGCCCACGCCCAACAGCGAAGCCATCGGCATCCAACCGGCCATGACCGGCACCGAGTTCACCCACGAAGGCCTCTACGTGAACCAGCATCGCAACTGGCAGCAATTCCTGCTCGATGGCCTGGACCGACAAGCGCTGAAACTGCGGGAGGTGGAATGATGAACGCGCACCTGCAATACCAGATAGAGCAGTTTTTCTACCGCAAATCCGAGCTGTGCGACGCCCAGGACTGGGATGCCTATGTGCAACTGTTCGATCCGCAGAGTGAATTCCACCTGCCGCAATGGGACTCGGAACACGTCTACACCCGTGACCCCAAGCGCGAGATGTCGTTGATCTATTACGCCAACCGTTCGGGCCTGGAAGACCGCGTGTTTCGGTTGCGCACGGGTAAGGCGGCGTCGGCGACACCCATGCCGCGCACACTGCACCTGATCAATAACGTGCGGATTGCCGAGCAGGCGGGTGGGGCGCTGGAAGTGCGATTGAACTGGCACACGTTGTTTTATCGGATGGCCACTTCGGAGCAGTTTTACGGGCAGGCCACTTACAGCCTCAAGCCCCATGGCGACAGTTGGTTGATTACGCGCAAGCACGCGTTGCTGCTCAACGACAGCATCAACTCGGTGCTGGACTTCTATCACTTGTGAACACCTCCCACGTAGCAGCTGTCGAGCCTCGCCAAGGCTCGACAGCTGCTACGGGGTGTTTGGAGCACAATCAGATGAATCACAAAGTGGCCTTCAGTTTTGCCGATGGCAAGACCTTGTTTTTCCCCGTGGGCGCCCATGAAGTCCTGCTGGACGCGGCGCTGCGCAACGGCATCAAAATCCCTCTGGACTGTCGCGAAGGCGTATGCGGCACCTGCCAGGGTCGTTGCGAGTCAGGCGATTACAGCCAGGATTATGTGGACGAAGAAGCGCTGTCGAGCCTCGATCTGCAACAGCGCAAGATGCTCAGTTGCCAGACGCGGGTGAAGTCCGACGCAACGTTCTATTTCGACTTTGATTCAAGCCTGTGCAATGCGCCCGGTCCGGTGCAGGTGCGAGGCACGGTGAGCGCGGTGCAGCAGGTGTCGGCGAGTACGGCGATCCTGCAGGTGCAGTTGGATCAAGCGCTGGATTTTCTGCCGGGCCAATACGCACGCCTGTCGGTGCCAGGCACGGACAGTTGGCGGTCGTATTCCTTCGCCAACCTTCCGGGCAATCAACTGCAATTCCTGATCCGCCTGTTGCCCGATGGGGTGATGAGCAACTACATCCGCGAGCGCTGCCAGGTTGGCGATGAGCTGTTGATGGAGGCGCCACTCGGTGCCTTCTACCTGCGCCACGTCACCCAACCGCTGGTGCTGGTGGCAGGCGGAACCGGGTTATCGGCTTTGCTGGGCATGCTCGACGAACTGGCCGCCAATGGCTGCGACCAACCCGTGCACCTCTACTATGGCGTGCGCGGTGCCGAGGACTTGTGCGAAGCGGCGCGCATCCAGGCCTACGCCTCAAGCATCGCGGACTTCTGCTACACCGAAGTCCTCAGCGCCCCCTCAGAGGATTGGCCCGGCAAGCGCGGCTACCTGACCGAGCATTTCGACTTGGCCGAATGGCGGGACAGATCGGCGGATATGTACCTGTGCGGCCCTCCTCCAATGGTCGAATCCATCCAACAATGGCTGGCGGATCAGGCACTTGATGGCGTTCAGCTGTATTACGAAAAGTTTACGCAGAGTAATATCTGACCCCTCAGCACTTCTGAGGGGTTGGTGCTGCGTGCAATCAACCCTGAGAAAAACAAGTAGAAGGGAATGTTAATGGCGGATGACATGGTTAACCCGGTAGGCCTCAAGCGTGGCCTGAAGAACCGGCATATTCAGTTGATCGCCTTGGGCGGGGCAATCGGCACGGGGTTGTTCCTCGGCTCGGCCGGGGTACTCAAGTCGGCGGGACCGTCGATGATCCTCGGTTACGCGATTGCCGGTTTTATCGCGTTCCTGATCATGCGCCAGCTCGGCGAGATGATCGTCGAAGAGCCGGTGGCCGGCTCCTTCAGCCACTTCGCCCACAAATACTGGGGCGGCTACGCAGGCTTCCTGGCGGGCTGGAACTACTGGGTGCTCTACGTGCTGGTGGGCATGGCCGAACTGACGGCCGTGGGCAAGTACATCCAGTTCTGGTGGCCAGAGATCCCGACCTGGGTCAGCGCCTTGGTGTTCTTCGTCGCGGTGAACCTGATAAACACCCTGAACGTGAAGTTCTTTGGTGAGACCGAGTTCTGGTTTGCGATCATCAAGGTGGTGGCGATTGTCGGCATGATCGTGCTTGGCTGCTACCTGCTGTTCAGCGGCACCGGCGGCCCGCAAGCCTCGGTCAGCAACCTGTGGAGCCACGGCGGGTTCTTCCCGAATGGCGGCATGGGGCTGTTGATGTCCATGGCATTCATCATGTTCTCGTTTGGTGGCCTGGAGCTGGTGGGTATCACCGCCGCCGAGGCCAGCGAGCCGCGCAAAGTGATCCCGAAAGCGATCAACCAGGTCGTCTACCGGATCCTGATCTTCTACGTCGGCGCGCTCACCGTGCTGCTGTCGCTGTACCCATGGGACCAACTGTTGCAAACCCTCGGCGCGTCGGGCGATGCCTACAGCGGCAGCCCGTTTGTGCAGATCTTCTCGCTGATCGGCAACGACACCGCTGCGCACATCCTCAACTTCGTGGTGCTGACCGCGGCGCTGTCGGTGTACAACAGCGGCGTGTACTGCAACAGCCGCATGCTGTTCGGCCTGGCCGAGCAGGGCGATGCGCCAAAAGCGTTGATGAAACTCAACAAGCAAGGCGTGCCGCTGCGGGCGCTGGCGATTTCGGCACTGGTGACGATGCTGTGCGTGGTGGTCAACTACGTCGCGCCGCAGAGTGCGCTGGAGTTGCTGTTTGCGCTGGTGGTTGCCTCGCTGATGATCAACTGGGCGCTGATCAGCATCACCCATATCAAGTTCCGTAAGGCCATGGGCGAGCAAGGCGTGACACCGTCGTTCAAGACCTTCTGGTTCCCGTTCAGCAACTACCTGTGCCTGGCGTTCATGGTGATGATCATCAGCGTGATGCTGGCGATTCCAGGGATTAACAAGTCGGTGTATGCGATGCCGGTGTGGGTGGGGATTATCTATGTGGCCTATCGGTTGCGGGTTCGCAGGAGTAACGCGGTAGTCAACGCACAGTGATCCCTGTGGAAGCCGGGCTTGCCCGCGATAGCGGTGTATCAGTCGCTGAATGTGCGAGCTGATATACCGCTATCGCAGGCGAGCCAGCTCCCACAGGTTTGATTGCATTCCAAATGAAAAGCCCCGGTAATCCGGGGCTTTTTGTTTAGAGCGTTGAGCGTACTCGCCACAACTCGGGGAACAACACCGTGTCGAGCATCTTGCGCAAATAGCCCACGCCTTCGGTGCCGCCAGTACCCGGCTGGAAGCCGATAATCCGCTCCACCGTGGTCACATGGCGGAAGCGCCACTGACGGAACGAATCCTCCAGGTCGATGAATTTCTCGGCCAACTGATACAAATCCCAGTACCGGCTTGGATCGCGATACACCTCGCGCCACGCCGTCTCCACGGATTCATCGTGAACCGTCGCCGCCGTCGGGTCGCGCTCGGCACGTTTCGGGTCAATCGCCAAACCCGCCTTTACCATCAGGTTGATCGCCTCGTCATACAGCGATGGCGTAGCAATCGCCACTTTCAACTCATTCAACAGCTCCGGCCGATGGGCGTGGGGCCGCAACAGCGCCGCGCTTTTATTGCCGAGGATAAATTCGATCTCACGGTACTGGAACGACTGGAACCCAGACGACTGCCCGAGGAACGGCCGAATGGCCTTGTACTCCGACGGCGTCATCGTCGCCAGCACCGCCCAGGCGTGCACCAATTGATCAAAGATCCGCGAGACCCGCGCCAGCATCTTGAACGCCGGCGGCAACTCGCCCAGGCGCACGTGTTCGCGGGCGGCCTTGAGCTCGTGGAGCATCAGTTTCATCCACAACTCAGAAGTCTGGTGCTGGATGATGAAGAGCATTTCGTTATGGTCCGGCGACAGCGGGTGCTGGGCGCTGAGGACTTTGCCCAGGTCCAGGTAATCGCCGTAGCTCATGGACTCGGAAAAATTCAGTTCGGCGTTATGCCATTCTTCCGGGGGTTGGTAATCAGGCGAGAAAGGACATTGGCTCATCGCGTGGGCTCCTTGAGCGGGCGGAGAATGGCGCGAACCGGGCTGGCGTCGAGGTTGGCAAAACGCAGCGGCAGCGCGATCAGTTCATAGTCGCCCTCCGGCACGTCATCGAGCACGATGCCTTCCAGAATCGCCATGCCATGGCGGAACACGGCGTTGTGGGAATCCATGGTCTTGGACTGCTGCGGGTCCAGGGACGGGGTGTCGATACCGATCAAACGCACACCCAGGCTGGCCAGCAGCTCGATGGTTTGCGGGGCGATGGCGGTGAAATTCGAATCCCATTGGGTCAGTGGCGCTTGTGGATAAGTGCGCAGCAACACACGCTCGGGCAACTTATCCACACGGCCTTCCAACTGATGCGGCTGCACCAGTGCGCCGCTGTCCAGGCAATGCAGCACCCGGCACGGCCCCATGTACACGTCCAGCGACACTTCACCGATCGGTGCACCGTCGGCGCTGTAATGCAGCGGTGCATCCACATGGGCGCCGGTGTGCGGCGACAAGGTAATGCGCCCGACATTCACCGGGCACTCCGGGCCGAACTGCCACACGCGCTCTTCCTGGAACGGCGTATCGCCCGGCCAGGTCGGGGTCGCCGTACTCAAGGGTGGGCTGATGTCCCACCACGTTTTTATTGGGTTCATTTGAAGGCTCTCGACGGGTACTGGGGTGAATGATACGAGGGCCTGCTGCGAATTTTCTTGCGAATTCTGGCGCGAAGCGGGAAATCTTTCGCACTTACTGCGAGGAATGGGTGGATTGGCGCATAAAGCTATCGCTCAGCCTTACAGCATCCCCCCTGTGGGAGCCGGTGATTCAACGATCATCAGGTAGCTGCGCTTCTGGGCATCCCAATGTCGAGTCCAGACCACTGGCGCAACGCCCAAGGCCTTAGGGTGGATCTTTCCATTCACTGCCCTGGAGTCATCATGTCCACGCCCATCACCGTACTGCGCGACACCCACCCCCTGCCGGTCCTGGACGCGTGCAAATGGGAAAAGCTCGAAGGCGACCCACACACCGTCAACCTCAACGCCTACACCAGCGAAGACGGCAGCAAGATCATGGGCACCTGGATCTGCACACCGGGCAAGTGGTACGTGGACTACGTGAAGTGGGAATACTGCCACTTCCAGGAAGGCTACTGCATCATCACGCCAGAAGGCCTGGAGCCGATTCACTTGCGGGCTGGGGATATCTTTGTGGTGGAACCAGGGATGAAGGGGACGTGGGAAGTGGTCGAGACGGTGCGTAAGTATTTTGTGTTTGCTTGAGCCGCAAAAAACCGGGAGCCCGCCACAGGCAGGCCCCCGGAAAACGCCCTATTTGGGCTTGCGATAGCTGTTGATAATCGCCGAGAAGTCCTTGCCCCCTTCCCCACGCTGGCTCATTGATTGATACAACTGCTGGGCCACGGCGCCGAGGATCACCGGCTGCTTGGCCTGGCGCGCCGCTTCAGTGGCCAGGCCCAAATCCTTGAGCATCAAGTCGGCACCAAACCCGCCGGTGTAGCCACGGGACGACGGCGCGGTTTCAATCACGCCCGGCCATGGGTTGTAGGTGTCGGAACTCCAGCAACGCCCGGTGGAGCTGTTGATAATGCCCGCCAGCACTTGCGTGTCGATACCCAACGCATCGCCCAGGGCCATGGCTTCGCTGACGCCGACCATGCTGATGCCCAGCAACAGGTTGTTGCAGATTTTGGCGATTTGCCCGGTGCCCACGTCGCCGCAATGCACGATATTGCGGCCCATCTGCGCCAGCACCGGTTGCAGGGTGGCGAACAGTTCCGGGTTGGCGCCGACCATGAAGGTCAGCGTACCCGCCTGGGCGCCACCCGTGCCGCCAGAGACTGGCGCGTCAGCCACGGCCACGCCTTGCTTGGCCGCTGCAGCCGCCACATCGCGGATGGTTTGCGGGTCGATGGTGCTGCAATCCACTGCGGGTACGCCCTTGCCGATGCCAGCGAGTACGCCGTCTTCATTCAGCCAGACGCTGCGCACGTGGGCTGCAGCCGGCAGCATGGTGATCACCAGCTCCGCGCCGTTGGACGCATCACGCGGTGAGTCGCTGATAGTGCCGCCCAACTCGGCCAGTTCCTTGAGCACCGTCTGGTTCAAGTCGAACAGGTTCAGCGCGTGGCCGGCCTTGATCAGGTTGCGAGCCATGGGCGCGCCCATGTTGCCCAAGCCGATAAATGCAATCTTCATGGTCGTCTCCCGAATCAGCGCAGGTTGATGGTGGTGTTGACGCCATCGTTGACTGTGTCGTCATCGAACCAGCGGCTGGTGACGGTTTTGGTCTGGGTGTAGAACTGCACCACTTGCTTGCCGTACGGGCCGAGGTCGCCGAGCTTGGAACCGCGGGAACCGGTGAAACTGAAGAACGGCACCGGCACCGGAATCGGGATGTTGATGCCGACCTGGCCTACATCGATTTCGCTCTGGAACTTACGCGCCGCCGCGCCGCTCTGGGTGAACAGGCCGGTGCCGTTGCCGAACGGGTTGGCGTTGACCAGTGCGATGGCCTCATCCAGGGTGTCGACTTCCAGCACCACAAGCACCGGCCCGAAAATTTCCTGGGTGTAGATTTGCATGGAGGGGGTCACGCCCGAGAACAGGGTCGGGCCGACAAAGTTGCCTTGCTCGTAGCCCGGCACCTTGATGTCGCGGCCGTCCAGCTCCAGCTTGGCGCCTTCTTTCACGCCGCTTTCGATCAATTCCAGGATACGTGCCTTGGCGCGCTTGGAGATCACCGGGCCCACATCCGTGCCCGCTTCGCTGCCCGCGTTGACCTTGAGCTTTTGCGCCAGCGCCTTGAGATCCGGCAGCCATTGCTTGGACGCGCCCACCAGCACCACCACCGAGGTGGCCATGCAACGCTGGCCTGCCGCGCCGAAACCGGCGCCGACCAGGGCATTGAGGGTGTGTTCGCGGTTGGCATCCGGCAGCACCACCGCGTGGTTCTTGGCACCCATCATCGATTGCACGCGCTTGCCGTGTTTGCCGGCCAGGTCGTAGACGTGAGTACCCACGGCAGTCGAGCCAACAAAGGACACGGCCTTGATGTCTTTGTGGGTGCACAGCGCATCCACCACGTCCTTGCCGCCGTGCACCACGTTGAGTACACCGGCCGGCACACCAGCTTCCAGCGCCAGCTCCACCAGCAGCATGGTCGACAGCGGGTCCTGCTCGGACGGTTTAAGGACGAACGTGTTACCGCAGGCAATCGCCATCGGGAACATCCACAGCGGAATCATCGCCGGGAAGTTGAACGGGGTGATACCGGCGCACACGCCGATGGGTTGGCGCAGCGTGTAGGTATCGACGCCACCGGCGACGTTTTCAGCGAATTCGCCCATTTGCAGGGTGCCGATGGAACACGCGTGCTCCACCACTTCCAGGCCACGGAAAATATCGCCTTCGGCATCGGCAATGGTCTTGCCCTGCTCGTTGCTGAGCACCACGGCGATGCGCTTGGAATGTTCGCGGATCAAGGCTTGCAGCTTGAGCATGATGCGCATGCGCGCGCCGATCGGCGTCAGCTTCCAGGTCTGGAAGGCGCGATGGGCGGCGTCGATGGCGGCGTTCACTTCATCGGCCGTGGCGAACGGGACTTTGGCCAGCACCTGCTGGGTGGCCGGGTTGACGATGTCTTGCCATTCGGTGGTCTTGGACTCGACCCACTCGCCGTTGATCAGCAACTTGACCTGTTGCACGGAAATATCGGCAGATGCGTTCATGTGGTCTCCAAATCTTATAGTTATGCAGAGAACCAAGGCGTTGAATGGCCTTGAAGAATGAGGCGTTCGGACTGTTTTTGGAGTATAGATGTGCAAATCTCTAATAAGAACGCACATAAAAGCCGGACCAATATGCAAAAAAACATCACGTCGCTGGGCTCCCTGAACTGGGATGACCTGAAGTTTTTCCTCGAAGTGGCCCGCACCCGCAAGGCCAGCGTGGCCGCCAAGCGCCTGGCGGTGGACTACACCACCGTGTCGCGGCGCATCAGTTCACTGGAAGCGTCTTTGGGCACCCTGCTCTTCGAAAAATCCCGGACCAACGGCTTCGTCCTCACCCCCGAGGGCCAGCGTTTGCTGGGCTACGCCGAGTCCATCGAAAGCACCCTGCACATGGCTTGCGAACAGGTGTCCGGCTCCGGCGTGGCACTGTCCGGCCATGTGCGCATGGGCTGCACCGAAGGCTTCGGCAGCTTTTTCGTCACCCCGCAATTGAGCCACTTCGTCGACACCTACCCGGCGATCTCAGTGGACATCCTGCCCCTGCCCCACTTCATCAGTCTGTCCAAGCGCGAAGCCGATATCGTCATCGCCCTAGAGCGCCCGGAGCATGGCCCGTATGTGTGCTGCAAATTGTGCGACTACAAATTGCAGCTGTATGCGACCCAGGAATATCTGGACCAGCACCCGCCGATACAACGCCCGGCGGATTTGGCTGAGCATCCGTTCATCAGTTATGTGGATGACCTGGCGTTCAGCTCGGAGCTGCTGTACCTGGCGAACGTGGTGCCCGGCGCCAGCGCCAGCCTGCGCAGTACCAGCGTGATCGCGCAGTACGTGGCGGCGCAGCAGGGACGATCAATGGCGATATTGCCGTGCTTTCTGGCGGCGCAGGATCCGCGGTTGCTGCCGGTGCTGGGGGCGCAGATTGCGATTACGCGGCAGTTCTGGATGTATTGCCGGGAGGATTTGAGGAAGTTGAAGCGGATCACGTTGTTGTGGGATTACATCAGGGAAGTGACGGAGCAGAATCAGGGGTTGTTGATGGGGGAGACGCGGGAGATCAGGTTCGCGGATTAAAGGGCCATCAACGATGATTCGCTTTAAATAGCAGGACGTTTCCTAGAGGCTCTCTACCCCATTGCGCCTTACCGTTTGGGTCACTAGCCTCCTGACTTCGCTGCTCATCAGCGATCGGGTTTAGCGACTCTGATTAGTTGGGATGTGATGCCCAAGTATTGCCAGGCTTTTTATCTGTCTTTACCGTTTTATGGCGGCTGTATGCGGGAGACCTTCGGGTCTGCCGATAAGCGAACACCGTTCGAATGCGGGAGGAGCCTTGCTCCTTCCTACATTTAAACCGCACCAGCCCCGGCAATTTGCGGATACCGAGCCCGAACTTCGCGCAGAAACTTACTCGCACTGGTCTTGAGCCATTCAATCAGCCGAGCGATATCCGGCTCTAATTGCCGCCCGTTTCGACAAATGATGTAGTACGCCGCTGGCGATATCATCGCGGGGCTTTTCAACGCAACCAACGCGCCGTCTTCCAATTGGTCGTATACCAACGCAGTCCTGCCCAGTGCGATGCCTGTGCCCTTCACCGCCAGGCTGATCGCCAGGCTCGAATCCGGAAATCGCGGCCCATGGTGATAAGGCGGCGCCGCCAGCCCCTGAAACGCAAACCAGCTTTCCCACCCCGGACACACCTGATCGTCCACCCGATGAATCAGCGGGTACCGGGAGACATCCTCCAGTGAAATATCCCCCTTCAACCGTAGAAATTCCGGCGAGCAAACGGGAAATACTGCGTCGCACATCAGCAGTTCAACATGATGATCCGGATAATCGCCGTACCCCATCACCACCGCGACATCGTATTGATGAGCTTCCAGGCTGGTGCTGTTCATATCGGCGCTAGTCAACACCAGATCAAGGTTGAACGAGGCCTCTGTGTGCGACCCATGCATCCTGGGGATTAGCCACGTCGAACAGAGAGAAGACGTGCATGAGAGGTACAACGGTCGGGATTTGCCGGGGTTGAGAGATTGCAGTACCCCATCCAGCGCCTTGAAAAAACCATCGGTAACCGGCAACAAGGCTTGCCCCGCCGGCGTCAGCTTGACGCCGCGTGAATGCCGCTCAAACAACTGCACGCCCCACCATTCCTCCAGGCCCGCAATTTGATGACTAATGGCGCTGGCAGTGAGGTTAAGCTCAGACGCCGCACGCGCAAAACTACCGGTTTGCGCAGCGCTGACGAACGCTTGAAGCATCGGTGTGGGAGGCGGACGCTGAGCCATCAGGTGCTCACTTTGATCAAGATGATCCCGCTAACAATGACGAATGCCGACAGCATCCGTCGCCAGCCGAACCGTTCATGAAAAAACAGCGCGGCAATAATGGCGCCGATAATAACACTGGTTTCCCGCAGCGCTGAGACCTTGGCCACCGCGTCCAGCGACAACGCAAACAACACCAGTGCGTAGGACGCCAAGTAAAAAACGCCGCCTAATAGGCCGACTCGCCAATGCCCACGTATGGCTTGAGCCAAAGCCGAGCGCTCTTTGGAAAATGCCAGCAGTGGGATCGGAATACTCTGGAACACCGTCAGGTAGATGATGTACTGCAGCACCGTCTCGCTGGCTCTTACACCTTTGGCGTCCACTACCGTGTAAGACGCGATAAACGCTCCAGCGCACACCGCCATCAGGATCGGCTTGAACATCTGCGCCGTCATCCTGCGCACGAAGGTCAGGCTGATAATTCCCACACATATCAGCGACACCCCCACCAGCGCCTGAAGTGACAACTGTTCATGCAGCAGAAAGTAGGAAAACAGCGCGACCAATACCGGCGGTACCCCACGCATCACCGGGTAAACCTGACCGAAGTCACCCGTTTCGTACGCTTTGACCAGAAATAACCGATAGACCGTATTGAGTATCACCGAGACGAGGATATAACCCCCTACCTCCAGGCTCGGCACACTGACAAGAGGCAACGCCAGCAGGCATATCACCAGCGCGGAGCCATCCACCATGGCCAAGGTCATGAAGCGACTGCTACCGGCGCGGACTACGGCGTTCCAAGTGGCGTGCATAAAGGCAGAGATCAGGACCAGCGTGATCGCGATATCGGAGTTGTCCATGGGGTTCGGCTTATGGCGGATAGTGGGGGGGATGTAAGTTATGAGCATCGGTGCATCATTGTTTGCGTAACCACATCCGTAGCATGTAGCGATTTAGATCGTTCAAGGATTCCGCATCATCAATCACGCAACGTGGAGTATTCATATCTATAAAGTGCGTACGGGTGTGGAGAAACTTGTTATCGGCTGAAATGAGTACCTGCCCTGGTTCCAGCAACACTCGATGCTGAACCGATGACTGATCGAGAACGGTGTCCAGAAAGTCTAGCGCTTGGGATTGGGCCACTGTTAACGGCACTCCCGCCTTAAGGTGAGCGGACTCAATGTAGACGCGAAAATATCTGATCAGCGGGATACCCTCATTGGAAAAGCTCAGAATAGGTGCTTTGAACAACTGTTCCTCATCTGACATACCGCGGTTTTCAAAAAAGAAGTCGCACTTAAGCTCTTCCAATATTTCTGGAAACGCCATCAGCTCTGCGTATACCGCGCTTGCATCAATCAGAATGCTCTCACCTCCCAAAAGCAAAAGCGCTTTTTGTCCGCAAGCCAAGATCAAGTAATCGATAGGCAACGGGTCGCTCACTCCATCGTTGTGCACATAGGCACCTTGGCGGGTTTGATGGTATCTCGCACCTTCCTCAATGCTCTTACCGCCTCTGTCATAAACCTCAATCACCTTGTGACCGAGATGGTTTTGCACCATTGGCACACCGAGTAGAGATCCAAATGTCCATATCAGCGATTTGAAACTTGCAAGTTTGTCGACCTTAAAACCATCAAGAATCAAGACATGGCTTTCATGATCGACCATGGTTCGGATTCTATCTAGCTCCTTATTCAGGACGGGTAATTGTAGAGGATTGATGTGCGCGGCTTTGGTATCGAATCGAACTCCCTTACGCTCAGACTCGAACAACTCTCTTGCGCTCAACAGCTCGTCAAAAGCAATGTTTGAAAGTCTAGCTTTAGAAACTTCCTGGCGGAAATTACTGACGTTTATGCTCATCGCAGTCCTTTACGGTGGTTAGTTGGCGCGGCCATTTAACTAAGCCCACCCTTTGCGAAAAAGCGAAACCTCGTCAGCCTAGCCATCAAGATTCGTCATGACAGACTTCTCCTACAGGAAACATACTTGACGGTCTTTGCTGAGATACGGTGATGGTGCCTCAACGCAGGCGATGACACCGGGCAGCTAAGCGAACACTGTAGCAAGGCACCGCAAAACCCACTGTGGGAGCTGGCTTGCCTGCGATGGCAGTGTGTCAGTCAGTACATCGCGTACTGATACACCGCGTTCGCAGGCAAGCCAGCTCCCACATTTTGACTGCATTTCAAATTGAATTCGCTCAGCCCGCACTCACCACGATCGACACTCGCCGATTCTCGGTGCGCCCTTCAGCGGTGTCATTGGAGACCACCGGTTTGCTACTGCCCAAGCCGCGCAGCTGGATGTTTTCTTCTTTCATACCCACGCCGGTCAGCACCGTGGCCACGCTTTTGGCACGGCGCAGGGACAGCTGCTGATTGTAGGTTTCCTTGCCAGACGCATCGGTGTGGCCATCGACGCGAACGCGTTCGATACCTACGCCAAGCAGGGCCTTGCCGATACGCTGGACGATGTCGGTGCTGGGTTGGTTGAGGGTCTCGACATCGCTGCCAAACAGCACTTTGCCGGACAGGCCGAATGACCAGCCTTCGTCGGTCATTTCAAAGCCTTGCTGCTTGAGGACCGCGACCTGCGCTGGGGTCAGGCCTTTGGGTGGGGGCGTCTGACAGCCGCCGAGGGCGAGCAGTGCCATCAGCAGGGTGATCAACATGAAACGTGCGGTGGTGAACAAGGGGTCAACTCCTGTGTTGAAGATTGACGGCGGCGTGCTCCGACTCCGCCGTGTGCTGGCCGCCCGAAGACAGGCGCTTGGCCTGGTACATCGCCGCGTCGGCCGCATTGAGCAGGGTGCCGGGGGTGGCACCATGATCGGGGTAGATGGCGATGCCGATACTCAGGGAGGTCAATACCTCGGTATTGCCGGGCACGGGGATCGGCAGGTCCATGCTGGCAATGATTTTGTCGGCGATACGCTCGGCGTCTGCCACCGTGTGCAACGGCGCCAGCAGGATGGCGAACTCGTCTCCCCCCAGGCGCGCCACCAGGTCATCTTCACGCAATTGCGCACGCACACGCTGGGCGACGGCCACAAGGACGGCATCGCCGGCGGCATGGCCAAAACTGTCATTGATCTCTTTGAAGCGGTCGCTGTCGAGATAGAGCACCGCCACCTGTTCTTTGACTTTGGCGGCGCTGCGCAGGGCGCGAATCAGGCGGCCTTCGAAGAACGCCCGGTTGGGCAAACCGGTGAGGCTGTCGTGATTGGCCTGGTGGGCGAGGAATTCGTTTTCGCTCTGCAGGTGGCTTTGCCAGGCTTCCATCTCGCCGAGCAAGGCATTGAAGTCACTGCCCAGGCTGTCGAGCTCGGCGATTTGCGCCGGCGGTACGCGGCGATCGAAGTCACGCTCGCTACGAGCGGCGTGGGCCACGGCGGCAAGGCTTTGCAGCGGGCCGGTGATGCCCCGCAACAAGCGTCGCGCCAAATGCAGGGCAACCCACGCGCTGAGGGCGGTGCAGATCAGGATGCCAGCCAGACCACTGAGCAGGAAGCGCAGCAAGCTACCGCCGTGGCCAGTGAGAAGAATGCTGCCGACGGCTCGCCCTTGGTGGAGGATCGGCTGGCTGATGGGTTGCTCGAGCAGGGTATGCGCCAACTCCAGCTCAACCCGCGACAGCATGCCGGTTTCCGGGCGCACCCACTGAGCCAGCAACTTGCCATTGGCATCAAGGACTTCAGCCTGGGCCACCTCTTCGGTGGAGGCAATCACGCTGAGGGCCTCGGTGGCCGCCGCACTGTCGTTGAACACCACCGCTGCCTCAACGGTATAGCTGATAGAGCGCGCGATCAGGTGCAAGTTGTGTTCGGCATAGACCCTCAGCGCCAGCACGCCGAGCAGCGTCAGGGAAACACTGGCCAGAATCACCGCCACCAGCGCCAGGATCAGGTGCCCCCGGCCGATGACCGAGCGTAGCGTCGGTCGCACTTTATCGGCCTTCATGGTGCGGGCGCTCGGCGACGTGACAACTGCAACACGCTGGGGTGAATACGTACGCCACTGCGGGCGACGGAGTCGAGATTGACTTCGAATGACACTTGCTCATCACTCACCCGCAGGCAGAACAGGCTGCCCACGGTGCACTGGTCGCCGCCTTCGCTGATGCTGAGCACCGGGTGGCCGATCAATGAGGTAAACAGCTGGCTGCGCTCATCGGCACTGAGTTTGCCGATGTACACCGCATCGCAGGCGTCGACGATATCGGGATGGCTGGCCAGCAGGCGTTGCACAACGACCGGACGGCCGGTGGCCTGGGTCGTGCCTTTGACCAGGTCGTCGGTGTATTGGGTCGGGCCGACGATACACAGGCGCAATTGCGCAGGCTCTACCGGCCAGCGCGCATAACTGAGGATACCGAGCACCACTTGGGTGACCGCTTGGGCACGGTGGGCGGCAAGGTCAATGGGCTCGGGCGCCTGGGCGAAGACGCGTGGTGCGAGCACGCACAGGGCCGCCACCAGCAACATGCGTCTCCAGCTCAAACTGCGCTCTGTGGGCGAGACAGCCACGTTCATGCAGCGATACTCTCAGTTTTTTTTCAGATGATGCCGCAACGATAGCACAGTGGTGGAACCCCTCAGCGGAATGGGTCTTCACGTGGCCCGCTATTTTTTCAGAAAAATCAGACGCCTGAATAAGAAATATTACATGACCTGTCACTCAGTTTTTTCTGATTCGTGCCCCAGCTCAAGCATCAGCCCACTCAAGCGCTTGACCTTGCGCCTTACCGCTTCTTCAAACACGCCGCCACGCGGTTCGATCAGGCTGAACCAGCGCTTGGCCCGGGTGATGCCGGTGTAGATCAGTTCTTTGGTGAGCACCGGGTTGAGCGCATCCGGCAGGATCAATGCCGTGTGGATGAACTCCGATCCCTGGGATTTATGCACGGTCATCGCGTACACGGTTTCCACATCATTCAGGCGGCTGGGCAGCACAAAACGCACGCCGCCCTGGCCATCGTTACGTGGGAAGGCGACACGCAGTACCTGCGGGCCGCCATCGCTTTCGGGCAATTTGAGGGCGATGCCGATGTCGCCGTTCATCAAGCCCAGGCCGTAATCGTTGCGGGTCATGAGCACCGGGCGGCCTTCGTACCATTGCTCGTCGCCCTCGACCAGCCGCACCTTGCGCAAGGCTGCGGTGATGCGCAGATTCAGGCCTTCCACACCCCAAGGGCCTTTGCGTACCGCGCAGAGCAGTTGGAAGGCATCGAAGGCTTGCAGCAGTTGTTGCGCCCAACGGGTCCAGGCGGGGGCTTCGCGTGGGGTGTCGGGAGATGGACGCGCGCTTTGCAGCAGGTTGAGGTAGTAGCGATAACCTTGGGCGCCGTCGCTGCCCTGCCCGTCCAGGACCAGGCGCTCGAGGGCGTGGTCGTGCTCGCCCTTCAGGCTGACGCAGAACAGGTCACTGTGGCTGCGTGCCGTCAGCAGCTTACGGGCTTCTTCAGCATTTTGCTGGTTGACCCAACGCGCCAGTTGGCCGATGCCACTGCCTTCGCCGAAACGGCGTGAGTAACGCAGCATCACCACTTGCTGGGCCAGGGGATGGCTGCCGTCGAGGTCTGCCTGCAGGCCACTGGTGCTGAGGTCTTCGCCACTGACGGCTTGCAGCCATTGGCGGGTCTCGGCGCTGTAGAAGCCGGCTTCCGCGTCGCGGCACAAATCACCGAGCACGGCACCCGCTTCTACCGAAGCGAGTTGGTCCTTGTCGCCCAGTAGCACAAGCCGTGCATGGGGCGGCAAGGCGTCGAGCAGGTTGGCCATCATTTCCAGGTCAATCATCGAGGCTTCGTCCACCACCAGCACATCCAAGGGCAATGGGTTGCCGATGTGATGACGGAAATGCCGCGTGCCCGGGCGACTGCCGAGCAAGCGGTGGACAGTGGTGACCTGAGTCGGGATCTTTTCCTTCACGTTGTCCGGCACTTTCAGCGACAGCACTTGCTGGCTGATGGACTCGGTGAGGCGTGCAGCGGCCTTGCCGGTGGGCGCAGCCAGGCGAATGCGCAATGGGCTGCCGGTTTCCACCGCCGGCGCCTGCAACAGCGCGAGCAGGCGCACCACGGTGGTGGTCTTACCGGTGCCGGGGCCGCCGGTGACGATGCTGAATGCTCCGCGAGTGGCCAGGGCGCAGGCGAGCTTTTGCCAATCGATCACGCCGTCAGGCGGCGGCTGGTCGAACAGGCTGTCAAGGCGCTGCGACAAATCGGCGGCGACGCTTTCCTGGGTGGCGAGCCGCAGGCGCAAGGCGGTGTCGATACGTCGCTCGTAGGTCCAGTAGCGGCGCAGGTACAGGCGTTTGCCGGACAGGACCAATGGGCGACTCTGGGCGGCTTCGCTGCCATCAACTGCCAACGCGACTAGATGGCTGGCGGCCAGCGTGTGGCACCAGTGGGCGCCGTCGAGGCCGTCGAGCAACTGCGACGGCAGCAGCATGGCGCCGGTTTGCAGGTCGCCCTCAGGCGGCAACGACAGGGCGAAGTCCGGGGCTTTGAGCGTTTCGAACAAGTCGAGGCAGACGTGGCCATGGCCCAGTTGATGGCTGGTCAGCGCAGCAGCCAGCAGCACCAGCGGGTCAGCGTGCGGATCAAGTTCGTGCAGGAAGCCGACGAAGGCTTTGTCCAGGGCGCGCAACCAACCGCGATCCACCCAACGCTCCAGCAGCTGCACCAGGTCAGTGGCACGGCTGAGAGGCATCAGGTCCTCGAGCGGTAACGGCGACAGGTTCATAGCAGCACTCCTTGTTCCCAGGCGGGCTCAACCTTGGGCGGGAGGGTCTTGCCCTGGAACAGCAGGTCCAGGCCTTCGATCAGTTCCCGTGGTGGCCGGGTGAAATACGCGCCCTGGCTCACGGACTGGGTGCCGCGCAGGAATAGGTAAAGCGCACCGCCGACATGGCGGTCGTAGTCGTAGTCCGGCAGGCGCGCCTTGAGTTGGCGGTGCAGGGCCAGCAGGTAAAGTACGTATTGCAGGTCGTACCGATGCTCGAGGATCGACTGTTCCATGGCGTCCTGTGTATAGGCCGAATCGTCGGGGCCGAGCCAGTTGGATTTGTAGTCGGCCACGTAATAGCGGCCGTCATGTTCGAACGTCAAATCGATAAAGCCCTTGAACATACCGTTGAGCAACACGGGTTCGGCGGCGACGCGGGAAACGCCGTTGTGGGTGTACTGGCACACCAGTTTGTCGAGGGCGAGTACGTCGACTTTATGGCTGGCGAACCAGAACTCCATTTCGATCTGGTAATGCTGCAGGCTTTTCAGGCTGACGTGATCGTTGTCCACAGGCAGCGCCGCTTGCAGCAAGTGGCCCAGCCAACTGCTGAGGGTGACGATCCAACCTTCCCAGTTGCGGCGATTGCAACGAGCCCCTACGGCTTTTTCGATAGCCTCGGGGGTGACGTTGAAGCCCTCCTCCCCCGCCCACTCCAGCAGACCGTGGAGAAAGGTCCCAGGGTTCGGACCGCGTGGGAACCGGTGAATGTCGCCGCCGGACGCCGCTAACTCGCGGGGAGCGTCGGGGTCGAGGCGTTCGTCATCGAACAGCTTTTGGGCTTGTGGGCTTTCCGGCGCTTCGAGACTGGCGGCACTCATGCTGTCGCCAATGCGCAAGGCGCTGTAGGAGGCGATCCACCAGTTTTCGGCCGCCTTGCGTTTGGGCAGCAAGGGCGCTCTAAGCAGGGCTTCGTCGCGCGGCGGGTGGAAGATGATGTCTTGCGCGTCGGGGACGTGGGCATAGTGGATTGCGGTGCAACCTTCTTGCAGATCCAACAACCAGCGCGCCAGACCCGTGGACTCTCCCAGCGATGCACCCGCGCCAAGCAAATAGCCCAACGCCGACAATTGCAACACGGAGCTATTGCTGTTGCCACGCTTGAGGTCGGCGATGCCGAGCCAGCACGCATGTTTGGCACGGGTCAGGGCTACATAGAGCAGGCGCAGATCTTCGGCCAAGCGCTCGTTGTCGGCCTGGTCGATCAACTCGGCGGTCGGACGCAGACTGACCTGCGACTTGCCGTGTTCATCATGGTAGTGAAGGGGCAAACGGCTGCCATCGACTGGTTTGGCTGAGCAGATGAAAGGCAGGAAGACCAAGTCGTATTCCAGGCCCTTGGATTTGTGGATAGTCACCACCTTGACCAATTGTTCATCACTTTCCAGGCGCAGGATTTGTTCCTCACCCGCCTGGCCCGACAGCGCCAGGTGTTCGGCCAAGTGGCGGATCAGCGCCTGTTCGCCGTCCAGTTCCGATGCGGCCTGTTGCAGCAGTTCGCTGAGGTGCAGCAGGTTGGTCAGCACACGTTCGCCGTCACTGCGCGCGATCAGGGTTTGCGGCAGTTTAAAATCGTGGAGCAGGCGACGCAGCATTGGCAGCACACCTTGGGTGCGCCAGATCACGCGATAGCCACGGAACTGCATGACGCGGCCTTCCCATGCGAGTTCGTCCTGGTTCAGGCGCTCCAGTTCCGGAAGTGACAGGTTCAGGGTGACGCAAGCCAGGGCAGCGCGCAGCGGGCGCTCAACATCCGGCTCGGCGCAGGCCTTGAGCCAGGCCAGCAGGTCGTGGGCTTCCTGGGCGGCGAAGACCGAGTCTTTGTCGGACAGGTACACACTGCGCACGCCACGCGCAGCCAGTTCAGCCCGCACGGCTTGAGCTTCCTTGCCGTCGCGAACGAGGATGGCGATATCTGACGGAAGCACGCCGTTGAAGCTCGCGTCCGGTTGTAGGAAACCGGCTGTGCCTTGCTGTCCGCCGTTGAGCAATTCAACAATCTGCGTGGCACAGGCGGCAGCCAATTGCTGACGGTAAACCACGTTGGAAACCGGCTGTTCTGTGGACAAATGCCAGAGGTTCATCGCCGGCAGCGTTTGGCCATTAACGTGCAATCGTTCCTTGCGGCCTTGGGACAGCACCGAGTGGAACGGCACCGGATTCTGACCATCCGGTTCGCGGAACAGGAACGCGCCACGGCCTTTTTCTGCGCGCTGGAACACGTGGTTCACTGCCTCGACCATCGCATGGCTGGAGCGGAAGTTGGTGCCCAGCGTGTGGTGGCGGCCGGTGGTGGACTGGCGGGCGCGCAAGTAAGTGTAAATGTCAGCGCCACGGAAGGCGTAGATCGCTTGCTTGGGGTCGCCGATCAGAAACAGGCCACTGTCGAGGTGGTTTTCTTCGATGCGGTAGATGCTGTCGAAGATGCTGTACTGCACTGGGTCGGTGTCCTGGAACTCGTCGATCAGGGCCACCGGGAATTGCTCGCGGATGACACTGGCAAGGCGCTCGCCGCCGTCAGCTTTCAGCGCGGCGTTGAGGCGGATGAGCATGTCGTCGAAGCCCATTTCGGCGCGGCGGCGTTTTTCTTCTTCGAAGCGTTGCCCCACCCAGCCGGCGGCGTGCTGCAACACAGCGGCCTCGGGCGTTGGCAACGCATCGAGGGCCGACTTGAGACCGGCCATGGCGTCGATGCCAGGATGCTGGGGCGGCTCGCCCTTCCAGGCTTCGGCCATACCGTCGGGCGTGAGGCGGGTGAAGCCAGTACCGATATCGAGTTGTTCGAGAGTGTCGTCAGCAGCCCAGGCGCCGATCTTTTCGAACCACGGCTCGAAATAACGCGCTTGCATCTTGCGGCCGTCGACGGCTTTGGCGGCCACGGCTTGCAGGCAGATGTCGCGTAGCTCGGCGGCCCATTGTTGCCAGGGCGCCTTGATGGTTGTCAGCGCTTCGCGACGCTCTTGCAGGCAAGCCGTGATCAGTTCGGCGGGTTCGCGGGCTTCATCGGTGGGCCGTTCGCTGCCGAACAGCGCGCGCACCCGTGGCATCAACGCGGCAGGGCCACCCCAGTTATTGCGCACCCAGTTGAGGGCGTCGTCGTGCATCGGGTAGCAGAACAGCCGCCAGTAGTCGCGCAGCACTTCGCCGAGCAGGTCGCTGTGGTCGGTCTCCAGGGTCTGGGTGAACAGGCTACCGCTGTCGAAGGCGTGTTCGCGCAGCATGCGCTGGCACCAACTGTGGATAGTCGAGACAGCAGCTTCGTCCATCCATTGCGCGGCGATGTCCAGGCGGTTGGCGCAGGCGGGCCACTGTTCGGGTGGGTACTCGTCGCGCAGATCAGCGATCAGGGCGTCAGGCTGTTCAATTTCTTCGCGGAAGAACCGCGCGGCCTCGGCAAGACGAATGCGGATGCGTTCGCGCAGTTCTTTGGTGGCGGCGTCGGTGAAGGTCACTACCAGGATTTGCGGCGGCAACAGCTCGCGACCAAAACCGGAGTCGTCGCCACCGTGGCCGAGGACCAGACGCAGGTAAAGGGCGGAGATAGTGAACGTCTTGCCGGTACCGGCGCTGGCTTCAATCAGCTGGCTGCCCTTGAGCGGGAAGGCAAGGGACAAAGGTTTGCGGGTCATGCGCCGGCCTCCTCACCTGTGAGTGAGCGCCATGGAGCGTTGATCAGGGGGCGATACAGGGTTTCGCACCAACCTTCGAATTCTTCGCTGGCGATGAGCGCGGCGTAGTCGGGGAATTGCCGGGTGAGCGCTGGGGTTTCGCGACGTTCGCCGTCGGAGGTCAGGGCGTCGCCTTCGTAGGCTTTACTGGCGGCCGCCTGGGCCTTGACGGGGTCGGTTTGACCGAGCCAGGCGAAGGCGGTTTTGACGGCCACGGGCAGCGGTTTGCTCATGCCTGTGTGCCAGGCGAGCAGCAGGTTGCCGAGGATTTCCTGTGCGATGGACTTATCCAGAGGCGGCAGGAGCAAGGTGTCGTCACTGGCCACCAAGCCGGTGCTTAACGGCAGGCCGCAAGCGCAGGCAACCACGTGATTGACCCAAGGGCGAATGAGGCGATGCCACTTGCGTGTCTTGATCGAGCCAATGCTGTTGGGGATGGTGGTGACGCTTAGCAGGCCGCCATCACTGCGTCGATGCAGACCGCTGATCCAGCCTTCCAATTGAACACCTCGATACTCAAAACTGACAGGTTCTGCGCCAGTATGCCGGGTGGGCCAAAGGGCCAACAATTGTTGATAGCGTTGCAGCAGGTCGGGCAACGGCTCGATCAATTCGTTGCGCAGGCATTCGCCGAAACCGACCATAGGCAACAGGCCACTGCCTTGCAGTCGCAAGGCCTGGGCGTGTAGGGCCTGCTCAAGATGATCGGGTTCAGTGAGTGCGGCGTTCAGCAGGCTGTCGCTTAGACTGTAGCGTTGCAGTGCGTCGAGGACGAAGGGTTCTTCGTCGGCCAACGGCACTTCGGCGGCTTCGAAGAATACTTTCAGACGTTGGCTGAAGAAGTGTTTGACTGGGTTGCGTAGGAAGTCTTGTAACTGGCCGAGGCTCAGGGGCTCGTCCTGTTTGTGCGGTGCCAGGTCGTGTTCTGTTGGGGTGGCGTCGCAGGCTTCGTGGAGCAATTGCCATTCGCGGGCGTAGCTGAATAGCGCGTCGCCCTCATGGAAGTAGCGGGCGCTGAACGGTTGCAGTGGATGCTCTTGGGTCATGGCTTCGATAAGCGCTTCATCGCTGTTTGCGTGACGCCAGCCGCTGGCGAGATGGTCGCGTAGTTGGCCGATCAGTACCGAGGCAGGGCGGTCGCTGTTGTCGCGGATGCTGCGGCCCACCCAACTGATGTAAAGCTGGTCACGCGCTGAAAGCAGGGCTTCGAGCAGCAGGTACCGATCGTCTTCACGGCGTGAACGGTCGCCGGGGCGGTAATCACTGCCCATCAGGTCGAAGTCCAGCGGTGGTTGGGCGCGGGGGTAATCGCCGTCGTTCATGCCGAGCAGGCAAACGAGCTTGAACGGGATCGCACGCATGGGCATCAGGGTGCAGAAATTAACAGCCCCGGCGAGAAAGCGCTGGGACAGGCGCCCTTGGTCCAGGCCAGCCAGCCAGGCTTCACGGACTACGGTGAGAGGTAACTCGTCTTGTAGGCCCACGGACTCGCAGGTTTCCAGCCAGGTCTCTCGGAGTTGTTCGAGTTGGCCCAACAGGTAGTCGTCGTGTTCGCTGCTCGGTAGGAAGAACAGTTGCATCAGGCGTTGCAGGCGTTCGCCCCACGTCTGCGGAGGCGCGGGGTGCGACAGGGCTTGATGGGCGTCACTGAGTGCGTCGAGCAAGGCGACCAGCGGGCCGATCAGGGCGGCGTCGAGACCACCGATTTCGTCGTAGGGCTCGATGCCGTCCCACGCGGCGCCGGTGCCTACGGCGTAACCGAGCAACATGCGGCGCAGGCCGAAACGCCAACTGTTTTGTTCCAGTTCCGTGGGCAGGCCCAGGCCTGCGCGCTGTTCGGCGTTGAGGCCCCAGCGGATGCCGGCGCCTTCAATCCAGCGGTGCAGTGTGGGCAGGTCGCGTTCCTTGATGGCGAAGCGTTCGCGCAGGGCAGGAACGTCAAGCAGATCGAGGATTTCGCTGACAGGGAAGCGGCTGTCGGGGAGTTTCAGCAGATGTTCGACGGCGATCAGCAGAGGGTCGCGGCCGCGCTGGCCTTGGTCAGTCAGGGTGAACGGGATGAAGCGCGGGTCGTTGCGCTCAAGCTGGCCGAACACGGCGCGGATATGCGGCGCGTAACTGTCGACGTCGGGGACCATGACGATGATGTCCCTGGGACGCAGCGTGGGGTCGGCGCTAAAACGTTGGAGCAGTTGGTCGTGGAGGATTTCTACTTCGCGTTGAGCGCTGTGGGCGATGTGGAAGCGGATTGAGGTATCTCGCTCCAGATCGACGGCAGGCCATAGTTCGCGGGTTTCATTGAGTGGGCGCAGTTCGAGGATATCGTCCTGGAGCTGATTGAGCAGCGTGGTGGGATCGCTGTCACTGAATAGGTCGATACGACCATCGCGGAACGCTGCACGGTAGCTGTTGGGGTCATCGTAGCTGTCCAGCAAGCTGATGTAGTCACGGCCTTGTTTGCCCCAGGCAGCCAGTAGCGGGTGGGCGTGCTGGTGCAGGGTTTGTGGATCGATAGTGACCGGCATGCCGGATTTACGCGCTTGGCGTTTGTATTCGTTACGCAGCAGGTCTTTGTCGGCGACGATGTCGGACCAGTGATGGCGACACGGGTTGTGTACGCAAAGCAGGACTTGGCTGAATCGTGCGAGCCCGGCAAGGGCTTCCAGCGCCTGTGCTGGCAACGAGGAGATTCCGAAAACAATGACTCGGGATGGCAGCCCTGGTGGGGCGCTCTCGAGCGTATTGATGCGTTCGATGAAGCGTTGGTGGACGCCTGCACGGCTTTCGGCCATGCCTTCTTCACCGACATCCAACAGCAGTGCGCGCCACAGTTCGGCTTGCCAGCAGTTAGCAGGATTGAGCGGTTTGGCGTCGCCCCGGCCGTTACGCAGTTGGTGGCGGCCGGCAGCCCAGTCTTCCAGCCAGTCGGCGCGGTAGACCTGGTATTGGTCGAACAAGTCAGCCAGGCGCTCGGCGAGTTGGTAGCGTTTACGCAGGTCGGTGTCGTGGGTGAGGAAGCGCTGCAACGGTTCGAAGTGCGGCTGATCGATAAGCTCTGGGAGCAGGCGCATCAGGCGCCAGGTCAGGGGGGCCTTGTCCAGCAGGGACTTGGGCGGGATTTCGTCACGGCCAAGCACCATTCGGTAGAGCTGCCACATGAAGCTGCCGGGCAGTTGCACGTCAATTGCGGCAGCAATACCGCAGCCGCCCATGTCATCCTCTTCCGGATCTTCAGCCAGGGCCAACTTGAGCCATTGAGCGATGCCGTTGCTTTGCACCAGGGCGATTTCGTTTTCCAGGGGCGCCAGGGGGTAGCGTCGCATCCAGCTGACCACCAGGCTGCGCAGTTCATCCAGGCGATTGCCGTGAACCACCATGAATCCAGCGCTGAGGGACGTCGCATCCGGCATAACGGCTTCCTTGGGAAAAGCAAAATCGAGGGTGCGACTTTAGCACTGTGGACAGTTATTGGCGGAATTGGGATGTTAGATGTCTTTTCGACCGCCCAAAACAAAACCCCTGTTCGCGTTAGCAAACAGGGGTTTCGGAATTTAATCTTGACGATGACCTACTCTCACATGGGGAAACCCCACACTACCATCGGCGATGCATCGTTTCACTACTGAGTTCGGGATGGGATCAGGTGGTTCCAATGCTCTATGGTCGTCAAGAAATTCGGGTACTGAGTCGTGGCCAGATGGCCTCGCTTCAGCAAATTGGGTATGTGACAGCTTTCGGTGTTTTCGTGAGATCGAACTTTCGGTTCTATCGTCTTCACACACCGCAATCTGATGCTCTTTCGAGTAGTCAAATTGCTTGGGTGTTATATGGTCAAGCCTCACGGGCAATTAGTATTGGTTAGCTCAACGCCTCACAGCGCTTACACACCCAACCTATCAACGTCGTAGTCTTCGACGGCCCTTCAGGGGACTCAAGGTCCCAGTGAGATCTCATCTTGAGGCTAGTTTCCCGCTTAGATGCTTTCAGCGGTTATCTATTCCGAACATAGCTACCCGGCAATGCCACTGGCGTGACAACCGGAACACCAGAGGTTCGTCCACTCCGGTCCTCTCGTACTAGGAGCAGCCCCTCTCAAATCTCAAACGTCCACGGCAGATAGGGACCGAACTGTCTCACGACGTTCTAAACCCAGCTCGCGTACCACTTTAAATGGCGAACAGCCATACCCTTGGGACCGGCTTCAGCCCCAGGATGTGATGAGCCGACATCGAGGTGCCAAACACCGCCGTCGATATGAACTCTTGGGCGGTATCAGCCTGTTATCCCCGGAGTACCTTTTATCCGTTGAGCGATGGCCCTTCCATACAGAACCACCGGATCACTAAGACCTACTTTCGTACCTGCTCGACGTGTCTGTCTCGCAGTCAAGCGCGCTTTTGCCTTTATACTCTACGACCGATTTCCGACCGGTCTGAGCGCACCTTCGTACTCCTCCGTTACTCTTTAGGAGGAGACCGCCCCAGTCAAACTACCCACCATACACTGTCCTCGATCCGGATAACGGACCTGAGTTAGAACCTCAAAGTTGCCAGGGTGGTATTTCAAGGTTGGCTCCACGCAGACTGGCGTCCACGCTTCAAAGCCTCCCACCTATCCTACACAAGCAAATTCAAAGTCCAGTGCAAAGCTATAGTAAAGGTTCACGGGGTCTTTCCGTCTAGCCGCGGATACACTGCATCTTCACAGCGATTTCAATTTCACTGAGTCTCGGGTGGAGACAGCGCCGCCATCGTTACGCCATTCGTGCAGGTCGGAACTTACCCGACAAGGAATTTCGCTACCTTAGGACCGTTATAGTTACGGCCGCCGTTTACCGGGGCTTCGATCAAGAGCTTCGCGTTAGCTAACCCCATCAATTAACCTTCCGGCACCGGGCAGGCGTCACACCCTATACGTCCACTTTCGTGTTTGCAGAGTGCTGTGTTTTTAATAAACAGTCGCAGCGGCCTGGTATCTTCGACCGGCATGAGCTTACGGAGCAAGTCCTTCACCCTCACCGGCGCACCTTCTCCCGAAGTTACGGTGCCATTTTGCCTAGTTCCTTCACCCGAGTTCTCTCAAGCGCCTTGGTATTCTCTACCCAACCACCTGTGTCGGTTTGGGGTACGGTTCCTGGTTACCTGAAGCTTAGAAGCTTTTCTTGGAAGCATGGCATCAACCACTTCGTTAACTAAAAGTTAACTCGTCATCAGCTCTCGGCCTTAAGATCCCGGATTTACCTAAGATCTCAGCCTACCACCTTAAACTTGGACAACCAACGCCAAGCTGGCCTAGCCTTCTCCGTCCCTCCATCGCAATAACCAGAAGTACAGGAATATTAACCTGTTTTCCATCGACTACGCTTTTCAGCCTCGCCTTAGGGACCGACTAACCCTGCGTCGATTAACGTTGCGCAGGAAACCTTGGTCTTTCGGCGTGGGTGTTTTTCACACCCATTGTCGTTACTCATGTCAGCATTCGCACTTCTGATACCTCCAGCAAGCTTCTCAACTCACCTTCACAGGCTTACAGAACGCTCCTCTACCGCATCACTTACGTGATACCCGTAGCTTCGGTGTATGGTTTGAGCCCCGTTACATCTTCCGCGCAGGCCGACTCGACTAGTGAGCTATTACGCTTTCTTTAAAGGGTGGCTGCTTCTAAGCCAACCTCCTAGCTGTCTAAGCCTTCCCACATCGTTTCCCACTTAACCATAACTTTGGGACCTTAGCTGACGGTCTGGGTTGTTTCCCTTTTCACGACGGACGTTAGCACCCGCCGTGTGTCTCCCATGCTCGGCACTTGTAGGTATTCGGAGTTTGCATCGGTTTGGTAAGTCGGGATGACCCCCTAGCCGAAACAGTGCTCTACCCCCTACAGTGATACATGAGGCGCTACCTAAATAGCTTTCGAGGAGAACCAGCTATCTCCGAGCTTGATTAGCCTTTCACTCCGATCCACAGGTCATCCGCTAACTTTTCAACGGTAGTCGGTTCGGTCCTCCAGTTAGTGTTACCCAACCTTCAACCTGCCCATGGATAGATCGCCCGGTTTCGGGTCTATTCCCAGCGACTAGACGCCCTATTAAGACTCGCTTTCGCTACGCCTCCCCTATTCGGTTAAGCTCGCCACTGAAAATAAGTCGCTGACCCATTATACAAAAGGTACGCAGTCACCCAACAAAGTGGGCTCCCACTGCTTGTACGCATACGGTTTCAGGATCTATTTCACTCCCCTCTCCGGGGTTCTTTTCGCCTTTCCCTCACGGTACTAGTTCACTATCGGTCAGTCAGTAGTATTTAGCCTTGGAGGATGGTCCCCCCATATTCAGACAAAGTTTCTCGTGCTCCGTCCTACTCGATTTCATGACTAAGAGATTTTCGCGTACAGGGCTATCACCCACTATGGCCGCACTTTCCAGAGCGTTCCGCTAATCTCAAAGCCACTTAAGGGCTAGTCCCCGTTCGCTCGCCACTACTAAGGGAATCTCGGTTGATTTCTTTTCCTCAGGGTACTTAGATGTTTCAGTTCCCCTGGTTCGCTCCATACACCTATGTATTCAGTGTAAGGTAACCATCTTATGATGGCTGGGTTCCCCCATTCAGACATCTCCGGATCAAAGTCTGTTTGCCGACTCCCCGAAGCTTTTCGCAGGCTACCACGTCTTTCATCGCCTCTGACTGCCAAGGCATCCACCGTATGCGCTTCTTCACTTGACCATATAACCCCAAGCAATCTGGTTATACTGTGAAGACAACATTCGCCGAAAATTCGATAATACTCAAAACTGAGTAACTCACAAATTTTACCTTAGCCTGATCCGTTACCAGTGAAAGTAACGCTCAGTCTATCTTTCTATCACATACCCAAATTTTTAAAGAACGATCTAATCAAAGACTAGAAATCAACATTCACCATCATAACGATGGAATGCTCATTTCTAAGCTTTCATAACGTAGAAGCAGTAGTGGTGGAGCCAAACGGGATCGAACCGTTGACCTCCTGCGTGCAAGGCAGGCGCTCTCCCAGCTGAGCTATGGCCCCGTATTTCTACAGGCGTTTCCCACACAAAATTGGTGGGTCTGGGCAGATTCGAACTGCCGACCTCACCCTTATCAGGG
Source organism: Pseudomonas sp. H1_A03 (assembly GCF_054685145.1). Classification (NCBI taxonomy): domain Bacteria; kingdom Pseudomonadati; phylum Pseudomonadota; class Gammaproteobacteria; order Pseudomonadales; family Pseudomonadaceae; genus Pseudomonas; species Pseudomonas sp. H1_A03. Next base: position 287,932 of record NZ_CP162829.1, read on the forward strand.
GTGCGCTCTAACCAACTGAGCTACAGACCCAATTTCGGGCTGCTTCTTATCGTCTTCTTCAATGAATCAAGCAATTCGTGTGGGAACTTATGGAGCAGCTGATGTCGTCGATTAAGGAGGTGATCCAGCCGCAGGTTCCCCTACGGCTACCTTGTTACGACTTCACCCCAGTCATGAATCACACCGTGGTAACCGTCCTCCCGAAGGTTAGACTAGCTACTTCTGGTGCAACCCACTCCCATGGTGTGACGGGCGGTGTGTACAAGGCCCGGGAACGTATTCACCGCGACATTCTGATTCGCGATTACTAGCGATTCCGACTTCACGCAGTCGAGTTGCAGACTGCGATCCGGACTACGATCGGTTTTCTGGGATTAGCTCCACCTCGCGGCTTGGCAACCCTCTGTACCGACCATTGTAGCACGTGTGTAGCCCAGGCCGTAAGGGCCATGATGACTTGACGTCATCCCCACCTTCCTCCGGTTTGTCACCGGCAGTCTCCTTAGAGTGCCCACCATTATGTGCTGGTAACTAAGGACAAGGGTTGCGCTCGTTACGGGACTTAACCCAACATCTCACGACACGAGCTGACGACAGCCATGCAGCACCTGTCTCAATGTTCCCGAAGGCACCAATCTATCTCTAGAAAGTTCATTGGATGTCAAGGCCTGGTAAGGTTCTTCGCGTTGCTTCGAATTAAACCACATGCTCCACCGCTTGTGCGGGCCCCCGTCAATTCATTTGAGTTTTAACCTTGCGGCCGTACTCCCCAGGCGGTCAACTTAATGCGTTAGCTGCGCCACTAAAAGCTCAAGGCTTCCAACGGCTAGTTGACATCGTTTACGGCGTGGACTACCAGGGTATCTAATCCTGTTTGCTCCCCACGCTTTCGCACCTCAGTGTCAGTATTAGTCCAGGTGGTCGCCTTCGCCACTGGTGTTCCTTCCTATATCTACGCATTTCACCGCTACACAGGAAATTCCACCACCCTCTACCATACTCTAGTCAGTCAGTTTTGAATGCAGTTCCCAGGTTGAGCCCGGGGATTTCACATCCAACTTAACAAACCACCTACGCGCGCTTTACGCCCAGTAATTCCGATTAACGCTTGCACCCTCTGTATTACCGCGGCTGCTGGCACAGAGTTAGCCGGTGCTTATTCTGTCGGTAACGTCAAAACAATCACGTATTAGGTAACTGCCCTTCCTCCCAACTTAAAGTGCTTTACAATCCGAAGACCTTCTTCACACACGCGGCATGGCTGGATCAGGCTTTCGCCCATTGTCCAATATTCCCCACTGCTGCCTCCCGTAGGAGTCTGGACCGTGTCTCAGTTCCAGTGTGACTGATCATCCTCTCAGACCAGTTACGGATCGTCGCCTTGGTGAGCCATTACCTCACCAACTAGCTAATCCGACCTAGGCTCATCTGATAGCGCAAGGCCCGAAGGTCCCCTGCTTTCTCCCGTAGGACGTATGCGGTATTAGCGTCCGTTTCCGAACGTTATCCCCCACTACCAGGCAGATTCCTAGGCATTACTCACCCGTCCGCCGCTCTCAAGAGAAGCAAGCTTCTCTCTACCGCTCGACTTGCATGTGTTAGGCCTGCCGCCAGCGTTCAATCTGAGCCATGATCAAACTCTTCAGTTCAAACATCTTTGGGTTTTTAAGAAACCCTAAACTTGGCTCAGCAATCGTTGGTTACATCTTTGATTTCTCGCGGAGTAACTTGTGATGCTGATAATCTTGTTGACTATCAGTCTGACTCCACAAGCACCCACACGAATTGCTTGATTCAGTTGTTAAAGAGCGGTTGGTTAAGATCTTTCATCTCAACCGAGGCGCGCATTCTACAGCAGCCTCATTTGCTGTCAAGTGATTATTTTCAGAAGTTTTCGAAGAATTCTTCAACAACTTCAACCACTTGCGCTTCCGATCTCTCGTTAGCGGGAGGCGAATTCTACAGCGTTACACGCTGCTGTCAACACCTCTTTTTCTCCGCTTTCGACCGAGAGGATCGAAACGTTAATAGAGCCAAACAACGCTGCCCTACCAACTCCTTCTGGGCTTCGATCAACTGAAGCAACTCGCTGTCGAATCTCGCATAACTCTTTGTTTACCAAGGAGTTTTCCGTTTCGACTGCGCCGGAAGTGGGGCGAATTATAGACTTCCAGAATCTGCCGTCAACCCTTAATTACGCTTTTGTTGCAGAAAATGGTTTTTTCGCAATAAGGCGGGGGATCCGGCGCATTACAGGCGGTATTCGCAGCACTAAGAGCAACACACCTATAGAAGCATAGATAGCCCACTCCTTCAGATCAGCCCGCACAATCCACAGCATATGCAGCAAGCCGAGGCCAAGAATCACATACACCAGGCGATGCAGCTTCTTCCAACGACTCCCCAGCCGACGCTGACTATAACGATTCGACGTCACCGCCAATACCAACAGCAACAGGAACCCCAACGCCCCCACAATGATGTAAGGCCGCTTGCGCAATTCCACGCCCAACTGCGTCCAATCCAACCCCAGTACAAACACACAATAAGCAGCCAGATGGAGCACCACATAGGCAAAGCACCACAAACCCAACTGCCTCCGCACTGCTATCCACCCCGCCCAACCGCTAAGCTTCTGCAGCGGGGTCATCCCCAGCGTGATCAGCAACAAGATCAACGTACCCAGCCCCAGTCGATCGACCAGAACCTTGCCCGGATCAGGCCCGAGGGCGAAACCCCACGCCTCATACAGCCAATACAACGGCCATATCGCCGCAGCTATAAAGACGCCAATGCGCCAAACTGGATAGCGCATCAGTAGTTCTTCCGCAAATCCAGACCGGTATAAAGAGAAGCCACCTCATCGGAGTAGCCGTTGAACATCTGCGTTTCACGCACATTCGGACTGAACAGGCCGCTCGGCAGACGACGCTCCCGCGCCTGAGTCCAGCGAGGGTGGTCGACCGTTGGGTTCACATTCGCATAGAACCCATACTCATCCGCAGCGATGCTCTGCCAAGTGGTTTTCGGTTGCTCGCTCACGAGACTGATCCGCACAATGGACTTCACACTCTTGAAGCCATACTTCCAAGGCACAACCAAGCGTAGCGGCGCGCCGTTCTGGTTGGGCAATTCACGCCCATACATGCCAACAGCCAGGATCGCCAGCGGGTTCATCGCCTCATCCAGGCGCAACCCTTCTATATAAGGCCAATCGATCAAGCCGAAACTCGAACGCTGGCCCGGCATACTCTTGGAATCCTGAAGAGTTTCAAAGCGGATGTACTTGGCCTTGGAGGTTGGCTCAACCTGCTTGAGCAAGGCCGAGATCGGAAAGCCGATCCAGGGGATGACCATCGACCACGCCTCGACGCAGCGCAGACGGTAGATCCGTTCTTCCAATTGATACGGCTTCATAAAGTCTTCCAGGGCATATCGCCCCGGCTTGGCGACTTCGCCATCAATCACCACACTCCAGGGCTCGGTCTTGAGCGAGCCCGCATTCGCTGCGGGATCACCCTTGTCCGTACCAAACTCATAGAAGTTGTTGTAGTGAGTCGCATCCTTGAACGGCGTGATCGCTTCGTCCTTTACCGTAACTGCCTGCCATTGGGTACTCGGCAGCTTCTCGGCAAACCAGCTCGGCGCCCTGCCCGCTTCAACATCAGCATAACGTGAGGCTTCCTCAGCATTGGCCCAACGCGGCAAACTGCTGGCTGCGATGCCGGCAAGCGCACCACCAAGCAAGCTGCGGCGAGAAAGATAGAAAGATTCAGGAGTGACATCCGATTCATGGCAATCGGACGCTTTAGGCAACTTGATTAACATGGCAACTCCGCAGCGTTGGAGAACTGATGCACCAATAGACTGCGGAGTATGGGGGAAATTACATTAAGGCAATGTTTTGTCGCGGCGCAGATGCAACAGATACTGAACCGGGCCCGAAGCGGCGTAGACCAGGAACGCCAGCAACAGAATACGCGGAGGATCACTGAACACCACGGCGAACACCAGCACCACTGCCAGGATTGCCACGAAAGGCACGCGCCCCTTGAGGTCCAGCTCCTTGAAGCTGTTGTACTTGATGTTGCTGACCATCAGCATGCCGGCAGCAGCTACCATCAACGCCACCAGGAACGACATTTTCGAACCCTGAATGCCGTAATCACTGAACGCCCAGACAATACCTGCCACCACCCCCGCAGCCGCCGGGCTGGCAAGACCGATGAAATACCGCTTGTCAGCAGTCCCCACCTGAGTATTGAAGCGCGCCAGACGCAAAGCAGCGCCCGCAACATAGATGAAGGCGACCATCCAGCCAACCTTACCCATATCACCCAGCGCCCAGGCAAATGCCAGCAACGCGGGGGCTACACCAAACGCGACCATATCCGACAACGAGTCGTACTCGGCACCGAAGGCGCTTTGCGTGTTAGTCATGCGTGCCACACGACCATCAAGGCCGTCGAGCACCATGGCAACGAAAATGGCAATGGCAGCAAAACCGAAATACTTACTGGCACTCACCGCATCACCCGCCGCCAGCGCACTTTGGGCGCTCATGGAGTTGATGATGGAATAGAAGCCGGCAAACAGGTTTGCCGTAGTGAACAGGTTCGGCAAAAGATAGATGCCACGATGCCGGACCTTGCGACCTTCGGCGTCATGCCCTTCTTCGACATGCTCATCGATCGGCAGCAGGCTTTCGGCGTCAGAAGCCTGGTGTGGCTCTTCGGGACGTTCGCTCATGGACTTTACCTTGCAACGGTGTGAAAAAATTCGACAAATACTTGCGGCGAGTGTTCGCCCGCAAACGATGCAGCTTTATACCAGAACCAGCCCACAAACGAAAAAACGCGGCCTAGGCCGCGTTTTCCGTTGATGCGTACGACTTAGTTTTTGGCTTTGTCGACGATCTTGTTGGCACCGATCCACGGCATCATGGAGCGCAGTTGCTCGCCGATGATTTCGATACCGTGAGCGGCGTTGTTACGACGCTTGGCGGTCATCGAAGGGTAGCCGGTCGCGCCTTCGCTGATGAACATTTTGGCGTATTCGCCGTCCTGAATACGTTTCAGGGCGTTGCGCATTGCCTGGCGGGACTCGGCGTTGATCACTTCCGGGCCCGTCACGTACTCGCCGTACTCGGCGTTGTTGGAGATCGAGTAGTTCATGTTGGCGATACCGCCTTCGTACATGAGGTCGACGATCAGCTTCAGTTCGTGCAGGCATTCGAAGTAGGCCATTTCCGGCGCGTAGCCAGCTTCAACCAGGGTTTCGAAACCGGCTTTTACCAGTTCAACGGTACCGCCGCACAGAACGGCTTGTTCGCCGAACAGGTCGGTTTCAGTCTCGTCCTTGAAGGTGGTTTCGATGATGCCGGTACGACCACCGCCAACACCCGCAGCGTAGGACAGCGCAACGTTCTTGGCATTGCCCGAAGCGTCCTGGTAGATCGCGATCAGGTCAGGGATACCGCCGCCTTTGACGAACTCGGAGCGCACGGTATGGCCCGGGGCTTTCGGCGCGATCATGATCACGTCGAGGTCAGCGCGTGGCACTACCTGGTTGTAGTGAATCGCGAAGCCGTGGGAGAAGGCCAGGGTGGCGCCCTTCTTGATGTTCGGCTCGATTTCGTTCTTGTACAGCGCGGACTGGAACTCGTCCGGGGTCAGGATCATGACCAGGTCGGCAGCAGCAACGGCGGAAGCAACGTCAGTCACTTTCAGGCCATGGGCTTCAGCCTTGGCAACAGTGGCCGAGCCTTTGCGCAGGCCAACAGTCACGTCAACGCCGGAATCTTTCAGATTGCACGCTTGTGCGTGACCCTGGGAGCCGTAGCCGATGATGGCGACTTTCTTGCCCTGGATGATCGACAGGTCACAATCTTTTTCGTAATAAACTTTCATGAGGTTCCTCTATATATCCAGGCCGTAAGGCCATTCACTAATTTGGGTTAGATGCTGAGTACTTTGTCGCCACGGGCAATCCCGGTGACACCACTGCGTACTGTTTCCAGAATCGAGGCCGTCCCGATCGATTGGATGAAGCTGTCCAGCTTGTCGCTTGTACCGGTCAGTTGAACGGTATAAACGCTGGCGCTCACATCGACGATCTGCCCGCGATAAATATCGGTAGTGCGCTTGATCTCGGCACGCTGGGCGCCGGTGGCCTTGACCTTGACCAGCATCAGCTCGCGCTCGATGTGGGCACTCTCCGACAGGTCGACCAGCTTGACCACTTCGATCAGCTTGTTGAGGTTCTTGGTGATCTGCTCGATCACCTCATCGTGGCCCACGGTGGTCAACGTCAGGCGCGACAGGGTCGGGTCTTCGGTCGGGGCCACGGTCAGGCTTTCGATGTTGTAGTTGCGTTGCGAAAACAGGCCGACAACACGAGACAGAGCGCCGGGTTCGTTCTCCAGAAGCAGGGAGATAATATGCCGCATGATTAAGTACGCTCCGTCTTGTTCAGCCACATGTCGCGCATAGAGCCGTCCTTGATCTGCATCGGGTAGACGTGCTCGCTGGTATCCACCTGAATATCGATGAACACCAGGCGGTCCTTCATGGCGAACGCTTCTTCCATCTTCGGCTTCAGATCTTTCAAGTCGGTGATGCGAATGCCGACGTGGCCATAGGCTTCAACCAATTTGACGAAATCTGGCAGCGACTCCATGTAGGAATGGGAGTGACGGCTGTTGTAGCTCATGTCCTGCCACTGACGAACCATGCCCAGCACGCCGTTGTTCAAGCAGACGATCTTCACCGGAAGGCCGTACTGCAGGCACGTCGACAGTTCCTGGATGTTCATCTGGATGCTGCCCTCACCGGTGACGCACGCGACGTCGGTGTCCGGGAAGCTCAGTTTCACGCCCATGGCCGCAGGAAAACCAAAGCCCATCGTGCCCAGGCCACCGGAATTGATCCAGCGATTAGGCTTGTCGAACTTGTAGTACTGCGCGGCGAACATCTGGTGCTGGCCCACGTCGGAGGTCACAAAGGCGTCGCCCTTGGTCACTTCGCACAGGGTCTCGATCACGGTTTGTGGCTTGATGATGCTGCCGTCGCCCTTATCGTAAGGGAACAGGCCACGATCACCGCGCCATTCGTCAATCTGCTTCCACCAACTGGCGACGGATTCCTTGTTCGGCGCTTCGCCGATGTCCTTGAGCGCGGCAACCATCTCGGTCAATACGCTTTCAACCGGACCTACGATCGGCACATCGGCCTTGATGGTCTTGGAGATGGACGCAGGGTCGATGTCGATATGGATGATCTTGGCGTTCGGGCAGAATTTGCTCGCGCCGTTGATTACCCGGTCATCGAAACGTGCACCCACTGCCAGGATCACGTCGGCATGGTGCATCGCCAGGTTGGCGGTGTAGCTGCCGTGCATGCCGAGCATGCCGACAAACTGGCGATCCGTACCCGGGAATGCGCCGAGGCCCATCAAGGTGTTGGTCACCGGCAGGTTGAGCAGCTTGGCCAGTTCGGTCAGCGGTGCGGAACCGCCGCCCAGAATCACACCACCACCCGAATACAACACGGGACGCTTGGCCGCCAGGAGCATTTCTGCTGCCTTGCGAATTTGCCCCGAGTGCCCACGAACGGCCGGGCTGTAGGAACGCAGCTTGGCTTTTTTCGGGAAGACGTATTCGAATTTTTCCGCCGGGTTGGTCATGTCTTTCGGGATATCAACCACCACAGGGCCCGGGCGACCGGACTGTGCGAGGTAGAAGGCCTTCTTCATGATTTCCGGGATTTCCGAGGCATGCTTGATCATGAAGCTGTGTTTCACGATCGGCCGGGAGATACCGATCATGTCGGTTTCCTGGAATGCATCGGTACCGACCATGGTGCTTGCCACCTGGCCAGAAATGATCACCATCGGGATGGAGTCCATATAGGCAGTCGCGATGCCGGTAATGGCATTGGTTGCGCCTGGGCCGGATGTTACCAGTACCACACCGGCTTTACCGGTGGCACGGGCATAACCGTCAGCCATATGGGTCGCGGCCTGTTCGTGGCGAACCAGGATGTGGGTAACAGCCGGTTCCTTGAACAGTGCGTCGTAGACATGCAGCAGAGCACCACCTGGGTACCCGTAGATATAGTCGACGCCTTCGTCACGCAAAAAGCGGACGAGCATCTCACCGCCAGATAAAAGCTCCACGTTGTTCACCTCTAAAACGCCAGAATACCGTCCGTTGAAAACCGACGGGTCTTAATAGGTTTACTTCTCAACAGAGCATGAGCGACGGTGGTCGCCGACTACGTCAGCACTGACTGAGCAAGTATTGGGATCGTCCCAAGTGTTGCGGGCTTTTCCCACCCAGCGCGAGGTAACGCGTTGCGGGTGTAACAGGTCGGCGCGGATGTGCGCCTCATGATCTGCTGAGCGGGCCTGCTTCTGGCAGTCCCGATACAGCGGACTTTGGATTCTTCTGTTTCAGCCCCTTCAAGTCAAGCAATAATTGCGCTTTTTTCCAACTAAGCGCATGAGAACGTAGAAGAAAGGGGTTTGAGGAGGGATAAAACTCGCCTGAATGTCGTCAAGCGGTAGAAATGTGCGCAAGACTGCCGGAAAACCCGGCAGTCAGGCAATTAACGAGCGTCGGCGATCAGTTGGTCGAACTTTTTCAGCGCATTGCGCAAGCCGAGGCTTTCCAGCGGGCGGTCAGCGTAGACCATCTCCGCCATCTCCATGATCCCCGAAGCATTTGGCAATGGCAGGTCCTGCTCGAGGATCTGCTTCATGCGCACCAGGAAGATCCATTGCAGCCACTGGTGAAAGTCCAGGGTGTCTACCGAAAAGGGCTCAACGCTGCTGAGTGCCTCGACGCTGGGGGACACCTCGTCCCACCAGCCCTGCACGCGCAATTCGCGCTCAATCAGCAATAACTGTTCGGCAATTGCGGGAAAGCGTGCATCCATCAGAGGCTGACCTTGGCTTTCTGGCGAGCCTGGGCCGCGCCGGCTGCGTCACCTTGTGCGGCACGCGCGTCACCAATCAAGGCCCACAGACTGGCTTGCAGGTCTGGACGACCGTTAGCCAGGCTCAGGCCCCGACGGGCAAACTGCTCGGCTTGCGGCGCGTCGCCCTGGGCCATGCGTACTTGCGCCAAGCGGTACAACACTTGAGGCTCGCGAGGTGCAACACGCTGGGCACGCTCAAGGCTGGACGAAGCGCCGTTCAAATCCCCCCTGCCTGCTGTTGCTGGGCAGTGGTCAGCAGCGCCAGCACCGGGCCGTCCAATTGCTCATCAGCCGACAGGCCGCCACCGCTGGAGGATGACGGAATACCACTTGGCGTCGACGGCATGTTGTAGGTGCCTTGATTGATCGGCGCCGCTTGAACCGGCGTGGAGTCAATCGGGCCCGAGGTGCTTGGGCCCGGCGTCCAGGGCTCAGCACTGATCGGCGCCGATGCCGCTGCGCCGCCGCCTGGCACCATCACCACCACGCCGGAATCCTGTGGCATTGCCTGGGTCGTTGCCTGCGCAGGGCGCTGGGTCACGGTTTGACGGAACCCGCCATTGGCCGAAATCCGGTCGTTATTGGAGACGGCTGTGCTGGAGTCCACCACGGGAATGGAGCCGCGTTGGACGCTGGAGCAACCGCTGAGCAAAGCCAGAGCTGTAATAGCTGGAAACAACCATTTGTTCACTTGAAACCCTCTTTGCTTAATTCATCCAGCCCTTGACCCAATCCATCACCGATTCCGCGTCAGCAGGGGCACTGCCACCGCACGCGGCACCGGGTGGCGGTTCGCTGCCGCGAATATACGGCATCTGCACCGCGCCCGGACAGTTGGCATCAGAGCCTTGACCCGTGTGCGGATCAATCCAGGCCTGCACGATGTTATCTGGCTGCGGCATGTTCAACGGCAGTGGGTCGGCTTTGCGCATGAAGCTGGTCCAGACCTGCAGCGCACCGGTAGCACCGGTGAACGGGGTCTTGCCGTTATCGTCACGCCCCAGCCACACCACCGCCAGCACGTCCTGGCCGAAGCCGGCGAACCAACTGTCGCGCGAATCGTTACTGGTACCGGTCTTGCCCGCCAGCGTCAGGTTCGATGGCAGGACCTTATAGACAGAACTACCGGTACCTTCACGCATCACGCGCTGCATGGCGTTCTGAATCAGATAGATGGAGCCCGCATCAAAACGTTGCTGAATCTGGAACGGGTAACGCTTGAGCGGCTCGCCTTCGGCAGTCAACACGCTGCGGATCCCGCGCATCGGTGTATTGAAACCACCGTTGGCTAGGGTCTGGTACATGGTTGCGACTTCCATCGGGGTCATCGCGCCAGCGCCCAGCAGGATCGACGGAAAGGCCGGGAATTCACGGGTGACACCCAGTCGCGCGATCGTCTTGAGGACGTTCGGCACGCCGACTTCAAGGCCGAGGCGGGAAGTGGAGATGTTGTAGGAGTGAGCGATCCCTTGGTATAGGAACACCGTACCGTGGGAGCGACGGTCGAAGTTCTGCGGCGTCCACACCTGGCCATCAGCCCCCTTGACCGACAATGGATCATCCGACAGCCAACTGGTCAGCGTGTATTTGCTCGGCTTTTCCAAGGCGGTCAGGTAAACCGCAGGCTTGACCAGCGAACCGATTGGCCGTACCGCATCCAGCGCGCGGTTGAAACCGGCGAAGCTGGCCTGGCGACTGCCGATCATGGCCTGCACTTCACCGGTTTCCGGGTTGGTCACGACCATTGCCGCTTCGACTTCATCGGAGCCTTTACGCCCCGTGAGGCGCTTGAAGGTGTCATTGACGGACGCTTCGGCTTTCATCTGCAGGATCGGGTCGAAACTGGTGAAGATCCGCAGGCCTTCTTCGGTCAAGTCTTCGTCGCGGTAGTCTTCACGCAGTTGACGTTTGACCAGATCGATAAAGCCTGGGAAGGAGCTGTCCGCCAGCTTGCCGCGGGTGGTTACACCCAGTGGCATTTTCTTCGCCGCGGCGACTTGGTCCGCCGTCGCAACGCCCTGTTGCTCAAGCACATCGAGCACCAGGTTTCGACGTTCCAGTGCGCGCTCAGGGTTACGACGCGGGTTGTAGTAGGAAGGCCCCTTGACCATGCCCACCAGCAACGCGACCTGATGCAGCTTCAATTCAGACAGCGGCTGGCCAAAGAAGAACTGGCTGGCCAAGCCAAAACCATGCACGGCGCGCTGGCCGTCCTGGCCGACGAACACCTCGTTGAGGTAGGCCTCGAGGATTTCCTGCTTGCTGTAGTGCAGCTCCAGCAGCATCGCCATCATGGCTTCGGTGAGCTTGCGCGTCAGGCTGCGCTCATTGGTCAGGTAGAAGTTCTTGACCAATTGTTGCGTGAGCGTGCTGCCGCCCTGGGTCATCTTACCGCCAGAGGTGTTCACCCAAACCGCGCGGGCAATCGACTTCGGCGAGACGCCCCAGTGGTGGTAAAAATCGCGGTCTTCGACGGCGACCAGGGTTTCCAGCAGGTACGGCGGCACCTGATCAAGCTTGATCAGGATGCGATCTTCAAGGTTTTTCGGGTAAATGCCGCCGATCATCAGCGGTTCCAGTCGAACCACGGGCAGCTTCGAGCCATTGAGCGACGACAACTCGGCAACGTAATCGCCGGAAAAGCGCACGCGCACCGGCTGGGCTTTTTCCAGGCCTTCGTAGAACTGGAAGCCGCGGGTATTCAGGTCGACGGTGTTACCCGTGACGGCGGCCGCACCCGGACCGTTGCTCACGGGTTCGCGGCGGTAGCCCAAGGCATCGAGCTCGGTCAGGAAGTCATCCTTGCTCAGCTTCTGGCCGGTGAACAGTTCCAGTGGGCGCGCGTACACCTTGGCCGGAATGGTCCAGCGCTTGCCGGAGAATTTCTCCTGGACCACAGCGTCGAGGTACACCGCAAAGCCGGCGAGCACGACGAGGCCCACCAAGCCAAGCTTGAGCGCCCAGCCCAGCCAAGGGCGAAGGCCACGGGAGGGAGGTTTTTTACGGGAACGGGGAGATCGGGTTCGAGTCATGGCGGCGGATTATACGCACTTTATTGAGGATCAACATGAGCCGGACAGCGGTTTGCACGACCGGCCGCAGCAGCCATAATGCCCGCCATGTTTTTCCCCAGACTCTGAAGGATCGCCCGTGAGCCAGTCCCTGATCGCCGCCCTGCAAAACCCGGCTTTATACCCCCATCCGGTTGAAGCGTTCCAAGTCATCGAGACCCATATTTCCTGGGTCGTACTGACCGGTTCCTACGCTTATAAACTGAAGAAGCCGATGAACTTCGGCTTTCTGGATTTCACCGACCTGGAAAAGCGCGGCCACTTCTGCCGGGAAGAACTGCGCCTCAACCAGCGCCTGACAGACGATTTGTATCTTGAAGTGTTGCCGATCACCGGCACTGCCGAAGCCCCGCAACTGGGTGGCGATGGCCCGGTGATCGAGTACGCGCTGAAAATGCGTCAGTTCCCACAAAGCCAATTGCTCAGTACCCTGCAAGCCAACGGCGAACTGACCAGCGCGCACATTGATGAGATGGCCAAGCAGATCGCGCACTTCCACCTCACCGCGCCGACAGTCCCGCAAGAACACCCTGCCGGCACCCCGGACGAAGTGATGGCACCGGTTCGCCAGAACTTCGATCAGATCCGCCCGTTCCTCAGCGACAAGGCTGACCTGGCTCAACTGGACGCGCTGCACGCCTGGGCCGAAAGCAGCTTCGAGCGCCTCAAGCCGCTGTTCGCCCAGCGCAAGCTGGAGGGTTTTACCCGCGAATGCCACGGTGATATTCACTTGGGTAACGCAACCCTGATCGATGGCCACGTGGTGATCTTCGACTGCATCGAGTTCAACGAGCCTTTCCGCTTTACCGACGTGTACGCCGACACCGCCTTCCTGGCCATGGACTTGGAAGACCGTGGCCTCAAGTCCCTGGCGCGTCGCTTCATCAGCCAGTACCTGGAGCTGACCGGTGATTATCACGGCCTGGAAGTCCTGAACTTCTATAAAGCCTACCGAGCGCTGGTACGCGCCAAGGTTTCACTGTTCAGCATGCCGAGCGAAGCCAGCCCGGTGCAGCGCGCGACGACCCTGCGCCAATACCGCAACTATGCCAACCTGGCGGAAAGCTACAGCACCATTCCGTCGCGCTTCCTGGCAATTACCCATGGTGTTTCGGCCGTAGGCAAAAGCCATGTTGCCATGCGCCTGGTCGAAGCCTTGGGCGCTGTGCGCCTGCGTTCGGATGTGGAGCGCAAGCGCCTGTTCGGCGAGCAACATGTGGAAAACACGCCTCAGGCCGGCATCTATGCAGCCGATGCCAGCGCGGCGACCTACGCGCGCTTGAATGAAATCGCCGACACCGTCCTTCGCGCAGGTTACCCAGTGGTGCTGGATGCGACCTTCCTTAAGCGCGAACAACGTGATGCAGCTGCCAAGATTGCTGAAGCCACCGGTGCACCCTTCCTGATCCTGGATTGCAATGCGCCTCAGGCCGTTATCTCAAGCTGGTTGGCGCAACGTCAGGCAGATAAAAACGATCCTTCCGACGCGACATTGACGGTTATCGAAGAACAGCACGCCAATCGCGACCCGCTGACAGCCGAGGAACTGCTCCTCAGCAAACGCGTCGAAACCAACGAAAGCGGGACCCTGGATGCCTTGGTCGCGCATATTCGCCAACACTTGCCAGGCTTGTAAAGAAAAATTTCTTGGTCGTGTCGTCTGCCAAGTCGCACGACCAAGCAATAGTGGCACTATAATGGCGTCATAAATCCAACAGGAGTCGCCTTCATGAGTCAGCCCAAGCTTCTTGATACTCCGCTTTACTCGCTCCTGCATAAAGATGATGTCCGAGGATTTAACGAGGAACGCCCAAAAGACGGGGTCATCGATATGCGCGGTGGCGACTTCCGTGGGTTGGACCTGCGTGAGCTTAACGCCGCTGGCGTGGATTTTACCGACGCGTATTTCCGCTCCGCCGATTTGCGTGGCCTGGACTTGCGTGACTGCCCAATGGAAGGAGCGAGCCTGGCCCATGCGCAGATTTCCGGTACTTACTTCCCGCCAGAACTCACTGCCGATGAGATCCTCATGTCGGTCAATTTCGGCACCCGCCTACGCTACCGCACCCGCTAAAAGCCGCTGCCTCTACCCCGGTTTCGCATAGTCGAACCGGGGACTTCCCGCCTGCATGATCTAGTCATTCTCATACGTCTTTAGGCCGTTTCCGACTAAAGAACTACGCTTTTCCTACTGAGCGCTACACTCCTGCTCAGGCTTGCCTGGTCACGATACCCACCGAACCATTCGGCCGTCGCAAGGAGGCTTGATGAACGATGAGCTGCAACACCTGAAAAACCTCGGCAAGACGTCAGCACAGTGGCTGCACGCAGTGGGCATCCACAGTGCGTCGGACTTGCGTCGCCTGGGCGCGGTCGATGCTTACCGAGCCGTGCGGACGCGCGGGTTCCGCGCGTCAAAAGTGCTGCTGTATGCCATCGAAGGGGCATTGATGGATGTGCACTGGAACGACATTCCTGCTGAGCGCAAGGAAGCGTTGAACCGTCAATTGGACGCTCTGTCGGCACGCCAGAAAAATTAGCTCGACTATAAAACCCAACATTTACAGGCATTGCGAACATACGTTTGAGAAAACGCGGAAGACATGCAAAAACAAATGTTGACTCTCAAATGAGAATCGTTATGATTATCACAACTGGTCGCGAGATCAGCCGATAACTGAAAGACCATTGGTTCGGACTCTCAGATTATCTCCTCATCAGGCTAATCACGGTTATTTGACCCGGCTCTTGCCGGGTCTTTTTTTGCCTGTCAAAACCTAGCGCGCAATAATCAACGGATGCCCACGTTCCGGATGGGGTTGCACGAGCACATCCAGACCAAACACCGCTTTCAGCGGCTCAGGCTGCATTACCTGCGCCGGTGTATCCAGGGCATGGGGACGCCCCGCCTGAAGCAACATAATTCGATCACAGTAACGCGCCGCCAGGTTCAGGTCATGAAGGATCACCAGCACTGCCGCTCCTCGATCGGCAAAGGTCCGGATGGCCTGCAAGGTTGTATGTTGGTGCAAGGGGTCCAGCATTGACGTCGGCTCATCCAGCAGTAACGTCTGCCCTGCTTCACCTGGCCATAACTGCGCAAGCACGCGCGCCAGGTGAACGCGTTGACGCTCCCCGCCAGACAACGCCAGGTAGCTGCGACCGCTCAAGTGACCGACATCTGCCGCCTGCAAGGCTGCCTTTATAATCTCGTCGTCGCGTACTCGCCCAGTTTGATGTGGCAAACGCCCCATGCCGACAACCTCTTCGACGCGGAATGCAAAGTCCAGCGTCGAAGCCTGGGGCAAAACCGCAAGGCGCTGCGCCCGCTGCGCACCACTCCATTCGCTCAACGGTCGTTGATCCAGCCACACCGTGCCTTGATCGGGATGCAGTTCACCGCACAACGCGCCTAGCAACGTGCTTTTACCCGCGCCATTTGGGCCCAATACGCCAAGCACCTCGCCCGGCAATAAATCGAGGGTGACATCCGCCAACACAATTTTACGCCCGCGACAGATCTGCAAGTCTTCCACACGCAGCATCAGGCACGCCCCCGCAACAACAGGTAAAGAAAAAACGGAGCGCCGATAAACGCAGTGACGATGCCGATCGGCAGTTCAGCCGGCGCCAAGGCAAGGCGCGCTACCAGATCGGCAAACAGCAGCAAGCTTGCACCCGCCAATACGGAAGCTGGCAACAGCACCCGATGATCCGGCCCCGCCAGCAATCGCACCAAATGCGGCACCACCAGGCCCACGAAGCCAATCATGCCTGCTGCGGCCACCGCAGCGCCCACCCCCAAAGCCGTGCAGAAGACCAGCTCACGCTTAAGCCTTTCCACATCAATCCCAAGGTGATTGGCTTCTGACTCGCCGAGCAGCAATGCATTCAGCGCCTTCGCTCGGCGCGGCAACCACAGCGCCACACCCGCGCTCACCAGCAACAGCGGCCATAACCTGGAATAGCTGGCGCCGTTAAGGCTCCCTAGGTTCCAGAATGTCAGGGTGCGCAAGGTGGCGTCATCGGCCAGGTAGGTAAACAGGCCCACCGCAGAGCCGGCGAGGGCTGTAAGGGCAATGCCGGCAAGCAGCATCGTCGCGACATTGGTTTGGCCGTTGCGCCGCCCCAGTCGATAGACCAATGCGGTGACGCCCAGCCCGCCGAGGAATGCGCACAGCGATAACAAGTACGGCCCGAATGCATCCGGCAAACCGCCAAAAAACGAAGCACCGACAATCGCCACTGCAGCCCCCAACGCCGCACCGCTGGAAACCCCGACTAATCCAGGATCAGCCAGAGGGTTGCGGAACAATCCCTGCATCGCCACTCCCGACAAAGCCAACACGCCGCCGACCGCCAACCCCAGCAGCGTACGCGGCAAACGGATCTGCCCCAGGATCAGCTCAGCCTGCTCCAGCCCCTGTGCCTCAATAGGCAGCCCCATCAGTCGCAACGCGGCGTTGAGCGTATCCAGCAATGG
This sequence comes from Pseudomonas sp. H1_A03, assembly GCF_054685145.1. Taxonomy (NCBI): domain Bacteria; kingdom Pseudomonadati; phylum Pseudomonadota; class Gammaproteobacteria; order Pseudomonadales; family Pseudomonadaceae; genus Pseudomonas; species Pseudomonas sp. H1_A03. The sequence continues at coordinate 304,464 of NZ_CP162829.1, forward strand.
CAAGCTGACCGGCCCCAATGCCAGCGAGAGCCAGATAGCCAATACACACAACAGCGCCAGCCCAATAAAGAGCGTCTTCGGTTTAACCAACGTGGTCATGGGGCAGGCTTAGCATGGGACGGATAAAACCCGGCAGACAGCTCTGCCAGGCTTTTCGGCAGGCGCGGCCCAAGCCCGCCGACCAGCAAGGTGGTGTCCACCTCAAACACCCGCCCACTCTTAGCCGCCGGAGTGGAAGCCAGGATCGGATTCTCTTTGAATAGCGCCGCACGCGCCGCATCACCACTCAGGGCACGGTCAGCAAATACCAGCACATCCGGGCTCAACCCCGCCAACGACTCCACCGAAAAAGGTTTGTAACCACTATGGGTCGCCAGATTGCGCCCGCCCGCCTGTTGCAACATCCAATCAGCCGCCGTGTCTTTGCCCGCGATCAGCGGCTTGCCGCCTGCATGCCCGAGCAGCAGCAATACACCTGGCGCGTTTTGGGTGGACTGAGCCTTGGCGACCCAACGCTTTTGCTGGTTCAGCGCCTGCTCATATCCGGCAAACAATTCGGAGGCCTTGGCGTCATTACCCAACAACGTGCCCAACTGCTGAAGATTGCCTTTTAACGCAAGCAAGTCAGGCTGCGCCGAGAACATCTCCACCTGCACGCCCGCGCTACGAATCTGCGCCAGCACGGGCGGTGGGCCCATTTCTTCAGTCCCCACCAGCACCTGCGGGCGCAAACTCAGGATGCCTTCAGCCGACAACTGTCGCTGGTAGCCAATGCTCGGCAACGCCCTGAGGGACTCGGGATGTTGACTGGTGGTATCGACCCCCACCAGTTTTGCCTCACCGCCCAGGGCCGTCACCCATTCCGACAGCGCCCCACCGGCACTTACCCAGCGTTGTGGCAGTTCAGAGGCTTGGGCCCCATGGTTGACCAGCAGTCCGACAACAAGCGCGATAGCGCTGGCACTCAGGCGCATAACAGGGTTTCCTTCCAGGGGCAGGGCCGCTCAAGCACTCATCAATGTGACAGAAAACGCTTGCCCACCATCGTAATGAGCGCCCGTACAGCAAACGGGCGAAACCGGCATTTGATAATTGTTTGCATTTGAACGTCAAGGCACTTAAGGACTGAAATGAAGTTTCTCTGCTCCTCCGACACCCTCGCGCCAGACAGCAGCCTCGGTTTTGACATCGACGGCTGCAAGCTGTTGGCCGTGCGCCGAGACGGCGTGCCCTACTTCTATATCAACCGCTGCCCCCATCGCGGCGTTCCACTGGAATGGCAACCCGATCAGTTTCTCGACTCCAGCGCCAGCCTGATCCAATGCGCCACCCACGGCGCTCTGTTCCTGATCGAAAGCGGCGAGTGCATCGCCGGCCCTTGCGCCGGCCAAAGCCTCACCCCCCTGCCTGGCCGCGAAGACGCCCAGGGCCTTTGGGTGGAACTCTAGTCGAGCAGCACGTCCAACCGTCGGTCTACACAGATTTCTTCTGATGTAACCCGCACGCCATAGGCCAGCACTTCCACCCCCGCCGCCTTGGCTTCACGTAGCGCAGAGGCGTAACCGGCGTCGATCTCCACGGCCGGGCGCACTGCATCAATCCCCGAGAGATTGACGCAATACAACTGCACTGCCCGCACGCCCTCGCGCGCCAGATGGGCCAGTTCGCGCAAATGCTTGGCGCCGCGCTGGGTCACCGCATCGGGGAAGGCGGCAACCGAGGAACCATCAAAGCCCAGGGTCACGCTTTTGACTTCAACGTAGGCCGCGCCGTCGGCATACTCCAGGCGAAAGTCGATACGGCTTTTCTCCTGACCGTAGGGTACTTCGCGCTTCAAGGCGGTGAAGCCATTGAGTTCGGTAATTACCCCTGCACGCAATGCCTCCTCGACCAACTGATTAGCGCGTGCCGTGTTCACGCACGCCAGACGGCCCTGGGGTGTCTCGGCGATTTCCCAGGTGCCGGGCAACTTGCGTTTAGGGTCATTGGAGCGACTGAACCAGACCTGCCCGCCTTCGACCATGCAATTGAGCATCGAGCCGGTGTTAGGGCAGTGAATGGTCAGCAACTCGCCGCTAACGGTTTCGATATCGGTGAGAAAACGCTTGTAGCGGCGAATCAGCCGCGCTTCTTCGAGGGGAGGATTAAAGCGCATCAGCCTTGCCAACTCCGCAAGCCACGTGCGATCCGTTCCACTGCTTCCTGTAGCCGATCGAGGTTTTGCGTGTAGGCAAAGCGCACATGGTGGCCGGCCTGGTAGCGGCCAAAATCCAAGCCTGGCGTAAACGCCACATGCTCGGTTTCGAGGAAGTGGCGACAGAATGCGAAGGCATCACCGCCGAACGCGCTGATATCGGCATACAAATAGAATGCGCCTTCCGGCTCGACGGCAATACCAAATCCCAGCTCGCGTAACGCTGGCAGCAAGAAGTCGCGACGGCGACCAAATTCGGCCCGGCGCTCTTCCAGAATGTTCAGGGTTTGTGGGGTGAAGCAGGCCAGCGCCGCGTGCTGCGCCATGCTTGGCGCACTGATGTAGAGGTTTTGCGCCAGTTTCTCCAATTCACCCACAGCGTCGGGCGGCGCAACCAACCAACCCAGGCGCCAGCCGGTCATGCCGAAATACTTCGAAAAACTATTCAGGACGAAAGCATCATCGTCGACTTCCAGCACGCTGGCTGCGTCCGTGCCGTAGGTCAGGCCATGGTAAATCTCATCCACCACCAGATGGCCGTTGCGCGCTTTGATTGCGCCGGAAAGGCCGGCCAATTCGTCGCGGGTCAGGATCGTGCCGGTCGGGTTGGCTGGCGACGCTACCAGCGCGCCCACACTGTCCTGGTCCCAGTGCTTGGCTACCAAGTCGGCGGTCAACTGATAGCGCACCTCGGGGCCAACCGGCACCAGTTGCGCCGCGCCCTCCACCAATCGCAGGAAGTGGCGATTGCAGGGGTAGCCTGGGTCTGCGAGCAACCAATGCTTGCCCGGGTCCACCAAAAGGCTGCTGGCCAGCAACAAGGCGCCGGAACCACCAGGGGTGATCAAAATGCGCTGGGGGTCAACGTTCAGCCCATAGCGCAGCTGATAGAAACCGCTGATGGCTTCGCGCAGTTCCGGCAGGCCGCGTGCCGCGGTGTAGCGGGTCTTGCCATTGGCCAATGCTGCCTGGCCGGCCTGGATGATCGGCTCGGCGGTGGTGAAGTCCGGCTCGCCGATTTCCAAGTGAATCACGTCATGCCCGGCGGCTTGCAGCTCATTGGCCCGCGCCAGCAATGCCATGACATGAAAAGGTTCGATGGCGCGACTGCGCGCACTGTAGGGCTGAGCCATTAGCCTTCCTTAACGGTAGGGACAAAATCTGGATTCTACCGAACCCACGCCGTAAAACATGTTCTATTGCCTGCCCGGCGGCCTGTACGGATCGGGCAAGCGCCTGCAAAACGACTAAAATCAACATTCGAGGCAACCCATGCCCAGCAATGGCGGGCTGATGTAGTTTGCAACCCCTTTGCCATGGGCCTCGACAACCGGGAGTGGCGCACCCCGAATCTATCTGGTAAGTTCGCCCGCTTGCAGCCGCAGGGCCGGCAGGTGTCGGTGACGTTGCAATCCTGCGCAATGGATTAGAAGAGTGAGAGGCGGTCTATTCATGTCCACCCAAGCAAAGCAACAGCAGACTCAAGGCCTCAACGGCTTCGAACCTTACGTAGAGAAGAAAGGTGAGGAGTACATGGGCGAGCCCATGCGCGAGCACTTCACCAAAATCCTGAACAAGTGGAAACAGGACTTGATGCAGGAGGTCGACCGCACCGTTGACCATATGAAGGACGAAGCAGCCAACTTCCCTGATCCGGCCGACCGTGCGAGCCAGGAAGAAGAATTCGCCCTTGAACTGCGCGCCCGTGATCGCGAGCGCAAATTGATCAAGAAGATCGACAAGACGCTGCAGCTGATCAAGGACGAAGAATACGGCTGGTGCGAATCCTGCGGTGTCGAGATCGGTATCCGTCGCCTGGAAGCCCGCCCAACCGCGGACCTCTGCGTAGACTGCAAGACCTTGGCCGAAATCAAGGAAAAACAGGTCGGCAAGTAATCCCGCCGAGCTGAACGAATGGGGCGTGCAAACGCCCCATTTTTGTTTCTGGCGTTTACCGAATTTCCAGTAGTATCCGGCCCATGACAGCCTCTACTTATATCGGGCGTTTCGCCCCCACGCCCAGTGGCCATTTGCATTTCGGCTCGCTGGTCGCTGCTCTCGCCTCCTACCTTGATGCCCGCGCCAATAACGGCCGCTGGTTGATGCGTATGGAAGACCTCGACCCTCCCCGTGAAGAGCCCGGCGCCCAAGCCGCGATCCTGCGCGCCCTGGAAAGCTACGGCTTTGAATGGGACGGTGAACAGGTCCGGCAAAGCGAGCGGCACGAAGCCTACGCCAAAGTGCTGAACGACATGTTCAACCACGGCCTGGCCTACGCCTGCACCTGCTCACGCAAACAACTGGAACCCTACAACGGGATCTACCCAGGCCTGTGTCGCAATGCCGGCCACGATCAGCAGGACGCCGCCATCCGCTTGCGTGTCCCTGAGCTTGCGTACCACTTTACCGACCGCGTTCAGGGCGAATTCCGACAGCACCTGGGACGCGATGTAGGCGATTTCGTCATCCGTCGCCGAGATGGCCTTTATGCCTATCAACTGGCTGTAGTGCTCGACGATGCATGGCAAGGTGTTACCGACATCGTGCGCGGCGCTGACCTGCTCGACTCCACGCCACGCCAACTCTACTTGCAAGAGTTGCTCGGCCTGCGCCAACCGCGCTACCTGCACGTGCCGCTGATCATCCAGCCGGACGGTAACAAGCTGGGCAAATCCTATCGTTCCCCACCGTTGACGCCCGACCAGGCCACGCCTTTGCTACTGAGAGCCCTGCGCGCCCTCGGCCAGCAACCCGGCGCCGAACTGCTGCACGCCAGCCCACGGGAACTGCTGGATTGGGGCATTTCACACTGGGATGCGACAAAGATCCCGCGCACACTCACGCTGGCCGAAGCGCAATTGAGCTGAAGGCGCTTGCAGCTTGCCAAGCATCCGTTACCATCGCCGCAGTTTTTCAATCAGAGGCCAACATGTACATCTATCGATTGGTCCTGCTGCTGGTCGTCGGGATCTACCTGTTTTCTCCCGCCATCATGGATTGGTGGATCGACGCCACGGGCGCCTGGTATCGCCCTTATTTGCTGTGGCTGATTCTGATCGTCGTGACTTTCATCCTGCAGAGCCAAAAAGATGCCGATGAGCTTTAGCCTCACCCAGATGCTGCTGATCAGCGCCGCCTATCTGGCCGCGTTGTTCGGCGTCGCCTGGATCAGTGAGCGCGGAATGATTCCGCGGGCGATCATTCGCCATCCATTGACCTACACCTTGTCCCTGGGCGTGTATGCCAGTGCCTGGGCGTTTTACGGCACCGTCGGCCTGGCTTATCAATACGGTTATGGCTTTCTTTCCAGCTATCTCGGGGTGTCCGGCGCGTTTCTGCTGGCGCCGGTGTTGCTGTACCCGATCCTGAAGATCACCCGCACTTATCAGTTGTCATCCCTGGCCGACCTGTTCGCCTTCCGCTTTCGCAGCACCTGGGCCGGCGCGCTGACCACCATCTTCATGTTGATCGGTGTATTGCCGTTGCTGGCCCTGCAAATCCAGGCCGTGGCCGACTCCATCAGCATCCTCACCCGCGAGCCTGTGCAACATAGAGTCGCCCTGGCGTTCTGCGCGCTGATCAGCCTGTTCACGATTTTCTTCGGCTCGCGCCATATTGCCACCCGTGAGAAACACGAAGGCCTTGTGTTTGCGATTGCCTTCGAGTCGGTGATCAAGCTGATCGCCATTGGCGGCGTAGGCCTCTATGCGCTGTACGGTGTGTTCGACGGCCCGCAACAGTTGGAGTTGTGGCTGCTGCAAAACCAGACCGCCCTCGCCGCCCTGCACACGCCCCTGCAGGAAGGCCCATGGCGCACGCTGCTGCTGGTGTTCTTCGCCTCGGCGATCGTGATGCCGCACATGTACCACATGACCTTCACCGAAAACCTCAACCCGCGCTCGCTGGTCAGCGCCAGCTGGGGTTTGCCGCTGTTCCTGCTGTTGATGAGCCTGGCAGTGCCGCTGATCCTGTGGGCGGGTCTGAAACTGGGGGCAACTACCAACCCGGAATACTTCACCCTCGGCATCGGCATTGCCGCCAACAGCCCGGCGTTGGCACTGTTGGCTTATGTCGGCGGTTTGTCAGCGGCCAGCGGGTTGATCATCGTCACGACCCTGGCGCTTTCGGGCATGGCACTCAACCATTTGGTATTGCCGCTTTACCAGCCGCCGGCCGAAGGCAACATCTACCGCTGGCTGAAATGGACGCGCCGCGCGCTGATTGTTGCGATCATCATGGCCGGATACGGTTTCTACCTGCTGCTGGGCGCCGGGCAAGACCTGGCCAACCTGGGTATCGTTGCATTTGTCGCCACCTTGCAGTTCCTGCCGGGTGTGCTGTCGGTACTGTACTGGCCGACCGCCAATCGCCGTGGGTTTATCGCCGGCTTGTTGGCGGGGATCCTGGTGTGGGTCGTGACCATGCTGCTACCGCTGGTCGGCAACCTGCAGGGCTTCTACATCCCGCTGCTCAACATGATTTACGTGCTGGATGACACCAGTTGGCACATGGCGGCGATTGCGTCCTTGGCCGCCAACGTCTTGATGTTCACCCTGATCTCGCTGTTCACCAACGCCAGCCCGGAAGAAACCAGCGCCGCCGAAGCCTGTGCGGTGGATAACGTGCGTCGCCCGCAACGGCGTGAATTGCATGCGGCCTCGCCCCAGGAGTTCGCCACGCAACTGGCCAAGCCGTTGGGCGCCAAGGCGGCGCAAAAGGAAGTCGAACAGGCGCTGCGCGATCTCTACCTGCCGTTCGACGAACGCCGCCCCTACGCGCTGCGTCGTTTACGTGATCGCATCGAAGCCAACCTGTCGGGGCTGATGGGGCCGAGCGTGGCTCAGGACATGGTGGAAACCTTCCTGCCCTATAAGGCTGGCGGCGAAAACTATGTCACCGAAGACATCCATTTCATCGAGAGCCGACTGGAGGATTACCACTCCCGCCTCACCGGTCTCGCCGCCGAACTCGACGCCCTGCGCCGCTACCACCGCCAGACCCTGCAGGAACTGCCGATGGGCGTGTGTTCCCTGGCCAAGGATCAAGAGATCCTGATGTGGAACAAGGCCATGGAAGAGCTCACGGGCATCCCTGCACAACGCGTCGTCGGTTCACGCCTCAATACCCTGGGCGAGCCCTGGAAAGAACTGCTGCAAGGCTTCATCAATCTGCCCGACGAACACTTGCACAAGCAGCACTTGGCCCTCGACGGCCAGACACGCTGGCTCAACCTGCACAAGGCCGCCATCGACGAACCCCTCGCCCCCGGTAACAGCGGCCTGGTGTTGCTGGTGGAAGACCTGACCGAAACCCAGATGCTCGAAGACAAGCTGGTGCACTCCGAGCGCCTGGCCAGTATTGGTCGACTGGCAGCGGGGGTGGCCCATGAAATCGGTAATCCGATCACCGGTATCGCGTGCCTGGCGCAGAACCTGCGGGAAGAGCGCGAAGAAGACGGCGAAATTACCGAGATCAGCGGGCAAATCCTCGAACAGACCAAGCGCGTCTCGCGGATCGTGCAGTCGCTGATGAGCTTCGCCCACGCGGGCGGCCATCAGAACCAGGACGAAGCCGTGTGCCTGGCCGAGGTGGCGCAGGATGCCATAGGCTTGCTCGCCTTGAACCGGCGTAATTTCGAAGTACAGTTTTTCAACTTGTGCGACCCGGACCACTGGGTAGACGGCGACTCACAACGCCTAGCCCAAGTGCTGATCAACCTGCTGTCCAACGCCCGCGATGCGACCCCAGCCGGCAGCGCGGTACGCGTCAAGACCGAGGCTTTCGAACATACGGTCGATCTGATCGTCGAAGATGAAGGTAGCGGTATTCCACAGAACATCATGGACCGATTGTTCGAACCCTTCTTCACCACCAAGGACCCAGGTGAAGGTACCGGTCTGGGCCTTGCACTGGTCTATTCCATCGTTGAAGAGCATTATGGACAAATCACCATCGACAGCCCGGCTGACACAGAAAGCCAACGCGGCACCCGTATTCGGGTGACCTTGCCGCGTCATGTCGAAGCGACGTCCGCTGTGAACTGAGACCGTCGAGAGAATTGAATCAATGCCGCACATTTTGATCGTCGAAGACGAAACCATTATCCGCTCTGCCTTGCGTCGCCTGCTTGAACGAAATCAGTACCAGGTCAGCGAAGCCGGCTCGGTGCAGGAAGCCCAGGAGCGATTCAGCATTCCCACGTTCGACCTGATTGTCAGTGACCTGCGCCTGCCTGGCGCACCTGGCACCGAGTTGATCAAGCTCGGCCAAGGCACCCCGGTGCTGATCATGACCAGCTACGCCAGCCTGCGTTCGGCGGTGGACTCCATGAAGATGGGCGCGGTGGACTACATCGCCAAGCCGTTCGACCATGACGAAATGCTTCAGGCGGTGGCGCGTATCTTGCGCGACCGTCAGTCGGTCAGCAGCGCGCCTGCCGAACAGCGTCCCGCCGGCAAAGCTGCCGACAAGCCAGGGGTTGATAACAGCAATGGCGAAATCGGCATCATCGGTTCGTGCCCGCCCATGCAGGATCTGTACAGCAAGATCCGCAAAGTCGCGCCGACTGACTCCAATGTATTGATCCAAGGCGAATCAGGCACCGGTAAAGAACTGGTGGCCCGCGCCCTGCACAATCTGTCCAAGCGTGCCAAGGCGCCGATGATTTCGGTGAACTGCGCGGCGATCCCCGAATCCCTGATCGAGTCCGAACTGTTCGGTCACGAGAAAGGCGCGTTCACCGGCGCCAGCGCCGGGCGTGCGGGCCTGGTGGAAGCGGCGGACGGTGGCACCTTGTTCCTCGATGAAATCGGCGAACTGCCATTGGAAGCCCAGGCGCGTTTGCTGCGCGTGCTACAGGAAGGTGAGATTCGCCGTGTTGGTTCGGTGCAATCGCAAAAGGTCGACGTGCGCCTGATTGCGGCCACCCACCGTGACCTGAAAAGCCTGGCCAAGATCGGCCAGTTCCGTGAAGACCTGTATTACCGCCTGCACGTGATCGCCCTCAAGCTGCCGGCCCTGCGTGAACGCGGCGCCGACGTCAACGAGATCGCCAGCGCGTTCCTGCTGCGCCAGAGCGCACGCATCAACCGTACCGACCTGAAGTTTGCGCCGGATGCCGAGCAGGCGATTCGGCATTACTCGTGGCCGGGTAACGTGCGGGAACTGGAAAATGCGGTCGAGCGCGCGGTTATTCTGTCGGAAAGCCCGGAAATTTCCGCTGAGCTGCTGGGCATCGATATCGAGCTGAGCGACTTGGAAGACGACGATTTCATCGGCCTGGCCCCGCAACAGGGCGGCGGTAGCAATACCAGCCATGAGCCGACGGAAGATTTGTCACTGGAAGATTACTTCCAGCATTTTGTCCTCGAGCATCAGGACCATATGACCGAGACCGAGCTGGCACGCAAACTGGGCGTGAGCCGCAAGTGCCTGTGGGAACGCCGCCAGCGCCTGGGCATTCCACGGCGCAAGACCGGTGTGGCCAGCGAGAGTTGAGGGTGCGCCCCCACAGGTAACACCCTCAGATGTGAAAAAACTGTTACCGCGGATATTTCCCGTAACAAAAGCCGGGGCTTACGGTAACGAAGCCCCGGCTTTTTTTGGTCCGTCAAAAGCCCGAAACCACCTCAACCCCCCGGTTTTGCTAGGCGGCGCAAAAGTTGGCACGCACCCTGCTATATGCTTAGTACAAAAACAATAACAAGCTTAGTACAAGACAATAAAAATAAGACGAATCGACTCACGCATAACAAAAACAACACGGCGGAGGCGCAGCTAACTGATTCTTTTGGAGAGGCGTTGCATTTGGGGCTTGCCCCGCAACCAGGCCGAGAACAACAAAAACTGCCCTAAGGCAGAGCCTGAACTGGTTGGATCGTAGATCAGCAACACAGCGACCAAAGCAATCCGTTTGCTCTTGACTCCCGATTGGGAGTGTCATGAAGGTGAAGCTTCATGGCGAGGGCGATCAACAAAAACAAGAAGCCCGCAACCAATAATAAAAATAGAGCACGCAACTACTTCTGGGGGAGCTTCGGCTCCCCTTGTAGTTTCTGCGAATTGGCCTTCCAGCAACCTCTTGAAGCTTTTGGCTTGGGGCTTGCAGCTTGTTCCTACACCATCCCCTGACTAAATGCTAGAATCCCGGCCCATCATGCGGTCATTCTTCGTTATGGCCGAACATTCCTTCAAACAGTGCATCCCATGCTGAAGAAGTTGTTCCAGTCATTCCGTTCTCCCTTGCGTCGTACGCAACACATTCGCAGCACGCCTGAAGTGCTTAACAGCAATCAGCATTCATTGCAGCGCGCTCAATTCAGCCGTTATGCAGTGAACATCGTCGAACGTTTGCAGAACGCCGGCTACCAGGCTTATCTGGTGGGTGGCTGCGTACGTGACATGCTGCTCAATATCACGCCGAAAGACTTCGACGTCGCCACCAGCGCCACGCCTGAGCAAGTGCGTGCCGAATTCCGCAACGCGCGGATCATCGGCCGGCGCTTCAAGCTGGTGCATATCCACTTCGGTCGCGAAATCATCGAAGTGGCGACGTTCCGTGCAGGCCACCCGCAAAACGATGAAGAGGAAGACACCAATCAATCTTCCCGCAACGAAAGCGGGCGCATCTTGCGCGACAACGTCTATGGCACCCTGGAAGAAGACGCGCAGCGCCGCGACTTCACCATCAACGCCTTGTATTACGACCCGGTCAGCGAGCGCATCCTCGATTACGCCAATGGCGTACACGATATTCGCAATAACCTGATCCGCCTGATCGGCGACCCGGTGCAACGCTACCAGGAAGACCCGGTGCGCATGCTGCGGGCCGTGCGTTTCGCCGCCAAGCTGAACTTCGGCATCGAGAAACACACCGCCGCGCCGATTCGCGAACTGGCACCGATGCTGCGGGAGATTCCCTCGGCACGCCTGTTCGAGGAAGTGCTCAAGCTGTTCCTCTCGGGCTACGCCGCCGACACCTTTGAAATGCTGGTGGACCTGCAGTTGTTCGACCCATTGTTCCCGGCCAGCGCCGAGGCTTTGGAACACAACCCGACGTACACCCACACGTTGATCAGCGAAGCGCTGATCAACACCGACCTGCGTATCAAACAGAACAAGCCGGTCACACCGGCGTTCCTGTTTGCCGCCTTGCTGTGGCCAGCCCTGCCAAAACGCGTACTGCGCCTGCAGGACCGTGGCATGCCGCCGATTCCAGCCATGCAGGAAGCCGCGCATGAGTTGATCGTCGAGCAGTGCCAACGCATCGCCATCCCCAAACGCTTCACCCTGCCGATCCGCGAGATCTGGGACATGCAGGAGCGCCTGCCACGTCGCAGCGGCAAACGCGCCGATCTGTTGCTGGATAACCCGCGCTTCCGCGCCGGCTACGACTTCCTGCTGCTGCGCGAAAGCGCCGGCGAGCAGACCGACGGCCTGGGCGAATGGTGGACCGACTACCAGGACGCCAATGACAGCGAGCGCCGCGACATGATTCGTGACCTCGGCAGCAAAGGCGATGGCGAAGGCGCTGGCCCTAAGAAGCGTCGCCGCAGCAGTACCAAACGCAAGCGCAGTTCGGCTGACGCCTCGGGCGCTGCGGGCGAATAAACGTGGAACGTATCTACATCGGCATGGGCAGCAATCTGGCTGCCCCGGATCAGCAATTGCGCAGCGCTATCGAAGCGCTGGCACAATTGCCAGGCACCACCGTTGCTGGCGTCTCCGCCTTTTATCAAAGTGACTCCCTGCTCACAGGCCAACCGCGCTACACCAATGCCGTTGCTGCCTTGGACAGCAGCCTTGCGCCCCTCGAACTGCTGGATGCGCTGCAAGCCATCGAGAACGATCAAGGCCGCGAACGCCGTGAGCGTTGGGGCCCGCGCACGCTCGACCTGGACATCCTGCTGTTTGGCGATCGCCTGATCGACGAGCCGCGCCTCAAGGTGCCGCACTATCAAATGCACCTGCGGGCGTTTGTGCTGTATCCACTGGCCGAACTCGCGCCCGCCGAATTGCAGTTACCCAACGGCCAGACGCTCAGCGACTTGCTGGCAGCCTGCCCGTTTGTCGGCCTGGAACGCCTGCCCCAAGACTGACGCGGTCAATGTGGGAGCTGGCTTGCCTGCGATAGCATCACCTCGGTTTCACTGAAAGAACGAGGCGTCTGCATCGCAGGCAAGCCAGCTCCCACATTTTGATCTCATGTAGCTTGAAAACGTCTCTCCACTTGCTGAATCGCGTCAGTAACAGCGGTAACACAGCCATCGTAACAATGCGGTAACACATCCAATTGACTTCCCGTGCCCTCCTCACGACTATAGGCGTCCCGCTGCCGCCAACCCGGCGCTAAAGGGCGCAATCCAGGCCTTATAAGCACTGCTCTCAAGACAGTGCGCCTGAATAAACGAAGACTCACGCGCGTTACTCGCTGTTTCCAAGCGCCTGAACGAGGACCCTTTTCATGCCAGACATTACCCTGACCACCTTGCAGAGCCTCAAGCTCAAGGGTGAAAAAATCACCATGCTGACCTGCTATGACGCCACATTCGCCCACGCCAGCTGCCAGGCCGGGGTTGAAGTGTTGCTGGTGGGCGACTCCCTGGGCATGGTTCTTCAAGGGAATGACAGCACCCTGCCCGTCACCACCGATGAATTGGCGTACCACACGGCCAGCGTCAAGCGCGGCAACGACGGCGCGTTTATCATCGCCGACCTGCCGTTCATGGGTTACGCGACGCTCGAACAGACTTTCCAGAATGCCGGCAAGTTGATGCAAGCCGGTGCGCACATGATCAAAGTTGAAGGTGCGGTGTGGCTTGCCGAATCGATCCGCCTACTGGCAGAGCGTGGTGTGCCGGTGTGCGCACACATGGGCCTGACCCCACAGTCGGTGAACCTCCTCGGCGGTTACAAGGTACAGGGCCGCAATGAGGCGCAGGCACGGCAGATGCGTGCCGATGCAATCGCCCTGGAACAAGCAGGCGCGGCAATGATCCTGCTCGAGTGCGTGCCGAGCGAACTGGCCGCCGAAATCACCCAGGCCGTCAAAGTGCCAGTCATCGGTATCGGCGCGGGCTCCGCAACCGATGGCCAGGTGCTGGTGTTACACGACATGCTCGGCCTGTCGATCACCGGCCGCGTGCCGAAATTCGTTAAGAATTTCATGATTGGCCAGGCCAGTATCCACGACGCGTTGAGCGCCTATGTTGCTGAAGTCAAAGGCGTGACGTTCCCTGGCGCCGAACACGGATTCTCTGCATGAACACCGTAAAAACCGTACGCGAATTGCGTGCTGCCGTGACTCACGCACGCAGCGCCGGCAAGCGCATAGGCTTCGTGCCGACCATGGGCAACTTGCACAGCGGTCACGCCACCCTGGTGACCAAGGCAGCCCAGCAGGCGGACTTCGTGGTCGCCAGCATCTTCGTCAACCCGCTGCAATTCGGCGCCGGTGAAGACCTGGACAAATACCCGCGCACCTTGGCTGCCGACCAGGAAAAGCTGCTGCAAGCTGGCTGCAATCTATTGTTCGCACCTACCGTCGAAGAAATGTACCCCGGCGGCATGACCGGCCAGACCCGCGTCAGCGTGCCGCAACTGTCCGAAGGCCTTTGCGGCGCCAGCCGCCCGGGGCATTTCGAAGGTGTGGCGACGGTGGTCAGCAAACTGTTCAACATGGTCCAGCCGGACATGGCCGTATTTGGCCAGAAGGATTACCAGCAACTGGCCGTAATCCGCGCCATGGTCCATGACCTGAACATGCCGATCCAGATCATCGGCGAACCCACCGTGCGCGCCGACGACGGCCTTGCGCTGTCGTCACGCAATGGCTACCTCACCGACGAGCAACGCGCTATTGCGCCGGTGCTGTATCGCTGCCTCAGCCAGATCGCTGCTGCGATCAAAGCCGGTGACCACGACTTCGCGACGTTGCGCGCCGAACAGGTCCAGCACATCGAAACCGCCGGGTTGCGCCTGGACTACCTCGAAGTACGCCAAGGTGTGCATCTGCGCCCGGCCACTGCCGAGGATCGGGATATCGTCATTCTGGTGGCCGCCTACCTGGGCGCCACTCGCCTCATCGACAACCTGCATCTGACCCTCGACTGACCCCTTGCAGTTGCCCTTCTCCCTGCGTCAATAAAAAGTGCCGGTGCAAAAAAGTACCGGCATAAGCGCAGACAAAGCCAAGACATATCGACACGCTAGGTTTAATGTAATCGACCTGCGCTATGGTTAGCGCTGTCCCGAACCCATTCCTTGATGAAAGACTGGACGTTCCGGGCTCAGCAGTGTCCTAAAGGCAGTCCCCGTAATAAAAGGAAACCCGCAGCGATGGCGTACTACCGCACTCCTCATGACGTTACCGCTCTGCCCGCCTGGCAAGCGCTCAATCAACACCGCCAAGCCATGCAGGATTTCAGCATGCGCGAAGCGTTCAATGCCGATCCTCAGCGTTTTTCCCAGTTCACCTTGAGCAGCTGCGGACTTTTCCTCGATTACTCGAAAAACCTGATCACCAGCGAAACCCGCGACCTGCTGGTGTCCCTGGCGAAGGAAGTGAATCTCAAAGGCGCGATCGATGCCCTGTACGCGGGCGAGCCAGTCAATTCCTCCGAAGGCCGCCCTGCCCTGCACACCGCCCTGCGCCGCCCAGTGGGTGACAAGCTGTCGGTCAACGGCGTGAACATCATGCCGGACGTGCACAAGGTGCTGAACCAGATCACTGACCTGGTCGGCCGCATCCACGACGGTTTGTGGCGTGGCTACACCGAGAAGCCGATCACCGACGTCGTGAACATCGGTATCGGTGGCTCGTTCCTCGGCCCGGAGCTGGTTTCCGAGGCGCTGTTGTCCTACGCCCATAAAGGCGTGCGCTGCCACTACCTGGCAAACATCGACGGCAGCGAGTTCCACGAGCTGACCATGAAGCTGCGCGCCGAGACCACGCTGTTTATCGTTTCGTCGAAATCCTTCAACACCCTGGAAACCCTGAAAAACGCCCAGGCCGCCCGCGCCTGGTACCTGGCCCAGGGTGGCTCGGAAGCCGAGCTGTATCGCCACTTCATCGCCGTGTCGAGCAACAATGCGGCCGCCGTGGCTTTCGGTATTCGCGAAGAAAACATCTTCCCGATGTGGGACTGGGTCGGCGGCCGTTATTCGCTGTGGTCGGCCATCGGTTTGCCCATTGCCCTGGCCATCGGCATGTCCAACTTCAAGGAACTGCTGTCCGGTGCCTACACCATGGACCAGCATTTCCAGAACGCGCCATTCGAAGCCAACATGCCGGTGCTGCTGGGCTTACTGGGCGTGTGGTATGGCAACTTCTGGGGTGCGCAAAGCCATGCGATCCTGCCATACGACCACTACCTGCGTAACATCACCAAACACTTGCAGCAGTTGGACATGGAATCCAACGGCAAAAGCGTGCGGCAGGATGGCACGCCAGTGTCTACCGATACCGGCCCGGTGATCTGGGGCGGCGTGGGCTGCAACGGTCAGCATGCTTACCACCAGTTGCTGCACCAAGGGACCCAACTGATCCCGGCCGACTTCATCGTGCCGATCGTCAGCTTCAACCCGGTGTCCGACCACCATCAGTGGCTGTATGCCAACTGCTTGTCCCAGAGCCAGGCGCTGATGCTCGGCAAGACCCGCAGCGAAGCCGAAGCCGAGTTGCGCGACAAGGGCATCTCGGAAGAAGACGTGCAGAAGCTTGCCCCGCACAAGGTGATCCCGGGCAACCGTCCGAGCAACACCCTTGTGGTCGAGCGCATCAGCCCGCGTCGCTTGGGCGCGCTGGTTGCCATGTATGAGCACAAAGTGTTCGTGCAGAGCGTGATCTGGGGTATCAACGCCTTCGACCAATGGGGTGTGGAACTTGGCAAAGAGCTGGGCAAGGGCGTCTACAACCGCCTGACCGGTGCCGAGGAAACCCTGGCTGACGATGCGTCGACTCAGGGCCTGATCAACTACTTCCGTGGTCGTCACCGCGGCTGATTCAGGTATTGCAGGGCCAACGTCCGTTTGGAGGTTGGCCTTGAACCCTCCTCCTGCAGGGTGCATCTTTATGACTTGTGGCTAAAACAAGAATAAGGATCGCTCATGTTCGATATCAGCACGTTCCCCACCGCCGATGCCGTCCGCCGGGCTGCGCAACTCAGTCAAGAGGACTATCAGCGCCTCTATCGCCAATCCATCGATCAACCGGACACGTTCTGGGCTGAACAGGCCAACGGCTTTCTCGACTGGATAACCCCTTGGCACACCGTTCAACGCTCAGACATCAAGACCGGTGCTGCGCAATGGTTTGCCGGCGGCCAGTTGAACGTCAGCTACAACTGCATCGACCGCCACCTGGCGCAACGCGCCGATCAGCCGGCCTTCATCTGGGAAGGCGATGATCCGACAAAATCTTCCAAAATCACGTACCGCCAACTGCACCAGAACGTCAGCCGCCTGGCCAATGTGCTGAAAAGCCGCGGCGTGAAGAAAGGCGACCGGGTGTGCATCTACATGCCGATGATCCCGGAAGCAGCCTACGCCATGCTCGCCTGCACGCGGATTGGCGCGGTGCATTCCGTGGTGTTTGGTGGCTTCTCGCCGGACGCCCTGCGCGACCGTATTCTCGACGCAGACTGCCGCACCGTGATCACCGCTGACGAAGGCGTGCGCGGCGGTAAGCCAGTGGCGCTGAAACAGAATGTCGACAAAGCCCTGGCCAACTGCCCGAACGTCAGTACGGTGCTGGTGGTGGAACGCACGGGTGCGACCGTTAACTGGACCGAAGGCCGCGACCTCAAGTATCAACAGGCTCTGGATGCCGCAAGCGGCGACTGCCCGCCCGAGCCGATGGACGCCGAAGACCCGCTGTTCATCCTTTACACCTCCGGCAGCACCGGTAAACCCAAGGGCGTCCTGCACACCACGGGCGGTTACCTGCTGCAAGCGGCGATGACCTTCAAATACGTGCTCGACTACCGCGATGGAGAAGTGTTCTGGTGCACCGCCGATGTGGGCTGGGTCACCGGCCACAGTTACATCGTGTATGGCCCGCTGGCCAATGGCGCGACCTCGCTGATGTTCGAAGGCGTGCCAAGCTACCCGGACAGCTCGCGCTTCTGGCAGGTCATCGACAAACACAAGGTCAACATCTTCTACACCGCGCCCACTGCCGTGCGCGCGTTGATGCGCGAAGGCCACGGCCCGCTGGAAAACACGTCGCGCGCCAGCCTGCGCTTACTGGGCAGCGTCGGCGAACCGATCAACCCGGAAGCCTGGGATTGGTACTTCAACGCGGTGGGCGAACAGCGCTGCCCGATTGTGGATACCTGGTGGCAGACCGAGACCGGCGGCATCATGCTCAGCCCCTTGGTCAGCGCCCAGCGGATCAAACCCGGCTGTGCGACCCAGCCGATGTTCGGTGTACAACCCGTATTGCTTGACGAGCACGGCAAGGAATTCAGCGGCGCCGGCAGCGGTGTGCTGGCGATCAAAGCCAGCTGGCCCGGGCAGATCCGCAGTGTGTACGGCGATCCGCAGCGCATGATCGACACCTATTTCAACCCCTACCCCGGTTATTACTTCACCGGCGACGGCGCGCGGCGCGATGAAGACGGCGATTACTGGATCACCGGGCGTATCGATGACGTGATCAACGTGTCTGGCCACCGCATCGGCACCGCCGAGGTGGAGAGCGCGCTGGTCCTGCATGACCTGGTGGCCGAAGCCGCCGTGGTGGGTTACCCCCACGACGTCAAAGGCCAGGGCATTTATGCGTTTGTCACGCCCATGAACGGCGTGGAACCCGACGATGCGCTGAAAAAGCACCTGCTGGATTTGGTCAGCAAGGAAATCGGCAGCTTTGCCAAGCCCGAACTGATCCAATGGGCACCGGCCTTGCCGAAAACCCGTTCCGGCAAGATCATGCGCAGGATTTTGCGCAAGATCGCCTGCAACGAACTCGACAGCCTCGGTGATACCTCGACCCTGGCCGACCCGAGCGTCGTAGACGGTTTGATCGACAAACGCCTGAACCGATAGGAAGCCCCGAGTCGCCATGGAATTTATCCGCAGCCGTATCGAAAACCAGCTGATGAGCCTGACCGGCTTGTCACTGGGCCAGTTGGACCTGGAAAACCCCAAGGGCGACCCCGGTCTGTTCGGGCCCGACTCGGTGAGTTGGCACGTACATGGCGATTTCAGCAGCATGCTTATCGGCGGCATCAGTGCCTTGATGCTGCAAGCTTTGCACCCACTGGCCCTGGCGGGCGTGTGGGACCATTCTAATTTTCGCCAGGACATGCTCGGGCGGTTGCGGCGTACCTCGCAGTTCATCTCGGGCACCACCTTTGGCTCGCGAAAAGATGCCGAATGGCTGATCGAGAAAGTCCGCACCATTCACCTGCAGGTGGTCGGCCATGCGCCGGACGGGCGACCTTATGCGGCCAGCGACCCGGAGCTGCTGACTTGGGTGCATGTCGCGGAGGTCAGTAACTTCTTGGCCGCCCACCTTCGCTACCGCAACCCGCACCTTTCAGGTCGAGACCAGGACCGTTACTACAGTGAAATTGCCTTGGTGGCCGAGCGTCTGGGCGCGCAGGATGTTCCGCATTCCCGGCAGGAAGTGTCGGATTATCTGGCACGCATCCGTCCGCAGTTGCTGTGCGATGACCGCAGCCGGGAAGTGTTGCGCCTGCTGCTGAATGCGCCCTCCCCCAGTACGCTTGCCAAGCCCTTTGGCGCCTTGATGATGCGGGCCGGGATCGACCTGCTGCCAGACTGGGCCAGCGCCATGCTCGGTCAGCACCAGAGTCCGCTGCAACGCCAAATGATCCGTGCCGGGGTCAAACGCAGTGCGCCGATGCTGCGTTGGGCGATGCGCAATGGTTCGGTGCAACGGGCCCATCGGCGGATGGGGTTGATGTAGGCGACGGCGCATAACTGTTAAACTTCGCGCCCTCATTTCCCCAGCAAGGCGCGCTCCATGTCTTCCTTGAATCAGGCGCTGCGCGCCGCCCTCGATCATCGCCAAGACCTGATCAGCGAACTGCACGCCCAAGACACCGACTGCTACCGGCTGTTCCACGGCAGCCAGGAAGGCGCCGGCGGCCTGACCATCGACCGCTACGGCCCTCAGCTGCTGGTGCAGAGCTTTCACCAATCCCTGGAAACGGCAGACCTGCTGGACCTGCATCAACAGATCAACCAGTACTTGGGCCTGGAATTGCTACTGGTCTACAACGACCGCTCCCGTGGCAATTCGCGCATTGACCGCGAAGACACGGTGTATCGTGCCGAACCTGCTGCACTGGAAGACCTGGTGGGTCACGAGTGGGGGCTCAATTACCGCGTACGCGGGCGGCATGCCGGGCAGGATCCGCTGCTGTTCCTCGACCTGCGCAACACCCGGGGCTGGGTCAAGGAACACAGTGCCGGTAAAAGCGTGCTGAACCTGTTCGCCTACACCTGCGGCGTCGGCCTGAGCGCGGCCGCCGGTGGTGCCCGCGAGGTGTGTAACCTGGACTTCGCCGAGGGCAACCTCGCAGTCGGGCGCGAAAATGGCCTGCTGAACCCACAATTGCCGACCATGCAATTCGTGCAATCCGACTACTTCCCGGCGATCCGCCAACTGGCGGGCCTGCCGATCACCCAGCGTCGCGGGCAGAAACTGCCGAGCTATCCGCGCCTGGAGCAACGTCAATACGACTTGGTATTGCTGGACCCTCCCGCCTGGGCCAAGAGCGCGTTCGGCACCGTCGACCTGCTGCGCGACTATCAAAGCCTGCTCAAACCCGCGTTGCTTGCCACCGCTGACAACGGCGTGCTGATCTGCTGCAACAACCTGGCAAAGGTCAGCATGGAGGATTGGCGCGAACAGGTGCTGCGTTGTGCGGAAAAGGCCGGGCGCCCGGTGCGTGACTGGACAATCATGACGCCCGGTGCGGACTTTCCCTCACAGGATCAACAGCCACCGCTGAAAACCCTGATACTCCAACTGTAAGACGTTTCCCAAAGGCCCTGCGCTTCGGAACCGAAAACCCGTGCCATACTCCAAGGCACTCTTGTTTGATATAGATGGCGCCGCCCCATGCCCAAAGGATTGATTCGCGCCGCTGGCGCTTTGTTGACCGCCCTTGCCCTTTACAGCTTGCTGGGCTTTTTGATTCTCCCCGGTATCGCGCTTCGCATTGCCAACCAGCAACTGGCCAATTACGCCACGGTGCCAGCACGGCTCGAGCGAATAGAGCTCAACCCGTTCAGCCTGGAAGTGACGGCATGGGGGCTCAAAATAGGCGAGCCTGGCAAAGAACAAGTGGGTTTCGAACGCCTCTACGCCAACCTGCAAATCGACAGTCTATGGACCCGAGCCCTGCATCTGGCTGATGTGCAATTGGACAAGCCCAAGACCGAGTTGCTGTTCGACAAGTCCGGCAAGTTGAATCTGGCGCAGTTGTTCAAGCTGCCCGCCAGCGAGCCCGCCC
This sequence comes from Pseudomonas sp. H1_A03, assembly GCF_054685145.1. Lineage (NCBI taxonomy): Bacteria > Pseudomonadati > Pseudomonadota > Gammaproteobacteria > Pseudomonadales > Pseudomonadaceae > Pseudomonas > Pseudomonas sp. H1_A03. The sequence goes on from NZ_CP162829.1 coordinate 325,143, forward strand.
CGGCCGATCCGGATGCCAAGCCTTTCCCGCTGCGTGTCGACGGCATCAAATTGTCGGGCGGCTATGTGCACTTTCAAGACTTGCGCCCCAGCGAACCTATCGAATTTCTATACGACTCACTCGACTTCGAGCTAAAAAACCTCAGCACCCTGCCGGAAGACAATGCCGACATGACGCTGGTCGCGGCGGGGCCTGACGGTGGGAGAATCGATTGGAAAGGTAATTTCAGCCTGGTGCCGATTACCTCCGAAGGTACGCTGAAGGTCACCGATGGCAAGATGAAAGCCTGGTGGCCCTATGTACGTGATGCGTTGCCCCTGGTGCTGGAAGACGGTGTGCTCAACTTCAGCACCGAATACACGTTCAGCCTGGCCAAAGAGACTGAACTGAACCTGACCAACACCGCGGCCAGCATCGCGCCATTTGCCATCAAGGCACCGGACGGCCGCCCGTTGGTGCGCCTGGAGCGCTTGGACGTCAGCGAGACCACGGTGGACCTGGCCAAGCAGCAGGTAATCGTCGGTAAGATCCGCAGCAACAAGCTGGAAACCTGGGCGGCCCTTGAGGCCGATGGGCAACTGGACTGGCAGAAACTGTTCGCCAGCCAACCCAGTAAACCCGCCAAGGCGCCGGAGCCTGCCAGCGCTCCGGCCACTGCCGACTCGCCAAAAGCCGAACCTGCGGCGCCGAGCAAACCGTGGCAGGTGCTGCTCAAGGATGTGCAACTACGCAACTATCAAGTGCACCTGGCCGACCGTCAGGCCAAACCGGCGGTAGCGCTGGAACTGGGGCCGTTGAACGTCGATGTGCAGAACTTCGATAGCCTCAACCAGAACCCGTTCACCTTGAAGCTCGACACGGGGCTGGGCAAGCAAGGCAAAATCCAGGCGACCGGCGAGGTCAACCTCAACCCAGTCAGCGCCAAGCTGAAGGTCAATACCCAGGACATCGACCTGCGGGTCGCCCAGTCTTACATCAGTCCGTTCATCCGCCTGGAACTGCGTAGCGGCATGCTCGGCAGCAATCTCGATGTGAACCTGAAAGGCACCGCCCCTCTGAAGTTGCAGGTCACCGGTCGGGCGCAGGTCGACCAACTGCACACCCTCGACACACTCAAAACGCGCGATTTCCTCAAATGGCAGCGTCTGGTACTCGAAGGCGTGAACTATCAGCACGGCGACAGCCTGTCGATCGACAAGGTCAACCTGCTGCAACCGTATGCGCGCTTCATGATCAATGATGACCGCACCACCAACATCGACGACCTGCTGATTCCACAGCCGGCCGACAGTGGTGCCAAGTCGGCAGCCAAACCGGCCAGCAAAGATAAGCCCCTTGGCATTCGTATCGGCCAGATTGCGATCAACGACGGCTCCGCCAACTTTGCCGACTTCAGCCTCACACCTAACTTCGCCACGGCGATTCAACAACTCAACGGACAAATCGGCACTATCGACAGCCGACAGGCCAAACCGGCCAGCGTCGACATCAAGGGTAAGGTGGACCGCTACGCGCCCGTTACCATCAAAGGCAGCGTGAATCCGTTTGATCCAATGGCAGCGCTGGACATCGCCACCAGCTTCAAGCGCGTCGAACTGACTAACCTGACGCCCTACTCCGGCAAGTTCGCCGGCTTCCGTATCCGCAAGGGCCGACTCAACCTTGACCTGCACTACGTGATCACCAAGGGCCAATTGAAGGCCGAAAACAAAGTGGTGGTCGAGCAATTGCAACTGGGCGAGAAGGTCGACAGCACTGATGCGGTGGACTTGCCGATTCGCCTGGCGATTGCGCTACTCAAGGACAGTGACGGCAAAATCACCATTGAGTTGCCGGTGACGGGCGATTTGAACAATCCACAATTCAGCGTAATGCCGATCGTTTGGCAAACCCTGCGCAATCTCGTGGTCCGCGCGGCGACGGCGCCCTTCAAGTTTATCGGTGGGCTGGTGACCGGTGGGGGCTCGGAAGACCTCGGTAATGTCTCGTTCGGCCCGGGTTCCAGCGAGCTGAACAAAGACGCCGAAGGCGCCTTGAACACGCTGGCCAAGGCGCTTAAAGAGCGACCTGCCCTGCGCCTGGAAATCGAAGGCACGGCCGCTGCCAGCAGCGACGGGCCGCTCCTCGCCGCGCAGCGCCTGGAACGCGAATACCAATACAACTACTACAAGATGCTGCAACGCCGCGGTGACAAGGTTCCGGCCCAGGCGTCCTTGCTGGAAGTACCGGAAAGTGAAAAAGCACCGTTGCTGGAAGGCATCTACCGCACCCGTCTGAAACAGCAGCCGCCGGCGGAGTGGAAAGACCTCAGCCGCGATGAACGTACCGCCAAGCTGAAGGACGGCGTGATCAAATTCTGGAGTGGCAGTGATGTGTTGCTGCGCCAGTTGGGCCAAGACCGCGCAAGCACTATCAAGGATTACCTGGTAGACAAAGGACAGTTGGAAGATGACCGGGTGTACTTCATCGATGCCAACCTGGGGCAGGCCGAGAAGGATGGTCGAGTGGTGACACCGATGCATCTGGATGCTGAGTAACCGGGCAGCCATACACATCTGAAAGTGAAAGCGGGCTTGCTCGCGAATACGGTGTATCAGCAGCTTATAAGTTGACTGACACTCCGTATTCGCGAGCAAGCCCGCTCCCACATTTGTTCTTCATAAGCCTACAGAATGTATTCCGAGCCAGAATAGAACAGGCCCCGACACAAGTGCCGGGGCCTGTAATGACCACATCCGTGTGGTCGGTCGCATGAACTTGTGAAGGTGCGTTGAGTGTATATCTAGCTCACTCGTCGCCGCCGGCGCCTAGTTCAGGCGAATTCTGGAGCGTTACTCTGCTTTCAGGCCATCAGCCGATACAGCTTTAACGCCTTTGATTTTCTTGGTGATCGCTACAGCTGTGTCTTTCTGCGCTTCAGTCACAGCAGTAGTCGACGACAGCGAGACCACACCTTGGTTGGTTTCGACTTTGATGTCGGTACCAGGAATGCCTTTCTCGGTGACCAGATCAGCTTTCACTTTGGTGGTGATCCAAGTATCGGAGGTTGCACCTTTAGCATCAGCAGCGGCGACCTTGGTTTTGTCGACGTTGTCAGCTTTGTATGCGCCACCTGCGTGCAGGCTGTCAGCAGAAACAGCTTTCACACCTTTGATTTTCTTGGTGATGGCGACTGCGGTCGCTTTTTGCGAGGCAGAGATCTTCACGTCGGAGGACAGGGTAACCACGCCGTTGTTGGTTTCAACTTTGATGTCCGAACCAGGAATACCTTTTTCTGTCAGCAGGTCGGCTTTCACTTTGGTGGTGATCCAAGTGTCCGAAGTAGCTTCCTTGGCCTGGGTCACTTCACCGGCCGCCAGAGTCATAGGGGCCTGGGAAGGTTGGGCGAAGGCAGCGTTAGCCATGGCCAGGGTCAGAGCGGTAGCAGTTGCGGTAGCGAGAGCGAACTTCTTCATACGAGTAACTCCTGTTTTATTAAAAGACTGCAGTGTGTGAACCTTGATGCTGCAGCGCTAACAGGGTTATTGCAGGCACTGTGCCAACTCTCCGCATCAAATTAAACCCTTATAAATCAATAGCTTAATAAAATTACTAATTTTCGGAATCGTGCAACTTGCATGAACATGAGCTTGCCTGCATGCAAGTTGCGGGTTTTAGATATAACTAAGCGACTGATTTTTAGACATTTTCTTATAGGCATAAAAAAAGGACTCCGAGGAGTCCCTTTTTCAGCGTACAGCTTTGGGGTAATTAAACGCCCGAAGCCTTGGCTGCTGCTACGTCCTTGATGGAGAGCTTGATACGGCCGCGGTTGTCCACGTCCAGTACCAGTACTTCCACTTCCTGGCCTTCTTTCAGAATGTCGGTCACTTTCTCAACGCGGGCGTCGCTCAGCATGGAGATGTGAACCAGACCGTCTTTGCCCGGCAGGATGTTAACGAATGCGCCGAAGTCGACGATGCGCTCAACCTTACCGACGTAGATCTTGCCGATCTCGGCTTCCGCAGTGATGCCCAGAACGCGCTGACGCGCCGCTTCTGCAGCTTCCTTGGTTTCGCCGAAGATCTTGATCGAGCCGTCGTCTTCGATGTCGATCGAAGCCTTGGTCTCTTCGCAGATCGCACGAATGGTCGCGCCACCTTTACCGATAACATCACGGATTTTGTCGGTGTCGATTTTCATCGCGATCATGGTCGGAGCATTTTCCGACAGTTCGGTACGGGACTGACCAATGATCTGGTTCATCTGGCCGAGGATGTTCAGGCGCGCTTCCAGGGCTTGGCCCAGAGCGATTTCCATGATCTCTTCGGTGATGCCTTTGATCTTGATGTCCATCTGCAGCGCGGTAACACCTTTGGCGGTACCGGCCACTTTGAAGTCCATGTCGCCCAGGTGGTCTTCGTCACCCAGGATGTCGGTCAGGATGGCGAACTTCTCGCCTTCTTTAACCAGGCCCATGGCGATACCGGCAACCGGTGCCTTCATCGGCACACCAGCGTCCATCAGCGCCAGGGAAGCACCGCAGACCGAAGCCATGGAGCTGGAACCGTTGGACTCAGTAATTTCCGACACAACGCGGATGGTATACGGGAACACGTCAGCAGCAGGCAGCATGGCGGCGATCGAACGACGAGCCAGACGGCCGTGACCGATTTCGCGACGACCAGCGCCACCCATGCGACCACACTCGCCCACCGAAAACGGAGGGAAGTTGTAGTGCAGCATGAACGGGTCTTTTTTCTCGCCTTCCAGGGTGTCCAGCAGCTGCGCGTCACGGGCAGTACCCAGGGTCGCAACGACCAGAGCCTGAGTTTCACCACGGGTGAACAGGGCCGAACCGTGAGTCTTAGGCAGAACGCCGACTTCGATGTTCAGCGGACGTACAGTGCGGGTGTCGCGACCGTCGATACGTGGCTTGCCGTTAACGATGTTTTCGCGAACGGTGCGGTATTCGATTTCACCGAAGGCAGCTTTGACTTCGCTGGAAGAAGGCTGGCCTTCTTCACCGGACAGCTTGGCAACAACCTGATCCTTCAACTCACCCAGGCGAGCGTAACGGTCGGCCTTGACGGTGATGGCGTATGCCTGGGAGATCGCGTCGCCGAACTCGGCACGGATAGCGCCCAACAATGCGGTAGCTTCAGGCTGTGGAGCCCAAGCCCAGGTTGGTTTGGCAGCTTCGGCAGCCAATTCTTTAACAGCGTTGATCACAACCTGGAACTCGTCGTGAGCAAACAGCACGGCGCCCAGCATCTGGTCTTCGGTCAGCTCTTTGGCTTCCGATTCAACCATCAACACGGCTTCCGAGGTACCGGCTACGACCATGTCCAGGCTCGAAGCTTTCTGTTGCTCGTAAGTCGGGTTCAGCAGGTAACCGGTGCTTTCGTGGAAGGCAACGCGGGCAGCGCCGATCGGGCCATCGAAAGGAATACCCGAAATAGCCAGGGCAGCCGAGGTACCGATCATCGCAGCGATGTCCGGATCGGTCTTCTTGCTGGTGGAAACGACGGTGCAGACAACCTGCACTTCGTTCATGAAGCCTTCTGGGAACAGCGGACGGATCGGACGGTCGATCAGTCGGGAAGTCAGGGTTTCTTTCTCGGAAGGACGGCCTTCACGCTTGAAGAAACCGCCAGGGATCTTACCGGCAGCGTAAGTCTTTTCCTGGTAGTGAACGGAAAGAGGGAAGAAGCCTTTGCTCGGGTCAGCGGTCTTGGCGCCAACAACGGTCACCAGAACGGTAACGTCGTCGTCAACGGTAACCAGCACTGCGCCGGAGGCTTGACGGGCGATACGGCCTGTCTCGAGGGTAACGGTCGACTGACCGAACTGGAATTTTTTGATAACCGGGTTCACGGTGTCCTACCTTCTTTGTGGCTCTTGGGGAACTTGTCTTCTTGCGAAATTCTTGGGCAATGTCGGGAATCGGCCCGACCCTCGTCCAGGGTAAAACGTGTATCCAGATAAAACTTGAGGCTGGGAGCCTGCCATGGGCCAGCGGGAATCCCACTGACACACGGCAGACAACCAACCTCTAGCGCAATCGCTTATTAGCGACGCAGACCCAGGCGACCGATCAGAGCCTGATAGCGACCCAGATCCTTGCCTTTCAGGTAGTCCAGCAGCTTACGGCGCTGGTTTACCATGCGGATCAGACCACGACGGGAGTGGTGGTCTTTACCGTTGGCCTTGAAGTGACCTTGCAGCTTGTTGATGTTGTGGGTCAGCAGTGCAACTTGCACTTCTGGCGAACCAGTGTCACCAACAGCTTGCTGATAGTCAGCTACGATTTGTGCTTTTTCTTGAACGTCGAGAGCCATGAGGCAATCCTTTTTTCAGGAAACCACCCAAAGGGCAGTTTCAACAGGCCAGGGACAAATCCCTGTATCTAAAAATGAGTGTTGACCATGCCTGTTAACAGCCACACTCGTTCGGTCATTCTGACCGAATCAGTCGACGCGGCGCGATGCGCCCGTCTTCGCTCACTTCACCGATACCGATAAAGCGACCGTTATGATCCTGCACCCGCACCATACCGAACTTCGGGGCATCCGGGGCACGTACCGGTTGGCCGTTGAGCCAGTAAAACGCGCTGTGCTCCGAGAAGTGCAGCAATGGCCAATCCAGCAGGCCGCTGTCTGAAGGCATCAGGAAGCGATCAACCGCTTCGTTGCCACCTTCAGCATGCACCGCTTCCAACTCTTCCAGCGTGACCGTCTGGGCCAGGCTGAAAGGACCGGCCTGGGTGCGTCGCAATTCTGCAACGTACGCGCCGCAACCGAGCTTTTCACCAATATCTTCCACCAGGGTACGGATATAGGTGCCTTTGCTGCAGTCCACGGCCAAGCGGGCGGTGTCGCCTTCACAGGCGAGCAATTCCAAGCGCGCAATAGTAACAGAACGCGGTTCTCGCTCCACTACTTCGCCGGCACGTGCCAGCTTGTAAAGAGGCTGCCCATCGCGCTTGAGCGCCGAGTACATCGGCGGTATCTGACTGATTTGCCCACGAAAACCGGGTAGAGCAGCTTCAATATCAGCACGACCAACGGTCACGTCGCGAACCTGCAAAACATCACCTTCGGCGTCGGCCGTGGTGGTGGTCTTGCCCAGTTGCATCAGGGTTTCATAACCCTTGTCGGAATCGAGCAGGTATTGCGAGAACTTCGTCGCCTCGCCAAAGCACAGCGGCAACACGCCGGTGGCCAAGGGATCTAGGCTGCCGGTGTGCCCGGCCTTCTCGGCATTGAGCAGCCAGCGGACCTTCTGCAACGCGGCATTGGAGGTAAAGCCAATGGGTTTGTCGAGCAGAATGATGCCGCTGACATTGCGACGTATACGTTTGACCTGAGCCACCGCTTACTCCTTGGCGTCTTCAGGTGTGGAGGGGCGCTGGCTGTCTTCAGCCACGGCGCGCTCGATCAGAGCCGACAGGTGCGCACCACGCACGACACTTTCGTCGTAGTGGAAGTGCAACTGAGGAACGCTGCGCAGCTTCATCTCACGGGCCAACTGCATGCGCAGGAAACCCGCTGCCGAGTTGAGCACCTTGATGCTTTGTGCGATTTCTTCGCTGTTGTCCTGCCCCATCACAGTGATGAAGATCTTGGCGTGACCCACGTCACGGCTCACTTCAACGGCGGTGATGGTGACCAGACCAACGCGAGGGTCTTTGACTTCGCGACGGATCAGCTGGGCCAGCTCGCGCTGCATCTGATCGCCGATACGCTGGGTACGGCTGTATTCTTTTGCCATGTCTTGTTACCTGTTACTGCCACACGGTGAAACCCGTGGGGTCTGAAAGCGGCAAACGCCCGGCCTGACAAAAGCCAGACCGGGCGTTGCGTTTAGAGTCCGGACACAGCGCGGGACATTTGCATGCCCACACGCCGCGTGGCTCCTGAAGTGCGCGAGTTAGAGGCTGCGAGCAACCTGGACCTTCTCGTAAACTTCGATCTTGTCGCCAGGCTTAACGTCGTTGTAGCTCTTGACGCCGATACCGCATTCCATGCCAGCACGCACTTCGGAAGCGTCATCCTTGAAGCGGCGCAGGGATTCCAGCTCGCCTTCAAAGATAACGATGTCTTCACGCAGTACACGGATTGGACGGTTACGGTGCACAACACCTTCGATAACCATGCAACCGGCGATCGCGCCGAATTTCGGCGAGCGGAACACATCACGCACCTCGGCCACACCCAGGATGTTCTCCCGGACATCGCTGCCAAGCATGCCGGTGAGGGCCTTCTTGACGTCTTCGATGATGTCGTAGATGACGTTGTAGTAACGCATGTCCAGGCCTTCCTGTTCGACGATCTTGCGAGCGCCAGCATCGGCACGCACGTTGAAACCGAACAGTACAGCGTTGGAAGCCAGTGCCAGGTTGGCGTCGGATTCGGTGATACCACCAACACCGCCACCGACAACGCGCACTTGCACTTCGTCGTTACCCAGGCCGTTCAAGGCGCCGTTCAACGCTTCGAGAGAGCCACGGACGTCAGATTTGAGGACGATGTTGAGCGTCTTCTTCTCTGCCTGGCCCATGTTTTCGAAGATGTTTTCCAGCTTGCCGGCGTGAGCACGAGCCAGTTTGACTTCGCGGAACTTGCCTTGACGGAACAGAGCCACTTCACGGGCTTTCTTCTCGTCCGACAGCACGCTCATCTCGTCGCCAGCGTCCGGAGTACCGTCCAGGCCGAGGATCTCGACAGGGATGGAAGGACCGGCCTCTTTGATTGGCTTGCCGTTCTCATCGAGCATGGCACGTACACGGCCATAGTTCGAACCGACCAGCACCATGTCGCCTTGGCGCAGGGTACCGTCTTGAACCAGAACAGTTGCAACCGGGCCACGACCTTTGTCGAGACGCGATTCAACCACAACACCGCGACCTGGGGCCGATGGGGTTGCTTTCAGTTCGAGTACTTCAGCTTGCAGCAGAACAGCTTCGAGCAGCTCGTCTACACCGGTACCGACTTTCGCCGAGACTGAAACGAACGGCGTATCACCGCCCCACTCTTCGGAAGTCACACCGTGAACCGACAGTTCGCTACGGATGCGATCGAGATCGGCGCCCGGCTTGTCGATTTTGTTCACGGCAACAACCAGTGGAACACCCGCAGCCTTGGCGTGCTGGACAGCTTCAATGGTCTGCGGCATCACGCCGTCGTCCGCTGCAACTACCAGGATCACGATGTCAGTCGCCTTGGCACCACGGGCACGCATTGCGGTAAACGCGGCGTGACCAGGGGTGTCGAGGAAAGTGACCATGCCGCGTTCGGTTTCAACGTGGTACGCACCGATGTGCTGGGTGATACCACCGGCTTCGCCAGCAGCTACCTTGGCACGACGGATATAGTCGAGCAGGGAAGTTTTACCATGGTCAACGTGGCCCATTACGGTCACAACTGGCGCACGGGAGAACGTCTCACCTTCAAACTTCAGGGACTCGGCCAGGGAATCTTCCAGGGCGGTGTCGCTGACCAGGGTCACTTTGTGGCCCAGTTCTTCGGCTACCAGTTGAGCAGTTTCCTGATCAAGCACCTGGTTGATGGTCGCTGGGGTGCCCAGTTTGAACATGAACTTGATGATTTCAGCAGCCTTGACCGACATCTGATTGGCGAGATCGCCAACAGAGATGGTCTCGCCGATCTGCACATCACGCACGACAGGGCCGGTTGGGCTCTGGAAACCGTGAGCGTTGCGTTTTTTCAGCTTGGCCTTGCCGCGACCACCACGACGGAAGCTATCGCTTTCCTCGTCGGTAGTACGTGGGGCAACGCGTGGCGCAGGCGCTTTCTCTTTGACCGAGGCACGATGCGGAGCATTTTTGCGCTCGCCATCACCGCCGCCGCCGCGACGATTGTTATCGTCAGCACGTGGCTTGTCCGGACGGCGAGGCTCTTCGCGCTTGCGGGCATCAGCAGCAGGTGCTGGTGCCGCGGCAACCGGAGCGGCTTCACGCACAGCTTCTACTGGCGCGCTAGGCGCGGAGACCGCTTCAGTAGTCGCAGGCTGGCGACGCGCTTCTTCTTCGGTGCGACGCTTGGCTTCTTCTTCAGCCTTCTGACGAGCAGCATTTTCTACTGCGCGACGTTCTTCCAGATCGCGTTTGCGCTCGGCTTCGATTTCTTCCGGGCTGCGTTGTACGAAGACTTTCTTCTTGCGTACTTCAACGCTGATGCTCTTGCTACCCGCAACACGCAGTGTGCTGGTGGTTTTGCGCTGCAATGTAATCTTGCGCGGTTCTTCCACTTTCGCCTTGTGGCTGCTCTTCAAGTGAGTCAGCAAAGACTGCTTCTCACTATCGCTCACACCTTCATCGGCGGCGGTGTGCGGCAGACCTGCCTCACGCATCTGCTGCAACAGGCGCTCTACCGGTGTTTTGACCTCATCGGCCAGTTGTTTCACCGTGACTTGCGTCATGCACTTCTCTCCTCAGGCCGCGCCTAGTTACTCGAACCAATGGGCTCGGGCGGCCATGATCAACTTGCCGGCACGATCTTCGTCAATGCCGTCGATGTCGAGCAGATCGTCAATAGACTGCTCGGCCAGGTCTTCGCGGGTAATTACGCCGCGCACCGCCAGTTCCATCGCCAAATCCTTGTCCATACCCTCAAGCGAGAGCAGGTCTTCGGCCGGATGGGCGTCTGCCAGCTTTTCCTCAGTAGCGATGGCTTTAGTCAACAAACGATCCTTGGCCCGAGCGCGAAGCTCGTTGACGGTGTCTTCGTCAAAGCCGTCGATGTTGAGCATTTCTTCCAACGGTACGTAGGCAATCTCTTCCAGGCTGGTGAAGCCTTCATCTACCAGCACCTGTGCCAGGTCTTCATCGACTTCGAGCTCTTCGATAAAGTTGCGCAGGATGTCACCGGTTTCTGCTTGCTGCTTAGCCTGGATGTCCGATTCGGTCATCACATTCAGGGTCCAACCGGTCAGTTGGCTGGCCAGACGCACGTTCTGACCACCACGACCAATGGCCTGAGCCAGGTTGTCTGCGCCGACGGCGATGTCCATTGCATGGGCATCCTCGTCAACGATAATTGCCGCCACTTCAGCCGGCGACATTGCGTTGATCACGAACTGAGCCGGGTTATCGTCCCACAGCACGATATCCACACGCTCACCGCCCAATTCGCCAGACACTGCCTGGACGCGCGAACCGCGCATACCAATGCAAGCACCTTGCGGATCAATACGCTTGTCCTTGGAACGGACCGCGATCTTGGCGCGCGAACCCGGGTCGCGGGACGCAGCCATGACTTCGATCAGGCCTTCGGCAATTTCCGGCACCTCGATACGGAACAGCTCGATCAGCATTTCCGGCGCGGTACGCGACAGGATCAACTGAGGGCCGCGGTTCTCGGTGCGGATTTCCTTGAGCAGCGCACGCAGACGCACGCCGACACGGAAGGTTTCGCGAGAGATGATGTCTTCACGGGCCAGCAACGCTTCAGCGTTGTTGCCCAGGTCAACGATCACGTTGTCGCGGGTGACTTTCTTCACGGTACCGGAGATGATTTCACCCAGGCGCTCGCGATAAGCGTCAACAACTTGAGCGCGCTCGGCTTCGCGAACCTTCTGCACGATGACCTGCTTGGCGGTCTGTGCAGCAATACGGCCGAACTCGATCGATTCGATCTTTTCTTCTACGACATCACCGACATTGGCGCCAGGGTGCGTTTCGGCAACCTTGCTCGGCCAGGTTTCGATGGCCGGATCATCAAGATCGGCTTCTTCGACGACCGTCCAGCGACGGAAAGTCTCATAGGCACCGGTGTGGCGGTTGATTTCCACACGCAGATCTACTTCGTCTTCAAAACGCTTTTTGGTAGCAGTGGCCAGGGCCAGCTCCAGCGCTTCAAAAATCACGTTTGCCGGTACGCCCTTTTCATTGGATACCGACTCAACAACCAGCAGTACTTCTTTGCTCATCGTACGCCTCGCCTTTCGCAAGCCATTGGATCCGCGGGATCCGCGTCTCAGCCAAAACTGGGAATAATGTTGGCCTTGTCGATCATATCGATCGGCAACAGGAACTCATGGTCTTCCACTTGCACCACAACGTCCTGCTCTTCTACACCGCGCAGAAGGCCCTGAAAATTGCGTCGCCCTTCGAATGGGGATCGCAGCTTGATCTTCACTTGTTCACCGGCAAATTTTGCAAACTGATCAATAGTGAACAGTGGGCGTTCCATGCCTGGCGAGGAAACTTCGAGGGTGTATTCAACGGCAATTGGATCTTCAACATCCAGCACACCGCTGATCTGACGGCTGACAATGGCACAATCGTCCACCAGCACGCCGCCCTCTTTATCGATATAAACGCGCAACATTGAGTGGCGACCTTGAGCCGAAAACTCAATACCCCAGCATTCATAGCCTAGGGCCACGACCACCGGGGCCAGCAAGGCCTGCAACTCTTCTAGCTTGCTCGACACCTGAACCCCCTCGTGCATGTATGTGCATGCTGTGCAAAATAAAAAAATGGGCGAAACGCCCATCCTTGAAACGCCGTCGAACAGCGGCGTTGAAAGTGTCCAGCTAACAAAAAGCCCCTTAAAAGGGGCTCCGCTAAAACTGGTTGCGGGGGCCGGATTTGAACCGACGACCTTCGGGTTATGAGCCCGACGAGCTACCAGACTGCTCCACCCCGCGACAAAGCTGGGGCGGAAGTATACGACTGATCCCCAATAGGGTCAATGTAACCTTCCACCTACAAGAAAGCCCGCAACAGCGGGCTTTCCTGATAATTGGTACCGAGAAGGGGACTCGAACCCCTACACCCTATGGGCACAACCACCTCAAGGTTGCGTGTCTACCAATTCCACCACCTCGGCAATACAGCGTTTACAACCTTCTTACTTCTGCTCTTGAGCTGGAGGCACGTCAGTCGCTGGAGTAGCCGACTTTTGCTCTTGAAGCACCGGGACATCATCAGAAGCCGGTTTTGCTTTTGGTACTTCCAACACTGCTGGGTTTGGCAAACCTACTTGAGTCAGCACATGAGCTTTCTCTTTAGCAAAGTAACCTAACCCTAAGCTGGTTATGAAGAAACCGGCGGCAAGTATAGCAGTAAACTTACTAAGAAAGGTAGAGGTACCTTGGCTTCCGAATACAGTATTTGAAGCACCTGCACCGAAAGACGCACCAGCATCTGCACCTTTACCCTGTTGCAGCAAAACCAGGGCAACTACGCCCAAGGCAGCCAACAGATGAAAAACGACTACGACTGTTTCCAGCATTTTTTCAGTTTCCCGCGGCGCGACAAATCGCACCGAACTCATCTGCATTCAGGGAAGCCCCACCAATGAGCCCCCCATCGATATCCGGCATGCCGAACAGTTCGACCGCATTGGCCGCCTTCACGCTGCCGCCGTATAGAAGACGCACACCTTGTGCGACTTCAGAATTCTCTGCCGCCAACTGCGCGCGGATGGCTGCGTGCACATCCTGCGCCTGTTGCGGTGTAGCAGTCAGCCCGGTACCAATGGCCCAGACCGGCTCGTAAGCAATTACCGCTTTTGCAAACGCACCAACACCCAGCTCCTCGATGATGCTGCCCAGCTGACGCGAGACAACTTCAAGAGTCTTGCCCGATTCGCGCTGCTCCAGGGTTTCCCCTATGCACAACACTGGAATCAAGCCACAAGCCTGTGCTGCGGCGAACTTGCGGTTGAGTGTCCCATCACGCTCGCCCATCATCTGACGGCGTTCGGAGTGCCCAACAAGCACATAGGAACAACCCGCATCGACCAACTGACTCGGCGAAATCTCACCGGTCAACGCACCTTGCATCGGTTCCACCGCAGAGTTCTGCGCGCCGACCTGAATCGACTTACCTTTCAAGCCATCAACCACTTGGTTGATATGCAGGCAAGGTGGAAAAACCGCAACATCAACACCGCTAGGCAAGGCCAGGTGACGAAGGCCGTTGATCAGCTCAGCGACACTGGCGCGGGTACCGTGCATCTTCCAGTTACCAGCTACCATAGTGCGACGCATGCTGTACCTCGTCGGTCAAAGTGGGCGCAGATGTTACCCAACCACATCATCACTGGCAAGCCGAATTCAGGCGCAAACTTCAGTTACCAGTTTTGCCAGGTCTTCGGCATGGTCGCGAACCTGTGTTTCGTCGTCACCTTCGACCATGACGCGCACCAGAGGCTCTGTGCCGGACTTGCGCAACAACACACGGCCACGCCCCGCCATCGCCAGAGTCACGCGCTCGCACGCCTCCTTGACAGCAGGGTGATCGATCGGATTTTCGCCACCGGCAAAACGCACATTGAGCAGCACTTGCGGACATTTACGCAGCGCCTGACGCGCTTGGGCGAGGCTCTCTTCGCGACGACGCAATGACAGCAGTACCTGCAGCGCAGCAATAATCGCATCGCCTGTGGTGGTGTGCTGGAAGCAGACAACGTGCCCGGAATTCTCGCCACCCACCAGCCAATTACGCTCAAGCAGTTCGGCGATCACATAGCGGTCACCGACATTGGCGCGCACGAATGGAATCCCCAGGTCTGCCAAGGCCAGCTCAAGCCCCAAATTACTCATCAGTGTGCCGACAACGCCGCCTTGCAGCTTGTTACGCTCATGCAGGTCGCGTGCAATGATGAACAACAGATCATCACCGTCAACAATGGCACCCGTGTGATCCACCATCAGAACGCGGTCGCCATCACCATCGAAGGCAATACCCAAGTCGGCATGCTCGGCAAGGACGGCCGCCTGCAACTGCCCCATATGAGTAGAGCCGCAGTTATCGTTGATGTTCAAGCCGTTCGGCTGGGCCGACAGAACCGTCACGTCCGCACCCAATTCCTTGAATACGCTGGGCGCTACTTTGTAGGTAGCACCATGAGCGCAGTCGACCACAATTTTGAGGCCGGCGAAATTGGTACTGCTCGGCACACTGCTCTTGCAGAATTCGATATAGCGGCCAGAGGCGTCGTTGATTCGCGACACCTTGCCCAGCTTGCTGGAATCAACCACCGTCATCGGCGCGTCCAGCAGCTCTTCAATCATCAACTCGATCTCGTCCGGCAGCTTGGTGCCCTGGCCCGAGAAGAACTTGATGCCGTTATCATCATGGGGGTTGTGCGAGGCACTGATCACGATACCGGCTTCAGCGTGAAAGGTACGCGTCAGGTAGGCGATCGCTGGCGTCGGCATAGGCCCCAGCAGCATTACATCGGCACCCGCGGCGGACAGACCTGCTTCCAATGCGGACTCAAACATGTAACCCGAAATACGGGTGTCCTTGCCGACCAGGATGCGGCACGCGCCCATACTGCGGAACGCCATACCCGCCGCCCAACCCAGCTTGAGCATGAAGTCAGGGGTAATTGGAAATTCGCCGACCCGACCACGGATACCGTCGGTGCCAAAGTATTTTTTAGTCATAAGTGCTCCATCATTCTTATTCGGCTGATTCTACCGCAGCAATCATACGCACCACATCCACGGTCTGGGCGACATCATGCACGCGCAAGATGCGTGCACCCTTGGTTATCGCGAGCGCTGCCAGTGCAAGACCACCGTACAACCGCTCGCCCACCGGACGATTCAGCGCCAGCCCGATCATGCTCTTGCGCGAAACACCGACCAACAGCGGCCGACCAAGTGCGTGCAGGGATTCCATATGCTTGAACAGGCTTAAATTGTGTTGCAGGGTCTTAGCGAAGCCAAAGCCGGGATCGAGGATGATCTTTTCAGCCGCAATCCCTACGGCAGCGCATTGAGCAATCCGCTCAGCGAGAAAACCACTCACTTCACCAACAAGATCATCATAGTGAGGACTGTCCTGCATATTGCCGGGCTCACCCAGCATATGCATCAGACACACCGGCAAACCGCTAGCCGCGGCAGCATCCAATGCGCCATCTCGCTGAAGAGAGCGTACATCGTTGATCAGCCCGGCGCCCAGGCGCGCAGTCTCGCGCATCACGGCAGGGGTCGACGTATCAACCGAGATGATCACATCCAACTCTCGGGAAATGCGCTCAACGATGGGCGCCACCCTCTCCAGCTCCTCCAGGGGAGAAACTACGCGAGCACCGGGGCGAGTAGACTCACCGCCGACATCAATAAGGGTTGCCCCTGCCGCCACCATTGCCTCTGCGTGACGCAGCGCGGCATCAAGCTGGCTGAAGCGGCCACCATCGGAAAAAGAGTCGGGGGTTACATTAAGAATGCCCATAACGTGTGTATGGGCCAAATCAAGAACCCGGCTGCCGCAAGGCAACCGGGTGGAGGACACAACAGAAGTCATTTCAAACCTTAGACGTCAGCTGCCGGGCCGCCGATTGGTGTTTCAGGGCGCTCATTCTGAACCACAGGCGGAGTGCCTGAAGTACCCGAACCACCTTCCCAATCGCGAGGCTCGCGCGGTGCGCGACCCGCCATGATGTCGTCAATCTGGTCGGCATCAATGGTCTCGTACTTCATCAGCGCATCAGCCATTGCATCCAGCTTGTCGCGATTGTCGGTCAGGATCTGCTTGGCCGTGCCGTAGCATTGGTCAATGATACTGCGCACCTCGGAGTCGATCAGCTTAGCCGTCTCACCGGAGAAGCTGGCGCTTTGACCACCACCGCCACGCCCCAGGAATACCTCGCCCTCTTCCTCGGCATACATCAAAGGACCGAGTTTTTCAGAGAGGCCCCACTTGGTGACCATGTTCCGTGCAATCTGGCTGGCACGCATGATGTCGTTGGATGCGCCAGTGGTCACACCGTCGAAGCCCAGCGTCATCTCTTCAGCAATTCGGCCACCGTACAGCGAGCAGATCTGGCTGATCAGTGCGCGCTTGGAAAGGCTGTAACGATCCTCTTCCGGCAGGAACATGGTGACACCCAGCGCCCGACCACGAGGAATGATCGACACTTTGTAGACCGGGTCGTGCTCAGGCACAACGCGACCGACAATGGCGTGACCGGCTTCGTGATAAGCAGTGTTCTGCTTCTCTTTTTCCGACATGACCATGGATTTGCGCTCGGCACCCATCATGATCTTGTCTTTCGCCAGTTCGAACTCTTTCATTTCAACGATGCGCTTGCCGGTACGGGCAGCGAACAGCGAAGCCTCGTTGACCAGGTTAGCCAAGTCAGCACCGGAGAAACCTGGAGTACCACGGGCAATCACGGCCGGAGCCACATCATCACCCATTGGCACTTTGCGCATGTGTACTTTCAGGATCTGTTCGCGGCCACGGATATCCGGCAAGCCGACCACGACTTGACGGTCGAAACGACCAGGACGCAGCAGCGCAGGGTCCAGCACGTCAGGCCGGTTGGTTGCAGCGATGACGATGATGCCGTCATTCATTTCAAAGCCGTCCATCTCAACCAGCAACTGGTTGAGGGTCTGCTCACGCTCATCATGACCACCGCCCATGCCGGCACCACGATGGCGACCAACGGCGTCGATTTCATCGATGAAGATGATGCAAGGCGCGTGCTTCTTGGCTTGTTCGAACATGTCGCGAACACGGCTTGCACCGACACCAACAAACATCTCTACGAAGTCAGAACCGGAAATAGTGAAGAACGGCACCTTGGCTTCGCCGGCAATCGCCTTGGCCAGCAAGGTTTTACCAGTACCCGGAGGACCGACCATCAGCACGCCGCGCGGAATACGACCACCCAGGCGCTGGAACTTGCCTGGATCGCGCAGGAACTCGACCAGCTCACCCACTTCCTCCTTGGCCTCGTCGCAACCGGCAACGTCAGCCAGGGTGGTTTTCACCTGGTCTTCGGAGAGCAGGCGCGCCTTGCTCTTGCCGAAGCTCATCGGCCCGCCCTTGCCTCCCGCACCGCCTTGCATCTGGCGCATGAAGAACATGAACACAGCGATGATCACCAGAATCGGGAAGCTCGCCACCAGAAGTTGGGTCCAGATGCTTTGCTGCTCAGGCTGCTTGCCCTCAACAACGACCTTGTTATCCACCAGATCGCCGATCAGACCGTTGTCCTGAATGGCCGGACGAATGGTCTTGAAGCTGTCGCCATCGACGCGCTTACCGGTAATCACGTAGCCATCAACCGCTACGCGCTCGACCTTGCCATCCTTAACTTGCTGGATGAAGTCGGAATAGTTGAGGGTCTGCGGCTCGTTAGGGCTGGAGAAGTTGTTCATCACCGTCACAAGGACAGCCGCGATGATCAACCACAGGATCAGATTCTTTGCCATATCGTTCAATTAACTACCCTCTGAAGCAAGCTCCGCTACTGGCGCGCGCTTCGCATGATATTCACCGGCCTAACTTACTACATTACCTACAACTCTTGCAGGCGCCGTCTGTAACCCTTTGTGAAACTTTGACTACACAATATTCGTAAAGCTTCGTGACGAAAGCGATATAAAAAAACCTATCGCCCTCCTCGAATTTCTCAAAAACGCTCTTCACTCGCAGCACCTTCAACACCGCGGAAGCCGCGGCACAGCAAATACTGCTCCCTCGACCTGTCGCGGGAAGAGTCAGGCTTACGCGTTTGCACCTTGTCGAACAACTTGCGGATGTTCTTGTGGTACTCGTCAAAACCTTCGCCCTGGAAGACCTTCACCAGAAAATCACCACCAGGCCGCAGAACCCGACCCGCCAAATCCAGCGCGAGCTCACAAAGGAACATCGCGCGCGGCATATCAACGGCCGGTAATCCACTCATATTGGGGGCCATGTCGGAAATCACAAGGTCTACCTGCGAATTTCCCACAGCCTCAAGGATCTGTGCGAGCACGGCGTCCTGGGTGAAGTCCCCATGAACAAAGGTCACGTCCGGGATACTGTCCATTTCCAGGATATCGGAAGCGATCAAGCGACCCTGCCCACCAATCAGACGACTGGTCACCTGGGACCACCCGCCAGGGGCTGCACCCAGATCAATAACGCTCATGCCGGGACGTATCAACTTATCCTTGTCCTGGATCTCCAACAGCTTGTAGCTGGCCCGGGAACGGTAGCCGTCCTTTTGCGCCTTTTTGACGTAAGGATCGTTGAAATGTTCTTGTAGCCACTTAAGACTGGTTTTGGAACGGGCCACGGGCCACCTCGAAAATAAAACGGGTCGTGATTAACTGGGCGGTCCCGGACTCGCTCGGGTAAACTGGCCGCCGCTTTTTACAAGATCAGACGCAGGGGTCAGATTATGCCGCTCACTCAAGAGCAGAAGAAACAGTACAAATCCATTGGCCACCATCTGAAACCAGTTTTGATTGTGGCAGATAACGGTTTGACTGAGGGTGTGTTAGCCGAATTCGAACGCGCACTGAACGATCACGAACTGATCAAGATCAAGGTCAACATCCTTGATCGCGAAGCGCGCCTGGCCGCCATTGCAGAACTGTGCAAGGTGGGCAAAGCGGACCTGGTCCAGGTCATCGGCAAGATGGCGCTGCTGTATCGCAAGAACTTCAGCGCCAACAAGCAACTGTCGAACGTTCATCGCTTCAAGTAAACAACAAGGGTCACGGGCGTGCTTCGCGCGCCCCGCCACTCCATCCTGGTGCAGGCTGTATAACCAGCACCAGGCCGGAGAACCCTAGCACGAGATAGCTGAACAGCTGCCAGCGCAACGCTTCCGGCAGCCAGACATGCACAATGCAATACATTGCACACGCATACAGCGCCATCAACAGCAGTTGCCCGCGAATATCCCGCCACAAACTCCCCAAGCCTTCGGCCTTGACCAGCACCAACGCCTGGAGCGTCACGCACGCCGCCGCGAAACCCACCAGCAACGCACTGAGCAATCCATCGATTTCATCGATCAGCAACGGTGCCAGGCCAATCAGGCCCAGCGCCGGTAACACACCGATGTGCAACAACCACAGGCCGCCTACCCAAAGCATCTGGGAGAGCTGCCAAAGCATGGCGCCCGCATAGAGCGGGCGCCGTCTTTCAGATGTGACGAACTTCAACAATCTCGTACTCGATCACGCCGCTTGGCGTTTTCACAGCCACCACATCACCCTCTTCCTTGGCAATCAAGGCGCGGGCGAGCGGAGAACCAACGGAGATCTTGCCGAGTTTGAAGTCAGCTTCGTCTTCACCCACGATGTGGTAGACAACGCGCTCATCCGTCTCGACATTGGCGATTTCCACGGTGGTGCCGAAAATCACCTTGCCGGTATGTGGAATGGTCGTCACGTCGATGATTACCGCATTCTGCATACGGCCTTCGATGTCACGGATCCGTGCCTCGACCATACCTTGCTGCTCGCGAGCAGCGTGGTATTCGGCATTTTCCTTCAAGTCACCCAGCTCGCGAGCGGTGCCGATATCCTGGCTCAGCTTCGGGCGGACGACTTTGGTCAGATGGGCGTGTTCCTCTTCCAGGGCCTTGGCGCCCTGGACGGTCATTGGGTATTTGGTCATGCCTTCAATCCTGCGTGTAGATCTTGCAAGCGACGCACGGTCTTTTCCGGACCGAACTTGAGCGCTTCACAGATGGCTTCGCCAGCAGCAATGGTGGTGGTGCAGTAGATCTTGTGCTGCAAAGCGTTACGACGAATGGAATAGGAGTCCGCGATCGACTGGCGACCTTCGGTGGTGTTGATGATCAGGGTGACTTCGTCATTCTTGATCATGTCGACCACGTGCGGACGGCCTTCCGTCACCTTGTTCACGCGACGCACTTTCAGGCCGGCAGCTTCGATCAGCTTGGCGGTCCCGGCGGTGGCCACGACTTCGAAGCCCAAGTTGATCAAATCACGGGCCACGCCCGCAACCAGCGGCTTATCGTCATCGCGCACGCTGATGAACGCAGTACCGCCGGTCGGCAGCACTTCGCTGGCACCCATTTGGGCTTTAGCAAACGCCTCGCCGAAGGTATCGCCCACGCCCATCACTTCACCGGTGGACTTCATCTCTGGGCCCAGGATCGGGTCCACACCAGGGAATTTGGCGAATGGGAACACCGCCTCTTTCACGCTGTAGAAGTTCGGAATGATTTCCTTGGTGAAGCCGATTTCCTTCAGGGTCTTACCGGCCATCACGCGGGCAGCGATCATAGCCAGGGACACACCGATGCACTTGGAAACAAACGGTACGGTACGCGAAGCGCGCGGGTTGACTTCGATCACGTAGATGTCTTCGCCTTGCAGCGCCAACTGTACGTTCATCAGGCCGACCACGCCCAGTTCCAGGGCCATTTTCTTGACCTGTTCGCGCATCTCGTCCTGGATGTGCGCAGGCAGCGAGTACGGAGGCAGCGAGCAAGCGGAGTCACCGGAGTGAACGCCAGCCTGTTCGATGTGCTGCATGATCGCGCCGATCACTACGTCAGTGCCGTCGCAGACTGCGTCCACGTCCATTTCGATGGCGCAGTTGAGGAAGTGGTCGAGCAGCACCGGGCTGTCATTGGACACTTTCACCGCATCACGCAGGTAGCGCTTGAGCTCTTCTTCTTCGTAGACAATTTCCATCGCACGACCGCCCAACACGTAGGACGGACGCACCACCAGCGGGTAGCCGATCTTGCTGGCTGCGCGAATGGCTTCGTCTTCGCTGCGCACGGTGGCGTTTGGCGGCTGACGCAGGTTCAGGCGCTCAACCATTTGCTGGAAGCGCTCGCGGTCTTCGGCACGGTCGATGGCGTCCGGGCTGGTGCCGATGATTGGCACGCCGGCTTCTTCCAGGGCACGCGCCAGTTTCAGCGGGGTCTGGCCGCCGTACTGGACGATTACACCCTTAGGCTTCTCAACCCGGCAGATTTCCAGCACGTCTTCCAAGGTCACTGGTTCGAAGTACAAGCGATCGGAAGTGTCGTAGTCGGTGGAAACAGTTTCCGGGTTGCAGTTGACCATGATGGTCTCGTAACCGTCTTCGCGCAGGGCCAGTGCCGCGTGTACGCAGCAGTAGTCGAACTCGATGCCCTGACCGATACGGTTTGGACCGCCGCCCAGGATCATGATCTTGTCGCGGCCCGAAGGCGCGGCTTCGCACTCTTCCTCGTAAGTCGAGTACATGTAGGCGGTGTCGGTGGCGAACTCGGCTGCGCAGGTATCAACGCGCTTATAGACCGGGAAGATCTCCAACTTGTGACGGTGACGACGCAGCGCTTTCTCGGTTACGCCCAGCAGCTTGGCCAGACGCATGTCGGAGAAGCCTTTGCGCTTGAGCTTGAACATCAAGTCGCGGTCGATGCTGGCCAGACCCAGGGTCTTGACCTTCTCTTCCTCCTTGATCAGATCTTCGATCTGCACCAGGAACCACGGGTCGATCATGTTCATGCCGAAGATGTCTTCGACCGACAGACCGGCGCGGAAGGCGTCAGCCACATACCAGATGCGCTCGGCGCCCGGCACGGTCAGTTCGCGCTTGAGGATGCTCATGCTTTCCGGATTGCTCAGGTCGAGCTTCTCGTCCAGGCCGCAAACGCCCACTTCCAGGCCGCGCAGAGCTTTCTGCAGGGATTCCTGGAAAGTCCGGCCGATGGCCATGACTTCACCCACCGACTTCATTTGAGTGGTCAGGCGCGCGTCGGCTTTCGGGAACTTCTCGAAGGCGAAGCGTGGCAGCTTGGTCACGACGTAGTCGATCGACGGCTCGAAGGAAGCCGGGGTAGCGCCACCGGTGATTTCGTTCTGCAGCTCGTCCAGGGTGTAGCCGATCGCCAGCTTGGCGGCGATACGCGCGATCGGGAAACCGGTGGCTTTCGAGGCCAGCGCCGAGGAACGGGATACCCGCGGGTTCATCTCGATGACGACCATGCGACCCGTGTCCGGGCAGATGCCGAACTGGACGTTGGAGCCACCGGTTTCCACGCCGATCTCGCGCAATACCGCCAAGGAGGCGTTACGCATGATCTGGTATTCCTTGTCCGTCAGGGTCTGTGCCGGCGCAACAGTGATCGAGTCACCGGTGTGCACGCCCATCGGGTCAAAGTTTTCAATGGAGCAGACGATGATGCAGTTGTCCTTCTTATCGCGGACAACCTCCATCTCGTACTCTTTCCAACCGATCAGGGATTCGTCGATCAGCAGCTCTTTGGTCGGCGACAGGTCCAGGCCACGGGCGCAGATTTCTTCGAATTCTTCGCGGTTGTAAGCGATACCGCCACCAGTGCCGCCCATGGTGAAGGACGGACGGATGATGCACGGAAAGCCCAGCTTCTCGAGCACTGCGTTAGCTTCTTCCATGCTGTGGGCGATGCCCGAGCGCGGGCAGTCCAAGCCGATGGATTTCATTGCCTTGTCAAAGCGCGAACGGTCTTCTGCTTTGTCGATGGTGTCGGCATTCGCGCCGATCATCTCTACGCCGAACTTTTCCAGGACGCCTTCGCGCTCCAGGTCCAGTGCGCAGTTCAGAGCAGTCTGGCCGCCCATGGTCGGCAGCAGCGCGTCCGGACGCTCCTTCTCGATGATCTTGGCAACGGTCTGCCACTTGATCGGCTCGATGTAGGTGGCGTCGGCCATGTCCGGGTCGGTCATGATGGTGGCCGGGTTGGAGTTCACCAGGATGACGCGGTAGCCCTCCTCGCGCAGGGCTTTACAGGCCTGGGCGCCGGAGTAGTCGAATTCGCAGGCCTGGCCGATCACGATCGGGCCAGCGCCGAGAATCAGGATGCTTTTTATGTCTGTACGTTTTGGCATGGGTTTGTCACTCAAATCCGCAGGTCAGTCGGCAAGCCGTCTTGAACAATCTTTAGAGAGGCTGCGGGGGCCGCCGGAGTTAGGGGCCGCCCGCAGACCGCTCAGTCAGCGTCGCTTGGCCATCTCATTGATGAAACGGTCGAACAGCGGCGCTACGTCGTTCGGGCCCGGGCTGGCTTCAGGGTGGCCCTGGAAGCTGAACGCGCTCTTGTCGGTGCGCTCGATGCCTTGCAGGGAACCGTCGAACAGCGACTTGTGAATGGCGCGGACATTAGCCGGCAAGGTCGCTTCATCCACCGCAAAGCCGTGGTTCTGGCTGGTGATCATCACGACCCCAGTGTCCAGGTCTTGAACGGGGTGGTTGGCACCGTGGTGGCCGTGGCCCATTTTCAGGGTCTTGGCGCCGGAGGCCAGTGCCAGCAGCTGGTGGCCGAGGCAGATGCCGAACACCGGAATTTCGGTCTCCAGCACTTCCTTGATGGCCTGGATGGCGTAGTCGCATGGCTCAGGGTCACCCGGGCCGTTGGACAAGAACACGCCGTCTGGCTGCAGAGCCAATACGTCGCTGGCCGGAGTTTGCGCCGGCACCACTGTCACGCGGCAACCACGCTCGACCAACATGCGCAGGATGTTGTACTTGACGCCGTAATCATAGGCGACAACGTGATATGGCAGCTCAGCGGCATCGATAGTCGCGTGACTGTCGGTCTTCAAGTCCCAGACAGTAGAGCGCCACTCGTACTTCTCTTTAACGCTGACGACTTTCGCCAGGTCCATGCCTTTCAGGCCAGGGAAACCTTGCGCTGCGGCAATCGCCGCCTCTTCGGAGATATTGTCACCGACCATGATGCAGCCGTTCTGCGAGCCTTTTTCACGCAGGATGCGTGTCAGGCGGCGCGTATCGATACCAGCGATCGCCACAACGTTGTTGGCTTTCAGGTAGTCGGACAGCGACATCGTGTTACGCCAGTTGCTCGCAACCAGTGGCAGGTCACGAATCACCAGACCGGCCGACCAGACACGATCAGACTCGACATCTTCCGGTGTAGTACCGGTGTTGCCGACGTGCGGATAGGTCAGGGTAACGATCTGTTGGGCGTAGGAAGGATCGGTAAGGATTTCCTGATAGCCGGTCATGGCAGTGTTAAACACCACCTCTCCAACGGTCTGACCGTCGGCTCCAATGGCTTCGCCGCGAAAAATGCTGCCATCAGCAAGGGCGAGTATGGCTGGCTTAGTCAAGAAGACCTCCCGTAAATAAAGCCTGAAAGGGCGATCGCAGGTGTAAAAAAGCGGAGTGACGTATGGACACGTCACCCCGCTCATTCACTGAATTATTCTGCGCGCTTTTAGTGAACACACTAAAGCTGTAGCTTACAGAAAAAGGCTTTTTTGGTCCACCGCTAATGAGCCTTAAAGGCAGGGGAATGCGACAGCACGTCGCCTAGCGGGTAAAAACGGGGCCCAAGCATAAGCTTGAGGCCCTATTTTAGCGACTATTAGTGCAGATCCAGCACATCGCGCATGTCGTAGAGACCTGGCTCGCGCCCTTCCAACCACAGCGCAGCACGTACCGCGCCCTTGGCAAAGGTCATCCGACTGGATGCCTTGTGCGTGATTTCCAGGCGCTCGCCTTCAGTGGCGAACAACACAGTGTGATCACCGACCACGTCGCCCCCGCGCACAGTCGCAAAGCCGATGGTGTCACGCGCACGCGCACCGGTGTGGCCTTCACGCCCGTACACCGCCACTTTCGACAAGTCTCGGCCCAGCGCATCGGCGATCGCTTCACCCATGCGCAATGCAGTACCCGAAGGCGCGTCGATCTTGTGGCGGTGATGGGTCTCGATGATCTCGATATCCGCTTCATCACCCAGCACGCGCGCCGCCAGGTCCAGCAACTTGAGCGACAGATTCACACCGACACTGAAGTTCGCCGCGAAGACGACCGGAATATCCTTCCCCGCCTCCACCAGTAACTGCTTCTGCTCAGCCGTCAAACCGGTGGTGCCAATCACCATGGCCTTGCCCGCCTTGCGGCAGAACGCCAGGTTTTTCAGCATCACGTCCGGCAGCGTAAAGTCGATCAGTACGTCGAACTCATCAGCCACCTGCTCCAAATGGCCGGACAGCGAAACACCGATACGCCCCAGAGAAGCCAACTCACCGGCATCCGCACCGATCAACGTGCTGCCCGGGCGCACAATCGCCGCGGTCAGCCCGGAGGCCGGCGAGCGCTGTTGCACCGCTTCAACCAGCGTCTTGCCCATGCGCCCGGCAGCGCCCATTACGGCTATACGTCGCATATTCAATTCCTTACAGGTCGCCGAAGAAGCGCTTCACGCCATCGAAAAAGCCCGTGGTTTTCGGCGAGTGTGAGTCATCGCCTTCCAGCGAGCTGCGGAACTCTTCAAGCAATTCGCGCTGACGACGCCCCAGATTGACCGGCGTTTCAACCGCCACACGACACATCAGGTCGCCCGCTCCACCACCGCGCACCGGCGCAACGCCTTTGCCACGAATACGGAACTGCTTGCCGGTCTGCGTGCCCTCAGGAATCTTGAGCTTGACCCGACCGTCCAGCGTCGGGATTTCCAGCTCGCCACCCAAGGCTGCGTCGACAAAGCTGATCGGCACTTCACAGAACAGGTGCTTGCCGTCGCGCTGGAAAATCGAGTGCTCGCGCACGTTGATTACCACGTACAGGTCGCCCGTAGGTCCGCCTTGAGCACCCGCCTCGCCTTCGCCCGACAGGCGAATGCGGTCACCGGTATCCACGCCAGCCGGCACCTTTACCGACAGTGTCTTGTACTCTTCGACACGCCCTTCGCCGTGGCAGGAATCGCACGGATCAGAAATGATCTTGCCCTGGCCATGGCAGCGCGGGCAGGTCTGCTGCACCGAAAAGAAGCCCTGCTGCATACGAACCTGGCCGATACCACCACACGTCGGGCAGGTGATCGGCGAGGAGCCCTTCTTGGCACCCGAACCATCGCACGGCTTGCAGTTGACCAGCGTCGGCACGCGAATATTGACGCTGGTGCCGCGCACGGCTTCTTCCAGGTTCAATTCCAGCGTGTAGCGCAAATCGCTGCCACGCTGGGCGCCGCCACGCTGACCACCCCGACCACCGCCGAAGAAGTCGCTGAATACATCGCCGAAAATGTCGGAGAAGTTCTGACCGCCAAAACCAGCACCGCCGCCACCCATGCTCGGGTCGACACCGGCATGGCCATACTGATCGTAGGCCGCACGCTTGTTGGGGTCAGACAGGCATTCGTAGGCCTCATTGGCCTCTTTGAACATCTCTTCGGATTCTTTGCTATCCGGATTACGGTCCGGGTGATGCTTCATCGCCAGGCGACGGTAGGCCTTCTTCAGGTCCGCCTCGCTGGAGCCGCGCTCCACACCCAACACTTCGTAATAGTCACGCTTTGCCATAAGTCTTTGCACTCTTAAGGACGTTCGGCCAGACCCTCCTGAGCCCCGCCAAACTCGTTGAGCCCCAATACAGGCCCGGACCCAACTCACGTCAATTCAACGATCCTGGTCATTACTACTTTTAGCCAGGGACCCGGCCAAAAATGCGGTAGTTATTGCTCGGAAAGCAGGAGCATTCCCGATCACACCGCCAGCATCCGAACGCTGTCGCATGCTGTAAAAATTCGCCTACCCCAGACACGCCAACGCGGGAGCAAGCTCCCGCGCGGCGACATCCTACCAGTCACCGCTTAAAAGCGGTCAACCGGGCGACCAAGTTACTTCTGGTCTTTAACTTCTTCAAACTCGGCATCGACAACATCGTCGTGCTTGGCTTCAGGCTCTGCCTGTTGCGCTGCACCGTCAGCTGGCTGACCTTGTTCGGCATACATTTTCTGAGCCACTGGCGCGGAGACTTTGGACAGCTCTTCGATCTTGGCTTCGATAGCAGCCTTGTCGTCGCCTTTAACGGCGGCTTCCAGGGCAACTACGGCAGCTTCGATTGCGGCCTTCTCTTCAGCCGTCACTTTATCGCCAGCATCAGCGACCATTTTGCGTGTCGAGTGAACCAGTGCATCACCTTGGTTGCGTGCACCAGCCAGTTCAGCAAACTTGGCATCCGCATCAGCGTTGGCTTCAGCATCACGAATCATCTGTTGAATTTCTTCATCAGACAGACCGGAGTTGGCCTTGATGGTGATCTTCTGCTCTTTGCCGGTCGCCTTGTCTTTCGCGCCAACGTGCAGGATACCGTTGGCATCGATGTCGAAGGTCACTTCGATCTGTGGCACGCCACGGGGTGCTGGTGGAATCTCAGCCAGGTCGAACTTGCCCAGGGACTTGTTCTGAGCCGCTTGCTTACGCTCACCTTGCAGCACGTGAATGGTCACAGCACCTTGATTGTCGTCGGCAGTCGAGAACACTTGGGATTTCTTGGTAGGAATCGTGGTGTTTTTCTCGATCAGCGCGGTCATCACGCCGCCCATGGTTTCGATACCCAGGGTCAGCGGGCTGACGTCCAGCAGCAGCACGTCTTTCACGTCACCGGCCAATACCGCGCCTTGGATAGCAGCACCCATGGCAACTGCTTCGTCCGGGTTCACGTCTTTACGTGCTTCTTTACCGAAGAACTCAGTAACTTTCTGCTGCACCAACGGCATACGGGTCTGGCCACCGACCAGGATCACGTCGTTGATGGAGCCAACGTCGATACCAGCATCTTTCAAGGCGATGCGGCAAGGTTCGATGGTGCGCTGAACCAGGTCTTCAACCAGTGCTTCCAACTTGGCGCGAGAGATCTTCACGTTCAAGTGCTTAGGACCGGTGGCATCTGCAGTGATGTACGGCAGGTTCACGTCAGTCGACATGCTCGAGGACAGCTCGATCTTGGCCTTCTCAGCAGCTTCTTTCAGGCGCTGCATGGCCAGCGGGTCACCCTTGAGGTTCATGCCGCTTTCTTTCTTGAATTCGTCAACGAGGTAGTCGATCAGACGAATATCGAAGTCTTCACCGCCCAGGAAAGTGTCACCATTGGTGGCCAACACTTCAAACTGGTGCTCGCCGTCAACTTCAGCGATCTCGATGACCGAAACGTCAAAAGTACCGCCACCCAGGTCATAAACGATCACGGTGTGATCGCCTTTGGCCTTGTCCATACCGTAAGCGAGAGCCGCTGCGGTAGGTTCGTTGATGATGCGTTTTACGTCCAGGCCCGCGATGCGGCCGGCGTCTTTGGTCGCCTGACGCTGGCTGTCGTTGAAGTAGGCCGGAACGGTGATCACCGCCTCAGTCACTGCTTCACCGAGGTAATCTTCGGCAGTCTTTTTCATCTTTTTCAAGACTTCAGCCGAGATCTGCGGTGCAGACATCTTGTTGCCATTTACTTCAACCCAGGCGTCACCGTTGTCAGCCTTGGCGATTTTGTAAGGCACCATCTTGATGTCTTTCTGTACGACTTCTTCGTCGAACTTACGACCGATCAGACGCTTCACCGCGTACAGCGTGTTGTGCGGGTTGGTCACAGCCTGGCGCTTGGCCGACTGACCAACCAGGATCTCGCCATCATTTGCATAAGCAATGATCGACGGCGTAGTACGCGCGCCTTCGGCGTTTTCGATAACTTTAGCTTTGCCGTTTTCCATGACGGAGACACAGGAGTTGGTGGTCCCCAGGTCGATACCGATAATTTTGCCCATGATTTACTCTCCCGAAACTTGAATTTGGTTGCCGCAGCAGTGGTGGCTAACTGCGGTAGCACTTAAACGCTTGACTTATAGATGGGGGCCTTACGGCGTATTTCAAGCCTGCTCATCAATAGAAGGCGAAACCGGTGCAGGCGCCTTGCTCACCACAACCATCGCCGGGCGCAGCAGGCGACCGTTGAGCTGATAGCCCTTCTGGAACACTTTCAACACGCTATTAGGCTCCAGGTCATGGCTTTCCTGCATGGCCATGGCTTGGTGATGTTCAGCGTTGAACGGTTCACCGCCCATTGGATCGATGGCTTCCAACTGATAACGCTTCAGGGTGTCCTGGAACATTTTCAGGGTCAGCTCGATCCCTTCGCGCATCGGGCGGATGTTTTCGTCGTCCGGGTTGGACAACTCAAGGCCACGCTCCAGGCTGTCAATGATCGGCAGCAAATCACTGGCGAACTTCTCCAGTGCGAATTTGTGAGCCTTTTCTACATCCTGCTCGGCACGGCGGCGGACGTTCTGCAGATCGGCGGCAACACGCAAAGACTGGTCCTGCGCAGCAGCCAATTGCTCTTCGAGCACTTGCACGCGAGTTGCCAGCTCATCGCCGACAGCCGAATTGGCGTCTGGAGTTTGCGTATCCTGCGTCTGTTCGTCAGCCATAGTTTTCTCCTTTCAAAATCATGCGCGAACTCAACTCGCGCTTCTGTTCCGGTATATGGGGTCACAATTTCCAGGTTCAAGGGCGAAGGCGTTACCAAAAGTCTTTCGACTGACCTTCATCAATTCCTGCTCACTAATTCCTGGCAGCGCTTAAAAAGACGCTGACTCAAGCAAATCGAGCTAAGCGTCAGGATTGTCAGCGCCAAACAAAACACTGTATAAATAACCAGACCTAAAGCCTGGGAGCGGCCAACATGCTCGTGCACCTGTCCGTACATAACTACGCCATCGTTGAACACCTGGATCTCGAATTGGATCGCGGGATGAGCGTAATCACAGGCGAAACCGGCGCCGGCAAGTCGATCATGCTAGACGCCCTGGGCCTTACCCTGGGTGATCGCGCCGACAGCGGCGTGGTTCGCCCCGGTGCGGACAAGGCCGACATCCTTGCCACCTTCGACCTGGCAGACATACCCGAGGCGGAAGCCTGGCTGGCCGAGCGCGACCTTAATAATGAAGGTCCGTGCATCCTGCGCCGGGTCATCACGGCGGAAGGCCGTTCACGTGGCTATATCAACGGCACACCTTGCCCGTTGGGCGACTTGAAAGCCCTGGGCGAGTTGCTGATAGATATCCACAGCCAACACGAACACCAGTCCCTGCTGAAAACCGACACCCATCGCCGCCTGCTCGACGAATACGCTGGCGCGACAGACCTTGCCCGCCAGGTGCAACTTGCCGCTCAACGCTGGCGCCAGACTCGCCAAGAGCTGGAGCGGCTCTCCAATTCCGGCGATGAACAACGCGCTCGTCATCAGTTGCTCAGTTACCAACTCGAAGAGCTGGAAAGCCTGGGCCTGGGCGAGAACGAACTAGAGCAGCTTGAGCAAGAACATAAGAACCTCACCAACGCAGAAACCCTGCTGGGTATCTGCCGGCAGGTGGTGGAACAATGTAGCGAGAGCGATTCCGGCAATGTGCTCAATGCACTGACTGCCAGCCTCAATCGCTTGTCGAGCGTGAACAACGCGTCCGGGTCGCTGAGTGAGGCCACTACCCTGCTCACCAGTGCACAGATTCAAGTAGAAGAAGCGGTAGGCGAACTGAACCGTTTCCTGGATCATTTCGATGCCGACCCGGCACGCCTGCAGGAAATAGAAGAACGCCTGGACACCATTTATACCCTGGCGCGCAAACATCGAATCCAGCCCACCGAAGTAGCGACGATGCAGCAGAAGCTACTGGATGAAATCGAGACCCTGAACGCCAACGATGAATCTATCGAGCGCCTGGGTGACGAGCTCGCTTCTTTCGCCCGTCATTACCAAGAGAAAGCGCGCGAACTGAGCGACCTGCGCCAACAAGCAGCCACTGGCCTGGCCAGCGCAGTGGAGTTGGAAATCCAGCGCCTGGGTATGCCCGGCGGACGCTTCACTATTGAATTGCGCACCAACGCCAGCAACGAACTGCAGCCCCACGGCCTGGAACAGGTGGAACTACTGGTCAGCGCCAACCCTGGACAGCCGCTCAAAGCACTGGCAAAAGTGGCATCTGGTGGCGAGCTGTCGCGGATCAGCCTGGCGATTCAGGTAATTACCGCGCAAACCTCTCGGGTGCCAACCCTGGTATTCGATGAAGTCGATGTGGGCATTGGCGGGCCGACGGCGGAAATTGTTGGCCAGTTGTTGCGGCGCCTGGGGGATCGAGGCCAAGTGCTAACGGTCACTCACTTGCCGCAAGTCGCGGCCCAAGGGCACCAGCATTTGTTTGTGCATAAGGTACGCGGCAGTGATGCAACACACACAGCAGTGTCCAAGCTGAATAAGTCGGAGCGCGTGGAAGAAGTCGCGCGCATGCTCGGTGGTATCGATTTGACCAAGGAGTCTTTGGCGCACGCGAAGAAGATGGTCGTGGCGGCGAAGGCCTAATCGGACAATTTTCTCTATTATAGAAAGCACGAAGGCGACCCTGAGGTCGCCTTCGATCGTTTTGCAGCGTCAATCTGCAGCGCTTGTTACTTTTTCTTACGGATGTACAGGACCAGATTATGGTCAACCAAATCGAAGCCATGCTCCTCAGCAATCTTATGCTGCAGGGCTTCGATCTCCGGGCTGGTGAACTCGATAACCTCATTGGTATCCAGGTCAACCATGTGGTCGTGATGACCACCGTCAGCCAATTCGAACACTGCATGACCGCCGTCGAAATTATGACGAACCACCAGCCCTGCGGCTTCAAACTGGGTCAGCACACGGTAAACCGTGGCCAGGCCAACGTCCTCGTTAGACTCCATCAGCGCCTTGTAGACATCCTCGGCACTCATGTGGCGCTGCTCAGCAGAATCGAGCATTTGTAGAATCTTGACTCGTGGCAGAGTCACTTTAAGACCGGCTTTGCGTAGTTCGCTATTTTCAACCATGGTTAGCTTTCTCGCGGATGCTGCTTCGCAGCTTCTCTTAATACGGGTATGATCGGCGTTTACGTTGTCCCAGCCAAGATAGTGGAAGTCGCCCACCGATGCAAAACACCAAGCTCTTGCTAACCAGTTTCACCTTTGTGGGACTGCTCGCACTCGCCGGTTGTTCATTCCCCGGGGTTTACAAAATCGACATCCAGCAGGGCAATGTCGTCACGCAGGACATGATAGACCAGTTACGCCCCGGAATGACCCGACGGCAAGTACGGTTTATCATGGGTAACCCCCTGCTGACCGACACTTTCCACGCCGATCGCTGGGATTATCTCTACAGCCTGCAACCAGGTGGCGGTGAACGCCAGCAGGAGCGTGTCAGTGTCATCTTCAATGGCAATGACCAGCTTGTCAGCCTGTCCGGTGACTTCATGCCCGGCGTAAGCCGTGATGAAGCCCTGCTCGGCAAGGATAACGGCACTAACGTGACCGCACCTGCACAGGAAGGCGAGAAGCCGAAGTCTGAAGTACCGGCTAAGC
The DNA here is from genome assembly GCF_054685145.1 of Pseudomonas sp. H1_A03. Taxonomy (NCBI): domain Bacteria; kingdom Pseudomonadati; phylum Pseudomonadota; class Gammaproteobacteria; order Pseudomonadales; family Pseudomonadaceae; genus Pseudomonas; species Pseudomonas sp. H1_A03. The sequence goes on from NZ_CP162829.1 coordinate 358,026, forward strand.
CTGGATCTTTGCTCGACAAGATCCAGAAAGACGTCGACGGCGTGGAAACTGTTCCCGTCCCGACGCCGCAGCCTCTGGACACCAGCCCGCAGTAAGTTTGCGCCCAACAAAAAGCCCGGCATGCCGGGCTTTTTGCTGCCTGCCATTTGGAGGGCTTACGAGTTCTGCTGCTTGGCCAAAGCAGCCTTGGCTGCGCGCAGCCGGCGCACCTCTTTCGGGTCCGCCAGCAGCGACCGGTAAATCTCAATACGATCACCCGCCTGCACGGCACGCACTTGCGCGTCCGCGACCACCTTGCCGAATATCCCCAAAGGGCAATCAGCCAGATCCAGCTCTGGAAAGTGCACGGCAATACCTGACGCCTGCACCGCCGAGCGCACGCTGGTGCCCTCCGGCACTGTCACCAACAGCAAAACCTGGCGATCCACGGCGGCATACACCACTTCAATCTCAACCATGCAGTTGCTTGGCTCGCTGACAGAATGCATCCACCAAGGTATTGGCCGCTTGGTTGAATAGAGGCCCCAACGTCGCCCGCACGATAGGCCCGGCGTAATCAAAGGAAAGATCCAGGCTGATTTTGCAGGCCTTATCGGTCAGCGCCTTGAATACCCAGACGCCATGCAACTGGGTGAAAGGCCCTTCCTGCAAATTCATTTCGATGGATTTCCCGGGCACCAGCACATTGCGCGTTACAAAGTGCTGGCTGAGGCCGCCCTTCGCGACCCCAACGCTGGCGACCATGTGCTCATCGCTGCCCTCCAGCACTTCGGCCGTCGAGCACCAGGGCAAGAATTCCGGGTAACGCGCCACGTCGTTGACCAGGTCATAAAGCGCTTGAGCCGGATAAGGCAGCAGCGCCGAACGTTGAATATGCGTCGTCATGTGTGCGTTATTTCCACAGCTGAGCGGCAAACATCGCGAAGGAACAGCCCGATCCGCGAAAGAAAAAAACCAGAGAACTGCCCGCATTGTCCGGGATTCGTCCAACACGCTCAAGCACGCAGGTTGACCGTAGCCGACACGCTCGCAACTCCCTATAATGCCGCCCCTATGGCTAAACAAAAGAAACACCCCACAGGGACCATCGCGCAAAATAAAAAGGCGCGACACGATTACTTCATCGAACATCGGTTCGAGGCTGGTCTGGTCCTGGCCGGCTGGGAAGTAAAGAGTCTGCGTGCCAGCAAGCTGCAACTGGTCGACAGTTATGTGCTGCTCAAGGATGGCGAGGCGTGGCTGCTCGGCAGTCATATCACCCCGCTGACCACCGCGAGCACCCACGTGATTGCCGACCCGGTACGCACGCGCAAATTGTTGCTCAACGCTCGCGAACTGGAAAAGCTCGCCTCCGCCGTACAGCAGAAGGGCTACGCCTGCATCTGCCTGTCCTGGTACTGGAGCAAGCACCTGGTCAAGTGCGAGATCGCCTTGGGCAAAGGCAAGAAGGAATACGACAAGCGTGATACCGAGCGCGAGCGCGATTCCAATCGCGAATTGCATCGTGCTGTGCGTAACAAGGGCAAGGAAGACTGATCCTTGCTGCGGTGTAGCCCTGGGAACTTCCCTCGGCTACATTCCCTTGCGCCGCTCCGCACGCGCCACACGCTGAACCTCCTGACGCACCTCCTCCAACACTTCCTGCACATACAGCAGGTGACGTGTGGAAACTTCTCGCGCCTGCTCGGCCCGCCCCTCGATGATTGCCAGGTACAGATCCCGATGCTGACTGATCAACATGTCACGGGTTTCCGTACGCTGCTGGTACATGCCACCAATGTTGGTCACCACGTTACGCTTGAGCAAGTCGAACAGCCCGCGAATGGTGTGCAGTAGCACGGCGTTGTGGCTGGCCTCAGCGATAGCCAGGTGAAACCGCGCATCCGCCGCGCCCTCCTCCACTCGACTCGCTTCATCAGAGCGGGTGTAGCAATCCTGCAGCGCTTCGAAAGCTGCGGTAAGACGTTCGCGGTCGACTTCGGTGGCGCGCAGCGCTGCGTAATAGGCACAAGAGGCTTCAAGGGTCTGGCGAAACTCCAACAGATCACGCTGAGCTTCGGGATTGTTTTCCAGCAGGTGCAGCAGCGGATCACTGAAAGTCGAGCCCAATGACTCGGCCACGTAGTTACCCCCGCCCTGACGGCTGACGAGCAAACCTTTGGCAGACAATTTCTGGATCGCCTCCCGCAAGGAAGGGCGCGAGACGCCAAATTGCTCAGCCAACGCCCGTTCGGCCGGCAAGCGCTCGCCGGACTTTAGCGTGCCCTCGAGGATCATGCCCTCAAGCTGCTCGACGATATCGTCAGACAAACGGCGCTGACGCACCTGATCAAACCCCATAACTCATTCTCCACCATCCCGACCACTCGCCGGGGCCTCTATTCTGGCCTATCGAAGCGCTTGCAGCACCTATCAGAACGCCCTCGTTTCAACCGATCAGAACGACCTGCCCGCGGACCTACGACCAAAGTTTCGCGAGCGGCAAATTGACACACCCCTGCCAAGGCTTTTACTCTAGCCAACAGCGATTGTAAATTGGTATTACCAATTATCCAAGCTGACCAAACAACAACAATCAGGGGCCACCCCATATGCAAACCTGGCAACAGCTCTACAGCCCACTCGGCAGCCTCGGCCTGTCCGCACTGGCGGCGGTTATTCCGATCGTATTCTTCTTTCTGGCCCTGGCCGTGTTCCGCCTCAAAGGTCACGTAGCCGGCAGCATTACCTTGGCGCTGTCGATCCTGGTGGCAATCTTTGCCTTCCAGATGCCGGTGGATATGGCACTGGCCGCCGCCGGTTACGGTTTTGCCTATGGCCTTTGGCCTATCGCGTGGATCATTGTCGCGGCCGTGTTCCTGTACAAACTGACCGTCAAGAGCGGCCAGTTCGAAGTCATTCGCAGCTCAGTCCTATCGATCACCGACGACCAACGCCTGCAAGTGCTGCTGATCGGCTTTTGCTTCGGCGCATTTCTGGAAGGTGCCGCCGGTTTCGGCGCTCCCGTGGCAATCACTGCGGCACTGCTCGTCGGCCTGGGCTTCAATCCACTGTACGCCGCTGGCCTGTGCCTGATTGCCAACACCGCCCCCGTGGCCTTCGGTGCACTCGGCATCCCGATCATCGTTGCAGGTCAAGTGACTGGCATCGATGCGTTCAAAATCGGCGCCATGACTGGCCGTCAGTTGCCCCTGCTGTCGCTGTTCGTGCCGTTCTGGCTGGTGTTCATGATGGACGGCTTGCGCGGCGTGCGTGAAACCTGGCCGGCCGCACTGGTAGCGGGCTTGAGCTTTGCCATCACCCAGTACTTCACTTCCAACTTCATCGGCCCGGAACTGCCGGACATCACCTCCGCGCTCGCCAGCCTGATCTCCCTGACCCTGTTCCTGAAAGTCTGGCAACCCAAGCGCACAGCAGGTGCACAGATTGCCGGTGCGACTTCAAGCGCAGCGGTCACCGCCAGCGCCGGCGGTTTTGGCCTGCCACGCAACACGGTTGTCTCGCCCTACAGCCTGGGGCAAATTTTCAAGGCCTGGTCACCGTTCCTTATTCTGACCGTGCTGGTCACTATCTGGACCCTCAAGCCGTTCAAAGCCATGTTCGCCGCTGGCGGCTCGATGTATAGCTGGGTGTTCAACTTCGCGATCCCGCACCTGGACCAACTGGTGATCAAAGTTGCGCCGATTGTGACCAACCCCACTGCAATTCCGGCGGTGTTCAAGCTGGACCCCATCTCGGCGACCGGCACAGCGATTTTCTTCTCTGCGCTGATCTCGATGCTGGTGCTGAAGATCAATCTAAAAACTGGTCTTACCACTTTAAAAGAGACCTTCTACGAACTGCGCTGGCCAATCCTGTCCATTGGCATGGTGCTGGCCTTCGCTTTTGTCACCAACTACTCCGGCATGTCTTCAACCATGGCGCTGGTATTGGCGGGCACAGGTGCAGCCTTCCCATTCTTCTCGCCATTCCTCGGGTGGCTGGGCGTTTTCCTGACAGGCTCCGACACGTCGTCCAATGCTTTGTTCAGCTCGCTGCAAGCCACCACCGCGCATCAGATCGGGGTCAACGACACACTGTTGGTCGCCGCGAATACCAGTGGCGGTGTGACCGGCAAAATGATCTCGCCACAATCGATTGCCGTGGCCTGCGCCGCCACAGGTTTGGTGGGTAAGGAGTCCGACTTGTTCCGCTTTACCCTCAAGCACAGCCTGTTTTTTGCGACGATCGTCGGGCTGATCACCCTGGCGCAGGCCTACTGGCTCACCGGTATGCTGGTGCATTAAGGCCGGTACGTAATAGGGTAAGAATCGACGCCGGACACCCATTCCGGCGTCTGCTATTTCTGGAGGACCGATGAGCCTGCCTGCTGCTTTTCTGAGCGACGTCGCACAACTGATCCCGAAAGATCGGCGTTTCGACGATCCACTTTCCACCCTTGCTTTCGGCACCGACGCGAGTTTTTACCGACTGATCCCACAGCTGGTGATCCGCGTGGAGTCGGAAGACGAGGTGGTGGCGCTGTTGCAATTCGCCCAACGCGACCGTGTGGCCGTCACCTTCCGCGCAGCCGGCACCAGCCTTTCGGGCCAAGCCATCAGCGACTCAGTGCTGATCGTGCTGGGGGACAATTGGAACGGCCGCGAAGTTCGTGGGCAGGGCACGCAAATTCGCCTGCAACCTGGCGTGATCGGCGCCCAGGCCAATGCGTGGCTGGCGCCTTTTGGACGCAAGATCGGGCCGGATCCGGCGTCGATCAATGCCTGCAAGATCGGCGGCATCGTCGCCAACAACGCCAGCGGTATGTGCTGCGGCACGGCGCAGAACACCTATCACACCCTGGCAGGCATCCGCTTGGTACTGGCTGACGGCAGCCGACTGGACACCGAAGACGCGGCCAGCGTGGCGGCGTTTCGCGAACAACACGGCAGGCTGCTGGAACGCCTGGCTGCATTGGGGCGCGAGACGCGGGCAAACGCTGAATTGGCGGCAAAAATCCGCCACAAATACCGTCTGAAAAATACCACCGGGCTGTCACTTAATGCCCTGGTGGATTTCGATGAGCCGTTGGATATCCTCAGCCATCTGCTCGTGGGCTCCGAGGGTACGCTTGGATTTATCAGTGCGGTCACCTATGACACGGTGGTTGATCATCCGAACAAAGCCTCGGCATTGATTGTGTTTCCGGATGTCGAGACCTGCTGCAACGCGGTGACCGCCCTCAAGACCCAACCGGTCTCGGCCGTCGAGCTATTGGATCGACGCAGCATGCGCTCGGTACAAGACAAGCCGGGCATGCCCGCCTTCGTACAATACCTATCGGAAAATGCCTGCGCACTGTTGATCGAATCTCGCGCAGCGTCGCCGTCTTTGTTGCATGAGCAATTGGCGCTGATCATGGCCTCACTGGCCGATTTCCCTGTGGAGAAACAGGTCGATTTCACCGAAGACCCGGTAGAAAATGCGCGCCTGTGGGCCATTCGCAAAGACACCTTTCCCGCTGTCGGCGCCGTACGCAAAACCGGCACCACGGTGATCATCGAAGACGTCACCTTTCCGGTCGAGCAACTGGCAATCGGCGTCAACCGCTTGATCGAACTGTTCGACAAACATCACTACGACGAAGCGATACTTTTCGGACACGCACTGGAAGGCAATCTGCACTTCGTGTTCACTCAAGGCTTCAACAGCGCGGAAGAAATCACACGCTACCAAGCGTTCATGGACGACGTGGCGCAACTGGTGGCGGTGGAGTTTGGTGGTTCGTTGAAAGCTGAACACGGTACCGGCCGCAACATGGCGCCGTTCGTTGAGTTGGAGTGGGGCAGCGACGCCTATCAATTGATGTGGCAACTCAAGCGGCTACTCGACCCCAACGGCATCCTCAACCCGGACGTGGTGCTCAGCGAAGACCCGCAAATCCACCTCAAACACCTCAAGCCGCTACCCGCCGCCGACGAGCTTGTGGATAAGTGCATCGAGTGCGGCTTCTGCGAGCCGGTGTGCCCGTCGAGAGGCCTGACCTTGAGTCCACGCCAACGCATCGTGATCTGGCGCGATATCCAGGCGAAGAAACGAGCTGGCGTTGACACCACCGAGCTGGAAGCCGCCTACCACTATCAAGGCATCGACACGTGCGCCGCCACCGGCCTTTGCGCTCAACGCTGCCCCGTGGGAATCAATACCGGCGACTTGGTGAAAAAACTGCGCAGCCGTGACGCCGACCGTACGAAAACGGCCGAATGGCTCGCCACTCATTTCGCCACTGCGCTGCAGGGCGTGCGCTTTACCCTGCATGTGGCCAATGGCGCGCGCATGCTGCTGGGCGCACCTCGCCTGGCGAAGCTGTCGGCCAGCGTGACCAAGCTGTCCAAGGGACAGATTCCGCAGTGGACAAACGCCATGCCGCAGCCGGAGAAAGCCATCCGCTTCAGCCCGGCGGTCACTGACGAGCGGCCACGGGTGGTCTACTTGGCCGCCTGCGTCTCACGCGCCATGGGCCCGGCGGCGGGAGATAAAGAACAGATGTCGTTGTACGACAAAACCCGCAGCCTCTTGGAAAAGGCCGGTTACCAAGTCGTCTTCCCCGACAATCAGGACAACCTGTGCTGCGGCCAGCCCTTTGCCTCCAAAGGCTACGTTGAACAGGCCGAACACAAGCGCCAGGAATTGATCGGCGCCCTGCTCCACGCCAGCCGCGGCGGGCTCGACCCGATTTACTGCGACACCAGTCCGTGCACCTTGCGCCTGGTGCAGGATCTGGCTGAAACACGGCTGGATCTTTACGATCCTGTGCGTTTTATCCGCACTCACTTGATGGATCGCCTCGATTTCACACCACAGGCAGCCCCCATCGCCGTGCACGTCACCTGCAGCACCCAGCATCTGGGCGAGAGCCAGGCGCTGATCGACCTAGCCCGGCGTTGCTCCAACACCGTGGTCATCCCGGAAGGCATTCATTGCTGCGGGTTTGCTGGCGATAAGGGTTTCACCACGCCGGAACTCAACGCCCACTCACTGCGCACCCTCAAGGACGCGGTGCAATATTGCAGCGAAGGCATTTCCACCAGCCGCACCTGCGAGATCGGCCTAAGCCAGCATGGCGGCATTGATTATCACGGGCTGGTCTACCTGGTGGACCGTGTTACACAGGCCCGCGCCCACTGATCCTGCAAAAATGAGCCTGCAAAAAAACAGAACCCTGGCGCGCCAGCGTAGTCATCTGCATAGGCCTCGACAAACGAGGCTCATCACTGATGTCGCTGGCAGCCGTTCAACGCCAGCAGCGTCGAGCCCTTTTGCGCAAGGAGATACCCTATGAAGCGTTCCGCTCTTGCTGGCTTGTTCATTACCGCTGCGATGCTGGCGTCCCCTGCTTTCGCGGCAGGTGATAAAGACCTGTGCCAGATCAACCTGGACAAAATCAACAACGGTAAAGCGCTGCTCGCCACCGACACCAGTGGCAAAAGCGGCGAAATAGACACTGCCGTGTCCTCGGCCAAAGCCGCCCACGCCGCAGGTGATGACAAGAAGTGCATCGAAATCACCTCCAAGGCCCTGCAAGACCTGCAGAACAGCGAAAAAGGCGGCCAATAGGCAGCACCGTCAGGGACGACCAACCTTCGGGTTGGCCTTCCGTGACGGTTTGGCGTACACTGCACAGGCTTGTCACTCACTAAGAAACAACGAGTTACAAGCACGGGGCCGTTTAGGATTCGACGCCGGTCGCGAAACTTTAGGTGCATGCCGAGTTGGTAACAGAACTCGTAAATCCACTGTTGCAACTTCTTATAGTTGCCAATGACGAAAACTACGGCCAGGAATTCGCTCTCGCTGCGTAAGCAGCCTTAGCCCTGAGCTTCTGGTACCTTCGGGTCCAGCAATCACCAGGGGATGTCTGTAAACCCAAAGTGATTGTCATATAGAACAGAATCGCCGTGCAGTACGTTGTGGACGAAGCGGCTAAAACTTACACAACTCGCCCAAAGCACCCTGCCCTTCGGGTCGCTGAGGGTTAACTTAATAGAAACGGCTACGCATGTAGTACCGACAGCGGAGTACTGGCGGACGGGGGTTCAAATCCCCCCGGCTCCACCAAATTAGCTATAAAAATCAGGCACTTAGCGTTTATCGCAAGTGCCTTTTTTGTGCCTGAATGGGTGGTTTTGGCTCGGTTATGCCAGCTTAATGACAGCATCTGCGATGATTATCTGCTGCATTCCCGCTAAGCTCAGGCGATAACCAGGAGCGGTGCAAAGATGAATGAAAACGCAGAAGGACCTGACAGCTATCATTCGCGCGGGAAGGAAGACGAGGCTTTCGTGACGATTTTTCGTGAGTCGACTTGAGCAGAGAGACTGGCAAAATGCTTGGACCCGAAGGATGGAACAAACCGCACCGGTAGATTAATGTCGCCGTTATGCGAAGGAGTCGAGCGATGAACACTCTTTTTCTCTTAATGGCTCAATATCATGGCCAGACGATTGTGTCCTTGAGTCGGGTATGCGCCGACTATTTCACTCATCTGACACCAGCAAATCTACGAACAAAGGTCTCCTCAGGCGAGATTGACCTACTGATTGTCTCCATGGAGCTGAACGAAAAAACTGCACGAGGCGTTCATCTGTCGGATCTTGCTGATTACATTGATCGACAGCGAGATAGAGCCAAGCTTGAGCTTGATCGGACGAGAAAGCAGGCTACCAAAACCTTGAGCCAAGAGCCGCGCGAAGTCGAAAAACCTGAGGCTGATACATTTTCTCGACCTGGAGAGTCAAATGATCTTAGTCGGCAACCGATCCTTTTCATTAGGCTGGCTGAAGTAAAGCGAATTACTGGTATGTCGACTAGTACGATCTACAAAATGGTAAGTCAGAGCACATTTCCACGACAAATTAAACTAGGTGGTCGAGCTGTGGCCTGGGTTAGGGTAGAGGTAATCGAGTGGTGCGATCTACGAATCAAAAAGTCTAGAATGCTAAAGAGTCAGAACTAGGGATGTAGCAGAACAGCCAATAAATCGCATTTCTCATCTCAAAAATCGGACCTCCCACGCCCAACTCAGCCCTGCTCCCCACTTTGCTTTACAAGATCAACGAAAATCAGCTCGCGCTCGAGGCAGCCATTATGGATTGTCCAAATGGGCGGAGCAGCAAGGATCGTCAGAAGTCTCCGACAATGTGCGCGGCGCCCTGGACTGTCTAACCGCAAAGCCCATCCGCGGCTGTCGCCTTTACTTCAACAATCGACAGGACGTTTTCCGGCGCTTTTTTGGTTTGAAATCGCCCCCCCACTGACCGGACAGGATATTTAATAGGAGTCGACTTACACACAGAGCCCCATACATGTCGACACATGCCCCCAAGAAATACCTGATCAGTCACACCTCTCTTCAGCACTGCTTCGACAAGAGCCGCTCCGGACTAGAAAAGCTGCGCGAAACCGATGCCAGCTTCCCACGCCCCATCAAATTTGGCCCGAGCAAACAGGCTGGGGTGTACTTCGTTGTCTCAGAGGTGGAAGCCTGGCTGGAGAGCAAGATCAGCGAGCGTGATGGTATCACTCTGGATCTCGCCGGGCGAGAAGAGCAATGACTACACACGAGCAGATACCGTCGTTCTTAGCAGAGATGCCCGCGCCGGCATTTGCCGCATACATGAATCCTAACATTGCGCCAAAGCCACTACCGAGCGGGTTGGCCAGGGTCATGCCCTGGTTTGATGAACTATTGCCTACTGCTCTTCAGGAGTACGTGCGAGATGTTGCTGAGCGTACCCAGTGCCCACCTGATTTTGTTGGGGTCGCGCTTATCGTGGCAGTCAGCACAGTAGTCGGGCGCAAATTCAGCGTCTACCCGAAACAGAACGATGACTGGATGGTCGTTCCAAACCAGTGGGGCCTCATCATCGGGCGCCCGTCTGCGATGAAAACGCCGGCACTCAAACAGGCCCTGCTTCCATTGCGCGCCTTGGATGCCAAAGCGCGAGAACGCTATAGCCAAGCTCAAGCCGAGCACAAGGCCGCTAGCGAGCTTTACGACATGAAGCGCAATGCAGCCAGGGTAAAAGCCAGAAAGCTTTACAGTGGGGGTGACGAGAATGCAGCTCAGGAAGAACTGAAACGTCACTCAAGCGAGAACCCGCCCCCAATTCAGCGGCGCTACATCGTCAACGACGCAACGGTCGAAAAACTCGGCGAGCTGCTCAACGAGAATCCAAACGGCCTAGTAGTTGAGCGTGACGAGCTGGGGGGCTGGCTGGCAACGATGCAGAGCGAAGACGGTTCGGTTGCGCGAGCATTTTATTTGGAATGTTTCGACGGCAACGGCTCATTCACCTATGACCGTATAGGCCGAGGAACCATTTATATCAAATCATGTTGTTTATCGTTGATCGGTGGGATTCAACCCTCACGAATTGCGTCCCTTGTAAACGCTGCCATCAGCGGCGAACTGGATGACGGCCTGATTCAGCGCATGCAGCTGGCGGTATATCCCGACGATGTTCGAGAGTGGCGTTATATCGACCGTTGGCCGAACAAAATCGCCGCTGAGCGCGTCTCGGAGGTTATCGAACAGCTCGATCAGATACCTGATGAGCCTCACTCTGCCCTCAGATTTACTCCAGAAGCCCAGGAGAAGTTTATCGCCTGGTATACCTCCCACATGCAAGCAAGCCGGAGCGATCATCTTCACCCCGCATTGCAATCCCATTACCTGAAAATGCCGAAAACCATTGCAGGCTTGGCCCTCCTATTTGAGCTGATTGAAGGCGGACGGGAAGCCGTGGGCGCTAAGTCCACTGACCGCGCCATCAACTGGGCAAACTACCTGATGAGCCACGCCCAGCGGATGTACGGGGCGGCAATTAACGCAGCACTAATCGCTGCGCGGCTGATTCTGGAGCGCCAGCGGAAATTGCCCGAGCCATTTACTGCCCGAGAGGTGCGCCAGAAGGATTGGACAGGATTAGGCACGCAGGACGCGGTAAATAATGCGCTCGCCGTTCTAGCTGAACATGACTTCATCGTTGGCTACGAGGTGGCCGGAGAAAAAGGTGGCCGCCCATCGATTCGCTATGTCTGGCGAAAAACGTAGCTCACCCCAACCTGTTCACTAAAAAGACCGGTAGGGCGACCTACGAAACCTACGAAACCTAGTTCTGTAGGTTTCGTAGGTAGCTCTTACCCCTGGCAGGGATAAAACTGCCACAACAACAGTGATCTCCGAGTTCATACTTACTTGGGTGAGCCGGCTACCTGGGTTGTGACTTACTCCTCTGTGAAGTAGTCGCTGTCGAGCTGCTTCACCTCGTACACCTGCTTAACGCTCACCCCCAGGTTGTTCTCCACCATCAGACGCGCCAGCTCAACACCGTCGATCAGCACCACCTTGATATCCAGCCCCAGCGCTGCAGTACGGGCACCATCGGAAAAGTCCGAAGTGGTGATAAACACGCCCTTTCGTGCTCGCTGGCGGGTTAAGGCTCCGATGAACTTGTCGATCTCCGGGCGATGCACCGTGTTGGTCCAGCGCTTGGCCTGCAGGTAGATCACGTCAAGACCGAGCTTGTCTTCTTTGATGATGCCATCGATACCGCCATCATTGGTCGCTTGAGTCGCCTTGCCGGCTTCGTTGCGCGAACCGCCGTAGCCCATGGCGATCATCAGATCGACCACCAGCTGTTCAAAGAAGCTAGGTGTCGCTGCCCGCACTTGCGCCAGCAGCTCGTCTGCCAGTGACTGCACTAATGCCTGATGCGCTTCGGCCAACTGCTCATCCGGCGTGGTCTCGGAAATCTCAATGTCCAGTGCAGCAGGTAAATCAGCTACTTGAGGCTTGGCGGCATGGAAGTTAGCGAACTCGGGGAACTGCTTTAACCAGCTCACCGTGATGCGCTCCGGCCCATTGGCCAGGGCATCGAGCCCGCGCGGCGTGATCTGCACCATGCCCTTGGCGGGAATGCAAAGCAGCCCGGCCTTATTCAGGTAGGTGCGAGCCCAGCCCACACGGTTGTTGATCACCGTCTGATGGCCGGATGGCAGGCGTTCCTTGCGCTCATCCTCGCTTAGCTGGAACTGATCGGCCACCCGCTCGCGCAACTCATTGAGCGGTAACGGCACACCGTTCTGCACAGTGACCAGCACCGGCCGCATCACGCTTTGAAAATCCGGAATTGCCATCAGTACTCCTTAACCTTGTTGGCCGCCGCGCAAGCCACTCTCATCGAGCCCGGCTGCCGTCTTCAGCATCTTCAAAATCACCAGCGCAAACGCCCGGCTCTTAGTTTCGTTATCCAGCACTTGCAGTGACAGCTTTTCGTGGTCGGTCATGGCATCGAGCACGGTGTCCAGCACGCGCTTGGGGAACAGGCCGTGCATCACTTGGTCAACCGAGTGGTTGTTCACCTGGGCCATCACATCCTCTTGGCGGCTGATGCGCTGGGCGATACCGGTGAGGAACTGCAGTTGGTCGTCGTCGCTCACCTCGGCACCGAAGATATCGTTCAGCGCTTCGATGATTTCTGACAGGCGCTTTTTCTCCGGGTCATGCGGCTTGCCGCTGCCCACGTCGCTGCCAGGTTTGAGGGTGTAGTCGCCGTCTTCTTCGCTCAAGCGCAGTTGGTGCTCGGCGCGCTTGCTCAGGCGGTAGTGGCTCAGTTGCAGTTCGCCCACGTCCACGTCGTCTTGCTGCAGGCGATCCACGCGCAGCAGCGGGTGTAGGTGCTTGGCGTACACGCACAGCTGCTCCAGTTCGCGATCCTCATAGGGCACGATCTGCGAGAGGAACTCGTACAGGCGCACAAAGCTCTGCAGGTTCTTGCGGAACAGGTCGAGCTGGTCCACCTGCTCGCCAGCCTCTTTCAGCGCGTGCTCGGCTTTTTTCAGGCCGGCGCTGTCGCCGTTGGCTTCGGCGGTGCGCTTGAAGTCCAGCGCCTGCTGGCGCGACTCCACGGAGAAGGCATACCGCTTGGCAAAGCGCTCCTTGGCCGGCGTGCAGTAGTAACTGAGCTTGCTGGCCGCCGCCTTGGGGTCGAAGAAGGCCATGGCGAACGCCTCGACCTCCTGCCAGTGATAGATGCCCTCGGCATCCAGCTTCTTCTGCAGGTCATAGATGATCTGCGGGTCGGTCACGTCGGTCAGTTCGGCCTTGGTGTAGTACGGCAAGAAGGCGTCGAGAATGTCCTGCGGCTCGTTGAAGAAGTCGAGGATGAAGGTTTGCTTGCTGTCACCAAAGGTGCGGTTCAGCCGCGACAGGGTTTGCACACAGTCCACGCCTTGCAGCTTTTTGTCCACGTACATGGCGCACAGCTTGGGCTGATCGAAGCCGGTCTGGTACTTGTTGGCCGCGATCATCACATTGAAGTCTTGGGTGTCGAACGCTTGCGCCAGGTCGCGGCCATTCAGGCCGGTGTTGAGCAGGCTGCTGCTTTCCGTCACCTCTTCGGGGATCACCTCATCCGGCAACACGCTGCCGGAGAACGCCACCAGCGGGTGCACATCGCTGTAACCCATCTGCTGCACATAGGCCTTCACTGCCAACTGGTAACGCACCGCCTCCTGACGACTGCTGGTCACCACCATGGCCTTGGCCTGGCCATTCAGCAGGCCACGGATATTGGCGCGGAAGTGCTCGACGATCACCTCGACCTTCTGGCTAATGTTGTAAGGGTGCAAACGCACCCAGCGGGCCAACTTGATGCGCGCCTTCTTGCTGTCCACCTCGTCGTCTTCGCCATCCGGGTGGGCGATCTTCCAGGCGGTGCTGTAGGTGGTGTAGTTGCGCAGCACGTCGAGGATAAAACCCTCCTCGATGGCCTGGCGCATGGAATACAGGTGAAACGCCTCGGGCTTGTTGCTGGAGCTGGCCGGCAGCGTCGGGTCGGCCGGGCGACCGAACAGCTCCAGGGTCTTGGCCTTAGGCGTGGCGGTAAAGGCGTAGTAGCTGATGCGCTCATTCGGTTGGCGCGCCTGCACGGCGGCGTCGAGCAGCTCTTCGGCGCTGATTTCTTCCCCTTCCAGGGCATCGCTGCAGAGAATCTGTTTCAGCTTGCCGGCCGATGAGCCGGTCTGCGAGGAGTGCGCTTCGTCGGCGATCACCGCATAGCGCCCGCTGGCCAGCTTGGGGTACTTGTCCAGGGCATCGAACAGCGCCGGGAAGGTCTGGATGGTGACGATGATGATGCGCGTCTGCTCAGCCAGTGCCTCAGCCAACTGCTCGGATTTGCTCTGGCTGCTAGTTTCACGGTTGATTTGTTTGACCACGCCCTGGGCATGCTCGAACTGGTAGATGGTGTCCTGCAGCTGCTTATCCAACACGGTGCGGTCGGTAATCACGATCACCGAGTTGAACAGGCGCTGGCCGGCATCGTCGTACAGCGAGGCCAGTTGATGGGCCGTCCAGCCAATGGAGTTGGACTTGCCCGAGCCAGCGCTGTGCTGGATCAAATAGCGCTTGCCCGGCCCTTCGGCGCGGGTGGTGTTGATCAGCTGGTTGACCACTTCCCACTGGTGGTAACGCGGGAAGATCATCGTTTCCTTGGTTACCGGCGTGCCGTGGAAGCCTTCGCTGATTTTTTTGTCCAGGTGCAGAAAACGCCCCAGCACCTTGAGCCAGGCATCGGGCTGGAACAACCGCTGCCACAGGTAACTGGTGGCGTACTGGCTATCGTCCGCCGGCAGCGGGTTGCCGGCGCCGCCTTCCTCGCTGCCGAGGTTGAACGGCAGGAAGAAGGTGTCCTTGCCGGCCAGCTTGGTGGTCATCGCCACTTCGTTCTGGCCCACGGCAAAGTGCACCAGTGCGCCGCGCTTGAAGCTCAAAAGCGGCTCGGGCTTGCGCGTCAGCGGGTCTTTGACCGGGCGATCGTAGCGGTACTGGCGCTTGGCGTTTTCCACCGACTGCTTGAACTCGCTTTTCAGCTCCAGCGTGGCGGTGGGGATGCCGTTGACGAACAGCACCAGATCCAGCCGTGGGTTGTAGCTCTGCCCACTGCTGCCAGCCTCACGCGCATGCGGCGAGTAAGATACCTCTGGCACCACGCGCAGGCGGTTGCAATGGTAGCGCTTAAGGGTGTCCGGGTTCATCCCGTGGTCGGGCTGGAAGCTGCACAGCTCGACCTTTACCGCCGGCAGCTTAAAGCCGTGGCGCAGCACATCCAGGGTGCCGCTCTGCTCCAGCTCGCGCACCAGCTTTTGCACCAGCACATCGTCCGGGTCATTCGGGTTGGCCTTGGCGAACTTGTCCCAGCGCTCTGGCCAGGCGTCCTTGAAGTAACCCAGCACATCCTCGGTATACAGCGCCGTGCGCCGGTCATAGCCGCTGGCTGTGCCGACTAGCCAGCCTTGGGCAGCCAGGGCGTCGATAATGTCCTGCTGAAACTGAGCTTCCTTGCTGTCCGCCATCACACGGCCTCTTCTACTAGTTCGGGAGTTCGCGCGCTGGCCGGTGGCTGCCATCCGCGTACGTCGATTTTGCCGGTGACGGCGGCGGAGATAAGGGCGGAGCGGCGTTGTTTGAGCAGCGAAACACTCTGGATCGCTTGCTTACAAATTTCATCCAATAAACCGGTGTGCTTAGCCACTAACTGGTCGATATAGATCTGCTCATTTACAGGAGGTAAGAGCACAGGCGTTCGCCTCAATGCATCTAGAGTGATTTCTTTGAATGTTGCACCTTTGGCCATTAAATCGAAGTAGTTTTGAGTGGCTCCTGCGTTGAGGAACGCTAGAAGAAAGTTTCGAGTAATGTCCTGGCCAGCCGAGATCTTTGCAGTACCTTGCGTGAGATTGGCCACTTTCAATTCGTCAGGGACGGGCAAGCACTTTCCAACAGATGCGCGTATAGACATGACAATGTCCCCCGGTCGCACACGCGATCTTGCATAAGACTCATCAATATCAGGAGAGGTGAGCGGATAACCTGAGACAGGAAGCTCTTCTCCGCTCATATCGCTGGTCCGGATATATGGGATGCCACCTTCAAACTCTGGGCCAGCTTGAACGATTCCGTAGGTGATCGACGTATTAGGATCTACTACATGTTTAAGTTGTTTTACTTCCCAATGCGCTGGCACTTCGCCTAGCCATTCCACGCCAGAATCTTTCATCGGCACCGTGGGGTCGAGGCCTTTGGTGACGGCGTGGGAGATCACGGCCTGGCGCTTTTCCTTGAGCAGTTCGATCAGGCGCTGCTGCTCTTCGATCAGCGCGTCGATGCGGGCGGTTTCGTGGTCGAGGAAGCGGGCGATTTGGGTTTGTTCAGCCCGCGCTGGGGCAGAAAATCGCACAGAGCTAATGAGTTCCTGATTCAGCAGAGTCGCGCCGTAGATATTCTCTCGGCCATACCTAGGAATAAATTCTGGTGCGGCGTATTTCCAGTATTCAAGATCAAGCGGCCCGCAAGGGAGAAACCCTGCTATCGCTTCGTTTGTATACGAATCAATTGTTAGAAAGGCGATCTTTCCAACAGACAGCTTGAACGAAAAGAGCATGCTGCCCGCAGGAACTACCTTCGCACCTTTGTCTTGAACCGCGAGGTGGCTGATTTTTGACTTCGTATCCTCGACGGACATCTGCGTCATGTCAGCAATCGTGACCCAAGGCAAATCACCGTCGTAGTATTCATCCTTGCCTGATGGCGGCGTCCAACCAACCACAAATGGGATATCCCTCGCGATCTTCCTATCCACCCAATGTGCGGGGACTTCTGGCAACCAATCAAAACCAGATGGTTTGTATTCCGGATAGGCTCGGAAACTCATGCCGACAGCCCCTCAATCATCTGCTTGATCCGGTCAGTACAAGCTTTCAGGTCGCTATCGATTTCGGCCAGCGGGCGCGGCGGCTGGAATACATAGAAGTGCCGGTTAAAGGGAATCTCGAAACCGACAATGCCGACCTCGCCGTCCAGTGCATCGGTCTTGCTTTCGTCGATCCAGGCATCTGGCACATGGGGGATGACTTCGCGCTGAAAGTAGTCGTACACCGACTCGCCCAACGGCACGTTCTCGTTGTCGCGCAGGCCGGCGTCGGCTTCAGGCTGGCCCTTGGTCATGCAGATATCCGCCTCAGGGTCGCGCTCGCTCAGGGCGCTCATCAGGGCTTTGAGTTCCGGCGTGCTGAGGCTGACGCTGTGCGCGGCGAGGGCTTTTTTCAGCAGCTTGCTGAACTGCTCGCGGTTACGGTGCAGTTGGCTGACGTCCATCGCTTGCAGAGCGGCCAGCAGCTGTTGCTGAGCGGCGCTGTCGAGTTTCTGCAGGGCTTTTTCTTCCAGCACCTTAGCGATGCGCTCGGCACTAGTTTGGAAGTTCAGGCGCAGCGGGCGCTCGACGGTAATACGCCGGTAGCCGAAGGCGTCGATGGGGAAGATTTTGCTCTGCGCGCTGTGCTCGAAGCTACCATACAGGCGCACCAGCTCGCTGATTTGCTCTTCGGTGATGTACTGGCGCTTGCTGCCCAGCGACTTACGCATTTTGGCGTAGTGCTGGCTGCCGTCGATCAACTGCACCTTGCCCTGGCGCGCAGCGGCCTTGTGGTTGGAGAGAATCCACACATAGGTGGCGATGCCGGTGTTGTAGAACATGTCGGTCGGCAGCGCGACGATGGCTTCGACTAGGTCGTTTTGCAGCAGGTAGCGGCGAATCTCCGACTCACCCGAACCCGCGCCGCCGGTGAACAGCGGCGAACCGTTGAGGATGATGCCGATGCGCGAGCCACCGTCGCGAGGGTCGCGCATCTTGCTGACCAGGTGCAGCAGGAACAACAGCGAGCCATCGGACACACGCGGCAGGCCGGGCCCGAAGCGGCCGTCGAAACCCTTGTGGCTGTGCTCGTCGGTGATCTGCTTCTGTACCTTCTTCCATTCCACGCCGAACGGCGGGTTGCTGAGCATAAAGTCGAAGCGCTTGTCGGCCAGCTGATCGTTGGACAGGGTGTTGCCGAGCTTGATGCTGGCCACGTCCTGGCCCTTGATCAGCATGTCCGCCTTGCAGATGGCGTAGGACTCGGGGTTGAGCTCCTGGCCGTGCAGCGACACGCTGACCTTCTCGCTGATGGACTGGATGTACTCATCACCCTCGGACAGAAAACCGCCCGTGCCGGCGGTTGGGTCATAGATGGTGACGATGCTGTTGGGCGCGAGCTTGTGATCCTGATCGGTGATCACCAGCGAGGTGGTGAGGTGCACGATATCGCGCGGGGTGAAGTGCTCCCCGGCGGTTTCGTTGGAGCTTTCCGCGAACTTGCGGATCAGCTCTTCGAAGATGATGCCCATGCCGAAGTTGCTGATGAACTCGGGGCTCAGATCGGTTGCCGCGAAACGCTGCACCACCTGATACAGCAGGTTGGCGGTTTCCAGCTGCTGAACGAAATCTTCAAAGTGAAAGTGCTCGAAGATCTCGCGGGCATCCTTGCTGAACGCCTGCACGTAGCTCATCAGGTCGGCGGCGGTTTGGGTGTCTGACAGCGTGCCAAGGGTCAGTGGCGAGCCGTTGAAGAACTGCTGGCCGGCAGCGCGCAGCAGAATCATCTCACGCACTTGGTCTGGACGGCCTTCCTGAGCGAAGGTTTGTTTGATCACCTCACCTTTGGTCGGTGCGAGCACGCACTCCATGCGCCGTAACAGGGTGAATGGCAGGATGATGCGACCGTATTGCGATTGTTTGAAGTCACCGCGCAGCAGATCGGCAATGGACCATAGAAACGCGGCCGTCTGGGAATGATTTTCCGTGTTCACGCAATAACTCCTTGGAGTACGGGCAAAAACGCAAGTTTACCCCTTAGAGCTGGCACCCTGTCACAGAACCGACGGCCTATTTTCACTCTGCTCCGAATACTCAAAGGTGCTAAGGCCGCACTCGAACGTATAGCCAGCAACGATATGTCTGCTGCAATGTGTTCTCGAAAGGGGGTTTTAGCAGCCTATGCAGTGGTTTCCCGGCAAAAAACCGATCAGCCAGCCTAACCATTTGAGTAGCGGGATTTCTAAAGCAACTCATCGTCGTCATTTGTTGCACATCCATTGCTCGCGCCCTTTCGCTGGCCCGGAGAGTCGTCATTTGCCCACCATGTGTTGTCACAGTGCGCTCCTGGCGGATATACCTTTTGATGCTCAGTTGTCATCTCCTGTCGTTCTCCCGCTGCCGCCATGGCACATTGCGAACTGTGGAGACCCTATATCCATAGAGCGGCAGCGACGACACCTACTCACGCCCCCCCCCTTTAAAACGCCAATCGACTTGTACAAGGCCCATTAAGTACCCGATGCCCAGCATTCATAAGGCTTACAGAGACGACACCCCTTCACAACGTCAACTATCTTGTACAAAGCTCGTGAGAGACCTGAAATCCAGTATTCATGCGGGTTACAGAGACAACACCCCTTCACGACACCCCTTCACAACGCCAATTATCTTGTACAAAGCTCGTGAAAGACCTGAAACCAGTATTCATGCGGGTTACAGAGACAACACCCCTTCACGACACCCCTTCACAACGCCAATTATCTTGTACAAAGCTCGTGAAAGACCTGAAACCCAGTATTCATGCGGGTTACAGAGACAACACCCCTTCACGACACCCCTTCGCTCAGATCGGCAGATCACTCTATGGGAGGTGAACCGTCAGACTCCCATAAGTAATAGATGGGAAGTGAGCATGTTTTTTTGAAACGTGTCGCGGAGCGCGATATGAGCGGTGCGCTGGTCGCTTTGGAATTTAGTCACCCAAGAACCGACGGAACGCATTTCAGGAGGATAAAGTCCTTGGGATTGGCATGGCAGATGAGAAGCTGTATTCAGTGCAAATTTTCAGCCCAGAAGGAGCAAGACATGGACTCGATTGAGCTACTGGTTTATGCGGTCATCGGCGTGGTCGGCACGCTGGGAGTGGCTGCGGTGATTGGCTACAAGGTCGCAGATCATCTCGATAAGAAGCATCACACTGACTGATTTTGCAGCACATCGGCAGATGCGCATGGTGGTGGCTTGGGATTCGCCAGTGCTCGGGTAACGTTCAGGAATGTGCCAAGTCCAGCAGGTTCACGTCATGAGCAAAGTTAAGTGCCAGTGCTGCAAGAAGATGATGGTTCCAAAGGTGGTCATTAGCGTGCCGTTCTACATCAATGGAATACCCGTGGGCGGCCGTGACCCGGAGTCGTCCGTATGCCCCTTCTGCCTGTCGCAGAAGTGGATGCTCACCGAACATCAGGCTCTGGCTGCCGGTAGGGCCAATGCCGAGTTCTACGGCATCATGGTTCTCGCCATGGTGAACATCGTTGCGTTCGCCCGTTTCGGCGAACTGGCGGGCGGTATGACTCTTGCGGTGTCAGTCGCAAGCTTTCTCCTGCGCGCCAGAATTATCAGGGTATTGCTATGGCATCTGGGCCGTTAGACGAGCCAGCACATTCCAGGCGACCGGAATGCTACCTGGCGGCGAATACCGCCTGGTTAGAATTCGTAAAGGATGTCACTGCTGCTCGACAGTGCGCAAAACTGCGTCGTTACTTGGTCACTTCATCGGGTTTAAGCGCTGTGGTGGTACTGAACCCTGCATGGAGAACGGTTGCCCCGAATGCCCTGGCCAGCACCAAGCAGTTCACCAATGCGCTGATGTAACCCCGTTTCAGGCGGACCGTTTAAACACCGTAAACTTTGCCC
Source organism: Pseudomonas sp. H1_A03 (assembly GCF_054685145.1). Taxonomy (NCBI): domain Bacteria; kingdom Pseudomonadati; phylum Pseudomonadota; class Gammaproteobacteria; order Pseudomonadales; family Pseudomonadaceae; genus Pseudomonas; species Pseudomonas sp. H1_A03. The sequence goes on from NZ_CP162829.1 coordinate 378,677, forward strand.
CACCTAAGGGGAAGGTTGGCCGTTCGAACCGGCCCTGTGACACCATATAAATCAAGGCCTCCAGCAATTTCTGTTTCTCTCGCTTAGCACTCATGGGTGCAGGGCGGGTGTAAGTGCTAGGGGCTTGGGCGTTTATCGACGCTTTTTTCGTTTCGGTTTCGGCGGGGCTGGGCGGTTACTCCTTGGGCCAGGATCAAATTTTGATTTAAGGCCTTGTCTTGCCGCTGCAGTATCGGGGAACGCTGCCGTCATTAGGTCCGTGGCTTTCTCTAGGGTATCTGCGCACAGGTCTAGCATCGTCGACAAATATCCTTTATCCGTGTCGTTTTCTAATCCCGTACCTCGTCCATTCGGTTCCATTCGGAAGAAAGAAATTGGTAGTACGTGTGCGTATTGAGATAAGAGATCCCAATATGCGTAAAACGTCTTCTTTTCCCAGCCAGCACGTACGAGCATTTCGTCTCTGGTTGGAATCATTAGGTTGTCACCTGACAAGCACCGTTTCTTAACCTGTTGGGGCAGGGTTTGGAACCACGGATTACTGTTTAATCTTTCTCTCAACTCCTCTGCTTGCTGTTGCAAGCCTCCGACTCCTTCATCGGCTCCGATATTGCTCAGCATTTTTACTCTTCTCATGCAGTCGTTGAGATACATGACGTTAATTCGTACCGACCATTCCTCCCGGCTCTCTGGTTCCTCTACGATGTATAGAAATAGGAGATACCCTTCAATAATTGCTCGGCTATGACCAGCCGCAACCCCAAAATCCCATTGCTCAAAATCTGCTCGCACCCATCTTGAGCGGGGCACGGCCGAAATTATTGCGATCGCATGGTTACACAGCCTGGCGAAGACATAGGTTGAGTGGCCTAAATGTGGTTCTGCCATTTGCACGCCAATCGACTGGCTGACAGCAACGGCTTCACACGTCGCGAGGTCAAACTTCTTCAGGGAATCGTTGTACTGCTTATTGAGTTCAATCTTTTCTGCAGCGTTCAGCTCTGCGTCCATCGACAAACCGTCCTTTTTCATGATGTTTTTGCGGCTACGAGCTGGCGATGTCGCGAATGCGAAGTACGGTGGTGGTGGAGCAGTTCGCGTGCCTTGCTGTGGCGCGGATGCCCAGACCCGCGCCAAGCAGCTCGGTCACGCGCTTGTGCAGGTCAGCGTCAACCGGGCGGCCTTGATACTTACCAGAGGCTTTGGCCTTTTCAATGCCCTGGGCCTGGCGCTCGCGGCGCTGCTCATAGTCCTTGCGTGCGATCGCGGCCATCATCTCCACCAGCATCGAGTTGATCGCTCCCAGCATCCGCCCGGTGAACTCGTCGCCTTTGGTGTCCTGCATTCCCTGATAGCTGGTCGGCAGGTCGAGTGCAACGATGCGCAGGCCCTTGGAATCGATCGCAGCCTTGAGCTTTTGCCAGTCCTCCACCGGGAGGCGGGAGAGACGGTCTATCGACTCCACCAGCAATACGTCACCCTTGCGGGCATCCTTGAGCAGGCGCATTAGCTCAGGCCGGTCGGCTGTGGCGCCGCTGGCGTTCTCCAGGTACACGCTTGCAATGACCTTGTTATTATCGCTGGCGAACTGCTCGAGCGACGCCCGGGCACGGCCGGCGTCTTGCTCTTCGGTGGAGGCTCGGAGGTATGCGCGGATGAACATGACGGGTGCCTGTATCAGTTAGGGCGTTCCACTAATAACGTTGCACTATGGGTGTTACTTATCAAGCGAAAAGCACGTAAAAGGCAAAATAAGCCTGTATCTGGATAGGCACACCCAAAAATATCGCCGAGAGCTTTGAGAAACCCGCGGCGATAAAGCCCAGCAGAATTACTTACCGACGAAATAGAGAGCGCGGCCCTGATTGAAGATTGCCGCAGGGATCGAATTCTTTCTCAACCGTTGGCCTGGATGGTAAATGTAGATCCAGTCGGGTAAGCGCTTCGATGCGAGCAGCATGGCTTCCGAGGTCGTCATGTCATTCTTGTAGGCATCAAGCGTGAACTGGTTGTGCCGGATAAAGATTGGCCCGTAGCTGCGAGGCGACGCCAAGAAGCTTGGTGAGGCTGCGGGTGTATCCGCGAATGGGATAGGACGCTCCGCAAAAATATCTGCTGGCGTTGCGTACGAGCGCGAATGACCATCAGGGTATCGGCCGGTCTGCATACCCAGCTTTGACATACCACCTGAAAAACTCTTTCTGCGGGCCTCCTCCACCTTCTGCAGGGCCAGAGCCGATGCCTCCTGTGGTGAGCCGGCCTGATCGGAAGGCACCCAGGCAACAACCTGAGTTGCACGAGCCGGATCACTTGATCCACCCAGTAGCATCAAACCCAAGCCAACACCTGCGGCTGCGCCACCGCTCATGCCTGAAGGCGGTGACACATATCCAATCGCACTTAATCCAGCGTCCCCTAGCCCTGCCCCTGAGCTGTTGGCGGGGCTCACTCTATCAACTCCCCCTACCATCTCGATTGGAACGTCACGCTGCCCGGAAATTCCCATGGCAGTCAGAACGTGCATTGCATCCGACCATTTTTCCTTCGGGACATCCTTTGGCTCAGGAAGCTGAACTGTCTTCGGCGATTGAGTGGCAGAACACCCAACCAGAAAAGCTACTGCCGCAGCCAGCAAGCTAGCTCGAATCGCTGTTGATGTACTACCCATGGCGCTAATCCCTGTTGTGATCAACACAGCTTACGGCGGCTTGCAGAAAACCCAACGGCATAACCCTTCGACAGGGCCGGCTTGGGATTTCCAAGACCTGGCATAGCGTGTCATGCAACGTCATGCACACGGAGCACTACCATGGAATTTCGTGACCTTGGGAACGGGCGAACTTTCCCACCAGTAGCACCGAATGGCCGGATTTACGCCGTACCAGTCACCCAGGAAAACCAGGTAGAAATTTTCTGCCTGACACCTGAAGGAGTCATTGGAAGCGGAGTCAAGGCCAACTGGGCTGACATCACAGGTTTCTACTACGACGATGAGTCCTGGGAAATCATCCTGCGCAACTACATCGGCAGGGGAATGCGTTTCCGCCGGGGTGTGCCCTGTGGAATCGTCGAAGACGGTTGCGAAACCTTCAAAACAAATATTCAAGGGTTCGCAATTCCAATCTGCGTAATGAACCGCATCGCCTACGAGCAGAAAAGGCTACATCAAACCTGAGGTTGTCCTTGGGTTTCAGAGAGCAAGCAGCAATCTGACTGCGTCAGCCCACGTGGCCTCGTCCATCCACCTGGCAGGGAATTACCAGACTTTTAATTTCCGTCGCTTTTGTTGCTTGAAAGCGAAACACACGCGGGGCAGCCACCCGTAGGCTAGCCGTGTAGTTGAAGGGGACTCGGAAATGACCAAAACCAAAGTTAACCGCTGCCTGCACAAGCAGGAACTCGCGAAAAATCCGGAAGCCAACACTTTTCCAGCAAGCCGGAGTCAACGGGCAGATACGCCACCTTGCGCGCAATCACAAATCCTGATCAGTCAGGAATAACGACGTATGCGCTACGTAACCATCAGAAAGTTTGCCAGCGCGTCTGGCTACTCCGAAGACGCTATCCGCTCGAAGCTTCGCGACGGAATTTGGCGGCTCGGAGAAATATGGATCAAGGCCCCAGATGGCCGGGTTTTAATCGATGTAGAGGGATATGAATCATGGGTAGAGATGGGCGGGGAGTTCGGGCGGTCTCGGACTCGAGTATCGAAATCACGTTCATGTACCGCGGGGTTCGGTGCCGTGAGCGCCTCTCACTCAAGCCCACCGCCACTAACCTAAAGCTTGCCGAGCGGCACAAAGCAGCTATTGAGCACGCCATTGCTGCAGGCACCTTCGATTACGCCATCACCTTCCCCCGCTCGCCTAGGGCGGTGCAGTTCGCGCCCGAGTCTAGTAGGGAGACGGTTGCCGGTTTTCTGACCCGCTGGCTGGCTGGAAAACAGAAGCATGTCTCCAACAGCACTTATGAGGGTTACCGAAAGATCGTAGAGCTTCGTCTGGTACCAGCCCTCGGCCATGCCATGGTGGTCGACCTGAAGCGCAAGGCAGTGCGTGACTGGCTTGCAACCTTACAGGTCAGTAACAAAACCTTGAGAAACATCCAGAGCTGCCTGCGCTCAGCCCTGAACGATGCTGTCGATGAAGAGCTGGTGGAGGTGAACCCTCTGGCCGGCTGGACGTATACCCGGAAGGATCAGGTAAAGGAGGATGACGTGGATCCGTTCTCACCAGAGGAGCAGCGAGCAATCCTGGCTTCTATTGATGGGCAGGCTCGCAACCTAGTGCAGTTCGCACTCTGGACCGGAATGCGCACAAGCGAACTCGTGGCGCTGGACTGGGGGGATATCGACTGGCTGAAGGGAGAGGCTTATGTGTCCCGGGCAATGACCCAAGCGGCAGGAGGAAAGGCTGAAGTGACCAAGACCGTGGCGGGGAAACGCAGCATCAAACTGTTGATGCCCGCCCTTGCCGCGCTGACCGCGCAAAAGGCTCACACTTTCCACGCAGGTAATGAGGTGTTCCAGAACCCTCGGACTGGCGAGCGATGGGCCGGTGATCAGCCGATTCGAAAAACCATGTGGGTGCATGCGATGAAGAAGGCCAGGGTTCGGTACAGACGCCCCTACCAAACGCGCCACACCTACGCCTCAATGATGCTGTCTTCTGGGGAGCATCCAATGTGGGTGGCCAAGCAGATGGGGCATAGCGACTGGACGATGATTGCCAGAGTGTACGGCCGTTGGATGCCGACGGCCGATCTAGACGCTGGGAACAGGGCAGAAGCAATGTGGGAACCACCCGAAGTGTAAACCCATAAAATCTTGCAAAAGCATATATTGCAAGATTTCCTTGCATGGACCAATACTGATGACTATGCTCCGCAACCGAATGGAGGAGCCATGACCACCCCAAATATTACCTTCCGCCTACAGCATCTGCGTCGCAAGCACGGCCTGACGCAAGAGGCTCTCGCCGAAGCACTTGGCTTCAAGGATCGCCAGACTCTGTCTCAGATCGAGACCGGAGAGCGCAAACTCAGCTCCGAGGAAATGGTTCGAGCAGCGGAAGTGTTTGGCGTTTCCCTAGACTACTTTACCGATCCTTTTGAACTAGCAGGGGAAGGCCATTTCTCTTGGCGGCAAAACGGCACTAAGCCCGAACTGCTGGATGATTTCGAGCTGCGAGCAGGCCGGTGGATAGCGGCCTATCGCCACCTATCGAAGTTGAAAGGAGAGGTGATTAACTCGTCAACTCGGCGAGTGGCGCTGAATCACCAATCTACCTTCGAAGAGGCTGTCGCCGAAGGCGAGGCTATGGGAAAGGCTCTTGAGCTTGGTAATATTCCATCTCAGAGGCTAGCTGATGCGCTCGAGGAAAAGCTTGACACTCTTGTACTTGAAGTTGACACCGAGCAAGGCATCTCCGGGGCAGCATGCCGGCTGAACCAGCTGAACGCAATTGTGATCAACCGGAATGAAACTCTGGCTCGGCGCAATTACGATATGGCCCACGAGCTTTTTCACCTAATAACTTGGGACACAATGCCGCCTCCTAGGCTGGATATTGAAACTCCAACTGATAAGAAATCGAAACGAGTAGAGCAGCTCGCTGACAATTTTGCGGCAGGCTTGCTCATGCCGGGCAGTCTAATTGAGAGGCTAATTGAGAAGTCTGAGCTAAAAAAAGGTTCAGAACTCGCAACCTGGCTTACCTCAAATGCGCAGATTCTTGGAGTTAGTGCGGTTGCTCTTCAATGGCGGTTGGTTAACATGGGCAAGCTCAATAAGAGTGCCATTGTTAGCGAAGAATTTATTCGAAACCTTGGTGAGGCTCAGCGCACCAAGCCACCAGCCAAGTACGGTAAGCGATTTATGGCGGCCCTGGGCTGGGGCATTGACGAGGGTTATGTCTCGGTGCGCAGAGGAGCCTCGCTTCTGGGCGTGACCGTAGATGAGCTTGCGAAGCTCTTCGAGAATCATAATCTCCCGACTCCGTACGACCTTTGAGGATAACGATGTTCGAGAAGGATCAAATCGTACTTGTCGATACCAATGTGATCCTAGAGGCTCACAGGGTCACTTGCTGGAACACGTTAGCGAGCTATTTCAGGCTTGCGACGGTTGAGACTGTCGTGGAAGAAACTCAAACGGGCTTTCAGAACAGAAGCCCAGCTCAGACGATTCAATTGGCACCTCTTCGTGGCTCATTCCATCACATCGAAAATATCACGAATGAGGCAAGGGCTCAGTTCGCACTGGACAACCCTAACGTGTTGCTCGATCCAGGTGAGCGCGACTTGATAATTTACGCCCGGTCGCTTGATCCTAAGACGACGTGGTTCCTGAATAGCCCGGATATGGCCGCAGTCCGCTACTGCCATCACAGCAAATGGCTGGATCGACTAGTGTCTCTGGAGGCCATGAACAAGCACATTAGCGCCCATACAACCAGTAACCTTCGAGATAACTTCTCGGAAAATTGGCTGAGCGTACGCAAGACCAAACTGCTGCTCGGGATGTAATGACAGCCTTATGCCAGCCTCTTCGCTGGAGGGCACGTAATTGCTTGCTTGGCTGCGGGTTCAAATCCCCCCGGCCCCAATTCAAAGCATCGACAAAACCCGCCTAGTGCGGGTTTTGTTGTTTCTGGGGTTCGGAAATCACCGCAAAACGGCGCTTCGGATTTTTCCTTCAAGATGTCGCGCCATTCATGAACTGGCGCAAGCTCGGGCACAACGCTAATTTCCCTCAGTCGCTGCTCATCAGCGTCCGGCTTTGACAGGCCGAAAAGTGTAACCTTTCACACCCCGTGACTTAGCGGCATGCTTCGCGCATTCCGTCTCGTTCATGGCGGCTGTGCGTGGGGCATCTTCGGGTGCGCCGGGTTCCTACACTTCCGGTCTGTCAACCCGCGTACAGCTGCCACCCAATCCTGTTTGACAGCAGGGGGCGGCAGCTCCTTTAACAGTGTAGGAGCTTCATCATGAAAAAAATCACGCCCAATCCTCCAGCGACTCTCTTCACGGTCAATGAGAACATCGATCCCGAAACACTGCTGATCCAAGCCAGCGAAACCCTTGCATCGCTGGACGCAATCATCACAGACCTGGCCTTCGAACTCGACGGATTAACCCGTCAAAAACTCTTGGGTAGCCAGCAACTGGTGGTGCTGGGCGGATTACTCATCGAGCGTGTGCTCGTCACGCTGGCCTCCACCGCTGACGCGCAACCGTTCCCGACGTAACCTCAGTAGCAAATCAAAAAAGCCGAGTCACGTGCAGGCTGACGCCGCTGAAAACGGTCCAACAACTCACCCTGGCAATCACCACTTCACACTGAGCTCAGGCTTTCACGCCCCTTTCACACTTGAGCGTCTATGGTTATACCAGCTCCTTGTGAATATCCCTTTCAAGCCCGCTTCTCCCCATCGCGGGCTTTTCTTTGTCTGCGATTTGCCATCGTCTAATTTCCCCGGCTCACGCTCTCAGCGCACCACCCAAGGGGCACATCCTTTACAATTCAATGCTGCACTACTGCCCTGTCTCCGAGAGACACCAGCGGCAGGCTCCGACTACAAGGACGAACGTCGCATTGAACAAAAACTCCTATGCCTACCTGATACCAACCACCATTGGCCTGCTACTCCTCATCGCGCTGATTCTGGTCTGGACATTCATTATCTGGCCGTCTGCACATTTCAACCCGATAGCTGAAAAGATCGCCCTGATCTCATCGCCAGCGCTGGCAATCATCTTGATGGTGTGGGGGTGGCATACCGGGAACTCCAGGTTCCTGCGCAAAAAACCGCTGGATCGATTAAAAGTCTTTTTCGGCTTGCTCATCGCCAGTGGCTTGGTGATGGATGCGCTGCTATCGGTGGTTATTCTGCTTACGAGCACGGTATTCAGCAGCTATGTGACTTCGTACGAATATGCAGCGGGAGGCAGGCATAATTGCGCAGGCATCCGGGTATTCGATACGGAAGTGAACAAACAGATTAAAATTTGCCGTACCAGCTACTACGGTGAACAGGGTTGGGTAAGGGTGGAAAAACGTAGTGGACCGTTGGGAATTGTTGTAATAGACACCACGCGCCTGTGACTTCCTATACCGCCCAATAGGCGCCCCTCACTATTCTCCCATCTGTTCACGAAACGTTCAGAAACACAGACGGATACTAGCCAACTGCAATGACCGTTCCCCCGGACGGTCCTCCTGCCTTGGTAGCCACAACCCATGACGCGTCCCGCTCCCCTATTACTCCTGCTTGCTGGTCTGTTGTTCTTCTTCGCCCTGGGTAACCATGAGCTGCAAGGCTCCACCGAAGCGCGCGTCGCCGGCATCGCCATGGCCATGCACCTGGACAATAACTGGGTGGTGCCCCAGTTGTTTCGTGAGCCCTTCCTGGAAAAACCGCCCCTGAGCCTGTGGATCGATGCCGGGGCCATTCGCCTGTTTGGCGGCACCACCTGGGCCGTGCGCCTGGCCTCGGCATTTGCCGGGTTGTTCAGCGTGATGCTGCTCTACGCAATGCTGCGCCGGTTCGGACGGCCGCAGACGCTGGCGTTCAGCGCGGCGTTGATCCTGGCAACCATGGCCAGTTACTGGAGCAATGTGCGCGGCGTGGGTGAGGATTCGTTGCTCAGCCTGGGCGTGACCACAGCGCTGCTGGCGTTTTACCAAGCCGTGCGGCCCGATCGCCAAGGTTCAAGCGCGGGCGCATGGGCGCTCTTCACGGCCGGGATGGTGATCGCCACCCTGAGTAAAGGCGTGCTGGGCCTGGCGATGCCGGGCATTGTGATTTTTGTGTACCTGGCCAGCACCAGCCTGATGGACAAGCGCCTACGCATCGGCGACTGGCTCAAGCCGGCGCTGTTTACCTTGTTGGCGCTTGTGCCGCTGCTGATCTGGCTGGGCTTTCTGTTCCAACGCGGCGGTATGCAAGCGGTGGGCGAAGTGCTGTGGACCAACAGTGTCGGGCGCTTCAGCGGTTCGTTCGTCGAGGCGGGGCACTATGAGCCGATGTATTACTACATCGCAAAACTACCTCAAGCGTTCTTGCCCTGGAACATCCTGGTGTACCTGGGCCTGTGGCATTTCCGCAAAAGCCTGGTGCGCAACCGCTACCGGCTGTTTTTCAGTGTCTGGCTGGTGGCGCAGTTCACCCTGCTGACGCTGGCGTCCAGCAAGCGCACGGTGTACCTGATGGCACTGACGCCGGCCGCCGCCGTGTTGGCGGCAGAATATGCGCGGGTGCTGCTGGGCTGGCTGAAAGACCACAAGCCCGCGCTGTACAAACACCATAGACCACTAGTCAGCAGCGTTTTCACCCTGGCCGTGGCCTGCTACCTGGCAGCCGCCTTCTGGTTCGCGCCCAAGGCCGACGTGCGCCAATCGTTCGTGCCGGTGATCAGCCAGATCCAGGCGCTCAAAGACGAAGGCAAAGAAGTTGTGCTGTTTCAGCCCAATGAACGCATCGCCGGGGCCAGCGTGTTCTATCTGCGGGGCTACCTGCCCATCCTGCAAACCGAGGCCGAGTTGCACGATTACCTCGCCGCCAAGCCCGGCAACATTGCGTTGCTGGACCATACCAACGGTTTGAGCACGCCGGTGAGGGTCGCCAAGGAGATGTCGATCAATCGCCAGCCTTACTATTTCGTGGAACAGTAAGGCCGGCGCACACATCAGTGCTTGGTGAGTTTGTCCAGGTAGCCCATGGCGAACGCCGACACGACAAAGGTCATGTGGATGATCACGTACCACATCAAATGCTCCGGATCGACGTTCTTGGCGTCCATGAAGATGCGCAGCAGGTGGATGGACGAGATCGCCACGATGGAGGCCGCGACTTTCATCTTCAGCGACGAAGAGTCCATGGTGCCGAGCCAGTTGAGCTTTTCTTTGTTTTCATCGATATCCAGCTGCGAGACGAAGTTCTCGTAGCCGGAAATCATCACCATCACCAGCAAGCCACCGACCAGCGCCATGTCGATCAACGACAACAGCAGCAGGATCACCTCAGATTCCAGCATGGTAAAAACCGTGGGAATGACGTGGATGATTTCCTGGAAGAACTTCAGCGCCAGGATCAGCAAGCCCAGGGACAACCCCAGGTAGATGGGCGCCAACAGCCAGCGTGAGGCGTACATAGTATTTTCGATAAAGCGTTCCATGGGATCTCACACAGCGTGGCTAAAAATGGTGGCGAGTATACCAGCGGTTACAAAACACCTGTAACCACGAGAAAACTGACCTGGGCGGCATCTGTAAGAGAATTTTTCTGCTAGTGTCGAGCCCAATAAAAATCGGCTCGATGATGTCGGACAGGAAAAACTCAGATGATGGATGTGCGATCCCCTTTGGCCAATCTCGGCCTGTGCGCGGCATTGCTGCTGGCCGGCGGCTGCTCCCCCAGCGACGAGCAGAAGCAGGCCACCCTCGAAGAGAAAACCGCACAATTCGAACACTCCCTCGACAGCATCCAAGACCCCAAGCTGCGCGACGCCGTTGCCGAACTTGGCGGTTCACTGCTGTTACTGGAACGGGCACGGGCCAAGCTTGCCACCAAGCCCATCGAAGCCGAATACGGCGAAGACAGCCTGGCCCTGCTCAGGCACTACCCCACGCCCCAGGCGCTGGTGGACACCTACATCAATAGCCTGTTCGTGCTGCGTAAAACCTCACACTCCGACTATTTGACGGACTTGCAGCCGGTCTTCCCGTTTAATTTCAGTGTCCCGGACCCATTCCCCTTTCCCCATGGCCTGGAATGGAAGTCCGTGACCTTGAGCAACAACAAGGTCATCCCCTTTCAGCCGGAATGGTCGGAAACCGATCCGGGCATCCAACTGAGCCCCAGCAGTTCCAACCTGACCAACCCCGACGACTTGACGGTGACCTACCCGTTTATCGACGGCATCGAAACCGAAAACAAGAGCCAGCCGCAACCCGTCAACCTAAAGGGCACCATTGAAGTGGTTGCGCCGGGCAAGGTGTTGACGTTTGATTTGTCGAAAAAGGACGTCGGCCACAAGCGTACCGAAGGCAATATCACCCTCAACCTGCTGCTCCTGGAGAAAAACTACGCCGAGATCGAGCTGATCAACAGCCAACCACTGGCACCGGAAGTGGGTGACGAGTCGCCCAACCCACTGCTGGTACAGGCACGGGACAGCACTGGGCAATTCCTTACACGCTCGGGCTCGATCAACGAAAGCAGCGCGCAGGTGGCGTTCTACGAGAAGCAACTGGCCGAAATGCGAAAGCAGAAAGTCTGGTCGGAGGCATTCGAAAAACAGCTCACCGATGAACAAAAAGCCTTCGAACACAAGCAGAGCAGCCATTACGCCAAGGTGTATTTCAATGGCGTGATCGACAACCTGCAGGTCAACGTACTGGATTTCTCCACCGCTACGCTTACCCGCAAAGACCTCGACCTGCCCGTGTTGCGCTTTGACAAGAACAGCCTGCAGCAAACCGTACAGGCCTTGCCAATGCCGGTCACCGTGTACGACGACGGCGCCGCCAGTTGGCTCAAAGACGCGAGCATGACCGAAGAGCAGCTGAAAAACAGCGTCACCATCAGCCAGTCGGTCGAGGACGCCAGTGCCGCACACATCGTGTTTGACCACCCGTTCACCTTCAATGACGACCTGGTGGGCAGTGAGCGCAACAGCAGCGAATCGCCGGTGACCTTCTTTACCGCCGACGAAAAGGGCGAACGCGGGGAGCCGATCGAATTGCCGACTGAGGCCTTCGAACTGAACCCGGCGCGCGGCACCCTCACCTATGACCTCAACCTGTTTCCGGAAAACCCGGCGTTTGTGGTGGGCTCGATTCCACTGTTCCTGGCGACCATCGAAAAAGCCGACATTGAGGTAGGCAAGCTCCCCAAAGGGCTGTCGCTCAAGGACAACGCGCTGGTCGTGGACCAGAAGGAATTCCCTGCCGACAGCTGGCGCTTCTACGCCAAGGACGCCAGCGGCAACTACCTCAAGGAAATCCTGGGTGTGAGCCACCGCGCCGAGGAATACGGCACGGCGCTGTTTGACGTGCATTATTTCTACGGCCAGCCTACGTCCCTGGAAAGCTACCAACGCACCGACCTCAGCACCGTGCAGTACGGCTTTGAAGTCAAGCTGGACAAGCCCGAGAGCAAATAGCACTCAGTGCTGGGTATCACCATTGAGCTGTCGCAGATGGGCCTGCATGTGCAGGCTCCAGATCTGCGGATCGCCCGCCTGCTCATAGCCATGCAGGGTCAGGCTATCAACGATGGATTCCAGAATGTTCTCCGCCACGAAGGGGCCGTGAAACGGGCCCTGGGACTTGATAGTGGAGGGTTGTTCGCCGGTCATTCCGGCGGCAAACAACAACGTCCACATGCCGTTATCGCCCGCGAGAGGGCGAATGGAACATTCGATACGGGTGACTAGGCCAAAGCACTGGCGGGTGAGGCAAAGGTTGCGCGGCATGGCGGCGACCCTCGTTAGATCGGTGTTCAACCTGCGCCTGGGGCGAGGCTGTCTCTATCCAGCGACTCCTGTGGATATCCCTTGAACACAGAATAGAAGAAAACCGCGACAAACCAAGGCTGTAGGGACCAACGGCGCTGGCCCCTCAACCTAAGTCAAATTTATGGCGGTTTCGTGATTTCTCCGAATACACCACCGTCAATCTGGGAGCTGGCTTGCCTGCGATGACTGACGTCCAGGCAACATCTCCGTTAACGGGAAGACCGCTATCGCAGCATAAGTATCTACACATCTTCAAAGTGAAATTGCGTAGCAGAGGGCACCCTCAAGATGTGTAGATACCTATGGCTATCGCAGCGGTGCGGCGACCCGACAAGCCAGCTCCCACACTTGACCGCATCACGACAAAAAAATCAGGTGGGTTTGGCTTCCGCCAACGCCTGCTGTGCCAACTCCTTCTCCGCCTCCTTCAAGTCTTCCTCGCTGATCATCTCGGCAATCGCGCGCAAGCGCTCTACCACACGCGCATTGACCGTGCCTTCAGGGAACTGCCCTTCCGCATCCGGCTCACCGGCATCCTCACCCACCAGTAGGCTCAAGGCCTCATCCGCCTGGCGCACGGCATAGATGTGGAACTGCCCGGCGCGCACCGCCTGCAGCACCTTCTCATCAAGCATCAGCGTGGCGACGTTGGCTTGCGGAATGATCGCCCCTTGCTCGCCGGTCAGCCCGCGTGCTTCACAGAGGCGGAAGAAACCTTCGATCTTCTCGTTGACCCCGCCCACCGCCTGCACTTCACCAAACTGATTGATCGAACCGGTGATGGCAAAGCACTGTTTGAGCGGCGTCTTCGACAAGGCCGAGATCAAGGTGCACGCCTCGCCCAGGGACGCACTGTCGCCGTCCACGTAGCCGTAGGATTGCTCCAGCGCGATGCTGGCCGAGATCGCCAGCGGGAATTCCTGGGCATAACGGCTACCCAGGTAACCGGTGAGGATCATCACCCCCTTGGAGTGAATCGGCTGGCCGAGGTTAACCTCACGCTCGATGTCTACAATGCCGCTGCCGCCCGGGTACACCGTGGCGGAAATCCGCGCCGGCACGCCGAACGCCGAGTCACCGACCTCCAGCACCGTCAGCCCGTTGCACTTGCCGACGGCCGCGCCTGCGGTGTCGATCAGGATGACCCCGGCCAGCATGTCGTCGAGAATCCGTGCCGACACGCGCCCGGTGCGCGTGGCCTTGGCCTTGAGTGCGCGCTCGATATGACCGGCGTCGGTCATTTCGTCGCCCGCCAGGTGGCGAATGAAATCCGCTTCGCTGACCAGTTGGAACAAATCACCAATGCGCGCCGACAAGCGCCCCTGGTGTTCCGCCAAGCGTGCGCTGTAAGTGGCCAGCCGTGCCACCGCATCCGAGGTCAGCGGCGCCATGCCTTCTTCCGATGTGCGGGTTTTGAGCAATTGGGCGAACTGCTCCAGGCTCTCATCGACCATCGGGATGTCTTCGTCGAAATCCACCAGCACCCGGAACATCTCCTGGAAATCCGGATCGGCGTCCTGCAACGCGTAGTACAGCTGGCGGGAACCAATGATGATGACCTTGACCTGCAGTGGGATCATCTGCGGGTTGAGGGTCACCGTAGCCAGGCGGCCCAACTCGCCCAACGGCGATTCCATCTTCAGCTTGCGCGACTGCAGGGAGCGCTTGAGGGCGTCCCAGACAAACGGTTCGCTGAGCATTTTTTCGGCTTCAAGAATCAGGAAACCGCCATTGGCGCGGTGCAAGGCGCCCGGACGTAATTGCCGATAGGTGGTGTAGAGCGCGCCCTGGTCGGTGCTGTATTCGATACGGCCGAACAGGTTGTCGTAAGTCGGGTGCGGTTCAAATACCACCGGTGCGCCACCGTTGACCGGATGGCCCACCACCAGGCTTGGGCAGTACTGCTCTTCAAGCAGCTTGCGCGCCTGGGCGTCGGTCTTGGCGTCGTCCACCAGTTGCTCGACTACGGTCTTGAGCAGGTACACCTGCATGGCTTGCAGATAACCGCAGACAGCGGCGTTTTCCGCGTACTTTTCCGACAGCGGTGCGAGCAAAGGCTGCAGGGCCAGCGTGATGGTTTCTTCGTTGAACTGGCGCAGTTGGTTATTGGACTCACGTTTCCACTGCGGCAGGCTGGCCAGTTCCTCATTGAGACGTTCTTCCAGCTCGGAAATATCCGTGTGGAAACGCTCGCGATCGGCTTCCGGTAGCTGCGAGAACTCGGCCTCGTCCAGCGCCTTGCCGTCGAGCATCGGGGTAAAGGCGATATTGGAGCTGTCGCGGTATAGCGCGACGTCTTTTTCCAGGGCCAGGCGTTCGATTACGTCCAGGGCCTTGTCGTAGCGCTGGTTGAAGGCGCGGTCGATGGCACTCTTGCGCTGTTGATACGTCGGATGCTCGAAAACCGCCGGGAAGGTGGCGACCAGGTTGTCGACCAAGCCGTTGATATCGGCAATAAACGCCGCCGCCCCGCCGCCTGGTAGTTCCAGGGCGCGGGGTTCGCGAGGCTCATCGAAATTATTCACATAGACCCAATCTGCCGGGGTCTGCAGGCGTTTGCCTTCGGCTTTCAGGTAACGTTTGACGAACGAAAAGCGGCCGGTGCCGGGCTCGCCCATGACAAACACGTTGTAACCGGGGCGTGGCATGGCCACACCGAACTGCAGTGCTTCAACCGCACGTTCCTGGCCAAGCACACCGCGAAAGGGCTCCAGATCATTGGTGGTCGAGAAGCTGAACTGTTCAGCGGAGAAAGGGCGAGTCAGCGCTTCGGGCGCTAGACGCAAGCTGGCAGCAACAGGATCAGGCATCGGGCTTCCTTACATCAGGCGGGGCAGATAACGGCATTCTGGCTCCCGGTTACGCGCTCTGGCAAGGCGCGCTTGAGGGAAAGCATAGACGCGGGATGCGTCCCGCAAAAATAGTGCGACATCGCGAATTGTTTTATAAAAATACACGGAACCCTTAGAACGTGCCTAAACTCCAAACTGCGCGGGTTGGACTAATAACCGACCCCTAGGGCGCGTTGACGTGCCTGAACCCTTGTCCATTGGTTTGCACACAAAGAGAACAAAGCTATGAAACGGATCCTTCTCGGTACTCTCTTCACCGTCGTCTCCCTCAATGCAATGGCAGAAGCACCAGGTGGCCCGAACTGCGGTTGGGGCAACATGTTGTTTGAAGGCCAGCGCGGTACTCCAGCTCACTTCCTGGCCTCCACCACCAACGGTACTTCGGGTAACGCCACCTTCGGCATGACCTCGGGCACCAACGGTTGCAGCACCAACAGCGCCCTGAGCTATGGCGGCAAGTCCTGGATTGCCATGAATGGCATGATGAACGAGCTGTCCGAAGACATGGCCAAGGGTAACGGCGAAGCGCTGACTACCTACGCTGTGGTACTGGGTGTTGCACCGGAAGATCGCGAGCACTTTGCTGCCGTGACTCACGAGCACTTCCAGCAAATCTTCAGCAAGGCTGACGTGACTGCTGATGACGTGCACAACAACACCATTGCTGTACTGAAAAGTGATGCCCGTCTGGCGAAATACGCTACCCAGGCTTAAGCTCGACCTGCCCGCGCCTTTCGAGGCGCGGGTTTTATTTTTTCGACCTGTCCCCCCTTGGGTCTTTTTTTTATTTCGACTTAAGTAGCCCCCATGCTCAAACGCCTCGCTTGCCTGGCTCTCTTCGCCTGCGCCCCGCTGCACGCGGCACCGCACCTCGATGATCAACGTTTGCAGCAATTGGCCAATGACCCCTTCTGGTTATCCCTGGGCCACTACGAAGCCGGCAAGATCAGCGGCTGGCGCAGTTATGTCAGCGAGAAAAAGTTTTTCCTCGCACCTGACGGCGCCCATCACCCGGATGCGGAACTCAAGGCCACCGTCGACGCCCTTTACGCGCCGGCCAGCCTGGGTGAAAAACATGCCCAGTGCGTGTACCCCGCACGAACCCGCTGGCTCAAGGATCAGTTGCAACTTACTGACCTGCCTGCCGTGGACTGCAAAGAATTCAAGCAGTGGTTCAAGGACGTCGCCCCCCATAGTGCGGTGATGATCTTCCCGGCGGCCTACCTCAACAGCCCCTCGTCGATGTTCGGCCACACCCTGCTGCGCATCGACCAGGCCGACGTGCAAAGCAACAACACTGCCCTGCTCAGCTACGCGATCAACTTCGGCGCCTATATCGAGGGCTCCGACAACAGCATTCTCTACGCCTGGAAAGGCTTGATGGGGGGTTACCCCGGCCTGTTCGCCCTGGTGCCCTACCAGGAAAAACTCTCCGAGTACCGTAGTCTCGAGAACCGCGACCTGTGGGAATACCGCCTCAACCTCACCCAGGTCGAGACCGAACGCATGGTCGAGCACGTGTGGGAGCTCAAGCAGATCCAGTTCGACTACTTCTTCTTTGACGAAAACTGCTCCTATCGCCTGCTGGAACTGCTGCAAGTGGCGCGCCCTGGCCTACGCCTGACCGAGCAATTTCCGCTGACCGCCATCCCGACCGACACGGTCAAGGCCGTGAAAGAGGCCGGTCTGGTAGAAAAGATCGACTACCGCCCTTCCCGCGAACGCGAACTGCTGGAGCGCGCCAAGCCACTCGACAGCGACGAGCAGCAATGGGTATTGAAGGTCAGCGACGACCAGAAACAATTGCAGGAGCCTGCCTTCAAAGCCCTGCCCCGCGAGCGCCAGGCCCTGATCATCGACGCCGCTTACCGCCTGGGCCGCTACCGCGCCAATGGCCTGGAGCGCGACACCGCCCGCTCCCAGCGCAGCTTCGAACTGCTGCGCGCGATCAATCAGAACCCTGCGCCCGACCTTAAAATCGTACCGCCCGGCCTGCCGGAAAACGGCCATGAATCGCGCACCTGGCAAGCCGGCATCGGCACCCGTGGCGACAAAGCCTTTGGCGAATACGGCCTGCGCATGGCCTACCACGACCTCAACGACAACGCTGAAGGCTTCCCCCTCGGCGCGCAGATCGAAATCCTGCAAATGAAACTGCGCCAGTACGAGGGCAACCACTGGCAACTGCAGCAACTGGACCTGGCCACCATCCGCTCCCTGACCCCGCGCAACGCGCTGTTGCAACCCTGGTCATGGCAAGTCACCGGCGGTCTGGAGCGCGTGCCTGGCAAACACGACGACGAAACCCTGGTCGCCCACGTCAACGGCGGCGCCGGCGGCACCTGGCAACTGCGCGACGACATGCTCGGCTTCGCCCTTGGCACCGTACGCGTGGAACACAACAACGACTTCAACGAAGCCATCTCCCCCGCAGCCGGTTTCAATACCGGGATGTTGTGGAGGAATCCGCTGGGTAATTTGAGTTTGGAAGCCAAGGGTGATTTCTTCACCAATGGCGAAGTGCGGCGCAGCATCAGCTTGAACCAGCAGTGGGAGCTGTCACGCAACCTGGGGCTGCGGTTGAGTGCACAGCGCGAGTACAGCCACCTTTCCACGCCGGTCAACGAAGTGATGCTTGAAGTGAAGTGGTATCACTACTGAACCTGCCCCTAAAGCTCAACACAGATCAAATGTGGGAGGGGGCTTGCTCCCGAAGACGGTGGATCAGTCGACATCTCCAGTGACTGACACACCGCCTTCGGGAGCAAGCCCCCTCCCACATTTGGCCCGAGTTTATTCAGATACATCTCAAGGAGTTCAAACGACATGGCCGTTACCTGCACAACGCTGGAAGAAATCCGAACCAACATCGACCGCCTCGACCAGCAAATTGTCACCCTGCTGGCAGAGCGCGGTCGCTACGTCTCCCAGGCAGCGCGCTTCAAAAAAGATGCCGATGGCGTAAAGGCCCCTCAACGGGTTGAACAGGTGATCTCCAAAGTACGGGACTTGTCGCAGACAGTAGGCGCCAATCCAGAGGTCACTGAGCAGGTGTATCGGGCAATGATTGCGGCGTTTATCCAGCAGGAGTTGGCTGAGCACGCTGTTCTCATACAAGACAGTTAAGAATTACCAAATATATTTATCTCTACAGAAATTCCTCGCCCATATTCAACCTGTTGATTTGCAAGCAAGAATAATCAGAAGATTTTTTAGCTTTTTTTAGCATTCACAAATTTGCTTCGACGAAGCCTCGCTTTATGAGGATTTGTGTCTAGTCTCGGGTAGCAATCAAATCGCCACCACGTCTATCCACGGATCTGAATAGGTAGAGGCTAACTATGGATTTTTTTGAAAAGCTCACCAGCTTGGCAGCAAAGGTTCGGCTGCAGGGCCCCGCCATTCAAACAGAAGAAGCGACAAAAAATGCTTTCGTAATGCCTTTTATCAATACGGTGTTGGGTTACGACGTGTTTGATCCACAAGAAGTGATGCCTGAATTTGTCTGTGATGTAGGGACGAAGAAAGGCGAAAAAATCGACTATGCGATCATGAAAGATGGTGAGGTCCAAATACTGATCGAATGCAAAAAAATCGGTGAGTCATTGAGCATCAATCATGCATCGCAGCTTTTTCGATACTTTCATGTCACGAGCGCAAGAATCTCAATCCTCACAAACGGCCAGGTCTACAGATTTTTTACCGACTTGGACGCTCCAAATAAAATGGATGAAAAGCCATTTCTAGAGTTGGATTTATTAGACATTGATGAGTACTCCGTACCAGAGTTGATCAAACTCACCAAGTCGGCATTCGACGTTGACTCAATAATCAATGCCGCTGGAGAGCTGAAATACGTCAGTCAACTCAAAAAGCTCATTGGCTTACAGGTCAGCAAACCGGAAGATGACTTCGTTAAATTTTTCGCATCCCGAGTTTACGAAGGTGTAATCACACAGAAAGTGCGCGAGCAGTTTTTCGAACTGACACGAAAAGCGTTAGCTCAGTTTTTGAACGATCAGATCAATGATCGACTCAAGTCAGCGATGAGCGGAGCCATCCAACCAACAATGGCATCAATGCCCGTCGCGAACAGTGCCAATTCAGATGCGCAGGAAAGAGACGAGTCAGAAGATAAAATTCTGACGACGCTTGAAGAGCTAGAGGGTTATCACATCGTCCGAGCCGTTGTTCGATCGGTGGTCGATGCCAAGCGGATTGTTCAAAGAGATACACAAAGCTATTTTGGGATATTACTGGACGACAATAATCGCAAGCCGATTTGCCGTCTTCACTTCAATCGCAGTCAGAAATACCTCGGAATATTCGACGAGGAAAAAAATGAAACACGGCACGCGATTTCATCCATTGATGAAATTTACGAGTACGCCGATCAGTTGAAAAAGACGGTGGGTTATTACGACTAAAGGCCGCAGAGCGTTAGTTAGAATACTCTCGCGGAATCGTCGATAACCGTGTAGTGAGCGGGCTTGCCCCGCTCACTACAAGTGCCGCGCTCACCGCCCAACACCTTTCTCACTTCCCTTTCACACCTCCCTGACAAATCCCCTTCTAGACTCTCCCTATCAGCCGTGAAACGGCCAGGGAGTACGCCATGTGGCGGTCTGCGTTATTGCTGTGTGCGGTGGTGTGGCTGGCGGGTTGCCAAACGACCCATCAGGATTTACTGGCCAAGGGTTATCCACCGGCCTTTGCCGACGGTTTTGACGATGGCTGCAGCAGTGGTCGCCAGGCTGCCGGGGTGATCACCGGGGAGTTTCGCAAAAATGTGCCGCGTTACCTGAAGGATCGGCAATACGCCGAAGGCTGGGAGGATGGCTTTCGACAGTGCAAGGCCATGCGTGAAAACGAAGAGTTGCGCGACTACAGGGACAACCACTGGGATGACCGCGAGCGGGCTTGGCAGCATGAGAAAGACCGCGACGCCGCCAGGGCCTATCGCTCGCAATAGGTCGCTTTCAGACATCCATCGAAACTATTGCGCGGCGAACATGGCCCAAACTCCATAGAGGGAGAACACCATGAGCCGAGCTTTTGTAAACGAGGATAACGCTGCCGCCCAGGCTGATCAGCCGGTGGAGCGTCAGGTTAGTGAGCAGCCCAACCGTCTGACTGCGCAGGGTTTGGCGCAATTGCAGGCCAAGGTTGCGCAGTTGCAGCAGGAACACAGCGCTGAATCCGCCAAGGGCGAGCGCGCTGACAAACAACGCCAGGCCGACCTTGAACGGGATTTGCGTTACTTCAATCAACGGGTGCAGAGCGCCCAAGTGGTCGCACCAGCCACTTCCAGCGATAAGGTGCAGATCGGCAGTTGGGTGACGTTCGCCAATGAGCAGGACGAGCAGCAGCGCATTCAGTTGGTCGGTGAAGATCAGGCGGACGCCAACGCGGGCTTGATCAACTGGGGTTCGCCTCTGGGCCGCGCATTGCTGGGCGCCCAGGTGGGTGACGAGGTGCTGTGGCTGCGCCCCGTCGGCGATCAGTTGATCGAAGTGCTGCTGATTGAGCCCGAGGCTTAGACGATGCCTTGAGCCAGCATCGCGTCGGCGACTTTGACGAAACCCGCGATATTCGCGCCTTTCACGTAGTTGACCCGACCGTTTTCTTCGCCGTAATGCACGCAGGCATGGTGGATCGACTGCATGATGGCGTGCAGCTTGCTGTCCACTTCGCCCGCCGTCCATAGCAGGCGGATGGCGTTCTGCGACATTTCCAGGCCACTGACCGCGACACCGCCGGCGTTGGAGGCTTTGCCCGGTGCGAACAGAATGCCCGCCTCGATAAAGATATCCACAGCCTCCAGCGTGGTCGGCATATTGGCGCCTTCGGCCACGCAGAGGCAGCCGTTGCGCAGCAGGGTGCGCGCAGCATCGGCATTGAGTTCGTTCTGAGTGGCGCACGGCAGCGCGATGTCGCAGGCCAATTCCCACGGGGTTTGACCCTTGCGAAACTCCAGGCCAAAACGCTCGGCCAGTTCGCTGATGCGGCCGCGTTGCACGTTTTTCAGCTCAAGCAAGGCCGACCATTGCTCCTCGGTCAAACCGCTTTCGGCGTACAGGGTGCCTTCGGAATCGGACAGGGAAATCACCTTGCCGCCCAGGTCCATCACCTTGCGCGCCGCGTATTGCGCCACGTTGCCGGAACCGGACACCGCCACACGCTTGCCCTCGACACGCTGGTTATTGCGCTTGAGCATTTCTTCGGCGAAGTACACGCAACCGAAGCCGGTGGCTTCCGGGCGAATCAGGCTGCCGCCGTAGGTCATGCCCTTGCCGGTCAGCACCGAAGTGAATTGGTTGCTCAGGCGCTTGTACTGACCAAACAGGAAGCCGATTTCACGGGCGCCCACGCCGATATCGCCGGCCGGCACGTCCACGTCTGCGCCGATATGGCGGTACAGCTCGCTCATGAAGGATTGGCAGAAGCGCATGACCTCAGCATCGCTCTTGCCCTTGGGATCAAAGTCCGAGCCGCCCTTGCCGCCGCCCATAGGCAGCGAGGTCAGCGAGTTCTTGAAGGTCTGCTCGAAGGCGAGGAATTTCAGCACACCCAGGTTCACCGACGGGTGGAAGCGCAGGCCACCTTTATAGGGGCCAATGGCGCTGTTCATCTGGATACGGAAACCGCGATTGACCTGGACCTTGCCATGATCATCCACCCACGACACCCGGAAGGTAATCGCGCGTTCCGGCTCGCAGATGCGCTCCAGGATGCCCGATGCCAGGTAGTGAGGGTCGGCTTCAAGAAACGGCCACAGGCTGCGTAGGACTTCTTCTACTGCCTGGTGGAATTCGGGCTGGTCTGGGTCGCGTTTCTTGAGGCGAGCGAGGAAGGATTCGACGGATTCGATCATGAAAAGTCTCGGCAGATTTTTAGTTGTTAACAGAGATTGAGCCGGACTTTATCAATTCGTTTCGCACTGCGACAGGGCAAAATGTCGCCTTTATGAATTTAAATGGTGCATTTGATATAAATAACTACATTATTTCGCCCCCAAATGGGGATTTCAGCTCAAACCATGCACCAATAGGTAGTCGGGCATCGCAGGTAAGCCAGCTCCCACATTGATCGAGTACATCCGCATCAGCGCGGTCAAGTGTGGGAGCAGGCTTGCCTGCGATGAGATCACCTCGGTCACCCTGAAAAGCACGCAAAAAAAACGGAGCCCTAAGGCTCCGCTTTTTTCATACCAACCCGAATCAGGCCAGTTTCTTGTGGCGCACACGGTGCGGCTGGGCAGCAGCATCGCCCAAACGCTTCTTACGGTCCGCTTCGTACTCGGTGTAGTTACCTTCGAAGAACACCGCCTGGGAGTCATCTTCGTACGCCAGGATGTGAGTCGCGACGCGGTCAAGGAACCACCGATCGTGAGAGATCACAATGGCGGCGCCAGGGAAGTCCAACAGCGCTTCTTCCAGGGAACGCAAGGTTTCAACGTCGAGGTCGTTGGACGGTTCGTCGAGCAACAGCACGTTGCCGCCCTCTTTCAGGGTCAGGGCCAAGTGCAAGCGACCGCGCTCACCGCCGGACAGGTCCTTGACGAACTTCTGCTGATCGCCGCCCTTAAAGTTGAAACGGCCCACGTAGGTACGCGACGGGATTTCATAGTTGCCGATACGGATCTGGTCGGAACCGTCGGAAATCTGCTGGAACACCGTCTTGCTGCCGTCGAGGTCTTCGCGGCTCTGGTCCACGCAGGCCAACTGCACGGTTTCACCGACTTCGATAGTGCCAGAATCCGGCGTTTCCTTGCCCATCAGCATGCGGAACAGCGTGGACTTACCCGCACCGTTACCACCAATAACACCGACGATCGCGCCTTTTGGCATGGAGAACGACAGGTTGTCGATCAGCACACGGTCGCCATAGCCTTTGGATACGTTCTTGAACTCGATGACCTTGTCACCCAGGCGCGGGCCGGCCGGGATGTAGATCTCGTTGGTTTCGCTGCGCTTCTGGAATTCCTGCGATTGCATTTCTTCGAAGCGTTGCAGACGCGCCTTGGATTTGGACTGACGCGCCTTGGCGCCTTTACGCACCCACTCCAGTTCTTCCTTCATGGCTTTTTCATGGGCCGATTGCTGCTTGGATTCGGCAGCCAGACGGTCGGACTTGGCTTCCAGCCAACCGGAGTAGTTGCCCTCGTAAGGGATACCGGCGCCACGGTCGAGCTCGAGGATCCAGCCGGCCACGTTGTCCAGGAAGTACCGGTCGTGCGTGATCGCAACCACGGTGCCCGGGAAATCATGAAGGAAATGCTCCAGCCAGGCGACGGAATCGGCGTCCAAGTGGTTGGTCGGTTCGTCGAGCAGCAGCATGTCAGGGGCCGACAGCAGCAGGCGGCACAGGGCCACACGGCGCTTTTCACCACCGGACAGGAATTCGACCTTGGCGTCCCATGCCGGCAGACGCAACGCGTCGGCGGCAACTTCCAGCTGACGCTCCAGGTTGTGACCGTCGCTGGCCTGCAGGATGGCTTCGAGCTTGGCTTGTTCGGCCGCCAGTTTGTCGAAGTCGGCGTCTTCTTCAGCGTACGCGGCGTAAACCTCGTCGAGGCGCGCCTGGGCGTTTTTGATCACGCTGACGGCTTCTTCAACCACTTCGCGAACGGTCTTGGTCGGGTCCAGGATCGGCTCTTGCGGCAGGTAGCCGATGTTCAGATCGGGCATCGGGCGGGCTTCGCCTTCGAACTCGGTGTCGACGCCGGCCATGATTTTCAACAGCGTGGACTTACCCGAACCGTTGAGGCCGAGCACGCCGATCTTGGCGCCAGGGAAAAAGGACAGCGAAATATTTTTCAGGATTTCCCGCTTCGGAGGGACAACTTTCCCCAGCCGATGCATGGTGAAGACGTATTGAGCCAAAATGTGGACCTCATGAAAAAGTGAGAACAGGCCTACGTAGCGTCATGGCGCTGTACATAGCATTGCGAATCCTCAAGGTTAACCTAAGTGGCCGAGCGTATCGAAATCTATCTGTTAGATTAGCCGCCCAACCCCTCAGAGGTTCCAGGAGACCCCCTTCATGCTTGGCGTCATTTCTGCACTCGGCTTGCTGCTATTAATGCCGGGCCCCACCAACACACTGCTATTGCGCTCGGGAATACTCACGGGGTTCAGGCGCGCCTGGCCGCTGAGCCTGCTGGAGTGCCTGGCGTACCTGACGCAGATATCCTTCTGGGGCTACCTGCTCAGCCATATAGGCGACAGCGTGCCTTGGGGGCTGAAGCTCGTGCAGTTCGCTTCGGTCTGTTACCTGATCAGGACTTCCTACCTGCTGTGGTGCCACCCCGACGAAACACTCAAGTCTGCACCTGAAGCACGCGTATCCAGACTGCATTTCTTTCTGCTGACGCTGATCAACCCCAAGGGTTTGCTGATCGTTTCGTTCATCGTCCCCGTGCAGACGTTTATCGACCTGACGTTATATGTGCAGTTCGTCGCACAGTTCACAGCCGTGGTGGTACCGGTGGGGTGCGCATGGGTACTGTTCGGCGCCCGCATCAGACATGGCGGATACGCCTGGCTGACGCCGCACGCCATCAACCGCACGGCCTCTGTGGTTATCGGCGTCTTCACGCTCGCCATCCTGACCCGCCTGGCCGACAGCCTGATCCACACAGGTGCCTGACTTGAGTCCTGCCAGGCGGGGCTGGCACTTTGCCACAAGTCAGGGCATGCTAGCCGCCCTCCGGGCGTCCGGCTTATAGTGCACGTCGCGCGCCAGTCCAGCCAAACCGCAGGATCACAGCTTGTCCAAAGTCACGCCGCCTACTCCCCTGCGCGCCGCTCATATAGCGCCGGGAGCGCCCCTGCACGGCACCCTCAAAGGCGCATTGGCGACGCTCGTCCTCATGCTGCTCGCCTTATTGTTCTGGCAACTGCTTGACCAGTTGCAGCAAAACCAGAAGAACCAGCAGCAATACACCATCGACTACAGTGCCGACCTGGCCGAACAGATCAGCCTGAACATGGCCCTGAGCGCAAAAATCGCTCTTAACCTACTCCCGATGGTCGAGCCACCGCGCGACAGCGAACAGCAACAGGCCTTGATGCGCACCTTGCAGCGCTCGCTGCCGGAGCTGCGCAGCGTCGCCCTGCTCGCCCCCAGCGGCGCGATGATCAGTGACAGCGCCACCGACAGCCAGGACGGCGCCTGGCTTGAAGAGCTGGTGCAGCGCAGCCACTCCCAGTCCTATTACCTGAGCAACAGCAACGACGGCACCCTCATCTATCTGCTATTGCACCAGCCCAGCGGCGGTTCAAGGATGTACTGGGCATTGCGCCTGGCGCCCAACTACCTGGCCAACCTCACCCCCCAGGACGGCCAGGGCCAACGCCCGATGTGGGTCATCGAGAATCGCGTCAACCACCGCGTCATCAGCCGTGACAGCGGCATGCCGGCCCAGTGGGCCAGCGCCCTCACACCGGACGAACTGAATAAAAGCGTACTGGTCACGCCCCTGAGCAAGAGCGACTGGCAATTGCGTGGGCTGTTCGACCGCACCGCCGTGTTGGAGCAACTGTTGCCGGCGTTTATCGGCAAATGCCTGTTGGGCCTGGCGTTCTCCCTGATCCCGGTGATCGTGCTGTTGAACATGCGTCGCCGCCAGCGCCAAGTGCATGAAGGTCGGCGGCGCTACCAGGACATTTTCGAAGGCACCGGCGTGGCCCTGTGCGTGCTTGACTTATCGGGCCTGAACGGTTTCTTCGACAAGACCCGATTGCAGACCCGTGAGCAATTGCACGACTGGCTGCAGGCCAACCCCGACGAGCGCCAGCGACTGCTCAAGGAGTTGCGCATCACCGAGGTCAACCAGGTGGCGGTGCGCCTGTTGAACGTGGGCTCCTGCGAGGAGGCCTGGGGACGCCTGATCGATGACTGCCCGCGCAATGCCACGTCCATCGGTTGCCAGATACTTGATGCTGTCCTGACCCAACAGAGCCAGTTGGAGCTGGAAATCCAGCTCAAAGACGTGGCCGGCAACGAGCAATACCTGTGGCTGGTGATGCGCCTGCCCGAGCAACAAGACGACTTCAAGGCAGTGATCCTCAGTATCAGCGATATCACCAGCCGCAAGCTGATCGAGCTGTCGCTGGTCGAACGGGAAAGCTTCTGGTCAGACGTGGTCCGCACCGTGCCCGACCACCTGTATGTGCAGGATGTGATCAGCCAGCGCATGATTTTCAGCAACCACCATTTGGGCCACACTCTCGGCTACAACAAGGCCGAACTGCAGCAAATGGGCGAGTACTTCTGGGAAATCCTGCTGCACCCCGAGGACGCCGAGCATTACCATGATTTGCGCCAGCAGCAGCGCAATGTCGGCTACACCACGCAGTTGCACTGCCAACTGCGCTTCCGTCATCGCGATAACCAGTGGCGCCGTTTTGATATCCGTGAACAAGCCCTAGCCCGCGAAGAGACCGCGCAGATCAGCCGGATCATCGGCGTGGCCAAGGACATCACCGACCAGATCGAAGCCAGTGAATCCCTGCGCGACAGCGAACAGCGCTACCGCATGCTGGCCGAAAGCATCAGCGACGTGATCTGCTCCACCGACAGCCAATTGGCCCTCAACTATGTCAGCCCATCGGTCAATGCCGTGCTGGGCTATGACGTGGATTGGGTGTTCAAGAACGGCTGGCAGTCGATCATTGCCAACCCGCAGCAACTGACCGGCATTTATAGCCTGATGGAGCAGGTCAGCCGCGCGCTGGGCGATCCCGAGGCGTTGAACAAGCTGCGTGATGACATTCAAACCCAGTTGTTCCTGTTCGACTGCCTGCGCGCCGACGGTCGCAAAGTGCCGATTGAGTTGCGCCTGGTGCTGGTGTGGGACGAACACGGCGCCTTTGAAGGCATCCTTGGCGTGGGTCGCGACATCAGCCAGCAGCGCCGCGCCGAGAAAGACCTGCGCATGGCGGCCACGGTATTCGAGCACTCCACGTCGGCGATCCTGATCACCGACCCGGCGGGGTATATCGTGCAGGCCAACGAGGCGTTCAGCCGGGTCAGCGGCTATGCGGTCAGCGATGTGCTCGATCAATTGCCCAACATGCTCACCGTCGACGAACAGCAGGAAGCCCACTTGCGCTACGTGCTCAAGCAACTGCATCAGCACAGCACCTGGGAAGGCGAAGTGTGGCTCAAGCGCCGCAATGGCGAGCATTACCCGGCGTGGGTCGGCATCACTGCCGTGTTTGACGATGAGGGCGACCTAGCCAGCTACGTGTGCTTTTTCAGTGATATCAGCGAGCGCAAGGCCAGCGAACAGCGCATCCACCGCCTGGCCTACTATGACGCCCTGACCCACCTGCCCAACCGCACGCTGTTCCAGGATCGCCTGCACACCGCGTTGCAGTCGGCCGAACGGCAGAAGTCGTGGGTGGTGCTGATGTTCCTCGACCTCGACCGCTTCAAACCGATCAACGACTCCCTGGGTCACGCCGCCGGCGACCGCATGCTTAAGGAAATGGCTACGCGCCTGCTGGGTTGCGTGGCCGAAGACGACACCGTGGCGCGCATGGGTGGCGACGAGTTCACGCTGCTCCTGCAGCCACGGGTCAACCGTGAAATGGCGCTGAACCGCGCGATCCATGTGGCCGAGCAGATCCTCGCCAGCCTGGTAAAACCCTTTGTATTGGAAGGCCGAGAATTCTTTGTGACCGCCAGTATCGGCATCGCCCTCAGCCCGCAGGACGGTAACGAGCTGAGCCAGTTGATGAAAAACGCCGACACCGCGATGTATCACGCCAAGGAGCGCGGCAAGAACAATTTCCAGTTCTACCAGTCGGACATGAACGCCAGCGCCCTGGAGCGCCTGGAGCTGGAAAGCGATTTGCGCCACGCCCTGGAACAGGACGAATTCGTGCTCTATTACCAGCCGCAGTTCAGCGGCGACGGCAAGCGCCTGACGGGCGCCGAGGCCCTGCTGCGCTGGCGCCACCCGCGTCGCGGGCTGGTGCCGCCGGGGGACTTCATCCCGGTGCTGGAAGAGTTGGGCCTGGTGGTGGACGTCGGCGACTGGGTGATCAGCGAAGCCTGTCGCCAACTCAAGACCTGGCACCAGAACAAGGTGCGCGTGCCGAAAGTCTCGGTGAATATCTCCGCGCGGCAGTTCTCCGACGGCCAGTTGGGCACGCGCATTGCCACAATCCTCAAGGACACTGGCTTGCCGCCGGCGTGCCTGGAGCTGGAGCTGACCGAAAGTATCCTGATGCGCGAAGTCAACGAGGCCATGCATATTCTCGACAGCCTGAAAAACCTGGGCCTGAGCATTGCGGTGGACGACTTCGGAACGGGTTATTCGTCACTCAACTACCTCAAGCAATTCCCTATCGACGTGCTGAAGATCGACCGCACCTTTGTCGACGGCCTGCCGTCAGGCGAGCAGGATGCACAGATCGCCCGGGCCATTATCGCCATGGCCCACAGCCTGAACCTGGCGGTGATCGCTGAAGGCGTGGAAACCCATGAGCAACTGGACTTCCTGCGTGAGCATGGCTGCGATGAAGTGCAGGGCTACCTGTTTGGGAGGCCGATGCCGGCGCATCGGTTTGAGGCGCAGTTCAGTAACGACGCCCTCTTCATGTTCGACTGAGTTTGTGTGGTGGGGCTGATGGCCTCATCGCAGGCAAGCCAGCTCCCACCTTTGAATGGGTTCACACATCAAAATGTGGGAGTCGGGCTTGCCCGCGATAGGGCCGGCACTGGCACCGCTTATCCCTAAGTGAATCCCGCTTGTCCGCGACATGATGTCCTTTCATATGCCATCTAAAACCCATTGGGTTAGAATGCCCTCCTTTTCTGCCCCCGATCCTTGAGGACCGCCATGTTCAGCCGTGATTTGACTATTGCCAAGTACGACGCCGATCTCTTTGCCGCCATGGAGCAAGAAGCCGTGCGCCAGGAAGAGCACATTGAGCTGATCGCTTCGGAAAACTACACCAGCCCTGCGGTGATGGAGGCTCAAGGTTCGGTTCTGACCAACAAGTACGCCGAAGGCTACCCAGGCAAGCGCTACTACGGTGGTTGCGAGTACGTTGACGTGGTTGAGCAGTTGGCCATCGACCGTGCAAAAGAACTGTTCGGCGCCGATTACGCCAACGTCCAGCCGCACGCCGGTTCCCAAGCCAACAGCGCCGTGTACCTGGCCCTGCTGCAAGGTGGCGACACCATCCTGGGCATGAGCCTGGCCCACGGCGGTCACCTGACCCACGGCGCCAGCGTTTCGTCCTCCGGCAAGCTGTACAACGCCGTTCAATACGGTATCGATGCCAACGGCCTGATCGACTACGACGAAGTCGAGCGCCTGGCGGTCGAGCACAAGCCAAAAATGATCGTGGCCGGTTTCTCTGCCTACTCGCAGATCCTGGATTTCCCGCGCTTCCGCGAAATCGCTGACAAAGTGGGCGCGTACCTGTTCGTTGACATGGCTCACGTAGCCGGTCTGGTCGCCGCGGGCGTCTACCCGAACCCAGTGCCTTACGCTGACGTGGTCACCACCACCACCCACAAGACCCTGCGCGGTCCACGTGGCGGCCTGATCCTGGCGCGCGCTAACGCCGAGATCGAAAAGAAGCTGAACTCTGCCGTATTCCCTGGCGCCCAAGGTGGCCCGCTGGAGCACGTGATCGCCGCCAAGGCAATCTGCTTCAAGGAAGCGCTGCAGCCTGAGTTCAAGACCTATCAACAACAAGTCGTGAAGAACGCCAAGGCCATGGCTGAAGTGTTTATCACGCGCGGCTTTGACGTGGTGTCCGGCGGTACTGAAAACCACCTGTTCCTGCTGTCGCTGATCAAGCAGGACATTTCCGGTAAAGATGCTGACGCTGCCCTCGGCAAAGCCTTCATCACCGTGAACAAGAACTCCGTACCGAACGACCCACGTTCGCCGTTCGTCACCTCCGGCCTGCGCTTCGGCACTCCGGCGGTGACCACTCGCGGCTTCCAAGGAAGCAGAGTGCAAGGAACTGGCTGGCTGGATCTGCGACATCCTGGCTGACCTGAACAACGAAGCCGTGATCGACGCGGTACGTGAGAAGGTCAAGGCCATCTGCAAAAAGCTGCCGGTGTACGGCGCTTGATAGCAGTTGCTTGAATAAGAAGCCCGGCTGAAGAGCCGGGCTTTTTTATGCCAATTCAAATGTGAAATACGGTCAATTGTGGGAGCTGGCTTGCCTGCTCCCACAGTTGGGCTGCGTTTCAAGTCAGGGTTGGTAGACCTTGGCAAAACCGTCGCGAATCTTCTGTTCCGGCAACTCATCGGCAATAAACACAATCACACTCTCCCGTGCCTCGCCTTCGGCCCACTCGGTATCCCAGTCGAAACCGTAGAGCTTCAACACGCCCTGGAACACCATACGTCGATCTTCCCCGGCAATGTTCAGCACGCCCTTGTAGCGCAGCAATTGCTTGCCGTGGTCTTCCAACAGTTCGTTCATGAACTCACTGAGGCGGTCGATATCCAGCGGCTGGTCAGTGCGCAGCACCAGGCTGGAAATGCGGTCGATGGACGGCGCGGCGCTCACCGGGCGCAGGCTCATGCCAGCATTGAGGTTGAAGCCACGCACGTCGAGCAGTTCAGCCAAGTCGATATTGCCATGGTCCACCACGCGGATCGGCGCACGGCGGTTGATGCGGGTGAGGCGTTCGCTGAGCGCGTCGAAGGTGGCGTCATCCACCAGGTCGCGCTTGCTGACCAGCAGGCGGTCGGCAAAACCGATCTGGGCCTGGGCGATGGTCTGGGTCAGGTGGTGCTCGGCGTGGGCGGCGTCCACCAGGGTGATGATGCCGTCGAGGATGTAGCGCTCGCGCAGTTCCTCGTCGATGAAAAACGTCTGGGCCACCGGCGCCGGATCGGCCAGGCCGGTCGTCTCGATCACCAGGCGATCAAACGCGATCTCGCCGCTGTCCAGACGTTCGAGCAGCAAGTAGAGGGCTTTGGTCAGGTCGGTGTGGATGGTGCAGCACACGCAGCCATTGGACAGGGTCATGACTTGCACCGGTTCTGCGCCCAAGAGCAGGGTGTCGATACCGGCATCGCTGAATTCGTTTTCAATCACGGCGATTTTCAACCCGTGCTCGGCCTTGAGCAGGTGGCGCAGCAGGGTGGTCTTGCCTGCGCCGAGGAAGCCGCTGAGGATGGTGACGGGGATGGGAGAGGACAAAGAAAATTCTCCTGAAGGAACACAAAAACAAATGTGGGAGCGGGCTTATGTGGGAGCTGGCTTGCCTGCGATGCAAACACCTCGGTGTATCAGTTACACCGCAGTGATGCTATCGCAGGCAAGCCAGCTCCCACACAAACCGGCTCCCACAGGGGATCACCGCCAGCCCGAATTATCAGGTCAGCAGCACTTAGGCCCACCCTTGCCACCGTAACGGGCTTCCTGGCGCTCCCGAAAGAACGCCTTGTAGTCCATCATCGGTTTGTCCGGGTGCTTGGTTTGCATATGCTCGACGTACGTGTCGTAGTCGGGCATGCCGACCATCAGGCGCGCGGCCTGACCGAGGTATTTACCGAGGCGACTGATGTCATTGAACATGGCTGCAATCCTCTATTACGCGTCCGGTACAGCCTGGAACGGGGCTTCTTTATCCGTACGTTCTTTGTTGCCCCAGGCGGCGACGCCGACTTTGAGCGCATAGAACAGGATGCTGAACACCACGAACAGGAACAGCGCCGTCAGCGTTGCGTTGGTGTAGGCGTTCCAGATCACGTGCTGCATCTGGTCGATGTTCTTGGCCGGAGCCAGGATCTGGCCGTTGGCCAACGCATCGCTGTACTTCTTGGCCAGCGACAGGAAGCCGATCGCAGGGTTCGCGTCGAACAGCTTGATGAAGCCCGCCGTGGTGGTGCAGATCAGCAGCCAGACGGCTGGCAGCATGGTCACCCAGATGTAGCGTTGGCGTTTCATTTTGATCAGCACAACGGTTGCCAGCATCAGCGCGATACCCGCCAGCATCTGGTTGGAGATACCGAACAGCGGCCACAAGGTGTTGATGCCGCCCAATGGATCGATCACGCCTTGGTACAGCAGGTAACCCCACATGGCCACGCAACCAGCGGTCGCGATCAGGTTGGCCGTCCAGGACTCGGTGCGTTTCAGCGCCGGCACGAAGGAACCCAACAGGTCTTGCAGCATGAAGCGACCGGCACGGGTACCGGCGTCCACCGCCGTCAGGATGAACAGCGCTTCGAACAGGATCGCAAAGTGGTACCAGAACGCCATGGTGTTTTCACCCGGCAGCACACTGTGCAGGATCTGCGCGATCCCCACCGCTAGCGTCGGTGCACCACCGGCACGCGCCAGGATGGTGGTTTCACCGATGTCATGGGCGACGGCAGACAGCGCCTCAGGCGTGATCGCAAAGCCCCAGCTGCTGACGGTCTGCGCCACGGTGACCACGTCCGTGCCGACAATCGCGGCCGGGCTGTTCATGGCGAAGTACACGCCAGGTTCGATCACCGACGCGGCAACCATGGCCATGATGGCCACGAACGACTCCATCAGCATGCCGCCGTAACCGATGTAGCGGGCATGGCTTTCACTGGCCAACAGTTTGGGCGTAGTGCCCGACGAGATCAGTGCGTGGAAACCCGATACCGCGCCGCAGGCAATGGTAATGAACAGGAATGGGAACAGACCGCCCTTCCATACCGGACCGGTGCCATCGATGAACTGGGTCAACGCCGGCATTTTCAGGTCGGGCATGGTCACCAGGATGCCAATTGCCAAGGCAATGATGGTGCCGATTTTCAAGAAGGTCGACAGGTAGTCGCGTGGCGCGAGGATCAGCCACACCGGCAGTACCGCCGCGACGAAGCCGTAGCCGATCAGCATCCAGGTGATCTGTATACCGGTGAAGGTGAAGGCCTTGGCCCAGACCGGGTCAGCGGCAATCTGCCCGCCCAGCCAGATCGAGCCCAGCAGCAACAGCACGCCGATGATCGAAATTTCACCAATGCGGCCCGGGCGGATGTAGCGCATGTAGATGCCCATGAACATCGCGATCGGGATGGTCGCCATCACCGTGAAGATGCCCCACGGGCTCTCGGCCAGGGCCTTGACCACGATCAGCGCCAGCACCGCAAGGATGATGATCATGATCAGGAAGCAGCCGAACAGCGCGATGGTCCCAGGGATGCGGCCCATCTCTTCGCGGACCATGTCCCCCAGGGAGCGGCCGTTGCGACGAGTGGACAGGAACAGGATCATGAAGTCCTGCACGGCACCGGCCAGCACCACGCCGGCAATCAGCCAGAGCGTGCCAGGCAGGTAGCCCATTTGCGCCGCCAGTACCGGGCCGACCAATGGGCCTGCACCGGCAATCGCCGCAAAGTGGTGACCGAAAAGGATGTGTTTGTTGGTCGGCACATAGTCCAGACCATCATTATTGACCACTGCGGGGGTGGCCCGCCGTGGATCGAGTTGCATCACGTTATTAGCGATGAACAGGCTGTAGTAACGGTACGCAACCAGATAGATGGCCACCGCAGCGACCACAATCCACAAGGCGTTGATCGCCTCGCCGCGGCGCAAGGCCACTACGCCCAGGGCGCACGCTCCTACAATTGCCAGCACCAGCCAGGGTAGATGGCGTAGCAGGCTATTATTATTTTTCATTTTTATATTCCAGCCAGGGTGGACAGAAAGGACAGCCATCCGGAGTTTAGCGCTACTGGCCTTAAAGGCCACCCCCCTACGTTGGTCTAGAGCCTTCTAAGGGTAAAAAAAGCAGAAATAACGGCCCGATGATGGCGCAGGGCTACAATCCTTCTAACCACAGAGGGTTCTCACCATGACCGAGCAGCCGTCTGACCGCCGTCGTTTTCGCCGGATCGCCTTTGATGCCAAGACCGAACTTCGGCAAAACGGGCGCGAATGGCCAGTGCAATTAGTAGATTTGTCGCTAAAGGGCCTGTTGGTGCAACGGCCCGAAGACTGGAAGGGCAATAAGGCGCTGCCGTTCGATGTCGACATACGCCTGGATCCCAAGGCGCATATAAAAATGCAAGTGCGACTGACCCATGAGGATCATGGGCAACTGGGCTTTGTGTGCAAAGACATCGATCTGGAGTCGATCAGCCACTTGCGGCGGCTGATCGAGTTGAATCTGGGCGACCAGGAAGAGTTGGAGCGAGAGCTGGGTGCTTTGCTGGAGGTATGAACCGCCATTATGGTTGAGCATGAATGGCTGACAGGCGCTGGATTGGTGCTGCTGGGTGTTATAACGGGTTTTATCGGAACCAATACGGGAGGCAGCGTATTTCTAACCGTTCCAGTGATGATCTGGCTTGGGATACCCCCTCAGTCTTCGATAGCAACCGCTCGCCTGGCTTCGGTAGGCACTATGTTCGCCGGCTTGAGGCACTTTCATAACAGTGGAAAAGTGGATTTCAGGCTAGCGGCCCCCGCGGCGGCACTTGGGTTGGCCGGCGCCTTGATCGGTGCAAGCCTGCTCGTGCAAATAGACCCCGCGCTGCTGCATAAAATCATTGGCGGCCTGACGCTACTATTGGTGGCACTTTCACTCATCAGGAAGCCTCATTCACCGAAGGCCACCCCCTCATCGCTCAGACGCTTTTGCGGCTATGTACTGTTTGTTCCCGTGGGCATGATTGGCGGTTTATTTGGCGGACAAGCCAAGTTATCAACTTATTTGTATATTATTTTTTTTAAAAAAACGATCAGTGAATCAATTGGTACTCGGAAAGTCGGAGGTCTCATCCTCTCAGTTGGCTCGTTAATAATATTCGGTATCAGCGGCATCATTAATTGGCAGTACGGATGTTGCCTGATCATAGGCACGCTGGTGGGCGCCAATGCGGGCGCCAAGTTTGCTCTACAGAAAGGCGATAAGTGGATGGAGAGCGCTTTCAATGTCGTCGTCGTTGCCTTGGCGTTGAAAATGCTCTTCTGGTAGCGGTTCTCTCACGGGAAAAACGACAGTTCAGGGAAATGCCGTACGCGTGGGGAAGTCGCTTTCCGTGTCCCAGTAACCCGCTTTCTGGCTCACCGCGACCTGCCACTGCCCATCCACAAAACGATAGGTTTGGTAGCGGGTGGCAAAATCATCCTCGCCATCACCGTCCATAAATGAAGAAACTTGCAGCAGCTCATCCGCGCCACCTTTGACCGGCGATGCAACCCGCCACGCGGCCTTGCCGGTCTGGGCCAAGGTCAGCGTCTTGAACTTGCCGTCAGCGTCCTTGTAACTCATAGGCTCAAGTTTTTGCTTGGCCGGCAGCAGCACTTGAGTTGCCGGGCCACTGTAACTCCCCATTGGCGCGGTCTGATCAATGATCAGAAAATACACCGCGTCCGGTAGGCCTTTGAGCGGGGCTTTCTTGACCTCGGCCAAGGGATAACCGAGGTCGTCGTGCGCGACTAAATCCCCCGACGCCGACAGCAATCGCACCTGGGCTCCGAGCAGCGGGTTTTCTACCAGGTCACCGGGTTCGTCGAACGAATCCTCATCCAGGCCACTGCCCCAACTGTCCTTGTGCATCTGGGCGCTGATGCGTTGATCTTCGAGTACCTGCAAGACGCTGCCGTCTTGTGTCACCAGTTTTTGGGCCAGGCGGTAACCGGCCGGCAGCTTGGCCGTGTCGGCCCACGCCATCGCAGGCAACCCGGCCAAGGCGATAAACAAGGCGATAACACCCCACCTACTCGATCGTTGCATTGCATCCATCCTTGATCTATTCGAAAAGTGCATCCAACGCCTGCTCCAAGCGCGTCACCCCAATAATCTGTATCCCCGGCGGCGACTCCTTCGGCGCATTACCCTTGGGCACGATGGCGCGCTTGAAGCCGTGCTTGGCTGCTTCCTTGAGGCGCTCCTGGCCGCTGGGCACCGGGCGTACTTCGCCCGATAGGCCGACTTCACCAAACACCAGCAAGTCATGCGGCAACGGCCGAT
The DNA here is from genome assembly GCF_054685145.1 of Pseudomonas sp. H1_A03. Classification (NCBI taxonomy): domain Bacteria; kingdom Pseudomonadati; phylum Pseudomonadota; class Gammaproteobacteria; order Pseudomonadales; family Pseudomonadaceae; genus Pseudomonas; species Pseudomonas sp. H1_A03. The sequence goes on from NZ_CP162829.1 coordinate 415,000, forward strand.
TACGCAGGCTGGACATCACCGCCGCCATCAACGCCAGGTCAGACGCGGTCTCCAGCACCTTGACCCCACCCACGACGTTCAGGAATACATCCTGGTCATGGGTCGGAATGCCGCCGTGTCGGTGCAACACCGCGAGCAGCATGGCCAGGCGGTTTTGATCCAGACCCAAGGTCACACGGCGCGGGTTGGCCAGATGACTGTCATCCACCAGCGCTTGCACTTCCACCAGCATCGGGCGAGTGCCTTCCCACGTTGCCATTACCACACTGCCTGGGACTTCTTCCTGAGCGCGAGTCAGAAAAATCGCCGACGGGTTGGAGACTTCTTTCAGCCCCCGGTCTGTCATGGCGAACACGCCCAACTCGTTTACCGCACCAAAACGGTTCTTCACCGCCCGCAGCAAACGCAGGCGGCCGTCGGATTCGCCTTCGAAATACAGCACAGTGTCGACCATATGCTCCAACACCCGTGGCCCGGCCAGCGCGCCTTCTTTGGTCACATGGCCCACGAGGAAGATCGCCGTGCCGCTTTGCTTGGCATAACGCACCAGCAGCGCCGCGCTCTCGCGCACCTGGGACACACCGCCCGGCGCTGATTGCAGTTGCTCGGTGAAAATCGTCTGGATCGAGTCGATCACCATGACCTTGGGCTTTTCGATACGCGCCGTGGCAATGATGCTTTCGATGCAGGTTTCGGTCATGACCCGCAGTTGATCCTGGGGCAAACCCAGGCGACGGGCGCGCATGGCCACTTGCTGCTGGGATTCTTCGCCAGTGACGTACAGCGCCGGCATGCGACTGGCGATGCTGCACAGGGTTTGCAGCAGGATCGTCGATTTACCGATACCCGGATCGCCGCCGATCAGCACCACCGAGCCGTCCACAAGACCACCACCCAATACCCGGTCGAGCTCGCCGGAAGCGGTGGAGAAACGCGGAATTTCTTCAACGCTGACTTCGGCCAACGTCTTGATCTGCGCCTGTTGCCCGGTCCAGCCGGCACGGCCGGTGGGGGCCGCCGCGCCGCCGCTTTCGATCATGGTTTCAGTCAGGGTGTTCCACGCACCGCATTCGCTGCACTGGCCGGCCCACTTGGGAAAGGTCGCGCCGCACTCCGTGCAGCCGTACATGCGCTTGGCCTTTGCCATTTGAGAACCTCCAACCGAAAAACCGCGATGATAGCTCAGCGCGGCGCCGGGGTCCGGATTTCACCGCTGGCCAATCGTGAAGCACTGTTGCCGATCGGGTCTTCGGCATTGAGGTCGGCGCCTTTGGCTTTCAGCTCATCCAACAGCTCGACGCGCTTGAACAGCCCGGCATACATGGCCGCCGTCTGCCCGGCGCCATTGCGCTGGTCGGGGTTGCAGTCGGTGGCCAGCAGGCGTTGGGCAATTTTCAGTTCGCCCTTGAAGATCGCGCCCATCAGCGCTGTGTTGCCGCGTTTGTCCTGCACGCAGGCGTCGGCACCGGCGTTGAGCAAGCGCTCCACGAACGGGCCCTGACCGTGGTACGCGGCGAGGATCAACGCGGTGTAGCCCTTGTCATCCTGGGTGTTGAGGCTATAGCCGGAGTCGATAAAGGTATTGAGCATGTCGAGGTCGCCACGACGCGAGGCGTCGAAGTAGTAATCCTGCAACTGGGCCTTGAGCGCGACCGGGTCGGGCGACTCGGCGTGGGCGACAAAGGCCAGCATGGCCATCAGCAGACCGATAGAAATTCGCATGGGTGTTCTCCTGCCAAGGGTCGACGCCCGTCTCTGGGCGCCGACCATAACCAACGGATCAGTCAGTCAGTTTTTCCGCCAGCGCCTTCACGCGCGCCAGGTCCCCCTTGGCAACCTTGGCTACGCCAGTGCCGTACTCCGGGTCGGCTTTGTAAAGGAACGACAGGATGATGTGCTTGCTTTCATCATCGGTGGTTGCCAGCGAGCCGCCGAAGTTCTCGATCAGGTCCTGACGCTCTTTTTTATTGAAGGAGCGGTACAGATCACCGGCCTGCTTGAAGTTCTGCTCACGCTGGATCTTCGTCTGCTGGGTGCTGCCCGACAGGGCCGATTGGCTGTAGCGCGCGGTTTGCGGCTCTTCCCGAGGCTCCAGGCGGCTTGGCTGGTAGTTCACGCCGCTGGTGGTTTTGCCGAAATTCAGTGCGCCGTCCTGATTGCCATTGTTGACGGTCACGCGTGGCGCGTTGATCGGCAGTTGCAGGGCATTGGCGCCCAGGCGGTACATCTGGGTGTCAGCATAGGAAAACACCCGGCCTTGCAGCAGGCGGTCTTCCGACGGTTCGATGCCCGGAACCAGGTTGGCCGGGGCCATAGCCACCTGCTCGGTTTCCTGGAAGACGTTGGCCGGGTTGCGGTTGAGTACCATCTGCCCGACTTTGCGCTCGGGCACATTCGGCCAGATCTTGGTGGCGTCCAGTGGGTCGAAGTCGAACTTGGCCAGGTCTTCAGGCTTGAGCACCTGCACGTACAGGTCCCACTTGGGGAAGTCGCCCTTGTTGATATGCGTGACCAGGTCGTTGGTCATGTGGCTGTAGTCACGGCCCTGCACTTCGGTGACTTGCTTGGGATCAAGGTTCTTGATGCCTTGCAGGCTCTTCCAGTGGAATTTGACGTAGTGCACTTCGCCCTTGGCGTTGATCAGCTTGTAGGCGTGCACGCCGTTGCCATCCATTTCCCGATAGCTGGCCGGGGTGCCGGAGTCGGAGTACAGCTCGGTCAGCGTGCGCGTGGACTCGGGCACGTGGGAGAAGAAGTCAAAGCGACGGGAGTCGTCATCGAGGTTGGTGCGCGGGTCAGGTTTGAACGCGTGGACCATGTCCGGGAACTTGATGGCATCGCGGATAAAGAACGTCGGGAAGTTGTTGCCCACCAGGTCCCAGTTGCCGTCGGCGGTGTAGAACTTGGTGGCGAAACCGCGCGGGTCGCGCAGGGTTTCCGGGGAATGGTTGCCGTGTACCACGGCGGAGAAGCGCACGAATACCGGTGTGGTTTCGCCCGCCGCGAATACCTTGGCCTTGGTCAAGTCGCTGAGGTTATCGGTGACCGTGAAGGTACCGTGGGCGCCGGTGCCACGGGCGTGTACCACGCGCTCCGGGATGCGTTCGCGGTCGAAGCGTTGCAGCTTCTGGATCAGTTGCACGTCTTGCAGCAGTACCGGGCCGTTGGCGCCGGCGGTCTGCGAGTTCTGGTTGTCACCCACCGCCGCACCGTTATCGCGGGTCAAGTTGGCGGCTTGCACAGAGAGGGACAGCAGGCTGGCGGTCACCAGTACCAGCGCGGTTCGCGCTGTAACAGGCCCGCGGCTCATTGGGGTTTTCATCAAGGTTTCCTCTGGTTTTTTTAATGCACATTCAGTTGTGCTTGCCAGAGGCTAGTGACCCGAGCGTCAGAAGATAAATAGAAAAGACGTACCAACCCGATTGATAAAATAATCTGGTAAGCACCTGATTTGGCGCGTATTTCGCGCGCAATTGATGGCACTTTGCAAACTATTTGCGATTTAATGTGTCGATAAAAACTAACAGTGTTAACGGTTGTGTCAGGCAAGCCCGCTATGACTGACTTACACTGAGCCCCACCCTTCTCATCTGTAACAAGGAATAACCTATGGGCGTGATCAGTGAGTTCAAGGCCTTCGCGGTCAAAGGTAATGTGGTCGACATGGCCGTCGGTATCATCATCGGCGCCGCCTTCGGCAAAATTGTTTCCTCCTTTGTAGGCGACGTGGTGATGCCACCCATTGGTCTGTTGATTGGTGGCGTGGACTTTGGTGACCTGGCAATAACGCTCAAGGCCGCACAGGGCGATGTGCCTGCGGTCGTCCTGGCGTATGGCAAGTTCATCCAGAGCGTGATCGACTTTGTCATCGTCGCGTTTGCGATCTTCATGGGTGTGAAGGCGATCAACCGCCTGAAACGTGAAGAAGCCGTGGCGCCAAGCCTGCCACCGACGCCGACCAAGGAAGAAGTGTTGCTGGGTGAGATCCGTGATCTGCTCAAGGCACAGAACGACAAGCCGCTTCAGTAAATACCGGTTTGAAAAAAAGGCGCCTGCTTGAGGCGCCTTTTTTATTACCAGTAGTTTTCTACCGCCACCTGACCAGGGCGACGGCTCAGGCTCAGATTCATATCGCGCTGCTTGAGCAACTGCCGCGTGTCATCAACCATCTGCGGGTTGCCGCAGATCAGCACACGGGAGTGCTCCGGGGCCAGCTCGACGCCGGCCGCGCGTTCCAGTTCGCCATTTTCAATCAGCGTCGTGATGCGCCCATTCAGCGCGCCTGGGTGTTGTTCACGGGTCACGATAGGAATGTAGGTGAGCTTGTGCGCGTATTCGGCCAGGTACTCGCGCTCGCCCAGTTCCTTGATCAGCGCCTGATAGGCCAGCTCCTTCGCTTCGCGGGCGCTGTACACGAGGAGGATGCGCTCGAATTTCTCCCACACCTCGAAGTCCTGCAGGATCGACAAAAACGGCGCCACCCCGGTGCCAGTGCCCAGCATCCACAAATCGCGGCCATCGACGAAACGGTTCAACGTCAGGAATCCGGTGGCCTGGCGTTCCACCATCAAGGTGTCGCCCACCCGCAGGCGACTCAGCTCACTGGTGAACTCACCGCCCGGGACAACGATCGAGAAAAAATCCAAGTGCTCATCAAACGGCGAGGACACTAAGGAATAGGCGCGCCAGACGGTGCTGCCATCCGCCTTGGTCACCCCCACGCGTACGAATTGGCCGGCAGTGAACCGGAAACCGGGATCGCGGGTGGTGCGCAGGGTAAACAGGCTGGGGGTCAGCGATTGCACATCGAGCAAGGTCTGGCGGGTGAATTTCTCAGCGCTGGCCGTCATGGGGGCCTCCGTTCAACAGGTGCCCTAGTGTCCCTCAAAGTGGCGCATGGAAACACCTATGGTTGGTAGTGGTATCGCGCGATGCGTGCAGTAGTGGCTATCCAATTGCACCGCCAATCAATTTGCTATTAGCCTTTCAACCCTGTCTATAAACACGTTGTTAGCTGATCGTTACACCGCCTTTAAACGCCTAATAAACCGTGACATTCAGACGGCCCGCGGCCAACGCCAGCAGGTTCCTTTGCAGAAAAATTCTTAAAGACCTGCGCGCCAAAACGAAATTTTCCTCTCGATATGTAGCCGTTGTCCTACACTCATTTTCGTGCAGCGTTGGGGGTCCAGGACGTACCTCAAGGCACGGAGAATTCCATGGAGTAATACCAATGATTAACTGGCGCAACACACGGCTTCCCAAACTGGAAGGCGAAGATGAGGTCACCAGCGTGTTTGAAATGGTGGGCATCAGAACGCTAGAGCTCGGCTTCCAACACTGTTCCTTCAAGATGAGCGCTAACCTGCCAAAAAACCAAGTCAATCCGATTGAATTCACCAACTACCCAAATGAATGGAAAACAGTCTATGACCAGGCGAGCTTCTTTGGCGTAGACCCGGTGGTGAAGCATTGCAGGGAGAACCCGCTGCCCATTGTCTGGAAGGAAGAAACCTTTAAAGACGTACCCAGCCTTTGGTCATTGGCGCAGACGTTAGGCGTGCACATGGCGCTGACCATAACCGTCCATGATTTCCGGGGCATGTTCAGCATGTTGACCCTGAGCCGTGGTAAAGGCGCAATCACGCCGGAAGAGCTCTACGAAAAATCCGGGCTGATGCTGTGGTTATGTCACGCGATGCATACAGTTCTGGCGCATAAATACGCCGACAAACCCAGCACCCACCCCGCCAGCCTATTGACCCCGCGTGAAACGGAAGTGCTCATGTGGTCCGGCAAGGGCAAGACCGCAGCGGACATCGCCGCCATCCTTTGTTTATCAGAACGCACTGTAGGCTTTCATGTCTGCAGTTGCCTGAAAAAACTGGGGGTCAACAACAAGATCGCCGCCGTGCTCCGCGCCGCGCAAGACGGGATTATTTAACCCGCCAACAATCACCGCATGTAATCCCGCTGAAAAAAAAGTAACATTTGCGGCCAATTCTGAGTGTTGAGCAGCCCCCCCGGGAGGCCGCCCGTGGTTCACTCAGACGTCTCGGCTGGCCACTGCCGAACACTTATCGTTTACCCAGAGCCTCCCCCGCCATGCCCCTGCTCGAAAGCCCCTTCGCCCAGCTCGATCTGATCCGCCAGCCAGAGCAACATAATGATCCGCTGCAAGCCTTCGATGCGGCAGACGAGCACCTGCTCAATCATCTGGCCGAACAGCAGCCGACGACTGATACACGCGTATTGGTGCTCAATGACAGCTTCGGCGCCCTGGCCGCCAGCCTACAAGGCCACGTGCAGGTAACCTCCAGCGGCGACTCATTCCTGGCAGCCCAGGGCCTGGAGAAAAACCTGGTGCGCAACAGCAAGGCGTTTGACGCTGTGCCGTTCATCCCGGCCAGCCAGGCCCCGGCCGGGCCTTTTGACCGCGTACTGATCCGCGTGCCGAAAACCCTGGCCCTGCTCGAAGAGCAACTGATCCGCCTGCAAGGCCAACTTGCGCCAGGCGCCGAAGTGATTGCCGGGGCGATGATCAAGCACTTGCCACGGGCGGCGGGCGAGTTGCTGGAGCGCTACATCGGGCCGATGCACGCATCGCTGGCGGTCAAGAAAGCGCGATTGCTGATCGCCACTGTTGAAGATCGTCCCGCGGCTGTCTCGCCGTATCCGACCCGCTACACCCTGGACGCGCCAGCCATCGAGTTGCTGAACCACGCCAACGTGTTCTGCCGCGAAAGCCTAGACATCGGCACCCGTGCGTTCCTGCCGCACCTGCCGAAAAACCTGGGCAGCGCGCGGGTGGCAGACCTGGGGTGTGGCAACGGCGTACTGGCGATTGCCAGCGCGCTGCAAAACCCCGAGGCGCAATACACCCTGGTGGACGAGTCCTATATGGCCGTGCAGTCGGCGGCCGATAACTGGCAAGCAGCGCTCGGTGAGCGCGACGTCATCGTACGCGCCGCCGATGGCTTGGCCGGCCAGGCGCCCGATTCGCTGGACGTGGTGCTGTGCAACCCGCCGTTCCACCAGCAACAGGTGGTCGGTGACTTCCTCGCCTGGCGTATGTTCCAGCAGGCGCGTGAAGCACTGGTAGTCGGCGGCGCCCTCTATATAGTCGGCAACCGCCACCTGGGTTATCACACCAAGCTGGCACGCTTGTTCCGGGGCGTCGAGCAAATCGCCACCACGCCGAAATTCGTGATCCTCAAAGCGCGCAAATAAAAAAGGCCCCGCCACTGCGAGCAGAGGCGGGGCCAAAAACCGTGCCGCAAGGCAACGGGATGGGATGTCAGTGGGTGGTCAAGCCAGCCGCGTTCATGAACATGCGCATAAGGCTCGCCACGACGAACAAGGCCAGCACGCTGCCAGTCCAGATCATCGCCAGCCACCCCAGGCGCCGCCACAACGGCTGTTTCTCGGCCTGTTCAATCTCGTGCAACGTAGGCTTGCCAGACATGAGACGACCCTCCTAGTGATAACCGTCTTCGTGGGTGACCTTGCCGCGGAACACGTAGTAGCTCCAGAAGGTGTAGCCCAGGATGAACGGGATGATGAATAACGTGCCCACCAGCATGAAGCCCTGGCTTTGCGGCGGCGCGGCAGCGTCCCAGATCGACACCGATGGCGGAATGATGTTCGGCCACAGGCTGATACCCAGGCCGCTGTATCCCAGGAAGATCAGCACCAGTGTCAGCAGGAACGGCGTGTAGTGCGCGTTGCGTGCCACGGCGCGGAACAGACCGTACATGGTCACCAGCACCAGGATCGGCACTGGCAGGAACCAGAACAGGTTTGGCAGGGTGAACCAGCGCGAGGCAATTTCCGGGTGCGTCAGCGGCGTCCAGATACTCACGATGCCGATCACGGCCAGCACCACGAACGCCAGGGGCCGCGCCAGGTTGTGCATCTTCTCCTGCAACGGGCCTTCGGTCTTCATGATCAGCCAGGTGCAACCGAGCAACGCATAGGCCACGATCAACGCCACACCGCAGAACATCGTGAACGGCGTGGCCCAGTCCAGCGAACCGCCGGCGAACTGGCGATTCACCACCGGGATGCCATCGATAAACGCCCCCAGCGCCACGCCTTGGAAGAACGTTGCAGCCAACGAGCCGCCGATAAACGCCTTGTCCCACAGGTGACGCTTTTGGTCTTTGGCCTTGAAGCGGAACTCGAACGCGACCCCGCGAAAGATCAGCCCGATCAGCATCAGGATCAGCGGCAGGTACAGCGCCGACAACACCACCGAATAGGCCAACGGGAACGCGCCGAACAGTGCCGCGCCGCCCAATACCAACCAGGTTTCGTTACCGTCCCAGACCGGCGCCACGGTGTTCATCATCACATCACGGTCGGTCTTGCCTGGGATAAACGGAAACAGGATGCCGATACCCAGGTCGAAGCCGTCCATGACCACGTACATCATGATGCCGAAGATGATGATCACGGCCCAGATCAGCGGAAGATCAATACCCATCTCAATTCCCCTTGTGCTGGATGTCGTCGTGCTCATTGTCGGTGCCGTCATCGGCAGCAGACAAAGGACGTGCCGGCGTACGTTTCTGGCCAGGGCCGCCGTGGGTTGGCTCGGTCACGTCATGGGCCACAGGGCCTTTGCGCACCAAACGCATCATGTAGCCAAGGCCCGCACCAAACAGCGCGAAGTACACCACCACGAACAACACCAGGGTAATGGTCATCTGCGCCAGGCTATGCCCGGACGAAGCATCCGCTGTGCGCATCAAGCCGTAGACCACCCACGGCTGGCGGCCGATCTCGGTGGTGAACCAACCCGCAAGGATCGCAATCAGGCCGGATGGGCCCATCCACAACGCCAGGTACAGGAACGGTTTGGACGTGTACATCTTGTCGCCCCGGCGCAGCCATAGGCTGAACAGGCCGGTGAAGATCATCAGGAAGCCCAGGCCGACCATGACCCGGAACGACCAGAACACGATGGTCGAATTAGGACGATCTTCCGGAGGGAAGTCCTTGAGTGCAGGCACCTGTTTATCCAGAGAGTGGGTCAGGATCAGGCTGCCCAGGTACGGAATTTCCACCGCGTATTTGGTTTTTTCGGCCTTCATGTCGGGCCAGCCAAACAGGATCAGCGGTGTCGGTTCGTTGCCTTTGTTTTCCCAGTGGCCTTCAATCGCGGCGATTTTCGCCGGCTGGTGCTTCAAGGTATTGAGGCCATGGAAGTCGCCGATCACCGCCTGGATCGGCGCAACGATCAGGGCCATCCACATCGCCATCGAGAGCATTTTGCGGATCGCCGGATTGTCCTTGCCGCGCAACAAGTGCCAGGCCGCCGAGGAGCCGACAAAAAACGCGGTGGCCACGAAGGCCGCCGTGGCCATGTGCGCCAGGCGATAAGGGAACGACGGGTTGAAGACCACGGCGAACCAATCAGTTGGGATCACGCGGCCGTCAATGATTTCAAAGCCCTGGGGCGTCTGCATCCAGCTGTTGGACGACAGGATCCAGAAGGTCGAAATCAACGTACCCACGGCCACCATCACGGTGGAGAAAAAGTGCAGGTTGCGCCCGACCTTGTTCCAACCGAATAACATCACGCCGAGGAAACCGGCCTCGAGGAAGAAGGCCGTGAGCACTTCGTAGGTCAGAAGCGGCCCGGTAACGGCGCCGGCAAAGTCCGAGAAGCGGCTCCAGTTGGTGCCGAACTGGTAGGCCATCACCAAGCCGGACACCACGCCCATGCCGAAGTTGACGGCAAAGATCTTCGACCAGAAGTGGTAGAGGTCACGGTAAGTGTCGTTGTGGGTCTTGAGCCACAAGCCTTCCAGCACCGCAAGGTAACTGGCCAGGCCGATGGTGATCGCCGGGAACAGGATATGGAATGAGATGGTGAACGCGAACTGGATTCGGGCGAGATCTAGCGCCTCCAAACCGAACATAAGTTTTCCTCTTTCAGGTAATACCGAATGCCGGCCGGCGGCCTGCAATCACTGCCCCCATCGATATGGAGTACGCCGAATTTCAATTCGTTTCTTTTTTTGTCCAATCACGCTGGGATGCTTGCCTGGCCTGCCGCCTTGCACTGACGCTGCGAAGGCATTGACCTGGATCAAGCATTGCTAAAAGAGTAGTCCCATTTTTGCGGTTGGCCTGTGTGGTCTTTTGCCGCGTGACAGACTGCCTCAGCTCAGTTCTTGCAACTATCTGTTACAACTTAATGATAATCTCGGCGCTTCCTCCGGCCTTGACCCGAATTCCCGATGCCTAGCGAACCTGCGTTGCTGTTACGTCACCACCGCCCTTTCATCGCGTTCTGGCTGGCACGGATCTTCACCGCCAGCGGCTTCCAGATGCTCACCGTGGCCATCGGCTGGAACCTCTACCAACTGACGGGCAATGTGCTGGACCTGGGTTTGGTCGGCTTGGTGGAATTCGTGCCGCGCGTGCTGTTCATGCTGCACACCGGGCATGTGGCCGACCGCTATGAGCGACGCAAGGTCGCCGCCATCTGCCAGACCGTGCAGGCGCTGATTGCGCTGTCCCTGGCCATCGGTGGCCTGACCGGCAACGTAACCCGCGAGATGATCTTTATCCTCGCCTTCCTGCTCGGCGCCGCGCGCTCATTTGAAATGCCCACCACCCAGGCGATGCTCCCGAGCCTTGTGCCCGCCGCACTGTTCCCACGGGCCGTGGCCTCATCGCAGTCGGCCCAGCAGTTGGCGACCATTGTCGCCCCGGCCCTTGGCGGTTTGCTCTACGCCTTCGGCAGCGTGTGGGTGTATGGCCCCACGGTGGTGCTGTACCTGATCGCGTGCGTGCTGACCCTGAATTTGCCCGCGCGCCAAACGCCGCTAAACAAAGCCAAGGCGACCATGGACTCTCTGCTTGCCGGCATCCGCTTTATCCGCAGCCGCCCGGATATTCTCGGTGCCATCTCCCTCGACTTGTTCGCCGTGCTGCTGGGCGGTGCCACCGCGCTGCTGCCAGTGTTCGCCAAGGACATCTTGCTGACCGGCGCCTGGGGCCTGGGCCTGTTGCGTTCGGCACCGGCGGTGGGCGCGTTATTGATGTCGTTATGGTTGGCGCGGTTCGCGGTGGACCGGCATGTGGGGCGAGTGATGTTCACCGCCGTCGGCGTATTCGGCGTGGCGACCATCGCGTTCGGCCTGTCTACCTCGTTCTGGTTTTCCCTGGCGGTGCTGGTGGTGCTGGGTGCGGCGGACATGATCAGCATGGTGATCCGCGCCTCGTTCGTGCAACTGGAGACACCGGATGAAATGCGCGGGCGGGTCAGTGCGGTCAACGGGTTGTTTATCGGCGCGTCGAATCAGTTGGGCGAGTTTGAATCGGGCATCACCGCCCACTGGTTCGGCACCGTGCCTGCCGTGGTCATGGGCGGGATCGGTACGCTGGTGGTGACGGGGGTGTGGATCAAGCTGTTCCCGACCCTGGCGAATCGGGATCGGATGCATGTGCCGGTGGAAGAGCCCAAGGTTTAAGCCACACCGCAAAACACTGTGGGAGCTGGCCCGCCAGCTCCCACACTTGATCTTCAGTGGCTTGGAGATTGGCGTCAAAGCACTTTGTCCAAGGTGATCGGAAACTCCCGCACTCGCTTCCCCGTAGCGTGATAAATCGCATTCGCCACCGCCGCCGCCACACCCACAATACCGATCTCACCAACCCCCTTGGACCCGAGGGCATTGACGATCTCGTCGTGTTCTTCGACAAACACCACGTCAATCTCGCCGATATCAGCGTTGACCGGGATGTGGTACTCCGCCAGGCTATGGTTCATGTAACGCCCCAATTGATGGTCGATCTGGGTTTCTTCGTGCAGGGCCATGCCAATACCCCATACCACCCCGCCGAGGATCTGGCTGCGCGCCATCTTCGGGTTGACCACGCGCCCGGCGGCAATCGCGCTGACCACCCGGCTGACGTTGATCGTGCCCAGGTCTTCGTCCACGCGCACCTCGACAAATACTGCCGAATGGGTGGCAGTAGCAAACCCCTCGCGCTGCTTGTCGGGCTCGCTGTCGACCTGCACCTCCAACACGTCTTCGCCACTGTCCTTGACCAACTGCGCCAACGACACACTGACGTCACCCGTATGCAGTTGGCCGTCTTCAAAGCGTACGGCCTCGGCCTCCTTGAATACCGGATACGTCTGCCGGGCAACGGCCAACAGCTTGGCGTTCAACGCTTCGCAGGCCTGCTGCACAGCCGTGCCGACGGAGGACACCGTAAACGACCCGCCCTGCAGCGGCGCAGTGGGCAACGATGAATCCCCCAACAGAAAGTCCACGTCCTCAACCGCCACGCCACTGGCCTGGGCCGCGATCTGGGTCATCACCGTGTAGGTGCCCGTGCCGATATCGGTGGTGGCGCTGCTGACGGTCAGTTTGCCCTTGGCATCAATACGCGCCTTGGCGCTGGCCTTCATCTGCATCGCCTCCCACACGCCGCCGGCCATGCCCCAGCCGATCAACTGGCGGCCGTCGCGCATGCTGCGCGGTTCCGGGTTGCGTTGGTGCCAGCCGAAACGCTCGGCACCTTCGCCGTAACACTCGCGCAGGGCTTTGCTCGACCAGGGCTTGTCTTCGTTCTGATTGCGTTCGGCATAGTTGATCAGCCGCAGTTGCACCGGGTCCATCCCCAATGCGCTGGCCAATTCGTCCATGGCGCACTCCAGGCCGATCACCCCGAGGGCCGCCCCAGGTGCACGCATGTCCAGCGGCGTGAATACATCCAGTGGCACCAACTTATAAGTCAGCTGCACGTTATCGCAGTGGTAGAGCATGCCGCTCCATTCCACCACGTGCTCACTGAAATCCTCGAAGCGCGACGTCTGGCCAATCGCGGTGTGCCCCAGTGCCAGCAGGCGGCCGTTGGCGGCGGCGCCCAGCTGCAAACGCTGCAAGGTGCGTGGGCGGTAGCCGAAGGTGAACATCTGCTGACGCGTCAGCGTGACCCGCACCGAGCGCTTGAGTGCCAGGGACGCCATCACCGCCAGCGGCAATTGGTACTGCGGGCGCAGGCCGGAGCCAAAGGCGCCGCCGACAAATGCCGCGAAGATACGCACCTGGCTTTTATCCAGGCCGAAGACTTTTTGCACATAGGCCTGGCAGTTCTGCGGGCCTTGGGTCTTGTCGTGGATGTGCAGCGTGCCGTCCGGCTGAAACAGCACGGTGCTGGCGTGGGGCTCCATCGGGTTGTGGTGTTCGATAGGGGTGCTGTAGTGCAGATCCAGGCTGACGGCAGCGCCGGTCCATTCGGCCTGGAAGTTGCCGCGCGGCTTGGGCGGCGTCTGCGGCGACGCGTACGCCTGTTCCTGCAAGGCCAGCAAGTCGGTTTCAAAGGCTTCGGTTTCGTACTCGATCTCCACCAGGGAGCCGGCATGTCGCGCCAGCTCGAGGTTATCGGCGATCACCAGCGCCAGTGGCTGGCCGCTGTACAGTACCCGATCGTTGTACAGCGGGCGAAACGGCGAGCCGTCGGCGGCATCATCGTCCTGGAAAGCATCATCGTAGCTGGCGATTTTTGGCCGATTGAGGTGATGGAGAACCTCCACCACACCCGGCAGCGCCAGCGCCTTGGTCGCGTCGATACGCAGCACCCGGCCCTTGGCCACGGTGCTCGACACTACGCTGCCATGCAGCAGGCCTTCTTCGGGAAACTCACCGGCATACCGCGCCTTGCCTGTGACCTTGAGCAGACCGTCAACGCGGTCCAAGGGTTTGCCGATAGCACTCATGGGCGTTCTCCTGCGACAGCGGCGTCGCTCAGGGCGCGAATAATCCCCCGGCGTGCCAGCTTGATCTTGAAGCCGTTGTGTTGCAGCGGCTCGGCGTCTTGCAACAGGGCATCGGCGGCGTGACTGAAGGTTTCGCGGCTAACAACCTGGCCGATCAGTGCGGCTTCCACCGCGCGGTCACGCCAGGGTTTGTGGGCCACGCCACCCAGGGCCAGGCGCGCGTCGATGATGGTGTCGCCGTCCAGCTCAAGCGCGGCAGCCACAGACACCAGGGCGAACGCATAGGAGGCACGGTCGCGGATTTTCAGGTAATTGCTATGGTTTGCCAGATGATCGGCGGGCAGTTCGATGGCGGTGATCAGCTCATCGTCGGCCAATTGGTTGTCCCGTTGCGGCGCATCACCCGGCAGGCGATGAAAGTCGGCGAACTCAATGACCCGCGAACCGCCGCGCCCCTCTACATGCACCCTCGCCTCCAGCGCTGCCAAAGCGACGCACATGTCGGAGGGATGGGTCGCGACGCACTGTTCACTGGCGCCGAGGATCGCGTGAATACGGTTCAAACCGGTGCGTGCCGGGCAGCCACTGCCGGGCTCACGCTTATTGCACGGCACGGTCGCGTCATAGAAGTAGTAGCAACGGGTGCGCTGCAACAGGTTGCCGCCGGTACTGGCCATGTTGCGCAGTTGCGGAGAGGCGCCGGCCAGGATGGCCTGGGACAGCAGCGGGTAACGCTGTTCGATCAGCGGGTGCCAGGCCAGGTCGGCGTTGCTCACCAACGCGCCGATCAGCAGACCGCCACCGGCAGTCTCCTGAATGTCATTCAGGGGCAATCCGGTGATATCGATGAGATGCTCGGGGCGGCTGATGTTTTCTTTCATCAGGTCCAGCAGGTTGGTGCCACCGGCAATAAAGCGCGACGCGGCGCTGCTCAGATGAACCGCTTCTTTCACATCCGCAGGCTTGCTGTAGTGGAAGGGATTCATTGTTCACCTCCCACTACGTCTTCAATGGCATCGCGAATATTGCTGTAGGCCCCACAGCGGCACAGGTTACCGCTCATCAGCTCTTGGATTTGCGCCGTGTCGTGGGCGCGGCCTTCATTGGCCAGGCCGACGGCCGAGCAGATCTGGCCAGGGGTGCAGTAACCGCATTGGAAGGCATCGTGTTTGATAAACGCCTGCTGCATCGGGTGCAGTTGGTCGCCGTTGGCCAGGCCTTCGATGGTGGTGAGTTCGGCACCGTCGCACATCACCGCCAGCGTCAGGCAGGCATTGATCCGTTTGCCATCGCGCAAGACGGTGCAGGCGCCGCATTGGCCGTGGTCGCAGCCTTTTTTGCTGCCGACCAGGTCCAGTTGCTCGCGCAGCAGGTCCAACAGCGTGGTCCAAGGCAACACGTCCAGCTGGCGGTCCTGGCCGTTGAGGCGCAGGCGTATCGGGTGGCTGACGAACGGCTGGGCCGCCGCGCCATTGGGGGTCGCGCTCATAAACACCTCACGGGTTGGTGTACATCCGCGGCGTTAGAAAAGTCGCCGTCTCAGGGGTACGACTTCTCGTGGTTTTGAGCGTTCAAGAAGATTGATCAGCGGATATTGAGCAGGGTTTTCAGGGTATTTCGCGGGGGGTTGATCGAGGCGTTGCTGTATTCGAACCAGCCTTGGGCTTGGACATTCAGGTCAAACACATAGATGTAGCCCATCAAAGTGCCAGCCCCGCTGCAGGCCTCGCTGATGTTGCCGACCTGGCATACCGGCGTGCGCTGGCCGTTCAACACCGCGCCATTAAAGAGGCCAACCGGGTTATTGCCCAGGCCGACTTCCATCACAGAAACCCTGGTGGGCCCGCGGTGTTCACACATTTGGGTAGTGCTTACACGTTCCGGAATGGTCTCGCTGCACTTTGCCGACTCGACCTTGAACACACGCACTTCGCTCAAGGGCGGTGCAGTCGCGCCCCACGCCGGTGCTGCGCCGAGCAACAGGCTGATACAGGGGATCAGGGCTAGACTCCACGGGTTAGCGTTTTTCATGCTGCGGGTGACCTTCGTTTAAACGTCGGCGCAGTATGCCTCAAGGCCTCGGCTGCTGGTATGATGCGCCGCTTTTTCCGATCCTCTCTGAAACCAAAGGCGCTTGGCGCAGTTTGTGCTTTGACTTAGAGGTCAACAAATCACGACGCCACAGAGCGTCACAGGGAGCAGGCATGCTGGAAAAGCTGTTTCAACTCAAGGCACACAACACCAACGTGCGCACCGAGATCCTCGCGGGCATCACGACATTCCTGGCCATGGCCTACATCCTGTTCGTGAACCCGAGCATCCTCGGCGAGACCGGCATGGACAAGGGCGCGGTGTTCGTTGCGACCTGCCTGGCGGCGGCCATCGGTTCGACCGTGATGGGCCTGATCGCCAACTACCCGATCGCACTCGCGCCGGGCATGGGCCTCAACGCCTTCTTTACCTACACCGTGGTCCTGCACATGGGCCATACCTGGCAGGTTGCGCTGGGTGCGGTGTTTATCTCGGCGGTGCTGTTCTTCCTGCTGTCGATCTTTCGTATCCGTGAGTGGATCATCAACAGTATTCCCCTGCCCCTGCGCTCGGCGATTGCCGCGGGTATCGGCCTGTTCCTGGCGCTGATTGCGCTGCACAACGCCGGGATTGTGGTTGCCAACCCGGCCACGCTGGTTGGCCTGGGTGACTTGAAGCAACCGGCTCCAATCCTCGCCACCCTGGGTTTCGTGCTGATCGTTGCGCTGGAGGCCCTGGCGGTACGCGGAGCCGTGCTGATTGGCATCCTGGCAGTGACCATCGTGTCGATCCTGCTGGGCGTCACCCCGTTCGGCGGCGTGACCTCAATGCCGCCGTCCCTGGCCCCGACTTTCCTTCAGTTGGATATTAAAGGCGCGCTGGATATCGGCCTGGTGAGCGTGATCTTCGCGTTCCTGTTCGTCGACCTGTTCGATAACTCCGGCACCCTGATCGGCGTCGCCAAGCGCGCGGGCCTGATGGGCAAGGACGGCCACATGCCGAAAATGGGTCGCGCACTGATCGCCGACAGCACCGCCGCCATGGCCGGTTCGCTGCTGGGTACGTCGACGACTACCAGCTACATCGAATCGGCTGCCGGCGTGAGCGCGGGTGGCCGCACCGGTTTGACCGCCATCGTAGTAGCGATCCTGTTCCTGCTGGCGCTGTTCTTCTCGCCACTGGCCGCCAGCGTTCCCGCCTTTGCCACCGCACCCGCGTTGCTGTTCGTGGCCGTGCTGATGACCTCCGGCCTGGCCGAAATCGACTGGGACGACATTACCGTTGCAGCGCCGGTGGTGATCACCGCCCTGGCGATGCCCTTCACTTACTCCATTGCCAACGGCATCGCCTTCGGTTTCATCGCCTGGACCGCCATCAAGCTGCTTTCGGGCCGCTACCGTGAGCTGAACCCGGCGCTGGTGATTCTGTCGATTCTGTTTGTGATCAAGCTGGGCTGGTTCAACGCATGACTTTTGACGCCGCACGCTACACCGCTCAACTACAAGACAAGGTCACGCGCTTGCGTGACCTGCTGGCACCGTTCGATGCACCGCAGCCACAGGTCTTCGACTCGCCCCTGCAGAACTTCCGCCTGCGCGCGGAGTTCCGCCTGTGGCGCGAAGGCGGTGAGCGCCACTACGCGATGTTTTCCCAGGACGACAAGCGCACGCCGATCCTGATCGAAGAATTCCCTATCGCAAGCCTGCGTATCAACCAGTTGATGCCGCAACTCAAGGCCGCCTGGCAAGCCAGCGCCGCCCTGAGCCACAAGCTGTTCCAGGTGGAGTTCCTCACCACCCTGGCCGGCGACGCGATGATTACTCTGTGCTATCACCGCCCGCTGGACGAGCATTGGCACGCTGCCGCGAACCAGCTGGCTGCCGACTTGAACGTCAGCATCATCGGCCGCTCGAAGGGCAAGCGCGATGTGATCGGCCATGATTACGTGGTGGAAAAACTCGACGTTGGCGGGCGCACCTTCAGCTACCGCCAACCCGAAGGTGCCTTCACCCAACCCAACGGCACGGTGAACCAGAAGATGCTCAACTGGGCATACGAAGCCTTGGGTGACCGCCCGGATGATTTGCTTGAGCTGTACTGCGGCAACGGCAACTTCACCCTGCCCTTGGCAACCCGCGTGCGCAAAGTGCTGGCCACCGAGATCAGCAAGACCTCAGTGAATGCAGCCCTGAGCAACCTCGATGAAAACGCAGTGGATAACGTCACCCTGGTGCGACTCTCCGCTGAGGAACTCACCGAAGCCCTTAACGAAGTGCGCCCGTTCCGCCGCCTGCACGGCATCGACCTGAAGAGCTATGAGTTCGGCAGCGTGTTCGTCGACCCACCGCGCGCCGGCATGGACCCGGACACCTGCGAACTGACCCGACGCTTCGACAATATCCTGTACATCTCCTGCAACCCGGAGACGTTGGCGGCGAACATCGCGCAACTGCATGACACGCACCGCATTACCCAATGCGCGCTGTTTGACCAGTTCCCGTGGACGCACCATATGGAATCCGGGGTGTTACTGACTCGGCGGTAGTTCAACGTCCTCAGGTTCCTTCTTGCGTGGCCGCCCGCCCTTCTTGCCATTGGCTCGGGCGGCGGCAGATTTGGCGGCGCTGCTTTTGCGACCGTTGCGCGAGGCAACCAAACTGGTGGCTAGGTCCATCAGCGGTTTGCTGGTGGCGATCAGGCCCGTGACCGAAACATCCAAGTCCTGGGCCTCACAGCACAGCGCCTTTCCGCCAAAGCCGACTTCAAGTTGCTCAAAGTCCTCCAAGGAAAACCCCGCGAACTCGGGCAGGCCAGCCACCGGCAGTACAACGCGACTGCCGTCGCTGAAGCCGATGGAAATGCAGTTGTCCTCATAACGCACAGAGCTGGCGCGGGCATAAAGGTGCCGTGTCTTACGCCCTCGGGCTATCGCCTTTTCGACATCGGCCTCAGTGAGCGGTTTATAGGGGACAACTTTGGCTTTTACGATTTGCTTCATAGTTCAATCTCCACAAAACCCGGTGCCCTGACCAGATTCAAAATTGTTTTCTGCCCAACGACATCGTGCCGGGCACGCGCGATCACATAAACACCCGGCTGAATGATCAGCCCAGGCAACACCTCGCGGGCCTCCCAATCCCAGGAGTGATTCTCCAGGCAGACCGTTTGCAGGTATTCCCACCAGATCCTGCGTGCCCGCGCCAGGTAATGCCGCTGCATGATCGCCTCGCGTATTTCTTTCAAAACCGCCAGGGGTGGCTGCCGCCGCTCAGGCTCGACATCCCACAACTCAACATCCCCATCCAGAAAACTGAAACTAAAACGCGCATCCCATCCGTTCCCCCTCACATGCACATGGGGCGGGCAATGCTCATCCCTGATAAACACCGAAATCACATATCCCTTGTAAGCGCCTACTTTCATCGTAACCCATCCGTTAGGTTATTTTCCGCCAGGTAACAATTTTCCCGTGCCACCCGACAACCGGCTTCATATTCCCGAAGCTGTTTCACAGATTAGTAACCACAAAAAACCCGGCGAATACCGGGTTGTAACCACTCATGCCGACGGCTGGAAATACCCCGCCAGCGCGCGCAAATCCTGCTCACTCAGCAACCCCGCGTAATACTTCAGCTGAATCCTCGCCAGCAGATACGCATGCCGCGCATTCGCCAAATCGCGACGGGCGGTGAAGAGTTGTTGCTCGGCGTCGAGTACATCAAGGTTGACCCGCTCACCGCCGGTGACGCTCTTTTTAGTCGCGGTAACCAGGGCGGTGGCGGAGCTGACGGCCATTTCATAGGCACGCACTTTGGCCGCGCCGCTGGTATTGAGGTTGAACTGCTTACGCAACTCCACCAGTGTCGCCGAGGTTTGCGCGTCCAGCTCATACTGGGCCTGGGACAGCTGGTTCGCCGCCTGGCGGGTGGAAGCCGACACCCCGCCGCCGGCAAACAGTGGCAGGCTGACCTGAATGCCGACACTGTTGGTGTCGTACTTTTGGTTGTAGCTGCTTTCCGAGTCAGAGCTGGTCTGGCGACTGGTGGCGTACAGGCTGACCTTGGGCAGGTGGCCTGCACGTTTGCGCTCCACTTCATAGGACGCCACGTCCAGGGCGTGGTGCTGGGATTTAAGCTCAGGGTTATTAGCCATGGCCATTTCGCGCCAGGTTTCGAAACGGTTCGGCTCCAGGGGCGGGATATCGAATTGGCGGGTCAGCGGCGCCAGCTGTTCGATCTGTAAAGGTTGGCCGACGATGGCTTCCAGCTCGCGCAAGGCGCTGTCCTGAGCGTCCTGGGCTTCGATTTCTTCAGCCTGCGCCAGGCTCAGGCGCGCCTGGGTTTCCAGCACATCCGTGCGTGTGCCTTCGCCGCCCTTGAGCAGGCGATCATTGAGTTGCAAGCGCTCGGCAAACGCGCGTTTCTGCGCCCGGCTCAACTCAATGCGCTCCTGCGCCAGCAACGCCTGGCTGTAAGCGCTGAGCACGCGCACGGCCAGTTCCTGGCTCTTTCCGCGAAAGCGCTCGTCAGCCATCAACGCCTGGGCGGTGCCCTGGCGAAAACGCGCATAGGCCTCGTAATCCAGTAATGGCTGCTGCAAGGTCAGGGTCGATGCATAGCTGCGGTAGTCACGGTCGCTGGTGACATCACCCGCCGTCACTTCAGACTCATTGCGCGAGTTGTTATAGCTCCACGACAAGTTGGGCAACAACGCCGCACGGCCGATCACGCGATTCTCTTCACCGGCTTCACGTTCCTGTATGGCCGCCTGAAAAGTCGGATCATTGCGCAGGGCCAAGTCGTAGGCATCCAGTAAACCCAAGGCATGTGCCGCCGAGGTACAACCGAAACACAAGGTAAACAGCAGCGCCTTCATTCTTCCACCAGGGCCATATGGGTCCGGTCCAGCAGGGGTTTGAACAGGTAGTTGAGCATCGAGCGCTCACCGGTCTTGACGAAGGTTTCCACCGGCATGCCAGGGCGTATCCGTGCACCGTCGAGCTGCTGCATGCCGGCCGCGCTGACCTGGGCGCGCAGTGTGTAATACGGTTCGTCGGTGCGCTCATCGACCTGGCGGTCGGCAGAAACCAGCGTCACCTCGCCGGCCACCCGTGGCGTGGTGGACTGGTTGAATGCCGAGAACAGCAACTCCACCGGCAAGCCCGGATGCACCTTGTCGACCATCTGCACTGGCACCCGCGCTTCGACCAGCAACGGTTCGCCTTGCGGCACGATGTCCATCAGTGCCTGGCCGGGCTTGATCACGCCGCCTTCGGTGTACACGTCCAACCCCACCACCACACCAGAGGCGGGGGCGCGTACCAGGCTGTTGGCCAGTTCGAACTCGGCCGAGGCCAGGCGATTGCGCAGGTCGTCGCTGCGGGTGCGGGTCTCGGCCAACTGGCCGCGCAGGTCTTTCTGGAAGTCTTCGCCGAGCTGGCGAATGCGCAAGCGCAGCTCGAGGACCTGGCGTTGCAATTGGCCGATACGGCCGTAGTCCTCGGCGATGGCGCCATCGATTTGTGAGTACAGGCGTTCGCTGTCGAGCAGGCGGTTGCGCGGAATGTAGCCGTCACGTGCCAACTCGCGCAGGCCTTGCAGTTGCTCATTCAACGCCGCGCGCTGCTGGACCTTGCTCGCTTGCGAATCCCGCGTACCGCGCAACTGCGCCTCGGCCCCGGCGATGGTTTCGCGCAGGCCTTGTTGCTCGGTTGCCAAGGCCTGGGCGCGGCTATTGAACAGCTGCCGTTGCAGGTTCAGGGTGCTCGCCGCCTCAGGATCGTTGAGCAGTTCAAGGCCGAAGGTGATCGCCGACAACCCTTCGCTTTCGGCACTCAAGCGCGCTTCGCTGGCCAGGGACGCCAAATACTGGCTGCGCAGGGACTGCATCTGTCCGCGCAACGGGGTTTCCTTCAAGCGCAGCAGCACTTGGCCCGCGTTGACCACATCACCGTCGCGCACCTCGATACGTTCAACGATGCCACCGGCCGGGTGCTGCACGGTCTTGCGATGGCCTGAGACCATGACCTTGCCCGGGACCGCCACGCCTTTATCGAGTGGCGCCAATGCCGCCCAACCGAGGAACCCGGCAAAACCGCCGAGTACCAACAGCCAGCCCAGGCGTGAGTATTTTTTGTCATCCAGCGCCAGCACGTTGTTTGGGGCGTCGCCGATCAACACAGGTTTGCTCTGGCTCATGCCTGTTTTCCTTCACCGAGGCGGTAGCTCATGCTCATGGTCGACACCGGCTTGTTCGCTGCCGGTTTCTGCCGTGCCTCCAACACCCGCGCCGTCGGCCCGTAGGCCTGCAATTGGCCTTCCTTGAGGATCAGCAATTGATCAGTCAGGCTCAGCACATTGGGCTTGTGGGTGATCAGGACCACAGTGCGGCGCTGTTGCTTGAGCTGGGCGATGGCCTGGAGCAAGGCCTGCTCGCCCACTTCGTCGAGGTTCGCGTTGGGTTCGTCCAGCACGATCAGCGCGGGCAGACCGTACAGCGCACGGGCCAGCGCGACGCGTTGCTTCTGGCCACCGGACAAGCCCGCGCCGCCCTCGCCCAGTTGCGTCTCGTAGCCTTGGGGCAGTTGCAGGATCAGCTCATGCACGCCGGCCATTTGCGCGGCAGCCAGAACCTTCTCCGCGTCAACCTCGGCAAACCGCGCGATGTTTTCCGCGAGGCTGCCGGCAAACAATTGGATGTCTTGCGGCAGGTAACCGATGTGCGGCCCCAACTGCTGTTTGTCCCACAAAGCCAGGTCGGCGCCGTCCAGCCGCACCTTGCCGGCCAAGGGTGCCCAGGCGCCCACCAGTATTCGGGCCAAGGTGGATTTACCGCAGCCCGACGGCCCGATCACCCCCAGCACGTCGCCCGCCGCCAAGTTAAAACCCAGGTTGGCCAGCGCCGGCCGACGGCTGCCGGGCGCGCAGGCGCTGATTTGCTCCACGCTCAGTTGGCCTTTGGGCACCGGCAGGCTCATGCGTTCCGGCCGTGCGGGATTCGCCTCCAGCATCTGTGACAGCCGATCAAACGCCAGGCGCGCCGAGCCCCACTGTTTCCACACGCCAATCAACTGGTCGATCGGGCTGAGCACGCGGCCCATCAGAATCGAGCCGGCAATCATCATCCCCGGCGTGATATCGCCCTGCACCGCCAGCAAGGCGCCCAGGCCCAGCACCAAAGACTGCAATGCCAGGCGCACGCCCTTGGACCAGGCGGTGACGGTCGCGGTCTTTTCGCTGGCCAGGTTCTGCTGCGCCAGGAACGCCTGATGCTGGCCGAACCAACGCCCGCGCAACGTAGCGAGCATGCCCATGGCTTCGATGGTGTCGGCATTGCGCAGGTTGGCCGTGGCCTGCTGGCTGGCACTGATGGACAGTTGGCTGGCCAGGGCCATCGGCGCCTGGCTGACGTGATGGTTGACCCACGCCAGCACAATCAACACCACCGCCCCTACCAGCGCCAGCAGGCCGAGCCAGGGGTGAAACAGGAAGATCACCAACAGGTACACCGGAAACCACGGCGCATCAAAAAACGCGAACAACGCCTGGCCGGTAGCGAACTGGCGCAGGGTGGTCAGGTCATGCAGCGCCTGCCCCGCCGCCTGGGTGCCGCCCTTGAGTTGCGCTTCGAACGCAGCGTCGTACACCCGCTGGTTCAAGCGCATGTCCATCTGCGTGCCGAGGCGGATCACCACCTGGCTGCGCACCCATTCCAACGCGCCCATCAGGCCGAACAGGCCGAGGATCATCAGCGTCAGCATCAACAGGGTCATCTGATTGCCCGAGGCCAACACCCGGTCGTACACCTGCAGCATGTAAAGCGCCGGGGCGAGCATCAGCAGGTTGATCACCGCCGAGAACAGGCCGATGTTGAAGAAGCCACTTTTATAGGCCGCGAGGGCGGCCAGGGTTTCGTTGCCGGCGTGGCGCATCTGGGGATTCTCATGGGGTTGGGCGCGCAGCGTCGCCGCGTTGACAGGCGATACGACGCTGCGCAGAATTCCGGCACCGCCGCCGCCCGAAGAATTAGAAGGCTTAGGCGACAGCGGTGTAATGCGACGAATGGGAGAGCGATCTTCCATTCGCTTTTTTCATGCAGCAGAGGTTCAGGCCGCGAGGGCCCAGTCCTGCGCAACGTCTTGCACGCCCACCAGCGCGACGTCGGTGGTGGCAGCGGTGGCCGCGTGTGCAGCCAGCCCAGCGCTGACTTCGTCAAAGGTGCTGGCGGTGGACAGACCGAAATCGTCCAGCAGGTCGTTGAGCACGGTTTCCAATGCCGACGTGTTGCCTTGCATCAAGCCGTAGATCACGCTCTGCACTTCGTTGCCGGTGCGGCCTGCACCTTCGGCGGCAAACAGGTCGAGACCGTTGAACGCCACCTTGTAGGCACTCAGGTCAAAATCGCTGCCTGCGCCGCCGGTCAGGCCCGTGCCCAGTTCGACGTTATCCAGGTTGCCCCACAGGTAGTGGTTCAGGTTGCTGCTGGCCGGCAAGGCCGGGTTGAACACATAGTGCAGGCCGTTGCTGGTGTTGCTGTCGGCGATAAACGCGTAGTCGGAGTTGTTGGCGCCATGCGTCGAATACTGATCGCCACTGAAGGTGCCGTTGCTGAAACCGCCGGTGTTACCGGTGCCATGACCTGCGGTGGCGAAACCTATGGCCCAGTCCGTCAGGTAGTCGGACAGCGACGTAGTGCCCAGGTACGACTCGTAACTAACAGAAATAGTCATCACTAAACCTCGTTATAAACAGCGCTATTGATCAGTACGCAGGTGCGCACTTTTTGCCCAACCCTGGGCAAAACCGTGGGTGGATCCAGTGCCTGCGCACCGGATCAGAATGTGTATTCGAGCATTCCGCTCAGCGTGCGCCCGCGCGCCAGGCTCAGGTTGTTGGCATCGCCCATGGCGACGAAATACGCCTCGTCCGTGGCGTTCTCCAACGCCAGCGCGATATTTAATTGATCGGTCATCCAGTAACTGGCGTAGAGGTCATACACGGTGTACTTGGGCCACATGGCCTGGTCGATGAACTGGTAACCCTGGTTATTCAGGTTTTCCCCATTACCGGAGCTGTAGCGAACACGAACGCCGGTATCCAGGCGCTTCTCCAGGAAGCGTGCCCCCACCGTCACTGAACCCCGATCCGCCGGCGTATACGTGGCGTTGCCCATGATTCGGCCGCAGCTTTCCTTGCTGTTGGCGACGTCGTCATCCAGCACTTCATATCTAGTGACAGGCCTTCGCCCAATCGTGCCGTTGGGGCGCACGTACGTCTCGATCACGGTGGTTGACGGCCCGTTCTTCTTCGCACCGCCCATGTAATAGTTCTTCGAGCAGAACTCATTCGTGCCGATCATGTGGGTGTAGCTGAGGTTGGTGTAAGCCCGGCCCATGTCGTAGTTGAATTGGTACTCAAGGCCTCTGAACCGGGTGTCATTGAGGTTATTGGTGTACGCCATGATCCCGTTGAAACCGCCCACGGAGGTTTCCGGCAAACTCACGCTGGTATTGAGGAAGGTGAAGTTCTTAATCTTGGTGTCGAAGTACGCCACCTTGATGCCCAGTCGGTCGTCATTGAAAAACAACGACTCCTTGAACACGTTCATCCCCACTTCCCAATCGCGGGACTCTTCGGGCTTGAGGTAGGGGTTGGGAAACACGCGCTCACCCGAACCGCCACCGTGCGGGCGGCCGCTCATGAAGGTTTCCGTCACGGCCGGCGGGCGCCAGCCTTTGCCCCAGCGGGCATACAGTTGCAGCCAGTCGAGCCCGGGCTTGATGCCGATACCAAAGGTCGGAGAGAACTGCCCCTGCTCACGATCAATATCGAAAATGTCCTCGACGCGCTTGGCGCCTACCGAGCTTGAGTAAAAACGGTCGCGCTTCCAGAGCGTCATCCCCGTAACGCCTTCCAGCCGATAGCGGTCGTAACGCAGGCCGGCATCCACGGTCAGCCAATCGTCATAGTCGTATTGGAGGGTGTTGAACAGGCTGGCGATGGTGCGCTTGCCTTCCGGGTCTGCACTGGGGGTGTAGGGCAATGAACCGCTGGCGACCGTATTGCTCGATTCAACCTTGTTGGTGCTGGGCTTGAACCTGTCTTGATACATCTCCAGGCCATAGCTCCAACTCACGTGCCCCACGCGGCCCAGGTCAAAGCGCGACGTGTTTTCGCCTTGCAGGCCCCAGGTGTCGGTCTGGAAATGGTCGGTGTAGCCCGGGGTGTAGTTGCCGGAACTCACGGACGCCGTATTGGGTGCGTTGGCGCGATCCAGTTGGGTGGTGACGAAATACAGCTTGGCCTTGAAATCTATCAGCGGGTTATCCGGGCTGTAGCTGTAGTCCAGCGCGACATTTTTCGCGTTGAGGTTGTTTTTGCTGGTACGCAGGTAGTAGGTGCTCTGAAGGTCATCGGCGATGTAGCCCCAGGCATCGTTACTGTCGGCGTCGCTTTCCAGGTAGCTCAACTGCACGCGCTGATCGTTGGGCAGGTTCAGGCCAAGCTTGACGATCTGCGAGCGGGTCACGCTGCCGGTGTCGCCGACCTCGCTGTTCAACCAGTCGTCAAAGGCTACCGGGGCGTACTTTCTGGCCCGCATGTTAGTGCCCAGGTTATCCGCGTTGCGCTTGCCGCCACGGTAGTTACCGAAGTGGCGCTCGCTGTACCCCAGCATGACATCGCCGCGCTCATCACCGAAGGCAAACACGCCACTGCCGTTGAAGTCGGTGCCGTTGCCCAGTTCACCGATGCCGCTGCCAGCGCGAACTCGCCCGCCGTATTCTTTGCCGTCCTTGAGAAACTCGCTGGCGTGCAACGTCTTGAACGACGCAATACCGCCCAACACCGCCGCACCGCCCTGCCCCGACTGGCTGCCCTTGTCGATCTGGATGCTGGAGACGAACTCCGGATCGATCAGCATTGTGCCGTTGCGTTGCTGGTGGCCGTTGACGTTGAAGTTCTGGCGCATGCCGTCGATGTTCATGTTGACGCGGCCGTAGTCCTGCACGCCGCGAATATTCACCGACAACCCAGGGTCGCGCTGGTTGACGGCGGTGTAGACCCCGGCGGTTTCTTCAAGCATGTCGGCGGCGTGACGGGGCGGGCGTTTATCGATCATGTCACGGCTGATCACGGCCACGGACTTTGGGCTCTGGTACACCCAGTCGCTGGCCTGGCCGTGGGTGTTGCCAGTAATGGTGGTGGTGCCCACCGTCATGGCGCCGTCATGGTCGTCGCTGACGCGGCTAAGGGTGACCTGGCGGTCGCTGGTAAAGCGATACTCCACTGGCGCAGCGCCCAGCAAACGGCCCAGCCCTTCCTGCACGCTGAAGCGGCCCTTGAGTGCGGTGCTGCTCAAGCCGCGCAGGCGCTGGCTGTCAAACAGCACTTGCAGGCCGGCTTGGTCGGCAAAGGCCAGTACGGCGACGCCCAGAGGTTGCGCAGGAACATCGAACATCAACACGGCGGGCTGGGCGGCGTTACCTGCCTGAGGCTGCGCGGCATACACGGGTGCCGTTATCGCGAACAGTCCCAAGTGGATGGCCAGGGCTAACCGGCTACCGGTTGCGCGCCCCTTGTTGAGTGCTGACATTTCTGTTGTTCCCTGCGCTAAGCGTTTTTGTTTGTGAGAATGCTTCTCACCTAGCAAGACGTGCGGCGCGCAGGAAGTCAGTAAGTTTTTTCGAAAGTTTTTAAGAAGGGGTGTTCGGCGGGTGGGAGAAGGCCTCCCACCGGGTATTCAATAGATCAGGCTGAGGCCTGCCAGGTCCAAGCGTTGCACGTGCAGTTCCTGGGTGAGGGTGGCGAGGGCGGTGTCGAGCATGTCGAGGCGAAACACGCCGCTGACTTCGCGTTCGCCCAGTTGCGCGTCTGTCAGCACGATGCGCCCAGGGCGGTAGCGATTAAGTTGCTCGATGACGTTGGCCAGGGGCTGGCGATCAAAAATCAATACGCCGCGTCGCCAACTGGTGGCGCGCTCTACATCGAATTGATCCAGGGGCACGATGCCTTCCTGAGGGCTGTAGCGTGCGGCCTGGCCTTCCTTGAGCACCCTGTCGGCCGCACCCTTTTTCGGCGTGGCTTGCAGGGAAACCTCGACACTGTGCTGCAGCATGCCGACCCAGGCCTGGCTATCGCCCTCGCGCCCCACCACAAACCGCGTGCCCAGGGCCCGGGTTTGCCCCCCGGCGCTCTGCACCACGAAGGGCCGGTTTTCCCCGCCCACCATCGGCGCCACGTCAAAAATCGCCGCGCCCTGGATCAGGCTGATGCGCCGTTGTACGCCGTCATAGTCCAGGCGGATGGCACTGGCGGAATCCAACTCGACCTTGCTGCCATCGGCCAGGTGCACGGTGCGCATTTCGCCTTTCTGGGTGATGTAATCGGCTTGCATGCGCAGCAACATGTCCGGGCCGCGCACCCAGCCGACGCCCGCCGCCACCACAACCAGCGCGACGGCCGCCGCGCGGTGCCATGGCCTGCGCCGCGTGGAGCGGCGCACCGGCAGCGTGGCTGCGGAGGGCCGCTGGCGATGCACCGGTTCTTCCTTATGCACCTCGCCCAATGCCGCCCACGTCTGTTCGGCAAAACGCAGTGCCGCTTCGTGGCGACTGTCGCAGGCGATCCAATGCCGCAGCTCGGCTTGCTCCTGGTCGGTCAGGGCACCGGCGTGCAAGCGCACCGCCCACTCGGCGGCCGCCTCGGTAATGCTGTGCTGTTGCGGACCCTGGCTATTCACGTGTGAATCTCGAATTTTTCGTTATATAACGCTGTGACGTCTGACCTAGCGTATTTCAGTAACTCATTCGTCGGATGGCACCCCCTCGCCGTCCTGCAAACGCTGCATCACGTAGGCCAAGGCCTTGGCCAGGTGCTTTTGCACGGAGCTGTCAGAGATGTCCAGGTGCCGCGCGACCTGGGCGTGGGTCATGCCTTCGATGCGGTTGAGACGGAAAATCTGCTGGGTGCGCTCCGGCAACTCCGCCAGTGCCTGCTTCAATGCCTGTCGCTGTTGCTGCGCCATTGCCTGAGCCTCCAACCCGGCCACTTCATCTTCAATCTCGGCCAACGCCTCATGGGGCACGGAGTCTGTCTTGCGCCGCGCTTCCTGGCGAATATGGTCGATCAGCAGATTGCTCGCCGTCCGATAGAGATAGCCCTGGGAATTGTCGATGCGCTCGCCGGCCGGTTTTTCCGCCAGGCGCAGGAAGCTCTCCTGCACCAGGTCTGCGGCCAACTGCGGGTCCCGTACCTTGCGTGCCAGATACCCGCGCAGGGTATCGGCGTGCTTGAGAAACAGGCCTTTGAGATCCACGTCCGACAAACCGACTCCCTGGAATGTTAAGGAAACAGGCGGCATCTTAAGCGTTGTCGAGAATGATTTTCAATTGATATCTAATCTGATTCAACTGTACGAAAGGTCTGATTAACGGTTCGATTATCGAACACATCCGCCGCCATCAATTGACCAAATTAACTAACCAGTACATTTTATCCACACAACTAACAAGAACTGTGGAGAAACCCTCAATGCCGCCCATCGTGCTGGTGCTCAACGGCCCCAACCTCAACTTGCTCGGCACCCGCGAGCCCGCCACTTACGGCCATGAAACCCTCGCCGACGTCGCCGCGCTGTGTGGCCGCAGCGCCGAACAGCTCGGGCTGAAAATCGAATTTCGCCAGACCAACCACGAAGGCGAACTGCTCGAGTGGATCCACGGCGCCCGCGCCCGTTGCGCCGGTATCGTGATCAACCCGGCGGCCTGGACCCACACCTCCGTAGCCATTCGCGACGCGCTGGTAGCCAGTGAAGTGCCGGTGATCGAGGTGCACTTGTCCAACGTGCATGCCCGTGAAGCGTTCCGCCATCACTCCTTTGTGTCGCCCATCGCCAAGGCGGTGCTGGCGGGGTTCGGCAGCCATGGCTACCACCTGGCCCTGGAACATTTCAGCCATCTGCTCAAAGGGTCGGCCCGATGAAACCGCGCATCCTCGCTGGCCTGATCGGCGCCGGCATCCAGGCTTCCCGCACACCGGCCCTGCACGAACAGGAAGGTGATGCCCAAGGCCTGCGCTACCTGTATCGCTTGATCGACCTTGAGCCCTTGCACTTGGACATCAACGCCCTGCCCGACCTGCTGCACGCCGCCGAGCTGATGCACTTCACCGGGCTGAACATTACTTACCCCTGCAAGCAGGCGATCCTGCCGCTGCTCGATGAACTGTCCGACGAGGCTCGCGGCATCGGAGCGGTCAACACGGTGGTGTTCAAGAACGGCAAACGCATCGGCCACAACACTGATTGCCTGGGGTTCGCCGAAGGGTTTCGGCGCAACTTGAATGATGTCGCGCGCCAACGTGTGGTGCAGATGGGCGCTGGCGGTGCGGGTGCGGCGGTGGCCCACGCGCTGTTGGCGGAAGGTGTGGAACAGTTGAGCATTTTCGACGTGGACGCCAATCGCGCCCGCGACCTTGTGGATAACCTCACGCAACGTTTCGGTGCTGGCCGGGCCCAGGTCGGCAACCACTTGGAGAACGCGATGGCCGAGGCCGACGGCGTGGTCAATACCACGCCGATGGGCATGGCCAAGCTGCCCGGCACACCGGTGCCGGTCGCTCTGTTGCGCACTGAGTTATGGGTCGCGGAAATCGTGTATTTCCCACTCGAGACCGAGCTGCTGCGCGACGCCCGCGCCTTGGGCTGCCGCACGCTGGATGGCGGCAACATGGCGGTGTTTCAGGCGGTGAAGGCGTTTGAGTTGTTCAGTGGGGAGGTGCCGGATGCAGACCGGATGTTGGCGCACTTCCAGAGCATGAACATTTCACTGTAGTAACCGAATCCAAATGTGGGAGCGGGCTTGCTCGCGAAGGCGGTGTGTCAGTCACTCAATGTGTTAACTGATCCACCGCATTCGCGAGCAAGCCCGCTCCCACAGGGATTGCATTTCAGCCTTGAGAGTCGCGCGCTCTCAAGCCTGCAAATAGCGCATCACCGAGTCACAAATCATGTCCCGATGCCGCTGTTTAATCGCTTCATCCGACAACTCAATCTGAAAGATCTCGCTGAACGTATGGCGGTTGGACACACGGTAAAAGCTGAACGAGTTGATCAGCAAATGCACATCCAGCGGCTCCAGCCCTTCGCGAAACACCCCCATCTCAGCCCCGCGACGCAACGTCGCGCCCAGCGCTTCGAGAATGTTGCTGTTCATCGCCTTGATCGCATCCGAGCGCTTCACGTATTCGGCATTGTGGATATTTTCGATGCTGACAATGCGCACGAAATCCACGTTCTGGTCGTGGTGATCAAAGGTAAATTCCACCAGCCGACGGATCGCTTCGCGCGGTTCCAGCGCGGTGAGGTTCATCTGGGTTTCGGTGGTGCGAATGTCGCCGTAGAGCTTTTCCAGCACCTCGACGTACAACTGCTCCTTGCTGCCGAAGTAGTAATAGATCATGCGCTTGGAGGTGTGGATGCGCTCGGCGATTGCATCCACGCGAGCGCCGGAAAGGCCCTGCTGGACAAACTCCACAATGGCTTCCTGGAGTATGTTCTCGCGGGTCTTTTCCGGGTTGTTCTTACGACTCTTGCGGGGTGCCTCGGAGGTCATGGTGCGCTCACGGCCAGTGTTGTGCAGGCCGTGATTATGGGCCGCGATGCTGCCTGAAAGAAAGCGCCGGCCTGCCGTTATAAACGCGCCTGGCGAACCGCACCGCTGCGCGATTTGGCCATTGCCGCCAAGCGCACCGCCACATTGGCCGCACCGTAGCCGGCATAGCCGTTCTTGCGTTGGATGATCTCGAAGAAAAACCGCCCTTCAAAGGGTTCGGTGTACACGTGAAACAACTCACCGCCCTGAGCGTCGCGGTCGTACAGCACGTTGTAATACGCCAGCTCGCTGAGGAACTCCTCGTCAAAGTCGAAACGTGCCGCCAGGTCATCGTAATAGTTGAGCGGGATATCCAGCAGCGGCACCCCCGCCTCCTTGGCGCGGCTCACTTCGGCGAAAATATCTGCGCAATCGAAGGCAATGTGGTGCACTCCCGAGCCGCGATAGCTCGACAGGGCATGGGAAATGGCGGTATTGCGGTTCTCGGAGATGTTCAGCGGCAGGCGAATCGAGCTGCACCGGCTGCGCAATGCGCGGCTTTTCACCAGGCCGTAAGGATCGGGCAGCACCACTTCATCATCGGCCTCGAAATCCAGCAGGCTCTTGTAGAACAGCACCCAACTGTCGAGGCTGTCGGCCGGCAGGGCCATCGCCATATGGTCAATGCGCAACAGGCCGCCGCTGGTGGTCGAAGCGGTTTGCAGGTTGAAGTCGGTGTCGTACAGCGTGCCTTCACTTGGGTCCACCAGGTAAATCAGGCTGCCATCCGGTGCGCGCACCGCGGCCAATTCCAACTCGTTAGGCCCGACCAGGCCGCGATACGGCTGGCCCTTGTAGGCCACCGCGCGCTCCAGCGCCTTGGCGCTGTCCTTGACCCGGATCGCGGTGGCACACAACGACGGCCCGTGGGCCTCGAAAAAGTTGTGGGCAAAAGAATAGGGTTCGCAGTTGAGGATCAGGTTGATATCACCCTGGCGCAGCAGGCTCACGCTCTTGGAGCGATGCTGCCCGGCCTTGACGAAGCCCAGGCGTTCCAGCCAGTGCGTCAGCTTGGCGCCGAGGCTTTCATCGACAGCGAATTCAAGGAATTCGATACCGTCGTATTCGCTGGCGGCCGGGGTATCAAACAAAATCTCGACCGGTTGCGCCGGTGCTTCCTGCTTCAGGCGTTCGCGGGTTTTCTCCTCCAGGTACAGCAAGGAGCGCAGGCCATCCGCCGCATTAGCACGGGTGGGCGCAGCGCGGAAGCCATCGTTGAAGATTTCCAGGGAGAGTGGCCCGGTGTAGCCACTCTTGATGATCGGCGCGAGGAACCCCGCCAGGTCGAACTCGCCCTGGCCGGGGAAGCAGCGGAAATGTCGGCTCCATTCCAATACGTCCATGGCCAGGATCGGCGCGTCGGCCATCTGCACAAAGAAGATCTTGTCGCCGGGGATCTCGGCGATGCCACTCGGGTCGCCTTTCAGGGACAAGGTGTGGAAGCTGTCGAGCAGCACGCCCAAGTTTGGGTGATCAACCTGGCGCACCAGGTTCCACACCTGTTGCCACGTGTTCACATGCTTGCCCCAGGCCAGTGCTTCATAGCCGATGCGCAGGCCACGGCGGCCGGCGTGTTCGGCCAACAGGCTCAGGTCATCGAGCAAAATGCGCTCATCCCCCACGCAATCAGCCGACGCATTGCTGCACACTAGCACCAGGTCGGTGCCCAGCTCCTGCATCAAGTCGAACTTACGTTCGGCCCGTTCCAGGTTGCGCGCCAGCCGGTCACGGCGGCAGCCTTCAAAGTCGCGAAACGGCTGGAACAAGGTGATGGCAATGCCGAGGTCGGCGCACATCTGCCTGACTTCACGGGGGCTGCCGTCGTAGTACAACAAGTCGTTCTCGAAGATTTCGACCCCATCAAACCCGGCGGCGGCAATGGCTTCGAGCTTTTCCGGCAGGGTGCCGCTCAAGGAAACAGTGGCGATGGAACGTTGCATGGGCGACTCCCGGCAATTGTTGTTTGCAGCAAATTATTCGCCCCCAGCCTACACGCAGCAATTAAAATGTACGAACCGGTTAGTTTTTGGTGCGATTATCGAACACTATGCCGGTTTGGCGAATTGACGATTTTTTAGCCACTGCGCACCATCGATGACGCAACAGACCCAGAACACACCATAAAAATTTCAAAAAACGGGTACGACCTCATGCCTCTGCAAAATTCCGCCCTGGCCGCGCGCCCAGGCACCCCGCACGCCGGCATCGGCGACAAGATCCGCGGCGCCCTGGCCGTGGGCAAAACGCGCTGGGGCATGCTGGCCCTGGTGTTTTTCGCCACCACCCTGAACTACATCGACCGCGCCGCGCTGGGCGTCATGCAGCCGATCCTCGCCAAAGAGATGAGCTGGACGGCGATGGACTACGCCAACATCAACTTCTGGTTCCAGGTCGGCTACGCCATCGGCTTTGTGCTGCAGGGCCGACTGATCGACCGCGTGGGCGTGAAACGCGTGTTCTTCTGCGCGGTATTGCTGTGGAGCCTGGCGACGGGCGCCCACGGCCTGGCCACTTCGGCGGTCGGCTTTATGGTGTGCCGCTTTATCCTCGGGCTGACCGAAGCCGCCAACTACCCCGCGTGCGTCAAAACCACGCGCCTGTGGTTCCCGGCCGGTGAGCGTGCGGTGGCGACCGGTATCTTCAACG
Organism: Pseudomonas sp. H1_A03; assembly: GCF_054685145.1. Classification (NCBI taxonomy): domain Bacteria; kingdom Pseudomonadati; phylum Pseudomonadota; class Gammaproteobacteria; order Pseudomonadales; family Pseudomonadaceae; genus Pseudomonas; species Pseudomonas sp. H1_A03. The sequence goes on from NZ_CP162829.1 coordinate 449,070, forward strand.
CCGGCACCAACGTGGGCGCGATGATGACACCGATGCTGTTGCCGTTGATCCTGCACGTGTGGGGCTGGCAGGCAGCGTTCCTGTGCATGGCGTCACTGGGCGCGATCTGGCTGGTGTTCTGGGGCTTGAAGTACTACAACCCGGAAGACCATCCGACGGTTAAACAATCCGAATTGGACTACGTGCAACGGGAAGTCGAACCGGAACAACCCGGCGTACCCTTCAGCCGTATCCTGCGCATGCGCGGCACCTGGGCCTTCGCCATCGCCTATGCGCTGACCGCGCCAGTGTTCTGGTTCTACCTGTACTGGCTGCCGCCGTTCCTGAACCAGCAATACAACCTGGGCATCAACGTCACCCAGATGGGCATCCCGCTGATCATCATTTACCTGACTGCCGACTTCGGCAGCGTGGGAGGCGGGATTCTGTCGTCGTTCCTGATCGGCCGTGGCATGAACTCGATCAAGGCGCGGCTGCTGTCGATGCTGCTGTTTGCCTGCTGCATCGTCGGCGTGATCATGGCTGCCGGCTCCAGCCAGCTGTGGGTCGCCGTGTTTGCCATCTCCCTGGCGATTGGCGCGCATCAGGCCTGGACTGCCAACATCTGGAGCCTGGTGATGGACTACACGCCCAAGCACATGATGAGCACGGTGTTTGGTTTCGGCGGCATGTGCGCGGCCATCGGCGGCATGTTCATGACTCAGATCGTCGGCCACATCCTTACCGTGACCAACAATAACTACACCGTGTTGTTCACGCTGATCCCGGCGATGTACTTCATTGCGCTGACCTGGATGTACTTCATGGCGCCGCGCAAGATTCCTACCGTAGACGTCTGATCTACCTGCGCCGCTGCTGCCAGGCAGCGGCCAGCCCGCTCATGCAGATCACCCCGATGCCGACCACCGTGGTCAAGTCGGGGGTATGGTTGAACACCAGCCAGCCCAACAACCCCGCGAATACGATCTGGCAATAGCCGAACGGCGCCAACAAGGCCGGCGCCGCGAAGCGGAACGCCTGGGTCAGCATCAAGTGCGCAGTCATCCCGCAGGTACCCAGGGCCAGCATCAACACGCCATGCCACAGCGTCGGGACCTGCCAGAAGAACGGCACCATCGCACTCATCACCAAGGTATTGCACAGGCCGGCGAAAAAGTTGCTGGTGGTGGGGGTGTCGAATTTACTCAGGATGCGCGTGAGCAGTTGGTAGAAGCAGAAGAACAGCGCCGAACACAGCGGCAGCAATACGGCCGGGGTAAACAGCTCGCCGCCGGGGTGGATAATGATCAGCACGCCGACAAACCCGCAGATGACCGCCAGCCACTGGCCGCGCGTCACGTGCTCGCCGAGCAGAGGCACCGAGAGCGCCGTCACCAGGATCGGCGCGAGGAAGTTCACCGCCGTGGCTTCCGCCAGCGGGATGTAATGCAGCGCCGCAGTGAAAAACAGGCTGGTGCCCAGCAGGCACAGCGCCCGCACCACCTGCATCCCCGGTCGTTTACTGCGCAATACACGCAGGCCTGATTGCGGCAGGAAGATGCCGGCCATCAACAAGGTATGCACCAGGTAACGCGCCCACACCACCATCACGACGGGGTAGAACCCCGCCAAGTATTTGGACAAGGCGTCGTGGCTGGAGAACAGGAACGTCGCCAGCACAATCAGCAGGATGCCCTTGAAAGGATGGTTGACGCCGGATAGAGGAGTACTGACGGTCATTGAATTCTCTTGCGTGACGGGCTGAACACGGAGCACTGAATGAAATAGCGCTCAACCCGGTAATCTAGCAGCCGGGCCGGAGTCTGCCCCAAGAGCATAACCAAACACCGTGCGAACAGCGCACTAAATCACGGGATTCGAGTCCAACGCTGCACGTTGATTGCCGTGTTGCACACTTTTTAACCAAGGCCCTGCCGCTATGAAAAAAACCCTCTTTGTTCTGTCTGCCCTTGCCCTGCTCACCGCTTGCAATCAGGAAGCGAAGGAAGCACCCAAACCTGCCCCGGCTTCGGTGCAGGCCACCCTGGTGCCAGAGACCCCGCCCACCGACAAATGGGTCGGCAAGTGGATCGGCGTCGAAGGCCTCAACCTGACCATCGCCAAGGACGACAGCATTGGCCGTGGTCATTACATCCTCACCATGCAATACGGCCTGGACGCCGATGACTCGGGCACCTTCAAGGGTGAAGCCGCCGAAGACGGCATCGCCTTCACCCGCCCCGACGGTCCACAGCTATTGCGGGCTGGCGACGGTGCCGCCACCGGGCTGAAATGGCTCGCGGATAAAAAGGACTGCCTGATTGTCGATACCGGCGAAGGCTATTGCCGCTAATAACGACCATAATCAAACACTGTCATCACCCAGAGGATTGCCCACATGCTATGGAAAAAAGGCCGACGCAGCGACAACGTGGTGGATGCCCGCAGTGACGGCGGCGGCGGTGGGGGCGGCATGCGCTTTGGTGGCGGCAAAGGCCTGAGCCTGACGGCGATTGTGCTGATCGTCGGCATCGGCTGGCTGACCGGCCAGGACCCGATGCAGATCCTCGGTCAGTTGACCGGCCAGATGGAACAGGCACCGTCAGTGAGCACCCAATCGCGCCAGGCGCCGCCGGCCAACGATGAGCAAGCCGATTTTGTGCGGGCCGTCCTGGGCGATACCGAAGACACCTGGGGCCAGGTGTTCCAGGAAAACGGGTTGGCCTACAAGAATCCGAAACTGATCCTGTTCCGTGGCCGGGTGAATTCGGCCTGCGGTGGCGCCACCTCGGCCAGCGGTCCGTTTTATTGCCCGGCTGACCAGCAGGTGTACCTGGACCTGGAGTTTTTCCGGGAAATGTCGCAACGTTTCCAGGCCGCCGGCGACTTTGCCCAGGCGTATGTGATCGCCCACGAAGTCGGGCACCACGTGCAGACGTTGCTCGGCATCTCGTCGAAAATCCAGGCCGCGCGCCAACTGGGCCGGCAAATGGAAGGCGACGGAGGCCTGCTGGTCCGTCAGGAACTGCAAGCCGACTGCTTCGCCGGGGTGTGGGCCAACCGTGCGCAAAAGCGCTTGAACTGGCTGGAGCCCGGCGACATTGAAGAAGCGCTGAATGCGGCCAACGCGATTGGCGACGACCGCTTGCAGCAACAGGGTCAGGGCCGTGTAGTACCGGACTCGTTTACCCACGGCACCTCGGCACAGCGGGTACGCTGGTTCAAGACTGGCTTCGCCCAGGGCCAGATCAATCAATGCGATACGTTTACGGCCAAGAGTCTCTAGATGACTAAACGATTGGGATTGCTGTTGGGTTTGATGCTGGCCTGCTCTACCACCTTGGCCGCGGAACATGGCGTCAACGTCGTGAGTCCCGATCGTTTTCACCTGGATGCCGGTGACCTCAGCGTCGGCGTGAGCCAGGACTGGCGCCAGCCGCTGCCCCAGGTCACCCGTGCGTTGATCATCGTGCATGGTCGCCTGCGTAACGCGCAGACTTACCTGCAAAGCGGTGAAGACGCCGCCGAACACGCAGGCCAAGCTGCCCATACGCTGGTGATAGCGCCGCAGTTTCTGAATGAGTTCGACGTGAAGCGCAACCACTTGGACAACCAGGTACTGCGCTGGAAGGGCAATGATTGGATGGCCGGCGAGTCCTCGACCGGCCCTGGCCAGGTCAGCTCGTACGGCGCCCTCGACCAGATCATCAAGCACCTGGGCAATCGCACGCTGTTCCCGGCGCTGAAAGAAATTGTGGTGGCTGGCCACTCCGGCGGCGGCCAAGTGGTGCAGCGTTTCGCCCTCACCGGGCACGAACACCCTACCCTCCTGACCGAAGGCATCCGCTTGCGCTATGTGGTGGCCAATCCGTCTTCCTACGCCTACTTCAGCCCACAGCGCCCGCTGAAGTTCGACGCGGCCAACTGCCCAGGCTTCGACGACTGGAAATATGGCATGCAACACTTGCCGGCCTACGCCAAGGGCCAGAGTGCCGAACAGCTTGAGCGGGTTTATGTGTCACGCAACGTTACCTATCTACTGGGCCAGCAGGACACCGACCCAAACCACCCGGCACTGGATAAAAGCTGTGAAGCCGAGACCCAAGGCGCGTATCGCCTGATTCGCGGGCACAACTATTTTGACTACCTCCAGCAGCGGCATCCGCAGTTGGGCCACAGGTTGGTGGAAGTGCCTGGAGTGGGGCATAACGGGGATGGGATGTTTACGTCGCCGGAGGGCCAGAAGGTACTGTTCCAATAACCCCCCCTGAAGAAGCCCACATTTGATCTCTATTGTCTGGGCTGGATCATCCGGCGCAGCGCCGCACAATCCTCGGCATGCCAATCCGCCAACTCCGGCCACGGGTTTTCCGGCACGTTAACCAACACCGTCCGCGCACCTGCCGCTCGGCCACAATCCAGGTCGAAGCGGTAATCGCCGACCATCACCATCTCGCTCGGCGCGACATCCCAGGCTACCGCCAGTTTCAGCAAACCACCCGGGTCCGGCTTCGGCGGCGCATCATCACGCCCCAGCACATCCTCGATGGCAAAACAGTCCGCCAGGCCGATCGCCTCCAACGTAACGTGGGCCAACTCCTGCGCATTGCGGGTCAGGATGCCCAGCCGATAGCCCCGCCCGGCCAGTTCGCGCACCAACTCAACCGCGCCATCTGCGGCGACCGAACCCAGCGCCAACTCGCGCTCATGCTCCAGCAGCCAGGCATGCTTGGCCGCCGCCTCATCCGCGGGCAACGCCGCCAGATGCGTGAGAATATCGTCCTCGGGCGGGATCTCCAGGGCCACCCGAATGGCCGCAAAATCATGCACGGCCACCGTCAGCGTGCCATCCATGTCGAACACCCAGTGCTTAACGTCCGCCAGGCTCATGCCCAGTCCTTGCGATGGCGAATCAAGCCTTCCTGGGTCACCGAGGCCACCAGTTGCCCGGCGCGGTTGTACACGCTGCCCCGGGAGAACCCACGGGAATTGCCGGCCCACGGGCTGTCCATGGCGTACAGCAACCAGTCATCGGCGCGCAGGTCAGCGTGAAACCACAGCGCATGGTCGAGGCTGGCGACCTGCATGTCTTTCTGCCACACGGTCTTGCCATGGGGCAGCAACGAGGTGGTCAACAGGCCGAAGTCAGAGGCGTAGGCCAGCAGGTACTTATGCAGCGCCGGCGCGTCGGCCAACGCGCCGTCGGCACGAAACCACACGTACTTGACCGGGTCGGATGGCTGCGGGTTGAACGGGTCTTTTTCGGTGACCGGGCGCACTTCGATCGGCTTGGGGCACAGCAACTTGTCGCGCATATGCTCGGGGATCAAGTGCGCACGCTGTTTGGTCAGCTCAAGCTCGGACGGCAAGTTTTCCGGGCCGACCACTACGGGCATGGTGGTCTGATGGTCGAAGCCTTGTTCGTCGTACTGGAACGAGGTGGTACAGGTGAAGATCGGGTGGCCCTTCTGAATCGCCGTCACCCGGCGTGTGCTGAAACTGCCGCCGTCGCGCACGCGGTCCACCGAATACACCACCGGCAACGCCGCATCACCAGGACGCAGGAAGTAACCATGCAGGGAATGCACGTGCCGCGCTTCTTCTACGGTCTGGCTCGCGGCCGACAGCGATTGGCCGAGCACCTGGCCGCCGAACAGTTGGCGAAAACCCAGGTCCTGGCTGCGGCCGCGAAAGAGGTTTTCCTCGATCGGCTCCAGGGTCAGCAAGTCCACCAGATCTTCCAATACTTGGCTCATAGAGCAACTCCTACAACAATCGATAGGGCATTCCGGGCTGCTTATCCGTGCAGCGTGTCCAACCATTGGGCGCGGGTGATGCGATACAAAACATGATGGCGCAGCGGGTCATCGGCTGCGACCTTGGGGTGTTCAAAATCTGCCTGGGGATCGTAATGCATACCGATGGCCTGCATGACTTTTTGTGATGGCAGATTGGATTCCGTGGTGAAGGCAATGATTTCGTCCAGCTGCAAGCGGTCGAAACCGCAGCGCAGTGCTGTCCACGCCGCCTCGCTGGCGTAACCCAGGCCCCAGTGTTCGCGGGCCAGGCGCCAGCCGATCTCCACAGCCGGGGTGAACCCTGCCTCAAAGCTGACATGCTGCAGCCCGGTCAAGCCGATGAATTCGCCGGTGTCTTTGCGCTCCAAGGCCCAGAAACCGAAGCCATATTCGGCAAAGTGACCGCGAATACGGCCAATCAGCGCGGCGCTTTCCAGGTGGCTCAATTTAGCCGGGAAATAGCGCATCACCTGCGAGTCGGCGCACATGCGCGCAAACTCCAGCAGGTCGCTGTCGCGCCATTGGCGCAGCACCAGCCGTGCGCTTTCCAATTCGAGTATCGGCTCCATGGGTCCCCTCCCTTGCCATGTGCTTGAGTGTACAGCGCTGGTAAGATCCGTCGCAGGTTCCCGTCAGAAAATCCCATGCCTTTGCCATTGATCTACCACGATGACTACAGCCCCGAGTTCCCGGCGGACCATCGCTTCCCCATGGACAAATTCCGCCTGTTGCGCGACCACCTGGTAGACAGCGGCCTGACCGAGGACAGCCAACTGCTGCGCCCGCCACTGTGCCCACCGCAGATTCTGGCCCTGGCCCATGACGCTGGGTATATCGAGCGCTATATGAGCGGCGAGTTGTCCCGCGAAGACCAACGGCGCCTCGGCCTGCCTTGGAGCGAAGCCTTGGCCCGGCGCACCGTGCGTGCAGTCGGCGGCTCTATCCTGGCGGCGGAACAGGCGTTGGAACACGGCCTGGCCTGCCACCTGGCCGGTGGCACCCATCACGCGCATTACGATTACCCGGCCGGTTTTTGCATCTTCAATGACCTGGCCGTGATCAGCCATTACCTGCTGGCCAGCGGCCGGGTCAACCGCGTGCTGATCTTCGACTGCGACGTGCACCAGGGTGACGGCACCGCGCGCATCCTCCACGACACGCCGGACGCCATCACCGTGTCGCTGCACTGTGAAAAGAACTTCCCGGCGCGCAAAGCCCAGAGCGACTGGGACATTCCGCTGCCGATGGGCATGGGCGATGCCGATTACCTCAAGGTGGTGGACGACGCCCTTAACTACCTGTTGCCGCTCTATCAACCGGACTTGGTGTTGTACGACGCGGGCGTCGATGTACATAAAGACGACGCCCTCGGTTACCTCAAGCTGACAGACCAAGGCGTCGCCGCCCGCGACGAAAGCGTCATGCGCCACTGCCTGGGCCGCGACATCCCGGTGATGGGCGTGATCGGCGGCGGCTACAGCAAGGACCGCCCGGCCCTCGCCCGCCGCCACGGCATCCTCCACCACAGTGCGCAACGGGTGTGGACGTCATCAGGTTGTCATTGAACCGTGGGCGTTACCCACAATGCCTGTGGAACCACCTGTGGATAAGTTGAGCGTAAGCGCCTGAAAGCCAGAAGCAGTATGGCCTGTAGGAAGTTGTACATTTTTTGATCAGGCAGTTGTGCCGTCCTCGGGTAGAATGCTCGGCCTATTCAGCGACCGTAGCCTTGCCCATGCCTCAGACCCCTCCTCCTCACGTTGCCATTATCGGCGGCGGCCCTGCCGGACTGATGGCTGCTGAAGTCTTGAGCCAGGCGGGCGTGCGCGTGGACCTGTACGACGGCATGCCCTCGGTGGGGCGCAAGTTCCTGCTGGCCGGCGTGGGCGGCATGAACATCACCCATTCCGAGGCGTACCCGGCGTTCCTGTCACGTTACGCCGAGCGCGCGCCGCATATGGCGCCCTTGTTGCGTGGGTTTGGTGCCGAAGCGTTGTGCGAATGGATTCATGGCTTGGGCATCGAAACCTTTGTCGGCACCTCCGGCCGCGTATTTCCTACGGACATGAAAGCCGCTCCCCTACTGCGTGCGTGGCTCAAGCGCCTGCGCGATCAAGGCGTGGTTATCCACACTCGCCATCGCTGGGTGGGCTGGAATACCGAGGGCGACTTACTTATCCACAGCCCGGATGGCGAGAAAACTGTCCACAGCGATGCAGCGTTGCTGGCCCTTGGCGGCGGCAGTTGGTCGCGGCTGGGGTCTGACGGTGCCTGGCTCAAGTTGCTGGAAGACAAAGGCGTGCCTTACATCCCATTGCAACCCAGTAATTGTGGCTTCGAGGTGTCGGCCTGGAGCGAATTGATGGTCAGTAAATTCGCCGGTGCGCCGTTGAAAAACGTCGCCATCGGCTTGGGGGATGACAAGCCTCGGTTAGGGGAATGTGTGGTCACTGCCACCGGCATTGAGGGCAGTTTGATCTACGCACTGTCGGCGCCGATTCGCGAAGCGATCAACCGCGACGGTTCGGCCACGGTGCACATCGACCTGTTGCCGAGCAAACCGCTGGATAAGGTCCAGGCTGCCTTGGCCAAGCCACGTGGCTCGCGCTCGATGAGCAAGCATTTGCACAGTCAGTTGGGGTTGGATGGGGTGAAAGCGGCGCTGTTGCGTGAGTTGGCACCGGCAGAGCACTTCAACGATCCGGCGCAACTGGCGGTGGCTATCAAGGCGCTGCCGTTGACGCTGGTGAAGACGCGACCGATGGATGAGGCGATCAGCACGGCAGGCGGCGTGCCGTTTGAGGCGTTGGATGAGCGCTTGATGCTCAAGCAATTGCCGGGGGTGTTTTGTGCGGGGGAGATGCTGGATTGGGAAGCGCCGACGGGGGGCTACCTACTGACGGGATGCTTTGCCAGCGGACGGGCGGCTGGGCGTGGCATGCTGGAATGGCTTAACCGCTGAGATGTGTGGTGAATCTAGAGCCGCCATCGCAGGCAAGCCAGCGCCCACATTTTGATGTGTGAACACCGTCAAATGTGGGAGCTGGCTTGCCTGCGATGAGGCCATCAGCAACGCCGCACAATCACTTCTTCTTACGCGGCCCAGTATTAAACACAGGCACCTTGCGCACCGGTTTGATCGAAGGCTCCACCGGTGCCGCATCCCCACTGTCCACCCACTTACCCAGGTTGCGCTTACCGCCACCACCCGACGTTTTAGGCTTCTTCGGTTTTTTCGGCTTCTTCACCACTTGCCCGCTGGCATCGGTGTCCGGCACGCGATGCTCCGGTTCGAAATCCTGCTCCATATGCCGGCTCAGCGTCTGACGCGTCAGCATCTCAATGGCCGATAGCATGTTCACCTCATCGGCGCACACCAGGGAAATCGCTTCACCGGTATTGCCCGCACGCCCGGTGCGGCCGATGCGGTGGATGTAATCCTCGGCCACAATCGGCAGGTCAAAGTTGACCACCAGCGGCAGGTCTTCGATGTCCAGGCCACGGGCCGCCACATCGGTAGCCACCAGGATCTGCACATCACTCGATTTAAAACGGTCCAGCGCACGTTGACGGGTGGCTTGCGGCTTGTCGCCATGGATGCCGTCGGCATTGATGCCCAGGCCTTGCAACTTATCCACCAGCGCATCCACGCCGTTACGGGTCTTGGCGAACACCAGCACCTGCTTCCAACGGCCTTTGCGCATCAGGTGCACAAACAGCTCAGCCTTACGCTTCTTGTCCACCGGCACCACCCATTGCTTCACGGTGTTGGCGGCGACGTTGCGCGGGCTGACTTCGATGGTCAGCGGGTCGTTGAGCATCTGACCGGCCAGCGTGCGGATCTCGTCGGAAAAGGTGGCGGAGAACAGCAGGGTCTGGCGCTTTTTCGGCAGCATGCGATAAATGTTGGCAAGCTCTTCGGAGAAGCCCAGGTCGAGCATGCGGTCGGCTTCATCCAGCACCAGGGTTTGCAGCTGGTTGAGTTTCAGCGCGTTCTGGCGGAACAGGTCAATCAGGCGGCCAGGCGTAGCGACCAGGATGTCGACGCCTTTGCGCAGCTTCATCATCTGCGGGTTGATGCTCACGCCGCCGTACACGGCGTAAGTGGTCAGCGGCAGGTTTTGCGCGTACTCGGCAACGCTGGCGTGAACCTGTTCGGCGAGCTCGCGGGTTGGGCACAGGATCAGCGCACGCGCCGAGTTGGCAGCGACTTTCGGCCCTTCCATCGTCAACAGTTGCAGCAGCGGCACGGCGAAACCGGCGGTCTTGCCGGTGCCGGTCTGGGCCGCGGCCATCAGGTCGCGACCGGCCAGCACCGCCGGAATGGCTTGCGCCTGCACCGGCGTCGGGGTCTGGTAGCCAAGCGTCTCAAGGGCGCGCAGCAAGGGTTCGATCAGGCCAAGGGTGGCGAAAGTCATGTATTTACCGTAGGAAAAATTCAGCGCAAGGGCGTAATGCGCCGCAGTTTACCTTATTTCCGGCCTCGGCTTGCGCCACTGGGGCAGGCTGATCAATAGCACCGCGCTGATAATCACCAACATGGCCAGGGCTTCTTCCATGCCGATGGTCTCGCCCACGAATACGATCCCCAACAACACCGCCACCGCCGGGTTGACGTAGGCATAGCTGGTAGCCGCCGCCGGGCGTACATGCTTGAGCAGGTACATATAAGCGTTAAAGGCGATGATCGAACCGAATACAGCCAGATAAGCCAGGGCCAGCCAACCTTCCAGCGGTGGCATAGCCTGCAGGCGTTCACCGGTCAACGCGCTGCCGATCAACAACGTGACGCCGGCCACCAACATTTCTGCGGCACTGGCCATGGCCCCTTGAGGCAGCGGCAAGCGCCGGCTCCACACCGAACCAAATGCCCACGAAGCGGCAGCAAATAACAACAAGGCAGCGCCCGTTGGGCTCGATTGCAACGTGCTGCCCATGTTGAGCATGGCGATGCCGATAATCCCCAGGACCACCCCGGCCCATTCCAGTCGGGTATTACGCGCGCCCCAGAAATAGCCACAGAGCAAGGTGAACAACGGCACCGTTGCCACGGCCAGTGCGGCAACGCCGGACGACACACCCGAGTGTTCGGCCAACGTCACCGCGCCGTTGCCGAAAGTCAGCAGCAAAATGCCGATTTTGGCGGCGGCCTTCCACTGCTCCCAAGTCGGCGCCGGCGCCCCGCTCCAGCGTAAATAGCCATACATCGCCGCGCCCGCCAGCAAAAAGCGAATCCCACCCAACATCAACGGCGGCCAGTACTCCACACCAATCCGGATCACTAGGTAGGTAGACCCCCAGATCACATACAACGCAAAAAAGGCGGCGATCAACGGTAAGGGAAAGCGACGTGGGCCAGGCATTGGGCAGCTCTATGGCAGATGTAGGGAGGCTTATTCTAAAAAAGCAGGTCGATAAACATAAGTTACAAAACCTGTTTAAACCGCCCATACACTTTTCAAAGCATGGTAATCAGCGCTATAAGCCATGCTTTCGAAAGCCACGCGTTACCGGAGCCTTATCATGGACAAATACGACCGCCTGCTCCTCAGCGCCCTGCTCGAAGACGGCCGCGCCTCCTACGCGCAACTCGCCCGCAAGGTAAACCTCTCCGCCCCCGCCGTCGCTGAGCGAGTGGCGAAGCTTGAGGCCAGTGGCGTGATCACCGGTTATCAGGCCAAGGTGGACCTGTCCAAAGTCGGCTTGCCAATTCAATGCGTGATGGAGTTGCGGCTGACTAACCACGGCAGCCAAAAGACCTACGACGCCTTGGCGCAGATCCCTGAGCTGACCGAGTGCCATCGGGTAACGGGTGATCCGTGCGTGATCATGCAAGCGGCAGTGGGCACCATGCCGGAGCTGGAAAACCTGATTAATCGGGTGGCGAAGTTCGGGTTCAGCAAGACCTCGATCATTTTGTCGAGCGCGATAGAGCGGCGGGTGCCGTTGGGGCAGTTGGAGGGGATCGGGAAGAGTGGCGGCTGACCCACCGCCATCGCGGGCAAGCCCGGCTCCCACAATGAACCGAGTTACCTGGACTGCACGCGGTCAACTATGGGTGTGGATCGGGCGTTGTAGTGAGCGGGCTTGCCCCGCGCTGGGCTGCGAAGCAGCCCCAATAAGGCCGCCGCGATTTTTCAGTTAGCACTCGGTGCCAGGTTTTGGGGCCCAGCGCGGGGCAAGCCCGCTCACTACAAAGGCGGATCAGAACCCGCGATGTTTCTTCAGGTGCTCATTGATCTTCGCCGCCGGCACTTTTTGCAAGGTGCACAGCAACTCATGGGACAGTTCGCGCAGGCCGTGGGTGCCGCGCAGTTGCTGGGCCAGGTGCGCGGTCAGGTTGGCGGCCATCTCCGCATCCGCCATCGCCCGGTGAGCCTTGCCGGTGTGGGGCAGTTGGGCGAAGGCGTTGAGCGTGCCGAGTTTGTGGTTGGGCGCGGTGGGCATCAACCGGCGAGCCAGCAGTAGCGAACAAGCAAATTTCTGCAGGCGGGTGCGGCGGATCAAGCCCAGTTCGTAGTCCCAGAACTTCTGGTCGAACGCGGCATTGTGCGCCATCAAGGGCGTGGTGCCGACGAATTCATTGACTTCATTCATAACCCGCTCAGCCGGCGGTGCGCTGCGCAGCATGGCGTTGCTGATGCCGGTGAGTTGTTCGATAAAACCGGGGACGCGTACCCCGGCGTTCATCAGGCTCTGGTAGCGGTCCACGATCTGGCCGCGTTCCAGGATAACCACGGCGATTTCCGTAGCGCGGCAGTGGCTGCTCGGGGTGATGCCGGTGGTTTCAAAGTCGATGACCGCTATACGTTCCAACCTGTTCCAACTCCGTCTAACAATGTATTAAGCCGCAGCGCTTATTTGAGCAGCAACGCGCCTTCGATGGGTACGTAGCGACTGGCAGCGCGGATCAGTGAGTTGGCCGTCAGCCCCGGCACGCCGTAAGCCACGGCTTCAACGCCGTGCTTGTGGATGATGCGGTCGAGCAGCATGTCGAAATCACCGTCGCCGGAGGCCAGCACGATTTCGTCGACGTGGTCGGCGGCGTCCATGATGTCGAGGGTGATGCCCACGTCCCAGTCGCCCTTGGCCGAGCCGTCGCTGCGCTGGATGTAGGGTTTGAGTTTTACCGTAAAGCCCAGGTTGCGCAGGATCTGCTGGAATTGCTGCTGCTTGCTGTCGCCGCGGTCGATGGCGTACGCATAGGCCTCGACAATCTGCCCCCGCGAGCTGATGTCAGCCCACAGGGCGGCGTAGTTGAAGTGGCAACCATAGGCCTGGCGGACGGTGTAGTAGAGGTTTTGCACATCGGCGAACACTGCAATTTTCTTCACCGCACTTCCTCATGACAGCCAGGCGCCAGCGCCCGGAAAGGCTGCCAGTATGCCAGCCGCGAGAACGTTTCCGGGAAAAATCAGACCGGGGCGACGAAGCACCCCGGTCAAGGTGCGTCAGACGAAGGAATCGTCGTCGCCGAAGGAAGAAGAATCGTCGGAGTAATCGCTGTCGGCAAAGCTGTCCGAGGCGTTGTCGTTGCCCCAGTTGTCATTGCCGGCAAACTTCTGGTCATCGTTGCCCCAGTTGCCGCTGTCACTGGCAGGCGCGGGCTCTTCGCGGATGATTTCCTCGACGACTTGCGGCTGTTGCGAGTTGTGGTTGAACAGGCTGCTGATGCCCTCTGCCAACATCACACCACCGGCCACACCGGCAGCAGTTTTCAACGCGCCACCGAGGAAACCACTGCCCATTGGAGCGGCTGGCGCTTGCTGTGGCTGTTGATAATTCTGCTGCGGGGCGCCGTAGTTTTGCTGCGGCGCAGGCTGGCCAAAGAAAGGCCGCGCCGGTTCACGCCAGCCGCCGCCGGAAGAGGCCGGCGCGCTCTGTGCCGGTTGCGAATCACGTGAACCGCCTCCGCCAAAGATGCTCGACAAGAAACCACCGCCACCCGAAGCGGTGGGTTGCGCGGATTTGGCCCGTTGCAACTCCTCCTGCAATTGCTGGATTTGCTGCGCCTGTTGTTTGTTCTGCGCGTCGAGTGTCTTGAGCGCGTGTTCCTGCACCAGGATCGACTGGGTCATGTAATACCCGGCCGCCGGTTGGCGAGTCATGTGCTCCTTGATCCGCGCTTCGGCCTGGGCGTCGCGGGGGGCTGAGTCCGTTTCGGCTTGCTGCAACCGTGAAAACAGTCCATCGATCAGGGTTTGCTCTTCGCTGTTCATGGCGACCTCGTTAGATTGCCGGTAGAAAAATCGTGGTCTCGCCTTTAATCAGGCGCTGTCTCAGTTATGGGGGTGTTACGAGTTGTTTCAATGGTCTTTACTCAAGGTTTACGTTTGCGTACCGCCAGCCTTGATCGGTTAAAGTGTTGCCCTTGCTTTCAGGCCTGCGATGAACTTGATGAATCCGTTAGACGTATTGCGCGACTCCTTGCGTTTCACCCGACACAACTTGGGCGCCATCGTCCAGCTATGTTTGCCGCTGGTGATTCTCGAAGCCCTGCTGCAACAGGTGCTCAACCACATGGTCGGCCCGGACGCGTTCCCCGGTTACAGCGTGGTGGTGGGGTTGCTGGTCTACCCGCTGTACACCGGCGCGTTGATTCTGTTCCTGGATGCCCGCACCCGTGGCGAGTCGCCGCGCACCCAGGACGTATGGGCCATGGCCCTGACCCTGTGGCCGCGCTTCGCCCTGCTGACGGCCATGAGCACGCTGCTGATTCTGCTGGGGCTGTCGCTGTATTTCCTGCCGGGCCTGTGGCTGATGGTGGTGCTGGCGTTCGCCGAATACTTGCTGGTGCTGCGCGGCATGCCGGCGCTGGAGGCCATGAAGGAAAGCTTCCGCCTGACCCGTGGGCATTTCTGGCGAATCCTGGTGTGCCTGCTGTGCGTGATGACACCGTTGTGGCTGCTCAAAGGCGCCAGCGTGGCAGCCTATCCAGAACCGGCGCCGCTGCTGGGCCTATTGATGGACAGCGCCCACAGCTTCCTTCAACTGTTTACCAGCGTGGTGCTGTTCCGTTTATTCATGTTGATCGGTGGCGATGCCGACGCGCGGTGATATGCTCCGCACCACTCTTGAAACGCTATAAGCCGAGCCGATGACCCGTTTATTGCGCATCACCCTGCTGGGCCTGCTGATCGTCGCGGGCCTGCTGACGGCCTTGATCTACAGCTTGACCTGGCGCCCCGAGGCCAAGGAAACCCTGCCGGTGAGCTGCGTCGCCCCGCGTGCGCCGACCTTGCTGCCGGGGCAGGCGCTCAAGGTCATGACCTGGAACGTGCAATACCTGGCCGGCAAGAACTACGTGTTCTGGTACGACACCGCCGACGGCAGCGGCCCCGATGATCGCCCCACGGTTGAAGACATGGCCGCCAGCCTCGACGAAGTGGCGCGGGTGATTCGCGACGAACAACCCGACATCCTGCTGCTGCAGGAACTCGACGAAAACGCCAAGCCTTCCCACTACCAAGACCAGCTCGCCCTTTTGCAGGAACGCCTGGTCGACCTCTACCCGTGCAGTGCCCAGACGTTCGACTGGAAAGCCGACTTTGTGCCAAACCTGCATATCTTCGGCAGTGTCGGCCGCAAATTGGCGACCCTCAGCCGCTACCAGATCGAACACGCCGAACGCCTGCAATTGCCGGCATCCGAGGCCAATATCCTCAGCCGCCAGTTCCAACCCAAGCCGGCCTTGCTGCTGACCTACCTGCCGCTCAGCGACGGCGGCCAACTGGCAGTGATCAACACGCGCCTGGACGGCGATGCCCCCGGACGCAGCGCGGTGCAGGAGCAAGTAAACACCACGGTCAAACTGCTGGACAGACTCGAAGGCCGTGGCACACCCTGGCTGATCGGCGGGGATTTCAACCTGCTGCCCCTGGGTCAATTCCTGCGTTTGGACGCCGGTAAGCGCGGGCAATATTCGCCGGACAGCGAGCTGCATATGCTGTGGGACAAATACCCGATGATCCCCAGCAACAGCCAATCCAGCGGCATCGACCGTGAGAAATGGCTGACGCACTTCCCGAATGACCCGAGCGTGGACGGCCCAGATCGCACGTTGGATTACCTGTTCTACAGCCCACGGATCAAGCGGGTGGAAGCCAAGGTGCGCCAGGAAGACACGCTGCGCATCTCCAATCATTTGCCGGTGATCGCACGCTTCCTGCTGCCCGCCGCGCAATAACCCACACCACATAGATAGCTGTTGCGCCTACTTTCGCGGTTTGATCCGTGCCGTCGCCTCGGCCACCAACGGATCATCCGGCCAGTAATGTTTCGGATACCGCCCCTTCAAATCCTTCTTCACGTCGGCGTAGGTACTGCGCCAGAAGTTCGCCAGGTCCTGGGTCACCTGTACCGGCCGCCGCGCCGGGGACAGCAGGTGCAACTTCACCACCTGACGCCCGCCGGCAATGCGCGGGGTGTCCGCCAGCCCGAACAATTCCTGCAAACGCACTGCCAGAATCGGCGGGTGTTCGCTGTAGTCCAAGCGCACTGACGAACCCGACGGCACTTTCACATGCTGCGGAGCCAGTTCATCGAGGCGCTGTGGCAGCGGCCACGGCAGCAGGTTGTGCAGGTAGCTGGCGATATCCAGGTTGGCGAAATGACTCAGGCGCGAGACTTTGCCCAAGTACGGCATCAGCCAGTGTTCAAGGCTGGCGAGCAAGGCGCTGTCACTGATGTCGGGCCATTCGCTGGTTTTGCCGGCGTCGAGTTGGCGCAGCAGCATGACGCGAGCCTGCCATTGCCGTAGCTCAGGCGTCCACGGCAGCAGTTCAAGGCCTTTGCGGCGCACCAGGTTGACCAGCGCCTGGCTGCGCGCGGATTCGTCGAGGCCGGTCAGTGGTTCGCGGCTGAGCACCAGTTCGCCGACTTTGCGTTGGCGTTCGGCGCGCAGGACGCCTTCGCGCTCGTCCCAATCCAATTGGTCGACATTGCGCACTTGCTCGGCCAGCACCGTGTCGAACAGCGCCGGATCAAAATCCGCTGCCAGGTAGATGCGTTCTTCACGCTGGCCCTGGCGGCTGCCCAGGTCGGCGATCACCAGCCAGGGTTGCTTCATCAGGCTGTCGGCCTCGGCGAACAACGCGGCACGGCCATTGGCCAGACGGTATTCGGCGCCACCGGGACGGCGTTGCTGGGCGACGCGGTCCGGGTAGGCCAGGGCGAGCAAGGCGCCGAGCCAGCGCGGGTGATCGGGATCGACCACCGGTTGCGTGGCCTTGCCTCTCAGGTAGCCGCGATATTGCCGGGCCAGTTGCTTGGCGCGCTGTACGCCGCCTTGCGTGCCACGCGCACGTTCTTCGCCGGACAACAGCGCCAGGCGGCTGTGCAAATCCGCGCCGCCACCGCGCAAGATGTCGCGCTCACCCAGCAGGGCGGCAACATCACACGCCGTCGCCGCGAGCCCCAAGTCCTGCCCGCGCAAGAGTAAATGGGCAATACGTGGATGAGCAGGCAACTCGGCCATCTTCTGGCCGTGCGCGGTGAGTGTGCCTTCATTCATGGCGCCGAGGCGCATCAGCAAGTCCTGCGCCTGGGCATACGCAGCGGTCGGCGGTACATCCAGCCACACCAGTTGTGTAGGCGTCACACCCCAACGCGCCAACTGCAAGGCCAAACCCGCCAGGTCGGCGGCGAGGATCTCCGCGCTGCCGTAAGCAGCCAGGCCTTCATGCTGGTCCTCGGACCACAAGCGATAACACACACCAGGTTCCAGGCGCCCTGCCCGGCCAGCCCGTTGCGTGGCGCTGGCGCGGGAGATGCGCTGGGTGTCGAGGCGGGTCATGCCGCTGCCCGGGTCGAAGCGCGGCACGCGGGCCAAGCCGGCGTCGATCACCACGCGCACGCCATTGATGGTCAGGCTGGTCTCGGCGATGTTGGTCGCCAGCACGACCTTGCGTTTGCCAGCGGGCGCGGGATCGATAGCAGCGCGCTGGGCGTTCAAATCCAGTTCGCCATGCAGTGGGCACAGCAGCACATCGGTACGATCACCCAGGGCGTCGGCCAGTTGTTGATTGACCCGCCGAATCTCCGCCTGCCCCGGCAAGAACACCAGCACGCTGCCGGTTTCGTCATGCAGGGCTTCAAGGATGGTCTGCACCAGGCGCGGCTCGATAAATTCACCCGCCTGATACGGCCGCCCCCAACGCATCTGCACCGGGAACATGCGCCCTTCACTGCGCAGGATCGGCGCGTTGTCCAGTAGGCTGGCGAGGCGTTCGCCTTCGAGGGTGGCGGACATCAGCAGGATTTTCAGCGGCTGCTCATCGCGAAACAGGTCGCGGCCGTTCAGGCTCAGGGCCAACGCCAGGTCGGCGTCGAGACTGCGCTCGTGGAACTCGTCGAAAATCAGCAGGCCCACGCCGTCCAACGCCGGGTCGTCCTGCAGGCGGCGAGTGAGAATGCCTTCGGTGACCACTTCGATGCGCGTGTTGGGGCCGACTTTGCTGTCCAGCCGAATGCGATAACCGACGGTTTCACCGACTTTTTCACCCAGCTCGCTGGCCAAGCGCTCGGCAGCGGCGCGGGCGGCCAGGCGACGCGGTTCGAGCATCAGGATGGTTTGCCCGGCCAGCCATGGCTCATTCAACAAGGCCAAGGGCACGCGGGTGGTTTTACCGGCGCCGGGCGGCGCTTCCAGCACGGCTTCATGGCGATTCGCCAAGGCGTCACGCAGGGCGGGTAAAACATCATCAATCGGCAACGAATTCATACTGGCTCCAAAGCAGAGCGGCGAGTATAACGGCGAACTGCCGGATGCCGACGCTGGTCTCAAAGACACAACCCGATCCTAATGGGAACACGGTTGAATGTGGGAGCGGGCTTGCTCGCGAATGCGGTGGATCAGTCAGCAGATGTATTAACTGAAAGACCGCATTCGCGAGCAAGCCCGCTCCCACATTTGAACATCGTCGCCTGGTAGATCTGGCTTATAGTCACCTTTCAATCGTGTTCAGGAGATTTTTTATGCGTATCGCTTCCCGTGTCATTGGCGGTGTCCTCGCCGTCACCCTGCTGAGCCAACTGACGGCTTGCGGATCGATCTTCTACCCGGACCGCCGCGGCCAGATCGACGGCAAGATCGACCCGACGATTGCCGTGCTCGATGCCGTGGGCCTGCTGTTCTACGTAATCCCAGGCCTGATCGCCTTTGGTGTGGACTTCGCCACCGGCGCCATCTACTTCGAACCGGGCAAGACCGCCCAAGTCGCCCCGGAAAAACTCCACGAAGCCATCGGCGCCGACGGCAAGGTCGACAATGCCAAGCTGCAAAGCATCATTCAGAAAGAAACCGGCCGCACCCTGCCGCTGGACGACCCGCGCATGATCCAGTTCAAAGGCAGCGTGCAACAGCTCGCCAGCCTGGGCCTGCAATCCGCTGCGTAAGGAGTCGAGCCGTCTATGACCAGCAGTCCCGAACACGCCAGGCTCTTGCGCCTGGCCACCCGCGCTTCGGTGGGTGTGGCCTGTGCGTTGATTATCACCAAGGCCATCGCCTGGTGGTTCAGCGGCTCGGTGAGCATGCTCGCCGGGTTGACCGACTCGCTGCTGGACGGCGTGACCTCGCTGTTGAATTTGCTCGCGGTGCATTACGCGCTGCGCCCGGCCGATGACGATCACCGTTATGGGCATGGCAAGGCAGAATCGCTGGCGGGCATGGCGCAAGCGCTGTTTATCGGCGGCAGTGCGGTGCTGATCGCGTTCCAGGCCTACGAGCGGCTGCAGCACCCGGAACCGGTGGGCGCGCCATGGTTGAGCATTGGTGTGATCGTGTTTTCCCTGGCGTTGACCGTCGCCTTATTAATGCTGCAACACCGGGTGATCCGCGAAACCGGCTCCAACGCCGTGCGCGCGGATTCGCTGCACTACCGCTCAGACCTGATGCTCAATGGGAGCATCCTGGTGGCGCTGGTGCTGGCGGGTTTTGGCTACCATCAAGTGGACGCCTGGTTCGGCCTGGGCATCGCTGCCTACATCTTGTGGAGCGCAATCCAGATCGCTCGGGAAAGTTTTGCGGTGTTGATGGATGAAGAGCTGCCGCCGGACGTCAGCCAGCACATGTTGGAACTGGCCCGTGGCGTACCGGGGGTGTTGGGTGCACATGATCTGCGCACGCGGATTTCCGGCAGCCACTGGTTTGTGCAGTTGCACCTGGAGCTGCCGGGGGAGTTGACGCTGTCAGTCGCCCACGGGATCAGCGATCAGGCCGCCGATGCCATTCACAAGGCTTACCCGCGCGCCGAAGTGCTGGTGCACGCCGACCCGCGGGAAGTAGTCACGGGCAATAAAACCTAGTACTGCACCTGATAGCCGCGACTGCTCAGGCAGTTGCCCTGGGCCTGGCGGTAGGTTTGCACCACCGCCGGGTCGGGGGCGTAGGTCACTTGCTGCGGATCGAAACCGCTTTGCTGCACGGCCCAGCGATAACAGTCATAACCGTCCTGCTGCACCTGGGCCGGTGACTGGCCGTTGGTGGGATACGCCACCACGTCATAGCCATTGCCTTGCGGCGTGGGCTGCGGCGCCGGCACGGCAGTCGGCGGTTGCACCACCACATACTGCTGGGAGCTGCTTTCGTAGGTGTAATAAGAGCCCGCCGCAAGAAAGAACAGCGCACTGCCTATCCACACTTCACGTGCATAGTCGGGCAGGTAATGCACCCGGATACCGTACGGCGGCGTCACCACCACATAGCGCGGGCCTTGCGGGCGGTACCAGTAGCCACCGGAATAGAAGTAATCCTGACCACGGTAAGGCACGCGGTAGTTGCGGTCGGGGAAGCGGTCGATCACGTAGCCAGGGCGATGCTGCGGCCCTGGGCCCCAGCCGTTGCCATGGCCGTCGGGGCGACCGGGCCAGCGGTTATCGCCCGGACGTGAGCCTGGGCCGCCGGCCTCCCAGTGCTGGTTACCGTCATTGCGTCGAGGGATGTCGCGGTAGTAGCCCTGGCGCGGCTCCTGGGTCTGGCGCACGGTGTCCGGGCGACTCTGGATCGGCAGGTTATTCGAGGGCTGCGGCACCGGCCGCCCCTGCTCGTTACCCTGGGGACGCCCCTGCCATTGGCCGCTACCGTTCTGACCACCGCGATCAAAATGCTGATTCTGCGGGCGTGGCTGATTGTTTTCCGGCCGAGGCTGATTGTTCTGCGGACGCGGTGGGTTATTCTGCGGCCGCGGCTGTTCATTACCCCCAGGCCGTCCGCCCTCCGGCCCTCTTTCATGCTGACCACCGCCTTCACCGCGCGGCGCGTTATCACGCTCGTCGGCCACTGCCTGGGCGCCAACGGTGACCATCAGCAAACCAACACCTGCCAAACGCCAGATGCGCTTCATGCTATTCCTCACTGCGGATTAGGGCCTGTCCATGAGACTGGAAAAGCGAGGCCCGGTTCTTGGACAGGTTATCAGCAGGCAAAAGAAAAGGGGTGACCCGTCGGCCACCCCTTGAGAACTTCGTCCTGGCTCAACGCTTTTGGCGTTGGCTCACCTCACGCCGTCTTGTGGACAGTGTGCAGCCTGGAGGCCGGCTCAACCCTGCTGGGGTGGCGGCCGCAACGGGCCTGATTGGGCGCGCTGCTGTGGACTGTTGTCCAGGCGGTGATTCTGTTGATAAAGATACAGGCGAGCGCCCGACAGATGATTGCGAAGATTGCGTCAATAAACAGTGCTTGCGCAATTTTTAACCCTTCATAGATAATTCACCGCAATAGTTACGACAAAGGCCAACCCAATGAGCAAGCTTGACCGATACGACCTGAGTATTTTGGCGGAATTGCAGCGCGATGCGAGGATCTCCAACCAGGAGTTGGCCGAACGTATCGGCTTGTCGCCTTCGCCGTGCTCGCGCCGGGTCAAGCAGTTGGAAGACGACGGCTACATCGCCCGCCAGGTCGCTTTGCTCGACCGCAAGATGCTCGGCCTGAGCCTGACGGCCTATGTGCTGATCGGCATGGACCGCCACACCCCCGAGCGTTTCGAGAATTTCGAAGCGGCCATTCGCACATTGCCCCAAGTATTGGAATGCAGTTTGGTGACGGGGATGGATGCTGACTATCAGTTGAAGGTGGTGGTACCGGATATGGATCACTACCAGAAGTTGCTGCTGGGGCATCTGACGCGCATTGATGGGGTGACCAGCGTGCGGTCGAGCTTTGTGCTGAACCAGGTGCTCAACAGCACCGAACTGCCGCTGACCCACCTGCGTACCTGAGACCAATGAAGCTCCCACATTGACCGCGACCGACTCAGGTCAATGTTGCGTCTGTAACGCTGCCGTATACTTCCCGCCTGCCCTGCTGGAAAAGCCCTAATGAACAACATCGACCCCGTCCTGTTTGAAGAATGGATGATGACCGGCCTGGTCACCCTCCTGATCATTTTCATGGGCTTTATCGTCTGGGACCTGGCGAAGAAATCCAAGGCCGGGCGCTTTGGCTCGTTCATCCTGTTCTTCGTACTGGGCCTGGGCGTGGCCGCGTTCATCATCAAGAGCGTGGTCATCGGCCTGATCGAGTCCGGCGCCTTATAAGCGCGCCGGCACTTCCTTCCACTGGCCTTGATCCAGGCCTTCAATTGTCCAATCGCCAATTCGCACACGTACCAGCCGCAAGGTGGGCAACCCCACGGCGGCGGTCATGCGCCGCACCTGACGGTTGCGCCCTTCTCGAATCACCAACTCCAACCAATGGGTCGGCACGCTTTTACGAAAGCGCACCGGCGGGTTGCGCGGCCATAACTCGGGCTCGTCCAACTGCCGTGCTTCGGCGGGCAAGGTCTTGCCGTCGTTCAGCTCGACGCCGTCACGCAGCCGTTGCAGTTGTTCTTCGGTTGGCTCGCCTTCCACTTGTACCCAGTAGGTTTTCGCCAGTTTGTGCCTGGGGTCGGCAATCCGCGCCTGGAGTTGGCCATCGTTGGTCAGCAGCAACAGGCCTTCACTGTCACGGTCCAGGCGACCGGCCGGGTAGATGCCGGGAATGTCGATAAAGTCCTTGAGGGTCGCGCGCCCGCCTTCGTCGCTGAACTGGGTCAGCACGTCGAACGGTTTATTGAACAGGATCAACTTCGGCTCGGCCGGCGGTGCCTTGGCGACACGACGGGCTGCGGAATGCGGAGGCTTCACGCCGGAGCGGCGCGAATCGGGACGGGTGGGACGGGACATGGCAAAGGAACATCTAACGGTCAGGACCGACAATGCTAGTGGCCTGACCGTTAAATGACCATCCCAACCGCTTAGCGAAACGGCGGTTCGTCGAAGCTGCGCAGTTTGCGCGAGTGCAGCGAGTTGAGCTCGGTGCGCAGCAGGTCCACGGCTTCGATGCCGATCTTCAAGTGCTGGCTGACCGCGCGCTCATAGAACGCGTTGGCCGAACCCGGCAGTTTGATCTCGCTGTGCAGCGGCTTATCGGACACGCACAGCAAGGTGCCGTAAGGCACACGCAAGCGGTAGCCTTGCGCCGCGATGGTACCGCTTTCCATGTCCACGGCCACCGCGCGAGACAGGTTGATCAATGGGCGTTCCTGGGCCCAGCGCAGCTCCCAGTTACGGTCGTCATAGGTCAACACGGTGCCGGTGCGCAGGCGTTTTTTCAGCTCTTCGCCTTTTTCGCCGGTGACGTTGGCCGCCGCTTGCTGCAAGGCCATCTGCACTTCGGCCAGGGCCGGGATCGGAATATTCGGCGGCACTACGCGGTCGAGAATCCCGTCGCGGCGCATATAGGCGTGGGCCAGTACGTAATCGCCGATGGTCTGGGATTGGCGCAGGCCGCCGCAGTGGCCGATCATCAGCCAGCAATGCGGGCGCAGCACGGCCAAATGGTCGGTGATGTTCTTGGCGTTGGACGGGCCGACGCCGATGTTCACCAAGGTCACGCCGTGGCCGTCGCTGGCCTGCAAGTGATAGGCCGGCATTTGATAACGATGCCACACAACGCCTGCGGCAATCGCCGACGCTTCACCGTGGTCCATGCTCTTGTCGATAACCACGTTGCCCGGCAGCACCATCCGGATAAACCGTGGGTCGCTGCGCAGTTGCTCCAGGCCATGCACGATGAACTGGTCGACATAACGGTGGTAGTTGGTCAGCAGGATCCACGGTTGCACATGGCGCCAGTCGCTACCGGTGTAATGCACCAGGCGGCGCAGGGAAAAGTCAACGCGGGCCGCATCGAACAGCGCCAGCGGCAGCGGGTCGGTATTTTCCCAGTCGTACAGGCCATCGGCGATGCCATCGGTGGCAGCCGACAGGTCAGTGCTGGGGAACACGCGGGCCAGGGTCGCGGCGGTCACGCCGGAGCCGGCCAGTTCGTCGCCCTGCTCCACCACGTACGGGTACGGGATGTTCTGCTGGCTGACGCCCACTTCCACCGTCACGGTGAAGTCGTGCATCAGCGGCACCAGTTGCTCCAGGAGGTACTTACGGAAGGCCGCAGGATGGGTGACGGTAACACTGTAGGTCCCCGGCAACTGGACCTTGGCGTACGCCCGAGTGGTCTGTGGGACTTCGCCGTGGCAGTGGTAGGTCAGGCGCAGTTCCGGGTAACGAAACAGCGCACGTTGTTCGGCATCGGGTTCGACGCGGTCTTTGAGGTACTGCTTGAGGGCTTGATTGAGCGCGCCGGTAGCGCGCTCATGCAGGGCCGCCAGACGATCCACGGCTTCTTCAGCGGTTTGAACGACAACAAAAGCTTCGGTCACGGTAAGCATCCTGTGTTCTGACTTGCAGGCCTTTATCTTGCCTGTATCCCAGGCTCACTGAAACACCGGAATTGGAATGGGATCAATAATGTGGGAGCGGGCTTGCTCGCGAATGCGGCGGGTCAGCTACTGAATAGGTGACTGATACACCGCATTCGCGAGCAAGCCCGCTCCCACATTTTGACCGTGTCTAGTCAGAGGGGTTAGGTGTCGAGCGGGCAACAATCGCTTCCACGTCCACACCACGCGGCAAAGTCCCGTAGACCCGACCGGACGACGCACCCAACCGGCTGGCAATAAACCCATCACTCACCGCCGCATTCCCCGCCTCCTGCAACAATTTGGCCTGCAACGCCACGGCGATATCCTCGGTCAACTGCCGCGCACGGTACTGGATATCCTGAGTGTCCATAAACGCTGACTTCAGCTGTTCAATATGTCGCGCCAATGGCTTATCCCCGTGCCCGTCCCCGAGTTCGACAAACAACGCCTCCAGCACACCCGGTTCTTTTGACAACGCGCGCAGCACGTCCAGGCACTGCACATTGCCGGAACCTTCCCACGTCGAATTCACCGGGGCCTCACGGTACAGGCGCGGCAGGATGCTGTCCTCCACATACCCGGCGCCGCCCATGCACTCGGCGGCTTCGTTGATCATGGCCGGGGCGCGCTTGCAGATCCAATACTTGCCCACCGCCGTCACCAGCCGGGCGAACTTGGCTTCCTGCTCATCACCCAGGTTATCCAGGGCCTTGCCCATGCGCATGCTCAGGGCCAACGCGGATTCACTTTCCAGTGCCAGGTCAGCCAGCACGTTTTGCATCAGCGGTTGCTCGCTGAGTACACGGCCGCCCACCGAGCGATGGGCACAGTGATGGCTGGCCTGGGTCAGCGCCTGGCGCATCAGGGCGCTGGAGCCGACCATGCAATCGAAGCGGGTCATGGCGACCATCTCGATGATGGTCGGCACGCCGCGTCCCTCCTCGCCGATCATCCAGGCCAGGGCGCCACGGAACTCCACTTCGCTGGAGGCGTTGGAGCAGTTGCCGAGTTTGTTTTTCAGGCGTTGGATGTAGAACTCGTTGCGCGTGTCATCCGGGCGATGTCGAGGCAGTAGGAAGCAGGACAGGCCCTTGTCGGTTTGCGCCAGCGTAAGGAAGGCATCACACATCGGCGCCGAACAGAACCATTTGTGGCCCACCAGTTCATAGGCTTGCCCCGGGCCGCCCGCGCCGACCGGGTAAGCGCGGGTGGTATTGGCGCGCACGTCGGTGCCGCCCTGTTTCTCGGTCATGGCCATGCCAATGGTGGCCCCGGCCTTGTGGGCGATGCCGACATTGCGTGGGTCGTATTGAGTGCTGAGAATTTTCGGCAGCCAAAGGTCAGCCAATTCTGGCTGCATACGCAGCGCCGGCACACAGGCGAAGGTCATGGTCAGCGGGCAGCCGGTACCGGCTTCGGCCTGGCTGTGCAGGTAGGTCATGGCAGCGCGGGCCACATGGGCACCGGACTGCGGGTGCGCCCAAGGCAGCGACGGCAGGCCGTGCTCGACGGCGGTGCGCATCAGTTCGTGATAAGCCGGGTGAAATTCCACCAGGTCGATGCGATGACCATAGCGGTCATGGCTGTTGAATACCGGTTTGTTCTGATTGGCCAGGAACCCGGCTTCCATCAGCGGCCCACCGGCTAGCGCGCCGTAGGCATCGATGCGCGCCTGCGCCCAGCCAGCGCCACAGCGGCGTGACCATTCTTGCAGTGGCAAGTCGATGCGATACAGGTTAGTGCCGTCCAGGGACGGCGGTTGGTTGGTGACGTCGTGGGTCTCGGCAAACTGATGCAGGTTCATGACGGGCCTCCTGAAAAAGGCCACGTCCAGTTGGGGCCTGAATTTCAGTTAAGCACCGTCATCCGCCTTAAAAAAGGGGCATACCCGCCGAAAGCCCGGCGCTTTCGCCCTCGACCGGACACAACAACCGACGCTCCAACACCGCTTGCAATGCCTCGAAACGCACCGGCTTGACCAGCCGATCGGAGATACCGATGCCATGGCAATGCTCGCGCTCAGACACATTCAGCGACGCACTCAAGGCGATCACCGGCAATTCACCGCAGCCAGGCAGTGCACGAATCTGACAGCACAAAGAGAAACCACCTTCGGGAAGGTCCAACAGTACCGCGTCGAAATCCCCGGCCTGCAAAGCCGCCAACGCGTTCGGGCCGCTGTCCACGTTTTTCACCCGGTAGCCGAGCTTAAGCAGCATGCCGCGCACCACTAATTGGCCGACGCTGTTGTCATCCACCAGCAGCACCGCGCACTCCTGAGGCGCGCGTTGCCGGCCTGGCATTGGTTTGAACTCAGGCGGCACTGGGCTGACCTCCACCTCCAGCTGGAAGCGGCTGCCTTTGCTCGGTTCGGAATGATGAGTGAGGCGCCCGCCCAGCAGCTCGATCAGTTGCCGACAGATCGCCAAGCCGATACCCATGCCGCCATATTCGCGGGTGGTGGAGCCATCGAGCTGGAAGAACCGCTGGTACAGCGTGGCCTCATCTAGGAAGGCAAAGCCGATGCCGGTGTCGGTGACGATAAAGCTCAGGCGCAAAGCGCCCTCACTGTGCGGCACGCCGACCACACGCAGGCGGACCGAGCCTTCGTGGGTGAATTTGAAGGCGTTGTCCAGCAGGCAATCCAGGCACTGCAGCAGTTTGTCGGCGTCGCCCACCACGCGGTCCGGCAGCTCATCCGCCACGTCGATGGAAAACGCCAGGCCTTTGCTCTGGGCGCTGGCGTTGAACTGCTGGCGCAAGGTCTCGAGCGTCCCGCGCAGGCTGAACACCTGCGGCTGGGCACTCAGGCGCCCGGCCTGCAATTCAGTCAGGGTGAGGATGCCGTTGACCATGCGCATCATGTCCCGCGCCGAACCGGCGGCCGTTTGCTGGTACTGCGCCAGGTCAGCGTCCAACGGCACGGTTTGCATCAGTTCAAGGGAGCCGATCACGCCGTTCATGGGCGTGCGCAGTTCGTGAGTGAGGGTAGCGAGGAACTCATCCTTGAGTCGGTTACTGCGGGCCAATTGCTGGTTGAGCACTTCGAGCTTCTGGCTGGCATCGAACAGGATCTGCGCCTGTTGCTCACGCATGGAGTTGATACGGTCGGCCAGGGCCAGGGACAACAACGCCACTTCAATCGCCGAGCCGATCTGGCTGGCGTACATGGTCAGGAACACATTGGGCAGGTAGCCCAGCACCATCAGCGTATTCACCACCCCGCCCAGCAGGAACGCCGACCAGGCAATGATGAAATAGCGCGCCACTCGCTGGCCGCAATACCAGGCCTTGATGGCGGCAACAAAGATGGTCACGGTAAATACCAGCGCCAGACCAGTGGCCAGGCGCAGCGCCAGGGCGTAGCTGGTCATCAACGACAGCAGCATCACCACTGCGCCGCAGGCCACCAGCGCCAGCAGCAGGCGGTTGATCCAGCGACTGTGCTGGGCGGTGTGCAAGAAGCTGCGCGCAAACAGGCTGCCGAAGAGCGCCGCCGAGCCAATCAGGAACGGCGTCGCCGCATTCGCCCACCAAGGGTTGTTTGGCCAGAAATACTCCACCGCCGCGCCGTTGACCGACAGTTGGTACATGCCGAACGAAGCAATATAGAAGATGTAATAGAGGTAGCTGGTGTCGCGCACGCTGAGGTAGATGAACAGGTTGTAGACCAGCATCCCCAACAACACGCCATAGATCAGGCCTAACACATACAAGCGCAGCGGCTGTTGTTCCAGGTAGGCGGTGCTGGACCAGAGCGTCAATGGCGCCTGGATCGAGCCCTCGCTTTGCAGGCGCAGGTAGACAGTTTTCGCCTGCCCAGGGGTGAAGTCGACGTTGAACAGGTAATTGTTCTGGCGAATTTCACGGGAAGAATAGGGCAGCGCGTCCCCCGTGCGCCCGGCCAGGCGATAGGTGCCGGTGCTGTCGGGCAAATACAGCTCAAGATGGTCGAGCGGCGGGTACGCCAGCTCCAGCAACCAGGTGCGTTGCGCTTCGGGATGGGTGGGCAGGTAATGCAGATTGACCTTGAGCCAGAATACCGAGCGTGAGTAGCCGGCGTTGAGTGTGTCTTTATCGTGGGGCTTGAATAGCGTGGCGGCGGAAGGCGCGCTCACATCAGCAATGGTCAGGGCATCGGTCGGGTCTTCGAGCACTTGCATGGCCCGGCCCAGCGGCAGGCTTCGCGTGTCTTGGTTGAACTCGACGGCGTTGGCGAGCAGCGGCAGCCCGCACAACAGTAAAATCAGCAAATAGCGCATAGTGCCCCAGCGTGGCCTGTCCGGTTATGTCAAAAAGCCCCCCATCCTTTTGAGAAGACGTACACCGGCAATACAGTTAGTCGTTTGGATCCACTCTAGCATAGCCGCTAAAGGCCATTGGACACCATTGAAATAAAATTTTGAAAGGCTCTAGAACAAGGGTTTTAGCGCGTTTCACCGTAAGTAGCGGATACTAGCAAACAGCCATAAACGCTGATGATTGCGTACAAAATTCAGCCATCGCCAGACGGCCCCGGCAAAAGCGTTTGGTGGTAAGCTCGCGCACCATGAATATCTACAGCTCTCGCCCCGTTGTCCTCTGTCTCTCCGGCCATGATCCCAGTGGTGGCGCCGGCTTGCAGGCAGATATTGAAGCCCTGCTCGCCCAGGGCTGCCATGCGGCCCCGGCCGTCACCGCCCTGACCGTGCAGAACACCGTCAACGTCAGCGATTTCCGCGTGCTCGACCGCGAGTGGGTGCTGGCCCAGGCCAATGCCGTGCTCGGCGATTCCGAGGTGGCAGCGGTCAAGCTGGGCATGCTCGGTTCCACTGCGATGGTCGACACCGTGGTCGAACTGCTGCAGGCGCACCCGCACCTGCCGGTAGTGTGCGACCCGGTGCTGCGCGCCGGTGGCGGTGGCAGCCTGGGCAAGGACGAGGTCGGTTACGCGATGCGCGAGCGGCTGCTGCCGTTGTCGCTGATCGCCACGCCAAACTTGCCCGAAGCGCGCATCCTTGCAGAATTGCCTGAAGGCACGGCGGACGAATGCGCCGAGAAGCTGCTGCCGTACATCAAGCACCTGCTGATCACTGGCGGCCATGGCGATGAGCACGAAGTGCACAACCGTCTCTATAGCCGTGAAGGCACGCGCCAGACCTTTACCTGCCAGCGCCTGCCCGGCAGTTACCATGGTTCGGGCTGCACGCTGGCCAGTGCATTGGCCGGCCGGATCGCCCAGGGCGAAGGCTTGGTCAGCGCCGTGCAATCGGCCCTCAGCTACACTTGGCGCACACTGCGTGACGCCGAACAACTCGGCCAGGGCCAGTTTGTACCGCGCCGGTTGCCGCTGGATTTCTGCTCTTAACACCAAGGGGCATGCCCGATGAAACTACGTGGCCTTTACGCCATTACCGACAGCCAACTGTTGGCCGGCAAATTCCTCGCCTACGTCGAAGCGGCGTTGGACGGTGGCGTGACCCTGCTGCAGTACCGCGACAAAAGCAGCGACGAAGCCCGGCGCCTGCGTGAAGCGGAAAAGCTGCGGGAGCTGTGCTCGCGCTACAAGACCCAACTGATCATCAACGATGACGCTGAATTGGCCGCGCGCCTCGGCGTCGGCGTGCACCTGGGCCAGACCGACGGCCCACTGACCCCGGCCCGTGCGCTGCTCGGTTCCAAGGCCATCATCGGCTCGACCTGTCACAGCCAGATCGAACTGGCCGAGCAGGCCGCCAAGGAAGGCGCCAGCTACGTCGCCTTCGGCCGCTTCTTCAACTCCAACACCAAGCCCGGCGCGCCGGCGGCCACCGTCGAGATGCTGGCCCAGGCGCGCGCACGCTTGCACGTGCCAATCTGCGTGATCGGCGGTATCACCCTGGAGAACGCCGAACCGCTGGTGGCCCACGGGGCCGACCTGCTGGCGGTGGTGCACGGCCTGTTTGGCGCCGACAGCACCCAGGAAGTCACGCGTCGCGCCCGCGCGTTCAACGCCCTTCTTAAGATTTGATTTCAGAGAGCCCAACCATGTCCCGTTCCGAAACGCTGTTTGCCAATGCCCAGAAACATATCCCCGGCGGTGTGAACTCCCCCGTGCGTGCGTTCAAAAGCGTGGGCGGCACGCCGTTGTTCTTCAAGCATGCCGAAGGCGCCTACGTCACCGACGAAGATGACAAGCGCTACGTTGACTACGTCGGCTCCTGGGGCCCGATGATCCTCGGCCACAGCCACCCGGACGTACTGGACGCGGTGCGCAAGCAACTGGAACACGGCCTGTCCTACGGCGCACCGACCGCCATGGAAACCGAGATGGCCGATCTGGTGTGCGCCATCGTGCCGTCGATGGAAATGGTGCGCATGGTCAGCTCCGGCACCGAAGCCACCATGAGCGCGATCCGCCTGGCCCGTGGTTTCACCGGCCGCGACAGCATCATCAAGTTCGAAGGCTGCTACCACGGCCACTCCGACAGCCTGCTGGTGAAAGCCGGTTCCGGCCTGCTGACCCAAGGCGTGCCAAGCTCGGCCGGCGTACCGGCAGCCTTTGCCAAACACACCCTGACCCTGCCGTTCAACGACATCGCCGCCGTCGAGCAGATGCTCAATGAAGTGGGCCAGGACGTGGCCTGCATCATCGTCGAACCGGTGGCCGGCAACATGAACTGCGTACCGCCTGCGCCAGGCTTCCTTGAAGGCCTGCGCGAGCAGTGCGACAAGCACGGCGTGGTGCTGATTTTCGACGAAGTGATGACCGGTTTCCGTGTGGCCCTTGGTGGCGCGCAGGCGCACTACGGCGTAACGCCAGACCTGAGCACCTTCGGCAAGATCATCGGTGGCGGCATGCCAGTGGGCTGCTTTGGCGGCAAGCGCGAAATCATGCAGCACATCGCGCCGCTGGGCCCGGTGTACCAGGCAGGCACCTTGTCAGGTAACCCACTGGCCATGGCCGCCGGCCTGACCACCTTGCGCCTGATCAGCCGCCCGGGTTTCCACGCCGAGCTGACCGACTACACCACCCGCCTGCTCGACGGCCTGCAACAACGCGCCGACGCCGCCGGTATCCCGTTTGTAACAACGCAAGCGGGCGGCATGTTCGGCCTGTACTTCAGCGGCGCCGACGATATCGTCACGTTTGATGACGTGATGGGCAGCGACGCAGATCTGTTCAAGCGCTTCTTCCACCTGATGCTGGAAGGCGGCGTGTACCTGGCGCCGAGCGCGTTCGAAGCCGGCTTCACCTCGATCGCCCATGGCGAAGCCGAACTGAAGCTGACCCTCGACGCCGCTGAACGCGCCTTCGCCGCACTGAAATAATTGGCCGTAAAAATCAGGCACCGCACAAACGGTGTCTGATTTGCTACTTTGCTTACAGAGATTTCCGAGTTTTTTCGAGAAATCACCTGCAATCCGGCAGATAACTTGCCCAACCAGCAGAAAAACGAGTAAAGACTTTGTAAGCAGAGGCCTGCTTATTTCATAATGCGCGCTTATTGGATCCCCCGAGGGTCCGCGTGCCCCGTCAGAGGTAAGTCGATTCCCATGAAACGCACCGGCCGCACCCTGGTTCTGGGCTGCCTGTTGCTCCTTCAGCCGCTGCTGGCACATGCACAAGCAGGCGGCAACTCGTTGTTAATCCCAGCGATGGGTCGTTGCACCCTCAATACCCAGCCAGACAGCCAGGCCGAAGCGCTGAGCGCGTGCCAGAAACAGGCCGAGGACGGGGATGCGCAGGCGCAATACGAGTTGGGTGAGTACTTCCACGACAGCAAAAACCCAGCCCGCGACCTCAACAAGGCCTTGAGCTACTTCGAGAAAGCCTCGTTGCAGGGCCACGCCCAGGCGCAGTTCCAACTGGGCAACATGTTCTTCAAAGGCGAAGGTGTGCCGGCCAATAACGTCCAGGCGTATATCGTGCTGAAAATGGCGGCGGTCAACGGTGCGGAAGATGCGCTGGATACGGCCGACGAAGTCGCCGAGCACATGCAGCGTGATGAATTGGAAGTGGCGACCCAGGTGCTGGGGCAGATTTTCCGCAATTACCTGCAGGAATTGCAGAGCGCGGATGGGCGTTCGCCCTTTTCACCCCTGCCCTGAATTCATCTAAACCCTTCTATCGCTATCGCAGGCAAGCCAGCGATGGGCGCGACGCGGTCTGAAGACTTATTTCTCAGGCATCGGCATCGGAAACGGCATGACATTGCTCACGCCCCGCGCTTCGCTGATTTTCGGCGTGCCCAGGCGCTCGACTTCATCGATGCGCACAATCGAATGCATCGGCACAAAACTGCGCACCACGCCTTCGAACTGAGCCTTGAGCTTTTCTTCGCCCGGGTCGACGACCAACTGGGTGCGCTCGCCAAAGACGAACTCTTCCACCTCCAGGAAACCCCACAGATCGCTCTGATAGATCTGCTTGGCGTACATTTCGAACACCTGGCCCTGGTTGAGGAAAATCACCTTATAGATTGGAGCTTCACGTTTGGTCATGGTGGGCGAACAACACATCGGGGATATAAAAGAGGGCGCGAACTATAGCATGGCACCCGATGCACAACGCTAGGAACCAATGGGCATGCCCCCTATAATGCGCGGTTCTTTACCACCAGTTGACGATTACCATGGCCAAGAAGCTTTATATCGAAACCCACGGTTGCCAGATGAACGAGTACGACAGCTCGCGCATGGTCGACCTGCTGGGCGAACACCAGGCCCTGGAAGTCACCGCCCGCGCCGAAGATGCCGACGTGATCCTGCTTAATACCTGCTCGATCCGCGAACGGGCCCAGGACCGTGTGTACTCACAACTGGGCCGCTGGCGTGAATTGAAACTGGCCAACCCGGACATGGTGATCGCCGTCGGCGGTTGCGTGGCCAGCCAGGAAGGCGCCGCGATCCGCGACCGCGCGCCCTATGTCGACGTGGTCTTCGGCCCACAGACCCTGCACCGCCTGCCGGAAATGATCGACGCGGCGCGCATCACCAAGCTGCCGCAGGTCGACGTATCCTTCCCGGAGATCGAAAAATTCGACCATTTGCCCGAGCCCCGTATCGATGGGCCAAGCGCCTACGTGTCGGTGATGGAAGGCTGCAGCAAGTACTGTACGTTCTGCGTAGTGCCCTACACCCGAGGTGAAGAAGTCAGCCGGCCGTTTGACGATGTCATGTCGGAAATCATCCACCTGGCCGAAAACGGCGTGCGCGAAGTGACGCTGCTGGGCCAGAACGTCAACGGCTATCGCGGCCTGACCCACGACGGCCGCCTGGCCGACCTGGCAGAGTTGATCCGCGTGGTCGCCGCCGTGGACGGAATCGAGCGTATTCGCTACACCACCTCGCACCCGCTGGAGTTTTCCGACAGCCTGATCCAGGCTCACGCCGAGGTGCCGGAGCTGGTCAAACACCTGCACCTGCCGGTGCAATCGGGCTCGGACCGCATCCTGTCGGCGATGAAGCGCAACCATACGGCGCTGGAATACAAATCCAAACTGCGCAAATTGCGCGCGGCGGTGCCGGGTATCTGCATCAGTTCGGACTTTATCGTTGGCTTCCCCGGTGAAACCGAGAAAGACTTCGAGCAGACCATGAAGCTGATCGAGGATGTCGGTTTCGACTTCTCCTACTCGTTCGTCTATAGCCAGCGCCCCGGCACCCCGGCGGCCGACTTGCTGGACGAAACCCCGGAAGCGCTGAAAAAAGAGCGCTTGAACGCGCTGCAACACCGCTTGAACCAACAGGGTTTCGAGATCAGCCGACAAATGGTCGGTTCGACCCAGCGGATCCTGGTCACCGACTACTCGAAAAAAGACCCGGGTGAGCTGCAAGGGCGTACTGAGAACAACCGAATCGTAAATTTCCGTTGCGACAATCCGACCTTGATCGGCCAGTTTGCCGAGGTGCACATTGATGCGGCGCAGCCCCATTCGTTGCGTGGTTCTTTGATCAACTGACAATCCCAGGATAAATGAAGATCAAATGTGGGAGCTGGCTTGCCTGCGATAGCGATGTAACAGGCGACATCTCTTTTGAATGTGCAGGCCCCATCGCAGGCAAGCCAGCTCCCACAGTAGTTATTTGTAGTTCTTGAGAGTGAGGCCAGTCCATTTAAGTGCTTTCGCACACAGGCGGCTGGCGTTATTCTCTATTTCACCTCAACAGCCAAAGGGCGGCTAAAAGCGACCTTGAACGCACCCATAGCAGAACCCCATCGTTTTCTCCTCGAGCCCTTTGAGGCTCGCCGTTTCGCCAACCTGTGCGGACAGTTCGACGAGCACCTGCGCCTGATCGAACAACGCCTGGGCATCGAGATCCGCAACCGCGGCAATCAGTTCGAGCTCATTGGCGAGGCCCACTACACCAAGTCTGCAGAAAACCTGCTGCGTCGGCTCTACCGCGAAACCAAGGGTAGCGAGCTGTCGCCGGAAACCGTGCACCTGTATTTGCAGGAATCGGCTGTGGAAGATTTGGCCAACAACCCCGTGGCCGAAGCCAGCGTGGCCCTGCGTACCAAAAAAGGCATGATTCGCCCAAAGGGCCTGAATCAGCAGAAGTACGTCAAGGCAATCCTCGGTAACGACATCAACTTCGGCATCGGCCCTGCGGGTACCGGCAAGACCTACCTGGCCGTGGCCTGCGCGGTCGACGCACTGGAGCGCGAGCAAGTGCGCCGCATCCTGCTGGTGCGCCCGGCGGTCGAGGCTGGCGAGAAGCTCGGTTTCCTGCCCGGCGACCTGGCGCAGAAGATCGACCCGTACCTGCGCCCGCTCTACGACGCGCTTTACGAGATGCTCGGCTTTGAATACGTGGCCAAGCTGATCGAACGCCAAGTGATTGAGATCGCCCCGCTGGCCTACATGCGCGGCCGCACCTTGAGCAACAGCTTCATCATCCTCGACGAAAGCCAGAACACCACGGTCGAGCAAATGAAGATGTTCCTGACCCGCATCGGGTTCGGTTCCACGGCCATTATCACCGGCGACATTACCCAGGTTGACCTGCCCAAGGGCACCAAGTCGGGCCTGAGCCATGTGATTGAAGTGCTCAAAGACGTGCCGGGCATCAGTTTCACGCATTTCTCGCCCAAGGACGTAGTGCGCCACCCGCTGGTGCAGCGCATTGTCGAAGCCTACGAGCGCTTCGAACACCGTGACGATGGTTTGTCCAAGGACACTCGCCGCGATGCTTGAGCTAGACCTGCAGCTGGCTACCGAAGCGCCCGCGCCCAGCGAAGAACAGTTCCGCCAATGGTGTGCGCTGGCCCTGCGCCAGCGCACCGCTGATTCGGAACTGACCATTCGCCTGGTCGACGAGCCCGAAGGCCGCGAACTGAACCACACCTGGCGCCAGAAGGATTACGCGACCAACGTACTGTCCTTCCCCGCCGACGTACCTGATGAACTGCTGGATATCCCGTTACTGGGCGACCTGGTCATCTGTGTCGAGGTGGTGGAGCGCGAGGCCAAGGAACAAGGCAAGGAACTTGAAGCCCATTGGGCCCATCTAGTCATCCACGGCTGCTTGCATCTCTTGGGTTACGACCATATAGACGATGACGAAGCCTGCGAGATGGAAACACTGGAACAAACGTTGCTTGCAGAACTGGGTCATCCAGACCCGTATGCAGACGACGAAGTTTAAAAACACTCAATTGTCACACTAAAGGATTCAGAGTAATCGCTATGAGCGAAGACCGATCGAGCAACGGGCAGAAGTCATGGCTGGGTAAAATTACCCAGGCTTTTGCCCACGAGCCGAAAAACCGCCAGGAGCTGCTTGAGCTGCTGCGCGAGGCCCATCAGAACAAGTTGCTGGACAGCGAAGCGCTGGCTATCGTCGAGGGCGCCATTCAGGTGGCTGACCTGCAAGTACGCGACATCATGGTCCCGCGCTCGCAGATGATCAGCATCAAGGCAACCCAGACCCCACGGGAATTCCTCCCGGCCGTGATCGACTCGGCGCACTCGCGCTACCCGGTGATCGGTGAAAGCCATGACGACGTCATGGGTGTCCTGCTGGCCAAGGACCTGCTGCCGTTGATCCTCAAGGAGAACGGTGACAGCTTCAACATCAAGGACCTGCTGCGTCCGGCCACCTTTGTGCCTGAATCCAAGCGCCTGAACGTGCTGCTGCGGGAATTCCGCGCCAACCACAATCACATGGCCATTGTGATCGACGAATACGGCGGCGTCGCTGGCCTGGTCACCATTGAAGACGTGCTGGAACAGATCGTCGGCGACATCGAAGACGAACACGACGTTGAAGAAGACAGCTACATCAAGCCGCTGCCCAGCGGTGATTTCCTGATCAAGGCGCTGACGCCGATCGAGAATTTCAACGAGTTCTTCGACAGCGAATTCTCCGACGATGAGTTCGACACCGTGGGTGGCCTGGTGATGAGTGCGTTCGGGCATCTGCCAAAACGTAACGAAACCACCGAGATCGGCGCTTATCGCTTCCGTATCCTGAATGCGGACAGCCGTCGTATCCACCTGATCCGCCTGACACCTATTGCCCGCTAAGGACTGACATGCGCCGTTTGATCGCACCCGGCTGGCCCGGTAATTTGCTGGCCGTGGTGGCCGGCGCCATCACCACCCTGGCGCTGGCGCCGTTCGATCTGTGGCCATTTGCACTGGTAGCGGTCGGGTTGTTCTATGTAGGGCTGCGGGATCTGAGCCCCCGCCAGGCGCTTGGCCGTGGCTGGTGCTTCGGCTTTGGCCTGTTTGGCGCTGGCACCAGTTGGATTTACTACAGCATCCACCATTTCGGCGGCGCTTCGGTGTTGCTGGCTGGCTTCTTGATGCTGCTGTTTACCGCGGCCATCGCCTGGTTCTTCGCCCTGCCCGCCTGGCTGTGGGCGCGCTGGTTGCGCCGCAATGAAGCGCCGTTGGCGGATGCGCTCACGTTCGCGGCGTTGTGGGTCGGCCAGGAAGCATTTCGCGGCTGGTTCCTCACCGGTTTCCCGTGGTTGTACTCCGGTTACAGCCAACTCGACGGCCCCCTGACTGGCTTGGCACCCGTGGGCGGCATGTGGCTGATTTCCTTTGCCCTGGCACTGACGGCAGCCCTGCTGTGCAACCTGCCGCGCCTGCTGGCCGGCAAGCGCAATGCCTTTATCGGCGCTGGCTTGGTGCTGCTGGTAGCGCCGTGGGTGATCGGCCTGGCCCTCAAGCATCACGCCTGGACCAGCCCGTCTGGGGCGCCACTGAGCGTCGCAGCCATTCAGGGCAATGTCGAACAAAGCATGAAGTGGGACCCGGAACAGCTCAATGCGCAGCTTGCGCTGTACCGCGACATGAGTTTGAGCTCAAAGCGTGTGGACCTGCTGGTATGGCCGGAGACGGCGGTGCCGGTGCTCAAGGAGTCTGTCGAAGGCTACCTGGGCATGATGGGCAAGTTCGCCGCTGACCGGCACACTGCGCTGATTACCGGTGTACCGATCCGCCAGGAAGTGCACCACCAGAAGCGCTACTTCAACGGCATCACCGTGGTGGGCGAAGGTGACGGCACCTACCTCAAGCAGAAGCTCGTGCCGTTTGGCGAATACGTCCCGCTGCAGGACATGCTGCGCGGCCTGATCGCCTTCTTTGACCTGCCGATGTCGGACTTCGCCCGTGGTCCTGCCGATCAGGCGATGCTACAGGCCAAGGGCTATCAGATTGCGCCCTTCATTTGCTACGAAGTGGTGTACCCGGAGTTCGCCGCCGGCCTCTCGGCTCAGAGTGATCTGCTGCTGACCATCAGCAACGACACCTGGTTCGGTCGCTCCATCGGCCCTTTACAACACCTGCAAATGGCGCAGATGCGTGCGCTTGAAGCCGGCCGCTGGATGATCCGTGCCACCAACAATGGCGTGACCGGCCTGATCAACCCGTATGGGCAGATCACCGTGCAGATCCCGCAATTCGAGCGCGGCATTCTCTACGGTGAAGTAGTGCCGATGCACAACCTCACGCCGTACCTGCAATGGCGCTCGTGGCCGTTGATTATTGTGTGCCTTGGGCTGTTTGGCTGGGCGCTGCTGGCCGGTCGCATGTCCAAAACCGTCTAACAGACAAACGTAAAGCAGTGTGGGAGCTGGCTTGCCAGCTCCCATGATTGACCTGCGGTGTGGCGAGTTACCGATAAAACAACCGGTAACCTACCTGCCCCACCGCTTCATTGATCAACTGCCCGCTCTGCCACACCGACTTGAACTCCGGCATCCAACCACCCAGCGGCCTGGCATTGTCTACGCCCAGGAACCCCACTGGCGCAGGCACTACCGTGAAGCCAGCCTTCTCAAAACTCCACACCGCACGCGGCATGTGCCAGGCCTGAGTTACAACCACTACGCGCTTGACGCCCTCGGGTAGCAGAATCTCAGCACTCATCTGCGCATTTTCCCACGTAGTGCGGCTGTGCTCTTCCTTCCAGTGCACCGTCACACCGAAGTCATCCCTCATCGACACCGACATCAACTCTGCCTCGCTGGGCGGGGTGCCATAATGCAGGCCGCCAGCGGTCAACACCGGCAACCCGGAGGCCTTGGCCAATCGTGCGGCATACCGCTGACGCTCCAGGCCGATACCGGTTGGCTGGTCGGCGCCCCAGGCCGGGTCGCCGCGCTCGCGCCCTGAACCCAACACCACAATAGCGTCGGCGCGCTGAGCCAGTGTCGACCAGTCTTCCCGCGCCAGCGGCGGCTCGGTTTCCAGGGCCCGTGCGCCCCACTCCACCATCACCGGCAGGCTGATCAGCCACATGCCGCCAAAACCCAGGGCAAAGCAGCAACCCGCCAAGCGTGGCCGGCTGCGACGAAACCACCAGGCAAGCGCCAGCAGCAGCAAGAGAATGCCGGGCGGCAGGAGCAATTGTTTAATGAAATAACGAATAGGCATCGGGCATCTCCATAGATGCCCGAAGCCTAAGGTGTAACGGGGTTTAGCGACAATCCTTACAGTGCAGCGCGATGATGCGTTCAGGGGGGAATGAACTACTTGTAGCGGGCGGACCGGAGCTTTTCCGGGCCACGACCGGCCGACAAGTCCTTGAGCCACACCACCTTGGCTGGGTGCGTAGGCTCCCCTGCTGGCGGGTTTGCCACCCAGGGAGGCGCACTGCGCCCATTGCGTTCCAAATAGGCCTCGATCAGTTCCAGCTCTGCGCGGCTCAAACCACGCAGTTCCAACTCAACAGGCCGCTCATCACGCAATCGGCCTGCTGTTCTCGCCGCATCCAATGCACGACCCAATCGGTCGATCAGTCCTTCGTAGATATCCGGTTTCGATACGATTCGCTGCGATTCAACCATCCCCTCACCTCATTGAAGATATGACTCACTCCCCAATAAACAGCGTAGCCCCCATGGCTGCCCCTGCCTGCCGCCGCGACAGACGGCCCTGCGTGCGCAATCAGGGTTTCCCTCGATAGAGTGGGGTCATGTATGCTACGGCGCTTCCTGTAACTCCACTTCCCGCAGGGTTTGGGCACGGACGCGCCGCTTTTTGGTGTCGATCAACCTGAACGTTGCACCGAAGAGGATTAGGCCACCCCTATTCAGTTCAAAAGTAGCCATGCACGAACAATATCAGCCCCGTGAAATAGAAAACGCCGCCCAAACCTTCTGGGACGAGCAAAAGTCCTTTGAAGTCAGTGAACAGCCAGGCAAGGAGACTTTCTATTGCCTATCGATGTTCCCTTACCCCAGCGGCAAGCTACACATGGGGCACGTGCGCAACTACACCATCGGTGACGTGATTTCCCGCTACCAGCGCATGCAAGGCAAGAACGTCCTGCAACCCATGGGTTGGGACGCCTTCGGCATGCCGGCGGAAAACGCCGCGATGAAAAACAACGTGGCCCCTGCCAAGTGGACCTACGAAAACATCGCCTACATGAAGAACCAGCTGCGCAGCCTGGGCTTGGCGGTGGATTGGTCCCGCGAAGTGACCACCTGCAAGCCGGACTACTACCGCTGGGAACAATGGCTGTTCACTCGCCTGTTCGAAAAAGGCGTGATCTACAAAAAGAGCGGCACCGTGAACTGGGACCCGATCGACCAGACCGTGTTGGCCAACGAACAGGTGATCGACGGTCGCGGCTGGCGCTCCGGCGCGCTGATCGAAAAGCGCGAAATCCCGATGTACTACTTCAAGATCACCGCCTACGCGGATGAACTCTTGTCGAGCCTCGACGACCTGCCGGGCTGGCCTGAACAGGTCAAGACCATGCAACGCAACTGGATCGGCAAGTCCAAGGGCATGGAAGTGCAGTTCCCGTACAACGTCGATTCGATCGGCGTAGCGGGCGCGCTCAAAGTGTTTACTACCCGTCCGGATACCCTGATGGGCGCGACTTACGTCGCCGTGGCCGCCGAACACCCGCTGGCCACCCAGGCAGCCCAGAACAACCCTGAGCTGCAGGCGTTCATCGCCGAATGCAAAGGCGGCAGCGTGGCCGAAGCCGACGTCGCCACCCAGGAGAAAAAAGGCCTGCCAACCGGCCTGTTCGTCGAGCACCCACTCACCGGTGAAAAGCTGCCGGTCTGGGTCGCCAACTACGTGCTGATGCACTATGGCGATGGCGCCGTAATGGCTGTGCCGGCTCACGACGAGCGCGATTTCGAATTCGCCACCAAGTACAGCCTGCCGATCAAATCCGTGGTGCGCACCAGCTCGGGCGACACCAACCCGGCCCCGTGGCAAGACGCCTACGGCGAGCACGGTGAACTGATCAACTCCGGCGAATTTGATGGCCTGGACTTCCAGGGCGCGTTCGACGCGATCGAAGTCGCGCTGATCAAGAAGAACCTCGGCGCCTCGCGCACCCAGTTCCGCCTGCGCGACTGGGGCATCAGCCGCCAGCGCTACTGGGGCTGCCCGATCCCGATCATCCACTGTGAAAGCTGTGGCGACGTGCCAGTACCGGAAGACCAACTGCCGGTCGTGTTGCCGGAAGACGTGGTGCCGGATGGCGCCGGCTCGCCATTGGCGCGCATGCCCGAGTTCTACGAGTGCAGCTGCCCGAAATGCGGCCAGCCTGCCAAGCGTGAAACCGACACCATGGACACCTTCGTCGAGTCCTCGTGGTACTACGCCCGCTACGCCTCGCCGCACTATGAAGGCGGCCTGGTCGAAAAATCCGCGGCCGACCATTGGCTGCCGGTGGACCAGTACATCGGCGGTATCGAACACGCCATCCTTCACCTGCTGTACGCGCGGTTCTTCCACAAGCTGATGCGCGACGAAGGCCTGGTGAGTTCGGATGAGCCGTTCAAGAACCTGCTGACCCAAGGCATGGTGGTCGCCGAGACTTACTACCGCCGTGAAGCCAACGGCGCCTACACCTGGTTCAACCCGGCCGACGTCGAGCTTGAGCGCGACAGCAAAGCCAAGGTCATCAGCGCCAAGCTGATCGCCGACGGCCTGCCGGTGGAAATCGGTGGCACCGAGAAGATGGCCAAGTCGAAAAACAACGGCGTTGACCCACAGTCAATGATCGACCAGTTCGGCGCCGACACCTGCCGCCTGTTCATGATGTTCGCCTCGCCGCCTGACATGAGCGCCGAATGGTCCGACTCTGGCGTCGAAGGCTCGCACCGTTTCCTCAAGCGCGTCTGGCGCCTGGCGCATGCCCACATCAGCCAGGGCTTGCCGGGCAAACTGGACGTAGCGGCGTTGAGCGACGAGCAGAAACTCATTCGCCGCAGCACCCACCTGGCCATCAAGCAAGCCAGCCAGGACGTGGGCCAGCACCACAAATTCAACACCGCCATCGCCCAGGTGATGACGCTGATGAACGTGCTGGAAAAAGCGCCGCAAGCCACTGAACAGGATCGCGCGCTGGTACAGGAAGGCCTGGAAACGGTCACACTGCTGCTGGCCCCGATCACGCCGCACATCAGCCACGACTTGTGGAGCCGCCTGGGCCACAACGGTGCCGTCATCGACGCGCGCTGGCCGGTACAGGATGAAAGCGCCCTGGTACAGGACACGCTGCAACTGGTGATCCAGGTCAACGGTAAACTGCGTGGCCAGATCGACATGCCGGCCAGTGCCAGCCGCGAAGACGTCGAAGCGGCTGCCCGCATCAACGAGAACGTGCTGCGTTTTACCGAAGGCCTGACGATCCGCAAAGTGATCGTAGTGCCTGGCAAACTGGTCAATATCGTCGCTAGCTAATCGGATCGGGCGCAGGGCTTGAGCCCTGCGCCGAACAAAGCCTTCAGGGCCTCGATAAGGCCCACATGGTTTCAAGGGGAGCAACAAAATGATCAAACGCAATTTGCTGGTTATGGGCCTTGCCGTGCTGCTGAGCGCTTGCGGCTTCCAGCTGCGCGGTACCGGCACCCACGAAATGGCGATCAAGGAACTGGACGTCAGTGCCCGCGACGCCTACAGCGAAACAGTGACCCAGCTGCGTCAGGTCCTGGAAAACAGTGGCGTTCACGTCTACACCGGCGCGACCTACAAGCTGTTCCTGGCCAATGAAAAACAAACCCAGCGCAACCTCAGCTATGCCAGCGCCGGGCGTGCCTCCGATATCGAACTGAGCACCGTGCTCAGCTTTGAGGTCCAGGGCCGCGACCACCTGCCATTGATGGGTGACGACATCCAGATCCAGAAAATCGTCAGCCACGACGGCAACAACCTGGTGGGTTCGGACTCCGAAATCAACCAGGTGCGCAAGGAGATGCGTCGCGAGTTGGTCCAGCGCATGGTGCTGCGCCTGTCGATGATCACCCCGGAACAACTTGAGACCTTGCAGCAACAAGCTGACAACAAGGCCAAGGCCGACGCCGACGCGCTGAAAGCCGCCAAAGAGTACGAAGACAACACGCCGAAACAATCGCCTGTTGAAGTACCTGTCGAGTAAGCCAGACGGGGCGCCCCAGGCGCCCCGTTTACCCTGCCTATGAAACTCGCCCCCGCTCAACTCGCCAAACACCTGCAAGGTGGCCTTGCGCCTGTCTACATCGTCAGCGGTGATGACCCGCTGCTGTGCCAGGAAGCCGCCGACGCCATCCGCACCGCTGCACGCCAGCAAGGTTTCGATGAACGCCAGGTCTTCAGCGCCGACGCCAGTTTCGACTGGGGCACGTTGCTGCAAGCCGGCGCGAGCATGTCGCTGTTTGCCGAAAAGCGCCTGCTGGAACTGCGCCTGCCTTCGGG
Organism: Pseudomonas sp. H1_A03; assembly: GCF_054685145.1. Lineage (NCBI taxonomy): Bacteria > Pseudomonadati > Pseudomonadota > Gammaproteobacteria > Pseudomonadales > Pseudomonadaceae > Pseudomonas > Pseudomonas sp. H1_A03. The sequence continues at coordinate 492,714 of NZ_CP162829.1, forward strand.
CAAGCCAGGGGATAAGGGTGCCGCCGCCTTCATTGAGTACTGTTCACGACCTGCCGAAGACACGGTCTTGTTGATCAGCCTGCCCAAGCTTGACGGCAGCGCGCAGAAAACCAAGTGGGGCAAGGCTCTGGTTGAAGGGGCTCAGACCCAGTTCATCCAGATCTGGCCAGTGGACAGCAACCAGTTGCCGCAATGGATTCGCCAACGCCTGTCCCAATCGGGGCTGTCGGCGACCCAGGATGCGGTGGAACTGATCGCCGCCCGGGTCGAAGGCAACTTGCTTGCCGCCGCCCAAGAGATCGAAAAGCTCAAGCTGATGGCCGAAGACGGGCAAATCACCGTTGAGACCGTCCAGGGCGCCGTGGCCGACAGTGCACGCTTTGATGTGTTCGGGATGGTGGATGCCATCCTCAATGGCGAACCCGCCCATGCCCTGCGCATGCTTGAAGGCTTGCGCGGCGAAGGTGTGGAGCCGCCGGTGATTCTCTGGGCCCTGGCCCGGGAACTGCGGGTGCTGGCCAACATCGCCCTGCAATACAGCCAGGGCACGCCGTTGGACAAAGCGTTCAGCCAAGCCCGGCCACCGGTCTGGGACAAGCGCAAACCCTTGATGAGCAAGGCCCTGCAACGACACTCGGCACAACGCTGGGCGCAGCTTTTGCTGGAAGCGCAGCGCATTGATGCGCAGATCAAGGGCCAGGCGGCCGGCTCGCCGTGGATGAGCTTGAGCCGGTTGTCGTTGTTGATGGCCGGCCAGCGCCTGACACTGCCTGCTGAGTAACCATTTTTAAGAACAACGCAAAACCAATGTGGGAGCGGCGGTTCGACGGTTCGACTTGCTCGCGAATGCGGTGTATCAGTCACCTGATTTATTGACTGGTACACCGCATTCGCGAGCAAGCCCGCTCCCACAGTTTGACTGTGCACACCTTCAGATTTCGAGGTTTCCTACACATCGCCGGGCTTTACAGCAGCACAACTTCGGCAGATGATCTGCACCGCTTCATCCCACCTATCAAGAGTACAAACCATGAGCAAAAAGCCATCCAAGCATGGCCCCAACAAGGCCAAATCCATCATCGCCCAGCCACTGTTCCGCAGCCGTCAGGAACGCGCCGGCAAGGGCAAAGGCAGCTACCGCCGCGAAGCCTTCCAGTCTAATAGCTGGGAGGCTTCTTACTTTCTGGCTGCCTGAAGGCAAGCGCCCCTCTGGCATGATAAGGTCTGCACCTGATTTGTAATCTCTGGACCTGTGCATGCCCTCTAGTCTTCCCCGTCGTTGGCACCTTCGCCAACTGATCGCTGCCTCCAGCCTCATTCTGCTAGTCGCCTGCGCGGAGAAACCGACCGCCGCCGACGCTCAACCACTGCCAAAGTTACAGACCGCCCCCGTGGTAGCGCCCGCTGTCGTGGCCCCGCTGGCTGTGGACAATCTTGATATCCAACCGACCCAGACCTTTGCCGAATGGCAGGCTGGCTTTCGCGTGCAAGCCCTGCAGACCGGCATCACCGAAGCCGTGTTTGACAACGCATTCGCCAACGTCACCCCTGATATGGCGGTAATCCGCGCCGACCGCAGCCAGCCGGAATTTTCCCGCCCCGTGTGGGAATACCTCGACGGCGCCCTTTCGCCGGTACGCGTGCGTAATGGCCAGGCATTGTTGATCAAGTACGCCGATATCCTGCAAAGCATCGAGCAACGTTATGGTGTCGACCGCCAGGCGTTGGTGTCGGTGTGGGGCATGGAAAGCAATTTCGGCCAGTTCCAGGGCAATAACTCGGTGATTCGCTCCCTGGCGACGCTGGCCTATGAAGGCCGTCGCCCAGCATTCGCCCAGGCGCAACTGCTGGCGGCGCTGCAGATCATCCAGCACGGCGACATCCAGGCCGACCAGATGAAAGGCTCCTGGGCCGGCGCCATGGGCCAGACCCAATTTATCCCGACCACCTACAACACCCACGCCGTCGACTTCGATGGCGACGGTCGCCGCGACATCTGGAACAGCCCATCGGACGCCCTCGCCTCCACCGCACACTACCTGCAAAGCTCCGGCTGGCAGAAAGGCCAGCCGTGGGGCTTTGAGGTGAAACAACTGCCGGCGAACTTCGATTACGCCCTGGCCGATGGCGGCATTCGCAAGACGGTCGCCGAATGGCTGAAACTCGGTATCCAACTGCCGCCGGGCGCCAGCATGCCGCCCAACGTCGACCAACTGTCCGCCGCCCTGCTGCTGCCGGCGGGCTACCGTGGCCCGGCGTTCCTGGTGCTGGATAACTTCCGCGCAATCCTCAAGTACAACAACTCGTCGTCCTACGCGCTGGCGGTTGGCCTGTTGTCGGAAAGGTTCGGTGGCGGTGGTGTGATTCGTGGTGACTGGCCGAAGGATGAGCTGCCGTTGAGCCGCTCCCAGCGTATCGATTTGCAGACAGCGCTGAGTGCCAACGGTTATGACGCGGGCAACCCGGACGGGATCATTGGCGCCAATACGCGCAAGGCGATTCGTGCGGCGCAGCAAGCGCTGGGCTGGCCGGCGGATGGGTATCCGACGGTGAAGCTGCTGGAATCGTTGCAGAACCGGTAGATCTGCTTATGGCTACTACCGCTTTCGCGAGCAAGCCCGCTCCCACATTTAACCGCGTACACCCTTTGGAATACGGTCGAATGTGGGAGCTGGCTTGCCTGCGAAGACGGCTTCACAGGCAACAACTATCTAACGACTACATCCTGCTCCAACACCACCCTCTTCTCCCCCGCATCCAGCCTGACCAACGCGCCCATCGGCAACGTCAGGTTCGGATCACAATGCCCACTGCGCCAGCCGGACAATACCGGAATGCACAGCGGTTCAAAGGTCTGCTTGAGCAGCCGCTCCAACGCATCCTTGTCCACACCCGCCACATCCCCCACCAGCACACCCGCAACCTGGGCCAGCTTGCCCGCCAGGCGCAGGTGCGTGAGCAGACGGTCGATGCGGTAGATCGGCTCGTTGACGTCTTCGATAAACAAGATGATGCCCTCGGCATCCATCTCGTAGGGCGTGCCCATGACAGCCGCGATCATCGACAGGTTGCCGCCGAGCAAACGCCCACAGGCGATGCCCGGTTCAATCGTCGTCAGCGGGTAAGCCACCGGGTGCATCAACTCGCTACCAGTACTCAGTTGGCCGCGCAGCAGGCTGAACAGCGAGGATTCGGTGGGCTGTTGCTTATCGCCCAGCAGATCGGCATTGAGCATCGGCCCGTGGAAGGTCACGAAGCCGGCGTAGCGGCTGATCGCCAGGTGTAGAGCGGTGATGTCGCTATAACCTACGAACGGCTTGGGATTGGCGCGTAGCAGGTCGAAATCCAGGCTATCAAGCAGACGCGGCGTGCCGTAGCCGCCGCGCAGGCAGAAGATGGCGTCGATTTCAGGGTCGGCGAAGGCTTTATGGAGATCGTTGAGGCGGACTGTATCGCTGCCGGCCAGGTAGCCGTCGCGCTCATAGACGCCAGGAAGGATTCGCAGGTCGTAGCCGCGGGCGCGCATCCATTGGCCGGCCTTTTCGACGTCCAGCGTGGCGGGGCCGGCGGGGGCGATCAGGGCGATGGTGCCCTCTGGGCGCAAGGCAGGTACGGCAATGCTCATCCACAATTCTCCTTGGCTGACGCGAAACGAAATGTGGGAGCGGGCTTGCTCGCGAAAGCGCAGTGTCAGTCAATAAATCAGGTGACTGAAACACCGCCTTCGCGAGCAAGCCCGCTCCCACATTGGATCAGCGGTGTTGCCCAAATCTGTATTACGAAACCAGGCTAGCCTTGACCAGCTTGGCTTGCTCGTCCGCATGGTACGACGAACGCACCAGCGGCCCCGACGCGACGTTCTTGAAGCCCATCTTGTAACCTTCCTCGGCGAACCAGGCGAAGGTGTCCGGGTGCACGAAACGCTGCACCGGCAAGTGGCTGCGGGACGGTTGCAGGTACTGGCCCAGGGTCAGCATGTCGATGTCGTGTTCGCGCATGCGCTGCATGACTTCGATCACTTCTTCGTCAGTCTCGCCCAGGCCCAGCATCAGGCCGGATTTGGTCGGGATGTGCGGCATCATTTGCTTGAATTTCTGCAGCAGGGTCAGCGACCACTGGTAGTCCGAACCCGGGCGCGCGGCCTTGTACAGGCGCGGCACGGTTTCCAGGTTGTGGTTGAACACATCCGGCGGCTCGGCAGCGGTGATTTCCAGCGCCACGTCCATACGGCCACGGTAGTCCGGCACCAGGGTTTCGAGCATGACGTTTGGCGACAACTTGCGGATTTCGCGGATGCAGTCGGCAAAGTGCTGGGCACCGCCGTCACGCAGGTCGTCGCGGTCAACCGAGGTGATCACCACGTACTTGAGCTTAAGGTCGGCAATGGCAATGGCCAGGCTTTCCGGCTCGTTGACGTCCAGTGGCTTCGGACGGCCGTGGCCCACGTCGCAGAACGGGCAACGACGGGTGCAGATGTCACCCATGATCATGAAGGTGGCGGTGCCGCCAGAGAAGCACTCGCCCAGGTTCGGGCAGGAGGCTTCTTCGCACACGCTGTGCAGCTTGTGTTTGCGCAGCAGGGCCTTGATACGGTCGACTTCCGGCGAAACCGGGATGCGCACGCGGATCCAGTCAGGCTTCTTCGGCAGTTCGGTGGTCGGAATGATCTTCACCGGGATGCGTGCAACCTTCTCGGCGCCGCGCAGCTTGACGCCGGCTTCCACCTTGGCACGCGGGGCCGGGGCCGCACGGTCGGTAACGTCCACCGTCGGGATCATGGTTTGCACTGCATCAGTAGTCATAATCAGTCGATTCCGCCCGTAAGGGTCGTCTGCTCAGCATAGTCGAGGTGTTTGACGAGCTGCTCACGCAGCCGGGCACTTACCTCGGCAAATTTAATCGGTGTGGCGTGGTCGCTCAATTGGGTCATCGCCAGCCCGGCGTAGCCGCACGGGTTGATCCGTCGAAACGGCGCCAGGTCCATGTCCACATTCAGGGCCAGGCCATGAAAGGAGCAACCGTGGCGAATTCGCAAACCGAGGGACGCGATTTTCGCGCCATCCACATACACACCGGGTGCATCGGGCTTGGCCGCAGCGGTCACGCCGTAACTGGCCAACAGCTCGATCAGGCAAGCCTCCATGCGGCTCACCAGGTCGCGTACGCCAAAGCCAAGCTTGCGTACGTCCAGCAGCAGATAAGCCACCAGCTGACCGGGACCATGGTAAGTCACTTGGCCACCTCGGTCGACCTGCACCACCGGAATATCCCCCGGCAGCAGCAAGTGCTCGCCCTTGCCGGCTTGGCCCTGGGTGAACACCGGCGGGTGCTCCACCAGCCAGATTTCATCCGGGGCCGAGCTGCCGCGCTCATTGGTGAAGCGCTGCATGGCGTGCCAGACGGGCTCGTAGTCCATCCGGCCGAGCTCGCGAAAGCCCAGGACATGTGACATCACAACACCATGTGCACGAAGCCAGTGGCCCGCAGTTCACTGTTGATGTCGTAGAGCTGGTCTTGACCGGTCGCAACGATGTGCAACTGGATCGTGGTGTATTTGCCTGTGGAGCTGGAACGCTCGTCCACACGCTGGTCATTGATCGTCGCGTGCTTGCGCACAATCTCGAGGATCAAGTCTTTGCGGCCTACGCCGGTGTCGCTGATGATCTTGATGGGATAGTCCACCACCGGGAATTCGATCTTTGGCGCCTTTACTTCGGTATCGGTCATGGCGTAACGGCCTCGTAAGCGTAAGCCTTGGCGACAACAAAGCCCCGCGTCGGATCAACGCGGGGCTTTGCGGATGCACACTATCAGTTGAACAAGCCGTAGAAGAATAGACGGATGCTATCCCACACGCGGCGGAAGATACCACCTTCGTCGACGGCGTCCAGGGCGATCAGGTCGGCGCTGTGCACCACCTTATCGTCCAGCTTCACTTCGACTTTACCGATCACATCGCCCTTGGCGATTGGCGCAACCAATTGCGGGTTCATAGTCATGCTGGCAGCGAGCTTTTTCAGCTGGCCTTTAGGCATGGTCAGGGTCAGGTCTTCAGCCAGGCCGGCCTTGACTTGGGAGGTAGCGCCCTTCCAAACCGGCGCGGTCGCCAGCTCAGCACCCTTCTGGTAGAAGGTCTGGGTTTCGAAGAAGCGGAAACCGTAGGTCAGCAGTTTTTGCGTCTCGGCCGCACGGGCCTGCTCGCTGTTGGTGCCGAAGACCACGGCGATCAGGCGTTGGCCGTCACGTACAGCAGACGACACCATGCAGTAGCCGGCTTCGTCAGTGTGGCCGGTTTTCAGACCGTCAACGGTCTTGTCGCGCCACAGCAGCAGGTTGCGGTTAGGTTGCTTGATGTTGTTCCAGTAGAACTCTTTCTGGGAGTAGATCGCGTAGTGCACCGGGTCGACACGAATGATCGCGCGCGCCAGGATCGCCATGTCGTGGGCCGACGAGTAGTGCTCTGGGTTCGGCAGGCCGGTCGGGTTCATGAAGTGGCTGTTGGTCATGCCCAGGTCAGTCACCGTCTTGTTCATCATGTCGGCGAACGCGTCTTCGCTGCCGGCGATGTGCTCGGCCAGGGCGACGCTGGCGTCGTTACCGGACTGGATGATGATGCCGTGCAGCAGGTCGCTCACAGTCACCTGCGAACCGACCTTGATGAACATCCGCGAGCCGCCGGTACGCCAGGCGTTTTCGCTGACGGTCACCGGATCGTTCTCGCCGATCTGGCCGCGACGGATTTCCAGGGTCGCGATGTAGGCGGTCATCAGTTTGGTCAGGCTGGCCGGTGGCAGGCGCTGGTCACCGTTGCTCTCGACCAGCACGTTGCCACTGGCGGCATCCATGAGAACCCAGGACTTGGCGGCCAGTTGCGGGGAAGCCGGCACCATTTCAACGGCCCAGGCGGCCGGGGTGATGATCAGCGAAAGAAGCAGGCACGTGCGTTTGGCTAAGGTGGTGATGTTCATCCGTCTCTCGAAATTGCTTATGGAAACTTGCCCTCGCGGGCAAAACTTATTCAGACAGCCCGTTGCCAGACTGTCGCGTATTCGGTTGCCCGCTCACCCCTTGCCCCTGGGTTTTTATTGTCAAACGAGCCAACAACCACAGCCCTGACCCGCGCACGAGCCAGAACCATCAATTCTCTATTATTCGGCGGTAACCACGCTGGGTTGCCCCAGGTTGGCCATGCGCACGCTGTTCTGCACTTGCGCGACTTCGCTCGGCGAGCCTATCGGCCCCATCCGTACGCGATGCAGGGTCTGCTGGTTACGCACGATGGAGCTGATGAACACCGGCGCGTTGACCATGCCGCTCAGCTTGGACCTTAACAGTTCTGCCGCATCCGGGTTGGCGAAAGCGCCGACCTGCAGGTATTGCCCGCCCGCTGCGGCAGCGCCTGGCGCAGCCCTGGGTACGACGACGGTGTCCGGAGCATGCTGCTGCGGCGGCGGCGTCCACTGCTCGATCTTGCCCGTTGAGGCAGTCACTTGCGGTTGCTGGGTTTGCGGTTCATTGAGCATCAACGGCGCTGGCTTGCCACGCTGGGCCCAATACTGCGCAGGGTCGATACCTTCGACTTTCACACGCGCGGTACCGGTTTCGGCGTAGCCGAGTTTCTTCGCGGCGGCGTAGGACAAGTCGATGATGCGGTCCGAATAGAACGGGCCGCGGTCGTTGACCCGCAGGATCACCGTGCGGTTGTTGTCCAGGTTGGTCACGCGTACATAGCTGGGCAGCGGCAGGGTCTTGTGGGCCGCGCTCATGCCGTACAGGTCATACACTTCGCCGTTGGCGGTGTTCTGGCCATGGAATTTGGTGCCATACCAGGACGCTGTACCCGATTGGACGTACGTCTTGGATTCCTGCAGCGGGAAGTAATTCTTGCCCAGCACGGTATACGGGTTGGCCTTGTAAGGCCCGGTGTGCAGGGTCGGCGTGGCGTCCGGGATCTTCGATACATCGACGTCCCACCACGGCGCGCCGTCTTTGTGTGCGCGGTTGATGTCCAGGCCCGGCTGGGCACGGACGACTGCGCCGCCGGACTTTTGCGCCGGCGCGCGGCTGTTGGTGGTGGAACAACTGACGACCAGCAGGGACAACGCGGCGAACGCCACCAGCTTGAGCGGTTGATTGAACGGCGATGCCCGCATTACTTGTTGCCCCGTGCTTGGACCAGCATGTCTGACAGCTGATGCACGGCCATGGCGTACATCACACTGCGGTTATAACGCGTGATTGCGTAGAAATTCTTCAGGCCCATCCAGTATTCCGGACCGTTTTCGCCTTCAAGGCGGAACGCCGTGACCGGCATATCAGCAGGCAGCGCATTCTGACTCGACCAGCCCAGCGCCTGCAACTCCCCGACCGTCTTGGCCGGCTCAATGCCTTGGGTCAGGCCTTCGTCGGCGCGGTCCCCCGTGACATCGGCGCGGATCACCACCGGTTCGCCGCCCACCCAGCCATGACGCTTGAAGTAGCTGGCCACACTGCCGATGGCATCGTCCGGATTGCTCCAGATATTGATATGCCCATCGCCGTCAAAGTCCACGGCATAGGCGCGGAAGCTGCTCGGCATGAACTGCGGCAAGCCCATCGCCCCCGCGTAGGAACCTTTGAGGCTCAGCGGGTCGACCTGCTCTTCGCGGGCCAGCAGCAGGAATTCGCGCAGCTCCTTGCGGAAGAAGTCGGCGCGCGGCGGGTAATCGAAGCCCAGGGTCGACAAGGCGTCGATCACCCGGTAACTGCCGGTATTGCGCCCGTAAAAGGTTTCGATGCCAATGATCGCGACAATGACCTGGGCCGGCACACCGTATTCCTGCTCGGCGCGGGCCAGCACTGCCTCATGCTGACGCCAGAAGTCCACACCCCGCGCCACGCGGGCGTCGGTGAGGAACATCGGGCGATATTCCTTCCACTGCTTCACGCGTTCGGCAGGGCGAGAAATGGCGTCGAGGATCGCCTGTTTTTTCTGGGCCTCGCGGAACACGCCCATCAGTTGCTCACCGGCGAAACCATAGTCGCGGGTCATTTCACCGACAAACTCGGCGACCTGGGGTGAACCATCGTAGTCACCGGCCTGCGCCTCTTGCGTTGCGCCCAGCAGCCCAATCAGGCCCATCCAGGACGCATGCCGAGTCGCCCAGCCGCGCATTACTTGCATTGACATCTTCACCTTATTCAAACTTGTGCGATCCATTTGCGATGCGTATGAATCGACATCAAAACCCCAAACGCTGACATCAATGTCACCAGCGAAGTTCCGCCGTAGCTAATGAACGGCAACGGCACCCCAACCACCGGCAACAGGCCACTGACCATACCGATGTTGACGAAAACGTAAACAAAAAAAGTCATGGTCAGGGCGCCGGCCAGCAATTTGCCGAACAACGTCTGCGCCTGCGCGGTGATCACCAGGCCGCGACCAATCAACAGCAAATAGATCAGCAGCAGCGCGCAAATGCCCACCAGGCCGAACTCTTCGCCCATTACCGCAATGATGAAGTCGGTGTGGCTCTCGGGCAAAAAGTCCAAGTGCGATTGGGTGCCCAGCAACCACCCCTTACCAAATACGCCGCCGGAACCGATGGCGGCCTTCGACTGGATGATGTTCCAACCGGTGCCGAGCGGGTCGCTTTCAGGGTCGAGGAAGGTCAGGATTCGCTGCTTCTGGTAGTCATGCATAAAGAAGAACCACATGGCCACGGCCACGGGCACGGCGGCAGCCAGCACGCTGAGGATCCAGCGCCAGCGCAAGCCGCCCATGAACAGCACGAAGGCACCGCCCGCCAGGATCAGCAGCGAGGTGCCGAGGTCGGGCTGGCGCACGATCAGCACAAACGGCACGCCAATCAGGATCAGGCTGATCCCCACGTGTTTGAGCTGCGGCGGCAAGGTGCGCTTGGACAAGTACCAGGCGATGGTCGCGGGCATCAGAATCTTCATGAATTCCGACGGCTGGAAGCGAATCACCCCCGGAATGTTGATCCAGCGCGTCGCGCCCATGGCGTTGTGCCCCATCACGTCCACTACCACCAGCAGCAGCACCCCGGCGACGTAGCCCAGCGGCACCCACCGCGCCATGAACCGTGGCTCAAGCTGGGCGATCACGACCATCGACAACAGGCCCAGGCCGAACGACGATGCTTGCTTGATCAGCAGGTCCCAGTTCTTGCCGCTGGCCGAGTACAGGACGAACAGGCTGCCGGCAGCCAGGGTCAAGAGGAGGATCAACAACGGGCCATCAATGTGCATGCGTTGCAGCAACGTCGCACGGCGACGCATCACGTCCTCGCTGGAGAGGATGCGGTCAAAATTACTCTTCACGGGCCGTAACCTCGGTGCTTGAAGGGGGGCCGCCATATTCGGGCTTGAGCCTGCCGTCGTCGGCCAACAGCCAGGCGTCCATGATCTGGCGCACCACCGGGGCCGCGACGCCGGAGCCGGATTCGCCGTTTTCGACCATCACCGCCACCACGATTTTCGGATCGTCCGCCGGCGCGAAGCCGACAAACAAGGCGTGGTCACGGTGGCGCTCCTGAACCTTGGAGCGGTCATATTTCTCGCCTTGCTTGATCGCCACCACCTGCGCGGTACCGCTCTTGCCGGCAATGCGGTATTGCGCGCCAATGGCCGCTTTGCGCGCAGTACCGCGGGCGCCGTGCATCACTTGCTGCATGCCGTGATTGACCTTGGTCCAGTCCGACGGGTCACGCAGCACAATGTCGGGGATCGGGTTGTCATCCACCGGCTTTTCGCCTTCGATGGTCCGGGCTAGGTGCGGACGGTTCCAGATGCCTTTGTTGGCCACCAGCGCCGTGGCCTGCGCCAGCTGCAGCGGCGTGGCCTGCATGTAGCCCTGGCCGATGCCGAGGATCAACGTCTCGCCCGGGAACCACGCCTGGCGGCGGGTTGCGCGCTTCCACTCGCGCGACGGCATCAAGCCCGGGGACTCTTCGAACATGTCCAGGGAGACTTTCTGACCGAGGCCGAACTTGCCCATATAGGTGGATAGGCGATCAATCCCCAGCTTGTGGGCCAGGTCGTAAAAATAGGTGTCGTTGGAGCGCATGATCGCGGTGTCCAAGTCGACATAGCCGTCACCGGTGCGGTTCCAGTTACGGTATTTGTGATCGTAGTTGGGCAGCATGTAGTAGCCAGGGTCATAGACTCGGCTGGAGGCCGTGACCACGCCCGCGTCCAGACCCGCAATCGCCACCGCCGGCTTGATTGTCGAACCCGGCGGGTACAGGCCGCGCAATACGCGGTTGAACAGCGGCCGGTCAATGGAATCGCGCAACTCGGCGTAAGCCTTGAAGCTGATGCCCGTCACAAACAAGTTGGGGTCGAAGCTTGGCTGGCTGACCATCGCCAGCACTTCACCGGTTTTCGGGTCCAGCGCGACTACCGCGCCACGGCGACCGCCCAGGGCCATCTCGGCGGCTTCCTGCAACTTGATGTCCAGGCTCAGGACGATGTCCTTGCCCGGCACCGGGTCGGTGCGCTTGAGTACCCGCAGCACACGGCCGCGAGCGTTGGTCTCGACTTCTTCGTAACCCACCTGGCCGTGCAGTTCTGGCTCGTAGAAACGCTCGATGCCTGTCTTGCCGATATGGTGGGTGCCGCTGTAATTGACCGGGTCGAGGCTTTTCAGCTCTTTCTCGTTGATTCGCCCCATGTAGCCGACAGAGTGCGCAAAATGCGGCCCCTGCGGGTAGTGCCGCACTAACTGCGCCACCACTTCCACACCCGGCAGACGGAACTGGTTCACCGCGATCCGGGCGATCTGCTCTTCGGTCAGCTCAAACAGGATCGGCACCGGCTCGAATGGCCGGCGCCCCTGCTTCATGCGCTTTTCGAAGATCACGCGGTCTTCCGGGGTCAACTGCAGCACCTCGACGATCACATCGAGGATCTGCTGCCAATCACCGGAACGTTCGCGGGTCATGCTCAGGCTGAAGCTGGGCCGGTTATCCGCGACCACCACGCCATTGCGGTCGAAAATCAGCCCACGGGTCGGCGGAATCGGCTGCACATGCACCCGGTTGTTTTCCGACAGCGTGGAGTGATAGTCGTACTGGATCACCTGCAGGAAATACAGGCGCGCAATCAGCACCCCGATCAGCCCCACCACCATAAAAGCGCCGAACACGACCCGAGCGCGTACGAGACGTGCGTCTTTCTCGTGGTCCTTGATGCGGATCGGCTGGGTCATCGAAAGAGGCGCAGATTATTTGTGATAAGGGTGCCCGGACAGAACTGTCCAGGCGCGATACAGCTGTTCACCGATCAGGATTCTTACCAACGGGTGCGGCAGCGTCAGCGCTGACAACGACCAACGCTGGTCCGCACGCGCACAGACTTCCGGCGCCAGCCCTTCGGGGCCGCCCACCATGAAGTTGACCGTACGCGAATCCAGGCGCCAGCGATCCAGTTCCACCGCCAATTGCTCGGTGCTCCAGGGTTTGCCGTGCACTTCGAGGGTGACGATGCGCTCGTTGGGGCCGACCTTGGCCAACATGGCTTCGCCTTCCTGACGGATAAAGCGCGCCACGTCGGCATTCTTGCCCCGGGTATTCAGCGGTATTTCCACCAGTTCAAGCGACAGCTCAGCGGGCAGACGCTTGGCATACTCGTGCCAGCCTTCTTCCACCCACTTGGGCATGCGTGAACCGACAGCGATCAGACGCAGGCGCACAGCCGTTCCTTATTCCTGGTCTTTGTTCAGCTTGTCGAAGTGCGCGTGGCCCACTTCCGGGCTGTGGTGCTTGCCATCGGCGGCACGGCTCTGCTCGGCGCCTTTCCACAGACGTTCCAGGTCGTAGAACTGGCGAGCGTTGGAGGTCATCATGTGTACGATCACGTCGTCCATGTCCAACAGCACCCAGTCGCTGTCGCCCTTGCCTTCTTCACCCAGCGGCTTGACGCCTTGGGCTTTGACGGCTTCGCGAACCTTGTCCAGCATCGCGCCGATCTGGCGGTTGGAGGTACCGGTGGCGATGATCATGTAGTCGGTGATGCTCTGCTTGTCGCGCACGTCCAGCACTTGGATGTCCTGGGCCTTAACGTCTTCCAGGGCCGCTACGGCGACTTTTACCAGCTCTTCGCCAGCCAGCTCAGGGCCAACGTGGGCTTCTACTGGCAGCGGGGCGCTTTTGAAGGTGCCTTTGCGCTTAACTTTGCTTACGTCTTTGTTCGTCATATAAAACTCGTTTTGCTCGTATGTACGGGCGCTCGCTGTACGACTGTGCGTACGTTCAAGCGCGCCTTTTCAGTTCGACGCACGGTAAAGCCCGTGCGCATCGATGTAGGCCAGGACCGCGTCAGGCACCAGGAAACGTACCGACTTCCCGCTGGCCAGCAGTTGACGGATCTGGGTGGCGGACACCGCAAGCGGGGTCTGCCAGACGAATGCAATATTCCCGTTCGGCCCGGTCAGGGCCAAGGGGTCACTTACCGACCGCGCGGCCAGCAGGTTGCGCAAGGCATCCGGCGGTTCGCTGTCGGCATCCGGGCGTTGCAAAACCAGGATGTGGCAATGCTGGAGGAGTTCCTCCCAGCGATGCCAAGAGGGCAGGCCGCAAAAAGCGTCCCAGCCCAAAAGCAGAAACAACTGGTCATCTGCGGCCAACTCGGCGCGCATCAGCTCCAGGGTGTCAACAGTGTAGGACGGTTTATCGCGCTTCAGCTCATGGTCGTCCACCACCAGCGGCGAGATACCTTCCACGGCCAGGCGCACCATTTCCAGGCGCTGCTGGGGTGACACCTGCGGCGTATCGCGATGCGGCGGCCGGGCGTTGGGCATCACCCGCAGCTCGTCCAGCGCGAGGGCATCCGCGACTTCCAGGGCGCTGCGCAAATGGCCGATGTGCACGGGGTCGAAGGTACCGCCGAGCAGCCCGATGCGTTTAGCCATCAAGTGCGCACATGACCGTCGCCGAACACCACGTACTTCTCGCTGGTCAGGCCTTCCAGCCCAACCGGGCCACGGGCATGCAGCTTATCAGTGGAAATACCGATCTCCGCCCCCAGGCCATACTCGAAGCCGTCGGCAAAACGCGTCGAGGCGTTGATCATTACCGAGGCGGAATCCACTTCGTTGAGGAAACGCCGGGCATCGCTGAAATGCTCGGAAACAATGGCGTCGGTGTGCTTGGAGCCGTAGGTGTTGATGTGCTCGATGGCCTCATCCAGGTCATCAACGATCTTGATCGACAGGATCGGCGCCGTGTATTCGGTGTACCAATCCAGCTCGGTCGCTTCGATCACGTCCGCGCCCAACAGCGCACGGGTACGCACACAACCACGCAGTTCCACGCCCTTGTCGCGGTAGATGGCAGCCAGCGGCGGCAGCACGCGCTCGGCAATGCCGACGTGCACCAGCAGGGTTTCCATGGTGTTGCACGGGGCGTAGCGGTGAGTCTTGGCGTTGTCGGCGATGCGGATCGCCTTGTCGATGTCGGCGGCGATGTCGATGTACACGTGGCACACGCCGTCCAGGTGCTTGATGACTGGCACCTTGGCATCGCGGCTGACGCGCTCGATCAGGCTTTTGCCACCACGTGGCACGATCACGTCGACAAATTCCGGCATGGTGATCAGCGCGCCCACGGCGGCACGGTCGGTGGTTTCCACCACTTGCACCACTTCGGCAGGCAACTCGGCCACGGCCAAGCCCTGCTGAATGCACGCTGCAATGGCACGGTTGGAATTGATCGCCTCGGAACCGCCACGCAGGATGGTGGCGTTGCCGGACTTGAGGCACAGGCTCGCGGCGTCGATGGTCACGTTCGGACGCGACTCATAAATGATGCCGATCACGCCCAGCGGCACGCGCATCTTGCCGACCTGGATGCCGGACGGCAGGTAACGCATGTCGCGGATTTCGCCGATGGGGTCAGGCAGCTTGGCCACCTGACGCAAACCTTCGATCATGTCGTCGATACGTGCCGGGGTCAGCGCCAGGCGGTCCAGCAGGGCTGGCTCCAGGCCATTGGCGCGGCCGTTGGCCAGGTCCAGTTCGTTGGCAGTGGCGAGCTCGGAGCGCGAAGCATCCAGAGCGTCGGCGGCAGCCAACAGGGCACGGTTCTTCTGCGCAGTGCTCGCACGGGCGATCAACCGCGAGGCCTGACGGGCAGCGCGACCCAGGCGGGTCATGTAGTCAAGAACGGACTCAGTCATGGTCAGGGAGTCTTGGCAGGGAGGAAAGCGGCAGATTATAGCTGTGACGCCGCCCGACTGACAGCGGTGAGGGGCGGATGGTCGAAATGAACTGTAAAAATCTGGGGTTCAGCGGTAATTAAGGTGGGAGTTGTTATGATTCCGTCACATTTAGCCGTATTTACCCTGACTGCCATGCCCAGCTCATCACCCCTACTCCCCGCCAGCCCCCTGCCCGACAGCTTCTTCGACCGCGATGCGCAAATTCTTGCGCAAGCATTGCTCGGAAAAGTCATCCGCCATCGTGTCGGCGAAACCTGGCTTTCGGCACGAATTATTGAAACCGAAGCCTATTACGTGGCCGAAAAAGGCAGTCACGCTTCATTGGGCTACACAGAAAAGCGTAAGGCATTGTTTCTGGATGGTGGTCATATCTACATGTACTACGCCCGTGGTGGCGATTCCCTGAACTTCAGCGCTCATGGACCGGGCAATGCCGTGTTGATCAAATCGGCGTATCCGTGGGTCGACGCGTTGTCCGGCCCTGAAAGCCTGGCGCAGATGCTGTTGAACAACCCGAATGCCGACGGCAGCCCGCGCGCCGCTCAAAAGCTGTGCGCTGGCCAGACCTTACTGTGTAAAGCCTTGGGGCTGAAAGTGCCGATGTGGGATGCCAAGCGCTTCGATCAGGAGTTGCTCTACGTCGAGGATGTGGGCCAGGCGCCGACTCAGATCATCCAAACCACCCGCCTGGGCATTCCCAGCGGCCGTGATGAACACTTGATGTACCGCTTTGTGGATGCCGGCTATGCGCCTTATTGCACACGGAACCCGCTGCGCCGGGGCCAGGTCGAAGGTCGCGATTATTTTTTGATTGATTGAACACAAAAACCGGCAGCACAGCAGATCCCATGTGGGAGCTGGCTTGCCTGCGATCGCGGCGGATCAGGCAACTGAAATGTTTGCCTAAACACCGTCATCGCAGGCAAGCCTGCTCCCACAGTTTGATCTCTAGTGTTTGGGGTTATGGATTACATAGATGGAGTGGATTGTATGGGCCAATGGCTCGATAGCATTACCGGCTGGTTGACCCTCAACCCCGAATGGCTGGCGGTGGCGGTGTTTATCGTCGCCTGCGTGGAGTGTCTGGCCATCGCCGGGCTGATCGTGCCTGGCACGGTATTGTTGTTTGCTATTGCCGCACTCGCCGGCAGCGGCGCGCTGTCCCTGAGTGAAACCTTGCTGCTGGGTTTCCTGGGCGGTCTGCTCGGTGACGGGGTTTCCTACTTTCTGGGTCGACATTTCCACCAGAACATCCGGCGCTTGCCCGGCTTGCGTCACCACCCTGAATGGATGAACGGCGCTGAAACCTACTTCCACAAGTACGGCATTGCCAGCCTGCTGGTCGGACGCTTCATCGGCCCATTGCGCCCTATGCTGCCGATGGTGGCGGGCATGTGCGACATGCCATTTCCGCGCTTTGCGGTGGTGAGCATCGTGGCGGCAGCGGGCTGGTCGGTGGCCTATCTGCTGCCGGGATGGGCGACCGGCGCCGCCTTCCGCTTGCCTCTGCCCGAGGGGTTCTGGCCTGAGGCCGCAGTGGTCGCAGGATGCCTGGCCGTACTGATCGGGCTGAGCTTGAACAGCAGCTTGCGCGGCCATCGTCGCGCTACCTTGTGGATTGGTTGCGCCAGCCTGGTGCTGTTGATCGCGCTGTTTATCGGCTACCACTCTCTGGACAACTTCGACCATGGCCTGACCGCCCTGGTGCAGGAGCATCGCAGCCCTTGGCTGGATGAAGTGATGGTGCGCATCACCCAACTGGGTGAATTCAAGAAGATGTTTTTCGCCAGCGCCGTGTTCACCGGCCTGCTGCTATTGGCACGCCAATGGCGCCATGCGGTGTTTGTCGGCGTAACGCTGGCCGGAGCGGCGGTGATCAACACCGGGACCAAGCTGTTTTTCGCTCGCGGACGGCCAGAAATCCTGACAGACCCTTTGACCAGCTTCAGCATGCCCAGCGGCCATGCGTCCGGCGCGTTCGCGTTTTTCCTGGCCCTGGCGATCCTGGCCGGTCGCGGGCAACCCACACGGCTGCGCCTGACCTGGATGCTGCTGGGCTGTATTCCGGCTGCATTTATCGCGCTGTCGCGGGTCTACCTCGGCGCCCATTGGCCCACGGACATCCTGGCCGGCACACTGCTGGCGATGACGGTGTGTGCGTTCAGCCTGGGCATCAGCGAGTACCGAAGCCCGCTGCCCGCCATGTCACAAAAAACCTGGTGGCTGCTGTTGCCGGCGCTGATTGCGGTGCTGAGTTTCATCGCACTCACCGGCACGCCGCATGCTCTGCTGCGCTACGCCTATTAAGTGAACAGCTCACCCTGCAACTCATCGAGCAGCATCTGGATCGCATCCAGGCGCTGCTGCGGGTCGTCGAGTTGCAGCAGGTCGATCTTGTCGGCGTCGGTGAAGGGCAGCAGATACGCCAACTGATTGCCCAAGGCTTGCTGCCCCTCGGCGTGCGCATCCATGTCCAGCGAAGCAACCAAGGGGTGCTCGGCCAACGCCTGCAGCAGCGCCAGCAGGTCGGCGTCCTCTTCTTCCAGCGGTTGGTCTGGCAGTTCTTCGAGCCATTGCACGTCGGCCACCAGCAATTGGTCCCTCTGCACGCCCGCATCCCGTACGCGGAACCTGCGGCCGCCTTCAACTCGAATCCCCAGCAGGCCGTTGTCCTGCTGCTTGAAGTCGCGAATCAGCGCTTCACAGCCGATCAGCGCGTAGCCGTCCGGCGCCATGCCCACTTCCCTGCCGTCGAGGATGCACACCACGCCGAAGCTTTCGCCCTTTTTCATGCAGCGGCTGATCATGTCCAAGTAGCGCGCCTCGAACAGTTGCAGGTCGAGGGTGCAGCCAGGGAACAGCACGGTATTGAGCGGGAACAGCGCCAGACTCATAAAAGGTTTCCTTAAACCCGATTTAAACGATCACCGACACAGCCAGCGGCAGGAACACCGCCGTGGCTACGCCCATCAGACTCATGGCCAGCGCCGCAAAGGCGCCGCACTCTTCGCTTTCCTGCAGGGCCACCGAAGTGCCGACGGCGTGGGCAGTCATGCCCAGGGCCATGCCACGCGCTTCGGGGCTGTACACGCCCAAGCGTGAAAGCAGTGACGGGCCGACCATCGCCCCCACCACCCCGGTGATCAGCACAAACACCGCCGCCAACGCCGCCACGCCGCCGATCTGCTCGGCCACCAGCATGGCAATCGGCGAGGTCACCGACTTGGGCGCCATGGTCATCAACATCATGTGCTCGGCGCCAAACCACCAGCCCAGCAGCACACACAGGCCGGTGGCCAACACCCCGCCTACCACCAGCGTAGTAAAAATCGGCCAGAACAATTGGCGAATCCGTCGCAGGTTCAAATACAGCGGCACGGCCAGCGCCACCGTCGCCGGGCCGAGCAGGATGCCCATGATCTCGGTGCTCTTGCGGTATTCGGCGTAGCTCAGGCCACAGGAGAGCAACACGCCGATCACCAACAGCATGGAGACCAGCACCGGTTGCAGGAAGACCCAGCGGGTTTTCTCGAACCCTGCCAACACCAGTTGATAGGCACCGAGGGTGATGCCAATGCCGAACAAGGGGTGATGAATCACCGCCGTCCACGCGCCCTGCCAGTCGAAGGTCATTGGTCCTTCTCCTTGCGCTTGACCATCTGCTGCATCAGCACGCCGACAAACGCCATGGCGGTCACCAGCGACAATACCAGCGCGCCGACAATCGCCCAGAAATCAGCGGCAATGTCCTTGGCATACACCATTACCCCCACCGCCGGCGGCACCAGCAGTAACGGCAGGTAACGCAACAGGCTGCTGGCCGCCAGGCTCAGGGGCTCGCCGACTTCGCCGCGCCACACCAGGTAACCCAGCATCAGCAACAGGCCGATGATCGGCCCCGGCAGTACCGGCAGCAGCAAATGATTGAGTGCCGTGCCGATCAATTGAAACAGCACCAGCCATGTCAGACCGCGTAACAGCATCCGTTTTCTCCCCCCTCAAAACGTATCGGCATTATAAGCATGCCCGCCGTATGCTCAGGCATTCGCCAAAAGCATGGTGGGTTGACCCGACCTGTTGCCCATGATGATCTACATTGAAGTTCGCCTACTGATAAAAACCGATGAACCAAGGAGAGACGCAATGCCCTATGTACCCGTAGCGCAGCTCAACGATTATGTCGGCAAGGAACTGGGACGTTCCGAATGGCTCACCATCGACCAGGCGCGCATCAACCTGTTCGCAGAGGCCACTGGCGATCATCAGTTCATCCACGTCGACCCGGTCAAGGCCGCGCAAACACCGTTCGGCAGCACCATCGCCCACGGTTTCCTGTCGTTGTCGCTGATGCCCAAGCTGATGGAAGACATCCTGATCATGCCTGAAGGCCTGAAGATGGCAGTCAACTATGGCCTGGACAGCGTGCGCTTTATCCAGCCGGTGAAGGTTAATTCCAAGGTGCGCCTGAACGTGACCCTGACCGACGTCACCGAGAAAAAGCCTGGCCAATGGCTGTTCAAGGCCACGGCCACCCTGGAAATCGAAGGCCAGGAAAAACCCGCCTACATTGCCGAGTCGCTGTCACTCTGCTTCGTGTAAGCCTTGCCTGTGGTGGGGGGTAAAACCTCACCACAGTGTATGTAAATTTATGTATGAAACTCGCGGCTGCGGCATACTCGGCGTTCAATTACCCGGATCCCGCTATGCGCCCACTCGCTCCCCTTGCCCTTGCCCTGTTGCTCACCGCTTGCGGAGACGGCGAATCGCTGTTGCCGCCCGATGCGCGCCTGCCCGACGGCGGCCGCTATCGGGGCGATGTGGTCAATGGTTTGCTGCAAGGCCAGGGCCGTGTGGACTACCCCAATGGCAGCTGGTACGCCGGCCAGTTCGACAAAGGTCAATGGCACGGCCAGGGCGAATGGCATGGCAGCAATGGCGAAGTCTATAAAGGTCAGTTCAAACAGGGTCTGTTCGACGGCCAGGGCAGCCTGACCACGGCGGGCAGCCACTATGTGGGCGGTTTCAAAAACGGGCGACGCAACGGCGAAGGCACCCTCAAAGAGGGGCAGATGACCTATCGCGGTGAATTCAAGGACGACCAGTATTCCGGCCTCGGTCGCCTGGAACTGGCCGACGGCAGCCAGTACCAGGGCCAGTTTGCCCACGGCAAGCCGAATGGCGAAGGCCAGCGCAACGATGACAGTGGCAACCAGTTCAGCGGCCATTTCGTCGATGGCCAACTGGAAGGCAACGGCACGTTCAACAGCGCCGACGGCGACATCTATGTCGGCCAGTTCAAACAGAACCAGCTCAACGGCAAGGGCCGCTATGAGAACGCCGACGGCGACGTGTGGATCGGCCAGTTCAAGGAAGGTGCGCTCAGCGGCAAGGGCGAATTGATTGGCGTCGATGGCAGCCACTATGTGGGTCAGTTCAGCGACTGGCGCTTTACCGGTGAAGGGCGCCTGAACCTCACCGACGGCAGCTTCTATATCGGCGGCTTCGACAGCGACAGCTATCAAGGCAAAGGCACCCTCGTCCTCACCGATGGCACCGTACAGGCCGGCACGTGGGTCAATGGCATGCGCGTGCGTGATGCCGACGGCAAATTATTGCCCGACCCACTGGAAATCGGTGTGCTGGCCCAGGGCCGCCTGCTGGATACCGCCCTCGCCGAAGTGCCCGCCTCCACGCCCGCCGTGGAGCTGTACACCCTGGCTGTGGCCGGTGACGGCAAACAGAGCGTGTTCCTGCGCGAGGCCGATTACGTCAGCAACCTGCTCGCAACGCGTTTCGGCGCGCGTGGGCAGATTCGCCTGGTCAATCACCGCGACCACATCGCCGACCGCCCACTGGCCACCCGCGAAAGCCTGCGTCGCGCCGTGCAAACCCTGGCCGAACGCACCGGGCCGGAAGACTTGGTGTTTATCTACATGACCAGCCACGGCACCCACGAACACGAACTGGTGCTGGACCAACCGCGCATGGAGCTGGCGGACCTGCCTGCCGATGAACTGGCCGCCGTGATGGCGCCGTTGAAGAACCGCGACAAGATCGTGGTGATTTCCGCCTGCTACTCCGGCGGCTTCATCCCGGCACTGAAAGATGAGCGCACGCTGATCATGACCGCCTCGCGGGCCGACCGTGTGTCCTTCGGTTGTTCCGAGGAAGCCGACTTCACCTACTTCGGCGACGCCCTCTTCGCCCAAGCCTTCAACCAGACCGACGACCTGCAGCAAGCCTTCAAGCTGGCGCAACTGCATGTGGCCGAGCGCGAGCAGGCGGACAGCTTCGAAGCCTCCGAACCGCAGATCTGGGCTCCCAAGGGCGTCATCGCCCATTGGCAATTATTACGTAAGCAGCAGGCACGAAAGGCGCTCGAAAGCGTCTCAATGAATAGCAAGGAAGCCAAAGGCAACTAAGCTGTAACGTGTAACAAGGGGGAAACACCATGTACCTGACTCCGCAGCATATCTTGCTCGCTGGCGCCTCTGGCCTCACCGGCGAACACCTGCTCGACCGCCTGCTCAACGAACCCACCGTGACCCGCGTGCTGGCACCCACCCGCAAGCCACTGGCCGAACACCCGCACCTGGAAAACCCGGTGGGCGACCCGGCGGTGTTCCTGCCGCAACTGAGCGGCCAGGTGGATATCGCCTTCTGCTGCCTGGGCACCACCATCAAACAAGCGGGCTCCGAAGCCGCCTTCCGCGCGGTCGACCTGGACATGGTCGTGGCTTTCGCCAAACGCGCGCGGGAACTGGGCGCGCGGCACCTGATCGTGATCAGCGCGATTGGCGCCGACCCGACGTCCTCGATCTTCTACAACCGCGTCAAAGGTGAAATGGAAGAGGTGCTGAAGGCCCAGGATTGGCCACAACTGACCATCGTGCGCCCTTCGCTGTTACTCGGGGAAAGGCTGGAGCCGCGCTTGGCCGAACAACTGGCCGGACCGTTGTCGCGATTGATTCCGGGCAAATACCGCGGCATTGAAGTGTGCGAACTGGCCCGCGCCATGTGGCGCCTGGCGCTGGAAGAGCAGGATGGGGTGCGAGTGGTGGAGTCGGATGAGTTGCGCAAGCTGGGCAAGTAGTTCTGTGGTGAACACAAGGGCCTCATCGCGGCATAGGTATCTACACATCTTGAGGGAGCCCTCTGCGTAGCAGCTGTCGAGCCCCGGCGAGGCTGCGTTTGCGGGCTGTCTGACACACCGCTGACGCAGCCTCGCCAGGGCTCGACAGCTGCTACGCAATTTCACTTTGAAGATGTGTAGATACTTATGCTCATCGCGGGCAAGCCCGCTCCCACATTTGATCGGGTTCACACAGTTCTAAATGTGGGAGCTGGCTTGCCTGCGATGAGGCCAGCACAAGCAATACACCTCTATAGGCCGCCTGTGGCATTGAAGCCAACGCCCAACACCGTCAACACCGACAGCGGCAACAACAGCGTATCGAGCAACGCACTCGCCGGCAGATCCACACCGGGGTAGCTCGGCGCCTCGGCACCAAACCTATCCTTGGCGCAGCAACCCCCATTCATCGCATACAAATCCAGACGCGTACCGGCATACACCACCGGCGCGCCTGGCTTTGCCGCATCCAGCGTGCGGGCAGTGGCGCAGCCCGTCAGATGCAACGCCAGTACGATCAGCAGCGCCTTATTCATCACTGCTCAAATGATGCTCACCCCAACGCGGCAGCATGTCCTGAGGGATATTCAGCAGGTTGAGAATGCGCGCCACCACAAAATCCACCAAGTCATCGATGGTCTGCGGCTGGTGATAAAAACCGGGCGAGGCCGGCAAAATCGTCACGCCCATGTTCGACAACTTGAGCATGTGCTCCAGGTGAATGCTCGAATACGGCGCTTCACGGGGCACTAGGATCAACTGCCTGCGCTCCTTCAACGTCACGTCTGCCGCGCGTTCAATCAAGTTGTTGCAGGCACCCGTGGCAATCGCAGACAAGGTGCCCGTAGAACACGGCACCACCACCATGGCCGCCGGCGCACCGGAGCCGGAGGCCACGGGCGACATCCAGTCCTCTTTACCGTAAACCTTGATCTGCCCCGCCGCCGCACCGGTGTACTCGGTGAGGAAGGCCTGCATCATCTGCACCTTGGGTGGCAGCGCCACGTCGGTCTCGGTGGCCATCACCAACTGCGCGGCCTTGGAGATCAGGAAGTGCACCTCACGGTCTTCGCGCACCAGGCAATCCAGCAGGCGCAAACCATAGGGCGCGCCGGACGCACCGGTCATCGCCAGGGTGACGCGTTCCGGCCCGCTCATTTCAGCGCCTCGGCCAGCTTACCGTGCAGGCCACCGAAGCCGCCGTTGCTCATGACCACCACATGCGTGCCGGGTTTGGCCTGTTGCTTGACGTGCTCAATGATGCCTTCGATGGAATCACACACGGTGGAGGGCACCGTGCACAGCGCGGCAATCGCCGGCAGGTCCCAGCCGAGATTGGCCGGCGCGTACCAGACGGCCTCGTCGGCATCGTTGACGCTTTCCGGCAGGCCATCGCGGTGCGCGCCGAGCTTCATGGAATTGGAACGCGGTTCGATAATCGCAATGATCGGCGCATCACCGACACGCTTGCGCAGGCCGTCCAACGTAGTAGCAATGGCCGTTGGGTGGTGGGCAAAGTCGTCGTAGATGGTAATGCCATTCACGTCGGCGACTTTTTCCATACGGCGCTTCACGCTTTTGAAAGCACTCAACGCGGCAATGCCCATGGAAGGCACCACGCCCACATGCCGCGCGGCAGCCAGGGTAACCAAGGCGTTGGCGACGTTGTGCTGGCCGGTCATGTCCCAATCGACAATGCCCTGGGCTTCGCCGTCGAACAGCACTTCAAATCGGGAACCGTCTTCGCTGAGCAGCTTGACCTGCCATTGCCCGCCCACGCCAGTGGTTTGCACCGGGGTCCAGCAGCCCATGTCGATCACGCGCTGCAACGCAGGTTCCGTGGTCGGGTGGATCACCAGGCCTTCGCTCGGAATGGTGCGCACCAAATGGTGGAACTGACGCTCGATGGCTAGCAGATCGGGGAAGATGTCGGCGTGATCGAACTCCAGGTTGTTCAGGATCGCCGTGCGCGGGCGGTAGTGAACGAACTTGGAGCGCTTGTCGAAGAAGGCGCTGTCGTATTCATCCGCCTCGATCACGAAGAACGGCGTATCGCCCAGGCGCGCCGACACCGAGAAGTTCTGCGGCACGCCGCCGATCAGGAACCCCGGGCTCATGCCCGCATGCTCCAGCACCCAGGCCAGCATGCTGCTGGTGGTGGTTTTGCCGTGGGTGCCGGCAACCGCGAGCACCCAACGGCCTTGCAGCACATGGTCCGCCAGCCATTGCGGGCCAGACACATAGGGCAAACCTTTATTGAGTACGTATTCGACCGCCGGGTTGCCACGGGACATGGCGTTACCGATCACCACCAGGTCCGGGACCGGGTCGAATTGCGACGGGTCGTAGCCTTGGGTCAGCTCGATGCCCTGGGCCTCGAGTTGCGTGCTCATGGGCGGGTAAACGTTGGCATCGGAGCCTGTCACGTGATGGCCCAGCTCTTTGGCCAGTACTGCCATCGAGCCCATGAACGTGCCGCAAATACCGAGAATATGAATGTGCATAGTCGACCTCGTAAAACATCGAGGCAGGTTAGCGCAGGGGGGCGAAAATCGCACCTTTTAGCTGAGGGCGTGGCGCGCGATGCCGTGCCGGCGCAGCTTTCTATACAGCGTGTTGCGGCTCACACCCAACTGCTCCGCTGTGTGCGTCATGTGCCAGCGCTGTTGCTGCAACGCCGTAAGCAGTGCGAGGCGTTCGGCGTCTTCCAGTGGCGATTCCACAAGCTTGGCCTGCGCGGCTGCCACGGGACGGCCCTGGCGAATCTGCGCGGGCAAGTCCTCAAGGCCGACACGCCCCTCGTCGCACAACGCCACCAACGTGCGCAATACCGTGCGCAGTTGGCGCACGTTTCCTGGCCAGGCGAATGCCAGCAGCGCCCCACGCGCCGCCGGGTCGAGCGATACGGCCTCACCGTTGGCTTCCTGCGCCAGCAGAAAATCGAGCAACTGGGATGTGTCACTGCGCTCGCGCAAAGGCGGCAACCCAACTTCCAGACCATTGAGCCGGTAGTACAAGTCCTCGCGGAAACTACCTTCCTGCACACGTTCCAGGAGATTGCGGTGGGTCGCGCTGATGATTCTGACGTTCACCGCCAAGGGCTCACCGCCGAGCGGCACCACCAGCCGATCCTCCAGCACCCTTAATAGCCGGGTTTGCAACGCCAGGGGCATATCGCCGATTTCATCCAGGAACAACGTGCCGCCGTCGGCTTGCTGCAGCTTGCCTTGCATGCCCTCTTTGCGCGCGCCGGTAAAGCTGCCACCGCGATAGCCGAACAGCTCGCTTTCAATCAGGCTTTCCGGAATCGCCGCACAGTTGAGCGCAACAAACGCTTTGTCGGCACGCTGGCTGGCCAGGTGCACAGCCTTGGCGAAGGCCTCTTTGCCGGAGCCGGTTTCGCCATTGATCAGCAACGGCACATCGCGCTCAAACACGCGCAGCGCCTTGCTGAAATCCTGTTGCAGCGCCGGGTCGCCCAGGCAGATACCAGGCAGTTGCGGCCGCGCCACCACAACAGGTTTGGCAACGGGCGACGGCGCGCTGCGCGCCTGGCCGCGCAACGCCGCGAACAAATGCCGACCATCACGGGTACGCAACGGCCAACTGGCGGTGGCATTCGCGCTGGCGCGACCGAGCAACTGATCCAGGGAGCACTCGAAAAACGCCTCCACCGGCTGCCCGAGCAAATGGCCACGCAGTTGCCCCAACAGGTTCAGCGCACTCTGGTTGACCGCACAAATCCGCCCCTCGCCATCGAACGCCAGCAGGCCTTCGCTGAACAACCCGACCGACTCCGCCTGCAAGTGGAAGCGCAGCAGCCAGTGGTGTTCAAAGTGACGCAGGAAGTAGCAACTCTCGATCATCTTCGCCGACAGGTTTACCAGCGCCATGGTGTGGAACTGGCTCTGGCGCGACACCGCTTCCCGCGCCGAGGACACGTCCAACACGGCTAGCAGATCGCCATGTGGGTCGAACACCGGGCTGGCCGAACAGGTCAGGCCCGTGTGGCGCCCACGAAAATGCTCATCGCGGTGAATGGTCAGGGACTGGCGCTCCACCAGGCAGGTGCCGATGCCATTGGTGCCTTCGCAGGCTTCGCTCCAATCGGCGCCCAGCCACAGCCCGGCGCGCTCGAAAATCTTGCGCTCCGACGGCGCAGTGACGCAGTTGAGGATCACCCCGCGCGCGTCAGTCAGTAACACCGCATGCCCGGCACCGGAGAGTTGCTGGTGCAGGCTGTTCATCTCGCTGCCGGCGATGTGCAGCACCTGCTGCAGGCGTTCGCGGCTTTCCAGCAAGCGGCCGTGTTCGAGCACAGTGGGGGCAATGGTTTGCGCAGGGTCAAGGTGGTAGTCCTCCAGGCAACGCAGCCAGGAGCGAGCGATGGAAGGATCGCTGGACGGGTCGCGGCCATGCGCCACGGTCAAAACTTGTTGGGCATGGCGACTGAATTGATCGTTGTGCATTTCTTATTATTCTCCCTGCGTGAGAACGCCCAGCATCCCCCAGCCATCCAGGCATTGCAATCCCGGGCCGACCCACCGGTCACAGGCTGTACCGTTTGTGGCACAAACTGTCACATCACCTGTATCAACCCTGCTACAGCAACGCCTTGCAACAATGCCCAACCCTTTGATTTACCTGGCGTGCAAAGCGGTGGCCCGACCTTTGCTCTACGCTTTATTACGCGCTTGCTGCGCTGCACTCCGAATAAACATAAAAGCCAGGAGATACCCACCATGCGTTATGCACACCCCGGTACTGAAGGCGCCGTCGTTTCGTTCAAGGCCAAGTACGGCAACTACATCGGTGGCGAATTTGTTGCGCCGGTCGACGGCAACTATTTCACCAACACCTCGCCGGTCAACGGCAAGCCTATCGCCGAATTCCCGCGCTCCACTGCCAAAGACATCGACAAGGCGCTGGACGCTGCCCATGCCGCCGCCGACGCCTGGGGCAAGACCTCGGCCCAGGACCGCTCGCTGGTCCTGCTGAAAATCGCCGACCGCATCGAACAGAACCTCGAACTGCTGGCCATCACCGAAACCTGGGACAACGGCAAGGCCGTGCGTGAAACCCTCAACGCCGACATCCCGCTGGCCGCCGACCACTTCCGCTACTTCGCCGGCTGCATCCGCGCCCAGGAAGGCAGCAGCGCCGAGATCAACGAACACACCGCGTCCTATCACTTCCATGAGCCGCTGGGCGTGGTCGGTCAGATCATCCCGTGGAACTTCCCGCTGCTGATGGCCGCGTGGAAACTCGCCCCGGCCTTGGCCGCCGGCAACTGCGTGGTGCTCAAGCCTGCCGAGCAAACGCCGCTGGGCATCAACGTGCTGATGGAATTGATCGGCGACCTGCTGCCACCGGGCGTGCTGAACGTGGTGCACGGCTTCGGTAAAGAAGCCGGCGAAGCCCTGGCCACCAGCAAGCGCATTGCCAAGATTGCCTTCACTGGCTCTACGCCAGTGGGCTCGCACATCATGAAATGTGCTGCGGAAAACATCATTCCGTCGACTGTTGAGCTGGGCGGCAAGTCGCCGAACATCTTCTTTGCCGACATCATGAAAGCCGAGCCATCCTTTATTGAGAAGGCCGCTGAAGGTCTGGTGCTGGCGTTCTTCAACCAGGGCGAAGTGTGTACCTGCCCATCGCGCGCGCTGGTGGAAGAGTCGATCTACGACGACTTCATGAAAGTGGTCATGAAGAAAGTCGAGCAGATCAAACGCGGCGACCCGCTCGACACCGACACCATGGTCGGCGCCCAGGCGTCCGAGCAGCAATTCGACAAGATCCTGTCCTACCTGGAAATCGCCAAGGGCGAAGGCGCACAACTGCTGACTGGCGGTAAAGTCGAGAAGCTCGAAGGCGATATGGCTGGCGGTTATTACATCCAGCCGACCCTGCTCAAGGGCACCAACGAAATGCGCGTGTTCCAGGAAGAAATCTTCGGCCCAGTGGTGAGCATCACCACCTTCAAGGACGAAGCCGAAGCCCTGGCGATTGCCAACGACACCGAGTTCGGCCTGGGTGCCGGCGTGTGGACCCGCGACATCAACCGCGCCTACCGCATGGGCCGCGCGATCAAGGCGGGCCGCGTGTGGACCAACTGCTACCACCTGTATCCGGCGCATGCGGCTTTCGGCGGTTACAAGAAGTCCGGCGTGGGGCGTGAGACGCACAAGATGATGTTGGATCATTACCAGCAGACTAAAAACTTGCTGGTGAGTTACGACATTAATCCACTTGGCTTCTTCTAACTGACAACCCACTCCCACATTTGAAATGCAATCAAGTGTGGGAGCTGGCTTGCCTGCGATAACGGTGAGCCAGTTGGCCATGCATTGGCTGACACTCCGCTATCGGAGGCAAGCCAGCTCCCACAGTTTTAGAACTTCACAAGTACTTGCGAACTGCATTCGGCACAAAGAGGCCGGGTTAAAAACAATAACAACGAAAGGTACTTCTTATGCCTAGCGAACCCACTGGATCCTCCGTCGACTTCGAAAAAGTCGGCACCGACTACTTCCAACAACGCGAACTTAAAAAAGGCGCCGCCGGCTGGGTGCTGCTGGTCGGCCTCGGCGTTGCCTACGTCATCTCCGGCGACTACGCCGGCTGGAACTTCGGCCTGGCCCAGGGTGGCTGGGGCGGGATGTTCCTCGCCACCTTGCTGATGGCCACCATGTACCTGTGCATGTGTTTCTCCCTGGCCGAGCTGTCTTCGATGATCCCTACCGCCGGCGGTGGCTACGGCTTTGCCCGCAGTGCCTTTGGCCCTTGGGGCGGGTTCCTCACAGGCACCGCGATCCTGATCGAATACGCCATCGCCCCCGCCGCCATTGCGGTGTTTATCGGCGCGTATTGCGAGTCACTGTTCGGCATCGGCGGCTGGATGATTTACCTGGCGTTCTACATCATCTTTATCGGCATCCACATCTTTGGTGTCGGTGAAGCCCTGAAGCTGATGTTTGTGATTACTGCCGTCGCCGCGATTGCCCTGGGCGTGTTCCTGGTGGCGATGGTGCCGCACTTCAACGTCGCCAACCTGTTGGATATCCCGGTCACCGAAGCCAAAGGCGCCAGCACCTTCCTGCCATTCGGCTATGTGGGTGTGTGGGCGGCAATCCCCTATGCCATCTGGTTTTTCCTCGCGGTCGAGGGCGTGCCGCTGGCCGCCGAAGAAACCAAAAACCCGAAACGCGACCTGCCGCGCGGCCTGATCGGCGCCATCGTGGTGCTGACCAGCTTTGCCCTGCTGATCCTGGTGATCGCACCGGGCGGCGCCGGCACTTACGCGCTGATCAAATCCGGCAACCCGCTGGTTGAAGCGCTGGCCTTGGCCTACGGCGGTTCCACCTGGATGGGCAGCTTCGTCAACCTGGTTGGCCTGGCCGGCCTGATTGCGAGCTTTTTCTCGATCATCTACGCCTATTCGCGGCAGATCTTCGCGTTGTCTCGCGCCGGTTACCTGCCACGCAAACTGTCCCAGACCAATAAAAGCAAGGCGCCGGTGCTGGCGCTGGTCATCCCCGGCATTATCGGTTTTGGCCTGTCGCTGACCGGCCAGGGGGATTTGCTGATCCTGGTGGCGGTGTTTGGCGCGACGATTTCCTACGTGCTGATGATGGCCGCGCACATCACCCTGCGCATCCGTCGCCCCAAAATGGACCGTCCGTACCGCACGCCGGGTGGCATCTTCACGTCAGGCGTTGCGCTGGTACTGGCCTGCGTGGCCGTGGTGGCGGGCTTTCTGGTGGATCCACGGGTGGTGATTGGCGCCGCGATCATCTATGGAGTATTAATTGCTTACTTTGCTTTCTACAGCCGGCATCACTTGGTAGCAGGCACGCCCGAAGAGGAATTCGCGGCGATCCAGGCCGCAGAGGCCGCCTTGCACTAAATGCCGTAAACCTCGACGCGGGGACCTTGTTCACAGGGGCCCGCGTCATCAAGGAGACACTGTATGGCAAGCTTTTCCCACGCGGTAGGTGCACAAACCTACCGCTTCGACAGCCTCAAGGACGTGATGGCCAAGGCCAGCCCCGCACGCTCCGGGGACTTTCTCGCCGGCGTCGCCGCACAGAACGACGGCGAACGGGTGGCCGCGCAGATGGCGTTGGCGAATATCCCGCTGAAACACTTCCTGGAAGAAGTGCTGATTCCGTATGAAAGCGACGAAGTCACCCGACTGATCATCGACACCCACGATAAACAGGCGTTTGCGGCGGTCAGCCACCTGACCGTCGGCGGCCTGCGCGACTGGCTGCTCAGCGACGCCGCCGATGAACAATCCCTACGCGCATTGGCGCCAGGGCTGACACCGGAAATGGCGGCCGCTGTGTCCAAGATCATGCGCGTGCAGGACCTGGTGCTGGTGGCACAGAAGATCCGCGTGGTCACGCAGTTTCGCGGCACCATGGGCCTGCGCGGGCGGTTATCCACACGGCTGCAACCCAACCATCCGACGGACGAACCAGCAGGTATCGCGGCGAGCATCCTTGATGGCCTGCTCTACGGCAACGGCGACGCCATGATCGGCATCAACCCGGCCACCGACAGCATCGCCTCGATCTGCGCCATGCTGGAAATGCTCGACGCGATTATCCAGCGCTATGAGATCCCGACCCAGGCCTGCGTGCTGACCCACGTCACCACCTCCATCGAAGCGATCAACCGCGGCGTGCCGTTGGACCTGGTGTTCCAGTCGATTGCCGGCACCGAGGCGGCCAACGCCAGTTTCGGCATCAGCTTGAGTGTGCTGCAGGAAGGTTACGACGCGGGCTTGAGCCTCAATCGCGGCACGCTGGGCCAGAACCTGATGTATTTCGAAACCGGCCAGGGCAGTGCCTTGTCGGCTAACGCGCACTTTGGCGTCGACCAGCAAACCTGCGAAACCCGTGCCTACGCGGTGGCGCGGCACTTCAAGCCATTCCTTGTGAATACTGTGGTCGGTTTTATCGGCCCCGAGTACCTGTACAACGGCAAGCAAATCATTCGCGCCGGTCTGGAAGACCACTTCTGCGGCAAGCTGCTGGGCGTGCCGATGGGTTGCGACATCTGCTACACCAACCACGCCGAAGCCGACCAGGATGACATGGACACCCTGCTGACCCTGCTGGGTGTGGCCGGGATCAACTTCATCATGGGCATACCCGGTTCCGACGACATCATGCTCAACTACCAGACCACCTCGTTCCACGACGCCTTGTACGCCCGCCAGACCCTGGGTTTAAAACCGGCGCCGGAGTTTGAACAGTGGCTGGCGAAGATGGGCATCTTCACGCAAGCCGACGGCAAGGTACGCTTCGGCAACAGCCTGCCACCGGCGTTTCGCCAAGCCTTGGCGCAACTGGGATGAAGGAGCCGCCCGTGCAACTAGACCTGCCTGACAACCCATGGTTGGAACTGCGCCGCCTGACGCCAGCGCGCATTGCCCTGGGCCGAACCGGTACCAGCATCCCGACCAACGCGCAGCTTGATTTCCAATTTGCCCACGCCCAAGCACGGGACGCGGTGCATTTGCCCTTTGACCATGCGGGCCTGAGCAGCCAATTGGCCGAGCGCGGCCGTGACAGCCTGCTGCTTCACAGCGCCGCTGCCGACCGGCACAGCTACCTGCAACGCCCGGATTTGGGGCGGCGCCTCAGTGATGATTCGGCCCAGGCCCTGCGCGATCATGCCGCAGCCAATCCCGGCGGTGTGGATCTGGCGGTGGTAGTGGCCGATGGTTTATCGGCGCTGGCGGTGCATAAACATACCCTGCCGTTTCTGACACGCATGGAAGAACAAACCCAAGCTGAAGGCTGGTCTTTGTCGCCCGTGATATTGGTGGAACAAGGCCGCGTCGCGGTGGCGGACGAAATCGGGCAATTGCTCGGTGCCAGGATGGTGGTGATCCTGATCGGCGAACGGCCAGGCCTCAGCTCGCCGGACAGCCTGGGGCTGTATTTCACCTACAACCCCAAAGTGGGCCTTACCGACGCCTATCGCAATTGCATCTCCAACGTACGCCTGGAAGGGCTGAGTTACGGCATGGCGGCCCATCGCCTGCTGTATCTGATGCGAGAGGCGTGTCGTCGGCAGTTGTCGGGGGTCAATCTCAAGGACGAAGCGCAGGTTCAGACAATCGAATCCGACGATCCGGACCTGATGAAAGGTAACTTCCTGCTCAGTTCACCGGATGACTGATTGATGGGCGATTGCGCTTTTTCACGCCATTAGGCAGCATCGAGTCACGGCCGCTTGTGTGGTCATACCCAATCTGGAAGTTGAGGCCTGGCATGCGGATTACTCAAGCGACCCTGGAACACCTGGACCTGTTGACCCCGTTGTTCGTCAAATACCGCGAGTTTTATGGCGCCTTGCCCTTCCCGGACTCCTCGCGGGCCTTTCTGGAAAAACGCCTGCGCCGCAAGGAGTCGGTGATTTACCTGGCCCTGGCGGACGATGACGACAAGAAGCTGCTTGGATTTTGCCAGCTGTACCCCAGCTATTCGTCGCTGTCGCTGAAGCGGGTGTGGATTCTTAATGACATCTACGTGGCGGAAGACGCGCGCCGACAATTAGTGGCGGACAACCTGATGCGTACGGCGAAGAAGATGGCCAAGGAGACACATGCGGTGCGGCTGCGAGTCTCGACCAGCAGTGACAATGAAGTGGCGCAGAAGACCTATGAGTCGATCGGATTCCGTGAGGACACTGAATTCAAGAACTACACGTTGCCGATCAGCGAAGACTGAAACCTGAATACTTCAAACACTACAATTCCCCTGTGGGAGCGGGCTTGCTCGCGAAAGCGTTGGTTCAGTCAGACTATTTATAACTGACCCGCCGCTTTCGCGAGCAAGCCCGCTCCCACATTTGGATTTGTGGTGATCTGCGGACCGCGTGCCACGACATCCCCCGCTACAAAACCAACACGCTTTTCACCGCTCTATCCGTATAATGCGGACCTTTCAGGGTTGTAAGAAATGCGGCATACACTTGTAGCCTTATTACCCGAGCTTCCGCACAGGCCTGCAGAGCCGGGCCATTCACACAGGTGCCATCCATGGATTTCAACCCGCTCGACCTTATCCTGCATCTCGATGTTTACCTCGACCTGCTGGTAACCAATTACGGTCCGTGGATCTACGCCATTCTGTTTCTGGTCATTTTTTGCGAAACCGGCTTGGTGGTCATGCCGTTCCTGCCGGGTGATTCGTTGCTGTTTATCGCCGGCGCCGTGGCCGCAGGTGGTGGTATGGACCCGGTCTTGTTGGGCGGCCTGTTGATGCTGGCGGCGATCCTTGGCGACAGCACCAACTACGTAATCGGGCGAACGGTGGGCGAACGCTTGTTCAACAACCCCAACTCGAAAATCTTCCGTCGCGATTACCTGCAAAAAACCCACGACTTCTACGACAAGCACGGCGGCAAAACCGTGACCCTGGCGCGCTTCCTGCCAATCCTGCGCACCTTCGCGCCGTTCGTCGCCGGCATCGCGAAAATGCCCTACGCACGCTTCTTTGGTTTCAGCGTGCTGGGCACTATCCTCTGGGTGGGCGGCTTGGTCACCTTGGGCTACTTCTTTGGCAACGTGCCGTTCATCAAGAAAAACCTGTCGCTGCTGGTGGTGTTTATCATCCTGCTGTCGCTGGTGCCGATGATCATTGGTGTATTCCGCAGCCGTTTTGGCCGCTCCTCCTCCGAAGCCAAGTCGCAGTAAGCGCCGATGTGGTCCCTCAGCGCCTGGCGTCGCCAGCGCTTGCTGGCCAGGCACCCGATTGCCGATGACACCTGGCAGCGGGTACGCCAGCACCTGAGCTTCCTCGACGGCATCACTGCCGATCAGGACCAGTGGCTGCGTGAAGCCTGCGTGGTGTTCCTTGCCGAAAAACACCTCACCGCCCTGCCCGGCGTCGAACTGCATCAGGAACAACGCCTGCTGCTCGCCGCCCAGGCGCAACTGCCGCTGATGAACCTCGGCGACCTGGATTGGTACCAAGGCTTCCACGAAATCGTGCTGTACCCCGACGACTTCGTCAGCCCCCAGCGCCATCGCGACAGCAGCGGCATCGAACACGAATGGGACGGCGAACACAGCGGCGAAGCCTGGCAACAAGGCCCAGTGATCCTCGCCTGGCCCGGCGTACTCGCCAGCGGTAACTGGGAAGGCTACAACCTGGTCATCCACGAACTGGCGCACAAGCTCGACATGCTCAACGGCGACGCCAACGGCCTGCCACCGCTGCACAACGACATGCGCGTGCAGGAATGGGCCAGCGTGATGCAAAGCGCCTACGACGACCTCAATCGCCAACTGGACGCCAACCCGGACGCCGATACCGAGATTGACCCCTACGCCGCCGAAAACCCGGCGGAATTCTTTGCCGTCACCAGCGAATATTTTTTCAGCGCCCCGGATTTGCTGGTGAGCAGTTATCCACAGGTGTACGCGCAACTCAGCCGCTTTTATCGCCAGGATCCCTTGGCCCGCCTCACCGAACTGCAGGCCAGCGACCCACGTTATCAGCCACAAGGCGAATGACCGTACGACGTCTGGCGCATGGCATCGGCGTCAGAATGTGCCTATAATCGCCGCCACTTTTAGGCCAATCCGGCCAAGTTTCTTGGCCAATTAACGGGGGCAACGCCCAATGAGCTACAGCAAGATTCCGGCTGGCAAAGACCTGCCGAACGACATCTACGTCGCCATCGAGATTCCGGCCAACCACGCGCCGATCAAATACGAAATCGACAAAGACAGCGACTGCCTGTTCGTTGACCGTTTCATGGCCACCCCGATGTTCTACCCGGCCAACTACGGTTTCATCCCGAACACCCTGGCTGACGACGGTGACCCCCTCGACGTGCTGGTTGTAACCCCTTACCCGGTTACCCCAGGCTCGGTTATCCGCGCACGCCCAGTCGGCATCCTGAACATGACCGACGACGGCGGCGGCGACGCCAAAGTCATCGCAGTGCCACACGACAAGCTGTCCCAGCTGTACGTGGACGTGAAGGAATACACCGACCTGCCGCCCCTGTTGCTGGAGCAGATCAAACACTTCTTCGAGAACTACAAAGACCTCGAAAAAGGCAAATGGGTGAAGATCGACGGTTGGGGCGATGCAGAAGCCGCTCGCGCCGAAATCATGAAGTCGGTCGCGGCCTACAAAGGCTGATACCTGCTACTCATTGCCTAGGCAATTGAAAAAGCCCCGATCATTCGGGGCTTTTTTTGTGGGAAAAACTAAACGACAAGTTCAATTCTTTATAAGCAATGTTTAACTAGCGACCGAATCCGAAGTATTAAGCTACAACTAAGCAAAAGCCTACAAGCGCAACTCAACGCATGGTTTATTTGATCTGTAAATCCCGCCAGTAAACTCTGCGTTTATGAATACATCAGGTGATCGTTTAAAAGCGCTACTGCGGGAAGTTCATCTTTCCGCCTCCGACTTCGCCAAGAACCGTGGCGTCACGCCTCAACACGTGAACAACTGGTTCAAGCGCGGTGTACCCATGGGCCGACTCAACGAGATCGCAGAACTGTTGTGCATCTCTAGCCGCTGGCTGCGTACCGGCGAAGGCCCCAAACACCCACCGGCCAACTTCCTGCTGGAAGGCCCGGACACCCGAAAAGGACTGCCCTCTACCCGCGAAGGAAGCGGCAAATACCTCACAGGCCCCGCCTGTCCTCCAGAAAAAATCGACGTGGAGATCGACCTCCACCCCTCATTCGCCTCCACCGAACGCATCCGCGTCTCCCTGCACACCCTCCAAACCCTCACCGTAAACCCCGACCGCGCCCTGGGCGCCTACATGGTCGACAACAGCATGATCGACATCATCCAACAAGGCGCCACCCTCGCCATCGACCGAGGCCGCACGCAAATCATCGACGGCGAAATCTACGCCGTAGAACACGACGGCATGCTGCGCATCAAATACCTCTACAACCGACCTGGGGGTGGTTTGCGCATGCGTAGCCACAATGCCGGCGAGCATCCCGACGAATACCTCACACACGAACAACGCTTTGAACAGAACTTCCAGATTCTGGGATGGGTGTTCTGGTGGTCCACCCTGAACAACCGCCGGCCCCCGGTGCCGCTGGATGAACATCTTTTAGGCTGGGAAGGCTCTAAATCGGAGCCGGAGGTGGGCATTTGAAATGAATGTGGGTATCATGCGCCGCACATTTCGCAGGGGGTAGCTTTGCGCTATCCACCTGCTCGGCGATGCGGAGGAGTTCCCGCGGATGCCCTACTATTCAGCCTGACGCAATGTGGGCTGAGCGATTTGAAGGCTGGTGAGGCTTGTCAAAAACAAGCTGAGGCAGTCCCCGAGAAGCCGGCCACAAGCCGGCTTTTTAATGCCTGTAAAATTACAAACCAATTATCCAACAGCTGTTGGACAATTGGATAAGCGAAGGCGGGCCGCCTGGCGCCCAGACCGACTATCAAGCCGCATCATTTGGGCTGCATACACTCCACCGCCCGATCCGCCACCATCTTCGCCATCTCCACCAGATGCATCACCGCTCTATGCGGCGCACCCAACGGTTCACCGAGCGCTTGCGACGTGGCCACCGCGCACTGCAGTAACTCAGCCACACGCACCCAGGCGTCCTCAAAGCTAAGTTCTTCATTAACGGTAAACGGATTAGGCCCACACGAAGAAGGCATATCTGAAACAACGTTTTCCATGGCACAACTCCAATCAAAAAGTGTGTACCAATCGAACACAGGCGACTAAACCCGATCACTGAATGTGCAGTGACGGGTTGCAGCCTAGTCACGGAATTTCGCTGGCGCAAACCGCTGGAACTCTCTCGGAAACGTCCTGCAAATGAAAGAGATCAACCCTGCTGGCCCTTTAAGCTCGGGCCTCAATCCAATATCAAATGCGGCAAAAACCGGCTCGAATCCTTGGTAATCAAACTATTGTCCTCCCGCACTCCAATTCCCGCTGCCTGATCACCAATCACCCAAGACCCAATCAACGTATAGCTGTCCCCAAACTTCGGCAGCGGCGCAAATTCCTGAAGAATAAACGGCGCATCCGTATAGGGCCCGTCCTCTTTCACAATCACCCCATCAGCCGTTTGCAGCTCGATATTGGCCCCCTCCCGCGAGAAGAACGGCTTGCGCACCCAGCCCTTTGGCACGGCTTTCCCCGGGTCGGTATCCAGGTGGGACGCGAGCAAATTCGGGTGGCCTTTGTTGAATTCCCACAACAGCGGCAGGATGCCTTTATTGGAGATTATGGATTTCCACGCAGGCTCGAAAAACTGCGTATCACTTTGGGCAATCGCCGAGCCGAAGGGCTCGTGGAAGATGAACTCCCAGGCGTGCAGTTTGAACAGGTGGGGGATCCAGCGGTCCTCGAGGTCGAC
Organism: Pseudomonas sp. H1_A03; assembly: GCF_054685145.1. Taxonomy (NCBI): domain Bacteria; kingdom Pseudomonadati; phylum Pseudomonadota; class Gammaproteobacteria; order Pseudomonadales; family Pseudomonadaceae; genus Pseudomonas; species Pseudomonas sp. H1_A03. The sequence goes on from NZ_CP162829.1 coordinate 530,456, forward strand.
GAAGCGGCCTTCGGCGGTCAGGCCGATGTCTTCGATGTCGATGTGGCGTGATTCGATACCGACTTTTTCCGCGACGAGGCGCAGGTAGTCGGTGGTGCCTTTGTCTTCGATCGATTCTTTCATCGAGGCGAAGTAGAACGGTTGGTTGATCTGCAATTGGGCGAAGGCCTGGTGCAGTTTGGTGTCGATGCTGTTGAACTGGTCGGCGTGCTTGGGCAGCAGGCCGCGTTCGATGCATTGTTCCAGCCAGCCCCACTGGAACGCGGCCGCTTCGTACAGGCTGGTGGGGGTGTCGTAGTTGAGTTCGAGCAGCTTGGCGGGCCCGGTGCCGTTGTAGGAAAAGTCCATGCGCCCGTACAGGTGCGGGTGACCTTCGAGCCATGAGGTTCGAATCATGTCGTAGAACGGCGCGGGGATGCTCAGGCGGTCCAGCAGTTCCTCGCTGTGGACCACGCGGGCCACGAGGTCCATGCACATGTCATGGATCTCGGTGGTCGGGTCTTCGAGATCTTGCTCGATTTGCTTGAGCGTGAACTGGTAGTACGCGCTCTCGTCCCAGTAGTGTTCGTCGTCGATGGTGTGGAACAGGAAGCCGAGGCTGTCGGCAGTCTGTTTCCAGTCATGACGCTCTGCGCAATGGATCTTCTTCATGGCCCGGTTTCCTTAACTGCTCGACCCGCCGCCGCCCCAGCCGCTGCGTGCGCTGGCCTTGCTGCCGAAGCCGCCACGGGAGGTGGCCGACGATACGGCGCTGGACGCGCTGGAGGAGCGCAGCGTGTTCGAGTAATTGCTGCTGCCGTACCGCGCCTGGTTCGAGCGGTCGAATGTCGCCCCGCTGGAGGCCCGCTGACTCAGCGTCGAGGAGCCATAGCTGCCGCGATCGTCGCGGTAGCGATACACCGGCTCGGAGCGGTAGCTGTTGCGGTTGTTGCTCAGCATGTTGCCGATCAACAGCCCCGTCAGCAGGCTGCTGGTGGAGAAGCCTGAGCCGCTTGCTTGCGATTCGCCCGTTTGCGCCTTGGCCGCGTCGACCTGGGATTGCGTGACCTGGCCTTCGGCGGTCAGTTCGAAACCGCCCAGCTTGGGGATGAACTGGCCATTGGAGTCCAACTGGCACCAGCCGGCGACAAAGTCGGCATCGCAATCGGCCTGGCTGGCGTATACCGGGGCGATGCGGCGATGCTCGGCCATGGCCGTCATGTAGGCGTCCGAGCAGACGTCCACCGGAAGCTTTTCATCGGCGCACTGCTGAACAGACTGGAAGTTGTACTTCTTCTGCAACTCGTAGGTTTTTTCCGTCGGCCCGCAGCCGGATATCGCCATGGCGACCGACGCTGCCAGCGAAAGCTGGACGTACTTGCTTCGTTTCATCGGGAGCTCCGTGCGCAATCAGTTCTGGGAAGGCGTCATGCAGGCGGCGTTCAACATGCCGACGCTGATGGCCACGGCTGCCACGTAGATACCGGCCGCGAGTTCGCCTTTCTTGATGCGTTCGGAAGTGCCTTTGAGCACCAGGCTGGTCACCAGAAACGCCAACAGTTGGACGAGGGCGGCGATCACGGCCCAGACGACGAAGTCGAGGAGGCTGATCGAGAAAGCAATCACATTGCTGGCCGGAATCGCGAAACCAATGATGGCGCCGCCCAGCGCCACCGCAGCCGACACGTTGCCCGCACGGATCAATTCGAATTCCTTGTGCGGTGTGACGCGGGTGTAGATGAACTGGAACAGCGCGAACAGCACGGCAGCGCCCAGGATATAGGTGACAAACCCGAACACGGCGGGTTTATTCAGCGAGATGGAGAGAGCTTCTAGCATGGACTTCTTCCTTTTTCAGAGCGTATTCAGGTCGGTTGTGTACAGCGAAATGCCCAGCGAGGTGCTCAGGCTGACGGTGCCTTCAGCGTCTTCCTCGACGGAAAACAGCAGGAACTCCCGGCGGTCGGTCAGGCCGGTGTCACGGGCGTACAGCATCGAACGGTGCTCGACGGTGTAGGCACTCTCCGGATTGATCACCTGTTCGCTCATTGCCACTAATTCTGTCTGGCCCTCCTCACTGCCCCACACGCGGCTGTATTCAACGCCGTTGTGCGTGTAGGTCGGCAGCCCGATCAGGCTCTGTGGACCGGCGAGACGACGCAGTTCCGCCTCACTGCTGAGGGTGACGTAACTCAGGTAGTTGAACAGGATCACCGACTCGACCTGCCCGGCGATGTCACCCGTGGTGTGCACCTGCAGCCAGTAATCTTCGTCGTTCATGTAATAGCGCGACAGCCAGGTCGACTGCCCGAGGTCCACGGTGCCGTTGCTCCAGATTTCCTGGGAGCCGGGGATAACCACGCTGGTTTTATCATCAAGCAACAATCGCAGGCTTGCGTCGAAGATCACGCCTTTGCCCGGCGCCAGGCCCAACGGGCCAGTGGTCGGCAGGGCTACGCTGGCTGTGCGGTTCGAATCGGTATTCGCGTTCGGGGCCTCAAGCCCCATCAACTGTTTAAGCCATCCCATTGGAGATTTCCTTGAGGCGTGTAGAGGCGATGTAAAAGAGTTCACCGCCTTCAACGCGCGTGGCGCTTGGCGGGTTGATCGACGGTTGCTGAGCACCCTTGGCGCGGTAGCCGATGAGCGTGGCGTTGTGGCGTTCCTTCATCTGCGTGTACAGATCACCGAACGTTGCTTCAAAGGCCTCGGGCAATTTCATCAGGTATTGGGTGGCGCCTTGGCCCACGCACAACAGCTCATTAATGACCACTGACGAGCCCGGGTCCTGGGAGGCGCGCACCAACATCTCGATCGCCATGCTGGAGGTGCACTCCAGGCTGGGGGCGTAGGAGCTGGCGAGTGCGGCAATTTCACTTTCGTTGAAGTGCGCGACCACATGCCCAACAGGTTTCAGTTGATTCACCGCCAGCACGGTGGCCAGCGTCAAGTCGTCAGACGGGGTTCGCACCAGCACACGCTCGGCACCGGGAACACCTGCACGCAACAGTAACGCGGTGGAGGACAGGCTTTCGCCGCGGATGAATGCCGCTTTGCCGGGCATCGGGTTTTCTTCGAGGGTGCAATCGCAGATGACGATCAGGTTGTCGTTTGAGGTTTCGTCTTGCAGCAACAACTCAATGACCCGCTCGCTGGACGTACCTTCCCAGCCAATGAGCACCGTATGGCCGACTTTTCCGGTGAAATCGCCTTTGCCCTTCATGCCTTTTCTCCATGCATCGATGACACTGCTGGTGGTTTTGCCGATGGCTGCCGTCAACAGCGCAATGCCCCCGAGCATGACCCAGGTGGCCACGAAAATTCGCCCCGCCGAGGTCTGTGGCGCGAGGTCGCCATAGCCGACGGTGAGTGTGGTGGTGAGGTAGAAGTAGATAAACGTGGCGGGAGCAGTAAGGTGCTGTTCGCCCAGAAACACCAGGCCCAGATAGGCCGTGCTCAGGTGGACACCCAGGGCAATGACCAGACCTGCCCAGCCGAAGCGGTGAAAGAGGGAGGACGCGTACAGGCGCAACAATAGAAATATCGACATGTCGTCCCTGATTCCCTGGGTACTTGATTCCGGATGAGGTCAGCGCCTCGGCGTCTGGAGGCTCAAGTGCGTTCACCGCGCATTAAACCTGCTGCGCGGCGCAGAGAGAAGTACCTTGGCAGCAATAAATCCAGCGAACGCACCAAACAGGTGACCTTCGAAGGACACCCCCTGACGCGGCAGGAAGCCAAAAATCAGCCCGCCATAGAGCAGAGCGACAACACCGGCGGTTATCAGGTTGCTCCAGCTCCGATGAAACCAGGCACGAGACAACAGGTAGGCCCACAGCCCGAATACCCAGCCGCTGGCCCCCACGTGCACGCCTGCAAAACCGAACAGCCAGACCAACAAGCCGCCCAGCAGGATAATGATTGCGCTGACGCTGATGAACCGATTGAACCCTTCGATGATGACCAGGGTGCCCAGTATCAAAAAGGCGATCAGGTTCGCACTCAGGTGAGCAAAGGACGCGTGCAAAAAGGGTGAGGTGAGAATGCCCGGCAGCCCGTACAGCGTTCTTGGCACAAGGCCGAATGCAATCAGGCTGTAACCGGTGACTGCATTGAGCAATTGCAGCGCGACCATCAAGAGGGCGAGGCCTGCGATTGTCTTGAACCCCTTCAGGGCATCCATCCTGACCTCGACGTTAAATGCCGGCCCGCTAATGAACCGTGGCGAGGGAGCTTGCTCCCGCTGGGCTGCGTAGCGGCCCTGAAAATGGGACTGCTGCGCAGCCCAACGGGAGCAAGCTCCCTCGCCACAGGTACAGTGTTCGCCCTTCGCTTACTCGGCCGACTTTTGCTTCAGACGTTCCAGAATCGCATTGGCGCTGCCTTCGTTCGGCGTGATGCCGGCGTCGCGCAATTTGCGCTCCAGGTCGGTACCCGTCGAGGCGTCAGCCAGTTCGTCCTGGGCTTGCAGCTCAGCGGCGCGTTGCTGCTGTTTGGCTTGCAAGCGATTCAGCGTACCGACGGCGGTTTCCAGCTTGCCGTTGGCACCGCCACTGGCGATGGACGCGCTGACCTGGGCCTTCTGTACGCTGTCGCGCGCCTTGGCCATGTCCACTTGCTGACGCAGGCTTTTAATCCGGCTTTCAGCCTTGGTGATGTCCTTGCGCATGCTTTCAGCGTACCCACCGAACTCGGCGGCCTGCTTTTGCTCGACATCCAGTTCGTTGGTCAGGGTCGAAATGGCCTCTGCCACTTCCAGCGCCAGGTCTTCACGGTTGGCCTGGATAGCGGCCATCGCCTTGGACTCCAGGTCCTTGATCTTGGCGTTGTACTCGCCGACGCGATCATTCGCCAGTTTGTGCTTGGCCATGATGCTGACCAGCTCACGCTTGGCGTTGGCCAGCGCGCTGTCGGCATCGCGAATTTCCTGGTCGAGGATGCGCAGGGCTTGTTGGTCGACGATGGATTCGCCGACTTCGTTGGCACCGCCACGCAGCGCGGTGAACAATTTGCTCCAGATGGACTGAGTCATTGGATATTCCCTACTGATTAGTTGAAGAAGCGTTCAAAGGCTTCGCTGGCGCGCTGCACGTTATCGACGAGGGTTTTTACCTCGGTCACGATGTTCGTCAGGCTGGAGTCGGAGCTCAACGCGCCGAACATGTTGTAAACAACTTGCCCGTTCGGCATGGACTCGATGCCGATCGAAGACAGCGGGAACATTTCCCGGCTGCGCAACACGGCGTCATTGAAGGCAGGTACATCGTTGATGGACTCGACGTCGACCAGAACGGTGTCGACGATGATCTGCTCGCCGACCACCGCGATGTAAATCGGCAGGCCACCGAAGTCGTTCATTTCCAGCTTGATGCTGGACTCGGAGCCTTGAACCAGAGAAAGCGTAATGTCGTTGGAGACCACGTCGTCCAGGGCCTGAAGCGCACTGAAGAGGCGATCGATGTTCCAGTTGGTACCTGCGCTCATGTAATTCTCCGACATGAATGAGCCAGCCAGAATCGGCTGGCGAAGCTGTTTCTCCATCTGCTTGAGCAGGCTTCGGTTTTCGGGAAGCACCCAAGTCTCGTGTTTCACATAACCGGCGGCCGCCAGACCCGCGCGCATCTGCTTCATATAAAAGCTCGATGGCTTCTTTGCGGGCGATTTCAAGCGCTCTCCCTTGCGGCTTGCTGAATCTGTATCGGGCCCTGCTGGCGGGCTCGATGGAGAGCTGCTTTTCATGGTACTGACCTCGTTGTGAAAAACTCACGCGTGAGAAACACTACAGGCAATTTCGATCGTGCTCAATAGCTCACGCGTGAGATTTTTTCGGTGCGTTTTTCGGCCATCAAAAATAGCTGGGCAAGCGATAGGCGCTCCCTGGGAAACGCCCTGCAAGCAAAAAGGATCAGTCCTGCTGGCCTTTGAAAATCACACCCCACTCACTCCCGTGTTCCCCCCACCCACCTGTGTTCCCAGGTGACACCCCCCGACCTTACCCCCATCGCATAAACATCAAATGAAACGTCCTACACACATATCTAAACAAACCGTTTAAGCGCCAATTCCCCGACTCCCCTCTCCGCTGGCCCAAAACCTGCTTATTGCACACCGTACAATAAAACCGGTTCAAGCCGGGCTCACCCTCAACCACTGCTGCGTAATGCAGCCTGGGGAATGCTGATGTCTACAACACCGCTTCACTCTTCCAACCATGGCTTGGCGCGGTCGCTCAAGGAGCGCCACGTCATGTTGATCGCTATCGGCGGCATTATCGGGGCCGGGTTGTTTTTAGGATCGGGCAAGGCGATTGCCACGGCGGGGCCGGCGTTGTTGCTGGCGTATGCGTTGTGTGGGGGGATGGTTTATCTGATTGCGCGGGCGCTGGGGGAGTTGTCGTTGTATCGGCCCAGCAGTGGTTCGTTTGCGACGTATGCGGAGGAGTTTTTGGGACCGCGGGTGGCGTTTATCACGGGGTGGTCGTATTGGATGATCTGGATCCTGGTCGGGGTGCTGGAGGTGACCGGGATTGGTTTGCTGATGAAGTATTGGTACCCGGAGTTGCCGCAGTGGATTCCGGCGTTGGTCACTGTCGGCGTGTTGATGGTGATCAATCTGTTTGCGGTGAAGACGTTTGGTGAGGTGGAGTTCTGGCTGGCGTTGATCAAGGTGTTGACGATTGTCGGCCTGATCGGGGCGGGGTTGGTGATTTTGGTGTTTGGGCTGGAGACATCGGAGCAAACGACACCCTCGGCGGCGAATCTCTGGCAGCACGGCGGTTTTTTTCCGAATGGCTGGAGTGGCTTTTGGTTCGCGGTGCCTGTCGCCGCGTTTACCTTTGCGGGTGTCGAGGTGATTGGTTTGGTGGCGGCGGAAACGGCCGAGCCGCAGCGCACCTTGCCACGAGCGATCAATAGCATCCTGTGGCGCATGGCGATTTTTTACCTGGGGTCGACGGCAGTGATCATGGCGCTGTACCCGTGGAATCAGATCGATACGTCGCAAAGCCCGTTTGTGATGGTGTTCGACAGCATCGGGATGAGTGTGGCGGCCGGGTTTATCAATTTTGTGGTGATCAGCGCGCTGGCGTCTTCGTGCAATACCGGGCTGTTTGCCACCAGCCGCATGTTGTTTGCGCTGTCGCATATCAGGCAGGCGCCGCGTCAGTTGCAGGTGTTGAGCCCGCAACAGGTGCCGGCCCGTTGCTTGATGGTGTCGACCGCCATTTTGCTGATGGGGGTGCTGCTGAATTATTTGATTCCGGAGAGCATTTTCAGCCTGTTGATCACGGGGATCCTGGGCCTGTTGATCTGGGTGTGGGTGGTGATCATCACGGCGCATATGGCCTATCGCCGCAAGGTGCAGCGCAGCGAATTGGCAGAAGTGGATTACCGCCTGCCTTGGCCCAAGGTCAGCAGTGTGCTGGTTCTGGGTTACCTGGGCGTGCTGACAGTGCTGGTGATTCGCGACCCGGAAACGCGCGCGGCGTTTTATGTGGCGGCGGCGTGGTTTGGCTTGTTGATGCTGGTGTATCCGAAACGTGCCGCGTCGAAGGGGGTGAGCGATGCCTGGCATGCTTGAGTTGGAGCGTTGCATTCAACGGTACATCCGGGCCAATCCCAACAGTGCGCGCCAGCTGGATTGGGCTGCGCAGGTGATGCCCGGCGGCAACACGCGCTCGGTGCTGTTCTATGAGCCGTTTCCGTTGGTGATGACAGGCGGCAGCGGGTGTTTTCTCGATGACCTGGATGGGCACCGCTACGTCGATTTTCTCGCGGAATACACAGCAGCGCTGTATGGACACTCCCATCCGGTAATCACCGATGCGCTGACAAAGGCAATGGCGAACGGGCTGAACCTGAGCGCCCACACAGAATGGGAAGCGCGGCTGGCGACGCTGATCGTGGAGCGCTTCGGTTGTATCGAGCAGGTGCGGTTTACTAACTCCGGCACCGAGGCGAATCTGCTCGCGTTGGCGGCGGCAAAGGCCTACACCGGGCGCAGCGGAGTCATCGCGTTCAACGGCGGCTATCACGGCGGTGTGTTGAGTTTTGCCGGGGCAAGCACGGCGATGAATGTGCCGCATCGGGTGTACCTGGCCGACTACAACGACCTTGAGAACGTCGAGCGTTTATTGCATGAGCATGTCGACATTGCGGCCATCCTGGTGGAGCCGATGCTGGGTGCGGGCGGGTGTATCTGTGCCGAGCCGGGTTTTCTCGAAGGGTTGCGCGAAAGGAGCCACGCCCATGGCACGCTGCTGATCTTCGATGAAGTAATGACCTCGCGCCTAGCCCCCGGCGGCCTGCAGGAAAAGCTCGGCATCACCCCGGACCTGATCACCCTGGGCAAATACCTCGGCGGTGGCATGCCGTGCGGCGTGCTCGGTGGGCGGCGGGACATCCTGGCGCAGTTTGACCCGCGCCATGGATGCCTGTCCCATGCGGGCACGTTCAATAACAATGTGCTGACCATGGCGGCGGGCATCGCCGGACTGGAGCAGGTGTACACCCGCGAAGCAGCGTTGGAACTCAATGCCCGTGGCGACAGGTTGCGCGGCCAGCTCAATGAGGTGCTGGCGCCCATGTCGATGCAATTTACCGGGCAAGGATCGGTGATGAATCTGCATCCCACGGGCTTACCGATTCGTCGTCCGTCAGATATCCCAACGGACCGAAACGACCTGCGCGACCTGTTCTTCTTTCACCTGCTCGAATGTGGGATCTACAGCGCGCGGCGCGGGTTGTTTGCGCTGAGTTTGCCGCTGACTGACCGCGAGCTGAGCCGACTGGTCACGGCCACGCAAGCGTTCGTCGAGCGCTACGGAGGGGGTTGACGGCTATTGCGCAAGAGCGACAGCGAATCGGTGAACCGCTATCCTTTCGCCGTCGCTCAACCGGAACCCACAATAATGACCAGCAAAACCGCAAACCCACGAGGCAGGCGTAAAAAAACCGCTGGCGAAGATGCAAAGAGCCCACTGAACAAAGACGCCATCATCACCGCCGCCCTGGCGTTGATCGATCGCGAAGGCCTGGACAAATGCAGCCTGCGCAACCTGGCCAGCAGCCTGGGTGTGTACCCGACGGCCATCTATTGGTACGTCTCATCACGCGAGTTGTTGTTGAGTGAAGTGCTGGCCAAAGTCCTGGAACACGTTGCGCCAGAGCCTCAGGAGCGGCGCTGGCAGGACTACCTGCGTGCGGCGATGGTCAACTGCCATGATGCCGTGCACCAGCATCCGAACATCGCGCCGTTGTTGGGTTCGCAATTGGTGTCCAACGCCAGCACCGACTTCACGTTGGTCGAGGGTGTGTTGGCAGCACTGCAACAAGCGGGTTTCAGCGGCCCTTCCCTGGCCGCCGCCTACAATACGTTTATCGCTGCTCTTACCGGTTTCACGACGCTGGAGTACGCGCCATTGCCGGATAATACCGAGGCATGGCAATGCCAAGTGCAGGAGAAGCTGCGGGCCATCGATGCAGAACAGCACCCCACGCTCGCGCAGAATATGGACCAACTGAGCAATCGCGGTTTCAGCCTGCGCTGGCAAAATGGCGTGCACGCGGCGCTGGATGAGAGCTTCACGTTCTACGTCGACACCCTCCTCTGCGGCCTGGAAACCCTGGCTGCCCGCCGCTGAAAATTCGCACAGCAAAACCAGACACACCACCAATTGTACGTCGTACAATTTGTCGCTACAGTCCGCCACGCAAGAGCACCCCATGACCCGAATAACAACAACGTCAGAGGTCTTTTATCGTGGCGACTGCATTCAACGACGTGGCCCAGGGGCAACTGCTCTGGCAGCCCTCCCCTGAGCTTCTTCAACACGCTTGCCTCACTCACTACCTGAGTTGGCTGAGGCACGAACGCAAGCTCAGATTCGCCGATTACCACCCGCTATGGCAGTGGTCCGTCGATGAGCCGGAAGCGTTCTGGCAATCGATCTGGGATCATTTTCACATTCAGGCCAGTAGCCCTCACCAAGCGGTGCTGGGTGACCGTGCGATGCCCGGTGCGCAGTGGTTTCCCGGTGCGCGACTGAATTTTGCCGAACACATTCTGCGCAATGAACGCGAAGGCGACGCACTGCTCTACCAGAGTGAAACGGTTGCCTTGCAAGGCCTGCCGTGGAGTGACTTCGCCCGTCAGGTTCGCACCCTGGCGACCTACCTACGGGAAGTGGGCGTGATGCCGGGTGATCGAGTGGTGGCTTATTTGCCAAATGTTCCCGAGGCGATGATCGCGCTGTGTGCCTGTGCGGCCATCGGTGCGGTCTGGGCCAGTTGCTCGCCGGATTTCGGTGCGGAGGGCGTGCTGGACCGGGTGCGGCAATTGTCGCCGAAGGTGCTGTTGGCGGTGGACGGTTATCGCTATGGCGGCAAGGCGTTTGATCGACGCGAACAGGTCCGGCACATTGCCCGCGAGCTGGGCAGTATCGAACACGTCATCGTGCTGCCAGCGCTGTTTCCCGATGAACCGCTGACGGTTGCCAACGCCATCGATTGGCGCGCCTTGCTCCGGCGGCCTACGGTGCCCGCTGCCGATTTCCACTGCGAACAATTGCCCTTCGATCATCCGTTATGGGTGCTGTTTTCTTCCGGCACGACTGGCTTGCCCAAAGCCATCGTACACAGCCATGGCGGGATACTTCTGGAGCAACTGAAGGCACTGCATCTACACCTGGATTTTCGCCCCGGTGATACAGCATTCATCTTCACCACCACCGGCTGGATGATGTGGAACACCTTGTTCAGCGCCCTGCTCTGCGGAGTACGGCCAGTGCTCTATGACGGCCATCCGACCTGGCCGAACATCGATACGCTGTGGCAGATCGTGCAGGACAGCCGCGCCAGCTTTTTCGGCACCAGCCCCACTTATATCGAGTTGATGAAACGCTACGACGTAGTGCCCCGTGAGCGCTTTGACCTGGGCGCGCTGCGCACCGTGATGCCGGTTGGCTCGCCGGTTTCGCCGCAGTGCAATGCCTGGTTTTACCGCAACCTCAAAACGGATATCTGGGTGACCACGGGCAGCGGGGGCACGGACATTTGCACGGGCCTGGTAAGCGGCGTGCCGACGCTGCCGGTGTATGCCGGTGAAATCCAGGCGCGCGCCCTGGGTGTGGCGGTTCATGCGTTTGATGAAAATGGTCGGCCGGTGGTTGAACAGGTTGGCGAGTTGGTGGTGACGTCGCCCATGCCGTCGATGCCGGTGTACTTTTGGGATGACACTGGGGGCGAGCGCTACCGCGAAAGCTATTTCCAACCCTGGCCAGGGGTGTGGCGCCATGGGGATTTTTTCTTGCTCAATGCCCGTGGCGGTTGCCAGGTGCTGGGGCGTTCGGACGCCACGCTGAACCGCTTTGGGGTGCGGATCGGTACAGCAGAAATCTACCGGGCATTGGAGCCCATCGCAGAAATCGACGATGCGCTGATCGTGAATCTGGACCTGCCCGAAGGCGGTTTTTTCATGCCGCTGTTTGTCCAACTGCGTCACGGCGCGGTGCTGGACGATGCCTTGCAGCAGCGCGTGCGTGAATGCCTGCGCCAGGCGTGTACGCCCCGGCATGTACCGGACCAGATCCTCGCGGTGCCGCTGATTCCCCTGACGCTGACCGGTAAAAAAATGGAAGTGCCGGTGCGCCGAATCCTGATGGGGCACGAGCCGCAAAACGTCGCCAACCTCAGCGCCATGCGCGATCCGCAGGCGCTGGCGTTTTTCATCGAATACGCCCGCCGGAGTCGTTAACCATGAAGGGCAACGCATTTATCGTCGGCGCCTACGAACATCCCACACGGCATGCGGTGGACCGCTCCCTCGCGCAATTGCACGCGGACGTGGCCCGCGGCGCCCTGGCGGATGCGGGGCTGAGCCTCAGCGACGTGGACGGCTACTTTTGCGCCGGCGACGTACCCGGTTGGGATGCTCCGGGTGTAGGGCCTTTTTCCATGGTCGAGTACCTGGGCATTCATCCTCGGCACTTGGAGACCACAGAAAGCTGGGGTTCGTCCTACCTGCATCACGTCGCCCAAGCTACACGCGCGATTGCCGACGGGCGCTGCACCGTCGCCCTGATCACCCAAGCCGGACGCCCGCGTGCCAGGCGCCAACGGCCGGACGCCAGCCACCTCGATCAGCCCCAAACCACCTGCGAAGGCCCCTTTGAAATGCCCTACGGCGCCGCCGTGACCAACCTGTACGCGATGTGCGCGATGCGCCATCAGTACGAGCACGGCACCACCGCCGAGCAACTGGCCTGGATCAAAGTCGCAGCGTCGCACCATGCACAGCACAACCCCCTGGCGATGTTGCGCAACATAGTGACGGTGGACGATGTGCTGAACTCACCGCTGATCGCCGCCCCGTTGCGACGCTTGGATTGTTGTGTGATCAGCGACGGCGGTGGCGCGTTGGTGGTGGTTCATCCGTCCATTGCGCAGGCACTCAAGCGGCCGCTGATTACACCCATCGGTGCAGGTTATTCACTCAGTCATCTGAACGGCGGCTACTTCGACCTGCTGGCTTCGGGCGCGGTGAAGTCTGGCGCCGATGCCTTCGCCGAGGCACGGCTCAAACCCAGCGACATCCGCTACGCCTCGCTGTACGACAGCTTCACCATCACCGTATTGATCCAGCTGGAAAACCTAGGCTTCTGCCCCCCCGGCGAGGGCGGTGCTTTCGTTGCCGACGGTAAATTGATCAGCGGCGTGGGCCCGTTGGCGATCAATACCGACGGTGGCGGGCTGTGCAACAACCACCCCGGCAATCGCGGCGGCATGGCCAGGCTGATAGAGGCTGTGCGTCAGTTACGTGGCGAGGCACACCCAGCGGTGCAAAGGCCTGACTGCGCGCTGGCCCTGGCCCACGGCACCGGTGGATTGCTGGGCTCACGGCATGGCAGCGCTACTCTCATTCTGGAGCGACTCTGATATGCACCTGACCTCACCGCACATCACCCCCGAAAGCGCGCCGTTCTGGGAAGCGGCCAACCGGGAGCAACTGCTGCTGCGCCGCTGCCTCGACACTGGCAAGGCCTTTTTCTACCCCCGCGACCACAGCCCTTTTACCGGCAGTGCAGCCACCGACTGGATCGTCGCCAGCGGCAACGCCACCTTGTACAGCTTCAGCTACAGCGGGCGAGACGATGAAGCGTATTGCATCGCTTACGTAACGCTCGACGAGGGACCGACAATGTTGTCCGTCATCGAGTGCGAGGACAGGCAACAGCTGCAGATCGGGCAACGGCTTGAGGTGACCTTCGCGCCGACGCCCAATGGGCAAAAAATACCTGCCTTTCGATTGTCTCTTACAGGTTGACGGTAAGACACGCCACAGCCGATTTATCACCCGCCAACCACCCATTAATCTGTGCCCATGCTGAACGCAACGCCAAACCCACTTAAACAAAAAAGGATTCAACCATGAGCACGCCAACCTACAATCGCTTGAACAAAGACGACGCCGTAGTTCTACTGGTCGACCACCAGACCGGCCTGATCTCCCTGGTGCAAGACTTCTCCCCTAACGAGTTCAAGAACAACGTGCTCGCCCTGGCGGACCTGGCCAAGTTCTTCAACCTGCCGACCATCCTCACCACCAGCTTCGAACAAGGTCCCAACGGCCCGCTGGTGCCGGAGCTGAAAGAAATGTTCCCGGACGCGCCGTACATCGCTCGCCCTGGCCAGATCAATGCGTGGGACAACGAAGACTTCGTCAAGGCGATCAAGGCTACCGGCCGCAAGCAGATCATCATTGCCGGTGTGGTCACGGATGTGTGCGTCGCGTTCCCTACCTTGTCGGCACTGGCGGAAGGCTTTGATGTGTTTGTGGTAACCGATGCCTCGGGCACGTTCAACACCACCGTGCAGCAGGCGGCGTGGAGCCGGATGACCCAAGCCGGTGCGCAAATGATGAACTGGTTCTCGGTGGCCTGTGAGCTGCATCGCGACTGGCGCAACGATATCGAAGGCCTGGGCAATCTGTTGTCCCAGCGTATTCCGAACTACCGCAACTTGATGAATGGTTACTCGGCGCTGACGGCACGTAAGGACTAAGCCAACCGTTTCATTCAATCAGCCTGCCCTGAAAAAGCAGGCTTTTTTCGTGGAGCTAGCAGTACGCCATTAGCACACTTGCCCTAATTGTTACTGTGCAGGCGCAACACTAAAGTCCTTCAGGTGTTTGAAGCCTCAAGGAAGAACTCAGTTGAATACGCTAACCAAGGCCGGACACTACCTGGCACTCCTGACAGCCTTACTGGCCAGTGCCACGTGGGCGCTCGCCGACGAGCAAGAACCTGTCGGCGACTGGTGGATCATCTACGGCAACGGCCGGGCGCATCAAAACGTGATGTATGTGGCCGACCGTACTTCCGTGGTGCGTTCGAACCATACCAAGGGCGCCCAGTTGGTGGCCGTCACTCTGGTGTATGAGGACCCGGGCAAGCCGATGATCGATGTGTACAACATCGAGGTGCAGTGCCCCACGCGCAAAGTGCGCTTCCTCAACGGGCAGTCGGTCGCGCAATTTTCCTACACGCTCAAGCACTTGAAGGTCTCCAAAACCTGGCAAACGCCCAAGGAGTTCTGGCTCGATCGCACGCTCGCGTTTGTCTGTGAACCGGGCAAGAGCAAAGACACGATCGCCATGGGCAAGATGACCCACCTGCAGATGATCCAGACCACCAAGGCCATGTTCCAGCAGTTGGGGCCGACTCAGGAGAAGAGTCAGATGATCGATGACCTCGACGATATGTTGGGCAACAAGCCCTGAACAGCACGCACCTACACGAAGGATTCACTATGCCTACATGGACAAGGCTGTTGCTGGCAGGACTCTTGTTACCTGCCACGCTTTTTATTAACGGCTGCCACCTGATTGCACAATCGCGCTGGGAAGGCAGGGATGCTCAGGAAGCGCTGAATTTATTCGGCAAACCCGACTCGATGAAAAAGCAGAACGGGCCCAGTGGCGAAACGCAGGTGGTGATGACTTGGTACAAGTCGTCTTCCTGGAACACCACCGAAGCCGCGGGAACTTCAATGAACCACACCGGAAACGGCATGGTTTATACGGAGTATTACCAGAGCGTTGGACACAGTTCGGATTGCAAGCTTGAGGCCACCGTAAACAAGGCCAAGAAGATCGTGCTGTTCAGGATTGAGGATGGCCGCATCCTCCATGGCAAGTGCATCAACATACCGTATGTGCCGGGGTATATTCCGCCAGGGTTCTAGGGCTCGCAGCCCTCTCGCACTCTAATCCGCCAGCTCCCGCTCGATCTGCTCAATGCTAGGCAAAACCGTTTGCAGCTCAGCGGGCAGCGACTCAACCAGTTGATATTCAGCCACACCCATCGGTCGGTTGTTGTCGCGCAATGCATATTCGGCGACGACTTCGTTTTTGCTCTTGCACAGCAGCAGGCCAATCGTTGGCCCATCTTGCGGGTGTTTGAGCTGGGCATCGACGGCCGCGAGATAAAAACTCAACTGCCCCAGGTGCTCGGGCTTGAACTTGCCCGCCTTCAGTTCGATCACCACGTAGCAGCGCAGCTTCAGGTGATAGAACAACAGGTCGACAAAGAATTCATCACCCCCAACGTCGATCAGCACTTGCTGGCCGACGAAGGCAAAACCCGCGCCCAGCTCCAACAGAAAGTCAGTCACGTGTTTGATCAAGGCGTTTTCTATGTCGCGCTCCTGCGCGTCCAAGCCCAGGCTGAGGAAATCAAAACGGTAAGGGTCTTTCAGCGATTCACGCGCTAAATCGGATTGAGGTTTGGGCAGATGGCTGTCGAAATAGCTGACGGCCTTGCCACTGCGCTCCAGCAATCGATTTTCGATTTGCATGACTAACGTATTGCGCGACCAGTTGTGTTCTATCGCCTGGGCGATGTACCAGCGGCGGGTTTCGGGGCCAGGGAGTTTGTCCAGCAACACCACATTGTGTCCCCAGGGCAATTGTGCAGCAGCCTGTTGCACAAATTCCGAGTCTGGCCATGCCTGCGCAAAAGCACGCATGTACTTAAGATTACGTGGTGAAAAACCCTTCATTTTGGGAAAGGCCGCCCGCAAATCCTGGGCAAGACGATCAATGACTTTACTGCCCCAGCCCTGCTCAGCCTGGCGGGTCAAAATGTCGTGGCCGATCTGCCAGTAAAGCAGCACCAGCTCTCGGTTTACCGCCAGCGTTGCGCGCTGTTGCGCCGAATGGATGCGGCCTTTCAGGTCAGTCAGCCAGTCGCTGTAGCCCTCGGGCGGTTGGGTCAAACCGATAACGGTTTCGCTCATGCCGTTGCACTCTTGTGTTTGAAGGGAGGCTAGTCAGGGGCATGTGCTGTCACAAGGGGCCAGAAGCGGTTCAGGAAAGGCCTTTCAACGGTTACAGAAACGTCCTGCTGGCAATTGCAGATTGGCGTATTGCAGCCCCACGCTTGACTCTCCCCTATACGGCAACCCTTACCCTGAAACGCCCTGTTCAGGATCTTTCCCATGACCCCACGCACCCTAGTTATCCTCGGCCACCCCTCCGCTACCAGCTTTTGTTCAGCCCTGGCCGAAACGTACGTCCACGCCGCAAAAGACGCCGG
Organism: Pseudomonas sp. H1_A03; assembly: GCF_054685145.1. Taxonomy (NCBI): domain Bacteria; kingdom Pseudomonadati; phylum Pseudomonadota; class Gammaproteobacteria; order Pseudomonadales; family Pseudomonadaceae; genus Pseudomonas; species Pseudomonas sp. H1_A03. The sequence goes on from NZ_CP162829.1 coordinate 547,026, forward strand.
CCATGAGGTGCGCGTCCTACGCTTGGGTGATCTGGCTTTCGACCCCGTCTTGCACACCGGCTACTCCGAGGTCCAAGCCCTGGAACCCGACCTGCTCCGCGCACAATCCGACATCTTATGGGCCACCCATCTGACGTTCATTTTCCCGATCTGGTGGGGCGGCATCCCTGCCTTGATGAAAGGTTTCATCGATCGAACGTTCCTACCCGGCTTTGCCTTCAAATACCGTGCTGGCAAGGCATTCCCTGACAAACTGTTGAAAGGCCGGACCGCGCACCTGTTGGTGACCCTGGACACCCCTCCGTGGTACTACCGCTGGTTCTATCGCATGCCAGGCATCCATCAGATGCGCAAGACCACGCTGGGGTTGTGTGGCATCAAGCCGATCAAGACGTTGCTGTTCGGGCCGGTACTGGGCTCTACTGCGGCGCAGCGGGCCAGGTGGCTGAAACAAACCGGCGCTTTATTGGGAAAAGGGAATTTTCATGTACATCGGCAAAGCCGCGCAGTTGTCGGGCACGACCATCAAGGCAATTCGTCACTATGAGGCGATCGGGCTATTACCTGCGCCGCAGCGTCAGGGCCAGTACCGGGTCTATTCGGAGCAAAGCGTTGAGTTGCTGATGTTTATCAAGTGCGCGCAGCAACTGGGCTTCAAGCTCAAGGAGTTGCAGGACATTCTCCGAGGCCATCAAGGCGACGCGCTGCCTTGGGACCGGGCGGACCAGGCTATCGCTGGAAAGAAACACCAATTAGCCACACAGATCGCTGCGCTGCAGACGATGCAAACAGGGTTACTTGAGTTCGAAGCCCAATTAAAGGACGCGCAGGGGCGATGCTTTTTACCGACAACAGCGCCCACCTGAATGGAAGGTGAGCCGAATAGGACACATAATCGGCTCACTAAATGAGCCGAATAGCTTTTCTATTCGGCTCACCTTCTCAGGTACTCCTCCATGGATCGCCCGTTCTGGATCTGGCAACACATCGACTGGCCGCACTTTCATTGGCAACCTGGGCGCCTTGCGGTGTTGTTGCGCGAGTGCGGGCAAGCCCAAGGCAAGCTGCTGGGCAAGCTCGGTGCCGTCAGCCAGCCAGTCAGTGCGCAGAATGAGCTGGATGCGTTGCTGCAAAATGTCCTGACCTCTTCGGCAATCGAGGGGGAACAACTGAACGTTGGCTCAGTGCGCTCGTCACTGGCGCGCCGTTTGGGTTTGGAACCCTTGAACGGCCAGGTAAGCCGCCGCAGCGAAGGCCTTGCCGAGCTGATGATGGATGCCACACAGCCATTCGACCAACCCTTCACCCTTGCCCGCTTACTGAATTGGCACCATTTATTGTTCCCGGATGCGGAAACTGGCCTTGCCGCGCGTGCGCTGAATGTCGGGACGTTGAGGGGGGATGAGCCGATGCAAGTGATGCCGGGTCGACTTGATCGACCAACGGTTCATTTCGAAGCACCGCCGCGCCTGGGCCTGGAGCAAGCGCTGGATGACTTCCTGGCGTGGTTCGAAACCAGCCGCCATCAACCAGAGCTGGACCCTTTGGTACGCGCCGGCGTGGCGCACTTCTGGTTTGTCACGCTGCACCCGTTCGATGACGGCAATGGTCGCCTGACCCGCGCAATCACTGACCTGGCGCTGGCCCAAGGCGAGCATCAGGCCATCCGTTTTTATGCAATGTCGGCCAGCATCCTCGAAGACCGCGCCGGTTACTACAACGCGCTAGCGTCCAGTCAGAAAGCTACGCTGGATATCACCGACTGGTTGGCGTGGTTCCTCAAGACATTGCTCCGCAGCGTGCAACAAGCCATGGCGCGGATTGACCGGGTATTGGACAAGAGCCGGTTTTGGCAGCAGCGCCGTGACCTCGCCTTGTCTGCCCAACAGATCAAGGTGCTCAACCGTCTGCTCGACGGTGGCGAGAAAGGTTTTGAGCACGGCATCAGCGCCGCGCAGTACCAGGCGGTGGCTAAGGTATCCAAGGCCACGGCCACGAGGCATCTGGCTGACCTGCTGGAAAAGAACTGCCTGGTCCGACTCCCCGGAGGCGGCCGCAGCACGCGGTATCAGGTCAGTACAGAGGGAGAATGACACCCCCGCTCATTTGCCCAGAATCCCCATGTCTGCTAGTGTCGCGCCGGTTTACCGTCTACCGGAATAGCCGCCATGGCCCGCAAAAAAGTTGCACTCGATTTCGAACAATCCCTCGCCGACCTGCAAACCCTGGTCGAGCGTCTGGAGAACGGCGAGTTGTCGCTGGAAGACTCGTTGACAGCGTTTGAGCAAGGCATCGGCCTGACCCGTGACTGCCAGAGCGCCTTGGCGCAGGCGGAACAGAAGGTCCAGGTGTTGCTGGAGCGCGACGGGGAGTTGGCCGAAGAACCTTTCGATGCGGAACAGCCCGAATGATCGACGCGTATCAGGCCAGTAGCCAAGCCCGGGTCAATGCGGCGTTGGAACCCTTGTTTGTCGCGCCAAGCCCCGAACTCAAGCGTCTCTACGAAGCCATGCGCTACAGCGTGATGAATGGCGGCAAGCGCGTGCGCCCGTTGCTGGCCTATGCGGCCTGTGAAGCCTTGGGCGCGCCGGCCGAACAGGCGAATGGCGCGGCGTGTGCGGTGGAGTTGATTCACGCCTATTCGTTGGTGCATGACGATTTGCCGGCGATGGACGACGATGATTTGCGTCGCGGCCAGCCGACCACCCACAAAGCGTTTGATGAAGCGTGCGCGATCCTCGCCGGTGACGGCCTGCAAAGCCTGGCGTTCAGCGCACTGCTGGACCCGGCGCTGAGCAGCGTCAACGCCGACATCCGTCTGCGTATGGTTACCGCCCTGGCCGTGGCTGCAGGGCCCGCCGGTATGGTCGGTGGCCAAGCCATCGACCTCGGTTCGGTGGGCCAGAAGCTTGATCAACACGCCCTGGAATACATGCACCGGCACAAGACCGGCGCCTTGATCGAAGCCGCCGTGCACTTGGGCGCCCTTGCCAGTGGGCGGGCCGAAGCCCCTCAATTGGCGGCGCTGAAGACCTACGCGCTGGCCGTTGGCCTGGCGTTCCAGGTGCAGGACGACATTCTCGACGTAGAAAGTGACACCGCCACCCTGGGCAAGCGCCAAGGCGCCGATATCGCACGGGACAAACCGACTTATCCTGCGCTGCTTGGGCTGGAATCGGCCAAGGCTTATGCCCTGGAACTGCGCGACCAGGCCCTGGACGCCCTGCGACCTTTCGACGCGGCGGCCGAGCCACTGCGTGACTTGGCGCGGTATATCGTCGAACGCCGGCACTGATTACAGCGGCCATTTCAGCCGCATATCGGCCAAGTTCGGCGCTCTGCGTGGGCAGTTTGCGATGCTTGAGGTAAACTGCCGCCTCTTCTATACCTATAACGATTCGCCTGATGCCCACGACGTTTCAAGAGATTCCCCGCAAGCGCCCGTCCACGCCCCTGCTCGACCGTGCTGCCACGCCGGACGGCCTGCGTCGGTTGGGTGAAGCCGAGCTGGAAACCCTGGCCGATGAGTTGCGCCTGGAATTGCTCTACACGGTCGGCCAGACCGGTGGGCATTTTGGTGCTGGCCTGGGCGTCATCGAGCTGACCATCGCCCTGCACTACGTGTTCGACACCCCGGACGACCGGCTGGTGTGGGACGTGGGCCATCAGGCGTATCCGCATAAAATCCTTACGGGTCGCCGCGAGCAAATGGGCACCCTGCGCCAGAAGGACGGCGTTGCTGCCTTCCCGCGTCGCTCCGAGAGCGAGTACGACACCTTTGGCGTCGGCCATTCCAGCACCTCCATCAGTGCAGCGCTGGGCATGGCGATTGCCGCCCGTCTGCAAGGCAGCGATCGCAAGGCGATTGCCGTGATTGGTGATGGCGCGCTGACTGCCGGCATGGCCTTCGAAGCGCTGAACCATGCGCCGGAAGTGGACGCCAACATGCTGGTGATCCTCAACGACAACGACATGTCGATCTCGCGCAATGTCGGTGGCCTGTCCAACTACCTGGCAAAAATCCTCTCCAGCCGCACTTACGCCAGCATGCGCGAAGGCAGCAAGAAGGTGCTCTCGCGCCTGCCCGGCGCGTGGGAAATTGCCCGGCGCACCGAAGAATACGCCAAGGGCATGCTGGTGCCTGGCACCCTGTTTGAAGAGCTGGGCTGGAACTACATCGGCCCTATCGACGGCCACGACCTGCCGACCCTGATTGCCACCCTGCGCAACATGCGTGACCTCAAGGGCCCGCAGTTCCTGCACATCGTCACCAAGAAAGGCAAAGGCTTTGCCCCGGCAGAAGTCGACCCGATCGGCTATCACGCAATTACCAAGCTGGAACCGCTGGACGCCCCCGCCGCTGCGCCGAAAAAAGCCAGCGGGCCTAAGTATTCCGGTGTGTTTGGCGAATGGCTGTGCGACATGGCCGCCGCCGACCCGCGCCTGGTGGGCATTACTCCGGCGATGAAGGAAGGCTCCGACCTGGTGGCGTTCAGCGAACGTTTCCCGCTGCGCTACTTTGACGTGGCGATTGCCGAGCAGCACGCAGTTACATTCGCCGCCGGCATGGCCTGTGAAGGCGCCAAGCCGGTAGTAGCGATCTACTCGACGTTCCTGCAACGCGGTTACGACCAGTTGGTGCATGACGTAGCGGTGCAAAACCTAGACGTGCTGTTTGCCATCGACCGCGCCGGTTTGGTCGGCGAAGACGGCCCGACCCACGCGGGCAGCTTCGACTTGTCCTACTTGCGCTGCATCCCCGGCATGCTGGTGATGACGCCGAGCGACGAAAACGAATTGCGCAAGATGCTCAGCACCGGCCATCTGTACAACGGCCCGGCGGCCGTGCGCTACCCTCGCGGCAATGGCCCGAATGCCGTGATCGAAAAAGACCTGGAGCCGATCGAGATCGGCAAAGGCATCGTGCGTCGCCAGGGCAGCAAGACCGCATTCCTGGTGTTCGGCGTGCAACTGGCCGAAGCCCTGAAAGTCGCCGAGAAGATCGACGCGACCGTGGTCGACATGCGTTTCGTCAAACCACTGGATGAAGCCTTGGTGCGCGAGATCGCCGGTAGCCACGAGCTGCTGGTGACCGTCGAAGAAAACGCCATCATGGGTGGCGCTGGTGCGGCGGTCAGCGAGTTCCTGGCACGGGAGAATATCCTCAAGTCAGTGCTCCACCTGGGCTTGCCGGATGTGTACGTCGAACACGCCAAGCCGGCGCAGATGCTGGCGGAGTGCGGGTTGGATGAGGCCGGGATTGAGGCTTCGGTGCGCAAGCGCATGGCACTCTTGAACCTGTAAACAACATTCAAATGTGGGAGCTGGCTTGCCTGCGATAGCATCACCTCGGTTACGCTGACAGACCGAGGTGCCTGCATCGCAGGCAAGCCAGCTCCCACATTGGTTTGCATTGTTTTTAAATGCCATGGACAGCCAATGAAACGCCTTCGCTATGCCTTGCCCCTTTTCCTTCTGCCTGCCACCGACCTGCTCGCAGACAGCCGCGACGACGCCCTGAAACTCCCCAACGTCGTCATCAGCGCCAACCGCCAGGTGCAGGCGCGCAACGACAGCAGCGCCGCCAACAGCGTGTTTACCCGCGATGACATCGATCGCCTGCAACCCACCAGCCTCACCGACCTGCTCAGCCGCGTTCCTGGCGTGCAAATAGCACCGACTGGCGGCCGCGGCAGCCTGCCCGGCATCTATATGCGTGGCACCAAATCCGCCCAGAGCCTGGTGCTGGTGGACGGTCAGCGCATCGCCAATACCACCTCCGGTGACAGCGGCTTGCAGTACCTGAACGTCGACCAGATTGAACGGGTGGAAGTGCTGCGCGGTTCACGCTCAGTGATCTACGGCAGCGATGCCATTGGCGGGGTGATCCAGGTGTTTACCCGGCGTAATACCGAGCAAGGCCTGCAACCACGCCTCAAGCTCGGTTTCGGCAGCAACCAGACCTGGGAGCGTAGCCTTGGCCTGTCCGGCGGTGATGAGCACACGCGTTTCAACCTCGGCGCGAGCCTGGATGAAACCGCGGGCATCAACTCGACGCACACGTCATTCCCAAGCGATGGCGACCACGACGCCTACCGCAACCAGTCACTCAGCCTGAACCTGAGCCATTCCTTCAGCGATGAGCTAGAGGCCGGTTTCAACCTGTTGGATAACCGTGGCAAATCGGAGTACGACAACAGCTTCGGCCGCTACGACGTCGCCACCGGGCAAACGCTTGGGCAAAAGCCCTACACCGACTACGCGGTGAGCAGCGCCAGCGGCTATGTCGATGCCAGGCTCAACGAGCGCTGGCAATCGCGCCTGGAGCTGGGCCATAGCGAGAACCGCGACACCAAGCGCGACACCCTCAGCGATGACTTCAGCGTGTTCAACACGTACCGCGACTCGGTCAACTGGCAGAACGACCTGACGCTGAATGACCAGAACAGCCTGATTCTCGGCGGCGACTGGTACGAAGACCGCTTCCACGGCTCCACCACCTTTACCGAAAACAGCCGCTGGAACCGTGCAGCTTTTGTGCAACATCGGTTCCACGGCCAATGGTTTTCCACCGAGTTGGGGATACGGCGCGACCAGAACCAGCAATTTGGCGGGCAGAACAGCTGGAGCGGCACCGTCACCGTGCCGGTCAACCCCGACAACGACGTGCTGCTGAGCTACAGCGAAGGCTTTCGTGCGCCGACCTTCAACGACCTGTATTACCCGGATACGAAGTACAGCAACCCCAACCTGCAGCCCGAAACCTCGAAAAGCTACGAGCTGCAATGGCGCAGCCAGTTGAGCGACAGCACGCGCCTGGAGGCCTCGCTGTACCGCACCGACTTGAGCGACGCGATCATTCTCGACAGTAACAGCAAGCCCCAAAACGTGGCGTCGGCGCGCATCGATGGCGTTGAGGCCGCGCTGAAGCAAGAGCTGTTTGGGTGGCAGGGCAACATGGGGCTTGCGGTCATCGACCCGCGCGACCGTGACAGCGGCCACACCCTGGCCCGACGGGCGCGGCGTACGTTGAGCCTGGATCTGGATCGGCAGTTCGACAAACTGGGGGTAGGTGCCAGTTGGCAGGCCATCAGCAGCAGCTATGACGATGAAGACAACACACACCGCCTTGGCGGGTATGCCTTGCTGGGATTGCGCAGCAGTTGGGCGTTGAATCGGGAAGTGGCGTTGTCGCTGAAGGTCGATAATCTGTTGGACAAGTCGTATGCACGGGCGCGTTACAGCTATAACGACCCGGGGTTCTTGAACAATCAGGATTACCGTGAAGAAGGCCGGGTGTGGATGGTTGGGGTTACCTGGACACCTGAGATCTGAGTGGGCCGTACAGGCCTCATCGCAGGCAAGCCAGCTCCCACATTTGGAATGCGTTTCCCTGTGGGAGCTGGCTTGCCTGCGATAGCGGTGTCACAGGTCAGGTGCAATCACCTGACACAACCTCGCCACCGCCTCCAACATCTGCCCACTGGGCCGCTCCAGGCCTTTGTCCGGAACCACCCGCACCCGCGTCGCCATCGACGGCCAGACCTTCCAGGCCTCCTTCTGCGCCTGATCCCCCACCAGAATCAACTCGGGATCACGCTGCAACACCGACTCGATATTCACCTGCGGCGCGGGCAGCGTGAGGTCGTCAAACACATTGCGCGTGCCGCACACACTCAAGGCATCACTGATGATCTGCCCGCCGCCCACGGTGTACAGCGGCTGGTTCCACACTTGGTAGAACACCCGCAACGGTTCGGCCCGCTGATAACGCTGACGCAGTTCGGCCAGGCGCTGGCGCAACTGTGCAGCCAACTGCCGACCGGCTTCAGGCCGACCTAATTGTTCGGCGATGGCCTGCACTTGGGTGGTGAGTTGTTCAAGGCTGTGGGGTTCGGCGACGTACACCGGAATGTTCAGGCGCTGCAACTGCTCACGCTGGGCCGGGCCGACACTGCCGGGCCACAGCAGGATCAGGTCGGGCTTGAGACTGAGCAGGCGCTCCATGTCCAGTTGGCCGTAACGCCCCACCGACGGTACTTGCGCCAAGGCTGCCGGGCGATCGCCGCCGTCGAGCACGCCCACCAGCAGGTCGGCAGCGCCCAGTTCAGCGACGATTTCAGACAGCGATGGCGCCAGGCTGATCACGCGTTCGGCAGCCAACGCCTGGGCACTCAATGCCAGCAGCAGGAACGCCAGCCAGTGACACCTCATCCCAATTGACGGGGGATGCGGTAGAGGTAAAACAGCACGAGTGTCGATAGCACCAGCAGGAACAGCGGCACGGCTTCAAGGCCGACAAACACCGCCAACGCACCGATCCAGGCTGGCACGGCGGCAACCAGCAACGCCGCGCGCCGACGCGCCGCCAAGGTAATCCAGGCAGCCGGTTCTTCGGGGGTATCGAGGGCTTTGGAGGTCGCGATCAACGCATGTTTATAGCCGTTGAAGTAGCGCAGGCTGAGGAACATCGAGGCCACGCCGGCAATAAAGAACGGCATGGCGAGCACCGGCAGCAAGGACTGGGCCTTGCCAAATACCAGGTTGATCACGAACAAAGGGAGCAGCGCCAGCGCCAGGTACTGCCACCAATTGAAGGACAGTCGCCGTTTCACCTGGCCACGAGTCACGCGCGGTCGACCTCGCCCTGGTGCTCGTTGCCCATCATGTGGTCGAGCTTGCTGGCCTTGGTGGCCAGGTAGAGCTTGTTATGCGGGTTGTGCCCGGTGTGCAACGGCACGCGCTCGGCAACGGTGATGCCCATTTCGGTCAAGGCTTTGACCTTGCGCGGGTTATTGGTCATCAGGCGCAGGGATTTGACGCCCAGATACTCCAACATCGGCAGGCAGATCGCGTAGTCACGCTGATCGGCGGCGAAGCCCAGGCGCTCGTTGGCCTCCACGGTATCGGCACCGCCATCTTGCAGCTCGTAGGCGCGGATCTTGTTCATCAGGCCAATGCCGCGGCCTTCCTGACGCAAGTACAGCAGCACGCCACGGCCTTCGCGCGCGATAGCTCGCATAGCCGCTTCAAGTTGCGAACCGCAGTCGCAACGCTGGCTGAACAGTGCATCGCCGGTCAGGCATTCGGAGTGCACACGCCCAAGCACCGGCGCGCCATCCGCGATATCGCCCAGGCTAAGCACAACGTGCTCGCGCCCGGTGGCTTCTTCAAGAAAGCCGCTCATGGTGAACGTGGCAAAAGGGGTAGGCAGCTTGGAAGCGGCGACGAAAACGATGGGCACCATGTGCTCCTGATTTCAGTTTTTACAGAGGCGGCCATTGTAACAGCACGTTCCTACAGACGCTTAAGCTGAATTATCGCTGATAAAGATCAATCGGTTTGATTGGCCTTTGTTCAGCTTCTATGCAGCGCTGCTATTCACGCGTCTCGCGAAAGTGTTGATAGCCACGGATGGCGGGGGTGATGTCCTGTCCGTTAGCGTCGAGCAGCGTCACGCCCTGTCCCGCCTCGACTCGGCCGATCACATGGATCGGCCAGCCGGCGGCCTGCAGCGGCGCCAATTCGGCGGATGGCAGGGTAAACGCCAGCACGTAGTCGTCGCCCCCGCTCAACGCCGCCACGCGTGCCTGGTCATCGCCGACAAACGCCAGCAGCGCCCCGGACAAGGGCAACTGTTGACGCTCGATCAGCAGGCTGACAGACGAAGCCTTGGCGATATGCCCGCAATCGGCCAGAAGCCCGTCGGAAATATCCATCGCGGACGTCGCCTTGCCGCGCAGTGCCAGGCCCAAGGCCAACTGCGGTTGTGGCGACCAGTAATGCGCCAGCAACGGCTCGGCGATGGCCGCGTCAGCGCTGCGCTGCCCCAACACCAGCGGCAAGGCCCCGGCGGCATTACCCAGCTCGCCGCCGACACACAGCAGGTCACCCGGCCGCGCACCGCTGCGGGTCAAGGCTTGCCCGGCCGGCACACGACCAAACACGGTCAGGGTCAGGCTGAGGGGCCCGCGTGTGGTATCGCCGCCCACCAGGCCCACGCCGCAGCGTTGCGCCATGAGGTTCAAACCCAGGGCATAGCGTTGCAGCCAATCGGCATCAACCGTCGGCGTGGTAAGGGCAAGGGTAAACGCGAGGGGGTTGGCGCCCATGGCAGCCAGGTCGCTCACCGCCACCGCCAACGAGCGTTGGCCGAGCAGGAAGGGGTCGCAGGGGTCCGAAAAGTGCACCCCGGCCACCAATGTATCGGTAGAAATTGCCAGTTGCTCCCCGGCAGGGAGCGCCAGCAAAGCGCAGTCGTCGCCGATCCCCAAGGCAATGCCTTCGCCGCCTTGCGCACAAGGCGCGGCGGCGAAGTAGTTGCGGATCAGCTCAAACTCGCCCACAGGACTCAAGCGCCGGTTAGCGCTTGTACGCCTTCACTTCGGCTTCACGCAGGCGCGGGGCCAGCTTGTCGAGCACGCCGTTGACGAACTTGTGGCCGTCGGTCGAACCGTAGACTTTCGCCAGTTCGATGCCTTCGTTGATCACTACGCGGTACGGCACATCGACGCGATACAGCAGTTCCCAGGTGGACAGGCGCATCACGCACAGTTCAACCGGGTCCAGTTCTTCGATGGTCAGGTCCAGGCAAGGTGCCAGGGCCGTGTCGATCTCGCTCAGGTGCGCATACACACCGTGCAGGATGTCGTGGAAGTACGGCAGGTCGGCGAAGGTGAAATCGTTGTCGACGCGAAACTGCGCTTCGATTTCGTTCAGCGAGGCGCCCGCCATCTGACGCTGATACAGCGCCTGGGTGGCCAGTTGACGAGCAGCGCGACGCTTCTCGTTCTTGGACGGCTTACCGGCGTCGGCTGGACGCTCGTCGCGTGGGTTGAAACGATCGCTCTCGTCGGAAATCACTTGGCCTCCAACTGCGACAGCAGGCTGACCATTTCCAGGGCGGACAGGGCAGCTTCAGCGCCTTTGTTACCGGCCTTGGTGCCGGAACGCTCGATGGCTTGCTCGATGGAATCAACGGTCAGTACGCCGAAGGCGACCGGCACGCCGAACTCCATGGACACCTGGGCCAGGCCCTTGGTGCATTCGCCAGCCACGTATTCGAAGTGCGGAGTACCGCCACGAATGACCGCGCCCAGGGCGATGATGGCCGCGTATTCACCCTGTTGAGCAACTTTTTGCGCAACCAGTGGAATTTCGAAGGCGCCAGGGGCACGGATAAGGGTGATATCGCTTTCGCTCACACCGTGGCGAACCAGGGCGTCCACGGCACCGCTCACCAGGCTTTCAACCACGAAGCTGTTGAAGCGGCCAACTACCAGGGCGTAGCGGCCTTTGGGGGCGATGAAGGTACCTTCGATGGTCTTCAGGGTCATTCGACAAATCTCTTAAAGAGCCGGGACGCGTGTATGACGCGCCCCTTAGTGATATTTGAACCGCAAACAAGGGGCGACAATCGCCGGCCTTTATTCGGAGGGCACGTATTCTACTACTTCCAGGTCGAAACCGGATATCGCATTAAATTTCATGGGTGCACTCATCAAGCGCATTTTGCGCACGCCCAGGTCACGCAGGATCTGCGAACCGGCACCGACGATGCTATAGGTGGTCGGTTTTTTCACCGCCACGTGGTCAGCCGTTTCGCGGATATGCGCCAGCAATACATCGCCGTCGACCGGATTACCCAGCAACAACACCACACCGCTACCCGCCTCGGAGACCGCAGCCATGGCGGCGCGCAGGCTCCAACGGCCCGGTTGCTTGACCATCAGCAGGTCACGCAGCGGGTCCATGTTGTGCACGCGCACCAAGGTTGGTTCGTCTGCACAGATGGTGCCCAGGGTCAGGGCCATGTGCACGTCGCCTTCCACTGAATCACGGTAGGTCACCAAATTGAATTGGCCCAGTTCGCTGTCCAGTGGCTGCTCGGCAATCCGCTGAACGGTACGTTCGTGGATCATCCGGTAGTGAATCAGGTCGGCAATGGTGCCGACCTTGATGTTGTGTTCGGCGGCAAAGGCTTCCAGTTCAGCACGGCGAGCCATGGTGCCGTCGTCGTTCATCACTTCGCAGATCACCCCGCTCGGTTCGAAACCGGCCATGCGCGCCAGGTCGCAGGCGGCTTCAGTATGGCCGGCGCGAGCCAGGGTGCCGCCCGGCTGGGCCATCAGCGGGAAGATGTGGCCTGGGCTGACGATGTCTTCGGCCTTGGCGTCTTTGGCGGCGGCGGCTTGCACGGTGCGCGCACGGTCAGCAGCAGAGATACCGGTGGTGACGCCGGTGGTGGCTTCAATCGATACGGTGAACTTGGTGCCAAAACCCGAGCCATTGCGCGGCGCCATCAATGGCAGCTTGAGCAATTCGCAGCGCTCACGGCTCATAGGCATGCAGATCAGCCCACGGGCGTGCTTGGCCATGAAGTTGATGTGCTCAGCCTGGCAGGCCTCGGCGGCCATGATGATGTCGCCTTCGTTCTCGCGGTCTTCGTCATCCATCAGGATGACCATCTTGCCTTGGCGGATGTCTTCAACCAGTTCTTCGATGCTATTGAGCGCCACGTGGCACCCCCTTGGTCAGGATTTCAGGTAGCCATTAGCGGCCAGAAAACTTTCGGTGATGTTACTGGCAGCAGGCTCTGCGGCCTTGTCGCCCAGCAATAGGCGCTCCAGATAACGGGCAAGCAAGTCGACTTCAAGGTTAACCCGGCGACCCGGCTGGTACGACGCCATGATGGTTTCGCTCAGGGTGTGGGGAATAATGGTCAGTTCAAATTCGGCGCCGTTCACGGCGTTCACGGTCAGGCTGGTACCGTCGACGGTGATCGAGCCTTTGTGGGCAATGTATTTGGCCAACTCTTTGGGCGCGCGGATGCGGAATTCCACGGCCCGCGCGTTTTCGCTGCGCGCCACGACTTCGCCGACGCCGTCGACGTGGCCGCTGACCAGGTGGCCGCCAAGGCGGGTGGTCGGCGTCAGGGCTTTTTCCAGGTTGACCGGGCTGCCGGCCTTAAGGTCATTCATCGCGGTGCAGTCCAGGGTTTCCCGGCTGACGTCGGCGGCGAAGCCATTGCCCGGCAGCTCGATGACGGTCAGGCACACGCCACTGACGGCGATACTGTCGCCCAGCTTGACGTCGCCCAGGTCGAGCTTGCCGGTTTCAACCAGCAGGCGTACATCGCCGCCTTTGGGGGTCATTGCACGGATGCTGCCGATGGATTCGATAATGCCGGTGAACATTTCGTTCTCCTGAAAACGGGGGGCTGACGCTCAAGCGCAGGCCGGGAATTATACGCTCGCTGCGGGGAGCGGGATGGCAGTGACTCGCCAGTCGTCGCCAACAGCGCGCATTTCAGTGATCTTGAGTTGGGGGGCGTCGGCGAGTTTCTCAAGCGGCCAGTCCAGCAAAGGCCGGGCGGCGGAGCCAAGGAACTTGCCGGCGACGAATATCACGTATTCATCCACCAGGCCTTGCTGGGCGAACGCGCCCGCCAGGCTTGGGCCGGCTTCTACCAGCACGTCATTGACGCCGCGGGCAGCCAGCGCAACCAGTGCTGAGCGCAGGTCGACCTGGCCCTCGACGCCCGGCACCACCAGGCACTCGGGGCCACGGGGGAACTGGTTTTCCGCGGTCACGCACGTGATGACCAACGCCGGGCCGGCCTTGAAGAACGGCGCATTGAGCGGCACGCGCAAGCGGCCATCGATCAGCACGCGCAACGGCGGGCGCGACATCGCCAGGGCAGTCGTGGCTTCGTCCAGGCCGAGCTCGGCGGCGCGTACGGTCAAGCGCGCACCGTCCGCCAACACTGTGTCGGCGCCCGTCAGCACCACGCTGACCTCGGCGCGCAGGCGCTGTACCGCGGCGCGGGCGGCGGGGCCGGTGATCCATTGGCTTTCGCCGCTGGCCATCGCGGTGCGACCGTCCAGGCTCATCGCCAATTTGACCCGCACGAAAGGCAGGCCGTGTTCCATGCGCTTGAGGAAACCCTTGTTGAGGGCCCTGGCTTCACCTTCCAACACACCGCTGCGCACCTCGATCCCAGCCTGGGCCAGGCGCTGCATGCCGCGCCCGGCGACTTCCGGGTTAGGGTCCTGCATCGCCGCAACCACCCGCGCCAACCCGGCGCTCACCAACGCATCGGCGCACGGCGGGGTGTGACCATAGTGGCTGCAAGGTTCAAGGGTTACGTAGGCCGTGGCACCGCGAGCCTTGTTACCCGCTGCGCGCAGGGCATGCACTTCGGCATGGGGCTCGCCGGTACGCACATGCCAGCCTTCGCCGACAATCTGCCCATCACGCACAATCACGCAACCTACCCGTGGGTTGGGATGGGTGGTGTACAAGCCATTGCGTGCAAGTTCCAGGGCGCGGGCCATGTAATGGGCGTCGAGCACTGCCTGTTCAGCAGAAGGTGGGTTCATTCTTTGGCAGGCTCACGGGCCAGGCGGTCGATCTCTTCACGGAACTCATTGAGGTCCTGGAAGCGTCGATACACCGAGGCGAAACGGATATAGGCAACTTCGTCGAGCTTTTGCAGCTCGCCCATTACCAGCTCTCCAACTACCAGGCTCTTGACCTCGCGTTCGCCGGTCGCCCGCAGCTTGTGCTTGATGTGCACCAGCGCCGCTTCCAGCCGCTCGACACTCACCGGGCGTTTTTCCAGGGCGCGCTGCATACCGGCGCGTAATTTATCTTCGTCGAAAGGCTGGCGGCTGCCGTCGGACTTGATCAGACGTGGCAATACCAGTTCGGCGGTTTCGAAGGTGGTGAAACGTTCACCGCAGCCAGAGGCCAGGCATTCGCGCCGGCGACGCACTTGATCGCCCTCGGCGACCAGACGCGAGTCAATGACCTTGGTGTCGTTGGCACCGCAGAAGGGACAGTGCATGGTTGGCAGGCAACAAATAAAGGGAGGGCCATGGTAGCGCATCCCCGTGGCAAGACAAGCCATAGCCTTTACGGTATATAGGCTGACTATTATGTTTCATATCTTTTAAGCCACGGATTTTGTCCTTTCTGGAGCCGTACATGCAGTTACGACCACTTGTTTTGCTCACCCTTTTCAGTTTTCTGGTCGCCTGCAGCAGCGAAGCCCCCAAGCCGGCCGCACCTCAACCGACACCAGCGCAAGAGAAAAAAGTCCCAGGGATTGAAGACATGGGCCCCCTGCCTGCCTATCAGCGGGAAATCAGCGGCAGCCTGACCAACGTGCCGGCGGGTGCCGAAGTCGAGATGGCCTTGTTGGTCATCGACGACCGTTCGCGCCCGCAACAACTGCTCGCCAGCAGTGTATTGAGCGGCAACGGCAAGCCCTTGGCCTTCCGCCTGCGCTACAACCCCGAAGCCTTCCCAGCCGGTGCGCGGGTTGAACTGCGTGGCCGCGCCAGCCAGTCCGGCCAGTTGATCCTGCACCTGCCTGCCGTACTGATCACCCAGGCAATCACCCAGACCACCGGCCCCCTGCAACTCGTCAAGGCACCATGACGCCACCGCTGGACTTGCAAGCGGCGCTGAGCGAACTGATCGGCGACGCGCAACTGGTGCCCTGCCCACTGCCGGGTACCGAGCTGTCTTTGTGGCTGCTGGATGCAGACAACATGGATCGCGCCTTCAGCCCCGAGGAAACCCGGCGCATCCTGCATGAACCGCCTTACTGGAGTTTTTGCTGGGCCAGTGGTTTGGCGCTGGCGCGGTATCTGGCGGCGAATCCTGAGTGGGTCGCCGGCAAGCGCGTGCTGGATTTTGGCGCGGGTTCCGGTGTGGCCGGGATTGCGGCGACTAAAGCGGGCGCGCTGGAAGTAGTCGCCTGCGACCTGGACCCGCTGGCCTTGGCATCCTGCCGGGCGAATGCCGAGCTTAATGGCGTGGAACTGGGTTATTCAGCGGACTTTTTCGCGGAAGCGGACCGCTTCGACCTGATCCTGGTGGCTGACGTGCTCTACGACCGGGCGAACCTGCCGCTGCTGGACCAGTTCCTGACCCGTGGCCGCGAAGCGTTGGTGGCGGATTCGCGGGTGCGGGACTTTCAGCACCCGGATTATCAACGGCTGGAGACTCTGGATGCGCTGACGTTGCCGGACTTGGCGGAGCCTTGGGAGTTTCGCAAGGTGAGCCTGTACCATTCGCGGCGCACTTTCAGCCAGGCTCGCCAGCCCTTATAGTTGCCCCATTCCCGCTTTATTCGAGACGCCCCATGAGTGAGCCCACGCCGTACATCTTCGACGTTACTACTGCCACCTTCGACCAGGCGGTGATCCAGAACTCCTTCGAAAAACCCGTGCTGGTGGATTTCTGGGCCGAGTGGTGCGCGCCGTGCAAGGCGTTGATGCCGATGCTCGCGAAAGTTGCCGAGAGTTATCAGGGCGAGCTGCTGCTGGCCAAGGTTGATTGCGAGGCCGAGCAGGACATCGTCGCGCGTTTTGGCATTCAAAGCCTGCCGACGGTGGTGCTGTTCAAGGACGGCCAGCCGGTGGACGGGTTTGCCGGGGCACAGCCGGAATCGGCTGTGCGGGCGCTGTTGGAGCCGCATGTGCAGATGCCACCACCGGCTGCGGCGGATCCGTTGGAGCAGGCTCAGGCGTTGTTTGCCGAAGGTCGCATCAGCGATGCCGAAGCGGTGCTGGTCGCGCTGTTGGGCGAGGACAACACCAACGCTGCAGCGCTGATCCTGTACGCGCGCTGCCTGGCAGAGCGCGGTGAGTTGGGCGAAGCCCAGGCCGTGCTGGACGCTGTGAAAAGCGATGACCATAAAGCCGCGCTCGCTGGGGCCAAGGCGCAGATCACTTTCCTGCGCCAGGCTGCCGACCTGCCGGACGCTGCCGACTTGAAAAGCCGCCTGGCGCAAAACCCGCAGGACGATGAAGCGGCTTACCAGCTGGCGATCCAGCAACTGGCGCGCCAGCAGTACGACGCGGCGCTGGAAGGTTTACTCAAACTGTTTATCCGCAACCGCAGCTACAGCGAAGGCCTGCCGCACAAGACCTTGCTGCAGGTGTTCGAACTGCTGGGCAATGATCACCCGCTGGTGACCGTGTACCGCCGCAAGCTGTTTGCCGCGCTGTATTAATCGCCGACCCAACTGTACAGCGGCGTATCACCGCCGCTGGCCACTTTCACCTTGGCGCTATGGCGCAGGCGCACCAACAGGCGCTTGCCCGCCGAGGCGTCCCCCGCCAAGCCTTCCAACTGGTCGAGCAGTTCGAGGCCACTGAGTTGCCCGGCCTCGCGCAACAGATCCTGAGCGTTCTGCCACAGGTCATCATTCTGCTTTATCGGCGCAACTGTCGGCGTACTCGGTGCTGGGACGGCCTGCAATTGCGCGCCCAGGCGTGCCCAATCAGCGTCGTCCAGCTCCAGGGTCAAGTCCACCGGCAGGTCGCCGACCGTTCCACGAATTCGCAACATCGTCGTTACTCCTGCACATTTTCCGACAGGCATGCTCCCATGCGGCTTGCGCAACGCCAAGCAGACGGTCAAACTCCCGGCACTATTGTTATAAGATCACATAACAAAACTTTCATCTTCGCTCGGGAGTTTCACCATGCGCCGTCTGTTGCTTGCTTTGCCGTTTGCCCTGCTGCCACTGGCGGTCGCCCATGCTCACGACGATCACGACCATGAACACGGCAGCCTCGGCGCCCATGAACACGGCGTTGGTCGCCTCAATGCGGTGCTCGACGGCCAAGCCCTTGAACTAGAGTTGGACAGCCCGGCGATGAACCTGGTGGGTTTCGAACACGTGGCCACCAGCGCGGCGGACAAAGCCAAAGTCGCCGCTGCACGTAAACAGCTGGAAAGCCCTGTCGCCCTGTTCAATTTGCCCAAGGCCGCCGGCTGCGTCGTCAGCACCCAGGAACTCAACAGCCCGTTGTTCGGCGACAAGCCCGAAGCCGACCATGACGATGACGATGACGCCAAAGACGGCGCCCACGAGCACCATCACGACCACAGCGAGATCCACGCCCATTACCAGTTCACCTGCGCCACGCCGACAGCCTTGAGCAATCTCGACCTGAGCCAAGTGTTCAAGACCTTCCCCGCCACCCAGAAAATTCAGGTACAACTGATCGGCCCGAGCGGTCAGCAAGGTGTTGAAGCGACGGCCACAGCAGCCACCGTTAAATTCTGATTTGAAAATGCGGTCACTGTGGGAGCTGGCTTGCCTGCGAACGGATCGCCTCGGTATGTCTGGAAAAACCGAGTCGCCCGCATCGCAGGCAAGCCAGCTCCCACAACGGATCGGCGCCATTTTCTACAACCAGGCACTACTGATTTAACATGACCCAAGCATTGATTGAACTGTCTGACCTGGGCTTTAACTGGCCCGGGCACCCACAGTTGCTGGACATCCCCGCTTTCCGCCTGGAAGCAGGTGAAACCCTGTTTCTGAAGGGCCCGAGCGGCAGTGGCAAAACCACGCTACTGGGCCTACTCGGCGGCGTACAGAAACCCAGCCAGGGCAGCATCCGATTGCTCGGCCAGGAGCTGACCGAACTGTCGACCGGCGCCCGCGACCGCTTCCGTGTCGACCACACCGGCTACATCTTCCAGCAGTTCAACCTGCTGCCGTTCCTGTCGGTGCGCGAGAACGTCGAGTTGCCCTGCCACTTTTCCACGCTGCGCGCGCAGCGGGCGAAACAACGTCACGGCAGTGTCGACCGCGCCGCCGCGACCTTGCTGGCGCACCTGGGTTTGAAAGACAAAGACCTGCTGGAACGCCGCGCCGACTCGCTGTCCATCGGCCAGCAACAACGGGTGGCCGCCGCTCGCGCGCTGATCGGTCAACCCGAGTTGGTGATCGCCGACGAGCCCACCTCGGCCCTGGACTACGACGCCCGCGAAGCGTTCCTTCAGCTGTTGTTCGCTGAATGCCGCGAAGCCGGCGCCAGCCTGTTGTTTGTCAGCCATGACCAAAGCCTGGCCGCGCTGTTCGACCGCCACCTGTCGCTGGCCGAACTCAATCGCGCCGCCACGCCCGCAGAGGTTTGAGATGTATCTGTTCCGACTAGCCATGGCCAGCCTGGCTAACCGCCGCTTTACCGCGATCCTCACCGCATTCGCCATCGCCCTGTCTGTGTGCCTGCTGCTGGCCGTGGAACGCGTGCGTGTCGAGGCGCGCAACAGTTTCGCCAGCACCATCAGCGGCACCGACCTGATCGTCGGCGCCCGCTCCGGCTCGGTGAACCTGCTGCTGTATTCGGTGTTTCGCATCGGCAATGCCACCAACAATATCCGCTGGGACAGCTACGAGCACTTCGCCGCCAGCCCCCAGGTGAAATGGGCGATCCCGATTTCCTTGGGTGATTCCCACCGCGGCTACCGCGTGATGGGCACCAACGAGTCCTACTTCGAGCACTACCAATACGGTCGCAAGCAAAACCTTGAACTGGCCAGCGGCCGCGCCTTCGCCACCGACCCGTTCGAAGTGGTGCTCGGCGCCGAAGTGGCTGACGCACTGCACTACAAACTCGGCGACAAACTGGTGCTGGCCCATGGCGTGGCGGTGGTCAGCCTGGTCAAGCACGATGACAAACCCTTCACCGTGGTCGGCATCCTCAAGCGCACCGGCACGCCGGTGGACCGTACCTTGCACATCAGCCTCGGCGGCATGGAGGCGATCCATATCGACTGGCACAACGGCGTGCCGGCTCAAGGCAAAGGCCGCATCAGCGCCGATCAAGCGCGCAACATGGACCTCACGCCGCAGGCCATTACCGCGTTCATGCTTGGGCTGAACAACAAGATTTCCACCTTCGCCCTGCAACGGGAGATCAACGAATTCCGTGGTGAGCCGATGCTGGCGATCCTGCCGGGCGTGGCGCTGCAAGAACTGTGGAGCATGATGGGCACCGCTGAAAAAGCGCTGTTTGTGATCTCACTGTTCGTGGTGCTCACGGGCCTGATCGGCATGCTCACTGCGATCCTCACCAGCCTCAACGAGCG
The DNA here is from genome assembly GCF_054685145.1 of Pseudomonas sp. H1_A03. Taxonomy (NCBI): domain Bacteria; kingdom Pseudomonadati; phylum Pseudomonadota; class Gammaproteobacteria; order Pseudomonadales; family Pseudomonadaceae; genus Pseudomonas; species Pseudomonas sp. H1_A03. The sequence goes on from NZ_CP162829.1 coordinate 566,928, forward strand.
CCGTCGCGAAATGGCGATCCTGCGCTCGGTGGGCGCACGGCCATGGCATATTGCGACCTTGCTGATCTTTGAAGCCTTTGCCCTGGCGCTGTCCGGCGTGATCGCGGGCGTGGGCCTGCTGTACGTGTGCATCGCCGCCTCGCGCGGTTACCTACAGGCCAATTACGGCCTGGACCTGCCCATGTCGTGGCCCAGCGAATATGAATGGACGCTGCTCGCCGGTATCCTGGCCGCCGCGCTGTTGATGGGCAGCGTGCCCGCGTGGCGCGCCTATCGACAATCCCTGGCCGACGGCCTGTCCATACGTTTATGAGGAAGGCCTTGATGCGTCGCGCCCTCGCTGCACTGTTTTTGCTGGTGGCCCTGCCCGCCTGGGCCGCCGAGCCCAAGGAACTGACCTGGTCGGAGCTGATCCCGCCGGATGCCATGCCCGAAGTGCCCAATATGCAGCCGCTGCACAACCTGTCCGGCATGGCGGATGCACTGGAGTCGGCACCGGCGGCCAAGCAGGAAATGCCCCACGCGCCTGTGGTGCAAAGCCTTGATGGCAAGCGCATCCGCCTGCCCGGTTATATCGTGCCGCTGGAAGTCGGCGAAAACGGCCGCACCACTGAATTCTTGCTGGTGCCGTATTTCGGCGCGTGCATCCACGTTCCGCCACCGCCATCGAACCAGATCGTGCACGTTAAAAGTGAAGTCGGCGTGAAGCTCGATGAGCTGTATCAACCGTACTGGATCGAAGGCGCGATGCGGGTCAAACCGTCCACCAGCGAACTGGCCGACGCCGGTTACCAGATGGATGCCGAGAAGATTTACATCTACGAGCTGCCGGAATAGCGCTGATCGCCCTTTCATTGAGCTGAGTCAAAAGATCGAGCGGAACGATCTTTACCATTGGACGTACAACTTTTAACGTCCTTTTGGAGCTCCCATGAACAAGTCTCTGCTCGGCGCGTCCCTCTTCGCGCTCGCCCTCGCTGCCCCTGTCGCACACGCTCACGAAGCGGGCGACATTCTGGTTCGCGCCGGTGCAATCACCGTGAATCCGAAAGCTGACAGCAGCACCGTCAAAGTTGACCAAGGCCCATTGGCCGGCGCCAACCTGGGCGGCAAGGCGACCATGAGCAGCGATACCCAACTGGGCTTGAACTTTGCCTACATGCTGACCAACCACGTTGGTATCGAACTGCTGGCCGCCACACCGTTCGAGCACGACGTGAAGATCAAAGGCACCGCCCTAGGCGCCGCCAACGGCAAGCTCGGCACCCTGAAACACCTGCCGCCAACACTGAGCGTCGTGTACTACCCGTTGGATAACAAATCGGCCTTCCAACCTTACGTAGGCGCCGGTATCAACTACACCTGGATCTACGACGAGCACGTCGGCAGCCGTGCCCAAGGCGCAGGTTTCAGCAACTTCAAGGCTGAAAACTCCTGGGGCTGGGCTGCACAGATCGGCGCGGACTACATGATCAACGACAAGTGGATGATCAACGCCCAGGCGCGCTACATCGACATCAGCACCAAGGCCACCGTGGAAAACAACGCCGTGGCACCTGGCACTCGCGCCAAGGTGAACGTAGATGTGGACCCGATGGTTTACATGGTGGGTATTGGTTACAAGTTCTAATCCCGACCTAAGCAACACTGCATAACCTAATGTGGGAGGGGGTTGTGTGGGAGCCGGGCTTGCCCGCGATGCAGACACCTCGGTGTATCAGTGATACCGAGGTGATGCTATCGCAGGCAAGCCCGGCTCCCACACAAGCCCCCTCCCACATTTTGGTTTTGCGTGTAGTCAGCTGTGCCGGTAGAACCGATCCAGCAACGCCGGCAGCCCCGCCCGCCATGCCCGTGGCTTGATGCCAAAGGTATGGAGGATTTTCTTGCAGGCGAGCACCGCGTGTTGCGGTTCTTCACTTGCATCCGGCCGGGCCGCATGGGCCTGGGCGGTGGGGGATTCGATCGCCAACGGATGAAAGTTGCGCGCTTCTGTGAGGATCGCCTGGCCCAGCGCCAACGGCGTGGTCGCCTCATGGCCCGCGTAGTGGTAAGTGCCCCACAACGGCGCCGCGCAATCGAGTTGCTTGAGCACCGAAATGATCACCCGCGCCGCATCGTCCACTGGCGTCGGGTTGCCGCGCCGGTCGTCAGCCATCAGTAATTCATCGGGTTTTTCGGCCCGGGCCAGGAAGCGCCCGAGGGTGCCGTCGACGCTGTCATCCAGCAGCCAGCCAAACCGCAGCAACACATGTTGCGGGCAAGTGGCGCGCACACTTTGTTCGATACGCCACAACGCCTGGCCGCGCAGGCCCAGGGGCACCGGCTCGTCTTTTTCGCTGTAGGCGGTGGCGCGAGAGCCATCGAACACGCGGTAGCTGGACGGTTGCAGCAAGGTGATGTTGTGGTGCTGGCACAGCTCGGCCAGACGCTCAATGGCGAACTCCTGGGAGGCCAGGCGCGTTTCGCTGACCGCTTCGGCCTGGAACCAGTCGAAATAGTAGGCGAGGTTGATCAACGCATCGGGACGGGTGTCGTCGAGCAATTGGGTGAGGCTCGCGGCATCCCAGCCGTCTTGGGGCGGTTTGGGTGCGAGGAAACCAATGTCTTCCTCTGCACCGAGGCGAATCAGCGCCTGCCCGAGGGCATTCCCGCCGCCCAGTAACATAAGGCGCATTCGCATAGAGTGTGCAGGCCCGGTCTGTTTAGAACGATGGTTATTCAGGTATTTGTCAGAATCGTTGCATTTTGCGGGTTTGTAGCGCAACCGTCACGGACAAACTGCGCGATTGCAACTTGTTGGAGCGGGCGGTATCAATCACTCCATGAACCTTCCTGAATCCACCGACAGCGCATTGAACGGCTTCCACCCCGCCGTCAGTGCCTGGTTCCGCAGCACCTTCCCTTCGGTGACAAGCGCCCAGGCCCAGGCATGGCCGCTGATCCGCCAACGCCAATCGACGCTGATCGCCGCGCCCACCGGCTCCGGCAAGACACTCACAGCCTTTTTGGCGGTGCTGGATGACTTGGTCCAGCAAGGATTGGCGAACGGCGGGCAACTGCCGGATGAAACCCTGGTGGTCTACGTGTCGCCGCTGAAGGCGCTGTCCAACGACATCCAGATCAACCTGCAGAATCCGCTTGCCGGGATCACTCAACACTTACAGAACCATGGCCTGCCGCCGCTGGTGATCCGCACCGCCGTGCGCACGGGCGACACCCCGCAAAAAGACCGCGTGCAAATGCGCAAGCGCCCGCCGCACATTCTGGTGACCACCCCGGAATCGCTCTACGTGCTGCTGGGCTCGGACTCCGGTCGGCAAATGCTCGCCAGCACGCGCACGGTGATCGTCGATGAAATCCACGCCATCGCGGCCGGCAAACGTGGCAGCCATTTGGCGTTGAGCCTGGAGCGCCTACAAGCGCTGTGTGCCGAGCCGCTGACGCGCATTGGCTTGTCGGCCACGCAAAAGCCCATCGATGCGGTGTCACGTTTTCTGGTGGGTACGGGTCGCCCCTGCGCGATTGTGGACATTGGCCACGCGCGCCCGCGCGACCTGAATATCGAGGTGCCGCCGGTCCCGCTCTCGGCAGTAATGGCCAACGATGTGTGGGAGTTGGTCTACGACCGTCTCGCCGAATTGGCCCGCGAGCACCGCACCACGCTGGTGTTCGTCAACACCCGCCGCCTGGCCGAACGCCTGGCCCGGCATTTGAGCGAACGCCTGGGCAAAACCGCCGTGGCCGCTCACCACGGCAGCCTGGCCAAGGAAATGCGCCTGGACGCCGAACAACGGCTCAAGGCCGGTGAGCTGCAAGTGCTGATCGCCACCGCGTCCCTGGAGCTGGGGATTGATATCGGCGACGTGGATTTGGTCTGTCAGATCGGCTCGCCCGGCTCCATCAACGGTTTTCTGCAAAGAGTGGGACGCTCCGGCCACCAGGTCGGCGGCACGCCCAAAGGGCGCTTGTTCGCCACCACGCGCGACGACTTGATCGAATGCGCCGCGCTGCTCGATTGCGTACGTCGGGGTGAGCTGGACACCTTGCACATACCGGTCGCGCCGTTGGACGTGCTGGCCCAACAGATCATCGCCGAGGTCAGCGCCCAAGAATGGTCGGAGCAGGCCTTGCTCGACCTGATCCGCCGCGCCGCGCCCTACGCCGAGCTGGATGAACGCCATTACCAAGCGCTGCTGCAGATGCTCAGCGACGGCTACAACGGCCGCCAGGGCATCCGCAGCGCCTACCTGCACCGCGACGCCCTGACCCGCACCCTGCGCGGTCGGCGCGGCGCCAAACTCACTGCCGTGACCAGCGGCGGCACCATTCCCGATAATGCCGACTACAGCGTGTTGCTCGAACCCCAGAGCCTGAACATCGGCAGCGTCAACGAAGACTTTGCAGTGGAAAGCATCGCTGGGGATATCTTCCAGCTCGGCAATACGTCCTACCGAATCCTGCGGGTCGACGCCGGCAAGGTGCGCGTCGAGGATGCCCATGGCCAGCCGCCGACCATTCCGTTCTGGCTCGGCGAAGCGCCGGGGCGCAGCAACGAATTATCGGCGGCGGTGGCGCGCTTGCAGGGCCAATTGGACGCGCTGCTCAGCGCCACGCCCGGCAACCTGCAAGCCGCGCAGGACTGGCTCATCGAAACCCTCGGCCTGAACCGCGCCAGCGCCGAACAAATCCTCGATTACCTGGCGCGCACACGCTTGGCCCTGAGCGCCCTGCCGTCCCAGGACACGTTGATCATGGAGCGTTTCTTCGACGCGTCCGGCGGCACCCAACTGATCATCCACACGCCGTTCGGCAGCCGCGTCAACCGCGCCTGGGGCCTGGCCTTGCGCAAGCGTTTTTGCCGCACCTTCAATTTCGAATTGCAGGCCGCCGCCAGCGAAAATGCGATCGTGCTGTCGCTGTCCACCAGCCACAGTTTCGAGCTGGACGAGGTGTGGCGTTACCTCAACAGCCACAGCGCCGAACATATCCTGATCCAGGCCGTGCTGGAGGCGCCGCTGTTCGGCGTGCGCTGGCGCTGGAATGCCGGTGTGGCCCTGGCATTGCCGCGCTTTACCGGCGGGCGCAAGGTGGCGCCGCAGATCCAGCGCATGAAAAGCGAAGACCTGATCGCCAGTGTGTTTCCCGACCAGATCGCCTGCCTGGAAAACCTCGCCGGCGAGCGCGAAGTGCCTGAACACCCGCTGGTCGAGCAAACCCTCGACGACTGCCTGCACGACGCCATGGACAGCGAGGCCTGGCTGGCCCTGCTGCGGCGCATGGAGCGCGGCGACGTGCGCCTGATCAGCCGCGACCTGCCGGCGCCCTCGCCGATGGCCGCCGAAATACTCAGTGCGCGCCCCTATACTTTTCTTGACGATGCGCCGCTGGAAGAGCGCCGCACCCAGGCCGTGCTCAACCGACGCTGGAGCGACCCGCAAAGCACCGACGAACTCGGCGCGCTGGATGCTGACGCTATTGCCGGCGTGCGCGAAGAAGCCTGGCCGGCACCCAACGGGCCGGATGAAATGCATGAGGCGTTGATGAGCCTGGCGTGTATCGCCGCTGCCGAAGTCTCCCCGCCATGGGCGCAATGGCTGCACGCCTTGGCCAAGAGCGGTCGTGCCTTTCAATTGCACAATGGCATATGGGTTGCCGTTGAACGCTTGAGTTGCTTGCAGGCGATCTACCCCAACGACTTGCCGCTGTTACCTGGTTTCGATGAGCCCTGGACCTTTGATGAGGCCGTGGTGGAAGTGCTGCGCGCACGCCTCGGTGGGTTAGGCCCGCTGAGCCTGAGCGAGATCGCCGCGCCATTGGCCTTGCCAGAAACTGACGTGCTCCAGGCGCTGGCCCGCCTGGAGCAGGAAGGCTATGTGTTACGCGGCCATTTCAGCCCTGCTGCCACTGAGGAGCAATGGTGCGAACGCCACCTGCTGGCGCGTATTCATCGCTATACGGTCAAGCGCCTGCGCCGGGAAATCGAGCCGGTGGCGCTGCAGGACTTCATGCGGTTTCTGTTCGATTGGCAGCACTTGTCCGACGGCACACGCGGTCAGGGCAGCGCGATGTTGCCGCAGATCGTCGCGCAGTTTGAAGGGTATGCCGCCGCCACGTTCGCCTGGGACAGCGACCTGCTCAGCGCACGGCTCAAGGATTACGCCTCCACCTGGCTCGACGACCTGTGCCGCAGCGGCAAACTGGTGTGGACGCGTTTGAGCAACAAGGCCGGCGCCATGGCATTACGCAGTACGCCAGTGGTGTTACTGCCGCGCAGCCAGGTGGGACTGTGGAGCGGACTGACCGACCTCACCGACGCCACCACACTGTCGCCCAAGGCGCAGAAGGTGCATCAAGCCCTGCGCGACCACGGCGCGCTGTTTTTTGATGAGTTGGTGCACGAGGCCCACTTGCTGCGCAGCGAACTGGAAAGCGCCTTGCAGGAACTGGTCGGCGCCGGGCTGGTAAACGCCGACAGCTTCGCCGGCCTGCGCGCCCTGACCACACCCGCCAGCAAACGCCAGGCGCGCAGCAGTCGGCGTGGGCGCGGCGCGTTTATCGGCGGCATGGACGACGCCGGGCGCTGGGCCTTGGTGCGGCGTTCACCCACCGCCGCTGGCGCGCATTCGGCCGAGACGCTGGAGCATGTGGCAATGACCTTGCTGCGCCGCTATGGCGTGGTGTTCTGGCGGTTGCTCGAGCGTGAGGCGGATTGGCTACCAAGCTGGCGCGAGTTGCTGCGCACTTTTCATCGGCTGGAAGCACGCGGGGAGATTCGCGGGGGGCGGTTTGTCAGTGGGTTGGCGGGAGAACAGTTTGCGTTGCCGGAGGCGATCCCGTTGCTGCGTGAAGTGCGACGTCGGGCCCATGACGGCAGTTTGATTGTTGTGTGTGGGGCTGATCCGTTGAACTTGGTGGGTACGTTGTTGCCGGGTACCAAGGTGCCCGCGGTGAGTGGCAATCGGATCGTATATCGGGACGGGTTGCCGGCGGCGGTGATGGTGGCGGGCAAGCAGCAGGTGTTGATGGAGGTGGATCAGTTGGCGGTGCGGAATAAACTGATTAACCGTCCGTAACGTAGCAGCTGTCGAGCGCCAGCGAGGCTGCGTCGGCAGCACCGCCAAATTCGTGTCAGGCATATTATCGAGTCGCGTCCGACGCAGCCTCGCTGGCGCTCGACAGCTGCTACGGGTTGTGAAGGTTACTGAGTCCGAGGCTGCTCCGTCAGCACCACCGAAGCCGGCACCTCTGCATCCGGTTCATCCCCCTGCGGCGCACGCTTGGGCAACAACACCTGCTGTGGATAAGTCTGCGCGAAGTGCACCTCGTCACAATTATCCACTAGCTTTTTCAGCCGCTGGTTAAACGCGCGACTTACCGCGTATTGCCCGCCCGAGACCGTACGGAACTGCGCCGTCAGCACCACGCCGTTGAGGTCCATCTTGTCGACGCCAAACACCTCCAGCGGGCCTTGCAGGTTGTACTTGAGGAACACATCGTCGCGAATCGATTGCCCGGCCTCTCGGATCAATTCCACCGCCTTGTCCACGTCCGTGTCGTAGGTGAACTGCACTGAGAAGAATGCATAGGCAAACTGCCGCGACTGGTTGGTAACCGCCTTGATCTGCCCGAACGGCACCGAATGCACAAACCCCTTGCCGTCGCGCAGGCGCAGGGTACGGATAGTCAGGCCTTCGACCGTGCCGGCGTGGCCAGAGTCGAGCACCACCCAGTCGCCGATGGACAGGGTGTCTTCAATGATGATGAACAGCCCGGTGATCACATCCTGCACCAACTGCTGGGAACCAAAACCGATAGCCAGGCCGACCACGCCGGCACCGGCCAGCAGCGGTGCGACGTTGATGCCGAGGTTGGCCATGGTGGTGATTGCGCAAATCACCACCAGGATGATTTCCACCGCGTTGCGCACCAGCGGCAGGATGGTTTTCACCCGGGTGCTGGGCTGGCGGCTCGAGCGTTTGTTGACCGGCGGTTTCAGCGCTTCCTGAATCGCCGTATCCAGGACCACCCAGAACAGCCAGGTCATCAGCAGGATCAAGCCAATGCTGCTGAGGGAATCGCTGATCGCTCGACCGATCGAGTTGCGCTCGGCGAATTCAAACAGCGAGACGCCCCAGATACGCCCGAGGACTTCAATAAACCCGATCGCCATCGCGATACGCAAGATCGCGTGCAGCAAGCTGAGGAAACGCTCCTTGTAAGCACTGCTGCGCTGGATCGCCACTTGGCTGCGCGACTTGAACAGGTGTTGCAGCACAGTGCTCAGGAACACCGTGCCGATCAGCAAAATGGTGGTGAGCAGCGCGCAGCGCAGGGCTTTCTGATTATCGTCCCCGGCGCCGATCAGGTTGATCGCCGAAACCAGCACCATCAGCAGGATCGGCCAATACCAGAGCCCGGAAAATATCCGCAGCGATTGTTGCAACGCCGGGTGTTTAAGGCGCTGGGACAGCGCCCGATTACGAATCAGGTGCGCGACCGGGCGACGCAGGCGAATCACCAGCATGCCGAAAATCACCGCCGCAAACAGGCCGGTAAACACCGCAATGCCGCTGGTGATATTGCCGCCGAACTGGCGGGCGATCTGCGGGCTGGTCAGCGCATCGCTGAGGGCGGCGAGGAACCCGATCATGAACAGTGGCTTTGGGCAGTAATCGCGGATGATCTGCACGGCCGGGCGTTTATGCCCGACGTTAAACATCACGATCACGCACAGCAGGATGGACGTGGAGAAGATGCCGCTACTGGTCGCATAGGCAAAACACAACGCCAGCGCCCGGCCGATGGAGGTCGGCAAAAAATGACTGACGTAAAGCGTCAGCGGTAGACAGATCACGGCCGGGATCGTGTAGGGCATCAGATAGCCGAGTACGCCTTGCAAGCGTCCACGCCGTTCAACAAAGGGACGTTGACTGATACGCCTGACCAACATGCGCCCCAGGAAGGTCAAAAGCGCGAAGGCGCCGATCCAAACGCCGGACAACAGCAGGAAGTCCCCGGCCACGCTCCATGGCGAGCGGTCCGAGGGACGGTTGACCAGGCGCCCCACCTCATTGGCCGCACGGTCGGCGCGCAGGCGCCAGGCGTCAAGGAGGTTCTGGTTGAGATCAAGCTTGTCCTGCACATCATCGATGCTGGAGCTGATGGCCCCGAGCAGGCCGCCCTCGACCAGGATTTCCGGCTTGGCCGGCGTTTCGGCTTCAGGCGCGGCCGCCGCGGCGTGCACTGCGCCGCTGCCGCAAAACAGCAGCGCGCCGAGCAGTAATGCAGTCTTTGAATTCAGCAAAACACCGGGCTCCTTGAGGTAGGTCTGTAAGGAACTGACGGGTTTTGGCGCTGATCGTTCCCGTCTAGAACGCAATGCGCTGGGGCGTGCCGTCCGTAAGGCGCTGGAAACTTTCTCGCAAATCCCACAGTCATCCCTCCATGGAGGTCATTCGACCCATTAACCACGGGAGCAACCATGTCCGCGATTCATATCGGCATTTCCGGCTGGCGCTACACGCCTTGGCGGGGGGATTTCTACCCCGAGGGCCTGACCCAGAAACGTGAGTTGCAGTTTGCGTCACGGGCGGTCAACAGCATCGAGATCAATGGTTCGTTCTACGCGCTGCAAACGCCGCAGCGCTATGCCGAGTGGTACGCCGATACGCCGGAGCAGTTCGTGTTCAGCGTCAAGGCACCGCGCTACATCACGCATATCCTGCGGTTACACGATGTGCACAAGCCCATGGCCAACTTTTTTGCCTCCGGCGTGCTGGAGCTCAAGGAGAAGCTGGGGCCGTTTCTTTGGCAATTCCCACCCAGTTTCACATTCGACCCACCGCTGTTTGAGGCTTTTCTCGCGCAGTTGCCCACCGATACCCGACAAGCCGCCGCCCTCGCCCGCCAGCATGAATCGCGGGTCAATGGCAAAGCCAGCATGAACGCCCATGGCAAAAAACCGCTGCGCCACGCGGTCGAGATTCGCCATAAGAGCTTTGCCGTTCCGGAATTTGTGCAGATGCTCGACAAATACGGCGTGGCGTTGGTGGTCGCCGACACCGCCGGCAAGTGGCCGTATCTGGAAGACGTGACCGCTGACTTCCTCTACCTGCGGCTGCACGGCGATAAAAAGCTCTACGCCAGCGGCTACACCGACGCAGCGCTTGAGCGCTGGGGCGACCGGATCGAATGCTGGCGTCACGGCAAACAACCCTCAGACGCCCATCTGATCGACCCGAAACGCAAGCCGCGCGCGCGCAAGCAGCGCGACGTGTTCTGCTTCTTCGACAACGACATCAAGGTGCGCGCGCCCTTCGATGCGCGCCAATTGCTACAACGCTTCGAGCTGGATAAAGCATTGACCACTGAGCCCGGTAAACTACCAGAATCGGGGGTGCTGCCATGACTCATCCGGAATTGATTCCCGTGACGCCCAACGTCGCCATCACGCGCTTCACCGTGCTGACGGTCAATATCCACAAGGGTTTCACTGCCTTGAATCGACGCTTCATCCTGCCTGAGCTACGTGAAGCGGTGCGCAGCGTGGGCGCCGACATGGTGTTCCTGCAAGAAATTCACGGCACCCATGAGCGCCACCCCCAGCGCTTCAGCGACTGGCCGAACATGCCGCAGTACGAGTTCCTCGCTGACAGCATCTGGCCGCAGTTCGCTTACGGGCGCAATGCGGTCTACCCACACGGCGACCATGGCAATGCGCTGCTGTCGAAATTCCAGATCGTGCGCTACGACAACCTCGACATTTCCCAAAGCGGCCATGAAAACCGTGGCCTTTTGCATTGCGTGATGCGCCTGCCGGGCACCGGCCAAGAGGTGCATGCGATCTGCATTCACTTGGGGCTGCGCGAAGTGCACCGCCAGCAGCAATTGCGCTTGATCGAACAGCGCATCAGCGAAATTCCTGCCGACGCGCCGCTGGTGGTTGCCGGTGATTTCAACGATTGGCGCCAAAAGGCCGACCTGAGCCAGAGCGGCCTGAAGGAAGTATTCATCGAAACCCAGGGCAAACCCGCGCGCACCTTCCCGGCGCGCTTGCCTCTGCTGCCGCTGGACCGGATTTATGTGCGCAATTTGAAGGTGCATAACCCCCGAGTACTGACGACACGGCCCTGGTCCCATCTATCAGACCATGTCCCCCTGTCGGTGGAGATCGAGCTATGAACGTCGCTGTAGAACATATTTCCACCGACCAGCCGCCGGACCAAACCAAGGCACGTGACCTGGATTACGGCTGGCAGAGTGGCAACCAGGTCCAATTGCTGGAGAACGGCGAAGCGTACTTCCCTGAGGTGTTCACCGCACTGCGTGAAGCCCGGCGCGAGATCCTGCTGGAGACCTTCATTCTCTTCGAGGACAAAGTGGGTAATGAGCTGCATGGCATCCTGATCGAGGCGGCGCGCCGTGGGGTCAACGTGGTGGTCAGCCTGGATGGCTTTGGCTGCGGCGAACTGAACCCGTCGTTTCTCGGCGAGCTGGCCGAGGCCGGCGTTGCGGTGCAGATGTTCGACCCCGCGCCAAAGACCCTGGGCATTCGCACCAATTGGTTTCGCCGCCTGCACCGCAAGATCGTCGTAGTGGACGCGGAGGTGGCGTTCATCGGCGGAATCAATTTCTCCGCCGACCACCTGGGCGATTACGGTCCCGAGGCCAAGCAAGATTACGCGGTGAAGGTGATCGGCCCGGCGGTAGCGGACTTGCATCATTTCGCCTTGGCCCAAAGCGGCCGCCAAGTACGCACGCGGCGCGGTTGGCGACGACGCCAGCAGCGGCCGGAGATCTGGTCGACCGATAAAGGCGACGGCCAGGTGCGCCTGATTTACCGCGACAACGCGCAGCATCGCGATGACATCGAAGAAGCGTATATCCACGCCTTGAGCAAAGCCCAGACACGCGCGGTGATCGCCAACGCCTACTTCTTCCCCGGTTACCGCCTGCTGCGGGAAATCCGCAATGCCGCGCGCCGTGGCGTGCACGTGCAATTGATCATGCAGGGCCAGCCCGATGTACTGCTGGCCAAGCTGGCGGCGCGCATGCTCTACGACTATTTGCTCAAGGACGGCGTGGTGATTCACGAGTATTGCCAGCGCCCACTGCACGGCAAAGTCGCACTGGTGGATGACGAATGGAGCACGGTGGGGTCGAGCAATCTGGACCCATTGAGCCTGTCGCTGAACCTGGAAGCCAACGTGTTGATTCGTGACCGTGCGTTCAATCAACAGCTGTTTGAACGCCTGCAAGCCCTGGCCAAAAACCACTGCCAGACCATGCCGGAAAACCGCAAGCCGCGCCTGTGGCTCTGGCGTTTGACCGTGGGTTTCCTGGTGTTCCATGTAATGCGCCACTTTCCTGCACTCACCGGCTGGTTGCCCGCGCACAAGCCGCGTTTGAAACCGTTTGAGGCTCAGCGCCATGACGTCTGAAACCAAAGGCTCGCGGTTCAAGCGCTGGAAGAAGCCGCTGACCATCGCCTTCTTCTTGCTGCTGATCGTGCTGTTCACCCTGCTCGCGCGGCGCATCGATTGGAGCGAAGTGGTGCAGACCCTGGGCGACTTCAAGGTGCGCACGCTGGTGATCGCCAGCGCACTGACGTTATGCAGCTTTCTGGTCTACGCCAGCTTTGACTTGATCGGCCGCACCTACATTCGCCAGCCTTTAGGGTGGAAGCAGATCCTGCCGGTGGGGATCATCAGCTATGCCTTCAACCTCAACTTGAGCGCCTGGGTGGGCGGCATCGCCATGCGCTATCGGCTGTATTCGCGGCTGGGGGTGAGCACCGGCAATATCGCCAAGATTCTCGGCCTGAGCCTGGCGACCAATTGGTTTGGCTATATGGCGATCGCCGGCGTGGTTTTCAGCAGCGGCCTGGTCACGATGCCACCGGGCTGGAAGGTCAGCACCACGGCCTTGCAAGGCATCGGCGCGTTGTTGGTGCTGGCCAGCCTGGGTTATCTGGTGGCCTGCCAGTTTTCGAAAAAGCGTGCGTGGACGATACGCGGTATGGAGATCAACCTGCCGTCGCTGCGCATGGCGTGTTTGCAGTTGATGTTGGGCGCGTTGAACTGGTCGCTGATGGCGGCGGTGATTTTTACTTTGCTGCCGGCCAAACTGGATTATCCGCTGGTGTTAGGGGTGTTGCTGATCAGCGCGATTGCCGGGGTGCTCACCCATATTCCGGCAGGGCTGGGCGTGCTGGAGGCGGTGTTCATTGCGTTGTTGCAGCATGAAGCGTCGCGGGGCAGTTTGCTCGCCGGGTTGATCGCGTATCGGGCGATCTACTTCATCTTGCCGCTGCTGATCGCGCTGGTGATGTACCTTGGCGTAGAGGCCAAGGCCAAGGCGTTGCGGGTGAAGAAAACACCGGCTTAAGACGGTGGTGACTGGTCGACCGCCTTCGCGAGCAAGCCCGCTCCCACATTTAATCGTGTACATCCTTTGGAATGCTGTCGAATGTGGGAGCGGGCTTGCTCGCGAAGGCGGTCTAAAGAGCATCCAATTATTGAGACTGGATAATGCTCAACCGCTCACCCACCACCATTTCGGTAATCCAGTCCACCAGGATCGAGGTGTACGCCTGCTGGGACACCGGGTCGCTGAGGGAGTGATCGGCGCCATCGATGATGCGATGGGTCAGGGAATGGGTCTGCTGGCACGCCGCGCGGTAACTCATGATGGTGGCGTGGGGCACGTGGGCATCGGTTTCCGACTCAACGATCAGCACATCACCGGTAAACGCAGAACACGCGTGCAAGGCGCGATTGGTTTCGGAGTGGACCAGCGTGCTGCGGTAATCCATCAGGTCGGCCTTATCCAGATCACGCTTGGGTTTGAGCCATTCCTGGTCGCGGTACAGCGCCGGCACGCGCAGCGCCAGCCAGCGCACCGGGCGCAGTGAGGTGAGAATGGCCGCGAGGTAGCCGCCGTAACTGGTGCCCACCACCGCCACCGCCGAGGTGTCGATGGCCGGGTGGGACAGCAATCGATCATAGGCCGCCAGCAGGTCGCGCAGGTTGTCTTCGCGGGTGACGCGAGACAGCGGAATCCCAGTGCCGGCATGGCCGCGCAGGTCGAAGGTGAGGCACACGCAGCCCAAGCCGGCGATGCCTTTGGCGCGTTCAAGATCACGCTCCTGGCTACCGCCCCAGCCGTGCACAAATAACACGCCGGGTACTTTGGATTTGGGACTCAGGAAGGTGCCGCTCATCTGTTCGTCATCGATGTCGATCGCAATGCTTTCGCTTCTAGCCGTCATAAGATTTAACCGTCACGTACTTGAGAAGAAACTCGCTGTTTTCCGCCGGCCCGCGATACACCTCAATCGCATCAGCCGGCAAGGGTTGGTCCGCGTAGGTTTCCACAGAGGACACACGGATCGCACGCAGGCCGGGGTTGTTGATAAAACTCTGCAACGCTGCGACTTCCGCGCTGCTGGCTCCGCCCATGCGCCAGGATTGTTCGAGCACGCCGCTGCGGCGTTGGCCGTCGCTGTCCAAGCCCTGGGCGATGTCGTAGTTGCGCCGCGATGCGTAGAAGCCGGGATAGGCTTCATCGGCGGCCGCGTCGAACACCTGTGCTTGTTCGATGGCTTCGCGTACGTCGTCGGGCAGTTCGAGTTGCAACAGAGCTTCGTAGCCACCCGGCACCGCCAATAGGTCGGAGCCGCCGTAGACGTCTTCGCCCTGCCCGTCTTTCGTCAGGTATTGCTCGCCGCAGTAGCTGAGCACGTGATCGCCGATGAAGCTTTGGCCGACGCTGTGGGTGATCACGTCCTGAAGGTCTTGCTCCAACACCACACCATCGCTGAAGAGCTTCGCGGCCTCAGGTCGAGCCAGCACGGCTTCGAACTCATCGAGACTGTGGATAACTTCCTGACCTCGGCCGGCGCAGGCGTGTACCGGTTTCAGGCGAATGGGTCCGCTGTAGAGCAGGCGCGTGGCTGCCGGCCGGGCGTCTTCCAGCGCGAAGACGCTCAAACCATCTAGCACGACGTTTCGCACACGTTCGCAGAATAGCGCTGACCAACCTTCGGGCGCTTTGGCTTCAGGCCCGAGCAGACCATGGCTGATGGCTTTGGTGCAGATGAAGTCGTGGTCGACGTAACCGCCCCACACATCCTCCGGCCCCTTGATATGGAGCGCACGCGCCTGGGCTGCACCGACCAGGGTTTGCGTGGGCAGCAGGTAAAGTGATCGTCCCGCATGTAGAGCCGGGTCGTAGCTGCCACCGAATTTTAGCCCGAGAATCTGTGCCAGCCAGCGCGCCAGGGCGCGGTTGGTTTCGATCTCATGCAGAGGGGCGCTTTCACGTGTGGAGTGAGCGACCACCAGCTTCTTGCGTTGAGTCGGGGTCATGCGTCCCCCTTGGCCTTCCCGCCATGTGTGTGCAAGAGAGGTTGCAGGGATCAGGCCAACGCGCTTTCGAGGCGGATGGTTGTGAAATCAAGCAGTTGCCGAAAAACCGGTGGCAGTTGGCCTGCTCCATTTTGCACGACAGCGCGTCGGCGTCGCGGCGTTCTGCACGATTCAGACGCCAAACCGTTTGCGGTAATCGCTGGGCGCCAGGCCGGTGATCTTCTTGAAGATGGCGCGAAAAGCGCTGGGGTCCTGATAGCCCACGGTCCACGCGATGTGATCAATGGTGCCGTTGGTAAACTCGAGCATTTGCCGAGCCTTGCCCACGCGCAGATGCTGACAGTATTCGGTGGGTTTCAACCCGGTGGCGTTGCGAAAGCGCCGTAGGAATGTGCGCTCCTCCAAGCCTGCCTCCAGTGCCATCGCCGTGAGGGAAACATCCACCGCACCGGTGGCCTGCAACCAGTGCTGAACCTTGAGGATGGCGGAGTCGCCGTGGCCGAGAATCGGCGCAAAGTTGCTGCCGCATTGGCTGGCGCTGTCACTGTGCTCGATCACCAGGAAACGCGCGGTATCCGCCGCAATGCTAGGGCCCATCAGGCGATCGACCAGGCGCAGGCCGAGTTCGGACCAGGCCATCAAGCCAGCGGTGGTAATAAGGTCGCCGTCATCAACGATGGGTTTATCCGCTTCAAGGCGCACGGCCGGGTAACGCGCGGCGAAGGATTTGGCGGAAGACCAATGAGTGGTGGCGCTGCGCCCATCGAGCAATCCGCTGCGCGCCAGCATGATCGAACCCATGCAGACGCCGCCCAATACGGTACCTGCGGCGTGTTGCCGGCGAAGCCATTCCAGTAGCGCAGGCGGCGCTTGTTCTTCGGTGAACTCACCAATCGACGGGGGCACCAGTACGGCCATCATGGGTTGATCAGGGCCGGGATGGCTATCGAATACGCGCACCGTTTCACCGGTAGCCTCCACCTGCCAATGGCTGATCCGCAAGAGCGGCAACTGTGCGCACTGGTGCTCGGCGGCGATGCGGTTGGCGACGCCGAACAGGTCAGTCAGGCCGTGCACGGCCGCCATCTGCGCCCCCTGGTAGATCAACACGCCCAGCTCAACCACGACCATTGTCAGTTTTCCCCCTTTTATTGTCGGTGCAGCCAATCCCAAGTGCAGGCGCCAGCTAAGATACTGGGCCCATCAACCCATCACGAGGCAACACACATGGCCAAGCAAGCGCTCATCCTAATCGATATCCAGAACGACTACTTCCCTCAAGGCAAGTGGCCACTCGACGGCGTCGAAGCCGCAGCGGACAAGGCCGTGCATGTGTTGCAGGCGTTTCGCCAGGCGGGCGATGCGGTGATTCATGTGCGTCATGAGTTCACGTCTGAGGACGCGCCGTTCTTCACACCGGGCTCCGAGGGTGCGCATCTGCATCCCAAAGTGATGAATGAAGGCAATGAGCCGGTGGTGCTTAAACATTTTGTGAATTCGTTTCGCGAGACCAACCTGCGCGCACTGCTGGAACAACGCAGCATCACCGAACTGGTGGTGGTCGGCAGCATGAGCCATATGTGCATCGATGCGGTGGTCCGGGCGGCGGCGGACCTGGGCTACAAGGTCACGGTCATTCATGACGCGTGTGCGACCCGGGACCTGGAGTTCAATGGCCAGGTGATCCCGGCTGCGCAGGTGCATGGGGCGTATATGGCGTCGCTGGCATTCGGCTATGCGGGCGTGGTGTCGGCAGATGAATATTTCAAGGCGCAAGCGGCGGCGGCATAACCGCCACGGGTCTTGGCGACGTTAGCGGGTAGCGATAATGAACAGGCGCGGAAAAGGCAGCAGCACGGTGCCATCGGCCAGGGCTGGGTAAGCCTGGGCAATCCGCGCCTGGTACTCCTGCAGGAAGGCAGCCTTCTCGCTATCGGTCAACGGCGCCAGGAAGGGTCTTAGGGCCGAGGCCTTGAACCACTCCACCACCGTAGCGTAATCCGCCAGCGGGTGCTGATAGGTGGTGCGCCACACATCGACGGTGCTGCAATGTTTGCTCAGCAGCTCGTAGTAGTAGCTCGCGGTGTGGCGTTCATTGTGTTTGACCGCGCCGATCCTGGCAGACCACGGGCCATCAGCGGCAACTTCACGGGCAAGTCGGTGGGCAGGCTCATCGAGGTTGTCCGGCGTTTGCACCGCCAGCGTGCCAGCGGGTGTCAGTTGGTGGACCAAGTGCGGGTAAAGCGTGGCGTGGTCAGGCAGCCATTGCAGCGACGCGTTGGCCAGGATCACATCGAAAGTCTGTGCGGGGTTCCAGGCGCCGATGTCCGCCAGTTCGAAGTTCAGCGCCGGTAGCCGTTGGCGTGCATCGACCAGCATGTCGTCGGAGCTGTCCATGCCGGTAACGTGCGCATGCGGGAAGCGCTCGGCCAGCACCTCGGTGGAATTGCCGGGACCGCAGCCCAGGTCGACAGCCGTACGCACCTCGGTATTCGGAATGGCCGCGACCAGGTCGCGGACGGGACGGGTGCGTTGCTGTTCAAACATCGTGTATTGCTTGGCAGACCAGGTCATCACGGCTTCCTTCTGTTTGAGGTTGGCCACAGCCTAAATCTTGTGAGCCATGAGAACAAATGCCAGGATTGGCACTCTCCCATACCTGAAAAGTATTCCTATGCTGGAGCTTCGCCAACTCAAGGCCTTCGTAGCCATCGCCGAAGAAGGTTATATCACCCGCGCTGCCGAACGCCTGGGCATGCAGCAGCCGCCGTTGACACGGATGCTGCAAAGCCTCGAAGCCGAGTTGGGCGTGGTGCTGATGGAGCGTTTGCCCCGAGGCGTGCGACCCACTACCGCCGGGCTCGCTTTACTCGACGAGGCCCGTGAACTACTCGCGCAGGCTGAAGGCATTGCGGACGTAGTGCGCCTTGCCGCACGGGGTGAGCGCGGACGGCTGGCGATCGGGTTCACTAGCTCGGCTGCACTGCATCCCTTTGTGCCGAGTGTGTTGCGGTTGTTTCGCGAAACCTATGTCGGCGTCACGGTGGTGTTGGAAGAAGCTGGCACCGGCGAACTGCTGGACGCGTTGGCGCATGAAAAACTGGACGCGGCGTTTATCCGCTCCCCCCTCAGCGGGACTCAATCGCTGCAGGACGACCCGATCCTGGTGGAGCCGATGTTGCTGGCGCTGCCCACTGATCATCCGCTGGCACTCAATGCGGGCTCTCCCCTGCCCTTGAAGGCATTGGCGAGCGAGTCCTTCGTGCTCTATCGCCGCCGCGTGGGGTTGGGCCTGTATGACGCGATTCTGGTGGCGTGCCGTGAAGCGGGGTTCAGCCCTCAGGTGGTCCAGGAAGCCCCGCGCATGACCGCGACACTCAGCCTGGTAGCGGCGGGACTTGGGGTGTCCATCGTGCCGGCGTCGATGCAACGGTTACGCGGAGACGGCATCGTGTATCGGGAACTGACGGAGTGTCAGAGCCTGGTGGCGCCACTGCATTTGGCAACGCGGATTGATGACGGATCCACAGTGTTACGCCGGTTCAAAGAGATGGTGGTGACAGCGGCCGAGGCGGACGCCTGATCACCGGTTAAGCGCTGCGTTATTTCATCCGTGTCAACGTGCTCATACAGGGATCGTCATTGAGGATGAAGTCCTCACGTAGAAATGCAAAGCCCCCGCAGTGCGGGGGCTTCAGGCCTAAACTTTACAATAAAGTCTCAGGTAAGTCCTAGAACGGGATATCGTCATCAAAGCTGTCGAAATCCGGGGCCGGTTGCGGAGCAGCCTGTTGTGGAGGCGGCGCCTGGCGCGACTGTTGCGGTGCCGACTGCTGCGGACGCGGAGCCTGCTGGCGTGGGGCCGGAGCGGACTGCTGGTAGTTATTGCCCCCGCCTTGCTGGTCGCCCTGCTGTGGACGGCCGCCCAGCAGTTGCATGGTGCCTTGCATGTCGACCACGATTTCAGTGGTGTAACGCTTGATGCCGTCTTTTTCCCACTCACGGGTTTGCAGCTTGCCTTCGATGTACACCTGCGAACCTTTGCGCAGGTACTCACCAGCAATCTCTGCAACCTTGCCGAACATCGACACACGGTGCCATTCGGTTTTTTCGACCTTCTGGCCAGTCTGCTTGTCGGTCCACTGTTCGCTGGTCGCCAGACTCAGGTTGGTCACGGCGTTACCGTTAGGCAAGTAGCGAACCTCGGGATCCTGGCCGCATGTACCGACCAATATGACTTTGTTAACCCCACGGGCCATAACGTTCTCCTAAGCTGGGCGCGCTGTCGGCACTGGGTTGACCAGTTGCTCGAGCGTCGCGCGATCCAATAATTCGGTGTCCAATTTGATGTAAATGGCTGCTTCTTCAGCAATCACGACTGCATCGGTTACCCCTACGACGGCCTTCAGGCGCTCTACCAGACCGCTTTCACGGATCGCCTCGGGCGATAGCGGCAAACGCAGACTTGTGACGTAGGGAGGTTCGCGCATGGTAACAGCAAAGGCTAGCCAAAGTGCAGCCAGCCCGGCGCATCCCAGGAAGACAACCGACAAACCGCCATGCTGGAACATCCAGCCACCCATGATGCCGCCCAGTGCAGAACCCAGGAACTGGCTGGTGGAATACACCCCCATGGCCGTCCCTTTGCCGCCGGCCGGTGAAACCTTACTGATCAGCGAAGGCAACGAAGCCTCCAGCAGGTTGAACGCGGTGAAAAACACCACCGTGCCGATTACCAGCGCCCGCAGGCTGTCGCCGAACTGCCAGAAGAATAGCTCAGTGAGCATCAACGTCGCGACGGCGCCCAAGAGAACTCGTTTCATTTTGCGTTTCTTCTCGCCATAAATGATGAACGGGATCATGGCGAAGAACGAAATCAACAGCGCGGTGAGGTAGACCCACCAGTGCTGTTCCTTGGGCAACCCGGCTTTTTCCACCAGCGCCAGGGGCAAGGCGACGAAGCTACACATGAGCATGGCGTGTAATACGAAGATACCTAAATCCAGGCGCAGCAGGTCCGGATGCTTGAGTGTCGGCAATAAAGCCTTGCGCGCGACGCCCGACTCGCGGTGCTGCAACGTGCCGGTGGAGCGCGGCACCATAAAGGCTACGATCACGATACCGAACAGCGCCATGCCGCCGGTGGCCAGGAACAGCCCGTGCAGGCCGAACGCGCGCGTCAGCAGGGGGCCGACGACCATGGCCACGGCGAACGACAGGCCGATGGTCATGCCGATCATGGCCATGGCCTTGGTGCGGTGTTGTTCACGGGTCAGGTCTGACAGCAGCGCCATGACCGCGGCGGAAATCGCACCGGCCCCTTGCAGGATGCGTCCGGCAATCACGCCCCATATCGAATCCGATTGCGCCGCGAGCACACTGCCGAGAGCGAACACGATCAGACCCAGATAGATCACCGGACGGCGGCCGATGCGGTCAGAAATGATCCCGAACGGAATCTGAAAAATCGCCTGGGTCAGGCCATACGCGCCAATGGCCAGGCCGATCAATGCCGGGGTCGCGCCTGCGAGGTCCATCCCATAGGTCGCCAGCACTGGCAACACCATAAACATGCCCAGCATACGGAAGGCGAACACCAGGGCCAGACCGCTTGCCGCTCGGGTCTCGCCGCTACTCATGCGTTCGCTGTGGGGATCGTGCATGGAAAAACCTCGTGTGAACCGGCGGCGATTCTACCAGTCCCATCGATTGAGAGGGTATATGCGGCGCTTTGCCGCGCAGCTTTCATCTAAGGCTGCAAGCGGCCTTTTGACAGTGTATATTCATCCAGTCTTTAGCCGTATACTCCGGCATTATTTACGCCCGCCGTGCGAGGCCATCTTGGACAAGATCCTGATTCGTGGGGCTAGAACCCACAACCTGAAGAACATCGACCTGACCCTGCCACGGGACAAACTGATTGTCATCACCGGCTTGTCCGGGTCCGGCAAATCGTCGCTGGCGTTTGACACGCTGTATGCCGAAGGCCAGCGTCGCTATGTGGAATCGCTGTCGGCCTATGCCCGCCAGTTCCTGTCGATGATGGAAAAGCCCGACGTCGACACCATTGAAGGCCTGTCGCCGGCAATTTCCATCGAGCAAAAATCGACTTCCCATAACCCGCGCTCCACCGTGGGCACCATTACCGAAATCTACGACTACCTGCGTCTGCTGTACGCACGCGTGGGTATTCCGCGCTGCCCGGACCACGATATTCCCCTGGAAGCCCAGACCGTCAGCCAGATGGTCGACCTGGTGCTCGCCCAGCCGGAAGGCGCCAAGCTGATGCTGCTGGCACCAGTGATTCGTGAGCGCAAGGGCGAACACCTTTCCGTCTTCGAAGAACTGCGTGCGCAAGGCTTTGTGCGGGCGCGAATCAACGGCAAGCTCTACGAGCTGGACGAAGCGCCGAAGCTCGACAAGCAGAAGAAGCACTCGATTGATGTGGTAGTCGACCGCTTCAAGGTGCGGGCAGACCTGCAGCAGCGCCTTGCGGAATCCTTCGAAACCGCGTTGAAGCTGGCCGACGGCATTGCCTTGGTGGCCCCGATGGATGACGAGCAGGGCGAAGAGATCATCTTTTCCGCGCGCTTTGCTTGCCCGATCTGCGGGCATGCCATCAGTGAGCTGGAACCCAAGCTGTTCTCCTTCAACAACCCGGCCGGCGCGTGCCCGACCTGTGATGGCCTGGGCGTGAAGCAGTTCTTCGACATCAAGCGTCTGGTCAATGGTGACTTGACGCTGGCGGAGGGCGCGATACGTGGCTGGGACAGGCGTAACGTCTACTACTTCCAGATGCTGGGGTCGCTGGCGTCGCACTATAAGTTCAGCCTCGAAGTACCTTTCAACGAACTGCCGGCCGAACAGCAGAAAGTCATCCTGCACGGCAGCGGCTCGCAGAACGTCGACTTCAAGTACCTGAATGACCGGGGCGATATCGTCAAGCGCTCCCACCCGTTCGAAGGCATTGTGCCGAATCTCGAGCGTCGCTACCGCGAAACCGAATCGGCGAGCGTGCGTGAAGAACTGGCTAAATTCCTCAGCACCCAGCCTTGCCCGGATTGCCGTGGCACACGCCTGCGTCGAGAGGCGCGGCATGTGTGGGTGGGCGAGAAGACGTTGCCTGCGGTGACCAACCTGCCAATCGGTGATGCCTGCGAGTACTTTGGTGTGCTCAAGTTGACGGGGCGCCGTGGGGAAATCGCCGACAAGATTCTCAAGGAAATTCGCGAGCGGTTGCAGTTCCTGGTCAACGTTGGCCTGGACTACCTGTCTCTGGACCGAAGTGCCGACACGTTGTCTGGCGGTGAAGCCCAGCGGATTCGCTTGGCCAGCCAGATTGGTGCCGGCCTCGTGGGTGTACTGTACATCCTCGATGAGCCGTCGATTGGCTTGCACCAACGCGACAACGATCGTCTGCTGGGCACGCTGAAACACCTTCGGGATATCGGCAACACGGTGATCGTGGTCGAGCACGATGAAGATGCGATTCGCCTGGCCGACTATGTGGTTGATATCGGCCCGGGCGCGGGTGTGCATGGCGGGCATATTGTTGCCGAAGGTACGCCTGCCGAGGTCATGGCCCATCCGGACTCGCTGACCGGCAAGTACTTGTCTGGCCGTGTGAAAATTGCCGTGCCGGCTAAACGCACACCGCGCAACAAGAAGCAGGCGCTGCACCTCAAGGGCGCGCGTGGCAATAACTTGCGCAATGTCGACCTGGAAATTCCGCTGGGCCTGTTGACCTGCGTGACCGGTGTTTCCGGCTCGGGCAAGTCGACACTGATCAACAACACGCTGTTCCCCTTGAGTGCCACCGCCTTGAACGGCGCGACTACGCTGGAAGCGGCTGCTCACGACAGCATCAAGGGTCTGGAGCTGCTGGACAAAGTCGTCGATATCGACCAGAGCCCTATTGGCCGCACGCCGCGCTCCAACCCGGCGACCTACACAGGGTTGTTCACACCCATTCGTGAGCTGTTTGCCGGCGTCCCGGAGTCCCGCTCGCGGGGTTACGGGCCGGGCCGGTTCTCGTTCAACGTCAAGGGCGGTCGCTGTGAAGCGTGCCAGGGCGATGGTTTGATCAAGGTGGAGATGCACTTCCTCCCGGACATCTACGTGCCGTGCGATGTGTGCAAGAGCAAGCGCTATAACCGCGAGACCCTGGAGATCAAATACAAGGGCAAAAGCATCCACGAAACCCTGGAGATGACCATCGAGGAAGCGCGGGTATTCTTTGACGCGGTTCCGGCGTTGGCGCGCAAGCTGCAGACATTGATGGATGTGGGCCTGTCGTATATCAAACTGGGGCAATCGGCGACTACGCTGTCCGGTGGTGAGGCGCAACGGGTGAAGCTGTCCCGCGAGCTGTCCAAGCGCGACACGGGCAAGACCCTGTACATCCTCGATGAGCCGACCACCGGCCTGCACTTTGCGGATATCCAGCAACTGTTGGACGTGTTGCACCGCCTGCGCGACCACGGCAACACCGTGGTGGTGATCGAGCACAACCTGGATGTGATCAAGACCGCCGACTGGTTGGTGGACCTGGGGCCTGAAGGTGGTTCCAAGGGTGGCCAGATCATCGCGGTGGGCACACCGGAGCAGGTCTCCGAAATGCCGCAGTCACACACCGGCTATTACTTGAAGCCGTTGTTGGCGCGCGACCGGGCCTGAGTTTTTCGGGCCCAATGAAAAGCCCCTGTCACTTTGCGGTGACAGGGGCTTTTTTGTAGCCGGGAATCAGAACTGCGATTGCAGGTAATTCTCCAAGCCGACCAGCTTGATCAAGCCCAACTGCTTTTCAAGCCAGTAGGTATGATCTTCTTCGGTGTCATTCAACTGCACCCGCAGGATTTCCCGGGTGACATAGTCGTTGTGCTGCTCGCAGAGCTCGATGCCTTTGCAGAGCGCGGCACGGACCTTGTACTCGAGGCGCAGGTCGGCAGCGAGCATGTCAGGTACCGTAGTGCCCACATCCAGATCATCGGGACGCATACGTGGCGTGCCTTCGAGCATTAGGATACGGCGCATCAGTGCGTCGGCGTGCTGTGCCTCTTCTTCCATCTCGTGGTTGATACGCTCGTAGAGCTCGGTAAAACCCCAGTCTTCGTACATGCGCGAGTGGATGAAATATTGGTCACGAGCAGCCAGTTCGCCCGTCAGCAACGTGTTGAGGTAATCGATTACGTCGGGGTGACCTTGCATCGCCCTACATCTCCCTGCTTGAAAGTCTGTAGTTTGAACCATGATGACCCGGAGGTCACGGGACCAACGGCAGAAAAGTGAAGATTTCCCGAGAAAAGTAGCTGAAATAACGCAAAAACCGCCCAAATGAGGGCGGTTCTGCTTATCGTTTAGAGTTAGTTAAGCGATACACCCAGTGCCTTTGCGATTGCTTCTCCATAAGCAGGATCTGCTTTGTAGAAATGCTGCAGCTGGCGCTGAACCACATCACTGGAAACGCCACCCATTGCACCGGCGATGTTGTTGGTGAGCAACGCTTTCTGCTCATCGTTCATCAGGCGGAACAGTGCACCTGCGTGGCTGTAGTAATCGGTGTCTTCCCGGTGATCATAACGGTCAGCAGCACCGCTCAATGCCAACGCAGGCTCCGCGTATTGTGGTGCTTGCTTCGGCGCATCTGCGTAGCTGTTCGGCTCGTAGTTGGGCCCCGCGCCACCGTTGCTGCCAAATGCCATCGAACCATCACGCTGGTAGCTGTTCACCTGGTTACGTGGGGCATTCACCGGCAGTTGCTGGTGATTGGTGCCGACGCGGTAACGGTGAGCATCTGCGTATGCGAACACACGACCTTGCAGCATACGGTCTGGCGACAGGCCTACACCCGGCACCATGTTGCTCGGGCCGAACGCAGCCTGCTCCACTTCAGCGAAGTAGTTCTGCGGATTGCGGTTGAGTTCGAGCTCGCCAACTTCGATTAACGGGAACTCCTTCTGCGACCAGGTCTTGGTCACGTCAAAGGGGTTCTCGTAGTGAGCATTAGCCTGGGCCTCGGTCATGATCTGGATGCAGACCCGCCATTTCGGGAAATCACCGCGCTCAATCGCGCCGAACAGATCGCGCTGGGCGTAATCCGGATCGGTACCGGCCAGGCGCGCGGCCTCAGCCGGCGCCAAGTTCTTGATGCCTTGCTTAGTCTTGTAGTGCCACTTCACCCAGTGGCGCTCGCCATTGGCGTTAATCAGGCTGTAGGTGTGACTGCCGAAGCCGTGCATGTGGCGATAGCCATCAGGGATGCCACGGTCCGAAAACAGAATGGTGACCTGGTGCAGTGCCTCCGGAGAGTGCGACCAGAAGTCCCACATCATCTGAGCGCTTTTGAGATTGCTTTGCGGCAGGCGCTTCTGGGTGTGGATGAAGTCCGGAAACTTTAAAGGATCGCGAATGAAAAACACTGGGGTGTTGTTACCCACGATGTCCCAGTTGCCTTCTTCGGTGTAGAACTTCAAGGCGAAGCCACGTGGATCGCGCTCGGTATCAGCCGAACCACGCTCTCCGCCTACGGTGGAGAACCGCAAAAAGGTTGGGGTTTGCTTGCCGACGGATTCAAACAGCTTGGCGCTGGTGTATTGCGTGATGTCTTGGGTGACGGTGAAAGTGCCAAAGGCACCCGAACCCTTGGCGTGTACGCGACGCTCCGGAATGTTTTCACGGTTGAAGTGCGCGAGCTTCTCGATCAGGTGGAAATCGTCGAGCAGCAATGGGCCACGTGGACCGGCGGAACGGGAATTCTGATTGTCCGCAACGGGCGCGCCGCTGGCGGTGGTAAGGATTTTATTCTGGCTCATGCAATCTTCCTCAGGTCGGACTTGGAACTGCCGGCTAGTCGGCTTGGAGGGAGTATTGATCATCGATATGACGCCTACAAATTCATTAAATTGTCGGCATCGATAGAAAATAACTACCAACCTCCCCAGAGGCATATTGCCAAGCACAATCCGTGGACGCTTGTACAAATCACGCTTTTATTACGCGCACAAAAAACCGGGCACTAGGCCCGGTTCTTCGTTACAGCTTGTCGTCTTACTCGGCGCTTACAGCTTCGCCGGCAGTAGCACGATCAACCAACTCGACGTACGCCATTGGCGCGTTGTCGCCAGTACGGAAGCCGCACTTGAGGATGCGCAGGTAGCCACCCTCACGGGTAGCGTAACGCTTGCCCAGGTCGTTGAAGAGCTTACCAACGATAGCTTTCGAACGAGTACGGTCGAAAACCAAACGGCGGTTAGCCAGGCTGTCTGTCTTAGCCAAAGTGATCAGCGGCTCAGCAACGCGACGCAGTTCTTTAGCTTTTGGCAGTGTAGTTTTGATCAGCTCGTGCTCGAACAGCGACACCGCCATGTTTTGAAACATGGCCTTGCGGTGCGAGCTGGTACGGCTCAGGTGACGACCACTTTTACGATGACGCATGGTTCATTCCTTACCAAACTCACGTTCGGTGATTACGACGATCAGGCAGTCGCCTTGTCGTCCTTCTTAAGACTTGCAGGCGGCCAGTTGTCGAGGCGCATGCCGAGGGACAGACCGCGGGAGGCCAGAACGTCCTTGATTTCAGTCAAGGATTTCTTGCCCAGGTTCGGAGTCTTCAACAGTTCTACTTCGGTGCGCTGAATCAGGTCACCGATGTAGTAAATGTTTTCCGCCTTAAGGCAGTTAGCCGAACGTACAGTCAGTTCCAGATCGTCAACCGGGCGAAGCAGGATCGGATCGATCTCGTCTTCCTGCTCGATTACCACTGGTTCGCTGTCACCTTTGAGGTCGACGAACGCAGCCAACTGCTGTTGCAGAATGGTTGCAGCGCGGCGGATAGCCTCTTCAGGATCCAGAGTACCGTTGGTTTCCAGATCAATAACCAGCTTGTCCAGGTTAGTACGCTGCTCGACACGGGCGTTTTCCACCACGTATGCGATACGGCGAACCGGGCTGAACGAAGAGTCAAGCTGCAAGCGACCAATGCTGCGGCTTTCATCTTCATCGCTCTGACGCGAGTCGGCCGGTTCATAACCACGACCACGAGCTACAGTGAGCTTCATGTTCAGGGCGCCGTTAGACGCCAGGTTAGCGATTACGTGATCGGGATTAACGATCTCGACATCATGATCCAGCTGAATATCGGCAGCGGTAACCACCCCCGAACCCTTCTTCGACAAGGTCAGCGTAACTTCGTCACGGCCGTGCAGCTTGATAGCCAGACCTTTAAGGTTCAACAGGATTTCAATTACGTCTTCCTGTACACCTTCGATGGCGCTGTACTCGTGGAGCACACCGTCAATCTCGGCCTCGACTACTGCACAGCCGGGCATTGAGGACAACAGGATGCGGCGCAGCGCGTTGCCCAGGGTGTGGCCAAAACCACGCTCGAGAGGCTCGAGCGTGATCTTGGCGCGGGTTGGACTGACAACCTGCACATCAATGTGGCGGGGTGTCAGGAACTCATTTACCGAAATCTGCATGGATGCACCTATTTTCTAGCCCTTACTTGGAGTAGAGCTCGACAATCAGGCTTTCGTTGATGTCGGCGGACAGATCACTGCGAGCAGGAACGTTCTTGAAAACGCCCGACTTCTTCTCAGTGTCTACTTCTACCCATTCTACGCGGCCACGTTGGGCACACAGATCGAGAGCTTGGACAATGCGAAGTTGGTTTTTTGCTTTCTCGCGAATCGCGACCACGTCACCAGCACGAACCTGGTAGGACGGGACGTTAACGGTTTGGCCGTTTACGCTGACGGATTTGTGCGATACCAGCTGACGGGATTCGGCGCGAGTCGAACCAAAGCCCATACGGTATACAACGTTGTCCAGACGGCATTCGAGCAGTTGCAGCAGGTTTTCACCGGTTGCACCTTTCTTGCCAGCAGCTTCTTTGTAGTAGCCGCTGAATTGACGCTCGAGAACGCCGTAGATACGACGGACCTTCTGCTTTTCACGCAGTTGGGTGCCGTAATCGGACTGGCGACCGCGGCGTTGGCCGTGGATACCAGGTGCTGCTTCGATGTTGCACTTCGATTCGATCGCGCGCACGCCGCTCTTCAAGAAGAGATCGGTGCCTTCACGACGAGCGAGTTTGCATTTTGGACCAATGTAACGAGCCATTCTTTACAATCTCCTGGATTACACGCGGCGCTTCTTCGGCGGACGGCACCCGTTGTGCGGGATTGGCGTCACGTCGGTGATGCTGGCGATCTTATAGCCACAGCCGTTCAAAGCACGGACAGCAGACTCACGACCTGGACCTGGACCTTTGACGTTAACGTCAAGGTTTTTCAGGCCGTATTCCAGCGCAGCTTGACCAGCACGTTCAGCAGCTACTTGAGCAGCAAACGGGGTGGACTTGCGGGAACCGCGGAAACCCGAACCACCGGAGGTAGCCCAAGAAAGCGCGTTACCTTGACGGTCGGTGATGGTCACGATTGTGTTGTTAAAAGAAGCATGGATGTGGGCAATGCCATCAACCACTGTCTTTTTAACTTTTTTACGAGGACGAGCAGCAGGTTTAGCCATGATAATTTTCCTGTCGATTCGCGTGGGCGATTACTTGCGGATCGGCTTACGCGGACCTTTACGGGTACGCGCGTTAGTCTTGGTACGCTGACCGCGTACTGGAAGACCACGACGATGACGCAGACCACGGTAGCAACCGAGGTCCATCAAACGCTTGATTTTCATGTTGATTTCGCGACGCAGGTCACCTTCAGTGGTGAACTTCGCCACTTCGCCACGCAACAGCTCAATCTGCTCGTCGCTCAGATCTTTGATCTTTGCGGCTGGGTTTACCCCAGTGTCTGCGCAAATTTTCTGCGCAGTAGTGCGACCAACACCATAGATGTAGGTCAGCGAGATAACAGTGTGCTTGTTATCTGGAATGTTAACGCCTGCAATACGGGCCATTCAGTGGGACTCCAATTGACAGCTACCTACGCCCCGGAAGCCAAGAAATAGGGCGCGAGATAATATCGCTGTAATAACAAATAATCAACCCGGCAGCGCACTAGCTGCCGGGCTTCAAGCGGATCACACTCAGCCTTGGCGCTGTTTGTGACGCGGTTCCGCGCTGCAAATTACTCGAACAACACCTTCGCGGCGAATAATCTTGCAGTTACGGCACAGCTTTTTCACCGATGCACGAACTTTCATCACCAACTCCTCGAACCTTATGGGGTACTCAGCGCAACATGCCGCTGCCGTAGCCCTTCAGGTTGGCTTTCTTCATCAGGGATTCGTACTGGTGCGAAACGAGGTGCGATTGTACTTGGGACATGAAGTCCATCACAACCACGACCACGATCAGCAACGAGGTCCCGCCAAGGTAGAACGGAACGTTTGCTGCAACCACCAGAAACTGGGGAAGCAAGCACACGGCCGTCATATATAGAGCACCGAACAGGGTCAAACGGGTCAGAACGCCATCAATGTAGCGTGCAGACTGCTCACCTGGACGGATGCCCGGAATAAAGGCACCGGACTTCTTCAGGTTTTCCGCTACGTCTTTCGGATTGAACATCAACGCCGTATAGAAGAAGCAGAAGAAAATAATCCCTGCACTAAACAGCAGAATATTCAGCGGCTGACCAGGAGCGATCGACTGAGAGAGGTCCTGCAGCCAGCCCATATTTTCAGACTGACCAAACCAGGTACCCAACGAAGCCGGAAACAGCAAAATGCTGCTCGCGAAAATTGCCGGAATAACACCGGCCATATTCACTTTCAGCGGCAAGTGGCTGGTCTGCGCAGCAAAAACCTTACGGCCCTGCTGACGCTTGGCGTAGTGAACAGCAATGCGACGCTGGCCACGCTCAATGAACACCACAAAACCGATAATCGCTACTGCCAGCAAACCGATGGCAACCAAAGCGAAAATGTTGATATCACCCTGACGTGCAGACTCGAAAGACTGCCCAATTGCTCTCGGAAGACCGGCGACGATACCTGCGAAAATCAACATCGAGATACCGTTACCAACACCACGCTCAGTAATCTGCTCACCCAGCCACATCATGAACATCGCACCAGCCACAAACGTGGATACCGCGACGAAATGGAAGCCAAAGTCACCAGTGAACGCAACACCCTGCCCGGCCAGGCCAACGGACATGCCGATAGCTTGAACCAAGGCGAGGATGACAGTGCCGTAGCGGGTGTACTGGCTAATCTTGCGACGGCCAGCTTCACCTTCCTTCTTCAACTGCTCCAGCTGCGGGCTGACGGCGGTCATCAGTTGCATGATGATCGATGCCGAAATATACGGCATGATCCCCAGTGCAAAGATGCTCATCCGTTCCAGCGCGCCGCCGGAAAACATGTTGAACAAGCTAAGAATGGTCCCCTCATTCTGTCGAAACAGGTCTGCGAGTCGGTCCGGGTTGATACCTGGAACCGGGATGTGTGCGCCTATTCGGTAGACGATAATCGCCAGGAACAGAAAACGCAGACGAGCCCAGAGTTCAGACATACCGCCTTTGCCGAGCGCTGAGAGAGCACCTTGCTTAGCCATTTATTCCTCGAACTTGCCGCCAGCTGCTTCGATAGCCGAACGCGCACCTTTGGTGGCGCCGATTCCCTTGCCGATAGTGACAGCGCGAGTCACTTCACCGGACAGCATGATTTTCACACGCTGTACGTTGACGTTGATCACGTTGGCATCTTTCAGGGCCTGCACAGTAACGATGTCGCCTTCCACTTTGGCCAGCTCGGACAAACGCACTTCTGCGCGGTCCATGGCTTTCAGGGATACGAAACCGAACTTAGGCAGGCGACGATGCAGCGGCTGTTGACCGCCTTCAAAGCCTGGAGCGATGGTGCCACCGGAGCGGGAGGTTTGACCTTTGTGGCCACGGCCACCAGTCTTACCCAAACCGCTACCGATACCACGGCCCGGACGATGCTTTTCGCGACGGGAACCCGGCGCTGGACTCAGATCATTGAGTTTCATCGATTAACCCTCTACACGCAGCATGTAGTAAGCCTTGTTGATCATCCCGCGATTCTCGGGAGTATCCTGGACTTCTACAGTGTGACCGATGCGACGCAGACCCAAACCTTTAACGCACAGTTTGTGGTTAGGGATGCGGCCGGTCATGCTTTTGATCAGCGTTACTTTAACGGTAGCCATGATCAGAAGATCTCCTTGACAGTCAGACCACGCTTCGCAGCGATGGACTCAGGAGATTGCATAGCTTTCAAACCTTTGAAAGTGGCGTGAACCACGTTTACCGGGTTAGTCGAGCCGTAGCACTTGGCCAGAACGTTCTGAACGCCAGCAACTTCGAGGACAGCACGCATAGCGCCGCCAGCGATGATACCGGTACCTTCAGAGGCAGGCTGCATGTACACCTTCGAAGCGCCATGAGCGGACTTCATTGCGTACTGCAGAGTGGTGCCGTTCAGATCAACTTGGATCATGTTGCGACGAGCAGCTTCCATTGCCTTCTGGATCGCGGCAGGCACTTCACGTGACTTGCCACGGCCGAAGCCAACACGCCCTTTACCATCACCAACCACGGTCAACGCGGTGAAAGTGAAGATACGGCCGCCTTTAACGGTTTTGGCTACGCGGTTAACTTGAACCAGCTTCTCAATGTAGCCTTCGTCGCGCTTTTGGTCGTTATTTGACATAACTTAGAACTCCAGCCCAGCTTCACGAGCAGCATCAGCCAGCGCTTTCACGCGACCGTGGTACTTGAAGCCAGAGCGGTCGAAAGCCACTTGCGAGACGCCAGCGGCCTTAGCACGCGTAGCGACCAGCTGGCCAACCTTAGTGGCCGCGTCGATGTTGCCAGTGGCACCATCACGCAGTTCTTTATCCAAAGTCGAGGCGCTTGCCAGGACCTGGTTGCCGTCGGCCGAGATGACCTGGGCGTAGATGTGCTGCGACGAGCGATACACGCAGAGACGCACGACTTCGAGTTCGTGCATTTTCAGGCGTGCTTTGCGAGCGCGACGCAGTCGAGTAACTTTTTTGTCGGTCATTTGCTATGCCCTACTTCTTCTTGGCTTCTTTACGACGGACGACTTCGTCCGCGTAGCGCACACCTTTGCCTTTGTACGGCTCTGGTGGACGGAAGTCGCGGATCTCAGCGGCCACCTGACCTACCAGCTGCTTATCGATGCCCTTGATCAGGATATCGGTTTGGCTAGGGGTCTCAGCGGTGATGCCTTCCGGCAGTTCGTAATCCACTGGGTGCGAGAAGCCAAGGGCCAGGTTCAAAACCGTGCCTTTTGCTTGCGCTTTGTAACCAACACCGACCAGCTGGAGCTTACGCTCGAAGCCTTGGCTTACGCCTTGGACCATGTTGTTTACCAACGCACGCGTGGTACCGGCCATTGCGCGAGTTTGTTGATCGCCATTGCGAGCAGCGAAACGCAGCTCACCAGCTTCTTCAACGATCTCAACGGACGAATGGATGTTCAGTTCAAGAGTACCCTTGGCACCCTTCACCGAAAGCTGTTGGCCTGCGAATTTTACTTCGACACCGGCTGGCAGCTTAACGGGGTTCTTAGCGACGCGTGACATGCTTATCCCCCCTTAGAACACAGTGCAAAGAACTTCGCCGCCGACACCGGCAGCGCGCGCAGCACGATCCGTCATCACACCTTTGTTGGTGGAGACGATAGACACACCCAGACCGCCACGAACTTTCGGCAGATCTTCGGCGGACTTGTACTGACGCAGGCCTGGACGGCTAACGCGCTTCACTTCCTCGATGACCGAACGGCCTTCGAAGTACTTCAGCTCGATGGACAGCAGTGGCTTGGTTTCGCTGCTGATCTGATAACCCGCAATGTAGCCTTCGTCTTTCAGGACTTTGGCAACAGCTACCTTCAACTTGGAAGATGGCATGCTTACGACGGACTTTTCAGCCATCTGGGCATTACGGATACGAGTTAGCATGTCCGCTAACGGGTCCTGCATACTCATGGGCTAGACGCTCCTAATACAAAAAAATTAGCCTTGCGGCTACATATGTCGCCGAGAATCTCCGAGCATAAAAAACACGGGCTCAGGCGAGCCGCGTATTTTAAACACACTCCAGAAATGAAACAAGCCCCAAAAGGGGCTTGTTCCAGATTCAAGGTCACCGGCGGTCAGTATCTTGCGATACCGACCACCTGGACGCTGAAAGTACTTACCAGCTGGCTTTAACCAGACCTGGTACGTCACCACGCATTGCCGCTTCACGCAGTTTGTTACGGCCGAGGCCGAACTTGCGGTAAACGCCGTGTGGACGACCGGTCAGGCGGCAGCGGTTACGCATGCGCGAAGCGCTTGCGTCACGTGGCTGCTTCTGCAGAGCAACTGTAGCTTCCCAACGCGCTTCTGGACTTGCGTTCAGATCAACGATGATTGCTTTCAGTGCTGCACGCTTCTTGGCGTACTTGGCAACCGTGAGCTGACGCTTCAGCTCGCGGTTTTTCATGCTCATCTTGGCCATGGTCCTACTCCAATCAGTTGCGGAACGGGAATTTGAAAGCACGCAACAGGGCGCGACCTTCATCATCGTTCTTGGCAGTGGTGGTCAGGGTGATGTCCAGACCGCGGAGAGCATCGATCTTGTCGTAGTCGATTTCCGGGAAGATGATCTGCTCTTTCACGCCCATGCTGTAGTTACCACGACCATCGAAGGACTTGGCAT
This sequence comes from Pseudomonas sp. H1_A03, assembly GCF_054685145.1. NCBI lineage: Bacteria > Pseudomonadati > Pseudomonadota > Gammaproteobacteria > Pseudomonadales > Pseudomonadaceae > Pseudomonas > Pseudomonas sp. H1_A03. Next base: position 600,955 of record NZ_CP162829.1, read on the forward strand.
TCAGGCCGCGGAAGTCGCGAACCCGAGGCAGGGAGATCGACAGCAGACGATCCAGGAATTCGTACATACGCTCACGGCGCAGAGTCACTTTGACGCCGATCGGCCAACCTTCACGGACTTTAAAGCCAGCGATGGATTTCCGAGCGTAAGTCACAACGACTTTTTGACCGGTGATCTTTTCTAGGTCAGCAACGGCGTGTTCGATGACTTTTTTGTCGCCGACCGCTTCGCCCAGACCCATGTTCAGGGTAATTTTGGTAACGCGTGGAACTTCCATCACGTTCGAAAGCTTAAGTTCTTCCTTAAGTTTCGGTGCGATTTCTTTCCAGTAAATCTCTTTTAGTCGTGCCATGGTCTTCTACCTAGCAGTGTTCAAGCATCAACCGCTTTTTGGGTCGACTTGAAGACACGAATTTTCTTGCCATCTTCTACTTTGAAACCAACGCGGTCAGCCTTGTTGGTTTCGCCGTTGAAAATGGCGACGTTAGAAGCGTCCAGTGGAGCTTCTTTTTCGACGATACCGCCTTGTACGCCCGACATCGGGTTAGGCTTGGTATGACGCTTAACCAGGTTCAGACCACCGATAACCAGACGGTTATTAGCGAGAACCTTAAGCACCTTACCGCGCTTACCTTTGTCTTTGCCGGCGATCACGATGATCTCGTCGTCACGACGAATCTTTTGCATGTCGGATCTCCTTACAGCACTTCTGGGGCGAGCGAGACGATCTTCATGAACTTCTCAGTACGAAGTTCACGGGTCACTGGCCCAAAGATACGGGTGCCGATCGGCTCTTGCTTGTTGTTCAGAAGAACAGCAGCGTTGCCATCAAAGCGGATAATGGAGCCATCAGCACGACGTACGCCGTGACGAGTGCGGACTACAACAGCAGTCATCACTTGGCCTTTCTTCACCTTACCGCGAGGAATTGCTTCCTTCACGGTAACTTTGATGATGTCACCGATACCAGCGTAACGACGATGGGAGCCACCCAGCACCTTGATGCACATAACACGGCGAGCGCCGCTGTTATCGGCCACATCGAGCATGGATTGAGTCTGAATCATATAATTTCTCCGACCCCTAGTCCTTAGACTTCCACAGCGCGTTCGAGAACATCAACCAATGCCCAAGACTTGGTCTTGGCCAGCGGACGAGTTTCACGAATAGTGACTTTGTCGCCGATGTGGCACTGGTTGGTTTCGTCGTGCGCGTGCAGCTTAGTCGAACGCTTAACATATTTACCGTAGATCGGGTGCTTAACGCGACGCTCGATCAGTACGGTGATGGTTTTGTCCATCTTGTCGCTGACAACACGGCCAGTCAGCGTACGGACAGTCTTTTCGGCTTCAGCCATGATCACTTACCTGCCTGCTGGTTGAGCACAGTCTTCACGCGAGCGATGTCACGCTTAACTTGCGAGAGCAGATGAGACTGCCCCAACTGGCCAGTTGCTTTCTGCATACGCAGATTGAACTGGTCGCGCAGCAAGCCGAGCAATTGCTCGTTCAGCTGCTGTGCGGATTTTTCACGAAGTTCATTCGCTTTCATCACATCACCGTCCGTTTAACAAAGGCGGTGGCGAGCGGCAGCTTTGCAGCAGCCAGGGCAAAAGCCTCACGCGCCAGCTCTTCAGTAACACCCTCGATTTCATACAGGACTTTGCCTGGCTGAATCTGGGCAACCCAGTACTCCACGTTACCCTTACCTTTACCCATACGAACTTCGAGGGGCTTTTTGGAGATAGGCTTGTCCGGGAATACACGGATCCAGATCTTGCCGCCACGTTTAACGTGACGGGTCAGAGCACGACGCGCTGACTCGATCTGACGAGCGGTGAGACGACCACGAGCTACAGACTTCAGCGCGAACTCGCCGAAGCTGACTTTGCTACCGCGCTGAGCCAGACCACGGTTGTGGCCTGTCATCTGCTTGCGGAACTTCGTACGCTTAGGTTGCAACATTTGGCGTACCCCTTACTTAGCAGCTTTTTTACGAGGCGCTGGTGCTTGTGGTTTCAGTTCTTCTTGGCGACCACCAATTACTTCGCCTTTGAAGATCCAAACCTTTACACCGATCACACCGTAAGTGGTGTGAGCTTCGTAGTTGGCATAGTCGATGTCGGCACGCAGGGTGTGCAGTGGCACACGACCTTCGCGATACCATTCAGTACGTGCGATTTCAGCACCGCCGAGACGACCGCTCACTTGGATTTTGATGCCTTTGGCACCAATGCGCATGGCGTTCTGTACAGCGCGCTTCATAGCGCGACGGAACATTACGCGACGCTCCAGCTGCTGAGCTACGCTCTGCGCAACCAGCATACCGTCGAGCTCCGGCTTGCGGATCTCTTCGATATTGATGTGCACAGGCACACCCATTTGCTTGGTCAGGTCCTGACGCAGTTTCTCAACATCTTCACCTTTCTTCCCGATAACGATACCTGGACGAGCGGTGTGGATGGTGATACGTGCAGTTTGCGCCGGACGATGGATATCGATACGGCTTACGGACGCGCTTTTTAGTTTGTCTTGGAGATACTCACGCACCTTCAGATCAGCGAACAAATAGTCCGCATAAGTCCGACCGTCTGCGTACCAGACGGAGGTGTGCTCCTTGACGATTCCCAGGCGAATGCCAATGGGATGTACTTTCTGACCCATCTCTTCGACTCCGTTACTTGTCAGCAACCTTGACAGTGATATGGCAAGACCGCTTGACGATGCGATCAGCACGGCCTTTGGCACGTGGCATGATGCGCTTCAGCGAACGCCCTTCGTTGACGAAAACGGTGCTGACCTTCAGGTCATCAACGTCTGCGCCTTCGTTATGCTCGGCGTTGGCTACGGCCGACTCCAGCACTTTCTTCATGATCTCGGCGGCTTTCTTACTGCTGAAAGCCAACAGGTTGAGCGCTTCGCCCACCTTCTTCCCGCGGATCTGGTCGGCGACCAAGCGGGCTTTCTGGGCGGAGATTCGAGCGCCCGACAACTTAGCGGCTACTTCCATTTCCTAACCCCTTAACGCTTGGCTTTCTTGTCTGCCACGTGCCCACGATAAGTGCGGGTACCGGCAAACTCGCCTAGTTTGTGGCCGACCATGTCTTCGTTCACGAGAACTGGGACGTGCAAGCGACCGTTGTGTACAGCGATGGTCAAACCGACCATTTGTGGCAGGATCATCGAACGACGCGACCAGGTCTTAACTGGTTTGCGATCGTTCTTTTCCGCCGCCACTTCGATCTTCTTCAGTAGGTGAAGATCAATAAAAGGACCTTTTTTCAGAGAACGTGGCACTGTCGTATCCCTCTATTTACTTGCGACGACGGACTATCATTTTGTCGGTACGCTTATTACCACGAGTCTTCGCGCCCTTAGTCGGGAAGCCCCATGGCGATACCGGATGACGACCACCAGAGGTACGACCTTCACCACCACCGTGTGGGTGGTCAACCGGGTTCATGGCAACACCACGAACGGTTGGGCGAACGCCACGCCAGCGTTTGGCACCAGCTTTACCCAGCGAACGAAGGCTGTGCTCGGAGTTCGAGACCTCACCCAAGGTCGCGCGGCATTCAGCCAGCACTTTACGCATCTCACCAGAACGCAGACGCAGGGTCACGTAGACACCTTCACGAGCGATCAGCTGAGCCGAAGCACCAGCGGAACGAGCGATTTGCGCGCCTTTACCTGGCTTCAATTCGATGCCGTGTACGGTGCTACCAACTGGAATGTTGCGCAGTTGCAGAGCGTTGCCCGGCTTGATCGGCGCCAAGGCACCTGCGATCAGCTGGTCGCCAGCGCTCACGCCTTTAGGGGCGATGATGTAGCGACGCTCGCCATCTGCGTACAGCAGCAGAGCGATGTGAGCAGTACGGTTTGGATCGTATTCAATACGCTCGACAGTGGCGGAGATGCCATCTTTGTCGTTGCGACGGAAATCGACCAGACGATAATGCTGCTTATGGCCACCACCGATGTGACGGGTGGTAATACGACCATTGTTGTTACGACCACCAGTCTTCGATTTTTTCTCGAGCAGCGGTGCGTGAGGAGCGCCTTTATGCAGCTCCTGGTTGACCACCTTGACCACAAAACGGCGGCCAGGGGAAGTCGGTTTGCATTTAACGATTGCCATGATGCACCCCTTCCTTACTCAGCACTGCTGCTGAAATCGAGATCTTGGCCTGGCTGAAGGGAGATAACTGCCTTCTTCCAGTCATTACGCTTGCCCAGACCGCGAGCAGTGCGCTTGCTCTTACCCAGAACATTCAGGGTAGTAACACGCTCTACTTTCACGCTGAACAGGCTTTCGACGGCCTTCTTGATTTCCAGCTTGGTTGCGTCAGTTGCAACCTTGAAAACGAACTGGCCTTTCTTGTCAGCCAGAACCGTAGCCTTTTCGGAAACGTGCGGGCCAAGCAGAACTTTAAATACGCGTTCCTGGTTCATCCCAGCAGCTCCTCGAATTTCTTCACGGCCGACACGGTGATCAACACCTTGTCGTATGCGATCAGACTAACTGGATCGGAACCTTGCACGTCACGTACATCAACGTGTGGCAGGTTGCGAGCAGCCAGGTACAGGTTCTGATCAACAGCTTCAGACACGATCAAAACGTCGGTCAGGCTCATGTCGTTCAGTTTGCCCAGCAGGTCTTTAGTTTTTGGACTTTCAACAGCGAAGTCCTGAACCACAACCAGACGATCGGTACGCACGAGTTCAGCAAGGATGGAGCGCAGTGCTGCGCGATACATCTTCTTGTTGAGCTTCTGCGAGTGATCCTGTGGACGAGCTGCGAAAGTGGTACCACCGCCACGCCAGATTGGGCTACGGATAGTACCGGCACGAGCACGGCCAGTACCTTTCTGACGCCAAGGGCGCTTACCGCCACCACGAACGTCGGAACGGGTCTTTTGCTGCTTGCTACCTTGACGGCCGCCGGCCATGTAGGCCACGACTGCTTGGTGAACGAGCGTCTCGTTGAATTCGCCGCCAAATGTCAGTTCGGAAACTTCGATCGCTTGAGCGTCATTTACATTTAATTGCATGTCAGCTTCCCCTTAACCGCGAGCCTTGGCCGCTGGACGTACAACCAGGTTGCCGCCAGTAGCGCCAGGAACAGCACCCTTGACCAACAACAGATTGCGTTCAGCGTCGACGCGCACTACTTCGAGGGACTGCACGGTCACGCGCTCAGCGCCCATATGACCGGACATTTTTTTGCCCTTGAATACACGACCAGGAGTCTGGCACTGGCCAATAGAGCCCGGGACGCGGTGGGAGACGGAGTTACCGTGAGTGTTGTCTTGGCCACGGAAATTCCAACGCTTGATCGTACCCTGGAAGCCTTTACCTTTGGACTGACCGGTTACATCAACCAGTTGACCAGCGGCGAAGATTTCAGCGTTGATCAGATCGCCAGCCTGGTAGTCGCCGTCTTCAAGACGGAACTCCATAACAGTGCGACCAGCTGCAACGTTTGCTTTAGCGAAGTGACCTGCTTGAGCAGCAGTCACACGCGAAGCACGACGCTCGCCGACAGTGACTTGCACTGCACGATAGCCATCGGTCTCTTCAGTTTTGAACTGGGTGACGCGATTCGGCTCGATCTCAATGACCGTAACCGGAATGGAGACACCTTCTTCGGTGAAAATACGGGTCATACCGCATTTACGACCGACTACACCAATAGTCATGTTGTAAACCTCATGAGTGTACGGGGCTTTCACCCGCTATGGCCGCCCATTTCAGAGCGTTACACGACTAAGACCCAAGTCTTAGCCGAGGCTGATCTGTACTTCCACACCGGCCGCCAGATCGAGCTTCATAAGTGCATCAACGGTTTTATCCGTTGGCTGGACGATGTCCAGTACGCGCTTATGAGTACGGATCTCGTACTGGTCACGCGCGTCTTTGTTGACGTGCGGGGAGACCAGAACGGTGAACCGCTCTTTACGGGTAGGCAGTGGAATTGGACCACGCACTTGAGCACCAGTACGTTTCGCGGTTTCCACGATTTCCTGGGTGGATTGGTCGATCAGGCGATGGTCAAAAGCCTTCAACCTGATACGGATTTGCTGATTTTGCATTGGATTTCAGACTCCGGCTGCTATTCCCAGCGAGCGCAATACGCCCGTTAAAAGGAGGCGCAATTCTATAGACGCCCCAGATGGGTGTCAACCCAATAAAAAAGGCCCCCGCTAAGCGGGGGCCTTCTCAAAACATCGAAGCTATCTCAGAAGAGATAATTACTCGATGATTTTAGCTACAACGCCAGCACCAACGGTACGGCCGCCTTCGCGAATAGCGAAACGCAGACCGTCTTCCATTGCGATAGTTTTGATCAGGGTAACAACCATTTTGATGTTGTCGCCCGGCATTACCATCTCAACGCCTTCCGGCAGTTCGCAGTTACCAGTCACGTCAGTAGTACGGAAGTAGAACTGTGGACGGTAGCCTTTGAAGAACGGAGTGTGACGACCGCCTTCTTCTTTGCTCAGCACGTACACTTCAGCTTCGAACTTGGTGTGCGGCTTAACCGAACCTGGCTTAACCAGAACCTGGCCACGCTCAACGTCGTCACGCTTGGTACCACGCAGCAGAACGCCGCAGTTCTCGCCAGCACGACCTTCGTCGAGCAGTTTACGGAACATTTCAACACCGGTGCAGGTGGTGACGGTAGTGTCACGCAGACCAACGATTTCCAGTGGATCTTGAACCTTAACGATACCGCGCTCGATACGACCAGTCACAACAGTACCGCGACCAGAGATCGAGAATACGTCTTCGATTGGCATCAGGAACGGCTTGTCGATAACACGGACTGGATCTGGGATGTAGCTGTCCAGAGTCTCAACCAGTTTACGAACGGACGTGGTGCCCATTTCGTTATCGTCTTTGCCTTCCAGAGCCATACGAGCAGAACCGATGATGATCGGAGTGTCGTCACCTGGGAAGTCGTAAGTGCTCAGCAGATCGCGCACTTCCATCTCAACCAGTTCCAGCAGCTCAGCGTCGTCTACCAGGTCAGCCTTGTTCAGGTAAACCACGATGTACGGAACGCCTACCTGGCGGGACAGCAGGATGTGCTCACGGGTCTGTGGCATCGGACCATCAGCGGCCGAGCAAACCAGGATAGCGCCGTCCATTTGAGCAGCACCGGTGATCATGTTCTTCACATAGTCAGCGTGACCTGGGCAGTCAACGTGAGCGTAGTGACGGATCAGCGAGTTGTATTCAACGTGCGCGGTGTTGATGGTGATACCACGAGCTTTCTCTTCTGGTGCGCTGTCGATTTTATCGAAATCAACGATTGCAGAACCGAAAACTTCGGAGCAAACGCGAGTCAGAGCAGCAGTCAGAGTGGTTTTACCGTGGTCAACGTGACCGATGGTGCCAACGTTGACGTGCGGTAGGGAACGATCAAATTTTTCTTTAGCCACGACAATTAACTCCTTGCCTAAAGGACTGAATCAGCCTTGTTTTTTGGATACAGTTTCAGCGATGTGCGCCGGAGCTGTGTTGTATTTTTTGAATTCCATAGAGTAGCTTGCGCGACCCTGAGACATGGAGCGAACGTCGGTCGCATAACCGAACATCTCACCCAACGGAACCTCGGCGCGAATCACTTTGCCGGAAACCGTGTCTTCCATACCCAAGATCATGCCGCGACGACGGTTAAGGTCGCCCATGACATCACCCATATAGTCTTCAGGTGTAACAACTTCTACCGCCATGATTGGCTCAAGCAACTCACCACCGCCCTTCTGGGCCAGTTGCTTGGTTGCCATGGAAGCAGCCACCTTAAACGCCATCTCGTTGGAGTCGACGTCGTGGTAAGAACCGTCAAAAACGGTTGCTTTCAGGCCGATCAGCGGATAGCCGGCAACAACACCGTTCTTCATCTGCTCTTCGATACCCTTCTGGATAGCAGGGATGTATTCCTTAGGAACAACACCACCTACTACTTCGTTCACGAATTGCAGACCTTCCTGACCTTCGTCAGCAGGAGCAAAACGGATCCAGCAGTGACCGAACTGACCACGACCGCCGGACTGACGAACGAACTTGCCTTCGATTTCACAGTTCTTCGTGATGCGCTCACGATAGGAAACCTGAGGCTTACCGATGTTGGCTTCGACGTTGAACTCACGGCGCATCCGGTCAACCAGGATGTCCAGGTGAAGCTCGCCCATGCCGGAGATGATCGTTTGACCAGTCTCTTCATCAGTCTTGACGCGGAAAGATGGATCTTCCTGAGCAAGCTTGCCCAGAGCGATACCCATTTTTTCCTGGTCATCCTTGGTCTTAGGCTCTACGGCTACCGAAATAACCGGCTCCGGGAAGTCCATGCGAACCAGGATGATTGGCTTGTCAGCGTTGCACAAGGTTTCACCGGTGGTGACGTCCTTCATGCCGATCAAGGCCGCGATGTCACCAGCGCGTACTTCCTTGATCTCTTCGCGGGCGTTTGCGTGCATTTGCACCATACGACCCACGCGCTCTTTCTTGCCTTTAACCGAGTTGATCACGCCGTCGCCGGAGTTCAACACGCCCGAGTAAACGCGGACGAAGGTCAAGGTACCCACGAATGGGTCAGTGGCAATTTTAAATGCCAGAGCGGAGAACGGTTCTGCGTCGTCTGCATGACGCTCCAGCTCGATAGTCTCGTCATCCGGGTCAGTACCCTTGATGGCAGGAATATCAACTGGTGCCGGCAGGTAGTCGATCACAGCATCGAGAACCAGGGGAACACCCTTGTTCTTGAACGAGGAACCGCAAACAGCCAAGACGATCTCACCAGCGATAGTACGCTGACGGAGAGCGGCCTTGATTTCCACGTTGGTGAGTTCTTCACCTTCGAGGTACTTGTTCATCAGCTCTTCGTTGGCTTCGGCCGCAGCTTCAACCATGTTGTTGCGCCATTCGTCAGCCAGTTCCTGCAGTTCAGCAGGGATAGGCTTGCGAACAGGAACCATACCTTTGTCAGCGTCGTTCCAGTAAACAGCTTCCATGGTCAGCAGATCGATCTGGCCTTGGAAATTGTCTTCGGAACCGATAGCCAACTGGATTGGCACCGGGGTGTGACCCAGACGCTGCTTGATCTGACCGATCACGCGCAGGAAGTTCGCACCAGCACGGTCCATCTTGTTTACGTAAACAAGACGTGGAACGCCGTATTTGTTGGCTTGACGCCATACGGTTTCCGACTGAGGCTCAACGCCCGAGGTACCGCAGAACACAACGACAGCGCCGTCGAGTACGCGCAGGGAACGTTCAACTTCAATGGTGAAGTCTACGTGGCCCGGGGTATCGATTACGTTGAAGCGGTGCTCATCTTTGTACTGCTTCTCGGAACCTTTCCAGAAGGCGGTAATAGCAGCAGAAGTAATGGTAATACCACGCTCCTGCTCCTGAACCATCCAGTCTGTGGTCGCGGCGCCGTCATGCACCTCGCCCATCTTGTGACTTTTGCCGGTGTAAAACAGTACGCGCTCGGTGGTGGTGGTTTTACCAGCATCCACGTGAGCAACGATACCGATGTTACGGTAACGGCTAATCGGAGTAGTACGAGCCATAAAGCCCTCGCAAAATTAGTGAAGCTAAGATTAGAAGCGGTAGTGCGAGAAAGCTTTGTTAGCTTCAGCCATACGGTGCACGTCTTCACGCTTCTTAACAGCAGCACCTTTACCTTCAGCAGCGTCCAACAGTTCGCCAGCCAAACGCAGGGCCATAGACTTCTCGCCGCGCTTACGGGCGAAGTCTACCAACCAGCGCATTGCCAGAGCGTTACGACGGGACGGACGAACTTCAACCGGAACCTGGTAAGTAGCACCGCCTACACGGCGCGACTTCACTTCGACCAGCGGAGCGATGGCGTCGAGAGCTTTCTCGAAGATTTCCAGGGGGTCGCTGTTCTTGCGTTCTTTAACCTTTTCCAGCGCGCCATAAACGATACGCTCGGCAACGGCTTTCTTGCCGCTTTCCATCACGTGGTTCATGAACTTGGCCAGAATTTGGCTTCCGTATTTTGGATCGTCAAGCACTTCGCGCTTGGCTGCTACGCGTCTTCTTGGCATGGATAAGCCCTCAAACGGTCTTCAGGTTCGCTCGGAATTAGCGCCCTTTCGGGACGGCTCCGACCTTACTCTTATCGACTCAGAAAATAAGATGATTCAGTTTTACAAAAAGCCGCTACTACTTAGGCTTCTTGGTACCGTACTTCGAACGACCCTGGTTACGACCTTTAACGCCGGAAGTATCCAAGGAGCCGCGTACGGTGTGGTAACGAACACCTGGCAAGTCTTTTACACGACCGCCGCGGATCAGTACCACGCTGTGCTCTTGCAGGTTGTGACCTTCACCACCGATGTACGAGGAAACCTCGAAACCGTTGGTCAGGCGCACACGGCATACTTTACGCAGTGCCGAGTTAGGTTTTTTCGGCGTAGTGGTATACACGCGAGTGCATACGCCACGACGTTGCGGGCAGTTCTGCAGCGCAGGCACGTCGGATTTCTCGACGATACGCTTACGCGGCTGACGTACCAGCTGGTTGATAGTTGCCATCTACTAGCTCCACTGTTGTCTTGCGACGCTATTGTCTTGCAAGAAAAGCAAAATGGCAGGAACGAATTCCCGCCAAATTTAGGGGTACAAGAGTCTAAAGAGGATCTTGTCCCCAGTCAAGGCAAGGCCCCGACATCCCCGCTCATCGAACCGGGGCAAAACTGCCTCGATCCGACGAATGGGGGCTGCCAGGGCCCAGACTTATTAATCGCAGAACTCAGTTACCGCTAGAGTTCAGCGCTTCGGTCAGTGCAGCTTCCACTTCACTGGCGCTCACGCGCAGCGGCTTGTCAGCATCACGGCGGCGCTTGCGCTCGCTGTGGTAAGCCAAACCGGTACCGGCCGGGATCAAACGACCCACAACCACGTTTTCTTTCAGGCCGCGCAGGTAATCGCGCTTGCCGGTTACCGCTGCTTCGGTCAGTACGCGAGTGGTCTCCTGGAAGGAGGCCGCCGAGATGAACGACTCAGTGGACAACGACGCCTTGGTGATACCCAGCAACACACGAGTGAACTTGGAAACGAATTTCTCGTCGCCAGCCAGACGCTCGTTCTCTACCAGTACGTGAGTCAGTTCCATCTGGTCGCCCTTGATGAAACTGGAATCGCCGGATTCAGCGATTTCAACTTTACGCAGCATCTGACGCAGGATGGTCTCGATGTGCTTATCGTTGATCTTCACGCCTTGCAGGCGATAAACGTCCTGGATCTCGTTAACGATGTACTTGGCCAGCGCACTCACACCCAGCAGACGCAGGATGTCGTGTGGATCGCTCGGGCCGTCGGAGATAACTTCGCCGCGGTTTACCTGTTCGCCTTCGAAGACGTTCAGGTGACGCCACTTCGGAATCAGCTCTTCATACGGATCGCTACCGTCGTTCGGGGTAATAACCAGACGGCGCTTGCCTTTGGTTTCTTTACCGAACGCGATGGTGCCGCTGACTTCAGCCAGAATCGACGCTTCTTTCGGACGACGAGCTTCGAACAAGTCGGCAACACGCGGCAGACCACCGGTGATGTCACGGGTTTTCGAAGTTTCTTGCGGGATACGCGCGATAACATCACCGATCGCGATCTTCGCACCATCCGCTACACCGACCAGGGCGTTGGCTGGCAGGAAGTACTGAGCGATTACGTCAGTGCCTGGCAGCAACAGATCCTTGCCGTTGTCATCGACCATCTTAACGGCAGGACGGATGTCTTTACCGGCAGCTGGACGATCTTTCGCGTCGAGTACTTCAATGTTGGTCATACCGGTCAATTCGTCAGTCTGACGCTTGATCGTGATGCCTTCTTCCATGCCCACGTAGGTCACGGTACCTTTCATTTCGGTAACGATTGGGTGAGTGTGCGGATCCCACTTGGCCACGATTGCGCCAGCGTCGACCTTGTCACCTTCTTTAACCGAAATCACAGCACCGTACGGCAGCTTGTAACGCTCACGCTCACGACCGTAGTCATCAGCGATTGCCAGCTCACCGGAACGGGACACAGCAACCAGGCAGCCATCCACTCGCTCAACGTGTTTCAGGTTGTGCAGACGGACAGTACCGCCATTCTTCACCTGAACGCTGTCAGCTGCGGAGGTCCGGCTTGCCGCACCACCGATGTGGAACGTACGCATGGTCAGCTGGGTACCCGGCTCACCGATGGACTGGGCAGCGATAACGCCGACCGCTTCACCGATATTCACCTGGTGACCACGAGCCAAGTCACGGCCGTAGCACTTGGCGCAGATGCCGTAGCGGGTTTCGCAGCTGATCGGCGAGCGAACGATCACTTCGTCGATGCTGTTGAGTTCGATGAACTCGACCCACTTTTCATCCACCAGGGTACCAGCAGGAACGATAACTTCCTCGGTACCCGGCTTGAATACGTCACGGGCAATGACTCGGCCCAATACGCGCTCACCCAACGGTTCTACAACGTCGCCGCCTTCGATGTGCGGAGTCATCAGCAGACCGTGTTCGGTACCGCAGTCAACTTCAGTCACAACCAAGTCTTGCGCAACGTCTACCAGACGACGAGTCAGGTAACCGGAGTTAGCGGTTTTCAACGCGGTATCCGCCAGACCTTTACGAGCACCGTGAGTCGAGATGAAGTACTGAAGTACGCTCAAACCTTCACGGAAGTTCGCAGTAATCGGCGTTTCAATGATGGAACCGTCCGGCTTGGCCATCAGGCCACGCATACCGGCGAGCTGACGGATCTGCGCAGCAGAACCCCGTGCGCCCGAGTCGGCCATCATGTACATCGAGTTGAACGACTCTTGATCGACTTCTACGCCATGACGGTCGATAACCTTCTCTTTCGAGAGGTTAGCCATCATCGCCTTCGACACTTCGTCGTTGGCCTTGGACCAAAGGTCGATCACTTTGTTGTACTTCTCGCCCTGTGTTACCAGGCCCGAGGCGTACTGGCTTTCGATCTCTTTCACTTCATCGGTTGCAGCCGCGATGATGCGAGCTTTTTCATCAGGGATAACGAAGTCGTTAACACCGATGGAAACGCCGGAGATGGTCGAATACGCAAAACCGGTGTACATCAACTGGTCAGCGAAGATCACGGTCTCTTTCAAACCAACCACGCGGTAGCACTGGTTGATCAGCTTGGAGATCGCCTTTTTCTTCATCGGCAGGTTGACGACGTCGTACGACAGACCTTTTGGCACAACTTGATACAACAGCGCACGGCCGACAGTGGTGTCGACGATACGAGTGCCGCTCACGCTGCCACCGTCACGGTCGTTTACGGTTTCGTTGATCCGCACTTTAACCTTGGCATGCAGTGCGGCTTCGCCGGCACGGAACACACGGTCAACTTCTTGCAGGTCAGCGAACACACGACCTTCGCCTTTGGCGTTGATCGCTTCACGGGTCATGTAGTACAGACCCAATACAACGTCCTGCGACGGAACGATGATTGGCTCACCGTTGGCTGGCGACAGAATGTTGTTGGTCGACATCATCAACGCACGCGCTTCCAACTGGGCTTCCAGTGTCAGCGGTACGTGCACGGCCATTTGGTCGCCGTCGAAGTCGGCGTTGTACGCAGCACAGACCAGAGGGTGCAGCTGGATAGCCTTACCTTCGATCAATACCGGTTCAAACGCCTGGATACCCAGACGGTGAAGGGTCGGTGCACGGTTGAGGAGAACCGGGTGTTCGCGAATCACTTCTGCGAGAACGTCCCAAACCTCTGGCAGTTCGCGCTCGACCATTTTCTTGGCCGCTTTGATGGTGGTCGCGAGACCGCGCATTTCCAGCTTGCCGAAGATGAATGGTTTGAACAGCTCAAGTGCCATCTTCTTAGGCAGACCGCACTGGTGCAGACGCAGAGTCGGGCCTACGGTAATTACCGAACGACCGGAGTAGTCAACGCGCTTACCGAGCAAGTTCTGACGGAAACGACCTTGCTTACCCTTGATCATGTCAGCCAGGGATTTCAGAGGACGCTTGTTGGAACCGGTAATGGCGCGGCCACGACGACCGTTATCGAGCAAGGCATCGACAGCTTCTTGCAACATACGCTTTTCGTTGCGCACGATGATGTCCGGAGCGGACAGATCGAGCAGGCGCTTCAAGCGGTTGTTACGGTTGATCACGCGGCGGTACAGGTCGTTAAGGTCGGACGTCGCGAAACGACCACCGTCCAACGGTACCAGCGGACGCAGGTCTGGCGGCAGAACCGGCAGAACGGTCAGCACCATCCACTCTGGCAAGTTGCCGGAACCCTGGAAGGCTTCCATCAACTTCAGACGCTTGGACAGCTTCTTGATCTTGGTTTCGGAGTTGGTTTGCGGAATCTCTTCACGCAGACGGCCAATCTCGTGTTCCAGGTCGATAGCGTGCAGCAGCTCACGGACAGCTTCGGCACCCATGCGGGCATCGAAATCGTCGCCGAACTCTTCCAGCGCTTCGAAGTACTGTTCGTCGTTCAGCAGCTGACCTTTTTCAAGGGTGGTCATGCCTGGATCGATAACGACATAGCTCTCGAAGTAGAGAACGCGTTCGATATCACGCAGGGTCATGTCCATCAGCAAGCCGATACGGGACGGCAGCGATTTCAGGAACCAGATGTGGGCAACCGGCGAAGCCAATTCGATGTGAGCCATGCGCTCACGACGAACCTTGGCCAGTGCGACTTCAACGCCGCACTTCTCGCAGATCACACCACGGTGCTTCAAGCGCTTGTACTTACCGCACAGGCACTCGTAATCCTTAACCGGGCCAAAGATCTTGGCGCAGAACAGGCCGTCACGTTCAGGTTTGAACGTACGGTAGTTAATGGTTTCCGGCTTTTTAACTTCACCGAACGACCACGAACGGATCATCTCAGGCGATGCCAATCCAATACGGATGGCGTCGAACTCTTCGACTTGACCCTGGTTTTTCAGCAAATTCAGTAGGTCTTTCAAGGCCTTTCCTCCTGGCGGAGCAGAGAGCGGGCTAAACAGCCCCGCTCTCGATTCGCGTCACGTGTTATTCGGTTTCCAGATCGATATCGATGCCGAGGGAACGAATTTCTTTGATCAACACGTTGAAAGACTCGGGCATGCCCGGCTCCATACGGTGATCGCCGTCCACGATGTTTTTGTACATCTTGGTCCGACCGTTCACATCGTCCGACTTCACTGTGAGCATTTCTTGCAGAGTGTAAGCAGCACCGTATGCTTCCAGTGCCCAGACCTCCATCTCCCCGAAACGCTGACCACCGAACTGAGCCTTACCACCCAGCGGCTGCTGGGTAACCAGGCTGTACGAACCGGTAGAACGAGCGTGCATCTTGTCGTCTACCAAGTGGTTCAGCTTCAGCATGTACATGTAGCCAACAGTAACCGGGCGCTCAAACTTGTTGCCGGTACGGCCGTCGAACAGCTGCATCTGGCCGCTTTCTGGCAGGTCTGCCAGTTTAAGCATGGCCTTGATTTCGCTTTCCTTGGCACCGTCGAACACCGGGGTAGCCATTGGAACGCCGCCGCGCAGGTTCTTCGCCAGATCCAGGATTTCCTGGTCAGTGAAGGTGTCCAGCTCTTCGTTGCGACCGCCAATCTCGTTGTAGATCTCGTGCAGGAACTTCCGCAGGTCCGCGACCTTGCGCTGCTCTTCGATCATACGGTTGATCTTCTCGCCCAGACCTTTGGCCGCAAGGCCCAGGTGGGTTTCAAGGATCTGACCAACGTTCATACGCGAAGGTACGCCCAACGGGTTGAGGACGACGTCGACCGGGGTGCCATTGGCATCGTGCGGCATGTCTTCAACCGGCATGATCACGGAGACCACACCTTTGTTACCGTGACGACCGGCCATCTTGTCGCCCGGCTGGATGCGGCGACGGATTGCCAGGTAAACCTTGACGATTTTCAGCACGCCTGGAGCCAGGTCATCGCCCTGCTGCAGTTTGCGCTTCTTGTCTTCGAACTTGTCGTCCAGCAGACGGCGACGATCAACGATGTAAGCCTGGGCTTTCTCGAGCTGCTCGTTCAGAGCGTCTTCAGCCATGCGCAGTTTGAACCACTGGCCATGCTCGAGACCGTCGAGGATTTCGTCGGTGATGTCCTGACCTTTCTTCAGACCTGCGCCGCCTTCAGCCTTGTGGCCTACCAGGGCGGAACGCAGACGTTCGAAGGTCGCGCCTTCAACGATACGGAACTCTTCGTTCAGGTCCTTGCGGATCTCGTCGAGCTGGGTCTTCTCGATGGACAGTGCACGAGCATCACGCTCAACGCCATCACGGGTGAAGACCTGTACGTCGATCACGGTGCCCTTGGTACCGGTAGGTACGCGCAGGGAGGTGTCTTTAACGTCGCTGGCTTTTTCACCGAAGATGGCACGCAGCAGCTTCTCTTCCGGAGTCAGTTGGGTCTCGCCTTTCGGAGTGACCTTACCGACCAGGATGTCGCCTGCGCCTACTTCAGCACCTACATAAACGATACCGGCTTCGTCCAGCTTGTTCAGTGCAGCTTCACCCACGTTCGGGATGTCTGCAGTGATTTCCTCTGGCCCAAGCTTGGTGTCACGCGCCACACAGGTCAGTTCCTGAATGTGGATCGTGGTGAAGCGATCTTCCTGAACCACACGCTCGGACAGGCAGATGGAGTCTTCGAAGTTGTAACCGTTCCAGGCCATGAACGCGATGCGCATGTTCTGACCCAGTGCCAGCTCACCCATATCGGTGGAAGGACCGTCTGCCATGATGTCACTGCGCTGAACCCGATCACCCTTGCTCACCAGCGGACGCTGGTTGATGCAGGTGTTCTGGTTGGAGCGGGTGTACTTGGTCAGGTTGTAGATGTCTACGCCGGCTTCGCCAGTTTCAACTTCGTCATCGGCAACACGAACCACGATACGACTGGCATCAACGGAGTCGATCACGCCGCCACGACGAGCCACGACGCAAACGCCGGAGTCACGAGCTACGTTACGCTCCATGCCGGTACCTACCAGCGGCTTGTCAGCACGCAGGGTGGGTACAGCTTGACGCTGCATGTTGGAACCCATCAACGCACGGTTGGCGTCATCGTGTTCCAGGAACGGGATCAGCGACGCGGCAACCGAAACTACCTGCTTCGGCGATACGTCCATCAAGGTGACGTCTTCCGGCGCCTTGACGGTGAACTCGTTCAAGTGACGAACAGCGACCAGTTCGTCGATCAGCATTTTCTTGTCGTTCATCGTGGCCGAAGCCTGAGCGATCACGTGATCAGCTTCTTCGATGGCGGACAGGAACACGATCTCGTCGGTGACCAGTGCGTCTTTCACCACGCGGTACGGGCTCTCAAGGAAGCCGTACTGGTTGGTGCGCGCATAGGCAGCCAGGGAGTTGATCAGACCGATGTTCGGACCTTCCGGCGTTTCGATCGGGCAAACACGACCGTAGTGCGTCGGGTGTACGTCACGAACTTCAAAGCCAGCACGCTCACGGGTCAGACCGCCCGGGCCCAGTGCAGAGACACGGCGCTTGTGGGTGATCTCGGAAAGCGGGTTGTTCTGGTCCATAAACTGCGAGAGCTGGCTGGAACCGAAGAACTCTTTCACCGCCGCAGCCACTGGCTTGGCGTTGATCAGGTCTTGCGGCATCAAGCCTTCGCTTTCGGCCATCGACAGACGCTCTTTGACCGCACGCTCAACACGCACCAGGCCAACGCGGAACTGGTTCTCGGCCATTTCGCCTACGCAGCGAACACGACGGTTACCCAGGTGGTCGATGTCATCGACGATGCCTTTGCCGTTACGGATGTCGACCAGAGTCTTCAGGACCGCAACGATGTCTTCTTTGCACAACACGCCCGAACCTTCGATCTCGGTACGACCGATACGACGGTTGAACTTCATCCGGCCGACCGCAGACAGGTCATAGCGCTCAGGGCTGAAGAACAGGTTGTTGAACAGGGTCTCGGCAGCGTCTTTGGTTGGCGGCTCGCCAGGACGCATCATGCGATAGATCTCGACCAACGCTTCCAATTGGTTGCTGGTGGAGTCGATCTTCAGGGTGTCGGAGATGAACGGACCGCAGTCGATGTCGTTGGTGTACAGGGTCTCGATGCGAACGACCTGAGCCTTGGCGATTTTGGCCAGGATCTCGGTGTTCAGCTCGGTGTTGCACTCAGCCAGGATTTCGCCTGTCGCCGGGTGAACGATGACCTTGGCGGTAGTGCGGCCCAGGACGTAGTCCAGCGGCACTTCCAACTCTTTGAGACCGGCTTTTTCGATCTGGTTGATGTGGCGCGCGGTAATACGGCGGCCGGCTTCAACAATGACCTTGCCCTTTTCATCCTGGATGTCCAGAACGGCAATTTCACCACGCAGACGCGATGCGATCAGCTCCAGCTTGAGGGTTTCATCCTTCAGGCTGAATACGTTGGTGGTGTAGAAGGCGTCCAGCACTTGCTCAGTGGTATAGCCAAGCGCGCGCAGCAGTACCGAAGCCGGCAGCTTACGACGACGGTCGATACGCACAAACACGCAGTCTTTCGGGTCGAACTCGAAGTCCAACCACGAACCACGGTACGGAATGATCCGCGCGGAGTACAGGAGCTTACCGGAGCTGTGCGTCTTGCCGCGGTCGTGGTCAAAGAACACGCCCGGGGAACGGTGCAGTTGGGAAACGATTACACGCTCGGTACCGTTGATAACGAAGGTACCGTTTTCAGTCATCAGTGGGATTTCGCCCATGTAGACTTCTTGCTCTTTGATGTCCTTGATCGCTTTGTTCGACGATTCTTTGTCGAAAATGATCAGGCGGACTTTTACCCGCAAAGGTACGGCGTACGTAACACCGCGCAACACGCATTCTTTGACATCAAATGCCGGTTCGCCCAGGCGATAACCGACGTACTCCAGCGCAGCATTGCCGGAGTAGCTGATGATCGGGAAAACGGATTTGAAGGCCGCATGCAGGCCCACGTCGCGGAACTGATCTTTGGTCGCTCCCGCCTGCAAGAATTCACGATACGAATCCAGCTGGATAGCCAGAAGGTACGGGACATCCATGACGTCCGGCAACTTGCTAAAGTCCTTGCGGATACGTTTTTTCTCAGTATATGAGTAAGCCATCAGCGTTCCCCAGCTTGGTCACCTGCTTGTTTGGCCCTCCCGACGGGAGCAGCCAGAAAATCTTGCAAACCCCATGGTTTGCACCACCGCATCGGGTGGCTACAGCGCGTTAATGGCGGCGACCGAGTCGACAGCCAAGAACGGAAAAAGGCCGGTGGCAAGAGCCACCAGCCATCAGCCTTCAGCTTGACGCGTGGGCTGGAGACGCAAGGTCGATGCTTACTTCAGCTCGACTTTAGCGCCTGCTTCTTCCAGAGTAGCTTTGGCTTTGTCAGCGGCGTCTTTCGACACTGCTTCCAGAACCTGGGCAGGAGCGCCGTCAACTACAGCCTTGGCTTCTTTCAGGCCCAGACCGGTCAGTTCACGTACTGCCTTGATCACGTTTACTTTCTTCTCGCCAGCTTCCAGCAGCATAACGTTGAATTCGGTTTGCTCTTCAGCAGCAACAGCAGCAACAGCTGGGCCAGCGGAAGCAGCGGCAGCGGAAACGCCGAATTTTTCTTCGAAAGCTTTGATCAGCTCAACAACCTGCAGAACCGACATTTCAGCTACGGCGTTGAGGATATCGTCTTGGGAGATAGACATTGCTGTATTTCCTGAATTGGGGGACGGCCTACGCGGCCATCGAAATAAACAAAAATACGCGAGAGAATTTGCTCAGCCTTAGGCTGCGGCAGCTTCTTTTTGCTCGCGAACTGCGGCCAGAGTACGAGCCAACTTGCTGGTAGCGCCTTGAATCACGCTCATCAGCTGAGAAATAGCTTCGTTACGGGTCGGCAGTGTTGCCAGTACGTCGATTTGGTTAGCTGCGAGGAACTTGCCCTCGAACGCAGCTGCCTTGATCTCGAACTTGTCCTGACCCTTGGCGAACTCTTTGAACAAACGGGCAGCAGCGCCAGGATGTTCCTTGGAGAAAGCAATCAGGGTCGGGCCTGTGAACACGTCGTTGAGAACACTGTATTCAGTGTCAGCAACAGCGCGCTTGAGCAGGGTGTTACGTACAACACGTACGTATACGCCAGCTTCACGAGCCTCTTTACGGAGTCCGGTCATAGCGCTTACTGTCACACCACGGGCATCAGCCACGACAGCGGACAGAGCAGCTTTGGCAGCCTCGTTGACTTCAGCGACGATGGCCTTCTTGTCTTCGAGATTAATTGCCACGGGTTTAACTCCTGCTTGTTACCGTTTCATCTGGCCGGAGCCGGATGTCGTTTTGGTGTCTGATTCGGTAAGGAACCGGGAGCACCATCTGCGTAGGCTTGTGGTTTAAGACTTGCGTCGCCTACGGTCTTGGATAGCCCCCGCCAGGCAGGGACCCCAATTTTTTCAATTGGCGCAATCGCTCGCGCCAACCTGTGTCTTATACGTCCAACGAGCCTTGGTCGATGACCAGACCTGGGCCCATAGTGGTGCTCAGGGTAACGCGCTTGACGTAGATACCTTTCGAGGAAGCTGGCTTGATACGCTTCAGATCAGCGATCAGGGCTTCAACGTTTTCCTTCAGCTTGACGGCATCGAAGCCGACTTTGCCAACGGAGGTGTGAATGATGCCGTTTTTGTCGGTGCGATAACGAACCTGACCAGCCTTGGCGTTTTTAACCGCGGTAGCTACGTCTGGGGTTACGGTGCCGACTTTCGGGTTAGGCATCAGGCCACGTGGACCCAGGATCTGACCCAACTGACCTACAACGCGCATTGCATCCGGGGAAGCAATAACTACGTCATAGTTCAGGTCGCCGCCTTTCATTTCGGCAGCGAGGTCGTCCATGCCAACGCGATCGGCGCCGGCGGCCAGAGCAGCTTCAGCTGCCGGGCCTTGGGTGAAGACAGCTACACGTACAGTCTTGCCAGTACCGTGTGGCAGCACAGTTGCGCTACGAACGACCTGGTCGGATTTACGTGGGTCAACACCCAGGTTTACAGCAACGTCAACGGACTCGCTGAACTTGACAGTCGACAGCTCGGTCAGCAGGGCAGCAGCGTCTACAAAGTTGTAGGCCTTGCCTGCTTCGATTTTGCCGGCGATAGCCTTTTGGCGCTTGGTCAGCTTAGCCATTACACACCCTCCACGTTAAGGCCCATGCTACGAGCAGAACCGGCGATGGTACGCACGGCTGCATCCATATCAGCTGCAGTCAGATCCGCGTTTTTGGTTTTCGCGATTTCTTCCAGCTGAGCACGAGTCACGGTGCCAACCTTAACGGTGTTCGGACGAGCGGAACCGCTAGTCAGACCAGCAGCTTTCTTCAACAAAACCGAAGCCGGGGTCGACTTGGTTTCGAAAGTGAAGCTACGGTCGCTGTATACAGTGATGATCACTGGAGTCGGCAGACCTGGCTCAATACCCTGAGTACGGGCGTTGAAGGCCTTGCAGAATTCCATGATGTTCACGCCGTGCTGACCCAGAGCTGGACCGACGGGTGGGCTAGGGTTGGCCTGAGCGGCCTTCACTTGCAGCTTGATGTAAGCGGTAATCTTCTTGGCCATGAGGCACTCCAATTACGGGTTCGAACGCCTCTAAAGGCTCCCCGGTTACTTGCGCGTTTATCCCAGTGACGACAAAACCCCACAGCCTAGGCTGTGGGGTTGGGATGCTTGCTCAGCTAGACCTTCTCGACCTGGCTGAACTCCAGCTCTACCGGAGTAGAACGACCGAAAATAAGCACTGCCACTTGGATCCGGCTCTTTTCGTAGTTAACTTCTTCGACAGTACCGTTGAAATCAGCAAACGGACCATCTGTGACACGAACAACCTCACCCGGCTCGAAAAGCGTCTTCGGCTTAGGCTTGTCGCTACCATCAGCAACACGACGCAGAATTGCTTCTGCTTCTTTATCGGTGATAGGAGCAGGCTTATCAGCGGTACCGCCGATGAAACCCATGACACGAGGAGTGTCCTTGACCAAGTGCCAAGTACCTTCATTCATGTCCATCTGTACCAGCACGTAGCCAGGGAAGAACTTGCGTTCGCTTTTGCGCTTCTGACCATTCCGCATTTCAACCACTTCTTCAGTGGGAACCAGAATTTCGCCGAAGCCATCTTCCATGCCTGCCAGCTTTACGCGCTCTAGCAAAGAGCGCATAACATGCTTCTCGTAACCCGAGTAAGCATGCACAACGTACCAACGCTTAGCCACGGGACACCCTTAGCCAACAATCAAGGAAACAAGCCAGCCGAGCAGGGAATCAAGCCCCCACAACAGCAACGCCATAACCAGAACAACAGCCACAACAATCAACGTAGTCTGCGTGGTTTCTTGGCGAGTCGGCCAAACGACTTTACGTATTTCGGTGCGAGCTTCCTTTACCAGGACCGCGAAAGACTTGCCTTTGGCAGTCTGCAGGCCTACAAAGGCAGCTACAGCAGCAAGGGCAAGCAAAGCGAGCACACGGTACAGGATCGGCGAAGCAGAATAGTACTGATTGCCAACAACGCCTACGACCACCAAGGCGACTACGGCGAGCCACTTGACCAGATCGAAACGAGAGCTTTGAGCTTCAGCCTTAGGAGTCATCTATGAAGATCCTGTGAAAAGAAAGCCAGATACACCACGTGAATCTGGCAGGTCAGGAGGGAATCGAACCCCCAACCTACGGTTTTGGAGACCGTCGCTCTGCCAATTGAGCTACTGACCTAAAACAAAATCAGGCCGACCATTATGCAGGCCTGAAAAAGACTTTACAACAACCAACCTCTAGAGACTTGAAATCACCTGGCAACACCAGGCACAACACCATCAAGCCGAGATTAACTGTTAAAACAAAGGCAGATATTTTCATATCTGCCTTGTTATATGGAGCTCTTGAGCGGATTTGAACCGCTGACCTCACCCTTACCAAGGGTGTGCTCTACCAACTGAGCTACAAGAGCAAAACACCGTGCACAACCTGCAAACTTGGAGCGGGTAGCGGGAATCGAACCCGCATCATCAGCTTGGAAGGCTGAGGTTCTACCACTAAACTATACCCGCGGAGCTTGCAGCTCACGCTAAAAATGGTGGAGGGGGAAGGATTCGAACCTTCGAAGTCGTAGACGTCAGATTTACAGTCTGATCCCTTTGGCCGCTCGGGAACCCCTCCTAAGCGAGCCGGCATTCTACATCACGCCGACCTTCTGTCAAGCATTTTCTCATTAAAAATATGAGGTTAGCTGCGTTGACCTTCGCTTCGCACTGCTGACCTAAAAGGTCTTCACTGCGAAGCGGGCGCCATTCTATGCAAACTATTCGAGAGTTGCAACGCCTTCGCACAACATTATTTTATGTTTTAACTCATTGAATTCCTTGGCAAGGTTTTCAAAGGGCAGGTCGTCAGCCAGGCGTCGGCTTTCAGGGGCAACGCGGAGCCAGTAGCCGGAAGCATCAGCAGTATTCAGCAATTGGACCTTGACCTTTATATCCAGGCTTGTGAGGCGCTGCTCAACGAGTTGCGCCTGGCGTTGATCCGCAAATCCGCCGATGTACAGGCACGTATTTTGTGCCTCAGGCGCTCTTGCTCGCTCCCTGCGCATTACGGTGTCAGAGGATTCACTCAATAGCCGAATATCCTGCTGCGCCCCCTTGTAGAGACTTAGAGGAGTGACATCTTTAGCGCGCAACGGTGCTTCTTGCTGATGCCAAACGTAGTAGAAGGCGTTGAGAACAAGTAAAAGCAAAAACAGCCAACGCATAATCACCTCAGGACAAAGGGCACGCCATCGCCAAACCGACAAAAACCAGATCAGGAACGAGCCGGGCCTGTGGCACCGCATCCGATACCAGATCAGCATCCCCGCCGGTCAGGAACACAGTGAAGTCATCACCCCAGTAGCTTCGCGCCAGTTCCAACTGAGTCAGGACAAACCCTCTCAACATCAACGTACAGCCGCGCTCTACCGCCTCCACAGTCGTACGACCTGGCGAGAGATACTCCAGCGCCCTTTCAGCAGCCGCGTCGTCGTAACGAATCTTGCGCGTGTGAGTCCGCAACTGACTGCGCATTAGAGGCATGCCGGGACATATAAAGCCGCCCAGATGCTCACCATCCGCCGTAATAAAATCTGCTGTTGCCGCGGTGCCAAAATCGAGCACCAGGCAAGCGCCGCGCGCCAGCTTGAATCCACCAAGCATCGCTAACCAGCGATCAAGACCCAGACGCTCGAAATCTTCGTAGCCGTTACGCACTCCGGCCATTTCTCGTGCGGGAGCAGCGCAGGAAACAGCAACGCCGAAAGTCTCATACAGAGCCGCGACTAGTTTGCTTGTTTCTTCCAAGGCACGAACGCTCACCAATCGGCAGCGTGTCAGCAATAATCCAGGAAGCGCGAGCAGGCTTTCAATCAATGCCAGATCCGAACCCACAACACCCTCCGCCGAGGTACTCGCCCTATCCGAATCAAGCACTCGCCATTTAATAAAGCTATTCCCACAGTCGAGCTCAAGAATCATCACGCAGCCTCAGGCTTAACTCACCACCACTGTATATTTTCTCAACACCATCAACGCTCAGGCGCAATGCTCCCTGACGATCTACACCCAATACAATCCCGTCAACCTGGTTAACGCCGGCAATGAGGGATACTGACCGCCCCTGCCATGCGTGATTTTGCTCCCACTCTTCTTGAAGCGCGACAAAACCGTGTGCCCTGTGTCGATCAAGGTAGTTTTGCAACTGCTGGCCCAATCGCGCCGCCAGAGCGTTGCGATCGATAGGAGAGCCCGTCTCGAGCTGCACCGAAGTCCATAGCTGATCGACCTCGTCAGCTCTCTGCATATTCACGTTTATACCTATTCCGAGAACAACGTGACAGATATCAGCAGGGTCTCCTACCAACTCCAGCAAAATCCCGGCAATCTTCTTCTGCCCTACCAAGACATCATTTGGCCACTTCAGTGCCGCCCCCTGCACACCTGACTCGCGCAAGGCCTGCATGACCGCCAGGCCCACCACCAGGCTTAGGCCCTCCAACTGCCGCAAACCAGCCTCGATGCGCAATACGAGGCTGTAATACACATTCTGTGCAAACGGGCTGACCCACTTTCGCCCCCTTCTGCCTCTTCCCGCCGTCTGCTGCTCCGCAAGCACCAAGAACGGAGCCGCGCATCCAGCATCAACAAGACGCAAGGCTTCGGCATTCGTGGAATCAAGGGAGTCAGAGATATGTACGGGCCACGTCAAGGAAGGCGCATTCCGCGCAATGTCCTCAGCACTCAAGAAAACCAGGGGCGACGCCAATTGATACCCCTTACCACGAACCTTATGGATGGGCAGATTCAATTCAGCCTCGAGGTGCTGGAGCTGCTTCCAGACCGCACTGCGACTAACGCCCAGGGCAGCGCCAAGTGCTTCTCCGGAGTGGAATCGGCCATCTTTCAGAAGCTTTAACAACGTCAGCATGCAGGTATCGCCTCACAATGAGGCACGCATGATAGCCATGCGCACGGTCATTGCATAGAAAGGCCGAGCGTTAGCACTGAAGGCCGCCGAGATGAGCTCTTTGCACTTTTCACCCGCCCAAAACAAAACCCCTGTTCGCGTTAGCAAACAGGGGTTCTGGAATTTAATCTTGACGATGACCTACTCTCACATGGGGAAACCCCACACTACCATCGGCGATGCATCGTTTCACTACTGAGTTCGGGATGGGATCAGGTGGTTCCAATGCTCTATGGTCGTCAAGAAATTCGGGTACTGAGTCGTGACCAGATGGCCTCGCTTCAGCAAATTGGGTATGTGACAGCTTTCGGTGTTTTCGTGAGATCGAACTTTCGGTTCTATCGTCTTCACACACCGCAATCTGATGCTCGTTAGAGTAGTCAAATTGCTTGGGTGTTATATGGTCAAGCCTCACGGGCAATTAGTATTGGTTAGCTCAACGCCTCACAGCGCTTACACACCCAACCTATCAACGTCGTAGTCTTCGACGGCCCTTCAGGGGACTCAAGGTCCCAGTGAGATCTCATCTTGAGGCTAGTTTCCCGCTTAGATGCTTTCAGCGGTTATCTATTCCGAACATAGCTACCCGGCAATGCCACTGGCGTGACAACCGGAACACCAGAGGTTCGTCCACTCCGGTCCTCTCGTACTAGGAGCAGCCCCTCTCAAATCTCAAACGTCCACGGCAGATAGGGACCGAACTGTCTCACGACGTTCTAAACCCAGCTCGCGTACCACTTTAAATGGCGAACAGCCATACCCTTGGGACCGGCTTCAGCCCCAGGATGTGATGAGCCGACATCGAGGTGCCAAACACCGCCGTCGATATGAACTCTTGGGCGGTATCAGCCTGTTATCCCCGGAGTACCTTTTATCCGTTGAGCGATGGCCCTTCCATACAGAACCACCGGATCACTAAGACCTACTTTCGTACCTGCTCGACGTGTCTGTCTCGCAGTCAAGCGCGCTTTTGCCTTTATACTCTACGACCGATTTCCGACCGGTCTGAGCGCACCTTCGTACTCCTCCGTTACTCTTTAGGAGGAGACCGCCCCAGTCAAACTACCCACCATACACTGTCCTCGATCCGGATAACGGACCTGAGTTAGAACCTCAAAGTTGCCAGGGTGGTATTTCAAGGTTGGCTCCACGCAGACTGGCGTCCACGCTTCAAAGCCTCCCACCTATCCTACACAAGCAAATTCAAAGTCCAGTGCAAAGCTATAGTAAAGGTTCACGGGGTCTTTCCGTCTAGCCGCGGATACACTGCATCTTCACAGCGATTTCAATTTCACTGAGTCTCGGGTGGAGACAGCGCCGCCATCGTTACGCCATTCGTGCAGGTCGGAACTTACCCGACAAGGAATTTCGCTACCTTAGGACCGTTATAGTTACGGCCGCCGTTTACCGGGGCTTCGATCAAGAGCTTCGCGTTAGCTAACCCCATCAATTAACCTTCCGGCACCGGGCAGGCGTCACACCCTATACGTCCACTTTCGTGTTTGCAGAGTGCTGTGTTTTTAATAAACAGTCGCAGCGGCCTGGTATCTTCGACCGGCATGAGCTTACGGAGCAAGTCCTTCACCCTCACCGGCGCACCTTCTCCCGAAGTTACGGTGCCATTTTGCCTAGTTCCTTCACCCGAGTTCTCTCAAGCGCCTTGGTATTCTCTACCCAACCACCTGTGTCGGTTTGGGGTACGGTTCCTGGTTACCTGAAGCTTAGAAGCTTTTCTTGGAAGCATGGCATCAACCACTTCGTTAACTAAAAGTTAACTCGTCATCAGCTCTCGGCCTTAAGATCCCGGATTTACCTAAGATCTCAGCCTACCACCTTAAACTTGGACAACCAACGCCAAGCTGGCCTAGCCTTCTCCGTCCCTCCATCGCAATAACCAGAAGTACAGGAATATTAACCTGTTTTCCATCGACTACGCTTTTCAGCCTCGCCTTAGGGACCGACTAACCCTGCGTCGATTAACGTTGCGCAGGAAACCTTGGTCTTTCGGCGTGGGTGTTTTTCACACCCATTGTCGTTACTCATGTCAGCATTCGCACTTCTGATACCTCCAGCAAGCTTCTCAACTCACCTTCACAGGCTTACAGAACGCTCCTCTACCGCATCACTTACGTGATACCCGTAGCTTCGGTGTATGGTTTGAGCCCCGTTACATCTTCCGCGCAGGCCGACTCGACTAGTGAGCTATTACGCTTTCTTTAAAGGGTGGCTGCTTCTAAGCCAACCTCCTAGCTGTCTAAGCCTTCCCACATCGTTTCCCACTTAACCATAACTTTGGGACCTTAGCTGACGGTCTGGGTTGTTTCCCTTTTCACGACGGACGTTAGCACCCGCCGTGTGTCTCCCATGCTCGGCACTTGTAGGTATTCGGAGTTTGCATCGGTTTGGTAAGTCGGGATGACCCCCTAGCCGAAACAGTGCTCTACCCCCTACAGTGATACATGAGGCGCTACCTAAATAGCTTTCGAGGAGAACCAGCTATCTCCGAGCTTGATTAGCCTTTCACTCCGATCCACAGGTCATCCGCTAACTTTTCAACGGTAGTCGGTTCGGTCCTCCAGTTAGTGTTACCCAACCTTCA
This sequence comes from Pseudomonas sp. H1_A03, assembly GCF_054685145.1. Classification (NCBI taxonomy): domain Bacteria; kingdom Pseudomonadati; phylum Pseudomonadota; class Gammaproteobacteria; order Pseudomonadales; family Pseudomonadaceae; genus Pseudomonas; species Pseudomonas sp. H1_A03. Next base: position 629,097 of record NZ_CP162829.1, read on the forward strand.
ACCTGCCCATGGATAGATCGCCCGGTTTCGGGTCTATTCCCAGCGACTAGACGCCCTATTAAGACTCGCTTTCGCTACGCCTCCCCTATTCGGTTAAGCTCGCCACTGAAAATAAGTCGCTGACCCATTATACAAAAGGTACGCAGTCACCCAACAAAGTGGGCTCCCACTGCTTGTACGCATACGGTTTCAGGATCTATTTCACTCCCCTCTCCGGGGTTCTTTTCGCCTTTCCCTCACGGTACTAGTTCACTATCGGTCAGTCAGTAGTATTTAGCCTTGGAGGATGGTCCCCCCATATTCAGACAAAGTTTCTCGTGCTCCGTCCTACTCGATTTCATGACTAAGAGATTTTCGCGTACAGGGCTATCACCCACTATGGCCGCACTTTCCAGAGCGTTCCGCTAATCTCAAAGCCACTTAAGGGCTAGTCCCCGTTCGCTCGCCACTACTAAGGGAATCTCGGTTGATTTCTTTTCCTCAGGGTACTTAGATGTTTCAGTTCCCCTGGTTCGCTCCATACACCTATGTATTCAGTGTAAGGTAACCATCTTATGATGGCTGGGTTCCCCCATTCAGACATCTCCGGATCAAAGTCTGTTTGCCGACTCCCCGAAGCTTTTCGCAGGCTACCACGTCTTTCATCGCCTCTGACTGCCAAGGCATCCACCGTATGCGCTTCTTCACTTGACCATATAACCCCAAGCAATCTGGTTATACTGTGAAGACAACATTCGCCGAAAATTCGATAATACTCAAAACTGAGTAACTCACAAATTTTACCTTAGCCTGATCCGTTACCAGTGAAAGTAACGCTCAGTCTATCTTTCTATCACATACCCAAATTTTTAAAGAACGATCTAATCAAAGACTAGAAATCAACATTCACCATCATAACGATGGAATGCTCATTTCTAAGCTTTCATAACGTAGAAGCAGTAGTGGTGGAGCCAAACGGGATCGAACCGTTGACCTCCTGCGTGCAAGGCAGGCGCTCTCCCAGCTGAGCTATGGCCCCGTATTTCTACAGGCGTTTCCCACACAAAATTGGTGGGTCTGGGCAGATTCGAACTGCCGACCTCACCCTTATCAGGGGTGCGCTCTAACCAACTGAGCTACAGACCCAATTTCGGGCTGCTTCTTATCGTCTTCTTCAATGAATCAAGCAATTCGTGTGGGAACTTATGGAGCAGCTGATGTCGTCGATTAAGGAGGTGATCCAGCCGCAGGTTCCCCTACGGCTACCTTGTTACGACTTCACCCCAGTCATGAATCACACCGTGGTAACCGTCCTCCCGAAGGTTAGACTAGCTACTTCTGGTGCAACCCACTCCCATGGTGTGACGGGCGGTGTGTACAAGGCCCGGGAACGTATTCACCGCGACATTCTGATTCGCGATTACTAGCGATTCCGACTTCACGCAGTCGAGTTGCAGACTGCGATCCGGACTACGATCGGTTTTCTGGGATTAGCTCCACCTCGCGGCTTGGCAACCCTCTGTACCGACCATTGTAGCACGTGTGTAGCCCAGGCCGTAAGGGCCATGATGACTTGACGTCATCCCCACCTTCCTCCGGTTTGTCACCGGCAGTCTCCTTAGAGTGCCCACCATTATGTGCTGGTAACTAAGGACAAGGGTTGCGCTCGTTACGGGACTTAACCCAACATCTCACGACACGAGCTGACGACAGCCATGCAGCACCTGTCTCAATGTTCCCGAAGGCACCAATCTATCTCTAGAAAGTTCATTGGATGTCAAGGCCTGGTAAGGTTCTTCGCGTTGCTTCGAATTAAACCACATGCTCCACCGCTTGTGCGGGCCCCCGTCAATTCATTTGAGTTTTAACCTTGCGGCCGTACTCCCCAGGCGGTCAACTTAATGCGTTAGCTGCGCCACTAAAAGCTCAAGGCTTCCAACGGCTAGTTGACATCGTTTACGGCGTGGACTACCAGGGTATCTAATCCTGTTTGCTCCCCACGCTTTCGCACCTCAGTGTCAGTATTAGTCCAGGTGGTCGCCTTCGCCACTGGTGTTCCTTCCTATATCTACGCATTTCACCGCTACACAGGAAATTCCACCACCCTCTACCATACTCTAGTCAGTCAGTTTTGAATGCAGTTCCCAGGTTGAGCCCGGGGATTTCACATCCAACTTAACAAACCACCTACGCGCGCTTTACGCCCAGTAATTCCGATTAACGCTTGCACCCTCTGTATTACCGCGGCTGCTGGCACAGAGTTAGCCGGTGCTTATTCTGTCGGTAACGTCAAAACAATCACGTATTAGGTAACTGCCCTTCCTCCCAACTTAAAGTGCTTTACAATCCGAAGACCTTCTTCACACACGCGGCATGGCTGGATCAGGCTTTCGCCCATTGTCCAATATTCCCCACTGCTGCCTCCCGTAGGAGTCTGGACCGTGTCTCAGTTCCAGTGTGACTGATCATCCTCTCAGACCAGTTACGGATCGTCGCCTTGGTGAGCCATTACCTCACCAACTAGCTAATCCGACCTAGGCTCATCTGATAGCGCAAGGCCCGAAGGTCCCCTGCTTTCTCCCGTAGGACGTATGCGGTATTAGCGTCCGTTTCCGAACGTTATCCCCCACTACCAGGCAGATTCCTAGGCATTACTCACCCGTCCGCCGCTCTCAAGAGAAGCAAGCTTCTCTCTACCGCTCGACTTGCATGTGTTAGGCCTGCCGCCAGCGTTCAATCTGAGCCATGATCAAACTCTTCAGTTCAAACATCTTTGGGTTTTTAAGAAACCCTAAACTTGGCTCAGCAATCGTTGGTTACATCTTTGATTTCTCGCGGAGTAACTTGTGATGCTGATAATCTTGTTGACTATCAGTCTGACTCCACAAGCACCCACACGAATTGCTTGATTCAGTTGTTAAAGAGCGGTTGGTTAAGATCTTTCATCTCAACCGAGGCGCGCATTCTACAGCAGCCTCATTTGCTGTCAAGTGATTATTTTCAGAAGTTTTCGAAGAATTCTTCAACAACTTCAACCACTTGCGCTTCCGATCTCTCGTTAGCGGGAGGCGAATTCTACAGCGTTACACGCTGCTGTCAACACCTCTTTTTCTCCGCTTTCGACCGAGAGGATCGAAACGTTAATAGAGCCAAACAACACTACTCTACCAACTCCTTCTGGGCTTCGATCAACTGAAGCAACTCGCTGTCGAATCTCGAATAACTCTTTGTTTACCAAGGAGTTTTCCGTTTCGACTGCGCCGGAAGTGGGGCGAATTATAGACAGATATAAATCGCCGTCAACACTTAATTTCAGGTTTATTCGGATTTAAGCGTAATACGCGCAAATGCCTTCTTTCCAGCCTGGCAAACGTGGGTAGCGCCCAGCTCGTATATAAAGGTGCGATCTACAACCTCACCATCTATACGCACACCACCGGAACCCAACAGATCACGCGCAACCGCCGAGTTCTTCACCAAGCCCGCCTTATTAAGGACAGCAGCGATCGGCATCGCCTCGGCTGCGGACAGCTCAATCTCCGGCAGATCATCCGGCAGCTCGCCATCCTTCATACGGTTACCCGCCGCACGGTGAGCATTGGCCGCAGCCTCTTCACCATGGAAGCGCGCAACGATCTCTTCCGCCAGCTTGATTTTCACGTCACGCGGGTTAGCGCCCGCCTCTACCTCAGCACGCAGCGCGTTGATCTCGTCCATCGAGCGGAAGCTCAGCAACTCGAAGTAGCGCCACATCAGCGCATCAGGAATCGAAACCAGCTTGCCGTACATCACACCCGGCGCTTCCTGGATACCGACATAGTTACCCAGGGACTTGGACATCTTCTTGACGCCATCCAACCCCTCCAGCAACGGCATGGTCAGAATGCACTGAGCCTCCTGCCCATACGCACGCTGCAGTTCACGCCCCATCAAGAGGTTGAATTTCTGATCAGTACCACCCAGCTCAACATCAGCACGTAACGCTACCGAGTCGTAGCCCTGAACCAGCGGATAGAGGAACTCATGAATAGCGATCGGTTGGTTGGTGGAGTAACGCTTGTCGAAGTCATCACGCTCAAGCATGCGCGCAACGGTGTACTGGGAGGTCAAGCGAATGAAGTCCGCCGGCCCCATCTGATCCATCCAAGTGGAATTGAACGCCACCTCGGTCTTGGCCGGATCAAGAATCTTGAATACTTGTGTCTTGTAGGTCTCGGCGTTATCGAGTACCTGTTCACGGGTCAACGGTGGGCGCGTGGCACTCTTGCCACTTGGGTCACCGATCATCCCGGTGAAATCACCTATAAGGAAGATGACCTGATGCCCCAGCTCCTGGAACTGACGCAGCTTATTAATAAGCACGGTGTGACCCAGGTGCAGATCCGGCGCGGTCGGATCAAAGCCAGCCTTAATACGCAGGGGCTGACCACGCTTGAGCTTTTCGATCAGCTCAGCTTCGACCAACAGTTCTTCCGCACCACGTTTTATCAGCGCTAGCTGCTCTTCAACCGACTTCATAACAGACCCGCAAGGCTCAGATTCAAAAGGGAACCAACCATACAAGATCAGGGACTAATTACAAGTTTTGCCCTGCGAACGGACACCGTTCAGCAAGCCCAGCGTTCGCGAGCTTGCGCCACAGATGATTTGGTTATATTTTATACAGTTATTTCATCTTCATCATGTCATTCATCTTTTCCATTTCATCTTCAAAGTCAAAATTACCTATGACCACTGAACCGTCTAAAGCGCCGCCGCTTTACCCGAAGACCCACTTGCTCGCCGCAAGTGGCATCGCCGCCCTTCTCAGCCTGGCACTCCTGGTATTCCCTTCCAGTGACGTAGAAGCCAAACGAACATCCCTGAGCCTTGACCTGGAAAGTCCAGTTGAACAACTGACACAAGATCAAGACGCTTCCGACGCGCAACAAGCCACAAATGCACCCGCCGACTCACCGTTCGCCCAGATAGAAAACAGCCCGGAAGACACACAGCAAGCTGCCGCGACGCAGTCTGCGCCGACTGTTGAGGTGGCCAAGAGTCCTCAGCACCGCGAAGTCATCGTGGGTAAGGGCGATACACTTTCGACACTGTTCGAGAAAGTCGGCCTGCCTGCCGCTACCGTCAACGACGTACTGGCAAGCGACAAACAAGCCAAGCAATTCACCCAGCTCAAACGCGGTCAAAAACTTGAATTCGAACTGACCCCCGACGGCCAGCTCAACAACCTCCACAGTACCGTCAGCGACCTTGAAAGCATCACGCTGACCAAAGGCGCCAAGGGCTTTGCCTTCAACCGCATCACCACCAAACCGGTGATGCGCTCCGCTTACGTTCACGGCGTGATCAACAGCTCCCTGTCGCAATCTGCCGCCCGCGCCGGACTGTCCCACAGCATGACCATGGACATGGCCAGTGTGTTTGGCTACGACATCGACTTCGCACAGGACATCCGTCAAGGCGACGAATTTGATGTGATCTACGAGCAGAAAGTCGCCAACGGCAAAGTGGTCGGCACTGGCAACATCCTCTCCGCACGCTTCACCAACCGCGGCAAGACCTACACCGCCGTGCGCTACACCAACAAGCAAGGCAATAGCAGCTACTACACCGCCGACGGCAATAGCATGCGCAAGGCCTTCATCCGTACTCCGGTAGACTTCGCTCGCATTAGCTCGCGTTTCTCCATGGGTCGCAAGCATCCAATTCTGAACAAAATCCGCGCCCACAAAGGCGTCGACTATGCCGCGCCACGTGGCACGCCGATCAAGGCAGCAGGCGACGGCAAAGTGCTGCTGGCCGGCCGTCGTGGTGGCTACGGCAATACCGTGATCATCCAGCACGGCAACACCTACCGTACGCTGTATGGCCACATGCAAGGCTTTGCCAAGGGTGTGCAAACCGGCGGCACCGTGAAGCAAGGCCAAGTGATCGGCTATATCGGTACCACTGGCCTCTCTACCGGGCCGCACTTGCACTATGAGTTCCAAGTCAATGGCGTACACGTCGACCCGCTCGGCCAGAAGCTGCCGATGGCCGACCCGATCGCCAAGGCCGAGCGTGCACGCTTCATGCAACAGAGCCAGCCATTGATGGCACGCATGGACCAGGAGCGCTCCACCCTGTTGGCTTCGGCGAAGCGTTAAGGTATGGCGCTCTATTTAGGCGTGATGTCCGGGACCAGCCTCGATGGACTGGACATTGCCTTGATCGAGCAAGATCCGGCGATCAAGCTGATCGCCACGCACTACATTCCCATGCCGGAAACCCTGCGCGCGGAGTTGCTTGCTCTGTGCGCCAGCGGCCCAGATGAGATCGCCCGTTCAGCCATTGCCCAACAGAACTGGGTGAGTCTTGCTGCTCAAGGCATTCACACGCTGCTCGATCAACAAAACCTCAAGCCTCAGGACATTCGCGCAATTGGCAGCCATGGCCAGACCATCCGCCATGAACCCGCCCGGGGCTTCACCGTGCAAATCGGCAACCCAGCCCTGCTCACCGAGCTGACGGGTATCACCGTGGTCAGCGACTTCCGCAGTCGTGATGTTGCCGCCGGCGGCCAGGGCGCCCCGCTGGTGCCTGCATTCCATGAAGCACTGTTCGGTGAACACACCGGTAACCGCGCGGTATTGAATGTGGGAGGTTTCAGCAATCTCAGCCTGATCGAGACCGGCAAACCTGTAGCCGGCTTCGACTGCGGCCCAGGCAATGTCCTGCTGGATGCATGGATACACCAACAACGCGGCGAACACTTTGATCGTGATGGACAGTGGGCGGCGAGCGGCAAAGTAGAGCCTCAACTACTCAACGACTTGCTCAGTGACCCATTCTTCGTGACCAAGGGCCCTAAAAGCACCGGGCGCGAAGTGTTCAACCTGGGATGGCTGCACCAACACCTCGGCCACTTACCCGCTTTCGAGCCTGAGGATGTGCAGGCCACGCTGCTGGAGCTGACCGCCCTGACCATTGTCGATTCCCTACAGTCCGCCCAGCCCCAGACAGAAACGCTGCTGGTGTGTGGTGGCGGCGCTCACAACGCCACGCTGATGAGTCGGCTGGCCGCGTTGTTGCCATCAACCCAGGTCAGCAGCACCGCCACCTACGGCGTGGACCCCGACTGGGTAGAAGCCATGGCCTTCGCCTGGCTGGCCCATTGCTGCCTTGAAGGCATTGCCGCCAACCGCCCCAGCGTCACCGGTGCACGCGGGCTTCGGGTACTGGGCGCGATCTACCCTGCCTGACCGCTTCCAGGATCCGCAGACAGCAAAACGCCGCTTGGCCTATCACAGCCAAGCGGCGTTTTTGCATGCCCTGTCGATCAGATCGAGAACGAAGACCCGCAACCACAGGTGGTGGTAGCGTTAGGGTTCTTGATCACGAAACGCGAACCTTCCAGACCTTCCTGATAATCCACCTCGGCGCCTGCCAAATATTGGAAGCTCATCGGGTCCACGACCAAACTCACGCCTTCGCGCTCAACGATGGTGTCATCATCGGCTACATCTTCATCGAAGGTAAAACCGTACTGAAACCCTGAACAACCGCCGCCCGTAACAAATACGCGCAGCTTCAAGCGATCATTACCCTCTTCATCGACCAGGCTCTTCACCTTGTGCGCAGCACCGTGGGTGAATTGCAAAGCCGTGGGGGTGAAGGATTCAACGCTCATGCTGATAATCTCCCGGCGTACCGCCGCCATATGCGTAATGGCGGGCATTATCCGCTTCTCCTAGAAAAGCGGTCAACTATTGTTACGGTATATCAATCTGCGCTGCCGCCATTAAAAACACAAAAGGCCCGATCACGGGCCTTTTGCTTAACCGCTGAACAGCGTTAAGGCAGCATGCCTGCGTGGGACAAGCCCAGCTTCTCATCCAGGCCAAACAAGATGTTCATGTTCTGCACCGCCTGGCCCGACGCGCCCTTGACCAGGTTATCGATCACCGACAGCACCACGACCAGATCGCCATCCTGCGGACGATGCACGGCAATCCGGCACACATTGGCGCCGCGCACGCTGCGGGTTTCCGGATGGCTGCCGGCGGGCATAACGTCGACGAACGGTTCGTTGGCATAACGTTTTTCGAACAGCGCCTGCAGGTCTACCGAGCGATCAACCACCGTTGCGTACAACGTAGAGTGAATGCCGCGAATCATCGGCGTCAGGTGCGGTACGAACGTCAGGCCCACGTCTTTACCGGCCGCGCGACGCAGCCCCTGGCGGATTTCCGGCAAGTGACGATGCCCTTTTACCGCATAGGCCTTCATGCTTTCCGCCGTCTCGGAGTAAAGCGAACCGACCGCCGCGCCACGACCAGCGCCGCTCACGCCCGACTTGCAGTCTGCGATCAAGCGCGAAGCGTCCGCCAACCCAGCTTCCAGCAATGGCAGGAAACCCAGCTGAGTCGCTGTCGGATAGCAACCCGGTACCGCGATTAAACGCGCTTGCTTGATCTGCTCACGATTGACTTCCGGCAGGCCATAGACAGCCTCTTTCAGCAATTCCGGCGCACCGTGAGGCTGGCCATACCACTTGGCCCACTCATCAGCGTCCTGCAAACGGAAATCCGCCGACAGATCGATCACCTTGGTGCCCGCGGCCAGCAGCTCACCGGCCAAGGCATGGGCAACACCATGAGGGGTGGCGAAGAACACCACGTCGCAGGCACCCAGGGTCTTGATGTCCGGAACGCTGAACGCCAGGCCATCGTAATGGCCTCGCAGGTTCGGATACATGTCGGCCACGGCCAGGCCGGCCTCGGATCGGGAGGTGATGACCACCACCTCAGCTTGCGGATGTTGAGCCAACAGACGCAGCAATTCGACACCGGTGTAACCCGTGCCGCCGACGATACCGACCTTGACCATAACCCTGCCCTCAACGAACCACTGGAAAGCCGTCGATAATAGGGGCCGTATCGTCCTGCGACAACCGTCAACGTGACGTACGGGCGCATGAGCCACTACTATCTTCAGTTACCGTGAACCTGGGAATAACTAGAAATGCTCTATCTATGGATCAAAGCCTTCCACATTGTCAGCATCGTCTGCTGGTTTGCCGGGCTGTTCTACCTGCCACGCCTGTTCGTCTACCACGCCCAAAGCGAGGACACCGTCAGCAAGGAACGCTTCAGCGTCATGGAGCGCAAGTTGTATCGCGGCATCATGGGACCGGCGATGGTGGCCAGCCTGGTATTCGGTATCTGGCTGATCGCCCTTAACCCTGGCATCTTTCAATCGGGCGCCTGGATCCACGCCAAGCTGACGCTGGTGGTGTTGCTGATCGGCTACCACCATATGTGCGGTGCGCAGGTAAAACGTTTCGCCCGTGGCGAAAACACCCGCAGCCATGTCTTTTATCGCTGGTTCAACGAAGTACCCGTTCTGATATTGCTGGCTATCGTAATTTTGGTCGTGGTCAAACCGTTCTAACTTCAATTACCCGGGGTACCTCCAATGTCGCTGCCCGCTCTGCTTGAACAACGTCTGCGCCTGCCCGTCGTGGTTGCGCCGATGTTTCTGATTTCCAACCCGCAACTGGTCCTGGCGTGCTGTCGCAATGGGGTGGTCGGGAGCTTCCCGGCGCTTAACCAACGCGAAAGCAGCGGGTTCAAGGCATGGCTGGAGGAAATCGAAGCGGGCCTGGCAGCGCTGGACAATCCTGCGCCCTACGCCGTCAACCTGATCGTGCACAACAGCAACCCGCGCCTGGAGGCAGACCTGGCGATCTGCGTTGAACACAAAGTGCCGATCGTCATTACCAGCCTGGGCGCTGTGAAGGAATTGGTAGACGCCGTGCACAGCTACGGTGGCCTGGTGTTCCACGACGTCACCACTCGGCGCCACGCTGAGAAAGCGGCCGAAGCCGGCGTGGATGGCCTGATCGCCGTAGCTGCAGGTGCCGGCGGCCATGCTGGCACTTGGAGCCCCTTCGCACTGATCGCCGAGATTCGCCAGTTCTTCGACAAAACACTACTGCTGGCCGGCTGCCTCAACCACGGGCACGAGATGCTCGCCGCCCAACTGCTCGGCGCCGACCTGGCCTATTTCGGCACTCGCTTTATCGGTACCACCGAAAGCCATGCCCCGGATGCCTATAAAGAGATGCTGCTCACATCGCGCGCCGCCGACATCGTGCACACTCCTGCTGTCTCCGGCGTCCCCGCCAGCTTTATGCGCCAGAGCCTGGAAAACGCCGGTTTCGACCTCGCAGCCCTGCAAGGCAAAGGCGAAGTCAATTTCGGCTCCAAGCTCAAACCGTTGAGCGACGAGGCTAAAGCATGGAAGACTGTATGGTCTGCCGGCCAAGGCGTCGGTGAAATTGATGATTTGCCAAGCGTCGATGAACTGGTTGCGCGCCTCGATGCCGAATACCGCAAGGCACGCGAACAGGCCGCTCAACTGCGCTGGCCACGCTGACCCAACCGCAAGTCCCGCCAATTGAGCGGGCCTGCACCACCTCCCTGAACAAGTGACAAGGAAGCCCGCATGAGCGACAACCGTTTCAAGATTGTGTTTGATGGGGCCTTGCTCCCGGGTGTCGAAAGCACCACGGCCAAACTGAACCTGGCCGAGCTGTTCAAGAGCGAAGTTGAAGCCATCGAGAAGCTCTTCACCGGCCGCCCGGTTGCGCTCAAACGTGACCTGTCGCGCCCGGATGCGGAAACCTACCTCACCGCGCTGAAAAACGCCGGGGTCGACGCACGCATCGAAGCCGAACAACCCGTAGCCTTCAGCCTCGCCGAAACCCATGAGACGGATTCCGGCGCTTCCGACTTCTCCCGCCCGGCCGCTTCACCCTATGCACCGCCGCGCGCTGCCGTAGGTGAAAACCTGCCGGAGTATTCCACTCTTAAAGTCTTCACTATCCACGGGCGCATCGGGCGACTGCGGTATCTCGCCTGGACCCTGGTGTTGACCCTAGCGATGCTGGTCGCGGGTGGCATCATCAGCACCGTCAGCTTTGCGGTAGCCACCGCCTCGCCAACCGCAGGTACCATCCTTGGGGTGTTGCTGGGTCTCGCGTTGTTTGTTGCGCTTGTGTGGGTCAGTGTACAAATCGGTGTGCAGCGCCTGCACGATCTGGGGTGGTCAGGCTGGCTGTATTTCCTCAACCTGGTACCGCTGGTGAACAGCGTCTTCCCGATCCTGTTGCTGGTATTGCCAGGGAATGCAGGCGCCAATCAATACGGCGCGCCACCACCCCGCAACTCCACGGCGGTAAAAGTCCTGGCCACGCTGTGGTTGGCGTTTATCCCAGTCATGCTCGCCATCGTGGTGACCCTGGGCATGAACGGTTACCTGAACCAACTCGAAGCCAACATGGACAGCAGCTACGAAAGCAGCTCCATCACCGCCGATGAAGATGCCGACCAAGCCACGGCCGTAGAAGAAGACGAAGCGCAAAGTGCTGACGAAGCGGGCGAACCTGTAGACTCTCCAGAACAGTAAAGAAACGCCCCGGCCTGTGATGCCTTTGTCACAGGCGCGGCGGTGTTGCGATGGAGAAAGGCATGACCCGTTACGCTCTGATCACCGGCGCCTCCAGCGGCATCGGCCTGGCCTTGGCCGAAGCGCTGGCCCGTCGCGGCCGCAGCTTGATTCTGGTGGCCCGCCAGCGTGATCAGTTGGAAAGCATTGCAATCGAATTGACTCAACGCTTCGGTGTCGAGGTGCTGTTCCGGGCCTGCGACCTGGGCGAGCCACTGCGCTTGTCCGGGTTCCTGCTGGAGCTTGAAGAAGGCGAACGGCAGATCGACTTGCTGGTGAACTGCGCCGGCATCGGCACCAGCGGCCCCTTCCTGGCTCAGGACTGGATGACCGAGCAGGACCTCATGGAGGTCAACATCCTGGCCCTGACCCGTATGTGCCATGCCCTGGGTAACACCATGGCCCTGCAAGGCGGCGGGCAGATTCTCAATGTGGCGTCCGTCGCGGCATTCCAGCCAGGCCCGTGGATGAGCACCTACTACGCCAGCAAAGCCTACGTACTGCACTTTTCCGAAGGTCTGCGCGAAGAATTGAAGACCTGCGGCATCAAGGTCTCGGTCCTCTGCCCCGGCCCGACACGCACCGCATTCTTCGGCACCGCGCAAATGGACACCGCCAAGCTCGACGGCAGCCAACAACTGATGAGCCCCGAAGAAGTGGCGCTTTATACCGTGCGCGCCCTGGAAAAGAACAAAGCCATCATCATTCCCGGCCGACGCAACCGCTGGATCGCCTTCAGCCCACGTTTCAGCCCCCGATGGCTGACCCGCAAGATCGCCGGCGCCATTAACAAGGCCTATTGCCCGCGCTGACCGGCTGAGTACACTCACCCTGCACATTCATAATGGAGAAACAGCTGTGGATACTCTGTTCACCAAAATCATCAACAGAGAAATACCCGCGAAGATTATCTACGAGGATGACCAGGTCCTGGCCTTCCACGATATTGCACCGCAGGCACCCGTGCATTTTCTGGTCATTCCTAAGAAACCTATCCGCACGTTGAACGACCTGACTGAAGACGACAAAGCCCTAGCAGGCCATATTCTGTTCACCGCCCAGCGCCTGGCCGTTGAGCAAGGCTGCGAAAAAGGTTTTCGTGTGGTGATGAACTGCAACGAAGACGGCGGGCAGACCGTTTATCACATCCATATGCACGTGCTGGGTCAGCGCCAGATGAACTGGCCGCCGGGCTGATCGGCCCTCGAGCAAGGGTCGTGCCCCAGGCTGCGACCCCATGCCCTTGACGCGGCGCAAACGCTTCCCCCTCTCTTGCGGTAAACTGGCCGCCGAGATTCTTCCCGGAGGTCAGCATGACTACCCAACGTCACTACTCGCCGATTGACCGTTTGTTGCTGCAAGCCGACACGGCCATGCGCACGCTGCTGCCATTCAGCGGCCAACCGTATCGCCCCTCGCCCGCCATCGTGCGCCCCGACGCCCAGATGAGTGAGACCGAGACCCGCCACGTCGCCGGCCTGATGCGCATCAACCACACCGGTGAAGTCTGTGCCCAGGCGCTGTACCAGGGCCAGGCGCTGACCGCCAAGTTGCCGCAGGTACGCGCCGCCATGGAACATGCCGCCGAAGAGGAAATCGATCACCTGGCCTGGTGCGAGCAGCGCATTCGCCAACTCGGCAGCCATCCCAGCGTGCTGAACCCGCTGTTTTATGGCTTGTCGTTTGGTATCGGCGCTGCTGCCGGGCTGATCAGCGACAAGGTCAGCCTGGGTTTTGTCGCGGCGACCGAGCGTCAGGTGTGCAAGCATCTGGATGAGCATCTGGAACAACTGCCGGCCGAAGACGAAAAGTCCCGGGCGATTCTTGAGCAGATGCGTATCGATGAAGAACACCACGCCGAAAGCGCACTGGATGCTGGCGGTTTCCGCTTCCCGGCGCCGGTGAGGTTAGGCATGAGCCTCTTGGCCAAGGTCATGACCAAAAGCACCTATCGTATCTAAGCGTATAAAATCCAGGCCAAAAAAAGGGCGCCGTCACAGCGCCCTTTCTTTTTGCCTGCCGATTGAGCGATCAGCCCAATTCGATGATTTCGTAATCATGGGTGATGGCCACACCGGCCGCGCCGAGCATGATCGATGCCGAGCAGTACTTCTCAGCCGACAGCTCGATAGCACGCTTGACCTGGGCTTCCTTCAACGCCCGGCCCTTCACCACGAAATGCATATGGATCTTGGTGAAGACCTTGGGATCTTCGGTGGCGCGCTCGGCTTCCAGGAAGGCTTCGCAGCTTTCCACGGCCTGGCGAGACTTTTTCAGAATGCTGACCACGTCGAAATTGCTGCAACCGCCTACACCGAGCAGGAGCATTTCCATCGGGCGTACGCCCAGGTTACGGCCACCGGCTTCCGGCGGGCCGTCCATGACCACCACGTGGCCACTGCCCGACTCACCGAGGAACATGGCTTCGCCCGCCCATTGGATGCGTGCCTTCATCGCCCAGACTCCACTGCTAAAAAAGGGTCGCCAGCTTAGCACAGGGCCCGCACGCGTCAGCGTTTCACGCAAAAGCGATCAATAGCAGGGTTTGCGCTGAAAATGAGCTAATCGAGACAGGATGTGTCTGTTAAGCTGGCGCCAAATGAGTGGCGCATCGCCACCATTTATACAACGTGTATCAATGCCGATACCGACGAATACAACAACTCCAACTACCTCGCGCAGTTTTTTCGGGATACAACCATGGTTGCCCTTACTCCCATATCCAAGATCAAGAATCTCGACAAACTGTTGATGCACTGCCAGCGCCGTCGCCATCCGGCCAAGCACAACATCATCTGCGCCGGCGAACGTTCAGAAACACTGTTCTTCATTATCAAAGGCTCGGTCACCATTCTGATCGAGGATGAAGACGGCCGCGAAATGATCATCGCCTACCTGAACACCGGAGATTTTTTTGGGGAGCTGGGGCTGTTCGAACAAGCCGGCAAGGAACAGAAACGCAGCGCCTGGGTGCGTGCCAAGATCGAGTGCGAAGTGGCTGAGATCAGCTACGCCAAATTCCGCGAACTGGCCCAGCAGGATCCCGACATCCTCTACGCCCTCAGCGGGCAGATTGCCCAGCGCCTGCGTGACACCACGCGCAAGGTCGGCGACCTGGCATTCTTTGATGTCACCGGCCGAGTAGCGCGCTGCCTGCTGGAGTTGTGCAAACAGCCCGACGCCATGACTCACCCCGACGGCATGCAGATCAAGGTCACACGCCAGGAAATCGGGCGCATTGTCGGCTGTTCACGGGAGATGGTCGGTCGCGTGCTCAAGGACTTGGAAGAGCGCAGTCTGGTGCACGTCAAAGGCAAGACGATGGTGGTGTTCGGCACCCGTTAACCCGGCAGGACGCTGGCCAGCATTTGACGATACAAGGTATCCAGCCGGCTGATCGCATCCGGTGCTGGGAAGGCTTCGTGCAGAGCGATATGGCTGTCGGCGCGAACCCGCTGCTCGAGACCGCAGGCTTCGTTGAAGCGGTTGACCGCCGCGATCAACGCATCCCGGTCGTTATCCAGCAACAAGGCACCGTGCACCAACCCCACCGGGCGGCCACCGCTTTGGCGCCAGCGCTGCGCGGTGCCGACCATTTTGCGGCCGTTAAGGTTGACGTTGTAGCGACCGTCGCAAAATGCCCCGTCGATTTCGCCGACAGAGGCGTCGCCACCCAGCTCGATCAGCAAGTCGCAGATCGGCTGGCATAAACGCAAGTAGCCGGTTTCGATGCGGTTCTGATCGCCCTCGCTGCGCGGTGGCGCGTAGACCAGGGCGATATTGACCGTGGCACTTGATTGCGGCACCGGCTCACCACCGGTCTCGCGTAGCAATACAGGCCAACCGGCGGCGGCCGAAACCTGGCTAGCGGTTTCGAACGCCGGCAGCCGACTTAAACGACGCGGCATCACCAAGGCTTGATCGCTGGGTTGCCAGAACAGCAGGCCGAATTCCTGCTCACCAGCGCAAACGGCTGCCAGCAAGGCTTGCTCGGCGGCCAGCCCAGCTTCAACAGTCATCGACACCGGCTTAGCCATCAAACACCTATATCCCTAGGTAAACACAAAACCAAATGTGGGAGCCGGGCTTGCCCGCGATGCAGGCACCTCGGTCCTTCAGTTACTCCGAGGTGATGCTATCGCAGGCAAGCCAGCTCCCACATTTAGACCGCACTTCAAATCCTGACCGTGTTCACGTCAGTCTAATGTCGAACCACTGACCGCCACACCACGCTCCGGGAAGAACAGACGCTGCAACTCCGCCCCAGGGTTCTCGGCACGCATGAAGGTCTCACCCACCAGGAACGAATACACACCACTGATCTCCATCAACTCCACATCAGCACGGTTGGCGATGCCACTCTCGGTGATCACCAATCGGTCGCGCGGAATTCGCGGCAGCAGGTCCAGTGTGTTTTCCAGGCTGACTTCGAAGGTGTGCAGGTTACGGTTGTTGACGCCCACCAGCGGTGTGTCGAGGGTTTTAAGTGCGCGTTCCAGCTCATCGCCGTCGTGCACTTCCACCAACACATCCAGGCCGACGCTTTTGGCCACGGCCGCCAGTTCGGCCATCTTCACGTCATCCAGGGCGGAAACGATCAGCAACACGCAGTCAGCGCCCAACGCACGGGCTTCGACGATCTGGTACGGGTCGACCATGAAGTCCTTGCGGATCACCGGCAACTTGCACGCGGCGCGGGCTTGCTGCAAGAACAGGTCGGAACCCTGGAAGTAGTCGATATCGGTCAGTACTGACAGGCAGGTGGCCCCGCCCTTCTCATAGCTCTTGGCAATGTCTTCAGGAATGAAGATCTCGCGAATCACGCCCTTGCTGGGCGAAGCCTTTTTGATTTCAGCAATGACGGCGGGCTGCTTTTCCCTGGCCTGCTTGATAAGCGCATTGGCGAAGCCACGCGGCGCATCAGCGATCTTTGCCTGAGCTTCCAGTTCGGCGAGGCTCACTCGGGCGCGGCGCTCGGCGACTTCTTCAGCCTTGCGCGCCAGGATCTTTTCCAGAACGGTTGGCACACTCATCCTTCATTCTCCATCTTGAATACCGCGGTGAATGCTCCCAGCTCTTCCAGCTTCTCGCGAGCCAGGCCGGTGTGCAGCGCATCGTGGGCCAAGGCGACCCCTTCCTTAAGACTATAGGCATGGTCGGCTGCATAAAGTGCCGCGCCAGCATTCAAAACGATCATCTCAGCGGCTTTTTGACCATTCTCGGTCTTGCGACGCCCCAAGGCATCGCGGATCAGCTCGAGGGACGCCGCCGGGCTTTCCACTGCCAGGCCGTGCAGGCTCTGGCTCTTCATGCCCAAATCTTCCGGCTCGACCCAGTACTCTGTGACTTGGTCATCTTTGAGCTCCGCCACGAAGGTCGGTGCCGCCAGGCTGAATTCGTCCAGGCCATCCTTGGAATGCACCACCAGCACATGCTTGCTGCCCATGCGCTGCAACACTTCCGCCAACGGCCGGCACAGCGCCTGGCTGAATACGCCCACCACCTGGTGCTTCACACCGGCCGGATTCGTAAGCGGGCCGAGCATGTTGAACAGGGTGCGCAGGCCGAGGTCCTTGCGCGGGCCAGCAGCGTGTTTCATTGCGCCATGGTGGGATTGGGCAAACATGAAGCCGATGCCGACATTATCGATGCAACGCGCCACTTGGACCGGCGTCAGGTTCAGGTAGATGCCGGCAGCTTCCAGCAAGTCGGCACTGCCGCTCTTGCCAGACACTGCACGGTTGCCGTGCTTGGCCACGGTGCATCCGGCCGCCGCGACCACAAACGATGCGGCCGTCGACACGTTGAAGATGTTGGCACCATCACCGCCGGTGCCGACCACGTCGACCACGCCGTCGAGGGTCTTGAGCTCAACCTTGTCCGCCAGCTCGCGCATCACCGACACGGCGCCGACGATCTCGTCGATGCTCTCGCTCTTCATACGCATTGCCATCATGAAGGCGCCGATCTGCGCATCGGTGCATTGACCGGTCATGATCTCGCGCATCACATCGCTCATTTCAGCGGTGCTCAGGTCCAGATGGCCGACGATACGGCTCAGGGCAGTCTTGATATCCATGGAAAGTCCTTAGCGCGTGCCGCCGCTCTGCTTGAGAAAATTAGCGAACAGCTCGTAGCCCTGCTCGGTCAGGATCGACTCGGGGTGAAATTGCACCCCTTCGATATTCAGTGTCTTGTGGCGCAGGCCCATGATCTCGTCGACCGAGCCGTCTTCCAGCTGGGTCCAGGCGGTCAGTTCCAGGCACTCCGGCAGGGTTTCACGCTTGACCACCAACGAGTGGTAGCGGGTTACCGTCACCGGCAGGTTCAGCCCGTGAAACACACCCACGTCATTATGGAACACCGGGCTGGTCTTGCCGTGCATCACCTGGCGCGCGCGCACCACGTCACCGCCAAACGCCTGGCCGATGGACTGGTGGCCCAGGCACACGCCCAGGATCGGCAGCTTGCCGGCGAAATACTTGATCGCTTCGAGGGAAATACCCGCCTCGGTCGGCGTGCAGGGGCCTGGCGACACCACGATGCGCTCCGGATTCAGCGCAGCGATTTCAGCCACGGTCAGTTCGTCGTTGCGCACTACCTTGACCTCGGCACCGAGCTCACCCAGGTACTGCACAACGTTGTAGGTAAAGGAGTCGTAGTTATCAATCATCAGTAACATGGGGAAACCTCAAGAATTGGGGGTCTGTTCAGCCAGCGCAACGGCGCGGAACATCGCGCGGCGCTTGTTCAGGGTTTCTTCCCATTCGAGGGCCGGCACCGAGTCGGCGACAATCCCGCCACCGGCCTGCACGTGCAGCTCCCCGTCCTTGATCACGGCCGTGCGGATTGCAATGGCCGTGTCCATGTTGCCGTTCCAGGCGAAATACCCCACGGCGCCGCCGTAGACACCGCGCTTGACCGGCTCCAACTCGTCGATGATTTCCATCGCACGGATCTTCGGCGCGCCCGACAAGGTGCCCGCCGGCAGGATCGCGCGCAGTGCGTCCATCGCCGTCAAGCCGGCTTTCAGCTCGCCGGTGACGTTGGACACAATGTGCATCACGTTGGAATAACGCTCGATCACCATCTTCTCAGTGAGCTTGACCGAACCGATTTCCGAGACGCGCCCGGTGTCGTTACGGCCCAGGTCGATGAGCATCAGGTGCTCGGCAATTTCCTTGTCGTCGCTCAGCAGGTCTTCTTCCAGCGCCAAATCCGCCTCTTCAGTCGCGCCACGTGGGCGCGTCCCGGCGATCGGGCGCACGGTGATCAGGTTGTCTTCGACGCGCACCAGCACCTCCGGCGAACTGCCCACCACGTGGAAGTCACCAAAGTTGAAAAAGTACATGTACGGCGTCGGGTTAAAGCAGCGCAATGCGCGATACAGATCGATCGGCGCGGCCTTGAAGTCGATGGACATGCGTTGCGACGGCACCACCTGCATGCAGTCACCGGCGAGGATGTATTCCTTGATGGTATCGACGGCGCGCTCGTAGTCATCCTGGGTAAAGCTGGAGCGGAAAACCGGGTCGGCTGCCGGTGGACGACTGAGGTCCAGGCCGCGACGCGGGGTGATCGGCTGGCGCAGTTTTTCCAGCAGCGCTTCGAGGCTGGCCAGGCCGCTCTCGAAAGCGTCGGCCTGGGCCGGGTCGGCGAGCACAATCGCGTGCATTTTGCCGGCGAGGTTGTCGAACACCACCACCGCGTCGGAGACCATTAGCAGAATGTCCGGGACACCCAATGGATCCGGGTTCGGGCACTTGCCCAGGCGTTTTTCCACGTAACGCACACAGTCGTAACCGAAGTAACCCACCAGGCCACCGTTGAAACGCGGCAGACCCGGGATGGTCGGCACGTTGTAACGCGCTTTGAACGCCTCGACGAACGCCAGCGGGTCTTCTACATCGTGGCTTTCGATCTCGACGCCATCATGGGTAATGCTCACATGATGGTCGTGCACACGCAGCACGGTGCGGCACGGCAGGCCGATGATCGAGTAACGGCCCCACTTCTCGCCGCCCTGTACGGACTCGAGCAAGTAGGAATTGGGCTCGTCGGCCAGTTTCAGGTAGATCGACAGCGGCGTGTCGAAGTCGGCCAGCGTTTCGCAGGCCAGGGGAATGCGGTTGTAGCCGGCAGCGGCCAAACGCAGGAATTCTTCGCGGGTCATGATGTGCCTCGTGGCTTGAGGGTCTAACAGTCAGGTATGCAAACGTGCCGCATAGCGCGGCCAGGATCAGTCAGGCGCGCCAACGCCAGCGGGCCAGGGCCTTGATGACTTTCATCCAGAGTTTGCGAGTGACCACCACGATGGAATTTCCAGAAGGGGACGGATCGGTATCGGGCAACGTTATCTCAGCGCCCGCTCCCAAGCAACCGGGGATTAACAGGCGCAGGTCATCAATTACCAATGAAGGCGACTCTTCGGCAATCGGCCGCCCATGGTTGTAGCCGTAACTGAGGGCCACACACTGCACGCCCGCGGCCTTTGCCGCCAGCACATCACTGCGCGAATCACCCACAAACAGCGACTGCGAGGCCGGGATATTGGCCATTTTCATCACGAAAAACAGCGCCGCCGGGTCGGGTTTTTTCTGCGGCAAGGTATCGCCACCGATGATCCAGCGGAAATACCGGCCGATTTTCATCTGGTCCAACAGCGGCGCGACGAAGCGTTCCGGCTTGTTGGTGATGAGGGCCATTTCCACGCCCTGCTTGCTCAGCCACTTGAGGGTGTCGCGCACGCCGGGGTAAACCATGGTCAGTTCGTGGCCGTCTTCATAGGCGGCGTTGAACAGTTCCAGGGCGTGTTCGGCCTCCACCTCATCCACCCCTTGGGCATCAATGTTGTTGGCCAACGCACGGCGCACCAGCATCTGCGCGCCGTTGCCCACCCACTCGCGCACCGACTCGATCCCGGCGGGCTTGCGTCCCAGCTTGAGCAGCATCTCGTCCACCGCCGCAGCCAGGTCGGGCACCGAGTCGATCAAGGTACCGTCCAGATCGAACATCACCAGCCGTGGCAATTTGCCGGGGAACAGTTGCTCAAAGCCACTCACGGACGTGCCAGCGCCAATTCGGCGCGCATCTTGGCGATGACTTCCTGGTAGTCCGGCGCGTTGAAGATCGCCGAGCCGGCCACAAAGGTGTCGGCGCCAGCCGCTGCGATTTCGCGGATGTTATTGACGTTGACCCCGCCGTCGATTTCCAGGCGGATGTCACGGCCAGAAGCGTCGATCAACGCACGGGCTTCGCGCAGTTTGTCGAGGGTGCCGGGGATGAACTTCTGCCCGCCGAAGCCTGGGTTGACGCTCATCAGCAGGACCATGTCGACCTTGTCCATCACGTATTTGAGCACGTCCAGCGGGGTGGCCGGGTTGAACACCAGGCCCGCCTTGCAGCCGCCTTCGCGGATCAGTTGCAAGGTACGGTCGACGTGCAGCGAGGCTTCCGGGTGGAAAGTGATGTAGGTCGCGCCGGCTTCCACGAAGTCACCGATGATGCGGTCCACCGGGCTGACCATCAGGTGTGCATCAATGGGTGCAGTGATGCCGTACTTGCGCAGCGCGGCGCAGACCATCGGGCCGATGGTCAGGTTGGGCACGTAGTGGTTGTCCATGACATCGAAGTGTACGAAGTCGGCACCGGCGGCCAACACCTTGTCCACTTCCTCACCCAGGCGGGCGAAATCGGCGGAGAGAATCGATGGAGCAATGACGAAGGGCTGCATGACGCACCTTTTTTGAGCTAAATCACGATGGCGCGCATTGTATACCTCATGCTTTGCCGCGCGCACCGTGACCTGGCTCAATGGCTAGTACGCGGCCCGATAGATTTTCTCGATATCGGTTGCGCTGAGCTTGCGCGGGTTGTTGCGCATCAGCCGTTCAATCCCCGCCGCTTCAACAGCCATGGCCGGGATGGCGTCCTCAGGCACCCCGAAACTGTGGAGCCCCGCCGGGATCTCGACAGCGGCACACAGCCGCGTCATTGCCTCGACGGCTTGGTCGGCGGCATCGTTGACGCTCAACCCCGTGACATTCACGCCCATGGCCTGGGCAATGTCCTGCATGCGCTCCACGCAGGCCAACTTGTTCCAGTGCATGACATAGGGCAGCAACAGCGCGTTGCTCACGCCATGGGCGATATTGAAACGTCCACCCAGCGGGTACGCCAATGCATGCACCGCGCCGACCCCGGCATTCCCAAAGGCCATGCCCGCCATCAGGCTGGCGGTGGCCATGTCGTCGCGGGCCTGCAGGTTGGCCGGGTTGGCGTAGGCCTTGGGCAACGCGTTGGCAATCAGCTTGATGGCGCCAATGGCCAATGCATCGGTAATCGGCGAGGCGTTCAGCGACAGGTAGGATTCAATGGCATGCACCAGCGCATCCACGCCGCTGGCGGCGGTGACACTGCGCGGGCAGGTCAGGGTCATTTGCGGGCTGATCAGCGCCACATCCGGCAGTAGATAATCGCTGACGATGCCCTTTTTCAGCTGCGCGACCTTGTCGGAGAGGATCGCCACATTGGTGACTTCCGAGCCGGTGCCGGCTGTGGTGGGAATCGCGATCAGCGGCGGCCCCTTGCGCGGTACCTGGTCGACGCCGAACAAGTCCGCCAGGGCGCCGTGGTAGCCGGCATAGGCGGCCACGCTTTTGGCAATGTCGATGGCACTGCCGCCGCCCAGGCCGATCAAGCCGTCATGCCCGCCGTCGCGGTAGACGCGCATGCAATCTTCGACAATGGCGATTTCCGGGTCCGGCAGCACGCGGTCGAAGATTTCATAGCTGCGTTCGCCCAGGTGTTCGAGTGCCAACGCCACGGTGCCGGACTTGACCAGCGCGGCGTCGGTGACGATCAGCGGGTTATCCACATCCAGGCGCGTGAGCTCAAAGGCCAGTTGTTCGATGGCGCCCGCGCCGGTCAGCAGTTTATGGGCGATCTTGAATGAGGAAGTACTCATGTGCGCGGCCTCTTATTCGGAAATGGGCTGGGACAAGAGTAGCTGATTGAGGCTGGTTGTCTTGCATTCAGCAACTGAATAGACACAGAACCAATGTGGGAGCGGGCTTGCTCGCGAATGCGGTCTGTCAGTCACTAAATGTTTAGCTGACACACCGCGTTCGCGAGCAAGCCCGCTCCCACATTTTGATTTCTGTGTGGCATCAGACCTGCGCAGTACGCAGTTTCTCGCTTCGCCCACGCAGCCATTCCAGGGTCAGCAACAGCAACACCGAGAAGGCAATCAACAAGGTCGCCGCAGCAGCAATCGTCGGGCTGAGGTTTTCGCGGATGCCGCTGAACATCTGGCGCGGCAGGGTCGCTTGCTCGGGGCCGGCGAGAAACAGCGTGACCACCACCTCATCAAACGAAGTGGCGAAAGCAAACAGCGCCCCGGAAATCACCCCTGGTGCGATCAACGGCAAGGTCACCCGGCGAAACGCGGTCAATGGCGAAGCACCGAGACTGGCCGCCGCCCGCACCAGGTTGTGGTTGAACCCCTGCAAGGTCGCCGACACGGTGATGATCACAAATGGCACGCCCAACACCGCGTGCACCACGATCAGCGAGAAAAAGCTGTTGCCCAGGCCCAGTGGCGCAAAGAATAGGTAACTGGCCACGCCAATGATCACCACCGGCACCACCATCGGCGAAATCACCAGCGCCATTACCAGCGCCTTGCCGGGGAAATTCCCACGGGTCAGGCCAATCGCTGCCAAGGTGCCGAACACCATGGCCAGCACCGTGGCCGCCGGGGCAACGATGACGCTGTTCTTGAGTGCACGCATCCATTCAGCCGAGGCGAAGAAGTCCTGGTACCACTGCAGCGAGAAGCCTTGCAGCGGGTACACCAGGAAACTGCCGCTGTTGAACGACAGCGGGATGATCACCAGCACCGGCAGTATCAAAAACAACAGGATCAAGCCGCAGAGGATCCGCAAGCTGTAGAACCAGACCCGCTCAACGGGCGACATATAAGGGCTCAGCATCGCAAGGTCTCCTTAGCTCAGGCGCAGGCGACTGGCGCCCACCAGCCGGTTGTAGATCAGGTACAGCACCACGGTCGCCAGCAGCAGCAAGCCGCCCAACGCCGTCGCCATGCCCCAGTTAATGCTGGTGTTGGTGTAGAACGCCACGAAGTAGCTGACCATCTGGTCGTTCGGGCTGCCGAGCAGCGCCGGGGTGATGTAGTAACCAATTGCCAGGATGAACACCAACAGGCAACCAGCGCCCACGCCGGCGTAGGTCTGCGGGAAGTACACGCGCCAGAAGCTGGCGAACGGATGGCATCCCAGGGAAATCGCTGCACGCATATAAGTGGGCGAAATACCCTTCATTACGCTGTAGATCGGCAAGATCATGAACGGCAGCAGAATGTGCACCATGGAGATGTAGACCCCGGTGCGGTTGAACACCAGTTCCAGAGGTGTGTCGATCAGGCCCATGCCCATCAGTGCACTGTTGATCAGGCCGCCGGATTGCAGCAGTACGATCCATGCCGCTACCCGCACCAGGATCGAGGTCCAGAACGGCAACAACACGAGGATCATCAGCAAGTTGCTTTTACGCGCCGGCAAATTGGCCAGCAAATAGGCCAAGGGATAAGCCAGCAGCAGGCAGATGGTGGTGATCACCAGGCCCATCCAGAAGGTGCGCGCAAAAATGTCCAGGTAGATCGCTTGGTCTGGCGTGGCCGGCGCCACTTCGCCGAGGTCATCGATACGGTGATCGACGGCCGCCAACAAATAGAACGGCGTCAGGCTGCTGGTGTTACGCCGGATCGCCTGCCAGTACGCCGGGTCGCCCCAGCGTTCGTCGAGGTTTTCCAACGCTTCTTTATAAGAGGCCGGCGTTTCGCTGAACGGCAGCGCCCGCGCGGTTTTGGTCAGCAGGCTGCGGTAGCCGGCCAGTTCCATGTTCAGGCGCTTGGACAGATCGCCCAGGGTCTGGTTTTTGCGCGCTTCGCCCAGGTCTTCACTGAGGGCCTGGTACACCGGCTCGCCCGGCAGGCCGCGACCATCCCAGGCCGTCACCGCCACCACGGTGCGCGGCAGACCGCCCACCACTTCCGGGTTGCCCACGCTTTTGTAGAGCAGCGCAACGATCGGCACCAGGAACACCAGCAGCAAAAACAGCACCAGCGGCGCAATCAAGGCCTGGGCCTTCCAGCGGTTAAGCCGCTCGGCACGCGCAAGGCGCTGCTTGAGGGTGGGGCTGTTGACCTCGTTCGAGGGAACGGCGATGGCCATGGCTGACTCCGAAAATCTGAAAAAAGACTACACCTATGGCTGGGCTCTGATTTGTAGTGAACGGGCTTGCCCCGCGCTGGCGGCGAAGCAGCCCCTATTACAGTCACCGCTTTCCGTCAGACAGAATGCAGTGCCTGGTTTGGGGCTGCTTCGCAGCCCAGCGCGGGGCAAGCCCGCTCACTACAACAAGCCTATCCACCACAGCAGGCGGTGTTACTTGGCAGCCCAGGAATTGAAGCGCTGCTCGAGCTGCTCACCGTTATCCGCCCAGAAGCTCACGTCGATCTGCACCTGGTTGGCGATGTTCTCCGGGGTGGTCGGCATATCCTTGAGGATGTCCTTGGCCAGCAACGGCACGGCTTGGGTGTTGGCCGGGCCGTAGGCGATGTTTTCCGAGTAGATCTTCTGCTGCTGCGGTTGCACCGAGAACGCGATGAATTTCTTCGCTGCTTCGGCACGGTCCTTGGCCAGGCCTTTAGGAATGGCCCATGCGTCGAAGTCGTAGATGCCGCCGTTCCACACCACTTTCAGGTTGCTTTCTTTTTGCACAGCGGCGATGCGGCCGTTGTAGGCCGAGCTCATCACTACGTCACCCGAGGCCAGGTATTGCGGCGGTTGTGCACCCGCTTCCCACCACTGGATCGACGGTTTGAGTTCGTCGAGTTTCTTGAACGCACGGTCCTGGCCATCTTTGCCGGCCAACACTTTGTAGACGTCCTTCGGCGCGACGCCGTCGGCCATCAAAGCGAATTCCAGGGTGTACTTGGCGCCTTTACGCAGACCACGCTTGCCGGGGAATTTCTTGGTGTCCCAGAAATCCGCCCAACTGGTTGGCGCGGAGGTCAGTTTGTCAGCGTTGTAGGCCAGCACGGTCGACCATACAAAAAAGCCCACGCCGCAAGGCTGAATGGCGCCCTTCACGTAGTCGGCGGTATTGCCGAACAGTTTCGGGTCCAGCGGTTCGAACATGTCCTCGTCGCAGCCACGGGACAGCTCCGGGGATTCCACTTCCACCAGGTCCCAGGACACGCTCTTGGTGTCGACCATGGCTTTGACCTTGGCCATTTCACCGTTGTACTCACCGGCGACGATCTTGCCGTTGCCCGCGCTCTCCCACGGTGCGTAGAAAGCCTTGACCTGAGCGGCCTTATTCGCGCCACCAAAGGACACGACGGTCAGGTCCGGGCCTGCCATGGCCTGTGTCGCGCCCATCAAGCTCAAGGCCAGGGCTGAATATTTAAGGGATCTCAACATTGTTGTTCTCTCCACGTGCAGGGTTGGTGAAGCCATGGGGGCGATCAATTCGCCTCTAGAAGTGGGTCGAGTGCGCGAACGTGCTCGACTTGCCAGCCAATCGGTACCACGTCGCCGACCGCCAATGCTGGGTCCAGCTCGGCAATCGGTTGTTTCACAAAAAAATCGGCTTTGCCGCAGACTTCCAGGCGCACACGCACGTGGTCGCCCAGGTAGATGAATTCCGCCACCCGCCCAGAGAAGCGGTTGACGCAACTTTCGCTGGAACCATTGAGGCTGACGCGTTCCGGGCGCACCGACAGGGTCACCGGGCCGCCGATCTGGCCGACGTTGACCGCCAGTGCCTCGACCTTCTCGCCACGTGCCAGCTCCACCACGCAGCGCTCGCCGGTGTGGCTGTGCAGGCGACCATTGAGGCGGTTGTTCTCGCCGATGAAGTTGGCAACAAAGGTGTTCTTCGGTTCTTCGTACAAGGTGCGCGGCGCGGCGATCTGCTGGATTTCGCCCTGGTGGAACACCGCCACGCGGTCGGACATGGTCAGCGCTTCGCCTTGGTCGTGGGTCACGTACACCACGGTCACGCCGAGGCGCTGGTGCAGGTGCTTGATCTCCATCTGCATGTGTTCGCGCAGTTGCTTGTCGAGGGCGCCGAGAGGTTCGTCCATCAGTACCAGCTGCGGCTCGAACACCAACGCACGGGCCAGGGCCACGCGCTGTTGCTGGCCGCCGGAGAGTTGCGCCGGGTAGCGCTGGGCGAAGGCGTCGAGCTGGACCATGCTCAGCACGCGTTTGACCCGCTCACTGATATCGGTCTTGCTCAAGCCGCGCACCGACAGCGGGAACGCCAGGTTCTCGGCGACGGTCATGTGCGGGAACAGCGCGTAGTTCTGGAACACCATGCCGATGTCGCGCTTGTGCGGCGGCACGTTGTTGATGGAGCGACCGGCCAGCTGGATCTCGCCTGCCGTCGGCGTTTCAAAGCCGGCCAGCATCATCAGGCTGGTGGTCTTGCCCGAACCGGAAGGCCCGAGCAAGGTGAGGAACTCGCCCTTGCGAATCTCCAGGTTGAGGTCTTTGACGATCAGGTTCTCGCCGTCGTAGCTCTTCTGCACGCCACGAAAGCTGACCAGCACATCATTTGAATCCACCTCGCTCATACCCGCACCTTTGTATTTTGGACTGCTGTGAGACAAGCGTAGTCCAGGCGCGAGCCCCCGGAAATCGGGGGCCAGGAGAGAATCGCATCAGCCGGATGGAAGGTTTGGGGTAGGGATCGCCCTACACCGATGGCGGGGATGGGACAGTGCAACGGCGCCATGCGCCGGGAATGGGTTCAGCGCCTCTCACCGGTAGTCGCAAACAGGCATGTCATCACAACAACTTGTGCTCCATGGCGTACTTCACCAGTTCAGCCAGCGAAGTGATATGGAGTTTTTGCATCAACCGCGCCTTGTGGGTGCTGATGGTCTTGCTGCTCAACGCCAACTGCTGGGCGATATCGTTGACGTTGGCGCCCTGGGCCAAGCGTTCGAATACCGAGAACTCGCGCTCCGACAGCAGCGAGTGCAGCGGCCGGGTATCGGTGAGGCCGACTTCGAAAACCATGCGGTCGGCCAGGTCCGGGTCGATATAACGCCCACCGGCCGCCACCTTGCGAATCGCCGTGAGCAACAGCGCCGGATCGCTGTCCTTGGTGGCATAACCCGCGGCGCCGACCTTCAAGGCACGGGCGGCCATTTGCGCTTCGTCGTGCATCGACAGCACGAGGATCGCCGGCGGATTGTTCAGCGCACGGATGCGAGCAATCGCCTCCAAGCCGTTGACGCCAGGCATTGAGATATCCAGCAACACCACTTCACACGGCACATGGCGCAAGGTCTCCAGCAGTTGCTCGCCATTGCTCGCTTCGCCAACGACCAACAGGTCTTTGGCCAGGCCGATCAATTGCTTGATGCCTTCACGAACGATGGTGTGGTCTTCAGCTACCAGTACGCGGATCACAGGGACTTCCTCTTGGTGTTATGCATCCAACGGCACCGTGACACTCAGGGTGGTGCCCTCCCCCAATTCGCTGTCCAGGCTCAGTTGCCCGCCCATGATCAGCACCCGCTCGCGCATGCCCACCAGGCCAAACGACACCGGGCGCCCCTGGGCCTGGACGAAACCGACGCCATCGTCGCTGATGGTCAGCCGCAAATCGGTGCCCTCGACGGCGAGGGTCAGCTCCACAGTATGCGCCTGGGCATGACGCATCACATTGGTCAGCGCCTCCTGCAGGATCCGGAATAGGCCAATGGCCTTGGCATCGCTGAGGGCCGGCAGGTTATCCGGGACTTGTACCAGGCAGGGAATTTGCGTGCGGGCTTCGAAGCGCCGGGCCTGCCATTCGATGGCCGAGGCAATGCCGGCATCGAGAATCGGCGGGCGCAGCGCCGTCGCCACATCGCGCACCAGTTGGAATAGCTGCGCGATCAGGCGCTTCATGCTGTTCAAGCGATCATGCAAACCAGGGTCGAGTTGCGCATAGCTCAGCTCGCACATTGAGGTCTCGAGCTTGAGCACCGTGAGCATTTGCCCAAGTTCGTCGTGCACCTCACGGGCGATGCGCGCCTTTTCTTCTTCGCGCACGGTTTCCAGGTGGGCGGACAGCTCGCGCAATTGCGCTTCACTTTGCAGCAAGGCCGCCAGGGTACGGCGTAGCTCAGTGACATCGTTGAGGTAGACCACCAGGTATTCGGCCTCGGCAAAACGCAGGAAGCTCAAGGACACGTTGGTCGGCAGGATGCTGCCGTCTGCACGCAGGCAATCGGTGGCGAAATTCTGCGGACCGTCTTCGCTGGCCCGCGCGCGCTTCCACAGGTTGAGCCAGCGGTCCATATGCAGGCTTGGATCAAGGTCGACCAACGGCCGCTCGATCAACGCACCGGGGCCGTAGCCGAGCATGCTTTCGGCCGCCCGATTGGCGTAGCGCACATGGCTGTCCCAGTTGACCCAGAGGATGCCGACAGTGCTTTGGTCGATGGAAAACTGCGTCAAGCGCAAGGCTTCGGCACCGGCGGCGCGGGCCGCGCTTTCTTCGCGGGCGGCCAGCAAGCCGTGTTCCAGCACCCGCTGCTGGCGACGCTGCCAGAACACAGTGGCCAGGCTGGCGAGCAACAACAAGCTCAGCAACAGGCTTAGGTTTTGCCACAGTCCTGGGGATTCTGTGAGGTGTGGGTATTTGGGTTGCAGCCAGCGGCTGTGCAGTTGGTCCAGGTCGCGGGCTGGGATGGCGCGCAAGGCGCTTTCCATGATGCTGGCCAACTCTGGCCATTCCCGCCGCGTAGCCACCCGCAGCAATTGCGGCAGGCCAATATCGCCCACCACCGCCAGCCCGGCGAATTCCGCTTCGCCGGACAAACGGCTCAATTGCGCTTCGTCCACCACCGCGTAGCGTGCCTGCTGGCTCACCAGCAACTGCAGAGCCTGGCGCTCCATGGGCACGCCTTGCAGGTTGAGGCCGGGATAGGTGCTGCGCAGGTAATCGGCCACGGCGCTGGGCATGCGCACGGCGACGCGGGATTGCTCATCGAGTTTTTCCAACTCCACGGCCCCACCGCCATCGCGGATACCGACAATGTGCTGCGGCACGCGCATATAAGGGTCGGTGAACAACCACAGACGCAAACCGGCAGGGGTTTGTTGCAGGCCGGGGGCGATGTCCACTTCGCCGTCGCGTACGGCGGCCTCCAACTGCTCCTGATTGGGGAAGTTACGCCACGTCAGCTCGATGTTCAGCGCCTTGGCCAACCCTTGCATCAACTCGACATTGGCCCCGGACAGCCGCTGCAAACGCCGATCGTATTGCGCGTAAGGTGCCTGCAACACCAGGCCCACCCGCAGCTCCGGGTGTTGGGCCAGCCATTCGCGTTGCTGCACATCAAGCTGCGCCTGGGGAACGGCGGGCGCAGGGGCGGCGTTTGCCATCAAGGCAAGGCACAAACAGCCGATAACCAGCAGACAGCGAAAACCCATGATCCACGTCTCACATCACTGACAAACACTGACCAACCCATTAGGCTGCTGGAATCACTTCTGGCCGGGAATTAACGATGCCCTTTTTCCACCGTTCGGCACTGCCAGCATTGTGCCTGTCGCTGCTTTTTACCAGTGCCTTTTCTGTACAGGCCGCTGACGCCCCTGAGCCTGCCGCAGAAAAACCCGTCGAGCGCCAGCCTTTGCCTGAGCGCAGCCTCGCAGAAGCCAGCGCCCTGGAACGCAAAATCCCGCAACAGGAGCAGCAACAATTGCAGGCAGGCAGCGATTCATTCCTCGCCCTGTGGAAACCGGCCAACAGTGCCGAACCCGAAGGCGTGGTGATTATCGTACCGGGCGCCGGCGAGAATGCTGACTGGCCGCAAGCGATCAGTCCGTTGCGGCACAAATTGCCGGATGCCAACTGGGGTAGCCTCAGCCTGTCGTTGCCGGACGTGAGCGTGGATACCCTGCCGCCGCGCGTGATGGAAGCGCCCAAGGCCACCGTCGATACCAGCAGCAAGGAAGCGAGCACCGCCGACAAACCCATCGAACAGGCTGCCAGCGCTGAGGCCGAGGGCACTGACCCGGCAGTGGTTCCTGGGTCCGATGAGCAGGACAAAACCGATGCTTCGCGCATTTTTGCCCGCATCGACGCTGCCGTGGCCTTCGCCCAGACCCAGAGCGCGCGCAGTGTGGTGCTGGTCGGCCATGGCACCGGCGCCTGGTGGGCGGCGCGTTATTTGAGCGAGAAGCAGCCGTCCCAAGTGCAGAAGTTCGTCATGGTCGCGGCGCAGACGCCAACCGGGCGCCATCCGGACATCCAGCAGCTGGCCCCCGGCCTGAAGCTGCCGACCGCCGATGTGTTCTATCAAGATGACCCGCAGTTACGCAAAAACGCCCTGGCCCGCGCCCAGGCGGCCAAGCGTTTGAAGAATGACGGTTATAAACAGGTGTCGTTGACAGCCTTGCCCGGCAACAGCGCGGCTGAGCAGGAGCAGTTGTATCGACGGATTCGCGGGTGGTTGAGCCCGCAGGCGACAGCTGACTGAAACCGGATTGGCAACCCGGTCGAAATGTGGGAGCTGGCTTGCCTGCGATGGCGGGCTATCAGTGCCAAAGGCTTTGCTGACCCGCCGCTATCGCAGGCAAGCCAGCGCCCACAGTAGATCGGTTTTTCACGCAAAAATAATCAGCGAAAATCCCGCCGTTCGCGAATCAATGCATAGGCATTGTGCAGTTCGCGCGTGCGCTCGGTGGCTTCATGCACTTGCGCAGCGCTCGCGCCACTGCCGGCAACCTTGTCCGGGTGATGGCGGCTGAGCAGGCGGCGATAAGCGCGCTTGATCACCGACGGTTCGGTGGTGGCCGTCACACCCAGCAAGCGCAGCGCGTCCTGATAGGTGGGCCCACGACTGACCAGCGGCTTACGCTCCGGTGTGTAGTCGGCGGCCAGCGCCTGGAGCTGTTGCGGCGTCCAGCCCAGCCATTTGCCCCACAGGTCGATCAAGTCACGCTCGGCGTCATCCGCCTTGCCGTCTGCCCAGACCATGCGCCAGCACGCGCGCAATACCCCTTCCGCCGCATGGGGTTGCGCCTTGAGCACACGCAAATAGCGGCGCACCCGATCGGAGCCGGCCTTGCCACGATTGAACGCTGCGATGGCACGACGCTGGGCTGACTCGGTCATGTCCAGCGAGCGCATCTCCTGACGCGCCTGTTGAATATGTCCGTCCACCACTCGCCCATTGCTCTTGGCCAAACGCCCCAGCAACACAAACAACAGCTCGTCATTACGCAACGCCGGGCGCCCGCCCAGTCGCTCGCGCAACTGCGCCCAGCTTTGCAGTTGCAGGCGACGGTCCAGCGCCTGCCCCAACAGCGCACCCAACAAGGCCCCCGGAATACTGGCTATGGCAAAGCCAGCCCCCGCGCCGATCAGCGTCCCTGGCCACAGCATGTTACTGCCCCGCTGTCAGCAGGGTTTCGACTTGCGCCAGGCGCTCCAGCGTGCCGACATCAATCCAGCGTCCCGCCATGTGTTCCCCCGTTACCAGACCTTTAGCCATGGCCGCCCGCAACAGCGGCGCCAGCTTGAAGGCACCCGCACTGCAACCCGCGAACAGCTTGGGGTCGAGCACTGAAATGCCACTGAAGGTCAGGTTATCGGCACCGGCCGCAGCATCATGAAGCAAACCTTGATCAAGGTAGAAATCGCCACCTGAAGGGTGATGCGCCGGGTTGTCGACCATCACCAGATGGGCCAGGCCCTTGAGCGGTCGCTTGAGTTGGGTGAAGTCGTAGTCGGTCCAGATATCGCCATTGACCACCAGGAAGGGTTCGTCGCCCAACAACGGCAATGCCTGGAAAATCCCACCGCCGGTTTCCAGCGGCTCGCCCTCGGGGGAGTAACGGATGCGCAAGCCAAACTGCGCGCCGTCCCCCAGATAATGTTCAATCTGCTGGCCGAGCCAGGCATGGTTTATCACGATGTCAGTGAAGCCGGCCTTGGCCAACGCCTCCAAGTGATACTCGATCAGACGCTTGCCGCCGGCCTGCACCAGCGGCTTGGGCGTGTGCAACGTGAGCGGACGCATCCGCTCACCTTTGCCTGCGGCCAGGATCATCGCCTTCATACGCTTGCCTCGGCAGGTGGGCGCAGGCTGGCCAGCAATTCACCCAGTTCGCTCAACTCCGGGCGATCCGCCAATACCGCTTCTATATAAGCAAAGAAGCGCGGCACGTCGGCCAGGTAGCGTGGCTTGCCGTCGCGATGGCAGATGCGTGCGAAAATACCGATCACCTTGAGGTGGCGCTGCACGCCCATCAGGTCGCTGGCACACAGGAAGTCGTCGAAATCGGCCTGCACCGGGATGCCCAGTCGTCCCGCGCGCTCCCAATAGCCGCGCTGCCATTCCCGCACGCGGGCCTGGGGCCAACTGAGGAAGGCGTCCTTGAACAGGCAGGTGATGTCGTAGGTCACCGGGCCGTAGACCGCGTCCTGAAAATCCAGCACGCCGGGGTTCGGCTCGCTGATCATCAGGTTGCGTGGCATATAGTCGCGGTGCACCAGCACCTTCGGCTGCGCCAGGGCACTGTTGATCAGGTGGTCACTGACGCGCTGCCAGAGCGCCCGCTGTTGCGTATCGAGTTCGATACCCAGATGGCGACGCACGTACCACTCCGGGAACAATTCGAGCTCACGGCGCAGCAGAGCAACGTCATAGCTTGGCAATGGCGCGTCCATCGGCAACTGCTGGAAAGCCAGCAAGGCATCGATGGCTTCAGCAAACAAGGGGTCGGCGTTTTTGTCGTCAATCACGTCCAGATAGGTTTTTCTGCCCAGGTCATTGAGCAAAAGAAAGCCTCGCGGCAAATCTTCTGCATAAATTTTTGGAACATTTATCCCTGACTTCGCCAGCAAATGTGCGATATCGACGAAAGGTTTGCAGTTTTCCTGGGGGGGGGCGCATCCATTACCACGAATGTATGACCGCCACCTTCCCAACGGAAATAGCGCCTGAAACTCGCGTCGCTGCTGGCCGCGGTCAATGTGGCCGGGGGTACGGCACCCCAGCCTTGAGCGTTGAAAAGGATCGGCAACTGCTCATCCAGCCAGACTTGCAGCTGTTGTAAACGTAGATCTTGCTCGGGCATTACAAGGGTCTCCGACGGCGCTAGCCGTCAAGCGGGGCATGCTTTATTATCACGCATCTTTTTCAGACCATCGAGAGGCGTGCGGCCCAAACCGCGGGCAGATGGCACGCAGGAAGCCCGGACTAATAAGATGGCATTGAAATCCCCCGCGTTTCGTAGAAAATTTCCGTTGCTGGTAACCGGCAGTCTGCTGGCCTTGCAACCCTTCGCCACCTCATTCGTGGTCGCCGCGGAACAGTATGACTGCTCAGTCTCTGCTTCGGGTGCCTGGGATTGCGCGCCGAAAACCGCCGCAGCCCCTCTGCCACCACGCCCGGTGCATGACGGCGCAGCCGTCAGCTCCGCCAACAGCACGGCGCAAGCCGATGCTGGCGGCAAAGCCGAGGCCGTGCCGCAGACCGCACTGGTCACCGATTCCAAGGGCCGTGGCCTGCGCTCGCGCAGCGCCGACTACAGCCACCTGGACTGGGTACCGCGCGACAAACTGACCGCCGCACAGTTGGCCGAAACCGGCCCGTACTGCGGCGGTGCGTACATCGAGCCGATTCGTCCTGGCATGAACGACAAGACGAACAAGAGCGATGCGCCCACCTTCATCGGTGCCAAAGCCTCGCGTTACGAGCAGGAGTCGCAAGTCGCGACCCTGGCCGGTGACGTCGTCATGCGCCAAGGCAGCATGCAGCTGGAGTCCGAAGAAGCCAGCCTGTACCAGGCCGAGAACCGTGGCGAGCTGAATGGCAAAGTCCGTCTGCGCGACAACGGTGCACTGATCGTCGGCGACCATGCCGAAGTGCAACTCGACACCGGCGCCGCCCAGATCGACAACGCCGAATACGTGCTGCACAAGTCACGTATCCGCGGTAACGCGCTGTACGCCAAGCGTGCCGAAAACGCGATCATCCGTCTCAAGGACGGTACGTACACGACGTGCGAGCCAGACAGCAACGCCTGGCAGCTGCGAGGCAACAACATCACGTTGAACCCGGCCACCGGCTTCGGTACGGCTACCAACGCGACGCTGCGGATCAAGAACATCCCGATCCTGTACACCCCTTACATCTATTTCCCGATCGACGACCGTCGTCAATCCGGCTTCCTGCCACCGAGCTTCAGCAGCGGCAGCGAAACCGGCTTTACCCTGGTTACGCCGTACTACTTCAACCTGGCGCCAAACTACGACGCCACGTTGTACCCGCAATACATGACCAAGCGCGGCATGATGATGGAAGGCGAATTCCGCTACCTCACCAAGTCCAGCGAAGGTCAGTTCGGCGGTGCGTACCTGAACGACGACAACGACGAGCGCAAGCGTCAGACCGATTACGAAAAAACCCGCTACATGCTCAACTGGCAACACCAGGGCGGGTTGGATTCGCGTGTAATGACCCAGGTCGACTACACAACGATCAGCGATCCTTACTACTTCCAGGACCTCAAGTCCTACCAGGAAGGTGTCGAGAGTCGCGACTACGTCAACCAGCAGGGCTCCGTGACGTATCGCGGCGACACCTTCCAGGCTCGCTTGAACCTGCAGGCCTACCAGCTGGCGACGATTTCCCAGGTCACCCCGTATGACCGCCTGCCGCAGATCACCTTCAACGGTACCCTGCCGTACCACCCAGGTGGCCTGAACTTCAGCTACGAGACCGAAGCCGTACGCTTCGACCGCGACCTGGAAAACGGCAACTTCACCAATGAAAACGGGGACATCGAGCGTCGCCTGGACACCTACGTCCGTGGCCTGACCCGTGCCAACGGTACCCGCCTGAACGTGGCGCCGGCCGTTGAATACCCGATGAACTGGACCTACGGTTTCGTCACGCCGAAGCTCAAGTACGTGTACACCAAGTACGACCTGGACCTGGACAACATCGGCAAGAACCAGATCGTTGCGGATCAAGCTGCAGCAACCGCAGCCAACCCGTACGCGGGCGGCACGTTCAAAAGCTCCCAGGACCGTGCGGTTCCGATCGCCAGCGTAGACAGCGGCCTGTACTTCGACCGCAATACCAACTGGTTCGGCAAAGATTATCGCCAGACCCTCGAGCCGCGTGCGTTCTACCTGTATGTGCCGAACAAGGACCAGGCTGATATCCCGGTCTTCGACACCAGCGAGTACTCGTTCAGCTACGCGTCGTTGTTCCGCGACAACCGTTTCAGCGGCTCCGACCGTATCGGCGACGAGAACAAGCTGTCCCTGGGCTTGACCAGCCGCTGGATCGAAGACAACGGCTTCGAACGTCAGCGCGTAGCCATTGGCCAGGCGCTGTACTTCAAGGATCGTGAAGTTCAACTGCCGGGCATCCTGGCCGCTGACCGTGCCGATGCACAATCGGACGTATCGCCAGTCGCCCTGGACTACGAGTTCCGCTTCAACCGCGATTGGCGTGCCACTGCCGACTACAACTGGGACACCGAGGAACACAGTCCTCGTTCCGGCAGCGCGATGCTTCACTACCAGCCGGAAGACAACCCGAACAAGATCATCAACGTCGGTTATCGCTATCGTAACGACCAAGTCGTCTACAACCAGCTGACCGGCAAATGGCAGTTCGGTGGTGACTACGGCCAGCCAGGCGACGCGAACTACGTGAAGGATTACTACAAAATCCAACAACACGACTTCTCGATGATGTGGCCGATCATTCCTCAGTGGAACCTGATCACCCGCTGGCAGTATGACTACGCTCGCAACCGTACCCTGGAAGCCTTCGGTGGTTTCGAGTACGACAACTGCTGCTGGAAACTGCGCCTCATCAACCGTTACTGGGTTTCCAACGACGAATACAGCCAGATCGCCCCGCTTAACGAAAAGGGTGACCACGGGCTCTTCCTGCAAATCGTCCTCAAAGGACTCGGCGGCCTGACCGGCGCCAAGGTAGAGAGCTTCCTCGACAAAGGCATTGAAGGTTATCGTGAACGTGAAAACCAAGCTTTCTGATTGTCTGCGCCCGCTAGTGCTGGGCGCGCTGTTCCTGGGGACCGCATCGGCGCACGCTGCGGTTCAACAGCTGGATAAGGTAGTGGCCATCGTCGATAACGACGTGATCATGCAGAGCCAACTGGACCAACGCGTCAAGGAAGTCCAGCAAACCATCGCCAAACGTGGCGGTGGCGTGCCACCGACCAGCGTCCTGGACCAACAGGTTCTGGAACGCCTGATCGTCGAAAACCTGCAATTGCAGATCGGTGATCGCTCCGGCATCCGTATTTCGGACGAAGAACTGAACCAGGCGGTAGGCACCATTGCCCAGCGCAACAACATGAGCATTGACCAGTTCCGTGCAGCTTTGGCCCACGACGGTTTGTCCTATGAGGACGCCCGTGACCAGATCCGCCGTGAAATGATCATCAGCCGTGTGCGCCAGCGCCGTGTTGCCGAGCGGGTTCAGGTGTCGGAGCAGGAAGTGAAGAACTTCCTGGCGTCGGACCTGGGCAAGATGCAGCTTTCCGAAGAACTGCACCTGGCCAACATCCTGATCCCTACCCCGGACAGCGCCAACTCTGAGCAGCTCAATGCAGCCGCCGCTAAAACCCAGGCTATTTATGAGCGCTTGAAGGCCGGTGCCGACTTCGCCCAAATGGCGATTGCTCAGTCCGGCAGCGACAACGCCCTCGAAGGCGGTGACATGGGC
This sequence comes from Pseudomonas sp. H1_A03, assembly GCF_054685145.1. NCBI lineage: Bacteria > Pseudomonadati > Pseudomonadota > Gammaproteobacteria > Pseudomonadales > Pseudomonadaceae > Pseudomonas > Pseudomonas sp. H1_A03. Next base: position 666,379 of record NZ_CP162829.1, read on the forward strand.
TGGCGTAAAGCCGCTCAATTGCCGGCGCCGTTCGACCGCGAGCTGAGCGCCATGGAAGTGGGTGGCATTACTCAGCCAGCCCGCACCCCAGGCGGCTTTATCATTCTCAAGTTGCTGGAAAAACGCGGCGGCGAGACCTCGCTGAAAGACGAAGTACACGTTCGTCACATCCTGGTCAAACCAAGCGAAATCCGCACCGAAGCGCAAACCAAGGAACTGGCCCAGAAGATCTATGACCGCATCGAAAGCGGTGAAGACTTCGCCACCCTGGCCAAAAGCTTCTCGGAAGACCCGGGTTCTGCCCTCAACGGCGGCGACCTGAACTGGATCGATCCGAAAGCCTTGGTGCCAGAGTTCCAGCAAGTGATGGCCGATACTCCGCAAGGTGTGCTGTCCAAACCCTTCAAGACCCAATATGGCTGGCATGTGCTGGAAGTCCTTGGCCGTCGCGCCACCGACAACACCAACCAGGCCCGCGAGCAACAGGCACTGAACGTACTGCGTAACCGCAAATACGACGAAGAGCTGCAAACCTGGCTGCGTCAGATCCGCGACGAAGCCTACGTTGAGAACAAGCTGCCAGGCGCCGAGCAAACAGGCACCGACCAGGCAGTTCAGTGAAACCCCAGCGTTTCGCGGTGACACCCGGCGAGCCGGCCGGCATTGGTCCTGACCTGTGCCTGCTGCTCGCCTCGCAATCCCAGCCACACCCCCTGATCGCCATTACCAGCCGCGACCTGCTCCTTGAGCGGGCCGCGCAGCTGGGTGTGGCCGTCAATGTGCTGGACGTGGCGCCGGGCAACTGGCCCGACCTGCCCGCCCCCGCCGGCAGCCTGTATGTGTGGGACACCCCACTGCAGGCCAAGGTGGTTGCAGGGCAACTGGACAAGGCCAACGCAGCGTTCGTGCTGGAAACCCTGACTCGCGCAGGGCAAGGCTGCATCGACGGTGACTTCGCCGGCATGATCACTGCCCCTGTGCACAAAGGCGTGATCAACGAATCCGGCATCGCCTTTTCCGGCCATACCGAATTCCTTGCCGAGCTGACCCACACCGCTCAAGTCGTCATGATGCTGGCCACGCGCGGCCTGCGGGTCGCCCTGGTGACCACGCACCTGCCGCTGCGCGAGATTGCCGATGCAATTACCGCCGAGCGTTTGGAGCGCGTGACACGCATCCTGCACGCCGACCTGCAACAGAAATTCGGCATTGCCCAACCGCGCATCCTGGTTTGTGGGCTCAACCCCCATGCCGGTGAAGGCGGCCACTTGGGCCATGAAGAAATCGACATCATCGAACCAACCCTGGAGCGTCTGCGCCAAGAAGGCATGGACCTGCGCGGCCCACTGCCTGCGGACACTCTGTTTACCCCCAAATATCTGGAGCACTGCGACGCAGTGCTGGCGATGTACCACGACCAGGGGCTGCCGGTGCTTAAATACAAAGGCTTCGGCGCCGCCGTCAACGTGACACTGGGCCTGCCGATCATCCGTACATCCGTCGACCATGGCACTGCCCTGGACCTGGCGGGCAGCGGCAAGATCGATACCGGCAGCCTGCACGTGGCCCTGGAAACCGCCTATCAGATGGCCGAGACCCGTATATGACTGAGCATTACCAACACCGGGCGCGTAAGCGCTTCGGGCAAAACTTCCTGCACGACGCTGGCGTGATCGACCGTATCCTGCGCTCTATCCATGCCAAGCCCGAAGACCGTCTGCTGGAAATCGGCCCGGGCCAGGGCGCACTGACCAAAGGCCTGCTTAACAGTGGCGGCCAACTGGATGTGGTTGAGTTGGACAAGGACCTGATCCCGATCCTCAACCAGCAGTTCGCCAATATGCCCAACTTCAACCTGCACCAGGGCGATGCACTGAAGTTCGACTTCAACAGCCTCAACGCAGCGCCCAATAGCCTGCGGGTGGTGGGTAACCTGCCATACAACATCTCCACGCCGCTGATCTTCCACCTGCTGAACAACGCCGGGATCATCCGCGACATGCACTTCATGCTGCAAAAGGAAGTGGTCGAGCGCCTGGCTGCAGGGCCTGGTGGTGGTGATTGGGGTCGTTTGTCAATCATGGTTCAGTACCACTGCCGCGTCGAACACCTGTTCAACGTCGGGCCCGGCGCGTTCAACCCACCGCCGAAGGTCGACTCGGCCATCGTGCGCCTGGTGCCTCACGCCGTGCTGCCCCACCCGGCCAAGGATCACAAATTGCTGGAGCGAGTCGTGCGCGAAGCGTTCAACCAGCGCCGCAAAACCTTGCGCAATACACTCAAGAACCTGCTGAGCACCGCTGAAATCGAAGCTGCTGGCGTCGACGGCAGCCTGCGCCCCGAGCAACTGGACCTGGCGGCGTTCGTGCGCCTGGCCGACCAGCTTGCCATCCAGCCTGCGCCAGCCGCGGACTGAAGCCGGCCGTACCTGGGCCAGACACCATGTCTGGCCTAGTGCCCCGTTCTTGGCCTAGACTGACCCGCATCTGCTGTCCTCCGCTTTTGCTTTTAAGGCCTCTTGCATGTCCGATCCTCGCTACCAGATCGACGTCAGCGTCGTCACCCGCTTCCTGGCGGATCAATCGCAACCTGAACAAAACCGCTTCGCCTTTGCCTACACCATCACGGTGAAAAACAACGGGCTGGTGCCGGCCAAGCTGCTGTCCCGCCACTGGGTGATCACCGACGGTGACGGCCAGGTCGAGGAAGTACGCGGCGCAGGCGTGGTAGGCCAGCAACCGCTGATCGACATCGGCGCGAGCCACACCTACAGCAGCGGCACGGTGATGACCTCCAAAGTCGGCACCATGCAGGGCTCCTATCAGATGAAGGCCACCGACGGTAAATTGTTCGACGCCATCATCCCGCCCTTCCGCCTCGCCGTGCCCGGAGCCCTGCACTGATGGCGACCTACGCGGTCGGAGACCTGCAAGGGTGCCTGGAGCCCCTCAAGTGCCTGCTTGACCGCGTAGCCTTCGACCCAGCGAAAGATCGCCTGTGGCTGGTCGGTGACTTGGTCAATCGCGGTCCCGAGTCCCTGGCGACGTTGCGCTACTTATATAGCCTGCGCGATTCCTTGGTGTGCGTACTGGGCAACCACGACCTGCACCTGCTCGCGGCCGGCCGTAACATTGAGCGTCTGAAAAAGGGCGATACCCTGCGGGAAATCCTCGAAGCACCGGATCGCACCGAGTTGCTCGACTGGCTTCGCCGGCAAAAAATCCTGCATTACGACGAAGGCCGCAATATGGCCTTGGTCCATGCTGGCATCCCGCCCCAGTGGACACTGAAGAAAGCGCTCAAGTGCGCCGCGGAAGTCGAAAGCGCCCTGGCCGATGACAACCTGTACACCGCCTACCTCGACGGCATGTACGGCAACGAGCCAGTGAAGTGGGACAACGATCTCACCGGCGTTGCGCGCCTGCGGGTGATCACAAACTACTTCACGCGCATGCGCTTCTGCACCGCCGAGGGCAAGCTGGACCTCAAAAGCAAGGAAGGCGCCGACACCGCATTGCCAGGCTACAAACCCTGGTTCGCGCACAAGGACCGCAAGGCCCGCGACACCCAGATCATTTTCGGTCACTGGGCGGCCCTTGAGGGCAAATGCGATGAGCCCGGCGTGTTCGCCCTAGACACCGGTTGCGTGTGGGGCGGCGCCATGACCCTGATGAATATCGATACCGGCGAGCGCCAGAGCTGCCAGTGCGAATCGCCCCAACCTATCACCGCCAAGCCCTAGGAGCCCGCCATGAGCGAATTCAAACGTATCCCTCCCGAACAAGCCCAGGCCCTGCGCGAAAAAGGCGCCGTAGTGGTCGACATCCGTGACCAGCCGACTTATCTGGCGGCCCACATCCGCGGCGCCCAGCACCTGGACAACGTCAACATCGCCGATTTTATCCGTGCCGCCGACCTCGACGCGCCCGTGATCGTGGCGTGCTACCACGGCAACTCCAGCCAGAGTGCAGCAGCCTATCTGATCAGCCAGGGCTTCTCCGACGTCTATAGCCTGGACGGTGGCTTTGAACTGTGGCGCGCGACTTATCCTGCGGAAATTTCTTCAGGCAATTCGCAATAATTTTTTTCAAACCCCGCTACCCCGCGTGACGCTTGGGCTCGCGCCGTTTCTGACGAACGGCGCAGCCAAACTAATTGCGCATCGCGCCTTGACCTCTCCGATTCCGAACTATCCTTAAGCGCAGGCCATCCGAATCAGGGGAGAGCCGGTACACCGGCGTGCGGGTCATCGGTAGTGTTTCAGGGTGTTTGGGGGGAAAACAGTCATTGGCGTCTGCCAATGTCTGCCAGCATCGACTGATTGATCCGGCGTCGGCTCCACGTATCGAGCGAGGTGACGACGTCATGAGTATCTTTAGCCACTTCCAACAACGCTTCGCGTCCACACAGCAAGAAGAACTCACGCTGCAAGAGTATCTCGAGCTGTGCAAACAGGACCGCAGCACCTACGCGTCTGCCGCCGAACGCCTGCTACTGGCAATTGGCGAGCCGGAGCTGGTGGAAACCGCCAACAACTCGCGGCTGTCGCGAATATTCTCCAACAAGGTGATCCGCCGCTATCCGGCCTTTGAAGACTTCCACGGCATGGAAGAATGCATTGACCAGATCGTCTCCTACTTCCGCCACGCCGCCCAGGGCCTGGAAGAGAAGAAACAGATCCTCTACCTGCTGGGCCCCGTCGGCGGCGGTAAGTCGTCCCTGGCCGAAAAGCTCAAACAACTGATCGAGAAGGTGCCTTTCTACGCCATCAAGGGATCACCGGTCTTCGAATCGCCCCTGGGCCTGTTCAACGCCACGGAAGATGGCGCAATCCTCGAAGAAGACTTCGGCATCCCGCGCCGTTACCTCAACACCATCATGTCGCCTTGGGCCACCAAGCGCCTGGCCGAATTCGGTGGTGACATCAGCCAATTCCGCGTGGTGAAACTCTACCCGTCCATCCTCAACCAGATCGGCGTGGCGAAGACCGAACCGGGTGACGAGAACAACCAGGACATCTCGGCACTGGTGGGTAAGGTCGATATCCGTAAACTCGAAGAATTCCCGCAGAACGACGCCGACGCCTACAGCTATTCAGGCGCACTGTGCCGGGCCAACCAGGGCCTGATGGAGTTCGTGGAGATGTTCAAGGCACCGATCAAGGTGCTGCACCCACTGCTTACCGCAACCCAGGAAGGCAACTACAACAGCACCGAAGGGCTGGGCGCGATTCCGTTCACCGGGATCCTGCTGGCCCACTCCAACGAATCGGAATGGCACACCTTCCGTAACAACAAGAACAACGAAGCCTTCATCGACAGGATCTACATCGTCAAGGTGCCGTACTGCCTGCGCGTCAGCGATGAAATCAAGATCTACGACAAGTTGCTGTTCAACAGCTCCCTGGCCAAGGCCCATTGCGCCCCCGACACCCTGAAGATGCTCGCCCAGTTCACCGTGCTGTCGCGCCTCAAGGAACCGGAGAACTCGAATATCTATTCGAAGATGCGCGTGTACGACGGCGAAAACCTCAAGGACACCGATCCCAAGGCCAAGTCGATCCAGGAATACCGCGACACGGCGGGTGTGGACGAGGGCATGAACGGCCTGTCGACGCGCTTCGCGTTCAAGATCCTGTCCAAGGTTTTCAACTTTGACCCCCACGAAATCGCTGCCAACCCGGTGCACTTGCTTTACGTGCTGGAACAGCAGATCGAACAGGAGCAATTCCAGGCGGAAACCCGCGAGCGCTACCTGCGCTTCCTCAAGGAGTACCTGGCGCCGCGCTACATTGAATTCATTGGCAAGGAAATCCAGACCGCGTACCTGGAGTCCTACAGCGAGTACGGCCAGAACATCTTCGACCGTTACGTGCTGTACGCCGACTTCTGGATCCAGGACCAGGAATACCGCGACCCGGAAACCGGCGAGATCCTCAACCGCGTCGCCCTCAACGAGGAACTGGAAAAAATCGAAAAACCGGCCGGCATCAGCAATCCGAAGGATTTCCGCAACGAAATCGTCAACTTCGTGCTGCGCGCCCGGGCCAACAACAATGGCAAGAACCCGACCTGGCTCAGCTACGAGAAGCTGCGAGTGGTCATCGAGAAGAAAATGTTCTCCAACACGGAGGATCTGCTGCCGGTCATCAGCTTCAACGCCAAGGCCAGCAAGGAGGATCAGCAAAAGCACAACGACTTCGTCACACGAATGGTCGAGCGCGGCTACACCGACAAACAGGTACGGCTGCTCTCCGAGTGGTACCTGCGGGTTCGCAAATCGCAGTAAGGCAGCGACAGGCGTGCGCTGCCGGGCCCCAGGCCTGGCAGCTGACCGCTTGTCTCTAAGCTTCCAGCTCGCGGCTTGAAGCTTGTAACGTGAAGCTGCCCGGAGGGCTCCCCATGAGCTATGTGATCGACCGACGCCTCAATGGCAAGAACAAGAGCACGGTAAACCGCCAGCGTTTCCTGCGGCGTTACCGTGACCACATCAAAAAAGCCGTCGAGGAGGCCGTCAGCCGCCGCTCCATCACGGATATGGAGCATGGCGAGCAAATCAGCATTCCCGGACGGGACATCGACGAACCGGTGCTGCACCACGGCCGGGGCGGCAAACAGACCGTCGTGCATCCGGGCAACAAGGAGTTCACCACCGGTGAGCACATCCAGCGCCCACAAGGCGGTGGCGGCGGTAAAGGCCCTGGCAAGGCGGGCAATTCCGGCGAAGGCATGGATGAGTTCGTGTTCCAGATTACCCAGGAAGAATTTCTCGAATTCATGTTCGAGGACCTGGAGCTGCCTAATCTGGTCAAGCGCAACTTGACCGGCACCGACACCTTCAAGACCGTTCGCGCCGGGATCAGCAACGAGGGCAACCCTTCCCGCATCAATATCATCCGTACCCTGCGCTCGGCCCATGCGCGGCGCATCGCCCTGTCAGGCAGCAGCCGCGCCAAACTCAGGGACGCCAAGGAAGAGCTGGCTCGACTGAAGCGTGAAGAACCGGACAACTTCGGCGATATCCAGGAAATAGAGGCGGAAATCGAGAAACTCAGCGCACGTATTCACCGCGTACCATTTCTCGACACCTTCGACTTGAAATACAACTTGCTGGTCAAACAACCCAACCCCAGTTCCAAGGCGGTGATGTTCTGCCTGATGGACGTGTCCGGCTCCATGACCCAGGCCACCAAGGACATCGCCAAGCGCTTCTTTATCCTGCTTTACCTGTTTCTCAAGCGGAACTACGACAAGATCGACGTAGTGTTCATCCGCCATCACACCAGCGCGCGGGAGGTCGACGAGGAGGAGTTTTTCTATTCACGGGAAACGGGCGGGACCATCGTCTCCAGTGCCTTGAAGCTGATGCAGGAGATCATGGCCGAACGCTACCCCGCCAACGAGTGGAACATCTACGCGGCCCAGGCCTCGGACGGTGACAACTGGAACGACGACTCGCCCATCTGCCGCGACATTCTGATCAACCAGATCATGCCTTTCGTGCAGTACTACACTTACGTTGAAATCACCCCCCGTGAGCATCAGGCCCTGTGGTTCGAATACGAGCGCATTGGCGAAGCCTTTGCCGACACATTCGCCCAACAGCAACTGGTCTCGGCCGGCGATATCTACCCGGTCTTCCGTGAACTCTTCCAGCGCAGGTTAGTGACATGACCGCCAAAAAAGAGCATAAGCGCCAACCCATATCCACGGGGTCCGAGTGGACCTTTGAACTGATCCAGGCCTATGACCGGGAAATCAGCCGCATCGCGGCGGGTTATGCCCTGGATACCTACCCCAACCAGATCGAAGTGATCACCGCGGAACAGATGATGGATGCCTACGCCTCGGTCGGCATGCCGTTGGGGTATCACCATTGGTCCTACGGCAAACACTTTCTCAGTACCGAGAAGTCCTACACCCGAGGCCAGATGGGCCTGGCGTACGAGATCGTGATCAACTCCGACCCGTGCATTGCCTACCTGATGGAAGAAAACACCATCTGCATGCAGGCGCTGGTGGTCGCACACGCCTGCTACGGACACAACAGCTTCTTCAAGGGCAACTACCTGTTCCGCACCTGGACCGATGCCAGCTCAATCATTGATTACCTGGTGTTCGCCAAGCAGTACATCATGCAATGCGAGGAACGCCACGGCATTGATGCGGTGGAAGACTTGCTCGACTCCTGCCATGCGCTGATGAACTACGGGGTCGACCGCTACAAACGCCCCTACCCGATTTCCGCCGAAGAAGAACGCCTGCGCCAGAAGGAACGCGAGGAACACCTGCAAAAGCAGATCAACGACCTGTGGCGCACTATTCCAAAACGTGCCGGTAAAAACAGCGACAAGGACAATGCGCGCTTCCCCGCCGAACCTCAGGAAAACATCCTGTACTTTCTGGAAAAACACGCACCACTGCTGGAACCGTGGCAACGGGAAATCGTGCGCATCGTGCGCAAGATCGCCCAGTACTTTTATCCACAGCGCCAGACCCAAGTGATGAACGAAGGCTGGGCGACGTTCTGGCACTACACGCTAATGAACGACCTGTACGACGAAGGCCTGGTCACTGACGGTTTCATGATGGAGTTCCTCACCTCCCACACCAGCGTGGTGTTCCAGCCGGGGTTCGACAGCCCGTACTACAGCGGTATCAACCCCTACGCACTGGGCTTCGCCATGTACCGCGATATCCGGCGTATGTGCGAACACCCCACCGAAGAAGACCGCCGCTGGTTCCCGGAAATCGCCGGCACCGATTGGTTGTCCACCATCAAGTTCGCCATGAGCAGCTTCAAGGATGAGAGTTTTATCCTGCAGTACCTGTCACCCCAGGTGATTCGGGACCTCAAGCTGTTCAGCATCATGGATGACGACCTTAAGGATGACCTGCTGGTACCGGCCATCCACGACGAGCCCGGCTACCGCACCATCCGTGAAACCCTGGCGGCACAGTACAACCTGGGCAACCGCGAGCCCAACGTGCAGATCTACAGCATCGATGTGCGCGGCGATCGCTCGTTGACCCTGCGCCACCAGCAACATGACCGCAAACCCCTGGGCGAATCCACCGAGGAAGTACTCAAGCACCTGCACCGCCTATGGGGCTTCGACATTCATTTAGAAACCCTGCAGGGCGACCAAGTGATGAAGACTCACCATGTACCGCCGCGCAGCGAACATGGCGACAACGACTACGGCCGACTGGACCTGGCCGTCGTTCATCTCTGAAACAGCAAAGCCTCCATTGGCCAGGCACAGGCGGTATCCTGTGCTGCTAATGGAGGCTTTTTCATGAAAATCTATAAAGTCGGCGGTGCCGTGCGTGACCGCCTGCTGGGCATCAAGGTCACCGATGTTGACCGCGTCGTCGTGGGGGCGACCACCGAAGAGATGCTGGCCAAAGGTTTCAAACCCGTCGGCGCTGACTTTCCCGTGTTCCTCGACCCGAAAAATGGCGATGAATACGCCCTCGCCCGTACCGAGCGCAAGAGTGGCCGGGGTTATGGCGGTTTTGTGTTTCACGCCAGCCCCGAGGTGACGCTGGAAGAAGACCTGATCCGTCGCGACCTGACCATCAACGCCATGGCGGAAGACGATGATGGTAATTTGACCGACCCTTATCATGGCCAGCATGATCTTGAAGCGCGCATCCTGCGCCACGTTTCCCCGGCGTTCGCCGAAGATCCGCTACGAGTGCTCCGCGTTGCGCGCTTTGCTGCACGTTACGCGCACCTGGGTTTTACGGTCGCCCCGGAAACACTGGCGCTGATGCGTCAACTCAGCGAATCCGGCGAACTGGAAGCCCTGACACCTGAGCGCAGTTGGAAAGAAATCTCCCGAGCGCTGATGGAAGACCAGCCTCAGGTGTTTATTCAAGTACTGCGCGACTGCGATGCATTGAAAACCTTGATGCCCGAGGTCGATGCACTGTTCGGCGTACCTCAACCCGAAGCCCATCACCCTGAAATCGACACCGGCATCCACACCTTGAGCGTGCTGCAACAAGCCGCCGTGCACAAACAGCCGCTGACCGTGCGCTGGGCCTGCCTACTGCATGACTTGGGCAAGGGTCTGACGCCGGCGGATAAGCTGCCGCAGCATATTGCTCACGAACACACCGGCTTGAAGCTGATCAAGGCTGTCAATGAACGCTTCAAAGTACCGAAGGACTGCCAGGAGCTGGCGCTGCTGGTGGGCCAATATCACACCCACGGCCATCGGGCGCTGGAGTTGAAAGCCTCGACGTTGCTGGAATTGCTGCAAAGTTTCGATGTGTACCGTCGGCCGCAGCGCTTTGAAGAATTTGTGGTCGCCTGCGAGATGGATGCCCGAGGCCGAAAAGGCCTGGAGCAGCGAAGTTATCCACAGGCGGATTATTTGCGCGGGGCGGCGAAGGTGGCCCGCGAAGTGGCCGTCGCGCCCTTGCTGGAGAAGGGCTTCAAAGGCCCGGAACTGGGTGAGGCGCTGAAGCGCGAAAGGCTTAAGGCGTTGAAGGCCTACAAAGAACAGCCCATTCTCTAGACGCTGCCCACCCGTGGCGAGGGCGCTTGCTCCCTCGCCACAGGAAGCTCGGCGCCTATAAGAGTGCGTCTGGGGTGAGTTGCTGGCCTTGCCATTCAAACCCGACAGGCGCGAGCACCTGGTCAATTTGCGCATTGCGCCATAACTCAGCCAGGGTCTTGTCCACCTCAGGGTGCACCCGCTCTGGCGCCATCAACGACAGCGGCCACAGCACAAACGCGTTTTTCAGGATCTCTGCACGCGGCAGGACCAAGCCATCGAAGTTACCCACCAGCTCGCCATACAGCAGCACATCGATATCCAGCGGCAGGCCCTTGCGGTCCGGCGCATAGCGGCCATTGTCGGCTTCGATGAATTTCAACCGGCGATCCAGTTCCATCAGCGGCAGGTCGGTGTAGGCCGATACCACCAGATTGAAAAACGGACCGCTCTTGATGCCCACCGGCTGGCTTTCGAACACTGGCGAGCAGCGCACATCCGTCAAAAAGCTCGCCAGCGCGTCAAGGCCGGCGCGTAGATGGGATTCGCGCTCGATATTGCTGCCTAGGCCAAGGTATACCTGAGTTAGCGACATCCGCGCTCGATCTCCACGCCCACGCCCTTGGCAGCCGGCACGGCGCCGGGCTTGGTCAACTTGAGGTGCAGCCAGGGAATCTGGAACTCACTCATCAGCACTTGCGCCAGGCGTTCGGCAAAGGTTTCCACCAACTGGTACTGGGATTGTTCGGCAAACGCCTGGATGCGCGCGGAGACGCTGGCGTAATCCAGTGCCAAGGTCAGGTCGTCACCGGCGGCGGCCGGGCGGTTATCCCAGGCGAAGCTCAGGTCCAGGCGCAGGCATTGGCGGATTCCGCGTTCCCAGTCGTAGGCCCCGATGACGGTGTCGACTTCCAGGCCTTCGATAAACACTCTGTCCAAGCACTCTTCTCCGCAGCACGACAAGGGCGCAATGCCCCGTTAGAATCAGGGCGTCCTCGCCCGGAATAGTTAGCATGTTTTGGTCACTGGCGATCCTCGCCTACCTGCTCGGCTCGCTGTCCTTCGCCATTTTGCTCAGCCGCCTGACGGGAAACCCCGATCCGCGAATGAGTGGCTCAGGCAATGCCGGCGCCACCAATATGTTGCGCCTGGCCGGTAAGAAACTCGCCGTACTCACGCTGCTGGGCGACGTGTGCAAGGGCTTGCTGCCCGTGCTGATCGCCAGCCTCGCCGGCCTTACCCTGCAACAACAGGCCTGGATCGGTGTATGCGCCGTCCTCGGCCATCTGTTTCCACTGTACTTCCGCTTTCGCGGTGGCAAAGGCGTCGCAACGGCAGCCGGCATGCTGCTGGGGATTTACCCACCGGCGGCATTGCTGGCCGTACTTGCCTGGCTCCTGACGTTCTACCTGACCCGCACCAGCTCACTCGCCGCGCTGATCGCCACCCCGCTCACCCTGCCGCTATTGGCCTGGCAAGAACCGGCGGCGTTGTTGCCGATGAGCGCACTGACACTGCTGATCGTCTGGCGCCACCGGGGCAATTTACGCGACCTGTTTGCCGGGCGCGAACGGCATTTTTAAATACGTCCGATGAGCCCGGCTCACGTTGCGGCCCTAGAGCGGCGACAACTGCTCCATCGGCCAGCGCGCCTGCACGCTGATCGCCAGGCTTTCGTGCTGACCCGCCTGCAAGCGTTGGCAACCGGCATAGGCGATCATCGCGCCATTGTCGGTGCAGAACTCTGGCCGCGCGTAGAACACGTCGCCCTTCATCTCGCCGAGCATTTTTTCCAGTGACGTGCGTAAAGCCTTGTTGGCACTGACGCCGCCTGCGATTACCAGGCGCTTCATGCCCGCCTGTTTCAGGGCGCGCTTGCACTTGATGGTCAAAGTCTCTACCACGGCCTGCTGGAACGCCAGCGCGATGTCGCAACGGGCTTGCTCACTGTCGTCCCCGGCGCTGACGCTTTGCTGCCAGGTGTTCAGCGCAGAGGTTTTCAAACCACTGAAACTGAACATCAGGCCAGGCCGATCGCACATCGGGCGTGGGAAGGTATAACGGCCGGCAACACCTTTTTCGGCAAGACGGGCGATTTCCGGACCGCCGGGATAATTGAGGCCCATCATCTTCGCAGTTTTGTCGAACGCTTCACCGGCGGCGTCATCCAGGGATTCACCCAAAAGGGTGTATTGGCCGATTCCATCCACCTGAACCAGCTGCGTATGGCCGCCGGAAACCAACAAAGCGACGAACGGGAACTCTGGTGGTGTTTTTTCCAGCATGGGCGCCAATAAATGGCCTTCCATGTGGTGCACACCAAGGGCTGGAATGCCCCAGGCAAAAGCCAGCGCCTGGGCGCAAGAGGCCCCAACCAGCAGGGCTCCGACCAATCCGGGGCCAGCAGTGTAGGCGATCGCGTCGATCTCGGTCGGCACGCAGCCGGCCTCATCCAGCACCTGGCGAATCAGGGGCAGCATGCGTTTGACGTGATCACGGCTGGCCAGCTCCGGCACCACGCCGCCATAGGCGCGGTGCAGGTCGATCTGACTGAACAGCGCATCGGCCAAGAGCCCGCGTTCACTGTCGTAAAGTGCGACACCGGTTTCGTCGCAGGAGGTTTCAAGTCCCAGTACTAGCATGGGTTTGCGCCTTGTAGAGGCTAGATTCGAAGGCGCGCATAATAGTCGCCACTCCCCCTCCCGACTAGCGGTTTTCGATCAGAGGCTTTGCATTCCGGGCAATGAGGGGTTAACATCCGCAACCCTTAAAAACCGACGACCTCAGCCGCGAATTTTTTGCGACGAGAACGTTGATCCCGGTAATGAAAGAAGGTAGCTCTGGATGCCAGCCGTCAAAGTTAAAGAGAACGAACCCTTCGACGTAGCTCTGCGTCGTTTCAAGCGCTCCTGCGAAAAAGCCGGTGTACTGGCTGAAGTTCGTAGCCGCGAATTTTACGAGAAGCCAACTTCTGAGCGTAAGCGTAAAGCAGCAGCCGCTGTTAAGCGTCACGCCAAGAAAGTTCAGCGCGAACAGCGCCGCGCCGTTCGTCTGTACTAATACACAGACGTCCGTAGCAAGCTTCTGCCAAGCCCGGCCCTCAGCCGGGCTAATGGCATTTGCGGATATCGCTTGATGCTTCACTGTTGACGCCGCACATGCGACCGAGACAACTGCTTCACACGTCAGGACTGGCTCTTTTGCCAGCGGTGCACGTCTCTTCTGACGAGCCTAACAAGGCTACTGACGCGCACACTTATTATTCAAGCAGGCGATCAACTGTATCGACTGTGCCCGACAATGCGCTTCCGAGGCCCGCCATTGGCCAAGACCGGAGGCCGGGGCAACATTTCCATGCCGAAAACCTGATTGAAATTAACGTCAGTGAACCATCGGCAGATACACTTCCTGAAAGCCCAAGCAGACAACCGATGATCGAGCCAGACGATACGTGCGCTTGAGCACTTAGCGGGCCCTCATTTACACGCAGTGATGACGAGAACGCCATGGCCGGGCTGATTCCCCAGAGCTTTATTGACGACCTTCTGAACCGCACCGACATCGTCGATGTTGTCAGCTCGCGCGTGCAGCTGAAAAAAGCCGGCAAGAACTACACCGCCTGCTGCCCGTTCCACAAAGAGAAAACCCCATCGTTCAGCGTCAGCCCCGACAAACAGTTCTACTACTGCTTCGGTTGCGGCGCAGGCGGTAACGCTCTGGGCTTTCTCATGGACCACGACAACCTGGATTTCCCCCAGGCGATCGAGGACCTGGCGAAAGCCGCCGGCATGGAAATCCCTCGCGAAGAAAGCGGCCGACCGCACAAACCGCGGCAACCCACCGATTCGCCGCTGTACCCGCTGCTGACCGCCGCTGCCGACTTTTACCGTCAGGCACTTAAAAGCCATCCGCAGCGCAAGGCCGCCGTCGATTACCTCAAGGGCCGCGGCCTCACCGGTGAAATCGCCCGTGACTTCGGCCTCGGCTTCGCCCCGCCCGGCTGGGACAACCTGTACAAGCACCTGAGCAGCGATACCCTCCAGCAAAAAGCCATGATCGACGCCGGCCTGCTGGTTGAAAACGCCGAAACCGGCAAACGCTATGACCGCTTTCGCGACCGCGTGATGTTCCCGATCCGCGACAGCCGTGGCCGCATCATCGCCTTTGGTGGTCGAGTACTGGGAGATGACAAGCCCAAGTACCTGAACTCCCCGGAAACCGCGGTATTCCACAAAGGCCAGGAACTCTACGGCCTGTTCGAGGCGCGCAAGAACAACCGCAACCTCGATGAGATCATCGTGGTTGAAGGCTATATGGACGTGATCGCGCTCGCCCAACAGGGCCTGCGCAACGCCGTGGCCACACTCGGCACCGCCACCAGCGAAGAACACATGAAACGCCTGTTCCGCGTGGTGCCCAGCGTACTGTTCTGCTTTGACGGCGATCAGGCCGGCCGCAACGCCGCCTGGCGCGCGCTTGAGGCAACGCTGTCGAGCCTGCAGGATGGGCGTCGCGCACGCTTCCTGTTCCTGCCTGAAGGCGAAGACCCGGACACCTTGGTGCGCTCCGAAGGCACCGACGCGTTCCGCGCGCGCATCAATCAACATGCACAGCCCCTGGCAGACTATTTTTTCCAGCAACTGACCGAAGAGGCCGACCCGCGCTCCCTCGAAGGCAAGGCACACATGGCCACCCTCGCGGCGCCGTTGATCGATAAAGTCCCAGGCGCCAACCTGAAATCACTGATGCGCATGCGCCTGCTGGAAATTACTGGGCTGAGCGGCGAAGCCGTCAGCCAGCTGGTGCACAACGCACCGCAGGAGGCGCCGCCGGCCTATGACCCAGGCATGGATTACGACGCCATGCCCGACTACGCCGACTTCCACCAACCGCAGGAGGCCTACACGCCCCAGCAGGAGTGGACACCGAAGAAGCCCGGCGCCGGCGGCAAGAAATGGGACAACAAACCCTGGAGCAAGAACGGCAAGCGCGGCGATCGCGATGAGGCCTTCGCCCCGCGAACGCCTGTGGCCGTTGAAGCGCCAACGCTCATTGCGTTGCGCACGCTCATCCATCACCCGCAACTGGCGGGCAAGGTCGAGAGCGCCGACCATTTTGCCAATGCGAGCAATACCTATGCTCAGGTTCTGATCGCCTTGATCGAGGCGGTACAGAAAAATCCTAAGCTAAACTCAATTCAGCTGATGGCTCGCTGGCATGGCACCGAGCAAGGCCGCCTATTGAAAGCCCTCGCGGAAAAGGAGTGGCTAATTGACGGCGATAACCTTGAACAACAGTTTTTAGACACCATTACTAGGTTATCCGCGGGTCAGCACACGCAGACCCTCGATGAACTCATCAAGAGAGCAAGGCAGCCTGGATTATCGGCTGAAGAGCAAATTCAGATAGCAAAACAGATGCGCGACCTCTTAAAACAGAATGTTTCCGCATCAAACCCGACCTCAGCTGGCGTGTGAGGTCATAGCTCGGGTATAATCCTCGGCTTGTTTTTTGCCCGCCAAGACCTTCAGTGGATAGGGTGTTATGTCCGGAAAAGCGCAACAGCAGTCTCGTATCAAAGAGTTGATCGTTCTCGGTCGTGAGCAGGGTTACCTGACTTACGCGGAGGTCAACGACCACCTGCCTGAGGATATTTCAGATCCAGAGCAGGTGGAAGACATCATCCGCATGATTAACGACATGGGGATCAACGTATTCGAAGCTGCGCCAGATAAGGATTCTCTTATGCTGGCGGACGCCGATACCGACGAGGCTGCAGCTGAAGAAGCTGCTGCCGCGCTGGCTGCTGTGGAGACCGATATCGGTCGTACCACCGACCCTGTGCGCATGTATATGCGTGAAATGGGTACCGTCGAGCTGCTGACACGCGAAGGCGAAATCGAAATCGCCAAGCGTATCGAAGAGGGCATCCGTGAAGTGATGGGCGCAATCGCGCACTTCCCTGGCACGGTTGACCATATTCTCTCCGAGTACACCCGCGTCACCACCGAAGGTGGTCGCCTGTCCGACGTGCTGAGTGGCTACATCGACCCGGACGACGGCATTGCGCCGCCTGCCGCCGAAGTGCCGCCGCCTGTCGACCCGAAAGCGGTGAAAGCCGACGACGATTCCGAAGACGACGATGCTGAAGCCAGCAGCGACGACGAAGATGAAGTTGAAAGCGGTCCGGATCCGATCGTGGCTGCCCAGCGTTTCGGTGCGGTTTCCGATCAAATGGAAATCACCCGCAAGGCGCTGAAAAAGCACGGTCGCGGCAATAAGTTGGTCATTGCCGAGCTGGTGGCGCTGGCCGAACTGTTCATGCCGATCAAGCTGGTACCGAAGCAATTCGAAGGCCTGGTTGAGCGTGTTCGCAGTGCCCTTGAGCGTCTGCGTGCACAAGAGCGTGCGATCATGCAGCTCTGTGTCCGTGATGCGCGCATGCCGCGTGCCGACTTCCTGCGCCAGTTCCCGGGCAACGAAGTTGACGAAAGCTGGTCCGACGGCCTCGCCAAAGGCAAAGGCAAATACGCCGAAGCCATTGGTCGCCTGCAGCCGGACATCATTCGCTGCCAGCAAAAGCTGATCGCACTGCAGACCGAAACCGGTCTGACGATTGCCGAGATCAAGGACATCAACCGTCGCATGTCGATCGGTGAGGCCAAGGCCCGCCGCGCGAAGAAAGAGATGGTCGAAGCGAACTTGCGTCTGGTGATTTCCATCGCCAAGAAGTACACCAACCGTGGCCTGCAATTCCTCGACTTGATCCAGGAAGGCAACATCGGCTTGATGAAGGCTGTGGACAAGTTTGAATACCGTCGTGGCTACAAATTCTCGACTTATGCCACCTGGTGGATCCGTCAGGCGATCACTCGCTCGATCGCCGACCAGGCCCGCACCATCCGTATTCCGGTGCACATGATCGAGACCATCAACAAGCTGAACCGCATTTCCCGGCAGATGTTGCAGGAAATGGGTCGTGAACCGACCCCGGAAGAGCTGGGCGAACGCATGGAAATGCCTGAGGACAAAATCCGCAAGGTATTGAAGATCGCTAAAGAGCCGATCTCCATGGAAACGCCGATTGGTGATGACGAAGACTCCCATCTGGGTGACTTCATCGAAGACTCGACTATGCAGTCGCCAATCGATGTCGCCACCGTTGAGAGCCTTAAAGAAGCGACTCGTGACGTACTCTCCGGCCTCACTGCTCGTGAAGCCAAGGTACTGCGCATGCGTTTCGGCATCGACATGAATACCGACCACACCCTTGAGGAAGTCGGTAAGCAGTTTGACGTGACCCGTGAACGGATCCGTCAGATCGAAGCCAAGGCGCTGCGCAAGTTGCGCCACCCGACGCGAAGCGAGCATCTACGCTCCTTCCTCGACGAGTGATACCAGAACCCCCGGCCCAGGCCGGGGGTTTTGTTTTGTATCGATAAAACCTTCCGCAACACCCCTCCCCCCGTAATGCCCGTCTACACTCGAAACATTCCCCGTGCCATAACGAGACCGTTATGCCCAGACTGCCGGCTGTGTTTTTACTGTGGCTGCTGACCTGGACCGCAACGGCTGGCGCGTTGAGTCTCAGCGATGATGAGCGCGGCTGGCTGGCGGACCATCAGGAGTTGCGCCTGGGAGTGGACGCGTCATGGCCACCCTTTGAATACCGTGACGAAGATGGCCGCTACCAAGGCCTGGCGGCGGATTACGTGCGCCTGATCCAGGATCGCCTCGGCGTGCGAGTCAAGTTGATCGAGCCGGCGAACTGGGGCGCCGTGCTGGAGCTGGCCCGGAACAACCAAATCGACCTGCTGCCTGGCATCATGTCCACGCCGGAACGCCAGAGCTACATGGCGTTTACCCGCCCGTACCTTGATTTCCCCATCGTCATCCTGGCCCACGAAGGCGGCGCGAAACCACGCACCCTTAAGGACCTCTACGGATTGAAGATTGCCGTGGTGGAAAACTACGCGCCCCATGAGTTGCTCCGCACCCACCATCCCGACCTCAATCTGGTGGCCATGCCGAATGTCAGCTCGACCCTGCAAGCCTTGGCCACCGATGAGGTGGATGCGGTGGTCGGCGACCTGGCCTCAAGTGTCTGGAACCTGCGCCAACTCAAGCTCGACGGTTTGTACGTCAGCGGTGAAACGCCCTACCGCTACCAACTGGCGATGGGCGTACCGCGCGACAACAAAGTACTGGTGGGCATCCTCGATAAGGTACTGGCCGACCTCAGCCCGGAAGAAACCGATGCGATCCAACAACATTGGGTTGGCAGCCTTACCGATCACCGCACCTTCTGGAGGGATCTGCTGACTTACGGCCTGCCTGCGGTACTGTTGCTGAGTACCGTGCTGGCCGTGGTGATTCGGATCAACCGCCGGCTCAGTTCGGAAATTTCCCGCCGCGGCGCCCTCGAACAGGAACTGCGCAGCAGCGAATATCACTACCGCGGCTTGGTGGAAAGCCTGTCCGCCATCGCCTGGGAAGCCAGTATCACCGATTTCACCTACAGCTATGTTTCGCCCCACGCGGAGGAATTACTGGGTTATCCGCGTGCCCACTGGCTGATCCCGGGGTTCTGGCGCAACATCATTCACCCCGCCGACCTGACCCGCACCGAGGCCTACTGCTACCGGGAAACCCGCGCCAATCGCGACCACAGCATCGACTACCGGGTGATCACCGCCGACGGGCGCTGCTTATGGGTGCGCGACATCGTCAGCCTGATTGAGCACGGCCATGAGCCCGTACTGCGCGGCTTGATGATCGATATCAGCGAGGCCAAGCGCACTGAAGAAGCCTTGCAACTGTCCGAGCAAAAATTTGCCTCGGTGTTCCAGCAATGCCCAGACATGCTAGTGATCGCACGGCTGTCTGATGGCTGCTTGCTGGAGGTGAACAAGGCGTTCGAAGACCAGATTGGCCTGACGGCGCAACAGGTCGTCGGCAAAACCGCCACCGAACTGAATATCTGGGGCATCCAGGGTGTCGGCCCCGACCTGCTGCAACAGGTGCAGACCACCAGCATCCGCAATCTCGAAATGCCCTTTCTGCGCAGCAATGGCCAAGCCTTCACCGGGCTGATTTCCGCCGAGCCGTTCCAATTGGACACCACCGAGGCCATCGTGGTGGCGGTGCGAGACATCACTCAACTCAAGGAAACCCAGCAACAACTGCAAACCTCCGAAGAGAAATTCGCCAAGGCCTTCCACGCCTCCCCCGACGGCTTGCTGCTGAGCCGACAGCATGATGGACTGTTGATTGAAGTGAACGATGGTTTCAGCCGAATCACGGGGTTCACTAGCGCAACATCCCTCGACCAATCAACCCTGGACCTGGGCATCTGGGTCGACCTCAACGAACGCAAAGACATGCTGGAACTGATGCAGCGCGATGGCTTTGTGCGTGATTTCATCTGCCATATTCGTCGCAACGATGGGCAGATTCGCCTGTGCGAATTGTCCAGCCGCCCGCTGCCTATCGGCGACGACGACTGCATGCTGACCATTGCGCGGGACATCACCGAACGCCAACTGATGCAGGAAAAACTGCAACAGGCCGCCACGGTGTTCGAGAGCACGGCCGAAGGCGTCTTGATCACTGATATCCGGCAGAACATCAGCGCCGTCAACCGCGCCTTCACCGAGATAACCGGCTACAGCGAGGCCGAAGCCCTTGGCCATACGCCGCGCCTGCTCGCCTCCGGCCTGCATGACAGCGCCTTCTACGCGGCGATGTGGCACCAACTGACAACTCAAGGGCATTGGCAGGGCGAGATCTCCAACCGACGCAAGAACGGCGAGCTGTACCCCAGCTGGCTGACGATCAGCGCAGTGCGTAATCGCGATCAGTTGATCACGCACTTCGTCGCGGTGTTTGCCGACATCTCCAGCCTCAAACTGGCCCAGGCCCGCCTAGATTACCAGGCGCATCACGATCCATTGACCGGCCTGCCCAACCGCACTTTGTTCGAAAACCGACTGCAGGCCGCCCTCAATGGGCATCAAGAAACCGGCAAACAGGGCGCCGTACTGTTTCTCGATCTGGACCGCTTCAAACACATCAACGACAGCCTCGGCCACCCGATCGGCGACTTGCTGCTCAAGGACATCGCGGTGCGCCTCAAGGAACAACTGCGCGACATCGACACCGTTGCTCGCCTGGGCGGCGACGAATTCATCATCCTGCTCCCCGGCTTGCAGCACCCCAGCGATGCCCAATACCTGGCCAATAAACTGCTGGCCTGCTTCACCCCACCCTTCCAGGCAGGTGAACACGAGTTCTTCATCAGCGCCAGCATCGGCACCAGCCTGTACCCGCAGGACGGTACCGACGTCGCGACGCTGGTCAAAAATGCCGACGCTGCGATGTACCGCTCCAAGGCCAAGGGACGTAACCGGGTCGAAAGCTATACCCGCGACCTGACTGCGCAGGCCAACGAACGCGTGGCACTCGAACATGAACTGCGCCGCGCCATCGAGCGCGATGAACTGACCCTGTACTACCAGCCAAAACTGAGCCTGAATACTCAAGCACTGATCGGCGCCGAAGCGCTGATCCGCTGGCGCCATCCCACCTTTGGCGACGTGCCGCCCGAACACTTCATTGCCCTCGCCGAAGAGAACGGCATGATCCTGCAGATCGGTGACTGGGTGCTGGAACAGGCCTGCCGACAAATGCATGCCTGGCAAGGCACTTTCGACGAATTCGGCCCCCTGTCGGTCAACCTGGCCGGCGCCCAACTGCGTCACCCCGGCTTGCTGGCTCGCATCGAACAGCTATTGCGCGACTACCGGCTCGACCCAGGCTGCCTGCAACTGGAGATCACCGAGAACTTCATCATGAGCCAGGCCGAAGAAGCGCTGGAGGTACTGCACCAGCTCAAAGACTTGGGCGTACAACTGGCCATCGATGATTTTGGCACCGGCTATTCATCCCTCAGCTACCTCAAACGCCTGCCGCTGGACTTCCTCAAGATCGATCAATCCTTCGTCCGCGGCCTGCCCGACGACCCCCACGACGCAGCGATCGTGCGCGCCATTATCGCCCTGGGCCACAGCATGCAATTCACCATCATCGCCGAAGGCGTGGAGAACCCCGCACAGCAAGCCTTCCTGGCTGCCGAAGGCTGCGAACAGATGCAAGGCTACATCGTCAGCCTGCCGCTACCGCCCGAGCTTTTTGCCGCGACTTTTCTTCGTATGAGCATTGAGGATTTTTCGGATAGCACAGCGGGGAAACCATCGCTATAATCCGCGACCTACTGAGGGCCTATAGCTCAGTTGGTTAGAGCAGGGGACTCATAATCCCTTGGTCGTAGGTTCGAGTCCTACTGGGCCCACCAAACTAGAAAGCCGCGCAATGCGCGGCTTTTGTGTGTCTGGAAGACTGTAATATGCTCCCATCGCCGCCCTTATCGGAGCCCCCCTTGCCCGCCCTAGATGAAATCGACCGCCAGCTAATAGCCGCCCTGCAAATCAACGCGCGCGAAAGCGTGGCCATGCTTGCCCGGCAGCTCGGCATCGCGCGCACCACGGTAACGTCGCGCCTGGCGCGCCTGGAGAAAACCCAGGTGATCACCGGTTATGGTGTGCGTCTCGGCCAGCGGGTGGTGGATGGTGGTTTGCAGGCGTATGTTGGCATCACCGTGCAGGCACGCTCGGGTAAAGAAGTGTTACGCAGGCTGAGTGCCATCGCGCAGGTGCAACAATTGTGCGCGGTCAGTGGCGAGTTCGATTACGTGGCCTGGCTTCGCACTGACTCGCCGGAGCAGTTGGACCAATTACTCGACCAGATCGGCAGTGTGGACGGCGTGGAGAAAACCACGACCTCAATCATCTTGAGTAACAAATTGGATCGCGGACAGCCAATTTGACCACCAACTTCGTCATTATGACTAAAAACAATCCAATCCGACGACACTTTGCGTCTTATTAACGAACGCTACGCTCCCTAAACTGGCTGCCATCTTTTCCTATACTCAGCGGGCCACGTCCGCCCAGTCGCCAGTAAGGTCAGCCATGAGCATTCCGTCCAGCACCATCAGCAAGACCAATCGCCACCCTGCAGACGGTAAGAAACCCATCACCATCTTTGGCCCGGATTTTCCGTTTGCCTTTGATGACTGGATCGAGCACCCGGCCGGCCTGGGCAGCATTCCCGTCGCCAACCATGGCGCCGAAGTGGCGATCGTCGGCGCAGGGATCGCTGGCCTGGTTGCCGCCTACGAACTGATGAAACTGGGTCTCAAGCCGGTGGTGTATGAAGCTTCGAAAATGGGCGGCCGCCTGCGCTCCCAAGCCTTCGAAGGCGCCGAAGGCATCATCGCCGAGCTGGGTGGCATGCGCTTCCCGGTGTCGTCCACCGCGTTCTACCACTACGTGGACAAACTCGGCCTGGAAACCAAACCCTTCCCCAACCCGCTGACCCCAGCCTCCGGCAGCACGGTGATTGACCTGGAAGGCCAGACTCACTACGCACAAAAACTGTCCGATCTTCCTGCACTGTTTCAAGAAGTCGCCGACGCCTGGGCCGACGCCTTGGAAGCCGGCTCGCAGTTCGGCGATATCCAGCAAGCCATCCGCGACCGTGACGTGCCACGCCTCAAAGCGCTGTGGAATAAGCTGGTACCACTGTGGGACGACCGCACCTTCTACGACTTCGTTGCCACTTCCAAGGCTTTCGCCAAGTTGTCGTTTCACCATCGCGAAGTATTCGGCCAGGTCGGTTTCGGCACTGGCGGCTGGGATTCGGACTTCCCCAACTCGATGCTGGAAATCTTCCGCGTGGTGATGACCAACTGCGACGATCACCAACACTTGGTCGTCGGCGGCGTGGCCCAGGTGCCGATGGGCATTTGGCGCCATGTGCCGGAGCGTTGCGCCCACTGGCCGGCCGGCACCAGCCTCAGTTCGTTGCACCGTGGTGCGCCGCGGGCCGGGGTGAAACGCATCGCACACGCCGCCGATGGCCGCTTTGCCGTCACCGACAATTACGGTGACACCCGCGAATACGCCGCCGTGCTCACCACGTGCCAAAGCTGGCTGCTGACCACCCAGATCGAATGCGACGAAACCCTGTTCTCGCAAAAGATGTGGATGGCCCTGGACCGCACCCGCTACATGCAGTCATCAAAAACTTTCGTGATGGTTGACCGCCCGTTCTGGAAAGACAAAGACCCGGAAACCGGCCGCGACCTGATGAGCATGACCCTCACGGATCGCCTGACCCGTGGCACTTATCTGTTCGACAATGGTGACGATAAGCCGGGTGTGATTTGCCTGTCTTACTCGTGGATGAGCGATGCGCTGAAGATGCTGCCGCAGCCCATCGATAAACGCGTGAAACTGGCCCTCGACGCGCTGAACAAGATCTACCCGAAAGTCGACATCAAGGCGCGCATCATCGGCGACCCGATCACGGTGTCCTGGGAAGCCGACCCGCATTTCCTCGGTGCCTTCAAAGGTGCATTGCCCGGCCACTATCGCTATAACCAGCGTATGTATGCGCACTTCATGCAGAAGGACATGCCCGCCGAGCAACGTGGGATTTTTATCGCAGGTGACGACGTTTCCTGGACCCCGGCCTGGGTCGAAGGCGCAGTGCAAACCTCATTGAACGCGGTATGGGGCATCATGACCCACTTCGGCGGCAGTACTCATCCGGAGAACCCAGGGCCGGGTGATGTGTTCGACGAAATCGGGCCGATCGCCCTGGCCGAATAAGGAGCTGAGCATGCGCGTTGCCCTGTACCAATGCCCACCACTGCCGCTGGACGTGGCCGGCAACCTCAAGCGCCTGCACCAACTGGCGCATGAAGCGTCCGGCGCCGATGTACTGGTGCTGCCGGAGATGTTTCTCAGCGGCTACAACATCGGCGCTGAAGCGGTGGGCGCGTTAGCTGAAGCGCAAGACGGGCCGTCCGCACAGGCGATTGCCGAACTGGCCAAAGCCGCCGGGCTGGCAATCTTGTACGGTTACCCGGAACGTGCCGAGGACGGCCAGATCTACAACGCCGTGCAGTTGATCGACGCCCACGGCCAGCGCCTGTGCAACTACCGCAAGACGCATCTGTTTGGCGATTTGGACCACTCGATGTTCAGTGCCGGCGACGACGATTTCCCGCTGGTGGAATTGAATGGGTGGAAGCTCGGCTTCCTGATCTGCTACGACCTGGAGTTCCCGGAAAACACCCGGCGCCTGGCCCTTGCGGGTGCCGAGTTGATACTGGTGCCCACCGCCAATATGGTGCCGTTCGACTTTGTGGCCGATGTCACCGTGCGGGCGCGGGCCTTCGAGAACCAATGTTATGTGGCCTACGCCAATTACTGCGGGCACGAAGGCGAGATCCAGTACTGCGGGCAAAGTAGCATCGCGGCACCGAACGGCGAGCGTATAGCCCAGGCTGGCCTGGATGAAGCCTTGATTGTCGGTACGCTGGAGCGCCAATCGATCATCAATGCGCGCGCTGCCAATCACTATCTGCAAGATCGCCGCCCCGAGTTGTACGGCGCGCTGTACAAGCCCTGACCCGACGGGTTGGGTAGCGGTTTGTTAACATAGCCACTTCCTATGTTTCGGAAGTGCCCATGCCTGCGCCGGCCCACCCTCATCACCTTCACCTGACCCTGGCCAATGGCTTGCGGGTTTCCTTGCATCATGCCCCGCGTTTGAAGCGTTGCGCTGCCGTTTTGCGGGTGTCGGCCGGCAGCCATGACGTGCCATTGGCCTGGCCGGGGTTGGCGCACTTTCTGGAACATTTGTTGTTTCTCGGCACCGAGCGTTTTCCCACCACAGAGGGGTTGATGGCCTACGTGCAACGTCATGGGGGCCAAGTCAATGCGAGCACCCGTGAGCGCACCACGGCGTTCTTCTTTGAGCTGCCGGCGTCAACGTTTACCGGTGGCCTGGAGCGCTTGGCGGACATGCTGTCCCAACCACGCCTGGCGCTGGAGGATCAGCTACGCGAACGCGAGGTGCTGCACGCAGAGTTCGTCGCTTGGTCCAAGGATGTCGGGGCGCAGCAACACGTCGCGCTGCTGCAAGGCCTGGCCGCGGACCATCCGCTGCGGGGTTTTCATGCGGGCAACCGCGACAGCCTGCCGGTGGAGCGTGAGGCATTCCAGCAGGCATTGCGGGAATTCCACGCGCATTTCTATCAGAGCGGGCAGATGACGCTGAGCTTGGCCGGCCCACTGTCGCTGGATGAACTGCAATGCCTGGCACAGCAGTTCAGTGAACAACTGACCTCAGGACCTCTACGCCCACAATCTGCGCCACCGGCTTTGATGCAGGGTGAAGCGCGCAGCTATCAGCACATCGCCAATGACCACCTGCACCACGTCATCACGTGTGACGCGCCGCGTGAAGCACTGGATTTTCTCTGTGCCTGGCTGAATGCCTCGGCCCCCGGCGGATTGCTGGCTGAACTGAAAGCGCGGCAACTGGCGAGAGCACTGCAGGCGTCGGTGCTTTATCACTTCGCCGGGCAAGCTGTGCTGGATATCGACTTCACGCTTAGCGCCCAAGATAAGTCGGCTACGCAGATAGAGGCGTTGCTGCACGATTGGCTGAGCTTTTTCGCACAGAGCGATTGGACTTCACTACGGGAAGAGTTCGCGCTGTTGGCCGTTCGTCAACAACAGGTCCAAGGCGCGCTGGCATTGGCCAGACACGACAGCCAGGCTCTTTCGGAACAGGATGTCGTCGCCCTCAAGGCCATGCTTGATTCGCTGCGCCTGCCACCTTCCGCGCACACTTGGCAACTGCCGCCGAACAACCCGTTCCTACGACCATCAGTCAAGGAAGAACGCGCCGGCCTGATTCGCGGCCAGACCAGCGCCCACCGGGGGTTGCGCACCTTCGCCCAGGATCGCTCCCGCGGGCGTCGGGAGGTGTCGGCATTGAACTTCAGCCAGGCGCTGGCGGACGACAGTGGTGAAGGTGCCCTGTATGTGCAATGGCAGTCGGCCCCCACCGGCCTGGAGAGCGCATTGCAGGCGTTGTGTGAAAATGCGCGTCAGGCGGGTGTCGAATTGTCGTTCGAAAGCCTGGGCAATGACGCGCTGGTAAAAATGATAGGGCTGCTGGAACCCATACCCGCCGTGCTGGAGGTTTTGGCGCAGAGTCTGACTCAACCGCAAGAGGCGCAACCTGCCTCACCGCCGATGATCGCCATTCGAGAGTTGCTAAAGGCCCTGCCCGCTTGCTGCTCCGCCAGCACTCCTCGTTCTGAATCGTGGGCCACCGCACGTTGGAAAGGCCTGGGGATGGGTTTCCCCGCGACGTATGAATCCGCAATCAAAACAGCAGCGGCCCGCTTGCCAGGGCAGCCTGCGAGCCTCGATCAAGTACTCCCGTCCCTCAGCGGTCAACGCGTGTGGCATGAGGTGAAAATCGGCTCTGACGAAGCTGCGTTGCTGTTGTTTTGCCCAACACCCAGCCAATCCCTGGCAGACGAAGCCGCGTGGCGACTGCTCGGCCATCTGCTCCAAGGGCCGTTCTACCAAAAGCTGCGGGTAGAACTGCAAATCGGCTACGCCGTGTTCAGCGGCATCCGACAGATAAACGGCCAGACCGCCCTGCTATTCGGCGTACAGTCCCCCAGCGTTTCCCTGGAAGGCATCGCAGATCACCTGCAAACCTTCCTGGCGCAACTGCCAGCACTGATCAATGGCTGCGACGACCTCGGCAACCTGGATCTGGCGCAACAGTTTTCAGCCCAGGCACTGCCCAACGCTCAGGCTGCCGACCTGCTCTGGCATGCCCATCTGGCTGGCCATTCGTCGGGTTACCTGGAGCAGCTTCAATCCAGGATCCAAGCCTGTTCCCGCGAAATGCTGCAGCACGCCGCCCAGCAATTGAACGACGCCACAGGCGGCTGGCGCTGCGTCGCCAACGGCGCGCGCATCTCGGCGACCTGGCAAGCGGCAGACTGATCATTGCCGCCCCTGCAAAAGGCTTTTTCCACCAAGACAGCGCTAACTTGAAAATAATTGCGTAACATTCCCACGCACACCTCTGAACATCTCCGACTGGAGGTGGACTATATGTATTACTTGGTAGTGAACGTCCCATCCCTTCGTAGGAGTAAGAACATGACTTGGTCCAAACCTGCTTACACTGATCTGCGCATCGGTTTCGAAGTCACCATGTACTTCGCCAGCCGTTAATCCGCTGGGTAATACAACGCCTCGGTTCGCCCGGGGCGTTTTTGTTTTGAGCTTGATGGAGCGACCATGTTTGTCCAGATCTTAGGTTCCGCCGCCGGCGGTGGTTTCCCGCAGTGGAACTGCAACTGCGTGAACTGCGCTGGTTTCCGCGATGGCAGCCTGCGGGCGCAAGCGCGTACCCAGTCATCCATTGCGATCTCCGACGATGGCGTGAACTGGGTGCTGTGCAATGCCTCGCCGGATATCCGCGCGCAACTCCAGGGTTTCGCGCCGATGCAACCGGGCCGCGGCCTGCGTGACACCGGCATCAGCGCGATCATCCTGATGGACAGCCAGATCGACCACACCACCGGCCTGTTGAGCCTGCGCGAGGGTTGTCCGCACCAGGTGTGGTGCACCGACATGGTCCATGAAGACCTGAGCACCGGCTTCCCGCTGTTCACCATGCTGACCCACTGGAACGGCGGCCTGGCCTGGAACCGCATCGAGCTGGACGCCAGCTTCAGCATCCCGGCCTGCCCCAACCTGCGTTTCACCCCGCTGCCACTGCGCAGCGCCGCACCGCCTTATTCGCCGCACCGTTTCGACCCCCACCCCGGTGACAATATCGGCCTGATCGTCGAAGACCTGCGCACCGGCGGCAAACTGTTCTACGCCCCAGGGCTGGGCAAGGTCGACGCGCCACTGCTGGAAATCATGGCCGGCAGCGACTGCCTGTTGGTGGACGGCACGATGTGGGATGACGATGAAATGCAGCGCCGTGGTGTTGGCACCCGCACCGGCCGCGAGATGGGCCACCTGGCACAGAACGGCCCCGGTGGCATGCTCGAGGTGCTGGAGCAATTGCCCGAGCAGCGCAAGGTGCTTATCCATATCAACAACACCAACCCGATCCTCGATGAAGACTCCCCCGAGCGAGCGGAATTGGTGCGGCGCAATGTCGAAGTGGCCTACGACGGCATGAGCATTGAATTGTAGGAGCAGACAATATGACTGACGCACCGCTAACGCCCGCCGAATTTGAAGCAGCCCTGCGCGCCAAGGGCGCCTTCTACCATATCCATCACCCGTACCACGTGGCGATGTATGAAGGGCGCGCCACTCGCGAGCAGATCCAAGGCTGGGTCGCCAACCGTTTCTACTATCAGGTGAACATCCCGCTGAAGGACGCCGCGATCCTGGCCAACTGCCCGGACCGTGAAATCCGTCGCGAGTGGATCCAGCGCCTGCTCGACCACGATGGCGCACCGGGTGAGGACGGCGGTATCGAAGCCTGGCTGCGCCTGGGCCAAGCAGTCGGCCTCGACCCGGACCAACTGCGCTCCCAGGAACTGGTGTTGCCCGGCGTGCGTTTTGCGGTGGATGCCTACGTCAACTTCGCCCGCCGTGCCAGTTGGCAGGAGGCCGCCAGCAGTTCATTGACTGAGCTGTTTGCGCCGCAGATCCACCAGTCGCGCCTCGACAGTTGGCCACAGCATTACCCGTGGATCGACCCAGCCGGTTATGAGTATTTCCGCACCCGCCTGGGCCAGGCCCGGCGCGACGTGGAGCACGGCTTGGCGATCACCCTGCAGCACTACACCACCCGTGAAGGCCAAGCGCGCATGCTGGAAATTCTCCAGTTCAAACTGGACATCCTGTGGAGCATGCTGGATGCCATGAGCATGGCCTATGAACTGAAACGCCCGCCGTATCACAGCGTCACCGAGCAGCGGGTGTGGCATAAAGGGATCGCCCTATGAGCTTTGATCGCAGCAAAAAACCCACCTGGCGCCAGGGCTATCGTTACCAGTACGAGCCTGCGCAAAAAGGCCATGTGCTGCTGTATCCCGAGGGCATGATCAAGCTCAACGACAGCGCCGCACTGATTGGTGGTTTGATCGACGGCGAGCGCGACGTGGCCGCGATCATCGCCGAGCTGGATAAACAATTCCCCGGCGTGCCCGAGCTCGGCGAAGACATTGAGCAATTCATGGAGGTCGCCCGTGCTGAGCACTGGATCACCCTTGCCTGAGAAGCCAGCCATCGGCCTGCCGCTGTGGCTGCTGGCTGAACTGACCTACCGCTGCCCGTTGCAGTGCCCGTACTGCTCCAACCCGCTGGATTTTGCCGAGCAGGGCAAGGAGCTGAGTACCGAGCAGTGGATCAAGGTGTTTCGTGAGGCTCGCGAGATGGGTGCCGCACAACTGGGGTTTTCCGGCGGTGAGCCGCTGGTGCGCCAGGACCTCGCCGAGCTGATCGCCGAGGCGCGCAAGTTGGGTTTCTACACCAACCTGATCACTTCCGGCATCGGCTTGACCGAGCAGAAGATCAGCGATTTCAAGAAGGCTGGCCTGGACCATATCCAGATCAGTTTCCAGGCCAGCGACGAACAGGTGAACAACCTGCTGGCCGGCTCAAAAAAAGCTTTCGCGCAAAAATTGGAAATGGCCCGTGCGGTGAAAGCCCACGGCTACCCGATGGTGCTGAACTTCGTCACCCATCGGCACAATATCGACAAGATCGACCGCATCATCGAGTTGTGCATTGCGCTTGAAGCGGACTTTGTCGAACTCGCCACCTGCCAGTTCTACGGCTGGGCGCAGCTCAATCGTGTGGGG
Organism: Pseudomonas sp. H1_A03; assembly: GCF_054685145.1. Lineage (NCBI taxonomy): Bacteria > Pseudomonadati > Pseudomonadota > Gammaproteobacteria > Pseudomonadales > Pseudomonadaceae > Pseudomonas > Pseudomonas sp. H1_A03. The sequence continues at coordinate 696,666 of NZ_CP162829.1, forward strand.
TTGCTGCCGACCCGGGAACAACTGGTGCGCGCCGAACGCATCACCAATGAATACCGCGCCAAGCTGGAAGCCGAAGGCCACCCCTGCAAGCTGATCTTCGTCACCCCGGATTACTATGAGGAGCGCCCTAAAGCCTGCATGAATGGCTGGGGCAGTATCTTTCTGACAGTCACGCCAGACGGCACCGCCCTACCCTGCCACGGCGCCCGACAGATGCCGGTGCAATTTCCCAATGTGCGTCACCACAGCATGCAGCACATCTGGTACGACTCGTTTGGCTTCAACCGCTTTCGCGGCTATGACTGGATGCCCGAGCCGTGCCGTTCATGCGATGAAAAGGAAAAGGACTTTGGCGGATGCCGTTGCCAGGCCTTCATGCTCACGGGGGATGCGAGCAATGCCGACCCGGTGTGCAGCAAGTCTGATCAGCACGGCATCATCCTGCAGGCGCGGGAAGAAGCCGAACACGCCACCCAGACCATCGAGCAGCTGGCCTTTCGCAATGAGCGCAACTCACGGCTCATCGCAAAAGGCTGACGGCCTCAGCGCTTGGCGATGATGTACACCGCGTGGATAACGCCAGGGAAGTAACCGCACAGGGTCAGCAGGATGTTCAGCCAGAACGCGCCGCCGAGACCCACTTGCAGGAACACACCCAGTGGCGGCAGCAGAATGGCGATGATGATACGAATGATGTCCATGGGTAAGCTCCAAAAAAATCGGCTCGTGCGAGCCGTGTAGCTAATCGACCTTGGGCGTTCGTGAGGGTTCAGTGGATTCTGGCGTTGAGCCATCTTGAAATGAAGAACCAAAAAAATGCCCCCAGCCAAAATAATCAGGCCGGAGGCGCCGCGTATGCCGCGAGACGGTTCAGGAAAATAGGGGGTTAAACGGCGATGCCCTTGCGGCATTGCAGTTGCGCGGTGCGCACGCGGGAGAAGGCGCGGGCCAGGCGCAGGAGCATTTCGTCGATGTTGCTTTTGCTCACGGTTAAAGCAGGAGTGAATCGCAGGCAGTTGGGTTGTGGGGCGTTAAGGATCAGCCCTTCGTGCAGTGCTGCTTTTACGACAGCATCTGCGCAATCATCCGACAACATCAGCCCCCACATCAGGCCATCGCCGCGCAGTTGTCCATGGTCGTAGCGGTAGGCCAGGCGGGCGAGGCCTTCGCCGAGATAGACGCCGGACTCACGCACTTGCTCCAGAAAACCGTGTTGCAGCACCGTATCGAGCACCGCCAACCCCGCCGAGGCCATTAGCGCATTGCCATGATGGGTGCCTTCCAGCTCGCCCACTTCAAAACAGCACGCTTTGCCGCGTGCCAGCAGCGCTGCGAGGGGGACGCCGCCGCCCAGGCCTTTGCCAAGGGTGATGATGTCGGCGCGGACGCCGTATTGCTGTTCGGCGAGCAACGTGCCGCAGCGGCCAATGCCGGTTTGCACTTCGTCGAGAATCAGCAGGATCCCCAGTTCGCGACACAAACGTTCTACACCTTTGAGATAGTGCTCCGTCGCGGGAATCACCCCGGCTTCGCCCTGGATCGGCTCGAGCATGATCGCGACGGTTTGCGCGTCGACTGCGGCGTGCAGGGCTGGCAAGTCGTTGAAGGGGACATGGCTGAAGCCCGGCAACTGCGGTTCGAAACGGTTTTCTAAGGCACCCGCCGAGGCCGACATTGCCGCGAAGCTGCGACCGTGACAGGCACTGCTGGCGCTGATGATGCGGTAGGCACCGCCGCGATACAGCTGGCCCCACTTGCGCGCCAGTTTGATCGCGGCTTCGCAGGCTTCCGCACCACTGTTGAGCAGGTACGCCTGATCGCTGCCGGTGCGATGGCACAGGCGGTCGACGAGGTTGAGTTGGGCACGGTTGTGCAGGCCGTTGCCAGGGTTGATCAGTGTCTGAGTCTGGTCGGCCAGCGCTTTGATCAACACTTGCGGGCTGTGGCCGAGGCTGTTGGCGGCGCTGCCCTGGCTGAAATCCAGATAGGCACGGTCGTCGCTGTCCCACAACCAGGAGCCTTGGCCGCGCACAAATACTTGAGGCGGCCGGGCCAGCGTGGGCATCAGAGCGGCGCTGGAAAGACTGTCGCGCGGGGCGTCGAGGACCAGGTCGTCCAGGCTCGGCACGGGGCGGCGCAGAGTGAACAGGTTCACAAGCCACCCCCCTTTGGCAACCGGACCTTGGTCGGTACTCGCCGTGTAACCTGGTTGAAGATTGTTAGCCTTGCCTATGTAAACGCCATCAACATAAACACTGTTCATTGCCCGATCCGGCCCTGTAAGCCCTGCGAATAGGCGCTAGACTAGGCGGCTCGGGGGCCACCGGCCATTTCGTTTTTCCAGCTTTTTCGATAAGTAAGCCTTATGGATTTCAAGCAACTGCGTTATTTCGTCGCGGTGTATGAGGAAGGCCACGTAGGCCGTGCTGCGGAACGCCTGTCGATCTCCCAACCGGCACTGTCCCAGCAGATTCGCCAGTTGGAACAGAACCTCGATGTGAGCCTGTTCGAGCGCAGCAGCAAGCGGCTATTACCGACACTGGCGGCGCACACGCTGTACAACCACGCCCTGCCGCTGATTGATGGCTTGCAACAGGCGGTCGAGGCGTTGCGTAACTTCAAGGGCCAGGCAATGCGCACGTTGGCTATCGGTGTGCTGCAAACCGTGCACACCAGCCTGGTGCCGCAGATGCTCGAGCGCGTGCGCAAGGCCCAGCCGCACTTGGTGGTGCAGATCTACGAGTTGACCGGGATTGAAATTGAACGGCGCCTGCTCAACGGTTCGCTGGACATCGGTATCAGCTACCTGCCGCCCCGCCAGCCGGGGTTGCACGGCGTGTTGTTGTATGAAGACGAATTGAAGGTGGTCCTCCCGGAGGATCATCCCCTGCGGGAATTCAAGAAGGTTTCGCTGAAGCAGGCGGCGGAGTTACCCATGTTGCTGCTGGGCGAGGAGTTCCAGGTGAGGCAGATCTGGCAGGGCCAACTGGCCAACCTCGGCCGTCGCCCGCAAGTGCAGGCCGAGCTCAATACCATGGTGGGGATTCTCGACAGCTTGCCTCACACAAAGCTTGCGACAGTACTGCCAGGGCGTTCCCAGGACGAACACAACAGCCAGGCGCTGTTGTGGAAACCCTTGAGTGAACCCAGGGTGCCGCTGAAAGTGGGCTTGGTGTGTCGCGACGTGCAACGTCAGCAAGCGACAATGGCGTTACTGCGCACCTTGCTGGAAGACGTGATGAATGCACCGCAGGCACCGGCATGACTTTTTCGCAGGCAAAAGAAAACCCCGCCGAAGCGGGGCTTTGCAGACTGTTTCCCTGACATCCATTTCACTCCGCCGTCCTGGCAGAATCCTACGTGTCCGTGTTGTTGCTTTGCGCTTCCTGCGCGACGTCCATGTGAAGTAGATTATCCGTGGATCCAATATGGCGATAGAGGACGAATAGCAGCACGTCATGTAAGAGAATGCTTACACGCCCTCCATTCCCTTAGAACAGGGCTTCATCCAGCAGAAACAGCGATTCGCTGCCGGCTTTTACCGACGCACTCAGCGAATGGATACGTGGCAACAGGCGCGCAAAGTAGAAGCGCGCAGTGCCCATCTTGCTGGCGTAGAAGTCTTCTTCAGACTCCTTGCCCAGCGCCGCCTTGGCCATGCGCGCCCACATATAGGCGTAGGCCATGTATCCAAATGCATGCAAATACTCAACGGACGCCGCGCCGATTTCATTCGGGTCTGTCTTGGCGCGATCCAGGACCCAGGCGGTCAGTTCATCCAGGTTATCCACCGCCGCGCTCAGCGGTGTGGTGAATTCAGCCAGCTCGGCACCGGCCGAGGCAATGAACGCGCGGATCTCATCGGCAAACAAGGTGTAGAACGCCCCGCCGCTGCCGACGATCTTGCGCCCCATCAGGTCCAGCGCCTGGATGCCGTTGGTGCCTTCGTAGATCTGGGTGATGCGCACATCGCGCACCAGTTGCTCCTGGCCCCACTCGCGAATGTAGCCGTGGCCGCCAAACACCTGCTGGCCGAGCACCGTGGTTTCCAGGCCCAGGTCGCTCAAGAACGCCTTGGCCACTGGGGTCAGCAACGCCACCAGGTTATCCGCACGTTCGCGGGCCGCGGCATCGTCGCTGAACTTGGCGATATCCAGTTGCGTCGCCACGTAGGTGGAGAAGGCACGCCCGCCTTCATTCGCAGCCTTCATGGTCAGCAGCATGCGGCGCACGTCCGGGTGCACGATGATCGGGTCAGCCGCTTTGTCCTTGGCCTGCGCGCCGGTCGGCGCACGGCTTTGCAGGCGGTCACGCGCGTATTCAATGGCATTCTGGTAAGAGCGCTCGCCGGATGCCAGGCCCTGGATACCCACACCCAAACGCTCGTAGTTCATCATGGTGAACATCGCCGCCAGACCACGGTTCGGTTCGCCCACCAGAAAACCCACGGCTTCGTCGAAATTCATCACACAGGTCGCGGACGCCTGGATCCCCATTTTATGCTCGATCGAGCCACAGCTCACCGGGTTGCGTGCGCCCAGGCTGCCGTCGGCATTCACCATGAACTTCGGCACCAGGAACAGCGAAATGCCCTTGGGACCGGCCGGCGCATCCGGCAGTTTGGCCAGCACCAGGTGAATGATGTTGTCGGTGAGGTCGTGTTCGCCACCGGTGATAAAGATCTTGGTGCCGCTGACTTTGTAGGAACCGTCCGCCTGCGGCTCCGCCTTGGTACGGATCATCCCCAAGTCGGTACCGGCATGGGATTCGGTCAGGCACATGGAGCCTGCCCATTCACCGGAATACATCTTCGGCAGGTAGGCGGCCTTGAGTGCTTCGCCGGCGTGCGTGGCAATCGACACGCAGGCGCCGGAGGTCAGCATCGGGTACAAACCGAATGCCAGGCTTGACGAGTTGATCATCTCTTCGACCTGGGCTGACACGGCCTTGGGCATGCCCATGCCACCGAAGGCAGGGTCGCCGCCTACGCCAACCCAACCGCCTTCGGCGTAGGTTTTGTAGGCCTGCGGGAAACCGTCCGGCGTAAACACCGCGGTGTTGTCCCAGCGGCAACCTTGTTCATCGCCACCGCGGCTGAGCGGGGCGATGGATTTGGCGGTGACCTTGCCGGCTTCTTCGAGGATGGCCTCTACGGTTTCGGCGTCAACGGTGTCTGCCAATGCCGGCAATTGGGCCCACGTGTCGGCGACCTCAAAGACTTCGTTGAGGACGAAGCGCATATCACGCAGCGGCGCTTTGTAATCAGCCATGGCAAACCTCGTAAGAACGTGAAAAGTGATTCGGTAGGATCGGTTTTACAGGCTCCGAGTGTACCCGAACAACTTTTCAGACACATAGGGTCCACTTGTGACTGATAGGTATTTTTAAGTCATCACAGCGCAAATGCCTCCGCAGGCAGACTCATCAGGCATTCGCTGCCCGCCTCCACCGCCGCGCGGTGCGTGGCAGTACGCGGCAGCAGGCGCTTGAAGTAGAAGTCGCAAGTGGCCAGCTTGGCCTTGGCGAAATCAGCGTCTTGCTGGTCAAGGGCAGCAATCGCCATGCGCAGCCACAGGTAAGCGAGCACCACGTAGCCGCTGTACATCAAGTAATCCACTGCCGCCGCACCGACTTCATCGGGGTTCTTCATCGCGGCCATACCGACCTGGGTGGTCAGTTCGCCCCATTCCCCGTTCAGTTGATTGAGCTGCGCTACATAGGCCCTGAGTTGCGGATGCTCGGCATGCGCGGCGCAGAACTTGTGCACGATTTTGGTAAACCCGCGCAGCAACTTGCCCTGGCTGCCCAGCACCTTGCGCCCCAGCAAGTCGAGGGCCTGGATGCCGTTGGTGCCTTCATAGATCGGCGCAATCCGCGCATCGCGGGCCAGTTGCTCCATGCCCCATTCGCGGATGTAACCGTGGCCGCCGAAGACCTGCATGCCGTGGTTGGTCACCTCCAACCCGGTATCGGTCATAAAGGCTTTGCAGATGGGCGTGAGGAACGCCAACAGGTCTTCGGCGTCCTGGCGTTGGGCGGCGTCGCTGCTCAGGTGTGCGGTGTCGAGCAATTGCGCGGTGAAGTAGGTCAGCGCGCGGTTGCCTTCGTTGAAGGCTTTCATGGTCAGCAACATGCGGCGCACATCGGGGTGCACGATGATAGGGTCGGCGGCTTTTTCCGGAGCCTTGGCGCCGGTCAGCGAGCGCATTTGCAAGCGATCGTTGGCGTACTTGATCGCCCCCTGGAAGCTTGCCTCGCCATTGCACAGGCCCTGCATGCCGGTGCCCAGGCGCGCATGGTTCATCATGGTGAACATGCAGTTGAGGCCTTTGTTCGCCTCGCCTATCAGGAAACCTCTGGCACCGTCGAAATTCAGCACACAGGTGGCCGAGGCCTTGATGCCCATCTTGTGTTCGATGGAGCCGCAGTGCACCGCGTTGCGCTCGCCGGAATCGGCATGGAACTTGGGCACGATAAACAGCGAGATGCCCTTGGTGCCCGCCGGCGCATCCGGCAGCTTGGCCAGCACTAAGTGGATAATGTTGGCACTCATGTCGTGTTCGCCGGCCGAGATGAAGATCTTGCTGCCGGTAACCGCATAGCTACCGTCCGCCTGGGGCACGGCGCGAGTCTTGATCAGGCCCAGGTCGGTGCCGCAGTGGGCTTCGGTGAGGCACATGGTGCCGGTCCATTCGCCGGCGGTGAGTTTGTTCAGGAACGTATCTTTTTGCTCGGCGGTGCCATGGGCATGGATCGCCGACATTGCGCCGTGGGTCAGCCCTGGGTACATGCCCCAGGAGGTGTTGCTGGAGCCGATCATTTCGCTGAGCACCAGGCCCAGCGACTGCGGCAAGCCTTGGCCGCCATACGCCGGGTCCGCCGCCACACCGTGCCAGCCACCTTCCACGTACTGGGCGAAGGCTTCCTTGAAGCCCTTCGGCGTGGTGACGACGCCATTGTCGAAATGGCAGCCTTCTTCATCACCGCTGCGGTTGAGCGGCGACAGCACGTTCTCGCAAAATTTGGCGCCTTCTTCGAGGATCGCATTGACCATGTCCGGGCTGGCGTCGGTTGCTCCCAACGCGGCGTAGTGGCCGTGGAAATCAAATACGTTGTCGATCAGAAAGCGCATGTCGCGCAGGGGAGCTTTGTAGTCAGGCATGGCGATGTCTCCGGCAGCAGATGGTTTAAACCTACTGCCGGCGACGGCCCTCGACAATCACTGTAGGGCTGCTGAATACAGCACCATTACTCAACCGGCAGCGCTTTCCCGCACCGCGCCACGGCGGGTCTGGCCAGCCGCGACCACACAGTTACGCCCGGCGCCCTTGGCAGCGTACAGCGCCTGGTCGGCAGACTTGAGGACTTCCTCCGGTGTGCGCTGCTCAGCCTGGCGTTCGGCCACGCCGATACTGATGGTCACCGAAACACTCGAGGCGCCACTGCCCGCCCGCCGCTGACGGCCTTGGTGGTCGTCTTGAGGGCGGTCCAGGTTGCGTAATTTGATAGCGTAATCGGCGATGATCTCGCGGATTTCTTCCAGGTGCGGCAAGCATTCCTCCACCGTCTTGCCGGCGAACACCACGGCAAACTCTTCACCGCCATACCGGTAGGCGCGCCCGCCGCCGTTGACCTTGGACAGCTTGCTTGCCACCAGGCGCAGCACCTGGTCGCCGACGTCATGGCCATGGGTGTCGTTGAAGCGCTTGAAGTGGTCGACGTCACTCATCGCCAGCACATAGTTGCGCCCCAATCGCTGCATACGCTCGTTCAGCGCACGTCGTCCCGGCAAGCCGGTCAGCTCATCGCGGAAGGCCATTTGATAGGCCTCGTGGGCGACGCCAGCGGCGATCATCAGCATCACCTGGCTGCACATGATATTCAGGGTGAACGGCAGGATGAACGTCTGCGGCAACATCCAGAACAACCCCAGCAAACCCACCAGTTGCGCGGCGTGCAGCGGGCGCGGCTGGTACCAGTACTGTGCGGCCAGGGTCAGGAAGCCGATCAGGAACATCGGATACGACAATTGGATCAGGCTCATCCAGGCGCCATGCAGCACGGGCCAGCGAATCTCCGCCAGCCAGTTCAGCACCGCCACGGGGAAACTCTGCTCAAGTGCCAGCGCCACACTGCCTATCGCCAGCAACACAGCGCCACGGGCGACGAAATCACGGAACAGGTGGGTCTTCTCCTGCCACAGCGCGTAAATGCTGAACAACAACGGCAGCAACAAGCAGCACAGGTGAAACACCACGGCCGCGTCTTCGCGCACGCGGCCGTGGTCGCGGTAGAAGTCGGTCTGGGTATCGAGCAGGAAGTAGGCGATATACACCGTGATCATCAGGAACAGTTCACGCTGACGGCGGTACACCGCGCAGTACGAACCGCCGAGCAACAGCACCAAGGTCGGCAACACATTGAACAGTGACGTGAAGAAAACGCTGAGGTCTTTGATATATGCAGCCGAGAGCCCGGCCAGCAACAGCAGTAACGAAGGGAGGAAATGACTGAAACTGACAGCGGACACGCGCGACAAGGGTAAAACTCCGACCCGCAAAAAAATAATGGCAATGTGCCTCTACCCGGACAGTTAAGCACAACCCGTCGTGCATGTATCACATTGCCATCACTGTAACGGCAGCCGGCAGCAATCCCTGAGTGCTGTGCTGCGGTTTTTTATCGCGCACAAAAAAGCCGCTGCTCCTGTCACGGAGCAGCGGCTGTGGAAGTGAACCCGGTGAGGCTTAGTAAGCCAGGCCGAAGTCTTCTTCTTTCATGTCCATCAGGTTGTTGGCGCCCGACAGCATGGTGGCTTTATGGGTCTGGGTACGCGGCAGGATTCGCTGGAAGTAGAAGCGCGCGGTCTGCAGCTTGGCGGTGTAGAACGCCTCTTCGGTGGTGCCGGCAGCCAGTTTTTCGGCAGCCAGGCGCGCCATGTCAGCCCAGAAGTAAGCCAGGCACGCATAACCGGAGTACATCAGGTAGTCCACCGAGGCGGCACCCACTTCTTCACGGTCTTTCATCGCGGCCATGCCGACCTTCATGGTCAACTCGCCCCACTCTTTGTTCAGCGCGGCCAGCGGAGTAACAAACTCCTGAACGGCCTCGTTGCCTTCGTTGGCCTGGCAGAACTTATGCACGATCTTGGTGAAGCCCTTGAGCGCTTCGCCCTGGGTCATCAGCACTTTGCGGCCGAGCAGGTCCAGCGCCTGGATACCGGTGGTGCCTTCGTACAGCATCGAAATGCGGCTGTCGCGAACGTTCTGCTCCATGCCCCACTCGGCGATGAAGCCGTGGCCGCCGTAGATCTGTACGCCGTGGTTGGCAGACTCAAAACCGACTTCGGTCATGAACGCCTTGGCGATCGGAGTCATGAAGGCCAGCAGGCCGTCAGCCTGTTTCTTGGCTTCGTCGTCGGTGCCGTATTTGACGATGTCCACTTGCTTGGCGGTGAAGTACACCATCGCACGGTTGCCTTCGGCGAAGGCTTTCATGGTCAGCAGCATGCGGCGCACGTCTGGGTGCACGATGATCGGGTCAGCGGCCTTTTCCGGCGCTTTTGGGCCAGTCAGCGAGCGCATTTGCAGACGGTCGCGGGCGTATTTCAGGCCGCCCTGGAAGCCGATCTCGGCGTGGGCCAGGCCTTGCAGCGCGGTGCCCAGGCGAGCGGTGTTCATAAAGGTGAACATGCAGTTCAGACCTTTATTCGCCGGGCCGATCAGGAAACCGGTGGCCGCGTCGAAGTTCATCACGCAGGTGGCGTTGCCGTGGATACCCATCTTGTGTTCCAGGGAGCCACAGGTCACTGCGTTGCGCTCACCCACCGAACCATCGGCGTTTGGCATGAATTTCGGCACGATGAACAGCGAGATGCCTTTGGTGCCAGCCGGTGCGTCCGGCAGGCGGGCCAGTACGATGTGGACGATGTTGTCGGCCATGTCGTGTTCACCGGCCGAGATGAAGATCTTGGTGCCGGAGACTTTGTAGGAACCGTCAGCCTGAGGCTCGGCCTTGGTGCGCAGCATGCCCAGGTCGGTGCCGCAGTGTGGCTCGGTCAGGCACATGGTGCCGGTCCATTCACCCGACACCAGTTTGGTCAGGTAGGCCTCTTGCTGCTCAGGGGTGCCGTGCTCGGAAATGGTGTTCATCGCACCGTGGGACAGGCCCGGGTACATGCCCCACGACCAGTTGGCTTCGCCAACCATTTCGCTGACTGCCAGGCCCAGGGACTCCGGCAGGCCTTGGCCACCGTGCTCCACGTCGTGGGCCAGGCTTGGCCAGCCGCCTTCAACGAATTGTTTGTAGGCTTCTTTGAAACCAGCAGGGGTCTTAACGCCTGACTCACTCCAGGTGCACCCTTCGATGTCGCCCACGCGGTTCAGCGGTGCCAGCACTTGCTCACAGAACTTGGCGCCTTCTTCAAGGATGGCGTCAACCATGTCCGGGGTAGCGTCCTGGCAAGCCGGCAGGCTCTGATAGTGCGCTTCATAGCCGAGCAGTTCGTCACGAACGAAGCGAATATCACGCAAGGGGGCCTTGTAGTCAGGCATAGCGATAAACCTCTGCTGATGTATCTGGAATGAACAACCGCGTGGATGTGTTGTGGCGGTCAAACAGGTGTTTGAAACATACGTTTACCACCTAGGGATGTCAAGCGTCGTCCGGATGCCGTTTGTCATGACGTGGGTCAATGGCGCGCACGGCAACGCTTGCGGCAAGACGCCACATGATTAGAAGAGAGTAGAAGTTCAAAAGGAGAACGCAGGGCAAATGTGGGAGCTGGCTTGCCTGCGATACAGGCGCCGCGGTGTATCAGGATAACTGGGTAGATGCTATCGCAGCGATGCGGCGACCCGACAAGCCAGCTCCCACATAAGAGCCGGCATACCTTGGTAGAGGGAGTTAAGCGTAGGTATCGATCAACGTGCCGAGCATTTCATCCGAAGCCTTGGCGACTTTTACGCCGAGCTCGACTTGGAACTTGCCTTGGGCCATCTCCACCATGTTGCTGGCCGAGTTGGACGGCTGGGCGCGGTCGTTGGCTTGCAGACGGTCGCTTTGCGCATCCGATGGCTGGGTCGTCGCGGCGCTGGCAATCTTGCCCGCAGCCTGGTCGACACGGTTCTGCCCGGCCTGAATAGTGCTCAGCCCCGAGTAAAACGCGCTGCTTCCAGAGATTTCCATGGCGTAAGCCTGCCTTTGAGAATCGTGAGCGGTGATTGAAGCAGAGTTGCCCACAAAACGCCCGACAAAAACCCTAATGGCATAATGCCTTAGCGATAGCCAAAATCAGTCAAGCAGGTCTAATTGCAGGTACTCCGCCACCGCTTCAGCCCCCGCATGCTTAAGTTTCGGCACACGGCCCAGGCATGGCGCAGGCAACCGCTCTGCCAGGGTGGCGAGGTTTTCTTCCAGACGGGAGGTCTTGGGGTCGATGATATTCGCCACCCACCCGGCCAACTGCAAACCGTCTCGCGCGATGGCTTCGGCGGTAAGCAAGGCATGGCTGATGCACCCTAGCCGCACGCCCACCACCAGGATCACGGGCAGTTTGAGCGCCATGGCCAGGTCCGATAAATTCGCCTGATCGGCCAATGGCACACGCCATCCGCCGGCGCCTTCGATCAGGGTGAAATCCGCTTGCCTGGCCAGAACCTGCTGCATAGGTTTGAGCAAAGAGTGAACGGTGAGCGAGACACCCGCCTCCCGCGCCGCCAGATGGGGCGCGATGGCCGGCTCGAATGCCACCGGATTGACCTCGGCATAACTCAGGGGCAATGAGCATTCGGCCAACAGTGCCAATGCATCGGCGTTGCGCAAGCCTTTGGGGGTGACCTGGCAGCCGGAGGCTACCGGTTTGCCGGCGGCGGTGCTTCTGCCGGCTTGTCGGGCTGCATGGAGCAGGCCTGCAGCGATGGTGGTCTTGCCGACATCGGTGTCGGTGCCGGTGATGAAGTAAGCGGCGGTCATAGCGGTTTCTCCAGTACGGCATACACCACTTGGTAAGTCGCCGGCAGGCCCTGGGCCTGACGGAACTGCTCATAAGCTTGCACCAGTGCAACAATCCGCGCACGCCCCGTCAAGCCTCCCGGCCGGCCGGGGTTGAGGTTGTGCGCGCCCAACGCTTTCAGCTCGTGGGTCAGGCTGCGTACGTCCGGGTAGTGCAACACATGGGGGCGGCGCTCCAGGCTCACTACTCGCAGGCCACTGGCCGCGCACCGCTGCTGATAAGCCTCGAAGGTGCGAAAGCGGTTGACGTGGACCAAGCCATCCGCGGCGCGCCAGCTTTCGCGCAGTTCTTCCAGGGTGCCCACGCAAAGACTGGCAAACGCCAACACCCCCCCCGGTCGCAGCACACGATAGGCCTCACTGAGCACCGCCTCGAAGTTCGCGCACCATTGCACCGCCAGACTGGAGAAGATCAGCCCGCAACTGGCGTCTTGCAGCGGTAAACGCTCGGCGTCCCCCGCAATGAAATGTCCGGCGCCACCCAACGGCCGCGCGTGCTTGAGCATGCCTTCGGCGATATCCAGCGCCACGCCTTGGCTGGCGGGCAACCGTTCACTCAACACACGGCTGAAATAACCGGTGCCGCAGCCCATGTCCAGCCAGCGTTGAGGCGCAATGCCTGCTGGCAGACGCGTCAGCAATTGGCTGCCCACCGCCCGCTGCAACTCGGCAACGCTATCGTAACTGGCCGCCGCACGGGAAAAGGAGGCCGCCACCTGGCGCTTGTTCGGCAAGCCACCCGGCAACGGGGCGTGGGATAAATCAGTCATCGACGCACTCATGCAAAAAGGCCTGGATGGCCCCCGCTACACCGTGGGGGTCTTCCAGAAGAAAAGCGTGGCCGGCCTGTTCAATCAGGCCGATTTCAACATCGGGGAGCAGGGCCAGCAGGGCGCTGGCGGCTTCGGCCGGTACCAGTTCATCCATACCGGCAAACAGGTGCAACTGCGGGCCACGGAAAGCCAGCAAAGCGTCGCGCGTATCGAGTTGGGCGAGCAACTCAAGCCCGGGCATCAACACACTCGAAGGCGTGTTCGGCGCACCACTGACCAGCAGGCGCGACAGCCCGCGTGGATCTTCCGCGCCCTTTGCGCACAACAGGCCGAAGCGTTTGAGGGTGACTTGGGAGTCGGCATGGCAGCCGGCGAGGAAGGCGTCAAAGGTCTCGGCGGGCATCGCGCTCGGCCAGCCGTCATGGGCAACGAAACAGGGGTTGCTGGCCAGGGTCAGCAGGCCGCAGCAGCGCTCTGCGCGTCGCGCCGCCAGCTCCGAAGCCAGCATGCCACCCAGCGACCAACCGCCCAGCCAGGCGTTGTCCGGCAGCGTGGCGTCGAGTTCGTCGAGCCATTCATTCAGGTCACTGGCGTCCAGCGCCGGCAACGGCTCGATCTGCACCCGCAGGTGCTCGTCCAGGCCTTGCAAGGCGGCGGCCAAAGGCTCCAGCGGCGATACGCCAAGGCCCCAGCCGGGCAGTAATATCAGTCGATCACGCATGGCTGGGCTCCGAGGCGCCTAACAAGTGGAAACACTCTTCCAATGCATTTAACAATAGCCGCACCTGCGCCTCGCTGTGGGCTGCCGTCAAAGTCACGCGCAAACGCGCGCTGCCGGCCGGCACGGTAGGTGGGCGGATCGCGGTCACCATCAAGCCGCGTTCGCGCAACATGTGCGACAGGCGCATGGCTTTGGCACTGTCGCCAATCAGGATCGGCTGGATCGGCGTAAAGCTGTCCATCAAGTCCAGGCCGAGCTGCTCCGCGCCCTGGCGGAACTGGCGAATGAGGTTGTTGAGGTGCTCGCGCCGCCAGTGCTCGGTACGCAACAGCTCCAGGCTTTTCAAGGTGGCGCAGGCCAGGGCGGGCGGTTGGCTGGTGGTGTAGATGTAGGGCCGGGCGAATTGGATCAGGCTTTCGATCAGTTCTTCGCTGCCGGCCACAAAGGCCCCCGCCGTACCGAAGGCCTTGCCGAGGGTGCCGACCAGCACCGGCACGTCGTCCTGGCTGAGGCCGAAATGCTCGACGATCCCGCCGCCGTGGGCGCCCAAAGGGCCGAAACCGTGGGCGTCGTCCACCATCAGCCAGGCGCCTTTGGCCTTGGTTGCACGGGCCAGCGCGGGCAAATCCGCCAGGTCGCCGTCCATGCTGAACACACCGTCGGTGACCACCAGCGTATTACCGGTCGCCTTCTCCAGGCGCTTGGCCAGGCTGTCAGCGTCGTTGTGCAGGTAGCGATTGAAGCGCGCACCGGACAGCAGGCCCGCATCCAGCAACGATGCATGGTTGAGCCGGTCTTCCAGCACCGTGTCGCCCTGCCCCACCAACGCCGTGACCGCACCGAGGTTGGCCATGTAGCCGGTGGTAAACAGCAAGGCGCGTGGGCGACCGGTCAGGTCCGCCAGGGCTTCTTCCAGTTCATGGTGCGGCGTGGCATGCCCGACCACCAGGTGCGAAGCGCCACCGCCGACCCCCCAACGGGATGCACCGGCGCGCCAGGCTTCGATCACCTGCGGGTGATTGGCCAGGCCCAGGTAATCGTTATTGCAGAACGCCAGCAACGGCTGGCCGTCCACCACCACTTCCGGGCCTTGGGGGCTACCCAGCAGCGGGCGTTGGCGATAGAGGTGTTCGGCACGGCGGGCAGCGAGGCGCGCGGCGAGATCGAAAGACATGCAGGCCTCGGATATATCTGGATGAACACAGTTTCAATGTGGGAGCTGGCTTGCATTCCAATAGAGAGATAGGCGTCAAACCACCGCGTTATAGAACTGCTCGCTGCTCTTCTGCTCCACCAACGCCTGCTCGATCGCGGCCTGATGCACCTCATCCGCGTGCTCTTCCCGCGCTTCCGGCAGGATGCCCAGGCGCGAGAACAGTTGCATGTCCTTGTCAGCCTGTGGGTTAGCGGTGGTCAGCAATTTGTCGCCGTAGAAGATCGAGTTGGCCCCGGCAAAAAACGCCAACGCCTGCATCTGCTCGTTCATCGCCTCACGGCCGGCCGACAGGCGCACGTGGGATTGCGGCATCAGGATGCGCGCCACGGCCAGCATGCGGATGAAGTCGAACGGGTCGATATCCTCGGCATTTTCCAGCGGCGTACCGGCGACCTTCACCAGCATGTTGATCGGCACCGACTCAGGATGCTCCGGCAGGTTGGCCAGTTGGATCAGCAAGTTGGCGCGGTCGTCGAGGGACTCGCCCATGCCAAGGATGCCACCGGAGCAGATCTTCATCCCCGAGTCACGCACATAGGCCAGGGTTTGCAGGCGCTCGCCATAGGTGCGGGTAGTGATAATGCTGCCGTAGAACTCCGGCGAGGTATCGAGGTTGTGGTTGTAGTAGTCGAGGCCAGCCTGGGCCAGGGCCTCGGTCTGGTCCTGGTCCAAGCGGCCGAGGGTCATGCAGGTTTCCAGGCCCATGGCCTTCACGCCTTTGACCATCTGCAGCACGTAGGGCATGTCTTTGGCCGACGGGTGTTTCCAGGCGGCGCCCATGCAGAAACGCGTCGAGCCGATGGCTTTGGCGCGAGCGGCCTCTTCCAGCACCTTCTGCACTTCCATCAGCTTTTCTTTTTCGAGGCCCGTGTTGTAGTGGCCCGACTGCGGACAATATTTGCAATCTTCCGGGCAGGCACCGGTTTTGATCGAGAGCAGCGTCGACACTTGCACACGGTTGGCGTCGAAATGCGCGCGGTGCACGGTCTGCGCCTGGAACAGCAGGTCATTGAACGGCTGCACGAACAGCGCTTTGACTTCGGCGAGGGACCAATCGTGACGCAAAGTGGCGGTGGTGCTGGCGCTCATGGGCGATTCCTTGATTATGCTTTGGCAAACGCTGTGGGAAGGGCAATACCCACAGGTACGACACGGATGCTCGGCATATTTAAGGAAGATTCATGCACTGTCAACCAGAGTACAAACACCAGGTTTACATCTGGTTAAAAACCGTACAAATCTGTTTAATCTGCGATGAAGCGACGGAATCAACCCATTGTGTGTGCAACGTCTGCGAAACCGAGCTGCCCTGGCTGCTGGAGCACTGCGACGTGTGCGCCCTGCCGCTACCGATGGAGGGTTTAATATGCGGCCAGTGCCAGAAACAACCACCGGCCTTTAAACAGGTGATCGCACCCTGGTCCTACAGCTTTCCCATCGACAGCCTGATCAGCCGCTTCAAACACCAGGCGCGCTGGCCCTTCGGGCAGATGCTTGCACGACTATTGGCGCAACACCTGCAACACCGCCTGGACAACACTGAACTCACACGCCCGGATTGTTTGCTGCCGGTGCCCATGGCGCGCAAACGCCTGCGCGAGCGCGGCTATAACCAGGCCTTGATGCTGACGCGTTGGCTCAGCAGCGACCTGAACCTCCCCCACGATGAACATCTGTTGTTACGCCCTCATGATACGGTCGCCCAGCAAGCCCTCGACGCCAAGACCCGTAAACGCAACCTGCTCGGCGCCTTTGCCCTGGCACCCGGCGCCCAGGTGCAAGGCCGGCACTTTGCCTTGGTGGACGACGTACTCACCACCGGCGCCACCGCCCACAGCCTGGCGCAGCTGTTGATGAATGCCGGCGCGCGCCAGGTCGATGTGTACTGCCTGGCGCGCACGCCCAAACCAGGCAGTTGACTTGACTCCAGCCAACCTTGCCCGCAACGTTCGGCCCATCTCATCGAAGCGTACCCACATGTCTCTGCCAGCGTCCCTCAGCCAGCACATCATCCGTCGCCCACAGCGCATTGCCTTGCTGGCGCATATCGCCGAGCAAGGCTCCATCACTCGCGCGGCGAAAAGCGCTGGTTTGAGTTACAAGGCGGCATGGGATGCCATCGACGAGTTGAACAACCTTGCGCAAAAACCGCTGGTGGAACGCAGCGTCGGCGGCAAGGGCGGCGGCGGCGCCAAGCTGACGGCCGAGGGTGAGCGCGTATTGCGTCTTTACCAACGCCTGCAAGTGTTACAGGCCGAAGTGCTGGGCTCTGATGAAGCCGCCAGTGACTTCAACCTGCTCGGCCGCCTGATGCTGCGCACCAGCGCGCGTAATCAACTGCATGGCCAAGTCGTCGCCATCGAGCATCATGGCCGCAATGATCTGGTGCGCCTGCAACTGGCTGGCGGGCTGTCCCTGGATGCGCAAATCACCCACGACAGCACGCAGCGACTGGAGCTGGAAACTGGCGTGGAAGTGGTCGCACTGATCAAGGCGGGCTGGTTGGAATTGCTGGCAAACGAGGACTCTGCAACAACTGGACACAATTGCATGGGCGGCACCGTCGACGCCATTCTCGAGGCCGACGACGGCCCCAGCGAAGTCCGCATCGTGCTGCCCAACGGCCAGGTTCTATGCGCCCTGGCGCAACTCGACACGCTCAACGCCATCGGCGCCGCCAGAGGCCAGGCGATCCAGGTACAGTTCGCGCCGAGCAATGTGCTGCTGGGAACACCGGTGTAAGTCGCCACCTTCTTTTAACTGCAACAATTTCGTCACGCCCGCTCCTTAAGGTGTCTGCAAAAACCGCAGGGAGCCTGAGATGAGCCTATTAGAAGAAAACCAAGCCACCGACCTCGAACAGATGGTCGGCCTCACCCGCCGCCGCTTTATCGGCGCCGGCGCTTTGTGCGGTGCCGCGATGTTCCTGGGCGGCAACCTGCTGACCCGTAGCGCCCTGGCCGTCAACGCCACCACCGCCAGCCCGCTGCTGGGTTTTACCAGCATCGCCGCCGCGACCAGCGACGCTATCACGTTGCCGCCGGGCTACAGCGCTTCGGTGTTGATCAGTTGGGGCCAGCCGCTGAGCAAGAGCGCGCCGGCGTTCGACCCGTCCGGCAACGGCACGGCCAACGCTCAGGAACAGCAGTTCGGTGACAACAACGACGGCATGAGCCTGTTCGCCTTCCCCGGCGACGACAACCGCGCACTGATGGCGATCAACAACGAATACACCAACTACCGCTACCTCTTTGCCCACGGCGGCGCGCCGCAATCGGCCGAAGATGTGCGCAAGGCGCAGGCCAGCGAAGGCGTGTCGGTGATCGAAGTGCGGCGCAAGGGTGACACCTGGCAGTTCGTCCAGGACTCGCGCTACAACCGGCGCATCCACGGCAACTCGCCGATCCGCCTGAGCGGCCCCGCCGCCGGTCACGAATGGCTGAAAACCAGCGCCGACAAATCCGGCAAGAAAGCCCTTGGCACATTCCAGAACTGCGCCAACGGTAAAACCCCGTGGGGCACTTATCTGACCTGTGAAGAGAACTTCACCGACTGCTTTGGCAGCAGCAACCCACAGCAAACGTTTGATGCCGGGCAGAAACGCTACGGCGCCGTCGCCGCCAGCAAAGACATCAACTGGCACCAGCACGACCCGCGCTTTGACCTGGCCAAGAACCCCAACGAGCTCAATCGCCATGGCTGGGTCGTGGAAATCGACCCGTTCGACCCGCAATCCACCCCAGCCAAGCGCACCGCCCTGGGCCGCTTCAAACACGAGAACGCCGCCCTCGCTGAAACCCGCGACGGCCGCGCCGTGGTGTACATGGGCGACGACGAGCGCGGTGAGTTCATCTATAAGTTCGTCAGCCGCGACAAGATCAACCACAAAAACCACAAGGCCAACAAAGAACTGCTCGACCACGGCACCCTGTACGTGGCGATCTTCGACGCGGGCGACGGCAATGCCGACCACCCCAAAGGCAAGGGCCAGTGGGTCGAGCTGACCCATGGCAAAAACGGCATCGACGCCAGCAGCGGTTTCAACAGCCAGGCCGAAGTGCTGATCCACGCACGCCTCGCCGCCAGTGTGGTGAAAGCCACGCGCATGGACCGCCCGGAATGGATCGTGGTCAGCCCCACCGATGGCCAGGTCTATTGCACCCTCACCAACAACGCCAAGCGCGGTGAAGACGGCCAGCCCGTCGGCGGCCCCAACCCCCGTGAGAAAAACGTCTACGGCCAGATCCTGCGCTGGAAAGCCGACGCCGATAACCACGCCAGCATGGCATTTACTTGGGACCTGTTTGTGGTGGCCGGCAACCCTGGCGTTCACGCCGGCACGCCGAAGGGCGGTTCGTCGAATATCAACCCGCAAAATATGTTCAACAGCCTTGATGGCTTGGGTTTCGACAAGGCCGGGCGGCTGTGGATTCTGACCGATGGCGACTACAGCAACGCGGGTGATTTCGCGGGGATGGGCAATAACCAGATGCTCTGCGCTGACCCGACCACCGGGGAAATCCGTCGTTTCATGGTTGGCCCTGTGGCCTGTGAAGTGACGGGCATCAGCTTCTCGCCGGATCAGAAAACGTTGTTTGTGGGGATTCAGCATCCGGGTGAGACCGGCGGCTCCACCTGGCCGGAGCACCTGCCGGATGGCAAGCCGCGTTCGTCAGTGATGGCGATTCGGCGGGATGACGGCGGTATCGTCGGCGCCTGATAGGGCCGCATCGCAGGCATGCCAGCTCCCACACTTGACCGCGTTGTCATGACTGACACGGACCAAATGTGGGAGCTGGCTTGCCTGCGATGGCGTCTGCACTGCCGCCCCCTATCTCAAGCCGTGTGCGTTACCATACCCAGCCGGACGCGGCGACCTGCTGCGCGCAGGAGTTCGCATGGCCCATCCGTTTGAAACACTCACCCCCGACCTGGTGCTCGACGCTGTCGAAAGTATCGGCTTCCTCAGCGATGCGCGCATTCTCGCGCTCAACAGCTACGAAAACCGCGTCTACCAAGTGGGCATCGAAGACTCGGAACCGTTGATCGCCAAGTTCTATCGCCCACAGCGTTGGACGAACGAGGCGATCCTTGAAGAACACCGTTTCACCTTCGAACTGGCCGAATGCGAAGTGCCGGTGGTGGCACCACTGATCCACAATGGCGAAAGCCTGTTCGAACACGCCGGTTTCCGCTTCACCTTGTTCCCACGCCGTGGCGGCCGTGCACCGGAGCCGGGCAATCTGGATCAGCTGTATCGCCTTGGGCAACTGCTTGGCCGTTTGCATGCGGTGGGTTCCACCCGCCCGTTCGAACACCGTGAAGCCTTGGGCGTGAAGAACTTCGGTCACGATTCCCTCACCACGCTGTTGGAAGGCAACTTCATTCCCAAGAGCCTGCTGCCGGCCTACGAGTCCGTGGCCCGCGACCTGCTCAAACGCGTGGAAGAGGTGTACACGGCCACGCCGCACAAGAACATCCGCATGCACGGCGATTGCCATCCCGGCAACATGATGTGCCGTGACGAGATGTTCCATATTGTCGACCTTGATGACTGCCGCATGGGCCCGGCGGTGCAGGACCTGTGGATGATGCTCGCCGGAGACCGTCAGGAATGTCTGGGACAGTTGTCGGAATTGATGGACGGCTATCAGGAATTCCATGACTTCGATCCGCGCGAACTGGCGTTGATCGAACCGTTGCGCGCCCTGCGCCTGATGCACTACAGCGCCTGGCTGGCACGGCGCTGGGATGACCCGGCGTTTCCCCACAGTTTTCCTTGGTTTGGCAGTGAGCGCTATTGGGGCGACCAGGTGCTGGCATTGCGCGAACAACTCTCGGCCCTGAACGAAGAACCCCTGAAACTCTTCTGACGGCTTCTCTGTGGGAGCCGGGCTCCCACAGAAAGCAGATCCCAATGCCTGAGAAATATCCCTACAATTGCGCTTTGTTAGCTGCCTAAGCAAGGATTCCGCATGCAAGCCGCCAACCCCCGCAAGGGATACATTCTAGGCCTGAGCGCCTATGTCATCTGGGGTCTGTTCCCGCTCTACTTCAAAGCCATCGCCAGCGTACCCGCCGCCGAGATCATCGTGCACCGCGTGCTGTGGTCAGCGCTGTTCGGCGGTTTGCTGCTGATGGTGTGGAAACACCCCGGCTGGTTCCGCGAACTGCGTGACAACCCCAAGCGCCTGGCGATCCTGGCCCTCAGCGGTTCGCTGATTGCGGCCAACTGGCTGACGTATGTGTGGTCGGTGAATACGGGGCGCATGCTGGAAGCGAGCCTGGGTTACTACATCAACCCGCTGGTCAATGTGCTGCTGGGCATGCTGATCCTGGGTGAACGCCTGCGCCGTCTGCAATGGGTCGCCGTCGGGCTGGCTGCAGCGGGTGTGGCGCAACAGGTGTGGCAGGTGGGCAGCTTGCCGTGGGTGTCGCTGGTGCTGGCGTTGACCTTTGGCTTTTACGGATTGATCCGTAAACAGGCGCCGGTGAAAGCATTGCCGGGGCTGGTGGTAGAAACCTGGATGCTGGTGCCCATTGCTCTCGCATGGCTGCTGTTCAACCCAACGGCCCACAGTGCGCAGCTGGCGTTTTGGAGCACCTCAGAAGCCTGGTGGCTGGTAGCTGCGGGCCCGGTGACGCTGATCCCGCTGGTGTGTTTCAACGCCGCCGCACGGCATTTGCCTTACACCGCGCTGGGCTTCCTGCAGTATGTGGCGCCGACGCTGGTGCTGCTGGAAGCCGTGCTGCTGTTCGGCGAACACCTGGCGCCGAGCACGTTGACTGCCTTCGCCTTCATCTGGGCGGGCCTGGTGGTGTACAGCGTGGATATCTGGCTGAGCGTGCGCAAACGCTGATCAAATAACGTACAAACCTCTGCAAGGCACGGTCGGCGTGACTTGCAGACACCCATCCCAAGGTTATCCACAACCTGATCCCCGCCATTTGTGCACAACCCCTTGAAACTGCTCGTTTTTTACTCAGTTTACGGAGAAGCCCGGCCGGTCTGGCCTGGCGCCGGGTCTCTACAGGTTATCCACAGGCCCATGCAAGATTTCCATGCATAACCTCGTGGAAAGATTATTCCTCGTGGTGCAGCTCCACCATCAGGTCATCCGCCAGGGTTTCCAGGGATAACTGCAATACATCCAGGGATAATGCTGTCGGCACCTGCAACAGCGCCTCGGCAGTGAACAACGGGTCACCGCTCATGGGAGCCGGGCGAACGTCAGTGCTCAGACTCGCCAGGTTGACCCCCTGCTGGCTCAGCAGCGCCGTGATCTCGCGCACGATGCCCGAACGGTCGTTACCCACCAGCGTCATCACAATCGATTTGGATGCTGAAGCCTGGCCAGTGCTGCCCTCACCCACCAGCACGCGAATGCCGTGTGTGGATAAATCCTCGAGCGCGCCCACCAAAGCCTGACGGCTCTCCGCCGGCACACTGACCCGCAGGATCCCGGCAAACTGCCCGGCCATGTGCGCCATGCGGCTTTCGAGCCAGTTGCCGCCGTGGGCGGCGATGTTCTGCGCAATGCGTTCAACCAGCCCGGGTTTGTCGGCGGCGATAATTGTGAGTACAAGATGGTCCATGGCAAAGCCCTCTGGAATTCAATCTACAAGGTGGACCCGGAAGCCCTTGAAAACAAATCGTGTACCATTTTTATATTTATCTGGAACAATCCAATAGTTTTTTGAGAACATCCGATTCTCCGCTGTGACCGTACGACCAAAGTGGGTCGCTAAACGACGTATTTAGTCTAATTTTCACAACCGCAAGTCATCATGTAGTATGCCCAACCGTGCACTACATAATGAAAATCTGAAAAAGCGCATTAGCTCCGCAGAGTGAGGCAAGCAATGACTGAACACGTTCAAGTCGGTGGCCTGCAGGTCGCCAAAGTCCTGTTCGACTTCGTGAACAACGAAGCCATTCCCGGTACGGGCATCACTGCCGACCAGTTCTGGGCCGGTGCCGACAAGGTCATCCATGACCTGGCACCGAAGAACAAAGCCCTACTCGCCAAACGCGACGATTTCCAGGCGCGCATCGATACCTGGCACCAGACCCACGCCGGCCAGGCTCACGACCCGGTGGCCTACAAAGCCTTCCTGCAAGACATCGGCTACCTGCTGCCAGAAGCTGCAGACTTCCAGGCCACAACCCAAAACGTCGATGACGAAATCGCCCGCATGGCCGGCCCGCAGTTGGTCGTGCCGGTGATGAATGCGCGCTTCGCACTAAACGCCTCGAATGCGCGCTGGGGTTCGTTGTATGACGCGCTGTATGGCACCGACGCCATCAGTGAAGCCGATGGCGCCGAGAAGGGCCAGGGCTACAACAAAGTGCGCGGCGACAAGGTCATCGCCTTCGCCCGCGCTTTCCTCGATGAGGCCGCCCCGCTCAGCGCCGGCAGCCACGCCGAGTCCACCGGCTACAAGATTGCCGATGGCAAGCTGATCGTCAGCCTCAAGGGCGGCAGCAACAGCGGCCTGCGTGACGACGCGCAGTTGATCGGTTTCCAAGGCCCTGCGGCTGAGCCGATTGCGATCCTGCTGAAACACAACGGCCTGCACTTCGAAATCCAGATCGACGCCAGCACCCCGGTCGGCCAGACCGATGCCGCCGGTGTCAAAGACGTGCTGATGGAAGCCGCGCTGACCACCATCATGGACTGCGAAGACTCTGTCGCCGCCGTCGATGCCGATGACAAGGTGGTGATCTACCGCAACTGGCTCGGCCTGATGAAGGGCGACCTGGCCGAAGAAGTAGCCAAGGGCGGCAAGACCTTCACCCGCACCATGAACGCCGACCGCGTCTACACTGGCGTGGATGGCAAGGACGTGACCCTGCACGGCCGTTCGCTCTTGTTCGTGCGCAACGTGGGTCACCTGATGACCATCGACGCGATCCTCGACAAAGACGGCAACGAAGTGCCGGAAGGCATTCTTGACGGCCTGCTCACCAGCCTCGCGGCGATCCACAGCCTCAACGGCAACAGCAGCCGCAAGAACAGCCGCACCGGTTCCGTCTACATCGTTAAACCGAAAATGCACGGCCCCGAAGAAGCGGCGTTCACCAACGAGCTGTTCGGGCGCATCGAAGACGTGCTGAACCTGCCGCGCAACACGCTGAAAGTCGGGATCATGGACGAGGAGCGCCGCACCACGGTCAACCTCAAGGCCTGTATCAAGGCGGCCAGCGAGCGTGTGGTGTTTATCAACACCGGCTTCCTCGACCGTACCGGCGATGAAATCCACACCTCCATGGAAGCCGGCGCGATGGTGCGCAAGGCCGCGATGAAGGCGGAAAAATGGATCGGCGCCTACGAGAACTGGAACGTCGATATCGGCCTGAGCACCGGCCTGCAAGGTCGCGCGCAGATCGGTAAAGGCATGTGGGCCATGCCCGACCTGATGGCCGCGATGCTCGAACAGAAAATCGCCCACCCACTGGCCGGTGCCAACACTGCCTGGGTGCCGTCGCCAACGGCAGCCGCATTGCACGCGTTGCACTACCACAAGGTCGACGTTTTCGCCCGCCAGGCCGAGCTGGCCAAGCGCGAGCGCGCCTCGGTGGACGACATCCTGACGATTCCTCTGGCCAGCAACACCGATTGGTCCGACGAAGAAATCCGCAACGAGCTGGACAACAATGCCCAAGGCATCCTTGGCTATGTCGTGCGCTGGATCGACCAGGGCGTCGGCTGCTCGAAAGTGCCGGACATCAACGATGTGGGCCTGATGGAAGACCGCGCCACCCTGCGCATCTCCAGCCAGCACATCGCTAACTGGCTGCGCCACGGCATCGTCACTCAGGATCAGGTGATGGAAAGCCTCAAGCGCATGGCGCCGGTGGTGGACCGTCAGAATGCGGGGGACAAGTTGTACCGTCCGTTGGCGCCGGATTTCGATAGCAATATCGCGTTCCAGGCGGCGGTGGAGTTGGTGGTTGAAGGGACCAAGCAGCCAAATGGGTATACCGAGCCGGTGTTGCATCGTCGGCGGCGGGAGTTCAAGGCCAGGAATGGTCTGTAATTAATCGCGGATATGAAAAGCCTTGGTCGTAAGATCAGGGCTTTTTTCAAAACGGCCAAATCAATAATGGCTCAGTACTCATGACAAACTCCTGTTCATAGGGTTTCGAGGCACGGTCATCACACAATGCTCTCCAGACCACTGAACAAAAATTCCCTCTTAACGCCTACGGTCATAAATGACAGTCTCGACCAACGGTCCCTACTGCCCCATCCCCAACTCCCGCTTCACTAATTTCGCCAACTTCACGCTATCAATCGGCTTCAGCAAAAAGTCCACCACACTCAAATGCATCGCATCAATCACATCCGGCGCTTCCGCGTCCCCCGACATGATGATGATCGGCAAAGCCGCGCGAGTGGATTCGCGTACCTGCCTGATCAGCTCCAGGCCGCTGCTCGGCTGCATGCGCAGATCGGTGATCAACAATCCAATAGAGCTGCTGGACTTCAATAAATCCCACGCCGCCTCACCACTGTCGGCAGTCATGCAGCGAATACCGTCCAGCCCCAGGATCTCCGCCAACAATTCACGCGCGTCCTTGTCGTCGTCAACAATCAAAACGCGTTGTGGCGGTAAATCAGGCTCCAGCATCACGGCGCTCAGCGCCTCGCGCTCGGCATCGCTTAAAATATCGTGGTCGGACATACGGTTCTCAGCAGTTCTCATCAATCCCCTCCGCTCAGACGTCAGACATCACAGGAGGGTCGAACAATGTGCACTTCGTCGGAAAGTTTGACTAGTGGGCGTTCTACGGGGTTTGGACGATAGTCATGTAAGGTTTTTCCCTAGGTTTGTGCGGTCTGTATCGACCTAGACTTACGTCCAATGGGCACCCGCCGCGCGGGAGTCGACCATGAGGGACGATAACGACAAAAAACGCGGCCACTGTTATGAGTAAAGCTGATGCCTTCGCCCAGGCGGGGAAAACTGCTGTGTTGCAGAACATTCACGGCACCCTGCAGTTCTTGCAACGCTTCCCGCCGTTCAACCAAATGGAAAACGCACACCTGGCGTTTTTGGTGGAACAGTGCCAGCTGCGCTTTTACGGCCCCGGAGACAGCATCCTTAAACCGTCGGGCGGGCCGGTTGAACATTTTTATATCGTCAAGCAGGGCAGGGTCGTGGGTGAGCGCCCGGACAGCGCCGAAACCACGTTTGAAATCGCGACGGGCGAGTGCTTTCCCCTCGCGGCACTGTTAGGTGAACGGGCAACCCGCACCGAGCACAAGGCGGCCGAAGACACCTTCTGCCTGCAACTGAACAAACCGGCGTTTATCAAACTGTTCGCGCTTTCCAGCCCGTTTCGCGACTTCGCCCTGCGTGGCGTCAGCAGCCTGTTGGACACGGTTAATCAACAGGTTCAACAAAAAGCCGTGGAAACCCTCGGCACTCAATACTCATTGAATACCCGCCTCGGCGAATTGGCCATGCGCCACCCTGTGATGTGCAGCCCAACCACGCCGCTGCGCGAGGCGGTGACGCTGATGCACGAACAACAGGTGGGCAGCATTGTGATCGTCGATGAGGGCCAGGCGCCCCTGGGAATTTTCACCCTGCGCGACCTGCGCCAAGTGGTGGCCGATGGCACCAGCGACTTCACCCAGGGCATCGAAGGCCACATGACCCAGGCGCCCTTCTTCTTGACCCCGGACCACAGCGCCTTCGACGCCGCCATCGCCATGACCGAACGGCATATCGCCCACGTGTGCCTGGTCAAAGACCAACGCCTGTGTGGCGTGGTGTCCGAGCGCGATCTGTTTTCCCTGCAACGGGTGGACCTGGTGCACCTGGCGCGCACCATCCGTAACGCGCCACGCGTGGAAAACCTGGTGGCGATTCGCGGCGAGATCGGCCAGTTGGTCGAACGCATGCTGGCCCATGGCGCGTCGTCTACCCAGATCACCCACATCATTACGCTGCTTAACGATCACACCGTATGCCGGGTGATCGAACTCACGCTGGCTGAAAAAGGCGACCCCGGCGTGCCATTCAGTTGGTTGTGTTTTGGCAGCGAAGGTCGTCGCGAGCAGACGCTGTACACCGACCAGGACAACGGCATTCTGTTCGATGCCAAGGACACCGCCGAAGCGGCGCAGATCCGTGGATTGCTGTTGCCGCTGGCACAGCAGATCAACCAGAGCCTGGCGTTGTGCGGGTTCAGCCTGTGCAAGGGCAACATCATGGCCGGCAATCCAGAGCTTTGCCTGTCGCGGGCGGAATGGGCGCGGCGGTTTGCAGCCTTCATTCGCGAGGCGACGCCGGAGAATCTGCTGGGCTCCAGCATTTATTTCGACCTGCGCGTGGTGTGGGGCGATGAGCGCGGTTGCGAACAATTGCGCCAGGGCATTCTTGACCAGGTCGCGGATAACCGCTTGTTTCAACGCATGCTGGCTGAGAACGCGTTGCGCCAGCGGCCGCCTGTGGGACGTTTCCGCGAGTTTGTGCTGACGCGTAAAGGCGGCGAAAAAGCCACCCTCGACCTCAAGGTGCAAGGCCTGACGCCGTTTGTCGACGGCGCGCGCCTGCTGGCCCTGGCCAACGGCATCCACGCCAATAATACCCTGGAGCGCTTGCGCCAACTGGTGGTCAAGGAAGTGATCGAGCCCCTGGACGGCGCCGCCTATGAAGAGGCCTACCACTTCATCCAGCAGACCCGCATGCAGCAGCACCAACTGCAAACCCGCGAGAACCAGCCGTACTCCAACCGCGTCGACCCGGACAGCCTCAACCACCTGGACCGGCGCATCCTGCGTGAGTCCTTGCGCCAGGCTCAACGCCTGCAAAGCAGCCTGACATTGCGGTATCAGCTGTGAGCCTGTTCAGCTGGCTGCGTACGAAAAAGCCTGGGCTGGATACCGCGCAACAAAAACGCCTGGAGCAACTGCGCAAGCCCACCGCGCTGGGCGACGGTTCCTTGCGCAGTCAGCGCTGGGTGGTGGTGGACCTGGAAACCAGCGGCCTGAACCTCAACCGTGATCAGGTGCTGTCCATCGGTGCGGTGGTGATCGAAGACGGCGCGGTGGACTTTTCTCAATTGTTCGAGCGCACGCTGCAACGCGCCGACACCAAGCTCAGCCCCAGTGTATTGATCCACGGCCTCGGCCCCAGTGCCATTGCTGCCGGCAGCGACCCGGCCGAGGCGTTGCTGGACTTCATGGCGTTTGTCGGCGACAGCCCATTGTTGGCCTTCCACGCACCGTTCGATCAACACATGTTGTGTCGGGCGCTCAAGGACAGCCTGGGTTACCGCCTGACGCATCCGTTTCTTGATGTTGCCGACATCGCCCCGCTGCTGTGCCCCGAGGCGCATATACGCGAAGCCGGGCTGGACGACTGGATCAACCACTTCAACCTGCACGTGGGCGAGCGCCATCATGCCAGCGCCGATGCCCTGGCCACGGCGGAGCTGATGCTCATCCTGTTCAGCCGCGCACGCCAGCAACAGATCGACACCCCCCACACGCTGCAAGAGCGCTTGAGCCAATGGAAGCGGCGTAAACACGCGCCATCGTTTTAATACCATCTCCCGACAGACGCCAATTGCACCCACCCCACGGCTCTGACACAATCGCGAATAATTCTCGTTAGTTTAAACCTCTTGTTTATTCGGTGATGCCTTGTCGTCGGTCCAGAACCCACACAGTGAGCTTGTTGGCGCGTTGTATCGCGACCATCGTGGCTGGCTGCTGGCCTGGCTTCGACGCAACGTGGCCTGCCCAAGCCGCGCCGAAGACCTGAGCCAGGACACGTTCATGCGCTTGCTGGGCCGTGACGAGCTGCGCGAACCCCGCGAACCTCGGGCGTTCCTGGTCGCCATCGCCAAGGGCTTGCTGTTCGACTACTTCCGCCGCGCCGCGCTGGAACAGGCCTACCTCACCGAACTGATGCTGATCCCGGAAAGCGAGCACCCCTCGCCGGAAGAGCAGCAACTGATCCTCGAAGACCTCAAGGCCATCGACCGCCTGCTCGGTAAGCTGTCGAGCAAGGCCCGCGCCGCCTTCCTCTATAACCGCCTCGACGGCATGGGCCATGCAGAAATCGCCCAGCGCCTTGGCGTGTCCGTGCCGCGCGTGCGCCAGTACCTGGCCCAGGGCATTCGCCAGTGCTACATCGCCCTGTATGGCGAGCCGACGTGACAATGATCAGTTCCAGACCCGTCTCGGCCCGCGTGCTGGATGCCGCGATTGCCTGGCAACTGTCCCTCGATTCGGGTGATGGCAGCCTGGTTGAGCGCGAAGAATTCGATAAATGGCTGGCCAGCAACGAAGAACACGCCCGCGCCTGGCGCCAACTGGGCATGCTCGACCAGCGTTTCAGCGCCGCTTCGGGCCCGGCGCGGGTGGCGTTGTTGCAATCGCGGGAAGGCATTCGCCAGCGCGTGCGCAAGTTGGGCAGCGGCTTGGCGAGCATTGCACTGGTCATTGGCGTGGCGTTGTTTGCCGGTGAGCGCTATGTGCCGATCCACTATTGGCTGGCCGACCAACGTACCGCCACCGGTGAGCAGCGCACGCTGAAGCTGGCGGACGGTACGCTGATCAACCTCAATACCCACAGTGCTATCGACGTGCGTTTTGATCAGAAACGCCGGCTGATTGTGTTGCAGGAAGGCGAGATCCTCGTCGAGACCGGCCACAACGATGCGCGCCCGTTCTATGTACAAACCCGCGACGGCAGCCTGCGGGCGCTGGGCACGCGGTTTATCGTCAAGCGTGAAGACGACGCCACGCGCTTGAGCGTGTTGCAGTCCGCCGTGGCCGCACAGCCTGAGGCACTGCACCAGGAACAGATCTTCAAGGAAGGCCAGCAAGTGCTGATGCGCAGCGACGGCCTCGGCCCGCTGCTGGCTGTCACCCCCGCCACCGACGCCTGGACCCGCGGCATGCTGGTGGTCGACAACGCCCGCCTGGGGGATGTGGTCGAGGAGCTCGGCCGCTACCGCACCGGTTACCTGGGTGTGGATAAAGATGTGGCCGACTTGCGTATCACCGGCAGTTTCCCGTTGCACGACACCACGCTGGCGCTGAATGCGCTGCTGCCGACGTTGCCGGTGCAGATTGAGCAGCACACGCCGTGGTGGGTGACGGTGAAGGGCAAGCCTTAGGTTCGCGGTGCCCGTGCTATCGCTATCGCAGGCAAGCCAGCTCCCACCGTTGAAATGCATTCCAAGGTGGGAGCTGGCTTGCCTGCGATGAGGCCCTCAAGAACACCCTGGAAAAATATTTTCACCTCGCCCTATCACTTTTCGATTCTCGTTCGGCACCTAGGCAATTGAGAAATATTTCCATTCAGGAGCCGCCCTATGTCCCGCACCCTAGACACCTTGTTGCGCCCCAGCCTGTTAGCCGTGGCCATCGCCCTCAGCGCCCCGCTGACCAGCACTGTGCTGATCGCCGCCGAGCAGGCGTCCAGCGTGCGTGCTTACAACCTGCCGGCGGCGCCACTGGCCAGCACCCTGAACCAGATCGCCAGCCAGGGCGGCCTGGCGCTGACCCTCAGCCCGGCGCTCGCCGCCGGCAAGACCTCGGCACCGGTCCAGGGCCAGTTCGATGCGCCGGGTGCGCTGCGTGAAGCGTTGCGTGGGACGGGGTTGCAACTGGAGCAGAGCAGCGCGGGGACTTACACCTTGGTGGCGATTCCGGAGGGCGTGATGGCGCTGCCGGTCACCAACATCACTGGCCAAGACGGCAGCCAGGAAAGTGCCTGGGGCCCGGTGCAAGGCTATCTGGCCACGCGCACTGCCGCCGGCACCAAGACCGACACTGCGCTGGTTGAAGCGCCGCGCTCGATCTCTGTCGCCACCCGCGAGCAGATGCAGGACCGCAACGTGCAGAACCTGGATGACGCCGTCAAATACATGCCGGGCATCGTGTCTGCCAGCTACGGCAGCGACACCCGCTACGATTGGATGCGCGTGCGCGGTTTCGAACCGACCCAGTTCCTCGACGGCCTGCCGCTGCCACGCGGTGTGTACGCCAACCCGAAAGCCGAAACCTGGAACCTCGACCGCCTTGCCCTGCTGCGCGGCCCGGCCTCATCGGTGTACGGCCAGACGCCACCGGGCGGCCTGCTGGACATGGTCAGCCGGCGTCCCAGCGAAGAGTCCAGTCATGCCATCCAAGTGCAATACGGCAGTGACAACTACCGCCAGATCAACTTCGCCAGCACCGGCAAGATCGATGATGAAGGCCAGTTCCTGTATGGCGTCAGCGGTGTGGTACGCGATGCGGGCACCCAAGTCGACCACATCGACAACAAGCGCTACAACATTGCGCCGAGCCTGACCTGGAACATCGACACCGACACCAAGCTGACACTGCTCTCGCAGTTCACGCGTGACGATACTGGCGCCACCAGTCAGTTCCTGCCGATCGTGGGCACCAAGATCAAATCGCCATTGGGCGACGTATCACATCACAAGAACCTGGGCGATCCAGATTACGAGTTCTACGACCGCACTTACTACGCGCTGGGCTATGCCTTCGAGCATCGCTTCAACGATACCTGGCAGTTCAAGCAGAACCTGCGTTACACCAAGTCGGAGTTGTCGTTCCAGCAACTGACCGTGGGTTCCTATGCCTTCGCTCCAGTGGATGCAGCGGGCAACATGGATCGCCTCTCGACCAACGTCGACGAGAACATCGGACAGTTCGCGGTGGATAACAACTTCCAGGCCGACTTCGCCACCGGTGATGTCACCCACACCCTGTTGCTGGGACTGGACCACCAGCGGACCGACACCTCGTACCTGTCGATCTTCGGGGGTGCCGGGCGTGTCAATATCTTCAACCCGGTCAATACCACGCCGGTAGTGCGCCCGGCGCGCTCCGATGCGTTCTACGACTACAACCAGAAAACCGTGCAGACCGGCCTCTACGTGCAAGACCAGATGGCCCTCAACAACTGGCGCCTGACCCTCGGTGGTCGTGAAGACTGGGTGCACCAAGGCACCACGTACTTCAACAAACAAGACGCGACCAACACAGACCGCAACAAAAACTTCAGCGGCAACGCGGCAGTCAGCTATGTGTTCGATTCGGGCTTCGTGCCATACCTGTCCTACGCCGAATCCTTCCAGCCAGCAAGCAACGCCAGCGCCGACCCGGTCAAGTCGTATAAGCCCACCGAAGGTAAGCAATGGGAACTGGGAATCAAGTATCAGCCACCTGGCTCCAATACGTTGCTGAGTGCGGCGATCTATAGCCTCACGCAGAAAAACGTACTGGTCACCAGCACCGGAACGAGCGGCACCCCGATCACCGATCAGACCGGCGAAGTGAAAGTCAAAGGCCTGGAACTGGAAACCGTTTCTGACGTGACCGAGAACCTCAAGGTTATCGCGGCGTACACCCTGGCCAAATCCGAAGTGCAAAAAGGCGACTTCAAGGGCAACCGCCTGCAACTGATGCCCAACCAGCAGGCTTCGCTTTGGACCGACTACACCTGGCACACCGGCGTACTCGACGGCTTCGGTATTGGCTTCGGCGCCCGCTACACCGGCAACACCTATGGCGACCAAGGCAACACCTGGCTGGGTAAGGCCAACGCCTACACCGTGTTCGACGGTGCGGTGCATTACGATTTGGGCCGCCTCGACAACAGCCTCAAAGGTGCATCGGTCAAACTCAACGCCACCAACCTATTTAACAAGGACTACATCTCCACCTGTGACGGTTCCTACTGCTACTTCGGCGACCAACGCAGCGTAGTCGCCAGCGCCACCTACCAGTGGTAATCGGCTGAGCCAACAACCAGGCCGCTCCCTTGAGCGGCTTGGGTGTGTCTGAAGGTTAGAAAATGAAAAGCAAAACCATCCGCCGCTGGTCCTTCATCCACACTTGGACCAGCCTGATCTGCACGGTATTCCTGCTGCTGCTCGCCCTGACTGGCCTGCCGCTGGTGTTTCACCATGAGATCGACCACCTGCTGGGCAATGAGCCTGAACTGGCGCAGATGCCCGCCGATACGCCACGGCTCAACCTCGAGCAGCTTGTGGCTAAAGCTCAGGCTCATCGCCCCGGCGAAGCCATGCAGTACCTGGCCTGGGACGAAGACGACCAGAACGGCGTGATCGCAATCATGGCCGCTACCGCCGGCACCGAACCCAACTCGTCGCACACTTTCATGCTGGATGCGCGCACCGGTGAAGCGGTGGAAACCCCGGCGGCCAACGGTGGGTTCACCCTGTTCCTGTTGCGTTTGCATGTGGATATGTTTGCCGGTCTGCCAGGCAAGTTGCTGCTGGCGTTCATGGGCATTCTGTTTGTGCTGGCGATTATCTCCGGCACGGTGCTGTACCTGCCGTTCATGCGCCGCCTGACATTCGCCACCGTGCGCCAGGACAAGTCCACCCGTCTGCGTTGGCTCGACTTGCATAACCTGATCGGTGTGGTCACGTTGACCTGGGCACTGGTGGTGGGCGTGACCGGCGTGATCAGCGCCTGCGCCGACCTGATCATCGCCGCCTGGCGCCAGGACAGCCTCAGCGCGATGATCGAGCCCTATAAAAGCGCGCCCCCCCTGACCCAACGCGCCCCGGCCACCGAGTTACTGACCATCGCAGCAAAGGCTGCGCCAGGCATGCAGCCGGACTTTATCGCCTTCCCCGGCACGCGCTTTTCCAGTGAGCACCACTACGCGGTGTTCATGAAGGGCAGCACCCACCTGACGTCGCACTTGCTCACACCGGTGCTGATCGACGCCAGTACCCTGGCCGTCACCGCCATCGCCGAACGGCCGTGGTACATGGACGCCATGGGCATGTCCCAACCGCTGCACTTTGGCGACTACGGCGGCATGCCGATGAAAATCCTCTGGGCCGTCTTGGATGTGCTGACCATCATCGTGCTGGTGAGCGGGATTTATTTGTGGATCGTGCGGCGCAAGGCGGGCAAGGCATGAAGCCGCGCCGGTCGAATTTCTGGAAGGTGTTTGGCATTCCCCTGGGGATTGGCGTGCTCAGCGCCGCCGGGTTGTTTGCGGCGTTGCTCGGGGATGGGATTTGGGATTCGCTCGGTTGGGTGGGTTTAGGGGTGCCAGCAGTTATAGGCGTGTACGCGTTGTTCAAACGGCGCGGCTAAGGGCCTCGCCAGCCGTCATGCAACCCTCTAGGCTAGCCACTGCCCATCTTGAGGAATGCCCATGTCCGCTCCCAGCATGACCCTGTTCCACAACCCCGCTTCACCGTTCGTGCGCAAGGTCCGTGTGCTGCTGGCCGAAACCGGCCAGCAAGATCGCGTGGCCCTGCACGGGTGCATGCCGACCCCGGTCAACCCGGACGCCCACGTGGTGCAAGGCAACCCGGTGGGTAAGATCCCGGCCCTGCGCCTGGCCGACGGCACGGTACTGCACGACAGCCGGGTGATCCTTGATTACTTCGACCACCAGCACGTCGGCAACCCGCTGATCCCTCGCGACGGCTCGGCCCGCTGGCGCCGCCTGACCCTGGCCTCGATGGCCGACGGCATCATGGATGCCGCCGTGCTGGTGCGTTACGAGACCGCGCTGCGCCCAGCGGAAAAACACTGGGACCAATGGCTCGACGAGCAACGCAACAAGATCCGCCGCAGCCTCGCTGAGTTAGAGGCGGATGCGATTGCCGAACTGACCAGCCACTTCGACATCGCCGCCATCAGCGTGGCCTGCGCCTTGGGTTACCTGGATTTCCGTCATCCGGACATGCAATGGCGCTCGGATAACCCGCAGCTTGCCGCCTGGTATGCCGAGGTCAGCCAGCGGCCGTCGATGCTGGACACCCAGCCACCCATCTAAGATTCACCGTCATTCCCCTGTGGGAGCGGGCTTGCTCGCGAATGCGGTGGCTCAGTTGAAACATCTGTGGCTGACATACCGCCTTCGCGAGCAAGCCCGCTCCCACATTGTGCGGCGGCGTTATTGAGGAAGTCGACCATCCTCGCCTTCATTTGCTGGTCCTCGCGCAACCCGATCATTGCACTGCCTCCAGGTCAAACTGCAGTGGCTCGGCCGCTTTGCGCTTGCCCACGCCATACCAGTCCAGTTTGCGCGTCAGCACCATCACCGTGCCCAACAAGCCGAACAGCAGCAACGACCCCATCAGCAACGCATAATCTTCGGCACTCAACAGCCCGTACAACAAGCCATACAACGCCGCCAACCCCGCCGAGAAACCCAACCCATGGGCCACGCTGCGCAGCACATGGCACACGTAGAAACCAATCAACAACACACAGGCACTGGCGGAGATGAGGTAGGCCATGGCGAAGCCTATGTGCTCGGACAACGACAACAGCAGCAGGTAGAAAAACGCCAGCGCAAAGCCCACCAAGGCGTACTGGATCGGGTGCACCGCCAGGCTCTTGAGCACTTCGAACAGGAAGAAACCGGCAAAGGTCAGGGCGATAAACAGCAACGCGTATTTGATCGCACGGTCGCTCTTGAGGTACTGGTCCACCGGGTCGATGAAGTTGACGCCGAAGCTGCGGTTGTTGAAGTCGTCACAGCCTTGCCCGTCCAGGCAGGTCTGCAGGGCTTGCTCGAGGTTGGTGGAGAAGAATGAAGTCTGCCAGTTGGCGCTAAAGCCTTTGTCGCTGATCTCGCGTTGCGCCGGCAGGAAGTTGCCGATAAAGCTTGGGTGCGGCCAGTTGGACGCGAGTGACACTTGGCTGGTCTTGCCCACCGGCACCACTTGCAGTTGCTCGGTGCCTTGCAGGCGTAGGTCAAAGGCGAAATCCACCACGTAGGGCTTTTTAGTGTCCTGCTCCGGCAGCGCCACGTGCACGCCCTCACCGAGCCAGTCGACCTGGGAGCCCGGTTCGAACTCCAGCTGCTGGCTGCCCAGCTCAAGCTTCAATGCGTTTTCAATGCCGCGAATATCGCTGATACCCACCGCCAGAAATGCCGGTTCAAAACGGTAATCGGCAAAGTTCTCGGTGATCCCCAACTGCGCAGGCAGCTCGAAACGCCCGCTGACGCGGTTATCGGCATGGAACAGCCGCGCCTGGTAGATGCCCCGCGCACGCAGTTCGGTCTGCACTTTGCCGTCGAGCTCAAAACGATCCGGCAGGAAATACAGACGACCACGCTCTTCGCGGGTGACTTCGTAGCGCTTGTTGAGCTTTTCATTGAGCTTCCACTCGCGCACGGTCTTGCGATACGGCACCACCATCACCGGGCCGGTGAGACGCTGGGCATAGCTGGAGCTGCGGGCGATGTCCATCAGTACGCCGTCGCGCAATTGCTGGCGGTCACTGATGATGCCGTTGATCATCAGCAACGGAATCAGCAACAGCAGGATCAGTAGCGCAATCGCGCCAAGTTTGAAAAGCAGGCTGCGGTTCATGGGTCTCTCCCTGTTTTGATGGGGAGAGTCTGGGCAGCCTGTGTGGGGGATTTATGTGGGCAATGTGGAGACTGTGTGGAGATGCAGCACCACTTGCACGCCGCCTTGCACATTGCCGATCTGCAACGCGCCGCCGTGCAGCTTCATCACTTCCTCGACAAAGTTGAGGCCCAGGCCGGTGCTTTTGCGCCCGCTGGCCGGGCGTGGCAGTGAGTAGAAACGCTCGCTCAAGCGTGGCAGCGCGTAGTCGGGAATCGGCGCGGCCTGGTTGAACAGACTCACCTGCACGTCGTTGTGACGCGTCTGCGCGCTGAATTTCAACTGGCCACCGGGCGGTGTGAAGTCCAGGGCGTTGTCCAGCAGATTGCCCAAGGCCTGACGCAGCAGGAAGGGCTCGCCACACACCTGCACATCCGCCGCAATCGTCTGTTCAACGCACAATTGGGCGCCTTCAATGCGCGCGCATTGGGCCTTGATGACCTCATCGACCATCGCGGCCAACGGGATACTCGCCTGCTCTTCCAGGCCTTGGCGTTGCTCGACTTGCGCCAGGTTCAGCAAGCGCTCGATCAACTGCTGCAGGCGCGCACTTTCGCTGTCGATGTTGCCGACAAAACGCTGTTGTTGTTCGCGGGTCATATCGCCCTGCAACAACTCCGCCGCGCCGCGTATCGCCGCCAACGGGCTTTTCAATTCGTGGGTCAGGGTGTGCACGTAATGTTCGACATAGGCCTTGCCCTCCAACTGCGTACGCATGTGCTCCACGGCAGTGGATAACTGCTTGAGTTCGCCGCCCCTATAATGCGGCAACTCGGCACGCCGGCCTTCGCTGACCGCTTCGGCATAAGCCGTCAACCGGCGCAGCGCGGCGCTCAACCACCACGACAGCAGTGCGCCCAGCAGCAGACCCAGAATCACCAGGCCCGCGCCGTACCACAGCAGGCGCCGCTCGGTGCGGTCGACATAGGGCTGCAATGAGCTGTTCGGTTTGGCCACGGTGACCACGCCGATGATCTGGCCGTTGTCACGGATCGGCGCGCCCACGTGCATCACCGATGAGGTGGCGTCATCCGCTGCGCTGCGAGTGGACCGGGCGCCGTATTCACCGCGCAGGGTCAGGTACACGTCGTTCCACTTGGAATAGTCCTGGCCCACCGCGTCGCCCGTGGAGTCGAGCAACACGGTGCCCTTGGCGTCGGTCACATAGATGCGGTGGTTGACCTGGTTTTTCGGCAGACCCCAGATGGTCGCGCCCGGCTGGCGACTGCCGTAGGCCTTGAGCAAGGCCGGCCAGTGGCTTTGGCCGAGGGTGCCGTTCTTGACGTCATCGCGCAGTATCTCGGCCAGCAGGTTGGCGGTGTCCACCAGGGTTTCTTCGGTGGACTGGCGCACACCGGGGCGGATTTCCTTCATGACAGTGCTGAGCACGAAGTAGCCGGTGAGGCCGATAAACAGCGCATACACCAGGAAAATCCGCAGCCCCAGGCGCATCAGCTATTGCTCGGGCTGTAGCTGTAGCCGAGGCCGCGATGGGTCTGGATCGGCTCGGCATCGGCAGCCACGCTGCGCAATTTGCTGCGCAGACTTTTGATATGGCTGTCGATATTGCGCTCGTAGCCGGCATCCGCCGCCACACCGACCGCGTCCAATAATTGCTCGCGGCTGAAGACACGCTCAGGTTGTTCCAGCAAGCTCTGCAGCAGGCGGAATTCATGGCGCGTCAGGCTCAAGGGCTGGCCGCGATAAGCAATCTGCATGCGTTCCAGATCAACCTGGAACACCGTGGGCGCAGCCCCTGGGCCAATCCGCTTGAGGATCGCCCTGACCCGCGCGGTCACCTCCCGAGGGCTGAAGGGCTTGACCACATAATCGTCGGCGCCGATCTCCAGCCCCACCACGCGGTCGATCTCGCCATCCCGCGCGCTGAGAAACATCACCGGTACTTCACTGAAGCGACGCAGTTGCTTGCAGGTTTCGAACCCCGTGATGTCCGGCAGGCCGATGTCGAGGATGACTAGGTCAGCCGGCGTCTGGCGCTGGTGGGCCAGCGCCTCCTGGCCAAGGCTCAGCCAGGTGGTGGTAAAGCCCTCGCCTTGCAGGGCGAATATCAGCGTGTCGGCTATCGCCGCTTCGTCTTCGACAATCAGGATATGCGCCATGGTGTTCCGTCAGCAGTCCGGTTTGTCAGCAGTGTAACGACGGGCCGGATTTACCGCAGCGCCGAATTCACGCAGGGCCTTGGCACCGATCAGCAACGGGTAGTTGAAGCTGCTGCGGTCGGTGAGGTTAACCTCGACGGTACGCTTGACGTTGCCCAGGCACATTTCCAAGTCGATCACCGGGCGCTTGGCCACGCTGGCTTCATCCTTGTCCTCGTCTTCGTCGGCGCGGCTCTTGATCTTGCTGATGCGCGAGACTTTGTGTTCGTAGACTTTGTTGGAGGCATCCTTGCCGCCGAGGCGGAAGCGCACCCAGTCGTCGCCATCACGGGTGAAGGTTTCGATATCACGCGCCGACAGCGAGGCGGTCAACGCGCCGGTGTCCATCTTGGCCTTGAAGGTTTCGCCGATCTCCGGCAATTGGATGTATTCGTAGCGACCGTAAAGGGTCGGTTCGGCGGCCATGACAGGCAGGGCAGCCAGGGCGAGGGAGGCAAGGAGCAGTTTCACGAAGTGATTTCCTCGGAAAGAAGTAGGCGGATTCTAGACCGCAAAGGCAGCACTTAGTTAGCTCGTCCCAGCATACCCGGCACATTGTGAAACATTCGTCCGGCCATTTGCGATTTGGCCTCTAGACTCAAGCTGCTTATCATGACCCGCCCACACGATTGCAAGAGTTGCTTATGCGCCGCCTGCTCACCGGCTGTTTTGTCTCATTGCTGTTATTGCTCAACACCCTGGTCCTGATCGGCCCGCTGATGGTGTTTGCCCTGCTCAAGGTGGCGGCCCCTGGTCGCGCTCGTGACGCCATGTCGTGGGCGGTCATGTGGATCGCCGAAACCTGGGCCGAGATCGACAAGCTGATCTTCGCGCTGTGCATCCCGACCCAATGGGACATTCGCGGTGGCGCAGACCTGCGCGGTGATACCTCCTACCTGGTCATCAGCAACCACCAATCCTGGGTGGATATTCCGGCGCTGATCCAAGCCCTCAACCGTCGCACGCCGTTCTTCAAATTCTTCCTGAAAAAAGAGCTGATCTGGGTGCCCTTCCTCGGCCTGGCCTGGTGGGCGCTGGATTATCCGTTCATGAAGCGCTACACCAAGGCATTCCTCGCCAAGCACCCGGAACTGGCCGGGCAGGATTTAAAGATCACCAAAGAGGCTTGCGAGCTGTTCAAGCGCCAGCCAGTGACGGTGGTCAATTATCTGGAAGGCACGCGGTTCACCGAAGCCAAGCGTAGGCAACAGGATTCGCCGTTTACCCGGCTACTCAAACCCAAGGCGGGTGGCGTGGCGTTTGTGCTGGCAGCCCTGGGAGAACAGCTGGATGCGGTACTCGACGTGACGGTTGTCTATCCGCAGCAAAAAATCCCTGGGTTCTGGGATTTGATCAGTGGCGCAGTGCCAAAGGTGATCATCGATATCCGTACCCGTGAGCTGGACCCGGCATTGTGGCAAGGGGATTACGAGAACGATCCGGCCTTTCGCCAGACCGTCCAGAACTGGGTAAACCAGCTCTGGAAGGAGAAGGATGCGCGCATCGAACAACTGCGCGCACAAAGTCGTTAGCTGCCAGTACCCCACGCCTGGGCCAACTTGCCCAGCAAGGAACTGTTGGCACCCTGCCCGCCGAGGTATTGCAAGATTACCGGCGCAAACTGGCTAACCATGCCGCTGTCCATGCCCAGGGCGCTGAACGCGGTGTTCAGGTCATTGGTGTTCTTCACGTTACCCAGCAGGCCGTCGAGGCCACTGGTCTTGCTGCCACCGGCCTGGCCGAGCATCCCGCTCAAGGCCCCGAGGCTGCCCAATGCGTTGTTGCCCGACAACTGGTCGAGGCCCGGCACACTATTGCCCAGTTGCGAGTAGTCATTCCCGC
The DNA here is from genome assembly GCF_054685145.1 of Pseudomonas sp. H1_A03. Lineage (NCBI taxonomy): Bacteria > Pseudomonadati > Pseudomonadota > Gammaproteobacteria > Pseudomonadales > Pseudomonadaceae > Pseudomonas > Pseudomonas sp. H1_A03. The sequence continues at coordinate 736,789 of NZ_CP162829.1, forward strand.
TCAGCTTGTTCTTGGCCAGGCCCAGCATGGCGCCAGTGCCGCCGACCGCTTGTTCGGGGGTGATGTTCAGTTGAGAGGTCAATGCACTCAGCAAACCGGCCGTCTCGGAAGACGGTGCGGCAGCGGCAGCCTTGTTGTTGCCACCCTGCATACCGGAAATGGCATTGGCCGCGTCGCCAAGGCTGAAACCTGCGGCGAGCACCGGGCCGGCTGCCAGGGTCATCAGGCAGGAAAGGGCGAAACCGCGTGAAATCTTCATCGAAACAACCTCTGGGTGTAGGGGTGAAAGCAGGCGTTTGACTGGGCATCCAGCCCATTGTTCCGGGCCGGCCGAGGAACCCAATGGCAGGGTGGCAGTCCATGGAATGAATTCAAAAAATGCCAGGAACAGCCGTATGAGCGCCAGCCGCCCCCAAGTGATTGAACAAAAACCCCCGTTCTGGAGCCGCCCGCGCGTGTTCATCGGCGTGTGCGTGGCCATCGTCACCGGGCTCGGCGGCGCGCTCTACACTCAGGACACCGTCAAATCCGCCGCGACCCTGGTGACCACCACCCAGCAGCCAGCAGCGCAGGTCATGGCGCACAAGGATTACCTCGAAGTTGAACCCATTGCCGCGGCGGCGCCTGAACCCGACCGAAGCCTGGAACTGTGGGCCATGCCAGAAGACGGCGCACCGGTTTCCCTGGGGCTGTTACCGGAAGATGGCAAGGGCATCATTGGATTGAACCCACGCCAGCAAGCCAGCATTCGCAAGCCAGTGGAATTGATGGTGAGCTCGGAGACCAAGGGTGGATCGTTGAGCAAGCAGCCAACCGGCCCGACGGTGTACCAAGGCGCTCTGGCCAATCGCTGACACGCAAACCATGTAGTGCGTCATCCAGGCTGATCACCTGTACGCGCGTCGTTTTTTCATATCTGGCAATAAAAAACCGCACCTTAATCTCGATTTCTTCTAAATCACTGTCACTTCTAACAGTAGCTGCCGCCCGCACACCACCTGCAGCATAGGGCCTTCCACGCCCCACAGGAGGTGGGCTATGAAAAGTGCACTGCTTGCAGGCGTGTTAGCCATGGTGTCACTGATGGACAGTACCCACGCGGCGACTTCCACCTGCCCGCCGATCCAAGACATCAAACAAACGGAGATGGCCAATGGAGGTTACCGCTATGAAGCGTCATATCCCGATGGTCGCACCTGGGTAGGCGCAAACCCGCAGGCGACAGCGTCGTACCTTATTGATTCGACGTTTCACGATGCCCGCTACGATGCAACCGACCAATCCGTCACCTGCACCTACAAAGGGCCAATGAACAACGACGCGAGCTTTTCGGTCACGCTCAAACCTGTCTTCCATTGGAACCTTCTCCCGATAGGCGATTGGAAAGGCACGTATTGCGAAGCCATGGAAGTTGCCAAGTGCTCATTTACGCATCGGTGAAAAACGCTACCGAGACATTCCTACAGTTACCGCCCACAAACCCACAGTCAGCGGACCAGGTTGTGGCGGAACTCATCCATCCAGACAGCCCACTCAAGGCAGCCTTCCCATTCACTTTCAACGGAGAGGCTCGGCCACAAAACAAGGAGCTGTAACGATCATGATCGGATTGATACCCAATTTTTATGCTGTCTTCAGCGCAATCAACAACCTGCATTCTCGCACGCGAGACCAGGCCTCACCGCACCAGGCCACGGGCCTCGACCAATGCCCGGCCACTCGCGACCTTCAATCCAAACCCTATACAGACCCTGACCTTCCGGCGCCCTATGGCAAGGGTTATCAGTACACTGCCACGACCAACGACAAGGCGTGGACAGGGCAAACGGCAGCCACCAAGGACGACTATCTGGACCCGGAATACGCGCTCAAGGCCGAGGAGTTCAGTGAGCGCAACGGCAAGGTCTATTGCGACTACGGTGGCAAGCGCCTGATCAAAAACGGTGAGGTGGCCGATCCCTATCTGCGACTTTCAACCATCAGTGACCCATAAAAAATGGCGACCTCCGGGTCGCCATTTTTTTCAGCCTTGAACGTTATGCCGCGCTGAACAGCTTATGCGGATCAATCACAAACTTCTTCGGCACACCCGCATCGAACTCGCCATACCCGCGTGGCGCGTCATCCAGGCTGATCACCTGCACGCCCACGATCTCGGCAATGTTGATGCGGTCCCACATGATCGCCTGCATAAGAGCGCGGTTGTACTTCATCACCGGGGTCTGGCCGGTGTGGAAGCTGTGGGATTTGGCCCAGCCCAAGCCGAAGCGAATGCTCAGGCTGCCCATTTTCGCAGCGGCATCCACGGCGCCCGGGTCTTCAGTTACGTAGAGGCCCGGGATACCGATCTTGCCCGCCACGCGCACTACGCCCATCAGCGAGTTGAGTACGGTGGCCGGGGCTTCCGCCTTGACGCCTTCATGGCCGTGGCCGCGCGCTTCGAAGCCTACGGCGTCGACGGCGCAATCCACTTCCGGCTCACCCAGCAGCGCAGCGATCTGTTCGTGCAGCGGAGTGTCCGTGGACAGGTCGGCAATCTCGAACCCTTGTGCCTTGGCGTGGGCCAGGCGGATTGGGTTGACGTCGCCGATGATCACCACCGCAGCGCCCAACAGGCGTGCAGAAGCGGCAGCGGCCAGGCCGACCGGACCAGCGCCGGCGATGTAGACGGTGCTGCCAGGGCCAACACCGGCAGTGACGGCGCCGTGGTAGCCGGTCGGGAGGATGTCGGAGAGGCACGTCAGGTCGCGGATTTTCTCCATGGCCTTGTCGCGGTCCGGCAGTTTCAGCAGGTTGAAGTCGGCGTACGGCACCAGCACGTATTCAGCCTGGCCGCCGGTCCAGTCGCCCATGTCGACGTAGCCGTAGGCGCCACCGGCACGGGCCGGGTTGACGGTCAGGCACACGCCGGTGTGTTGTTCTTTGCATGAGCGGCAACGGCCGCACGCGACGTTGAAGGGAACGGAAACCAGGTCGCCGATCTTCAGGTTCTCGACGTCGCTGCCCTTCTCGATCACTTCACCGGTAATTTCATGACCAAGCACCAGGCCGGTCTGGGCAGTGGTACGGCCGCGCACCATGTGTTGGTCGGAGCCGCAGATATTGGTGGAGACCACGCGCAGAATGACGCCGTGCTCAATCTTCCTGCCACGGGGGTCCTGCATTTTGGGATAGTCGATTTTCTGTACTTCGACCTTGCCGTTGCCGAGATACACGACACCACGATTACCAGACATGCTTTCACCTCGCTGTTGTTTTTATGGAACCGCGTTGCCCGTTGGGTGGGCAGCGCGTTTAAGTGCTCGGGTACAGATGCTGTTTTTGCGTTGCTAGTGAGGGCCTCATCGCGGGCAAGCCCGGCTCCCACATTTGATTGGGTTTACATACTCCCAATGTGGGAGCTGGCTTGCCTGCGATAGCGTCAGTCAGAGCACCACAGTTCTATTGGCGTTCAAGAACACCCTTCGCTCAATGTGATACCCCACTGCACGGGCCAGTGTCAGCCCTTCAATATCACGCCCCTTGGCAATCAAGTCCTCGGGGTAGTGACTGTGATCCACCACCTCCACACCCTGGGCAATGATCGGGCCTTCATCCAGGTCGTTGTTGATGTAATGCGCCGTGGCGCCAACCAATTTCACGCCCTTGTTGTACGCCTGGTGATACGGCTTGGCGCCCTTGAACCCCGGCAACAACGAGTGATGGATATTGATGGCCTTGCCATCCAGCTTGCGGCACAACTCCGGTGACAGCACTTGCATGTAGCGCGCAAGGATCACCAATTCGGCGCCGGTGTCTTCCACCACCTGCCACACCTGACGCTCCTGGGACGGTTTGTCGTTGGGGTCGAGGGGGAAATGGTAGTAGGGAATCTGGTGCCAGTCGGCCAAAGGTTGCAGATCGGGGTGATTGGACACCACCGCCACCACGTCCATCGACAGTTGACCGATACGCTGGCGGTACAGCAGGTCGTTCAGGCAGTGATCGGCCTTTGAGACCATGATTACTACTTTTGGCCGGTAGTTCGGCGCCGTCAGCTCGAAGATCATGCCAAAGGCTTCACCGCGAGAGGCCAGGCCATCGCGAAAACCTTGCTCGTCAAAACCGTCGGGCTGGCGAAATTCGACGCGAATAAAAAATCGCCCGGAAAGCCGATCATCGAACGAGTGGTGCTCGGTAACGTAGCAGCCCTGCTCGAACAGGTAGCGGGTGACCGCGTCCACCGTGCCGAGCACGCTGGGGCAGTCGGCGGTCAAAATCCATGTATCAGGTGCGCGGCTCATGGGTCACTCCTCAGGCTTGGACGCTCAGACCGAATTCAGCCGAGGCATCCTGCAACCACAACCACCAGTAATCCGAGAAGCTGCGACGAATCAGCAGCTCCCAGGTGTCTTCAGCGGTGTGGCGGATCACCAGTTGCGACTTGGCGAACACCGTGCCCACTGCCTTGCCCACCGGGAAATTGTTGGGGTGCACGTCGTAGCTGGTGGACTTCATCAGCACCTCGCGCACGTTCGGGCCGCTGAGCTCAAGGATCTGCTGGCCGCCGCTGACGTTGACGATCTGGATATGCAGGTCACCCAGGGCGGCACGCAGGTTTTGCTCGGCGGCGAATTCTTCACCGCTTGGCACGATCAAAAGCCACTCATCCGGACCGAGCCATTGCAGGCTGGTTTCGCCTTTGACGATCACCGTCAAAGCGGCTGGCAGCTCAATACCGAGAGCCTTGTGCACGCCGGCGGCAAAAGCAGCGTCATGGCCGTCGCCGCGGATAGTCAGGTGGCCGAGAAGTTTCTTTTCACGCACGGTCACACCGGCGTTCTTGCGGCCCTTGCCGACCAAGCTGGCGAGGTCGGCATGGTGCAGCGACGACTCGGCCTTGGCGCCGGTAGTGGGGCGTTGTTGGTAAACGTTGGCTGCTGTCATAAAGCACCTTTCCTGAATTCTGTTGTGCGGCTACTGACGTCATCGGGAGCAAGCCCCCTCCCACATTCTTGAAGGGTGAATGCATTCAAGTGTGGGAGCTGGCTTGCCTGCGATGCCGTCGATCAGATGTTCTGACGATCGCCTTTCGGGTCGAAGAACACCGAAGACACAATCTCCGCCTCGATCACACTGCCATCCGCCTGCGGTGAGAAGACCCGCTCGCCGACGCGCTTCAAGCCGCCCTTCACCACGCCCATGGCAAACGAATAACCCAGGGAGTTGTGCGCATAACTTGAGGTGACGTGACCCACCATCTTCATCGGAATCGACTGCTTCGGATCGAACACCAGCTGCGCGCCTTCCGGCAGCCACACGGTCGGATCGATCGGTTTGAGCCCAACCAGCTGCTTACGCTCTTCACGCACGCAATCTTCACGGTTCATGCCGCGCCAGCCGATCCACGAGAATGGCTTGGTGCGGCCTACGCACCAGCCCATGTTCAGGTCGTCCGGGGTCATCGAACCGTCGGTGTCTTGGCCGACGATGATGAAGCCCTTCTCGGCCCGCAGTACGTGCATGGTTTCGGTGCCGTACGGGGTCAGGTTGTACTTCTTGCCGGCCTCGACGATTTTTTCCAGCACGCCCATGGCGTAGTCGGCCTGCACGTTGACTTCGTACGACAGCTCACCGGTAAACGAAATCCGGAACACGCGAGCCGGTACCTCGCCGACCAGGCCTTCCTTCCAGGTCATGAACGGGAAGCCGTCCTTGTCCAGGTCGATGTCGGTCACTTCGGCCAGCAGCTTGCGGCTGTTGGGGCCGGACAGGGTCATGGTGGCCCAGTGGTCGGTGACCGAGGTGAAGTACACCTTGAGGTCTGGCCACTCGGTCTGTTGGTAGATTTCCAGCCATTGCAGCACACGGGCGGCGCCGCCAGTGGTGGTGGTCATCAGGAAGTGGTTGTCGGCGAGACAGGCGGTTACGCCGTCGTCGAAGACCATGCCGTCTTCCTTGCACATCAGGCCATAGCGCGCCTTGCCCACATCGAGCTTGGTCCAGGCGTTGGAGTAGATGCGGTTGAGGAACTCGCGGGCATCCGGGCCCTGGATATCGATCTTGCCGAGGGTCGACGCATCGAGCAGACCAACGCTGTCGCGCACGGCCAGGCATTCACGTTTTACTGCGGCGTGCAGGTCTTCACCATTGCGCGGGAAATACCAGGGGCGTTTCCACTGGCCGACGTCCTCAAACTCGGCGCCGTTTTTCACGTGCCAGGCTTGCAGCGCGGTGTAGCGCACCGGCTCGAAGATGTGCCCACAGTGACGGCCCGCCACCGCGCCGAACGTCACCGGCGTGTAGTTCGGGCGGAACATGGTGGTGCCCATCTGCGGGATGGTCACGTTCAGCGAGCGCGCGGCAATCGCCAGGCCGTTGACGTTACCCAGCTTGCCCTGGTCGGTGCCGAAGCCCAGCGCGGTGTAGCGTTTGACGTGCTCAACCGACTCGAAACCTTCGCGGGTCGCCAGTTCGATGGCGGCGGCAGTCACGTCGTTTTGCAGGTCGACAAATTGCTTTGGCGCCCGTGCGGTGGGTTTGTCGTGCGGCACTTGGTAAACAGCCAGCGTCGGTTCTTCCAGGCGGCTCAGAGCTTTTGGCAGTGTGCCTTCCACCGGCGCAAAACCGGCTTCGCTGGCCGCGCGCACGCCGCCTTCAAAACCATCCGCCAGGGAATCGCCAAGGCCGTAGACACCGTTGATACCGCCGACGCACACGCGTTTCTGCGGTGCTTCGCCCGGTACAAAACCGAGGATATCTTCACGCCAGGTCGGCTTGCCGCCCAGGTGTGAGGCCAGGTGGACCACCGGGCTGTAGCCGCCGGAGCTGGCCACCAGGTCGCAGTCCAGCCATTCGCCTGGGCTGGTGACTTTGTGTGCTTTCAGATCAATCGCGGCCACGCGGGCAGCGGTCACATGCTTGCTGCCACGGGCTTCGATCACGGCGCTGCCGGTGAGGATGCGAATGCCTTTGGCACGGGCTTCTTCAACCAGCGCGCCGCGTGGGTTATGGCGCACATCGGCCACGGCCACCACTTGCAGGCCGGCGTCGAGCCAGTCCAGCGCAACGCGATAGGCGTGGTCGTTGTTGGTCGACAGCACCAGTTTCTTGCCCGGTGCCACGCCGTAGCGGCGCACGTAGGTGGAAACTGCGCCGGCCAGCATGTTGCCCGGCACGTCGTTGTTGCCGTACACCAATGGACGCTCGCACGCACCGGTCGCGAGGACGACACGCTTGGCACGCACACGGTGAATACGCTGACGCACCACGCCAATCGGCGCACGGTCACCGAGGTGGTCGGTGAGGCGTTCGTGGATGGTCAGGAAGTTATGGTCGTGATAACCGTTGACGGTAGCGCGGGGCAGCAGCACCACGTCCGGCAGGGCTTTGAGTTCAGCGATCACGCTGGCAACCCAATCAGTAGCGGGTTTGCCATCGAGGCTTTCACGCGAGTCGAGCAGCGAACCACCGAACTCTTCCTGCTCATCGGCGATGATCACACGTGCACCGCTGCGCGCAGCAGCCAGTGCAGCGGCCAAACCCGCAGGGCCTGCGCCGACCACCAGCACGTCGCAGTGACGGTTGAAGTTGTCGTAGGTGTCCGGGTCGTTCTCGGTCGGCGAGCGGCCAAGGCCAGCCGCCTTACGGATGTACTTCTCGTACGTCATCCAGAACGATTGCGGGTACATGAAGGTTTTGTAGTAGAAACCCGGTGGCATCAGCTTGCCGCCGACCTTGCCGAGAATGCCCATCACGTCGGTATTCACGTTTGGCCAGCCGTTGGTGCTGGTGGCGACCAAACCTTGGTACAGCGCTTGTTGCGTGGCGCGCACGTTGGGAATCTGGGTGGCTTCGGTGGCGCCGATCTGCAGCACCGCGTTCGGCTCTTCGGCGCCCGCGGCAAAGATGCCGCGTGGGCGCGAATACTTGAAGCTGCGGCCGATGATGTCGACGCCGTTGGCGAGCAAGGCCGCGGCCAGTGTGTCGCCTTCAAAGCCTTTGTAGCTCTGGCCGTTGAAGGTAAACGTGAGGACTTTATTGCGGTCGATCCGGCCACCGTTGGACAGGCGATTGGTCTGGCTCATACCTTCTCTCCAGCAGCCTTGGCGGTGAATTGCGGCTTGGTGCCGATCTTGTAGGTTTCAAGAATTTCGTAGGTCACGGTGTCGCGTGTGGCGTTGAAATACTGGCGGCAACCGGCGGCGTGAATCCACAGCTCGTGGTGCAGGCCGCGCGGGTTGTCACGGAAGAACATGTAGTCGCCCCACTCTTCATCGGTGCAGGCGTTCGGGTCCAGCGGGCGCGGGATGTGCGCTTGGCCGGACGCGTGGAATTCCTCTTCGGAGCGCAGTTCGCCACAGTGAGGACAGAAGATATGCAACATAGGGAATTTCTCCTGTTAGTGGGCGACGGCCGCAGCGCCGTGTTCGTCGATCAACGCACCGTTGTGGAAACGGTCGATGGAAAAAGGTGCAGCCAACGGGTGCATTTCACCCTTGGCGAGGCTGGCGGCAAACACGTTGCCTGAGCCCGGAGTCGCTTTAAAACCACCGGTGCCCCAACCGCAGTTGAAGAACATGTTCGGAACCGGTGTCTTGGAGATGATCGGGCACGCATCCGGCGTGGTGTCGACGATGCCGCCCCACTGGCGGTTCATGCGCACGCGGGACAGCACTGGGAACATCTCGACGATGGCCTGGATGGTGTGCTCGATCACCGGGTACGAACCGCGCTGGCCGTAGCCGTTGTAGCCGTCGATACCGGCGCCGATCACCAGGTCGCCCTTGTCGGACTGGCTGATGTAACCGTGCACGGCATTGGACATGATCACGCTGTCGATAATCGGCTTGATCGGCTCCGACACCAACGCTTGCAGCGGATGGGATTCGATCGGCAGGCGGAAACCGGCCAGCGAGGCCATGTGCCCAGAGTTACCGGCCGTGACCACACCGACGCGCTTGGCGCCGATAAAGCCCTTGTTGGTTTCCACGCCAATGCACACGCCGTTTTCCTTACGGAAGCCGATCACTTCGGTCTGCTGGATCAAGTCCACACCGAGCGCGTCAGCCGCGCGGGCGAAGCCCCAGGCCACGGCATCGTGGCGGGCCACGCCGCCGCGACGTTGCACGGTGGCGCCGAGGACCGGGTAGCGGGTGTTTTTCGAGCAGTCGAGGTACGGGATCTCGTCCGCTACCTGTTTGGCGTTGAGCAGCTCGCCGTCCACGCCGTTGAGGCGGTTGGCGCTGACGCGGCGCTCGGAATCACGGATGTCTTGCAGGGTGTGGCACAGGTTGTACACGCCGCGCTGCGAGAACATCACGTTGTAGTTCAGGTCCTGGGACAGGCCTTCCCACAGTTTCATCGCGTGTTCGTAAAGGTGCGCCGACTCGTCCCACAGGTAGTTGGAACGCACGATGGTGGTGTTGCGCGCGGTGTTACCGCCGCCCAGCCAGCCTTTCTCGACCACGGCCACGTTGGTGATGCCGTGCTCCTTGGCCAGGTAGTAAGCGGTCGCCAGACCATGCCCGCCGCCGCCGACGATGACTACGTCGTAGACCTTTTTAGGGGTCGGCGTGCGCCACATCTTCTGCCAGTTTTCGTGGTGGCTGAGTGAGTGCTTGAAGAGGCCGAAGCCTGAGTAGCGTTGCATAGTCATTACTCCAAAACCGCGCTCAGCGATAAACCGGGAAATCAGCGCACAGGGCAGACACGTGCTTGGCCACGTTGGCCTCGACATCGGCGTCGCCGAGGTTGTCGAGGATGTCGCAGATCCAGCCCGCCAGTTCGATGCACTGCGGCACTTTGAAACCGCGCGTGGTCACCGCCGGGGTGCCGATGCGCAGGCCCGAGGTCACGAACGGCGACTGCGGGTCATTCGGCACGGCGTTCTTGTTGACGGTGATGTGGGCGCGTCCGAGAGCAGCGTCTGCCTCTTTACCGGTGAGGCCCTGACGGATCAGGCTGACGAGGAACAGGTGGTTGTCGGTGCCGCCGGACACTACGTCGTAGCCGCGCTTGATGAACACCTCGGCCATGGCCTGGGCGTTGTCGATCACCTGTTGCTGGTAGACCTTGAAGCCAGGCTCCTGGGCTTCCTTGAAGCACACGGCCTTGCCGGCGATGACGTGCATCAGCGGGCCGCCCTGGGCGCCGGGGAATACAGCGGCGTTGAGTTTCTTTTCAATGGCTTCGTTGGCCTTGGCCAGGATCAGGCCGCCACGCGGACCGCGCAGGGTCTTGTGGGTAGTGGTGGTGACCACATCGGCGTACGGCAGCGGGTTCGGGTACAGGCCGGCGGCAACCAGGCCGGCGACGTGGGCCATGTCGACAAACAACAGCGCGCCGACTTTGTCGGCAATCGCGCGAAAGCGTGGGAAATCCAGGGTCTTGGAGTAGGCGGAAAAACCGGCCACCACCATCTTCGGCTGGTGTTCCACGGCCAGGCGTTCGACTTCGTCGTAGTCGATCAGGCCGGTGTCGGTGTTGATGCCGTATTGCACCGCGTTGTACAGCTTGCCTGAGGACGACACTTTGGCGCCGTGGGTCAGGTGGCCGCCATGGGCCAGGCTCATGCCGAGGATGGTGTCACCGGCGTTCAGCAGGGCCAGGTACACCGCGCTGTTGGCGGACGAGCCGGAGTGCGGCTGCACGTTGGCGTAATCGGCACCGAACAGCTGCTTGGCGCGCTCGATGGCCAGGGTTTCGACCTTGTCCACGTGCTCGCAGCCACCGTAGTAGCGCTTGCCCGGGTAGCCTTCGGCGTATTTGTTGGTGAGGCCGCTGCCCTGGGCTTCCATCACGCGCTTGCTGGTGTAGTTCTCCGACGCGATCAGCTCGATATGATCTTCCTGACGCTGCTCCTCGGCATTCATGGCCGCCAGCAGTGCGTCGTCATATCCCTGGATCTGGTCTTGTTTGCTGAACATCGCGTCTCTCCCAGCCTTTCGTATTGTTGAGGCCCGTGCAGAGCCCTTTGATGCGATGGTAGGGCTGACGCCAGCAGGTCAAATGCCTACGGACGCCACGCAAAGGTGCGTTTACGACATGGCGTGAACAACACCGAAACAAATGTGGGAATGGGTTTGTGTGGGAGCTGGCTTGCCTGCGATGCAGACACCTCGGTCTATAAGCAGAACCGACGTAATGCCATCGCAGCGGTTCGACGATTCGACAAGCCAGCTCCCACAAGGGTTACGCGATGATCTTGCGAACGAGCAGCAGCAGGAGGAAATGCAGGGGGTAGAGGGCGTAAGCCCAACGGCGCATGGCCGGGGGCGCGACATCTTTGGCATGTCGCAACAGGACTAATCCCGCCAATGGCGCGATCAGGCAGGCGGCCAACCCCATCAACGCGACAGGCGTGCCGCTATTGAGCAATACCTGCCATTGATTGGCGGCCACACACACCAACCCCGGCAACACGCTTAAATACCAGGGCCGGCGAAACACCAACAGCATCGCCAGCGGCAGCAACACACCAAAAAAACCGAACATCAGGTGCGTGGAAAATACAGCGCCGATTACGACGGCAATCAACGCCAATCCTCGATCAAAAAGCGCCTTCTGCTGCCATCCTCGCGCAACCAGCAACCCCAACGCCAAGGTTGGCAGCACGTTCAACGTATCGGCATCATCGATAAACATCCGATACGGCACTTCGCTGATCACGCTGAACAGCAACAACCATCCCAGATACCGCCACTGGCCCGTGACAGGCGCGATTCTCGTCCGATGCAAATTCGCCGCAATCGCCAGGCAAAACCACGGAAACGCCAGGCGCCCCGGCACATACAAGCCATCCAGGTTCAAACCGACATAACGCAGGTGGTCCAGCACCATGCTCAACAGCGCCAGCCACTTGAGCAAATCCAAGGCGCCATCACGGACGCGTCCGACAGGAATCGTTTCAGTACCGTGCATAATTCCCCAGTGACTTTGCATTTACAGTGCGTGCGCACCCGCGACAATCTTGGTTACAGTGCGCACCAACATCGACCATAGGAATGGGCCATGACCGACAAGAGCCAACAATTCGCCAGTGACAACTATTCCGGCATCTGCCCGGAAGCCTGGGCCGCCATGGAACAAGCCAACCAAGGCCATCAGCGCGCCTACGGCGATGATGAATGGACCCACCGCGCCGCCGACGGTTTCCGCAACTTGTTCGAAACCGACTGCGAAGTGTTCTTCGCCTTCAACGGTACAGCGGCCAACTCCCTGGCGCTGTCCTCTTTGTGCCAGAGCTACCATAGCGTGATTTGCTCGGAAACCGCCCACGTCGAGACCGACGAATGCGGCGCGCCGGAGTTTTTCTCCAACGGCTCCAAGCTGCTCACCGCACGCACCGAAAACGGCAAACTGACCCCGGAGTCGATCCGCGAGATCGCCCTCAAGCGCCAGGACATCCACTACCCCAAGCCGCGCGTGGTCACGCTTACCCAGGCCACTGAAGTCGGCAGCGTGTACACCCCGGAAGAAATCCGCGCCATCAGCGCCACCTGCAAGGAACTGGGCCTGAACCTGCACATGGACGGCGCGCGTTTCTCCAACGCCTGCGCCTTCCTCGGCTGCTCGCCAGCGGACCTGACCTGGAAGGCCGGCGTAGATGTGCTGTGCTTTGGCGGTACCAAAAACGGCATGGCGGTGGGCGAAGCGATCCTGTTCTTCAACCACAAACTGGCGGAAGACTTCGACTATCGCTGCAAACAAGCGGGCCAGCTGGCCTCGAAAATGCGCTTCCTCTCCGCCCCCTGGGTAGGCCTGCTGGAAAACGACGCCTGGCTCAAACACGCCCGTCACGCCAACCACTGCGCACAACTGCTGAGCAGCCTGGTGGCGGATATTCCTGGCGTTGAGCTGATGTTCCCTGTGCAGGCCAATGGCGTATTCCTGCAACTCTCGGAACCGGCGATTGCCGCGTTGACCGCCAAGGGCTGGCGCTTCTACACCTTTATCGGCAAAGGCGGCGCACGCTTCATGTGTGCGTGGGATACCGAGGAAGAACGTGTAAGAGAATTGGCGGCGGATATTCGGAAAGTGATGGAGGCCTGAAACCACGGGGCTTTCAGCAGCGTTTCAGAGACTGTTTGTACGTATTTCTGACAGTATCTATCTACCCCCTTCCTTGAGTAGGATCTCGTCACCCCGAACAGACGGACGCGTTTTTCGGGGCTGACTGCCTGCCGAACAATCGGCTGGAAATGGAAATCCTATAGAGGGCAACATCATGGAAATTCAATGCTACACCACTGATTCTCAGCTGCGTGCCGACGTCGATGCTACATTCGTCAGCCTGGACGACCTCAGGAAGCTGGCCAACGTCGGCGACACCATCATCGAGCCGTCCAGAACCTTTACCGTGACTGGAAAAGAGTTCGAAATGACAGCATCCGGCGGATACATCATCAACCTTTTCGTGCGCTAACCACTAACGCCCGCGCCGCAGACTCATGACCTGCGACGCGGGACTGATGTGATTTCGCTCACAAGGCCTTCGGCTGAAGCGCTTGCCAATCATCAATGGGGCCGCGGTTTGTGAGAAAGGTCCCACCGTTGAATTTCAACGCCAGCTTATTGACGGCATTCAAGGCCGTCGTCACCGCTCCTTCTGCCCAGCCTCCCGTGAACGAAACGTCGTCACCCGCCAGAATGAACCCATCGGGTTTCGGACCCTGCACACCGTTCATAAACTGAGAAAACAGCAAGCGCTGGTACTCGTACTGGCCCGGCAGATTCATTTTGAACGCGCACAGGAAAAACGGCTGCTCCTCCCAGTTGATTTCGACAAAGGGGTTGGTCATGCCGAACTCAGCCGCCAGGTTCAACTGATGAGGGGCATACACGCTGTCCAGCAAGCTTGTGCACACCTGCACGTGGGACGGCTGCGGCGCACTGCGATCCCCCAGGAATTTGAGGCTGTCGTCATTCCAGGTATAAGACAAAAACATACCGCTCCCCCTGTAAGGCCCGAGGCCTTGACTGTAGTCCAGCAGGTAGGTGCCACGGGTGATGCGATCCGACAGGGTCACGCTCATCTTGTGTTGAAAATCTGCTTCCACATCAGTCCAGAAGGGCCGCTGGGTTTGCGCGAAGATTTTGGCGGATTGCATGTAGTGCGTGTACATCACCGCTTCCCATTCCTTTGGGGATAACAGGTCATTCATTTGATTGAAGCGGGCGGCCCCATCCATGTAGCGGAATTTGTCGAGGATCCGCTTGTGAGGGGTGTAGACCACGGCAGGAAAAGTGTATTGACGATCGTCTCCCAGATTATGGTCGTACACCCATACGTCGAACTCGCCATCCGGGCGACGTATAATCTGCCGCACCTCCTGCTTTAAAGGCTGGGCAATGACTTGGGTCGTCAGGCCTTGGACAGTGGTGCCCGCAGGCCAATGCGCCATGGCGTCACCAAAGGTATCCGGGGCGCGACTCCATAACCGTGTTGGCAGCTCGCTGGAACCGTCGAACATCAACTTATGGTTGGTATCCAGCCCGGTATACAGCACCCGCAGCACCTCCAGGAAACAATTGGGATAGTCGGTGTTCCAACCGCCGGTGCCGAAGCCGATCTGGCCGAACAGATCAATGTCTTCGCGACTCCACCCCGCCTGCTCGACCATCGCGGCAAAAAAACTGAGGTTGTCCCAACCCGCATCCAGGATTGCGTTCCACAAGGTCTTGATCTTGGCCTGATCAATGCTGCCCTCGGACATTGCCGCTTCCATCTCGGTGAACTTGATCGGGTCCTGCTCAAGGAACACCTCGAACAACAACCGCTCAATCTCGGCGTATTCCGGCGGCAGGTTATTGCCTTCGTAATAGGTCTGTTTTTGCTGGTAGTCGACTACCGTACTGGAGGTTGCCGCCGAACCAGGGTTGGGAAAATCCGCCGAGTTGGCCGTCATGCCGACCTTCTCGAAATAGTGCATCAACGCCTTGCCTGACACAGGAAAGCGCATCGCCCCCATTTCACAGATCACACTGTTCGCGGGATCTTGCGGATCACCCGCCACGTAGGAATACAGCCGCCCACCAATACGATCACTGGCCTCTACCACCACAGGGTGTAAACCCATGCGCATGGCTTCATAGGCCGCCACCATTCCCGCAACGCCTGCGCCGACGATCAACACCTTGCTGCCATACGCCAGGCTGGAAACCTGCGCCAACGGAGTGCCGTTACTCACGGCGGTATCAAGGAACCGGCGGTAATGAAAAGGAAAGTCAGGAACCAGTGCACTGACATCGTTGGCAAGCAAGCGCGCAGCGCCTTTACTTCGGGAGGGAATAGCAGACATGGCAATCATCCTTGGAGTGCAAACAGGACGTCCACCTACTGCTTCACTGCGAAAGGTGACTACGACGAATGTGTTCTTCAGCGTAGTGACTCGTAGGAAATGTCTCTATATCCGTTGGAAATAAAAAAGTGAATCAGTAAGGCAAACCTTATTCCAGAGGGTTTTGCGCACTCAGTTCAGAGATTCATAAAGTGATTATTTGAAAATGCCGATTCAATTGTTTTTTTGCTTACAAGACTCTGCGCAACTCACTCAATAAAAACAGACCGTGATACCTATGAACATGCCCTCCGACCGATCGGCAGCTCCCGCCTCCAGCACGCTGAAAATCGAAACCCGCTCCATCGACTACGTGCCGCGCAATGAACGCCACGGCAAGGTGTGGCATCAGGCGCCGTTCTGGTTCACCGGCAACTTCGTGCTCACCACCATGGTCACCGGGTTTACCGGCGCAGCCTTGGGGCTGAGCCTGATGTACGCGATCCTGGCGATCGTAATCGGCGTGTGCCTGGGCACGTTCGCCATGGCGTTCCACGCCAACCAGGGACCGCGCATGGGCTTGCCGCAGATGATCCAGTCGCGCGCCCAGTTCGGCCTGCGTGGCGCCATCGTGCCGTTTGTCGCAGTGGTCTTCGTGTACATCGGTTTCAACGTGTTCAACGTCATCCTGGCCACCGACGCCATCAATACTGTGCTGCCCGGCCACCGCGCGCCCTGGTATGCATTGATGATCATCCTTGCGGTGGTGATCGCCGTCATCGGCCACGACCTCCTGCACACCGTGCAACGCTGGCTGACCTACGTGATGATCAGTGTCTTCGCGGTCCTGACCGTCGCGGCCTTGCTGCACCTGCAGGCCGATTCAGCCGTGGCCGACGCACATTTTTCCTGGTCGGCCTTCCTGATCCAATTGTCAGCCGCTGCGGGCTATCAGATCAGCTACGCCGTGTATGTCTCGGATTACTCGCGCTACCTGCCCCACAGCACGCCGTCGCGCAGTGTCATCCTCTGGACCTACCTGGGGGCTGCGGGCTCGGCGCTGTGGTTGATGTCGTTGGGCGCATTCCTGGCCTCGGCGCTGCCCTCACCCGACGCCATTGGCAGTGTCCAGGCCGTGGGCAACCAACTGTTGCCTGGGTTTGGCACCTTTACCGTGCTGATTGCCGTGCCGGCGCTGGTCGGCATCATGGCCGTCAACTGTTATGGCGCGATGCTCACCGGGATCAGCGCCATTGACGGTTTTGTCCCGATCAAACCCAGGATCAAGAGCCGCATCGTCGGGATCAGCCTGGTGGCCGCAATCATTTTCGCGATTGCCTTGAGCATCCCTGAGAGCTACCTGAGCAGCTTCAACACCTTCGTGCTCTTGATGCTGTATTTCCTGGTGCCCTGGACGGCCGTCAACCTCGCAGACTTCTACGTCGTACGAAAAGGGCACTACGCAATCAGCGACATATTCAACCCGGCCGGCATCTATGGGCGTTGGTCGGGTGCCGGGCTCACCGCGTACTTCCTCGGTTTAGCCGCTATGATTCCTTTTATGGCTCTGGATTTTTACCAAGGCCCCATCAGCACGATGTTGGGCGGCGCCGATATTGCGTTCGTGATAGGCCTGGCAGTCTCGGCGCTGGTTTACTGCGTGATGACTCGCCACCTCGACCACGCTGCCGAGTCGCTGGCCATGCAGGCCAGCGAACATCAATTAGAAGGAGACTAGTCATGGAGACGCTACGCGTCGTTTGCCATCAACTGGCGCCGCGTATCGGCGAGGCCGACTACAACCGCGCGCTGACCGAACGCTCGATCCGCGCGGCCGCCAACCTCAACGCCCACGTAGTTGTCCTACCAGAGCTGATCCAAAGCGGTTACGTATTCACCGACCAGGACGAAGCTCACACGGTCTCCGAGACACTTGACGGCCCGACCCTTAGCCTGTGGAAAAGCCTGGCGCTTGAGCTGGGAATCATCATCGTCGCAGGGTTCTGCGAGCGCCTGAGCGCGGGACGCGTTGCCAACAGTGCCGCACTGGTCGAACCCACCGGGCGGCTGACGGTATACCGCAAGGCGCATTTGTGGGACCGCGAGAAGCTGATATTCACCCCCGGCGACTCGCCGCCGCCAGTGGTCGACACCGCCGTCGGACGGATCGGCGTGATGATCTGCTACGACCTGGAACTGCCCGAGTGGGTACGTCTGCCAGCGCTGGCCGGCGCGGACCTGCTTTGCGCGCCGGTGAACTGGCCAGAAGGCGCGCGGCCTGCAGGTGAAAGGCCGGCAGAGATCGTGCGGGTCCAGGCCAACGCGGCAGTCAACCGCATGTTCATCGCCGCGTGCGACCGCTATGGCGAGGAACGCGGCGTCAACTGGGTGGGCGGCTCGGTCATCGTCGACGCTGACGGCTACCCATTGGCCGGCGCGACCTCCCATCCGGAGGAACACCAGCTAGTGGCTGACTTGCCACTGGCGCAGGCCCGGGACAAGTCAATCAGCGGCCACAATCACGTTCATCAGGACCGTCGGCCTGGGCTGTATTGAGCATCAGAACTCAATGCGCACATCCCCCTTCGGCACACTGCAGCACGACAGGATGTAGCCTTCGGCTTCGTCTTCCTCGGTGATCCCGCCGTTGTGGTCCATCTCGACCTCGCCACCCAGCTTCATCACCTTGCACGTTCCGCAGATGCCCATGCCGCAGGCTTTCGGGATCAACAGCCCAAGCTTGGCCGCCGCCGCGTGCACGGTTTCGCCCGGTGCCACGCGAATGCTCTTACCCGACGCGATGAACTCCACTTGGTGCAGATCCGCCAGATCGATTTCCGGCGCGTCGGCGGCTTGTTCGGCTTGTTCCACCGCATCCGCACGGGCTTCCGCTGGCGTCGCGCCGAAGGATTCCTCGTGGTAACGCGCCATGTCGAAACCCGCAGCTTCCAGCAGGCGTTTCACCGCGTTCATGTACGGCGTAGGGCCGCAGCAGAACACTTCGCGCTCCAGGAAGTCCGGCACCATCAGTTCGAGCATCTTGTGGTTCAGGTAACCGCGATACCCCGCCCAAGGCTCACCCAACCCATGTTTCTCGCAGATCAGGTGCAGGCTGAAGTTGTCGATCCGCGATGCCATGTGCTCCAGCTCGCGGTGGTAGATGATGTCTTTGGGCGAACGGGCGCTGTGGATAAACGTCATGTCGACGTTGGCGTTGGTGTCATAGAACCAGCGCGCCATGGACATCACCGGCGTGATGCCGACGCCGCCGCTGAGGTACAACACTTTCGGGCTCGGGAAGTCGATGGCGTTGAACAAACCGACCGGCCCGTGCACCGCCAACTCTTGCCCTTCATGAAGGGTATCGTGCAGCCAGTTGGAAACCTTGCCGCCCGGCACACGCTTGATGGTCACCGAAAAGCTGTAAGGCACCGACGGTGAACTGGAAATAGTATAGGAGCGCATGATCGGCTGGCCTTCGATTTCCAGCTCCAGGGTGACGAACTGCCCTGGCTTGAAAAAGAACAGGATCGGCTGGTCGGCCATGAAACAGAAGGTGCGCACGTCCCAGGTTTCCTGGATGACTTTGACGCAACGGACAATGTGCCGACCATTGGCCCAGGTCTGGGTGGTTACCGGATTCAGGAAATTACTGGACATGTTGTTCTCCACCGCCGACGTCGGCCTTATGGTGGCGATTCTGCGTAACGCGAGAACCACCCATTTACCTATCTGCGACATTCACATACTTATCGCGACCAGCCCCCAACGACCTAGGCTTGCGCGTCGGGATCAGGTTGGGCCATGTCGCCCATGGATAAGGTTCGGCGCATCGGCGGCCCCACACTCGCTCCCAACACAGACGCTTTCTTTACGCCTTGCTGCAAACCTGATTAGCCACTTATCTCGGCCACACAGAATGGCCATGAGGACCCACACGATGGACGTCACCGCAACCTTAAGCTTGGGCGATCCGCTGGAACCCGCACGCAAGGCCACCGCGCAGATGCTGCAAGAGCGCGAGCGCACCTTTTCACTGCCACAGCCGTTCTACTCTGATGAACGGCTGTTTGATATCGACATGCAGGAGATCTTCCAGAAAGAGTGGTTGATTGCCGGCATGACCTGCGAGATCCCCACCAAGGGCAACTACCTGACCCTGCAAGTGGGCAAGAACCCGATCATCGTGATCCGTGGCGCCGACGGCGTGGTGCATGCGTTCCACAACGTGTGCCGCCACCGTGGTTCACGTTTGTGCACCAGCGACAAGGGCAAGGTTGCCAAACTGGTCTGCCATTACCACCAGTGGACCTACGAACTGGACGGCCGCCTGCTGTTCGCCGGCACCGAGATGGGCGCCGACTTCGACATGAAGCAATACGGCCTCAAGCCGGTGAACGTAAAGACCGCCGGCGGCTACATCTTCATCAGCCTGGCCGAGAACCCGCCGGCCATCGATGACTTCCTGTCGACGCTGAGCCATTACATGGAACCCTACGACATGGAAAACACCAAGGTGGCCATTCAGACCACCTTGTTCGAAAAAGCCAACTGGAAACTGGTACTGGAAAACAACCGCGAGTGCTACCACTGCAACGCGTCGCACCCGGAACTGCTGAAAACCCTGCTGGAATGGGACGACGTCACCGACCCGCGCGCCGACCAGGCCTTCAAGGACCACGTGGCCGCCTCCGCTGCCGCCTGGGATGCCGAGAAAATCCCTTACGCACACGCCAGCTTTGGCCTGCGCAACCGCATCGTGCGCATGCCGCTGCTCAAGGGCACCGTGTCGATGACCCTGGATGGCAAACAGGGCTGCGCCAAACTCATGGGCCGCATCAAGAACCCGGACCTGGGCTCGATGCGCATCCTGCACCTGCCGCATTCGTGGAACCACTGCATGGGCGACCACATCATCGTGTTCACCGTGTGGCCGATCAGCGCCCAGGAAACCATGGTCACCACCAAGTGGATCGTGCACAAGGACGCCGTGGAAGGTGTGGACTACGACGTGGACCGCATGCGCCAGGTGTGGGACGCCACCAACGACCAGGACCGTCGCCTGGCCGAAGAGAACCAGCGCGGGATCAACTCCACCGCCTACCAGCCCGGCCCGTACTCCAAAACCTACGAGTTCGGTGTGGTGAACTTCGTTGACTGGTACAGCGAGCGCATGTTGAGCAACCTGGGCGCGGCGCCGGCGCCTTACCTCAAAGGCGTTGCCGCCCACGAGTAATTGACACCCACAGATCAAACGGTGGGAGCGGGCTAGCTCGTTCCCACCGTTGAATGTCTTAACTGTTCAAAATTTGAGCAAGCCTCGCTAGCGCCTGTAGATACCCGCCCTCCAGCCTTTACCCAACAACTTATCCACAGAGCCACCCACAGCAATTGTGGGCAAGTACGTCTCCCGCCTAAAATTAAATGAAGAAAATCCGTGACTTATTCAAGCCAGCGGTTTTCACCCGCTCCTGATCACTTATTGATCAACTCACTGAAAGCCACGAATCACGTGCCCTGTAGCGGTAGGCGAACACCTTATCCACAGAAGCACCAACAGACTTTGGGGGCAACTTTGACAGCGCTGTGGAAAACCACCTCAAACCTTCATAAATCGCGGTGTGCAGGGATTTTATTCGCGTAAAAGCTTAAGTCGATCAAACTTTGATCAATCTCATGAACGCCTTTAATCATAAGGGCTGTGGCCAATAGCGAACACCTTATCCACAGAAGCGCCAACAGAGTATGGGGGCAAGTCTGATGTGTTAAATGGCGCAGTGCAGGGAAAAACCCAAGCAAAAACGGTCAGTTAGCTTGGTTGTTTTTCGTACAGAGGGCTGGAGGGCTTGATTGACAGGGGCTGTGGACAACCGCGAACAGGTTATCCACAGACGGGTCAACAGGGATTGTGGGTAAGCCCAAGGGACGTTAAGAAGTGGGCGCTGGCTTCCCTGCTATAGCCCTTGGAATCTACACATCCTTGTGGTGAGCGGGCTTGCCCCGCGCTGGGGAGCGAAGCCGCCCCAAACCAAACGACATGGTTTTATCTGAAACTCAGCGGCGTATTTATTGGGGCGGCTTCGCTCCCCAGCGCGGGGCAAGCCCGCTCACTACAGGTACAGATACGCCAGCGCCCACAGGGGATCAGCGTACGACGCCTTCCTCAACCAACAACTTGAGAATGGCCTCGGCACCCGCTTCCGGGCTAAGGCCCTTGAGCACTTGCCCACCGCCGCCGCTGGCCTTGGCCGTGGCGGCTTTCATACGATCGGCGCCGCTCTTGGCCTTGATCACCTTGAGCCGCTTGGGGCGAGGCTTGGCCGGTTGCAGCACGGCCCCTGTGTATAACGCGTCCTGCTCGACTTCAACTTCGTGAGCCGCCAGTTCACCGCGCTGCGCCGGGCCATACGCACTTTGCCGAGGCTTGGGCGCGGCGTTATCCACGGTCGCCAGAAATGGCAAACGCACCTTCAACCGGCGCCGCTGGCCGCGTGGCAGGGCTTGCAGCACATGGGCCACGCCCGCTTCGATCGATTCAACCTGCGCCAGCCCGACTATCAGCGGCCAGCCCAACTGCTCGGCCAGCAAGAACGGCAACATGCCCGAGCCTTCACCGGTTTCGGCCTGGCTGCCGGTGAGCACCACCTGGGCACCGGCATCGCGCAAGTATTCACTGAGTACCGGCAACGCATCGCTGCCAGCCGGTTGCTCCAGTACATGTAACTCTGGCAAGCCCATGCCCAGGTAACTACGCAGGGTCGGTTCGGCGATGTTGCCGGCATGCAGCACCTGCAACTTATCCCCAGCCATCTGCAAACCCAGTTCGACAGCGCGGGCGTCCTGCTCCGCACGGCGCGGGCGCCCGGAGGTAGGGTGGGCGCCGATGGAAACCAAACTGATTACATTCGTGGTCATGGCCATATCCTTAAGCCGCATCGCGCTTGGCGCCGTTGCGGTAGGCCTCGACCGCATCGATCAAGGCTTGCAGTATCGCGTTACTTTCGCCAATGACCGAGAGGTCGGCCCGCTTGATCATGTCGCAGCCGGGGTCTAGGTTGATCGCCACCACCTTGTCGCAGGCACCGATGCCTTGCAGGTGCTGGATGGCCCCGGAAATACCCACGGCCACATACACCCGCGCGGTGACCCAGGTGCCGCTGGCGCCGACCTGGCGATCACGCGCCATAAAGCCGTCGTCCACGGCCACCCGCGAGGCGCCCTCGGTGGCACCCAATGCGGCGGCGGTCTGGTGGAAAAGCGTCCAGTCCTTCACGCCATTGCCGCCGGAGAAAATGAATTCCGCCTCGGCCATGGGAATCGCCGCCGGGTCAACCGCCACCGCGCCAAGATCTTCAATGCGCGGCAAGCTGCGCGCCAGGGCTGTGGATAACTCCACGGGCAACACTTCATGCCGGGTTTCGCTGACCGGTTCAGCGCACTCCACGGCCGCCAGGATCAGGCGCGCCAACGGCCGGGCCAAGTCTTCCTGGCCAGCCCCGGCGCGGCCGATGCACTCGTCGCCCTTGATCTGCCAGACCCGCGTGGCCGGGCGTTCCTTGAGGCTGGCGGCAAAGCGTCGGCCCAGTTCGCCACCACCGCTGCGGCTGTCCGGCAGCAACCAGTGGCGCGGGTTGAACTGGTTATCCACAGCGCGCAAACCTTGCACCCGTTGCTCCGGTGAATAACCGTCGAATTCGTGACCTTCCAGCACCAGCAGGCGGTCGACGCCCGCCGTGGCAAACGCATTTTCCTTGTGCTCGCCAAACACCACCGCCAACACCGCGCCATCGCTGCCAGCGAGTTGCCGCGCCAGGCCCAGCAGGTCGCGGTCGTGGCTGCTCAGGCGACCGCCGACCATGTCCGGCACCACGTTGATGTAGAACGCCGGCGCCGGCACCTGATGCAGTGGCAACTGCACTTCCACCGCTGCCGTACGCTTGGCCGCACCGCCCTGCTGGGCGCCGCTGCGGTCGATACGCTTGATGCCGTTGGGACCGATAAAACCAACACCGTGGACGTTCTTGCGGATGACGCCGTTAGGCCCCATCCAACTGTGTTGCACCGGCTGCATCGCCGCGTGCAGCGGGTGCAGACGGTTGCGGGCGATCCATTCGGCCCGTGGGTCGCGGCGGATAATGTCGCTCATCAATGCACCTCCGCAGACTTTTGTTGGACAGGGCGTTTAGTCGGCGAAGTGGCAGGCGCGGCGTCTTCCAATAAAGCGTCGGCCACCAATTCGGCGATGTCCTTGATCAATGGGCGCGGCTCGACTACACCTTCGAGCATTGCCGTGCACTGCGGGCAGCCCACAGCCACCAGCTCGGCGCCGGTTTCGCGGATGTCTTCCATGCGCATGTCCGGAATCCGTTGCTTGCCGGGAATGTCGGTGATCGGCGCACCGCCGCCGCCACCGCAGCAGCGTGAACGGAAGCCCGAACGTTGCATCTCTTTGACCTCAATGCCCAACGCCCGCAGCACTTGGCGCGGCGCCTCGTACTCGCCGTTGTAGCGGCCCAGGTAGCATGGGTCGTGGTAGGTCACGCTGTTGCCTTTGTGTTGGCCCAGGTTCAACGCGCCCTCGCCGATCAACTCGGCCATGAACGTACTGTGGTGTTGCACGAGGTAGTTGCCGTTAAAGGCGCCGTACTCGTTTTTCAGCACATGGAAACTGTGCGGGTCGCAGGTAACGATGCGCTTGAAGCTGTACTTGGCCAGGGTCTGGATATTGCGCGTGGCCAGCAACTGGAAGGTCGCTTCATCACCCAGGCGCCGCGCCACGTCGCCGCTGTCGCGTTCTTCCAGGCCAAGCACGGCAAAGTCGACGTTGGCCGCTTTGAGTACTTTGACGAACGCTCGCAGGGTACGTTGGTTGCGCATGTCGAAGGCACCGTCGCCAACCCAGAACAGTACCTCGGCGCTGCCCTTTTCGCTGAGCAGCGGCAGGTTCAGATCCGCCGCCCAGTTCAGGCGACCGCCCGGTGCAAAGCCGCCCGGGTTATCGGTGGCGATCAGGTTCTCGAGGACTTCGGCGCCCTTGTTCGGAGTCGCGCCTTTTTCCAGGGTGAGGTAGCGGCGCATGTCGACGATGGCGTCCACGTGCTCGATCATCATCGGGCACTCCTCCACGCAGGCGCGGCAGGTGGTGCAGGACCACAGGGTTTCGGCGTCCACCAGGCCGTTGACGATGGGCTGGTGCGGGTTGCCGCTGTGCTCGCCTACCGGTTTGCCTGGATAGGGGCTGCCGGCGAACTTGGCATCAGTGCCGCCAGCCAGGCCGACCACCATATCCTGGATCAGCTTTTTAGGGTTCAGCGGCTGGCCGGCGGCGAAGGCCGGGCACGCGGCTTCGCACTTGCCGCACTGCACGCAGGCGTCAAATCCGAGCAGTTGGTTCCAGGTGAAATCCTTGGGTTTTTCCACGCCCAGCGGCGCGGTTTTATCGCCGAGGTCCAGCGGCTTCAAACCGGTGGAACGGCCACCGCCAAAGCGCTCGGCGCGGCGGTGCCAGGCCAGGTGCAGGGCACCGGCGAAGGCGTGCTTCATCGGGCCGCCCCATGTCATGCCGAAAAACATTTCCGACACGCCCCACAGCACGCCCACACTGAGCAGCGCAGCCAACAGCCAGCCGCCGAAGTCGGCCGGCAGGATCCCGGCCACCGGCAGCGTCACCAGGAAAAAGCTCACCGAAAACGCCATCAGGCTTTTCGGCAGGCGCATCCAAGGGCCTTTCGACAGGCGTGACGGCGGGTTACGGCGGCGCAGATAGACAAACGTGGCGCCGACAAACATCAGCACCGAGGCCAACAGCAGGGCATAGCCGAGGATGCGGTTATGCAGGCCGAAACCGTGCACCAGAATCGCCAGCAGCGCTGACAGCACAAAGCCCAACGCCGTGGCGACGTGGGTGTTGGCGATGTATTTGTCGCGGGCAACCACGTGGTGTAAGTCGACCACGTAGCGCTTGGGCATGGCCAGCAGGCCACCGAGCAGGTCGACTTTGGAGGCGCGGCCACGGCGCCACATGTTCACCCGGCGCAGGGCGCCGAGGACGGCAAGGCCAAGGGCTGCGAATAATAAAATGGGAAGCAAGGTGTTCAACATGGTGAAGCTCCCAAAGACCATACAGGTCTACTGTGAAACTGGCCCCCAATGTGGGAGCGGGCTTGCTCGCGAAAGCGGTGGGTCAGCCACCGGATGTATCGACTGACACACCGCCTTCGCGAGCAAGCCCGCTCCCACATTGGGCCGAGTTCACCTCGTCAGAAATCCTTGCACAGGCGCAGGGCGTCGTAGATCGCAGCGTGGGTATTTCGCTGCGCCACACAATCACCAATGCGGAACAGCAAGTAGCCCTCGCCCGCCTCGCTCAGGCACGGCTGCGGCTGGATCGCGAACAAGGCTTCAACGTCGATCTGGCCCTTGTTGCGCGATCCGTCCTTGAGCCCGTAGTAAAGGGCTTCATCCGGACGCACGCCGTTTTCCACCACCACCTGGTCCACCACCCGCTCCTCTTTGGCACCGGTGTATTCGTTCTCCAGCACCGCCACCAGCTTGTCGCCTTCGCGGTAGACCTTTTCCAGCATCATGTCGCCGGTCATGATCACTTCCTTGGGGTACATGCTGCGGTAGTAGGTCGGGAATGACGTACCGCCGATGGCCACACCGGGCTTGATATCGTCAGTGACGATCTCGACCTGGCAGCCTTTGTCCGCCAGGAAATCCGCCACCGACATGCCGGTGAATTCGCAAATGGTGTCGTACACCAGCACGTTCTTGCCCGGCGCAACCTTGCCGTCGAGCACGTCCCAGCTACTCACTACCAAGCCTTCGGCGGCGCCCCAGTGTTCGTTCTGTTCGATAAACGGATGCCCGCCCACCGCCAGCACCACCACGTCCGGGCGCAGGTCGAGGATGGTCTCGGCATCAGCGGCCACGCCCAGGCGCAAGTCGACTTTCAAGCGTGCCAACTCCAGCTGGAACCAGCGGGTGATACCGGCGATCTGGTCACGTTGCGGCGCTTTCGAGGCGGTAGTGATCTGCCCGCCGATAAATTCTTTCTTTTCCAACAGGGTCACATCGTGGCCACGTTCAGCGGCGACGCGCGCGGCTTCCATCCCTGCCGGGCCGGCACCCACGACCACGACTTTGCGCTTGGGCCCGGTGGACTTCTCGATGATGTGCGGCACGCCCATGTATTCACGGGAGGTCGCGGCGTTCTGGATGCACAGCACATCCAGGCCCTGGTACTGGCGGTCGATGCAGTAGTTGGCGCCGACGCACTGCTTGATCTGGTCGATCTGGCCCATCTTGATCTTGGCGATCAGGTGCGGGTCGGCGATGTGCGCACGGGTCATGCCGACCATGTCCACATAACCGCCTTCGAGGATGCGCGTGGCCTGGTTCGGGTCCTTGATGTTCTGCGCGTGCAGCACCGGGACCTTGACCACTTCCTTGATCCCGGCGGCCAAGTGCAGGAACGGCTCCGGTGGATAACTCATGTTGGGGATAACGTTGGCCAGGGTGTTGTGGGTGTCGCACCCCGAACCCACTACGCCGATAAAATCAAGCATGCCGGTGTCGTCGTAATACTTGGCGATCTGCTTCATGTCCTCATGGGACAAGCCGTCCGGGTGGAACTCGTCACCGCACAGGCGCATGCCCACGCAGAAGTCGTCACCGACCTCGGCACGCACGGCTTTCAGGACTTCCAGGCCGAACTTCATGCGCCCTTCAAAGGTGCCACCCCATTCGTCGGTACGTTTGTTGACCCGTGGGCTCCAGAACTGGTCGATCATGTGCTGGTGCACGGCGGACAGTTCCACGCCGTCGAGGCCACCGGCCTTGGCACGACGCGCGGCCTGGGCGTAGTTGCCGATCACGCGCCAGATTTCTTCCGGTTCGATGGTCTTGCAGGTAGCGCGGTGCACCGGCTCACGCACGCCGGACGGCGACATCAGGGTCGGCCAGTTAAAACCGTCCCAACGCGAGCGACGGCCCATGTGGGTAATCTGGATCATGATCTTGGCGCCATGCTTGTGCATGGCGTCAGCCAGGTTCTGGAAGTGCGGGATGATGCGGTCGGTGGACAGATTGACCGAGCTCCACCACTCCTGCGGGCTGTCGATGGCCACCACTGAGGAGCCACCGCAGATCGCCAGGCCGATGCCGCCCTTGGCTTTCTCTTCGTAATATTTCACATAGCGGTCAGTCGTCATCCCGCCGTCGGTGGCATACACCTCGGCGTGGGCGGTACTGAGCACGCGGTTGCGGATGGTCAGTTTGCCGATTTGAATCGGCGCAAACATTGCTTCGAAAGCCATGGCACGGTCCTCGGCTTACAACGGCTTGACGGTGAACAGGCCGTCATCGTGGCCCTCTTCGGAGCCTCCGTAGACTTGTTCGGCGACGGTACGGATTTGGCTGCCACGCGCCTGCAGAATCTGGTCCATGGCACCGGCAAACCAGCCGGTGAACATGTAGTCGACCTTGCGCCCGACCTTGCCGTACACGTAGACAAACGCCGAGTGTTCAAGCGTGACGCTGGCAGTGCCTTTGTCGAGGTCGATGTCCTGGATCTTGAACAGGCCCCAGCCACGCTGCGACAGGCGCTTCATGTAGTGTTCGAACACTGCGACGCCTTCCAGGCCGTGGCATTCGGCTTCTTTTTCACACCAGTGCCAGGCGGACTTGTAGCCGGCTTTGTAAAGGATGTCGGCGTAGGCGTCAGCGCCGAGGACTTCTTCGATACCCATGTGGTTGTTGACGAAGAAATGGCGTGGCACGTACAGCATCGGCAGGGCGTCGGAGGTCCAGACACCGGTTTCGCTGTCGACTTCGATAGGCAATTGCGGGGCGATCTTGGCCATGGAAACTTAACTCCAGAAAATTCGTTGTGTTGATGTTCCGCGACAGTGCGGTGGCTTATTCGCCCCAGACGTCCTTGAGGACGTTGACCCAGTTCTCACCCATGATCTTGCGCACCACACGCTCAGGGTGACCGCGCTTGAGCAGGGTCTCGGTGAGGTTGGGAAACTCGCCCACAGTGCGGATGCCCAGCGGGTTGATGATCTTGCCGAAGCTGGTCAGGCGGCGCGCGTAACCCTTGTCATGGGTCAGCATTTCGAAGAAATCCTGGCCATGGCCCTGGGTGAAGTCGGTGCCGATGCCGATGGCGTCTTCGCCGACGATGTTCATGGTGTATTCGATGGCTTCGGCGTAATCGTCGATGGTCGAATCGATGCCCTTGGCCAGGAATGGCGCGAACATGGTCACGCCGACAAAACCACCGTGGTCGGCAATGAACTTGAGTTCTTCATCGGACTTGTTGCGCGGGTGCTCTTTAAGGCCCGACGGCAGGCAGTGGGAGTAGCACACCGGCTTTTTCGATTCGAGGATGACTTCTTCGCTGGTCTTGGAGCCCACGTGGGACAGGTCGCACATGATCCCGACGCGGTTCATCTCGGCCACGATTTCGCGACCAAAGCCCGACAGGCCGCCATCGCGCTCGTAGCAACCGGTGCCCACCAGGTTCTGGGTGTTGTAGCACATCTGCACTACGCCGACGCCGAGCTGCTTGAAGATTTCCACATAGCCAAGCTGGTCTTCAAAGGCATGGGCGTTCTGGAAGCCGAAGATGATGCCGGTCTTGCCCTGCTCCTTGGCTTTGCGGATATCGGCGGTGGTTTTCACCGGTATCACCAGGTCGCTGTTCTCACGGATCAGGGTCTGGCTGGCCACGATGTTGTTAATGGTGGCCTGGAAGCCTTCCCACACCGACACCGTGCAGTTGGCAGCGGTGAGGCCACCTTTGCGCATGTCCTCGAACAGGTCGCGGTTCCACTTGGCAATAATCAACCCGTCGATAACGATGCTGTCGGCGTGCAATTCGGCTGGGCTCATCAGGCGTCCCCTTATTGGCGATTCATGCGCCGAATCGTCTGCCGGCGCTTTGGGGCCAGCATATGCCCAGGGGCCGACAGAGCCGGGTGCAAAAACGACAGGGGAATTGCCGAAAGCGTCAATCCACGACAAAGGCTGTTAAGAGGTGTCTGACTGGCGGCTGTTATTTGTCTTACGCTTGGGCCAGAATTCAGCCATTACCTGATATGAGACGGCGCAATGAAATCGATTTTCCTGGCTTTGGCACTCATCGCAACCGGCGTCCACGCCGCCGAAGACACCGACAGCACGCCGTGCGACGGCATCGAAAACGACAAGCAAACCCTGGAATGCGCCACTTACAATAAAACCACCGCCGATCAGTTGCTCAAGGATAACTATCAGGGCCTGTTGGAACGCATGGCTTCGACCTACGGCAGCGACAAGACCAAGCTGGCGGACATTACCGCTCGTCTGAAGGATGCCCAACAGAAGTGGGAAAAGTTACGCGACGCCGATTGCGCCGTGGACACCTTTCCGGCGGTGAACGGCACCAAGGCGTACGCGATTGCGCAGAATGACTGCCTGGCGCGGATGAGTGATGAGCGGTCGGAGTTTTTGGAGTCGATTGGGCAGGAATAAGCAGGCTTTATCGTTTAACACCCTTGAAAAGGACTTCACATGTACTACCCACGCGAAGCGCAACGGGACTTCCTGTTCACGCGCGCCACGCTGCTGTTTTTCTTCATGCTCGTACTCTGCCTGATGCTATTTCTGTCCAAGGACCGGGGCGCACCCTACGCCTTGATCAAAGCGGCGCCCGTAGAAACAATGGGGCAGATCACCCAGCTTGAAAGTGTTGGCCCCCGAGCCTCTAGCACCAACGTTTATTACACGTTCACCCATGACGGCCAACGCGAAGAAGGCATGGTGAACAACAGCAGCTACGTTGACGACCCAGGCTACGTAGTGGGCGGCCCGGTGCCAGTGGTGTATTCGAAGTGGTTTCCGACAGTGCATAACATCAAGGCAAACCTCAAATCGAGCTCGCCCAATTTCTACATCATGAGCGCAAGTGCTGGCCTGATGATTTTATGCTTGATGCTAATGTTCTGGACGGTGCACCGGATCTACCAGCACAAAGAAGAAGATCGGCATTACTGACACCCTCTCATCCCCATAGGCTTGAACATGACTATCTGCGGCATCGAAATCAAAGGCAGCGAAGCCATCATCGCCGTCGCCTCCCTGGACAACCAGGTGTTGACTCACATCGCTCTGGCCACGAAAAAAATCGCCCTTGAAGACGACGATGAAGCGGCCAACGTCAAAGCCTTCGCCGCTCAGGTGAAGGCGTTTGTGCAGTCAAATGCTATCGAACGTATCGCGATCAAGAAACGCAGCAAGAAAGGCGAATTCGCCGGTGGCCCGACCACGTTCAAGATTGAAGGGGTATTTCAGTTGCTGGACGGTGTTGAGGTGACGCTGTTGTCGCCGCAGACCATCAATGCACAGAACAAGAAGCACACCTTTGACTTGCCGGTGACGCTGAACAAATATCAGCATGAGGCGTACAAAGCGGCGTGTTCGGCACTGGTCAAGAAGTAAGTCACACTAAAAATCCACATTTGATCTCTGTGTTCTTCAGGCAGCTGTACGGCGCCGGTGCTGCAGCCAATCCCCGAAGGATTTGTCTTCCAGCGCATAGCCCCCCCGGCTCGACTTCCATACCAGCTCTTTATCGCGCAAGGCCTCGATACAGGCCTGAATGGTCTGGGTGCCCGGCACTACGTCGCTGCCCATGTCTTCCAACGCCTTGCTGACGGCCGTGATGGTGCTGTCGGTAAACGGCGCGAACGGTTCGTTGTTCTGGGAGCGCTCCACCATCACTTCCAGCACCGCACGCTGGGGAATGGTGAGGGCGTTCCAGGCACTTTCGAATTCGGTCCAAACGCCGGCGCGCAGCAGTTCGGCGCGACTGTGCAGCAGTTGGCCGAGATTGCTCGCCTCCCCCAGTTCCAATGCCACTTCACCAATAATGGTGCGCAACATTTCCGGGCGACGGCCCACCAGCTCGAACGCTTCATCGATGTCGGCCGCATTGAACTGGTTGGTCTTGGCCAGAAGGCCGTTGAGGTACACGGTGTAGGCCTGTGTGAATGCTTTGCCCAGCAGTGGAAATGGCGTGATGCTGGACCCGAAGAACGGCTGGCTTTTACCTAATACCAGATGGGCAAGCTTGTCGCGATTTGACCCCGTGAACACCAGGCGCAACCCGCTGCCCTCGCCTTCACGACCTTGGTTGAGCTGGTCTCGGGCGGCCTTGAGGGCAAACATCGCGTTAACACCCGCTTCGGTGGTGAGCGCGTGCTGGGCTTCGTCGATCACCAGCACGACGGTTTTCTCGGCAGCGCTGTGAAGCAGCTCCAGCGCTTGCGTCAGTGTCGCGCCTGCAGGCAATTGCGGCTTGGTGAAATCCCAGGACAAGGTGCGTAGGAAGCTGAGCTTTTCAATGCCGATATTCTTGGCCAGTTTGCGGATGCCCTTTTCAAAGGGCACCAGGGCACCGGCAATGGCGCTGGAGATCAGGTCGGCGGGGTCTTTTTCCTTGTCGGCCCACAGGTCGACATACACCGCCAGCCAACCACGCGCCTGGCATTCAGGTACAAGGTCCTCACGCAAAAAAGTACTTTTGCCCGTGCGACGCGGCGCCGCGAGAAACAGGCCAGAGGTGAAATCCTGAATACCAGCCCCCACTAGGCCATCGGCAATGCTGCTTGCCAGGTCGGGGCGGCGGAACACAAAGCCGCTGTTCTTGGACATGCTTTTATACTCAATTATGGAAAGGGCTATAAATTATAGTCACGAGTATAATTGACTATAATCAGCCGTCAAACCACCTCCCGTCGCCGATCCTCCCTTGGGCATTTCGCAAACCGTGCCCGATAACTCCGCGTGAAATACGACGGTGATTCAAACCCGCAGGCAATACTCACTTCCAGCACACTCAGATCGCTCTGGCGCAGCAACTGCCGGGCTTTTTCCAGGCGCAGGCCGAGGTAGAAGTTGCTCGGGGTGTCGTTCAAATGCAGGCGAAACAGGCGCTCCAGCTGACGCCGCGTTACGTTGATCGCGTCGGCCAGCGCCAATGTGCTCAGGGGCGGCTCGGTGTGTTGCTCCATCTCGCCGATCACTTGCACCAGTTTTTTGTTGTTGATGCCGTAGCGCGTGGCGATCTGCATGCGCTGGTGGTCTTTGCGTGGGCGGATACGGCCGAGCACGAATTGTTCGGAAACCTGGATCGCCAGCTCCGAGCCATGAGCCTGGGCGATCAGGTCGAGCATCAGGTCGATGGACGCGGTGCCGCCGGCGCAGGTGATACGGCGACGGTCGATTTCGAAGAGTTCCTGGGTCACTGTGAGCTGCGGGTAGGATTCCTTGAACGCGTCGATGGCTTCCCAGTGCAGCGTCAGGCGGTGACCGTCGAGCAAACCTGCTTCGGCGAGCACGCAGGCGCCGGTGTCGATGGCGCCGAGGGTCACGCCGTCATGGTCGAGGCGGCGCAGCCAGTGTTCCAGCGTGGGCGTGGCGAACTGCAAGGGTTCAAAGCCCGCCACCACCAACAACGTCGCGCCTTTTTTCAGCGGTTCCAACGCGGCGTCGGCGTTGACCGACATGCCATTGCTCGCCAGCACCGCGCCGCCGTCCGCGCTCAATATGTGCCAGCGGTACAACTCGCCGCGAAAGCGGTTGGCCACTCGCAGCGGCTCCAGGGCGGAGATAAACCCGATGGCCGAAAAACCCGGCATCAGCAGAAAGTAGAAATCCTGGGACATGGTGGCGCTCTCGTAGTACGGGCAGCGTGCTCACTGTGATACGCCAGTTCAACGGGCCATTCAAGAGCACAGGTCGCTGCAGTGCAAGAGCGGGTCGCCGCCGTGCGTTTTGTCGCCCCCAAAGCTACGTAACGTGATCCCACGGCGCACAAAGACGCCGGCCCCCACAATAACGACCTGCCGAGGGATCCACCATGAACCGACTGATCCGCCGCTGCGTGCTCGCACTCAGCGCCAGCGCCATCTTGAGCACCCACGTAATGGCCGCCGATGCGGCGTCCTGCCAGAACGTGCGCATGGGTGTGGTGAACTGGACCGACGTAATCGCCACCAGCGCCATGACCCAAGTCTTGCTCGACGGCCTCGGCTACAAGACCAAACAGACCAGCGCCTCTCAGCAAATCATCTTTGCCGGCATCCGCGACCAGCGCCTGGATATGTTCCTGGGCTACTGGAACCCGCTGATGACCCAGACCATCACCCCATTCGTCGACGCCAAGCAAGTCAAGGTCCTCGACAAACCGAGCCTGGAAGACGCGCGCGCCACCCTCGCCGTGCCGACCTACCTGGCGGACAAGGGCCTGAAAACCTTCGCCGACATCGCCAAATTCGAAAAAGAGCTGGGCGGCAAGATCTACGGCATCGAGCCCGGCTCGGGCGCCAACACGCAGATCAAGGCGATGATCGCCAAGAACCAGTTCGGCCTGGGCAAGTTCCAACTGGTGGAATCCAGTGAAGCCGGCATGCTCGCCGCCGTCGACCGGGCGGTACGCCGCAAGGAGGCCGTAGTGTTCTTTGGCTGGGCGCCGCACCCGATGAACGTCAACGTCGCCATGACTTACCTCACCGGCAGCGACGACGCCCTGGGCCCGAACGAAGGCATGGCGACCGTGTGGACCGTGACCGCACCCACCTACGCCGAGCAGTGCCCCAACGTGCACAAACTGCTGACCAACCTCACCTTCACCGCCGCCGACGAGAGCCGGATGATGCAGCCGTTGCTGGATCACAAGGACGCCCTCGAATCCGCCAAACAGTGGCTCAAGGATCACCCGCAAGACCAGGCTCGTTGGCTGGAAGGTGTGACCACCTTCGATGGCAAACCGGCTGCGGCCAACCTGCAATTGACCAGCAAGTAACCCCTATTCAATTACCGTTTCGCAGCCACAAGCGGCTGCGAACGGCACCACTACGCCTGTAAGGAACCGCCCCATGAACCATGACGTCATCATCACCTGCGCACTCACCGGTGCTGGCGACACGACCAGCAGAAGCCCGCACGTGCCGGTCACCCCTAAACAAATCGCCGCCGCTGCGGTGGAAGCCGCCAAGGCCGGCGCCACCGTGGTCC
The DNA here is from genome assembly GCF_054685145.1 of Pseudomonas sp. H1_A03. Taxonomy (NCBI): domain Bacteria; kingdom Pseudomonadati; phylum Pseudomonadota; class Gammaproteobacteria; order Pseudomonadales; family Pseudomonadaceae; genus Pseudomonas; species Pseudomonas sp. H1_A03. Next base: position 771,114 of record NZ_CP162829.1, read on the forward strand.
ACTGCCACGTGCGCGACCCCGAGACCGGCAAGTTCAGCCGTGACGTGGCCCTGTACCGCGAAGTGATGGAACGCATCCGTGAGGCCGACATCGACATCATCGTCAACCTCACCGCCGGCATGGGCGGCGACCTGGAGATCGGCGGCGGCGAGCACCCGATGGAGTTCGGCCCCAACACCGACCTGGTCGGCCCGCTGACCCGCCTGGCCCATGTGGAAGAGCTGCTGCCGGAAATCTGCACCCTGGACTGCGGCACCCTGAACTTCGGCGATGGCGACACCATTTACGTGTCCACCCCGGCGCAACTAAGGGCTGGCGCCAAGCGCATCCAAGAGCTGGGCGTTAAGCCCGAACTGGAAATTTTCGACACCGGTCACCTGTGGTTTGCCAAACAGATGATCAAGGAAGGCCTGCTCGACAACCCCCTGTTCCAGCTGTGCCTGGGCATTCCCTGGGGCGCGCCGGCCGACACCACCACCATGAAAGCCATGGTCGACAACCTGCCCGCCGACGCGGTGTGGGCCGGTTTCGGCATCGGTCGCATGCAAATGCCAATGGCCGCGCAAGCGGTGCTGCTGGGCGGCAACGTGAGGGTAGGCCTGGAAGACAACCTGTGGCTGGACAAAGGCGTGCTCGCCACCAACGGGCAACTGGTGGAGCGCGCGAGTGAAATCCTCAGCCGGTTGGGTGCTCGGGTCATGACCCCGGCGGAGGGCCGAATCAAGATGGGCCTGACCAAACGCGGCTGACTCCCAAACACCACAAAACCCTGTGGGAGCCGGGCTTGCCCGCGATTGCGGTACGTCAGCCGTCAAATACATCAACTGACACACCGCTATCGCAGGCAAGCCAGCTCCCACAGGTGATCACCGAACTCTTTAGGAATTTCCCATGCGTTTTATCACTGACATCAAAACCTTCGCCGCCCTCGGCAGCGGCGTTATCGGCAGCGGCTGGGTGTCCCGCGCCCTGGCCCACGGCCTGGATGTAATCGCCTGGGACCCGGCGCCCGGTGCCGAAGCCGCCCTGCGCAAGCGCGTCGCCAACGCCTGGGGCGCCCTTGAGAAACAAGGCCTGGCACCGGGCGCGTCCCAGGACCGCCTGCGCTTTGTCGACACTATCGAAGCGTGCGTGAAAGACGCCGACTTCATCCAGGAAAGCGCCCCGGAACGCCTGGAGCTGAAGCTGGCGTTACACAGCAAGATCAGCGCGGCAGCCAAGCCGAATGCGTTGATTGGTTCGAGTACCTCCGGCCTGTTGCCAAGCGAGTTCTACGAGAGCTCGACTCACCCTGAGCGTTGCGTGGTCGGCCACCCGTTCAACCCGGTTTACCTGTTGCCGCTGGTGGAAGTCGTCGGCGGCAAGAACACTGCGCCTGAGGCCGTTCAGGCGGCAATCAAGGTGTATGAATCCCTCGGCATGCGGCCCTTGCATGTGCGCAAGGAAGTGCCTGGGTTTATCGCCGACCGCCTGCTGGAAGCGCTGTGGCGTGAGGCGCTGCACCTGGTCAATGACGGCGTGGCCACCACGGGCGAAATCGATGACGCCATCCGCTTTGGCGCGGGGCTACGATGGTCGTTCATGGGCACCTTCCTGACCTACACCCTGGCGGGTGGCGATGCCGGCATGCGGCACTTCATGGCGCAGTTCGGCCCGGCGTTGCAACTGCCGTGGACTTACCTACCGGCGCCGGAACTGACCGACAAGCTGATTGACGATGTGGTCGATGGCACCAGCGATCAGCTGGGTAAACACAGCATTTCTGCGCTGGAGCGCTATCGTGATGATTGCCTGCTGGCGGTGCTGGACGCGGTGAAAACCACTAAGGCCAAGCACGGCATGAGCTTCGCCGAATAACCAATGTGGGAGCTGGCTTGCCTGCGATAGCGATGTAAGCCTCACCACCGCTATCGCAGGCAAGCCAGCTCCCACATTTTTGACCGCGTACATCTTCGGAATTTATGTGATGCCTGCTCTGATGACCTACACGACCAAAATCCAGCCTGACTGGGTGGATTACAACGGCCACCTGCGCGATGCGTTCTACTTGCTGATCTTCAGCTACGCCACCGACGCGCTGATGGACACCCTGGGGCTTACCAGTGAAAACCGCGAAGCCAGCGGTCACTCACTGTTCACCCTGGAGTTGCACCTGAACTACCTGCACGAAGTGAAGCTCGGCGCCGACGTCGAGGTACGCACGCAACTGATCGCCCACGACGCCAAGCGCCTGCACCTCTATCACAGCCTGCATTCAGCCGGGGATGAGAAAGAGCTGGCCGGCAACGAACAGATGTTGCTGCATGTCGACCTCGCCGGTCCGCGCTCGACGCCGTTCACCGAGGCCACGCTGGCGCGGCTCTCATCCCTCATCGCGGCACAGGGCGAGCTGCCCAGGCCTGCCCTGCTCGGCCGCGTCATCGGTTTGCCGGGCCGATAAAAAAGCCCCGACCAGCCGTGACTGGATCGGGGCGCAAGTGCCTTGTGTGAGCGGTACATCTCGAGGGTGACCAAACCGTCAAGCTGTGTGCCTGGGTTCAGTGTGCCGGTAAGTGCCTTCGCTGCATGACCCGAAAACGACACATTCATAGCCATACGAGGCATTCGCGCATTCTGCCCTTGCCGACTGTTTGAGCGACTACCAGAATCAAGGTCGAACCCCGCTTCACTCACCAGGATTAAACGTCATGATGCACGCGGATTTGATTGACCAGGATGACCTGCTGGGCCAACTGCGCTCGCTGGGTTTCGAAGTGTCCAGTGGTGCCACCGCCGAGCAGGCCTGCGAGTGTGCGGTGCGCGGCTTGAGCCCGGCGCGGGCCAAGGCACTCAAGGGCATGGTTGAGCAGATGTACACCGGCAGCGCGACGATCTTGCCGGCGGTGCGGCAGGCGATCGACAAGCAGTTGTTGCCGGCTTTGGTGCAGTTCAAGCAGAACTCGGGCACCTGATAGTTCGCTATCGCAGGCAAGCCAGCTCCCACATTTGACTGTGTTCACAAATCAAAATGTGGGAGCGGGCTTGCTCGCGAATGCAGGCGACTCGGTCTAGAGCCTTACGCTGGCGAAAGTCGACTCGTTCCTGGCCTGGCTCAACGCCGACATCGGCCCCGACAACGGTGACAACACCAATGCCTGCGGAATCGGCATCATCGCCACCTGTTGGGTGGTGTTGGAGCCAACGCGCTCATCCCGTGGCGGAATGCCGAAGTATTCGCGGTAGCACTTGGAGAAGTGCGGCGTGGATACAAACCCGCATACCGACGCCACTTCGATGATCGACATCGGCGTTTGCTTGAGCAACTGCCGTGCGCGAATCAGGCGCAGCTTGAGGTAGTAGCGCGACGGAGAGCAGTGCAGGTACTTCTGGAACAACCGCTCCAACTGGCGACGGGACACGGCGACGTATACCGCCAGTTCGTCCAGGTCGATCGGTTCTTCCAGGTTGGCTTCCATCAGCGCGACAATTTCCTGCAGCTTCGGCTGGTTGGTGCCCAGCATGTGCTTGAGTGGCACACGCTGGTGATCCTGTTCGTTGCGAATGCGTTCGTAGACAAACATTTCCGAGATCGCGGCCGACAGTTCACGGCCGTGGTCGCGGCTGATCAGGTGCAGCATCATGTCCAGCGGCGCGGTGCCGCCGGAGCTGGTGAAACGGTTGCGGTCGAGGGTGAACAGGCGTGTGCTCATGGCCACGCGGGGGAAGGCTTCCTGCATCGAGGCCAGGCATTCCCAGTGCACGCTGCAATCAAAGCCGTCGAGCAGACCGGCGCAGGCCAGGGCCCAACTGCCAGTGCACACCGCGCCCAGGCGCCGGGACTGGCGCGCCTGGCTTTGCAGCCACGACACATGCTCACGGGTAACCGTGCGCTGGATACCCACGCCGCCGCAGACGATCACCGTGTCCAGGGCCGGGGCTTTGTGCATGGAGGCGTCGGGCGTGATTTGCAGACCGTCGCTGGCCCACACCTGGTTTCCGTCGACACTCAGGGTCGTCCAGCGATACAGCTCGCGGCCGGAGAGCTGGTTGGCCATGCGCAGGGGTTCGACTGCGGACGCCAGGGAAATCAGCGTGAAATTGTCCAGCAGCAAAAAGCCGATGGATTGAGGCGCACGGTTCTGGGGTTGGGCCCCTGAGTTGAACGACGTCATCGCGGTATCTCCTCACACAAAGCGGGTGATGGCCTCAGGCGAGGCTCTTGTTATGGCGCTCTTCATCCCTGCCTGTAAAAAACGGAGCGAGAGGCTTTGAATGGATAGAGCAAATGCCATGCCTAAAATTGAATGGCCGTCCAATAACTCCTAAAAACGACCTCATGACGCGTCTAAATAAGCCCGCGCAGCACGTACGGATATAGCCGGAATTAGTCGTAGGAGCGAACCTGCTCAAGGGCTGTGAGCAGTTCGGTAGCACTTGTGGGAAGGCGCTTTGCGGGTGTGGGAAACGTCTGTCACCACAAGCACGGGTGACAGGTGGTCAGGCGCGGAATCGTTTGGAGGCTACTTATCTGTTTGCGACGCGCTAAAAGGTGGCGTTTTTGGTTCGGGTGTTCACTTGTAGTGAGCGGGCTTGCCCCGCGCTGGGTGGCGAAGCCGCCCTAAAATCAGGCGACTCGGTATTAACTGACACTATGTGGTGCCTTTATTGGGGCGGCTTCGCCACCCAGCGCGGGCGGTGCGACGATTCGACAAGCCCGCTCACTACAAAACCATCAACACTCCACAGCACTCACCGCCAACCCACCCCGCGACGTCTCTTTGTACTTGTCATGCATATCCGCCCCGGTATCGCGCATCGTGCGAATCACCCGGTCCAGCGAGATAAAGTGCTGCCCATCACCGCGCAGAGCCATCTGCGCGGCGTTGATCGCCTTCACCGCGGCAATCGCATTGCGCTCGATGCACGGCACTTGCACCAGCCCGCCCACTGGGTCGCAGGTGAGGCCGAGGTTATGTTCCAGGCCGATTTCGGCCGCGTTGCACAGTTGCTCCGGCGTGGCGCCGAGGATCTCCGCCAGCCCGGCGGCGGCCATCGCGCAGGCCGAGCCTACTTCGCCCTGGCAGCCCACTTCGGCACCGGAGATCGAGGCGTTCTTCTTGCACAGGATCCCCACCGCCGCCGCGCCGAGCAGGTAGTCGACCACGTTGGCTTCGGTGACTTCCTCGCTGAACTTCATAAAGTAGTGCAGCACCGCCGGGATGATCCCCGCCGCGCCGTTGGTGGGGGCGGTGACCATGCGCCCACCGGCGGCGTTTTCCTCGTTCACCGCCAGGGCGAACAGGTTCACCCACTCCATGGCGCTCAAGGTCGAGCCGATCACGTTCGGCTTACCCAACTCTTGCAGGCTGCGATGCAACTTGGCGGCGCGTCGCCGCACGTTCAGGCCGCCAGGCAGGATGCCTTCGTGCTTGAGGCCCTGCTCCACGCAATCCTGCATGGCGCGCCAGAGTTTCATCAGGCCGCTGCGGATTTCTTCTTCAGAGCGCCAAACTTTTTCGTTAGCCAGCATCAACTCGGCAACGCGCAGGTTGTGGGTCTTGCACAACTGCAGCAGCTCCACCGCGCTGGAAAAGTCGTAAGGCAACTCGGTACGGTCCATATCGGCCACGCCGCTTTGCGCCTGGGCTTCATCCACCACAAAACCGCCACCTACTGAATAGTAGGTATCGCGGTGCAGTTCGCCGTTATCGCCGTGCACCACCAGGGTCATGGCGTTGGGATGGAACGGCAGGTTTTCGTCGAGCAGGCGCATGTCCCGCGCCCACACAAACGGCACCGGCAAACGCCCGTCCAGCAACAGGGTGTCGGTCTCGCGCAGGGTGTGGATACGGCCGCCGATTTGCGACGGATCAATTGCGTCCGGCCATTCGCCCATCAGGCCCATGATGGTCGCGGTATCGCTGCCGTGACCGATGCCGGTGGCCGACAAGGATCCGTACAGCTGAACTTCGACGCGGCGAACCTGTTCCAACAGTTCACGTCCACGTAATGCCTGGACGAACAACGCCGCGGCGCGCATGGGGCCGACGGTGTGAGAACTCGAAGGCCCGATGCCGATCTTGAACAGGTCGAAAACGCTGATAGCCATTAACGTGGAACTCCGCAGGTGAGCAGGCCGGACACCAAGGAGCTGCTACGCTCAGATCGCCCAGATGGCGGCATCATCAAGCTTTTACTGGCCGTCACGGCGTCTCACACCGACGCACTCATGCTCACGAGCGTCGCTTGCGTACGATCACTGGTTTTGGCCGTTTTTAACGGTGCAGATGGGCAAAAACTGCAGTTTTGCCTCGGGAAAAATCTGTAAGCGACGTCACCGACACTGGATACGACCATCCCTGTACTGGATACGACGCCCCCTGTAGGCGTCAGATTTTCACTGGTACATGATCAGTCTCGACTCGTTTGCAAGGCACCGTGCCAGAGCTGTTGTCGCACGCACCAACCGCAACACTTATAAAGCGCGGCAGATGCCGCCAGAAAAAACACAGGAGTCTACCCAGATGAAAGGTTCACCCCAGTTGTTGTTGGCCGCCATGCTGAGTTTGCCAGTCGTGGCGCATGCTGCAGAACCGGCACAATGTCAGACCGTCAACTTCTCTGATGTCGGCTGGACCGACATCACCGTCACTACCGCGACTACCAGCGAAATTCTCAAGGGCCTGGGCTACAAGCCACGCACCACGATGATTTCGGTACCGGTGACCTACAAGTCACTGGCCGACGGCAAGAACATGGACATTTTCCTCGGCAACTGGATGCCGACCATGGAAAACGACATCAAGCAGTACCGTGATGCCGGCACCGTGGAAACCGTGCGCGCCAACCTGGAGAACGCCAAATACACCCTCGCGGTCCCGGAAGCGCTGTACAACAAAGGCCTGAAGGACTTCGCCGATATCGCCAAATTCAAGGATGAGCTGGGCGGCAAGATCTACGGTATCGAGCCGGGCAACGACGGTAACCGCACCATCCAGACACTGATCGACAAAGACGCCTTCGGCCTGAAAACCGCCGGTTTCAAAGTGGTCGAGTCCAGCGAAGCCGGCATGCTCTCCCAGGTTGAACGCGCGACCAAGCGCGACCAGGCCATCGTGTTCCTCGGCTGGGAGCCGCACCCGATGAACACCCGTTTCAAGATGAAGTACCTGACCGGGGGTGACGATTCGTTCGGCCCCAACTACGGCCAGGCCACCATCTACACCAACGTTCGCAAGGGCTACACGCAGGAATGCAGCAACGTTGGCCAGTTGCTGAAAAACCTGTCGTTCACCCTGAACATGGAAAGCACCCTGATGGGTAATGTCCTGGACGACAAGATGAAACCCGACGCCGCCGCGAAAGCCTGGCTGAAGAAAAACCCTCAAGTACTCGACACCTGGCTCGCCGGTGTCACCACCGTTGACGGCAAACCTGGGCTCGACGCCGTGAAAGCTTACCTCGCCAAATAGCAACCGCTGACCCCGGGGCGGTGCGCTGCCCCGGGATGTTTTCCCTCTTCGCATGTGGACATTCACTACCATGCTGACTGAACAGAAAATCCCACTAGGCCAGTACATCGCTGCCTTCGTTGAATGGTTGACCCAACACGGTGCCAACTACTTCGACGCGATCGCATCGACACTGGAAACGATGATCCACGGCGTGACGTTCGCGCTGACCTGGTTCAATCCGCTGGCATTGATCGGTCTGATTGCGCTGTTGGCTCACTTTATTCAACGTAAATGGGGACTGACTGTTTTTGTCATCGCCTCGTTCCTGCTGATCCTCAACCTGGGGTACTGGCAGGAAACCATGGAGACCCTGGCGCAAGTGCTGTTCGCCACCCTGGTCTGCGTGGTCATCGGCGTGCCGCTGGGCATTGTTGCCGCGCACAAACCGATGTTCTACACCATGATGCGGCCGGTGCTCGATCTGATGCAGACCGTACCGACCTTCGTCTACCTCATCCCTACCCTGACCCTCTTCGGGCTGGGTGTGGTGCCTGGGCTGATTTCCACGGTGGTATTCGCGATTGCCGCACCGATCCGCCTGACCTACCTGGGTATCCGAGACGTACCGCAAGAGTTGATGGACGCCGGCAAGGCCTTTGGCTGCTCGCGCCGTCAGTTGCTCTCGCGCATTGAACTGCCCCACGCCATGCCGAGCATTGCCGCCGGCATTACCCAATGCATCATGCTGTCGTTGTCGATGGTGGTAATCGCGGCCCTGGTCGGCGCCGACGGCCTCGGCAAACCGGTGGTCAACGCACTCAACACAGCGGACATTGCCCTGGGCTTTGAAGCCGGCCTGGCAATCGTATTGCTGGCGATCATGCTCGACCGCATCTGCAAACAACCCGACGCTAAAGTAGGGGGTGATGCATGAGCATTATCCGATTCGACAATGTCGACGTAATCTTCTCCAAAGACCCACGCGAAGCGCTCAAGCTGCTGGACCAGGGCATGAGCCGTAACGAGATCCTGAAAAAGACCGGGCAGATTGTCGGCGTTGAAAAAGCCAGCCTGGATGTCGAGAAAGGCGAGATCTGCGTGCTGATGGGTCTCTCCGGCTCCGGCAAATCCAGTTTGCTGCGCTGCATCAACGGCCTCAACACCGTGAGCCGTGGCCAATTGTTCGTGGAGCATGAAGGGCGCCAGATCGACATCGCGTCCTGCACGCCCGCCGAGCTGAAAATGATGCGCACCAAACGCATCGCCATGGTGTTCCAGAAGTTCGCCCTGATGCCTTGGCTGACCGTGCGCGAGAACATCAGCTTCGGCCTGGAAATGCAGGGTCGTCCGGAGAAAGACCGGCGCAAGCTGGTGGATGAAAAACTCGAGCTGGTGGGCCTGACCCAGTGGCGCAACAAGAAGCCGGACGAACTCTCCGGCGGCATGCAGCAACGCGTTGGCCTGGCCCGCGCATTGGCAATGGACGCCGATATCCTGCTGATGGACGAACCCTTCTCTGCCCTCGACCCGCTGATCCGCCAAGGCTTGCAGGATGAATTGCTGGAGCTGCAGCGCAAGCTGAGCAAGACCATCGTGTTTGTGAGTCACGACCTTGATGAGGCGCTCAAACTGGGCAGCCGAATCGCGATCATGAAGGATGGCAAGATCATCCAGTACAGCGTGCCGGAAGAGATCGTGCTGAACCCGGCGGACGACTATGTGCGCACGTTTGTCGCGCATACCAACCCGCTGAATGTGTTGTGCGGTCGCAGCCTGATGCGCACGGTGGATAACTGCACCCACGTCAACGGCTCGATCAGCCTGGACCCGGGCGGTGACTCGTGGCTGGACCTGACTGAAGGCAACGTCATCAAGGGCGCACGCCAGAATGGCACGCCGTTGAACCTGCAGAACTGGGCGCCGGGGCAACCGGTGGAAGGTTTGGGTCGAGTGCCGACGCTGGTGGACTCGAACATCGGCATGCGTGATGCACTGCAGATTCGCTATCACACGGGGAATAAGTTGGTGTTGCGGGACAATGACAAGGTGGTGGGGATTCTGGGGGACAGTGAGTTGTATCACGCGCTCTTAGGCAAAAACCTGGGTTAAGCCACACCGCAAAGCAAATGTGGGAGCGGGCTTGCTCGCGAATGCGGTGTGTCAGTCAGCACATCTGCCACTGATACACCGCATTCGCGAGCAAGCCCGCTCCCACATTTTGATCTATGTACGACATAAGAAAGCGGTGCCAGTGAGGGCGCCGCTCGTTTCAACTATCAGCTATAGACCCGGCCAAGGAGTTGCCGATGGCTTTCAAACTGATCGAGCACATCCCGGGTGATCTGTTCCTGGGTGAAGCCCATCAGGTCGTATTCCTGAGGCCCGTTGTGCAGGTAAACCTCGGCGCGGTAGTAACGCGTACGCTCCTCCTCAGGCACATCGTTGGGCGCCGACGAATAAGCATCAAGGCTCACTTCGTAAACAAACGGGTTGCCCTCCTCCATCTCGATCCGCACCCCGATGCACCGCTTGGATTTACCCAGCAACGTCTGCACTTCCAGCCCCTGATCACGCAACGCAATCGCCGCTTCGTCCAGCGCCGGCGTGACGTGCTTGTCCATAAAGCGTTGCACGGTGCCCTGGCTCGGTTGCAGGTCCAGCGCGGTCAAACGCTCGCTGAAACCACGGCGGCCACGCTCGGCCAATTGCGCCTGCTCCTGTTCCATCGCCACGTCCTGGCGCATGGCTTTGTGCAAGCCGAACATAAACAGGATCAGCACCACCGAGAACGGCAGCCCCGCCAGCACCACCATGGTCTGCATGGCTTCGAAGTTGCCGGCAAACAGCAGGCCGATAGTCACCAGGGTGATCACCGCCGACCAGAAGATCCGCAACCAATGCGGCGCGTCTTCGTCCACATTGCCGCCTTTGCAGGAAAGGTTGGCCATCATCACCGCGCCAGAATCCGCCGGGGTCAGGAACAGCACAAAGCCCACAAAGATCGACACCCCGATGACGATTTTCGACGCAGGGTAATGCTCAAGCAGTTGGTAGATAGCCATCGACGGCTGCTCCAACGCCGTCTTGCCCAGTTCCACCGCACCGTGATTCAGCACCAGGTCCAACGCCGAGTTGCCGAAGATCGACAGCCACGCCAGGGTAAAGCCCAGCGGGATCAGCAACACGCCGGCGACCAGTTCACGCACCGTGCGACCACGGGAAATACGCGCGATGAACATGCCCACGAATGGCGCCCAGGAAATCCACCAGGCCCAATAGAACAGCGTCCACAGGCCCATCCAGCGTTCGGTCTTGTCGGCGTCGCCTTCGTACACGTAGAGGTCGAAGGTTTTCAGGATGATGCCGTTGAGGTAGTCACCGGTGTTCTGCACCAGGCCGTTGAGCAAGTGCAGGGTCGGGCCGAACAACAGCACGAAAATCAGCAACCCGCTGAACAGCACGATGTTGAGGTTGGACAGGCGGCGAATGCCGTTCTCCACGCCCGACACAGCAGCGATGGTCGCCACCGTGCTCATCACGATGATCACGATCAACAGGTTGGTGTTGCTGTGCTGCATGCCGAACAGGTTTTCCAACCCGGACGACACTTGCATCGCGCCGATCCCCAGGTTGGTCACCAGGCCGAGCAGGGTCACGAACATACCGAAACCGTCCACCGCGTGGCCGGCCGCGCCTTTCACCCAACGCTCGCCCACCAGCGGGTACAGCGCCGAGCGCAAGGCCAGCGGCTGGTTGTGACGGTAGGCAAAGTACGCCACGGCCAGGCCGACCAGGGCATAGATCGCCCAGCCATGCAGGCCCCAATGCAAGAAAGTCAATTGCAACGCCTGGCGAGCGGCGCCATTGCTGGCCGCTGCGCCTTCAGGCGGGTTGAAGTAGTGGTCGAGCGGCTCCGAAGCGCCGAAATACAGGAGCGAGATGCCGATACCCGACGAGAACAACATGCCGGCCCAGGCGCCGTAGCTGAAGTCCGGGGTGTCGTCCTTGCTGCCCAGTTTCAACTTGCCATAGGACGAAAACGCCAGGCCGACCACAAACACCAGGTAGGCGGCGATGACCACCATGTAATACCAGCCGAAGCTTTTCGACAGCCAGGCCTGGGCGATGCCGAGCATGCGCCCGGCCTCCTGCGGGGCGATGATCAGGATGGCAGTCAACAGCAGAATCAGCGCGGTGGAGGTGTAGAACACCCAACCGTTGACCCTGACCTTTTCCGGCGGGGTCTTTATAAGAGAGGCAGAACTCATGGCGCAGATGCTCCGGGCAGTGCGAGAGAGAAAAACAAGGCAACGGTTATCCCGGAACATCGATTTTTCGGCAGTCGACGGACGGGTGTTATAAAGACACCCCGAAAATCCTTGTGCCCCGCCGAGGCGGTGCCAGGCCCATATATGGCCCGTTTCAGGGGTTTTCGCAGGTGTCAGATGTCGCCGCCCATTTGTAGGAAATACCTGTAGGCAGCGACCATTTGTCGCAGAGCTTATTCTTTGTTGATTGAACGTTCAATCAAAACAAAATAGACTGGCCTTCAAGTCGACGAACGTTCATCGCTCGTCGGCAGGCCTAAGGAGAGGTGCTACATGCCCAAGGTCGGTATGCAACCCATACGCCGCCAGCAGTTGATCGAAGCCACGCTGACGGCGATCGATCAGGTCGGGATGGGAGATGCCAGCATTGCGCTGATCGCCCGTTTGGCCGGCGTCTCGAACGGCATCATCAGTCACTACTTCAAGGACAAGAACGGCCTTATTGCAGCGACGATGCGCTATTTGATGAACGCGCTGATCGAGAACGTCCACGAACGCAGGCTTGCGCTGAAGGACGACAGCCCACGGGCGCACCTTCGGGTGATCATCGAGGGCAACTTCGACGCCAGCCAGGTCAACGGACCGGCAATGAAAACCTGGCTGGCCTTCTGGGCCACCAGCATGCATCACCCGTCATTGCACAGGTTGCAGCGGATCAACGATCAACGTCTGTATTCCAACCTGTGCTGCCAGTTCCGCCGAGTGCTGCCACTGCCGCACGCACGCAAAGCAGCCAGAGGCCTGGCAGCCCTGATCGACGGTTTATGGTTGCGCGGCGCCCTGTCGGGAGACGCTTTCGACACGGAACAGGCGCAACGGATCGCTTACGAATACATGGATTTCCAATTGGCCAAGCAGGTGAGTTAGAGCACACATAACCGCTCAACCCCTGAACTGCTGCCGCTCAGTGTTGCCACACCCTTATGGCTCACTTTTCGGCGGTTAACGCCAACCACTTATGCACTTGCGAGGACTTTATGGCCCGTTTCGAACTGCAAAAACTCTACATTGACGGCGGCTACAGCGACGCTGGCAGCGATGCCACCTTCGAAGCCATCAACCCGGCTAACGGTGAAGTTCTCGCCCAAGTGCAACGCGCAACCAAAGAAGACGTTGAACGTGCCGTGGTCAGCGCCGAAAAAGGCCAGAAAATCTGGGCGGCGATGACCGCCATGGAGCGTTCGCGCATCCTGCGCCGTGCCGTCGACATCCTGCGCGAGCGCAACGATGAACTGGCCGCGCTGGAAACCCTGGACACCGGCAAGTCCTTCTCCGAAACCAAGTACGTCGACATCGTCACCGGCGCTGACGTACTGGAGTATTACGCAGGCCTGGTGCCGGCCATCGAAGGCGAGCAGATCCCACTGCGCGACACGTCGTTCGTCTACACCCGCCGCGAGCCGTTGGGCGTGGTCGCGGGTATCGGCGCGTGGAACTACCCGATCCAGATCGCCCTGTGGAAATCCGCACCGGCCCTGGCCGCCGGTAACGCGATGATCTTCAAGCCCAGCGAAGTCACCTCGCTGACCACCCTGAAACTGGCCGAGATCTACACCGAAGCCGGCGTTCCGGCTGGCGTGTTCAACGTACTGACCGGCAGCGGCCGTGAAGTCGGCACCTGGCTGACCGAGCACCCGCGCATCGAGAAAGTCTCGTTCACCGGCGGCACCGACACCGGCAAGAAAGTCATGGCCAGCGCTTCCAGCTCCTCGCTGAAAGAAGTGACCATGGAACTGGGCGGCAAGTCGCCATTGATCGTGTTCGAAGACGCCGACCTGGATCGCGCGGCTGACATCGCGATGATGGCCAACTTCTACAGCTCCGGTCAGGTCTGCACCAACGGCACTCGCGTGTTTGTACCCAAACACCTGCAGGCGGCGTTCGAAGCCAAGATCGTTGAACGTGTTGCGCGCATCCGCGTTGGCAACCCGGAAGACGACAACACCAACTTCGGCCCGCTGGTCAGCTTTGCCCACATGGAAAGCGTGCTGGGCTACATCGCCAAGGGCAAAGAGCAAGGCGCCCGCCTGCTGTGCGGCGGCGACCGCCTGACCGACGGCGACTTCGCCAAAGGCGCCTTCGTGGCCCCAACGGTGTTCACCGACTGCACCGACGACATGGTCATCGTGCGTGAAGAAATCTTCGGCCCGGTGATGAGCATCCTCACCTACGAGACCGAAGAAGAAGTGATCCGCCGCGCCAACGATACCGACTTCGGCTTGGCTGCCGGCCTGGTGACCAAGGACCTGAACCGCGCCCACCGCGTGATTCATCAACTGGAAGCGGGTATCTGCTGGATCAACGCCTGGGGCGAGTCCGACGCCAAGATGCCAGTGGGTGGCTACAAGCAATCCGGTGTGGGCCGCGAGAACGGGATCAGCTCGCTGAACAACTTCACCCGCATCAAATCGGTACAGGTTGAGCTGGGCGATTACGCCTCGGTGTTCTAAACCCGAGCCTGGTGTTGCCTGCGAGGCCGCCATCGCAGGCAAGCCAGCTCCCACATTTGGAATGCGTTCCCCTGTGGGAGCGGGCTTGCCCGCGATGAGTGCGAAGCCCTCGCCTCTCCTGACCATCTCAATAGAGGGTGCATTTATGTCCCAAGAATACGATTACATCATTGTAGGTGCCGGTTCCGCCGGTAACACCCTGGCGACCCGTCTGACCGAAGACGAAGGCGTCACCGTTCTGCTGCTGGAAGCCGGCGGCCCCGACTACCGTCTTGACTTCCGTACCCAGATGCCAGCCGCCCTGGCCTTCCCGCTGCAAGGCCGCCGCTACAACTGGGCCTACGAGACCGATCCAGAGCCACACATGGACGGCCGTCGCATGGAATGCGGTCGCGGTAAGGGACTGGGTGGTTCTTCGCTGATCAACGGCATGTGCTACATCCGTGGTAACGCCATGGACTACGACAACTGGTCGAAACTGCCAGGTCTGGAAGACTGGACGTACCTGGACTGCCTGCCGTATTTCCGCAAAGCCGAAACCCGTGACATCGGCCCGAACGACTGGCACGGCGGCGATGGCCCGGTCAGCGTGACCACCCCTAAAGCCGGCAACAACCCGCTGTTCCACGCGATGGTTGAGGCTGGCGTACAAGCCGGTTACCCGCGTACCGAAGACTTGAACGGCTACCAGCAAGAAGGCTTTGGCCCGATGGACCGTACCGTGACGCCTAACGGTCGTCGCGCCAGCACCGCGCGCGGTTACCTGGACACGGCTAAAAAGCGTTCGACCCTGACCATCGTCACCCACGCCCTCACCGACAAAGTGTTGTTTGAAGGCAAGCGTGCGGTTGGCGTGCGTTACCTGATCGGCGCAGCCGAAGAGCGCGTTGAAGCCCGCGCTCGCAAGGAAGTGCTGGTGTGCAGCGGCGCAATCGCTTCGCCGCAACTGCTGCAACGCTCCGGCGTTGGCCCGGCCAAACTGCTGGAAAGCCTCGACATCCCGGTGGTACACGACCTGCCGGGCGTCGGCGAAAACCTGCAGGACCACCTTGAGCTGTACCTGCAATATGCGTGCACCCAACCGGTGTCGCTGTACCCGTCGCTGCTCTGGTACAACCAGCCGGCGATCGGTGCCGAATGGCTGTTCAACGGCACAGGCATCGGCGCCAGCAACCAGTTCGAAGCAGGCGGATTCATCCGTTCACGCCCGGAATTCGAATGGCCGAACATCCAGTACCACTTCCTGCCGGTCGCGATTAACTACAACGGCAGCAACGGCGTAAAAGAACACGGTTTCCAAGCGCACATGGGTTCCATGCGTTCGCCAAGCCGCGGCCGCATCCAGTTGAAGTCGAAGAACCCACGGGACTACCCGAGCATCCTCTTCAACTACATGGCTACCGAGCAGGACTGGCAGGAATTCCGCGACGGCATCCGCCTGACCCGTGAAATCATGCAACAGCCGGCGCTGGACCCGTACCGTGGCCGCGAAATCAGCCCGGGCATCGACGTGCAAACCGATGAGCAACTGGACAAGTTCATCCGCGAGCACGCCGAAACCGCGTTCCACCCGTCCTGCTCGTGCAAGATGGGCACCGACGAGATGGCTGTAGTGGATGGCGAAGGCCGCGTGCATGGCATGCAGGGTCTGCGTGTGGTCGATGCGTCGATCATGCCGATCATCACCACCGGCAACCTGAACGCGCCGACGATCATGATCGCCGAGAAAATCGCCGACAAGATCCGTGGCCGCCAGCCGCTGCCGCGCAGCACCGCCGACTACTACGTGGCAGGCGATGCGCCGGTGCGTGGCAAGCCGATGCGTGAAGTGGGCCCGACTGCGCAGTAACTGATACACCGCGGTGCTCCCTTCGCGAGCAAGCCCGCGCCCACATTTGATCGGGTTCACACGGTCAAAATGTGGGAGCGGGCTTGCTCGCGAAGGGGCCCGACCATTCACTGCAAAACCTCTCCTTGATCAGCTACTCTGTCTGCCTGCCCGCGACGAGCCGCCCACAAGGAAGGCCCCATGTTCGACCACCACGCCACACTCAAACAGCATTTCAGTGCCCTGCGCACCACCGCCGAATTTTTCTCCCTGCGTTACGTGCGCGAGTCCGGCCACTACCTGGCCGTACGCAAGAACGTCGCCGAACCACCCCACCTGAACCACGACGAAGGCGCCATGCTCACCGTGCGTCTCAATGGCGTGGAAGCCTACGCCGCGACCCACGACATTTCCCTGCCTGGCCTGCAAGCCGCCCTTGCGCGTGCCGAACAGCAAGCCCGGTTGATCAAGCCCCACGCGCTGCTCGACCTGCGCGACCAGCACGTCTCCAGCGATGTGGCGGACTACCTGTCCCCCGACCTTGACCAACCCTTCCCGTCCTTGAGCGACTGTTACCAACTGCTGGGTGACGAATCCGCCGCCGTGCCCAAGGACGAGCGCCTGGTGAACTGGGAAGTCAGCCTCGGCCTGACCCACGTCGAGCAGATCTACCTCAACAACGCGGGCGCCGAACTGCGTCAGGCCCAGCGCTTCGTGTTCCCCGGCGTCAACGTCACGGCCTATGACGGCAATGACAGCCAGAGCCGCACCCTGGGCGGCAGCAACTTCGGCCAACAAGGCGGCTTTGAGGTGATCAGCCGCTTCGGCCTGATCGGTGCCGCGCCACGCATCGCCGACGAAGCCCTGCAACTGCTGCTCGCACCGAACACCCCCAACGGCCCGCGCGACCTGCTGCTGATGCCCGATCAGATGATCCTGCAGATCCACGAATCCATCGGCCACCCGCTGGAGCTGGACCGCATTCTGGGGGACGAGCGCAATTACGCCGGCACCAGTTTTGTGAAGGCCAGCGACTTCGGCCATCTGCAATACGGCTCCAAATTGCTCAATGTAACGTTCGACCCAGACATCCCCGAGCAACTCGCCAGCTACCGCCATGACGACGACGGCACCCGCGCCAGCAAGCAGTTCCTGATCCGCGAAGGGCGGTTGCTCAAACCGCTGGGCGGGGCGCTGTCGCAATACCGCTCCGGCATGCCAGGCGTGGCCAACAGCCGGGCCAGCAGTTGGAACCGTGCACCCATCGACCGCATGGCCAACCTCAACATCGAAGCTGGCGACAAGAGCCTTGCACAACTAATCGGCGGCATAGAAAACGGCATCCTGATGTCGACCAACCGTTCATGGTCCATCGACGATGCGCGCAATAAATTCCAGTTCGGCTGTGAATGGGGCCAGTTGATCGAAAACGGTGAGCTGAAAGGTGTGGTGAAGAACCCCAACTACCGGGCTATTTCCGCACACTTCTGGCGCAATCTCAGTGCGGTTGGCGATGCCAGCACCTTCAAGGTCCTGGGCACACCGAACTGCGGCAAAGGCGAACCTAACCAGGTGATCCGCGTCGGCCATGCGTCGCCCGCCTGCGTATTCAGTGATGTCGACGTATTTGGGGGAGACGCCTGATGAACAACTTCAAGGCATTGGTGGAGTGGCTCAAGCACGCCATCACCGATCGCGAACAATTCCACCTGGGCTATGCGGATGAAGCGTCCGAGTTCGTACGCTTCAACCACGCCAAGGTGCGCCAGGCCGGCCAGGTGCAACAGGCCAGCGTCAACCTGAAACTGATCAACGACGGCCGCCACGCCGACCTGGGCATCACCCTCGCCGGCGAGCCGGAGTTGGACCGCCAACGCTTGGCCGCTGGCCTGAAACAGCTGCGTGAAACCCTGCCGTTGCTGCCCCAGGATCCGTACCTGTTGCTGAACCACAACGCCTGGCAAAGCAACAACGCACACCCCCGACCGCTGCCGGCACTGGCTCAGGTACTGGAAGAGATCAGCCAGGCCGCGCAAGGCGTCGACCTGGTCGGTTTCTATGCGGCGGGCCCCATCAGCCGAGGCTTCGCCAGTTCGTCGGGCGCCTTCGGCTGGCACCAGGCCAATAGTTTCAACTTCGATTTCAGCCTGTTCCACGCCAATGGCGAAGCGGTGAAAGCCAGCTACGCCGGACACACCTGGGACAGCGCCGAGTTTGCCGCGCGCTTCCAGCAGGCCCGCGAACAGCTTGAGTTCCTCGGCCGCCCACTGCACAAGCTGGCACCTGGACAATACCGCGCTTACCTCGCCCCGGCGGCGATTGAAGAAATCATCAGCCTCATCACCTGGGGCGGGTTTTCCGCCCAGGCCATCGCCAGCAAGGGCAGCTCGCTGCAAAAGCTGTATGCCGGCGAACAGTCCCTGAGCCCGCTGGTGACGGTGGCTGAACAGATCAGCGGTTCCCTGAGCCAGGCGTTTTCCACCGAAGGTTACCCACGCGGCGATGTCACGCTGATCAAGGCGGGGAAAGCCGATGGCCAACTGGTCAACTCACGCAGCGCTGCCGAATACGGCTTGAGCACCAATGGCGCGAGCAGTGATGAATCGCCCAGCGCCTTGCAGATGGCTGCCGGTAGCCTGGCCCAGGCCGATATTCTCAAGCAGTTGGGCACCGGGCTGTACATCAGCAACCTGTGGTACCTGAACTACTCGGACCTGCCGGCGGCACGCCTGACCGGCATGACGCGCTTCGCCACCTTCTGGGTGGAAGACGGCGAGATCAAGGCGCCGGTCAGCACCATGCGCTTTGATGACAGCGTCTACAACCTGCTCGGCTCGCAGTTGGAAGCCCTGACCGCCGATCGGGAACTGCTGTTGTCGGCCAGCACCTATGGCCAGCGCAACACCGCTTCCAATCTGCTGCCGGGCGCCCTGATCAAACGCTTGACCCTGACCCTCTAGACCCATCCCTTGCAGGAACCGGCATCCCGGCTCCTGCAAGGGATTTCTCCTGCATCGAGATATAGGCAAACACCCCTGCATCTCGGAACAGTCTTATTTCAAAATATCCGATCATTCACCTCCGGTAACGCATCACCTCACAGGCAACCGGAACGCATCACTGCCACTGGCCACTGACTGAGCGTCACTCCATCGGTCAGAGAACGCCCATGCACTTAGGAATATCACCGCTCTTCAGCGGCTACTCGTCACAACCCAGTCGCTTTCAGCACGCTCCCATGACTTATCAGCGTTACGCGTCAACTTCAGACACGTCACGGTTTCCGCCAGCGGAAAAAACATTCTTTTCTGATAAAGGCAAACATCAGCCACCCGATGACCTCTGGTCAGGGTTGTATGCAACGTATGAGCATTATCCCTTTATGGGCGCTGACGACCACGATGATTGGGTGGCGGGAATCAAAGCCGCCATGTCGGGACTCGGCCAAAGCCCGTTGAGTGTCTTCGATGAAGTAGCCGCCACCGGACAGGGTTACAACATCACCATGAAGGATGGCTTCAAACTGCATATCTCCCACAAAGAGTTAACGCAGGCAGGAGACTATGCGAAGTTCTCAGGCAATGACGCGGGGATGGTAAAAGACGCACGCTTTATGTTTGCAGTCATGATTAAGCGCAAACACGTCGAAGCCGAACTCGATCAGGAAAAAATTGGCTATCGCATCGACCTGCATAAAAAGAGTTTCGGGGCGACGCTGCAAGCAGCCGACGACGGCATCGGCGGGCATGCGGCCCTGACACTGTTGGGACTCGGCTACCAGCTGCAACACGTGTGGTCTCAGACCGCTGGAAACCAGGTCGCCGTGCCGGCCATGAAAGTGTTCGGGCATAAGCGCGGCATGATAAAGGACGGCGCCATGGAATCGTACGGGCATAAGCAGCCGGTGCCCAAATGGATAGAGAGTTTCATAGTACTCAAGGAGCCGCCCCGCTCACCGCCGCCCCTGGCCCCCACTGCCGCCGTTAAACCGTTCACCTTCGAGCTGGATCCTGAGCCCGATGCCGAGGTTGAGACCGCCAAGGCGCTTCCTGACCTGTCTTCAAAAAGGAACGGACAGAAACCCGATGACCCCTTGCTGGGGTTCCACACACAAAGGCCTTATGGCTTCCAAGGCGAGACAGCCACTCATGCCGATGTCATCAAGCTACTGATGTCCCGATTCGGGCAAAGCCCGACCGATGTCTTTTCACGCGTGACGTTCACAGACAATAGTTACCAGGTCACTTTCAGGGATGGATTTGAACTGCAGCTCTCCCGCGCGGAACTGGAACTTGCCAGTGAGCAGTCGTTATTCCTGGGCAAGGACGAAGGGCTGCTCAAGGATGCACATTTCATCTTCGCTGCGTATATCAAGCGCCAACAACTTCAACCGCCCCGCCCTTCCTTCGGGCTCAGTTTCGAGGCAGCACTGGAGGGCAACCTTCACGGTCGTACCGTCAAAAACATTCTGGAAGGCATGGGCGTCACTCGCTCCATTAAATACGTAGAGCGGGCGGGTGATGCACAGGGCCTGGTGTTGATGATTGGAAGCAACGCCGGCGGGTTATTCCAGGACGGCCTATTGGCCAAAGAAGGGAAAATACTGCCCGAGCAAGGTGCAACCCAAACACATGGGTACCAACTCGTGTAATCAACGGTTATGCCAAGGTCTCTCAATCCAACATCATTCATGGGCCACTCACTTATGCAGCTCAACATCGCTTCGCCTGTTAACTCAAACTTCGCCATCCCCTACGACAATAGTCGCGTCAATAACCGCCACATGAACAACGGTCAGTACGAGGCTTATTACACTCAAGGAGATGAAAACCCAGCCATCCCACCCCGCTCCGTGACCGATTCGGGTATTCGACCCAAAAATATATGGGGCGACTTCTTTCAAGTCGCCGAGGGAAATTGTGTCACCGTCTCTGCCATCAAAGCGGCAATGGTCAAGTTCGGCAGTCACCCGAGGGGGATTTTCAACCAGGTGACAAAGACCCCAGCAGGCTACGAGATCTTGATGAAAGACAACGTCAGTGTCTCCCTCACCCATGAAGAGCTTAGGCAGGCAGGAGACAAAGCAGGATTCCTCGGCAGGGGCACGGTCTTGCAGCATGCGATTTTTTTGTATGCCGCCAGCGCAAAGCGCGCCCAGCTCGAAAATAATGACGGCCGGGCCGTGCGCAGTTTTGACGCCGCGATGCAGACACTCAACGACGGTGAACACCCTGGCGAAGCGTTAACGCGCCTGGGGCTCAAGCAGCACTTTCGCCGGGGCACGGTGGAGGCATTGAAAAACGGTGCAATCGGCACGCTCGCCGACGCCAGGCATTCGGTTGCCGTCGTTGATGGTCATATGGATCTGTGGGGCATTAGGAGACGACTTGCCAACTCGGATTGGGAAAGCGCCCCGGTTGCATTGATCCTGGTTTGAATATCCCCGCTTGCCTGCTGGGGCGTTGTGTCCGACAGGTAATTTCCTTGCGCCTGGAAGAACCGTCTCATCCTCCGAAAATTGGCCGCTTGCCCGGTTGTTCGCCTCCAGATTCCCCGTTATAACGGTTGGTGGCATCCCGCCAACCACCCCACGTGCCCGCACGTGATGCATGACCTTGCCTGGTAAACGGCAAGCTGGAGCGTTGACATGAACCATGGAAGTTTTGTCATTGAAAAGCTGTTCAAGCACTACAACGTTCATGTTGAGCAGCTAGGAAACGATTCGGAAAAGAAGACCGTACTGATGGTAAACGGTGCGCTGTCCACCACGCGCTCATTTGCGCGCACCAGCAAATGCCTGGCGGAACACTTCAATGTGTTGCTGTTCGACTTGCCATTCTCCGGCTACTCACGCGAGCACAACACTGACCTCGACCTGGTGACCAAGGACGACGAGGTGCAAATCCTGCGCGCCCTGGTCGAGCGCTTCCAGGTCAACCATCTGGTGTCGGCCTCGTGGGGCGGTATCTCCACGCTGCTGACCCTGGCGCACAACCCACCCTCCATCGAAAGCTCGGTAGTGATGGCCCTGGCGCCCAACCTCAACCAAGCCATGCTCGACTATGTGGAGCGTGTACGCGTACTGATCGAGGCCGACGACAAGTCTGCCGTCGGCCACTTGCTCAATGAAACCGTGGGCAAATACCTGTCACCTCGGCTCAAGCGCAACAACCATCGGCACCTGTCGAGCATGGCGACCACCGAATATCGCCAGGCGCGTTTTCATATCCACCAGGTACTGGCTTTGGGTGATGGCAACTACCTGCCGGCACTCAAGCAGATTGAAACACCGGTGCACTTCCTCAACGGCGCGCTGGACGAATACACCCCCGCCGCCGAGGCGCAGCTATTCAAGCACTACGTGGGGCGCAGCAGCTTTGCTGTGGCCGAACATACTGGGCATTTGCTCGACCTCGAGTCCAGCGAAGCCGCCGTGGCGGTGCACCGCGAACTGCTGGATTTCCTGGTGGGAAAAGGAGCGACGGATGGCGCATAATCGCCAACACATAGCCTGCTAACAAAAGGTTTTCCATGCCCAACCGCGTTCCGCTTGATGCCAAGACCGCCCGCTGGCTGCCGTGGGTAGTAGCGATTGCCTTCTTCATGCAGTCGCTGGACGGGACGATCCTGAACACCGCACTGCCGGCCATGGCCCGGGACCTCGCGGAAAACCCGCTGCGCATGCAAGGGGTGGTGATCGCCTACATGCTCACCGTCGCCTTGCTGATCCCGGCCTCGGGCTGGATCGCCGACCGCTTCGGCACCAAGAAAATCTTCTTCGGCGCAATCATGCTGTTCAGCATTGGCTCGCTGCTGTGCGCCTTGTCCAGCAGCTTGAGCATGCTGGTGGGCGCACGGGTGATCCAGGGGTTGGGCGGTGCGCTGATGCTGCCGGTGGGACGGTTGGTGGTGTTACGCGCGTACCCCCGCTCCGAACTGGTACGTATCATGGGCTTCATTACCATCCCCGGGCTGCTCGGCCCGTTGCTCGGGCCGACCATGGGCGGCTGGATGGTGCAATACCTGACCTGGCACTGGATCTTCTTGATCAACTTGCCGGTGGGCATGATCGGCTGCTACGCCGTGTGGAAATTTATCCCCGACCTGCGCGGCAGTGAGCGCACGCGATTCGATGGGATCGGCTTCCTGTTGTTTGGCGCCGCGATGGTGCTGATCACCATCGCCATGGAAGGCCTGGGCGAATTGCACCTGCCGCACCTGCGCGTGATGTTGCTGCTGTTCGGCGGGTTTGCCTGCCTCGCGGCGTATTGGCTACGCGCCGGGCATATCGATAACCCGTTGTTTTCGCCGGTGCTGTTCAAGACCCGTACCTTTGCCGTGGGCATTCTCGGTAACCTGTTTGCGCGCCTGGGCAGCGGCGCCCTGCCGTTCCTGGTACCGCTGCTGTTGCAGGTAGCGCTGGGTTATTCGCCGTCGGAAGCCGGGATGAGCATGTTACCCCTGGCGGCGGCGGCGATGTTTGCCAAGTCCGTCGCAAGGCCGCTGATCGAACGCCTGGGCTACCGCATCGTGCTGACCGGCAACACCCTGGCGCTAGGCATCATGCTGGCGAGCATGGGGCTGGTCACTGAAAACACGCCGTACCCGCTGCTGCTGGGGATGCTGGCGGTACTGGGGGCGATCAACTCCCTGCAATTCACCGCAATGAACACCGTCACGTTGATCGACCTTGATGACGCCCAGGCCAGCAGCGGCAACAGTTTGCTGTCGGTGGTGGCGCAACTGTCGCTCAGCCTCGGGGTGGCGTGCGCCGGTGCATTGCTGGGTGGGTTTACGGCCGAAACCGGCAACGATGGTGTGGAAAGCGTACTCGGCGCCTTCCAGCTGACCTTCCTCACCGTGGGCATCATGGCGATGCTGGCGGCGGCGATCTTCCTGCAATTGTCGCCAAAAGACGGCAAACGTGTGGCCAGCCCGGAGCAGCACATCGAGCATTAACAGGCTTCTCGTCTAGAACTTGCAGGGAAATTCCCACGAGGCTGGTACACTGCGCGACATTTTGTTTTGCAGAGCCAGTCCCGTGACTACCATCGCCACCGCTTTTAATACTTTGCCCCTGTCCGCCGCCATGCTGGCTAACCTCGACTCGCTGGGTTATGTCGAGATGACGCAGATCCAGGCGCAAAGCTTGCCGGTGATCCTCAAAGGGCTGGACCTGATTGCCCAGGCCAAGACCGGCAGCGGCAAGACCGCCGCGTTCGGCATCGGCCTGTTGAACCCGATCAACCCGCGCTACTTCGGCTGCCAGGCGCTGGTGATGTGCCCGACCCGTGAGCTGGCCGACCAGGTCGCCAAGGAAATCCGTCGCCTGGCCCGTGCCGAAGACAACATCAAGGTGCTGACCCTGTGCGGCGGCGTGTCCCTCGGCCCACAGATCGCTTCCCTGGAACACGGCGCCCACGTCATCGTCGGCACCCCGGGCCGTATCCAGCAGCACCTGCGCAAGGGTTCGCTGGTACTCGACGGCCTGAACACGCTGATCCTCGACGAAGCCGACCGCATGCTCGACATGGGCTTCTACGACGCCATCGAAGACATCATCAGCAAGACCCCGCCGCGCCGCCAGACCCTGCTGTTCTCGGCCACCTATCCGGTGAGCATCAAGCAGTTGGCCTCGAAATTCATGCGCGCGCCGCAGCAAGTGAAGGCCGAAGCCTTCCACTCCGACGACCAGATCGAGCAGCGTTTCTACGAGATCTCGCCGGAAGAGCGCATGGACGCCGTGACCAAGGTACTGGCGCACTTCCGCCCGGCATCGTGCGTGGCGTTCTGCTTTACCAAGCAGCAAGTGCAGGAAACCGTGGATCACCTGACGTCCAAGGGCATTTCCGCCGTTGGCCTGCATGGCGACCTGGAACAGCGCGACCGTGACCAGGTGCTGGCGATGTTCGCCAACCGCAGTACCTCGGTGCTCGTTGCCACCGACGTGGCCGCCCGCGGCCTGGACATTGACTCGCTGGACATGGTGATCAACGTCGAACTGGCCCGCGACTCGGAAATCCACATCCACCGCGTCGGCCGTACCGGGCGCGCCGGTGAGACCGGCATCGCGATCAGCCTGGTGGCACCGTCCGAAGCGCACCGCGCCCAAGCGATCGAGCAGTTGCAGAAGTCGCCGTTGAACTGGGACCAACTGGACAACCTCAAGCCGCAAAGCGGTGGTCCGTTGCTGCCGGTGATGAGCACCCTGTGCATTGCTGCCGGGCGCAAAGACAAGGTTCGCCCAGGCGACATCCTCGGCGCGCTGACCGGTGATGCTGGCATTCCGGGGGCCCAGGTTGGCAAGATCGCGATCTTTGATTTCCAGGCATTCGTGGCCGTGGAGCGCGGGATCGCCAAGCAGGCATTGCAGCGTTTGAATGACGGCAAGATCAAAGGCCGTTCGTTGCGCGTGCGGATCCTGTAAAGCTCTCAAGCCATACAGAGATCAAAATGTGGGAGCTGGCTTGCCTGCGATAGCGGTGGCACATTCACTGAATAGGTTGAATGGGCCGCCCTCATCGCAGGCAAGCCAGCTCCCACATTTGATTGCATTTCAGATCGATATTTTGTGAGGACATTGCTGTGCGCTCGACCGAAGTTGTGATCATTGGTGCCGGCGCCGCAGGCTTGATGTGCGCACTGACCGCCGCCGGGCGTGGGCGCAAGGTGATGCTGATCGACCATGCAAACAAGGCCGGCAAGAAGATCCTGATGTCCGGCGGTGGCCGCTGCAATTTCACCAATATGTACACCGAGCCGGCCAATTTCCTTTCGCACAACGCGCACTTCTGCAAGTCCGCCCTGGCGCGCTACACCCAGTGGGATTTTATCGGCCTGGTGGCCAAGCACGGCGTGCCGTACCACGAGAAAAAGCTCGGCCAGCTGTTCTGCGATAACAAATCCAGCGACATCCTCGGCATGCTGCTCGACGAGTGCATCCAGACGGGCGTGGAGATGCACCTGGACACCTCGATCCAGGAGATCGCCAAAGTCGACAGTGGTTACCAGTTGCAGACCACGCTGGGTGAGCTGCGCTGCGAGTCGTTGGTGATTGCCACGGGCGGCTTGTCGATTCCAACCCTCGGCGCGACCGGTTTCGGCTATCAAGTCGCCAAACAATTCGGTCATGAGCTGCTACCAACCCGCGCCGGGCTGGTGCCGTTCACCATCACCGACCAGCTCAAGGACTTGTGCGCAGAGCTGTCTGGCACCTCGGTGGATTGCCTGGTCAGCTGCAACGACCAGAGCTTTCGCGAGAACATCCTGTTTACCCACCGCGGCCTGAGCGGGCCGGCGATTTTGCAAATTTCCTCGTACTGGGAGTCCGGCGACACGGTGGAGATCAACCTGCTGCCCGACCACGACGCCCACAGCTGGCTGCAACAGCAACAGACCGAGCGCCCTAACAGCGAGCTGAAAACCCTGCTGGGTGAGATCTTCACCAAGAAGATGGCCAACCTGCTGGCGGAAACCTGGTTTGTGTCCAAGCCGATGAAGCAGTACACCCATGCCGAGATTGCCGATATCGCGCAAAAGATTGGCAGTTGGCAACTGGTGCCGGCGGGCACCGAGGGCTATCGCACCGCCGAGGTGACGCTGGGTGGGGTGGATACGCGGGAAGTGTCTTCCAAGACCATGGAGTCGCTGAAAAGCCCTGGTTTGTACTTTATTGGTGAAGTGTTGGATGTAACCGGTCACCTGGGTGGCTTTAACTTCCAATGGGCGTGGGCCTCAGGTTACGCGGCCGCACAGTACGCCTGACGAAAGGATGTACTCGGTCAAAATGGGGTGTGGCTGGAATAAATTTTGCTGTTAGATGTGATCGCTACGCTTGCCGTGGCGTCCTTGATAGCTCAATTTAACGGCATCGTCCCGGAAGACTCCAGACTTCATGTCATCGACCTCGTTCAAGCAGTCCATGCGGCGCCTGTGGGCGCTGGATAAATTCAGCTACAGCATTCGGGTGTTCATCGCCCTCACCGGCAGCATGGCGTTGTGCTGGTACCAAGATGAAATGACGCTGCTGATCCCGCTGTTCCTGGGGATTATCGCCAGTGCACTGGCCGAGACCGATGACAGTTGGCAGGGCCGCCTCAACGCCCTGGCAGTCACGCTGGTGTGTTTCAGCATCGCCGCACTGTCGGTGGAGCTGCTGTTCCCTTATCCCTGGATCTTCGCGATCTCCCTGGCACTGGCCACCTTCTGCCTGACCATGCTCGGCGCCTTGGGCGAACGTTATGGCGCGATTGCCTCGGCGACATTGATTCTGTCGGTGTACACCATGATCGGTGTGGACCAGCGCGGTGGCGCCGTCTCGGACTTTTGGCATGAGCCGCTGCTGTTGGTGGCCGGCGCCGCCTGGTACGGCGTGCTGTCAGTCCTGTGGCAGGCGCTGTTTTCCAACCAGCCGGTGCAGCAGAGTCTGGCGCGGTTGTTTCGCGAACTGGGGCGTTACCTCAAGCTCAAGTCGTCACTGTTTGAACCGATTCGCCAGTTGGATGTAGAGGCGCGACGCCTGGAACTGGCCCAGCAAAACGGCCGGGTGGTGGCGGCGCTCAATGCGGCGAAGGAAATCATCCTGCACCGCGTGGGCAATGGCCGCCCAGGCTCGAAAGTCAGCCGTTACCTGAAGCTGTACTTCCTCGCCCAGGACATCCACGAACGCGCCAGCTCATCCCACTACCCTTACAACGCGCTGGCCGAAGCCTTCTTCCACAGTGACGTGCTGTTCCGTTGCCAGCGCCTGCTGCGTCAACAGGGCAAGGCCTGCCAGGCCCTCGCCGAGTCGATCCAACTGCGCCAGCCGTTCATCTATGACGACAGCTTCGCCGAAGCGCTGGGCGACTTGAATGCGTCCCTGGAACACCTGCGCATCCAGAGCAACCCCGCCTGGCGCGGCCTGCTGCGGTCGTTGCGCGCCCTCGCGGCCAACCTGTCCACACTCGACCGCCTGCTGGGCGACGCCAGTAACCCCGACAGGCTGGCTGATGCCACCGACAGCAACCTGCTGGACCGTGCGCCGCGCAACCTCAAGGAAATGTGGACGCGGTTGCGCACCCAACTCACGCCAACATCACTGCTGTTCCGCCATGCCTTGCGCCTGTCCCTGGCGTTGACCATTGGCTACGGCACCCTGCATGCCATCCACGCTTCCCAGGGCTACTGGATCATCCTCACCACGCTGTTCGTGTGCCAGCCCAACTACGGCGCGACACGGCGCAAGCTCGGCCAACGGATCATCGGCACCGCCATCGGCCTCACTGTGGCCTGGGCACTGTTCGACCTGTTCCCGAGCCCCCTGGTGCAGTCGATGTTCGCCATCGCCGCCGGCCTGGTGTTCTTTATCAACCGTACGACCCGCTACACGCTGGCCACGGCCGCCATCACCCTGATGGTGCTGTTCTGCTTCAACCAGGTGGGTGATGGTTACGGGCTATTCCTGCCACGCCTGTTCGATACCTTGCTCGGCAGCTTGATTGCGGGCCTGGCGGTATTCCTGTTCCTGCCGGACTGGCAGGGCCGACGCCTGAACAAGGTGCTGGCCAACACCCTGACCTGCAACAGCATCTACCTGCGTCAGATCATGCAGCAATACGCCGCCGGCAAGAGCGACGACCTGGCCTACCGCCTGGCCCGTCGCAATGCGCACAACGCCGATGCGGCGCTGTCCACCACCTTGGCGAACATGCTGATGGAGCCTGGGCACTTCCGGAAGGAGGCGGACGTAGGATTCCGCTTCCTGGTGCTGTCGCACACCTTGCTCAGTTACTTGTCAGGGCTGGGTGCGCATCGCGAAACACAGTTGCCGGCCGAGGTGCGCGAGCATCTGATCGACGGCGCCGGCAATACCTTGGCGGCGAGCATCGATGAAATCGCTACAGGGCTGGCGAACAAACAGCCGATTGCGATTCAAAGCGATGCCGAGGAAGCGTTGGCGGCCGATCTGGAGCAGATGCCGGATGAGATTGATGAAGGGCAGCGGTTGGTGCAAACGCAGTTGGCGTTGATTTGTCGGCAGTTGGGGCCACTGCGCACGTTGGCGGCGCATCTGATCAAAGATACCAGCGCGGTCTAAACCGCTTGCTCGCGAAGAGGCCCGCGGGAGCCCTACATCCCATGCTGCTTCATCAACCGCGCATAACTCCCATCCGCCTTCATCCTGGCAATTTCCCGATCAAAGCTGGCGACAATCTGCGCATGCTCAGGGTTTTTCAGGCTGACCAGAATATGCAGGCTGTTTTCACTTAGCGGCTTGGGTAAAAACTCCACCGCATCGCGCACCCGTGCCGACTCCCGGGAAAGGAAAAAACGCGCCACATATTCATCCTCCACCGTCATCCGAACCCGCTGCGCCGCGAGCATACGCACGGCCATGGCGAAGTTATGCACTGGGACTTTCTGCAACTGCGCATCCCCATCGAACGCCGCCGAATAGGCATACCCGCGCACCACAGCGATGGGATAGTCGTGCAGCTGCTCTAGGTTCTGGAAATCGATGGGGTCGTCGCGGCGCTTGATGAAACGCACGCGGTTGAGCAGGTACTCGCCGGAGAACTGCCCCAGTTGAGTGCGAGCATCGTCGTACCAGGCGTTGACCAGCACGTCGTAGCGCCCATCGCCCACGCCCATCAACGCACGGGCCCAGGGCACCTGTTCAAAATCACTGGCATAACCCGCACGGGCCAACGCGGTGCTGACGATATCGGTGGCAAGCCCGCCGTTGATCAATGTGGCGTCAGTAAAAGGTGGCCATGCATCCGCTACCAGGCGCAAACGCTGTGCAAATGCAGGCTGGGCCAGCAACAACACTCCAATCAAAGCAACGGCACGAGAGAATCGCGGCATGCTCAAGTCCTAGGCAGGCAGGCGGTGGCCTTAGCTCAGGCAGCGCCTGAGGTTCTAACAGTAGCTCAGATTACACAAAGAAACCGGTGCCGAGCGCACTCAATGATGGCAATTTGATTTCACTCACAAAAATAACGGATTTAGACACACACGGCGGTCGCGCTTACTATCCGGAACAGACATTTATAAGAGAACACGTCATGACAGTTGAATGGGTCTGCAAACATCACGACGACTTGGGCAAGGAGCAGCTTTACGCCATCTTGCGCTTGCGCAACGAGGTCTTTGTCGTGGAGCAAAAATGCCTTTACCAGGATCTTGACGGGCAGGACTTGTCGGGCGACACACACCACCTGATGGCCTGGCAGGATGATCAACTCGTGGCGTACCTGCGCCTGCTGGACCCGGAGTCCCAGGGCGGCGATGTGGTGATCGGCCGAGTGATTGTGGCGCCCGTGGCGCGCGGCACCGGGCTGGGGCATCGGATGATGGAAGAGACGCTGGAGCGGATTGCCGATATATGGCCGCAGACGCCGATATTTCTGTCAGCCCAGGCGCATTTGCAGGGGTACTACGGGCGGTATGGGTTCGTGGTGGCGGGTGACGAATACCTTGAGGATGATATTCCACACATTGGTATGCGGCGCGCTTGAGGGCCTCATCGCAGGCAAGCCAGCTCCCACACTTGAGTGTACTCACACGTCAAAAATGTGGGAGCGGGCTTGCCCGCGATAGCGTCAGCCCAGTCGCCGCCGACCTTCAGGGATAACCCAACACCTGCTTGATCACCGCCAGATTCTTCTCGATCCAAACCCGATCAATCGCCCCCCAGTTGCGAATCCGATAGTGCCCCGCATGATTGCGCGCACCGTCTTCCTGCTCGAACTCACACACGATATCCAGATCGGCCAACGCCGCAATCGTATCCTGCGCCGTGCGCCGGGGCATGCCGGTGGCGTCGGTCAGCGCCGGGACGTTGCTCGCCTGCCCACTGTCGATCAAGTAGGCCACATACAGGCGGCGGTAAAAGCTGCTCTTGGTCTTGCTCACATCCATGGTCGGTCACCTTGTGCGGTCAGGGTTTGCCCTGCAGGTCGCGGTACGTGAGGTAGACCCGCAGGTCGAATTCCACCTGATGGTAGCCCGGCATCATGTACTCACAGAGTTTGTAGAACGCCTTGTTGTGGTCCGATTCCTTGAAGTGGGCCAGTTCGTGCACCACGATCATGCGCAGGAACTCTGGCGCGGCCTCCTTGAACAGCGCGGCAATGCGGATCTCTTTCTTGGATTTCAGATTGCCGCCCTGTACCCGCGAGATCGTGGTGTGCAGGCCGAGGGCGCGGTGGGTCAGGTCCAGGCGGTTATCGAACAACACTTTGTCGATGGCCGGCGCATTACGCAGGTGTTCCTGCTTCAAGGCCAACGCGTACGCGTACAGGGCCTTGTCGCTCTGCACGGCGTGGCGTTCAGGGTAACGTTGCTCCAGGTAAGCACCCAACTGGTCCTTGGCGATCAGCTGGCGCACTTGCTCTTGGAGAGCTGTGGGATAAGCCTGGAGGTACTTCAGCGCGGTCATGGGGTCTGCAACAGGGTTCGGATGGGCGCCAGTGTAGCGAATTCAGCGCACGCGAGCGCGCGACCAGTTGGCGACTTCCTCGGCCATCAATGGCTGCGCCGCCAATGGGCCCTGGATAAACGTGCACCCATTGGCCTTGAGCCATTGAGCTTGTTCTTGGGTTTCTACGCCTTCGGCGATCACCAGTACATCGAAATGCCCGCATAGCTCGATAATGCTACGGGCCATCACCGCGTCCCGTGCGGAGCCCGGCAGGCGCGCGACCAATTGCGGGTCGAGCTTGAGGGTGTCGAACGCTAAATCGCGAAGATGCGCCAGGGAACAGTTGCCTAAACCAAAATCGTCCAGCGCAGTGCGCACACCGAGCTGGCGCAGCAACTTCAGTTGCTTGGTCGACTCTTCCAGGTTACTCATCAGGCTGTCTTCACTGATTTCCACCTCCAGCTGGCGCCCCTGCAACCCATGTCGTTCGAGTACCTGCTGCAGTTGGGTCGCCAGGTTGGGCATATTGAACTGGTTACTGCTCAGGCTCACGCTCAGCACCAGCTCATTATCAAAGCTGGCCTGCCATGCCTGAAGCTGGGCGGCGACCTGCTGGTAAATCCAGGCGCTCAGTTGGCTGATCAACCGCGCTTCTTCCAGCAATGGCAAGAACAACCCAGGCGGCACATCGCCAACACTCGGATGCTGCCAGCGCAACAGTGCTTCGACACCGCGCAAACGCCCGTCATCCAGGGACACCTGAGGCTGATACACCAAGATGAAATCCTTGTTGTGTATCGCCGTGCGCACGCTGTCTTCCAGCATCAGGCGCGAACGGGCGCGGCCATTCATTTCCTGGTCGTAATAGCGATATTGCTGACGGCCCGCACGCTTGGCCTCGTACATGGCGATGTCGGCGGCGCGCAGCAGGCCATTCAAGTCCGAGCCGCAATCCGGAAAAGTGGCGATACCAATACTGACGCCGAGCATCACTTCCAGGCCGTCCACCTGATGGCAGATCGACACGCGCTCGATCAGTTTTTCCGCAATCTTCGCCGCCTGTTCTGGGAATTCCAGCTCCAGCAGCGCGGTAAATTCATCGCCGCCCATGCGCCCGAGAATGTCGTAGGAGCGCAGGCAACCTTGCAATTGCTCCGACACCCAACGCAGTACCCGGTCGCCTGCGTCATGCCCAAGGGAGTCGTTGACGCGTTTGAAGCCATCCAGGTCCAGGTACAGCAACACCAGGGCCTGGTCAGTTCGCTCGCTGCGCAGCAGGGTGTTCTCCACTGCCTGGTGGAAACCGCGCCGGTTCAGCAGCCCGGTCAACGGATCCGTAACTGCCTGGAACTCCAGTTGCTGATGCAGGTGGCGCACCTCGGACATGTCCAGCACCGTCACTACCATCGCCTTCTGCTCGGCGGGCAACGGCGCGCAAGACAACGCCACCGGCACCTGCTGGCCACGATTGGTACGCAGGAGCGCATCGTGCAGGCGCCAAGTGTCACTCTGGCGGTAAGCGGCATACATCAGCGAGTCCGGCCAGGTCTGAACATGAGGCTTTTGCAGGAACCCCAGGAATTCCTGGCCCTGCAGTTCGTCCATCGTGGCATTGAGCAAACGTGATATCGCCGGGTTGGCGTACTCGATCACGCCCTCCTCACTCACCACTAGGATGCCTTCAGCGGCGTTGTCCAACACCGAGGCATTAAAGGCGCGAGCGGACTCCAAATCATGACTCAGGCGCTGCAAGGCCCGGCGATTGCGCTGATGCTCCAGTAACGCCTGGACCTTGGGCTTGAGGATGTGCGGGTCAAAGGGTTTGAACAGGTAATCGATGGCGCCGATGGCGTAGCCTTCCTGCACGGCGGCAGGCGACTGGACGTTGGCGCTGAGGAAGATGATCGGCGTCATCCGCGTACGTTGGCTGCCGCGCATCAGGCGGGCCACTTCAAAGCCATCCATGCCGGGCATCATCACATCCAGCAACACCAGGTCGACTTCGTGCGCCAGCAACAACTCCAAGGCCTCTACGCCGGAGCTCGCAGTGACGACCTTCCAATCGTCACGCTGTAAAAGTGCACGCATGCTGATCAGGTTTTCCGGATAGTCATCGACCACCAAGAGAACCGAACTGCCATCGCCGTGGTGTGGAGCGCATTCCATGCTACGAATCTTCCTTAGGAGCTGCTCCGGTCACTTCTGGGAAAAAACCCGGACAAACAATGAGGCCTCACTCTATCCCCGGTTCCGAAAAATCAGAAGTAACCGCAGTGCCATCATTGCGTCAAAGTTCAGGAAGCCGACTAACGGTCAGTGCCTGGAGGCCACGGCCCATGGGAAACATGGCTTTTTGGCATTCCCCTGGCGCCAATAATTTGCCAGCGTTTAATTAACAAGCGGGTGGCGACCGCCTATAAAGAACCTGTCTGGCCCAAGGGCCATAGCCTACACCCCTCTGTAAAAAGGCCTACGCCCATGATTGACCTTTCCACCTGGAACCTGAGCATCCCCGTCGGCTCCCCGCCCGCGACCATCGACACCCCCAAGCTGATGAGCGGCTTCAAAGACCAATACTTCCAGGCCGAAGGCAGCAACGTGCAATTCTGGACCCCCGTCACCGGCACCCGCACGGAAAACGCCGTGTACCCACGCAGCGAACTGCGCGAAACCTACGCCGACGGGCGTCTGCGCAACTGGACCTACCCGGATGCCGACAACTTTTTGCGTGCCACCCTGACGGTCAACCAAGTGCCCTCCACCGGCAAGGTCGTGATTGGGCAGATCCACGCCTATGACAGCCAGAAACCGTTGATCAAGCTGGAGTACCAATTCAAGGAGAAGACCCAGGCCGGCAACATCGTCGCCAAGGTGCGCATGCGCCCGGATGACGGTGAAGGTCGGGTGATTACCGTCGCGTCGAATGTGCCGCTGGAGAAGAGCTTTACCTATGTGATCAATCTCAACAAAGCCGGGCTGCTCAGTGTGTATGCGGCGGATGGAGAGTGGAATGAACGCATTGGTGCGGCGTGGGGGTCAAAGCCGTTGTACTTCAAGGCCGGGGCGTACGTACAGGACAACAGTGGGAATACCAAGGAAGGCGCGCGGGTGACGTTTGCTAAATTGGATATTGATCACGAGTAAGCATCGACTCCTGTCTTGCAGGCCTAGTCCTAACGAGCCCACAGATCATTCGCACGCTTGAATACGCCAATGATCCGTGTGGGAGCCGAACTTTGGCGAGCGCGACCTGAACAACGTAGCCAATACGGCGCGGATTCTGGTGCAGGACGTGAGTGATGCGTTTCGCGTAATCGAATACCGTGGTTTTGATAAGCCCACCGCAGCCTGATCAAATTCCAGGCAAAAAGAAGCCCGCATCACTGCGGGCTTCCTTTTAAACGCCTAGGCTCAATTCACCTTAGCGTTCAACTCACCTTTCAGGTAACGCTGATACATCGCCTCCAACGAAACCGGCTTAATCTTCGAAGCATTCCCCGCCGTGCCAAACGCTTCATAACGCGCGATACACACATCACGCATAGCGGTCACGGTGGCACCGAAGAACTTACGCGGGTCGAACTCGCTTGGGTTGGTGGCCATCAGGCGACGCATCGCACCGGTGGACGCCAGGCGCAGGTCGGTGTCGATGTTGACCTTGCGCACGCCGTACTTGATGCCTTCGACGATCTCTTCAACCGGTACGCCGTAGGTTTCTTTGATGTCGCCGCCGTACTGGTTGATGATCGCCAGCCACTCTTGCGGCACCGAAGAAGAACCGTGCATCACCAGGTGGGTGTTGGGGATGCGTTTGTGGATTTCCTTGATGCGGTCGATGGCCAGCACGTCGCCAGTGGGCGGCTTGGTGAACTTGTAGGCGCCGTGGCTGGTGCCGATGGC
Source organism: Pseudomonas sp. H1_A03 (assembly GCF_054685145.1). Taxonomy (NCBI): domain Bacteria; kingdom Pseudomonadati; phylum Pseudomonadota; class Gammaproteobacteria; order Pseudomonadales; family Pseudomonadaceae; genus Pseudomonas; species Pseudomonas sp. H1_A03. The sequence continues at coordinate 806,459 of NZ_CP162829.1, forward strand.
GATGGCCAGGGCATCAACTTGGGTCTTCTTGACGAAGTCGGCGGCTTCTTCCGGGTCGGTCAGCATTTGGCTGTGATCCAGCACGCCTTCGGCGCCGATGCCGTCTTCTTCGCCGGCCATGCCGGTTTCAAGCGAACCCAGGCAGCCCAACTCGCCTTCAACCGACACGCCGCAGGCGTGAGCCATGGCGACGGTTTGTTGGGTAACGCGTACGTTGTACTCGTAGTCGGTTGGGGTCTTGCCGTCTTCGCCGAGGGAGCCGTCCATCATCACCGAGCTGAAGCCCAGTTGGATGGAGCGCTGGCACACGTCAGGGCTGGTGCCGTGGTCCTGGTGCATGCACACCGGGATGTGCGGGAATTCTTCGATCGCGGCGAGGATCAGGTGACGCAGGAACGGTGCACCGGCGTATTTGCGCGCACCGGCCGAAGCCTGGACGATCACGGGGGAGTCGGTCTTGTCAGCGGCTTCCATGATGGCGCGCATCTGCTCAAGGTTGTTGACGTTAAAGGCTGGGACGCCGTAGCCGAACTCGGCTGCGTGGTCCAGCATTTGACGCATGCTGATAAGTGCCATTGTGTTGTCTCTCCCGGTCGAGGGTCGTTAATCGTGCAAGCCTGCCGTAGCGGCGGCTGCTATTCAAGTTATTGCGGGTCAGGGTTTGCATGCCTGGCCTGCTGAATCGTTATTGCAGTGTCCGGTTCGCAACTTATGTCACTGTGGAACCGGATTAATGTGCGAGCTGGCTTGCCTGCGATAGCGGTGTATCAGTCAATATTTTTTTTGCTGACCCTCCGCCATCGCGGGCAAGCCCGCTCCCACAGTTGGATCTCATCAAATTTGAGACCTTATTGGGCTTTGCAACCGCGCCCGATCAAATCATCAGTCGCGACCCAGTAAACCAGGCCTTCCTCACCCTTTGTGTGAGAACGCCAATTGGTCGTTGGCATACAACACGCCCGAGGCGGCAACGTCCTGTTTGAGGCGGTAGACCTGATCAGAACCGCCGAGGCGTACATCCACCTCACTGCGGGCCTGGTTGGCAAAGCGCCAGTTGACCTCGGCCTTGCTGTCGCAGGTCCAGGTGGTCCACTTATCGGCCGTTTCTGCCTTGTTGAAAATATTCATGCTGCTGCAGCCGGCCAACAGGGCCAGGGCTGCCAGGGCGAAAACACCTTTCATTGCCAATCCTCACACGGGGGCCTTGGGCCACCGATGCAGTCGGTTAGTTGATCAGACCCGTCAAGGGCAACCCTGTTCCTGACCGTTGGGCGCGGAGTCGTATTGCTCCAGCCGCTCGTTGCCAAGGCGCTTGTTAATCACCGGCATGGTCTCGGCTTGCCAGTCAGCCTGGTAGCAGCTTTTTTTCGGCTGCGCTCCCGGCTTTCCAGGCTCAGGCGCAGCGCTTGGCGTGCTACCGCAGCCGGCCAGCAGGCCCGCTGCGATCACCAATGCCAACGACTTGATCATGGGAATACTCCTTTTCCGGATCACGCGCCTTAACCTTTGGCTCGGGTTTCCAGCACTTCAACGGCAGGCAGCACTTTGCCTTCGACGAATTCAAGGAATGCGCCGCCACCGGTAGAAATGTAGGAGATCTGGTCAGCAACGCCATATTTATCGATGGCGGCCAGGGTGTCGCCGCCGCCGGCGATGGAAAATGCCGAGCTTTCGGCAATCGCCTTGGCCAGCACTTTGGTGCCGTTGCCGAACTGGTCGAATTCGAACACGCCAACCGGCCCGTTCCACAGGATGGTTTGGGAGGCTTTCAGCAATTCGGCGAAGTTGGCGGCGGTTTGCGGGCCGATATCCAGGATCATATCGTCGTCAGCCACGTCGGCGATGAGCTTGACGGTGGCTTCGGCGCTTTCAGCAAACTCCTTGGCAACCACCACGTCGACCGGCAATGGCACGCTGACTTTGGCGGCAATGGCGCGGGCGGTGTCGAGCAGGTCCGGTTCGTACAGGGACTTGCCCACCGGATGACCGGCGGCAGCCAGGAAGGTGTTGGCAATGCCGCCGCCGACGATCAGTTGGTTGCAGATCTGGCTCAGGCTGTTGAGCACGTCCAGTTTGGTGGACACCTTGGAGCCGGCAACGATGGCAGCCATCGGTTGCGCCGGAGCCCCCAGCGCCTTGCCCAGTGCATCCAGTTCAGCGGCCAGCAACGGGCCAGCAGCGGCGACCTTGGCGAACTTGGCCACGCCGTGGGTCGAGCCTTCGGCGCGGTGGGCAGTGCCGAACGCGTCCATCACGAACACGTCGCACAGCGCAGCGTATTGCTGGGCCAGTTCGTCGCTGTTCTTTTTCTCGCCTTTGTTGAAGCGCACGTTTTCGAACAGCACGATGTCGCCGGCTTTAACGTCGACGCCACCCAGGTAGTCAGCCACCAGCGGTACGTCGCGGCCCAGGGCTTTGCTCAGGTAATCGGCGACAGGCTTGAGGCTGTTTTCCGCGCTGAACTCACCTTCGGTCGGGCGACCCAGGTGGGAGCAAACCATCACGGCCGCGCCTTTTTCCAGGGCCAGCTTGATGGTCGGCAGCGAGGCCAGGATTCGCGCATCGCTGGTGACAACACCGTCCTTGACTGGGACGTTGAGGTCTTCGCGGATCAGTACGCGCTTACCTTGCAGATCGAGGTCGGTCATCTTCAACACGGTCATGGGTCGCAGTTCCTGAATTACTGTTGAGGTTGTTTAGAGGCAATGTGCAGATAATGTTCCGCAACATCCAGCATTCGGTTGGCAAAGCCCCATTCGTTGTCGAACCAGGCCAGGATGTTCACCAGCCTCGGGCCGGAAACGCGGGTCTGGCTGGCATCGACAATCGCCGAATGCGGGTCATGGTTGAAATCACAACTGGCGTGGGGCAACTCGGTGTAGGCCAGCAAACCTTTGAGCGGACCGCTGGTGGCGGCGTCGCGCAGGATTCGGTTGACCTCCGTCGCATCGGTGTCGCTGACGGTCTGCATCGTGATATCCAGACAGGACACGTTCACCGTCGGCACCCGTACGGCTTTGGCCTGGATTCGCCCGGCAAGTTCCGGCAGCAGTCGCTCGATGCCACGCGCCAGGCCTGTAGACACCGGAATCACTGACTGGAACGCAGAACGCGTGCGGCGCAAGTCTTCGTGGTGATAGGCGTCGATCACCGGCTGGTCGTTCATCGCCGAGTGAATCGTGGTGATCGACACGTAATCCAGGCCAATCGCCTGATCCAGCAGGCGCAACAGCGGCACGCTGCAGTTGGTGGTGCAGGAGGCGTTGGACACCAGCAACTCGGCGCCGGTCAGGCAATCCTGGTTGATGCCGTAGACGATGGTGGCATCCACGTCCGCCTCGCTGGCCATCGGCTGGGAAAACAGCACACGCGGTGCGCCGGCGTCGATAAAACGCTGGCCGTCGGCGCGGGTGTGATAGACACCGGAGCATTCCAGCACCAGGTCGACGCCCAGTGCTTTCCAGTCGATGCCTTCGGGGGTGGCACTGCGCAAGACTTGCACGCAGCTGCCATTAATATGGAGACAGTCGTCCTCAACCCGCACTTCGCCGGGGAACCGGCCGTGGGTGGAGTCAAAACGTGTCAGGTATTCGATGCTGGCCATGTCGGCCAGATCGTTGATCGCGACAATTTCAAACCCGGCTGCCGCCCCTCGCTCGAACAGCGCACGCAAGACGCAACGACCAATGCGGCCGTAGCCGTTGAGTGCAACTTTGTAGGGACGCGGTTGAGGCATGGGGTTCTCGATCAATGTGAGTTCGGTGTTGAATGTTCTGACGCCATCGCGGGCAAGCCCGCTCCCACATTAGACCGCGATCCAAATGTGGGAGCGGGCTTGCCCGCGATGGCGCCAGTACAGACAACGCAGACTGACTTAGTCTTCCAGCAGCTCTTCAGCCTGACCCAGGATGTTTTCCAGGGTAAAGCCAAACTCTTCGAACAATGCTGGCGCCGGCGCCGACTCACCGTAGGTGGTCATGCCGATCACGCGGCCTTCCAGGCCCACGTATTTGTACCAGTAGTCGGCGTGCGCCGCTTCGATAGCGATACGCGCGCTGACCTGCAACGGCAATACCGACTGCTTGTAGCCCGCGTCCTGGGCTTCGAACACGCTGGTGCACGGCATGGACACGACGCGTACGTTGCGGCCTTGCTCGGTCAGCTTGTCGTAGGCCTGAACGGTCAGGCCGACTTCGGAACCGGTGGAGATCAGGATCAGCTCCGGCTCGCCAATGCAGTCCTTGAGTACGTAGCCACCACGGCTGATGTCGGCGATCTGCGCATCGGTACGCACTTGGTGTTGCAGGTTCTGACGCGAGAAGATCAGCGCCGAAGGGCCGTCCTTACGCTCGATCGCGTGCTTCCAGGCCACCGCGGATTCGACGGCGTCGGCTGGGCGCCAGCAATCCAGGTTCGGCGTGGTGCGCAGGCTGGTCAGTTGCTCGACCGGCTGGTGCGTCGGGCCATCTTCGCCCAGGCCGATGGAGTCGTGAGTGTACACATGGATCACACGCTTCTTCATCAGCGCCGCCATACGTACGGCGTTGCGCGCATATTCCATGAACATCAGGAAAGTCGCGCCGTAAGGCACCAGGCCGCCGTGCAGGGACACGCCGTTCATGATGGCGCTCATGCCGAACTCACGTACGCCGTAGTACATGTAGTTGCCGCTGGCGTCTTCAGCCGAAACACCTTTGCAGCCTTTCCACAGGGTCAGGTTGGAACCGGCCAGGTCGGCGGAACCGCCGAGGAACTCAGGCAGCAGCGGGCCAAAGGCGTTCAGGGTGTTCTGGCTGGCTTTACGGCTGGCGATGGTCTCGCCCTTGGCCGCGACTTCGGCGATGTAGGCCGAGGCTTTTTCCGAGAAGTCGGCAGGCAAGTCACCGGCCAGGCGACGTACCAGTTCGTTGGCCAGCTCCGGGAATTCGGCAGAGTAGGCAGCGAAACGCTGGTCCCACTCGGCTTCGGCGGCCAGGCCTTTTTCCTTGGCGTCCCACTCGGCATAGATGTCGGCCGGGATGTCGAACGGGCCGTGGTTCCACTTCAGCGCTTCACGGGTCAGGGCGATTTCCGCGTCACCCAGTGGGGCGCCGTGGCAGTCTTCTTTACCTTGCTTGTTCGGCGAACCGAAACCGATGGTGGTCTTGCAGCAGATCAGGGTCGGCTGCGCGCTCTTGCGGGCGGTGTCGATGGCGATCTTGATCTCTTCCGGATCGTGGCCGTCGACGTTGCGGATCACCTGCCAGTTGTAGGCTTCGAAACGCTTAGGGGTGTCATCGGTGAACCAGCCTTCGACTTCGCCGTCGATGGAGATGCCGTTGTCATCGTAGAAAGCGATCAGTTTGCCCAGGCCCAGGGTGCCGGCCAGGGACGCGACTTCGTGGGAAATGCCTTCCATCATGCAGCCATCACCCAGGAACACGTAGGTGTGGTGGTCAACGATGTCGTGACCAGGGCGGTTGAATTGTGCGCCCAAGACTTTCTCAGCCAGCGCGAAGCCAACGGCATTGGCCAGGCCTTGGCCCAGGGGACCGGTGGTGGTCTCGACGCCTGGGGTGTAGCCGAATTCCGGGTGGCCCGGGGTGCGGCTGTGCAGCTGGCGGAAGCTTTTCAGATCGTCGATGGTGACGTCATAGCCAGTCAGGTGCAGCAGCGAGTAGATCAGCATCGAACCATGGCCGTTGGACAGCACGAAGCGGTCACGGTCGGCGAACGACGGGTTGCTCGGGTTGTGTTTCAGGTAGTCACGCCAAAGTACCTCGGCGATATCCGCCATGCCCATCGGGGCACCGGGATGGCCGCTGTTGGCTTTTTGCACGGCATCCATGCTGAGGGCACGAATGGCGTTGGCACGCTCACGACGGCTGGGCATCGCTGATCTCCTGAGGTTTGAATATAAAGAAACGGAAAAAAGGACCGGCATTTTCCCTCAGCCACCGCTTGCGGGCAATGACAGATACTCACTTGGGCGGTTTTTCCTGTGCTTTGGGCGCCAATCCCTTGCATAAACCTTTAACCGGTTCGTCTAAAGGTTATAGGGGCTGCTTGTAACCACCACTTATCGACCAATATCAAAACTTTTTGATATTGGACTTGCGGGGTTATCCACCCATCACTAGACTGCTGGCCTTATGAATCTACCCATGCCCTCACTGCGCCCCGACGACGGCGATGAACTGGCAGCCTTGTGCAAGGCCGCCGGCGATCCGCTGCGTTTGAACGTATTGCGCGCGCTGGCCAACGATTCCTTCGGCGTACTGGAACTGGCGCAGATCTTCGCCATTGGCCAGTCCGGCATGAGTCACCACTTGAAGGTATTGGCCCAGGCCGACCTGGTGGCCACCCGCCGTGAAGGTAATGCGATTTTCTACCGCCGCGCCCTGCCCCACACCGAACTGCTCGGTGGCAAGCTGCATGCCGCCCTACTTGAAGAAGTGGACGGCCTGCTGCTGCCGGGGGATGTGCAGTCCCGCATCGGCCAGGTCCACGGGCAGCGGGCTGCCGCGAGCCAGGATTTTTTCGCACGGGTTGCCGACAAGTTTCGCGCCCAGCAAGACCTGATTGCCGGCCTTGCCCAATATCGCGACAGCGTACTGGCGCTGCTCGACAAGCTGAGCTTCAGTGATGAGGCCACGGCACTCGAAGTCGGCCCAGGCGATGGCGGTTTCCTGCCGGAACTGGCTCGGCGTTTTCACCAGGTCACGGCGCTGGACAACAGCCCGGCGATGCTCGAACTGGCGCGCCAGCTCTGCGAGCGCGAGGCACTGGGCAATGTGCGCCTGCAACTGGCTGATGCATTGAATAGCACAGCGATTAAAGCCGACTGCGTGGTGTTGAACATGGTCTTGCACCATTTCGCCGCCCCCGCCGACGCGCTCAAACAAATGGCCGGGTTGCTGCACCCCGGCGGTAGCCTGTTGGTTACGGATTTATGCAGCCACAACCAGAATTGGGCCAGGGAGGCCTGCGGTGATCTCTGGTTGGGTTTTGAACAGGACGATCTGGCCCGTTGGGCCACCGCTGCGGGACTCGTTCCCGGGGAAAGCCTCTATGTAGGTTTACGTAATGGTTTCCAGATCCAGGTCCGCCATTTTCAGCGGCCGGCTGGCGACACTCACCATCGGTAAAATCAGGAAAACATCGAGATGAGCGAATACTCCCTTTTCACCTCCGAGTCCGTGTCTGAAGGGCATCCGGACAAAATCGCCGACCAGATTTCTGACGCGGTGCTGGACGCCATCATTGCTGAAGACAAGTTCGCCCGTGTGGCGTGCGAGACTCTGGTGAAAACCGGTGTAGCGATCATCGCTGGCGAAGTGACCACCACTGCCTGGGTTGACCTTGAGCAGATCGTTCGTGACGTGATCACCGACATCGGCTACAACAGCTCCGACGTCGGCTTCGACGGCGCGACCTGCGGCGTGATGAACATCATCGGCAAGCAATCCCCGGACATCAACCAGGGTGTCGACCGCGCCAAGCCGGAAGACCAGGGCGCAGGCGACCAGGGCCTGATGTTCGGTTACGCCAGCAACGAAACCGACGTGCTGATGCCAGCACCGATCACCTTCTCGCACCAACTGGTGCAGCGCCAGGCCGAAGCCCGTAAATCCGGCCTGTTGCCGTGGTTGCGTCCGGATGCCAAGTCCCAGGTGACCTGCCGTTATGAAGGCGGCAAAGTCGTCGGTATCGACGCTGTGGTTCTGTCGACCCAGCACAACCCGGACGTGTCCTATGCCGACCTGCGCGAAGGCGTGATGGAGCTGATCGTCAAGCACGTGCTGCCTGCCGAACTGCTGAGCAAGGACACCCAGTTCCACATCAACCCGACTGGCCAGTTCATCATCGGCGGCCCGGTAGGCGACTGCGGCTTGACCGGTCGCAAGATCATCGTCGACAGCTACGGCGGCATGGCCCGTCACGGCGGTGGCGCGTTCTCGGGTAAAGACCCTTCCAAAGTTGACCGTTCGGCCGCCTACGCCGGCCGTTACGTGGCCAAGAACATCGTCGCAGCCGGCCTGGCCGAGCGTTGCGAGATTCAGGTTTCCTACGCCATCGGCGTGGCCCAGCCTACGTCGATCTCGCTGAATACCTTCGGCACCGGCAAGATCGGCGATGACAAGATCGTGAAACTGGTGCGTGAGATCTTCGACCTGCGCCCTTACGCGATCACCACCATGCTCGACCTGCTGCACCCGATGTACCAGGAAACCGCAGCCTATGGCCACTTCGGTCGTACCCCTGCGCAGAAGACTGTCGGCGACGACACCTTCACCACCTTCACCTGGGAAAAAACCGACCGCGCCAACGACCTGCGGACTGCCGCCGGCCTGTAATCGCTCCTGGTACACAAAAGCCCTGCCGGGTTCGCCTGGCGGGGCTTTTTATTGCACGGCAATTCGCGCGACGACCTTCACATTTTTTGGATCCAAACCTTGCAGGCACAATGATGGCGCTCTAGAATCCGCGCCCTCTCGGGCCCTCTACCTTATTTGGATATTGCCCTGCGCCAGCCCGGGATAGACACGTGCGCAGGCAATCGAACATTGAGGTTTTTCATGCGCATCTCCACGCTCGCCCCTGCCGCCCTGCTGCTCAGCCTGTTCGCCCTGCCGGTAAACGCCGCCGACCTGAGCGCACTGAGTGGCGCCCTGGGCGCCCAACTGGGTGGCGGCAATTCCGGCGACTGCCAGAAGCAATCTGCAGACCTGCAAACCAAGATCGATGTCGCCGAAGCCCAAAAGGACAAGCTGAAAGTGAAGGCTTTCAAAGCCGCGCAGGACCAGATCAACAAAGGTTGCAACAAACTCTCTGAAGCCCAGGCCAAAGCCGACGCCAAGCAGCAAAACCAGGAGGCCAAGGCCGATAAGCCCGACGCAGTGAAAGCCCTGGGCGGTCTGTTCAAGTAAATAGAAACACCCAGTAAAAAGCCTCGCACTGTCGGGGCTTTTTTGTGCCCGCGAGGATCATTTAGGCTGGGCACCCTTTCCGAGCAAGGATGCTCATGATGCGTTCATTGTTTGCCCTTTTACTCAGCGCATTACCCTTCTGGGTGTGGGCCGAAGGCTGCCCGGACGAAGCCCGCTCGCAGGTCGGCACCCTGGCCGAACAGATCCGCCAGTGGGATGACAGCTACCACCGGCTTGGCCAATCCCCGGTCGGCGATGAACTCTACGACCAGGCGCGCCAGCGCTTGGCCCACTGGCGTCGGTGCTTTCCCGAACCCACTGCGACGCCCAACAACCCTCTCGCGAGTTCACGCGGAACCCTGCCTCACCCCGTTGCCCACACCGGCCTGGAGAAACTGCTGGATGAACAGGCAGTCGGTATCTGGCTGGGTACACGCGAGGATGTCTGGATTCAACCCAAGGTAGACGGTGTGGCAGTGACTGTGGTGTATCGCCAGGGGCGCCTGAGTCAAGTCATCAGCCGAGGCGATGGCGTCAAGGGCCACGACTGGTCTGCCTCCGCGCGAAAAATCCCCAGCATTGTCCAGCAATTGCCAGAGCCTATCGACGTGGTGCTGCAAGGCGAACTCTATTGGCACCTCGACGACCATGTGCAATCGGCAAGCGGAGGGCTTAATGCCCGCAGCAAGGTGGCCGGGCTGATGAACCGCAAACAATTAAGCGACACCGACGCCGCCGGCATTGGTCTGTTCGTCTGGGCCTGGCCCGAGGGGCCGGCAGGGTTCACCGAGCGCCTGGCCACGCTGGCAAGTTGGGGTTTCACCGATAGCCGGCGATACAGCCAGCCCATCCGCGACATCAACGAAGCCACGCACTGGCGTGCCTATTGGTACAACCACCCTCTACCGTTCGCCAGCGATGGCGTGGTGTTGCACCAGGCGCAGCGCGCACCCGCCGATCGCTGGCAGGTCAGCGCGCCCTACTGGGCGGTTGCCTGGAAGTACCCGGCGGCCAAGGCCTTGGCGCTGGTGCGTAACGTGCAATTCAAGATCGGCCGCACCGGGCGCGTGACCCCCATGCTGGAGTTGGAACCGGTGCGATTGGATGACCGGCAGATCAGCCGGGTGAGCGCGGGCTCATTGAGGCGCTGGCAAGCGCTGGATATCCGCCCCGGTGACCAGGTTTCCATCAGCCTGGCGGGCCAAGTCATTCCTCGGTTGGATGAGGTCATTCTGCGCAACACCACAAGGGCGGAGCTGCCAGTGCCCAACCCAGGAAAATTCCACGCGTTGAGCTGCTGGCAACTGGACCCCGGTTGTGAAGAACAATTGCTGGCACGCCTTACCTGGCTGAGCGGCAACGAGGGCCTCGCTTTGCCACACATAGGCCGCGAGACCTGGAACGTATTAATCCAGGCCGGTCTAATCGCAGGCTTTCTCGATTGGTTGACCCTGGATGCGGCAGAGCTTGCTAACATTGATGGCTTCGGTGATCGCAGCCGCGCGCGCGTCCTCGAAAGCCTTCACAGCGCGCGGCAACGGCCCTTCGCACAATGGCTCAAAGCCTTGGGGGTACCGCCTGCGGCACGTAACAACCTGGAAGGCGACTGGCAGACGCTGGTCGCCAGAGATACCCAAGCCTGGCTGGCCATCGAGGGCATCGGCCCGGGCCGCGCAGCGCAATTGAGCGCCTTTTTCCGCGACCCGCAAGTACAGGCCTTGGCAGACACATTACGCGCGGCCGGCATCGACGGGTTTTAGACCCCAGCCGGCCACCAGATTGCGACCTTGGAGCCCCACATGAAATTTCTAGCACCGCTTGCCCTATTGACCGTCGCAAGCTTCATGACCACTCCGCTGCTGGCTGCGGAGGACGTACCGCAGCTCACCGGCTGCGCCGCCAAGCGCCAAGCCATCAGCACCCAGATCGAACAGGCCAAGGCCCACGGCAACAGTGCGCAACAAGCCGGCCTGGAAAAAGCCCTGAGCGAAGTCACCGCCAACTGCACCGACGCATCCCTGAAGAAGGAGCGGGAAAACAAGGTGCTCGACGCCAAGCATGAGGTCAGCCGCCGTCAGGCCGATCTGGACAAGGCCATGAAAAAAGGCGACGCGGACAAGATCAACAAACGTAAGGACAAGCTCGCCGAGTCCCGCAAGGAACTGCAGGATGCCGTGGAGGAGCTCGACCAGTAAAACCGATCAGTGGTCGCGGAACTGCTTATGGCAGGCGCTGCAGGCATCTTCAACTTTTTGCACCGCTGGCCCCAGGTTGCTCGCCTTGTAAGGCTGCACTTGGCTGGCGGTCACCAATTCACCGGTGGCCGCCTCAAGGTCGCGGGCCAATTGCTGGAATTGCGCCTGTTTCTGCCAGACATCGTCCTTGGCGCTGGTGTGATCTTCTTCGCGCACGCTTGGAAAATGCTTCCACGGCTCGTGGGACAACGCATCCAGTTTGACCGCACCTTCGGCAAATTTCGCGCCGTCGAACGGGAGGCGTCCACGCAACATGCCGCCCAGGTCTTCGCCGGTCTTGAGCATCTGCTTGAAGATCGCCTTGCGTTGGCCCAGCGGCGAATTCGGATCAACGCCGCCACAGGCGGACAGTGTCAGGCAGGCCAGCAGTACAAAGGTCAGTCTTTTAAAAGTCATGGTGGCTTCGAGGTCACGGGAAACGGCGGCCAGTATCCTCGCCCCGCCCGCAAAGACCAATAGCCCTATTATTAATAAGGGTTGCCAAAAAGCGCTGCGACGTGGGCAATCGCTTCAGGAATTATTTGTATGAATGTCAGCTTGAAACCCTGGAGCCGCCGCCTGGCGTGGGCTCTACCGATGATCGCGCTACTGGCCGGCTGCGACGCGGGCAAAGAAACAGCCAAGGATGAAACGTCCAAGCCTCACGCCGTCGCCACCTATGTCAGTGCGCCGTGGGAAGCCTTGCCAGCAGTGTCCGACAGCGACCTGCTGGCCGGCTTCGAATCCTGGCGCAGCGCCTGCCAACGCCTCAAGGCCGACCCGGTATGGGGCGCGACCTGTGCGGCAGCCGCCACGGTCCCGAGCAACGCAGTGGCAGTGCGCGGTTTTCTAAAAGAGCGCCTGGATGTGTTCGGCCTGCGCTCGGCCGACAACACCCCGAACGGTTTGATAACCGGCTACTACGAACCGGTCTACCCCGGCAGCCTGACCAAGACCGCCAAAGCCAACGTGCCTGTGTACGGCGTGCCAGACGACCTGATCATCGTCAACCTGGAAAGCATCTACCCCGAGCTCAAGGGCAAGCGTCTGCGGGGTCGCCTGGAAGGTCGCGTACTCAAGCCCTATGACGATGCCAGCGCCATCAACGGCCAGGGTTCAACCGCCAAACCGATTGCCTGGCTGACAGACCCGATGGACCTGCAATTCCTGCAAATCCAGGGCTCGGGCCGGATTCAACTGGCGGGCGGGCGCCAACTTCGTGTCGGTTACGGCGACCAGAATGGCTACCCTTACCGCCCGATCGGTCGCTGGCTGGTGGAGCAAGGCGAGTTGAAGAAAGAAGACGTGACCATGGGTGCCATCAGCGCCTGGGCCAAGGCGCATCCGCAGCGTATTCCGGAACTGCTGGCGAGTAACCCGAGCTATGTGTTCTTCAGCGCCCGCCCCGATAGCAACGAAGGCCCGCGCGGCTCCTTGAACGTGCCGCTGACCCCTGGCTACAGCGTAGCGGTGGATCGCAAGGTGATTCCGTTGGGCAGTCTGTTGTGGCTGTCGACCACCAAGCCGGATGGCTCGCCGATCACGAGACCCGTGGCCGCACAGGACACCGGCGGAGCAATCACCGGTGAAGTGCGCGCGGACCTGTTCTGGGGCACCGGCGATGCAGCCGGTGAACTGGCGGGCAATATGAAACAGCAGGGCCAGATCTGGATGCTGTGGCCCAAGGGCGCAGCGTTGCCGCAAGTGCCGGATGCACCTGTCGGAAGCTGACAGACACTGAAGATCAAATGTGGGAGCGGCGGTGCGACTTGCTCGCTCCCACAGGAGGATTCGCGTCAACCGTTAGATCGAGACAAAGAAGAAGCTCGCAATCAACGCCATGCCCACCGCCCACACCACCGAGCGCAGCATCGCCCAGTCCGCCAGGTAGCAAATGATGTACAACAAGCGGCTGGTGATAAACAGCACGGCCAGCACGTTAATGGTCACCAATTCAGCCGTACCGGCCAGGTGCGCGACGATAACCGCCGCCGCAAATGCCGGGGTGACTTCAAAGCTGTTGAGTTGTGCACTGTGGGCTCGCTTGGCAGCCCCGTCGAGCGTCTCGAGGAATGCACGCGGGTCGTGGTTGTGGCGCGGCCGAAACTTTCCGCCGCTGAACTTGGCCACGCCGGTACACAGGTAAGGCAGAAAAATTGCGATCAACACACACCAGAAAGCGACCGTCATGACTCATTCCTTTTTTAGTTTTAAACAGCGATTAGAGTTTTAGCACTAAAAACACCAGGCCGCACCCTACCGCTATGAACCGTAGCGTGTGGAAAGGTTCTATGGCCTTTTACCTCGCAGTTTGCAACATCCCGCCGTCGCGGCGGTCCATCCCCTCACCCACGTTTCCCCCTCAACTTCCAAGGACCCCGGATGCTTGAACTTGTCGCCGCCTTCATTTGCCTCACCAGCCTGCTCACCTATGTGAACTTCCGATTTATCGGCCTGCCGCCCACCATCGGCGTGATGGTCACGGCCCTGATATTTTCCCTGTTCTTGCAAGGCTTGAGCCTGCTCGGCTACCCAGGACTGGAAGAGCGCATCCAGCAGTTGATCGGCCAGATCGACTTTGGCGATTTGCTGATGAACTGGATGCTCTCATTCTTGCTGTTCGCCGGCGCGTTGCACGTCAACCTGAACGACCTACGCAGTTACCGCTGGCCCATCGGCCTGCTGGCGACCTTTGGCGTATTGATCGCCACCGCGGTGATCGGCAGCCTGGCGTATTACATTTTTGCCCTGTTCGGCTGGCACGTCAGTTTCCTCTACTGCCTGCTGTTCGGCGCACTGATCTCGCCCACCGACCCGATTGCGGTGCTCGGTGTGTTGCGTACCGCCAATGCCTCAAAACCGTTGAAAACCACCATCGTCGGCGAATCATTATTCAACGACGGCACTGCAGTGGTGGTCTTCACCGTGCTATTGGGCATCGCACAGCTGGGCGAAACGCCGACCGTGGGCGCCACCGCGATGCTCTTCGCCCATGAAGCCATTGGCGGCGTGGTGTTCGGTGGCCTCATCGGCTACCTGGTGTACCTGATGATCAAGAGCATCGAGCAACACCAGATTGAGGTAATGCTGACACTCGCCCTGGTGATCGGCGGCTCAGCGATGGCCACCGAGCTACACGTCTCCGCTCCAATTGCGATGGTGGTAGCCGGCCTGATCATCGGCAACCTGGGCCGCCAGTTGGCGATGAACGACATGACCCGCCGCTACCTCGACGGTTTCTGGGAATTGCTCGATGACATGCTCAACGCCCTGCTGTTCGCCTTGATCGGCATGGAGCTGCTGTTGCTGCCCTTCAACTGGCTGCACGTGTTCGCTGCCAGTTTGCTGGCGGTGGCAATCCTGTTGTCACGCCTGTTGACCGTGGCCCCGGCGATCCTGTTGCTGCGGCGCTGGCGCACGGTGCCACGCGGCACCATCCGCATCCTCACCTGGGGTGGTTTGCGCGGCGGAGTTTCCGTGGCACTGGCATTGGCCTTGCCGCTGGGCCCGGAGCGCGACCTGCTGCTGAGCATCACCTACATCGTGGTGCTGTCATCAATCCTGTTGCAGGGTTTGAGCATCGGCAAGCTGGTCAAGCGCGTAACCCGGGACGAGCCCCAGGCTACGCCTGACGCTCACTGATCCTTGTTGATCTGCTGCGGATGCCTAGGGTCCGCAGCTTTCTTGCCCGGCAGGCTGCCTTCGCTGCGAATCTGCGCATGACTGATCAGCGCAAAGATAAAGCTGCCACCAATGATGTTGCCGGCCAGGGTCGGCCCGGCAAACACCAACCAGAAATCCTTCCACGGCAACTCGCCTGCAAATACCAGATACGAGACCTCTGCCGAACCCACGACGATGTGAGTGAAGTCCCCCAGCGCCATGAGATAGGTGATCAGGATAATGATGAACATCTTGGCGCTTTCCATGGAGGGGATCATCCAGACCATGGTGGCGATCATCCAGCCGGAAATGATGCCCTTGGCAAACATCTGGCCGGCATCGTTTTCCATGATCTTGCGCCCAATGTCGAGGAAGGCCATGTCGGTCTTGGTGTCAAAGATCGGCAGGTGCAACATCACGTAAGCCACCAGCAAAGTGCCACACAGGTTGCCCACCAGCACCACGGTCCATAACCGTAACAGGCGTCCCGCGTTGCCGAGGGTGGGCTTGCTCATCACGGGCAGCACGGCGGTCAGCGTGTTTTCGGTGAACAGTTGCTGGCGCGCCAAAATGACCGCCAGGAAGCCCGCGCAGTAGCCGAAGCTGGCAATAACCTTGAATCCTTCGCCGTCCGGCAGGCGCGAATTGAGTAGCCCCATCGCCATCAATGAAAGGCCCATGGTCAGGCCAGCAGCCAACGCCGACCACCACAACGCAGCCACATTACGCTCCAGCTCCTGGTCGCCCTGAGTGCGGATGATTTCATGCAGCACCGCCGCACGGGGCGGCTGGTTTTTGTCGACGTCCTGCTGCTCTTCCTGCGACAGATTAGCGGTTTTGCCTGATTCGTCAGTGGCCATGATTATCCAGAGTCCAAGGGGTGCCTGTAGCTACGACACGCCGCCACAGTGGCTGTTCAGTGGCCAAGCAACTAAACCTGCACACGCCAGGCCTTGGCCATCTCCACAGTGGTCGAACTGGACGCCTTGTCCCAGGGTTTGTTACGCGCTTTGTAGCCGTCACTGAGGGTATCGAGCACCCGGTTGAATTCGGCGGGCGTGTCTGCCCGCGCCAGGTCTTGAGCTGTGCGGTACAACAGCTCCACGTTGGACTCGGGTTGGCCCGGCCGAAACAACGAGGGATAAATGACTTCCCGTGTGAAGTTCTCAGCCTTCATCGCTATATCACGCAGTTTCATCTCGGCGACAGCGCCGCCGATGACGTTGGACATCGGCACCGCATCGCTTGCGATCTGCCTGGCCGCCACTTGCAGCAACTGCTGGAAATTGCGCTGGCCTGCAACATTGAGGCGCCGCGCCAACCAATCGATCTGCTCAGGCCGTTGGGCGAGGGCATCCAGATTACGCAATGCCGTTGATATTTTCGGCGTGAACACCAACACGACCTGTGACTGATTGGCCTCGCCAATCGCGTCATCCAGGGTTTTCAACACCTGCTGCGCGCTCTTTCGAAACATGAGGACATCAGCAGCGGCCGGGTCCTTGTGCAGTGTCGGTTGCACACTGGCGAGCATTTCATCATCCATGGCCAGCACTGCCTCATCCAGCGAATGGAACGCGTGATGCTCAAGTGCCGTCGTGCGACGTTCCAAATGTGCCCCCACCGCTTGACGCGCCTTTGCCTGCAGGTGTTGCTTCTGTTCATCCAGCATAGTGAAGTTGACCGTGCCCGTGAGCAGGCCACGAAAGTCACCTTTTTCGGTCTTGAGGGGCAATGTCACAATCTGATCGGCAAACGCTTCGAGCTTTTTGTCTTGAAAGGCGCCAGCGGCCGAATGCGCAACGCCTGTAATGCGGTCGGCCACACGGCTGAAAAAACTGCCACTGCGCACTGGCGCATCAGTGATGCCAGCCTCGAACTTGACGATCAACGATTCAGATTTGTTCAAGGGGCTATCAGGAAATAACCGTTCCACCACGCCTGGCGCCGGGGTATTGAGCAGCAAGCCGCCGTCTTTGAACGCGGTGGTTTCAGCTGACGCCTGGAAACCATGACCTTGCTCCACCGGGTTCTTGAACAGCACCGGCAGCGCACCCGAAATATGCGCCGCCCTGGCGATGTCCATCTGCGGGGTCAGACTGGCATTGAACATCACCAGCTGCGGGCGGCCGCCAAACATGCCGGTACCGGTGATATTGAGTTGCTTGATCGCCGGAATATGCCGGCTCAACACCTCGAGATCACCAAACGTGGGAGCGCCACCGGCACTCAGTTTGTCAGCAATGTCGATGACTTCGGCGGGCCGGGTTTCCCGAGGGGTTTGCGCGATGTGGCCAAGAATCGACTCGCGCGTCTCTTTGCGGATCAATTCTTCCAGGGGCAAGGCTTCAGTCTGGAAGCGGGGCAGCAAGGTCATCAACAACTGAGAAACAGTGCCGACGGAGCCGGGCAAGTGGCCAGCGAGTTTGCCAAGTGTCGTACTGACCTCCTGCATCCAGGCTGTCACGGCACCTTTGCTGTTCAACAGGCTTGGCAAATTGATGCTGTCCGACAACCTGTCGAACGCCGCAGCCCCCATTCCGCTAGCAATCAGCGCCGCTGAAATCGCACCGGCAGATGAGCCGGAGGTCGATTGGATACCTTGCAGCTGTCCGACGTCCTCAAGTGCCTGCACCACCCCCGAAAAAGCGATGCCCTTGGCCCCACCACCACTGAGCACCAAGCTCGTGACGGGCGGTGCCGATAAAATCACCTCTACCCGTCCCTGGTTATCACGCAGGAGCGTCAGGTTGCGCTCGCCAACGCCCTCCACCAGAGGCGTCTTCTCAGCTTGATGGGGCGGGAAATGACCCTCTTCACCCAATGAGGGATGAATCTGCGCAATCGAATTAAACACTTTCATCCACGGGCTCTCTCTACAGGGTGTGGTCCTGAGTGATGAGCGCGCCGCGCAACGATCCATGCGGAATGATTTGGTAAAGCAAATCAAACCGCGGCGTGGTTATTCGGGAAGGCTGTCGTCCTGAAACTGATCCTTCACGTATTTGATCTCGGTGCGGCCGTGAGGTGCAGGCAACCCATCTTCACCGAGGTTGACGAAGACCATTTTCTCGACCGTCAGGATGCTTTTGCGGGTGATCTTGTTGCGCACTTCACAGGTCAGGGTGATGGAGGTGCGGCCGAACTCGGTGGCGGTGATGCCCAGTTCAATAATGTCGCCCTGGCGCGAGGCGCTGACGAAGTTGATTTCGGAGATGTACTTGGTCACGACGCGCTGATTGCCCAATTGCACAATGGCGTAGATCGCCGCTTCTTCGTCGATCCAGCGCAGCAGGCTGCCGCCGAACAGGGTGCCGTTGGGGTTGAGGTCTTCGGGTTTTACCCATTTGCGGGTGTGGAAGTTCATGGTCACTCCAAAGCGTGTTGCGAAATGATGGGCAACATCATGGCAGAGCCCGCCCCCAAGCTCTATGAGCCATTGCCTATCAACCCCATGAGCGATCTTCATATGGCCGACAGAAAGGCTTGGGAAGTCTGGCGCACACAGCTATAATCGCCTCCGTTTCAAAACGGTCATCTCTGGTTGATACCGTTCTCCCGCCACCTGTCCGAGGGGCGCTGCAGCAGGTTCAACCTGTCAGGCTCGGATGGGGCGTTGTCCGGCCTGGTTTATTCGGCCTGATACTAAACGCACAACGGCGCCCATTCGCACACTACGAATGGAGGCTCTTCATGAGCGCTGTCAACACGCCTGCAGATTTCACCGACTACAAAGTCGCCGACATGTCCCTCGCCGCCTGGGGCCGTCGCGAAACCTTTATCGCCGAATCCGAAATGCCTGCCCTGATGGGCCTGCGTCGCAAGTACGCCGCTGAGCAACCGCTCAAAGGCGCGAAGATCCTCGGCTGCATCCACATGACCATTCAGACTGCCGTGCTGATCGAAACCCTGGTAGCCCTGGGTGCCGAAGTGCGTTGGTCGTCCTGCAACATTTTCTCGACTCAAGACCAGGCCGCTGCCGCTATCGCTGCTGCCGGTATCGCGGTTTACGCCTGGAAAGGCGAGACCGAAGAAGAGTACGAGTGGTGCCTGGAGCAAACCATCCTCAAAGATGGCGCGCCTTGGGATGCCAACATGATCCTCGACGACGGCGGCGACCTGACCGAGCTGCTGCACAAGAAGTACCCGCAGATCCTCGACCGCGTCCACGGCGTGACCGAAGAAACCACCACCGGCGTACACCGCCTGCTGGACATGCTGGCCAAGGGCGAGCTGAAAATCCCTGCCATCAACGTCAACGACTCGGTGACCAAGAGCAAGAACGACAACAAGTACGGCTGCCGTCACAGCCTGAACGATGCCATCAAGCGCGGCACTGACCACCTGCTGTCGGGTAAGCAAGCCCTGGTGATCGGCTACGGTGACGTGGGCAAAGGTTCGTCCCAGTCCCTGCGCCAGGAAGGCATGATCGTTAAAGTCTCCGAAGTTGACCCGATCTGCGCCATGCAAGCCTGCATGGACGGCTTCGAAGTGGTTTCGCCGTTCATCGATGGCGTCAATGACGGCACCGAAGCAAGCATCGACAAAGCCCTGCTGGGCAAAATCGACCTGATCGTGACCACCACCGGCAACGTGAATGTTTGCGACGCAAACATGCTCAAAGCCCTGAAGAAGCGCGCCGTTGTCTGCAACATCGGTCACTTCGACAACGAGATCGACACTGCTTTCATGCGCAAGAACTGGGCATGGGAAGAAGTGAAGCCGCAGGTGCACAAGGTTCACCGTACCGGCGCTGGTGATTTCGACCCGCAGAACGATGACTACCTGATCCTGCTGGCCGAAGGCCGTTTGGTTAACCTGGGTAACGCCACCGGCCACCCAAGCCGCATCATGGACGGCTCGTTCGCCAACCAGGTACTGGCGCAGATCTTCCTGTTCGGCCAGAAGTACGCCGACCTGTCGCCAGCCCAGAAAGCCGAGCGCCTGACCGTGGAAGTACTGCCGAAGAAACTCGACGAAGAAGTGGCCCTGGAAATGGTCCGTGGCTTCGGCGGCGTAGTGACTCAACTGACCAAGACCCAGGCCGATTACATCGGCGTGACCGTTGAAGGTCCGTTCAAGCCGCACGCTTACCGCTACTGAGTCACAGCCCCCTGCTTTGCTGGGGGCGGGCTTGTTGTGGCGAGGGAGCTTGCTCCCTCGCCACACCAAGCTCGCTCCTACAGGGGGGGGCACCGTCGGCCTTCTGAGTTTCAAAGGGTATTACCATGTCCCAAGACCGTCGCTACAGCTTCGAGTTCTTCCCGACCAAGACCGATGCTGGGCATGAAAAACTGATGGCGACTGCTACGCAGCTGGCCAGCTACAACCCCGACTTCTTTTCCTGCACCTACGGCGCCGGTGGCTCGACCCGTGATCGCACGATCAACACCGTGTTGCAGCTGGAAAGCCAAGTCAAAGTTCCCGCCGCGCCGCACTTGTCGTGCGTGGGCGACAGCAAGAGCGACCTGCGCGGCCTGCTGACCCAATACAAGGCAGCCGGCATCAAGCGCATCGTTGCCCTGCGTGGCGACCTGCCGTCCGGCATGGGCATGGCCAGCGGTGAGCTGCGCTACGCCAATGACCTGGTGAGCTTCATTCGTGAAGAAACCGGCGATCACTTCCATGTCGAAGTGGCGGCTTATCCGGAGATGCACCCGCAGGCACGCAATTTCGAAGACGATCTGCAAAACTTCGTCCGTAAAGCGAACGCCGGTGCCAATAGCGCAATCACCCAGTACTTCTTCAACGCCGACAGCTACTTCTACTTCGTCGAGCGGGTACAGGCCATGGGTGTGAACATCCCGATCGTGCCGGGCATCATGCCGATCACCAACTACAGCAAGCTGGCGCGCTTCTCTGACGCCTGCGGTGCCGAGATTCCACGCTGGGTGCGCAAACAACTGGAAGCCTATGGCGACGACGTCAAGAGCATCCAGGCGTTCGGCGAACAGGTCATCACCAATATGTGTGAAGATTTGTTGCAAGGTGGCGCGCCAGGCTTGCACTTCTATACCCTTAACCAGGCTGAGCCGAGCCTTGCGATCTGGAACAACCTCAAGCTGCCGCGCTGAGGTCGTTTGAGTAGCATCCAGGCCCTCGTTCATACGGGGGCTTTTTTTGTTCAAACATCCTTGGAATGGAAGCCCGCAGTAAATGAATACAGCGTCCCCGACACCTCGCCCGCAGTTGGTTTACCTGGTATTCGGCGCCGAGACCTACCATCAGGAAGCCGTATTCAGCATCGCCAGCGCGCTGTCTCATTTGGGCGGTGCCCAGGACATGCCGCTGGACATTCAGGTGTTCAGCGACAACCCGGCGCCCTACGTGGGCTTGCCGGTGCAGGTCCGCACACTAGACGAAGCCACGCGCAAACAGTGGAGCGAGCCCCACGGCTACCACTTTCGAACCAAGCATGTGCTGCTGCGCCAGGTACTGGAAACGGCGGAACAGGCGCTGTTGATCGACACCGACACGTTTTTCCACGACTCGCCCATGGCGCTGTTCGAACGCGTCGCACCCGGCACCTTGTTGTGCAACGCCTTCCACGCCAAGTACGGCGATAACCGCGAAAGCGTGCTGTATGAAACCCTGGCCAAACACCTCGCAGAACAAGGCGCAGCCGACGATGAGATGTGGCTGCTCAACTCCGGCGTCATGGGCATGGCCCGGCAGGATGCGTACCTCCTTGACCGCTCGATCGCGCTGATGGACGAGCTGTTCCCGATGGCCCGCGGCGCCTACACCTTGGAAGAGTTCTGCCTGTCGGTGGCCGCGTACCGTGCGCTCAACGTACGCCAATGCCCGGACCTGATCCATCATTACTGGAGCCGCAAACAGCTGTTCCGCGCCAAGGTCCTGGCGTGGGTCGCCAAGCACGCCGCCGCCCCCACCAGCGCCGTGGCACTGGCCGATACCCGCAAGGTATCCGCCCACCTGCCACGCCCGCCGCGCCTGCAACGCCAAATGTACAAGCTGATCACCCTGGCTTTGCCCAAGCGTAAGCAGCAGTTCATCCGCGAGATTCTCTACGGCTGCTACGAGCACGAAAACGAATTCGACCAGGCGTGCGGCCCGGTGTGGTGGGACAAGGCCCTGCAAAATCAGGAAGAACGCCAGAAATGCCCGGTCGACGCGCACCAACTGGAGCACTGGTTCGCCAACCCCCTGGTGCGCTTGATACTTGGCAAGCGGCGCTCGGCCATCTACGAACACCTGATGACCTCAGAGGCCAAATAGCAGCGTCCGCAGATGCGTGTGCCAGAGCTTCTCTTTAATGCAGGAGCGTCGTAACCTCAGGGCATGTCCATCATTTTGAAGCTTGCGACCGCTGCCCTTTTTACTTGCCTGAGTCTGGCCGCTTATGGCGAGAAATTGCGCATTGTGACCGAGCCCTGGGCACCCTACGTGTATGAGGAACACGGCAGCATGCAGGGGCTGGACTACGAAACCACAGTCATCGTGTTCCAGCGCCTGGGGGTCGAGGTGCAATGGCAATTCCTGCCCTGGAAGCGTTGCCTGGCGATGCTGGACCAGGGACAGGCCGATGGCGCCTTGGACATTTTCCACAGCCATGAGCGCGACGCCTTGCTGCTCTACCCCAGCGAACCGCTGTCGGAGGTGGAGTTCGTGCTGTTCTACGCCAATGAGCGCCCTCATCCCGCCGAAAGCCTCGAAGCGCTGCGCGGCCTTACCGTCGGTACGTCACCGGGCTACCTGTACGGCGCAGAATTCAGCGATTCGACCCTGTTCAACCGCGAAGCAGCCCCAAGTCATGAGGCCAACTTCGGCAAATTGATGCTCGGGCGCATCGATCTGCTGATTACCGATCGCCGGGTGGGTCAGCATGTGATCAAGGCACTGGGCCTCGAGGGCAAGGTCAGCCAGGCGCCGGCAGTGGTCAGCCGCCAGCAGCAGTACCTCGCCGTGCGCCGTGGCGCGGGCATGGACCTGCTGGTACAACGCTTCGCCGCAGAACTTAAACGCTTCAAACAAGAGCCGGCCTACACCGCCTTGAGTGCAAAATATGGTGGAATCCAAGCGATTACGGGGTCTGTACACACCGTTGAGCAGCAGGAAAGCAGCGCGCAGTGATTGCTCTGTTATACTCCGGCCTTTCCGCCAGGCTTACGCCCGGCCGCTGAGGTCTTGAAAAAGGCACCCAACCCCGCTACTGCGCAGCTTTCAGCCCGCGCGAGCCGGTGGAGTGCCCGCCAGACGCAGCAGGACCGGACGGGATTGCGCTCCCCTAAGCGCCATTCACGCCCGGCAAGATTATCCCTTTGGGCCAAGCCCTAACTAAAAC
Source organism: Pseudomonas sp. H1_A03 (assembly GCF_054685145.1). Classification (NCBI taxonomy): domain Bacteria; kingdom Pseudomonadati; phylum Pseudomonadota; class Gammaproteobacteria; order Pseudomonadales; family Pseudomonadaceae; genus Pseudomonas; species Pseudomonas sp. H1_A03. The sequence goes on from NZ_CP162829.1 coordinate 829,570, forward strand.
AGGATTACTCATGTCCTTTGCTTCCCTCGGTCTCTCCGAGGCTTTAGTCCGCGCCATCGAGGCAGCGGGCTATACCGAGCCTACTCCGGTGCAACAGCGGGCCATTCCCGCCGTGTTGCAAGGTCGCGACCTGATGGTTGCGGCTCAGACAGGTACTGGTAAAACCGGCGGTTTCGCCCTCCCGATTCTGGAGCGGTTGTTCCCCAACGGTCACCCGGACAAATCCCAGCGTCACGGCCCGCGCCAACCGCGCGTACTGGTCCTGACCCCAACCCGCGAACTCGCCGCCCAGGTGCACGACAGCTTCAAGCTGTATGCCCGCGACCTGAAGTTCGTCAGTGCCTGCATCTTCGGCGGCGTTGGCATGAACCCACAGGTTCAGGCCATGTCCCGTGGTGTGGACGTGCTGGTGGCGTGCCCGGGTCGTTTGCTCGACCTGTGCGGCCAAGGCAGCGTCGATTTGTCCCACGTGGAAATCCTCGTGTTGGACGAAGCCGACCGCATGCTCGACATGGGCTTTGTCCATGACGTGAAAAAAGTCCTCGCCCGCCTGCCGGCCAAACGTCAGAACCTGCTGTTCTCGGCAACGTTCTCCCAGGACATCACCGCCCTGGCCGGCAAGTTGCTGCACAACCCGGAGCGCATCGAAGTCACGCCGCCGAACACCACGGTCGAGCGTATCGAGCAACGCGTATTCCGCCTGGCCGCCAGCCACAAGCGTTCGCTGCTTGCCCACCTGATCACCGCCGGCGCGTGGGAACAGGTGCTGGTGTTCACCCGCACCAAGCACGGCGCCAACCGTCTGGCCGAGTACCTGGACAAGCACGGCCTCACCGCCGTCGCCATCCACGGCAACAAGAGCCAGAACGCGCGCACCAAAGCCCTGGCCGACTTCAAGGCCGGTAGCGTACGCATCCTGGTTGCCACCGATATCGCCGCTCGCGGCCTGGATATCGACCAGTTGCCACACGTGGTCAACTTCGAGCTGCCAAACGTCGACGAAGACTACGTGCACCGTATCGGCCGTACCGGCCGCGCCGGTCGCTCGGGTGAAGCCATTTCCCTGGTTGCACCGGACGAAGAAAAACTGCTGAAAAGCATCGAACGCATGACCAAGCAGAAAATCGCCGACGGCGACCTGATGGGCTTCGATTCCAGCGCCGTGGAGGCTGAAAAGCCTGAAGCGCGCGAGCGCCCAGACGTGCGTAACCCACGCAACCCTCGCGGTCCGAAGGGCGATGGCCCGAACGGCGGCGGCGGTGGCGGTGGTCGTCGCGACAAGGGCAAAGACAAAGGCGGCAAGGAAAAAGCGCCAACCAACGGCCGTGGCGAGCGCCCAGCCCGCGAGCAAAAGCCCCGTGAAGGTACCCCGGCCCGCGAACAGCGCCAGCCGAGCCAGCCGCCACGCGCCGCTGCCGATCGCGCCCCGGACGAGTTCCTTGACGACGATATCGATAACTTCGGTAACCGCGCTGACTACGTACCTCAGGCAAAACCCGCCCAAGGTCGTGGCCGTCGCCCAGGTGCTCCGGCACAGGGCGCAGGTACCGGCGCACCACGTGGCGGCCAGCCTCAGGGCGGTCGTCAGAACGGCCCGCGCAACAGCAGCGGCGGTACCACCGGCACGCCACCTGCCAAGCGCAGCGGCCCGCGCAATGGCGCACCGCGTGACGGTCAAGCCCGTCGCGAAGACTCGCGCAGCAACAACCGCCGCCCAGCCCGTGACGACCAGCCTCGCTCGTCCGAACCAGCCGTGCAGAACCCGCGCGGTGGCCCGGCGCCGAAGATCATCCACAAGGAGTCGAAAGCGGATCGCTTCCCGACACCTGAGCAGTTGGATCAACTGCCAGGCCGCCCTCGTGGTGAAAAACCAGCGCTGCTGACTCGCAACCGCTGATTTTCAAAGCCTCATAAAAAATGCCCTGCATCGAAAGATACGGGGCATTTTTTTGGACGTCACATAAATCGAATGTGCCTTTCTGTGAGAGCTGGCTTGCCTGCGATAACCATAGGTATCTCCACGTCTAGAACGAGCCCTCTGCGTAGCAGCTGTCGAGCCCTGGCGAGGCTGCGTCAGCGGTGTGTCAGACAGGCCGCCAACGCAGCCTCGCCGGGGCTCGACAGCTGCTACGCACTCTCACATTGAAAATGTGTAGATACCTATGCTGCGATAGCGGTATCGCAGGCAAGCCAGCTCTCACACTGACCACATTCCAGGCATAAAAAACCGGATACTGAGATCCGGTTTTTTTTGTGCAGGCAAAAATTACTTCTGCTTAACACCTTCCAGCGAAATTTCCAGGTCTGCCGTCTGGGAAGTCGGACCTGGGCCTTTGATCCCGAAGTCGTTCAGGTTCAGCGTGGTGGTGGCGTTGAAGCCAGCACGTTCGCCGCCCCACGGGTCCTTGCCTTCGCCGTTGAACGTGGCCTTGAAGGTCACAGGCTTGGTCACGCCGTGGAAAGTCAGGTCGCCCGTCACGTCAGCGGTTTTCGCGCCGGTGGACTTAACAGCGGTGGAGACGAACTTGGCGTCGGCGAACTTGGCAACGTCCAGGAAGTCTTTGCTGGCGATGTGCTTGTCACGCTCTGCGTGGTTCGACCACAGGCTGGCGGTTTTCACGTCGACCGCGATTTTGCTGGCCTCTGGCTTGGCGGCATCCCAGCTGAACGTACCGTCCCAATCCTTGAAGGTGCCGTGAATGTAGCTGTAGCCCAGGTGGCTGATTTTCCAGTCGATGAAGGCGTGCTGGCCTTCCTTGTCGATCTTGTAGTCAGCAGCCATCACCTGGCCTGCGGACAGCAGGGCAGTACCGATTGCCAGAGCGGCGAGGGTCTTTTTCAACATGCTTTCTATTCCTTGTGAGTCGAGGTTGAACATCAGGCTTTGCGCCCCAGCATTCGCGTGAGGGTCACATCACGATCGATAAAGTGGTGTTTCAACGCAGCCACGCCATGCAAACCGGCGAAGACCACCAACACCCAAGCGAGGTACAGGTGTACCAAGCCGGCGTTATCTGCCTGGTCCGGTAGCCCGGAAACCACGGCAGGAATCTCAAACAGGCCAAACACCGGGATACCGACACCGTCTGCGGTGGAAATCAGGTAACCGGCGATCATCACGGCAAACAACCCGAGATACAGGAACGCGTGGCCAAACGCGGCACCCATACGCGTCATGCGGCTGTAGCTGGTCAACGGTGGTGGTGGTGGGCTGACCAAGCGCCAGACGATACGCACCAGCATGATTGCGAATAGCGTGATGCCAATGCTCTTGTGCAGGTCCGGTGCCTCTTTGCGCCAGGCGCTGTAGTAGTCGAGGCCGACCATCCACAAGCCCAGAGCGAACAGGCCGAACACCACCAAGGCCACGCCCCAGTGCAAAACGATGCTGACCCAGCCATAGCGGGCCGGTGAATTGCGTAACTGCATGTACTTAATCCCGTAATAGCTGCGCCCAAGACTAGCGATTTACCTATCGAATTAAAGCGGAAAATCCTGCTTTGAAATATCGAGAAATACGATCTTGAGGGTATGAAGAGTAAATTAACAACGGATTAAGGACTATCCAGAAGAAACGTGACAGACCGTCCTGCGTTTACAACCAATTCACAGGTAATGTCTTGTGACACAGCCGCCCATTGCATAGGCTTGCGCGATTGTTTTACCTGCGCCAGCCGCAGGACCGCTTCGAGGAGATAACCGATGGGCTTGAACAACCAGTGGATGCAACGCGACCTTGCGGTGCTTTGGCATCCCTGCACCCAGATGAAAGACCATCAGCAATTGCCGCTGATCCCGATCAAGCGCGGTGAAGGGGTTTGGCTGGAAGACTTCGAAGGCAAGCGCTACCTCGATGCCGTCAGTTCCTGGTGGGTCAATGTGTTCGGCCACGCCAACCCACGCATCAACCAGCGCATCAAAGACCAGGTCGATCAGTTGGAGCACGTGATCCTCGCCGGTTTCAGCCACCAGCCGGTGATCGAGCTGTCCGAACGCCTGGTGCAGATGACGCCTGAAGGCCTGACACGCTGCTTCTATGCCGACAATGGTTCGTCGTGTATCGAAGTCGCGCTGAAAATGAGCTTCCACTATTGGCTCAACCGCGGCCTGCCTGACAAAAAGCGTTTCGTCACCCTGACCAACAGCTACCACGGCGAAACCATCGCCGCGATGTCGGTGGGCGACGTGCCGCTGTTTACCGAGACCTACAAGGCGCTGCTGCTCGACACTATCAAGGTGCCCAGCCCGGATTGCTACCTGCGCCCCGAGGGCATGAGCTGGGAAGAACACTCGCGCAACATGTTCCTGGCCATGGAACAGACCCTGGCGGACAACCACGACACCGTCGCCGCCGTCATCGTCGAACCGCTGATCCAGGGCGCCGGCGGCATGCGCATGTACCACCCGGTGTACCTCAAGCTGCTGCGCGAAGCCTGCGACCGCTACGGCGTGCACCTGATCCACGATGAAATCGCCGTGGGCTTCGGCCGCACCGGAACGATGTTCGCCTGTGAGCAGGCCGGTATCCGCCCGGACTTCCTGTGCTTGTCCAAAGCGCTCACGGGTGGTTACCTTCCGTTGGCCGCCGTGGTCACCACCGATGACGTGTACGACGCCTTCTACGACGACTACCCGACATTGCGCGCGTTCCTGCACTCCCACAGCTACACCGGCAATCCGCTGGCGTGCGCGGCGGCGTTGGCGACGCTGGATATTTTCGAAGAAGACAACGTCATCGAAAACAACAAGGCCCTGGCCCAGCGCATGGCGACCGCCACCGCGCACCTGGTGGACCACCCTCACGTCTCGGAAGTGCGCCAGACCGGCATGGTGCTGGCCATCGAGATGGTCCAGGACAAAGCCACCAAGACCGCCTACCCGTGGCAGGAGCGCCGTGGCTTGAAGGTGTTCGAGCACGCCCTGGAACGTGGCGCCCTGTTGCGACCATTAGGCAGCGTGGTGTATTTCCTGCCGCCGTATGTGATTACGCCGGAGCAGATCGACTTCCTGGCTGACGTCGCCAGTGAAGGGATCGACATCGCCACCAATAGCAACGTCAGTGTCGCTGTGCCAAAAGACTTCCACCCAGGCTTCCGCGATCCAGGTTGATTGCCTAACCCACCTTTCCAGAGAACAGAAATGAGACTGTCCCGCTTTTTCACCGACACCCCGCTGAGCCTCGGCGACCACGAATTACCCGAAGCCCAGGCGCATTACATCAGCCGCGTGCTGCGCATGGGCGAAGGCGATGCCGTGCAACTGTTCGACGGCTCCGGCCAGGAGTTCCTCGGCAGCTTGCTGGAAGTCGGTAAGAAACGCGTCACCGTGCAACTCACCGAGTGCTTCGCTGGCCAGACCGAATCACCGCTGCATATCCACCTGGGCCAGGGCCTGTCCCGGGGCGAGCGTATGGATTGGGCAATTCAGAAAGCCACCGAACTGGGCGTTAATGCGATCACGCCGATTTTCAGCGACCGCTGCGAAGTACGCCTCAAGGATGAACGCGCCGACAAACGCCTGCTGCACTGGCGCCAGGTGGCCATCAGCGCCTGCGAGCAATGTGGTCGCTCAACGGTGCCGGTGATTCACCCGCCACTGTTGCTGGCGGACTGGTTGAAACAGACCGAGGCGGATTTGAAGCTGGTGCTGCACCCGGTGGCCGAGCCGATGGTCAGCCATGCCAAGCCCTCGAGCCTGGCGTTCTTGATCGGGCCTGAGGGAGGGCTGACCGACCAGGAAGTCGAAACCGCGCAAGCGGCCGGCTATCACGCCGCCCGCCTGGGGCCGCGAGTGTTGCGTACCGAAACGGCGCCGGTAGTCGCGCTGAGTGTGGCCCAACAACTCTGGGGCGATTTTTAAACCTCTTCCGTTGCGACCCCAATCAAAACTGTGGGAGCAGGCAAGCCAGCTCCCACATTTGGAATGGGTTACCACGCCATTACATCACTCCACCGGGTCGCTGACTGGCTTGGCAATAATCGCCTTCAGCTCACTGGTCATCGGGAATTCCAGGTTCAAGCCCTTGGGCGGAATGGGGGACTCAAACCAGCGCTGGTAAATCCCGTTGATCTCCCCACTGCGATAAAGGTCGCCAAGTGTCTCGTTGACCACCGCAAGAAACTGCGGGTCGTCCTTGCGCACCATGCAGCTGTAGATTTCCCGCGACTGCTCCTCCCCCACCACCACCCAATTGTGCGGGTCCTTGGCCTTGGCGCGCTCGCCGTAAAGCAACGCGTCATCCATATAGAACGCCGCTGCACGCCCGGTCTCGAGCATCTTGAAGGCTTCGCCATGGTCCTTGGCGCTGATCACGAACATATTGGCCTTGTGCTCGGCGTTGTAGCTTTTGAGGAAACGCTCGTTGGTGGTACCCGCGGTGGTCACCACGTTCTTGCCCGCAAGATCAGCAAAGCCTTGGATGCCACTGTCCTTGGCCGTCAGCAATTGACCCTTCACGTAGATAAACCCGTAGGAAAACGCCACCTGCTTCTGCCGTTCGGCCGTCACCCCGGTAGAACCGCATTCCAGGTCGACAGTGCCGTTCTGCACCAGCGGGATACGGGTTTGGGAGGTCACCAGGTTGTACTTCACATTGAGCGTGCCCTCCCCGATTTTCTGCTGAATGCGCTCGACGATCTTATCTGCCAGCTCCACCGAGTAGCCCATGGGCTTGCCACTGTTATCCCCCACGTAGGAAAACGGCACCGACGCATCGCGATAGCCCAAAGTGATGGACTTGGCGTTAGCGATCTTGCCCAGCGTGCCGTCCAACGGCGCTTGGTTCGCATGGGCTTGTGCGCCCAGCAAAAGCGCCAGGGTGCAGCCGGTCAACAGGATTTTTTTCATTGTTATTCTCCGTTGGTTTTTCGATTATTTACGTACAGCAATCACGCTGATTTCCACCAGCACACTCGGCCGCGCCAGTTCCGCTTGAAGGGTCGTGCGCGTCGGCGCCATGCCCGGTGACAGCCAGGCGGACCACACCTCGTTCATCGGTGCAAAACCGCTGCCGATATCTTTCAAATAGATCGTTGCGTTGAGCAGATGATCCTTATCGCTGCCCGCCTGGGCCAGCAGCGCATCGATCCTGGTCAGCACCTCCTGGGTTTGTGTCGCCACGTCCTTGCCATCACCGGGCACCTGGCCCGAGAGGAACACCAGGTCCTTGAAGGTCACTGCGCCCGAGAGGCGCTCATTGCTGCGGATTCGGGTGATGGTCATCCATACATCCTCATGCGGCGCGGGGCGCAAGGCCCTGCATATCAATGGAAGGCGCGTGTTGCCCAATCAACTCAGCCAGCAACTGGCCGCTGCCGCAGGCCAGGGTAAAACCAAGGGCGCCGTGGCCCAGGTTCAGCCACAGGTTGCGATACACACTGGCACCAATCAGCGGCACGCCAGTGGGGGTGGCCGGGCGCATACCCGCCCACTCCACCGCATGGGCGTAATCGCCAGCCTGCGCAAATGTCTCCAGTGCCTGGCGTTTCATCAGCGCCAGGCGCTTGGGTTCAAGGCTGGCGTCGAAGCCGACGATGTCCACCATGGCCGCCACCCGCAGTTGTTCGCCGATGCGCGCATAGACGATCTTGCGGTCGTAGTCGGTAATGCTCACGTTCGGCGCCTGGTGCTGCGCGCCAATCGGCACACTGAGGCTGTAACCCTTGAGCGGGTACAGCGGCAGCGACACACCCAACTCGGCGCTGCGATAGCCGGCCGCCAGTACCAGATGCTCGACCGGCACCACCTCAGCGCCCAGTTCGATAGCCTGCACCACACCGTCAGCGTGGCGAATGCCGGTGACTTTGCGCCCCAGCAAAAAGCGGCAGCGGCCGGACGCTTCCAGGCGCGCCGCCAAGCGCTGGCAGAAAGCATGACAATCAGCCACCTCCTCATTCGGCGTGTAGATCCCGCCGACAAAACCACCGCCCGCCAGCGCCGGCTCCAGGCGTGCGCAATCGGCGGCCGACAGCACCTGCTGTTGAAGGATATCGGTGACCTTGCTGCGGGCATGCGCAAAGGAGCTGGCGTTGCGGAAGGTGACCAGTTTGCCGTTGCGCCGCCAGTCGAAGCCGTCCAGGTGATCATCCTCGCGCCATTGCTGCAACGTGTCCTGGCTCAGGGAGGCAAGTCGCAGCAGGTGGGCGGCATTGCGTTTGTTCACCGAGCTACGGCATGCACCGAGGAACGCGGCCATCCAGCGCCATTGCTGAGGGTCGAGGCGTGGGCGCAGCTTTAACGGCGAGTCACCGCGCAACAGCCAACCGATGGCCTGAAGCGGCACGCCGGCATCGGCCAGCGGCGCCACGTAGCGATAGGACAACTGCCCGCCATTGGCATAGCTGGTTTCACTGCCCAAGGTCTCGCGTGCGTCGATCACCGTCACCTCGTGGCCCGCACGCACCAGCGCATACGCGCTCGCCAGACCAATCACCCCACCCCCAATGATGTGCACCATTCCCGCCGCCCGCCGCTGAATCAAGAAGCCTCAAGCCTAGGGGCAGGTGACAGGCCACCGACAATGAATAAAGATGGGTCACCTATAAACAAAGGTTATGGACTTGCCATGCGCTTGCGTCATATCGAAATCTTCCAGGCCATCCGCCAGACCGGCTCCGTCAGCGCCGCCGCGCAACTGCTGCATGTGTCGCAACCGGCGGTGACCAAGGTGTTGCAGCACGCCGAATTGCAGCTGGGCTTCCCGCTGTTTCTGCGCGTGCGCGGCAAGTTGCAGCCCACGCCGGAAGCCCTGGCGCTGGAAAGCGAAGTGGAAAAAGTCACAGAAAGCCTGCAAGGCGTGCGGCGCCTGGCCAAGAGTTTGCGCCGTGCACCGGGCCAGAGTGTGCGCATCGGCGCGATCCCGGCGCTGGCATTGTCGCTGCTGCCGCCAGCCATTCTTGAGTGGAAGCGCGATTACCCGGACATGGCCTGTGAGTTGTCCAGCGACCACAGCCGCGAGCTGGTGCAGAAGCTGCTGATGCGTGAGATTGACTTGGCGCTAACCCTCAACTTTTCCGGCCATCCAGGGCTGACCACGCAAGTGCTGGCCAACGGGGTGTTGGTGGCATTGGCGTCCAAAGGCTATTGGTCTGATGCGGAGCTGAGCAGCCCACTGCCCCTGGCTGATCTGGCGGGTACGCCGCTGATAGGTCTTTCCAGCGCCGACCCGCTGGCGGCTAAACTCGACAGCTACCTGGAAAACGTCGATCCGCCGCCAAGGGTGACGATCTCCGTACAAACCTACTCGCTGGCCCGTGCGATGGTGGAATCCGGCGCCGGCCTTACGGTGATCGACCCCTTCACCGCGCTCGGTGCTTCGACCGCCACCACCTGCATCCGCACGCTCACTCCGCCGCTGCCGATCACGCTGTACGCCCTGACCCGCGCCGATGAACCGCCGCCGCATATGTTGGCTAATCTGCTGGAGATTTTCGGCCACCGCGCCCGAGAGCTGCTGGAACGGCTCTAACAGCGTACCGATGATCAAATGTGGGAGCTGGCTTGCCTGCGATGAGGGAGTGTCAGTCACAAGGTTATTGACTGAAACACCGCAATCGCAGGCAAGCCAGCTCCCACAGGGTTACAGCACGTAATGCATGATCGCCACAAAGTGCAGCAGGCTGCCGCCAATCACAAACAAATGCCAGATCCCATGGGAGTGCCGCAGGCGGTCCTCCAACGCAAAAAAGATGATGCCGACGGTGTACAACACCCCGCCCGCCGCCAGCCAGGTAAACCCTGCCGTGCCCAGCGCGGCGATCAGCGGCTTGACCGCCACCAGCACAATCCAGCCCATCACCGCATAAATCACGATCGACAGGATGCGCGCCTCGGAGCGCGGCTTGATCTCTTGCAGGATGCCGATCACCGCCAGCCCCCACACGATGCCGAACAGCGCCCAGCCCCACGGCCCTCTCAAGGTCACCAGACAAAACGGCGTGTAACTGCCGGCGATCAACAGATAGATCGAAAAGTGATCAACCTTCTGCATGATTTCTTTACGGCGGCCCTGCACGCTGTGATACACGGTGGACGCGCTGTACAACACCAGCAGCGTAAAACCATAAATTGCCACGCTCACGATCTTCCAGGGACTGCCATCCAGGCTCGCCACCACCAACATCCACACTGCGCCTACAAACGCCGCGATTGCACCGAGCAAATGGCTCCAGGCGTTGAATCGTTCCCCGTGGTACATCGTTCATCGACCTCCCGTAACCGTTATGGGTTGGCCGCCAAGCGTCCAGCCTTGCGCATAAGAGTGCAAGCGGCTTATGACGTTCCGGGGACGCCGGGCGGTTTTGCGGGCACAATTGTCGGCACTCGAACAAGAGCCCACGGCCATGCTGATCGATGAAGAATTCACCCTCAAAAAGCTCGAAATCTTCCTGGCGTTCATGCGCACCGGCAACCTGGCCCGCGCCGCCGCCGAGCTGCAAACCAGTAACGTCAGCGTGCACCGCGCCATCCACTCCCTGGAAAATGCGCTGCGCTGCCCACTGTTCAAACACGAAGGGCGCAACCTCACCCCGCTGGAAAGCGCCTACGTGTTGGAAGAGCGCGCACAGAAACTGGTGGCCGATGTGGTCGACAGCGTGCGCCTGACCCGCGAGGCCGCAGGTTTCTCCGCCGAACGCTTCAAGCTCGGCTCGCTGTATTCGCTCACGGTGAAGACCGTGCCGCAGCTGATCATGGGCCTGAAAATCCGTCGCAGCGAACTCAACATCGACCTGATCCTGGGCTCCAACTTCGACCTGCTCTACAAGCTCAAAAACATGGAGGTGGACGCGATCCTCATCTCGCTGGATGAGCACGCCAACGACCCCGACTGCGAACAGATCGCGCTGTTTACCGACGACATTTTCCTCGCCACTCCGGCCGAATCACCGTTCGACCGCGAGCAGGAAATTGACCTGGCCGATGTGCGCGACGCCACGTTCATCACCCTCACCCAAGGCTTCGCTACCCACCAGGACGGCAATCGGGTGTTCAAGCAGGCGGGGTTCGAGCCGAAGGTGGCGATGCAAGTGAATGACATCTTCACCCTGCTGAGCATGGTCAGTTCAGGGGTGGGCTATGCGTTGCTGCCGGGCAGGATTGCGGCGGTGTATGAGAACCGCGTGAAGCTGATACCGCTGCAACCCAGGTATCGGTTGCAGCAGCAGATTGGCGTGGTGTTCTTGAAGGCCAAGGAGCGCGACCCTAACTTGCTCGCGCTGTTGGCGGAGTGTCGGATGTATGCCAACCGGGGCGCTAACCCACCAGCCCGCGCATGATCAGAAACAACAGCGAAGGCCCCAGCAAACAGCCCAGCGCGGTATAAAACGCCGCGGTCAGGCAGCCGTAGGGCACCAGTTTCGGGTCGGTTGCGGCCAAGCCGCCAGCCACACCGCTGGAGGTGCCCATGAGCCCGCCGAAAATCACCGCGCTACGAGGGTTATTCAAACCGATAAGCGGGGCAACGAACGGCGTCATCACCATCACCAGAATGGCCTTGATCAACCCGGCGGCGATCGACAGCGCCATCACTTCGGAACTGGCGCCAATCGCCGCACCGGTCACCGGGCCGACAATGTACGTCACGGCGCCGGCGCCGATGGTGGTCAGGCTCACGGCATCGGTGTAGCCAAACGCCATGGCCACCCCGACGCCCGCGATGAACGATGAGCCCACGCCCACGAACAACGCCAATACCCCGACGTATCCTGCCCGTTTCAGCTCATCGACACTCACGCCAAACGCCGTGGCAACAATGGCAAAGTCGCGCAGCATCGCCCCGCCCAGCAGGCCAATACCCGACAACAACGGAATATCCACCACCCCCTTGGAGCCACCGGTAAACGCACCGCCGACGTAAGACAGCACCAGACCCAACAGAATAGCGATGGCCGAGCCGTGCAGGCGGCCTTTGGTGAAGGTGTCAGAGATCCAGTAAGAGACCCACATGGTCAGCCCGATTACCGCAAAGCCACTGATCAGGCCGTAGCCAGTGATCACTTTCATCATTGATTCGTACATGGCAATCACCCGGCTTCTTTGGTGGGGACAACCGCGCTTGGCTCACGGTTGCCGATGCGCACCAGCACTGGCACCAGGGCAAAACCCAGCACCACCGCGAGTGTCCCAGCCAGAATCGCCATCGGGCCGCCACTGATTGCACCGTAGACGTTTTGCTGGGCAGCCATGGCCACCACGATCGGGATATAAATGGCCGCCCAGAAGCTCACGCCCTGCTCCGATTTACCGGTAAACAAGCCGCGCTTGGCGAGGTAACTGCCCAGCCCGATCAACAGCAACATAGCGATACCCACCCCGCCGACGTTGGCCGGAATGCCCATCCATTTGCCCAGCAGTTCACCGACGAACAGGCCGGCCAACGTACAGAGCGCCAAAAACGCCACACCGTAAATAATCATTGTTGTTGTCCTCAAAGTGCTCGATCGAAATTGTTGTTTTTGTGCTTCGACAGCCTTGGGTGGTGCTTTATCGGTGGCGGCGTTCCTCCTCTTGCAGCAGGGCCTGCAAGGTATCCAGGCGGGCGCCTTCATAGGCGATCACCGTGCCTTGTTCAAACACGCGGCGCGACAGGCCGGTGAGTACGGCGCCGGGGGGTAGTTCGATTTGCAGGCGCACGCCGCGCTCATAGGCGCTTTGCACGGTGCCGCGCCAGTCGACGACGCGGCACATATTGAAGGCCAGGTCGTCGCGTAGCTGTTCCGGGTTGTGAATAGGCCGCGCGCGCGTGCTGCTCAGGTAGGTAATGCGCGGCGCCTTGAGCGTAACGAATGCCTCGGCCAGCTCCTGCGCCGGTTGCTCCAGCAGCGCGCAATGGGACGGCACGCTGACGGCCAGGCGTTTGGCGATGCCGTTGCCTTTGATGCGGCTGGCGACCTGCCTCATGGCGGCGTCGCTCCCGGCGATCACGGTTTGGTTGTCGGCGTTGATATTGGCCAGGTACACCGGGGTTTCGGGGCTGTGGATATCGGCCAACAGATGTTCGACTGTGGATAACTCCGGGCCAATCAGGGCGGTCATTCCGTAGCCCTGTGGATAAGCGTTTTGCATCAGCTCACCGCGCAGGCTGACCAGTTTGATTGCGTCGTTGAAGTCCAGCGCGCCTGCGATCACCGCCGCCGGATAGGCACCGATGGACAGGCCCGCGACATAATCCGGGGTGTGTTGCAGCAGGCGCGCGTGGGCCACGCCAGCGATCAGCAGGCAAAGCTGAACAGCGCGGGTATTCACCAGGGCTTGCGCCGAATCCAATGCGCGAACGTCCTCACCCAAGGCATCGCTGGCTTGCTCCAACACAGCGGCCGGCAACGCCTGGAGCATGCCTGGGCGTTGGGCGCCCTGGCCGGGGAAGACGAGAAGGCTGCTCATGCCACGGCCTGCCATGGATCAAGCACGAGGTGCGCACCGCTGACGGTTTTGAGCAGCACACGGCGTGACCCGCTCGCCCATTCGCGCAAGGCGACTGCACCGAAAGGGGTTTGCAGTTGCAGGTCCACGGCGCACTCCGCCGTTTCAAGAATCGCCAGCAAATCCTCGGCATCACCTCGCGCCAATGGCTCGGGCGTGCGCACAATCAAATCCAGGTCGCTCTGGGCATGCAGCGCTTCGATACCCGTGGCCAGTTCGAAACCGGCGCTGCCAGTGACGCCCCAAGTTTCGTTCGCCAGCACCGTCTGCAGCGCCGCAAGTGCTCGCAGTGCGGGCAAGTTCCGTGGCGACGCCACGGCGCGCAAAGCTTCCGGTACTACGCACCGCTGCACCGCCGCGAAGGGCATTTCAGCAGCAAGCCGCTGCTCACGCAAACGCCCGCGCACACCCACTGCAACCAGGCCCGGCTCGACGATGGCGCGACGCACCACCACCGGGTGACCGGCACCAATCACCTCCACTGCCCAGGCCGGCGCATCAGCAGGCAGGTGCGCCGGGGTCATGCCCCAGAGCAGGTCGTGCGCGTTCACCATTGTTCCCGCAGCAGTTGGCGAACATGGCTGGACGCAGCGCGATTGGTTGCACCAAGGCGCCCGCTCAAATCACTGCCCCCGATATCCTTGATCGCACTCACCAGGCAATCGCTGACGCGCGCCACGTCTTCCGCCGTTGGCTGTTCGATCTGGCTGACCGACAAGGTCTCCCAAAGCAAACCGAGGCTGGCATAACTGTCGATGTCATAGGCCATCGGCGGCACGCTGGCGGCCAAGGCTTCCAGTTCTTCGACACTGCGCAGGGTCACCCGCGCCGCCGACGCCTTGCCCATGGCGTGCACCATCACACCGGGGTCGCGCAGGGCGATCAGGCGGTTGGCCTGGTACCCGTGGGCGAGGAATGCACCGGACATGGCTTTACCTACCAGCAGCGCAATCACCGGATGCCCGGCCAGTCGCGCGCGGGCGTAGCTGTCAGCGGCGGCGGCCAGCGCCTGGTGGATGCCGAGGGCTTCTTCGCGACGGCCGTAGGCTTGGCTCGGCACATCGACGATGGCGATCAGCGGGCGCTTGTCGCCTTTCTCGATGGCTTCATCCACCGCCTTAGCGAGCCCCCAACCTTCCAGCAACCCGACTTCACCACTGCGTGCGCGGGGGAAGCGATTGTGTTCGTCGGTGACCACGGCCAGAAAGCGCACGGCGTGTTCGCCCACTACGCCGTCGGCCACTTTCAGAGAATCCGGCAAACCCGAAACAGGCGTCGCGCCGACGCTCAATGCGTTGAACCACTGCAAACCTCTCATGAGCGTTCTCCTTGATACAGCTCGCGCACCGCCGCCGGGTCGATTTGCGGTGTGGTGTCCAATTCGGCCAGGCGCGCCAGGTAATATTCGGCCTGACGGCTGCGTTGCTGGGCGGGCAGGCCTTGTTCCAGCAGTGCGCTGACGGTCTGCTGAATCTGCGCCACATCGTCTGCCACATAACGGTCGGCCAGGCCGCTGTTGAAGCGCTGCTCACCGCCGGTAAGGCTCCAGATGAAAGGCCGGTCGCGGGAGTCGTATTCTTCAAGCCCCGCTTCCTGTTCGATCACTTGCGGGCCATTCAGGCCCAGACGCGCTTCACGGGTGACCACGAGATAACTGCACAGCCCGGCCGCAATCGACATACCGCCAAAGCAACCGACACTGCCCGCCACCACGCCAATTACCGGCTGGTATTGGCGCAGGTCGACAATCGCCGCATGGATATCCGCAATCGCCGCCAGGCCCAGATTGGCCTCCTGCAAGCGCACGCCACCGGTTTCCAGCAGCAGGACTGCGCGGGTCGGAATGCCCTTGCGATTGTCTTCAGCCGCCAACTCCAGAGCGCCTGCGATTTTTGCACCGCCGACTTCACCCAGGCTGCCGCCCTGGAAGTTGCCTTCGATCGCCGCGATCACCACCGGCGAGCCAGCGATGCAGCCCTTGGCGATCACCACGCCGTCATCGGCTTGCGGCACCACGCCTTGACGGCTGAGCCACGGCGACATAACGCGCTGGAACGGGTCGATCAATTCGCGATAGGAACCTGCATCCAGCAGCGCCTTGGCCCGCTGCCGCGCACCCAATTCAACAAAGCTGTGTTTAGCGAGCAAGTCAGTCATGACCAACCTCCTCGAAGCCTTGTTCCAGACGCAAACGCACCACGCCGGGGGTCGCGCCGAAATCGTGGATATCAATCTTCAACGCCGGTGGCGTCTGCTCCTGGAAGATGCGTTCGAACAGATGCTGCCAGCGTTGCTCGGCGCCCTTCACCGAAGTCTGCACCTGGATGGTCAGCGTGCCCGGCGTGCCTGGTTCCAGCAGCACTTCCAGGTCGCCCGAGCCGACACAACCCACCAGCGCGCGGCCTTTTGGCGGCTGCCCGGCGGGGAATTCAAAGGATAAGGTTTCCATCAAAACGCTCCGTCGAGACGATCGATAAACAGGCAGGCGGCCAACAGGTCAGCGGCGCCACCGGGGGAGGCATTCAGGGCCAGCAACTGGTTGTCCAGTTCGTGCAAGCTGCGACGCCCAGCGAGGCTTGCGCTGCCACCGGCGTCCAACACCTTTTGAGCGCCTTTTTGCATGGCGTTCAACCCCTCGATACCCGCGCGGTAGAGCACGCAGGTGTCGGCCAGGTCAGTCATGATCGCGAGCAAGGCATCCAGGCGAGCGTTCTGTTCGCCGGTATTTTGCTGACGGCTTTTGCGCAGTTGCGGCAGGCCACGTTGCATCACGGAGGGGAAGCCGAGTTGCGCTTCCTCGCGGGCGCCGCGGGCGCCGTAGCGTTGGGCAACCTGGGCGCCATGGCTCATGGGTTGGGGCGCGAAGCGGTCGTTGAGCAAGGCTAATCTGGCGGCGGTCAGCGTTATGGCGCGTGGTTCCAGAGCGGCGGCGGCGGTCAGCAAGCCGAGCGACCAGATGGCACCACGATGGGTATTCACGCCGTTGGTGGTAGCGAGCATCGCCAGCTCCCCTTCCCGGCCAATGCGCCCAAGGGCTTCGCGCAGGGGTAAACCGACCTCACCGAATTCGATAGCCGCCTCAGCCATCTCCTTGAACATCGGCCACAGCGACAGCGCCGAGGCGTGCATCAGGCCCAGGTGCAGATCGCTGTGGGCGCCGTTGCCACGCCGGTCCACCAACGCAGGTTTGGGTGACAGGTCCGCCTCGTCGATCAGCGCATCGACGGCCATATCCGCCAGGCGTTCAGCCAGGCTCAGTTCATGCAGTTTGAGGGCGCGCATTTACCAGCTCCTGAATTTGGCGGGCGGGTTGTACAGGCCACCGGACCACTCCACCAAGTCAGCCACGCTTTTGGCGGCCAACAGTTCGCGGGTGGCGTCGGTGCGACGGATGCCTAAGTCTTCGGGCAAGGCGATCAAGCCTTCGCGGCGCATGCGTGCGGTGTCCTTGGGGTTGTGGCGCATGCCAATGGCAGTCACCCCGGCAACGGCGGCGATCATCGCCTGGCGCTCCTCAAGGGAACGCGCCTTGTACAGGTAGGCAATGCCTTCTTCGGTGAGCAGGTGAGTCACGTCGTCGCCGTAGATCATGATCGGCGCCAGCGGCATGCCGCTTTTGCGCGCCACTTCCACCGCGTCGAGGGTGTCGACGAAGGTCGGTTTACCGCCTTCCTGGAAGGTCTCGACCATTTGCACGACAAGCTTTTTGCCGCGTTCGAGCAAAGCTTCCGGGGCGTCGCCGTGGCGCATATCGAGCCAGGCTGGCGTGCCATGGCGACGGCCGCGCGGGTCGTGCCCCATGTTCGGCGCGCCACCAAAACCGGCGAGGCGGCCACGGGTCACGGTGGAAGAATGGCCGTCGCCGTCGACTTGCAGGGTGGCGCCGATAAACAGGTCCACCGCGTATTGGCCGGCGAGTTGGCAGAACATCCGGTTGGAGCGCATCGAGCCGTCGCGGCCGGTGAAGAAAATGTCTGGCCGTGCGGCGATGTAGTTCTCCATGCCCAGTTCAGTGCCGAAGCAATGCACGCTTTCCACCCAACCGCTTTCGATGGCGGGGATCAGGGTTGGGTGCGGGTTGAGGGTCCAGTTGCGGCAGATCTTGCCCTTGAGGCCGAGGGATTCGCCGTAGGTCGGCAGGATCAACTCGATGGCGGCGGTGTTGAAGCCGATGCCATGGTTGAGCGACTGCACATTATGTTTTTCGTAGATGCCGCGGATCGCCATCATCGCCATCAGCACGTGGACTGGCTTGATGTGACGCGGGTCGCGGGTGAACAGCGGTTCGATGTAGAACGGCTTGTCGGCCACCACCACAAAATCCACCCAGCTCGCCGGGATGTCGACGCGGGGCAAGTCGGTGACGTCGTCGACCAACTGGTTGACCTGCACGATGACGATGCCATCGCTGAACGCGGCGGGCTCGATCAACGCCGGAGTGTCTTCGGTGCTGGCACCGGTGTAGATATTGCCGGCGCGGTCGGCCATGAAACCGGCGGAGAGCACCACGTTGGGGATCAGGTCCACCACCAGCCGTGCGTAGAGTTCGATATAGGTATGGATCGCACCGATTTCCAGCAGACCGTCTTCCAGCAGCTGGCTGATGCGCAGGGATTGGGTGCCAGCAAAGGAGAAGTCGAGCTTGCGTGCGATACCTTTTTCAAACAGGTCCAAGTGCTCGGAACGGCCGACACTGGGCATGATCATGTGCAAATCGTGGAGCTTGGCCGGGTCGGCCTTGGCCAGGGAGCGCGAGAGAAAATCCGCCTGTTTCTGATTGTTGCCTTCCAGCACCACGCGATCGCCGGGGAGGATCAGCGCCTCAAGCGCCTCGACGATCCTGTCGCTGGGCAACACCGCCCCGTCTGCGTATTTTTTGACCAGCCCGAGCCGCCGTTGCTTCTCGTCGCGCCGCCGCGTCCAGCGCGAGTCGGGGGTGATTGTTGTTGTCATGGTCGCTCCACGGAGGTTGCTGTCGTGGGGCTTACCTTAGGAGTGATCCGGAGGACCATCAATCAAGCTGGATGTTGGACTGTTACGTCTGGGTTAATGATAAGCCAATGAACGCGGGTTCAGGTTCTGCGCCACTCGACCCGGTGGAACCATAGGGTCCTGAACAATGCCAACGCCGCAAAAACGTGCAGCCCCAACACGGCTGCCCAACTCCAACTCCACAGGCCCGAGAGCGACTGCGCGTAAACCGGCAATAGCAGCAAGAGCAGCGCCACCATCGCACAGGCCCCCAGTTGCTCCCAGTTTTTCAAGCGACTAGGATGGGACCCTATCGCGTAACCCAGCAATGCGCCCAGGCACACAAGCAGCAGGCTCAGCAGGTCATGCTCGCCGACGGGAGGCCACCCCAGCAGATTGAGAGGCAGGCAGACCGCGAACAACGTGAACGAGCAGATCGCGACATACACAAAGGCGTACTCAAGCGCATCCAGCAGACGATCACGGATAAACCCACGGGCCTGTTTGTCTTCATCCGGAGTCGGCCCCCGGGATATCGCAACCGCCAACAGACCTGACCCGAGACCACCCAGGGTCATGACCACTAAGTTGCTGACTACGCCCTTGATCGCCTTATCGTCATCGATCAGCTTGAGGCTTTCTAGATACATCAAAATAAACACCGCACCTGCGGAAGTGATTACGAACCCCCACAGCTTCCCACGATTGGACTGCACGTTCATGGTTACAGCCGCCGTGAGCACCAGCACCCCAAACCACATCAGCAACGCGCCAGTGAAACGGTTGAGGTCGTACATCCAGGCAAACCCATCCAAAAGCCACATTGCGTCGATCTTCTGTCGAAAAATTCCCCTCGCTATCGGCAGTGGAGCGGGGATCTTTACGATGGGGGAGCAAGTGTTCCGTGGCTCGTCGCAATTCCCAAGACGCCCTCCCCACACTTTGACCCAGTCAACCCCACTGATAGCTAGCCAACAGGTCCTCCGCATTTCCCGGCAAGGTGGTGCCGCCGTCAATCAAAAGTGGGAGCGGGCTTGCTCGCGAATGCGGTGGGTCAGTAATAGTTGCATGGACTGACACCCTGCCTTCGCGAGCAAGCCCGCTCCCACATTTGCCCGATGTTGTTTGTTAGATAGCAGTCCCATTAAGGGACCGATCAGTCCCTTTTTGGGACCACCTCCGGCGACGGGCTGACTTGCTCCAACGCCCTTTCGACCAACAATTGTCCGAACTCAGCCATTTGCTGAATCCCCAGCATGATTGCGCGCTGGGAAGCGTCCAGGTCGAAGGCCAGGTTGCAGGTGAGTGCGTTGAGGGAAGACAGGGTTTCGCTGGCATTGACCAGCAGGGTTTCGGTGGTTTGGGTAGGGTTTACGGTAAAGAGGGGCGGATTGGGGGTAGGTTTGACCATGATGAAGCTCCTAAACAGTAAGTAAGGAGCGCCACCGTTTCGCTTGCACGCGAATGAGGGTGGCGACCGTGCGCAGGTGTGCAAGACCGGGCCTGTTTAGGACACCCAGCAGGTCCAAAGACCTCCTGCGCGCAGCCGCCATAAAGCAACGAGCACAAAAAACGCCCGTTGGTTGGCTGGGCGTTTGCACGCCTAAACAGTTTCGTCGGACTTGCACGTCCGTGTCACCGTTTTTTGCGATGACGGGACGAAGACTAGGTGCGCTGGCTGCACGCGACAAGTTCATGCACTGCCCAAAATCTTGCAGGAAAAATCCGAAGCCAGCCGCTCTACAACTTCATGTCTATGCTCACAGCCCCCAAACCTTCAAGCGGATAGCTGCGGTACTCATAAACCTCACCACGAACAATGAGGTGGATGACGCCATCCTGCCGGATCACTTGAAAATCCGGCGCGTTGGTTTTCAGAAAAGGATATTTCGAGACCAGCCCGGTAAGTATCTCCTGATCAGTATCCATGTCCTCATGAATGTAATACCTGTAGGAAAATCCGACCGTCGCACCACCCTGACCATCCCGAACCCCGTAGATCGACTTGCCGTTACTCAGAGAGTACTTGAGCACCACCTCATCCAACTCCGGCGCTCCAGGGCTCATCAGCCAACCAAAGCCCAAATAGCCCAGACACACCACCAACAGCCCATTGAGCAGACCTTGCACCATCCACTTAGTACCCTTGGGCCCTGGCATATTCGATACCCTCCTTTATCCAGTGCTGGTCACTATGATCGTCGCCATAAGGCGCATCACCCCACCAGTCTCCAAACTCTACCCGAGACGTACCCGCCGCTTTTTGCGCTGCTCCTGCCGCTCGTAACAACACACCCTCGGGAATACCCAACACCGTTCCGGTAACGCCATAGTTGAAGTTACCGAATGCCTCGTACTCACGGCTTTTCTGTTTATAGTCCCAAGGACCGCGCCCCCTGACCTGTGAGTAAAACCACGAATAGGTGAACGCCGAGCCCGGCTTAAGATGCATCCTACGGTTGTTGGCCAAGGCGATGTTGTCTTGCAGCGAAACGCCCGAAGGCATGGGAGGGACGGCCATTTGCGAATCCTTGCTGATGGGGTTGAGCGATAAAAACTAGCACTCAAAAATCAGTAAAAATACGGAGGTGAGACTTACAGAAATTTCAGACACGCTATCAGTCCGAGCCCTACATTGATGGCGCACGATAAGGAACGATCAAACAAAAGCGGCGGTAGGTTTTGGGGCCGCTTCGCGCCCCAGCGGGAGCAAGCTCCCTCGCCACAAAAGAGGTATGCAGGAAGCGGTTTGCGCGGATTGAGTGAATATCTGAGACGAGCGCAATCCAGTGTGGGAGCGGGCTTGCTCGCGAATGCGGACTGACAGTTGATACTTGTGTAGCTGACCCACCGTATTCGCGAGCAAGCCCGCTCCCACATTTTGATCTCCACAGGGTTTGAGGGTGGAGGCTCAGGCCAGGCCGGACTCTACCAATAGAGCTTCCAACCCCATCAGGTCCGGCACCTTCGCCACATGTTCCCCCACTTGCACCGCCGCCAACTCCAGCGGGCACAGCGGCACATCCACGTAGCTCAACTCGCTGTCGAGCTTGTAGGAGCGCGGAATCCCCTGGATCACCAGCGCAATAAACTTCAATGTCGGCCGGCCGCCCAAGGCATTCAACACCACAATCCGCGAGCGCTCGCCGGTCACGCTGGCCTCGCCGCACACCGCTTCAAAGCTGATCAATGGGATTTGCCGGTCCCGCCACGCCACTTGCCGCAAATACCACGGCGGCGCATCGCTGGCCGGTTCGCCGCGCTGGAAGTCGATCAACTCGGCGATGGCGACGTTGGGCAGCACCAGGTGGCGGTCGGCCAGGGGCAGGAGCAGGCCGGTGAGTTGGCTGGTGCGGTGGTCAAGCATGGGACTTGCTCCAGTAGGCGATGCTTTCCAGCAGCACCGACTCTTGATACGGCTTGCCGAGGTAGTCATTCACGCCGATGGCCATGGCGCGGTCGCGGTGTTTCTGGCCGGTGCGCGAGGTGATCATGATGATCGGCAGGCGCATCAGCCGCGGGTCATTGCGCACCTGGGTCGCCACTTCGAAGCCGTCCATGCGCGGCATTTCGATGTCGAGCAGCATCAGGTCCGGGGTGTGTTCTTCAAGCACAGCGAGCGCGTCGATGCCGTCTTTGGCAGTGAGCACGTTCATGCCGTTGCGCTCCAGCAGGCGACTGGTGACTTTGCGCACGGTAACCGAATCGTCCACCACCAACACCAGCAGCGGGCGCTTTTTCAGGGGGTCGTTGAGGATCAGCGGCACGTCAGCCGCTTGAGCCGGCAACGCGGGTTGACGGGCGCGGATAGGTGCCAGCAAGTCGATGATCAATACCACACGCCCATCGCCCAGAATCGTCGCGCCGGACAAGCCCTGTACACCTGCAAACTGCGGGCCGAGCCCCTTGACCACGATTTCCCGCGTGCCGGCCATGGCGTCCACATGGATGGCAACGCGCCGCTCATTGCACTGCACCAACAGCACCGGCACCGGCTGGTACTGGCCTAACAGTTTCGGGCGGCTGACGGTCTGCAACAAGTCGCCGAGATAGAACAACTCGTGGCGCTGGCCGGCGTACTCATAACACGGCGGATCCTGCTGATAGTGCCCGGCCAACTCATGCGGCAGCACGCGCACCAGGCCTTCGATGGTGTTGAGCGGGATCGCGTATTGATCGTCCGCACACTGCACCATCAGCGCGCGGTTGACCGACACGGTAAATGGCAGGCGAATGCGGAAATGCACACCCTCGCCCGGCGTCGAGTCAATGACCATCGAGCCCCCCAACTGACGCACTTCCTCATGCACCACGTCCATGCCCACGCCGCGCCCGGAAATCTGGGTGATCTTCTCCGCCGTGGAGAACCCAGGCTGCAGGATGAACTGCAACACGTCGCGGTCGCTGATCTCTTGATTGGGGTCGAGCAAGCCACGCTTGATCGCCTTGCGCCGCACCGCTTCCAGCGGCACACCGGCGCCGTCGTCACGCATATCGAAGACAATGTCGCCGCCTTCATGGGTCAGGTCCAGGGTGATGCGACCCTTTTCCGGCTTGCCGGCCAGCAGCCGCACATCGCGGGGTTCCAGGCCATGGTCGACGGCGTTGCGCAGCATGTGTTCCAGCGGCGCCGCCATGCGCTCCAGCACGTTGCGGTCCATCTCGCCCTCGGCGTTGCCGACGATGAACTCCACGTCTTTGCCCAACTCGCCCGCTACCTGGCGCACGATGCGCTTGAGGCGCGGCAGCATGCGTTCGAACGGCACCATGCGCGTGCGCATCAGGCCTTCTTGCAACTCGGTGTTGATGCGTGCCTGTTGCTGCAACAGGTCGTGCGCATCCTCGTTACGGCGCTCAAGGGTGTCCTTGAGGTCAAGCAGGTCGGAGACGGATTCGGACAGCGCGCGGGACAGCTGCTGCAACTGCGAATGGCGGTCCATTTCCAGCGGGTCGAACTCTTCGTAGCCCAGGCGTTCGGCCTCGGCCTGCTGGCGGCTGAGGATGCGGCCTTGGGTTTCGGTGTCGAGACGGCGCAGTTGATCGCGCATGCGTTCGATCGTGGTTTCCACTTCCGTCAGGGCAATGCGTGCGTCGTTGACTTGCTGCTCGATTCGGCCACGGAAGATCGAGGTTTCACCGGCCAGATTGACCAAGTCGTCGAGCAGCTCGGCGGAGATTTTCACCATGTCGGCCGCCGGGTCGACGACTGCTTCCGTCTTGCCGGCTGGCAACGCCACGGGCGTTACCGGCTCTACGTTTGGGTGCACCAGGCCTTTGATGCGTTCGATGAGTTTGTCCACCGAGCCTACAGGCAGGCCATCCGCCACAGCGTCGATCATCTGCGCCAGGCGGTCATGGCAACCTTGCAGCAACGCGAACAGCTCCGCAGAGGGCGCGAGCAAGCCGGCGGACAGGCCCTCGTAGAGAAATTCCAGCTCATGGGCCAAGTCGCCAATGGGCGCAATTTCGACCATGCGCGCGCCGCCCTTGAGGGTGTGCAAGTCGCGCAGCAAAGTTTCCACTTCCTGTCGATTACCGGGCTCGGCCTGCCAGCGCAGCAATGCGCTGCCTGAGCTGTCGAGAATGTCGGCGGCTTCTTCGAGGAAAATATCCAGTAATTCAGGATCAGCGCCCGACGCTTGAGGCGCCTCGGCCGGTGCGGAAGGTGTGCTGTTCTGGCGGAACTCACGCAACGGGGCGATCAGCTCATTGGCATCGCTCAGGGGCTGGTGCTGTTGCAGTTCTTCAAGCTGCAAGGCCAGCCGCTCATGACTGGCCATCAGCAACAGGGACAGCTCGGGGGAGTAGCTGTAGCGGCGGTCCACCAACCCTTCGTACAGGCACTCCAGCTCATGGGCCAAGTCACCCACCGGCCCGATTTCGGCCATGCGCGCACCGCCCTTGAGGGTGTGCAAATCGCGCTGCAACGACGACAACGGTGCGGCGCTGTCGGGCTCCAGCAACCAGCGTTTGAGCGACTGCCCGGCGCTGTCGAGGATGTCCACGGCTTCTTCGAGGAATATGTCGACAATCTCGTCGTCTATCGCCGTTTCATGCTCCAACTGCTGCGTGGCGGCGCCCAGCTCGGAAATGCTCAGCGTGCGGCTGCCGTCGCTTTTGATCAGGCCGGTGGCGGACGGATCGAGGGCTTCGTTCAGCAGACCGCGCAGGGCGTGGACCCGTGCCGGGGCCGGGCTGACTTCCTGGCCGGCGGCCAACTGGTCGAGCATGCTGATCAGCGCTTCATGGGCTTGCTCAGCTTCTTGGAAAAACCGCTCGCTGACGGCCAGGCTGCTCTCTTCCACGGCGCCATAGAGGTCGAGCAGGGCTTCGCAGAGTTCGTCGATGGCGTGCAGGTCGGCAACGTGCGCGCCCTCCCCCAACGTGGTCAATTCGTCCAGCAGCGCGGTGAGTTCCTGGCGCTCGCCGGGGTGCTCTTGCCAGCGGCGCAGCAGGCTTTCGGCGTCGAGCAGGATGTCCATGCCCTGGGCCAGAAAGTTGGCGATCAGTTGCGGGTCACGCTTGATGTGCAAGCCGGTACTCGGCGCGTCGAGCAGTGCTTCGAGCTGGTGATCCAGCAGGCGTTGGGTGCGGCTGATCAAGTCCTCTGCGCCTTTGATCGGCGCCAAGGGATCGCTGTCCAAATCACGCAGCCCGCGTTGGAACAGGTCTTCGGCTTCCAGCAACAACTCCACTTCGTCCAGGTCCAGCGGCAGGCGGTGAGCTTTATATTCGCGGGTCAGGTGGTCGAGGGGGCGCACCAGTTCGGCGATGGGCAACACGCCGGCCATGTAGGCGCTGCCCTTAAGAGTGTGCAAGGCGCGTTGCAGCTCATCGCTGACTTGCAGCGGCACATGCTCGGCAGCCTGTTGCAGGAAGTGGTTGAGGCTGTCCAGATGGCTTTGGGCTTCGTTGCGGAAGATCTCCAGCAACATCGGGTCGTGGGACTCTGCGACCGGCGCTTGCGTACCGCTGGCGAAGGCGTGGGCACGTGCAGCCAGGGCGTCGACTTCATCGCGCTGGTGTTGGTCGTCGGTGGCGAAGTCGGCGATCAGCTCCGGCAGCAAGGCCACCGCTTCATCCAGCACCTGTTGCACCTCGGGGCCCAGGACAACGCTGCGTTCCAGCACGCGGTTGAGCAAGTTTTCCACGGCCCAGGCCAGCTCCGCCAGGACCAGGGCGCGCACCATGCGGCCACTGCCTTTGAGGGTATGGAAAGCACGGCGCATTTCGCCCTGGGCGGTTTTGTCGGCGCTGTTGGGCAGGTAGCGGTGCAGCGCTTCGAGGACTTCGTCGGTTTCTTCAAGGAAGACTTCGAGCAGCTCGTCGTCGATGGGTTCTTCGTCGGCGGGTGGCGGCAACAGGCTGCCGGGGCGTTGCAAGGCCGGCGGGTTCAGGCGCGACGTTGGACTGGCCAGCGCATCGAACTGGGATTGGCTCGGCGTGATCTCGCCCGAGAGTGCGCCATCCGGTGCAGCCAAGGCTTGGCGCCAGGGTTTCTCGGCGGGCAGGTAACCCAGTGCGGCCAGGCCTTGGGTGGCCAGTTCCAGCACCCGTTCGCCGGCGGCGTCCGGATCCTGGAGCATGCGTTCGAGGTAGTACTCCAGGCTGCTGATCACGTCAGCAAAATGCGCAAGCTGCACCTCGGACGGCGGCGCATCGTTGCCCATCAATTGCTCGTCGACGTAATCGGTGCATCCGCGCATCAGGCTCGCCGCGCGGGGCAGAGGGATCATCGCAAGGGCGCCGCGCACCTGACTCAGCAGTTCCGGCAGGGACTCAAGGCGCTGGCGGTCCCAGTCGGCTTCGATGCAGTCGATCACCAGTTCCTTGGCTTGCTTGAGGCACTGGCAGGATTCGCGGATCACCAGTTGGTGGATCTGGGTCAGGTCGGTAGTCGGCAGGCGGCTTTCTTCGCGGCTTTCCGGCTCGACGGTACCGACCATGCCGGCCAGTGTGGCTTCGACATAGAGCAAGGCTCCAGCGACGTCCATCAACACGGCATCGTTGGGCTCGCGCTGACCTTGAGCCAGGCTCAGCACCACAGCAAGCTGGTCGATGATGACTTTGCGCGGTTGGCCGAAGCCCAGCACGGCCAAGGTGTCGGCGATCTGCCGCAGCGGCGCGAGCAGCGCATCCAAGTCATTGGTGTGCTGGCGGTCGCTGCGTACGAACAAGTCGAGGCGTTCTTTTACCCGTACCAACTCCTCACACAACGCGCCGAGTACCGAGCCCATCGCATTGCGATCCGGCCCGGCCAGGCGGGCGCGCTCGGCGTCGACCACCGCGCTGTCAGGCAAGGCCTCATCCAAACCGTAGCGTTCCTTGAGGCTTTGCATGCGCGGCGTCGGTCGGGTGACCTTGGCGACATAGAACAGCAAGCTTTTGAGCAACTCATCCGGCGCCGGCTGGTTGACCCCGCCGATCCCCTGGGCGAGCAGGCGCTTGAGCTGTTTGTCGCTGGCCTTGAGCAAGCTGCGCAGGGCCGGGCTGTTGGCGATCACACCGGTGAGCATCCCTTCGACCAAGGCCGAGGTGACTTGCCACAGTGGCAACAGCGGCGCGCCCTGGCACAACGCTTCAAGACGCGCGAACACTCGCGCCATGTCTTCCAGGTTGCTTGGGCCGTGGTCTTCGCGCAACAAACCCGCCAAGGCTTGTTGCAGCAGTTGGTGCCACCGGCGCAGTTGCTCTTTCAGGTCAGGCGCCGCGCGTTGCGCCAGCGTTTCGTCGGGCAGCGGCGCAATCGACAGCAGTTGCGGGCTGAACAGGCTGGTCTCCGACAGCAGGCTTTCGCCGCGTGCGCTGCGCAGGTCGTTGAGCAGCGGCAACACCACCAGCGGCAGGTCGCGTCGGGCGCTGTGCACACGCTCCAGATACAGCGGCAATTGGTTGAGGGCCTGTTGCAGCAGACGGATGCTTTCATCGTGCTGGCTGACGCGCCCGGCTTGCAGGGCCAGGGCGAGTTCTTCGATTTCCTCAGCCAGCAGCGCTGCGCCGTAGAACTCGACCATTAGCAGCGCGCCATGCACCTGGTGGATGCCGGCCAGGCACTCGCTTATTGCGTCGCCGTCAGTGGTTTCGACATACGCGTCCAGCGCCGAACGGGCCTGTTTCAGGGTTTCGGCAATGTCGCCCTTGACCCATTCGAGGGCCACGTAGTCGTGCCGATCAACCATAACTGCTCCGCTTAGAATTCGTGGGTTGCTGGTGCTGCCAAGAACAATGGAGATCAACTGTGGTGTTCTTTAGAAAGCATTTCAATCGTCGACTTGCTTGGGGGGCGGGAGGGTGAAACCCGACACCGACCGGCGCAACTGGCTGGCCATTTTTGCCAGGTTACCGATACTTTCGGCCGTAGCCGTGGAGCCCGACGAGGTCTGCGTAGTGATCTGCTGAATCACATTCATCGTCAGCGAAATCTGCCCCGCCGACGAGGTCTGTTGCTGCGCCGCGTTGGATATGCTCTGGATCAGCGCCGCCAGGGTCTTCGACACGCCTTCGATTTCTTCCAGCGCCACCCCGGCGTCTTGCGCCAGCCGCGCGCCGCGCACCACTTCGGTGGTGGTCTGCTCCATGGAGATTACCGCCTCATTGGTATCGGCCTGGATCGCGCGCACCAGGGTTTCGATCTGCCGGGTCGCGGCCGACGAACGTTCGGCCAGGCGCTGAACTTCATCCGCCACCACGGCAAAGCCGCGCCCTGCATCCCCAGCCATGCTCGCCTGGATCGCGGCATTGAGCGCGAGGATGTTGGTCTGGTCGGCAATGTCGTCGATCAGGCTAACGATGTCGCCAATCTCCTGGGACGATTCGCCCAGGCGCTTGATGCGCTTGGCGGTATCCTGGATCTGCTCGCGAATGTTGTCCATGCCGTGGATGGTGTTGTGCACCACCTCGTTGCCTTTGTTGGCAATCTCCACCGAACGCTCCGCCACTGCCGACGATTCGGCGGCGTTGGCCGAGACCTGATCGATGGACTGGGCCATCTGGTTGATCGCGGTGGAGGCTTCGGCGATCTGCTGGGCCTGATGCTCCGACGCCTGGGCCAGGTGCATGGCGGTGGCCTGGGTATCCTGCACCGCTCCGGCGACTTGCCCGGCGGTGAGGTTGATGGTGGCGACGAGATCGCGCAACTGATCCACGGAATAGTTGATGGAGTCGGCGATGGTACCGGTGAAGTCTTCGGTCACCGATGCGGTCACCGTGAGATCGCCGTCGGCCAAGTCTTCGATTTCATCCAGCAGACGCATGATTGCGTTCTGGTTGCGCTCGTTCTTCTCGGCGGTTTCATGCAGTTGACGGTTGGTCTCTCGCACCATCACCAGGCCGATCAGGATGATCGAGGTCAGCGCCAGCAAGCCCAGCACATAGCCACCGATGGTGTCCAAGCTGCGCCCATCGGCGAGATTTTCAAACCCGGTGGCCAGGTGTGAGGCTTCATCGAGCAGGGTTTGCGACAAGTTGAAGATGTTGCTCGCCGATGCGCGCACTTGGAACAGTTGCGGCGAGGTCTCAAGAATTTCATCCACGGAGCCGGAGACAAACTCAAACAGCTCGGCAATTTCCGCCAGCCGCGCGCGGGCGTCGCGGTCTTCGACCTGGGTGATGCGCAGGCCGGGGTTGCCCTGGAGCATGCCGTTGAGCACCTGCCCAAATCGGTTGGCATCGCGGCCAAAGGCGTCGGCGGCCTGCGCGGCGGTTTCGTCGCCGGCGAGCACGGTGTTCACCGCCCCCAGGATACGTTCAGCCAGCAATGACTGGCGCTGGGCCAACGCCACTTGGCTGGCCGGGGCGCCACGTTGCAGCAGGATGTCGACGACCTTTTCCGACTCGATCTGCAATTGCGGCACGGTCTCGGCCAGCGTCGCGGCAACTTGATGCAACGACAGCACGGTCTGTTCGCTGGCGAGAATCGCATCGGTATTTTTCAGCAGCGCCTCCCAGTCGGTCTGTACGGCGCGCATTTCGGCGCGTACCGCACTGGGCGCGGCGGGCAGCCCGGTTTGCGGGTCGCCTTTTTTCAGGTAGCCCCAGCGCTGGGCGAAATCGTTGCGCGCCTCGCCCAACAGCTTGAACGCAGCCGCCTTGCCGGCGGCGGCTTCGGTGGCGTTCTTGGCAATGCGCTGGGACAGCACGCGCAATTCACCGGCGTGGCCGATGTACTGTTTGTCATAGGTCGACTGGGTGTTGAGGTACGCAAAGTTGGCGAACAGCAACATGATGAACACGATCAGTGCAATAAACAGCACGATGATCTGCGAGCGGCTGCGCGAGCCGGCCTGGGGTTTGGGCGTGGTGGCGGTGGTCATGCGGCAACGTCCATGAAGCCTGGGGCCTGGGCCAGGGCGAAGGGGCTGAAAACCTGCCACTGCTGGTCGCCGTCGAACCAGCCTTGGATATACGGTGCGTCGGGTGCGGCGTTCGCCAGCCACGCGTCTTGTGCAAAATGCTGCATCCCCACCACCTCGTCCACCAGCAGCCCGACAAACAGGTCGTTACATTCCACCACCAACACCCGCCGCTGTTTGCGCGCCTTGGACAGTTCAAGGCCGAGGAACCCACCCAGGTCCATCACCGGCAACAAGCGCCCACGCAGATTAGCCACGCCTTTGACCCAGGCCTTGACCCCGGGCATTAAAGTGCAACGCGGCTCATGCAGGACTTCGGCGACTTCACCCATGGGCGCCACATACCAGTGCTGCCCCAGGCGAAAGCCGATACCGCTCCAACGTTGCAAGCGGGTTTCCTGGGACGGCAGGTCGGCGGCCAGCAGGCGGCAGCGGCGGTCGATGTCCAGCAACAGCTCAAAGGCGGTTTGCGACTCGGTCATGATGACGTGCCGTCAGCCGGCCAGCACCTTGTTCAGGGTGGCGATCAGGGTTTCTTCATCCACCGGCTTGGTCAGGTAATCCTTGGCGCCCTGGCGTGCCCCCCAGATCTTGTCGGTTTCCTGGTCCTTGGTGGTGATGATGATGATCGGGATGCCGTTGGTTTCCGGCTCCTTGGACAGCTGGCGCGTGGCCTGGAAGCCATTGAGGCCCGGCATCACGATGTCCATCAGCACGGCGTCGGGTTTTTCCTGGCGGGCCAGAGCCACGCCGTCCGCACCGTTTTCAGCCTTGAGGACCTGGTGGCCATGCTTTTCCAGCATGCCGGTGAGTTTGTACATTTCGGTCGGCGAATCGTCGACGATCAGAACACGTGCCATGGTTTTCCCCACTACATAGGTGGACACCGGCCCTTGTGAGGCGGTGTCAGTGTGCTTGTTCTACTGCGGCGAAGGCAGGCACGTAGGCCTTGATTGCGCCCAGCAGTTCTTCCTTGCTGAAAGGTTTGGTCAAAAACTGATCGACACCCACGGTACGGCCCTTGGCCTTGTCGAACAGGCCGTCCTTGGAGGACAACATGATCACCGGGATCGACTTGAACGCCGGGTTGTTCTTCACCAGCGCGCACGTCTGATAGCCATCCAGGCGCGGCATCATGATGTCGACAAAAATAATGTGCGGGTGATGATCAACAATCCGGGCCAGGGCATCAAAACCGTCGATGGCCGTGATGACATCGCACCCCACGTTCTTCAACAGGGTCTCGGCGGTGCGGCGGATCGTCTTCGAATCGTCGATCACCATCACTCTCAAGGCGTTGGATTGCTGTTCCATATCTGCTCTGCCATCGCCACAGCGAATCGGTTTTCGGTGTGTACTGCCTGATGTTGCACAGGATGAACGCCGCAAGCCTTGGAATTCAAGGGCTGCTGCGCTGTGGCAGTCTTTTTAGCACAGTCTCCGGGCGCAATCTATCGAGCAACCGGCCGGGTGGTTTTTCCTTGACCCACAACAGCCGCAGCGCCACTCTGACGCCACTTTTGTGTGCCCTTATTTGCTAGAGGAAATCCCCCATGAGCGTTCGCGTCGGCATTGTCATGGACCCTATCGCCAGCATTTCCTATAAAAAGGACAGCTCGCTGGCCATGCTCCTGGCCGCCCAGGCCCGCGGTTGGACGTTGTTCTATATGGAGCAGCGCGATCTTTACCAGGGCGACGGCGAAGCCCGCGCACGCATGCGCCCGCTGCAGGTGTTTGCCAACCCGCAGAAGTGGTTCGAGCTGCAAGATGAAATCGACAGCCCGTTGAGCGATCTGGACGTGATCCTGATGCGCAAGGACCCGCCGTTCGACATGGAATTCGTGTACTCCACCTACCTGCTGGAGCAGGCCGAACGCGCTGGCGTACTGATCGTCAACAAGCCGCAGAGCCTACGCGACTGCAATGAAAAGCTGTTCGCCACGCTGTTCCCGCAGTGCACGCCGCCGACCGTGGTCAGCCGCCGCGCCGATGTGCTGCGTGAATTTGCCGCCAAACATGGCGATGTGATTCTCAAGCCGTTGGACGGCATGGGTGGCACCTCGATCTTCCGTCACCGCGCGGGCGACCCGAACCTGTCGGTGATCCTGGAAACCCTGACCGCCCTTGGCACCCAGCAGATCATGGGCCAGGCCTACCTGCCGGCGATCAAGGACGGCGACAAGCGCATCCTGATGATCGACGGCGAGCCGGTGGATTACTGCCTGGCGCGTATCCCGGCAGCCGGCGAAACCCGTGGCAACCTGGCGGCCGGTGGGCGCGGCGAAGCACGGCCTTTGTCGGACAAGGACCGTTGGATCGCCTCCCAAGTCGGTCCAACGCTGCGTGAAAAGGGCTTGCTGTTTGTCGGCCTGGACGTGATCGGTGAGAACCTGACTGAAATCAACGTCACCAGCCCGACCTGTATCCGCGAGATCGACAATGCATTTGGCACGAACATCGGCGAAATGCTGATGGCCGCCATTGAGCACAAGCTACAAGCCAAGTGACATAGAACAGCCGGACACATACCAACATTGCGTTATCATGCGCCACCTGTGAAACGCGCGATGTTGGTTTTTTTGTCATGACACTCCCGTCCGAACTGCCCCCCGAACTCTCCCATAGCGGCGTGCGCCCGGCTGATCGGCTCGGATTTACCCTGTTCCTGGCGGCCTTGATTCACCTGGCCCTGATCCTCGGCGTGGGGTTCACGATGGTCGAACCCAAGCAGATCAGCAAAACCCTGGAAATCACCCTCGCCACGTTCAAGAGCGAAAAGAAGCCCGAGAAGGCCGACTTTCTCGCCCAGGACAACCAGCAAGGCAGCGGCACCCTGGACAAGAAAGCCGTGCCCAAGACCACCGAAGTGGCGCCGTTCCAGGACAACAAGGTGAATAAAGTCACCCCGCCGCCGACGCCTAAGCCCGAGGTCAAGCAAGCCGCACCCAAGCCTGCGGTGACTACTGTCGCACCCAAACCGCAAAAAGCCCCGACCCAGCGCGAAAAGGCCAAGACCGAACCCACGCCCGAGCCCGTAAAGCCAGCACCGACCTTCGACAGCTCGACACTGTCCGACGAAATCTCCAGCCTCGAAGCCGAACTGGCCAACGAACAGCAGCTGTACGCCAAGCGCCCGCGCATCTACCGGCTAAACGCCGCCTCGACCATGCGCGACAAAGGTGCCTGGTATAAGGACGAGTGGCGCAAGAAGGTCGAGCGCATCGGCAACCTCAACTACCCCGAAGAAGCCCGACGCCAGCAGATTTACGGCAATTTGCGACTATTGGTTTCAATCAACCGTGACGGCACGCTATATGAAGTGCAGGTTCTGGAGTCCTCCGGCCAGCCATTGCTGGACCAGGCTGCCCAGCGCATCGTGCGCCTGGCGGCACCGTTTGCCCCGTTCAGCGGGGATTTGAACGACGTCGACCGCCTGGAAATCATCCGCACCTGGAAGTTCGCCAAGGGCGATCGGCTTTCCAGCAATTGATGACAATTGCCGGATGCGGCACATCCCCACCTTGTCAGTTCGCCCCTCCAACGCCACACTAGCGGACATGAAAAATGTCAGCCCGACCTACCTCAAGCACCAATTCCTGATCGCCATGCCCCATATGGCCGACCCGAACTTTGCGCAAACCTTGACCTACATTGTCGAGCACACGGCCAATGGTGCTATGGGACTCGTGGTAAACCGCCCGCAAGAGCTGAACCTGGCGGATATCCTCGAACAACTGCGACCAGACGTCGACCCGCCGGCCCGTTGCCAGGACGTGCCGATCTACATCGGCGGGCCGGTGCAGACCGATCGCGGTTTTGTACTGCACCCCACCGGGCCGAAGTTCCAGGCCACGGTCGATCTGGAAGGCGTGTCGCTGTCGACCTCTCAGGACGTGTTGTTCGCCATCGCTGACGGCGCTGGCCCCGAGCAAAGCGTGATCACCCTGGGCTATGCGGGCTGGGAAGCCGGGCAACTGGAAGCTGAGTTGGCGAGCAATGCCTGGCTGACCTGCCCCTTTGACGCCGACATCCTCTTCAACACCCCCAGCGAACTGCGCCTGGAAGCCGCGGCGGCGAAGCTGCGGGTCAACCTCAGCCTGCTGACCAGCCAGGCGGGGCACGCCTGATGGCCTTGCGTCTGATCCTCGGCTTTGACTACGGCACCAAGCAGATCGGCGTAGCCGTCGGCCAGGTGATTACCGGGCAGGCCCGCGAGCTGTGCACCCTCAAGGCCCAGAACGGTATCCCGGACTGGAACCAGGTCGAGGCCCTCATTAAAGAGTGGAAGCCCGACGCCGTGGTGGTCGGCTTGCCTTTGAATATGGATGGCACGCCCAGCGACATGTGCCTGCGCGCCGAAAAGTTCGCACGCCGCCTCAATGGCCGCTACAACATCCCCTTCTATACCCACGACGAGCGCCTGACCACTTTTGAAGCCAAGGGCGAGCGACGCGACCGTGGCGGGCAGAAAGGCAGCTACCGCGACAACCCCGTGGACGCCATTGCCGCCGCCCTGCTGTTGCAGGGTTGGCTGGACGAAAACACTGCTTTATTTGAATCCTGACTGACGCGGCTTGCCGCGTCTTTTTACGTTTACGCCCGGACCTTGCCCCCGCCAAGGCCTTGAAGGAGCCACCATGAGCTTGCCGAACCCCGCCGAACTGATCAGCCAGATGGCCAAAAGCCTCACGGCCCATCTGCAACACCGCGCCATCAGCGAACCGCGTTTCATCGGCATTCGCACGGGCGGTGTGTGGGTGGCTCAGGCACTGCTGGAGGCGCTCGGCAGCGATTCGCCCCTGGGCACCCTGGACGTGTCCTTCTACCGCGATGACTTCAGCCAGAACGGCCTGCACCCGCAAGTGCGCCCCTCGGCCCTGCCCTTCGAGATCGAAGGCCAGCATCTGGTGTTGATCGATGACGTGCTGATGAGCGGCCGCACCATTCGCGCCGCCCTGAACGAACTGTTCGACTACGGCCGCCCGGCCAGCGTGACCCTGGTGTGCCTGCTGGACCTGGAAGCCGGCGAATTGCCGATCAGCCCGGATGTGGTCGGCGCCACACTGTCGCTGGAAGCCCACCAGCGGGTAAAATTGTCCGGTCCCACGCCGCTCGAACTCGAACTGCAAGACCTTGCCCTTTAAACCGCCTTGTACAGAGTCCCCGCGATGACGCCTCTAGATGCCAAGCGCCCGCTGCAGCTCAATGCTCAGGGCCAGTTGCAACATTTCTTGTCCCTCGACGGTTTGCCCCGCGAACTGCTCACCGAAATCCTCGACACCGCCGACTCGTTCCTCGAAGTCGGCGGCCGCGCGGTGAAGAAGGTCCCGCTGCTGCGCGGCAAGACCATCTGCAATGTGTTCTTCGAGAACTCCACGCGCACCCGTACCACCTTTGAGCTGGCCGCCCAGCGACTGTCGGCCGACGTAATCACGCTGAACGTGTCGACCTCGTCGGCGAGCAAGGGCGAAACCCTGCTCGACACCCTGCGCAACCTGGAAGCCATGGCCGCCGACATGTTCGTGGTGCGCCACGGCGATTCCGGCGCTGCGCACTTCATCGCCGAGCACGTGTGCCCGCAGGTAGCGATCATCAACGGCGGCGACGGCCGTCACGCCCACCCGACCCAGGGCATGCTCGACATGCTCACCATCCGTCGGCACAAGGGCAGCTTTGAAAACCTCTCGGTGGCCATCGTCGGCGACATCCTGCACTCGCGGGTGGCGCGCTCGAACATGCTGGCCCTGAAGACCCTGGGTTGCCCGGACATCCGCGTGATTGCACCGAAAACCCTGCTGCCGATCGGTATCGAGCAGTATGGCGTGAAGGTCTACACCGACATGACCGAAGGCCTCAAGGACGTGGACGTGGTGATCATGCTGCGCCTGCAACGCGAGCGCATGGCCGGCGGCCTGCTGCCAAGCGAAGGTGAGTTCTACCGCCTGTTCGGCCTGACCACCGCGCGCCTGGCCGGTGCCAAGCCGGATGCCATCGTGATGCACCCGGGCCCGATCAACCGCGGGGTGGAGATTGAGTCGGCGGTGGCCGACGGCAACCAGTCGGTGATCCTTAACCAGGTGACCTACGGCATCGCCGTGCGCATGGCGGTGTTGTCCATGGCCATGAGCGGACAAACCGCGCAACGTCAATTCGAGCAGGAGAACGCCCAGTGAAGCTCAGCATTCTCGGCGCCCGAGTCATCGATCCAGCCAGTGGCCTGGATCAAGTTACCGATCTGCATCTGGAAGCCGGCAAGATCATCGCCATTGGCGCTGCCCCTACTGGCTTCAGCGCGGTTGAAACCATCGACGCCAAAGGCCTGGTGGCCGCGCCTGGCCTGGTGGACCTGAACGTCGCCCTGCGCGAGCCGGGTTACAGTCGCAAGGGCAACATCATCAGCGAAACCCGCGCCGCTGCGGCCGGTGGCGTGACCAGCCTGTGCTGCCCGCCGCATACCAAGCCAGTCCTGGACACCTCGGCGGTGACCGAACTGATCCTCGACCGCGCCCGCGAAGCCGGCAATTGCAAAGTGTTCCCCATTGGCGCCCTGAGCAAAGGCCTGGACGGCGAACAACTCGCCGAGCTGATCGCCCTGCGCGACGCCGGTTGCGTAGCCTTTGGCAACGGTTTGGAGAGCTTTCGCAGTACCCGCACCCTGTGCCGCGCCCTGGAGTACGCAGCCACCTTCGACCTGACGGTGATCTTCCACTCCCAGGATCGCGACCTGGCCGAAGGCGGCCTGGCCCATGAAGGCGCCGTGGCCAGCTTCCTCGGTTTGCCGGGCATTCCGGAAACCGCCGAAACCGTGGCCCTGGCCCGTGACCTGCTGCTGGTGGAACAAAGCGGCGTGCGCGCGCACTTCAGCCAATTGACCAGCGCACGCGGTGTCGCCCTGATCGCCCAGGCCCAGGCCCGTGGCTTGCCGGTGACGGCGGATGTGGCGTTATATCAGCTGATTTTGACCGATGAGGCGCTGATCGACTTCTCCAGCCTGTACCACGTGCAACCGCCGCTGCGCACCCGTGCCGACCGTGAGGGTTTGCGCGCGGCGGTGAAGTCGGGTGTGATCTCGGCGATTTCAAGCCACCACCAGCCCCACGAGCGCGATGCCAAGCTGGCACCGTTCGGCGCGACAGAGCCGGGTATCAGCAGCGTTGAGCTGTTGCTGCCGTTGGCGATGACGCTGGTGGAAGAGGGTTTGCTGGACTTGCCGACATTGCTCACACGACTGAGCGCCGGCCCGGCCGAGGCATTGCGCTTGCCGGCGGGTAAGTTGGCGGTAGGTTCGGCGGCGGACTTGGTGTTGTTTGACCCGGCCAGCTCCACGGTAGCTGGGGAGCACTGGCTGTCCAAAGGTGAGAATTGCCCGTTCATCGGGCATAGCCTGCCGGCGACGGTGCGCTACACCTTGGTGGACGGCCGCATCAGCTACCAGGCCTGATAGACCACACCTCTAATGTGGGCACGGTCCATGTGGGAGCTGGCTTGTCGGATCGCCGCACCGCTGCGATAGCATCACCTCGGTTTGATTGAAAGACCGAGGTGCCTGCATCGCAGGCAAGCCAGCTCCCACACAAGTAGGCGTCCACATTTGATTGTGTGCAGACTCAACGCCCGTTATTGCGCTCCGCATTCCGAATCGAAATCTGCGTATTCAGCGTCCAGAAGTCATACAGCACGCCCACCAGGAACAAACCGCCGGTCAGCAGGTAGATCAGGCCGGAGATCCATTTGCCCTGATACATACGGTGCACGCCAAATACGCCCAGGAACGCCAACAGGATCCAGGCCACGTTGTATTCGATAGGCCCGGCGGTAAAACGCAGGTCCGCTTCACGGTCCATGGCCGGGATCAGGAACAGGTCGATCAGCCAGCCAATCCCCAGCAAGCCCAAGGTGAAAAACCAGATCGTGCCGGTCACCGGCTTGCCGTAATAGAAGCGATGCGCGCCGGTAAAACCGAAAATCCACAACAGGTAACCGATCACCTTGCTGTGGGTGTCTTGTTGCTGGCCAATCTGTTGATAGGTGTTCATCGCGTACCTCTTTTGCCTCGATAGAAAAAAATTTTCACTTTCTTTGTGACTTTTTTACAGGCGCCCGACGTACGGCAAATGGTATCTTCCCTGCCCTGAAAGCCTTATGCCACCTGCCTTGTGTAGGACAATTGCGGCGAATCGTCGCGTTTTTCCTGATTTTGACGTCAAGGTTCAGTCGACAAACGGCCTGAGAACGACACTAAAACCTGTTATAAAGTTGCGCGCAAACCCATAAGAGCCACGCCTAATGCGACCATTTTTCAAGACATGGCTAACCATTTGCCTATTAATGCCACTGGCCGCCCACGCCACCAATCGTGAGCAACGACTTCCTAACGTTAACGGTTTCACCCCTAAAGTCCACAGCACGCCAGGTACTACCAAGTCGGTAAAGCTGACTGTCAACCGCCCGACTCAACTGAGCAAGGCCCACAACGGCAAAGCAGTACCGGGCCTGGTAGGCGTCAACACCAAGCAGAGCAGCACCGTCCTCAGCCGCGCCGTCAACGTGCTCGGTACTCCTTATCGTTGGGGCGGTAGCAGCCCAAGTAAAGGGTTCGACTGCAGTGGTTTGGTGAAATATGCGTTTAATGATGTTGCAGCGGTGGACTTGCCGCGCACGTCCAATGCCATGGCCGCCGGCCACGGGCAGAAGGTTGATCGCAAGGACCTGAAACCGGGTGACCTGTTGTTCTTCAAACTGAAGAGCCGCCAGGTGAACCACGTTGCCATCTACCTGGGCAATGACCGTTTTATCCACGCACCGCGCCGTGGCAAATCGGTGAGCATCGACACGCTGAAAAAGCCGTTCTGGGATAAGAACTACGTGATTGCCAAGCGGGTTCTGCCGAAAGAGCAGAACAACTTGCGGATCGTTCAGCGCTAAGTTCAATGCCACCAGACTCCCCATTTGGAATGCAGCCAAATGTGGGAGCTGGCTTGCCTGGGATAACGGTGTGTCAGTCGCAAAAATATCGTCTGACAGTGCGCTATCGCAGGCAAGCCAGCTCCCACACTGATCTCACTGCTCTCTAGATATCTGCAGGCACCCTCGCCTTCTCCCGCGCTTCCTCCCTGCTGATCACGCCCTCCCCGACCAACGCCTTCAAACTCATATCCAGCGTCTTCATCCCCAACGCTCCACCCGTCTGGATCGCCGAGACCATCTGCGCCACCTTGTCCTCGCGGATCAAATTCCGAATCGCCGGCGTGCCCAGCATGATCTCGTGAGCCGCCACCCGCCCGCCGCCCATCTTCTTCACCAGCACTTGAGACACCACCGCCTGCAACGACTCCGACAGCATCGCGCGGACCATGGCTTTTTCCCCGGCCGGGAACACATCCACCAGCCGGTCTACGGTCTTCGCCGCCGAGCTGGTGTGCAATGTGCCAAACACCAGGTGCCCGGTCTCCGCCGCCGTCAGCGCCAGGCGGATGGTTTCCAGGTCGCGCAGTTCACCCACCAGGATCACGTCAGGATCTTCCCGCAGCGCCGAGCGCAGTGCGGTGGAAAAGCTATGGGTGTCGCGGTGCACCTGGCGTTGGTTGATCAACGCCGTTTTCGGTGTGTGGATAAACTCGATCGGATCTTCGAGCGTAAGGATGTGCTGACGCCGATGCTGATTGAGAAAATCGATCATCGCCGCCAAGGTTGTGGACTTGCCCGAGCCAGTGGGGCCAGTCACCAACACCAAGCCGCGTGGTAGCTGGGCGATACGCTGAAATACATCTCCCAGGCCAAGGCTTTCCAGGCTCTGCACCTCAGAGGGGATGGTGCGAAACACGGCGCCCATGCCACGATCCTGCTGGAACACATTCGCCCGGAACCGCGCCACGTCGGGTAGCTCGAAAGCAAAATCCGTTTCAAGAGATGTTTCGAAATCCTTTTGTTGGTGCTGATTCAGTAAGGGGCTCAATAAGTCCGCAACTTGCGTAGGTGAGAGCACCGGCCAATCCAGCGGCCACACCTCGCCATCCACCCGCAACATCGGCGCCAGGCCAGCCGACAAATGCAGGTCGGAGGCGCCACGGCGCACGCTGGCCGTGAGTAATTCAGTGATATCCATAGGGCTTTCCATTTCCAGTAGAATGCCGCGGACTCCATATCCACGGGCGCATCTTGAATGTCGACGATAGCAGACAACATCGGCCTGGTTAGCCAGCGCATCCGCGCCGCAGCCGACGCCGTGCAACGTGACGCAAGCAGCATCCACCTGCTGGCCGTGAGCAAGACCAAACCCGCACTCGCAGTGCGCGAAGCCTATGCCGCCGGGATGCGCGATTTTGGCGAAAACTATCTACAGGAAGCGTTGGGAAAACAGGCGGAATTGACCGACCTGCCCTTGAGTTGGCACTTCATCGGCCCCATTCAATCGAACAAGACTCGTGCGATCGCCGAGAACTTCGCTTGGGTGCATTCCGTGGACCGTTTGAAAATTGCTCAACGTTTGTCCGAACAGCGCCCGGCCAACCTGCCGCCGCTGAATATCTGCATTCAGGTCAACGTCAGTGGCGAAGCCAGCAAGTCCGGCTGTACACCCGCCGACCTGCCGGCCCTGGCCAATGCGATCAGCGCCCTGCCGCGCCTGAAACTGCGTGGCTTGATGGCGATCCCCGAGCCGACTGAAGATCGGGCGGCCCAAGATGCGGCGTTCGCCACCGTACGCGAGCTGCAAGCCCGTTTGAATCTGCCGTTGGACACACTTTCCATGGGCATGAGCCACGACCTCGAGTCGGCCATTGCCCAAGGCGCCACCTGGGTGCGGATCGGTACCGCCCTGTTTGGCGCCCGCGACTACGGCCAGCCTTGAAAATGGCTGACTTCTATTTAACCAAGGACCTGTCATGACAGACACGCGTATAGCTTTTATCGGCGCCGGCAACATGGCGGCCAGCCTGATCGGTGGCCTACGGGCCCAAGGCCTGGGCAGCGCGCAAATTCGCGCCAGCGACCCGGGCGCCGAGACCCGTGCCCGCGTCAGCGCCGAGCACGGCATTGAAACCTTTGCCGACAACGCCGAGGCCATCCAGGGCGTCGATGTGATCGTGCTGGCAGTCAAGCCGCAAGCCATGAAGGCCGTGTGCGAAAGCCTGCGCCCGAGCCTGCAGCCGCAGCAACTGGTGGTGTCCATCGCCGCCGGGATCAACTGCGCCAGCCTGAAGCAATGGCTCGGCGCCCAGCCGATCGTGCGTTGCATGCCCAACACCCCTTCGCTGCTGCGCAAAGGCGTGAGCGGCCTGTATGCCACCGCCGAAGTCAGCGCTGCCCAGCGTGACCAGGCCCAGGAGCTGCTGTCCGCCGTGGGCATCGCCCTGTGGCTGGAACAGGAGCAGCAACTGGACGCGGTCACCGCTGTGTCCGGCAGCGGCCCGGCGTATTTCTTCCTATTGATCGAAGCCATGACCGCCGCCGGCGTGAAACTGGGCCTGTCCAAGGACGTTGCCGAGCAACTGGCTGAACAGACCGCCCTGGGCGCCGCACATATGGCGGTGGCCAGCGACGTGGACGCGGCCGAGTTGCGCCGTCGCGTGACCTCCCCTGGCGGCACCACACAGGCAGCCATCGAGTCGTTCCAGGCCGGGGGCTTTGAAGCCCTGGTTGAAAAAGCATTGGGCGCCGCTGCGCACCGCTCGGCCGAACTCGCCGAACAACTTGGCAAATAAGGAGCCAACATGATTGGTTTGAACACCGCAGCCGTCTACGTGCTGCAAACCATCGGCAGTCTGTACTTGCTGATCGTATTGATGCGCTTCGTGCTGCAACTGGTGCGCGCGAACTTCTACAACCCGCTCTGCCAGTTCATCGTCAAGGCCACCCAGCCGCTGCTCAAGCCATTGCGCCGGATCATCCCGAGCCTGTTCGGCCTGGACATGTCATCGCTGGTACTGGCGATCCTGGTGCAGTTGGCCTTGATGGCGCTGACCCTGCTGCTGACCTACGGCACCACCGGCAATTTCGTCCAGTTGCTGGTCTGGGCAATCATCGGCGTGACCGCGCTGTTCCTGAAGATCTTCTTCTTTGCCCTGATCATCAGCGTGATCCTGTCCTGGGTTGCTCCGGGCAGCCATAACCCTGGCGCTGAGCTGGTGAACCAGATCTGCGAGCCGGCCCTGGCGCCGTTCCGCAAGCTGCTGCCGAACCTGGGCGGCCTGGATATCTCGCCGATCCTGGCGTTCATGGTGCTCAAGTTGCTGGATATGCTGGTGATCAACAACCTGGCGGCCATGACCTCAATGCCGGACATCCTGCGAGTGCTGATCTAACACTTGGCGCAGCAACGTGTGGGAGCTGGCTTGCCAGCGATAGCGGTGTATCAGTCAACGGATTGGTCGACTGGCACACCGCTATCGCAGGCAAGCCAGCTCCCACATTTTGTATCTGGGTATCGAATTCAATCCGTGCAGGCCTTTGCTTGCCGCTAGGTGCAGCGGTCTTTAGACTTACGCCTCATTTAAACGAGAGCAGGGTCGATGCCAACTGCCTTTCCCCCAGATTCTGTTGGACTGGTCGTGCCCCAAGTGGCGCACTTCAGCGAACCGCTGGCCCTGGCCTGCGGCCGTTCGCTGCCTGCCTATGACCTGATCTACGAAACCTACGGCCAACTGAACGCCACGGCGAGCAATGCCGTGCTGATCTGCCACGCCTTGTCCGGCCATCATCATGCAGCCGGTTTCCACTCCGTCGACGAGCGCAAGCCTGGCTGGTGGGACAGTTGCATCGGCCCTGGCAAACCCATCGACACCAACAGATTCTTTGTTGTCAGCCTGAATAACCTCGGCGGCTGCAACGGCTCCACCGGCCCCAGCAGTATCAACCCGGAAACCGGCAAGCCGTTCGGCGCCGACTTCCCGGTGCTGACCGTGGAAGACTGGGTGCACAGCCAGGCGCGCCTTGCCGACCTGTTGGGTATCAATCAATGGGCAGCTGTGATCGGCGGTAGCCTGGGTGGCATGCAGGCGCTGCAATGGACCATCACTTACCCGGATCGCGTGCGCCATTGCCTGGCTATCGCTTCGGCGCCCAAGTTGTCGGCGCAGAACATCGCCTTCAACGAAGTGGCGCGCCAGGCCATCCTCACCGACCCCGAGTTCCACGGTGGTTCGTTCCAGGAAGCGGGTGTGATTCCCAAGCGCGGCTTGATGCTGGCGCGCATGGTCGGGCACATCACCTACCTGTCCGATGATTCCATGGGTGAAAAATTCGGCCGTGGCCTCAAGAGCGAAAAGCTCAACTACGACTTCCACAGTGTTGAGTTCCAGGTGGAAAGCTACCTGCGTTATCAAGGCGAGGAATTCTCGGGACGTTTCGACGCCAACACGTACTTGCTGATGACCAAGGCCCTGGA
The DNA here is from genome assembly GCF_054685145.1 of Pseudomonas sp. H1_A03. Classification (NCBI taxonomy): domain Bacteria; kingdom Pseudomonadati; phylum Pseudomonadota; class Gammaproteobacteria; order Pseudomonadales; family Pseudomonadaceae; genus Pseudomonas; species Pseudomonas sp. H1_A03. Next base: position 872,695 of record NZ_CP162829.1, read on the forward strand.
CTACTTCGACCCGGCCGCCAACCACGACGACGACCTGGCAAAAACCTTCGAAGGCGCCACGGCCAAGTTTTGCGTGATGTCCTTCACCACCGACTGGCGCTTCTCGCCGGCGCGCTCGCGTGAGCTGGTGGATGCGCTGATGGCTGCGCGCAAAGACGTCTGCTACCTGGAGATCGATGCTCCGCAAGGCCACGACGCCTTCCTGATCCCGATCCCACGCTACTTGCAGGCCTTCAGCAATTACATGAACCGCATAACTTTGTGAGAACGCCATGAGAGCCGACCTGGACATCATCCAAGACTGGATCCCCGCCGGCAGCCGCGTGCTCGACCTGGGCTGTGGCGATGGCGAACTGCTGAGTTGGCTGCGCGACCACAAGCAAGTCACCGGCTACGGCCTGGAAAACGACCCTGACAACATCGCCCAGTGCGTGGCCAAGGGCATCAACGTGATCGAACAGGACCTGGACAAGGGCCTGGGCAACTTTGCCAGCAACAGTTTCGACATCGTGGTGATGACCCAGGCGCTACAGGCGGTGCACTACCCGGATCGCATCCTTGACGAAATGCTACGCGTCGGCCGCCAATGCATCATCACCTTTCCCAACTTCGGTCACTGGCGCTGCCGCTGGTACCTGGCCACCAAGGGCCGCATGCCGGTATCGGACTTCCTGCCCTACACCTGGTACAACACGCCGAACATCCACTTCTGCACTTTCGAAGACTTCGAAGCCTTGTGTAGCGAGCGTGAAGCCAAGGTGATCAACCGCCTTGCCGTCGATCAACAGCATCGCCACGGTTGGGCGAGTAAGCTATGGCCCAATCTGTTGGGTGAAATTGGTATTTACCGGGTCAGTAGTCCTGGCCTGACCGACCACAAAATTGCCGTCTAATCATCTTTCAAGAGGGACGTTCATGAGTCGTTTGGCTGTTTTTCTATTGACCGCTTGCCTGGGTGCCAGCGCCATGGCCGCGGACGCTATCGACGCAAATCGCAAGAAAGACTTCGGCGATATCACTGTCCACTACAACACCTTCACTTCCAGCTTCCTGCAGCCGGAAACCGCCCAGAAGATCGGCGTGGTGCGCAGCAAGGAGAAGGGTTTGATCAACGTCACCGTGATCAAGGGCGTAACCCCGGTGGCGGCGCAAGTGACGGGCACCATCAAGGATTTGGGCGGTAAGAGCGAGATACTGACGTTCAAGCAAATCGAAGAAAAAGGCGGGATTAATTACCTCGCGCCTTACTCCGTGACGCAGCGCGAATACAAGACGTTTACCATCAATGTTGAAACCGGTGGCAAAGCCCATAGCTTCCAATTCAACCAGGAACTGTTTCCGGCGCAATGATGAACCTAACCCAACTCGTACTCGCCAGCCACAACGCCGGCAAGCTTAAAGAACTCCAGGCAATGCTCGGCGAATCCGTGCAATTGCGCTCGATTGGCGAGTTCAGCCAGGTGGAGCCGGAAGAGACCGGCCTGTCGTTCGTCGAGAACGCTATCCTCAAGGCACGCAATGCGGCACGTATTTCCGGCCTGCCGGCGCTGGCGGATGACTCGGGCCTGGCGGTGGACTTCCTCGGCGGCGCCCCCGGCATTTACTCGGCACGCTACGCCGACGGCAAAGGCGACGCGGCCAACAACGCCAAGCTGCTCGACGCCCTCAAGGATGTACCGGACGCGATGCGCGGCGCGCAGTTCGTGTGTGTGCTGGCCCTGGTGCGACATGCCGATGATCCATTGCCGATCCTGTGCGAAGGCCTGTGGCACGGGCGCATTCTGCATGCGGCCAGCGGCGAGCATGGTTTTGGCTATGACCCACTGTTCTGGGTGCCGGAACGTAATGTCTCGAGCGCCGAGTTGAGCCCTGCCGACAAGAACCAGATCAGCCACCGTGCTCGCGCAATGGATTTGCTGCGCCAACGCCTGAGCCTGAAATGACCCAGAACACCTCCGCGCAGCCGCTGATCCACGGCGGCGCGCAAACACCCCGGGCGGCCCTGCCTGTGCTGCCGCCCCTGGCGCTGTATATCCACATCCCGTGGTGCGTGCGCAAATGCCCCTATTGCGACTTCAACTCCCACACCGCCAGCAAGGTGCTGCCGGAAGAAGAGTATGTGGACGCCTTGCTGGCCGATCTCGATCAGGACCTGCATGCGGTTTACGGTCGCGAACTGAGTTCGATCTTCTTTGGTGGTGGTACGCCCAGCCTGTTCAGCGCCGCAGCGCTGGGCCGCTTGCTTGAGGGCGTGAAAGCGCGCATCCCGTTTGCCAGCGATATAGAGATCACCCTGGAAGCCAACCCAGGGACGTTCGAGCAAGAGAAGTTCGTGGCTTATCGCAAGCTGGGGATCAATCGCCTGTCCATCGGCATCCAGAGTTTCCAGCAGGAAAAGCTCCAGGCCTTGGGACGTATCCACAATGGTGATGAAGCCGTGCGTGCAGCGGGCATGGCGCGCCTGGCCGGGTTTGATAACTTCAACCTGGACTTGATGCACGGTTTGCCCGATCAGTCCCTGGACGACGCGTTGAGCGATTTGCGCCAAGCCATCGCGCTCAAACCCACGCACTTGTCGTGGTACCAACTGACCCTGGAGCCCAACACCGTATTCTGGAACCAGCCGCCCGCGCTGCCGGAAGACGATACGCTGTGGGATATTCAGGAAGCGGGCCAGGCGCTGCTTGCTGAACACGGTTACGCGCAATACGAAGTCTCGGCCTATGCCCAGCCAGGTCGCCCGGCGCGGCATAACCTGAACTACTGGAGCTTCGGTGACTTTATCGGCATCGGCGCCGGCGCCCACGGCAAACTCAGCCATCCGGATGGGCGCATCGTGCGCACCTGGAAGACGCGAGCGCCGAAGGACTATCTCAACCCGGCTAAAAGCTTTCAGGCTGGGGCGAAAGAGCTGACTAACGAGGAACTGCCGTTTGAGTTCCTGATGAACGCTTTGCGGCTGACTGAAGGCGTGGAATCAAGACTCTATGCCGAACGCACCGGCCTTGATCTGGCAAGCCTGGATGAAGCACGCACGGATGCAGAACAAAGCGGCTTAATGCAGGTCGAACCGTCACGCCTGGCGGCGACCGACCGCGGGCAACTCTTTCTCAATGACCTGCTGCAGAAGTTTTTGAGCTGACGCTCTAAGGAAATCGAATGGATTTGGTACTCGACCTGCTCGCCACCGTATCCCGCTGGAGCCGCAGCAACCTGTCGGAAATATCCTTGGCCCTTGTCGGCTGTTTGCTGGTGTTGTTTGGCGCTGATATCAAAGGCTGGGTAGAAGCCCGCCTGGGCAGCGTCGCCGGCGCATTGCGCGTACCGTTGATGGCGCTGCTGTGCATGATCGGCAGCGGCGCGGCGTTGATCTATGCCACGCCGTGGATTGTGCGAGGGTTGAGCCAGTTCAATAACTACAGCCTGGCACCGGTGTTGGTGGTGGTGCTGGTGTTGATTGGCGTGGTTGCCGACCGTCGCTGACCTCAGCTACAACACAAAAGCAAATGTGGGAGCGGGCTTGCTCGCGAATACGGTGGATCAGTCGACATTTTCAGTGACTGACACACCGCATTCGCGAGCAAGCCCGCTCCCACATTTTTGACTGCATTCCAAGCTAGTGGCCTGTCAGTCAACCTTCTCGAACTTCAAATCCCAAACCCCATGCCCCAATCGCTCGCCGCGACGTTCGAACTTGGTGATCGGGCGTTCAGCCGGGCGTGGCACGCATTTGCCGTCTTCGGCCAGGTTGCGGTAGCCAGGGGCCACGCTCATGACTTCCAGCATGTATTCCGCGTAAGGTTCCCAGTCGGTGGCCATGTGCAAGATGCCGCCGACTTTGAGCTTGCTGCGCACCAGCTCCGCGAAGGACGCCTGGACGATACGACGCTTGTGGTGACGGGATTTATGCCAAGGATCAGGGAAGAACAGCATCAGGCGATCAAGGCTGTTGTCGGCGATGCAGCGGTTGAGCACTTCGATCGCGTCGCAGTCGTAGACCCGCAGGTTGGTCAACCCTTGGGTCAACACGCCGTTGAGCAGCGCGCCAACACCCGGGCGGTGCACTTCAACACCGATGAAATCCTGTTCTGGCGAGGCTGCGGCCATTTCCAGCAGGGAGTGGCCCATGCCGAAGCCGATTTCCAGGGAACGCGGGGCCGAACGGCCGAATACCTGGTCGTAATCCACCGGCGCGTCGGCCAGGGGCAGCACAAACAATGGCGTGCCTTGCTCCAGGCCCTTTTGCTGGCCTTCGGTCATGCGACCGGCGCGCATCACAAAACTCTTGATGCGGCGATGCTTGGACTCGTCGGCTTCGTCCAGAGTGTTCGGCGTTTCGTTTGATTCAGTCATCAATGGCTCTTACTTGATCAGACCATCCAGCGGCGAGGAGGCGCTGGCGTAGAGTTTTTTTGGCATGCGACCGGCGAGGTACGCCAGGCGGCCCGCGACGATGGCGTGTTTCATGGCTTCGGCCATCATGATTGGCTGTTGGGCATGGGCGATGGCTGAGTTCATCAGCACCGCGTCGCAGCCCAGTTCCATGGCGATGGTAGCGTCGGAGGCAGTGCCTACGCCCGCGTCCACCAGTACGGGAATATTGGCTTCTTCGAGGATGATCTGCAGGTTGTACGGATTGCAGATACCCAGGCCGGAACCGATCAGACCGGCCAGCGGCATTACGGCGATACAACCGATTTCGGCCAGTTGGCGCGCGATGATCGGGTCATCGCTGGTGTAGACCATCACGTCGAAGCCTTCCTTGACCAGCGTTTCAGCAGCCTTGAGGGTCTCGATCACGTTGGGAAACAGGGTTTTCTGGTCGGCCAGCACTTCCAGCTTCACCAGATTATGGCCGTCGAGCAGCTCACGGGCCAGGCGGCAGGTGCGCACGGCTTCGATGGCGTCATAGCACCCGGCGGTGTTCGGCAAGAAGGTGTAGCGATCCGGCGAGAGGACTTCGAGCAGGTTCGGCTCGCCTTCTATCTGGCCGAGGTTGGTGCGGCGCACGGCGAAGGTGACGATCTCGGCGCCCGAGGCTTCGATGGCCAGACGGGTTTCTTCCATGTCGCGGTACTTGCCGGTACCCACTAACAGGCGGGACTGGTAGGTACGACCGGCCAGGACGAAGGGCTTGTCGCTACGAACGATGCTCATGGGAAATCCTCGAAATGGGGGTGAGGTTCTGCAGAATTCAGCAAGCTGCGCGACTAGCCGCCGCCGATGGCGTGGACCACTTCGACCTGGTCACCGTCGGTGAGCGCGGTCTCGGCGTGCTGGCTACGCGGGACGATATCCAGGTTGAGTTCCACTGCGACGCGACGCCCGGTCAGGTCCAGACGGGTCAGCAGGGCCGCAACGGTTTCACCGTCGGGCAGTTCAAGGAATTCGCCGTTCAACTGAATGCGCATGCCAGGGGCCGCCATCGTTTTTAGGGGCCAGCATTCTAGCCCGATTGACGTAGCGGGCCCAAGTCCCTCGGTCAGATCGCCTGCAAACGCCAGGCAGCCAAACCAAGGAAGAACCAGCCGAGCAGAAAAGCCAGGCCACCAAATGGCGTGATGATGCCGAGCTTGCTGATACCGGTCATCGTCAGCACATACAGGCTGCCGGAGAACAGCAGGATGCCGATGACAAAGGAGATGCCCGCCCAGGTGACCAGCCGACCCGGAATGTGCGCAGCCAACAGTGCCACGCCAAACAGGGCCAGGGTGTGCACCAGTTGGTAGGTCACGCCGGTATGGAAGATCGCCAGGTATTCGGCGCTCAGACGATTCTTCAGGCCGTGGGCGGCGAAGGCGCCAAGGGCGACACCGGTGAAGCCGAAAAAGGCAGCCAGCATCAGAAAGCTACGCAGCATGAGGAACTCCAGTCAGACTCATCGGGCAGGGTCTGTATAATGGCCCGCTCAACGGGTTCGGCCAAGCCATCTCTATGCTGCGTGTCCTCTTCAAACGCTTTCTCAACGTCGTCAAATGGTTCGCCATCGGCAGTGTGCTGTTGGTGCTGCTGTTTCGCTTCGTCCCGCCGCCCTTCACTGCGCTGATGGTGGAGCGCAAGGTCGAATCCTGGCTTGACGGCGAGCCCATCGACCTGCAGCGCAGCTGGGTGCCGTGGGACGAGATCTCCGATGACCTCAAAATGGCGGTGATGGCCGGTGAAGACCAGCGTTTCCCGCAGCACTGGGGCTTTGATTTCGGCGCAATCCAGGCGGCGATCCAGCACAACGAGCGCGGTGGTTCGATACGCGGCGCCAGCACGTTGAGCCAGCAGGTGTCGAAAAACCTGTTCCTGTGGGCCGGCCGCAGTTATTTGCGCAAAGGCCTGGAGGCGTGGTTTACCGGGCTGATCGAGGTGTTGTGGCCCAAGCAGCGGATTCTTGAGGTGTACCTCAACAGCGTTGAGTGGGATGAGGGAGTGTTTGGTGCAGAAGCGGCAGCGCGGCATCACTTTGGGGTAAGTGCCAAGGGCCTTTCGCGGCAGCAGGCCAGCTATTTGGCCGCTGTACTGCCTAACCCTCGGGTCTGGAGTGCCAGCCACCCGACGGCGTATGTGGCAAGGCGCGCGGCGTGGATTCGGCAGCAGATGAGCCAGCTGGGTGGGGAGGGTTATCTGGTTGAGTTGAATAACTCGCGCAAAGCCCCCTGGTCCGACTGACACCACACGGTTCCTGTGGGAGCTGGCTTGCCTGCGATAAGGGCCTGCCAGATAACCCTTTGGAAACTGACACACCGCTATCGCAGGCAAGCCAGCTCCCACAGTGAACCGCGTTGAGCTTCAGGTTTTCTAATACATACAAAAATGCCCCGATCTTTCGATCGGGGCATTTTTTTGGCTTTTCGCAGCGTTTTAGGCGGCGATCGACAACTTTAGCTTATTCATCGCGCTTTTCTCAAGCTGACGAATCCGCTCGGCCGACACGTTATACTTCTGTGCCAGGTCGTGCAGCGTGGCTTTTTCTTCTGCCAGCCAGCGCTGGTAGAGGATGTCACGGCTGCGGTCGTCCAGCACTTCCAACGCTTCGTGCAGGTTGTGGTTGGAATTGTCGCTCCAGTCCGCATCCTCCAGTTGACGCGCCGGGTCGTACCGGTGGTCTTCCAGGTAATTGGCCGGCGATTGGAAAGCGCTGTCGTCGTCCGCTTCGGCGGCCGGGTCGAAGGCCATGTCATGGCCGGTCAGGCGGCTTTCCATCTCGCGCACTTCACGAGGTTCCACGCCGAGGCTTTCGGCCACGCGGTGGACTTCCTCGTTGTTCAACCACGCCAAACGCTTTTTCTGGCTGCGCAGGTTGAAGAACAGCTTGCGCTGGGCCTTGGTGGTCGCGACTTTCACGATGCGCCAGTTGCGCAGGATGAACTCGTGAATTTCCGCCTTGATCCAGTGCACAGCAAACGACACCAGACGCACACCCATCTCAGGGTTGAAGCGCTTTACAGCCTTCATCAGGCCAACATTGCCTTCCTGGATCAGGTCAGCCTGGGCCAGGCCGTAGCCGCTATAGCTACGGGCGATATGTACGACAAAACGCAGGTGGGCGAGCACCATCTGCCGAGCCGCCCCCAAATCCTGCTCATAGTAGAGACTCTCGGCCAGTTCACGCTCCTGCTCGGGCGTCAGCAATGGAATGCTGTTCACCGTGTGCACATAGGCTTCCAGGTTCGCACCCGGCACCAAGGCATAAGCAGGTTGCAAAGAAGTGGTCATACGAAAAAACCTCCGACTCACATAACTCGTGCAGTTCAGCACTGCGAAAATTGACCGGGAACCGTAGGACAAGTTCCCTAAACCACTGATACGGTCAATACAAACGAAACCACATTAATCTGACATTAACTACTTCGGTGCCAGCTCACGTAAATGCCGTGCAACCGCAATCCAGGCACCGATATACCCCAACAATACTGCGCCAAGCAAGAGGCTCAGACCATCGGCGACCGGCACACCGGCCAAGGCGAAATCACTGCCATAAAGTCCGGCAAGCCCGACAACTGCGTCGTTCAGCCAGTCAAGGCCAAAAGCCAGTACGCCCCAGGACAAAATCCCGGCACCGAAGCCATAAAGCGCGCCCATGTACAGAAAAGGACGACGCACATAGCTGTCCGTGCCGCCGACCAGTTTAATCACTTCTATCTCGGTGCGACGGTTTTCAATATGAAGACGAATGGTATTACCTATCACCAAAAGTAATGCAGAGACCAACAGCACCGTCAAACCGAACACAAACCGGTCGCCCAGCTTCAGGATAGCCGCCAGCCGCTCAACCCAGACTAGATCAAGTTGCGCCTGTTGCACCTTGGGCATCTCTGCGAGTTTTTGTCGCAGGGCTTCCAGCGCTGGCTTATCGACTTCATTCGGCGTTACCAGAACCACGCCCGGCAGCGGGTTCTGCGGCAGCTCCTTGAGCGCCTCGCCCAGGCCGGATTGCTGCTGGAACTCTTCAAGGGCCTGATCACGGCTGATGTACTCAGCCTCCGCCACGCCGGGCATATTCTTGATGTCATCGCGCAAGGACTCGCCGTCTTTGGCGCTGGCGTCGATGTTCAAGTACAGGGAAATCTGCGCCGCGCGCTGCCAGGAACCGCCCAGTCGCTCCACATTATTGAGCAGCAACGACAAACCCATCGGCAGGCTCAACGCCACAGCCATCACCAGGCAGGTGAAAAAGCTGCCGATCGGCTGCTTGCCCAGGCGACGCAGGCTGTCGAGCAGGCTGGCGCGATGACTTTCGATCCAGGCACGCAGCAAGGTGCTGAAGTCCGGGCCGTCGTCGTCGTCGTGTTTTTTCTTCTTCTGCGGTTGCGGGTCTGCCGGTTTCGGCGCCACGCGCTCGGAGACTTTAGGGCTGCGTGTTGCACTCATACGCCGGCCTCCCCGTCACCAATCAGGCGGCCGCGCTGCAGGGTGAGCATGCGATGGCGCATGCGCGCGATCAGCGCCAGGTCGTGGCTGGCGATCAGCACGCTGGTGCCCAGGCGGTTAATGTCTTCGAATACCCCCATGATCTCCGCCGCCAGTCGCGGGTCGAGGTTACCGGTGGGCTCATCCGCCAGCAGCAAGGCCGGGCGATGCACAATGGCGCGGGCGATGCCGACACGCTGTTGCTGGCCGGTGGACAGGTCGCCGGGGTAGAGGTCTGTCTTGTCCGACAGCGCCACACGCTCCAGGGCCGAATCCACGCGCTTGACGATCTCGGCCTTGGACAGCCCGAGTATCTGCAACGGCAGCGCGATGTTATTGAATACGGTGCGGTCGAACAGCAACTGGTGGTTCTGGAACACCACGCCGATCTGGCGGCGCAGGAAAGGAATCTGCGCATTGCTGATAGTGGCCAGATCCTGGCCCGCCAGCAGCAGTTTGCCGGTGGTTGGGCGCTCCATGGCCAGCAGCAGGCGCAGCAAGGTACTTTTGCCTGCACCGGAATGGCCGGTGACAAACAAGAATTCGCCACGACGCACTCGAAAGCTCAGCTCATGCAAGCCGACATGCCCGTTGGCATAGCGTTTACCGACCTGTTCGAATCGAATCATGAACGCTCCCGCTCGGCAAACAGTGCCTGTACAAAGGGTTCGGCTTCAAAGGTGCGCAGGTCGTCGATGCCTTCACCGACGCCGATGTAACGAATCGGCAACCCGAACTGTTTGGCCAGGGCGAAGATCACACCGCCCTTGGCCGTGCCGTCGAGCTTAGTCAATGCCAGGCCGGTCAGTTGCACCGTCTGGTTGAATTGTTTGGCTTGGCTGATGGCGTTCTGGCCGGTACCAGCGTCGAGCACCAGCAGCACTTCGTGCGGCGCGTCTGCATCGAGCTTGCCGATCACGCGGCGCACTTTCTTCAGCTCTTCCATCAAATTGTCTTTGGTGTGCAGGCGACCGGCGGTATCGGCGATCAGCACGTCGATATTGCGCGCCTTGGCGGCTTGCACGGCATCGAAGATCACCGAGGCGGAATCGGCGCCGGTATGCTGGGCGATGACCGGGATCTTGTTGCGCTCGCCCCAAACCTGCAATTGCTCCACCGCGGCAGCACGGAAGGTATCGCCCGCGGCCAGCATGACCTTCTTGCCTTCCGACTGCAGTTTCTTGGCCAATTTACCAATGGTGGTGGTCTTGCCGGCGCCGTTGACGCCCACGACCAGGATCACGAACGGCTTGTTCGGGGTGATCACCAGCGGCGCTTCCACCGGCTTGAGCATGGCGGCCAGCTCGGCCTGCAGGGATTTGTACAGCGCGTCGGCGTCGGTCAGCTGCTTGCGCGCGACTTTCTGGGTCAGGCTCTGGATGATCACGGCGGTGGCTTCGACGCCCACGTCGGCGGTGAGCAGACGGGTTTCGATGTCTTCCAGCAGTTCGTCATCAATGACTTTTTTGCCGAGGAACAGGCTGGCCATGCCTTCGCCGATGCTGGCGCTGGTTTTGCTCAGGCCTTGTTTGAGGCGGGTGAAGAAGCCAGCTTTGCTGGTTTCTGCAGTGGCGGCGACAGGCTCGGGCTCGACGGCGGCAGGCGCGGCAACGGCAACGGCAACAGGCGCGGGTTCGACGACCACTGGCGCAGGCGCTTCAACGACGGGCGGCGCTTCGACCACAACGTCAACCGGCTCAACCACGGCCGGAATCGGCGGTGCCACATGCTCGGCCTGCACATCTTCAACCAACGCCACAGGCTCTTCGGCCACCGGCAACTCAGGCCACGGCTTGTGCTCTTGCTCTGGCTCAACCTCTGCCAGCGGCTGCAACACCGGCTCAGCCATCGGCAACACCACCGGCGCTGGCGTTTCAGCGACCGGTTCGGCTTCTACTATAGGGTCTGGGATCGGTTCAGCGTGAACCTGCGGCTGTTCAGCGACGGTTTCCTGCGGCTTTTTGCGCAGCCATCCGAACAGGCCTTTCTTCTCGCCAGCCGCAGCTGGGGTCTTCTTGTCGTCGTTGGAACCAAACATGGAGACGGCTATCTCAAGGTAGCGACGCGCCAAGGGGCGCTTCGGTAAATAAAATTCGATGCGTAACAGACTGTTTTTTAGCCAGCTCGTTCATGCGCAACATTTTGTAAGGCCTAAATAGGGCCTCAACAGGACCGCCGCAGTGGCCGTCCCTTAGTCGGATCAGTATCCTAGCACCTCCTCGCCCGCCGACGCTAAGACCAAGCGGGCAGCCCAACAGGTTTAAAAACGAATGAATGCTCTAGCCCGCCGCGCCGCAGGCCTGCTGTTCGGTACAGTTTGTCTGCCTCTTTCAGCCTTGGCTGCCGATCCACAACCCACCCATGAATTCACCCTCGACAACGGCCTCAAGGTGGTCGTGCGCGAAGACCATCGCGCTCCGGTGGTGGTTTCCCAGGTTTGGTACAAGGTTGGTTCGAGCTATGAAACCCCGGGGCAGACCGGTTTGTCTCACGCCCTGGAGCACATGATGTTCAAGGGCAGCGCCAAAGTGGGCCCCGGCGAAGCGTCGCTGATCCTGCGCGACCTCGGCGCCGAAGAAAACGCGTTCACCAGTGACGACTACACCGCTTATTACCAAGTGCTGGCCCGCGACCGCCTGGGCGTGGCCTTTGAACTGGAAGCCGATCGCATGGCCAGCCTGCGCTTGCCGGCCGACGAGTTCAGCCGCGAGATCGAGGTGATCAAGGAAGAGCGCCGCCTGCGCACCGATGATAATCCGATGTCCAAGGCCTATGAGCGCTTCAAGGCCATGGCCTTCCCGGCCAGCGGTTATCACACGCCGACCATCGGCTGGATGGCCGACCTGGACCGCATGAAGGTCGAAGAGCTGCGCCACTGGTACCAATCCTGGTATGTACCGAACAACGCCACCCTGGTTGTGGTCGGTGATGTGACCCCGGACGAAGTGAAAACCCTGGCCCAACGTTACTTCGGCCCGATCCCCAAGCGTGACGTGCCACCGGCCAAGATCCCGATGGAGCTGGCCGAGCCCGGCGAGCGCCTGCTGACGATGCACGTGCAGACCCAACTGCCGAGCGTGATCCTGGGCTTCAACGTGCCTGGCCTGGCCACCGCCGAAGACAAACGCTCGGTCCAGGCCCTGCGCCTGATCTCGGCCTTGCTGGACGGCGGCTACAGCGCACGCATCTCGGAACAGTTGGAACGTGGCGAGGAACTGGTCTCCGCTGCCTCCACCAACTACGACGCCTACACCCGTGGCGACACCCTGTTCATGCTGACCGCCACCCCCAACCAGCAGAAAAAGAAAACCGTGGCCCAAGCCGAAGCCGGCCTGTGGCGCCTGCTGGAAGAGCTGAAAGCCAAACCACCGACCGCCGAAGAACTGGAACGCATACGCGCCCAGGTCATTGCCGGCCTGGTCTACCAGCGTGATTCCATCACCAGCCAGGCTACGGCCATCGGCTCGCTGGAAACCGTCGGCCTGTCCTGGAAGCTGATGGACAGCGAACTCGCCGACCTGCAAAGCGTGACCCCGGAAGATATCCAGAAAGCCGCGCGCACCTATTTCACCCGCGAACGTCTCAGCGTCGCCCATGTCCTGCCCCAGGAGACCGCTCATGAGTGATCGCAAAAACAGCCGCCTGATCTTTCCAGGCCTGATCGCTGTCACCTTGATCGCCGCCGGCGCCGTGTACTTCCTGCGCCCGACTGAATCGGTTGCGAGCCCGGCGCTGGAAAAAGCCCAATCGGGCAACACACTGCAATCCCTGGCGGAACTGGACGGCAAGGCGCCGACCAACCGCAAGCTCGACGTGCAAACCTGGAATACCGCCGAAGGCGCCAAGGTGCTGTTCGTCGAAGCCCACGAACTGCCGATGTTCGACGTGCGCATCCTGTTCGCCGCTGGCAGCAGCCAGGACGGCGACGTGCCTGGCCTGGCGCTGATGACCAACGCCATGCTCAACGAAGGCGTGCCGGGCAAGGACGTGAGCCAGATTGCCCGCGACTTTGAAGGCCTGGGCGCGGACTTTGGCAATGGCGCATTTCGCGACATGGCGCTGGTTTCCCTGCGCAGCCTGAGCGACAGCGATAAACGCGACGCCGCCTTGACCCTGTTTGATCAAGTGATCGGCAAGCCCACCTTCCCGGCCGACTCCCTGGCGCGGATCAAGAACCAGATCCTGGCCGGCTTTGAGTACCAGAAGCAAAACCCTGGCAAGCTGGCGAGCCTCGAGCTGTTCAAGCGCTTGTACGGTGACCACCCTTACGCTCACCCGAGCGAAGGCACGCCGCAAAGCGTGCCGAAGATTACCCTGGCGCAGTTGCAGGCGTTCCACGCCAAGGCTTATGCAGCGGGCAACGCGGTGATTGCGGTGGTGGGTGACCTGACCCGCGCCGAAGCTGAAGCCATGACGGCCAAGATTTCCTCATCGCTGCCCAAAGGCCCAGCCCTGGCAAAAATCGCCCAGCCGACCGAGCCCAAGCCCGGCCTGACCCGTATCGAGTTCCCGTCCAAGCAGACGCACCTGCTGTTCGCGCAACTGGGTATCGACCGCGCCGACCCGGACTACGCAGCCTTGTCCTTGGGCAACCAGATCCTCGGCGGCGGCGGTTTCGGCACTCGCTTGATGAGTGAAGTGCGTGAAAAGCGCGGCCTGACCTACGGCGTGTACTCTGGTTTCTCGCCGATGCAGGTGCGCGGACCGTTCATGATCAATCTGCAGACCCGCGCCGAAATGAGCGGCGGCACCCTGCGCCTGGTTGAGGATGTGGTGGCCGACTACCTCAAGACCGGCCCGACGCAAAAAGAACTGGATGACGCCAAGCGTGAGCTGGCTGGCAGCTTCCCGCTGTCTACCGCGAGCAACGCCGATATCGTCGGGCAGCTGGGCGCTATGGGTTTCTACAACCTGCCGCTGAGCTATCTGGAAGATTTCATGAAACAATCCCAGGCCCTGACCGTAGAACAGGTCAAGGCTGCAATGAATAAACACTTGAGCGCCGACAAGATGGTCATCGTGACCGCCGGCCCGACGATTGCGCAAAAGCCACTACCGCCCCCCACTGATAAACCCGCCGAGCAGCCGCTCGGGGTTCCGGAGCATTAATGGCCAGTTCATCTCGCCCGAAAAAACCTGTCCACAACGTGCATAACGGTGTGGGCCAGCTGCGCATCATTGGCGGCGAATGGGGCAGCCGCAAGCTGAGCTTCCCCGACGTCGTAGGCCTGCGCCCGACGCCGGATCGCGTGCGCGAAACCCTGTTCAACTGGCTCGCGCCTTACATCGCGGGAGCCAAGGTGCTGGACCCGTTCGCGGGCAGCGGCGCGCTGTTCCTGGAGGCGCTGTCCCGTGGTGCCGCCCAGGCGCAGGCGCTGGACGCCAGCAATGTGGCCGTCTCCAGCCTCAAGGAACACTTGGGCACCCTGCGTTGCACCAACGGCCAGGTGCAAACCGCCGACGCGCTGCGCTACCTGGAAACCCAAGCCGCCAGCGAGTACGACGTGGTGTTTCTCGACCCGCCGTTCAACCAGAACCTGCTGCCGACCGTGTGTGCGCTGCTGGAAGAACGCCAATGGCTGGCGCCGGATGCGTGGATCTACACTGAAAGTGAGACTGCGCCGTCGACGCTGGGCTTGCCGGGCGCGTGGCGCCTGCACCGGGAGCAGAAGTCCGGCCGGGTGTATTACGCGTTGTGGCACCGTGTGGTCGAAACCGCCGCCTGATCTTTCTGGTTGGATTCAATTGGGGTGAAAGGGCTTGTTGTGGCGAGGGAGTTTGCTCCCGTTGTGCTGCCCAGCAGCCCTAATACCTGCAACTGAGTTCTGACTGAAGAACCGAGGTGTTCTTGATGGGGCTGCTGCGCAGCCCAACGCGAGCAAGCTCGCTCGCCACCGTTAAATGTGCCTGCCGCAGAGAGTGTCATGACCCCTTCCGCCGACCCGTTCACCCCCGCCTTCGGCCTCGGCAACCCACACTTGCAAACGCTGTGGGGGCCGCTGTGCCGCCCCACCACTCATATCGAACGCCAACGCGAACGCCTGTGGCTGGACGACGGCGACTTCCTCGACCTCGACTGGCACGGGCCTCATGACACGCAAGTACCTCTGGTGCTGGTGCTGCACGGGCTGACCGGTTCGTCCAACTCACCCTACGTAGCGGGCTTGCAAAAAGCCCTCGCCGCTCAAGGCTGGGCCAGCGTGGCGCTGAACTGGCGCGGTTGCTCGGGTGAGCCGAACCTGCTGGCACGCAGTTACCACTCTGGCGCCAGCGAAGACCTGGCGGCAGCGATTGCTCATCTGCGCGCCAAGCGGCCTTTGGCGCCGTTGTACGCGGTGGGTTATTCCCTGGGCGGCAATGTGCTGCTCAAGCATTTGGGCGAAACCGGAAAGGCGTCGGGGCTGCAAGGCGCGGCGGCGGTGTCGGTGCCGTTTCGCCTGGACCAATGTGCAGACCGGATCGGCCTGGGCTTTTCGCGGATTTATCAAAAGCACTTCATGCGTGAAATGCTCGCGTATATCCGCGTCAAGCAAAGCCGTTTTCTACAGGATGGTCGGGCTGACGGGCTTAAAACCCTGGAAGCCCTGGGCTCACTGGAGAAGATGCGCACATTCTGGGACTTCGATGGCCGCGTCACCGCGCCGCTGCACGGCTATCTGAGTGCAGAGGATTATTACTGCCGCGCATCGAGTCGTTATTACCTGGGCGGCATCCGCACGCCGACCCTGATTATCCAGGCGGCGGATGATCCGTTTGTGTTTGCCCATAGCCTGCCAGAGGCCGGCGAACTGTCGGACTGCACTGAGTTTGAGCTGACGGCCAAGGGTGGGCATGTGGGGTTTGTGGAGGGTTCGCTCAAACGACCAAGCTACTACCTTGAGCGCCGCATCCCCCAATGGCTCCTAACACAACACAGTTAAAAAATGTGGGAGCGGGCTTGCCTGCGATAGCGGTGGGTCAGCCAACCCACCGGTGACTGACACTCCCTCATCGCAGGCAAGCCAGCTCCCACATTTTGATTGGGTTACATCCCAACAGGCTCAGTCGCCGGTAGCAATCGCCCGCTCCGGATCCGTAATCCACTCACTCCAAGACCCCGCATACAACTTACCCAACGGGTAACCCGCCAGGCTCAGCGCAAACAAGTTATGGCACGCCGTCACCCCTGAACCGCAATACGCCACGAGTTCATCCGGCGAGCGCCCCTGGAGCTGGGCAGCAAAGCGCTGCTTAAGCTGATCTGCCGGCAGGAAGCGACCGTCGCTGCCCAGGTTTTCGTTAAACGCCGCGCATTGCGCGCCAGGGATGTGCCCGGCAATCGGATCGATAGGCTCCACTTCGCCGCGAAAACGCGGTTGAGCGCGCGCATCGATCAGCGTCAATCCCGGCTGGCCCAGGCGTTTTTGCAGGTGTTCGGCATCGAGCAGCAGGCGATTGTCCGGCGTCCCCGCGAAAGTCCCAGCTTCAACGACCGGCGCATCAAGGCTCAACGGGAAACCCGCGGCATGCCATGCCTTGAGGCCGCCATCCAGAATAAACACGCCATCACGCTTGCCCAACCAAACCAACAGCCACCATGCCCGCGCGGCGTAGGCGCCATGACCGTCGTCATACAGCACCACATCGGTGTCAGCGCTGATGCCCCAGGCCCGTAATTGCCGAGCGAACGTCTCCGCCACCGGCAGCGGATGACGCCCGGTCACGCCCTTGGTTACTGGCCCGCTCAGATGCCGTTCCAAGTCAGCATACTGCGCGCCCTCGATATGACCTTCGGCGTAGCTGCAGCGCCCGTAGTCCGGGTCTTCCAGGGCAAAGCGGCAATCCAGGATCACCAACCCGCCAGCCTTCTGGCGCTCGGCCAGTTGCTGGGGGCTGATCAGTTGGGCAAGCGGCATGACGGCCTCCTATGAATAGATTCGAGAAAGGTCCTACTTCACTTCTTCCAATGCCTGATTCAACGGCACGTAAAACTCTTTGAATAAGGCGTCCACGGCCTCTTTCGCCTGGGGCGTGACAAACCCAGCCTCCAACACCAACACCTGATACACCCCGCGCTTGATGGCCTCGGCGCTCAAGTGGGCGGAATTTTCGTTGGTCGTGCACAAAAAACGCACCCAGGAGGTCAGGATAATCCACGCATTGAGGGTCAGCGCCTCGGTTTGCACCGGGTCCATATTCAGGATGCCGGCATCGACAAACCCCTGGTAAATCGCGCCGCCCTGGATCAGGCAGCGCTGGGAAAAACGCCGATAGCCAGTGGCCAGTTCTGGATCGCTTTCCAACAGGTGTTCGAGGTCGCGGTGCAGGAAACGATAACGCCACATGCCGGCCAATACGGCTTGCAGGTAGAAGCGCTTATCCGCCACGGCCATGGCGCGACCTTGAGGCGGGCGCAAGAAACTGTCCACCAGGGCTTCGTATTCGCGAAACAGTACGGCGATGATCGCCTGCTTGTTGGGGAAGTGGTAGTACAGGTTGCCCGGCGAAATCTCCATATGGGCGGCGATGTGGTTGGTGCTCACACTGCGCTCGCCCTGCTGGTTAAAAAGCTCCAGGCTGGTTTGCACAATGCGCTCGCTGGTCTTTACTCGTGGTGCCATAGGGGATCAGCTTCTGTACACGTGATGGGGCATCTTACGGCCTATCCTTGCCAGGATAAATCTGCATGTGGATGCAATGTTATTTGACAATTTAGAGTAATGACTCTAAAAACCCAGGCAGACCTATAACAATCGGGAACGCCGCCATGTCTGCCAACGTTGCCTACTTGCAAGATTCCCAGGCGCTGGATCAACTCCAGACCCTGTTCGATGCGCAACGCTGCGCCTACGCCGCCAACCCGATGCCACCGGCCGCACAGCGCCAACAATGGCTGAAGGCGCTGCGTGATTTGCTCAGCGCCGAGCGCCAGGCGTTGATCAACGCGATCAGCCAGGACTTCAGCCACCGCAGCGCCGACGAAACCCTGTTCGCCGAACTGATGCCCAGCCTGCATGGCATTCACTATGCCAGCAAACACCTGAAGGGCTGGATGAAACCGTCCCGGCGAGCTGTAGGCATTGCCTTCCAACCGGCTTCGGCCAAAGTTATCTACCAGCCCTTGGGCGTTATCGGCGTGATCGTGCCCTGGAATTACCCGCTGTACTTGGCCATCGGTCCGCTGGTCGGCGCGTTGGCGGCGGGCAACCGGGTGATGCTCAAGCTCAGCGAATCTACCCCCGCGACCGGCGAACTGCTCAAGGCGCTGCTGGCAAAGGTCTTCCCGGAAGATTTGGTGTGCGTGGTGCTGGGTGAAGCCGAAGTAGGCATGGCGTTTTCCAAGCTGCCCTTCGACCACCTGTTGTTTACCGGTGCCACCAGCATCGGCAAGCATGTAATGCGTGCAGCGGCCGAACACCTCACGCCGATCACACTCGAGTTGGGCGGCAAGTCGCCAGCCATCGTGTCCGCTGATGTACCGCTCAAGGACGCTGCCGAGCGCATTGCCTTCGGTAAAGCGTTGAACGCCGGCCAGACCTGCGTGGCGCCCGACTACGTGCTGGTGCCGGAAGATCGTGTCGAGGGTTTCGTCGAGGCCTACACCCAGGCCATTCGCGGGTTATATCCGACCCTGGCCGACAACCCGGACTACACCGCCATCATCAACGAGCGACAACTGGCCCGGCTCAACGCTTACGTGAAAGACGCCACCGACAAGGGCGCCACCCTGATCCCGCTGTACGACCAGGGCCAGGCGCGGCGCATGGCTCACAGCCTGCTGCTGAATGTCAGCGATGATATGACCGTGATGCAGGACGAAATCTTCGGCCCGGTGCTGCCGATCGTGCCGTATCGCGGCATCGACCAAGCCTTTGCCTACATCAACCAGCGCCCTCGCCCACTGGCCCTGTATTACTTCGGCTACAACAAGGGCGAGCAAAACCGCGTGCTCCACGAAACCCATTCCGGTGGCGTGTGCCTGAACGACACCTTGCTGCACGTGGCCCAGGACGATATGCCGTTCGGCGGCATCGGCCCCTCGGGCATGGGGCATTACCACGGTCACGAAGGTTTTCTTACCTTCAGCAAAGCCAAGGGTGTGTTGGTGAAACAACGCCTGAACGCGGCGAAGTTGATCTACCCGCCCTACGGCAAATCAATCCAGAAGTTGATCCAGAAGCTGTTCGTTCGCTGATACCGCCACCCACGGGATAACAATAACAATGAACCCTAGCCTGACTGATTCACCTGCGCTTTCACGGCGCGGCGTCTTGAAAATCGGCTTGTGTGCCAGCGCCTTCCTGGCCACCGCCGGGCTCGGCGCCAGCCTCAGCGGTTGCTCCAGCAGCACGCCGGCCAGCGGCTTTGCCATGTTGCGCAGCAGTGACTTGCCCTTCTTGCGCGCGGTTATCCCAGTGCTGCTCGAAGGCGTCGCCAGCGCCCAGGAAGTCGCCCGCGGGATTGAAGACACGCTTAAGAAGCTCGACTTCAGCCTGCAGCGCCTGTCGCCGGAGATGTTCAAGCTCACCCAGCAACTGTTCGACGTGCTGGGCATGGGCATTACCCGTGGGCCGTTGACCGGGATCTGGGGCAGTTGGGAAAACGCCAGCGGCGAACAGATCCGCAACTTTTTGCACCGCTGGGAAAACAGCTACCTGAACCTGCTGCGCATGGGCCAAGGCTCGCTGCTCAAGCTGGTGATCATGGCCTGGTACTTCCAGCCGGCGTCCTGGGCGCATTGCGGCTATCCGGGCCCGCCGAAGATTTAGCCTTGATAACCCAATCAAATGTGGGAGCTGGCTTGCCTGCGATAGCGGTGGATCAGCCATAAATGCACTGCCAGACAGACCGCCATCGCAGGCAAGCCAGCTCCCACATTGACCGCAACTCCGTACAAAAATAAGAGTGCACTTTTATGCCCGTACCTGATTTGTTCCGCGACGGCATGGCCCGTGGCTGGAAAACCCATAACGGCGCCGCCCTCGACAGCGACCTGACCCTGGAAGCCGATGTGGCGATCATCGGCAGCGGCGCAGGTGGCGGCACCACCGCCGAAATCCTCAGCGCTGCTGGCTACAAAGTGCTGCTGATCGAAGAAGGCCCGCTCAAGACCAGCAGCGATTTCAAGCTGCTCGAGGACGAGGCCTACACCAGCCTGTACCAAGAGGGCATCGGCCGCATGAGCAAGGACGGCGCGATTACCATCCTGCAGGGTCGGGCGGTGGGTGGCACCACCTTGATCAACTGGACGTCGAGCTTTCGCACCCCGGACGCCACCCTCGCCCATTGGGCCAGCGAATATGCGGTGAAGGGTCACAGCAGCGCCGAGATGGCGCCCTGGTTTGAAAAGATGGAACAACGCCTGGGCATCGCGCCCTGGGCCCTGCCGCCCAACCCGAACAATGATGTGATCCGCAAAGGTTGCGAAAAGCTCGGCTACAGCTGGCACGTGATCCCGCGCAATGTGCGTGGCTGCTTCAACCTGGGCTATTGCGGCATGGGCTGCCCGGTCAACGCCAAGCAGTCGATGCTGGTGACCACTATTCCCTCCACCCTGGAAAAGGGCGGCGAGCTGCTTTACCTGGCACGCGCCGAACGCCTCGTCTACAACGGCGACACCATCAACAGCCTGGAATGCGTAGCCCTGGACGACCTGTGCGTGGCGCCGACCGGACGTAAGATCACGGTAAAAGCCAAGCATTACGTACTCTCGGGCGGTGGTATCAACAGCCCGGCACTGCTGATGCGCTCAAGTGCTCCGGACCCGCATTCGCGGTTGGGCAAGCGCACCTTCCTGCATCTGGTGAATTTCTCCGCGGGTCTATTCGATGAGGTGATCAACCCGTTCTATGGCGCCCCCCAGTCGATCTATTCCGACCATTTCCAATGGCAGGACGGCACCACCGGCAAAATGTCCTACAAGCTAGAGGCGCCACCCTTACACCCCGCGTTGGCGAGCACCCTACTCGGCGGCTATGGCACCCAGAACGCTCTGGATATGAGCCAATTGCCCAACACCCACGCGATGCTGGCGTTACTGCGCGACGGCTTCCACCCCGACAGCCCGGGCGGCAGCGTGGAATTGCGCGGCGACGGTACGCCAGTGCTCGACTATCAGGTCTCGGATTACGCCTGGGACGGCCTGCGCCGCGCGTTCCACAGCATGGCCGAGATCCAGTTCGCGGCGGGCGCCAAGTCAGTCAAGCCGCTGCACCACGACGCGCGCTACGTGAAAACCCTGGCCGAAGCGCGCAGCCTGATCGACGGCCTCAACCTGGAACTGCACCGCACCTGCCTGGGCAGCGCCCATGTGATGGGCGGTTGTGCCATGGGTGAAGACCCGAAAAACGCCGTGGCCGACAGCCTCGGTCGTCATCACCAACTGCGCAACCTGTCGATCCACGATGGCTCGCTATTCCCCACCAGTATTGGGGCCAATCCACAATTATCGGTGTACGGTTTGACCGCGCAACTGGCGACGGCTTTGGCCGAACGTCTGAAAACAGCATGAAAAAACGCGCGATAAGCGGCATGTATCTACATAAGTCGACTTGGCCGACCGGGATGGCTGCGATACCATCCGGTTCCCCAACGGACTCCGCCAGGACGACGCGATGAACCGAGTGTTGTACCCAGGTACCTTCGACCCGATTACCAAAGGCCATGGCGATCTGGTCGAACGCGCCTCACGCTTGTTCGACCATGTGATCATCGCGGTCGCGGCCAGCCCCAAGAAAAACCCGCTGTTTCCCCTGGAACAGCGCGTGGAGCTGGCGCGTGAGGTCACCAAACACCTGCCCAACGTGGAAGTGGTGGGCTTTGCCACACTGCTGGCGCACTTCGCCAAAGAGCAGAACGCCAATGTGTTCCTGCGTGGCCTGCGCGCGGTGTCGGACTTCGAATATGAATTCCAGCTGGCTAACATGAACCGCCAATTGGCGCCGGACGTGGAAAGCCTGTTCCTCACACCGTCGGAACGTTATTCGTTCATTTCCTCGACGTTGGTCCGTGAAATTGCCGCTTTGGGCGGCGATATCACCAAGTTCGTGCACCCGGCCGTGGCCGATGCGCTGACACTGCGCTTCAAGAAATAAGACCGCTGAATCGGCGCCTGCTCGCACTGCGGGCGCCAATGCGGCACAATTGCGCGCATTAGTTTTCAGATGCCTTGGCTGACAGCCCTGGCAGGAGTTTCCATGTCCCTGATCATCACCGACGATTGCATCAACTGCGACGTCTGCGAACCCGAGTGCCCGAACGCCGCGATTTCCCAAGGCGAAGAGATCTACGTGATCGACCCTAACCTGTGCACCCAGTGCGTCGGCCACTATGACGAACCTCAGTGCCAGCAAGTGTGCCCGGTAGATTGCATTCCGCTGGATGAAGCCCATCCGGAGACGGAAGAGCAGTTGATGGAGAAGTACCGGAAGATTACCGGTAAGGCTTGAGCTTTTTCAGGGCCTGGAAGGGCCTCATCGCAGGCAAGCCAGCTCCCACATTGGATGTGTGAACACATTCAAATGTGGGAGCAGACAGGCCTGAGATGGCGATTTCAGCCATCACACAGGTTCAGCGCTGACACTTAGGGCAAAACACACTCGCCCGCTGCCCCAGCACCACATTGCGCAACTCAGTCCCGCAGACCTTGCACGCCTCGCCGCCGCGGCCATAAACGAACAGCTCCTGTTGGAAATACCCCGGCTGCCCATCACCGCCGATAAAGTCCCGCAGCGTCGTACCACCGCGCTCGATAGCGGCGGCCAGGATGCGCTTGATCTCAATCGCCAGCTTCAAATAACGCGCTCGCGAAATGCCGCCCGCCTCGCGACGCGGATCGATCCCCGCTGCAAACAGCGCTTCCGTCGCGTAAATATTGCCCACGCCCACCACCACCGCGTTGTCCATGATGAACGGCTTCACCGCCATCGACCGTCCACGGGACAGTTGAAACAAGCGATCGCCATCAAACAGGTCCGTCAGCGGCTCTGGCCCCAGGCGAATCAACAGCTCATGGTTGTGCGGGTCCTGGCTCCACAGCATCGCGCCGAAACGCCGCGGGTCGGTGTAACGCAGGGCCAGGCCGGAGTCGAGCTCGATATCCACATGCTCATGCTTGGCGGCCGGCATGCCGACTTCCACCAGGCGCAGGTTGCCCGACATGCCCAGATGGCTGATCAGGGTGCCCACTTCGGCATTGATCAACAGGTACTTGGCCCGCCGCTCCACCAGCACGATGCGCTGCCCGGACAGGCGCACATCAAGGTCTTCCGGGATCGGCCAGCGCAGGCGCCGTTCACGCACCACCACACGGCTGACGCGCTGGCCTTCCAAGTGCGGTGCAATGCCGCGCCGGGTGGTTTCGACTTCTGGTAACTCGGGCATGTGTACCTCGTGAAGGAAGGGTCAGTGCGCGCCCAGCTCGCGGATCGACAACTTCATGCTCTCGAAGTCGTAGTCCGACAGCCCCACGTAGTCCAGCACCAGGTGGCCGATGGTATTCCACTCATGGTCGACCGCCTGGTTGCCCAGCACGCGGTAGGACGAGCAGACGTGCTCGGCCATTTTCAGGATCGCCAGCAGGTTTTTCAGTTGGGAATTGCGCGACGACTCATCGCTGAAAATCGCCAGGGCATTGTGGTGGTTGGCGATGGCATCGGTTACATGTTCCGGCAGGCGCCAGGACTTGGCAGTGTAGTAGCCCACCACCGCATGGTTGGTGTTGAACGCGTTGTTCTCGGTGTCGACTACGCGGGAGTCGGGGCCGGCGTTGGCGTATGCCTGTTCCAGCACCGTCATATAGTTGGGGAAGCGCTTGAGCATCAGCGGCACGCCGCAATCGTGGAACAGGCCCAAGGCATATGCCTCGTCTACGGCTTGCGACCCGGTGCGCTTGGCCAGAGTGAGGCAAGTCATGGCCACATCCTGGGCGGTGTCCCAGAAGCGGTTGAGGGTGACGATGGTGTCGTCGCTCATTTCGCCTTTGATCGACAAGGCGTTGATCAGGTTGATGATCGAACGGCTGCCCAACAGGTTCACTGCGCGCTGGATCGAGGCGATCTTGTTGCTGAGGCCGTAATAGGACGAATTGACAATCTTCAGCAGCGCACCGGACAGGCCCGGGTCCTGGGAGATCAACCGCGCGATCACCTCCAGGTCCGGGTCGGGCATGTACTGCTCCATCTGCAAATCCACCATGATCTGCGGTTGAGGCGGCACGCTGATGCCTTGCAAGGTCTGCTGGATCTGTTCGGCGGAAAGCTCTTGGGACATAAGTACATACTCCGGGCTAGGCGGGGATTCTAACCCCTATGAAGACTTGACCGACACCTCAAAAACCCGAACTGAAACCCGATTCAATGTGGGAACCGGGTTATGTGGGAGCTGGCTTGCCTGCGATAGCATCTCCTCGCAGTAACAGACATACCGAGTCGCCTGCATCGCGGGCAAGCCCGGCTCCCACAGGGGCATCACAGCCCACATGTCCGGCGGCGTCACAGAGTCCTGTGCAACACGGTATACTCCCGCTCTTTTTTCCGGAGCGACGTCATGTCCCTGCCAAGCCTGCGCCTCAAACCCAACGCTGATCGCCGTTTGCGCAACGGCCACCTGTGGGTCTACAGCAACGAAATCGACGTGGCGGCCACCCCACTTCACGGCTTCCAGGCAGGCGACCAGGCTATCCTGGAAGCAGCCGGCGGCAAGACCCTGGGCATCGTGGCCATGAGCCCGAACAACCTGATCTGCGCCCGCCTGCTGTCGCGCGACATCAAGCTGCCTTTGGACAAGTCGCTGCTGGTGCACCGGATCAACGTGGCGCTGTCACTGCGTGATCGCCTGTTCGACAAGCCGTTCTACCGCCTGGTCTACGGCGATTCCGACCTGCTGCCGGGCCTGGTAGTCGACCGTTTCGGCGACATCCTGGTGGTGCAGATCGCTTCGGCGACCATGGAAGCGCATAAGGAAGACGTGATCGCTGCGCTGACCCAAGTGCTCAAGCCGAGCGGCATCCTGTTCAAGAACGACTCCGCCGCGCGCGACGCCGAAGGCCTCAACCGCTACGTCGAAACCGTGTTCGGCCTGGTACCTGAATGGGTCGCCCTGGAAGAAAACGGCGTGAAATTCGAAGCCCCGGTCATCCAGGGCCAGAAAACCGGCTGGTTCTACGACCACCGCATGAACCGCGCCCGCCTGGCCCCGTATGCCAAAGGCAAGCGTGTACTCGACCTTTACAGCTACATCGGCGGCTGGGGCGTGCAAGCAGCAGCTTTCGGCGCCAGTGAAGTGTTCTGCGTCGACGCCTCCGCCTTCGCCCTCGACGGCGTGGAGCGCAACGCGGCACTGAACGGCGTTGCCGAGAAGATGACCTGCATTGAAGGCGACGTCTTCGAAGCCCTCAAAGAGCTGAAAGCCAGCGAAGAACGCTTCGACGTGATCGTCGCTGACCCACCGGCCTTCATCAAACGCAAAAAAGACATGAAAAACGGCGAAGGCGCCTACCGCCGCCTCAACGAGCAAGCCATGCGCCTGCTCAGCAAGGACGGCATCCTGGTCAGCGCGTCGTGCTCCATGCACCTGCCGGAAGACGACCTGCAAAACATCCTGCTGACCAGCGCCCGCCACCTGGATCGCAATATCCAGATGCTAGAGCGTGGTGGCCAGGGTCCGGATCATCCGGTGCACCCGGCGATTGTCGAGACGCGGTATATCAAAAGCATTACGTGCCGGTTGTTGCCCAATAGCTAAGTAACACGCAGATCAAAGGTGGGAGCGGGCTTGCCCGCGATAGCGGTGTATCAGTTACAGATTTTTAATCTGTTACACCGCTATCGCAGGCAAGCCAGCTCCCACATTTTTTTGTGTTGTGCCAGAAGGATTTTTCCTACCGCCGCAAACCACGTGGATCCAAGAGGCCTCCCACAATAGTTTTAATTGAATTCCATTTTTCGCAGACTAGTATCGGTTTCTGGTGTTACTCCGGAAAACAAAAACAATGTCTGGCTCCATGCGCTCCCGCTTCATCCTGATCACCTGCATTTCCCTGATCAGCTTCTTCCCGATCAATATCCTGCTGCCCTCATTCCCCGCCCTGGCCGCCAGGTTCGACACACCTACCGCAGACGTCGCACTGTCCATCAGCCTGTTCACACTGGTCTTTTCGATCTCTCAATTGGTCGCCGGCCCGTTATCGGATAAATGGGGCCGCAAGGAAGTCCTGATCGGCTGCATCACCCTTTCTATCCTGGGTGCTATCGGTTGCGCGCTGGCGCCGGACTACCTGACCTTCCTGCTGTTTCGCAGCGTCCAGGCAATGGGTTGTGGCTTCTTCGTACTCGGCCACGCACTGGTAGAAGACCTGTTCGACGAACAAGACCGCGCTCGCGTACGACTCTATTACATGACCCTCAGCGGCTCATTTGTCGCGCTGTCACCGCTGATCGGCTCATGGCTGCAAACCACCTTCGACTGGCAAGGCAGCTTCTACGGCTTTGCGCTGATGGCGCTGGGCATGTTGATCCACGCGTTCTGCATCCTGCCGTCCAAGTCCGCCAGCCCGCACCGCGCGCCTGTATCGATCTTCGGCACGCTGAAAGCCGTCGCACGTCATCGCGACTTCCTGCGCTACTGGTGGATCGCAGCGCTGGTGTTTGCCTGCTACTTCGCCCTGATCAGCGTGACACCGCTGATTTTCATGGATGCGTTGAAGCTCTCCGAATACCAGTACGCGCTGGTGCTGATGGTGTACGGCGTGGCCTATTTGCTCGGTGGCGTGGCGGCCTCCTATCTGCAAAAACACATTCCATTGGCCCGGCAAATCAATATCGGTCTCGGATTGTTACTTATCGCGGGGGTGCTGCTGACGCTGATCGTCAGCCTTGATGCCATCAACACCGTGAGCCTGTTGATCCCCATGCTGATCAGCGCACTGGCCGTGACGCTGGTTCGGCCCGCGGCGATTTCAGCGGCGATGCTGCTGTTTTCCAGCAGCGCAGGGACGGCGGCATCGGCGGGGAACAGCATCATGTTCCTGACCGCAGCCGCCAGCAGCGCTGCGCTGGCGCAAACCGGGACTCATTTGTTGTTGACCATCGGCGTGAGCTTCATTGTCTTCAGCCTGTGGGGTTGGATGACAAATGCGCGCTCCTGCGGGTAGACGGCCATTCCCTCCAGCCGCCAGCGGTGTAGAATCGGCCTATTCATCGCCAGTCATCCCCCGGCGGGTTTATGAGCTCAAGGCCAATGCGCACGGCGATCCCGTCACGTTTGCGGCAACTTCCGGACACCAGTGCCATTTTTCGGGTGTTCCAGACGTCAATAGAAGCTCACTCCCCTTTGATACCGATTAGCCGCCCGGAGTGCTCCAATGCCTGATTACCGCTCGAAAACATCCACCCATGGCCGCAACATGGCCGGCGCGCGCGCACTGTGGCGTGCCACGGGAATGAAAGATGACGACTTCAAGAAGCCGATCATCGCGATTGCCAACTCGTTCACTCAGTTCGTACCCGGCCACGTCCACCTCAAGGACTTGGGCCAACTGGTCGCCCGCGAGATCGAGCGCGCTGGCGGCGTAGCCAAGGAATTCAACACCATCGCCGTGGATGACGGCATCGCCATGGGCCACGACGGCATGCTGTATTCCCTGCCGAGCCGCGAGATCATCGCCGACTCCGTGGAATACATGGTCAACGCCCACTGCGCCGACGCCATCGTGTGCATCTCCAACTGCGACAAGATCACCCCTGGCATGTTGATGGCCGCCCTGCGCCTGAACATCCCGGTGATCTTCGTCTCCGGCGGGCCGATGGAAGCCGGCAAGACCAAACTCGCGTCCCACGGCCTCGACCTGGTCGACGCCATGGTGATCGCCGCCGATTCCAGCGCTTCTGACGAGAAGGTTGCGGAATACGAGCGCAGCGCTTGCCCAACGTGCGGTTCGTGCTCCGGCATGTTCACCGCCAACTCGATGAACTGCTTGGTGGAAGCCCTGGGCCTGGCCTTGCCGGGCAACGGCTCGACACTGGCCACTCACAGCGACCGCGAGCAGCTGTTCCTGCAGGCCGGCCGCACCATCGTCGAGCTGTGCAAGCGTTACTACACCGAGAACGATGAATCGGTGTTGCCGCGCAATATCGCGAACTTCAAGGCGTTCGAAAACGCCATGACCCTGGACATCGCCATGGGCGGTTCCACCAATACCATCCTGCATTTGCTGGCCGCGGCCCAGGAAGCCGAGATCGATTTCGACCTGCGCGACATCGACCGTCTGTCCCGTCACGTGCCGCAGCTGTGCAAAGTCGCGCCGAACATCCAGAAGTACCACATGGAAGACGTGCACCGCGCCGGCGGGATCTTCTCGATCCTTGGCTCCCTGGCCCGTGGCGGCCTGCTGCACACCGACCTGCCAACCGTGCACAGCAAGACGCTCGCCGAAGGCATCGCCAAGTGGGACATCACCCAGACTGACGATGAAGCGGTGCATCACTTCTTCAAGGCAGGCCCGGCGGGCATCCCGACGCAAACCGCGTTCAGCCAGTCGACCCGTTGGGACACCCTGGATGACGACCGTGAGAACGGCTGCATCCGCAGTGTCGAGCACGCCTACTCCCAGGAAGGCGGCCTGGCCGTGCTGTACGGCAACATCGCCCTCGATGGCTGCGTGGTGAAAACCGCCGGTGTGGATGAATCCATCCACGTCTTCGAAGGCCGCGCCAAGATCTACGAAAGCCAGGACAGCTCGGTTCGCGGCATCCTCGCCGACGAAGTGAAGGAAGGCGACATCGTGATCATCCGCTACGAAGGCCCGAAAGGCGGCCCGGGTATGCAGGAGATGCTGTACCCGACCTCCTACTTGAAATCCAAAGGCCTGGGCAAAGCCTGCGCGCTGCTGACCGACGGTCGTTTCTCCGGCGGCACGTCGGGCCTTTCCATCGGCCACGCTTCGCCAGAAGCCGCTGCCGGTGGCGCGATCGGCCTGGTGCAGGACGGCGACAAGGTGCTGATCGACATTCCGAACCGTTCGATCAACCTGTTGATCAGCGATGAAGAACTGGCGGCACGCCGGGTCGAGCAGGACAAGAAAGGCTGGAAACCGGTGGAGAAGCGTCCGCGCAAAGTCACCACGGCGTTGAAGGCGTATGCGTTGTTGGCGACCAGTGCCGACAAGGGCGCTGTGCGTAACAAAGCGATGCTCGACGGCCTGTAAGCCTCGCGCATACAAATGCCCCGCCATGTGCGGGGCATTTTTTTGCCTGGCCGAATCTCCAATCTACCGGAGATCAAATGTGGGAGCTGGCTTGCCTGCGATGCAGACACTGCGGTGTACCTGATACACCGGGCGATGCCATCGCAGGCAAGCCAGCTCCCACACTGACCGCACTTCGACTGAAAACGCTTACTGAATATCCTCAGGCTTCACAATCACCCAGTTCTTGTCCGCCGTCACCGGCAGCCCTTCCTTGGCCTGCGCCGCTGCGTGCTTGGCGATCATGCCGTTAAGCTGCGTCATGTACTTGTCCTTGCGGTTGATCCACAGGTGGATGCCGCCTTTGGCTACGTCCACATCGTGAAACAGCATGTAGCCGTCGCTGGTCGGGGTATCGCCGCCGACGATCACCGGTTTTTTCCACTCATCGATATAGGTGAGGATCGCCGCGTGCTTACCGGCCATCCAGGTGGCCGGGGTCCACAGGTAGGGGGTCAGTTCCAGGCCGAGGTTGGCCTTCTCGTCATATTTACCGGCGCTGATCTGTTTGCGCGCGGTGGTCAGCTCGCCGGTCTTGCGATCCTTGAGCAAGGTGGTCACGCCGATGACGTTCTCGGGTTTGACGTTGTAGCCGTACTTCGGATCGGCGGCGACCATGCGCACCAGCTCTTCCGAAGCCGCGGTCATCACATACACCTCGATGCCGTTTTCCATCAGTTTGTTGTACAGCTCGGCCTGGCCGGTGAAGACTTTCGGCGGCTGTACCTCGGATTTTTTCACCACGTCGCCTTCGAAATAGCTGACGGGCACGGGCTTGCCGGAGGCCATCAGCTCATCGACCTGCACCTTGAGCTCCTTGAGGGTAAAACCCGAAAACACTTGGGCGACCCACGGGTAGCAGACCATGTCGTCCACTTCGCAAAGGCGATAGTAGTAACTGAACAGGCTTTCCTTATGGTCGGCGGTGTCTTTGAACGGCATCAGTTTGAGCGATGGATCAAGGCTCTCACGGGTGATCAGGCCCTTGTTTTCCATGTAGGGCAGCAGGGACTCTTCGAGGTCGTAGCGGTAGCTGGTGTTGTCCATGTCGAACACCGCGAAATTACCCTTGTTGGCGTTGGCAGTGATCATTTCATTCAGTTGCTTGGCCGCCGGCGCGGGCCAGTGCTTCAGCTCGGTGGCGGCGAACGCCTGGCTGACGAGTCCGAGGCAGAATGCGGCGGCGAGTAATTTCGGCACGAACTTCATAGGCGTTGTCTCCCTGAGTGAAAGACATCGACGCTAACAAATCCCTGTGACAGTTCCCACTTCGGGCACGACCGTACGCGTCCTGATCCCGTCACACTCATACGCCTGAGCGGCAAATGCTTATTCCAAAAACGACACTGACCATTCCATATCGGTATTAAATCAATATATTTCAAGCTGTTAGGCTTCCCGGTTCGCAATCGCAGGCTCACGCGATTGGCTGCCTTCTCAACGGAGCTCTAATGAATCTGCCCCTGATTCTCAACTTACTGGTGTTCGTGGCCCTGTTGCTGGGCCTGGCACAAACCCGTCGCACACACTGGAGCCTCGCCAAGAAGGTTCTATTCGCCCTGGTTCTCGGCGTGGTGTTCGGCACCGTGCTGCACACGATCTACGGCGATGGTAATCCGGTACTCAAGGCGTCCATCGGCTGGTTTGACCTGGTCGGCAACGGCTACGTGCAACTGCTGCAAATGATCGTGATCCCGCTGGTGTTCGCCTCGATCCTCAGCGCCGTGGCGCGTCTGCACAATGCCTCGTCCCTGGGCAAGATCAGTTTCCTGACCATCGGCACGCTGCTGTTCACCACCGCGATTGCCGCGCTGATCGGTATTGGCCTCACCAACCTGTTCGGCCTCACCGCCGAAGGCCTGGTGGCCGGCACCCAGGAAATGGCACGCCTGCAGGTGATCCAGAGCGATTACGCCGGCAAGGTCGCCGACCTGAATATCCCGCAATTGCTGCTGTCGTTCGTGCCGGCCAACCCGTTCGCCGACCTCGCGCGCGCCAAGCCGACGTCGATTATCAGCGTGGTGATTTTCGCGGCCTTCCTGGGCGTTGCCGCGCTGCATCTGCTCAAGGATGACGTGGAAAAAGGTCAAAAAGTACTCAACGCCATCGACACCCTGCAAGCCTGGGTGATGCGCCTGGTGCGCCTGGTCATGAAGCTGACGCCCTACGGCGTATTGGCGCTGATGACCAAAGTGGTCGCCGGCTCCAACCTGCAAGACATCATCAAGCTCGGCAGTTTTGTGGTGGTGTCGTACTTGGCGCTGGGCCTGATGTTTATGGTGCACGGCCTGCTGCTGTCTTTAGCCGGGATCAACCCGCTGCGTTTTTTCCGCAAGGTGTGGCCGGTATTGACGTTTGCCTTCACCAGCCGCTCCAGCGCCGCGTCGATCCCGCTGAGCATTGAAGCGCAGACCCGTCGCCTGGGTATCCCGCAGTCTATCGCCGGTTTCGCCGCCTCGTTTGGCGCGACCATTGGCCAGAACGGTTGCGCGGGCCTTTATCCCGCGATGTTGGCGGTGATGGTCGCGCCAACCGTGGGCATCAACCCGCTGGACCCGCTGTGGATCGCGACGCTGGTGGCGATTGTGACCTTAAGTTCGGCAGGTGTTGCAGGCGTGGGCGGCGGGGCGACATTTGCCGCGCTGATCGTACTGCCGGCCATGGGGTTGCCGGTGTCACTGGTGGCGCTGCTGATTTCCGTGGAGCCGCTGATCGACATGGGCCGCACGGCGTTGAACGTGAACGGTTCGATGACGGCGGGGGCAATTACCAGCCAGATCATGGGCCAGACGGATAAGGAATTGTTGAATGCGGATGAGCATGCGGAATTAGCGCAGGCCTGAAGCCAAGAACTGTAGTGAGCGGGCTTGCCCCGCGCGGGGCGGCTTCGCCACCCAGCGCGGGGCAAGCCCGCTCACTACAAGAAGTTAGATTTTTTCCCAGACCTCGAAGTTGTACGCTGGCTTATCGCCTTCAGCTGGGTTCTCCAGATTTGAAACCAGCTTCCACTGGTCCGCATCAAACTCCGGAAACCATGCGTCCCCTTCCGGGCTCAACGCCACCCGCGTCAAATACAACCGATCCGCCTGCTCCAGCCCCTGCGCATACAACTGCGCCCCACCGATCAGCATCAGCTCATCCACGCCCTGCTCCAGCGCCCACGCCTCAGCGCGTTCAACCGCAGCCTCCAATGACGGAAAAACTTCCGCACCTTCAAGCGCCAGATCGGTCTGACGGCTAACCACAAGATTCAAGCGCCCCGGCAGCGGTCGGCCCAGAGAATCCCAGGTCTTGCGCCCCATGATGATCGGCTTGCCGAGCGTAGTGGCTTTGAAATATTTGAAATCCCCCGGCAAGTGCCAGGGCATGCTGTTGTCGACGCCGATCACGCGGTTTTCACCGAGGGCTGCGATCAGGCTTAAAGGGAGAGTTTTTTTCATGGCGACGAGAATACCAGAGGCGCAGGCCAGCGGTTATGCTCCACGTTCACTTGCTCAACAGGACGGCGCGTGACTGCACTGAACCCCCTGCAAAAACTCTGGCTGACAGAAACCGTGCGCCTGCGTGAAGAACACGCCGGCCCGCTGGAAGACCTGGAAGCCAACCGCCTGGCCCGCTCGGCCGGTGGCGACTTGCCGACGCGCATTCAACAGCGCGCCCTGCACCTGGCCGAGCGTGATGGCCTGACCGCCGCGCTCACGCGCTGGCTGCAAGGTGCGCGACTGGCGCTGGTGCTGCTGGTGATCGTCGCCGTGATCAGTGGCGCCGGCCTGGCCTTTGCGGCAATGGGCAACGGCCTGACCCCGGTGAATGTGTTCTGGGCCTTGGGCAGCCTGCTTGGTTTGAACCTCATCCTGTTGATCAGTTGGGCCCTGGGCCTGCTGTTTGCCGGCGAACACAGCGCCAGTCTTGGGCGCCTGTGGCTGTGGCTCAGCGAGAAGCTCGCGCGTGACGCCAAGGCTGCACAGCTGGCACCAGCGCTGTTGCTGCTGTTGCAGCGCCAGAAACTCAATCGCTGGGCGGTCGGTGTGCTGGTCAACAGCCTGTGGTTGTTGGCGTTGCTCAGCGCCATGGTGATTCTTCTTACGCTACTTGCCACCCGCCGTTACGGCTTCGTGTGGGAAACCACCATTCTTGGCGCCGACACCTTCGTCGCCGTCACCCAGGCCCTCAGCACCTTGCCGGCTATGCTGGGTTTCAACGTGCCGACCGTCGATATGATCCGCGCCAGCGGCGATTCCGCGCTGAATATCGAAAGCGCCCGCCAAGCCTGGGCCGCCTGGCTGGTGGGCGTGCTGCTCGTCTATGGCCTGCTGCCTCGCTTGGCCCTCGCCCTGCTGTGCCTGTGGCGCTGGAAACGCGGGCGCGCCGCCCTGCGCCTGGACCTCAACCTGCCCGGCTACAGCCAGCTGCGCGAACGCCTCATGCCGAGCAGTGAGCGCCTCGGGGTCAACGACGCAGCGCCGGAACAACTGCACCACGTCAGCGGGGGTGTCAGTGAATTGGAAAGCGAAGGCGCGCTGCTGGTCGCCATCGAACTGGACGACCGGCACACTTGGCCGCCCAAACTGCCCGCCAGCGTGAAAAACGCCGGCATTCTCGACAGCCGCGAATCACGCAACAAGCTGCTGGAGCAGCTCACGCGCTTCCCTCCTGCACGCCTGGCCATCGCTTGCGACCCGCGCCGCTCGCCGGACCGTGGCAGCCTCGCGCTGATCGCCGAACTCGCGCGCAGCGCCACCGCCACCCGCGTCTGGCTGCTGCAAGCACCGCCCGGCCAGGCGCTGGACGCCGAGCGCCTGGGCGATTGGCACGCCGCACTGCAACAACTTGAACTGCCCTTCGCCGACTGCGCGCCGCTGAACTGGCTGGAGACCGGTCATGACTAAGCCACTGAAACTCGCCGTGGTGGGCCACACCAATGTCGGCAAGACCTCGCTGCTGCGTACGCTGACCCGTGATGTCGGCTTCGGCGAAGTCTCCCATCGCCCCAGCACCACGCGGCATGTCGAAGGGGCGCGCTTGTCGGTGGATGGCGAAGCCTTGCTGGAGCTGTACGACACGCCCGGCCTGGAAGATGCCATCGCCCTGCTCGACTATTTGGAACGCTTGGATCGCCCCGGCGAACGCCTCGACGGCCCGGCCCGGCTGGCGCGCTTCCTGGAGGGCAGCGAAGCCCGCCAGCGTTTCGAACAGGAGGCCAAGGTGCTGCGCCAACTGTTGGCGTCTGACGCGGGCCTGTATGTGATCGACGCCCGCGAGCCGGTGCTGGCCAAGTACCGCGATGAGCTTCAAGTACTGGCCAGTTGCGGCAAGCCGTTGCTGCCGGTGCTCAACTTTGTCAGCAGCAGCGACCACCGCGAGCCGGATTGGCGTGAAGCCCTGGCCCGCCTCGGTCTGCATGCGCTGGTGCGTTTCGACAGCGTCGCGCCACCGGAAGACGGCGAACGGCGACTGTATGAAAGCCTCGCCCTGCTGCTGGAAAACGCCCGGCCACAATTGGAACGCTTGATTCTTGATCAGGAGGCCCAGCGTCAGGCCCGCCAGCAAAGTGCTGCCCGCTTGATCGCCGAGCTGTTGATCGACTGTGCAGCGTGCCGACGCAGCGTGGTGACTGAAGATGAGCCGCAAGCCATCGGCGACCTGCGCAAAGCCGTGCGTCAACGTGAGCAGAAGTGTGTGGAAGCGCTGCTCAAGCTGTTCGGCTTCCGCCCGCAGGACGCCGCCGCCAGCGACTTGCCGCTGCTGGATGGCCGCTGGGGCGATGACCTGTTCAACCCGGAAACCCTCAAGCAGCTCGGCGTGCGCGTCGGCGGCGGGATCGCCGCA
Organism: Pseudomonas sp. H1_A03; assembly: GCF_054685145.1. NCBI lineage: Bacteria > Pseudomonadati > Pseudomonadota > Gammaproteobacteria > Pseudomonadales > Pseudomonadaceae > Pseudomonas > Pseudomonas sp. H1_A03. Next base: position 907,643 of record NZ_CP162829.1, read on the forward strand.
GGCGCGGCGGCGGGTGCAGGCGTGGATTTACTGGTCGGAGGGTTAACGCTGGGCGCCGCCGCACTGGCCGGTGCAATTGCTGGTGGTGCACTGCAAACCGCACGTAGCTACGGCAGCCGCCTGTTGGGCAAGATCAAGGGCCAGCGTGAGCTGACCGTCGACGACGCCGTGCTGCGCTTGCTTGCCCTGCGCCAACGCCAGTTGCTCAAGGCCCTGAACCTGCGCGGCCATGCGGCTATGCACAGCATCAAGGTCGACACGCCCCAGGACAAAACCTGGCGCGAAGGCAAGCTGCCTGACGCGCTGCACAAGGCTCGCGCGCATCCGCAATGGTCTTCTCTTAACCCCCACGCCAAACTCAGTCAGGCCGAGCGTCAGGACCTGGTAGAAAGCTTGGCCACGCAGCTCTGATTTGCGCCAAGGGGTAATTGCTCGTACCACAGCATGGCCAGGAAAGAAGTGGCAAGCGCCCGAACCCACTCTTTGTCCGCTTTGTCTGCGACACCATTTCTATCGACATCACTGTTGGTGAATGACTCAAGCACCCCATTCCCATCAGCGTCATAAGCGGCTGCACTGTAAGCCAGGCTTTGCTTGCGGATAGCGCCCAGCACATCGTGAAACTCCAGTTTTACGGCGTTCGGTGAGCTGGTCTTACCGTAATGATCAACATACACAGACAAACTCCGTTGAGCACTTTCACCCTGGTTAAACCAGTTAAGCTTCAAGAACGTATTCGCAAACTCCTTCAGTAATTGCTTATCCCGAATGTTGCACCGCCCATCACGGTTGATGTCTCCCGCGCACTGCATATCAATAACACCATCGGCGTTCATATCAACGGCCAAGGCCTCGTGACTTAACTCATCCGGCCCGCCTTCATGGCTCTCATAAAAATGCAATATGACCGTATCGGCCCTGCAGTTTCCGCTACGGTCCTGAGCGATCGCTTTTAAATAACGCATACGCCTGTCTCAATAAAGGGATGAGACAAGAACTTAAATCACCCCCATCGACCGGCACAGGTAACAACACCACAGCACACTGTCAGAAATCGCGACGCGGCATCAGTAACTTGCGCGCCTTGGCCTTGAGCACTTCAAGGTCGAGCACCGGCACATGGATTTTCTTGGCCTGCTCATCCCAATAACGCATACGCAAGCTCACCGCGCACAGCGGATCCTGTTCGAAAGCCACGGCCTCTTCGGCGTTCATCACCCCGCCCTGGTAAGCCAACGTACGGCGGCTTGCGTCGCTCAGGCGGGCGTAATAGCCCGGCTGGCTGAAGGTCAGGTAGCGCTTGGCCTGCACGTGATACTCCACCAACCTGGTCATGCGTTCGCTGAACCCTGCACGGCGCAGATAATCCGCCCCCAGCCGCTCATGGCTGACCACGCCATAACCGCCCATGTTCGCGTCGCCCCTGCCGCAGAGATGGCCGATGTCATGGAAAAACGCCGCCAGTACCACTTCGTCATCAAAGCCTTCGGCCATGGCCAGTTGCGCGGCCTGGGACATGTGTTCGATCTGCGACACCGGCTCGCCGATGTAATCCGCCGTGCCGTGCGCCTCGTACAGGCCGAACACTTCGGCTATCGCCTGCTCCGGGCTCATCACGCCGCGCCCCACAATGCAGTGATATTTCGCTCGGCCATCGCCGGCCCCACGCTCATGCCGACACCGGTGTGCATCAATGCCGCACTCACTCCAGGCGCCGCGCGCAGGAACGAGAACGGCGCCGGCCCCCGCGAGCCGTACACACCCTGCCAGCGTTCCAGCACCTGGATCTTGCAGCCCAGGGTCTGCTCAGCCAGTTCGATCATCCAGTCATCGACCTGCTCGGCATTGAACGGCGAAGCATCGCTGCCGTAGTCATGGGAGTCGCCGATGATCAGCTCGCCGTGAGGCGTCGGGCTGATCAGCAGGTGAATCCCGTGTTCATGCAGGTGCGGTGCTTCACGCAGGATCTGCGCCTGTACCGGCGCGGCTTCCGGCAGATCGGCGAATGCGCCGTAGTGCACGCAACTCAGGCCGGTGAGCAACGCGTGTTGCAGGTTCAGATTCACGGCTGGCCGCGCGCGCAGCATTTGCAGGCGGCAGATACTCGGGTTGAGTTCGGCCATCGCTTCGGCCAGCAAGGTTTGGTAGTCGTGACCGGAACAGACAATGATCTGCTCGCCACGAAAGCTGCCCGCCGTGCTGTGCAACTGGCCCGGTTCGACGTCGCGCACCAAGGTGGAAAAGTAAAAATCCACGTTCAGTTCCTGCGCCAGGTAGTTGATCAGCGCCGGGATCGCTTCGCGGGAATACAGTTGCTGATCGTCCTTGCCATGCAGCGCGGCGCGGTGATGGCGGAACTGGCCGCCGTACAGATCCCGCATTGCTGAACCTTGCAGCAGTTCGACGTTGTAGCCGTATTGTTTTGCACGACCGGCGCAGAACGCTTCCAGCAGATGCTCCTCGGCTTCGGTGCGAGCGAACAGGTACGAACCGTTGCGCTTGAGTTGCAGCCCGGCTACCTGGGCCCAATGCCCCCAGATGTCTCGGCTTTCCCGCGCCAGGTCGAGCATCGGTCCCGGCGGTTGGCCGGTGACCAGGGCTTGGCCGAAGTTGCGCACCGAGGCGCCCAATGGTGTGGCGCTACGTTCGAAGACTTTGACCTTGAGGCCGCGCTTGGCGGCAGCATAGGCGTGAGACAGGCCGAGGATGCCGGCACCGATAATCAGCAGGTCGCTGTGGTGTGTCATTGAATGATGTCCTGAATTCGAGACCGCTATCGCAGGCAAGCCAGCTCCCACACGTTGACTTGCGAACACCTTCAAATGTGGGAGCGGGCTTGCCCGCGAAGAGGCCATCAGCCCAAACGAAAATATTACTGACCCGCCACCTTCTCCGACTTGCCGTCATAGCGCTTGCGCCACTCAGCCAAAATGCTGTCGCGGTTTTTCGAGGCCCAGGCAAAGTCGTTCTTGATCAGGCGCTGCTCGTAATCGGCCGGCAATTCAGTCTGCGGCTTGGCAATTCCCGGCTGGGCAAGGACGGCGAAGTTGTCCTTGTACAGGTCCATGGCAGCAGGGCTGGCCGAGAAGTCGGCGAGTTTTTTCGCCGCGTCGGCATGGGCAGAGCCCTTGAGCACGGCGGTGGCTTCAATGTCCCAGCCCAGGCCTTCCTTGGGCAGGATAATGTCCAGCGGCGCGCCTTGGCGCTTCAACTGCACGGCCGGGTATTCGAAAGAAATCCCGATCGGGAACTCACCCGACGCCGCCAACTTGCACGGCTTGGAACCGGAGTGAACGTACTGGCCGATGTTCTGGTGCAGGTCGTCCATGTACTGCCAGCCCTGTTTCTCGCCGAAGGTTTGCAGCCAGGCGCTCACGTCCAGGAAACCGGTGCCGGACGAGGCCGGGTTGGGCATGACGATCTTGCCCTTGTATTCAGGCTTGGTCAGGTCCTGCCAGCTCACCGGCTTGGTCAGGCCCTGTTTCTCGGCTTCGACGGTGTTGAAGCAGATGGTCGCGGCCCACACATCCATGCCGACCCAGGCTGGTGGGTTGGCAGCGTCGCGGTAGTTTTTGCCAATCTTGTCCAGGTCCTTGGGCGCGTAGTTATCCAGCATGCCCTGCTGATCGAGGATCGCCAGGCTCGACGCGGCCAGGCCCCAGACCACATCGGCTTGCGGGCGGTCTTTCTCGGCCAACAGCTTGGCGGTGATGATCCCGGTGGAATCACGCACCCACTTGATTTCAATGTCCGGGTTGGCCTGTTCGAAGGCTTTTTTGTAGGTCTTCAACTGCTCGGCTTCGAGGGCCGTGTACACCGTCAGCTCGGTTTTGGCGAAGGCATTCAGACTGAATGCGGTCAGTACGGCAGCGACCAGCGCCAGGGGCTTGAACATGGAGCACCTCCTTCAGGGATGTTTATTGGCCGGGCGCGGTCTGGCGCCAGGCTTGGGACCGGCGCAACGCGCCACGTGAGGCCCACGCCAGCAGCAGCGAGACGCCGGCCGACGTGAACAGGATCAGGGTCGACATGGCCGCCGCACCGCCCACGTTGCCGGCGTCGTCCATGTTCAACACGGCAACGGCGGCAAGGATGGTGTCGGGGCTGTAGAGGAAGATCGCGGCGGACACGGTGGTCATCGCCGACACAAACAGGTAGCGCACGATGTCCAGCAGCGCCGGCAGGCAGATCGGCACCGTGACGTTCAAGTAATGGCGGTACAACGGCGCCTTGAGCGACAACGCAGCGGCTTCGAATTCGGCGTCGAGCTGGCGCAACGCCGTGGTCGCGGTCATTTGCGCGGTGGTCAAATAGTGAGCAATGGTGCACACCACCAGCAGGGTCATGGTCCCGTAGAACACATGCAGCGGGTTGCCGTTAAGGTTGAAAAAGAACACGTAGCCAAGGCCCAGCACCAGCCCAGGCACCGCCATCGGCACAAAGCTGAGCATGCGCAGCGCCAGGTTCAGGCCCTTCTGGCCCTTGGTCTTTTCCATCAAATACGCGCCCGTGAAGATCAGCACGCTGCCGATCAACGCGGTGCACAGCGCCATGGTCAGGCTGTTGCGATAGGCCAGCCAGCCGCCGCCGGCGGTATCTTCGAACTGGTAGTGATTGAGCGACAGCGACAGGTTGTACGGCCAGAACTTCACCAGCGAGGAATACACTGCCATGCCGAATACCAGCAGCAACACGGCGCAGATCAGCAGCACGATGGCCAGGTAGCAGCCATCTCTTGGGCGCGATGGCAACGGTTGGAAGACTTGAGCACGACCGCTCATGGAATCGCCGTGGCGACGGCGTAGCCAGGCATCCACACCAAAGCTGAACAGTGCTGGCAGCAGCAACACCATGCCGATCAGCGCACCGCGGCCGAACTGTTGTTGGCCAACCACAGCCTTGTAGGCTTCCAGGGCCAGCACCTGATAATCGCCGCCGACCACGACGGGCACGCCGAAGTCGGTGATGGTCAAGGTGAACACCAGACAGAACGCAGCGAACACCGCCTGGCGTGTGGCCGGCCAGGTAATGCTGCGGAACGCCCGGGCCGGGCTGGCCCCCATGCTCGAGGCCGCATCAAACAGCCGCGCATCCGCCAGGGACAGCGCCGACAGCAGAATCATCAAGGCATGTGGGAAGGTGTAGATCACCTCGCCCAGCACAATGCCCCAGAAGCCGTAGATATTGTCCGAGAGCAGCCCGCGCAACATGCCCTGGTTGCCGAACAGATACACCAGCGCAATGCCCGGCAACATCGACGGCGCCATCAGTGGCAGCAGCGACATGCCGCGCCAGATCGCCTTGCCGGGAATCAACGTACGCTGCAATGCGTAGGCAAACAGGTAGGCCAGCGGTACGACGATGGCCCCGACGCTGAGGGAAACTTTCAAGCTATTGCCCAGCAGCCAGTGGAAGTTGTCACTGGTGAGCAGTTCCCGCGCCGCCACCAGGCCGCCGCCCTGCCCGGCTTCGCTGCTGAAACCGCGCCAGAAGATCGCCAGCAATGGCAGCAGTACGGCAACACCCAACAGGCACAGCCAAAGCAATTTGCCGCCGACCACAAAAACACGATCACCCAGCTCGGCGCGGGAGACCTGACGCGGCTCAGGCAATGTCATGACAGCAGCCATCTCAGGCAAACACCTGCAGGCTGCGCGGCGGCAAGGCGACCCAGATATGCTGAGCGCCCAGGCGTGGCATGGCTTCCGGAGCCACTTCGGCCAGCAGCGGATGGCCGGGCAATTGCTCCAGCTCAAAGCTCATGCGGCAGCGGTTGCCGAGAAAGGTGATCTCGCGGACCTTGGCCGGGAACAGGTTTTCTTCGTGCACCGGCGGGTTCACGCTGATCGCTTCCGGGCGGCAAAACAGACGGCCGGACTTGGCGATGCCAGCATCGTCGGCCAAGCGCATGTTCATCCCGCCGACCTGCGCGTGGCTGGCACTGTTGCGACTGAACGGCAGCCAGTTGCCCTGGCCGACAAACTCCGCCACGAACGGGGTGGCCGGGCGGTCATAGATCTCCTGGGGCGTGGCGTATTGCTCGACCTTGCCGTTGTTCATCACCGCGATGCGGTCGGCCATCAGCATGGCTTCGTCCTGGTTGTGGGTGACCATCAGCGTGGTGATGCCCAGGCGGCGTTGCAGTTGGCGCAGCTCGGTGCACAGATGTTCGCGCACGCGGGCGTCGAGGGCCGACATCGGTTCGTCCAGCAACAGCAATGAGGGCGCCGGCGCCAATGCCCGGGCGAGCGCAACGCGTTGCTGCTGGCCGCCGGAGAGTTGGCCCGGGTATTTCTTTTCACTGCCGACCAGGCCGACCAGTTCGAGCATCTGCCCGACGCGCTTGCGCACTTCATCGCGGCCGCTGCCGGCGAGGCCGTAGCCGATATTCGCTTCGACAGTCAGGTTGGGAAACAGCGCGTAGGACTGGAACAGAATGCCGTAGTCCCGCGCCTGGGGTGGCAGCAGGGAAACATCGCGGCTGCCCAGGTAAAGTTCGCCGCTGTCCTGGCGCTCCAGGCCAGCGATGCAACGTAACAAGGTGGTCTTGCCGCAGCCGGACGGGCCCAGCAGGCACACCAGCTCGCCAGCGGCGACGTCCAGGGAGACGTTATCCAGCGCGGTAAAAGCGCCGAAGCGTTTCTGGATACCGCGCACCTTCATTGGCGCGCCGGGTTGGGTCAGGGCTGTGTTCATGGAGGCACCTCATCAAACTGATGAAGGCCATGCTAGGCAGGCAATGCGTCGCTGGTGTGGCAGGAAGGCAAAAGGCAGTGATAGTGGTATTCGTGGATTTGGGTAGGACGAATGGAGATGGACTGCCTGGGCAGGCCTCATCGCGGGCAAGCCCGGCTCCCACAGTGTTGATCTGTGAACACATTCAACGGTGGGAGCTGGCTTGCCTGCGATGGCGATTCAAAGGCCACCAAACAACCTTAAATCGGTGACATCTCTTGTGCCAACCCCAGAAACGCCGCCGGCAACCGCGCGCCTTTGCGCTCCTTGAGGCAGTACAAATACTCCGGGATCTGCGGCGCATTCTCGATGGTCAACACCCGCAACTGCGGATCATGCGGCACTTCCTGGCGGGCAATGATGCTGATGCCAATATTGCGCAGCACCGCCTCGCGAATCGATTCCCGGCTGCCGATTTCCAACAGCGGGCCGTAACTTACGCTTGCGCCCTGTAGCATTTCTTCGGTCAGGCGCCGCGTGGTGGAGCCGGCTTCACGCATCAACAAGGTATGCCCGGCCAACGCAGTGAGCGGTACATGATCGAGCTTGGCCAGTGGATGATTGCGATGCACCGCCAGCACCAAAGGGTCGGTGCCCAGCACGCGGCGAATAAGGCGCGGGTCTTCCAGCAGCTGCGACGACGCAGCGACATCAACGCGGTAATCGTCCAGCGCTTCAAGCACCTGCTGGGAGTTGCCGATTTCCACCGACACCTCCACCTGCGGCAGGCGTTCGCGAAAGGCTTTGACCAGGTCGAGGATGTAATACGGCGCCGTCGCGGCGATCCTCAGCGCACCCTGGACCTGGCCACTGTTGCGCAGGAAAAACTCGATGTCCGCTTCCTGCTGCAACAGCGCCTTGACCATCGGCAGCAGGCGCGCACCTTCGTCGCTGACAGTGAGGCGACGGCCGCCCCGGTAGAACAGCTCAACACCGTATTGGCTTTCAAGATTGCGGATCTGGGTGGTAACGGTGGGTTGGCTCAGGCCGAGCTTCTTCGCCGCCTGGGTAATACTGCCCAGGCGGGCGACCATGAAAAAAGCCTTCAACTCGGCACTCAGCACACCACCCTCACCTCAATTATTTGCGCAACAGGCGCAGGCCGTTGAACACCACCAGCAGGCTCACGCCCATGTCGGCGAACACCGCCATCCACATGGTGGCCATGCCCAGGAAAGTGACCGCGAGGAAGATCGCCTTGATCACCAGCGCCAGGGCGATGTTCTGCTTGAGGATACTCGACGTTTGCCGCGACAGACGAATGAATGCCGGAATCTTGCGCAAATCATCGTCCATCAGCGCCACATCGGCGGTCTCAATGGCCGTGTCGGTGCCGGCTGCAGCCATGGCAAAACCGATCTCGGCGCGGGCCAGGGCTGGCGCATCGTTGATACCGTCGCCGACCATGCCCACGCGGAACCCTTGGCCATACAGGGCTTCAATGGCTTGCAGCTTATCCGTAGGCAACAGGTCGCCCTGGGCCTGGTCGATGCCGACCTGGGCAGCAATCGCCTGGGCGGTGTGGGTGTTGTCGCCGGTGAGCATCAGGGTTTTGATGCCCAGGTCATGCAACTGCTGGATCGCTTCACGGCTGCTGTCCTTGACCGTGTCGGCGACGGCGAACAGCGCCAGCGGGCCGGACTTGTCGAGCAGCAGCACCACGGACTTGCCCTGTTTTTCCAGGGCGAAGAGTTTCTCTTCCAGCTCCGGTGAGCACAGGCCCAGGTCTTCTACCAGGCGGTGGTTGCCCAGGTGGTAGGTTTCGCCGTTGATATCGCCACGCACGCCACGCCCGGCCAAGGCTTCGAAGTTATCCACAACGTGCATCGGCAGGTTTTTATCCACAGCCGCGTTGGCAATCGCCAGCGACACCGGGTGATCGGAACGCCCGGCCAAACTGGCGGCCAGCGCCGGTGCGCTGTCTTCGATGTTGGGGAAGAGCGCCAAGTAATCGGTTTGCACCGGTTTGCCGTGGGTGATGGTGCCGGTCTTGTCGAGGGCCAGGTAGTCGAGCTTGTAACCACCCTCCAGGTACACGCCGCCCTTGATCAGGATGCCTTTGCGCGCCGCCGCCGCCAGGCCACTGACGATGGTCACAGGCGTGGAAATCACCAAGGCACAGGGGCACGCAACCACCAGCAGGACCAGGGCGCGGTAGATCCAGTCGAACCACACGCCGGCCATGAACAGCGGCGGAATCACCGCTACGCCCAGCGCGAACAGGAACACGGCCGGGGTGTAGATCTTCGAGAAGCGGTCGACGAAACGCTGGGTCGGTGCCCGTGCGCCTTGGGCCTGTTCCACCGCGTGAATGATGCGCGCCAGAGTGGAGTTGTTCGCCGCTGCGGTGACTTTGTACTCCAGGGAACCGGCCTGGTTGATGGTGCCGGCGAAGACTTTATCGCCCACGGTCTTTTCAATTGGCAGGCTTTCACCGGTGATCGGTGCCTGATCGATGGTGGATTGGCCAGCGGTGACTTCACCGTCCAGGCCGATGCGCTCGCCGGGCTTTACCCGCACGATTGCACCCAGATCAATGCTTTTGACCTCTTTTTCAGCCCATGATCCATCAACCTGCTGCACCGTGGCCTGCTCTGGTGTCATCTGCATCAAGCCACTGATGGCGTTGCGCGCTCTGTCCAGGGACTTGGCTTCGATCAACTCGGCCACGGTGAACAGGAACATCACCATCGCCGCTTCCGGCCATTGGCCGATCAGGATCGCGCCGGTCACCGCGATGCTCATCAGGGCATTGATGTTGAGGTTGAGGTTTTTCAGGGCAATCCAGCCCTTTTTATAGGTGGTGAGGCCGCCGCTGAGAATCGAGATCAGCGCCACCACCGCGATCACCCAGGTGGGCGCGGCATTGGTGAAGTGCAGCACTTCAGCGCCCAACGCGCCCACACCGGACAACGCCAGCGGCCACCAGGGTTTCTTGGCGGGCGGCGCGGCGGCCGGAGTGCCTTCCTCGATGGGGTCAGCCTGCATGCCGATGGATTTGATCGCGTCGATGATCGGCGCAGTGCTTGGCAGGTCGTGGGTGACGCCAAGGATGCGATTGATGAGGTTGAATTCCAGCTGCTGCACACCAGCCAGCTTGCCCAGTTTGTTCTGGATCAGCGTCTGCTCGGTGGGGCAGTCCATGGCTTCGATGCGAAAAATGCTCAGGCGCGAGCCGGCGGTGGGCGCTTCGCTCAGTTGCACCCGCGCAGGGGCTGGGGTGCCGGAACAGCAAGAGCCTCCGTGGCCATGATCATGCACAGGCGTGAGTTTTTTCGGGCCATGATCGTGGTCATGGTCGTGTTTATGCGGGGTGTGGAGGGAATCGCTCATTCTGTCGCGTCCATAAAGGTGCCTGTTGCCAAGTAAAGACCCTGTAGCCACTATAGGGTCAAGCACCCATTTGGAGATTGCCGCAATGAAGATCGGCGAACTGGCCAAACTGACCGACTGCCCGGTTGAAACCATCCGTTATTACGAGAAGGAAGGCCTGTTGCCGCCCCCGGCACGCACCGAGGCCAACTACCGTGTGTACACCCAGGCACACACCGAGCGGCTGATCTTTATCCGCAATTGCCGCAGCCTCGACATGACCTTGGAAGAAATCCGCAGCCTGCTTGGGCTACGCGACAGCCCCCAAGACCAGTGCGAAAACGTGAACGCGTTGATCGATGAGCATATCCACCACGTGAAAGCGCGGATTGATGGGTTGTTGGCATTGCAGGAGCAGTTGCTGGACCTGCGCCAACGCTGTGGCGGCGGGCCGGAATGCGGGATTCTGCAGCGGCTGGAAGTCAGTGGGAGTGTGGCGGCGAGCGAGGCTGAGCCCTCACATGTGGGCAGAAGCCACGGCCATTAACTCAAGTGAGCACGGACCAAATGTGGGAGCGGGCTTGCTCGCGAAGGCGGTGTGTCAGTAACTGAATGTGTATCTGATGTACAGCTTTCGCGAGCAAGCCCGCTCCCACATTTGATCGAGATAATCTTTAGATCGCGACGTCGGCCTTGATGCTTGGGTCGGCGTCGTAGCCCACGATCTCGAAGTCTTCGAACTTGTAGTCATAGATCGACGCAGGCTTACGCTTGATCACCAGTTCCGGCAGCTTCTTCGGCGTGCGCGCCAGTTGGGTCTTGATCTGCTCCATATGGTTGCTGTACGCGTGAGTGTCGCCGGTGGTGACGATGATCTCGTGGGGGATCAGGTCGCATTGCTGGGCCAGCATATGGGTCAGCAATGCCAGCGCGGCGGTGTTGTACGGCAAGCCGAGGAATACGTCGGAACTGCGGATATACAACTGCATCGACAGGTGACCGTCGTGCACGAATGCCTGGTACAGCAGGTGGCACGGCGGCAAGGCTTGTTTGCCATTGCGCGCGTTTTCCTGCGGGCTCTTGGTCTCGTCCGGCAGGTACTCGACGTTCCAGCCGTGGAACAGGATGCGGCGGCTGTTCGGGTTGGTCTTGAGCGTGTGGACCATGTAGTCGATCTGGTTGATCGTGCCGCCATCCTTGGTCGGCCAGGCGGTCCACTGCTCGCCGTACACCGGGCCCAGGTCACCTTCTTCGGTCGCCCATTCGTCCCAGATCTTTACGCCGTTTTCGTTGAGCCACTTGATGTTGGTGTTGCCACTCAACATCCAGATCAGCTCGTTGGCGATGCTTTTGAAGTGAAGCTTCTTGGTGGTCAGCAGCGGGAAGCCGTCGGCCAAGTTATGCCGATACTGACGGGCAAACACGGCCTTGGTGCCGGTGCCGGTGCGATCGCCCTTGGTCAATCCATTGGTCACGACGTCGTTCAGTAGTTCGAGATATTGCTTCATTTGTTTACCCGTATCGTTGAAGCCGAGACCTTGCAGGCCTCGGCATTCGAATTTAAAGCGCGGTGTTCTTCAAAGGCTGCGGGCGGTTGTAGGCCCACCACAGCAAGCCCAGGCCGCCCAGGATCATTGGCAGGCTAAGGATCTGCCCCATGGTCACCCAACCGAACGCCAGGTAGCCCAATTGCGCATCCGGCACGCGCACGAACTCGACGATGAATCGGAAGATCCCGTAGAACAACGCGAACATGCCGGACACGGCCATGGTCGGGCGCGGCTTGCGCGAGAAGAGGTACAGGATAAGGAACAGTGCCACGCCTTCCAACGCGAACTGGTAGAGCTGCGACGGGTGGCGCGGCAATTGCGCCGGGTCGCTGAACGGCGGGAACACCATCGCCCACGGCAGGTCGGTCGGCTTGCCCCAGAGTTCGGCATTGATGAAGTTACCGATACGCCCAGCGCCCAGGCCGATCGGCACCATCGGTGCGATGAAGTCCATCAGTTGGAAGAACGACTTGCCGTTACGCCGGCCAAACCACCAGGCGGCGATCATCACGCCGATAAACCCACCGTGGAACGCCATGCCGCCCTTCCACACTTCGAAAATCAGCGTCGGGTTGGCGATGTACGCGGAGAGGTCGTAGAACAGCACATACCCCAGGCGCCCGCCGACGATAACGCCCATCGACAACCAGAAGATCAGGTCGGAGAGCTTCTCCTTGGTCCAGGTCGGATCGAAACGGTTCAGGCGTCGGGAAGCCAGAAACCAGGCACCGCCGATGCCGATCAGGTACATCAACCCGTACCAGTGGATTTTCAGCGGACCGATAGCCAAGGCCACCGGGTCGATCTGCGGGTAAGGCAGCATTGCGACTCCTCGTTAAATCATTCGTTATAGCGCCCGGACCATGCCCGGGCGCGATTAAGCCTGCATTACAACAAAAAGTTTAAACCGACACAGAACAGCAGCCCGGCGAACAACCGCTTGAGCAAACGCGGCGACAACCGATGCGCCAGGCGTGCGCCGAAACGGGCGAACACCATACTGGTCAGGGCAATGCCCAACAGTGCCGGCAAATACACGAACCCTAGACTATGAGCGGGCAACAGCGGGTCATGCCAGCCCAGAATCATGAAACTTAATGCACTGGCCAGCGCAATCGGCAGGCCACAAGCCGATGAAGTGGCCACGGCCTGCTGCATCGGCACGCTGCGCCAGGTCAGGAACGGTACGGTCAGCGAGCCGCCGCCAATCCCGAAAATCGCCGAAGCCCAGCCGATAAATGTGCCGGCGATGGTCAGGCCAACCTTGCCCGGCACCGTTCGGTTGGCCTTGGGCTTGACCTCCAGGGCCAGTTGCACGGCCACCAACAAGGCAAACACGCCGATGATCTTTTGCAGGTGGGGGCCGGAAATCGCCTCGGCGGTCAGTGCACCAAAGCCTGCGCCGATCAGGATACCCACGGTCATCCACACAAAGATCGGCCAACGCACCGCGCCACGCCGATGGTGCTCACGCACGGCATTCACCGAGGTAAAGATGATCGTCGCCAGGGAAGTGCCCACGGCCAGGTGGGTCAGCACTTGCGGATCAAAGCCCTGCAAGGTGAAGCTGAACACCAGCACCGGCACGATGATAATCCCGCCGCCCACGCCAAACAGCCCGGCGAGCACGCCCGCACAGGCGCCGAGCAGCAAATACAGCAGAAATTCCATGGGAGCCCCCAGACCAAGTCCGGCATGTTAACGGATGGAAGGCATGCAACCCAACTGGATACGATGGAACGCCTGCGTTGCTGCCGGTAGAGTGGCAAAAAACACAAAAGGGAATCGCCTGATGTGCCTGATTGTTTTCGCCTGGCGGCCGGGCCACGCCCAACCGCTGATCGTCGCGGCCAACCGTGATGAGTTCTACGCCCGCCCCAGCCTGCCGCTGGCCCAATGGCCGGACGTGCCCGAAGTCTTCGCCGGCCGCGATCAGGAAGCAGGCGGTACCTGGCTGGGGGTGAATGCCGACGGGCGCTTTGCCGCCTTGACCAATATCCGCGACCCGCACCAGCCGCCGGCACGTAAGTCGCGCGGGGAGTTAGTGGCGCGGTTTCTCAGTGGTTCGTTGCCGATTGAAGCGTATCTGGCCGATGTTAACGGTCGATCGATTGAATATGCCGGGTTTAACCTGCTGGTGGGTACGCGCAATGAGTTGTGGCACTACAACGCTAATCACACTGAGCCGACGCGTTTGGAGGCCGGGGTGTATGGGTTGTCCAATGCCGGGCTGGACACGCCGTGGCCCAAGCTGATCAAGGCCAAAGCGGCGTTGAGCGAGATGCTGGAGGACCCGCAGCCTGAGGCGTTGTTGGATATTTTGAGTGATCCGCAGACGGCGCCGTTTGCGGATTTGCCGGATACCGGGGTGGGCTTGGCGACTGAGAGTTTGTTGTCGAGCGTGTTTATTGCCAGCCCGAGTTACGGCACGCGGGCGAGTACGGCGTTGATTGTGAATGCAGATGGGTCGCGGCGGATGGTGGAGCGCAGTTTTGGGCCGCATGGTGGGCGACTTGGCGAGGTAGAACTCAGCTTGTAGTGAGCGGGCTTGCCCCGCGCTGGGTGGCGAAGCCGCCCCAAAACCAGCTAACCGGCTCTATCTGAAAGCATGCGGTGATTGTATTAGGGCTGCTTCGCAGCCCAGCGCGGGGCAAGCCCGCTCACTACAAAAGCCCACCATCTGAAGTCAGAGGCTCTTCGCGGAGCCCGGGTTGATCATCCGCGTCAGCCCCAGGTTCTTCAGCGCCAGTTGCAGCGAGCTGTGGATAACTTGCGGGTTATCGATGGTCATCAGCTCTGCCAGCAGATCCTTGGCCATGCTCAGTTCGACCTGACGCAGCATCCACTTCACCTTCGGCAAGTTGGTAGCGTTCATCGACAGGCTGTCAAAGCCCATCGCCATCAACAGCACCGCCGCCGCGGGGTCGCCGGCCATTTCACCGCAGATGCTCACCGGCTTGCCTTCGGCATGGGCGTCGCGCACCACGTGTTGCAAGGCTTGCAGCACCGCCGGGTGCAGGTAGTCGTAGAGGTCGGCCACCCGTGGGTTGTTACGGTCCACGGCCAGCAGGTATTGGGTCAGGTCGTTGGAACCCACCGAAAGGAAATCCACCTGCCGCGCCAGCTCTTTAGCCTGGTACACCGCCGCCGGGATTTCGATCATCACGCCAATCGGCGGCATCGGTACGTCGGCGCCTTCATCGCGCACTTCGCCCCACGCACGGTGAATCAGGTGCAGCGCCTCTTCCAGCTCATGGGTGCCGGAAATCATCGGCAGCAGGATGCGCAGGTTATTCAGGCCTTCGCTGGCCTTGAGCATGGCGCGGGTTTGTACGAGGAAAATTTCAGGATGGTCGAGCGTGACGCGAATGCCGCGCCAGCCAAGGAAGGGGTTGTCTTCCTTGATCGGGAAATACGACAGTGACTTGTCGCCGCCGATGTCCAGGCTGCGCATGGTCACCGGTAGCGGGTGGAAGGCCTGCAGTTGCTCGCGATAAATCGCCAGCTGCTCCTTCTCGCTCGGAAAACGCTGATTGATCATGAACGGCACTTCGGTGCGGTACAGGCCCACCCCTTCGGCGCCGCGCTGTTGCGCACGGGCTACATCCGCCAGCAAGCCCGTGTTGACCAGCAGCGGCACACGATGCCCATCGGTGGTCACGCACGGCAGTTCGCGCAATGAGTCGAGGCCCAGCGCCAGCTGTTTCTCTTCTTCAACCACTTCGGCGTATTGCTTGCGCAGCACGTCGCTGGGGTTGGTAAACACTTCGCCGCGATGGCCATCGACGATCATGTCGATGCCATCCACTTTTGAATACGGCAGGTCCACCAGGCCCATCACCGTCGGGATACCCATGGCACGGGCCAGGATCGCGACGTGGGAGTTACCCGAACCGAGTACCGAGACCAGGCCCACCAGCTTGCCCTCCGGCACTTCGCCGAGCATGGTGGCGGTCAGCTCCTCACTGATCAGGATGGTGTTGTCGGGGTAGACCAGGTTGGTGGTGCGGTCTTCCTGCAGGTAGGCCAGCAGACGGCGACCGAGGTCACGCACATCCGAGGCGCGCTCGCGCAGGTAGGCGTCGTCCATCATTTCAAAACGGTTGACGTGATCGGTGACCACTTGGCGCAACGCGCCCTGGGCCCACTGGCCGGTCTTGATCACAGTCTTGACTTCGTTACCCAGGGACGCGTCATCGAGCATCATCTGGTACACGTCGAACAGCGCGCGCTCTTCGGGCCGCAGCTGGGTCGCCAACTTGGTCGAGAGGTTGCGCATGTCGGCGCGCACGCCTTCCAGGGCGGTCTTGAACAGTTTGATTTCGGCGTCGATGTCTTTGACGGTCTTGTCCGGCACCACATCCAGGTCCGCCGGCGGCAACATGACCACCGCCGTACCAACCGCAGCGCCCGGCGAGCCCGGCACGCCGACGAACTTGGCTTCCTGGATGCCCTTGCCTTCACGCCCCAGGCCGCGAATCGAGCCCGTCGCCTCGGCGTGGGCGATAACCCCGGCCAATTGCGCACTCATCGTCACCAGGAAGGCTTCTTCACCTTCGTCGAACTGACGGCGCTCTTTTTGCTGGATGACCAACACGCCCACAACGCGGCGGTGGTGAATGATCGGTGCGCCGAGGAACGAGGCGTAACGCTCTTCGCCGGTTTCGGCAAAGTAGCGGTAACGCGGGTGATCGGCTGCATGTTCGAGGTTCAGGGGTTCTTCACGCGTCCCCACCAGGCCCACCAGACCTTCATTGGGCGCCATGCTGACCTTGCCGATGGAGCGCTTGTTCAGGCCCTCGGTGGCCATCAGCACAAAACGGTTGGTCTCGGGGTCCAGCAGGTAAACCGAGCAGACCTGGCTGCCCATGGCTTCCTTGACGCGCAACACAATAATCCCCAACGCCGCCTTGAGATCCTTGGCGGAGTTAACTTCCTGGACGATCTTGCGCAGCGTATTGAGCATGGCTCGGGGTCGAACTCCGTCGTCAGTCGCGCGCTAAAAGGCGCGGGGCAAGCTCTTTGAGAGCGCGACGATACACTTCGCGCTTGAATGTCACCACCTGGCCCAACGGGTACCAATAGCTGACCCAGCGCCAGCCATCGAACTCCGGTTTACCGGTCAAATCCATCCGCACCCGCTGCTCGTCGGAGATCAGGCGCAGGAGAAACCATTTCTGCTTCTGGCCGATGCACAGCGGTTGGCTGTGGGTACGCACCAGGCGTTGCGGCAAACGATAGCGCAACCAGCCACGGGTACAGGCCAGAATCTGCACATCTTCACGCTCAAGGCCGACTTCTTCATTCAACTCACGGTACAAGGCGTCTTCAGGGGTTTCGTCGGGGTTGATTCCGCCTTGAGGAAACTGCCAGGCATCTTGGTTGATTCGGCGAGCCCATAGCACCTGTCCGGCATCATTCGTAAGAATAATCCCGACATTAGGACGGAAACCATCGGGGTCGATCACGGCAACAACCTCGCAAACGCATGTCGCCGCATTGTTCCACAAAGGTTGTTCCAGCGGCAACGAGGCTTCTTACCTTATGTGCACTCTTGTGAAAAGACCGTATTCTGGACGCCTTTTTACAGACTTTTCAGCGAGTAACTGCAATGCGCCTGGCTTTATTCGACTTGGACAACACCCTTCTTGGCGGTGACAGCGATCACGCCTGGGGCGATTACCTCTGTGAACGCGGGATTCTCGACCCCGTCGCCTACAAGGCGCGCAACGACGAGTTCTACCAGGATTACCTGGCCGGCAAGCTGGACAATGCCGCCTACCTGAACTTCAGCCTGGAAATCCTCGGCCGTACCGAGATGGCCCAACTGGATGAGTGGCACAATGACTTCATGCGCGACTGCATCGAGCCGCTGATGCTGCCGCTGGCCGCCGAACTGCTGGCCAAGCACCGCGCCGCCGGTGACACGCTGGTGATCATCACCGCCACCAACCGTTTCGTCACCGCGCCGATTGCCGCACGCCTGGGCGTGGAAACCCTGATCGCCACCGAGTGCGAGATGGAAAACGGCCGTTATACCGGGCGCAGCACCGACGTGCCGTGCTTTCGCGAGGGCAAGGTGACACGTTTGAATCGCTGGCTGGCAGAGACCGGGTTCAGCCTGGAAGACAGTTACTTCTACAGCGACTCGATGAATGATTTACCGCTGCTGGAGCAAGTGACTCATCCGGTGGCAGTGGATCCGGACCCGAATTTGCGGGCCGAGGCCGAGAAGCGTGGCTGGCCGGTCATCACGTTGCGCAGCTGACCTGTAGTGAGCGGGCTTGCCCCGCGCTGGGCTGCGAAGCAGCCCTAATACAGACAATGCCGAATTCCAGATGAATCCAATTCGCCTGGTTTGGGGCGGCTCCGCCACCCAGCGCGGGGCAAGCCCGCTCACTACATAGGCTTGGCCACCATCAAGTAGAAAATCGCCATAAACGCCAGGAACGCCGGCCACCCCAGGCCAAACCACCAGCGCATATAGGTCGTGGCCTTGATCGGCATCGCCGTCCCCTCCCGCAACGCCCGCTCCGCCATCTTGTGTACGCGAATCTGCAACCACACCACCGGCAGCCAGCAGATCCCCGCCAGCACATACAAACCGAACGTCCACTGCAACCAACTCTGCTGCAGCGACCAGCCCGCCAGATGCATCAAGCCAATCCCGCTCAACGGCTGGAACACCGCCGTGGTCGCGGTAAACGCCCAATCGGCGAACACCAAGTGCTTGAAGGTCACGGCGATCACTTCCACGTTGCCGGTGCGCCAGGCGCGTAACGCGTAGTAAGCCGAGCCCGCGCCCAGCCCGAACAGTACGGTCGACGAGAGAATATGCAGGGTTTTCAGCAGCAGGTAGGCACTCATTCAGACAGGCTTGGCACCCATCAAACCGGCAATCGCCACAAACCCCACCAGGCTGATTACCGCCAGCACCAACGTGAAGTTCAAGCTGCCGCCCTCGCCCTTACGCAGGCGATTAAGCCGCGCCACCAGCCAGAACCACGCCAGCGCCGCCACGGTGTAGAGGATGCTGGAACCGAGGATCCAGGTCTGGCCCAGCGGCCAGCCGGTCAGGTGCACCAGCCACCAACCGGTAAACGGCATGCTGACGACGCAAATGCCCATCAACAACCAGACGAACGCCCACGGGCGTTGCACGGTCACCGCCGGGCCGGCGCTGCGCTTGCGCCAGGCCAGCAACGCCAAGCCCAGGCCGCTGAGCAGCAGCAATACGGTGGCCGCGATGTGGATAACTTTCAGGGTGGTCAGGGTTTCCATGTGTCGTCTTCCTTAAGGCCGCCCCAATCAGCGTAGTCGCTCATCCGAGGAACAGTGTGTAGGCCGGGTTATCGCTTTCATCCCAGTACGGGTAGCCGATGGCTTCCAGGGCTGCCGGTACCAGGTGGCGCTCGTCCGCCGGCACTTGCAGGCCGGCGACCACACGGCCGTCTGCTGCGCCGTGGTTGCGATAGTGGAACATCGAGATGTTCCAACGCCCGCCCAATTTGTTAAGAAAGTTGAACAAGGCGCCCGGACGCTCCGGGAATTCGAAGCGAAACACCACTTCATTGCTGACGTGGGCCGCATGGCCGCCGACCATGTGGCGGATGTGCAACTTGGCCAGCTCGTTCTCGGTCAGGTCCAGCACCGGGGAACCCTGGCTGGTGAGGCTGGTGATCAGCGCGCTGCGCGGGTCGGTTTCCGGGTGGGTCTGCACGCCGACAAAAATGTGTGCCTCACTGCCGGAGTGGAAGCGATAGTTGAATTCGGTGATCTGGCGCTTGCCCACAGCCTCGCAGAACGCCTTGAAGCTGCCGGGCTTTTCGGGGATGGTCACGGCGATGATGGCTTCGCGGCCTTCACCCAACTCGGCGCGCTCGGCCACATGGCGCAGGCGGTCGAAGTTGACGTTGGCGCCGGAGTCGATCGCCACCAGGGTCTGCCCGGTAACGCCACGGGTCTCGACGTATTTCTTGATACCTGCCACGCCCAAGGCGCCCGCTGGTTCGGTGATGGAGCGGGTGTCGTCGTAGATATCCTTGATCGCCGCACAGATTTCATCGGTGCTCACGGTGATCACTTCATCGACGTAGTCCTTGCAGATGTCGAAGGTGTGCTGGCCGATCTGTGCCACCGCCACGCCATCGGCAAAGAGGCCCACGGTCGGCAGCACCACGCGCTCACCCGCCGCCATCGCGGCTTGCAGGCAATTGGAATCGTCCGGTTCGACGCCAATGATTTTGATCTCTGGGCGCAGGTATTTCACATAGGCCGCAATACCCGCGATCAGCCCGCCGCCGCCCACCGGTACAAAAATCGCGTCCAGCGGCCCCGGGTGCTGGCGCAGGATTTCCATCGCCACGGTGCCCTGCCCGGCAATGGTGTGTGGATCATCGTAGGGGTGAATGTAGACGTAGCCTTTTTCGTCGACCAGTTTCAGCGAGTAGGCCAGAGCTTCCGGGAAGGAATCGCCATGCAGCACCACTTTGCCGCCACGCGAGCGCACGCCTTCGACCTTGATCTCCGGAGTGGTCTTGGGCATGACAATAGTGGCTTTCACCCCCAGTACCTTGGCCGCCAGGGCTAGGCCCTGGGCATGGTTGCCCGCCGACGCCGTGACCACACCGCGCGCACGCTCTTCGGCGCTCAGTTGGGTCAGCTTGTTGTAGGCGCCGCGAATCTTGAACGAGAACACCGGCTGCAAGTCTTCACGCTTGAGCCAGACCTTGTTGCCCAGCCGTTCGGAAAGCTGGCGGGCGGTCTGCAACGGGGTTTCTACGGCAACGTCGTAAACGCGCGAGGTGAGGATCTTTTTGACGTACTGTTCAAGCATCGGCGGAAATCACTGGGCGGGATGGGCAGGGCCAAGGAGTCTAACCCAGCGTTCGGCCGGGCGACCACACGAATCCAGAGGTTTTGTTGGGTTATACTCGCGCCCCTCTTTACTCCCCGCCCGTTCCGGAGCCCGCATGACCCAGGATCAACTCAAACAGGCAGTGGCCCAGGCCGCCGTCGATTTAATCCTTCCTAAACTCGACGACAAGAGCATCGTCGGTGTCGGCACCGGCTCCACCGCCAACTGCTTTATCGATGCACTGGCTCAGCACAAGGGCGCATTCGACGGCGCCGTGGCCAGCTCCGAAGCCACCGCCGCGCGCCTCAAGGGCCATGGGATTCCGGTGTATGAGCTCAACACCGTGAGCGACCTGGAGTTCTACGTTGACGGCGCCGATGAAAGCGACGAACACCTGAACCTGATCAAGGGCGGCGGCGCAGCCCTGACCCGCGAGAAAATCGTCGCGGCCGTGGCCAAGACCTTTATCTGCATCGCCGACGCCAGCAAGCTGGTGCCAGTACTCGGCGCGTTCCCGCTGCCGGTGGAAGTCATCCCGATGGCCCGCAGCCACGTGGCCCGCGAGCTGGTGAAACTGGGCGGCGACCCGGTGTACCGCGAAGGCGTGTTGACTGACAACGGCAACATCATCCTCGACGTGTTCAACATGCAGATCACCAATCCGGTGGCGCTTGAGACGCAGATCAATGCGATCGTTGGTGTGGTCACCAATGGTTTGTTCGCGGCGCGTCCGGCGGATGTGTTGTTGCTGGGCACTTCCGACGGTGTGAAAACCCTCAAGGCCTAACCCCATCGGCTGTGCTTTATGTGGGAGCAGGCAAGCCAGCTCCCACATTTGGTTCTGTGGTGCTTCAGGGATTTGGTTTCTTGAACACGTAGAACAGGTTCGGCTCGCTGGTCAGGTACAAGTTACCGTCATCATCCATCGCGATCCCTTCCGCCTGGGGCACGCGCTTCTTCAGGCCATGGCGCCCATTCAGCAGCGACAGACTGCTCAACGGGCGACCGTCAATATCCAGTTCCAGCACCAGAAACGACTCATCCGACAGCGCCAAGAGATGGCCGCTGCGCTCGTCGTATTGCAGGCTCGAGAGGTCACGCACAAACAGCCCGGCGTCACGCTTGGGGTTGTTGATCACGTGCACCGAGTAGGTTTTTTCCGGTTTGAAATGGGGAAAGCCATGGACCTCATAGATCAGCATCGGGTCGCGCTCCTTGGCGACGAACAGGCGCTTGCCCACCGAGTCGTACGCCAGGCCTTCAAACCCCTTATTGCCGCCAACGTGCAGGCCCAGCGTCATTTGCTCCGCATCGGCGGCGTCGAGGAATTGGGTGTCGTCATCCACATGGACCTTGATCAAGCGCTGCTGGCGCTCATCGCTGATGACATAAGTGTTGTCGCTGATAAATTCCACCGCCTCGGCATCGCCAAATCCCACCAAGGGAATACGCCGCAGGATCTTGCCCTCCAGCGACAACTCGATCAGTTCGGCGTTTTTATTGGTGACGGTAAACAGGCTTTTGCGCACTGGGTCGTAGGTAAGAGCCGAGACGTCGTCGTTGAGCCCCTCGATCACCTGGGCCTCCAGGGCTACCCGATAGTCCGCCAGGCCGATGGAGCGCTCATTCACCGGCTTGCGCCACACTTGCCAGTTGAACCAAGCGCGCTCGAACAGGCGAAAATGCTGCGCAACGACCCCGGCGCTGACCAGGGCGATCAGTGCAAGAATAAAGAACATAGGTTTGGGGCGGGCTAGTCGTCGCATCGGAGGGGCTCAAGTTCAAAAGTGGCGAATGAATATCACGCCTGTCTGAATTTAAACTTAAACGCAGCCCAGTGTCTGGCGAATGCCGCTGATAGAGAAATATCCGACGCAATCTGTCCGTTATTTCTGTTTTTCGAAGCGATAGAACAAGTTTGGCTCACTGACCATGTACAGCGTGCCGTCGTCGCCCATGGTCACGCCCTCTGCACGGGGAATGGTGTTTTTAAGGCCGTTGAAACCGCCGAGCAAGGTCATGAAGCTGACTTGCCCGCCCTTCTCGTCCAGCTCCAGCAACAGGTGGGAATCAGCCGACAGCACCAGTAAATGGCCGGTCCGCGGGTCGACGGCCAGGGCCGAGAGGTTACGCATATCCAGCTCGGTGCTGGCGAGCTTTTGCTTGCTGCCGACCAGGGCCTGGCTGCCGTCGCTTTTCCAGGTAAACAGTGCCGGCGGGCGTTCCTCACCGAACACCAGTTGCTGGTTAGGCTTGTCCCAAGCCACGGCCTCAAACGCTTTGTTTTGATCCTTGGAGGGGCCCAGGTCGTAACTCGGGAAGTCAGCCTTGTTCAATTGCTGGGTGGTGGCGACGACCTTGACGAGGGTCACCGTGTGCTGGCGCTCATCGACCACCGCCATCAAACCGTTTTCCATCACGGTGATACCTTCCGGGTTATCCCAGCCATTGAGCGGCATCTTGCGCAACACATCGCCTTGCAGGCTCAACTCGACGAGGAATGGGTTTTTGCCCATCACGGAAAACAGGGTTTTGGTCTGAGGGTTGTAGGAGACGTCCGAAGCCTCGTCCTTCTCCATCCCCGGCAAAAGCTTGCCATCGATGACGGCATGATAGTCCGGCAGCCACACGCTCTCTTGGCGCTCGGCGGGGGTTTCGAAGCGTTCCAGCATCCACAGTACGCCGCGATCATCCCAGTGCATGGCCCAGGCAACGCCGTACACAATCACGCCCGCCAGCAATAGCCAGGAATACCAGCGCAGGGCAAGGCGGGAACGCAGCTTGGGGGTGACGGTAGGCAGGGGCACGGCCATTGGGTGCTTTTTCCGGAAAGTCAGCGTTAGGTGATAGCACAGGATCGAGGTGCCCGTGTGCAAGTGGCTGAGGATTATCCGGATGATGTGTGAAAAAAATGCAAAAAACTGGAAACTCCAGGCGCACACAAAACCCTGTGGGAGCCGGGCTTGCCCGCGATGCAGGCGACTCGGTACGTCAGATGACCGAGGTGCCTGCATCGCGGGCAAGCCCGCTCCCACATTTTTAACCGCGTTTCGCCAGGGTTTAGCGAACGCTGCTTTCGAAGCGATTCACACCCGACAGCTCCAGCACCAGCTCATCACCCACATTCAGCGGGCCCACGCCGGCCGGGGTGCCGGTGAGGATCACATCACCCGCTTGCAGCGAGAAGCAGCCGGCCATGTGCTGGATCATCGGAATGATCGGGTTGAGCATTTGCGCGCTGTTGCCATCCTGGCGCACTTCGCCATTGATGGTCAGGCGGATGCCGATATCGGTCACGTCCGGGAACGTACTGCCCACCACGAACGGTGCGATGACTGCCGCGCCGTCGAAAGACTTGGCGATTTCCCACGGCAAGCCCTTGGCTTTCAGCTCGGCCTGCTTGTCGCGCAGGGTCAGGTCCAGGGCCGGGGCGAAGCCGGAGATGGCGTCGAGCACTTCTTCACGGCTGGGCTTGTTCGACAAAGGCTTGCCGATCAATACCGCGATTTCCGCTTCGTAATGCACCGAGCCGCGCTCGGTTGGAATGCTGAAACCGCCTTCCAACGGCACCACGCAACTGCCCGGCTTGATGAACAGCAACGGCTCGGTAGGCACCGGGTTGTCCAGTTCCTTGGCATGTTCGGCGTAGTTACGCCCGATACACACCACTTTACCGACCGGAAAGTGGATGTTGGTGCCGTCGACATACTTGTGCTGGTAGCTCATGAAACGACTCCTTCAGGGGCGGTTAAACAGCGAAAATCTTGCCGGGGTTCATGATCCCGTTCGGGTCGAACACCGCTTTCACTGCTTTCATGTATTCGATTTCAACCGGCGAGCGGCTGTAGGTCAGGTAATCGCGCTTGGTCATGCCCACGCCGTGTTCAGCGGAGATTGAGCCGTTGTACTTCTCGACGGTTTCAAACACCCACTTGTTCACGGTGGCGCACTTGGCGAAGAACTCATCCTTGCTGAGGTTTTCCGGCTTGAGGATGTTCAAGTGCAGGTTGCCGTCGCCAATGTGACCGAACCAGACAATTTCGAAATCCGGGTAGTGTTCGCCGACGATCGCGTCGATTTCCTTCAAGAAAGCCGGTACTTTGGAGACGGTGACCGAGATGTCGTTCTTGTACGGCGTCCAGTGGGAAATGGTCTCGGAGATGTACTCGCGCAGTTTCCACAGGTTGTGCAGTTGGGTTTCGCTCTGGCTCATCACGCCGTCCAGCACCCAACCCTGCTCGACGCAGTGTTCGAACGTTTCCAGCGCATGGTTGGCGACTTCTTCGGTGGTGGCTTCGAATTCCAGCAGCGCATAGAACGGGCATTCGGTTTCGAACGGCGCCGGCACGTCGCCACGGCCGAGGACTTTGGCCAGGGCTTTGTCGGAAAAGAACTCGAAGGCGGTCAGGTCCAGCTTGCTCTGGAACGCGTGCAATACCGGCATGATCGAGTCGAAATCGGTGGTCCCCAGCACCATGGCCGTCAGGTTTTTCGGCGCACGGTCCAGGCGCATGGTGGCTTCGACCACAAAGCCCAAGGTGCCCTCGGCGCCGATAAACAGCTGGCGCATGTCGTAGCCGGTGGCGTTCTTGATCAGGTCGCGGTTCAGTTCAAGCACATCACCCTTGCCAGTGACGACCTTCATGCCGGCCACCCAGTTACGGGTCATGCCGTAGCGAATCACCTTGATCCCACCGGCATTGGTGCCGATATTGCCGCCAATCTGGCTGGAACCGGACGAAGCGAAGTCCACCGGGTAGTACAGGCCTTTTTCTTCGGCGACGTTCTGCAATTGCTTGGTAACCACGCCCGGCTGGCACACGGCGGTGCGGTCAGTGAGGTTCACGTCGAGGATCTGGTTCATATAGTCGAATGACACAACCACTTCGCCGTTGGCCGCCACAGCGGCTGCCGACAAGCCAGTACGCCCACCGGACGGCACCAGCGCCACCTTGTGCGCATTGGCCCAACGCACGATGGCCTGGACCTGCTCAATGGTCTTGGGAAAGACGATGGCGGTCGGCGCGGGTGCGAAATGCTTGGTCCAATCCTTGCCGTAAGCCTCCAGGGAGTCTGCATCGGTCAGCACTTTGCCGGGCTCAACCAGGGTCTTCAGCTCATCAATCAGGGCAGGATGGGTCATCGACAGAACTCTCGAACAATTCATGGTCATCCTGAGAACGCTTCACGTCGCAGGAATAGGTGTTTAGCGGGGCGCGTATGCTAGCATACCGCCCCCGCAGGACAGAGCCCAAGGGCGTTTCTGCGGTGACGGCTTTCCTGCCGTCCGGGTCAGCTTACTCGATCCGATTCCCTGCCATTTTTCTCCGGGATACAGGTTTACGCAGATGAGCAAGACTTCTCTCGATAAGAGCAAGATCAAGTTCCTTCTTCTGGAAGGCGTCCACCCATCGGCTGTCGACGTTCTGAAAGCTGCCGGGTACACCAGCATTGAGTACATCACCAGTTCTCTGCCGGAAGCCCAGTTAAAGGAAAAGATCGCCGACGCGCACTTTATCGGCATTCGCTCCCGCACTCAGCTGACCGAAGAGATCTTCGACCACGCCAAAAAGCTCGTGGCTGTCGGTTGTTTCTGCATCGGTACCAACCAGGTCGACCTCAACGCAGCGCGCGAGCGCGGCATCGCGGTGTTCAACGCACCGTACTCCAACACCCGTTCCGTTGCGGAGCTGGTGCTGGCCGAGGCCATCCTGCTGCTGCGTGGCATTCCTGAGAAGAACGCTTCCTGCCACCGTGGCGGCTGGATCAAGAGCGCAGCCAACTCCTTCGAAATCCGCGGCAAGAAGCTGGGTATCGTCGGTTACGGCTCGATCGGTACGCAGTTGTCGGTACTGGCGGAAGGCCTGGGCATGCAGGTGTTCTTCTACGACACCCTGACCAAGCTGCCATTGGGCAACGCCACTCAAGTGTCGAGCCTGACCGAGCTGCTGGGTATGTCCGACATCGTGACCCTGCACGTTCCGGAAACCACTGAGACCCAGTGGATGATCGGCGAGAAGGAAATCCGCGCTATCAAGAAAGGCGGCATCCTGATCAACGCAGCGCGCGGCACTGTGGTCGAGCTGGACGCCCTGGCCGACGCGATCAAGGACAAGCACCTGATCGGCGCCGCTATCGACGTGTTCCCGGTGGAGCCGCGCTCCAACGACGACATCTTCGAAAGCCCGCTACGTGGCTTGGACAACGTGATCCTGACCCCGCACATCGGCGGTTCCACCGCTGAAGCCCAAGCCAACATTGGCCTGGAAGTGTCGGAAAAACTGGTCAAGTACAGCGACAACGGTACGTCCGTGTCCTCGGTCAACTTCCCGGAAGTGGCGCTGCCGGCCCACCCTGGCAAGCACCGTCTGCTGCACATCCACCAGAACATTCCTGGCGTGATGATGGAGATCAACAAGGTCTTCGCGGAAAACGGCATCAACATCTCCGGTCAGTTCCTGCAGACCAACGAGAAGGTCGGCTACGTGGTCATCGACGTCGACGCCGAGTACTCGGACCTGGCGCAAGAGAAGCTGCAGCACATCAACGGCACGATTCGTAGCCGCGTGTTGTTCTAAGGTTTCGATCGCACCACGAGAAAGGGAGCCCCTCGGGGCTCCCTTTTTTTCATCTGAACAAATCTTACTTAACGTTAACCGTGATGACTTTCGACGCTACAGTCGGGTTGAACTGCATGTGCAGTTTGTCGCCGGCCACCAGTTGCAAGGTGTGCTTGCCTGGGGTGAGGGTCAGTTCGGTTTCGGTCTGGGCCTTGCCGTAGTGGATCACGGTGTCGGTGGCCGGGATGGGCACGCTGGCGTCAGGCAGTTCTTTTTGGTCGATCAGCAGGTGGTGGTGGCCAGTGCCTGGCGCCTGGTCAGTGGCAGGCGCGAGTTTCAAACCTTCCATGCCGAATTTGACGGTGAAGGTTTTATCGACAGTGGCGCCGTCTTTTGGCGACACGATGAATACTTTGGCGCCTTCAGGCGGCGCACTGCGCGGAATGCCGTCTGCGGCGGTAGCCAACATAGACGCACCCAGCATCAAGGAGGCCAGGGTGGCACGGGACAAAAAGGCTTTCATTCGCTTCTCCAGTTTTTCCATGAAATCTGTAGGTTGATGACAACTTCGCGACAAATTGCTGTCCAAGGCACTCAACACCATAGCAAAGCGATGCTGAACGGCGCCTCGCACATTCGAATTCTCTAGGAGTGACCATGCGCTTTTCGCCTGGCCTGTTACTTTTGCTTCCCCTTCTGAGCCCTTTGGCTCATGCCGAACTGATCGACGACGTCAATGACCGTGGCGAACTGCGCATCGCCCTTGAAGCCAATACCCCGCCCTTCAACTTCAAGGAAGGCGACAAACTCACCGGCTTCGAAGTGGAACTGGGTGAACAACTGGCTAAAGAGATGGACGTGCGCCCGTCATTTATCACCACCGATGATGCCGACCTGTTGCCAGGTGTGGAAAGCGGCAAGTACGACGTAGCGATCAACCATATCGCTATGACTGCCGAGCTGCAGGATCGGTTCGATTTCAGTGAGCCTTACAGCGATAAGCCTGAGTTGGCGATCCCGTTCCAGAAAGGTAACCCGGCATTCAAGGCGAGTCTGAATAAGGCGCTGGGGCGGGTGAAGGCCGATGGCCGATTGAAGGCGTTGGCCCAGAAGTGGCTTGAGAGCGAGACTCCGGTAGCCAAGGCACAGTGATTTTTCGGATTTGACTCGGTCAGCCCCCACATTTTGACCTACACAGGTTTCGATAGCTGCGCCAGCGCTACTAACGCCTCAGGCAACTCCAACTCACTGAACACCTGCACGCCATGCTGTTTGAGCAGCGCTGCCGTCACGCCTTCGCCGCTCACCTTCACGCCGCTGAAGGTGCCGTCGTACGTCAGCAAGTTTCCACAAGACGGACTATTCGCCTTGAGCACGGCGATGCGGATGTCATGGCGCTGCACCAGCGCCAAGGCCTGGCGCGCACCCTCGAGAAAGGCAGCGCTGAAGTCTTCGCCCTCGGCGGTCAGCACCTGGGCGCGGCCTTCCCACACCTCTACACCTTGCCCGCCCGAGATTTCGGCGGGTGGACGCGGCGTTGGCAATCCACCGGACACTTCGGGGCAGATCGCAACCACTCGCCCTTCGGCTTGCCACGCCGCCAGATGGTCGAACGGCCCGCTCGCCGCGCCGTCGTAGCGCACCTTGTGCCCAAGCAGGCAACGGCTGACCAGAATCTTTTGCATGCTCAAAACGGCTCGTTGCCCCGCCGGCGAAACCAGCCAGTGAGGGACAGGCGTTCGCGCTTAGCGGGCATGACTTCGTGGGGCACCTCGCCCGACAGGAACACCACCAGGCTACCACCGGTGGGCACCACGTCGTATTCGACGCCGTCCTTGAGGTACATGCGCAACTGGCCGCCATGCTCGGGCAGCCAGGCGTTGTTCAAGTAGATCACCGCCGAGACCATGCGCCTATCATCGTCACGGAACCGGTCCAGGTGCTTGAGGTAAAACGCGCCCGGCGGGTACATCGCGAAGTGGCTTTCGAAGTCTTCGAGGCCGAGAAACAGGCCACGGTTCATTGCCAGGCGCAGGCTGTCCATCAACGCCATATAGGTGTCGCAGACTGCTGCATCGCCCTCTTCCAGCCATTGGATATGGTCACCGCGAATACCTTCGCGAATCTCTTGGGCCGGTCCGCGCCCGACCGCCGCCGGGGCCAATTCACCTTCGGCCGCACGTTTACGGCACTCAGCCGCCAGTTCCAGGGTCAGAGCCTGGGGCAGAAAGCCGTCTTGTCGGGACCAGCCTTTTTCGGCCAGGTCGTCGACAATGCGTTGCAACAGCGGGTGATCGAGGGGTATTTGCATGGCGCGCATAGTATCCATACGCTTGTGAATCCGACAGAGCCGCCGAGCGTCTGAATACACTTTAGTCAGGTGACCGATAGGACTTCTCGACAAATCCTACGCCCGACACGGACAATAGTGGCCGACTGACAGGAGTCCATATGCGTCGTTTGTTTTTTTCCTTGCTGATGTTCTGCGTTTTGCCCGCCTGGGCAGACGGCCATGACCAGTTGTACAAGGTCGCCGGCTGGGCCGAACAACGTGCGCATTTCAATGACGCCCTCAGTGCGGCCCAGCAACGCTACCGCAACAGCCTGCCGCCAGCGGTGTATCAGGCGCTGGTGGACAACAGCAATAAACGCTTTGCCGCCCAGGCCATGGACCAGCGTGCCGAGGCGCAATTGCGCAAGAACCTGGCGGACCCGAAGCCTGCCCTGGCGTTTTTTCAATCGCCCTTGGGCCGCAAGATTGTCGCCGCCGAGTTGCTGGCGACGCGCCGCGACCAACTGGCGAAAAACGCTCAGGGCCTGCCAAAAATCCAAGCCGACGCCACCCGCAGCCTGATCATCGGCCACCTGGCCCAGGCCTTGCCAGCCCGTGAGGCCGGTGCGGAAGTCAGCCTGGCGATTGCCGGCGTGGCGGCCGACAGCCTGAGCCAGATGATCCCCGGCCTGTTGGGCGGCGGTCAGGCCCAGGGCATGTTGAATGGCCAGCGTGAGCGGTTGATGCAGCAGATCGACAAGGATCTGAACAACACGCTGCTGTACGTTTATCGGGATTTATCTGACCCTGAGTTGGAAGAATTCGCTACGTTTGCGGAGTCGTCGGAAGGTAAGGCGTATTACCAGGCGGCGTTGGCGGCGATTCGTGCAGGGCTGGCAGTCGGCCAAAGCACTTCAAGCCTGGCACCGTAACAAGTGTGGGAGCTGGCTTGCCTGCTCCCACATTTGCATCGCGTTACTTCAGGTGGTCCGTTAAATAGCGGAAGTACGCCTCACGAATCTCCGCAATCTCATTCGCCAAATGATGCCTGCCACGCGGCAGCATCAACACCTCGGGCCTGTCGAACTTGCCGCGCAGCACCTGCAGGTTGTGCTGCCAGTCCACCGTCATGTCTTCCTCACCCTGCACAATCACCGGGCGCCGCAAACTGCGCGGTGCAGCCTCGATACGCTTGATCCAGCGCGCCAATGCACCGACCCAGGCGGTAGGCAGTTGGCGCGGCTGTAGCGGATCAGCCTCAAGAAACGGCTTGAACTCGGGATCGTGGGTGTTCTCGCTGAAGCGCCGCGCAATGCCTTTGACGAACGGCCGCAGCACGTAATAGCTGACTTGCGACCAACCCCAGGCACGCGGTCGCACCAACGGTGACAGCAGAAAGGTCTTGCCCTGGGCCGGGCTGTCGGCGCCATGGTTGAGCAAGTGATCCACCACCACCGCCCCGCCGGTGCTTTGCCCGAACAGGTGCCAGGGTTGCGGCAGTTGCAGCGCTTGGGCCTCGGCGAACAGTGCCTGCACCACATGCTGGTACACCGCAAAATCATCAATGCTGGCGCGCTCGCCACTGGACAACCCGTGGCCCGGCAAATCGCACGCGATCACCACAAACCCCTGGTCCAGCGCCCAGTCCACCACATGGCGATACAGCCCCATATGGTCGTAGAAGCCGTGGAACATAAACATCGTCGCCACAGGCTTGGGCGGCCACCACACCTGCGCGACCACCTGAAACCCATCCACCTCGAAACGCCCCAGACGGCTGACCGCCGGTACTGCGCGCGCGGCCAGATCCAGCCCGTAGAAACGCTGGTAGACCCGCGCCTCAGCTGAAAGCGGTTGCGCATCCACCAGGGGCCGCAAGCTTTCGCGCAGATGATCGGGGTCAAAGGTCACAGGCATAAAGGGTTCCAGACTTACGGCAGAGATGAATATCGAGCTGCGATATTCATCTGTCAGGACAAGCATGGCAAGCTACGCGACCTCTGAGGATACATCTGAATGCGACAGCCCTACCGCACCGCCCTGTTCGCCAGCCTTATCGTGGTTATCTGCACCGGCGTGCTGTGGGCCGCGTATGACTGGTTCCAGGGCCGCTACCTGCGCGCCTTCAGCGAACACACGGCGGTGTTTTCCGGCGACCCATTGAAGCTGCCGGCCGAGCTCGCCGGCCCAGGCCCGATCCGCTTGGTCCACTTTTGGGACCCGGCCTGCCCGTGCAATGTCGGCAACCAACAACACCTGGGCGAACTGATCGAGCACTACGCCCCCCAAGGCGTCGAGTTCTATGCGCTGCAAAAACCCGGCAGCCACGGCCAACTGCCTGACAACCTGCGCACAATGAAAACCCTCACCGCCCTGCCCGGCGCCGACCAAGTGCCCGCCAGCCCGGCGGTGGGCATTTGGGATCGCAGCGGCAAACTCGCGTATTTCGGGCCCTACAGCGAAGGCCTGACGTGCAATTCCAGCAACAGTTTTATTGAGCCGATCTTGAAGGCCCTTGGAGCGGGGCGCGAGGTGAATGCCACGCACACCCTGGCGGTGGGCTGCTATTGTTCCTGGCCAAAAGGCTCGTAACTCGCCACCCCTCTCTTGGTAAGGAATGTTCATGAAGCGCGTCTTGCGGACTCTCGCGGTTCTTGTAGTGCTGGCGGCTCTCGGCGCCGGCTGGTACGTGTACAGCAAGCAGCCGACCCGCCAGGGCACGGTTGAGCTGGCCAACCTGCAAGGCTCGGTCACCGTGCGCTACGACGACCGTGGCGTGCCGCATATTCGTGCCGAGAACGAAACCGACCTGTATCGCGCCCTGGGCTACGTGCACGCCCAGGACCGCTTGTTCCAGATGGAGATCATGCGGCGCCTGGCCCGTGGCGAGCTGGCCGAGGTGCTTGGGCCCAAGCTGCTGGAGACCGATAAGCTGTTCCGTAGCCTGCGCATTCGTGACCGCGCCGCCACTTATGTGGCGCAGCTGGATCATGATTCGGCGCACTGGAAGGCCCTGCAAGCCTACCTGGACGGGATCAACCAATATCAAGACAGCCACGCCCGCCCGATGGAGTTCGACGTGCTGGGCATCCCCAAGCGGCCGTTCACCGCCGAGGACAGCATCAGCGTCGCCGGGTATATGGCCTACAGCTTTGCTGCCGCATTTCGTACCGAGCCTCTGCTGACTTACGTACGCGATCAACTGGGCAGCGACTACCTGAAAGTCTTCGACCTCGACTGGCAACCTCAGGGCGCCCTCAACCTCGCCGCCAGCGATTGGCAAACCCTCGGCGCCATCGCCGCCCTGAGCGAACAGGCCTTGGCCGACAATGGCTTGCCGCAGTTCGAAGGCAGCAACGCCTGGGCCATCAGCGGCAACCGCACCAAGAGCGGTAAACCGTTGCTGGCCGGTGACCCGCATATTCGCTTCTCGGTGCCGTCGGTGTGGTACGAGGCGCAGCTGTCGGCGCCGGGCTTTGAGCTGTATGGCTATCACAACGCGCTGGTGCCGGTGGCGTTCCTGGGGCACAACCTGGATTTCGGCTGGAGCCTGACCATGTTCCAGAACGATGACCTCGACCTCATCGCCGAGAAGGTCAACCCGGAAAACGCCAATCAGGTCTGGTACCACGACCAGTGGGTCGATATGACCAGCACCGAGCAACAGATTGCGGTGAAAGGCCAGGCGCCCGTCACGCTGACCCTGCGCCAATCACCCCACGGCCCGGTCATTAATGACGTGCTCGGCGAAAGTGCCGGCAAGACGCCGATTGCCATGTGGTGGGCGTTCCTCGACACCCAGAACCCGATCCTCGAAGGTTTCTACCAGCTCAACCGCGCCGACACCCTGGCCAAGGCGCGCGCGGCGGCGTCGAAGGTGTCTGCGCCGGGGCTGAATATTGTGTGGGCGAATGCCAAGGGCGATATCGGCTGGTGGGCGGCGGCGCAATTGCCGATTCGTCCGGCCGGTACCAATGCCGGCTTTATCCTCGACGGCAGTAGCACACAGGCCGACAAGCTGGGCTTCTACCCCTTCAGCGCCAACCCCCAGGAAGAAAACCCCGCGCGTGGCTACGTGGTGTCGGCCAACGCGCAACCCGTCTCGCCCACCGGCATGGAGATCCCCGGTTATTACAACCTGGCCGACCGTGGCCAACAGTTGAACGCGCAGTTGAGCGACAAGAGCGTGAAGTGGGATGTCGACAACAGCCAGGCCTTGCAACTGGGCACCGCCACCGCCTTCGGCCCGCGCCTGCTGGCGCCGCTGTTGCCGGTGCTGCGTGAAGTGGTCAAGGACCCGGCGCAGTTGAAACTGGTGGAGCAACTGGCCGCCTGGAAAGGTGACTACCCGCTGGACTCCACCAGCGCCACGCTGTTCAACCAGTTCCTGTTCAACCTGGCCGACGCCGCCTTCCATCCGAAACTCGGCGACGCCATGTTCAAGACCCTGCTCAGCACCCGCGTGATCGACGCCGCGCTGCCACGCCTGGCCGCCGCGCCGGATTCGCCGTGGTGGGACGGCAAGCGCGCGGAGTCGGTCAAACTCGCCTGGGACAACAGCCTCGCACACCTCAAAGCCACTTTCGGCGATGACCCAAGCCAATGGCAGTGGGGCAAGGCCCACACCCTGACCCATGGCCACCCGCTGGGCTCGCAGAAACCGTTGGACCTGATCGTGAATGTCGGCCCGTTCCCGGCGCCGGGAACCCACGAAGTGCCCAACAACCAGTCGGCCCCTATCGGCCCGGCACCGTGGCCGGTGACCTACGGGCCTTCTACCCGCCGCCTGATCGACTTCGCCGATGCGGCTCACGCACTGACCATCAACCCGGTCGGGCAAAGTGGGGTGCCGTTCGACAAACACTATGGCGACCAGGCAGAAACCTACATCGAAGGCGGGTATGAGCAGGCGCATTTCAGTGATGAGGAAGTGACGGCCAACACCCGAGGCACGCTTAAATTACTACCGGCGAGATAGCGGCCTGTACACCCGATCAACGTGGGAGCTGGCTTGCCTGCGATAGCGATGTGACTGAACCACCGCCATCGCAGGCAAGCCAGCTCCCACATTTTGACCGGTGGTGCGGCGGCTACCGTGCCCGCACCCGTCCCGGCGCCTCACCATAGGTTTCCTTGAATTTCTTGCTGAACGCCGCCTGGGACTGGTAACCCACCTGGGCGGCGATATCCAACAGGCTCAGGCGTGACTCGCGCAGCAGGTTGAATGCCAGCTCCATGCGCAACTGGGTCAGCAACACCCAGGGCGATACGCCCGCCACTTTTACAAACGCGCGCATGAACGTAGCGCGCGACATCGTCGCGGCGGTGGCCAGGCTGTCGATGGTCCACTCGTGCCCGGGATCGGCCAGCATCGCCTGCCAGGCCTTGCTCAGGCGCTTGTCAGCGAGCAGCGCGAAGGTGCCGGCAACTGGCGCCTGACGGGTCAGCCAGGCACGCAGGATCAGGGTGAACAGCGCTGAAGAGAGTGCATCGATAAACGAACGTGCGCCGAGCTGCTCGCCGTCCGCTTCGCTGCGCAGCAACCCAATCAACGCTGCCAATTGCCCATCGGCCTGCCATTCGCGGCTGGACACCACCAAGTGCTCCGGCAACGCACCGAACAACAGCGATTGGCGGTTGTAGTGAAAACTGCCGCAGAGCATGTCCAAATCCGGCTGGTCACCGCCCAGGCGGTGCACCTTGAGTACGCCGCCTTCGACCACCCGGGGCTGCATCGGCCTGATCCTCGCGCCCTGGCTGCGCAGCAAGTGCGTGGCGCCGCCAGGCATCAGCAGGATGTCACCCTCCTCCAGGGTCACTTGTTGCCCGCCCGACAATTCCGCGCGGCAGCTGCCACTGAGCACGATGTGATACGGCGCCACACCGAGATTCTCGGGGGCATGCTCCAGCGCCCAGGCGCCCTGGAACTGGCACCGCAAATCCAGACTGCCGCGCAGGTTGGCCAGCGCGATAAGGGTGTCGATCGAATTCATTTGCGAGCATCGGTCAAAAAGATGAGCGGATTGAACAATAACCCCAACCTCAAACAGAACAGACTGGCTTCACACCCAACCTGTTGAGGAGTTACCGCAATGTTCAATAACTGGTCCCACTTGCTGCCTACCGTGAAGAAAGCCTTTGGCGCGCTGGGCAAGAGCAACCCGAAGATGGTCAAAGCCTACATGGCGCTGGGCGAGGCTGCCGAGGAAAACAACGTACTCGACGCCAAGACCCGTGAGCTGATCTCCATTGCCGTGGCCATCACCACCCGCTGCGACGGTTGCATCGGCGTGCATGCCGACGCCGCGATCAAGGCCGGCGCGACCCGCGAAGAGGTTGCCGCCACATTGGCCACCGCGATTTCGCTGAATGCCGGCGCGGCATACATCTACTCGCTGCGTGCGCTGGAAGCCTACGACACGCTCAAACCGGCGCCGCAAAGTTAAGCCGGAACTGTTGTGGCGTCACGCCCAGCCGGCGGTTGAACACACTGCGCATGTGCTGGGCGTCGCGAAACCCGCATTGATAAGCCACCGTCTTGAGCGGTGCGTGGCTGCTTTCGAGCAGCACCCGCGCCGCGTCCACCCGCGCCCGCTCGACAAACTCCGCCGGCGTAATCCGCGCCTCACGGGCAAACACCCGAGAGAAATTGCGCGGGCTCATATTGGCCGCCTCGGCCAGGTCGGCAATGCTCAGGTCGCCGGTCAGGTTCGCCAATACGTACAGCTGCACCAACGCCACCGCCGAGGTGGTTTCGGCGTGGGGCGTGAGGAACGGGCTGAACTGCGACTGCCCGCCCGAACGCTGGGTAAACACCACCAAGCGCTTGGCCACGCTCAGCGCGACTTCCGGGCCGTGGTCCTGAGCCAGCAAATAGAGCGACAAGTCGATACCCGCCGTGACCCCGGCCGAGGTGTAGAGGTTGCCGTCCTGCACGTAGAGGCGGTCGGCCTCAACCTGGGCGGTGGGGCACAGGCGCGCCAGATCAGCCGCGTCGTTCCAATGGGTGGTGACGGTTTTCCCATCCAGCAGCCCGGCTCGGGCCAGCATGAACGCGCCGTTGCAGATCGAACCGAAGCGTTGTGCCCTTGCAGCGGCGCCCCGCAACCAATCATCGAACTGCGTGCCGAAGTCCTCGAAGGGTAACTGCGGGCCGCCAGCGACCAGCAGCAGGTCATAGGCGTGCAGGGCTTCGCTGTAGTGCCGGTGGGCCTGCAATGACAGACCGTTGGAGGCGGCCATGGTGCCGAGGCCAAGGCCAATCACTTCAAGCTGGTAATGGTCCTCAGGCGCTAGAAACCGGTTGGCCTCGCAAAACACATCCATGGGGCCGGTCACGTCCAGTGACTGGACGCCGGGGAAAATCAGGATGGCAACGGTTTTGCCCATGAACAACACACCTTTGATTGGATGAACACAAACCCCTGTGGGAGCGGGCTTGCTCGCGAATGCGGTGGATCAGCCAATAAATTCGGTGACTGAACCACCGCATTCGCGAGCAAGCCCGCTCCCACATTTTTGATTTTCGCAGGCTTCAAGGGATCAATCGCCTGCTACACCCTAGCTGATTTTGCCTTGGCACGATGTGGCTGCACATTGGCCGACATCGCTCCCTCGCCGTGCTAGCCCCTCCACGAGCACACGACCAGACTGGATGCTTCCCAGAGGAGAACGACCATGACCACCACCATCGCCGGCATCCAGATCCCTGACAGCGCCCTGGCCAAGGCCACCACCGAATACATCCGCGACGTCGAATCCGACCTGCTCTACCACCACTCTCGCCGGGTGTTCCTGTTTGGCGCATTGAGCGGTGAACGCAAGCAACTCGCCTACAACCCGGAGTTGCTCTACGTTGGCGCAATGTTTCATGACCTTGGCTTGGTCGAAGGCCATCGCAGTGACAACGAGCGCTTTGAAGTGGACGGCGCCAACGCAGCCGCGGCCTTCCTCAAGCCTTACGGCCTGGGCGATGACGACATCGAACAGGTGTGGTTATCCATCGCCCTGCACACCACACCGGGCGTGCCGCAGCATCTGCGCCCGACCGTGGCGCTGGTGACGGCCGGCGTGGAGATGGACGTGCTGGGCATGGACTACGCCGCGTTTTCCAGCGTGCAGCGCGAAGCCGTGGTGCATGCGCATCCACGTGGGGAAGGGTTCAAGGAGTGCATCATTTGCGCGTTTGCCGACGGCTTGCGCCATCGCCCGCAGACCACGTTTGGCAACGTGAAGACTGATGTGTTGGTGGATCAGGAGCCGGGGTTCAAGCCGATGAATTTTGTGGAGGTGATCCGCAAGTCGCCGTGGGTGGCTTAGTTGACCTGAAATGCAATCAACTGTGGGAGCTGGCTTGCCTGCGATAGCGGTGTATCAGTCGACAGATGAGTCGACTGATACACCGCTATCGCAGGCAAGCCAGCTCCCACATTTTTTACCGCGTTCCGTCAGTTAGACCGGTGCAGGCGCCCGGCGCTTGTCCGGCTGTTTCCAGCCATCCGCCGCCGCTTCTTCAATCGCTTGCTGGATAGCCTTCTTGCGGTGTTCTTCGGCACGGCGGCTGAAGAACCACACCAGGAAGGTCACCAACGACACCGCCAACAGGATCAAGCTCGCCACGGCGTTAATCTCGGGCTTAACCCCAAGGCGCACCGCCGAGAACACTTCCATCGGCAAGGTGGTCGAACCCGGCCCCGACACAAAGCTGGCCAGTACCAAGTCATCCAGCGACAGCGCGAACGACATCATGCCGCCCGCAGCCAGCGACGGTGCAATCATCGGGATGGTGATCAGGAAGAACACCTTCCACGGCCGCGCACCCAAATCCATCGCCGCTTCTTCGATCGACAGGTCCAACTCACGCAAGCGCGCCGACACCACCACCGCCACATAGGCTGCGCAGAACGTGGTGTGGGCGATCCAGATGGTGACGATGCCACGCTCTTGCGGCCAACCGATCATCTGCGCCATCGCCACAAACAGCAGCAACAGCGACAGACCGGTGATCACTTCCGGCATCACCAACGGCGCGGTCACCAGGCCGCCGAACAGCGTGCGGCCCTTGAATTGGCTGATGCGCGTCAGCACAAACGCTGCCAACGTGCCCAGCGCTACCGCAGCCACCGCCGTGTAGCAGGCGATTTCCAGGGAACGCGCCACCGACCCCATCAACTGGGTGTTGTCGAGCAGGCCCACGTACCACTTGATCGACCAACCGCCCCACACCGTCACCAGCTTGGATTCGTTGAACGAGTAGATCACCAGGATCAGCATCGGCAGGTAGATAAACAACAACCCCGCTACCAGCATGAAACTCGAGAAACTGAAGCGCTTCATATCTTGCCCTCCAACTCTTTGGCTTGGCTGCGGTTGAACAGGATGATCGGCACAATCAGGATCGCCAGCATCACCACCGCCAGGGCAGACGCCACCGGCCAGTCACGGTTGTTGAAGAACTCTTGCCACAACACTTTACCGATCATCAGGGTTTCCGGGCCGCCCAGCAGTTCCGGGATCACAAACTCGCCCACCACCGGGATGAATACGAGCATGCAGCCGGCGATGATGCCGTTCTTGGACAGCGGCACGGTGATTTTCCAGAAGCTATTGAAGGTGCTCGAACCCAGGTCCGATGCGGCTTCCAGCAGGCTCTGGTCATGTTTCACCAGGTTGGCATACAGCGGCAGGATCATGAACGGCAGGTACGAATAGACCACGCCGATGTACACCGCAATGTTGGTATTAAGGATCTGCAGCGGTTCGTTGATAAACCCCATGGACATCAGGAAGCCATTGAGCAAACCGTTGTTGCTGAGAATGCCCATCCACGCGTACACGCGGATCAGGATCGCAGTCCAGGTCGGCATCATGATCAGCAGCACCAGCACGGTCTGCATCTCTTTGCGCGCAGAAGCAATGGCATAGGCCATCGGATAGCCGATCAGCAGGCACAGCAGCGTGCTGAAAAACGCCATCTTGAGCGAGCCCAGGTACGCGGCGATATACAGCTCATCGCCCGCCAGCAAACTGTAGTTCGCCAGGTTCAGCACCAGTTGCAGCTTCTGCTCAACGTAGGTGTAGATCTCGGTGTACGGCGGGATCGCCACATCGGCTTCGGCAAAGCTGATTTTCAATACGATGAAAAACGGCAGTGCGAAAAACAGGAACAGCCACAGGAAAGGAATCCCAATGACCACCTGCTTGCCACTGGGGATTATACGATCCAAGCGCCGCTTGAACTTCTTCATATTCATGAGCGAAGTACCACGCCGCTGTCGTCTTCCCACCAGACGTAGACCTGGTCACCCCAGGTCGGACGCTGCCCACGGCGCTCGGCGTTGGCGACGAAAGACTGCACCAGCTTGCCGCTCGGCAGCTCCACATAGAACACCGAGTGGCCGCCCAGGTAAGCAATGTCGTGCACCTTGCCGCTGGACCAGTTGTGCTCGCAGGTCGGCATTTCGGTGGTGACCAGCAGCTTTTCCGGGCGGATGGCGTAGGTCACCGACTTGTCTTCCACCGCGGTGGCGATGCCGTAGCCCACGTAGATGTCGCGGTCCAGGTCCGGGCACTTGAGCACCGCGTGGCCTTCGGCGTCATCCACCACTTGGGTGTCGAAGATGTTGACGTTGCCGATGAACTCGCACACCAGGCGGCTGGTGGGGGTTTCGTAGATGTCGATCGGGCTGCCGATCTGGGCGATCCAGCCCAGGTGCATGATCGCGATGCGCTCGGCCATGGTCATGGCCTCTTCCTGGTCGTGAGTCACCATCACGCAGGTCACGCCCACGCGCTCGATGATCTCCACCAGCTCCAGCTGCATCTGCGAGCGCAGCTTTTTGTCGAGGGCGCCCATGGGCTCATCGAGCAGCAGCAGTTTCGGGCGCTTGGCCAGGGACCGCGCCAGGGCCACACGCTGACGCTGACCACCGGACAACTGGTGCGGCTTGCGCTTGGCGTACTGGCTCATCTGCACCAGCTTGAGCATCTCGGCCACGCGGGCGTCGACTTCGGCCTTGGGAATCTTGTCCTGTTGCAGGCCGAACGCAATGTTCTGCGCCACCGTCATGTGCGGGAACAAGGCGTAGGACTGGAACATCATGTTGATCGGCCGCTCGTAGGGCGGCATGTCGGTAATGTCCACACCGTCGAGGTAGATGCGCCCTTCAGTCGGGCGCTCGAAACCTGCGAGCATGCGCAGCAAGGTGGACTTGCCCGAACCCGAACCGCCGAGCAAGGCGAATATTTCGCCTTTCTTGATTTCCAGGGACACATCGTCCACGGCAATCGTCTCGTCGAACTTCTTCGTGACCCGGTCGATTTTGACCAGCACCTTTTTCGGTGTCTGGTCGCCCTCGAGGGCTTTCTTATAGGCGCCGGAGGCAACTGCCATTTACGAAACTCCCAACAAAATTTGCAGCTCACCCGATGTGGGCGAACCTTGGATAGTCTGAGCCTTACTTGCCCGTCTTGACCTTGGTCCAGCTACGGGTCATCAAACGTTGCACTTTCGGGGGTAGCTCGAAATTGACAAATGTCCGATCGAGAACCGCCTGCGGTGGGTAAACCGCTTCGTCGGTGCGTATCGATTGCTCCATCAGCTTGTCCGCCCCTGGGTTAGGGTTGGCGTAACCGACGTGATCACTGACCTGAGCGATCACCTCAGGCTGCAGCAAATAGTTGATGAAGGCGTGGGCTTCCTTGACGTTGGCGGCATCCTTGGGGATCGCCAGTACGTCAAACCACAGGTTGCCGCCTTCTTTCGGAATCGCGTAGGCGATGTTCACGCCCTTGCCCGCCTCGGCCGCGCGGGCCTTGGCCTGGAACACATCACCGGAAAAACCGGCGGCCACGCAGATGTTGCCGTTGGCCAGGTCGGAGATGTATTTGGACGAATGGAAGTAGGTCACGTAAGGACGCACTTTCAGCAGTTTTTCCTCGGCTTTCTTGTAGTCGGCCGGGTTTGTGCTGTTGGGGTCCAGGCCCATGTAGTTGAGCACCGCGGGCAGCATCTCATCCGCCGAGTCCATGAACGACACACCGCACGTGGCCAGCTTCTTCATGTTCTCCGGCTCGAACAGCACGGCCCAGGAATCGATCTTGTCGACACCCAGCACTTCCTTCACTTTATCGACGTTGTAGCCAATGCCGTTGGTGCCCCACAGGTACGGCACGGCGTACTGGTTGCCCGGGTCGTTTTTTTCCAGACGCTTGAGCAGCACCGGGTCAAGGTTGGCGTAGTTCGTCAGCAATGACTTGTCGAGCTTCTGGAACGCCCCGGCCTTGATCTGCTTGCCGAGGAAGTGGTTGGACGGCACCACAACGTCGTAGCCGGTACGCCCGGCCAGCAGCTTGCCTTCCAGGGTTTCGTTGGAATCGAACACGTCGTACACGGGCTTGATGCCGCTGGCCTTTTCAAAGTTGGCCAGGGTGTCGTCGCCGATGTAGTCCGACCAGTTATAAATATGCACAGCCGGTGCGGCCTGCACGCTGACAGCCAGCGTGATACCTGCACCCACCAGCAAGGCTTTGCGAAATAAAGAAATTGGCAAGTGGAGGTCCTCTTAAATAGTTGGGCCTTAAAGTTGTTGCACGGCAACAAAACCGGCGCGCAACTTACCCTCGATAAACCGATCCGGCAAAACTTTCTGTCATTTATTTGTTTCATTAACCACCGCGCCAGGCGCGGTGGTTAATGAAGACCGGTTACTTACCGGACTTGATCTTGGTCCAGCTGCGTGTCATTTCACGCTGGGTCGCCGCCGGCAAGTCAGCAATAGCGTAGAGCTTGGCCTGCACCTCTGCTGACGGGTAAATGCCTGGATCGCTTGTGATGTCCTTGTCGACCAGTGCGGTCGCCTTCTCGTTACCGTTCGGGAAACGTACGCTGTTGGTGATCGAAGCCATCACTTCCGGCTTCAGCAGGTAGTTCATGAACTTGTAGGCCGCGTCGACGTTTTCGGCATCTTTAGGGATGGCGACCATGTCGAAGAAGCTGCCGGCGCCTTCTTTAGGAATGTCGTAGGCCACTTTCACCTTGCCACCGGCTTCAGCCGCGCGGGACTTGGCCTGCTGGATGTCACCCGAGTAACCCACGGCGACGCAGATGTTGCCGTTGGCCAGGTCCGAGATGTACTTGGACGAGTGGAAATAGCCGATCGAAGGACGGATCTTCAGGAATAGCGCCTCGGCTTGCTTGAGGTCGTCTTTCTTCTGGCTGTCAGTCGGCAGGCCCAGGTAGTGCAGCGCGATCGGCAACATTTCGGTTGGCGAATCAAGGAAGCTCACGCCGCAGCTTTTCAGCTTGGCGATGTTCTCAGGCTTGAGCAGCACATCCCACGATTCGATCTTGTCCACGCCCAGCGCGGCCTTGACCTTCTCCGGGTTGTAGCCGATGCCGATCGAGCCCCACATGTACGGGAAGGCGTGCTTGTTGTCCGGGTCGCTGACCGACACGGCCTTGAGCAGGGATTTGTTCAGGTTGTCGTAGTTGGTCAGCTTGGACTTGTCCAGCTCCTGATACACACCGGCCTTGATCTGCTTGGCGAGGAAGTTGTTCGACGGTACGACGATGTCGTAGCCGGACTTGCCTGCCAGCAACTTGGCTTCCAAGGTTTCGTTGCTGTCAAAAACGTCGTACACCACTTTGATGCCCGACTCTTTTTCAAAGTTGGCGATGGTGTCCGGTGCAATGTAGTCGGACCAGTTGTAGACGTGCAGCACTTTATCGTCTGCCTGGGCCGCGCCCGCCATTGCGCCCATCAGGGACAAGGCGAGGAGGGTCTTGCCAGCGTTCTTCAAACCTAATGCCTTCATTTGGTGATGCTCCAATTTTTCTTTTTTGGGCCACGTTCTTACAAGGTTCTGCGGCCCGTCTAAAGGGCAACAAAACAGGGCGACAGTCTGGCAAGTTCTGAGGCCAGCTTTCAACCAAAGCCTCATTTATAACTGCTCGATGCGCAACGCTCGAAAGCCGCTGCGCACTGAGCCTAGCACTTAGCCCTGCAATGCCGCCAAAGTCAGGTCCAGGCAGTGGCGAGCCTTGGTCACCAGCT
This sequence comes from Pseudomonas sp. H1_A03, assembly GCF_054685145.1. NCBI lineage: Bacteria > Pseudomonadati > Pseudomonadota > Gammaproteobacteria > Pseudomonadales > Pseudomonadaceae > Pseudomonas > Pseudomonas sp. H1_A03. The sequence continues at coordinate 950,983 of NZ_CP162829.1, forward strand.
CGTCAATTTCGGCGTTGCTGATCACCAGCGGCGGCGAAATGATCATGGTGTCGCCCACGGCGCGCATGATCAGGCCATTCTCGAAGCAGAACGTGCGGCAGATCATGCCGGCGCCCTTGCCTTCGTAACGTTTGCGCGTGGCTTTGTCCTGCACCAGCTCAATCGCACCGAGCATGCCCACGCCGCGCACTTCACCCACCAGCGGATGATCAGCCAGCTCCCTCAGACGTTTCTGCAAATACGGTGCCGTTTCGTCATGAACGCGACTGACGATTTTTTCATCGCGCATGATGCGGATGTTCTCCAGCGCCACCGCAGCGGCCACCGGATGACCGGAATAAGTGAAGCCGTGGTTGAAATCACCGCCTTCGTTGAGTACTTCCACCACGTCATCGCGCACGATCAGGCCACCCATGGGGATGTAACCCGAGGTCAGGCCCTTGGCGATGGTCATCATGTGCGGCTTGAGGTCGTAGAAATCGCTGCCGAACCACTCGCCGGTACGGCCGAAACCGCAGATCACTTCATCGGCCACAAACAGAATGTCGTACTTGGCGAGGATTTCCTTGATGCGCGGCCAGTAGCTGGCGGGCGGTACGATCACGCCACCGGCGCCCTGGATCGGCTCGGCAATAAAGGCACCGACGTTGTCCACGCCCAGTTCAAGGATCTTCTCTTCCAACTGATTGGCCGCCCACACGCCGAATTCTTCCGGGCTCATGTCGCCGCCTTCGCCAAACCAGTACGGCTGGGCGATGTGGGTAATGCCCGGGATCGGCAAGTCACCCTGCTCATGCATATAGGTCATGCCGCCCAGGCTGGCGCCGGCCACGGTAGAGCCGTGGTAGCCATTCTTGCGGCTGATGATGGTTTTCTTGTTGGGCTGGCCTTTGATCGCCCAGTAGTGGCGGACCATGCGCAACATGGTGTCGTTGCCTTCGGAGCCGGACCCGGTGAAGAACACATGGTTCATGCCGGCAGGCGCGATGTCGGAAATCGCCTTGGCCAATTCCAGCACCGGCGGGTGAGCGGTCTGGAAGAACAGGTTGTAGTACGGCAGTTCTTTCATCTGCTTGGCGGCGGCGTCAGCCAGTTCATCGCGACCGTAACCGATCGCCACGCACCACAGGCCGGCCATGCCGTCGAGGATCTTGTTGCCTTCGCTGTCCCACAGGTAAACGCCATGGGCTTTGGTAATGATCCGTGGGCCTTTCTCTTTCAATTGCTTGAAGTCGCTGAACGGCGCCAAGTGGTGATCGCTGCTCAAGGCTTGCCATTCACGGGTTTGCGGGTTGTTGCTGGACATACCAATCTCCTAGACTTTTCAGTGAAGGGCGCGCGGGTTGCCCCACACGCCCGGCGCATCAGACGGCAAAGAGCAGGAATTCCCGCTCCCACGAACTGATCACGCGCTTGAAGTTTTCATGCTCGGCCCGCTTGACCGCGACGTAGCCTGTGATGAATTTCTGACCCAGGTATTTTTCGATGGTCTTGCTGTTTTCCATACGTTCCAGGGCGTCCTCGATGGTCAACGGCAGGCGCAGGTTGCGTCGCTCGTAACCACGACCCACCACCGGCGCGCTCGGCTCATGGCCTTCGACCATGCCGATGTAGCCACACAATAAGCTGGCGGCAATCGCCAGGTACGGGTTGGCGTCGGCGCCCGGCAGGCGGTTTTCCACACGGCGGTTCTGCGGGCCGGCATCCGGTACGCGCAGGCCGACCGTGCGATTTTCTTCGCCCCATTCCACGTTCACCGGCGCCGAGGTGTCGGGCAGGAAGCGGCGGAACGAGTTCACGTTGGGGGCAAACAGCGGCAGCAATTCAGGAATGAATTTCTGCAGGCCGCCAATGTGGTTGAGGAACAGCTGGCTCATGCTCCCGTCTTCATTGGAGAAGACGTTCTTGCCGGTGGCGATGTCGATGATGCTCTGGTGCAAATGCATCGCGCTGCCAGGCTCGCCGGTCATCGGCTTGGCCATAAAGGTGGCGGCCACGTTGTGCTTGAGTGCGGCCTCACGCATGGTGCGCTTGAACACCAGGATCTGGTCGGCCAGGGACAGCGCATCGCCGTGACGGAAGTTGATTTCCATCTGCGCCGTGCCGTCTTCATGAATCAGCGTGTCGAGGTCCAGTTCCTGCAGCTCGCACCAGTCGTAGACGTCTTCGAACAAAGGGTCGAATTCGTTGGCCGCTTCTATAGAGAAGGACTGCCGACCGGTCTCCGGGCGACCGGACCGGCCAATCGGCGGTTGCAGCGGGAAGTCCGGGTCTTCGCAACGTTTGGTCAGGTAAAACTCCATCTCCGGTGCCACGATGGGCTGCCAGCCTTTGTCGGAGTAAAGCTTGAGGACTTTCTTGAGCACGTTGCGCGGCGACAGCTCGATCGGGTTGCCTTGCTTGTCGTAGGTGTCGTGGATCACCTGGGCGGTGGGCTCGATGGCCCAGGGCACCAGGAATACCGCGTTCTGGTCGGGGCGGCAGATCATGTCGATGTCGGCCGGGTCGAGCAATTCGTAATAGATGTCGTCTTCGACATAGTCGCCAGTCACGGTCTGCAACAGAACGCTCTCGGGCAGGCGCATGCCTTTTTCAGCAATGAATTTGTTGGTTGGCGAGATCTTGCCACGGGTGATACCCGTAAGGTCGCCAATCATGCATTCGACTTCTGTGATCTTGTGGTCTTTCAACCAATCGGTGAGCTGGTCGAGGTTGTTACTCATAAATGCCTCTGGGCTGGGTTTCCTGGCATCCGTTAAAGGCCAGGCGTTGTTTGACGCAGCATCCGCGTCGTTTTTTCATTCAGGGTAGGAGCTTACCTGCCATTTGCTGCAGCGTTGCATTCCTCAGGCCAAACTCGTGCAGAATCATGAGCAGCACCCTGCACGGGAGCCGCTCAGAAGCAGGCAAGAGGAAAGCGAATGGGCAAAGACGAGGTCAGCCGAGGCGTCAAGAATATTGACCGGGCTGCGGGTGTTTACACAGGAAGAATGGAATGATGACAAAGCCTGTCTGAAGCAGGCAGAGACGCCAAGTGGAGGCAGGCGAAACATGAAGCACCCCGGTATTATTGCTGTTATGGGTTTGAATCGAGCTTAGCCTTGTTCATTTTTTTACACAACACCCCCGTAAAAAATACAACACGGCCCGCTCAAGCCTGCGAGTCCCAAGCCTTTCAAACCCAAAAAAACGCCCCAAAAAGCCTCAAAAAAGCCCTCAGGGCGCTTTTTTAGGGCAAAAAAGGCCTCGCTTGACTTCGGCATGCCGTTCGGGTTGACTGAAACCAGAAAAGATCAATGATTGATATTTTTAACAACAAAGGTGTTGCATCATGTCGGTACCCCCGCGTGCCGTTCAGCTTAACGAAGCGAACGCGTTCCTTAAGGATCATCCTGAGGTTCTGTACGTAGACCTTCTAATTGCGGATATGAATGGTGTGGTGCGCGGCAAGCGCATCGAACGCACCAGCCTCCACAAGGTTTACGAGAAGGGCATTAACCTGCCTGCCTCTTTATTTGCCCTGGATATCAATGGCTCTACGGTGGAAAGCACCGGCCTGGGCCTGGACATCGGTGATGCTGACCGAATCTGTTATCCAATCCCCGACACCCTGTGCAATGAGCCGTGGCAAAAGCGCCCTACCGCGCAACTGCTGATGACCATGCACGAACTAGAAGGTGAGCCGTTCTTCGCCGATCCGCGCGAAGTGCTCCGGCAAGTTGTCAGCAAATTTGACGACCTCGGTCTGACCATCTGCGCTGCCTTCGAGCTTGAGTTCTACCTGATCGACCAGGAGAACGTGAACGGCCGCCCGCAACCGCCCCGCTCGCCGATCTCCGGTAAACGCCCGCATTCGACACAGGTCTACCTGATCGACGACCTCGACGAATACGTCGACTGCCTCCAGGACATCCTGGAAGGTGCCAAAGAGCAAGGCATCCCGGCCGACGCCATCGTCAAGGAAAGTGCCCCGGCGCAGTTCGAAGTGAACCTGCACCACGTGGCCGACCCGATCAAGGCGTGTGACTACGCCGTATTGCTCAAACGCCTGATCAAGAACATCGCCTACGACCATGAGATGGACACCACCTTCATGGCCAAGCCTTACCCAGGCCAGGCAGGCAACGGTTTACACGTACACATTTCGATCCTGGACAAAGACGGCAAGAACATCTTTGCCAGCGAGGATCCCGAGCAGAACGCCGCATTGCGTCACGCGATCGGCGGTGTGCTGGAGACCCTACCCGCTCAAATGGCGTTCCTGTGCCCCAACGTCAACTCCTACCGTCGATTCGGCGCACAGTTCTACGTGCCGAACTCGCCGTGCTGGGGCCTGGATAACCGCACCGTGGCGATCCGCGTACCGACTGGCGCGGCCGATTCCGTGCGGATCGAACACCGTGTGGCTGGCGCCGACGCCAACCCTTACTTGCTGATGGCTTCGGTTTTGGCAGGCGTGCATCACGGCCTGACCAACAAGATCGAGCCGAACGCACCGGTGGAAGGCAACAGCTACGAGCAGAACGAGCAAAGCCTGCCGAACAACCTGCGCGATGCCCTGCGCGAGTTGGATGACAGCGAGGTGATGGCCAAGTACATCGATCCTAAATACATCGATATCTTCGTTGCCTGTAAGGAAAGTGAGCTGGAGGAGTTTGAACACTCTATCTCCGACCTTGAGTACAACTGGTACCTGCATACCGTGTAAGCGGTGGCTGCAATAAGAGAACGCCGCAGGCTTAATGGCCTGCGGCGTTTTTTTATGGGTTTATTCCGGGAGACCGAGTTGGCCCCTTCGCGAGCAAGTCGAATCGTCGCACCGCCGCTCCCACATTTGACCGAGTTCTCCTGAAGAAACCGGTTCGAATGTGGGAGCGGGCTTGCTCGCGAAGGCGGCCTGGCAGACAACACACCTCCCTGCTCATACAATGCCCGCTGCCTTGTAGGAGACTTCCATGACCACCCGTCCCGCCGCCCCTCGCAAACCCCGCGCCCGTAGCCAGGCCCGGATCGACGCGATCCTCGACGCCGCCCGCACCTTGCTGGCCGCTGAAGGCGTGGCCGGTTTGTCGATCTACAGCGTGGCCGAACGGGCGCAGATTCCCCCTTCGTCGGTCTATCACTTCTTCGCCAGCGTGCCGGCATTGCTGGAGGCGTTGACCGCAGACGTGCACGCCGCATTCCGGGCAGCCATCCAGGCACCCATCGAGCATGACTCACTCAAACACTGGCGCGACCTGTCCTGCATCGTCGAACAGCGCATGCTCACCATCTATGATCATGACGCCGCCGCGCGACAGTTGATCCTGGCGCAGCACGGGCTCACCGAAGTGACCCAGGCCGACCGTCAGCATGATCTGGAATTGGGCGACCTGATGCTCACCGTGTTCAACCGTCACTTTGAAGTGCCGACGTTGCCCAGCGATGTGGATGTGTTTGCGTTAGCGCTGGAGCTGAGCGACCGCGTGTATGCGCGCTCAGTGCATCAACATGGGTTGATTACGCCGCGCATGGCGGAGGAAGGGATGCGGGTGTTTGATGCGTATGTGGGGCTTTATTTGCCGGCGTATTTGCCTAAGCGCCAAGTCCTGGTTTGACAGGGCCGGCTCTATCGCAGGCAAGCCAGCTCCCACATTTGAATGCATTCCAACCTTGGAACTCGGTCAAATGTGGGAGCTGGCTTGCCTGCGATAGCGGCCTCAAGAACAACGCCAATTACAACTTGGCAATCGACACCTCGGTGGACTTAACAAAGGCAATCACTTCGCTGCCAATCACCAGCTCCAGCTCTTTGACCGAGCGAGTAGTGATTACCGAAGTAACGATGCCGGACGAAGTTTGCACATCGATTTCCGACAGCACGTCGCCTTCGACGATTTCCTTGATCGTGCCTTTGAACTGGTTACGCACGTTGATGGCTTTAATAGTCATGGTGTTCTCTCTTCGTAGGACAAGTGAGTTATTGAGCCCAACGCAATTGCGTAGGCAGCGGTGAAACAGGTTCAGGTTCCGGCGGCGTGCCGGGTAACGACAACACACGGTTGAGCACTTCGGCTTCCAGCGCCGCCAAGCGATGCGAGCCGCGGGCCCGTGGGCGTGGCAGGTCGACGATCAGGTCGAGGCCGATTTCGCCGTCTTCGATCAGGATCACCCGGTCGGCAATGGCCACGGCTTCGCTGACATCGTGGGTCACCAGCAACACGGTAAAGCCGTGCTTCTGCCAGAGGTTTTCGATCAGTTGCTGCATCTCGATACGAGTCAGGGCATCCAGCGCGCCCAAGGGCTCGTCAAGCAACAGCAGGCGCGGTTGATGGACCAAGGCGCGCGCCAGGGCCACGCGTTGCTTCTGCCCACCGGACAGCGCCGCCGGCCACTCATTGGCGCGTTCGGCCAGGCCGACTGCTTCCAGGGCTTCCAGCGCTTTGGGGCGCCAGTTGCCTTTAAGGCCCAGGCCGACGTTATCGATAATCTTTTTCCACGGCAGCAGGCGCGCTTCCTGGAACATCAACCGCGTGTCTTCAATCGCTTCGCTCAGCGGCGCGGAGCCGGCCAGCAGCTCGCCGCCGCTGGCTTTGTCCAGGCCGGCCAGCAGGCGCAATAACGTACTTTTGCCGCAACCGCTGCGACCGACCACCGCCACGAACTGGCCAGCAGGAATGTGCAGGTCGATTTCCTTGAGCACTTCGCGCGCACCAAAAGCCTTGCGCAGTTTGCGCACCGCCAAGGGAATCCCCTTCAGCAGGCGCGGGGGTTGTTGAGCTGTCATGCCGCACCTCCTTTATTCACTTGATACGCCGGGTGCCAGCGCAGCCACACACGCTCCAGGCCACGCGCGGCCAGGTCGGCCAGCTTGCCGAGGATCGCGTACATCACAATCGCGAGTACCACCACATCGGTTTGCAGGAATTCACGGGCGTTCATCGCCAGGTAACCGATACCGGAACTGGCCGAGATGGTTTCCGCCACGATCAGCGTCAGCCACATAAAGCCCAGGGCAAACCGCACCCCCACCAGGATCGACGGCAGCGCGCCGGGCAGGATCACCTGACGGAACAGGCTGAACCCGGACAAGCCGTAGCTGCGCGACATTTCCACCAGCGCCGGGTCGACATTGCGGATGCCGTGATACGTGTTGAGGTAGATCGGGAACAGCGTGCCAAGGGCGACCAGGAAAACCTTCGCCGTCTCGTCGATGCCGAACCACAGGATTACCAACGGGATCAGCGCCAGGTGCGGCACGTTTCGGATCATCTGCACCGAGCTGTCCAGCAGGCGTTCGCCCCATGTCGACAGGCCGGTGATAAAGCCCAGGGCCAGGCCGATGCTGCCGCCGATCACAAAACCCAGGCCCGCACGCCAGCCGCTGATGGCCAGGTGTGTCCAGATTTCGCCGCTGGCCACCAGGTGGACGCCGGCTGCAATCACGGCGCTGGGCGCCGGCAGAATGCGCGTCGACAACCAGCCCGCCGACACCGACAACTGCCACACCGCCAGCAAGAGAATCGGCAGTACCCAGGGCGCCACACGATGGCTTAGTTTTTCAAAGTTCATGGCGCTGCCTCAGCTCTGTGACGCAGCTTTGGGAAGGATGTCGTTGGCGACCATCTCGCCGAACGGGCTGACGTACCCGGCGCTTTTTGGCAGCTCGGGACGCTCGATATCCAGGTGTGGGAACAGCAGCTCGGCGACGCGATACGACTCTTCCAGGTGTGGGTAACCAGAGAAGATAAACGTGTCGATGCCGAGCGCTGCGTATTCCTTCACACGTTCAGCAACCGTTGGGCCATCGCCCACCAGCGCCGTACCCGCGCCGCCTCGGACAAGGCCAACGCCGGCCCACAGGTTGGGGCTGACTTCGAGGTTGTCGCGGTTGCCGCCATGCAAGGCAGCCATGCGTTGCTGGCCGACGGAATCGAAACGCGCCAAGGAGGCCTGGGCACGAGCAATGGTGTCGTCGTCCAGATGAGAGATCAGTTTGTCGGCGGCTTTCCACGCCTCATCGTTGGTTTCACGCACGATCACATGCAAGCGAATACCAAAACGCACAGTGCGCCCGAGTTTCGCGGCCTTGGCCCGTACCTGCTCGATCTTTTCAGCGACGGCAGCCGGTGGCTCGCCCCAGGTCAGCACCATTTCCACTTGTTCGGCAGCCAGGTCCTGGGCCGCTTCGGAGGAACCGCCGAAGTACAGCGGCGGGCGCGGTTGCTGGATAGGCGGGTAAAGCAGCTTGGCGCCTTTGACGCTGATGTGCTCGCCGTCGTAATCCACGGTTTCGCCTTCCAGCACGCGGCGCCAGATGCGGGTGAACTCGACAGAAGCCTGGTAGCGCTCTTCATGGCTGAGGAACAGACCGTCGCCGGCCAATTCCTCCGGGTCACCACCGGTGACCAGATTGAACAACGCACGGCCGCCAGACAGGCGATCCAGGGTCGCAGCCTGACGCGCGGCCACCGTCGGGGAAATGATCCCGGGGCGCAACGCGACAAGGAATTTCAGACGCTGGGTCACCGGAATCAGCGAGGCCGCCACCAGCCACGAGTCTTCGCAGGAGCGACCGGTAGGGATCAGCACCCCGCCGAAACCCAGGCGGTCAGCGGCCTGGGCCACTTGCTGCAGGTAACCGTGGTCAACGGCGCGAGCGCCTTCGGCGGTGCCAAGGTAATGGCCGTCGCCGTGGGTAGGCAGGAACCAGAAAATATTGAGGCTCATGGAGTTGTCTCCTGAAAAAATCGGATTACGGCGCTTTGGCAACGGCGGCGGGTGGTGTCCAGATCACGTCCTTGATGCTCAAGGGCTTGGGGATCAATTTGAGTTGGTAGAAGGTGTCGGCGATTTTCTGCTGGGCCGCCACCACTTGTGGGGTCAGGAACAGCGCACCGTAGCCTTGGCGCTTCACCGAGGTCAGGGTGATGTCAGCCGGCACGCCGAGCAGCGGAGCGACTTGTTCAGTCACTTCCTGCGGGTTGGCCTTGGACCATTCGCCCACGGCGCGGACTTCTTCGATCAGCGCCTTGACCACTTCAGGGTGTTGTTCGGCGTACGGCTTGGTCGCCAGGTAGAACTGATGGTTGTCGGCGATGCCGGTACCGTCACGCAGGGTGCGCGCTTGCAATTGTTTCTCGGCGGCAGCCTGGTACGGGTCCCAGATCACCCAGGCATCCACGCTGCCACGCTCAAAGGCGGCACGTGCATCGGCGGGCGGCAGGAACACAGTCTGCACGTCGGTGTATTTCAGGCCGGCGTCTTCCAGCGCACGTACCAGCAGGTAGTGCACGTTGGAGCCTTTGTTGAGCACGATTTTCTTGCCCTTGAGTTCGGCCACTGATTTGATCGGCGAATCTTTCGGCACCAGGATCGCTTCGCTGGTCGGCGCGGGTGGCTCGTAGGCCACGTAGAGCAAGTCGGCACCAGCCGCCTGGGCGAACACCGGTGGGGTTTCGCCGGTCACGCCGAAGTCGATGGAGCCGACGTTCAGGCCCTCGAGCAATTGCGGCCCACCGGGAAACTCGGTCCATTGCACGTTCACGCCTTGGGCGGCCAGGCGTTTTTCCAGGGTGCCCTTGGCTTTGAGCAGCACCAACGTGCCGTACTTCTGGTAACCGATACGCAAGGTCTCGGCGGCTTGAGCTTGAACAATGGCGCCGAAGGACACAGCCGCAGCAAACAGTGCGACCAGACCACGACGCAAGATGACAGTGCGCATGGCGCTCTCTCCAAATATGCGAATAGGGTTTTGGCTGCACCTGCTTGGCCGTTGGCGGCTGAGTAAGGTGAGTGTTACTTGATGTCGGGTACCGCTTAAATGCTCCAGCGAGCACTCAACAAACGTTCATTCAACACATGCGGGTCCAGCGGTTTCGGGCGACGAGCCATGGCGCTGAGGAGCTGCTCAAGAGCTTCGTGCAACCGGTGTTCGAGCACCGGCACCAGCTGCGCTTGTGCGCTGCCTTCGGCATAAGCGATCTGGCTGTCCTCGGCAAAAATTCCGTGGAGCAATTCCTGGGCTTTCAGCGCCGACAACACCGGCTTCAAGGCGTAGTCCACCGCCAGCATGTGGGCGATGCTGCCGCCAGTCGCCATCGGCAACACGATCTTGTGGGCCAGGGCGCGTTCGGGCAGCAGGTCGAGCACGGTTTTCAGCGCGCCGGAAAACGAAGCCTTGTAGACCGGCGTGGCAATCACCAGGCCATCCGCATTCGCCACCTGTTGCAGCAGGTCGATGACCTTGGGGCTGTCGAAGCGAGCGTGCAGCAAGTCTTCAGCCGGGAAGTCCCGTATCTGGTAACTCACCACTTCCACGCCTTTGTCTTGCAACCACTGACGGGTTTTATCCAGCAACACCCCGGAGCGCGAACGCTGGCTGGGACTGCCTCCAAGTGTTACGACCAACATGCAGGATTTCCTTGAGCAGGTGTCAGCGGTTCGCTGTGTGGCGATGGCGCCAAGATGGAACAGACCTTATCAGCAGATTTATATATCTTTAAATCTTATTTTTTCATTTGTTTATTCTTTAAATGCATATACAGATTATGAATCTCCGGGCGAAAAAAAAGGCCGTAAAAACGGCCTGAAAACCCCTGCTATGTGTTTCGGTATAACTCAAATTCTGTGGTGCATGGACTGACGCCATCGCGGGCGAGCCCGGCTCCCACAGTCGATCGCATTCCCCTGTGGGAGCGGGCTTGCCCGCGATTCGGTATCAGCGGTTAGGCTGAGGGGTAAGCCGCAGATACGGTTTCACCGCGCGATACCCCTTCGGAAATCGCTTCTTGATCTCTTCCTCATCCTTGAGCGACGGCACGATCACCACCTCATCACCGTCCTGCCAATTGGCGGGCGTGGCGACCTTGTGGTTGTCGGTCAGCTGCAGCGAGTCGATGACCCGCAGGATTTCGTGGAAGTTACGGCCGGTACTGGCCGGATAGGTGATGGTCAGGCGGATCTTCTTGTTCGGGTCGATCACGAACAAAGAGCGCACGGTGAGGGTGTCACTGGCGTTCGGGTGGATCAGGTCGTAGAGGTCGGACACTTTACGATTGGCATCCGCCAGGATTGGGAAGTTGACGATGGTGTTCTGGGTTTCGTTGATGTCTTCGATCCACGTGTGGTGCGAGTCCACCGGATCGACCGACAGGGCAATTGCCTTGACGCCGCGCTGAGCAAATTCGTCCTTGAGCTTGGCGGTGAAGCCCAGCTCGGTGGTGCACACCGGGGTGAAGTCCGCTGGGTGGGAAAACAACACACCCCAGCTATCGCCCAGCCATTCGTGGAAACGAATCGTACCGGCGCTGGAATCCTGCTCGAAGTCGGGGGCGATATCGCCCAGTCTTAGGCTCATGGTGGTGCTCCTGGTGAGTGCTTATGGATCCCACTGTGCATGGATTGCGGATTATTTAAAAAGAATAAATATCGATTTATCTAGACGATAAAGGAATATTAAAAATCTGTTCATTGGACGTGGGAGCAGGCGAGGAGCAACATCGATTCCAAGGTTCGAGAAGGCCTTGAGACGCTGTACACAGAGGGGTTCAGGAAGGGCTTGCGGGGGTTTAGCCCGACTTGAAAGTAAGACACCTTGCCCGGTGTTGCACCGGGCAAGGTTTTACACAGTTACAACAGCTTCACGCTACTAGAACAGTGGCAGCGAGTAGCTGACGATCAGGCGGTTTTCGTCCTGGGAACGGGTGTTCGCCAGGTCGGTACGCCACATCGCGTTTTTCCAGGCGACGCCGAGGTTTTTCAGCGGGCCTTCTGGGATCACGTAGGCAACGGTGATGTCGCGTTCCCACTCGGACTGGCCGGTAGTTTCAGCACGACCAGCGTTGTTGGCGATGGTGTCGATGTCGCTACCTTTGAGGTAGACAACACCAGCGGTCAGGCCAGGTACACCGACTTTTGCGAAGTCGTAAGCGTAACGTGCTTGCCAGGTACGCTCGCCAGCACGGGCGAACTTCTGGATCTGCATGTCGGTAGTCAGGTAAGCCGACGAACCATCGCCCTGGTTCAACCAAGGGAAGTCGCTGCTGCCATTGCTGACTTGATAACCACCACCGAAGGTGTGACCGGCAACGGTGTACAGGAACAGGCCGCTGTACAGGTTGTTGTCGACCTTGCCTTTACCGGCGTTGAAGTTGTTGTAGTTACCGCTGGAGAAGTAAGCGGCGGTGTCGCCGTTTTTACCATCGTCCGAGCTGTTGAAATAACGCAGGTCAGACTTCAATACGCCCGGGCCGATCGACCAGTTGTGGGTCAGACCCAGGAAGTGCTGTTTGTAGAAGTCTTCCAGATTGCCGTAGTAGTACTGGGCAGTCAGGTCCTTGGTGAGCTTGTAGTCACCACCGGCGTAGTAGAACTTGTTGCTGAACTTGCCGGCATTGTAGTTGGAGCCACCGTTGGCGCCGCCGATCGACAGGTTTTCGTTGTTGCTGGAGTTACGACCCTTGGCCTTCTCGACTTGGCCGGCAACCAGGGTCAAGTCCTTGATGTCGTTGGTGGTGATCTGACCGCCTTGGAAGGTTTGCGGCAGCATACGACCATCGTTGGTCACGATAACTGGCAGCTTAGGCTGCAAGGTGCCCAGCTTCAGCTCGGTCTGGGAGACCTTCACCTTACCGGTCACGCCCAGGCTGGCGAAATCGTGGACCGCACGGTTGCCGTCGCTTGGGAACACAGTGCCGCCGGACGAAGTACCGGCGATGTTACCGCTGGTGCCACGGCCCGAATCGAGGCGAACGCCGTACAAGCCGATTGCATCAACGCCGAACTGAACGGTGCCTTGGGTATAGCCCGAAATAAAACGCAGATCGAAGCCTTGGCCCCACTCTTCGTTCTTGGACGGGTTTGCAGAGCCGTCACGGTTATCCGTGTTGATGTAAAAGTTACGCAGACCCAGGGTGGCCTTGCTGTCTTCGATGAAACCGGCAGCGCCTGCTTGCTGGGCGATTGCGCCCAAAGCTACAGCCAAAGCCAAGGTGGACTTATTCATGTACCGCTCCTCTCGTTTCTAATTTTTGTATTTCTTTGGTCTCGGGTCTGACGCCCTCGATCCACAGATGCGCGATTAGCGCCGCATAGTGACTGACAAGTCAATCGTAACCTTGTGTGTCTACTACCTTCGTCTAATCGCAGTTGATTTGGTCCCTGCAGGGTAATGAGTTTTTCATACACCCAAAAAGAATTATTTCATTCTTTTTCATACGATTCAGGAATAAGCATTTTCGCGAAACGACCCAATCTACGTAGACTGAACGTTACACAAGCTATTCCTAAAGGGTATTTACCAGCGCTTTTTTAGACCGTTTAGTCTGACTGTACGGCTTCATACGTCACTCACGATCAAAAAAGCGACGCCATGATGGCGAAACGCACATCCTCCCGTCAATTTGTTACAGTTTTTGTATCGCTAATACTTTCTTTTGATGTCAACACCGCTGGTTTCACGGTGTGCCTGCCATCGTATCGGCCCTGATCAATACTTCTGAAGGAATAGAAATGAGAAGGGGCTTGCTCCCGATAGCGGTGAGCCAGTCAAGTACTATCGACTGACACTCCGCCATCGGGAGCAAGCCCCCTCTCACACGTTGACCTGCTTGACCGCCGAAATCGGGCCTACAACGCCTTCTCAAAAATCTTCGAATTACGCTGGTAGTTGTACAGCGAAGCCCGCGCCGACGGCAGACGATCCACGCTGCTCGGTACAAACCCCCGCTCACGGAACCAGTGGGCGGTACGGGTGGTGAGGACAAACAACGTCTTCAAGCCCTGCGCCCGCGCTCGGGTCTGGATGCGCTCCAGCAACACATCACCCCGCGCACCGTGGCGATATTCCGGGTTCACTGCCAGGCACGCCAGCTCACCCGCATCCGAATCCGCGATCTGATACAGCGCTGCACACGCGATGATCATGCCTTCGCGCTCAACCACGCTGAACTGCTCGATCTCACGCTCCAGCACTTCCCGCGAACGGCGCACCAGGATGCCCTGCTCTTCCAGCGGGCTGATCAGGTCGAGCAAGCCGCCCACGTCTTCAATCGCCGCTTCGCGCACCAGTTCAAATTGCTCCTGGGCCACCAGCGTACCGCCGCCGTCACGGGTAAACAGCTCGGTGAGCAAAGCGCCGTCTTCGGCGTAGCTGACGATATGGCTGCGCCCTACTCCACCCCGGCAAGCTTCTGCGGCGGCGTCGAGCAATTCGGCCTGGTAGTTGCTGCCCAGGCGCTGCAGGTGGGCCGGCACTTGTTGCGGGCGCAGTTCACGCACCAGGCGACCATTTTCATCGATCAGGCCCAAGTCGGCGCCGAACAGCAGCAGCTTGTCGGCACCCAAGTCGATGGCGGCGCGCGTGGCGACGTCTTCGCAGGCCAGGTTGAAGATCTCACCAGTGGGCGAATACCCCAGCGGCGACAACAGCACGATGGAGCGCTCGTCCAGCAGGCGATTAATACCCTTGCGGTCGACCCGGCGCACTTCGCCGGTGTGGTGATAGTCCACGCCGTCCAATACGCCGATAGGGCGCGCGGTCACGAAGTTGCCGCTGGTTACGCGCAGGCGCGAGCCCTGCATCGGCGACGAGGCCATGTCCATCGACAGGCGCGCTTCAATGGCGATACGCAGGTGGCCGACCGCGTCGATCACGCACTCCAGCGTCGCCGCGTCGGTGATGCGCATGCCTTCGTGGTAAGTAGGGGTCAGGCCACGCGCTTCAAGGCGCACTTCGATCTGCGGGCGCGAACCGTGCACCAGCACCAGCCGCACGCCCAAGCTGTGGAGCAGCACCAGGTCGTGGACGATATTGCCGAAGTTGGGATGTTCCACACCATCGCCGGGCAGCATGACTACAAAGGTGCAGTCGCGGTGGGCGTTGATGTAAGGGGACGCGTGACGAAGCCAATTAACGTAGTCGGGCATAGAACCTGGGCCTGTAATAAAAAGCAGCCGAAAAAGGATGAATCGTGAAAGCGCACAGCGGGCTGATGGTTATCGTCGGAACAGGCTTGGCGACACGCTCACTCTCCTTATGTACGAATGGGCAGAGGTTAATTTATGCAGGTTTCAGGCAGTAATGTTCGATCAGTTCCCGTAATAGACGCACTGTAGGCGTCAAGCGTGACATTTCGAGGTACTCGCCCGGCTGATGGGCGCAAGCGATGTCGCCAGGGCCAAGTACCAGGGTTTCGCAACCAAGGCGCTGAAGATAAGGCGCTTCGGTGCCGAACGCTACTGCTTCAGCACGATGACCGGTCAATCGTTCCGCAACCCGCACAAGCTCGGCGTCTTCGGCTTGCTCAAACGGCGGCACCTCGGGGAACAACGGCGCGTAGTCAATCTTGACCTTATGCCGCTCGGCCAAGGGCTCAAGCTTCTGCCGGATGGCCGCGCGCAACACTTGCGGGTCCATGCCCGGCAAGGGCCGCAGGTCGAACTCCAGGGAACACTGGCCGCAGATGCGGTTGGGGTTGTCGCCGCCATGGATGCAGCCAAAATTCAGGGTCGGCTGCGGCACACTGAATTGCGGATTGCGGTACTCACGTTGCCAGGCCAGGCGCAGCCCGCGCAGTTCGCCCATGGCGTCGTGCATGGCTTCGAGGGCACTGTGGCCCAGGCTTGGGTCCGACGAATGGCCACTCTGGCCGAGGATGTCGATGCGCTCCATCATCACGCCTTTGTGCAGGCGGATCGGCTTGAGCCCGGTCGGCTCACCGATCACCGCCGCGCGGCCCAACGGGCGCCCTGCCTCGGCCAGCGCGCGGGCGCCGGACATAGAGCTCTCTTCATCGCAGGTGGCGAGAATCAGCAGCGGTTGCTTGAACGGTTGATCCAGTAGCGGCAGCACCGCTTCAATCGCCAGAGCAAAAAAGCCCTTCATGTCACAACTGCCCAGTCCTACCCAGCGGCCGTCGACTTCCGTCAGTTTGAGCGGATCAGTCTTCCACAGCGCGGCGTCATAAGGGACGGTATCGCTATGACCGGCCAGCACCAGCCCACCGGGGCCGCTGCCGTAACTGGCGAGCAGGTTGAACTTGCCAGGGCTGACTTGCTGGATGTCGATGGCGAAACCCAGGTCACCCAGCCAACTGGCGAGCAAATCGATCACCGGGCGGTTGGTCTGGTCGAGAGCCGCTTGGGTGCAACTGACCGAAGGCGCGGCAATCAGCGCGGCAAACTGCTCTTTCATGGAGGGTAACGGCATGCGCGGTCTCTCAACTTCACGGATGAGCCCCACTATAGAGCCATCTGCACGACACAATAAACCGTTGCGGCACGTTGCCGGGCTCAGTCCTGTACACTGCACGACCTTGGCAGCCACTCTTTTTCCCGGCTGCGCTCCCGATCCTGGATTTTCCGGCCATGCAGAAAGAAACCGAAATCAAGCTCCGCGTCAGCCGCGAAACACTCGCCGCGCTGCGTGAGCACCCGCTACTGAAAAAACGCAACAAAAGTGGCTGGGAACGCCGTGAATTGATGAACCAGTATTTCGACACCCCTGAGCGCGACCTGGCCCAGGCCAAAGTCGCCCTGCGCCTGCGCAAGGACGGTGACGACATCATCCAGACCCTCAAGACCCGTGGTCAGAGCGTCGCCGGTTTGTCGGAACGTAACGAATACAACTGGGACCTGCCCAAAGCCAAGCTCGACGTGAAGAAACTCGACGGAGAATGCTGGCCCGAGCAACTGGCTGAGCTGGACAAAAAGACCCTCAAGCCGATCTTCACCACCGATTTCGTGCGTGAACGCGCCGAGATCGCCTGGGGCCGTGGCAAGGCCAAGGTGGTGATCGAAGCCGCCCTGGACCTGGGCCACGTGGTAGTCGGCAAGCAGAAAGAAGAAATCTGCGAGCTGGAACTGGAACTGCGCGAAGGCGATCCGGCTGCCCTGCTGGAACTGGCCGCCGAACTGGCCGCGACCCTGGCGCTGATGCCTTGCGACATCAGCAAGGCCGAGCGTGGCTACCGTCTGTATGACGCCAGCAGCTACTCGTTGAGCCTGCCGGCGCCGCAGATCCACGCCGAAATGCCGCTGGACGATGCCTTCGCTGCGATCATGTGGCACCTGCTCGGCAGCAGCCAACGCCTGGCCGAGCAATACCGTTTCAATGGCCACTGGC
Organism: Pseudomonas sp. H1_A03; assembly: GCF_054685145.1. Taxonomy (NCBI): domain Bacteria; kingdom Pseudomonadati; phylum Pseudomonadota; class Gammaproteobacteria; order Pseudomonadales; family Pseudomonadaceae; genus Pseudomonas; species Pseudomonas sp. H1_A03. The sequence continues at coordinate 968,087 of NZ_CP162829.1, forward strand.
GCCTGTTGCAAGACTGGGTCGACACCCTCGGCGAACTGCGTGCCCTGATCGGAAGCCTCGGCCAGGCCGCGCCGCGTCAATCCACCAGCGAACTGCGCAGCGCACTCGATGCTCTTCTGGAAGACTGGCGCCCACTGGTACAAGCCGGTGACGACGATGAAGACATCCGTAAAGCCGCGCCGGAACAGTTCGCCGAAGAACTGGAAGACGTGCGTTGGGGCCTGTTCTCACTGAGCACTTCGCGCTGGCTGCTGGCCCGCACCTGGACCGCCGACCGCAACGTGCGCGGCAATCGCCAGGGCGCTGCGCAAATCACCAACTGGCTGCCGCGCCTGCTGGCCGACGATGCTGTCGCCCTGCAACTGCCGCGCTACCAGCAGCAGCCGGAAGACCTGGCTGAGCAACTGCCGCGTATCGAACGCATCCAGGCCTGGCTGCACCATGCGCGTAACGTGGTCGACGTTCCGGAACTGGACCGCCTGTATGGCGAGCTGAACAAGTTGGCGCAACTGGCCAACCAGCCGATCACCGATGAGTCGCTGGATGCGCGGATGCATCAGGCGATTGCGGTGTATCAGAACCGTGCCTGGAAGACCCTTCTGCGTCTGTAATATCGCCATCGCGGGCACGCCCGGCTCCCACATTTGGAATGCATTCCCTGTGGGAGCCGGGCTTGCCCGCGATGAGGCCGGCTCGATCAGCGCAATACTGGCAGGCTGGTCGTGGACTTGATCTCGGATAGCGCCACAATCGAATTAACCTCCTGAATCCCCGGCACCATCGACAACTTCTCGAAGAAAAACCGCTCATACGCCTCAATGTCCGAAGTGACAATTCGCAACAGAAAATCCACCGCCCCCATCAGCACATAACATTCCAGCACTTCCGGAAAGCCGCGAATCGCGTCGGTGAACTCAGTGAAGTTGGAACGGCCGTGGGCGTTGAGTTTGACCTCGGCGAATATCTGCGTATTGAGACCGATCTTCTTGCGATCGAGCAAGGTGACCTGGCCGCGAATCACCCCCTCTTCCTTGAGCCGCTGGATGCGCCGCCAGCAGGGCGACTGGGACAGGCCCACCTGTTCGGCAATTTGTGCACTGGAAAGCGAGGCGTCCTCTTGCAGCAGGGCCAGGATACGGCGGTCGTAGGCGTCCAGCTCGCTGTGCATATAAATACCTTCTATGGCGCTTATCTTGAATTGATTGATTCGATTATTCGCAAAACAGGCTCATCTTAGATAAGAAATCTCCCATGGCGAATGTAAAAATTTCTCCAGTCGAATCTGGAGCTTTCCCATGCACGCCGTCGAAACCACTCACCCTGTCACTCGCGTCGACGCTTGGGCCGTCAACAACGCCCATTGTCAGGCGCATTACCAGATCGTCGCCGAGGCGGAGCCGGATGTGCTGTGCCGAGTGCTCAACTATTTCGCGCTGCAGTTTTTGACACCGCGACACGTCACAGTGAACAGGGAGCATGACCTGCTGAACATCGGCATTGTGATGGACGGCCTGAGCTGGCACCGCGCTCAGGTAATCGGTGAAAAGATTCGAAACCTGATCAACGTGTGCGCGCTGAATGTGTGGTCAGCTGACTCTACGGGGCCTCAAGCGATGGTGGCGGTCGCTCGGTAAAAATCTGCAATACACCCTGAGAGGCAGATATTCAGGGGCTGGCTAGCCTGGGATTTACGCCCACTGCCATCCAGGAAAATCTTCATGCCCGCTGACCAACGATTGGAACTGCACCAGCTGTTGCCGGCTTTGGTCGACGGAAAACTGATCACACCCGAGATAGCGCAACGCTTGTCGGCGCTACCGGCCAGCAACACCCAGCATCCCTTGGAAAGCATCGCAGCCCTTGGCCCCAACCTGGAAACACTGACCGAATGGCTTGCCCAGCATGCCGGGCAACCTTACCTGCGCATCGACCCGTTGAAGATCGACGTCGCGACGGTCGTGCCGCTGATGTCCCACGCCTTCGCTCAACGCCATGCCATCCTGGCGGTGGCGGTGGACGCACAGACCGTCACCGTCGCCAGCGCCCAGCCTCACATCACCAGCTGGGAAGCCGGGCTCGCCCAGGTACTCAAGCGCTCGATCAAGCGGGTGGTCGCCAACCCCCAGGACATCGCCCGCTGTATCGGCGAGTTTTACCGGCTGGCCAAGTCCGTCAGCGGCGCCGATCAAAAGGTCGCGGCCCCTGGCAATGTCGACCTGCTCAACCTTGGCGCCAGCGACCAGGAGCCGGATGCCAACGATGCGCATATCGTCAACATCGTCGACTGGCTGCTGCAGTACGCCTTTGCCCAGCGCGCCAGCGATATCCATATTGAACCGTGCCGTGAACAGGGCCGTGTGCGCTTTCGCATCGATGGGCTGCTGCATGATGTCTATCAGTTTCCGCCACAGGTCACGATGGCCGTGGTCAGCCGCCTGAAGAGCCTGGGCCGCATGAACGTGGCGGAAAAACGCAGGCCACAGGACGGCCGGGTCAAGACCAAAAGCCCGACGGGGGCTGAAGTCGAACTGCGCCTTTCCACGTTGCCGACGGCATTTGGCGAGAAACTGGTGATGCGGATTTTCGACCCGCAAGTGCTGCTCAAGGGCTTTGACCAGTTAGGCCTGTCCAGTGAGGACCAACAACGCTGGCTCGCCATGACTGGCCAGACCAACGGCATCATCCTGGTCACCAGCCCTACGGGTTCGGGCAAGACCAGCACCCTTTACACCACGCTCAGGCAACTGGCGACCCGGGAGGTCAACCTGTGCACCGTGGAAGACCCGATCGAGATGGTCGAACCCGCGTTCAACCAGATGCAGGTGCAACACAACATCGACCTGACCTTTGCCAGCGGCATCCGCGCCCTGCTGCGTCAGGACCCGGACATCATCATGATCGGCGAAATCCGCGACCAGGAAACTGCGGAAATGGCAATCCAGGCCGCGCTGACCGGGCACTTGGTGCTATCCACACTGCATACCAACGATGCACCCAGCGCCATCAGCCGTTTGCAGGAGCTAGGCATTGCTCACTATTTAATCAAGGCTACCTTGCTGGGCGTAATGGCGCAGCGGTTGGTGCGGGTTTTGTGCCCTCACTGCAAACGTGCGCAGGGTGAGGGCCATGAGGCCGTCGGGTGCGTTGAATGCCGAAACAGCGGTTATCGGGGGCGAGCCGGCGTTTACGAAATCATGGTGTTGAACGAAGCGCTCAAGGCGCTGATCACGCCCGGCGCCGACGTGCAGGCCCTGCGCCAGGCAGCGGTTGCACAAGGCATGTGCAGCCTGCGCCGCGCTGGCTTGCAAAAGGTCGAAGCGGGGCTGACCACTCTGGCGGAAGTATTGCGGGTGACGCCTGGGGATTCGGTAACAAATCCTTTGTTTGTTACGCGGTGAAACCGTTCTTATCGGTGACAACACCGTTACAATCGGCCGAACGTCGTTTCACTGACACCATCAGATAGGGAATCGCTATGCAGATCGGAACCGTACTGCTTCTTTTTGTGGGCTTGGCCATCGCCATCCTGTTCATGGGCTTCAAGGTCGTCCCCCAAGGGTACCAGTGGACAGTCGAGCGTTTTGGCCGATACACCAACACTCTCAAGCCTGGCCTGAACATCATCATCCCGGTCATGGACCGCATCGGTCGCAAGATCAACGTGATGGAGAGCGTGCTGGACATCCCGCCCCAGGAAGTGATCACAGCCGACAACGCCACCGTGCAGATCGACGCCGTGTGCTTCTTCCAGGTGGTCAACACCGCCCAGGCGGCCTATGAGGTCAATAACCTCGAACACGCCATCCGCAACCTGCTGCAAACCAATATCCGTACTGTGCTCGGCTCCATGGAGCTGGATGCCATGCTCAGCCAGCGTGACGGTATCAACGAAAAACTGTTGCGCACCGTTGATGAAGCTACTGCGCCATGGGGCATCAAGATCACCCGTATCGAGATCAAGGACATCAGCCCGCCCGCCGACCTGATGGCAGCCATGTCGGGCCAGATGAAAGCCGAGCGGATCAAGCGCGCGCAGATCCTGGAGGCCGAAGGCCTGCGGGCGTCGGCGATCCTGACAGCAGAAGGCAAGAAGCAGGCACAAATTCTTGAGGCCGAAGGTGGGCGCCAAGCTGCGTTCCTGGAGTCTGAAGCCCGTGAACGTCAGGCTGAAGCTGAGGCTCGTGCGACTCAAGTCGTTTCCGAGGCGATCGCCACCGGTAACGTTCAAGCCATCAACTACTTCGTCGCGCAAAAATACATCGACGCACTGGGCAAGCTGGCGTCCGCCAACAACAGCAAGGTCATCCTGATGCCGCTGGAAGCCAGCCAGGTGATCGGTGCGGTCGGCGGTATCGGCGAGATCGTCAAGGCGACGTTCGACAACAAGAAAGGCTGAGGCCAGCACCATGTGGGATTTCCTGCAGCATTTGTCGTTCTGGGATTGGCTGGCACTGGGTACGGTGCTGTTGATTCTTGAAGTATTTGGCGCCGGTGGGTACCTGTTATGGATGGGTATCGCAGCGGCTGCCGTGGGCGTGATCAAGTTCCTGGTGCCGCCCCTGGGGCTGGAGTGGCAGTTGCTGCTGTTTGCCGTGTTATCGATCCTGACGGCGGTGTATTGGTGGAAGCGTCAGCGCAGCAGCGCCAAGGCAAGTGACCAACCCGGGCTGAACGAACGGGGCTCGGAGCTTATCGGCCGTATGTTTATCGTGCATCAGGCGATCGTGGACGGCCGTGGCAAAGTGAAAGTCGGCGATGGCGTGTGGATGGTGACCGGCCCGGACAGCCCTGTAGGCGCCCAAGTCCGTGTGGTTAGTCAGGAGGGCGTGGTGTTAAAGGTTGAAACTGTTTAGTCAGTGATGGAACTCGGCTGGGCTATCTACAATCATAATGTACAGATAACCCACCGGAGTCACCCATCATGCGTCTCAAATATGCTGTCGCAACCCTTGCTGTGCTTTCCCTTCCTGTCGGTTCAGCCATGGCCGACAGTTTCTGGCGCAATGTCATCTCGTCGGGCGCCACTACTGGCTCGACGTACCTGACCTTCAAGGACCACAAGCTGGTGGTTGCCGCACAAGACGACGCCGGCAGCTTTGTTGCCAGCGACGGCGGCATCCGTGGTCCATACCTGGAAGCCGCAATGCAGAAAGTCCGCGCCGATAACCCTGGCCTACAGGCCACGGATATGGAGCTGGCCAACGCTATCCTTGCGAAAAACGCCGTTACCGAGTGATTTCATCGCTCTGAAAAATGCCGCTGTTGAAGCGGCATTTTTTTGCCCGCGTTTTAACCCGCAGTATGACAATTCATTCACGGACGACAGGCTATATTCAGTCAAGCCGTGCAACCATGCCGTACTGATACCTCGCTCACTCATCGCCAATCTGAAACGGATGCCTTCGTCGTCATGAGCCAACAGCCCTTCCTGCCGTTTTCCAAACCTACCATTGACGAAGCCACCATCTCGGCGGTTGGCGATGTATTGCGCTCGGGCTGGATCACCAGCGGGCCGAAAGTGCAGGCATTCGAGGCTAAGTTATCGGAATACTTTGGCGGCCGCCCGGTGCGTACCTTCAACTCGGGCACCTGCACCATGGAGATTGCCTTGCGCATTGCCGGTATCGGGCCGGGCGATGAAGTCATCACCACGCCGATCTCTTGGGTTGCCACGGCCAACGTGATCCTGGAAGTCGGCGCTACGCCAGTGTTTGCCGATATTGACCCGATTACTCGCAATATCGACCTGGCCCAGGTAGAGGCTGCGATTACCCCGCGCACCAAGGCGATCATCCCGGTGTACCTCGCTGGCCTACCCCTGGACATGCCGATGCTGTATGCACTGGCCAACAAGTACAACCTGCGTATCGTTGAGGATGCTGCCCAGGCGCTGGGTTCAAGCTGGGATGGCGAGCGTATCGGCGCCACCGGGGATTTTGTGTCGTTCAGCTTCCAGGCCAACAAGAACATCACCTCTTCCGAAGGCGGCTGCCTTGTGTTGAACAATGCCGAAGAAGCGCGGCTGGCAGAAAAATACCGCCTGCAAGGCGTTACCCGCACAGGCTTCGACGGCCTGGATGTGGATGTGCTGGGTGGCAAGTTCAACATGACCGACATCGCCGCAGCCATCGGTTTGGGGCAATTTGCCCATATCGAAAAGATCACCGCTCACCGCCAGAACCTGGCGCAGCACTACTTCAAATGCTTTGGCGATGACTTTGAAGCGCAATACGGCGCGCAACTGCCGCCGGCGGATTTCGAAAACAGCAACTGGCACCTGTTCCAACTGGTACTGCCGGAGCGTCAGGACGGTCTGCCGGCCCGCGCCACCTTCATGGAGCAGATGCAGGCCCACGGCGTAGGCATTGGCTATCACTACCCGCCGATCCATCTGCTGAGTCTTTATCGGGCGCAGGGGTTCAAGGAAGGCATGTTTCCGGTGGCGGAAAAGGTTGGGCGCTTGATCGTATCATTGCCAATGTTTACGGCGATGACAGAGGCGGATGTGGAGCGGTCGGTGGCAGCGGTCAAGGCAGTCTTGAACGCAGGCTGAAAAATCTGGCTCACCACAATAAGATGTGGGAGCTGGCTTGCCTGCGATGGCATCACTGCGGTGTACTGATACACCGAGGTGTCTGCATCGCAGGCAAGCCAGCTCCCACACTGATTTGCATTGTTGTAACTCTTTGCGTTTACTCGCCGATGGCGGCTTTGTAACCGGCAGCATCCAGCAGTTTTTCCAGATCAGTCGGGTTGCTTGGCTTGAGCTTGAAGATCCACGCGCCGTACGGGTCGGAGTTCAGCAGTTCAGGGCTACCGCTCAGCTCCTCATTGACTGCAATCACTTCGCCTGCAACCGGGGCGTAGATATCCGAAGCAGCCTTCACCGACTCAACCACACCCGCCTGGCCTTCGGCTTCAAACGTAGCGCCAACTTCAGCCAGTTCAACAAACACCACATCACCCAACGCTTCCTGGGCATGGTCGGAGATCCCGACGGTCACGGTGCCGTCAGCTTCCAGGCGTGCCCATTCGTGGCTTTCGGCAAAACGCAGGTCGGCAGGGATATCGCTCATAGTCTGTGTCCTCAAGAAGTAATGTCAGCGGCCTTCGGCCTGCCGGGAATAGGTTAGATCAAGGTCTTGCCATGGCGCACGAAGGTCGGTTTGACCACTCGAACCGGGTACCACTTGCCGCGGATTTCCACTTCGGCCCGATCGGCGGTGGCCGTCGGTACACGCGCCAGGGCAATGGATTTGCTCAGCGTAGGAGAGAAACTACCACTGGTGATCTCCCCTTCGCCAATATTGGCGATACGAACCACCTGGTGAGCACGCAGAACCCCGCGTTCCTCCAGTACCAGCCCGACCAGTTTGAACTGCACACCCGCCGCTTTTTCCGCTTCCAGTGCGGTGCGACCAATGAAATTTCGCTCGGCAGGTTCCCAGGCAATACTCCAGGCCATGTTCGATGCCAGGGGCGAAACGTCCTGGTGGATGTCCTGACCATACAGGTTCATGCCCGCCTCCAGGCGAAGGGTATCCCGGGCGCCGAGACCGATGGGTGAAATACCCGCGCCCACCAGATCGTTGAAAAAGCCTGGCGCCTGATCAGCAGGCAGGACAATCTCCAGGCCATCTTCGCCGGTGTAGCCCGTGCGCGCGATAAACCAATCGCCATCGGCGTGGCCTTCGAAGGGCTTGAGTTGGTGAATCAGGGTGCCGCGGGACTGGGTGACCAACTCGGCAATTTTCTGCCGGGCGTGGGGGCCTTGAATGGCGAGCATCGCCAATTCGGGCCGCTCATGCAGCTGCACCTGATAATTACCCAGTTGCGCGTGCATCCACGCCATGTCCTGATCGCGGGTGGCGGCGTTGACCACCAGCCGATAGGCGTCCTCGGTGCGGTAGACAATCATATCGTCCACCACGCCGCCCTTTTCGTTGAGCATGGCGCTGTACAACGCACGGCCGCAGCAATGCAGACGTTCGACATCATTGGCCAGCAAATACTGCAGCCATTCCTTGGCCTGGGGGCCGCTGACATCGATCACGGTCATATGAGATACATCGAACACCCCGCAGTCGCGTCGCACCTGGTGGTGTTCTTCAACTTGCGAGCCGTAGTGCAAAGGCATATCCCAACCGCCAAAATCGACCATTTTCGCGCCGAGGGCGAGATGCAGGTCGTACAGAGGCGTACGCTGTCCCATGGGTTTCTCCTTCCGGGCGTGGCGAAGGTGCGCAGCGTTGCCGTTCGTGCCAAACACCTTGAATTACAAGGCCCGCAGCCACGCCCAGCGACTCGACCCGAAAGACGGGCCGCACCGAATGCCGCGCATTGTAGCTGCAAGCTGTAGGACTGGCACCTAACCGATTTGCCGGGCAGAGCGTCGGATCAGCCCGATCACCGGTAACAGCCCCACCAGCACCAGGGTCAACGCCGGCAAAGAAGCCCGTGCCCACTCGCCTTCGCTGGTCATTTCGAAAATACGAACCGCGAGGGTGTCCCAGCCGAACGGGCGCATCAGCAAGGTGGCGGGCATTTCCTTGAGCACATCGACGAACACCAGCAGCGCCGCACTTAAGGTCCCCGGCAGCAGCAACGGCAGATACACTTTGCAAAACAGTCGCGGGCCACTGACGCCCAGACTGCGTGCTGCTTCCGGCAAGGACGGGCGGATGCGCGCCAGGCTGTTTTCCAGCGGCCCATAGGCCACCGCCAGGAAACGCACTAGGTACGCCAGCACCAATGCCGACAGGCTGCCCAGCAGCAACGGCTTGCCCGCACCACCGAGCCAACCAGACAGCGGCACCACCAGCTCACGATCCAGATAACTGAACGCCAACATGATCGATACCGCCAGCACCGAGCCCGGCAAGGCATAGCCGACATTGGCCAGGCTGATGCCGGAGCGGATCGCCCGGGTCGGCGCCAGGCGGTTGGCAAATGCCAGCAGCAACGCCACGCTTACGGTGATCAACGCTGCGATGCCGCCCAAGTAGAGCGTGTGGACGATCAGGCCCGAATAGCGCTCATCCAGGTCGAAGCGGCCGCGCTGCCAGAACCAGACGACCAGTTGCAGCATCGGGATGACAAACGCACAGGCGAACACCAGCCCGCACCAGCCGCTGGCCGCCGCTGCCTTGAGCCCACGCAAGTGATACAGCGCCTTGCCCCGTGGCCGCTCATTACTCGACCGGCTGGCACCGCGTGCGCGACGTTCGCCGTACAGCACCAACATCACCACCAGCAGCAACAGGCTGGCCAACTGTGCCGCGCTGGAAAGGCTGAAGAAGCCGTACCAGGTTTTGTAGATGGCGGTGGTGAACGTATCGAAGTTGAACACCGAGACCGCACCGAAATCCGCCAGGGTTTCCATCAGCGCCAACGCCACCCCGGCACCAATCGCCGGCCGTGCCATGGGCAGGGCCACGTGCCAGAACGCTCGCCATGGCGATTGCCCCAGCACCCGCGCCGCTTCCATCAAGCCTTTGCCCTGGGCCAGGAACGCGGTGCGTGCCAGCAAATACACATACGGGTAAAAGACCAGCACCAGAACGATGATCACCCCGCTGGTCGAGCGCACGCGCGGCAGCCTCAAACCACTGCCAAACCATTCGCGCAGCAGGGTTTGCACCGGGCCTGCAAAATCCAGCAGGCCCACAAACACGAAAGCCAGCACGTACGCGGGAATGGCGAAGGGCAACATCAGCGCCCAATCCAGCCAACGCCGTCCGGGGAATTCGCAGAGGCTGGTCAACCAGGCCAGGCTGACGCCCAACAAGGTCACACCGACACCGACGCCCAACACCAGGGTGAGGGTGTTGCCCAGCAGGCGCGGCATCTGGGTTTCCCAGAGGTGGGACCAGATTTGCGCGTCGATGCTTTGCCAGGACAGCAACATCACGCTCAGCGGCAGCAGCACCAGGGCAGCGACGGTGAAGACCGGCAGGTACCAGCGGCGTTGGGCGGGGTGGGCCAAGGAAAAGCTCTCAGAGAAATGAAGGTTTTGAAGTCGCCGCTAACCAATGTGGGAGCTGGCTTGCCTGCGATGCAGACACCTCGGTATATCAGTCATACCGAGGTGATGCTATCGCAGGCAAGCCAGCTCCCACATTTGGACTGCAGTGTTTTTAAACTTGTATCAGTTCCAGCCAGCCCTATCCATCAACCGAATGGCCTCAGCCTGACGTTTGCCCGCCACTTCCACCGGCAAGGTGTCCGCCACGAATTTACCCCAGGTTGCCACTTCGGCCGACGGCGGTACCGCCGGGTTCGCCGGGAACTCCTGGTTCACGTCGGCAAAGATCTTCTGCGCCTCAGGCGTGGTCATCCATTCCACCAACGCCTTGGCGGCTTCCGGGTGTGGCGCGTACTTGGTCAGGCCAATGCCCGACAGGTTCACATGCACGCCACGGTCGCCCTGATTCGGCCAGAACAGCTTCACCGCCAGGTCCGGCTTCTGCTTGTGCAGGCGACCGTAGTAGTAGGTGTTGACGATCCCTACGTCGCACTGGCCGGCATTGATGGCTTCGAGCACGGCGATGTCATCGGAGAATACGTCGGTGGACAGGTTGTTGACCCACCCCTTGACGATTTCTTCGGTCTTGGCCGCGCCGTGGGTTTCGATCAGGGTGGCGGTCAGCGACTGGTTGTAGACCTTTTTCGCCGTACGCAGGCACAGACGGCCTTCCCACTGTTTGTCGGCCAGGGCTTCGTAAGTGGTGAGGTCACCCAGTTTTACCCGGTCGGTGGAATAGGCGATGGTCCGCGCGCGCAGGCTCAAACCGGTCCAGGCGTGGGCCGACGAGCGATATTGCAGCGGAATATTCTTGTCGATCACACTTGAGGTGAACGGTTGCAGGATGCCCATTTGCTCGGCCTGCCAGAGGTTGCCGGCATCCACGGTGAGCAGCAGGTCGGCGGTGGCATTCTCGCCCTCGGCCTTGATGCGCTGCATCAGCGGGGCTTCCTTGTCGGTGATGAACTTCACCTGCACGCCGGTCTTCTGGGTGTAGGCGTCGAACACTGGCTTGATCAGTTCGTCGATGCGCGAGGAGTAGACCACCACTTCGTCGGCGGCCTGCACGGTGGTGCTGCCGATCAGGGTGAGTGCCAGGGCAGTCAGGAGGCGCTTGGGTGCCAACATGGGTGCGGTCTCTCATTTGCAAAAAGAGGGCAAATGATAAGGACTCACATTTGGTGGTGCTTGCTGGAGGCGTTACCAGATGTTGCATAGTCAACTTTTTGCGGTGGAGCTGATGGCCTCTTCGCGAGCAAGCCCGCTCCCACAGGGGACCGGGCGTCAATGTCAGGGTTTTGCCAGGTCAGGAAGATCGCCGGTCAGGCCCAGCGCCTGGCGTACAAACACGGCCTTGGCTTCGGGCATCTGGTCGACCAGCTTCAACCCCGCGTTGCGCAGCCAGCGCAGCGGCAATTGGTCGGCCTGGAACAGTCGCTCAAAGCCTTCCATTGCCCCCATCAACGCCAGGTTGTGCGGCATGCGTCGGCGTTCGTAGCGGCTCAGCACTTTCACATCCGCCAGGCGCTCACCGCGCTCGGTCGCCGACAACAGCACTTCAGCCAGTGTCGCTGCGTCAAGAAAGCCCAGGTTCACGCCCTGCCCCGCCAATGGATGGATGACGTGGGCCGCGTCGCCGATCAATGCCAGGCCTTCGGCCACGTAGCGTTTGGCGTGACGCTGGCGCAACGGCACACAAACGCGCGGGTCGGCGCTCAGCACTGTGCCGAGTCGGCCTTCAAAAGCCCGCTCCAGTTCACGGCAGAAGCTTTGATCATCCAGCGCCATCAGGCGCTCAGACTCAGCGGGCGTGGTCGACCAGACAATCGAGCACCAATCCTCCTGCCCATCCCGCACAAGTGGCAGGAACGCCAGCGGGCCGGTATCGGTAAAGCGTTGCCACGCCGTACGCTGGTGCGGCTCGCTGCTACGCACGCTGGTGACGATGGCGTTATGCAGGTAATCCCATTCGCGGGTCGCCGTGCCGGTCAGGCGGCGCACGGCGGAGTGGGCGCCATCGGCGGCAACCACCAACGGCGTACGCAACTTGCGCCCATCGGCCAGGGTCAGCAGCCAGTCATCGCCGGAGCGGCGCATCTGTTCAAGACGCGCGTTGGCCAACAGGCCCAGGTCGCAGTCGTGCAGACGGTCGAGCAAGGCATCCTGAACCACGCGGTTCTCGACGATATGCCCGAGCACCTCAGCGTGCACGCTGGCCGCCGAAAAGTGGATCTGCCCGGTGCCACTGCCGTCCCATACCTGCATCTCGCCGTAAGGGCTGGCACGGCGCGACACGATGCCGTCCCACACACCCAGGCGCTCGAGGATGCGCTGGCTGGCGGCCGACAAGGCGCTCACCCGCGGCTCGAAAGTCGCGTCAGGGTCGAACGGTTTGACACTCAGCGGGCTGCCATCGAGCAGCAGCACCTGCAGGCCACGGCCCTGCAACGCCAGCGCCAGGGCGCTTCCGACCATTCCTGCCCCGACAACCAGCACATCTGCGCGCATGTCCATGCTTTAAGCCTGTCTCGCTGGCGGCTTGCGCCGCACGTAAAGGGTTTTGTCGACCCGCGCCACCAGGGTGCCGGAGCCGTCATGTATCTCGACCTTGAGGTGGGGCAAGTACTTCTCGCCACCTTCGGTGTGTCGACGCACCTCATCGAGCAAGGCGTCGTCGATGGAAAACTCGGCGTACACCGGGCCTTTGCCCGGCGAGATGAAATCGATGCTCGCGGCCTTGTCCCACACAATGTAGTCGCGGCCCAGGTTCTCCATCAGCATCAGCATGTAGAACGGGTCGACCATCGAATACAGGCTGCCGCCGAACTGTGTGCCGACGTAATTGCGGTTGTACCAGCCCAGGCCCATGCGCACTTTGACGTGGCGAAAATCGGCGCTCATCTGCTGCACGCTGATCCCGGCGCCCAAATATGGCGGATACAGGGTCATGATCCAACGCAACAACCGCGCCTTGCCCAGGCGCTCGATCAACCCCTTACGCATCGGGACGCGTGCCCAGGCCCATGGCCTGACGGGCGAACCAGCGCTTGGCCGGCGGTAACAGGTCCAGGCCCAGCAGGCCTATGTTGCGGCCCAGCGCTACCAGCGGTTGGGCGCTGCCAAACAGGCGCGTGACCTGGTCGGAGAAGCCCACGGTGAGTTTCTGGTCGAGGCGCTGACGCTCGCGATAGCCCTGCAAGGTTGCCAGGTCGCCCGGTACTTGCGGCCCGGCCAGCAAGGCCTCGGCCAAGGCGTTCGCATCGCGCAGGGACAAGTTGAAGCCCTGCCCGGCAATCGGGTGCAGGCTGTGGGCGGCGTTGCCAAGGATTGCCAGGTGCGAACGCACTTGTTCCTCGGCCTCAACCAACGTCAGCGGATACAGATGACGTGCGCCGACTTGCTTCAGGGTGCCCAGGCGGTAACCGAACACGCCCTGCAATTCACTCAAGAAGCTGCGTTCATCGAGGTTGGCCAGGCGCTGGGCATCCATACCGATGCGCGTCCACACCAGCGCGCAACGGTTGTCCGGCAGCGGCAGCAAGGCCATTGGGCCTTCATCGGTGAAACGCTCGAATGCTTCGCCGTTATGGGCTTCGCTTGGGGTGATGTTGGCGATCAGCGCGCTCTGGTTATACGGGCGGGTTTTAACGCCGATGCCCAGTTGCTCGCGCAAGCCGGAACGGCCGCCATCGGCCAGCACCGCGAGGTCGCATTCCAGCACGGTTTCATCGTTGAGGGTAAGACGGTAGCCATCGGACAGCGGCTCCATGCGCGTGACTTCCGCCGGGCAGCGCCAACTGACCACGTCTTTATCCAGGCCTTGCCACAGGCACTGGCCCAGCCAGGCGTTTTCCACCACGTAACCAAGGGCGGGCACGCCCTCTTCCATGGCTGACAAACGCGCCGTGGAGAAGCGCCCACGGTCGGACACATGGATCTGCTTGATCGGTTCGGCGCGGCGGGAAATGTCCTGCCACAAGCCCAAACGCTGATAGATCTGCCGGGCGCCGAAGGACAGCGCCGAAGAGCGCGCGTCGTAGCTCGGCTGGTAGCTGTCGCCCGGCGCGAACGGTTCGATCAGCACGATCTTCCAACCGCGCGCCTTGGCCCCCGCCTGCAACGCCAACGCCAGGCTGGCACCGACCAGGCCACCGCCGATGATCGCCAGGTTGACCCGGCTCATCGCGCAGCCGCCATCAGCGCTTCGATATCGGCGACGGTCTTGGGCACGCCGCCGGTCAGGATTTCACAGCCTTGCTTGGTTACCACCACGTCGTCCTCGATGCGTACGCCAATGCCACGCCATTTCTTTGCCACGTTCTGATTGTCCGGCGAGATGTAGATCCCCGGCTCAACGGTCAACGCCATGCCAACTTCCAGCACACGCCATTCTCCGCCCACTTTGTACTCGCCCACATCATGCACATCCATGCCCAGCCAGTGGCCGGCGCGGTGCATATAGAAGGGTTTGTAGGCTTCACTGGCGATAAGTTCGTCGACGTCGCCCTGCAACAACCCCAGCTTCACCAGCCCGGCGGTAATGACGTGCACTGTGGCCTCGTGGGCCTGGTTCCAATGCTTGTTGGGGGCGATCTGGGCAAAGGCGGCTTCCTGGGAGGCCAGCACAATCTCGTAGATTGCCTTCTGCTCGGGCGAAAACTTGCCGTTGATCGGCCAGGTACGGGTGATGTCACTGGCGTAGCAGTCGATCTCGCAACCGGCGTCGATCAGCACCAGATCACCGTCCTTGAGCAACGCGTCATTCTGCTGGTAATGCAGGATGCAGCTGTTGCGCCCGGCGGCGACGATGGAGCCATAAGCCGGCATTTTCGCGCCGCCCTTGCGAAATTCGTAGTCCAGCTCGGCTTCCAGGCTGAACTCGTGCAAACCGGCCCGGCTGGCCTGCATCGCCCGCACATGGGCGGCGCAGGAGATTCGTGCGGCCTCGCGCATCACCTTCACTTCTGCCGCCGATTTATACAGACGCATGTCGTGGAGCAGATGATCCAGAGCAACGAATTCGTTCGGTGGCTGGGCGCCGAGGTGCGCTTTAGAGCGGATCACGTTGATCCACTCCATCAGGTGCCGGTCGAATTCGGCGTTGCTGCCCATGGCCGAATACACCCGGTCGCGGCCTTCGATCAGGCCGGGCAGGATGTCGTCGATATCGGTGATCGGGAAGGCATCGTCGGCGCCAAAGTCGCGGATTGCGCCTTCGGTGCCGGCACGCAGGCCGTCCCACAGTTCGCGTTCGGCATTGCGTTCGCGGCAGAACAGCACGTACTCGCCGTGCTGGCGGCCGGGCATCAGCACGATCACCGCTTGCGGCTCGGGGAAACCGCTCAGGTACTGGAAATCGCTGTCCTGGCGGTACACGTGTTCGACATCACGGTTGCGGATCGCCACGGCGGCGGCCGGCAGGATCGCGATGCTGTTGGGTTCCATCTGCGCCATGAGCGCCTTGCGGCGCCGCGTGTATTCCGCTCGGGGGATATGAATCATGGACAGATGGGCTTCCTTTCTTAATGCAGCGACGGCTTGGGTGCAGCGGGTTCAGCAGACTTCTTGGTCTCTGTGAACAGCAGCAGCGGCGCGACGCGCAGGTATTCCATCACCTCCATGTAGTCGCCTTCACCGTCCTCGGATTCTTCCAGAGCGTCTTGCACCTGGGAGATGGCTGCCAGGTCCTGCAACACTTCCTTGGCGTCGGTGCTCAGTTCCAGGCCGCCGGCGTTTACGCCAAAGCCGTGGAGGAAACCTTGGCACCATTGGCCCAAGGCAGCAGCGCGTTCGGTGAGCGGCGCGTCGTCAGTCGGCAGCAGCAGGACCACGGTGACGTCATCACCGGTTAGCTCGCCCTTGACCATCTCTTGCAAGCCGATCAGCGCGTTACGCACGTTGTCGGTCGGCTCGGTTTCGAGCAGCTCGGCCACATCGGCCAGCCAGTTATCAGCGTCAAAGCCAACGCCGGTGCAACTACGGCCCAGCAGCACGCCGTGCAGTTCGGCAGGCGAGCAGGGGTGGCCGCTGGTGCTCAGCAGTTTGGAAAAAGCATCGTACGGGGAGTTCTGAATAGGCATGGTGAGCTAGGCGCCAGACGGCGCAATGTCTAGAATGGAGCGTTGTATCCTAGCACCGGCAGACGTACCAAGACTATCAAGGGCGTCAGATCGTTTATCCTGCAGTTGCCATTCATCAGACAAATCCAGTGGAACCCAATGGAAGACACCGACCTGCAAGCGCTGATGGCCAGACTCGAATTGCTAATTACCCGGGTCGAGCAACTAAAGAGTCAAAACGGACTCCTATTAGCTCAGGAAAAGACCTGGCGCGAGGAACGCGCTCACCTCATTGAAAAAAACGAAATCGCCCGGCGTAAGGTCGAATCGATGATTTCGCGCCTGAAGGCCCTGGAGCAAGACTCATGAGTTCAAGCAATAGCGTCACCGTGCAGATCCTCGACAAAGAATATTCGATCATCTGTCCCCAGGAAGAGCGCAGCAACCTGGTGAGCGCCGCCCGCTACCTGGATGGCAAGATGCGTGAAATCCGCAGCAGCGGCAAAGTCATCGGCGCCGACCGCATCGCCGTGATGGCCGCGCTGAATATTACTCACGATTTACTGCATAAGCAGGAACGCCCTGACGTGCAGGCCAGCGGCTCCACCCGTGAGCAGGTGCGTGACCTGCTGGAGCGTGTTGATCTGGCGCTTTCCAGCGACACAGACGCACCCAAGGGCTGATTGCCGCGACTCTTTAAGGTATACTCGCCCCACTCCCTGGCGTGTTTGCCAGTCGGCGATGTCCCTGAGCCGATTCGCACTACCCTGGAAGTTGCACGTTGGGCTGGTGTGCATGTCCGCTAGACGGAAAGCCTTAAAGCCTACTGCATCTTCCACCTTGAACTTTCGGGTTCAAGGGCTAAGTCGACAGCGGCTCTGTCGGGGAGCCTGAATTCCCAAACTCAATGCCAGTCCTCGGACTGGCATTGTTTTATGAGCCGGAAACCATGACCGAACCTGCGCCGCTTTCCCGTCCGCAACTTCGACGCATGTTGCGCCAGGCCCGCCGCGCCCTCACGCCGAGCGAGCAGCGCAAGGCCGCCCACGGCCTGTATCGGCAACTGGCACAGCACCCGCTGTTTCGCCGGGCCAAACATATCTCTTTGTATCTACCGACGGACGGTGAAATCGATCCGCGCTTGCTGCTGCGCGCAGCCCAGCGCCGGGGCAAGGCCACGTACCTGCCGGTACTCAGCGCCTGGCCGCGGACCAAGATGGTGTTCCAGCGCGTAAGACCTGGGGAAAAACTGCTGCCGAACCGTTTTCGCATTCTGGAGCCACGGGTGAATATCAGCCGCCAACGCAAGGTCTGGGCATTGGACCTGGTGCTGCTGCCGTTGGTGGGGTTCGATGATGCCGGTGGGCGACTGGGCATGGGCGGCGGGTTTTACGACCGTAGCCTGGCCTACCTGGCGCGCCGCCAGAGCTGGCGCAAGCCGACGCTGCTGGGCCTGGCCCATGAATGCCAGAAAGTCGATCGTTTGGCGCAAGCGAGCTGGGACGTGCCGTTGGCTGGCACCGTAACAGATAAGACTTGGTATATCGCACAGACGCCACTGGAATCAGCGGCGCCTTGAGGAAGAGTTAACGCTTGAACGGTTGCGGCTGCTGCTGAGCCAGTTCAACGGGAGCATCGGTCTTGTTCGACCACAAGCTTTGGGCATACCCGGTGGTCACGACGCCCAGACCAAACAAAATCACCAAAATCCATAGTAAATCCGGTTTACGTTGCATCGATTGCCCCCCTGCAGGCACCTCGTACACGATGACAACAACGTTCCAAAGAAGTCCGTTGCAGCTGCGCCAAGCTTTAAAAGCCGGCATTCTGCGGTAACGTGAACCAACACGCAAACCTTGGCGCCAACCGACTGTCGGTTTGTCATCAAATTGCCTGACAACTTACCCACTCCCTGTTTCAGGAGCCCAAAAATGGCCTATTGGCTGATGAAATCCGAGCCCGACGAACTCTCGATCAACGGCCTGGAAAAGCTCGGTGAAGCGCGCTGGGACGGGGTGCGTAACTACCAGGCACGCAACTTTTTGCGCGCGATGGCGGTGGGTGACGAGTTTTTCTTTTACCACTCCAGCTGCCCCGAGCCTGGCATTGCCGGCATCGGCAAAATCGTCGAGGCGGCCTATCCGGACCCCACCGCGCTGGAACCAGAAAGCCACTATTTCGACGCCAAGGCCACCTCGGAAAAAAACCCGTGGAGTGCGATCAACGTCGCGCACCTGCAAACCTTTCCCAAGGTACTGGGCCTGGGCTACCTGAAACAGCAAGCCGCCCTCGCCGAACTGCCCCTTGTGCAAAAAGGCAGCCGGCTTTCGGTAATGCCGGTGACCCCTGAACAGTGGACGGCAGTGCTGGCGCTGCGTTAACCCCCGCATCAGCAGGAACGAGCTTGCTCGCGAAATAAGCGGACTTACACCTGTCCGAACGACCAGTCGTCGCGCTCGCCAGGTTGGGGCAGAATCAGTGCCCCACCCACTGAGCAAAGGAAGCCCACGTGTCCTGCCCCACCTCCACCTACAGGCCAGCCATCGACGGCTTGCGGGCGATCGCCGTGCTGAGTGTGATCGTCTTCCATCTGGATTATTTCCAATGGCTGCCGGGCGGTTTTACCGGCGTGGACATGTTCTTCGTGATTTCCGGGTATGTGATCAGCCAGTCGCTATGGGAGCGGCGGGAGCTGACCTTGGGCCGCTACCTGGCAGATTTCTACCGGCGTCGTATGCTGCGCATCATGCCAGCTCTGCTTGTGATGCTGTGCGTCAGCAGCGTGCTCTCAGCGATGCTGATGCCGCCCTTCTGGCTCAGCGACCTGTTTAACCGCACCGGCCTGGCGGCGTTTTTCGGCCTGAGCAATTTTGTGCTGGCCTGGAACACCGATACCTACTTTTCGCCGAGCGCCGAACTCAATCCCTACCTGCATACCTGGTCGCTGGGCGTTGAAGAACAGTTCTACGTGATCTTCCCGGCACTGTTTTTCATCTGGCTGCGCGCCAGACCGCGCGCGTTGCTGCCGTTGGCGGCTCTTGTGTCGCTGCTGGTCGCTGCCTACCAGGTGAATGACCAACCGCTGGCAGCGTTTTACCTGCTGCCAGGGCGATTCTGGGAACTGGCTGCCGGGGCAATGTTGTTTCAGCTGATGTGCACGCGGGCTCCGGCGGCGCGTATCGCGCCCTGGTTACTGGGCGGTGGACTTGTGCTGGTCGTAATGGGCTTTATCTTTGCCGATCCGCGCCAATTTCCGTTTCCCTGGGCGCTGGTGACGGTTGCGGGCACGCTGCTAATGATCGCAGGGATTGTGCAGCAAGGTGACGCATCGCCGGGCCCCTTGCAGCGTCTGCTGCAAACGTCGTTGTTCACCTACATCGGGCGGCTGTCTTATTCGCTGTACCTGTGGCACTGGCCGGTACTGGTGTTCCTACGCTGGACCACCGGGCTGGAATTGCTGGCGGTACAGCTGCTCTATCCTTGCCTGGTGCTGGCGCTTGCCGCAGCGTCCTACCACTGGATCGAGACGCCGATCCGCAGCAGCAGGTCCGTGACCCAGCGCAGCGCATGGCTGACGTTGGCCACGACCGTGCTGGTGACCGGCCTGCTCTGGCGCGGCGCGATGTGGGTAGCGGAGGATCCTGCCGTACTGTCGATCAGCCAGACCCGCGATACCTACACTTGGTACGCCTATAAACATTATCCCCGGGAAGACTTCGAGGTCCTCAAGGACCCGCACCTGGCCGGTCGCCAGTTGTTCGTCATCGGCGACTCACACACGGCGGCCTATCGCACCCTGCTGAACCTCGTGTCGCTGAAGCTGGGCATCAAGGTGCATGACTATGAACAAGGCGGCTGCGGGGTCGTGAGCCTGATAGGCCCCGATCCGAAACACTGCGCGGCCTCCCGCGAAGTCCAGTTGAAGGAGATCGAAGCGCGGGCCAAGCCAGGTGACATCGTGTTTCTGGCCTCATTGCGCATGCCGGAGCTTGCGGGCCGCGAATGGAGAGAGGGTGAGCAGGCGATGGTCGATAAGGCGCTGACCGAACTGACCGCTTCAACGATGGAAGCGGCGCGCATTGACGCCCAAACCCTGTTGAACCGATTGCAGGCGGCACGCCTGACTGTGCTGATCGATGCGCCCAAGCCTCTGTTCAAGGCCGCGCCCAATCGTTGTTCCGATGGGTTCAACCGCATGAACCCGGTATGCGCGCCAGGTCTGACAATGCAACGCGCACAGCTTGAACGACTGCGCGCACCGCAAATGCAACTGTTGCAGGAGCTGAGCGTCGAGTATCCGGCGCTGAGGGTGTGGGACCCGCTGCCGCTGCTGTGCCCCGGCGTGACCTGTTGGGCCTATGACCGAAACGCCAAGCCGCTGTATTTCGACTCCAACCACCTGAGCGGCCACGGCAACCGCGTGCTGGAGCCCGACTTCATAGCGACCTTGCTCAAGATCTGGAGAGCGACACCGCCTGCTACTGAATGATCAGGTTATTGAACAACAAGTCTTCCACTACCGGTTTACCGGTCTCGTCATTCATTACCTGCTGAGTCTGCTTCAGCGCTTCCTGACGCAGTTTTTCCTTGCCTTCAACGGTGCTCATGCTCTCGTTGGTCTGCTGGGTGAACAGCGCCACCAGTTGGTTACGAATCAACGCGTCGTTGGCTTTGACCGCAGCGGCAGCTTCAGTGCCGGTCACGCGCAGCGCGATGTCGGCCTTGAATACTTTGAGCTTCGCCGTGCCATCCAGGCCGTAGTTGCCCACAAACGGCGGGCTCAGGCTGATATAGCTGACCTTCGGCGCCTCCCCTTCTTTGGCCTCTTCGGCCTGGGCTGCCATCGGCAAGGTCAGGGCCAGCATCAACAGGATCCACGCTTTCACAGTTCATTCCTCACATTCGGTTGCCAGGTAGCATAACGCTAGCAAGGCTGAGCACAAGCTTATGGCGACTTATCAGGCCCGGGCATGCTCGTTGACCCACGGGCGTACCCTCCTACACTTATCGGCCACGACGCCAAAAGGAATAGTCCGATGAAAGCTGTGCTGTGCAAAGCCTTCGGCCCCGCCGAAACCCTGGTGCTGGAAGAAATCGCCAGCCCGGCGATCAAGAAGAACGAAATCCTGCTGGACGTGCATGCCGCCGGGGTCAACTTCCCGGATACCTTGATCATTGAGGGCAAGTACCAGTTCAAGCCGCCCTTCCCGTTTTCGCCGGGCGGCGAGGCGGCGGGCGTGGTCAGTGAAGTGGGCGAAAAGGTCAGTCACCTGAAAGTCGGTGACCGGGTCATGGCGCTGACCGGCTGGGGCAGCTTTGCCGAACAGGTCGCGGTGCCGGCCTATAACGTGCTGCCGATCCCGCCGAGCATGGACTTCAACACCGCTGCCGCTTTCAGCATGACCTACGGCACCTCGATGCACGCGTTGAAACAACGGGCCAACCTGCAACCTGGCGAAACGCTGCTGGTGCTCGGCGCTTCGGGTGGCGTGGGCCTGGCCGCCGTTGAAATCGGCAAGGCCATGGGCGCGCGGGTGATCGCTGCCGCCAGCAGCGCCGATAAACTTGCGGTGGCCAAAGCCGCCGGCGCCGATGAGCTGATCAACTACAGCGAAGCCAGCCTGAAAGACGAGATCAAGCGCCTCACCGACGGCAACGGTGCCGATGTGATCTACGACCCGGTGGGTGGCGACCTGTTTGACCAGGCCATCCGCGCCATCGCTTGGAACGGGCGTTTGCTGGTGGTGGGGTTTGCCAGCGGGCGTATTCCGGAGCTGCCGGTGAACCTGGCGCTGCTCAAGGGCGCGGCAGTGGTCGGGGTGTTCTGGGGTTCATTTGCGCAGCGTCAGCCGCAGGAGAATGCGGCGAATTTCCAGCAGTTGTTCACGTGGTATGCCGAGGGTAAGTTGAAGCCGCTGGTGTCGCAGGTGTACCCGCTGGAACAGGCCGCCCAGGCGATCAATGATTTGGGGCAGCGCAAGGCGGTGGGCAAGGTCGTCGTCCAAATCCGCTAACGGACTTGAATGCGGTCAATGTGGGAGCTGGCTTGCCTGCTCCCACGTTAGTTAATCAGTGGTCTCTAGACCCAATCCCGACCAGCACTTATCTATTCGCGACATGTTCATAAGAGAACATGCAATTGCTCTGATTTCCTGTGTTTGCAGATAAGAGGCGATGCTATTTTCGGTAACGAAACTGTAACATTCGCATCCGCAGTCAAAACAAGAAATCTGGAGCTCTTGAATGTTTGCTTTCTTTCGTCCTGCCGCACATCAGGCGCCCCTGCCTGAAGAAAAAATAGACAGTACCTACCGACGCCTGCGCTGGCAGATCTTCGCCGGTATCTTCATCGGCTATGCCGGGTACTACCTGCTGCGCAAAAACTTCTCCCTGGCCATGCCCTACTTGATCGACGAGGGTTACACCCGTGGTGAACTGGGCCTGGCGATGTCGGCCATCGCGATCGCCTACGGCCTGTCCAAGTTCCTCATGGGCCTGGTGTCCGACCGTTCCAACCCGCGCTATTTCCTGCCCTTCGGCTTGCTGGTTTCAGCTGGGGTCATGTTCATTTTCGGTTTCGCACCTTGGGCGACGTCCAGCGTGACCATGATGTTCATTTTGCTGTTCATCAACGGCTGGGCTCAAGGCATGGGCTGGCCGCCCAGTGGACGGACCATGGTGCACTGGTGGTCGCAGAAAGAACGCGGCGGCGTGGTGTCGGTATGGAACGTGGCGCACAACGTCGGCGGCGGCCTGATCGGCCCGCTGTTCCTGCTGGGCATGGCCTGGTTCAACGACTGGCACGCAGCGTTCTATGTACCGGCGACGGTGGCATTGGCAGTGGCGGCGTTTGCCTTCATCACCATGCGCGACACCCCGCAATCGGTCGGCCTGCCGCCGATCGAGAAGTACAAGAACGACTACCCGGAAGGCTACGACGCGAGCCACGAAGAAGAATTCAGCGCCAAGGAAATCTTCGTCAAGTACGTGCTGCGCAACAAAATGCTGTGGTACATCGCCTTCGCCAACGTGTTCGTCTACCTGCTGCGCTACGGCGTACTGGACTGGGCGCCGACCTACTTGAAAGAAGCCAAGCACTTCACGGTCGACAAATCGTCCTGGGCGTACTTCTTCTATGAGTGGGCAGGTATCCCGGGCACGCTGCTGTGCGGCTGGATGTCGGACAAGATCTTCCGTGGCAACCGTGGCCTGACCGGTATCGTGTTCATGGCACTGGTGACCGTGGCGACCCTGGTGTACTGGCTCAACCCGCCGGGCAACCCGATGGTCGACATGATCGCGCTGGTCTCCATCGGCTTCCTGATCTACGGCCCGGTAATGCTGATCGGCCTGCAGGCGCTGGAGTTGGCACCGAAGAAAGCCGCCGGCACCGCGGCGGGCTTCACTGGTTTGTTCGGTTACCTGGGGGGGTCGGTAGCAGCGAGTGCGGCCATGGGCTACACCGTGGACCACTTCGGCTGGGACGGTGGTTTTGTGCTGCTGATCGGCGCGTGCGTGTTGGCGATCGCCTTCCTGATCCCAACGTTGTGGCACACCAACAGCGTCAGCTCGGCGCGTTAACCGCCGCCTGAGCAATCCTTTGCACAACGCTTGAGCCGCGCCTCCAGGTTTTTATCTGGCATGGCGTGGCTACGCAGGGCGTTGACGGTCTGCTCGACATAATCGCGAGTCGTGCCGTAACGCCCGCAAGCGCTTTGCAGCACGTGGTTCAGCACGATATCTGGCAAGTTGCCGGCGTAGCTGGGCAAGTGCCGCTCCAACACAAACCCCAATGCCTGCACCGTGCTGCCATCTTCCAGGCGACAGCTGAGCCAGTGCGGCCGGTAAGAGGGGTAAGGCATCTCGCGCTGCCACAAGGCGTAAAGCGAGGCCTCCAGCTGATCTTCCGGCAAGCGGTAGGCAAACCCGCTGCAAGAGCCGCCGCGATCCAGACCAAAGACCAAACCTGGTAATTCCGGCGTACCCCGGTGCTCGTGGGACCACAAGTAAAGACCCCGGTGATAACCATGGACCCGTGCCCGCATGCGCTCGGTCGACGAGCATTCAGGGCGCCAGATCAGCGAACCATACGCAAATAGCCAGACCGGCCCACCCTTATGCCGGGCCATGGTGGCCTGCATCGAGCTCATCAATTGTTCGTGAGTGAGTTGCGGCCCAAGATCGAGACGCGGAGGGTAAGCCAATTGCAAAAGATCAGTTTCAATGGCGGTCATGGCGAAAAGCGGTACGCCTCCTATGTATTACCAGTTGTAAGCAACTCTACCGTAATAAAACCCGCAGCAATAAGCCGCCCGTCTCAGATATAGCTTAAGGACATTTGCCTGAGACACTAAATACCGTAAGCGAATAAGTACGGATATAAGCGCCACTGCCATTCGTCAGCATTACCCGTGCCAATCCCGTCGCTTTCAGCCCCGGTTCAGCCTGGGCACCCGCCAACCCATCAAAATAGCGCACACATCACGACCCACTTAGCCGCCCACCAAATCGACTATCGAGGTCGCACCCATGAAAAGATTCCGACTGCCTGGCCTGTTGTTCCTGGCCCAGGCCACCACCGCACTGGCTGGCGAAACACTCGCGAGCGAGGACGACAAAGGCTTCTGGTACGCGCAGACCAGCGTCTACACCCGGCATTTCGCGCCCGACCCGGAGCACAACAACAACCAGGACCTGATCGGCCTGGAGCGCAACGAAGCGTCAGGTTTTGTGTATGGCGGGGCGACATTTCGCAATTCGTTCAGGCAGCGCTCGTATTACGCGTACGCGGGCAAGCGCTACGATATGGCGAACTATCCGGTGTATTTGAAGCTGACCGGCGGAGCGATCCAGGGTTATCGCGGCAAGTACCGTGACAAGATCCCATTGAATCGTTACGGCGTGGCGCCGGTGATCATTCCCTCAGTGGGTACGCATTATGGGCCCGTGGCGGCGGAGGTGGTGTTGCTGGGGTTCAATGCGGCGATGGTGACGACTGGATTACGATTCTGACCGCAACGCAAAATACTGTGGGAGCTGGCTTGCTTGCGATAGCGGTGTGTCAGCCACCTATTTGCAACTGATACACCGCTATCGCAGGCAAGCCAGCTCCCACATTAGATTCCGGTCAGATCAGGGCCGGGGGGCGTAGGCGAACACATCGGCACGCATCTGGTGCGCATCCATACCGGCATCCACCAGCGCGTCCAGGGTGCCGTAGATCATGGCCGGTGAACCGCTGGCGTAGACATGCACCGACTTGAGGTCGGTGATGTCTTCGCACACCGCTTCATGCAACAACCCACAGCGCCCTTCCCAACCACACAAGTCGCTGACGACTTTGTGCAGGAACAGGTTGGGCAGTTGCAGCCACTGGTCCCAATGCTCAATGTCGTAGAAATCTTCCGGGCGACGTACGCCCCAGTACAGGTGCACCGGGTGCTTGAAGCCAGAGGCGCGGCAATGTTCGATCAGGCTGTGCATCTGCGCCATGCCGGTACCGGCGGCGATCAATACCAGCGGCCCATCCGGCAGCTCGGCCAAGTGGGTGTCACCAAAGGGCATTTCGATCCGAGCCATCTGGTTGCGCTGCAGTTGCTCCAACAGGGTGCGCGCACTGTCCTCGCGGACCAGCACATGCAGCTCCAGCTCGCGTCCAGCATGGGGTGCCGACGCCAGGGAGAATGCCGATTTCTCGCCATTGTCGCGCTCGATCATCAAGTATTGCCCGGCGTGGTAACGCACCGCCTTGCCAGCCGGCGCGCGCAGGCGCACGCGCCATACATCGCCACCGACTTCTACGCATTCACTCAATTGGCACGACAACTTGCGCAATGGCAACTCTCCCGGCGCCAGCACGCCATCCCACAGCACAATGCAATCTTCCAACGGCTCGGCGATGCAGGTGTAGAACTCCCCGTGGTCGCGCACCTCACCGGCTTGCTGCACCCGACCTTCCACCAGCAGCGCGGCACACACGTGGCATACGCCGTTGCGGCAGGCCTGAGGGCAGTCGTAGCCCAGGCGGCGAGCGCCTTCGAGGATTCGCTCACCAGGGACTAGCTCCAGCACGGCGCCGGAAGGTTGCAGGGTTACACGCATCAATCTATTCCCAATTCTTTCCAGATCGCATCGACACGGGCGGTGACGGCTTCATCCTTGACGATTACCCGGCCCCATTCGCGGGTGGTTTCACCCGGCCATTTGTGGGTGGCGTCCAGGCCCATCTTCGAACCCAGGCCCGACACTGGCGAGGCGAAATCGAGGTAGTCGATCGGCGTGTTGTCGATCATCACCGTATCGCGCTTGGGGTCCATGCGCGTGGTGATGGCCCAGATCACGTCGTTCCAATCGCGGGCATTGATGTCGTCGTCGGTGACAATAACGAACTTGGTGTACATGAACTGTCGCAAAAACGACCACACACCGAGCATTACCCGCTTGGCATGGCCTGGGTACGACTTCTTCATGGTCACGATGGCCATGCGGTACGAGCAGCCTTCCGGCGGCAGGTAGAAGTCGGTGATCTCCGGGAATTGCTTTTGGAGGATCGGCACGAACACTTCGTTCAGCGCCACACCCAAAATAGCCGGCTCATCTGGCGGACGGCCGGTGTAGGTGCTGTGGTAGATCGGCTTGATCCGATGAGTGATGCGCTCGACGGTGAACACCGGGAAGCTGTCGACTTCGTTGTAATAGCCAGTGTGGTCGCCGTACGGCCCTTCATCGGCCATCTCGCCCGGATGAATCACGCCTTCGAGGATGATTTCGGCAGTGGCCGGCACTTGCAGGTCGTTGCCACGGCACTTCACCAGTTCGGTGCGGTTGCCGCGCAGCAGGCCGGCGAACGCATATTCGGAGAGGCTGTCCGGCACCGGGGTCACGGCGCCGAGGATGGTGGCCGGGTCGGCACCCAGGGCCACGGAAACCGGGAACGGCTTGCCGGGGTGCTTTTCACACCACTCGCGGAAGTCCAGGGCGCCGCCACGGTGGCTCAACCAACGCATGATCACCTTGTTGCGGCCGATCACTTGCTGACGGTAGATACCGAGGTTCTGGCGGTCTTTGTTCGGGCCTTTGGTGACGGTCAGGCCCCAGGTGATCAGCGGGCCAACGTCGCCTGGCCAACAGGTCTGCACGGGCAGCATGCCGAGGTCGACGTCATCGCCTTCGATGACGACTTCCTGGCACACCGCGTCCTTGACCACCTTTGGAGCCATGGCAATGATCTTGCGGAAGATTGGCAGCTTCGACCAGGCATCCTTCAGCCCCTTGGGCGGCTCGGGCTCCTTGAGGAAGGCCAGCAGCTTGCCGATCTCGCGCAGTTCGCTGACCGCCTCGGCACCCATGCCAAACGCCACGCGTTCAGGCGTGCCGAACAGGTTGCCGAGCACCGGGATATCAAAGCCGGTCGGGTTCTCGAACAGCAGCGCCGGACCCTTGTTGCGTAGGGTACGGTCGCAAATCTCAGTCATTTCCAGCACCGGGGAAATCGGCATCTGGATACGTTTCAACTCTCCGCGCTGCTCAAGTTGCTGCACGAAATCCCGAAGATCCTTGAATTTCATTAACCATGCCACCCGTAAAATAGGCGTACATCCTACCTGCTATGACGGCGGCTGGCAGCTTATCGCGGTGCATTTGGGTACAGAGAATGCTTAAAAAACCGACGAAAAAAAATGGCGCCCCTGAGGGCGCCATTCTTTCGGACCTGAAACGTCGTATTACTTACGCTTCATCGACAAGAAGAACTCGTCGTTGGTCTTGGTAGCTTTCAGCTTGTCGATCAGGAACTCGATGGCGGCGACTTCGTCCATCGGGTGCAGCAGCTTGCGCAGGATCCACATGCGCTGCAGTTCGTCGTCGGCGGTCAGCAACTCTTCGCGGCGGGTGCCGGAACGGTTGATGTTGATCGCCGGGAACACGCGTTTTTCCGCGATGCGACGGTCCAGGGGCAGTTCCATGTTGCCGGTACCCTTGAACTCTTCGTAGATCACTTCGTCCATCTTCGAGCCGGTTTCAACCAGCGCGGTGGCGATAATGGTCAGCGAGCCGCCTTCTTCGATGTTCCGCGCGGCGCCGAAGAAACGCTTCGGTTTCTCCAGGGCGTGGGCATCGACACCACCGGTCAATACCTTGCCGGAGCTCGGGATCACGGTGTTGTAGGCACGGGCCAGACGGGTGATGGAGTCGAGCAGGATCACCACGTCTTTCTTGTGTTCGACCAGGCGCTTGGCCTTCTCGATCACCATTTCGGCAACCTGCACGTGGCGGGTTGGCGGCTCATCGAACGTAGAGGCAACCACTTCGCCGCGCACGGTGCGCTGCATTTCGGTTACTTCTTCCGGACGCTCATCGATCAGCAATACGATCAGGTGAACTTCTGGATTGTTACGTGCGATGTTCGCTGCAATGTTCTGCAGCATGATGGTCTTACCGGCTTTCGGCGGTGCGACGATCAGGCCACGCTGGCCTTTGCCGATCGGGGCGCACAGGTCGATCACACGACCGGTCAAGTCTTCGGTGGAACCGTTACCGGCTTCCATCTTCATGCGCACGGTCGGGAACAGAGGGGTCAGGTTCTCGAAGAGAATCTTGTTTTTCGCGTTCTCTGGACGATCGAAGTTGATCGTGTCGACCTTGAGCAGGGCGAAATAACGCTCGCCTTCCTTAGGAGGGCGGATCTTGCCAACGATGGTGTCACCGGTGCGCAAGTTGAAGCGACGGATCTGGCTCGGCGAGACATAGATATCGTCTGGGCCGGCAAGATAGGAGGCGTCTGCAGAGCGGAGGAAGCCGAAGCCGTCCTGGAGAATCTCCAGCACGCCATCACCGGAGATTTCCTCGCCGCTTTTCGCGTGCTTCTTGAGCAGGGAGAAAATCACGTCCTGCTTGCGCGAACGGGCCATATTTTCTATGCCCATTTCTTCGGCCAGTTGGAGCAGGTCGGTAATCGGCTTTTGCTTGAGTTCAGTCAGATTCATATAGGAATGACGTAATCATTTATGGAGGGGGGAAATTAAGCTTTTGGCTTAATGAGGCCGCGCCGCAGAGAAGGCGACAGGATCGCGTACTAATCGAAAAGGAATGCGTCGGCGACGGCTTGCAGGGGGCAGTGGAGAAACCAGTGCGGGGCCGAATGTACCACCTGAATTTCGGAGCGTCTAGCCCTGTTTTACGAAAAAGCCCCGCGATTTGCGGGGCTTTTTTGACGACGCTTAGATGTTCGCGTCGAGGAAAGCTTGCAGCTGAGACTTCGACAGCGCGCCTACTTTAGTGGCTTCGACGTTGCCGTTCTTGAACAGCATCAGGGTCGGAATACCACGCACGCCGTGCTTGGCCGGGGTTTCCTGGTTGTCGTCGATGTTCAGCTTGGCAATGGTCAGCTTGCCTTCGTAAGTGGTTGCAATGTCGTCCAGGACTGGAGCGATCATTTTGCAAGGGCCGCACCACTCAGCCCAGTAGTCAACCAGCACCGGGCCTTGAGCCTTGAGTACTTCGGCCTCAAAGGTCGCGTCGGTGACGTGCTTGATAAGATCGTTGCTCATGGATGTCTCCGGATTGTAAGCAAAAAAAACGTGGCCCATCATAGCCGCCCTTCCCCCGTTCAGGAAGCCGCCTCTGATTGAGTCTTGCTATGGTGCCGCATGAGTTTGGGTATCGCCCCACTCAGGGGGTTACGGGAGTCACGAAAGCGATGCCCGTGCGCAACGCCGCATTGCGCACGTGTTCCTGCATGGTTTTCTGCGCCGCCGCACTGGCGCGCCGGGCCAGGGCACGCACTATCCTGCGGTGCTCCTGCCAGGTTTCCATGGCCCGCTCCGGCCGGATGAACGGTAGTTTCTGGCTCTCCAGGAACACTTCGGCACTCGCACTCAAAATACTCACCATCGCCTGATTACCACTGGCCAGCAGGATGCGTTGGTGAAATTCGAAGTCCAGCCTGGCAGCCGCCTCGAAGTCTCCGGCCTTGAGCACCTTGCGCATGGCCTCGACGTTGTCCTCCAGGCTGTCCAGCTCATCGAGGGTCAAGGTCACCGCCGCCAACCCCGCTGCAAAGCCTTCAAGGGCGTAGCGCAACTGGAAGATATCCAGCGGCGTGGCCTGTGCCGCGAACGGCCAGGCAAACCCCGGCGACTCGTCAGCAGCCTGTACAAACACGCCCTTGCCCGGCTGCACATTGACCACGCCCAAGGCGCTCAGGGACGACAACGCCTCGCGCAACGACGCCCGGCTCACGCCCAACTGCAGCGCAAGATCGCGCTGGGACGGCAAGGCATCGCCCGGCCCGAAGCCTTGCTCCTTGATCAGTTTGCGGATGGCCTGCAGGGCCGCTTCCGGTACGGCTTGGGCGATGGAATTCATAGAAAACTCAATGTTCCAGTCAACTGAGCGGCTAGTTGTAAAGCTATTCGGGGCGGGCGGCAAGCCACGCCCCAAAGGGGCTCGCCAGGTTTTACCGGCGCTCGAAAAGGGTGCGAAACGCCGAGTCACTGTTCAGACCAGTAAGACCACGGAAGCTCAACAAATCCCGGCCTCGCAGACGATTCCAGAGGTAATGGCATGGGCTGTGCACTGAGCAAATCCAGAAAATTCCTTCGCCCTTCTCGGAGAGTTGCCATGACCAAGCGCTACAGCGCCCTGCTTACTGCCCTGTTTGCCAGCCTGATGCTGAGCCAGGCACCCGCCCAGGCCAATGGTCTGGACGACATCGTTGCCCGTGGCACCCTCAAGGTCGCCGTGCCCCAGGACTTCCCGCCGTTCGGCTCGGTCGGCCCCGACATGAAGCCGCGTGGCCTGGACATCGACACCGCCAAGCTGCTGGCCGACCAACTCAAGGTCAAGCTGGAACTGACCCCGGTCAACAGCACCAACCGTATCCCGTTCCTCACCACCGGTAAGGTCGACCTGGTGATTTCCAGCCTGGGTAAAAACGCCGAGCGCGAAAAGGTCATCGACTTCTCCAAGGCCTACGCACCGTTCTACCTGGCTGTGTTCGGTCCGCCTGATGCCGCCGTCAGTACCCTGGACGATCTCAAGGGCAAGACCATCAGCGTGACCCGTGGCGCTATCGAAGACATCGAGCTGACTGCCGTCGCGCCCAAAGAGGCGACCATCAAGCGCTTCGAAGACAACAACTCGACCATCGCCGCCTACCTGGCCGGCCAGGTCGACCTGATCGCCAGCGGCAACGTGGTGATGGTGGCGATCAGCGAACGCAACCCGAAACGCGTGCCTGCACTGAAAGTGAAGCTCAAGGACTCGCCGGTGTACGTGGGCGTGAACAAGAACGAGCCGGCGCTGCTGGAGAAGGTCAACCAGATCCTGGTCGCTGCTAAAGCCGATGGCAGCCTGGAAAAGAACGCGATGCAGTGGCTCAAAGAACCATTGCCTGCCGACCTCTAAAAGCGGAGCTGATTCATGGCGTATCAATTCGACTTTTTGCCGGTGCTGGCCAATACCGACCTGCTGTTGCGCGGTGCGCTGTTCACCCTTGAACTGACAGCCATTGGCGCGATTCTCGGCGTAGCGTTGGGCACCGTAGGCGCGGTGGTGCGGGCCTGGAAGATCCAGCCGTTTGCGTGGTTCTTCGGTGTGTACGTCGAGTTGATCCGCAACACGCCGTTTCTGGTGCAGTTGTTCTTCATCTTCTTCGGCCTGCCGTCCCTGGGACTGAAGATCACCGAATGGCAAGCCGCCGTACTGGCGATGGTGATCAACCTGGGGGCCTATTCCACCGAGATCATCCGCGCCGGCATCCAGGCGATTCCACGCGGGCAGTTGGAAGCTGCCGCAGCGCTGGCGATGACACGCTTCGAAGCGTTCCGCCACGTGGTGCTGCTGCCGGCGCTGGGCAAGGTGTGGCCGGCCCTGAGCAGCCAGATCATCATTGTGATGCTCGGTTCGGCAGTGTGTTCACAGATCGCCACTGAAGAGCTGAGCTTCGCCGCCAACTTTATCCAGTCGCGCAATTTCCGCGCTTTTGAAACCTATGCCCTGACCACCTTGGTGTACCTGTGCATGGCGCTGATGATTCGCCAGTTGCTCAACTGGATCGGCCGCCGGTTTGTGATGAGGAACAGCCGATGAGTGATTTCTCTTTCTGGGACATCGTGCGCAACCTGCTCACGGGCCTGCAATGGACGCTGTTGCTGTCGCTGGTGGCGTTTGTGGGTGGCGGCGTGATCGGCTTGCTGGTGATGACCATGCGCATCAGCCGCAAGGCGTTCCCGCGCAACGTTGCGCGCACCTATATCGAACTGTTCCAGGGCACGCCGCTGCTGATGCAGTTGTTCCTGGTGTTTTTCGGCGTTGCTCTGCTGGGTGTGGATATCTCGCCCTGGCTCGCGGCGGCAATCGCCCTGACCTTGTTTACCAGCGCCTACCTGGCTGAAATCTGGCGCGGCTGCGTCGACTCCATCGCCCACGGGCAATGGGAAGCGTCGGCCAGCCTGGCGCTCAACCCGCTTGAACAACTGCGCTACGTGATCCTGCCCCAAGCCCTGCGCATCGCCGTGGCGCCCACCGTGGGCTTCTCGGTGCAGGTGGTCAAAGGCACCGCCGTGACCTCGATCATCGGCTTTACCGAACTGACCAAGACCGGCGGCATGCTCGCCAATGCCACCTTCGAGCCCTTCATGGTCTACGGCCTGGTAGCGCTTGGTTACTTTTTGCTCTGCTACCCCCTATCCCTCAGTGCGCGCTACCTGGAAAGGAGACTGCATGCCTCTGCTTAGAATTTCCGCCCTGCATAAGTATTACGGCGATCACCACGTACTCAAGGGCATCGACCTGACCGTTGAAGAAGGCCAGGTGGTGGCGATCATCGGTCGCAGCGGCTCGGGTAAATCCACACTACTGCGCACCCTCAACGGCCTGGAATCGATCAACGACGGCGTGATTGAAGTCGACGGCGAATACCTCGACGCCGCCCGCGCTGACCTGCGCAGCCTGCGGCAGAAAGTCGGCATGGTGTTCCAGCAGTTCAACCTGTTCCCGCACCTGACCGTCGGCGAAAACGTGATGCTCGCGCCGCAAGTCGTCCAAAAAGTGCCCAAGGCCAAGGCTGCGCTGCTGGCCAAGCAAATGCTGGAGCGCGTCGGGCTGGGGGAGAAATTCGACGCCTTCCCCGATCGCCTGTCCGGCGGACAGCAGCAACGTGTGGCGATTGCCCGCGCACTGGCGATGTCGCCCAAGGTGCTGCTGTGCGATGAAATCACCTCGGCCCTCGACCCAGAACTGGTCAATGAGGTGCTCAGTGTGGTGCGCCAACTGGCCAAGGACGGCATGACCCTGATCATGGTGACCCACGAGATGCGCTTTGCGCGGGAAGTCGGCGACAAGCTGGTGTTCATGCACCAGGGCAAGGTGCATGAAGTGGGTGACCCAAAGCAGCTGTTCGCCAACCCGCAAACTGCCGAACTGGCCAACTTCATCGGCTCTACGGAACAGTAGGACTGACCAGTACGAATTGGCCATGCCCCTCCAGCAGCACCTCCCGGCGCACCGAGAGGGCATCGGCGGGCAAGTGAACCTCAACCTCTACCTGGGCCGTCAACCGGCGGCCCATCATTGGCACACCGGCTGCGCTCGCAACCAATGTGCGGCCAGGTAACAGCCGCCCGTCAGCCGTTTCATCGGTTTGCCACGCCACCGGCCTGCCGTCGACCTGAGCCCGCCTCAGGCTCAACATGAAGCGTCCTTGTCGGCCAAACTGAAAACCCTGGGCATCGGCAGGCGCACCACTGAAGCGCAATGCCATTGCCGCCGGGTTGGCGCAGAGCACGCTTAGGTGCAGCGTACGCTGCGTATCCAGCCTCAGCGTCGAGCGACCGGACGACGTTTGCGAGGGACGAATTACCCCGTAATCGACCCGGGGCTCGCTCAAGGTCATCCGGCAGTCTTCAGCCCGCGCCTGGTTCACCAGCAGGGCGACTACCACCAGACACACGCCAGCGGCACGCGGGCCGTACATCCGTTCAGCGAACATGGCATACCACGGGTGCGGTGTCGTAGAGTTGGTCATCGTCAGGCTCTTGCTCCGGGTTGACTTGCAGCAGGCAGGATTGCGAATCCGGCAATGAAACCTTCAGGGTTTGCGGCCCATCAATGTTGCTGAGGAAAATCATGCCCTCACCCACCACGCTGGTTACAAAGTTGTTGTCCTGGCCAAACACAGCAGCCCCTTGAGGCAAGGGCCGACCTTGTTCATCCTGAGCTTCAAGCAACAGGCGACGGACTTTCACCACATCAAAGTTGAGGATGTTGACTGAGCCACGACCAGCGGCGAGCACCTTGGTCCCGTTCTTCAAGTCGACGCGCTTGGGCAGCGACTGGGTCTGTACCTGCAGATGGTTGTTGCTGTAGGCCTGCAGCCCGGGGATCACCGCCTGGCCGCTGAAATCCGTCCATACCGGCCCTTGGGCCGTGGAGACCTTGGCCTTAGCAATATCGCCCACCGAGACGATGCCAAACGTGTCCTGCACTGCATACGGCGAGAACGTCACGCCGTGTTCATGAGCGACGATGCCGCCTTGCAGTTGCCCGGAATAGCTGGTGCTTGACGGATCACGGCTGGCACCGAGGCTCACGCGGGTATAAAGCGGCAATACGTCCACCCGGCCGCGCACGCTCTGCTCCCGCTCGTTCACGTCTCGATCAACACCGACCTCGTAGTTCACATAGTCGTTGACCCGCTCGCTTAGAGCGGTACCCGCATCCAGTCGGTCGCCTCGACGACTGACGTAAGAACTGACTCGGCGATCACCGCCCAGGGGCACCGTGACCTGCAGCCTGAGGGAGGTGTCTTCGTCCAGCCGGTCGTCGCGTCGGCCACCCGCAACCGCGTCACGGCGTCGAGGCCTGGCCCCACCGACCTGGGCGTCGGCGATCAGCGCCACCCCCACACCGTTAAACGTATTGTTCCACGAGGCAAAGAGGTGATCGGCGGACTGCCCGTCAAACTGCGAGCTACGCGTGAAACTGATGGAAAAACCACCCACAAACGGATCCGCCCAGCTTAAACCTGCCGTGTACTGGCGCTTGAAACGCGCATCGAAGTCGTACCCACGCGACGCCTGGCCTGCGTCCAGCACCTCCCGATAGCCTCGGCTTTGCGTAGAGGCGCTCAGGTTCATGTCGAGGTTGGCGAACAACGGGCTGCCCACAGAGAGTGTGCTGCGTGCGCCCCCTACGCCATCTTGGCCATCACGGGACAGGTTGTGGCGCATGCCCACCGTCATTTGATGGAAAAACACACTGCTCAGTGAGCCACCTGCCGACTGATACTCGTCGGTACTCAGCAAACCGAAACCCAGTGACGCGTTCTGGCCCAGCCCCCAGGTGCCGCTGCCCATGGCAACAACGGGCGCTTCCCGGCTGTCGAAGGACGTGTCACGCACCTTGCCGACGGAAAAGTAATACCCCGGCGTAACAGGAGCCCCACCTCGAAAGGACGCAGCGGGTACGACAAAACTGCGCTTTGCGCCCCGCACGTCAATCACGCTCACATCGAGGTCGCTGGTGCTGTTGAGCAACGGTAATCCGGTGAGCCTGAACGGCCCCTCCGGTACCAGCGTGGTATGGATCAATGCACCCGACTGACGCACCTCGACCCGTGACTGGCTTTGGGCCAGCCCTTCAACCACTACCTCGCTGCTGCCCCCGCCCGCGCGTTGTTGACCATCCGGAAAAAACTGCAAGCCAGCCAGTTGTACCCCGCCAAATATAGGGTTGTTGCTGGAAATCTGCCCGACCTGGAAAGTCGACTGCAACGCCGCGATATCACGCTGGGCGTAGGCGTCCACCTGCTCGGTTCGCGTCTGGCCATTGTCAGAGATAAAAAACTGGCGGCTACGAACAATCCAGTTACCCAGATTGAACCCTGCCTCGGTATAGGCCGATACAAAGCGACTTGGCCCACTTCGCGAGCGGGTATCGAAACCCAACACGTCATAGTTGAAGATGGCTGCCGCGCCGCCCTGAGAAAAATTCCCGGCCTCCCACTCTGGCGCGCGCAGGGACTGGGTCGGCACTACCAGGGTGACCTCATCGCTGCTCGGGCGCAGCCGTACCATGGTCGCCGGGTATTCCCCAACGAAATCATGGCAGGCCTGGTCAGGACTGATGCCTTCGCGTAGCACACGGGAGGGTGTGACCAGACCCGCCTTCGCCAGTAACGCCTCGGTGAAGCACAACTGGCCCTGGTAATCGAACCGCGCGTCCACCAACCCCAGCGGGGTGCCATTGACCCGCAGCCCGACCACATGCACACCTTCGCGAAAGCGCGCCGCGCTGCGAAAGTATTCGGACACCTGCGGGTCGATCCCAAGGGTTGTCAACGCGGCCAGGTCAAAACCTTCTCCGAGCTCCAAGGCCGCGCTGGAGCCTGGCAACCCCCACAGCGTCGCGAGCCCCAGCAAGACCCTGGAACGCGCCTGTAATACCTTGCCAGGCGCGCTTTTGGCAGAGCGACCTGAGTGCCTGATCTTTTTCATAGGCTCGTCAGTCCGCATCTGCCGTAACGGGTGCGCGGTAGCTGTCCACCGTAAACCCGTAGACCGTGGCCGGTTGAATCTCCACCGCGACCACTCCCGCCACTGAGTCGTCCGTCACGACTGTGAGCACTTCACCCGGCAGAATGTAGGTACGCGGTAACTTTCCCAGACGCGCCAGCGGATGCAGTTGGACTTCGAGTGCCATCCGCACAACGTAAGCGCTGTTGTTATAAGCCTTTATCTGGTCACCTTCGCGCTTCCAGGTGAGCAACTGCCACGGCGCATCGTGCTTGGGCAGGCCTTTGGGATGCAGGATCAACGGCAGGTTCTGGCGCAGGGTGATACCAATGGTCGCACCGCCGGGCGTGCGAGCCTGGGGGATACCTTCAAAGGAGACTCGCTTCAGGCGTTGGGTCTTGAGCGGTGCCTTCGCGGTCATGATGAAGCGTACAAGTTGAGTGTCGCCCGACTCGACCCGAGTAATGGGCGGCGTAACGATCAATAAGGATTCCAAATCTTCTGGTATGTTTTGTATGACCGAATGCAATAACGCCGCGCCAGGATCAGTGTTTTTTATATTAAGTGTCGCTTCACCGTCCTCTTCATTCAAAATCACAACTGTTGTCTCGGGTTGCATCCCGTCAGCTACTGCCATACCACACAAGCAAAGGCACACGCTTATATACCGTAGAAACGCCATCACTATTATTGAAAGAGCCTTCACTGAGTTTCCTCACAGCCATAAAGCCAACAATTAACGAACACCCACGCAAAAACAGCCGACACTTAACAGAGACGCGTCACTGCCTGTGCATTAAGGTCGGCCGTTAATAACGTATTTAGATGTAACTCAATTCCAGAGTGGCGCGGCCGTCCAGTGTCGTATCGCGGGTCAGGTCCAGATCTTGCGTGCGGTTGATAACGGCTTTCACAGCCAGAGTGCCCGTAAGTTGGGTGATGGATGCGGGTTGCAGGCTGGAGCCGTTGCCCCACGAATATTGACTCGGCTTTTGCGCGACTTTGCCGTCACTGCGCTGCCAGGAACCTGTGGTACCAACACGCACGAGAGGGCTCAGGGCCCCGGTGGACGAGCGTAGATTCGTCAGAGTCACGGAGTAGCCACCCGTACGCTTGCCGTTGGCAAGGCCAAGCCCGAAGTTCTGCGCCTCGGTGAACCCGGAACCGAGAATCCCGGTCACCTTGCTGCCCGATTGCAGGTCAGTCAGCGCCAGGCCGAACTGGGCTGGCGTCTTGCCGCAACTGACGGACAAGGCGACAGGTTTCTCTGTTAGAGGATTGAAGTTAGTGGCGGACAGACTTCCGGAGGGAATTATTCCGTAATCCACGATGCCGCCACCGGCGAGGCTGAGGTTGCAAGCCAACGGCTTGATCGTCCCTCGTACAATCAGTTCAGCAGCCGTTGTTGCATGAGCGCCGATACTCGCGACCAGACACAGAGTACTGACTGTCAAACCAAGCATTTTTTTCATGTTTATCCTGTCATCTATAGTGGGCAGGTGCGTTTACGATGGGCGGGTATCCTTTACCCCTCTCTTCATCCTTTAACATATGACCACACATAAATAACACCACGGCGAAATTGCCGAGTGACAGTCTGTCGCTTTACCCCCCGAATAAAGAATGAGAGAACACGCCACTCTTCGTGGGAGGCGTAGATAGATAAAGTGGGCCAGAATTCATCGTCGAGTAAGCTTAAGTACAAAACCAACTAGTGAATATCCAACTCAGTGTAGGCAAAATCATAAACAGCCTGAAAACAACAAACGCTTAATTACGCCTACAAAAATGAAACATCATTCGCTGCGGGCCTAGAAAA
Source organism: Pseudomonas sp. H1_A03 (assembly GCF_054685145.1). NCBI lineage: Bacteria > Pseudomonadati > Pseudomonadota > Gammaproteobacteria > Pseudomonadales > Pseudomonadaceae > Pseudomonas > Pseudomonas sp. H1_A03. The sequence goes on from NZ_CP162829.1 coordinate 1,006,502, forward strand.
CCGCCCTACATTCCCCACAAGAATTCCTTACAGACAGTCAAAGGAAAATTACCGAAGCCGTACGCGTTGGCACCAAAGGTCGATCGTGGCACGATGGCTGGGTTATCGACCGAGACCCCCTAACCATGCCGCAATCCCAAGCCAAGAATCTGTCCCTGATCGCCGCCATCGACCTGGGCTCCAACAGCTTTCACATGGTCGTGGCCAAGGCCCAGAACGGCGAAATCCGCATCCTTGAGCGGCTCGGCGAAAAAGTGCAACTGGCTGCCGGAATCGACGATGAGCGCCAACTCAACGAAGAATCCATGCAGCGCGGGCTCGATTGCCTCAAGCGGTTTGCACAATTGATCAACGGCATGCCCCTGGGTGCCGTGCGAATCGTCGGCACCAACGCCCTGCGCGAAGCCCGCAACCGTGGCGAATTCATCCGCCGCGCCGAGGAGATCCTTGGGCATCCCGTTGAAGTCATCTCTGGCCGTGAAGAAGCGCGCCTGATCTACCTCGGCGTGTCCCACACCCTGGCCGATACGCCCGGCAAACGCCTGGTCGCCGACATCGGCGGTGGCAGTACCGAATTCATCATTGGCCAGCGCTTTGAACCGCTACTGCGCGAAAGCCTGCAGATGGGCTGCGTCAGCTACACCCAGCGTTATTTCAAGGATGGCAAGATCACCCCGGCGCGCTATGCCCAGGCCTACACGGCGGCGCGACTGGAGATCATGAGCATCGAGCACGCCCTGCACCGCCTGACCTGGGATGAGGCCATCGGTTCATCCGGCACCATCCGCGCCATCGGCCTGGCCCTGAAAGCCGGCGGCCACGGCACCGGCGAGGTCAACGCCGAAGGCCTGGCGTGGCTCAAGCGCAAACTGTTCAAGCTGGGGGACGCCGAGAAAATCGACTTCGACGGCATCAAGCCCGACCGTCGTACTATCTTCCCGGCCGGCCTGGCGATTCTCGAAGCGATCTTCGACGCCCTCGAGCTGCAACGCATGGACCACTGCGACGGTGCCCTGCGCGAAGGTGTGCTCTACGACCTGCTGGGCCGACACCACCACGAGGACGTGCGGGAGCGCACGCTCACCTCGTTGATGGAGCGTTACCACGTCGACCTGGAACAAGCCGCCCGTGTGGAGCGTAAAGCCCTGCACGCCTTCGACCAGGTGGCCGAGGACTGGGACCTGGAAGACGGCGTATGGCGCGAGCTGTTGGGCTGGGCTGCCAAGGTGCATGAAGTGGGGCTGGATATCGCCCACTACCATTACCACAAGCACGGCGCCTACCTGATCGAGCACTCGGACCTGGCCGGTTTCTCACGCGAAGACCAGCAAATGCTCGCCCTGCTGGTGCGTGGCCATCGCCGTAACATCCCCAAGGATAAATTTGCTGAGTTCGGCGACGAGGGCATCAAGCTGATTCGCCTGTGCGTGCTGCTGCGCTTTGCAATCCTGTTCCACCATATCCGTGGCACCCAGGAAATGCCCCAAGTGACCCTGCGCGCCGACGGCGACAGCCTGGACGTAGTGTTCCCGAAAGGTTGGCTGGATGAGAATCAGCTGACCCAGGCGGATTTCGCCCAGGAAGCGGAGTGGCTGACGCGGGTGGGGTTCAGCCTGAACCTGCGTTAACCCGGCCCAAAGAACACTGCAAAAGCAAATGTGGGAGCAACTGTCTTGATGGTTTTCATCAAGCCATTTTTTCCAGAGGCGGCAACGCTCCCACGGCTGTACTCCGTGTAACTGCTTTAGGAAATAGCTACTGCAGGATTTTAGGCGGCTTGCTCTTTCCATTCAGATCCATCACGGATCATTGCGTTTAGGCGTACCAGCAAAACACGCATACACGCGATGAGTGCCACTTTGGCGCATTTTCCTTTCTCGCGCAGCGCCTTATATCGCGCGGCGAACTCAGGCTGAAACCGGATCACTGACCAACAGGCCATATACAGTGAGCGCCTCGCGGCGAACCTGCCGCCGCTGATATGACGCTTGCCTTTGTGCTTGCCGCTATCGTCGTTGTAGGGCGCAGTGCCGCTCAATGCTGCAATCTGATGTCTACCCACCTCGCCTAGCTCCGGAAGATAGGACATCAAGCTGGCCGCTGTAACAAGTCCTATGCCTTTGACTGAGCACAGAAGGGCTACTTTTTTACGATCCAGACGTTCTGTACTTTGGCGGATCAGGCTTTCCAGCTCCTTCAGCACTTTTTGCAAATAGTCGATATGACTCTGCAGCGCAGGCTTGACCACGTCAGAGGAGGCCGTTTTAAGCCGCCGTTTGTCGTCATCTCTTTGCTGAACAAAGTGCTCTCGCTGTTGGACTAGGGCGCGTAAATCATCCTGCTCGGCGCTGGTAACCCGGCTATCGGGCGATTTGATGACCGCTGCGAACTGCGCAAGAAGGCGTGCATCTATCGGATCGGTTTTGGCTTGTTGCCCCATAGCCCGGGCAAAGCTTTTGGCTCGGCAAGGGTTGATCCGTATGACTTCAAAGCCCGCAGCTTGAAGCGCTTTCATGACTTTGCGCTCGTAACCGCCAGTGGCCTCCAGCAACACTCGACCCACGCGATGCAGGGTTAGCCATCCAATTAACCCAGGAAAATCACTCTGCGAATTGGAACAACTCATCGCTACATCCAGTTGATCAACCCGAATCTCGAGGCTACCGCTGGAGACATCAATACCTGCTGGATAGGAAAACATAGCCAAATCCTCTTACACTCAAGGTGAGAGCGCTCTGGCTTGGCCCACGCTTGTAACTGTTCGAGGTGGGCTCGTTCAACTGTTCGGGCTCAATGACCAGAGTGGAGAGGTGAGTGACAGCATGGGCTCCCACACGTGCTTTAAGCACTTCGGGCATTCAGCTTGTCACTCACCGCTCTCACCTTCAGTTTAAGCCTGGTTCAAGACACAAGCGGGCTTGCTCGCGAATGCGGAGTGTCAGTCACTAGATGTACTGACTGATCTACCGCATTCGCGAGCAAGCCCGCTCCCACATTTGGTTTGTGTCGGCTTCAGTTCACCGACAGGATCGGGCTACCCAACTTCTCCAGCAACGTCGCCTGCGCACTGCGCGGGTTCTGGTTGCCGGTCGGCGTGTTGCGAATATAGCGGCCGTCCGACTGCAGGCTCCAGCTGTGGGTGTTGTCGGTGAGGTAGCTTTCCAGCTCCTTCTTGACCCGCATGATCAGCTTCTTGCCTTCCACCGGGAAGCATGTTTCCACACGCTTATCGAGGTTGCGCTCCATCCAGTCGGCACTGGAGAGGAACATCTGTTCTTCGCCACCGTTGAGGAAGTAGAAGACCCGCGTGTGCTCCAGGAAGCGGCCGATGATCGAGCGCACGTGAATGTTGTGCGAAACCCCGACAATGCCAGGACGCAGGCAGCACATGCCGCGCACCACCAGATCGATGCGCACGCCTGACTGGCTGGCCTTGTACAGCGCGCGAATGATCTTCGGATCGGTCAGCGAGTTGAACTTGGCAATGATGTGCGCCGGTTTGCCGTCGAGGGCGAACTGGGTTTCGCGGGCAATCATGTCGAGCATGCCCTTCTTGAGGGTGAACGGCGCGTGCAGCAGCTTCTTCATGCGCAAGGTCTTGCCCATGCCGATCAACTGGCTGAACAACTTGCCGACGTCTTCACACAAGGCATCGTCGGACGTCAGCAGGCTGTAGTCGGTGTAGAGCTTGGCGTTACCGGCGTGGTAGTTACCAGTGCCCAAGTGTGCGTAGCGCACGATCTCACCGGCTTCGCGGCGCAGGATCAGCATCATCTTGGCGTGGGTCTTGAAGCCGACCACACCGTAGATCACCACCGCGCCGGCTGCTTGCAGGCGACTGGCCAATTGCAGGTTGGACTCTTCGTCGAACCGCGCACGCAACTCGATCACCGCCGTGACTTCCTTGCCGTTACGCGCGGCGTCGACCAGGGCGTCGACGATTTCCGAGTTGGCGCCGGAACGGTACAGGGTCTGGCGCACGGCCAACACGTGTGGGTCTTTGGCGGCTTGTCGCAGCAGGTCGACCACTGGCGTGAAGGACTCGAACGGATGCAGCAGCAGGATGTCCTGCTTGCTCACCACGCTGAAGATATTCTCGCTGTTTTGCAGCAATTTCGGGATCTGCGGCGTGAACGGGGTGTATTGCAGTTCCGGATGGCTGTCCAGGCCGGTGATGCTGAACAGGCGTGTCAAGTTCACCGGGCCATTGACCTGGTACAACTCGGATTCGGCCAGGTTGAACTGCTTCAGCAAGTAGTCCGACAGGTGTTTAGGGCAGGTGTCGGCCACTTCCAGGCGCACCGCATCGCCGTAGCGCCGCGAGAACAGCTCGCCGCGCAGGGCACGGGCCAAGTCTTCGACGTCTTCGGAGTCCAGCGCCAGGTCGGCGTTACGGGTCAGGCGGAATTGGTAGCAGCCCTTCACCTTCATGCCCTGGAACAGGTCATCGGCGTGCGCATGGATCATCGACGACAGGAATACATAATTATCGCCAGCGCCCCCCACCTCCTCCGGTACCTTAATGATCCGTGGCAACAGACGCGGTGCCGGGATGATCGCAAGGCCTGAGTCACGACCGAAGGCGTCGATACCTTCCAGCTCGACAATAAAGTTGAGGCTCTTGTTCACCAGCAACGGGAACGGGTGCGTCGGGTCGAGTCCGATCGGGGTGATGATCGGCGAAATCTCGTCACGGAAATAACGGCGCACCCAGGTTTTGATCTTGGTAGTCCAGTGACGGCGACGGATGAAGCGGACCTGATGTTTTTCCAGTTCCGGCAATAGAATGTCGTTGAGGATCGCATATTGGCGGTCCACATGGCCGTGTACCAGTTCGCTGATCCGCGCCAGTGCCTGATGCGGCTGCAGGCCATCGGCGCCGGCTTGTTCGCGGGCGAACGTGATCTGCTTCTTGAGGCCGGCGACGCGGATCTCGAAGAACTCGTCCAGGTTGCTGGAGAAGATCAACAGGAACTTCAGCCGCTCCAGCAACGGATAGGACTCATCCAGCGCCTGTTCCAGCACGCGGATGTTGAATTGCAGTTGTGACAGCTCGCGGTGGATGTACAGGCTGCTGTCATCCAGGTTGGTCACAGCGACCACCGGGACCGGCGCGGGCGGCTCAGCCACCACGACAGGCACGGCGGGCTCGTGCTCCGGCGGCGTTTCGGTGACTTGTTCAACCACCGGGTGAGCGTCTTTTACGGCAACTTCTGTGAGTCCTTCGGTATTCATCGAGTGTTCCTGTGAGGGCTATTGTTGCTCTCTAAGCAATTGGGCGGCGCGGGCGGCGAAGTAGGTCAGAATGCCATCAGCCCCGGCGCGTTTAAAGGCTGTAAGGGATTCAAGGATCACCCCTTCACTCAGCCATCCATTCTGTATTGCTGCCATGTGCATGGCGTATTCGCCACTGACCTGATACACAAAGGTCGGCACCTTGAATTCTTCTTTGACCCGATAAAGGATGTCCAAGTAGGGCATCCCCGGCTTGACCATCACCATGTCAGCGCCTTCGGCCAAGTCGGCCGCCACTTCGTGCAGGGCTTCATGGCTGTTGGCCGGGTCCATCTGGTACGAAGCCTTGTTGGCCTTGCCCAGGTTAAGCGCCGAGCCCACCGCATCGCGGAACGGGCCGTAATAGGCGCTGGCGTACTTGGCCGAATAGGCCATGATCCGCACGTTGACGTGGCCAGCCAGCTCCAGGGATTCGCGGATCGCCTGGATGCGGCCGTCCATCATGTCCGACGGTGCAACCACCTGGGCACCGGCTGCTGCGTGGGACAGGGCTTGCTTGACCAGGGCATCCACGGTGACGTCATTTTCAACATAGCCGTCCCGGTCAAGAATGCCATCCTGGCCGTGGGTGGTGAACGGGTCCAACGCCACGTCAGTGATCACCCCCAGCTCCGGGAAACGCTCGCGCAGCGCACGCGTGGCACGCTGCGCGATCCCTTCCGGGTTCCAGGCTTCGGCAGCGTCCAGGGACTTGAGTTCAGGAGGCGTGACCGGGAACAGCGCCAGCGCGGGAATCCCCAACTCAACCCAGCCCGCGGCTTCTTCAAGCAGCAGATCAATGCTCAGGCGTTCCACACCTGGCATCGAAGCCACCGCTTCCCGACGATTTTCACCGTCCAGCACAAACACCGGCAGGATCAGATCGTCGGTCGTCAGTACATTTTCACGCACCAGACGACGAGAAAAATCATCACGACGATTGCGACGCAGACGAGTGGCGGGAAACAGGCGATTGGCAGGGGTAAAGCTCACGACAGACTCCTGAGCCCGGGTTCACGGGCGAGCGTTGCAGTTATAAGCGGCCATTATGACGAAGGTATGACAGTTGTGCTTAACGATGCGACCTGTAGTCGCATTCGCGATTTACGTAGGAATTGTTCACTTCGTGACACATCTCGATACTTTCATGAATCTTCGTGAAGGCGTAGGCTGCGCGTTCATTTCGCCAGCACCCAGACCATGCTTCAACAATTTCTGCATGACTTCGGCTACTTTGCCCTCTTCCTAGGCACCTTCTTTGAAGGCGAGACCATTCTTGTTCTCGCAGGCTTCCTGGCGTTCCGTGGGTACATGGATATCAACCTGGTGGTGGTGGTTGCCTTTTTCGGTAGCTACGCCGGCGACCAGCTTTGGTATTACATGGGCCGCAAGCACGGCCGCAAGCTGTTGGCGCGCAAGCCGCGCTGGCAATTGATGGGCGACAAAGCCCTGGAGCATATCCGCAAGCACCCGGATATCTGGGTATTGAGCTTTCGCTTCGTCTACGGGCTGCGCACGGTCATGCCAGTGGCGATTGGTCTTTCCGGCTACCCACCGCTGCGCTACCTCATCCTCAACGGTATTGGTGCCGCGATCTGGGCGGCCGCGTTGGGCGCAGCGGCTTACCATTTCGGCGCCGTGCTGGAAGGCATGCTCGGTAGCGTGAAGAAATATGAGTTATGGGTATTGGGCGCGTTGCTGCTGCTGGGCTTTGGCCTCTGGCTGCGCCGCCGCTTCAAGAACGCCCGTATCGCTCGTCAGGCCTGTGCCGATGAAAAGGCCCGGCTTGCCGCCGAGCCTGCACGGGTTGAAGCGCCTAAGACACCAGTCGAGTAAACCGGCTGCTGCAGCAGTAGAGGCCAATCACGCTGAGCAGGCTGTAACTGAGCAGGCCCAGCCAGCCCAGGTTGCTGGCCGGCCACAGACCGACCAAAGGCGCCAGCCATACCAGCGGCACATTCAGCACCAGCCGTGAAAGCTCGGCCTTGAACGCCCATGGGCGGTTCTCCAAAGCCACACCCAATGTAAACAGCCCCAACGCCATGGCACTCCAACCCAGGATCAGCGCCGCCGTGGGCAAGCCTTCGCCGAAATTCATCAAATAGCTACCAAAGCTCACATACGCCGCGAACTGCAGGGCGATGTAGACCTGTTGGCGCACATCCAGCGCTACCTCGAACTTACGGAACAGGCTCAAGTCATGTTTCGCCAGCGGGTACTTAGCCTTCACGTCCGCCGGGCGCCAGCCGGTGCGCATGAACCAGATGCGCAGCTTGTCCCACCAGCGCTCTGTGCGCCGCGCATCACTCCACAGCTGTGCATAAAACTGCAGGTTAGCCCACAGCGGGTTCCAGCTGGACAACGGCGTGGTCACGCCGAAAATAACCGGCTCGTTGTCGTCTTCTTCCTGGAAGGAGCCGAACAGGCGGTCCCAAATAATGAACACCCCGCCGTAGTTGCGATCCATGTAGAGAGCGTTCTGTGCATGGTGGGCCCGATGATTGGATGGCGTGACGAAAAACCATTCGAACCAGCCGAGTTTGGGCACATGCCGGGTGTGCACCCAGAATTGATACAGCAAGTTAAGGGACGCCACGCTGATAAACACCACCAACGGCACGCCGAGTACGGCCAGCGGCAGGTAGAAGATCCAGCTCAGCAGGAAACCGGTGCTGGTCTGGCGCAGGGCAGTGCTGAGGTTGTAGTCCTCGCTCTGGTGATGCACCGAGTGCGCGGCCCACAAGATGTTGCGTTCGTGCCCCATGCGATGCAGCCAGTAGTAGCAGAAGTCGTAGAACACAAAGGCGAACACCCAGGTCCAGACGCTGTGGGCCGACAGCTCGATCACCGCGAGGTGCTTGAGGGCGAACGCATAGGTCAACAGCCCCACGCCCTTGGTCAGCAGCCCCGTGGTGGTAGACAGCACACCGGTGCTGAGGCTGTTGATGGCGTCCGCCACCCGGTAGTTACGCTGGCCGCGCCAATGATCAGCGAGCAGCTCCACCACAATCAGGGCGATGAAAAACGGTACCGCGTAAGGCACGAAGTCCATGGTCTGGTCCGGTCTATTTTTGTTACATCAGATTAGGTGCAGCGGCGCGAGATCCCATTGGCAACAGATGACAAATTAGTAGACATTTAACGCCAAGAACCCAGGAGAAATGCCCATGAGCAAAAAGATAGCAGTGATCCTTTCCGGCTGTGGCGTGTACGACGGCGCAGAGATCCAAGAAAGCGTGATCACGCTGCTGCGCCTGGACCAGCGCGGCGCTCAGGTCCAATGCTTTGCCCCGGACATCGCGCAACTGCACGTGATCAACCACCTCACCGGCGAAACGATGCCCGAGTCACGCAATGTGCTGGTGGAGTCGGCGCGGATCGCCCGGGGGGACGTGAAAGACATCCGCGAAGCCAATGCCGAAGACTTCGATGCGCTGATCGTGCCCGGCGGGTTTGGTGCGGCGAAGAACCTGTCGAACTTTGCCGTGGAAGGCGCCGGCTGCAGCGTCAACCCGCAGGTTCTGGAGCTGGCCGAGGCCTTTGCCGAATCGGGCAAGCCCGTGGGGCTGATCTGCATCTCCCCGGCCCTGGCGGCGAAAATCTACGGTCCTGGCGTGACCTGCACCATTGGCAACTGTGCCGACACCGCCGCCGCGCTGGACAAGATGGGCGCCACCCACCAGGAGTGCGCGGTGGAAGATATCGTCGAAGACCAGGCGCGCAAGCTGGTGAGCACCCCGGCCTATATGCTCGGCAAGAACATCAGCGAGGTCGCTTCGGGGATCAACAAGCTGGTGGATCGGGTGCTGGAGTTGACCCACGAAAACGACTGACCCGCTTGCCAAACACTTAATGTAGTGAGCGGGCTTGCCCCGCGCTGGGTGGCGAAGCCGCCCCAAACCAGACGACCTGGTTTTATCTGGAACTCTGCGGTGTCTTTATTGGGGCTGCTACGCAGCCCAGCGCGGGCGGTGCGACGATTCGACAAGCCCGCTCACTACACAGGTCAGGCTTGGCGCATCAACCGGGTGAGGATTCGGTCCAGGGCATTGGCAAACGCCTGCTTGTCCTTCTCGCCATGGGGCGGTGGACCGCCGCCCATCTGGCCCTGCTCGCGCAGATCGGTGAACAGGTTGCGCACTGCCAGGCGCTCACTCATGTTGGCCGGGCTGAACTCCTTGCCTCGTGGATCGAGGGCCGTGACCCCCTTTTTCACCAAGCGGTCAGCCAGCGGCACATCGCTGCAGATCACCAGTTCACCGGGCTCTGCGTGCTCTACCAGGTAGTCATCCGCCGCATCCGGGCCACTGGGCACCACAATTAGCTTCACACAGGCAAAGCTCGGCTTGATCTGGCTCTGACCGGCCACCAGCACCACTTCGAACTGGCGCTTGAGGGCGAACTTCACCACTTGGTCCTTGGCCGCCCGAGGGCAGGCGTCGGCATCGATCCACACGCGCATGTTATGCCGCCACCCGGCGCTTCTCCGCGATTCGACTGCGGCCATACAGCACCACAATCGCCAGGATCGCTACTGCCTGCGCACTCAGCGAGTAGGCATCGGCGTGAATCCCCAGCCAATCAAAGTCAAAGAATGCCACCGGCCGCGTGCCGAAGATCCCGGCTTCCTGCAACGCCTTCACGCCGTGCCCCGCAAACACCACCGACAGTGCACACAACAGCGCCGCGTTGATTCCGAAGAACAACGCCAACGGCAGCTTCGCCGAACCCCGCAGGATCACCCACGCCAGGCCCACCAGCAGCACCAGCGCCGTGGCGCCACCCGCCAGCACTGCGTTGTGCCCGGCCGGGCCGGCTTGCAGCCACAGGGTTTCGTAGAACAGGATCACCTCGAACAGCTCGCGGTACACCGAGAAGAACGCCAGCATCGCAAAGCCAAAACGCCCGCCACCGCCCACCAGGCTGCTCTTGATGTAATCCTGCCAAGCCGCAGCGTGGCGACGGTCATGCATCCACACGCCGAGCCACAGCACCATCACGCTGGCGAACAGCGCCGTGCAGCCCTCAAGCAATTCGCGCTGGGCGCCGCTCACGTCAATCACGTACGCGGCCAACGCCCAGGTCGCCAAACCCGCCAACAGCGCCAAGCCCCAACCTACGTTGACGCTGCGCACCGCCGACTGCTGGCCGGTGTTACGCAGGAACGCGAGGATCGCGGCCAGCACCAGGATCGCTTCCAGGCCTTCACGCAACAGGATCAACAAACCGGAGATGTAGCTCAATGACCAGCTCAGGCCGTCGCTGCCCAGCAAGCCGGCGGACTCGGTGAGTTTGCCCTTGGCCACGTCCAGACGCTGTTGCACCTGCTCGACCGGCAAACCGTCCTGCAACGACTGCCGGTAGGCCATCAGCGCCTTCTCGGTGTCTTTGCGCACGTTGGCGTCGACGTTGTCCAGGGAGCTTTCTACCAGTTCAAAGCCCTCCAGGTACGCGGCTACCGAGAGATCGTAGGCCTGTTCGTGATCACCGCTGCGGAACGCGGCCAGGCTCTTGTCCAGGGTCGTAGCGGTGTATTCAAGCAGTTGCGCCGGGCCACGCTTGACCTGCGGCGGTTGCGCACGCTGGGCGCGGAACGTCGCGGCGGCAGCCGGGCCATTGGCGGCCAGCACTTCATTGGGGGTCTGGCGAGCAAGGTCAGCGAGATTGAACGGCTGCTCGCTTTTGGCGGCGGCCGGGTCGGCGGTGAAGCCGGCGATGTAAGTGGCCAGGTCCCAGCGTTGGCGATCGTCCAGTTGGTCGGCAAAAGACGGCATGTCAGTGCCTTCCACACCCAGGCCCAGCGTGTTGTAGATCGCGTAGAGACTCAGGCGATCCAGGCGCACGGCGTCCCGCAGATTAGCGGGCGGCGGCGTCATGCCAACACTGGCCGGCCCATCACCGGCGCCCGCTGTGCCGTGGCAGACCGAGCAGTGTTGGGCGTAAAGCGGCGCGCCGCGGGTTGGGTCAGGCGTGATCGCCGGTGCCTGGCTGACTTCATAGGCCACCGCCAGTTGAGCCCCCAATTGCCGGGCCTGGCGGGCGACTGTCGGGCCGTCCTGATGAGCGGTTACAGCCGCTAACAGTTCATCAACACCTTTGACCAACGCCACGCGTTCCGGGCGCTGTGGCAACTCTGCCACTAGGCCCTGCAACACCCCGAGAAACTCCAGCTGTTCGCGGTATTCGGGTTCATCGATAACCTTGCCCGCCTCCACCGTCGGAGGATAGTCAGCACCAATGTAGTCCAGCAAATGCAGGGCTTGTGGGGCGCCCTCGGCAGTCGCGGCCAACAGGTTGAAGCTGCACGACATCAACGCCGGCACTATCAGCCAGGCGAGAAAACGGAAGGGGGCAGTCATGAACGAATCTCAAATGGAAATACGAAGTAACACATTGTTAGGGCTTTACGAGTTTGACTCAAGGCGTAAGTGATTTGTCGTTTGTGGGGGCGGAGCGTTTTAGATGCGGGATGGTGGCACTCCAGCCGATTTCACCGGATCAAATAGCCATTGTTTTGCCAGTAATGGTGCCTATAATGCCGCGCCCTGTTAGTGCGAAAGGGAATTTTGTTCCTCGTTTTTATGAGGAATTACCACATCGGTTGATACTTTCAGGGAAGAAGTTTGCATGGCATTTCGCGCCTTACCTTCGCTCGCGCTTGCGGCGGTCACCTTGCTGTCCGGCTGTTCGATGTTCCGCAACTACGACACCGAACTGCAAGCCACCAACCAGCAATTGGCCACCGGCAATGTCGACGCCGCGCTGACCCTGCTGGAAAAGAACAACACCGGCGACGACAAAGACCTGCTCTATTTCTTCGAAAAGGGCGAGTTGCTGCGGGCCAAGGGCGACATGACCGGCAGCCAGACCGCCTGGCGCAGCGCCGACCTGCAAGTCGCCAAGTGGGAGGATTCGGTCAAGTTCGACAGCGCCAGGTATCTCGCCCAGTTCGGCAGTTTCGTTGCCAACGACAAAGTGCGGCGCTACGAAGGCTATGACTACGAAAAGGTCATGCTGACCACGCAGATGGCCCTGAACCTCCTGGCCCTGAACGACTTCGACGGCGCGCGCACCGAAATCAAGAAGACCCATGAACGCGAAGCGGTGATCGCCGACCTGCGGGACAAGGAATACCTCAAGCGCGAGAACGAAGCCCAGCGTGAGGGCGTGACCACCCAGATGAAAGACTTGCGCGGCTACCCGGTGGAAGCCCTGGATGCGCCGGAAGTGGTCGGTCTGAAAAACAGCTACCAGAGTGCGTTCAGTCATTACCTGGCCGGTTTCGTCTACGAAGCCTTGGGCGAAAAAGACCTGGCAGCCCCCGGTTACCGCAAGGCCGCCGAGTTGCGCCCCAATACACCGTTGCTGGAACAGGCGCTGTTGAACCTGGATAAACCCAAGGTCGGCGCCAATGAAACCGACGTGCTGATCGTGGTCCAGAGTGGCCTGGCACCGGCTCGCGATTCGATTCGCCTGCCGCTGCCGATTCCGATCAATGGCAACCTGGTGATCACACCGCTGTCGTTCCCGGTGATCAAGGCGGATACGTCCACCGCGACCTTCGCCCAGATCGGCGTCGACGGCCAGCAACAGAACCTCACCATACTCAACAGCACTACGGCCATGTCCCGCCGCGCACTGCGTGATGACATGCCTGGGATTATCCTGCGCACCACCGTGCGTGCGGTCACCCGTGGCGTGGCGCAAAACAACCTGAACAAGACCAACCCGATGGCGGGCCTGGTGCTGGGTATCGCCTCAGCCGTCACCGAAGGCGCCGACACCCGCACCTGGCGCACCCTGCCGGACATGACCCAGGTGACCCGCCTGCGCCTCAAGCACGGCGAACACCAGGTCAGCCTGCCCAATGCCCTGGGCGGCACGCTGGTAACGGTCAAGGCTGATCAGCGCTATCAAGTGATCACCCTGCGCGTGGTTGGTAACCAAGTGTTCGCGGGCGGCCTGGCCGCCCATGTGGTGCCGAGCACGGCCACCCAGGCCATCGCCCTCAAACAACCTTAAGGAGCACGCTATGCGTCATTTCATCCCTGGCGCCCTGGCGCTGGTCCTGCTTGCCGGTTGCGCCACCCCGCCGCCGCCGGAGCCCGGCAGCGCCGCGAGCAAAATCGTAGTGATGGGCAAGTTCAAGGGCATCGCGGTCGGTGCCATTCGTGTTGCCCGCGAGAACGGCTTTCTCACCGCCAAGGTGCAGTTGAGCAACATCACCAGCAGCAACCAGATGATGTATTACCGCTTTGCCTGGCTGGGCGCCGATGGCTTCCCGGTGGGCGATGAAGAAACCTGGAAGGTGCTGAACCTGTACGCCAACCAGGCGACCTTTCTGCCGGCCATCGCCAACCTGCCCCAGGCGGCGGACTTCCGCCTTGAAGTGAAAACGCCTTGAGCCGTTCACCCTTTTTGCTACTGAGAGATTTCCCCATGTTTGCACGCTTCTCGATCCTCGCCGTAGTTGCCGTATTGGCCAGCGGTTGCTCTAACACTTCGCCGGTACTGGGCGGTAAAAACATCAGCTACGGCGATACCAAGGCCGTAGAACTGGTGACCAACGAGTTCGGCTCCACCGACCTGCAGATGATCGCCGAAAGCATGACCCGCTCCCTGGCCCAGTCCGGCATCCTGCAAGGCCGCCCGGTGGTGCAGGTGTACGACGTGAAGAATAAGACCAGCGAGTACATCGATACCCGCGAGATCACCACGTCGATCAAGACCCAGTTGATGAAGACCGGCACCGCGCGCTTTGCCAGCGACAACACCGACATGCAAAGCCAGGTTGACCAGCTCAAGCTGCAGAACCAGAGCGGCCTGTACAAGAAGTCCACCGTCAGCAAGACCGGCAACATGGTCGCCGCCAAGTACCGCCTGGAAGGCTCCATCAGCTCCATCGTCAAGCGCAGCTCAGACTACAAGGACGTGTTCTACAAGTTCAGCCTGCAACTGATCGACGTCGAGAGCGGCCTGGCCGAATGGATGGACGAAAAAGAAATCCGCAAGACCACGGAGCGCTAAGCAATGCGTGCATGGATCGGCATGATCGGCCTGCTGTGCGCCTTCGGCGCCTCGGCCGCCCCGAAGATCGCGGTGACCGACCTGGCCTACGAGGCGCGGGTCGAGGAATACATTCACCAGGTGTCGGCGAGCAATAACTTCCAGGCCAGCGCTTACCACGCCAGCGGCGCATCGAATTACAGCGAGTACGAAAGCCGTACCAGCTACATCGAACAGACCGAGCTGCGTAAATTCAGCGGTGACATCAAGGGCGAGATCCTCAAGTCCCACCAGTTCCAGCTGGTGCAGGGCACGCCCTACACCGCCGATGCCAAGGGTGACGTCTACGATGTGATCAAGCGCATCAAGGCCGGCCACTTCAAGGGGGCTGACTATGTGCTGTTCGGCACGCTGTCAGACATCGACTTCACCCAGGACATCAACGCCCTGGACCACACCAACAGCTACTCGGCGGTATTGGGCCTGACGCTGGTGGCGGACTTCAGCCTGATCAACACCCGCACCTACGAGATCACCTCGGCATTTACCGCCATGGGTGAAGGCCAGGACACCAAGCTGGTGAGCAGCCGCGATGTGCGTGTGAGCCTGAATCGGCCGCGGGTAGTGAAAGAAGTGTCGAAAGCGCTGGGGGAAGATGTGGCGCGGCAGTTGGCGGAGCAATTGGGTGGCGGGTATCAAGAGCCTGGCCAGCCGGTGTTGCGTAACAACCTGCCGAGGGATGAAGCGCCGAAGATCCTGCGCTGAAACCCGATTTCACAAGCAACACAAAACCAATGTGGGAGCTGGCTTGTCGGGTCGCCGCACCGCTGCGATGCGAGCACCTCGGTGTAACTGATACACCGAGGTGATGCTATCGCAGCGGTGCGGCGACCCGACAAGCCAGCTCCCACATTTTTGATCTGGTTTCTTCAGTTCAAGCCGTTGCGCGATGCAGACTGGCCAGAAAGCCCGCCGCCCCCACAAACAACCCGGCAAACGTACGGTTCATACGCTTCTGCTGCTTAGGCGTGCGCAACAAACGCAACACTTTCGACGCCAGCCCCGTATACCCCGCCATCACCACCATATCGACGCAAATCATCGTCGCACCCAGGATCAGGTACTGGATCAGCAACGGCGCTTGTGGGTTCACAAACTGCGGCAGCACCGCCAGCATGAACACCAGGGCCTTAGGGTTGCTGGCATTGACCAGAAAGCCTCGGAACATCATCGCCATCGGTTTGCCGATCGGGCGCACGGCCGCGTCGTCGGTCATGTCCATGGGCAACGCGCGCCATTGCTTGATGGCCAGGTACACCAGGTACGCCACGCCAAACCATTTGATCACATAGAAGGCCGTGGACGACGTCGCCAGAATGGCACCCAGGCCGCAAGCAACGACGGCAATCTGCATCGCCAGGCCCAGTTGCAGGCCAATGGCGTTCCAGTAACCGCGCAGGAAACCGTATTGCAGGCCGCTGGACATCGAGGCGATGGCGCCAGCGCCAGGGGAAAGGGAGATGATCCAACTGGCCAGGAAAAAGGCCAGCCACGTGTCGAGTGCCATTACACACCTCAGGGGGAGTTAGCTGTTGTGCCTTAAGCTAACTCCGCCGACCAACGGATGGCTATAGATTTTTACAAGATGTGAACGCTAGCGGTCGCCCGGAAACACGTGGGTACCCGGCCAACGGCGCACCGAGCGCTGGAAGAACAGGCTGTTAGGCACTTGCACCATCGCGCTGTCGGTGCCGGCTTCCGCCACTTCAACCAGTGTGGTGTAGAGCAGATTGATCGCCACGACCCGGCCCTTCACGCCCGGTTTGTCGACGGTATCCACCAGCTCGACAATATCACCCAGGCGAAACGGCCCGACGGTGAAGATCAGAATGGCGCACAGCAGGTTGGACAGCACCGACCACATGGCAAAGAACGCCACGGCGGCGACCGCGACAAACCCGGAAAGCGCCGTCCACAATACGGTGGCAGAGACACCCAGGCGGCCCAGCACAAAGATCAGCGCACTGCCCATGATCAACCAGCGCAAACCACCGCGCAGCGGCATCAGCAGTTGCGGGGGGAACGGGTAGCGCTCACCCAGGCGAGTCAGGCCTTTGGCCACAAAACGCTGGGCCAGGTAGCCGGCCAGCAGGATCAGCAGGATTTGCACGCCGATCCATACGGGCTCGACCCATTGCGCCGGTAACGGCAGATGCAACGCTTCCATCAGGACAGCGCCTCCAGCTCCGCTTGCAGGGTTTCCAGCAGCTCGAGAGCTTCCATCCAGGTTTCCTCCAACTGCCCTTCGCGCACCTTGAGTTTGGCCTGTTCAGCCAGCAGGTCACGCAACTCGTCCTTGCGGGCGGCCTCGTAAACGGCGCTGTCGCCCAGGCTGGTTTCGATCTTGGCCAGACGCTCGTGCACCTTGCCCAGCTCGGCTTCCAGCTTGTCGGCTTCACGCTTGTGCGGCGCCAACTGCTGACGCAGTGCAGCGGCGGCCTGACGCTGGGCTTTCTTGTCGGTCTTGTCCGGGTTGACGGGCGTATTGCTGACCGGCGCGTTGCGCAGGCGGTAATCCGTCAGCCAGCGCGCGTAATCATCCAGGTCGCCGTCAAACTCTTCGACTTTGCCATCGGCCACCAGCAGGAAGTTGTCGGTGGTGCTCTTGAGCAAGTGACGATCGTGAGACACCACCAGTACCGCACCGCTGAACTCCTGCAGGGCCATGGTCAGCGCCAGGCGCATTTCCAGGTCCAGGTGGTTGGTCGGTTCGTCGAGCAGCAGCAGGTTCGGACGATCCCAGGCGATCAACGCCAGGGCCAGTCGGGCTTTTTCGCCGCCGGAAAAATTCAGCACCGGCTCGTCGATGCGCGCACCCCGGAAGTCGAAACCACCCAGGAAGTCGCGCAGGGTCTGTTCGCGCTCGGTCGGCGCCAGACGCTGCAAGTGCAGCAACGGGCTGGCTTTGGAGTCCAGGGAATCCAGCTGATGCTGGGCGAAGTAGCCCACCACCGTGTTCTCGCCACGGGTCAAGCGACCGGCCAGGGGCTCAAGCTCACCCGAGAGGTTCTTGATCAGCGTCGACTTGCCCGCACCGTTAGGGCCTAGCAAACCGATGCGCGCACCTGGCGTGAGCTGCAGCTTCACTTTTTCCAGGATGGTTTTGTCGCCATAACCCAGGCGAGCATCTGAAAGATCCAGCAACGGGCTGGATATCTTCACCGACTCGCGGAACACAAAGTCGAACGGCGAATCGACATGGGCCGCCGACAGCTCTTCCATGCGCTCCAGGGCCTTGATCCGGCTCTGGGCCTGGCGGGCCTTGGTGGCCTGGGCCTTGAACCGGGCGATGTAGCTTTCCATGTGCGCACGCTGCGCCTGCTGCTTCTCGAACGCCTGTTGTTGCTGGGCTAGGCGTTCGGCGCGGGCGCGCTCGAATGCGGTATAGCCGCCACGGTACAGGGTGATTTTCTTCTGTTCGACGTGGGCGATGTTGTCGACCACGGCGTCGAGGAAATCGCGGTCGTGGGAAATCAGCAGCAACGTGCCCTGGTAATTCTTGAGGAAGTCTTCCAGCCACAAGATCGCATCAAGGTCCAAGTGGTTGGTCGGTTCATCGAGCAGCAACAGGTCCGAGGGGCACATCAGCGCCTGGGCCAGGTTCAGGCGCATGCGCCAGCCACCGGAGAAGTCAGCGACCGGGCGGTCCATCTGTTCGTTGGTGAAACCAAGGCCGGCGAGCATTTTGCGGGCGCGGGCGTCGGCGGTGTAGCCGTCGGCACTGTCGAGTTCCGAGTGCAGGCGCGCCTGGGCGGCGCCGTCCTGGGCTTTCTCGGCCTCGGCGAGGTCGTGTTGCACCTGGCGCAGGCGCAGGTCGCCATCGAGCACGTAGTCGATCGCGATGCGGTCCAGGGTGTCGATCTCCTGGCGCATGTGGGCGATGCGCCAGTCGGCCGGCAGCAAGCAGTCCCCGGAATCCGGGGTCAGCTCGCCCAGCAACAGGGCGAACAACGTGGATTTGCCGGCGCCATTGGCACCGATCAAGCCGGCTTTGTGACCGGCGTGCAGGGTCAGCTCGGCGTCTTCGAGAAGACGTTGCGGGCCACGCTGTAATGTTAGGCTTTGAAGTCGGATCATAATGGCGGCGGAGTCTACCAGCTTCGTTGCCCGCTGGCTTGGGTGTGAATATGTGCGCTGACCTATGGAGCTTTGCCCTCTCGACTTACGCCCGCCCGGGCGTCGAAGCTGCTTGCCTGCGTTTACAGGAGCAAGGGGCGGATGTGTGCCTATTGCTCTGTGGCGCGTGGCTGGAACAGCGCGCTGTGGCCGTGACGGCCGAACGCATCCAGGCGCTGAAACAGATCGCCGAACCTTGGCAGGCGCACGTGATTGAGCCGTTACGACGGGTGCGCATGCAATGGCGTGCGATGGCGCAGCAGGACGAGGATTTGGCGGGGTTACGTGAACGGGTCAAAGCCCTGGAGCTGGAGGCCGAACGACAATTGCTCGCGCGCCTGGAAACGCTGGCGCGAATGTGGCCGACGGATGAGGCGATGGGTCATCAACAGTGGCTGGAAGGACTGGCGGCCGAGGATGCCGCCAACCTTGACCACGACGCGCTGCAGCAGCTGCGCGTCGTGGTCACCAGCACTTAGGAAGCGCTGGTTGGGGTGGTGCTTGGCGCTACCGGGGCAGGCGTGTTGGTGGCCGGTGCAGTTGGAGCGCTCGACGCTGCCGGGGCAGCAGCAGATGTTGCTGGCTTGGCCGGTGCTGGTTTTGCGGCAGCTGGTTTGGCAACGGCTGGCTTGGCAGCAGGTTTGGCAGTTGGCTTAGCGGCTGGTTTTGCAGCAGCAGGTTTGGCGGCTGGCTTCGCGGCTGGTTTTGCAGCAGCGGTTTTAGCAGCTGGCTTCGCGGCCGGTTTTGCAGCAGCCGTTTTAGCAGCTGGCTTGGCGGCTGGTTTTGCAGCAGCGGTTTTGGCAACTGGCTTGGCGGCTGGTTTTGCAGCAGCGGTTTTGGCAACTGGCTTGGCGGCTGGTTTTGCAGCAGCGGTTTTAGCAGCTGGCTTCGCGGCCGGCTTTGCAGCAGCGGTTTTAGCAACTGGCTTCGCGGCTGGCTTTGCAGCAGCGGTTTTAGCAGCTGGCTTCGCGGCTGGCTTTGCAGCAGCAGTTTTAGCAGCTGGCTTCGCGGCTGGCTTTGCAGCAGCAGTTTTAGCAGCTGGCTTCGCGGCTGGCTTTGCAGCAGCGGTTTTAGCAGCTGGCTTCGCGGCTGGCTTTGCAGCAGCAGTTTTAGCAGCTGGCTTGGCGGCCGGTTTAGCAGCAGCGGTTTTGGCAGCTGGCTTCGCGGCTGCTTTAGCAGGTGCCTTGGCGGCAGCAGCTTTGCTTGCAGGCTTCTTCGCCGCGCTTACTGCAACAGCTTTTGCAGGCGTACGGGCGCCCAACGCCTTAGCTACAGCTTCCTTCACACGACCAACGCCCTGGGCCAGTTTCAGGCTTTCCTGGGCATCTTTTTTGAGTTGGGAAATGTAGGTGCGGGTTTCAGCTTGGCGATCCTTGAGGGCGTCGAGCAGGTCCTCAAGTTCTTTGACAGCGTCTTTGGCTTTGGCTTGAGCCTTGGCCTTGCCGGCAGTGGCGGCATCTTGCAGTTTGGTGCGGGATTTGTGCAGCTTTTCTTGCGCTTTACCGCGTTGTTTTTCCAGCTTGGCGAGCAGTTTTTCTGCATCGGCCAAGGCTTGGGAACAAGCGCTTTCCAGATGCTCGAGCAAACTGCCCGAGAGTTGTTGGAGTAAATGCAACGGGGTATTAACAGGCTTCTGTTTGGCCGACATGGTTTACCTCCTGGCTGACTTGGGTGCGGCTCATACTAGCCCTCTGCTCTTACCGCCGCTAGGGCATGTTGACAGTATCGTTTGACTTGCGTTGCACCGTACGAAAATTCTTATCGTTATAACGAAAGTACGCGGCACTTTTTACCCTCTCACACTGGCATAATCCGTCGCACTTTCGGCGGGAGACCACCCATGTCGCGTTACCTTTTTCTTGTGCTTGGCCTGGCGATTTCGGTGGCCAATGCGAGCGAGCAATCACCGTCCAAAACCACTGACAAAAATCAGCATGACCTCGCCTACAGCCTGGGCGCAAGCCTCGGTGAACGCCTGCGCCGGGAGGTCCCTGACCTGCAGATCCAGGCGTTGATCGACGGCCTAAAGCAAGCCTATCAAGGCAAGCCGCTGGCGCTGGACAACGCACGTATCGAACAGATTCTTGCCCAGCACGAAGCACAAAATGCAGCCGAAGCACAGGGACCTCAAAGCGAAAAAGCCCTGGCGGCCGAACAACAATTTTTGAGCAAAGAAAAAGCCGTAAAAGGCGTGCGCGAATTGGCGGATGGAATCCTGCTCACCGAACTCACTCCCGGCACGGGTGGAAAGCCCAAGGCCAGCGACCAGATTGAAGTGAAATACATGGGGCGATTACCCGATGGGACAGTGTTCGACCAGAGCACGCAACCTCAATGGTTTCGTCTGGACAGTGTGATCAGCGGCTGGAGCAGCGCGTTGCAACAAATGCCCGTGGGTGCAGAAATGGCGATTGGTGATTCCATCGGCCCAGGCTTATGGCGCCGACGGTGCCGGCGAGTTGATCCCGCCTTATACACCGCTGGTATTCGAGATCGAGTTGCTCGGTACCCGTCCTTGACCCCATAAAAAACGGCGCGCCATGCGCACCGTCTTTCGTACCGCTGTCGAGGGTCAGGCCTGGGTAGCAGGCTCTTCTTTGTGAGCGTTGTGCAGCACTTCGATCAGGCAATCTTCCAACTCGAATCGCTCGTGCAGCAACGCGCCCAACTCTTTGAATTTTTCAGCAACACAGTTTCCGGCATCACACAGGTCGGTAAATGCCAGCAGCTTCTCGGTGATGACATCGATGCGCGGGTAAATGGTCTCAGCCAGGTCCAGGCCACGCTGATCATCGAAGGCTTCAGCCTCCTTGGTCAGTTGATCGAAGACACCAAAATGGCCAGCCGACAAGTAGTCCACCAATACCGCGCAGAAGTCCTGCAACGGCTCACGGTTCTCAGCCAGTGCCTCGGGCTTGGCGCCCAGCGCATCAAAGGACAGAACCAGTTCGTGACGCGCCTTCAGCCAATTGTCGATCAGCTTGTGCACCCCACCCCAGCGTTCCTGAGCATTCTGACAACTTTCCAGCATGATGATCTCTCTTCCCTATAGGGGCGCTGCCGCCTGGTGCCCGCGCAACACTTCAAGGATAAAGCGGCGCCGGACAAGGCCACATCTGACAAACGGTTTCAATAACACGTGCGGGCCAGATTATGCCCGCATGACTATGGCTTCAAGGTACGCAGGACAGAAAGTTCATACAAGTGTTTAATCCCGCTCTCCAAACTGCGACGGGCTTTCAGCGCCTCGCCGGGCGCGAACACTGGCTCAAAAACAGCCGTGAGAACTGCATGATGCCCAGGATCAACATCCCGATGAAGAACAGCAGGCTCCACTCGGGAAGGCTCAAATCAAACAGCGTCCAGTTGGTTTCCACGCAGTCGACAGTGCCTTTGAACGTCAACTGCAGGGCCTGCCAAAACGATAGGTTTTCGATCATGTAGTGCAGGCTGGGCCAGCAATCGGCAGCCTCATCCGGCGCGGCATTTTGCAGCAGCACCTGGCGCACGGCGGTAAGGGCGCCGAGCAAGGCACAGCCCATGCTTGCCAGCCCATACAGGCAGATAACGGAACGCTTGGGGTTATGGAGGGCGGCGACCAGGTTGATCAATGTGAAAGCGGCCAGGAACCCCCTTTGCATCTGGCATAGGAAACACGGACGCAACGAGACACCGAACTCGAGGTAAAAGGACGCACCCAACGTCAGCGTACCCGCCAGGAACGCGAGGAAAAACAAGGAGCGTGAAGGGGCCAAAGACATGCTTTATCCGCATCGCGAAAGATAGGTCGCTACGGTAGAGGAAAGCCCTGACCGCTTTCAATACATGCCAGAGCAGACGATTCCGCGAGAAGGTAAGGACTTTCCGTCAGAAGATGGAAGACCTTGGGCAATCGAGCGTCGGACTTTGCCGCCGAACGCTTGCCCCCCAGTCTTTTCGAGCTAACGAAAGGTTGGCTGTCAGATACGTCTGAGCCAACCCTTGCCAACTGTCCTACTTCAAACCCGAGCCGGGACAGGTAGCGGAGACGCCAGTAAACGGTTATCCAGCAGTCCAAGTCCCTCTTGAAACAGCTGGTTACTACGCTCGGTGTCACCCAGTTGGGCCAACAAGCGGGCGAGCTCGGCACAGGCCTCGGGATTACGCTGCACTTGAAGGCTGCTCTCCAGATAATCCCGCGCCTTGCCCCACAGGCTGTTTTGCAGGCACAGGCGGCCCAACGTCAGCAGCAGGCTGGCATCACCCGGGTGGTCCTTGAGCCAGCCCTCGGCAAACTTCAACTGCCGAGCTGGATCACTGCCACGCAGCAAGCCGTATAGTCGGATCAGGTGGCTGTCGTAGACACGCTTGATGGCGCCACGCAGCGCTTCCTCGGCCTTGGCATCGGCGCCCAATTGGCGCAGTTGCTCGGCGTAAGCCAGAACCAGTTGCGGCTCTTGGCGCTGGGCTGAAGTGAGTTGCTGCCAGGCCCGCTCAAGGGACTGCAAACCGGCTTCGCCCTGCTCTTCTCGCTGGGCAGCCAGGCTCAGGTTCTCACCCCAGGCACGGCGTTCAAGCTCAGCCAATTCGCTGGCAGGCAGGACTTTATCCTTGCGCAGCTCCGGCAACAGGCGGATCACCGACGACCAATCGCCCCGCTGCTGATGCAGGCGCTGCAATTGACGCAAGACCTGGCCGTTATGCGGGTGACGCTCGTGCATCGCCTGCAAGGTGGTGAGTGCACCGTCGGTATCGCCGCGGTCCAGTTGCAGTTGCGCATGGCTCAAGGCAACTGCCAGCTCGGCCTGGGGCTGACGCTCCAGCGCTCTCTCCAGCAAGCCGTCGGACTCTTCATAACGACCCTGCTCATTCGCAGCGCGCGCGGCGCCGAGGTAGTACAGCAATGGCTGGCGCTCGGCTTCGGCGGCGCGATGCAGGTGGCGCTCGGCACTGGCCCAGCGGCCCTCGGCGAGGTCCATCTGGCCTTGCTCGATGGCGATCTGCACGCGGCGGCTGCGGTTACGCCGCGACCACGGGTTGACCACGCCACCGGAGGTGGTGACCAGGCTCAAGAGCACACGGATCAGGTAGATCACCAAACCAATGGCAAACACCGCCACCACCGTCGCCCACAAGCTCGACTCGTAGTGCAGCACATGAGGGTAAGTAATCAACACATAGCCGGTGTGTTTCGAAATGCCCACAGCCAGCGCCAGCGCGATTGCAATCGCCAGCACCAGGATCACATAGAAACGTTTCATCGGCTCTACTCCTGCTTCGCCGACGTAGCCGCCGGTGTGGCCGCTGCCTTGGCTTCGTCAGCAGACAGATGACGACGCTCAAGATACGCCTGCACAGCAGCCAGGCTCGCGGCCAGGTCCGGCGTCACCACCGACACCGTCTTGGGCTCAAGTTCGGCGATACGCGCGAGCATCGCCTTGCTCTGCGGGTTGTCCTGGTTAAAGTTATCCTGCAACACGCTACGCGCCTCGCCGAGGGAGCGGCTGTACACAGCCGACTCCCCGTTGAGCGCCGCCCATTGCGCCTGCTCCAGGGCCAGGCTCAACGCCAGGCGCACCTGGTTCAGGCCTTGGCCGGCCAGCAGTGGGCGAATGTTGTCATCCGGATTGAAGTCGATGCGGAAATAACGGGAAATCTGCTCCCACCATTGGCGCCAACGGCTGTCCGTATCCGTGGTCGGACGCCCGTCGGAAGCAGGCTCGGTCAGTTGATATTCCGGCGCAATCGCCGCCAGCTGCACGACCTGGTCACGCAAGGCCGCCAATTGCAGGTACAGCCCAGTGCGATCCGGCTGCTCGGTGCTGCGCAGCGCTGCAAGGCTCTTGGCCAACTGCTCACGGGCGGCGTAGGAACCTGGATCGCTTTGCTCGCGAAGAATCTCGTCGGCGCCCTGCACCAGCGCCTGGGCGCTATTGATATCTTGCAAGGCAGACAGACGCAGGCTCGCCAGGCGAATCAAGTGTTCAGCCTCGGCCAAACGCCAGTCCTTGCGGCTGGATCCCAACACGGTCTCAAGGCGCTGGCTCAGGCGCTGCTGATCGCCCTGCAACTGGGCCACCAGACGACGGCGCTCCTCCAGCTCATCCGCACCCGGCAACTGCGCCAGCCGCGCGGCCAGTTGTTGCTGGCTCTGCTTGAGAGACTGGGATTGGTCATCGAGGGTCTGCACTTGGCCCAGCTGTTGCTGGCTGCTGGCTTGCAGGGCGCGGACCTGCCAGATCCCCCAACCGCCGGCGGCAACACCGGCGGCGCCGAGCAGCAAGGCGACGACTGCCAGGCCATTGCCACGGCGCGGCGCGGTGACCGGTGACTCAACCGGCGCACCAAGTGCGGGTTGGGCTTCATCTTTAGGCAAGGCTGTTTCGCTCACGTATCCGTCCTTTGCGTTTCAGAGAGTGACTACGGCATGCCTCATAGGGCAACGCTGCGTAACGCCACTAACAAAGCCGCGGCACTCGCACCGCGGCAATCCACAACTTTTTCTGCGCCAGCGCCCCGCGCCATCTCGAAGACTCGCGGGCTCGGCACGAACAACGGCAGCTGTGCCACCTGTGGCCAATCGGCTCCGGCCAAGGCGTGCAGGTGCAAAAAACCCTGCCCACTGCTGACCACCAGGCCGTTCAAGCGTTCCAACTGGATGCGTTGCATCAGTACCCCGGCGTCGTAGGCCGGAAGGAAACGGCGATACAATTCCAGATAGTCGACACTAGCACCACTCGCACGCAAACGCTCCGCCAGCAGCTCGCGACCGCCCTCGCCCCGCAGGATTAACACGCGTGCATCCGGGCGAGCGATAGCCTCGCGCAACGCAGGCAATTGAAGCAAGGCCTCGCTGTCATCGCCAGTAGGGGGATAGTGAACGTTGAGGCCGTGTTCGGCCAGTACCTGCGCAGTGGCTGCGCCGACGCTGAACCACGGCAGTCGCGGCCATGCTCGATCCAGCTGTCGCACGGCCAAGCGCGCGGCGGGCTTACTGACGACAATCACCGCACAATAGCGGCCCAGGTCGCGCAAGACTGCCAGCTGTTCAGGTGTAACGGGAAGCGGCTCGATGTCCAACAACGGTAGGCTGCTGCTGAAAATGCCGGCGCCGGCCAACGTCCCCGCCAGGGCCAACGACTCCTCGGCAGGCCGCGTCAGCAGCACACGCCATTCGGTCACTGCGGACCGGCCTCGCCGTAGATTTTTTGCAGGATGGCACCGGCGCCTTTGTCCAACAGCTCTTCGGCCACCTGGATGCCCAGTGCCGTCGCGTCACGCTGCGGGCCGCGCACCTCGGCCGTCAGCAAGGTGCCACCTTCCGGGTCCCCTACCAGGCCGCGCAACCACAGGTTTTCACCTTCGAGCACGGCGTAGCAGGCGATTGGCACCTGGCAGCCACCGTTGAGGTGCTTGTTCAGGGCACGCTCGGCCGTGACGCGCACTTCGGTGTCGTGGTGATCCAGGGGTTTGAGCAGGGCGTGGATTTCACTGTCGGCGGTACGACACTCGATGCCAACGGCGCCTTGCCCACCTGCGGGCAGGCTGTCCTCGACGCTGATGGCCGAGGTGATACGGTCTTCGAAACCCAGGCGGATCAGGCCCGCCGCTGCGAGGATGATCGCGTCATATTCGCCGGCGTCCAGCTTCGCCAGGCGGGTGTTGACGTTGCCACGCAGAAAGCGGATCTGCAGGTCCGGGCGGCGGGTCAGCAGCTGTGCCTGGCGGCGCAGGCTCGAAGTGCCGACGATGCTGCCCAGGGGCAATGCTTCCAGGGACGCGTAAGTGTTGGAAACGAAAGCATCGCGCGGGTCTTCGCGTTCGCAGATGCAAAACAGACCCAGGCCTTCAGGGAAGTCCATGGGCACGTCTTTCATCGAATGCACGGCGATGTCGGCTTCGTTCTCCAGCAGC
The DNA here is from genome assembly GCF_054685145.1 of Pseudomonas sp. H1_A03. Classification (NCBI taxonomy): domain Bacteria; kingdom Pseudomonadati; phylum Pseudomonadota; class Gammaproteobacteria; order Pseudomonadales; family Pseudomonadaceae; genus Pseudomonas; species Pseudomonas sp. H1_A03. The sequence goes on from NZ_CP162829.1 coordinate 1,032,851, forward strand.
GCTGTTTCCAGTTCCTTGACGAACAAACCCTTGCCGCCGATCTTCGACAGAGGCGAGTCGAGCAGCTTATCGCCACGACTGACCATAGGCACCAGGGACACCTTGAGGCCAGGGTGGGCCAGCTCCAGGCGTGCTTTGACGTATTCGGCCTGCCACAAGGCCAGGGCGCTTTTACGGGTGGCGATGCGGATTTCGCGAGAGGACATGGATCAATCCGTACTGAAAAGATATGACGGATAATAACAGCTCAGGGAAATACGCTTTGATTTGAATCAGCAAGTGCGGGGCCTCCCTGGCCACGACGCACCGGGATAAGGAATGCAGGCCTCGCCACAGACGCTAGGCTAAAGCTGCTGCATCATCTTGCGCACGCCGGCAACATGCCTTCGGCTGACGATCAACGCATCGCCGTTAAGGCCTTTCAGGAATAGCTGAAAATGACCCAGGGGCGTGCGTTGCAGGCGTTCAATTCGCTCGCGGGCCACCAGCGCGTTGCGGTGGATACGCACGAAGCGGTCGCCGAACTCATCCTCAAGCGCCTTGAGCGGCTCATCAAGCAACACTTCGCCGCCTTGGTGGCGCAAGGTCACATACTTGTGATCGGCAATAAAATAGACCACCTCGCCCAGAGGGATCAGTTCAATGCCTTTGCGTGTACGGGCACTGATATGGCTGCGTGGCCCATTACCACTTTGAGCGGCTGGCTGAGTGAGCGCGGCGAGCTGTATGCGGGTTGGGCGCTCGGCCTTTTTCAGGGCCTTGAGCAATGCTTCGCCCGCCACCGGTTTGATGAGAAAGCTGACTCCGCTGTCTTCCAGCGTCTGCGCAGAAAACTCTTCGCCCGTTGCACAGAACACTACGGCCGGTGGGGACTCTCGCTCGCTCAGTCGGGCGGCAACTTGCAGGCCGTCAAGGCCCGGCATACGGATATCGAGCAACACCACGTCAGGCTTGAGGCTGTCGATCAGCGTCAACGCCTCTTCGCCCGTGGTGGCGCTCGGCTCTAATACTGCATAACCCTCGAGTTCACTGACCAGACGGCTCAGTCGCTCGCGGGCTTGGGGTTCGTCATCAACGATCAGGACATTCATATTGCGCTGGATTCCTGCGTGAGTCTCGCACAAGGATAGCGTAGACAGGTGCGGTGACTTGCGTCACAGCGATCCACGCTAAGACTAGCGCGAGCGGCAAAAAGTGCCCTGAGAGTGGCACCCATATTTACCCGGACCTGTTCAATAGCGCCCAAGACCTGCTGCCTTCGGGCATCGTCGTAGGGTTTGCTGATACACAATCGAATACCCCCCTTTCTAATGGATAGTCTGGGCTATGACCGCATCACCCGACTTTGGTGCATTCACACACTATCAGTCCAACTGTAGACGCTCGCTGAGACGACATTGCTGAATCGACAAATATCGTTTCAATAAGCCCCTGTACCCAGTCTCGTCCCGGACGCGGTCGGCGGCAAGGCACTTAGCCATCGTTTGCATAAATAAAAATGCCGACGACCCGCAGCCCCGCCTCCACGGGCAACCCTGTTATCATCGCCGGCACAACTCCATGCCTCTTTATTAAGCAGATCACGAGCGAATCCATGAGCACCGACAAGACCAACCAGTCCTGGGGCGGCCGCTTCAGTGAACCCGTCGACGCCTTCGTCGCCCGCTTCACCGCCTCCGTCACCTTCGACCAGCGCCTGTACCGCCACGACATCATGGGCTCCATCGCCCACGCGACGATGCTGGCCAAGGTCGGCGTGCTGACCGACGCCGAGCGCGACAGCATCATCGACGGCCTGACCACCATTCGTGGTGAGATCGAAGCTGGCACGTTCGACTGGCGCGTCGACTTGGAAGACGTGCACATGAATATCGAGGCGCGCCTCACCGACCGCATCGGTGTGACCGGTAAGAAGCTGCATACCGGGCGCAGCCGTAACGACCAGGTGGCCACCGATATTCGCCTGTGGCTGCGTGATGAAATCGACCTGATCCTGTCCGAAATCACCCGCCTGCAGAAAGGTTTGCTGGAACAGGCCGAGCGCGAATCAGACACCATCATGCCGGGCTTCACTCACCTGCAGACCGCCCAGCCTGTGACCTTTGGCCACCACCTGCTGGCCTGGTTCGAAATGCTCAGCCGCGACTACGAGCGCCTGGTGGATTGCCGCAAGCGCGCCAACCGCATGCCCTTGGGCAGCGCCGCGCTGGCTGGCACCACCTACCCGATCGACCGCGAATACACCGCGCAGCTGCTGGGCTTCGATGCCGTCGGTGGCAACTCGTTGGATGGTGTGTCAGACCGTGACTTCGCCATTGAATTCTGCGCCGCGGCCAGCATCGCGATGATGCACCTGTCGCGCTTCTCGGAAGAGCTGGTGCTGTGGACCAGCGCGCAGTTCCAGTTCATCGACCTGCCGGACCGCTTCTGCACCGGCAGCTCGATCATGCCGCAAAAGAAAAACCCCGACGTGCCAGAACTGGTACGTGGCAAAAGCGGCCGTGTATTCGGCGCGCTGATGGGCCTGCTGACCCTGATGAAAGGCCAACCCCTGGCCTACAACAAGGACAACCAGGAAGACAAAGAACCGCTGTTCGACGCCGCCGACACCCTGCGTGACTCGCTGCGCGCGTTTGCCGACATGATCCCGGCGATCAAGCCCAAGCACGCGATCATGCGTGAAGCGGCACTGCGCGGGTTCTCCACCGCGACCGACCTGGCGGACTACCTGGTGCGCCGTGGCCTGCCGTTCCGCGACTGCCACGAAATCGTCGGCCACGCCGTGAAATATGGCGTGGACACCGGCAAGGACCTGGCGGAAATGAGCCTGGAAGAACTGCGCACGTTCAGCGACCAGATCGAACAGGATGTGTTTGCCGTGCTGACCCTGGAAGGCTCGGTGAATGCCCGTAATCACATCGGCGGTACTGCGCCGGCGCAGGTGAAGGCAGCTGTCGTGCGCGGCCAGGCCCTCCTCGCCAGCCGATAAAAGCATCGCAGGCAAGCCAGCTCCCACAGGAAATCGCATTCCAAGGTGGGAGCCGGGCTTGCCCGCGATAGCGTCCTGCCAGACGCCAAAGGTCTATTTTTTGGCAGCGATCATCGCCATAAACGCCGGCATTGCGGCCTCCCTGTCCGCTGCCACTTTCTGAGCGTTGGGCATGGCATGCAACCTTTCCAGCAACGCCTTGGCCGCCGGCATCTCTGCCAGCAAATCCATTCCAAACAGCTTCTCGCCCACCGCACAGGCGAGGTTCACGCTGTACATGAAATACAAATCCGCAATCGTGAAACGCTCCCCTGCCACAAACGGCGCGAACTTGCCGTGCCTGCCCAGCGCACTCAAGCCCAACAGCAATTCGGCCTTGGACTTCTCCTTGATCGCCTCCGGCACCGGCATACCAAAAAACGCCTCGGCAAAACACGCCCGCGCGGGCAGTTCGATGTACAACTCGATTTCCCGGCATAGCGCCAGCACCTGTGCACGCTGGAACGGCTCGGCCGGCAGCAGTGCAGGCCCTTCCTTGGGTGTGCTCGATGTATTCGAGAATCACACTGGTCTCGTTGATAAAACCCTGTTTAACGCCCAGCACCGGCACTTTGCCACGTGGGCTGACTGCCAGGGCTTCGGGGGTTTGTCCGGCATAAAAAGGCACCTCTTCGAAAGCTAGCTCTTTCTCTAACAGCGCCAGCTTGACCATGTTGTAGTAGTTGCTGACCGAGAATCCGTAGAGTTTGAGCATTGCGGTTGCCTCCGAGCCGGGAATGGGGTTGGCTGCATGCGTTATAGCTCCCCGTGCCGGGCCTTGCCAGCAGCATCACCGGCTTGAATGGGGGTAGACTGGCGCCCTTTCCCAGAGGAGCCTGCCATGAGCGAGCCGACCGATATCGACAACGACGAAGAAGAATTCACTGAAACCACCCTGATCGAAGCAATCGAAAACCAGATCGAGAGCGAAAACCCACCCGCCGCCAAGGCAACTTTCAACAAGCTGACCCTGGTGGGTTATGAGCGTGAAGAAATCCTGCAACTGATGGCCCACGTGCTCGCTGTCGAGATAGATGCGCTACTGGAAGAGGACCGTGCTTTCAATACCGAATGGTATGAAACTGCACTGCGTGCACTGCCGGAATTGCCGCCCGAAAAGCAATAAATCCAACACGCAGCAACACACTGGACAGTTCGGCAAAGTGCGTTCACCTTATGGCCTGCTAGCCTCTAATAAATTCTTAGAAAGTCTGGAGTCCTTATGTCGTTTACCCCTGAGTTGGTTGCCGAACTGGAAATCCTTGTACTCTTCAGCCTGGATAGCACCCAGGAAGGTCTGAAAGTCCATCAGACCGCTGCCCCTACTGCCATCGCCGCTGCCAAGCGCCTGTTCGAGAAAGGACTGATCGATCAGAAAGACGGGGGCTACCTGACCCCACTTGGCCGGGATGCCGCAGAACAAGCCAAAACCCTGCTGACCATCCTGACCACCGTCACCGCCAAAGAAGCCGCCTGATACCTGATACGCCCATGGAGTCCGCCACTTGCGGATTCCGCGGGTGTTGCTGCGCAAGTGCGAAAATTCTGACGTCAAAAACCATTTCCCGCTAAACCTCCTACGCTACTGGCTGTAAACTCCTACATGGCCGCCCACGTCGGGCTCTGCGAGCCACCGACTTCGACATGACCCGCACCCATGAAATCCGCCCCGACCTGGACGAAGGCATCGACCGCAAGGTGCTGGCCCAACTGCGCGCGCGGTTCATGGCCCTCAACGAAGGCCGCATGGCGCGCGCCATCGAGGGACTGACCCCACGCCAGCAAAGCGTGTTGACCCTATTGCCGCTGTTTTTCCACGTCAACCATCCACTGCTGCCGGGCTATGTGTCGGGCAGTACGCCGGCCGGATTATCCAACTTTGAGCCCGACACCCAAGCCCTGACAGAAGCCCAGCGCCTCACCCGTTCGTTCTCCTACAAACCACGTCACGGCAACCCGCCACGTCCGATTCACGGACTGTTTTTGATGGGCAGCCTCGGCACCCTGGCCCAGGCCGACCAGAGCGATATGGACGTGTGGGTCTGCCACGCGGCGGACCTCAGCGAAAATGAACTGGCTGAACTGCGCAAGAAATGCCAACTGTTGGAAGCCTGGGCGCTGACCATGGGCGCAGAGGCCCACTTTTTCCTGATCGAGCCGACACGCTTTGTGCTCGGCGAGCGCGACACCCAGCTCAGCTCGGAAGACTGCGGCACCACCCAGCATTACCTGCTGCTGGACGAGTTCTACCGCACCGCCATCTGGCTGGCCGGGCGTACGCCAATCTGGTGGCTGGTGCCGGTGTATGAAGAACCCCGCTACGCCGAGTTCACCCACACGCTGATTTCCAAGCGCTTTATCCGCGCCGATGAAACCCTCGATCTTGGCCATCTGGCACGGATTCCCCCAGGTGAATTCATCGGTGCCGGGCTGTGGCAATTGTTCAAAGGCATCGAGTCACCCTACAAATCGGTGCTCAAACTGCTGCTGATCGAGGTCTACGCCAGCGAACACCCTAACGTGCAGTGCCTGAGCCTGCGCTTCAAGCGGGCGGTGTTCGCCAACCAGATGGACCTGGACGAGCTGGACCCGTACATCGTGGTGTACCGCCGCATCGAGGAATACCTCAAGGCCCGAAACGAGCCCGAGCGCCTGGAACTGGTGCGGCGTGCGCTGTACCTGAAGGTCAACTGCAAGCTCACCGCCGGTCAACGTAGCACCAGTTGGCAGCGCTTGCTGCTCGAACGCCTGGCACATGAGTGGGACTGGGACCAACGCCAACTGGCGCTGCTGGACAGCCGCAGCCAGTGGAAAGTGCGCCAAGTCGCCTCCGAGCGTCGCGCCTTGGTCAACGAACTGAATTACAGCTACCGCTTCCTGACCCAGTTCGCCCGCACCGAGCAGACCGTCAGCCTGATCAACAAGCGTGACCTCAATGTGCTGGGCAGGCGCCTGTACGCCGCCTTTGAACGCAAGGCCGGCAAAGTCGAGTTCATAAACCCCGGCATCGCCCCGGACTTGGCCGAAGACACCTTGACCCTGGTGCAATCGCCCAACCGCAAGGAGCCCGGTCAGCACCACTGGGGTTTGTACAACGGCAACCTCACTGCACTGGAATGGGAACACTTCGCGCCGATCAAGCGCAGCCGTGACCTGTTGGAGATGCTCACCTGGTGCCACCGCAACGGCGTGATCGACAGCAGCACCCGCCTGGCCTTGCACCCCGGCACCAGCGACATGACTGAGTTCGAGTTGTTCAACCTGCTGGGCAGCTTGCAACAGACCGTCGCCCTGCCCCTGGCCAGCGTTGATGAAGAGCGCCTGCTGCGTTCGGCGGTGCCCGAGGAAGTGTTGCTGCTGATCAACGTTGGCGTTGATCCGCTCAAGCACCACCGCGACCTGAATATCCTGATGACCACCGAGCGCACCGACTCCCTGAGTTATGCCGGCGTGCGCGACAACCTGGTGCTGACCCTGGACCAGGTCACGCTCAATAGCTGGAACGAAGTGATGGTCAGCCGCTACGACGGCCCCCACGCCCTGCTCGACTGCCTGCGCGACTACCTCAACCAGTTGCCGCCGGACCACCTGCCACGGCTACGAGTGCGCTGCTTCTGTCACAACCGTGCGCAGTTCATTGCCCAACGCGTGGAAGAAATCTTCGACACTGCGCAGCACCTGCTGCTGGGTCAGTCCAATCATCGCTACCTGCTGCAAGTGCAGCAGCACTATCACGTGATGGAGTTGATGCCAGGCCAAGCCACCCACGTTTCCCTGGCGACCCAGGAGGCGCTGATCGCCTACCTCAGCGAAGAACTTGCCAGCTACAGCCCGCTGCACCTGGATGCCATGGCCTTGGAAGAGCACGACCTGGCGCTGCTGCTGCCGATGGGCATGCCCGATTGCGTGCAGGTGTTCTATCGGGTCAGCGAAGGCTCTGCCGAATTGTATGTGCTGGATGAGTTCAACGCACTCTGGCAACAACGTCTGCCGTTTCATGATGAGCAGAGCTTGCTGGCGCCGTTGCAGCGCTTTTTGCAGTCGATTATTTATCGACGGGATGCGTTGTCGCCATTGGACCAGCAAGAACCGCTGGGGGCCGTGCAAGTCATGTATTACCAGCTATTGCCCTCCGGCAGCGGTCGCGCACGGAGCATCGAGCCTCGACCAGCACCGGTGAATCTGGCAAACAAACCGTTTTATGACGTGCAGGCAATTATCGGCAAGGCCGCGCCGGGCCAGGTGGGCATCACCCTGTATTGCAATCAGCGGGAGTTTTCCGAACTGGAGTTTGGCGACCAGCTGTTTGCAGTGGTCGCCCAGCAAATCGTCGGGCAACGCCAGGAAACAGAGCGTTACCGCTGTTACATCACCGATCTGGACCTGTCCGGCCTGCTCGGTGATGTACAAAGCCCGAGCAACCTTTACTTGCGTTACAAGGCCGAACTGGAGCTGTCGCTCAATGAGGCGCTGAGCCAGATTTAGAGCGACTCTGTTTTAAAGAGAGAAAGGGCCGCCGTCTTTGGGCTGACCTTCCACACTGAGCAATTCCAGCTTGAGGGTCTTGCCGCCGGGGGCCGGCCAGTCGATATGCTGGCCCACTTGCAGGCCGAGCAACGCACTGCCCATCGGCGCCAGGATCGAAATCTTGCCTTCGTCGGCGTTGGCGTCCTTGGGATAAACCAAGGTCAGGTGATAGTCCTTGCCGCTGCCTTGCTCGCGGCAATGCACGCTGGAGTTCATGGTCACGACACTTGCAGGCACTTCATCGTGGCCAACCACGTCTTCGGCGCGGTCGAGTTCGTGTTGCAACGCTTCGACACCGGGAAACTCGTCGCCCAAGCGGTCGATCAGTTGCTCCAGACGCTGCACGTCAAGACGGGTGAGGATGATGGACGGTGCGGTGGTCATGATTCAGGCAGACTCCTTTTTTCTGCACAAAAAAGCAAAACCCCGCCAGGAAAAGGCGGGGTTCTCACGGGCCTCGATGAGTTGAGGCGTACCCGGACACTACCACAGCGTCACAAATAAACAAGACGGCCTCAGGCGTGGGCCCGGCGCTGCTCAGCCTCGGCACAGATCACTCGGCGCCGCGCGTCGTCGGCAGAGCGCCATTCGCGGATATCTTCCACGTGTCGGAAGCAACCGAGGCAGACTTTCTGCTCGTCCAGGCGACACAAACTGATACAAGGTGACGGCACCGCCGGGCTGACATTGCTGAACAGCGGTTTCGGCGGGCGTACGGGGGCTGGCTGGCTCACTATCAGATCTCGTCGAAATCCAGGTCGGCACCGGCTTGTTCCAAGACCAGGCGCGCGAGCATTTCGCTGAGCAGCTCATCGCTGCTATCGCACTGCCAGTTATTGTCTTCTTCGTTGAAGTCGAAGTGAAAGCCACCGGAACGCGCGGCCAGCCAAAGCTGGCGCAGCGGCTCCTGGCGACTGAAGATCAACTGGGAGCCATTCTCAAACTTGACGGTCAGCACGCCGGCCGAGTTTTCCAGGTCCACGTCCAGGCCGCTGTCGTCGAAAATATCTTCCAACTTCTCCTGGGTCGAATCCACTAGGTCGTGAAAACGGGCTTCGGTCAAACTCATTGTGGCAACCTCAAAAGTGTCTGGTTTTGCTCAAGCGCCGCACGATACGGGCGAGCCCCGCCGATTGCAAAGGATACCGATTTCAACACGATTGACGGCGTGAAATATCCTCAAACAGCGTAGTGCGCTTCCCGACTATCTCGGCAAACCCCCGCCAGACGGGTATTCCGGCGCATAGGCAAGCTGGCGGGTGGTCGGTATACTCGGGCGCAATTAATGCATATTCAAGGATTTCGCCATGAAGCGCCTGATCTCTTCCCTTGCTGCGCTCGTCGCGGTCGCTTGCCTCGTTAGTGCCTGTGGTCAAAAAGGCCCGCTGTACCTGCCCGATGACAGCAAAGACCCGAATGAACAGGCGCAATCGTCGCAGAAACCAGCCAAAGCGCATAAGCACGACACCTACTAAGGGAACCCCATGGACGCTTTTAACTACCGGGACGGCGAGCTGTTCGCGGAAGGCGTGGCGTTGTCCGCGATTGCCGAGCGCTTTGGTACCCCGACCTATGTGTACTCCCGTGCGCATATCGAAGCCCAGTACCGCTCTTTCACCGACCCACTGAACGGCGTGCCGCACCTGGTGTGCTACGCGGTCAAGGCCAACTCCAACCTGGGTGTACTGAATGTCCTGGCGCGCCTGGGCGCTGGTTTCGACATCGTGTCCCGTGGCGAGCTGGAACGCGTACTGGCTGCCGGTGGCAAGGCTGACAAGATCGTCTTCTCCGGCGTCGGCAAGAGCCGCGAAGACATGCGCCGCGCCCTCGAAGTCGGTGTGCATTGCTTCAACGTCGAATCCACCGACGAGCTGGAGCGCCTGCAAGTCGTGGCCGCCGAGATGGGCGTTCGCGCGCCGATCTCCCTGCGCGTCAACCCGGACGTTGACGCCGGCACCCACCCGTACATTTCCACCGGTCTCAAAGAGAACAAGTTCGGCATCGCCATTGCCGACGCCGAAGACGTATACATCCGCGCCGCGCAGTTGCCGAACCTGGAAGTATTGGGCGTCGACTGCCATATCGGCTCGCAACTGACCAGCCTGCCTCCATTCCTCGATGCGCTCGACCGCCTGCTGGCGCTGACCGACCGCCTCGGCGAGTGCGGCATCTACCTGCAACACATCGACCTGGGGGGTGGTGTGGGCGTGCAGTATCGCGACGAGGAGCCGCCGCTGATCGCCGATTACATCCAGGCTGTGCGCGAGCGCACTGAAGGCCGCGGCCTGACCCTGATGTTCGAGCCGGGCCGTTATATCGTCGCCAACGCAGGCGTGCTGCTGACCCAGGTCGAGTACCTCAAGCACACCGAGTACAAGGACTTCGCCATCGTCGATGCGGCGATGAACGACCTGATCCGCCCGGCGCTGTACCAGGCCTGGATGAATGTCACCGCCGTGACGCCTCGCGCAAGCGAGGCCCGCGCCTATGACATTGTCGGCCCGATCTGCGAAACCGGCGACTTCCTGGCCAAGGATCGTCAGCTTGCGCTGGAGGAAGGCGATCTGCTGGCCGTGCATTCGGCCGGTGCCTACGGGTTTGTCATGAGTTCCAACTACAACACCCGCGGGCGTGCCGCCGAGGTGCTGGTGGACGGTGAACAAGCGATTGAAGTGCGTCGCCGCGAGACGGTAGCCGAGTTGTATGCTGGCGAAAGCCTGCTGCCGGAGTAAGCCATGCTGCTGCGTTTTACCAAGATGCACGGGCTGGGCAATGATTTCATGGTCCTCGACCTGGTCAGCCAGCACGCGCACATCCTGCCCAAACACGCTAAACAGTGGGGCGACCGTCATACCGGCATTGGTTTCGACCAATTGCTGCTGGTGGAAGCACCGACCAACCCGGAGGTGGATTTCCGTTACCGGATCTTCAACTCCGACGGTTCCGAAGTGGAACAGTGCGGCAATGGTGCGCGCTGCTTCGCGCGCTTTGTGCTGGACAAGCGCCTGACCGCCAAGCGGCAGATCCGCGTTGAGACCAAGAGCGGCGTGATCGAGCTGGACATCCGCAGCGACGGCCAGATCAGCGTCAACATGGGCGCGCCACGCCTGGTGCCAGCGGACATTCCGTTCCAGGCCACTGAACAAGCCTCCAGCTATGCCGTTGAGGTCGACGGTAAGATCGTCGACCTGGCCGCCGTGTCCATGGGCAACCCCCATGCCGTCCTGCGGGTCAACGACATCAACAATGCGCCCGTGCATGAATTGGGGCCGAAGATCGAACACCACCCGCGCTTTCCGGCACGGGTCAATGTGGGCTTCCTGCAGGTGATCGACCGTTCCCGCGCGCAATTGCGTGTGTGGGAACGCGGCGCCGGCGAAACCCAGGCCTGCGGCACCGGTGCTTGCGCCGCTGCCGTGGCCGCGATTAGCCAGGGGTGGATGGATTCGCCGCTGTTGATCGACCTGCCCGGTGGACGGTTGTCCATCGAGTGGGCAGGCCCTGGCCACCCGGTGATGATGACCGGGCCGGCCTCGCGCGTATACGAAGGACAGGTCCGTCTATGAGTGAGCCAAGCCAATGACCGATAAGCCTCAAGTACCCGCACACGCTACCCCGAGCGACAGCCTGGAGGCCGCTGCCGTCGCGGCGTACCTTGAGGCGAATCCGGACTTCTTTGTCGAACACGAAGAACTGCTGCCGGCCCTGCGCATCCCCCACCAGCGCGGCGACACCGTGTCGCTGGTGGAGCGGCAGATGAAGATCCTGCGCGAGCGCAATATCGAAATGCGCCATAAGCTTTCGCACCTGATGGACGTCGCCCGCGACAACGACCGCCTGTTCGACAAGACTCGCCGTCTTATTCTTACGCTGATGGACGCCACCAGCCTGGAAGAAACGGTGATCGCCGTGGAAGACAGCCTTCGCCAGGACTTCCAGGTGCCCTTTGTCAGCCTGATCCTGTTCAGCGACAACCCGATGCCGGTAGGTCGTTGGGTCAGCGGCAGCGAAGCACAAACGGCGATTGGCGGCCTGCTCTCCGAAGGCAAGACGATCAGCGGCACCTTGCGCGAGCATGAGCTGGACTTCCTGTTTGGCGCCGAACAGCGCCAGCAGATCGGCTCCACCGCCGTGGTCGCCCTCAGCCATCAAGGCTTGCACGGCGTGCTGGCGATCGCCAGTCGCGACCCTCAGCACTACAAGAGCTCAGTAGGCACGCTGTTTTTGACCTACATCGCGGAAGTGCTGGGCCGCGTCTTGCCGCGCTTCACCACCGCCCTGCGCGCGGTGCGCTAGCGATGGAACGGCAACTGGACGCTTACTGCGCTCACCTGCGCAACGAGCGCCAGGTGTCGCCCCATACCTTGGAAGCCTACCGACGGGACTTGAACAAGGTCTTGGCGTACTGCGAAAAACAACAGATCAGCAGCTGGAAGGCCTTGGATATCCAGAGCCTGCGCAGCCTGGTCGCGCGCCTGCACCAGGCGGGCCAATCTTCGCGCAGCCTGTCGCGCCTGCTCTCGGCGGTCCGCGGGCTTTATCATTATCTGAACCGTGAAGGCCTGTGCGACCACGACCCGGCCAATGGCCTGTCGCCGCCCAAGGGCGAGCGGCGCCTGCCCAAGACCCTGGACACCGACCGCGCCCTGCAACTGCTCGAGGGTGCCGTCGAGGATGACTTCCTGGCCCATCGCGACCAGGCGATCCTTGAGCTGTTCTATTCATCAGGCTTGCGTCTCTCGGAGCTGACCGGCCTGAACCTGGATCAACTCGACCTCGCGGACGGCCTGGTGCAAGTGCTCGGCAAGGGCAGTAAGACCCGAGTGCTGCCCGTAGGCCGCAAAGCGCGGGAGGCCTTGCAGTTGTGGCTACCGCTACGTCTATTGACCAACCCGGCAGACGACGCGGTGTTTGTCAGCCAGCAAGGCCGCCGCCTGGGGCCACGGGCGATTCAAGTGCGGGTCAAGGCGGCGGGTGAGCGCGAATTGGGGCAAAACCTGCACCCACACATGCTGCGACACTCCTTTGCCAGCCATATGCTGGAATCGTCTCAAGACTTGCGCGCAGTTCAAGAGCTGCTCGGCCACTCTGACATCAAGACCACGCAGATCTACACCCATCTGGATTTCCAACACTTGGCAACCGTGTACGACAGCGCCCATCCAAGGGCCAAACGCATCAAGGGCGGCGACTCATGAGTATCAAGCTGATCACCTTCGACCTGGACGACACACTCTGGGACAACGTACCCGTCATCATCAGCGCCGAAGCGTCGATGCGTGAATGGCTGGTCACCCACGCGTCCAAGGTCGGCGACCTGCCTCTGGAGCATTTCGCCACTCTGCGCCAACAGGTGCTGGAGCGTCATCCTGAGCTGAAACACCGTATCAGCCTGCTGCGCCACCGGGTGTTGATGCATGCATTTGAAGAGGCCGGTTATCCACAGCCTCAGGCCAGGGAGATGGCGGACGTGTGTTTCGAAGCATTCATCCATGCGCGGCACCAGATCACCCCATTCCCCGAAGCCGAGCCGATGCTGCAAGCGCTACGCCAGCACTTTCTGCTGGGGGTGATCACCAACGGCAACGCCGATGTGCAGCGGGTGGGCCTGGCGGATTATTTCCACTTTGCGCTGCGTGCCGAAGACATAGGCATCGCCAAGCCGGATGCGCGATTGTTTCAGGAAGCGTTGCAGCGCGGTGGCGTGGACGCCAGCGCAGCGGTGCATATTGGCGATCATCCAGGGGATGACATTGCCGGGGCACAGCAGGCGGGGCTTCGGGCGGTGTGGTTCAATCCGGCGGGCAAGGCTTGGGAGGGGGAAAAACGCCCGGATGCGCAGATTCGAAGCCTGACGGAGTTGCCAGCATTGCTGGGTAGCTGGAACTAACACCGAACCCAATGTGGAGCTGGCTTGCCTGCTCCCACAGAGTATTACGGCAGACCGCGAATTTTGTTCCACCCATGAAAAACCCGCAGCGACGGCGGGCTTTTCACGCAAGCATGCAATTGACCTTAGATAGGCCGGCTGCCGTACTTGTTATCAGGCTTCTTCGGCGGGTCTGCCACCACGTTAGCCTCGACTTCGACCACTTTGCCGCCTTTAGCGAGGAATTCTTCCATCGCACGGGCCAGGGCGTCGCGCTCTTTGTTCTTGGCTTCAACGCTTGGCAATTCATCTACCGACACAGCTGCCTTGGCTTTGCCTTTGACTGCTTTGACAGGTGCGTCATCGCCAGCGTCATCACCTTCGTCAGCAACGTCTTCGACCGCCGCTTCAAGACCTTCCTCGGTCTCGTCGTCGTCACCTACTTCGAGTTCGTCGTTTTCCAGATCATCGTCGCTCATGTTCTACCTCATGACTTGCGAAAAGCAGATTAGTTATAGCCCAGCTTCACCCTCTGTCGACGGCTGCCGGAAAAAAATCAACATCCACCGGATAACCAGTGGCTTACGCCCCATCACCGTGCAAGGTGGCGAGGACTTTACGAGCACCGCCATGATCACGGTGCTCGCCCAGATAAACACCTTGCCAGGTCCCTATCGCCAAGCGGCCGGCCTGCACCGGCAAACTCAGCTGGCAGCCCAGGAGACTGGCCTTGAAATGCGCCGGCAGGTCATCCGGACCTTCGTCGTTGTGTTCGAACCCTGCACGCCCTTGCGGCACCAGCGAGTTGAAAAAACGTTCGAAGTCACGGCGAACCGCCGGGTCGGCATTCTCGTTGATGGTCAACGAGGCCGAGGTGTGCTGCAGCCACAAATGCAACAAGCCCACGCGACAGGCCTTCAATTCAGGCAAGCCGGCCAGCAACTCATCGGTCACCAGGTGAAAGCCCCGGGGCTTGGCCCGCAGGGTAATCAAGGTCTGTTGCCACATACAGTTCTCCGCCCATCGGCGCGCATTCTAGCGCGCTCTGGGAAAAAACAAAGTGCCGAATACGCCTACATGCCTGTAAGACATTGGCACGCTGAAAAGCGCCGTGTGCATCCCATCACAAACGCTGCTTAAAAACCGGTACAGCTTGGTATGACTGACAAACGCCAGGCAAAAAAATGCCCGGCAAGCCGGGCATCTTTTTTTCGCGTAATTACAAGTTGTAACCGCGCTCGTTGTGTTGCGCCAGGTCGAGGCCGACAGCCTCTTCCTCTTCGGTGACACGCAGGCCCATGACCATGTCCAGCACCTTGAGGATGATGTAGGTCACGATAGCCGTGTAGATCACGGTGAAACCTACGCCTTTGCACTGGATCCAGACCTGTGCAGCCACGTCAGTCACAGTGCCGAAGCCGCCCAGTGCCGGGGCTGCAAACACACCGGTGAGGATCGCACCGACGATACCGCCGATACCGTGCACGCCGAACGCGTCCAGGGAGTCGTCGTAGCCCAGCTTGCGCTTAAGGCTGGTGGCGCAGAAGAAGCAGATCACACCGGCGACCAGACCGATCACCAGGGCGCCCATCGGGCCGACGGTGCCGGCAGCCGGGGTCACTGCAACCAAGCCAGCCACTACGCCCGAGGCGATACCCAGTGCGCTTGGCTTACCGTGAGTGATCCACTCAGCGAACATCCAGCCCAGCGCCGCAGCAGCGGTAGCGATCTGGGTAACCAGCATCGCCATGCCGGCGGTGCCGTTGGCGGCAGCAGCGGAACCGGCGTTGAAGCCGAACCAGCCCACCCACAGCATGGCCGCGCCGATCAGGGTGTAACCCAGGTTGTGCGGTGCCATTGGGGTGGTCGGGAAGCCTTTGCGCTTGCCGAGCACGATGCACGCTACCAGGCCAGCCACACCGGCGTTGATGTGCACCACGGTGCCGCCAGCGAAGTCCAGCACGCCCCAGTCCCACAACAGGCCACCGTTACCGCTCCAGACCATGTGCGCGATTGGCGCATAGACCAGGGTGAACCAGATAGCCATGAAGATCAGCATCGCGGAGAACTTCATGCGCTCGGCGAAGGCACCGACGATCAGCGCCGGGGTGATGATGGCGAAGGTCATCTGGAAGGTGATGAACACCGCTTCAGGGAACAGTGCCGCAGGCCCGGTGATGCTGGCCGGGGTAACGCCCGCCAGGAACGCCTTGCCCATGCCGCCGAAGAAGGAGTTGAAGTTGACGACGCCCTGCTCCATCCCAGTCGTATCAAACGCGATGCTGTAGCCGTAGACGACCCACAGGATGCTGATCAGGCCGGTGATGGCAAAGCACTGCATCATCACGGAAAGAATGTTTTTGGAGCGCACCATGCCGCCGTAGAACAGCGCCAGGCCTGGAATGGTCATGAACAGCACCAGCGCGGTGGACGTGAGCATCCACGCGGTGTCGCCGGAATTGAGGACTGGAGCCGCCACTTCGTCTGCCGCCATGGCCAGGCTTGGCATTACGATGGACAACAGGGCTCCGAGCCCTGCGAATTTACGCAGAGTCATATTGTTTTCTCCTGGGGCGTTGGGGTTTGGCGGCTTAGATTGCGTCGGTATCGGTTTCGCCGGTACGGATGCGAATAGCCTGTTCCAGATTGACCACGAAGATCTTGCCGTCACCGATCTTGCCGGTGTTGGCGGCCTTGGTTATCGCCTCGATAACCCGGTCAAGATCCTTGTCGTCAATGGCGACATCAATCTTCACCTTTGGCAGGAAATCGACCACGTATTCCGCGCCGCGATACAGCTCGGTGTGACCCTTCTGCCGACCGAAGCCTTTGACCTCAGTAACGGTAATGCCCTGCACGCCGATCTCGGACAACGACTCGCGTACATCGTCCAACTTGAACGGCTTGATGATGGCAGTGACTAGCTTCATGAAAACTCTCTCCCGAATTGGTGGACTTGCCCCAGGAAAACAAACCCGTCTCAAGTCTAAGCGCAGTGCCTGGCTTTGTAACGCGTCGTCGCCTCGGCATTTGCCTCTGCGACGCCAGCAAACCACTGGTGACGAAACCTGTACCCCTGATCCGTCGGCGCACTGCATTCGTCACAGCGACTGCATCAGTGCATGGGTCATGATCGTCTAAGCAGAAACCTTGCCAGCTCCGTAAAAATCACTGAAATCAGTCCTTTGCCCACTTATGCCCACCTGCAGGACCTAATGGCGGCGGCAATGCGCACAAAAACAGTGCGCCAGCGCCCAACCCTCTGCGCGAAAAGCGTGCGTGCGCCGCCATGAAAAAGACTATAGACGCTGCGTGATACACTGCCGGCCAACAGTTTTCCGGAATATTTCCCATGCTCGCGCCCAAAGACCTCCTCGACGCCCTGAGCGGCCACGCCTCTCGCTTGTTCAACGGTGATACCCCGTTGCCTCGCAATGAGATCGAAAGCCAATTCAAGGCATTACTGCAAAGCGGCTTCAGCAAACTTGATCTGGTCAGCCGGGAAGAGTTCGATAGCCAGATGGTGGTGCTTGCCCGCACGCGTGCGCGATTGGAGACCCTGGAGGCTAAAGTCGCGGAGTTGGAAGCACGGTTGACGCCAGCGGGCGATTAACCGGCATCAAATCCTCCATGTGGGGCTTGCCCGCCCTTGACCGGCGCCTGCTGAAAATACAATTCAGCTTTTTGCTGGTGGTGCTGGGTGGACGCTGCAACCAGCTGGCTGTAGCGTGGTGGGCCTTGCAGGAAACCGGTTCCGCCCTCGCCTTCGCCAACATGATCGCCTGTTCAATCGCGGCGGAAGTGCTCGCCCGGCCACTGCTGGGATGGCTGGGTGACAAGTACAACAAGATTCTGATCCTCAAGCTGGCCTCCCTGACAAGCGTGCTGACCGCGTTGCTGATGGTTGTGCTATCCGCTACGCAGTTGTTCAACCCGTGGAGCGTCGGCGCCCTGATGCTGGTCGGCAGTGCCGTCGCCGGCGTGCGCGACCCGCTGCAATCGTCGATTATTCCGTTGTTCGCAGGCGCCGATCAGGTCTCACTCGCCGTTCGCACCAAAAGCATGCTGTCGTCCATTGCCAACTTGCTTGGCCCCGTCATTGCCAGCGCGCTGATTTTCGGTTTTGGAACCACGCTGACTTTTACCGTCGACTGTTTTGCGATGCTGGGAGCGGCACTGTTGGTTGCAACGGTCCCAAGCCAGCTCGGCGCCAGTGCTCCGGATGAACAAGCGCCAACCTCCAACGGCTTCAGAATGATTTATTCGGGATTCAAGGCGGTCTATGGCGTGAAAGTCGAGTTCTACCTCGCCCTCGTGGCGATGCTCGTCAATTTTGCCCTCTTTCCGTTCTTTACCATCCTGCTGCCGTTGTATGTGAAGACGGTTATCCAGTACCCGGTGACCTACCTCGGCCTGCTGGATGCGTGTTTCGGCCTGGGCATTTTGGCGGGCAGCTACAAGATCGTCGGCTGGCTGGGCGAGCGTGTGCCCCGTGACCTCTGTGTCGCTGCGGGGTTTGCACTGTTGGGGGGCAATATGTGGGTGGCCGGTACGCTCTCGTCGACGTTCGTGGTACCGCTGGCGTTTTTCTGCGGCGGGGTCGGGCTGATGCTGATCAACATTCCGACCTCTGCCGTCAGGTTGCTGGCGACACCCAAGCAGCATCGCAATCGGATCTTTGCCACCGTGTCCTTCCTCTCCGCAGCCGCCAGCCCGCTGGGCAGTTTTGCCATGAACGGCCTGATCGCTCACCTCGGTGTCGCACTGACCATCACGTCACTGGGTGCGATGGTGCTGGGGTTATCGCTGCTGGTGTTCCTGATTCCCGATTTCCGCACCTTCATGCGCTCCCCCGACACACAACTCAGCGATGCTTATCTGGATAAATATCCCGACGCCTTTGCGCGTTGATACGTCCTGTAAAAGTCTGATCCCTTACCCCCGCCACCCCTCGTCTACCCTTGAAAAACCGCAGGAAGCGGCCTCCCATTCAAGGAACGAGCATGTCCCTCGCGATCGTCCACAGCCGCGCCCAGATCGGCGTCGAAGCCCCCGCCGTCACCGTTGAAGTGCATATGGCCAATGGTTTGCCGTCCCTGACGCTGGTGGGCCTGCCGGAAACGGCGGTCAAGGAAAGCAAGGACCGCGTGCGCAGCGCCATCCTCAACTCCGCCCTGCAATACCCGGCCCGGCGCATCACCCTCAACCTCGCGCCCGCCGACCTGCCCAAGGACGGCGGGCGCTTTGATCTGGCGATTGCCCTGGGCATCCTGGCGGCCAGTGTGCAGGTGCCGGCGTTGATGCTGGATGATGTGGAATGCCTGGGCGAGTTGGCGCTGTCCGGTGAAGTCCGGGCCGTGAAAGGCGTGTTGCCGGCGGCGCTCGCGGCGCGCAAGGCCGGGCGTACCGTGATAGTGCCCAGGGCGAATGCCGAAGAGGCGTGCCTGGCGTCGGGGTTGAAAGTGATCGCAGTGGATCACTTGCTTCAGGTGGTTGCGCACCTGAATGGGCACCAGCCGATTGAGCCGTACAAGTCCGACGGATTGCTGTATTTGAATAAGCCTTACCCGGACCTGAGTGAAGTACAGGGCCAGTTGGCGGCCAAGCGGGCGTTACTGATAGCGGCGGCGGGGGCGCATAACCTGCTGTTCAGCGGTCCGCCTGGTACCGGTAAAACGTTGCTCGCCAGTCGCCTTCCAGGGTTGCTGCCGCCCTTGAGTGAGCAGGAAGCCTTGGAGGTGGCAGCGATTCAATCCGTGGTCAGCCTGGCCCCGCTGAGTCATTGGCCGCATCGGCCATTTCGCCAGCCCCATCACTCGGCTTCAGGCCCGGCGTTGGTGGGCGGCGGGTGTAGGATTTGGAAATTAATGCGACGTTTTGGAAATTAATGCGACGAATTTTCGTGGGTTTGTCGCGGGTGAATTCGGCAGCTCCCGTTTCTCTATCCCGAAATAATCGCGGCGCCTGCATTCTTTTTTCAATGACTACTGACTTCACAAGGTCCCTGAATTGCTGGATGCTGATTGCAGATCGTACCGTGTGACAGGTGCCGCGATGCTTGCCGAAGTCCTTCAAAAAGATGCTTACCGTTTTTATCGGACTCGATTGGAAACTTTGCTAGGCATCCCCTGCTCAGCCTCTGATCTTGAAATCCATGAGTTAATCGCGCACGGCTTCACGCCTGACACCGTCATGTCGCTCAACAATCACCACTTTCCTCTCTCGTCAGAATACGATCAGATCGTTTCCAACAAAGCTTTGAAAATTAGAGCGACACAACACCAGCGTTTGACGTTAAAGGAAAGCGATCGGCTCTTCAGGCTTGTGCATGTCACAGCCATGGCGGAGGCAATTTTCGGCGACTCAACAAAAGCCGTGCGATGGCTCTCTAAGCCAAAGAAACGATTTGCTGGTAGGAAACCTTACGAGATGCTTTCCACTACCCCAGGCATTGGGCAGGTGGAGCGGTTGCTGATCGGGCTAACAGATCCACTACCTTTTTAATCGTAAGGTGAGCGAATTTTCATGCCTCCCACGGCTGCCGCCTCGCGGCCTGCTGATTCTAATTCGAGCAATGGCGATGAAAGGCAGACGCAAAGTTAGGACCACTAAGTGGTATCTGAAAGAACAACTGAAGATCCAAGCTAAGTGCCTCTTGGCGAGTCGGTCTCAAAAAACCCAACAACGATTCCTGGAGGCTGCCGCCGCATTGGACATAGACTAAGAGCCTATCGGAATACTCGCAGGTTGTTCACGCTTGTCCCATCCAAATGGGCTAGGGACTTAGGTCAGCACTCTACGTTTACAGGCTACCGATGCTCTCGGCCGTGCGCCCAGGCAGACTGCCGAAGAAATGGAAAGCCTGATTTTCGGACACCCTGGCAATGAGTAATGTCTGCACAACGTCAAAAAGTGCCGAATGGTCTAGGTTCGTGGTGAACCTTCTCGCCTTGATGAGAAGGTGCGCAGACAGTCACTGGGACACTGATATGACGCACGTATTACTGGCGACCCAGGTCATCAATGGGTCCGCTCCCTCTTGATTAGTACGTTCTGAACAAGAACCTGCAATCGAAGTGAACTACCATTTTCTTCTGCGGAAACGGCCGTTGTGGCCACGTTGCATCAACCTCTGTCCTTGAAGAAATCATCCTTCGTAATCAAACCGAAATCGTCATCCGGCATTCCGCCATCATCGTCGAAGAGCCCTTGAGTACGCCGCTCTTGCTTGAGGCCGGCAACAGCTTGGAAAAAGCAGCCTTCACACAGGTGTATCTCGTACCGCTCACCGTCATGCTTCGTTCCATAGCCCCAATGTGCCTGCAACGTTGCAAATTGAAGCCCACCGTTGTGTACCTTGGTGGTGAGTCGACAGACATCGCAAACAACGTCTCTGACACCATCAATTTCGACCTTACCGATAACTTTCATCTCCTATCTCCTCACGTCAGCAAGCGTATGAAAGCAGATGAGCCCCGAGTGACCGTATCGCGTGGAGGGGCACGCCGCTACTGATAAACACCCAAGCGAGCGCGCTCCAGGTATTCCACCACAACCTTGAAACCCACCGAGGTATTGAGCATCTCGAAAGGAACAATCCCTGACAGATGCTTACATGACCTTCCCAGCCAATTCTCGGCGAGCGTTTGAGAGCCGAAGACCATCACTGCAAGCTCAAGCCCCTGGGCGTATTGGAGCGCTACAGCGCTCTGCTGGGGATTCAATCGGACTTCGTTCTGGGGATTACCCAGCCGTTGGATGGTCCGAGCGGACTTCCCCATGATTCGCTCTAGGAGCTTGTGAGCTTTGAACAGGCTTGATGAGCGGACCATAGCCTGAACATCACTGAGGGCAAAACCAGCTTGGACAAGGCGCAGGATGTCCAGATGACTCAAGCTTCCTGTCTCAGCATGGGTCAACTGGAACGTCGGCGGTTGAGCTGCGGCCCCTGTTTGAGGTCTCAAGATTGAAGAACTCATTGGACTGACTCCCAATGCTCTGTATGCCAGATTAAATCCGTTTCTCTCTCATTGTAGTGATCAGCCGCTTTGAAATATGAGTTAATTCCACCTCGGCTCGCTGGATCGCTCAAGATCACTACTTCACTCCCAAACATCCGAGCAACTCCGGCAGCACTTGCGCAGCGCTGCCTATCAACATGATCTCCCTATCGTCTCCCAGGCTCACATCCTCAAGGTTTACGTGGATCACAGTGGCTTTCGCTTTGATGGCCATCTCAGGCAGGTCCGCTGCCGGCCTCACTACACCAGATGTCCCTACGGAGATAAGCACGTCGCAGGTCCTGACGAGCCGCACAGCCGACAGCCAAGCATCCTCAGGCAAATTCTCCCTAAACCAGACTACTCCCGGTCGGGCTCGACCATTGCAGCGGCTGCACCTAGGCGGCTCAACCAACTCGCCCTCTTTGGAAATTCCCAACTGTTCCGGCTCCAATACAATCGGACGGTGACATGCAAAGCATTTCACGCTCAGCAGGGTGCCATGCAGATGGACAACTGCATCTACTCCGGCCCGCTCATGCAGATTGTCAATATTCTGGGTGATCACCGATACGTCCCAGCCAGCCTTCGCAAACTTGCGGATTGAGTGATGACCCGCGTTAGGTTGGGCCAGAGTGACTTGGCGCCGACGCCACAGATACCACCCCCATACCAGGGCGGAGTTCTCTCGAAACGCGTCAGAGGTTTCCAGACGCTGTGGGTTATGCTTTGCCCACAATCCGGTGAGTTTGTCTCGGAAGGTCGGTATGCCGCTCTCGGCTGATATACCCGCCCCCGTGAAGAACACGATTCGCCTCGCTACTGCCAGCACATCGGCCGCTTTCTGCATGTGGGTCATGATGTACACCTGGGCGATCAGTACGGCCCTATCGTTTGAACAGCAGCTTCATGTAGGCCCGAGTTCGTGGATTCCCTCTCGTCAGAATGCGATAGATCGTTTCCAACAAAGCTTTGAAAGTTAGAGCGGCACAAAACCAGCGTTTGACGGTAAAAGAGAGCGACCGGTTCTTCAGGCTTGTGCACGTCACAGCCATAGCGGAGGCAATTCTCGGCGACTCAACAAAAGCCGTGCAATAGCTCTCAAAGCCAAAGAAACGATTGGATGGTAGAAAACCTTACGAGATGCTTTCCACTACGTCAAATCACCCTAGTGGCCGAAAATAGTGCCCACCGCTGCTGCGTAATTGCATGGGCTTGACCACCCATTTGCATTCGACGTGACCTGTTGTTTGCATCGGATTTGACAAGCGCACGGGTGCGCCTTGACCGGCAGAAGTCGGCCAAGAGCTGTCATTGCTTAGGCGCTGAATCGGAGGTGTGGACGCCTGAGGTGATGAGGATTCGAATCTCTTCTTCACCGCCAAATTTTGAAGACGCAAACCCATGATTTTCCTAGAGAAAGTCGGGAGCTTGTGGTTTTCGGCGTCTGAGAAAAGGCCATATGGGACTGATATGGGACTGCCGCTCTGTTTTGGTGCGTAAATAGTGGTAATTAAGACGATGGACTCAAACGTCCTCGCTTGCGCCAGGACGCGGTTCGGGGCCGCGTGAACTAGGCTTTCTGCACCACTCATCAAGGACGACTGCCATGCGAGATAACTCAGACTGCAAGATCGCCGCTGCTGACGCTCTGACATTGCTCCTGCACAACCAACATGCCTTGGGTGCGGCGATAGAAGAGATTATTAAGTGGCTTTCAGAAAATGGCGTAGAGAGTGTTACAGATAACGCGGTCGCGGCCATGGAAACCCTGGACACAAATGCAAAAGCGATTACAGACGCAATTATGCGACTACGGCAGGCCTAGAATCGCTCAATCGATCCTGCGCCGGTTTACCGTTTCTACGGAAGGTGATGTATAGAGGTACGGACCAGCAGCCACAAGATCGGCACGGGAAACCGAACACAAGTAAGCCTCGACTTCTGCTGAAGCAGCTGCAATTGCTGAATTCACGTAAGTGATTGATGCCAAGGTAAGTAGCCGTAGATTGCTGATGTGCCAATCATCGAGCGTTGATGCCTTAAAGAGAGTCACAGCTGGTGAGCCCCTCTTTGCGACTGGTCCATCGGGGTTGTCAATTGGCACCAACACGGCGCCTTGCGTGTACGAATTTTCATCATGCACAACTGTCTTATTCCTCAATGACTTGAGAACCGCAAACTGTGCGCGACCTGTCGGCGCCGAGGCCGAGGTGACCCGGTTGCCGAGATTTCAATGCCCCAGCCTGACTTTTCGTAAATCATTGTCTGTGCTGGATTTTTGCAGGTTTGGAGATGGGGCAGTCTTGCGTCGGCAACTGGATCAATCCAGGGGCAGCGCCAACATCACCTCGGCATCGGCGCCGACATGCATACTAATAGAGGCGAATTTTATTTAGCGCAAAAATATAAAATTCATACTTAAAAATGGTAGTTGCGCAGCCCTAGGTAGTTGATTGTGAATTGGCCAAAATTATTGAGGCGCCGAGTTGCTACAGTCGGCTGGTGACATTACCGAATTATTCCCGCTTGTTGGGCTTCAGATTAAATGTGTTACACGAGCGTTACATTATAAAAAATAAATTTGCCTCTGATTGACTTCCGGAAATCCGCTACTACTCTCGAAATTATCGGTCTGACTACAAGCACGCGTATAGGGGAATCTCATGCCAGTCATTGCTCACCCTTGGAAATGTTCGAAAGACCCAAGTGATCCTCTTCCTGTTGTCACCATACTTGAGCCAAAGCGCGTTCAGATCCTCTCCAACGCGAGTACTGATACCGACGGAGCACCTAATGCACCTGCCATTGATCCTACGGGCCAATTGGAAACGTCCTTGCGTCGGAGCAACGGCTGGAGTGGAGAGGGAGAGTACGTTAACTCTTTAGTGATTCCCTATTTTGTTCTTCCAGGTAACTGGAAAGAGGTCACAGGTATCCCGTGCCAACTAGGTGATATAGCCAAGCTTACGTATAAAGCTTATTCGGTCTACGCCATCTTCGCTGATGTCGGGGGTGTAAAGCGTATCGGGGAAGCCTCCGTATGTGCAAACCAAGCGTTAGGTTGCGACCCCTGGAAAAATGGGAAAGTGCGTGTAGGCGTACCCTATGGGGTTTTGTACGACATCATTGCTGGCTCCGCAAACCTCGCGGACACGCGTACCTTCGATGAGATTCAGGCTTATGGCCGCTCGCTAATTATCTAGCTCGTAATAAACTTCCTCTTTGTGTTAGGCGGCGAGGTGATTTTATGGTGAGTGTGACTAAACCGTGTTTAATTTTGGCCGCCAGCTTTATTGCAGGCTGCATAAGCCCATACCCACAACCAGTAGCAAGGGTCTCAGAAGCTGATGCAGTTGAAGAAAATAAGTCGCCGCGCACTGTGAGGCATGATTGGCTGAAAAAAAATGGTTCAGGCCTGAACACTCCAAAAAATATTGCTGATTTACGTCTCAATGCTGGTATTTATCGCGACTTTTATTTGACCCAATATCGAGATATGGCCAACACAATGAATGCTAGTGATGGGGGGAAAGTAATTGGTGGTCTGCTGGGAGTCGCCGGAGCTTTGTCCGGGTCTAAGGCCATGGTGTACCAAGGGGGAGGTCTAGCCGGCGTTTCAGCCTTTTATACCGAACATTACCAAATCAAAGTCCAATCCGAAAATTTTCTTAAGGCCAGTGATGCAATGCGTTGCATTGAACGGGTAGTTGCGGAAATTCCTGAGGGTATGGAGTTTACTGCCGCAGGTCTTAGGGTTGCAATCATAGGGTTAGAGGATGTAATCGCTAAACTGGAATTAGCTCAAAGAAATATTGTTATCGCGGAGCCAAATTTTGATCGTCTCAAAAATGCACTTACAAAAAACATCCCAGAATTTAATAGTCATAACATAACGAACGATCAGCAGAACATCGATGCGTCTTATTTGCCACTAATTGAGCAGTGCGTGAGTAAGTTCTAAACCAGCTGTCGAGCAGCGACGGAGAAGCGAACAGCCAGCTGAGTTATCGCGGAAATTTTAGCAGATAACGCCATGAGCATAGCGGTCCTAAGCTTTATCAAAGAAATTTGCGTTTGCATTCTTCTTTGATAAAGGAGTCATTCACTCAAGCTCAGGCGAAAGTACCAATACGTCAGGCGTCATAAACGCCGTATCTGCTCGTCATCTTCTTCACAACTCTGGCGTAGGCCGGATGATTTCCGATTTGCGCCACGTAGCTGATTTGTTCCGGCCGAAACTTTTCGGCCGCAGCTGCCAACTCTTCTGAGATTTCGCCCGCTGTTCCCATTGCGGTCGTTTCGTCAGTGGGCCGGCTTGGGAACTCCCGACGCCACACAGTATCTACGTCGCCAAACTTCTCCCATCCAAGCTCCTGAAGGTGTTTGTAAAAGTCGTAGCGCTCAGACTCCGCTTGTGACAAATCCAAGGACAGCATTACGTGCAGCATACATCGCTCCTAGTGTTCAGTAATTTCGGGATCGTTGGTGGGCAACTTTATGAGCGGGGCAAGGCCTCGCTTGATTCCTTTGCTGTCAAGTAACTCGGCGCCTCAGTAGAAACCATGCCTGCCAGCGTTGTCGCTTGCAAGCACGCGCGCGCGTCCCCCCGAGACTTTTTACGCCGTTACAGTCTCTCCGAAAAGTCAGGATGCTTGTGTAATTTGAACACCTGCTTCCTTGAGCAGGTGGTACAACGTAGCAATTTTCGTGCGCCCGCCGCGTTTGGCACAGTACGTGAAAACCACGCGCTGTTTGGCACGGGTGAACGCGACAAAGAATCCGGCGGTGGCTTCAATCTCATCGTTGGAAAAGCTCCACCAAGCCCCGTCGTCCAAGCCAACAAAGATGACAGTGTGATACTCCAGCCCTTTGCTTTTGTGAATGGTCATCAGTGGAATAGCGTTGACGCCTTCATAAGTGTCGAGTACCGAAGACCAATCTCCACATTGAATTGATGAGGCGAATAAATGTGTTGCCGCTGAGTCGAGTACCTTTTCGAGCCATTCTCCTTGCGCGTAAGCAGGGTGTTGGCTCTTGAGGCGTTCGAGCCCGACAAAACCCAGAACCTCATCAAGAAGTGATCGTGCGGCTTGGAGCGTCGTCGGTGGACTTGACCTGTTTGCGCCAAACCAGATCGCGCAGGCGTCCAATTCGCGTGCAAGTTTGGAGTGACCGAGTTCGTCATCGGACGCAATGCCTCGCAGAGATGCCATCCATTTTTGGCACTCAGACCAGTAGCGTCCTGCCCGCGGTGTCATGGCAAGGCGCAGTAGCAAAACCAGGAGTACCGATACCTCTTCGACAAGCAGCTCCTGCAGCATGATCGTTCCGGCCAATCCCGCCTCGTTTCGCAATCTCAGCCCATGGGCTGTAAAAGCCGGCTCCAACACTTCGGCATATTCCCCCGCTTTCTGGCGAACAAGGAGAACAAAATCGCGTGGCGTGAGCTTGCCCGTCGCGATGTTCGACGCTACGGATATGGCCAGATTGCGTGCTTCTGCATGCGGGCTGGGGAAGTCGAATATTGAACAACTTTCTCCGCTTATCGTACCTGCCGTCTGGGAAACAGGCGCAACGGCTGCGGCGTCCAAAGCCTGAGCTAGAACGTGCTGGATCCGCACCAGGTCGGGTGAAGAGCGGTAGTTGTTGTAGAGGGATGTCCGCTTAGCCGCAAAATCTGCGTCGAATTCGGAGAAAGGATCATCCATGGCCATCGCCCAGCGCATGATTTGCTGTTTGTTGTCACCGACGGCGGTTAACACAGTGTCGGTACCTCGGAAGATGGTGCTTACAAGATCGTATTGGACCTGTGTTGTGTCCTGGAACTCGTCCATGAACAGGTGTGAGTAAGTCAGCCGCAGCGCATCCCGTGCCATGGGATTGACTCGCAATAAGAGCTCCGCGAGCCTGCCTATCATGGGGAAGGACAAGACGCTTTTCTCCCCACCGTGCAGGGATGCCTGCCAGAACCAATCCGCAGCCCATTGGCCGACAGTCGGACACGACCATCCATCAATCGGCAGCGGCTGACCGAGCAGATGGCTGCGTTCGAAGGTTTTCGGTCCTATTGCGCGCAGATCAGCCCTTGTGCCAACTGTTGCTGGGGGCAAGCCAACTTCTTGAAAGAGGAAGTCCTTGTAGTCGCGTTCGTAGTAGCTGGTGATGTCGTAATCGGGTCGGGGTCGCCAACGTTCGGGCAGTGACTGGCCAAAGCGGTCGACCAGGCTCTTTGCAAACGCATCAAACGTCATGGAATCCAAGCGTACGGCATGGTCAGGATGGCAGCGTTTTCGCACTCGCGCGGCGAGGTTGGAGGCAGCATCGCGTTTGAAACTGATCGCAAGAATACGTCTAGGCGCAGGTGCCGCGCCGGTTTGCAATAAATAAGCAGCGCGTTGCGCGAGCAATTCCGTCTTGCCCGCGCCGGGGCCTGCGATGACGGATCGGTTCTCGTGTGAACGAACCACCTCCAGTGCGTGCGTTTCGAGCGATTTTACCCCTATGGGTTTCCAGTCTACTGAGCGGATTCTGCGTGACGATAAGGTCATGTTTAGTCCCGCCTTAACGACGCGGAAATGTGCTTAAGCACTGAAGCAAGCACCTCCGGCATGTTCTCCACCAGTTGCGCCTTTGTGATCCGAGTCAGCGCTGCAAGGTGGGTTGCAGGCTTGCTGTTGGTGAGAAAGTGGTAGCGG
This sequence comes from Pseudomonas sp. H1_A03, assembly GCF_054685145.1. Lineage (NCBI taxonomy): Bacteria > Pseudomonadati > Pseudomonadota > Gammaproteobacteria > Pseudomonadales > Pseudomonadaceae > Pseudomonas > Pseudomonas sp. H1_A03. The sequence goes on from NZ_CP162829.1 coordinate 1,060,973, forward strand.
TAACTCGGGAATTGAGGGGGATAATTCTCAAAGGGGCCGGTGTAGACTTTTAGCCCGGGGCCTGCCGTTCCCAAGGCCACTTCGGCGGCTTTGTCAGCGGCCATGCGAGGACCCCCACCCTCGCGGACGATGGCTGTATAGGCGGCAGGGAATGCTTCCAGCATTGCTAGATCTAAATCCAGCGGTGAGGAGAAATACACGCCATGAGCTTTTAGGTTGTTGTTGATCCATGACAGGAGGACGCTATGATCGACCGAATCAGACCAATTATGCATGTTCGCTAAGTCAGCATCGGACAAGATGCCAGTTGTAATTCTCAGCACTTCGGCTTTCGGTGCACCGAACTCGATCAGCTTTTCGAGCGCCGTTTTGACTCGTCCAAAACCGCCCCCATCGCGCCCTAGGTCAAGATCCAGCAGCGTGGCGTGAGGAATACCCAGATGTTTAAGCAAGCGCCAAAAATGCTGAACATGGCGTCCACCCAATGGGACAATGGCGACAAAGGCTGGATCGATCAGCAAATCCAGCGCCTCTGCGAGTCTTGGTAAGACAATTCTTTCCGAATCTCCCTCAACCAGCAAAACAAACCGCGCAAAATAAAGCTCTGGGTAGGCCAACATCGCACCCCGTACAAACTTGCTAGCCTCCACGTCGTTGACTGGAAGCTTAATCCGCTTGACCGTAGACACGCGCGTTTTGGGGTCGCATCTACAGTATCGAACTTCCGTCGGATTGACGCGGCTAAGCACTGCCGGTGAGTGACTGGTGACAATGGCTTGCGCGCTGCCATCGGTTGTGAGTGATCGGACTTGGCGGATGATGCGAGCAAGGAAATATGGCGAAAGATGATTCTCTGGTTCCTCCAAAGCGAAGATCGTCAACGCCGGTATCCGCAAAGCGTCACTTCGGAAGCCCTCAATTGACCCCGCTACAACCTCTCGCTCTAGGTCGAAGACTGCCGCAGCCAGAGCGAAGTAAAAGAGCGATTGTTGACCGTCGCTGAGCGCCTCGATACCGCGTTCCTGACCGTCAGGCCCCTGTTCGAACATGACTGCAATTTTGTTGACGACCTCCTCGAACCTGCGACTTACCAGACTCAGTCGCGGATTAGTGTCGACGACGTCATCATGAAGTGCCGACCACCGCGTCTGCAGAGCTTGTGTGATTGCGGCAATTGCCGCTTCTCCCTCGAAGGCAGAGGCAAGATTTTCGGTAGCGTCATGAACCGCCTCTTCGGTATCGGAAGACCACTCGATCGCGCGTAACAAACGAGCCGCCAATGCTCCTGCTGTCGCCCGGGTCTGAGCCGCAGCGTCTCTGCTTGCCGGTGTGTAATACAACTGAATTAGTCCCCTATCGGCCACGGAGACGGGGTGGCACTTGTCTTCTTGCGGTTCATCGTCGAGCGTGTCGACCCAGTGCAGGGTTTGCGAAACCTCGCCTTCCACGGTTCCATCGTCCTCCCACTGAGCATCAAGCCGAAGACGACAGACGGGAGCATCGTCTGGTCGCTCGATTAGCATATGCCGAAATGAAGGTGCGATTGATTCTGGCGTTGCAGTACCATCAATCAGTTCGGGAAGGGTGATCAGAACCTCAATGTAGAGGTGCTTTGATTCAAGACTGGTGGGATCGTCATCAGGTCCCAGGTGAAAGTCCGAGCGACGTACGGTGCGTTGTGCCCGAGTCACTCCAAACAGCTTCGCTAACGCGTGTAGAAGCGCAGTTTTCCCTGCCGCGTTGGGGCCGACGATGGTCGTGATCTTTGGCGAGATTGTTACGCTGATTGGATCGGGGCCAAAGCAGCGAAAACCAGACAGGACGACAGATTCGATTAGCACAGGATTCCTTCCTCTATGCCGCGACGGATATGTGTTCGTCGCATGCTGACATAGCGTAGGCGGGAGAAGTGCGTCTTGCCATTCAGCAAGCTGATCTGAAGCATTATCGGGGCAGGTTAATACCCCTACCAATCGCTGGTCTTGTCCTTAGACGATTTGGTTGCGACGGGTTCATCGGAACTGACTCTTCGCCCTGAAGCGCGCTTACGTTTTTTCCCTTGCATACAAATGATTTGGATGGGCCTGGGCAAGACCTCTGCAACTAGGGAGTAGCGGATCCGAGAGCTGGCTTACTGCCAGGTCTGTGAAGCCGGCTTCAGAGTTGGATCGGAAAAGCGCCACAGCACTTTGTCTCTTGCTAGGAGATGCTTACGATTGTTGGCGCTGCCCCTGGATTGAATGATTCACGAGGAGTCAGACTGGGGCAGTGAAATCTCGGCAACTGGGTCACCCCGGCATCGGCGCCGACAGGTCCATTTCTTGAGTTCCGAAATCAGGTACGAAGATAGTGTTCCTGGCTCTTGCAGCTACATCTAGATAAAGCTCGAACGATACAGTGCGGAAGGGTGATTTCCTGAGCAGATGCTAATCGAGCAGGACTGCCAAAGCATAAAAATGGTACTAAACTCTGTGATTCCACTATGGCACCATGACTGCAGATGACGTAATGTATTTGCTCGAAGTAGCCGATTGCTATTTTCTCGGCTGGGCTACCAATCCACTCTCGAAAAAGGGATTTTAGATGGCTGATATCGCCAAGCTTGAAGAACAAATTTACGCAAAGAGACGTGAAGTCAGATATGACATGCGTGACCTGACCGTTGAATATATCTCAGACAAGTATCGGGATGGCATAGAATATTCAAATGCTGACGACGACGAGCGAAACCTCATTCAAACGAAGAGAAATGTGCTTTTTATACCGGATTATCAGCGAGATTTTACTTGGGACGAAAGAAGATCGTCCAAGCTAATTGAATCAATTCTTCTGGGCCTGCCTATTCCTTTTATCTTCGTTGCGGAAAATCGCGATGGTGCTTGGGAAATCGTAGACGGCTCGCAACGCATCAGGGCCATATATCATTTTACCGAAAACAAACTCATGCTTTCTGGGCTTGAATCGTTGAGCCAAGCAAATGGTTTGACATTTGAAAAACTAGAGAAAGGTCGGCAAGGAAAATTTCTTGATACGGCTCTGAGGTTGATCATACTGTCGGAAGAGACGACAGATGACGTTAAGAAAGATATGTTTGAGCGGATCAACCGCGGAAGTGATCTGCTCAAGCCTATGGAGAAAAGAAAAGGGATTTATACTGGGATCTTCACGACCTTTATATACGATTACGTTGAGAAAAGCTCAACATTCAAAGATTTGCTACTGATCGACAAATGGCTTGAAAATAGACAGGAGCGACAAGAGCTATTACTACGGTTCTTTGCACTATCCGAGAATGATGCGTACATGCAAGGCGTTCCTGGTAGCCTGTCTGATTTTCTAGACAGGTATATAGAGCGTAAAAACAATGAGTTAGCTAAGCTGAGCCCCGCTGCTGCTCAAGTGGAAGTGAATTCATATGAAGAAAAAATTGAAAGCGTAAACAAAGTAATTAAATCAATATTCCCATTCGGCTATCGACACAAGTCGAATCCGCAGACTAAGCGCTCAGTTTTCGAAGCTATATCTATCGGGGTTTGGAAAGCGTTGCAAGACGGTAAGATCAAAGAGAGTCTAACGCCTGAAAAAATCGCGACGGTGCTACAGAATGATGAGTTCAAGAAGAATACTCATGTACCCAATCAGCTCCATAAGAAGCAAAAGCTAACGGATCGGGTGAACTATATTCGCAGCATGCTTTCCGGGGATTGATCATTGTATTCGATACAGCAAGACGTTAGCCTTAGACTCTCTGAGACCATGGACCTGTTGGACCTAATTACGTCTATAGAAAGTGGTAAGTTTACAAGCGACAAAAGGATCAATACGCCCGTGTTAAGGGCTGCTGTGGTTCTTTCTCTTTATAATATTATCGAGGCCGCTATCACCCAAACTTTGGCCAGGCTCCATGACGTAATCAATACCAGCAAAGTTAACTATAATAATCTTAATCAGAATCTAAAAGATTTGGCTTTGGTATATTTTTACAAGCATAAAGCAAAAAGGGCCAATATCCACGATTCCTTAGAGGTTTTGCATCATACGGTGGATTTGATTCGGGGGAAAGGGTTCTTCTCGATCGACTATAAGGAAATGACCGAAAGCTATCAGCTGTATAGCGGGAATCTAGATGCAAGAATAATTAGAAAGGTAATGGGGAAGTATGGGATTGAAATCTCCAAAACCCACGGGGGTAAGTTACAGGTTATAAAGGATGGGCGTAACGCCTTAGCGCATGGTAATAAATCATTCGAAGAGTTCGGGCGGGATGTAGCTCTTCAATCGCTGCTAATTTACTACAGTGATGTTGAGAAATTTCTTGCAGAAATCATGCAGGAAAGTAGTTCTTTCATTAATAATAAAAATTATCGCTTGAAAAAGCCGCCGGTTAAAAAAAGAAGATAGAGCTGTGTGCGGGTTTGGCCAAAACACTTCTATTTCATATCGCATTAATTAAATTATGATGTTGAAGATTTGTGCTGCTGCTCAAGGTGAAGCTGGACTGGCTTAGCCCGGCAGGACCTTTTGACCACTCGCGCATCAGGCTGTCGTTGCGATCGGTATGTCCCGCTAGAAACTCATCCGACTCAGGCAAGTGAACTGCATAGCCGTGAAAGACTGCGCTTCTAGGCAGACCCAATGATCTCGGCCACGCGCGCCGCAAGTTCTTCGACCTGCACGTCGCGAATAAAAGCCAGTTGGCTGAGCAGGCGCTTCACTCGATTGGCGGGCTGTACGAAGTCGAGCGACACGCTAAGGAAATGAGCGACGAAGACCGTTGGCGATTACGCCAGGAAACGGCGGTGCCCATCGCTGAAAAACTGCATGAGTGGATGCTGGCCCAACGCGAACTTGTGCCCGAGGGCTCTGCTACGGCCAAGGCCCTGGATTACAGCCTTAAACGCTGGGTAGCGCTGACGCGCTACCTGGACGATGGTGCTGTGCCCATCGACAACAACCAGATCGAGAACTTGATCCGGCCGTGGGCGCTTGGGCGGTCGAACTGGTTGTTTGCTGGGTCGCTGCGCAGCGGCAAACGGGCGGCGGCGATCATGAGCCTGATCCAGTCGGCACGTATGAACGGGCATGATCCGTATGCTTATCTCAAGGATGTGCTGACGCAGCTGCCGACGCAGCGGGCCAGCGAGATCGAGCGACTGCTACCACATAGCTGGGCGCCTGCTTAGCTACAGGTAAAGCTTTGCTGGTTTCAGCCGAAACATTCCGAACGGAGAAAAAACTGGCTACGGCAGGCTACTACTGAACCATCCTGGGTTCTATCAGACGTCGACTTCATAGAACGTTCGCCTTGGATAGCTTTAAACAACATCTTCAAGCCCTGAGGCCTGCCATGCTTAGAAATGCTCCTTTGAGTACAAAGCTACTGCTTATTTTGATGTTTCCCCTGTTGGGCTTTCTGGTCTTCGCCGGGATTTTTGTAGCTGACAAACGAGAGACACTGAGCGAGATGAACCGAGCGGTCACCGCTACCGGCACCGCGCAGAAACTCAGTGACGTAGTAACCACTATCCAGCGTGAGCGCGGCGCAAGCGGCGTGTTTCTGGGCAGCGGTGGTAAGACGATGCAGGACAAGTTGAAAGTCTTACGCCAAGAAACCGACCGTGCGGTGAGCGCGATGCATGCGCAATCGACCGAGGGTCTTATCGCGCCTGACAAGATGCTGCGCGCAATTGATGGTTTGGCCGGACTGCGTCAGCAGGTGGACACGCTCGCAATCAATAACGGCGAGTCCGGCACCCGATTCACCGATCTTATCAAAAATTTGATCGGCTTCTCTTACTCACTGGAAACCAGCATTGAGGATCCGGAAATCCTGCGTGGGCTGAGTTCACTCAATCAGTTCGTAGACATGAAAGAGCGCTCTGGTCGAGAGCGTGTACTGCTTGGCCTGGCATTCAACCAAAACCGTTTTGATGCGCCGCTGTTGTCACGTTTCAGCCGCAACATGGGCGAGTTCTCCGGCTATTTCGAGGCCTTTCAACGCTGGGCTCCTGCCGTGTTCAAAAATAAGCTGGATGCGGTTCTACAACAGCCCGCATCCGTCGATGTAGCTCGCCTGCAAAAACTCGGATTTGATACGCCTCTAGGCGATCCGCTTAATATCAAACCCGAAGACTGGTTCAACCTTTCCACCAGCCGTATCGACATGATGGCTCAGGTCGAGGCTGAACTGGGCCAGACGGTCGTGAGCCTAGCCAATGTCGCGCGTACCGATGCCCAGCGCAGTCTGTATGTCGCAATAGCCACCGTCATTCTGATGTTGATTGCGGTGCTGTGGCTCGCTTCGGTGATTATTCGCAATATCAAAATCGCTGTGGTCGACGTGAACCGCACCCTTATTTCGCTATCCACGCGTGACCTAACTGCCAGAACCCGTTACACCGGCAGAGACGAGTTTGGCGAGATCTCGCGTAACCTGGATAACATGGCCATACAGATCGGTGAAGTGATCCGTGAGATCGGGAGTGCCACGGCGCAGGTCGCGACCGCCGCCGAGCAGTCTTCGGCTGTGGCCCTGCAAACTAGCAATAACGTCGTCCAGCAGCGTCAAGGCACCGATCAGGTGGTCACTGCCATCAGCGAGATGAGCGCCACGGTCAAAGACGTGGCGCGCAGCACTACCGACGCCGCAGAGATGTCGCAGCGCGTTAATGCCAGCACTATGCAGGGCAAGGCTGAAATCGAGAACACCATCAGCTTGATCAAAGGGCTTGAGGTTCAGGCCGAACAAACATCCCGAATCATTGAGGAGCTCAAGGGTGAAAGCTATTCCATCTCCTCGGTTTTGGATGTGATTCGTGGTGTAGCAGAGCAAACCAATCTGCTAGCTTTGAACGCTGCCATTGAGGCTGCCCGTGCCGGTGAGCAGGGTCGTGGATTTGCCGTGGTCGCCGATGAGGTGCGGAATCTGGCCAAAAAGACTCAGGATTCCACCGTCAGTATCCAGAAGATGATCGCCAATCTGCAATCCGGCTCCGACCGTGCCGCCACTTCCATGCAGGAAACTCTAGGGAAGGCTCAAGAAGGCGCGAGCAACGTAGTGCGCGCAGGGGAGTTGCTAGAAGAAATAGCCGAGGGCATCGCGACCATCAGCGACAGCAACATACAGGTCGCCTCGGCGGCAGAACAACAGAGTCAGGTTGCCGAGGAGATCCACCGCAACGTAAACGACATCAACACTCTGGTTATCCAGGTCAGCGCCGGTGCTGAACAAACCGCCGTCACCAGCCGCGAGTTAGCCCGCTTGGCCGAGCAACAGCAGGGGCTGGTGGGACGGTTCAAGGTGAACTGAGTTACAAGTTTTTTTACCGGATGCTCAAATGCCCGAGAGAATGACTTTCGGGTATTTGAGGATTGGTAGGTGAGAGGGTGACGCGCCTATAAGGGCTACTTTGCTCAACGCGATAAACGAGGCTTTTCATGTCGCCGGATGAGGTCAGGCCATGGATTATCAGCCGTCCTACGGCTTTCTGAAGGACTGCTTATACCGTTCTGAGTCATACAAGGTGACTTTGGCAGACGCTTACTGCAATTTCGCAGTTAAGGAATATCGAAAGCCCAGAGATGCCAGAGGCTAATCTCCCCGGGCGCCCCACCAGCCTGGTAATTCCACTGACGTTCATGCGTGCTCTTGCCACAGGCAGGCACCGGCAGTCCGGACCGAATGAGATGCTGCGCATTGTCCTGAACTACCAGCAATGACTGATCCTTTTTCAGCGGTGCCTCCAGCGTAGCTATTCCCCGATGGGGCTGCTTGCGGTACGCGATCATGAGGCCATCTTGCATTGCCCAAGCATAATCACCACGCACAAATCGAGAAACGCCTTCCTTGGTGTAATTGGTGAGACTCTTCTTTTGGGATACGACTTTTGTCTCCGCAAATATGCCAACGTAACGGCGAGTATTAGAGATCGGACGGTTAGCAAGACGGATCACAAGGTCTGGCTGTTTGTTGATGACTTTTAAATCGAAGTTTCCAATGTTGGGTGAGCGTTCGACATTCTCAAACACATCGGACGTAAAACCATCGATAGGACAGTCGTCAGAATCCAGAAAATGAGAAAGTATTTCGCAAAGAGCGTCCGTGTAGCGGTCTTCCTCTGGGTTGCCTGGCGTGACAGGCGAGAGGTGCTCTGTCGGGTCTGAGCAGATGACGGACCATGCCTGCTGCAATGCTTGGATCACTACGGCCAAGACATTCGGGGAGACCCTAACGGGGAATCCGGCATTAACAGAGATCAATTTTCCAGGACTTCCATGTGGACCAATCATCTAGCGACCCTGCTCCTTGTCACACGATTGAGGATTGCATCGTTACGTTTGATTAAATCCAAAGCAAGCGTACGTGCGGCGGTTCGGGTCCAGTATCGACGCTGATTTAAGATACCTAAATAGACAGCGCGCTCCTGATGGAACTCCACCAGTGTGCATCCCATGTCATCTGCCATGTTCAGCGCCCCAAGCAAATCAGAAGTTTTGGGCATGTCATCAAGACTGCGCTCCCCCACCCTTATGAATCGCCATGGCGAAAGCGGACTCTGTGGGTACGCAGTCAGCTCAAGCGGCTCATCACTAAGATCGAAAGGCGTAAGGATCTTTTCGAGCGACTCCAGATAACGGTTTACATCCGCCTCATTGGGTGGGGATACAGCGAACCGTTTCACCCGAGAGAAAGGAAGAGCAGTGGACAGGCGATCCTCAACGAGAGTGATATCCGCCGGCGCTAATCGATAGATAGAGCTGACAATCGAATCAACGTCCTGCATTACGAAACCACGAGATTCGGCCTTCGCGAGGAGTTCGTGTAAGAGATCGATACTCTTCTTGGGTAGCGAATCGAGCGGGATCACCGGAAATTGCTCGATATCCGATTTCTGTATAGCTTCGCGCTCGCAGCCAAAAATGCTACTGGTCATCAATGCGTAGTACAGAAACAGCTTGCTGTTCATCAAAGCCCACAGGTACACGGACATAAGATGAGGCTCTGCCACTGCTGCGCAGCTGTATCCAATGTACGATTCGCGGTAGGCGACTCGGTCAAGAGCCAGCATTGCAGTAGGCGCGTTGTCCTGAGTACTAGGTGACTTCCTCAGCAACACCAACGGCGGATCATAGATATTGGAATGACGCTTACGGTGCACACGATCAAGTTCGAACGGGAGCAAATCTTGAGTAGGTACTACGTGCCACAGCGCTTCCCTCGGGTCCGGCATCATCGGCAAACCAGTGAGGAACCCTGCGTCTTCGTCTTCGCTACTGGTCTGATATCCATGGCCATGATGGATGCCGACACTATCGGCGTAGGCTTTTAACGTTGGTCGCTGCGCATCGGGCTGTACGCCGGACTCGCGATTTTCGGAGCTCTTGAGAGGTCGCTTAACGTCACGCTGTATTTTCTCCAGCAAGGCAACATCCAAGCCATTGCCTTTCGCCAGCGTTTTAAACAGATGAGGCATTTGCCCGACCATATCGGCATCAGATGCCCAAGCATCTTTGTGATCGATACGTATACGGCCCTCAGCATTGAGTGTTCGGTCAACTGCAGGCGTCACTGCATAGAACTGGCTTCCCGCCTCAGCGGCGCGATTGCGCGCGAAAAGAAGACAGAAATATGCGGCGTTGCTAGGCCAGACAAGGGTATTACGCAGCTCCATTCCGTTCAGAACGTATTTGACATCCAATCCACTGAAAAGCGCCTTGCGCGCATCCAGACCCTGCGGTGTCGTTTTGATCAATAAACGGGCGTGGAGAGCGAAAGCCAACACGGCATCGGGCTTTGCCCAGCGGGTTGACTGCCAAACGAATGGCAAATCTGGGACCCCATCAGGATTGGCCACAGGAGTTATGCCACGCTCGACCATTGCCTGACGCGAGACTTGGTCAAACGCTTTCTTTTGCTTAAGCGCGGCAACGGAGGTCCAAGGTGGATTACCGACGATCACATCAAACTGTCCGCACAAGAACTCGTTGGCCGGCCTACTCAGACTGCCTAGGCACAGGCCACTGGTCTCATCCACCCAGTTTTCAGCGTCAAGCAAGACGCGCCCTTGAAGGTGGTCAAACTTTAGATCCTGTAACTTGGCGACATCAGGATCCAGCTCCAAAGCGGTCAAGTACAAGGCCAGAGCACTTAACTGCCGCGCTGCCGGGTTGATATCCATTCCGACTAACTGGTTGTTCAGTATGTGCCGTATTACCTTCGTAGTTGGCTGCTTGCCTGTAGCCCTCCAGTAGCCTTGGACAAGCCGTCGAAATGCGGCAAGCAGGAACACGCCACCACCTGCAGCAGGGTCCAATACCCTGGCCTTGTAGGCATCTTGGCCCAGCATACCCAACGCTTGGTCTACAACGTACTCTGCCAAGTGCCGGGGCGTGTAATAGACGCTCTGCGCTTTTGCAGTTGCCGTCTCAAAGCGATGGATGTATTCCTCGTACACCTGACTAAGGAGGCCTACGGGGATATAGGCAAAATGCAGATCGCTCCAGGAAAACTGTGTCTGATAAGCACCATCACCCACAGGCTTGTCGCCTCTGATTATCGCGCTCAGATCGTCCAAAGCCGATGTTCCGTTGCTGACATTCAGGCCCTTAAAATAGGCCTCACTTCCATCATTCGGGAGGGTCAGCAAATCGCCGTTAAACGTCTCGTCAAGCCACGCTGAACTGATCGCGGCAAACTCTGGTGTAGACAAGCAATCCATAAAACGTGGTACGCCGGGGAAGGGGTTTTGATCATCAAGAATCCCCCGGTCGTAGAGGAATCGAAGAAAAATCGCCCGCCCCGTCATTGCCAATGCCTCAGTTGCACTGACTCCTCGGAACTCAATCAACTCCTCAGTGACGACATTCAGCAACTCGAGCATTAGGTCATGCGTGCTGATACCGTCTGAGCGCCCCGACACATCCCCAAAAGCTAGTTTGGCGAGTAGACCTGGATGCAGATCCGCAGTCTCCAATAGCGGCGAGGCATTTACATCGCGAGCTTGCCCTAGCGCGTAGACCTGCACACTGCCAGGACGCAGAAATACGACATAGGGAGCATCCGCCCTTAGTGCAAGGCGAGACATGTCCCGGCATCGATCTTGAGAATGCTGCAGGGGCTCATGCCTAAGGTCCCAGATGTAAAACAGTGGCTGATCGTCCTTAAGAACCACTGCATCCGGTGTAGGCTCCTCACGCGCGTGTGCATTGACCAGACCCAAGAAATCTAGGTGCTCTGGCCGAAGTGCAAATGACGCCTGCGCAAAAGTCACCACTGTCTCAGGCTGCGTGCCCAAGGCAGTAGCAATGGATTGGCGGGTTAACTCAGCAGGCAACATCGTAAACTTTTCCCTGTTTTCGCACTGTGTAGACTGGCTTCTCTACCCGCAAGCAAAGTGATGAGCAGCTTTGTATTGGCATCACGCCGGCCTTCCTTTCATCATTTCGAGCGGAGGAAACACTAAGTTGGATTGAGGGCTTCCCTCCTCAACGGAGAGACATTTGCGAAGCGCTGAGATCAACGGGCTAAACGGTATCACGATGCGCGCGCGCGTATCCCATTTTGGCTCAGCAGCTAAGCTAGTTAACTCAATGGACTCCCCATCGAAAACTACTGCTTTGTCCTCAAGACCAAACCAGGCCACTTGAGAGCAGCTCTGGAATAAAGCATCAGCATAGGGGGCGACGTGGCGCACTTGAATACCCAATGCATGCAACTGAGCCACGACCTTAAGCGAGAGTAGATCACCAGAGGAAAAACAAGGGCCGTAACCCCGCTTCCCTTTCAAGGGTGCAAGTGTTTGTCGCCAATGCCGGAATGTCTCTTCGGAGATTCCGATGGCTTCTTTGACTTGGGCAGGTACAAATCTCATGTTGGGAGTATACCCATTCTAATTCGTTGCTATCCACGATTTAGAATAGTGCTAATCACGTACCTATGCCTAGACGGGTGCAGAGCCGACACCCCTCTCTGAGAAATCCTCTGCGGCGCGCGCGAGCCCCATGACACTGATAGCTGCTCTAATTTTTTCCAAGTAGGGTCTCCTTCATTGATGCTTGCTCCTATGCCGTCAATCCAGTCAAGCGGCCTGGCTGTTGCCGCTCTCAACAAATCCCAGAGAGTGAAAAATGACAGAAGTAGAACACCGTGGCTCGATCTTCATTTCCTACGCATGGGGCAATGGATTAGAAAACAAGGAATGGGTACGTCAGCGCATCGTTAGCAGTGTGGATTGGAACCACGACGTATTTTGGGATCGGGACAGCATCGCCTATGGGGAATCAATCGACGCTGTTATTGGTCAGGCATTGGCCAAGCGCCCGATACTGGTTCTGTGTCTATGTGACCAGGACTATGTGAGGGCTGCTCGTCTAGAGGGCTCGGGGCTGTTCCGCGAGTTGCAGATGCTGACCAAGATTGCCGACGAGCCGGGAGTTCGTATCGTCCCTCTCATTCTTGAAAACGGATGCACTGACAACCTGCCCGCCCCTCTGGCTGGTCGCCTCTACCTAAATCTGCAACCCCTACACCAACTGAACATCGATCTCGGGATGGCCGTAATGAGCGTGGCCGAAGGTATGAAACCGGGACAGGTACAAAACGGCATCAACTCTCAACTGGCTGCTTTCAAGTTACGCCAGCGCGCACTCGACTTCCTGCGCAAGCGCCCAATGACGATCTGGGGTAATGGCCGCACCCACGAGGTGATGGTTTATCGACAAGATGCGGCACCCCATCCATTGCTGCCGGCACAGTGGATGTGGGACTGCGATCACTGGAATTACATGCTCAACGACGACAGCCCTACGTTCTGCCCAACCAAGGGTCGCTGGCATTGGGAACTATCGTCCTCGTCAATCGATATGCGTCCACTCGCGACAGCAGTGTTGTCGACATTTTTTGAGCAGCTAACCGGCGAGAACGAACAAAGATTCCTAAATCAGGGAGGCGTCGTCCTCGCTAATACGTTCTTCAGAACGGTCATGATTACCGAGCCATTCAGTTTTGATGCGGAAGACATCGTTGGATTCCTGATGCGTCGCGATGAGGGTTACGAAGCATTGGAGGTGCTATTAAACGCAGCAGATACGGATGTCGAAGTCGCCTAGTGACGAGGAGCCTAACGCTTCAATCCCAGAGCTAAAGGCCGTTCAGGGATCAGCTGAACGGCCCCCAACGATCCTCACGGCGCTTTGTGAATCACCCCTGCAAGGAGAGCGAGCACATGCGTATCCGACGAACGGTAACTAACAAGATTGATCTCTTTGGCGGCTACTCCTGACATAAACCGCATCGATTCAATAGTAGCGACCAGGTTTCAAATTGACGCAATTGAGCTAATGTCAGAGACACCACGCTCAGACTCAAAGCCTAGTAGCAGGCGGTGCCGCAAGGAACCTATAGACTCAGTCCACCTCTAAAGAGGACACCATTCAAGAGGCTGGGATATTGAGGTGTGTTGACGCACCAATACAAACCAGATAAATCATGGTATGCATGAATAGTGGTGCCACAATAATGGCACTATGACTCCACAAAGTGGTAGAAATAGTGCTGCGCAATCTCTATAATTTGCGCGCATTTTTGAAACACGATGATGGCCAAACATCATCACCAGCAGACCCCTTTGGGTTGTATTTTGAACCGCTGACTTTGCCGCTCCAAGGCAGGCGCTATAAGGCAAGTCACAGATGAAGGATCATAGGATGTGGTTCCAGAAGCTCTTAAGAGCGCTTTTCCCTTCACGGGTTGCAATACCCGCTAAATCCTCAAAAGAAGCGGCAGACATTGCTGCTCACAATATCGTGTGCTCTTACGCTCGCGGTAACGTGAATCTTCAGCGTGGCCGATACCTCACTTCGGAACAGCTAGAAGTCCGCAAGCAAAAGCTTGCCCAACACGCGTTCTGAGAAAACCTGCCCCGTGAATATTTTGACCCTTCCTGCTGCGCAGGAGCCGGAGTTGCGCACCCAAGCAATTGAGCTTGTGCGTCTATACCGGCTGGCCGAAGAGAAAATCAAGCTGGTTGAGAACCTCAACCAAGCACTTTCGATTCCCGCCATCAACGAACTGCGATACGCCGGTTTTCACATGACCCAGTTTCTTGCGGGCGATGAGAAAGCGGAAGAACAGCTGCGTAAGGCTGAAAGCCACTGCAAGCGGGCGATCTATGACGCTGTGGAAGCCGGGGTCACGCACCAGCTAGAAGTCATCGCGAAATTCCAAGATGATTTTCGGTTACTGATCATCAGCGAAACGATTCTGGACTATAACCAGATCAAGGCAGATGCCATTGAGGCTCGAGACCTGATCCTAGAGCCGCGCGCCCCGGAGGAACGAGAAGCCTATTACGAGAAATGCTCGGAACATCTCGAGAATCTGCGCAAAGCTCAGAAGAAACTGGACCTCTATCGCGAGGACCTGCTCAAGGCACTTAAACGCCAGAGCAACCAGTCCCTCTCTACGTGGCTTACAGGAATTTCATGCCTTGCCTGCGTAATAGCTGCGATCTATGCCCCCATGGCCTACTACAAGTCAGACAAGACTACTGAGCCTCCAGCAGCGCCTCAGGCAAGCGTACCCACAACACCTCTTGCCGCTGCGACTCCAGCGCAAACGCCGCCTGCCAAGACCGCAAATACACGCTGACACAGTGAGAGCCGTTTTGCTCCGCAAGGGCCCCTCGGGGCCTTTTTGCATTTCAGACCACTGCTACTTTTCCGGGCGATAACCACTCAGCGCCTCATCATTGACATCATCGTCATTTCTGACGATGCTGGGCCCATGAGATATCCAGGCGGAAAAGGCAAGTGCTACCAGCGCTTGATCAACCTGATGCCACCGCATCAGACATACATCGAATCCCACCTTGGTGGCGGGGCCGTCATGCGCAATAAAAAAGCGGCGCAACGGAACATTGGCCTGGATCTGGACGCCAAAGTTATTGAGCGATGGCAGAAGGAGCTTCCCCGCACGTGCGAACTGCATCAGACCGACGCAGTGACGTTCCTGCAAAGCTATTTGTTTGAAGGCGAAGAACTGGTGTACGTAGACCCTCCCTACATGGCGGAAACACGTCGCCGAGAGAAGGTCTATCGTTGTGACTACACGGAGCAGGATCACATCCGCTTGCTACGCTGCCTCGTCGCGTTACCTTGCAAAGTGATGCTTTCGGGCTATGACTGTGATCTCTACAACCGCGAGCTCGACGGATGGCGCAAGATGAATTTTCCGGCCAAGACCCATGTAGAGATCCGCGAGGAAACGGTATGGATGAACTTTGAACCAGCCGATCGCCTCCACGACAGCCGGTACATGGGCGAGACATTTCGGGACCGTCAAACCATTCAACGTCGCCAATCCAGACTTCGTAATCGCATTGAGAGCCTGGACCCTATTGAACGACACGAGCTACTGCAGTGGATGCAGGATCACTACGGCAATGCCGAGGAGGCCGCCTGATGCAGCTGGGCGCAATTTTCATGGACCAAGTGGTCTTCAACGTTGAACTGCCCAAGGCAGACGAAGAGGTCATTCCAGGCGTTCCTTGGGGAGCTATGGAAGCGTTCCCGACGCCCGCTTATTGGGCCTATCAGGTATATGCTCGCCGGCTGACGGGCGATCGAATCAACTACAAGCTCGGAGCAACCCTTAAAGAGGAAGTCGGAGCCTGCCTCCTTGGAGGGCACGGCATCCCTGCCAGCGTTGGCTTGGCTGCCTTTCACCATGTGAAAGAGCGCGGAGCCTTTGGCGATCAGCCCCCGACAGAGGAAACCCTGCTCGAGTGGCTTAGAGAGCCTCTGGCAATCGAAGATCGTTTTGTTCGATACCGGTTTGCCAAACAGAAGGCTCGCTACCTCTGCGCAGCCCTTCAGAAACTGTCCGCTGAACACCCACCACTTGGCACGGGCAAAGCGCTGCGCAACTGGCTGCTGGACGTTCCGGGGATCGGCTACAAAACCGCCTCATGGGTGGCCCGCAACTGGCTGGACGCCGATGATGTGGCCATCCTCGACATCCACATTTTGCGGGCAGGTTTGCTGGGCAGGTTTTTCGAGAGCAATCTCACCGTCGAGCGACACTACCTCGAACTTGAGGAACAGTTTATCCGCTTCAGCAAAGGGCTTGGTGTCAGAGCCTCGGAGCTTGATGCTCTGATGTGGTTGGAAATGATGTCTTCCCCTTCCACAGTGCAAAGTATCATGGGCACCGGGCACCACGCACCCGACTCAGGCTCCCGCAGCCGCACCAAGAAGAGCAAGACCAACTCCGGCCAGCTTTCCCTGATCGGCTAAAGTGCTGGCCCAAGGCTCACCAGTGATACCCAGCGAGCAGAAATTCAGACCCTGGGCAGTCGCGGTGAGCGCCATCACGGCCAGCAGAGCTCCTGCATCGCGCCAAACGAGGCTACAACCGTCCTGGTATTTGCCCAAGGTTTTCCCGGGCTCGGCCAAGAAGAGAATACGAACCGCATCATCCCCCTCAAGCACTTTCAGACTTTGCTCGTAGAGCCCTGCCAGTCTACCGGCCGCATGCTTGAGCTCGCGAAGCTCGTGAGCCCCAGGCTGGTATAGCCACCACCGCTCGCACCTAGGGCGCTTCAGAACGACATGGATTGGATGAATAGCTCCCGCCGAGGGTGATGCCCGATGCTCAAGATCAAAGCCCAGTTCTGATGCTCCAACTCCTCGCGTTCTGCAGGCATGCCAAAGAAATGCACCAAGCTGCTGGTCATTCACAACGCCGAAATCACGCTGCGATGTACGCGCATCCAACACCTCGCCGAACTCTTGGGTCAATCCGCTTGAGCAGATCGGAAGCAAGGAGACCTCTCCCACTTCCCAATCAATGGGCACATACCGCTCAGGTGAAGATCTAGGTAGAGGATCACCCAGGTCGATCCAAGTCATACCCCACCTCCTGAAACACCTCCATGTACTTGTTGCACCCGCGACAGTTACCGCAGGCCACATGCGATTTATGGCAACTGTGTGCCCACGCCAACATCCCTGGAGAAACCCCTGATTTACGGACGAGTTGCGCCGTGGAAAGCCCAATAGCAGGTGCTTCAACCACCATTGCACCCTCCTGCAGAGAGAGCAGATGACTGATCGCCAACATGAACTCAGGAGAGCCATCTTTGTGGAAGCCATCTGATTTCACGGTGCCAAGCCACAGATGCGTCACACCGAATGAGATAGCCTTCATCGCCGCCAAGGTAACCAGCATCTGGTTCCTATAAGGCCACCAATCCGAAGCGGGAGCCAAGCTATCAGCCTGACTGCCTGCCATATCTCCCGACCCCAACTGGCGGCAGTCGACCTCGATCAAGTGATGAGGAATGCCTAGTTCCTGACAGATCGTCCTTGATGCCTCAATTTCAGCCTGTGCCGCTAGCTGGCCATAGTTCAGGGTGAATGCAATGTCGGGACGCTTCCACCAGGCCAGCGCCAGAGAATCCATACCACCAGACAGCAAAAGTCCCGTCTTCATAGCACCACTGCCTCCCAGACCGTCTGATAGATCGCGCTGACGTAATCATCGGTGATATGGCATTCAGACCCCTCCATCATCTTCATGTCCTGCTTGGATTCATTTTCAGCGTAGAAAACAACCGGCTTGTTCAAAGCCCGGGCGTAGCCGATCTCGTAGATCGTGCCCGAATCGAGTCCATCACCAATCGCGAAGAGGACATCGCAGTCACGCACACCTTCCAGATCCTTCTTCACTACGTCCTCGGCGGAGCCAAGGCCCACATCATGGTAGGGGGAGAAAACCTCCAACCCCATCGCCAACAGATCTCTACGGGCTTGGCCAACCATCCACAACTGCGCGAGCGTGAAGAATGGACCAGCGAGATAAACCTTTGGGATGCGCCCTTCGCGATACTTCAAGGAAGGTTGCAGCGGTTGCGGATTAAAGCCTGCGAGTAAGGCAGGATCGGGAAATCCTTGGTTCTCACAGTAGAAGGCCGTCGCATTTGACGCGAGGGCAGCAGCGTCATGAGCCGAAAGACCGTTGTCCATCCAGGCTAGCGCGAAGTGGGCTGCAAAAGTGTCTCCCGAACCAATCTTCCAAACCCGCTCAGTCCGGTAAGCTGGGACAGTGGAGATAGCACCGTTGTCATATACCAAAGCCCCAAGAGGCCCCATCTTGATGACAACTACCTCCGCGCCTTCTTGGGTCGCCAGCGCAATGGCCAATTCCTTCGCGGACAGCCCGCGAGATCCAGTAACCAGCAGATGAGCCTCATGACGATTCAGAA
This sequence comes from Pseudomonas sp. H1_A03, assembly GCF_054685145.1. NCBI lineage: Bacteria > Pseudomonadati > Pseudomonadota > Gammaproteobacteria > Pseudomonadales > Pseudomonadaceae > Pseudomonas > Pseudomonas sp. H1_A03. The sequence goes on from NZ_CP162829.1 coordinate 1,079,236, forward strand.
CTAGTGCCAAGTGTTCAGCTGAGGAACCATTTGCTCTGAAGGATTCAGGCCCTTCAGCATTCTGCGGATCAAACACGGCCTGCTTAGCATCAACGATAGCCGTCCCATCGATCATACCAAAGCGAAGAACCTTCTCAGCGCTGGCCTGCAACACTGAGTTGAGCTGAGCACCACCCCGAATATCCGGAGTGGCGAGCCCATGAATGTATTCGAAAGTCACCCCTGCCTGGATGCCGGCAGCGTTGAACTGAAAACCTTCGGCGCCGGCGCGGGCGCCGATGACGATTTGACTGCTGCTATCGACATAGGCCTGCAACTCAGCCTGCCCACCGAAACGCGCAATTGCGGTCGCCGCTCGACCGGCCGACCCGAAAACATCATCCCAAGCTGGACGCATGCATCGCTCGCGGTAAACACCTCCCACGATGGTGATCATGGAGCTCTCCTTGCTCTGAAATTAAACGTGATAAATTCGAACGCGTACCTGTCCGCCACCAAGGCGCAATACACGCGCAACGTATTGCTCGCCCTGACTCATGCAATTGCGAAGTTGATTTAAGTGAGGATCGACAATTCCTCCTGCCTCCGCTCCATTCCACAACGCAGAAACAACCTGTTGATTGCCCGGCAGTGCGAACACGATGTCGAGAATGTCGTCGACGCTCAGTTGCGCGATCACTTGCGCCTTCGGTGAGGCGAGCTGGGTATCGAACTGAAGAGCAGTACAGGACGTGGTCGGAGTAGACGGACCCAGGTAGCTACCACCGGAACCAGACATAAGCATTTCCCTTTGCGAGTCGATTGAATCCTTAGCAATACCACAGAATAAAGGCAGAATGCCATACCACTTTCATTCAATTGTGTAAATAATCAAACCTCATAAACCTATAAAAACAAGAGACATCAAATTATTACAGATCGCTTCCGACTACTCACACAAGCAGAAATTGTCACAACCACGAATGATGACTTATCAAAACAAAGCCTAAACCTCTTAAGATTAATACTTATGACGATTGACGACAGCAATATTCATCTGGCACAACTAATAAGGCTGACTCTGACAGTCAGCAAATAGATCAAACGGCAGGCAAAAAATGCCTGCATACTCTAGGAGTTTGCATCGATGACGCTTCATGTAATGCTGTCACTTGATTTGTCGGATATTGATAATCAGCGATATTACTTCAACGGCTATCTGGCTGAAAACAGCTGGGAAAAGCTGAACGAAGTCGATACCGTTTGGCATAGAACCTATAACTACGTTCAGAATCAAGATAATGTAGTCGCGGATGAATTGAAAAAGCTTTTGAAAAAAGCCGCCGAAAAATTCGAGCCTAGCTCTATTGAGTACGTTGCTCAAATCGGGAATGCAGCACCCATCAAAGCTGTATGGGTAAAAACGACTGCCGGCTATCAACATCGTACCCGTTGATATCTACTGCAATGCGTACTGTCGACCCTAGAATTACTTAGGGTCGGCAATTTGGGCATTGACATGACGCAAGCACAACTGAGAAAAACTCCAAGCGTTTGCCGATTGGAGTTGTGAATTGCATCGACGAATAAAGCGAATCCCGCCTCGCGAGAATCTCTGCACCACCAATGACGGAGAGGCCATCAGGCACTTTCGCAGCGGAACTGTCGTGGTCTGGTGGTACGAGCGCATCACGAAAAACTTCGAGGCCGAAAGCATCCCCTATGTGGACGTGATCTTTCGATTCCTAGACCTAACGCACCGCTCATCCAGGATGAAGAACCTGAAAAGCTATCAAACTGCCAGCATACCGTCTAGTGTGTTTTCCCACGGTTGCGTACCACTCCTCCTGATACGCCGCTGCACGGAAAAAGCTCAGCTGCGACCTGGACCCTGCCAGTATGCTGAAGTTTTTTTGTACTCCATCGCGATCGCTGATTCGATCATGGCTGGGTGTTAAAGCCGGGAATATCAAGCTATAAGGGAAGAGTTGGGCAATTGATTAAAAACATAAATTCACTTGGGCAATCACCCATTCAGCTGCTTCCACCAAGCCAATCCGTAGCTCGAGTCACGCTGAAAGGAAAACTCCAGGAGGAGGACGGGACGTGGATCGTCTGGTGGTACGGCGCTCTCTCGAAAAACGGGGACGAAGGAACAATACCGCTCAACTCCGTACTTTTCCGAAGGCTGCTGCCAAATGGCATGCTGGGTAACCTCAAGCGATTTCCCGCGGCTATGACCCATTTAGGAAGTTTGAGATTCGGTAGTGCCTGGACTAATGGCAACCTAGTCGGCCACTTGAAAGTGCCTTATCTCACCGAACGAAAAGTCTCCTTTAATGAAGGCGACTGGAGCGTGGTTTCTGCCCGAGAAGCAGGATTGGTACACCCTCTACACCTTCATCATTCCGACAATTACACCATGCTGATCGAGCTAATGAGCGACGATGGCATGAAGATTCTCGTCCCCTGCGCGGAATTTTTCGTGCGCGCGTACGGCAGGAGCACTGAAACAGTTCGTACACTTTTACGCTTCCCATGGAAGGAAGCACAAAATAGGTTCTATTTTGATGCCGAACCTGACGCAAACAAATGGGTAAAGCTAAACCACCGGGTCAAATCCAGCGAAGCTGTGTTCCTACATCACGCGCTTTACGATGACTACACCAAAGACATTTGCGAGCGGTTTTACGCGACCCTTGCAGCAGGCTTCGACAAGCAAAAAAAGAAGCAAGGCTCTCTCCCCTGCCTCGACACCGGGCCCTGGTTCAGAGGCGCTGCACTGATTGAGGGAAAAGGTATTTGGTTGGAGGAAGGCAAAGTCTTTCTGATGCTTGATATCAAAGGGATGAGTGAACCCGTTGGAGACATAATCGTCATACAACGACAAGGGACGGACTCCACCGGTGGCGAGCAAGGTGAGCGCGTCTATACCCAATCCTCTAGAGATATTCCAATTGACCAAGTATTGGATCTCACCGACTCCGAGCCTCCTGATTCAGACTCACCGAGAGTTTTTTATGATCCTCCCTTCAAACGACTGGGGGAAAAGCGTCCGCGCGTAACCAAGCGCAGAAAAGCACCTGGAAAACTAGGTGCCGCCCTACAAGGTGATGACGACGCTCAAAAGGTTTCAACCGGTGATGCTTTCGGCGGGGGTAAGGGAACCCATAAGGGCGAAGGCAATGCACCCGAACACTTTCTTGAGGGTGCGCTTGCGAAAATGTGGAAGAGCTGCAGCGATCTGAAGACTGAATATGAAGCAATCACCAAAGTCGAATGGTTCACTTCTGATGATGAATTCGTGGAGGGGGGAACTCCAGGTCTTGAACCGATTCGACCGCACGCATCAAAAGAGCCAATCGCTGCCGATGCGAAAGCCTGGTCTTATTTAAGCGCGAAGACCAGAAATATACGTGGAGTAATGATCGTCCGGGTCACGTGCGGGTCACGCACGTTTTACATATTTGAGATTCAAAGAATCAGACATTTCTCAACTTCAGGAAAGAAATTGACATCCTTTAATGAAGAAAGCTATCGAGGCCTGATGGTGGAGCTACCCAGTGACGGTACGGCAGCCAAATATGAAATAAAGCTAATTTTACAAAAGTTATGTGCCTGCCACGGACGTATTCCTAAAGACACCATTTCCGAATTAGGCCCTATGTCCAAATACGGCCATACAAGATTTGATCATGATGAGAATCCTGGCGATATCGTTTATGAAAACGTCCTAGTGAAAAAATTCAGGCAGTTGGGTATGCATCTGCAGAGGAAGGAAAAAACGACAGCAGCCCCTACTCCATCTTGAAGCCGGTAGTTGGTGATGGAATCCAGAACTCCGCTTCCCCCACGGTCACCAGTAAACCATCGTCGTCGCTCACAGTGGTCACTTCAGATTTTTTGAACCTCGAAACCCCGTGAAAATAGCTAAGCGCCTCGGGCAACCACTGCTCCATGACGTCAGTGCCTGTCAGGGCCTGTTGTGTGAGAGCAAGCAAACCATGACCCTGCTTCTTTCGCGTTAGCTTCTTTGTTTCGCCAGGGTCGGGAAACTCAATCGACAGGTTCAGCGTTTTGTTCAGGTAATTGACGAATGCCACGAGCGAGGCAGCAGTGCCCGGAGTGTCGATCAACAAATACCGCAGGGTTTTGGATGACAGTCCTGATTTAGATGCCTCACCCAGTGCAAGCAGGTTCGCAGCACTACGAAGTGAAGTCCTGATCGTTGCCAATGAAGTTTTGCGCACCGCGGCACGCGCGGTGAGGACGTCATGATATCCCTTCAGTAATGCGCTTGATGAACCTAACCGAGCAGACGCTAAGATCACCTCTATGCGCCGGAGCTCAGTCTCGCTCTGTTTAAGCTCGTCATCGATCACCAGATTCCTGCAGGCGATCATCCACTGGACGGGATACCTCGCCCGGCGTACCCAGTCTGCGCCAAACGCCTTCAACATCTGATCATAAGACGGCAAGGAACTCCAATGCTGAGCCATCTCGACGAAAAAGAGCATGTGCTTATTGATTAAAAGCGCACCTTTTTTGGCTTCGATCTGGTCGATGAACCATAGCCCATAAGCCTTAAACTCTTCCCTAAAGGTCTGACTGCTGAAGCCTTCACTGTTGATTTCCAACCGTTTGTGAAAGGTTCTTCTCCAGTAGCAAACCGTGCACTCACGCCCTAACCCGGCGGGCATGCTTTTGCTGCAAACCTCGCACGCAACCTCACCTAATTCTGCGCAGAGTTTGCATTGCATGGCACCACTAGCTGACTCCACCAGAACGCGATAGCGCCTGCAGCACGGACACGTCGCAGATGAGACGTTACTGCATCCGGTGCAGAAACGTCGGACCTGACCATCGATTGTTTTGTTGGCCAACCGAATGCTGAACTTATTACAAATTTCACAGCGCCCCGACGCTTCGAAATAGTTTGCACAGGAATTGCACACAGGCCCCTGCGCGGTCACCTTGCCCACCGGACGGCCTACTCTTCTGCAGCGAATACAAGGGCGACCGTTCAGGCATTTGGTGCAGGTCGCTAATGGATCCTTGACGAACAAGCGAGCTTGATTGCCGCAGCCATGGCAAACGCGCTTTTTAAACTTCTTGCTATAACACCCTTCGCAGTAGCGCAGCCCTTCATAGATTCTTTTGGCTTTGGCCATGGGCTTACCGCAACCATCACAGTTAGGGTGAACCGCTGAGTTATCCATCGCGCAAAACCTTTCTTTTTAATCGGGCCCACATCCTCATAACCACTGCTCGCGGAGTGGCCCTTTTAAGCACAGGCGCATGCGACTTCTTATAAGGGCGCGCTAGGGGCAGCTCACTCAGGACTCGCCTCAGCATTACTGGGGATTCGCCGGCGGGAAGAGAAACGGAGGTACGGGTCATCGAGCTTTCCATAATTGCTTCGTACAGTTGGTCTTGCCCGGTCGCCATGATCTTCCAAACCGCACTCAGGAAAGGTACTCGCTCAGTCACTGACAGCATTTCAATGGCTAATCCGGAGCTAGGAGAGCTCAGCTTTCCGATGCTGAACATCTCCCGAAACCTAGTGAAGGCTTTCGTATCATGAACAGCTGATTCTCGAAGCAAACCCCACACGAAACGCGAATGGTAGAACCATTGTTGCGAATCACCAAACCCGCCCTCAGCGACACGCTGATCACCATTTAAATAACGATCCCCGTCAACTTGAAAGGCCAATGCTGGCGGGTCCAAACACAGCCCATCAGGCCCTGCCAACCGATGACCACAGCGATAGCATTTTGAGCAATCAGCTACTTCATAGTTGAGACGATGTGGCTGCAAGGGAGCACCACAGTGGAGACAGCTGTCTATCAACCTGATCATATGCTGCTCACAACAGGTATGCCACGCCAAGCGCCAAGACAACCGGTAATACGGCACTCCCTCCTCTAGGCAGAGGGGGCAGCACTGAAGACCTCCAGCATGACGTCGGTTGCGCCCACCAATCACCAGTATCCATGGCCACGTTGCCGTCTTAGCGTCGATCCACGGCGAAACAGACTGAGCTATAGGCCGTAGCGTGCACGATGAAATATCACTAATCGAAATGCCCGCGGCCTTCGAGAGAATATGAGATTGATCTGGCGCCAGCCCCCTGTCGAGGTCGACCGTCCAACACCTCCACGACGGCCAAAGGTGCCCGGTCAAAACCAGAGGCGAGCACCCATGAGCAAACGCATTGCGAACAAGCCATGAGGTCAACAGCTCATCTTCTAGCAGATTCTGAGCAAGCGGCCACCGAGCGTTCGTTACATCAACTCGCGGATGCCACGTGTAGGCTGCAGCCATGATTTTCGATTAATCAATTCTACGTCGATCTTTTCCTTGCCGGAATTGATTGCTTCCGTGGCGCATTCAATGAGCAGCCGGTGAAGGTTGCCCGTATTTCCTTCGGAGATTGCATGCAACGCCTTAGCGACCTCTGGGCGAAAAAGTTCAGAAGCTTGTCTCAGCGGCAACACTGATTCGAAACCTTTTAAAAACCGCTGAAAATCGACCCCGAGCGTCCATGGATGTAGCGACAGGACATCGAAACGGCTGGCGTGCTGAGGGTCAGCATGCAGTACACGCACCGCATCGGAGGTTCCGACTCCCACCACCGGAATTTTCAGCTCATTACACAACATCTTTATCGTGTTCATCAGCTCGCGCTGCTTGATCGCAGAGCCGCTTAGCAGCGAATGCAGCTCATCGATAATCAAGATCTTCACATTACATTCACGCAACAGGTGAATAACCTGATAGCGCAACTTGATTACGGAGTCGGTCACTCGGTAAGGCGTCCAAAACTCTTCGAGTATTGATGCGTACAGCGCTTTCTCATCTGACGTGGGCGGGGATTCAACGATGATGACAGGCTTTACAGGTTCTGCGTTTTCGTTGACATAGCCCTTACCGTGCAATTCTTTGAAGCGGTCGAGTATGGTCGTCTTGCCATTGTTTGAATCGCCGACGATCAGCAAGTTCGGCATACGTGCACGAGTAGGCAGCTCCATCATGTGCCTTAGCAACTCGATGAGTTTCTGCGCCGCCGGGTAGCCGATCCAGCGTGGCTCATTTAGAAAATGGATGCGCTCCTTATCGGAAAGGCTTAACACAGCTCGAAAGTCGGGGTGGATGTGCGCGTACTCACTCATGAAATATCTCCAAAGTCATCCAGATCTCCGGAGATCAGGTCGCTGAACTCGATAGGAAGAGGAGTTGCTGTTTGGACCGGCTTAGGAGTTGGATTCGCAGGCGTCGAGCCCTTGGAGTGAACCCGTTGGCGCTGCGCCTGGCGTCGAGCTTTCTTGGTTGTCGACTCTGAATGATTAACGAGCTCGCGATTTTCCAAGATGTACCTTTTGATGAGAGCCTCGTTCACATTTGCATGACCTTCATCGACGGCCTTTTTCTTAGCCGCCTGAAACTCCCATACGCTTGCGGCGGGGAACGCCTGGTTCGCCACAGGAATTTTGTAATACTGCTTGAGTAAGGGGTCGAAAAACCAAAGCATGCTGATGTCACGCGGATCCCGACGAAAAATGAAAGTGCGCGTCTTCCCGGTTTTTTCGTCCTTGGCATTGATCCAGGGCCGTAACGCTTCGGAGTAATAAAAGACGTCCAACTGCACACCGTAGTGCTGAATCGTACGTTCAAATGAAGGCAGAAAATCTCGCTGGATCGTATAAGCATCAGACGGTCTTGGCGGCACCCCCACAAGGGGGTCGAGGTCAGCATTACCGAAAATGCCGAGGTGCCATTTTCTGCTGGGACTCATGTAGATCCCGGAGTGGTAAGACTCGTTGTAAATCAGGACTTCCCTGACCAGCCACTTCTCAAATTCGCTGAAAGTCAGTGCTGCGTTTGCATCAGAATCATAGCCGTCCCGATCCTCTTTGTTACTGTAAGTCTTGCCGGGCAGGTCTTTCAGAGTCTGCGCAAACGTACCCATCAAGCGCTCAATGTGGCCGCCGAATTTAGGACGTTTTACCGGCCGGAAACGGTTTTCGATGCCGTAATTGGAACACGACCGTTTCAGATCCCCTGACTGAAAGTCGGGCCCATTATCCGAGTGCAAAATCTTTGGGATTCCCCACACCGGCCATTCGCCGTCAATGCCATGCGCTATCAACCACTCTTCCTTAGGGAGAATGGAATGAGCTACGCACATCGCAACGGAAATGCCAGCAGGCGCATCCAGTGCTAAGTAGTAACCAGTAATCATGCGGGTATGGACGTCGATCGAGAACGTTACCCAGACCCTGCCAATTGATTTTCTGTGGACATCATCGACCAGGAGAACGTCCAAAGGCGTATGGTCAATCTGTACTACAGCTAGAGGATAAGATGCTCCGGGGAATGAGCCTGGCGATGGCGAATACTTGTTCCTAGCCTTCTCAGCAAAACCTCGACCGCGGAGGAACTCCCGATCAGGTACGCTCTTGATTCTTTCTCTGATGGTTGAAACGCCGGGAGCAGTAACATCTTCCGCCTCACAGGTTTCCTTGATGCGCTTGATAGTGGCCTGGATCGTAGGTCGTTGCTTCTTCAGGTAAAAGTCTTTGAGCACTCGCTCAATGATCTGACCTGCCTCAGGTGAAATCCGAGCGTTTCCCTCCTGCCAACCTCGCTTGCGTGGGACTAGCGACAGGAGTTCTCCCCACTCTTTGTAGAGCTTGAGCCAACGGTAAATCGTAGAAACGTCGACTCCCGTAGCCTCGCTTCTCGCCTGGACCTCACGCCGGCCAACGATGCCTCCCCCCAAGAGAGGCTCTATCGTGGCAAATCGCTCACGAGCAGTGGCCCAATCCTTCACACCGATAGAAGCGACATCGTAGTTTACGTACAGCCCATCTACCTTCTGCCTCTTCAACGGATTTAATGCGCCGATAGGCAGTGCTGAAGCCTTGCCGGACTCGACTTCAATTCCAACGACGGTTTTGAAATCAAGAATTTGTGCGATTCGGTACACATAGTCACCGTGACCGACCATCGCTCCGATCTCAATCGCCATCTGAATCCTGTTTGGTTCAAACGGGATTAGATCTTCATCAAGCGGTGTGTTTTTGCTCATCGATTTGGCACCCAAACTTCCAAAAACTCATTGAGAGGAAGTCGGATGTCGCACTCCAGTCTGCGCGTGGCGATGAGGTGCCAGAGGTGGCTGATGCCTTGGCCTCGGTAGTGCGAGCAGGAATGCGTTGCCAGGAGATAGTGCACAGGCGCAATGCCCATATCGCGTACGGAATCGATAATCCAAGCGCTATCTTCTGGAGCAAAATTCATCCGCGCGTAACGCTCGAGAAACTGGATGTTGAAGAAGGCTGTGTCGCGAATTCTCGTTTCATCATGGATATGAAATACCCAACCCTGATCTCTCGCATAACGCCAGGCGGCTTTCCATTTTGAAAGCCACCCTCTCCAATTTTCCTGCCAAGCCTCCTGAGGCTTCACTTCCACGAGCATCGGCTTTGGATAGTTCTCGTAATGTCGATTACCGAGCCGGTAATAAACCAGGAAATCGGGGGTGTAGTTGTATGACCGACCATTCTTCTGAAATGGGATCAGCACTGGCTGGTGAATGATCTCCAAGACTTCACCTGAGAATTCAGTCCGAAATAGGAAGTCTCGTTCAAGCATGGATTCGTAAGGAATCCCACCTTCGCCTCTAAAGGGGAATACACCGGAGACGCTGCGCTTGGTGGGCTTGATCGAGCGCACAGGACGCGGCTTATTTCCGTCGCAGCTATTTCTAACCATTCGTAGGTCCGTCGCAGCTATTGTCGATAATTGACGCAGCTATTGCCGAACCAGCATATCTGAATCCGGGGCCTGTGGCACGCGGCCGTCGCTTCTATTTCTGAGTCCTACAGCGGGTCGAAGCCGCAACCGGGGGAGATCACCCTGGCTCACCACGGGGTGCTGTTCCTGGACGAGTTGCCGGAGTTTGATCGCAAGGTGCTGGAGGTGCTGCGAGAGCCATTGGAGTCTGGCCATATCGTGATTTCCCGCGCTCGCGACCGCGTGAGTTTCCCGGCGCGTTTTCAACTTGTGGCCGCCATGAACCCCTGCCCTTGCGGCTACTTGGGCGAACCCAGCGGGCGTTGTCGTTGTACGCCGGAGCAGATTCAACGCTACCGCAACAAACTCTCCGGGCCATTGCTGGACCGGATTGACTTGCACCTGACGGTGGCACGGGAAACGACTGCGCTGAACCCAATCCACCAAGCTGGCGACACAACGGCTCATGCATCGGCGCGGGTCGCCCAGGCCCGAGAGCATCAGCAAAAACGCCAGGGGTGTGCCAACGCGTTTCTTGATCTGCCTGGGCTACGCAAGCATTGCAAGCTGACCAAGGTCGATGAGGGCTGGCTGGAGACCGCCTGCGAACGACTGACACTCTCGCTGCGCGCGGCCCACCGGCTGTTGAAGGTTGCGCGCACGTTGGCCGACATCGAACAGACCGACGCCATTTCCCGCGATCATCTGAAAGAAGCCCTGCAATACCGGCCGGCAGCGATCACTTGAGCCTGGCACAGTGCCAAAATGTGGGCGCTGGCTTGCCTGTGTTAACGTCACCTCGGTACATCCGAAAACCAGAGGTGCCTGCATCGCGGGCAAGCCCGGCTCCCACACGAGCCAGGTCGCACAATTGATCTGCGCAGTTTCAGCGGAACCGATCCACCTCATGCCGCAAACCCGCCGCCAGCGTCTCCAGTTCCTTGGCGGTAATTGCCAGGTTCGACACCACTTCACGCTGCTCGCTGTTGGCCAGCGCAATGCTTTGCAAGTTGCTGCTAAGCAAGGTCGCCGTGCTGCTCTGTTCCTGGGTGGCCGTGGTGATCGCAGCGAACTGCTCACCGGCCGAGCGGCTTTGCTCATCGATACGCGCCAGGGCCGAAGCCACGTCGGCGTTACGCGACAGACCTTCCTGCATCAGCACGTTACCGTGCTCCATGGTGCTGATGGCATTGCCGGTTTCTTGCTGGATACTTTGGATCATCCCAGAGATTTCGTCCGTAGCCTCTCGGGTGCGCGACGCCAGGTTGCGTACTTCATCGGCGACCACGGCAAAACCACGCCCTTGCTCACCGGCCCGTGCGGCCTCGATAGCCGCGTTGAGTGCCAGCAGGTTGGTCTGATCGGCGATCGACGTAATCACCCCGACGATCCCCCCAATTTCCTGGGAGCGCTGGCCCAGGGTGTTGATCACCGTGGCCGTGCTGTTGAGGGCCGTGGCGATGTGCTCCAGGGACGACGACGCCTCTTGCATCGAGTTACGGCCGATGCGGGTTTGCTGAGCGTTTTCCTGGGCCAGGCGCTCGGTGGCACCCATGTTGTCAGCGATGTTCAGCGAGGTGGCGCTGAACTCTTCTACCGCGCCGGCCATGCTGGTGATCTCGCCGGACTGCTGCTCCATGCCTTCATAGGCACCACCGGACAAACCGGACAACGCCTGGGCCCGGCTGTTGACCTCTCCGGCGGCGTTACGGATGTGCGAGACCATGGTCGACAGCGCTTCACCCATCTGGTTGAAACTGCGCGCCAGCTGGCCGATTTCATCATGGCTGGACACATTCAGGCGTGCGCTCAAATCACCCGCGCCCAAGGCTTCGGCCTGGCGCACCAGGTCGCCCAGTGGCGCCAGTTTGCTGCGCAGCAGCCAGACGGTTGCACCCACTGCCAGCAGCATCGCCAGCACGCTGCCAATCACCAGCCGGATGCCGACATCCCACGTCACCGAGCGAATCTCGGCTTTGGGCATGCTCGCAATCACGGCCCACGGCCCGCCTTCGAAGGGTACCGACACGCTGTAGAAGTCTTCATTTTTGTCAGCCCAAAAACGGCCAACACTGGGCGCCTTAGCCAGATCCAACATAACGGGCACCGCTTGATCCGGCGCCTGCACGCCAGCCGGCGGCACCAACCAGCGCTTCTGCTCATCCAGCAACGCCAGGGAACCGGTCTTACCGATACGGAAGCGTTTGAGGTTCTCGAACTGCGCGTTCTGGGCGTCGGTATAGTCAAAGCCGATGAACAGCACCGCGATGACTTTGCCGCTGGTGTCGCGCACCGGGCTGTATTGCGTCATGTAGGAACGATCGAACAACACCGCTCGGCCGATGTAGGTCTGGCCACTGGATACACGCGGATAGGCCGGCCCATTGCGGTCAAGCACAGTGCCAATAGCGCGATTGCCATCCTGCTTGGTCAGGGAAGTGCTGACACGGATGAAGTCGTCGCCGCTGCGCACAAATACCGTGGCCACGCCACCGGACATCTGCTTGAACTCGTCCACTTCCTGGAAGTTGTTGTTCAGGAGATCGCTGCCCAGGAAGAGGCTCGGGGTCTGTACGCCGGCGACCGCGACTGGTTGATCGGCCCGTACGCTCAAGCCGGCACTGAAGCGCTTCTCGAACAACCCGGTCAGGCGCTCGGTGCTCTCACGCAGCGTGCTGTGGAACGTGTTGAGTTGGTCGGCGAGCAGCCGCGCTTCACTGGCCAGGTGTTCCTCGCGGGTATCGAGGTTGGCTGAGTCGAGGGAGCGCAGGGCAAAGACAGTGCTGCCACCAATGGCGACAGCCAGAATCAAGGCTAAAGCGATACCTAACTGTGAGGCTATCCGGGCGCGAGGTTGAGACATGAAGGCTCCTGGCCGAGGCCAGGATCATCCTGATCTCATAGCGCTGCTCGGCAAATTATCTGGTGGGGAACGTTGTGCACGAAGGTTCCAACACACCTACTTCGGCAGGTCGAGACAATACTTGAGCGATCTACAGGGGTATCGCGCAAACGATTGCACGAACGGTTTGCCATCCCTCAATCGAGGCATTCGACCCGGGGCAACTCCATCGCCTTGACTTCCGCCTGCAGAAACTCCGCCAAGCGCCGCAAACGCTCGCCACCGGGACGGGTTTTCGGCCACACCAGGTAGTAATTTTCGCCACTGGCCACGGCGGTTGGCCAGGGCAAACTCAGCCGCCCCTGGGCCACGTCTTCGGCCACCATCAGCAAGTCGCCCATCGACACACCATAACCCCGTGCGGCGGCGATCATGCCCAGCTCGAGGGTATCGAATACCTGGCCGCCCTTGAGCGACACTTCGGATGACAACCTCATGCGCTCCAACCAGTAACGCCAGTCACGACGATCTGGCGTCGGATGCAGCAGCTCGGTGGCTGCCAGCCGTGCCACATCCCAAGGGCCGTCGTTCAGCAGGTTGGGGGCGCCGACCGGTATCAGCATTTCGGCAAACAGGTAACACGCCTCCCAATCTGCCGGGAAGTGGCCATTACTCAGCAATACCGCGCAATCGAACGGCTCCTGATTGAAATCCACTTCGTCGATGTTCATCCAGGCGCTTGTCAATTGCACTTCGTTGCCCGGCTGCAATGCGCGGAAGCGACTGAGCCGCGCCAACAGCCAACGCATGGTCAGGGTCGACGGTGCCTTCATGCGCAGGATGTCATCTTCGGCGTTCAGGGTATGGCAGGCCCGTTCCAGCGCGGCGAAACCTTCGCGGACACCGGGCAATAGCAGGCGCGCGGCTTCGGTGAGTTGCAAGGTGCGCCCACTGCGCTGGAACAGGCGGCAGGCGAAATGCTCTTCTAATGTGCGGATATGTCGGCTCACTGCACTTTGCGTAATCGAAAGCTCCTCTGCCGCGCGGGTAAAGGAGTTGTGCCGGGACGCGGCTTCAAATGCGCGCAACGCATAAAGCGGAGGAAGACGACGCGACATATGGAAACCTCCTACAGAACAATGCAGCACCCTACCATGAGTTTTAGTCATGCGAACGATCGCATTTATCCCTTTGTGCAACGGTCGGAGAGCGCCGAGAATCAACCCTTCCCCACCCCTCTGACTTTTCGAGCGTGATGATCATGCAGCATCCGGCACGTACCGAACTCTGGGCCATTCTGCGGCTGTCAGGGCCGTTGATTGCCTCACAGTTGGCGCACATGCTGATGGTGCTGACCGACACCCTGATGATGGCCCGCCTGAGCCCCGAAGCCCTGGCCGGTGGCGGCCTGGGTGCGGCGAGCTATTCGTTCGTGTCGATTTTCTGCATCGGCGTGATCGCCGCCGTGGGTACGCTGGTGGCTATTCGTCACGGCGCGGGCGATATCGAAGGCGCCACTCGGCTGACCCAGGCCGGGCTATGGCTGGCTTGGCTGATGGCTTTGGCGGCCGGCCTGTTGCTGTGGAACCTCAAACCGCTGTTGCTATTGTTTGGCCAGACCGAAACCAATGTGCACTCCGCCGGGCAATTCCTGACGATTTTGCCGTTCGCCCTGCCCGGCTTCCTGAGCTTCATGGCCCTGCGCGGCTTCACCAGCGCGATAGGCAAGGCGACGCCGGTAATGGTGATCAGCCTCGGCGGTGCGGTGGCCAACTACCTGCTCAACCACGCGCTGATCGAAGGCATGTTTGGCCTGCCGAAGCTCGGCCTGATGGGCATCGGGCTGGTCACGGCCATCGTCGCCAACGGGATGGCACTGGCGTTGATGTGGTACATCTCCCACAACCGCACCTACGCGGCGTACCCGCTGAGCAACGGCCTGCTACGTCTCAACACCCGATACCTGCGCGAATTGTGGCGCCTGGGCCTGCCGATTGGGGGCACCTACGCGGTGGAAGTCGGGCTGTTTGCCTTTGCGGCGCTGTGCATGGGCACCATGGGCAGCACGCAATTGGCAGCGCATCAGATCGCGCTGCAGATCGTCTCGGTGGCGTTCATGGTGCCGGCGGGGATGTCCTACGCGATCACCATGCGCATCGGCCAGCACTACGGTGCCGGTCAGTTGTTGCAGGCGCGTATGGCCGGTCGCGTCGGGATCAGCTTTGGTGCTGCCGTGATGTTGGGATTTGCGCTGGTGTTCTGGCTATTCTCCGACCCGCTGATCGGGCTGTTCCTCGACCATAACGACCCGGCGTTTCACGACGTGATCGTGCTGGCCGTCAGCCTGTTGGCCGTCGCGGCCTGGTTCGAGTTGTTCGATGGCGTACAAACCATCGCCATGGGCTGTATCCGCGGGTTGAAAGATGCCAAGACCACCTTCCTGGTCGGCCTAGGCTGCTACTGGCTGATCGGTGCGCCTTCGGCCTGGCTGATGGCCTTCACCCTGGGCTGGGGGCCGACCGGCGTGTGGTGGGGTTT
Organism: Pseudomonas sp. H1_A03; assembly: GCF_054685145.1. Lineage (NCBI taxonomy): Bacteria > Pseudomonadati > Pseudomonadota > Gammaproteobacteria > Pseudomonadales > Pseudomonadaceae > Pseudomonas > Pseudomonas sp. H1_A03. The sequence goes on from NZ_CP162829.1 coordinate 1,094,396, forward strand.
GGCGCTGGGCCTGGCGTGTGCGGCGGTCAGCCTGACATGGGCGTTTGAAGTGAAGATGAAGCGGATGATTCGGCGGGAGCCGGAGGTTCGCACTGGATTCCAGGCGATGCAGCCTGACTAGAAATCCCACATTTGGATTGGGTTTACCGCTCAACCCAGCAAAGCCTGCTGTCCCTTGCCAAACGTCAGGTAATCCACTAACTCCGGTAATGGCAGTGGCTTGCTGATCAGGTAACCCTGCGCCTGGTCACACCCAAACAGCCTCAACAACGCTAGCTGCTCAGGCGTTTCCACCCCCTCGGCAACCACTTCCAGGTTGAGGTTGTGGGCCAGGTTGATCATGGCGTGCACCAGTTTGCGGTTTTCTTCACGCTCTTCCATCCCACCGACAAAGCTCTTGTCGATCTTCAACAAGGCAATCGGCAGGCTGTTGAGGTGCACGAACGATGAGAAACCGGTGCCGAAATCGTCCAGGGAAAACCGCACGCCAAGGCGACCCAGCGCATCCATGGTCTGCTTGACCAAGTCACTGCGACGCATCACCGCCGTTTCGGTCAGCTCGAACTCCAACCATTGCGCTTCCACACCACGCTCGGAAATCAGCCGGCTGAGGGTCGAAAGCAACTGGCTGTCCTGAAACTGGCGAAACGACAGATTGACCGCCATGTGCAGCGGCGGCAGGCCGCGTTCACGCAGGTCCTGCATGTCGCGCAGGGCTCGGGAAATCACCCAGTAGCCCAGCGGCACGATCAAACCGCTTTGCTCGGCCAACGGTACGAATTCACTCGGCGGCAACAGGCCCCGCTCGCCATGACGCCAGCGCACCAGGGCTTCCAGGCCAACGATGTGCCCGTCGTCCAGGTCCAGGCGCGGCTGGTAATGCAGCTCCAGTTCATCACGACGCAAGGCGCGGCGCAGCTCGCTTTCCAGGTCGGCCAGGCTGCGCGCGTTGCGGTTGATGCGTTCGTTGAAGATATGAAAGGTGCAGCCCTGGGTGCTCTTGGCTTGCTGCATGGCGATATGGGCGTGCCACATCAGCGGGTCGGCACCGGCGCGAGCCCGAGCATGCGCCACACCCAGGCTGCAACCGATCAGCAGGCTTTCGCCATCCACCCAGTAGGGTTCGGCCATGACTTCAGTGATGCGCTCGGCCATCCACTCGGCACGCTGGGGTGCACGGCGGGTGTCGATCAGCAGGGCGAATTCGTCGCTGCCCAGGCGCGCCAATTGGTCTCCGACCTCAAGCCGGCTCTTGAGCCGTGAGACCACTTGCAGGATCAGCCGGTCGCCAGCCTGGTGCCCGAGGGCATCGTTGGCGTGCCGGAAGTTGTCGAGGTCCAGGTGACCGAGGGCCAGGCCGCGCCCCTCATTCTCGGCCAGCCGCGCGGCCAGCAGGGTCTGGAAGCCCTGGCGGTTGGCAATGCCGGTGAGCGGGTCCTGTTCGGCCAGGCGCTGCAAGGTATTTTCCAGCAGCCCGCGCTCGCGAACGTGGCGCAGGCAGCGGCGCAGTGTATCGGCGTCCAATACATCACTGACCAGCCAATCGCTGACGCCAAGGGGCGACACCAGGGGCTCTTGCTCCAGCAGTAACACGCACGGCAGGCTGCAGCGGCCAGGGCCGGGTTGCAGGCTGGGCGTGGTCAATAGCACGGCGCTGTGGTCGTCATCGAACAAACGACTCACGGACTCCCAGTTTGGCGCGCTGATCAGCACAGCCCCATCGCCCATCGGCGCCAGGCACTCGCGCAATAACGCTGCCCACGCGGGCTCATCGGCCAGCAGCAGCAAACGCAAGGGTTCGACAGGCGTAGACAAGCTAGCTCCCTAGACTCTGCAATATTTCGTTGGCGGCGGGCATTATGACGTGCGCCCTTAGAATCACCAATGATAGGGGTTATCAAACACTCAAAATGTAAACATTAGTCTCAAACAACCCCCACATCCTGCGGCAAAGTATCAAAACCGGCAAATTTAGATCGAGTGGTACGTCACACTGTCGTTCTGACAGGGCAGAATCCTGCCAGCCTGTTAAAATGCCCGCCCTTTTGAATAACGACTCCCTGAATTCCGTATGTCCCGACTCAATCCCCGGCAGCAAGAAGCCGTGAACTACGTCGGCGGCCCTCTATTGGTGCTCGCCGGTGCAGGCTCCGGCAAGACCAGCGTGATCACCCGCAAGATCGCGCACCTGATCCAGCAGTGCGGCATCCGCGCCCAGTACATCGTCGCCATGACCTTTACCAACAAGGCCGCGCGGGAAATGAAAGAACGTGTCGGCACCCTGCTCAAGGGTGGCGAAGGCCGCGGGCTCACCGTGTGTACGTTCCACAACCTGGGGCTGAACATTATCCGCAAGGAGCATGCACGTCTGGGCTACAAGCCAGGTTTCTCGATTTTCGACGAGACCGACGTGAAGTCGCTGATGACCGACATCATGCAAAAGGAATACGCAGGCGACGACGGCGTGGATGAGATCAAGAACATGATCGGCGCCTGGAAAAACGACCTGATCCTGCCCGCCCAGGCCCTGCAAAACGCACGCAACCCCAAGGAACAGACTGCCGCCATCGTCTACACCCACTACCAGCGCACGCTAAAGGCGTTCAACGCGGTGGACTTCGATGACCTGATCCTGCAGCCGGTCAAGCTGTTCGAGGAACACGCCGACGTCCTCGAAAAATGGCAGAACAAGGTGCGCTACCTGCTGGTGGACGAATACCAGGACACCAACGCCAGCCAGTATCTGCTGGTGAAGATGCTGATCGGCAAGCGCAACCAGTTCACCGTGGTCGGCGACGATGACCAGTCGATCTACGCCTGGCGTGGCGCCCGCCCGGAAAACCTGATGCTGCTCAAGGACGACTACCCGTCCCTGAAAGTGGTGATGCTGGAGCAAAATTACCGCTCCACCAGCCGCATCCTGCGCTGTGCCAACGTGCTGATCTCGAACAACCCCCACGAGTTTGAAAAACAACTGTGGAGCGAGATGGGCCACGGCGACGAGATCCGCGTGATCCGCTGCCGCAACGAAGACGCCGAAGCCGAGCGCGTGGCCGTCGAGTTACTGACCTTGCACCTGCGCACCGACCGCCCCTACAGCGACTTCGCGATCCTGTATCGCGGCAACTACCAGGCCAAGCTGATCGAGCTGAAGCTGCAGCACCACCAGATTCCGTATCGACTGTCGGGCGGCAATAGCTTTTTCGGACGTCAGGAAGTGAAAGACCTGATGGCCTACTTCCGTCTGATCGTGAACCCGGACGACGACAACGCGTTCCTGCGCGTGATCAACGTGCCGCGCCGGGAGATCGGCTCCACGACCCTGGAAAAACTCGGCAACTACGCCACGGAACGCAAGATCTCGATGTACGCCGCTACCGACGAAATCGGCTTGGGCGAACACTTGGACACGCGCTTCACCGACCGCCTGGCGCGCTTCAAGCGCTTCATGGACAAGGTGCGCGAGCAATGCGCCGGCGAAGACCCGATCAGCGCCCTGCGCAGCATGGTCATGGACATTGACTATGAAAACTGGCTGCGCACCAACAGTTCCAGCGACAAGGCCGCGGATTACCGCATGGGCAACGTCTGGTTCCTGATTGAAGCGTTGAAGAACACCCTGGAAAAAGACGAAGACGGCGAGATGACCGTCGAGGATGCCATCGGCAAGCTGGTGCTGCGCGACATGCTCGAGCGCCAGCAAGAAGAGGAAGACGGCGCCGAAGGTGTGCAGATGATGACCTTGCATGCATCCAAGGGCCTGGAATTTCCCTATGTGTTCATCATGGGCATGGAAGAGGAAATCCTCCCGCACCGCTCCAGCATCGAAGCCGACACCATCGAAGAAGAGCGCCGCTTGGCCTACGTGGGCATTACCCGCGCGCGTCAGACCCTGGCCTTCACCTTTGCAGCCAAGCGCAAGCAGTACGGCGAAATCATCGATTGCGCGCCCAGCCGGTTCCTGGATGAACTGCCGCCGGACGACCTGGCCTGGGAAGGCAATGACGACACCCCGACCGAGGTGAAGGCCGTTCGCGGCAACACCGCCTTGGCGGATATACGCGCGATGTTAAAGCGCTAGAATCGACTACTTTTTAATCTACTTTCGGCGCGCACCGCGCCATTAGAGGAAGCTTTCCGTGGAAGCACTGCACAAGAAAATTCGCGAAGAAGGCATCGTGCTTTCCGATCAGGTACTCAAGGTCGACGCCTTCCTGAACCACCAGATCGACCCGGCACTGATGAAACTGATCGGCGATGAATTCGCCGCGCTGTTCAAGGATTCGGGCATCACCAAGATCGTCACCATCGAAGCCTCTGGCATCGCACCGGCGATCATGACCGGTCTGAACCTGGGCGTACCGGTGATCTTCGCGCGCAAGCAGCAATCGTTGACCCTGACGGAAAACCTGCTGTCGGCGACGGTGTACTCGTTCACCAAGAAAACCGAAAGCACCGTAGCCATCTCGCCACGTCACCTGACCAGCAGCGACCGCGTGCTGGTGATCGATGACTTTTTGGCCAATGGCAAAGCGTCCCAGGCGCTGATCTCGATCATCAAACAGGCGGGCGCGACCGTTGCCGGCTTGGGGATTGTGATCGAGAAGTCGTTCCAGGGTGGCCGCGCGGAGCTGGATGCGCAGGGTTATCGGGTGGAGTCGCTGGCGCGCGTGAAATCGCTGGCCGGTGGCGTGGTCACCTTCATCGAATAACTTGATAACACCGCAATTAAATGTGGGAGCTGGCTTGCCTGCGATGATGGCCTGTCAGTCGACATCTTTGTCGCCTGACACGCCATCATCGCAGGCAAACCAGCTCCCACATTTGGTCTGGATGTTCGTTAGTGCCCGGTGGCCTGGAGGCCGGCGAGTAATAACCGCTGATACAGATCCTCTTTCAGCCCCTCCGGCTTATCCAACCGCATCCGCTTCAAATGCTCCGGATAAGCCTCCGGTTCAGGCGCATCCAACGCCGCCTTGCCTAACTCCAGCATCTCCGTCAGCTTGAATTTGCTCTTGAGCCAGTTCAGCGCCCGCAACAAATCTCGTTCCTCATCGGTGAAATCACTGCCCAGTGGATATTCCGGAAACAACCGACGATGGCGCGCTTGAATCGCCTGTAGCCGCTCGGGCGTGTTATCGGCAAAGCGCGGATCCAGCTGGAAATCCTTGGGCAACTTGCCGGCTTTTTGCGCCTGTTCGATCAAATCGTCCTGGAAGCGTGAGTCAGTAATGTTAAGCAATGCCTCGATAACCCGGGCATCCGTCTGCCCACGTAAATCGGCGATCCCATACTCGGTGATGACAATATCCCGCAGGTGCCGGGGAATCGTGCAATGCCCATAGTCCCAAACGATATTGGAACTGACCTCCCCCGCTGACTCGCGCCAGCTGCGCAGGATCAGGATCGAACGCGCGCCTTCCAGTGCATGGCCCTGGGCCACGAAGTTGTACTGCCCGCCCACACCGCTGAGCACGCGACCGTCTTCCAACTGGTCGGCTACACCCGCGCCAAGCAACGTGACGATAATCGCGCTGTTGATAAACCGCGCATCCCGGCGTTGCAGGCGCTTGAGTTCTTCCTGGCCGTACAGCTCGTTGATGTAGCTGATGCGAGTCATGTTGAATTCGAGGCGCTTGGCGTGGGTCATTTCCTGCAGGCGCTGGTAAAAACTTCTCGGGCCGAGGAAGAAACCACCGTGGATCGAGATGCCATCAGGCTGCGCCGCATCGTCGAGCGTGCCGGCGTTGGCCTGCTCCTGGGTCGTTACATCCGGGTAAACCTTACGGCGAATAATCCCCGCGTCCGCCAGTACCAGCAGGCCGTTGACGAACATCTCGCTGCAACCATACAGGCCACGGGCAAACGGATCGACACCACCTTCCCGGCTGATCAAAGGCGCCCATTGATACACATCGATGTCGGTCAGCAGCAGCCGGTAGGCCTCGTTGTCGGCTTGGCGCGCCAGCAACGCGGCGGTCAGCGCATCGCCCATCGAGCCGATACCAATCTGCAAGGTGCCGCCATCGCGCACCAGGGTGCTGGCATGCAGGCCGATAAAGTGATCCTGGAAACCCACCGGCATATTCGGCGTGGAGAACAGCGTGGTGCTGTCTTTTTCATCGATCAGGTAGTCGAAGGCGTCCATGCCCAACTCGGAATCGCCGGGCATGTAGGGCAAATCGCTATGGACTTGGCCAACGATCAGCACGGTTTCCCCCGCATCACGTCGCTTGGCGATCATCGGCAGCAGGTCGAGGGTGATGTCCGGGTTGCAGCTCAGGCTCAGGCGATCAGGGTGTTCGGCGCTGCTCGCAACCAATTGCGCCACCAAGTTCAGGCCGGCGGCGTTGATGTCGCGGGCAGCGTGGCTGTAGTTGCTGCTGACATAGTCCTGCTGCGCCGACTCGCTGTGGAGCAAGCTGCCGGGCTGCATGAAGAACTGCTGCACGTGGATATTTTTTGGAAGACTGTCTTTATGCAGGTCAGCGAGGAAATCCAGCTCGGGGTAATCGCCAAACACTCGTTCGATAAAGGGTTCGAGAAAGCGTTTCTGCAGGCCATCGCCCATCGTCGGCCGGCCAAGACTTAGGGCGGTATAGATCGTCAGCGCCCGATCCGGCAATTTAGCGATGCGCCGGTACAGCGCGTTAGCAAACAGGTTGGGCTTGCCCAGGCCAAGCGGCATGCCCATGTGGATATGCGCCGGCAAGCGCGCCAGTACGTCATCAACTGCTTGCTCGATTGAACACAACTGCACCATCCGACCCTCCTGAACATTCCGTGATTAGGGGTTGGACAGAGAGTGGCGGGTCTTTGCTGCAAAGAACAGTGGTGAAACACAATTTGCGGGCACAAAAAAGCCGCTCGTAAGCGGCTGTTTTGGCGAAGATCGGCTGATTAGAGGCCGGACATCTTCTTGATGGCGCCTTTAAGGTCATCATCCGAGCAGTCAGCGCAAGTCCCCTTAGGTGGCATGGCATTGATACCGGTGATCGCCTTGGCCAGAATGCCGTCGAGGCCGCCCTGGTGGTCGGCTCGCTCTTTCCAGGCGGCGGTATCACCGATTTTTGGCGCGCCCAGCAGGCCGGTGCTGTGACATGCGTTGCAGTGTTTGGCGATGATTTCGTCGGGGGTTTTCGCCCCACCGCGACCCGCTGCCACGGCGACTTCCATTCCCTTGCATTCCTGACCCTGAACACACACCTGGCCGACAGGCTCCAGGCGCTTGGCAATGTCATCATTGGTCGCAGCTTGAGCGCTGACAGCCCATAGGGCCAGTACGGTTGCTGGTGCAGCCAGCATTTTCATAATTAGGTTCACGCGTTCACCCTCAATGGTGGCTATTCACGCCTGCGGCCACGGTTTCGCAGGCGGCGAAAGTATAACGGTTAGCCCGCCTGGCCGAAACAACCCTATTAAACAAAGGGAGATTCAGCTTCACGGAATACTGCTACGGGAACCTCTGCAATGCTGGCAGGGCGCCTCTATTCTTAAAAGTTCGCGGGTGTGGCTGCGCTGATTAGTCGCGCCGGCACATCGAACGGGTTGCGAAAACGATGGGGCTTGGTGCTTTCAAAGTAGTAGCTATCGCCAGCTTCGAGCACAAAAGTTTCAAGACCGACCACCAACTCCAGGCGACCTTCCACCAGAATCCCGGTTTCTTCGCCTTCGTGGGTGAGCATTTCTTCGCCCGTGTCGGCGCCCGGCGGGTAGATTTCGTTGAGAAACGCAATCGCCCGACTGGGGTGAGCCCGGCCGACCAGTTTCATGGTGACGGCGCCGTCAGAGATGTCGATCAGCTCATTGGCTTTATAGACGATCTGCGTCGGTATTTCCTGGAGGATCTCCTCGGAAAAGAACTCGACCATGGACATGGGGATGCCGCCCAGCACCTTGCGCAAGGAGCTGATCGAGGGGCTGACGCTGTTTTTTTCGATCATCGAAATGGTGCTGTTGGTGACACCCGCGCGCTTGGCGAGCTCACGCTGGGAAAGACCCTTCAGTTTACGGATGGATTGCAGTCGTTCGCCGACGTCCAATGCAGGTGCCTCCTAGGATTCAGGCTTTGTTGTAATTGAGCGTTATCATGGCGACAGCGTTCAGTATTTACAACACTTGGGCCTAAATCCCGGACGGTTGTGTTCGTGCCTGACGATCAGGCCCCCGGAATAGAGCCTTGGCACGCGGCGCAGATTGCAGAACAGCTGATAGGGAATGGTTTCGGCGGCAACCGCCACATCACTGGCCAGGATGTTTTTGCCCCACAGCTCCACTGTAGAACCTAGCCCGGCCTGCGGTACGTCCGTCAGGTCGATACACAGCATGTCCATCGACACGCGGCCCAGCAATTGGCTGCGCTGCCCGGCCACCAGCACCGGGGCTCCCGTCGGCGCGTGACGCGGGTAGCCATCCGCATAACCCATGGCAACCACACCAATGCGCATCGGCTTGGGCGTGATGAACTTCGCACCGTAGCCCACCGGCTCACCGGCCGGCAATTCCCGTACACAGATCACCTTGGATTCCAGCGTCATCACCGGCTGCAAACGCGCCGCCACCGCCTGGTCTTCACCAAACGGCGTGGCGCCGTAAAGCATGATGCCGGGGCGAACCCAGTCGCTGGACACAGTCGGCCAGCCCATGACCGACGGTGAGTTGCGTAGGCTGACCTCGGCCGACAAGCCCTGGCGCGCTGCTTCAAACACCTCAACTTGTTCATCACTGCGCACGCAGTCGAGTTCATCGGCGCGGGCAAAGTGACTCATCAGTACGATTTTGGCCACTTTGCCGCTGGCCAGCAGGCGCTGATAAGCCTCGTGATAATCCTTGGGGTGCAGGCCAACGCGGTGCATGCCGGAGTCGAGTTTGAGCCAGATGGTCAGCGGCTTGGTCAGCCTGGCCTGTTCAATGGCTTCCAGTTGCCATAGCGAATGCACCACGCACCAGAAATCATGCTCGATGATCAGCGGCAGCTCGTCGGCTTCGAAAAAGCCTTCCAGCAGCAGCACTGGCGCACGAATCCCGGCGGCGCGCAGCTCCAATGCTTCCTCGATGCATGCCACGGCAAATCCATCAGCCTCGGCTTCCAACGCCTGTGCCACGCGCACGGCACCATGGCCGTAGGCATCGGCCTTGATCACGGCAAGGGCCTTGGCCCCCGTGACTTCACGGGCCAGTTGGTAATTGTGACGCAGGGCTTGGAGGTCGATCAGGGCACGGGCTGGACGCATGGCGGCAGGCTTCTAGGCGGCAGAGTGAAGAAAAACCGGTACCGACAGACAGCGTCGGCACCGGGAGAGGGATCTTGCTTAAGGCAGGGCCGCCACGACGGACAGCTCCACCAGGATTTCCGGTTCACACAGCTTGGCTTCAACCGTGGCACGGGCCGGGGCAACGCCCTTGGGCAGCCACTTGTCCCACACCGCGTTCATGCCGGCGAAATCGGCGTCGATGTCTTTCAAGTAAATCGTCACCGACAACAGCTTGGTCTTGTCGGTGCCGGCCAGGCCCAGCAAACGCTCGATATTGGCCAGGGTTTCACGGGTTTGCTGTTCAATCCCGGCGGTCATGTCGTCGCCGACTTGCCCGGCCAGATACACGGTACCGCCGTGGACAACGATCTGGCTCATGCGCTCATTGGTGAGCTGGCGCTGGATTGACATGTCGTGCGGACTCCTGGTGGTTGCCATAACGGGAAATATCGAGGCCTTCGGCGCTGATCTGTGGGGTTTTCTTGGCCATCAGGTCAGCCAGCAAGCGGCCGGAGCCACACGCCATGGTCCAACCGAGCGTGCCGTGACCGGTATTCAGGAACAGGTTCTTGAACGGGGTGGCACCGACAATCGGCGTGCCGTCGGGCGTGGTCGGGCGCAGGCCGGTCCAAAACGAAGCTTGGGTCAAATCGCCGCCCTGAGGATAAAGGTCGTTGACGATCATCTCCAGGGTTTCGCGCCGACGCGGGTTAAGCGACAGGTCAAAACCGGCTATTTCAGCCATGCCGCCGACGCGGATGCGGTTATCGAAACGGGTAATCGCGACCTTGTAGGTCTCGTCGAGAATGGTCGACGTCGGCGCCATCGCCGGGTGGGTGATCGGCACGGTCAGCGAGTAACCCTTGAGCGGGTAGACCGGCGCCTTGATCCCCAGCGGCTTGAGCAATTTCGGCGAGTAGCTGCCGAGGGCCAGCACGTAGCGGTCAGCAGTTTCCAGCTTGCCATCGATCCACACGCCGTTTATGCGGTCACCGGCGTAGTCGAGCCGCTGGATATCCTGCTCGAAGCGGAACTCCACACCCAGTTGCGTGCACATATCGGCCAGGCGCGTGGTGAACATTTGGCAGTCGCCGGTTTGGTCATTCGGCAGGCGCAAGGCACCGGCGAGGATATCCGTGACGCTGGCCAGGGCCGGTTCAACGCGGGCGATGCCGGCGCGGTCGAGCAGTTCGAACGGCACGCCGGACTCTTTCAACACGGCGATGTCTTTAGCGGCACCGTCGAGTTGTGCCTGGGTGCGGAACAGTTGGGTAGTACCGAGGCTGCGGCCTTCGTAGGCAATGCCGGTTTCAACGCGCAGTTCGTCGAGGCAGTCGCGGCTGTATTCGGACAGGCGGACCATGCGCTCCTTGTTCACCGCATAACGACTGGCCGTGCAGTTGCGCAGCATCTGCGCCATCCACAGGTATTGGTCGATATCGGCGGTGGCCTTGATCGCCAGCGGTGCGTGGCGTTGCAGCAGCCACTTGATGGCCTTGAGCGGCACGCCCGGCGCGGCCCACGGCGATGCATAGCCTGGGGACACCTGGCCGGCGTTGGCGAAACTGGTTTCCATGGCGGCGGCAGGTTGACGGTCAACGACTACGACGTCAAAGCCGGCCCGCGCCAAATAGTAGGCACTGGTCACACCAATCACGCCGCTACCCAAGACCAGAACGCGCATTTTTATATCCTCATCGCGGGCATGGCCGCTGACGTGTGTTATTCGAGCAATGATGAGCGCAGTGTAAAAAACAATTGCCAGTGCATTTCACTATATAACTGCCTATATTTGGCGACAATTCTCGGCAAAAACCCTTTTCACAGAGGCGTATCCCCTATGCGTACCAACACCCAGACCAAGCGGGAGCTGGACAAGATCGACCGCAACATCCTGCGCATCCTGCAAACCGACGGACGTATTTCGTTCACGGAATTGGGGGAGAAGGTCGGGCTGTCGACCACGCCCTGTACCGAGCGAGTGCGCCGTCTGGAGCGTGAAGGGATCATCATGGGCTACAACGCGCGGCTCAATCCCCAGCATTTGAAGGGCAGTTTGCTGGTATTTGTCGAGATCAGCCTCGATTACAAATCCGGCGACACCTTCGAGGAATTCCGCCGCGCCGTGCTGAAACTGCCGCACGTGCTGGAGTGCCATTTGGTATCTGGAGACTTTGACTATCTGGTGAAAGCGCGGATCTCCGAGATGGCGTCGTACCGCAAACTGCTCGGCGATATCCTGCTCAAGTTGCCCCATGTGCGGGAGTCCAAGAGCTATATCGTGATGGAAGAAGTGAAGGAGAGCCTGAACCTTCCGATCCCGGACTGACTGACACAACACCGTCAACTGTGTCAGCTGGCTTGCCCGCGATAGCGGTGTATCAATCGGCACATGCGGGCCTGGCACACCGCTATCGCAGGCAAGCCAGCTCCCACATTAACCGAGTCAGACCAGCACTTGCCGCGTGCTCGCCATGTATTCGTGGATCTGCTTTTCCACCCGCGGGTGAATCAGCTCCACCGGCCGCCGCCCGTTAGGGCACGGCAAAGTCTTGGTAGTGCCGAACAGCCGACAGATCAACGGCCGCTCGTCGTACACCGTGCACCCGTTGGGCCCCAGGTGCACGCAGTTCAGCTCATCCATGGCCGCGTCCTGCTCGGCAGCAGTCTTGCGCGGCAGGCGCGACATTTCCTCGGGCGAAGTGGTCACCGGCCCACAGCAATCGTGGCAACCGGGGACGCACTCGAACGAAGGTATCTGCCGACGCAGCGCGCTGATTTTCTGACTGTTGCAACTCATCGAAACATTTACCGAACGGCGACTAAGTGTGGATTCTGCCGTAAAACGCCCTGCGCAGACAGCTTCGTCCGACCGCTGTATCCTGCGTCAAATTTTCCAAACAGGGATGCTCCCATGACCGCCAGCGCCCGGCACACCGCCTCTTACTACGCCGCCAGCAGCGTGCCGCAACCGGATTACCCCGTGTTGGCAGGCGAAGTCACTGCCGATGTGTGCGTGGTCGGCGGCGGTTTTTCCGGGCTGAACACGGCGCTGGAGCTGGCCGAGCGCGGGTTCAGCGTAGTGCTGTTGGAGGCGCGCAAGATCGCCTGGGGCGCCAGCGGACGTAACGGTGGCCAGTTGATTCGTGGCGTCGGCCATGGCCTGGACCAGTTCGCCAATGTGATCGGCACCGATGGTGTGCGCCAAATGAAGCTGATGGGCCTGGAAGCCGTGGAGATCGTGCGTGAGCGCGTCGAACGTTTTCAGATCCCCTGCGACCTGACCTGGGGTTACTGCGACCTCGCCAACAAACCCCGAGACCTCAAAGGCCTGGCGGACGACGCCGAAGAACTGCGCAGCCTCGGTTATCGCCATGAGGTGCGCCTGCTGCAAGCAGACCAGATGAGCAGCGTGATCGGCTCCGAGCGCTACGTGGGCGGCATGATCGACATGGGCTCGGGCCACTTGCATCCGCTCAACCTGGCCCTCGGCGAAGCCGCCGCCGCGCAGCAATTGGGCGTGAAGCTGTTCGAGCAGTCCCAGGTCACGCGCATCGACTACGGCCCCGAGGTCAACGTACACACCGCCCAGGGCAACGTGCGCGCCAAGACCTTGGTGCTGGCGTGCAACGCCTACCTCAATGGCCTCAACCCGCACCTGAGCGGCAAGGTGTTGCCCGCCGGCAGTTACATCATCGCCACCGAGCCGTTAAGCGAAGCCCAGGCCAGCAAACTGCTGCCTCAGAACATGGCGGTGTGTGACCAGCGGGTAACGGTGGATTACTTCCGACTGTCCGCCGACCGCCGCCTGTTGTTCGGCGGTGCCTGCCACTATTCCGGCCGTGATCCCCAGGACATCGGCGCCTATATGCGCCCGAAAATGTTGCAGGTATTCCCGCAGTTGGCCGATGTAAAAATCGACTATCAATGGGGCGGCATGATCGGCATCGGCGCCAACCGCCTGCCCCAGATTGGCCGGCTCGCGGAGCAGCCCAACGTGTATTACGCCCAGGCCTACGCCGGCCATGGGCTCAACGCCACGCACCTGGCGGGCAAGCTGCTCGCTGAAGCCATCAGCGGCCAGCAACAGGGCCGCTTCGACCTGTTCGCCCAGGTGCCGCACATGACGTTCCCTGGCGGTAAGCACCTGCGCTCGCCACTGTTGGCGCTGGGGATGCTCTGGCACCGCTTCAAAGAGCTGGTGTGAATCAGCTGCGCCAGAAAGGTTTCAACCCTTCCTGGCGCGCCTGTTCAGCGCTCAGCCCGACGTCGCGCAATTGCTCACGGGTCAAGTGCAGCAAAGCCTTGCGCGTTTGACGGCGGTGCCAGAACAGGTTCCAGCGGCTGACGTTGCGCGGCGCCGTCGCCCGCTCCTGCCCAGCCTCCAGTTCCTGGCTGTGTAACGCCAGCCGCACATCGCTCATACCGTTCATTTTGCTGCCCCTCATTTGCGTTGTCGCCTTGAGTGACAAGCATGAGTGCGCAGCACAAACCAATACAGATTCAACCTGCTTATATTAAATCCATACAGACACTGCCTATTGGCGCCTGAATCCTGTATTTTCGCCCAATCTGTACTGGTCCCCGGGGAGCGACCACCATGACCCTTTATGTGAACCTCGCCGAATTATTGGGCACGCGCATCGAACAAGGCTTCTATCGCCCCGGTGATCGCTTGCCGTCTGTGCGGGCCTTGAGTGTGGAACATGGGGTCAGCCTGAGCACCGTGCAGCAGGCCTATCGATTGCTGGAAGATAACGGCCTCGCTATGCCCAAGCCGAAATCCGGCTATTTCGTACCGGTCGGCCGCGAGCTGCCAGCCCTGCCCGAGATTGGTCGACCGGCCCAACGACCGGTAGAGATATCCCAGTGGGACCAGGTGCTGGAGCTGATTCGCGCGGTGCCGCGCAAAGATGTCATACAGATGGGGCGCGGCATGCCAGATGTGCTGTCCCCCACCCTGAAACCTTTGCTGCGCAGCCTCGCCCGCGTGAGCCGCCGCCAGGACCTGCCCGGCCTGTATTACGACAACATCCTCGGCTGTATGGAGCTGCGCGAGCAAATTGCGCGACTGTCATTGGATTCCGGCTGCCAGTTGACCGCCGAGGACATCGTGATCACCACCGGTTGCCATGAGGCGCTGTCCGCCAGCATCCATGCCATTTGCGAGCCTGGCGACATCGTCGCAGTGGATTCGCCGAGCTTTCACGGCGCCATGCAGACCCTCAAGGGCCTGGGCATGAAAGCCTTGGAAATCCCTACTGACCCGATCACCGGCATCAGCCTCGAAGCGCTGGAACTGGCGCTGGAACAGTGGCCGATCAAGGTCATCCAGCTAACCCCCAACTGCAACAACCCCCTGGGCTACATCATGCCGGAGGCGCGCAAGCGGGCACTACTCACCCTGGCCCAGCGCTTTGACGTGGCAATCATTGAGGACGATGTGTACGGCGAATTGGCCTATAGCTACCCGCGCCCGCGCACCATCAAGTCCTTCGACGAAGACGGCCGTGTACTGCTGTGCAGCTCGTTCTCGAAAACCCTGGCGCCCGGTTTGCGCATTGGTTGGGTGGCTCCCGGTCGATACTTGGAGCGCGTGCTGCACATGAAATACATCAGCACGGGTTCCACGGCGACACAACCGCAGATCGCCATTGCCGAATTCCTGAAAAACGGGCACTTCGAGCCGCATTTGCGGCGGATGCGCACCCAATACCAGCGTAATCGCGACTTGATACTCGATTGGGTCAGCCGCTATTTCCCGACAGGCACCCGCGCCAGCCGGCCCCAGGGCAGCTTCATGCTATGGGTCGAGCTGCCAGAGGGCTTTGATACCTTGAAGCTCAACCGCGTGCTGATGGAGCAAGGCGTCCAGATTGCCGTAGGCAGCATTTTTTCTGCATCGGGCAAGTACCGGAACTGCCTGCGCATGAACTACGCTGCCAAGCCTACGCCGCAGATTGAAGAAGCTGTGCGCAAGGTGGGGGCTGCCGCGAGCAAAATGCTGGCCGAGGCAGCCGACTGACCTTTCGCAGAAAATCGCCGTCATATGCCGACAACCGCCCTGATCTGGAAGCAACTCCCTTGATGATGCAACGGCTATTACCGTTTTTCCTGTTGGGAGCCCTGGCTCTGGGCGGCTGCGCCACGGCGCCTGCACCGCGTATCCCGAGCGATGCCCTGCCCGCGGCGCAGTCGTCGTTCGGCCGCTCTATCCAGGCCCAGGCCGCGCCGTATCAAGGGCGCTCGGGTTTTCGCCTGCTGCCCAACAGCAGCGAGGCCTTCATGGCCCGCGCCGAACTGATCCGCAACGCCCAGACCAGCCTGGACCTGCAGTACTACATCGTGCACGACGGCATCAGCACGCGCATGCTGGTGGACGAACTGCTCAAGGCCGCCGACCGTGGCGTGCGCGTGCGCATCCTGCTGGACGACACCACCAGCGACGGCCTCGACCAGATCATCGCCACGCTCGCCGCCCACCCCAAAATCGAAATCCGCCTGTTCAACCCCCTGCACCTGGGGCGCAGCACCGGCGTGACGCGCGCCATGGGCCGCTTGTTCAACCTGTCGCTGCAGCATCGGCGCATGCACAACAAGCTATGGCTGGCGGACAACAGCGTGGCCATCGTCGGCGGACGCAACCTGGGGGATGAGTATTTCGATGCAGAGCCCAACCTGAACTTCACCGATATCGACATGCTCAGCGTGGGCCCGGTAGCCGAGCAGCTTGGACACAGTTTCGACCAGTACTGGAACAGCGCCCTGAGCAAGCCCATCGACAACTTCGTTTCCAATACACCTTCCAAAGGCGACCTCGCCGACGCGCGCGCGTACCTGGAAGCATCGCTGGCCGAATCGCGCCAGCAGAACCATGCACTCTACAACCGCTTGCGCACCTACCAGACCCAACCGCGCATGGACATCTGGCGCCGCGAACTGATCTGGGCCTGGAACCAGGCGCTGTGGGACGCACCAAGCAAGGTGCTGTCCAAAGCCGACCCAGACCCTCGGTTGCTGCTCACCACTCAACTGGCACCGGAACTGGAAGGGGTCAGCCATGAGCTGATGATGATCTCGGCGTATTTCGTGCCGGGGCAACCGGGGCTGGTGTACCTGACCGGGCGCGCCGATGCGGGGGTGTCGGTCAGCCTGCTGACCAACTCCCTGGAAGCCACTGACGTGCCGGCTGTACACGGCGGTTATGCGCCCTATCGCAAGGCGCTGCTGGAACACGGCGTGAAGCTCTACGAACTGCGCCGTCAACCCGGTGACCCCAGCGCAGGCAGCGGGCCGCATCTGTTCCGGCGCGGCACCTTCCGCGGCTCGGACTCCAGCCTGCACAGCAAGGCGATGATCTTTGACCGGCAGAAATCGTTTATCGGCTCGTTCAACTTCGACCCACGCTCAGTGCTGTGGAATACCGAAGTCGGCGTGCTGGTCGACAGCCCCGAGCTGGCGGAGCACGTGCGCAACCTAGCGCTGCAAGGCATGGCACCGGCCTTGAGCTATGAGGCGAAATTGCAGGATGGCCAAATAGTGTGGGTGACCGAGGATAACGGCCAACTGCACACCCTGACCCGCGAGCCGGGCAGTTGGTGGCGACGGTTCAATGCGTGGTTTGCAACGTCAGTTGGCTTGGAACGCATGCTCTAGAGCCAGAGGAGATCAACTGTGGGAGCTGGCTTGCCTGCGATGGCGGAGTGCCAGGCAACGGATAAACTGCTGACCCACCGCTATCGCAGGCAAGCCAGCCCCCACATATTGATCGCATTTCAGGGTCAGGCCGGTTGCGCCACGCCGAACGCGCCTTGGCGCAGCAACAGCACCACCAATCCCAACGCACCGGCTGCCATTAGCAGCGGCAGTGCATGCCCGCTGATCCACTGGCTGCCCGCCCCTGCCACCAAAGGGCCGATCAGGCAACCGATGCCCCACAGTTGCGCCACGTGGGCATTGGCGCGCACCAGGGCATCGTCGCGATAACGCTCGCCGATCAGGATCAGCGACAGGGTAAACAAGCCTCCAGCACTCGCGCCGAACAACACCCAGATCGGCCAGATCAACGACGTATGCATCAACAACGGAATCGCCAGGCTCGACGCAAGCAACAGCACCGCACAACTCAGGAACAGCGTGCGCCGAGGCAGGTAGTCGGCCAGTGCACCAATGGGCAACTGCAGCAACGCATCGCCGACCACCACCGTACTGACCATGGCCAAGGCGATTTCGGCGGTAAAGCCTTGTTGCAGGCAGTAAATCGGCAACAACGTCAGAATCATCGCCTCGAACGCAGCGAATAACGCCACCGCCCACGCAATCGCCGGCAGGCTCAGACAGAAACGCCACAAGTCAGCGAAGGTCACGCTGAAGGACTCGGCAGTCGGTGCGCCGGAGCGTCCCAGCAACAGCAACGGCGCCACCACCAACAGACCGACGCCGACCCAGAAACCGTAGTCATGGTCGGTGCCGATCAAGCCCAGCAACAATGGGCCAGACAGTTGGCTCAGGGCATACGTGCAGCCATACAGTGCCACCAGACGGCCGCGCCATTGCTCCACCACCAACTGGTTGATCCAGCTTTCGCCCAGGATAAATACGATGGTCAGGATCACCCCGATCATCAGGCGTAGCACCAGCCACACCGGGTAGCTGGGCAGGATCGCCAACAAGCCGATGGACACCGCGCCCGCCCACAAACACAGGCGCATGAGGTTGGCGGTTCCGAGCCAGGAGGCCATGCGACTGGACACCTTCGCGCCGAGCAGCACACCGAAGGCCGGCATCGCCGCCATCACGCCGATGGCAAAACTGCCATAACCCCAGCTTTCCAGGCGCAGGGACACCAGCGGCATACTGACGCCCAGCGCCAGGCCGACACTGAGCACCGAGGCCAAGACGGCGAAATAGGTCGCCCAACGCATGTCCCGCTCCTGTGGATAATTCTTAAGGTCATACAAAACAGTGTGGGAGCTGAGTTTGTGTAGGAGCTGGCTTGCCTGCGATCGCATCACCTCGGTATGACTGACATACCGAGGTGTCTGCATCGCAGGCAAGCCAGCTCCCACACAAGCCCGCTCCCACATTTGGACTGCGGTGTTGCTTAGAGCTTGATCCAGGTCGACTTCAGCTCGGTGTACTTGTCGAACGCATGCAGCGATTTGTCGCGACCATTGCCCGACTGCTTGAAGCCACCAAACGGCGCGGTCATGTCGCCGCCATCGTATTGGTTGACCCACACGCTACCGGCACGCAGGGCTTTGGCGGTCAGGTGCGCCTTGGAGATGTCTGCCGTCCACACCGCGGCAGCCAGGCCGTAGACGGTATCGTTGGCGATCTTGATCGCTTCTTCTGCGCTGTCGAAGGTGATCACCGACAGCACTGGGCCAAAGATCTCTTCCTGGGCGATCTTCATCGCGTTGGTCACGCCGTCGAAAATCGTCGGCTCGACGTACGTGCCGCCCGTCTCTTCCAGGGTGCGCTTGCCGCCAGCTACCAACTTGGCGCCATCGGCATGGCCGGCTTCGATGTACGAAAGCACGGTGTTCATTTGCTGGGTATCCACCAGCGCGCCCACGTTAGTGGCTGGGTCCAGCGGGTTGCCGGGCTTCCAGCCCTTGAGGGCTTCGATCACCAGCGGCAGGAAAGTGTCCTTGATCGAACGCTCCACCAGCAGACGCGAACCCGCGGTGCACACTTCGCCCTGGTTGAACGCAATGGCGCCAGCGGCAGATTCGGCGGCCGCTTGCAGGTCCGGCGCATCGGCGAACACGATGTTCGGGCTCTTGCCGCCCGCTTCCAGCCACACGCGCTTCATGTTCGATTCACCGGAGCGAATCAACAGTTGCTTGGCGATTTTGGTCGAACCGGTGAACACCAGGGTGTCGACGTCCATGTGCAGCGCCAGCGCATTGCCCACGGTGTGGCCGTAACCCGGCAGCACGTTGAACACGCCTTTTGGAATACCGGCTTCAACGGCCAGGGCCGCGATACGGATGGCGGTCAGCGGGGACTTTTCGGACGGCTTGAGGATTACCGAGTTACCGGTGGACAGCGCCGGGCCGAGCTTCCAGCAGGCCATCATCAGCGGGAAGTTCCACGGCACGATAGCGCCCACCACGCCGACAGGCTCGCGGGTCACCAGACCCAGTTGGTCGTGCGGGGTGGCGGCAACTTCGTCGTAGATCTTGTCGATGGCCTCGCCGCTCCAACTCAGGGCATTCGCCGCGCCGGGTACGTCGATGTTCAGGGAGTCGCTGATCGGCTTGCCCATGTCCAGGGTTTCAAGCAGCGCCAGCTCCTCGGCATTGGCCTTGAGCAACGAAGCGAAACGGATCATGGTGGCTTTGCGTTTGGCCGGTGCCAGGCGCGACCACACACCGGAATTGAACGTGGCGCGGGCGTTTTCCACAGCGCGCTGGGCATCGGTGGCGTCGCAGCTGGCAACAGTGGCCAGCAGGCGGCCATCGACCGGGCTGATGCATTCGAAGGTGTCACCGGAAACGGCGGCGGTGTACTCACCATTGATGTAGGCGCGGCCTTCGATCTTCAGTTCCTTGGCGCGTTGTTCCCAGTCGGCACGGGTCAGGGTGGTCATGCGAGTGTCCTCCTCTTATTGAACACGAGGGCCAGGCGATGTCCCCCGGCAGCCTCAAAGAATGCTTGCCCCGCCAGCCATCTGTTCGGCTCAAGGCAGCTGCCACCCTAAACCAGCGGCTGGGGGTGTTTCAATATATTTGACATAACGCCAGTAAACGCCCTTGCGATGTTCATTTTAATAAACATAGACTTTGGGCTCTCCAACCGCAGGCCAGACGGGAACCGCACATGAGCATCCAGGACATCGTCGACTTCAGCCAAGCCAAGACCGCCGCCGAGCGCTACCGCCCTGCTGCCGAAAAAATCCTCAAGGGCGATCCCGAGCAAACGGTCTACAACCACTACAACAGCCCGTGCGGCCAAATGAGCGCCGGGGTCTGGGAAGGTGAGGTCGGGCACTGGAAGGTCAACTACAGCGAGCATGAGTACTGCGAGATTGTGCAGGGCGTGTCCGTCCTGCGTGATGCCGACGGCAACGCCAAGACCTTGCGCGCCGGTGACCGCTTCGTGATCCCGGCCGGTTTCAGCGGCACCTGGGAAGTGCTGGAGCCGTGCCGCAAGATCTACGTAGTGTTTGAACAGAAAGCCTGATCAGCAAATTGCAGGCAAAAAAAAGCCCGAATCGTGAGAGACGGGCTTTTTTTCACATTGAAGAAAACCAATTACTTGATTTTGCCTTCTTTGTAGATCACGTGCTTGCGAACGCGCGGGTCGAACATTTTCTTTTCGAGCTTGTCCGGGGTAGTACGCTTGTTCTTGTCGGTAGTGTAGAAGTGACCAGTACCGGCGCTAGAGATCATTCGAATCAATTCACGCATGATATAGCTCCTTAAATCTTGCCAGCGGCACGAATTTCGGCCAGCACGACAGTGATGCCACGCTTGTCGATGATACGCATGCCTTTAGCAGATACGCGCAGACGGACAAAACGTTTCTCTTCTTCAACCCAGAAGCGGTGATGCTGCAGGTTTGGCAGGAAACGACGACGGGTTTTGTTATTTGCGTGGGAAATGTTATTCCCAGTCACCGGACCCTTACCGGTAACTTGACATACTCTCGACATGCCTCAGCCCTCTAAAACCACATGCCCAACCCGGCATGGGTTGGCCGCTTAATCTCTCAGTCATTTGGCGCCAGGCGCCGCGTTTCTTTAGGGTCTTACCGGCTACACCTACAAGCGAAGGAACCGGGCCCCTAGAAAAGAGCGCTGCTTTATACCAGAAAGACCCTAGTGCAACAACAGCCCGTGTGTTTTTACCGGCGTAAATCTCGGCGGCAAACGCCTGAACCGTTGCTAATAGGGGCCGCAGTAACAATCGACCACTCGTCGCACAGAATGATTTACAGCGCCCGCGCGCGCAGTGAAGCGCACGGCGGAACGCGCTGAGGCGCCATCAAAACAGCATTTCAGGCAAAAGCACAGGCAAAAATGGGCTAGTCATTTATCTGTCAGACCTCTACGGTAGGACTTTTCCAGACTGCACTCGCAGATGGGCCTTCGATCTGCAAAGGAAACCGAACATGCGCCTCGCTGCCCTACCGCTATTGCTTGCCCCTCTATTTATCGCTCCGGCGGCTGTTGCTGCCACCAATCTGAGCGTTTGCACCGAGGCCAGCCCCGAAGGGTTCGATGTGGTGCAATACAACTCATTGACCACCACCAATGCTTCAGCCGACGTGCTGATGAACCGCCTGGTGGACTACGACGCGGCCAGCGGCAAGCTGGTGCCAAGCCTGGCAGACAGCTGGGAAGTCTCGCCGGATGGCCTGACCTATACCTTCAAGCTGCACCCGGATGTGAAGTTTCATCGCACCGAATACTTCACCCCAAGCCGTACCCTGACCGCGGAAGACGTGCGCTTGAGCTTCGAACGCATGCTCGACCCGGCCAACCCGTGGCACAAGATCGCCCAGAGCGGTTTCCCCCATGCGCAGTCGCTGCAGTTGCCCGCACTGGTCAAGAAGATCGACGCTCTTGACCCGCTGACCGTGCGCTTTACCCTGGATCACGCCGACTCCACCTTCCTCGCCGCCCTGAGCATGGGCTTTGCCTCGATCTACCCGGCCGAATACGCCGACAAACTGCTCAAGGCCGGCACGCCGGAGAAGCTCAACAGCCAGCCCATCGGCACCGGGCCGTTCATCTTCAGCCGCTTCCAGAAAGATGCCGTGGTGCGCTACAAGGCCAACCCGGACTACTTCGCCGGCAAACCGGCTGTGGATAACTTGATCTTCGCGATCACGCCGGACGCCAACGTGCGCCTGCAGAAATTGCACCGCAATGAATGCCAGATTGCCCTTTCGCCCAAGCCGCTGGACGTGGGCGAGGCCGAAAAGGACCCGGCGCTCAAGGTGGAGAAAACCGCCGCCTTCATGACCGCCTTCGTGGCCATCAACAGCCAGCACCCGCCCCTGGACAAGCCCGAAGTACGCCAGGCGATCAACCTGGCCTTCGACAAGGGCAGTTACCTCAAGGCCGTGTTTGAAGGCACTGCCGAAGCCGCGAACGGACCTTTCCCGCCCAACACCTGGAGCTACGCCAAAGAGCTGCCCGGTTATCCACAGGACCTCGCCAAGGCCAAGGGGCTGCTGGACCGTGCCGGGCTCAAGGATGGTTTCAAGACCACTATCTGGACCCGCCCCACCGGCAGCCTGCTGAACCCCAACCCGAACCTCGGCGCACAACTGCTGCAGGCTGACCTGGCCAAGGTCGGCATCCAGGCCGAGATCCGCGTGATCGAATGGGGCGAGTTGATTCGCCGCGCCAAAGCCGGCGAGCACGACTTGCTGTTCATGGGCTGGGCCGGCGACAACGGCGACCCGGATAACTTCCTTACCCCGCAGTTCTCCTGTGCGGCAGTCAAATCCGGCACCAATTTCGCCCGCTACTGCGACCCCGCCCTGGACAAGCTGATCAGCGCCGGCAAGACCACCAGCGAGCAGGGAGTACGCAGCAAGCTGTATCAGCAGGCCCAGGCGCAGATCCAGCAGCAAGCGTTGTGGCTGCCGCTGGCGCACCCTACGGCATTTGCCCTGACCCGCAAGAATGTCGAGGGCTATCAGGTGAGCCCGTTCGGGCGCCAGGACTTCTCCAAGGTCAGCGTCAAGCCCTGACAACCAAGCCCGCCCCCATGGGCGGGCTTACATCCACCCGTATTCCGCCATCGACAACGGATCGCCATCGCCCACAATGATGTGATCCAGTACCCGCACGTCCACTACTTCCAAGGCCTTTTGCAGCAACTTGGTCAATTTTCGATCAGCCGCACTGGGCTCTGCGCTGCCGGAAGGATGGTTGTGGCACAGGATCAAGGCCGCCGCGTTATACGCCAGGGCGCGCTTGACCACTTGCCGGGGGTAAACCATCGCCGCGTCAATGGTGCCCTGGGATAACGCTTCGAAACCCAGCACCCTGTGTTTTGAGTCGAGAAACAGGCAACCGAAGATCTCGTGAGGCTCATGGCGCAGCAAAGCCTTCAGGTAATCACGCACGGCTACCGGGCTTTCCAGCACCGAATCCTTACGCAGGCGCTCGGCCATATGTCGCCGGGACATTTCCAGCACTGCCTGCAACTGGGCAAATTTCGCCGGCCCAAGGCCCAATTGCTGGTTGAACAGCACCTGGCTGGCCTCCAACAATGGGCGCAAGCCACCGAATTGCGCCAACAGATGGCGCGCCAAGTCCACAGCGCTCCTGCCAGCGACCCCGGTACGCAGGAAGATCGCCAGCAGCTCGGCATCCGACAGGCTCGCCGCGCCCCATTCCAAAAGCTTCTCTCGCGGCCGCTCTGCTGCTGGCCAATCGCGAATACTCATCCCGCCTCCCTTTCCCTATGCGTCCTATGCGCCACGTGCACCGCTGTTGCCTCGCGGACGCTGTGTTATCGTAGGCCCTCTTTTTTGCCGCGATTTCCCCTGGGGAGGGGGCATCGCAGGCGCCACTGAACTGGCATCACTGAACTGGAAAGGCAAACCAATGCAGCGTCTGTATCGGAAACGCATCGTTCTCGGCGTTGGCGGCGGCATTGCCGCCTACAAGAGCGCAGAGCTGGTCCGCAGGCTCCTGGACCAAGGCGCCGAAGTGCGCGTGGTCATGACTCGCGGCGGCAGTGAGTTCATCACGCCGTTGACCATGCAGGCCTTGTCCGGGCACCCGGTTCACCTGGATCTGCTGGACCCGGCGGCCGAAGCCGCCATGGGCCATATCGAGCTGGCCAAATGGGCCGACCTGGTGCTGATCGCCCCGGCCACCGCCGACCTGATCGCGCGCCTGGCCCAAGGCATCGCCGATGACCTGCTGACCACCCTGGTACTGGCCACCGACGCCACCGTCGCCATCGCCCCGGCCATGAACCAGGCCATGTGGCGCGACCCGGCCACCCAGGCCAACACCCAACTCCTGCAAAGCCGTGGCCTCAAGGTATTCGGCCCGGCCTCCGGCAGCCAGGCCTGCGGCGACGTCGGCATGGGTCGCATGCTTGAAGCCACCGACCTGGCCCAGTGCGCCGCCGAGTGCTTCCAGCACTTGGCACTCACTGGCAAGCATGTGCTGATCACGGCTGGCCCAACCCAGGAAAACATCGACCCGGTGCGCTACATCACCAACCATAGCTCAGGAAAAATGGGCTTTGCGCTGGCCGAAGCGGCGGTCGAGGCAGGCGCACGCGTTACCTTGATCACCGGCCCGGTGCATTTGCCGACCCCGGATCGGGTCACGCGAATCGACGTAGTCAGCGCCCGCGACATGCTCGCGGCCTGTGAGGCGGCCATTCCGTGCGACCTGTTTATCGCCTCGGCAGCGGTTGCGGACTACCGCCCGGAAGTCGTCGCCCCGCAAAAGCTCAAGAAAGACCCTACGAGCGGTGACGGCCTGCTCCTGCAAATGGTGCGCAACCCGGACATTCTGGCCACCATCGCCACGCGCCCGGACCGCCCGTTCAGTGTCGGCTTCGCCGCCGAGACCGAGCATTTGCTGGACTACGCAGCACGCAAATTGAAAGACAAAAACCTCGACCTGATCGTTGCCAATGATGTCGCCAACCCGAGCATCGGCTTCAACAGCGAGGAAAACGCCTGCAGCGTGATCGACCGCGAGCTGCACGCCACCCTTTTCGCCCAGACCAGCAAAGGCAAGATTGCCCGCCAACTGATCTCTTTTATCGCCCAACGGCTGAACCAGGTTTAATGTCCATGCACGCTTTGCAAGCCAAGATCCTCGACCCACGCATCGGCAACGAATTCCCGCTGCCAGCCTATGCCACCCCGGGCTCCGCCGGCCTCGACCTGCGCGCCATGCTCAAGCAAGACACAGTGCTTGAGCCGGGCCAGACCATTCTGATTCCCACGGGCCTGTCGATCTACGTCGGCGACCCTGGCCTCGCTGCGCTGATCTTGCCGCGCTCCGGCCTGGGTCATAAACACGGCATCGTGCTGGGCAACCTGGTGGGCCTGATCGACTCGGACTATCAGGGCGAGCTGATGGTGTCATGCTGGAACCGTGGCCAGACCGCGTTCAACATCGCCGTCGGCGAGCGCATTGCCCAGTTGGTACTGGTGCCGGTCGTACAGGCACATTTCGAACTGGTAGAGGAATTCGACGAAACCCAGCGCGGCGCGGGCGGGTTCGGGCATTCCGGCAGCCACTGACTAAGCTGAATCTGGCCGGGCGCCGTTGCCCGGCCCGACGCCACCGCTGGGCTTTCAGGACGAAGAATGCGCGGATTTTATCAGCGAGTTTTCTCCATAGAAATCAACGCATTACGCAGACAACAAGTCGGGGCCAGCACTCCGATGGCATTTTTGCACCACGAACTCTCTGCCGAAAACACCGTCATACCCTTCAGTTTGAGCCTGCCGGTCAGTCACATTAAGGCCAGCCTTGCCCCCTTCAGATGGAGTTTCCCCCCGCGATGAGTACCGCAGCCCGCGTAGCCCCGACATTCCCCGACAGCATCTTTCGCGCCTATGACATTCGTGGCGTGGTGCCCAAGACCCTGACTGCCGAAACGGCCTACTGGATTGGTCGCGCCATCGGCTCCCAGAGCCTGGCCCAGGGCGAGCCCAACGTCTCGGTTGGCCGTGACGGTCGCCTGTCCGGCCCGGAGCTGGTGGAACAACTGATCCAGGGCCTGGCCGACAGCGGTTGCCATGTCAGCGACGTGGGCCTGGTGCCGACGCCTGCGCTGTACTACGCAGCCAACGTACTGGCCGGCAAGTCCGGGGTGATGCTCACCGGCAGCCATAACCCGTCGGACTACAACGGCTTCAAGATCGTCATCGCTGGCGACACCCTGGCCAACGAACAGATCCAGGCCCTGCACAACCGCCTGAAGACCAACGATCTGACCAGCGGCCAGGGCACCGTCACCAAAGTCGACATCCTGCAACGCTACTCTGATGAAATCACCCGTGACGTCAAACTCGCGCGCCGCCTGAAAGTGGTGGTGGACTGTGGCAACGGCGCGGCCGGCGTGATCGCGCCGCAGCTGCTCGAAGCCCTGAACTGCGAAGTGATCCCATTGTTCTGCGACGTTGACGGCAACTTTCCGAACCATCACCCGGACCCGGGCAAGCCTGAAAACCTGGTGGACCTGATCGCCAAGGTCAAGGAAACCGGGGCTGATGTGGGCTTGGCCTTCGACGGCGACGGCGATCGCGTAGGCGTGGTGACCGAAACCGGTGAAATCGTGTTCCCGGATCGCCTGCTGATGCTGTTCGCCCGCGACGTGGTCGCGCGCAACCCCAACGCCGAGATCATCTTCGACGTGAAGTGCACCCGCCGCCTCACGCCGCTGATCAAGGAATATGGCGGTCGCCCGCTAATGTGGAAGACCGGTCACTCGTTGATCAAAAAGAAAATGAAGGAAACCGGCGCGCTGTTGGCCGGCGAAATGAGCGGCCATGTGTTCTTCAAGGAACGCTGGTTCGGGTTTGACGATGGGATTTACAGTGCCGCACGCCTGCTGGAGATCCTCAGCAAGGAAAAATCCACGGCCGAAGAGCTGTTTCAGACCTTCCCGAATGATATTTCTACGCCAGAGATCAATATCCATGTGACCGAGGAGAGCAAATTCAGCATCATTGACGCACTGCACGATGCGCAATGGGGCGAAGGCGCCAACCTGACCACCATTGATGGTGTGCGAGTCGATTACGCCAAAGGCTGGGGCCTGGTTCGCGCGTCCAACACCACACCGGTGCTGGTCCTGCGTTTCGAGGCGGATACCGAGGCTGAGTTGCAGCGCATCAAGGACGTGTTCCACGCCCAGTTGAAACGTGTTGCCCCTGATCTCCAATTACCGTTCTGATTTTTAACCGGAGCCCTGAATGACCCTCGAACGCGAAGCCGCTGCCAACACTGCCAAGGTCCTTTCCGAAGCGTTGCCTTACATCCGACGCTACGTCGGCAAGACGCTGGTGATCAAGTACGGCGGCAATGCCATGGAAAGCGAAGAGCTGAAAACCGGCTTTGCCCGCGACATCGTGTTGATGAAAGCCGTGGGGATCAACCCGGTGGTAGTCCACGGTGGCGGCCCGCAAATCGGCGATCTGCTCAAGCGCTTGTCGATCGAGAGTCACTTCATCGATGGCATGCGCGTCACTGACGCGCAAACCATGGACGTGGTGGAGATGGTCCTCGGCGGCCAGGTCAACAAGGACATCGTCAACCTGATCAACCGCCACGGCGGCAGCGCCATCGGCCTGACCGGCAAGGACGCGGAGCTGATCCGCGCAAAAAAACTGACGGTGACCCGCCAGACGCCAGAGATGACCCAGCCGGAAATCATCGACATCGGCCAAGTGGGTGAAGTCATCGGCATCAACACCGACCTGCTGAACCTGCTGGTGAAAGGTGACTTCATCCCGGTGATCGCGCCGATCGGCGTGGGTGCAAACGGCGAGTCCTACAACATCAACGCCGACCTGGTGGCCGGCAAGGTGGCTGAAGCACTGAAGGCTGAAAAGCTGATGCTGCTGACCAACATCGCTGGCCTGATGGACAAGGAAGGCAAGGTGCTGACTGGCCTGACCACTCAACAAGTGGACGAGTTGATCGCCGACGGCACCATCTACGGCGGCATGCTGCCTAAAATCCGTTGCGCGCTGGAAGCGGTGCAAGGCGGTGTGGGCAGCTCGTTGATCCTGGATGGCCGGGTACCGAATGCGATCCTGCTGGAAATCTTCACCGACACGGGTGTGGGCACGCTGATCAGTAACCGCAAGCGTCCGTAGCTGCAAACAAAAAGGCCCCCGCTTAACTCAATTGAGCGGGGGCCTTCGTGTTTGTACGCAGTCCCACTGTGGGAGCTGGCTTGCCTGCGATGGCGGCGACACATTCAACAATTCTATTGCCTGATACACCGCTATCGCGGGCAAGCCCGCTCCCACAGGAGATCTGTGTCAGACGCCGAATTGTTCGCGGTACGCACGCACAGCCGGCAAGTGCTGCTTGAGCTGCGGATCATCTTCCAGAAACTGCAGCACCTGGTTCAACGACACGATGCTCACCACCGGAATACCGAAGTCGCGCTCCACTTCCTGGATCGCCGACAATTCACCGTTGCCACGTTCCTGGCGGTTCAGCGCGATCAGCACGCCGGCGGCCTTGGCGCCGTCCTGGGACGCGATGATCTGCATCACTTCGCGGATAGCAGTACCGGCCGTGATCACGTCATCGATGATCAACACATCGCCAGTCAGCGGCGCGCCCACCAGGCTACCGCCTTCGCCATGGGCCTTGGCCTCTTTGCGGTTGAAGCACCACGGCAGGTCCTGCCCGTGATGTTCAGCCAGGGCCACGGCAGTTGCAGCCGCCAGGGGAATGCCTTTGTAGGCCGGGCCGAACAAAACGTCGAAGGAAATACCGCTTTCGACGATGGCTGCCGCGTAGAAACGACCCAGCTGAGCCAGGGCCGAACCCGAGTTGAACAAGCCCGCATTGAAAAAGTACGGGCTGGTGCGCCCGGACTTTAGAGTGAACTCACCGAAGCGCAAAACGCCGCGATCGATGGCAAAACGAATGAAATCGCGTTGATACGCCTGCATGAAAAAAGCCTCAGATACCACGGATTTAGCTAATTAGGTAGACGGCGTGTATCATACACGCACGCGATTTTTGGGGCCATTTATGCGGATCATCAGTGTGAACGTTAATGGTATTCAGGCTGCAGTCGAGCGTGGTTTGCT
This sequence comes from Pseudomonas sp. H1_A03, assembly GCF_054685145.1. Classification (NCBI taxonomy): domain Bacteria; kingdom Pseudomonadati; phylum Pseudomonadota; class Gammaproteobacteria; order Pseudomonadales; family Pseudomonadaceae; genus Pseudomonas; species Pseudomonas sp. H1_A03. The sequence continues at coordinate 1,123,435 of NZ_CP162829.1, forward strand.
CAGTTGGCTGCAAGCCCAGAATGCCGACGTCATCTGCCTGCAGGATACCCGCGCCTCCGCCTTTGAACTGGACGACCCAGCCTTCCAACTGGATGGCTACTTCCTTTATGCCTGCGATGCCGAAGTGCCCACCCAAGGTGGCGTGGCTTTGTATTCGCGGTTGCAACCCAAGGCGGTCATCAGCGGCCTCGGCTTCGAGACAGCCGACCGCTACGGGCGCTACCTGCAAGCCGATTTCGATAAGGTCAGCATCGCGACCTTGCTGCTTCCTTCGGGGCAGAACGGCGATGAAGACTTGAACCAGAAGTTCAAGCTAATGGACGATTTCGCCCGTTATCTGGATAAACAGCGGCGCAAACGTCGCGAGTACATTTATTGTGGCTCGCTGTACGTGGCGCAACAGAAGCTGGATATCAAGAACTGGCGCGACAGCCAGCAATCCCCTGGTTTCCTGGCGCCAGAACGCGCCTGGATGGACGAGATTGTCGGCAACATGGGCTACGTGGATGCCCTGCGCGAAGTCAGCCGCGAAGGCGACCAGTACAGCTGGTGGCCGGACAACGAACAGGCTGAGATGCTCAACCTGGGCTGGCGTTTCGACTACCAGTTGCTGACCCCAGGCCTGCGCCGGTTCGTTCGCAGCGCACGCCTGCCGCGCCAGCCGCGCTTCTCGCAGCACGCGCCGCTGATCGTGGACTACGACTGGACATTGACCATCTGAGGTCTTTTTCCAGGCACAAAAAAACCGGCATCGCTGTCGGTTTTTTTGTGCCTGCTCATTATTTGATCACGCGCCAGGTCAAGGGGTAGCGATAGGCAATGCCCTTGTTAGCCTTGATACTGCCGATGATCGTCAGCACCACAGTGGCAATCGCCAGCGCAAACATCAGGAAAAACCCAACCACCGCAAAGGCCAGCACGATGCAAACCATCCAGGCGATGGCCACGGTGATCTGGAAGTTCAGGGCTTCCTTGCCCTGATCATCAATGAACGGGTCCACTTCTTTCTTCATCTGCCACAGGATCAGCGGCCCTACGACACTGCCGAAAGGGAACACAAACCCCAGAAACGCCGCGAGATGGCACAACATTGCCCCCTGACGCACTTCGTAGGAAGGCGTAGGCACCGGCATTTGGCTGTCATTCATGGCGTTTCTCCTTGAGGCCGACTCAGTCAGCCAGGGCGGCGTTCTGCAGTTCGAAAATCTCGGTCATGCCTTTCTGGGCCAGGGCCAGCATGGCGTTCAGATCAGCCGGCTGGAATGGCGCGCCTTCGGCAGTGCCCTGCACTTCGATGAAGCCACCAGTGCTGGTCATCACCACGTTCAGGTCGGTCTCGGCGGCCGAGTCTTCCAGGTAGTCCAGGTCCAGCACAGGCTCGCCTTGGTACATGCCTACCGATACGGCAGCGATCATTTGCTTGAGCGGGTCACCGCCTTTCAGGCCGCCACGCTTCTTGATCACTTTGAGTGCATCAACCAGGGCGACCATGGCGCCGGTGATGGACGCGGTGCGGGTGCCGCCGTCGGCCTGGATCACGTCGCAGTCGACGTACAGGGTCACGTCGCCCAGCTTGGACATATCCAGGGCTGCGCGCAGGGAACGACCGATCAGGCGCTGGATTTCCAGGGTGCGGCCGCCTTGCTTGCCACGGCTGGCTTCACGCTGGTTACGCTCACCGGTGGCGCGCGGCAGCATGCCGTACTCGGCGGTCAACCAACCCTGGCCCTGGCCTTTAAGGAAACGCGGTACGCCGTTTTCGACGCTGACGGTGCAGATCACCTTGGTATCGCCAAACTCGACCAGTACAGACCCCTCGGCGTGTTTGGTGTAGTTGCGGGTGATGCGGATCGAGCGGAGCTGATCGGCAGCGCGACCACTTGGACGTTTCATAGGGAGACACCTGTACTGAGGACGAAAAACTGCCGAGCATTATAGAGCCGCGAGCCGATTCGGGGCACTGCTAAAAAATCCGGTTACGAATGGTCGAGTTTGGGCGTGCTCGCCCACTGCGCTACAATCCTGCGCCTTCTTAACCATCAGCCCGTGTTTGCGGGACTGCAACGCGAGGTACCTCCATGGTGCACAGCATGACCGCCTTCGCCCGCGTCGAAAAAGCCGGCGTACAAGGCACCCTGAGCTGGGAGCTGCGCTCGGTCAACAGCCGCTACCTGGAACCGCACCTGCGTCTGCCGGAGTCATTCCGCGACCTCGAAGGCGCCGTGCGTGAGGCGCTGCGCCAGGGCATCTCCCGAGGCAAGCTGGAATGCACCCTGCGCTTTACCGAAGAAACCACCGGCAAGCCGCTGCAGGTTGATCGCGACCGCGCGGCACAATTGGTGGCCGCCGCCGAGACCATCGCCGGCCTGATCAAGCAGCCTGCCGCGCTCAACCCACTGGAAGTGCTGGCTTGGCCTGGCGTATTGGTGGCCGACGCCACCGACCCGCAAGCCCTCAACGCCGAAGCCCTCGCCCTGTTCAACCAGGGCTTGAAGGAGCTCAAGGCCGGCCGCGAGCGCGAAGGCGCCGAGCTGGCACGCCTGATCAGCGAGCGTCTTACCTCCATCGAAGAAGACGTGGTCACCCTGCGCGAGCTGGTGCCGCAGATGCTCGCCACCCAGCGCCAGAAGGTGCTCGACCGCTTTACCGACATGAAGGCCGACCTCGACCCGGTGCGCCTGGAACAGGAAATGGTGTTGCTGGCGCAGAAGAGCGACGTCGCCGAAGAACTCGACCGCCTGAGCACCCACATCCTTGAAGTGCGCCGCGTGCTCAAATCGGGCGGTGCCGCCGGTCGGCGCCTGGACTTCCTGATGCAGGAACTCAACCGCGAAGCCAATACACTGGGCTCCAAGGCGTTCGATCCGCGTAGTACCACGGCTGCGGTCAACCTCAAAGTGTTGATCGAGCAGATGCGCGAACAAGTACAGAATATTGAGTAAGGCAACCTCCATGACCCACAGCACCGGCACCCTTTACATCATTTCCGCCCCCTCGGGCGCGGGCAAAAGCAGCCTGGTCAAGGCCCTGACCGACGCTGACGAGCAGATCCGCATCTCGGTTTCCCACACCACCCGCGCCATGCGCCCGGGTGAGGTGAACGGCGTGCACTATCACTTCGTCGAACGCACCGAGTTCGTCAAGATGATCGAGCACGGCGACTTCCTCGAGCGCGCCGAAGTCTTCGGCAACCTCTACGGCACGTCGCAAAGCCACTTGCAGCAGACCCTGGACGAAGGCCACGACCTGATTCTGGAAATCGACTGGCAGGGCGCCGAGCAAGTGCGCCAACTGATGCCCAAGGCGCGTTCGATCTTCATCCTGCCGCCGTCGCTTGAAGCCTTGCACCAGCGCTTGAAAAATCGCGGCCAGGACAGCGACGAGATCATCGAAGGCCGTATGCGTGAGGCCGTCAGCGAAATGAGCCATTACGTCGACTATGACTACCTGATCATTAACGACGATTTTGCCCACGCGTTGGACGATTTGAAGGCGATTTTTCGCACCAACCAGCTCCAGCAAAAGCGCCAACAACAGCGTTTCGGCAAATTACTGGCCGAACTGCTCGGCTGATTGGCTCTTCCCAAAACCGCTGCAAGGGCTTTACATTGGCGCTTGTAGCGGTTTTGCGAGGGCCTGCGAAAAATCAGCGCTTCCCTAAACGCTGGTGATTTTTTAAACTGTTTAGTCCGCTCGCCCAACCGGGCAGCGCGCATCTTGCATTCGCTCCGAGGAATACCATGGCCCGCGTAACCGTTGAAGACTGCCTAGAACACGTGGATAACCGCTTTGAGCTGGTCATGCTCTCTACCAAGCGTGCCCGTCAACTGGCCACTGGCGGCAAAGAGCCCCTGGTCCAGTGGGAAAACGACAAGCCTACCGTTGTAGCCCTGCGTGAAATCGCTGAAGGCCTGATGAGCTACGAGTTCATCGCCAACGCCGAAATCGTTGAAGACGAACCGCTGTTTGCAGCGTTCGAGGACGAGTCCAACGAGGCCGTCTAAGCCTATGCCTGGTCGACGTAGCACGGCGCGGGGTCACAGCCAACGGCAGGAGTTCACACTTTGCCGAGCATAGACGCCCTCGCCGATCGCTTATCGGCCTACCTCGGCCCAGACCAGGTCAACCTGGTCCGCCGAGCGTATTTCTACGCCGAACAAGCCCACGACGGCCAACGCCGCCGTAGTGGCGAGGCGTATGTCACGCATCCCCTTGCGGTGGCAAATATTCTTGCCGACATGCACATGGACCATCAAAGCCTGATGGCCGCAATGCTGCATGACGTGATTGAAGACACCGGTATCGCCAAAGAAGCGCTGCAAGCGCAGTTCGGTGAAACCGTGGCCGAACTGGTCGACGGGGTCAGCAAACTGACCCAGATGAACTTCGAGACCAAGGCCGAAGCCCAGGCGGAAAACTTCCAGAAGATGGCCATGGCCATGGCCCGCGACATTCGGGTGATTCTGGTCAAGCTGGCCGACCGGCTGCACAACATGCGCACGCTGGAAGTGCTGTCCGGCGAAAAACGCCGGCGCATCGCCAAGGAAACCCTGGAAATCTACGCGCCCATCGCCAACCGGCTGGGCATGCATGCCATCCGTATCGAGTTTGAAGACCTCGGTTTCAAGGCCATGCACCCGATGCGTTCGGCGCGCATCTACCAGGCGGTGAAACGCGCCCGGGGCAACCGCAAGGAAATCGTCAACAAGATCGAAGAGTCGCTGAGCCATTGCCTGGCGATCGACGAGATCGAAGGCGAAGTCAGCGGGCGGCAGAAGCACATCTACGGCATCTACAAGAAGATGCGCGGCAAGCGTCGGGCCTTCAACGAGATCATGGACGTGTACGCGTTCCGGATCATCGTCGACAAGGTTGACACCTGCTACCGCGTGCTCGGCGCTGTACATAATTTGTACAAGCCCCTGCCCGGCCGCTTCAAGGACTACATCGCGATTCCCAAGGCCAACGGCTACCAATCGCTGCATACCACGCTGTTCGGTATGCATGGTGTGCCGATCGAGATCCAGATCCGCACCCGCGAAATGGAAGAGATGGCCAACAACGGCATCGCCGCCCATTGGCTGTACAAATCCAGCGGCGACGAGCAGCCCAAAGGCACCCATGCCCGCGCCCGCCAGTGGGTCAAGGGCGTGCTGGAAATGCAGCAACGTGCCGGCAACTCCCTCGAATTTATCGAAAGCGTGAAGATCGACCTGTTCCCGGACGAGGTCTACGTGTTCACGCCCAAAGGCCGGATCATGGAGCTGCCCAAAGGCTCCACGGCGGTCGACTTTGCCTACGCGGTGCACACCGACGTGGGCAACAGCTGCATTGCCTGTCGGATCAATCGCCGCCTCGCGCCGCTGTCCGAACCGCTGCAAAGCGGCTCCACGGTCGAGATCGTCAGCGCGCCGGGCGCACGCCCGAACCCAGCCTGGCTCAACTTTGTGGTCACCGGCAAAGCGCGCACACATATCCGTCACGCCCTGAAGCTACAGCGCCGCTCCGAATCCATCAGCCTCGGCGAACGCCTGCTGAACAAGGTACTTAATGGTTTCGACAGTGCCCTAGACAAAGTTCCTACAGAGCGTGTGCAAGCGATGCTTCACGAGTATCGCCAGGAAACCATCGAAGATCTGCTGGAAGATATCGGCCTGGGCAACCGCATGGCCTACGTCGTCGCCCGCCGCTTGCTCGGCGAAGGTGAGCAGCTACCAAGCCCGGAAGGCCCACTGGCGATTCGCGGCACCGAAGGCTTGGTGCTCAGCTACGCCAAGTGTTGCACGCCGATCCCGGGCGACCCGATTGTCGGCCACTTGTCGGCGGGCAAAGGTATGGTGGTGCACCTGGACAACTGCCGCAACATCACCGAAGTCCGTCACAATCCGGAAAAATGCATCCAGCTCTCGTGGGCCAAGGATGTCACCGGCGAATTCAACGTCGAGTTGCGCGTCGAGCTGGAACACCAACGCGGCCTGATCGCCCTGCTGGCCAGCAGCGTCAACGCGGCCGACGGCAATATCGAGAAAATCAGCATGGACGAGCGCGATGGTCGCATCAGCGTGGTCCAGCTGGTGGTCAGCGTGCACGACCGTGTGCACCTCGCCCGCGTGATCAAGAAACTGCGCGCCCTGATCGGTGTGATCCGCATCACCCGTATGCGGGCATAGGCCTTCAAATACGTCATCACCTCTTACAAGGAGTCATAAATGACCAAGACCGTTATCACCAGCGATAAAGCCCCGGCCGCGATCGGCACTTACTCCCAGGCGATCAAGGCGGGCAATACCGTCTACATGTCTGGCCAGATCCCGCTGGACCCAAAGACCATGGAACTGGTGGAAGGCTTTGAAGCACAGACCGTGCAGGTCTTCGAAAACCTCAAGTCGGTTGCTGAAGCTGCTGGCGGTTCGTTCAAGGACATCGTCAAGCTGAACATTTTCCTCACCGACCTGAGCCACTTCGCCAAGGTCAACGAGATCATGGGCAAGTACTTCGAACAGCCGTACCCAGCCCGCGCTGCCATCGGCGTTGCTGCCCTGCCAAAGGGTGCACAGGTTGAGATGGACGCGATTCTGGTCATCGAGTAAAACACCCGGCGCGGCCCTCCCATAGGCTGCGCCGACTTCGTTTTAAAAGGATTTCATGATGCGCAAAGCGCTTGTAGCCTCATCACTGCTCGCCCTGCTGCTCGGCGGCTGCGCCAGCAACCCTGCCGACCTGGACGTGAGCGGCACCTGGATCAACCAGGTCGCCATCGATGCGGCAGCCAAAGGCGGCCCTTTGCGTGAAGCCTTGCAAAGCTATGGCCCTAACCTCGAATGGGAGGTTAATACCAAGGCTTCGCAGGCGCGCTACTACAACGGCTTTGAAGTAGCCGAAGGCAAATTGCTGGGTGAAAAATCCGGCGCCTGGAGCGTGGATTTCTACGGCAGCTCAGCTACCGAACTGAAGCGCAAAGGCAAACAACTGCTGCAATCGGCCAACGACAACGAGCCGGAACAGCTGTTTGCCCGCGCCAAGGACCCCGCGCCGGAAGGTGCCCCCATAGGCGCCAACTTTGAGCGTGCGCTGTACGCGGCCTACATGGGCGGCGACTGGAAGATCAGCGACGGCTTCGGTAGCGGCGCCATCGTGCAGTTCCAGGCTGACGGCAAGGTTGTCGGCTTGCCTAATGTTGATCGGTACTCGCTGTGCCTGGCAGGTGATTGCGCCTCCATGAGCGGCGGCTATGACAGCATCTGGCTGCAACTCAACGGCCAGGGCAACCCGTGGATTTTCGTGCGCAAAGGCAAGCAGCTGGAAATCTTCCAGGCGATCAATACTGCGCGAGCGGATGAAGTGCCTTCGTTTACGCCCGGACCGCGGCAGTGGTTGCTGGAAAAGTAATTAGGTAGCCAAACACAGATCCAAATGTGGGAGCTGGCTTGCCAGCTCCCACATTTTTTGACTGTGTTTCAGCCTTTGAGGATCGCCGCGTAGCCTTCGCGGTAAGTTGGGTAGGTCGGCGCCCAGCCCAGCGTCTTCGCTCGCGCATTGCTGCACTGCTTGCTGCCGGCACGACGCACACTCGCATCCTCGGACCACTCCGTCACACCCAGATACTCGCGCAACCACGCCACCACTTCCGCCAGCGGTGCGGGCGCATCGTCGACGCCGATGTAGACCTTATCCAGCGAGCCACCCTGCTCCACATGCCGCAACAAAAACGCCAACAAGCCCGCCGCGTCATCCGCATGAATGCGGTTGCCATATAAAGGCGGATCGATTGCGACACGGTAGCCCTGGCGAACCTGGGTCAGCAGCCATTCGCGGCCTGGGCCATAAATACCGGTCAGACGCACGATGCTGGCCGGGATGCCACTATTGAGCGCCACTTGCTCAGCCTCCAGCATCACTTGCCCGGAATAACCCTTGGCTTGAGTCTCCGACGTTTCGTCGACCCACTCTCCATTCTGCTGCCCATAGACGCTGCTGCTGGAAACAAACAGCAAGTGTTTCGGCTCCTGACCGTAGTCGCCCAACCACTCCAGTACGTGTTTCAGCCCTTCTACATAAGCGGCGCGATAGCCGGCTTCGTCGTGATCTGTCGCAGCGGCGCAATACACCAGGTAATCCACCCCGCCGATCGGCCAGGTGTCAGGGCAATCCTTGTTGAACAGGTCGCCGGCAATGCCAATCACGCCGGCGGGCAGCCGCGAAATATCCCGCCGCAAGCCGTGCACCTCCCATCCCGAGGCGAGCAATTGGCTAGCCAGCCGACTACCCACATCGCCACATCCGGCAATCACAACAGAAGGCGCTGACATCACAAAACTCCGTATTGAAAGGTCTAGGTTAGCCGTCGCGGTAGACCGACGGCCAGAAAAAGCACAAATAAAGTTACTGTATTACTTCTGTTAACAAGAATTACTTGCAATAATAACCGCCCATTTGTCCTCGACCCCTTGGGTCTGGAAGGACGATCACTCATTTTTTTACTCAGGTCCGGCCAGCATGACACGTAATACAACCCCCGCTTCGCCAACCAAGCTTCACAGCCCGTCCCGCGCCTGGCGCGCGATTGCTGCGCTGCTGTTCAGCGTTCTGCTGGCACCGACCGCCGCCTTTGCTGATGCCACCGCGCCGACGACCCCGCCTGCTGCTGCCGCACCCGCCGCGCCAGCCGCTACCGACCCGGCCCAGGCTGCTGACCCAGCCTCCACCGACGACACCGGCGTAGTTCTGGAAGAAGACAACACCTTGGGCATGGCCCACGACCTGTCGCCGTGGGGCATGTATCAGAACGCCGACGTTGTAGTGAAAGCCGTCATGATCGGCCTGGCCATTGCCTCGATCATCACCTGGACCATCTGGATCGCCAAAGGCTTCGAGCTGCTGGGCGCCAAGCGTCGCCTGCGCGCTGAAATCGTCCACCTGAAAAAGGCCACCACCCTTAAGGAAGCGAGCGAAAGCGCGACCAAGAAAGGCACCCTGGCCAACACCCTGGTGCACGACGCGCTGGAAGAAATGCGCCTGTCGGCCAACGCCCGCGAGAAAGAAGGCATCAAGGAACGCGTGGCCTTCCGCCTGGAGCGCCTGGTGGCGGCCTGCGGTCGAAACATGAGCAGCGGCACCGGCGTGCTGGCAACCATCGGTTCCACCGCGCCCTTCGTCGGCCTGTTCGGTACCGTGTGGGGCATCATGAACAGCTTCATCGGCATCGCTAAAACCCAGACCACCAACCTCGCCGTCGTTGCCCCCGGCATCGCCGAAGCCTTGCTGGCTACTGCCCTGGGCCTGGTTGCCGCGATTCCTGCGGTGGTGATCTACAACGTCTTCGCCCGTTCGATTGCCGGCTACAAGGCCCAGGTATCGGACGCGTCGGCAGAAGTCCTGCTGCTGGTCAGCCGCGACCTCGATCACCTGCCTACCGAGCGCAGCTCGCAACCGCACATGGTGAAAGTGGGGTAATCGGCCATGGGCCTGCATTTGAATCAAGGCGACGACGAACTCGTCGAGAACCACGAAATCAACGTCACGCCGTTTATCGACGTGATGCTGGTGCTGCTGATCATCTTCATGGTGGCCGCACCGTTGGCGACCGTGGACATCAAGGTCGACCTGCCCGCGTCCAGCGCCAAGCCTGCGCCGCGGCCGGAGAAGCCGATCTTCCTCAGCGTCAAGGCGGACCAACGCCTGTTCCTGGGTGAAGAAGAAGTCAAGACTGAAACCCTGGGGCCGGTGCTCGACGCCAAGACCCAAGGCAAGAAAGACACGACGATCTTCTTCCAGGCCGACAAAGGCGTGGACTACGGCGACCTGATGAGCGTGATGGATGCCCTGCGGGCAGCCGGCTACCTCAAGGTAGGCCTGGTCGGACTTGAGACGGCAGCCAAGAAATGATCACAACGCGCCACAAACTGACGCGTTATGGCACCAGCCTCGCCGTCGTACTGGGCGTGCATGCCGTCGCGATCGCTATCGCGCTTCATTGGTCAGCGCCGCGTACGGTGCAGTTGCCACCGGCTGCCATGGTCATCGACCTGGCACCGATGCCAGCCCCACCGCCGCCGGCACCGCCCAAGGTGGTCACGCCGCCGCAACCGCCTGCCCCGGTCGAAGAGCTGCCCCTGCCGAAACTGGCCGAGGCACCCAAGCCGACGATCCAGGTGCCCAAGCCCGTCAAGCCCAAGCCAAAACCGCAGCCGCCCAAGCCTGTGGAGAAAAAGATCGAGCCACCCAAGGAGAAACCCTCCGAGGAACCGCCGAGCGACGCTCCACCGACTAACACGCCAGCGGAAAAATCGGCCCAGCCCGTACCTGGCCCGTCGCCGCAACAGGTCGCCGCCAAAGCGTCCTGGGAAGGCGCACTGTTGGCGCACTTGCAGAAGTACAAAAAGTACCCGCCAGGTGCCCAGGCCCGTGGCAAAGAAGGCTTGAACCGCCTGAAATTTGTGGTGGATGCCGAAGGCAACGTGCTGTCCTACGAGTTGGTGGGCCGTTCCGGCAACGCTGACCTGGACCGCGCAACCCTGGACATGATCCGTCGTGCCCAGCCGCTGCCCAAGCCGCCAGCCGATATGTTGAAAGGCGGCAGCATCGAGATCGTTGCACCGTTCGTGTACAACATCGAGAAACGCCGTCGCTAAAGGTTGCAGGAGTCAGCTTGTGTGGGAGCTGGCTTGCCTGCGATAGCATCACCTCGGTGCAACTGATAGACCGAGGTGCCTGCATCGCGGGCAAGCCCCACATTTGAATTCACTGCCTCAAAAAATCCGTTTTTAGCTAAATCCTCCGCACTCCCCGCTCAATCCCCAGCAAAGTTCTGATAACGTGCGTCTATCGATTGCAGCCGGTATGCTTGGCCCGCAACTTCATGGACGCCCGCTATGACTCTTACAGAATTACGCTACATCGTTACCCTCGCCCAAGAGCAGCACTTCGGCCACGCGGCCGAGCGTTGCCACGTCAGCCAGCCGACGCTGTCGGTGGGCGTGAAAAAGCTTGAAGACGAACTCGGTGTGCTGATTTTCGAGCGCAGCAAGAGCGCCGTGCGCCTCACCCCGGTGGGCGAAGGCATCGTGGCCCAGGCCCAGAAGGTACTGGAGCAGGCGCAAAGCATTCGCGAACTGGCCCAGGCCGGCAAAAACCAGCTGACTGCACCGCTGAAAGTCGGCGCCATCTACACCGTCGGCCCGTACCTGTTTCCGCACCTGATCCCGCAACTGCATCGCGTCGCGCCGCAGATGCCGCTGTATATCGAAGAAAACTTCACCCACGTATTGCGCGACAAACTGCGCAACGGCGAGTTGGACGCGATCATCATCGCCTTACCGTTCAACGAAGCAGACGTACTGACCCTGCCGCTCTACGACGAGCCGTTCTACGTGTTGATGCCCGCCTCCCACCCGTGGACACAAAAAGACACTATCGATGCCGGCCTGCTCAACGACAAGAGCCTGCTGCTGCTCGGCGAAGGCCACTGCTTCCGCGACCAGGTGCTGGAAGCCTGCCCGACGCTGACCAAAGGCAACGACGGCGCCAAGCACACCACGGTGGAATCCAGTTCCCTGGAAACCATTCGCCACATGGTCGCTTCCGGCCTGGGCATTTCAATCCTGCCGCTGTCGGCAGTGGACAGCCATCACTACGCCCCCGGCGTAATCGCAGTGCGCCCACTGACGCCGCCGGTGCCGTTCCGCACCGTGGCGATCGCCTGGCGCGCCAGCTTCCCACGGCCCAAAGCGATTGAGATCCTCGCCGACTCGATTCGCCTGTGTTCGGTGGCCAAGCCGCCTGCCGCGAGCTGAGCAACGGTATGACAGAGCTGTCGCAGGTGTCGGTGACGGCACTCAAGGGTGTCGGCGAGGCCATGGCCGAGAAGCTGGCCAAGGTCGGCCTGGAGAACCTCCAGGACGTGCTGTTTCACCTGCCCCTGCGCTACCAGGATCGCACCCGCGTGGTGCCCATCGGCCATCTGCGCCCTGGGCAGGATGCGGTGGTCGAAGGCACCGTCAGCGGCGCCGACGTGGTGATGGGCAAGCGCCGCAGCCTGGTCGTGCGCCTGCAGGACGGCACCGGCGGCCTGAGCCTGCGCTTTTACCATTTCAGCAACGCGCAGAAGGAGGGCCTCAAACGCGGCACCCGCGTGCGTTGCTATGGCGAAGCGCGGCCCGGCGCGTCGGGCCTGGAGATCTACCACCCGGAATACCGCGCCATCACTGGCGACGAACCGCCGCCGGTCGACACCACACTCACCCCGATCTACCCCCTCACCGAAGGCTTGACCCAGCAGCGCCTGCGCCAACTGTGCATGCAGACCCTGGCGATGCTTGGCCCGAAGAGCCTGCCCGACTGGCTGCCCCTGGAACTGGCCCGCGACTATCAACTGGCGCCGCTGGACGATGCGATTCGCTACCTGCATCACCCGCCCGCCGACGCCGATGTCGATGAACTGGCGCTGGGTCATCACTGGGCCCAGCACCGCTTGGCCTTTGAAGAACTGCTGACCCACCAACTGTCCCAGCAACGCCTGCGCGAGAGCATGCGTTCCCTGCGCGCGCCGGCGATGCCCAAGGCCACGCGTTTGCCTGCCCAATACCTGGCCAACCTCGGCTTCGCGCCGACCGGTGCCCAGCAGCGCGTCGGCAATGAAATCGCCTACGACCTCAGCCAGAAAGAGCCGATGCTGCGGCTGATCCAGGGCGACGTGGGCGCGGGCAAGACCGTGGTCGCCGCCCTCGCTGCCTTGCAAGCACTGGAAGCCGGTTACCAGGTAGCGCTGATGGCACCCACCGAGATTCTCGCCGAACAGCACTTCATCACTTTCAAGCGCTGGCTCGAACCGCTGGGCCTGGAAGTCGCGTGGCTGGCCGGCAAGCTCAAGGGCAAGGTGCGTGCGGCCGCGCTGGAGCAAATCGCCGGTGGCGCACCGATGGTGGTGGGCACCCACGCACTGTTCCAGGACGAAGTGAAGTTCAAGAACCTCGCCCTGGTGATCATTGACGAACAGCACCGCTTCGGCGTGCAACAGCGCCTGGCCCTGCGCCAGAAAGGCGTGGGTGGCCGGATGAACCCGCACCAGTTGATCATGACCGCGACGCCGATCCCGCGCACCCTGGCCATGAGCGCCTACGCCGACCTCGACACTTCGATCCTAGACGAATTGCCGCCCGGCCGTACCCCGGTCAACACTGTGCTGGTCACCGACACCCGCCGTGTCGAAGTGATCGAGCGCGTACGCGGTGCCTGTGCCGAAGGCCGCCAGGCGTATTGGGTGTGCACCCTGATCGAGGAGTCCGAAGAACTGACCTGCCAGGCGGCCGAAACCACCTTTGAAGACCTCACCAGCGCCTTGGGTGAGCTCAAGGTCGGGCTGATCCACGGGCGCATGAAACCTGCGGAAAAGGCCGCGGTGATGGCCGAATTCAAGGCCGGCAACCTGCAACTGCTGGTGGCCACTACCGTGATCGAGGTGGGGGTGGACGTGCCCAACGCCAGCCTGATGATCATCGAAAACCCCGAGCGCCTTGGCCTGGCGCAACTGCACCAGTTACGCGGCCGTGTTGGCCGGGGCAGCGCCGCCAGCCATTGCGTGCTGCTCTACCACCCGCCACTGTCACAGATCGGCCGTCAGCGCCTGGGCATCATGCGCGAAACCAACGACGGTTTTATCATCGCCGAAAAAGACCTCGAACTGCGCGGCCCCGGCGAAATGCTCGGCACTCGCCAGACCGGCCTGCTGCAATTCAAGGTTGCCGACCTGATGCGCGACGCCGACTTGCTCCCCGCCGTGCGCGATGCGGCGCAAGCGTTGATGGAACGCTGGCCGGAACACGTCAGCCCGTTGCTGGATCGCTGGCTCAGGCACGGGCAGCAATACGGTCAAGTGTAAGGTGCGACGCACTTAACCGACCTACAGGTGTATCAAGCTGGTTATACTTCGATGACTGTACGAAATTGGATCAGGCCATGTCAGAAGTCGCCCTCGCCACAGCCCCACTGACCGCCCCGCCGGTCATTCGGGCTCTGCTCGCAAAACTCGCCATCCCCTACACGGAAGTCAGCGATCTACCGGGCCTGAATCCTGCGCAAAAGGTCCAGGCGGTGCTGCTGGAAGATGCAGTGGGCGCGCTGATGGTGCTGTTCCCGCAGAACCAGCTGCTCGACCTCAACCGCCTCGCCGAGCTCACTGGCCGCCGCCTTATCGCCGTGTCGCCGGACCGCGTCGCACGCATGCTCGGCAAACATGAGCTGAGCCTGTTGCCGGGCCTGCCGCCGCTTACCAGCTCGCCGTGCCTGTACGAAGGCAGCCTGCTCAACGAGCCGAGCCTGCTGGTGCATTCGGGTGAAGCAGGCCTGTTGCTGGAGATCTCCAGCGACGCCTTCAAGACCATGCTCACCAAGGCCAGCGCCGGCCACTTCGGCGAGCCGCTGAGCAACATCCGCCCCAACCTTGACCGCCCGAATGATGACCGTGAGGAAATCACCCAGGCCATGCAGGCGTTCACCGCGCGCCGCATCCAGCAGCGCCTGGAAGCGACCATCGAGATTCCCCCGCTGGCCGACACTGCGCAGAAGATTATCAAGCTGCGTGTCGACCCCAACGCCACCATCGATGACATCACCGGCGTAGTGGAGACCGACCCGGCCCTGGCCGCGCAAGTCGTGAGCTGGGCCGCGTCGCCGTACTACGCGTCGCCGGGCAAGATCCGCTCCGTTGAAGACGCCATCGTGCGCGTGCTCGGCTTTGACCTGGTGATCAACCTGGCGCTGGGCCTCGCGCTGGGCAAGACCTTGAGCCTGCCCAAGGACAACCCGCACCAAGCCACGCCGTACTGGCATCAGTCGATCTACACCGCCGCCGTGATCGAGGGCCTGACCCGCGCCATGCCGCGCGCCCAGCGCCCGGAAGCCGGCCTGACCTACCTCGCGGGTCTGTTGCACAACTTCGGTTACCTGCTGCTGGCGCACGTGTTCCCGCCGCACTTCTCGCTGATCTGCCGCCACCTGGAGGTCAACCCGCACCTGTGCCACAGCTATGTCGAGCAACACCTGCTGGGCATCAGCCGCGAGCAGATCGGTGCCTGGCTGATGCGCTACTGGGACATGCCGGATGAGTTATCCACCGCGCTGCGCTTCCAGCACGACCCGACTTATGACGGGCAATACGCTGAGTATCCGAACCTGGTGTGTTTGGCCGTGCGCTTGTTGCGCAGCCGGGGGATTGGTTCCGGGCCGGATGAGACGATTCCGGATGCGCTGCTTGAGCGCCTGGGGCTGACGCGGGACAAGGCTGAAGAGGTAGTCGGCAAAGTGCTGGATGCCGAGGTGTTGCTCCGCGAACTGGCTTCCCAGTTCAGCCAGGGCTGAGTCTATTGCCTGTTACTCCGCTATCGCAGGCAAGCCAGCTCCCACATTTTGACCGAGTACATTCTTTGGAATGCGGTCGAATGTGGGAGCTGGCTTGCCTGCGATGAATCCACCTCGGTCTACCTGTAAGACTACTTCTTTTTCTTCGGCTTCAAATACTTGGTCAACCCCTGGAACCAGATTACCAGCGCCGGGTTGCCCTTGATCTGGATCGACTTGTCCTGAATCCCCGTCATGAACGCCAGTTGCTTGTTCTTCGCCTGCATCGTGGCGAAGCCGTAGGCGGCATCTTTAAAGGCAATGGCAAACGCCGGCGCAGGGTGAACACCTGAGCGGCTGGTGATGCGCTGGTCTTTGACGATGAAGTGACGGGCAACCTTGCCGTCGAGGGTTTGCAGCTGGAAAGCCAGGTCTTTATCACCCAGTTGCTGCTGAAAGGCAGGATTGGTGCGGCTGGCTTTGCCCATCATCAGGCCAAGCACCCACAGCAGAAGACGAAATTTCATGCACACGGCCTCGGTGTAATTATTGAGTGGCCGCAGCAGTTTAACGATTTGCAAAGAGAACGCCACCGATCTTGCGCATTAGCGGAAGATCGGCTGGCGTTTGACGCTTATAGCAGCATGTTACTTAAACGTTTGGGCAAGGTACCGGTGCCCAGTCGACCAGGTTTGGATCGCGGCAGGCGCCTTCCATCTGAGCCTTACCGGCGCTGGCGACCTGCTTGCTTTCAGCTTGCTTGGCCTGCACGGTCTGGATGCTCTTCTCGGTAGTGACCGCTTCTTTAGGCACGACCGGCAAGTCCTTCTTCTTCGCGACTTTTGGCGGATTCTTGCCTTTCTTGGCCGGTACAACCGGCGGCGCCACGTCGGCCTGGGCCACGGTGACCACGTCATTACGCTGCACGCCCACTTGCTGCAGGTCTTTCTCGTAGGCCTGGGTGTAGTTGTTCAGGTCTTCGCTGGCTTTGCCGTTGACCGCGACGATCAGGTCATTGGATTCCTTCAGACCCGAAACGATTTCCGCCAGGCGCTTGCGGCCTTCGGTGTCGTTGACGGTCTTGGCCTTGCGGTCGGCCACCAGCTTGGTGAATGCGCTCTGGTAGCACTGCTGCGAGGCTTTGGCGTAAGCGGTGCTGCGGTCGATGTCGGACGCGCTTTTGTTGAAGTCTGTGGAGTAGGAAGCAATGCGTTGGTTGTCATCGCTGATCTGCTTCTGACGCTCGGTGTAGTAACCCGCCGCGCCGCCAGCCAGGGCGCCGCCCGCAGCACCAATCGCGGCGTTGCGGCCGCGCTTTTCCTTGTCGCCAGTGAAAGCCCCCAGCAGTGCACCGCCGGCAGCGCCGATGGCCGCGCCAGTGACAACCGACTTGGTCATGTCCGAATCAGTCGCGCGCAGGTGCTGCACCGGCTCGTAGCAGTTCGGGTAGTACTCGACCTTGGTGCTCGACGCGACCTTGGAGGCCGGCGACGTGGCACAACCGGTCAGCACAGTGCTGAAGCCGGCCGCGATCAGCAGCAAGTGACGCTTGGAAACCGCCTTACGGGAAAAAAGCATAGGTGTGTTCTCTTTTAAGTTTGACTTGCCCAGCACGGCCCACCGCCGCCTGAGTCCCTTCCAAGCTCGCCATACAGCCAGCGATCATCGCTGACCGCTCGCTGCGAGCAATTCCTTCAAGATCGTCGCCGGGTCGGCCCGCTGTTGCTTGCGGTAGTTGCCGACATGACGAACGAACAGTGTTGCGCGCGTCACCAGGCTCTTGCCGAGCACAGGCTTGCGATCCAACTCTTCCTTGATCCGTTGAAACTGCGCCTGGATCACCGCATCGGTATAGCGCGTGCCGGTGGCCAGGTTGTCGATATAGATCGCCACTGCGCCATCCAGCGCGCTGCGGCCGTTGGCAATCGCCATGTCAAACAGCTGCGCGCTGGCCTCGTCTTTGTTGTCGATAGCCTGCTGGCGACTCTTTTGCAGATTGGCCAAGCGAATGTTGTAGTTGCTGATGGTTTCGGCCACCAACGCGGCGGACTGAATCAGGTTGCCCGCCGCTTCTTCGCGTTGCTGGGCGATCAGCGAGACGTTGCGCTTAAGTTCTTCGTTGACCAGCCCAAGCTCGGCTTGCAGCTTGGGGTCGACGCTGGCAGCGATAATACTGTCCAGGCGTTTGGTCGGGTCCTGGGCGTCGTCGATGGCGTCAGTCAGCGAAGCCAGGCGGCCCTCCTTTTGCCACTGCGCGAACAGTTCCTTGTAGCGCGAACGCGGCGCCGACAATGCGCCAATCGCCACGCGAAAGCCGGTGGTCTCGTTGCTTTGCTCGGTGCCGTCGGCCGCAAACAGCGGGTACTCGCGGCGCATGCCGGTGAACAGCGTGCCCTCGCCTTCCAAATAGTTGCCGCCCTTGACCACAAAGCCGCCATAGGTGCCCTGACGGCGCCCGGCATGCACCAGCTGGAAGGATTCCTGGACCATTTCCGCCGCATTGCCGATCACGTCGAACAGGCCAATCGGGTTAGGCAATTTGGTGCCGATGGGCATCAGGCGTGCGGCCTGGCCAGTGCCGCCGGCGACCTGGTTGAACACGGCGTAATCGCCGAGCGGGCCGTCGCTTTCGCTGCCCTCGACACGGCGCGGAAACAGGCGCCCTTCAAGGTCCTGACGGCTCACGGCTTGGCCACCGCGCGCGGCATATTCCCATTCCACTTCGGTGGGCAGGCGCACAAAGCCCAGCCCGCCATCCTCCGCTGACGAACCGCGCCCGCTGACCGGCAGCAACTCGCGGTGGTATTTCATCAGCCAGGCGCTGTACACCGCCGAGAAGCGCTCGGCTTCAAAGCGCGACAGTTTCACCTTGGGCAAGCGCCCGGCCATGCCGGTGGGCGCGTCGCACGCAGGCGCCGGTTCGCCACTGGCCAGTGACTGCGCCTGGGCCATCACTTGGGCGTATTGGCGTGCAGTCACTTCGTACTTGCCGATGAAATACAGCATGGGCTTGAGCGGGGTCTTGGCGTCAGTCTTCGGCATCAATGGCGCGATGACTTTGTTCCAGTCTTTGGGCAAGTCCTTGAGGGTGAACTGGCCGTTGATGAAGTCGCGGCGGTAACCGGAAATAAACGACTGCTGATAGCCCGCCTCGCCTTCGGCAAAGGGGTAGCCGAGGCTGATTTCGCGATCGTCCAGGGTGCCTTGGGCCAGCACGTAGGCGTAGCGAAACACCATGTTGCCTTCACACGGCAGCGGCAGGCTCACGTCATCCGGCAACGGCTTGGGGTTGTCGAGTTTGTCACTCGCTTCATCAGCCCAGGCCATTGAGGCCAGGCTCAGCGCCACGGCGGCGCCCAGTAACTTATACATCTCTGATTCCTTCAGAAGCCTGGATACGCGCCACTCGCCAACCGCCACACACCGCCGCCACGGCGCTTACGCCGAGCACAGCAGCCAGGGCCAGGCCGTAATGACGCGCCAGCAGATGGCTGGCGTATTCGCCCGGCACCTGCACGAATAATTGATTCAAAGCGGCCTCGGCCAGGCCGTACAACCCGGCACTGAGCGCAGCCGCAAAACCTGCGCTGTACAGCGCCTGCACCACCACAAACACCAACAGCCCGCCCGTGGAAAACCCCAACAGGCGCAACACGGATAACTCTCGACGCTTGCGCGCCACGGCGGCCAACGCTCCGGCAAAGATCGCCGCAAACGCTCCCGCCAACGCCAGCCCGCAGATCACCCAAAATACGATCGACAGGTTGCGGCTTAACGACTGCACTTGCGCAATGGTCTGCGCCTGGGTCGACACCAACACATTCTGCCCGGCGAAATACACCCGCAGCGGCTCCACATCGGTGAGGTTGCGGGCATACAGCCGAAACGCGGGATACACGCGCTGTTCGCTCACGCCCGCCTCATCACCGGCCCAACCCAACGTCGGCACTGCACGGCCATCGCGGTAATCTTCAACCGCTTCCAGCAAACTCAATTCAGCAAACAAACCGTCACGGGCAAAGGCTTCCAGCGGCAATACCGCCAACACCTGCACGCGCATGCGCTGGGCTTCTACGCGCCCTGCCACTTGCCGAGCAAAGCTGGTCTCCAGCCAATCGCCGGGCCGCGCCGCGAGCTTCTCAGCAGCGGTGTGGCTCAGCACGATCTGCTCCAGGCCCTTTGGCACCGGCAGACCGCCCAACAACGGATCACCCGCCGCGGTCGGCAGCATTTCCAGGCTCAGCGTACCCACTTGCGCCGTCGCTGCAATCTGCCGCGTACGGGGCACGGCAAACGCCACGTCACTGCGCTGACTGAGCTGCTCGATAAATGCACTGCTGAATCGACCACCGCCCAACGGAATAATTTCACGGGTGGCGGGGTCGGTCTGCAAACGTTCGGTCAAACTGCTAACCAGTCCAAATTTCAGGCCGAATAACACCAGCAACGGCGCGATCACCGCCACCAGCGCCAGCACCGAACAGGCCGACAGCCACGCATCGTTGCGGTAATCCTGCCAGGCCAGCGATGCCACCAGGCCGATGCGCATCAGCACGCCTCCCCAAGGGTGGCGGTGACGCCGCCGTCGGTGTCGCGACGGCAACTGATATGCCGCACCTGCAAGCCACTGGCGCGCGCCAGGGGCTCGTCATGGGTGGCGATCACACACGCCGCGCGGTGTTCGCGAGCCTGGGCCAGCAACGCCTGCATCACGCGCTCGGCATTCAAGGGGTCCAGCGACGCCGTCGGTTCGTCTGCCAACACCAGTTGCGGTGCATGCGCCAGCGCACGGGCACAGCTGACGCGCTGGCGTTGGCCCACGGAGAGCGCCGCCGGTTTCTTGGCCAACTGGTCGCTGATTTCCAGCTGCTCGGCCAGGCGTGCCACGCTGCCGTCATCCTTCAAACCCAGCAGTTGCCGCGACAGGGCGATATTGCCGCGCACATCGAGAAAGCCCAGCAAGCCACCGGTTTGCAGCACATAGCCCAAATGCTGGCTGCGCAATGCGGCCAGCGTGGATTGCTGATCGCTGCGCCACAGCCCACGGATATCGTGCTGATTGAATTCAAACTGCCCGACCTGATCCGGCGCCAGGACCAGCGCCAACAGGTCCAGCAACGTGCTTTTGCCACACCCGCTGGGCCCGACGATCGCCAATTGCTCACCCGCGCGCAGCGCCAGCGCCGGAATCACCAGGCTATAGCGCTGGCTGCCGACGCCCCGGCTCTTGTGCACCGCGTTCAGGTTCAGCATCACGGCAGCGTCGACAACGGCACGCGGTACAACGCATCACCCGGCTCGGCATCGCCGAAACGGACCCAATTGGCCACGTCATTGTGGAAGGTCTCGTAGAGGCGGATTTTCGAATCCAGCTCGTCGATAAAGTCTTCCTGCTCGGCCACGCTCAACGACAACCACAGGTCCTGGGTCATGTTCAGCGATTTGCTGCGGTACGGCAGGCCTTCGAGGTATTCGCCGAGGATGCCGCCGTCGGCGAGGTTGCCGCCCTTGCGCAAGGCTTGCGGGTCGCGGCTCATGTAGGCCGAGGCGCTGGCAATTTCCTGGAAGAAATCCTTGGGTGAGGTCTGGGTCTTGCGCGCTGCATCGACGATCAGTTTCAGCGACTGCTGCAGGTCGTTGAGCTGCAATTTGGTCAGCATCACGCACACCTGGAACGCCGGCAGCGCCGGGTTGGTAAGGTCGCGGTCGGCGGTCCATGCGCTGACCAGTTGCGGCGCCTGGCTTGCGGTTTTGCGCCCCAGGAAATCCATGTGCATGGCATAGCCGACTGCTGCGGATTTGTCTGCCAAGGTTGGTGCAGAACTCAGCAACGGCACCGGCTGCGGCGTATTGCTGCGCACCTGGTGCACCAGGTTGGCGAACACCGTACCGATCTCGTCGACGCGCTCGCCCAGCTTGCGCACGTCGCCACCCGGCACCGGCGTGTAGAGGTCGCCGATCTGCGGGTTGGCGTCGGCGGTGAGGATGCGGTACTGGCTTTCGGCGCCGGCGTGGGTTTTCTTGCCGGCATCGGTGCGCAGGTGCAGGGCGTAGATCTTGATCTGCTTGCCCAGCGCGGCCTGACGCACTTCCGCCTCGTTCATCTGGGTGGCGGCAAACGGGTCGTTCTTGCGCAGTGCGCCAGCATCGGTGACCAGCAGGATGATGCGCCCGCCGTAACCGGACCAATCCATGCCGTCCACCGCCTGCATCACCCCGGCGAACGCATCTTCGTTGAACGAATGGCTGGACACGGTGGACGCCTTGACCTGGCGCGCCATGTCGAGGAAGCGTTGCGGGTCGCGACCTTGATCGAGGCTGATCAGGGTCTTGGCGACGTATTCCAGGCCAGGGGTTTTCTTGATGCTGCTGCGAAAACCCACCATGCCGAAGCTGACACTGTCTAACTCGCCGCGCTCGCCGATGCGGGTTTGCAGTTCGTGCACCACGTCACGGATCTGGTCGATGTAGGGCTGCATCGACACGGTGGTGTCGACCACCAGCACAACGGCCGTGCGGAAGGCGTCGGCATTCGCCTTGATCACAGGCGTGGCCGGTTTAACCGCACTGGTGCCTGGGTCGATGGAAGCGACATTGAGCAACTGCACCGGCTGGCCGTTTTCGTCGAAGCTCTCTTTGGAATCGAAGATCGGCAACAGGTAGAACTGGTTCTGCGGCACAGCGCTGGCAGTCGGTTCCAACGCGAGGACCTGGCCATTGTCTTCGCTGTTTTTCTGCGCCTTGGCCAGCACGCCTTTGGCGGCGGCCGGGTCAGCCAACAGCTTTTCCACTTCGCCCGATTGGCGCAGGAACATCACCGGCGCCCGGCCCGAGCGCTCGGTGAATTTCAGCACCAGGCTCTGCTTCCAGTCGCTGACCTGCGCGGCCGGCAACCAACCATCGCTGCGCCCATCGGTGGCCGCGCCGACGCGTACCCACGGGCTGCCGTCGACGTCTTTGCGCTGGTAAACATAGAGTACGGAAAACGCCGGCAGCGCCTTTCCTGGCGCGCTGCCGGCGTCCGTTGAAAGCTTCGCACCGGGCTTGCTGAGCACGCGCTGGAACAGGGTCTTCTTACCCGCCATCAACAGCGGGCGCTGACCGCCATCCACTTCAGCGACTGGCGGTGGTGGTGGCGTCACCTTGGGCACCACCGCAGCAGGCGGTTTGGCCGGCTCATCGCTGCCGCTCAACCACCAATAACTGGCGCCACCAATGGCCAATGCAACCGCTACCGCAACAGCGGCCAGGGCCAACACCGGCCCACGGCGTTGCTCGGACACGGCTTTGTGTTGCGTCGGAGTCACCACAGGTTGGCGCACTGCAGGTTGCGGCTGTGGTTTATCGGTCGGAATATCGATGGTGACCGGGGTCATGCCCGCCAGATCAAAGCTCAGCGGGATCGGCAGCGGCCGCACCAGCGTGGCTTCCGGTGAGTCCGCCGGCAGTTGGTCCAGCGCCAGCAACAACGCCGCCGCATCCGGGAAACGTTCCGCCGGGTCCTTGGCCAACAGCTTGCGCAGCACGCCCTGATAACGGCCGTGGTGCACCGGCAATTCCGGCAACGGCTCGGTCAGGTGTGCGAGCGCCGTCGAGAGCGCGTCGGTGCCGCTGTAGGGCAGCTTGCCGACAAGGATTTCATACAGCACCACGCCCAGCGCATACAGGTCGGCGCGGCCGTCGATCTCCTGGCCCCGCGCCTGTTCCGGGCTCATATAGCTCGGCGTGCCCACGGCAAAACCGGCCTGGGTAAATTGAGTGCGGTCATCCAACGACTTGGCGATACCAAAGTCGGACAGCACCGCCGTGCCATCGGCGCGAAACAGAATGTTCGCCGGCTTCACATCGCGGTGCACCAGGCCTTGAGCGTGGGCATAGCCCAACGCCGAAGCGATCTGGCGGATCAGCGTCACGCCCTGCTCCGGCGTCAGGCCAGCGGCAATACGCTCCTTGAGCGTGCCGTTGGGCAGGTATTCCATCGCCATGTAATACAGCTCACCGACATTGCCGATGTCATGGATGGTCACCGTGTGCGGGTGCGACAAGCGCGCCAGGGTCTTGCCCTCGCGCAGGAAACGCTCGCAGAAGCTCGGGTCGGCCGCCAGTGCCGCCGCCATCACCTTCAACGCCACCTTGCGTTCCAGCGAACGCTGGGTCGCCAGGTACACGCTGGCCATGGCGCCTTCGCCGATCTCGCCTTCGATGTCATAACCCGGGATGACGATGTTCATGACGATACCTTCACGACGATGGCGGTGATGTTGTCCGGCGCGCCCCGGCTAAGCCCGAGGTGCACCAGGCTGCGCACGATTTCATCCGGTGTGTCATGGCTGAGGACTTCGCGGATTTCATGGTCTTCGACGGTCTTGTTCAGCCCATCGCTGCACAGCAGGTAGCTGTCGCCGGGAGCGATCAGCAGGTCAACCGCCGCCAGCTCCAGCTGGGCTTCCACGCCCACCGCGCGGGTGACGATGTTGGCGCGCGGATGCGTGCGCGCATCGGCTTCGCTGAGCAGACCGCTGTCTTGCAGGTCCTGCACGTAGCTGTGGTCGCGGGAAATGCCTTCAAGCACGCCGTCACGCAGGCGATACAAGCGGCTGTCACCGGCCCACAGGCACACGCCACGCAAGCCTCGCGCCGCCAGCAACACCACGGTGCTGCCCATCATGGTCACGCCACGGTTGGCGGTTTCTTCGCGCACGGCAGCGTTGATGCGAATCAGGTCATTGCGCAAGGCCGCGCAATATTCTTCAAGGGAACGGCCCAGCGCCACACCGCGCAGGCTGTCGACGATCAGGCTGCTGACATAATCCCCCGCCGCATGCCCGCCCATGCCGTCGGCGACTACCCACAGGCGGTTTTCCGGCAGGTCCAGGCAGGCGTCTTCGTTGACCTGGCGGACCATGCCCACATGGCTTTTGCTCGCGGATTTGTACGTCGACCCCATCTACACCACACCTTCTTGTCCGAGCAAAAACTGCGCAAAATCGCCAGCGGCAGGCAGGCCCTGACACCGCAATAAACCAGGGGAAATCTGTTGCGAACCACGGCCCCACCACAAACTCGCGCCTTCACAGGCCTGTTCGGCGAGTGCGGTCATGCGCCCATGGGGCACGGTAGCGCTCACGCGCTGCAGGCCGGCGAAGCGGCTGTCCACTGCGCGCGGCTCAGTCGCCGGCAAGCCCAGGGTGTCGAGGCCGTCATTGAAACGCTCAAAGGTGGCGCCGGCATCCAGGGTACTGAGCAACAGTTCTTCGGCCTGCTCGAACCAGGTGTCCGGCCCGCCCACGAGGGACGCTGGATTGGTGTCGTGATCAAGCAGCGCCACCACGGCCAGCGGGAAATACCGCCCGACCCGGTCAATGCTCGGCATCACCACACCCGCCGCCGCATCCGGCCCGCATACGCCCGGCGCCAATACAAAACGCCACAACGGGCTGACCAGGTACACATTGAGCCAATCACCGCCGAGGCTGTTTTGGCTGGCGAGCAAGCCTGCCGCCAGCCAGCTGTCCCACGGGCCGATAAAACTCTGGGGCAAGGCGCGGCTGACAAAGTCGCCGCGGCTGGCCAACTTGCCGTAGAAACCCAGCGTCGTCATAGCCGCTCCGGCAGGCTGAAGCCGCTGAGCACGCGGCTCTTGAACGGGTTGAAGGCGCTGTTGGCGCGCAACTCGTAGGCGATGCTCGCGCCGTCGACCCGCAGGCGCAGGTTGAAACGGTCCGGCGAATTACCGGCGGTAAGGTCCGATTGCTCCAGCAAACGGAACCACGCCCACGGCCCGTCGAGGGTCACACCGGAGCGGCCACTGGCCGACGGCGGCATGATGGAAATACGCACCACACCAATGCTGCCGGGGTTCGGCCATTGCATCGCAACCGGTCGGCTTGGGCCGTGGTCGTAGCTCAATTGCTGGCCATCGAGGTCGAGCAGGAACTGGGTGATGGTCGGGTCCATCGACACGGGCTTGAGTTCGAAACGCACGACGGGCTGCGTGCCCCCCGATCTGAAGAACGCATCACGAATGGTCGCCGCACGTTGGAAGGTTTGCAGCACGCCCGGTGCAATCCCGAGTTTCTGCGCCGCGCCCGGCTGCCAGCGCCAGGTTTGTGCGGAGGTGTCGACGTAAGGCTGCAGGTATTTGCGGAAGTAGTTGTCCATCACCCCGCCCACGCCGAAAAATTGGCCGAAGTCGTCCAAGGTGGCATCGCGCGCGCTGCCCGGCGACATCGGATAACGCCCAGCCAGGGACTGGCGATACACGTTGACCACTTCACTGACCCACGCCGCGTTCAGTTGGTTACGCACCCCGCCCATCATGCTGTTGGTGGTGGAATTGACCACCGACTTGACCATGCCCTGCACCAGCGGCGGCTGGCGCTCGGCATTCAGGCTGACCCGCGTGGCCGCAGCCGCCGCCTGGTTCTTCGCCTCGCCCAGCAACGCATCGCCGCTGGCGCCGACCATGGCGCTGACCTGCACATACAGCGCGTTCATGTCCGTGAGCAGGCCGTCGATGGCCGCCGGTTCGCCTTCGCCCTTGCTGACGATGCTGTTGAGTTCGGCGAAGTGCGCGGTCACCGGATCATCCGCTGCTTGCGGTGCATTGGGGGTCGGTTGTTCCTGGCCGAGCAGACTGCCCAGGCGCTCCTTGAGCTTGTCGACGCCGCCTTCTACCGGCACGCCTTTGGCGGCCAACTGGCGTTCTTCGGCTTGCAGGTCGGTTTCCTTGGCCACCGCCACCAGCAGTTTTTTCAGCGGCGAGGTCGGGCCGGATATCACCCGCAATACGTCGGCCGCCTGGGCCACGCTGGTGATCGGCACAAAGTCGATGTCCGCCAGCAAGGCATCCCACTGGCGCTGGTAGTCCTGGAAATACAAGCGGCGCACATCGGCGGCCAGGCTCACCACGTTCTGCTGGTCGGCCTGTTCATGGCCCAGCACCCATTGCTCTTCGGCAAGGGTGCCGGTCTGGTTCAGGCTGCTCAGCAGGAACGCCTGGCGATAGCCTTTGGCGGTGAAGAACCCACTCAGCGGCTCGCCCAACGGCTTGCCGCTTTTACGGCTGAACACCAGCGCCGCGTCACGGCCGGCGGCTTCGTTGATACGAAAATCCGGAATGCCTTCGGGCAGTTTCTGGCGCTTGACCCGGTCGTAGACGCGCTGGGCCACCGGCAGTTGTTGCAACTGGCGGCGCAGGTCATCAATCAAACGTGGGTCGAGGCGCGCGCTTGGCGGATGGCGCTCGAACAACGACTGCAAGTGCCCGGCCAATGCTTGGCGCTGATCAGCCGGCAGGTCGCGCGGCAGGTTGCGGTCCCAGTCGAGGGCGATCCAGGCCTTGATGAAGTCCGGGTCGTAATGCTCGGTGTCAGCGAGCATCAGGTAGGCCTTGAGGCCTTCGTAGAGGAAGTCGGAATTGCCGCCGCCGTGCAGTTGCTCTTCGATACGCGTCACCAGGCGTGGCGCGAACACGGCGATCAACAGCTTGCGGTAGACGCTGGCGGATTCGGCTTCGAGCATGTCGCCTTGGTACAGCCCCAGGCCTTCGGACCAGCTCGGCGAGTCGCCTGCCAGGTTCTTCACGGCGTTGAGCAACGGCAGCACGGCGAGCACTTCGCGCTGCGCCGGGCTCAGGTTCTGGACGGTCTGGCCCAGCGGCGCGACCTTTTGGTCGACCTGGGCGATATACGCCTGGTTGGCGCGATAACTCACCCACCACAGGCTGCTGACCACCACCACCAACGCAACGGTGGCGGCGAGGACACCACGAGCAATCCACTTGCGCCGCCGCTCGACCTTGGGGTTCACCCCCACCAGGCCACGCTCGGCAAACGCCACGGCGGTGAAGAGTTTTTCGATGAAGTAACTGCGGCCGGTGCCGCTCTGGCGTGCCAGGTGCTGGCGGTCCAGATTCATGCTCTGGGCCATCGCGCCGATCAAGCGATCAATCGGGCTGCCTTCCTGGGTACCACTGGTGAAATACACACCGCGCAGCAACACGCGCTCCTCAAACGCATTGGGCTTGAACACGCCTTCGAGGAAGCTTTGCAGGCAATCCTTCAACGCGCCGAACTGCTGCGGGAAACCGTAGATCAGGTCGCGCCGCGCTGGGTCACGTTCCTGTTGCAGGCGTTCGACCAGGCGTTCGTTGAGGCGCTGTTCCAGGCCGGAGAATTCGCTCTGCAGGTGCGCTAGCGGGCTGTCACTGTTCTTGCCATCGTCCAGGGCAAAGGTCATGCCCCACACCTGGGCGCGGTCTTCCTTGCTCAGGTTGTCGAAGAACTCCATGAAGCCCGGCACCAGGTCGAGCTTGGTGAGCATCAGGTAGATCGGGAAACGCACGCCCAGTTGGGTGTACAGCTCCTGGATACGCAGGCGGATGGCCGCGGCGTGGGCGGCACGTTCAGCATCGGTGCCCAGCAGCAAGTCCGACAGGCTGATGGCGATAAAAGCGCCATCGATAGGCCGACGCGAGCGCTGCTTTTTCAGCAGGTCGAGGAAGCCCAGCCACGCGGCTTTATCCACCGTGGAGTTGCTGTCCTGGGTGGTGTAGCGCCCAGCGGTGTCGAGCAACACGGCCTGGTCGGTAAACCACCAGTCGCAGTTACGTGTACCACCAACACCACGCACGGCACCCGCGCCCAACTGCGCGGCCAATGGGAAATGCAGCCCGGAATTGACCAGCGCGGTGGTCTTGCCCGAACCCGGTGGGCCGATGATTACGTACCATGGCAGCTCGTAAAGATTGCGGCGCTCATCGCCACCGAGCTTGGCCTTTTTCAGCAGCGTCAGCGCTTCGTCCATGCGCTGGCGCAAGGTGGTGAGTTCTTCGGCCGTGGCGACGCTGTTGGGGTCGGCCGGGGTTTCGGCGGCCAGGCTGCGCATCACTTCGGCGGCCTGGCGGCGGGCCTGGATGATGCGGAACACGCGGTAGGCAATCCACAGCGCAAACACCAGGATGATCAGCGCCCAACGGCGCCCTTCCGGCACCAGCACGTCGAGCAACGGCCCGACAAACCAGATGATCAAACTCAGGGCGATCAGGCCCAGCACGGGGATCACCCAGCGAATCATAAAACTGAAAAACGCCTTCACTCGACGCCCTCCGCCAATACGGTGATTTCAACCCGACGATTACGGGCGCGGCCTTCGGCTGTAGCGTTGGTGGCTACCGGCTCGGTGTCGCTTCGGCCCTCGGCGCTGAAGCGATCCGCCTGGCCGGTCTTGGCCGCGAGGATCTCCAGCACTGACTTGGCCCGTGCTTCGGACAACGCCCAGTTGGACGGGAAGCGCAGCGTGGCAATCGGGCGGTTGTCGCTGTGCCCGGTAACGCGCACCTGGCCCTTGACCTTGCGGATGGCGTCGGCGATGCGCAGCATCAGCGGCTGGTAGTCATCCACGATGCTTGAGCTGGCGGACGCAAACAGTTCATCGCCACGGATGGTCACCACGGAACGGTCGACGGCATCTTCAACGGCAACGCGGCCGGCCTTGATGTCTTCCACCAGGAAGCCAGCCAGGCGCGGGCGTTCGATCACTTTCGGCTGTGCCACGGGACGGTCGATGGCCTGCACCGGGATTTCGCCCAGTGCATGGATATTCTTGAACACCGGCTCGGCATCCGAAGCGAGCTTGAGGCGCAGGCCAAACAGCAACGCCAGCAACAGCGCGACGCCGATGGCCACGGCGATCCACGGCGGCATGAATTGCGCCAGGCGATCCCGTGCCACGGTCACGCCGCGCCAGTGCGGCGACAGCTCGCGCTCATGTTCGCCACGGGCGCTGCGGATAGCGGCGGCGGTGCGTTCACGCAGGGTTTCCAAATGGCTGCGACCGTCGTTCATCACGCGGTAGCGGCCTTCGAAACCCAGGCACATGCACAGGTATAACAGCTCCAGCAGATACAGGCGTTCCCGTGGGCTTTGCAAGCAGTGATCAAGCAACTGGAAGACTTTTTCCCCGCCCCAGGCTTCGTTATGCACGGTGATCAACAGGCTTTGCTTGCCCCAATCACTGGTGCTGCCCCAAGGCGTGCTCAACACCGCTTCATCAAGGGCGGTGCACAACGCGTAACGCGCCAACAGCACTTCGTTGCGGGCGATGCCGGCCGCCTCTGCGCGCTCTTCGAACTGGCGCAGGTAGGCCAGCAATTGCGCGCGCAGGCTGGCCGGCGCCGGGTGGGCGATGGTGTTGCGCAGGCGCGTCAGCAAGGCGAGCAAAGGGCCGGCGGCGCTTTCCAGCGGGTTGAGGCCCTGGCTCTTGCCAGTGAGCATCGGCGCAGCCGGCATCGCCAGCGGCGAGGGTTCAGCACGCACAGGCTCCGGCGCGCGGCCACCGGGGCGCGGCATGAACTGGGTGCGGTCATCATCATTGGGATGCATCGCGGATTATCCTCGGATCGCCCAGAAGGCCAGGTTCAAGCCCGGGAACTGCCCGGCGATGTGGAAAGCGAAACCGCCGGAATTGCTCAGCTGTTGCCAATGCTCGCTGCCACGATCCAGCTCGTAATACGTCGAGCCTGCGTGGTACGGCAGTTGGCGTGGCGCCACCGGCAACGGCAACAGGCCGATCCCCGGCAGTTGCAGGTTAACCATGTCGCGGATGTGCTCCACCGAACCGACTTTGCTCTGCTGGCCGAAGCGCGCGCGCAGGGTTTCACCGGGCACATCGGCGCGCACCACCAGGATGAAGCTGGCGCTGTCGATCAGGGTTTTGTCGGCCAGCATCGCCACGTGGATGCCATAGGCTTTCTCCACAATCGGGATCGGCGTGGCTTTGCTGTCGATCAGCATCGACAGCGCTTCACGCAGCGCGGCCATGACCGGGGCGAAGCTCAGCACCAGGTCGTCGTGCTGGTAGTGCGGGTATTCCTGAGGGCGCCGGCCCGAGGTCGAGAACGTCGAAAACTCGCCGGCCAGGCTGACCAATTCACTGAAGAAGCGTTCAGGATGCAGCGGGCTCAACTGGCTCAAATGCTGGATCAGCGGTTGGGCCCGGTTGACCAATTGCAGCAGCATGAAATCGGCAATCTCCGAAGCACCACCCGCGCCCGAGGCAACTACGCGGCCGGCCAGGGCTTCGCCGCGCTGGTGCAGCAGGCCGAGCAGCTCGCTGCGAAACGCCGTCAGCGGTTTGCTTGCGGCCACGTCCAGTACGGGCGGGATGTAAGTGTCGTCGAGCACCAGCGCACGGTCGACGCGTTTTTCCTTGATGCGCACCAGGCCGATAGCGGCGTAATCGCTGACGCCATCCTGGGCGGTCAACAGGCGCAGGGCGCGAGAGCCGACAGCCACTGGCGCACGGTTTTCGAAGGGGGCGTTGTCGTCACGTACTTCCCGCACCTGGCTCACATAACGCGCGGCTTCCAGGGCCTCGCCTTCGTCCACGGTATCGCGGGCGCCGGCGCGCTTGAGCGGCAAGGCCAGGTACACCAGGCCGTCGCGCAGGTTGTCGTCGATATTCAGCGGGCTCGGCGCGAGGTCATCATGGGGGATGTTGAAGGGCGTACCGTCGGGCAACAGGCCGCGCGCCGAGACGATTGCCAGTTTGCCCTGGGCCAGCAGGCCCTGATCGATCAGCAACTCGGAAAACCCCCAGGCGCCTGCGGACAACGGGCGGCTGCGGGCGTCGATCAGGTTTTCCAGGTAACGGTCATGCTGTTGGAAGTGCTGCGTTCCAATGAACATGCCTTCCGACCAGACCACGCGATTGTTCCAGGACATGGGGGCTCCGATTGCTTCTTATTGGGCAGGGCTGGATGGGGAGACCACGACGTCGGCGCGCACGGCACGTACATCGAGGCTGATCTGGTATTCGGTGTACTGGCGCGCGGGCACGTTGATCACCGTGCGCCATTGCGCGCGGTCCAACTCTCGATAGCCCACCAACAGCCCGATCTGGCGCGTGGACGGGTCGAGGTCGCGCTGGATGCTCAGTTGCTCGCCGGGCTGCACCATCACTTCGTCCTGGTCCAGCAGGTCCAGGCCGAGGGTGGATTGCGCGCGATCCGCCAGGGCGAAGTAATCGGCGCGTGCGAAGGTGGCGGCGTTTTTCAGCTCGAAAATACGCACCCGCACCGGGGCGGCCTGGCCGTTGGCGCCGGGGTTAAGCCCGTTGATCGCGTGGAAGTGCAGCTCGACAGCAGCTGTATCGGCCTCTGCTTCTGCCACCGCTTCGGGTTTCGCGGCGTCTTTGGCACACGCCGTCAGCAGTAGCAAGGTGGCGACTGCGAGTAAAAACCTGGGAATCATCCTGCGTCCTCAATGACGTACTTAGCTATCCGTTAATCCATGTGTTGCGGCGCGGGTTTAGCGACGCTGTCGTGCGCTGTGTTCTTCGTAGGCCCGGCTGAATTCGCGGCCGAACAGGTCCTGGAAATCTTCCTGGGCCTCGCGGGAAATATTGCTGTAGAGCTCGGTGAACTGCTGCCAGTACTGGGCCTGGCGCGAGCCGTTGAAAATGCTCGACAGCCCGCCGGGCTTGCCCATGCGTTCTTCCAATTGCGCGGGTTCAAAACGGCTGAGCAGGTGCTTGATCGCCGCCTCCACGCCGGCCATCACCGCCAGTTGGTGGGCACGCAGGTCGTTGAAACTGTCGCGTACGGCGAGGTCCGGTGCCATGAACGCCTGGTTACCGTGACGCAGCAAAAGCAGCAACGCTTCGTCGGCATTCGGGGCGAATTTCAACGGATTGTTTTCTGCAGGCTGGATCATCGTCTGCTGCATGCGGAATTCGCCCTTGAGGCTGGCGCGGGCACGCAACACGTCGATCAGGCCTTCGACCATCAGACGGTAGCTGCGGCCGATGCTTTCCATCTGGGCTTGCGCCTGGGTTTTATCGAGGCTCAGTTGATCGAGACCAGCACCGCGCAGGAAGGCTTGCAGGAGATCGGGTTGTTGGCTGTCTGCCACTGGGCGCACAGGCTCGACCACGGGTGGCGGCTGGATCGCCGGCGCGGGCGGTGGAGTGGGTGGTGCGCTGACCACCGGCGCCGGCGCATCGCCAAGCAGGTCCCAATCCTCAGGAATCACCGAACCTGACACCACAGGTTTCTCGACCACTGGCACGGTGACGGGCGTCGGCGGGCGGAAGTCATGCTGTTCAGAGGGCACGTGATCCGCCACGGTCGGCGGCGGCACGGCGGTGGGACTGAGGAAGTCAAACAGGTCCGGCAGGGTGTCCATCGACGAAGCGCCCTGGAACTGGGGCGCGATAACCGGTGCTGGGATTGGCGTGGGCATGCTCACCACGGCGCCCAGCAGCGCTTCAAAGCTGTTCGGCGAATCACCGGCAAACGGCTGGCTCTCGACGGCCTGCACGTTGAAATCGATACGTGCCTGGATCTCGTAATCGCCGATACGGATCAACTCACCATCTTGCAGCGGCTCGCTGTTACCCCGGCGCATACGAACACCCGCTTTAACCAACTCCACACCATTAGTGCTGTTATCGGTTAGGTAATAACGGCCGTCTTTGTATTGAATAACACAGTGTTGCGAGGAAACCAGGCGCTCAGGGTCAGGCAGGATCCAGTCATTTTCCGAGCTGCGGCCGATAGCAATCGCGCCCTGGTTCATGGACTTTTCGGAGCATTGCCCAGGGGTAATCTTGTGATAACTAGTGATAGTCAAACACAGCGACATCTTGCCTCCTTGCTGATACTTCGCGCGCGGTCGATTCCCGGAACTGCGCCTCCGGGATATCCTCATCAGGTCGAGCAACCGACCCTATAACCTGCCAATGCCAGCATGATCGCTGATCTTAACTGGGCTCTGTAACAAAAATCCTGCCCCGGTGCGTCGTTCGACCCACCAGTCGCCCAGGTTGTTAAGCACCGCACATCTGTCACAGAGGGCGAATAGCTTACCTTGACAAGGCATAAGTACTACACCAAAAATGCACAACTTCTTGAATACCAGTAATGGCACATTAATAGCAGTGCGCCTATATGACCAAGAAAACATGCAAAGTTCCTCGCGCAACTAACGCATGAATTGCCCGTCATCTAACGGGCTGATAGGGAGATCGATTTCAGTGGATGTGCCGTTGCTGCTCACCGCCGTTTCTACGACTTCGCCGTGTGGCGAAGACATGGAATATGACGCGCAATTTTTGCAATTGGAGCGTGATGCCAAGGGCCAACCCGAGCGCAGCATGGGCGACTCCACCCTGCCCGCTGAACCGCCGGAATGGCGCAGCATCCAGCAGCAAAGCCTCGACTTGCTGGCGCGCAGCAAAGACCTGCGCATCACCCATTTCCTGCTGCAAAGCTCCCTCGCCCTGCAGGGCGTGGCTGGCTTAGCCGAAGTCCTGACACTGATCAACGCGTTGCTGCGCGACTACTGGGCCGACCTGCACCCGCGTCTGGATGCCGACGACGATAACGACCCCACTGTGCGCATCAACGCCCTCACCGGCTTGACCTGCGACACCAACATTCGCCTGCTGCGCGAAAGCATCCTCACGCGTTCACGCACTTTCGGCCCCGTGAGCCTGCGCGCTGCGCTCAACGCCAGCGGCCTGCTGAGTTTCCCCGATGAACAACTCGGCGCCCAGCAACTCACCGCCGCGTTCCTCGACAGCGACCCCGAGCAACTGCAAGCCACCCGTGACGCCCTGATTGCAGCGCGTGCGGCGTGCGAAGCCATCGAACAGCAAGTCAATGATCAGGTCGGTTCCGCCCAGGGCGTGGACCTCAGTGCCTTGAAGCAGCCGCTTAAACAGGCGTTGCAGATACTCAATCAAGCGGTGCCTGGCACCGACAGCAGCAGCGAACCCGAGGCCGTCAGTGACGACAATGCCCCCTCGGTCGACTTCGCCGCCGCCCCCGCAGCACCGCGCCCCGCTGGCGATATCGCCAACCGCGACGATGTGTTGCGCAGCCTCGACAAGATCCTTGCGTACTACACCCGGCACGAGCCTTCGAGCCCGTTGCCGGTGCTGTTGAACCGGGCGAAGCATCTGGTGCACGCCGACTTCGCGGCCATCGTGCGCAATCTGATTCCCGACGGCATGTCCCAATTTGAAAACCTGCGCGGCCCGGACGGCGAGTAAGCCGCCCGGCAGTCCAGTAACAACACCGTCGCTCAAGCGACCAGGAGCAGCAACGTGGCGAAGCAAAGTTCTCAGAAATTCATCGCGCGCAACCGCGCGCCTCGAGTGCAGATCGAGTACGACGTCGAGCTTTACGGCGCCGAGAAAAAGGTCCAGCTGCCCTTCGTGATGGGTGTGATGGCCGACCTCGCCGGCAAGCCTGCCGAGCCTTTGGCGGCGGTGGCTGACCGCAAGTTCCTTGAAGTGGACGTCGACAACTTCGACTCACGCCTCAAGGCCATGCAGCCGCGCGTGGCCTTCCACGTACCGAACGAGCTGACCGGCGAAGGCAACCTGAGCCTGGACATCACCTTCGAAAGCATGGACGACTTCAGCCCGGCCGCCGTGGCACGCAAGGTCGACTCGCTGAACCAACTGCTCGAAGCCCGCACCCAGCTGGCCAACCTGCTGACCTACATGGACGGCAAGACCGGCGCTGAAGAAATCATCATGAAGGCGATCAAGGACCCGGCATTGCTTCAGGCACTTGCCAGCGCGCCTAAGCCTGCAGGGGACCAGTAATCATGACTGACAATACCGCCCGCGAAGGCTCCCAGATCCTGGGTACCCAGACCGAAGAAGCCAGCGAGTTCGCGAACCTGCTGCTGCAGGAATTCAAGCCAAAGACCGAGCGTGCCCGCGAAGCCGTCGAAACGGCCGTGCGCACCCTGGCCGAACAGGCCCTGGCGCAAACCGACCTGGTGTCCAATGACGCGATCAAGTCGATCGAATCGATCATCGCCGCCATCGACGCCAAGCTGACCGCCCAGGTCAACCAGATCATCCACCATCAGGATTTCCAGCAGCTGGAAAGCGCCTGGCGTGGCCTGCACTACCTGGTCAACAACACCGAGAGCGATGAGCAGCTCAAGATCCGCGTGCTCAACATCTCCAAGCCCGAATTGCACAAGACCCTGAAGAAATTCAAGGGCACCGCGTGGGACCAGAGCCCGATCTTCAAGAAGATGTACGAAGAAGAATACGGCCAGTTCGGCGGCGAACCGTACGGTTGCCTGGTGGGCGACTACTACTTCGACCAGTCGCCTCCCGACGTAGAGCTGCTGGGCGAGCTGTCGAAAGTCTGCGCCGCCATGCACTCCCCTTTCATCGCTGCGGCTTCGCCGACCGTGATGGGCATGGGCTCGTGGCAGGAACTGTCGAACCCGCGCGACCTGACCAAGATCTTCACCACCCCGGAATACGCGGGCTGGCGCTCGCTGCGTGAATCGGAAGACTCGCGCTACATCGGCCTGACCATGCCGCGCTTCCTGGCACGCCTGCCGTACGGCGCCAAGACCGACCCGGTAGAAGCCTTCGCTTTCGAAGAAAACACCGACGGTGCCGACAGCTCCAAGTACACCTGGGCCAACGCCGCGTACGCGATGGCGGTGAACATCAACCGTTCGTTCAAACATTACGGCTGGTGCTCGCGCATCCGTGGCATCGAGTCCGGCGGCGAAGTGGAAAACCTGCCGGCCCACACGTTCCCGACCGATGACGGTGGCGTGGACATGAAGTGCCCAACCGAAATCGCGATCAGCGACCGCCGTGAAGCGGAACTGGCGAAGAACGGCTTCATGCCGCTGCTGCACAAGAAAAACACCGACTTCGCCGCGTTCATTGGCGCGCAATCGTTGCAGAAACCGGCCGAATACGACGATCCGGACGCCACCGCCAACGCCAACCTGGCCGCGCGCCTGCCGTACCTGTTCGCCACCTGCCGTTTCGCTCACTACTTGAAGTGCATCGTGCGCGACAAGATCGGCTCCTTCAAAGAGAAGGACGAGATGCAACGCTGGTTGCAGGACTGGATCCTCAACTACGTGGACGGTGACCCGGCGCACTCCACCGAAACCACCAAGGCCCAGCACCCATTGGCTGCCGCCGAAGTGATCGTGGAAGAAGTGGAAGGCAACCCGGGGTACTACAACTCCAAGTTCTATCTGCGCCCGCACTACCAGCTCGAAGGGCTGACCGTGTCGCTGCGCCTGGTATCGAAGCTGCCTTCCGCTAAAAGCGCCTAACTGACTCATGAACCGGCTCCTCTGTGGGAGCCGGGCTTGCCCGCGATGCAGGCGACGCGGTCTGCCAGTCAGACCGCGGTGATGCAATCGCAGGCAAGCCAGCTCCCACAGAAAAGCAAAGCCCCATTGGGCTTAACCAAATTTCGTGGCTTGGGCCACACAGGGAGAAAACATGGCTGTTGATATTTTCATCAAGATCGGCGACATCAAGGGCGAGTCCATGGACAAAGCCCACAAGGACGAAATCGACGTACTGAACTGGAGCTGGGGCATGGCCCAGTCCGGCAACATGCACGTTGGCGGTGGCGGCGGCGCGGGTAAGGTGAATATCCAGGACCTGTCGCTGACCAAATACGTCGACAAGGCTTCGCCGAACCTGATGATGCACTGCGCCAGCGGCAAGCACATCGACAAGGTCAAGCTGACCGTGCGCAAGGCCGGTGGCGAAAGCCAGGTCGAGTACATGGTGATCAACCTGGAAGAAGTGCTGGTCACCTCGCTGAGCACCGGCGGTTCGGGCACCGATGACCGCTTGACCGAGAACGTCACCCTGAACTTCGCCCAAGTAATGGTTGATTACCAGCCGCAGAAAGCCGACGGCACCAAAGACGGCGGCGCGATCAAGTTTGGCTGGAACATCCGTTCCAACACCAAGCGCTGATAGCCCTTGTGGCCATGGCTTCGCGCCATGGCCACAAGCATCCGCCCCGCTGAAAAACCGTCCCCTCACAACCCGTCCGTGGAGCTGCTTTGGTGGTAACTGAAATCGCTTCCCGCGACCGTCTGCAACCGTCCCTGCTGGACCGGCTGACTGACGACGACCCAACCAACCCCAAGGAAAGCGCCGACAAACGCGTGCTGTCCCTGACCCAATTAAAAGCCTCGGTGCTGCGCGACCTGGCGTGGCTGCTCAACACCACGTCGTTGCTGGATGCCGACGCCACGCTGCACACCCCGGCCGGTACCTCGGTGGTCAATTACGGCCTGCCGGCGCTCGCGGGCAACAGCGTTTCCAGCGTGGACATCAAGGCGCTTGAAGCCTTGATCTACCAGGCTATTGCCACTTTTGAGCCACGCATTCTGCGCCACACCCTGCGCGTCAAAGCCCGCGTCGGCCATGGCGAGATGAACCACAACGCGCTGAGTTTCGAGATCGAAGGCGACCTGTGGGCGCAGCCGGTGCCGTTGCGCCTGTTGCTGCAAACCGACCTGGACCTGGAGTCCGGCCATGTACGTGTGGTCAACGCCGACCAGCGGAGACGCCCATGAACCCGCGCCTGCTGGAGCTGTACAACCAGGAACTGCACCACGTGCGCGAAAGCGCCGCCGAGTTCGCCAAGGAATACCCGAAGATCGCCAGTCGGCTGACCCTGTCCGGTATGGACTGCGCCGACCCGTACGTCGAACGCTTGCTCGAAGGCTTTGCCTACCTCACGGCCCGCGTGCAGCTCAAGCTCGACGCCGAGTACCCGACCTTCACGCATAACCTGCTGGAAATCGCCTACCCGCACTACCTGGCACCGACGCCGTCGATGACCGTGGTGCAATTGCAGACCGACCCGGACGAAGGCTCGCTGGCCAGCGGTTTCCCCCTGCCCCGCGACACGGTATTGCGTGCCGCGCTGGGCCGTGAAACCCAGACTTGCTGCGAGTACCGCACCGCCCACCCGGTGACGTTGTGGCCGTTGCAGGTGAGCAACGCCGAGTACTTCGGCAACCCCGCCGCCGTGCTCGGGCGCCTGGCTGCGAGCGAGCCGAAGGCCAAAGCGGGCTTACGCCTGACCCTGCGCACCGGCGCCGAGTTGCCGTTCAACAGCCTGGACCTGGATAACCTGCCGCTGTACCTCAGCGGTGCCGATGAGCAACCGTTTCGCCTTTACGAACAGTTGCTGGGCAACGCCTGCGCGGTGTTCGCGCGCAAACCCGGTGGCGATTGGGTCGAGCGCCTGCCGCCAGACGCGCTGCGTTCCCGTGGTTTTGACGATGCCGACGCGGCCATGCCGGTGGTTGCCCGCGCGTTCCAGGGCTATCGCCTGTTGCAGGAATACTTCGCCCTGCCCCATCGCTTCCTGTTCGTCGAATTCGCCGAACTGAGCCGTGCGGTCAAGCGCTGCGACGGCCAGGAGCTGGAACTGATCGTACTGTTTGACCGCCACGAACCGAGCCTGGAAGGCAGCGTCGGCGCGGCGCAGTTCCTGCCGTTTTGCACCCCGGCGATCAACCTGTTCCCGAAACGGGTGGACCGTATTCACCTGTCTGACCGCGTCAACGAACACCATGTGATCGCTGACCGCACGCGGCCGATGGATTTCGAGATTCACTCCTTGAGCGGCATCACCGGCCACGGCACCGGGCCGGAACAGCCGTTTTTGCCGTTCTACGCGGTACGCGATCCATCCCGCTACGGCCGCGACCAGGCCTATTACACGGTGCGCCGTGAGCCGCGCGTGCTGTCCAGCGACCAGCGCCGCAACGGCCCGCGCTCCACGTACGTGGGCAGCGAAACCTTTGTCAGCCTGGTGGACAGCCGGCAGTCGCCGTACCGCCATGACCTGCGCCAACTCGGCGTGACGGCGCTGTGCACCAACCGCGATTTGCCGTTGTTCATGAGCGTGGGCAACGGCAAGACCGACTTCACCCTGGCCGACAGCGCCCCAGTGTTGTCCGTGCGGTGTGTGGCAGGCCCAAGCCGCCCTCGCGCCAGCCATGCCCATGACGCCAAGGCCTGGCGCCTGATCAGCCAACTCTCGCTCAACTATCTGTCCCTGAGCGAACAGGGCCAAGGCGCGGCGGCCTTGCGCGAACTGCTGCGCCTGTATGGCGACAGCAACGACGCAGCCCTGCAATTGCAGATCGAAGGCCTGCGCGAAGTCAGCAGCAAAGCCGTGACCCGACGCCTGCCCATGCCCGGCCCGATTGTGTTTGGGCGTGGCCTGGAAATCACCCTGGAATTTGATGAAAACGCGTTTCGCGGCACCGGCGTGTTCCTGCTGGGTGCAGTACTGGAACGCTTCCTGGCACGCTACGTGTCGATCAACAGTTTTACCGAGACGGTGATCCGTACCACCGAACGCGGCGAGATCATGCGATGGAAAGCCAAGCCCGGACGTCGTCCGACCCTGTGAGTACCCTGGATGCGATGCATCAGGCGCCCTGGGAATACGATTTCTTCCAGGCGCTGCGGCGTATCGAGTGTGAATCGCCCGAGCTGCCGCGCCTGGGCCATTCCCTGCGCCTGGCGGATGACCCGTTGCGCCTGGGCCAGCAGGCTGATTGCACCTTCGCCCCGGCCACACTGGCCTCGGTCGATCCGGGTGGCGATGGCAAGCCGGCGCGACTGGAGCAATTCTTCTTTGGCCTCGGCGGCCCCAACGGCCCGTTGCCGCTGCATATCACCGAATACGTACGCGAACGCCAGCGCAACAACGCTGACAGCACCAGCAAGCAGTTTTTGGATGTGTTCCACCATCGCCTGCTGAGCCTGTTTTACCGGGCCTGGGCCGAGGCACGGCCGACGGTCAGCCACGACCGCCCGGACGATGATTACTGGTCTGCACGCCTGGCGGCCTTGAGCGGTCGTGGGATGCCGAGCCTGCTCAATCAGGGACTCATCCCTGATACCGCGAAGCTGCATTACAGCGGCCACCTATCGGCGCAAACCCGTTACCCGGACGGTTTGAAGGCGATCCTCGGCGAGTATTTCGGCCTGCCGGTGGAGATAGAAGAATACGTCGGCCAATGGCTGGAATTGCCCGAACGCAGCCGCGTGGGCGTGAGCGCCAACAGGCTGGGTGTGGACTTTTGCCTGGGCAGCTTCGTGTGGGACCGCCAGCACAAATTCCGTATCCGCCTGGGTCCGCTCAAGCTGGATGACTACATGGGCATGCTGCCCGGCCATCAGCCGTTCAACGAGCTGGTGGCGTGGGTGGCCGAGTACCTGGGCCATGAATTGGACTGGGACCTGAACCTGGTTTTGCAACAACCCGAAGTCCCGGCGCTGCAACTCAACGGCCAGTTCCGCCTGGGCTTCAACACCTGGCTCGGTAGCCCTGCGCACGACGCCAACGACCTAATCCTGGCCCGGCATTACGCCGATCAGGCCACCACCTCAAGGAATCCAGAGCATGGGTGAAATCAGTCGCGCCGCACTGTTCGGCAAACTCAACAGCGTGGCCTACAAGGCCATCGAAGCCGCCACCGTGTTCTGCAAGCTGCGGGGCAACCCGTATGTGGAACTGGCTCACTGGTTTCATCAATTGCTGCAACTGCAGGACTCGGACCTGCATCGCATCATCCGCCAGTTCAACCTGGAACCGGCACGCCTGGCCCGTGACCTGACCGAAGCCCTGGACCGCCTGCCGCGCGGCTCGACTTCGATCACTGACTTGTCGTCCCATGTGGAAGAAGCCGTGGAGCGCGGCTGGGTCTACGGCAGCCTGATGTTTGGCGAAAGCCAGGTGCGTACCGGTTACCTGGTGCTGGGTATTTTGAAGACGCCGAGCCTGCGCAATGCGTTGCTGGGCCTGTCGTCGGAGTTCGACAAGATCAAGGCCGAAGCCCTGAGCGAACGCTTTGACGAATACGTCGGTGACTCACCGGAAAACGCCCTGAGCGCCAGCGATGGCTTCAATGCCGGCGCCGTGCCGGGCGAAGCCAGCGGTGCCATGGCGCCGAGCGCGATGGGCAAGCAGGAAGCGCTCAAACGCTTCACCGTCGACCTGACCGAGCAGGCACGCAGCGGCAAGCTTGACCCTATCGTGGGGCGTGACGAAGAGATCCGCCAACTGGTCGACATCCTGATGCGCCGCCGCCAGAACAACCCAATCCTTACTGGCGAAGCTGGCGTGGGCAAGACCGCCGTGGTCGAAGGTTTCGCCCTGCGCATCGTCGCCGGCGACGTGCCGCCTGCACTCAAAGACGTGGAACTGCGCAGCCTCGACGTGGGCCTGCTGCAAGCCGGCGCCAGCATGAAAGGCGAGTTCGAACAGCGCCTGCGCCAGGTCATCGAGGACGTGCAGGCGTCGCCCAAGCCGATCATCCTGTTTATCGACGAAGCCCACACGTTGGTGGGTGCCGGTGGTGCTGCAGGCACTGGCGATGCGGCCAATCTGCTCAAGCCTGCATTGGCGCGCGGCACCTTGCGTACCGTGGCCGCCACAACTTGGGCCGAGTACAAGAAGCACATCGAGAAAGACCCGGCCCTGACCCGCCGCTTCCAGGTAGTGCAGGTTGCCGAGCCGTCGGAAGACAAGGCGCTGCTGATGATGCGCGGCGTGGCTTCGACCATGGAGAAACACCATCAGGTGCAGATCCTCGATGAGGCGCTGGAAGCCTCGGTCAAGCTGTCCCACCGCTACATCCCGGCGCGTCAGTTGCCGGACAAATCCGTGAGCCTGCTGGACACCGCCTGCGCACGCGTCGCCATCAGCCTGCACGCGGTGCCGGCGGAAGTGGACGACAGCCGCCGTCGCATCGAAGCGCTGGAAACCGAGCTGCAAATCATCGCCCGCGAGCATGCCATCGGTATTGCGATTGGTGCGCGCCAGACCAACAGCGAAGCGCTGCTGAGCGCTGAACGTGAGCGCCTCGCCACGCTGGAAAGCCGCTGGGCCGAAGAGAAAACCCTGGTGGACGAACTGCTCGCTACCCGCGCGACTTTGCGCGAGAAAGCCGGCGCCGTAGACAGTGGCGACGACGCCTTGCGCGAGCAACTGGTCGACCTGCAACAGCGCCTCAGCGCACTGCAAGGCGAAACCCCGCTGATCCTGCCGACCGTGGACTACCAGGCCGTGGCCTCGGTGGTCGCCGACTGGACTGGCATCCCGGTCGGCCGCATGGCGCGCAACGAACTGGAAACGGTGCTCAACCTCGACCAGCACCTGAAAAAACGCATCATCGGCCAGGACCATGCCCTGCAGATGATCGCCAAGCGGATCCAGACTTCGCGCGCCGGCCTCGACAACCCGAGCAAGCCGATTGGCGTGTTCATGCTGGCCGGTACCTCCGGCGTGGGCAAGACCGAAACTGCCCTGGCCCTGGCCGAAGCCATGTATGGCGGTGAGCAGAACGTCATCACCATCAACATGAGCGAATTCCAGGAAGCCCACACCGTGTCGACCCTCAAGGGCGCGCCACCGGGCTATATCGGCTATGGCGAAGGCGGCGTGCTGACCGAAGCGGTACGGCGTAAACCCTACAGCGTGGTCCTGCTGGATGAGGTGGAAAAAGCCCACCCGGACGTGCATGAAATCTTCTTCC
Source organism: Pseudomonas sp. H1_A03 (assembly GCF_054685145.1). Taxonomy (NCBI): domain Bacteria; kingdom Pseudomonadati; phylum Pseudomonadota; class Gammaproteobacteria; order Pseudomonadales; family Pseudomonadaceae; genus Pseudomonas; species Pseudomonas sp. H1_A03. The sequence continues at coordinate 1,166,145 of NZ_CP162829.1, forward strand.
AAGTGTTCGACAAGGGCGTGATGGAAGACGGCGAAGGCCGGGTGATCGACTTCAAGAACACCCTGATCCTGCTGACCACCAACGCCGGTACCGAGCTGATTTCCCGGGTGTGCAAAGACCCGGCGAACGTGCCGGAGCCGGAAGAAATCGCCAAGGCCCTGCGCCAGCCGCTGCTGGAGATTTTCCCGCCGGCGCTGCTCGGCCGACTGGTGACGATTCCGTACTACCCGCTGAGCGACGAAATGCTCAAGGCGATCACCCGCCTGCAACTCGACCGCATCAAGAAGCGCGTGGAGAACACCCATAAAGTCGCCTTCGTCTACGACGACGAGGTGGTCGACCTGATCGTCTCGCGTTGCACCGAAACCGAAAGCGGCGGGCGCATGATCGACACCATCCTGACCAACAGCCTGCTGCCGGACATGAGCCGTGAATTCCTCACGCGCATGCTCGAAGGCAAGGCGTTGGCGGGGGTGCGGATCAGCAGTCGGGATAATGAATTGCACTACGACTTCAGCGACGCAGATTGACCTGACGGAACACGGTCAAAATGTGGGAGCTGGCTTGCCTGCGATAGCGGTGTATCAGTCAACATAAATGTTGAATGTTCAATTGCTATCGCAGGCAAGCCAGCTCCCACATTGGATTCGGTTCCTTCAGTAATCAAGACCTTTACAGGACGCCCAATGCTATTCAACCAAGCCTCACGCCTGGCCAAGATCACCAGCCCCCTCGGGCCGGATGTGCTGTTGCTCAATGAAATGGGCGGCGGTGAAGAGCTGGGCAGGCTGTTCAACTACGAACTGCAACTGACGTCCCTGGACGCCAACATCGACCTCAACCAGTTGCTCGGCAAACCCATGAGCGTGGGCCTGCAACTGGCGGACGGCGGCGAGCGGCATTTCCACGGCATCGTTGCGCGGTGCAGCCAGAACATCGATCAGGGCCAGTTCGCCAGTTACCAGGTGACGCTGCGCCCGTGGCTGTGGCTGCTCAGCCGCACGTCGGACTGCCGGATTTTCCAGAACCTGAGCATTCCGCAGATCATCAAGCAGGTGCTTCGCGACCTGGGTTTTTCCGACTTCGAAGACGCCCTGAGCCGGCCGTACCGCGAGTGGGAATACTGCGTGCAGTACCGCGAGACCAGCTTCGATTTCGTCAGCCGCCTGATGGAACAGGAAGGCATCTACTACTTCTTCCGCCACGAACAGGACCGCCATGTGCTGGTGCTGGCCGACGCCTATGGCGCCCACACTACCGTGCCCGGCTACGCGTCGATCCCGTACTACCCCAAGGACGAGCAGCAGCGCGAACGCGACCACATGCACAACTGGCACCTGGCGCAGGAAGTGCAGCCAGGCTCGCTGGAGCTCAACGACTACGACTTCCAGCGCCCCAGCGCCAGCATCGACGTGCGCTCGGCCATGCCACGCCCGCACACCGCCGGCGACTACCCGCTGTACGACTACCCCGGCACCTACGTGCAAAGCGAAGACGGCGAGCACTATGCGCGCACCCGCATCGAAGCCCTGCAAACCCTGCACGAGCAGATCGAGTTCAGCGGCAATGCGCGTGGCCTGGGTTCGGGGCATTTGTTCAGCCTCACCGGCTTCAGCCGCCAGGACCAGAACCGCGAATACCTGATCGTCGGGTGCCGCTACTACATCGTCCAGGAAAGCCTGGAAAGCGGCGGTGGCTCGGGTTCGGCGCAGTTTGAAAGCAGCCTCACCTGCATCGACGCCCAACAGAGCTTTCGGCCGCTGGCGAACACACATCGGCCCATCGTCAAAGGCCCGCAGACCGCGCTGGTGGTCGGCCCCAAAGGCGAAGAAATCTGGACCGACCAGTACGGCCGCGTGAAGGTGCACTTCTACTGGGACCGTCACGACCAATCCAACGAGAACAGCTCGTGCTGGATTCGTGTGTCGCAATCCTGGGCCGGCAAGAACTGGGGCTCGATGCAGATTCCACGGATCGGCCAGGAAGTGATTGTGAGCTTCCTTGAAGGTGACCCGGACCGGCCGATCATCACCGGCCGCGTGTACAACGCCGAGCAGACAGTGCCTTACGACCTGCCGGAAAATGCGACCCAGAGCGGTATGAAAAGCCGCTCCAGCAAGGGCGGCACGCCGGCCAACTTCAATGAAATCCGCATGGAGGATAAGAAGGGGTTGGAGCAGTTGTATATCCATGCCGAGCGGAATCAGGACATCGTGGTGGAGGTGGATGAGAGCCATTCGGTGGGGCATGACCGCAACAAGAGCATTGGGCATAACGAGACGGTGACCATCGGCAATAACCGCCTGCGCATCGTCAAGCAGGAAGACATCCTCTCGGTGGGCCAGCGCAAGACCGACAGCATCAGCCAGAGCTACGTCATCGAAGTGGGCGAAAACCTGCGCCTGGTCTGCGGTGAAAGCATCCTGGAGTTGAATGCGAGCGGGCAGATCAACCTCACCGGCGTGCAAATCAGCTTCTACGCCAGCGGCGACGCCGAGTTCAACACCGGCGGCGTGCTGCACCTGAACAACGGCGGCGGCCCCGGTGCCACGCCCGATGGCCAAGGCCAGAAAGGCGCTATCGATGCCAACATCAAAGCCGCGTTCCCCGCGCCTAAAAGTTCCTGACGAGACCTGTTTGCCATGACGTACCGGATCAACGAATTTCAGTTTCAGCTGCCCGCCAGTGAGTTGCAGGACGCGACGATCAATATCCTCAAGTTCCCTGAATTGGGCACGTCCCTGATCGTCAGCCGCAGCCTGCTCGCCGAGGGTGAAACCCTGCACAGCAACTTCAATGACCAACTCCAGCGCCTGGAAAAACAGGTGCAGGATTTGCGCTATCAACCGGGTGTGGACGTGCGCCTGGGCGCGGCTCAAGAAGTGGAAGGCATTGAGCTGCGCAGCCAGTTCAATAAGGGCAATGACAAGGTGTTCCAGTACCAACTGGCGCTGGTGTTGCCGGGTACGCGCAAGATGCTTGCGTTGAGTTATGTGAAGGCTGACAAGCTTGGGGACGCCGAGGCGGCGCACTGGTCGACGATCAAGAGCTCGCTCGTGTTCGACGTCCCCCAGTGAAGCGGCCTTTGCATGTCTGACGCACTGCTCTGGGCTGCGCGCCTGGGCGATGGGCTGTCCCACACCTCTGTCATGGCGGACATCCTCGGCGGCGTGCTGGAAGTGGCGGCTAACGTGGCGATTACCGCGCTGGCAACCGCTGCGGTAGTGGCGGCTACCGGCATTACCGTCGCGACCGGTGGACTGGGAGCCTGCGTGCTGGGGGCGGTAGTCGGCGTCATCGTCGGCATCGCCATGAGCAAGACCGGGGCCGACAAGGGGTTGAGCGCCATGTGCGAGGGAATCGGCAACGCGCTGTTCCCTCCCTCGGTCATGGCCACAATCCTCAGCGGGTCCACCGACACACTGATCAACGCCTTGCCCGCTGCGCGCGCGGCCGGCGTCGTGCCCTCCCACGTTGCACCTGCGGGCACCGAAACCGAAACAACGCCGCCAGCACTGGAACACAGCGAAGAGCCCGGCTACCTGGACATGGCCAAAGGGTTCTTTGCGCAAATGTGGCGCCCCACCGTCGCCACGCCAGCGCCCGGTGCAGTCCCTAAACCGCTGGACGTGGTGACCTGCACAAAACACCCGCCGATGCCGCCGCAGTTTCTGGCCGAAGGCTCGGAAAAGGTCACGGTCAACGGTCAACCGGCGGTACGCAGCGGTGACCGGAGCACCTGCGACGCCACCGTGGTGTCGTCGGGGCTGATTTCGCCCAATGTGACGATCGGCGGGGGCTCAGTGGTGGTGCGCGAGATCCGCAGCGGCAAGACGCCGGGCGTTGGCCTGGCCGTCACCGCGCTGATGATGCTCAAGGGGGGTAAAGGCAAGTTCCTCAGCAATCTTCCCTGCATGCTGCTGGCAGGCGTCAACTCGTTTGTGGTCAGTCAGGCCATGGGCGCGCTGGCCAACGCCGCCATGGGCTCTTCCAATCCGGTGCACGCGAGCACGGGGGCCAAAGTGCTGGGCGGCCCCGAGGAGCTGGATTTCGCCTTGCCCGGGATCATGCCCATCGACTGGCAGCGCTTCTACAACAGCCGGGATGAACGCCGCGATGGCTTGTTTGGTGCCGGCTGGAGTGTGCCCTATGAAGTCAGCGTGCAGCTGCTGCCTCACCTTGAAGGGGGCGACTACGCGTTGTACATCGACGAGCAGGGTCGACGTATCGACATGGGTTCGATCCCTTTGGGGGGTGCCGTGTTCAGCGCTGGCGAAGGCCTCAGCGTCAAGCGTCACTTGAGCGGCCAGTGGCTGATCGAAAGCGCAGACGGCTTGTACCGGCTATTCGATCCGGCGCCACAGGACGCATCGTTGCTACGCCTGAGCCAACTGGGAGATCGCAACGACAACCGAATCCACCTCGACTATGACGACGATGGTCGCCTGCAGGGCCTGCGTGACACCTTTGGCCTGGTGAGGGTCGAGCTGACGTACGACAACACTTGGCCCCATCGCGTCAGCCGAATCGAACGCCTGTATCCCGACCAACACCGTGAAGTACTGATGCATTACGCCTACGACGCCCGTGGCGACCTGGCCTCTGTACGCCAGTCCGACGGGCACGTGAAGCGCCGTTTTGCCTATGATGCCGGGCAGCGCATGGTCGAGCATCAATTGCCCACCGGCCTTCGTTGCTTCTATCAGTGGGCCAAGGTTGACGACCTTGAATGGCGTGTTGTCCGGCATTGGACGGAGGCCGGGAACACCTACACATTCGACTATGCGTTGGATACAGGCATCACCCGTATCACCGACGGGCTGGCGCGCGTCAGCAGTCGACACTGGGATGAGCGACACCAGATCATCGCGTCCACCGATGCACTGGGGCGAACCTGGGCCTTCCGGTGGAATGATGATAGCCAACTGCTGGGCGCAACCGACCCTCTCGGTGGGCATTATCAGTTCAGCTACGACGATGCCGGCAACCTGACTGAGACCCTCGACCCCCTGGGGCGCAGTGAATCGACCTTGTGGCTGGAGCACTGGGCGCTGCCACTGGCGGAGACCGATGCCGCTGGCAATACCTGGCAGTACGATTACGACTCGCGGGGCAACTGCATTCGCGAAACCGACCCACTGGGCAACCGCACGGTCTATCACTATGACGGACACGGCCAAGTCAGGGAGATCATCGACGCCAGCGGCAAGCGCAAGACCTTGCGCTGGTCCCCACTGGGTCAATTGAGCGAGCACACCGACTGTACGGGCCTTACCACCCGTTTGAGCTACTGCAAGCGAGGCTTGCTGCTGGCCAGTACCGACGCGCTCGGGGAACGCACCACCTTCAATTATGACGATCAGGGCCGACTGATCAGCAAGCAGTTGCCCGATGGGCGCAGCGAGCACTATCAGCGTGACGCCAGCGGCCAGTTGATCGGCTACAGCGACCCTGCCGGCCACACCACGCGCTTCGAGCATTCGTCGAACGGCCAGTTGCGCCAGCGCATCGACGCCCATGGCCGCCGTGTGGAGTTGAGCCATGACGTCTATGGCCGCCTGCACAGCCTGACCAACGAAAATGGTGAGCACTACCGATTCGACTGGGACGACGGTGATCGCCTGACGCTCGAACAGCGCCTGGACGGCTGTCGAAAACGGTACACGTACGACCCGCTGGACAATGTCACACAGGTAGAAACCCTCGCATCGTCCGACGCCGAGCCCGCCATCATTCATGATCTGGAGCGGGATGCAGCAGGCCGGCTGATCGCCAAGCGCACCGTAGATGGTTGCACGACGTACCGCTACGATGAACTCGACCAAGTCACAGCCATCACCTTTACAGGGCACGATGGCGAGCAGCAAACCCTGGGCTTCGGTTATGACGCCCTCGGTCAGCTGACCCTCGAACAAAGCGCCGCCGGTTGCCTGGAGCATCTCTACGACGAATTGGGCAACCTGACCCAGACCCGACTTCCCGACGGCCGCTGGCTCAACCGCCTGCGCTACGGTAGCGGGCACTTGCATCAGGTCAACCTGGATGGGCAGGTCATCAGTGACTTCGAGCGGGACCGTCTGCACCGCGAAGTGCTGCGCACCCAGGGCCGTATCAGTACGCGTAGCGAATATGACCGCAGTGGACGTCTGCGTGTCCGCCAGCGCCGCCAACCGGACCACTCGCTGTTACATCCACCGGCGCAGACACGCTTGGGCTATGACGACAGCGACCAACTGGTCGAACGCTACGACAGCCAGCCCGGCGCGGCACACCGCCAATTGCTGCATTACGACGCTACCGGCCGCATTCTGGCTAGCCAGGACAACCTCTTGGGCCAACGGGAAGCCTTCCGCTACGACCCGGCGGCTAACCTGCTGGACGGCTCAGGACAGGTCGCCAACAACCGATTGCTGACCTACCAGGACAAACATTACCGCTATGACGGTTTTGGCCGGATGGTTGAAAAGCGCAGCCTTCGGCGCGGCACCCAACGCTTCAGCTACGACGCGGAGCAACGGCTGGCACAGGTGCACAACGAGGACGGTTCCTGGGTCATCATGACCTATGACCCGCTGGGCCGGCGCACCGCCAAGACCACCTACGACCGCAACGGTGTGCAGCGGAGCCAGACACGTTTCACTTGGGACGCGCTGCAACTCGTGCAGGAGCACTGCAATCAGCAGACCAGCCTCTATATCTATGCCGACGAGGGCTACGAACCACTGGCCCGTATCGATGGCACAGGTGACCTTCAAAAAATCCGCTACTACCACAACGACCTCAACGGTTTGCCCGAACGCCTCACCGAGAGCGACGGCCATACGGTGTGGCAAGCGCGCTATGAAGTCTGGGGCAATACCGTCGAGGAAAGCCGAGAACCCTATTTCATCGAAGAACAGAACCTGCGCTTCCAGGGCCAGTATCTGGACCGGGAAACGGGGCTGCACTACAACACTCTGCGCTTTTATGACCCGGATATCGGGCGCTTCACCACACCCGACCCCATCGGTCTGGCCGGCGGCCTGAATCTCTATCAATATGCGCCCAACCCGCTGAGCTGGATTGACCCGCTGGGCCTGATGAAATGCTCCAGCCCACCCAAGGGGCGCAAGGTCAGTCGCACCGTGTATCGGTTCGAGGAACCGGGGCGCATCGGGACCACTTGGCAGGCGCACAAGTGGAATGTGGAGTCCACACACCGCTACACCACCAAAGGCGTCGGCGGGGTGTATGGCGCGAACTCACGGAAAACCGCGCTGGGCGAGGTCACGCACTGGAAGGTCGACCTGTCCAAACGGGTGTTGGTCAGCAAGAAAGTGCAGCTCAATAATGTCTTGGACCTGACCCGCGCCGATGTGCGCAAACAGCTAGGGGTCAGCCTTAAAAGCATCACCGGCTCGAAGTACACCGAGACCCATCAGATCGGCAACTGGGCCAAGGCCAACGGCTATGATGGAATCCTGGCGCCATCGGCACGCAACCCGACCGGCAGCAACTTGATCTCCTTTGCAGGTTTTTGAACATGGAACGACTGGAAAACGAATACCCGGGTGACGCGGACTGGCAGAGCACAGTGGCCTTGTATGAAGAAGACTACCTTGACGACGATGCGCGTGAACTGGCCAAGGCCTTGGGCGGCCATCTCGACATGGCAGTGATACTGCGCGGGAAACGGGGCCTTGAGGAGGGGTTGTGGTGGATCGGGCAAAAGGTTCCGGCACTGGACAACATCACCCCACTGGCATGCCTGGAAAGTCCCACGCTGATAAAACGGTTGAAGACAGCACTGATGCGTATGCCATGACACTCAAGGACACGGCGACTATGGAAAGTTGTGCGTTCAATTCAATCAGGCACGGAAGTGCAGTCCTTGTCTGATGCACTCTGGGCTGCCCGGATGGGCGATGCGCTCTCCCACACCTCGATGATGGCGGACATCCTTGGCGGGGTGCTGGAGGTAGCGGCCAATATCGCGATCACCGCCGTGGCAACCGCTGCGGTGGTTGCCGCCACTGGCATTACCGTTGCGACCGGTGGGCTTGGCTGTTTCCTGCTGGGTGCCGTGGTGGGCACGATTGTCGGCCTGGCCATGAGCAAGACCGGGGCCGACAAAGGCCTGACGAATTTATGCGACACGTTCGCCAACGCGCTGTTTCCGCCCACGGTGCAGGCCAATATTCTTACCGGCTCCACCAACACCCTGACCAACAACATCCCCGCCGCCCGCGCCGCCGGGGCGATCAGTTCCCATGTCGCGCCAGCTGGGACCGAGTTAGAAGAGCCCGCGCCCGAGCCAGAAGCCAGTTACCTGGACATGGCCGGGAGCTTCTTCTCGCAGATGTGGCGCCCTACGGTTGCGACTCCCGCGCCCGGCGCCGTGCCCAAGCCGCTCGACCTGGTGGTGTGCATGAAGCACCCACCGATGCCGCCGCAGTTTCTTGCCGAAGGGTCGGACAAGGTCACGGTCAACGGCCAGCCGGCGGTGCGCAGCGGTGATCGCAGTACCTGCGATGCAACCGTGGTGTCGTCGGGCCTGATTTCTTCCAACGTGACCATTGGCGGTGGTTCGGTGGTGGTGCGGGAAATTCGCAGCGGCAAGACCCCGGGTGTGGGGTTGGCGGTCACGGCGTTGTTGATGCTCAAGGGTGGCAAGGGCAAGTTCTTCAGCAAGTTGCCGTGCATGCTGATCGGCGGAGCCACTTCGATGGCGGTCAGCAGTGCGATGGGGGCGATGGCCAACGCGGCGATGGGTTCGTCGAATCCGGTACATGCGGCGACAGGCGCGAAGGTACTGGGCGACGTCGAAGAGCTGGACTTCGTCTTACCCGGCATCCTGCCGATCGACTGGCAACGCTTCTACAACAGCCGCGACGAACGCTCGGGCAGCCTGTTTGGCGCTGGCTGGAGCGTGCCCTATGAAGTGTGCGTAGAGATCCGTCCGCATCCCGAAGGCGGCGAGACGCTGATCTATACCGACGAGCAGGGACGCCCGATTGACATGGGTTCGATCCCGTTGGGCGGCGCGGTATTCAGCCCCGGTGAAGGGCTCGCCGTGCGGCGACACCTCAATGGGCAGTTGTTGATTGAAAGCGACGACGGCCTATACCGCTTGTTCGAACCCACTCCGGCCAATCCCTCACTGCTGCGTCTGAGCCAACTGGGCGATCGCAACGACAACCGCATCCATATTGACTATGACGAAGTAGGGCGCCTGGTACGTCTGCGCGATACTTTCGACTTGGTGCAGGTTGAGCTGATACGTGACCAAGACCATCTGACCCAGATTGAGCGCCTGTACCCCGACCAACGCCGCGAAGTGCTCGTCAGTTACGGCTACGACGCGGCCGGCAATCTGGCTGAGGTGCGTGACGCAACCGGCCAGGTGCAACGGCGTTTTGCCTACGACATCGGTCAGCGAATGGTGGAGCATCAATTGCCCACCGGGTTGCGCTGCTTCTATGAATGGGCCTTGATTGAGGATTTGGAATGGCGCGTGGTTCGGCACTGGACCGATGAGGGTGACACTTACCAGTTCGACTATGACTTGAAGGCTGGCCTCACTCGCATCACCGATGGTTTGCAGCGCGTCAGCACTCGCCATTGGAACACTCAGCACCAGATCATTCAGTACCGCGATAACCTCGGTCAGACCTGGCTGTTCGAGTGGAACGACGAACGCCAATTGCTCAGCGCCACCGACCCCCTGGGTGGGCGCTATGAGTACAGCTACGATGAAAGCGGCAACCTGATAGACGAGACCGACCCGCTGGGCCGCAGCGACTCGACTTTGTGGCTGGAACACTGGGCGCTGCCGCTGGTAGAAACCGACGCCGCCGATAACAGTTGGCAGTATCGCTACGACCCGCGCGGCAATTGCATTGCCGAAACCGATCCGCTGGGCAACGTCACGCGCTACCGCTATGACGCTCATGGCCAGCCCGTGGAAATTATTGACGCCACCGGCAAAAGCAAAAAACTGCGCTGGAATCCGTTCGGGCAACTGGCCGAGCACATCGACTGCTCAGGTTATCCAACGCGCTTCAGCTACGACGAGCGGGGGTATTTGCAGGTCATCACCGACGCCCTTGGCGAGCGCACTCAATTTATCTACGACGCTCAGGGGCGCTTGCTCAGTACCCAACTGCCGGACGGCCGCACCGAGCACTATCAGCGCGATGTCAGCGGTCAGTTGGTGGGTTACACCGACCCGGCCGGACACACCACGCTTTACCAACACAACCGCCGTGGCCAAGTGCGCCAACGCACCGACGCACATGGGCGGCAGGTGCAGTTCGGCTATGACAGCTATGGACGGCTGCAAGCGCTAATCAACGAGAACGGCGAACGCTATCGTTTTGCGTGGGACGCCGGGGATCGGCTGACTGAACAGCAAGACCTCGACGGCAGCGCCAAGCACTACAGCTATGACCCGCTGGATAATGTCACGGCGGTGACTGCTGTGCCGGCGCCTTACGGAAACGGGCTGGCCCTGGTGCCCGAAACGCCGCCCGCACCCATCATTCATCGGCTGGAACGTGATGCGGTTGGCCGGCTCATCGCCAAAACCACCGACGATGGCCGTACCGATTACAGCTACGATGCGGTGGACCAGCTCACGGCTGTCACCTTCACCGATTCGCAGGGCAACGCCCAAGCCCTGGGCTTTGCCTACGACGCACTCGGCCAACTGCTTTGCGAGCAGAGTTCGGCAGGCAACCTGCAACACCACTACGACGAACTTGGCAACCTGATCCAAACCCAACTGCCGGACGGCCGCTGGCTCAACCGCCTGTACTACGGCAGCGGCCACCTGCACCAGGTCAACCTGGACGGCCAGGTCATCAGCGACTTCGAGCGTGACCGCCTGCACCGCGAAGTGCTGCGCACCCAGGGCCAGCTCAGCACCCGCAGCGAATACGACCGCAGCGGCCGCCTGCGTTCACGCCAGCGCCGTCACGCCAGTCAGTCAACCTTGCTGCCCGCTGCGGCGCAAAAACAGTTTGAATACGACCCCGCCGACAACCTGATCGGCAAACTCGACCAACAACCCGCTGCGCAACACCGCCAGTTGCTGCACTACGACGCCACCGGCCGCATCATCGCCAGCCAGGACAGCCTGCACGGCCAGCGTGAAACCTTCGCCTACGACGCCGCAGCCAACTTGCTAGACGGTCCCCAGGCCGGTGCCGGGTTGGTGGTGCATAACAAGCTGCTGACTTATCAGGACAAGCGTTATCGCTACGATGCGTTTGGACGGATGATTGAAAAGCGCAGTGCCAAGCGCGGGTTGCAACGTTTTGCCTACGATGCCGAAAGCCGACTGATCGAAGTGCGTAATGAAAAAGGCAGCGTGGTCAGGATGACCTATGACCCGCTGGGTCGACGCATCGAGAAAACTGAGCATGGCAGTGATGGTTATCCGCTGGGAGAAACTCGATTCACCTGGGACGGACTGCGGTTATTGCAGGAGCATAAGCACAGTCAGACCAGTCTTTATGTTTACGACAATGACGGCTATGAACCCCTTGCCCGCGTCGACGGTACTGGTCCGTTGCAGAAGATTCGCTACTACCACAACGACCTGAACGGGTTGCCCGAACAACTGACCGAGGCCGATGGGCACAGCGTCTGGCAGGCGACTTATCGGGTGTGGGGCAACACGCTGGAGGAAGTGCGCGAGCCTTATTACATTGAAGAGCAGAACCTGCGGTTTCAGGGGCAGTATCTGGACCGGGAGACGGGGCTGCATTTCAACACGTTCCGGTTTTATGATCCGGATGTGGGGCGGTTTACAACGCCGGATCCGATAGGTTTACACGGAGGTTTGAATTTCTATGCGTACGCGTCCAATCCGTTCGGTTGGATCGACCCACTCGGCTTGTCCTGCCGTCTGAACTCCGTGGGTAGAACACCAGGCAAAGCCAGCCGTACAGGGAAAGCGGTGATAGCGCGGATGAGAGCCGAAGGGAAAATAGTTGGCTCCGGAAAAAACATGCGGTTCCAGAGCACTGATAAAAAGTGGTACTCGATCAAAGATGCTGATATGGCTCATAAAACCGATGCTGTTAAATATTGGAACAGCAAAGGTGGTTACCACGGAGCTAAAACCAAGGAAGTGAGAGGTTGGATGCGCGATCCTGACAACTATGAGCTGGAATACTATTCCCACAACCGATCAAAAGGCGCACTGCTGACGGACCGGTACAAGGACCCCGGCGACTTTATCGGCCCGGCAGAAAAGCCTAAATATTAGTAAGGATTATGTATGAAAGACTTGGCAGACGAAAATCCAACACTGGCAGACAAAATCATGGCTGTCATGGCGATGGGCAATGATCTCGATGAGCAAAACAAAAAAACTGAAGCGCAGGTCCTGTACCAACAGGCATGGGATTTACTGCCTGAGCCAAAGCTTGAGTGGGCGCCCTTATCGTCGTGGGTTACAGGTTCTTTCTTCAACCTTCACTTCGACAGCGGCGATTTCCAGGCAGCTGAGTCATGGGCACAAAAGACGCTTGATGGCCGAGAGTCAGATATTGATACCGGCCCACTGATAAACGTCGGAATGGTATTTCTCGAATTGGGAAAAAAGGCCGAGGCTTACAAAGCCTTTGATGAGGCGTATGGGTTCGGTCAGGCACGGGCCTTTCAAGAAAGACCAAAGAAATATCTGAATTTTTATTTGGATGAAAAGAAAAAGAGCCATTGATTGCTAGCCTAAACAAAAAATGGGCACCCGATCCAGTCGGCGTGCCCATTTTTCCTACCACCCCGCCCCCTTCGAGACGGTAACGCCATTACGCGTTAACAGTGTCTTTCAGCGATTTGCCCGGCTTGAACGCGACAGTGTTGCTCGCCTTGATTTTCACCGGCTCACCGGTTTGCGGGTTTTTGCCGGTGCGGGCGCCGCGATGGCGTTGCAGGAAGGTGCCGAAGCCAACCAGGGTGACGCTGTCCTTGCGGTGCAGGGCGCCAGTGATTTCTTCGAGAACGGCGTTGAGGACGCGGTTGGCCTGTTCTTTGGTGAGATCCGCTTTTTCAGCGATGGCGGCTGCGAGTTCTGGTTTACGCATAAGTGAAGCCTCTTTGACGGTTTTTTGTTGTTATGTCCGTGCTGCTCATCGTTGGAGCAACGCCCAAAGCGCCGCAGGCTCTACTCTGCGGCAGACGGGAGTGAGGATGGCATGCCCTCGCACGCTCCGCCAGTCTCGCGGCGACCTTTCTAGGGTGAAAAACGTGCTTATTCCGACAGAACGACCGGTATTTACGCCAGCAGTGGCGGAAGTTCTTTGTTGAGGGCAAGTTTTTCCATCACGGCGGTGCCGGTCAGTGCGTAACCCAGCAGGCGACCGCTGGCGTCGCGGCACAGGGCCTTGATGTCGGCACCCTCGCCGTCAACGCTCCACACGCCTTCGGTGCCCCGTGGTGGGGGTGAAACCACCAGCGGGCAGACCGGCGTCTTGACGGTCACTGGCATCGGGCCGTAGCTGACGGCCGTGGCATTGCCGGCCAAGGTCTGGGCCAGGGCGCGGGCGCAACTCATCAGCGGCATCACGTACAGCAGGTTCAAGCCGTCGACTTCGGCGCAGTCGCCCAGGGCGTAGATGTTGGCGTGGGAGGTCTTGAGGTGGCGGTCCACCATGATCCCGCGATTGGTCTGCAAGCCGGCAGCAGCGGCCAAGTCGACACGTGGGCGCAGGCCGATGGCCGAGACCACCAGGTCGCAGGCGATCACTTCACCGTCCGAGAGGTGCGCTTCCAGGCCGCCTGCGGTACGCAGCAGGCGATTGAGCACCGGGCCCAGGTGGAAGCGTGCACCAAGGCCTTCCAGCCCGGCTTGCACCGCCGCGGCCGCTGCCGGGTGCAGCAGGGTCGGCATGACTTGTTCGCACGGCGCCACCAAGTCGATTTCATAACCGCCAAGGATCAGGTCGTTGGCAAATTCGCAGCCGATCAGGCCTGCGCCGAGCAGCAGCACGCGGCGTTTGCCGGCAGCGGCAGCGCGGAAGCGTGCGTAGTCTTCGAGGTCGTTGATCGGGAAAATCAGTTCAGCCGCATCGCCTTCAACCGGTACGCGCACGGTTTCTGCGCCCCAAGCCAGGATCAGGTCGCGGTAGGCCACCGCTTCCTCGCCGATCCACAGGCGCTTGTGGCCGGGGTCGATGCCGCTGACGCGGGTGTGGGTGCGCACTTCGGCCTTGAGTTGCTCGGCCATGGCGCCCGGTTCGGCCATGCTCAGGCCATCGGCTTCCTTGTTCTTGCCAAAGCCGGTGGAGAGCATGGGTTTTGAGTAGGAGCGCCCGTCATCCGCGGTGATCAGCAGCAATGGGGTCTCGCTGTCGAGCTTGCGAAACTCCCGGGCCACGTTGTAACCGGCCAATCCTGTGCCGATGATCACGACAGGTGCGTTCATTCCTTTCTCCTTGTAGTACGGTTCTTAAATTTGCAGATCAGCCGATTTCGATCATTTCGAAATCCATTTTGCCCACGCCGCAGTCCGGGCACAGCCAGTCTTCCGGGACGTCCTGCCACAGGGTGCCCGGAGCGATTCCGTCATCCGGCCAGCCGTCTTTCTCGTCATAGATCAGGCCGCAGACTACACATTGCCACTTCTTCATTACTTGCTTCCTCAGGGTCCAGGCAGTTTGGCCGACGGTCGATGGATCCAGCGTTGCCGTGCGGCTCAGGGCGTTTTGTACTGATCGGGGCCGGCAGATGCAAGCACGATCGACGCAAGGCACCGGTTCAGCGCGGCAAAAGTCCAAGGTGCCATGGTAAGCTCGCCGCCTCTTTTGCTGCCAATACTGACTCACCGTGCCGCACTCAATCGACCTTCCCGATGCTTGCCAGTGGCTGACCCAGAGCCGTTTGATCCCTGCGCCCGCGCCCTTGACCCTCAACTGGCTGTTCAACGAAGACTCGCTCACCCGGCGGCTGACATGGCTGTCGGACGACGGCTTCAGCGTGACGCCACTGTTCGAAGGCTGGCAGCCACTGCGCGATGATGAATGTGCTGCCCTGGCGCTGGCGCCGGCCAGTATCGGCTGGGTGCGTGAAGTGTATTTGCGTGGGCAGGGCCAGCCGTGGGTGTTCGCGCGCAGTGTGGCGGCGCGCAGTGCCTTGCAGGGCGACGGCTTGCACATGGATGAGTTGGGCAGCCGATCACTGGGCGAATTGCTGTTTTGCGACCAGGCCTTCACCCGCCAGGCGATCGAGGTGTGCCATTACCCGCGGCAGTGGTTGCCCACGGCGGACCAGGCCGACGGGCTGTGGGCACGCCGCTCACGCTTTGATCGCGGTGCGCTGAGCGTGCTGGTGGCGGAGATCTTTTTGCCGAGCTTCTGGCACGCGCTGCATGCCCATCCGGAGAACTGCTGATGTATCAACGCCTGCTCAAATCCCTGAACCGCCTTAACCCGAGGGCCTGGGATTTCATTCAGTTGACCCGGATGGACAAACCCATTGGCATCTACCTGCTGCTGTGGCCGACGCTGTGGGCGCTTTGGATTGCCGGCAAGGGTTCGCCGTCCTTTATCAACATCGTGATTTTCGTGTTGGGCGTGGTGCTGACCCGGGCAGGCGGCTGCGTGATCAATGATTGGGCCGACCGCAAGGTCGACGGCCATGTGAAGCGCACCGAGCAGCGCCCGCTGGTGAGCGGCAAGATCAGTTCCAAGGAAGCGCTGGTGTTTTTTGCAGTGCTGATGGGCATCAGTTTCCTGCTGGTGCTGTTGACTAACGCCACCACCATCCTGCTGTCCCTCGGTGGTTTGGCGTTGGCGGCGAGCTACCCGTTCATGAAGCGTTACACCTATTACCCTCAAGTGGTGCTGGGCGCGGCGTTTTCGTGGGGCATGCCGATGGCGTTTACCGCCGAGACCGGCAGCTTGCCCGCCGCTGCCTGGCTGCTGTACATCGCGAACCTGCTCTGGACGGTGGGCTATGACACTTATTACGCGATGACCGACCGTGACGACGACTTGAAGATCGGCGTGAAATCCACCGCCATTCTGTTCGGTGATGCCGATCGCGTGATTATCCTTACCCTGCAGGGCCTGGCGTTGGTGTGCCTGTTGCTGGCCGGTACACGGTTTGAGCTGGGCGGCTGGTTCCACCTGGGGTTGCTGGCGGCGGCTGGATGTTTTGCCTGGGAGTTCTGGTACACCCGCGACAAGGATCGGATGAAGTGCTTCAAGGCGTTTTTGCACAACCACTGGGCGGGGTTGGCGATTTTTGTCGGAATTGTGGCGGACTACGCGTTTCGCTGAGCGCCGTTTTTCGTGGTGATCGAACTGACGCCCTCGACTTGCTCGCGAAGGCGTCAGAAGCACCGCGTGGTCAGGGCTTGATCACATGCCACGCCCCACCCTTGCCATCACCGGTCTTGTCACCGGCCTTTTTATCATCCTTGTAGGTGTAGACCGGCTTGCCGTCATAAGCCCACTGGCTGGTCTGGTCGTCGCGGGTGATCACGGTCCATTTGCCCATGGAGGTATCGGTGGACTCAGCCTTCAGCGGCGGCCAGTTGGTCGCGCACTGGTCCTTGCACACTGACTTGCCGTCAGCATCCTTGTCGAAGGTGTAGAGGGTCATGCCCTTGTGGTCGACCAGCATCCCATCTTTAGTCATCGCCGGCTCCGCCGCGAACGCCAGGGTCGGCAGCGTTAACACGGCCGTTACCAGCAGGGCTTTCCAGGAAATCGTGCTGTAAGTCATCGGAACCTTCCTATTTTGGTTGTCAGGATTCGGACCCACAGCGTAGTCCACAGAGGCGAGAATTGCCCGAGCGACTAAATTACTGTCACACGACTGCAATAATTCCGTTATCTAATGCGGCGCAAGACAGTTAAATGACAAGAGGATTTTTGAGCATGGTTGGCAGGAGCATTCTGATTGTTGACGACGAAGCGCCCATCCGCGAGATGATCGCCGTTGCGTTGGAAATGGCCGGCTATGACTGCCTGGAGGCGGAGAACTCCCAGCAGGCCCATGCCATTATCGTCGACCGCAAGCCGGACTTGATCCTGCTGGACTGGATGCTGCCCGGCACCTCCGGCATCGAGCTGGCCCGCCGTCTCAAGCGTGACGAGCTGACCGGAGACATCCCGATCATCATGCTCACCGCCAAGGGCGAAGAGGACAACAAGATTCAGGGCCTGGAAGTCGGCGCGGATGACTACATCACCAAGCCGTTTTCCCCACGAGAACTGGTCGCTCGTCTGAAAGCCGTATTGCGCCGCGCCGGCCCCACCGATGGCGAAGCGCCGATTGAAGTCGGCGGCCTGTTGCTGGACCCGATCAGCCACCGCGTGACCATCGACGGCACGCCGGCAGAGATGGGCCCTACCGAATATCGCCTGCTGCAGTTCTTCATGACCCACCAGGAGCGTGCCTACACGCGCGGCCAACTGCTCGACCAAGTGTGGGGCGGCAACGTGTATGTGGAGGAGCGCACCGTGGATGTGCATATCCGCCGCCTGCGCAAAGCCTTGGGCGAGGCCTACGAGAATCTGGTACAAACCGTGCGCGGCACTGGCTATCGGTTTTCCACCAAGGGCTGAGCCTGCCATCTTTTTAAGAGCCCGACTTAACAGCTGACAAGGACGCATGTTCAAGTGAATCAAAACTGGCATGGCACCCTGATCCGCCACATGCTTTTGCTGATCACCGGCTGCCTGTTGGTAGGCCTGGTCAGTGGTTATTACGGCTGGAGCCTGGCCGTCGGCATCGCCTTGTACCTGGGCTGGACCCTCAAGCAATTGCTGCGTCTGCACGAATGGCTGCGCCAGCACAAACCCGACGAAGCACCACCCGATGGCTACGGTCTATGGGGTGAGGTGTTCGACAGCATCTACCACCTGCAACGCCGCGACCAACGGGTGCGCGGGCGCCTGCAGGCGGTGATCGACCGGGTGCAGGAATCCACCGCCGCGCTCAAAGACGCGGTGATCATGCTCGACAGCGACGGCAACCTGGAATGGTGGAACCGCGCGGCCGAAACCCTGCTGGGCCTCAAGACGCCCCAGGACAGCGGCCAGCCGGTCACCAACTTGGTGCGCCACCCGCGCTTCAAGGAGTACTTCGAACAGGAGAACTACGAAGAAGCTTTGGAAATCCCCTCGCCCACCAATGACCGCGTACGCATCCAGCTGTACCTGACGCGCTACGGCAACAACGAACACCTGATGCTGGTGCGCGACGTGACCCGCATTCACCAGTTGGAACAGATGCGCAAAGACTTCGTCGCCAACGTCTCCCACGAGCTGCGCACGCCTCTGACCGTGATCTGCGGTTACCTGGAGACGCTGCTGGACAACGTCGACGAGATCAACCCGCGCTGGAGCCGGGCCCTGCAGCAGATGCAGCAGCAAGGTTCGCGCATGCAGACGCTGCTCAACGACCTACTCTTGCTGGCTAAGCTTGAGGCAACTGACTACCCGTCGGATAACCATCCGGTGGCGGTGCAAAGCCTGTTGCAGACCATCAAGAACGACGCCCAGGCCCTCTCCGGTCAACGCGGGCAGCAGATCACCCTGGAAGCCGACCCCACCGTGCTGCTCAAAGGCAGCGAAGGCGAGTTGCGCAGCGCGTTTTCCAACCTGGTGTTCAACGCCGTGAAGTACACCCAGGACAAAGGCAATATCCGCATCCGCTGGTGGGCCGACGAACAGGGTGCACACTTGAGCGTGCAGGACTCCGGCATCGGCATCGACGCCAAACACCTGCCGCGCCTGACTGAGCGTTTCTACCGCGTCGACTCCAGCCGCAACTCCAACACCGGCGGCACCGGGCTCGGCCTGGCGATCGTCAAGCACGTGCTCTTGCGCCACCGCGCCCGCCTGGAAATCAGTAGCGTGCTGGGGCATGGCAGTACGTTTACCTGCCATTTTCCGCCGGCGCAGATGACGCGTTCGCGGGTGGTTGGCACAGACGAGTAACTCGAAAACGACGCTGGACTAACTGTGGGAGCGGGCTTGCTCGCAAATGCGGTGGGTCAGCTACGAATGAGTTGACTGAGCCACCGCTTTCGCGAGCAAGCCCGCTCCCACAGGGATATGAGTTGTTTTGGAGATTGTATTCCTTGCCCCGCCCGGCAGTGGGCACTAGGCAAGCGCCCCGTCAGCCGCTACATTGGCCGACTTGCGCCTGCCCTTCAGGCTCACCTGCCACCCTTTATTGAACACGGAACCTGCAAAACCCCATCATGGACCCTTCCCCTGGTATCACCCTCGCTACGCTCTTCGCCGACTTCGGCATGATTCTTTTTGCACTGGTCCTGGTACTGCTCAACGGTTTCTTCGTTGCGGCGGAATTTGCCATGGTCAAACTGCGCTCGACTCGGGTCGAGGCCATCGCCCACACCAACGGCTGGCGCGGGCAGATCCTGCGCACCGTACACAGCCAGCTCGACGCCTACTTGTCGGCCTGCCAGCTGGGTATCACCCTCGCCTCCCTGGGCCTGGGCTGGGTCGGTGAGCCGGCCTTCGCACACATCCTCGAGCCGCTACTGGGCGCGATGGGCGTCGAGTCCCCGGAAGTCATCAAAGGCGTGTCGTTCTTTGCCGCCTTCTTCGTGATTTCCTACCTGCACATCGTGGTTGGCGAACTGGCGCCCAAGTCCTGGGCAATTCGCAAGCCCGAGCTGCTGTCGCTATGGACTGCGGTGCCGCTGTACCTGTTCTACTGGGCCATGTACCCGGCGATTTACCTGCTCAACGCCAGCGCCAACGCCATCCTGCGCATCGCCGGCCAAGGCGAGCCTGGCCCGCACCACGAACACCATTACAGCCGCGAAGAACTCAAACTGATCCTGCACTCCAGCCGTGGCCAGGACCCGAGCGACCAAGGCATGCGCGTACTCGCCTCCGCCGTGGAAATGGGCGAGCTGGAAGTGGTGGACTGGGCCAACTCCCGGGAAGACCTGGTGACCCTGGACTTCAACGCCCCGCTCAAGGAAATCCTCGCGCTGTTCCGTCGTCACAAATTCAGCCGTTACCCGGTATATGACGCGGTGCGCAACGAGTTCGTGGGCCTGTTGCACATCAAGGATTTGCTGCTGGAGCTGGCCGCCCTGGACCACATCCCCGAATCCTTCAACCTGGCCGAGCTGACCCGCCCGCTGGAGCGTGTGTCGCGGCATATGCCGTTGTCGCAGTTGCTGGAGCAGTTCCGCAAAGGCGGCGCGCACTTCGCCCTGGTGGAGGAAGCCGATGGCAACATCATCGGCTACCTCACCATGGAGGACGTGCTGGAAGTACTGGTTGGCGATATCCAGGACGAACACCGTAAGGCCGAGCGCGGCATCCTGGCCTATCAACCGGGCAAGCTACTGGTACGCGGCGATACCCCGCTGTTCAAGGTGGAGCGCCTGCTGGGTGTCGACCTGGACCACATCGAAGCCGAAACCCTGGCCGGGCTGATCTACGACACCCTCAAGCGGGTGCCGGAAGAGGAAGAAGTGCTGGAGGTGGAAGGCTTGCGCATCATCATCAAGAAGATGAAAGGGCCGAAAATCGTGTTGGCCAAGGTGCTGCTGCTGGATTGAACCCTCAATTGCCCAACGCGAAGTTGGGCAATGCACCCACTGGCTGGTTGAACTCGTACGGGATCGACACCAGCCCCGCCTCGCTGGCGCGCTGCACCACAAAATGCAGATGCGGCCCGCTGCTGTTGCCGGTATTGCCCGACAACGCCAGCGGGCTTCCCACCGCTACACGCTGCCCTGCCCTGACACTCACCGAACCTTGCTTGAGGTGCAGGTACACGCCCTCGGTGCCGTCATCGTGACGCACCCGCACGAAATTGCCTGAGGCATCACTGCCACGCCCCTCCTGCTCAGTCTCGGTCTTCACCACCACACCGCTGCGCGCCGCAATGATCGGCGTGCCTTCCGGCATGGCGATGTCCATGGCGTAGCGGCTCTTGGCGTCGGTGTGGCTGAAGCTACCGTTGGGGCCTTGGCTCAGGCGGAACGGGCCGCCGCGCCAGGGCAAGGGATAGCGGTAGGCTTGTTGTGAATAACGCGGTTGGGGCGCCAGGGGCATCAGCGGTTTCACGCGTTCGACCCTACGCTCCTGGATCACAAACGCCTGGGCACCCGGGGTTTGCCGGTCACTGAAAAACACCTCGCCATTGGCATCGGTGGATTTGTAGAGGGTCATGGCCTGGGTCGAAGTGACGACCGCTGCCAGCCCGCAGCACAGTAGTAAGCGCATGAGCATGGCGTGAACCTGCCGATATGACTGCACGGGAGATTAGCTAGCGATCGTTACAGTCTGTAGTGAGCGGGCTTGTCCCGCGCTGGGTGGCGAAGCCGCCCTAATGCAGCCACCGCATTTTTTCAGATGAAACGCGTCGTCTGGTTTTGGGGCGGCTTCGCCACCCAGCGCGGGACAAGCCCGCTCACTACAAATCACGCACCCGGCACAAAATGCTTCTGCGCCGTACCGCGTGCAATCAGGCGGGAGATGTAGTCGAGCTTCTGCGCGTCCTGGTCGATAAACCGGAAGGTCAGTTGCAGCCAGTCGCTATCAGGCTTGGGTTCGAAGGCGACGATGGCATGCAGGTAGCCGTTGAGGCGCGCCACTTCAGCGTTGTCGCCTTGTTCCAGGTCGAGCACGGCGCTTTCCAGTACCTGAGGCAGGACTTCGCCGCGACGGACCACCAACAGCGCTTCCTTGATGCTCAACGCCTTGATCACGCATTGTTGGGTGCCACTGGACAGGCGCAACTGACCTTGACCACGACCGCCGGCCGGGGATGCCGCGGCAGGCGCTTGAGCCGCTGGGCTGTTGAGCAGGCCTCGGCTCGGAGCAGGAGCAGCAGCCACTGGTGCCGACTTGACCGCTTCGGGTTTGCCGCCGGTCAGGGCGCTCAGGGAGTCGTTGCCGAAGGCCGAGTTCATCTTGGTGGGTGCGCTGGCGACCAGGGCGTCGAGGCGGCCAACCTTATGCAGCGCCTGCTTGACCTTGCTCAGCAGCTGTTCGTTGGTGAACGGCTTGCTGACGTAGCCGGAAACCCCGGCCTGGATGGCCTGGACCACGTTTTCCTTGTCGCCACGGCTGGTCACCATCACAAATGGCATGGCCTTGAGGTGAGGTTGCTCACGGCACCAGGTCAACAGCTCAAGCCCGGACATCTCCGGCATTTCCCAGTCGCACAGCACCAGGTCGAAGGATTCGCGCATCAGGATGGCCTGGGCCTTTTTACCGTTCACCGCGTCTTCAAGCTTGATCCCGGGGAAGTAGTTGCGCAGGCACTTCTTCACCAGGTCGCGGATAAACGAGGCGTCATCCACCACCAATACACTGACTTTACTCATCGACCCTTCATCCTATAAAAACTTCGGCACGCAAGACGCCTGACTGATGGCATTTTGCCAAAACTCTGCAGTCACGTTCGGACTATCTTTCATCCGAAACGTAATAAATTCAGCTGCCGCAAACGAAAACGCCCGACCAAAGGCCGGGCGTTAATTTCTCGGGCAACCTTACTTATCGTCAGTTACGCCCGGAACATTAGGGATTTGATCGACTGAACCTTCAACTTCGGCCTTCATGCGCTTGAGGCCCATGTGCCGTACGTCGGTGCCGCGCACCAGGTAGATCACCAATTCCGAGATATTGCGCGCGTGGTCGCCGATCCGCTCCAGGGAGCGCAGTACCCAGATAATGCTCAAGACCCGCGAGATAGAGCGCGGGTCTTCCATCATGTAGGTCGCCAGCTCGCGCAGCGCGGTCTTGTACTCGCGGTCAATGACCTTGTCGTACTGGGCCACCGACAGGGCCAGGTCAGCGTCGAAGCGCGCAAACGCGTCGAGTGCATCACGCACCATGTTGCGCACCTGGTCGCCGATATGACGCACTTCCACGTAACCACGCGGTGCTTCGCCTTCTTCGCACAGCTGGATGGCACGGCGGGCGATCTTGGTGGCTTCGTCGCCGATGCGCTCCAGGTCGATCACCGACTTGGAGATGCTGATGATCAAACGCAGGTCGGACGCTGCCGGTTGGCGACGGGCGAGAATGCGCAGGCATTCTTCGTCGATGTTGCGTTCCATCTGGTTGATCTGGTCATCGATCTCCCGCACTTGCTGGGCCAGGCCCGAGTCGGCCTCGATCAGCGCAGTGACGGCGTCGTTGACTTGCTTTTCCACCAGCCCGCCCATCGCCAGGAGGTGGCTGCGCACTTCCTCGAGCTCGGCGTTGAACTGCGCGGAGATGTGGTGGGTAAGGCCTTCTTTGCTAATCATGTTGGCGTCCTTGGAGCGTCCGGTAAGGTGCGGAGAACCGCAGCGTCAGTGCGATGAGAACCACAGCGTCCTAGCCGTAGCGACCGGTGATGTAGTCTTCGGTCTGCTTCTTCGCCGGATTGGTGAACAGGGTATCGGTATCGCCGAATTCCACCAACTTGCCCATGTACATGAACGCGGTGTAGTCGGAAACCCGCGCCGCCTGTTGCATGTTGTGGGTCACGATGACGATGGTGAACTTGGACTTGAGCTCGTAGATCAGCTCTTCAACCTTCAGCGTCGAAATCGGGTCGAGTGCCGAGCAAGGTTCGTCGAGCAGCAGCACTTCCGGTTCCACCGCGATGGTGCGCGCGATCACCAAACGTTGCTGCTGGCCGCCGGACAAGCCGAGTGCCGACTCGTGCAGGCGGTCTTTGACCTCGTCCCACAGCGCCGCGCCCTTGAGTGCCCACTCAACCGCTTCGTCGAGAATGCGCTTCTTGTTGATGCCCTGGATGCGCAGGCCGTAGACCACATTTTCGTAGATGGTCTTGGGGAACGGGTTGGGCTTCTGGAACACCATGCCCACGCGACGACGCAGCTCGGCCACGTCTTCGCCCTTGCGGTAGATGTTGGTGCCGTAGAGGTTGATGGCACCTTCCACGCGGCAACCGTCGACCAGGTCGTTCATGCGGTTGAAGGTGCGCAGCAGCGTCGACTTGCCGCAGCCCGACGGGCCAATGAAGGCGGTCACACGCTGCTTGGGGATGTTCATGCTGACGTCGAACAGCGCCTGCTTTTCACCGTAGTACAGGCTCAGGCCCGGCACTTCGATGGCCACGGTTTCCTGGGCCAGGCTCAGGCTCTGCTTGTCGCGACCCAGGGCAGACATGTTGATGCCGTGGGAATGGGTGTCTTGTTGCATGGGATGCTCCCTGTGCTACCAATTCGTTTCGTTGAACCGCCGGGGCGGTTTACTCAAAAATCTGTGTCTGGCGCTGGCCCCTGTGGGAGCTGGCTTGCCTGCGATGGCATCACCGCGGTGTACCTGCTAAACCCAGTCGTCTGCATCGCAGGCAAGCCAGCCCCCACATTGACCGTGTCCGGCCCGCTTAGCTGTCCAACGCCTTGTATTTTTCGCGCAGGTGGTTACGGATCCACACCGCCGACAAGTTGAGCGTGGCGATCACCAGCACCAGCAACAAGGCGGTGGCGTACACCAGTGGCCGTGCCGCCTCGACGTTAGGGCTCTGGAAGCCGACGTCATAAATATGGAAGCCCAGGTGCATGATCTTCTGGTCCAGGTGCAGGTACGGATAGTTGCCGTCCAGCGGCAGCGACGGGGCCAGCTTCACTACACCGACCAACATCAGCGGCGCCACTTCACCGGCGGCGCGGGCCACGGCGAGGATCATGCCGGTCATCATCGCCGGGCTGGCCATCGGCAGCACGATCTTCCACAGCGTTTCCGCCTTGGTCGCGCCGAGTGCCAAGGAACCTTCACGTACGGTGCGAGGAATCCGCGCAAGGCCTTCTTCGGTGGCCACGATCACCACCGGCACCGCCAGCAGCGCGAGGGTCAACGAAGCCCAAAGCAGGCCCGGCGTACCGAAGGTCGGCGCCGGCAGGGCTTCGGCGAAGAACAGGCGGTCAACCGAGCCACCCAATACATACACGAAGAAGCCCAGGCCGAACACGCCGTAGACGATGGCCGGTACGCCGGCCAGGTTGTTCACGGCGATACGGATGATGCGCGTCAACGTGTTCTGCTTGGCGTATTCACGCAGGTACACCGCCGCCAGCACGCCGAACGGCGTCACGATCATTGCCATGATCAGGGTCATCATCACGGTGCCGAAGATGGCCGGGAAGATCCCGCCTTCGGTGTTGGCTTCCCGCGGGTCATCGCTGAGGAATTCCCAGACCTTGCTGAAGTAGAAGCCGATCTTGGTCATCGTGCCCATGGCGTTAGGCTGGTAGGCGTGCACCACTTTGCCGATGCCGATTTCCACTTCCTTGCCGTTGCCGTCACGGGCGGTCAGCGAGTCGCGGTTGAACTGGGCATGCAGGTCGGCCAAGCGTGCTTCGATGTCTTGGTAACGGGCATTCAGTTCGGCGCGGTCAGCGTCCATGTCGGCTTGGGCGGCGGCGTCGAGCTTGCCTTCCAGCTCCAGTTTGCGACCGTGCAGGCGGATGCGTTCAAGGCCGGCGTTGATCGCGCCAATGTCGGACTTCTCCAGGGTCTTGAGCTGGACAGCCAGCTTGTTGACGCGGTCGACACGGGCCTGCAGCTCTGGCCACGCAGCTTCGCCTTCGGCGATGACCTTGCCATCCTGTTTGACGTTGACCAGCGTGCCGTAGAAGTTGCCCCACTCACGCCGCTCGATGGTCATCAGGTTCGCAGGCGTGGTCTGGTCCTTGAGCCACTCGCCGACGATCCAGGTGAAGTCGTTGCCGTTCAGGTCGCGGTTGCCGACCTTGATCAGCTCGCGGGTCATGAATTCCGGGCCTTGGTCCGGCACGGGCAGGCCAGCGCTTTTCAGGCGCTCACGCGGTACTTCTTCTTTCTGCACCACTTCGCCGATGACGATGTGATTGGCCTGGCCCGGTACGGTGTAGTTGGCCTGGATCAGGTCGGCTGGCCAGAAGTGGCCCAAACCACGCACCGCAATCACAGCCAGCAAACCAATGGTCATGATGACCGCGATGGACACCGCGCCACCGCTGATCCAGACGCCCGGGGCGCCGCTCTTGAACCATCCATTCAGGGAGTTCTGTTTCACAGACTTCTACCTTTCTTAAAGCGACGAGTATTTCTTGCGCAGACGCT
Source organism: Pseudomonas sp. H1_A03 (assembly GCF_054685145.1). Lineage (NCBI taxonomy): Bacteria > Pseudomonadati > Pseudomonadota > Gammaproteobacteria > Pseudomonadales > Pseudomonadaceae > Pseudomonas > Pseudomonas sp. H1_A03. The sequence goes on from NZ_CP162829.1 coordinate 1,192,205, forward strand.
GACGGATCAGCTCGGCGAGGGTGTTCATGATGAAGGTGAACAACAGCAGCACCAGCGCCGAGAGGAACAGCACGCGGTAGTGACTGCCGCCGACTTCCGACTCGGGCATTTCCACCGCGACGTTGGCCGCGAGCGTGCGCAGGCCTTCGAACAGGTTCATTTCCATCACCGGGGTGTTACCGGTGGCCATCAACACGATCATGGTCTCGCCGACAGCGCGGCCCATGCCGATCATCAGCGCCGAGAAGATGCCCGGGCTGGCGGTCAGAATCACCACGCGCGTCATGGTCTGCCACGGGGTGGCGCCCAGGGCCAGGGAGCCCAGGGTCAGGCCGCGCGGCACGCTGAACACAGCGTCTTCGGCGATGGAGTAAATGTTCGGGATCACCGCGAAGCCCATGGCCAAACCGACCACCAGGGCGTTGCGCTGGTCGTAGGTGATGCCCAGGTCGTGAGAGATCCACATACGCATGTCACCGCCAAAGAACCAGGTCTCCAGGTAGGGGCTCATGTACAGCGAGAGCCAACCCACAAACAGGATCACCGGGATCAGGATCGCACTTTCCCAACCATCGGGAACGCGCAGGCGGATCGACTCAGGCAGGCGGCTGAACACGAAGCCGGCGACCAGGATGCCAATCGGCAACAGCATCAGCAGGCTGAAAATCCCCGGTAGATGCCCTTCCACATACGGCGCCAGGAACAGGCCGGCGAAGAAGCCGAGGATCACCGTTGGCATGGCTTCCATCAGCTCGATCACCGGCTTGACCTTGCGGCGCAGGCTCGGAGCCATGAAGTAAGCGGTGTAGATCGCCGCGGCAACGGCGAGCGGCGCAGCCAGCAGCATGGCGTAGAACGCAGCCTTCAAGGTGCCGAAGGTCAGCGGGGCCAGGCTCATCTTGGGTTCGAAGTCGGTGTTGGCGGCGGTCGATTGCCAGACGTATTTAGGCTCGTCGTAGTTTTCGTACCAGACCTTGCTCCACAACGCGCTCCAGGAGACTTCCGGGTGCGGGTTGTCCAGCATCAACGGCTGCAACTTACCGCCGGCTTCCACGATCACGCGGTTGGCGCGGGGCGACAGGCCATACACGCCTTGTCCGTCGACGACCGGGTCAACCAGCAGCGTGCGGTGCGCGGTGCTGTGGAACACGCCAAACTTGCCGGAGGCATCGAGGGCAGTGAAGCCTTTGCGACGCTCTTCAGCGGAAATTTCAACGATAGGCGTGGTGCCCATCTGGAAGGTGCGGATCTGCTTGAGGTGCTGCTCGCCATCCGGGTCACGGGCCATGAACCACTGGGCCAGGCCGCCCTTGGAGTTACCGATGATCAGCGAGATACCACCCACCAACTGAGTGCTGGCGGTGACTTCAGCGTTGCCGTCTTCCAGCAGCTTGTAGCGACCGTTGAGGCTGTTGTCGCGCAGGCTGAATACATCGGCGAGGGCACGGCCGTTAATCACATAGAGCCACTGCTGGCGTGGGTCGATGAAGATCGCCTTCACGGGCTCAGTCATTTGCGGCAGCTCGATACGCTTCTGCTCGCTGGTGACTTCACCAGTCATCATGTTTTCTTCGCGGCTCAGGGACAGCACGTTCAAGTGCGAACCGGCCGAACCGGCGACTACCAAGGTGGAGTCCGTGGCATTGAGGGCGACGTGCTCCAACGGACGGCCGGCGTCATCCAGCACGATCGGGGTTTCACCGTAGGGGTATTCGATTGCAGGCGAAATGGTTTTGTTGCCGTCCGGGTAGGACACCTTATAGGTGTGGCGGAACACCAGGGATTGGCCGTTGGACAAACCCAGGATCACCAGCGGGCTGCCGGGTTGGTCTTCACCGATGGACGCAACGCTGGTGCCGGCGGGCAGCGGCAGGTCGACACGCTTGAGTTCGGCGCCCGTCGCCACATCAAAGAACAGCGCCTGGCCCTTGTCGGAAACCCGCATGGCAACTTGGTTCTGTTCTTCGAGGGAGATCATCAGCGGCTTGCCGGCGTCCTGGATCCAGGCCGGGGTCAGTGCGTCTTCCTTGGTCAATGAGGCGCCCTGGAACAAGGGCGCGACGACATAAGCAAGAAAGAAGAAAATCAGGGTGATGGCGCCGAGGACAGCGAGGCCGCCGACCAGTACATACCAACGGGTCAGTCGGTCCTTGAGCGCGCGAATGCGGCGTTTGCGTTGCAGCTCAGGCGTATTGAAATCAATGCGCTTGGGGGGAGAAGTCGTCGTCATGGTGGAATTGGCCAGATCATTCATGCGCACACCCTAGCGATCCTGTATGACAGAAAGATGACAGTGCAGTGACGCAACAAATCCGCCGCGAAGCATAGCTGGCAGCGGATTGGAAAATTCGGATGCGGAGCCGGCAGGCCGGCCCCGCAGAGGCAATCAGTTGCCTTCTTTCAGACCCAGGTCAGCCAGTGCCTTGGCGGCGACTTTGGCTGGCAGTGGGATGTAGCCGTCTTTCACTACAACTTCCTGGCCCTGTTTGGACAGCACCAGCTTCACGAACTCAGCTTCCAGCGGAGCCAGAGGCTTGTTCGGGGCTTTGTTGACGTAAACGTAGAGGAAGCGCGACAGCGGGTATTTGCCGTTCAGGGCGTTTTCTTCGCTGTCTTCGATGAACTCAGTGCTGCCTTTCTTGGCCAGGGCCACTGTTTTCACGCTGGCGGTCTTGTAGCCGATGCCCGAGTAACCGATGCCGTTCAGCGAGGAGCTGATCGACTGCACGACCGAAGCCGAGCCTGGTTGTTCGTTCACGTTTGGCTTGTAGTCGCCTTTGCACAGGGCTTCTTCTTTGAAGTAGCCGTAGGTGCCGGACACCGAGTTACGACCGAACAGTTGTACTGGCTTGTTAGCCAGGTCGCCGGTCACGCCCAGGTCACCCCAGGTTTTCACGTCGGCTTTGCCACCGCACAGGCGAGTCGAGGAGAAGATGGCGTCGACTTGTTCCATGGTCAGGTGCTGGATCGGGTTGTCCTTGTGCACGAATACAGCCAAGGCATCCACGGCAACCGGGATAGCGGTTGGCTTGTAGCCGTACTTCTGCTCGAAGGCGGCCAGTTCGGTGTCCTTCATCTTGCGGCTCATCGGGCCCAGGTTGGAGGTGCCTTCAGTCAGCGCAGGTGGCGCAGTAGCGGAGCCGGCAGCTTGAATCTGAATGTTGACGTTCGGGTATTCCTTCTTGTAACCCTCGGCCCACAGGGTCATCAGGTTAGCCAGGGTATCGGAACCAACGCTGGACAAGTTGCCCGACACACCAGTGGTCTTAATGTAAGCCGGGATTGCCGGATCAACACCAGCGGCCACCGCGTTGGCGGTCGCAACGCCAGCAGCGACAAAAGTCATTGCCGCCATCAAACGTTTCAGTTTCATGCCTTGCTCCTAGCAGATAGGGATAATTGGATCGGGGCCAAGTATCAGGAGGCCGTGTGAACACTCTATGTCGGGAATGTGACAGTTAGATGAAAGGCCACTATTGGCAAGGGAGGGGATAAAGCGAGGAACGGCCATCACTCCCACGCAGGCCGTGGGAGCGATCGTTATCAAACAATCAGCGGGCGCGCTTCCACAGATACCCACCCACTACCATCCCCATCACACACAGCGCGGCAACGTAGTAGGCCGGGCCCATCGGGCTTTCTTTCATCAACAGCGACACGGCCAGCGGCGTCAGCCCGCCGAACACGGCGTAGGCCACGTTATAGGAGAACGACAACCCGCTGAAGCGCACCACGGGCGGGAAGGCTTTGACCATCACGTATGGCACCACGCCGATGGTGCCTACGAACAGGCCGGTCAAGGCGTACAGCGGGAACAGCCAGTCCGGGTGGGCCATCAGGCTGTGATACAGCGTCCAGGAAGTCGCCAGTAACAGCGCACATCCGCTGATCAGCACGCGGCCAGCGCCGAAGCGGTCGGCCAGGGCGCCCGAGGCGATGCAACCCAGGCTCAGGGTGACGATGGCCAGGCTGTTGGCCTGCAGCGCCACGGTCGGGCTGAAGTGGTAGACGGTTTGCAGCACGGTCGGGGTCATCAGGATGACCACCACGACGCCGGCCGACAGCAGCCAGGTCAGCAGCATCGACAAGACGATGGCGCCACGGTGGTCGCGCAGCACGGCGCGCAATGGCAGCTCGGCGGCCAGGGTCTTGCGTTGCTGCATTTCGGCGAAGATCGGTGTTTCATGCAGCCAACGGCGCAGGTACACCGACAGCAGGCCGAACACACCGCCAAGCAGGAACGGGATCCGCCAGGCGTAATCCGAGACCTGCTCCGGGCTATAAAGCGTGTTGATGGCGGTGGCCACCAGCGAACCCAGCAAAATGCCGGCGGTCAGGCCGCTGGTCAGGGTGCCGCAGGCATAGCCGATATGGCGTGGTGGTACGTGCTCGGAGACAAACACCCAAGCGCCTGGTACTTCGCCACCAATGGCTGCGCCCTGGATGATGCGCATCAACAGCAGCAGGACCGGGGCCCACAGGCCAATCTGTGCGTAAGTCGGCAGCAGGCCCATGATCAGGGTCGGCACGGCCATCATGAAGATGCTCAGGGTGAACATCTTCTTGCGACCCAGCAGGTCACCGAAGTGCGCCATGATGATGCCGCCCAACGGGCGTGCCAGGTAGCCCGCGGCGAAGATGCCGAAGGTCTGCATCATGCGCAGCCATTCGGGCATGTCGACGGGGAAGAAGAGTTTTCCGACCACGGTGGCGAAAAACACGAAAATGATGAAATCATAAAATTCCAGCGCCCCGCCCAAGGCAGACAGCGACAGGGTTTTGTAGTCGTTGCGGGTCAGCGGGCGCGAAGGTTGCGCACTGCTTGCGGGCACGGAGGACATGGCAAGGCTTCTCTTATTAGTCAGAACGGCAAGCCCGAGGTGTTGGCAGGGCCGGAGCAGGTTCGGCAAGATAGCAAATCGCCCGGAAAAGCACACCAGAAGCACAGTTGCCACAAAAAGCCCCCATACAGCCGCGAATTGCCGACCAAATGAGCCCCCAGAGGTCGTCGTGGCGCCAGGGTCCCGATATACTCGGCCCTTACAGGCGCAAGAACCGCAGTCTTGAGGGGCTGCTGTGCCAAAACGTTGTTGGGTGCCGTCCAGCCGATTTGGCAGAGTTTCCCTTTAGTACGCCTTACGAGAAACGCATCACGCGGTGTATGTTGGTGCTGAAACGTTTTTCCATAAGACGGCTATCCACTTGAAATACCCATGAAGCGTCACGGGTCAGAGGCCCTCGGCATGATCGAACTCGAACAAGAAGATCCAATCCCGCAAGGCGATCTCGCCCTGCAAATCACCGCGCTTCCACGTGAAACCAACGGTTTCGGCGATATCTTCGGCGGCTGGCTGGTCGCGCAGATGGACCTCGCCGGCACCGCCATGGCCAGCAAGGTCGCAGGCGGGCGTGTCGCCACCGTGGCGATTGATCGCATGGCGTTCCTTGTGCCGGTTGCGGTGGGCGCGCAGCTTTCCTTCTATACCCAGGCCTTGGAAATCGGCCGCAGCTCGATCCAGATGATGGTCGAAGTGTGGAGCGACGACCCGCTGTCCAGCGAATGGCGCAAGGTCACCGAGGCCGTATTCGTGTTTGTCGCCATCGATGGCAGCGGCCGTACGCGTTCGGTACCGTCACGCGCGCGTTAAACCTCACACGGTTTTGACGGTCAATTGCCCCATTGCCTGCCATTGAAGAGTGTTGCTATGCCTACGCCCCACGTTGAGACCGCGAAAATCGACGAGCTGGATTGCTGGCGCATCCGCCACAACGGCGCCGAACTGATGGTGGCCCAACAGGGTGCACATATCTTCAGTTACGGACGCGACGGCGAGCAGCCGCTGATCTGGCCGAACCCTGACGCGGTGTTCAAGCAAGGCAAAGGCATTCGTACCGGTGTGCCAGTGTGCTGGCCGTGGTTTGGCGTATTCGACCGCAACCCCCAGAGCGTCAAGGCGATGCGTCAAGGCGATCAGCCTGCCGGCGCGCACGGTTTTGCGCGCACGGCACGCTGGGAATTGGCCGGCACCGAGCTTGAAGGCGAGGCATTGCGTGTTGACCTGGTGCTGCCAGTACCTACGGGCGGCTTCCCTGGCTGGCCCCATCTAGTCGACCTGAGGCTGAGCCTGCTGCTCGACGACCAACTGCATATCCGCCTCACCAGCCACAACCGTGGCACTCACACCGTGACCTTCAGCCAGGCGCTGCACACCTATTTCGCCGTGAGCGATGTGCGCAACGTGCAGGTCGAAGGGCTGGACGGATCGGCGTATATCGATACCGCCGACGGCTGGAGCACAAAACAGCAATTCGGGCTGCTGCACTTCACCGGCGAGACCGACCGAATCTACCTGGATACACCAGCGCAGTTGAGCATCATCGATAACGACTGGCAGCGCCGCATCCAGCTCACCAGCCAGGGTTCGAAGTCGACCGTGATCTGGAACCCTTGGACCGAGCGTGCCAAAGCCTTTGATGACATGGCTGATGATGGCTGGACAGGCATGCTGTGCATCGAAACAGCGAATGTGCTGGATGATGTGGTAAGCCTGGCACCCGGTGAAAGCCACACGCTGGGCGTGAGCATCGCCGGTATCGCCCTGTAAACGCTGATCAAAATGTGGGAGCTGGCTTGCCTGCGATGCAGAAGATTCGGTGTATCAGTGATACCGAGCCGATGCTATCGCAGGCAAGCCAGCTCCCACACTGATTGGTGTTGAGCCCTAGAGATCAGATTCCTTCACCACCCGCACCTTCCCCGCATCCAGGGCATAGGCGGCGTCGGCCAAATCGTTGTTGACCTTCTCCACCTTCAACGTGCCCGTGACCCACAGCGGTGTGTAGATATCATCCAGCTTCAGCCCTTTGGGATAACGCACCAACACTAATTGGTTAGGCGGCGGTGGCGGCACATGGATACACGCGCCCGGATACGGCACCAGGAAGAACAGCGTGCTGCGGCCCTTGGCGTCGGTTTCCAACGGCACCGGGTAACCGCCGATGCGGATGTTCTTGCCGTTCATGGCCGCCACGGTCTTGGTGGAATACATCACCGCCGGCAAGCCTTTGCTTTGCTTCAAGCCGCCTTTGTCGGTAAAGGTGCCTTGGGCTTCGGGCGAGTTGTGGTCGATCTCGGGCATGGCTTCGAGGGCTTTTTGATCCGACAGCGGCATCAGGTCGAGCCAGTCGGTTTCCGGCAGTTCGCCGGCGTGTGCCAGGCCAGGGCCCAGCAAGAGGAGAGTCAATAGAAGACGGCGCATGGAGAAGCTCGGCAAGTACAAGTGCCGAGCATTCTAGCCCTCTGCGCCTGCGCAGCGCAGAGGACTTTGTCGGCTGATTACTTTCTTTTGATCAGGCCGTAGATCACCAGCAGCACGATGGCGCCGACCAAGGCACCGAGGAAGCCTGCGCCTTGACCCGCCTGGTAGATACCCAGTGCCTGACCACCGTAGGTAGCGGCCAGGGAGCCGGCGATACCCAACAGGATGGTCATGATCCAGCCCATGCTGTCGTCGCCAGGCTTGAGGAAACGCGCGAGCAGACCGACGATCAAGCCGATGAAGATGGTTCCGATGATACCCATGGCATTTCCCTCTGATTGAATGTGAGTCATGCCAAAGCCTAGCCAGGCTTTAGCATCCTGCAATCAGAGAGACGACGGTGACCAATGGTTCCCGCCGCCCCTCGGCTTATTGCTCGGCGATCAGCGCTTCGACCTTGAGGATCTGCGCTTGCAGCGTCGCGCGGTCCTTGCAGCGCAGGTTGGCGTGACCGACCTTGCGCCCGGCCTTGAAGGCTTTGCCGTAGTGATGCAGGTGGCAGTCATCGATCGCAATCACACGCTCAACCGGCGGTACCACACCGATGAAGTTGAGCATGGCGCTTTCGCCGACCTTGGCCGTGGAACCCAGCGGCAAGCCCGCAACCGCCCGCAGGTGGTTTTCGAACTGGCTGCACTCGGCACCTTCGGTGGTCCAGTGCCCGGAGTTGTGCACGCGCGGGGCGATTTCGTTGGCCTTCAGGCCACCGTCGACTTCAAAGAACTCGAACGCCATCACGCCCACATAGTCCAGTTGCTTGAGCACACGGCTGGAATAATCTTCGGCCAGTGCCTGCAACGGGTGATCGGTGCTGGCCACGGACAGCTTGAGAATGCCGCTGTCGTGGGTGTTGTGCACCAACGGGTAAAAGCGGGTTTCGCCATCACGGGCACGCACAGCGATCAGCGAGACTTCGCCGGTGAACGGCACGAAGCCTTCCAACAGGCACGCGACGCTGCCCAATTCGGCAAAGGTACCGACCACATCGGCGGCAGTGCGCAGGACTTTCTGGCCCTTGCCGTCATAACCCAGGGTGCGGGTTTTCAGCACGGCCGGCAGGCCGATGTTGGCGACAGCGGCGTCCAGGTCTGCCTGGGACTGGATGTCGGCGAAGGCCGGGGTCGGAATGCCCAGGTCCTTGAACATGCTTTTCTCGAACCAGCGGTCGCGGGCAATGCGCAAGGCTTCTGCGCTCGGATAGACCGGCACGAACTGCGACAGGAACGCTACGGTTTCAGCCGGGACGCTTTCGAACTCGAAGGTCACCAGGTCGACTTCGTCGGCCAGCTGGCGCAGGTGGTCCGGGTCGCTGTAGTCAGCCCGCAGGTGTTCACCCAAGGCGGACGCGCAGGCGTCCGGCGCCGGGTCCAGGAAAGCGAAGTTCATCCCCAGCGGGGTGCCCGCCAAGGCCAGCATGCGGCCCAGTTGGCCGCCACCGATTACACCGATTTTCATCGTCAACAACCTCAGGCGATACGTGGGTCTGGATTGTCCAGCACGCTGTCTGTCTGCTCAGCGCGGAATTTTTTCAGCACCGCGTGGAACTGCGGGTGCTTGGCGCCCAGGATGCTGGCGGACAGCAAAGCGGCGTTGATCGCGCCGGCCTTGCCGATCGCCAGGGTCGCCACCGGAATGCCGGCTGGCATCTGCACGATGGACAACAGCGAATCCACGCCCGAGAGCATCGCCGACTGCACCGGCACACCAAGTACCGGCAGGTGCGTCTTGGCCGCGCACATGCCTGGCAAGTGCGCTGCACCGCCGGCACCGGCGATGATCACCTCGATGCCACGGGATTCTGCTTCATCGGCATACTGGAACAGCAAATCCGGGGTGCGGTGGGCGGAGACCACCTTCACTTCGTACGGAATGCCGAGTTTTTCCAGCATATCGGCGGTGTGGCTAAGGGTGGACCAATCGGACTTGGAGCCCATGATCACGCCAACCAATGCACTCATCGTCGTGCCTCTTCTCTCTGGGCGCCCGCGGGCGCGTCAAAAAACAACAAGCCACGCGGGAAATCCGGCGTGGCTTGTTGTACGAAATTGGGCCGGTTGGACCGGCCGAAGGCCGCGCAGTATACCGTAATAATTAAGATAAACAGCCCCTTGGATGACCATCTGTCTAGCGGCGCAAAGTGGCGGTTTTATTGACTTATGAGTCAGTCCAAGGCGCTGGAGAATCATGTGGGAGCAAGCCCGCTCCCACATTTGATGTTCGTCGCTCTCAGGTGCCTTGCGCCGCGCCACCTTCCAACTTGCGCCACAACAACCGCACGTTCGCCTTGCGCACCAACGCACAGCGATACAAACGAATCTCCAGCGGCACGTGCCATTGCGGCCCGCCGCACACCACCAATTCCCCGCGCGCCAGTTCAGCGCGCACGCTGAGCTGCGGCACCCAGGCGATACCCAACCCTTCCAAGGCCATGCTTTTGAGGCTGTCCGCCATGGCGGTTTCGTAAACCGTGGTAAAGCGCAGCGCACGCTGGCGCAGCAGCAAGTGCACCGAACGCCCGAGAAACGCACCGGCGCTGTAGGCCAGCAATGGCACGCTGCCCTCGCCTTCCAGGTCAAACAACGGTTTGCCGTCGGCATCGGCGGCGCACACCGGGAGCATTTCGGTGTTGCCCAAGTGCAGCGACGGGAAGATTTCGGCATCCATTTGCATGGCGGCATCGGGGTCGTAGAACGCCAGCATCAGGTCGCAGCCGCCCTCGCGAAGGGCGTGCACGGCGTCACCAACGTTAGTGGCGACTAACCGCGTGGCGATGTTCAGGCCTTCGTTGCGCAGTTGCGCGATCCAACGTGGGAAGAAACCCAATGCCAGGGAGTGAGCGGCCGCCACTTGCATGACCTCTCCCTGCCCGCCTTCCAGGTGATGCAAATGGCGCAGCACTTCACCGAGCTGCTCGACCACTGTGCGCGCGGTGACCAGGAACAACTGCCCCGCCGCCGTCAGCTCCACGGGGGTGCGGGAGCGGTTGACCAAGGTCAGGCCCAGCGCGGCTTCCAGGCTGCGGATGCGTCGGCTGAACGCCGGCTGGGTGACGAAGCGCCGTTCTGCCGCCTGGGAAAAACTGCGCGTTGCCGCCAGGGCGCTGAAGTCTTCCAGCCATTTGCTCTCAAGGTTCATCACTTCCTCCCACGGGTACGCACCATTTTGGCACACACGCCCGCCATCATAGCTGGGTCACACGCGCATTATGCCGTTTGTGCATAGGCCAGTGTTTAACAGCATTGGCCCAAAAACGTCTACACGCCTAGCATTCGCAGCGTTCCGGCCTGTTCCGGGTCCCTATCGAGATGATTTCCGTCATGTCCTCCGCTGCATCATTCCGCACAGAAAAAGACCTGCTTGGCGTACTCGAAGTACCTGCCCAAGCGTATTACGGCATCCAGACCCTGCGAGCGGTGAATAACTTCCGCCTCTCGGGCGTTCCGATTTCGCATTACCCGAAATTGGTGGTCGGCCTGGCAATGGTCAAGCAAGCAGCCGCTGACGCCAACCGCGAGTTGGGCCAGCTCAGCGAAGCCAAGCACGCTGCCATCAGCGAAGCCTGTGCCCGCCTGATCCGCGGCGATTTCCACGAAGAGTTCGTGGTGGACATGATTCAAGGCGGCGCCGGCACTTCAACCAACATGAATGCCAACGAAGTCATCGCCAACATCGCGTTGGAGGCCATGGGCCACAACAAGGGCGAATACCAGTACCTGCACCCGAACAACGACGTGAACATGGCGCAGTCGACTAACGACGCCTACCCGACCGCGATCCGCCTGGGTCTGCTGCTGGGCCATGACGCGCTGCTGGCCAGCCTCGACAGCCTGATCCAGGCGTTCGCTGCCAAGGGCGTCGAGTTCAGCCACGTGCTGAAAATGGGCCGCACCCAATTGCAAGACGCCGTGCCGATGACCCTCGGCCAGGAATTCCGCGCCTTCGCAACCACCCTGGGTGAAGACCTCGCACGCCTGAAAACCCTGGCACCGGAGCTGTTGACCGAAGTGAACCTGGGCGGCACCGCCATCGGTACCGGCATCAACGCCGACCCGCGCTACCAGGCCCTGGCGGTACAACGCTTGGCCGTGATCAGCGGCCAGCCGGTCGTACCGGCCGCCGACCTGATCGAAGCCACCTCCGACATGGGCGCGTTCGTGCTGTTCTCCGGCATGCTCAAGCGTACCGCAGTAAAACTGTCGAAGATTTGCAACGACCTGCGCCTGCTGTCCAGCGGCCCACGTACCGGCATCAACGAAATCAACCTGCCGGCACGCCAGCCAGGCAGCTCGATCATGCCCGGCAAGGTCAACCCGGTCATCCCGGAAGCCGTTAACCAGGTCGCGTTCCAAGTCATCGGCAACGACCTGGCGCTGACCATGGCAGCGGAAGGCGGCCAACTGCAACTGAACGTGATGGAGCCGCTGATCGCCTTCAAGATCTTCGACTCGATCCGCCTGCTGCAACGCGCCATGGACATGCTGCGCGAGCACTGCATCGTCGGCATCACCGCCAACGAAGCCCGCTGTCGCGAACTGGTGGAGCATTCCATCGGCCTGGTCACCGCGCTGAACCCTTACATCGGCTACGAAAACGCTACCCGCATCGCACGTATCGCCCTTGAAAGCGGGCGTGGCGTGCTGGAACTGGTGCGCGAAGAAGGCTTGCTCGACGACGCCATGCTCGACGACATCCTGCGCCCCGAAAACATGATTGCCCCACGTTTGGTCCCGTTGAAGGCCTAAGCGTTTGTTGCACCGCTCACCAGGTTGAGGGACTAGACACCTCTCACCTTTTGAGGGCCTGAAGGCTCGTTCTTCAGGCCCTTTTTTTGCCTTGAGGTTGCGAAATGACGCCCATAAAAACTCCAATATCGCCCTGCAAACCCACCTTGACCGCCACTGCGTGGCTGAAACCTTTAATCAGCCCGAGCAGACGAATCACGTTCGCCTAGGTATAGTGCCGCCCCTCTCGCGTCTGCGGCCGTCGGTAACGAGGCCCTCAAACAGCGCGAAACCGCATGAATAACAACCCGCAAAAGGATTGGGGTCGAACTGTCGCGCACTGCCTGGTGCGATGCGACGGCGTTGAACCGTCCTGCGTTTGCCATTAGAAAAATCAGCGAGGAACACTCCATGCTCGAAGTCATCAACGACTTCCTCTCAGGGAAAGTACTGATCGTGCTCATTGTCGGGCTCGGCGGTTATTTCACGATTCGCTCGCGTTTCGTTCAATTGCGTCACTTCTTCCACATGTTTTCGGTGTTTAAAGACAGCCTCAAGAGCAGCTCGGGCCAGCTCAGCTCGTTCCAGGCGCTGATGCTCAGCCTGGCCGGCCGTGTGGGTGCCGGTAACATTGCCGGTGTCGGCATTGCCGTGACCCTGGGTGGCCCGGGCGCCGTGTTCTGGATGTGGGTCACCGCGTTGGTGGGCATGTCGTCGAGTTTCATCGAGTGCTCCCTCGGCCAGCTGTACAAACGCACCGACGCCGAAGGCACCTACCGTGGCGGCCCGGCTTACTACATCCAGCACGGCCTGCAAAAACGCTGGTTGGGGATGGTCATGGCGTTCCTGCTGTTGGTGACGTTCGGCTTTGCCTTCAACGGCCTGCAAGCGCACGCCGTGACGCACTCGCTGAACAACGCCTTTGGCCTGGACACCACCTACACCGGCCTGGCGCTGGCAGTATTGCTGGGCCTGGTGTTCATCGGCGGGATCAAGCGCATCGCTTCGATCGCCGACCTGCTGGTGCCAGTCAAGACCTTGGTCTACATCGCGGTAACCCTGTACGTGATCGTGCTGCAATTCGACCACGTGCCAGCCATGCTCGCGACCATCGTCAAGAGTGCCTTCGGCCTCGACCAAGCCTTCGGTGGCCTGGTGGGCAGCGCGATCATCATGGGTGTGAAACGCGGCGTGTTCGCCAACGAAGCCGGCTTGGGCAGTGCGCCTAACGTGGCGGCGGTGGCTTCCGTGGAACACCCGATTGCCCAAGGCGTGGTCCAGGCGTTCAGCGTGTTCCTCGACACCTTCGTGATCTGCACCTGTACGGCATTGCTGATCCTGCTTTCCGGTTTCTACACCCCAGGTTTTGAAGGCGACGGCATTGCCCTGACCCAGAACTCCCTGGCAGCCGTGGTCGGCGATTGGGGCCGCATGTTCATCTCGGTGGCCCTGGCGTTGTTCGTGTTCACCTCGATCATGTACAACTACTACCTGGGCGAGAGCAACCTGCGCTTTTTGGTCGGCAACAACCGCAAGGTGTTGATGGGCTATCGCGCGCTGGTGCTGGTGCTGATTTTCTGGGGTTCCATCGAAAACCTCGGCACCGTGTTCGCCTTCGCCGACATCACCATGACGATGCTGGCGTTCGTTAACCTGTTCGCCCTGGCGTTTCTGTTCAAGATCGCTATGCGCATCCTGAATGACTACGACAACCAGCGCGCGGCGGGCATCAAGACCCCGGTGTTCGATTCCAGCCAGTTCCCTGACCTGGACCTGGACCGCAAGGCCTGGCCGGCCAACCCGGTGAAGTCCGAGCCAGCGGCTCAAGCGTCGGCTGAACTGAACGCTCAACCGCAACGCTAAGCCTAGAGAGATGACACGCCGCCCGGCCTTGGGCATGCTCTGGGCCCGGCGGCGTTTTTCGTTCAGGAGAATCTTCGATGCAATCAGCCAACAACGTGATGGTGCTCTACACCGGCGGCACCATCGGCATGCAGGCCAGCGCCAACGGCCTGGCCCCGGCATCCGGTTTCGAAGCGCGCATGCGCGAGCAACTGGCCGACGCGCAGGTGCCGACGTGGCGCTTTCTGGAAATGTCACCGCTGATCGACAGCGCCAATATGACCCCCGCCTACTGGCAGCGCCTGCGCACCGCCGTCGTTGAGGCCGTGGACGCAGGCTGCGATGCCGTATTGATCCTGCACGGTACCGACACCCTGGCCTACAGTGCGGCGGCCATGAGCTTCCAACTGCTGGGCCTGCCGGCACCGGTGGTGTTCACCGGCTCGATGCTGCCCGCCGGCGTGCCCGACAGTGATGCCTGGGAAAACGTCAGCGGCGCGCTGCAAGCCTTGGGCAAAGGCTTGGCGCCAGGTGTGCACTTGTACTTCCATGGCGCGCTGATGGACCCGACGCGCTGCGCGAAAATCCGCAGCTTCGGGCGCCATCCCTTCGCCGCCTTGCAACGCCAGGGCGGTGTGCCGCGCGCCACCGCCTTGCCTGCTGCGTTGGACTATCGCCAAGCCAAGGGCCTCGCCACGGTCGGCGTACTGCCGCTGGTGCCGGGTATCGACGCGGCGGTGCTGGACGCAGTGATCGGCAGCGGCATTCAGGCGTTGATCCTGGAGTGCTTCGGCAGCGGCACCGGGCCAAGCGATAACCCTGGGTTCCTCGCCAGCCTCCAGCGTGCGCAGGACCAGGGAGTGGTGGTGGTTGCGGTCACTCAATGCCATGAAGGCGGCGTGGAACTGGATGTCTACGAAGCCGGCAGCCGTTTGCGCGGCGTGGGCGTGCTGTCCGGTGGCGGCATGACCCGCGAAGCGGCCTTCGGCAAGCTCAATGCACTGATCGGCAGCGGTTTGTCGTCCGACGAGACTCGAAGCCTGGTGGAAACCAACCTGTGCGGCGAACTGGGCTGACCCGCCGCCGTACATAAACACCGCCAAGCCTGGCCGAGCGATTTCTAGCATGACAGCACCCGAGGCACGACCTCGGGCGTTGCCATCACTCGCTCATCAGGACTTGCCATGCCCGCCGCCAGCTCCACCGCCCCTCAACGGCACAACGCCGCCGCCGCCCTGCTCACCCAACTGTCCATCGGCCCCGCCTTTCGCGAAGTCGCCGCCCTGCTGCTGCGCGAACAATTGCAGGAACGCTACCCGCACCTGGACATCAACCCCGACATTGCCATGGTCGGCACGGCCACCTGGAAAATCGTCGAAGACCAGGTGCTCACCGGCCCCACCCACTACCATGCACTGACCGATATCCTCGAACGCCAAGCGGTGTCGGGGGTGCCTGCCCTGTACATCGAAGGCGAACATTTCCTCACGCAACAACCCATCGTCGAGCCGGCGTTGCACCTGCCGGTGCGCATCCAGGACATCGCAAGGATCCTCAACCTGCTGGCACCAGTGATGCTGCGGGCCTATCAGCAGCGGCAACTGGATTTCTGGAACCAGCCCACCGGCAGCAGCGCCGCTCACTGGTATGAGCTGGCCGACACGCTGCGCAGCGTGTGGAACGTGGAGCAGGCACCGGGCTGGAGCAAGGACGATTGCCTGATCGCGCGCCAGGTGTCCCTCGCGCCAGACCTGGCCTATCGAAAAAGCCAAAACTCCTACGCCACCCGCGCCTATGTGCTGGACATCGATGGCGTGGACCCCGACGGCACCGCGCACCACCTGGACGATCACTTGATCACGGTGCTGATCGGCAAACAGCAGGAACAGGAAATCATCCTCTCCTATTCGCCGTTGCTCGGCTATCACCGCTACACCTCGCTGGCCAAGTTGGGCGGGCAAGTCCTCGACTGGGTGGATCCGTCCAAGAACCACACGAAAATCCAGTGGCGCCTGGTCGAACCCGAGGGGGACTTTTTCGACTACCTGGCCTGCGAACTGGTGACGCTCCAGATCAAGGCCATCGGCGCCATCGACTTTGCCACCCTGCTGGACGATGCCAGCGATGCGCCGCTTGCCGCGCCGCCCAGCACCGAGCTTGCGGGCAAGGGCCCAGGTCCGCAGTGGTTCCAGCAGGCCTTGCCGGCGTGGCTCAGCGTGGCGCCCACCTCGGACCTGATCGCTTATTCGCGGCATATGAAGGACCTCGCGGCCCTCAATAACCGCAATGCAGGGGCGTCTTATCAGGATGGCATCGTGCCGATCCGCCAATACGCTCAGGAGCAGCTTCAGGCACAGATGCTCAAGGAGCATCCCGACGCCACCCACCTGATGCTCGACCGCTTTGACATCGTGGTGCAACGCCCGGTGATGTGGGGCACATTCGTGGTGCCTGGACAGATTGAAACTTCAGTGTTCAGCCTTGTGGACCTGGCCCTGCAAAACCTTATCGCCCTGCCCTGGGGCTCCCGCGCACTGCGCCCGAAAGGCGGCCAGGACCTGCCCGACTGGCTGACCATTGAGTATGTGAAAAACCTGATCACCCAAGTCGATATCGGTCGCACTTACCCGGCCCTGATCAAAACCACACTGCTCGACGACCCGCAGGTCAGCGCCCAGCGCCAGCAGCTCTACAGCCAGCACTTGCGCGTGCAACTGCCGTTGCTGGCACTGCAATGCAAGATCCGCGGGGAAGCCGGGATCGACGAGCGTGGCTACCGCTACGTGGTCGCGGTGATGGCAGACGAGGTGGCCGACCGCCAGGTGGATGGCTATCCGATCGTCATACGGCCACTGGCGTTTTCCCCCACGCGGCGGCTGGATAACTCGCAGGATGTCGTGGCGAATATGTTCGTGATCGCCCCGCAAGACCCTTCAGCCGGGCCCTGCCTGTTGTACCGGCCGCTGCTGGACCAACCCCTGAGCCAATACCCTTCACCCAGCAACTTGCTGTATGCCATCCAGCAATCCACCAGCCTGCGCGAATCGGTGCTGGCGTGGTTGCCTGACGACGTGCGCAGTGACTACGCCCGCTATGTGTTTCCCGGCGCATTGCCGTCGCCTTGGGCGGTGGTGGACTTCCTGGTAGACCCACTCAAGGCCTGGACCATGGGCGGGCCGATCGTTTTAGGCGAGCCGCCGCTCAATGGCGAGCCGCTCGCCGCCTTGTTCAAGGCCAACGCCAATGCCTTGGTAGAGCTGGCAGACCGGCAGTCGGTGTCCAATGTCGAGGCGCGCTGGGCCAGCTTCAAACACGCTGGCTGGTTGATCTTCAATAGCACCTTGCCGTTTCTCGGCGGTGCGGTGGGCGCCGCCGCGTGGATCTGGCAGATCATGGAGCAGTTGCAGGCGGTTGCCGATGCGCAGCAGCAACCGGATGAACAAGCCGCCTGGGCGGCCTTCACCGATCTGCTGCTGAACCTCGGCGTGGCGATCGCGTTGCACTGTGTGAGCCGTAACGCGCCACGCCGCACTGGTAAGGCGAGCACGCCCCATGCGCCACCCCGCTCGTTGCTCAAACCCGTACCGGCGGTGGTCAAGCTGGCGACTGTCGCCCCCGAGCAACTGGCCGAAAACCATACGCGCCCGGTGCACACCAGCGGCGCGGTGAACCGCTCGCCTGCGCGCCTGGGCATCGTACTCGACAGCTTCAAGGTGGAAAAACCCGCCGCCCTGGGCGACCCCATCAGCACCACCGGTCCCCTCCAGCATCTGTGCCAGATCGGTCACGACTACTATGCCCTGGTGGGTGCGCGCTGGTTCCAGGTGCGCGTCGATGAAAACGACAGCGTGATTATCGTCGACCCCAAGCGCCCCGGTCGCACCGGACCGTCGCTGATCAGCAACCGCCTGGGTGCCTGGTTTGTCGATACGCGCCTGCGCCTGCGCGGTGGCGGCCCCAAGCGCTTGATCAGCAAAGCCCAGACCCTCGCGCAAAAGCGCGCCGAGGTGTTGCGCAAACAGTTGAGCGATTTCGAGGCCGAGAAGAAAAAGGCCCAGGATGAATTGCAGCAGGCACACAGGGCCATGTCAGAGCCCGGCCCTTCCACATCGACCGCCGCCAAGCGGCGCCAATACCTGCAAAAACTGCACACCCAGAGCGAAGACTACGAAAGTGCCTTGCAGAACCTCAAAGAGCTGAACCTGCATGCGCCATTACCGGACTACCCGCAAAAAGCCCTCAACTACGTCAAGGCCCAGACCGAACTGACCAGCGCCGGCATCCGCGAAACCATGACCGAGTTCACCCCCGCGCTGCGGTCGGTGCTGGACCTGATTGAACGCCAGGCCGACGAGCCTCAGGATCGCTACATTGAAGAAGCCCAGCGCATGAATACCCTGAGCCAGGAAATGCTCACGCACTTGGAATACATGCAGACCCGCTTCACTGAACTGCAGAAACTGGCCAAGGACGGCACCCGGCTGATCAGTACGACCCAGGGCACTTTGCCGGCCTACAGTGTCGATGATCTAAAAGCCCTGCAAGTGACCATGGCGCGCAACCTGTGCCTGCCCAAAGATACCCTTGCCAGCCTGCCGGAAGCCTGGCAGACCATCGACCAGATTGTCGACAGCGCCGATGTGGCCCTGCAATGCCTGCGCGACACCTTGCGCGAACACAGCGACAGCCGCCTCGATGAACGCATCGACACCTTGAGCAGCCTGGTGGAACAGTTCCAGTTGCTTGATGAGCGCCTGACGGACTTCACCGAGCAATACGCCGATCACGCCATCCAGGCCCCCGTCCAAGGCCTGCGCGAGCAATTTGCCGCGTTCAACCGGCGTGCGATCAGCAACCTGGCCTTGCTCAGTGCCGAACGCACTATCCTGAAAAACCGCCCCACGCCGCTCCCGACCCCGCCCCGGCCGCAGAAAAAGTTCATCCGCACCCGCTACAGTGGCTTGCTGATCGGTGAACCGCGCCTATCGGATGTCGGGCAGGAAACCGGCCTGGTGGATATTCGCTCGCCGCTGACGCATAAAGTGGTCGCGACCTACCATGAAAAAAACCAGGGCATATGGGTCGAGCGCCTGAAAACACCCCCCCACAGTCCACCGGTGGTGGATTTGCTACAGAGCATCGTCAACGGCCAGGACCTGCTCGACACGCTGCCCGCTTTCCTGCAACGCGCCGAAACCCATGCCGCCCAGGCAGACCGCACACCCATCGGCATCGAACACCTGTATCACCACCGCGCCCTGCAACTGGAAAAGGCCATGGCCGCCATCGACACGGCGTTGACCCGCAGCAATGCGACAGGCAGCTCGAACCTGTCGGCCAGCACGGTTAACAAAGCGCTGAATGCGGCGGCTGAAAATCTCTACCGGCAAAGCAACGTGCACGTGGAAAAACTGCTCAAGCAGCGCCCGCCGACGGTGGCGGCGGTGCAATGGCTCAAAAGCCATAACGCGATCAGCATCAAGAAAACCCAGACTCGTCGCCGCGTGAAAAGCCTGCGTCCGGACTACCTGGACGAGTACACCATCAGCGAACGCGGCACCCAGCAAGTGCTTTGGTATGCACACTTTCACTACAGCACCAGCTGGATTCCGGCCAAGGCATACCTCAGTGCGCGCCTCAAAACCGTGGAGGAACACCGCGTGGGCCTCGCTGCCGACAGTCCAACGCGCCTGAACAATGCACAGAAAACCGCGTTCTACCGCAGCGAGATCAGCCTGGAACAGGCACGCCAGCTGTTTTTCGAGAACACCGAGCTGGCGACTCAACCCTGACCGGCAACCCGCGTCAGGGCACGCGGCACACAACTTGCTCCATTGCCCCCTATACCCCGGCGCCGAGTTCCTATGCTGCATTCACACCTGACCACCCTCAATGCCGTCTCGCTGGTGCTGGCGACCTTCAAGGACCTGGGCTTGCCCAGCGAGGCTCTGCTCGCCGGCAGCGGCATAGGCACCGCAGACTTGAGCCACGCCGACACGCGCATCACCACCTTCCAGGAGATGCAGGTGTGCGCCAACGCCGTGGCGCGCAAACGTGACATTGGCCTGGATCTGGGCCGGCGCATGCATGTGTCAGCCTACGGCATGCTCGGTTACGCCCTGCTCACCTGTGCCACCTTCGGTGACGCTTTGAGGTTGGCGCTACGCTACCCGGCGCTGTTGGGAACACTTTTCGAACTGAGCCTGGAGGCGGATGGGGAATGTATCTGGCTGACCGCCAGCGACTACCGGGAAAACCCGGCCCTGACCGCGTTCAACGTGGAACTGTGCCTGGTGTCGCTCAAGGTGATCTGCGATGACCTGCTAGGAAGGCCCCTGCCGTTGCTGGGCGCACGTTTTGAGTATGCGGCGCCGAACTACCAGGCCCGTTACGCCGAATCATTCGATTGCCGGCTGCAGTTCAATGGGCCGTCCAATGCCTTTGCCTTCAACCGAAGCTGGCTCAATCAACCGCTGCCCCTGGCCGACACCGTCACCCATCGCGCCATGGCTGAGCGTTGCCGTAAACAGAACACCGAATTCACCGGGCGCCAAGCCTGGCTCGGGCGCGTGCGCCACCTACTCGGCGCGCAACTGCATGCGGCGCCGGGCCTGGAAGGGCTGGCCGGGCAGATGAACTGCTCACCACGCACCCTGCGCCGACACTTGCACGCCCTCGGGTGCAGCTACCAGGAACTGCTCGACGAACTGCGCTTCGAGCGCGCCAAGCAATGGCTGGGGGAGGATCAACTGCCGATCTGGCGCATCGCCGAGCAACTGGGTTTCAGTGAGACCGCAAGCTTTCGCCACGCCTTCGTGCGCTGGAGCGGCGTGGCCCCGAGTCACTTCCGCCCTTGATAAGCGCACGGGCGCACAAGCAAGGGGCGAATAACGGACACACCCGTTGGCCACTTCGATCCCCTTTTGGCCGCTCCTGCCGTTCTCTGGAAGCCCGCGCCCCGCAACACTGCCAGCATCCCACTGAGCCTGCGAAGAACAACAACAATGCTGACGATCTATTCCGACGATCACCATTTGCACCACGGCCGCTGTGAACTGATGGATGGGCAACTGATGCCCTGTTTCGAGATGCCGTCGCGTGCCGACCACGTGTTGCAACGGGTCAAGGACCGCGAACTCGGCCCGGTGCAGGCGCCGCAGGATTTCGGCCTGGCGCCGCTGCAACGTATCCACAGCAGCGACTACCTGGAATTTTTCAAAGGTGCCTGGGCGCGCTGGACTGAATTCGCCACCGACGGCGATCTGCTGCCGTATACCTGGCCAGCCCGTACGTTGCGCCGGGTATTGCCGACCAGCCTGCACGGCCAACTGGGTTACTACAGCTTCGACGGCGGCGCACCGATCACCGCCGGCACCTGGCAAGCGGCGTACAGCGCGGCGCAGGTGGCGCTGACCGCGCAACAGGCAATCCAGCAAGGCGCACACAGTGCCTTTGCGCTGTGCCGCCCGCCGGGGCATCACGCCGCCAGCGATTTGATGGGCGGTTATTGCTACCTCAACAACGCCGCCATCGCGGCCCAGGCATTTCTCGACCAGGGCCACAAGAAGGTCGCAATCATTGACGTGGACTACCATCACGGCAACGGCACCCAATCGATTTTCTATGAGCGCAGCGACGTGCTGTTCACCTCGATCCACGGCCACCCGGAAGCGGAATTTCCGTTCTTCCTCGGCTATGCCGACGAGCTGGGCGAAGGCGCGGGAGAAGGCTTCAACTTCAACTATCCGCTGCCTGCCGGTTCGGGCTGGGATCAATGGAGCGCGGCGCTGGAAGAAGCCTGTAAGGAAACCGAACGCTATGACGCCGACGTCATCGTGGTGTCTCTGGGCGTAGACACGTTCAAGGACGATCCGATCTCCCAGTTCAAACTCGACAGCCCAGACTATTTGGCCATGGGCCGGCGCCTGGCTCGCCTTGGCAAACCCACCCTGTTCGTGATGGAAGGCGGCTACGCGGTGGAAGAAATCGGCATCAACGCCGTCAACGTGCTCGAAGGTTTCGAACAAGGAGCTACCCGATGAAGCTGCTCACTACCCTCGCCCTATGCGCCACCGTCTTGAGCGGCGCGGCCCAGGCTGAAGAAAAAACCCTCAAGGTCTTCAACTGGTTCGACTACATCACCCCCAAGGCGCTTGAGGACTTCAAGGCGCAGAACCCGAAAATCAAACTGGTCTACGACATCTTCGACACCAACGAAGCCCTGGAGGCCAAGCTGCTCACCGGCAACTCCGGCTATGACGTGGTAGTGCCGTCCAACGTGTTCCTGGCCAAGCAGATCGAGGCCGGGGTGTTCCAGCCTCTGGACCGCAGCCAGCTGCCCAACTGGAACCACCTCGACCCCAAGCTGATGAAGCTGATCGAAGCCAACGACCCCGGCAATAAATTCGCCGTGCCCTACATGTACGGCACCATCCTGATCGGCTTTAACCCCGACAAGGTCAAGGCCGCATTGGGGCCGAACGCACCGGTATACAGTTGGGACCTGATCTTCAAGGAAGAAAACCTCAGCAAGCTCAAGCAATGCGGCGTGGCCTTTCTCGATTCGCCCTCGGAGATCCTGCCACTGGCCTTGCAGCACCTGGGCCTGGACCCCAACAGCAGCAACCCCAAGGACTACGTCAAGGCTGAAGCGCTGCTGATGAAGATCCGCCCCTACATCACCTACTTCCACTCCTCCAAGTACATGGCCGATATCGCCAACGGCGACATCTGCGTGGCCGTGGGTTACTCGGGCAGCTTCTCCCAGGCCGCCAACCGCGCCAAGGAAGCCAAGAATGGTGTGACGGTGGACATGCGCCTGCCTAAAGAAGGCGCGCCGATCTGGTTCGACATGCTCGCTATCCCCAAGGGCGCGCAAAACCCGCAGGACGCCTACACCTTTATCAACTACCTGCTACAGCCCCAGGTGATCGCGCCGGTCAGCGATTTTGTCGGCTACCCTAACCCCAACAAGGACGCGACCGAGTTGGTCGACCCGGCGATTCGCAACAACGCAAACCTGTACCCCACCGAGGCGGCGATGGCCACGCTGTACACCCTCAAACCGCTGGGGCGTGATGCCGAGCGCGCGCGGACGCGGGCCTGGACCAAGATCAAATCGGGCACCTGATCAGCATCGCCAGGCCTGGCGCAACCGCGCCAGTGCCGCGGCGATATCGGCTTCGGGCACCGCGGCAAACCCCAACACCAGACCAGCGCGTTGGTCCGCAGGCGTGGTCGACTGCGCCAGCCAGTAGCTGCTCAAGCCATTGACCTCGACATCCACCGCGTGTGCCTGCGCCAGCAATTGCTGCTCGCGGGCCAAGCTGTCGACACGCACCGTCATATGCAGCCCCGCCGCAACGCTGGGCAGTTCTCCCACACCGGGCAGGCCGCTGGGCCAACCCGCCAACAACACATTGCGTCGGCTCAACGCGGCCCGGCGCATGCGGCGAATGTGTCGCTGGAAATGCCCGGCCGCCATGAATTCAGCCATCACCGCCTGAGTGCTGACCTCGGAGTGGCGCATGTCCACGGCGCGGCGCCGGGCGAAGGCGTCCACCAATGCCGGCGGCAATACGAGGTAACCGAGGCGCAACGCCGGAAAGGCCACTTTGCCAAAGGTGCCGACGTAGAGCACCCGCCCGTTGCGGTCCAAGGCGGCCAACGGCGAGAGCGGCGCGCCACTGTAGCGATACTCTCCGTCGTAATCGTCTTCGATGATCCAGCCATCCATGCGTTCGGCCCAGGCCAGCAATTCCAGGCGCCGCGCCAGGCTCATTACCACGCCCAACGGATACTGATGTGAAGGCGTGACATAGGCCACACGGCAATCCTGCAAGCGGTTGAGCACCTGGCAATCGATGCCCTCGCCGTCCACGGGCACACCGTGCAGCTTCCCGCCGGCCAGGGCGAACGCATGCCCTGCGGCGCGGTAGCCGGGGTTTTCCACCGCCACGCCATCGCCGGGCTCCACCAGCAGCTGTGCACAAAGGCTGATTGCCTGCTGCGCGCCACTGGTGATCACAATTTGTTCAGCTGAACACTGCATGCCCCGTGAACTGCGCAGGTACGCGGCGATCAGGCCACGCAAGCGGTCGTCTCCCGCCGGATCGCCATAACAGAGTTTTGCCAAGTCGGGCTTGCGCCAGAAAGCCCCATTCAGCTTGGCCCATACCTCAAATGGAAACAGATCGAATGCTGGAACACCGACCCGAAACGCCCGTGGCGGCCCGGGAGGCGGCGCCGGTAAATGGTGAGTTTGCACACGCCCCAAAGCGGGCCTGTGGATAACTTCACTGGCGGAATTAACCGGCAAATCCAACCAATTTGTGGATAAGGCTGGGGATAAGCCTGTTGAAAACCCTGTGGATACTTTTGTGGATAGTTTTTTTGCCGTAGGCAATTGAGCGACGTAAGTGCCATCGCCTACTCGGCTTTCAATAAACCCTTCTGCGTACAGCTGATCGTAGGCGCGCACCACGCTATTGCGCGAGATCGACAGTGCAGCCGCCAAGTCACGACTGGCGGGAAGGCGCGTGCCGCTGACCAATCGCCCGTCCAGCACGCGTTGACGCAGCGCTTCATACAGCTGGCGCGTCAGCCCTTGACGGCGATCCAGCTCGATACCGGCAGGGTTGAACGACAACGGCGGCGTAATGGGCGGCATATTGGACCTATGAAATTAGCGCTAGATGGCTCTTACAACGAACCATTAGCCTGCCTAGGATGCAGGCATTCGCCAAGGAAAATTTCTATGTATACGCCCCGTGCCTTTGCCCTCGAAGACTTGCCCGAATTGCAGCAATTGATCCAGCACACCCGCTTGGCGCAGTTGGTGACCGTAGGCGAGCAAGGCCTGCAAGCCAGCCATTTGCCGCTGCTGCTCAACCCCGATGAAGGCCCTGATGGCACACTCTACGGGCACCTGGCTAAGGCCAACCCGCAATGGAAGGACCTGCAAAACGGCAGCGAAGCCCTGGTGATCTTCGCCGGCGCCGAGGCGTATATCAGCCCGTCGTTTTACCCGGCCAAGGCCGAGCACGGCAAAGTCGTGCCCACCTGGAATTACATCGCCGTGCATGCCTACGGCAAGGCCGAGGTGTTTACCGATGCCGAGCGTTTGCTTGGGGTGGTCAGTGCATTGACCGATCGCCATGAAGGCAGCCGCGCTCAGCCGTGGAAAGTCAGCGACGCCCCGGCCGACTACATTGAAGGCATGCTCAAGGCCATTGTCGGCTTTGCGTTGCCGATCGAGCGCCTGATCGGTAAACGCAAACTCAGCCAGAACCGCAGCGCTGCCGACATCGCCGGCGTTCGCGAGGGGCTGGCCGCCAGCGTCGACGTACGCGACCAGACCCTCGCCCACTTTATCCCCCAAGGAGTCCCAGAATGAGTCAGATCGACATCCGCCAGGTCACCGCCGCTGACCATGGCGCCTGGCTGCCGCTGTGGCAGGCGTACCTGAAGTTCTACAACACCGAACTGCCGGACGCCGTCAGCCAAAGCACCTGGCAGCGCCTGATCGACGCCAACGAGCCGACCCATTCCGCACTGGCCTGGCAGGACGGCAAGGCGGTGGGCATGGTCAACTTCATCTACCACCGCTCCAATTGGAGCATCGAAAACGCCTGCTACCTGCAAGACCTGCTCGTAGACCCCGCTCAACGGGGCACCGGCGTGGGCCGTAAGCTGATTGAGTTCGTCTACGCCACCGCCAAGGCTGACGGCTGCTGTAAGGTTCACTGGCTCACCCACGAGACCAACGCCACCGCGATCCAGTTGTACGAACGCGTCGCCGAACGCCCTGGTTTCATCCAATTTCGCAAAGGTCTTTAAGGAGCGCAGCATGCCCACTTCCCTCGCCGACTGGAAAGGCGTCCCCGCGCCTACCGTGCAACTGCTTCAAGGGCGTTTTATCCGCCTGGAAAAACTCGACCCGGCGCGCCATGGCGATGACGTGTGGCAAGCCCTTGAAGGCCCCGGTGCCGATCCCAAGCTGTGGGACTATTTACCCTACGGGCCTTTTCCTGAGCGCAGTGCGTTCAATGACTGGTTGAACAACCACGCTCAACACAACGAGCCGTACTTCTTCAGCGTGGTCGACCTCAAGACGGGTCAGGTGCAAGGCATCCTCAGCCTGATGTCCATCGTCCCGGCCCAGGGCCGTATCGAAATCGGCCACGTCACCTTTGGCGCGCCGATGCAGCGCTCACCGAGAAGCACCGAAGCGGTATACCTGCTGGCCAAGTATGCGTTCGAGCAGGGCTATCGTCGGCTGGAATGGAAGTGCAATAACGGCAACGCCCGCTCCAAGTACGCCGCAGAGCGCTTGGGGTTCAGTTTTGAAGGGGTGTTCCGCCAGCACATGGTGGTCAAGGGGCAGAACCGGGATACCGCATGGTATTCGATCATCGATACCGAATGGCCGGCGATTGGGGCGGGGTTTGAGGCGTGGTTGTCCGAGGCGAACCAGACAGGTTCAGGCCAGGTGAAAAGCTTGGCGGAGTGCCGGGCTTAATACCTACAGGCACTACAAGATAAAGGTGGGAGCTGGCTTGCCTGCGATGGCGGTGGATCAATGGACACATCCATTGCTGAAACACCGCTATCGCAGCATAAGTGTCTACACATTTTCACTGTGATAGTGCGTAGCAGCTGTCGAGCCCCAGCGAGGCTGCGTTTGCGGCCTGTCTGACACACCGCGGACGCAGCCTCGCCGCGGCTCGACAGCTGCTACGCCAGGGTATGACTAAAGATATGTAGATACCTATGGCTATCGCCGGCAAGCCAGCTCCCACACTTTTGATCTGTGTTGTCTTAACTACCCCAGCTTCTGGGCCAACACCGCAATGTGCTCAGGCCCGATCCCGCAGCATCCGCCCAAATGGCTGGCACCGCGAGCCTGCCAGTCCGCTGCCCAATGCAGGTAACCCGGCGGGTCCAGGTCCTCACGCAATGGGTCAAGACCATCGTTGGCCGTAGCTTCCTTGGGCTGCGGCGGGAAGGCATTGGCGTAGGCGCCCACCTCAATCTGCACGCCCAGGCGCTCGAACGTCTGGCGCGCTGCGTCAATGGCATCACCGATCACTTCCGGCTGGCTGCAGTTGAACAACAGCACTTGCACACCCAACTGCGCCGCGGCTTCGGCCGCATCCGCCACCGGTTCGCCGGAGCGCAGGCGCGGTACGTCGTCGGTGTCTTCGTCCTTGAGGGTAAACGACAGCCAGAACGGTTTGCCGTCCTCGGGCAAACCGGCGTGGATCGCACGGGCTTCAACGATCGAGCTCTGGGTTTCCGCCAGCCACACGTCAACAAAAGGCGCGAGACCTCGCACTAACGGTGTCAGCAATTCGGATACGCGCTGTGGCTCGAACAGGTCGGGGCGATACGAACCAAACAGCGGCGGCAACGAACCCGCCACGCGCACGGCCTTGCCGGAAGCGTCCACGGCTCGCCTTGCCAGTTCACCGGCCAGCGCCGCCAGGGCTTCGCCCTCCTCGGCAAACCGCGCTTCGCCGATATGGAACGGCACCACCGCGTAGCTGTTGCTGGTGATGACGTTGGCACCGCTCTGAATGTACGCTGCATGCACCGCCTCTACCGCTTGGGGCGCTTCGCTCAAGGCCAACGCTGACCACTCCGGCTGCCGGAACGGCGCGCCACGGCGTTGCAGTTCACGGCCCATGCCGCCATCAAGAATTACTGTTGCTGTGGCCATATGCTTTTTACTCATAAGCTTATGAAAATAACTCACTATGAGAGTCGTTCTTATAACTATTTAATACGTCCAATCCGCTTCATAACAACTCTTTTTTCATTCAGGTACCGATCCATGAAACTGAAACCGCTGCTGGCCTTGGGCCTGACGATTCTGGCCGCTTCAACGCAAGCCTTTGGCGGTGCCGCGCTGGACCGTATTGAAAAGAAAAAGAACTGGTGGGCGTGCTGATGGAAAGCTACCCGCCGTTCTCGTTTCTGAATGAGCAAAACCAACTCGATGGCTTCGACGTCGACGTGGCCAAGGCCGTGGCGCAAAAACTCGGTGTGAAGCTGCGCCTGGAGACGCCCTCCTGGGACGTGATCGCGGCCGGCCGCTGGAGTGGGCGTTACGACATCTGCATCTGCTCCATGACCCCGAGCAAGGCCCGCGCCGAGGTGTTCGACTTCCCGGTGGAGTACTACGCCTCGCCGGCGGTGATCGTGGTCAACGCCAAGGATGATCGCATCCACAGCGCCAAGGATCTGAGCGGCAAGAAAGTCGGCCTGACCAGCGCCTCCAGCTATGAAAGCTACCTGAACAAAAACCTGGTGATTGAAGGCGCCGAAGACACGCAGTTGCAGTATCCATTCGACAACGTACAGATAGCGCCCTACGACACCGACAACGTGGCTTTCCAAGACCTCGGCCTGGGCGCCGGCGTGCGCCTGGATGCGATCCTCACCAACCTGGTCACCGCCCAGCCGCGCCTGACCGAGGACAAACGCTTCAAGCTGGCCGGCGAGCCGCTGTACTCCGAGCCCAACTCGGTCGCCATCGAAAAAGGCGACGCTGAATGGGACGCCAAGGTGCGTGAAGTCTTTGCCCAGTTGAAACAGGACGGCACCCTGAGCAAGCTGTCGCAAAAATGGATCGGCGCCGACATCAGCCAATGACTGCGTTTCCCACACCTCCCAAGCTCAAGGAGTCGCGGCTGCAGCGGCTCTTCGGCTTTCGCACGCGGCTTTACCTGACCTGGGCCGCGCTGTTCTGCCTGTTCGCCAGTTTCTTCCTGAGCTTTGACCTGAAGTTCTCGATCATCCTCGACAAGCTGCCCAACCTGGTGGGCGTGCACCTGGCGCCCAACGGCTTCCTGCAAGGCGCGGCGCTGACGCTGTTCTTGTGCCTGTGCTCGATCGGGATATCGTCGGTGCTGGGGTTTGTCACCGCACTGGGACGCTTGTCGAAAAGCGCCGTGGCCTTTGGCATCGCCAGTTTTTATGCATCGTTCTTTCGCGGCACGCCGCTGCTGATCCAGATCCTGCTGATCTACCTCGGCCTGCCGCAACTGGGCCTGGTGCCGGGCGCCATCGTCGCCGGGATCATCGCGTTGTCGCTGAACTACGGCGCTTACTTGAGCGAAATCTTCCGCGCCGGCATCCTCGGTGTCGCCCACGGTCAGCGTGAAGCGGCACTCGCCCTGGGCATGCGTGACAGCGTGATCTTCTGGCACGTCACCCTGCCCCAGGCCATGCGCACCATCATTCCGCCGACCACCAACCAGTTCATCTCGATGCTCAAGGACTCGTCCCTGATCTCGGTGATGGGCGTGTGGGAGGTCATGTTCCTGGCGCAGTCCTATGGCCGCTCGAGCTATCGCTATATCGAGATGCTGACCACGGCGGCGATTATTTACTGGGTGCTGTCGCTGGGCCTGGAGCTGATCCAGGCGCGGATGGAACGGCATTATGGCAAGGGGTATGTGCGCCGTAGTTAAGCTCCAAAAGCTGCATTAACATGCATATTGGTGTGCTTTTAGGAGCGTGATTACGCAATAAAATGCAGACGTCTCTTATCGCCGACCGATAGCGACAACTCCCGCGCACCGCGACTCCGTGGCCTGACAGTTATCCCTCCTTCACGTCGCTAAATTCCCCGCCTCATTCACCAAGAGGTTGGGAATTCATGCCCACTACACTCCGCAGAATCGTACTTGCCTTCAGCCTTATCGCTACGGCCAACCTTCAGCATGCACAGGCGCGCGGCGATATCGAATACATGCCGTACTGGTATCAACCCTACGACGCACCGGCTTTTGAGTCGTTCGGCCTTCCCGAAGTTGAAGCGGCGCCCATCGACGGCTATCTAACTGGACAAGCGACCACCCACAATGGCCGGCAGGTGGCGAAGGTGCTCGAGCCTGCACTGACTCGCCTGCTGGAGTCCGGCGAGCTGAGCTCCGAGCAAATCAAGGCCCTGGAAAAACTCAACGCCGAACTCGCGCAGAAACCCGGTGCGTTCGGCGCGGCGCTTGAGCAACTGGCCGGCAGTCAAAACGCGAACCTGGCGGCAGCAACCCAGAACACCACCCAGCAACTCAGCAGCCGAGTGCTCTCGACCCTGCGCGAATTGCCCACCGACTCTGACGGCCACTTCTGGGTAAAAAACCTCGGCAGCGAAGGCAGTCTCGACAGCCAGCGCGGTACTGCCGGTCTGAATACGGCCAACCAAGGCGTTTTAATGGGCGCAGATTGGTCGGTCGACCCTGCGTGGCGCGTCGGTGTGCTAGGGGCAAAGTCCAGCAGCCGTTTCGATACGCAGCGCTTTACCGCAGACCTGGACAGCTGGCATCTGGGCGGTTACGCCGTGCGCCAGGACGGCCCGTTGGCGTTACGCTTGGGGGCGATCTACAGCAGCCATGCGGGGCAGAACAAACGTGGCGTGGATATCCTGGGTTACAAGGACACGCTCAAGGGTAGCTACACTGCCAACAGCCAGAATGTCTTCAGCGAAATGGGCTACCAACTGGGCAGTGGCGACATCAGCATCGAGCCGTTTGCTGGCCTTGGCTACCAGCGCTACAGCCGTGACAGTTTCAAGGAACACGGCGGTCCGGCCGCACTGAACGTCGATGCGCAAACCCAACAGAACCTGAGCAGCACCTTTGGTCTGCGCCTGGCCAAACTGTTCCGGTTCGACAACCAGATGACCCTCACACCCCATCTGAGTACGCACTGGAAACACCTCTATGGCGACGTCGACAGCCAGGTGCGCCAGTCCTTTCGCCACGGCGGCATTGACGGTTTCACCCTTCAGGGCGCGTCCCTCGACCGCAACAGCCTGAACCTGCAGGCTGGGCTCGATCTGGCACTCTCAGCCAACCACACCGTCGGCCTGGCCTACAGCGCGGAAAACGGCACTCAGAGCAGCAGCCAAGGCTTGATAGGCCAGTGGCGGATACGTTTCTAAGCAAACTACAGGCGAAAAAAAAGGGGAGCACCTGCCCCCCCGAGGATTAAACGGTCGTGTCGAAGGCTGTGTCAGCCTTCGATTTCAATCAGGATTTCGCCAGGGTTGACCCGGTCGCCCTTGGCGACATGAACGGCGGTCACCTTGCCGGCAATCGCTGCCTGCACTTCGGTTTCCATCTTCATGGCTTCGGTAATCAGTACAGCCTGGCCGGCCTTGACCACGTCGCCTTCCTTGACCAGCACGTCGACGATATTGCCCGGCATCGCGGTGCTGACATGGCCTGGCTCGGTGGCCTGCTTGCGTTTGCTGCTACCACCGCTGACAAACTCGTTGAGCGGTTCGAACACCACTTCTTCGGGCATGCCGTCGATGGACAGGTAGAAGTGGCGCTTGCCTTCTGCCTTCACGCCGACACCGGTGATGTCGACGCGGTAGCTCTCGCCGTGCACGTCGATGACGAACTCGGTCGGTACGCCTTCGCCACCGGCACGGGCCACGCCGCCCGCTTCAGGAATCGGCAACAGTACTTCCGGCGCCAGGGTGCCGGCGTCGCGCTCTTCGAGGAACTTGCGGCCGATGTCCGGGAACATGGCGTAGGTCAGCACGTCTTCTTCGGACTTGGCCAGCGCGCCGATTTCGCCACGCAGCTTGGTCATTTCCGGCTTGAGCAAATCGGCCGGGCGTACGTCGATCACCTCTTCGCTGCCGATGGCCTGGCGGCGCAGTTTCTCATTCACGGTGCCCGGCGCCTTGCCGTAGCCGCCTTGCAGGTAGAGCTTCACTTCGTTGGTGATGGTCTTGTAGCGCTCGCCGGCCAACACGTTGAAGAACGCCTGGGTGCCGACGATCTGCGAAGTCGGGGTCACCAGCGGCGGGAAGCCAAGGTCTTCACGCACACGCGGGATTTCGGCCAGCACTTCGCTCATGCGGTTGAGGGCGCCCTGCTCTTTCAACTGGTTGGCCAGGTTGGAAATCATACCGCCTGGCACTTGGTTGACTTGCACACGGGTGTCGACGGCGGTGAATTCGCTTTCGAACTGGTGGTATTTCTTGCGCACGGCGTAGAAGTACAGGCCGATCTCTTGCAGCAGTTCCAGGCTCAAGCCGGTGTCGAACTCACTGCCTTTAAGGGCGGCGACCATCGACTCAGTGCCCGGATGGCTGGTGCCCCAGGCAAAGCTGGAAATGGCGGTGTCGATGTGGTCGGCACCGTTCTCGATGGCCTTGAGTTGGCACATCGCGGCCAAACCAGCCGTGTCGTGGGAGTGGATAAAGATCGGCAGGTTCTGTTCGGCTTTCAGCGCCTTGACCAGTTCGCCGGTGGCGTACGGGGTCAACAGGCCGGCCATGTCCTTGATCGCAATCGAGTCGCAGCCCATGGATTCGAGCTGTTTGGCCTGGGCCACAAACGCTTCGACAGTGTGCACCGGGCTGGTGGTGTAGGCGATAGTGCCCTGGGCATGTTTGCCGGCGGCCTTCACCGCTTCGATGGCCACGCGCAGGTTACGCACGTCGTTCATGGCGTCGAAAATACGGAACACGTCGATGCCATTTACGGCGGCCTTGGCCACGAACGCTCTTACAACGTCATCGCTGTAATGGCGATAGCCCAGCAGGTTCTGGCCACGCAGCAGCATTTGCAGGCGTGTGTTGGGCAACGCGGCACGCAGTTTGCGCAGGCGCTCCCACGGGTCTTCTTTGAGGAAACGTACGCAAGCGTCGAAGGTCGCGCCGCCCCAGACTTCCAGGGACCAGTAGCCGACTTTGTCGAGCTTGTCGCAGATCGGCAGCATGTCATCGGTGCGCATGCGGGTCGCCAGCAACGATTGGTGGGCGTCGCGCAGGATGGTGTCGGTGACAAAGATTTTCTTGCTCATTCTTATATTCCTCACAGGCCTGCGTGGGCGGCGATGGCGGCAGCGATGGCCAGGGCCAGCTCTTCGGGTTTGCGCTTGATCGAGTAGTTGGTCAGTTCAGGGTGGGCTTCAACGAAGCTGGTATTGAACTGGCCGCTGCGGAATTCCGGGTTGCGCAGGATTTCCTGGTAGTAGGCGGCGGTGGTCTTCACGCCTTGCAGGCGCATGTCGTCCAGGGCACGCAGGCCGCGGTCCATGGCTTCTTCCCAGGTCAACGCCCACACCACCAGTTTCAGGCACATGGAGTCGTAGAACGGTGGGATGGTGTAGCCGGTGTAGATCGCCGTGTCGGTGCGCACGCCAGGACCGCCGGGGGCGTAGTAACGGGTGATCTTGCCGAAGCTTGGGAGGAAGTTGTTCTTCGGGTCTTCGGCGTTGATGCGGAACTGCAACGCGAAACCCCGGTGCTGGATGTCTTCCTGTTTCACCGACAGCGGCAACCCGGAGGCGATGCGGATCTGCTCGCGGACGATGTCGATCCCGGTGATTTCTTCGGTGATGGTGTGTTCCACCTGCACCCGGGTGTTCATCTCCATGAAGTACACCTCGCCCTCCGCGAGCAGGAACTCCACGGTGCCGGCGTTCTCGTAACCCACGGCCTTGGCCGCGCGCACCGACAGGTCGCCGATGTAGGCGCGCTGTTCCGGGGTCAACTGAGGGCTTGGGGCGATTTCGATGAGCTTCTGGTTGCGACGCTGAATCGAGCAATCGCGCTCGAACAGGTGCACCACGTTGCCAAAGCTGTCACCGAGGATCTGCGCTTCGATGTGCTTGGGATTGACGATGCATTTTTCCAGGAACACTTCCGCCGAGCCGAACGCCTTGGTGGCTTCGGAGATCACACGGGGGAAGGCTTGTTCAAGTTCTTCGCGGCTGTTGCAACGACGGATACCACGACCGCCACCACCGGAGGTGGCCTTGAGCATCACCGGGTAACCAATACGGTCGCCTTCAGTCAGGGCTTCGGCGATGTCGGCGACGTTGCCTTCGGTGCCGGGCGTGACCGGTACGCCAGCCTTGATCATGCTGCGGCGCGCTTCGGTCTTGTCGCCCATGCGGCGGATCACTTCAGCGGACGGGCCGATGAATTTGATCCCGCGTTCGGCACAGATATCCGCCAGTTCGGCGTTCTCCGACAGGAAGCCATAGCCGGGATGCAGCGCATCACAACCGGTTTCCACCGCCAGGTTCACCAGCTTGCGCGGGTTCAGGTAACCGGCCAGTGGCTCGGCACCAATGCTGTGGGCTTCGTCGGCACGCTTGACGTGCAACGCATGGCGGTCGGCGTCGGAGTAGACCGCGACCGAGCGAATGCCCATCTCGGCGCAGGCACGCACGATTCGTACGGCAATTTCACCACGGTTGGCGATCAGGATCTTTTTTATCACTTGGAAATTCCCTTGAGCCGATTGCTGCGTTCTTCGACCCACTGAAGCTGGGTCGGCGCGTGACCAAATGTTTCATGACAGTCGCGAGACACACACTAAGCCCGTGGAGGGATTAACAAAAATCAATAATTATTGGGTCACGCATAAGTAAAGACTTATAGTTGTGCCGCCGGCTTGGGATGAGGAGAGCGAAACATGCGTAAATCATTGATGCGACTGACATTGCGTCAGCTGCAGATCTTTCATGAAGTGTGTGATTTGCGCTCTTACAGCCGCGCCGCCGAGGAAATGTCCCTCACACAGCCCGCCGTGAGCCTACAAATTCGTCAGCTTGAGGAGCTGATCGGCCAGCCGCTGTTCGATTATGTCGGCAAAAAACTCTACATGACCGAGGCCGCTGAAGCGCTGCAACGGGCCAGTCGCGATATCTTCGGACGGCTGGAGAACCTCGATATGCAGCTGTCGGACATGCAGGGCTCGCTGCAGGGCCAACTGAAGCTGGCCGTGGAATCCAGCGCCAAATACTTTGTGCCGCATTTGTTTGCTGCCTTTAAGCGCCAGCACCCTGAGGTGCAGTTGCACCTGACGGTGGTCAACCGTGCCCAGGTGATCCGCCGGCTGTCGGACAACCGCGACGATCTGGTGATCATGTCCATGGTGCCCCAGGACATGGGCCTGGAATTCCTGCCCTTCCTCAACAACCCGATTGTCGCCGTGGCACCCCTCGACCATCCATTGAGCCTGCAAGGCCCATTGCGCCTGCAAGATCTGGAACCTTACACGCTGCTGCTGCGTGAACCGGGTTCCGGCACGCGGATGGCTTGCGAAGAGTACTTCAAGG
The DNA here is from genome assembly GCF_054685145.1 of Pseudomonas sp. H1_A03. Classification (NCBI taxonomy): domain Bacteria; kingdom Pseudomonadati; phylum Pseudomonadota; class Gammaproteobacteria; order Pseudomonadales; family Pseudomonadaceae; genus Pseudomonas; species Pseudomonas sp. H1_A03. The sequence goes on from NZ_CP162829.1 coordinate 1,227,183, forward strand.
AGAAACGCGTGCACTTCACCCAGACGGTGGAAGTAGCCTCGGCCGAGGCGCAGCGCGAGTGTGTATGCGCGGGATTGGGCGTGGCCTTGCTGACGCGCCACGCGGTCAACATGGAACTGGCCACCGGCGGGCTCAAGGAGCTGCCGGTGGAAGAGCTGCCGCTGTACCGCAGTTGGTGCCTGGTGCAAGCCAAAGCCAAGCGCCTGTCACCGGTGGCCCATGCGTTCCTGGGCTTTATCCGCAGCGAACGGGTGCAGATCAGCGCGCTGGCTGAGCGCTTCGCTGGGCAGCCGCGGGTGCCTGCCAGTGGAGTTCCGGGTAGTCACTGATGCTCTGGAGCAATTGGCGCTCCTCGCAACGGTCTTCGATTGCGCGACGGAACGCCATGCGGCGTTGGTCTTCCTGCTGACGACGGGTCTTTACGGTGCTGTTGCTGTCTTCGTAGGGCCGGGCCATTTGGAGTCTCCCAATGCGAGTGCGGGGAGTACAGGATGGGCGCAGGGGATGACGGTTTGGCGGCGCGGGGGTTACAGGACGATGAATATTCTATAGCTGACGCAAATCCACTGTGGGAGCTGGCTTGCCTGCTCCCACATTTGACCGAGTGTGACTTTGAATCAATCGTCGAGGGCTTTGACCGACTTAGGCGACAGGCGAAGGCTACGCAAGCTGCGCTTAACACTCTTGAGGTGGTTGACCAGGCTCGGCCCACGCGCCATGGCCACGCCCATTGCCAACACATCAATCACCACCAAGTGGGCGATACGCGAGGTCAGCGGCGTATAAATCTCAGTGTCTTCATGCACATCGATTGCCAGGTTGACCGTAGACAGTTCCGCCAACGGCGTCTGGCTCGGGCACAGGGTGATCAGGGTCGCACCGCTTTCACGCACCAGGTTGGCGGTGATCAGCAGGTCTTTGGAGCGGCCTGACTGGGAAATACAGATGGCGACGTCGGTAGGCTTCAAGGTCACCGCCGACATCGCCTGCATATGCGGGTCACTGTAGGCGGCGGCGGTGAGCAGCAGGCGGAAGAACTTGTGTTGGGCGTCAGCGGCCACTGCGCCCGAAGCACCAAAACCGTAGAACTCGACACGCTGGGCCTGGGACATAGCGGTCACGGCCTTTTGCAACTCCACCGGGTCAAGCTTCTCGCGCACTTCCATCAGGGTGTGCAGGGTGGTGTCGAAGATTTTCAGGCTGTAGTCGGCGACGGAATCGTCTTCGTGAATCGCAAATTGCCCGAAGCTGGCACCGGCGGCCAAACTTTGGGCCAGCTTGAGTTTCAAGTCCTGGAACCCGGAGCAACCGATGGCGCGGCAGAAGCGCACGATGGTCGGCTCGCTGATGCCCACGCTGTGGGCCAGGTCAGCCATGGAACTGTGCATCACAGCCGCAGGGTCAAGCAGCACGTGATCGGCAACCTTGAGTTCCGATTTGCGTAACAGGTGGCGCGACTGGGCGATATGTTGCAACAGGTTCAAAGGGCAGGACTCTTGTTATGGGCAGGGCCAAGGATGTAGCAAGCTTGTAGTTATACTACAAGAATTGTCGTTTTGCCCGCCCGAAGCATCACTAAATCGCCCTGCTCCCCTTTGAATCTAAGGGCGGCCAAGTTGTAGCCACAGGGGCGGCCTTGGCGTCACTCAGGAAAATCTGCATTTTTCCGTAACAAATCTGCCAACCCTTCGGCCTGCATCGGCCGGCTGATCAAATAGCCCTGCACTTCGTCACAACGCTCCCCGCGCAGAAAATCCAGCTGCTGTTGATCTTCCACACCTTCGGCCACCACTTTGAGCGCCAACCCGTGGGCCATCGCAATGATTGCCCGGGTGATGGCCGCGTCTTCACGCCCCTGGCCAAGCCCACGGATAAAGCTCTGGTCGATCTTCACGTAGTCCACCGGGATGCGCTTGAGGTAGCTGAGGGACGAATAACCGGTGCCGAAATCATCAATGGCCAACTTCACGCCCAGGTCGCGCAGTTGCTGGAAGGTCGCGATGATGTGTTCAACGCTGTCGAGCAACTGGCTTTCGGTCAGCTCCAGCTCGAGGTATTGCGGGTCCAGCCCGGTTTCTTCAAGCACCTGGCGCACCAGGCTGACCACCTTGCCCTGGCGCAACTGATGCACCGACAGGTTCACCGACACGCGGATCGGCGCCAGACCCTGACGCTGCCATTCACAGGCTTGCCAGCAGGCCTCGCGCAGCACGAATTCACCCAGTGGCACGATCAAGCCGGTTTCTTCGGCCAGGCCGATAAAGTCCCCCGGCGGCACCATGCCCCACTGCGGATGCTCCCAGCGGATCAACGCTTCGGCAGCATTCAGCTTACCGGTGGCCAGGCACAGTTTCGGTTGGTAGAACACCGTGAGCTGGCGCTCCTCGATGGCCTTGCGCAGGTGGTTTTCCAGCTGTAAGCGCTCCAGGGTGCTGGCTTGCAGGCTGTCGGTGTAGAACTGGAAATTATTACCGCCCAGATGCTTGGCGTGCTGCATCGCCATGTTCGATTGGCTGACCAGCGCGGAAATTTCACGCGCATTGTCCGGCAACAGGCTGACACCCATCGAAGCACTCACTACCAGCTCATGCCCGTCCACCGTCACCGGCACGCGCAGCTTGGCCAGCAGTCGTGTGGCGACTCGCGCCAGGCTCGACAGGTTGCCATAAGCGTCGAACAACACGGCGAACTCGTCCCCGGACAGGCGTGCGATGGTGTCGGCCTCGGGCAAGGCGTTGATCAGGCGGCGCGCCATTTTCTGCAGCAATTGGTCGGCGACTTCATGGCCCAAACTGTCATTGAGCAGTTTGAAGCGGTCCAGGTTGATATGCAGCAGCGCCAGGCTGCGCCCGCCCTGACGCACGCGCTGATGAGCCTCGCGCAGCCGTTCGCGGAACAGCGAGCGGTTGGCCAGGCCGGTCAATTCGTCATAGTGGGTGAGGTAGCGCATGCGCTCTTCGGACTCACGCCTGGCCGAGAGATCGGCGAAGAAGCCCACGATATGGCTGACTTTCCCCCGGACATCGCGCACCACGTTCAATTGCAGCCACTGCGGGTACAGCTCGCCATTCTTGCGCGTTTCCACCAGCTCGCCCTGCCAGGTGCCGTGGCTGAGCAGCGCCTGGCGGATCACCGGGAAGTGGCGGCGGGCATCGCGGCTGCTGGGCAGCTCCACGACATTGCGACCGATCATGTCGTCGGTTTCAAAACCGGTCACACGACTGAATGCCTGGTTGACGGCGACCAGCTTGTAGTCTGGGTCAAGAATCACGATCCCTTCGCTGGCCGCCTCGAACACGGTCGACGCCAAGCGCTGTTGCTCCTCCAGGGCCTTGCCGGCGCTGATATCGCGGCGCGTGCCAAGCATGCGCGTGACCCGCCCGCTGGCCGTGCGCTCCACGGCACGGCCACGGTCTTCGATCCATACCCAGTGCCCATCGCCGTGGCGCACGCGGTATTCCACCTGGTAGTCCTCGCTGCGACCCTTAAGGTGTTCCACCAGGGCGCGCTTGAGCAGCGGCAGGTCTTCGGGATGCAGGCGCGGCTTGAGATGGCCGAGCATCGCCGTGACGTACTCCGGCTCCAGACCGAACAATTCCTTGAGCTGGGTGTGGTGGACTTCGTCGGTTTGCAGGTTCCAGTCCCACAGGCCAAGTTCACTGGCTTGCAGGGCCATGGCCAGGCGCGCTTCGCTTTTATTCAGGGCCAGGCTGGCGGCGTCCAGCTCCTGGCTACGTTGCGCCACGCGGTCCTGCAGGCCGATTTGCGCGTCACGCAGCTCCTGCTCGACCTGGCGGCGCTGTTCGACTTCGCGCACCAAGTCCTGATTGAGTTGTTCGCTGCGCTGCTGCGCCTGTTGCAGGTGCTCGATCAGCGCCTGGTTCTGAAAGCGTCGCAGCAGCCCGCGCTGGATCAGGCGATTGACCTGCCACGCCACCAGGCTCAAGGACGCCAGCAGGATCAGGCCCAGTACACCCCAACCGCGCTGCCGCGGGTCGCCGCTCCAGAACAGGTAGATGATCGCCGGCACCAGGCACGGCAAGGCGAATGACAAAAACGCCGGCAGGCTCACGGCATAGGCCACGCTGGCCGACAGCGTCGCGGCACCGATCAGGCCGAACACCCAGGCCTGCTGCATAAAGCTGTCCGCCGGCACCAGCGCGATGGCGGCGGTGGCCAGGGTCAGGCCGCTGACCGCCGAACCGAGCATGAACATGCGCCGCCATACCGGCTGGGCCTGGCGGCTGGGCATGGCTGAATCAAACGCCGCCACCTGGATCACGCGCATGGCCACCAGGGCCAGCAGCCAGACCAGCCAGATGCTGTCCAACAGGTATTGCTTGGGGTTCCAGAGCAGCCAGGCGCAGACCAGGCCATTGACCAACATCAACAGGGTCGGCAGCAGCGAGCCCTGATACAGCAGGCGTGTGCGCTCGACCGCCATCTCCGTGGCGTAGTGTTTGCGAAGAACCTGCGCAGGCGCCGCCGAGGGGCCAAACAGGTCGGTGCTGAGGGTCATAGGCAGTGTTCTTATAATGGTGAGCCCGAAACGTCGACGGAGCATACACAAGCAAACGCTTGGGCCAAACTGCTCTACGTCATAAAAACGGCACGGTCATGCGCCGCAAACTTCGGGGCCAGACGGCTTGAGCGAGACGCTGCGCGGGCTGTGGCCATTGACCAACCGGTCATCACCCTGATTGTTTTCCGTCGACCACCCGGCATTGGTATTTGCCCCACTTCCCCGTGGGCCATAGAATGCGCCGATGCGCGATGATCTCTCTCTTTTGCTTAACTCCCTCAACGATGCCCAACGCCAGGCCGTAGCAGCCCCCGTTGGCCGTCAGTTGGTCCTGGCCGGTGCTGGCTCCGGTAAAACCCGAGTGCTGGTGCACCGTATCGCCTGGTTGATCCAGGTCGAGAACGCGTCCCCGCATTCCATCCTGTCGGTGACCTTCACCAACAAGGCCGCTGCCGAGATGCGCCACCGCATCGAGCAGTTGATGGGCATCAGCCCGGCCGGCATGTGGGTAGGCACCTTCCACGGCCTGGCGCACCGCCTGTTGCGCGCGCACTGGCAGGAAGCGGGCCTGGCCCAGACCTTCCAGATCCTCGACAGCGATGACCAGCAACGCTTGGTCAAACGGGTGATTCGCGAACTGGGCCTGGACGAACAGCGTTGGCCGGCGCGCCAGGCGCAATGGTTTATCAACGGCCAGAAAGACGAAGGCCTGCGCCCGCAACATATCCAGGCCAGCGGCGACTTGTTCCTGGCCACCATGCGCAGCATTTATGAAGCCTACGAGGCCGCCTGCGCGCGCGCCGGGGTCATCGACTTCTCCGAGCTGCTGCTGCGCGCCCTCGACCTGTGGCGCGACAACCCAGGCTTGCTGGCCCATTACCAGAAACGCTTCCGACACATTCTGGTGGACGAGTTCCAGGACACCAACGCCGTTCAGTACGCCTGGTTGCGCCTGCTGGCCAAAGGCGGCGACAGCCTGATGGTGGTGGGCGACGACGACCAGTCGATCTACGGCTGGCGTGGCGCGAAAATCGAAAACATCTACCAGTACTCCGAAGACTTCCCGGACGCGGTCACTATCCGCCTGGAGCAGAACTACCGCTCCACCGCCGGGATTCTCAAGGCCGCCAACGCCCTGATCGCCAACAATACCGGGCGGCTGGGCAAGGAGCTGTGGACCGACGGCGGCGAAGGCGAAGCGATCAACCTCTACGCCGCGTTCAACGAGCACGATGAAGCGCGCTATGTGGTGGAAACCATCGAAAGCGCGCTGAAAACTGGGCTGGCGCGCAGCGACATCGCGATTCTTTACCGTTCCAACGCCCAATCGCGGGTATTGGAAGAAGCCTTGCTGCGCGAGCGCATCCCGTACCGCATCTATGGCGGCCAGCGCTTCTTCGAGCGCGCCGAAATCAAGAACGCCATGGCCTACCTGCGTTTGCTGGAAGGCCGTGGCAACGATGCGGCGCTGGAGCGCGTCATCAATATCCCGGCGCGGGGCATCGGCGAGAAAACCGTCGAGGCGATTCGCGAGCACGCTCGCCATGCAGATGTGTCGATGTGGGAAGCCATGCGCTTGCTGATCGCCAATAAAGGCCTGACCGGCCGCGCGGCGGGCGCACTGGGCGTGTTCGTCGAGCTGATCGAGAACCTGTCGGCCAAATGCGCGGAAATGCCGCTGCACCTGATGACTCAGACCGTGATCGAACAGTCCGGCCTGATCGCCTACCACGAAGCGGAAAAAGGCGAGAAAGGCCAGGCCCGGGTAGAAAACCTTGAGGAACTGGTGAGCGCCGCGCGTGCGTTCGAAAACACCGAGGAAGACGAGGAGCTGACCCCGCTCGCCGCATTCCTCGGGCATGCGTCGCTGGAAGCCGGCGACACCCAGGCCGATGAGCATGAAGACAGCATCCAACTGATGACCTTGCACAGCGCCAAGGGCCTGGAATTCCCGTATGTGTTCCTGGTCGGCATGGAAGAAGGCCTGTTCCCCCACAAGATGAGCCTGGAAGAGCCCGGCCGTCTTGAGGAAGAGCGTCGCCTGGCCTACGTCGGCATCACCCGCGCCATGCAGAACCTGGTGATGACCTACGCTGAAACCCGACGCCTGTATGGCAGCGAGACCTACAACAAGGTGTCACGCTTCGTACGTGAGGTGCCGAAGGGTCTGATTCAGGAAGTGCGCCTCTCCAACAGCGTCAGCCGCCCGTTCGGCGGAGGCCAGCAGCAAAGCGCCAGCAGCCTGTTCGCCGGCTCCGAAATTCCGAAAACCCAGTTCAGCCTTGGCCAGCAGGTCAGGCATTCGGTGTTCGGCGAAGGCGTGATCCTCAACTTCGAAGGCGCGGGTGCCCAGGCGCGGGTGCAGGTGAACTTCGCCGAAGGCAGCAAGTGGCTGATGATGGGTTACGCGAAGCTCGAAGCCATTTGAAACATTTGCCTACATGAAGGTGAGTGGCCCGCCCTTGTTTTTAACAAGCGCGGGCCAATATCTGTAATAAGTCCTACAGACTATTCTGAATCAGTCCTACGCAAAAGCCCGAAACATTATGTCGCTAGCCACTGTCACTACACCTGTGCAACATGGCGCGCGTGCAATCCACAAATGGGAATTCCCTTTATGAAACGTTTTCTTAGCATCGCCATGGCGTTGTGCATCGGCCTGACGATGAGCATCGACGCCAACGCCAAGCGCTTCGGTGGCGGCAAAAGTTCGGGTGCAGCACCGACTCACCAGACCAGCCAAATGGCTCCATCCGCCGGTGCCGGCGGTGCTGCGGCTACCGCAGGCGCAGCCGGTGCTGCGGGCGCTGCTGCCAAGGCTGGCGGTGCTTCGCGCTGGTTAGGCCCTCTGGCCGGTATCGCCGCCGGTGGCCTGCTCGCTTCCATGTTCATGGGCGGCGGCTTCGAGGGCATGCAGATCTTCGACATGCTGATCCTGGCCGTCATCGCCTTTGTGATCTTCCGCTTTATTGCCGCCCGTCGCCGCAAGCAGCAGGAGCACCTGGCTCCAGCCGGCGCGCCGATGCAGCGTGAAGTGTTCGAGCAAAAACCAGCCATGGGTTCGATCTTCGGTGGTTCGGCAGCACCTGCTGCAGCCCGCCCGGTGATCAACGCACCGGCCTGGTTCAACGAAGAACGTTTCGTCGAAGCGGCCCGCAGCCACTTCCAGTCCCTGCAGCAGCACTGGGACGCAAACGAAATGGACAAGATCGCCGAGTTCGTCACCCCGCAACTGCTGGAGTTCCTCAAGCGCGAACGTGCCGACCTGGGCGACGCTTTCCAGTCGACCTACATCGAAGACCTGCGCGTACAGCTGGACGGTGTGGATGATCGCGCCGACAAGACCATCGCCACCCTGACGTTCAGCGGTGTGTCGAAGACCTCGCGCTTCGACCAGGGTGAAGTGTTCAGCGAAAGCTGGAACATGGAACGCCCACAAGGCGACAACCAGCCATGGCTGGTCGCCGGTATCCGTCAGAACGGCTGATCCCTGCACGCTTGAGCACGCAGTCACAAAAAACCCCGGACCTGTCCGGGGTTTTCTATTTCACGGTTGCACTTATAGCGAGCTACTGTATAAAACGCCCCTATAAACCGCGCCATCTAGCAAGAGGATCCCGGCCGTGGAAGAAATCATCGAACAATTGCGTGAAGCCAACGAACCGGTCCCGGTTCCCCTGGAACTGCCTGATGAAGACCAATTGGTGGAAATCGAGGAACAACTGTTCATCGACATCCCGTTTGTCTTCCGTGAATTCCTGCTGACCGTCAGCGACGTGGTGTACGGCAGCCTGGAGCCGGTGACTGTCACCGACCCACAATCCCACACCTACCTGCCGGACGTGGCGGCAAACGCCTGGGATGCCGGCGTTGATCGCAGCATGATCCCGATCTGCCAGGACGGTGACGACTATTACTGCGTCGAGGAAGACGGCACCGTGGTGCTGTGGTCCGGCGAAGAAGAGCTTGTCACCGAAGAAACCTGGGAATCGGTGTGGCACTGGGCGCGGGACGTCTGGCTGGAAAGCTGAGTCCACACCCAGGCCGGGTCAGTGCTCTGGCGTATCTTTGTGATTATCCAGCGTCTCCAGCAAAGCGACCTGCATCCGCGTATGCACGCGGATGAACCACCGCCAGAGCACGGCCGCCACCGCTGCCGTGACCACGGCGATCAGCACCAGCAACTTGTTGGTCGGCAGAATACTGGCCGACAAGGCTGCCAATAGCAGGAAAATCACCAGCAGCGAGAGGATTGGGATCAGCTCCGCAATCACCCGCCGCACGCGCTGAGTATGCCGCCCGGCCATTTCCGGCTTCACGCTCATCTCCGCCAGCAGCATCGACAGCGCCTTGAGCTTGCGGTACGCCGCAATCAGGAAGGGCAGCGACAGCAACAATGCCCCGCCCCAGATCAACGCCTTCTGCCAGCTTGGATCACTGATCCAACCCTCCAGATACCCGCCGATACGCGCCGCAAAAAAACTGCCGGTAAAGAAGATCGCGACCACCAGCGCCAGGTTCACCCCCACCTGCAGGATGATCTTGCGGATCATCGACGCCAGCATCGCACCCTCGCCCTGTGGCTGAATGCTGCGCAGCCATTCGCCATACATGCCGAACACCCGGCTCATGCGCTTGGGCATGACCGCCGCGATCTTCAATGACAGCGGGTCAGCACCACGGATCAGGTACGGCGTGAGCAAGGTGGTAATCGCCGAAACTGCCACCGCCACGGGATACAGGAAGTCGCTTGTCACCTGCAACGTCATCCCCAACGCCGCGATGATGAAGGAAAACTCGCCAATCTGTGACAGCCCCATACCTACGCGCAGTGAGGTACGGCCGTCATTGCCGGCGATAAACGCCCCCAGGCCGCAAGACAACATCTTGCCCAGCACCACGGCCACGGTGATCACCGCAATCGGCCAGGCGTATTGCAGCAGGATCTGCGGGTCGATCATCAAGCCGATCGCCACAAAGAAGATGGCGCTGAACATGTCGCGAACCGGCTCGATCAAGCGCTCGATCTTAATCAACTGCCGGGATTCGGCCATGATCGCGCCGATCAGGAAGGCGCCCAGCACCATGCTGTATTCCAGCTTGACCACCAGCAAGCAGAACCCGAAACACAGGCCCAGTACGGTGATCAGCAGCATTTCATTGCTGTCGAACTTGGCCACGTAGGCCAGTAAACGCGGGACCAGCAAAATGCCGATGACCAACGCAACGATCATGAACAGCGAAAGCTTGCCGACCGTCGAAAACACCTCGCCGGAGCTGACCGTTCCGCTGACGGCGATGCTCGACAGCAAGGCAATGATGCCGATACCGAGGATGTCTTCCACGATCAGCACGCCAAAAATCAGCTGGGCGAAGCGCTGGTTTTTCATCTTCAGGTCATTGAGCGCCTTGACGATGATGGTGGTGGAGGAAATCGCCAGGATGGCTCCCAGGAATAACGAATCCATGGTGTTCCAGTCGAACCACTGGCCGATTTCGTAGCCGATCCAGATCATCAGGATGATCTCCAGGAAGGCCGCGATAAACGCCGTGGCGCCCACCTTGAACAGCTTGCGCAGGCTGAACTCCAGGCCCAGGCAGAACATCAGGAAGATCACCCCCAGCTCAGCGAGGGTCTTGATGGTGTCTTCGTCGTGGATCAGGCCGAACGGCGGGGTGTGGGGGCCGATAATGAAGCCGGCGACGATGTAGCCCAGCACCACCGGCTGTTTGAGGCGGTGAAACAGGATGGTGACAACCCCTGCCACCAGCATGATCACGGCCAAATCCTGAATAAAGCTGATGGCGTGCATGGCGAGGGGCTCCTTGAGGGTACTGGCGCTTTTCCCACTTCCGCACGCCGTTGAACGGTCGCAGAGAGCGGAAGGAAAAGTCGGCCTTAATCGTAAGAAATGCCCTGAGATGGACTTTTGAAGGTTAACACCGCGACTTCCGGCAGAAAGCCGGTGCAATATATGGAAACAGATCGGTAGAAGCGTGACGGCAAGCCGCCCACCGGCGTCCCGTTAGGGATGGCGCTGCAAAGATTCCAGCACCCGCAGAGGTGCCCCCCAACCAATGCCTACAACCCGTGAGTGTGCTATGGAACCCGGAAACGCCCAGCTGTCGATGACGGTATTGATGACCCCTGACATGGCCAACTTCTCAGGCAATGTCCACGGCGGTACCCTGCTCAAATACCTCGACGAAGTCGCCTACGCCTGCGCCAGCCGTTACGCCGGCCGCTATGTCGTCACGTTGTCGGTAGACCAGGTGATTTTCCGCGAGCCGATCCATGTCGGCGAACTGGTGACGTTCCTCGCGTCGGTCAACTACACCGGCAACACCTCGATGGAGGTGGGCATCAAGGTGGTAACCGAGAACATCCGCGAGCGCTCGGTGCGCCATACCAACAGCTGCTTCTTCACCATGGTGGCCGTGGACGACCAGCGCAAACCGGCCGCCGTACCGCCGCTGCAACCGCATAACAGCGAAGATAAACGCCGGTTCGTGCAAGCCCAGCAGCGCCGCCAGATCCGCCAGGAGCTGGAAAAGCGCTACCAGGAAATCAAGGGAGACGCGCTGTAGGCATCAGTAGTGCCAGCACTTGTCGAAGTGCGCGCACACATCAAAGCGCTGATCCAACTGCCCCATGCGCGCCAGGTGATGGTTGAGCACTTCAATCATCACTGACTTGCGAGTGTTGGTGTAATAGGCCGTCATCACCTTGTCGTTCGCCGCCACAAGATCGCGCGTAGCGTTGTCCGTCGGGTTCAGCCATTGCTCCAACACGGCGTCCTCGGTGACGCTTAGTCGATAGCGAAAAACCTCTACATAGAGGCCCATCGTCCGCGCCTCTTGCGCCGCCGCCTCTTCATTCAGCAGTGTGAAATTCTGCCGATATTGAGTCCAGTAGGCTTCTGGCAACGTGAACGAGCCCATTGCCGCCTTACGCTTGGCAATCTGCGCTTCAAGCGACGTGGGTGTCGACGGCGGCTCGACGGGTGTGTCCGGGTTCATCATCTTGAACAACTGCACGTTGGTGTCGACGATGGTGTTGATCAGCGCAGCGCGCTTGGGCGTTTCCGGAATCTGCTTGGGGAACATCGGCGTGCTGCCGGCGCACGCTTGCAGCGGGGTTTCGATCATCGGCTGCGGAATGCGCTCGTCTTTACCGTTGAAGCGTTGCAGGCGTTGGAAGGTCGTGATGCAACTGCCCCCCGCCACGTCGAACGTCACTTCATATTCCTTGCCCGCTTCCGGTGTGAAGCTGATCGCCTTGGCACACACATAGCCGCCGCCATTGGTGTTGATGCGCATGAATAGCGGCTTGCCAGGCGCCAGCTTCACTTCCAGCAGGCCACGGGCTTTTTCCGGCGGCGGCACGATCATGCCAACCCGACGCTTGGTGTCGGTCATCAGGGAGTTGTTGAGCATGCCGGTGGTGCGGCCTGCGCAGTGCTGCGCGTCGAAGAAGTCGAGCGTGGAATTTTGGGTATTGGAGACGAATCGCAACTTGGCGGCATCGGGTTCGGTGGCGTCCGGGTAGCTACCGTTGATGCTGCAAGCGCTGAGCAGCGAAACCAGGCTCAGCGCGGAAAAAGCCCGTAGGAAATGCGACATGGTTCTTCCTTGAAAAGCACAGGGGACAAAGAGGCGCCTGATAGTACCGGACGCCCTTTGCCTGGCTCAATCAGGAATGTTCCTACAGGCCGATGGCGGTGGCTTCAAAACGCACCCGAGGATGGGCGATGCGATCCTGGGCGCGCACCAGCTCCAGCTCGTAACTGGCGCAAGCCTGGGTCTCCAGCAGCACTTCATGCACCGCTGCGGCGGTGAACTCAAAGGCGGCCAGCAGGCTATCGCCCAACAACACGCGCGCCAGGAACAGCCCCGAGGTCAAATCGCCAACGCCCACTGGCTGACGCGGAAACGCCAGCAGCGGTCGGCGCAGGTGCCAGCTGCCTTCGGCGGTCACCAGCAGCATCTCGAAACCATCCGGCAGCTTACCGGGGTAATCCAAATGCTTGACCAATACTGCCTTCGGCCCGCGCGCCAGCAACGCTTTGGCCATGGCCAGGCAATCGAACAACGATTGCGGCTTGCGCCCGGCAAAGCTGTCCAGCTCCAACTGGTTGGGGCACAGGAAGTCAGCCATGGCCGCGGCTTCGTCCAGCAGGAAATCGCTGACTTCCTGGGGCACGATGCAGCCTTTCTCCGGATGGCCCATCACCGGGTCGCACAAATACAGGGCTTTGGGGTTGAGGGCCTTGATGCGCGCCACGCCGGTGAGGATCGCCCGGCCCTGGTCCGCGCTGCCGAGGTAGCCGGACAGCACGGCGTCGCAGTTGCCCAGCTCGCCGATCGCGGCAATGCCTTCCACCAGCGCCGGAATCTGCTGCGGCGCCAACACTTCGCCCGCCCACTGGCCATACTGCGTATGGTTAGAGAACTGCACTGTGTTCAATGGCCAGACGTTCACCCCAACCCGCTGCATGGGGAACACGGCGGCGCTGTTTCCGGCGTGGCCAAAGACCACATGAGACTGGATCGCAAGCAGATGAGGTGTGCGTTTCATGCAGGGGATTCCGTCAAGCCGTTGAAATTCTGGGCGCGCAGTATGCGACTAAACACGGCCTATACGACAGACCGGCGACACAGTTAAGCTGCTCTCACTTTGTTGGAGTTCATCGCATGCTGACCCTGGGAAACATCTTCGTGTTGATGCTGCTGGCGACCGGCGCCGCCTGGGTGTGGCACAACCACGGCTTGCGCGAACGGGCGCTGGAGCGGGTCAAGCAGCATTGCGCCAAGCTCGACATCGAACTGTTGGACGGCGCGGTGGCGCTCAAGCGCATCGGTTTTGTGAAGGATGCCAACGGGCGGCGGCGCCTGGCACGTATCTACAATTTTGAGTTCACCGTGACCGGGGAAACCCGCCATCCTGGGACGATTACCCAATTTGGCGCCCACAGTGCACAGATCGAACTCGCGCCCTACCCGTTCGAGATCAAGACGCCGCTGCCCAGCGCCGAAGTGATCGAGCTGAGCCAGTGGCGTCAGGACCACGGCACCAAGAACCGTCAGTGACGGCAGGCCGCCAGCGCAGCCTTCAATGTGACCACGTCCTGTGGCTCGCTGAAAATCAACTCGATCCGCGAGTCACGCCGCCATTCGCTGGGTTGCCAGGCGAGCGGGCTGTTATCCACAGCGTTGGTGGATACCCACCCTTCTGTGCTGTGGATAACCAGTTTGGCGCGGCGCCATTCAAGGTGTGTGAGCCATTGATACAGGCGTTGCGCGTCGAATTGCTGGCTCGGGTGCCAGCGCCAGCCAATACTCCAGCCGCCCTCTTGGGCTTGGCTGAGGCAAATCGGTAACGTGGGATCGCTCCAGATGGCCGGCATTTGCGCCAGGCCTTTTGGCTCTGCGAAGTTATCCACAGCGCGGCTCGCGTGTTCGTACAGGCCTGGCAATTGCTCCAGAGGCAGCCGGGCCTGGCGCGTCCAGTAAAGCGGACATTCCGGTAACAACCGCTCAATCGCCTGGCGCTGTGCGGCGTCCAGCGCTTCATCCTTGTTCAATACCAGCAGTCCTGCATGGGCCAGCGCTTCCTGTTGCGCTGTCGGTAAGGGTTTGCCTGCCGCCAGGGCCTGCGCATCCAACACCATCACGCAAGGCTGAACGGCCAGCACCTCCTGCCACGGCGCTGCGCGCAGTTGCTTGAGCAATTGCGCCGGATGGCCCAGGCCCGACGGTTCGATAAACAGCCGATCAGGCTTGGCCTTGCGCAACAAGCGACCAAGTCCTACCTGAAACGGGGCTCCATTCACACAGCACAGACAGCCTCCGGCGACTTCGCCCAGGGCAATGCCGTCGTCATCCTGAGTGAGCAAGGCGGCGTCCAGGCCGATCTGCCCGAACTCATTGATCAGCACGGCCCAACGCTCGTGTACCGGACGCTGGGCGAGCAGGTGCTTGATGAGGCTGGTCTTGCCGGCGCCCAGGGGCCCGGCAATCACGTGGGTAGGAATGTTCTGCAGCATGAGGGGCATCGTTCGGACCGTGTAGAGCGTTGATCCTACGCGGTTATGCGAGCCAATCCAGTGTCAGGATCAAGCGGCGTTCATCGGCTTTGAGGGCTGGCGAGCGGTGAATCAAACCGTGGCCTTCGTTGCCATGCCATTTGGTGCCCTTGAGCAGGGCGACTTCGCCGCAGTGGATCTGTTCGATACGCTCGCTGGGCTCCGCGTCCGGTTGGCTCAGCTGGCGACGCTCCATCACGCCTTCGCGCAACCACTGGCTGCCGATGCCGGCATAGGTGGTGATCAGCCGCACCGGCACATGATCGACGTGAAAACGCGGGCACATGGCCTTGTCCAACAGTCGCAGCCGCACACCAATGCGCTTGGCACCCAGTAAGCAGGCAAACGCGCTGACCAGCCACGATACATCGGCGACAAAGCCTTCATAGCCTTCAAGATCGCGGCAACTGGACGCCAAGCCCTGCAAGTTGGGCAGGGCGTCTTCGTTGTTGAGCTCGATGACCATGGAATCGGCCAGCGGCTCATTGAGCGCCACCAGCAAGGCGCCGAACTCAGCGATGTGCAGCGGCAATTGGCGCTGCCACAACGCTAGGTTCACGCCGTCTTCGAGAATGTCAGAGAGCGCCAGCGGCGTTTCACCAAAGACCTGGCGAATCACGGGCCGCAGGGGAGTCACCGGGGCCAGCATCAGGCGGCTGCCTCTTCATACCAAGGGCCAAAGGGATCGGCCAGCAGGCGCCAACCTTCGACGCCCAGGGCCATTTCTTCATCGTTGAGCAGGCAGGCGTCCAACTCGACGCGCATCAAGGCGAAATCAATGTTCTGCCCGATAAACACCAGTTCCTGGCGACAATCGCCGGTGCTCAGTTGCCAGTTACCCATGATCGCCGCGACGCTTTCTTCGTCCTGCGGCCACTGGCTTTTCGGCACAAAGCGCCACCAGCGGCCGGCAAAACCATGGCGCATCAAGCCGCCGGCCTGGGACCAACTGCCTGCATCCTGGTGCTTGCTGGCCAGCCAGAAAAAGCCCTTGGAGCGCAGCAGTTTGCCGTTAACCCAGGGTCGGTCGATAAAGTCGAAAAAACGCTGCGGATGAAAGGGGCGGCGGGCACGGTAGGCGGTGGACGCGATGCCGTACTCTTCGGTTTCCGGCACGTGTTCACCGCGCAGTTCCTGCAACCAGCCCGGGGCTTGGGCGGCGCGTTCAAAGTCGAAACGCCCAGTGTTGAGGATCTTGTGCAAAGGCACTTCGCCCATGACCATCGGGATGATTTCCGCCTGGGCATTAAGACGCTCGAGGATCGCTATCAACTCTTCGCGTTCGCGGCTGCTGATCAGGTCGATCTTGCTGATGAGGATCACGTCGGCGAATTCGATCTGCTCGATCAGCAGGTCGGTGATGGAGCGTTCGTCTTCTTCACCGAGGGTTTCGCCGCGTGAGGCCAGGCTTTCAGCGGCCTGATAGTCGAGCAGGAAGTTCATCCCGTCGACCACGGTAACCATGGTGTCCAGGCGCGCGATGTCGGTCAGGCTTTGTTCGTTTTCATCACGAAAAGTGAAGGTTTCGGCCACGGGCAACGGTTCGGAGATGCCGGTGGATTCGATTAGCAGGTAATCGAACCGACCTTCCTTGGCGAGCTTTCCGACTTCTTCCAGCAAGTCTTCCCGCAAGGTGCAGCAGATGCAGCCGTTGCTCATTTCCACCAGCTTTTCTTCGGCGCGGTTGAGCGTGACGTCGCGCTGGACTTCGCTGCCGTCGATGTTGATTTCGCTCATGTCGTTGACGATCACCGCCACCCGCAGGTTCTCACGGTTGCGAAGGACGTAGTTGAGCAGCGTGCTTTTACCGGCGCCGAGAAAGCCGGACAACACAGTAACGGGGAGACGATTGGGCATCAGGACATTCTCATCAGGCCGCCCGGTCAAGCCAGGCTGTATTTTTATGTTATAGTATAACAATACAAATAAGCCAATCCTGTCTTGCTTGCCACGACGAAGGGCGCAATGCTTGAACACTTTCCCACCCTTGAGAAGCCCGATGAAATACTTGGTGTGCGCCCTGTTATTGGTGGCGGTAGGAACTGCCTGCGCCCAAGCGCCGAGCCTGCTGGCCAACTGCACGCGCAGCGCCAACCTGCTGGCCTGCGTCGACCCATTGGGTAACGCCTACAGCGTAGCGACAGTCGGCAGCACCACGTACTTGCGCGGGTACGAGGTAATCGGCAAACGCTATTGGGCACAGACCAACAGCCGATACGGGCAACTGACGTTCTTTACCGGGTTGGCATCGGACGGTGAGGCATGGGTCGGCTACACGCGGCGCGTGGGCTGGACCACCCTCAACCGGTTTTCCAGTTCGGGCGGCGCCAGCGCCAAATTCACCTGCAGCCGCATGACCGGCTGTTAGACCTGACCGTTCTTCTGCTCCTGCACCCACGCCATGTAGCTGTTCATCGGTGGGTTCTTCTGGAAATACTTTTTCAGGCCTTCAAACAGACCATCCGCAACCGCCTGTTGATGGCGCGCGGTAACCAGGCGCGCGCTGTCCCTTGCATTGGAAATAAACCCGGTCTCTACCAGGATCGACGGCACGTCCGGTGACTTGAGCACCGCAAACCCAGCTTGTTCCACGCGCTTCTGATGCAGGCTGGTGATGCCTTCCAAGCTGCCCAAAATCGAACTGCCCAGCTGCAAGCTGGAGGCGATGGTGGCGTTCATCGACATGTCCAGAATCACCCCGGCCAGCATCGGGTCCTTGTCCTTCAGATTGAGCAGACTGGTAGCCCCGAGCAAATCGGCGCCGTTCTCCCGTTGCGCCATGAATCGCGCCGTGGCTGAAGTGGCGCCGCCCTCGGACAAGGCATACACCGAAGCGCCCGATGCGGTGATGCGTGGCGCGGCATCCGCATGCACTGAGATGAACATATCGGCATTGTGCTTGTGGGCGATTTCCACGCGCTTGCGCAGCGGTACGAAGAAGTCGTCGTTGCGCACCAGCTTCACGTCAAAGCCCTTTTCGCGCTTCAAGCGTTTGGCCAACAACTGGGCAATGGACAGCACCACGTCTTTCTCGCGCTGGCCTTTGGAGCCGACGGCGCCTGGGTCCTTGCCACCGTGGCCGGGGTCGACCACCACGATGATGTCGCGCTTGGGGTGCGCCTTATCCACTAACGGCGCAGGTTCGGCGGCGATTTGTCGAGGCGCCTGGGTGGCGCTGGTCAGGTCCAGTACCAGGCGATGACCCTGGCCGTCCTGGGGCGGCAATAGAAAGCTGTTGAGCTGCATCGGCGCCGCCAGGTCCAGCACGATGCGCGTATCGCCTTTGCCGAAATGCCCGGAGCGGATTGAGGTGATCCCGCTGTTCTTCAACGCCAACTGAGTGAAATCACCACTGAGCCCGGCGCCGCTCAGGTCGATGATCACACGCTCCGGTGCGCTCAGGGTAAAAGTCTTGTATTGCACCGGGCCGCTGAGGTCGAACACCAGCCGCAGCTTGTCGTCCGAGCGCCACAAGCGGGCGTTGCGTATCTGCGTGGCGTGGGCCGCAAACGGCAGCGTGAAAAGAGGGCTGGCCAAGAGCAGGTTCAGGAGCTGACGTCTGTGCATACGGATACCGCAAATGAAGGAGCGTCCCTACTCGACATGACTGAAAAAAGGCTGGAGCAGAAAAATCATCGTCGACTCAATAGTTATAATATAACATGTCTTTTTATTTCCAACGATGGACCTGCTCATGAATGCGCTGACTCTGCCGGATATCGCCGCGCAGGCTTCACGCCAAGCCTTGCCACTCGATTGGGTGGGCATGTGCGGCATCGCGTTGCCGATCCTGATCAACGGCCAGCACCTGACGGCCACCGCCGACGCTGGCGTGAGCCTGGAGGATGGCAACGCCCGTGGCATTCATATGTCACGCCTGTACCTGGCGCTGGAGATGCTCGACCAGCAGTCTCTTACGCCTGCACATCTGCGTAATGTACTGCAGCGTTTTCTCGACAGTCATGAAGGTTTATCTAAGAACGCCTACCTGCGTATCCACACCGATTTTCTGCTGAAACGCGCCGCCCTAGTCAGCCCCTTGGCTGGGTGGAAGCGCTACCCGATCAGCATCGAAGCGCGTCTCGAAAACCAGATGTTCCACGTGGAACTAAAAATTGACGTTACTTATTCCTCGACGTGCCCGTGCTCCGCTGCCCTCGCCAGGCAGTTGATTCAGCAGCAGTTTCTCGAAGATTTCGCCAACACTCCGTTGCGGCACGACGACGTGTTGACCTGGCTCGGCAGCGCCAACGGCATCGTCGCCACGCCCCACAGCCAGCGCAGCAATGCGCAATTGCATGTTCAGCTGCAAGGCGAGCAATTACCTATTACAGAGTTGATCGATAAGGTCGAAGCCGCCCTCGGCACCGCCGTACAAACCGCTGTAAAACGTGCGGACGAACAAGCCTTCGCCCTGGCCAATGGGCAGAACCTGATGTTCTGCGAAGACGCCGCCCGCCGCCTGAACCTCGCCTTGAAACGCTCGGATGCCGTCAAAGCCTTCCACCTGAAAGTGATCCACGCCGAAAGCCTGCACGCGCACGATGCCGTGGCCGAAAGCCGCTGGACGAGAAACCCTGCATGATCACCTGCACCGCTTTGCGCTGGGGCGCCCCAGGCCAACCACTGACGCCCGCCATAAACCTCACCCTGGAAAAAGGCAGCCTGACCGGCATCATCGGGGCCAACGGCACCGGTAAAAGCAGCCTGCTCAAGGTTATCGCCGGCCTGCAAAAACCTCTGGCGGGCAAAGTCAGCGTGGACGCTCCACGCCGTGGCGGCCTGTCGTTCCTGCCCCAGCAGCAACAGCTCGACCGCCAGTTCCCCATCAGCCTTCAAGAATTGGTCGCCGCCGGTTTCTGGGGCACTCAACTCTCCCCACAACAACGCAGCCAGCGCCTAGAGGCGGTATTGCAAGACTGGTGCCTCAGCGGCCTGGAGCACCGCCCGCTGATGGCCTTGTCCGGTGGCGAATTGCAGCGCGCCCTGCTCGCCCGTATGAGCCTGGCCGAAGCGCCCGTGTTGCTGCTCGACGAGCCTCACGCCGCCCTCGACGAAGAAGGCCAGGCGCTGTGCTGGAAACACATCCACGCCTGGCACGCGCAAGGCCGCACGCTGATCGTCGTCTGCCATGACCTTGCATCCGTGCGCCAGCACACCCAGCAAGTGGTGCACATCAAAAGCACCGGCTGCGTGTTTGGTCCGAGCAAAGAGCTGATCCGCCCGAAGCCTCAGATGCAGGTGGCCTGATGCATTTCGCCGCCCACCTGTGGATGCCATTCGTTGATTTCGTGTTCATGCGTCGCGCCTTGATTGGCGGCCTGGTGCTCGCCTGCAGCACCGCACCGTTGGGCGTGTTTTTGATCCTGCGGCGCATGAGCCTGATCGGTGACGCCGTCGCCCACGGCATTCTGCCCGGCGCCGCGCTTGGGTTCTGGTTTGCCGGGCTCAGCCTGCCCGCCTTGACCATCGGTGGCCTCGGCGCGGGCCTTAGCATGGCTGGACTGTCCGCTTGGATCACCCGCCGCACCGGCCTGCGCGAAGACGCCAGCCTCGCCGCCCTCTACCCCATCTCGCTCGCCGCCGGCGTGCTGATCCTCGGCATCGCCGGCAAGCGCCTGGACCTGCTGCACCTGCTGTTCGGCTCCGCCTTGGCCGTGGACCAAACCACCCTCACTGGCATGCTCTGGGTCACAGGTTTCAGCGTGAGCGTCATGGCTGTGATCTACAAGCCGCTGCTGCTGGACACCCTCGACCCGCTGTTCCTGCAAACCATCAGTCGCCTCGGCCCCCTGGCTCACGGGCTGTTCCTGACCCTGGTGGTGCTGAACCTGGTGATCGGCTTCCAGGCCATCGGCGCCTTGATGGTGGTGGGCCTGATGATGTTGCCGGCCATCGCTTCACGTTTCTGGAGCCGGCGCCTGCCCGTATTGATCGCAGTATCGGCAGTACTGGGATGCGTGTCGGTGTGGCTGGGTTTGTTGCTGTCGTTCTACTACTCGTTACCCAGCGGCCCGGCCATCGTGCTGGTGGCGGGTGCCGGGTATCTGCTGTCCGTGGTCTTCGGTCCGGTGCACGGTTTGCTGCGCCGCCCGCCCTTGCTGTCATCCCAATGAGGTGTTTCCCGATGCGCGCTCTATTCGTGCTGTTCAGTCTCGTCTTGTCGTTATCGACGGCTCAGGCCGCAGACAAGCTTCAGGTGGTTACCAGCTTCAGCATCCTCGATGACATCACTCACCAGATCGGTGGCGATCACATCCAGATCAGCAACATGGTCGGCCCCGACGCCGACGCCCATACCTATGAGCCAACGCCGGACGATGCTAAAGCGCTGCTCACGGCCAGAGTCATCATCAAGAACGGCCTCGGCTTCGAGCCTTGGCTGGACCGCCTGGTGACCAGCACCGAAACCAAAGCCACCGTAGTGACTGCCAGCAAAGGCGTGATCTCCCACACCATGGATGAAGACGGCGAAACCATTCCCGACCCACACGCTTGGCATAACCTGGCCAATGCCGAAATCTACGTGAACAACATCACCAAGGCGCTGATCGCTGCCGACCCCGCCAACAAGGCCGACTATCAGCGCAACAGCCAAACCTACCTGAAAGAAATCTACCGCCTACTCGCCGAGGCCAAGACCAAGTTCGGCGCACTGCCACCCGGCAACCGCCGCATCGTCACCTCCCACGACGCCTTCGGTTACCTGGGCCAGGCTTACGGTATCGAGTTCCTCGCCCCCCAAGGCCTGTCCACCGAACGTGAGCCGTCCGCTGCCGAAGTGGCTGCGCTGATCACTCAGATCCGCAAAGACAACGTCAAAGCCGTGTTCATGGAAAACATCAAGGATTCGCGCCTGCTCAAGCAGATCGCTGATGAAAGCGGCGCGCAGATAGGCGGCACGTTGTACTCCGACGCCCTCGCCGCGGAAGGCCCGGCCAGCACCTTCACAGGACTGTTCGAATACAACCTCAACACCCTGTGCGCCGCGTTGGGCAAGCCATGATCCGCAAGAACCCGTCGGGCGATCTGCCCGTGATTGCCGAATCCGCCTACGTCGACAAGACCGCGATCATCTGCGGCAAAGTCATCATTGGCGAGAACGTCTTCGTCGGCCCCTACGCCGTGATCCGTGCCGACGAAGTCGACGCCAGCGGCGCCATGGACCCGATCACCATCGGTGCCAACTCCAACATCCAGGACGGCGTGGTCATCCATTCCAAGTCCGGCGCGGCGGTGACCATCGGAGAATTTACTTCCATCGCCCACCGTTCCATCGTCCACGGCCCGTGCAGCGTTGGCGACCGCGTGTTCATCGGTTTCAACAGCGTGCTGTTCAACTGCGCCGTGGGCGACGGCTGCGTGGTGCGCCATAACTCGGTGGTCGACGGGCGCGACTTGCCCGCCGCGTTCTACGTGCCCTCCACCACCCGTATCGGGCCCACCACCGACCTGTCGCAATTCCCGCCGGTGAGTGTCAGTGCCTCGGAGTTCTCCGAAGACGTGGCACGCACCAATGTCGATCTGGTGCGCGGCTACAAAGCCCTGCAAAACGAGTTCTGAACCATGAGCCGCCTGCTGATCCGCAACGCCCGCCTGGTGAATGAAGGGCAGGCATTCGACGCCGATGTCTTTGTTGCCAATGGTCGTATCGAGAAGATCGCCAGCAGCATCGAAGGCTGCAACGCGCCCGTGGCCATCGACGCCCAGGGCCAGTGGCTGCTGCCGGGCATGATTGATGACCAAGTGCATTTTCGCGACCCCGGGGCACCGGACAAAGGCAGCTTCTACAGCGAATCCCGCGCCGCGGTGGCCGGTGGCATCACCAGCTTCATGGACATGCCCAACACCAGCCCGGCTACCCTGAACCTTGATGCCCTGGCCGATAAAAAACGCCGCGCCGCCCTGCACTCGGTGGCCAACTATGGCTTTCACTTCGGCGTGAGCAACGACAACCTCGACACCGTCGCCGCGCTCGACCCGCGGGAGGTGGCCGGGGTCAAAGTGTTCATGGGCGCCTCGACCGGCAACATGTTGGTGGACGATCCACGCATCCTGGAACGTCTGTTCGCCGAAGTGCCGACCATTCTGTTGGCCCATTGCGAGCACACGCCGAGCATCCAGGCCAACGAGCTGCGCCTGCGCGAACGCTTCGGCGAGCACATCCCCGCCGTCGCGCACCCGCTGATCCGCGATGCCGAGGCGTGCTATCGCTCCTCATCTTTTGCGGTGGAATTGGCCAAGCGTCATGGCACCCGCCTGCACGTATTGCACCTGACCAGCGCCCGTGAGCTGGCGCTATTCGAAGACAAGCCACTGGCCGAAAAACGCATCACCGCCGAAGTCTGCCTGCATCATCTGCTGTTCGATGACCGCGACTATCACCGCCTCGGCCACCAGATCAAATGCAACCCGGCGATCAAGACCCGCGCCGACCGCGACGCCTTACGCCAAGCGTTGTTGAGTGATCGTCTGGATGTGATCGGCAGCGACCACGCACCGCATACCTGGGCGCAAAAACAGCTGGGATATCGCGAAGCGCCGTCAGGGCTGCCGTTGGTGCAGCACGCCTTGCCGGCATTACTGGAGTTGGTTGCGGACGGGCTGCTGCCCATCACCACCTTGGTAGCGAAGACCAGCCACCGGGTCGCCGACCTGTTTGCCATCCCGGACCGAGGTTATCTACGCGAAGGGTATTGGGCCGATCTGGTACTGATCAAACCCGAGCCCGAGGGAAAGCCCGTCAGCAGCCAGCCGATCCTGGCCCGCTGCGGCTGGACGCCCTTCGCTGAACGCAGCTTTCGCCACAGCGTCAGCACCACCCTGGTATCCGGCCACCTGGCCTGGCACAACGGCCAAGTGGTCGATAGCTGTCAGGGTTTACCCCTGCATTTTCTGCGTTAAGCGCGGGGCTTGACCGTACCGCAATCGGTACCCAGCCACTGGGCATGGCTGTCCAGGCTGCCCTTCTGCTGGATGCCAGTGGCATTGAAGGTGCCGTTGACGGTGGTGGTGAATTCCTTCTGGCTCTGGAACGTCGCCACGCCCGTGCCCTGGGCTTTCGGGCAACTGAAGCGGAATTTCCACTGGTTGCCGGTCTTGTCGGTCACTTCCTGTTTGCAGCCCGATTGCGGGTCGGTCAGGGGGATCGAATCGGAGGCGACCTGTGCCGGTGTAAGGCACACCTGCACACCTTTACCGGCCATGGTGATGCCTTGTTTTTCGAGCATGGCGCGCTGTTCGGGGGTCATCTGTTGCTTGAGTTGACCGAGGATCAGCGACAAGTCCGGCAGGTCCTGGTTATCGACTTTCATATTGCTGGTGGTCAATTCCCACAAGCCCGGCGCCAGCATCTGCGCCTGCGCTGCCACGGGCAGCGACAAACCAACAACCATGGCCAAACCTAGCAGACGAGCATTCATCGGGTAACTCCTGGGCAATTGTGGGCGTTAGACGCCGCAAAAGCGCCAGTGTTGCACGGCAAATAAAATAGCGACATTCGTGACCAGACATGGTCTGTTAGGCATTGGATTGCCTGGAGTACCGTCGTCCATGGATTTCTTTGGCCCGCACCTGCTTGCCTACTTCATTGCCACGCTGCACTTTCTCGGGACCCTCGCCGCGATTCATGCGGTGCTGACCGTCAGGACCGCCCAAGGCTCGATCGCCTGGGCCTTGTCGCTGATGTTCATGCCTTACCTCACGCTGATCCCTTACCTGATCTTTGGTCGCAGCACGTTCGATGCTTACATCCAGGCGCGTCGCCAGGCCAACCAGGAAATGCACAAGGCAATCACCGCACTCAATTGGCGCCCGTGGGTCGAGGAGGCACTTGCTGCGCGTAACTCCAGCGCCTACGCCTCGCTGCGCGCCATGCCCAAGCTGGGCCGCATGCCGTGCCTGGCCAATAATGAGGTGCGTCTGCTGGTGAACGGCGACGCGACCTTCAGCGCGATTTTTGAAGCCATCCGAAACGCGAAAACCGCCGTGCTGTTCCAGTTTTTCATTATTCATGACGACGAACTGGGCCGCCAATTGCACACCTTGTTGAACAAAAAAGCCGCTCAGGGCATAGCCGTTTACGTGCTGTACGACCGTATCGGCAGCCACGCCCTGCCCCATCGCTATGTGCAATCACTGCGTGAAGCCGGCGTGCATATCAAAGCATTCGCCACGCGCAGCGGCTGGCTTAATCGCTTCCAGGTCAACTTCCGTAACCATCGCAAGATCGTGGTGGTGGACGGCATCACCGGGTTTGTGGGCGGGCATAACGTCGGCGATGAGTACTTGGGCAAAAAACCGCCGCTGGCGCCGTGGCGTGATACGCATGTGCAGGTCACCGGCCCGGTGGTGGCGTGCTTGCAGGAGTCATTTGCCGAAGACTGGTTCTGGGCCGCGCGAGAACTGCCGCCATTGATTCTGCCGGACGCCTACCCCGAGGACGGCGTGCTCTGCCAATTACTCGCCAGCGGCCCCGCCGATCCTTATGAAACCTGCTCACTGTTTTTCGTAGAAGCCATTCACGCAGCCACCCAACGCGTGTGGATCACCAGCCCGTACTTTGTGCCCGATGAGGCGGTATTCGCCGCCCTGCGCCTGGCGGTTCTGCGGGGTGTGGATGTGCGCCTGTTGCTGCCGTCACGGCCCGATCACCGCATCGTTTACGCCGCGTCCAGCCTTTATGCGGCCGAAGCCGTGCGCGCCGGAGTGCGCGTGTTCCGCTACACGCCAGGTTTTCTGCATCAGAAGGTGGTGCTGGTGGACAGCGAAATCAGCGCCATCGGCAGTGCCAACATGGACAACCGCTCGTTCCGGTTGAATTTCGAAGTGATGCTGCTGACGGTCGACGAAGCGTTCGCTAAACAAGTCGAGCACATGCTGCTGGACGACTTCGCCCTGGCCCATGAGGTCAGCCAGGAAGAAAGCCGCGAGACCCGACGCCTGCAACAGCTGGGTATGCGGGTGGCGCGGCTGATTTCGCCCATATTGTAGGCAGCACGGCCGATTTACGACTGATTTGTCGATAGCCGACCAGTGACATCTTCATTCGTGCAGCACCTGCTCTAGGCTCAAATCTGTCACTTCCGACAATTGGAGCTAATCATGGCACCCTCATTGATGGACCAACCCCAACGACCCACTCAGACGGCCATCTCGATAGAGGTAGATATCGGCGCCCCCACCTACATTATCTACCTGCGGTACGAGGTGCTTTACGACGCCAAACCCTTTGAGGACGCCGTCGTGTATCTCTACGACAACGGCGTCTACAAAATCATTTCCCCCGGTGAAAACCACTACGGTGTCTATGTCATCAAGGGAGAAATCAGTGGGGAACGATGGGAGATAACCTTCCTTTCCATCCCTCATCCAGACTGGGGTGGCAACGTGGCGCGGCATGACCTCACCTTCAACAGAACCAGCAAAGTATTCGGACAGCAGGCTTATCTGCAAGTTGATCCAGACATTCCCAAGCAGCACGGCAGGTTCCACGTGACGTCAAACAACGTCATCGACCCGCGCCCGCTCACCTGGGATAACATCCCTCACCCGAAACTCGATCAGCGATAAATATCCTCGCGCGTCCACGGCAGTTCATGGCTGCCATCTGCATGGGGCTTGGTTGCAAGGATTTGATGCAGATTTATCCAGCCCCGCGCAAACGCATACGCGCAACCAGCCAGGTACAACCGCCAAATGCGCAACGCTTGCTCCGGCACCATCCTCGCCGCCGCTTCCAAGTTGTCTTCCAGGCGCTCGCTCCAATGGTCCAGCGTGCGGGCGTAGTGCAGGCGCAGGCTCTCGACGTCGACCACTTCCAGCCCGACTTCACTGATTTCGGCGGTCATCATCGCCAGGTGCGGCAGCTCGCCGTTGGGGAACACATAACGCTCGATAAACTCCCCCGCGCCACGGCCCACAGGGCGACCGTCGGTGTGCTTGGCGGTAATGCCGTGGTTCATCACCAGGCCGCCTTCACGCACGGCGCCGTACAACGTCTTGCAGTACTCCGCCAGATTGGCGTGGCCGACGTGTTCAAACATGCCCACGCTGACCACCTTGTCGAAACGACCGTCTTGCGGCAGGTCGCGGTAGTCGAGCAGTTGCAGGTCCACCTGATCTTCCAGGCCCTCGGCGTTCACCCGCTCGCGGGCCAGTGCCAACTGCTCTTTACTCAAGGTGATGCCAAACACCTTGACCCCGAACTCCCGCGCGGCAAAACGCGCCAGGCCGCCCCAGCCACAACCGACGTCCAGCAAGTACTCGCCGGCCTGCAACCGCAATTTGCGGCACAAGTGGCGGAATTTGTCTTGTTGGGCCTGATCGATGGATTCGCTGCCGGTTTCGAAATACCCGCAGGAGTACGCCATGTCCTGGTCCAGCCACAGCTGGTAGAACGCGTTGGACAAGTCGTAATGGTAGGAAATAGCGGCTGCGTCAGTGGCCTTATCGTGAATCGAGCGCACCGGACGGGTTTCATCGTCGTGCACCAGCGCGTGACTCAGCTCATCACACACCCGGATCACTTCGGCAATAGAGCCTTCCAGCTCCAGCTTGCCTTCGATAAAGGCTTCGCCCAGTGAGTTGAGCGTGGGATGGGTCAATTGGCTGACAACCGCGGGGTCCTTCACCACGATGGTCACACTGGGCTCGGGGCCCAAGTTGAATTCATGGCCATCCCAGAGTCGCAGACGCAGCGGTAGCTGAAGATTCTGTAAGGCCGGTGGAAGTTGCGCGAGCATGAGTAGTCCCCCCTTGTTTCAGACGTCTGGCTTGAGGGTAGACCATCCGAAGACAAAGTAGGAGGCTATCGATTTGATAGCGCTCGCCTATAAGGCCCGGCGCTCGAGCAAGCCGTCCTGAACCCATTGTTTAAGCCACGTGACGGCCTGCAACGGTGCACCCTCTGCGTAACTGACTGCCAACGCTGCGCACAGTTCGGCAAAGGTCCAGCCGGTGGTCGCCATTCCCGCCAGGGCACAGGCTTCTTCAGGTTCCAGGCTACGGTAATGGCAAACATTCTGATGGCGCCACACCAGGCAGATCTGTGCCGGGCTCAACGCCTGGCTGTCGGGAAAATCCGACTCGTCCTTGCTGGCGCGCCAGATCGCCACGCTATTGAAATGACACAGCACTTGTTGCACCGATGGCGCCAGGGTGACCTGCAACACTGGCCATTCTTCAGGTGGCAACAACGCCATATCGTTCAGCGTCAGCGCTTCGCCCTGCGGTGCATCAAAGGCCAGGGTAAACGCCCACTCCAACCGCGCCAGTTCCGCCAGCGGCGCACTTTGTGCCGCCACCAAATGCTCAAGGATAAACCCAGGGAAACGCTGACCCAGCCAGCGCAGGCTGTAATGGGCCGATGGGTAACGGCGCACATAGGCCTGGGTCAGCGAGGCGAATTCATCATCGCCCAACCAATAATGGATAGCGCGGAAGTCATGCCGCAAAACTTCCTGCAGCCGCGCGATATAGGCGTTGTGGTAAATCGCCAGGCCCGTGTCCACATCCAGCGTCGGCCCACCCAGCAAACTGGCGGCGAAGCCACTGCTGGCGGTCGGTGTTTCGGCTAACAGGTGCTGTTCGAAGGCCAGCTGCCAATCGGTCAGGCGCATAAATGCCTCCCGGCCAGGGCCTTAGCGCCCAACTCACGGGCCTTGCTTAATTCGGTGAGCAGCTCTTCAAAGGGTGGGAAATGGTCGTCGCGCTCCAGTAGCGTCGACACAGGCCCCAGGTGCTCGAGCGTCTGTTGATAAAGCGCCCACACCGGGTCACACACAGGATGGTCATGGGTGTCGACCACGTAGTCGCCGTAGTCCATATGCCCCGCCAGGTGCAGCTGGCGGATGCTCTCAGGTGGCAGGTTACGAATAAACGTCCAAGCGTCGAAGCCATGATTGCGCGAGCTGACATACACATTGTTGACGTCCAGCAACAACTGGCACCCCGACAAGTGAGCCAACGCGTTGAGGAACTCCCACTCGGTGAATTCGTCGGCCTTGGAGCGCACATAACTGGAGACATTTTCCAGCACCAGAGGGCGTTGCAACACGTCCTGTACTTGGCGCACGCGGGCAGCGACGTGGTAGAGGCTTTCTTCGGTGTAAGGCAGCGGCAGCAAGTCATGTAACTGGTGGGCGCTGCCGCGGCTCCAGCACAGGTGATCGGAAATCCATGCCGGCTGGATACGCTCGGCGAGCTGTTTGATTTGCTTCAGGTAATCGGTATCGAGGGCATGGGGCCCGCCGATGGACAAGGACACGCCGTGCATCACCAGGGGATAGCGCTCGGCTATCGCATCCAGGTAGTACAAGGCTTTACCGCCCTGGACCAGATAATTCTCGGAGATCACTTCAAACCAATCCACGGGCGGCGACTGTTCAAGAATCTGCGGGTAGTACTCACTGCGTAAACCCAGGCCGTAACCGAGGCTCGCAAGGGGGGTAGGCATAAGACACTCCTGGGAAAGTGTCCGCAGCGGACGGTAAACCGCTGCGGTAGCACTCGGCTTGCGATTACTCGCCGACTTTGCCGCCAGCGGCGTCACAGGCAGCCTTGGTCATGGCCTTGAAACCATGACCCTTGCAGGAGCCCTGCCCTTTGCAGGCATTTTCAGCGGTCTTGCAGTCGTTCATGCCTTTGCAGGAAGTTACGCCGTAGCAATGAACAGTAGCGTCGGCGGCCTGTGCCTGGGTGGCGACACCGGCAAACATAGTGGCGGCAGCGAAAGCCAGGGCAGCACCGGAAACGGCATTTTTGATGTTCATTTTGTAGTCCTCAGGGATCAGTGTGGGTGTCGGTCTGAACGGATTGTTCAGTCTCGACACACCACTAGAGCGAGGTCCCCCATCGGCGTTACAGCGCCTTTCAACTATTTCTGAAGATTATTCTTCAAGCTTCAACAGGGGTTCCTGAAACCGCAACAAACGCCCGGCATTTCCAAGTACCAGCAACGTGCTGAGGTTATGCAGCACCGCCGCAATCATCGCGCCCGCCGCACCCAGCCAACCGAACGCCGCAAACACGACGATGGCCAAGGTCCAGCCCAAGCCGATGATCACATTGACCTGCAACGTCTGCCGGCACTGGCGACTCAAGCGCACACAAGTACCCAGGCGCCGCAGGTCGCTGCCGATCAGCACCACGTCAGCCGATGCCAGCGCAATATCCGCGCCGCCCGCGCCCATGGCCACGCCGACCACACCGGCCTTGAGCGCCAGGGAATCATTGATGCCGTCGCCCACCACCATCGGGCGAAAACCGCTGCCGATTTCCCCCAGCACGCGGTTGAGCTTGTCTTCCGGCAGGGCCTGGGCTTCGACGTCGCTGATGCCCACCTCCAGCGCGAGGCTGTCGGCCACGCTTTGGCGATCGCCCGTGAGCAGCAGTTGCCGACCGAGGCCGAGCTCGCGCAGCTCTTGCAGGGCTTGGCGTGCTTCCGGTTTGACACTGTCGGCCAGCAGCAGCCAGGCCAGAAATTGCCCGTTCAGCGCCAGCCCGGCGATCGGGCCATCGTGGTTCGGCACAGCCGTGGTGACAATGCCCAGTTGCTCGAATAACTCTGGCCGGCCCAAGGCCGCTTCGCCCTGCTGGGTTTGCGCCACGACGCCCAGCCCCTGGCGTTCGCGAATGTCCGTCAACACGTGCATCTGGTCCTGCGTCGCCAACCCCGCCAACGCCCGGCTGACCGGGTGGCTGCTGGCCGAGCCCAGGCTGGCAGCCAGGTTCAACACCACCTGCCGATCCGGCGCCGTGGTTTCGATGGATTGCAGACGCAAGGTGCCAAAGGTCAGGGTGCCGGTCTTGTCGACCACCAGTGAAGTCAGGTCCGCCAACTCCTCCAGAAACGCCGAGCTGCGAATCAGAATCCCGTGCCGCGCCGCCACCGCAATTCCGGCAATCGCCGTGGCCGGCGCCGACAGCACCAGCGCACATGGACATGCCGCCACCAGCACGGCGAGCATCGCCTGGGCGTCATTGGTCACAAACCAGGTCACCGCCGCCAGCAACAACACCAACACCATATAGCTGCCGGCATAGCGCTCCAGCAGCCGCGTAATCGGTGGCTTGGAACGCTCGGCGTTCTGCATCAGCGCGATGACTTTGCCTAAGGTGGATTCGTTACCGGTGCGGGTCACCTCAAGGCGCAGCAGGCCGTCGAGGTTGATCGCGCCGCCAAACACCAGCACCCCTGCGCTGGCTTCCAACGGTACCGACTCACCGGTAATCGGCGCCGTGTCCAGGCTCGCCTGGCCCGACAGCACCACGCCATCGGCGGGCACCCGATCACCCGCGCGCACCTCGACGACATCGCCAGTGTTCAGCGTGCCGTTATCCACTTCAACAATGCTGCCGTCAGCCTGCACCCGCCGCGCATGGCTGCGGGTCAGTTTGCCCAGGGCATGGATCGCTTCCTGTGAGCCGATTACGCTGCGTTCTTCCAGCACGTGGCCGAAAATCATGATGATCGGCAACAGCGCGGCGGTCAGCAGATCCCCCGTAGCCCAAGCACCGAGCATGGCCAGGGCGATCAGTTGGTCGGTGATGCCATGCAGGCTGGGGAACCGCAGGCTGTACCAGGCCGAACGCATCACCGGCACGGCCACCAGCAAGGACGCCACGCCCAGCAGCAATTGGCTCACACCGTTCTGGTCCGGTGCCAGCCAGCGCCATACCAGGCCCAGTATCAGCAAGCCCAAGGCCAACATGGCCAGGGTCAATTGCCGGGCGGCGCTGCGCTGTTCGGCGGAGGTCAGCATGAGCACGCTCATTGTTCGGCTCCCTGGATGATCAAGCGGGAGTCGTCTTTTGGATCGACCGTGGTCACGGAACCGGCCTGGCCGAGAATCTTCGGCAGACGTTCACGGTACAGGCGCAACAACAGGCCCGGGTCTTTCACCTGGGCCAGGCTGGCGACGGTTGCGGTTCGCGCCTGGGCATTGGCCAGGCGTTCGCTGGCCTGGGCGTGGGCAACTTGCACCAGGCGATCAGCTTGTTGGGTTGCATTTTGGGTGAGCTTTTCGGCTTCGGTGCGAGCGTTGGCCACGGCTTTATCGGCTTGTTGACTGGCAGTGAGGACGGCATTGAAGGCATTCACCGCCGGGCCCGGCAGGCTCGATTGCACATCGACGCGGGTCACTGCGATGCCCAATCCCAAGCCTGTGGAAGCCAGCTCCGTGAGGCGCTTATTGATGCCTTGCACCAGATCGCCGCGCAGCCGCTCACGGCGCTCGGCGGCGCCATTGTCGGTACCGATCAGTTCGGGGCGCGCCACCAAAATCGTGTCCAGGTCACGCGCGGCCGTCAGGGCCACGGCGCTGCGGGTCACCAGCCGATCCAAAGCCGGCAACACATGGTCGCCCTGCAACACAAAGGCGTAAGGTTCAGTGACTTTGTAGAACACCCGCACATCCAGCTGCACCACACCGGCATCGCCGGTCAGCAGGTAGCCGGAGCCGGCCAGCGCATCACTCAACGGCGTGGCGAAGCTGGCCACGCGGTCGGCCTGGATCGCCGCGTCGGAACGCAGCAGGTTCTCCACCCGACGTTCGATCACCCGGTCGGCGGCCGGCAACAGCACCACCTGCTCGAACGGCTGCGGCCACGCCAACAGCAACCCGGCATTCTGGATACGGTCGAGGGCGCCAAAGTGCAGCACCACGGCGCGGTTCTGCGGGTCGATCTGGCGCACATTGGAAAACGCCCAAGCCAACGCCGCCAACACGGTCACCGCGTACAACGCCAGGAAGGTCAGACGCCCGGCTTGGATCCATGGGCTGTCCGGACTGGCACGCTCGGTCATGGCTGAACGTCCTTCGGCCCGTCCACCAAGGCGCGGAACGGGGCGGCATCGGTGCGCAGGATGATCTTGGTCCCCGGCGTGACCACGGTGCCCAAGGTATCCAGCGAGCGCAGCAGGTTATACAGCTGGGGATTACCGGCGTAGGCGCGGCCATAAATCTGCGCGGCTTCGACCCGCGACTGCGCTTCGATATCGGCGGCTTTTACCGTGGCATCGGCCTGTACGATGCGCGCATCGCGCTCGGCGGCAGAACGGATCTGCGCCGCTTCGCGCTTGCCCACAGCGGTGCGTTCGGTGGCGATGGTTTCACGCTCGGCGCGCATGCGGTCGACAGTGGCGGTGAGGGTCACCGACGGCAGGGTCAGCCGCTCGATCCCCACTTGGGCCACGCGCACGCCGTAAGTGGTGAGTAATTGTTGATCAATCTGCTGGCGCAACTGCGCTTCGAAATCGGCAATGCGCACCTGGCTGGCATCGGTGTTGATCAGGCTGGACAAGTCGAAACTGGCCGCCGTGGTTTCCAGCGCCGACCCCACAAAGGTACGGATCTGTCGCGCCGCTTCATCCGGCTGGTTCTGCACGGCGCGCATAAAGCGCTGCACATTCTCGGCGTCACCCTGCACCTGCCACGCCACATAGGCCTGCACGATGATGCGCAGACCATCACGGGTGCCCACATCCTGCAACCCGCTGGAGGTGGTGCGCAGGCGCAAGTCCACCGGGATCGCTGCTTCGAACGGCGCCGGCCAGCGCCAGCCAAGGCCCGGTTCCAGCAGCACCCGCGATGGGTTGCCGAAACGGGTAATCACCGTGGCCTCGCCGGAGCGCACCTGCACCAGGCTGGCGGCCGCGACCGCAAACAGCACCAGCAACAGCGCCCAGGCCATGCGCCGCCATGGGAATGGGCCGGCGGCTTGCTCGCTACCGTGATGATGGTGGTGATGGCCGTGATGATGATCGTGAGAATGAGCGCTCAACAGACAAACTCCTTATTGAACGGCTTTACGCGGCACCGAGGGATCGGCCGGCAAGGTAAAAGAACGCAGATCGATCGTCGGCGCGCCATCGGCGCCCAAGCGATGATCCAGAATTAACAGCTTGGCGTGAGCCAGGCCCTGGCTGAGTTGGCCCAAATACTGTTCCAGCACGAACGCCTGGCCGGCCGTGGCGTAGGCCTTTTGTTCGGCGATAAAACGCAGGTCGGCCGCTTGGGCGCCCGCATTCACTTCGCGTGCAGTGGCCTGGGCCTGGTCGCGCGCGGTGCTGGCCTGGAGCAAGGCCTGGTTGGTTTGTTCGCTGGCCGCGCCGCGTTCGCGAGAGATCAACGCTTGGGCGCCAATTTGTGCGGCTTGCACGCCGTGATAGGCGTTGGCGGCACCGGCCGGTGGGTGGATCGCCTCGACCACGGTGGCGAGGATTTCCACGCCGCTGTCGAGCTTTTGCAGGTCCGCCTGCACCGCGCGGCCGATCTCGTCGGCCAGGCTGGTGCGTTGTTCACCGAGCAGTTCATCGAGGGTGCGCGAGGCAAAGTCGTGCACCAGGATGCGGCTGGCGGTGCTGCGGATCAGGGTCGGCACATCCGCACTGTTATAGGTGGCGGCAAGCGCGGCCTGGTCGGTGAGGCCAATGCGGTAGACAAAACGCACATCCATATTGACGATCTGGAAGCTCTGTTTGTCGCCGCTGCTGCTGGCGATCACTTGGGATTTGTCATTCACATGGCTGGCATCCCACAAGCGGTTGGCGATCAGCGGCGGTGGGCCTTCGGCGGGGGCGAGTTCCGGGGCGGCGGCTTCACTGACGCTGGTGGCCAGCTCATGCACCACACCATTTTCCACGCTTATTACGCGGCCCAACGGCCATGGCAAACCCGCATGCAGGCCAGGGCCGAAGACCTGCACCGGTTTGCCGAAGCGCTCATAAATCCCACGCCCTTGCAGCGGCACTTCGTGCACGCCGGTCAGCCCCCAGCCTACCGCCAGCACCACCAACAGCACCGGCAGAAACGCGCGACGCATGTAGGTAAACGCCCAGATCTGGCGCAAATCGATACCGAAGCGGTTGTGCAACTCGTGCTGCAACGCAAGCAAGGGTTGTGGCGGCCAGCGCAGCAGCCCCGCGATAAAACTTTGCGCCATCAGGCGGGGTTCGAGGCGTGGCTGACGCGGGCTAAACAGTGACAGCACTGCTCTTAAAAGAAACTCCAGCGAGACCAGCGCCGGCAGCAGGCCGATCAACACGGCCAACCTAAGGGGCCAGACGGAATTCGCCCCTGCGAACAGCAGGCAAATCGCACTGATCACCAGGCAAATAATCGCCACTCGGCTTAGCTGCGCCAGTTGCGCGGCTTCCGGCCACTGCGCAGCGGTTTCCTGGGCCAGACGACGTTCGAACACCAGCAGGCCAAATGCCAAGGCCAGCGCCAGCGCCGCACCGATGCTTGCCGATTGACCGACCGGCGCGGCGGGCAAGGCCAGGTTCCAGAACTCGATAACGCTGACCAGTGCCAGCAGCGACCAACCGCCAAGCCACAGCACCGGCGCGCCGATCTGCTTGCCAAAACGCTCTGCAAGGCGCGCGTACCGGCCGGTGTCTTCAACCGGTTCTTCAACCGCCGGCGCTTCCAACGCCTGGGCGCGCCAATCCGCCACCCACCATGCCGATTGCAAACCAGCCACCAGCAGCAGCAACGCCGACGCACCGTTGATCAACACCACCGGCCAAATCGACAGCGGCGCAAACAGCGCGACAAACAGCGCCAGCACCCAGCCGGCAACGGCCAGCACCGTCAGGCTGATACCGGCTTGGCGCAATCGACGGGCATGGAACAGCCCCTGTTGAAACCGCGGAAGGCCTTCCACCGAAGCGCCGTCAGCTTCCAGATCCATTTGCATCCACTTAGCGTCCGCATGTACACAATTCGTTACGATATAACACGACGCGTGAAATTTTTGTTCGAAAACCGGCAGTTTCAGTACACCCTAAATTCCTGTGGATGCGGGCTTGTGTGGAACATTGTTGTGTTCAAGATCGTGACTAAACCCCCATAAACACGCGCCATCACTGGTGCACGCCACGATTAATCGGCACACTCCAGAACAGTTTTTCGCGGGTCAACGGACAAGGAAGCGTCACCCCTTATGATTTCGATCTATCAGCTCAAGCCGCGCTTTCAAAACCTGCTGCGCCCGCTGGTGCAGCGCCTCTACGACAACGGCACCACCGCCAACCAGATCACCGTTTTGGCCGGCGTGATTTCGCTGCTGGTCGGCCTGTTGATCGCCAGCTTTGCCCAACACCTGTGGCTGTTTGCGCTGATCCCGCTGTGGATGATCCTGCGCATGGCCCTCAATGCCATCGACGGCATGCTCGCCCGCGAATTCGGCCAGCAGTCGCGCCTGGGCGCCTACCTCAATGAACTGTGCGACGTAATCGCCGACAGCGCGTTGATCCTGCCGTTTGCGTTGATCCCCGGCGTAAGCCTGGCGCCGGTGTTGCTGGTGGCTTTGCTCGCAGTGTTCAGCGAATACGCCGGAGTGCTTGGGCCGATGGTGGGCGCATCGCGCCGCTATGACGGGCCGATGGGCAAGAGTGATCGAGCGTTTGTATTGGGCGTACTGGCCACCGGCGTGGCGCTGGGCTGGCTGGGCGCGGGTTGGGTCGATGCAGTGATGTGGCTGGTCGCTGCCCTGCTCGCCTACACCCTGGTCAACCGCGTGCGCCAAGGTCTTAAAGAAACGACATCCCCTTCTGCATAAGGATTTTGCGATGCGCGAACAGCAAGAGCACACCTTCAGTACCCACGATGGCGTCGAACTTTTCTACCGGCACTGGCCCGCTACCGCTGCGTTTGGCGAGGAGCCGCGCAAGGCGATCGTGCTGTTCCATCGCGGCCACGAGCATTCGGGGCGCATCGCCCATCTGGTGGATGAACTGGACCTGCCGCAATTCGACTTTTTCGCCTGGGATGCCCGTGGCCACGGCCAATCGCCCGGCGAGCGCGGTGACAGCCCGAGCTTCGCCACCAGCGCCCGCGATGTGCAGACGTTCTGCGATCACATCGGCGCCACCTATGGCATCGAAGAAGAAAACTTCGCCGTCATCGCCCAAAGCGTCGGCGCGGTGATTGCCGCGACCTGGGTGCACGATTACGCACCGAAGATCCGCGCCCTGGTACTTGCGTCCCCGGCGTTCAAGGTCAAGCTCTACGTGCCATTCGCCCGGCCGGGCCTGGCGCTGATGCGCAAGTTTCGTGGCAACTTTTTCGTCAACAGTTACGTCAAGGCCAAGTTCCTCAGCCATGACCCGGAACGCGTGGCGTCCTACGACAGTGACCCGCTGATCACCAAGGCCATTTCGGTGAATGTGCTGCTCGGCCTGTACGAAGCGGCCGACCGTGTTGTAGCCGATGCCCAGGCGATCCAGGTGCCGACCCAATTGCTGATCTCGGGCTCCGACTTTGTGGTGCACCGCAAACCCCAGCAGCAATTTTTCGATCGTCTCGGCAGCCTGAAAAAAGAGCTGCATATCCTTCCCGGTTTTTTCCACGACACGCTCGGCGAACGCGACCGCGCTACCGCCGTGAGCAGCGCCAAGCGCTTTATCCTGCAGAACTTCGAACACCCGCTGGACCGCGCCTCGTTACTCGACGCCGACAAAATCGGCGCCACCTGCGCCGAATCTGAATCCCTTGCAGCGCCTCTGCCGCGCAACTCCTTGCGCGATTTGTACTGGCGCATGACCCGCGCCAGCATGGGCCTGGGCAAAAACCTGTCGGATGGGGTGAAACTGGGTTTCGACACGGGCTTCGACTCCGGCAGCACCCTGGACTACGTGTACCGCAACACGCCCACCGGCAAGGGCGGGCTGGGGCGCATGATCGATTCCAACTACCTCAACTCCATCGGCTGGCGTGGCATTCGCCAGCGCAAGCTGAACGTCGAGGAACTGCTGCGCCTGGCCATGGCCAAGTTACGCGCGGATGATCGCGAAGTGCGCATCGTGGATATCGCCGCCGGTCATGGTCGCTACATCCTGGAAGCCCTGCAGGGCGTTTCGCCGCTGCCGGAATCGATCCTGCTGCGCGACTACAGCGACATCAACGTGCGCGACGGTGGCGCCTTGATTCGCGAGAAGGGCCTGGGGGATATCGCGCAGTTCGTCAAAGGCGATGCATTTGATCGCCTCGACCTGGCCGCGCTGGACCCCAAGCCGACGCTGGCAGTGGTGTCTGGGCTGTATGAGTTGTTTGCCGATAACGGCATGGTCGGCGGTTCGCTGGCCGGCCTGGCAGAAGCGATGGAGCCCGGCGGTTACCTGGTGTACACCGGCCAACCGTGGCACCCGCAGCTGGAACTGATCGCGCGTGCGCTGACCAGCCACCGCCAGGGCCAGGCCTGGGTGATGCGCCGCCGCAGCCAGGCGGAAATGGATCAGTTGGTCGAGGCTGCGGGCTTTCGCAAGATCACCCAGCGTG
This sequence comes from Pseudomonas sp. H1_A03, assembly GCF_054685145.1. Classification (NCBI taxonomy): domain Bacteria; kingdom Pseudomonadati; phylum Pseudomonadota; class Gammaproteobacteria; order Pseudomonadales; family Pseudomonadaceae; genus Pseudomonas; species Pseudomonas sp. H1_A03. Next base: position 1,265,072 of record NZ_CP162829.1, read on the forward strand.
TGGATGAGTGGGGCATCTTTACCGTGTCCCTGGCACAGAAGATCTAAGCATGCGCGAACCCGGTTTATTGAAACCCGCAGTGTTGTGGCTGCTGCTGTTGGCGCCGCTGTTCTTCAGCACCTACGGCTTTGCCACCTGGGTCACCAGCCAGCGCAGCGACGTCGGCACGCTGGTGTTCGGCTGGGAAACCCATATGCCGTTTTGGGCTTGGACCATCGTGCCCTACTGGACCATTGACCTGCTGTATGGGTTCTCACTCCTGCTGCCCAATACCCGCCACGAGTTGAAACAACATGCGTTGCGGCTGCTGAGTGCGCAGGTGATTGCCGTGAGCTGCTTTCTGATCTGGCCGCTGCGCTTTACCTTCGAGCGGCCGGAACTGGATGGCGTATTCGGCTGGCTATTTGCGGTGCTGGCCGGGTTCGACAAACCGTTCAACCAGGCACCTTCGCTGCATATCGCGCTGCTGGTAATCCTGTGGGTCATGTTCCAGCGCCACACCCACGGGTTCTGGCGGTGGGTGGTGCATGGTTGGTTCGCGTTGATCGGTATTTCGGTACTGACCACTTATCAACATCACTTTATTGACTTACCCACAGGCGCCCTCGCGGGGTGGATTTGCGTGTGGTTGTGGCCGGTTGAACACCCGAGCCCATTGTTGAGTGCCCGGCTGACGCGCGACCCCAAGCGCTGGCGGTTGGGCGTGCGTTACGGCGTGGGCGGGTTGCTGTTGGCGATTCTTGCCTTTGTACTGGGCGGTGGCTGGCTGTGGATACTCTGGCCGGCGGTTTCTCTCGCGTTGATCAAAACCAATTATTTAGTACTCGGTGCTTCCGGCTTTCAGAAACGCGCAGATGGCCAATTAACCCCCGCCGCGCGCTGGCTATACGCGCCCTACCTGGCAGCTGCCTGGATCAACTCACGCCTGTGGACACGCAAACATCCACAACCCGATTTGATTGTGGATAACGTCTGGCTTGGGCGCATTCCTACGACAAGTGAGCAGGCGCCCTTCATGGCCATCGTCGATCTCTGCGCCGAATTGCCGATTAATCCACAGGGGCGCGCCTATCAGTCCATTCCCGTGCTGGACCTTATCGCACCGACACCCGACGAATGCCGACAAGCCGCACACGCCATCGAACGCTTGCGCGCCAGCGGCCCATTGCTGGTGTGCTGCGCGCTTGGCTATTCGCGCAGCGCCACCGCCGTCGCCGCCTGGCTGTTGCATACCCGACGTGCCGCGACGGTAGAGGATGCGCTGACTATCATTCGTACAGCGCGGGCCGAAGTGGTCCTGCACCCTGCTCACCGAGAAGCGCTGGAGGATTTGTCCCATGCCCGCTGATATGGAACTCCAGGTCGTCGCCAGCCTGCTGCGTCGCGGCCGTTCGCTGGATCAGTTATCCACAGGCCTGACGCTGGTCGGCGTATTATTCGGCTTGGCTCAACTGTTGATGGCGAGTATTTCGCCGATTTGCCTGCTGCTGAGCCTGTGGATGATTATCCTCGGGCTGCTGCAAAAGTACTGGGCGCTGCGTGTGGCGTTTGACGCTGACCTCTTCGCCCTGCTGGCGCGCGACATCGAGCGCACCGCCGACCTCGACCAGGCCCTGCAAAACCTCAGCCTGCAGTCGCCCAAACGCGCTGGCCGGCCCTGGACCGAGCGCCGTCGCGGCGCGCTCAAACTGCTGCGCAAACAAGCCTGGCTGCTCGGTGCGCAAGCGCTGCTGACCCTGGCCGTGATCCTCGCCAGCCCTTGGCTGCCTTTCGCCGGATAAGGAATCCCCATGTTCGAACCCGTGGTCGCCACGCTGATTACCTCCATGGCCCGCACCGTCACTGGCGCCCGCAGCCTGTGGCTCGGTTGCGCGCCGGTGCCGGTGCAACGCATCTATTTCGCCAACCACAGCAGCCACGGCGACTTTGTGCTGCTGTGGGCCTCGTTACCGCAAAACCTGCGCAAATTCACGCGCCCGGTAGCCGGCAGCGATTACTGGAATAAAAGCGCCTTGCGCCGCTACATCATCAACCGCGTGTTCAACGGCGTGCTGATCGACCGCGAACGCAAAGACCCTGTGGATAACCCATTGCAGCCCATGCTCAATGCCCTGGAAGGCGGCGACTCGCTGATCATCTTCCCCGAAGGCACGCGCAATCTTGAGGATGGCCTGTTGCCGTTCAAAAGCGGCCTGTACCACCTGGCGAAAAGTTACCCACAGGCCGAACTGGTTCCTGTGTGGATCGCCAACCTGAACCGTGTAATGCCCAAAGGTCGCGTATTGCCGCTGCCATTGTTGTGCACCACCAGCTTCGGCGCGCCGCTGCAATTGGAAGAAGGTGAAGACAAAGTCGCCTTCCTCGCCCGTACTCGCGATGCTCTGCTCGCCCTTGCCCCGGAGCATTCCTGAGATGGATAGCCAAACCCTGATGTTGTTCGGCGGCATCGGCGCGATCCTGGTGCTCGCCTCGCTGATCGGCCTGATCCTCAAACTGCGTACCCGTGGCAACCCGAACGCGGTGATCGACAACCTCAACGCGCGCATCAACGCCTGGTGGGTGATGGTGGTGGTCATCGGTGTCGCCTTCTGGCTCGGCACCGGCGCGGTGATCCTGCTGTTCTACGCCGTGTCGTTCTACGCCCTGCGCGAATTCCTCACGCTCACGCCCACCCGCCGCAGCGACTACCCGGCACTGGTCGCCGCGTTCTACCTGGCGTTGCCCCTGCAATACCTGCTGATTTATTCGGACTGGTACGGGTTGTTCTCGATCTTCATCCCGGTGTATGTGTTCCTGCTGTTGCCGATCCTCGCCTCGCTGGGCGGCGACAGCACGCACTTCCTTGAGCGCGCGTCGAAGGTGCAATGGGGCCTGATGATCGCGGTGTTCTGCGTATCCTTCGTGCCCGCCTTGCTCACCCTCGACATCCCCGGCTACGAAGGCCGCAACCTCTTGTTGATTGCCTACCTGGTGATCGTGGTGCAACTGTCAGACGTGCTGCAGTACGTGTGCGGCAAGCTGTTCGGCAAACACAAGATCGCGCCTAACTTGTCACCGTCGAAAACGGTGGAAGGGTTTGTCGGCGGCATCCTCTTGTCATCCCTGATCGGCGCGGCACTGTGGTGGACCACACCGTTCAATCCGTGGCAGTCGTTCCTGATTGCGTTGTTGATCAACTTGCTGGGGTTTGCCGGCGGCATTGTCATGTCGGCGATCAAGCGCGACCGGGGCGTGAAGGACTGGGGGCATATGATCGAAGGGCACGGCGGGATGCTGGATCGGCTGGATTCGGTGTGTTTTGCGGCGCCGATTTTCTTTCATCTTGTGCGGTATTGGTGGACCTGACCCACCGACCTCAAGCCCTATGAAGATCAAAATGTGGGAGCGGGCTTGCTCGCGAATACGGTGTGTCAGTCTCTGGATAGGTTGACTGATCCACCGCATTCGCGAGCAAGCCCGCTCCCACATGTGTTTTGTGTTGGTTTCAGAACTTATTAACCCGGCAAATGCCCCAGCGGCAAAGCCCCTGGGGTTTTCACGGTCTGGATCGCGAAGTTGCTGCGGATATCTCTCACGCCCGGCAGCTTCAGCAGGCTGCCAGTGACAAACCGCTCATACCCGCGCAAATCCGGCACCACCACCTGCAGCAAAAAGTCCGATTCCCCCGAGACCAGAAACGCTGAGATCACTTCCGGCAATGCCATCACCGCCTCGCGGAAGGCATTGGCTTCGGTGTCGTTATGCCGCTCAACTTTCACGCCCACGAACACCATCATCCCCAACCCCACCTCATCGCGGTCGAGGGTGGCCTGATAGCCGCGAATCACCCCGGCTTCTTCCAGCAACCGCACGCGTCGCAGGCAAGGTGAGGCGGACAGGCCGATCTCGTCGGCCAGTTGCACATTGCTCAAGCGGCCATCGCGTTGCAGGGCCTCTAGAATCTTGCGGTCGAACGCATCGAATTTCAGATTTGGCATAAGTGAATGGCCGGCATTGTTATCAGTGGCAGATAGTGCCAAGACTAGACGCTTTTCCGGCTGACTACGCAAGCACCTGCGTCCCCCTTCGGCCCTAGAATTGGCCGGCACATAAGGGGAGTGGAACATGGCGGAACTCTGGTTATTTCTGGTGGCCCTGTCGGTGGCGTATCTGTTGCCCGGGCCGGACATGATCCTGTTGCTGCAAACCGGCGCGCGCCAGGGCAAGGCCTTGGCGCTGACCACGGCGATTGGCCTGGGGCTGGCCCGCGCGTGCCATGTGGCGTTGGCGGGCATGGGGCTGGCGACGTTGTTCAAGGTCGCGCCGTGGACCTTCGACGTGGTGCGCCTGGGTGGCGCGGCCTATCTGTTGTGGCTGGGTGTGCAGTGCCTGCGGGCGAACATGCTGCCGGCCCTCGACACTGCTAATACTCCGTCAACGGTGCATGCCTGGCGCGCAGCGTTTCAGCGCGGTTTGCTGACCAATCTGTTGAACCCAAAGGCCCTGCTGTTCTGCTCGGTACTGCTGCCGCAGTTCATCAATCCGCATGCCGGCCCGGTGGCTGGGCAATTTGCGTGGCTGGGGGTCATTCTGGTGGCAGTCGGTTTCGCCTTCGACTGCTGCTACGCCCTGGCCGGTGCGCGCCTCGGCCAATGGCTGGCACGCAGCCGCTCGGCGCAGCGGATGCAGCAATGGTTATTCGGCAGTCTTTTGATCGGTTTTGCGGTGCGTCTCACCTTTGTGCAACACGCCTGAGCACGTCGGCGTATCGCGTCATCTTTTGTATCAAAGACGCGTGTAAGATACGCCGCACTTAGCCAGGGATGCTCACCATGTTCGATTCGTTCAAAGCGATCAGCCGCCGTATTGTCGGCGCGTTATTGACAGTGGTGGGGGCCGTCTTTGGCCAATGGCATCCGCCGCTTTGGCTGCGCGCTACCGGCCGTGGGTTGGCGAACCTGGGCAGCAAAGCCCGCGCTTATCCGCGCCAGACCGGTGCCGGCTTATTAGGCTTGGTCCTGCTGGCCGCCGCCGGGTTCTACGGCTGGCATTGGTATTCCAACCTGCCGCAGCCGCACACCGCGAGCTATTCGCTGCACAAACCGAACCTCACCGACTACACCCAGCAGCCGCCGGTTGTGGATAACTTGCAGGTGCGTTTCGGCGAATCCGTGGCCCCGTTGGCGGCCATCGGCAAACCGGTCACCGATGGCATTACCCTCAACCCTGCGGTTGCGGGCACCTGGCGTTGGTCCGACGACCGCACCCTGCAGTTCGTACCTGAGAAAGACTGGCCCATCGACGCCCATTACACCCTCGACCTGGCGAAGAAAAACCTGCTGGCCGACGGCGTGTTGCTGGACCAATACAGCACGCAGTTTTCCACCCAACCGTTCCGCGCGACCCTGGCGCAAAACGAGCTGTACCAAGACCCGTCCAATCCGACGCTGAAACAGCTGGTGGCCACCTTCCATTTTTCCCACCCTGTGGATGAAGACAACCTACGCAAACGCGTAACGGTGACTCTTGGCAAAGGCCTGGCCTACCGCGACGCCCAATTGCCCAACCGCCCGGAAATCACTTTCGACGAGAAAAAGCTCAACGCCTACGTACGCTCCGCCGCCCTCGCCACGCCCCTGGAAAGCACGCCGGTCAGCGCCAAGCTCGACGAAGGCATCAAGGCCCGCGACGGCGGCAACGCCAGCAGCGCACCGCTGGTGGCGGAGGTCACCGTACCCGGTCGCTATCGCCTGACCTTTACCGGGGCCGAAGTGAGTTTTGTCGACAACGAACGTGGCGAGCCGGAGCCGGTGCTGATGTTCAGCAGCTCCAGTGCCGTAGCCGACGAGACCATCGCCGGTAAGGTGCAGGCCTGGCTGTTGCCAGAAAAAGCCCAGGACGACACGCGTCCCTACAACAGCAACGAGATCGACGACGCCCTGCTCGCCCGCAGCACCAAGGTCAACCTGACCCACGTGCCCAGCGTCGAACCGCTGAACACCCTGCACGCCTTTAAATTCAAGGCCCCGGCCGGTCGCGCAGTGTATGTGCGAGTGCCCGCCAACCTGGAAGCCATCGGTGGCTACCTGGCGAAGAATCCTACGGCGTCGCTGATCAGCATGCCGGCGTATCCACGCACCTTGCAGTTCTTGTCTGACGGCGCCTTGCTCAGCCTCAATGGCGAAAAACGCCTGGGCTTCATGGCCCGTGGCGTGCCCGGCGCCCATGTGGAAATCGCCCGCTTGCTGCCCAACCAGTTGCAACACCTGGTGGACCAGAGCAGCGGCAGCTTTGCGCGGCCGAACTTTGGCAATGAGTACTTCGATCGCATGGTCGAGCGTCAGTCTTTGGATATTCCTCTGTCATCCAATGACCCGGCAAAAACCGTCTACGACAATGTCGACCTCAGCCACTACCTCACCGCCAATGGTGGCCGTCGCGGTATTTTTGTCCTCAAGCTCAGCCCGCAGGACGATCCCGCCGAGCGTACGTTCGAGTACGAGCGCAACAGCACCAGCGACCTGCGTTTTATCGTGGTGACCGACCTCGGCATCATCGCCAAGCGCTCCAGCGACGGCAGCCATGATGTGTATGTGCAATCCATCGGCAATGGCTCGCCGGTGTCCGATGCGCAAGTCGATATCATCGGTCGCAACGGGTTGCCGGTCGCCAGCGGCCATACCGACGGCGAAGGCCACGCGCATTTCGCCAAGCTGGATGAACTGCGTCGTGAGAAAACGCCACTGATGTATGTGGTCACGCGCGGTAATGACCAGTCGTTCCTGCCGATTGCCCGCCAGTCCCAGCAACTGGATTTGTCGCGCTTCGACGTAGGTGGTTTGGAAGAAGACGGTGCGATTGATCGCCTCAGCGCCTACCTGTTTACCGACCGTGGCCTGTACCGGCCCGGCGAAACCGCGCACCTGGGCATGATCGTGCGCAGCGGCAACTGGAAAGGCGCGCTGCAAGGCCTGCCGGTGGAGCTGCAAATCACCGACCCGCGTGGCCTGGAAGTCATCCGCCAGCCGTTGAAGCTGTCCGCCAGCGGCTTTGAAACCTTTGATTTCCCGAGCAGCGAAGTGGCCCCTGCCGGGGAGTACACCGCTACTTTGCAACTGATTGGCCAGAAGCAGACCCGCACCGACCTGGGCAGCGTGAGCTTCAAGGTCCGCGACTTCGAGCCGGACCGCATGAAGGTCAGCCTGAGCCTGCACGACACGCCTGTGCAGGGCTGGATTCCACCGGACCAAGTGGTGGCCAAAGTCACCGCTATGCACCTGTTCGGCGCCCCGGCGTCCGGCCGCCGCGTCACCGCGAAAATGTCCCTGAGCCCAACGCTCGCGGCGTTTGATCGCTACCCCGATTACCGTTTCCGCCTCAACGACTCCCTGGAAGAGGCCAGCACCGAAGACCTGGCTGAAACCACCGTCGACGACAACGGCCAGGCCGTGCTCGACCTCAACCTGCAACGCTTCGCCAACAGCACCTATCGCCTGCAGGTGATGACCCAGGTGTTCGAAGCCGAAGGCGGACGCAATGTGGCGGCGCAGAGTGCCTTGCTGGTGTCATCCGCGCCCTACCTGGTCGGTGTGAAAAGTCAGGATTCGCTGTCGTACGTCGCCAAAGACGCGCCGCGCCAGGTGCAATGGCTGGCTGTCGCGCCAGACCTTACGCCGCTGGCGGTGGACGGCCTGACCAGCGAAGTGGTCGAACACCGTTATGTGTCGGTGCTGGTGAAACAGTCCAACGGCACCTACAAGTACGAGTCGCGCATCAAGAACATCAGCCAGCCGGCGCAGCCACTGGTGATGACCGCGCAAGGCGCTAAGCAGACCCTGAACACCGCAACCCCGGGCGATTTCACTCTGCAACTCAAAGACGCCAACGGCAACCTGCTCAACCAGATCGACTACAGCGTGGCCGGGCGTGGCAACACTTCGCGCTCACTGGAACGCAACGCCGAGCTGCAACTGCGCCTGGATAAACGCAGCTACGCCACCGGTGATGAGATCGCCATCAGCATCCGTGCGCCCTACACCGGCGCCGGCTTGATCACCATCGAGCGCGACAAGGTCTACACCCAGCAGTGGTTCAAGGCCGACAGCACCAACAGCGTGCAACATATCCGTGTGCCGGCAGGGCTTGAGGGCAATGCCTACGTCAACGTGCAGTTTGTGCGCGATATGGGTTCGGCCGAGGTGTACATGAGCCCGCTGTCCTATGGTGTGGTGCCGTTCAGCATCAACCTGGATGCGCGACGCATGGCGCTGAAGGTTGAAGGCCCGGCGAAAATCGAGCCGGGGCAGATGCTGGATATCAAGGTCACCGCCGACCGCCCGGGCCGCGCAGTGGTGTACGCGGTAGATGAAGGCATCCTGCAAGTGGCGCGCTACCAGACGCCGGACCCGCTGGGCTTCTTCTTCCAGAAGCGTGCGCTGGAGGTAGGCACCAGTCAGATCCTTGACCTGATCCTGCCGGAATTCAGCCGCCTGCTGAGTGGGGCGGCGCCCGGTGGCGATACGGAAGGCGCCCTGGCCAATCACCTCAACCCATTCAAGCGTAAACATCAGCCGCCCGTGGCGTGGTGGTCTGGGTTGGTAGACCTGCCAGCCGGCGAAACCCTGCTGCATTACCAGGTGCCGGACAGCTTCAACGGCAAGCTGCACCTGTTTGCGGTGGCAGTGGACAGCGACAGCGTCGGTGTCAGCGAAGCCAATACCGAGGTGCGCGGGCCGATCGTGATCACGCCAAACGTACCGGCCTTTGTGGCGCCGGGGGATGTGTTCAACGTCAGCGCCGGGGTGTTCAGCAACCTCGATGCAGCGGCGGACGTGAAGTTTGAACTTCAGACCAGCGATGGCCTGAAGGTACAGGGCGACAAGGGCAGCACGTTGTCACTGCAACCGCGCAAGGAAGGCACGGCCGAGTTCAAGATCAAGGTGGGTGAAATCCTCGGTTCGGCTGACCTGCGCTTTGTCGCCGTATTGCCCAACGGCAAGCGTATCCAGGTGGCGGAAACTACCTCGATCCGCCCGCTGAGCGAACATCGCGTGGCACTGAGCCTGGGCCGCTTCGACAGCGCCAGCAAAGAACTCAAACCTACTCGCGAACTGTTCAGCCAGCTGCGTGACGTGCAACTGGGCGTGGCCGCCTCGCCGCTGGTATGGGCCAATGGCCTCAAGCATTACCTGGATGACTACGGCTATGCCTGCACCGAGCAATGGGTGTCCAAGGCCATGCCGGCGGTGATCTGGGGCGGTAACGCACCGGAAGCCGAACAAGCCTTCAGCAGTGCCGTGCGCATGCTGCGCCAACGCCAGAACCAGGCCGGTGGCTTCGGTTTGTGGGCAGCCAACCCGGACGTGGCGCCGTACGCCAGCCTGTACGCCACCGACTTCCTGATCGAAGCCAAGGAGCGCGGGTTGCCGGTACCGGAAGATCTGCTGGTGCGCTCGAACGCGTATCTGACAGACCTGGCCAACGGTCCTAGCGAAGGCCTGTCGGAATTGCGCAACCGCGCCTACGCCAGTTACCTGCTGAGCCGTCAGGGGATTCTGGTAAGTGGTGCATTGAGCGATATCCGCGAGCGCTACGAGAGCTACTTCAAGGACACCTGGCAGAACGACCTGGGCGCCGCTTACCTGGCTGCCAGCTACAAATTGCTCAAGCAGGATCGCCAGGCCGATGCACTGTTCCGCAAAATCCCATGGCGTTCGCTTGTGGATAAGTGGGACAGCGACGGTTTGTATTACGACCCGCTGGTGCATGATGCCGAACACCTGCACCTGCTGGCGCGCCACTTCCCCGAGCTGATGGACGATGTGCCCACGGCCTTGCTGGATAAACTCGGCAAGCGCCTCAATGAGCAGCGTTACAACTCGCTGTCGGCGGCGCTGTTGCTGCGCGCCCTGGACAACTATGGCCAGCGCGCGCAAAGCGATATGACCCTCAAGGCCACCGCCTGGCTGGGTGACAAGCAGCAGCAATTGCTGGAGATGGCCGGTCAGCCACCGCGCGCCGCCGTGCCAGGCACCACGCAAAAGCTGGTGATGGAAAAATCCGATGGCCCGGCCGCGTTCTACATGCTCAGCGAAGCCGGTTTCGACAAGGGCGCCAAGCTCAAGCCGATCAACAATGGCCTGGAAATCATCCACGAATACCTCGACCTCAAGGGCGAGCCGGTGAGCAAGGTGGCGGTAGGTGATGAGTTCCTGGTGCGCCTGCGTCTGCGTGCTACAAACCGTGATCAGGTGCAGCAAGTGGCCGTGGTCGACTTGCTGCCGGGTGGCGTAGAGCCTGTGTATAACTTGCCGCCGGAGCCGGAAGCCGCCAGCAGTGAGGAAGGTGAAGGCGAAGCGTCCGAATACGTGGAAGAAGACAGCCAGGAAGCGGACACATGGCAAGCGCCCATCGGCGAAACCGAGCTGAGCACCTGGCAGCCGGACTATGTGGATGTGCGTGATGATCGAGTGGTGTTGTACGGCACTGCGCTGCGCGATGTAGGCACTTTCGTCTACCGTGTGCGCGCCACCAACGCCGGCACCTTCAATACGCCACCGGCCTACGCCGAAGGCATGTACGAAACCACCCTGCAAGGGCGCGGCAAAGTAGGCCAGCTTGAAATTACCAAGCCTTAAGCGCCTGACGCCGCTGCTGGCAGCGGCGGTTCTACTGGCGGGGTTGCGGCTGTGGCCCCATGCCCCGCTGGAACAGGCCGTGACCTCGTCACGGGTGGTATTGGCCGACGACGGTTCACTGCTGCGCATGACGTTGGCGGATGACGGGCAATACCGTCTGTGGCTGCCGCTGGAGCGCATGTCGCCGTCATTGGTAGAGGCCTTGCTGCTCAAGGAAGACCGTAATTTCTACTGGCACCCGGGGATCAATCCCCCGGCGTTGCTGCGCGCAGCCCTGGCCACCTACAGCGGTGGCCAACGCCAGGGCGGGTCGACCTTGAGCATGCAACTGGCGCGGCGCTTGTGGGATCTGAACACCCGCCAAGTGCCAGGCAAGTTGCAGCAGATGGCGTTGGCGCTATGGCTGGAAGCACGCTACAGCAAGCACGATATTCTTGAGGCCTACCTGAACCTGGCGCCCATGGGCGGCAATATCGAGGGCGCCGAAGCGGCCAGCCGTATCTACTTTGGTAAGTCGGCGGCGCAGTTGTCGTTGTCCGAAGCGCTGGCGTTGGCGGTGATCCCGCAGCAACCGGGGCGACGTGCGCGCTTCGGGCCGTCATTGCAAAACGCGCGGCTGCGCTTGATGGCTGACTGGCGCGAGACTTATCCACAGGACCCGCGTAACGACAGTTTGTTGGACCTGCCTCTGGAGGCGCGCAACCGCCAGCAGATTCCTTTCCTGGCGCCGCACCTGAGCGAGCAATTGCTGGCATCCCAGCCCGGCAACGAGTTGAACAGCACCCTCAACTTGCCCTTGCAACAGTTACTCGAACGCCTGATCACCGGGTTTATCGCCGAGCGGCGCAGCACCGGTGTGGAAAACGCTACGGCCATCCTGATCGACAGCCGCGACCAGAGCGTCAAGGCGCTGGTAGGGTCGGCGGATTACTTATCCACAAGCCTCCACGGTCAAGTGAATGGAGTGCTGTCGCGACGCTCGCCGGGGTCGACGCTTAAGCCGTTTTTGTACGGCCTGGCGCTGGACCAGGGGGTGATCCACCCAATGAGTATCCTCAAGGATCTGCCAAGTAATTTCGGCTACTTCCAGCCGGAAAATTTCGACGGCAGTTTTGTCGGGCCGCTGACAGCCCGGGATGCGTTGATCCGTAGTCGAAATATCCCGGCGGTGTGGCTGGCCAGCCAGGTTAAGTCGCCGTCCTTATATGGATTGCTGCAGCGCGCCGGTATCAAAGGCCTGCGCGACGAAAGCCACTACGGTCTGGCGTTGGCCCTCGGCGGCGGTGAGATGACCCCGGAAGAACTGGCGCGGCTGTATGTGATGGTGGCCGGTGACGGGCACTTGCGGCCCTTGCGCTATTTGCAGGAACAGCCCCAGACCACCGGCGCCCAACTGCTAACGCCCCAAGCCGCCTTCATGGTGCGCGACATGCTGCGTCGCAACCCACGCCCGGATGGCTTGCCTGGCCGCCACTGGCGCACCGCCTGGAAAACCGGCACCTCTTGGGGGTTCCATGATGCATGGAGCGCAGGCCTGGTCGGGCCGTACGTGCTGGTGGTGTGGGTGGGCAACTTTGATGGCCGGCCAAACCCGGCGTTTATCGGCGCCAAGACGGCTGCGCCGCTGTTTTTCCGCATCGCCGACGCCCTGCCCCTGGCCCTGCCGAATGTGGTGATCAAACCCGACAAGCCACCCGCCGGACTGGTGCGCATCGACATCTGCGCCGCCTCCGGCGAGTTGCCCAACCGCTGGTGCCCGCAAACCCGCAAGACTTGGTATATCCCCGGCGTCTCGCCGATTCGCGTGTCCAACCTGCACCGCCCGGTGCTGATCGACACCCGCACCGGTAAAGCCGCCTGCCCGCCGTTCGAGGCGCAATACACCCGCGAAGAAGTCTTCGAGTTCTGGCCCAGCGACGTGCAACGCCTGTACCGCGCCGCCGGCCTGCCGCGGCGCACGCCGCCCAACGTGATGAAAAACTGCCAACCCAACCGCATCAGCGACCAGAGCGAAGCGCCGCAGATCCGTTCGCCGCTGACCCAGGTGAGCTATCAGCTGCGCCTGTCCCAGCCACAGGAAAGCATCCCGCTGAATGCCAATGCGGCCAGCGATGCGGCGACGTTGTACTGGTTCGCTGATCAAACCTTGATCGGCCAAGGGCCGCCGCAAACCACGCTGAATTGGCGGCCGGGCAAGTCGGGGGAGTATCGGTTGCGAGTCAGTGATGATCAGGGGCGCAGTGCGAGCCGGGGGTTGCGGGTGGAGTTTGTGCCTTAGGAGTGGTTGTCGCACTCAGCAAGTTCAACGTAGCTTGACTCCCCGCCTCCCGTCGCACCCGATAACCACCCCCAGACGAAGCTCAGCGTGGTACGCCCGGCCTGGTCGACGTCGACCGTGCCACGAGACCAACCGGCCAGTAGTGCGCCTTCTGTCGTCACGCACTGATAAAGCAATTCGATGGTATCAGGGCCGGTTACACGCCCGACCTGCTGGCCCAGACGAATCCTTGCGCCTTGGTAAGTGCTCGAGATGGCATCGCCATCGACAAGGTAATGAAACACCGTGCCCGTACCTGAGAGACCTTGGGTATTGTTTGCGACCGCAAACCGGCGATTGTTCAAACGTGCGTGAATCTGGGAAGAGGGTTGCATCGAGGTCGCATCCTTTCGCTGGAACCTGGAGACCCCAAGGGCCTCCAGGCGCGTGCCGTATTACTCCACCGTCACCGACTTCGCCAGGTTGCGCGGCTGGTCAACGTCAGTGCCCTTGAGCACGGCGACGTAGTAAGACAGCAGTTGCAGCGGGATGGTGTAGAGAATCGGCGACAGGGTGTCGTTGATGTGCGGCATGTTGATGACGTGGGTGCCTTCACCATTGGTCATGCCGGCTTTCTCGTCGGCGAACACCACCAGTTGGCCGCCACGGGCGCGGACTTCCTGCAGGTTGGACTTGAGCTTTTCCAGCAGTTCGTTGTTTGGCGCGACCGTGACGACTGGCATGTCGTCATCCACCAGGGCCAATGGACCGTGCTTGAGCTCGCCGGCCGGGTAGGCTTCGGCGTGGATGTACGAGATTTCCTTGAGTTTGAGCGAGCCTTCCATTGCCACCGGGTATTGCGCGCCACGGCCGAGGAACAGGGTGTGGTTTTTGTCGGCGAACAGCTCGGCGACTTTTTCCACGATGCTGTCCATGGCCAGGGCCTCACCCAGGCGGGTTGGCAGGCGGCGCAGTTCTTCGACCAGGGTGGCTTCAACACCTGCGGCGAGGGTGCCACGTACTTGGCCCAGGGACAGGGTGAGCAGCAACAGGCCGACCAGCTGGGTGGTGAAGGCTTTGGTGGAGGCCACGCCGATTTCGCGACCGGCCTGGGTCAGCAGGGTCAGGTCGGATTCGCGCACCAGGGAGCTGATGCTGACGTTGCAGATCGCCAGGCTGGCGAGGAAGCCCAGCTCCTTGGCGTTACGCAAGGCGGCCAAGGTGTCGGCGGTTTCGCCGGACTGCGAGATGGTCACGAACAGGGTGTCAGGCTGGACCACCACTTTGCGGTAGCGGAACTCGCTGGCCACTTCGACCTGGCATGGAATGCCGGCCAGTTCTTCCAGCCAATAACGGGCAACCATGCCGGCGTGGTAGCTGGTGCCGCAAGCCACGATCTGCACATTGCGCACTTTGGCGAACAACTCGGCGGCTTGTGGGCCAAAGGCGTTGACCAGCACTTGCTTGTCGCCCAGGCGACCCTCCAGCGTGCGTTGCACCACGGCCGGTTGCTCGTGGATTTCCTTGAGCATGAAGTGGCGGTATTCGCCTTTGTCGGCGGCTTCGGCGCCGTCGCGGTATTGCACCGCTTCACGCTCGACAGACTGACCGTTAACGTCCCAGATCTGCACGCTTTCACGGCGGATGTCAGCGATATCGCCTTCTTCCAGGTACATGAAGCGGTCGGTGACCTGGCGCAGGGCCAACTGGTCGGAAGCCAGGAAGTTCTCACCCAAGCCCAGGCCGATCACCAACGGGCTGCCACTGCGGGCGGCAACCACGCGATCGGGCTGGCTGGCGCTGACCACGGCCAGGCCGTAGGCGCCGTGCAGTTCTTTTACGGTGGCTTTGAGGGCGACAGTCAGGTCGCCCAGGTCTTTGAGCTTGTGATTCAGCAGGTGGGCGATGACTTCGGTGTCGGTGTCCGAAGTGAATACGTAGCCCAGCCCCTTAAGTTGCTCACGCAGCACTTCGTGGTTTTCGATGATGCCGTTGTGCACCACCGCCAGGTCGCCGGAAAAGTGTGGGTGGGCGTTGCGTTCGCACGGCGCACCGTGGGTAGCCCAACGGGTGTGGGCGATGCCCAGACGGCCAACCAACGGCTCACCGGCCAGGGCTTGCTCCAGTTCACTGACTTTGCCCGGGCGACGCATGCGCTCAAGCTTGCCGGCGTTGGAGAAGACGGCCACACCGGCGCTGTCGTAGCCACGGTATTCCAGGCGCTTGAGGCCTTCGAGCAGGATGGGAGTGATGTTGCGTTCAGCGACTGCGCCTACGATGCCACACATGGTGTTTCTCCTAGATGATTGCCGCACATATCAGCGTAATGCCGCGGGCTTGAATCTGGTCGCGGGCCTCAAGCGGCAGGCGATCATCGGTGATAAGGGTATGGACGCTGCTCCAGGGCAGTTCCAGGTTGGGAATCTTGCGGCCGATCTTGTCGGATTCGACCATCACCACCACTTCACGGGCGACCTCTGCCATGACGCGGCTCAGGCCCAGCAGTTCGTTGAAGGTGGTGGTACCGCGCTGCAGATCGATGCCGTCGGCGCCGATAAACAGTTGATCAAAGTCATAGGAACGCAGCACTTGCTCGGCGACCTGGCCCTGGAACGAGTCCGAATGCGGGTCCCAGGTGCCGCCGGTCATCAACAGCACCGGCTCGTGCTCCAGCTCGCTCAAGGCGCGGGCCACGTGCAGGGAGTTGGTCATCACCACCAGGCCGGGCTGGTGGCCCAGTTCGGGGATCATCGCGGCGGTGGTGCTGCCGCTGTCGATGATGATGCGCGCGTGTTCGCGCAGGCGCGTCACGGCGGCACGGGCGATGGCGCGCTTGTAGATCGAGATGGGTTGGGCGGCGTCGCCGACCAGTTCCTGGGGCATGGTAATTGCGCCACCGTAACGGCGTAACAGCAGGCCGTTGCTTTCGAGGGCAGCCAAGTCCTTGCGGATGGTCACTTCCGACGTTTCGAAACGCTTGGCCAATTCGTCCACGCTGACTTCGCCCTGTTCATTGAGCAAGGTCAGGATGTTGTGGCGTCGTTGGGGGGTATTTCGTTTCGACATGGTGATGGTAAGTTTCGTTTCGAAAGATAACGAAGGCAATCAAAACCTATTGGCGAAACATCGTCAAGTGGGGCGTGCGAAATTTTTAGGTGCACACCCCAAAATAAATGTGGGAGCTGGCTTGCCTGCGATAGCGGAGTGTCAGGCAACATAAATGTTGAATGCCAGACCGCTATCGCAGGCAAGCCAGCTCCCACAGGAGGCAGCGTTCAGCCAGACAGATTGTGGATAACTCAGGTCTTTTTGATTTTGACCGGGCGTTTCCAGCCATCAATGTTGCGTTGGCGGGCACGGGCGACTGCCAGTTGGGACTTATCCACATCCTGGTTGATGGTTGAGCCCGCGGCTGTGCTGGCGCCATCGTCGAGGGTAACCGGGGCGACCAACGAATTATTGGAACCGATAAATACATCCGCACCAATGGTGGTCTGGTGCTTATTGGCGCCATCGTAGTTGCAGGTGATGGTGCCCGCCCCGATGTTAGTTCGCGCACCTACAGTGGCATCACCCAAGTAGGTCAGGTGTCCGACTTTGGCTTCGTCGTCCAATGTGGCGTTTTTCAATTCAACAAAGTTACCCACATGGGCTTTAGCGCCCAATACGCTTCCTGGACGTAACCGCGCAAACGGCCCAGCATCGCTGCCCTCGCCCATCACGGCGCCGTCGATATGGCTGTTGGCCTTGACCACCGCGCCTTTGCGCAGGGTGCTGTCCTTGATCACGCAGTTCGGGCCAATCACCACGTCGTCTTCGATGATCACGCGGCCTTCGAGGATCACGTTGATGTCGATCAGCACGTCGCGGCCGACAGTGACTTCGCCACGCACATCGAAGCGCGCCGGGTCGCGCAGGGTCACGCCCTGGGCCATCAAGCGGCGGCCTTCGCGCAGCTGGTAGTGACGTTCAAGCTCTGCAAGCTGCTTGCGGTCGTTGGCGCCCTGCACTTCCATCGGGTCGTGTGGCTGTTCGGTCGCGACCAGCAGGCCATCGCTCACGGCCATTTCGATGACGTCGGTGAGGTAGTACTCGCCCTGGGCATTGTTGTTGGACAGGCGGCTCATCCAGTCGGCGAGCTTGTTGGCAGGGACCGCCAGAATTCCGGTATTGCCTTCGGTAATGGCGCGCTGAGTTTCGCTGGCATCCTTGTGCTCAACGATGGCCGCGACCTTGCCGTCGGCATTGCGCACAATGCGCCCGTAACCGGTAGGGTCATCCAGTTCAACGGTCAGCAGGCCCATCTGGCCAGGCACGACATGCTTGAGCAGGCGTTGCAGGGTTTCCACTTCAATCAGCGGTACGTCGCCGTACAGGATCAGCACGGTGTCGGCAGTGATGAAGGGCACGGCTTGTGCGGTGGCATGGCCGGTGCCGAGTTGTTTGTTCTGCAAAACGAAATTCAGGTCATCCGCGGCCAGGCGCTCACGGACCACATCGGCACCGTGGCCAATCACCACGTGGATGCGTTGCGGGTCGAGTTGCCGGGCGCTGTGGATAACATGGCCAAGCATGGAATTGCCGGCCACCGGGTGCAGCACCTTGGGTAGGGCCGAACGCATACGGGTGCCCTGGCCTGCGGCGAGAATGACGATTTCAAGAGACATGAGTGGCTACCAATCCTGGGCGGTCCGACTTCAGACCAGAGAAGTGTTTTGCAAAAAAAGAAAAAGGGTAGCCGAGGCTACCCTTTTTAATCAATCGCGCATAAAGCATGACGGCATGGCCGCTTACTTCTTGCGGATCTGCTGGAGCGTGCGCAGCTGAGCTGCAGCCTCGGCCAGACGTACAGCAGCAGCGCTGTAGTCGAAGTCGGCACCCTTTTCGTTCAGGGCCTTCTCGGCAGCCTTGACGGCTTCCTGAGCGGAGGCTTCATCCAGGTCGCCAGCACGTTGCACGGTGTCGGCAAGTACCTTGACCATATTCGGCTGAACCTCGAGGAAACCACCGGAGATGTAAAACACCTCACGTTCCCCGCCTTGCTTGGTCAGCGTGATCGGACCTGGTTTCAAGCTTGTGATCAGCGGGGCATGACCCATGGCGATACCAAGATCACCCAGGTCGCCGTGCGCTGTAACAAACTCGACCAGACCGGAGAAAATTTCCCCTTCCGCGCTGACGATATCGCAATGGACTGTCATAGCCATCTGATTGCCTCAACCTGATGAGCGCCCGTTACCGGGCGCCTGGATTACAGTTTCTTGGCTTTCTCGATCGCTTCTTCGATGCCGCCGACCATGTAGAACGCTTGTTCTGGCAGGTGGTCGTAGTCACCGTTGAGGATGCCTTTGAAGCCAGCAATGGTGTCTTTCAGGGAAACGTATTTACCCGAAGCACCGGTGAAGACTTCAGCCACGAAGAACGGCTGCGACAAGAAGCGCTGGATCTTACGAGCACGGTTTACCAACTGCTTGTCGGCTTCCGACAGCTCGTCCATACCCAGGATCGCAATGATGTCCTTCAGTTCTTTGTAACGCTGCAGCACGTACTGAACGCCGCGAGCGGTGTCGTAGTGCTCCTGGCCGATCACGTTCGGGTCCAGCTGGCGCGAAGTCGAGTCGAGTGGATCGACCGCTGGGTAGATACCCAGGGAAGCGATGTCACGGGACAGAACGACGGTGGCGTCCAAGTGGGCGAAGGTGGTCGCAGGCGACGGGTCGGTCAAGTCATCCGCAGGTACGTATACCGCTTGGATCGAAGTGATCGAACCTTCCTTGGTCGAAGTGATACGTTCTTGCAGAACGCCCATCTCTTCAGCCAGGGTCGGCTGGTAGCCTACTGCGGAAGGCATACGGCCCAGCAGTGCGGATACTTCAGTACCGGCCAAGGTGTAACGGTAGATGTTGTCGACGAACAGCAGAACGTCGTTACCTTCGTCACGGAACTTCTCGGCCATGGTCAGGCCAGTCAGTGCTACGCGCAGACGGTTACCCGGCGGCTCGTTCATCTGACCGTAAACCAGTGCCACTTTGTCCAGAACGTTGGAGTCCTTCATCTCGTGGTAGAAGTCGTTACCCTCACGGGTACGCTCACCCACACCGGCGAACACGGAATAACCGCTGTGCTCGATGGCGATGTTACGGATCAGTTCCATCATGTTTACGGTCTTGCCTACACCGGCACCACCGAACAGACCGACTTTACCGCCTTTGGCGAACGGGCAAACCAGGTCGATAACCTTGATGCCGGTTTCCAGCAGGTCGTTGCCGCCAGCTTGTTCGGCGAACGAAGGTGCTGGACGGTGAATGCCCCAACGCTCTTCGGTGTCGATCGGGCCAGCTTCGTCAATCGGGTTGCCCAGTACGTCCATGATCCGGCCCAGGGTCGCTTTACCGACCGGTACGGAGATGGCTGCGCCAGAGTCGATTACGTCCAGACCGCGCTTCAAGCCTTCGGTGGAACCCATCGCAATGGTACGAACTACGCCGTCGCCCAGCTGCTGCTGAACTTCCAGAGTAGTGTCCGCGCCTTGTACTTTCAGCGCGTTGTAGATGCTCGGTACGCTGTCGCGTGGAAATTCCACGTCGATAACGGCGCCGATGATTTGAACGATACGTCCGCTACTCATAGCTGGATCCTCTGAATATTTGAACCGTTAAACCGCGGCAGCGCCGCCGACGATTTCCGAGATCTCTTGGGTGATCGCAGCCTGACGCGCCTTGTTGTAGATCAGCTGCAAATCGCTGATCAGATCACCGGCGTTATCGGTAGCGTTTTTCATCGCGATCATCCGCGCTGCTTGTTCAGCTGCGTTGTTCTCGACCACCGCCTGGTACACCTGCGACTCCACGTAGCGCACCATCAAGCCGTCAAGCAGCTCTTTGGCGTCTGGTTCGTAGAGGTAGTCCCAGTGGTGCTTGAGTTCCTGATCCGGAGTCGCCACCAGTGGAATCAATTGCTCCACGGTTGGCTGCTGGGTCATGGTGTTGATGAACTTGTTGGATACCACGGAGAGGCGGTCAATCCGGCCTTCCAGGTATGCATCCAGCATCACCTTCACACTGCCGATCAAATCATTGATCGACGGCTCTTCACCCAGGTGGCTGATAGCTGCAACGACGTTACCGCCGAAGTTGCGGAAAAAGGCCGCACCCTTGCTACCAACAACACACAGATCGATCTCGACGCCGTTTTCGCGGTTTACCGCCATGTCCTTGACCAGGGCCTTGAACAGGTTGGTATTCAGACCACCGCACAAACCACGGTCACTGCTCACAACCACATAACCGACGCGCTTGACTTCACGCTCGATCATGAATGGGTGGCGGTATTCCGGGTTGGCGTTGGCCAAATGCCCAATTACCTGGCGGATACGCTCCGCATAAGGACGGCTAGCAGCCATGCGCATTTGTGCCTTGCGCATTTTGCTGACCGCCACTTTTTCCATGGCGCTGGTAATCTTTTGCGTGCTTTTGATGCTCGCAATCTTACTGCGAATCTCTTTTGCGCCTGCCATGTAACACCTATCAGGTTAGCAAGCGGGAGCCTTGCGGCTCCCGCTGCGGCTTACCAGGTTTGGGTGGCCTTGAACTTCTCGATACCGGCTTTCATGCCAGCGTCGATATCGTCATTGAAGTCACCCTTCACGTTGATCTTCGCCATCAATTCGGCGTGATCGCGGTTGAAGTAAGCAATCAGCGCTTGTTCAAAGCTGCCAACCTTGGCGATTTCAACGTCGGTCAGGAACCCACGCTCAGCGGCATACAGCGACAACGCCATGTCAGCGATCGACATTGGGGCGTATTGCTTCTGCTTCATCAGCTCGGTAACGCGCTGACCATGCTCAAGTTGCTTACGGGTCGCTTCGTCCAGGTCAGAAGCAAACTGGGCGAATGCCGCCAATTCACGGTACTGAGCCAGAGCGGTACGGATACCACCGGAGAGCTTCTTGATGATCTTGGTCTGAGCGGCACCACCCACACGGGATACCGAAACACCGGCGTTCACTGCTGGGCGGATGCCCGAGTTGAACATGGCCGATTCCAGGAAGATCTGACCGTCAGTGATGGAAATCACGTTGGTCGGAACGAACGCGGAAACGTCGCCAGCCTGGGTTTCGATGATCGGCAGTGCGGTCAGGGAACCGGTTTTGCCGGTCACTGCGCCGTTGGTGAACTTCTCTACGTATTCTTCCGAAACGCGGGATGCGCGCTCCAGCAGACGGGAGTGGAGATAGAACACGTCGCCTGGGTAAGCTTCACGGCCTGGTGGACGGCGCAGCAGCAGGGAAATCTGGCGGTAAGCCACTGCTTGCTTGGACAGATCGTCATAAACGATCAGCGCGTCTTCACCGCGGTCGCGGAAGAATTCACCCATGGTGCAACCGGAGTACGGTGCCAGGAATTGCAGCGCAGGAGATTCCGAAGCACTGGCAGCCACGATGATCGTGTTGGCCAGGGCGCCGTTTTCTTCCAGCTTGCGAACCACGTTGGCGATGGTCGATTGCTTCTGACCGATCGCTACGTAGACGCAGAAAATGCCGCTGTTCTTCTGGTTGATGATCGCGTCGATGGCCAGAGCGGTTTTACCGATCTGACGGTCACCGATGATCAGCTCACGCTGGCCACGGCCGACTGGGATCATGGCATCGACAGCCTTGTAGCCAGTCTGTACAGGCTGGTCTACCGACTTACGCCAGATCACGCCTGGAGCAACTTTCTCGACCGCGTCGGTCTCGGTGTTGCCCAGTGGACCTTTACCGTCAACAGGGTTACCCAGTGCGTCGACTACGCGACCCAGCAGTTCCTTACCTACCGGAACCTCCAGGATGCGGCCAGTGCACTTGGCGCTCATGCCTTCAGCCAGACTGGTGTAAGCGCCCAATACAACGGCACCTACGGAGTCTTGCTCCAGGTTGAGGGCCATACCGAAGACGCCGCCCGGAAACTCGATCATCTCGCCGTACATTACGTCGGCCAGACCGTGAATCCGCACGATACCGTCAGATACGCTGACGACAGTGCCTTCGTTACGGGCTTGGGAGGTCACATCGAGCTTGTCGATGCGGCCCTTGATAATTTCACTTATTTCGGAAGGATTGAGTTGCTGCATTGCTCTGCTGCCCCTTCAAACTCAAGATTTCAATGCTTCGGCAAGATTCGCGAGTTTGCCGCGAATCGAACCATCGATAACCAGGTCGCCGGCGCGAATGATGACACCACCAATCAGGGTGGCATCCTCCGCAACTTGCAGGCGCACTTCCCGGTCGAGTCGTGCACTGAGAACCTTGGCGAGTTTGTCTTGCTGTTCTTGGTTCAATGCGAAAGCACTGGTCACTTCAACGTCTACCGACTTCTCTTGCTCGGCCTTGTACAGGTCGAACAGAGCGGCAATCTCCGGCAAAAGCAGGAGACGGTCGTTTTCGGCAACGACGTGCAAGAAGTTCTGCACTTTCACATCAAACTTGTCGCCGCACACGTCAATAAACGTGGCGGCCTTGTCTGCGCTCGTCAGTCGCGGGGCCTTGAGCACGCGCTGCATGGTGTCGTCTTGCGACACTGCTGCAGCCAGGCCGAGCATGGCTGACCAAGAGGCCAGCTGCTGGTGGGCCTGGGCGTGCTCGAAGGCTGCCTTAGCGTAAGGTCGGGCCAACGTGGTCAATTCTGCCATGATCGCCCTCGCTTAAATTTCAGCAGCCAGTTTGTTAACCAGCTCCGCGTGCGCGTTTTGATCGATTGTGGCGCCCAGGATCTTCTCAGCACCGCCGACGGCCAGAGCACCCAGTTGGGCACGCAGCGCATCTTTGACACCGTTCAGTTCCTGCTCGATCTCGGCCTGAGCCTGAACCTTCACACGGTCAGCGTCGATACGGGCTTTTTCAACAGCCTCTTCAACAATCTGGTTACCGCGTTTCTTGGCTTGCTCAATGATCTCGGCTGCTTGGGCTTTCGCTTCGCGCAGTTGCTGACCCGCTTTATCTTGGGCCAACTCCAGGTCGCGAGCTGCTCGGGCTGCAGCGTCCAGTCCATCCGCGATCTTCTTCTGACGCTCGTGCAGAGCTGCGATGACCGGAGGCCATACGAACTTCATGCAGAAAACGACAAAAATCAAGAACGCTAAGGACTGACCAATAATGGTTGCATTAATGTTCACGCCAATACCTCGCTCATTCGTTGCACAACACACCAATCACTCGAAAAACGAGTGATTAACCGGCGAGTTGACCAACGAAAGGGTTCGCGAAGGTGAAGAACAGAGCGATACCAACACCGATCATGGTCACGGCGTCGAGCAGGCCGGCGACGATGAACATTTTAACTTGCAGCATTGGAACCATTTCTGGCTGACGCGCGGCGCCTTCCAGGAATTTGCCGCCCAGCAGGCCGAAACCAATGGCAGTACCCAGGGCGCCCAGGCCGATCAACAGTGCAACAGCGATAGCGGTTAGACCAACTACAGTTTCCATCTTTCCTCCCGACTTTTACGTCGTATGGTTTAGGTTTTTTAGATTTTAAAGCGGTAAAACAAATCGTTTCATAGCCCTGGTGGGCCACCTTCCCGTTTCACCGGGAAGGACATCAGACTAGTCGAGACTGGCCTTAATGGTTCTCTTCGTGCGCCATCGACAGGTAGACGATGGTCAGCATCATGAAGATGAAGGCCTGCAGGGTGATGATCAGGATGTGGAACACAGCCCACGCCCACTGCAGAACGATGCCCAGGCCGCTAAGCCAGAGCAGGCCGCTGCCGAACATCACAGCGATCAGAATGAACACCAACTCGCCGGCATACATGTTGCCGAACAGTCGCAGAGCCAGGGAAATCGGCTTGGCGATCAGGGTCACGAATTCCAGCAGGAAGTTCACCGGGATCAGCAGGGCTTGAACAAAGATGTTCTTGCTGCCGAACGGGTGCAGGGTCAGTTCGCCGATGAAGCCGCCGATGCCCTTGATCTTGATGCTGTAGAAAATGATCAGCGCGAACACCGACAAGGCCATGCCCAGGGTAGCGTTCGGGTCAGTGGTCGATACCGCGCGGAATGGAATGTGCGGGTCGCCGGAGATCAGGATGGCCAGCTGAGGAATCCAGTCAACCGGGATCAGGTCGACGGCGTTCATCAGGAACACCCAGACGAAGATGGTCAGTGCCAGCGGTGCAATCACCGGGCTACGGCCATGGAAGCTGTCTTTCACGCTGCCATCGACGAATTCGACCAATACTTCAACGAAGTTCTGCAAAGCACCTGGCTGACCGGAAGTTGCCTTCTTGGCCGCCATGCGGAAAATCAGAACGAAGATCAGACCCAATGCGACCGACCAGCCCAGAGTATCCAGGTGGAAAGCCCAGAAACCCATTTCTTTGGCTTCTGCTGCGGAGTGGGCAAAGCCCCAGCCGCCATTAGGAAGCTGACCGAAGGTCAGGTTCTGCAAGTGGTGCTGGATATAGCCCGAAGCGGTTGTTTCTGCCATGGTTGCCTCAAACGCCCTAAGGTTTCGAAAGTCTTGTTTTCATTAGCAGGGGAGCGAACCAGCTGACCAGTTGGGTCAACACGAAGACGCCGAATACAGCCAGCGGCGCCAATGGCTTCACACCTGCAAAGGTCAGTGCAAACAGCACTGCCGTCAAAATCAGTTTCCCCGCCTCGCCGGCATAAAAAGACCGGACGATAGCCTGGGCTGCTCGGGCGCCGGAAAACCGAAAGGCCCTGTGAGCAAAATACATATTGGGCAGCAAGGCTATCAGGCCTCCGCAGAGTCCTGAATATCCGGCTACGACTCCATGCCCGTACCAAAGCGCCAAAGCGGCGATCAGTAAAATCACAAATTGAGCCAATAAAACCGGAAAAACGGCCAAGCGATGGAACGGCAACGTGTTTGGCGTGCGGGTTTCCATCACTTTTGCTCCTCAATGGTCGGCTGCCGGAAATCAATAACTTGGCATAATTTGTGCCGACAAAATGCGCGCAGAGTATAGGGGCGGTTCAGCCCCTATTCAACTGCCGGGTAGTGATTTCCGATCGCGCGCTACATGAGCAAATGTTTCAGCGGATGTGAGCAAGAACACCCTGAAGCTCATCCAGCGAGTTATACCCGATAACCAGTTGCCCTTTGCCCTTCTTGCCGTGACGAATTTGCACCGAAGAGCCCAGCCGCTCGGCCAGACGCTGCTCAAGACGCGCGATATCCGGATCAGGTTTGGCCGTTTCAACCGGTGCGGGTTTGCCGCTGAGCCACTGGCGAACTAGGGCCTCGGTCTGACGAACGGTGAGACCCCGTGCGACAACGTGTCGCGCCCCTTCAACCTGTTGATTTTCCGGCAAACCGAGCAAGGCACGGGCGTGGCCCATTTCCAGGTCGCCATGGGACAACATGGTCTTGATGACTTCCGGCAATGCGATCAGGCGCAGCAAGTTGGACACGGTCACGCGGGACTTGCCCACCGCGTCCGCGACTTGTTGCTGGGTCAACTGGAATTCCTGCTGCAGACGCTGCAAGGCAATCGCTTCTTCGATCGGGTTGAGGTCTTCACGCTGGATGTTCTCGATCAACGCCATGGCGATGGCGGTTTCATCCGGCACATCGCGCACCATCGCCGGGATGGTTTCCTTGCCAGCCTGCTGGCTCGCGCGCCAGCGGCGTTCACCGGCGATGATTTCATAACGGCCGTCACCAATCGGGCGTACCACGATTGGCTGCATCACGCCCTGGGCCTTGATCGAATTGGCTAACTCCTCCAGCGCCTGGGGGTCCATGTCCCGGCGTGGCTGGTATTTGCCGCGCTGGATCAGGTCCAGGGGCAGGTGTTGCAGCTCGCGCTCGTCGGCCTGCACCGCTTGTTCTTCAAGCGATGTGACGGTCGGACCACTCAGCAGTGCATCCAGTCCACGTCCGAGACCTCGTTTCTTGACGGCCATGGGGATTCCTTAAGTTGGCTGGGCTGCAGCGGTGCGTGAGTTGCGGCGTTGGCGACGAACCATCTCGCCGGCCAGTGCCAGGTAAGCAATGGCACCGCGCGACGTTTTGTCATAGGCCAACGCGGGCATGCCATAGCTTGGCGCTTCGGCCAGGCGGATGTTGCGTGGAATCACGGTGTCGTACAACTGCTCGCCGAAGTGTTCCTTGAGCTGCGCCGACACATCGTTCATCAGGCTCAGGCGCGGATCGTACATCGTGCGCAGTAAGCCTTCGATCTGCAGGTTCGGGTTGAGCAACTCGGCGATTCGCTTGATGTTATCCACAAGGTCGCTCAAACCTTCCAGTGCGAAGTATTCGCACTGCATGGGGATAATCACCCCATCGGCGGCCACCAACGCGTTGAGCGTGAGCATCGATAGCGACGGTGGGCAGTCGATCAAAATGTAGTCGTAGTTCTCGCGGATCGGCGCCAAGGCGCTGCGCAGACGGCTTTCTTTCATCTGCATTTCGAGCAGCACCACTTCCGCCGCGGTCAAATCGCGGTTGGCCGGCAGCAGTTGATAACCGCCGTGCTCGGAGTAGTGCATGGCCTGGCCCAGGTCGCACTCGCCAATCAGCACGTCGTACACCGAGTTTTCCAGGCCGTGTTTATCCACACCGCTACCCATGGTGGCGTTGCCCTGTGGATCGAGATCGATCAACAGCACCCGACGCTTGGTGGCGACCAGGGATGCTGCGAGGTTGATGCAGGTGGTGGTTTTACCCACGCCACCTTTCTGGTTCGCTATTGCGAATACCTTAGCCATTCTTGCTTGTGTTCCCAATCATGCCGTGCGGCGCAGTATCAGCAGATGGCGTTGGCCTTGGCAACCGGGTACGGCCAAGGCGTGTTCGCTATCGAGGTGGAAGTCTGCCGGCAATGCTAACAGCTCGTCGCTTGGATGAACGCCCTTCATTGCCAGCCAGCGCGTGTCACGGTCGCCAAGGTGGCGAGTCCAGTTGCTGAAGTTCTCCATGCTGCTGAACGCCCGGGAAACAATTCCGTTGAAGGGCTGTTCAGGCGTGAAGTCTTCGACGCGGCTGTGGATAACCTGCAGGTTGTCCAGTTTGAGTTCAAGTTTGACCTGGGTCAGGAAGCGGGTTTTCTTGCCGTTGCTGTCAAGGCAGGTCACTTGCGACTCGGGAAACAGGATGGCCAGCGGGATGCCAGGCATGCCACCGCCACTGCCCACGTCCAACCAGCGACCGTTTTCGATGAATGGCATTACGCTCAAGCTATCGAGCAAGTGACGCGAAACCATTTCATCAGGGTCACGCACAGCAGTCAGGTTGTAAGCCTTGTTCCATTTGATCAACAGGGCCAGGTAGCCCAACAGCAATTCGTGCTGGGCCGGGGTCAGGTCAACGCCCAGCTGGAGCGCCCCAGTGGATAACTCTTCGGCGTGTTGCGAGGTAACAGACGAACTCAAGCGCTTTGCTCCAACTGACGGCCCGCGCCGCGTTTTTTCAAATGAATCATCAACAGCGAAATGGCTGCCGGGGTGACACCGGGAATACGTGACGCCTGCCCCAAGGTTTCTGGCCGAGTTATCCCCAGCTTGCTTTGAATTTCTTTCGACAGCCCGGAAATCCCGGTGTAGTCGATATCCACAGGCAGCTTGGTGTTTTCACTGGCACGCAGCCGAGCGATCTCGTCCTGCTGGCGGTCAATGTAACCGGCGTATTTGGTCTTGATTTCGACCTGCTCGGCAACCTGTGGGTCTTCTGCGCCGTGGCCGGTCACTTCGACCAAGCCAGCGTAGTCGATTTCCGGACGGGACAGCAGGTTCAGCAAGTTGTATTCGTGGGTCAGCGGCGTGCCGAATTTTTCGGCGATCGCGTCGCCCTGCTCGGTGCCCGGGCGAACCCAAGTGCTTTTCAGGCGCTGCTCTTCCAACGCAATGCTTTCGCGTTTTTTGCAGAAAGCTTCCCAGCGTGCGTCATCGACTAGGCCCAGCTCGCGGCCTTTTTCGGTCAGACGCAGGTCGGCGTTGTCTTCGCGCAGGATCAATCGGTATTCCGCCCGGGAAGTGAACATCCGGTACGGTTCCTGGGTACCCAGGGTAATCAGGTCGTCGACCAATACGCCGATATACGCTTCATCGCGGCGCGGGCACCAGCTGTCTTTGCCCTGCGCGCGCAATGCCGCGTTGGTCCCGGCCAGCAAACCTTGGGCGCCGGCTTCTTCGTAACCGGTGGTGCCGTTGATTTGCCCGGCGAAAAACAAACCGCCAATGACTTTGGTTTCCAGGCTGTACTTCAGGTCACGCGGGTCGAAGTAGTCGTACTCGATGGCGTAGCCCGGACGCACGATGTGCGCGTTTTCCATACCGCGAATCGATTGCACGATCTGGATCTGTACGTCGAACGGCAGTGAGGTGGAAATCCCGTTCGGGTACAGCTCGTGGGTGGTCAAGCCTTCGGGCTCGATGAAGACCTGGTGGCTTTCCTTGTCGGCAAAGCGGTGGATCTTGTCTTCAATCGACGGGCAATAACGTGGGCCGATGCCTTCGATCACCCCGGAATACATCGGCGAACGGTCGAGGTTCGCCGCGATGATTTCGTGGGTGCGTGCATTGGTGTGGGTGATCCAGCAGCTGACCTGTTTGGGGTGCTGTTCTTTGGAGCCCATGAACGACATGACCGGGATCGGTGTATCGCCGGCTTGTTCGGTCATCACCGAGAAATCCACAGAACGCCCGTCGATACGCGGCGGGGTCCCGGTTTTCAAACGGCCGACGCGCAGCGGCAATTCACGCAGTCGTTTAGCCAGGGCGATCGAGGGGGGGTCACCCGCACGGCCGCCGGAATAGTTCTGCATACCGATGTGGATAAGTCCGCCGAGGAACGTACCGGTGGTCAACACCACGGATTCTGCGTGAAAACGCAGGCCCATCTGCGTGACAACACCGCGTACCTGGTCTTGCTCGACGATCAGGTCATCCGCTGCCTGCTGAAATATCCACAGGTTCGGCTGGTTTTCCAGGGTTTCGCGTACCGCCGCCTTGTACAGGATGCGGTCGGCTTGAGCCCGGGTAGCCCGTACGGCCGGGCCTTTGCGGCTGTTGAGCACGCGAAATTGAATACCACCTTTGTCAGTCGCCATGGCCATCACGCCGCCAAGGGCGTCGATTTCCTTGACCAGATGGCTTTTGCCGATCCCACCGATGGCGGGGTTGCAGCTCATGGCACCGAGGGTTTCCACGTTATGCGTCAACAACAGGGTTTTGACACCCATGCGTGCTGACGCCAGTGCTGCCTCGGTACCGGCATGACCGCCGCCGATGACGATCACTTCAAAACGGGAAGGGAAATCCACCACGCACCTCGTGCCTGCTTATGTAGGTAATCAGGAATTGTCTGTTGAAAGAGATTGGAGCAATGCCGGCAAGTATAGGGACTTAGCCCTTGCTAAAGAACCCTTTGCACAAAATTTAACCAGCTGTGGATGAATCACAGACAATAGAAATTAAAAGAGAGAAATTTATTAAATCTTTGTTTTTATGTTTATTTCTACTGATCACCTTTTCTGTGGATAGATCTCTACAAGCCCCTATTTACTATGTGTACAGAGATTCAAAAGTCTGTGGTCATGTGCCAATGAGGCCCTTGGATAAGTGGTTTAAGCCTGTGGATTAAACAGGTGGTTATCCACAGGCAGGTTTTTACTCAGGTTTCAGGCCCTGTTATCAACTGGGCACAAGGGCGGTTATTCACAGGGTTTAATCCACAGAAATTGGTTCAACCGTGTGTATTTCGCCCACACGCAGGCCAACCAAATCCTCACATTCGTTGGTAAGCGCAGAAAGTAGAGATCTATTGTGGGAACACCGTAGGGCAGTTAATAATAGCGATTATCATTAACCTAGTTCGTCATGCCCTATGTCCCCTTCTTCACACAC
The DNA here is from genome assembly GCF_054685145.1 of Pseudomonas sp. H1_A03. Lineage (NCBI taxonomy): Bacteria > Pseudomonadati > Pseudomonadota > Gammaproteobacteria > Pseudomonadales > Pseudomonadaceae > Pseudomonas > Pseudomonas sp. H1_A03. Next base: position 1,294,800 of record NZ_CP162829.1, read on the forward strand.
GGTTGCAGTCCAGCATATCTATGAGCAGCACCATTCCTGGTTGCACGGGTGGCTCAAAGGGAAGTTGCATAACGCCTGCGATGCCGCCGATGTGGCGCACGATACGTTCGTGCGGATACTAGGCGGACGGCATGCGGCGCAGATCGTTGAACCGCGGGACTATCTGGCGACCATCGCCAAGGGCCTGGTGATTGATCGTTATCGCCGGCACGCCATCGAACAGGCCTACAGACAAACACTGGCTGAACGGCCTGAAGGCACCGCCATCAGTGAAGAAGACAAGGCCATCATCATTGAGACCCTGGTGGCTGTGGATAAAGCCCTGTCCGGACTCGGCGAGCGGGCGCGGCGGATTTTCATGATGTCGCAGATCGAAGGGCTGACTTATCAACAGATCGCCAATCAACTGCAGGTGTCACTGACCACAGTGAAGAAGCATATGATTCGGGCATTGACTGAGTGTTCGCTGATCATGGCCAGCCTGTAATGGCGATTCCCGATCGCAAGACCTTCGAGTCCGCAGCCAGTTGGTATGTGCAATTTCAATCCCAACCGGCTACACCCGCAGAACGCCAGGCCTGGCAGCAATGGCTCAACGATGATCCGGCCCATCAGGCGGCATGGAACCAGATGGAGCAATTACAGCGCAGTCTTGGCGCTCTGCCCCAGGATTTAACCCGCCGTGCATTGTCGACCACGCAGCAACGTCGCCAGGTACTGAAGTGGATGCTGGTGTTGGGCGGTACCGGGTACTTGGGCTGGAATGTTCAGCAACACACGTCTCTGGGCAATGTATTGGCCGACTACCGGACTTCCGTGGGTGAACGCCGGCGTATCGAATTGGCCGATGGCACGCGGCTTGATCTCAACACCGGCACGGCGATTGATGTGGTGTTCGACGGGCGTCAGCGTTTGATCCGCCTGCGCGAAGGTGAAGTACTTATCCACACGGGAAAATTGAGCGGGCACACGCCCTTTTATGTCGAAACCCGCCAAGGGCGAGTCCAGGCATTGGGTACCCGATTTACCGTGCGCCAACTGTCGGACACCACACGTGTCGGCGTTCTGGAGGATCGCGTGAGCGTGTCGCCAGGTGACCAGCCCAACCATGTCCGCGTGCTCGGAGCAGGTGAAAGCGCTGACTTTGATCGCCAAAACGTCGGGCCGAACATTGTGTATCGCGGTTCCCAGGCGGCCTGGGTCGATGGCCAGTTGATCGTATTGGATGCTCGACTCGGGGATGTACTCGACGAGCTCGCGCGTTATCGGCCGGGCGTATTGCAATGCGACGTGGCTTCGGCACGTCTGCGCGTTTCCGGTACGTTGCGCCTGGATTCAACGGATGCGGTACTGGCCAATCTGCAAGCGACCTTGCCGATCAAAGTGAAGTATTTCACTCGCTATTGGGTTTCGGTGAAGCGAATCAGCTGACTGGAAAAATTATCCATAAGGGGGTTATCTTTTTTTGCCTGGTGCGGCCCTACAGGTAATCACGACGCAACCTTCAGGGCTAACCCACCTATGCGCCTCCCTACCAAGTTTCGCCAGCGGCTTTCCTACCACGGTTTGACCGGCAGCCTACTGCTCAGTACTGCAGCCACGGCCGCTGTTTTGCTATCAACCAGCGCCATGGCCGCCAGCACGGTGCAACACTACGCCATTGCTGCAGGCCCGCTGGATAATGCCTTGAGCCAATTTGCTGCCAGGGCGAATGTGATTCTGTCTTTTTCGCCCCAGCAAACCACGCGTTTGAACACGCCAGGGTTGGAAGGTGACTATTCGGTGGATCAAGGCTTTGCGCTACTGCTGCAAAACTCGGGATTGCAGGCGGTCGTCCAGGCGCCCGGCAGTTATGTCCTGCAGGCCATGCCTGCTGGCGAACTCACACTGGCGCCCACCACGGTAAGCACTTATCAACAGGCTGGTTTCAATCAGGAGATCGCCGGTGACGTGGGCTACAAGGCGCAAAACAGTCGCATCGGCACCAAGACCAGCACGCCTTTGTCAGAAACACCACGTTCGGTTTCGGTTGTCACCGGCCAACGCATCAAGGACCAGAAGTCGCAAACGCTGACTGAAGTATTGGGCTATGTGCCTGGCATCTTCGCCCCCCCTTTTGCGGCCGGCGATGGCTTGGCCGGTGACCTGTTCTTCATCCGCGGTTTCAACGCCACGGATTACGGCTACGGCCTACTGCGAGACGGCCTACGCGTACAAGGCAATCGGTACGACACCACGAGCGAGCCTTACGGTCTAGAGCGAGTCGAAGTATTCCGCGGCCCTTCTTCCCTGCTCTACGGTGAAAACGCACCAGGTGGGTTGGTGAACCTGGTCAGCAAACACCCGACCGCCACACCGCAAGGTGAGTTGCAACTGGGTTCCGGCTCAAACAACCGACGCCAAGTGGGTGTGGATATCTCCGGCCCGCTCAATGACAGCGACAACATTCTTGGGCGAGTGGTGATGCTTGGCCGCAAGTCCGATACACAGACCGATCACGTCCCAGACGATCGACTCTACATTGCGCCTTCCCTGACCCTGAATTTTGACGACTACAACACCCTCACCCTGTTGGCCAATTACCAGAAGGACCACACCAACCTCGAACTTGGCCTACCAGCCGCAGGTACCTTGCTTACAAACCCCAATGGCAAGCTGTCCAAGCACACCATGCTCGGTAACCCGGATTGGAACACCTTTGAACGCGAATCCTGGAGCACCGGCTACGAATTCAGCCACAGCTTCAACGACGATTGGCAGTTCCGCCAGAACTCGCGCTATATGCAGTCGCGCATTAACCGTCATGAAACCTGGCCTGGCGCGTTGAATAACCGTGGCTTTGGCACTCAGCTGAACATGACTGCCTACGACCGCTACAACAAGTCGATGGTCTACTCCCTGGATAACCAACTGGAAGGCAAATTCCAGGTCGGCGGGCTGGAAAATACCGTGCTGTTCGGCGCGAGCTATGACCGTACCTCGTTCAACCAGGATTGGGACGCAGGCTCTGCCGGCACCATCAATGTGTATAACCCTGTGTACTTGCGAGATCCTTTGACGCCGGTGGCTGTGCAAAACACCTTGCTCGAACAACAGATGAAAGGGGTTTATGCACAGATCCAGAGCAAGTATGACCACTGGTTGTTCTTGCTTGGCGGTCGCCAGGATTGGGTCGACAGCGATTATCGCGACAAGGTGAACAAGGCCAGCAACACAGGCTCCGAAGACCGCAAGTTCACCTACCAGGGTGGGGTGATGTACCAGTTCGACAATGGGCTTACGCCCTATGTCAGCTACTCCACTGCGTTCGTCCCGGTGCAGCAGATTTCCAACGCGGGTTCACCGTTGAAACCGATCACCAGCAGCCAATACGAAGTGGGCGTGAAATACGAGCCGATCGGATGGGATACGGCGATGACGGTTTCGGTGTATGACTTGCGCAAGCAGGACGACACTTACCTCGATGCCACCACCAACAGCTATCGTCAAGTCGGCGAAAGCCGGGCCAAGGGCGTGGAAGTTGAAGTGAACAGCGCCATCACGCCTAACCTGAATGTGACTGCTGCCTACACCTACACTGACGCGCGGATTACCAAGGATTCGGCCACCTCTCTGGTTGAGGGGCACCAGATGACCGGCGTGCCGCGTAACCAAGCGTCGATTTGGGGCAAGTATCGATTCCTCGACAGTCAACTCAAAGGTCTGTCCCTGGGGGGTGGTGTGCGCTACTTCGACAGTACGTTTTCCTACACGGCACCCAGCCTTTACGGAAAACTGGATGCCGGCAGCGTGACGCTGGTAGACGCTGCAGTTGGCTATCAAATCGACAAAAACTGGTCAGTCGATTTAAACGCCAAGAACCTGTTCGACAAGGAATATGTATCTGGTTGCAACGATGCAGGGCGTTGCTATTGGGGTGACAGCCGTACCTTGCTCGGTACGGTGTCTTACAACTGGTAAGGTTGTGGATAACTCGGTTATTTACCAATGCAGAAGCTGGAGAAGATCCGGCCCAACAAATCATCGGAGCTGAATGCGCCGGTGATTTCCCCCAGCAGCTGCTGCGCCTGACGTAAATCCTCAGCCAGCAGCTCCCCTGCGCCCGCCAAGGTTAATTGTGCCCTACCGTGCTCCAAGGCTGCGCTCGCGTGGCGCAACGCCTCCAGGTGCCTGCGGCGCGCACTGAAGCTGCTTTCCGAGGTCTGCTCGTAGCCCATGCAGGCCTTGAGGTGATCACGCAGCAATTCCAAGCCATCACCTGCTGACTTTGCGCTGAGGCTGATAGTGACATGGCCATCCGCGCTGGTTTCCATCGCGATGGCTTCACCCGTCAAATCGGCTTTGTTGCGAATCAACGTGACCTTGGCCGGGTCTGGACGTTGCTCGAGGAATTCCGGCCATAGGGCGAAAGGATCCACAGCCTCGGGCGCCGTCGCATCCACCACCAGCAACACCCGATCCGCTTCGCTGATGGCCTTAAGGGCGCGTTCCACGCCGATCTTTTCAACCTGGTCATCGGTATCGCGCAAACCCGCAGTGTCAACCACGTGCAGTGGCATGCCGTCGATGTGGATATGTTCGCGCAGGATATCCCGGGTCGTGCCGGCGATCTCAGTGACGATGGCTGCTTCACGTCCCGCCAGTGCGTTGAGCAGACTGGATTTGCCCGCATTGGGCCGCCCAGCGATCACTACCGTCATTCCATCACGCAACAAGGCGCCCTGCCCGGCTTCGCGCAGCACTGTGGATAACTCGTCGCGCACCTTGTCCAGCATCGCCAATACGTGGCCATCGGCAAGAAAGTCAATTTCTTCCTCGGGAAAATCAATCGCCGCCTCGACGTAGATACGCAGGCTGATCAATTGTTCGGTCAAGTTATGCACACGCAAGGAGAACGCCCCCTGCAGCGAGCGCAACGCATTGCGCGCCGCTTGTGCAGAACTGGCTTCGATCAAGTCAGCGATCGCTTCGGCCTGAGCCAGGTCGAGCTTGTCGTTCAAAAACGCGCGTTCGCTGAATTCTCCTGGGCGGGCCAAGCGGCAGCCCAATTGCAGGCAGCGCTGCAACAACATATCCAGCACAACGGGGCCGCCATGGCCCTGCAATTCGAGGATGTCTTCGCCGGTGAAGGAATTTGGGCCCGGGAAATAAATTGCCAGGCCTTCGTCCAATACGCTTTCGTCAGCGTCCAGGAACGGGCCGTAATGCGCATAGCGCGGTTTCAACTCACGACCACTGATGGCCTTCGCTGCCAAGCCCGCGAGCGGCCCGGAAATTCGAACGATACCGACACCGCCGCGACCTTGAGCGGTAGCGACAGCAGCGATGGTTTCACGACGAGCGCTCATCAGCAGGTTCCAGAACAAAAGTGACGGAAAGCAAAACGCCCCACTAGGGGGCGTCTTGAGTGGTTATCCACAGAGTAAATTACGCCTCGGCTTTTTTGGTAGCCGCTTCGATTTTACGTGTGATGTACCACTGTTGAGAGATCGACAACACGTTGTTGACCACCCAATACAGCACCAGACCAGCTGGGAACCACAGGAAGAAGAAGGTGAAGATGATTGGCATCATTTTCATTACCTTGGCCTGCATCGGGTCCGGCGGAGTCGGGTTCAGACGCTGCTGGATAAACATGGTTGCGCCCATGATGATCGGCAGGATAAAGAACGGGTCTTTGATCGACAGGTCAGTTATCCACAGCATGAACGGTGCCTGGCGCATTTCCACGCTTTCCAGGAGTACCCAGTACAGCGACAGGAATACCGGCATCTGTACCAGAATCGGCAAGCATCCACCCAGCGGGTTGATCTTCTCTTTCTTGTACAGCTCCATCATGGCCTGCGACATTTTCTGCCGGTCATCGCCATGTTGCTCTTTCAGTGCCGCCAGTTTCGGCGCCACGGCACGCATGCGCGCCATCGACTTGTAGCTGGCTGCCGACAGAGGGAAGAAGATCCCTTTGATCAGCATGGTCAGGAAGATAATCGACCAGCCCCAGTTACCGACAATGCTGTGGATATGTTGCAGCAGCCAGAAAATCGGCTGGGCAATGAACCACAGGAAGCCGTAATCCACAGTCAGTTCGAGACCTGGGGACAACTCTTTCAGTACAGCCTGGCTTTTCGGACCGGCGTACAGGGTGGCGCTGGTTTCTGCCTTGGCACCTGGAGCAACGGTCAATGCCGGGCCAGTGTAGCCAATGATGTAATTGCCTTTGGTGTCCTTGCGAGCCGCAACCACATTGTTCTGGCCAGGCTGAGGAATCCACGCGGTCACAAAGTAGTGTTGCAACCAGGCAACCCAGCCGCCGTTCACGTTATAGGTGATCGGTGCCTTTTGTTTGTCTTCGTTGACCTTGTCGATATCTTTCATCGACACTTTTTTGTAAGGCTCCGAACTTGTCCACAGGGCTGCGCCCAGGTACGTCGCGGTGCCAGTGGCGGTGCTGGACGACGGATCGGAGCTGGCATCACGCTTGAGCTGCGCAAACATCGCGCCGGTCCAAGGCTGAGCGCTCTGGTTGTCGATCAAGTAGGTGACAACAACGTCGTACAGGCCACGTTTGAGGGTGAACCGCTTGATGTAGTTGACGCCGTCCTTGCTGAACTTCAAGTCAACAACCAATTGGTCCTGGCCGTCGGCCAGTTGGTAACTCTTCTTCTCCGAAGAGAAAACCGGACGACCGGTAGCGCTTGCATCGGGACCGTTGGTGCCGATCAGGCCACTTTGAGCCAGGTAAACACGCTCGCCACCGTTATCGAACAGCTGGAATGGAATTTCCGGATGATCCTGACGGCGCGGATACAGCGGAAGCGTCAGCTTGGCAACATCGCCACCTTGCGGGTCGATAGCCAGGTCCAATACATCCGTCTTGATCTGGATGAGGTCCGTGCTGGCGGCAACTGGAACTTCGGCAGGTGCGTTTGTCTCGCCCGGTGCACGTGGAATGTCGTCACTGGCGGCAGTTTTGGTGCCACTCACTGTGTCGGGAAGCCCCGCAGGAACAGCATTGGCAGCAACATTCTGAGTCGGCAGGGCAGCTTGGCCGTAGTCCTGGTTCCACTTAAGAACCATGACGTAGGACACGATTGCCAGGGCGACGATCAGGATCGTGCGTTTAATATCCATGATTACTCGGCCATCGAAGAAGAACGGGAGGTAGGGATAGATGGAACCGGGTCATAACCACCGGGATTCCACGGATGACAGCGACCTAAACGACGAAAGGTCAGCCAGCCACCGCGCAGAAGACCATGATTTTCTATGGCCTCTAACGCGTAGCAGGAACAACTGGGGTAGAAACGACAGTGGCTGGCCATCAGAGGACTAATGGCATAGCGATAAAACTGGATCGGAACGATTGCCAGTTTACGCATCAAGGCTGTCTACCCCTACAGTTTCGGTGCTGACTGCTGGTGCTGGCTTGTGGGTACGCGCCAAACGTTTCCAGAGCTTGCCGAAATGCTGAATCAATTCGGGGTTTTCTACGTCCCCCAAGCCTTTGCGCGCGACGATAACAATATCCCAACCAACCAGAGTGTCCTGGTGGAGGCGAAACGATTCGCGCATCAGACGCTTGAGGCGATTGCGCTCAACGGAGAGCTTTACGCTCTTCTTGCCGATCACCAACCCGAGACGGGGGTGATCAAGATCGTTGTTACGCGCAAGGAGCAGGAGATTTTTCCCCGGAACCTTGCCGGTGGGGGAGTCAAAGACTGCCTTAAAATGCCGGGGGGTCAGCAAACGCTTTTCCCGACTGAAGTCCTGACTCACCACCAGTACCGGATTATCAAACTGCCAGACGCGCACGACCTTTAGCGCGACGACGCGACAGGACAGCACGGCCGTTCTTGGTAGCCATGCGAGCACGGAAGCCGTGAGTGCGGGCGCGTTTGATGGTGCTTGGTTGGAAAGTACGTTTCATGGCGTTGTTACCTGGTTCGTCCACAACGGGCCGGAATGGCCCCCGTTTTAAGAGACCGGCGATTCTAGAGAAAGCAAGCCTCTAGGTCAATTTCCAACCAGCTTTTCCTTCAATTAGATCTCTAGGCTCCATTTGGCCTTTTCTGTCTGCTTGGCCTTCACGGGCAGTGGCATAGATATAAAAATAAAAAAGGAAGTTATTTAAAGCTTTTCTGTAAAGCTTATAAAAGCTAGGCAGGCCATCCTCTGTGGATAAGTGCCTTTAGGCCATATTCCACGTGATGTACAGAGAATGACAACACGGGGGAGAAACGGTGCTCTGCCTGTGCTGCGCTGTCGGATAAGCTGTGTGTGGAATGGTCTGTTATCCACAGGCCAGTTACCCACAGACTTTCGCCCCCACTTGTACAACGACCTTAGGAGCGCTTATCCACAGAGCTTATGCACAGACCATTGGTCGACTTCTTTACCGTTAAGACGTTGATTTTGGCTGGCCTCTGATCAACCTACATGTGGATAAGTGGGCGGCTCGCCGCTACAATGGCGGCTGTTTTTGCCTCACCGGCTTTCAACTTAGGGGATATCCGTGTCAGTGGAACTTTGGCAGCAGTGCGTGGAGCTTTTGCGCGATGAGCTGCCTGCCCAGCAATTCAACACCTGGATCCGTCCGCTACAGGTCGAAGCCGAAGGCGACGAGTTGCGTGTCTACGCGCCCAATCGTTTTGTCCTCGACTGGGTCAACGAGAAGTACCTGAGCCGCGTTCTCGAATTGCTCGACGAACATGGCAACGGCCTCGCGCCCGTGCTTTCCTTATTAATAGGCAGCAAACGCAGCTCCGCACCTCGTGCTGCGCCGAATGCGCCGTTGGCCGCTGCTGCGTCGCACGCTCAAGCCGCTGCTGCACCGGCCCCCAGTGCACCTGCGCCGACAGCCTCCAAGTCCTCTGCGCAAAAGAATGCAGCACAGCATGAAGAGCCGTCCCGTGACAGTTTTGACCCGATGGCCGGGGCCGCCTCCCAGCAAGCACCGGTTCGCGCTGAACAGCGCACCGTGCAGGTAGAAGGCGCGCTCAAGCACACGAGTTACCTGAACCGCACGTTTACCTTCGAGAACTTCGTTGAGGGTAAATCCAACCAGCTGGCTCGTGCAGCTGCTTGGCAGGTAGCCGATAACCCCAAGCACGGCTACAACCCACTCTTCCTTTATGGCGGCGTTGGCTTGGGTAAGACTCACTTGATGCACGCTGTGGGTAACCACCTATTAAAGAAGAACCCGAATGCCAAGGTCGTGTACCTGCACTCGGAGCGCTTCGTGGCTGACATGGTCAAGGCCTTGCAGCTCAATGCCATCAACGAATTCAAGCGGTTCTACCGGTCGGTTGACGCCTTGCTGATCGATGACATTCAGTTCTTCGCCCGCAAGGAACGTTCCCAGGAAGAGTTTTTCCACACCTTCAACGCCCTGCTCGAAGGCGGCCAACAGGTCATCTTGACCAGTGACCGTTATCCGAAAGAAATCGAAGGCCTGGAAGAACGTCTGAAATCGCGCTTTGGCTGGGGCTTGACCGTAGCTGTAGAGCCGCCGGAACTGGAAACCCGTGTCGCGATCCTGATGAAAAAGGCCGACCAGGCCAAGGTCGACTTGCCGCACGACGCGGCGTTCTTCATCGCCCAACGCATTCGTTCCAACGTTCGTGAGCTGGAAGGCGCGCTCAAGCGGGTTATCGCGCACTCGCACTTCATGGGCCGCGACATCACCATCGAGCTGATTCGTGAATCCCTCAAAGACTTGTTGGCACTGCAGGACAAACTGGTGAGTGTGGATAACATCCAGCGCACTGTGGCCGAGTACTACAAGATCAAGATTTCCGACCTGCTGTCCAAGCGCCGTTCGCGTTCGGTAGCACGTCCCCGTCAGGTGGCCATGGCGCTCTCCAAGGAGCTGACCAACCACAGCCTGCCGGAAATCGGTGATGTGTTTGGCGGGCGTGACCACACGACAGTCTTGCACGCATGCCGCAAGATCAATGAACTTAAGGAATCCGACGCGGATATTCGCGAGGACTACAAGAACCTGCTGCGTACACTGACAACTTGATGACACCAGCGCAGCTTATTAAGGCAAGGGACTAGACCATGCATTTCACCATTCAACGCGAAGCCCTGTTGAAACCCCTGCAACTGGTCGCAGGCGTCGTCGAGCGCCGACAGACCTTGCCGGTGCTTTCCAACGTATTGTTGGTCGTCGAAGGCCAGCAGTTGTCCCTGACCGGTACCGATCTGGAAGTGGAGCTGGTCGGTCGTGTGCAGCTGGAAGAGCCTGCCGAACCTGGCGAGATCACTGTGCCTGCGCGCAAGCTGATGGATATCTGCAAAAGCCTGCCAAATGACGCGTTGATCGACATCAAGGTTGATGAAGCCAAGTTGGTGGTCAAGGCGGGTCGCAGCCGTTTTACCCTGTCCACTTTGCCAGCCAATGATTTCCCAACGGTTGAAGAAGGCCCAGGTTCGCTGACCTGCAGCCTGGAGCAGAGCAAACTGCGTCGCTTGATCGAGCGCACCAGTTTCGCCATGGCGCAGCAGGACGTGCGTTACTACCTCAACGGCATGCTGCTGGAAGTGTCGGAAGGCATCATCCGTGCCGTGGCTACCGACGGTCACCGCCTGGCGATGTGCTCGATGCGCGCCGATATCGGTCAGCCAGACCGTCACCAGGTGATCGTGCCGCGTAAAGGTATTCTCGAGCTGGCGCGCCTGCTCACCGAGCCGGAAGGTAATGTCAGCATTGTGCTGGGCCAGCACCATATTCGCGCCACCACCGGCGAGTTCACCTTCACTTCCAAACTGGTCGATGGCAAATTCCCGGATTACGAGCGCGTGCTGCCTAAAGGTGGCGACAAGCTGGTGATCGGTGACCGTCAGGCCCTGCGTGAAGCTTTCAGCCGCACCGCGATTCTTTCCAACGAAAAGTACCGTGGTATTCGTCTGCAGTTGGCCAACGGTCAGCTGAAAATCCAGGCCAACAACCCTGAGCAGGAAGAAGCGGAAGAAGAAGTGGGCGTCGACTACAACGGCGGTTCGCTGGAAATCGGCTTTAACGTGAGTTACCTGCTGGACGTGCTGGGTGTGATGACCACTGAACAGGTTCGCCTGATCTTGTCGGACTCTAACAGCAGCGCTCTGGTGCAGGAATCCGATAACGACGACTCGGCTTATGTTGTCATGCCGATGCGCCTGTAATCATGCTCAGCAGAAGCTAGATGTCCCTCAGTCGCGTCTCGGTCACCGCGGTGCGCAATCTGCACCCGGTGACCTTCTCCCCTTCTCCCCGCATCAATATCCTCCACGGCGCTAATGGCAGTGGCAAAACCAGCGTGCTGGAAGCCATCCACTTGCTGGGGCTTGCCCGTTCATTTCGCAGTGCCCGCCTGCTACCGGTTATCCAGTATGAACAATTGGCGTGCACGGTGTTTGGCCAGGTCGAACTGGCTGAGGGTGGGCACAGCAGTCTTGGAATATCCCGTGACCGCGGCGGAGAGTTCCAGATTCGCATTGATGGGCAAAATGCTCGCAGTGCTGCGCAGTTGGCGGAAATCCTGCCACTGCAACTGATCAACCCTGACAGCTTTCGTCTGTTGGAAGGCGCGCCGAAAATCCGTAGGCAATTCCTCGATTGGGGAGTGTTCCACGTGGAACCGCGTTTCATGGCCACTTGGCAGCGCCTGCAGAAGGCCCTGCGGCAGCGGAACTCATGGCTGCGGCATGGTACACTTGACGCCGCTTCGCAAGCGGCCTGGGACCGGGAACTGTGCCTGGCCAGCGACGAAATAGATGAATACCGCCGTGCCTATATCAAAGCCTTGAAACCAGTCTTTGAGCAGACCTTGAGTGAGTTGTTGGACCTCGAGGGCCTGACGCTGAGTTACTACCGTGGTTGGGACAAAGAGCGTGAGCTGAGTGCTGTGCTCGCGACGTCCTTACAGCGGGATCAGCAAATTGGCCATACCCAGGCCGGACCCCAACGGGCTGATTTGCGTCTTAGATTAGGCGCTCACAATGCTGCGGACATTTTGTCCCGTGGTCAGCAAAAGTTGGTGGTGTGTGCGCTGCGGATCGCCCAAGGCCATTTGGTTAGCCAGGCCCGGCGCGGTCAGTGTATTTATCTGGTGGATGACTTGCCGTCCGAACTAGACGAGCAACATCGCCGCGCGTTATGCCGTTTGTTGGAAGAATTACGCTGCCAGGTGTTTATCACCTGTGTAGACCACGAATTATTGAGGGAAGGCTGGCAGACGGAAACGCCAGTCGCTTTGTTCCACGTGGAACAAGGCCGTATCACCCAGACCCACGACCATCGGGAGTGAAGGCATGAGCGAAGAAAACACGTACGACTCGACCAGCATTAAAGTGCTGAAAGGTTTGGATGCCGTACGCAAACGTCCCGGTATGTACATTGGCGACACTGATGACGGTAGCGGTCTGCACCACATGGTGTTCGAGGTGGTCGACAACTCCATCGACGAAGCTCTGGCCGGTCACTGCGACGACATCAGCATCATCATCCACCCGGATGAATCTATTACCGTGCGCGACAACGGTCGCGGTATTCCGGTAGACGTGCACAAAGAAGAAGGCGTTTCGGCGGCAGAGGTCATCATGACTGTGCTCCACGCCGGCGGTAAGTTTGACGATAACTCCTATAAAGTCTCCGGTGGTTTGCACGGCGTAGGTGTGTCAGTCGTGAACGCGCTGTCCGAAGAGCTGATCCTGACTGTTCGCCGTAGCGGCAAGATCTGGGAACAGACCTACGTGCACGGTGTTCCACAAGAACCGATGAAAATTGTCGGTGACAGCGAAACTACCGGTACGCAGATTCACTTCAAACCGTCTGCCGAAACCTTCAAGAATATCCACTTCAGCTGGGACATCCTGGCCAAGCGTATTCGCGAGTTGTCCTTCCTTAACTCCGGTGTGGGTATCGTCCTCAAGGACGAGCGCAGCGGCAAGGAAGAGCTGTTCAAATACGAAGGCGGTCTGCGTGCGTTCGTTGAATACCTGAACACCAACAAGACTGCGGTCAACCAGGTGTTCCACTTCAACATCCAGCGTGAAGACGGCATCGGCGTGGAAATCGCCCTGCAGTGGAACGACAGCTTCAACGAGAACCTGTTGTGCTTCACCAACAACATTCCACAGCGCGACGGTGGTACTCACTTGGTGGGTTTCCGTTCCGCACTGACGCGTAACCTCAATACCTATATCGAAGCCGAAGGTTTGGCCAAGAAGCATAAAGTCGCCACGACCGGTGACGATGCTCGCGAAGGCCTGACGGCGATCATTTCGGTGAAAGTGCCGGACCCTAAGTTCAGTTCCCAGACTAAAGACAAGCTGGTGTCTTCCGAAGTGAAGACCGCAGTGGAACAGGAGATGGGTAAATATTTCTCCGACTTCCTGCTGGAAAACCCGAACGAAGCCAAGCTGGTTGTCGGCAAGATGATCGATGCTGCACGCGCCCGTGAAGCTGCGCGTAAGGCCCGTGAGATGACCCGTCGTAAAGGTGCGCTGGATATCGCCGGCCTGCCGGGCAAACTGGCTGACTGCCAGGAGAAAGACCCTGCCCTCTCCGAACTGTACCTGGTGGAAGGTGACTCTGCTGGCGGCTCCGCCAAGCAGGGTCGTAACCGTCGCACCCAGGCCATCCTGCCGTTGAAAGGCAAGATCCTCAACGTCGAGAAGGCTCGCTTTGACAAGATGATTTCCTCTCAGGAAGTCGGGACCTTGATCACGGCGTTGGGCTGCGGTATTGGCCGTGATGAGTACAACATCGACAAGCTGCGCTATCACAACATCATCATCATGACCGATGCTGACGTCGACGGTTCGCACATCCGTACCTTGCTGCTGACCTTCTTCTTCCGTCAGTTGCCGGAGCTGATCGAGCGTGGCTATATCTACATCGCCCAGCCGCCGTTGTACAAAGTGAAAAAGGGCAAGCAAGAGCAATACATCAAAGACGACGACGCCATGGAAGAGTACATGACGCAGTCGGCTCTGGAAGATGCCAGCTTGCACTTGAACGACGAAGCCCCGGGCATCTCCGGTGAGGCGTTGGAGCGTCTGGTTAACGACTTCCGCATGGTGATGAAAACCCTCAAGCGTTTGTCGCGCCTGTACCCTCAGGAACTGACCGAGCACTTCATCTACCTGCCAGCCGTGAGCCTGGAACAGTTGGGCGATCATGCGCATATGCAGGATTGGCTGGCCCAGTACGAAGTGCGCCTGCGCACTGTCGAGAAGTCTGGCCTGGTGTACAAAGCCAGCCTGCGTGAAGACCGTGAACGTAACGTGTGGCTGCCAGAGGTTGAACTGATCTCCCATGGCCTTTCCAACTACGTCACCTTCAACCGCGACTTCTTCGGCAGCAATGACTACAAGACAGTGGTTACCCTGGGCGCGCAGTTGAGCACCCTGCTGGATGACGGCGCTTACATTCAGCGTGGCGAACGCAAGAAGCAGGTCAGGGAATTCAAGGAAGCCCTTGACTGGCTGATGGCTGAAAGCACCAAGCGCCACACCATCCAGCGATACAAAGGTTTGGGCGAGATGAACCCCGACCAGCTGTGGGAAACCACCATGGACCCCGCTCAGCGCCGCATGCTGCGTGTGACCATCGAAGACGCCATTGGCGCAGACCAGATCTTCAACACCCTGATGGGTGATGCGGTCGAACCTCGCCGTGACTTCATCGAGAGCAATGCGTTGGCGGTTTCTAACCTGGACTTCTGATACAGATAATCGCAAACACAAAAAAGGCCAACGCTTAGCGTTGGCCTTTTTTATTGAGTGCAGATGGGTGACTTTCCAAATGCTCCACGTGGAACATCATCATTTTCAGTCTTGAGATGCCGCTGCCACACTCTCCAACCGATACCCGTACCCGTAGATCGTCAGCAACTGCCAACCGCGGTCTGCGGTCAACCCCAGCTTGTTGCGCAGCCGATAGATATGCGTATCGAGCGGCCGCGACGAGACCATTTCTTCATGGGTCCAGAACCGCTCGTAGAGATACTCTCGGGACAGTGGCCGCGCCAGGTTGGCAAACAAGCAGCTAGCCAGACGATACTCACGTTCGGTGAGGTTGATCGGTTTACCTGCGCGCGTCACTGTCAGTTCAGCATCGTCAAAGGTCAGGTCATTAAAACTCTGTACTTCGTGAGTTGCTGACTTCTGCAGGCCGTGGCGACGTAGAACCGCGGTGACTCGTGCTTTCAACTCATTAGGACGAAAGGGTTTGCTGACGTAATCATCGGCGCCGCTGTTCAGCGCAGTGACGATATCGCTCTCGGCATCACGGCTGGTGAGCATGATTACCGCGGGTGGCGACTCCATGTGTTCACGGGTCCAGCGCAGCAGCGCGATACCGGTGATGTCCGGCAGTTGCCAGTCGAGTATCAACAGGTCGAAGGTTTCGCGACGCAGTTGGCGTAGCAGGTCTTCACCGCGTTCGAAGCAATGCAGGGTCCAGGGCTGTTCGGCGGTGCTGGGGATTTGTCGCAGTGTCTGTTCCACCCGTCGCAATTCCGCGGGCTCGTCATCCAGTATTGCGACACGCATGAGTGGGTCCTTTCTTGAAGAGTACAGCAGCCGTCGGCCGGTTTATTTACAGGCACATACAGCGCAGATGCCGGTCTTTGAATCTGAATAATTGTGCTCAGATTCGTCGACCCCTTGGATCTCTCTATACGATGACATCAATGAGCTATTAACCCATTGAAAGTCTTCGATACCGATGGGGGAAAGATACCGGCTCCCGACCGTAAGGAAAAGGATCAGCCGACGCATGCGCTGTCGTAAACTCGTGTGTGCTGATGTCAGATGCCCTCTGGAATCCCAACCGTGATGAGCACCATGATCCTTTCCCCCAACTGCTTGCGCCTTGCCCTCCCCTCATTGTTGATCATGGTGTTCGGTTCTGTGGATGCTGCCGCCAAGATTCGCTCGCCTTACATTGATGACAACCAGCTGTGTCGCGCCCAGCCTTTGCCGGCAGTAGTCCTGCACCTCACGGGGGACGCCTGGAAGCTCGATCCCAAGGGCAAGGCGAGCCCTTTGCTTGAAGGCATGACCATTGATGAACAGGAAGGCGTGAAGACCTCGTCGACCGCGTTTGTCAGCCTGTTGCTCGGCGATGGTTCCCGTGTGGTGTTGCCCGCCAGCTCCCAAGTGCGATTGCACCTGGAGAAAAAGCTTTCGATTCCCCAGGTCGTGCTCGAACAGGGCCAGGCCGAGGCCTATGTGATCAAGCGCGCCAGTGACCATGACCGTTTCCAGATCGTGACGCCGGTGGGTGTGCTGGGCGTGCGAGGTACCCACTTTCGGGTGCGCAATGACGCGCAGCAATCGGTGCTCGAAGTGCTGGACGGCCAGGTAGCGGTCAAACGCGAGATGAAAAGCAAGCCAGTGGAAAACGAGGTAAAAGTGGGCGCCCGCCAAGGTCTGCTTTTCAAGACACAGGGTGAGCTGAAACCCGTGGAACTGCTCGCCGCACCGAAGCTTGTTGGGCAGGATGGCCAGAAAGGCGACGCACCCGTCTGGAGTTTGTACCTTCGGCCGTTGCCCGGCGCCCAGCGATACCGCGCCCAAGTCGCCACTGATAAAGCCTTTATGAACATCAAGCAGGAAAATTTTTCCAGCGTGCCGAAAATGAGCTTCACTGGGCTCAAAGCCTCGTTCTATCACGTGCGCCTATCGGCATACGACGAAAACGGCCTGGAGGGAGAAACCGGGGTCTATGACATTTTTTACTACCCGCCCACCACTCAGGCACATTGACCAATGATGCTCTGGCGCAAGACCGAGAAACGTCATCCTACCCATGCTCAGCGCCTGTTCCACGGCTTGGTGCGTGAGTGGTTATGGATCGGTTTGCTGCTGCTGCCCTTTACCGCTTACCTGTCATTGAGCCCAGGCCTGGCTCTGAATAATCCGTTGTACGACAGCCTGCGCCGTCTCACTCCCCTGCCGGTCGACCCGCGCATCCTGCTGGTGACCATCGATGATCCCAGCCTGAAAAAGCTTGGCCAATGGCCCTGGCCGCGAAGCCTGCACGCGGATCTGATCGACCGTCTGAGTGCCGCCCAGCCGGCGGGTATTCTGTTCGATGTGATCTTCAGCGAACCCGGCGACCCCACCCATGATAAGCGCCTGGCCGAGTCGGTCTGCAACGCCGGCAATGTTGTGTTGCCGCTGGTGCGCGAAGGTACAGCGAGCTACAGCCAACCCGGCGCGCAGATGCTGCCGTTGCTCAAATGCGCCAAGGGCGTGGGCCATATCAATGTAGAGGCGGACAGTGATGGCGTGGTCCGCAGCCTATATATGCGTGAAGGTCCACCCGATGCCACGGCGCCGCAACTGGCCTGGCTGGCCTACGAGATGAGTGGCGAGTTATCAGAGATGCCGGGTGAACCTCAGCAGTCGATCACCCAATCCTGGCATCGTGAACATGCCATCCGTATCCCGTTTATCGCGCCACAGGCGCGTTTTCCCAGTGTGTCCTATGTCAGTGTCCTGCGCGGTGAAGTACCTCCCGAGCAGCTGCGCAATCGCCTGATCCTGGTCGGGTCGACGGCTTCCGGGATGGGCGATCGGTTCGTCACGCCGCTCTCCTCCACGGTCGGCAACACGGCAGGCGTGGAGATCCAGGCCAACGTGCTCAATGGCTTGCTGCAAGGCCGCAGCATCGTTGATCTGCCGGGCTGGCTCGCGGCGCTGATGGCGACCTCTCTGGTGGCGTTGCTGCTGGGCCTGCTGCTCTACCGACCGCGCTATGCGCTCTGGATGACCCTGGGCTGCATGGCCACCTCACTGCTGGGTGCCTGGGCGTTGTTGCGCCTCGGCCATTGGTGGTCGCCCGCGGCCTGTTTGATCGGCTTGTTGCTCAGCTACCTGATCTGGAACTGGCGTCGTCTCAGCGTGATCATCGCCTACTTCGGCTGGGAACTGACCCGGCTTGATAACGAACCCAAAGTACTGCCCGAACGTCGCCGTGCGCCCGCCAGCAAAGGCGACGTGTTACAGGCGCGTATCTTTGCCCTGGAACAAGCCGTAAGCCGCACGCGCGACACACGACGCTTCATGGCCGACGGTCTGGAGTGTTTGCCGGTAGCGACGCTGATTACCGATCCCAAGGGCAATATCCTGCTGGCCAACCGCATCGCCCGCGAAGTATTCGGTAATGTCCTGGTCAATGAAAACCTGTTGGAGCAACTGGCAGACCTCGGCTACCCGCCGCTGCACAATGGCGTCCGCCCTGCCCTCTCAGCGCTGGAGCTCGTCGAGTTCCGGGACATCCACCAGCGCAGCCTGCGCATGGAGCTCGCGCCGTTGCTACCGGCCGAGGGCGATGTTGCACTGGGATGGCTGCTAAGCCTGACGGACTTGAGTAAGGAGCGCGAAGCCCAGCAACACCGCGAGACCATGTTACGGTTCCTCTCTCACGACCTGCGCGCACCACATTCGGCAATCCTCGCGCTGCTGGATGTGCATAACGGCGAGTCACCGGTCTTTGCTCAGATCGAACAACAAGTTCGACGCGCCCTGAGCCTCACCGAATCCTTCGTGCAACTGGCGAAAGCCGAGGCTGACGGTTACCAGTTCCAGCCCACGTTGTTCGCCATGTTGGTAATGGATGCCTTTGATCAAGTGGCGGTGATCGCCCACCTGAAGGGGATCCATCTGGTTCACGACCTGGATGAAGCCGATGAGGGTATGGTCTCGGCTGACCAGTCACTGCTCACTCGTGCGCTGTTTAACGTGTTGGAGAACGCCATCAAGTATTCGTCCTCCGGTACGACCGTGAGGTTGAGGCACAGCAGTGCGCAAGGCTGGTTGGAATGTCGCATCAGTGACCAAGGCCCAGGGATTGCCGAAGAGGACTTGCCGGAACTGTTCAGCCAATACCGTCGCTTCGATTCAGCCCAGGGTAGCGAGGGATTAGGGTTAGGGCTGACCATGGTCAAAGCCGTGGTGGAGCGCCACGGTGGGCACATCAGTTGCGAAAGCGTGGTGGGCAAAGGCACCACGTTCAGCCTGCAACTGCCGCTGCTGGAAGATTGAAAAAATCGACTTTACTGCTGTGCATAAAAAACCGGTCACAAGGACCGGTTTTTTTATGCTGAAAAAACTTATGCACGTTTTTCGTGATTTTATGAGCTCTGGAAATATGTAATAAAATCAGATTCTTATAAGAAGAAAAAGGCGATTTGCCAACAAACCGTGCACAGCTTATCCACAGATACTCAGATGACCGGTGTGTCGACCACAATCGGCTCCGGCGGCAGCGAACCCATCGCCCGTTGCTGCGCTTGATTCCATGCCTGGGCACGGTCATTCAGCGCGGCAATTGCCCGTGGTCCTTCACCTTCGGCGTACATCGGCTCGCCAATGACCACCGTGATAGTCCCCGCGCGTTTGGCCCAGCCAGTCTTTGGCCAGAATTTGCCGGCGTTATGCGCAATCGGCAGCACTGGCAGGTTAGCGTTGACCGCCAAAGCCGTACCCCCGCGTGAGAACTTGCCTACGGTGCCGAAGGGCACACGTGTACCTTCGGGGAAGATCAGTACCCAAACGCCATCCTTGAGCAGCTCGTCGCCTTTCTTGGCCACGTGCTTGAGCGCTGCCTTAGGGTTGTCACGGTCAATGGCGATCGGACGCAACATGGCCATGGCCCAGCCGAAGAACGGCACATACAGCAGCTCACGCTTGAGCACCTGGCTCAACGGTGAGAAGTACGCCGAAAGAAAGAACGTCTCCCAGGTGCTCTGGTGGTTCGACAGAATCACGCAAGGCTGATCCGGGACATTTTCCGCGCCTTTGATCTCGAAGCGAATGCCCAGGAACACCTTGGTCAACCACAACGCGCAACGGCACCAATAGACATTGATAAAGCGATAACGCGCTTTGAATGGCAGGAACGGTGCAATAAAAAAGCTCAGGGTGCACCAGAGAAACGAACTGGTGCCCAGCAGCAGGTAAAAGAAAAAGGTTCTGATGGCCTGCAAAATCGACATGGCGGCATTTACCGTTGCGGGACAACGCCCGCCTGTTAAAAGCGCTCTCCCGAACATCCTTGGTCAGGAAGTCGAGGGCAGCTAGTTGTTGATAAGTTCTGCGGCCACGGCCGCCAGATCGTCAAAAATCAAAGTGCCTACCGGCAGGTTTTTCGCCTGGGTCTTTTCGCCTTTTCCGGTCTTAACCAAAACTGGCTGAGAGTCGACGGCTTTGGCCGCCTCCAGGTCACCGAGGCTGTCCCCGACGAACCATATCCCAGCCAAGGGCACCTTGTAATGTTCTGCAATGGTTTTCAACATGCCGGGTTTGGGTTTGCGGCAATCGCAGCCCTCATCCGGCCCGTGGGGGCAATACACCACCAACCCTACCTCGCCACCCTGCTCGGCCACCAAGGTGCGCAGGCGCGTGTGCATGGCGTCCAGGGTTGCGATGTCGTAGTAGCCACGGGCGATGCCGGACTGGTTGGTGGCGATGGCCACCGTCCAGCCGGCTTTGCTCAACTGCGCGATGGCCTCGATCGAGCCGGGCAGTGGAACCCATTCCGCCACCGACTTGATGTAAGCGTCGGAGTCGTAATTGATCACCCCGTCCCGATCGAGAATCAGCAGTTTCACCATGGTCAGCTCAGCGTCGAAATGTCAGCGATGTTGACGAACAAGCCACGCAGACGCGCGAGCATGGCGTAGCGGTTTTTCCGCACGCCTGCATCTTCGGCATTGATCATCACGGCTTCGAAAAACGCATCCACCGGCTCACGCAAGGTCGCCAGGCGCGCCAGTGCTTCGGCGTAATTACGCTCAGCGATCAGCGGTTTCACTGCGTTTTCAGCCTTGGCGATGGCTGAGTTCAGCGAGAACTCCTTGGCATCGGCGAACAGGCCAGGGTCGACGTCAGCGTTGCCCAGGCCTTCGGCCTTGCTCAGCAGGTTCGACACACGCTTGTTCACGGCAGCCAATGCGTCGGCTTCCGGCAGTTTGCGGAAGGCCTGCACGGCTTGTACGCGCTGGTCGAAGTCCAACGCCGAACCCGGTTGCAGGGCACGCACAGACAGGTACACCGACACATCCACGCCTTCATCTTCGTAGCGCGCGCGCAGGCGGTCGAACACGAATTCCAGCACTTGCTCGGCGAGGCCGGCTTGCTTGACCTTGGCACCGAACTGGCCGACCGCGAACACCACGGCCTGGGTCAGGTCGAGGTCCAGCTTCTTGTCGATCAGGATGCGCAACACGCCCAGGGCCGCACGGCGCAAGGCATACGGGTCTTTACTGCCGGTGGGCAGCATGCCGATACCAAAGATGCCAACGAGCGTGTCGAGCTTGTCAGCGATGGCCACGGCTGCACCGGTCAGGGTGCTTGGCAACTCAGCGCCAGCACCGCGCGGCATGTACTGCTCGTTCAGCGCCAAGGCAACGTCATCCGGCTCGCCGTCGTTGAGCGCATAGTAGTAGCCGGCAACACCTTGCATCTCCGGGAACTCGCCGACCATCTCGGTGGCCAGGTCGCACTTGGACAGCATGCCCGCACGCGCCGCCCAAGCAGCATCGCCGCCAATGCGTGGCGCAATATAAGCGGCCAGCTTGGAAACCCGCACGGCCTTGTCGTAGACGCTGCCGAGTTTTTCCTGGAACACCACGTTTTGCAGGCGCAGGTTGAAGTCTTCGAGCTTCTGCTTTTTGTCTTGCTTGAAAAAGAACTCGGCGTCGGTCAGGCGCGGGCGAACGACTTTCTCGTTACCGGCGATGATCTGCTGCGGGTCCTTGCTCTCGATGTTGGCCACGGTGATAAAACGCGGCAGCAACTTACCGTCAACGTCCAGCAGGCAGAAATACTTCTGGTTGTCCTGCATGGTGGTGATCAGCGCTTCTTGCGGCACATCGAGGAAACGTTCTTCGAACGAGCACACCAGCGGCACCGGCCATTCGACCAATGCGGTCACTTCGTCGAGCAGGCCTGGCGGCACGATAGCGGTGCCTTCCTGCAGGCGGGCCAGCTCCTCGGTGCGCTTGCTGATCAACTCGCGACGCTCATTGGCGTCGGCCAGCACGTAGGCGGCACGCAGGTCGGCGGCGTAGTTGGCCGGCGAAGTGATGCGCACAGCTTGCGGGTGGTGGAAGCGATGACCACGGGAGTCACGACCTGCTGTTTGGGCGAGGATCGTGCAGTCGATGACCTGGTCACCGAGCAGCATTACCAGCCACTGGGTCGGACGTACGAACTCTTCTTTGCGTGCGCCCCAGCGCATGCGCTTCGGGATCGGCAAGTCGTTCAGCGAGTCTTCAACGATGGTGGGCAACAAGCTGGCGGTCGGTTTGCCAGTGATGACCTGGCTGAACCGCAGTTTCGGGCCGCTCTGGTCGATCTCGCTCAGCTCGACGCCACACTTCTTGGCGAAGCCAAGGGCGGCTTGAGTCGGGTTGCCTTCGGCGTCGAACGCAGCCTGGCGTGGCGGGCCGTCGATGTTGATGCTGCGGTCCGGCTGCTGGGTTTCCAGTGCGGTCAGCAGTACGGCCAGGCGACGTGGCGCGGCGTAGACCTTCTTCGCTTCGAACTTCAAGCCAGCGCTTTGCAGGCCTTTTTCGATACCGGCCAGGAACGCGTCGGCCAGTGTGTTGAGAGCCTTGGGTGGCAGCTCTTCGGTGCCCAGTTCAACCAGGAAATCTTGAGCACTCATTGTGCAGCCTCCAGCTTAGCCAACACTTCATCACGCAGGTCCGGGGTTGCCATCGGGAAGCCCAGCTTGGCGCGAGCCAGCAGGTAGGCTTGGGCGACGGAACGCGCCAGCGTGCGTACACGCAAGATGTATTGTTGACGCGCGGTCACCGAGATAGCACGGCGCGCATCCAGCAGGTTGAAGGTATGGGACGCCTTCAACACCATTTCATAGCTTGGCAACGGCAGCGGCTGGTCGAGTTCGATCAGGCGCTTGGCTTCGCTTTCATAGAAGTCGAACAGTTCGAACAGCTTGTCGACGTTGGCGTGTTCGAAGTTGTAGGTGGACTGCTCCACTTCGTTCTGGTGGAACACATCGCCGTAGGTGACCTTGCCGAACGGACCGTCAGCCCACACCAGGTCGTAGACCGAGTCCACGCCCTGCAGGTACATGGCCAGGCGCTCGAGGCCGTAGGTGATTTCGCCAGTCACCGGGTAGCACTCGATGCCGCCCGCTTGCTGGAAGTAAGTGAACTGCGTCACTTCCATGCCATTGAGCCAGACTTCCCAGCCCAGGCCCCAGGCGCCCAAGGTTGGCGATTCCCAGTTGTCTTCGACGAAACGGATGTCGTGCACCAGTGGGTCCAGGCCGACGTGTTTGAGCGAGCCCAGGTACAGTTCCTGGAAGTTGTCCGGGTTCGGCTTCAATACCACCTGGAACTGGTAGTAGTGCTGCAGACGGTTCGGGTTTTCGCCGTAGCGGCCGTCAGTCGGGCGACGACTGGGCTGCACATAAGCGGCGTTCCAGGTTTCCGGGCCGATGGCCCGCAGGAAGGTAGCGGTGTGGAAAGTGCCGGCGCCTACTTCCATATCGTAGGGCTGAAGTACCACACAACCTTGCTCGGCCCAGTATTGCTGGAGGGCGAGGATCAAGTCTTGGAAGGTACGCACGGCTGGCGTAGGCTGGCTCACGAAATTCACCTGTTACTTGGGCTGCGATTTAAAGAGCGGGAGTATACCCGATTCGGCCGCGCCACCATCCCCTGGAGCCTTATGCCACGCTGCTTTTGGTGTTCTGAAGATCCGCTGTACATGGCTTATCACGATCAGGAGTGGGGAACGCCGCTGCGCGATGCGCAGGGTTTGTTCGAGTTGCTTTTGCTCGAAGGGTTCCAGGCGGGCCTGTCCTGGATCACCGTTTTACGCAAACGCGAGCATTATCGAAAGGTCTTGTTCGGGTTTGATGCGCAACGGTTGGCGCAGTTGAGCGATGGCGAGATCGAAGCCCTGATGCAGGATCCTGGCATCGTGCGCAATCGACTCAAGCTCAACGCCACTCGACGCAACGCTGCGGCCTGGCTGGAATTGGACGACCCAGCGGGGTTGCTCTGGTCGTTTGTCGGCGGCAAACCCAAGGTCAATCATTTCAAGGACCGCAGTGAAGTCCCGGCGATCACGCCCGAGGCCGAAGCCATGAGCAAAGCCCTGAAAAAAGCCGGCTTCACCTTTGTCGGGCCAACCATTTGCTACGCGTTCATGCAGGCTTCGGGGATGGTCATGGACCACACTCAGGACTGCGACCGTTACGCGGACTTGGCCAACGCCGGTTAGAATGCCCGCTTTGCGCACCACACACGAACAGGAGTGACCTGTGGAAAAGTTTAAAGGCGCCTTGCTGGTAGGCGCTCTCCGGTTGTTTGCCCTGCTGCCTTGGCGCGCAGTCCAGGCCGTCGGCACGGCGATTGGCTGGATCATGTGGAAAACCCCTAACCGTTCCCGCGAGACGGTGCGGATCAATCTTTCCAAATGCTTCCCCGACATGGACCCCGCCGAGCGCGAAGCGTTAGTCGGCCGCAGCCTGATGGACATCGGCAAGTCCCTCACCGAAAGCGCCTGCGCCTGGATCTGGCCAGCCCAGCGCTCCATCGACCTGGTGCGCGAAGTCGAAGGCCTGGACGTGCTGCACGAAGCCTTGGCTTCGGGCAAAGGCGTGGTCGGCATCACCAGCCACCTGGGCAACTGGGAAGTGCTGAACCATTTCTATTGCAACCAGTGCAAACCCATCATTTTTTACCGGCCGCCCAAGCTCAAGGCAGTGGATGAGTTGCTGCGCAAGCAGCGGGTGCAACTGGGTAACCGGGTGGCGGCGTCGACCAAGGAAGGCATCCTCAGTGTGATCAAGGAAGTGCGTAAGGGCGGCCAGGTGGGTATTCCGGCGGACCCGGAGCCGGCGGAATCTGCGGGGATCTTCGTACCGTTCTTCGCCACCCAGGCGCTGACCAGCAAGTTTGTGCCAAATATGTTGGCGGGCCACAAAGCGGTCGGCGTGTTCCTGCATGCGCTGCGGCTGCCGGACGGTTCGGGTTACAAAGTGATCCTGGAAGCGGCGCCGGAAGATATGTACAGCACCGACACCGCCACGTCCTGCGCGGCGATGAGCAAGGTGGTGGAGCGGTATGTCGGCGCTTACCCGAGCCAGTACATGTGGAGCATGAAGCGCTTCAAGAAACGCCCGCCGGGTGAGGCGCGGTGGTACTGAGCCACCTCTGACTCAAGACCCGTGAAGATCTAATGTGAGAGCTGGCTTGCCTGCGATGGCATCACCTCGGTGTAACTGAGAGACCGAGTTGCCTGCATCGCAGGCAAGCCAGCTCCCACAGAAGATCGGCTCAAGTTTGGCGATCGAGTTTCTTCAAGAACACCGTCATCTCTTTTTCGGCCTGTTTATCACCATGGGCCTGGGCCGCTTCGATGCCCTTCTCCCACGCCAGCCGTGCCGCTGCGCGATCCTCCAATCCCATATGTGCCTTGCCCAACAGCTTCCAAGCCGCCGAATACTTAGGATCGAACTCGACGCATTTGTGCAAATGCTCCGCTGCCTTGGCGTTTTCCTTCAAGTCCAGATAACCCTTGCCCAAACCAAAGCGAAGCAGTGAGTTATCCACGCCCTTGGCGAGCATTTTTTCCAGGGATTCGAGCATTTACTGTCACCTTGAGCGAAAGAAGGCTGTTGTGGCGAGGGAGCTTGCTCCCGCTCGAGTGCGAAGCGCTCGCAAAATCTACGGGACCGCTACGCAGTCCAACGGGAGCAAGCTCCCTCGCCACAGTGGAATACCCGATTTAGAAGAAGCTCAACCCCACGTGGAACAGTTTCTCCACATCGCGGATATGTTTCTTATCCACCAGGAACAGGATCACATGGTCCCCGGTTTCGATCACCGTATCGTCGTGGGCAATGATCACCTCTTCGTCACGAATAATCGCGCCGATGGTCGTCCCCGGCGGCAAGCCGATATCGCGGATGGCCTTGCCGATCACCTTGCTCGACTTCGAGTCACCGTGGGCAATGGCCTCGATGGCTTCCGCCGCGCCACGGCGCAGGGAGTGCACGCTGACGATGTCGCCCCGGCGCACGTGGGCGAGCAAGGTGCCGATGGTGGCCAGCTGCGGGCTGATGGCGATGTCGATATCGCCGCCCTGGATCAGGTCGACATAGGCCGGGTTGTTGATGATGGTCATCACCTTCTTCGCGCCCAGCCGCTTGGCCAGCAAGGAGGACATGATGTTGGCTTCGTCATCGTTGGTCAGGGCCAGGAAGATATCCGCGTCGGCAATGTTCTCCTCCATCAGCAGGTCGCGGTCCGAGGCGCTGCCTTGGAGTACGACGGTGCTGTCGAGGGTGTCGGACAAATGCCGGCAGCGTGCCGGGCTCATCTCGATAATCTTCACCTGATAGCGGCTTTCGATGGCCTCGGCCAATCGCTCGCCGATCTGCCCGCCGCCCGCGATGACGATGCGCTTGTAGGTCTCATCGAGTCGGCGCATTTCGCTCATGACGGCACGAATATTCGCCTTGGCGGCGATGAAGAAGACTTCGTCGTCGGCTTCGATCACCGTATCGCCCTGCGGCAGGATCGGCCGATCCCGCCGGAAAATCGCCGCGACGCGGGTTTCCACGTTGGGCATGTGCTCACGCAACTGGCGCAGTTGCTGGCCGACCAGTGGGCCGCCGTAATAGGCCTTCACCGCGACCAGTTGCGCCTTGCCGCCAGCAAAGTCGATTACCTGCAAGGCGCCCGGAATTTCGATCAAGCGCTTGATGTAGTGGGTGACCACCTGTTCCGGGCTGATCAATACGTCCACTGGAATCGCGTCGTTGTCGAACAAACCGGCGCGGGTCAGGTAGGCCGCTTCGCGCACACGGGCAATTTTGGTCGGGGTGTGGAACAGGGTGTGAGCGACCTGGCAGGCGACCATGTTGGTTTCGTCGCTGTTGGTCACAGCCACCAGCATATCCGCGTCATCGGCACCGGCCTGGCGCAGCACCGTCGGGAACGACGCGCGGCCTTGTACGGTGCGGATGTCGAGGCGGTCGCCGAGGTTGCGCAGGCGCTCGGCGTCGGTGTCGACCACGGTGATGTCGTTGGCTTCGCTGGCCAAATGTTCAGCCAGCGTGCCGCCGACCTGCCCTGCTCCAAGGATGATGATTTTCATCCGGTCACTCCCTTAAAACCATTCAGCCGCGCGCGGCGGCAATCTTGATCAGTTTGGCGTAGTAGAAGCCATCGTGTCCGCCTTCTTGCGCCAGCAGTTGGCGACCGTGGGGCTGCTTGATGCCGGCGGTTGTGGCGAGATCCAGCTCCCGAGCACCACTGGTGCGGGCGAGGAAGGCTTCGATCACCTCGGTATTTTCAGTCGGCAAGGTGGAGCACGTGGCGTAGAGCAGGATGCCGCCGACTTCCAGGGTCGGCCACAGCGCGTCGAGCAGCTCGCCTTGCAGCACGGCCAGGGCGGCAATGTCGTCGGGTTGGCGGGTGAGCTTGATGTCTGGGTGGCGGCGGATCACACCGGTGGCGGAGCACGGTGCATCGAGCAGAATGCGCTGGAACGGTTTGCCGTCCCACCAGGTGGCGGTGTGACGGCCATCGGCGGCGATCAGCTCGGCGCTGAGGCCCAGGCGTGCAAGGTTTTCCCGCACGCGCACCAGGCGCTTGGCTTCGAGGTCGACAGCGACGACACCGGCGAGGTCTGTTTCGACTTCCAGAATGTGACAGGTCTTACCGCCAGGTGCGCAGCAGGCGTCGAGCACGCGTTGGCCGGGCGCCAAGTCGAGCAGGTCGGCAGCCAATTGTGCGGCTTCATCCTGCACGCTGATCCAGCCTTCTGCAAAGCCCGGCAGGCTGCGCACATCGGCGGCCGCTTCGAGCACGATGCCGTCGACGCTGTACACGCACGGCGTAGCGTTGATGCCAGCGTCGGTGAGCAATTGCAGGTAGGCGTCGCGGCTGTGATGACGGCGATTGACCCGCAGGATCATCGGCGGGTGCGCATTGTTGGCTGCGCAAATGGCTTCCCATTGCTCAGGCCAGAACGCCTTCAACGATTTTTGCAGCCAGCGCGGATGGGCGGTGCGCACCACCGGGTCATGTTCCAGTTCGGCCAGCAGCGCTTCACTCTCGCGCTGGGCGCGGCGCAGCACGGCGTTGAGCAAGGCCTTGGCCCAGGGCTTTTTCAGCTTGTCGGCGCAACCGACCGTCTCGCCGATGGCGGCGTGAGCGGGTACGCGGGTGTAGAGCAACTGATAGAGGCCCACCAGCAGCAGCGCCTCGACGTCGGCATCCGCAGCTTTGAACGGCTTTTGCAGCAACTTGGCGGCCAGTGCCGACAAGCGTGGCTGCCAACGAGCAGTGCCAAAGGCCAGGTCCTGGGTGAAGCCGCGATCACGGTCTTCAACCTTATCCATCTGCGTGGGCAGCGAACTGTTCAGCGATGCCTTGCCGTTGAGCACGGCGGCAAGGGCCTTGGCGGCGGCCAGACGCGGGTTCATTGGGCGACCACCCCGAGAACAGTGCCCAGGGCAAACTTCTCACGACGGCTGTTGAACAAATCGCTGAAATTAAGCGCCTTGCCACCGGGCAATTGCAGACGGGTCAGGCACAGCGCCTGTTCGCCACAAGCGACCAACAGGCCGTCCTTGCTGGCGCCGATGATTTCACCCGGCGCGCCTGTGCCCTCGGCCAGGGTCGCGGCCAGTACTTTCAAGGCTTCGCCGTTGAGGGTGCTGTGGCAGATCGGCCACGGGTTGAAGGCGCGTACCAGGCGTTCCAGCTCCACGGCCGGGCGCCTCCAGTCGATGCGCGCTTCGTCTTTGTTCAGCTTGTGGGCGTAGGTGGCCAGGCTGTCGTCCTGCACGTCGCCTTCCAGGGTGCCGGCAGCCAGGCCGGCGATGGCCTGGATTACGGCGGGCGGGCCCAGCTCGGCAAGGCGATCGTGCAGGCTGCCGCCGGTGTCTTGGGCGGTGATCGGGGTGGTGACTTTCAGCAGCATCGGGCCGGTGTCCAGACCCGCCTCCATGCGCATTACGGTTACGCCGCTTTCGCTGTCACCCGCCTCCACCGCGCGCTGGATCGGCGCCGCGCCGCGCCAGCGCGGCAGCAGCGACGCATGGCTGTTGATGCAACCCAGGCGCGGAATATCCAGCACCACTTGCGGCAGGATCAAGCCGTAGGCCACCACCACCAGCAGGTCCGGCTTCAGGGACGCCAGCTCGGCCTGAGCCTCGGTGTTACGCAGGGTTGGCGGCTGCAGCACGGAAATGTTGTGTTCCAGCGCCAGTTGCTTGACCGGGCTCGGCATCAGTTTTTGCCCACGACCGGCCGGGCGATCCGGCTGGGTGTACACCGCGACGATGTCATAAGGGCTGGCAAGCAGTGCCTTCAGGTGTTCGGCCGCGAATTCAGGAGTGCCGGCAAAAACAATGCGCAGTGGCTCGGTCATGGGTGGTCTCGGTTAAAAGCAGTCACAAAAGAAAAAGGCTTGCCGCAGCAAGCCTTTGGAAGGAGGGCATCAAGCTTGCTGGCGATGCTTTTTTTCCAGCTTCTTCTTGATCCGGTCGCGCTTGAGCGTCGACAGGTAATCGACAAACAGCTTGCCGTTGAGGTGGTCGCACTCGTGCTGGATGCACACCGCCAGCAGGCCTTCGGCGATCAGCTCGAACGGCTTGCCGTCGCGGTCCAGGGCCTTGATCTTCACGCGCAGCGGTCGCTCGACGTTCTCATAGAACTCCGGCACCGACAGGCAGCCTTCCTGGTATTCGCCCATCTCTTCGGTCAGCGGTTCGAACTCGGGGTTGATGTACACCCGCGGCTCGCTGCGGTCTTCCGACAGGTCCATGACCACGACACGCAAATGCACGTTGACCTGGGTAGCGGCGAGGCCGATGCCCGGGGCTTCATACATTGTTTCAAACATGTCATCGACCAACTGACGAACCTTGTCGTCCACTACGGCCACCGGCTTGGCGACAGTGCGCAGGCGCGAGTCGGGGAATTCGAGGATGTTCAAAATAGCCATAAGCGTAATTGCTGCACATGTGAGGTAGAGGCAAATCGGCGTTGGGATGGACCCAGACCGCCGGTGTGAAACACCCAAAAGCCGCGAAGGCTCTGGCATTTCACGCGAACGCACATAATAAAGGAGATTCACCCCATGAGGAAATCGCTACTCGTCTTGCTGTTGTGGCCCCCGTTCGCCATGGCCCTGGTGCCGCCGCCTGTGCAGCGGCTGGATCAGCCGACGCAACAGGCTATCCAGCGCTTTTTACTGCATAACCGCATTCTTGATTCGCCTCGAGACCTGGACAACGCGCCGTACATCGTTGCCGCCCATGCTGGCCGAGTGCTGGGTGCCAATGGCGAGCGGGTATATGCCAGGGGCGACTTGGAGCCTTCCCAGCCGAATTACGGAATATTCCGACGAGGCAAGGTTTACACCGACCCGGTGACTAAAGAGCTGTTGGGCGTTAACGCTGACGACATTGGTACTGCGCGATTTGTCGTGGCGGGCGACCTTACTACCCTGACCGTACAGCGCGTCACGCAGGAGGTGCGCCCCGGAGACCGCTTGCTGCGTGCACAACCGCCTATCGATCCGACAACGCTTGCGACCGCGCCCACCGTGCCCTTTGTTGAAGGACACATCATCGATATCCCCAAGGGTGTTACGCACATCGGCGTGCTCGACGCGGTGACCCTCAACAAAGGCCGACGCGATGGTCTGGTCGAAGGCCAACTGCTCAGCGTGATCAAGACCGGCGCCACCGTCCGCGACAGCCTCACTGGCGCGCCGACGCAACTCCCTGATGAACGCGCCGGCACCCTGCTGGTGTTTCGCACCTACGAAAAGCTCAGTTACGGCCTGGTGCTCAGTGCTTCACGGCCGCTGGCGGTAATGGACCGTTTCAAGACTGCCCATCAAACACAATAAATAGCCTGCTAAATAAGTTACCAACAGAGTTATCCACAGCTTGTTCCGGTCAAGGACGATCACATGCATCCCATAAACAACCGCGAAGTATCCCCGTCAGAACTGGAAGCCCGACTACGCTTGCACAGGCTGCCGGAACTGGGTCCGAAGCGTTTTCGCTTACTGATCGAAGCGTTCGGCTCGGCGTCAAAGGCCATCAGCGCGCCTGCGAGTGCCTGGCGTTCGCTGGGGTTGCCAGCCATCAGCGCCGATGCCCGGCGCAGTCATGAGATCCGCGACGGCGCCAGTGCGGCATTGGCCTGGCTGGCGTGCCCGACCCAGCATTTGCTGATGTGGGACCAACCGGAGTACCCCGCTCTGCTCGCCGAGATTGACGATGCGCCGCCGCTTTTATTCGTCGCCGGTGACCCTTCAATCCTGGAAAGACCGCAACTGGCGATGGTCGGAAGTCGTCGCGCTTCTCGTCCTGGTATGGACACCGCCGCTGCGTTTTCGCGCAGTCTGGCGAGCGCCGGTTTTGTCATCACCAGTGGCCTTGCATTAGGCATCGACGGCGCAGCCCATCAAGCGGCATTGGATGTGGGCGGTCAGACAATCGGCGTACTCGGCACTGGGCTCGAAAATTTTTATCCACAACGCCACAGACGGCTCGCGGAGGCGATGATTGACCAAGGCAGCGCCGTGGTTTCCGAGTTTCCACTGGACGCACCGCCCCAGGCCAGCAACTTCCCCAGGCGTAACCGGATCATCAGTGGTTTGTCCCTGGGCGTACTGGTGGTGGAAGCCAGCATGGCCAGTGGTTCGCTGATCACCGCGAAGCTGGCCGCCGAACAGGGGCGTGAGGTGTATGCGATCCCGGGCTCCATCCATCATCCCGGCGCCAAGGGCTGTCATCAGTTGATCCGCGACGGCGCTGTGCTGGTGGAGACCATCGAGCACATCCTTGAAGGTTTGCGTGGCTGGCAAGCGCTGTCGCGCCCGGCGCCGATGCCTGTCATCCATCCGCTGGTGGCGCTGTTGCACGCAGCACCCCAGACCAGTGAGGCCTTGGTGATTGCCAGCGGGCGCCCGTTGTCCCAGGTGCTGGCGACGCTGACCGAGTTGGAGCTGGAAGGTCAGGTTATCTGTGAAAATGGGCGCTGGCTTGCGCGCTGCTAGGTTTTGTAAAGAAGATCGGTAAACTGCGCAGAGCTTTAGTCTGGAGAGTAAACAATGGTCAACCGGTGGCGTGTGCTGGAAACCGCACGAGAAATTCGCGCAGGCGCGGTGATTGCCTATCCGACCGAAGCGGTCTGGGGCTTGGGCTGCGACCCGTGGAATGAAGAAGCAGTGGACCGTTTGCTCGCCATCAAGAACCGCTCGGTGGACAAGGGCCTGATCCTGGTGGCGGACAATATCCGCCAGTTCGACTTTCTGTTCGAAGACTTCCCGCAGGATTGGATCGATCGCATGGCCAGCACCTGGCCTGGCCCGAACACCTGGCTGGTGCCTCACCAGGGGTTGCTGCCGGAATGGGTAACAGGTGTGCACGACACCGTGGCGGTGCGGGTCACTGATCATCCGCTGGTGCGGGATTTGTGCTCGTTGGTGGGGCCGTTGATTTCCACCTCGGCCAACCCTCAGGGGCGCCCGGCTGCGCGCACACGGATTCGCGTGGAGCAGTATTTCCGTGGGCAGGTGGATCTGGTGTTGGGTGGTGCGTTGGGTGGGCGCAAGAACCCGAGCCTGATTCGGGATTTGGTGACGGGTGAGGTGGTGCGGCCTTCCTGAGACCGAGTCATGGCCATCGCGGGCAAGCCCGGCTCCCACAGTTGATCGGTGTCCTTCATGACAACGCGGTCAAATGTGGGAGCCGGGCTTGCCCGCGATGAGGCCCTTACAGACTCCAGATATCCATAGCCTTATGGCAGGAGAATGGTCGACCCAGTAGTCCGCCGCCCCGACAACGCCGTCTGCGCCTTCGCCGCATCCGCCAGCGCATACCGCTGGTTGATATCAATACGCACCTTGCCGCTCTTGATCATCGAGAACAGGTCATCAGCCATCGCCTGCAAGTTCTGCGGGTTATTGGCATAGGTCGCCAAGGTAGGCCGGGTGACATACAGCGAGCCCTTGGCCGACAGAATCCCCAGGTTCACCCCATCCACCGCGCCTGACGCGTTGCCGAAGCTCACCACCAGCCCGCGCGGCGCCACGCTGTCCAGCGAGGTCAGCCAAGTGTCCTTGCCGACGCCGTCGTACACCACCGGCACTTTTTTGCCGTCGGTCAATTCCAGCACACGCTGTGCGACGTTTTCCTTGCTGTAGTCGATGGTTTCCCAGGCGCCGAGGGATTTGGCCAGTTCGGCCTTTTCCGGCGAACTGACGGTACCGATCAACTTCACGCCCAGGGCGTTGGCCCATTGGCAGGCCAGCGAGCCCACGCCACCGGCAGCGGCGTGGAACAGGATGGTTTCACCGGCTTTCACTTCATAGGTCTGGCGCAGCAGGTACTGTACGGTCAGGCCCTTGAGCATGGCGCCGGCCGCTTGTTCAAAGCTGATCTCGTCCGGCAGGTGCACCAGGTGGGCGGCGGGCAGCACGTGCAATTGGCTGTAGGCACCCAACGGACCACTGCCGTAGGCCACACGGTCGCCGACCTTGAATTGGGTGACTTCGCTGCCGACCGCGTCGACCACGCCGGCGCCTTCTGCGCCCAAGCCCGATGGCAGGGCTGGCGGCGCGTACAGACCACTGCGGAAATAGGTGTCGATGAAGTTCAGGCCGATCGCCTCGTTACGCACGCGAACCTGCTGCGGGCCAGGCTCCGCTGGCGTGTAGTCGACATACTCAAGCACTTCGGGGCCGCCATGGGCACTGAACTGGATACGTTTTGCCATCTGCCTTCTCCTTGGTTCGAACTCGCGTAGCCGCCTATCGAACTCCTAAGCTTGATCTTCGTCAACTGCGACGCAATGGGGTGCGGTGTTATCCTGTGCGCCCATTTGCCGCCGACGCCCAATGGCTTCGCGTAGCTTTGCCCGATTCAAGGTGATGCCATGACTACCCGCACCGAGGCCGTAAAAGCCTACCTGCTTGACCTGCAAGACCGCATTTGCAGCGCCCTGGAAACCTTCGAGACGGACACTCGTTTTATCGAAGACGCCTGGACCCGGCCTGCGGGCGGCGGCGGTCGCACCCGTGTGATCGCAAACGGTTCGGTGATTGAAAAAGGCGGCGTTAACTTTTCCCACGTATTTGGCAGCGGTCTCCCACCGTCCGCGAGCGCGCATCGCCCAGAGTTGGCCGGTCGCGGCTTTGAGGCCCTGGGCGTGTCGCTGGTGATCCACCCGCATAATCCCCATGTGCCGACCTCTCATGCCAACGTGCGCTTTTTCATCGCCGAAAAAGAAGGCGAAGAGCCGGTGTGGTGGTTTGGCGGCGGCTTCGACCTCACGCCCTACTACGGTAACGAAGAAGACTGCATCCACTGGCACCGCGTGGCCGAGCAGGCCTGTGCGCCATTCGGCGCGGACGTGTATTCGCGCTATAAGGCTTGGTGCGACAGTTATTTTCATATCAAGCACCGCAACGAACCGCGTGGCATTGGCGGCCTGTTCTTCGATGACTTGAACGAGTGGGACTTCGACACCTGCTTCGCCTTCATCCGCGCCATCGGCGACGCTTTTATCGACGCCTACCTGCCGATCGTGCAACGGCGCAAGGCCATCGCGTACACCGAGCAACAGCGCGAATTCCAGGAATTCCGTCGCGGCCGCTACGTTGAATTCAACCTGGTCTACGACCGTGGCACCCTGTTCGGCCTGCAATCGGGCGGGCGCACTGAGTCGATCCTGATGTCGCTGCCGCCGCAAGTGCGCTGGAGCTATGACTGGAAGGCTGAGGCTGGCAGCGAAGAAGCGCGCCTTACCGATTACTTCCTGCAAGACCGCGATTGGCTGGGCATCGCTGCGCCCAAGGCGGCGGTCTGATGGATCGTTATGTGGTATTTGGCAACCCCATCGGCCACAGCAAGTCGCCGCTGATCCACCGCATGTTCGCCGAGCAGACGGGCGAGCAACTGGACTACAGCACCTTGCTTGCGCCGCTTGCGGATTTCACCGGCTGCGCCCGTGAGTTTTTCCTACAAGGCCGTGGCGCCAATGTGACTGTGCCGTTCAAGGAAGACGCCTACCGCCTGGCCAACACCCTCACCGAGCGCGCCCAACGCGCTGGCGCGGTGAACACGTTGAGTAAACTCGCCGAGGGCACCTTGCTCGGCGACAACACCGACGGTGCTGGCCTGGTGCGCGACCTCAAGGTCAACGCCGGGTTGACGTTGCAAGGCAAACGCATCCTGCTGCTGGGCGCCGGTGGGGCGGTGCGCGGCGCGCTGGAGCCGTTACTGGCCGAGCAGCCGGCTTCGCTGATCATCGCCAACCGCACGGTGGAAAAGGCGGAGTTGCTTGCCGAGTTGTTTGCCGATCTGGGCCCGGTGTCTGCCAGTGGGTTCGACTGGCTGCGTGAGCCGGTGGACGTGATCATCAACGCTACGTCGGCCAGCCTGTCAGGCGATGTACCGCCGATTGCTGGCAGCCTGATCGAGCCGGGTAAGACCTTTTGCTACGACATGATGTATGCCAAGGAACCTACCCCGTTCTGCCGCTGGGCGACTGAACAAGGCGCAGCCGTGGCAATGGATGGGTTGGGCATGTTGGTGGAGCAAGCGGCCGAAGCTTTCTACCTGTGGCGCGGTGTGCGCCCGGAGTCGGCGCCGGTGTTGGCTGAGCTGCGCCGGCAGTTGGCTGCCAACTGATTTCACGCCCATGAAGATCTAATGTGGGAGCTGGCTGGCCTGCGATGGCGGTCCAGCAGATACAGATGTAATGGCTGATCCACCGCTATCGCAGGCAAGCCAGCTCCCACAGTTTTAACTGCGTTCAGTCTTCGAAATGGAGGGGGCAGTTTGCCGGTCCTTCGAGCTTCTTCAGTTCTTCCACCACCTGCGGCCTGGCCCGGCGCAATGTCAAACTTCGCCCCAACCCCTTCAACCTCCGCGCTTCCTGGTGCAGCATCTCCACCCCCGAATAATCGATAAAGTTGATCTGCTGCGCCTCAATCACCACCCGCTCGCCCTGCAAACTTTGCAGGCGTACCTGCAGATAATGGCTGGCGCCAAAAAAGATCGAGCCGCCCACCCGCAGCACATCTTCATCCCCGTCTCGCCATTGCTGAACCCGAGGTTGCGACGTGCGTTTGAGATAGAAAAACAGCGACGCCAATACCCCGGCGTAAATCGCCGTTTGCAGCTCCAGCAACAAGGTCGCCACGCACGTCAGACTCATCACCACAAACTCAGCGCGACTGACGCGGAACAACGCGCGAATGCCGCGATGGTCCACCAAACCCCAGCAAATCAGCAGGATGCTCGCGGCCATGCTCGGGATTGGAATGTGCGCGATCAGCGCCGCACCCAACAACGCGAACAACGCCACCCACAGCGCCGAAAA
Organism: Pseudomonas sp. H1_A03; assembly: GCF_054685145.1. Lineage (NCBI taxonomy): Bacteria > Pseudomonadati > Pseudomonadota > Gammaproteobacteria > Pseudomonadales > Pseudomonadaceae > Pseudomonas > Pseudomonas sp. H1_A03. The sequence continues at coordinate 1,331,201 of NZ_CP162829.1, forward strand.
CACGCCGGCCAACGGCGAGCAGGCGCCCGCCTCATAGCTGAGGCCCGAGCGGGTAAAGGAGCCGGCCGACAGATAGCCGGAGAAAAATCCGCCAACGATATTGGATAAACCCTGCGCACGGACTTCCTGGTTGGCATCAAGCAATTGCTGTGAACGCGCCGACAGCGAGCGGGCAATCGACAGGCTGGTCACCAGCCCCAACATGCCCACCGCCACGGCGCTGGGCAGCAGGCGCAGGATCATGTCCAGGTCCATCGGCAACGGGCTGAACGGTGGCAGTTTGCCGATAAACGAACTGACCCGTGCCACATGTCCGAACAGGGCTGGCCACAGCCACGCCGCCAGGCTGCCGAGTGCCAGGGCGATCAACAGCGTCGGCCAGCGGGGCACCAGGTATTTGAGCAGTGCGCCGACCAACAAAGTGCCCAGGCCAAGGGTGAGAGAGGCGTGGTCCCATTCTCCACCGTGATCCACAAGCGCCAGTAAACTCTTGATTGCCGTGGCCTGGCTCGGCAAATCCAGGCCCAGCAGGTTGGGCAACTGCCCCAGTGCGATCACGACCGCAGCACCCAGGGTGAAACCCAGCACCACCGAATGGGAGACGAAATTCACCAAAGTGCCAAAGCGCAGCATGCCGAGTAACCACTGAAACACCCCGGCAAGGAATGTCAGCAGCAGGATCAGCGTGATGTAGTCCTGTGACCCCGGCACGGCCAACGGACTGACGCTGGCGTAGAGCACAATGGAGATCGCCGCCGTGGGGCCGCAGATCAGGTGCCAGGATGAGCCCCAGAGGCAGGCGATCAATACTGGGATGATCGCGGCATACAGGCCGTACTCGGGTGGGAGACCCGCGATCAGCGCGTAGGCAATCGACTGCGGCAGCGCGAGCACGGCGCCGCTGAGACCGACGATTGCATCGCGTCCGACGCTGGCGCGGGTTTGGCGCGGGAGCCAGGCGAGGAAGGGGAAAAGTGTGTGGCGGTTGGGCCGGGGCATCGAAGGCTCGGGTAGAAAAGGTTTGGCTCAGGGTATCAGTACACACCGGATCTTGTGGAAGCTGGCAAGCCAGCTTCCACAAGGGATTGGTGTTGGGCTTTAGAGTTTGGCTTTTACCGCCGCCAACGCATCCTTGCCATCCAGGGTTTTTACGCCGTCCAGCCATTTATCCAGCACCGCCGGATTCGCCCTGATCCACGCTTTCGCCGCATCCGCATTGCTGACCTTGTTGTTGGCCACCTCAGCCATGATGCTGTTCTCCATCTCCTGGGTAAAACTCAGGTTGGTCAGCAATTTGCCTACGTTCGGACAGGCCTGTGCGTAACCCTTGCGGGTCAGGGTGTACACGCTGCCAGTGTCGCCAAAGTATTTCTCGCCTCCTTTGAGGTAGTGCATTTTCAATTGCACGTTCATCGGGTGTGGCGTCCAGCCAAGGAAGGTGACGAATTTCTGCTTCTTAACGGCCCGCGAGACTTCGGCAAGCATCGCCTGTTCGCTGGACTCCACCAGCTTCCACTGGCCGAGATCGAAGTCGTTCTTCTTGATGATCTCCTGCAGCGAGATATTCGCCGGCGCACCGGAGCCGATGCCATAGATTTTCTTGTCGAACTTGTCCGCAAACGTGTTCAGGTCGGCAAAGTCATGCACCCCGGCGTCCCATACGTAGTCGGGCACGGCGAGGGTGAACTCGGTGCCGTCGAGGTTTTTCGCCAGTTGCACCACATCGCCATTGGCCACGAATTTGTCGTAAAAGCCCTGCTGCGCCGGCATCCAATTGCCCAGGAACACATCCACCTGGCCGTCCTTGAGCCCACCAAAAGTGATTGGCACCGCGAGGGTGTCGACCTTGGCCTTATAGCCCATGCCCGTCAGCAAAAAACCGGTGATGGCATTGGTGGCGGCGATATCGCTCCAGCCCGGATCAGCCATCTTCACGGTCTCGCAACTGGCGTCCGCGTACACATTGGCGCTACTCAACACCAACATACCCAGCACTACAGTCAACTTTTGCATGGCCTTCCCTCAGTCTATTTATTGGTTTTGGCAGGGTTGTGGATAACGTGCCTTGCGCTCCAGGTCGTCGAGGTCGATGTGGTTGCGCATGTACTGCTGACTGGCGTCTACCCATGGCTGGTGATCCCAGCTCTTCAGCTTGCCTTGGGTCAGTGCTTCAAACACCAGGCGGCGGCGGCGTTGGCTGGCGAGCACCTGTTGGTGGATCGTCGGGATGTCCCATTTGGCCCGCGCCTCACTCAAAAACGCCTCGAACAGTGGCCGGTGTTCCAGTGACTGGCTGAGGTTCTCCCGCTCGTGCGGGTCGTTGTGTACATCGAACAGTAGACAAGGGTCGTCTTCGCTGTAGATGAATTTGTAGGCACCCCGGCGAATCATCATCAGCGGGCTGATAGTGCCTTCGGCCATGTATTCGCCAAACACTTCGTCGTGCCCGCCCTGCCCTTGCAAGTGCGGGACCAGCGAGCGGCCGTCCAGCGGCAGGCGCGGGTCAAGCTCGCCGCCGGCCAGTTCCACCAGGGTTGGCAGCAGGTCGGCGGTTGAGACGGCTTGGGTTACGCGGCCCGGCGCGAATTGCCCCGGCGCACTGACCAGCAGCGGCACGCGGGCGGCCATTTCAAACCAGTGCATTTTGTACCAGAGGCCGCGCTCGCCAAGCATGTCGCCGTGGTCGCCGGAGAAGATGATGATCGTGTCATCAGCCAGGCCGGTGTCTTCCAGCGTTTGCAGGAGCTTGCCGACATTGTTGTCGATGTAGCTGCACGCACCGAAGTAGGCACGGCGGGCATCACGGATCTTATCCAGAGGCAGCGGCTTGTCCCACAGGTCGTAGACCTTGAGCAGGCGCTGGGAGTGCGGGTCGAGATCACCTTGCGCGGGTGTTGCAGGCAACGGGATGTCGGCGTCGTCGTACAGGTCCCAGAATGGCTTGGGAATCGTGTACGGATCGTGTGGGTGAGTCATCGACACGGTCAAGCAGAACGGCTGGTCGCCGTCCTCGCGGATGTGATCGAACAGGTATTGCTGCGCCTTGAACACCACTTCTTCGTCGAAATCCAGCTGGTTGGTGCGCACGCACGGGCCGGCTTGCAGCACCGAGGACATGTTGTGATACCAAGTGGGTCGTACGTCCGGCTCGTCCCAGTTCACCGCCCAACCGTAGTCGGCGGGGTAAATATCGCTGGTCAGGCGTTCTTCATAACCGTGCAGTTGGTCTGGCCCGCAAAAGTGCATCTTGCCCGACAACGCGGTGCGGTAGCCGAGGCGACGCAGGTAGTGGGCATAGGTCGGTACATCGGCGGGGAAATCGGCGGCGTTGTCGTAGGCGCCGATCTTGCTCGGCAACTGGCCACTGACCAGGGTGAAACGCGACGGTGCGCACAGCGGGCTGTTGCAGTACGCCGCGTCGAACACCACGCCCTGCGCAGCGAGGCGGCTTAGATTAGGCAGCTTGATAGGCGAAGAACCGTAGAACGGAAGCAACGGCGCGGCCATTTGATCGGCCATGATAAAAAGAATGTTCTTGCGCTTCATGGGTTCTCGGCATTCCATAGGCGGTGTTTATGCGAATGAGCATGCAGCCCATGGAAATTGGGGTAAAGCCCATGAAAAGCAATGTCTAGGATAAGCACAGCTTATGTATGAAGCCCTCGGTGACGTGTCCCTCGATTTGCTGCGCGCCTTCGAAGCCGCAGCGCGCCACCGCAGCTTTACCGCCGCCGCGATGGAGCTGGGCACCACCCAACCGGCCATCAGCCAGCAGATCAAGCGCCTGGAAGAGCAACTGGCGATCCGTTTGTTTGATCGGATCTACCGGGGTATCGAACTGACCGACGCCGGTGCCCTGTTGTTCGAGCATGTGCAGGGCGGTTTGCAGGCCATCAACGCGGGCCTCAGTGCGATCACCGAGCAGGATCAGCACGAAGTGCTGCAAGTGGCCACCGACTTCGCATTCGCCGCCTATTGGCTGATGCCGCGTTTGCATCGCTTTCACGCAGCCAACCCCCAGGTGGATGTGAGCCTGGTGACCAGCGAACGCAACCACGCCACCCTGCGCAGCGATATCGATGTGGCGGTGCTGTTTGGCGACGGGCGTTTCAAGCAGGGCGACAGCCTGTGGTTGTTCAACGAGGAAGTGTTCCCGGTGTGCAGCCCGCAGTGGCTGAAGGACCAGGCCACACCGCTGACTGTACAAAATTTGCACGATTTCCCCTTGCTGCACCTGCGCCAGGAAAATAACAGCCAGTGGTTCGACTGGAGCGGCGTGTTTCGCGAACTGGGCATCGCCACGGCGCCCACGCCCGGCCAACTGCGCTTCGACAACTACACGCTGCTGATCCAGGCCGCGATTGCCGGCCAGGGTCTGGCCATCGGTTGGCGCCATCTGGTGGATAACCTGTTGGAGCAGAACTGGCTGTGCCGACCGCTCAGCGACACCGTCATCTCGCGTTTCGGCTATTACGTGGTGCAGCCCCAACGCAAACGCCGGGGGCAGCTGGTGGAGCGGTTTGTCGACTGGCTGGTGGCCGAGCAGGCCAGCAGCGCGCAGTCGCTGACCGGGCTGGCCCTGCCGTCCATTGCGGTCTAGGATTTGGCGCACATTGGATCCGGAGTCGGTCATGCAACGTATCAAGGGCTATCACGCCCATATCTACTTTGACGCCAGCACCATTGAGCAGGCGCGCACCTTGTGCGAAGACGCCGCCAAGCTTTTCCCGCTGCGCATGGGCCGTGTGCACGAACGGCCCGTGGGCCCGCACCCGGACTGGAGCTGCCAGCTCGCGTTCGACGCCGAATACATTGGCGTGGTGTTGCCGTGGCTGGTCATCCATCGCAATGGGCTGGTGGTGTTCCTGCACCCGGATACCGGCGATGACCTGAAAGATCACACCGACTATGCCATCTGGATGGGGGCCATGCGGGAACTGAACTTGTCAGCTTTTTCTTAAATGCCATCCCTAAATATGGGATTGATATTTATATATTGAGACTTCCTCGCGCGTAGGTTTATATTCGCTGCATCCGCTCAGAACTCAGGTGAAGCGATGCAGGCGCAATTGATCGCGCTCGATTGGGGAACCAGTTCCCTTCGTGCTTATAAACTCGGCCCCGCAGGCGTAGTGCTGGAACAGCGCTCGCTGGCGTGGGGCATCATGCATTTGCGCAGCGAGCCCCGCGACATCGCCGGCGTGCGCTGCAGCGATGGGTTTGAGTTGGCGTTCGACGCGGCCTGCGGGGATTGGCTTGAGGCGCAACCCGACCTCCCGGTGATCGCCTGCGGTATGGTCGGCAGCGCCCAGGGTTGGAGCGAAGCGGCTTATCGCAATACGCCCGTCGACGTCGCCCGCTTGGGCCAGGCGCTGCATAAGGTGCGCAGCCTGCGCGGGGTTGATGTGCATATCGTGCCCGGTGTGATCGAGCAAAACGGTTTGCCCAACGTGATGCGCGGCGAAGAAACCCAAGTATTGGGCGTGCTGCAAGGGTTGGGCGCCGATGTATTGATCGGCCTGCCCGGCAGCCATTCCAAGTGGGTCGAGGTGGTCGATGGCTGCATCACTCACTTCGACACCTTCATGACCGGTGAGCTGTTTGCAGTACTGAGCAAGCACAGCATCCTCGGCCGTACCCAGCAACCGTCTGAAATATTCCAAGTCGAAGCGTTTGACCGAGGCGTGCAAGTGGCGCTCTCCAAAGACGGCCAGCGCGGCGTGCTGTCCACCTTGTTCAGCGCGCGCACCCTTGGGCTCACCGCCGAACTCGCCCCCGACGAACAGCCCGATTACCTCTCGGGTTTGCTCATCGGCCATGAACTCGCCGGCTTGCCCGGCAAGGCCAAACACACGCCGATCATTCTGGTCGGTGCCGCGCCACTCTGCGCCCGCTATCAACGCGCCCTCGCCCTCTGCGGCTTCGCCCACGTCAGCCTGGCGCAGGAAGCCAGCGAACGCGGCCTGTGGCAACTGGCAGTGGCGGCTGGGCTCACTCAACCTGTATCGGAGGCCTGACATGCTCAAGCAAGCACTCGCGCAAAACGGTTTGATCGCCATCCTGCGCGGTATCCGCCCGGACGAAGCCAAGGCCGTTGGCCAGGTGCTGTACGAGGCCGGATTTCGGGTGATCGAAGTCCCGCTGAATTCGCCCGACCCTTACACCAGCATCCGCACCCTGCGCGACAGCCTGCCCGCCGATTGCCTGATCGGTGCCGGTACGGTGTTGCTGCCTGAGCAGGTCGAGCAGGTGAAAGCCGCTGGTGGCCAGGTGATCGTGATGCCCCACAGCGATGCCAAGGTATTGCGCGCCGCCAAAGCAGCGGGCCTGTTCCTTTCACCGGGTGTAGCAACGCCCACCGAAGCCTTCGCCGCACTGGCCGAAGGTGCCGATGTGTTGAAGTTGTTTCCGGCCGAGCAAATGGGCCCGTCGGTGATCAAGGCGTGGCTGGCGGTATTGCCGGCAGGCACGTTGTTGCTGCCGGTGGGTGGCATCACCCCGGACAACATGCAGGTGTTTATCGACGCCGGCGCCAAAGGCTTCGGGCTGGGTTCCGGGTTGTTCAAACCGGGCATGACAGTGGATCAGGTAGCGAGCCGCGCCCAGGCTTATGTCGCCGCCTGGAAAGCCCTGAACTGAATTCAAGTTTCGCGCCCACAGGCGCCGCATCTATAAGAGAGATAACAGATGAAAATCACCAAACTGACGACCTTTATCGTCCCGCCGCGCTGGTGCTTCCTCAAGGTCGAGACCGACCAGGGTGTGACCGGCTGGGGTGAGCCCGTAGTCGAGGGCCGCGCCCACACCGTGGCGGCTGCCGTCGAAGAACTGTCCGACTACCTGATCGGCAAAGACCCACGCAACATCGAAGACATCTGGACCGTGCTCTATCGCGGGGGTTTCTACCGCGGCGGCGCCGTGCACATGAGCGCCCTCGCCGGTATCGACCAGGCGCTGTGGGACATCAAGGGCAAGGCTCTTGGCGTGTCGGTCAGCGACCTGCTCGGTGGCCAGGTACGTGACAAGATTCGCGTGTACTCGTGGATCGGCGGCGACCGCCCGGCCGACACCGCTCGTGCTGCCCAGGAAGCCGTGGCCCGTGGCTTCACTGCGGTGAAAATGAACGGTACCGAAGAATTGCAGTTCGTCGACAGCTTCGAAAAAGTCGACCTGGCTTTGGCCAACGTCGCCGCCGTGCGTGATGCGGTCGGCCCGAACGTCGGCATTGGCGTCGACTTCCATGGCCGGGTGCACAAGCCCATGGCCAAGGTGCTGATGAAAGAACTGGACCCGTACAAACTGATGTTTATCGAAGAGCCAGTGCTCAGCGAAAACTACGAAGCCCTCAAGGAGCTGGCACCGTTGACCAGCACCCCGATTGCCCTGGGCGAGCGCCTGTTCTCGCGCTGGGACTTCAAGCGCGTGCTCAGCGAAGGCTACGTCGACATCATCCAGCCGGACGCCTCCCACGCCGGCGGCATCACCGAAACCCGCAAGATCGCCAACATGGCCGAAGCCTACGACGTGGCCCTGGCCCTGCACTGCCCGCTGGGCCCGATTGCCTTGGCGGCTTGCCTGCAACTGGACGCGGTTTGCTACAACGCGTTTATCCAGGAACAAAGCCTGGGCATTCACTACAACGAGAGCAACGACTTGCTCGACTATGTGAAGGACCCGCGTGTATTTGATTACGACAAAGGCTTCGTGAAAATCCCTAACGGACCGGGCCTGGGTATCGAGATCAACGAGGAATACGTGATCGAACGCGCGGCCATCGGCCATCGCTGGCGCAACCCGATCTGGCGCCATGCCGACGGCAGCTTTGCCGAGTGGTGATAGTTCTCTGAAGAAACCCATTCAAAATGTGGGCGCTGGCGTGCCTGCTCCCACATTGACCGGGTTCTTTCAGCAAGATTTGTCCTCAATAAACATAAGAAGAGGCACCCCCTCATGCACCCTGAATCCTTCACCGGGCAGGCGTCTTTAGTCACGCCTACCAGAAAGCGTTTTTTCATCATGGTGCTGTTATTCATCACCGTGGTGATCAATTACCTCGACCGCAGCAACCTGTCGATCGCCGCCCCGGCGCTGACCAGTGAACTGGGGATCGACCCGGTGCACGTCGGCCTGATCTTCTCCGCCTTCGGCTGGACTTACGCCGCCATGCAAATCCCCGGTGGCTGGCTGGTCGATCGCGTGCCACCGCGCATCCTCTACACCGCAGCACTGCTGTTGTGGTCCATCGCCACCGTAATGCTCGGCTTCGCCGCCAGCTTTATCGCGTTGTTCGTGCTGCGCATGGCGGTGGGCGCGCTGGAAGCGCCGGCCTATCCGATCAACAGCCGTGTGGTCACCACCTGGTTTCCCGAGCGTGAGCGCGCCACGGCGATTGGCGTCTACACCTCGGGCCAGTTTGTCGGGCTGGCATTTCTCACGCCGGTACTGGCTTGGCTGCAGCATGCGTTTGGCTGGCACATGGTGTTTGTGGCGACCGGTGGCGTGGGGATTGTGTGGGCGGTGATCTGGTACGCGGTGTACCGCGAGCCCAAGGATTTCAAAGGCGCGAACGCTGCGGAAATCGAGCTGATCCGTGAAGGCGGCGGGCTGGTCGACATGCAGGAAAAAACCGTCAAGGCGCCGTTCAGTTGGGTCGACCTGGGCATCGTGTTGAGCAAGCGCAAACTCTGGGGGATCTACCTGGGGCAGTTCTGCCTCAACTCCACACTGTGGTTTTTCCTGACGTGGTTCCCGACCTATTTGGTGAAGTATCGCGGCATGGACTTCATCAAGTCCGGCCTGCTGGCATCGCTGCCGTTCCTTGCGGCGTTTGTCGGTGTGCTGTGTTCCGGGCTTTTTTCCGACTGGTTGATTCGTCGCGGCGCGTCGGTGGGTTTTGCACGCAAGCTGCCGATCATTGGCGGTTTGCTGATTTCCACGGCGATCATCGGCGCCAACTATGTGGACTCGACCGCGTGGGTGATTGCGTTCCTGGCGGTGGCGTTCTTTGGTAATGGCCTGGCGTCGATCACCTGGTCGCTGGTCTCGACTCTCGCGCCTGCACGGCTGCTGGGTTTGACCGGTGGTGTGTTCAACTTCATCGGCAACCTGTCGGCGATTGCCACGCCGATCGTGATTGGCTTTCTGGCCAGCGGTGATTCGTTTGCGCCAGCGATTACCTATATCGCGGTGCTGGCGTTGCTTGGGGCGCTGTCCTACATCTTGCTGGTCGGCAAGGTCGAGCGGATCGAGTTGTAAAAAAAGGGCGACCTCGCGGTCGCCCTCTGCCCTGGGTCATGGCACAGACATTTCGTTGCGGAACACATTCAGCGGGTCCCAGCGCTGTTTGGTGCGGCGCAGGCGGCTTTCGATCATGAGGTCAGGGAAGAAGATCTTGTACCACTGCGGGTTCAGGCCCTTGCTTGGGTCACCGCCAATAAACAGCATGTCGCGGTCCGGGTAATTGATGTAGCACCCCTGGAATTGGGCATTGACCGGAACGCCACTGTCATTGGCGAAGGCTGCGAAAAACAACCCTTGGATCCACTTCTCATGTGCTTGATCCGCCGCGATCTCTTCATCACGCCAATAGCACTGTGGTTGCCACTTCAAGTACGACGAGCGCTGCGCGACTGATGATTCACGGCGGACTGCGGCGCTGGCTTCATTGATCTGCCCACCGAACGACTGGATCTGGATCAGGCTTTGAGTCAGAAATTTCTCAGAGTCATTCCACGTCAGCGTGTCCCAGATCGCCTGCAGCACCGTTGGGGTGAACACGCCTGTCTGGTAAGCCGACTTATACCGGCCACGCTGGTTGGGCCCGGACCCGTTGAGTGTCTGCTGGCAATGCAGCCAATCCATTTGACGTGTGGCCGCCAGCGCCGTCGACAGTGAGTTGATCGTGCGCCCTGCCGGGTTGCTGCGTGGCAGGTGGGTCGTGGGTAGTTGGCTGAGGCATTCGGTGGCGGGAATGCCGATGGCATTGAGCATGGCGGTCACGAAATCATCGAAGGCTGCCCGATCATTCAGCCCGCCATCCTTGTCCACATAATGAACATCCAGGGTGACATTGCCGGTGTTCTGATGGCGCATTTCCAACTTGGTCGCCAGGCCCCAGGTGTCTGGGTGGGCTTGGTTGCGGGCAAACCAGTCCTGATAAGCCGTCAGCAGGTTGTCGAGCGCTGGCTTGGTCAGCAGCGACCAGTCCCACTCCATCACCAGCCACAGCACTTCATTGGGGGCGTCAGGCAAGTCTTCGAAGTAGTAGCTGGTGATAATCCCGAACTGCCCGCCGCCTGCGCCGCAGCACGCGGCAAACAGATCCAGCTCGTCCTGATCTGTGCTATTGCGGGCTACATGCACCGGTATCAGGCCGTCGCCTTGGGCGTTTGGCACGAGCATATCGACACCGCTCAACCAGTCGCACACCAAACCATCCTTGCGCGACAGCAACCCATAGCCGCCCCCGCAGATATGGCCTCCCAGCCCGACCGAGTAACACGAGCCGCCGGGCAGGCTCTTGTTAGCCAATTTGTACAGCGCTACGTAGGCGTCCCAGTTCTGGCCGCCCGCTTCCAGGCGAAAGCTGTAGCGATGAGGTGAGGTGGGTACCAGGTCGGAGCGGATCTGCCCGTTGGCGTCGTACAGCACTTGGTTGAGTTGGCTGATATCCAGAATCGACAGTGCCTCATTGATGCTGTTGGGCATCTTGTTCGACACGAAACCTTCATAGCAATGACCGCCGCTGCGCACGGTGATCCGGCCATTGGGCACCGCCAGCGCCTGAGCGGCTGCGGCGATGATGTCCTGCGGGGTGTAACAAAGGTAAATCAGGTCGGCGCCATTAGGTGCGGATTGACCCTGCACATTGCCCAGTGGCCAGCGCAGGTTGAAGCCTTTTTGTAAGGTTGAGTGGCGGCGGTCCGATGCGGTGATGAGATCAAATGCCATGTTGTACTCCGGGGAGCCAAAGATGACTTCTGATGCGAATAACTTAACGACCGAGAGGCAAGAAATACGTGGCTTGCAGAGGTGGTTAGACGGCAATAGGCATGAAGTGGGTTAAGAGGGGAACGGTGTGTTCCCCTCCAAGCCTAGCGGAAGAAATGCAGCTGTCGCGTGGTCAGTTCAACACGCCATCCAGGATTTCATAAACGACGCCCGTGCCCACGGCGATCAGCACCACATCCGGCCCGGAGCGGCGCCATTCGTAACCCGGGTACACCGGCAGGCGTGCCAGGGCACGGCCGTCAAGGCGTTCGCCGTAGTAGCCATGCGGCAACGGCTGGCCACGCACCAGGCGCACATTCGGCGGTGGCGGTGCGCCACGGGAGAACTGGCCGTGATTGTCGTGGATGATCTGCCGCACCGGGCCGAAATCCTGGGGTGGGCCGCCGCGACGGTTGTCCTGCGGGCCGCGATGCTCGTCGCCACGTTGTTCGTGCTGGCCTGGTGGACCGCCACGGTCAGGGCCGCCTTGGTCGTACGGCGCGGCCTGCACCAGGGCGCTGGCGCCGAGCACCAGCACGCCAAGGCCTGCAATCACGGATTTGGGCATTTTCATCGGGTATTCCTCAGGGCACACACACAAAAAAGGGATCTCGAACGAGGTTCGAAATCCCTTGGTCTTGCTGTTTAGGCTGTGCCCGAGCGGGTTGATTCCTCTGTATCAGGAACTTTACCTACTGGTTACGGGGCCTTTACTTACGGGCGTTACGTACGCCTTCCGACAGCGCCGCGCAGAGGCTCAACACGCCGTCGATGGCTTGTTGGTCATTGCTGGCATTGGCGATGTGATCGATCAGCGCCGAACCCACCACCACACCGTCCGCCAAGCGCGCGATCGCTGCGGCTTGTTCCGGGGTGCGGATACCGAAACCAATGCTGATCGGCAGGTCGGTATGCCGACGCAGGCGAGTCACGGCTTCTTCGACGTGCTCCAGGGTAGCGGCGCCAGCACCGGTCACACCGGCTACCGACACGTAGTACACAAAGCCGGAGCTGCCGTTGAGGACGGTCGGCAGGCGCACGTCATCGGTGGTCGGCGTGGTCAGGCGGATAAAGTCGATACCGGCGGCCTGGGCCGGGTCGCACAGTTCGCCGTTATGCTCAGGCGGCATGTCGACCACGATCAGGCCATCCACACCGGCTTCCTTGGCGTCGGCGATGAACTGCGGCACACCGTATTTGTGGATCGGGTTGAAGTAGCCCATCAACACCAGCGGCGTGTCATTGTTGTCCTTGCGGAACTCGCGGACCATTTGCAGGGTTTTCACCAGGTTCTGCTTGGCTTCCAGCGCACGGATGTTAGCCAACTGGATCGCCGGGCCGTCGGCCATCGGGTCGGTGAAGGGCATGCCCAGCTCGATCACGTCGGCGCCAGCGGCGGGCAAACCTTTGAGGATGGCCAGCGAGGTGTTATAGCCTGGGTCGCCGGCGGTAACGAAGGTCACCAGGGCGGCGCGGTTTTGTTCTTTGAGTTGGGCAAAGCGAGTTTGCAGGCGGCTCATCAGTGTTTCTCCTGCTTTGCATGCTCTTGTTGAGAAAGGTCCATATGGTGCATGACGGTCTGCATGTCTTTGTCGCCACGGCCGGACAGGTTGACCACCATCAAGTGATCCTTCGGCAGGGTCGGTGCGCGTTTGAACACTTCGGCCAGGGCGTGGGCGCTTTCCAGTGCAGGAATAATCCCTTCCAGGCGGCAGCATTTGTGGAATGCATCGAGGGCTTCATCGTCGGTCACCGAGGTGTACTGGACGCGGCCGATATCATGCAACCAGGCGTGTTCAGGGCCGATGCCAGGGTAGTCCAGGCCTGCAGAAATCGAGTGGGCGTCGATGATCTGGCCGTCGTCGTCCTGCAACAGGAAGGTGCGGTTGCCGTGCAGCACGCCCGGTACGCCGCCGTTGAGGCTGGCGGCATGCTTGCCGGTTTCGATGCCGTGGCCGGCCGCTTCAACGCCGATGATCTCGACGCTGGTGTCATCCAGGAACGGGTGGAACAGTCCCATGGCGTTGGAACCACCGCCGATGCACGCAACCAGGCTGTCCGGCAGGCGGCCTTCCTGGGCTTGCAGTTGGGTGCGGGTTTCCTTGCCGATCACGGCCTGGAAGTCACGCACCATCGCCGGGTACGGGTGTGGGCCGGCCACGGTGCCGATCAGGTAGAAGGTGTCTTCAACGTTGGTCACCCAATCACGCAGGGCTTCGTTCATTGCGTCTTTCAGGGTGCCGGTGCCGGCCACCACCGGGATCACTTCCGCGCCCAGCAGCTTCATGCGGAACACGTTGGCCTGTTGGCGCTCGATGTCGGTGGTGCCCATGTAGATCACGCATTGCAGGCCAAAACGCGCGGCTACGGTGGCAGTGGCCACGCCGTGCATGCCGGCGCCGGTCTCGGCGATGATGCGTTTTTTACCCATGCGCCGCGCCAGGAGGATCTGGCCGATGCAGTTGTTGATCTTGTGCGCGCCGGTGTGGTTCAGCTCTTCGCGCTTGAGGTAGATCTTGGCGCCGCCGCAGAACTCGGTCAGGCGTTCGGCGAAATACAGTGGGCTCGGGCGCCCGACGTAGTCGCGCTGGAAGTAGGCCAATTCCTCATTGAATGCCGGATCAATCTTGGCCGCTTCGTATTCGCGGGCCAGGTCGAGGATCAACGGCATCAGGGTTTCAGCAACGTAACGGCCGCCGAACGCGCCAAACAGGCCGCTGGCGTCAGGGCCGTTGCGTAGATCGGTCTGGGACTGAGTCATGGGACGCTCCAGGAAATAATCGGTATGAGAAACAATGAGGACCACTCTACCCCTGACGGCCTATGCTGAAAACCGATAAGATCGCCGTAACCTGTCAGGAAAACTCACAGATGAGCCGAGACCTTCCACCCCTCAATGCCCTTCGCGCGTTTGAAGCCACTGCGCGGCTGAACAGCGTCAGCCAAGCAGCCGAACAATTACACGTGACCCACGGTGCCGTCAGTCGGCAGTTGAAGGTGTTGGAGGAACACCTGGGTGTCAGCTTGTTCGTCAAGGATGGGCGCGGCCTTAAACTCACAGATTCCGGCGTGCGGCTACGGGATGCCAGCGCCGAAGCCTTTGAGCGATTAAGGGATGCATGTGCAGAGCTGACCCAGGCCAGCGCTGACGCGCCCTTCGTGCTTGGCTGTTCAGGCAGCCTGCTGGCGCGTTGGTTGATCCCGCGCCTGGGTCGCTTGAATGCGGACTTGCCGGATCTGCGCCTGCACCTGTCGGCAGGTGACGGTGATCTTGATCCTCGCCGCCCCGGCCTGGATGCGCTGCTGGTGTTCGCCGAACCGCCTTGGCCGGCGGATATGCAGGTGTATGAACTGGCCAGCGAACGCATCGGCCCGGTGATGAGCCCGCGTTTTGCCGGTTACGAGCGGTTGCGCGAGGCACCCGCCGCTGCGTTGTGCGATGAAGCGTTGCTGCACACCACATCGCGGCCGCAAGCCTGGCCCAGCTGGGCGCAGCAACACGGCATCAAGCCGGGCGCGTTGAAGCACGGCCAGGGTTTTGAGCATTTATATTATTTGCTGGAGGCGGCGGTGGCAGGGCTGGGTGTGGCGATTGCGCCGGAACCGCTGGTAGCAGAGGATTTGCGGGCGGGTCGCCTGGTGGCGCCGTGGGGGTTCAGTGAAACCCCGGCGCACCTGGCGTTGTGGCTACCCAAGCGCGCCGCAGACGGGCGCGCCGGGCAACTGGCGCAGTGGCTCAAGGTTGAGCTGTTGCGACAGGCTGATTAGCGGGTAAAAAATCAGTCACCACGTTTGCACAGCAGATAGGCTGCCAGCAGACCCAGTGCGCCGACAGCAACGCCGGCTGTGGTCCATGGGTGCTCTTGCGCGTAGTCACGGGTAGCAACGCTGGTTTCGCGGATTTTGACTTTGCTTTCTTCGTAGGCATCGCTGATCAGATGACGGGAGTGCTTGAGGGCATTCTCGGCATTGCTTTTCAGGGCCTTCAACGTTTTGCGCGACTCGTCGGACGCATCGTCCTTGAGGCTCTCAAGGGACTTGAGCAGGCTCGAAATCTCGGCTTCCATGCTTTCCAGTGACGCTTTGCGTAAAGAAGTGTTGGCCATGTGGACATCTCCTGAAGTGATTGAGTGGCGTGTGTAGATACCGACTGCGGCCTATTCAAAAAGTGCAGTAAATCTGAACTTTCGAGGACGAATCGTCGCCAGAAGCAGTAGGAACATTGACTGCTACGCTCACTAGAGACCTCAGGAGAAACGCCATGTCTGATCATCACACGTACAAGAAAGTCGAATTGGTGGGTTCGTCCACCACCAGCATCGAAGACGCCATCAACAACGCGGTGGCTGAAGCCAACAAGAGCATCAAGCACCTGGAATGGTTTGAGGTGACTGAAACCCGCGGCCATATCGAGAATGGCAAGGTCGCGCACTATCAGGTCACGCTCAAGGTAGGGTTCCGAATTGCCAGCAGTTGATCCTGTGAGTTGAACTTGCTGACTGGCCGATTGCCATAACCTGCGCTACAACGTTGGGGTGCCGATGCGACAGCGTCGGCACGTTCTATTCGATCAGCGTAAGGAAGTAACGGATGAAGAAGTTTCTGTTAGCAGTCGGTCTGTTGAGCATTGCAGGTACAGCCCTGGCGGCGGGCAAGCCATGCGAAGAGCTGAAAAGCGAAATCGCAGCGAAAATCGACGCCAAGGGCGCTTCAGGTTATTCGCTCGAAGTGGTGGATAAAGGCGCTTCTACCGACGCTCAAGTGGTCGGCAGCTGCGAAGGCGGTACCAAGGAAATCGTCTACAAGCGCGGTTAATCTCGTGCTCCAGACATAAAAAACCGACGCGAGTGCGTCGGTTTTTTTTCGCCTCGGGTTTAGCCTTTCATGACTTGCGCGAGCAGCTCATAGGAATGAATCCGGTCAGCATGTTCGTACAGGTCGCTGGTAAAAATCAGCTCATCGGCGCCGGTCTGCTCGATCAACACCTCCAGCTTGGCGCGGATCTTCGCCGGGCCGCCAACCATCGCCAGGCCCAGGAAGCTGCCGACCGCGTCTTTTTCATGGGGCAGCCACAGGCCGTCCATGGTGTTCACCGGCGGGCGCTGCACCAGGCTCTGGCCGCGCATCAATGCAAGGATGCGTTGGTACACCGAGGTGGCCAGGTAGTCGGCCTGCTCATCAGTGTCTGCGGCGACCAGCGGAATACCGAGCATCACGTAGGGTTTGTCCAGCACGGCTGAAGGCTTGAAGTGGTTGCGGTAGACGCGAATCGCTTCATGCATCAAACGCGGTGCGAAATGCGAGGCGAAGGCGTAGGGCAAACCGCGCTCGCCCGCCAGTTGGGCGCTGAACAGGCTGGAACCCAGTAACCAGACCGGCACATTGGTGCCGCTGCCGGGCACCGCAATAACCCGTTGATCAGGCGTACGTGGGCCCAGGTAGGCCATCAGTTCGGCCACATCGTCCGGAAAATCATCCGCGCTGCCGGAACGCTCACGGCGCAGGGCGCGGGCGGTCATTTGGTCGGAGCCGGGTGCGCGGCCCAGGCCCAGGTCGATACGGCCGGGGTAGAGGCTTTCCAGGGTGCCGAACTGTTCAGCGATCACCAACGGCGCGTGGTTGGGCAGCATGACACCGCCGGAACCTACGCGGATGGTCGAGGTGCCGCCGGCCAGGTAACCCAGCAATACCGAGGTGGCAGAGCTGGCGATGCCGTCCATGTTGTGGTGTTCGGCCACCCAGAAACGGTTATAGCCAAACTTTTCCACATGCTGGGCCAGGTCCAGGGAATTACGCAGCGCCTGCGCCGGGCTGCCGTTGGCGCGCACGGGCACGAGGTCAAGGGTCGAGAATTTTACGTCGGACAGCGATTTCATAAGCCTGCTTCTCCAATGGGGGCGCAGGCTTCTTAGACGAACCAAAACCTGCCGCTTCATGTGCATGGTCTATGCAATGAGGGCATATACCCGAGATTCAATAGCGGAATGGAAATTTCCTACTAAATTGCTAGGTTTCTCCGACAAGATGAACTTTGCCACGCCAACTATCCTCAGAACCCTTACTGAAGCAAAACCACCGTTCGAGGAGACCGCTATGAGTATCGTTAAAAAAGCATCCGCGCATTGGGAAGGTGACCTGAAGACTGGCCTGGGTTCCATTTCTACGGAGACCGGCGTATTGCGTGAAGCACCTTACGGCTTCAAGGCCCGTTTCGAAGGCGGCAAAGGCACCAACCCTGAAGAATTGATTGGCGCGGCCCACGCTGGCTGTTTCTCCATGGCGTTTTCCATGATTCTCGGCGACGCCGGGCTCAAGGCTGACAGCATCGACACCCAGGCTGACGTCACGCTGGATCAGGTCGAGGGTGGTTTTGCGATCACCGCCGTGCACTTGACCCTCAAGGCCAAGATCCCAGGCGCGAGCCAGGCGCAGTTCGATGAGCTGAGCAAGAAGGCCAAGGAAGGATGCCCGGTGTCCAAGGTGTTGAATGCGACCATCACCCTGGATGGCACGCTGGTTAACTGACACAGCAGATCCAATGTGGGAGCTGGCGTGTGTGGGAGCCAGCTCCCACACTTAGTTATGCGTTAAATCAGAACTCGTGTTTCACAAATGTGGTCCTATAGCCATTGCAGCCTTAGCCGCACACTCGTGCGCAATGCATTCAGGGAGCTTCACACATGAAACGTTTTGCCTTGGCGATCATCTGCGGTGTATTGGCCACATCGGCTGTGGCCGCTCCGAAAGATTGTGAAGAGCTCAGGAAAGAGATCGAGGTAAAGATCCAGGCCAAGGCTATTCCCTCCTACACCCTGGAAATCATTACCGCCGAAGAAGCCAAGAATCACGACAGCGCCATGCTTGTCGGTTCGTGCGAAAACGGTACCAAGCGTATCGTCTACCAGAAGAACAACGACTGATCAGATGCAGTTGACGCTGCGTTCTTCCGCGAGCAACTGACGTGCCGAGTCATACAGCCGGATATTAGGTGTGAAGGCCAGCGAGCGCCCTTCCAGCACATAGCGTTGGCCAGCCTGGAAGTGGTCGTATTGCAGGGTCATGAAGCAGGTGCGATACATCATCGAGCTGAGTCCGCCCAGGCCACCGCCTGCGGGCACTTCAAAATCGAAGCGCACCATTAATTCGTGACTGCCGGGCGGCATTTGGAAGTAACGCCCATCATTCAGGTTCTTACCGTCCAAACGCTGTGCCATCACCAGCCTGGACCCCGGCGTCGGCGTCGTGAAATCGACCCAGGCCTGTTGCGGGTCTGCCGGTGGCACAGGGGTTGTGGTGCAGGCACTGAGGAACAGGGCGGCGACGGGAAGCAAGAGCTGACGCATGGCAGGCACTCAACGGGATGAGAGAATTAAGCCTGGCGCCGACGGCAACAGACTCCCTATGAGTATAAACACGTCATGCCATGGAAAAATTCCACGCAGGCGCGATAGTCTGGCGGGCAGATTTCCCAGGAGCGGTCGGGGCATGGTCAGGCGTTTTCTTCCAGGGCTGATGGTGGTGGTGCTCAGCGGCTGCTCGAGCGTGAGCTATTACAGCCAATTGGCGAGTGGCCAGTGGCAATTGCTGCGGGCCCGGGAGCCAGTGGCGCAGGTTATCGCCGACCCTTTCCGCCCACCGCTGCTGCGCGAGCACCTGGCACAATCACAAAAAGCGCGAACGTTCGCCAGTGAACATCTGCGCCTGCCTGACAACCAGAGTTACCGGCTGTACGCCGATATCGGCCGGCCTTATGTGGTCTGGAATGTCTTCGCCACGCAAGAATTTTCCCTTTCACCTGAAACCCATTGCTTCCCCATTGCCGGTTGCGTGGCCTATCGCGGCTACTACAACCAGGGCGCGGCGCGGGGCGAGGCGGCGTTGTTGAAGCAGCGGGGCATGGATGTGTCGATTGGCGGCGTCGAGGCTTACTCCACGCTGGGTTGGTTCAACGACCCGATCATGAATTCGATGATGAATTGGGGCGATGAACGCCTGGCCACGCTGATTTTTCATGAGCTGGCGCACCAGCGCTTCTATGTGAAGGACGACACCGAGTTCAATGAGTCGTTTGCCACGTTCGTTGAGCAGGAAGGCACTCGCCAATGGCGAGCCGCGCGCGGTTTGGCACCGCTTAGCAACGCATCACTGCAGCAGCGCGACCAATTTATCCGCCTGATTCTCGACACCCGTAAACGCCTGGAAGCGCTCTACGCCAAGCCCTTGGCGGCCGACGTGATGCGCCAGGCCAAGGCCGCGCAGTTCGAGCGCTTGCGCAGTGATTACCGACAATTGCGCGATAGCCAGTGGGGCGGTGATAAGCGGTATGACGCCTGGATCAACCAGCCGATGAACAATGCGCGGCTGTTGCCGTTTGGGTTGTATGACAGGTGGGTACCGGCGTTTGCGGCGTTGTTTGCGCAGGAGGGTGGGGATTGGGTGAGGTTTTATGCGGCGGTGGAGAAGATGGGCGGGTTGCCGGTGGAGCAGCGTAGAGCAGCGTTGAAACAGTTGGAAGGTGTTGGGCTTTAGGGCCTCATCGCAGGCAAGCCAGCTCCCACAATAGACCGATTTCCAGCATGAGAATGCGGTCGAATGTGGGAGCGGGCTTGCTCGCGAAGGCTATTTCAGCTGCGCGGCATAAACGCCTGATGCATCTCGGCCAATGTCTCAAAATGCCAAGTCGGCGCCTCGGCATTCAACTCCTCGAAACTGCCAAACCCATACCCCACCGCCGCCGAATCCAGCCCGTTGCTGCGCGCGCCGACCAGGTCATGCTTGCGATCACCAATCATCAAGGTGGTGGCCGGGTCCAGGCCTTCCTCACTGATCAGGTGGGCGATTAACTCGACCTTATTGGTGCGCGTGCCGTCCAGCTCGCTGCCGTAGATCACTTTAAAATGCCTGGCAAAATCGAAGTGCCGGGCGATCTCGCGGGCAAACACCCAAGGCTTGGACGTCGCCACATACAGTTGGCGGCCCTGGCTATTCAAGTCCTCCAACAGTGGCATCACGCCGTCAAACACGCGGTTTTCGTACAATCCGGTGACTTTGAAACGCTCGCGATAGAAATTCACCGCCTCCCAGGCCTTGGCTTCATCAAAGTCGTAGAACTGCATAAAGGCTTGCAGCAACGGCGGGCCGATAAAGTGTTCCAGCTTTGTCAGGTCCGGCTCGTCGATACCCAGCTTGCCGAGGGCGTACTGGATCGAACGGGTGATGCCCTCGCGTGGGTCGGTGAGGGTGCCGTCCAGGTCAAACAGGACGGTTTGGTAGGGCAGGCTCATCGGTCGAATCCTTCAGCCAGGTGCAGGTCTTTGAGCTTCACGTAGTTGGCGGCGCTGTAGGTGAAAAAGGCGCGCTCCTTGTCAGTCAATGCGCGGACTTGTTTAACCGGGCTGCCAACATACAAAAAACCGCTTTCGAGCTTCTTGCCCGGTGGCACCAGGCTGCCGGCGCCGATGATCACGTCATCTTCCACCACCGCGCCGTCCATCACGATGCTGCCCATGCCGATCAGGATGCGGTTGCCCACGGTGCAGCCGTGCAGCATGACTTTGTGGGCGATGGTCACATCGTCGCCGATCAACAGCGGGAAACCGTCCGGGTTGAACGGCCCGGCGTGAGTAATGTGCAATACGCAGCCATCCTGCACGCTGGTGCGCGCACCGATACGGATGCGGTGCATGTCGCCACGAATCACGGTCAGCGGCCAAACCGAGCTGTCGGCGCCGATTTCGACATCGCCGATCACCACCGCCGAAACATCGACAAAAGCCCCGGCGCCCAGGGTTGGCGTGTGGTTCTGATAGGTGCGAAGGGTCACGATAGCCTCTCTCTCTTCTGCTGATAGCTGCGGTGGGTGTTGATTGTAATTAAGATGGCCCCATCTTTGTCTTATCAGTTTCTTCAGCCAAGGTGCCAACCGTGAGCGCGAACAACCCTCTTCTGCAGTCCTACGACCTGCCGCCGTTCTCGGCGATCCGTGCCGAGCACGTCCAGCCGGCCATCGAACAGATCCTTGCCGATAACCGTGTTGCCATCGAAGGCATCCTGCAAAGCCAGGGGAAAAATCCGACGTGGGCCGGCCTGGTCCTGGCGATGGATGAATTGAACGACCGCCTGGGCGCCGCCTGGAGCCCGGTCAGCCACCTCAACGCCGTGTGCAACAGCGCTGAACTGCGCGAAGCCTATGAAGGCTGCCTGCCCGCGTTGAGCGCCTATTCCACCGAGATGGGCCAGAACCGCGCGCTGTTCCAGGCTTTTGAAGCCCTCGCCAATAGCCCGGAAGCCGCCGGTTTCGACGTGGCGCAAAAAACCATCCTGGAACACGCCCTGCGTGATTTCCGCCTGTCGGGCATCGATTTGCCGCCGGAACAGCAAAAGCGCTACGCCGAAGTGCAAAGCAAGCTGTCCGAGCTGGGCAGCAAGTTCTCCAACCAGTTGCTCGATGCTACCCAGGCCTGGACCAAGCACGTTACCGAGGAAGCCACGCTCGCCGGCCTGACCGACTCGGCCAAGGCGCAAATGGCTGCCGCTGCCCAGGCCAAGGGCCTCGACGGTTGGTTGATCACCCTCGAATTCCCCAGCTACTACGCGGTAATGACCTACGCCCAGGATCGCGCGCTGCGTGAAGAAGTCTACGCGGCGTACTGCACCCGCGCGTCGGACCAAGGCCCGAATGCCGGTCAGAACGATAACGGCCCGGTGATGGAACAGATCCTCGACTTGCGTCAGGAGCTTGCCCAATTGCTGGGCTACGCGTCCTTCTCGGAGTTGAGCCTGGCCACCAAAATGGCCGAGTCCAGCGACCAGGTGCTCAGCTTCCTGCGTGACCTGGCCAAGCGCAGCAAACCGTTTGCCGCCCAAGACCTGCAACAGCTCAAGGCTTACGCCGCCGAACAAGGCTGCACCGACCTGCAAAGCTGGGACAGCGGTTTCTACGGCGAGAAGCTGCGTGAGCAGCGTTACAGCGTGTCCCAGGAAGCCCTGCGCGCCTACTTCCCCATCGACAAGGTGCTCGGCGGCCTGTTCGCGATCGTCCAGCGTCTGTACGGCATCGAGATCGCCGAGCAAAAAGGCTTCGACACCTGGCACCCGGATGTCCGCCTGTTTGAAATCAAGGAAAACGGCCAGCACGTCGGCCGCTTCTTCTTCGACCTGTACGCCCGCGCCAACAAGCGTGGCGGTGCCTGGATGGACGGCGCGCGCGACCGTCGCCGCACCGTAGACGGTGTACTGCAAAGCCCGGTGGCCAACCTGGTGTGCAACTTCACCCCGGCCGACAGCGGCAAGCCTGCCCTGCTGACCCATGATGAAGTCACCACGCTGTTCCACGAATTCGGCCACGGCCTGCATCACTTGCTGACCCGCGTCGAGCATGCCGGTGTGTCCGGCATCAACGGCGTGGCCTGGGATGCGGTGGAGTTGCCGAGCCAGTTCATGGAGAACTGGTGCTGGGAGCCGGAAGGCCTGGCGCTGATCTCTGGCCATTACGAAACCGGCGAGCCGCTGCCCCAGGACCTGCTGGAAAAAATGCTCGCGGCGAAGAACTTCCAGTCCGGCCTGATGATGGTGCGCCAGCTGGAATTCTCGCTGTTCGACTTCGAACTGCATGCCACCCACGGGGATGGCCGCAGCGTGGCGCAAGTGCTGGAAGGCGTGCGCGATGAAGTCTCGGTGATGCGTCCGCCGGCCTACAACCGCTTCCCCAACAGCTTTGCGCATATCTTCGCCGGGGGTTATGCGGCGGGTTACTACAGCTACAAATGGGCTGAAGTGCTCTCGGCGGATGCCTTCTCCAAGTTTGAAGAAGACGGCGTACTCAATGCCGAAACCGGCCGTGCTTTCCGCGAGGCGATCCTGGCTCGTGGCGGTTCCCAGGCGCCGATGGTGCTGTTCGTCGACTTCCGCGGACGTGCGCCGTCGATTGACGCACTCTTGCGCCACAGCGGCCTGAGTGAGGACGCGGCAGCATGAGCGAAGGGCCTGTGATTACCAAAAAGCAATTCATCGCCGGGGCGGTCTGCCCGGCGTGCAGCGAGCCGGACAAGTTGAAAATGTGGACCGAGGACAACGTGCCGCATCGCGAGTGCGTGGCCTGCGGTTATACCGACACACTGAATGACCAGGGTCTGTCGGTGCCCAAGGAATTGGGTACGCGGGTCAACACCTCAGCGTTGAAAGCGCCGGCTGATCCTAAAATTCAAGCCGTACAGTTTTTCCCCAACCCGAAGCTGAAAAAAGAGTAGGCGTCATACGCTGATCTAATGTGGGAGCAGCTTGTGTGGGCGCTGGCTTGCCTGCGATAGCATCACCTCGGTCTGATAGGACGACTAAGGTGTTTGCATCGCAGGCAAATCAGCTCCCACACAAGCTGCTCCCACTTTTTTTGCCTGCATTTATTCGACTTAGGTCGCTGAATCGATTCCCCTTATCCTTAGCCTGCTATCATTTGTAACTATTGATTGCCAAAAAGCTCACTAGAAGCTGATAACCCGTGACCAAATGATGAGGTGCCACCATGTCTGATCAAGATCAAGACAACCCCCGGCGTGACTTTTTGCGCAAATCCTTGACCTTGATCCCGGTGGTCACGGTTGCCAGCACCGGCCTCGGCGGCTCGATGCTGATGGCTACGCCAGAGCCAGCGCAGGCCGCGCCCGCGAAGCCTGCGGCCAGCGACAACGCCTATGAGCCTACGTATTTCACCGCCGAGGAATGGGCGTTTATCAATGCCGCCGTCGAGCGCCTGATTCCCGCCGATGCCCAAGGCCCAGGTGCCCTGGAAGCGGGTGCACCGGAATACATCGACCGCCAGATGAATACGCCTTACGCCAGTGGTGCCCTGTGGTTCATGCAAGGCCCCTTCAACGCTGACGCACCGCCCGAGATGGGCTGGCAGAGCAAATTGGTACCCAAAGAGATCTATCGTCTGGGCATTGCCGCGACGGATGCATGGTCGAAGGCGTTCAACGGTAAAGCTTTTGCTGCGCAAGACAGCGCTACCCGAGACGATATGCTGCGCCGCCTCGAGGCTGGCGGTAGCGAAGTTGCTGCGCATTTCGAGACGGTGCCGCCGAAGATGTTCTTCAACTTGCTGCTGCAAAATACCAAGGAAGGCTTCTTCTGCGACCCGATCCACGGCGGTAACAAAGGCATGGTCGGCTGGACCATGATTGGTTTCCCCGGCGCTCGCGCCGACTTCATGGACTGGGTTGAACGCAACGAGCAATACCCCTTCCCGGCAGTTTCCATCCGCGGTGAGAGGGCATAAACGTGGCGACCATCATGAAGAAAGTAGATGCAGTGATCGTCGGCTTCGGCTGGACCGGCGCGATCATGGCCAAGGAGCTGACGGAAGCGGGCCTCAACGTGGTCGCGCTGGAACGCGGGCCTATGCAGGACACTTACCCGGACGGCAACTATCCGCAGGTCATCGACGAATTGACCTACAGCGTGCGTAAAAAACTCTTCCAGGACATTTCCAAAGAGACGGTGACCATTCGCCATAGCGTGAATGATGTGGCGCTGCCTAACCGTCAGTTGGGTGCGTTCTTGCCGGGCAACGGCGTCGGCGGTGCGGGCCTGCACTGGTCGGGCGTGCATTTTCGCGTCGACCCGATCGAGTTGCGCATCCGCACCCATTACGAGGAGCGCTATGGCAAAAACTTCATCCCCAAGGACATGACGATCCAGGACTTCGGCGTGAGCTATGAAGAGCTGGAGCCGTTTTTCGACTACGCGGAAAAAGTCTTCGGCACCTCCGGCCAGGCCTGGACGGTGAAAGGCCAACTCGTCGGTGAAGGCCGTGGCGGCAACCCCTATGCGCCTGACCGTTCCAATCCGTTCCCGTTGGAATCACAGAAAAACACCGTCTCCGCACAACTGTTTCAAAAAGCGGCTAGCGATGTGGGTTACAAACCCTACAACCTGCCGTCGGCCAATACCTCGGGGCCGTACACCAACCCCTATGGTGCGCAGATGGGCCCGTGCAACTTCTGTGGTTTCTGCAGTGGCTATGTTTGCTACATGTACTCCAAAGCCTCGCCGAACGTGAACATCCTGCCAGCTTTGCGCCAGGTACCGAATTTCGAACTGCGGCCTAATTCCCACGTGCTCAAGGTCAACCTCGACAGCACCAAGCGCAAGGCCACCGGTGTGACGTACATCGACGCCCAGGGCCGGGAATGCGAGCAGCCGGCAGACCTGGTGATCCTCGGCGCATTCCAGTTCCACAACGTGCGTTTGATGCTGCTGTCCGGAATCGGCAAGCCTTACGACCCGATCACCAATGAAGGTGTGGTGGGCAGGAATTTCGCCTACCAGAACATGGCGACCATCAAGGCGTTCTTCGACAAGGACACCCACACCAACAACTTCATCGGTGCGGGCGGCAATGGCGTGGCCATTGATGACTTCAACGCCGACAACTTCGACCACGGGCCTCACGGCTTTGTGGGCGGCTCGCCGATGTGGGTCAACCAGGCCGGTAGCCGACCGATTGCCGGCACCTCCAACCCGCCGGGCACCCCGGCCTGGGGCAGCGCGTGGAAGCGCGCGACCGCCGATTACTACACCCACCAAGTGTCGATGGATGCCCACGGCGCCCATCAATCCTACCGGGGCAACTACCTGGATCTGGACCCGGTTTATCGGGATGCCTACGGCTTGCCGCTGCTGCGGATGACGTTCGATTGGCAAGAAAACGACATCAAGATGAACCGCTTCATGGTCGAGAAAATGGGCAAAGTCGCCGAAGCGATGAACCCCAAGGCGATTGCCGTGCTGGGCAAAAAGGTCGGTGAGCACTTCAACACCGCGTCGTACCAGACCACCCACCTCAACGGCGGCGCAATCATGGGCACCGACCCGAAAACCAGTGCCTTGAACCGTTACCTGCAGTGCTGGGATGTACACAACGTGTTTGTGCCAGGCGCATCCGCTTTCCCACAAGGTTTGGGCTACAACCCTACCGGCCTGGTGGCGGCGCTGACCTATTGGTCGGCCCGGGCGATCCGCGAGCAGTACCTGAAAAACCCCGGCCCACTGGTTCAGGCATAAGGAGCGATGACCATGAAAGCACTTGTTATCGCGACGTTTGCCCTATTCAGCAGCTGCTCGGTAAGCGCGGCTGAGACCGATCTGGTCAAGCAGGGCGAATACCTGGCCCGCGCCGGTGACTGCGTGGCCTGCCACACCGCCAAGGGCGGTAAACCGTTCGCCGGCGGCCTGCCGATGGAAACCCCCATCGGCGTGATCTATTCCACCAACATCACGCCGGACAAGACCGGCCTGGGCGACTACAGCTTTGAAGACTTCGACAAGGCCGTGCGCCATGGCGTCGCCAAGAGCGGTAGTACGCTTTACCCGGCGATGCCCTACCCGTCTTACGCACGTGTCAGCCAAAGCGATATGCAGGCGTTGTATGCGTATTTCATGAAGGGTGTTGAACCGGTCGCCCAGGAGAACAAGGACAGCGATATTCCCTGGCCACTGAGCATGCGCTGGCCGTTGGCGGCGTGGCGCTGGATGTTTGCGCCCGAGGTGGCGGACTACCAGGCGCCCGCCAATGCTGACCCGGTGATCAGCCGTGGTGCTTATTTGGTGGAAGGCCTTGGCCACTGTGGCGCGTGCCATACGCCACGGGCTTTGACCATGCAGGAAAAAGCCCTGAGTGCCACTGATGGCAACGCGTTCCTGTCTGGCAGTGCGCCGTTGGAGGGCTGGATCGCCAAGAGCCTGCGCGGCGACCACAAGGACGGCCTCGGCAGTTGGAGCGAGGAGCAGCTGGTGCAATTCCTCAAGACCGGCCGCAGTGATCGCAGTGCGGTGTTTGGTGGCATGAGCGATGTTGTGGTCCACAGCATGCAGTACATGTCGGAAAATGACCTGACGGCTATCGCCCGTTACCTCAAGAGCCTGCCGGCGGTAGACCCCAAGGACCAGCCGCACCAGTACGACAAGCAGGTGGCTGATGCCCTGTGGAAAGGTGATGACAGCAAGCGAGGTGCGTCGGTGTACATCGACAACTGTGCGGCCTGCCACCGTACTGACGGCCATGGCTACACGCGGGTGTTCCCGGCGCTGGCGGGCAACCCGGTATTACAGACGGCGGATGCCACGTCGTTGATCAACATCGTGTTGAACGGCGGCACGTTGCCGGCTACGCACGCGGCGCCGTCGACCTTCACCATGCCAGCATTTGCCTGGCGCCTGTCGGACCAGGAAGTGGCGGATGTGGTCAGTTTCATTCGTGGCAGCTGGGGCAACCAAGGCGCGCCGGTGAAAGCCAGCGAAGTGGCGGACCTGCGCAAGAACGATATGCGCACCACCTCGGGTGACGACCTGGGACAGGTCACTCAAAAGCACTGACCGCCAAACGGCACTGGTCAGAAACCTTGCGCCTCGATACTGTATATAAAAACAGTACCGAGGCGTTTTCATGTCTACTCCGCTGCCGCCCCGTGGTCGGGGCACGGCCACCAACCTGCACAACCGCTTTGCGCCCACCGTCAGCGTGGTCGAGGACGACGGCTGGTATCAGGAAGTGCCGCCGACCCAGGGCACCGAAGTGCGTATCGAAACGGCCAAGACCATCATCACCCGCAACAACTCGCCGGACTTGCCGTTTGATCGTTCGATCAACCCTTATCGTGGCTGCGAGCATGGGTGTATCTACTGCTATGCGCGGCCCAGCCATGCCTATTGGGACATGTCGCCGGGGCTGGATTTCGAAACCAGGCTCATCGCCAAGACCAACGCCGCGGATGTGCTGGAGCAGCAACTGTCGAAGCCCGGCTACGTGTGTGCGCCGATCAATCTCGGTTCCAATACCGACCCTTACCAACCTATCGAGCGCGAGTACCGAATCACGCGGCAAACCCTTGAAGTGCTGCTGCGCTATCGGCACCCGGTGACCATCATCACCAAGGGGTCACTGATTCTGCGCGATCTCGACCTGCTCACCGAGCTGGCCCGGCAGCGTTTGGTGGCCGTGATGATCAGCCTCACCAGCCTGGACGATGAGCTCAAGCGGATCCTGGAGCCACGCACGGCGGCGCCCAAGGCGCGGTTGCGGGCGATTCGGGTGATGCGCGAGGCCGGGATCCCGGTGGGGGTGCTGTGCTCGCCAATGATCCCGATGATCAACGACAGCGAATTGGAAAGCCTGCTCACCGAAGCCCACGCGGCGGGCGCACAGAGCGCGGCGTACATGATGCTGCGCCTGCCGCTTGAGGTGGCGCCGTTGTTTGAAGAGTGGCTGGCGGCGCATTACCCGCAACGTTCGGCCCATGTGATGAGCTTGGTGCGCCAGGTGCGCGGCGGCGAGGTGTATGACAGCCGCTTTGGTGTACGCATGCGCGGCGAAGGGCCATTTGCCGATCTGCTGGCCCAGCGGTTCAACAAGGCGATCAAGCGGCTGGGGCTCGACCGTCGGGAAGGGTTCAATCTTGATTGCACAGCCTTCTGCCCACCGGGCAGGCAGATGGCATTGTTGTAGACTGACGTGTAAGGCGGCATCCGCCTTGTAGGAATAATCGCCTTTTGACATCACTGAAAGCCGCGTTCTAGAGCGGTTCATTCAGTTTGAGTTAAGTTTCGACGGTTACCTTGTTCAGCGAGTGACTGATGAGTCGGCACTCTGACCGTTGGGCGGTTTACAACTTTTCCAATGGCCTGGCGTCGAACTGACCTGAAAACTCCCCTGCATTAATCAAGAGGATGAATCATGAGTGACAAGGATAAACAGCCGTTGGCTGCGTCGGCTTCAGCCCCTCAGGTGGCGGAAACCGCCGATGCAGCGCTAAAGCATATCGTTGACGGCTTTTTGCATTTCCATCACGACGTCTTCCCCCAACAGGAAGAACTCTTCAAGAAACTCGCCACGGCCCAGAGCCCACGGGCGATGTTCATTACCTGCGCTGACTCGCGCATCGTGCCCGAGCTGATCACACAAAGCTCCCCTGGCGACCTGTTCGTGACGCGTAACGTCGGCAACGTAGTGCCGCCGTACGGGCAGATGAACGGTGGCGTTTCCACCGCTATTGAGTACGCCGTACTGGCCTTGGGCGTGCAGCACATCATTGTCTGCGGGCACTCGGATTGTGGCGCCATGCGTGCGGTGCTCAACCCCGCCAGCCTGGAGAAGATGCCGACCGTAAGGGCCTGGTTGCGACATGCCGAGGTCGCCAAATCCATGGTCGAGGACAACTGCGACTGCGCCAACGAAGGCGAGAGCATGAAGGTGCTGACTGAAGAAAACGTCATCGCCCAGCTGCAACATTTGCGCACCCACCCTTCCGTGGCTTCGCGCATGGCTAATGGTCAATTGTTCATCCATGGTTGGATCTACAACATCGAGACCAGCGAAATCCGCGCCTACGATGCGGATCAATCGACGTTCCTGCCGTTGGGCGGCGATGGGCCGATTCCTTCCGCGACGCCTAAAGCGCGCTTCTAAAACACTTCCCTGTCGGGTAAAGCGGTGGCTGCCATGGATGCAGCCAGGTTTTACCGCGCCCGGCCAATGCCTCGGGAGAGTCATCATGCGTGCTGCTCAATTGAAAGCTGTATTGCCACGAGAGCTGCTCGCCTCGGTGGTTGTTTTTCTGGTTGCCCTGCCCCTGTGCATGGGCATTGCTATTGCGTCCGGCATGCCGCCGGCCAAAGGGCTTATCACGGGGATCATCGGTGGTTTGGTCGTGGGTTGGCTGGCAGGGTCGCCGCTGCAAGTCAGTGGGCCCGCCGCAGGTTTGGCTGTGCTGGTCTTTGAGCTGGTGCGCCAGCACGGGATGATGATGCTCGGGCCGATCCTGTTGCTGGCGGGCTTTCTGCAACTGGTCGCCGGGCGTTTGCGTCTGGGCTGCTGGTTCCGTGTCACGGCGCCGGCGGTGGTGTATGGCATGCTGGCAGGGATTGGCGTGCTGATCGTGCTGTCGCAGATCCACGTGATGCTCGACGGCGCGCCCAAACCTTCGGGGCTGGATAACCTGGCAGGCTTCCCTGCGGCGTTGGCTGAAGCGATCCCGACCCTGGGCGGCGGCCTTGGCTGGCAGGCGGGATTGCTCGGTTTATCGACAATGCTGGTGATGTACACCTGGGACAAATTACGCCCGCAACGGCTGCGCTTTGTGCCGGGCGCCTTGTTGGGCGTGGGCCTGACCACCGTTGTCAGTTTGGTGCTGGCGTTGCAGGTCAAGCGTGTGGAGGTGCCGGAAAATCTCGCCGATGCCATCGACTGGCTGCGTCCCAGCGACTTGCTGAACCTCGCTGATCCGCAACTGTTGATCGCCGCGTTCGCCGTGGCGTTTATCGCGAGTGCCGAAACCCTGCTCTCCGCTGCGGCGGTCGACCGCATGCACAGCGGTCAGCGTTCTGATTTTGACAGGGAATTGTCTGCGCAAGGTGTAGGCAACATGCTGTGTGGCCTAGTCGGTGCCCTGCCGATGACCGGTGTGATCGTACGCAGTTCGGCCAACGTACAGGCCGGTGCCACGACGCGCTTGTCGGCGATGTTCCACGGTGTGTGGCTGTTGGGTTTCGTATTGCTGCTGTCGAGCGTGCTGCAAAGCATTCCAGTGGCGAGCCTGGCGGGTGTGCTGGTGTATACCGGGATCAAGCTGGTGGACATCAAGGCGTTCAAGGCGCTGGGGCGCTATGGGCGGATGCCGATGTTTACCTATGCGGCCACGGCGCTGGCGATCATCTTTACCGACCTGCTGACCGGCGTGCTGGTGGGCTTTGGGTTGACGTTGGTCAAACTGGCGTTCAAGGCCTCACGGCTTAAGGTCAGCCTGATCGACTTGCCCCAGGTCGATGAGATGGAGCTGCGCCTGACGGGGGCGGCGACCTTCCTGAAAGTGCCGGCGTTGACTCAAGTGCTGGCAACAGTGCCCGCTGGGACGACCTTGCACGTACCGCTGAACAACCTGAATTACATTGACCATTCTTGCCTGGAGTTACTGGAGGAATGGGGGCGTGCCAATGCGGCGAAGGGTTCGACACTGGTGATCGAGGCGCGTGGGTTGAAGCGCCGGTTGGAAGGGCGGGTGCGAATGACAACGGGGATAGGTTCGGCGCCATCTGTAAGCTGACGAAACCGGATCAAAATGTGTGCGGGCTTGCTCGCGAAGGCGGAGTGTCAGTCACCGGAAGTGTTGACTGAACCATAGCATTCGCGAGCAAGCCCGCTCCCACATGGGTTTTGCATTGGATCTAAGATCTAGGCCGGCTGATCCAACGCCAACTCAACCCCCAACTGCCGCGACAGGCACGGCCAGCGCTTCCACGCGGCCTCGGTGTTCGGGCTCTTGAGCGTTTCGCGGTAAGCCTCCACCGACTCCAGCGCAAAGCTCTCTTCGTTGAGCATTTCATCCACTGCGTGATGCACCGCCTCATCCAGTTGATTAGCGAATGTTTCGCCAATCAGTTGGTGGGCAATCACGTTAGCCACAGTGGTATCCGCCGGAATCAACGGCTGACCGAAATGCTTGATATACAGATCGTTGACTTCTTCCACCAGGCGATGGGCCAGGTAAGCCTCATCCAGCAGGCCGTCGAGCCCCTCGTGGCCCGCCAGGATCGCAGGCGGCTGCAGGAAGAAATGCTCGGCGATCTTCAGCACCGGTTTGATCTGGCTTTCGATACCGGCCTCGCGGGCCACGTCGTTGGCAGCGTCCAGCAAATCCGGGACGAGGTCGATGTAGGCGGTGACAAAGCGGCTCATGACAATGTTGCGATCACCGTCAGCCAGGGAAATGGCCGAATGCAGGTGCGGCAATTGTTTTTCCAGTTGCTGGGCAAGCTGGCCCGTGCTGGTTTCGTGTTGGTGGGCACGGGAAATCTGCTCGCGCAATGCGGCGGTGTTCATGAAGGCTCCAGTGATGCAGGCGTAGGAAAAGGGAGAGGATAAGGTAGCTCGTTTATACGAGCGCCTCAGACGCATTTGTCATAATTATTTCATGGTTATGCGCAGGCGTTATATCGAATCGCGATAGCGCAGCGCATAAACGATTCCGCAGCCTGTTTCATTAGGCCCAAATGCCTCATTTCAGCTCATTTACCCCTACACATTGCGGGGTTGCAGAGCCTGTCTATACTCGGATTTGTACGCGATTAGCTGATGACGCCAGACTGCATAAGCAGGCAAGGCTAAGCGGTTGTAAGCAGTATGGAAGCCGCTCCCTTCGACGCAGGTGCAAACCGGCGGGATAACAAGAACGATAAGGGGAACCCGCAATGATGCGACATCCACATGTTTGGATGGGCCTCCTGTTGTGGTCAGTATTCGGCCAGGCACATGCCGCCTGGACAACGAATATGGCGCCAGGGGCGACAGAAGTCAGTCACGCTGTGTTCGACCTGCACATGACCATTTTCTGGATTTGTGTGGTGATCGGCATCATCGTGTTTGGCGCGATGTTCTGGTCGATGATCGTTCATCGCCGGTCCACGGGCCAGGTCGCGGCGAAGTTCCACGAGAGCACCACCGTGGAGATCCTCTGGACCGTAGTGCCCTTGCTGATCCTGATCGCGATGGCCATTCCTGCGACCAAGACCCTGATCAATATCTACGACAGCAGTGAATCGGATATCGATATCCAGGTCACCGGTTACCAGTGGAAATGGCATTACAAATACCTGGGCCAGGACGTGGAGTTCTTCAGCAACCTGGCCACGCCCGCCGAACAGATCCACAACCAGGCGACCAAGGGCGAACACTACCTGCTGGAAGTCGACCAGCCGCTGGTGTTGCCAGTGGGGGCCAAAGTGCGCTTCCTTGTGACGGCCGCCGACGTGATCCACTCGTGGTGGGTGCCGGCTTTTGCGGTCAAGCGTGACGCCATCCCCGGCTTCGTCAACGAGGCCTGGACGCGTGTCGAGAAGCCCGGCATCTACCGTGGCCAGTGCGCCGAACTGTGCGGCAAGGACCACGGCTTCATGCCCATCGTGGTCGAGGTCAAGTCCAAGGCCGATTACGAAACCTGGCTCGGCGAGCGCAAGGCAGAGGCCGCCAAGCTCAAGGAGCTGACCTCCAAGGAGTGGACCCTGGAAGAGCTGGTGGCGCGTGGCGACAAGGTCTACCACACCACCTGCGTGGCGTGTCACCAGGCTGAAGGCCAGGGCCTGCCGCCGATGTTCCCTGCACTCAAGGGCTCGAAGATCGCCACCGGCCCGAAAGAAGGCCACCTGAGCATCGTCTATCACGGCAAGCCCGGCACCGCGATGGCCGCCTTCGGCAAGCAGCTCTCGGAAGTGGATATCGCCGCCGTGGTGACCTACGAGCGCAACGCGTGGGGCAACAACAAAGGCGACATGGTCACGCCTAAAGACGTGCTGGCCATCAAGCAGGCGGAAAGCAAATGACCTCTTTCATGGCGTTTACCTCGACCCGCCCTGCCCACTTGCTCTCAGGAGAACGGCCATGAGCGCTGTGATCGATGACCATGGTCACGCTGACCATGCCCACGGCCCCGCCAAGGGTTTGATGCGCTGGGTGCTGACCACCAACCACAAAGATATTGGCACCCTGTACCTGTGGTTCGCCTTCACCATGTTCCTGCTCGGCGGTTCGTTCGCCATGGTGATTCGTGCCGAATTGTTCCAGCCCGGCTTGCAGATCGTCGAGCCGGCGTTTTTCAACCAGATGACCACCATGCACGGGCTGATCATGGTGTTCGGCGCGGTCATGCCGGCGTTTGTCGGCCTGGCCAATTGGATGATTCCGCTGATGATCGGCGCGCCCGACATGGCCCTGCCGCGCATGAACAACTTCAGCTTCTGGCTGCTGCCGGCGGCGTTCCTGCTGCTGGTATCGACCCTGTTCGCCCCCGGAGGTGGGCCGAATTTCGGCTGGACCTTCTACGCGCCGCTCTCCACCACCTATGCACCGGAAAGCGTGACGTTCTTTATCTTCGCCATCCACCTCATGGGCATCAGTTCGATCATGGGCGCGATCAACGTGGTCGCGACCATCCTCAATCTGCGTGCCCCCGGCATGACGTTGATGAAAATGCCGCTGTTCGTCTGGACCTGGCTGATCACCGCGTTCCTGTTGATCGCAGTCATGCCGGTGTTGGCCGGCTGCGTGACCATGATGCTGATGGATATCCACTTCGGCACCAGCTTCTTCAGTGCGGCCGGTGGCGGTGACCCCGTGCTGTTCCAGCATGTGTTCTGGTTTTTCGGCCATCCCGAGGTGTACATCATGATCCTGCCGGCCTTTGGCGCCGTCAGTTCGATCATCCCGACCTTCTCGCGCAAGCCGTTGTTCGGCTACACCTCAATGGTCTACGCCACGGCGAGCATTGCGTTCCTGTCGTTCATCGTCTGGGCGCACCACATGTTCGTGGTCGGTATTCCGTTGGTGGGCGAGCTGTTCTTCATGTACGCCACCCTGCTGATCGCCGTGCCCACCGGGGTGAAGGTGTTCAACTGGGTCAGCACCATGTGGCAAGGCTCGCTGACGTTCGAGACGCCGATGCTGTTTGCGGTGGCCTTCGTGATTCTGTTCACCATCGGCGGGTTCTCCGGCTTGATGCTCGCGATTGCCCCGGCGGACTTCCAGTACCACGACACCTACTTCGTGGTGGCGCACTTCCATTACGTGCTGGTGCCCGGCGCGATTTTCGGCATCTTCGCCTCGGCCTACTACTGGCTGCCGAAATGGACCGGCCACATGTACGACGAAACCCTGGGCAAGCTGCACTTCTGGCTGTCCTTCGTGGGCATGAACCTAGCGTTTTTCCCGATGCACTTCGTCGGGCTGGCCGGGATGCCGCGCCGGGTGCCGGACTACAACCTGCAGTTCGCTGACTTCAACATGGTTTCGTCGATTGGCGCATTCATGTTCGGGGCCACGCAGATTTTCTTCCTGTTTATCGTGATCAAGTGCATCCGTGGCGGTACACCGGCGCCGGCTAAACCGTGGGATGGCGCCGAGGGCCTGGAATGGAGCATTCCTTCGCCCGCGCCGTATCACACCTTCACTACGCCGCCGGAGGTCAAGTGAGCACATTGGTGGCTACTACTCCCAGCTCCCACAGAAAGTCAAAAGCGGGGGTGGTGTGATGGCTGAGTCCGTTCCGCTCAAACGCCTCGTCACCCGCCTGCTGATCCTGGTGGTGGCGATGTTCGCCTTCGGCTTTGCCCTGGTGCCGATCTATGACGTGATGTGCAAGGCGTTCGGCATTAACGGTAAGACCGCCGGGCAGTACGAGGGCTCGCAGGTGGTGGACCCCTCACGCCAGGTGCGCGTGCAGTTCCTGTCCACCAATGCCATCGATATGGTGTGGGATTTTTATGCCAAGGCTGACGAAGTGGTGGTCAACCCGGGCGCGGTGACCGAGATGCTGTTCGTGGCCTACAACCCCACCGACAAACCGATGACGGCCCAAGCCGTGCCGAGCATTTCCCCGGCCGAAGCGGCGATGTATTTCCACAAGACCGAGTGCTTTTGCTTCACCCAGCAAGTGCTGCAGCCAGGCCAGCGCATTGAGATGCCGGTGCGTTTTATTGTCGACCGCGACATGCCCAAGGATGTGAAGCATCTGACCCTGGCGTACACGCTGTTTGATATCACCGCGCGCCAACCGCCCGTGGCTGTCCATACCGGTGGCTAGCTACTGTTTGCCCGCTCAATCAGGAGAGCGAATACATGTCGACTCATGATACGTACTACGTACCGGCGCAAAGCAAATGGCCGATAATTGCCACGTTTGGCTTGTTGATCACCGTGTATGGCCTGGGTCTGTGGTTCAACGACTTGAAGGCGGCGCGCCCGGAATCCCACGGCCCGTGGATCTTTTTCGTGGGTGGCTTGCTGCTGGCCTACATGATGTTTGGCTGGTTCGGCGCGGTGATCAAGGAAAGCCGCGCCGGTTTGTACAGTTCGCAGATGGACCGCTCGTTCCGCTGGGGCATGACCTGGTTCATCTTTTCCGAAGTGATGTTCTTTATCGCGTTCTTTGGTGCGCTGTTTTATGTGCGGCACATGTCGGCGCCGTGGTTGGCTGGCGAAGGCTCAAAAGGCATTGCGCATATGCTGTGGCCAAACTTCGAGTTTGCCTGGCCGTTGCTTAACAACCCTGATCCGAAACTGTATCCCGCGCCGGAGGGGACCATCAGTCCGTGGGGCCTGCCGCTGGTCAATACCATCTTGCTGGTGAGTTCCAGCGTGACCATTACTATCGCCCACCATGCCCTGCGCAAAGGCCATCGCGGCGCGCTGAAGATTTGGCTGGCGATCACCGTGCTGCTGGGCCTGGCATTTCTTGGGTTCCAGGCCGAGGAATATATCCACGCTTATAAAGAGTTGGGGCTCACGCTCGGCTCGGGCGTGTACGGCGCGACCTTCTTCATGCTCACCGGCTTTCATGGGGCGCACGTCACCATCGGCACCATCATTCTGTTCGTGATGCTGATGCGCATCCTGAAGGGGCATTTCAACGCCGAGCACCAGTTCGGCTTCGAAGCAGCGAGTTGGTATTGGCACTTTGTGGACGTGGTGTGGATCGGGCTGTTTTTCTTCGTCTATGTGCTGTGAGGCGCCTTACCACGGCGCATGAGAAACCAGCTGGCCGCTGAAAAAGCCCCAGGCGATCAGCGCCACGGTGATCACGGCCAGTACCACGCGCACGGTCAAGGCGGTGACGAGGCGGTTGGAGTTGCCCTCGTCCTTGACCAGAAAGAACAAGCCACTGAACAGGCTCACGACAGTCGCGATCAGCATCAGGGCAATAGCGGCTTTGAGCATGGTCTGGCTCCAATTGGATGGGCGGGCAATGAAAACAAGTATAGCCAGCGCCATGAAAAGCTTTCGCCCCGGGATTGCGCCGACGCTGGTGGTGTTGGTGCTGCTGCCGTTGATGGTGGGCCTGGGGTTCTGGCAATTGTCCCGCGGCCATGAAAAACAGCTGATGGTGGACAATTATGCCGAGCGGCGCGCGGCTGATCCGATCAGCAGTGCACAGCTCAACGAGCTGGCTGACCCGGCTTTTCGTCGTGTGCGCCTGCGCGGGCAATTCGACGCCGAACACAGTGTGTTTCTCGATAACCGCCTGCGTGACGGCAAGGCCGGCGTAGAGCTGCTGCAACCCTTCCACGACCAGGCCAGCGGCCTGTGGCTCTTGCTCAATCGCGGCTGGCTGCCTTGGCCGGATCGGCGCACGCCGCCCGTCTTTGCCACCCCTGAGCAGCCCTTGAACCTGGATGCCTGGGTGTACGTCGCCCCCGGCGAAACCTTCCAACTGCATGCAGACCCGGCGAGCGCGCAATGGCCGCGCTTGCTGACCGCCCTGCATCCGGCCGCGCTGTGGGCTGAACTGGGGCGCAGCGGTTTCGCCTACGAGCTACGGGCCGAAGCAGGCCCCGGCACCTACGAAACCACCTGGCCCATCGTGGCCATGGGGCCGGAAAAACACCTGGCGTATGCCGTGCAGTGGTTCGCCATGTCGCTGGCCCTGCTGGCGCTTTACCTCTACCTCGGATGGCACAACAAAAAGGAGAAGCCCCATGGGAGCGGCCATGAATCCACTCAACATGTCTGACGTGCCTGATCGGCGCAAAGGCCGTTGGCAGCTGTTGCTGATCCTGATGATGGTGATCGGCCCGATGGCGCTGGCGACCTTCATGTACAAATTGCAGTTCTGGGTGCCGGAAAGCCGCAGCTACCATGGCGAGATGATCGGCAACGGCCAGACCCGCGCCGATATTGGCGTGCAAGCCGATGAGCAGCGTTGGCAACTGCTGGTCACCGCGCCAACTGCCTGTGCCGCGGATTGCCAGCAACTGGTGTACCTCGCGCGCCAATTGCAGATCGGTCTCGGCCGCGACGCCTCCCGTGCTAGCCACGCCTTGGCCAGTACGCAGCCGGTCACCACCGACTACGAGGCCAAGCTCAAGGCTGAATACCCGCAACTGCAGCGTTACCCGCTGGACCTGGCGACCTTCACCAAGGACGCCGGCGCGCCGGGCGATGCACAGCTGTGGATCGTCGATCCCCACGGCAACCTGGTGCTGCGCTACGACGCTAAGGTCAAGGGCAAGGACTTGCTCAACGATCTGCGCCATCTGCTGAAACTGTCGAATATCGGATAAGGGCATCGTCATGGCCAAACCTGGATTTCGCCTCGCGTTGTTTGCCACCTTGCTGGCGCTGATCGTCGTGCTGCTGGGGGCTTATACCCGCCTGACCCATGCTGGACTGGGGTGCCCGGACTGGCCTGGCTGCTACGGTTTTATCAGCGTGCCGCAGAGCGAAACTCAGCTGGCCCATGCCGAACTGCATTTCCCCGATACACCGGTTGAGGCGGACAAGGGCTGGAGCGAAATGATTCACCGCTACTTCGCAGGTACGTTGGGCCTGCTGATCTTGCTGCTGGCGGCGCGCTCGTGGAGGCATCGGCGTGATCCCGGTCAGCCGGTGAAATTGCCGCTGTTTCTATTGGCGGTAGTGTTTGCACAGGCGGCGTTTGGCATGTGGACGGTCACGTTGAAGCTGTGGCCGCAGGTGGTGACGGGGCATTTGCTCGGCGGCTTTGCGACCCTGAGCCTGTTGTTTCTGTTGACCCTGCGCTTGTCGGGCGTGCTGCCTGCGTTGATCGTGCCCAAGCGCCTGCAGTATTGGGCGACGGCAAGCTTGGTGCTGGTGATCGGGCAGATTGCGCTGGGCGGCTGGGTCAGCTCCAACTACGCGGCGGTGGCCTGCGTTGATTTGCCAACGTGCCATGGCGAATGGTGGCCGGCGGCGGATTTTGCCAACGGCTTTCATCTTACCCAGCACATCGGCCCCAATTACCTGGGCGGGCAGCTGGACAGCGAAGCGCGCACGGCCATTCACCTGACCCACCGCATCGGTGCTGTCATCGTCAGCCTGGTACTGCTCGGCCTGGCCTGGCAACTGCGCGCCGTGGGCATGACGCGGTTGGCGGGCTTGCTGCTGATCGCCCTGGCTGCGCAAATCTGCCTGGGCCTGAGCAATGTGGCGTTCGGGCTGCCGCTGGCAGTGGCTGTAGGCCATAACGCTGGGGGCGTTGCGTTGTTGCTGAGTCTGGTGCTGGTCAATTACCACGCTCGCACCAGCCTGGTTCGGGTGCGTAATCAACGGCCGTTCGGCTGGCGTTTCAGCCCGCGCAAACACGTATCGGGCCTCATCACCCTTAAAGGAGAGATGCCATGGCGACCTTGATCGGCGCGCGTCACGGCCAGGCGATCTGGCGTGACTACCTGGAGCTGACCAAGCCGAAAGTGGTGGTGTTGATGCTCATCACCTCGCTGGTGGGGATGTTTCTCGCAACGCGCGCGGGTGTGCCGTGGACAGTGCTGGTGTTTGGCAACCTGGGCATTGCACTGTGTGCCGGTGGCGCGGCGGTGGTGAACCACGTGGTGGACCGGCGGATTGATGCGGTGATGGCGCGCACTCATAAGCGGCCGTTGGCGCAGGGGCGTGTGTCGCCGTTGGCTGCGTTGGCCTTTGCATTGTTTCTGGCTGTTGCGGGATTGGCGCTGTTGCTGGCGTTCACCAACCCATTGGCAGCATGGCTGACCCTGGCTTCGCTGCTGGGGTACGCAGTGATCTACACCGGTTTCCTGAAGCGTGCGACGCCGCAAAATATCGTCATCGGCGGCCTCGCCGGTGCCGCGCCGCCATTATTGGGCTGGGTCGCCGTCACCGGCCATGTCAGTGCCGAACCCCTGCTGCTGGTGCTGATCATCTTCGCCTGGACCCCGCCGCACTTCTGGGCCCTGGCCATCCACCGCAAGGAGGAATACGCCAAGGCCGATATCCCGATGCTGCCGGTCACCCATGGCGAGCACTACACCAAGGTGCATATCCTGCTCTACACCTTCGCCTTGCTGGCGGTGAGCCTGATGCCGTATGTGATTCATATGAGTGGCCTGTTGTACCTTGCGTGCGCGCTGGTATTGGGCGGGCGCTTTCTGCAATGGGCCTGGGTGTTGTACCGTGGCGCTCGGCCGCACGCGGCGATCAACACCTTCAAGTATTCTATCTGGTACTTGTTGCTGCTGTTTATCG
Source organism: Pseudomonas sp. H1_A03 (assembly GCF_054685145.1). NCBI lineage: Bacteria > Pseudomonadati > Pseudomonadota > Gammaproteobacteria > Pseudomonadales > Pseudomonadaceae > Pseudomonas > Pseudomonas sp. H1_A03. The sequence goes on from NZ_CP162829.1 coordinate 1,371,225, forward strand.
CCCTGCTCGTAGACCACTACTTACTGTTGAACCTATGACTCGAACTCAAAAAACTGTCTTCATCCTGGTGGCCCTGGTGGCATTGATCATGGGCCTGACCGTCAACAAAGTGCTCTCGGGCAAAGGCCAGGGCGACCCTACTGCCTTGATCGACGCCGGCATCATCCTGCTGCCGCAAAGCCGTCAGCTACCGCCGGTGACCATGACTAATCAGGACGGCCAGCCAGTGCTGGTCAATGAGTTGAAAGGCAAGTGGAGTCTGCTGTTCTTCGGCTACACCTTTTGCCCGGACATCTGCCCGACGACCCTCGCCCAACTGCGCCAGATCAAGAGCGAGCTGCCCAAGGACGTTGTGGATAAGTTGCAGGTGATCCTGGTCAGCGTCGACCCGCACCGCGACACGCCGACTCAGCTCAAGCAGTACCTGGGCTACTTCGACCCGCAGTTCCAGGGCCTGACCGGCGCGAACGTGGAGGATGTGCAGAAGGTTTCGAATGCGGTGAGCATTCCGTTCATTCCGGCGGATACCAGCAAGCCGAACTACACCGTCGACCACAGCGGCAACCTGGCGCTGATCGGGCCGGATGGGACGCAGCGTGGGTTTATCCGGGCGCCGTTGAACAATCAGAAGCTGGTGGTGCAACTGCCGGTGTTGCTACAGCGTAAATAAGCCGGACGCCAATTCAGCCTACACCACAAAACAAATGTGGGAGCTGGCTTGCCTGCGATAGCGGTGGGCCAGTCAACATATTCTGTGACTGACGCTCCGCCATCGCGGGCAAGCCCGCTCCCACATTTTTTGATCTCCAGTGTCTGGGAGATCGAGTTGGATCAGAACGCCGGCTTGATCGCGCCTTTGTACTTCTCTTCGATGAATTTCTTCACTTCCGGCGTGTGCAGGGCTGCGACCAGCTTCTTCACAGCGTCCGAGTCTTTGTTGTCTTCGCGGGTGACCAGGATGTTCACGTAAGGCGAGTCGCTGCCTTCGATGACCAGGGCGTCCTTGGACGGGTCCAGCTTGGCTTCCAGCGCGTAGTTGGTGTTGATCAGCGCCAGGTCAACCTGGGTCAGCACGCGCGGCAGGGTGGCGGCTTCGAGTTCGCGGAACTTCAGGTTTTTCGGATTGGCGGTGATGTCCTTGATGGTCGACAGGATGTCTGTCGGATCCTTCAGGGTGATCAGGTTGTGCTTGGCCAGCAGCAACAGCGCGCGGCCGCCGTTGGTGGCGTCGTTCGGGATCACCACGTTGGCGCCATCAGGCAGCTCAGCGAGGGTTTTGTATTTGCTGGAGTAAGCGCCCAGGGGTTCCAGATGCACACCGGCTACGCTCACCAGGTGAGTGCCCTTGGTTTTGTTGAACTCATCCAGGTACGGCTGATGCTGGAAGAAGTTGGCGTCCAGGCGCTTTTCAGCGACCTGTACGTTCGGCTGCACGTAGTCGGTGAAGACTTTGACCTGCAGGTCCACGCCTTCTTTGGCGAGGGCAGGTTTCACGAATTCCAGGATTTCCGCGTGCGGGACCGGCGAAGCGGCGACCGTAATGGTCTCGGCGTGGGCGGAAAACGCGGCAACGGCGGCGAAAGCAACCAGTAGTTTTTTCATCCAGCAAGCTCCTTGTTCGGGCATGGCCGGCGGGGGCCGGCAATGGCCGTTATTTTCGAGAATAGTGCGTCACCAGCTTATCGCCGATGGTCTGCAGAATTTGTACCAGCACGATCAACATCACCACGGTGACGACCATGACGTCGTCCTGAAAACGCTGGTATCCATAACGAATGGCCAGGTCACCCAAGCCTCCGGCGCCCACTACACCCGCCATCGCGGTGTAGCCTACCAGTGCGATCGCAGTGACTGTGATTGCAGCAATGATACCGGGCTTAGCCTCCGGCAAAAGCGCCTTGATGATGATCTGCCGGGTGGTGGCGCCCATTGCTTGAGTCGCCTCGATGATGCCGCGATCCACTTCGCGTAGGGCGGTTTCCACCAGCCGTGCGAAGAACGTCGAAGCACCTACCACCAGCGGTGGAATCGCGCCGGCCACGCCAAGCGACGTGCCTGTGATAAAGATCGTCGTAGGGATCATCACAATCAGCAGAATGATAAATGGCAGAGAGCGTATGGCGTTGACCACGAATGCCAGTACTGCGTAGGTGGTCTTCTGCTCCAGCAACTGTCGGGGGCTGAAGAGAAACAGCAGAACACCCAGCGGCAGGCCCACCAGCACGGTGAACAGCAGCGAGGTACTGAGCATCAGCATGGTGTCGCCGGTGGCAACCCAGATGTCAGCCCAGTCAACTTTGTCGAAGTAATGCAGTAATAAAACGTCCATTAACGCAGGACCTCCATGTGCACATCGGCTGCGGTAAAGCGGGCGAAGGCCGCTTCCATGTCACCGCCGGTGATGGCCAGGGTCAATTGCCCGTAGGGGATGTCTTTGATGCGGTCGATACGACCGGCAAGGATGCTGTAGTCCACACCCGTTTCACGGGCGACGGTACCCAGCAAAGGCGCGTAGGTCGATTCACCCTGGAACGTCAGGCGCACGATGCGGCCTGGGACGTGGGCGAAATCATCGCGTTGCTCTCCTTCATCGACCTGCTCGGATTCTTGTACGAAGCGCTTGGTGGTCGGGTGCTTGGGGTGTAGGAACACATCGGCGACCGAGCCTTGCTCGACGATCACGCCGGCGTCCATCACCGCCACCTGGTCGCAGACGCGGCGGATCACGTCCATTTCATGGGTGATCAGCACGATGGTCAGCTTCAACTCGCGGTTGATCTCGGCCAGCAGTTGCAACACCGAAGCGGTGGTTTGCGGGTCGAGGGCGCTGGTGGCTTCGTCGCACAGCAGGATCTTTGGCTTGGTCGCCAAGGCACGCGCGATGCCGACGCGTTGCTTCTGGCCGCCGGACAACTGCGCCGGGTACTTCTTGGCGTGGTCCGACAGGCCGACACGGGCGAGTAACTCGGCGACGCGTAGGTCGATTTCCTTGCGCGACAATTCGCCGGCCAGGGTCAGTGGCAGTGCCACGTTGTCGGCAACGGTCTTGGACGCGAGCAGGTTGAAGTGCTGGAAGATCATCCCAACCTGCTGGCGGAAACGGCGCAGGCCGTTGGCGTCCAGGGCGGTGACTTCTTCGCCATCAACGGTGATTTGGCCGCCACTTGGTTCTTCGAGGCGGTTGATCAGGCGCAGCAGGGTGCTTTTGCCTGCACCGGAGTGGCCAATCAGGCCGAACACCTGGCCGTTTTCGACACTCAGGCTGGTGGCATGCAGCGCGGGAATATCCTTACCGGCGACGCGGTAAGTTTTATGGACGTTATGAAACTCGATCACGTAGCGAACCTTGTGGGGCGCATGGAAAAGGGATCAGCGGTTAGCCGGGCGCGCATTTTAGCCTGTCCGTATAGCGTTTCTTAGCATTTATTTCGCATTCAACCAGCGATTTGGCAATAACGCGATCAAAGGTCATAAAAAAGGAACGGCCCAAAACCTCATCAGTCACTACTTAAGCAACGCGATATCCCAGGTGCCGTGCCTGGGGTTTTTGCTCAAACGAGCCGGGGATCGCTCTGGCCACTTTGAATAAGGAGTTTTGTCTGATGAGTACCAAGAAGCCAGCCACCCCGTCGAAGAGTGAACTCGCGGGCACCGATACCCTGGACCGTGGCAACACCAACGCCAAGCTGCAGGCCCTGGAGGAATTCCGTTCCGATGCGACCGGCCAGGCCCTGCGTACCAACCAAGGCGTCAAGATTTCCGATAACCAGAACACGTTGAAAGTCGGCTCCCGTGGCCCGTCGCTGCTGGAAGACTTCATCATGCGTGAAAAAATCACGCACTTTGACCATGAGCGCATCCCGGAGCGCATCGTGCATGCCCGTGGGACGGGCGCTCATGGCTTTTTTGAAACCTATGCAGACCACTCGGCGCTGACCAAGGCCGGCTTTCTGCGCAATCCCGGGCAGAAAACCCCGGTATTCACGCGCTTCTCTACCGTGCAGGGCCCTCGCGGCTCAGGCGACACGGTGCGCGATGTACGCGGTTTCGCAGTGAAATTTTTCACCGACGAAGGCAACTTCGACCTGGTTGGCAACAACATGCCAGTGTTCTTCATTCAGGACGCGATCAAGTTTCCCGACTTTGTTCACGCCGTGAAACCTGAACCCCACAACGAAATTCCTACTGGCGGTTCGGCCCACGACACGTTCTGGGATTTTGTTTCGCTGGTGCCGGAGTCGGCGCACATGGTGGTGTGGGCAATGTCCGACCGCGCCATTCCCAAAAGCCTGCGTGCCATGCAGGGCTTTGGCGTACACACGTTTCGCCTGATTAATACCGAGGGCAAGTCCAGCTTCGTGAAATTCCACTGGCGTCCAAAAGTGGGCACCTGCTCGCTGGTGTGGGACGAAGCGCAGAAGCTGGCCGGTAAAGACACCGATTACCACCGCCGCGACCTGTGGGAGTCGATTGAAACCGGCGATTACCCTGAGTGGGAACTGGGTGTGCAGATCGTTGCAGAAGAGGACGAGCATAAGTTCGACTTCGACCTGCTCGACCCGACCAAGATCATTCCCGAAGAACTGGTGCCGATCACGCCGCTGGGCCGGATGGTGCTGAACCGCAACCCGGACAACTTCTTCGCTGAAGTCGAGCAGGTCGCCTTCTGCCCAGGCCATATCGTGCCGGGTATCGACTTTACCAATGACCCGTTGCTGCAAGGCCGTCTGTTTTCCTACACGGACACCCAGATCAGCCGCCTCGGTGGTCCGAACTTCCATGAGATCCCGATCAACCGCCCGGTCGCGCCGAACCATAACGGCCAGCGCGATGCCCTGCATCGCACGGTGATTGATAAGGGTCGTGCTGCTTACGAGCCGAACTCCATCGACGGCGGTTGGCCGAAAGAAACGCCTGCCGGCCCGACCGACGGCGGTTTCGAGACCTACTACGAGCGTGTCGATGCGAACAAGGTGCGTGAGCGCAGTGAATCGTTCGGCGACCATTTCTCCCAGGCCACGCTGTTTTTCAACAGCATGAGCCACCACGAGAAAGAGCACATCATCGCCGCCTACAGCTTTGAATTGGGCAAGGTCGAGCGCGAGCATATTCGTGCGCGTCAGGTGAATGAAATCCTCGCCAATATCGACCTGGAGCTGGCCAAGCGCGTTGCGCAGAACCTGGGTCTGCCGGCGCCGAGCAAAGGCACAGTAGCGCCACGTGAGACTTCGGTCAAAGAGTCCCCGGCGTTGAGCCAGGTGAACTTGCTGTCGGGCGATATCAAGACCCGCAAGGTGGCGATCCTGGCAGCAAACGGGGTTGATGGTGCTGCCATCGACGCGATGAAAAAAGCGCTCGCAGCAGAAGGCGCGCATGCCAAGTTGCTGGGGCCAACCTCGGCACCGGTCACCACGGCGGATGGCAAATCGCTGCCGGTGGATGCGTCCATGGAAGGCATGCCGTCGATTGCGTTTGATGCGGTATTCGTACCGGGCGGCGCGGACTCTGTGAAAGCGTTGAGTGGTGACGGTGTTGCGCTGCATTACGTGCTGGAGGCCTACAAACACCTGAAGGCAATTACGTTGGCCGGTGAGGCCAAGCAGTTGCTGGACGTGCTCAAGCTTGAGGCGGATGCAGGCTTGATCGTGGGCGGGGATGCCAAGGCGTTCAAGGCGTTCTTCGCGGCGATTGCGCAGCATCGGGTTTGGGATCGTGAGCCTAAGGCCAAGGCGATTCCGGCTTAAGTCATTGGTTGTTTGTTAGATCGTCATCGCGGGCAAGTCCGCTCCCACATTTGAATTGTGAACACATTCAAGTGTGGGAGCGGGCTTGCCCGCGATGCTGTTAGTCCGCCTTGCGCGGAATCAGCACAACCTGCGCCGGAATGTGTTTCAAAATCTGCCGGTGAATCTTCAGGTCATACCCCGAATCAATACGCTTCACCCGTTTGGTCAGTAACGTGGCCAGCCACGGGTAATCCTCGGTGCGCGGTGCCTGGATGCTCACGTCGCACTGGTAATTCACGACGTCGGTGGCGATTGCATCCAGCTGATGGCGCAGTGCTTCGATGTCGGTGAGGTTCAGTGCCACGGTGGTGCTTGGCGCTGCCGGGTCGATGACCTTGGCGGCGGGCTTGGTTTCAGCGGCTTTCAGAGCGGCTTCGGCTTTATCCAGCTCGGCTTTGCGGGCGTGGCTGATGGCGCTGTTAACGCCGCCAGTAAGTGCCGGTGCCTTTGGCATCAGCGCACGCGCACGGCTTAGCGCGGTGGCAGCTGCGTTAACGTCACCTTTTTGCAACACGATCTGGCTGCGCTGCAGGTAGGCCTCGGCCAATTGGCGTTGGTAGCCCTCAAGCGTCGGGTCGTTGGGCGACTGGGCTTGCAGGGTAGTCAACTGATCTTCGGCGGTAGCCAGCTCGCTGCTGGCCAGGTTTTGCTCCAGCTGCGCGATGGCCACAGCGCGTGCGTCCGGTGCCTGTTGGGCGGCGGGCGGTGTGCTTTGACAGGCGCCCAGCAGCAGGGAAAATGCGGCAAGGAGCAGATAACGTGCGGTGAACGGCTTCATTCCTGCGACTCTCTATTTGCGCAAAAAGCGAGCAAGTCTACACCCCTCGACGGGGCAGGACAAAACTCAGCAGAAACAGGGCGGCGGCCGTGACCACAATCGATGGCCCGGCAGGCGTGTCCTTGAACCAGGACAGCGCCAAGCCCCCGCACACTGCAAACATTCCCAACAGGCTGGCGCCGATCGCCATTTGCTCCGGCGAACGGGCATGGCGTTGAGCGGCGGCGGCGGGAATGATCAGCAGCGACGTGATCAACAATACGCCGACAATCTTCATCGCGACAGCAATCACCACGGCGATCAACAACATCAGGGCCATGCGCAGGGCCGGCACAGGCAAGCCTTCTACCGTGGCCAGCTCTTCATGCACGGTGATCGCCAGCAGTGGGCGCCACAGGGCTACCAGCAACACCAGCACGGTCGCGCTGCCGCCGAGGATCCAGGCCAAGTCAGTGGGGCTGATCGCCAGCAGATCGCCGAACAGGTAGGCCATCAGGTCGATACGCACTTCGTGCATAAAGCTCAGCACCACCAGGCCCAAAGACAGGGTGCTTGGCGCCAGGATGCCCAGCAGGGTATCGGAAGCCAGTGGCTGGCGCTGTTGCAGGGTTACCAGCAGCACCGCCAAGAGCAGGCAACCCACGGTCACGGCGATGGTCGGGCTTACATCGAGCAAAAAGCCCATGGCCACGCCCAGCAATGCGGCATGCGACAAGGTGTCGCCGAAATACGCCATGCGCCGCCAGACCACGAACGAGCCCAACGGACCCGCAACCAGTGCCAAAGCCAAGCCTGCCAGCAGGGCGTAGAGCAGAAAATCAGCCATGCTTGCAGCTATCTCCATGAACGTGAGGGGTAGAAGGATCCTCCACGACCGCGCCATGCAGGTCATGCGCGTGGTCGTGGTGGTGGTGATAGATCGCCAGGCTCTGCGCGTTTTTGCCGAACAGCTCGACGAACGCGGGGTCGCCACTGACCTGTTCCGGGTGGCCGGAGCAGCACACGTGTCGATTGAGGCAGACCACTTGGTCGGTGGTGCTCATCACCAAGTGCAAGTCGTGGGACACCATCAGCACGCCGCAGCCATGCCGGTCGCGCAGGCGCGTGATCAGGCTGTACAGCTCGGCCTGGCCGGCGACGTCGACGCCCTGCACGGGTTCATCCAGTACCAGCAGTTCCGGCTCGCGCAACAAGGCGCGGGCCAGCAGCACGCGCTGCATTTCGCCGCCGGAGATGCTTTGCACCGGGCTGTCGATCACCTGTTCGGCGCCGACTTCCTTGAGCGCTGCCTGCGCGCGGGCACGGTCCACGCCCGGCACCAGACGCAGGAAGCGCAACACGGAAAGCGGCAGCGTCGGGTCGACATGCAGCTTCTGCGGCATATAGCCGACGCGCAGCTTGGGCTTGCGCCAGACGCTGCCGGTGTCGGGCTTGAGCAGGCCGAGCACGGCGCGCACCAGTGTGGTCTTGCCGGCGCCGTTAGGGCCGATCAGGGTGACGATCTGCCCGGGTTCGACGCTCAGTGCGATGTTATCCAGCACGTTTTGCCCGGCGAACGTGACCCCGACTTGTTCCAGGCGGATTAACGCATTGCTCATCAAGCCCCCTGGCAGCCCGAGCACAGGCCGACTACTTCGACCGTTTGCCCTTCGACCGTAAAGCCGACATCGGCAGCGCTGCTGATAATGGCGTCGCTGATGCTTTTTTGTTCAAGTTCGATGGCGGCATGGCACGCGCGGCAGATCAGGAATTGACCTTGATGCGCGTGTTCCGGGTGGTTGCAGCCGACAAAAGCGTTGAGCGAGGCAATGCGGTGCACCAGGCCGTTTTCCAGCAGGAAATCCAGCGCACGGTAGACCGTGGGTGGCGCTGCGCGGCGGCCGTCCTGCTCGCTGAGCACCCCGAGAATGTCGTAGGCGCCCAGTGGCTTGTGGCTCTGCCACACCAGTTCCAGTACACGCCGACGCAAGGCGGTCAGGCGCAAACCCTTCTGTGCACAGAGGGTATCGGCCTCCGACAGCGCGGTATGCACGCAGTGGGAGTGGTCGTGGGGACGGCTGGCAAGCGGTGTAATAGGCATGAGCGGCGACAGACATTTGATAGAGACGTTATTATGTTACCCGTTCCTACGCCATCGAGTGGTCATCGTGTCCCGACTTTTTCCCGTTTTTGTCGTATTTGTCACCAGTTTGTTCATCAATGGCGCCGCTCAGGCCGAGGTCAAGGTGCTGACCAGCATCAAGCCTTTGCAGTTAATTGCTGCGGCTGTGCAGGACGGCGTGGCGGTTCCGGAGGTGTTGCTGCCGCCGGGTGCATCGCCGCATAACTACGCGCTGCGTCCATCCGACGTACGGCGCGTGCAGTCGGTGGACCTGCTGTACTGGATCGGCCCGGATATGGAGAGTTTCCTGCCGCGCGTGCTGAAAGGTCGTACGGCAACAACGGTAGCGGTGCAGGATCTTCCGGGTATGAAGCTGCGGCGGTTTGCCGAAGATAGCCACTCTCACGCCGACGATGCCGACGAACATGATCATGATCACCGCCCAGGCAGCCTGGATTCGCACTTGTGGCTGTCGACCGTGAATGCTCGCGTGATTGCGGCGCGTATGGCTGCTGATCTGGCGGCCGCTGACCCGGCCAATGCCGTGCGTTATCAGAGCAATGCGAAAGCTTTTGATGGGCGCCTGGATGTTCTGGATGCCCGCCTGAAAGCTCGTCTGGCGCCGATTGGCGGCAAACCTTACTTCGTGTTCCATGAAGCCTTCGATTACTTCGAAGAGGCTTACGGGCTCAAGCACGCCGGTGTGTTCAGCGTTGCCGCTGAAGTACAGCCCGGCGCCCAGCACGTAGCGGCGATGCGTACGCGTTTGCAGGAAGTGGGCAAGACCTGCGTGTTCAGCGAGCCGCCGTTGCGCCCGCGTTTGGCTGAAACCCTGGTGGCGGGTTTGCCGGTGAAGCTGGCGGAGTTGGATGCGCTGGGCGGGTATACCCCGGCTACGGCTCAGGGTTATGAGCAGGTGTTGGAAAAGTTGGGGAATGACTTGGCTGGGTGCCTGGAATCGTTGTAACAGACGGCGCAGGTCAAATGTGGGAGCTGGCTTGCCTGCGATTGCGGTGGGCCTGCGACGAAATTGCTGGCTGACCTGACGCTATCGCAGGCAAGCCAGCTCCCACATTGACCGAGTTGGGGCTTTAGAGGGCGAACGGCAGTTGGATTGTGACCTGCTGGCGTTGTGCCAAGCGATGCTCAAATTCCGCCGGGTCATGGATCAACACATCCTGCCCTGCAAACGACTCGGCAGCGATCAGGCGTGACAGCCAGAACCGCACACACGCCACCCGCAACATCGTCGGCCACAGTTCGGCTTCCTTGGCGGTGAACGGTCGCAGGCCGGCATAGGCGCCGAGCAGCGCACGGGCGCGTTGTCCGTCAATCACGCCATCGGCATCCGAACACCAGTCATTCAGGGCGATCGCCACGTCGTACAGCATCGGCCCGGAGCAGGCGTTGTAGAAGTCGATCAGGCCTGTGAGGTGCGTGCCTTCGAACATCGCATTGTCGCGGAACAGGTCGGCGTGGACGTTGGCGCGCGGCAGGGCGAGGATCTGGGCCTTGTGAGCGTCGATTTCCGTCAGTGCAGCTTGCAGCAGGCGCTGCTGTGCGTCGTTCAGGTGCGAAATCAGTTGCGTGCCTTCAGCCAGCATCCACTCCAGGCCGCGGTCGGTCTTGCGTTCCAGCACCTTTTCGCCTTGTGTCGCCAGGTGCAGGTGGCCAAGCAGGTCGCCGACCTGGGTACAGTGCTGGGCGTTGGCGTCCTTGATGTGCTTGCCGGCCAGGCGCGGTTGCAGCAGTGCCGGTTTGCCTTTCAGCTCGCGCAATGCAACGCCGTCGGTTGTACGCAGGGCGTAAGGCACGGGCAGGTCAGCGTCGTGGAGCACGTCGAGCAGCTCGATAAAGAACGGCATTTCTGCGACCGGGCCGCGCTCAACCAGGGTCAGGACATACTCGCCCTGCTCCAGGCTGATAAAGAAATTGGTGTTTTCACTACCGGCGGCAATCCCCTGGAAATCAAGCAGGCGGCCGAGCCCGTAAGGGGCGAGAAAGGTTTCCAGCTCGGGCCGAGCCAGGGGGGTGAACACAGACATGGTTAAAACTGCCAGTACGGGCGCCGCTGTGCGCGGCGCCAATTTAAGTTAAGAAATCATTTCCATTCGAAGATCTTCCATGACGGGATCAGCATATCCGGCTGGTCAGAGCGGATGAAGTTCGCATCGGTTCCGTCCGCGCGCACCAGGAAATACGGAGGCGCCCCTTTCGGAGTGACCTTGATTGCGTACAGGAACCCGTTCTGACGGTATTCCTGGATGGTCTTGTCGCCTTCCGTGCGAATGGTCACTTCCGGATCACCCCCAGGCGCATCGTCTGCCGCCATGGCAGCCAACGGAGCGAGTGCAATCAAGCCGGTCAACAGCAGGCGATTGAATGTGCGCATGATAACCTTGTCCCTTTGTCGTCATTGGTCCGGCTATTCTAGCGCCTGACCCGCCGAAAAGGTTGATTCTGCTCATGAGCCAAGCACCCCTCGTCCTGGTGGACGGTTCTTCTTATCTGTACCGCGCTTTTCATGCGCTGCCACCGCTGACCACCTCCAAAGGCCTGCCGACCGGTGCGGTCAAGGGCGTGTTGAACATGCTCAAAAGCCTGCGCAGGCAGTACCCGGACAGCCCGTTCGCGGTGGTGTTCGACGCCAAGGGTGGGACCTTTCGCGATGACATGTACGCCGAATACAAGGCCAATCGCCCAAGCATGCCCGATGACATGCGCCTGCAAATCGAGCCATTGCATCAAAGCGTAATCGCGCTGGGCTTCCCGCTGCTATGCGTCGAAGGCGTCGAGGCCGATGATGTGATCGGCACCCTGGCCCGCAGCAGTGCCGCCGCTGACCGCCCGGTGGTGATTTCGACCGGTGACAAGGACATGGCGCAACTGGTGGACGGCCACATTACCTTGGTCAATACCATGACCGGTAGTGCGATGGACATTGAGGGCGTAAAGGAGAAATTCGGCGTCGCTCCGGAGCAGATCATCGACTATCTGGCGTTGATGGGCGATTCGTCCGACAACATTCCGGGTGTTCCGGGTATTGGTCCTAAGACCGCGTCCGGCTTACTTGTAGGTGTGAACGGCGGCCTAAAAGAGCTTTATGAACAGCTGGATATCGTGCCGACCCTGCCTATCCGTGGCGCGAAGACGCTGCCGGCCAAGCTGGAAGAGCACCGGGAGATGGCGTTCCTTTCCTACCAGCTGGCGACGATCAAGATTGATGTGCCGCTGGATGTGGGCCTGGATGATCTGCACCTGATCGAACCGAACCGTGAAAAACTGCTGGAGCTGTATACGCTGCTGGAGTTCAAGAGCTGGATTGACGAGATCCAGCGTGACGCCAAGCGTGTCGAACTCAAGGCTGCTCCTGTCGTTGAAGCAGTCGTTGAAACCGTGGCGCCAGCGCAGACCACCTACACCACCATCCTCGACCAGGCGACGTTTGATGTCTGGTTGAAGAAGCTCAACGAGGCGAAGTTGTTCGCCTTCGACACAGAAACCACTGGCATCGACGCCCAACAGGCACAGTTGGTCGGTGTTTCCTTCGCCGTGCAGCCCCATGAAGCCGCCTACATCCCGCTGACCCACGCCTACATCGGCGTGCCGGAGCAGTTGGACCGTGACACCGTGCTGCTGGCCCTGAAGCCACTGTTGGAAGACCCGACCAAACTCAAGGTTGGCCAGCACGCCAAGTTCGACATGAACATCCTGGCCAACTGCGCCATCGGCGGCGACCCTGCACACGGCATTACCGTGCGGGGCATCGCGTTTGACACCATGCTCGAATCCTATGTGTTGAACGCCACCGCAACCCGGCATGACATGGACAGCCTGGCGAAGAAGTACCTGGATTACGACACCGTCAGTTTCCAGGATATCGCCGGCAGGGGCGCCAAGCAGCTCACCTTCGACCAGATCGCATTGGAGCAGGCCGGCCCTTATGCGGCTGAAGATGCCGATGTGACCTTGCGTCTGCATCAGGCGCTGTTCGCGCAACTTTCAGCCATCCCGAGCCTGGTGAGCGTGCTCACGGATATCGAGATTCCGTTGGTACCGGTGCTGGCCCGTATCGAGCGCCAGGGTGCGCTGGTGGACAAGGCGCTGCTGGGCATCCAGAGCATCGAGCTGGGCAACAAGATGGTCGAACTGGAGCGCCAGGCATTCGAGATCGCCGGTGAGGAATTCAACTTGGGTTCGCCCAAGCAGCTCGGCGCGATTCTTTACGAAAAGCTCGGCCTGCCGGTGCTGAAAAAAACCGGCAAGGGCCAGGCGTCGACGGCCGAAGAAGTGCTGGCCAAGCTGGCTGAAGATGACTATCCGCTGCCCAAGGTGCTGATGCAGTACCGCAGCATGAGCAAGCTGAAAAGCACTTACACCGATCGCTTGCCGGAACAGATCAACCCGCGCACCGGGCGGATCCACACGTCCTATCACCAGGCGGTGGCGGCTACCGGGCGCTTGTCCTCGAGTGACCCGAACCTGCAGAACATCCCGGTGCGCACCGCCGAAGGGCGGCGGATTCGCCAGGCGTTTGTTGCGCCGAAGGGCTACAAACTGCTGGCGGCGGACTATTCGCAGATCGAGCTGCGGATCATGGCGCACCTGTCGAAGGACGAAGGGTTGATGAACGCCTTCCGTCACAACCTCGACGTGCACACGGCGACGGCCGCCGAAGTGTTCAAGGTTGAGCTGGGTGAGGTTACGTCTGACCAGCGCCGCAGCGCGAAGGCGATCAACTTCGGTTTGATCTATGGCATGGGCGCGCAGAAGCTTGGCAAGGACATCGGCGTCGATACCAAGACGGCCAAGGCGTACATCGACGTGTACTTCGCCCGTTATCCCGGGGTTCGCGAGTACATGGAGCGCACCCGCGCCCAGGCTTCCGACCAGGGCTACGTCGAAACTTTCTTCGGGCGCCGGCTGTATTTGCCGGATATCCATTCCAACAAGCCCCAGGAGCGCGCGGCGGCAGAACGCACTGCGATCAACGCGCCAATGCAGGGCACGGCGGCGGACATCATCAAGAAAGCCATGGTGCTGGTGGACAATTGGCTGACCGATTCGGGCCTGGATGCCAAGGTCATCCTGCAGGTGCACGATGAATTGGTGCTGGAAGTGCGTGAGGACTTGGTGGCCGAAGTCAGCGAGAGGATCCGTGAGCACATGAGTGCGGCTGCTCAGCTGGATGTGCCGCTGCTGGTGGAGGTAGGTGTGGGTGATAACTGGGACGAAGCGCACTGATTACGGGGCTTTGCCACCACCTTGCGTGGTGGCAGAGTGCTTTAGTCCGGAAGTCGCCGTCAGTTATTTCCAATAGTTTTTTGAGCCTGCCGGAACTTAACCCGTGAACTGCCACTCAGAGTTACTGAATGGGTGGTGAAGCCCTTCAATGCTCCTATGTTGTGTTAAGTGTTGGCAGATATCTGGACCCCGCCCTAGCGGTCCGGAACTTGAACCCCGAACTTCCCCTCCCCATACGAAGTCCGGGGTTTTTTTTGCCTGCAGAAAAGTTACTCCGCGACTTCCGCGCCCTTGTCGGCCAATTCCATCCAGCCGGCCAGCACGGTGTAGGCGTCTTCCAGGCCCAAGCGCTTCGGCGCCGAGAACAGCTGGATAGTGATCGCGTCACCCCAGCCTTTACGGATTTCGGCCTGCACTTTGAGCAGGGTGTTCTTGGCGGCGCCGTAGGTCAGTTTGTCGGCCTTGGTCAGTAGGATATGCATCGGCATACCGCTGGCAACAGCCCAATCGAGCATCAGCAGGTCGAAATCGGTCATCGGATGGCGGATGTCCATCATCAAAATCAAACCCTTCAAACTCTCGCGACCACCCAGATAAGCCTCGAGGTGACGCTGCCAGTGCAGCTTCAGCGGGATGGGTACTTTTGCGTAACCGTAGCCCGGAAGGTCGACCAGACGCCGATCATCGTCTAGCTTGAAGAAGTTGAGGAGTTGCGTGCGACCCGGGGTTTTCGAGGTGCGTGCCAGGCTGGCGTGAGTCAGGGTGTTCAGTGCGCTGGACTTACCGGCGTTGGAACGACCGGCAAAGGCGACTTCAAAGCCTTCGTCATCGGGGCATTGGTCAACTTTGGCGGCGCTGAGCATGAATGTGGACTGTTGGCACAGGCCGAGGATGGGATTCTTGAGTTGCATGAGATTTCCGATGTGGGCGATGCCGAGAAAGGGTGCGGCAAGCGGTGTCGTTTCCGTTTCAGTAGCGCCAGTATATAATGCCGCAGATTTTGTGTGTGCTTTGTCCCAGCGAAGGACGAGGTTCACGGGAGCGAAAGACCTTTATTGCGCATTAGAACGCAAAACGCTCTCAAACCCTGAAATGGTCGACGTATGACCAAGTGGTTGCGCGCTGTCGGTGTCCTGGTCCCGCTTTAATGGTGCTCAGGCTACACAGGATCCGGAAGCGGTGTACAACCGAGTTTGCGTGGTCACGCTGGTGCAACACGTGACCCAGGGTTTCAAGGCAATGCCGCCGCGTGGTTTGTGCATGGACTGCAGTACTGAGGATTACCAGGCCATCATTGAGTTGATGGTGAGTAAACCCGGTTGATAACTCTTAAACCCTTAGCCGTAGTTGGATTAGCTGATGAACAAACTGATCGTGAGTCTGCTGTTGACCTTGGGCATCACCGGTGTTGCCCATGCTGCAGGCGACGCTACAGCGGGCCAGGCGAAAGCCGCCGTATGTGGTGCTTGCCATGGACCGGATGGTAACAGCCCGGCGCCGAACTTCCCCAAACTGGCCGGCCAGGGAGAGCGCTACCTGACCAAACAGATGCAGGATATCAAGTCTGGCAAGCGCACGGTCCTGGAAATGACCGGCTTGCTGACCAACCTCAGCGATCAGGACCTGGCAGACATCGCCGCGTATTTTGCCAGCCAGAAAGGCAGTGTGGGAGCTGCCGATCCGAAACTGGTGGCCCGTGGTGAGAAACTGTTCCGCGGCGGTGACCTGGAAAAAGGTCTTCCTGCCTGCACCGGCTGCCACTCGCCAAATGGCGCTGGTATAGCAGCCGCTGGCTTCCCGCACTTGAGTGGCCAGCACGCAACCTACATCGCCAAACAGTTGACCGATTTCCGTAAGGAAGAGGCCGGGCGAAGCAACGACGGCGATGCGATGATCATGCGCACAATCGCTCGCAAGCTGAGTGATGAAGACATTGCGGCGGTCTCCAGCTACATCCAGGGCCTGCACTGAGGCGCGCACGACGTTAACGCTCGATTAATCCATCGATGCAAGCATAAAAAGGGTGGCTTAGGCTGCCCTTTTTTGTGGCCGCTACCGTTACACTAACGAACTCATGCCCGCGTAGACCTGTCACAACAAAGGTCGCGTGAGGCGACTTTATTTGTCCAGGAGTAAAGCATGCGTAATCTGATCCTCAGCGCCGCTCTCGTCACTGCCAGCCTCTTCGGCATGACCGCACAAGCTGCCGATGTGCCGCTTGAAGCCGGGAAAACCTATGTTGAATTGGCCAACCCGGTTCCGGTTTCGGTGCCAGGCAAGATCGAAGTGGTGGAGCTGTTCTGGTATGGCTGCCCGCATTGCTACGCTTTTGAGCCGACGATCAACCCATGGGTTGAGAAACTGCCTAAGGATGTGAACTTCAAACGTATTCCAGCCATGTTTGGCGGCCCATGGGATGCTCACGGCCAACTGTTCCTGACCCTGGAAGCCATGGGTGTGGAACACAAGGTCCATAACGCTGTATTCGAAGCTATCCAAAAACAAGGCAAGCGCCTGACCAAACCAGACGAAATGGCTGACTTCGTTGCCACCCAAGGTGTCGACAAAGACAAGTTCCTGGCTACCTTCAACTCCTTCGCGATCCAGGGCCAGATCAAACAGGCCAAGGAACTCGCGCAGAAGTATGGCGTGCAAGGTGTACCGACGCTGATCGTCAACGGCAAATACCGTTTTGACCTGGGTACTGCTGGCGGCCCGGAAGCTGTGCTTAATGTTGCCGACCAACTGATCGCCAAAGAGCGCGCAGCCAAGTAAGGGGCCCGTCATGCGCCGCTGGGGTACCGAACGTGTGGTTGGCCTGCATGATCCGCAGGTCAACGAACATCACCTGGAAACCACGGGTTTGCCGCCGGACAGTCGTCTGCGGCTGCTGAGCTTCAATATCCAGGTGGGCATCAGTACCGAGAAGTATCGGCATTACCTCACCCGTGGCTGGCAACACCTGTTGCCCCACAACGGGCGTGCCGGCAACCTGCAAAAGATCGGCAACCTGTTGAATGACTTTGACCTGGTTGCCCTGCAGGAAGCCGATGGCGGCAGCATGCGCTCCGGCTATATCAATCAGGTGGAGCACTTGGCCCAGCTGGGTGCCTTCCCTTATTGGTACCAGCAGCTCAATCGCAACCTCGGGCGTCTGGCGCAGCACAGCAATGGCGTGCTCAGCCGCTTGAAGCCTTCTGCCATCGAAGACCACCCGCTACCAGGCCCCAAGGGCCGGGGCGCTATCCTTGTGCGTTTTGGCGAGGGGCCAGAGGCTTTGGTCGTGGTGATGATGCACCTGGCGCTGGGTGCGCGCACCCGGACCATGCAATTGGCCTACATCCGAGAGCTGATTGGAAATTACAAACACCAGGTGCTGATGGGGGACATGAACACCCACGCCAGCGACCTGCTGCTGAATTCCCCGTTGCGCGACCTTGGGCTACTGGCACCGCAAGCCGAAGCCACGTTTCCCAGCTGGCGCCCGCAACGCTGTCTTGACCATATCCTACTAAGCCCGACCCTCACACTCGAGAGTGTGCAGGTGCTGGCGCAGCCCATCTCCGATCACCTGCCGGTCGCGGTAGAGATTCGCCTGCCGGGTTCGCTCACGGCCGATGCATTCCCCGCGCTGAGTCCCGGCCCTCGCGGACCCCTTGCATGAGCGACGACGCCCAGCGCTGGAAAGAGAAGTACCTTAAAAGCATCGAGCAACAGGAAAAGCTCGAACGTCGCTGGGCCGCCCGCCTTGACCTGCTGCGCCGTGGGCTCGTACGCAGTACGTTGGCGGCTGAGGGCACCGATCGCGCGGTTGATCAATGCATGAAGGAAATGCGCGACGTTGTCCGCACGGATGACATGGACGCCGCCCTCGCCGCGTTGCTGCCGCGCCTGGAAAAGGCCGTTCTGGATTCAGAGCAGCGCCGCGAAACCCGGGTCGACCAGATCAGCACCGCGCTGACCTCCCTGGTCACGCAACTGCAAAAGCTGCCATTACCGCGTGAGGTCGCCCGGCCGCTGAAAACATTCGCCAAGCAGTTGGACGGACGCGTCGGCCAGGCACGTGAGATCCCGTTGTTGCTGAGCGAGTTGAGTGGCCTGCAAAGCCAGGCGCTGAATAACCTGGAGCCGGACAGCGAAACTATGCGCTCAGGGCCTGGGCTCTTGCAGCGCCTGTTTGGTTCCAAGGATTTTGCGAACGAGACGGTAGCGGACGAGCCGGTCCCCAGCCCGGCGGCGCCCCCTCCCTGTGGCCAAGCCTGTCGCCGAACCTCAGCAGCCCGAGCAGTCCGAGGAACTGACGCAAGCCTTGCGCGCCTTTTCGCCACAGCCTCGAGCACCGGTTGCCCCTGCAGTTGAACCAGATGCTCCGGCAAAAGTTGCCGAGGCCTCCAGTGAAACGTTCGTCTACGAGGCCCCTGCTCAAGCCGCTCCAGTTGACGAGCTCGTAGCGCCCTTGGCACGTGTGGAACCCGAGCCCGAGCCCGAACTTCAGGCAGAACAGCCGGCACCGGAAAGCGCCCTTGCCGCCTTCATTGAAACATCCGAACTTCAGGTCGAAACCCCGGATAAGACTGTCATCGGCAGCCTGTCGCTGCCGCCCGTGCTGGAGGTCGAAGAGTCCGACCCCGACGAGCTGCAATCGGATGGCGTGTATTCCTTACCCGACTCGCCGGAGCCGTCCTACAGCTCCGTGGCCAAGCACATTGAAGACACCCTGCTCGGCCTGCTGGAAGAGCTGGCATTGCCCGAGCGCCATTGGCCCCAGGCCGAAGCCATGCGTGAGCGTCTGGCCCACGGCCTGAACTGGTACGAACTGCTGCCTATCCTCGACGACCTGGCAGTCTTGATGCTGGCGATCACCGACAGTGGCCAGCATGAGTTCGAGGCTTACCTCAAGCAGCTCAACGAGCGCCTCGAAGCGTTCCAGGGGCATTTGCAGGTCGCCAGCGACGGCCACGCCGATAGCCGTTCCGCCGCCCGGGAGCTGGACACGCAGATCCGCGAACAGGTCGACGGCCTGCAAAGCAGCGTGCAGGAAGCCGCCGACCTGGACAGCCTCAAGCACGTATTGGAAAGCCATCTCGAAGGCCTGCTAGGCACCATGGATGAGCACCAGCAGCAGCGCGATCAACGTGAGCAGGAAACGGCTGCACGTCTGAAGGGCCTGGCCGAGCGGGTTGCCAATATGGAGCAGGAAGCCCAAGGCTATCGCGAGCACCTGGAGGTTCAACGCCAGAAGGCCCTGATCGATCCACTCACCGGCTTGCCCAATCGCGCAGCGTGGAGTGAGCGCCTGGATCAGGAGGTCAACACTTGGCACCAGCGCGGCAACAACCTTTCGCTGGCGATGCTGGACCTGGATCACTTCAAGCGCATCAACGATGGCTACGGCCATCTGGCTGGCGACAAGGTGCTGAAGATCATCGCCAATGTGCTGCGCAAACGCCTGCGACCGACTGACTTTATCGCGCGCTTTGGCGGTGAAGAGTTTGTCTTGCTGATGCCTGACTCATCCTTGACGGACGCCCTGGCGGCGGGCGAGGTGTTGCGCGCAGCGATTGAAGCGTGCCCGTTTCATTTCAAGGGCGAGCCGGTGACGATCACGGTGTCCATGGGCGTGGCGCAGTTCCAGCCGGGAGAGCGCAGTGATCTGGCGCTCAAGCGCGCCGATGCGGCGCTATACCGGGCAAAGGCGGCGGGACGGAATCGGGTGCAGGCAGCCTAAAAAATGTTCCATTTTGTAATTTGACCGCCGGGCCACAATCGGTACGTTACACTGTTGCATTATCGTCTTCAGTGTAATGCCTTCCGCCATGAAATCCTTGTACTTTGCTTTTGTGCTCCTTCTGCTTGCGGGCTGCGCCAGCGGCCCTCGCCTGGACACCAACCACCCCTCGGTGAATCACGATAACCGCGTGCAATTCGTGGTCGTCCATTACACTTCCACCAACCTTGAACGCTCCCTGGCATTGCTCACCCACGGCCAGGTCAGCAGCCACTACCTGATCGGCGACGATGCCTCCGCCACCATTTACAAGCTGGTGGATGAGAGCCAGCGCGCCTGGCATGCCGGGGAAAGCGAGTGGATGGGGCGCACCTGGCTTAACTCCAGCTCCATCGGTATCGAGATCGTGAACCCTGGCTACAAGGACACGCCGACTGGCCGACTCTGGTACCCCTACTCTGAGGCGCAGGTGCAATCCCTGGTGGTCTTGCTCAAAGACATCAGTAAGCGCAACGGCATCGACCCCAAAAACATTATTGGTCACAGCGATATCGCACCGCTGCGCAAGTTGGACCCGGGCCCGCTATTTCCTTGGAAGCGCCTGGCTGCTGAAGGGCTGGGCGTATGGCCGGATGCCCAGGCTGTCGCGCGCTACCGGGTGCAATACGCCACCGAGCTGCCGAGCATTACCTGGTTTCAGGAAGAGTTGGCGCGTCTGGGCTACCAGACACCCCAGACCGGGGAGCTGGATGTAGCCACGCGTCACGTGATCGCAGCGTTCCAGATGCATTTCCGGCCATCGCTGTTTGATGGCGCGCCGGATGCGGAGAGTGCAGCGATCCTGCGAGCGTTGAACCACCGTTAAAGCGGCAACGCCATATAGAACTGAGTGCCTTGCCCCGGCCGCGAATACACGCCCATGCGGCCGCCGTGCAATTGTACGATCTCCTTGCACAGCGCCAGCCCCAGGCCAGCGCCGCCTTTCTTGCGACCCACCTGAACAAAGGGCTCGAAGATCCGCCCCTGTTGCCCGTAAGCGATGCCTTCTCCGTTATCTTCGACGCTGATAATCACCCGCTCGCCATGCCGGCGCGCCTGCAGGCGAATCTGTCCGCCCGTGGCGGTATGGCGCAGGGCGTTACCCAGCAGGTTGTCGAGCACCCGCTCCAGTTGTGCCTGGTCTGCATACAATCTGGGCAGGTCGGATTGAGTTTCTACCAGCAGTTCGACGTTTTGCGCGTTGGCCGGCTCGACGAAGCGCGCCCGGGCGTGTTCCAGCAGGTCAGTCACATCGCACGGCCCCAGCGTGAGTTTCTGCAGGCCGTTCTGGTAGCGCGAGAAATTGAGCAAGTCGTTGATCAACTGCATCAGGCGCTGCATCTCTTCATTGACCGTGTCCAGCAGGTCCGCTTCACGGGACTCTGCGGGAAACTTCGCGCGTTCGCGGAACAGCCCGAATGCCATGTGCATGCCCGTCACCGGCGTACGCAGTTCATGGGAGGCGCGTAGGACGAACTCGCTGCGCACCCGCTCGAATGCCCGTTGTTCGGTGACGTCATGCAGCACCATCACCGCGCCGAGGATGTGCCCCTCGGTATGGCTCACAGGGGTCAAGCTGTAGGTCAGCAGGCGCAGTTCGCCTTCGACTTCCACTTCCAGATCATCCGGCGCCCGCTCCAGGTTGCCGCCTCGCAGTACCAGTTGCAGTTGCTCGTCCAGTTCCGGACGCACCAACGCCTCGCCCAGGCCTTGGCCGAGGCGTTCCTCGTCCCAACCTAATTGCCGCTGGGCGACAGGGTTGAGATGCTCCAGGCGGCCTTGGCGGTCGATCATCAGCAAGCCATCGTCAATGCTGTCGAGCACCGCTTGCAGGCGCTGCTGGCCCGCCAGCAGTTCATCGACGTTGGTCGCCTGATGCTGGCGCAACGCTTCGGCCATGATGCCGAAGCGCCGGGTCAACAGGTTCATTTCCGCGGCAGAGGAGATGGGCAGCGTCACTTCGAAATCGCCCTGCCCGATCTTGTCCGCCGCCTTGGCCAGGGCTTCGATCGGCCCGCCAAAACGCCGGGCAATGCCATGAGCCGTAATGAATCCGATGATCAGCACCGCGAGCCCCACCAATCCCAGAAGGCCGGCAATCAGCAAGGCGCGCGCGCGGGACTTTTGTTCGGTGGAGCTGATGTTTTCCAAGGCGTGCTTGTGTTCGGCGATCAGGCCGTTACGCAGCACGTTGAACGTTTCGTGGAGTTTTTCCTTGCTGCCCGGCGGCGGCGAAGCCTGCTGAGACTCATCGAAAGCCTTGAGGAAACTCAAGTAGTCCGTCTTGGCCTCGCTGAAGCCGCTTCCGGTGTGCGCTTGCCGCTCATGGGCAATCCCCTGATCGAGCAAATCAAAGTAGCGTCCTTTCGAGGCTTCCAGGGCGCCCGGATCAGGGCGCGCCTCCAGCATCATCATCAACTGGTCGCCCAGGCTCTGACGCAGCTTGAGCCCCAGGTCGAGGGTAACGAAGTTGCTGCGAATTGAAGACTCCTGGGTCTTGGCCATTTGCATGACGCTGACCAGGCCCAGGATCAAACCCAGCAGGGCAACGGTGATCAGCGCGGAGATGCTCAGGAATAACCGAGTGCGCAGTTTCATCGCTAACTTCATAGGGTACAGCTCACAGGTTGTACTGTTTACGTTTGCGGTACAGGGTCGACGCGTCGATACCCAGGGTGCGAGCCGCCTGGTCCAGTGTGTCGCTGGTAGCGAGAACGGCGCCGATGTGTGCCTTCTCCAGCTCGTCGAGGCTCAGCGCCGCACCGATACGCGGCGCATTGTTGGTCGGCTGCTCAGACATCCCAAGGTGACTGATTTCGACCTTCTCCTGGGGACAAATGATGCTGGCGCGCTCCACCACGTTGCGCAGCTCACGGATATTCCCCGGCCAGCGATAGTTGAGCAACGCTTCGCGTGCTTCATCGCTGAAGCCGCGTGCAGGTCGGGCGTATTCCTTGACGAAGCGCGCCAGGAAACGGTCGGCCAGGGTCAGGATGTCTTCACTTCGCTCGCGCAGCGGCGGCAGGTGCAAGGTGATCACGTTGAGGCGATACAGCAAGTCCTCGCGGAAACGGCCGTCGCGCACCATGTCTTCCAGATTCAGGTTGGTGGCCGCGAGGATACGTACGTCGGCACGACGGGTGACCGGATCGCCCACACGCTCGTATTCCTTGTCCTGGATGAATCGCAGCAATTTAGGTTGCAAGGTGAGTGGAAAGTCGCCGATCTCGTCGAGAAACAGCGTGCCGCCATCGGCTTGGTTGACACGGCCCAAGGTGCTTTCACTGGCACCGGTAAAGGCCCCACGGCTATGGCCGAACAACTCACTTTCCATCAGCTCTGCGGTCAGCGATGGGCAGTTAATGGTCACACAGGATTTCTTTGAGCGCTTGCTCCAGCCGTGAATGGCTCGTGCCAGCTCACCTTTACCGGTACCGGATTCACCCAGGATCAAAATGTTGGCGTCTGTCCCGGCCACCTGGCGTGCGGTTTCCAGCACCACCATCATCGACGGGCTGTGGGAGTCGAGGCCATCTTTCGGTTGGCGCACTTCGCCCTCGAGGGCCTCGAGGCGCGCAGAGAGTTGACGCACTTCCAGTTGCTTGGCGGTGGCGAGGCGCAGTTGGTCGGGGCTGCACGGCTTCACCAAGTAGTCGGCGGCGCCAGCCTGGATCGCGTCAACAGCGGTGTCGACCGCCGAATGGGCGGTCACAATCACCACGCGCATCCAAGGCGCCTGGATGCGCATCTGCGCCAGCACATCCAGACCGTTGTCTTCGCCCAAGCGCAAGTCCAGGAAGCACAGGTCGAACACCTGGCGCTGCATCAAGGTATCGGCCTGGGCAGCGCTGTTCGCGGTAGCCACTGTGTAGCCTTCATCTTCCAGGCAATAACGGAAGGTGCGGAGGATCGCGGATTCGTCATCCACTAAAAGAATGCGGCCTTGAAGTTCCTTGGCTGATTCCATCTGTCCCGCGCTCCCTAAAAGTATGAATGATGGTGTTTAGTCCCGGAATAATCGGGCAAGTTGCATGGTTTATTCTGATCGATAAATGACGACGTCGTGCAGGTATCTGCAGTCCTGTCTACAAACCCCCGTCTGATGGCGTTTTCATGCCGTCTTGCCAGTTCGGCAACACACCTTCCGCTTTCTATCCCTTGATCCGACCGCTGGCCGTCGTGCATTTCGCACGGCGCCAAGTGGGGGATCGTGCAGGATGCTGGGCTCATGGTTATTCATTAATAGATAAGTTATTGATTTAATTAGGTTTTATTTTGTAAAAAAACTGGCATGCGCTCTGCAATATCCCTCTCAACAAATAATCAAAATGTGGGAGACCAGCAGCATGACTCGCCAAAGCCTTAGCCAATTGCGTGTATCGCCACTGCGCTTGCAGCAAGGGCTGTTTGCCAGCTTGGCGCTGATGGTCACGTTGATTGGTGGTCAGCAGTTGCAACATTGGCAGCAGAGTCAGCAGCAGGTTCCTCAGTTTGAGCGTCCGGCCATGACCCAGACCCATTTCCGTTCCGTTGGCAGCGTTGCTCCCAGCGCAACAGCCCCGCAATTGCGGATGGTTGACCAGGCGTCTTCCCTGAGTGAACTGCCATCCCAAGAGCGTTGGGTGTTCTAGGCAACAAAAAGGCCACTTGTGTTGAGTGGCTGTACGGCACCACAGCTGTTACCTCTTAAAGAACGATAAGGAGAATCACCATGTTGAGTTGGGCAATCACATTTCTGATCATCGCCATTGTGGCTGCAGTCTTGGGCTTCGGTGGTATCGCGGGCACCGCCACGGGTATCGCAAAAATCCTGTTTGTGGTCTTCCTGGTGATGTTCATCGCTTCTTTCTTCTTTGGTCGTCGCGGCCGAGGCTGAAAATGACCACTCTGTCCTTCAAAGCCATTACTGCCGCCCTGCTTCTGGGCGGTAGCGGCTTGGTGATGGCCGCCAATGACGGCCAATCCCGAGCCAACGAATTGCTCAGCGCGGACCCGCAATACCGTGAAACCTGGCAAGGCGTGGTGAAGAAAGAAGAGCGTCTGCCGGAATGGGTATTGAACCTGTCGGGCACGGCCGAGCAAATGAATGCCGTGGAAGAAGACGGTGATAAGTATTTGGTTGGGCCGCTCTGCGAAACCGCTGACACGTGCCTGAACAAGCGCTTGATCGTTGCCTTCAGCCTCGACAAGGAAGATGCCTACGCCATGTTGGTGGAAGTCCCGGCCGGCCTGCCGGCGGACAAGTCACCCACGCGGCACGCCGACTACCGTTTTATCGGCAAGCCGGACGAGGGCATGCAGAAGCTCCTGATGGAGCAACTCAAGAAAGATCCGAATTGGTACTAGGTTCCGTTTGACGCGATTGTCGTCTGCGGAACTAGCGTCCATGGAAAGAAGCCCCCTCGCTTCTTTCTATCTGCACAGCACGCCAAGTGCTGTGCATGACCAAGGGGCCGGGTTGTGCTGATCAATCGCGATCGGCGTGACCTACGGGTACAGGGAGTACCTGCGAAAGGGCCGGGTCAGGCGAAAGGCTGCGACGCAGGTTCACAAGCTTATGGCTTGCTGAACTTGCGGCGCGCTTATGACGTAAACCCTCTGCCTCGTTGTCCCTCTTCATATACCTGCCTATACCTCCCTTAGTCGCAAATTTCCGTTCTGCTTGTTCCCAACCATTTCTTAGTGTGTCGGCTCGACCATCTATCGATAAAATTGGTCTGGGCCTATAGGGCATTTCTGACACTAAACAGCGGAGTTCCCAAGCATTTCTAGCAATGCTCGCGACACGCGCTGAATCTCTGCGCGAGCCGGGTTTGGCAGGTTCACGGCATGTTTGTCGGACAAAATGTCACATTTGAACTGACCGTTCGGACAGTTATTATGAAAAAAGACCATGCCGATTCGGCATAGGGTAGGCGTTTACGGCATTAGACGTCGCTCCCTTGCATGGGAATAGTTGCGCCTTTTTTCGCCTGCCAGTAAGCCATTTCGGCCACGCTGCGGTGACCTTCCATGGAGGCAGATGCACACACTTTTTCGCCCTCGGGCGTTGCAGCTGGCGCGTTTGCCTTAAGTTCACTTGAAGTAAGGGTAATGACATGAAGAAGGCAAAGCTAAGCCTCGCCTGGCAGATCCTCATCGGTTTGGTGCTGGGGATCGCAATCGGTGCTGTGCTCAACCATTTCAGCGCTGAAAAGGCCTGGTGGATCAGCAATGTGTTGCAGCCAGCGGGCGATATCTTTATCCGCCTGATCAAGATGATCGTGATCCCGATTGTGATCTCCTCGCTGATCGTCGGCATTGCCGGTGTCGGTGACGCGAAAAAACTCGGGCGTATCGGCGTCAAAACCATCCTTTACTTCGAAATCGTCACCACCATCGCCATCGTGGTCGGCCTGCTGCTGGCCAACCTGTTCCACCCGGGTGCTGGCATCGACATGAGTACCCTGGGTACCGTCGATATCTCCAAATACCAGGCGACTGCCGCCGAAGTGCAGCATGAGCATGCGTTCATCGAGACCATCCTCAACCTGATCCCATCGAACATCTTCGCCGCCGTGGCCCGCGGCGAAATGCTGCCGATCATCTTCTTCTCCGTGCTGTTCGGCCTGGGATTGTCGAGCCTCAAGCCTGAGCTGCGTGAGCCGCTGGTGACCATGTTCCAGGGCGTGTCCGAGAGCATGTTCAAAGTCACCCACATGATCATGAAGTACGCCCCGATCGGCGTATTCGCACTGATCGCCGTCACCGTCGCCAACTTCGGCTTCGCCTCCTTGCTGCCGCTGGCCAAGCTGGTGATCCTGGTTTACGTCGCCATCCTGTTCTTCGCTTTCGTGATTCTCGGCCTGATCGCCCGCCTGTTCGGCTTCTCGGTGATCAAGCTGATGCGCATCTTCAAGGATGAGCTGGTGCTGGCCTACTCCACCGCCAGCTCCGAAACCGTGCTGCCGCGCGTGATCGAGAAGATGGAAGCCTACGGCGCGCCGAAGGCCATCTGCAGCTTTGTGGTACCGACGGGTTACTCGTTCAACCTCGACGGTTCGACCCTGTACCAGAGCATCGCGGCGATCTTCATTGCCCAGCTGTACGGCATCGACCTGTCGATTGGCCAGCAGTTGATGCTGGTGCTGACCCTGATGGTCACCTCCAAAGGTATCGCCGGCGTACCGGGCGTGTCCTTCGTGGTACTGCTGGCTACCCTGGGCAGCGTGGGTATTCCGCTGGAAGGCCTGGCGTTCATCGCCGGTGTCGACCGCATCATGGACATGGCGCGTACTGCGCTCAACGTGATCGGCAACGCCCTGGCCGTACTGGTCATCTCCCGCTGGGAAGGCATGTACGACGATGCCAAGGGCGAGCGTTACTGGAACTCCCTGCCGCACTGGCGCAGCACGCAAGCGCGGCCAGTCGGCCAAGCTACGCGCGGCTGATAGCACGACGGCTCTGAAACAAACCCCGGAAAATTCCGGGGTTTGTCGTTTCTGCCAGCCCCGTTATCATTCGCCCCATTCTTTGGGGGATTCAACTGATGCTCAATGGCCTGTGGCTTGGCTTCTTTGTCGTGGCAATGGTGTCAGCACTGGCGCAATGGCTGATTGGCGGTAATGCCGGGATTTTTGCGGCAATGGTCGAAAGCATTTTCGCCATGGCCAAACTGTCGGTGGAAGTGATGGTGCTGCTGTTCGGCACCCTGACGCTGTGGCTGGGTTTTTTGCGCATCGCCGAAAAAGCCGGGATCGTCGATTGGCTGGCCAAGGCGCTGGGCCCATTGTTTCGCCGCCTGATGCCTGAAGTGCCCGCCGGCCACCCTGCCATTGGCTTGATCACCCTCAATTTTGCAGCCAACGGCCTGGGCCTGGATAACGCGGCAACGCCCATCGGCTTGAAAGCGATGAAGGCATTGCAGGAACTCAACCCCATCCCCAACACGGCGAGTAACGCGCAGATCCTGTTCCTGGTGCTCAACGCGTCTTCGTTGACGCTGTTGCCGGTGACCATCTTCATGTACCGCGCGCAGCAAGGTGCTGCGGACCCGACGCTGGTGTTTTTGCCGATCCTGCTGGCGACCAGTGCGTCTACCTTGGTGGGTCTGTTGTCGGTGGCGATCATGCAGCGCCTGCGGCTGTGGGATCCGGTGGTGCTGGCCTATCTGATTCCGGGTGCGTTGGTGCTGGGCGGCTTCATGGCGTTGCTGGCGACGCTGTCCGCCACCGCACTGGCGGGCTTGTCGTCGATCCTCGGCAACCTCACGCTGTTCGGCCTGATCATGCTGTTCCTGGTGATTGGCGCGCTGCGTAAGGTGAAGGTGTACGAGGCGTTCGTCGAAGGCGCCAAAGAAGGCTTCGATGTGGCCAAGAATTTGCTGCCGTACCTGGTGGCGATGCTGTGTGCCGTCGGCGTGCTGCGAGCATCCGGCGCGCTGGACTTTGGTCTGGAAGGTATTCGCCACGTCGTGGCCTGGACCGGCATGGACACGCGGTTTGTGGATGCCTTGCCCACTGCCATGGTCAAGCCGTTCTCCGGCAGTGCCGCGCGGGCGATGCTGATCGAGACCATGCAAACCCAAGGTGTGGACAGCTTCCCGGCGCTGGTGGCGGCGACGATCCAGGGCAGTACCGAGACCACCTTTTACGTGTTGGCGGTTTATTTTGGTTCGGTGGGGATCCAGCGGGCGCGGCATGCGGTGGGATGTGCGTTGCTGGCGGAGTTTGCCGGCGTCGTGGCGGCGATTGCGGTGTGCTACTGGTTCTTTGGCTGAGGCTTAAACCCCTTTCGCAGGCAAGCCAGCTCCCACATTTGACTGTATTCACACATCAAAATGTGGGAGCTGGCTTGCCTGCGAAGAGGCCCTCAGCGTTTCGGTGCACTATTGCCCTGCGCAACCACCCAATCCACCACCTGCTTATTCAACTGATCCCCCGCCAGTCCAAACCCAGCCACCACGGCCGGCACCTTGGTGTCATTCACCGGCTGTCTCACCTCAAATCGCCGGCTGGCAATAATCCGCTGATCACTCCCCCGCACCAGCCGCGCATCCAGGCGAATCACCACCTCCACCGCACTGCCTCGGTACTCACTCTGGAATGCCTGCAATTGCCCGCCCAGCTCATAGTCGGCCTGCAGATTGGTCTCGTCGGTGCTCAATAACGTTACCCGCCCATCGCGCTGAAACCCGTCCAGCAGGCGATTACGCAACAGCACCGGGGTCGGATCGCTCCAGCGCGAGTTCGCATAACTGCTGATCAGGTCGCCATTGGGCACCACGGCAATGCGCGGGCTGTCTAGAAATTCGCTGGTCTGCGGCTTGGTCACGCGCAGCGACCAGGCGACCGGGGTGCCCTGTGTGGTGGTCTGGGCCGAGGCCAGGCGATACACATCCGAAGGGTCGGCCTTGGGCAGGATCGAGCACGCGCTGATGAGCGCCAGGGCCACAGGGGCGATCATTTGGTAAGCACGCTTCATGGCGTGAACTCCTTGTTCTGGTCGCTGCCCAGCAGGTAACCGCTGGGGTTGGCTTCCAGGCGGCGAGAGATAGCGCGCAGCGAGCCGAGGGTTTCGCGCAGTTCGCGCACGGCCGGTGCCAGTTCATTGAGGCCTTGCATGCCGCTGTTTACCGAACTCTTGTTGTCTGTCAGCAAGGTGTTGATGGTGGCGGTGCTCTGTTCAAGAGACTTCATGGCTTTTTCTGCGCTGCCAAAGGCTTGTTTGCCTTGATCGTTGAGCAAACCGTTGGCATTGCGCATCAGCACCGTGGTTTGCTCCAAGGCGGCAGTGGCCTGCTTACTCACTTGCATCAGTTGCTGCATCACCACCTTGATGTCGCCACGCTGGTCGGCGATGAACCCCGTGGTTTTTTCCAAGTGGTCCAACGTGTTGCTCAGGCGCTCGACATTCTGCGCGGAGAACATGTCGTTGGCGTTGTGCAGCAGCAGGTTGATGCTGGTCATCAAGTCGTTACTGTTATTGAGCAGGCGCGCGATGGGCGAAGGCGAAGCGATGATTTCCGGCAGGTTGCCGTCTTTGCCTTTGAGTTCGGGGCTTTGGGGCGTGCCGCCGCTGAGCTGGATGATCGAGGTGCCCGTGATACCGGTCAGTGCCAGTTTGGCCTGGGTGTCTTCCTTGATCGGCGTCTGGCCGGCCAGGCGGATGCGTGCGAGGACGCGGCGCGGGTCCTTGGGGTCCAGGCGCAGGCTGATAACGTCACCCACTTTGATGCCGCTGTACTGCACCGAACTGCCCTGGGAAAGCCCGCTGACGGCTTCGTTGAAGACCACTTCGTAATCCTGGAAAGCGCTGTCGATGCTGGACTTGGCCAGCCACAGGCCGAACAGCAGCGCGCCGACCACCACGATCACGCTGAACAGACCGATCATCACATGATGGGCTCGGGTTTCCATGTCATACCTCGTTAAGCGATTGAGCGGCATCCAATGCCGCGCGGCCCCGGGGGCCGTGGAAATATTCGTGAATCCACGCGTCGTCCGTTTCCGAGACGACGTCGATGGCACCGGCGACCAGCACTTTCTTCTGTGCCAGCACCGCCACGCGGTCGGTGATGGTGTACAGCGTATCCAGGTCGTGAGTGACCAGGAACACACTCAGGCCCAGCGCATCGCGCAGGGTCAGGATCAGTTGGTCGAACTGCGCCGCACCAATCGGGTCGAGGCCGGCGGTGGGTTCGTCGAGAAACAGGATGTCCGGGTCCAGCGCCAGCGCACGGGCCAGGGCCGCGCGCTTGATCATGCCGCCCGACAACGAAGCCGGGTATTTGTCGGCCGCCGACAGCGGCAGCCCGGCCAGGGCCAGCTTGACCGCAGCCAAGTGCTCGGCGTCGCGGCGGCTGAGGCCGGCGTGTTCAATCAGTGGCAGCGCGACGTTTTCGG
The DNA here is from genome assembly GCF_054685145.1 of Pseudomonas sp. H1_A03. Classification (NCBI taxonomy): domain Bacteria; kingdom Pseudomonadati; phylum Pseudomonadota; class Gammaproteobacteria; order Pseudomonadales; family Pseudomonadaceae; genus Pseudomonas; species Pseudomonas sp. H1_A03. The sequence goes on from NZ_CP162829.1 coordinate 1,401,784, forward strand.
TGACGGTCAGCGAGGAAAACAGTGCGCCCTTCTGGAACAGCACGCCGAAGCGTCGTTCCACCAGCGAGCGTTCGTGTTCCGAAAGATTGGGCAGGTTTTTACCGAACACCCGCACTTCACCTTCGCTGGGCCGGCGCAGGCCAACAATGCTGCGCAACAGCACCGACTTACCGCTGCCGGACCCGCCGACGACCGCGAGGATCTCGCCTTTGTACAAATCCAGGTCGAGGTTCTCGTGCACGCTCTGCCTGCCAAAACGATTGCACAGCCCGCGCACTTCAATCACCGCCTCACTGGGCGCTCGGTGTAGACGACTCACCAGCCCATCTCCATGAAGAACAGCGCAGCCACCGCATCCAGCACGATCACCACGAAAATCGACTGCACCACGCTGGAGGTGGTGTGAGCGCCGACCGACTCGGCACTGCCACTGACCTTGAAGCCTTCCAGGCAACCAATGGCAGCAATCAAAAAGGCGAAGATCGGCGCTTTCACCATGCCCACCAGGAAATGCTGCACACCAATGTCCGATTGCAGCAACGAGAGAAACATTGCCGGGGAAATATCCAACGCCACGGCGCAGACCACGCCGCCGCCGACAATCCCGGAGAGCATTGCCAGAAAGGTCAGCATTGGCAATGACACCAGCAACGCCAGCACGCGCGGCAATACCAACAGTTCCATCGGGTCGAGGCCCAGCGTGCGGATGGCGTCGATTTCTTCATTGGCCTTCATTGAGCCGATCTGCGCGGTAAAGGCACTGGCGGTGCGGCCGGCGATCAAGATGGCGGTAAGCAACACGCCGAACTCGCGTAGGAAAGAGAAGGCCACCAGGTCCACGGTAAAAATCGTCGCGCCAAAGCTCTTGAGCACCGTGGCGCCCAGGAACGCTACGACGGCGCCGACCAGAAAGGTCAGCAGGGCCACAATAGGCGCAGCGTCGAGGCCGGTTTGTTCGATGTGCGCGACCATCGGCGTGATGCGCCAGCGCTTGGGGCGGAAAATACCGCGAGCAAAGGTTTCGAGAATCAGGCCGATAAAGCCCAGCAGTTTTTTGCTGTCCTGCCAGACGGTGTCCACCGCCCTGCCGATGCGCGCCAGCACCTGAATGCCGGTGGCTTCTTCCGGTGCTTTCTCCGGCACGCAAAAATCATTCAGGGAGCGGTAGACGGTCTTCAGCAGCGCGCGGTCGGCGGCTGACAGGCTGCAATCGGTCTGTTCGGCGGATTGCTCGATACGGGTCGGCCCCAGCAACTCCACCAGCAGCGAGGCGCCGGCAGTATCCAGCGCGCCGAGGCCGTTGAGGTCGATGCGCGCGCCGGCGTCGTATTGGCCGTCAAGTTTGTCCGACAGCTTCTTCAGGCCGGCATAGTGGGCAAGCGTCCAGTCCCCCGTAATCCTCAGCTGTGGCGGGGTGGTGGACGTATCGAGGTGAGCTGCGCCGGCGGTCGTACGGGTGGTCATAAGCTCCGAGCTTGTTTGGCTATCCACAATTCCTACGTAATAGCACGATACGTCCTACTTTGGATTGTCCGTTTGTGCTGTGTCGGTGACTTTGAACCGCAGTACGCCGATCACCTGCCCGTCTTCTGTCAAAACCTGCACTTGCCAGCGGCCTACCGAGTCGCCTGGGAAATTCTGCTTGTGGGTCCAGGCGCGATAGCCCTCTTTGCGCCCGCCGTGGATATCCAGGGCGATGCGGTCGACCTCTTTGCCGTTGAATTTCCACACGTGGTAGATCCGTTCATCCAGCCCGCGCGGGGCGTTGATCGCGGTGTAGGCGTACAGCCCGCTGCTTCGCAGCTGCGCGGCGTTGACTTCCTTGAGGTCATCGCCGGGGGTGCGGTCTTGCAGTTGGGTACTGATGGCGACTTCAGTCATCCACAACGTGGCTGGCGGTACCCAGCTGCGTAGAAACCAACCGGCACAGCCTATGGCGGCAGTGACCCCGAGCAGCATCGCCCAGCCTTTGAGGCTGCGCAGCGGCAGGCTCACCGCCAGGCTCGGAATCGACAAGACCATGGCTACGCCGAGGGCGAGCTTGTAACTCTGGGCCGTGGTCAGGTGCAGGATGATCGGCAGTGCGGTGAGCAATGCGGCGAACAGGGTCAGGGTATGCAGCGCCAGAAACAGCGAGCGCTTGGGCGCCAGCCACTTGTAGTACAGCGGGTCGATGATCGACACCAGCGCCGCCGCCCCAAGCAGCCCGGTGAAAATCGATTGGCCGCTGTTCCAGGCGGTGGTGACAAAAAAGAACGGCAGCACAAAAAACAGACTTTCCTGGTGGATCATCTGGGTCGCGTAGCGCAACAGGGGTTCGGGAATTTCGCGCTTGAAGACTTTGGTGAACAGCTGGGTAAAGCTGTTTTCCAGCATCAGCCATAGCCAGCTCACCAGCATGATCACGGCGATCCAGCTCGCCATGCCTTGCTGGCGATCCACCAGGATGAAACTGCACACACCCGAGATAAAACCGCCGAGTGCAATCACCCCTGGGTAGCGCTTCATCAGCTCGAGGATGCGGGTGATTATGCGGGTCAGGTTTGGCATTCGGCGGTTCGCAGTCTTTGTAGGGAAAAATCCGAGACAGAATAGCGTCTTAGCCCGTCGTCCGGTGCCTCATTACGCGATCCGTTTGCGATAAACCCGCACGCCGATCAGCATAATGGCGATCAGCCCGAGTACGCCGGCGCCGATCCAACTGAGGGCGTCATAGCTCAGCAGCGGTTTCTCGATGCGCCAGTAGCCGGGCTGCTTGAACACTTGGCGCATGGCTTGGTTGGTCTGGTCCAGGCTCACCGCCTTGATGCGCTTGGCCGGGTCGCTGAAGCGGCCTTTGTTGTAATCGCTGGATGCACTCCAATAGTAGTCGGCCAACGCGCTGTTACCTTGAACGGCCCAGGCCTGGCGCGCGATTGCAGCCTGTTGCAGGCGCGCGAATACCGCAGGGTCGAGGCCATCCTTGAGCAGTTGCGCCTTGAGGTCCTGGAGTACCTGTTCGGCTACGGGGAGGTTTTCCCGCTCAAGGTCGGCGTTCAGGCTGAGGAAGCCGACGCCGCCGAGTACTTCGCGTTCGCTCCAGGGGCCGTAGGACAAGCCGTGCTTGAGGCGTAGTTGGCGGTACAGCGCCCAGTCGAGGTAGTCCTTGAGCAAGTCGTAGGTTTCGTCGTGCTGTTCGTCCAGCACCGGCTCGGGAAACAGCCAGTGCAGCTTGGCGCTGTCGCCTACCCAGCCGTGAATCAGTTCACGATGACTGGCGGCGGCGTGCTGGATGTCAGGCAGCGCGGGGTGTTCAGTCGGCTCGACCGGGTCGAGTTGGCCATAGGTGCGTTCCAGATAAGCCGGCAGCAGTTTGTCGAGGTCGCCGACGATGATCAGCGTCATGTTGTTAGGCGCGTACCAGTTTTTGCGCAGCTTCTCCAATTGGTCGCGGGTCAGGTGATCGACCTCCGCACGTTCAGCACACTTGAGGCCAAGCTCGACGGCCAGTTGATTGCTGGCAGTGTGGCCCAGGTCCTGGCGGTCCAGTAGGCGTTGCAGGTGTGAATAGTGGCCGCCGTCTTCGCGCTCGACCACTTGCTTGGCGGCGTTGATATTGGCGTCGGTCAGTTCGGTACGGGTGATGATCGCCAGCAGCAGGTCGAGCACCTTGCGCTGATTTTGCGCGGGCGCTTCGATCACAAAGGTGGTGTCGGCATTGCTGGTGTAGGCGTTCCACTCGCCGCCCAGCGCCTGCATGCGGTCTTCCAGGTCACCTTCGCCGCCGCCGTCGATGCCGCTGAACAGCAAGTGTTCCAGCAAGTGCGGCAGCTCTTTGTCCTCGCAACTGAAGTCATCCAGCCCTACGCCCACCACCAGGCGAATCGCCACGTGCCCGCGCTCGGTGCCCGGTTTGAGCAGCAATTGCAGGCCGTTGGGCAAGGTGTAGCCCTCGACTTGCAGGCGGTCAAAGGCAAAGGCGTGGGTACAGCTCATGAGCAGGCAAGCGAATAACAGGCGACGCATAACAAGCTTCCTGGCGAGTGAGGTCAGCTTTAACTGACTTCACGGGCCATCATCCGTTCAGGGCGAGTGTGTGATGTCGGCAATATCTTCGGCGGAGAGCGCGCCGGTGTCGGACGTTTCCAACACTACATAAGCACTGCTGCAAAACAACGAGTTCAGGCGTTTCATGTCGGCAATCAGTTCCAGATGCAGGGAACTGGTCTCTAGGCTCTGTACGATTTTGCGCTGCAGGCGGCTGACATGGGCGTGGGCCAGACGGCGTTCCTGGGCGCGGAAACGGCGCTTCTCGCGCAGCAATTGGCGAGCGCTTTCCGGGTCCGCGCTGAGGAATACCGACAAGCCGAGGCGCAGGTTGGCGATCAGTTGGCCGTGCAGGCCGGTCAGTTCTTCCAGGCCCACTTCGGAGAACTGGCGGCGCTGGGAGGTTTTCTGCTGCTGGACTTTGCGCAGCATGCGTTCGATCAGGTCGCCGGCCAGTTTCAGGTTGATCGACAACTCAATGATCTCGGCCCAACGGCGGCTGTCCTGTTCGCTGAGGTCTTCGCGGGGCATTTGCGCCAGGTAGAGTTTGATCGCGCTGTAGAGCGCTTCGACATCGTCACTGAGGCTGCGCATTTCCTGGGTGATAGCGGTCTGTTTGCCGCGCAGTACCTCCTGCATGGCGGTGAGCATGTTGTCGATGAGGTCGCCCAGGCGCAGGGTTTCGCGGGCGGCGTTGGCCAGTGCCAGGCTCGGCGTGGTCAGTGCGGTAGGATCCAGATGGCGCGGTTTGGCCTTGCCGTTGACCTCTTCACGTTCAGGCAGCAGCCAGGCGCACAGCCGCGCCATCGGGCCGATGGTGGGCAACAGGATCAGGCAACGACTGACGTTGTAGAGCAGGTGGAAGGTGATGACCATGCCTTGGGCGCTGTAGTCCAGGCCATCCATCCACAGCACCAGCGGGTCGAGTACCGGGATGATCAGCAGCAGGCCGATCAATTTGTACAGCAAGCTGCCCAAGGCCACTTGGCGGCCGGCGGCGTTCTGCATGCTGGTGCTGAGGAAGGCCAGCACGCCGCTGCCGATGTTGGCGCCGATCACCAAGCCGATGGCCACGTGCAGGCCGATCACGCCGGCGCCGGCCAGGGTGGCGGTCAGCAGCACGGCGGCCAGGCTGGAGTAGGAAATCATCGCGAACAAGGCACCGACCAGGGCGTCGAGCAGGATGTCGCCGGTTAATGAAGCGAACAGCACTTTCACGCCCTGTGCGTGGGTGATCGGCCCGGCGGCTTCGACGATCAGTTGCAGCGCGAGGATGATCAGCCCGAGGCCAATGCCGACCCGGCCCAACTGCCCTGCCCGCGTCTGCTTGCGCGACAGGAAGAAAATCACCCCGAGAAAAATCAGCAGCGGCGACAGCCAGGACAAGTCAAAGGTCAACACGCGCGCCATCAGCGCGGTACCGACGTCGGCGCCCAGCATGGTCGCCAGGGCGGGCATCAGTCCCATCAGGCCCTGGCCAACAAAGGAAGTCACCAGCATCGCCGTGGCGTTGCTGCTCTGCACCATGGCGGTCACCAGGATACCGGCAACAAACGCCAGCCAGCGCTTGGACATGTTCTGCCCGATGACTTGGCGCAAGTTGGAGCCGTAGACCCGCAGGATGCCGGTACGGACGATGTGCGTGCCCCAGATAAGCAGGGTCACGGCGGAAAGCAGATTGAGCAAGGTCAGCATGCTCGGCCCCCCGTGTGGGTGTGCGCCAATCGACGCAAATGAGAATTGCCGCTGCCGTTCTACGTCTTGTGATTAAGCTGTAGTTGGCGAATGGGTTCTGCGCCAGCATCGCATAGCTAAAGTGGGGATTGAAACAAAACTGTCATGAAATCAGCTTTTTGCAGACGAGAAAAAAGGGCTCGAAAGCCCCTTTTTCAGCAGCGAGTCAGTTTTATTGACCCGGAATATCTTTGCGCAGTTTCACAGGATCCTGCTGTTTGCGCTTTTTCGCGATGGCGGTACGCATCTTGATGTTCACCGCTTCCACTGCCAGCGAGAACGCCATGGCGAAGTAGACGTAGCCTTTTGGCACGTGCACATCGAACGATTCGGCGATCAGCACGGTACCCACGACCAGCAGGAACGACAGCGCGAGCATCTTCAGCGACGGGTGCTTGTCGATGAATTCGCTGATGGTGCCGGCCGCCAGCATCATCACCAGCACTGCCACGACAATCGCCGCAACCATGACCGGCACATGGGAAACCATGCCGACAGCGGTGATCACCGAGTCCAGGGAGAACACGATGTCGATGATCGCGATCTGGATGATGGTGTAGATGAACTTGCCACCTTTGCCGCCCGGTTCTTCGTGGGTTTCGTCTTCACCTTCGAGCGCGTGGTACATCTCCTGGGAGCTTTTCCACAGCAGGAACAGGCCACCGAAGAACAGGATCAGGTCGCGACCGGAAATGCCTTGGCCGAAGACCACGAACAGGTCGTTGGTCAGTTGCATGACCCACGTGATCGACAGCAGCAACAGAATGCGCGTGACCATGGCCAGCGCCAGGCCGAAGATCCGGGTGCGCGCCTGCATATGCTTGGGCATGCGGCTGACCAGGATCGAAATCATGATGATGTTATCGATACCCAGAACGATCTCGAGGGCCGTCAGCGTGAAGAAGGCAATCCAGATTTCCGGATTGGTCAGCCATTCCATGTGTATTCCTTTGAGCAAGTGTTAGACCGCGCAAGCTGCAGCGCCGCGCGGTGAGTGAGTCGGTACGATTATAGAGTGCTGAACAGCGGAAAAATCCCCATCAGCAATGCGGCGAACATTATGCACAGGCATACCAGCACTGCCCACTTCAGCGTGAAGCGCTGGTGATCGCCAAATTCGATACCGGCCAGAGCTACCAGCAAGTAGGTCGAAGGTACCAGCGGGCTGAGCAAGTGCACAGGCTGGCCAACAATAGACGCGCGGGCCATCTCGACGGCGGTGATGCCGTAGTGGCTGGCGGCTTCGGCGAGTACGGGCAGTACGCCATAGTAGAACGCGTCGTTGGACATGAAGAAGGTGAAGGGCATGCTGACCAGCGCGGTGATTACCGCCAGGTACGGGCCCATCGCTTCCGGGATGACCGCCAGCAGGCTCTTGGACATGGCGTCGACCATGCCGGTACCGGACAGAATGCCGGTGAAGATACCGGCGGCGAAGATCAGCCCCACCACCGCCAAGACGCTGCCGGCATGGGCGGCGACGCGGTCTTTCTGCTGTTGCAGGCACGGGTAGTTGACGATCATTGCGATACTGAACGCCACCATGAACAGCACCGGCAGTGGCAACAGACCGGCGATCAGGGTGCACATCAGCGCCAGGGTCAGCGCGCCGTTGAACCAGATCAGCTTCGGACGGCGGGCATCCGGGAATTGCGACACGCTGATTTCACTGTGGTCGATCTCGTCACCTTGCAGGTGCAGTTCACCCAAGCGCGCACGTTCGCGCTTGCCGTACATGTAGGCGATCACTAGGATCGCGACCACGCCAGCGGCCATGGCCGGGATCATCGGCACGAAAATATCCGATGGGTCCACATGCAGCGCACTGGCGGCGCGGGCGGTCGGGCCGCCCCAAGGGGTCATGTTCATCACGCCACCGGCGAGAATGATCAAGCCGGCCATGATCCGCGGGCTCATGCCGATGCGCTGGTACAGCGGCAACATGGCGGCCACGCAGATCATGTAGGTGGTGGCCCCGTCACCGTCGAGGGACACGACCAGGGCCAGCACAGCGGTGCCGACGGAGACTTTGAGCGGATCACCCTTGACCATCTTGAGGATCTTGCGCACGGCCGGGTCGAATAGGCCGGAGTCGATCATCAGGGCAAAGTAGAGAATGGCGAACATCAGCATCACGCCGGTCGGCGCGAGCTTGGTGATGCCTTCGAGCATCATCGGGCCGATCTTCGGGGCGAAACCGCCGAACAGCGCAAACAGGATCGGCACGATGATCAGGGCGATCAGCGCGGACAGGCGCTTGGTCATGATCAAGAACATGAACGTGATGACCATGGCAAAGCCAAGGAAAGTCAGCATAGGAATACTCCAGGCGTAGCGCGGCTAGGGAATGGCGAACCGGTGGGGGTCAGCGCAGAACGAAAGGCACGAGGCGTACGGGTGGAGTTGGGGCGAACAGGCGGGTACGGGCGGACATCGGGAATCACCATTGTTGTTGTGTACAGCCGGTCTGTTGCCGGCAGTTGGAGGTGATCCTAGTCGCGAAAGCTTTCAGCCAGCTTTCGCTGGCAAAACAGGTGATGAGAGGTGCAATAAGTTGTCGTAGCAGCTGTCGAGCGCCAGCGAGGCTGCGTTGCGGTGCGTCAGGCAGTCCGCCGACGCAGCCTCGCTGGCGCTCGACAGCTGCTACGGGAGTTGCGGGTGTCTATGGGAGCTCCAGACCGCCGGCGGCCTTATGCAATGCCCGCAAATGCTCGCCCACCTGCTTGAGGTTGGCTTCGCACGCAGCAATTTCGGCGGAGCGGGAAGGCTCCAGCAGCGCCCTCACCTCTTTATCCAGTTCGCCGGTCAGCGATTGCAGCTGCTTCTGGCGTTCGGCGCTTTCCGATTCCAGGCGTTTGGATTCCGACGGTTGCGGCAGCCCGTAGCCACCGCTGCCCAGCAGCTCCGCCGGGCGGCTGAGGAAGCCGCTGTTGGCGAGGATCTGTTGCAACGTGGCGTTGGCTTTCTCCATGCCACCGTTTTTCAGCTCGCGAGCACCGAGGTAGCGTTGTTTGACCTCGTCCTGGGCCAGCATCAACTGTTTACGAAAGCTCGCCTGCTCCAGCAGCAGCAACGCGGCGCTGGTGCGCAGGTCGGCCTGGCCGAACCACTGGCGGCGTTCCTCTGCGCTGAGAGACAGCCAGTCTTCGACCTGGGTTTGTTTGATCGGCAGGTGTTTTCGCAGCACATCGAACATCGCTTGGTAACGCTCGCGGAAGGAGTCGAAGTGATAGCCCAGGCGCAAGGCCTTGCGCTTGTCGTCCAGCACACTTGTGTCGGCCAGGCCGCGGGCGCTCAGAACCTCCAGCAAACCATTGGGGGTGATGTTATCCAGGCCGGTCAGTTGTGGGTTGGCGCTGCCGCTGCGTAACAGCTTGAGGCTTTCCACTGCGCAGTTGTTGGAAATGAAGAAGTAGTTGCCGTCATAGCTCCAGTGCATTTCGGCGGCATGTTCGACGGTGTCGTTGATTTCCTGGCGGGTCAGTTTCAACGGTACAGAGGCCAAGCCGCGCAACTCGGTCTTGGTGTACTCGTCGATCACTTGCGCCAGCGGCAGTACAAACAGTCGCGACGGGTACTTGCCAACCAGGCCATCCCAGCTCGACAGCTGTACGTCACCGACAAACGCGCGGTAGGACAACACTAGATGCTGGTCCAGGTCCAGCCGACAATCCGGCCCTCGCGGGCGGCCCGGCGCACAGATCACCAGGCGCAACATGCTGTGGCCCCAGCGGCTGACCAGGTTCTGGTTGGCTTCGGCCAGCAGGTAGTCAATTTCGTAGACGCGCTCCGGGTCGACATGGCCCAGCGGTGTCTTGGCGAAGTCGTTGCCGGCGTTCAGGAATGCGTAGCTCTTGGCGCAGGTGTCTTGTTCGGGCGGGGCCCAGCCGAAGTGTTCCTTGTAATAGCGGAACAGTGAGGGGCGGCGGCAGGCGTAGCTTGGGTCGAGGAGGAAGTACTCCATATTGACCGCGACAAATTCCAGCGGGCTGGTGGTTTCGTAGATGTCCGGGCTGCGGGCGACCTGGTGATTGTTCTGCTCACGCTCGCCGCGCCGACCAACGTATTGCGGCCAGCCGGCAAGGTCCAGCAGGCGAGGGTCATCGCTTAGGGTAAAGCGTCGGCCGTTCTGGCCACGGCATTGATCAGGCAGACCGATGAGGCCGGTGAGGCTGTTCTGGCGGCTGCAACGATTGATCAGCGCACGGTCTTCTTTGGACCACAGGCGCGCACGGTCATAGATATGGGTCAGTTCATGCAGCACCGTGGCAAGCATTTCCCGGCGCACAGTGCCGTGGGGGCGATTGGTTTTCTGAGTAGCGGCGCTGCCATCGGTGAGGCTGGCGAGCAGGTTGCGGTTGAGGTCCAGCTCGGACACCAGGGAGGCTTGACCGTAGGCGTTTTCGGGCATCTTGTCGGTCCAGCCGACATCGATGCGTCGGTCCAACTGCTCGATAAAGCGCGGCGGCAAAGAGCGCATCGCTTCGTCGAGCAACGCCTGGCTGGCCTGTTGTTCAGCCGGGCTCAAGCCCTCGGTCTTGAGCCGCAGTTGCAGGCTGGCCTGGGCCGCGCTGGCACACAGCAGCACGGCCCCGGCCAGGAGCCAGGCGGCAATTCGCCTCACAGTGCGAGGATAGCTTCAGCGAGCGTCTGGTCACTGGCGTCACGGGCTTCGGGCAAGCGTGTGCGCAGGGTGTCGAAGGCTGCTTCCAATCGCGCGCCACGGATCTCGCCGTTGGTAGCTACGAAGCTGGCGGCGTCATCGTGGGCTTCGCGCACCACTTTGGAATCGCGGATGGAAGTGGTGGTGTCCGAGGTGAAATCAATGGTGCGGCCAGAGGCGCGAACAATGATGTTACTGGTGGCAACCAAGGTATGCGCCTGGGCAACGTCGGCCAACAACAGCAGGCCAAGGGTGGCGGCGATCAGCGGGCTACGCATGGAATAACTCCAAATACAAAGATGGAAATACAAAGATGATTATTGGACGAGAATTGCTTGCGCCAGTTCAAGGTCGCTGGCGTTAAGTTTTGGTTGGTTACGGCGCAGGTAATCCAGCGCCGACTCCAGCCGTGCACCCCGCCATTGGCCGTCAGTGGCGATAAATGCAGCAGCGTCGTCCTGGGCGGCCATTATCACTTTTTTGTCGAAGGGTGCGGAGGTCACTTTACTGGTGGCGTACGCGCTGACGACGGTGCTCTGAGTGGTCAGGTCAAAGGCCGAAGACAGTGGCGACCAGCCGGCGGAAAATATCAAAGGGACTATTAAAAGGCGGTATGAAAAAGCCATAGGACTCGACTATTGAAAGCGAGCGCCAAGGCTAGCGCAATGCCCGGGCGAGAGCCAGCGCCCAGGCATCCGTCCTGTCGTCAGATCGCCAGGATGGCCTGGGCCAGTTGGGCGTCAGTCGCAGTGTTCAGTTGCGGAGCCTGTTGGCGAATCTGCGCCAGGGCGCTTTCCAGTTTTACTCCACGAATGGCGCCTTCGCTGGCGACAAAGCTGGCGGCGTCGTCACGAGCGGCGCGCACGACCTTATTGTCACGCAGGGACGAAGTGGCATCGGAGCTGGCGTCGGAAGTGGCCTTCAGCGCGCCGACGATGGAGTCGGTGGTCACGATGAAGCTGGTCGCATTGGCATTGGCAGCCAGGGCCAACAGGGCTGCAGCACTCAGCAGGCGAAGACGGGACATGGGGTGACTCCTGTAGATGAACGGATAAGGTGGCGCAGGGCAACCATTCGGATCAGACGCCCGTGCTACGCGGTTCGCCACGTGTTGAGTGGATATTAAGCCGACACTTATCCATTCGGGAAGCGCCTCGACTGCCTAGTCACGCCAGAACGGCTTGGACAGTTCAGCCATTTGGTCCCCATGGCTGATACCGAGATCCGACAGCTCCCGGCCATCAAGCCGCGACAGCTGGCGTCGTTCATAGGCGCGGCGCATCCATTTAGCGAGGATGGAGGTCGTCTGGTGCAAAAACCGCTTATAAGGAGGGGGATGGCATATCCATGGCGGTTACCTTTCATGAGGTCTTGGAACACCATGTTGAGCGAGCCCGTGTGACCGGTACAGATACACCAATGCTAAATTGTACTGCTTAACTGTTGTATTTTTTAAACTGTAACTGTCGCTATGAAAGACTTCTGTTTTCCCGTTCAAAACCACCATCCCGGAAACAACAAAGCCCGCCTCCGGTTTCCCGGGGCGGGCTTTGTTTTGAAGAATCAGTGCTGGCAGTGGACCCGGTGGGTCAGGGCCAGCGAGCGCTAAGTTAGCGCCAGAACGGCTTGCTCAGCTCTTCGTAACGTTGAGCTTCGCTGATACCTGCGTCAGCCAGCAGACGCGAATCCAGGCGAGCCAGTTGGTGACGGCTGGAGATGCGGCGCTGCCACAACATCAGGTTGGCCAGAACGCGCAGAGGCATTGCGGCTTGGTTGTTTACAGCTTTTTCAGAGAACAGATCGGAACTGAGTGTACGTTCCATGATGACATCCTTCCGCTTGTGGCGGGATTAGGTAGTGGTTTAACTGATGCCAATGATCCTCTTCCGACGCAAGACTCTCTAGATACAGTTCACTTGTATTGTGAGAGGGCAGTTAACTGTTTAAGGGTGCTGTACTGTACGAAAACGGGGCAACTGTACCTGTCCGCACTAAATAAGTGCGAAATAGGCATTTTTGGCGAGGTATGTGGGATATTTAGGTAGGAAATGACCAGTACAGCAGTACAGTTTTTTCATTAAAAGGCCAGGAGGGTGCCGAGCTGATGAAACTGTATTTGCATCAGCTCGAATCTGTATCAATCACGCCTTGAGCATGTGCCCCGTTTCTTCCAGGTTAATGTGCCAGCTCAGTGCTTCACGCAGGATGTGTGGGGTATGCCCACCGAGGGCACAAGCAGCATTGAAGTAAGTGTTCAGCGCATCGCGGTAGGCCGGGTGCACACAATTGTCGATGATCACCCGTGCCCGCTCCCTCGGCGCCAGGCCGCGCAGGTCGGCCAATCCGACTTCTGTCACCAGGATGTCGACATCATGCTCGGTGTGGTCCACATGGCTGACCATTGGCACCACACTGGAAATTGCACCGCCTTTGGCAATCGACTTGGTGACGAAGATCGCCAAATGCGCGTTGCGCGCGAAATCGCCGGAGCCGCCAATGCCGTTCATCATCCGGGTGCCGCAGATATGAGTGGAGTTGACGTTGCCGTAGATGTCGAACTCCAACGCGGTATTGATGCCGATGATGCCCAGGCGACGCACCACTTCAGGATGGTTGGAGATCTCCTGCGGGCGCAATACCAGCTTGTCCTTATAGTGTTCGAGGTTGCCGAACACATCGGCATTGCGTCGTTCTGACAAGGTGATCGAGCTGCCCGAAGCGAAGCTCAGCTTGCCTGCGTCGATGAGGTCGAAGGTCGAATCCTGCAACACTTCAGAATACATGGTGAGGTCTTCGAACGGCGAATCGATCAACCCGCACATCACTGCGTTGGCAATGTTGCCGATCCCGGCCTGCAGTGGGCCGAGCTTGTTGGTCATGCGGCCAGCGTCGACTTCCTGCTTGAGGAAGTTGATCAGGTGATTGGCGATGCCCTGGGTGTCGTTGTCAGGCGGCGTCACGGTAGAGGCCGAGTCGGGCTGGTTGGTGATAACGATGGCGACGATCTTTTCCGGTGGAATCGGGATCGCGGTGCTGCCAATGCGATCGTCAACGTTGACCAGTGGGATTGGCGTACGTGTTGGCCGATAGGTGGGGATATAGATGTCGTGCAACCCTTCCAGATTTGGGTTGTGCGCCATGTTGATCTCGATGATCACCTGCTTGGCAAAAATGGCGAAGCTGGCCGAGTTGCCCACGGAGGTGGTGGGCACGATATGTCCTTGCTCGGTGATGGCGACGGCTTCGATCACGGCGATGTCCGGCAGCTTGAGCTGGTTGTTGCGCAGTTGCTCCACGGTCTCCGACAAGTGCTGATCGATAAACATCACTTCGCCGGCGTTGATCGCCTTACGCAAGGTGCTGTCGACTTGGAATGGCATGCGTCGTGACAGTACGCCGGCTTCGGTCAGTTGTTTATCCAGGTCATTGCCCAAGCTCGCGCCGGTCATCAGGGTGATCTTCAGTGGGGAAGTCTTGGCGCGTTCGGCCAGGGCGTGGGGGACGGCCTTGGCTTCACCGGCACGGGTGAAGCCGCTCATGCCGACGGTCATGCCGTCCTCGATCAGTGCGGCGGCATCTGCCGCGCTCATGACCTTGTTCAACAACGAAGGCAAGCGGATACGATCACGGTACATGGATTGTTATCTCGGGCTACGGAGGCAAGGTGCGCAGTTTAGTGATTTCAAAAAAATTCGGCCCGCTACCATGGTCGAATGCCGGGCAGCGATTTAGAGCCTTTGGTCGGGTTTCATGCAGTCATAAAAAACCCCAGCCTACAGCAGGCCGGGGTTTCGAGTATTGCGCTGAAGCATTGTTACTCGACGGCTTTGACCATGTCTTCGATGACCTTCTTGGCGTCACCGAAGACCATCATGGTCTTGTCCAGGTAGAACAGCTCGTTATCCAGGCCAGCATAACCGCTGGCCATCGAGCGCTTGTTGACGATGATGGTCTTGGCCTTGAACGCTTCGAGGATCGGCATGCCAGCAATCGGCGAGTTCGGGTCATTCTTGGCGGCCGGGTTGACCACGTCGTTTGCGCCCAACACCAGCACCACGTCGGCCTGGCCGAACTCGGAGTTGATGTCTTCCATTTCGAACACTTGGTCGTAAGGCACTTCTGCCTCAGCGAGTAGGACGTTCATGTGCCCAGGCATACGCCCCGCCACCGGGTGGATCGCGTACTTCACGGTAACGCCGCGGTGAGTCAGCTTTTCGGTCAGCTCTTTGAGCGCATGTTGCGCCCGAGCGACTGCCAGGCCGTAGCCCGGGACGATGATCACGGTGTCGGCGTTGGTCAGCAGGAAGGTGGCGTCGTCGGCCGAGCCGGATTTTACCGGGCGTGCTTCCTTCGAACCTGCCGCAGCACCGGCGTCCGGCGCATTGCCGAAACCGCCGAGCAGTACATTAAAGAAGGAGCGGTTCATCGCCTTGCACATGATGTACGACAGGATCGCGCCGCTCGAGCCCACCAGGGAGCCGGCGATGATCAGCATCGAGTTATTCAGCGAGAAGCCAATACCCGCCGCCGCCCAGCCGGAGTAACTGTTGAGCATCGACACCACCACTGGCATGTCGGCGCCGCCGATTGGGATGATGATCAGCACGCCAAGCACGAAGGCCAGGGCCAGCATCAGCGAGAACGCGGTGAGGTTGCCGGTGAACATGAACGCCAGGCCCAGGCCGAGCGTTGCGAGGCCGAGCACCAGATTAAGCTTGTGCTGACCGCCGAACTGAACGGGTGCGCCCTGGAACAGGCGGAACTTGTACTTTCCCGACAGTTTGCCGAAGGCGATCACCGAACCGGAGAACGTGATGGCGCCGATGGCTGCACCGAGGAACAGCTCCAGGCGGTTACCCGCAGGAATCGCGTCGCCCAGGTGTTTGACGATGCCCAGGGATTGCGGCTCCACCACCGCCGCGATGGCGATAAATACCGCGGCCAGGCCGATCATGCTGTGCATGAAGGCGACCAGCTCCGGCATCTTGGTCATTTCTACGCGCTTGGCCATGACCGAACCGGCAGTGCCGCCGACCAGCAGGCCGACAATCACGTAGCCGATGCCGGCAGTGGCGAGCTCAGCGCCGAGCTTATAGATGAGGCCCACGGTGGTGAGTACCGCCAGCGCCATGCCGAGCATGCCGAACAGGTTGCCGCGCCGCGAGGTGTTCGGGTGCGACAGGCCTTTGAGGGCCTGGATGAAACAGATCGACGCGATCAGATACAGCGTCGTGACCAGATTCATACTCATTATTTCTGCACCTCTTCTTTAACTTTGGGCGCTTTCTTCTTGAACATCTCAAGCATCCTGCGGGTGACCAGGAAGCCGCCAAACACGTTGACTGCCGCCAGTGCCACGGCAAGTGTGCCCATGGTTTTGCCCAGCGGTGTCACGGTGAGCGACGCAGCCAACATGGCGCCGACGATTACGATCGCCGAAATGGCGTTGGTCACCGCCATCAAAGGCGTGTGCAGCGCGGGGGTAACGTTCCAGACCACGTGGTAACCGACATAAATCGCCAGCACAAAGATGATCAGGTTGTAGATACCGGGGGAGATAAGCTCTTCCATCGTCTGAATCCCTGCTTAGGCGTTTTTGCGGATGACTTGGCCGTCGCGGCACATCAGGCACGCGGCGACGATGTCGTCTTCGAGGTTGAGTTCAAACTGCCCTTCCTTGTTGAAGACCAGCTTCAGGAAGTCCAGCAGGTTGCGTGCATATAAAGCCGACGCATCGGCGGCTACGGCACCGGCCAGATTAGTCGGGCCGCAAATGATCACGCCGTTCTGCACTACCACTTGATCGGCGACGGTCAGCGGGCAGTTGCCGCCCTGGGCTGCGGCGAGGTCGATGACCACCGAGCCAGGCTTCATTTGCGCGACGGTCTCGGCGCTCAGCAGCGTCGGTGCCTTGCGGCCAGGAATCAATGCAGTGGTGATGACGATGTCGGCCTGCTTGGCGCGCTCGTGCACGGCCAGGGCCTGGCGCTGCATCCAGCTGGTAGGCATTGGACGGGCGTAACCACCGACACCGACGGCGCATTCGCGCTCTTCATCGGTTTCGTAGGGCACGTCGACGAACTTCGCGCCGAGGGACTCAATCTGCTCCTTCACGGCCGGGCGTACGTCAGACGCTTCGATCACCGCACCCAGACGTTTCGCCGTGGCGATGGCCTGCAAGCCCGCCACGCCAGCGCCGAGGATCAGCACGCGCGCCGCTTTTACGGTGCCTGCGGCGGTCATCAGCATCGGCATGAAGCGCGGATAGTGATGAGCGGCGAGCAGCACAGCTTTATAGCCGGCGATGTTGGCTTGGGAAGACAGCACGTCGAGGCTCTGGGCTCGGGAGGTGCGCGGCGCGGCTTCCAGTGCGAAGGCGGTGATGCCACGCTCGGCAAGCTTGGCGATAGTTTCGTTGCTGAACGGATTGAGCATGCCCACCAACACGGTGCCGCTTTTGATCAGCTCAAGTTCACTGTCGCTGGGGGCCACTACCTTGAGAATAAGCTCGGCGCCAAACGCATCGCTGGCACTGCCAATGGTTGCGCCTGCCGTTTCATAGGCACTGTCGGGGACGCTGGCGTTGATGCCTGCTCCGCTTTGAACAGTGACCTTGTGGCCCTGGCCGATCAGCTTCTTGATGGTTTCCGGGGTGGCAGCCACCCGCGTTTCACCGGTCTGGGTTTCGAGAGGAACACCAATGTGCACGTCAAATCTCCTGCATGATCTTTTTGCTTTTGATCTTTTTGTAAAAAGGCCAGTGCACCGCGAGTGGCGCAGCTGGGGCGGCCGATCAGCACGATCCCGCTGAAATGACAGCGGGGCGCGGCATTTTGCAGGCGAACTTTACGGCCTTCAAGGGATTATGACGTGTGACGAAAAATTAACTACAAGTCACCCTGTGACTGATTGTCGCAACAAGCCGAAATAAACGCTTCTAATACATGGAGTTAAAGCGCTTCAGGCGTTTTTGCGGTGTTTTGCAATGGTTTGTGTGAATAGTCGCCTATTGGCTTGTAATAGTCGCTACAAGCCATGTAGGTCATGGCTTTTAGCCTGATTTTTGATTGACAGATACAGTCTGTTGAAATGCGACATATATGTACATCTGTAGGATCGAAAATTAATTGACTACATAGTCAGTAATTCAGCTTTAGCCTTTAGATACTAGGGCTGTAGCGCTGTGATTGGTCGATTAACCAGTCTCTGAATGCGTGCAGGGAGGCAGATTCTACTTTTCTCTCAGGAATCATCAGGTAGTAAGCCTTTGAGCTGGTCAGTGTCTCGGGGTTTGCAATCACCAGGTGGCCCTCCTCCAGCTCGCGCTGGATGAGGAACGGCGGGATCAGCGCGATTCCCATGTCATGCATGGCTGCCTGGGACAACATCGAGAATAGCTCGTAACGGGGGCCTGTCATGTCGCGGGGGATGTTCAGCTGTTGGGCACTGAACCACTGGCGCCACGCGTAGGGTCGAGTGGTCTGCTGCAGGAGCGGCAGCTCTGCAATCTCCTGAGCGCTGAGCTGCGTGCGGCTAGCCAAAAGTCGTGGGCTGCACACGGGGACAGGGTTCTCACCCATCAGTCGATGGGATTCAGTGCCGGACCAGTCGGCATCGCCGAAGTAGATGGCGGCGTCGAATTCGGTATCGGCAAACAGAAAGGGACGCGTGCGGTTGGTCAGGTTGACGGTGACTTCCGGGTGCTGGCGTTGAAAGTCCTTAAGGCGAGGTATTAACCATTGAGTGCCAAACGTCGGGACCACGGCCAGCTCAATGACGTTGGCGCCCTGCTGTCCCATTACCGAAAGCGTATCGCGCTCCACTGCGTCTAACTGTGTGGCAACGCGACGGCTGTAGGAAAGCCCTGCTTCCGTCAGCTTGACCCCGCGCCGTGAGCGCCGAAACAGCTCGACACTCAAAAACTCCTCAAGGCTGGCGATCTGTCGACAGATGGCGCCTTGAGTGATCGAAAGCTCGTGCGCGGCCTTGGTGAAGCTTTCGTGGCGGGCTGCTGCTTCAAAACTGACCAAGGCGGTGGTGCTGGGAATTTTTCTGCGCATATACCGTGTCCTCACTCATAAAGCGCTGATGGGCCGTTCTTAACCGTTACGAAGTGAGAAATTAGCACAACCCTATGCGGAAACCTCGTTTGCCCTGTGCGCCTGGCGGGCCTAGGCTCATTCCACGACTTCCGATTTTCTCCGCGAGGACTTATTCATGGCTGGTAAGGCAAGCTTCAACTGGATTGATCCACTGCTGCTGGATCAACAGCTCACCGAAGAAGAGCGCATGGTGCGCGACAGTGCTGAGCAATTCGCCCAGGACAAGTTGGCACCGCGTGTGCTCGAAGCCTTTCGCCATGAAAAGACCGATACGGCGATTTTTCGCGAGATGGGTGAGACCGGGCTGCTCGGCGCAATGATTCCGGAGCAGTACGGTGGCAGCGGTTTGAACTACGTCTGCTATGGGTTGATTGCGCGTGAGGTGGAGCGTGTCGACTCGGGCTACCGTTCGATGATGAGTGTGCAGTCGTCACTGGTGATGGTGCCTATCAACGAGTTTGGCACTGAGGCGCAGAAACAAAAGTACCTGCCGAAGTTGGCCTCTGGCGAATGGATTGGCTGTTTTGGCCTGACAGAGCCTGACCATGGTTCCGACCCGGGCGCGATGATTACCCGTGCGCGCAAGGTAGACGGCGGCTACAGCCTGACCGGCGCGAAGATGTGGATCACCAATAGCCCGATCGCGGATGTATTTGTGGTCTGGGGCAAGGACGATGCCGGTGACATCCGTGGTTTTGTCTTGGAGAAAGGCTGGAAAGGTCTGAGCGCCCCGGCGATTCACGGCAAGGTCGGGCTGCGCGCCTCCATTACGGGTGAAATCGTCATGGATAACGTATTCGTGCCCGAAGAGAACATTTTCCCGGATGTGCGTGGCTTGAAGGGGCCTTTCACCTGCCTCAACTCTGCACGTTATGGCATCTCCTGGGGGGCTTTGGGTGCCGCAGAATTCTGCTGGCACACCGCTCGCCAATACACTCTGGATCGTCAGCAGTTCGGTCGTCCATTGGCGGCGACTCAATTGATCCAGAAGAAACTGGCCGATATGCAGACCGAGATCACTCTAGCCCTGCAAGGCTGCCTGCGTTTGGGTCGTATGAAGGATGAAGGCACTGCAGCGGTCGAGATTACTTCAATCATGAAGCGCAACTCGTGTGGCAAGTCCCTGGATATCGCGCGTATGGCGCGGGATATGTTAGGTGGCAACGGTATTTCCGATGAGTTCGGGGTGGCGCGCCATTTGGTCAACCTCGAGGTGGTGAACACCTACGAAGGCACCCATGACGTGCATGCCCTGATCTTGGGGCGTGCGCAAACCGGTCTTCAGGCGTTCTATTAACAGGAGCACGGCATGGGCGCGCTTTCGCATCTGCGGGTACTGGATTTATCGCGAGTACTGGCGGGTCCCTGGTCCGGGCAAATCCTGGCGGACCTTGGGGCAGAGGTAATTAAGGTCGAACGGCCTGGCAATGGCGACGACACGCGTGCGTGGGGACCGCCCTTCCTTAAAGATGCCTATGGCGAGAACACCAGTGAGGCGGCGTATTACCTGTCGGCCAATCGCAATAAGCAGTCCGTGACTATCGACTTCACGTGGCCGGAGGGCCAGGCACTGGTGCGCGACTTGGCGGCCAAGTCGGACATCCTCATCGAGAACTTCAAGGTGGGTGGTCTTGCGGCGTATGGGCTGGATTATGAGTCGCTCAAGGAGATCAATCCGGAGTTGATCTACTGCTCGATTACCGGCTTTGGTCAGACGGGGCCTTATGCGGCGCGTGCTGGCTATGACTTCATGATCCAGGGGTTGGGCGGGCTTATGAGTCTGACCGGCAGGCCGGAGGGTGATGACGGGGCTGGGCCGGTGAAGGTGGGCGTGGCACTGACTGACATTCTTACGGGGCTTTATTCGACCGTAGCGATACTGGCGGCGCTGGCGCATCGGGGGCATGACGGTGGCGGGCAACATATTGATATGGCGTTGCTGGATGTGCAGGTGGCTTGCCTGGCTAACCAGGCGATGAATTACCTGACAACTGGGGAGGCGCCTAAGCGCTTGGGCAATGCTCACCCGAATATTGTGCCTTATCAGGATTTTCCCACGGCCGATGGTGACTTTATCCTGACGGTGGGTAATGACGGACAGTTTCGTAAGTTTGCTGAGGTGGCTGGGCAGCCTCAGTGGGCGGATGATCCGCGTTTCTCTACTAATAAGGTGCGAGTGGCCAATCGCGCGGAGCTGATTCCGTTGATTCGCCAAGCTACGGTGTTTAAGACGACGGCTGAGTGGGTGTCACAGTTGGAGCAGGTGGGTGTGCCTTGCGGGCCTATCAATGACCTGGCCCAAGTGTTTGCCGATCCACAGGTCAAGGCGCGCGGGTTGGCGATAGCGTTGCCCCATGCGCTGGCGGGGATGGTGCTCCAGGTTGCCAGTCCGATACGGTTGTCCAAGACCCCTGTGGAGTACCGGAGTGCGCCTCCTCTATTAGGGGAGCATACGGCGAAAGTGCTGCAGGATGTGCTGGGATTGGGTGTGGCCAACGTAGCTGTCTTGAAAGGGTTGGGTGTTATCTGAGTCTTCTCTTCTATATAGAGGGCGTTATCGTAGCTTTTCTGGTGGTTTTTTAATCAATCCTAACTAATTGATATAAAAAGCAAAATTAAGGGTTGACGGCAGATCCTAGAAGTCTATAATTCGCCCCACTTCCGGCGCAGTCGAAACGGAAAACTCCTTGATAAACAAAGAGTTATGCGAGATTCGACAGCGAGTTGCTTCAGTTCATCGAAGCCCAGAAGGAGTTGGTAGAGCAGTGTTGTTTCGCTCTATTAACGTTTCGATCTTCTCGGTCGAAAGCGGAGAAAAAGAGGTGTTGACAGCAGCGTGTAACGCTGTAGAATTCGCCTCCCGCTAACGAGAGATCGGAAGCGCAAGTGGTTGAAGTTGTTGAAGAATTCTTCGAAAACTTCTGAAAATAATCACTTGACAGCAAATGAGGCTGCTGTAGAATGCGCGCCTCGGTTGAGACGAAAGATCTTAACCAACCGCTCTTTAACAACTGAATCAAGCAATTCGTGTGGGTGCTTGTGGAGTCAGACTGATAGTCAACAAGATTATCAGCATCACAAGTTACTCCGCGAGAAATCAAAGATGTAACCAACGATTGCTGAGCCAAGTTTAGGGTTTCTTAAAAACCCAAAGATGTTTGAACTGAAGAGTTTGATCATGGCTCAGATTGAACGCTGGCGGCAGGCCTAACACATGCAAGTCGAGCGGTAGAGAGAAGCTTGCTTCTCTTGAGAGCGGCGGACGGGTGAGTAATGCCTAGGAATCTGCCTGGTAGTGGGGGATAACGTTCGGAAACGGACGCTAATACCGCATACGTCCTACGGGAGAAAGCAGGGGACCTTCGGGCCTTGCGCTATCAGATGAGCCTAGGTCGGATTAGCTAGTTGGTGAGGTAATGGCTCACCAAGGCGACGATCCGTAACTGGTCTGAGAGGATGATCAGTCACACTGGAACTGAGACACGGTCCAGACTCCTACGGGAGGCAGCAGTGGGGAATATTGGACAATGGGCGAAAGCCTGATCCAGCCATGCCGCGTGTGTGAAGAAGGTCTTCGGATTGTAAAGCACTTTAAGTTGGGAGGAAGGGCAGTTACCTAATACGTGATTGTTTTGACGTTACCGACAGAATAAGCACCGGCTAACTCTGTGCCAGCAGCCGCGGTAATACAGAGGGTGCAAGCGTTAATCGGAATTACTGGGCGTAAAGCGCGCGTAGGTGGTTTGTTAAGTTGGATGTGAAATCCCCGGGCTCAACCTGGGAACTGCATTCAAAACTGACTGACTAGAGTATGGTAGAGGGTGGTGGAATTTCCTGTGTAGCGGTGAAATGCGTAGATATAGGAAGGAACACCAGTGGCGAAGGCGACCACCTGGACTAATACTGACACTGAGGTGCGAAAGCGTGGGGAGCAAACAGGATTAGATACCCTGGTAGTCCACGCCGTAAACGATGTCAACTAGCCGTTGGAAGCCTTGAGCTTTTAGTGGCGCAGCTAACGCATTAAGTTGACCGCCTGGGGAGTACGGCCGCAAGGTTAAAACTCAAATGAATTGACGGGGGCCCGCACAAGCGGTGGAGCATGTGGTTTAATTCGAAGCAACGCGAAGAACCTTACCAGGCCTTGACATCCAATGAACTTTCTAGAGATAGATTGGTGCCTTCGGGAACATTGAGACAGGTGCTGCATGGCTGTCGTCAGCTCGTGTCGTGAGATGTTGGGTTAAGTCCCGTAACGAGCGCAACCCTTGTCCTTAGTTACCAGCACATAATGGTGGGCACTCTAAGGAGACTGCCGGTGACAAACCGGAGGAAGGTGGGGATGACGTCAAGTCATCATGGCCCTTACGGCCTGGGCTACACACGTGCTACAATGGTCGGTACAGAGGGTTGCCAAGCCGCGAGGTGGAGCTAATCCCAGAAAACCGATCGTAGTCCGGATCGCAGTCTGCAACTCGACTGCGTGAAGTCGGAATCGCTAGTAATCGCGAATCAGAATGTCGCGGTGAATACGTTCCCGGGCCTTGTACACACCGCCCGTCACACCATGGGAGTGGGTTGCACCAGAAGTAGCTAGTCTAACCTTCGGGAGGACGGTTACCACGGTGTGATTCATGACTGGGGTGAAGTCGTAACAAGGTAGCCGTAGGGGAACCTGCGGCTGGATCACCTCCTTAATCGACGACATCAGCTGCTCCATAAGTTCCCACACGAATTGCTTGATTCATTGAAGAAGACGATAAGAAGCAGCCCGAAATTGGGTCTGTAGCTCAGTTGGTTAGAGCGCACCCCTGATAAGGGTGAGGTCGGCAGTTCGAATCTGCCCAGACCCACCAATTTTGTGTGGGAAACGCCTGTAGAAATACGGGGCCATAGCTCAGCTGGGAGAGCGCCTGCCTTGCACGCAGGAGGTCAACGGTTCGATCCCGTTTGGCTCCACCACTACTGCTTCTACGTTATGAAAGCTTAGAAATGAGCATTCCATCGTTATGATGGTGAATGTTGATTTCTAGTCTTTGATTAGATCGTTCTTTAAAAATTTGGGTATGTGATAGAAAGATAGACTGAGCGTTACTTTCACTGGTAACGGATCAGGCTAAGGTAAAATTTGTGAGTTACTCAGTTTTGAGTATTATCGAATTTTCGGCGAATGTTGTCTTCACAGTATAACCAGATTGCTTGGGGTTATATGGTCAAGTGAAGAAGCGCATACGGTGGATGCCTTGGCAGTCAGAGGCGATGAAAGACGTGGTAGCCTGCGAAAAGCTTCGGGGAGTCGGCAAACAGACTTTGATCCGGAGATGTCTGAATGGGGGAACCCAGCCATCATAAGATGGTTACCTTACACTGAATACATAGGTGTATGGAGCGAACCAGGGGAACTGAAACATCTAAGTACCCTGAGGAAAAGAAATCAACCGAGATTCCCTTAGTAGTGGCGAGCGAACGGGGACTAGCCCTTAAGTGGCTTTGAGATTAGCGGAACGCTCTGGAAAGTGCGGCCATAGTGGGTGATAGCCCTGTACGCGAAAATCTCTTAGTCATGAAATCGAGTAGGACGGAGCACGAGAAACTTTGTCTGAATATGGGGGGACCATCCTCCAAGGCTAAATACTACTGACTGACCGATAGTGAACTAGTACCGTGAGGGAAAGGCGAAAAGAACCCCGGAGAGGGGAGTGAAATAGATCCTGAAACCGTATGCGTACAAGCAGTGGGAGCCCACTTTGTTGGGTGACTGCGTACCTTTTGTATAATGGGTCAGCGACTTATTTTCAGTGGCGAGCTTAACCGAATAGGGGAGGCGTAGCGAAAGCGAGTCTTAATAGGGCGTCTAGTCGCTGGGAATAGACCCGAAACCGGGCGATCTATCCATGGGCAGGTTGAAGGTTGGGTAACACTAACTGGAGGACCGAACCGACTACCGTTGAAAAGTTAGCGGATGACCTGTGGATCGGAGTGAAAGGCTAATCAAGCTCGGAGATAGCTGGTTCTCCTCGAAAGCTATTTAGGTAGCGCCTCATGTATCACTGTAGGGGGTAGAGCACTGTTTCGGCTAGGGGGTCATCCCGACTTACCAAACCGATGCAAACTCCGAATACCTACAAGTGCCGAGCATGGGAGACACACGGCGGGTGCTAACGTCCGTCGTGAAAAGGGAAACAACCCAGACCGTCAGCTAAGGTCCCAAAGTTATGGTTAAGTGGGAAACGATGTGGGAAGGCTTAGACAGCTAGGAGGTTGGCTTAGAAGCAGCCACCCTTTAAAGAAAGCGTAATAGCTCACTAGTCGAGTCGGCCTGCGCGGAAGATGTAACGGGGCTCAAACCATACACCGAAGCTACGGGTATCACGTAAGTGATGCGGTAGAGGAGCGTTCTGTAAGCCTGTGAAGGTGAGTTGAGAAGCTTGCTGGAGGTATCAGAAGTGCGAATGCTGACATGAGTAACGACAATGGGTGTGAAAAACACCCACGCCGAAAGACCAAGGTTTCCTGCGCAACGTTAATCGACGCAGGGTTAGTCGGTCCCTAAGGCGAGGCTGAAAAGCGTAGTCGATGGAAAACAGGTTAATATTCCTGTACTTCTGGTTATTGCGATGGAGGGACGGAGAAGGCTAGGCCAGCTTGGCGTTGGTTGTCCAAGTTTAAGGTGGTAGGCTGAGATCTTAGGTAAATCCGGGATCTTAAGGCCGAGAGCTGATGACGAGTTAACTTTTAGTTAACGAAGTGGTTGATGCCATGCTTCCAAGAAAAGCTTCTAAGCTTCAGGTAACCAGGAACCGTACCCCAAACCGACACAGGTGGTTGGGTAGAGAATACCAAGGCGCTTGAGAGAACTCGGGTGAAGGAACTAGGCAAAATGGCACCGTAACTTCGGGAGAAGGTGCGCCGGTGAGGGTGAAGGACTTGCTCCGTAAGCTCATGCCGGTCGAAGATACCAGGCCGCTGCGACTGTTTATTAAAAACACAGCACTCTGCAAACACGAAAGTGGACGTATAGGGTGTGACGCCTGCCCGGTGCCGGAAGGTTAATTGATGGGGTTAGCTAACGCGAAGCTCTTGATCGAAGCCCCGGTAAACGGCGGCCGTAACTATAACGGTCCTAAGGTAGCGAAATTCCTTGTCGGGTAAGTTCCGACCTGCACGAATGGCGTAACGATGGCGGCGCTGTCTCCACCCGAGACTCAGTGAAATTGAAATCGCTGTGAAGATGCAGTGTATCCGCGGCTAGACGGAAAGACCCCGTGAACCTTTACTATAGCTTTGCACTGGACTTTGAATTTGCTTGTGTAGGATAGGTGGGAGGCTTTGAAGCGTGGACGCCAGTCTGCGTGGAGCCAACCTTGAAATACCACCCTGGCAACTTTGAGGTTCTAACTCAGGTCCGTTATCCGGATCGAGGACAGTGTATGGTGGGTAGTTTGACTGGGGCGGTCTCCTCCTAAAGAGTAACGGAGGAGTACGAAGGTGCGCTCAGACCGGTCGGAAATCGGTCGTAGAGTATAAAGGCAAAAGCGCGCTTGACTGCGAGACAGACACGTCGAGCAGGTACGAAAGTAGGTCTTAGTGATCCGGTGGTTCTGTATGGAAGGGCCATCGCTCAACGGATAAAAGGTACTCCGGGGATAACAGGCTGATACCGCCCAAGAGTTCATATCGACGGCGGTGTTTGGCACCTCGATGTCGGCTCATCACATCCTGGGGCTGAAGCCGGTCCCAAGGGTATGGCTGTTCGCCATTTAAAGTGGTACGCGAGCTGGGTTTAGAACGTCGTGAGACAGTTCGGTCCCTATCTGCCGTGGACGTTTGAGATTTGAGAGGGGCTGCTCCTAGTACGAGAGGACCGGAGTGGACGAACCTCTGGTGTTCCGGTTGTCACGCCAGTGGCATTGCCGGGTAGCTATGTTCGGAATAGATAACCGCTGAAAGCATCTAAGCGGGAAACTAGCCTCAAGATGAGATCTCACTGGGACCTTGAGTCCCCTGAAGGGCCGTCGAAGACTACGACGTTGATAGGTTGGGTGTGTAAGCGCTGTGAGGCGTTGAGCTAACCAATACTAATTGCCCGTGAGGCTTGACCATATAACACCCAAGCAATTTGACTACTCTAACGAGCATCAGATTGCGGTGTGTGAAGACGATAGAACCGAAAGTTCGATCTCACGAAAACACCGAAAGCTGTCACATACCCAATTTGCTGAAGCGAGGCCATCTGGTCACGACTCAGTACCCGAATTTCTTGACGACCATAGAGCATTGGAACCACCTGATCCCATCCCGAACTCAGTAGTGAAACGATGCATCGCCGATGGTAGTGTGGGGTTTCCCCATGTGAGAGTAGGTCATCGTCAAGATTAAATTCCAAACCCCCTGTTTGCTAACGCGAACAGGGGTTTTGTTTATGTAGAAGTCCATGAATTTCACTGGTACGTTGCTAACACAACGGTCTGGTACACAGAATTTCTTGACGACCATAGAGCATTGGAACCACCTGATCCCATCCCGAACTCAGCAGTGAAACGATGCATCGCCGATGGTAGTGTGGGGTTTCCCCATGTGAGAGTAGGTCATCGTCAAGATTGAATTCCGAAACCCCTGTCTGTTAACGCAGACAGGGGTTTTGTCGTTTAGATCAGCAATTTTGTATTGCTGACAGACCTGATTGATCACCGGGCATCCAGCCCGTAACTCGCTACATGATTGGTTGGTTTCATTTTCTATCGCAGGACCTAGACCAAGGTGCCTAAGCGCTCAAAGCGTTCGTTATCCAATCCTCGTACGACAACCACCGGTCGGTTTCCTACGAAAAATGGCGATCCGTCTTACATTTTCCTAAGTTTTGCCTCGGCTTGGCCGAAAGCCTGACGAGCCATGCGTGCACCGAAATAGAGCGGCCCAAGAGTCCGCCTATAACGTTACATGGAATGTTCCACTCGGCACGCTAACCCCCCTTTGGCAAAAGAAGTCGATGAAATGAATCTCAAGTTCAGTCATAAAATTCTGTTGGCCGCGTCAGGCGTTGTGGTTCTGGCCTTCGCGTTATTTACCCTCTACAACGACTACCTGCAGCGCAGTACCATCAAGCAGAACCTAGAGTCGTCCATCGAGCAATCAGGTGAGCTCACCGCAAGCAGTGTGCAGAACTGGCTTAGCGGACGAATACTGGTGCTCGAAAGCCTCACGCAAAACGTCGCCCATCAAGGCGGTGCTGCCGACCTCCCTGGTCTGGTCGATCAACCGGCGTTCACCTCAAACTTCCAGTTCACCTATGTTGGCCAAACCAACGGCGTGTTTACGCAACGTCCGGACGCGAAAATGCCCGACGGCTACGACCCCCGTCAGCGCCCTTGGTACAAACAGGCAGTGGCTGCGGACAAGCCCATGCTTACACCACCGTATATGGCCGCAGTGGGTGGGCAGATCGTGACCATCGCGATGCCGGTGAAAAAGAACGGTGAATTGCTCGGCGTAGTCGGCGGTGACCTGAGCCTGCAGACCTTGGTGAAAATCATCAACTCGGTAGACTTCGGCGGCATCGGCCATGCGTTCCTAGTCAGCGGCGACGGCCAAGTCATCGTCAGTCCTGATCAAGGGCAGGTGATGAAAAACCTCAAAGACATCTACCCCGGCACTCAGTTACGCATCGAGAAGGTCAGTCAGGAGGTCGTTCTCAACGGCCAGGACCGCATCCTGTCATTTACCCCGATCAGCGGCTTGCCCGGCGCAGATTGGTATATCGGTCTGTCGATTGATAAAGACAAAGCCTACGCAGCATTGGGTAAGTTCCGTACTTCCGCGCTGATTGCCATGTTGATCGCCGTGGTTGCGATTGCCGTGCTCCTGAGTGTGCTCATCCAAGTGCTGCTGCGGCCTCTGACCACCATGGGGGTGGCGATGCAGGACATTGCGCAGGGCGAAGGTGACCTGACCCGTCGCCTGGCTGTCACCAGCAAGGACGAGTTCGGCGAAGTCGGCAGCGCGTTCAATCAATTCGTAGAACGCATCCACGCATCGATTTCGGAAGTGTCTTCGGCAACGCGCCAGGTGCACGACTTGTCCCAGCGTGTGATGGCCTCGTCCAATGCCTCTATCATCGGTTCCGACGAGCAAAGCGCGCGCACCAACAGCGTGGCCGCTGCGATCAACGAACTGGGCGCCGCCACCCAGGAAATCGCGCGTAACGCCGCCGATGCCTCGCAGCACGCCAGCGGAGCCAGTGAGCAGGCCGATGATGGGCGCAAAGTGGTGGAGCAAACCATCCTTGCAATGTCGGCACTGTCGCAGAAGATCAGCCTGTCCTGCACACAGATCGAAACCCTGAACGCCAGTACTGACAACATTGGTCACATCCTTGATGTGATCAAGGGTATTTCTCAGCAAACCAACCTGCTCGCACTCAACGCCGCCATTGAAGCGGCACGTGCCGGTGAGGCTGGTCGAGGTTTTGCGGTGGTCGCCGACGAGGTGCGCAACCTGGCTCACCGCACCCAGGAGTCCGCCGAAGAGATCCACAAAATGATCACCTCACTGCAAGTGGGCTCGCGTGAAGCGGTTACCACTATGAATGCCAGCCAGGCCTCCAGTGAAGAAAGCGTCGAGGTCGCCAACCAGGCGGGTGAGCGCCTGGTCAGCGTGACGCAGCGGATCGTCGAGATCGACGGCATGAACCAGTCCGTCGCCGCCGCTACCGAAGAGCAGACAGCCGTGGTGGAAACGCTCAACGTCGACATCAACCAGATCAACCTGCTGAATCAGCAGGGCGTGGCCAATCTCAATGAGACCCTGAAGGATTGCGATGCACTGTCGCAGCAGGCCAATCGATTGAAGCAACTGGTCGATAGTTTCAAGATCTGACCTGCTGATTGATCGGGCAGGGGCGAGTAGCCTCGCTCCTGCCGCTCAGCCAAGCAACCGACGGACATTGTCCAGGGCGCTGTTGGCGAAGTCCTGCACAAACTGTTCAAACCCTGCGTTTGCCTCATCCATGGGCTGCGCAATAATCGTCCATGTCACCCTGGAACACTCCACTCCTAGTGCTTCAACGCCGATCGCCGCCCATAACCTGGCCACGCCCAAGGTGTTATAGATTGTGGTCCAGGTCATATGCATGGTCTGCTCGTCCCGGCTATTGAGCTGCTCCACCACACAGTTACCATCGCGGAAAAATTTTGTACGCAAGGCGCCTACACCTGTGCCTGTCATTTCGATATGCGTCAGGTCAGGAATGAACACATCGAAGCCTGAAAAATTCCCGACCATGTTCCACAGACGGGAGGCATGGCAGTCGACCACGACCGACGCGACTATCGGCAGGCCGTCCGGGTTGCGAATTAACGTATCGGGTTGCAGTGGTTTCATGAGGTTGTCCTGAGGCGTTCAAAGAAAGCCAATGGCCTTGAGGTAATTGCAGCCTTTGCTCAACAGCGCCGAATCTTTGTCGGGGTAGTGTGCCCCCATCTGCTGGACGCCCTGTCGCGCGTTGTCGTGGCGGATCATTGAGGTGTCGCCGATGTCTTCGTCGAGGCGCTCGAGATAAAAACCAAGCACGCCAAACAGTGCGTTGTCCTGGCTGACCGTTCGTATCTCCTGTTGCCAATGTGCAATGCTCACCCGCCTGAACCGGTGACCCGCTCGGCTGAAAGCATCCAGGTAATGCGCCCAGCTCAACGGTTGTGGGTTGTGCAGGTTGAACACACTGCGATAGGCTTGAAAGCCGGCGCAGTGGAATGCAATGAAACGAGCCAGGAAGTCCACCGGCATCAGGTCGAAATTCAACGCCAGCCGCGGTACCAGGCCAAGTTGAAGTGAGCCCTTGAGCATCAGCATCAGCCGATTTTTCTGCGGCTGGCAGGCCCCCGTGCGGCTGTGGAAACTGATATTGCCGGGGCGATG
Organism: Pseudomonas sp. H1_A03; assembly: GCF_054685145.1. Lineage (NCBI taxonomy): Bacteria > Pseudomonadati > Pseudomonadota > Gammaproteobacteria > Pseudomonadales > Pseudomonadaceae > Pseudomonas > Pseudomonas sp. H1_A03. The sequence goes on from NZ_CP162829.1 coordinate 1,432,222, forward strand.
GATGTTCACCCAGGCTCCGCGCTCCACCGCACGTCCCAGTTGCCGCTCGGCGACCCATTTGGACAGGTTATAGCCATTCTTGATGTACAGCGGCAGCGTGGTCGCGGCGGGTGCCTCAAGGACATAGCCCTGGGTGTCCAAGCTGCTTGAGGCTGACAGCGTCGAGATAAAGTTAAAGACCTTCTTGCAGTGCGTCTCGCACAGGCGCAAGCATTCGAAGATGGGGTCAACGTTGTCCCTGGCCAGTGATGCGTAGTCCATCACGTGGTTGACCCGTGCCGCGTTGTGCACCAGCACACCGAAGTCCCGAGTGAGCGTGTCGTAAGCGTCGTTGGCCAACCCCAATCGAGGCAGGCTGATATCGGCGGCGAATACCTGCACCCGGCTCAGGTCCAGATGATCCAGGCGGTACTCGCGCAACGCTTGGGTAAACCGCATCATCGCCGAATGCCCCGGCTCCTCACGCACCAGGCATGCCACCTGGGTTGCATGACCGGCCAGCAACGCCTCGACGATATGCACACCAACAAAGCTGTTGGCCCCTGTCACGATCACTTTGTGCGGGTCGCCTGCGCGGTTCTCGGGAAGGAGGTTGAGTGACCACTCCTGTTGTGCGTCGCGAACCGCCTGACTAGAGGGCGCATCGGGCCCTTCCCCGTCCTCCACCCATGTTGCGAGGGTACGAATAGTCGGCGCCTCAATGAAGTGGCTCAACGAGAAGCTGCGGCCGAATTGTTCGCGAAAACGCAATAAGAGTGTCGACAGCAAAATCGAATGGCCGCCGAGTTCAAAGAAACTCTCATCGATGGACAATTCATCCACGGGCAACGCCAGCAGCTCGATCCACAAGCGGGTCAATCGAATCTGAAGTGGGGTTTGCGCCGCGTTGCTGGGAGTCTGCAAAACGGATTGAGCCGGTAATGCGAGCAATGCTGCCCGGTCGACCTTGCCGTTGCTGGAACATGGCATGTGCGGCAACAGGCTCCAGAAACCGGGGTGCATGTAATCCGGCAGCCACTGTCGCGCGTGTTGCTGCAGGGCCGCCAAGGTGGCCCCCGGTTCGGGTTGAGCGACAAAGCTACGGATCCTGCGGTCATGGTCGATCACCACTGCGACCTGGCGATACAGCCGGCTGTTACGCAAGCACTGCTCTATCTCTTGGGGCTCGACCCGAAAGCCGCGGATTTTCACCTGATCATCACGGCGCCCCCCCAGCACAATCCCATCGGCGGTCCACTGTGCCAGATCACCGCTGCGGTAAGCCCTCAGCGACTGACCCCCTGGCACCGCCAGTTCCACGAAAGGGCTGGCAAGCTGTTGCAGCGCGTTCACATACCCCAGGCTCACCCCAGGGCCGATGATATAGACCTCGCCTATGACCTGTTCATCTACCGGCTGCAGGTTCTCGTCAAGGATCAGCACCTGGCTGTTGGCGATGGGGCTTCCGACGTTGCGGTTGCTATCACCGGGGAGCAGCGTGCGATGGGTGACCAGCACCGTGGCCTCCGTGGGCCCATAGAGGTTGTGAAACTGGCAGTGCCCCGCGAGGCGTTCGATCACATGGGGCTCGCACACATCGCCGCCGGTAAGCAGGTGTGTCAGGCCCAGCGGTTGATCGAGCGGCAGAATGCTCAGCAGCGCAGGCGGCAGGAAGGCGTGGGTGACTCGCTGCCGTTGAAGCAGATCCAGCAGTTGCTGAGGGTCCTGTCGTTGCTCTGCGCTGGGGACAATCAACTCGGCCCCTGCTAACAAGCTGGGGAAAATATCGATCAGCGAAGCGTCAACGCTCAATGGCGAAAATTGCAGGACGCGGCTCAGCTCATCCAGGCTCATACAGGACCTGAACCAGGCCGTGAAATGCGCCAGGTTGGTCTGGCTGAGCAGCACACCCTTGGGTTGACCGGTGGTGCCTGATGTAAAGAGCGTCATGCAAGGACCGTCGGGGCGCGGGCGAGTCTGCACCAACGGACGCATGACGTCGGCGCTCCGCGGGTCGACCTTGCTGACATCCAGTGCAGTGAAGCGTCCCCGCAAGGGATGCTGACCCGCGTCAAGCAATACCCTGGCTTGCGCGCTCTCAAGCATGGCCTGATGGCGTTGAACCGGGTGGTCCGGACCCAGCGGCAGATACACGGCTGCGCAGCCCATCACCGCAAGAATGCTGGCGTACAACTCGATGGATTTTTCCAGGCACACGCCGACCACCGTTGGCGCCTGCCCAGTCGCCAGCAACGGCTGTAGTTGTTGCTGGATCGCCAAGGCGTGAAGCTGCAATTGACGATAGATCACTGTGTTGCCGGCGATGTTCAGCGCCGGCCGATCGGCGAAGGTGCGAAGGCTGGCCTGCAACTGTTCGATCACGGGCACCTGGGCTTCCCGCATGACAACAGGGTCTTCTGTGCGGTTGAATCGATGGACAAATGCCAGCGCGTCAAGCGCGTCCAAGCCTTGCTCGGGCCATTCATTGGCGGCCGCGTGCACAGAGAAATATCCAGTGTCCCGCGAGAATCCACTCACGTGCAGCGCGACCCACTCCACCAAGGCATGGGTTACCCGCTGGCGCAGCCGTTGGCCGTTGCCACTGGGTTCTCCGGTGATGCCAAGCACAGCCGATAATCGCCGGTCGGGCCCATAGGCTCGCAGTTGCAGCGCGGGTAGCCCGTATTCGGTTATCGGGCCAACACCCAGGCGCAGGCTGAACACTAGGAGTCGATCTGCTGGGGCCCGCAGCGACTGACTGCCGTCATCGATCAACAAGTCGATGCCTTCATCACTCAAGGCATGCCCATACTGTTCCAGCGCTTGCCTGATGGCGCCCAAGGCGCTGCTGGTGCCAGCAAACCCGATGGTCAGGCGCCTCATGTCAGCCTCCCGGACACCGGCAAGTAATTGTCCAACGCTTGCGCCACACTCGGCGTTTGCAGCAAACCGCTGTGTTGCAGGAAGCCCAGAATGTTGTCCATCAGCGGGTGCCGACGGGTGATCGGGAACGCCAGTGCCGTCACTTCATCGCGCAATGCGCTGCGCAGGCCTTCGCTGGCATCGAGGTGTTCGATCAAGTGCAGGTCGAAGTTTTTTTGCAGGTCGTTCGTCAGGTACTGAGCCAGGAATATCGGCAGCACCTGAGCGATGCTGTCGCGGTCTTCCGCGCTCGCCGTGTGCCAATACAGGCGTACGAGCCGTGTCCAGAATTGCGCATGGCGGCCCTCATCAAACAGGTGATCGGCCATCAAGCCACGGATGGAGGCTTTGACACTGGTGTCCTTGGCGAACGCAGCCACCTCGTGGGTCACGGTGTTTTCGGCAATGGCCACGCCAATCAGCGCTATTGCATCGCGCAGGTGGGCTGGCGCCTTGGCCTGGGCCGCAGGCAGCGCACGGCTCAATTCAATTTCCCTGGGCGGGTCCAACGGTTGTATGCCGGTCATGGCCACGGTTTGCTGCAGGAAATCCAACGCAACCAGTGCGTGGTAGTCCTCGTCCACGACAACGGTCATCGCATCTACGCGGCAGGCAAGCGGGAAGGGCACCGAGAAGCGATTCTTGGCAATGCTGCGCGCAGTCTTGTCGACGATCTCAGTCTCGAAGATCACCACGTCGTTGATGAATTTGTAGAAGCTTTGCACCAGCACGAAATCGCGCCATTGCGGGCAGTGTTCGAGGAAGGTTGCACAGAGCACCAAGGGCTGGCGGCACATCGGGTAGATGAGCTTGTCATCGTCTTCCAGCAAACGGCGAGGGCGTGTGCGGATGGTTGCGCGGCGCTCCCAGTCGTCGGCAATGGCGTGGTAGTCGGCTGCGCTCATGGGTGCACCTCCAGCAGCGAGGCCTGAACCTCATCCCAGAATGCAATACGGCTTTGCACGGCCGCGAGGGCGGCATTGTTGGCCTGTTGCGGGTACGCCGGGTCTGCACTGACAAGGTGTTGGAGCAACTGCTCTGCTGCTGGGCCATGATCCTGGGCGTCCAATTCGATGTGACGCTTGAGGTAAGCGCACAGTGTCGGCGCGTGGCGATGGATAAGCTCATCAGATTGCAGGATGCGCTCGAATATCGTCGGGATGACATGCTCGCGACCGTGCAGGAATGTTGCCGCCACACAATGGGTAGGCGCGTTCAGCGCGAGATGCAATGTGTCGCTGACGAAGCGGGCCACGCCGGGAAGAATCTCTACCTCACGCAAGGCGGCAGTCGCTTCCATGCCTTGGCGTTGCAGCGCAACAAAGCGTTTGATCGGCGAGGTGCTGGCGCCCACTTCGGCCATGGCCTCCAGATAGAGTTCGAAGTGGCTGCAATAGCCTCCCTCGGGATGCTCGTCTGACTCCTCACTCAGCACGACCTCATTGATCAGGCGCGCGGCTTGCGTGTCGGCAGGTGGCAGCCAGGGCAGACGCGTGCAGGTCAGGTCCCGTTGCAGACGTTTGGCGAGGGTCATGAAGTCCCAGACGGCAAATATGTGGCTTTCCATAAAAAGTTGTAACTTGCGCAGGGAAGTTATTTCTGGAAATAACGAATGGCTGCATAACTGCAATTTTGCTGTTTCAAGTAACGGTTGATGCATGGTTGGTGCCTATAAGTTATTGCGTCTGCTGTGAAAAAACAGCGATGAGTTCTTGTAGTTGGCAAGAAGTGAATAGGTATGGACCAGCCGTACGCGTGCAAGGCGCTTCTAATGAGGCGACTGCAGCATCGAGTGAAGTGTCTGGTTTAGTAATAAAAGATGATAAGCGGGTTAAACAATTTGGCGAGCATACAAATGTGTTAGAAGTTTTTCTAAATAATATGGGCTGTAAGTTAGTGTCTTTATTGAAAGTGGGAAGTTTCGTGGGGCGGGGTACTAACCGTTAGTTAGGGAACCCCGCAACACTGCAAGATCGAGACAGGAAAGCTGGAAGGCTTATTACGTGCCTTTTTTGTCGCCGGCATCCAGGCCATTGAGGTATGCCGTGATTACCTCCATGCCTCGCATCAAGTGATTGCGCAGCGTCAGGATGCTTTCTTCGATTTTTTTCTGTGCCACCAGGCTCAGCAGTTCGCGGTGATCCTCCTGGGACGTCTGGCCCAACCCCATGGCCTCAAGGTTGTAACGCAGGAAACGTTCTTCCTCGTTCAAACCGTGCTCCACCAATTTGAGCAGCCGCTGGTTCGGGGCCTTGCCATACAAGGCCATGTGAAACAGCCGGTTGAGGCGACCAATCTCGGTGTAGTCTTTTTCCTGCTCCAAGGCGACGATGATGGCGTCCGCCTCGGCGATATCGGTTTCGGTGAGCAAAGGGATGGACGAGCGCAGCGCTTCAGACTCCAGCAGCATCCGCAGTTCATAGGTTTCGGCCGAATTATCCTCGATCAAGGGTGCGACGACAGCACCCTTGTGGGTCACCACATGCAGCAGTGACTGGGCTTCCAGCTGGCGCAAGGCTTCGCGCACCGGCATGCGGCTGACCCCGAACAGGCTGGCCAATTCCTGTTGGCGCATGGCGGTACCGCAGGGCAACCGACCGTCCAAGATGGCGTTGCGCAAGGTTTCTTCAATCACGGAGCGAGCGAGATGGGCGGGGATCGTTCCGCTGATCTTGATGCTGTTCAAAGGGGTCGGCTTCTGCGTCACGGTTACGTTATGCTCCTTATTAGAATGGGCATGGCTAATTGGATCCAATGCACACTAGAGACTGACCATAGGCTTGTCAAACGCGCACAGTTTCGGCTTGTAAGCGCTTCAACATAACGCTCTGAGCACCCACAGCCAGCCTCTATCGGGTCTTACGCATTCAGGTTCAACTCGCCTGCTATCGAGCGGGAAATTGCAGTACAGGCAGCTAAGCGCTCGTCACTTCGACACTGCAGTTTATTCCCTTGGCGCCAAGCGCGCGGGGTTTGGTCACCACATTCCCGTATATCGATATTCACTAACGGTATTTAAAATGCCGTTCTTATATCTATAAAGTCATTTTCCTGTCTGACCGGGAGTGACCTCATGTCCGCCACCTCTACTGTTCCAACAGCGACCGCAACCGCCCAAACGTTCGAGATTCGTCCATTTCCCGGTAGCGTTGGCGCCGAGATCATCGGCCTGGACCTGTCGCGCCCGGTCAACGATCAGGATTTCTCGCGTATTCACCGTGCGCACCTGGACCATCACGTCGTGGTGTTTCGCGATCAGCGCATCACCCCCCAACAACAGATCGCCTTCAGCCGTCGCTTTGGCGTGTTGCAAATCCATGTGCTCAAACAGTTCTTGCTGGCTGACCATCCGGAAATCCTGATCGTCTCCAACATTATCGAAAACGGCCAATCCATCGGCCTGGGGGATGCGGGCAAGTTCTGGCATTCAGACCTGTCCTACAAGGAGCTGCCCAGCCTGGGCTCGATGCTTCACGCCCAAGAGTTGCCTTCAGAAGGCGGCGACACCTTGTTTGCTGACATGCACAAAGCCTGGGACCAATTGCCGGAACACCTGCGCAAAGCCGTCGAAGGCCGCAGCGCCGTCCATTCCTACACGGCGCGTTACAGCGAAACCAAATTCGAAGGCAACTGGCGCCCCACGTTGACCCCTGAGCAGCTGGCCCAGGTGGCGGAAGTCGTACACCCCATCGTGCGCACCCACCCGGAAAACGGCCGCAAGGCGCTGTTCGTCAGTGAAGGTTTCACCACCCGTATCGTCGGCCTGCCGGAAGACGAAAGCCGCGACCTGCTGGCCCAGCTCTACGCCCACAGCGTGCTGCCCCACAACATCTACCGCCACCAATGGCAGCCCCACGACCTGGTGTTTTGGGACAACCGCTCGCTGATCCACCTGGCCGCCGGGTGCCCGAGCCACCTGCGCCGCAAGCTGTTTCGCACCACCATCCAGGGCGACGCGCCTTTCTGATACGGAGCATGACCATGTCCAGGAAACTTCCATTTGCACGGCTGGCCGCGACCGTCGGTCTGGGCGTCAGCCTGCTGGCTGGCGGCCTTGTTGCACCGGCGGCTGCGCAGGCTGAAGGCGAGATCCGCATCGCCGAGCAGTTCGGCATCGTTTACCTGTTGCTCAATGTGGTTCGTGATCAGAACCTGATCGAAAAATACGGTAAGCAGGAAGGTATCGACATCAAGGTCGACTGGACCCAATTGTCCGGTGGTGCAGCCGTCAATGATGCATTGCTCTCCGGCTCCATCGATATCGCGGGTGCCGGTGTCGGCCCGCTGTTGACCATCTGGGACCGCACCCACGGCAAGCAGAACGTCAAGGCGGTCGCTTCCCTGGGCAACTTTCCGTACTACCTAGTGAGCAACAATCCCCAGGTCAAGACCATTGCCGATTTCACCGAAAAAGATCGCATCGCTGTACCGGCAGTAGGCGTGTCGGTGCAATCGCGCTTCCTGCAATACGCCGCCGCCAAACAATGGGGCGATAAAGCATTCAATCGCCTCGATAAGTACACCGTCGCTGTCCCGCACCCGGATGCCACCGCGGCACTGATTGCTGGCGGCACCGAGCTAACCGGGCACTTCTCCAACCCGCCGTTTCAGGACCAGGCCCTGGCTAACCCGAACGTGCATGTGGTGCTCAACACCTACGACCTGCTCGGCCCGAACTCGCCGACGGTGCTGTTCGCCACCGAGAAATTCCGCAATGACAACCCGAAAACCTACAGGGCGTTCGTCGAAGCATTGACCGAAGCGGCGCAGTTCGCCCAGAACAATAAAGGCGCTGCGGCCGACACTTACATCCGTGTGACCAAGGCCAAGATCGACCGCACCGCGTTGTTGAAAATCATCGATAACCCGCAGTTCGAATTCAGCGTCACGCCGAAAAATACCTATCCGCTGGCGGAATTCCTCTACCGCGTCGGCGCCATCAAGAACAAGCCTGAATCGTGGAAGGACTACTTCTTCCAGGACGCCAAGCCCCTGCAAGGAAGTTGAGATGAACGCGCCCTTGCAAGGCCACACGGCCAGCAACCTGCATACCACCGCCCCGTTGCTGGCGGTGGATAACGTCAGCCTGGAATACCGCACGCCTGAGCGCGTGGTGCGGGCTACTCACCAGGTGAGTTTCGAGATCGACCCGGCCGACCGCTACGTGCTGCTCGGGCCTTCGGGCTGCGGCAAATCCACCTTGCTCAAGTCCATCGCCGGGTTTATCAAGCCTTGCGAAGGCGAGATCCGCCTGTTGGGCCAAAAGGTCGAACAACCTGGTCCGGATCGCATCGTGGTGTTCCAGGAATTCGACCAACTGCCGCCGTGGAAAACCGTCAAACAGAACGTGATGTTTCCACTGCTTGCGTCGAAAACCTTGAAGCGGCCTGAAGCCGAAGAACGTGCGTTGCATTATCTCGACAAAGTCGGCCTCACGGCCTTTGCCGATGCCTACCCACACACCCTGTCCGGCGGCATGAAAGCCCGTGTCGCCATCGCCCGTGCCTTGGCCATGCAGCCGAAAATCCTGCTGATGGACGAGCCCTTCGCCGCCCTCGACGCGCTGACCCGGCGCAAGATGCAGGAAGAGTTGCTGCTGCTCTGGGAGGAGGTGCGCTTCACCCTGTTGTTTGTCACCCACTCCATCGAAGAAGCGCTGGTGGTGGGCAATCGCATCCTGCTGTTGTCGCCCCATCCTGGGCGTGTGCGTGCGGAAATCCACAGCCATCAATACGACCTGCACAGCCTTGGTGGCGTGGCGTTCCAGGCGTCGGCGCGGCGGATTCATCGTTTGTTGTTCGATGAAGCGCCCGAAGCCGAACGTGAGTTGGGTTTTGCCGATATTCGCATCGCTTACTGAAGGGGCAGCTCAATGCGCCAGGAATACGAAATTACCCTAGAACCGCTGCTCAGCATTCCCGTGGAACGCGAGCTGCCCCTGCGCCAACGCCTGTGGCAACAAGGCTGGCTGCGCAAGGGGTTGATCTTGATCGTGCTCGCGATCCTCTGGGAAGCCGTTGCGCGCTACCAGAACAACGACCTGCTGCTACCGAGCTTCCTGCAGACCTTTCATGCGCTTTACGACGGCCTGCTCAGTGGTGAATTGCTCAGCAAAGTCAGCATCTCGCTGGTGGTGCTGATCAAGGGCTACCTGATCGGCATCGTGCTGGCGTTTGCCCTGACCACCTTGGCGGTGTCGACCCAACTGGGCCGCGACCTGCTAAGTACACTGACCTCGATGTTCAACCCGCTGCCGGCCATCGCGCTGTTGCCGCTGGCGCTGCTGTGGTTTGGCCTGGGGCAGAACAGCCTGATTTTCGTGCTGGTGCATTCGGTGCTGTGGGCGTTGGCGCTCAACACGTACTCGGGGTTCCTCGGCGTGTCCGAGACCCTGCGCATGGCCGGCCGCAACTATGGCCTCAAGGGCATGCGCTTTGTGCTGTTCATCCTGATCCCGGCGGCACTGCCGTCGATCCTCGCGGGCCTCAAGATCGGCTGGGCGTTTGCCTGGCGCACGCTGATCGCCGCCGAGCTGGTATTCGGTGCAACAAGCGGCAAGGGTGGTCTGGGCTGGTACATCTTCCAGAACCGCAACGAGCTGTACACCGACAAGGTGTTTGCTGGCTTGGCGGTGGTGATCCTGATCGGGTTGCTGGTGGAAAACCTGGTGTTTGACACGTTTGAGCGGCTGACGGTGAAACGCTGGGGCATGCAACGCTGAATACGCTACGATTGCGCCAAGTTCACTCCCCACTGATCACGAGTGCCTGGCATGCAGCTACCGGACATGAACCTGTTGGTCGCCCTCGACGCCTTGCTTGATGAGGGCAGTGTGGTCGGCGCCGCACGGCGGATGAACCTCAGCCCGGCCGCGATGAGCCGCACCCTCACGCGGATTCGCGAAGCGGTGGGCGACCCGATTCTGGTACGCGCCGGTCGCGGCCTGGTGCCGACGCCCAAGGCGCTTCAGTTGCAGGGCCAGGTGCGCAATGTGGTGGAGCAGGCGGCGCTGCTGTTCCGCTCGGCGGACCAGGTTGACCTGAGCACCTTGCGCCGCCGCTTCAGCGTGCGCGCCAATGACTTTTTTATCGGCGTGTATGGCGGTCGCCTGTTCGACACCATGGAGCGCATGGCACCGCTGTGCGAGCTGTGCTTTGTGCCCGAAGGCGACACCGACGACGAGGCCCTGCGCGAAGGGCGGCTGGATTTGCGCGTGAGCAACACCACGCCGACCAGCCCCGAAGTGAAGGTGCAAAACCTGTTTTCCACGACCTTCGTCGGCCTGGCGCGGGAAGACCACCCGTTGTTCGACGAGGAAATCACCGCGGCACGCTTCGCCAGCTATTCCCATATCAGCATCTCGCGGCGCGGCATTGCCCGTGGGCCGATCGACACCGCGCTGAACGCCCAGGGCCTTGAGCGTCGGGTGGCGATGATCGCTCCAGGCTTTCACGGCGCGATGTTCATGCTGCCGGATTCCGACCTGATCCTGCCGGTGCCCAAGGAAGCGTTGTTGAGCGCCAATCGCCTGAAACTGCCACTGCGCGCGTTCGCCTTGCCGATCTCGCTGCCCACGCTGGTATTGGCGCAATCCTGGCACCCGCGATTCGACAAAGACCCCGCCCATAAATGGCTGCGCGAAACCATGCGCGAAAGCTGCCACGCCACTTGGCTCGAAGCCCAACCCACTTGAATCTAAAGCGAGCACGGTCCATGTGGGAGCTGGCTTGCCTGCGATAGCGGTGGGTCAATTAACCAGTGTGTATCAGACAGCCCGCCATCGCAGGCAAGCCAGCTCCCACAGGAGTTTGCGCAGATTTTTAGGATTGCGTCTGGCGCACTTATAACCTGCCAACAAGTAACTTTTTGTCATATGTGTGCCTGATTAAACTGCTCGGGTATTGACCATTCCGAGTTACCTGTTCATGACTTCCCTCGCCGCCCCCACCCTTGCGGCCGCAGCCAAGCCCACTGCCATCACCCCGCCCGTATTCGGCCCGCGCATCATCATCGGCCTGGTCGGCGTGTTGTTGGCGGTGCTGGTCTCCGGTCTCAACGAAATGGTCACCAAGGTGGCCCTCGCAGATATTCGCGGCGCTCTATACATCGGGTTTGACGAAGGCACCTGGCTGGTTGCGGCCTACACCGCCACCTCCGTGTCGGCCATGGCCTTTGCGCCCTGGTGTTCGGTGACTTTTTCGCTGCGGCGTTTCACCCTGTGCGCCATCGGCCTGTTCACCGTGCTCGGCATTTTGTGTCCGTTCGCGCCGAATTACGAAAGCCTGTTGGTGCTGCGCACCGTGCAAGGCCTGGCGGGCGGTGCATTACCGCCGATGTTGATGACCGTGGCGCTGCGCTTCCTGCCAGCCAACGTCAAGTTGTACGGGCTGGCCGGTTATGCGCTCACCGCTACCTTCGGTCCAAGCCTGGGCACACCGTTGGCGGCGCTGTGGACCGAATATGTCGGCTGGCAGTGGGCGTTCTGGCAGATCGTCGCGCCGTGCCTGTTGGCGATGGCCGCCGTGGCCTACGGCCTGCCGCAAGACCCGCTGCGCCTGGAGCGCTTCAAGCAATTCAACTGGCGCGGCTTGCTGCTGGGCTTCCCGGCGATCTGCATGCTGGTGATCGGCATCCTGCAAGGCAACCGTTTGGACTGGTTCGAGTCGGGGCTGATCACGTTCCTGCTGAGCGGCGGCGGCGTGTTGCTGGTGCTGTTCATGGTCAATGAATGGTCGCACCCGATGCCGTTTTTCAAGCTGCAGATGCTTGGCCTGCGCAACCTGGCGTTCGCCTTGATCGTGCTGGCAGGCGTGCTGATGGTGCTGACCTCGGTGATCATCATCCCGTCGAGTTTCCTCGCCCAGGTCCAGGGTTACCGGCCCCTGCAAACTGCGCCGGTGATGTTGCTGATGGCGCTGCCGCAGTTGATTGCACTGCCGTTGGTGGCGGCGCTGTGCAACCTGCGGTGGGTCGATTGCCGCTGGGTGCTGGGCATTGGCCTCGGCATGTTGGTGCTGTGCTGCATAGGCAGCGCGCACCTGACCTCGGAATGGATTCGCGACGATTTTTACGGCCTGTACCTGCTGCAAATCTTCGGGCAACCGATGGCCGTGTTGCCGCTGCTGATGCTTTCCACCGGCAGCATCCAGCCAATGGACGGGCCGTTCGCCTCCGCCTGGTTCAACACCGTCAAGGGCTTGGCCGCCGTGATTGCCACGGGCGTGCTCGATGCGCTGACCACCCAGCGCCTGCACTTTCACTCGACGATGTTGGTGGACCGCCTGGGCAACTCGCGCCTGGTCGATGGCGACGCGTCGGGCCTGGCGCACCGCCTGCACGAGCAGGCGGTGGTGCTGACCTCTTCGGATCTCTATTACGTCATGGCCGCGGTCGCGGTGGCGTTGATCCTGCTGATTTTCTGGATGCCCACGCGGATCTTTCCGCCCCGCGCTCCGACTTGATTGAAAGGACTGTTCATGAAACGCAAAGACAAAATTGCCGTCTCCGTTATCGCCGTGTTTGCCGTTGGTGTGCTGGTGTACCTGGCCGCGCCGGGCCTGCTGGGCAGCAAGCGCCAGACCACCAACGACGCCTTCGTCGCCGCTGATTTCACCTTGGTGGCACCGCGCGTGGCGGGCTTTATCAAGGAGGTGCTGGTGGAAGACAACCAGTGCGTCAAGGCCGGGCAACTGCTGGCGCTGATCGACGACCGCGATTTCCGCGCCGCCGCCCAGGCGGCTGACGCCGACACGCTCGTCGCCCAAGCCCAACTGAAAAACGCCACCGCCACCCTCGAACGCCAAAGCTCAGTCATCGCCCAGGCCCAGGCCACTGTCGCGGCGGATCGCGCCGAAGTGGCCTTCGCCGAACACGAGTTGAACCGCTACAACCACCTCGCCGGTGTGGGCGCCGGCACCGTACAGAACGCCCAGCAGGCCAAGACCCGCATCGACCAGGCCACCGCGCGCCTGGCCAGTGCTACGGCGGTGCTGGCGGCTGAACGCAAGCAAGTGGAAATCCTCACGGCCCAGCGCGATGCCGCGGAAGGTGGGCTCAAACGCGCCCAGGCCGCGCTGGAATTGGCCAGTTACCAACTGTCGTACACGCGCATCGTCGCGCCAGTGGATGGCATGGTCGGCGAGCGTGCGGTGCGGGTCGGCGCCTATGTGACGCCGGGCAGCAAGATCCTCGCGGTCGTGCCGCTGGAACAGGCCTACGTGGTGGCCAATTTCCAGGAAACCCAGCTTTCCCATATGCACGCCGGCCAAGCCGTGCAGGTGCGCGTCGACAGCCTCGACGGTGAACTGCTCAACGGGCATCTGGAAAGCCTGGCGCCTGCGACTGGGGTGACGTTCGCTTCGGTCAAACCCGACAACGCCACTGGCAACTTCACCAAGGTGGTGCAGCGGATTCCCGTGAAGATCGTCCTCGAACCGGGTCAGGCGCTGACCGAGCGCCTGCGGGTCGGCATGTCGGTGGAAGCCAGCGTCGACACTCAGCCGGTCGCGCAGCAGCGTGAGGTGGCCCAGCAATGAAACAAATTGCCTGGCTCATGTTGAGTATCATCAGCCTGAGTGCCTGCACCGTCGGCCCGGACTTTCAGAAACCCCAGAGCCCGCAAGTGGCGCAATGGAGCGAACCCCAGGGCCGCAAGGCGGCCAGCCGCGCCGTCAGCGACCCGCTGCAGGAACGCTGGTGGGATGTGTTCCACGACGAGCAACTCTCGGCCCTCACGCGTCGCGCGCTCACCGATAACCTCGACTTGAAACTGGCCAGCAGCCGCCTGCAACAAAGCCGCGCCGTACGCCAAGTGACCACTGCCGAGCGCTATCCCAACGTCAATGCCACCGGTGACTACCAACGCCAACGCAACAGTGGCAAAGGCCTGAGCGACCCGTCCGGCAACAACGGCCGTTCGGCCTTCAATCAATGGGACATGGGCTTCTCCGCATCCTGGGAGCTGGATTTCTGGGGCCGCGTCAAACGTGAAACCGAAGCCGCCGACGCCACCCTGCAAGTGGCTGAAAACGACCGTCGCGCTGTGCTGCTGTCAGTGTTGGCCGAGACCGCCCAGGACTACATCCAACTGCGCGGCGTACAGAACACCCGCGCCGTCACTGAGCAAAACCTCGACGTCGCCCGCCACAGCCTCAAGCTTTCGCAGTTGCGCTTGGCTGACGGCGTGGCGACAGATTTGGATGTGGCCGAAGCCGCTGCCCAAGTCGCCGCCATCGAAGCGCGCCTGCCAGATTTGCAACAGCGTCAGGACCAACTGATCAACGCCCTCAGCCTGCTGATGGGCGAGCCGCCGCAAGCCTTGCACGCGCAGTTGTCCAAGGACGCCGCCGTGCCGCAAACCCAGCGCCAGGTTGCAATTGGCTTGCCGTCGGAGTTGGCCGAGCGTCGCCCGGATATCCGCCAGGCCGAGGCCCGGCTGCACGCTGCCACCGCGAGCATCGGCGTAGCCAAGGGCGATTTTTACCCGCGCATCACCTTGTCCGGCAGCCTCGGTTCCCAGGCCATGCAACTCTCGGATTTCGGTTCCTGGGGCTCACGCGCGTTTGCCTTCGGCCCGCAGTTCAGCCTGCCGCTGTTCAATGGCGGGCGTTTGCAAGGCATGCTGAACCTGCGCGAAGCCCAGCAACAGGAAGCGGCGCTTGCCTACCAGCAAACCGTACTGCGCGCCTGGCATGAGATCGACGACCAGCTGACCCGCTACAACGCCAGCCAACTGCGGCGCGACAGCCTCGCTGAAGCCGTGCGCCAGAACCAGATCGCCCTGACCACCGCGCAGCATCAGTACGTTGAAGGGGTGGTGGATTTCGTCAACGTGCTGACCGTGCAAAGCGCGCTGCTGGCCACGCAAGAGCAGTGGGTGGAAAGCTCCACCGGTGTGTCCCTGGCGATGGTTGGCCTGTACAAAGCCTTGGGTGGCGGCTGGGAATCGGTGTACCCGCTGCAAGCCGCTGGGCGCTGAGTTACAAAGAGTTTTTGTCAGTCGCGAAATAAGGTGTAATGATAATTGCTCTCAATAGTGTATCTGAGCTTTTCATGGACACCGCGACTGACGGCCAGCAACAGCTTCATCTTTTGTACCGCGATCATCACGGCTGGCTCCAAGGCTGGCTGCGCAAGCGCCTGGGCGATCGCGAACACGCCGCCGATATCGCGCAAGACACCTTCCTGCGCCTGCTGGTGTCGGGACGCTTCCCCGGCGATAAGGAAAGCCGCAGCTACCTGGCGCAGATCGCACGCAACCTGGTGATCGACCAATGGCGGCGCCTGCGCATTGAGCGCGCCTATTTGGAAAGCATCGCGCACTTGCCCGAGCCGGAGTCGCCGTCCCTGGAAACCCGCGCGCTGATCCTCGAAACCCTGATGCGGATCGACGCCATGCTCGACCGCATGCCTGACAACGTGCGCCGCGCATTCCTGCTGTCGCAGTTCGAAGGCTTGAGCTATGCACAGATCGCCGAGCGTTTGGGCGTCACCGTCAGCTCGGTGCAGAAATACATGACCCGTGCGATTGTGGCTTGCTACCAAGTAGCTTACGAAGAATGAAACATGACGCGCCTATTGCCCAGGCCATTGTCGAGCAAGCCAGCGAGTGGCTGATGCTGCAATGGGGCGGCGACCTGCAAGGCGAACAACGCCAGGCCTTTGCCCGCTGGCAGGCCGCCGACCCGGAACACCGGCGTGCCTGGCAGCGTTTGCAGCACTTGCAACACACCCTTGGGACCGTACCCGCCGACAGCGCCCGCGCAGTGTTGCGCGACACACCGGACACCCAGCGCCGCGCGGCGCTAAAGCTGCTGGGCGTGTTGTTGATGGCCGGCGGCAGTGGTTACTTGGTGCAACGCAGCGAACCCTGGCAAGCCGCGTTCGCCGAATATCGCACCCACACCGGTGAGATTCGTCACGTCACCCTGAGCGATGGCACGCGCCTGGACCTCAACAGCGACAGTGCGGTGGACCTGCGTTTCAGCAGCACTGAGCGGCGTATCCGCCTGATCCGGGGTGAGATCTTGCTGACCAGCGGGCACGACCCGGTTCGACCTTTAATCGTCGAAACCCCAGCGGGTGATGTGCAGGCGCTGGGCACGCGCTTTGCCGTGCGCGAGCTGCCCGACGGCAGCCGTGTCGACCTGTTCGAAGGTCGCGTGCGCGTCACCCCGTTGCATGGCGCAGCCGTGCAGATGAATGCGGGCGACAGCCTATGGTTCAACCAGCGCCAAAGCTCGGCGCTGGCGGCGGTGAGCGCCAATGCCAGCAGTTGGACCGAACACCGCCTGATCGCCGAGCGCCAACCGCTGGGTGAGTTTGTCGCGCAACTGAGCCGTTATCGTCCGGGGTTATTACGGTGTGATCAGGCGGTGGCGGGCTTGTTGCTCACCGGCGTGTTTCCGCTGAACGATACCGACGCCATTCTCGCCGCGTTGGAGCGTTCGTTGCCGGTACAGGTGCAGGCGGTCACGCGCTATTGGGTGACGATCAAGGCGCGGGTCTGAACATTTTTTCAGGCGTGCTTGTCGGTTTTTGCGTCCCGCTCGGGATACCTCTTGAAAGCCAATCAAGAAGCGTTCTCACGGGGAGTCCTGCAATGCCGCACCACCCAATCCAACCCTTGGCCCGCGCCCTGCGCCGTGGCTTGTTTGTCAGCCTGTTGGCGACGGTGCCGATGGTACCGACTTTCGCTCATGCCGAAGAAAGCGCCGAGACGCTGCGCAGCTACAACATTCCGGCTGGCAGCCTCGACCAGGCGCTGAATCGCTTTGCCAGTGCCTCAGGCATCTTGCTGTCGGTGGACGCCACGCTCACCGAAGGCAAGCGCAGTGCCGGTTTGCAGGGGCGCTTCGGGGTCGGGTCCGGCCTGGAACGGCTGCTGGCGGGCAGCGGTTTGTTGGCGGTGCAATCCCAGGGTGGTTGGTCGTTGCAGGCGATTCCCAATGGCGGGCCTTTGCAGCTTGGCGCCACCCAGATCAGCGGCCAGCAAGCGCAGGAAAGTGCCTGGGGCCCGGTGGACGGCATCGTGGCAACGCGCAGTGCGTCCGGCAGCAAGACGGACTCATCGCTGGTGGAAATCCCCCAAACGATCAACGTGATCACCGCCGCCGAAATCAAGGCGCGTGGGGCCCAGAGCGTCACCCAGGCGTTGCTCTACACCCCTGGCATGAGCGCTGGCGGCTTCGCCGACCGGGTCAAGTTGTTCGATGAGCCGACTTCCCGGGGCTTCTCGCCCACGCCGCTTTACCTCGATGGTTTGCACCTGCCCTACGGCGGCGGCAGTACCGGGGGCGCGTTGCAGATCGAGCCGTATTCCCTGGAACGCATCGAAGTGCTCAAGGGCCCGGCCTCGGTGCTTTATGGGCAGAACCAGCCCGGCGGCATCGTCAATATGGTCAGCAAGCGACCCAGCGCAACCCCGATACACCAAGTGGTACTGGAAGCCGGCACCTACGAGCATAAAAGCGCGGCTATCGACCTGAGCGGCCCGCTGGATGAGCAGGGGCAATTTCTGTATCGCCTCACCGGCCTGGCCAACGATGGGCAGGACGAAGTCAATTACGTCGAAAACAAACGCCAGTTCATCGCGCCCAGCCTCACCTGGCGGCCCAACGATGACACCAACGTGACGCTGTTCGCGCAGTACCAGAAAGACAAAGGCGTGCCCGAAGCCCAAGGCTTGCCGGCGTCCGGCACCTTGTGGGACAACCCCAACGGCAAGATCAAGCGCGACCTGTTCATAGGCGAACCGGGCGTCAACCAGTACAACCGCGAGCAATACGTGCTGGGCTACGAGGTTTCCCACCGCCTCAACGACACCTGGACCCTCAAGCAGAACGCACGCTACGCCGAGGTCGACGACCGCTACACCGCACCGTTGCACGGCTACCGTTTTGTCGCCAACCCGGTCACCGGCGTGCAGGACCAACGCTACCTGCAACGCTTCGGTGTGGACTGGGCGCAGAACAACAAAGTGTTTGGCGTGGACAGCATCGCCCAGGCCGAATTCGACACGGGTGCGTTCTCCCACACCATGATCTTCGGCCTGGATTACTACCATTCCAACTCGCAGTTCCATGGTTTGTACGATCGCAACCCGCCGATCATCGACCTGTTCAAGCCGGTCTATGGCCAGCGCTTGAACTTTGGCCAGCCGTATCGCTGGGACCGCACCATCACTCAGACCGGCCTCTACGTGCAGGACCAGATCAAGTGGGACAAATGGGCGTTGGTCCTCGGCGGTCGCTACGACTGGGCCAACGTGGTCAATAAAGAACCCCTGACCGATACCCGCTTCGCCAGCAAAGACCAGGCGTTCACTGGGCGTGCGGGACTGGTGTACCTGTTCGATAACGGCCTGGCACCCTTCGTCAGTTATACGGAATCCTTCCTGCCGTTGGCGGGCACCGATGCGAACCAAAAGCCGTTCGAGCCGTCCACCGGCAACCAATACGAAGTCGGCGTGAAGTACCAGCCGCCCGGCCAGAAGAGTTTCGTGCAGGTTTCGGTCTACCAACTGGACCAGGAAAATGTGCTCACCACCAATCCCGTGGACACCACCTTCAGCACCCAAAGCGGCGCCATGCGTTCACGCGGAGTGGAGCTGGAAGCCAAGGCTGCGCTTAGCGACGCTTGGGACATCGTCGCATCGGCGTCGCGCAACGACATCAAATACACCAAGGACAACGACGGCCGCCAAGGCCGCCACCCTGCCGGCATCTCGCCGCTCACCGCATCGATGTGGGTCAATTACACCGTGCTCGGCGACACTCCACTGGCCGGCCTCGGCGCAGGCCTGGGCGTACGCTACGCGCGCCAAAGCCTGGGCGACTACTACGAAGGCGCCTTCAACGTGCCGTCCTACAGCGTCTACGACGCCAGCCTGAGCTACGACCTGAGCCGTTCGCCGCTCAAGCTCAAAGGCGTGAAACTGGCGATGAACGTGCAGAACCTCACTAACAAAACCTACGTGTCGCAGTGCACCAGTAATCTGGATTGCTACTACGGGGAAGGGCGCACGGTGGTGTCGAGCCTGACCTACGACTGGTAGGTAATCGGTTGTAGGAGGCCTCCTGATTGAGTGGGGTGTGAACTTTGAACGTCTCGCGAGCGTTAGCTTCGGCTGGCAACCCTCGCGAGATACTGCCCATGTCCATCGCCGAAAATCCCTATGCCACACCGCGCTCCAGCCTGAGCTGGATGCCGGTTCGTGAACCGATGTTTCTGGTCGTGGCCCCGCGCAAATTCCTCGTCATGATGCTGCTGACGCTGGGCGGCTACTTCGTCTACTGGCTCTACCGACAATGGACGTTTTATCAGCGGGCCACGGGCAAGAGGCTATGGCCCTGGGTTCGGGTGCTATTTCCGGCGTGCTATTTCTGTTCGCTGATCCTCAGCGTGATGCGTGAACTGGAGCAGGGCGAGTCCGCCTACCACTGGTGGCCACGTTGCCTGGCGGTGGCGATTTTTGTGTGCGGGTGTTTGCCCTTCACGGTGTTGTGGCTGCTTTCACCGTTCGCCGCACTCGCTGTAGCTGCCTGCATCGCAATGTTGCAGGTCGCGCTGGCGTTGCAGTTGCAAGATGCGATTAATCATTTGGAGCATGACCCCGACGGGGCGAGAAACACGCATCTCACGAGCGCCAATTGGGTTGCAATAGTGGTTGGGCTGCTGGGATGGGGGTGGGTTGTGACAGGCGTGGTGTGGGGCGCCGGTTGAGGGGGAGTGTTTCAAGGGTTCTGCAAAAATACCACATACCCCCGAAACCACTCACTCCGCTGCAAATACCCAGGTTCCTCCCACGTCCCGCCTTGAATCAGCCCGATCTTGAACGGCAACCCCAGCCTATTCATTCGTGGCAGGTACGCCGCGTAATCCGGAATGCTGTGCCGCCCTTGATAGGTCTGCACTACCACTTCATCCACCACGCCTTTGAGCTGCGCAATGGCGGCCGGGTCGGCGTTGCTGCTCCAATCCATCAGGCCAGTGATGCTCAAGCGCAGGTCGGCCGGCAGGCGTTGGCGCAGGTCGCGCAGGAAGTCGGCGTATTCGTGCAGGTATTGGGTGCGGGCGTCGAAGTCGATCTGGATCCCGACGACCGGGTTGCCCGCTTCACGCCAGCGTTGCACCTGGCCGAGCAGTTGACGGTAGACCTGTTCTGGCCAGCGCAGGGTGTGGGCGCGGTAGACGATCCAGATTTCACCCTGAGTGATGCGCGGCACGCTGATGCCCTGCGCGATCATCTGCACGCCGCGCCCTGGCGCGCGGCGGGTGGCGTTGATCTGGCCCTGAAGGATGTACAGGGTTTTGGCCTGCTTGAGCACCGGTTGTGGGGTGACGCCGCTCCACAGCCAAAAGGCGTCATAGTTGCGGGCGTCGACGGCGCCGAAGGCCGGGCTTGCCAGTAACAGCAAGCCTAGCCACAGGTGTTTCACCAGTAGTACTGCAGCGACTTGCCCCACTGGGTGTCGGCAAAGCTGCTTTTCAACTGGCGGAACCAGGCTTTGCGCACGGCGGGCTCAACGTCTTGCCCGCCGCAGCTGTTGTAGCCGGACGGCCCATAGCAGTTGATGGCGCGGAACAGCGCGTAGGCCCTGTCATTCTTCGGCGCCTTGGTATTGCCGATCACCTGTTTGTAGCCGTCCAGGCGCGAGAAGGTTTCGCCCTTGAAGTCCGATGCGGTGCTGCCCAGGCTGCCGGCGGCGCGCGCCTGCTCCAATGGCATGCCGTCCAGGCCGTTACGCAGGATGAATTCACCCAGGCAGTTCAGGCCCTGTGGATTCTTCGCGTCATTTTGCAGGACGGCGGCGGTTTGCGTGATGGCTGGGCAGGCGTAGCCGGATTCGGCTTTATCGCCATTCCACTGGAACAGCTTCAAGGTCTGGCTGGCGCTGTAGACGTAGCCCAAGCTGGTACCCAGCTTATCTTCAGGGGCAGCGACCGGCAGTTGCTTGAGGTCCTCGGCGAATGTCGCGTACTGGCCGCGCAGCAGGTCTTTGTAGAGCAGCACGAATTGCGCGGTCTGGCGTTCCAGCGGGTCGCTGGCCTGGGCGATCTGCTGGCGCAGCAGCTCAGGGCCTGCAACGTTGCGCAGCAGAATGTAGCGCACCTGCTTGGCGCTGATCGGCGAATCGGCGGCGAACACTTTGGCCAACTGGCCGCTGCGCTCGTAGTTCATCGCCAACGCCAGCTCAAGCTGGTCGCGTTGCAGCGGCATTTTCGCCAGGGGCAGCAGTTGCAGCCATAGTGCTTCGGCGCCTTTCCAGTCTTGCTTGGCTTCCAGGGCCAGTGCGCGCAGGGTCTGTTGGCTGAAGGCGAAGTAGTTCAGGCTCGACGGCACGCTCTGGGGCAACTGCTTCAAGGCGGCGTCCGGTTGATGCTCGATGTACAACGCACACACCGCCAGCAAGTAGTCGTACAGCTCCGGCGCGCTGGCGAATGCGGCTTTTTGCTTCTCCAAGTCGGCGCGGGACAGGGCAGGCTGGTTGCCACCGCGCATCACCATCAGGTCGCTGACAAGCTGGATCATCGGCGTGGTGACGGTCTCGCTATTAACCATCAACAGCTTGAGGTCGGCTTCCTCCACCAGTTCGTCCACCGACACATTGCGCTGCGTATCAGTCGCCTGAGTCATCGCCCAGGCGTAGGCCTCGGCGAGCTTGGTGTTGTCACCCGCCAGCCAATACACGCGGCGCAACAGGCCACGGGCGGAGGCCACGTAATCGCCCTGTGGATAAGTTTTCAGGTAGTTGAGGAATCCTTCTTCGGCATCGCTCAGGGCGGACTTATCCACATGCTCAAGACGCGGCATGCCGTATTCGTCGAAGGCTTCAGCCTGGGCCTGGTTCAAAGAAGTGCGCGCCGTCATGTACAGCGCGGTTTCCTGCAGCCAAGGCACATTGCTACTGCTGGCAGCGGCAAAACCGCGTTCGGCGTCACTGAAACGACCGCTGTAGAAGTCGGCGGCGGCCTGCAGGTAAGTGCGAAACAGCTGGCCGTCGGCGGACTGGATCTGCTGGGCGTCCGCCACTTGGCCGTCCCAGGAGCAGGCGGTCAGCAACTGCAAACGCGCCTTCACCAGCACCTCGCGCTCGGCCGCCGGCATGTCAGCCTTGATCACCTGGCTGATAAATGCGGTGGCGCTGTCATCGTCATTGCTGCGGCAGCGGCTGCCCTCGCCATTGAGGAACGCTTCACCGGCGGTTTTGTACTCGTCGCGCTTGATGCCCAGAGCTTGGAGCAGCGTGTCGAGTTCGGCGGTGCGCGAGTCGTCCGGCTTGTTGTCGGGTTCTTCGTTTGTGCTGCGCATAGGCGCCAGTCGATAGACCGGGAAGGGCACCGGGCCAAAGCCCTGGGCCAGGTCGTCTTCGCTCAAGGCATTGGGCGCCAGGGGCGCAGCCTTTTTGTCCGCCAGCAGCAGGCGCAGGTTGACGCGGCTGTCGTTGCCCGGGTTGAGGAAGGGTTGGTTGCTGCACGCGTCGAGACTGTCACGCGAGACCCGCCAATCGGGGTAGCACGAGTCGTCGGAGCTGGCCTGGGCCTGTTGGGTCATACCCGCGAGCAGTGCCAGTGCCAGGGGTGACAGAAAACCGATGCGCATGACGTGTCCTTGATCCTGAGTCCTTGGAGGAGGGCAATAATAGCGTGTTCCTACGGTCGCTTCGGAGAAGCCCTGCACAAATTGCCGATTTATCGGGTTATAGAAGCGAATCAGGGGCTTTTGTCCTAGAGTGGCGGTGTTTGCACTCAGGCAATCAAGGGCAGGGGAATCGAGGTGCGTCGGTCTGTGGTAGAGCAAAACGAAAAGGTCGGGACGTTACCCGCACTCAACCGCCTCTCTTGGGAAGGTGCCGGTTGGATCAGCCGACTCTGGTGGGTGCCGATTCTGGCGCTGGCCATGGCCCTGCGTTTTTACAACCTGACGGCGGCGGCGATCTGGGGCGACGAAGGCTCCAGCCTGTTGCTCAGCGAATACGCCGTGGCCGACCTGTGGTTCCACGCGGCGCATGATGTGCACCCGCCGCTGTATTTTTTTCTGCTGCGCGGCTGGATTGAGCTGTTCGGCGACAGCATCTGGTCGATTCGCAGCATGAGCGCCGTCCCCGGTGTGGTCGCCGTGGGCCTGGGCGTCTGGCTGACGCAGCAATTGTCCAGCCGTCGTGCGGCGGTGCTGGCGGGCATTTTGCTGGCGCTATTACCTACGGCGGTGCGCTACAGCCAGGAAGTGCGCATGTACTCGCTACTGGGCGTGTGGTTGCTGGGCGCCACGCTGGCGCTGGTGTATTGGGTGCGTCAACCCGAGCGCACGCGTTATCTGGCGGCCTATGTCGTGTTGATGAGTGCTAGTTTCTACACCCATTACTTCACGGCGCTGTGTGTGCTGGTGCATTGGGCCTATCTGGGTGTGCTTTGGGGTACGGCGCCGCGAGACCGGCGCCTGATCACCCGCCCGGCATGGTGGGCGGCTAACGCCGCGATTGTGCTGTTGTATCTGCCTTGGCTGCCTAACCTGTTGGACCTGGTGCAACACGTCGAACAGCTCAAGGTGGGCGGCGACATAGGCTGGGAAGAACCGGTCAGCCTGTTCTCCCTGCCTTCGATGATCTGGCAGTTCGTGCTCCAGGATGAAGGCGTTGGCTTCTGGCCGCCGTTGTTCTGGCTGTTTCCGCTGCTGCTGGTGACTGTTGTTGTGATCACCGCTTGGCGAGATCGCGAACGCTACCGACCGGCCAGCCTGCTGGCGCTGTTTTTCCTGTTGCCACTGCTGCTGGTCTACGGCGTGTCATTTGTTTCCCCGGTGTTTATCGAGCGCTACCTGACGGTATACGCCTTGGGCTTGCCGGTTCTTGTGGCGATGGCTATCGACCGCCTGCCGTCGCGGTTTTCACTGCTGGGGGTGGCGCTGTTTGTGCTGTTTGTCGGCGTCGAACTGGTGGGGTTGAAGAACAACTTTGCCGTGGATGAACACGACCAGTTCAACGTGCCGGTGGAGTTCGTCAACCGCAACTACCAGGAAGACGACCGCATCGTCCTCAGCGACATGATGTGGTACCTCAGCTACGTGTATTACGACCAGACCGACGCCCAATTGCAGCTCTACACCCCGCCCAAACCGGACGGCACGCCCACTCGGCCGAATGCGTATGGCTTCGGTACCTTGGTAGACCAGGACGGCGGGCGCATCTATCTCGACCGCCTGTCAGCACTGCCCGCCGAGACCCGGCGCGTGTGGCTGATCAGCAGCAACGAAGCGCCGGATGAATTCGCGCCGCTGCCCGTCGGCTGGCGCGAACTCAGTCGCCAGGATGGCGGCGGTGCCAGGGCGCGGTTGTTTGTGTTGTGCAACGTACCGTCGGCGCAACCCGAGGGCTGTCGCTAGACTGGGTTAATTCTTTTCTTTCAGGAGCCCGTCATGGAATCGCCCGTGCATAGTTTGCCGTCATTGTTCAAACAGCTGGGTCTGGAGAATGACCCGGTGAGTATTGAGCAGTTCGTGGCGGTTCATTCGCCGCTCAAACCGGAGTTGAAATTGGCGGATGCGTTCTTTTGGACGGACAGCCAAAGGGCGTTTTTGCGCGAGGAGATTCTGGAGGATGCGGATTGGGCGGTGGTGGTGGATGAGTTGAATCTGATGTTGCGGGGTGGACGAGGGGTTTAAGCCAGACAGTAAGCTTGAAGCCAGCCCGGTCTAAACGTGGGAGCTGGCTTGCCTGCGATAGCGGAGTGTCAGTCGACATCTACCTCGACTTGATCAACGCCATCGCAGGCAAGCCAGCTCCCACATGTGTTTTGCAGCGACTCAAATGACTCGCCCGCGCTCAAGCCCGCTTTCTCCATCCCCAGCGCCCACCACCCATCCGCTAAATTGTTTCAAAACTTGACGATGGTGGCTTCATCTACCATATTGATAGTTAGCAAACTAACTGTATGCGAACTATCCAGTGCCTCAATCTCTCGAACAACTCCAGATGAACCTGAGCAGCAGCATGGTGGTGGGCGCCCGTCACTGGCGCAAAATCTGCCAGACCACGCTGGTGAGCTACGGCATCTCCGAAGCCTGCGCCGTGCCGCTCTTGATGATCGGCCGCTTGGGCGATGGCGTGCACCAGGTCAAAGTGGCCCAGGCCTCGGGCATGGAAAGCCCGTCGCTGGTGCGCCTGCTCGACCGGCTGTGCACAGACGGCTACGTGTGCCGCACAGAAGACGTCCACGACCGTCGCGCCAAGTCCTTGAGCCTCACCGAGCGCGGCCGTGAGCTGGTGCAAGCGGTGGAGGCGCAATTGGTGCGTCTGCGTAAGGACGTACTGGCGGATATCGCCCCCAACGATCTGGAAGCCGCGCTGCGGGTATTGCGCGCCTTCGAGGCGGCGACGCTTTGAACGGATTTTTTACCGGTTTCCCGCCCGCCCGTGACTGGTTCTATGGGGTGCGTACCTTCGCGGCGTCGATGATCGCGTTATACATCGCCATGCTTATGCAGATGCCGCGTCCGTATTGGGCGATGGCCACGGTGTATATCGTCTCCAGCCCGTTTGTCGGCCCTACCAGTTCCAAGGCGTTGTACCGCGCCATCGGCACCTTCATGGGCGCGGCGGCGGCGGTGATTTTCGTGCCGATGTTCGTGCAGTCGCCTTATATGTTGGTGGTGGTGATTGCCTTGTGGACGGGCACGTTGCTGTTTCTGTCCATGCACCTGCGCACCGCCAACAACTACGCGTTGATGCTGGCCGGCTACACCTTGCCGCTGATCGCCTTGCCGGTGGTGGATAACCCCCTGGCTGTGTGGGATGTGGCCGAAGCGCGTACCGAAGAAATCTTCCTCGGCATCGTCGTCGCGGCGGTAGTGGGCGCGATGTTCTGGCCGCGCCGTCTCATGCCGGTGTTCGATGGCTCGGTGACCAAGTGGTTTGCCGACGCCCAGGTTTATAGCCAGCGCTTTCTGGCCCGCAATGTTGAGCCTGAAGAAATCAGCACGCTGCGCGGCGGCATGGTCGCCACCTTCAACACCCTCGAACTGATGATCGGCCAGTTGCCCCACGAAGGCGCAAGGCCACAGACGGTGCGTAATACCAAAGAGCTGCGCGGGCGCATGATTCACCTGCTGCCAGTGGTGGATGCACTCGACGATGCGCTGTATGCCATCGAGCATCGCGCGCCGGAGTTCCTGGATAAAATCACGCCATTGCTGGAAGCGACCCGCCAATGGCTGGAAAACACCCAGGACAGCGCGCCGATGGACAGCTGGCGCGCCCTGCGTGACCAGGTCGACGCCCTGCAACCCCACGGCGAAGCGCTGGACGACCGCCACACGCTGCTGTTCTCCAACGCCCTTTACCGTTTGGGCGAATGGATCGACCTGTGGCAAGACTGCCGTAGCCTGCAAGCCGCTATCCAATGTGAAAGCCAGGACAGTTGGCGCGCCGTCTACCGCCACTGGCGCCTGGGACGCCTCACGCCCTTCCTCGACCGTGGCCTGATGTTCTACTCGGCGTTCTCCACCGTCAGCGCGATCATCGTTGCTTCGGTGCTGTGGATTTTGCTGGGTTGGACCGACGGCGGCAGCGCAGTGATCCTGGCTGCTGTCGCCTGCAGCTTCTTTGCAACGATGGATGACCCCGCACCGCAGATCTACCGGTTCTTTTTCTGGACCGCCATGTCGGTGTTGTTCGCCAGCCTCTATCTGTTTTTGGTGCTGCCCAACCTGCATGACTTCCCGATGCTGGTGCTGGCGTTTGCCGTGCCGTTTATCTGCATCGGCACGCTCACCGTGCAGCCGCGATTTTACCTGGGCATGCTGCTGACGCTGGTGAATACCTCGTCGTTTATCAGCATCCAGGGCGCCTATGACGCGGACTTCCTCAACTTCGCCAACGTCAACCTGGCTGGGCCGGTGGGCTTGCTGTTTGCCTTCGTGTGGACACTGATTGCACGGCCGTTCGGTGCTGAACTGGCGGCCAAGCGCCTGACGCGTTTCAGTTGGCGCGACATCGTCACGCTCACCGAGCCCGCGACCCTGGCCGAGCACCGGCACATGGCCGTGCAAATGCTCGACCGCCTGATGCAACACCTGCCGCGCCTGGCCCTGATCAACCAGGACACCGGCACCGCCTTGCGCGATTTGCGCGTGGCGCTGAACCTGCTCGACCTGCTGGCTTACTCACCGCGCATCCTCGGTGTGCCACGGGTGCTGCTCAATCAGGTGGTGGAAGGCGTGGGCGCTTACTTCAAGGCGTGCCTCAAGGCCGGTGAACGCTTGCCGGCGCCCAGCGGTCTGCTGATGACGCTGGACCGCACGCGTCGCGCCCTCAACGGCCAGGGTTTGCAAGACGAAGATGACACCCGCCTGCATCTGCTGCACGCGCTGGCTGGTTTGCGCCTGTCACTGCTGCCGGGCGTGGAATTCATTGGCGGCGCCGAGGTGCAAGCGCCGCTACCCGATGGAGCGCCTTTATGATCGGTGATCTGGATATCAGCGGGGTGTTCCTGCCCACGTTGCTGGTGCTGATGGGCATTACTTATGTGTTGTTTCTGGTGGTGCACGGGTTGTTGACCCGCGTCCACTTCTATCGCCTGGTCTGGCACCGGGCATTGTTCAACGTGGGACTCTACGCGCTGTTGCTGGGCGCGGTGGACTCACTCAGTCGATACCTGATGACATGAAAAAACCTTTTTTGACCATCGGCCGTGTCGTCCTGACGCTGTTGATCGTGACGTTTGCGGTCGTCGTTGTGTGGCGCATGGTTATGTACTACATGTTTGCCCCCTGGACCCGTGACGGCCACATCCGTGCCGACATTGTGCAGATCGCCCCGGACGTGTCCGGGCTGATCCAGCGCGTCGACGTGCGCGATAACCAGTTGGTAACCAAGGGCCAGGTGCTGTTCGCCGTCGATCAGGACCGTTTTAAGCTGGCCCTGCGCCAAGCCCAGGCCGCCGTGGCCGACCGCCAGGAAACCTTGGCCCAGGCCCAGCGCGAGTACAAGCGTAACCGTGGCCTCGGCAACCTGGTGCCCAGCGAGCAACTGGAAGAAAGCCAATCGCGCGTGGCCCGGGCCCAGTCTGCCCTGGCTGAAGCCCAGGTGACGGTGGACTCTGCCCAGCTCAACCTCGACCGCTCGGTGATCCGCAGCCCCGTGGACGGTTACGTCAACGACCGTGCGCCGCGTACCCAGGAGTTCGTCACCGCCGGGCGCCCGGTGCTGTCGGTGGTGGACAGCAATTCCTTCCATATCGATGGCTACTTCGAAGAAACCAAGCTCGACGGCATCCACGTCGGCATGAGCGTGGATATCCGCGTGATTGGCGACAACGCTCGTCTGCGTGGCCATGTGCAAAGCATCGTCGCCGGTATCGAAGACCGCGACCGCAGCAGCGGCTCCAACCTGTTGCCCAACGTCAACCCGGCGTTCAGTTGGGTGCGCCTGGCCCAGCGGATCCCGGTGCGCATTGCGTTTGACGATGTGCCAGCGGACTTCCGCATGATCGCCGGGCGTACGGCGACTGTCTCGATCATCGGCGATAAGGTTAAAGACGGAGACAAACCATGAAGCAGCTGTTGGCGACCGCCGCGCTGGGTTTGCTGCTGTCGGCCTGCCAAGTGGTGGGCCCGGATTACACACTGCCGGATAAAGCCGCCGTCAACCGTGGCGATCTGCAAGGGCAAATTGTTGGGGAGGGTAACAACGTGGTGTCGGCGCCGGTGCCGGCCGACTGGTGGAAACTGTACAAAGACCCGCGCCTGGATGAGCTGGTGCGCCAAGCGATGGCGTCGAACACCGACTTGCGCGTGGCGGCTGCGAACTTGCAGCGTGCGCGCTTTCAGACCCAGCAAGCGGAGTCCGCAGGCGGCTGGAGCTTCGGCGCGAAGGCTGAAGCCCAGCGTCTGCAAGAGTCTGGCGAAGCGTTTTTACTGACGGAAAAAGTCCCGGTGGGCAATATTGGCAGCGTGGGTATCACCACGTCCTACCAGTTCGACCTGTTCGGTACGCTGCAACGCGGCATCGAAAGCGCCCAGGCCAGTGCCGACGCGGCCCAGGCGGCTGCTGATATTGCGCGCATCACCCTGGTAGCCGATGTCGTGCGCTCCTATACCCAGGTCTGTGCCGCGAACGAAGAGCTGGCAATTGCCAATGAGTCCCTCGACCTGCAGGCCCAGAGCACTAAGCTCACCCAGCGTCTGCGTGACGCCGGGCGTGGCGATGAAACCCAGGTGACGCGCTCGCAAACCCAATACAAATCCTTGCGCGCCGACATGCCGCGCTACCAAGCATTGCGCCAGGCCGGGCTGTTCCGCCTGTCGATGCTGTTGGCCAAGCCGGTGGACCAACTGCCGGCGGGCACTGGCACCTGCGCCGAGCTGCCGCTCATCGCCCAACTGCTGCCGGTGGGCGATGGCGCGGCGTTGCTCAAGCGCCGTCCCGATGTGCGTCAGGCCGAACGTCAACTGGCCGCCGCCACCGCGAGGATCGGCGTGGCGACTGGCGCGCTTTACCCGGATATCAGCATTGGCGCCACCGTGGGCACCGTTGGCCTGCTCGAAAACCTTGGCCAGCCTGCGACCAACCGTTGGGGCTTTGGCCCAATGATCAGTTGGACAGTGCCGACCAACGGCGCCCGCGCGCGCGTTCACGAAGCCGAAGCCGCCACCCAGGGCGCTCTGGCGCACTTTGACGGCGTGGTGCTCAATGCCATCCGCGAAACCCAGACCGGCCTGGCGCAGTACACTGCGCAACTGCAACGCCGCGATGCATTGGCCGAAGCCGGCGAATCGGCCAAGGAAGCAGCAGGGCAGACCCACCGCTTCTTCCAGGCCGGCCGCGCGTCGTTCCTGGCCGACCTGCAAGCCACCCGCACCTACACCGATGTGCGCGCGCAATTGGCGGCGGCCAACACCCAGGTTGCCATGAGCCAGATCGATCTGTTCCTGGCCCTGGGCGGCGGTTGGGAAAGCGGACGAACGCACGCGTCACAACCCGGCAAACCCTGAGCGAATAGCTATGCTTTGACAGGCGGACCGCCGTGACGATCCGCTTGTCACTGCTCGCGTTTGCTCATGGGGATTCCAATAATGAAAAACCCTTATGCTCCCGCTTTCTGGTGCGTGTGTTTCGCACTGGTGTTGTTATCGGCGACCTATTTCTACGGCGTGATGCTCGCCCATCAGCTCGACAAGGCGATGGTGTTTCTCGACAGTGCCTGCCTGGTGATCGGCACCCTGTCCATCGGCGTCGTGGCGTGGGCCTCTTACCAGAATCAACGGGTGAAGAAAAAACTCCTCGAACAAGGCAAGACCCGCGTGGCGATCTGGGACACCAAGGTCGCCCTGCGCCGGGTCGAGACCGTGTTCGACCGCTATTTCTGGGGCAGCTATTGGCAGCCGGGGCGGACCTTCCAGGAAGTCATGGGTGACCTCACCGGCACGCCCCTGGAGAAAAGCCTCGAAGTCCTGAAAAAACAGTGCGTGGCACTTGATCAGCAGGTCGCTGACGGTAGGCACTGGCTGAGCAACGCGCGGGAACTGTCCGACGTCGCCACGCAAATGGCCCGCGAGCGCTACCAGCTGGACTTCTGCGACCCCAAGTCGGACACCCCCGGCAATGCGGTCATACACCGCGAGTTTGAGGTGCTGGTGTACACCTGGACGGCACGCCTGAAGAGTTTCGACCACCAGTTGGATGAAATAGAACTGGAGTATTCGTGAACTAGTGCTGAACTGATCCCTCTGAAAGGCTGGGCCGTTTGTGGCCGCCAGTGCTAATCTTCCCCCGTTTTCGGCGGGCTTGAGCCAATCCCCTTCGGGGTTCAAGGAAGACAGCCCACTTCTCACAGGATTTGATCAGGTCACTTCATGAATAAGCCAGCCGTTGTTCTTTTGGGTTTCGTTGTCGCCGTTGGCGTCGTCAGTGCAGGCGGTGCCTGGTACACCGGTAAGCAGCTGGAGCCCGTGCTGCAAACGGCGGTGCAGGACGCCAACAAGGAACTGCAACGTTCCATGGCCGGCGTCGACGGCACTGTTGCCCTGGAGCTGGTGTCCTTGGACCGTGGCCTGTTCAGCAGCACCGCGCACTATCGCCTCAAGGGCCAGGGCTCGTTCTTCGGCGAGCAGAACCCGAACCCCGAGCTGCTGATTGTCGACCATATCGAACACGGCCCGCTGCCGTTCTCGCGCCTGGTATCGCTGAAATGGCTGCCGGTCATGGCGACCAGTCACTACGCGCTGGAAAAGAACGCCACCACTGAGAAATGGTTCGCCGCCGCCAAAGACGTGTCACCGCTCAAAGGCGTGGCCAATATCGGCTACAGCCGTTCGGTGAGCGGTAATCTGGAACTGCTGCCGCTGGAGTTCAAGGACGAGACGGCTTCGGTGAATTTCTCTGGCCTCAACCTGGATTTCGACAGCACCGCCGAGGGCAAGAAGGTCAAGGTCGACGGCTACATGAACAGCCTCAAACTGGCTGTGGTCGATGCCAATGGCGCACCCTTCGACGCTGAATTCGCCGGCCTGACCGTGGCCAGCAACCTGGAGAAATCCACCTTCGGCTTCTACACCGGGCAGAACACGATAGAGCTGACCGACACCAAGCTCACCTTCGGCCCACAGAAAGCCGTGATGACCCTCAAGGGCTTCGAGCAGAAAGACACCAGCGAAGTCAAAGACAACAACATGTCTGGCCGCGTCGACTACAAGATCGACGAGATCGGCTATCAGGGCAAACCCGTGGGCTCTGCCGCCATGGCCCTGAGCGTGAAGAACATCGATGTGCCCTCTGGCCTGCTGCTGACCAAGCTGTATCAGGACAAGATGCAGCCGGTGCAAGCTGCTGCCGCCGCCGGCCAACCGGTGCCGGAGCTGCAACTGACTGAAGCCGAGCAGGCCCTGGCTGAAGCCAACGTCGGCCAGTTGCTGGCCGCCAAGCCACACGTGGCGCTGGAAAACCTGTCGCTGAAAACCACCCACGGTGAAAGCAAGTTCAACCTGGTGCTGGACCTGGCCAAGCCGACCTCCATGGAATTGCCGCCGGTTGAGTTGGGCAAGCAAATGGTCGCGCTGCTGGACGCCAACCTGACCCTGTCCAAGCCAATGATCGCCGACGTTGCCGCCCTGCAAGCGCAGGTTGGCGGTGTGACCGATCCTAAAGCCATCGAGCAGCAATCCCAGATGGCCAGCGAAATGGTCAGCGGCATGGCCGTTGGCACACAACTGGCGACCCTGGTGGGCAGCGACGTGGTTTCCAAGCTGCATTACGCTAACAATGAAGTGACCTTCAACGGCCAGAAAATGACGGTCGAGCAGTTCATTGGTTTCGTTATGTCAAAAGTCGGTGCGGTCGGCGGCGCACAGTAAAAACTGGGTCATCGCCCAGAAATAAATAATGGGGGAGTGGGGTTGCCCGCGATAAGGGTCAAACGGTCGGCACTCGTGCTGATGGGTTACCCGTTATCGCAGGCAAGTCTGCTCCCCCATTCATTTTCAGATTCACAGGGCAATTCTGAACAATTGTTATGCATTGTCCTTTTTCGTACCTGCGTCGGGGATAGTTCATACAGGAAAGCTAGGTCGGGTCACGAGACGCCGACACCCTGATGCAAATCGCTCAGGACCACCCATCGTTACAGCTTTCCGTGTGTAAGGAAGCTCACGATATGCTGCGAAATCTCCCACTCAGTGCCTCAGGCCGGTTACGGCTGCTCATCGGGGTAACCTTGTGCAGCCAGTTGCTGATGCCCACCTTTGCCATGGCCGACCCGGCCTACGACGCCCTGATCATCCAGGCGCGCAACGGCAACTTCACACCCGCCCTGACTCAACTGCGCCAATTGCCTGCCGAGCGCCAGACGCCAGGCCAGATCAGCGACCACGTGGTGATCGCTGGCTGGGCCGGCCAGGATGCCGAAGTGCTGAAGGTGTACGAGGCACAGGGTCAGAATCGCAACTTGACCGCCCAGGCGCTGGCCACGGTTGCGCGAACCTATCGCAACCAGAAGCAGTGGGCGCAGGCCGAGGCGGTCTATCGCAAAGCGCTGTTGCGTGAACCGAACAATGTCGACCTGCAACTGGGCCTGGCCCTTACCCAGGCTGACGGCGGCAAAACCAGCGAAGCCGTGCAACGCACCCGCGCGCTGGTAGCCGCCAAGCCCGATGACCCCAACCGGCGCATGGCCCTGGGCTACGCGCTGACCCGCGCCGATTTGAACTACGACGCGCTGTTTGAATTCGACCAGGCCTTTATCCGCGCCGGGGACAAACCTGAAGTCGCCCGCGAATACATCGTCGCCCTGCAAAAGGCTCGCCTGCCGGAAGCCGCCTTGCGTCTGTCGGCCAAGCGCCCGGGCCTGATCGATGCAGTCACGCAGCGCCGCCTCGAGGGCGACCTGGCCGCCGAGCGCGTGCGTATGGCCGAGTTCGCCACGCGTACCGAGAAAGAACGCTTTGTGATCGCCGACCGCGCACTTGAGGCCTACGACAAACTGCTCGCGCGCTGGACCCCCGACGCCAGCGCCAAGGGCGACGTGGTGGTCTGGCGCATCGACCGCCTCGGCGCGCTCAAGGCGCGGGCGCGCACCGCTGAGGTGATTCGTGAGTACGAAACGCTCAAGGCCGAAGGTGTGCAACTGCCGACCTATGCCGTGCGCTGGGTCGCTGCCGCCTACCTCGACCAGCGCTTGCCGGAAAAGGCCGCACCGCTGTATCGCCAGGCGTTGACAGCTGCGGATGCCGACCCCGGTGATCACGTTAAAGACAGTTCTGCCTTGTTCTACGCCTTGTTGGAAAACGACCAGGTGGCAGAGGCACGCGTTGTTGCCGATAAATTGGCCAGCACCGAGAAACCTCGGGTTGAACTCAAGGGCCTGCCCATCGGCAACCCTAACGACGAGTGGATGGACGCCCAACAATTGGCCGCCCAAGCCGGTACCTATGGCGATGACCTGAACGCCAGCGAAGCAAACCTGGAGGCTTTGGGAAATAAAGCCCCAGGCAGCATCGGTGTGCGTTTGGCGCAGGCGGAGATGTACCGTGCCCGTGAGTGGCCAAGACGCGCTGAAGATTCACTCAAGGAAACTGAAAACCAGAGCCCGCGTGACATCGGCGTGGAAATGTCCCAAGGCTTCACGGCGCTGGACCTGCAGGAGTGGCGCCAACTCGACATGCTCACCGACGACGTCGTCGCCCGTGCCCCGGAAAACCGCCAGGTACAGCGCCTCAATCGCCTGCGCAATGTGCACGACATGGCCGAAGTCCGCGTCGAGGCCTACACCGGTAAAAGCTACGGTGGCAGCAATAACGAGGAGGCCGGCGCGATAACGGGTAGCCGTGACTGGGGCATTGAAAGCGTGGTCTACACGCCGCCCATCGACGAAGACTGGCGCCTGTTCGCCGGTGTGGGCTACGGCACCGCCGACTTTACCGAAGGTACCGGCCATCACCGTTGGCAGCGCGTGGGTGTGGAGCGGCGTACCCGTGACATGACCCTTGAAGCAGAGGTGTCCAACCACTCCTACGGCTTTGGCTCCAAACAAGGCGCGCGCGTATCGATTGCCCGCGACATCAACGACCACTGGCAATACGGCGGCAGCCTCGACTACCTCTCGGCGACCACTCCGTTGCGCGCCCTGAATACCGATGTCACGGCCAACGGCGGCAGCGGTTTTATCCGCTGGCGTGCCAACGAAAGCCGCGAGTGGAAACTGGCCGTGAGCCCGTCGCATTTCAGCGATGGCAACGACCGCATCGAAGCCTTGCTCACTGGCCGCGAGGGCATTTACAGCTCACCCAAGGTGCAAGTGGAGTTGGGCCTGGAAGTCAGTGCCAGCCGCAATAGCAAGGAAGACACGCTGTACTTCAACCCGAAGTCGGATTTCGGCGTGATGCCCACCGTCAACGTCAACCATGTGCTTTATCACCGCTACGAGACCCAGTGGAGTCAGCAGTTCCAGATCGGTGCGGGTACTTATCGCCAACAGGATTACTCCGCCGGCGGTGTCGGTTTGATCGGTTACGGCCAGCGTATTCGCTGGAACGACGTACTGGAAGCCGGCGCCAACCTGAGCCTGGTCAGCCGAACGTATGACGGCGATCGCGAACGCGATCTGCGCCTGCTCGTCGACCTCACTTACCGTTTCTAGAAGAGCCTGATCATGACCCTCCTCAGCCGTTGTTTGTTGGTCCTGGGCGTATTGCTGGCCAGCGCCTGCGCCCAGCAACCCGCGCCATTCACGCCACCCGCCGAGCGCCCGATACTGGCCAATGAAGCGCCGTGGCCGAAAAACCATTTCCTGGGCATCGCCTACCACGAC
The DNA here is from genome assembly GCF_054685145.1 of Pseudomonas sp. H1_A03. Classification (NCBI taxonomy): domain Bacteria; kingdom Pseudomonadati; phylum Pseudomonadota; class Gammaproteobacteria; order Pseudomonadales; family Pseudomonadaceae; genus Pseudomonas; species Pseudomonas sp. H1_A03. Next base: position 1,467,421 of record NZ_CP162829.1, read on the forward strand.
GTCAATGATACCGACCCCGACCAGGCGGTGGCGGCGGTGCGCACCGAGCGTTTGATCGAGCAGTTGGCTTGGCTGCGGGAGAACGGCTACCAGGCGGTCAGCGTGGATCAGGTCCTTGCCGCTCGCCGGGGTGGGCCGCCACTGCCAACCAAAGCCGTGATGCTCAGTTTCGACGATGGCTATTCCAGCTTCTACACCCGCGTGATGCCGATTTTGCGTGCCTATAACTGGCCGGCATTGCTCGCGCCGGTAGGCAGCTGGATCGATACGCCGTTGAACCAGCCGGTGGACTTCGCCGGTACGCCACGGCCACGGGGCGACTTCCTGACCTGGCAGCAGATTCGGGAAGTGTCCCGCTCCGGCCTGGTGGAAATCGCTGCCCATACCGACGCCAATCACAAGGGCATCCTGGCCAACCCCCAGGGAAACCTGGAGCCGGCCGCCACGACGCGGCGCTTTGATCCGGCGACCAATCGCTATGAAACCGAAGCGCAGTTCCAGGCGCGGATGCGGGCTGACGTGGCCGCGATATCAGACAAGATTCGTGCAGTCACCGGCAAGGCGCCCCGGGTGTGGGTATGGCCGTATGGCGCAGCCGACGGCACCTCGCTCGCGGTCGTAGGTGAGCACGGTTATGAGATGGCGCTGACCCTGGACGACGGTCTCGACGACTCGAACAAGTTGATGAACAGCCCGCGCTTTCTGGTGGACTCCGATCCAGACGGCGAGCACTTTGCCAGCAGTATCGTCTCGGTGCAGGCCAAGGCCCCGCTGCGCGTCCTGCATGTGGACCTGGACCACGTCTACGACCCCGACCCTGTGCAACAGGCGCGCAACCTCGATGTGCTGGTACAGCGTGTGGTGGATATGGGCTCCGTGACCGTATTCCTGCAAGCCTACGCCGACCCCAAGGGTGACGGCCTGGTGCATTCGCTGTACTTCCCCAACCGCCACCTGCCGATGCGTGCCGATCTATTCAACCGTGTCGCCTGGCAGTTGCACACCCGTGCCCGCGCCAGCGTGTTTGCCTGGATGCCGGTACTGAGTTTCGCCCTCGACTCCAAATTGCCGCGCGTGACGCGTTGGGACCCGGAAACCGGCAAGGTGAGCATCGATCCGGATCAATACCAGCGCCTGTCACCGTTCGATCCGAAGGTGCGGCAGATGATCGGCGAGATCTACCAGGACCTGGCGAGCACCGGCAACAGTGCCGTCGACGGCGTGCTGTACCACGATGATGCGCTGCTCAGCGACTTTGAAGACGCCAGCCCCGCAGCGCTAAAGGTGTACGCCGCCAACGGCCTGCCAAACACCATCGCCGCCCTGCGCGCCGACCCGGCAGTGATGCAACGCTGGACCCGCTTCAAGAGCCGCTACCTGATCGACTTCACCAACGAATTGACCGCCAAGTTCCGCGCCATCCGTGGTCCGCAGGTGTTGACCGCGCGCAATATCTTCGCCGAGCCGATGCTCAACCCCGGCAGCGAAGCCTGGTTTGCGCAAAACCTCGATGATTTCCTCCAGACCTACGACTGGACGGCGCCTATGGCCATGCCGCTGATGGAAGGCCAGACCTTGAAGAACTCCAACGCCTGGTTGGAAAAACTGGTGGCCACGGTCAAGGCTCGCCCCGGTGCGCTCGACCGGACCGTATTCGAACTGCAAGCCAAAGACTGGCGCACCAAGGCCGCGCCGGATATCAGCGCCACGCAGTTGGCTGAATGGATGGGCGTACTCAAGCGCCAGGGTGTCACGAGTTTTGGTTATTACCCGGACAACTTCCTGGAAAACTCCCCGGACCTGAAGACTGTGCGTCCGGCCCTTTCCAACCAATGGAACCCTTGACCATGTTCGACAGAATCCTGGCTTTATTCGTGCTGGCATTGGTATTGGGTGTGCCCCTGGGCCTGATCTTCCTGGTCACCGGGCAGTTCCTGATGGACTTTGTGTTTTTCTACCCGCTGTTCATGTCAGGGTTGTGGATTGCAGGCGGTTTGTATTTCTGGCTGCACTGGGAGCGCCACTGGCCCTGGCAAGAGGACACGCCGGCCCCAACGTTGGCCGGCGACCCGCTGATCTCGATCATCATCCCTTGCTACAACGAAGGGGAGAACGTCGCCGACACCATGGAGGCCGCGCTGGCCCAGGTGTACCCGAACATTGAAGTGATCGCCGTCAACGACGGTTCTTCGGATAACACCGCAGCGGTACTGGATGCCCTGGCCTTGCAGCATCCACGCTTGCGCGTGCTGCACCTGGCGCAGAACCAGGGCAAGGCGGTGGCCTTGCGCATGGGCGCCGTTGCCGCGCGCAGCGAATACCTGGTGTGCATTGACGGTGATGCGCTGTTGGATAAAAACGCGGCCGCCTACCTGGTCGCGCCGATGCTCGACAACCCACGCCTGGGCGCCGTGACCGGCAACCCACGCATCCGCACACGCTCGACCCTGATCGGCCGCGTGCAGGTCGGCGAGTTCTCTTCGATCATCGGCTTGATCAAGCGCACGCAGCGGGTAATCGGTCGGATCTTCACGGTGTCCGGTGTAGTGGTGGCGTTCCGTAAAAAGGCGCTGGACCGCATCGACTACTGGAGCACCGACATGATCACCGAAGACATCGATGTCAGTTGGAAGCTGCAACTCGATCACTGGAGCATCTTCTACGAGCCCCGTGCCCTGTGCTGGATCCTCATGCCCGAAACCGTCGGTGGCCTGTGGAAACAGCGTCTGCGCTGGGCCCAGGGCGGCGCCGAAGTGCTGTTCAAGAATATCCGCGGCATTTGGCAATGGCGTCACCGCTACCTGTGGCCACTGCTGTTCGAATACTGCCTGTCCACCGGCTGGGCCTTCACCTTTTTGCTGTCGGTGATCTTCTGGGGCGTGGGCAAATTCATCCCGCTGCCACAAGCGATTGCTGTCGAGTCGTTGATGCCGCCGGCGTTTACCGGGTTGGTGTTGGCGATGGTGTGCCTGCTGCAGTTTGCGGTGAGCATCCTGATTGACCGCCGCTACGAGAAAGACCTGTGGAAAACCCTGTTCTGGACAGTGTGGTACCCGATGGTGTTCTGGCTGGTCAGCCTGTTTACCACCCTGGTCAGTTTTCCAAAAGTGCTGTTCAACCAGCATCAGAAGCGTGCGCGCTGGGTCAGCCCGGACCGTGGTATCAAACCGCTCGAAAATGAGGAGGCGTGATCATGAAACTGGTCAGAACCCGCCAACGCTCCGTGATGTGGGTCATCGATGTACTGTTGACCCTGATGGCCTGGGCCGGCTTGATCTGGTTGTTGGCACGTGGGATTACGTCGATGCTGGAGACGCATGGTGGCCCTCGATTCGAGGCGCCGATTTTCGCCGCGCTCAATACCCTGCAGATCTACCTGTGGATCGCCCTGTTCAACGCCGTCATCCTGATCAGTTGGGCGCGCTACCAACAACGCCGAGGTCGCAAGTTCGCCCAGCGCCGGGCCGAGGCCAAGGCGCTTACTGACAAAAACCTGAGCGAGAGCTTCAGCCTCGGCGAAGGTGACCTTGAGCAACTGCGTCGGCCTGGGGTGTTGGTGATCCATAACGACGAGGAAGGCGGTGTCGCGGAGGTGAAATCCCATGTCTCCCGTGATGTAGAAAAACCTGGGTTGACCCTGGTGCCAGGCAAGGATCAGAACAAAGACGCCAGCTAAGAAGAACGCTGGAAAATCGTTCCCATGCAACGTGGGAACGATTTTGGTAAATACCGATAAGTGGGATCCAATTCACAAAACCTCCGCGAACTTTTCTGACTTTTTCGGTACTAACTTATCTCGGCAAGAACTTGATGGCCAACTAGTGGCAATTATTAAGTTCTCCGGCGAAATCGTCATCAATACAGCTGCCGCTTGTCGGAATATAACTTCCAGTAATAAGTCGTATGTCTGTTTGATAGTTTTTAATTGTTAATAATCAATGAGTTGCGCGAACAGCTTGAATAATTATTCAACTTGCTCTGTTCTTTGAGTAAGCGGAAGTTCGATGTTAGTTTGCCGCCCTTGATTTTCGATGGATCGAACATGTCTTTGTTAACGCCACGGACTCGGTATCTGCTATGCACTTTCCTGCTCGCTTATTTGAGCTTGAACAGCGCCATGGCCGCCCCTACGCCAGGGGATCAAGACCTGATCCGCGACCGCCAGAATCGCCTTCTCGAAGAGCAGCGCCGACGCCTGGAAGAACTCCAGGACCTGCCCGGCAAAGACACCAAGCCCCAGGCCCCCGCACTGCCGGCGGATACCCGCTGCTTTCCCATCCAGGACATCGAACTCAAGGGCGCCGACAGCCTGTCCGGCGGCGACCGCACACTGCTGCTCAAACCCTATGTCGGCCAATGCCTGGGGGTGGCGCAGCTCAATGAACTGCTCAAAGTCATCACCGACTACTACATCGCCAAAGGCTGGGTCACCAGCCGTGCCTACTTGCCGCAACAAGACCTCTCCAGCGGTCATCTCCAGGTGCTGGTGGTGGAAGGCAAACTCGAAGGGCTGAAGGGCGCACAGGGCAGCAGCGTGACCGACCGCGAGCTGGCCATGGCGTTTCCCGGCAAGGTCGGCGAAGCACTCAACCTGCGCGAAGTCGAGCAGCTGGTGGACCAGCTCAGCCGCTTGCCGTCCAAGCAGGCGCAGATGGAATTGACCCCTGGCAGCCAAGTAGGCGGCAGTGAAGTGCTGGTCAAGAACGTGCCGCAAAAGCCCTGGCGCGCCAGCCTGTCGCGTAACAACGACGGCCAGAAAAGCACCGGCGAACAGCAGTGGGGCGCGGGACTTGAATGGGACAGCCCGTTGGGCCTGGCCGATCAACTGATCCTGCGCGGCGGCCACGACGCCATCAGCGACCATCAGAAAACCTCGAAAAGCAGCATGCTCTACTACAACCTGCCGTGGGGCTGGTGGAACTTCAGTTACACCTACAGCGAAAGCGAATACCGCACCTTCTTCATGCTGGATGACCTCAAACTCAAGCAGAACGGCGACAGCCAGAACCATCAGCTGCGTGCCGAACGCGTTATTCATCGCGACGATGTGAGCAAGACCTCGGTCAACGTCGGCCTGTCGCACCTGCGCACCAACAACTACCTGCTTGACTCGCGCCTGTCGACCAGCAGCAACCGCCTCAGCGAATTTCAAGTCGGCCTCACCCATGGCCGACGTATCGGCAATGCCTTCGTCAACCTGGACGTCGGCATGCAAAACGGCATTGGCGCCTTCGACGCGCAAAGCAATCAACAAGAGCGGGATGCCAACGGCAACCTCACGGCGACCCCGCGCTATCGCAAGTACACCGCCACGGTCAGCTACCTGCAGCCCTTCACGCTGTGGGGCGAGTCGCTGAGTTTTTCCAGCCTCGCCACCGGGCAGCGCAGTGAAGACGTGCTGTACCCGGCGCAACGCATGAGCCTGGGTGGTTCGTACTCGGTGCGCGGCTTCAAGGACCAGCAACTGAACGGCGACAGCGGCGGTTACTGGCGTAACGAAGTGCGCTGGGCGCGCCCGGTCACCCTCGACTGGATGCGCCCGGCCTTTGCCGAGTACGGCGCCAGCGTCGGTTATGACCAGGGCGTGATTCGCAACGATCGCTACAACGATGACGAGCATGGTCGCGTGTCGAGTAACTCCCTGGAGCTGTTCGCCCGCGGTAAAAACGTCAGCACCAGCGTGACCTTTGCCCATTCCCTTGAGCGACCTGGCGTGGTGACCGAGCGCGAAGCGCCGATCTATTTCCGCCTGGATTTTTTCCTGTAATCAACACCGCTGCCTTGAGATTTTGAATATGGACGCTCGCCCTGCTACCGCCCTGAAAAGCCTGACCCAACGCGGCCTGGCACTGATCCTGGCCAACGCGCTGTTCTGGCAGCCGCTGCTGGCCCAGGCCGACGGCATTGCGGTCAGCGGCCCGGGCACTACGGTTGGCCAGGCAGGGAATGGCGTGCCGGTGGTGAACATCGCCACACCCAATGGCAGCGGCCTGTCCCATAACCAGTTCAAGGACTATAACGTCGGCCCCAATGGCGTGATTCTCAACAATGCCACGGGCGCGGTGCAGAGCACCCAACTGGGCGGGATCATCGTCGGCAACCCCAACCTCAAGGGTGGCGCGGCGAACGTCATCCTCAACGAAGTCAACGGTGGCAGCCCCAGCCAGTTGCGTGGCTACACCGAAGTGGCGGGCCAGTCGGCCAAGGTCATCGTGGCCAACCCCTACGGTGTCAGCTGCAACGGCTGCGGGTTTATCAACACGCCCAACGTCACCCTGACCACCGGCAAACCCGTCATCGATAAAGTCGGCCGCTTGGATCACTACCAGGTCGATGGCGGTGCGGTGACCATCGACGGCCAGGGCTTGAACGCCAGCAACGTCGACCGTTTCGAGATCATCACCCGCACCGCCAAGATCAATGCAAAGATCAACGCACGCCAGCTCACCGTGATTGCCGGGCGCAACGATGTCGACGCGCAAAGCCTGAAAACCACCGTGCGCGCCGATGACGGCAGCGCGAAACCGGAACTGGCGATTGACTCCTCGGCCCTGGGCGGCATGTACGCCGGCGCCATCAAGCTGGTGGGCACTGAAGCCGGCGTTGGCGTGAAGCTCGACGGTACGTTGGCCGCCAGTGGCGGCGATATTCAGCTCGACGCCAACGGCCACTTGAGCATGGCCCAGGCGGCCGCCAGCGGCGCGGTGGATATCAAGGCCGCGAGCCTGGAGACCAAGGGCGCGGTCTATGCGGGCACCCGCCTCAAGGCGCAGACCAAGGGCACGCTGAAAAACAGCAAGACTCTCGCCGCTCGCGACAGCATCACCCTGGCCAGTAACGGCCAACTGACCAACACCGGCATCATTGAAGCCGGGGTCAACGCCGACAACACCCGCAATGCCGTTGGCGACGTCACGTTCGACAGCCAGAACATCAGCAACACTGGCACGGTGATCGCCAATCGCACCCTCACCGCCACTGCCGCGCAAAACCTGGATAACCAGGGCGGTACGATGAGCGCCAGGCAGGCGCTGGACGTCACCGCCGATAGCGTCGACAACCGCAACAAGGGCCAGTTGCTCAGCGACGGCACACAAACCCTCAACGTCAATGGCCTGCTGGACAACAGCCAGGGCGGCATCATCGACAGCACGGGCGCGTTTACCCTGCATGGCAACCGCCTCGACAACAGCGCCGGCAACCTCACCGGTGGCGGTGCGATCACCCTGGATCTGCTCGGCGACCTGATCAACCGCAACGGCAAGCTGGCGAGTGTCGGGCCGTTGCTGGTGCAACGCGCTGCCCACATCGACAACCAGGGCGGCAAGCTCGCCAGCCAGGGCCTGCTGACGCTGTTCGCCAACAGCATCGATAACCAGAACAAAGGCACCCTCGCCGCCAACGGCGGGGTGGCAATCACCACGACGGGCCTGCTGCAAAACGGCGCCGACGGCTTGATCCACAGCGAGCAGGGCGGCCTGAACATCACCGCCGGTACCCTCGATAACAACGGTGGGCGCATCGCCGCCAAAGCCGGTAACGCAGTGGTTGACGCGATCAACTTCAATAACGGCAACGGCACACTGTTCGCCGGCAGCGGTGTGAGCCTTACCGGGGTCAATGTCGACAACGGCGGCGAGATCGCCGGCAACCGGATCGACGTCAACCTGCGCGGTACCCTGACCAACCGCAGCTTGATCGAAAGCGCCACGACCCTCGATGTCGCGAGCGCCGGCCTGAACAACAGCGGCCAGATGCGCGCCCTGGGCAACACAGGTAAAACCCGCTACGCCATCGGCGGCCTGTTGAATAACAGCGGCAGCCTGGAAACCGCCAACGACCAGTTGAGCCTCGCTGCAAACACCTTCCAGAACACCGGCGGCAAGGTGTTGCACGTGGGCACCGGCGTGCTCGACCTGAGCGGCATCAGCCTGGATGACGTCGGCGGCAGCCTGGTCACCAACGGCGACCTGACCCTCGACAAAACCGATTGGACCAACAGCACGGCGATCCAGGCCGGGCGCCTGACCGTCAACGTCGACAACCTGAAACAGACCGCCACCGGCCAATTGCTCGGCACTCGCAGCCTGGTCGGCAAAGGCCTGGACTGGACCGTCGGCGGTACCGTCGCCAGCCAAGGCAACCTCGACCTGTCCGTAGACAACCTGCTCAATGACCACGGTTTGATCTTCAGCGGCGGCGACATGAACCTGCGCACCGACCGCCTGAAAAACCTCGGTGCCACGATTTACGCCATGGGCAACCTGCGCGTCGATCGCGACGGGCAAGGCGCGGCGGCCACCAGCATCATCAACAGTTCGGGGACGATCGAAAGCGAGCGCAACCTGATCCTGGCCGCCAGCACGATCGATAACATCCGTACCGTGCTGACCACCCAATCGGGCATCTACAGCGCTTCGATCACACCCACTGCCTGTATCTTTGGCGTGACCGGTGGCGACTGCGACGGCGGCAAGCAGAACCGACCGTTCCAGATCACCGTGCGTGATCACTTTATCGTCAGCGACGCGACCGCAAGTTCCAGCATCACCTCCGGCGGCGACATGCTGCTGAGCGGCGGCGACCTGCTCAACAGCAGCAGTAGCATTGCCGCCGGCGGCGCCATGACCGTGCGCGTCAATCAACTGAGCAACGTCGGCCTTGTGACTCACGACACCCAATACGACCGGGTCTTTACCTCCGAACGTGAGCGCAAGCCGGGTGGTTGGTACCGCGAAGCGGCCTCCTTCACCCAGCGCTATGCGGCGGGCCAGAACATGGACGGTGTCGAAGCCGGCCTGGCTTCGTTCATCGGCAAGATGCAAGACGAAAAGACCGCCCTGAGCAAAACCACCCAACTGATGGCGCCCGACCAAAGCTACGCCGCCGTGATCCAGGCCGGTGGCGCCGTGGACGTGAAGGCCCAGGACGGTATCGATAACCGTGTCGTGAACCGTGGCTACACCTACGTCGGCAGCGGTGCCAACACCCATGCACCCGGCTACTCGACCGAGGTCAAACTCAACTCGCAATTGCCGCCGGACCTCACCCAGCAACAGGTCAACCCACTGAGCCTGCCGGGCTTCGACCTGCCCACCGGGCAGAACAGCCTGTTCCACCTCAACGATGGCAAAGGCGCCAACGGCCTGCCCACCAGCCAGTTCGCGACCAGCCCGCACAAATACCTGATCGAAACCAACCCGCTGTTTACCGACATGCGTCAGTTCCTGGGCTCGGACTACATGCTGACCCGGCTCGGCTACGACCCCGAGACGGCACAACGTCGACTGGGCGATGGTTTCTACGAGCAGCGCCTGATCCAGCAAGCCGTTCTCGCCCGTACCGGCCAGCGTTTCATCGACGGCCAGACCAGCGACGCCGACCTGTTCAAGCACCTGATGGACAACGCCATCAGCAGCAAAACTGCGCTCAACCTGTCAGTGGGCGTCAGCCTCACCGCCGAACAAGTCGCGGCCCTGACCCACGACATCGTGTGGCTGGAAAACACCACCGTCGCCGGCCAACAAGTGCTGGTGCCGGTGCTGTACCTGGCCCAGGCAAACAACCGCCTGGCGCCCAATGGCGCGCTGATTTCCGGCAGTGACGTGAGCCTGATCACTGGCCGCAACCTCAATAACGCCGGCACCCTGCGCGCCACCGGCAGCCTGCTGGCGAACGTCGGCGGCGACCTCGCCAACAGCGGTTTGATGCAAGCGGGCGGCCGTCTCGATGTGCTGGCCGGCAACAACATAAGCAACCGTGCGGGCGGTGTGATCAGCGCGGGCAACGTCAACCTCGCCGCCGGCGCCGACCTGCTCAACGAACGCAGCGTCACCACCCACGAAAGCGCGAGCAGCTACCGCACCGAACGCAGCGACTTCGTCGACAGCGCCGCGCGCATCGAATCGGCCAACGATCTGGCCTTGAAAGCCGGTGGCAACATCAACAACGTCGGCGGCGTGCTCAAGAGCGGCGCTGACATGGCGGTCCAGGCCAAAGGCGACGTCAACATCACCGCCTCGAAGAGCCTCGACAGCGGCGCCATCGGCACCCGTTCCAACTTCACCACCATCGCCCAGCAAGGCTCCGTGGTCGAGGCTGGCCGCGACCTGCACGTGATCGCCGGGCGCGACATCAGCGCCGTGGCCAGCCAGGTCGAGGCCAAACGCGACGTCAACCTGATTGCCACCCGCGACCTCAACGCCATCGCGGCAGCCAACGAACAGCACTCGACCTACAACTCGAAAAAGATCAAAAGCATCGAAGACCACGTGCAGCAAGTCTCCAGCGTGATCAAGGCCGGCGGCGACGCCACCCTGAGCGCCGGGCAGAACCTGCAATTGGTCGCCAGCCAGGTCAATGCCGGCAACGAAGCGTACCTGGTCTCCGGCAAAAACCTCGAGCTCAAGGCTGCTGCAAACCAGGACTACAGCTTCTACAGCAAGACCAAGAAAACTTCCCAGGGCAAGAAATTCCGCCTCGATGAAACCGACGCCGTGAACAACGTCGGCAGCCTCGTCAGCGCTGGCAAAAACAGCACCGTCGTGGCCGGTGAAAACTTGCTGCTGGCGGGCAGCTCAGTCACTGCCGAAAAAGGTGCGACGCAATTGGTCGCGGGCCAGGATGTGAGCATTCTCGCCGTCAGCAACTCAGACAGCGCCCGCCACGAACGCAAGGAAAGCAAAAGCAGCTGGGGCGGCCTCAAGTCGAGCAAAGTCCAAGACAAAGTCGACGAAAAACGCACCACCGCCCTGGGCAGCATGGTCTCCGGCGAAACCGTCACCGTCGCCGCCAAGCGCGACGCCACGGTCACCGGTTCCAACCTGGTCAGCACCGGCGACCTCGCCGTGCAAGCCGGCCGCGACCTGACCATCGACGCGGCGCAAAACACCTTCGCCCGCACCGACATGCACAAGGAGAAGAACCGCGACCTCACCGGCGTGTTGACCGGCAACAAGCTCGGTCTGGACGACATGACCGGCAACCAGAAGCTGTACATCAACAGCTCCAAACACAACGGCACAGCCAATGAAATGACCTTGACCGGCAGCACGATTGGCTCTAGCGCGGGCAACGTGTCGCTGACGGCGGGGCGTGAGTTGAAGGTGGTGGCCAGTGATTTGGTGAGCACCAAGAACATGGAGTTGAGCGGGGCGAATGTCACCGTTACTTCGGGAATGGAGACGGTCAGTCAGACCAGTCAGGACAGTTCAAAAAGTTTGGCGGTTGGGCGTGTGATCGCGGGCTCGGTGGTGGACACCGCCACCAGCATGCGCGATGCCGTCAAAGCGGCGCGCAGTGCTGATGACCCACGCCTCAAGGCAGTCAAAATTGCTCAGGCAGCCCTCGCCGCCTACAACCTCAACGGCCAGGCGTCGGACGCCAATGCACAAAGCTCCGGCTTCAAAAACAAAACTGGCGGCACGCCCGGCAACGGTTCGCTGATCAAGATCGGCACTGAACTGGCCAATAACCGCAGCAAGAACAGCAGCGAATTCAACAGCGCCACCGCCAAGCAGAGCACGCTCAACGCTGGGCAAGACTTGTCGATCGTTGCCACAGGCGCGGCGGCGGGGACTCAGGGTGATATCCAGATCACCGGCAGCCGCTTGAAAGCCGCCAACACCCTGTTGCTGGCCAAAAACGATGTGCTGATGCAAAGCGCACAAAACACCACCGACCGCAAAAACGAAGGGTCGAAAACCAAAACCGCCATCGGCGCCAGCTTCAATATTGGCGAGCAAAACGGTTTCACCCTCGACCTCGGTGCGCAGGGTGCCAAGAACAATGGCAACGGTAACTCCGTTACTCAAGTCAACAGCACCCTCGATACCGGCAGCCTGTTGTTGCAAAGCGGTGGCGATACCACCCTCAAAGGCGCCCAGGTTCGCGCGGACAGGATCAAGGCCGATATTGGCGGCAACCTCAATATCATCTCTCTCCAGGACACCGAGTCATCGCGCAGCAAACAGAACAGCGCAGGCTTCGGCGCGAGCATCTGCGTGCCGCCGTTCTGCTACGGCTCCACCGTCGCCGCCTCGGCGAACCTTGCCGCCGCCAAGATGAACAGCGACTACAAGGGCGTGACCAACCAGAGCGGCTTGTATGCGGGCACAGGCGGCTACGACATCAATGTCGGCAAAACCACCACCCTGCAAGGCGCGGTGATTGCCAGCGAAGCCAGCGCTGACAACAACCGCCTCAGCACGGATCGTCTGATCGTCAGCGATATCAAGAACAAGAGTGAGATCGAGAGCCAGTCGGCGAGCATCTCGGTCTCCACCAGCAGCGGCGGCGGCACCTCGCCGGGCGGCGCCATCCCGATAGCACTCAAGGATAAAGACCACAGTTACACCCGCAGCGGGGTCAGCGAAGGCACGATTGTGGTTCGCAATGCCGAAGGCGCCAATGACCTAGTCGGGCTGAACCGCGACACTGCCAATGCCAATCAGAAGCTCGACCGGCCTGATGAAAAGGCCATGCAGGAACGTATCGACCTGATCCAAAGCTCGGCGCAGTTGGCCAGTGGAGTGATCAGTGCGGTGGGCAAGGCGAAGGCGGACGAGGCGAAAGCACTGGCCGATAAAGCCAAAACCCAGACCGAAGCCGGTTCGCCGGACGCCGCTGGAACGGTACTCGCAGCAAATGCCGCTTATGCGGAAGCCAAGCGCTGGCAGGTTGGTGGCGACAAGAAGTTAATGGCAGACATTGCGACCGGGTTGATTGCGGCAGGGCTGGGTGGTGCACCTGTGGGAACGACGGTGGGTATTGTCGCTAACACGGCCTCCAGCGATATCTTCAATAAAATTGGCGATTACGCCCACTCACGTGCGACTGATCCGAAGGCAGATGCGGCCACTCGGGCGGCTTGGGCTGAAGGAGGCGCGGCGCGTGTGATGTTGCATGCGCTGGCGGGCGCGGCTATGGGGTTGTCCAGTGGCAGTGTGCAGAGCGGTGCGTTGGGCGCGGGGGCTTCTGCGGCCTTGATGCCGAGCATTGCGGATGCGTTGGGTAAAAATGGTATCAAGGGTGTGGATCAAGATGCGATGGCCGCATTTATCGCAGCAGGCGTCGGGACTGTAGTCGGCTCTGGCAACGGTACCTCTGGCGCTGTTGTTGCGGCGGGGAATGCGATGTCGGTAGACGTCTATAACCGAGCTGCTCATGAGGCCGAGATAGCTGCGATTAAGGCTGAGGCGCAGAAAGGCGACTTCACGGAGGCCAATCTGGATAAGGCCACGTGCTACATCATCAAGTGCTGGGCTCATTTGGATAGGGGTACGAAGGAATATCACGATGCATATCTGAGCGAGACCGATATGGTCGGTTTGAGCAAGGAGCTTGAGTGGGTAAATGCGCAAAAAGACAAAGGGCTCTTCAATTACTCAATGACCGATACCGTATTTGACTTCAGCACACGCGATGCCCTTCCGGTGACAAAGGATGCTGCCGCGATAGGGGGGAGCGATTAGCGTGTCGGCGGGTTACGCATTATGTGTCTCGCTAGTCGGGTGCGGCTTCGGCATTCCGATGGGGACCTTCGGGCTCGGCAACGTGTCAGAAGGTATTACGGGAGTTTATAATCATTTCAACAATAGCCGGGGTGGCTATAACCCCGTAAAAGAAGTATTTAATGAGATTCCTGGCGGTTATGGACCTGTTATTTATAGTGGTGCAGATTTAGCATTGTCATTGGGCTCTGGCTTCGTTAAGGTTCCTCTTAAAATGGGCTTGGCGGACGGACTTAATAAGCCTAACTCGATGTTCGGAGTTACCGTGCATAGTTTTGATAATAATAAGTTTGTTTTTGGAAAAGCAGTACCCTATGGCTCAGCACTGACACTGTATCTGAAGTCTGTTGCTGATAAAGGGTATACTTTTTATGAGGGGGTTTCGCATGAGAAAAAATAAATGGATAGATGGGTTTTTTTTATCCATCTCCCTTTTTTTTATGATATTGGCTATTAGCTTGGTACTTGCAATGCTCATCGCGGCTGTGATTACTCTTGTCTTGGGTACGGACTCTCCGTGGGTTTACAACTGGATCGGATTTCCTCTTACATTTTTATTTTCCGCGTATTGGATCGTCACGAGATGGAAGTATGTCAAGTCTTATATATCTGGTAATGGGGGATGGTAGTACACGGTATTACTGAGATAAAGGAAACGGATTTGTTCAGTGGTAATCGGGGTCAGGCAACGTTTTTTGTGTGAGTGTGAGTGGAGCTTGCTTGGCAATATTGCGTTCTTTAAAAATTGAGTTTTTATTTTTATCTGTGTGAAATGCTTCAAATAAGGCGGTTATGAAAATAACCGCCCATTTTTATTTATGAATTTTGTGAATTCAACTTCCGCCCAATCACATCGAGCAAATCACACCCATCTCTCAGCGGAATTGCCAACAACAGTGCAAAGTCGTGCAGCACAATCGCATCACTGCTGATCTCCTCCCGAAACGCAAGGTTCTCCAAAAACTGAGTCACCGCACGAATGCGGTACGTGGCGGCGTCATAGAGAACATCAAGGGGCGCTTGCGTGTCGATCAGCAGCGCCGGGATAGCTGAATCGTGGCCTGTCAGGGGCATGTATCTATTCATTTTTGGACTCTCTACTTAAGTGATGAATGCCATCACTCAACCGTCGCCAAACGAATGGGTGACAGCTGTACGCAGGTTGGCGAACCGGCAGTAGAGAAAACCGGCAGACCCGAAGGTCTCCCGCGCACAGCCGTCATAAGACGACTTTGCAGGCGCGCAAGTGGCTGCAAAAAAGCTCCCAGCTTGCGCATTCTCTACCGTCAGGTCGCCAAACCTGAATCGCCATGTGGGCGACCGGCGGACTATAAGTCCTCAGCGTAAAAACGCGCAAGGCATCAAAAAGCCAACACGTCATTCTGCAAGCCGGCTGCAACCTGCACGTGATCGCCACCCTCAACGCCATCGCGGCAGCCAACGAACAGCACTCGACCTACAACTCGAAAAAGATCAAAAGCATCGAAGACCACGTGCAGCAAGTCTCCAGCGTGATCAAGGCCGGCGGCGACGCCACCCTGAGCGCCGGGCAGAACCTGCAATTGGTCGCCAGCCAGGTCAATGCCGGCAACGAAGCGTACCTGGTCTCCGGCAAAAACCTCGAGCTCAAGGCTGCTGCAAACCAGGACTACAGCTTCTACAGCAAGACCAAGAAAACTTCCCAGGGCAAGAAATTCCGCCTCGATGAAACCGACGCCGTGAACAACGTCGGCAGCCTCGTCAGCGCTGGCAAAAACAGCACCGTCGTGGCCGGTGAAAACTTGCTGCTGGCGGGCAGCTCAGTCACTGCCGAAAAAGGTGCGACGCAATTGGTCGCGGGCCAGGATGTGAGCATTCTCGCCGTCAGCAACTCAGACAGCGCCCGCCACGAACGCAAGGAAAGCAAAAGCAGCTGGGGCGGCCTCAAGTCGAGCAAAGTCCAAGACAAAGTCGACGAAAAACGCACCACCGCCCTGGGCAGCATGGTCTCCGGCGAAACCGTCACCGTCGCCGCCAAGCGCGACGCCACGGTCACCGGTTCCAACCTGGTCAGCACCGGCGACCTCGCCGTGCAAGCCGGCTGCGACCTGACCATCGACGCGGCGCAAAACACCTTCGCCCGCACCGACATGCACAAGGAGAAGAACCGCGACCTCACCGGCGTGTTGACCGGCAACAAGCTCGGTCTGGACGACATGACCGGCAACCAGAAGCTGTACATCAACAGCTCCAAACACAACGGCACAGCCAATGAAATGACCTTGACCGGCAGCACGATTGGCTCTAGCGCGGGCAACGTGTCGCTGACGGCGGGGCGTGAGTTGAAGGTGGTGGCCAGTGATTTGGTGAGCACCAAGAACATGGAGTTGAGCGGGGCTGATGTCACCGTTACTTCGGGGATGGAGACTGCGAGTCAGACCAGTCAGGACAGTTCAAAAAGTTTGGCGGTTGGGCGTGTAGTGGGTGGCATGGTCGTCGACACCGCCACCAGCATGCGCGATGCAGCCAAGGCGTCGCGCAGTGCCGACGACCCGCGCCTCAAGGCAGTGAAGATCGCCCAGGCGGCGTTGGCGGCCTACAACCTCAATAATCAGATGGGCGACCTTGCTAATAAAATCAACGGCAATGACGACACCAGCGGTAGTTCCTCCGGCTCAATGATCAAGATTGGCACCGAACTGGCCAACACCCGCACCAAAAGCAGCAACGAGTATGCGGCGCAGACCGCCCACCAGAGCAGCCTCAATGCCGGTGAAAACCTGTCGATTGTTGCGGCGGGCGATGCGCCGGGTACCGCAGGAGATCTGTTGATCACCGGCAGTTCATTGAAAGCGGGCAACACCCTGCTGTCGGCGAAAAACAACATCCTGCTGCAAAGCGCGCAGAACACCACCGACCGCAAAAATGACGGCTCGCGCAATCGAACCGCCATCGGCGTCAGCTTCAACATCGGCGAGCAAACCGGTTTCACCCTCGACCTCGGTGCGCAAATCGCCAAAAACCTGGGTTCGGGTAGCTCCGTAACCCAGGTCAATACCACCCTGGATACCGGCTCGCTGGTACTGCGCAGCGGGCAGGACACCACACTGGCCGGGGCCCAGGTGCGTGCTGATCGCATTGATGCCGACATCGGCGGCAACCTCAACATCCTGTCGCGCCAGGACTCCGAAACGTCCAAGAGCAAGCAGAACAGCGCCGGTTTTGGCGCGAGCATTTGCATTCCTCCGTTCTGCCTAGGCTCCACCGTTTCTGCGTCCGCGAACCTGGCGGCGTCGAAAATGAACAGCGACTACCAGGCGGTGACCGACCAGAGCGGCTTCTTTGCCGGTAAAGACGGCTACGACATCAATGTCGGCAAGACCACCACCTTGCAAGGCGCGGTGATTGCCAGTGAAGCCAGCGCTGACAAGAACCGCCTCAGCACGGATCGCTTGCTGGTCAGCGATATCAAGAACAAGAGCGATATCAAGAGCCAGTCGGCGGGCGTGAGCGTCTCCGGTTCTTACGGTGGAGAGGTGGGAACACTCAAGCCAGGTCCCTTGTATGGCATGGCACTAAACGACTCGGATCACAGCTACACGCGCAGTGCGGTAAGCGAAGGCACGATCATAGTGCGCAACCCTGCGGGCGCTAGCGATCTCGTCGGTTTGAACCGTGACACGGCCAACGCCAACCAACGCCTCGACAAGCCCGATGAAAAGGCCATGCAAGAGCGCATGGACCTGGTCAAAAGCTCGATGGAGCTGACCAAGGGCATTGGCGACGCGATTGCCGAGGCCAGAATCAAGGCAGCAAACGACCCCAACAGCGACGTCAGCAAAGCCACGCGGCAGAAGCTGATTGATGACGGTGTCGCTAACCCGACACCGGAGCAAATCAGCTTTCGTGCCCAACAGGATTACGGCGTCGGCAGCAGCTTCCAGAAAGCCAGCCAGGCGGTGACGGCTGTGGTGCAAGCGGCCATGGGCGGTAGCGTCGGGGGCGCGTTGGCGGGAGCGGCGGCGCCGTATCTGGCAGAAACAATCAGGGACAGGACCAAGGGCGACCCCACAGCCAATCTGATGGCCCATGCGGTACTGGGTGCTGTGCTCGCCAAGGCTGGCGGTAACTCAGCACTTGCTGGCGCAGCCGGTGCTGTTGCGGCGGAGGAAACCGCGCGTCTGATCAAGGAAAGCCTGTATGGCGATGTCAGTAATGAAAAACTGTCCGAAGGGCAAAAGCAGACAATCTCCAGCCTCGCAACCTTGGCAGGTGGTCTTTCCGGGTCGCTTACCGGCAAGGGCGCGCTGGATGCGGTCGCAGCGGCACAAGTCGGTAAGAACGCGGTTGAAAATAACCTTTTGAGTCCAGCCAACGAGTCTTTGCTTCAAAAGGCCCGCGACTCGTTCAAGCGCAACAAGTACACCCTCGAGGACGCAAAGACGCTTATCGCGCTCGATCAGCGAGATCAGATTTCAAATGCCCTGGTTGAGCGCCTGCGCCGCAACCCAGACTCGATGTCGGCTGCCGATAAAGTCGCAGCACAGGCCTACCTCGCGGATTACGAAAACGCACTTGTTGCGGCGTATGGTCAGGGTGAGGCTGATCGTCGCATCTACGCGCTGATGCGGCCCGGTCCTCTGCGGCAAAGCAACGATGTGGCATACGCGGCTGGCAGTTCCAATAAAGACGCTTCGCTGGAACGGCTCTATCCCGGCGACTTGTTGGCGCAGATGAACCGCTCTCCTAGCGAAAACGAACAGCTTTACCGCGAAGCGCAAAAGACATTGCGCATCGGACAGAACTACGAAGGAGAAGCTGCAATCGGTACGCCGGCTTTGTATGTGCTGGGCGGGGGCATGGGCTTGGCGATACGGTTGGTGACGGCTGAAAGTGGCATATTGCAGGCTACTTATGGTGGGGTGCAGACCTACAAGGGTGATTCGGGCGACGGCGCCCAAAACATTTTCCTTGGGCTTTTGAACGCTTCGGCTGCTGGGTTGCCGAGCGTGTTTAAGGGGCAGTCGGTTGCAGGCTCTGCTAAAGGTGCGGTTGCTAAAAACGAGGGAATGTTTTGGGGGCAGGCGGACTCGGAGATGGGTATTCCGATTGAAAGGAATGTTCTACCAGGCGGTCCAGATTTTGCCAAAGGAGTGAAAACGCCGGCAGGTTCGGTAGAAAGTCAAGCGACGCCTAATTTTCTAAATCAATTCCCAGATCATCCAACAGCTGTTCCAACACTTATCGCAGATACAAAGTTGACTAAAGGTATAGGAACATATAACTATGTTGTTCTTGAAGATGGTAACTTAGTAATCGGGCGAAAGTTTAATGAGGTAGGTGGAGGTCACATTGACCTTGCGAATAGTAAACCCGTTATTGCAGCTGGCGAGGTGAAAATTGTGCGCGGGGAAGTTAAATATATAGATAACACTTCTGGGCATTATGAACCTTCCGGTCGCGCTGCACAGATCGCAGCAGAAAATGCGTTCTCTCAAAAAGGACTTGATGTGACTGGTAAATACATAGAGAAAGTCTGGGTGCCAGATCCTGGTAATCCAAGAAAAGGTGCTTGGGTGCCAAAATGAATGACATTATTGAACAGTTTGATATTCTTTGTGATGTAGCTATGGCCGCTTTTAGTGAAGAGCTGGAAATTTCCTATGAGATGTCATTGTTAAATATTTTAGAATTTGTAAAAAAACATCCGGACTATAGAGAGTGGTTTATAGATAGATTTAAACTGATTTTAACATCTAGGAACTCGCCATTTGAAGCTGTGGCATTTTGCATGCGTGAGTTGCAGTGGCCTGAAATAAAAGAATTTGTAATTTCAAAAATGAACCCTTCAGAAGATCCTCGTAGTGAGGCCCTTCGAAGTCTATTGACCGCATATGATGAGTTTTGGCCGGATTCGGATCTTTATAGTTATTATAGTATGAGTTAGTTTGTGTAAAGATAAAGGAGGATTGTTTAAGTTTTTCGTTTGGCGGTAAGCTATTAAATAAATCTTTCCCCTGTAATGTGGGGTGCATGTGGGAAGGTGGGTCAGGTGTATGGAATCATTACGCAGGGATAAAGGGGGCGGATTTATTTAAATGTGACGCTGATCGGTAGGCTATTAATAAATCTGTCCCCTTTAATTCTGATACCTTTGCAGGCAGTGTTGAAGGCCTACGACAATATGCCAAAAGTACCATGTCCGGATTTTGTTTCAGGAGAAAAATAGGGTGGGAATTAATGATGGAGTTTACAACCGCCTATACGCCAGTCACTGGAAAATAGGGGTCAGACCACGATTACTGCTAAAACGTATATTGGTGGTCTGACCCCTATTTTCCTAAAAATTATGCTCTTTAAAAATTTGATTTATTTTTTGAAATCATTATCTTCCTTTGTTTTTGTTGCAGACGACTAAGCTGATCTCTTTCAGAAATCAGGGGTTTGTTATGGCTCGTCGTCCTCGGTTGTTGGTACCAGGTCTTCCGCTGCACATCATACAGCGCGGAAATAATCGTTCGGTTTGCTTCTATTCAGAAGATGATTATATTTTTTATATCCACCTCTTAAAGCTCTTGTCGGAAACGCATGGCTGCAAAATTCACGCGTGGTGTCTCATGACGAATCACGTGCATTTGTTACTGACTCCAACTACCGCTCTAAGTGCTTGTTCGTTAATGAAAGGACTTGGTCAGCGTTATGTCCAAAATATAAATCGTACTTATCAACGAACAGGAACTCTGTGGGAAGGTCGTTATCGTTCTTGTTTGGTGCAACACGAAAGCTATTTGATGGCCTGTTATCGTTACATAGAAATGAATCCCGTCAGAGCGGGAATGGTGGATCATCCCGCTGAGTATCGTTGGACGAGCTACCGAGCAAATGCAGAGCTGGAAACTTCAGCACTTATAACGCCTCATGATTGTTATAAAGAATTGGGTAGTAATGTCGATCAGAGGGCTGAGGCGTATCGTCGTCTTTTCAAGGATGAGCTTCAGCAAGAAGTAATCGACCAAATCAGAGATGCTACAAATGGAAATTACGTATTCGGAACGGGAAAGTTTGCGTCGCAGATAGCACAAGCTTTGGGTAAGAGAACCGTTAGAGGATTCGCTGGCCGACCAAAGAGATGACTTTCAAATGTCAATTGTGTTCTGACCCCTATTTCCCCCCAATGTATATTGGTGGTCTGGCCCCTATTTCTGGACATCCCCGAGTGGTCGACGCCTCTGGCGCCAAAACGGTGAAGGCATGAACGTTAAAACGGCATTAGAAGCCCTGGGGTTACACGACGCGCTGGTGGCATGCGCCGATGGAAGCATCGGCACGCCCATCTGCACACTGCGAGCCCCTGCCGAGTGGTATGGGTTTCCACCTGCGTTGATCCCGATATGGAGTGACGGATCTTGGCCTACCTATATTGGGTACTGGAAGCACTGGTTTGTTGATCGTGAACCCACCTTCGTAAAAATGTATGTTGGCATCGACCGAATGACCGTAGAGATCGCCCGCACGCCTGCGCAACTGATGGGCGTGCTCGCAATGATGTCGATGAGTCTTGAGGAGGGTGTCACGCCCGAACTTGAGCAGTTCGCCAAGGCGGTGGGGCTTGATTGCCTGGAAGCATTGGATGCGCAGTCGTTGAAAACTGGCGACGACTCCAAAGGCTTCGCCAACGTTGAACCGTTCAAGACGTTGACGCCACTGGCCAGTATTTCTGACGGTGCAAAGCGTTATACCGGAAACTTTCCGAACCCGTTCGACCCAATCCCTAATTGGTGGGAAAGCAGTTGCTATTTTGAAGTTGTCGACCAGCACATCCCAGTGCCGAACGGCGTGGAACTGCCCACTTGGTTTGATCCTGAGCGCGAGAAAAAGCCGTTGTTCGAGGATTTTATGCAAGCGGGACGCCTTGACTGCGCATGGCTGACTCTGAACTCCACTGGCTGGTCCATCGGCGATGCACGGCAGGCACTGGTTGCGTTGCAGGAGCGCGCCGATGATAAGGCGTTTGACGCGGTTGTTGCTTACTGGTTGTCCATTGCGGATTTGAATGCTGGGGCATATTAAAAGTGAAGGGGAATCGGGGTTAAGGGATCGGATAAAGGTGACTGATTTATTTACAAGCTGTTTAATAAATCTGCCCCTTTAATGCTGCCATCAGATATACCAAAGGGAATACCTATTAATGGTCATGCCAGTCTTTTATAGCAAATCCTGGTTCCGTGCAAAAAAATGCGCGATAGAACCAATGAATGAGTCCACGGCACGGGCCGAGCATCAGGCAGGTAAGTCATATACCGCTCTAATTGGGTCGGAATCAACGCCTTCTTGTTTTGTTGAAATGTTGATAGATAAGGGTATGGTTGGCGTCGGTTTTCTTGACGATAAAGGCCATGAGTATCTGACCTATCAATTTCACTACTTAGACGAAAGCCAACTTTTTCTCTCGATGGCCACCCACCGTGAATTCGAGGGGGGCAAGGTCGCTTTTGGAACAACTTATATATTTGGACGGCAGGGTGGTCTTGTCGTTAGGCGTGAGAGGATGATTCCCTATACGGTTGAAGATGCTCAATCAACCTTTGAACCGGCAGGGAACTACGAAGTTGCACCGAAATTTGGTGATTATTCAGGTGTAATAAATATTAATCGGTGAGGGGGGTGATTTAGGAAGTAAACGTGACGGATTTATTTAATGTGGAGGGATCGGGGTCGGGCCACGTTTTTAGCGAAATCCATATAAATTTAACGTTAATGGTGGTCTGACCCCTATTTCCAGTGGTCTGACCCCTATTTCCACTGGCAGTGGGAGCCGTGTGCTTTATGCATTCGATGCAGAGAACGATTGGTCAATCGTAGAAATTGATCCTGAACTGGATGGGGCAACAGTTTTGTTCGAAGATTTTTCCAGCTTCATTTTGAACCAGTTAGCGGCGGTCAAGGGTTACGTGGATTGGCGCGCCGCACAGTAATATGCGCAACGCGCGTACTTGCATTATTAAGGATGATCAATGAAACCCGTAAAACTCTCCCTACAAGCTTTCCTGATGTCCTGCCTGGTGGCCGGCTGGGGGCTTGTCTACGTGGGCCGTATCAAGTGGGCCATTTGGGTTGCCGCGCTGTTGTACGGCGGTGTGGTGCTGCTCGGCGCGTTCGGTCTGAGCGCCTCGCCCATCGGGCTGTACGTGTTGTTCGGCTGGATTATCGCGGTCAAGCTCAGCTCGGCAATCGTATCGGCCGTGTTGGCCCGCCGTTACACGGGCCCGGCGGGCGTGCCGCGCAAACGGTTCCACGCGCTATACGTCGGCGTGTTGATCGTGATCACGTTCATTCTGTTGGAGGTCCTGCGGGGGCCGCTGATGGGGTTCAAGAACTACTACATTCCGACCGGTTCGATGGCGCCGACGGTGTCCGTGGGCGACTACATTGTGGCCGACCTCAAGGCCGGTGCGCCGAAGGTCGGCGATATCGTGGTGTATCGCTGGAACGGCACTGAGGCGATCAAGCGCGTGGCGGGTGTTGGGGGAGATACGTTGGCCATCGTCAACGGCGAACTGATCCGCAACGGTGAAAACCTCGGCCTGTTTCATGCGCCGGCAGACCGTGTGAATGGGCCGGCGTCGATGGAGTTGGCTCCGCTCAAGGTCGAGCCAGGGCACGTCTACCTGCTGGGTGACAACCGCAACAACAGCAATGACAGCCGCTTTATGGGGCAGGTGGCCGTTGACGAGGTGGTCGGTAAGGTCACCGGTATCTGGTTTTCCAAAGAGCGGGCACGCGTCGGGACGACGTTCCCGTGAATGCTCAAATGCGCTTGGCGCGCTTTTTCAGCATCGGGTGTCGGGTTGCCCAGTGGCTGTGCCTGTTGGTGATGTTCGCCAGCGCCACGGTATTCATGCTGGCCTGGGCCTACCTCGATCCTGGTTCGGCGCCGTTGGGCGTGGCAGTCGCAGGCTTCGTGTGGTGCGGCATTGGGCTGTTGTTCGCGTTCGTGTTTGAGCGGTCGCGCACAACTGCAGCAACGCTTCGATTCATGCTGACTCGGATGGCTGCGATACTGGTGCTCGCGGCCGCGGCGGCCTACTTGCTCGGCCTGTTGTGGCTTGAGCCTGGGCGCGATTCCCTGGACGCTCTGTTGGAAAGGGCGTCCTGTGAAAAGTACGGCGGCACGATTGAAAAAGGCTGGGAGCGCAATTGCACCCGCCCGGAATAGACGCAATCACTTTGAAGTTGGAGTAATCCTGTATGGACGCAAATAACACCCCTAAACGCCCCACAATCCTGGCCAGCATCGGCCGTCGCCTGGCCGCACGCATCATCGACTGCGCCATCGCGGTGCTGATCTTTTTCATCGTCAAATTCGTCGCCGGGGCGTTGTCTGCCTATGTCCCAGGGGTGACGCCCAAGGCTGGTTTCCTTTGCGCGTTTTTTGCGGGCTTTGCCTACTTCCTGCTGGCCGATGCACTCCCCAACGGCCAGAGCCTGGGCAAGCGCCTGCTGAGCATTGCCACGGTGGACCGCAAGACCCTCAAGGGTTGCAGCGTTTCCCAGTCGTTCACGCGTAACTCCGGTGCACTGGTGGTCATCGATTGGGTGTGGATCCTCATGGAATCCAGGACACGCCTTGGCGACATGTTCGCCAAGACCATCGTGATCCAGACCGGTAACCTGACGAGCGTTCGCAGCCTGGCGGATATTTATGACAAAGGCAGGGGATAAGCGCGTTATGAACGATTCAGCATCGGCGGCAGAAATCTGGAACCTCGCCAGCCCGTTCAGGCGGCTGCTCGGTTATGTCATCGATATGGCCGTGGTGTTTTTCCTGCTGTTTTTGATCCGCAACCTGGACTACGCGTATCTGTCTTTGCGCTCGGTGGTGGGCCCGCTGTTTTTCGATGGCATCCGCTATGTGCTGATGTTTTTAGCCTTCGGGTACTTTCTGTTTTGCGATGCCTTGCCCAAAGGCCAGAGCCTGGGTAAGCGGGTGTGCCGCACGGCGGTGGTGGGTTACCCGTATCCAATGAACTGCACGCTGTTTCAATCGTTTCTGCGTAATTTTCCGAAGCTGCTGTTCAGTATGCTGGACGGGCTTTTTGTGCTGTTCGGGTTGCGCCGTCGATTGGGCGATATGTTGGCCAAGACGATTGTGATCAACACTTGAGCAGGGCGGCATGGCTGTAACAATGTGGGAGCGGCGGTTCGCAGCTCCCACATTTTTATTGAGGTGCGTCAGCTGGATATCCGCCGACGTACAGGCCTTACAGTAACTTGCGCTGCACCGCCTCATCCAGCGTACTGCGCGTCAACGCCTCGACCACTTCCCGTGTGTCGGTCTGGAAAGGCAGGCCTACGATCAGCACCAGATGCACCCATGTGCGCACCGACTCACTCTTTTTGACCCGGCCCAACTCTTTGCCGTCCTTGTCTTTGAACACCGTTTCGAGGGTAAAAATGTTCTTCGCAGTGGTGGGGATGATGCAGAACGTGAAGCCGGTAATAAACGCTGACACCGGGCTGTATTCTTCATTGTTGTGCAGGGTGGCATCCACATAGAGGTCCGAGTCAACCTTGTCGGTGCTTACTCGCGAAAAGCGGTTGGACTGCTGGAAGGTGTCGGCCACAGCCTTTTCCCACAGCACCACCGGGGCACCTACTGCCGCGTTGCCCGGGCCACCGTTGACGTGGTTTTGCGCCGTGGTGCGCACGTACGCCGTCGGCTTTTGTGCCGGTGCGTTCGCGGTTGGTGGCCAGGTTTGCACTGCTGGCAGTTCGTGCTGCGAGTAAGAAACGCAACCGGTCAGCAAGACCGCCGCGAGGACCAGGCAGTGTTTGATCAATCCTTTCATGTGTTGCTCCTGAGATTTACGGTTTCGCCAGTTTGGCGGTAGCGGTGTCGAGCAATTGCGCGACCAGTTTGGTCAGCTGCTGGCCACCCATCGAGGGCGCCCAATACTGGCCGCTGTAAAGCCCGACGTTGTGTTCGAACTTGATCGACTCTTTCGCCGAAGCCAGTTCATGGCCGTTGCGGTCGACGATGACCAGGTCGCCCGCTACGTCAAAGCTGTCCACGTAGATCGGGCCGTTGACCCAGATCCAGATCGTCAGCGTCAGCAGCGCGCCCGGCACATACGCAGGGTGCGGCGCGCGATGGCCTTTGAGGGAGGTCATGTTGAATTTGAGCGTGACGTCGTGCTCGCCCAGGCGTACCGGATACTCGGTGACCTGCTTGAAATAACCCGCCGTGCGCACGTACTGGTTGATCTGGGCCGTCAGCGAGCGGCTGATGGCCGTCTTGTTGGCCTCGTTGACGTCGGCAGCATTCACCGTCACATCGGCGACTTGCGCACTGCGCGAGCTACTGCTGGATGCCGGATGGAGCGGGGCGCCGATGGGGCCAGTGACGGTGTACGACACACAGCCGGTCATGGATAACGCGGCGACGAGCGCCGCCGCCCGGAAGAGGATTTTCAACACGCAATATCCCTATAAATGAACGAACCAAGCCACTGTCTCGTCCTTCACGGGCATAACTTGAGCATGCATTTTTTATTTGATCGGTGCAGGCTAATAGCCATCATTGTTTTTGTTTTGCTGACAATGCCTTAGGGCATTTCGCCGCGGACTTGGGCGTAAGCGCCAGTAAAACGGCGCAGCTTGGGCGTCAAAACAACTTGAGAACGGCTTTCAACTCCGTAAAATGCCGCGATTGTTTAAAGCACGATACTTTTCAGGGACGAATTCAGACATGCGCCTGTTTGCCGTATTCCTCGCGGCCTGCCTTATGGTGGGCTGTGCCTCCAAGCCGGCGTATTACATCTCCCCGGCGCCGGTCACTATTCCCAAGACGGCTACCTACTGGGTCGACACCTTCGACGTTGAAGTGGGAGGCAAAAGCAAACATTTCATGCCAGACGACAAGGTTCGCCAGGAGCTCGGCGTCGACTTGGTCAACCGCCTGCTCAACGCCAAGCGCTACGCCACCAGCAAGGAAACCGCCGATTATTTGCTGGACGTGGATATCGTCTACGTGCGCCATATCATCGACACCAACGGCGGGCTGTCCAATTTAGTCATCGACGACGGCACCATCCTGCAAAGCATCGATTTCGGCTACAAGGTCAAGGTCAAGAAAGCCGGCGCCCAAGTGCTGCGCTTTGCCCACGACCGGCCAGGCCTGGTGCCCAACAACTGGGTTGGCCAGGTGCAGCAATGGAAGACCATCGGCGGCATCATCACCAATACCGGTAACGCCAGTGTCGAGCGACATTTCACTGGTGGGCTGAGCCAATACATTGTCGACGACCTGCAAGATATCCCTTCTCGATAGCGGCTAATCGCTTTGGATTTCCCCACTTAGGAGCACCCTGTGAACTCACTGTCCAAAATCCTGCTGTCCGGCCTCACCGCCGCAGCGCTGCTGACCGTGGCCGGTTGCGCCACCGAGAGCAACCGCGCGCTGCCGGTGGAACAAGTCGCCAGCGCCAACGTCGCCTATTCCGGCGTGCGTGTACCGATTGCCGTGGGCAAGTTCGACAACCGCTCCAGCTACATGCGCGGCATCTTCTCCGACGGTGTCGACCGCCTCGGTGGCCAGGCCAAGACCATCCTGATCACCCACCTGCAGCAGACTAACCGCTTCAGCGTGCTGGACCGCGACAACATGGGCGAAATCTCCCAGGAAGCCGCGATCAAAGGCACCGCGCAGAAGCTCAAGGGCGCTGATTACGTGGTGACCGGCGACGTGACCGAGTTCGGCCGCAAGGAAACCGGCGACCGCCAGCTGTTCGGCATTCTTGGCCGTGGCAAGACACAAGTGGCTTACGCCAAAGTCGCGTTGAATATCGTCAACATCAGCACCTCCGAAGTGGTGTATTCCACCCAGGGCGCCGGTGAATACGCGCTGTCCAACCGTGAAGTCATCGGCTTTGGCGGCACCGCCAGCTACGACTCCACCCTCAATGGCAAGGTCCTCGACCTGGCCATGCGCGAAGCCATCAACCGCCTCGTCGACGGCATCAACGCCGGCGCCTGGAACCCACGCAACTGATCAGCAGCACCTCAAGGAGCAGTACAAGGATGAGCAAGGCAGTTAAGTTGGCGCTGATGCTGACAGCAGTTGCAGCGGTTGCTGGGTGCCAGACGGCGCCCCAGCCCCTGTATCAATGGGAAAGCTACCAGCCGCAGGTTTACGAGTACTTCAAGGGCGAGCCCAAGGAAGCGCAGGTCGAGGCATTGGAGCGGGATCTGCAAAAGATCAACGCCAGCGGCCGCAAGGCCCCGCCGGGTTACCACGCCCACTTGGGCATGCTGTACCTGAGCATGGGCAAGGATGACCAGATGGTGCAGGAGTTCCGCACCGAGAAGGCGCTGTTCCCTGAGTCCGCCGCCTACATGGATTTCCTGCTGAAAAACGCCAAGACCGGAGTTGCCACTAAATGAGCCTGTTAAAACTCACTGGCGCCCTGCTGGCCCTGGCTTTGCTCGGCGGTTGCGCGGCACCCAAGACGATTGATTACACGGCGTACAAACAGGCGCGACCCAAGTCGATCCTGGTACTGCCGCCGATCAATGAATCGCCGGAAGTGCAGGCGTCCTACAGCCTGGTTTCGCAAGTGACCTACCCGCTGGCCGAAGCCGGTTACTACGTGTTGCCGATCGCCCTGGTGGACGAAACCTTCCGCCAGAACGGCCTGACCACCGCCAACGATATCCAAGGCGTGGCACCGGCCAAGCTGCATGACATCTTTGGTGCGGACGCGGCGCTGTACATCACCGTTACCAATTACGGCACCAAGTACATGCTGATCTCCAGCGACACCTCCGTGACGGCCTCGGCCAAACTGGTCGACCTGCGCACCGGCACCACCCTGTGGACCGGCTCGGCGCATGCGTCCAGCGAGGAAGGCAACAACAACGGCGGTGGCCTGGTCGGCATGCTGATCACGGCGGCGGTCAAGCAAGTGATCAACAGCTCCACCGATGCGGCGCACCCGATTGCCGGTATCACCAGCGCGCGCCTGCTGTCGCCGGGGCAGCGTGCGGGGATCCTGTACGGTCCGCGTAACCCGAAGTACGGTACGGACTGAGGTAATAGCCTGGTTCTGAAATCACCGAGGATCAACATGTGGGAGCGGGCTTGCTCGCGATAGCGGACTGTCAGGCAATACCAACGCTGAATGTATCGCCGCCATCGCAGCATAGGTATCTACACATCTTGAGCGATCCCCGGCGTAGCAGCTGTCGAGCCTTGGCGAGGCTGCGTTTGCGGTCTGTCTGACACACCGCTGACGCAGCCTCGCCAAGGCTCGACAGCTGCTACGCACTCTCACATTGAAGAGGTGTAGATTCCCATGGCCATCGCAGGCAAGCCCGCTCCCACAATGATTGAGCCGTTATTCGAGATTTAACCCGAACCCCCCACACCTTGCGTCTGACCTTGTGAACGGATCATTCATTCACGAGGTTCAGCCCATGTCCCGTCCTCTGCTCTTCCTGCGTCCTGCTGCCCAGGGCTTTGCCGTTACCTTGCTGGTGGCGCTGGCCGGTTGTGGGCTGTCTACGTCCAGTGATGTGTCGACACCTGTCGAGCCCGCACCCGTCGCTGAGCTGCAAAGCGCGCCGGCTCAAGGCGCGATGGTCAAGCGCATGGCGATGCCTGCACCCATGCGTATGCAGGAGTCGGCTGTGATGGAGTACCGCAGCGAGCCCCGCGAACAGTACGAAAACCTGCCGGATAACCCAGTGCATCGTGTGGCTGAAACGCCCGTGTCCACCTTCAGCGCTGACGTCGACACCGGCAGCTACGCCAACGTAAGACGATTCCTCAACCAAGGCAGCCTGCCGCCCGAAGGTGCTGTGCGACTGGAGGAAATGGTCAATTACTTCCCCTACAGTTATGCGCTGCCCACCGATGGCTCACCCTTTGGCGTGACCACCGAAGTAGCCGCCACACCCTGGAACCCGCGCACTCAACTGCTGCGTATCGGCATCAAAGCCTCTGACCGTGCGGTAGCGCAACTGGCGCCGGCCAACCTGGTGTTCCTGGTGGACGTGTCTGGCTCCATGGACCGCCGCGAAGGTTTGCCGCTGGTGAAAAGCACCCTGAAATTGCTGGTGGATCAGTTGCGTGAACAGGACCGTGTTTCGCTGGTGGTCTATGCCGGTGAATCCCGCGTGGTGCTCAAGCCCACCTCGGGTCGCGACAAGGTGAAGATCCGCAATGCCATCGACCAGCTGACTGCGGGTGGCTCCACAGCCGGTGCATCCGGCATCGAACTGGCCTACCAGATGGCCCGCGAAGGCTTTATCGACAAGGGCATCAACCGCATCCTGCTGGCCACCGACGGCGACTTCAACGTGGGCATCAGTGACTTCGACAGCCTTAAGCAGATGGCCGCGTCGCAGCGCAAAAGCGGCGTATCCCTCACGACCCTGGGTTTTGGCGTGGATAACTACAACGAACACCTGATGGAGCAACTGGCCGACGCGGGCGACGGTAACTACGCCTACATCGACAACCTGCGCGAAGCCCGCAAGGTGTTGGTCGACCAACTCAGCTCGACCCTGGCCGTGGTCGCGCGGGATGTGAAGTTGCAGGTGGAGTTCAACCCGGCGCGTGTCAGCGAATATCGCCTGCTTGGCTATGAAAACCGCGCCCTGAAGCGTGAGGATTTTAACAACGACAAAGTCGACGCCGGTGAAATCGGTGCAGGGCACACGGTAACTGCGCTGTACGAAATTGTGCCGAAGGGCGAGAAGGGGTGGTTGGAGCCTTTGCGTTATGCCGCTGCGCCTGCAGGCGAGGGTAAGTCCGGTGAGCTGGCGATGTTGCGTGTGCGCTATAAGCCCGCCGGGGGCGGTGAAAGCCAGTTGATCGAGCGGCCCATCAACAACGAATCCACCAAGGCCAGCGACGACCTGCGCTTCGCGGCGGCCGTGGCAGCGTTCGCCCAACAGCTCAAGGGCGATGGCCGCTACACTGGCAGCATGAGCCTGCAAGACACCGCCGCACTGGCCCGCTCGGCCCGAGGCGATGACCCCTTCGGGCTGCGCGGCGAGTTTGTGCAGTTGGTGGAGCTGGCGCAGGGCCTCAAGCACTGATCGCACAGGCAACGACGACCCAATGTGGGAGCTGGCTTGCCTGCGATGCAAGCGACTCGGTCCATCCGTTACACCGAGTTGATGCCATCGCAGGCAAGCCAGCTCCCACACTTAGATCGGCTTTGACTTTCAGAAAGGAGTTCGCCACTTACATGGCCGTACCAGATGCTTCACCCAGCGACGAATCGCTGCTGGCCCGCTACCGAACCGGTGACGCTGCCGCGTTCGAAGCCTTGTATGCGCGGCACCGCCAAGGCCTGTACCGTTTCCTCGTGTCCCTGAGCAACAAGGCTGAACTGGCCGAGGAAATCTACCAGGAGACCTGGCTCAGCCTGATCCGCAGTGCCACCCAGCCACAAGGCCGGGCGAGTTTTCGCACATGGCTGTTCCAGATTGCCCGCAACCGGCTCATCGACCACTGGCGCAAGCACGGCATCCACAACCCGCTGCACGACAGCTACGATGAGCAACTGCACGCCCAGCCCGACGACAGCGCCGGCCCCGAGCAGCAACTGAGCCTGAGCCGCGACCAAGCGCGCCTTGACGCCGCGCTGCAAGACCTGCCCGAAGATCAGCGCGAGGTCTTCCTGCTGCGCCTGCACGGCGACCTCGAAGTGCCGCAAATCGCCGCCCTTACCGGCGCCCCGCTGGAAACCGTAAAAAGCCGCCTGCGTTACGCCCAGCAGAAACTGCGCCGCCTGCTGGCCGAGGAGATACCCGCATGACCGACTCCCGACACACCCCGGATCCTGACGACGTGCTACTCCAGCATTTCCGTCAACACAGCACCAGCGAACCGCCGGCGTCCCTCGACGCCTTCATCCTCGCCACCGCCCGCCGCGAAGCCCCGGCGCCGCAGCCAAGCCTGTGGCAGCGTTGGGTACGAGCGTGCCAACGTCCGCGCTGGCAGATGGCGTTTGCCACCGTGGCCGGGCTAGCGCTGATGATCGGCGTAGTGACCCGCTCGCCCGTACCGCAACCCGAAATTTCCACGGCAACCTTCTCCGCCCTTCATGAGGAAGCTCCACGCCCGGCCCCGCCAGCAATGTCCGCACCTGCGCCAGTGGCCCGAATGGCCGTCGCGCCCCAGGTCGAGAGCGCGCAAGTCATGGGCTCGATGGCGGATGAGTCGAGCGCCAAGCTCAGCAAGCGCGCACCGGTGGTGTTGCCTTCGTTGGAGGAGGGGTTGCGGGAGATTGTGAGGCTGCGTGAGGTGGGAGAAAGCAGAGCGGCGGACGAGAAGTTGCTGGATTTGTACAAGCGATTTTCCCAGGAGGATTTGCCTGCACGATTGGAGGCGTTGCAGGCGCCTAAATAGAATATCGCCCGTGAGCCTCCGGATGTCGCGTCAGTGCGAACCGGAGGCCTCACGCAACGCATTGTGAGCGCGATCAGCTATGCAGTCATGGTCGTACAAATACAATTGGCTGGGCTCCCACCTCAAGGCATGCATGCATATAGCCACTTAGCAGCCAAAAAGCTTGCAGAACATGTTGGGATGCTTTTCCGATCAATATCTTTTTCATTTCGTCTTCTAAATAGCGCAATGAGTAGTTTGGGATGACAATTCCAACTTCATACAACGCGGTTGGGTTAGATGCGGCATCATCAAATATATCGTTCAGCTTGTCGGCGTTTAAATTGACGGGGCGGCGTAGCCGGTTTATCTCTCCCTTCGTAGGTAGTACGCAATATTGGGTTAACCATTTATCCCTACGAGGCGCGAATTCATGATCTTGCTTTGTCACTCGGAGCCTGGATAGGTTTTTGAGTGCTTGTCCGACGACTTCTTGAAGTTTTGAAGCGCTGGAGGTGTCATTGGAACTCATCGGTAATAGTTTTTTAGGGAGGGGTGAAAGCGCCCCTGAATGTGAGCTGCTTTTTGTAGCACTTATTCGTGCTGTTTTATCCTTTTCTAGCTGTTGCACCTTCGCATGCAGCCAGCGAATTCGAGTGGGATTTTCAGAAATCTCAATGTAATCGCACCACTCTCGTGTATCGTCATCACATATTAAGATTGAATCTTTGTCAGTTATGTCGGGGTCTGTTTCAATTATGTGGAAAGAACTTGTTGTCTCGAAGTTTGTCGCCGTAGGTAGCACTTCGCCTTTCTCAGAAGTGATCGATTCAAGTGCTTTAATAGGTTTGAATATGTGGATTAATTGTGCGACGGCTAGCGTCGTATTCGCGCTGGCATAGGCGCCCTCCGAGCAATAAAGTGCCTGTCCTTTGTCAAAGACTACTCTGAAAGATTTATGTTTGTTTAGCAGGTCCATAACGGATTTTGGTTGCTCGTCTGCTTCACCTAAGTGTAGAAAACCAGTGAAAGTTGGTAGCTTTATTTTACATGTTTTGCTTGTTACTCTGAGCTCCAATAGTGCATCTGAGAAGGGGAATACCGGTGTGACAGATTTGAATATCACAGTTTCTTCATTGTTACCGCTAGGGATTTTATCTCCGTTTGTTTTGTAAGCCTGGGGGCTCAGTTCAATGGGTTCGCTGAAGTACTCTAATAGTTCCTCAATGTCGGGAATGATATGTCTAGGTTTTGTGGATTTTGGCTGTGACCACGTTGTTCCGTTTAAGTTGTTGTAGTTTTTAATTAGTTCGGCAAGATCGTTTTTTTCAATCCAAACGCTTGAGGGCGTTTTTTTATGAAGGTCCAAGAGGGGTTGAGCCATTTGGGAAAGAAAATCAGATGGTATGATCACTGTGTTTCGAGTTCGCGCGAAACCGGCACTTCGTTCACATGCCCACTGCATTACATCTGAAAATGCCATACGTGATGAGCCTGATCTGACGCTTTGCCTATGCGGCGAAACGGATACTGTCCGACTTCCGCTTGAAGGGGGAGCTGCAAGAATCATCGGCCCCGCTATTGTTCGGTGGAGGCCTAGGCTTGAAGTTGTTGTGCCTACATTATAAGCATCAATTCTTTTCCTACGAATTTCCCCGCGCGACGAAGCCATCATTTGCATTGTTAATTGCTCAATGCGTGGGGTTTCATTATTTTGAGTCTCTAAGAATTGAGCTAAAAACGCCGGCGTGTCGATGGGGTCAGCGGTAATCCCACAGTCAAGAGGGTCTTCAGTTAACTCGCGTTGTATGTATAGATATATGCTTTCTTCCCCTGTATTTTTATTCGCTACCTTTAGTTGACTAATTAGTAGTACCGCCACTCTGATTTCGGATAGGTCTGGATATGCAAGACTTCTTCTCATTAGTGTTTTGATGAGTATGTTTGTCTTTGCGCTGACGTCAAATTCTTTAATCGTATGGGTGAATACACCCGACCATTCTTCTTCTGAGGATTTGAAGTCGCTTTTTGGAGGGGTTTGTGCTTCAAGGCTTATTTTTATTTTCGCTACACACTGATTAATCTTATTTTGAGCGACGAGTTTGGCTAGCCGA
The DNA here is from genome assembly GCF_054685145.1 of Pseudomonas sp. H1_A03. NCBI lineage: Bacteria > Pseudomonadati > Pseudomonadota > Gammaproteobacteria > Pseudomonadales > Pseudomonadaceae > Pseudomonas > Pseudomonas sp. H1_A03. The sequence continues at coordinate 1,501,425 of NZ_CP162829.1, forward strand.
TAAAATTTTCCAGATTTACTTAGCTTAATGGGGGGTGGTCTGGGGGTTGACGAAGGCTGGACGACAGAAGGATTTACAGGCATGAGGGATCTTCCGTGATGGTGTTTTGATGTCATGGTTAGCGAGATTGTAGTCAAGTTCTCGCTGTCATGGGAATGCGATATCTGGTTGAGTGTCGGTTTGTTTCCATTCGTGGGGTTCGATGGTTTTTCTATTCAGTTACCCACAAAAAAGCCCCAGGTCTCTCGACCTGGGGCTTTTTCATTCACATCTGGTGCCCCGGCGTCATTTGAACCAGATCTTCAAGTATATGATTTTAATTGTTTTTATCTATTTCTATAGGAGAGAGGATACACATGGGGATACACGCGACGCCTTGTTGAATCCGACATTGACGCTTTAATGAGATAGCGCGTGCGGTGTACGCAGCCAGTTGTGCCGTTTTTCTGCTGTCCGTGGGAGCAGCGTTAAGCGAGCTGAGTACTCGCCTAGAGCTTCCGATACATATTAGTACGGATGGGTCGAGCGTCGATTGTGGGAAAGCGCGAGCCATCGCATACAGGTATAGGATTCAAGCTCAAGCGTTATAGAGTAACGCTGAATGAGATTTTCAAGCAGGATGCTGGAACTGAACATTTTCAACATCCCAAACGGGCTTGACCTGATGTCATTATGATGTCTTGATTGAAGCCACTGACTCTAAAAAGGATTTTCCATGTCAAAGATTTCTTTCCAGAACGAGCATCCTTCTGGGTTGGACGTTTTTCCGGGGGGAGTCACGATAAAGTCGCTTTAGCGATGTGTGAATATATCGCCGATGAAAAAAACTCTAGAGTCATTGGACTTGATGGTGAGTTCGGATCGGGCAAGAGCTCCATACTTACCATGCTCCAAAATAAATTAGTTAAAAGGGACGCCAAGTACAAAGTATGGTTTTTTGACTGTGAGCAAAATTATCAGGGTTCCATAAAAAGTAATTTTATTGAACTCTTCACCGATGAGCTAATAAAGGCTGTAGGGTCTGATGAGAGAATCAAAGAATCGCTGCGTGACAATCGAGATAAAGCGTTAGGGCGCCACTTTACGTACACAAAAAATACCGTCAGTAGGGTCAGCTCTTGGGCACTGCTCTTGGTAGTAACGCTATTTTTCTCCACAAGTTCTTTTAAAGAGTTATTTGCTATAAGTAAGATGAAGGATGCTATTGAACCTTGGCTTTACTTTGTACATATATTTTCTTTATTGAGTCCATTGATTGTTTTGGTTGTTGCTCGTTGCAAGCTAAAGGGAACTACGGTTGGTGATCAGCCATGGAGTATTTTTCACCTCTTTAAGGGCGGTTCGGATGATACTGTAACAGAAAAGATTAAAGTAGCCAAAGACGTAACTCCGCTTGATCTTAAGCGAACCCTTGATGCAGATCTAAAACTACTTAAGGGTATTCATTATGTAGTGATTTTGGATAACCTTGACCGGTTGCCCAAAGATAGCCTCAGGGCAGTATGGAGTGATCTCGAAATTTTCACATGGGTTTCGGAAGATAACAACCTTACAGTGATTGTCCCATTCTGTTCTAATAAGGTCGCAAAATATTTATCGGCAGACCATGAGCGCACTTACGACTCACGTGACTTCATTGCAAAAAAATTCCCCGTTGTATTTAGAACGCCCCCAATTATTACCGCCGGGTGGAAAGACGGCTTCTACACGCTTTGGGACAGTACCTACCCAGAAGATCAGCGGGAAATTTCTGAAAAATGCGCAACACTCCTACAGCGGCATAGTCCAATGGCAGGAAAACTTGTAACGCCGCGCCTCCAAAAACGATTTATTAATGACATTGCTACCACATCGCTCACATTAGGCTCTGATATTGACCTTTTCTGTATTGGCGCTTATTTACTTCTTTGCAAGTATAACGATCTGCCTGTGGAAGAAGTCATCAGAGTTGGTGGGTTTTCAGACGCTTATAAAACGCTGCATCCCAATCTAGACTATAAGGATATAGCCGCTACCCAACAGGTTCTCCAGGCGCATATCGGATCAGATCTAGAGGGAGGTTGGCAAATACAATTTCTTCAGATTCACTTCTTAACAAATAGTAAAATTGCGATGGCTGAGCTCATTGATGAGCCTTTGGCAATGTCGATTACAGAGATGGATTCTAAGCGATTTTCATCCCTTGTGACTGCATTTGGATTTAAGGACGCTTTCAAACGCTATCTTTCAAAAGATGGATATAATTCAGAGTTGGTCCAAGTTCTTGGAGCAGCCTCTTCAACTCTGAGCAGTGATGAGTTCAAGCTTGTCATTTCGACATTGAACGGGATGGGAAAAATATTCCAAGGCGATATTCAAGACAATAAACAAGAATTCTACAGCGCACTGAAAACTTGTCGCTTAGCCGGGTTGTATCCGGGCGGCTTGAATATGCTTAAGCAGGAAATATTCAAAAAAGTTAAGCAGGCTGCCAATAGTCCGATTGATTCAGAAGCTGTTGAAGAAAATCAAGATCAGCTAAGGCAATATGATTCTCTACTAGACTCGCTAGGTTTAAACTCTGAGGAGTTCACTGTAGATAATGCATCCTACTTTATTCATGTGTTCGCAACGCTAGAAGATCTTAAGGTTGTTGGTGTAGACGATTTTAAATTTACTAAGGCTGGAATAAAGAGCGTTCACCAGCACATCATCAGCTTACCAAACTCAACGGAAATTGTTCCAATTACAGAGTTTCAGCGTGAGTTATTGCTGGAAACTATTAGTTCGTCTCGGAAATCCGGATATGACCCTGTAGTTGCAATGACTGATGAGGAGGTTTCATCTCTTTCTAATTCCTTGAGTACTTACCCTAATAATGAGGCAGCTCTGTTCGGGTTAGCTTTAAGTCAGAGTTCTAATGCAGCAATGATTGCTCAAGTGGTCGCTCAGTCTTTTGAAGGCAGAGCTGTTAGTCAAGACTCTGCTGTAGCGATATTGTTATTTATCGCTAAGGATTTTAAGAGTCTAGCAAAAGTAGAGAAGTTAGAGTCGATAGTAGAGAGCAGAGCGTTTAAATTACTTTTTAATAGTTCAGCTTCTTGCAGTGATGCACTAATAAGTGGTTTTGAAGAACCGGTTGTAGGGGGTGTTATAGCAAAAATTCTGGCTTGGGCGATTACTGATGATGCTATTTGGAGGCTGAACCATAGCTGGATCCCTAATGACTTCACCAGGATAGCCAATGCACTTGAGCCTTATGGCGTAGACTCACAAAAAATATTCGAATGGCTGAATGATTGGCAGCGCCACTTCAAGGTAAACATCGAGTCGATTGAAAGTCTAGATCCTGGTTTTTTAGAAGCTTTGGTTTCTAGTTCGGAGGAGTATTTCCCTACAATAAAGGCAGGCGTTTTGCAGCACTATAGCTCTGATGAAAGCGGTGAAGATAGTTGGGAAACGATTTTGCTTAGTGGTAGCCCGAATCATAGAGTTTTAATTGATTATTTAAGTAAGCAAGAAGGTTTTCACCTGGGTTCCGCCTATCGATCTGCCATTGTCAGCGTCGTAAAAAAAATCGTAACTGGTGATTTAAAAGAAAATGCTCGATCGAATGGAGTTAACAACATTGAAATTCTTTTACGATCCTGCGGTCAAGAGCAAAAAAACCTACTCGGTGCTGAACTCCGAAATCTGGCCTACTCTGAAAAATCGCTTCCTGAACCCGTCGTTTGGCTTTTCAAAAATTTTGGCAGCGTTATCGTTGATATCCAACCCGCCAATACCTCAGAGGTTGGAAAGTTGATGGGGGTTTTGGAATATTTAAGTACGCATTCTGATGAGTCTACTGACGTTCTTGACTATCTGGATAGTCGTGCGCGTCAAATTGCGGGATATAAATACTCTAAGGAGCTTCTTGGGGCAATGGCTGTATCAGTCGCTAGCTTGAAAAAGATTGCTCCTAAGCTTTACCGAGCCTTCGCTAGAAAATCTGATTTCAAGAGCGCTTTCAGAGAAATCTTCAGCTCAGAGAAAAAGAAAGTTGAAGAGGTTTTAGATACTCAAGGCGAATCAACGTCGCCGCATGATGCCAGTGACGTTGAGCCACTTGAAAAGGCACCGAAGGGCTAATGTCCATAAGAATGATGCAGTGAGACCTATGGTACTGCGGTTGGTTATATGCTGATAAAGGAGAGGCTACTATTCCAACAATTAGCAAAATAAGTTACTAGTGAAGGACAAGGAGGGCACTCAGTATTTAGGGTTCTGAGGGTTCAGAGTCTCTCCTTCACCGCCATATTGTGTAAAAAACCGGCTCTCACATAGAGGGCTGGAGGCTTGTGGCTTGTTTGCGACGCTGGTTTTTTGTATTTGGCGGGGTGAAGGATTAAAACTCGCATCTATTCATGTGCATCCAGATCTTCTAGTGGTAGTACTGTCATAGCGCTTTCCTCACTTAAGTGAGTTACGCAGAGCTCAATAAGCTTGCCGAATAGGGCTAAGCAGTTCTGAAGATCAAAAACAAATTTTTCAAAATTTTCCGACGAAATCACTGCATTGTCTGCGTGAGCCAGAGTATGTCTAAGGTCTTTCCAGCTTTTAACTTGTGCCTTGTCAATCTCTCCGGACGCGCCCATGTCCGTGAGAATAGCTGAAATTGTTTTGGTTTTCAGTCCTCCCAAAAAACTTAGAATCGCATTTACTCCCGACTCAGGGATCTTTGCTTTTGATGCTTTAATAAATTTTTGTGTATCACAAATCTCCATCAGGATTTTGTCGTCCAAATCTATATTTCTTGAGAAGTAATTTTTTACCATTCCCTCGATGTTTACACAGAGTACTAACGCTGCAGCTTCAGTATTTGCTTTGGATATATCTTTGAGTCGATGCCAGTAATTCGCTAAATGGTTTAGTCCTTTTGGCCTAGCTTTCATGTACATCTGCAAGAAGTTATGCAGTCCGGCCTCTTTCCGTGGAAACAGTTCAACGATAGGATCTGCCAAGGTATAAGTACTTTTAGCCGTGCGCCCCTGGATGTAAGCCTCGTAGGAATTTCCGTTTCTCGTAATTATGAGCGACGCTTCTAGGAGTTGTCCGGTAGCAATACTTATTCCCTCTAGTAAATAGAATATCGAAGATAGCTCTACGGATTCATTACTGTCTTTTATTTCAATACTTAGCCTGCTTTTCTCTTGGGTTATGTTTATAGTTATAGTTCCTCGTGAAAGGGTCAGCTTTGCCAACTCGCTGGAACCTTTTCCATTGTCAATGAACTTATTAAATGGTAGTCGATAAATACCATTTACAGTTATCAGTGCAGTGCCGCCGACTACTGAATTATTAAGTTGGGAGACTGACCTTGCATTATTCAAAGCAAGCACCAATACTGCACCTGATGGATATGTATCTACTCCTTTCTGCGCTAGTGTTCGGGTATTTTTCCAAACTTTTCCAGATGCATCCTCAGCCTCTAGAGTAAAGTACCTATCTTCTGGAACTAAGCCAGGCGGGCTGTTCCAAAAGAAATTCATCATTTCAGTTGATCCTGATGTCGTCAATGTAGAATAAATTTTTACTTTTAAATTATTATTGTTATCAAAAAATAAGCAGCCTGGCCCATTGAAAACTATTGGGGAGTTAGGTGTATTTTGAGTGAGGGTGATATTGAAGCATTCTATGGTCGCTTCTCGCCCTGCTATAGAGTCAATGTCTTTTTGGCTAAACATTTTTAATCCTTCAATTATTCGTGACCAAGGTCTAAGTTAGCTCTGACTTGCTTCCGGCAACGGGATATGCTGATAGAATACTCTGAGTTTTGCTCCCTATTCCAATTACGTGCCCTGCCCGAATTTGCGCATTTTAGCTTGGCCGCTTATGGCAGGTTGCAGCCTTGGAAAGTAAGTTATTAGCGAAAACGTCTCTTCGCTGGATCTTGACAAATGTTGCGGCTTTACTTACAGACACGTCATCAATCGAAGGAGTTGTACACATGAGTATTAAACCCGGCCCTAAACCGATCGCTGAATCCACCGGCAAAAAGGACCAGCGCCGTCGTGTTACTGAAGAAAACAAACCCAAACATCCTGATTTGGAAGTACACAAACACAAAAAAGGTGACTGACCTTAAGGCACTTAGAGGTGGGCGAGTCACTTGAGTTAGGCCGCTTCTGGCCGTTCTCTACCGATCTTGGTTTCAACGCGTGTTGACCACATCCGATGCAATTGCTGGTCACAACGAATGCAAACGGGTCGTCAAGTGGAGCGCAACTTCTCAGGCTGCTGAGCATCTGGGAGAGGTGTAGGAATGCGTGTGGCGACCCCCTCCGCTGCTCGCTGAAGGCGCCCAATGTGACGGGGTGATGGGGGTTAAAAACTGATACCCCTCAAAAAACGGTGTTCCAGGTGTTCCACTAAAGCTGAAAGCCACGGAGTACGTGGCTTTCAGGCTGGAACACCTTTTTATTTGAGTTGGCCCACCACGTGTTCCATGGGAAAAAGGTGTTCCACGTTGATGGTCTGTTGCATCAGGCTGCGAGCAGTTCCTCAATCGTCGCATTCGTCGCGCCAGGGCTGATTGTGTAAGGGCTGATGTAGTCAATTCGGCCCTGCATATGGGTGGCAGGTAATGGAATCCCAATACTTGCCAAGCAACTGGGAATTCCCAGGACCTGTACGATCTCTTGATACCGCTTTGCTGCTGTCACCAATTCAGCAGCATTGCTTCTGAATAGCTCGGCTCGTTTGTACATGATTGCTTTTGAACGAGCCCCATTCATTGCGTGACAACACACCTAACGCAGGATTGCAGGCTAGGAGCAGTGCCAACTGCCGGCCTGAGATCACAAGAGCCCATATGAGATGCAACTATCCGGAAATTCCAGACAGTTGCGCCCTAAGGCTTACAAAAAATCACCCACAAAAAAGCCCCAGGTCTCTCGACCTGGGGCTTTTTCATTTCATATCTGGTGCACCCGGCGGGATTCGAACCCACGACCCCTGCCTTCGGAGGGCAGTACTCTATCCAGCTGAGCTACGGATGCTTGTGCGGGCGACATCATACCCATGTCGACCTTGGGCGTCCATGCTGGTCTTTGGGCGTTTGAGTGTAGGAATTTGCCGTATAGAGGCCCTGCGCTGGGTGCCGACGAACGATGCAATGAAATCTGGCCCAGCTACGCTGATCAGATAAACCCGGCAAATGCGCCGTTTTCGTTCTTTTTTTCGAACATCCTATTGCCCTGTACCCCCATTGATCCTAGGATTCGTTTGAGATTTCAAACGCTCTGTCTCCCGTGCGCTCTTTCATTTCATCCGCGCGCTGGGGCTGATTTCCCTGACGGCAGCCCACAAGGCGCCTTTCAACAACTCTAATTCGCTCCGCGTGCGCGCGGTGCTGTTAAGGAAAGCCGACATGCAGCTTAAAGATACCCAGTTGTTCCGCCAGCAAGCCTTTATCGATGGCGCTTGGGTCGATGCGGACAACGGTCAAACCATCAAGGTCAACAACCCTGCCACGGGCGAGATTCTCGGTACCGTGCCAAAGATGGGCGCCGCTGAAACCCGCCGCGCCATCGAGGCCGCCGACAAGGCGCTGCCGGCCTGGCGTGCTCTCACCGCCAAGGACCGCGCGAACAAGCTGCGTCGCTGGTTCGAACTGATCATCGAGAACCAGGACGACCTGGCACGCCTGATGACCCTGGAGCAAGGCAAGCCACTGGCCGAAGCCAAGGGCGAAATCGTCTACGCCGCCTCGTTTATCGAGTGGTTCGCCGAAGAAGCCAAGCGCGTCTACGGTGACGTGATTCCTGGCCACCAGCCCGATAAGCGCCTGATCGTTATCAAGCAGCCGATCGGCGTGACCGCCGCCATCACTCCGTGGAACTTCCCGGCCGCGATGATCACCCGCAAAGCCGGCCCGGCGCTGGCCGCCGGTTGCACAATGGTCCTCAAGCCGGCGTCGCAAACCCCGTTTTCCGCATTCGCCCTGGCTGAGCTGGCGCAGCGTGCCGGTATCCCAAAGGGTGTTTTCAGCGTGGTGTCGGGCAGTGCGGGTGACATCGGCAGCGAGCTGACCAGCAACCCGATCGTGCGTAAATTGTCCTTCACCGGCTCGACCGAAATCGGTCGCCAGCTGATGGCTGAGTGCGCCAAGGACATCAAGAAGGTGTCCCTGGAGTTGGGCGGCAACGCGCCTTTCATCGTGTTCGACGATGCGGACCTGGATAAGGCCGTCGAAGGCGCGATCATCTCCAAGTACCGCAACAACGGCCAGACCTGCGTTTGTGCCAACCGCCTGTACATCCAGGATTCGGTGTACGACGCGTTCGCCGAGAAGCTGAAAGTGGCCGTCGCCAAGTTGAAGATCGGCAACGGTCTGGAAGAAGGCACCACCACCGGTCCGCTGATCGACGAAAAGGCCGTGGCCAAGGTTCAGGAACACATTGCGGATGCCTTGAGCAAAGGCGCTACATTGCTGGCTGGCGGCAAGGTGATGGAAGGCAACTTCTTCGAGCCGACTATCCTTACCAACGTGCCGAAAAACGCTGCGGTCGCGAAGGAAGAAACCTTCGGCCCACTGGCGCCGCTGTTCCGTTTCAAAGACGAAGCCGAAGTGATCGCGATGTCCAACGACACCGAGTTCGGCCTGGCTTCCTACTTCTATGCCCGTGACCTGGGCCGTGTGTTCCGTGTGGCTGAAGCCCTGGAATATGGCATGGTCGGCGTCAACACTGGGTTGATCTCCAACGAAGTGGCGCCGTTCGGCGGCATCAAGGCTTCGGGCCTGGGCCGTGAAGGTTCCAAGTACGGGATCGAGGATTACCTGGAAATCAAATACCTCTGCCTGGGCATCTAACCGGCAAGAGATTGCAGTAAACGCAAAGGGCACGAGAGCGCTGACCCTTTGCGTGTTTCACACCGTACTTCGTAGTGGTCGGGAAAGCTGTGGCAGTCGATCATCGCATGCTGCCGTAGTTGCCTCCCCGCCACGTATTCCTTGGACCACGCCACCCGATGAGTGGCGAATGAGGACTTTATGAGCAAGACCAACGCATCCCTGATGAAACGCCGCGAAGCCGCTGTACCCCGCGGTGTTGGCCAGATTCACCCGATCTTCGCCGAATCCGCGAAGAATGCCACCGTGACCGACGTTGAAGGTCGCGAGTTCATCGACTTCGCCGGCGGCATCGCCGTACTGAACACCGGCCACGTGCACCCGAAAATCATCGCCGCCGTGACCGCGCAACTGAACAAGCTGACGCACACCTGCTTCCAGGTGCTGGCCTACGAGCCTTACGTGGAACTGTGCGAAAAAATCAACGCCAAGGTCCCAGGTGATTTCGCCAAGAAAACCCTGCTGGTCACCACCGGTTCCGAAGCTGTCGAGAACGCCGTGAAAATCGCCCGCGCCGCCACTGGCCGTGCTGGCGTGATTGCTTTCACCGGCGCTTACCACGGTCGCACCATGATGACCCTGGGCCTCACCGGTAAAGTCGTGCCTTACTCGGCCGGCATGGGCCTGATGCCAGGCGGCGTGTTCCGCGCGCTGTTCCCGAATGAACTGCACGGTGTGAGCGACGACGATTCCATCGCCAGCATCGAACGCATTTTCAAGAACGATGCCGAGCCGCGTGATATCGCTGCCATCATCATCGAGCCGGTGCAGGGCGAAGGCGGTTTCTACGTCGCGCCAAAGTCCTTCATGAAGCGCCTGCGCGAACTGTGCGACAAGCACGGCATCCTGCTGATCGCCGACGAAGTGCAAACCGGCGCCGGTCGTACCGGTACCTTCTTTGCCATGGAACAGATGGGCGTTGCTGCCGACCTGACCACCTTCGCCAAATCCATCGCCGGCGGCTTCCCGCTGGCGGGTGTGTGCGGCAAGGCCGAGTACATGGACGCCATCGCACCAGGCGGCCTGGGCGGCACCTACGCCGGTAGCCCGATCGCTTGCGCGGCTGCGTTGGCGGTGATGGAAGTGTTTGAGGAAGAACACCTGCTGGACCGCTGCAAAGCGGTTGGCGAGCGCTTGGTCACGGGCCTCAAGGCCATCCAGGCCAAGTACCCGGTGATCGGTGAAGTGCGGGCCCTGGGCGCGATGATCGCGGTCGAGCTGTTCGAAGGTGGCGACAGCCACAAGCCAAACGCCGCTGCCGTTGCCTCCGTGGTGGCCAAGGCGCGTGACAAGGGCTTGATCCTGCTGTCCTGCGGCACCTACGGCAACGTGTTGCGCGTACTGGTCCCGCTGACCTCGCCGGACGAGCAGTTGGACAAAGGCTTGGCGATCATTGAAGAGTGCTTCTCCGAGCTGTAAGCGGACGCTGAGCTGATCGACAGAAAAAACCCGCTTCGGCGGGTTTTTTTGTGCCCACTGCTGCACATTCAGGCCGTGTTCATTGTGGCGCGATTGACCGAGCATGAAGGGCTGGAAGCGCTGGCCAAGGGCAAGACGGCACGGTTGCTCAAAGTTGGCTTGTCGGAGCTCATGCGCGTGCGCAAGGCCTAGCGGGCGACACGTATCAAGGTGGAAGCTGGCTTGCCTGCGATGCGGGCGGCGTGGTGTTTCAGGCAGTCCGAAGTGATGCTATCGCAGGCAAGCCAGCTCCCACAGGGAGATGTGATTGCTCAACCCGCTATTACGCGGTTCTTGCCCAAGCGCTTGGCCTCGTACATCGCCGCATCAGCGCGGGCGAACAGGCTGTCCAGGGTCGAGTCTGTCTCGGTGAGGCTGGCCAGGCCCTGGCTGATGGTCACGTTGAACGCCTGGCCTTCATAGCTGAAACTCAGCGCTTGAATCTCCTTGCCCAGGCGTTCAGCCACTTGCAGCGCCATCTCCGGCGCACAGCCCGGCAGCACGGCGGCGAACTCTTCACCACCAATGCGTCCGAACAGATCGCCACGGCGCAACACCCCTCGACCGCTCTCAGCGATGCGCCGCAGTACCTGGTCGCCCTCCAGATGCCCGTAGGTGTCGTTGACGTCCTTGAAGTCATCGATGTCCAGCAGCAGGAACGCCAGCGGCGCGCCTTGCGCGCAGGCACTGTCGAAGGCTTGATTGGCGCATTCGAAGAAGTGCCGACGGTTGCTGCTTTGAGTCAGCACGTCGGTGGTGGCGAGACGGTGCAGCTCCAGCGCCATCTGTTTCTTTTCGGTGATGTCTTCGGCTATGCCTACCACGATCAAGGGTTCACCAGGTTCGATCTGCTGGTTGATGTAACACTTGTCGCTCAACCAGCGGATTTGCCCGTCGGCGGTGATGATGCGGTACTCGCGTTCTTCCACGGCGCCTTGTTCCAGCACGCGGGCCAGGCTGTGTTCGGCGTAGTCGAGGTCTTCGGGGTGAATGCTGTTGCGCCACTCCCGATGGTCGGCCAGCAGCAGGCCGGCGGAGCGCCCGAACACCCGCTCATAGGCCGGGCTCACATACAGTACGCGGCGCGTTTCCCAGTCGATGGCCCACAGCACGGCGTTCACGCTCACCAGCATTGAGCTGAGCAACTGCTCGCGCTCACTCAGCCGCTCGACTTCACCCTGGGCGTGCACCAGTGCCAACAGGGTCGCCGCCGCCGCCGGACGCGGATGTTCAGCGGTGGGCGGATCGGACAAGTAGGGTTTTTCGTGAACCATCGGCACAACTCTCTCTGGGCGCGCCGCACATTGAAACAGCGGTCACTACAAGGGGCCACCATGATGGCGAAGTGTTCATTGAGAGAGGCGAATTGCAGTGAAGTTCCGTCAACAGGACCGATTGCCGGTGACCGAGAAATGACGCCAAAAAGCCGATGGGTGGGAGGGCAAGCCCTCCCACCGTGCGGTCAGACCGCCGCAGGACGCAGCGAATAGGTCTTCAATTGGTGGGCGAAATCCCGCAGGGACTGGATGCCGCTGGCCTCGGCTTCATGCACCCATTCCTTGATGGCTGCCAGCATATCGTGGCCATTTGAACTGGTCTTCAGCCAGATCTGCTGCAGTGCCAGGCGCTTTTCGTAGATCACTTTAAGTGCCTGGCTGTGTTCCAGCATGCTCTGGATACGCAGGTGGTGGCGATCATCCAGCAAGCTGGTTTCTCGCGACAGCAGGCGCTTGGCGCGGTGGAATTGGTGGCGAACCGAGTGATCGACTTTTTCCAGCTCCTGCTTGACGAGCGGGGCGATCACCAACTTGCGGTACTGGGCCATGATCTGGAAACGGTTGTTGAGGATCGCCATGGCGGTGTCCATGTCCAGGTGGCCCTTGCCTTCGACGCGGTGGGCGATGGGCGCAACGCGTTGCACCTTCGCCAGGCGCAGGAAACTGAACACTTTGATCCAGGCCCAGCCCATGTCGAATTCCCACTTCTTCACCGACAACTTGGCGGAATTGGGGTAGGTGTGGTGGTTGTTATGCAGCTCTTCACCACCGACGATGATGCCCCACGGCACCAGGTTGGTCGCCGCGTCACGGCATTCGAAATTGCGATAGCCCACGGCATGGCCCAGGCCGTTGATCACGCCGGCGGCCCAGAACGGGATCCACATCATCTGGATCGCCCAGATGGTGATACCGATCGTGCCAAACAACAGCAGGTCGATCACGCCCATGATCGCCACGCCCAACAATGGGTAGGGGGTGTAGACCTTGCGTTCGATCCAGTCGTCCGGGCAGTTCTTGCCGTAGATGCGCAGGGTCTCAGGGTTTTCGGCCTCGGCGCGGTACAGCTCGGCGCCTTTGCGCATAACGGTGGACAAACCCTTGATGACCGGGCTGTGCGGGTCATCGACGGTTTCGCACTTGGCGTGGTGCTTGCGGTGGATGGCTGTCCACTCGCGGGTGTTCTGCGCCGTGGTGAGCCACAGCCAGAAGCGGAAGAAGTGTTTCAGGCCGGCATTGAGCTCCAGGGAGCGATGGGCTGAATAGCGATGCAGATAGACCGTGACCCCAACGATGGTCACGTGGGTCATCAACAGGGTGACTGCAACCAGTTGCCAGGCTGACAAGTCAAGAAAACCGTTGTACCACATAGGCTGTATGGCCCTCAGATAAAGAAAAGAACAGCTCACGCATTATCACTAAGCCTACACAGAAAACCAGCCGCTCTTTCAGATAGGAGTGACTGGATGTTTCTTATTCTATAATCCCCAGCCTTTGTAGGACGATTCTGTTTTTTTGGGTAAGGATTACTGAGCATATGCTGTTTTCATGCCGAGGTGCCCTGCGTGCGGGGCTGGTATACCTGCTGGTTTCCATTCTGTGGATAGGCCTTACTCGGCAGGTATTGATCGAGTTTCTCGATGACCCCAGCGAGCTGAACCACTGGTTGCAAGTGCGTGGCTATGTGTGGGTGGCCCTCAGCGCCTTGGTGATTTACCTGATGTACGCCCGGTTTGCCCGTGCCCACCAGTTGCAACAACCCCTGAAGGAAAACCGCGAGCGCCTGCGCCAGGCGGCCGCCGTGTTCGATTGTACCCGTGAAGGCGTGCTGGTCACCGACGCCCATGGGCTGATCGTCCACGTCAATCGCGCCTTTATGGCGATTACCGGTTATCAAGGCGAGGACGTCATGGGCCAGCTTCCCAGCCTGTTCAAGTCCGGTCGCCACTCGTCGAATTTCTATCGGCAGATGTTCCAGAGCCTGCAGAGCACCGGCGAATGGAGCGGAGAAATCTGGAACCGGCGCAAGAGCGGTGAAATTTATCCACAGTGGCAAACCATTCGTGTGATTCACGATGACCAGGGCCACGTCAGCCATTACGTCGCAGTGTTCTCCGATATCAGTGCCATCAAGGACTCCGAGCACGAACTGGCCCACCTCGCGCACCACGACCCCCTGACCGACCTGCCCAACCGCTTGCTGTTCACCGACCGCGCCGAGCAGGCGCTGGCCTCGGCGCAAGTCCACAAGCGCGGTTGCGCCCTGCTGTTGCTGGACCTGGATCACTTCAAAATCATCAACGACAGCCTGGGCCATAATGTGGGAGACCAGTTGCTCAAGCTGGTGGGCGAACGGCTGCAGGGGTTGTTCGGCCCCGGCGTGACCCTGGCGCGCCTGGGTGGAGATGAGTTCGCCGTGCTCGCGGAAAGTTGTCCACAGGTGGTTCAGGCTGCCGCCTTGGCGCAACGCATCCTCGATGCGATGAAGCAGCCGTTCAGCTTCGACAGCCACCAGCTGTTTATCAGCGCCAGTATCGGTATCAGCCTCTTTCCCAGCGACGCCCTGAGTGCTGAACAGTTGCTGCGCAATGCGGACTCCGCACTGTTCAAGGCCAAGAGCGCCGGCCGTGAAGGCTACGCGTTGTACACCGAAGAACTCACCGCCCATGCGCAGAACCGCGTGGAAATTGCCAACGAGCTGCGCCGTGCCCTTGAGCTGCAAGAGCTGCGCGTTTATTACCAACCGGTGCATGAGCTGCACGGCAGTCGCCTGATTGGCGTCGAAGCGCTGGTGCGCTGGCAGCACCCGGAGCGTGGCCTGGTGCCGCCGGGAGAATTTATCCCGATTGCCGAGCGCACGGGGTTGATTGCCGATATCGACGCTTGGGTCATGGATCAGGCTTGCCGGCAGATGTGCCAATGGCTGGCCGATGGGGTGCCGTTGAGCTTTATGGCCGTCAACGTGTCCAGCCGTTTGTTTGCGCGGCGCGAATTGTACGAGCAGGTCGCCCAAGTGCTGCACGACACGGGCCTCGACCCCGGCTTCCTTGAACTTGAAGTGACCGAGAGCGCGGTGATGGACGACCCCGAAGTCGCCCTGGAGCAACTGCACCGCCTGCGCGAACTGGGCTTGCGCCTGGCCATCGATGATTTTGGGACCGGTTACTCGTCGCTTCTACGGCTCAAGCGCCTGCCTGTGCAGAAACTCAAGATCGACCAAGGGTTTGTTGCTGGGTTGCCGTGGGATGAGGACGATGCAGCGATTGTGCGGGTGGTGATTGCGCTGGCGAAAAGCATGGGCATGCAGGTGCAGGCCGAAGGGATCGAGCAGGTGGAGCAGGCGCGGTTTTTGTTGGAACAGGAATGCGATCTGGGGCAGGGGTATTGGTTTGGGCGGCCGATGCCGGCGCAGGAGATTGATTGGTCGAGAGCACCCGCCATCCGAAATTGAAATGCTTTAAAAATGTGGGAGCCAGCTCCCACATTTGAATCTGCTCAAGGCTTTATTTTGGCGCTCGGGCACATAAACCGCGCGCAACCTCACGCCCCACCAGAAAATTCTTTCTGGTTATATAAACATTCTTAAATAGTATTTTTAAGAATATCCGCGCTTATCTACTATCGCCCTCACGCCGCAAGCAGTGCCGCCACTGCGAGGCACTATTCATTTCAGGAGCGAGACCATGAGCGCATCTCTACGTAGCGTCGACGGCCAGGACGAAGCAGCCATTTTGCGTGAGATCCAGAGCGCCCTGCGCGATCTGCGGTTTGGCGCGGTGGAAATCACGGTGCACAACGCGCAAGTGGTACAGATCGAACGCAAAGAAAAATTCCGTCTGCAGAACCCGGGTAACAAACCGAGCTAAGCAAGAACGGCGATAGACCCGCAATTATAAGAAAAAGCCAACACCCCAGAATTTCAGGAGCTTCTATGTCGTCGATTCGCCGTTACGCCCTGGCCGCCCTGGCCAGCGCCGTGTTTGCAGGTTCCGCGGTTGCCAAGGACTACGAGTTGCTCAACGTCTCGTACGACCCTACCCGTGAGCTGTACCAGGACTACAACGCTGAGTTCACCAGTTTCTGGAAACAGTCCCACCCCGGCGACAACGTCAAGATCCAGCAATCCCACGGTGGTTCGGGCAAACAAGGCCGCGCCGTGATCGACGGCCTGCGCGCCGACGTAGTGACCCTGGCCCTGGCCGGTGACATCGACGAAATCGCAAAACTGGGCAAGACCCTCCCGGAAAACTGGCAGACCCGCCTGCCGGACGCCAGCACCCCGTACACCTCGACCATCGTGTTCCTGGTGCGCAAGGGCAACCCTAAAGGCATCAAGGATTGGGGCGACCTGATCAAGAAAGATGTGTCCGTGATCACCCCAAACCCGAAAACCTCCGGCGGCGCACGCTGGAACTTCCTCGCCGCCTGGGCCTACGGCCTCAAAACCGGCGGCAGCGAAGCCAAGGCCCAGGAGTACGTGAAAGAGCTGTTCAAACACGTGCCTGTGCTGGACACCGGCGCGCGTGGTTCGACCATCACCTTCGTCAACAACGGTCAGGGTGACGTGTTGCTGGCCTGGGAAAACGAGGCGTTCCTGGCCCTGAAAGAAGACGGCGGCGCTGACAAGTTCGATATCGTCGTGCCTTCGCTGTCGATTCTCGCGGAGCCGCCAGTGGCCGTGGTCGACAAGAACGCCGAGAAAAAAGGCAACACCGAAATCGCCACTGAATACCTGAAACACCTGTACAGCCCGGCTGGCCAGGAGATTGCGGCCAAGAACTTTTACCGCCCGCGCGATGCAAAAGTGGCCGCCAAATACGCCCAGCAGTTCCCGAAACTGGACCTGGTGACTATCGACAAAGACTTCGGCGGCTGGAAAACTGCCCAACCGAAATTCTTTAACGACGGTGGCGTGTTCGACCAGATCTACACGGCGCAGTAAACCAAAATACCTGTAGGAGCCTCGCTTTTCTGTGGGAGCTGGCTTGTGTGGGAGCCGGGCTTGCCCGCGATAGCCTCACCGCGGTGTGTCAGTCACATCGCGGTGGGGCTATCGCAGGCAAGCCAGCTCCCACAGAAAGCGCGCTCCTACAGTGGCATTTACCCCTTTAACCAAGGACTCTTATGTCGCGTCGTATCTCCCCCGTCATACCCGGCTTCGGGCTGACGCTGGGCTACACCGTGGTGTACCTCAGCCTGATCGTACTCATCCCCCTCGCGGCGATGTTTGTACACGCCGCACAACTCACCTGGGATCAGTTCTGGGCCATCATCTCCGCACCGCGCGTGCTGGCGGCGTTGCAGCTGAGCTTCAGTACCGCGCTCTACGCGGCGCTGATCAATGGCGTGATCGGCACGCTGCTGGCCTGGGTGCTGGTGCGCTACACCTTCCCGGGCCGCAAGATCATCGATGCGATGATCGACCTGCCGTTCGCCTTGCCCACCGCTGTAGCCGGTATCGCGTTGACCGCGTTGTACACGCCGAACGGCTTCGTTGGGCAGTTCGCGGCTGACTTGGGCTTCAAGATCGCCTACACCCCCTTGGGCATCACCCTGGCGCTGACCTTCGTCACGTTGCCGTTCGTGGTGCGCACGGTGCAGCCAGTACTGGCCGATATCCCCCGGGAAGTCGAAGAGGCCGCCGCCTGCCTGGGCGCCAAGCCGTTGCAGGTGTTCCGCCACATCCTGGTGCCGGCGTTGCTGCCGGCCTGGTTGACCGGTTTCGCCCTGGCGTTCGCGCGGGGCGTTGGCGAGTACGGTTCGGTGATTTTCATCGCCGGCAACATGCCGATGAAAACCGAGATCCTGCCGCTGCTGATCATGGTCAAGCTCGACCAATACGACTACCGCGGCGCCACGTCCATCGGCGTGCTGATGCTGGTGGTTTCCTTTGTACTGCTGCTGCTGATCAACTTGTTGCAGCGGCGCATCGAACGTCCATAAGGAGGCGCGGAACATGTCCCAATCGTCTATTTCCGCCGCGTCCTCGGCCAATGCGGCCCGCCGTGGCAGTGCAACGTCGCGACGTATCCTGATCGGCCTTGGCTGGCTGGTGTTCGTGTTATTCCTGTTGTTGCCGCTGTTGATCGTGGTAACCCAGGGCTTGAAGAACGGCCTCGGTGCGTTTTTCACCGCGATCCTTGAGCCCGACGCACTGTCGGCACTGAAGCTCACGGTGATCGCCGTGGCGATTTCGGTGCCGCTTAACCTGGTGTTCGGCGTCAGCGCCGCGTGGTGCGTGAGCAAATACTCGTTCCGTGGCAAGAGCATCCTGGTCACGCTGATCGACCTGCCGTTCTCGGTGTCGCCGGTGATCGCGGGTCTGGTCTATGTGCTGATGTTCGGCGCGCAGGGCTTCTTTGGTCCGTGGCTGCAAGAGCATGACATCCAGATCGTGTTCGCCTTGCCCGGCATCGTGCTGGCGACCATCTTCGTCACCGTGCCCTTCGTGGCCCGTGAATTGATCCCGCTGATGCAGGAACAGGGCACCCAGGAAGAAGAGGCCGCGCGCCTGCTGGGCGCCAATGGCTGGCAGATGTTCTGGCACGTGACCGTGCCGAATATCAAATGGGGCCTGATCTACGGCGTGGTGCTGTGTACCGCACGGGCCATGGGTGAGTTCGGCGCGGTGTCGGTGGTGTCCGGCCACATTCGCGGCGTGACCAACACCCTGCCGCTGCATGTCGAGATCCTCTACAACGAATACAACCATGTCGCCGCGTTTGCGGTGGCCAGCCTGTTGCTGATCCTGGCGCTCCTCATCCTGCTGCTCAAGCAGTGGAGCGAGAACCGTATCAACCGCCTGCGCAACAGCGCCGGTGAGGAATAAGTCATGTCGATCGAAGTCCGTAATGTCAGCAAGAATTTCAACGCCTTCAAGGCCCTGAACAGCATCAATCTGGACATCCAGAGTGGCGAGCTGGTGGCGTTGCTTGGCCCGTCCGGCTGCGGCAAGACCACCTTGCTGCGCATCATCGCAGGGCTCGAAACCCCGGATGACGGCAGTATCGTGTTCCACGGTGAAGACGTGTCCGGCCACGATGTACGCGATCGCAACGTCGGCTTTGTGTTCCAGCACTACGCGCTGTTCCGCCACATGACGGTGTTCGACAACGTGGCGTTCGGCCTGCGCATGAAGCCAAAGAACCAGCGCCCGAATGAAAGCCAGATCGCGGTCAAGGTGCATGAACTGCTGAACATGGTGCAGCTGGATTGGCTATCGGATCGCTACCCGGAACAGCTCTCCGGCGGCCAACGCCAGCGTATCGCCCTGGCCCGCGCCCTGGCGGTAGAACCCAAAGTGCTGTTGCTCGACGAACCCTTCGGCGCCCTCGACGCCAAAGTGCGTAAAGAGCTGCGCCGCTGGCTGGCGCGCCTGCACGAAGACATCAACTTGACCTCGGTGTTTGTGACCCACGACCAGGAAGAGGCCATGGAAGTCGCCGACCGCATCGTGGTGATGAACAAGGGCGTGATCGAGCAGATCGGTTCACCGGGCGAAGTCTACGAAAACCCGGCCAGCGATTTCGTCTATCACTTCCTCGGGGATTCCAACCGCCTGCACCTGGGTGAAGACCAGCACGTGCTGTTCCGCCCTCACGAAGTGTCGCTGTCGCGGCATGAGCTGGAAGATCACCATGCGGCTGAAGTGCGCGACATTCGTCCATTGGGCGCCACCACGCGGGTAACCCTGAAGGTCGAAGGCCAGAGCGAACTGATCGAGGCTGAAGTGGTGAAAGACCACGACAGCCTGACCGGGCTGGCGCGGGGTGAGACGCTGTTCTTCAAACCCAAGGTCTGGCAAAAAGCCTAAAGCCGGTGCAAAACCCAATGTGGGAGCGGGCTTGCTCGCGAATGCGGAGTGTCAGTCAATGCATTCATCAGCTGACAGACCGCATTCGCGAGCAAGCCCGCTCCCACATTTAGACCTCTCTCGGCTTCAGACCGTGGCGCGTTTTTCTCTGACGGCCACCGGCCCCGAGCGCTGCTCTATCTGTTGCTTGAGGTCATTCCGCAACCCCAGCAAAAACGCCAACTCCGCCACCACAAACAACGGCCCCACGATCAGCCCCGACACATCATCCACAAACGCCGGCTTCTTGCCTTCGTAGTAATGCCCGACGAACTGAATCACCCAGCCCACCACAAACATCCCAATGCCGCCGCTGAGCCACACCATCGTGCTCTGTGCCGCCAGCACATGCCCGGCCCACACCGACAAGCCCATCAGCAGCGTCATCAACACACCCAGCGCCAGTTCCAGGCGCAGGTAAAACCACGCCGACAGCAGTGCGACGATCACCGCCGGTGAAATCCACACCCCGCCAATCACCCATTCGGGGCGTGACAGCAGCACGGCTACCGCGACGACAATCAGTGGAATGCCGATAAAGTGGCTGGCGATATTGCGCGGGTCGCGGTGGTAGGCAGCGTATTGACTGAGGTGGTCGACGAGGCTTTTCATTGTTATTCCTCCTGTAGGATGTTTGATCATCTCCCGTCAGCCGGCGACTGACTGTCAACTGGGCGACAATCTCTGGAGTTCTCATGATTGCGGCAACATGGCATGCCCGATTGGCTACCGGTCAGTGGTTCAGCCACCTGCCTGTACCGCTACAGGATAGTTTGCTGGCGGCGGCTCGGCTGCGGCAGCTGACGGCGGGGCAATACCTGTTCAGGCGCGGTGATCCGCCCTGTGGGGTGTATGCGGTATTGGAGGGGGCCGTGCGTGTCAGTGCGGTCAATGCGCAGGGCAAGGAAGCGGTGTTGAGCCTGGTTGAAACACCGTTCTGGTTCGGCGAGATCTGCCTGTTCGACGGTTTGCCGCGTACCCACGACGCCTTGTCGGTTGGGCCGTGCACGCTGTTGCAGGTGCCGCAGTCGGCGATGCTCGAGATTCTTGACCAAAACCCTGTGTATTGGCGCGACATGGCGTTGCTGATGAGCCAGAAGTTGCGCCTGTCGCTGATCAATATCGAACAGATGAGCCTGATGCCGGCGTCGACGCGTATCGCCCACCGGCTGCTGATGATTGCCGGCGGGTACGGCGAGATAGAGCACTCCCGTCGCGTCTTGCACCTGCCCCAGGAAGATTTGGCCGCGATGCTGAGCCTGTCGCGCCAGACCACCAACAGTTTGCTCAAGGCGTTAGAGCAGCAGGCGATCATCAAGCTGAGTTACGGCGCGATTGAAGTGCTCGACCTGCCGCGCTTGCGGCAGGCCGCGGGGGCCGGCTAGGAACCGCGATACGTCGAAAAGCCGTAAGGGCTCAGCAGCAGCGGGATGTGGTAGTGCTGGTCGGCCTGCTTGACCTCGAATATCACCGGGACTTCCGGGAAAAACGTCTCGCGATGGGCTTTCTTGTAGTAGTCGCCGGTCTTGAATACCACGCGATACTCGCCCGGTTTCATGGCTTGGTTGGCCGGGAACAGTTCGGCGATGCGTCCCTGCTGGTTGGTGACTCCTTCGGACAGTGATTGCCAGTGATCGCCTACGTGCTGCTCCAGGGTGACGCTGACACCGGCAGACGGCAGGCCGTCTTCCAGGTTCAGGACATGCACGCTCAGGGGGTTGCCGGCCGCCAGGGCCAGGCCGCTCAGGCCGCTCAGGCCGCTCAGGCTGAGGGCGGCAAGGGTCTTAGTCAGGGTTTTCATCGAGGTTTCCTCAAGGGGTGATTGTCAGGCCAAGTTGATTGGCCGCCTTTACCGCGCACGCTTCGTCCTGCTCGGCACCGCCGGCACCGGCAATGCCCAGCGCGCCCACCAGTTCAGTGCCGGCGAACAGCGGCACGCCGCCGCCGAGCAACAGCAACTCGGGCAAGCTGTTAAGGTTGGCGGCCTCCGGGTTGTTGCGCGCGCGTTCGGCAAACAGCCGGGTAGGGGTTTTTGTCGACAACGCCGTGTACGCTTTGCGTTGGCTGGCGATGCTGTTGTGCGGGCCTACGCCGTCGGCCCGCAGGCTCAGCAATAGATTGCCGCCCCGGTCGAGTACGGTAAGTGCCGCCGTGCATTGCGCCAGGCCGGCGTCTGCCAGTTGGCGTGCGGTGTGCAAATCGAGGTCGGCGTGGCGCGGCAGCGTGGGTGCCGCCAGGACGCTGGCGCTGATGGCGAAGCTCAAGAACAAGGCATTGCGGTACATGGGAACGGCTCCAAAAAGCAGGCCGCTACCTTAGCCAGCGATCTCGGTCAAAAGCCGAACAATTCGATTACAGGTTTGTAATGAACCAAGAGGTAGGCATGCAGGTGTTGTTAGTGGAAGACCAGCCGAAATTAGCGCAACTCATGGCCCAGGGCTTGAGTGAGGCCGGCTTCGCAGTGGAAGTCGCAGCCAATGGCATGGCGGCTCAGCGGTTTGTGGAAAGCACTGAATATGACTTGGTGATCCTGGATGTGATGTTGCCGGGTTTGAATGCCTGGAAGTTGCAGCAGGCGATACGCAAGAAGGGTGAGACGCCGGTGTTGTTCTTGACGACCCCGGAAGGGATCGAAGACCGCCTGCGTGGGTTGGAACTGCATGAGGATGATTACTTGCTCAAGCCGTTTGAGGCCAAGGCGTTGGTGGCGCGGGTGAAGAAGCTGTTGCGGCGGGATCGTGGGCGCTGACTGATCCGGCATCTTCAGTGCCTGGGCCACCGCCATCGCAGGCAAGCCAGCTCCCACATTTGGAATGCATTCCCCCTGTGGGAGCCGGGCTTGCCCGCGATGGGGCCCTCATGACCACCCTACATTTCCCTACCGCAAC
This sequence comes from Pseudomonas sp. H1_A03, assembly GCF_054685145.1. Classification (NCBI taxonomy): domain Bacteria; kingdom Pseudomonadati; phylum Pseudomonadota; class Gammaproteobacteria; order Pseudomonadales; family Pseudomonadaceae; genus Pseudomonas; species Pseudomonas sp. H1_A03. The sequence continues at coordinate 1,523,772 of NZ_CP162829.1, forward strand.
CCATCCCGAAACTGCCCCGGCGTCATCCCCGTCCAGCGCTTGAACGCCCGGTTAAAGCTGCTGGTATCCGCAAACCCCAACAAGTGGCTGATCTCTGCCAATGGGCACTGCGGATCCCGTAGATGCAGCAACGCCAAATTCTCCCGGCATTCATTGAGCAACGCATCAAACCGACACCCTTCGTCCGCCAGGTGCCGCTGCAAACTGCGCAAGCTCAGGTGCAGGGCCTGGGCAATGCGCTCAGCACTTGGCTCGCCGTCCGGCAATTGCGCTTCAATAGCCGCACGCACCTTACGCTCCCAGGTCAGTGGCTGCAGTTGGGCGAGGGTGCGCTTGAGCACGGTTTCGTTGTGCTCGGCCAGTTCGGGGTTGGCGTCGTCCAAGTGGCTGTCGAAATCGTGGGCGGCAAACTCCAGGCAGTCTTCTTCGGCACCGAAGAACACGGGCGCACGAAACACGGTGTGCCACGGATTGGGATCGGCAGGCTCTGGCCGTCGCAGGTGCACCGCCAGCGGTGCGTACTCACGGCCCAGGCGATTGCGGCAGGTGCGCACATAAATCGCCGCAAACGCATCGATGGCTTCGAATGCCGGCGCCGGGCTGCCCGGGGGTTGCAGCAGGCGAAAGCGGTAGCGCTCGCCGTCCCCGCTGAGCTCCAGCGTCAGCGCATCACTGACCACCTGGTGATAACGCACGATGCGCTCGAACACCTCCCGCAGGCTGCCGCTGGCCACCAGCGCATACCCCAGCGCATGAAAGGTGGTGGGGCTGACAAACCGCGACACCCGCAAGCCAATCGCCGGATCACCGCTGGCGTGCACTGCCAATTCCCATAACCGCGTCGTGGCCGACAGCGGATAACGCGCATTGGGATCGTCCATCTGCTGCGGGTCGAGCCCGGCCTGCGTGCACAGCGCGGCGCTGTCCAGGCCCAAGGCGTCGAGCTGCTTGCGCAGGGCGCGGGTCCAGCTGGCGAGGGAAGTGGGTTCGGTCATGACGATTGGCGCTTGCGGTCAACAGGTTGGCGTCCAGGGCTAGCGTCCTGCCAGATCGCGTGGGGCAGGATGAACGCATCGATAACCAGAGGATGTGATCATGGACGGTACTTCTGCAAGCCCCCAGCAGATGAACGCACAACAGCGCTCGGCGCATATCCGTGACGTGGTGCTGGCCGAAGGCGTGCGCTTGCGCCGGCAGCACCCCTGGTTGCTGCATCAAGACGCATTGGGCGCGGGCATTCTGGCGTTTGCGCTGGTCGGCATGATTGGTTCGGCAGCGCTCTACATCACCGGGTATATGGCCTGGTGGGTGTGCCTGCTGCTCAACGCCTTCCTCGCTTCATTGACCCATGAGCTGGAACACGACCTGATCCACAGCATGTATTTTCGCAAGCAGCGCCTGCCCCACAACCTGATGATGGGCCTGGTGTGGCTGGCGCGCCCGAGCACGATCAACCCGTGGATACGCCGCCACTTGCACCTCAACCATCACAAGGTCTCCGGCACTGAGACCGATATGGAAGAACGCGCCATCACCAACGGCGAGCCTTGGGGTTTTGCGCGGTTGCTGATGGTCGGCGATAACGTCATGTCGGCGTTTATTCGCATGCTGCGGGCCAAGACCTGGAAGCACAAACTGTCGATCCTCAAGCGCTCGCTGCTGGTATACGCACCGCTGGCGCTGCTGCATTGGGGCGCGTGGTATGTGTTCCTGGGTTTCCATGCCGCCAATGGCATTGCCAGCCTGTTGGGTGCGCCCATCGAGTGGTCTGCCGGCACGTTGCAGACGATGCAGGTGATCGACATCGCCGCCGTGGTGATCATTGGCCCCAACGTACTGCGTACCTTTTGCCTGCACTTTGTCAGCTCCAACATGCACTATTACGGTGATGTGGAACTGGGCAATGTGATCCAGCAAACCCAGGTATTGAACCCTTGGTGGATGTGGCCGTTGCAGGCGTTCTGCTTCAACTTCGGCAGCACCCACGGCATCCACCATTTTGTGGTGAAAGAGCCGTTTTACATCCGTCAGATGACCGCGAAGGTGGCGCACAAGGTCATGGCGCAAATGGGTGTGCGCTTCAATGATTTCGGGACGTTTGCGCGGGCCAATCGGCTTGGATTTCCACCGCCTGCAGGGTTTCGATCAGCGCCTTCGCCGCAGGCGACAAGCGAGCCCCAGCGCGGCTGATCACCCGCTATGGTTGTTCAGGCTGTCCAGGGCACGGGGCAGGTTGCGCCAGTGCAGCCTCTGCAATTGGCCACTGGCGAAAGCGTCGACGAACGCTTCTTCGGCGCCCGCGGGCAGTTGGCGAAGGTCCATGGTGGGTCCGGCATCCTGTAGGAGAACCGGAATTTTAAGGGGACGCCTTATTCCGTCAATGAAGCGTTTTTGTTTTGTCTGGATCTTAAAGGCATATCTATAGAGCGGGTGCCGTTCGATAGGTGGCGGGGCTGAACACGCGGGTCACCACCAGCATCGCCACTGCCGTCACTGTCAGCACGACCCAGGCGCTGGCAAAGCTGCCGGTGAGTTCGCGCAACCAGCCGGTCAACCATGGCGAAATCGCATTGATCAAAAAGCCCACGCCTTGCACGAACGCCGCCAGTTGCCCGGCTTGGCGCGGGTCGCGGTGATGGTCGAGCGTCAGTAGCAGACTTAGGGCGAAACACGCGCCCAGGCCGAAACCACACAGCGCCACCCACAGATGGGGAAACTGCAACGGCGCCATTAACAGGCCGAGATAACCAATGGTCTGGGCCAGCAGGCTGATCCACAGCAGCGGCCGACGATCAATCCCGCGTTGTGCCAGCACCGGCATCAACAGCGCGGCGATTACCTGGAAGATGGTCATGAACGCCAGCAGCGAACCACTCGGCAGCACGCCCCAGCCCAGTTGCTGATAATAGGCCGGCAGCCACGCGACCAGGCTCATGTAGCCGCAGTTCACCAAGCCGAAATACAACGCCAGCAGCCAGGCGCGGCGATTGCGCAGGCCCTTGAAGGCGGGGATGACTTTCGCGCTTTTTGCCGCTCCCAGTGGCAGCCGGATCCACAGCAACAAGGCCGCGAATGCGGGCAACAGCCATATACCGAGCCCCGCCTGCCATTGCTGGAAATGCGTGGCGGCCACCGGGCTGAGCAGCGCCGCCAGCCCACCGCCGGCCATCAACGATGCGGAATAAACGCCCATCGCCACTGGCACACGGTGATGAAACTCGCGCTTGATCATCGCCGGCACCAACGCCTGGATCAGCGCGACACCGGCACCGCCCAGCAACGCGGTCACCAGCAGCGTAGAACCTTGGCCCATCAGCCAGCGGGCCAGGCACGCCAGCAGGATCATCACCAGGCCGAGGGCGATGCCACGCCGTTCACCGAGCTGCGCTTCAACGCGTACACCCACCAGCGCCACCAGGCCCATGCACACCACGGGCAGGCTGGTGAGCAGGGCACTGCTCTGGAAACTCAAGCCGGTGGCCAGGCGAATCTCACCGAGCAGCGGACTGATGGAGCTGAGGATGGGCCGCAGATTGAGACCCAGGACGACCAACAGGCCCCAGCCGGCGAATTTGCCGGCAGATGAAGGGTTGAACGTCATGCAGCAGGCTTCCGAAGGGTTAAAAATGAGGGGTGAGTATGGGCAGCGCCACGGGTATTCTGAAATTAAATATAACCATGCCAACCAGTGGCAAATGGAATGGTGACTGCCATGTTCGACCCCGTGTTATTGCGCAGCTTTGTCGCCGTAGTGGATTGCGGCAATTTCACCCGTGCCGCTGAGCGCCTGCACCTGACCCAATCGACTGTGAGCCAGCAGATCCGCCGTCTAGAAGAAGGGGTGGCGTGCCAGTTGCTGGACCGTGACCAACGCCGTGTTGTGGCGACGGCGGAGGGGGAACGCCTGCTCGCTTATGCGCGGCGCATCCTCGCGCTGCATGAAGAGGCCGCTGACGTGCTGATCAACCAGCAAAGTGACGCGGTGTTGCGCCTGGGCGTGCCGGAAGACTTTGCCGCCGAACGCCTGATGCCTTTGCTCTCGGCCTTTGTGCAGACCTATCCCCGAGTGCGTCTGGAGGTCACCAGTGGCCTCGGGCCCGAATTGCAGCGCCAGTACCGCGGCGGTGAATTCGATGTGTTGCTGGTCAAGCAGATGGGCGACAGCGACGACTGCCTGGCCTCATGGCCAGAGCCTTTGTGCTGGGTAGACAGCCGTCACACGCCGTCATTGGGCCGCGATCCCCTGCCGTTGGTGGCATTCCCAGTGGGCGGCCTGTACCGCAATGAAATGCTGCAACACCTGGAAGTGGGCGGCTGGCGTTGGCGTATCGGCTACTCCAGCGCCAGCCTGGCCAGTGTGTGTTCAGCGGTAGCGGCGGGGTTGGGAATCAGCCTGTTGCCCCTGCGCGTGGTGCAGCCCGGCCATAGGGTGTTAGGTGCTGACAGCGGTTTGCCCGCGGTACAAGGCGTACGTTTGGCGCTTTACGCCCGTACAGGCCTGGGAGCAGCAGGGCATGCATTGCAGCAGCAAATCTTGAAGTTGTGCGCCGGGCAAATGGCATAGGTCGGTGGGTTCTATTCACTGTGGCACTCGCGCTTAATCGAGAGCTGCTCTGTGAGTTGAGCAGCTCGCACACAAGCGCCGTTGCTGCACCTTGTCCGCAGAGGTGGCGATGTCTTGTCGTGAGCCCACCGCGGATTGCCCATCCTGGCCCGTATAGGCCAGCGTTCCCCCCAGCACTTCAACGGCACTGTGGTACCCGTTGCTGATCAAAAACGCGGCGGTGCCAGCCGCGCGTGCGTAGCGAGCGTCCCGTTCTCTGGGTGGTAAGTAAGCCATGGGATCGTTCGTGTTGCTTGATTGTTCTCTGAACGTGTCCATCACTTGAGTGAAGGGCTTTTGCTCACCGCGAAGCATGTCCCAGACGGCCAGGGTTTCCGCCTGTGTGCCAGACATGTGTGCCACCAACGGTTCGTCGGTGGTGTTCACCCGTTCGGTTTTCAGCTGCGCCACGTCCCATCGGCTAGGAAGCAACCGCTGTGATTGCGCAATACCCAGCAGGTCATCCGCTTGTCTCCCCAGGTTGTGAATGCCTGTGCGTGGAGGTTGCTCATTTGGCGGTTTGATTCGTTCCTGTTTTTTAGTCGGGCCGATGGTGCCCGAGCCCCCCAGTTCGGTAGTGGCGGCCATGGATTCCGCCGCCGGATGCGCAAGTCCCAGTAGGCGAGGAATCCATTTGCGCAGTTGCTGATTCTGCTCTTTCGTACGCTCGATGCCGGTCGTTGTATCGCTCAGAATCGCTCCGATATCACCCATGAGTGCTATCAGTACCGACCGATCTTTAGCCGTCGCGCTGTGACTGCCCGCCGGTATGTCGTTGACCAACCGTTGCAGGGTATTGAGCAAGGCCTGCGGCTTTTCGCCAGGCATGAGCCCTTCAGCTCCAAAAAGATGCCCCCCCAATGGGCCTTGCAGAATACCCAAGTAACTGATCATTTCGTGCGCTCGGCCCGCCGCTAACCCTATCTAGGTGCGTAACGTTTGACCGGGATGATAGAGCAGGTCCCTGGCCGCCACGGTTTGTTGCAATGCCAGTTCGCGTGTACGGCTTCCCTCCACGGACCGACTGGCGGGGTCAACAAACGCATTTGTCTGCGACGGTGCAGCAAGTTGGGTGACCGCGGCAGTGCCGTTGAATTGAGGTATTGAAGAGGAGGAGATCTGATGGATGAACATGTCAATACACCTTTTGGTTAGCTTGGTGTCGTTCAGTGACAGGGGCCACGCGTCGAGTTCCATGCCCCGCAACGGATCAACTGCGCTCGCAACGCCTGCTAAATGATGCCTTTCATGAATATTTTGTATGCCTGAAAAGCATTGGAACAGTCACGTGTCAAAGCCAGCCCTCGCAGGCCGTGGCTTTCAGGTTTTTCGATGTTTCGTTTATTCGGTTTTGATCTAGGTATAAATTTAAAGGTTACTTTAAGAGATAAGCGTCTAGGCCCGATGATTCAGCCTAGGACGGCCTTCCACGCAGGCCTGTCGGTTTTTTGTTTCAAACCGTAGGAAGGCGCCATGGCGCCAGGCCCCGGTTGGTGAGTTGGTCGACCTTGGCCGGCCGCACCGCGCGCCGTTGGGGCAACTGCGAACACAGAAAACTGTTTATCAACAAGGATGAAATCCAGCCGAACCTGCTGGAATTCAACTTGCAGGCGGCCAAGGCCAAGGACCCCGATGTGCGGGTGCAATTGCAGGCTGACGATGGCGTGAATTACGGCGAAGTGGCACGCGCCATGGCGTCTATCGAGCGCGCGGGGATTACCACGCTGTCGGTGATTACAGCGCGCTAATTTCAAACATCTCGACAGTTTTTGGGCCGTCTCCTTGGCAGGGTGCGGCCTTTTTTTTGCGCGCGATTCCTGCCACGACACTGACCCACCGCATTCGCGAGCAAGCCCGCTCCCACATTTTGATCTTCTGTGGGGTTGAGTTTTTGGTTATTAATAAATAGCTTCTTATTCCTTAACGAATATAATCCCCGTCCCTATACTGTTCAGCAACGTTAAACGCTGCAGGAGGGCACACCCATGCACAGCGAATCGATTCGTTATCTGATCGTGCCGGGCTGGCAAGGATCGCCAGAAGATCATTGGCAAAGTCACTGGCAGAACAACCTGCCCAACAGTGCACGGGTGGAGCAGGCCGATTGGCTCACCCCGCGTCGCGAAGATTGGGTGGCCGCGCTGGCCGAAGCCATCGCCGCCGACAGCACGCCGGTGATCCTGATCGCGCATAGCCTGGGCTGCATCACCGTAGCGCATTGGGCGGCCACGGCCCCCGTGCAGTTTCTGCGGCAAGTGCGCGGCGCCTTGCTGGTGGCCCCCGCCGATGTCGAACGTCCTGCCTGCTCGCCTGCCTTGCGCAACTTTGCGCCGATCCCCACCGACCTGCTGCCGTTTCCCAGCCAGGTGGTCAGTTCCGATAACGACAGTGCCGTCAGTGCTCCACGCGCCTTGGAGCTCGCGCGTAACTGGGGTGCCGAAGCCGGCATCTTGTCCGGTGCCGGGCATATCAATGTGAAATCCGGCCACCAGCGCTGGGAGCAGGGTTTCGCTTACCTCTATCGCCTGCAAAGCCGCCTAGAGCACCACGCCCGGCGTACTGCCTGAACATTTTTCAACGCCCCGTCCCTGAGTGGATTGGGGGCGGGAGCCTGCCATGAGTCTGCATGAAACCTACGGCCAGCCCTTGCTGACCTTTCCCGACGCCGAGAAAAGCCCACTGAGTATCCGCGCCAAGGCGTTGGTGTTTGTCGATCCCCGTTCGCGGCAACTGCGCGAAGAGCTGGAAAGCCTCGCACCCCGCGCCTTGCCCGTGTTGATCCGTGGCGAGACCGGTAGCGGTAAAGAGCTGCTCGCGCGGCATATCCACCGTGGCAGCGACCGCACCGGGTTGTTTGTCTCGGTCAACTGCGGCGCCATCAGCCCGACTTACGCCGATGCCGAATTGTTCGGCTATGCCGCTGGCGCCCACAGTGGCGCGGCCAGCAGCCGGGCCGGTTGGTTCGGATCGGCGAATGGCGGCACGTTGTATTTGGATGAAATCGGCGACCTGCCGCTGCCGATCCAGGTGAAACTGCTGGCCGCTCTGGAAAACCACGAAGTCACCCGCGTCGGTGCCCATCAGCCTAGCCCGGTGGATGTGCGCCTGGTCGCCGCCACCAGCATCGACCTGGCCCAGGCCGTGGCTGCCGGCAAGTTCCATGAGCGCTTGTTCCATTACTTGAGCGAAGGCCGGTTGGACTTGCCGGCGCTGCGCGAGCGCGTCGGCGATATCCTGTCCCTGGCCGAGTACTTCCTCGGGATCTACAGTCAGCGCCTGGACCTGCCGGTGCCGCTGATCAGTGATGACGCGCAGCGTGTGCTGGAACACCACAGCTGGCCGGGAAACACCCGTGAGCTGGAAAACGTTATTCACTTTGCGTTGCTGGTCAGCAGCGGCGACGAGATTTTGCCCGAGCATTTGAACCTGCCAGTGGCGGGCTCGCCGCTGGAGCAAGTACAGCGAATTTTCAACAGTGCCAGCCCTGCCGAGCAGGAAACCCTGCGTAAATTCCTGTATGAGCAAAATGGAATATCAACGTGAATAAAAGATATTGTTCGGGAATAAAAAATCTAGGTATTGTCCCTCCCATGCCGCGATAGCACTTCGCTGGCACACCACACAAGAACGGTCGTCAGAGACGCCCCGGAATTTCGATAAGGACACTGCATGAAAAAGGTTCTGTTGTTTACCGCACTGGCGGCTGCCCTGACTGCGAGCTTGGCCCAGGCCAACGAGAAACTGGTGGTTGCTGCCACTCCGATCCCGCACGCTGAGATCCTCGAGCTGATCAAGCCGACCCTGGCCAAAGAAGGCGTGGACCTGGAAATCAAAGTCTTCACCGACTACGTGCAACCCAACACGCAGGTTGCCGAGAAACGCCTGGATGCCAACTACTTCCAGACCCTGCCGTACCTGGAAAACTTCAACAAGGGCAAGGGCACCAACCTGGTCACTGTAATTGGCGTACACGTTGAGCCAATCGGCGGTTACTCGAAAAAAATCAAGAATATTTCTGAGCTCAAAGATGGCGCCACCGTTGCCATCCCGAACGAAGGCTCCAACAGCGGCCGTGCCCTGTTGCTGCTGCAAAAGAACGGTTTGATCACGCTGAAAGACCCGACTAATGCCCTGTCCACGCCGAAAGACATTAAGGACAACCCCAAGCACCTGAAATTCAAGGAGCTGGAATCGGCCCTGCTGCCACGCGTACTGGATCAGGTTGACCTCGACGTCATCAACACCAACTACGCCCTGGAAGCTGGCCTCAACCCGGCGAAAGACGCACTGATCATTGAAGACGCCAAGTCGCCCTACGTGAACTTCCTGGTGGCACGCCCGGACAACAAGGACAGCGACGCTATCCAGAAACTGTCCAAGGCCCTGACCAGCCCGGAAGTCAAAGCCTTCATCGAGAAGAAGTACAACGGCGCGGTAGTGCCGGCGTTCTGATGTAAGCCAAAACCCCCTTCAAGGTTTCAACGCCGACGGCTACTACAGCGTCGGCGTTTTTTTATGCGGTCTTTTTGAAAAAAACAGGGTTGGAAAATATAGGCGCGTTAACTGCTTTATTGGCCTTGGCAAATGGTTTGGTTCATTTATCAGTTTGAATAATTATTTCTGAGTGTATTTATAAATTATCTTACAGTTTTAGTTTTGCCCGATTGAATGTGTGAGAGCAAGCTTGCACAGGTTGTAGGAGTCATCGCATGGAGGCGCCAGTGAGTTATATAAGCTTTTGGAGCCGTTATTATGTTGAAATCCATTTTCCCCGATCATGTGCCGACCTTTATGGCAGCTCCTGCCATTGGAGCTCACCCGCCGGAAAGTGCTGCAAGCTTCGAAACCCAATACCCCAAAGACCAGTTCAAGCCGGTGGCCAATAATATCCACATGGTCTGGGTCGGCTCCAAGCCCGGCTCAAACCAGGACACCTACTTACGCCAGTGGGCCAAGATGAACCCCAACCATAAAATTATGTTGTGGGTGGACTCTACTCAATTTGATACTTATGCAACTAATAAAACTGCACAGGCCAAAGCTGAAAGTATCTATCCAAACTATCAGTCGGAAAGGCCTGTTCGTGGTTTGTTCAGTCAACTTAAAACGGTGATGAGCAGCCCGGGGAACGAGCCGCGTAATAAGATTGAGCAAAAACAAGTGATCTCAGAGCTTAATAAAGAACTGTCGTCCCCAGGTAACAAAGCATTGAGGGCTTCTCTGCTGCCTGAGGGTGGGAAAGTGACTGCGGAAAATGCTTCGCAAGTGCTAAGTGCATTTGCGCGTCATGCTTCGCGTACCGATGATAAGTTTAATCAAGCAGAAGCCACCATTCTCGACCAGACCACTAAGTCCTGGGACCGCTATGTCAGCAACCCGCCCCGTGATACGACGGCGCTAACTGCTTTGCAAGAGCGATTCGCAGACCTGAAAAACGTACAGATACGTGATTTGAGCAATCCGGCCGATATACGTTTGAAAAACCAGGACGTTTATCAACATGAAATCATCGGACGCAATGGCGGTTATGCCGCAGCCTCTGACGTCGCCCGGTATGAAATCGTCAATCGACATGGCGGCACCTACACAGACATCGATCTGGAAAGCGTACGCCCGCTCGATGGCGCGTTGAATGCCCATCCGGACCTGATGCTGGTCGGCATGGCGGCAGGCAAGAGTGAAGCGAGTGGCAACGCCACACCTTATTTTGCCAACGCGTTGTTCGCCAGCCATCCCCAGAGCGCGATGCTGACGACCATGATTGATGACATAGGGGATAAATATCGCTCGATGAAAGGTAATGAGTACGCCGGCGACCGTTATTTCAGCCGCCCGAACAAAAGCACGATCGAAACCACCGGGCCCAACGCATTACGCGGGCATGTCGACCGGGTGATACAAGAAGCCAAAGGGCAACCGGACCAAATACGTAACGACGCCGCATCCTCCGCCGAACGTATATGGGACATGGCGAAGCCAGAGAACAAAGAGTACTGGAGCCTGGTGGATTCGCACTTCAAGTTCCCGGACAACTACGTCAATTTTGAAACGGAAGAGCAGCAGAAAAGTGCCACCAAAGCCATGGCGGGGGGCGCTGATCGGCGGCCATCGGCGCAAGGTTGAAAGCGTGAAAACAGCCTCACCGTGGTGAGGCTGTTTTTTTGTCACAGTGCCTGGCTATTGATTGCCCTGCGCAACGCCATCAACCATTTCACCAACTCCTGCGGATCAATCGGTTTCCCTTCGTTCATTGTTCAATCCCTCGAATCTCAGACCCCACAACCATAGCCGTCACCCGGCAAACCCGCGAATCCGCCGGTTATCTTTTTGGGTGATATCAATATGCTATTTTGGTATTTAAATTTTGCTTTTTATGCCTTTAAAGTTCGCGCTACCCGGCGTTACCCATGTCGGATCGGATTGCGCTCGCTGCATTACCCTTGCGGCGTCATGGACTGGAAATGACCTTCGATTTCGCTTTTATCCTCAGCACCCTGCCGGCGTTTTTGAAAGCCGTGGGGGTGACCCTGCAAGTAGGCTTGATCGCCATTGCCACCTCGCTGCTGGTGGCGCTGATCAACGCGGCGCTGCTGGTGTTTCGCACGCCGTACCTGTCGCGCCTGGTGGCGCTGTACGTGGAGCTGGCCCGCAACACGCCGCTGCTGATCCAACTGTTTTTCGTGTACTTCGCGCTGCCGGCCCTGGGCTTCAATATTTCCGGGTTCTGGGCGGCGATCATCACCATGACGTTCCTTGGCGGCGCGTACCTCACTGAAGTGCTGCGCGCCGGTGTGGAAGCCGTGCCGCTGGCGCAGATCGAGTCGGGCAAGTCCATCGGCCTGTCCGATTGGCAACTGCTGCGGCATGTGATCCTGCCGCAGGCCGGCATTCTCAGCCTGCCGGCGCTGTTCGCCAATTTCATCTTCCTGCTCAAGGAAACCACCGTGGTCTCGGCCGTGGCGGTGCCGGAGATTCTCTACACCACCAAGAGCTACATCGCGCTGTACTACAAGACTTACGAGATGCTCGCCGTGCTGACGCTGATTTGCGTACTGCTGTTCTTGCCGCTGTCGCTGCTGCTCAGCCGCTTGGAAAGGAGGCTCCAACATGGCCAGTTCGGGTCTTGAGTTGTTGTGGGTGTCGTTGCCGCAACTGGGCAAGGGCGCTGCGCAAACCCTGTCGATTTCATTCTTGAGCATCGCCTTCAGCACCGTCGGTGGCGTGTTGTATGGCGTGCTGCGCACCTTGAATAACACGCTGATCAACGCGGCGCTGCGGGTTTATCTGGAGCTGTTTCGCGCAATCCCGGTGCTGGTGTGGTTGTACCTGCTGTTTTTCGGTCTGCCGATTTTCTTTGGCCTGAGCATCCCGAGTTTCTGGTGCGCGGTGCTGGTGCTGTCGTTGTGGGGCGCCAGTGAAGTCGGCGAAGTGGTGCGTGGCGCCTTGCATTCGTTGCCTCGCGGCCAGCGCGAGGCGGGGTTGTCGATAGGCCTGTCTGATCCGCAGCTCTACGGCTACGTGCTGCTGCCACAGGCGCTAAAGCGCATGACGCCACCGACCATCAACGTCTACACGCGCATCATCAAGACCAGCTCCCTGGCGGTGCTGATCGGCGTGGTGGATGTGATCAAGGTCGGCCAGCAAATCATCGAACGCACCTATGAGTCGGTTCTGATCTATGGCGTGCTGTTCCTGTTTTTCTTCTTTATCTGCTACCCGTTGTCGGCCGCCTCCAAGGTGCTGGAACGGCGCTGGGCCCAAGCATGAGCGCATTGATCGAGTTTCAGGGTTTCAACAAGTTCTTTGGCGAGGCGCAGGTGCTCAAGGGCATCGACCTGAGTGTGCAAAGCGGTGAAGTGGTGGTGATCCTCGGCCCCAGTGGCTGCGGCAAAAGCACCTTGCTGCGTTGCCTTAATGGTCTGGAAGTCGCGCATAGCGGTAGCCTGCGCTTTGCCGGCAATGAGCTACTGGACAAGAAAACCGACTGGCGCCAGGTGCGCCAGGACATTGGCATGGTGTTCCAGAGTTACCACCTGTTCCCGCACATGAGCGTGCTCGACAACATCCTGCTCGGCCCGTTGAAGGTGCAAAAACGCGACCCTCGTGAAGCCCGTGAGCAGGCCGAAAAGCTGCTGGACCGCGTGGGCCTGGCCGACAAGCGCGACGCCTTCCCACGCCAGCTCTCTGGCGGCCAGCAGCAACGCATCGCCATCGTCCGCTCGTTGTGCATGAACCCCAAAGTGATGCTGTTTGACGAAGTCACCGCCGCCCTCGACCCGGAAATGGTCAAGGAAGTGCTGGAAGTGATCCAGGGCCTGGCCCGCGATGGCATGACCCTGCTGATCGTCACCCACGAAATGGCCTTCGCCCGCGCCGTCGCCGACCGCGTGGTGTTTATGGAGGCCGGTCGCATCCTTGAACACAACACCCCCGAAGAATTCTTTACGAACCCGCAAACCGCACGCGCGCAGCAGTTCCTGGAGAAGTTCTCCTTTGTGTCAACACTGCCCAAAAAACCTAAGGAACTTGCGCTGATATGAAAAAGTTACTGCTGCCACTGTTTGCCGTCGCCTTACTGGCCGGGTGCGATAAAAAGGCCGAAGAGCCTGTAAAGCCGGCTGCCACCGTAAGCTCCATCGACAAGATCAAGGCGCGCGACAAACTGATCGTCGGCGTCTTCACCGACAAGCCGCCGTTCGGTTTTGTCAACGAAACCGGTCGCTATGTGGGGTTCGATACCGACATTGGCCGTCAATTCGCCAAGGACCTGCTGGGCGACGAAAACAAAGTCGAATTCGTGGCGGTCGAGCCGGCCAGCCGTATTCCGTTTCTGCAAAGCGACAAGGTCGATCTGATCCTTGCCAACATGACTGTGACCCCGGAGCGCAAGGAAGCGGTGGACTTCACCAACCCCAACCTGAAAGTCGCGGTACAGGCCCTGGTGCCAAACAATAGCGCCGTGAAAAGCCTGGATGACCTGGCCACCCGTACGACCATCGTCACCACCGGTACCACGGCTGATATCTGGCTGACCAAGAACCACCCGGACTGGAAACTGCTCAAGTTCGAGAAAAACTCCGAGTCGCTGCAAGCGCTGTCCGCTGGCCGGGGTGATGCCTACGCCCAAGACAACCTGGTGCTGTTCAGTTGGGCCAAGCAGAACCCGGGTTACCGCGTGCTGGAAGAAAAACTCGGTGATGAAGCGCCGATTGCGCCAGCGGTGAAGAAGGGCAACATCGAACTGCGTGACTGGGTGAATGCCGAGTTGGCGAAGTTGGGTGAGGAGAAATTCCTGCTCAAGCTCTACGACCAATACGTGCGTAAAGAACTGAGCGATGACACCAAGCCTGAGAGTGTGATTGTTGAGGGTGGGAAGTGGCAGGGCTGATCAGTTAATTATTGAGTGACTGACCTACCGCTATCGCAGGCAAGCCCGCTCCCACATTTGAAAGTATTCACACATCAAAATGTGGGAGCGGGCTTGCCCGCGATGAGGCCAGTACAGGCGACGCCTATTCTGGCCAATGCCAAGCCGGCGCATCCAGAATCCCCTGCCCGACGATCCGTGTCTCCCCCAACACCTTCTCCAGCACAATCGAATTACACCCCTCATCCTGCTGCAACGCCGCAATCAAGCGGCTGGCATGGGACACCACCCACACTTGGCAATGCTGCGAAGCCTGGATAATCAAGCGCGCCAACGCCGGTAACAAATCCGGGTGCAGGCTGGTCTCCGGCTCGTTCAGCACCATCATGGTCGGTGGCCTCGGCGTCAGCAGCGCCGCGATCAGTAGCAAGTATCGCAAGGTGCCGTCGGATAACTCTGCCGCCGACAGTGGCCGCAGCAAACCTTCCTGATAAAACTCAATCGCAAAACGCCCGCCCTGTAGCGGCTCGATATTCAGGCGCGCGCCGGGGAACGCATCGCTCACCGCCCGCTGCAAAGCCTCGGGGTCGCCGATCTCGCGGATCGTCTGCAACGCTGCCGCCAGATCGCGCCCATCGTGGTGCAAAACCGGTGTGCGCGTACCCAATTGCGGCTGGCGTACCGGTGCATCCACATCGCTGCGAAAGTGATCATAAAAGCGCCAGCCACGGATGCTTTCCCGCAGCAGCAACACCTCCGGCGAGCCGCGCAGGCTGCCGACCTGGTCAAATAGGCTGTGATAGTTGGGCGTGTGCTGGGCGAGGACATCCCAGTTTCGACCGTCGCGTGCGCGCACCATGGGCCCGGACCGTTGCACCAGCAGGCTCGCCGGACGGTAGAGGTGGCCGGCCCAGATGCATTCCTTCTTTACTTCCGGGTCCAGGGAGAAGTACGACAGAGTCTTTTCCGGCAGCCCAAGGGAAATCGCGTAGCTGAAGTCGTCCCCGGCAAAGCCCAGGCGCAAGCGTTTGACGCCCTGGCGCACGGTGGCCTCAACCGGCACCTCACCGCTGCGCATGCGCCGGCTGATGGTTTCCGGCCCGGCCCAGAAGGTGGAGTCCAATCCGCCTTCACGGGCCAGCGCATTGATCACCCCGCCCTGGGCGGTTTCCGCCAGCAGGCGCAGCGCGCGGTACAAGTTGGACTTGCCGCTGCCATTGGGCCCGGTGACCAGGTTCAGCCGGTCCAGGGGCACCACTAATGTGTTGATCGAGCGGTAATTGGCCACCGCGAGGGTCTTGAGCATCGGTCACATACCTGTAGTGAGCGGGCTTGCCCCGCGCTGGGGTGCGTAGCAGCCCCAAAAGGAATCACCGCATTCTATCGGAAAGAACTTCTGCACCTGGCGGGGGACCGCTTCGCAGTCCAGCGCGGGGCAAGCCCGCTCACTACAGAAAGCGCCCACCTGTGGAACCCTGAACTAAGCTCACAGTCGCATAAACACTGGCAAGTCGGCATCACGCAAAAGGAGCCTGCATGGGCGCTCGCATTTCCACCTGTATTTTTGGTCTTGGCTTACTGACGCTACTGAGCGGCTGTGGCGAGGAAAAGGCCGAACCCAAGGCGCATTCACGGGTGTTTGTGCAGACCGTGCAGTCGGCGGATTTTGCGGCGGCAGTCACGCTCACCGGTGATATCCAGGCCAGGGTGCAAACCGATCTGTCGTTTCGCGTCGGCGGTAAGATTATCCAGCGCATGGTGGATGTGGGTGACCGCGTAACCGCCAAGCAAGTGCTGGCCAAGCTCGACCCGAAGGATTTGCAAACCAACGTTGATTCCGCCCAGGCCCAGGTCGTGGCCGAGCAGGCGCGCGTCAAGCAAACCGCCGCCGCCTTTGTCCGCCAGGAAAAGCTCCTGCCCAAGGGCTACACCAGTCGCAGCGAATACGATTCCGCCCAGGCCGCGCTGCGCAGCAGTCAAAGTGCACTGGCGGCCGCCCAAGCCCAGTTGGCCAATGCCCGCGAACAACTCGGTTATACCGCGCTGATCGCCGAAGCGCCGGGTGTGATTACGGCGCGTCAGGCCGAGGTCGGCCAGGTGGTACAGGCCACTGTGCCGATTTTCAGCCTGGCCCGCGATGGCGAGCGTGATGCCGTATTCAACGTGTACGAGTCGCTGCTGGTAGAGCCGCCGCCGGATGCGCCGATCACCGTCAGCCTGTTGGATAACCCGAGCATCAAGGCCGTGGGCAAGGTCCGTGAGGTCACGCCAGCCGTGGCCGCGAATACCGGCACCGTGCAGGTGAAAATCGCCCTGCAAGCCCTGCCCAAGGGCATGGAGCTGGGCTCGGTGGTGAGCGCTACCGCCAATGGTCCGGCCAAGGCCAGTATCGAATTACCCTGGGCCGCGCTGACCAAAGATCTCAGCGAGCCCGCCGTTTGGTTGATCGACGGCGACGGCAAGGCGCAATTGCATAAAGTTACCGTGGCGCGTTACCTCACCGGCAAGGTCATCATTGGCGATGGCCTCAAAGGCGGCGAAAAAGTGGTGGTGGCCGGTGGGCAATTGCTGCACCCCGGCATGCTGGTCGAGATCGCCCAGCAAGGAGCGCAGCCATGAAGCGCCTGACGGGGGTACTCGCCGCCAGCCTGTTGCTGGTTGCCTGTTCGAAGGAAGAGCCGCCGCCGGAGCCCCTGCGCCCGGTGCTGTCCATGGAAGTAACATCGGAAGATCAGGAAAACCTCGGTCGTTTTGCCGGCACCATCCAGGCCCGCTACGAAAGTAACCTGGGCTTTCGCGTGCCTGGGCGTATTGCGCGGCGCGCCGTGGATGTGGGGGCCGAAGTGGAGAAGGGTGCCTTGCTCGCCGTACTCGATCCCACTGACCAACAGAACCAATTGCGTTCCGCCCAGGGCGATCTGGCGCGCGTACAGGCGCAATTCATCAATGCCCAGGCCAACGCCCGCCGTCAGCAGGAGCTGTTCAACCGTGGCGTCGGCGCCCAGGCCCAGTTGGATATTGCCCAGACTGACCTGAAAACCACCCAGGCCACCCTCGAGCAGGCACAAGCCTCAGTCAATCAAGCCAAAGACCAACTCAACTACGCCGAACTGCGCACCGACCATGCTGGCATCGTCACCGCCTGGAATGCCGAGGCCGGCCAGGTGGTCAGCGCTGGACAGCAAGTGGTGACCCTGGCCCGTCCGGATATCAAGGAAGCGGTGATTGATTTGCCTGCCGGCCTTGCCGAGCGCCTGCCGCATGACGTGGTGTTCCTAGTCGCCGGGCAACTCGACCCGAGCGTCAACACCACAGCCATCGTGCGCGAGATTGAGCCCCAGGCGCAAAGCGCCACACGCACCCGTCGCGCGCGGCTAACGCTGGCCGAAACACCACCGGCATTCCGCCTCGGCACGGCGATCAGCGTCACTCTGAGCACCGCCATCGCCCCGCGCATCGAAGTGCCCCTGAGCGCCCTGCAGGACGTCGACGGCAAGACCCGCATCTGGCTGCTCGACACCCAAAGCCAGACCGTGCAACCGCGCGACATCAGCGTGATCAGCCGTGATGCCAACAGCGCCTTGCTCAATGGCGGCGTCAAACCCGGCGAGCGCATTGTCACCGCTGGCGTGAACAGCCTGAAGCCTGGGCAGAAGGTCAAAATCGACGAGGACAGCCCGCGATGAAAGGGAGTTTCAACTTATCCGACTGGGCCCTCAAGCATCAGTCTTTCGTCTGGTACTTGATGTTCGTCGCGCTGCTGATGGGCGTGTTCTCCTACATGAACCTGGGCCGCGAGGAAGACCCCTCGTTCACCATCAAGACCATGGTGATCCAAACCCGCTGGCCGGGCGCGACCCAGGAAGAAACCCTCAAGCAGGTCACTGACCGCATCGAGAAAAAACTCGAAGAGCTGGACTCCCTCGACTACGTAAAAAGCTACACGCGGCCGGGCGAGTCCACGGTGTTCGTGTTCCTCAAGGACACCACCAGCGCCAAGGACATCCCGGGCATCTGGTACCAGGTCCGTAAGAAGATCGACGATATTCGCGGCAACTTCCCTCAAGGTTTGCAGGGGCCGTCATTCAACGATGAGTTCGGTGATGTGTTCGGCTCGGTGTACGCCTTTACCGGCGACGGCCTTTCGATGCGCCAGTTGCGCGACTACGTGGAACAGGTGCGCGCTGAGATTCGTTCGGTGCCGGGGTTGGGCAAGGTCGAGATGATCGGCCAGCAGGACGAAGTGATTTACCTGAATTTTTCCACGCGCAAGCTGGCGGCCCTGGGGATTGATCAGCGCCAGGTCGTGCAGAGCCTGCAGTCGCAAAATGCGGTGACCCCGGCCGGGGTGATCGAGGCCGGGCCGGAGCGGATTTCCGTGCGCACGTCGGGGCAATTTGCCTCGGAGAAAGACCTGGCCAACGTCAACCTGCGGCTCAATGACCGCTTCTATCGCCTGGCAGATATCGCAGAGATCACGCGTGGCTACGTCGACCCGGCGCGGCCGATGTTCCGCTTCAACGGTAAGCCGGCGTTAGGCTTGGCCATCGCGATGCAGAAGGGCGGCAATATCCAGTCGTTCGGCAAGGCCCTGCATGAACGCATGGACGAGTTGACCGCCGACCTGCCGGTGGGCGTCGGCGTGCACAAGGTCTCCGACCAGGCGGAAGTGGTGGAAGAAGCCGTCGGCGGCTTTACCAGTGCGCTGTTCGAAGCGGTGATTATCGTGCTGGTGGTGAGTTTTATCAGCCTGGGCATGCGCGCCGGGCTGGTGGTGGCGTGCTCGATTCCGTTGGTGCTGGCGCTGGTGTTCGTGTTCATGGAGTACAGCGGCATCACCATGCAGCGGGTATCGCTGGGCGCCTTGATTATCGCCTTAGGCCTGTTGGTGGATGACGCGATGATCACCGTCGAGATGATGATCACGCGCCTGGAAAAAGGCGAAACCAAGGAGCAGGCGGCGACCTACGCCTACACCTCGACGGCGTTTCCGATGCTCACCGGTACTTTGGTGACGGTCGCCGGCTTCGTGCCGATTGGCCTTAACGCCAGCTCGGCGGGCGAGTACACCTTCACCCTGTTCGCGGTCATTGCCGTGGCGATGCTGGTGTCGTGGGTGGTGGCGGTGCTGTTTGCGCCGGTGATCGGCGTGCATATTCTCAGCGCCAACGTGAAGCCGCACGATGGCGAGCCGGGGCGAATTGGCCGCGCTTTCAATGGCGGCATGCTGTGGGCCATGCGTAACCGCTGGTGGGCGATCGGCATCACCGTGGCGCTGTTTGTGGCGTCGGTGTTCTCCATGCAGTTTGTGCAGAACCAGTTCTTCCCCTCGTCGGACCGCCCGGAAATCCTCGTCGACCTCAACCTGCCGCAGAACGCCTCGATCAACGAGACCCGTAAAGCCGTCGACCGTCTGGAAGCGATCATCAAGGATGATCCGGACATTTCGCGCTGGAGCACCTACATCGGCCAGGGCGCGATCCGGTTCTACCTGCCGCTCGACCAGCAACTGGAAAACCCCTACTACGCGCAGTTGGTCATCGTGAGTAAGGGCCTGGAGGAGCGCGGCGAGTTGATCCAGCGTCTGCAAAAGCGCCTGCGTGATGACTTTGTCGGCATCGGCAGCTTTGTGCAGCCGCTGGAAATGGGCCCGCCGGTGGGGCGCCCGATTCAGTATCGCGTGTCGGGCAAAGACACCGACCAGGTGCGCAAACACGCCATCGAACTGGCGACGTTGTTGGATAAGAACACCCACCTGGGCGAGATCATCTACGACTGGAACGAGCCGGGCAAAGTGCTGCGCATCGACATTGCCCAGGACAAGGCGCGGCAACTGGGGCTGTCGTCGGAAGACGTGGCGCAGTTGATGAACAGCGTGGTCAGCGGCGCTTCGGTGACCCAAGTACACGATGATATCTACCTGATCAACGTGGTCGGCCGCGCCGAAGACGCCGAGCGCGGCACGCCGGAAACCTTGCAGAACCTGCAGATCGTCACGCCCAACGGCACCTCGATTCCGCTGCTGGCCTTCGCCACCGTACGCTATGAGTTGGAGCAGCCGCTGGTGTGGCGCCGCGATCGCAAGCCGACTATCACCATCAAGGCCTCGGTGCGCGATGAGATGCAGCCGACGGATCTGGTGAAGCAGCTCAAGCCGGAAATCGACAAGTTCAGCGCCGGTTTGCCGGTGGGCTACAAGGTCGCCACCGGCGGTACCGTGGAGGAAAGCGGCAAGGCCCAGGGCCCGATTGCCAGCGTGGTGCCATTGATGCTGTTCCTCATGGCAACCTTCCTGATGATCCAGCTGCACAGTGTGCAGAAGATGTTTCTGGTGGCGAGTGTTGCGCCGCTGGGGCTGATCGGCGTGGTGCTGGCGCTGATTCCCACCGGCACGCCCATGGGCTTTGTGGCAATCCTGGGTATTTTGGCGCTGATCGGCATCATCATCCGCAACTCGGTGATCCTCGTGACGCAAATCCATGAATACGAGGTGGCCGGTTATACGCCGTGGGATGCGGTGGTGGAAGCTACCGAGCACCGGCGTCGGCCGATCCTGCTCACGGCGGCGGCGGCGAGCCTGGGCATGATCCCGATTGCGCGGGAAGTGTTCTGGGGGCCGATGGCGTACGCGATGATTGGCGGGATTATCATCGCCACGTTGCTGACGCTGTTATTCCTGCCGGCGCTGTATGTGGCTTGGTACAAAATCCGCGAACCCAAACAGGAAACCCAGGAAAAACGCAGTTAAAAATGTGGGAGCGGCGGTGCGACGATTCGACTTGCTCGCGAATGCGGTAGCTCAGTTACAGATGTACTGACTGACACCCCGCATTCGCGAGCAAGCCCGCTCCCACAGTCGGAATGCATTGCCAGGCTGCTTTCAGCGTTTGCGCCAGACACTCGCCAGCCACGGTTGCTGCTCCCGAGGCAACCCAGCGGGACGGTAGTAATGCTCCAACTCATCAAACCCAGCCGCTGTCAGCAGTGACTGCCACGCCTCCAGGTCGTGATAAGACCCATACCGTGGCCCGTTCCAGCCTTCCCGGTTTTCGCCGCGTGGATTGGAGCTGAACAAGACTCCGCCTGATTTCAACGACCCGTGAAGCTGCTCCAGCACACGCGGTAATTCCTGCTTGGGAATGTGAAACAGCACCGCATTGGCAAAGATTCCATCGAAGCGCCGGGCCGGCAGATCCAGTTTGAGGAAATCCTGCTGCAACACTTCACAGCCACTGTCTTCGCGCGCCATCTGCGCAAACCGCTCCGAACCATCAAGCCCCACGGCGATATGCCCCATGCGCGTAAACGTCTGCAAATCGCGCCCCGGCCCGCAGCCGAAATCCAGCACGGTAAACGGCGCGGAGCCCTGGATATGCCGCAACAGCGCGTCGATGTTCTGGCTCACATCGTGATCGCGGGTGCCTTCGCGGAAATCCTCAGCCACTGTGTTGTAGTGGCCAAGGGTGGTGGCGGTGATCTGGTCGAGGTCGTCGGGCTTGAGAGTCATGGAGAGCAATACCGGGCGCTGAGATGGTCCGACTATACCTCACCGCTTGTTCAACACCCGCGCCAACCGATCCCCACCCAACTGAATCACCGCCACCAGAATCACCAGCAGCACGATCACCGTCAGCATGATCTGCGTATCGAAGCGCTGATAACCGTAGCGGTAGGCGATGTCACCCAAACCGCCCGCGCCAATCGCCCCGGCCATGGCGGACGAGTTGATCATGGTCACCAGGGTGATGGTGAACCCGCCGACAATTCCCGGCAACGCTTCCGGCAGCAGCACGTGCCAGATGATGTGCCAGCGTCGGCAGCCCATGGCTTGCGCGGCTTCGATCAGGCCGTGGTCAACCTCACGCAGGCTCACCTCGGCAATCCGTGCAAAAAATGGCGTGGCGGCGATGGTCAATGGCACGACCGCCGCCCACACGCCGTAGGTGGTGCCGACGATCAATCGGGTGAACGGGATCAATGCCACCATCAGGATCAAGAACGGAATCGAGCGGAACAGATTGACGAACGCCCCCAGCACGCGGTTCAGCGCCGGGGCTTGGTAAATGCCGCCCTTGTCGCTGGTGACCAGGAACACCGCCAGTGGAATTCCCACCAGCAACGCGATCAGCGACGACACGCCGACCATCAACAAGGTGTCGATGGCGCCCTGTACTAAACGATCAAACCACATAGCCCAGCACCTCCACCTGTTGTGCCCAATTCCCGGCGCGTTTACGCAGCTCGCAGGCGTCGTGGGGCGAGCCACTCACCGCCAGCAGCAGTTGCCCCAGGGCGTGCCCCTGGATACGTTCCACGCCGCCTTGCAGCAGGCGTACACGCCCGCCGAGCGCGCTGAACAACGCGGCCAGGTCCGGCTCGTCGGTATCGCTGCCGGTAAACTGCAAACGCAGCACCACAGCGGCATCGGTGGATTGCGGTGTGGCCTGCAAACGGCTTTGCAACTCGTCCGGCAGCCCATGTTGCAGCGGTGCCAGCAGGGTTTTGCTGACGTCATGTTGCGGGTTTCCAAACACTTGCCATACCGGGCCCTGTTCAACGATGCGCCCGTGTTCCAACACCACCACGCGGTCGCAGATTTCGCGGATCACTGCCATCTCATGGGTGATCAATACGATGGTCAGGCCCAGGCGCCGATTGATCTCACGCAGCAGGCCGAGGATCGACTGGGTGGTCTCTGGATCAAGGGCCGAGGTGGCTTCGTCGCAGAGCAAAATCTCTGGGTCGTGTACCAACGAACGAGCGATGCCCACGCGCTGTTTTTGCCCGCCGGAAAGCTGCGCCGGGTAGGACGTGTGCTTGTCCTGCAAACCCACCAATTCCAGCAGTTCGCGCACCTTTTGCTCACGTTGGGGCTTGGGCACTCCGGCCACTTTCAGTGGTAATTCGACGTTTTGCCACACGGTCTTGGCCGACATCAAATTGAAGTGCTGGAAGATCATGCCAATACGCCGACGCAGCGCCACCAGGCGGTCTTCGTCAAATTCGCCAATGTCCACCTGATCGATCAGCACCCGTCCGCTGCTGGGCTGCTCCAGGCGGTTGATGGTGCGGATCAGCGACGACTTGCCGGCGCCGCTGCGGCCGATAATGCCGAACACTTCACCGCGCTGTATCGCCAGGTCTATGCCTTGCAAGGCGTGCACGGTGCCGTCATAGGTCTTGCCCAGGTTGATAAAACGCACATGGGCGCGGTTCAGGTCCGGATGCAGTTCTGTCTGCTCGGCGTCCCTGGGCGCTGAGCCCAGGTCGCGCAATTGGGCATTGGCGGCGGTCATTTTTTATCTTCCCAGCCGACTTGGTAGAGCTTGCCGAGGGACTTATCCAACGCAGCGCGTACCACGGGCGAGTGCTGGTAGATATCGACGAACTTGATCACCCGCGGGTCGGTTTTGCTTTTCGGCTGGATCACGAACTGGATCACGTACTCCGGGTGGTCGAGGCCGTCGAACAGCAGCGCCGACTCAGCATCGAAGGTTTTGGACAGGCGGATATAGGCCGGGTAGCCCTGCACCAGGTCTGCATCGTCATAAGCGCGCACCAGTTGTACGGCCTCGACTTGCAGGATCTTGATCTTTTTCGGGTTGGTCACAATGTCTTCTTCGGTGGCCTTGTAGCCCACGCCCGGCTTGAGGGTGATCAGGCCAGCCTTGGCCAGCAATTGGAGGCCGCGACCGCTGTTGATCGGGTCGTTGGCAATCGCCACGCTGGCGCCCTGGGGCAAGTCGTTGATGCTTTTATATTTTTTCGAATACAGCCCGACGTTGTTGATGATGCCCGGCGCGTACGGCACCAGGTCAAAACCGGCGGCGGCCTTGGCGTTTTCCAGGAATGGGATGTGCTGGAAGTAGTTCACGTCGATATCACCGGCGGCCAGGCTGACGTTGGGCGCGATCCAGTCGGTGAACTCCACCAGCTCGACCTTCAGGCCTTGTTTGTCGGCTTCGGCTACCGCGGCTTCCAGGGGAATGGCGAAGGCGGCGGTGGTGCCGATTTTCAACGGCGCATCGGCGGCGAACGCCGCAGAGCTGAACAAACCGAAGGCCAGGGCCAGTGCTTTGACTGGGTGAGAGAGCAGTGTTTTTTTCATGGTCGATTTCCAGTCATAAGGTGTATTCATTAACAACTCGGTCAACTGTGGGAGCTGGCTTGCCTGCGATGGCGGTCTTTCAGCCACATGTGTATTCGCTGACCTACCGCTATCGCAGGCAAGCCAGCTCCCACAGTTTTGGTTCAGTGTCGGTAGGTCGAGCCGGTGTGTTGTTCGGGTAAGCGGGCGCTGCCACCGAAGACCTTTTCGCGCAGCGTTCCGGTGTCATAAGCAGTCTTGTACGAGCCGCGGCGCTGCAACTCCGGCACCACCAGATCAATGAAATCCACGTAACTTTCCGGCGTGACAATGCGCGTCAGGTTGAAGCCATCCAGGCCGGTCTCACTGATCCACGACTCCAACTCATCAGCAACCTGCTCAGGCGATCCCACCAACGTGATATAGCGCCCGCCCAGGGCGTGTTGCTCGAGCAATTTGCGCCGGGTCCAGTCGTTGTTCTGCAGGTTCTTGGTGGCCGATTGGATCGCGTTGCTCTTCACGTATTGGATCGGCTCGTCCAGTTCGTACTGAGCGAAGTCGATCGCGGTGGACGCCGAGAAATGCGCCACGCCGGCCTCCGCGCTGGCGTAGCTCAGGTATTCGGCGTGCTTGGCCCAGGCCAGCGCTTCAGTGGCGCCAACGATCACGTTGAGGCCCATGAACACCTTGATGTCATCCGGGTTGCGCCCGGCTTCCACGGCGCTGGCGCGCACCTTGTCCACCTGGAGCTTGGTCGCGGTCTTGTTCTGTCCGCTGATGAACACGCATTCGGCATGACGCCCGGCGAACAGCAAGCCCCGGTCCGAACTGCCCGCCTGAAACAGCACCGGCGTACGTTGCGGCGAGGGTTCGCACAGGTGATAACCCTCCACCTGATAGAACTCACCGTGATGCTCGACCTTGTGCACCTTGCCCGGCTGCGCATACACCCGCGCTTGTGGATCGTTGATCACTGCGTCGTCTTCCCAACTGCCTTCCCAGAGTTTGTAGAGCACCTCCAGGTATTCATCGGCCTGGTCATAACGGCGGTCGTGCTCGACTTGCTCGGTAAGCCCCATGGCCTTGGCGGCGCTGTCGAGGTAGCCGGTGACGATGTTCCAACCGACCCTGCCACGGCTCAGGTGGTCGAGCGTGGACATGCGCCGGGCAAACAGATACGGCGGCTCATAGGTGAGATTGGCGGTGAGGCCGAAGCCGAGGTTTTTTGTGACGGCGGCCATGGCCGAGACCAGCAGCAACGGGTCATTCACCGGCAGTTGGATCGACTCCTTGAGCGGCACATCAATCGAGTGCTGGTACACGTCGTACACACCGACGATATCGGCGATGAACAGGCCGTCGAACAGCCCACGCTCCAGGGTTTGCGCCAGGTCGGTCCAGTACTCGATGGTTTTGTATTGGGTGGACGTGTCCCGTGGGTGGGTCCACAGGCCGTGGTTGATGTGCCCGATGCAGTTCATGTTGAAGGCATTGAGCAGGATTTTTTTCTTCGCCATCAAATGGTCCCCCGCAGTGGCGGGTTTTCATTGTTGAGGTAGTAATTGCCCACCGCGTGGTACTTCCAGCGCACCGGGTCGTGCAGGGTGTGCACGCGAGCGTTGCGCCAGTGACGGTCAAGGCCGTGCTCGGCCAGGGTGGCCTGGCTGCCGGTCAGTTCAAACAGCGTGCTGCCGGCGGCCAGGGAGATTTCGGTGCTCAAGGCGCGGACTTCGGCGATGGCAATCGAGGCGGCAGCCACGGTCTCGGCGTTGCTGTCGGCCTGGGCGCGGTCGAGAAATTCTCCTGCGCGTTCCAACAGCGCCTCGGTGGCGTGCAGGCGGATGCTCAGGTGACCGAAGCTTTTCAGGGTCAGCGGGTCTTCGGTGGCCTTGTCGCTGCCGGAATCGATCCACGGACGGGTCTTGGTGCGAACGAAGTGCAACGCATCTTCAAAGGCGGCGCGGGCAATGCCGGTGTCGATGGCCGCATGGAGGATCTGCGCCAGCGGGCCAACGGTGGTCGGGCGTTCGAAGGCGCTTTGGAACGGGATCACGTCATGCGCGGCGACCCACACGTTGTCGAACACCACCGAACCGCTGCCGGTGGTGCGCTGGCCGAAGCCGCTCCAGTCGTCGATGACCGTCAGGCCTTCGCTGTCGCGCGGTACAAAGGCGAGTTGCTGCACGCCCTGTTCATCCACCACCGAGGTGGGAATGCGTTGGGCGTAGATCGCGCCGGTGGAATAGAACTTGCGGCCACTGATGCGAAAACCATCGCCGTCGCGGGTGATGGACGTAACGCGGTCATGGGCGGTCTTGGTGCCCAGTTCCGCCAGGGCGTTGCCGAAGCGTTGGCCGGCTAGGACTTCGGCGTACAGGCGTTTTTGCTGCGCCGGGCTGCCGTTTACGCGCAGCACTTCCAGTGCGTAGAAATGGTTCTGCGGGATCTGGCCCAGCGAGGCGTCAGCCTGGGCGATCAGCGCAATGACCTTGGCCAGGGTGACGTTGGACACGCCTGCGCCGCCGTACTCCTTGGGCACGCTGATGCCCCACAGGCCGGAGCGCGAAAACACGTCCAGCTCGGGCAAGGGCAGGCGGCGCTCGCGGTCGCGCTGGGCGCTGTCGCGGCGGAAGTCTTCGGCCAGGTCGCTGGCGACAATAAGGGCGTGTTCGTCGCTGGTAATGACCGCGACGGGGTTAGAGAAAGTCATGATGTTCTCCAGATGTCTGGTCAGTCAGATCCAGGAATGTCGAGCCGGCAACGTGCCGTTCAGTCGATAAGCGCCCACCGCGTGATACTTCCAGCGCACCGGGTCGTGCAGGGTGTGCACCCGCGCGTTGCGCCAGTGACGGTCGAGGTTGAACTCGGCGAGGGTGGCGCGGCTGCCGGCCAGTTCGAAGAGCTTTTCGCTGACCAGCAGCGACACTTCGGTGGTCAGCACTTTCGCCTCGGCCACGGCAATCGACGCACGCGCGGCTGACTGAGCGGTGATCGGCGCGGCGCTGACCTGGTCCAGCACCTGACCGGCCTTGCGCAGCAGGGCTTCGGCGGCGTGCAGTTCGATCTTGAGCTTGCCGATATCGGCGATCACATACAGGTCATCACTGGCGCGTTCGACCTTGGCATCGATCCAGGGACGCGAGCGTTCACGAACGAAGGCGATGGTGTCCTCAAGCGCGCCGCGCGCAATGCCGGCGTCGATGGCGGCCTGAATCAGTTGGGAAACGGCGCCCTGGATGTTCGGGGTTTCGCCGATGCGCCAGTTTTCCACGACCCGTTCGGCGTCCACCGGCACCTGGTCCAGCAGCACCGTGCCACTGGCAGTAGTGCGTTGGCCGAAGCCCGACCAGTCATCAACAATGCGCAGCCCTTCGGTGCCACGGCGCACGAACGCCATGACCTGCTTGCCGTCATCGTTCAGGGCTTTTACCGCAACCCAATGCGCAAACAGCGCGCCGGTGGAATAGAACTTCTGGCCGCTGATTAGGTAACCGTCACCCTTGGCGGTGATGCGCGCCTTGAGCTCCAGGGTGTTCTTGGTCCCGCGTTCCGGGCCGCCATTGCCGATGCGCCAACCGTCGAGGACGCTCTGGAACAGCTGCTTTTTCTGGCGCTCGGTGGCCGCACCCTGTAACAGGTGCAGGATGCCGAAATGGTTCTGCGGGATCTGCCCGAGGGCCGGGTCTGCCGCGCTGATGATCGCGAACACGTCGGCCAGGGTTACAAAAGACACCTGCGGGCCGCCGTATTCACGGGGAATGGAAATACTGCCCAGCCCACTGCGGGTGAACTGTTCAATCTGCGCCCACGGCAGCCGGCGTTGCCTGTCGCGCTTGGCGGCTTGCAGGCGCGCAGCCTGAGCCAGCTCACGGGCAGCGTTCAACGCCTCTGCATCGTTGCGCAGCACAGCGGCCGGCAACAGCAGGGGGGCTACATCCAGATCACGCTGGGGAGTTGTTAGAGCCAAGTTAGACATCAGCGCCGCTCCTTGGCTGCACGTAATGCCCTGGCGTTGCGCACCGGGGTAATTCTGACCATACCGACCTCGCATTCAATGAAATAAAAACAGAAAAATCAGAGATGTCCGGTGGTCCGGTGCATATACCCTAAGCGTGTTAAATATTTAAATAAACTAACTTTTGGGAATATGCATAGAAGGTCTGTCACCCAGGTTCGCAGGGCGACCCGAGAGGGCGGGGACGATAGATCAGCGCAGTCCCGGCCGGGTGGGTTGGCACCTCGGCGGCAATGCGTAAAGTGCGGGCGGGTGCCCAGCGTGAGTTGTTGCCGACGCGATCCAGAATGCAATAGGTCACCTCCAGCCGGCAGTCGTCGCCGGCTTCGACAATCACCGTCGAAGGCACCCACACCTGCACCGCCTGGCCGATTTCCCTGGCCTGGATCTTCGGCAGATCCAGGCGCACATCGCCCCAGCGCAGGGTGATGGCATCGCCGGTGGTCATGTTCAGGTACGGCTCGATGGTCAGGGGAATACCACGCCGTACCTGGCTGGCGTTGACGCCGCAGCGGCGGATGGTCTCGGGCAGGCCCACGGGGGCGAGGTTGTGGTTTTCGTCGCGGTACAGGGGCGAGGGTTGGCCGCCAGGGTAGTGGGTCTTTACGCGCACCCGCGTTTCGGCGGAGCGCGCAGGGCCATGGCCGATCTGCATGACCTGGTAATGGACCTGAGCCGGTCCATCCAGCACGAAACTTTCCGGCACCCGCAGGTGGGTGAATGCGCCGACCTTGCACGCGGTCACCCGCCGTGAAGCGGCAAAGCAGTTGTTCCAGAACAGCTCGATCAGGTCGCCTTCATCCATGCCGGGATACGGCGCGATGTCGACCTGCAGGTGTGTGGCGGCCAGGGCATTGATGCCATTGCCGATGGCCTGGGGCAGTGTCGGGGCAGTGAGCAGGGGGGGCGTCATAAATAATCTCCTTGATACAGCCAGCAGCAATCGTCCCGGACCTTTGGCGCGGGTGCGCGGGGTGACCGAAATGAACGATTCAGAAAACAGCTGGGATAGGATCCAATCCTCTGAACGCTAGATAAGAGGGTTGGCCAAGGGGCGTCAATGGCGGCAAAAGGCTAAACGGCGGGTTTGGCGATATTCAGAAGGGTCTGACTGGGGCGGGGATATTCAGGCGGATACGGGGGGATGTTTTACAGGTTGGAATGAGGACTTCCTGTAGGAACACCCTTGTGTGGGAGCTGGCTTGCCTGCGATAGCATCACCCAGGTGTGACTGCTCTACCGAGGTGTCTGCATCGCAGGCAAGCCAGCTCCCACACAGGGGTTCAGTGCGCCAGAAACTTGCTCAAAAACTGCCGGGTGCGTTCTTCCTTGGGGTTGGCAAACAGCGTCTTGGCTTCGCCTTGTTCAACGATCACGCCCTTGTCGAAGAAGATCACGCGGTTGGCCACGTCACGGGCAAAGCTCATCTCGTGGGTGACGATGACCATGGTGCGGTTTTCTTCGGCAAGGCTGCGAATGGTCGCCAGCACTTCGCCCACCAGCTCCGGGTCCAGCGCCGAGGTGGGTTCGTCAAACAGAATCACCTCCGGCTCCATGGCCAGTGCACGCGCAATCGCCACGCGCTGTTGCTGGCCACCGGACAAGCGCCGTGGGTAGACATCTTCCTTACCTGCCAGGCCCACCTTGGCCAGCAGTTTGCGCCCCAGGGTGTCAGCGGCTTCGCGTGGCATCTTCTTGACCACGGTGGGGCCTTCGATGACGTTTTCCAGCGCAGTGCGGTGCGGGAACAGGTTGAAGCTCTGGAATACAAACCCCACGTGCTGGCGCAGGCGCCGCACCAGGCTTTGTTGCTGGTTGATCGGCCTGCTGGTGTCGATTTCGATGTCGCCTACCTTGATGCGGCCACTGGTGGGCTGTTCGAGGAAGTTCAGGCAGCGCAGGAAGGTGGTCTTGCCGGAACCGCTGGGGCCGATAATGGCGATGACTTCGCCTTCCTTGACCTCAAGGTCGATGCCGTTGAGCACCACCTGACCGTTGAATTGTTTGGTCAGTTTTTCAACCACGATCATGCTTCAGGACTCCAGGTCATGCCGGTTGACCCGGGCTTCCAGACGATTTTGGAAATACGCCAGGATGCTGACCAGCACCCAGTAGATCAGGGCGGCCGACAGGTACATCGCGAAAATCTCGAACGTGCGCGCGGACACCAACTGCGCCTGGCGCAGCAGCTCGGGCACTTGGATGGTCGCTGCCAGCGAGGTGTCCTTCACCAGCGATGTAAAGCTGTTACCCAGCGGTGGCAATGCAGTACGCATCGCCTGCGGCAGGATCGCCCGACGCAGGGTCTGCACACGGGTCATGCCGATACTGGCAGCGGCTTCCCACTGGCCACGCTCGATAGAGCTGATGGCGGCGCGCAAGGTTTCACAGATATACGCTGCCATGTTCAATGAGAGGCCGATCAACGCGGCGGGAATCGGGTCGAGTTCGATACCCACTTGCGGCAAGCCGTAATACATCATGAACAGCTGCACCAGCAACGGCGTACCGCGAAAGAACGACACGTAGACGCGGGCGATCCAACTCAGCGTCTTGAAGCGCGACAAACGCATCAAGGCCAGGCCGAAGCCCAGCACAAAGCCGAAAAACAAACCGCCCAGGCTCAAGATCACGGTGAAGTACACGCCCTGCATCAAGAAGGGCGTGGAATTCAGGATCAATTGAAACTTTTCTTCCATTATTGGGTGACGTCAGCGTTGAAGTACTTCTCGGAGAGTTTTTTCAACGTGCCGTCTGCGCGCAGTTTTTCGATGGCCTTGTTGACCGCAGCCAGCAACTCAGGCTCGCCTTTACGCAGGGCTACGCCTGCTTCTTGACGAGAAAACGCGTCACCGGCAGCGGCGGTGTCCGGGGCTTTTTTGGCGTATTCCAGTGCCGCCAGGCGGTCGATCAGGATGGCGTCGATACGGCCGATGCGCAGGTCCTGGAACTTGGTTGGGTCATCTTCGTAGGTGCGGATATCAGCGTTCTTGACGTTGGCTTTCACCCACTCCTCGTAATTGGTGCCCAGGCCCACCCCGACCTTTTTACCGGCCAGGTCGGCAGCAGATTTGATATTGAGTTTGTCTTCGTTCTTCTTCAGTACCAACGCCTGAATCCCGGAAACGGTGTAGGGCTCAGAAAAGTCGTACTTCTTTTTGCGCTCTTCGGAAATGGTGACTTGGTTGATCACCGCGTCCAGTCGCTTGGATTCCAGTGCGGCCAGGATGCCGTCCCACTTGGTGGCCTGCAGTTTGACCTTCACGCCCAGCTCCTTGGCCAGCGCTTCGGAAAACTCCACTTCAAAACCCGCGAGCTTGCCGTCTTCCCCTACAAAGCTGAAGGGTGGGTAAGTGCCTTCCAGACCGACGTTGATGACGCCGGCTTTCTTGATGTTGTTCAGCTGCTCGCCGGCAATTGCCTGGCCCATCAGGCCAGCCCCGAGTGCCAGGCCCAAAGTGCCGACCAGCAACGTGCGACGGAATACAGAAATAGTCATGAAGAGCCCCTGTGTTTTTATGTTGAGCGAAGCAGGTGACGCGGTAGTCGTATCCTGCCTTAAAGCGCGTAGCGCGTCTTCGCCTACGGCGCGACTATAAAGCTGGTTTTTAAGACTTGAAAATAATATAAATATAAATTGATATTCTTTTTTGGAATATATAAAAGATCTAATGTGGGAGCGTTTATTCAGCTGAACACTGAGTCATAGGCAAACAACGCCGGCGCCCCGCCGGTATGCAGGAAAATAATCGGCCCGTCTTCAAACCGGTTACGGCCGATACCGTCCAGCAAGCCGGCCATGGCCTTGCCAGTGTAGACCGGGTCCAGCAGCAGGCCTTCCTGACTCGCCAATAGCTTGACCGCAGAAAGGGTGCCGGCGTTCGGTTCGCCATAGCGCGGCCCGAAGTATTCGTCCCACAGGATCACCTTGAACGCTTGCGGGATATCCACACCCAGCAACTGCGCGGTACGTTCGGCCAAGTCCTGCACTTTCGGGCGCTGGGCTTCGTCGGTACGCGACACGGTGACGCCAATTACGGGCAGGTCTGGCAGCACTTCACTCAAGGCCAGGGCGAGGCCGCTGTGGGTCCCCGCACTGCCGGAGGCCAACACCACGGCGGCAAATTCGATGCCGCTGTCTTCGATCTGCGCGGCCAGCTCAAGCCCGGCGCGTACATAACCCAGGGCGCCCAGGGCATTGGAGCCGCCGATAGGCACCAGGTACGGCTTCTTGCCGCTGCTGCGCAGGCGGTCGGCGAGGGCATTGAGCTGGTCGTCGACGTTGTCGAGGTTTTCCACCAACTCTACTTTGGCGTCGAACAGGTCAAGCAGCAGGCGGTTGCCATTGCCCAGGTAGTTGGGGTCGTCGGTACCGGTAGGGTTTTCCAGCAAGGCAACGCAGCCCAGGCCCAGCTTGGCGGCCAGCGCAGCGGTCTGGCGTACGTGATTGGACTGGATAGCGCCGGCGGTCACCAGGGTGTCGGCGCCTTGGGCGATGGCATCGGCGGCCAGGTATTCAAGTTTGCGCAGCTTATTGCCGCCCATGGCCAGCGGCGTGGTGTCGTCGCGCTTGACGTACACATCCCTGCCCAGCCAGGCCGACAGCCGCTCGAGTTTTTCCAGGGCAGTGGCGCCGCCCAGCAATTCCAGGCGGTTAAAACGGTCGAGCTGTTGTTTGATCATGGCTACGCACGGTTGATGAGTATGGGGCGACTATAGGCAGGCACTTTTCATCGGGCAACCGACAATCGCTTATTCCGGACAGTTCTTAGTATCACACCATTGGTTCTTAAGAGTGGCCCGGGCGCATACCGTAAAGTGATGGCCATTTCGTCAGGAGTGAATACCGTGAGTGAGCGTTCCAGTCATTGGCAACTACAGACCATCGTCAGCCAACTGCGCGGCGCCCGGGACCAGTGGCGAACGCGCAATGGGCGCTTGAGTGGCGAGCATGGCGGCCGTGAGTTGCCGTCACGCGAGGCGGTGGCGCAGATTCTCGAAGCACTGTGTGGCGCGCTTTTCCCCATGCGCCTGGGTCCGGTGGACCTGCGTGAAGAGAGTGAAGATTTTTACGTCGGCCATACCCTCGATGTGGCACTCAATGCTCTGCTTGGTCAAGCGCGCCTGGAGTTGCGCTACGCTGCGCGCCAGGGCGCCCAGGACGACAGCACTGTCGATGCTCACGCCATCCGGCTGATCCAGGATTTCGCCCTGGCCCTGCCGTCCCTGCGCAGCCTGTTGGACACCGACGTTCTCGCCGCCTATCACGGCGACCCGGCCGCGCGCAGTGTTGATGAAGTGCTGCTGTGCTATCCGGGGATCCTGGCGGTGATTCACCATCGCCTGGCCCACCACCTGTACCGCGCCGGCCTACCGCTGTTGGCGCGGATCAGCGCGGAAATTGCCCACTCGGCCACCGGTATTGATATCCACCCCGGCGCGCAGATCGGCCCGAGTTTCTTTATTGACCACGGCACCGGTGTGGTGATCGGCGAAACCGCGATCATCGGCGAGCGCGTGCGCATCTACCAGGCCGTGACCCTGGGCGCCAAGCGCTTCCCGGCCGATGAAGATGGGCAGTTGCAGAAGGGCCACCCACGCCATCCGATTGTCGAGGACGACGTGGTGATTTACGCCGGGGCGACCATCCTGGGACGCATCACCATTGGCAAAGGCTCAACCATCGGCGGCAACGTGTGGTTGACTCGCAGTGTGCCGGCGGGGGCGAACCTGACGCAGGCGAACCTGCAGCACGATGACGGCACGCAAAAGTAAACGCGTCAGCCGTCAAGCCGACTCAGTGACAGGCGGGTTTGCTCGCGCAACCATTCGTTGCGCCGCGCGGCCAGGTCGTTATAGACCCGGTCGTAGAGCGGCACATATTGCTTGGCGTTTTCTGATCTTTCCTCGGGTTATGTGCTGAACGTTTTGTCATCTCCGCCCGTCATACCTTTCCCTGAGCTAGTGTAGGAATTGTCTACCGCTCGGCCCTGCGATTAGTCCCAGACCGCCTATCCATGTTTAACTTGAATGCTCGTTCAAGTTAAACCCGGTGGTTCGCTGCCCGCTCACAACAGGAGGCTTACCTTTGCTGAGTCCGTTATTTACAGCCACATCCCTCATCGTCGGGGTGCATCGTTCATGAGTGCATCGTCCACCCCCGCAAGCGGCCTGGTGCGCATGAATGCGCCGGTCTTCTACTTTGCCGCCAGCTTCATCCTGCTGTTCGGCATCACGGTCATCGCTATTCCGCAACAGGCCGGCGCCTGGCTGCTGGCGGCGCAAAACTGGGCGGCCAATACGGTCGGCTGGTACTACATGCTGGCGATGACCCTGTATCTGGTCTTCGTGGTGGTCACCGCGCTATCGGGCTACGGCAAGATAAAACTCGGTGCCGACCACGACGAGCCCGAATTCAGTTACCTGTCCTGGGCCGGCATGCTCTTCGCCGCCGGGATCAGCATCACGCTGTTCTTCTTCTGCGTGTCCGAGCCGCTGACGCACTTGGTGCAACCGCCTCAGGGCGCGCCGATGAACGCCGATGCCGCGCGCCAGGCCATGCAGGTGCTGTTTCTGCACTGGGGCCTGCACGGCTGGGGCGTGTTCGCCTTTGTCGGTATGGCCTTGGCGTATTTCGCCTACCGGCATAACCTGCCGCTGGCGTTGCGTTCGGCGCTGTACCCGCTGATCGGCAAGCGCATCAATGGCCCCATCGGTTACGCGGTGGATGGCTTCGGCATTATCGCCACGGTGTTCGGCCTCGGCGCCGACATGGGCTTTGGGGTGTTGCACCTCAACTCCGGTCTCGATTACCTGTTCGGCATTGCTCATACCCAATGGATTCAGGTCGGCCTGATCACGCTGATGATGGGCGCCGCGATCCTGGTCGCCGTCTCCGGCGTCGACAAGGGCGTGCGGGTGATGTCCGACATCAACATGCTGCTGGCCTGTGCGCTGCTGCTGTTCGTACTGTTCGCCGGGCCCACCCAGCATTTGCTCAACACCCTGATCCAGAACATCGGTGACTACTTGGGCGCCTTGCCGACCAAGAGTTTCGACGTGTATGCCTACGACAAACCCAGCGACTGGCTGGGCGGTTGGACGGTGTTCTACTGGGCCTGGTGGATTGCATGGTCGCCGTTCGTGGGCCTGTTCATCGCACGCATTTCCCGTGGCCGGACCATCCGCGAATTCGTGTTCGGCGTGCTGCTGATCCCGCTGGGCTTCACCCTGGCGTGGATGTCGATCTTCGGCAACAGCGCCATCGACCAGGTGCTCAACCACGGGCTGACCGCACTCGGTCAGTCGGCCATCAATGACCCGTCGATGAGCCTCTACCTGCTGCTGGAAACCTACCCGTGGAGCAAAACCGTCATCGCGGTCACGGTGTTTATCAGCTTCGTGTTCTTCGTCACGTCGGCCGACTCCGGCACCGTGGTGCTCTCAACCCTGTCGTCCAAGGGCGGCAACGCCGACGAAGATGGGCCGAAATGGCTGCGGGTGTTCTGGGGCGCGATGACCGGGCTGGTCACCAGTGCCTTGCTGTTTGCCGGCAGCATCGACTCGCTTAAATCTGCGGTGGTGCTGACCTCGTTGCCGTTCTCGATGATCCTGCTGCTGATGATGTGGGGGCTGCACAAGGCGTTCTACCTCGAATCGCAGAAGCAGATCGCTCAACTGCATTCGCTGGCGCCGGTGTCGGGTTCACGCAAGGGCACAGGCGGCTGGCGCCAGCGCTTGAGTCAGGCCGTGCATTTCCCGTCACGGGATGAGGTGTACCGGTTCCTTGAGACCACGGTGCGCCCGGCGATTGAAGAGGTGACGGCGGTGTTCGTCGAAAAAGGCCTCAGGGTTGTCACCCAGCCCGATCCGTCCAACGACAGCGTCAGCCTGGAAATCGGCCACGGCGAGGAACATCCGTTCGTTTATCAGGTGCAGATGCGTGGCTATTTCACGCCGTCATTTGCACGCGGTGGAATGGGTTCCAAGCAGCTCAACAACCGTCGCTACTACCGGGCGGAAGTGCACTTGAGCGAGGGCAGCCAGGACTACGATCTGGTCGGCTACACCAAGGAGCAGATCATCAACGACATTCTCGACCAGTACGAGCGGCACCTGCAGTTCCTGCATTTGGTGCGCTGAGGCGAAGGACCGCGCATTTACGTCATTGGACCGTACCACTCTGACAAGACTTTGCTGTAAAAAGAAAGGGCAGAGTTAAGCGATTCAGCTGGTTAAAAGGCCTGGGAATATCGTTATTCCCAGGCCTTATTTGCCTACGTCCAAGAGAGGATTCGATGACTTACATTGCTGCCGAAAACCGCTATGAATCTATTCCGTACCGCCGCGTAGGCCGCAGTGGATTGGTGCTGCCTGCACTGTCCCTGGGGCTGTGGCACAACTTTGGCGACAGCACTCCGATCGACACCCAGCGCGCCCTGCTGCGCACCGCGTTCGACCTGGGGATCAACCACTTCGACCTGGCCAACAACTACGGCCCGCCCTACGGCAGCGCCGAGATCAACTTCGGCCGTTTGCTGCGCGAAGACTTCAAGCACTACCGTGATGAACTGATCATTTCCAGCAAAGCCGGCTGGGACATGTGGCCTGGCCCCTACGGCCAAGGCGGCGGTTCGCGCAAATACGTGCTGGCCAGCCTCGACCAGAGCCTGCAACGCCTGGGCGTCGACTACGTGGATATCTTCTACTCCCACCGTTTTGACGCCGACACCCCATTGGAAGAAACCGCCAGCGCCCTCGCCACCGCCGTGCAACAAGGCAAGGCGTTGTACATCGGTATTTCCTCCTACTCCGGGGTAAAAACCCGCGAAATGGCGGCCTTGCTCAAAGAGTGGAAAGTGCCGCTGCTCATCCACCAGCCGGCCTACAACTTGCTCAACCGTTGGGTCGAAAAAGACCTGCTGGACACCACCGAGGCGCTCGGTGCCGGGGTGATTGCCTTCACACCACTGGCCCAGGGTTTGCTGACTGACAAGTACCTCAACGGTGTACCGGCGGATGCGCGGGTCAATCGCCCGGGCGGTGGTTCGTTGCAGGCCAAGCACCTGTCCGAAGAAAACATCGCTCATGTGCGGGCGCTTAATGAAATCGCCCAGCGTCGTGGTCAGAGCCTTGCGCAATTGGCGTTGGCTTGGACGTTGCGTGATCCACGGGTGACCAGCGCGTTGATCGGTGCGAGCCGGCCGGAGCAGATTATCGAGAACGTCGGGGCGTTGAAGAATTTGAGCTTCAGTGCAGAGGAATTGGCGGAGATTGATCGGTTTGCGCAGGAAGGCGGGATCAACTTGTGGGAAAAGCCATCCACCGCTGAATAACCGGACACACCTGGGTAAATTTGTGGGAGCGGGCTTGCTCGCGAAGGCGGAGTGTCAGTCGATGAATCTGTTGGCAGGTCCACCAAGCTCCCACATTTGAGCTTAGCCAGGCTCTAGAACGGTACGTCGCCCAAGATTGTGGCTCGATGCATCACCCGCCGCTGCGGCCGGTAGTCATCCACTGCGTAGTGCTGGGTCACACGGTTATCCCAGAACGCCACGTCGTGCTCCTGCCAGCGCCAACGGATGGTGAACTCCGGGCGGGTGGCATGGGCGAACAACAGCTTCAGAATCGCCTCGCTTTCCGCCGGTTCCAGCTCGTTGATCCTGGTGGTGAAGCCCTCACTCACAAACAACGATTTACGCCCACTCACCGGATGCGTGCGCACCACCGGGTGTGACAGCGGTGGGTTCTTCTTGCGTGCTTCTTCCCACCGCGCCAGGTCTTCGGCGGTGTTGCCAAAGCGCTCCAGCGGGAAGGATTTAGTGAAGTCGTGGGTGGCGGTGAGTCCATCGAGCAATCGTTTCAATGGCTCGGACAGTGCTTCATACGCCGCAATCCCACTGGCCCACAGCGTATCGCCGCCAAATGCCGGCAGCAGCTTGGCACTCAGCACCGCACCCAACGCCGGAGTGGGCAGGAAGGTCACGTCGGTGTGCCAAACGGCATTGTCGCGCACGTCGGTGACGGCGGTGTCCAGGATCAATACTTCGGGCTGTTCCGGCACGTTGGGGTAGATCGGGTGAATATGCAGATCACCGAAATTCGCCGCGAACCGTGCTTGCTGCTGTGGGGTGATCGGCTGGTCGCGAAAGAACAGCACCGAATGCGTGAGCAACGCCTGTTCGATGGCGTCACGCTGTTCGAGGGTCAGCGGCTGGGTGATATCGACGCCATTGATCTGGGCGCCCAAGGCGGTGCTTAGTGGGGTAACGGTCAGGCTGCTCATGCTGTTCTCACTCAATGTGCCTGGCCATGCCACGGCACCAGTTTTCGCTGCAGGGCACGCAGGCCCATTTCCATGGCGAAGGCGATCAGGGCGATCACCAGGATGCCCAGCACCACCACGTCAGTGACCAGGAACTGCGCCGCCGACTGCACCATGAAGCCCAGGCCGCTGGTGGCCGCGATCAGCTCGGCGGCGACCAAAGTGGACCAGCCCACACCCAGGCCGATGCGCACGCCGGTAAGGATGTCGGGCAGGGCACTCGGCAGGATTACGTGCCGAATCAGCTGGGCACGGGTAGCGCCCAGCGACTGCGCCGCCCGCAATTTGGCGGGGTCAACAGTGCGCACGCCGGTGGCGGTGGCGATGGCAATCGGTGCAAAGATCGCCAGATAAATCAGCAGCACTTTGGACAGCTCGCCAATGCCGCACCAGATCACGATCAGCGGCAGATAAGCCAGGGGCGGGATCGGCCGGTAGAACTCGATCAGCGGGTCCAGAATGCCCCGCGCAATTCGGTTGGAGCCGATGGCAATCCCTACCGGCACGGCGGTCAGTATGGCAAAGCCCAGGCCCAGGCCGATGCGGCTGAGGCTCGCACCCAGGTGCTGCCACAACGTGGAGTCCATGTAGCCCGTGGTTGCCAACAGCCAGCCTTTTTGCAGCACGGCGGAGGGTGGTGGCAGGAACAGTGGTTCGATCAAGCCGGTGGCGGTCACGGCCCACCAGATGGCCAGCAACGCGACCAGGGTCAGCAGGCTGATCCAGCGCGTGCTCAAGCTGCGACGTGCCGGAATAACCGCGTGCGCCACCGGTTGTGCGGCGGTGGCGGGGAGTTCGTAGCTGCTCATGCGGACACCTGCCGTTGGGAGAACACTTTGCCCAGCACGTGCTCGCGGGTTTCGATAAAGCGCGGGTCAGACTTGATTGCCCGTGCCGATTCACCCGCTGCATAGCGTTGGCCGAAATCCAAATGCAGACGCTCGACGATCTGGCCCGGGTTGGGCGCCAGCAGAATCAGGTCGGTGGCAAGAAACACGGCTTCTTCGATGTCGTGGGTAATCAGGAACACCGGCTTGGCTGTACGCCGCCAGACTTGCAGCAAAAGCTCCTGCATCTGTTCGCGGGTAAACGCATCGAGGGCGCCGAAGGGTTCGTCCATCAGCAACACGCGAGGGTCGGCAGCCAGGGCGCGAGCCAGGCCAACGCGTTGCTTCTGGCCGCCGGAAAGCTGCCAGATGCGACGGCTGTCGAAACCCGCCAAGTCCACCAACGCGAGCATTTCCCGGGCGCGCACTTCACGTTGCGCCTTAGGTACACCGGCCAGTTCAAGGCCGAAGCCCACATTAGCCAGCACGTCCTGCCAGGGCAGCAGGGCGTCGTCCTGGAACACCACGCCACGCTCGGCGCTGGGGCCTTTGACCGGCACGCCGTCCAGGGTGATGCGCCCGGCAGACGGTTCGACAAAGCCGGCGATCAGGTTCAACAGCGAAGTCTTGCCACTGCCGGACGGGCCGAGCGCCACCAGCAATTGCTGGGGCCCAAGGTCGAGTGAAATGTCGGACAGTACCGGTTCTGTGGCGCCTGGGTACTGTGCGCTGATGCGCTCCAGCTGAAGCAAGGCCATCGCAATGAACTCCTGATCAGTGGGTAATGAATTTGGCGCTGACGAAAGGTGCGTAGTCCGGCAGCACCGCTTCGACCTTGCCTTGTTCCTTGAGGAACGCAGCGGTGTCGGTCACAGCCTTGGTGGTCGGTGCACCCAACAGGGTCACCTGATCAGCGGCCAGCGGGTAGACGTTGCCTTGCAGCAGCAATGGGATGTCGCTGGCCTTGGCGCCGGAGAGCTTCACCAGTTTGTCGACGTTGGTTTTGTCGGCGAGCCAGGCTTGTGGGTCTTTGCGGTAGGCGGCGTAGGCATCCAGGGTGACTTTGGCGAACGCCGTGACGATTTCCGGGTGCTTCTCGGCGAAGTCCTTACGCACGATCCATGCGTCGAAGGTCGGCGCGCCGAACTTGGCCAGCTCGCCGGAGGTGATCAGCACCTTGCCGTTTTCCTTGGCCACGCCCAGGGCGGGGTCCCACACGTAAGTAGCGTCGATGTCACCGCGCTTCCAGGCGGCGATGATCGCCGGTGGGGCGAGGTTGAGGATGGTCACTTTGGACGGGTCGATGTTCCAGTGTTTCAACGCGGCGAGCAGGCTGTAGTGCCCCGTGGACACGAAGGGCACGGCGATCTTTTTACCGATCAGGTCCTGCGGGCTGTTGATCCCGGAACCGTTGCGCGCCACCAGGGCTTCGGCGCCGCCGATCTGGGTCGCGACAAGGAAGGTTTCCACCGGTACTTTGCGGGTGATCGCAGCGGTCAGCGGGCTTGAGCCGAGGTAGCCAATCTGTACGTCGCCGGAAGCGATGGCCGCGATGATGTCGGCGCCATTGTCGAATTTGCGCCAGTCGATCTTGGCGTTGGTGGCTTTTTCGTACGCGCCGTCGGCCTGGGCGACTTTGGCCGGGTCCACGGTGGTCTGGTAAGCGATGGTCACATCCGCCGCCTGGGCAAACAGGCTGGCACCGGCCAGGGACAATGCGGCCAGGAAGCGCAGAGGGGTTAACAGTTTCAAGGGGAAGCTCCTCAATCAGGCGGCCGAGGGTCGGCGTGTGAGGAGACTAAATGATCTAAGAATCCGAAAATAAATAACGTTTTCGAATTAGCTTATGAGCAGAAAAGTGCGACTCGGTCTTCAGGCTGAGGCGCAAATGTGGGAGCTGGCTTGCCTGCGATGCAGACAACTCGGTATTCCAGATAGACCGAGTTGATGCTATCGCAGGAAAGCCAGCTCCCACAGGGGACCGCGTAAGGATTTAGTTGCTGATGGCCAGAATGCTCGCCTGGTACGACCCGACAAACACATCAAAGTCGCCCACTTCGTTCTGCTCCAGCTCTGCCTGTTGCGCCAGCGATGTACGTGCCAGCTGTTCAAAGCGCGCCTGCTCGTCCGCCGGCAACGGCTCCTTGCGAAAGTGCTCAGCGTGCACCTGGCTCTGGTGCAGGGAGAACTGCGCAAAACTCTCTTTACGCTCGGCCATCGCCGCCAGCACCTGGGCCGACGGCGTCAGGGACGGGTCCTTGACCTTGGCCAACTGAGCGTCCAGCGCCTGGCTGTGCTCGGTGATGCCGTGGCTCTCATCCAACAACGCGGCCAACGGTGCAATCTGCTCCAGCAGCTCGGCAGCCCATTCCTTCATGTCCACCGGTTGCCCCTGACGTTGCAATTGCAGGCCCGGACGGCGACCTTCCTTGACCACGCTGAGGAAGTTGGAGGTTGCGTTGCCACATTCGTTGTTGGCGAACAGCGGGCTGTCGTTCAGCGCGCAATACAGCAGGAAAGCGTCGAGGAAACGCGATTCCGGCAGATCGATGCCCATCGGCAGGAATGGGTTGATGTCCAGGCAGCGCACTTCGATGTACTGGATGCCACGCGCCATCAGCGCCTGGATCGGCCGCTCGCCGGTGTAGGTCACACGCTTGGGGCGGATGTTGGAGTAGTACTCGTTTTCGATTTGCAGGATGTTGGTGTTGAGCTGTACCCATTCACCGTCCTTGTGCGTGCCGACTTCTACGTACGGCGCGTAGGGCGTTGCCACCGCTTCACGCAGGCTGTCGGTGTAGCTGGCCAGGTCGTTGTAGCACGGCGTGAGGCCGGCCTGGGCGTTGCTCTGGTAACCCAGGTCGCTCATGCGCAGGCTGGTGGCGTAGGGCAGGTACAGGGTGTCAGCGTCGAGCACTTCCAACTGGTGCGAGCGACCGCGCAGGAAGCCCGCGTCCAGCGCTGGCGAGGCCCCGAACAGGTACATCAGCAGCCAGCTGTAGCGACGGAAATTGCGGATCAGCGCGATATAGGCGTTGGACTGATAGTCGCGGTCAGTACCGACAAATCCTTCAGTTTCCTTGAGCAACGGCCACAGCTGTTCCGGCAGGGAAAAGTTGTAGTGGATGCCCGCGATGCATTGCATGGTCTTGCCGTAACGCAGGGCCAGGCCCTTGCGGTACACGTACTTGAGCTGTCCAATATTGGACGTGCCGTAGTAGGCAATCGGAATGTCTTCCTCGGCCGGCAACGGGCACGGCATCGAGGGGCTCCACAGGTATTCGCTGCCGAGCTTGGTGTAGGCAAAGCGGTGGATCTTGTCCAGGCTGCTCAGGGTATCGGCCGGGTTGGGCAGGGCGGGAGTGATGAACTCCAGCAGCGATTCCGAGTAGTCAGTGGTGATCAATTCGTTGGTCAACGCGGCGCCCAGGGCTTCGGGGTGCGGCGTTTGTGCCAGGCGGCCCTCACCCGTAACGCGCAGGCATTCGCGCTCGATGCCGTGCAAGCACTGCTCTAGCAGGGAGAGGTGTTCGCGCTTGCCGAGCAAAGCCAGGCGGCGGTTGAGAAGTTCGCTCAAGTTGGATTCCTTCACGCGTCAGTCGCCCCAATATGGGGGTGGGCAGGACGGTCTACAAGGGTGAAGTTAAAACTGGCGTGATCGCCTGGTTTAGAGTCGATTTGACCCGCTGTGAAAAAGCCTACTTCACTCCATGAATTTGGCTACAGCGCGGCAAGAAAATTCCGACGCTGTGATTGCAGCGCCGAAATTAACTCAAATCGGGGGTAGGGAGCTATAGGACAGCGAAGGTGCCCTGCGCTTTTGCGACAAGTCTTTCGTCTTGGTACACATCCGCCTCGACCACCAGCGTGCGGCGCCCGGCATGAATCACCCGGCTGGAGCACAGCACGTCACCGCCTTCCACCGCTCGGATATAGTTGATTTTGCACTCGATGGTCGCGCTCTGCTGGTCGAAACCATGTGAGCTGGAACAGGCCAGCCCCATCGTAATGTCCACCAGGCTGAAAATCGCCCCGCCATGGAGCTTGCCCGCGCGGTTGCGCAGGTGCGGCTCGAGGGTCAGGGCCACCTCGGCAACGCCTTCCTCCAGGCGTTGCAGACGGCAGCCGATCAGTTCGCTGAACGCGCTCTGGGTCAAGCCGGCCGGAATTTCCATCAACGCTTCTTCAGCTGTTTAGCGTTGGCGAACAGCGAGGCCATGGCGTTGTTGCTCGGCGCTGCGGTGGCGGTTTCCTTGCGTGGCGCGCTGTTTTGCGACTGGCGCGGTGCGGAGCCTGGGCGTGCGCCACGGGCACCGTCGATTTTCTCGCCGGGGGTGTCGCTCATGCGCATCGACAGGCCGACGCGTTTGCGCGGGATGTCGATTTCCATGACCTTGACCTTGACCACGTCACCGGCTTTCACCGCTTCGCGCGGGTCCTTGATGAATTTCTCCGAAAGCGCGGAGATATGTACCAAACCGTCCTGATGCACGCCGATATCCACAAAGGCGCCGAAGTTGGTCACGTTGGTGACGACGCCTTCGAGGATCATGCCCAGTTGCAGGTCCTTGAGGTCTTCGACACCGTCCTGGAACTCGGCGGTCTTGAACTCGGGGCGGGGGTCGCGGCCCGGCTTTTCCAGCTCTTGCAGGATGTCGGTGATGGTCGGTACACCGAAGGTTTCATCGGTGTACTTCTTTGGATCCAGACGCTTGAGGAATGCAGCGTCACCGATCAGCGAACGGATGTCGCGGTCGGTTTCGGCGGCGATGCGTTGCACCAGCGGGTAGGCTTCCGGGTGAACCGCGGAAGAATCCAACGGGTTATCGCCGTTCATCACGCGTAGGAAACCGGCGGCCTGTTCGAAGGTTTTTTCACCCAGGCGTGCGACTTTTTTCAGCGCTGCACGGGTTTTGAACGCGCCGTTTTCGTCACGGTGAGTCACGATGTTTTGCGCCAGCGTGGCGTTGAGGCCGGAAATACGTGCCAGCAACGCGACGGAAGCGGTGTTCACGTCTACGCCCACGGCGTTTACGCAGTCTTCCACCACTGCATCCAGGCCGCGCGCC
This sequence comes from Pseudomonas sp. H1_A03, assembly GCF_054685145.1. NCBI lineage: Bacteria > Pseudomonadati > Pseudomonadota > Gammaproteobacteria > Pseudomonadales > Pseudomonadaceae > Pseudomonas > Pseudomonas sp. H1_A03. Next base: position 1,568,064 of record NZ_CP162829.1, read on the forward strand.
AGTTTCAGCTGCGACACGTCATGCTGGTACTGGCCCACGCCGATGGATTTAGGGTCGATTTTCACCAGTTCGGCCAGTGGATCCTGCAGGCGACGAGCAATCGACACCGCGCCACGGATCGACACGTCGAGGTCCGGGAATTCCTTGGATGCCAACTCCGACGCCGAATACACCGAAGCACCAGCCTCGGAGACCATGACTTTGGTCATCTTCATGGCTGGGTATTTCTTGATCAGTTCGGCGGCCAGCTTGTCGGTCTCACGGCTGGCGGTGCCGTTGCCGATAGCGATCAGGTCGACCGAGTGTTTGGCGCACAAGGCGGCCAAGATCGCGAGGGTCTGGTCCCATTTGTTGTGCGGCACATGCGGGTAGACAGTCGCGTGGTCCAGCAGCTTGCCGGTGGAATCGACCACGGCCACTTTGCAACCAGTGCGCAGGCCTGGGTCGAGGCCCAGAGTGGCACGTGGCCCGGCCGGGGCAGCCAGCAGCAGGTCGTGCAGGTTGTGGGCGAACACGTTGATCGCCTCGGTTTCGGCGCCGTCGCGAAGTTCGCCCAGCAGGTCGGTTTCCAAGTGGGTGTAGAGCTTGACCTTCCAGGTCCAGCGCACCACTTCACCGAGCCACTTGTCCGCAGGACGGTTCTGATTCTGGATGCCGAATTGTTGACCGATCATGCCTTCGCACGGGTGCATGGTGCCCGGCAACTCGTCGCCGACCTTCAGCGCGGAGCTGAGAATGCCTTCGTTGCGGCCACGGAAAATAGCGAGTGCGCGGTGGGACGGCATGCTCTTGAGCGGTTCGTCGTGTTCGAAATAATCGCGGAACTTGGCGCCTTCTTCCTCCTTGCCGGCGATGACGCGGGCACTGAGGATGGCTTCCTGCTTAAGGTAGGTACGCAGTTTTTCCAGCAGGCTGGCGTCTTCGGCGAAGCGCTCCATGAGGATGTACTTGGCGCCTTCGAGGGCGGCCTTGACATCGGCGACGCCTTTTTCGGCGTCGATGAAGCGTGCGGCTTCGGTTTCCGGGGTCAGCGACGGGTCGTTGAACAACCCGTCGGCCAGCTCGCCCAGGCCAGCTTCCAAGGCGATCTGGCCCTTGGTGCGGCGTTTTTGCTTGTAGGGCAGGTACAGGTCTTCGAGACGGGTCTTGGTGTCGGCGAGCTTGATGTCGCGCTCGAGTTGTGGGGTCAACTTGCCTTGTTCCTCGATGCTGGCGAGGATGCTGATGCGCCGTTCGTCGAGTTCTCGCAGGTAGCGCAGGCGCTCTTCCAGGTGACGCAGTTGGATGTCGTCGAGGCTGCCGGTCACTTCTTTACGGTAACGGGCGATGAAGGGCACCGTGGAGCCTTCATCCAGTAGAGCGACGGCCGCTTCGACCTGTTGTGGGCGTACACCGAGTTCCTCGGCGATGCGGCTGTTGATGCTGTCCATAAAACCACCTGAAATTCTTAAAAGCAGCTCGCAAGCCCGGAAAACAAGGCGTTGGGAGGCTGGTTGAGCGGCCCGACTGGCGCCGCTGCCTGGGTCAAGAGGCAGCCTATTGACCCTCGAAATCGAAAAAATCACGACAAGCGGTGAAAAAAGCCTCGGCATCAAACGGTAACGATCTGACGTTGCCCTGCACGACGGCGCCGCATTATAACCAGCGTTCTGCCCTTGGGGGGGATTGCGCCAACGGTTGTAGGGCGCGGGTTCGCTGGCAGTAGAGGAAAAATCTGCTAACAATGCACACGGTGCGTATAACGGCAGCTAGGCCATAATGCGCGCCGAGATAAGAGGAGCATCTAATGAGCAGCACTGCACAAACTGCTGAAGGCGAAAAAATTCTCATCGTTGACGACGATCCGGGGCTGAGCAGCCTGCTGGAGCGTTTCTTCAACTCCAAGGGCTACCGCGCCCGCGCGGTGCCGAACACTGAGCAGATGGACCGCCTGTTGGGGCGTGAAGTGTTCAACCTGGTCGTACTCGACCTGATGCTGCCCGGCGAAGATGGCCTCACCGCCTGCAAACGCCTGCGCGGCGCGAACAACCAGATTCCAATCATCATGCTCACCGCCAAGGGCGATGAGCTTAGCCGCATCAAGGGCCTGGAGCTGGGCGCTGATGACTATTTGGCCAAGCCGTTCAACCCCGATGAGCTGATGGCGCGGGTAAAGGCCGTGTTGCGTCGCCAGGCGGCCCCGGTACCGGGCGCACCCGGCAGCGAAGACGAAAGCGTCACCTTTGGCGACTACGAACTGTCGCTGGCGACCCGTGAGCTCAAGCGTGGCGATGAAGTGCACATGCTGACCACTGGCGAATTCGCCGTGCTCAAGGCCCTGGTGATGAACGCTCGCCAGCCGCTGACCCGCGACAAACTGATGAACCTGGCCCGTGGCCGGGAATGGGACGCCCTGGAGCGCTCCATTGACGTGCAGATTTCCCGTCTGCGCCGGATGATCGAGCCGGACCCATCCAAGCCTCGGTATATCCAGACCGTGTGGGGTGTGGGTTATGTGTTTGTGCCGGATGGCAATAAAACCAGTTGACCGATGATTTGCAGGGCGGGCCTCCCGGCGTTTGATTCCATGAGAATCGACGGGAGGCCCGGCGTCTGCAATTCTGCGAGCGCTGCTCGTTTCTGCAAGGTATCTAGCTGTCTTCTATGAAAACCCCGCTGTGGTTCCCCCAAAGCTTCTTCTCTCGCACCCTTTGGCTGGTGCTGATCGTCGTTCTGTTTTCCAAAGCACTCACGCTGGTTTATCTGTTGATGAACGAGGACGTGCTGGTGGATCGACAATACAGCCACGGTGTTGCCTTGACGCTGCGCGCCTATTGGGCGGCTGACCCCGAGAACCGCGAGAAAATCGCCAAGGCCGCCACGCTGGTCCGTGTGGCGGGCGCGGGGGTGCCCGAGGGTGAGCAACATTGGCCCTACAGTGAAATCTACCAGCGCCAGATGCAGTCTGAACTCGGTGAAGACACTGAGGTGCGGCTGCGTATGCATGTATCGCCAGCGTTGTGGGTGCGCGCGCCAAGCCTGGGTGAGGATTGGCTGAAAGTGCCGCTGTACCCGCATCCGCTGCGTGGGCAGAAGATCTGGAACGTGCTGGGCTGGTTCCTGGCGATCGGGCTGCTTTCAACGGCGTCGGCGTGGATCTTTGTCCGGCAGCTCAACCAACCACTCAAACGCCTGGTGTTTGCCGCCCGCCAATTGGGCCAAGGGCGCAGCGTGCGCTTGCCGGTCAGCGATACGCCCAGCGAGATGACCGAGGTGTACGGCGCGTTCAACCAGATGGCGGAAGACGTCGAGCAGGCCGGGCGCGAACGCGAGTTGATGCTGGCGGGAGTTTCCCACGACTTGCGCACACCCTTGACGCGGCTGCGCTTGTCTCTGGAGTTGATGGGCAACCATAGCGATCTCACCGATGACATGGTCCGCGACATTGAGGACATGGACGCTATTCTCGACCAGTTCCTCGCGTTCATCCGTGATGGCCGGGATGAGGTGGTGGAAGAGGTCGACCTGACTGACTTGGTGCGTGAGGTGGTCGCGCCCTACAACCAGAACGGTGAGCAGGTGCGCATGCGCCTTGAGCCGATCCAGCCTTTTGCGTTGCGGCGGGTCTCGATGAAGCGCCTGTTGAACAACCTGATCGGCAACGCTTTGCATCACGCCGGTTCCGATGTTGAAGTGGCGGCGTATGTATCCGGCGACAGTGCTGCGCCCTATGTGGTGCTGAGCGTCATGGACCGGGGCGCGGGCATCGACCCGGACGAGCTGGAGGGGATCTTCAACCCTTTCACCCGCGGCGACCGTGCCCGAGGTGGTAAGGGTACTGGTCTGGGGTTGGCAATTGTGCGGCGGATTGCCTCGATGCATGGCGGCAATGTTGAGTTGCGTAACCGCGAGGAGGGAGGGTTAGAGGCGCGAGTGCGTTTGCCGCTCGGGCTGATGTTGCCGAGAGACGCGGTCTAACAAACAGCAGCGATCCAAATGTGGGAGCTGGCTTGCCTGCGATGAGGGCGGCGCATTCAACGTCATTGTTGACTGAGCCTCCGCTATCGCGGGCAAGCCAGCTCCCACAGTCGTTGTGAGAGTCTGGAGGTGGAGGGTTGGGGTTTGTCAGCCCTTGCCCTTGGTCCGAGTCATATTCGCCCCGCCACTCTTTTCCAAATGCTGAATGATGATCCCCGCCACATCCTTGCCTGTGGTGGTCTCGATCCCTTCCAGCCCCGGCGATGAATTCACCTCCATCACCAGTGGCCCATGGTTGGAGCGCAAGATGTCCACACCCGCCACGCTCAAACCCATCACCTTCGCCGCCCGCAGCGCGGTCATGCGTTCCTCGGGGGTGATCTTGATCAGGCTGGCACTACCACCGCGGTGCAAGTTGGAGCGGAACTCCCCCGGCTTGGCCTGACGCTTCATCGCCGCAATCACCTTGTCACCCACCACGAAGCAGCGGATATCGGCGCCGCCGGCTTCCTTGATGTATTCCTGCACCATGATGTTCTGCTTGAGACCCATGAATGCCTCGATCACGGATTCCGCCGCCGTCGCGGTTTCACACAGCACCACACCTATGCCCTGGGTGCCTTCCAGTACCTTGATCACCAGCGGCGCGCCATTGACCATCTCGATCAGGTCGGGAATATCGTCGGGGGAGTGGGCAAAACCGGTCACTGGCAGGCCGATGCCCCGGCGTGAAAGCAGCTGCAGCGAGCGCAACTTGTCCCGAGAGCGGGCAATGGCGACTGATTCGTTGAGGGGCGATACGCCCATCATTTCAAACTGGCGCAATACCGCGCAGCCATAAAACGTCACCGAAGCTCCGATGCGAGGGATCACTGCATCAAATCCCTCCAGCGGTTTACCCCGGTAATGGATCTGCGGTTTATGGCTGGCAATGTTCATGTAGGCACGCAACGTGTCGATCACCACCATTTCGTGGCCACGTTCAGTGCCGGCCTCAACCAGGCGACGGGTGGAATACAGACGCGGGTTTCGCGACAGCACAGCAATCTTCATGCAGCACCTGGGGCAGAAATAGTAGAGACCGGGAACACCGGCTTGTCTTGAACGTACTTGACGCCTGGACTGACCACCAATTGGCCGTCAATCAGCGCCTTGGAACCCAGTAACAGGCGATAACGCATGGCCTTGCGGCACGCGAGGGTGAATTCCACCCGCCATACCCGATCACCCAGCGCCAGGGTGGTGCTGATCACGTAGCGCACCTGCGCGTGGCCGTTGGAGCTTTTGATGGTTTTCATCGTCACCAGCGGCGCCTCGCAGCGGCGGTGGCGCAGTTGCACAATGCTGCCCAGGTGCGCGGTAAAGCGCACCCATTTCTCGCCGTCGCGCTCAAAAGGCTCGATATCGGTAGCGTGCAGGCTGGAGGTACTGGCACCGGTGTCGATCTTCGCGCGCAGGCCTGCCACTCCCAGGTCGGGAAGTGCCACCCACTCACGCAGACCCACAACGGTCAAATGGTCAAATGTCTTCAATATGGGTAACCGATCGATTCGCCCAGGCCTGGGGTGAAACCTCAGCCAGGGCTTTGAATGCAGGCTTGGCGAACCAATAACCTTGCATCAGAAATATTCCGCAGTCGGAAAGGAAGTCACGCTCACCAGCACTTTCGATGCCTTCGGCGATGACAGTAACCCCTAACTGCTCACAGATTGTGACAATCCCCCGGACGATGATCTGTCGGACACGATCCTGATCGACATCGCGAATCAGTGCCATGTCGAGTTTGATCAAGTCAGGTTGAAAATCGGCCAGCAAACCCAGCCCTGAATAACCCGCACCGAAATCGTCGATGGCGGTCTTGAAGCCGAATTCGCGGTATTCACGCAGAATATTCGTCAAATGGCGATTGTTATCTACGTGCTCGCTTTCGAGTGTCTCGAAAATCAGTTGGTTCAGCGGGAAATTGTTCGCGCGAGCCGCCTCCAGGGTGCTGCGGATGCACAGCTCCGGACGGTACACGGCGTTGGGCATGAAATTGATGGAAAGATGGGTTTGCATACCCAGGGCCGCCGCCCCGGCGATCGCTTGGGTTCGGCAGCGTTGGTCGAAACGGTAGCGGTTGCTTTCGTCGACCTGGTCCAGCACAAACTGCGCCCCTTCGCCTTGCGTACCGCGCACCAGGGCTTCGTGGGCGAAGATCGAATGGTCCCGAAGGTCTACGATAGGCTGGTAGGCAAACGCAAAATCGAAGCCCAAGGGCTCGCTTTGCTGGCAGCCCACGCAGCGCTGGTCAGGCGAGGTGAGTGAAGTGGGAAAGTCGGTCACAGCGTATCCTCGCGAAAACAGGGTGCTACCTGGCGTATCTTAGGTGAGCCTTGAGGTTTATGCGTCGAAGGGTTTCAACGTTAAAGTTGCGACATTTTTCAGAGCGAGGAATTCAAGTGGCTCAAAAGCAGGAAGAGGAAGAAAAAGTCCGTCTGGACAAGTGGCTGTGGGCTGCGCGCTTCTATAAAACCCGTGCCCTGGCGAAGGCTGCCATCGAGAGCGGCAAGGTGCATCATCGTGGCGAGCGCTGCAAGCCGGGCAAGGAACCTCGCGTCGGGGATGAATTTCAGATTCGTACCGGGTTTGATGAAAAAACGGTCGTGGTCCAGGCGCTTTCAATCGTGCGCCGTGGGGCGCCTGAAGCGCAGGCGCTGTATACCGAGACCGAAGCCAGTATTGCCAAGCGTGAAAATGCGGCGGCGATGCGTAAGGCCGGCGGTATCGGCATGACCACCGATGGCAAGCCGAGCAAGAAGCAGCGCCGCGACTTGTTCAAGTTTCGCGGCAGTGGCAATGACGACTGACCGAGCGCGTTTCTGTAGTGAGCGGGCTTGCCCCGCGCTGGGCTGCGAAGCGGCCCCAATCGAATACAGCCACCGTGGATTCACCATCAGAACGCATTGACAGGTTTTAGGGCCGCTTCGCGACCCAGCGCGGGGCAAGCCCGCTCACTACAAGCGTATGACGCTTAGCCGACTAATCAGTGGCACGCGTTGAAACAGCCGGAAGACGGGCGCTGTCACCCGCAACAACCCACCCGACACCTTCGCCGCAAACGGTGTGTAATACCCCCACCCCAGCGCCAACAGTGCCAGCAACACACCACCGATGTAGTCGTCCTGCCCCCAATGTGCTCCCGCCACCAGGCGCGGCATCATGAACAACATTGCCAGGCCCCAAATCACCAGCACCTGGCCGATGCGCTTGGCGAACACCGTCATGAACATCCCCCAGATCAACAGCACCGACGCGTGATCCCCCGGGAAACTCTGGCTCGAACGGTCCTTCAGTTCCCACGTCTTTTCCAGCCCCGGGAAGTAGTCGCTCATCTGGATCGCCCCGCTGATTACCATCGACGGGCTACTGTGTTGCCAGCCCATGTGTGCCGCGATTTTGGAAAACAGCATGCGGATAAACAGCAACAGCAGCAGAATTCCGACAAAACCTAACAATGCCTGGCGCACCTGCACGGCCTTGAATACCCAATCACCGCGAATCAACAGCAGCAGCAGAATTACGCCGACCACTGCATCAAACGGTCGCAAACTGGCCACGGCCCACACGTGCAGCCATGTGGAGTTGCTCGCCAGCGGATCATTGAGCAGATGAAACAGCCACTCGTCGAAAACCACACACAGCATCTGGCCCGTGGGCCACAGCCAAAAACACAGCAGCCCGGTCGCGAGTAGATTGCACCAGGCCCATCCCCCGAGGTTCCACTTGGCTTGGAACAAACCCGGATTGTTCATAAACTGTCCCCCACGGCTCTAGAAAACCGCACCAAAACGGTGCTAAAGCGTTTAATTCTATAAACCTTGTAATCAATTTGTCATCAATTCAGATACCCAGACCTATGACTGATCTACCGGATACCGACTTCACCCAACGCTTCATCTTCGACGAGAACGACGCCCGCGGCGAACTGGTCTCGCTGGAGCGCAGCTATGCCGAAGTCCTTGCCAAGCACCCCTATCCGGAGCCGGTTGCGCAACTGCTCGGCGAGCTGATGGCGGCCGCCTCGTTGCTGGTGGGCACGATGAAATTCGACGGTCTGCTTATTTTGCAGGCGCGGTCTGAAGGTCCGGTCCCGATGCTGATGATCGAGTGTTCCAGCGAACGCGAAATCCGTGGCCTGGCCCGTTACGACGCCGGCCAGATTGCCCCGGACGCCACCTTGTCCGACCTGATGGCCAACGGCGTGCTGGCGATCACCGTCGACCCGACCGAAGGCCAACGCTACCAAGGCATCGTCGACCTCGACGGCGAAACGCTGTCGGACTGCTTCACCAACTACTTCGTGATGTCCCAACAAGTCGGCACCAAGTTCTGGCTCAACGCCGACGGCAAGCGTGCCCGCGGCCTGTTGTTGCAACAATTGCCGGCTGACCGCATCAAGGACGACGATGAGCGCACCGATAGCTGGCGCAAGCTGACCGCCCTTGCCGGTACGCTGACGGCGGAAGAGCTGCTGGGCCTGGACAACGAAACCATCCTGCATCGCCTGTACCACGAAGAAGCCGTGCGCTTGTTTGACGCACAAGGCCTGCGCTTCCGTTGCAGCTGCTCTCGTGAGCGCTCAGCCAATGCCTTGGTCAGCCTGGGCCTGGAAGATGCACAGGATCTGGTGGTCGAGCACGGCGGCAATATCGAGATCGACTGCCAGTTCTGCAACCAGCGCTACCTGTTCGATGCGGCCGATGTCGCCCAATTGTTCGCCGGCGCAGGCATCGATACCCCTTCCGACACCCGCCACTAAAACGTTTAAGCACAGGTGAATCACCTGACAATTGCCGGTTTAGCGCTGTTCTGACGGGAGGGCCCTACTTTTTTTGGGCTTTTCTGGCATAATCCGGCCCACTTTTTTCGCGGTAGTAGTGCGCAACTTTCTACTACAAAACGTTTGGAGCACTCGGCCATAGGCCGACGGGGAACCTCATGACGCAAGCCAACAACGCCGTATACACCGATCTGAGTGTTGATGATCTGGTTAAAGAAGCCCTGCAGCGCGGTGAAGGCGTGCTTGCCGATACTGGCGCACTGGTCGTAGAAACGGGTCACCGTACCGGTCGTTCGCCGGTCGACCGTTTCATCGTTGAAGAGCCTTCCACCCAGGACGCCATTGCCTGGGGCCCAATCAACCGCAAGTTCCCGGCCGACAAGTTCGATGCCCTGTGGGCTCGCGTCGAGGCGTTCAACAACGCGCAAGAGCATTTCGTTTCCCACGTCCATGTAGGTGCTTCCGAAGACCACTACCTGGCCGTGAAGATGACCACCCAGACTGCCTGGCAGAACCTGTTCGGTCGCTGCCTGTTCATCAACCCGGCCCAGTACAACCCGGCCGGTCGTGAAGAGTGGCAAGTGCTCAACGTGGCCAACTTTGAATGCGTGCCTGAGCGTGACGGCACGAACTCCGACGGTTGCGTGATCCTCAACTTCGCCCAGAAGAAAGTGCTGATCGCCGGCATGCGTTACGCCGGTGAAATGAAGAAAGCCATGTTCTCGGTACAGAACTTCCTGCTGCCGGCTTCCGACGTCCTGCCGATGCACTGCGCCGCCAACATTGGCGAAGCAGGCGACGTGACCCTGTTCTTCGGCCTGTCGGGCACCGGCAAAACCACCTTGTCGGCCGACGAAAGCCGTTACCTGATCGGTGACGACGAACACGGTTGGGGCGAAGGTGTGGTCTTCAACATCGAAGGCGGTTGCTATGCCAAGTGCATCGACCTGTCCGAGAAGAACGAGCCGGTCATCTGGAAAGCCATCAAGCACGGCGCCGTGCTGGAAAACGTGGTTATCGACGATGCCAAGCACGCCGACTACACCAACGTCAGCCTGACCCAGAACAGCCGCGCCGCTTACCCGCTGGAGCACGTTGCCAAGCGTTCCGAAAAGAACCTGGGCGGCGAGCCAAACGCGGTGATCTTCCTGACCTGCGACCTGACCGGCGTGCTGCCGCCCGTGTCGATTCTCAGCGAAGAACAAGCGGCTTACCACTTCCTGTCCGGCTACACCGCACTGGTGGGCTCGACCGAAATGGGTTCCGGCAGCGGCATCAAGTCGACCTTCTCCACCTGCTTCGGCGCGCCGTTCTTCCCGCGTCCGGCCGGCGAATATGCTGAGCTGCTGATCAAACGCATCCGTGGCTTCGGCTCCAAGGTCTACCTGGTCAACACCGGCTGGACCGGCGGCGGCTACGGCGTCGGCAACCGCTTCAACATCCCGACTACTCGCGGCGTCATCGCAGCGATCCAGAGCGGCGCGTTGATCGGTGCTGAAACCGAACACCTGGACACCATCAACCTCGACGTGCCATTGGCCGTACCGGGCGTTGAGACTGGCCTGTTGAACCCACGTAACACCTGGGCTGACAAGGCTGCTTATGACGACGCGGCGAAGGCGCTGGCTGCGTTGTTCATCGAGAACTTCAAGAAGTTTGAAGTGAGCGATGCGATCAAGGCTGCGGGTCCTAAGTTGTAAGATTCGATCGGTGTGAAAAAGCCGCCTCTCGTAGGCGGCTTTTTTGTGTGCGAGAGTTTAATCGGCGATGTGCAGAACCACAGCGCCGACCAGTACCAGCACAACCCCCAGCACCTGCACCGCCGACAACCGCTCCTTGAAAAACACAAACCCAAGCATCGCCGCAATCCCGCCCGACAACGTACTGATCACCGTCACCACCGAAACCGACCCCGCCATCGCCCCCCACGAAAACGCCGAGAACCCACCGAGGTTCATCAGGCTAGCCCCGGTCAAGGTCACGCAGTTTTTCAGCGGCGGGATTTTCAGGCCGTCCTTGATCTTCAGCACCATCACCACCAGCACGCACAGGCCTACCAGGTAACCCAGCCACAACATCGAGACCGGCCCCAGCGCCGGTAAGGTGTACCGGCCTTGCAGCCAGAAACTGGTGCCGTACAGCAACGCGGCAAGCATGGCGTAGGCAATGGACAGGCGTGGGTTGTTGTGGGGTACACCGTTGTCCTTGTGGATGCTGGAGAGGATCACGCCGATCACGCACAGGGCGATGCAGCCCAGCTGGATCAGGCTGATGTGCTCACCGCTGGCCCAGGACAGCAATGTGGTGACCACGCCGTAGGACGTCACCAGTGGCGCGACGATGGCCGCTTTACCCAGGGCAAAAGCCTTGGACAGCGCAAGGGCGCCGAAGACGGTAAGCAGTGCAGCAGCGATGCCCAGCAGCCAGACGCTCAGCGGCGCATCGAGAGATTTGAACAGGAAGGTGGGGAAGATGACCAGCAGCAGCGTCATGATCAGGAAACCGAGCGCTTGGCCGAAATAGACCGCGCGTTTAACGCCCACGGCTCTGGCGTTGAGGCCCACGAGAAAGTCCGTGCCACCCCAGAGCACGGCGGCCAGCAGGCCCATTATTACGTCCATGTAAGGTCCTTGTTGTTCAGTGCGCGGTTGAGCAGATTAGTGCAGATCCAGTGTGGGAGCGGGCTTGCTCGCGAAAGCGATGTATCAGTCAACATATTCGGCGACTGACCCTCCGCTTTCGCGAGCAAGCCCGCTCCCACATTTGACTTTCAGTGTGTTCGAAATCTGTATTCTCTCAGCTCAGATTCTCCAGCGTCTGCGTATCCCAGCTATGGGTCTTGATAGCCAGGTAGAGCATGCCGATGGTCAACGGCACCTTTTCGCCTCGCCCTTTGGCCCGGCGCTTGAGAAACACATCAAACACCGGTGGGTTGAAGTAACGATAAGTGTCGTAGTCGCCGAGGTCGAGCGCGAATTCCTGCTCCAGTGCTTCCATGAGTTGCTTGGCCTCACTGCCGTCACAGCCCAGGTCGAAGTTGAGTGAGGTTTGCAGGCGGATCGTCTTGTGTTTCGGCAGGCCGATTTCTTCGTGCAGCAGTTGCAGGAGTTGCTGCATCACGGGGTCTTCGGGGAGGTCAGGGGCCAGGTTCATGGTGGGGGCACGCAGGAGTGGGTGAGGGGGATGGTTGTGTGGGTGGCGGTATTTAGTTTGGCGGATCAGCAAAGCAATGCCCGTAACAAAAGCGATGACAAGCAGGCTCTCGATCTGTGACGCCCTTATCCAAGAGGTCGCGCAGAATAGAAGTGTAGGACCGATTACCACAAGGATCAGCCCACACCATTTTCTAAGGGCAGGGCGCTTGAGTGTTTTTTCAACTAAGGCGGCAACGGCAAAGAGTAGGGTCAGGCTGATCCAGTCGAGGTAGTCGGTCATTGTATTAGCCACCCTGGCGATTGGCAGCCAAGAGGACAAGGCGAATCACCGTCAAGATGACGCCGCAGTGAACTATGGGTTGAGTCCTTTCCATATTCACGGGTCTTAGCCGAAACGGTTGAGAGGACGCTATTTTCCGTCAGCGGTGGGTAACATCTACAGAGGGGCGAGCGACTGTTTGAAGCAGTTTGGGAAAAGTACGGCGCGAGGGTTAGAGGTTTCTTACAGCGGTTTCCGGCATTTGTAGCTTGAAAGTGATTTAACAGAAAACGCTCCCACATTTGGTTTGAGGTGTTCCTACAATCGCTATCGAATCTGTCTGATTTGGCCCAAGGCCATCGCCGCACCCTGTGTATCATCCTGTCTCTTTTTTCCTTGCGACCTTTCTCGATTCGCTGAGATTCCCAGGCTATGTTTTTAAGCCAACTCAGCGGTCAATGGAGTGACAGCCTATGCACGACACCCTCCAGCAGGTCTTTGGTTATCCACAGTTTCGTTTGGGCCAGGAGCAAACGGTCAACGCCGTACTGGCCGGTCGTTCTGCAGCGGCAATTTTTCCTACCGGGTCGGGCAAGTCCTTGTGTTACCAGCTGTCGGCGGTGTTGCTGCCGCACCTGACGCTGGTGGTGTCGCCGCTGTTGGCGTTGATGCAGGACCAGCTTGGTTTTTTGCAGCGTCACGGTATTTCGGCAGGCAGTATTGATTCGGCCCAGAGCCGCGATGAGGCCAATGACGTGATGGCCCGTGCGCGCTCGGGTGAGTTGAAAATCCTGATGGTTTCGGTGGAGCGCTTGAAGAACGAGCGCTTCCGTAACTTCCTGCAAAGCGTGCAAATCTCGCTGCTGGTGGTGGACGAGGCGCACTGTATTTCCGAGTGGGGCCACAACTTCCGCCCGGACTATCTGAAGCTGCCGGACTACCAGCGCCAGTTCAATATCCCACAAGCGCTGTTGCTGACAGCTACAGCGACGCCCAAGGTGATTGCCGACATGCAGGCGAAGTTCGCCATTGCACCGGACGATGTAGTCACCACGGGCTTCTACCGGCCCAACCTCAATCTGTTGGTGGAACCCGTCAGCGGTGCGGACAAGCGTCGTCGTTTGGTCCAGTGGATGAGTGAGCGCGCCAATCAACCCAGCATCGTCTACGTCACACTGCAGAAAACCGCCGAGCAGATTGCCGAGCATCTGAACCGCAACGGTATCCAGGCCGAGGCCTATCACGCCGGTCTGCCCCACGATAAGCGCGAGGGCATCCAGCAGCGCTTCATGGACGGGCGCTCCAATTGCATCGTCGCCACCATCGCGTTTGGCATGGGCATCGACAAGAGTGACATCCGCAACGTGGTGCACTTTGACCTGCCCAAGTCCATCGAGAACTACAGCCAGGAAATCGGTCGCGCGGGGCGTGATGGGCAGCCGTCTGACTGCCTGGTGTTGGCCAACCGCGACAGTCTCAATGTGCTGGAAAACTTCGTCTACGGCGATACGCCGGAGCAGGACGGTATCCATCGGGTGCTGGAAGAATTGCAGGCCGCGCGCGGCGATGGGCAGTGGGAGTTTTTGCTCCGGTCTTTGTCGGACCACAGCAATATCCGCGAACTGCCGTTGAAGACCCTGCTGGTGCAGCTGGAGCTAAAGGGCGTGGTTGCGCCGCGCTACGCGTTTTATGCCGAGTACCGCTTCAAGTACCTGATCGAGCCAGAGGCTTTGCTGGCGCGATTCTCCGGCGAGCGGCAGCAGTTCGTGGCGGCGATCATCCAGGTATGTAAACGAGCGAAAACCTGGGCGACGGTGGATTTCGACGCACTTTATCAACAGCACAATGCCGAACGCAGCCGGGTGGTGAAGGCGCTGGATTACTTCCAGGAGCAGGGCCTGATCGAGCTGGAAAGCAAGCAGATGACGGAGGTCTACAGCCTGCTGGATACCGATTTTGATCCACAGGTCTTGAGCACTGAGTTGTACACAGGCTTCAAGCAGCATGAGGTGGGCGAGGTCGCACGAATTCATGCGATGCTCGATCTGTTCGCCACCGAGCGCTGCCTGGGGCAGCGCCTGGCGCAGTATTTCGGCGATGAAAATGCACCGCAGCGTTGTGGGCATTGCTCGGTGTGCCACGGTCACGTCGCGCACCTGCCGCCACCGCCAGGCTTGCCGCCGCTTGTGGATAAAAACTTCATGGGGCTGTGCGGTGATTTTATCCACAGGCATCATGAGCACACCGGAGAACTGCCGGGCGCGGAACGACTGACACGTTTCCTCGGCGGGATCAGTGTGCCGTTGTTTACCAAGTTGAAGGCGCGGGGTATTCCCGGTTTCGCTGCGTTGGAAGATTACCCTTACGCTGAAGTACGCGAGTGGGCGCAGGCCCATTTGAATGACCTGTAAACCCACCTCCGCGAGACTTACCGATGCCTGACTCAGTGCCACGACGTGCCGATTATCCTCACTTCCAGCCGATCATCACGCGCTGGCACGACAACGATGTGTATGGCCATGTGAACAACGTGACTTACTACAGCTTCTTCGACACAGCGGTGAATACCTACCTGATCGAACAAGGTGGCCTGGATATTCATGACGGTGAAGTAGTGGGGTTTGTGGTGAGTTCGGCGTGTGATTATTTTGCGTCGATCGCTTTTCCCGAGCGCATCGAAATCGGCCTGCGGGTGGGCAAGTTGGGTAACAGCTCAGTCCAGTACGAATTGGCGGTGTTCAAGGCAGGCGAGGAAGAAGCCTGTGCGGCGGGGCGCTTTGTGCATGTGTTTGTGGATCGCGGGTCGAACCAGCCGGTGACGATTCCGGGTTCGCTGCGCGAGGCGTTGCAGCGGTTGGTGGCCTGACCCACGATCATGCAAACAATGAAGGCCAACTGTGGGAGCTGGCTTGCCTGCGACAGCGGTAGTTCAGGTTAAAAAGTGTCGCCTGACACTACGCTATCGCGGGCAAGCCCGCTCCCACATGGTTTTTGCAGTGGTGTTCAGACCGCTGACTTACCGGTGACGGTAGTGATGCTTGTTCTTGCGATGCCCATAGGCATGCCCGCGTCCACGGTGATCGTCGCGGTCATACCGACGGTTATCACGGCTACGCGAACGACGGTCGTCGTCATCGCTCTTGTTACCCATGTAGTTACCCAGTGCGCCACCCGCACCGCCGCCGGCGGCTGCGCCGATCAGGCTACCGGTGTTGCCGCCCATGCTGCGGCCAACCACGTTGCCGCCCGCTGCGCCCAAGGCGCCACCGATGGCTGCTTCGCCACGGCTGCGTTTGTCGGCACCCACCGCACTGCCGCCCGCGCCGCCCAGGGCTGCGCCGATGGCCGAGCCCGTGTTGCCGCCGATCGACTGGCCAACAACCGAACCGAGTACCCCGCCCAATGCGCCGCCCACACCGGCTTCGGTGGTGCCACCAGCCATGGCTGCGCCACTGACCAGGCCAAGGGACAACAAGAGAATCGAGGAGAACTTCATAGAGAGACCTCAAGAGGATGACGGCGCGATCCTGAGGCTGTGTCGACATTGTGACAATAGAAATCCGACCAGTAACACGAGTTGTACACAATTCGCTAAGTTACTGTTTTAGCTGGGGAACTTAAGTCGAATTAGTGAGTCTTTAGCTACTTGGGAATGGCCGCTTTTATGCAAAAGCGGCCTTTTTTGTGCCCGGAATTCATGGTTGTAATGAGCGGGCATTACGCCGAGCGGGCCATGATCAAGCCATTGTCACTTGCCGATTCCAAGCGGATCGCCACGAACTTCGACGTCGGCGTATGGCTGCCATCCCCGGTGCTTTCCAGCGGCACCAGTGGATTAACTTCCGGGTAGTAAGCCGCAGCCTGGCCCGCCGGAATATCAAACGCCAGCAAGGTAAAGCCTTTCACGCGGCGTTCACGCCCATCTTCCCACAGCGATACGATGTCAGCCTTCTGCCCCGGCTTAAAGCCCAGGCGGATGATGTCGGCTTCGTTGACGAACAGCACGTCGCGCTGGCCTTTGACCCCACGGTAGCGATCGTCCAGGCCATAAATAGTGGTGTTGTACTGATCGTGGGAGCGCATCGACTGCATGATCAGGTCCGGTATCCGGCCGGTGGCGTGGGTGCGCTCGTGGATCAGGTCTTTGGGCAGGATGTTCGGGCGGAAGTTGGCGCGGCCCGACGGCGTGTTCCAGCGGCGCGCACCTGCGGAATTACCCAAGTAGAAACCGCCCGGATTTTTGATCTTCTCGTTGAAGTCCTTGAAGCCAGGAATGGTGTCGGCGATCAGGTCGCGGATACGCCCGTAGTCCGCCACAAGCCAATTCCAATCAACGGGTTTGCTACCCAGGGTGGCGGCCGCAATGCCCGCGAGGATTGCCGGCTCCGATTTCATCAGCTTCGACAGCGGCTGCAGTTGGCCGTTGGAGCCGTGCACCATGCTGAACGAGTCCTCTACCGTTACCGCTTGCGGGCCATCGGCCTGCATATCAATGTCGGTACGGCCCAAGCACGGCAGGATCAGTGCGTCTTTGCCGTGCATCAGATGGCTGCGGTTGAGCTTGGTGCTGATCTGTACGGTCAGGTCGCAATTGCGCAAGGCTTCGAAGGTGCGTGGGCTGTCCGGTGTAGCTTGGGCGAAGTTGCCGCCCAGGCCGATAAACACCTTGGAGCGGCCTTCGAGCATGGCGTGAATCGCCTCGACCACGTTGTGGCCGTTGTCACGCGGCACCTGGAACTGGAAACGTCGCTCCAGAGAATCGAGAAACGCCACCGGTGGGCGCTCGTTGATGCCCATGGTGCGGTCGCCTTGCACGTTACTGTGACCGCGCACCGGGCACAGGCCGGCGCCAGGGCGGCCAATGTTGCCGCGCAGCAGCATCAGGTTGGCGATTTCCTGGATGGTCGGCACCGAGTGGCGGTGCTGGGTGATGCCCATCGCCCAGCACATGATCACGTTCTTGCCTTTGGCGTACATGCGCGCCGCTTGCTCGATCTCGACCAGGGTCAGGCCGGACTGCTCGACGATTTCATCCCAAGAGGTGTCGTCGATCTTGCCCAGGTAATCCAGCACATTAGCGGTGTGTTCGTTGAGGAAGTCGTGGTCGAACACCGCTTCCTTGCCTTCGGCCTGGGCCTGGCGTTCCCACAGCAGCAGGAACTTGGCCATGCCGCGCAGAATTGCCATGTCGCCACCCAGCGCCGGGCGGAAGTACGCGGTATTAGTCGGTTTGTCGCCGTTGGTGAGCATTTCCAGCGGGTGTTGCGGGTGTTGGAAGCGTTCCAGGCCGCGCTCTTTCAGCGGGTTGATGCACACCACTTGGGCGCCGCGTTTAACCGCTTCGCGCAGCGGCTCGAGCATGCGCGGGTGGTTGGTGCCGGGGTTCTGGCCCCAGACAAAAATCGCGTCGGCATGTTCGAAGTCATCAAAGGTCACGGTGCCTTTGCCCACGCCCACGCTCTGCGCCAGGGCCACGCCGCTGGCCTCGTGGCACATGTTCGAGCAATCCGGGAAATTGTTGGTGCCGTAGGCGCGTACAAACAACTGGTACAGGTACGCGGCTTCATTGCTGGCGCGGCCCGAGGTGTAAAACTCGGCCATGTCCGGGCTAGGCAGGGCGTTGAGGTGTTTGCCGACCAAGTCGAAGGCCGCTTCCCAACTGATGGGCAGGTAGCGGTCGGTTTCGGCGTCATAGCGCATCGGCTCGGTCAGGCGGCCCTGGTATTCCAGCCAATAGTCGCTCTGTTCAATCAAGGCACTGACGCTGTGCTTAGCGAAGAACGCTGCATCCACGCGACGTTTGGTGGCTTCCCAGTTCACCGCCTTGGCGCCGTTTTCGCAGAACTTGACCATGCCGCTTTCCGGCGAGTCGCCCCAGGCGCAGCCCGGGCAGTCGAAACCGCCGTTCTGGTTGGTCTTGAGCATCATGCGCAGGTTTTTCAGCGCGTTGTCGCTGGTCAGCCACGCCTGGGCCACGCTGATCAGTGCGCCCCAGCCGCCCGCCGGGCCTTTATAGGGCTTGTAGCGTGGGGTCGGGGTTTGGTCGGCTTGGTGATGATTGCTCATGGCTGGTACTCCATCGCAGGGCTGTAGACCCGCGGCGCGCTTTTCTGCGGCAGGTGGATGAGATTGAGGTTGTGTCGGCGCGCCCATTGCAGGGCCAGGCCGGTGGGTGACGACAGGCTTACCAGGGTCTGGATGCCCGCGCGCAGGACTTTCTGTATCAATTCGAGGCTGCAACGGCTGGTGACAATCGCCAGACCGCCGTCAGTCGGGATCTTTTGACGGATGAGTGCGCCAATCAACTTGTCCAGGGCGTTATGCCGGCCGATGTCTTCACGGCCCAGCAGCAATTCGCCCTGGCCGTTCATAAACACCGCCGCATGCACCGCGCCACTGTATTGGCCCAAGGGCTGGAACGCGCTGATGCGCTGGCGCAGGCCGTCGAGCCATTCGGCAGGCGGCAAGGGTGCGCCGGGCAGCACTTGCAGGTCTGGCAAGGCTTGCTCCACCGCTTCCACGCCGCACAGGCCACAGCCGCTGGTGCCGGCCAACTGGCGGCGCTGCTGCTTGAGGTTCCAGAAGGCACGGCTGGAGATCTGCACCTGAGCGTATTGGGCCGAGCCCGAACCGCTGAGTTTAAGATCATATATGTCGCTAACGTCGTCGATAATGCCGCTTCCGAGGCTGAAGCCGACGATGAAGTCTTCCAGGTCGGTGGGCGTTACCAGCATGACCGCCTGGCTGATGTCGTTATAGGCAATCGCCAACGCCACTTCTTCCGCCAATGCAGTACTGGCGACTTCTGTGTGTTCGAGGTTGCAAAACTGGTAGCTCTGGCTGGCGGCGGGCGCAGGCGCTTCAACAGCGGGCGCCGCGCAGACTGGACGCTTGGCGTTCATGGGGCAGTACCACCGACGGATTGATCAGTGCTCAGACTAGGCGCGACAAAGCGTCACGTCTAATTGCCAGTACTGATCCGCTGATAGATGACGTCGATCAAGATTCGATTTGCGATTTCTGATACAGCGCGAAACACGCCTCCGCCAACGCTGAACGCGGCGCGCTGCGGCGCATGATCAACCCCAGGCGGGCCAGTGTATGGGCGTCTTCGATCGGCTGCAGGCGCAGATGTTCGGTGAGCGCGTCCAAGCCCCCATCCAGCGGCATCACCGCACAGCAGAGGCCGCCATGCACAGCTTGTAACAACTGATGGACGGCATCGGTTTGCAGCAACGGCTGCGGGTTGAGCCCACGGCTGTGGAAGTTGTGGTCGATGGACTGGCGAAAGTGCATGCCACTGGTCAGCATGCCCAGGGGCAGTTCGATCAGCGCTTCCCAGCTCAACGGCGTATCTCCAAAGCTGAAGAAGCGCTGGTCGTAAAGCAGGCCCATACGGGTTTCGCCCAACGCCAGCGAGTCGAAGCGTTCGTTGTCCAGGCGTTCGAGGTAAGACACACCCAGGTCCAGCCGATTGCTCGCCAATTGTTCAAGGATCTGTTCAGAGCTGAGCGCCGACAGCTCGAAGCGCAGGCTCGGGTGTTCTTTATGCAGTTGCTGCATCAACGCCAAGGGATCGAAGCTCGACAACGGCACCACGCCCAGGCGCAACGTACCCACCAGGTTACCGCGACAGGCTGCCGCTTCGGCCTGCAAGCCGTCATATGCCGCCAGCACCGTGCGAGCCCATGCCAACACCCGTTCACCGGGGGCGGTAAAACCTTCGAAGCGCTGGCCACGGTTGACCAGCGATAGATCAAGCTCTTCTTCCAGGTTGCGCAAGCGCATCGACAGAGTCGGTTGGGTGATGTGGCAGCGCGCCGCCGCCTGGCCGAAGTGACGGGTTTCGTCGAGGGCGATGAGGAATTTCAGCTGTTTGATGTCCATCTTCGCTCCAGGGCTTATTCCAATGGCGGGGGGATTCTAGCGCGTTTGGGTCTTGGGTCGGGCTGGAACCCAAATCCACAGGACTGGTCTAGTCTTGGGCATCTGGAAATCAAAAACCAAGGAGAGCGCACTATGAGCATTTTTAGCTTTATCAAGGAAGCTGGCGAAAAGATTGTCGACCTGTTGACGCCGGGCAATGCAAACGCCAGTGAGCAGTTGAAGGACCACGTGTCCAAAGTGGGTCTGGGTAATCCGAACGTGCAGACCACGGTAGATGGCGACAAGGTGACGGTGACCGGTGAAGTCGCCACCCAGGAAGAGAAAGAGAAGATTCTGCTGGCGCTGGGCAATATTGCCGGTGTGGCCAGTGTGGATGACCAGATCACTGTAACGGGGCCGGCTGTCGAGGCTGCCACTTTTGTAGTCGTGAAAAAGGGCGACACGCTGAGTGCTATTTCTCTCTCGGTGTACGGTAACGCCAATCTGTATAACAAGATTTTCGAGGCGAACAAGCCGCTGTTGTCCCATCCGGACAAGATCTATCCAGGCCAGACACTGCGTATTCCCAAGTAATACGAAGGCCTAAATGTGGGAGCGGGCTTGTGTGGGAGCCGGGCTTGCCCGCGATAGCATCGCCTCGGTTTGAGCTAAACACCGCGGTGCCTGCATCGCGGGCAAGCCCGGCTCCCACATGGATCTTCTCCCACTTGGGGGTCAGAGTCCGACAATGAGATCTCGGTAATCACCCACCGCTGCGAATTCAGCTGTGTCCTTGGGCCCCTTCTTACTGTCCGGCTCTTTCACTGCCAGCAAATGCCCCACGCCAAACGCCTGGGCGCTGCGCAGGATCGGCAACGTGTCGTCGATAAACAGGCTGCGGGCGGGGTCGAAGTTGATGTCGGCTTGCAGGGCATCCCAGAATTGCGGGTTTTCCTTGGCGAAACCGTAATCGTGGGAGCTGATCAACCGTTCGAAATACGGCGCCAGTTCAATGCGTTCCAGCTTCAATGACAGTGAATCACGATGCGCGTTGGTGATCAGGATCACACGCTTGCCGGCCCTTTTGATGGCCGCCAGGAACGTGTCGGCATCGGGGCGCAGGGCGATCAAGTGGGCGGTCTCCAGCTTGAGTTCGCGCACCGGGATCTTCAGCTCCGCGCTCCAGAAATCCAGGCAATACCATTGCAACTGTCCAGCGTTACGCTCGAACAGGGGCTGCAACTCCATCTCGGCCATGGCGCGGCTCACCCCGTGCAGCTCGGCGTACCGCTGGGGCAGGTGGTCCATCCAGAAATGGTTGTCGTAATGCAGGTCGAGCAGGGTGCCGTCCATGTCCAGCAGGACGGTGTCGATGGCGTGCCAGGGCAAAGCGGGCATGGGGCGTTCTCATGTAAGTAAAGATATCCGACACAGACAATCGGAAAAGCCACGGTATAGTAACCCGATCACGCCAAGGAGCCGTTTATGCGCCAGAAACCCACCGTCCTCGCCCGCGAAATAGTCGCCAGTAGCCGTTTGTTCCGCGTGGAGGAAGTGCAATTGCGCTTTTCCAATGGCGTTGAACGGACCTACGAACGCCTTGTGGGCCGCGGTGCCGGCTACGGCGCGGTGATGATCGTGGCGATGATCGATGAGGATCATGCATTGCTGATTGAAGAATACTGCGGTGGCACCGACGAGTATGAGCTGTCCTTGCCCAAGGGCTTGATCGAACCCGGTGAAGATGTGCTGGCGGCAGCCGATCGCGAACTCAAGGAGGAAGCCGGCTACGGCGCGCGGCAGTTGGAACACATTACCGAGTTGTCATTGTCGCCCGGTTACATGAGTCAGAAAATCCAGGTGGTGCTGGCCACCGACCTCTACGAAGAACGCCTTGAAGGCGATGAACCTGAGCCGATGCGTGTGGACCGGGTGAACCTGCGCGAGCTGTCGATGCTTGCGCAAAACGAGCAATTCAGCGAAGGCCGTGCCCTGGCCGCGCTGTACCTGGTACGAGACCTGTTGACCCAGCGTGGAGCGTTTACTGCATGAGCGAACTGTTTTTAGGCCACGCGTTTATTGCCCCTGTGATCGAACTGGCACGCCAGGCGGGTGAAGTGATAATGCCGTACTGGCGCGCCGATGTGGCGGTGACTTCCAAGGCCGACGAATCGCCGGTGACGGCGGCGGACCTGGCCGCGCATCATCTGATCCTGGCAGGCCTGACCGCGCTGGACCCGAGCATTCCGGTGCTGTCCGAGGAAGACGCCGACATCGACCAGAGCGTGCGTGCCGGCTGGCAGCGCTGGTGGTTGGTTGACCCGTTGGACGGCACCAAGGAGTTTATCGCCGGCACCGAAGAGTTCACCGTCAATATCGCCCTGATTGAACGAGGCCGCGTGGTGTTTGGCGTGGTGTCGATGCCCACCAACGGGCGTTGTTACTTCGGTGGCGCGGGCCTGGGCGCTTGGCGTTCGGACGTCAATGAAGCGCCCAAACAGATTCAGGTGCGCGCCGCGCCGGCGGCGGGTGAGTCATTTACTGTGGTCGCCAGCCGTCGCCATACAAGCCCTGAGCAGGAACGTTTGCTGGACGGTTTGAGCGAAGGCTTGGGTGAGCTGAAACTGGCGAATATCGGCAGTTCGTTGAAGTTTTGCCTGTTGGCCGAAGGCAGCGCCGACTGTTATCCGCGTTTGGCACCCACTTCACAGTGGGACACTGCGGCGGCTCAGGGCGTGCTGGAAGGGGCTGGGGGCGAGGTGTTGGAGTTGAACGGCGCGCCGTTCAGTTATCCGGCGCGGGCATCGTTGCTGAACCCGTTCTTTTTGGCGTTGCCGGCGAAGGCGGCCTGGCGTGAGCGGTTGCTGACCCTGGCCCGGTCCTAAGGCCACCATACATTCAATGTGGGAGCTGGATTGCCTGCGATGGCGGTGGTTCAGTCACTGAAACGGTGACTGTCAGACCGCTATCGCAGGCAAGCCAGCTCCCACAGTTGGTTTTGCATGATTGCTTTTAGCGGTGCAGGACGTATTGACCGGTGAAAGCCACCGCTCTTTCCTCACTGCCTTCATTCACAATCCACGTCTCCAACGCCAACCGCGCACGGCCATGACGCTTATACGTCGCCACAAAGCGTTTCCACACCTTCTCCTCCGGCGCCGCGCAAACAGCCGTCGCATCCCGCGTGACCGGCAGCGGATAGCTGATCTGCCCCTCCTGAATCACGATATGCCCGTCTTCAATCCCTTCTTCACGCAGCTGCAAGTGCAGCCAACCCCAGCCCGCCAGGACTGCGCCGCAATACAGGCTGCCGCCGAACATGGTGCTCTTATGGTTGATATTGGCTTGCAAGGGCAGGTGCAATTCCAGCTGCCCGTGCTGCCAATCGAGCACCTTGAGACCCATTTCCCGGGTGAGGGGGATGTCGTGGTGAAGGATGGATTCCAGGTAACGGCTGTCGCGGCTCATGGGGGCCTCTTGGCGGGTGGGAGCGGTCATTCGTCGTCGCCACTTTGGTTGGCGAAGTTCAGGCCGTGCTTGCGCAGTTTGTCGTGCAAGGTTTTGCGCGGTACGCCCAAGGCTTCGGCCAGGCTACGCATAGAGCTGTGCGGGCGGGTCAGTTCGGCGGCGATCAGGCTTTTTTCGAACTGCTCGACTTGCTCGCTGAGGCCGCCTGGCGTGGAGGTCAGGACACCGGCCGATGGATTGTCCGGTGTGTTATCCAGCGCCAGTTCCAGGCCCAGGGCGAAGCGTTCGGCAGCGTTTTGTAGCTCGCGCACGTTGCCCGGCCAGCTATGACGCAGCAGCAGCGCGCGCTGGCCCGGTTGCAGCTCGTGCAGCGGCAGGCCGTGGCGGCTGCTGGCTTCATCGGCAAAATGCTGGAACAGCATCAGCGCATCTTCACCGCGCTCACGCAGCGGTGGAATACGCAGCGGCGCGACGTTGAGGCGGTAATACAAGTCGGCACGGAAACGGCCCTGGTCGGCGGACTGGCGCAGGTCTTCCTTGGTCGCGGCGATGATGCGGATATCCAGCGGTATCAGCTGATTGCCGCCCAAGCGCTCGACGACGCGCTCCTGCAACAGGCGCAAGAGTTTGACCTGTACATCCAGGCTCATGCTTTCGATTTCATCGAGGAATAAAGTACCGCCGTTGGCAAATTCGAATTTACCGATCCGGCGTTTCTGTGCGCCGGTAAACGCGCCGGGTTCATGGCCGAACAGCTCGCTTTCCACCACGGATTCGGCCAAAGCGCCTGCGTTGATCGCCACAAACGGACCGCTGCGGCGGCTCGACAGGTCATGCAGCGCGCGCGCCACCACTTCTTTGCCGGCGCCGGTTTCGCCGAGGATCAGCACATCGGCTCTGGTCGCCGCCAGTGCACCGATCTGTTCGCGCAGGCGCAGCATTTGTGGCGAGTGCCCCACCAGGCGTGTGCTCAATTGCTGGCGGTCGCTGAGGGCCAGGCGCAGGCTGCGGTTGTCCAGCACCAGGCGGCGCAAGGCCAGGGCGCGGCGCACGCTGTCGAGCAAGGCATCGCTGGCGAAGGGCTTTTCGAGGAAGTCATACGCCCCGGCGCGCATGGCTTGCACCGCCAGCGGTACATCGCCGTGGCCGGTGATCAGCAGCACCGGCAGGTCCGGGTCCTGGCCGTGCAGTTCGGCGAGCAGCTCCAGGCCGTCCATGCCGGGCATGCGGATGTCGCTGACCACCACGCCCGGCCAATCCCGCGACAGGCGCGCGGTAAGGCCGGTGGCTTCGCCCAGGGTCAGGACTTTCAGCCCGGCCAGGTCCAGGGTCTGGCACAGGGCCTGACGCAGGTGTGGATCGTCGTCGATCAACACCACCTGAATCTGGTTATCGATACTCATACACTGCGGTCCTCGGACGGTTGCAGACTGACGCCCGGCGAGCCGGCACGCAATTTCAAGGTTAACAGCGCGCCGCCTTCCTTGTGGTTGGCAAACAGCAGTTCACCGCCAAAGGCGCGCATCAGGGTTTCACAGATCGCCAGCCCCAACCCCAGGCCCTGGGTGCGGGTCTTGGTGGTATAGAACGGCTCGCTGGCGCGGCCCAGGGCCTCCATGCAAAAGCCCGGTCCGTTGTCGCGAATGTACAGGTTGACGCCCTGCTCGGTGGTTTCGGCACTCAGCCAGAGTTTGCGCGGCGGGCCTTTTTCGGTGAGGGCGTCGAGGGCGTTGGCCAGCAGGTTGCCGAGCACCTGGCGTAACCGGGTTTCGCCGGCCTGTACCCACAATGTTGCCTCCGGCAGATCGCGGATCAGCTCCACTTCCATCGACCGACGCCGCTTGGCCAGCAAGGCCAGCGCATCGTCCAGTGCCGGTTGCAGGGCTACGCTTTCGGGCGCATGCCGGTCGCGACGGGCAAAGGCGCGCAAGTGGGCAATGATCGAGGCCATGCGCCCGGTCAGTTCGCTGATCAGCTTGAGGTTGCCCCGCGCGTCGCTGGTGCGCTCGTGGTCGAGCAGGATTTCGGCGTTTTCCGCATAGCTGCGAATCGCTGCCAAAGGCTGGTTGAGTTCGTGGCTGATGCTCGCCGACATGGTGCCCAGCGCCGACAGTTTGCCGGCCTGTACCAGGTCGTCCTGGGCACGCACCAGCTCCTGCTGAGCGTGCTCGCGTTCCAGCACTTCCTGTTTCAGGCGCCGGTTGAGGCCTTCAAGGTCACTGGTCCGTTCGACCACTCGCGCTTCCAGCTCGCGCCGGGCCTTGGCTTCAAAGGCGATGCGTTCCAAGTAATGGCGGCGGCGTTGCATCATCAAGCCCAGTAACAGCATCAACACCAACAGCGTGGCGCCACCCACGGCAACGACCGTGCGTACCGGGCGGTTGATCAACGAACGTGGCGCGAGGATTTCCACGTTCCAGCCGGTCTCGGCGATGGCCGTAGATTGGCGAAGCCAGGCGGTGCTGCTCAGGCTCAGCGGCTGGGGATCGCGGGTGGGGTAGGGCTGGATGGCGATGATGGCCTGGCGTTCTTCAGCCGTCAGCGGCCGGGTGGCACGGAATCGCCACTGTGGCCGCGACGTGAGAATTACCACGCCGTTATGGTCGGTGACCAGCAGTTGTTCCGGGGTGTTGCCCCACAGGCTTTCGGTGTGGTCCAGGTCGACCTTGACCACCAGCACGCCGATGATTTTATCGCCATCGCGCACGGCGGCGGCGAAGAAATAGCCGCGCTTGGCCGACGTGGTGCCCAACCCGAAAAACCGCCCCAGGCGCCCGGCCATGGCTTCGCTGAAGTAGGGGCGGAACGAAAAATTGCGCCCGACAAAGCTGTCTTGTTTATCCCAATTGGAGGCGGCGAGGGTCTTGCCGGAGGTGTCCATCAGGTACATCACCTCCACCCCGGCCTGGGCGGCGACGTCCTTGAGCAGCAGGTTGGCGTTGACCAGGTTGGTGCTGACCTGGGGC
Organism: Pseudomonas sp. H1_A03; assembly: GCF_054685145.1. Taxonomy (NCBI): domain Bacteria; kingdom Pseudomonadati; phylum Pseudomonadota; class Gammaproteobacteria; order Pseudomonadales; family Pseudomonadaceae; genus Pseudomonas; species Pseudomonas sp. H1_A03. The sequence continues at coordinate 1,594,557 of NZ_CP162829.1, forward strand.
GCGCCAAGTGCCGTGCGCAACGCCGGCAGGTCGCCAAGAATTTGTGGCAGTACTTCGTAGCGGTGCAGGGTGCCCAGCAGGTTGGCCACGTACAGGTCGAGGGTCTGGCGATTCTGGCCGGCCAGCTCACTGCGGTAATAACGCTCGGCCAGGTGCTCCAGCGGCCACAGCAGCGGTGCCAGGCACAACGCCAACAGGGCGAGGCTGCGCCAGCGGGGTCTACGCGGGAGGGGTGGAGTCATGGGATTCGTGCGCCTGTGGGTACAGGCGCATTATGCCTAGTGCTGCTCTGCAAGACACTCGCGCAATGCGTCTTGCCACGGCGGTTGGCTGATGTGCCATTGCTGCTGCAGGCGACTGCAATCGAGACGCGAGTTCAATGGGCGCCTGGCTGGCGTCGGGTAGGCGCTGGCAGGGATCGGCTCCAGTTCAGCGCAGGCGTTGCCTTGCTTGCGCAGATGCTCGCCAATCGCCTCGGCAAACCCGAACCACGACGTTTCGCCTCTGGCGGTCAAGTGATAGACACCCCATTCCCCCGGCTCGCCCGCCTGCCAGCGCTCGATCAACCCACGCGTGCTGTGGGCGATGCTGCCGGCCCAGGTTGGCGCGCCGATTTGGTCGGCGACGATGCGCATCTGCGGCTTTTCCTTTAACAGGCGCTGCATGGTCAGCAGGAAGTTCTTGCCGTGGCTGGAGTAGACCCAGCTGGTGCGCAGGATCAAGTATTTGCCGCCAACGGCCGTAATCGCCTGCTCGCCCGCCAGTTTGCTCTGGCCATAGACGCCCAGCGGGTTCGGCGTGTCGGCTTCGGTGTAGGGGTCGGATTTGCTGCCGTCGAACACGTAGTCGGTGGAGTAGTGGATCAACGGGATGCCCAGGGCTTTGGCTTCCTCCGCGAGAACGCCGGGGGCGATGGCGTTGATCGCGAACGCTACGTCCGGCTCGCTTTCAGCTTGATCGACAGCGGTGTGGGCGGCGGCGTTGATGATCAGGTCAGGGCGATGGGCGCGGATTTGCTGGCGGATCTGGTCGGGGTTGGCCAGGTCGAGTTGGTCGCGGCCGAGAACGATGAGATCGCCGAGGTCCTGGAGCCGAAGTTGCAGTTCGCGGGAGACTTGGCCGTGTTGGCCGGTGATCAGGATCTTTAGAGCGGAGGTCATGCGAACAGGTCCGCATCTCTCAGGCTTTTGCCGTTTTGATCCTTGACGGACAAGATCGGCGGGCCGTTGAGTTGCCAATCAATGTTGAGATCAGCATCGTCCCAGCGAATGCATCGCTCTGAAGAGGGGGTATAGTAATCAGTCGTCTTGTAGAGGAATTCAGCGTAATCGCTGAGCACTACAAAACCATGAGCAAATCCCGGTGGAATCCATAGCTGGCGGCTATTATTGGCCGACAACCGCACGCCTGCCCATTTGCCAAAAGCTGGTGAGCTTTGACGTATGTCCACCGCCACGTCCAACACTTCACCTGCGGTCACGCGCACCAATTTGCCTTGGGGATGCTCCACTTGGTAATGGAGTCCGCGCAGGACTCCTTGCTGCGAGCGTGAGTGGTTGTCCTGCACGAACTGCTGTTGTAACCCGGTAGCTTTCGCGAAGTCCCGGGCATTGAAACTTTCATAGAAAAAACCGCGTTCATCGCCAAATACCTTCGGCTCGATGATTAATACACCGGGCAACTCAGTGGCGGATACATTCATATGGATTATCCCCTGCAAGGGTGAGCAAGTATTTACCATAGCCGGTCTTGCCAAAATATTTGGCCCGCTCCAGCAAATACTCACGATTAATCCAGCGATTCTGATAAGCGATTTCTTCCAGGCATGCCACTTTCAGGCCCTGACGATGTTCAATCGTCTGTACATAAAGTGAGGCCTCTAGAAGGCTGTCGTGAGTTCCTGTATCGAGCCAGGCGAAGCCTCGGCCGAATCGTTCCACATGAAGGTCGCCGCGCTTGAGGTAGGCGTTATTAACATCCGTAATCTCAAGCTCACCCCGGTGTGAGGGTTTGACCGCTTTGGCGATTTCGATCACGTCGTTGTCGTAGAAGTAAAGACCGGTCACGGCATAGGGTGACTTTGGCTTGAGAGGCTTTTCTTCGATGGAGAGGGCCCGGCCTTCCTTGTCGAAATCAATCACGCCAAAACGCTCCGGGTCCTTGACCCAGTAACCGAATACCGTGGCACCGGAGGGCCTTTTAGCTGCTGCACGTAGTTGGTCGCCGAAATACGAACCATGGAAAATGTTGTCGCCCAAGATCAGGCAAACCGGATCATCCCCGATGAACTCTTCGCCAATAATAAAGGCCTGCGCCAGGCCATCGGGAGATGGCTGTTCTGCATAGCTGAACCGTACGCCAAACTGACTGCCATCCCCGAGCAGATTGCGGTACTGCGGCAAATCCGCCGGGGTGGAAATCACCAGGATGTCCTTGATTCCCGCCAGCATCAGCACCGAGATCGGGTAATAGATCATCGGTTTGTCATACACCGGCAGCAGTTGTTTGGACACGCCCAAGGTAATGGGGTGCAAACGGGTACCTGAGCCCCCCGCCAATACGATTCCCTTCATCATGCAATCAGATCCTTCATGTCGGTATTGCCCAATCGTTCACCCTGATAACTGCCGTCTTGGACCCTGCGGCACCACTCCAGATTTTCGAGGTACCACTGCACAGTCTTGCGCAAGCCGCTCTCAAAGGTTTCCTCAGGAACCCAGCCTAGCTCACGTTCGATCTTGCTGGCGTCAATTGCGTAACGCTGATCGTGACCCGGTCGATCCTTCACGAAGGTGATCAGGTCGGTAAATTTCCCTACACCTGTCGGGCGTTGCGGTGCCAGCTCTTCCAGCAGGTCGCAGATACCACGCACCACATCAATGTTCTTCTGCTCGTTATGGCCGCCGATATTGTAGGTCTCGCCTACCATGCCCTCTGTCACCACTTTGAGCAGGGCGCGGGCGTGGTCTTCGACGAACAGCCAGTCGCGTACCTGTAAACCATTACCATAGACCGGTAGCGGCTTGCCCGCGAGTGCATTCAGTATCACCAGTGGAATCAGCTTCTCGGGGAAGTGGAATGGCCCGTAGTTGTTTGAACAGTTGGTCAGCAATACTGGCAGGCCGTAGGTGCGCTGCCATGCGCGCACCAAGTGGTCGGACGCAGCTTTGCTGGCCGAATAGGGTGAGCTGGGCGCGTACGGCGTAGTCTCGGTGAACAGATCGTCTACGCCATGCAAGTCGCCATACACTTCGTCAGTAGATATGTGATGGAAGCGGAAGGCGCCCTTGGCGGGTTCTGCCAACGTGTGCCAATAAGCACGAGCAGCTTCCAACAGGCTGTAGGTGCCGACGATATTGGTCTGGATAAAGTCCGAGGGCCCGTCAATCGAACGGTCAACATGGGATTCGGCCGCCAGGTGCATGATAGCTTGGGGCTCGAAACGCGTCAGTACGGCGCTGACGGTGGCCTGGTCGATAATGTCGGCCTGAACAAACTCATAACGGCTATTGCCCGCGATGCTGCTCAGCGATTCCAGGTTGCCTGCATAAGTGAGCTTGTCCAGATTGAGCACTTCGTGCTCGGTGTGTTGAATCAGGTGGCGAATCAGGGCGGAGCCGATAAAACCAGCACCACCGGTGATGAGAATGCGCATGTCGGAGGGCCTTTTCCTTAGACAGACAGTAAACGAATGGAGCATAGCTTGAGTTGTGCGGTGGGGTGGTGCAAGCGCGGCATGCTTCGGGGGTTGCCTAACCCCCCTGAACAATGGCGATATACACCCCTAAAAAACCGAGGCTACCCTCCATGTTGCTCGCCACCCTGATCCATCGCGCCAGTCTACCCTGCCCGCAAGTTGGCCCCGATCAGGCGGCTCGGCTGCTCGAGGAGCATTACGGCCTGATGGGCACGCTGCACTCGTTGGGGAGCCAGCAGGACCTCAACTACAGAGTCGACAGCCCCCGCGGCCGGTTTGTTCTGAAAATCTGCCGCGGTGACTACGCTGCCGTTGAGCTGCAGGCCCAGCACGCGGCGCTCAATGCCCTGCAGGCCCAAGCCGATGTGCACGTGCCCAAGGTCATCAAGGCCGTGAGCGGTGAAGAGTTGCTGACCCTGACCCTCGACAGCCAAACCCTGCACGTGCGGGTGCTGGACTATATCGATGGCCAGCTGTTGACCCATCAGCCTCATCTGGGCCGCGAGGTAATTGCAGGTTTTGGTGATCTGTGTGGGCGGATGAGCCAAGCGCTGGCGCCGTTCGAACACCCGGGCCTGGAGCGCACGCTGCAATGGGACCCGCGCCATGCCCGGGAGCTGATCACCCATCTGCTGGCAACCCTGGAAAACCTGCCCCACCGCGAAGCACTGGAGCACGTGATCGGGCAGGTCGAAGACCACCTCCGTCCCTTGGCTGATCATCTACCGTGGCAAGCAGTGCACATGGACATCACCGATGACAACGTGGTGTGGCAGCGTGATGCGCAACGTCACTGGCAACTTCAGGGCGTGATCGATTTCGGCGATCTGGTGCACACCTGGCGCATCGCCGATCTGTCAGTGACCTGCGCCGCGTTGCTGCACCATGCCGAAGGTGATCCCTTTGCCATCTTGCCGGCGATACAGGCCTGTCATGCGGTGACACCGTTGCAACACGAAGAATTGCAGGCGCTGTGGTCGCTGATCGTTGCACGGGCGGCGGTGCTGGTGTTGAGCAGCGAGCAGCAGCAACGCCTGGATCCGGATAACAGCTACCTTCTGAAAAACGCCGCACATGAGTGGGAAATTTTCCACGTGGCGACGTCAGTGCCGTTTGAGTTGATGGAGGCGGCGATCCTGGGCTGTGTCGGGCAGGCGTTGGCACCGATTGCCGGCCAAGGCTTCGCGCCCTTGCTACCGGGCCTGGTGGGACGTGAGTTTGCGTTGATCGACCTGGGCGTGCTCAGCCCGCATTTCGAGGCAGGCAACTGGGAGCAGGCGGGTATCGATCAGCGCTTGTTGCAGGATGCAGCTGCCGTGCACGGCCTGGCGGCCAGTCGCTACGGGCAGTACCGCTTGTCGCGTACGCAGCCCGACAGTGCTTATGAACCTGAGACGTTCGCGCTGCACGTCGAGCTGCACGTGCCCCGGGGCACCTCCATCGAGGCTCCGTTTGCGGGCATCGTCCGCCCCGGCGTGAATGGCGAACTGCGTGTGCACAGCAGCGAAGCCAATGTGCGGTTGTGGGGTGCCAAAGCGCTGTTGCAGCCTGGCGCCGCTGTACTCAAGGGGCAGGTGATCGGTGAGGTCGAAGGCCCGCTGACCGTGCAACTGTGCCGTACTGGCTTGCCGGCGCCGCTGTTCTGCACGCCGTCCCGGGCGCAGGCGTGGCAGGCGCTGTGTCCCTCGCCGGCGGCGCTGCTGGGCCTGGCTTGCGACGCAGAGCCCGAGTTGGACTCCGAGGCCTTGCTCGCTCGCCGCGACGCCAGTTTCGCCCGTTCGCAAAAGCACTATTACGTCGACCCGCCGCGCATCGAACGCGGCTGGCGCAACCACCTGATCGACATGCAGGGCCGTTCGTACCTCGACATGCTCAACAACGTGGCAGTGCTGGGCCATGGCCACCCGCGCATGGCGGCGGTGGCGGCGCGCCAGTGGTCGCTGCTCAATACCAACTCACGTTTTCACTATGCGGCGATTGCCGAGTTCTCCGAGCGCTTGCTGGCGCTGGCGCCGGAAGGCATGGACCGCGTGTTCCTGGTCAACAGCGGCACCGAGGCCAATGACCTGGCGATCCGCCTCGCCTGGGCCTACAGTGGTGGCCGCGACATGCTCAGCGTGCTCGAGGCGTACCACGGCTGGTCGGTGGCGGCAGATGCGGTGTCCACCTCGATTGCCGACAACCCCCAGGCGCTGAGCAGTCGCCCGGACTGGGTGCACCCGGTGACCGCGCCCAATACTTATCGAGGTGAGTTCCGCGGGCAGGACAGTGCGCCTGATTACGTACGAAGCGTGGAACACAACCTGGCGAAAATCGCCGCGAGCAAACGCCAACTGGCAGGGTTCATCTGCGAGCCGGTGTACGGCAATGCCGGCGGCATCTCCCTGCCGCCGGGCTATTTGCAGCAGGTGTATGCACTTATCCGCGCCAGGGGCGGCGTGTGCATCGCCGATGAAGTGCAAGTGGGTTACGGCCGTATGGGGCATTTCTTCTGGGGGTTTGAAGAGCAGGGCGTAGTGCCCGATATCATCACCATGGCCAAGGGAATGGGCAACGGCCAGCCGTTGGGGGCGGTGATCACCCGTCGCGAAATCGCCGAGGCGCTGGAGGCTGAGGGGTACTTCTTCTCATCGTCGGGGGGTAGCCCGGTCAGTTGCCGGATCGGCATGGCCGTCTTGGATGTGATGGAGGAAGAAAAGCTGTGGGAAAACGCCCAAGTGGTTGGTGGGCATTTCAAGGCGCGGCTGGAAGAATTGATCGATCGTCATCCATTAGTGGGGGCTGTCCACGGCTCCGGGTTTTATCTCGGCCTGGAATTGGTGCGCGACCGGCACACCCTGGAGCCGGCCACTGAGGAGACCGCCTTGCTATGCGACCGCCTGCGGGAGCTGGGGATCTTTATGCAACCCACGGGGGATTATTTGAACATCCTCAAGATCAAGCCGCCGATGGTCACGTCCAAACGCAGCGTGGATTTCTTTGTCGACATGCTGTCGAAGGTGCTGGACGAACACGCGTAATAATCGATTGTTATCGGTTATTTTCTGTCATCTTCATCTGCTATGAACTTATGTTGCTTTTAAAGCCGATTTATATCCGTTATAAAGTCGGCCTTTACCCCCATTCGGAGTCCTGATCGCCATGACCACCCTGCACAGCACCCCTCGCGCCGATGGCTTCCACATGCCTGCCGAATGGGCGCCACAGACTCAAACCTGGATGATCTGGCCAGAGCGCCCGGACAACTGGCGCCTGGGCGGCAAGCCAGCGCAGGCCGCTCACGTGGCGGTGGCCAAGGCCATCGCACGTTTTGAGCCGGTGACCGTAGCGGTTTCCGCCGGCCAGTACGAAAATGCTCGCGCGCGCCTGGATGTGCCGAATATCCGGGTGCTGGAGATGTCCAGCGATGACGCCTGGGTGCGCGACACCGGGCCGACCTTCGTGATCAACAACAGCGGCGAAGTGCGCGGTGTGAACTGGGACTTCAACGCCTGGGGCGGTTTTGATGGCGGCCTGTATTCGCCGTGGAACCGCGATTCGCAGGTCGGCGGCAAGATCCTCGAGATCGAACGGGCCCCGCGCTATCGCACCGAAGGCTTTGTGCTGGAGGGCGGTTCGATCCATGTTGACGGCGAAGGCACCCTGATCACTACCGAAGAATGCCTGCTCAACCGCAATCGCAACCCGCACTTGGGCCGTGCCGAGATTGAAGCGGTGCTGAGTGCCAACCTGGCTGTGGATAAAATTATCTGGTTGCCAGACGGCCTGTTCAACGACGAAACCGACGGCCATGTGGATAACTTCTGCTGCTACGTGCGCCCGGGCGAAGTGCTGCTGGCCTGGACCGATGACCCGCAAGACCCGAACTACGCACGCTGCCATGCCGCCATGGACGTGCTGCAAAGCAGCACCGATGCCCAGGGTCGCTCGTTCACAGTGCATAAAATGCCGATCCCTGGACCGCTTTACGCGACCGAGGAAGAATGCGCCGGTGTTGATCCGGTTGACGGGACCCAGGAGCGTAATCCGACCGTGCGGTTGGCCGGTTCCTACGTCAACTTCCTGATCGTCAATGGCGGCATCATTGCGCCGAGCTTCGATGACCCGCTGGACAGCGTGGCCAAGACAATCCTGCAGGACCTGTTCCCGCATCACGAAGTGGTGATGGTGCCGGGCCGCGAACTGTTACTGGGTGGCGGTAATATCCATTGCCTGACCCAACAACAGCCAGCCCCGCACAAAAATTGAGTGCACTTGTAACAGTGTCTTGGCGCTAGCCGGGTGCTTCCCGGTTTCAGCGCTAACAGCAAGCCCGCGGCCCCGCAAGGTCGCGGGCTTTTTTGTATCGGCATACCTATAAACACGAAACATTGGCATAGGTCTTGTATCGCTGTTGTCACAGTGGCCCAAGGTGATGACTGCGCAGTTCTGTCATAAACCTTGAGTAAGTTAGCCGCTCACGCAGTAGGAGAGAGCGCTGAAATGAACGCCGATATCAACTCGATGTACACGCGCACGTTCCACCCCTTGAGGGTCAATGGTGACGCGATCCATGCGCTGGGGCTCTGGTTGAAGGAAAACGGTTCGCGACAGATCAGGCAACAGCCTGACTTGCACAGTGTGATGCGTGAACGCTACCCGGCGGGGTTGTTCAGTGAGGACGAAGTGCATGCGTTGTGTGACGTGTTGAATAGCTGAAGCACCACCGAAATCAAATGTGGTAGCTGGCTTGCCTGCGATAGCGGTGTATCAGCCAACTATTCGCTGGCTGGCCCACCGCTTTCGCAGGCAAGCCAGCTCCCACACTGACCGCGTTTTCCTCAGAAACTGTAGGTGCCTGTAACCACCACGCTACGCGGCTCCCCTGGCTGGATCTGCGCCACACTGGTCGCCGACGCATAGTAGGTTTTATCCGCGATGTTGTTCAGCGCCGCCCTTACATCCCACTCCTTCTGACGGAACCCCGCCAACGCATCCCAGCGGCCATAACCCGGTAGCACCACGGTGTTGAGGCTGTCGGCATAACGGTCGCCGACCAGCGTCAGGCCGGTTTCCGCGTACCAGCCCATCTCCGGTTTCCAGGTAATGAACAGGCTGCCGTTACGCTTGGCCACATCGCTGACGCGCTTGCCTTCGAAGCCGTTGTTGTCCTTCTCGACCGTGGCATTCTGCAAGCCCACACCACCGCGTACATACCAGTTTCCGACGATCTTGCCGGTGGCGGTCAACTCCACGCCGCGAGAGCGCTGCAAGCCGCTGAGCAGGGTGATGGTGCGGTCCAGCGGGTCGCTGGTGCGGCGGTTGTAGAGTTCCAGCTCGTACACGGCGAGGGTGGTGCTCAGGCGGTCGTCGAGCCAGTCGCTCTTGACCCCGATTTCCTTCTGCTTGGTCAGCTCAGGGCTCAGGTCGTTGACGCTGCCGGCGGCGTTCGGGGTGATGCCGATCAAGCCGCCGCCCGCAGGGGAGAACGTCTTGCTCCATGAGGCATAGAACGAGTGATGTTCCAACGGCGTCCACACCAGGCCAAAACGCGGGCTGGTGCTGTGGCTTTTGACGGCCTGCTGGGTGTTGAGCAGCTTGTTCTTGGTGTCTACCTCGAAGCGGTCATAACGCAGGCCGGCCAGGATTTGCCACTGGTCATTCAGGCGCAGTTGATCCTGTACATAAATGGCGCGACTGTCGACTTCGGTGTGGTTGTTGCTTTGCAGGCTCATCCGTCCGGTGTGGCTGAGGTTGCGGTTGGGCTGGTTGAGATCCAGGGGCGGCACGACGCGGCCGCCTTGTGCGACGGCCGTGGCGGTATACAGCTTCGGGTCGCGGCGCTGGCTGCCCAGTTCAAGGCCGGTGAGCAAGCGGTGCTCCAGGCCGAAGGTGCTGAAGCCGCCTTCCAGCTCGACGTTGTTGAAGATGTTGAGGGTGGTCAGGTCCTGCTGCCAGCGCTGGCGCGTGACACGGTTGGTCGACGGGGTATAGGCGGTGAGGTAGGTGTTGTCGAAATCGCTGTCGAGCTTGAACACACCCAGGGTCTGGCGCAGTTGCCAGTTGTCGTTGAGCTCATAGGCCAGCTTGGAGCGCAGCGACTGGGTTTTGTCGTCGATGTAGTCGCGGCTGTCGCCGTAGGTGGTGCTGCGGCTCACGTCAGCCGGGCGCCCGTTGACTCCGGGAATGCCACGGTCGGGCGTGCGGTTGTAGCGACTGTATTCGTATTGCACCAGCCAGTTCAGGTCTGGCGTCAGTTGCCAGCTCATGGACGGCGCGAAGAGCTGGCGGTTGCCGCTCACACCGTCGCGAAAGCTGTTGTTGTCCTGGTTACCCATGTTCAGGCGCAGGCTGATGTTATCGGTGGGGTCGGTGCTGAGGTCGGCGTACAAGCTGCGCAAATCATTGCTGCCGCCTTGGGCCTCAATGCTCGACTTGTGTCCGGCAACCGGCAGCTTGCTCACGCGGTTGACGATCCCTCCCTGACCGCCTCGCCCGTAAAGTACTGCCGCCGGCCCCTTGAGCACTTCGATGCGCTCGATGTTATGCAGGTCGCGAATGTATTGGCTGTCGTCACGAATGCCATCCAGGTAGAAGTCATTGCTCGCGTCGAAACCGCGGATGCGCAGGCTGTCGAAACGCGTGTCGGCGCCGCTGCTGACGTTCGGGATGCCGCTCAACGCCTGGCCCAGGTCGTTGGTGCCGTAGGCGCGCAAGCTTTCGGTCTTCACTGAATCGATCGCCTGAGGCACGTAACGCACGGGTGTGGCGGTGCGGGTGGCCGTGCTGGTTTCCTTGACCCGGGGGTCGTCTTCGTCAGCTTCGGCACTGATCGAGGTTTCAGGCAAGGTGGTGGCCGCACAGGCAAAACCGGCAGACAGCAGAACGGAAAGCCCAAGGGTGATGGGCGTCAGGCGAAGGGCAGGCATGAAGGCATGTATCCGAATTGTTTGGGAGGAAAACTGCACGTTAATGGTAATGCTTTGCATTTGCGCGCGTTATCTATTACCAAACGTATCGACTTCTAAATATGTTACGAGATGTGTTTCAAGGGCATTTGAAGGTGTTTTTTTGTCGTTTTCAGAACAGCAATAGGCCTTTGCTTAGAATTATTTCGCCTAAATACAGACGATTCACGAAATTGACACATAGTTCAACGCGCGACTAGGATTGCGCCCAACGCCTGTGGCTCACCGCCATGACTCATCCAATAAAAAAAGGCTCGCGGCCTGTTAAGGCGTCCGCGGGCCTTCTTTTTTCAGGACGCAGTCGATACCAGAAAGCGACATGGGGCCTGGTGTCATAGCGCGTACTCAACCAGAAATAAGGAATACAAAAAAATGTTGAAGCAACGGATGAGTCTGATCGCTCTGGGGATTTTGAGCGCATCGACAGCAATGGCCAACGACCAGGACCAATCCAAGGGTTTTGTTGAAGACAGCCACCTGAATATCGCCGCACGTAATGCCTACATCAGCCGTGACTACAAAAACGGCAAGCAAGACAAAGCCGAATGGGGCCAAGGCTTCATCGGTAAGTTCGAGTCCGGTTTCACCCAAGGCACCGTGGGTGTGGGTGTGGACGTGATCGGCCAATACGCTATCCGTCTGGACGGTGGTCAAGGTCGCGCTGGCGCGGGCGGCATCGACTTCTTCAAACAGGGCAACGGCACTACCAACCCTGATGGCTCGAACAACCCTGGCTCGGCACCCCACGACCTGGCCAAGGGCGGCGCTGCCGTGAAGTTCCGCGTTTCCAACACGGTGCTCAAGTACGGTGATCAGTTCCCGGCTGTGCCTGTGCTTCAGTACGACAACTCCCGTCTGTTGTCGGAAACCTACACCGGTACTTCGATCGTCTCCAAAGAGATCGCCGGTCTGCAACTGGACGCGGGTCACTTCACCAAAGAAGCGCGCAAGAGCATGGAAGGCACCGACAGCGGTCGCCTGAAAAGCATCGACTATATCGGTGGTAGCTACAAATTCACCGAAAGCCTGTCGGCCGCGCTGTATGCCTCCGACATGCAGGACGTGCTGAAGAAGCAATACGTCAACGTCAACTACGTGCTGGCCCTGCCAGAGAAGCAGTCGCTGACATTTGACTTCAACGGCTACAAAACCAAGCTGGACCGCAGCTTCGCCCTGGAAAACCAGAAAGATGCTGACGCCCGCGACAACAAAATCTGGAGCCTGGGCGCCACGTGGGCTGTTGGCCCGCACAGCTTCACCGTCGCTCACCAGCGCAGCACCGGCGACACCGGCTACCTGTATGGCGGCTACCGCAACGCTGGCGGCATCGGCGACGGTGGCAACACCATCCTGCTGGCCAACTCCTACTGGTCTGACTTCAATGGCAAGGATGAGCGTTCGTGGCAACTTGGCTACGGCATCGACTTCGCCACCTTCGGCGTACCGGGCCTGACCTACAACGTGGCCTACGTGCGCGGTACCAATATCGACGACGGCACCAACCGTGGCGATGGCACTGAGCGCGAAATCTGGAACCAGTTCAAGTACGTGGTCCAGAGCGGTCCAGCCAAAGACCTGAGCCTGCGTGCTCGCGCCTCGTGGCTGCGCGTTTCCAACAACGTTGACCAGTACAACGTAGGCGGTAACGAAATCCGTCTGTTCGCCGACTACCCGATCAACGTTTTCTAATTGATCCGGCGTCGCGCCTGATGCCAGGCGATAAAAAGCCCCGACCTGTTCGGGGTTTTTTTATGTGCGCCCGGCAGTCCTTTTGCGCCTCAGGCACAAGCTTTATGCCCACAAACGTTGCGCAGATCCCTTTTCAGGAGCGCTGTACACCATTTTTTAAAAGCACTGACAAGGCGGGACGTCTGAAAAAACGGATAGCAGGTAAGTGGCAAAAATTTCGCCTAACCCAATCGACGTTAACCGCGTTTAAACACCCGAATATGAGTCAATTAAATGACGGTGATTTAAAGTCGCCTACCGTCTGGCGGCATAAAAGACGATATGTTGACAGTTTCTCCCGGATCTAACATGATCGGCGGCGTTTTGATGGCTTCAAGCCATTAAACTGACATCATTGCACCAAGCGGGCTGAGGGATTTGTCAGTCTGTGCTGGGCCTTAATCGTGCCACCGTTAGCGGACTGCCTATATGAAATCTCCGCTTGAGTCGTCAGGAAGAACCTCCATGGATGTTAAGCGAGTTTTGATTACCGGTGGTGCAGGCTTTATTGGCTCGCATTTGGTAGAGGCCTTGCTGGGCAAGGGTTACAGCATTCGTGTGCTGGATAACCTGTCGACCGGCAAGACGAGCAATTTGCCTATCGGGAATCCGCATTTGGATGTCGTCGTGGGTGACGTTGCAGACACGGCGGTGGTCGAGCAAGCCATGCAGGGATGCCATGCTGTGGTTCACCTGGCAGCAGTGGCATCGGTGCAGGCGTCGGTGGACGATCCTGTCGCTACCCACCAGAGCAATTTCGTCGGCACGCTCAATGTGTGCCAAGCCATGCTGAAGGCGGGTGTGAAGCGTGTGGTATTCGCTTCCAGCGCTGCAGTCTATGGCAACAACGGCGAAGGCACGGCCATTGAAGAAGACACCCCCAAGTCTCCCCTGACGCCTTACGCGTGCGACAAGCTGGCCAGTGAGTATTACCTGGACTTCTATCGTCGTGAACATGGCCTGGAGCCGGTGATCTTTCGCTTCTTCAATATCTTTGGCCCACGCCAGGACCCGTCCTCTCCGTACTCGGGTGTGATCAGTATCTTCAGCCAGCGGGCAATCGCCAAGCAGCCGATTACCGTATTCGGTGACGGTGGGCAAACGCGCGATTTTGTCTACGTGCAAGATCTGGTGAGCATTCTCGTGCAGGCCGTGGAGGCCCGCGAGGCAGCCTCTGGTGCGGTCAATGTCGGGTTCAGCCGCGCGACCAGTTTGAACGACCTGATCAGCGAGCTGGGTGGTGCGACCGGTACGGCGCTGACGGTGACGCATCAGGCGCAACGCCAAGGCGATATTCGTCATTCCCGCGCGGATAACACGCGCTTGCTGCAACGCTACGTGCTCTCGGAACCGACGTCCGTGGGCCAGGGGTTGGCACAGCTGCTTCGCAGTTTGTAACCCTCCGGTCACCTGTTTGACCTTAGCGCCGTCCCAGTTTCAATCATTTCAAGAGTGCATTATGGAAATCGTTTTTCGCAGGACGCGTGTCCGCGCAATAGCCGAGCGGCTGCTGGCCGCGTTTGCGTTGTTCGTTGGCGGGGCCCCTGTGCAGGCCGCTACTGTGCCGCAGCCGGCCAGCGTGGCCTTTTGGTATGCCGATCAGCCGCCCCTGGCGGAGTTGGCGCAGTTCGACTGGGCTGTGGTCGAGCCCGGCCACATGACGCCCGCCGACGTCAAAACCTTGCGCACGCTGGGCAGCGAACCCTTTGCTTATTTGTCCGTGGGCGAATTCGACGGTAATAAGGCGGAGCTCGACAAAGCCGGCTTGAGCAAAGCGGTTTCCCCGGTGCGTAACGATGCCTGGGACAGCCAGGTCATGGACCTCACTTCGCAAGCCTGGCGTGAGCATTTATTTGCTCGCGCCAAAGCCTTGCAAGCCCAAGGTTATGGCGGTGTATTTCTGGACACCCTCGACAGTTTCCAGTTGCTGCCTCAAGCCCAGCGTGAAGCTCAGCGCGTGGGCCTAGCCAACCTGCTGCGTGAAATGCACAAGCGTCAGCCAACATTGAAGTTGTTCTTCAATCGCGGTTTCGAAGTATTGCCCGAGCTGGATGGCGTTGCCGCCGCCGTGGCAGTCGAGTCGATTCACGCGGGCTGGGACGCCTCCGCCAAGCGTTATCGCCCGGTCTCGGAGTCCGACCGCGAATGGCTTGAAACGCATTTGAAACCGCTGCGTGCCAAAGGCATCCCGCTGGTAGCGATCGATTACTTGCCGCCTGAGCGCCGTGAAGAAGCGCGCAAGCTCGCAAAGCGCCTGCGCGAAGAAGGCTACATCCCGTATATCAGCACGCCTGACCTCAACACCCTGGGCATCAGCAGCATCGAGGTTCAGCCACGCCGTATCGCGCTGATCTTCGACCCGCGCGAAGGTGCGCTGGAAGATGCTGCCGGTCATAGCGACCTCGGCGGCTTGCTGGAGTACCTGGGCTATCGCGTCGATTATTTTCCGGCCGACAGCAAGCTTCCGCTGTACAGCTTCAGTGGCCTGTACGCCGGCGTTGTCACATGGATGACCAGCGGCCCGCCCCAGGACCCGGCTGCGTTTAATCGCTTCATCAATGCGCGCCTGGACGAACAGGTGCCTGTGGCGTTTTTCAGTGGTTTGCCGATTGAAGACAAGCTGCTGCTCAAGCGCCTTGGCCTCAAGCGTGATGCGCCGCCCGCCACGCAGGTGCTGACCGTTACTCACCAGGACAAAGCCCTGGTGGGCGCATTTGAAGCGCCGGTGGTGCCGCGCTCGCGTGACCTCGCCGCCGTTTCCGTGATGCCCAATGGCCCGACAGCGGCGCTGTCGTTGAAGGGGCCCGGCGGTGACGTGTTCACGCCGGTGGTGGTCGGCAAATGGGGTGGCTTGGCACTTGCGCCCTATCTGCTTGAAACCAACAACGAGCGCAGCCGCTGGATCCTCGATCCCTTTGCGTTTCTCCAGGCCAGCCTGCACCTGCCAAGCCAGCCGCGCCCGGACAGCACTACCGAAAATGGCCGGCGCATTGCGACCGTGCACATCGATGGCGATGGCTTCCCTTCCCGCGCCGAAGTGCGTGGCACGCCTTACGCGGGTCGCCACACGCTGGACGACTACATCAAGCCCAACCCGTTCCTGACGTCGGTGTCGATCATCGAAGCCGAGATTTCGCCGCGCGGCGCGTTCCCCTTCCTGGCCCGTGAGCTGGAGCCGATTGCACGCGAGATCTTTGCCAACCCTAAAGTTGAAGTGGCCACGCATACCTACAGCCACCCATTTTTCATGCAGCCGGATAAAGCCAAGAAACGCGAGAACTTCAATCCGGAATACGGCATGAACATGAAGGTGCCTGGCTACGACAAAATTGATTTTCGCCGCGAAATCTTTGGCTCGCGCGACTACATCAACCAGAACCTGACCACCCCGCAGAAGCCGGTGAAATTGGTGTTCTGGCCAGGTGATGCACTGCCATCGGCGAGCACCATCCAATTGGCGTATGACGCTGGCCTGAAAAACGTCAACGGTGCCGAAACCATCATGACCAAGGCCAATCCGTCGCTGACCGGCCTTAACCCGCTGCTGCGCCCTACCGCAGGCGGCTTGCAGTACTACGCGCCGATCATCAACGAGAACCTCTACACCAACTTGTGGAAGGGCCCGTATTACGGTTTCCGCGAGTTGATCGAGACCTTCCAGCTCACCGACAGCCCACGCCGTCTGCGTGGCCTGCACCTCTATTACCACTTCTATTCCAGCACCAAGCAGGCGTCGATCAAGGCCATGCACGAGATCTATGGCTACATGCGCGAGCAGCAGCCGATGTCGTTGTGGATGAGCGACTACCTCGACCGTCTGCACGGTTTGTATCAGGCGAGCCTGGCACGCACCGCGGATGGCGCCTGGCAGATTCGCGGGATGGACGCACTGCGTACCGTGCGCCTGGACGCGCAAATGGGCTGGCCGGACCTGTTGCAATCGCAGGGCATCGCCGGCGTGCGCGATTTGCCGCAAGGGCGCTACGTGGCCCTGAGCAGCGACAAGGCGTTGCTGGTGCTGCGCCCGGATCGAGACCCGAGACCGGCGCTGGAAGAAGCCAATTTGCCTCTGCTGGACTGGCGTTACCTGGATGAGCGCCGCGTGAGCTTTGCGTTCGCCGGCCAATTCGACCTGACCTTCTCCGTACGTTCGGCTACTGCCTGCCGCGTGGAAGTGGATGGTCAACGATTTGCGGGCAAGGCTTCCGCCGGCCTGTGGACTTTTCAATTACCTATGAAGCAGGTGAGTAATGGTCAGCTCCTCTGCAACTAAAAACAGCCGCCTGCTCAATCCTTGGGCATTGGCGGTGGTGGCGGTTGCCGTAGGTGGCCTGTTGTGGGCGACCTTCCAGCGTGAAGAAGTGTTCCAGCCTGACGGTCGCCAGCCGGATGCGGTCTCGGCCAACTATGCCGAGCTGCTGCTGACGGCGCACCCGGACGACGATCACCTGCGTCTGCAACTGGTCGATTTGTTGATTCGCCTCGGTGACTACACCAAAGCGCGCCAGCACCTGGAAGCGTGGCCCAAGCCACAGCCGGAAACCCAGGCTTATTACCGCCTGGAACTGGATGCCCTGGTCGCCGACAGCAGCAACGACCTGATCGCGCAACGGGCCCTGGCCGAGCGCCTGGGTAGCTTCGACTACCGCAAGTTGCCGATGCCGCAGTTGCAAAACCTGGCCAAGCGCGCGTTGACGTTGCAGGCGCCGGAGTTCGCGGCCAACGTGTATGAAGAAATCGCCGCGCGCGATCCGGCGCAACGTGCCGACTCGCTCAAAGCCGCCGCGCAGTGGTACATGGCCGCCGGCCAACCGCAGCATGCCGCGGACATCTACTTGCAACTGCGTCGCGACGCCCAGCTACCGGCCGAGCGCCGTGATTATGCGCAGTTGGCGTTCAACAGCTTGCTGTCGGCGGGCCACGACGAACAGGCCGCGCAGGTGCTGTCCGACGAATTGCCCCAGCTCACCCAGTCCTCGGCCGATGTGGCGTGGTTGGAGCAGGGCGTCGATGTGGCCGTGGCGACCAAGCGCTTTGACCTGGCGCAGCGCGTGCTCAAGCAGTGGCGCGAGGTGCAGCCGGACAACCCGAAAATTGCCCTGAAAGAATTCCACGTGCGCCTGGCCATCAACGACCTGGCCGGTGCGTGGGAAACCGGCCAACAATTGACGGTCGACTACCCTGATGACCCCGTATTGCTCGAGCAAATGGCGCTCCTGGGCGAATGGCGCGGCGATAACGCAGCGGCCGTGGGTTATTGGATTCGCTTGCTCAAACTCAAGGAAGACCCGAAAACCCGCGAGCACGCTTGGCGCCTAGCGAGCCAACTGTTCGATTTCGACCGTTCGATCCCATTGCTCGCCGAAATCATGCAGCAGCGCGCGCTCACCGATATCGAGCTGGACGCCTTGGTCTACGGCCACGAATCGCGCGGCACGCCCGCCGAGGCCGAAGCCTGGTTGCGCACCTATCTGCGCAAATACCCAGGGCACCGCCTGGCGTGGACACGCTTGCTGCAAAACCTGGACAACACAGGGCAGTTCGCCGCGCGCAGCAAGGTCTACAACGACTACGCCAAACGTTTCACGCTGACCCCGGCCGAGCGAGTGGACTGGGTCGGCACCGAGATGAAGCTGTTTGACGAGCAGGCTGCATGGGACGTCGTGAAGTTGGATGACCCTTCGATCGAGGATCCTGAGTATTGGCACGCCCGCGCTAGCCTGGCGTGGGATCTGGAGCGTGATGAAGACCTGCGCGTTTCGTTGGAACGCCTGCTGGCGATCAACGGCAAGCTGGTCAGCGGCGACGAGAGCCAGCTCATCACCCTTTATCGCACCCGAGACCCACAGCGCGCCCTGGCCCTGATGGTCGCCAGTTGGAAACGCGCCCAAGACCCGCAACGCTTGGTCGAGGCCTTGCAGCTCGCCCAGGAATTGCAGGAGTGGGACCAAGTGGTCGCGTTGCTCGAAGACGCTAAACAGTACCCGGAGGCCTACGAGCAAGCCCAGGTCCTGGCCGTGCGGGGTGCATTGGCGATTGAGCAGGGCGACAGCGCCGAAGCCGAGCGTTTGTACCTGCTGGGCCTGTCACGTTATCCCAACGACAACCTGTTCCGCGAACGCATGATCTGGATGTATGTCGACCAGGGCAACACCGAGAAACTCAAGCCATTGCTGGCCAAATGGCGTGCCTATGCGCGTGAAGACCGTCTGCTCTGGCTGCCATTTGCCAGCGCCAGTCAGTTGTTGAATCGTGATACCGACGCCTTGGCCTGGTACCGCATGTACCTCAAGCTCACCCCGAACGACTGGCTGGTGCAGGCGGCATACGCCGACGCACTGGACACCGCCGGCTACCAGGATGCGGCGCAGCGGCTGCGTTTGAAACTGCTGCGCAATCCCGAGGCTGAAGGGCTGCAACCTTCGTCCCAGCGCTACGCAATCTGGTTGCGGCTGATGTCCAGCAGCTACTCGCCACGCAAGGCGCAGCAGGAACTGTTGAAGTGGAAAGACGGTTCGCCGTCGATGAAGCAGATGTGGTTCGAGCGCTTGCTGGCACGGCTGGATGCGACCAATCAGGAGTCGCAGAAAGACCAATGGCTGGAATGGGCACGTAGCCAAGGCCTCAAGGTCGACCGTTACGAGCAGATTCAGGAAGCGCTGCGCAGTCGCAACAAGGCCCAGGTTGAAACCCTGTTGGCCAGCAGCGACCTGAACCCGGCGCAACGTGCGCAGGCACTCAGCCGCCTGGGTCGCACCAACGAAGCGCTGGACGTCAGCTTGACCGCACTGGGTGACGACCAGCCGGAGTCGGTGCGCGAGCAACTGCGCCGTCAAGCCGTGGAGATCCACGAAAGCACCCCGCAAGGCGCGCTACTGTCCTACCAGAAGCAAGACTTCGGTGGCCTCTCGTTTGATGCGCCGCGCCTGGAAATCGCCCACAACCTGGGTGACAACTGGTACGCCGACCTCGAGATGGAGCACGGCAACTACAAGGGCGACGACATCATCTCATCGAGGATCGGTGACGAAAGCAACGCGGCCCTGACCTTGATTCGTTCGGTGGAAAACGGCAGCTGGAAGGTGTTCGCTGACACCAGCCAGCGCAAGGACGACGATCGCAACGGCCTGGGCCTGTCGCGCATGTGGCAGCTGGGTTCCAGCCACCAACTCGAGACCGGCCTGGACTGGCATCGCAAGAGTGACGACAGCGGCTTGATGCGCGCCTTCGGCCAGCAGGACCGAGCCTGGGTCGGTGGGCGTCATGGCCTGACCGCCCGGGACCAGTTGAGCTGGGAAGTGGCGCAGCGTTCGTTCTCTACCCGTGCCGGCGACTCGCTGGGTACCGGGCATGCGCTGAAGGTTGAGCTTAACCACACGCTGGAATTTGCCGGGCCTAACTGGACGGTGCGCGGCGGTGCGGATTATCAGAAGAACAGCGTGAAGGACCGGGAGCTTGACTACCTGTCGAGCCGCAACGGCGGCGCCGTCAAGGTGACGCCTCAGTCGATAGATACCGACACGGGTCTGCCTGATCCTCTCGATGTAGACCCGGTCACCGCCGACAACCTGCTGCAAAGCCGCTACGGCCAACTCTACGTCGGTACCACCTGGCGTCGCGGCATCCCTGGCGCGCTGGTGCGCACCAAGCCGCAATACACCTGGTTGGTGGACGTGACGGCAGGCTGGCAGTGGACAGACCAAACCTTCAACTACGGCATGAACACCGGCATCGGCTTTGAAGTGCTGGGTGACGACGAACTGGCCCTGACCGTCGGTTACCAATCTGCGCCACAAGGCGGGGATGGTAAATCCGGCGGAACACTGGGCATGAGCTACGGCGTGCGTTTCGGGCGCTGATTACAGAATCTCTACGGGAGAAAACCTATGCAAGTAATTCGTAAACTGAGCCTGGCGCTGACAGTCCTGTTCGTTGCCGGCTGCTCAAGCTTCACCAGTGAGACCAGCCCGAACCTGCCGCGCAATGCGCAGTGGGGCATCGTGCCGATGGTCAACTATTCGCAGACCCCGCAAGCCGGTGAGCGCAGCGAGCAGATCCTGCTCAGTGTGCTCAGCAGCCATGGTCTGCAACCACGGGTTTACCCTGTCACCACCCAGGGCGAACAAGCCTTGATGGACGACAATGAGCGTCTGGCCGGTGCCCTCGATTGGGCCCGTGAGCAGAAACTCGATTACGTGGTCGCGGGCAGCGTGGAAGAGTGGCAGTACAAGAACGGCCTGGACGGCGAGCCGGCGGTCGGCATCAGCCTGCGCGTGCTGGAAGCCAGCAGCGGCCGTGTGCTGTGGAGCAAAAGTGGCGCCCGCGCCGGCTGGTCCCGTGAAAGCCTGGCGGGCAATGCTCAAACAGTCATCGACAAACTTGTTGGCGCCCTTCGGTTCGAGTGAACGCAATGAATTCTCCACACATGGATTACAGCCTGGCGCCTCGCGCCAGCGGGCCGGTGTCTTGGCTGGAAACGATACTGGTGACGGGCCTGGCGATCGGCCTCGGCTTCTGGCTCACGCCTGAAGACCCGTTGCAGATGCATGCCGGTTTCCCCTGGCCGATCCTGGCACCGCTGCTGTTAGGTGTACGTTATGGCTTCGTGCGCGGCTTGTTCAGCGCGGTTCTGGTGGTGGCGGCGCTGTTTGCGCTGCGCAGCAGCGGGCACGAAGGTTACACCCAGCTTGATCCGTCGTTTATCGTCGGCGTGCTGGTGTGCGGGATGCTCGTCGGTGAAGTGCGGGACCTGTGGGTGCGTCGCCTTGAGCGTCTGCAGATGGCCAACGAATACCGTCAGTACCGTCTCGACGAATTCACCCGCGCCCACCAGATTCTGCGGGTCTCCCATGACCTGCTCGAGCAGCGTGTGGCGGGCAGCGACCAGAGCCTGCGCAGTTCCTTGCTGGGCTTGCGGGAAAAGCTGCGCGGCATGCCGGTCGAAGGCGATGCCCTGATCGCGCTGGCTGAGCCCATCGTAGCGATGCTCGGCCAGTACGGCGCCTTGCGCGTGGCTGGGTTGTACCGCGTCGACGACAGCGAAAAAAACATACTGCCGCAAGCCCTGGCGATGATCGGTGTGATGGGCCCGTTGGACGCGGGTGATGACCTGATCAAGCTGTGCCTTGAGCGCGGTGAACTGGTCAGCGTGCGCCAGGAATTGATTGATTCCGGCAACTCCTCGCAGTTTTCGTCGCTGCAAGCGTGCATCCCGCTGATCGACGCCGAAGGCAACCTGATGGCCATCCTGGCGGTTCGGCAAATGCCGTTCTTTGCGTTCCAGGACCGCACCTTGAGCCTGTTGTCGCTGCTGGCCGGTCACATCGCCGACCTGCTGCGTCGCGACCCGCAAGTGCTGCAACTGCCGGACGCCGACGCCCAGCAGTTCACGTTGCAACTCAAGCGCTCGCTGGTGGACATCGAGCAGCACACCTTGCCGGCCGGGTTGTTCGCGTTTGAGATGACGCGCCCCAACGACGAGCTGACGCGCCTGATGGAGCGCAGCCAGCGCGGCCTGGACCTGCACTTGCCGGTGCGCAACAACCGCGACCACGCGCTGCTGTTGGTGTTGTTGCCGTTGACCAGCCCGCAAGGCACCGAGGGCTACCTGGCCCGTATCAGTCTGCTGTTGCATGAGCACTTTGGTATCGACAGCGACTTCGAAAGCCTGGGCGTACGGGTGATGCCTTTCAACCTGGAGCCTGGCTGTGATCGCAACGGGCTGCGTAACTTCCTTTACAACGAGTGTGGCTTGAATGATCAGCAAGTGGCTGTTTAGCGGAGCCTTGTTGTTAGAGGCGGGCAGTTGGGCCAGTTTGTGGCTCGATGCGCCTCAATTGCACCAATTGCTGGTCTTCTCCTTCAGCCACGGGCTCGCCTGCCTGATGCTGTGCGCGGCCGTGTGGCTGTTGCTGCCGGCGCGCTACCGCAAGCCGTTGCCGTGGAGCCCGCTGTTCATCTTCAGCCTGGCGTT
The DNA here is from genome assembly GCF_054685145.1 of Pseudomonas sp. H1_A03. Classification (NCBI taxonomy): domain Bacteria; kingdom Pseudomonadati; phylum Pseudomonadota; class Gammaproteobacteria; order Pseudomonadales; family Pseudomonadaceae; genus Pseudomonas; species Pseudomonas sp. H1_A03. The sequence goes on from NZ_CP162829.1 coordinate 1,616,902, forward strand.
CTTTGTGCCGGTCATCGGCACCTTGGGTGTGGTGGCTGCGATCTTCCCGGCGCTGTACTTGCCGCGCAAACGCGACAAACAAGCCTGGCAGGCCGTTGGTATTCCAAGCTTGCCGTACCGCGCGCAGGCGCAATTGCACAAGCCGGTTTTCGCCGATGGCGGCTTACAAGATGTGCTGCGTCACGCGCCCGATCCGGACCAGCGTTTGTCGGCCTTGTTGGCCACGCGACGGATGCCCGGCAAGGAAGCGGTGCCCATTCTCAAGTTGGCGCTGGCAGACCCCAGCGACGACGTGCGCCTGCTCGCCTACTCGATGCTCGACAAGCAGGAAAGCGATATCAACCTGCATATCCAGATGGCCCTCGAGCAACTGGTGGATGTCAGTACGCGCACCGCAGGCCCGGTCCACAGCATGCTGGCGCGCTGGTACTGGGAACTGGCCTACCTCGGCCTGGCGCAAGGCAGCGTGCTGGAGCACGTACTCAACCAGGCCAGCGAGCATGCCGAGCAGGGCTTGGCGGCGGGCGAGGGCGGTGAGCTGTTCCTGCTGGCTGGCCGTATCGCCCTTGAGCGCGGCGAGAACGAGCGCGCCGAAGTCCTGCTGCGCCTGGCGGAAGAAAACGGCATGGGTTCGGCCCAGGTCTTGCCGTTTCGCGCAGAGCTGGCGTTCGAGGCCGGTCGTTATCACGAAATTCCCGGGTTGCTCGCCAGCCTTCCCGAGAAAACCCGCCAGCGGCCACCGTTCGCTGAGTTGGTGAGGAGCTGGAATGAGTAACAAGCAAGAGGCACCGATTGCAGACATCTGCCTGCTGCTCGAAGGCACCTGGCCTTACGTGCGCGGCGGCGTGTCGAGCTGGATTCACCAGATGATCCTCGGCCTGCCGGAGTTGACCTTTTCGGTGATGTTCATCGGCGGCCAGCGCTCAGCGTATGAGAAACGCCGTTACGAAGTGCCGGCCAACGTGCTGCACATCGAAGAGATGTTTCTCGAGGACGCGACCCATCCCACCCATCTGCGCGGCACACCGCGCGAAGCCGACCCACAGCACCTAGCCGACCTGTATCGCTTTTTGCATCACCCGGATCAGCCTGAACGTGAGCTGGGTGAGAAGCTGCTCGACTGCATCGCCAACGGCGACATGACCCTCGACGACGTCCTGCGCAGCCGCGCCAGTTGGGAGACGCTCAGCGAAGGTTATCGCCTGCATTGCGCCGACCCGTCCTTCGTGAATTATTTCTGGACCCTGCGCTCGCTGCAGTCGCCTTTGCTGATGCTGGCCGAAGCCTCGCGCAAAATGCCGCGGGCGCGCATGCTGCATTCGATTTCCACCGGTTACGCCGGGCTTTTGGGCTGCATTCTCAAGCAACGCTGGAACTGCGCCTACTTGCTCAGCGAGCACGGCATTTACACCAAAGAACGCAAGATCGACCTGGCCCAGGCCTCGTGGATCGCCGAGACCTCCGGCCAGGCGCTGAACCGCAGCCTCGACGGCGGCTCGGGTTACATCCGTACACTGTGGGTGCGCTACTTCGAGCGGATCGGCCAATTGGCCTACAACAGCGCCGACAACATCATCGCCTTGTATGACGGTAACCGTCAGCGCCAGATCAAGGACGGCGCCGAGCCTGCGCGCACGCAATTGATTGCCAACGGCATCGACCTGTCGCAGTGGAATCGTGTGCTTGAAACACGCGCGCCGGGCATTGCCCCGCGGGTGGGCCTGATCGGGCGTGTGGTGCCGATCAAGGACGTGAAAACCTTCCTGCGGGCCATGCGCGGTGTGATCAGTGCCATGCCTGAGGTTGAAGGCTGGATCGTCGGGCCGGAAGAGGAAGACCCGGAGTACGTCAGCGAATGCCGCAGCCTGATGGCCAGCTTGGGCCTGGAGGGCAAGGTGCACTTCCTCGGCTTCCAGCGCATCCAGGACATCCTGCCGCAGCTCGGCCTGATGGTGTTGACCTCGATCAGTGAGGCGCAACCCCTGGTGATCCTCGAAGCCTGGGCCGCCGGCACGCCGGTGGTCAGCAGCGACGTGGGCTCGTGCCGCGAACTGATCGAAGGCGGCAGCGCCGAAGACCGTGACCTTGGCATTGCGGGCAAGGTTGTCGCGATCGCCGACCCACAGGCCACCTCCGTCGCCATCCTGGAACTGCTGCGCAGCCCGGAACGCTGGCAAGCCGCACAGGCCAGCGGCCTGGCGCGGGTCAACCGTTATTACACCGAAGCCTTGATGTTGCAGCGCTACCGCGACCTGTACCAGGCAGCCATGGAGAACAGCTAAATGGCCGGTATTGGCTTTGAACTGCGCAAGATCCTCTCGCGCGACTCTTACACCGCCACCCTGCATGCCTACGTCTATGCCGGGCTGATCAGCTCCGGGCCGTGGGTGTTGTCGATCATCAGCGTGATGCTGGTGGGCATCATTAGCCTGGGCTTGATGTTGCCCAACTCGCTGGTCGGGCAGTTTCTGGTGACGGTGACGTACCTGATGGCCAGCTCGTTGATCCTGACGGGCGGCCTGCAACTGTTCTTTACCCGGTTTGTGTCCGACCAACTGTTCCAGCGCAACTACGAGCAAATCCTGCCCAACCTGCTGGGCATATTGCTGATAGTTACCGTGGGCGCTGGCGTACTCGGCATCATCCTGCTGGCGGTGCTGTTCGATCAGCCGCTGATCTACCGCGTGCTGGTGCTCTCGAACTTCGTGGTGCTGTGCAACCTGTGGCTGGTGATCATTTTCCTGTCGGGGATGAAAAAATATAACCGCATCCTGCTGGTGATGCTGGTGGGCTACTCGCTGATGGTTGCGAGCGCCTACCTGCTGAGCTTCCTGCAGATGCCAGGCTTGCTGCTGGCGCTGTTGATCGGGCACAGCACGTTGCTGTTCCTGTACCTCTACGACATCCTGCGCGAATACCGGGCTGAGAAGCTCATCGCCTTCGACTTCCTCGATCGCCGCAACGTGTTCCTCAGCCTGCTGGTGACCGGGTTCTTCTACAACTTCGGCATCTGGGTGGACAAGATCATGTTCTGGTTCAACCCGGCCACCTCCAACACCGTCATCGGCCCGCTGCGCGCCTCGATCCTCTACGACATGCCGATCTTCATCGCCTACCTCGCGATCATCCCCGGCATGGCCGTGTTCCTAGTGCGCATCGAAACCGACTTTGCCGAATGGTACGACCGCCTGTTCCGGGCCATCCGCGACGGCGAAACCCTGCAGCATATCGGCTCCCTGAAGACCGAAATGACCCTGTCCATCCGCCAGGGTCTGCTCGAAATCTGCAAAGTCCAAGGCCTCACCGTGGTGCTGCTGTTCCTCTTCGCACCACGCCTGCTGGACTGGCTGGGCATCTCCAGTTACTACCTGCCACTGTTCTACATCGACCTGATCGGCGTGAGCATCCAGGTCGTCTTCATGGCGCTGCTCAACGTATTCTTCTACCTCGACAAACGCCGCGTGGTGCTGGAACTGTGCGTCCTGTTCGCCGTCCTAAACGCCGGCCTGACACTGCTCAGCATGCACCTGGGCCCGAGCTTCTTCGGGTATGGGTTTACCCTGTCGCTGCTGGCGTGTGTACTGCTGGGGCTGGCGCGGTTGTCGTCGGCGCTGGAGGATCTGGAGTACGAGACGTTTATGTTGTCGCGCTGATCGCGGTGGCTGGCGAATAAAAAAGGCACTTGTCGGTTAGCGGCAAGTGCCTTTTTTGTTGCTGACGGCGGGTTATTGCCCGGTGTTTCAAGGAGACTCCAGCACCTTCAGGACTGTTTTTACGTACGCTCTTAACATGATCCCTATCCCTGAATGACGGCAAAAGGATACTGCCGCGCTGAGTGTAGGTCAGTCGTAGTTTTTTGCTCGAGCGGGAGAATCAAGTCGCTGTTTGTTTGTAGAGCAGAAGCTTTTTATGCGTCTAACTTACGCCGCGAGGGGGAGGGAGGCTCATTTCGCGAGGACTTTGAGAAGCCGCGGCGCAAGCTCAAACGGGGCGAGGCAACTCGCAATAACACCAAAGTGTAGAAACAACAAAGGCCCGCATTTCTGCGAGCCTTCGTTTTGTTTGGTGCCGGCACCAGGAGTCGAACCCGGGACCTACTGATTACAAGTCAGTTGCTCTACCAACTGAGCTATACCGGCGTGTTAGGGCGACGATTATAGCGATTGCCAAGCTTCTGTAAACCCCTGAATTCTGACTATTTTTGCAGAAGCCAAGGTTTTCTCGCAATGATCCCTTTTTCCTCGCAACGAGGTAGGATTCATCCCTCGTCATCTAGCGGTCTACTCGGCCTTGATCGAGGCAGCCTCCGCACCATTTCTACCAAAGGAAGCCCTACATGAAACGGACTCTTTCACTGTCCCTCATCCTTCTCGTCACGGCCCTCAGCGCGTGTTCCACCCATAAGCCTGGCAACGATCCAGCTTTGGTCGGCACCTGGAAGGGTTTGCGCACGGAGACCAGCAAGTGCCAGTTCCTGTCGTGGACCAATAACCTCAAGCCGGACGGCCGTTTCACTATTACCTTCTTCCGTGATGCGCAGCAGACTCAGGTGATTCAGACCGAGCAGGGCACGTGGGCAGCGGCCAATGGCAAGAATGAATTGCGCACGGATGGCGTGCCTTCGCCGGATATCTACACGTATAAACTGGTGGGCCCGGATACCGTGCATTACGTAAGTGTGGCGGCGGATCCTTCCAGTGATTGCCAGGGTGATTACGAGTTCACCGAGCGCCGCATTCGCCCTTAAGTCGATTGGTGTGCCAGAACCGGGCAGTCGGGTGCCCGGTTCGTTCATGTGTACAAATACTTTGGGGCCAATGCTGGCGTGGTCATTAATTTGACTACTTGCCGCCGGTCTAAAAATTCAGCGTTAACTTCATCAAAATAATGACACTTTGTTGTCGGTGTCAGAGAATGCGGTAGCAGAGCCGCCTATATAAAAAGACCTGCGGTAAGCCTTCTTCTTGCCGACCCTTCACGTCTTTAGGCAGCGTCGTGTGGGAGTTTGGTCATGAGCCTTACTGACGAGATTTTTGTGTTGCTCGGCAAACATGTCACTCGAGATGTGCGCGGGCTGAGCGCGCGGTTGCATTTCTTCGGCAGTGTTCCGGTCGACGATGGCGCCCCCTTTCCTTCTTCAGGCCCGAGCGCCAATGAACCACCTCAACAGGAAGATGTTGCCGTGGCACGGCCAACTGTAGTCGCGTTGGTATCGGCCAATGGAGGCGTGGGCCGCAGCACGCTGGTCACTGCCTTGAGCAGCGGCATGCAGCGGTTGGGTGAGTCGGTGGTGGCCTTGGACTTGGACCCGCAGAACGCATTGCGTCATCACTTCGGCGTCAGCGCGAGCTTGCCTGGCATCGGTCGCACCAGCTTGTTGAATACGCCCTGGGTTCAGATCCAGCAACCGGGCTTCGCCGGGTGCCGGGTCATCCCCTTTGGCGATATCGATGCCCAGCAGCAGGAAAACCTTCACGGTTGGCTCAAGCGCGAACCGGGTTGGCTGGCGCAGCAGTTGTCGGGGTTGCACCTGAGCGCGCGGCAAACGGTGATCATCGATACCCCCGCCGGTAATAATGTCTACTTTCATCAAGCCTTGAGCGTGGCCGATGTGGTGTTGGTGATTGCCAAGGCTGACGCCGCGTCCTTGGGCACCCTGGACCAACTCGATAGGCTGCTGGCGCCACATCTTGCGCGCGAGGGCCCGCCGCAGGTTCGCTATGTGCTTAACCAACTGGATGAGGATGATGCCTTCACCCTGGACATGCTTGAGGCGTTCAAGCAGCGCCTGGGTGGAATGCCGCCGTTGGAGGTGCACCGCGACAAGGCAATCAGTGAAGCGCTGGCGTTTGGTATCGACCCCTTGGACAGCCAGGCATTGACCTTGGCCGGAGACGATATCGACGAGCTTTGCCGGTTATTGATTGCGCGCAAAAAATCGCTATAAGTCGCGGTTTATACGCTTAACGCCAGATGCTTATGCACAATCGGTTGGTTGAGGGGGTCACGTAACAGCCATTTTGTGGAGCGGTTCTCATCCCGCCGCAACTGCCTGTTTTGCGGGTGTTTTATTTTGTGAACAAAAAATGATCAGCTTGGTTTTTGACCTGTAGCGCAGATGGCTACAGGCTCTGTAAAGAATCCATCAACAGAGTTATCCACAGGCTGTGGTGCGACAATTCTGCCCCTTAATCGCGCTCGGCAAGCACCATCAAGTTGCGCGGCGTCAATGCGGGTTCGCAGAAGCTGCCCACTTCGACCTTGTAGCCGGTTTCGCTTAGAAACAATGCCCGATCCAGTACCAGCCATAACTCCAGCGGGCGCCGAAATAGGCCACGCACCAATTCCAGGTTTCTGACCTCGGCCAAGCGGCTCCAGCCGTACGCCTCTAATGTCGCCCACTCCTGTTCACCTGTGGATAACCCTTTAAGGCGTGCCAGTTCCCGGCAGTAGTCGGCGAAAGGCTTGTCCAGCCAACTTGTGGGCAGCGAAGGCGCGGGCAGGTATTCGTCGCAGCCACGCAGCTCGCGTTGCAGTTGATCGAAACCCAGGCGCCGCGCCATGGATGTGTCGCGCTGCAAGCGCACCCGCTTGCCGGCGGTGACGGTTTCGCTCAGGGGCAGGCCAAGGTCATCGATCGACAGTTGCAAGGTTGAGGCGCGGCCTGCGTTGGACAGTGCCTGGTAGGTGTCGGCGGTGATGCGGTTATAGCAGCAGGGCGCCAGCGCGAGCTGTTGGCAACCGACCGCGCTGGCCAGTTTTAGCAGGCGCACGTGCAGGTCGCCACAGGCGTGCAGGGCGACGGGCGTGTGTTCACGGCTGAGCGCCACATCGGCCATCACATCTTGCAGGCGATGGATAACGGGCAGGCCATGGTGATCGCTCAACGCCTGGCCTGCGGCGATCAACGCCGGATCATATTCCAGGCAGGTCAGCGCTTGATCGGCTTGCAACAGGCGACGGCCAAGGTAGCCCTTGCCCGCACACCAGTCGAGCCAGTGCGTGGGTGTTTGCGCAAACTGCAGGGCAGCGCCGAACGCTTCGATTTGCTGCCATTTGCGGCCGGGGACGTCGACGTTCAGGCGATGGCGAGCGGGTGCCAGCGGCTGCGTTGGTAATTGATCCACAGCGCTGAGGTGTCGGGCTTGCGCGGCAAGTTGTGGAAACGGAGCAGGTGCCGCCAGATCATGCGGCTGGTTGTGACTGGTTTCCGCATCGGCCAACGAACGTTGACGCAGCCAGGCGGCGAGGTCGGGATGTTCGGTTTCCCAGGGTAGATGCCGATGCGTAAAGGGCCGTGGTTTCCACAGCCCTTGGTGCTCGATCAGAAACGCATCCAGCGCCTGGAAGCGTGCCTCAACGTCCCTGGCATTCATCGACGCGCAGCCAGCGTTCCAGCAGTTTGAAGCCGCGTACCAGCAGGTACGACATCAGCAGGTAGAACACGCCGGCGGTGAAGAACATATCCACCGTCAGATAGTTGCGCGCGATGATCGTCCTGGCCATGCCGGTCAGCTCCAGCAGTGTCACCGTGCTCGCCAGCGAACTGGCCTTGAGCATCAGGATCACTTCGTTGCTGTAGGCGGGCAGGCCGATGCGCGCGGCACGGGGCAGGATGATGTAGAACAACGTCTTGGGCCTGGACATGCCCAGTGCCCGGGCCGCTTCGATTTCACCCGGTGGAATCGCCTGGATCGCGCCGCGCAGGATCTCGGCGATGTAGGCGGCGGTGTGCAGGGTCATGGTGGCCGTGGCGCACCAGAACGGATCACGCAAATACGGCCACATGAAGCTGGTTTTCACCGCATCGAATTGAGCCAGGCCGTAGTACACCAGGAACAATTGCACCAGCAGCGGTGTGCCACGGAAAAAGAAGATGTAGGCGTAGGGCAGCGAGCGCACATACCAACGCTTGGACGCCCGGGCGACGCCTAGGGGAATCGCGAGTAGCAACCCGAGAATCACGGCAATGCCCACCAGCTCCAGGGTCAGGATGGCGCCCTGGATAAATTTCGGCAGCCACTTGAGGATGACTTCCCATTCCATTACGTCGTCCTCACGAAGCCGCGCGCGGCGCGTTGTTCCAGCAAGTGCATGCCGATCATCGACAGCGAAGTAAGGCCCAGATAGATGAAGGCCGCCACCAGATAAAAGGTGAAGGGCTGCCGGGTGACGGTGACCGCGATCTGCGCGTGACGCATGATTTCTTCAAGGCCGATGACGGTGACCAGCGCGGTATCCTTCATCAGGATCATGAACAGGTTGCCCAGGCCCGGTAGGGCGATGCGCCACATCTGCGGCATGATCAGGCGCGTGAAGATGCGGGTTTTCGACAGCCCCAGCGCCAAACCGGCTTCGCGGTGGCCCTTGGGGATGGCGATGATTGCGCCGCGCAGGACTTCCGTGGCGTAGGCGCCATAGCACAAGCCCAAGGCGATGACCCCGGCGGCGAAGGCACTGAGTGACAGGTCGGGAATGCCGAACACCTCGCCCAGTTCACGCATCAGATTGATCGTGCCGAAGTAAATGAGCAGCACCCACAACAGTTCCGGCACGCCGCGCACGATGGTCGAATACGCGCCACCCACCCATTGCAGCGGCTTGTACGGTGAAGTCTTGGCCAAGGCCCCGGCAAGGCCGAGCACCAGCCCCAGGCACAAAGCCGTGAGCGCCAGTTTGACGGTCATCAGCGCGCCAGCGGCAAGCGCCGGGCCGAATCCGTAGAGATCGAAATTCATGGTGTTTTCATATCGCGGCAGGCATTGCAAAAAGCCGACGCGCTCACATGAGCGCGTCGGGCATACCGTTCAGATCATTCGATGCTGAAAGGGAAGTACTTGTCGTTGATCTTCTTGTAGGTGCCGTCTGCCTTGATCTCCGCCAGGGCTTTGTTCAGGCGTTCGCGCAGCGGGTCGCCTTTACGTACGGCGATACCGATCTTGTCGCTTTCTACCACCGGGTCGCCTTTGAACTCGTAGGCGGAACCGTCTTTGCTCTTGAGCCATTCGTACTGCACGTACTTGTCGGCCAGGATGCCGTCCAGGCGACCGGACGTCAGGTCGAGGTAGGCGTTTTCCTGGGTGTCGTAGAGCTTGGCTTCGGTATCAGGCAGCTTGTCTTCCAGGTAAGTACCGGCCAACGTCGCGCGTTGTGCACCGATGACTTTTCCTTTCAGGTAAGCGGCGTCGGTCTTGAAGTCGGCGGTGGCTTTAGGTGCGATGAACTGCAATTTGTTGGAGTAGTACGGGTCGGTGAAGTCGACGGCCTGCTTGCGTTCATCGGTGATGGACAGCGAGGACACCAGGAAGTCGAACTTCTTGGCGTTCAGGGCCGGGATGATGCCGTCCCAGTCGGACACATACACTTCGCACTTCTCGACTTTCATCTTGGCGCACAGGGCGTCACCGATGTCTTTGTCGAAGCCGACGACGTTGCCGCTGGCGTCCTTGTTGTTGAACGGCGGATAGGCCGCTTCGATCCCCATTTTCAAGGTTTCTGCCATGGCCGTGGCGCTGAACGCCATCGAGACGGCCGCGGCCAGAAGGAATTTTTTATAGTTCTGCATGCATGTTGCTCCGTTAGCGGTTGCTGGACATGAATTGTTTGCAGCGCGCCGAAAGCGGGTTTTCAAACACCTGCTGTGGCGATCCTTGCTCTTCGACCAGGCCCTGGTGGAGGAACACCACTTCACTGGACACTTGGCGGGCGAAGCCCATTTCATGGGTGACCAGCAGCATGGTGCGGCCTTCTTCGGCCAGCGCGCGGATCACATTAAGTACTTCCTGAACCATTTCCGGGTCAAGCGCCGAAGTGGGCTCGTCGAACAGGATGACCTTGGGTTGCATCGCCAGGGTGCGCGCGATGGCCGCCCGTTGTTGCTGGCCGCCGGACAATTGCGCGGGGTAGGCGTGGCGCTTGTCGGCAATCCCGACCTTGGCCAGCAGGGCTTCAGCCACTTCAATGGCTTCGGCTTTACTTTGGCCGAGCACACGGCGGGGGGCCTCGATGATGTTGTCGAGGATGCTCATGTGCGGCCACAGGTTAAAGTTTTGAAACACAAAACCGATTTCGCTGCGCAGGCGGTTGATCTGCTTGCCGTCGGCGGCCATCAGCTCGCCGTTTTTCGCGGCCTTGAGCTTGAGTTCTTCGCCGGCCACCAGGATCTGGCCCTGGTGCGGGTTTTCCAGCAGGTTGATGCAGCGCAGGAAGGTGGACTTGCCGGAACCGGAGGAACCCAGGATCGAGATCACATCGCCGTCGCGAGCGGTCAGCGAAATACCTTTAAGTACCTCCAGCTCACCATAGCGTTTATGCAAGTTGCGGATTTCAAGCGCGGGCGTGGCCTCGGCCATGTGCGGTCCTCGTTGTGTTCGTTGCGATCTTCGCTGTTGGTCCGCCTTCCTGGCGAGGCGCCAAGCTAGCATAGCGTCTTGATGGCAGCCAACAGCGCGGCCGGCGGTAAACAGGTGGTGTGCGGCAGGGTGTCGCATCGGCACAGCAGCGTGTCGCGCCATCAACAACCGAACAACCGTTTGAACCCGAAAAGCCGCAGGCTTCGCGTAAAAAAGGGCGCGATGGTGCCAGCTTTGGCCGGGGGTTGGAAGGGTTAACCGGGCAAACGGTGCTTATCAGCCCTTTTGTAGGGCGTCACGTACTTTTTGTGTGTGTTTATGGTGCGTTTATTCGTCTTGAAAGTGAGTCGCACGGTAACGGTATAGCGGAATGCCATTGTTCTCAATGACTTGCGATGACTGCTCAATCTTCCTACAACCCGCGTCAATCGCGACGCCGTAACATTTTGGCGCAAATCTTGCGTAAAAAATAAAGAACGCCCTGTTGGTTTCTTTTCACGAGAAAGATCGCAGGCCGGGCGGACCGTTTTCGCAATTCCTCGTAAAGGTGTGTCAATGAGTAGTACGCAAAGCTCCAATGACCTCGAACAGGGGCTCAAACCGCGTCACGTCACCATGCTGTCGATTGCCGGCGTCATCGGTGCCGGTTTGTTTGTTGGCTCCGGCCACGCGATTGCTGCCGCTGGCCCGGCCGTACTGTTGGCTTACGCCGCTGCGGGTACGCTGGTGGTGTTGGTGATGCGCATGCTGGCCGAAATGGCCGTCGCGTCGCCGGACACCGGTTCGTTCTCCACCTATGCCGACCGGGCGATCGGCCACTGGGCCGGTTTTACCATCGGCTGGCTCTACTGGTGGTTCTGGGTGCTAGTGATTCCGTTGGAGGCCAACGCCGCCGCGACCATCCTGCATGCCTGGTTCCCGGATGTGGCCATCTGGGCCTTTACGCTGATCATCACCTTGCTGCTGACCGCGACCAACCTGTTCAGCGTGAAGAACTACGGCGAGTTCGAGTTCTGGTTTGCGCTGATCAAGGTCGTGGCGATTGTGGGCTTCGTGATCCTCGGCCTGGCGGCGATTTTCGGTTTCCTGCCAACCAGCCAGGTCAGCGGCGTTTCGCACTTGTTCGACACCCAAGGCTTCATGCCGAACGGCATGGGCGCGGTATTGGCGGCGATCTTGACCACCATGTTCTCCTTCATGGGCACCGAGATCGTCACCATCGCGGCGGCTGAATCGAAGAACCCAGGCCAGCAAATCACCAAGGCCACCAACTCGGTGATCTGGCGGATTGGTCTGTTCTACCTGCTGTCGATCTTCATCGTGGTGTCCCTGGTGCCATGGAACGATCCGACCCTGGCAGCGGTGGGTTCGTATCAGACCGTGCTGGAACGCATGGGCATCCCGAATGCCAAGCTGATTGTCGACCTGGTGGTACTGGTCGCCGTGACCAGCTGCCTGAACTCGGCGCTTTACACCGCCTCACGCATGCTGTTCTCCCTGGGCCGTCGCGGTGATGCACCGGCCGTGGCCAAGCGCACCAACAAGAGTGGCACGCCTTACTGGGCTGTTCTGCTGTCTACTGGCGCAGCGTTCCTGGCAGTGTTCGCCAACTACGTGGCCCCGGCGGCAGTGTTCGAATTCCTGCTCGCCAGCTCGGGCGCCATTGCATTGCTGGTCTATCTGGTGATCGCGGTGTCGCAACTGCGCATGCGCCAGAAACGCGCCGCGGCGGGTGAGAAGATCGTCTTCAAGATGTGGCTGTTCCCGGGCCTGACCTACGCGGTGATGGTGTTCATCGTGGGCACGCTGACCATCATGCTGTTCCAGGAAGCGCATCGGGTCGAGATTATCGCGACTGGGGTGCTGAGTTTGCTGGTGGTGGCTGCAGGGCTGTTTGTATCCAGCCGGCGCAAGGCGCAGAGAGCGGGTGCTGCGGTGCTGAACTAAACATTGTGGGAGTCGGGCTTGCCCGCGATGACGGACTGATAGTCGATATCTTCGTCGGCTGACACACCGCCATCGCGGGCAAGCCCGGCTCCCACATTTTGTCCGGTGTCAGTCTTGCGAGCTGGTCAGCGCCTGGGACGCCGCCACGTAATCCGCCTGGAACTCTGGCGACTCAATCCACGCCAGTGCTGCTGCTTCATCATCAGTGTCCGTGGCCCACTGCCGATACTCGATCAGCGCCGCCAGGATAAAGTCGGTGGCTTCTTCTTCGCCTTCCTGCTCAAGCACCAGCGCCAGCAACGGGTGGGCCAGGAACACGGCGCAGAGGGCTTGCTGGCTGGTTTCGCCTGCAGCGCGCATTTCTACGAACAGCTCGGTCAAATCCACTGACTCAAGGTCAATGCGGCTGTCATCACCGGCAAACGCATCCGGCTTGGTCGCGACAGCGCGCTGGGTACGGTTTTGCTTGGCCTTGGCCTTTGCCCGTTGGGCACGTTTTTGCTGCTTGTCTGGCGAGGCCATGGGCTTAGCGTCCTAGGGTTCTGAAACTGGGGGAGTATTGAAGCGCAGGTTGGGGGAAATCCCAAGGGGGTCCGAAGCTAATTGGCCGTTTTGCAGCCACACCAATGCAATCGGCCACAGCCTCTCCTGATGCTCGCTGCGAAAAAATGCGAAATGTCCGACTGCCTTTTCGCCAATATCTGCAGGCGCGATCCGCAGATGAGTGCGCTCACTGCCGTCGAAGTAACCCAGTAGTCGCTCGATGGCTGCGACGGTCCCGAATGGATCATCGGTGATGCTGATGGCCAGTATCTGCGCCTTCACGCGACTGAATGGCAACTCACCCAAGGTTCGCCCGCTGGGTCGCGTTTCAAACCTGGGCGTTAGCGTGCTCCAGTCCCGCACCACGCCCGCTGGCGTGTCCTCCAGCCAGCCCAAGCGTTTGCCGGGGAAGTACCCGCATAGCGCCGTCGCCAGCGGCATCACTACATGCCATTTGGCAAACATCCGCCAACGCTCATTTGCTGCGTAATCGCGCCAGTACGCAAACTGCGCCCCTACGGTCACGACCCGCCGGATGATCGCGCCCGACGCCCCGAGCCCGGCTGCACAGCCACCGAAGCTGTGGCCGACGACATCAATCGGCTGCCCTGGAAATTCCCGTTGCGCTCGCTGCAGCATCGCCTCGAAATCCAGCACGCCCCAATCCGACCATGAGGCTTTGAAGCCACGCAGTGAGCCGCTGCGGGATTCGCCGATGCCACGGTAGTCGTAGGTGATGACGTCAAGGCCGTTGGTGAACAGGTAGTCGGCGAAGCGGGCGTAGTGGCGGCAGCGTACGGAGGTGGCGGCGTTGATGACGACGACGGGGCGTTTGAGGGCGGTGCGCAGGTGGCGCCAGGTGAAGCCGCCGATGGGGTAGCCGTCAGCGGCGGGCTCACGGAACGCTTCGGGGGCGGGACGGGTTGGCAGGTGCATAGGGCGACTCTTTCCTTGCGCTTTTCTATGAGGGCTTGGTAGCTCACGCGCTTTTTATAAAGAATTGAAACTAACAAATTTCGCTCCCCTGGGCGCGGAGACTGTCGCGATGCTCGACGTGATCCGTTTGGGTGCATAGGCTGACGAACTTTCGATCGATCTGAGTCAGGCCATGACCCGCGACACCCTCGAACACAACCAGATCCCGGTCTACTTTGTAGCTGTGCTGCTGGCCGCCGCTTTTGGCCTGCTCGCACCCTCACTTGCCCACTGCCTCAGCGCGCTGGTCACGCCCGCCATTGCGGTGCTGATGTACGCAATGTTCCTCCAAATTCCTTTTTTGGATCTGCGCCAGAGCTTGAGTAACAAGCGTTTCCTGTCGGCACTACTGCTCGCCAACTTCATCCTGGTGCCCCTGCTGGTGTGGGCATTGACCCAGAGTCTGGTCGGGCGTCCGGCATTGCTGATAGGGGCGTTGCTGGTGTTGCTGACCCCGTGCATCGACTACGTGGTGGTGTTTACCCATATCGGCAAGGGCGATTCGCGGTTGATGCTGGCGGCTACGCCGGTGCTGTTGCTGCTGCAATTGGTGCTGTTACCGATCTATCTGAGTGTGATGCTCGGCGCCCAATCCGAGGTGGTGGTGGAGGCAAGGCCGTTTTTCGAGGCGTTTCTCTTGTTGATCGTGGTGCCGATGATTCTGGCGGTGGTGACGACTTCCCTGGCACGGCGATCGTCGGTCGTCAGTGTTTGGAACAGTGGCTGGGCGTGGTTGCCGGTGCCGGCGATGGCGGTGGTGTTGTTTGTGGTGATCGGCTCGCAAATCACATCGGTGGTACGGGATATCAACCTGTTGCTGCCGGTGATCCCGGTGTATGTCGGTTTTCTGGTGCTGGCGCCGCTGATGGGCGTGTTGGCCTCGCGGTTGTTTGCACTCCCGGCGGCGACGGCCAGGGCGGTGACATTCAGCGCGTCGACACGCAACTCGCTGGTGGTATTGCCTCTGGCGCTGGCCTTGCCCGAGGATGTGCGCGGGTTGGCGGCGACGGCGGTGATCCTGCAAACCCTGATCGAGCTGGTGGGCGAGTTGATTTACGTTCGGTTGATCCCTAAGTGGGCGTGGCCCGCAGGTCGGTAAGCGCGGGAATGTTCAGGTCTGTTCAGGCGTTATTCAGCAGGGCAGTCGGCACCATAAGTCGGCGCCCCTTACCTGACAGGTCAACCGATGGATCACCGCAACCGTTTTCGCCTGGAATCCCTGGGCATTTTCCTGTTTGCCCTGTTGCTGTTCACCTTGGGTATATGGGATCAGCAACCCCAAGGGTTTGACGGACGCTGGGCGCTGTTCCTACAAGAAATGTTTCGCCATGGCGCGAGCCTTTTCCCGACTACCTATGGCCAGCCCTACGCGGATTACCCCGGCACCGCGACCTTTTTCAGCTTCGTGTTCGCACGGCTGTTTGGTGCGCCCAACCATCTGGCGAATGTGCTGCCCACCGCCCTGGCGTCCGCTGGGGTGGTTGCCTTGATCTATCGCTTGCTCGTCCCGGCGAATCGCCAGTGGGCGCTGCTCACCGTGCTGCTGACGTTGCTCACCACCCAACTGCTCGAAAAATCCCGCTCGGTCTGCCTGGACCAGATGGTAGCGTTGCTCTGTGTAGGCAGTTTTTACCTGCTTCACAGTGGTGGGCGCTGGAGGCGGCTGGCGGTGTTTGCGTTGTTCATTCTGGGCTTTGCCATGCGCGGGCCGCTGGGGTTGATCGAAGTCTGTGGCGTGGTGTGCGTGTATTGGGCGCTGGGCAAGCCTGGCGAGCGCGTGAAGCAAGTGCTCATGCATGGCCTCGTCGGCCTGGTGTTGTTGGCAGCCTGTTGGTGGCTGTTGGTGAAACTGGCGCGCCTCAGCGGTGGTGACGCATTTGCCGATGAAGTGTTCAAAATGCAGGTGGGCGGACGCCTCGATGAAACCGGTGAGCCGTTCTATTTTTACTTCCAGCTGAGCTTGTATCGCTACTTCCCGGTGGTGCCGTTGGCGCTGGCCACCATGATTGCGCTGCGTCATCGCTGGGCCGAGCGGTTCGAGGGCGATATGCAATTGGTGGTGCGGCTCGGTGCCTGCGGCATGATGATCTTGCTCGGGCTATCGGTGCCGCACTTCAAGCGCGCTTACTACATCCTGCCCATGGTGCCGATGTTTGCGGCTGTCGCGGCCTATGGGCTGCTTCAGTCGCAAGGTTGGCTCGCTGGCGTGCGCCGATGTTACGAAGGGCTTGTCGCGGCGCTACCGGCGTTGTGCGTGGTGGCAGTGTTTGTCTGTCGGCATGGCTGGCAGAAGCATGGTGACTGGCCAGATGTTTCGCTGCCGCTGCTGATCAGCGCGTTGGCGCTGCTACAGGTGGCGACGTTGATCGCCTGGCGGCGGGTGGGGCGGTTGGTGTGGCTCAGCCTGATCGCTTTGTTGGCGCAATGGTTGTTGTTGGTGATGGTGGTAGAACCGGCCAAGGACCTGCAGTTCGATACGCGGCAGTTTGTCGGCCAGGTGGAAGCACTGCGCGTTACGCAGCCGGGGCCTTTGGTGTTTATCAACCTTGGCCGGGATACCTGGGCAGTGCGCTACATGATGAACCTGGATCACGATGAGCGGCCGGTGTTTGTGGGGGCTCATGAGCTTGACCGATTAGGTACTTTGCCACGGCCGGCGTGGGTGATTGTGGCGCGCAACGAAGTGGCGTTGCTGCAAGGGACATCCCTGGAGGACGTCGCTCCAAGTTTTGAAGGGCGGTTGAACGATAATCCGCTGATGGTGTTTTTGCTGAAGTGAGCGAAGCACCCAATCAAAATCGCCACTGGGTTAAGTCAAATTCCAGGCAACAAAAAACCCGCACTAGGCGGGTTTCTTGTGTGTTTCAGATGACGTTAGCACCACCTGAAACTAATTAGTGGTGCCCAGAGACGGAATCGAACCGCCGACACGGGGATTTTCAATCCCCTGCTCTACCGACTGAGCTATCTGGGCAACGGGGCGCATTAAACGGGTTTTTCAGGGGGTCGTCAAGCAAGTTTTCAAAAAATATTTAATTATTACCGTCGCTTACGTGCCGACCCCGGTTTTTGATCAATTATTGAGCAGGCGGCACGTAGCCGTCGGCCTTGGCGTATTCCTCGCCGGAAAAGAACTTGTCCATCTCGCCCGCCAGGTATTTACGGTCTTCGGCGTTCATCATGTTCAGGCGTTTTTCGTTGATCAGTAGAGTCTGGTGTTTCAGCCAGTCGGCCCAGGCTTTGGCGGAGACGTGCTCGAAAATGTCCTGGCCCTTGGCACCTGGGTACGGAGGGCGTTCGAGGCCTGGCAATTCTTCTTTGTACTTGCGGCACATGATGGTGCGGGTCATGACGAAACTCCTGCATTCAATACGTCGGCCGCGCGCTTCAGCAGTTTTTTCACCGGGGCGGCAAGGCCCAGGCGCGGCGGGGTGGCGAGGTTATACCAGAGCCAGTCGGCCTCGGCCACGTGATGGGCGGATTCCTCGACCTGGACCAGCCAGGGTTCGATAGCCAACTGAAAGTGGCTGAAGGTGTGAATCAGGCTCGGCAGTTCCTGTTGCTTGCCCAGTGCCAGCGCGTGCTGGTTGGCCAGGTGCTCCAGGTCTTGCAGGTCATCCAGCTCCGGCAAGCTCCACAGGCCGCCCCACAGACCCGTCGAGGGGCGACGGTAAAGCAGGATCGCGCCTTCGGCATTTGCCAGCAGCGGCATCAGCGTGCGCTTCTGCGGGATGGTCTTGCGCGGCTTGGGGATCGGGTAGCGCGTCTCCAGGCCGAGCATGTGCGCTTCGCAGCCTTTTTCCAGCGGGCACAACAGGCAGCTGGGTTTGCTGCGGGTGCAGAGGGTGGCGCCCATATCCATCATCGCCTGGGTGTAGGCGTTGACGCGATCATGCGGCGTGAAGCGTTCTGCGGTGGCCCACAGTTGCTTGGCCACCTTGGGTTCGCCCGGGTAGCCCTCCTGCGCGGTGAAACGTGCCAGCACGCGTTTGACGTTGCCGTCGAGGATCGGCGCACGCAGGCCCATGCTCAGGCTGGCGATCGCTCCGGCGGTGGACAAGCCTATGCCGGGCAACTCGGTGAGCTTCTCGACATCCTTGGGAAATTCGCCGCCGTATTCGGCCACGATAATCTTCGCCGTCTTTTGCAGGTTGCGCGCCCGGGTGTAGTACCCCAGCCCGGTCCACAAGTGCAGCACTTCATCTTCCGGCGCAGCCGCCAGGGCCTCGACCGTTGGCAGCGACGCCATGAAGCGGTCGAAATAATTGAGCACGGTGCTCACCTGGGTCTGCTGCAGCATGATCTCCGAGACCCACACCCGATAAGGCGTTATGCCCTGTTGCCAGGGCAGGTCGTGGCGACCGTGGCGGTCGTACCAGTTCAGCACCGCCTCTGAAAATTGCTCGTTTCTCATCGATTGAACAGGCCTTTCAGTGCGTCTTTGAGCTTCGGGTTAACCTTGTCGAGCTTCTCTTCAAGCTTCTCGTTGAGGCGGTTGCCCGCCGCCTTGATCGCGACTTGGCCAAGGCCGTCCTTGTCCAGGCGGCACGCCTTGGCGCCCAGCTCCAGCGGGCCACGGCAGCGCAGCGGCACTTCGATGCCCTGGAAGTTGGAGCCCACCTGGCAGGCCGGGTCCGGCGTTTCGCGCTGATCACCTTCGACAATGATGCCGACGCGGTAGTCCATGCCCAGGACGCGCAGATCGACATCGCCATTACCGTTGACCGTCAGGCCCGGGATGCGCACTTTCAGGTCCGGGTTGCTGGCGACACCGTTACGGAAGGTCAGGTTGCCCTTCAGTTCCTGGAACGGCGTGTCCTTGCCTTGCGGTGTGCTGCTCAAGGTTTTGCGGTTGAGCAGGGCGATGCCGGTGCACAGTTGCTGTTCAAGGTTGGCGTTGAGCAGCACGCCGTTGTTGATCACGAAACTGGCGGTGCCGTTGAGGCTGTCGATCAGCGCTTTCTGGCTATTGCCGCGGCCAGTGAGGTTGCTGTCGAGGGTGATCTGGCCCTTCACCGGCGGGGTTTGCCCCTGGGCTTGCAGGATGCGTTCGACCGGTACCTGCTTGATCCGGCTTTGCAGCGCGAGCACCGGGATATCCTGGCGCACATCGAGGTTGCCGTTGGCCTGGAAGGTGCCGTTGTAGAGACCGCCGCTCAGGGTGTCGAGCTTGAGTTGGCCATCGATGCCGGACGCTTTGAGCACGGCATTCTGGATCGGCAACTTGCTCAGGGTCAGTTGGCCAAACGCGAGGTCGGCGTCCACATCCAGCGTGCGCAGGCGGGTCAATGGCAACAGTTTGTCGGTGCTCCAGGCGCCTTTGGTCGGCGCTTCGGGCAGCGGTGTGGTGCCGCCGGCAGCCATGGCACCGGCTTCGCTGTTCTGCACTTCGGCCTGGCGGGCAGCGGCTGCGCCCTTGGCGGATTCGGACTTGGCCGGCAGATAGTTGTCGGCATTGAACGTGTCGGCCTTGAGCTGAACGCGCAGGGATTGCTTGGCGAAATCCTCCACGGCGACGCGACCGGTGAAGGTGCTGCCGTCGAGTTTCAGGTTCAGGTCTTCCAGGGCGATGCTGCTTGGCGTGCCCTTGAGGCGGCTGACCAGTTCGACCTTGCTCAGGCTGCCCTCGGCCATTGGCGGCAGCGGGTGGCCGACGCTGTCGAGGAACTTGGCCAGGTCGAATTGGGCGATGGACAGGGCGCCGCTGAGCTGCGGGGTCTTGTCGAGGTCGTTGACCTTCAGCTCGCCCAACGCGCGCAGTTGGTTGGCCGAGAGCTTCATGTTGGTCCATTCGGCGATATTCGCCGCCTGGTCCACCAACAGTTGGCCCTGGGTCGAGAAGGTCACGGTCTTGCCTTGCAGTGGCTCGCCCGTGGCTTCGCCGGTGATCTTCATGTCTTCAAGCTGGTAGCGCTTGAGCGCACGCTGGATGCGCAGGTTGCCGTTGAGTTCGGTCTTGACGCGCATCACCGGCTGATTGCTGCCGAAGAAGGCGGTGAGTTTCACCGGGATGCTGGCGCCTTCATGCACGGCGCCAGCGCTCAATTGGATGCTTTCGGCGCTGAACTGCTTGCCGGTCTGCTCATCGTTGTATTCGATGCGGGCGTTGTTGACCGTCAGGCTGTCGATATCCAGGCGGATGGGTTTTGCCGGCTTGTCCGATTCGGGTTCGGCCGGTTGTTCAACCGAGCCAGGGCTGCCGACGCTCGTCTCTGTCACGTTCTTGCCGATGTCTTCCCAGTTGCCGTGCCCTTCCTTGTTGCGGTTGAGGCGCAGGTTGAGACCTTCGACACGCACGTCACTCATCTGCACTTCGCGGCGCAGCAGCGGCAGCACGCGTACCGACAGGCCGAGCATCTGCAGGTCGGCGAAGGGCTGGGTCGGTGCGGTCAGGGTTGCCACGCTGGCTTCGTGCAGTTCCAGGCCAAGCCAGGGGAACAGGCTCCAGCCGATGTCGCCATTGAGCGTCAGCTCGATGTGGGCCTTGTCGCGGGCAATCTGGCGAATCTCGTCTTTATAGTCGTTGGGATCGAAGAGATGGGTCAGGGCAAAGCCTAGAGCCACAATGATCAGCAACAGCCCGAGAAGTACCAGACCCAGGATTTTGCCGAACGCTTTCATGGGCGAGTCCTTGTATGTCGATTTCAAAATTTAGCCGCAGAGTATAACGCCCGACGGCCTGCGTCAGTGCTCCGATCGTTACATTGTATCCAGCGGTGGGGGAACGGGTTTTTGGCGTCAAATAAACAAATTTCCTGAAAAAGGTGATGTCACTTTGGTTTTTCTGTCATCGACAGGTGCTAATCTCTGCACGTTCGTCCGCCTTCTGCGACCTAAGGTCGCGCCTAAAATGGAGCTTCACTCAACAAAACGGCCACGCTTTGCGTGCAAGGCCGAGGGAGAGAGCGCCTGACGGACACATACTAACAACTGGGGGAAACACCAATGAGCACTAGCACTGCGGCAGGTTCATCTGCTGCAAAGCCAGCGTTCCTGTCCAAGGAACGCATCATCGCCAAGCCCGGCTTCAACCGCTGGCTGGTTCCACCGGCCGCCCTGGCTATCCACCTTTGCATCGGCATGGCCTACGGGTTCTCGGTGTTCTGGCTGCCATTGTCCAAGGCGCTGGGTATCACCAAGCCGGTTGCTTGTGCGCCGGACATGAGCTTCATCGCCCAAGTCTTCTCGTCCCAATGCGACTGGCCCATCTCCATGCTGGGCTGGATCTACACCCTGTTCTTCATCTTCCTGGGCTGCTCGGCAGCCATCTGGGGCGGCTGGCTGGAACATGCCGGGCCACGCAAGGCCGGTGTTGTGTCGGCGTTGTGCTGGTGTGGTGGCCTGCTGATCTCGGCGTTGGGTATCTATACCCACCAGATCTGGCTGATGTGGATCGGCTCCGGGGTCATCGGCGGTATCGGCCTGGGCCTGGGCTATATCTCGCCCGTATCGACCCTGATCAAGTGGTTCCCGGACAAGCGTGGCATGGCCACTGGTATGGCGATCATGGGCTTCGGCGGTGGTGCGATGGTTGGCGCCCCGTTGGCAGCCGCATTGATGGGTCACTTCGCAACGCCAGACAGCGTGGGCGTATGGCAGAGCTTCCTGGTGATGGCCGCGATCTATTTCGTGTTCATGATCGGTGGCGCCTTGTCCTACCGCGTTCCGCCAACCGGCTGGAAACCTGAGGGCTGGACCGCGCCGGCGAAAAAAGCTAGCAACGCGATGATCACTCACCGTCACGTGCACGTGAACGTGGCGTGGAAAACCCCGCAATTCCGCCTGGTCTGGCTGGTGCTGTGCCTGAACGTATCCGCCGGTATCGGCATCCTCGGCATGGCGTCGCCACTGCTGCAGGAAGTGTTCGGCGGCAAGCTGCTGGGTGTGGATGTACCGTTTGGTCAGCTGGATGCCGGTCAACTGGCTTCCATCGCAGCCATCGCCGCAGGTTTTACGGGGCTGTTGAGCCTGTTCAACATCGGTGGCCGGTTCTTCTGGGCGTCGTTCTCCGACTACCTGGGGCGTAAAAATACCTACTTCGTGTTCTTCGCCCTGGGCTTTGCCCTGTACGCGTTGATCCCGAACCTGGGGCATTTGGGCAACGTGGCGCTGTTTGTGGCGGCGTTCTGCATCATCCTGTCGATGTACGGCGGTGGTTTTGCGACCGTTCCGGCCTACCTGGCTGACCTGTTCGGCACGCAAATGGTCGGCGCGATCCACGGTCGCCTGCTGACTGCCTGGGCCGCTGCGGGCGTATTGGGCCCGGTGTTGGTGAACTACCTGCGTGAGTATCAGCTGAGCATTGGCGTTGAACGCGCGGCGGCCTACGACATCACCTTGTACATCCTCGCCGGCCTGCTGGTGCTGGGTTTCATCTGCAACCTGCTGGTGCGTCCGGTGGCCGACAAGTACTTCATGACCGATGCCGAATTGGCCGCCGAACAGGCGCTTGGCCATGACAAAGGCGCGGATGCGACCACTTCCCTGGAGTGGAAAGCGGCTTCCGGCACTGTGCCATTGGCGATTGCCGCCTGGCTGGTGGTGGGTATTCCGTTGGCGTGGGGTGTGTGGGTGACCCTGCAGAAGACGGCGGTACTGTTCCGCTAGCACCAAACCTGTAGTGAGCGGGCTTGCCCCGCGCTGGGTGGCGCAGCCGCCCCCAAAACCGGACACCGCGTTTTAACTGGAGAATTCGGTGCCTGGGTTGGGGCGGCTGCGCCACCCAGCGCGGGGCAAGCCCGCTCACTACACGACTGGCTCTCACATGTATGCACATGTCTATCCCCGACATCTCTCGCTTCAACTCGTCAGTCTTATCCCCTCCGATGTTTCTGTTTAGCGCCCGCGCCCCTATAATGGCTGCCTTTTTCGCCCAATGATTTTGCGGAGCTGGTGATGGCCGAACGTAAGGCGTCCGTCGAGCGCGACACTCTGGAAACCCAGATCAAAGCCTCGATCAACCTGGATGGCACCGGAAAGGCCCGATTTGATATCGGTGTCCCTTTTCTTGAGCACATGCTGGACCAGATCGCCCGTCACGGGCTGATCGACCTGGATATCGTCAGCAAGGGCGACCTGCATATCGACGACCACCACACGGTGGAAGACGTTGGCATCACCCTCGGCCAGGCGTTTGCCAAGGCTATCGGCGACAAAAAAGGCATCCGTCGCTACGGTCACGCCTATGTCCCGCTGGACGAAGCGCTGTCGCGTGTGGTCATCGACTTCTCCGGCCGCCCAGGCCTGCAGATGCACGTGCCCTACACCCGCGCCACCGTGGGCGGCTTTGACGTCGACCTGTTCCAGGAATTCTTCCAGGGTTTCGTCAACCACGCACTTGTCAGCCTGCACATCGACAACCTGCGCGGCACCAACACCCACCACCAGATCGAAACCGTGTTCAAGGCATTCGGCCGCGCGCTGCGCATGGCCGTCGAGCTGGATGAGCGCATGGCCGGGCAGATGCCTTCGACCAAGGGCGTCCTGTAATGCAGACGGTCGCGGTTATCGATTACGGCATGGGTAACCTGCACTCGGTGGCCAAGGCCCTCGAGCACGTCGGTGCCGGCAAGGTGCTGATCACCAGCGATGCCAATGTGATTCGCGAAGCCGACCGCGTGGTGTTCCCGGGTGTTGGCGCGATTCGCGATTGCATGGCCGAGATCCGCCGCCTGGGCTTTGACAGCCTGGTGCGCGAAGTCAGCCAGGACCGTCCGTTCCTTGGCATCTGCGTGGGCATGCAAGCCTTGCTCGACAGCAGTGAAGAGAACGATGGCGTCGACTGCATCGGTTTGTTCCCAGGCCAGGTTAAGTTCTTCGGCAAAGACCTGCATGAAGACGGCGAACACCTGAAAGTCCCGCACATGGGCTGGAACGAAGTCCGCCAGACCGTGGATCACCCGCTGTGGCACGAAGTGCCGGACATGGCGCGCTTCTACTTCGTGCACAGCTACTACATCGCCGCCGGTCAACCGGGCCAGGTGGTGGGTGGCGGGCACTACGGCGTCGACTTCGCCGCCGCGCTGGCTGAAGGTTCGCGCTTTGCCGTGCAGTTCCACCCGGAGAAGAGCCATACCCATGGCCTGCAATTGCTGCAGAACTTCGCCGCCTGGGATGGGCGCTGGTAATGGCCAGGAAGCCGAAGCAGCCGATCTTGAACCTCACGCCCGAGCAGGAAAGTGAGGCTACCCTCAAGATCAAGCGCTTCATGGAAGACCGCTTCGAGCTCAAGCTGGGCTCGTTCGAGGTCGCCGAGATTCTTGAGCTGTTCACCACCGAAGTGGCTCCGCATTATTACAACAGAGCGATTTTCGATACGCAGACGCTCCTTAAAGAAAGGTTCGAAAGCATCGAAAGCGACCTGTGGTCGCTTGAGAAACCCTGATTTCCCAAGCATTGCTGAATATCGAATAAGGTTTGCCAGATGCTGATTATCCCCGCTATCGATCTCAAGGACGGCGCCTGCGTCCGTCTGCGCCAAGGCCGCATGGAAGACTCCACCGTATTCTCCGATGACCCGGTGAGCATGGCTGCCAAATGGGTGGAAGGGGGCTGCCGTCGTCTGCATCTGGTGGACCTGAACGGCGCCTTCGAAGGCCAACCGGTCAACGGCGAGGTGGTCACTGCGATCGCCAAACGCTACCCGAACCTGCCGATTCAGATCGGCGGCGGTATCCGCTCCCTGGAAACCATCGAGCACTACGTCAAGGCTGGCGTGAGCTACGTGATCATTGGCACCAAGGCCGTGAAAGACCCAGCCTTCGTCGCCGAAGCCTGCCGCGCATTCCCAGGCAAAGTCATCGTGGGCCTGGACGCCAAGGATGGTTTCGTCGCCACCGACGGCTGGGCTGAAATCAGCACCATCCAAGTGATTGACCTGGCCAAGCAGTTCGAAGCCGACGGCGTGTCCGCCATCGTTTATACCGACATCGCCAAAGACGGCATGATGCAGGGCTGCAACGTGCCGTTCACCGCTGCGCTGGCCGCTGCGACAAAGATTCCGGTGATCGCCTCCGGCGGCATTCACAACCTGGGCGACATCAAGTCGCTGCTGGACGCCAAGGCCCCCGGCATCATCGGCGCCATCACCGGCCGCGCGATCTACGAAGGTACCCTGGACGTCGCCGAAGCCCAGGCTTACTGCGACGCCTACAACGGCTGAGGACTGACCATGGCGCTGGCCAAACGCATCATCCCTTGCCTGGACGTCGACAACGGTCGCGTGGTCAAGGGCGTCAAGTTCGAGAACATCCGTGATGCCGGCGACCCGGTGGAAATCGCGCGTCGCTATGATGAGCAAGGTGCCGACGAGATTACCTTTCTCGACATCACTGCCAGCGTCGACGGCCGCGACACCACATTGCATACCGTCGAACGCATGGCCAGCCAGGTATTCATCCCGCTGACCGTGGGCGGTGGTGTGCGCACCGTGCAGGACATCCGCAACTTGCTCAATGCCGGCGCGGACAAGGTGTCGATCAACACGGCAGCGGTGTTCAACCCGGAGTTCGTCGGCGAAGCAGCGCAGCACTTCGGCTCGCAATGCATCGTCGTTGCCATCGACGCCAAAAAAGTCTCCGGCCCGGGCGAAACCCCGCGCTGGGAGATCTTCACCCACGGCGGTCGCAAGCCGACCGGCCTGGACGCGGTGGAGTGGGCAATGAAGATGGAAGCCCTCGGCGCCGGTGAAATCCTGCTGACCAGCATGGACCAGGACGGCATGAAAAACGGCTTCGACCTGGGCGTGACCCGCGCCATCAGCGATGCGCTGGGCATTCCAGTGATCGCTTCCGGCGGCGTCGGCAACCTGCAGCATTTAGCCGATGGTGTGATCGAAGGCCACGCCAGCGCGGTGCTGGCGGCGAGTATTTTCCACTTTGGCGAGTACACCGTTCCCGAGGCCAAGGCCTACATGGCGGCGCGCGGTATCGTCGTTCGCTAAACGCTGCTGGACACCATGGCAAGTGCGCGGCACTCTCTGCGCTTGCCATGGATTCCGGTAGCCTTCATGTTCAAGACCCTGCTGCTCGCCCTCGCCAGTACTTCCCTCCTGCTGGCAGGTTCGGCCAACGCCGAAGAACCGTCTGACGCCTCCCTGGTGTTGCTGACGGAAAACTTCCCGCCCTACAACATGGCGAAAAACGGCAAGAACTTCGCCAAGGACGAGAACATCGAAGGCATCGCCGTGGACATCGTGCGCGAGACCTTCAAGCGTGCCGGCATTTCCTACAACCTCACCCTGCGTTTTCCTTGGGAGCGCATCTACAAGCTCGCCCTGGAAAAACCTGGCTATGGCGTATTCGTGATGGCCCGTTTGCCGGATCGCGAGGCGTTATTCAAATGGGTCGGCCCTATCGGTCCGGACGATTGGGTGCTACTGGCCAAGGCCGACAGCAAGATCCAACTGACCGACCTTGAGCACGCGCGCCGCTACAAGATCGGCGCCTACAAGGGCGACGCCATTGCTGAAACGCTGGAAAAGCAGGGCCTTAACCCGGTCGTTGCACTGCGTGACCAAGACAATGCGCAAAAGCTGGTGGAAGGCCAGATTGATCTGTGGGCGACCGGTGACCCGGCGGGTCGTTACCTAGCCCGCCAGGTCGGGGTGACCCAGCTTAAAACCGTCTTGCGCTTCAACAGTGCCCAGCTTTACCTGGCGTTGAATAAAGACGTGCCGGATGAAGTGGTGAGCAAGCTGCAGGCGGCGCTTGATCAGTTAAGGGATGAGGGCGTTATCGATCAAATCATGGCCCGTTACCTCTAGGTTCGGCTCTGCTTGAGGGGCTTCTGATGCTGGAGGCGCTTCATCCGGCAATGGCGCGGCCTCGGAAGACTCGCTCATATAAATGTGATCACCATTGGTGTAGCTGACGGTACCTGAAACCTGGCTGCCGTCCTGACGCAGCAGGCAATACTCACTGCGCACAAGGTAAGCCGCGACGGCTTTGTTTGGCGGGACGTAAGTGATGATTTCCAGCGGCGAGGCGTGGCTCCAGCCTTTCGCCGAGCGTTGGGTGTGCGTGAAGTCTCGGTCCAGATGCGCCGAAAAATTCAACTCAAAGGCATGTGGGTACACGGGCCACTCGTTGCTCAGGTCGATGCTGGTGTTGGCTGCCAGGGCCTTGGCATTTCCTCCCAGTTCGCCCTTGGTGGCCGTCCACATGAACGGCTGACTGGTCGCCTCAGTGTTGTGCCCGAAGCCGGCGATAAGGTGGCGGTCCGTGCGCTCCAGGCGATAGGTGGGCGACGACTGAGACTGTTCGACTGCAGTCAGCTCCGGGTCTTTTACACAGAACCACGGCAGCTCGCACACCTGAAGCGTTGAGGTGGTGTCATCCGCAGCAGGGCTTTCATGCCCGATGAGGGCGGGAGGTGCCGGCAGGTCGCTGAGTTGCGCGGTCAGCGCCAGCCGCAGCGCGTAGGTCTCTACGCTTGGCCTGGCATAACTGTCACTGCCAAGGAAGGTGCCAGGTGCCAGGTAGGCTTCGCCGGGAGATGCACCGGGAGGGATGACCGACCAGGCGCTGAAATCGTTGGCGGAGCCGCTGCCTTTATCATTCCAGATCAGTTCGCCCACTTGAGCCGTGACGACCAGGTCTGCTCGTACACAGCGTACGGCATGGCGCGAAGGCTTGTCGTAGCCGACACCGCACACCAGTCCCATCGTGACGTAACCCTCCGGGGGCAGCGGGCGCCAGATTGAAAAATTGGCGTGAGCGCCAGTCCCTTCATCGTGCCACACCAATTGATAGTCAACGGGCGCACGCAGGGCCGTGCCGTCGACCTTATTCGCGTCGCTCACGACGGCGACGATCTTGCTGTGGTTGATATTGCGATAGTGACCCACCGCAATATCACCCAGGGCGTAAAACGGGTTCAGCGCATCGGATGTCATGCTGGGCCGCCAGAGGCCGACGGCTTCGTGCGCGCTGGACCCCTTGTCGTTCCACAGGGGCAGGAATTCGCTGGTAAAGCTGATGAGCAGGTCGTTGAATTGCAGAGGCTTCATGATGGGCTCTCCAGTTGATGGGAGCATCAACTATCGAGCAGTCAGCGCATTGCCGGGCTGTATCTATCTACGCGCAGGAAGGTAGGTGCCGTTTTTGCCGTGACCCGCCATCGCTTGGTTACTGCGCACGCTGATCATCAACTTGATATCGATCCAATCGACGCCCTGAGCCTTAAGTTTGGGCAGCTCGCGCTCCAGCACCGCCAGGGTTTGCGGGTAAGGGTGACCGATCATCACGACCGAACCCTGCTTGTGGGCCAGCTTGATTGCGGTCTGCAATTGCGTGGTGATCGCTGCTTCAGTGCGCTCGTCATCGAGGAATACATCCCGCGAGACATGGGCCAATCCAATCTTCTGCGCCTCGGCTGCCGCGACGGTCTGCGCGCTGGTGCGGCTGTCGACGAAGAACTTGTTGCGCCGTTGCAGCTCGGCCATCAACCAGGCCATGGCGACCGGTTGCGCGGTCATGCGGCTGCCCATGTGGTTGTTGATGCCTGCGGTGTAGGGCACCGCCTTGAACGCAGCGTCCAGGCGCTTGGCGAGTTCTTCGATGGGCAGCTCAGGGTGCCAGGCGAAGGGGCCGGTCGCCGGGTCCATGGGCATATGCAGGATCACGATCTTGCCGGCTTTGTGTGCCTCGCGGGCAAATTCGGCGGCGTGGGGTGTGTCGGGCATGACCGCCGTGGTGACCGGCCCAGGCAGGGCCAGCACGCGACGATCCCGGGGCAGGTTCTGCCCGAGGTCGTCGATGATGAGGGTCAGGTAGGCTTTGTGCGGCTCGCCGGCAGGCGTCGCATGGGCGACGCCTGCCAGGCTGCACAGCACCGCGATGATCAGGGCAAAACGCATATCAACGGCTGCGCGTGATGCTCAGGCCTTTGAGCAGGCTGAGTGCCTGAGCCAGCTGGTAGTCGTCGTCCTGCGGCATCGGCTTGGCTTTCTTGCCGCTGCCGGTCGGTTGGTCGGCGCCGCCGTTGCCATTGCCCAAATGACCTTGCAGGTCCGCTTCTTTGTAGTACTCGCTGTCGATCTCGTTGGTGATCTTGGCCTTGCGCACCTCAATGTCCGGCACGATGCCCTGGGCCTGGATCGAGCGGCCGTTCGGCGTGTAGTACAAAGCAGTGGTGATCTTCAGCGCACGCTCGTTGTTCAGCGGCAACACGGTTTGTACCGAGCCTTTGCCGAAGCTGGTGGTGCCCATCAGCACGCCGCGTTTCTGGTCTTGCAGGGCGCCGGCGACGATTTCCGACGCCGAGGCGCTGCCTCCGTTGATCAGCACGGCCAGCGGCACGTTTTCGCTGAGGTCGTTGCCGGTGGCCGAGAAGCGCAGTTCGGAGTTGGCAATACGGCCCTTGGTGTAGACGATCAGGCCCTTGGTGATGAAGTGATCAACCACTTCCACCGCCGATTGCAGCACGCCGCCTGGGTTGTTGCGCAGGTCGAGCACGATGCCGCTGAGTTTCTTGCCGTTGTCCTTGCGCAGCTTGGCCAGGGCCTTGGCCACTTCGTCACCGGTCTTGACCTGGAACTGGGTGATACGGATGTAACCGTAGCCCGACTCCAGCAGCTGGCTCTTCACGCTCTTGACCACAATGGTCGCGCGGGTCAGCGTTACATCGAACGGGTTGCCGCCGTCGCGTACCAGGGTCAGGGTGATTTTCTGGCCGATCTTGCCGCGCATCTTGTCGACGGCTTCGGTCATGGTCTGGCCACGGGTCGGCTGGCCGTTGATCTTGACGATGAAGTCGCCGGCCTGGATGCCGGCCTTCGACGCGGGGGTGTCATCGATCGGCGAGACCACCTTGATGTTGCCGTCTTCGGCGCCAACTTCAATGCCCAGGCCGCCGAACTCACCGCTGGTGCTTTCCTGCAGCTCGGCAAAATCTTCCGGGCCCAGGTAGGCGGAGTGCGGGTCGAGGTTGCTGAGCATGCCCTTGATGGCATTCTCCAGCAGGGTCTTGTCATCTACGGGTTCGACATAGGCTGCCTTGATCCGGTCCATGACCTCGGCAAAGGTGCGCAGCTCGTCCAGCGGCAACGGCGCCTTGGTGGTCGCGGCGGTGGCAGCAGGTGCAGCCGGGGCGGCCTGGTCGGCGAAAGCCAGGGGCGCGCCGATCACCAGGGCGATCGTCAGGGCCAGCGAAGTGAGGCGGGACAAATGCAGCATGTCGAACGAACTCCTAATGTAGATGCGACCCTTATCCTTGGGTTCTGCACCATTGTGCAGGATCGCTCGGGCGACCCTGCTGACGAATAGCGAAGTACAGCGCCGGAGTGTCCTGGCCACCACTGTTACCCACAGTGGAGATGGATTCACCGGCTTTTACAACATCACCTGCCGACTTGAGTAAAGTCTGATTGTGGCCGTAAAGGCTCAAATAGCCATTACCGTGGTCGAGAATCACCAACAAACCGGCGCCGCGCAGCCAATCGGCAAATACCACGCGCCCACCGTGAACAGCGTGGACCTGGCTGCCGGCAGAGGCGCTGATCATCACCCCGTCCCACTTGGCGCGGGTGTCATCGCCACGGGTTTCACCGAAGCGTGCCAGTAATCGACCATCAACCGGCCATGGAAGTTTGCCGCGAGCTGAAGCAAAAGGGCCGCCGAACGACTCGCCGGCGCTGGAAACCAGCGGGCCAGGGGCTGCATGCGCCGGTTTGCGCGGTGCCGGGGCGTCCGAGGTGGCAGCCAGTTCGGCCTCACGCTGGCGCTTTTTTTCGGCTTCCTGCTGGGCGATCAGCGCTTTCTGCCGCGCTTCTTCGGCCTCACGTGCCTGGCGAGCCAGGGTTTCTTCGATGGTCTTGAGCACTTTGGCCAAGTCGGCCTGGTCCTGCTCGCGGGCTTGCAGCTTGGCGTCGCGCGCCTTTACGTCGTCATTGAGCTTGGCCAGGGCCAGCTGGCGCTCCTTGCGGACCTTGTCCAGCTCGTTGCGCTGGGTGTCGAGGGCGCTTTTCTGGTCCTGCAATTGCGATTGCTGGTTGGCGATTTCCTGTTCCACATTGACCAACTGGCGCAGAGTCTCGTTGAAGCTTTTCAATTGCTCCATGCGGGCTTTGCTCAGGTAGTCGTAGTAGGTGAGGGTGCGCGCAAATTTCTCAGGGTTCTGCTGGTTGAGCAGCAGCTTGAGGTACTCCTGGCGGCCGTTCTGGTAGGCGGCGCGGGCCTGGATTGCGATCAGGCGTTGCTGTTCAACGCGTGCGCTCTGGAGTTTTTTTTCTCAGCGTCGAGTCGCTCCAGTTCCGACTCGCTCTTCTTTAATTCTTTTTGTAGCTCCTGGACCTGCTTCTCCAGCTTGCCCATCTCGGTTTCCGTGCCGCGTAGGTCTTTCTGCACCCCGGACTTTTCTTCCTGGAGCTTGCCGAGCAGCTTTTTCAGCTCGGTAATGTCCTGACGCGTAGCGTCCAACTGTTGTTGGGTTTGTGCGCGCTCATCGGCAAACGCCGGTTGGAGCAGGCAGACAAGAGCAAGGGTAATCAAGGCGCGAAGCATAGAGGCGGGCGACACCAGGGAAATGGACGGCCTAGTATGCCCGCCAAGCGCGGCAAAAAAAACGCCCAATTGGGGCTGGAAGGCAAGATAGGTGCCGAGTGGCACAGGTATGGCGAAAAGATATCTTCCAAACAGCGCAAAACCAATGTGGGAGCGGGCTTGCTCGCGAATGCGGTGCGTCAGTCGTTGAAAATGTCGACTGAACGGCCGCATTCGCGAGCAAGCCCGCTCCCACACGGGTTTTTGGGTGAGGCTGAGAATCAGACCAGGATCGAGGTCCCGGTCATTTCTTGCGGCTTCTCCAGCCCCATCAACATCAACATAGTCGGCGCCACATCCGCCAGCACGCCGCCTTCACGCACTTTGAAGTCGCGCTTGCCGACGTAGATGAACGGTACCGGCTCGGTAGTGTGGGCGGTGTGGGCCTGGCCGGTGGATTCGTCGGACATTTGCTCGCAGTTGCCGTGGTCGGCAGTGATCAGCGCTTCGCCGCCGACTTTTTCCAGGGCATCGACGATGCGGCCGACGCACAGGTCCAGGCATTCCACGGCTTTGGTGGCGGCTTCCAGGTTGCCGCTGTGGCCGACCATGTCGCCGTTGGCGTAGTTGACCACGATCACGTCGTAACGCTGGTGTTCGATGGCGTCGACGATCTTGTCGGTGACTTCCGGCGCGCTCATTTCCGGCTGCAGGTCGTAAGTGGCGACTTTTGGCGACGGGATCAGGATGCGCTCTTCGCCCGGGAACGGCTCTTCACGGCCACCGGAGAAGAAAAACGTCACGTGGGCGTATTTTTCGGTTTCGGCGATGCGCAGCTGGGTCTTGCCGTTTTTTGCCAGGTAGTCGCCCAGCACGTTATCCAAGGTGCCTGCTGCAAAAGCGGCGGGAGCCGGGATGCTCGCGGCGTATTGGGTCAGGCCCACGTACTGCACCTTCGGCTGGCGCGCGCGCTCGAACTCTTTGAAGCCGTCTTCGACAAACACGCGGCTCAGCTCGCGGGCGCGGTCGGCGCGGAAGTTCATGAACACCACGGCGTCGCCGTCTTCGACTTTCACCGGCTCACCGATGGTGGTGGCTTTGACAAATTCATCGCTCTCGCCACGGGCGTAGGCGGCTTCGAGGCCTTCCTGGGCGGTGGCGGCGTGGAATTCGGCCTGGCCGTCGACGATCAGGTTGTAGGCCTGGGCTACGCGGTCCCAGCGGTTGTCGCGGTCCATGGCGAAGTAACGGCCGACCAGGCTGGCGATACGGCCTTTGCCCAAGGCGGCGAAGGTGGTGTCGAGCAGTTCGATCGACGATTGCGCGCTTTTCGGCGGGGTGTCACGGCCGTCGAGGAAGGCGTGCAGGTAGATCTTGTCAGCGCCGCGCTTGAACGCCAGTTCGGCCATGGCGACCAAGTGGTCCTGGTGGCTGTGGACGCCACCATCCGACAACAAGCCCATGAAATGCACAGCTTTACCGGCAGCCACTGCTTTATCGACCGCCGCGCAGATGGTCGGGTTCTCGAAGAACTCGCCATCGCGGATCGCTTTGGTCACACGTGTGAAGTCTTGATAGACCACTCGTCCGGCGCCGAGATTCATATGGCCGACTTCCGAGTTGCCCATCTGGCCGTCCGGCAGGCCCACGTCCATGCCCGAGCCGGAGATCAGGCCGTTCGGCACGGTGGCGGTCAAACGATCGAGTACCGGCTTCTTGGCCGCGTACACCGCGTTGTCGTGGTGGCTTTCACTGTGTCCGAAGCCATCGAGAATTATCAGGACCAAAGGTTTAGGCGTGGTAGTCATAGATCCTCTCGCGGCGGTAATAAAGGAAGACAATTGAAAAGGGAGTGGCAGTTTAAAGCGAAGTTCCGACCACGTCACCGCTTTACGGGGGTTGGCCCCCCCTGACGGCTGTGTATACTTACCGCCATTTTAACGCCCTGGAACCTCCTTGATGGTTGATCACCTGATTGCATTTGCCACTGCCCACTACCTGCTTGTGGGTGCCTTCGTCATCCTGCTGGCGCTGCTGATCGCTCACGAATTGAGCCGCGGTGGCCGCAGCCTGAGCACGGCGGAGCTGACCGCGCTGGTCAACAAGGATGAGGCCGTTGTCGTGGATATCCGCCCGGCCAAGGATTTCGCCGCTGGCCATATCGTCGGCGCCCTGAACATTCCTCAGGACAAGCTGATCGCGCGCCTGGCCGAGCTGGAAAAGCACAAGGCCAAGACCATCATCCTGGTCGACGCCCAAGGCCAGCACTCCGGCACCCACGCCCGTGAGATGCTCAAGTCCGGTTTCACCGCCGCCAAACTGTCCGGCGGTATTGGCAGCTGGAAGGCCGATAACCTGCCACTGGTGAAGTGATATGAGCCAGGTTGTCGTGTATTCCAGCGATTGGTGCCCTTACTGCATGCGGGCCAAGGCCTTGCTGGAGAAAAAGGGCGTTGCCTTCGAAGAGATCAAGGTCGACGGCAAACCCCAGGTGCGTGCCGAAATGGCCCAGAAGGCGGGGCGCACGTCCGTGCCGCAAATCTGGATCGGCGCCAGGCACATCGGTGGCTGCGATGACCTGTTCGCCCTGGAGCGCGCCGGTAAACTCGATGCGCTGCTGCTCGTCTGACTTCTAAACCCTAAAAGACCCCAAGATAGAGAAGGATCTGCGATGACTGATCAACAGAACACCGAAGCAGCAGAAGCCCAAGGCCCACAGTTCTCGCTGCAGCGGATCTACGTGCGTGACCTGTCGTTCGAAGCGCCGAAAAGCCCGGCGATCTTCCGCCAGGAATGGACCCCAAGCGTTGCGCTGGACCTGAATACCCGTCAAAAAGCACTGGAAGGCGATTTCCATGAAGTCGTGCTGACCCTGTCGGTCACCGTCAAGAACGGCGAAGAAGTGGCCTTCATCGCTGAAGTGCAACAGGCCGGTATCTTCCTGATCCAAGGCCTGGACGAAGCGTCCATGAGCCACACCCTGGGTGCGTTCTGCCCGAACATCCTGTTCCCGTATGCCCGCGAGACCCTGGACAGCCTGGTCACCCGTGGCTCGTTCCCGGCGCTGATGCTGGCACCGGTGAACTTCGATGCCCTGTATGCGCAAGAGCTGCAGCGCATGCAAAGTGAAGGTTCGTCGACCGTTCAATAAGCTGCGGATGTAAAAAATGTGGGAGCGGGCTTGCTCGCGAAGGCGGTACTTCAGTCGATACCTTCATTGACTGGCACACTGCTTTCGCGAGCAAGCCCGCTCCCACATTCGTTAGGGGTGTTATTTAAAGCCGAGTTGGCGCCAGCCTTCGTAGACAGCGACGGCCACGGTGTTGGACAGGTTCAAGCTGCGGCACCCCTCGCGCATCGGCAAACGCAGACGATGACCGTCTGGCAGTGCGTCCAGCACCTCCGGCGGCAGGCCCCGGCTCTCCGGGCCGAACAGGAACGCGTCGCCCTCGGCAAAGCTGGCATCGTGGAACGGTCGCGAACCCTTGGTGGTGAACGCGAACAGTCGCGGGTGCCCCAGGCTTTCCAGGCAACTCGCCAGGTCGGCATGGCGCTTGAGGGTGGCGTACTCGTGGTAGTCCAGCCCGGCGCGGCGCAGGCGCTTGTCGTCCATGTCAAAGCCCAGGGGCTCGATCAAATGCAGGTGGCAGCCACTGTTGGCGCACAGCCTGATAACGTTGCCGGTATTCGGCGGAATTTCTGGTTGAAAAAGGATGACGTGAAACATGCACGGCTCCGAAGGCAAAGATGCGCTGCATTCTACCCCCGAAGAGGACCCAAGGCCGAAGCTATTGCCCAGGGTCATGGGCTCGTTGGCGATTGTCGGCTTGATGATCGGCTTGATGATTGGCCGCCTGACCACCCCGGACCCGGTCGAACTGCAGCAGGTTGAGACCGCGGCGGATGGCGTGGTGGTGTGGTTCAACAGCGAACCCAAGCTGCACGGCGAGCATATCGACGGCACCGTGGCGCTGTTGTTTGACGCCCAAGGCAAGGGCACCAGTGGGCAACTCAAGATCAATGAAAAGGACGTGAACTGGCGCGTGCGCAAGACCGACGGCGGCTTGC
This sequence comes from Pseudomonas sp. H1_A03, assembly GCF_054685145.1. Classification (NCBI taxonomy): domain Bacteria; kingdom Pseudomonadati; phylum Pseudomonadota; class Gammaproteobacteria; order Pseudomonadales; family Pseudomonadaceae; genus Pseudomonas; species Pseudomonas sp. H1_A03. The sequence continues at coordinate 1,652,267 of NZ_CP162829.1, forward strand.
TGCTGAACCTGGTGGCGGCTCGGCCGTTGCGCGGGGATTGGAGGGGGAAGAAGTTGATGGCCGCTGGCGGCTGGAGATCCATCTCCAAGAGCAATAAAAGAGGGAGTTCCCGGCCTGCCTGTACCAGGGCTCCCAAAACGGGGTGAAGCCAGAGGCTTCGGTGTTAAAGAGGGAATCCCCGGCCTGCCTGTACCAAGGTTCCCCAAAGCGGTGTGGAGCGCGATGCGGTTCGCATCAAGCACCCCGGGTGTAAAGAGGGGAGTCTCGGCCTGCCTGTACCAAGGTCCCCGAAACTGGGTAGTACAGGGGTTATTGCAGGGCGCGTGCCAGAGTGGCCAAGGTGTGCCAAAAAAAACTTCTAGAAAGCGCAAAGCCCCGGAATACGGGGCTTCGTTGTTTTCGGGATTCTCTATGTTCTTACTACGATGCTTGCTTGAGGCTTGGAAGGCGTGCGCGATGCTGGTACAGGGTGCATTGAAGCGGTGCACGCGCCTGGACCCTTATGGAGATCCAAATGTGGGAGCGGGCTTGCTCGCGAAGGCGGTGTTTCAGTCACTGATGTGCTGAATGACACCGCCTTCGCGAGCAAGCCCGCTCCCACATTAGATCTTCAGTGAGCCTGTAAGTCAGGCGTCGTCGCCCTCATCGTCGTCACCACCATCGACCTTCATCCCCAGCTCCTTGATCTTGCGCGTCAGGGTGTTGCGGCCCCAGCCCAGCAGCACGGCGGCATCGCGACGGCGACCTGCGGTGTGCTTCAGGGCGGTTTCGATCATGATCCGCTCAAACGCTGGTACGGCGCTGTCCAGCAGGCTCGACTGGCCGCGAGCCAGGGCCTGATCCGCCCATTGGCGCAGCGCCTGCTCCCAGTTGGTCACCGGCGCAGAGTCCTGCGGCAGGCTGAGCAGTTCCGGTGGCAGGTCGCTGATATGCACTTCGCGCCCGGACGCCATCACCGTGATCCAGCGGCAAGTGTTCTCCAGCTGGCGCACGTTGCCTGGCCACGGCAGGTTCTTCAGGTATTCCTCGGTCTCGCTTTTGAGCAGCTTCGGCTCAACCGCCAGCTCTTGCGCGGCGCGGGCAAGGAAGTGGCGGGCGAGCGTCGGGATGTCTTCGCGACGGTCCGACATCCGCGGAATGTGGATACGGATCACATTGAGGCGGTGGAACAAGTCCTCACGGAATTTGCCCGCATGCACCAGGGTTTCCAGGTTCTGGTGGGTCGCGGCGATGATACGCACGTCGACCTTGACCGGCGTGTGCCCGCCAACCCGGTAGAACTCGCCGTCCGCCAGCACGCGCAGCAGGCGGGTCTGGGTATCGGCCGGCATATCACCGATTTCATCGAGGAACAGCGTGCCGCCGTCCGCCTGTTCAAAACGCCCGCGACGCAGGTTGGCGGCGCCGGTAAACGCGCCTTTTTCATGGCCGAACAACTCGGACTCCATCAAGTCCTTCGGGATAGCCGCCATGTTCAACGCAATAAATGGCGAAGCCGCTCGTGGGCTGTGACGGTGCAGGGCGTGGGCCACCAGTTCTTTACCGGTCCCCGATTCGCCATTGATCAGTACGGTGATGTTGGAGTGGCTCAAACGCCCGATGGCGCGAAACACTTCCTGCATCGCCGGCGCTTCGCCGATGATTTCCGGGGTGCGGGTCAGGGCGGGTGGGGCTTCTTGGTTCTGCTGTTCCTGGGCGTGCTGGTTGGCGCGTTTGACCAGCGCCACCGCCTCGTCCACGTCGAATGGCTTGGGCAGGTATTCAAAGGCGCCGCCCTGGTAGGACGCGACAGCGCTGTCCAGGTCCGAGTGCGCGGTCATGATGATCACCGGCAAACGCGGATGCTGCTCGCGAATCCGTGCCAACAGGTCCAGGCCACTGGCGCCGGGCATGCGGATGTCGGAAATGATCACGTCGGGCTGCTGGCGAGCCAGGCGGCTCATCACCCCGTCGGCGCTGTCGAAGCTCTGGGTGGTCATGCCTTCCTGTTGCAAGGCTTTCTCGAGGACCCAGCGGATAGAACGGTCGTCATCGACGATCCAGACAGTTTCACTACGGCTCATGTCGATGGGGCTCCTTGTTCCAGTGGCAGAAAGATCGAGAACGTGGTGTGGCCAGGATGGCTCTCACATTCGATCAGACCCTGGTGCTGGCTGATGATGTTCTGGGTAATGGCCAGGCCCAGCCCGGTACCGTCCGGGCGGCCGCTGACCATGGGAAAGAAAATGGTTTCCTGCAGTTCCGCAGGAATGCCCGGGCCGTTGTCGATGATCTCGACCTTGGTCACCAGGCGATGGCGCACATGGCCGATGGTGAACTGGCGCAGGGCACGGGTGCGCAGGCTGATGCGGCCCAGGCGCAGTTCGTTCTGGCTGCTGATGGCTTGCATGGCGTTGCGCACGATATTGAGCACTGCCTGGATCATCTGTTCGCGGTCGATCAATACGTCCGGAATGCTCGGATCATAGTCGCGCACCAAGGTAATGCAGCCCTGGCTTTCGGCCTCGACCAGGTGGCAGACGCGCTCCAGCACTTCGTGCACGTTGGTCATCGCCAGCGACGGCAGTTTGTTGGAGCCGAGCATGCGGTCCACCAGGTTACGCAGGCGGTCGGCTTCTTCGATGATGACGTTGGTGTAGTCCTTGAGGTGTTCCTCCGGCAGCTCGCGGGCCAGCAGTTGCGCCGCGCCGCGAATCCCGCCGAGGGGGTTCTTGATCTCATGGGCCAGGCCGCGCACCAGCATCTTGCTGGTTTCCTGCTTGGACAGCTGCGCTTCTTCCTTGGTAATGCGCAGCAGGCGGTCGCGAGGGTGCACTTCGAGCAGCAGCAGGGTCGCGCCATTGCTCAGGATCGGGGTGACGGCGTAGTCGACCGTCAGCGTCTGGCCGGTGAGGGCGGTGAGCATCGCTTCGCGTTTGGTAAACGGGTGTGCCTGCTCCACCGCCTGGCGCAATGAGCTCAAGGCTTCGGCCGACTCGGTGAACAGCTCGCTGATGAACTGCCCATGGCTGCGCTGGCCGCTGATGGCCAGGAGCATCTCTGCTGCCGGGTTCATGTACTCAAGACGCAGATCGGCGTTGAGCAGGATGGTCGCGGTGGTCAGGTTGTCGAGTAACAAACGGTGCAGTGCATCACTGATGGTCATCGGGACCTCTTTTGGAGCAAGGCGCGTGCTTGAGGCACACGCTGATACAAGGAAAATGCAAAAACCAAACCAAGGCTCCGAAAAGAAGCGTTAATCGCCTGAAATAGGCGTTTAAGGCTCGAATCTGTGGCGTTCTGCCAGCTTCATCGGGAAGATTCGAACCAAAATGGGTTGGCCAGGTGGGAAGGGTGCAGTGGGTCGCACCAATATAGTGCGATTTTGTGAAGGTTGTTCAGGAACTAGGAAATTACGGTGAATCGCCTGGAAGGTTGCGGTGGGTGTGGGAGCTGGCTTGCCTGCGATAGCGGTTTTGGATGTACCGCGCTTATCGCAGGCAAGCCAGCTCCCACATTGTGATCGGGGTTACAGCCTCAGTTCTTCTGGATGCACAGCTCGGCCGTGGCGCGAATCATTGCCAGTTGCCGCAAAGGATCGTTCAGCGGCTCATGCACGGCCGTGGCGAGCCATTGCGGGCACTGCGGGTCGGTGCGCTGCGGGCTGAAGTCGGCCAGTTGCTGCAGCAGGCGCTTTTGCAGTTCATCCAGCTGCGGGCGAATCTGCTTGACCAGGTCCGGGCGCGGATCATCGGGCGCCTTTCCCTGGAACTGCCAGTCGGACAGGTGCGTGTACTGCACCAGTTTGTTCGCTTCGATCTGCGCCGAGAAAAACTGCTCGGCGGCGGCAGGGTCCAGCTTGTAGCTTGGCGCCTGGGCGACAACGCTGGCGATCACCTCTTGTTCGCGTTTCTTATCTTCTACGGGTTTTTTGCTGTCCCATTTGCTCAGGGCTACCTGGTCGGCAATTTCCAGGCGCTCGGCGATGCTGTTGAGCAGCGGCTCAAGGGTAGGTGGCGCGGCGCTCGCACCGGTACTGACAAATAACAGAGCGAACACAAATCGGTATTTCAAAGGTGATCTCCTGTGGGAGCGGGCTTGCCCGCGATGGCGGTGGGTCAGTCATACATCAGGTGGCGGGCAGTACGCTATCGCGGGCCAGCCTGCTCCCGCATTCTTCACAAATCGCGGGCAAAAAAAGACCTCCTGAAGGAGGTCTTTTTTCAGCACGCCACGTTAAGCGGCGCTACCGGATCAGCAGCTGTAGTACAGCTCGTATTCCAGCGGGTGTACGAAGGTGCGAACCTTGATTTCTTCCGCGCTTTTCAGCTCGATGTAAGCGTCGATGAAGTCGTCGCTGAACACGCCGCCTTTGGTCAGGAACGCACGGCCCTTGTCCAGCTCTTCCAGGGCTTCTTTCAGGCTGCCACACACTTGTGGGATCTCTTTGGCCTCTTCAGGCGGCAGGTCGTACAAGTTTTTGTCGGCGGCGTCGCCAGGGTGGATCTTGTTCTGGATACCGTCCAGGCCGGCCATGACCAGGGCAGCGAAGGCCAGGTATGGGTTGGCTGCTGGATCCGGGAAGCGCGCTTCGATACGGCGAGCACGAGGGCTGGACACGTAAGGAATACGGATCGACGCGGAACGGTTACGTGCCGAGTAAGCCAGCATTACCGGTGCTTCGAAACCTGGGACCAGACGCTTGTAGGAGTTGGTCGACGGGTTGGTGAAGCCGTTCAGGGCCTTACCGTGCTTGATGATACCGCCGATGAAGTACAGGGCGGTGTCGGACAGGCCGGCATAACCTTCGCCAGCGAAGGTGTTCTTGCCATCTTTGGCGATGGACAAGTGAACGTGCATACCCGAGCCGTTATCGCCGTACAGCGGCTTAGGCATGAAGGTAGCGGTACGGCCGTAGGCAACGGCAGTGTTGTGTACGCAATACTTCAGGGTTTGAACTTCGTCAGCCTTGGCCACCAGGGTGTTGAACTTCACACCGATTTCGTTCTGGCCGGCAGTCGCCACTTCGTGGTGGTGCACTTCGATGACCAGGCCCATGTCTTCCATGGCGTTGCACATGGAGGTACGGATTTCGTGGTCATGGTCGAACGGCGGAACCGGGAAGTAGCCACCTTTGATACCTGGACGGTGGCCATGGTTGCCGCCTTCCACGTCCTGGTCGGACATCCAGGAGCCTTGTTCGGAGTAGATCTTGAACATCGAACCGGAGATGTCGGACTTGAACTTGACCTGGTCGAAGATGAAGAATTCTGGCTCCGGGCCTACGAATACAGTGTCGCCGATGCCGGTCGACTTCAGGTATTCCTCGGCACGCTTGGCGATCGCACGTGGGTCGCGGTCGTAGCCTTGCATGGTCGAAGGCTCGATCACGTCGCAAACCAGGATCAGGGTTGGCTCTTCGGTGAACGGGTCCAGCACGGCAGTGCTGTCGTCCGGCATCAGGATCATGTCGGAGGCTTCGATGCCTTTCCAGCCAGCGATGGAGGAACCGTCGAACATTTTGCCTTCTTCAAAGAAAGCATCATCCAGCGCATCGCGAGCCGGCATGGTCACGTGGTGCTGAGTGCCTTTGGTGTCCGTGAAGCGCAGATCAATCCATTTAACGTCATGATCTTTGATGAGTTGAACCGACTTCGACATAGTGTCCTCCGGGTGGCTTCGGGCTGGGTAGTGGAGTAGCCCTTAGAATTTGGGTGATGCCGGCGCGGATACTCCGCCATGGCAACCTGCCTCACAAGAGAGCAAATTGCATGCCAGTGCGCCAACATGGGTTTTTTGATCCAAAAACGCCCCTATAAAGGTGCATTGCGACAAAAGCGTAAAATCTTCGCACCGCAATGTGGCGCAATGGAACGAAAGCGCACCCATTTAGTGCGTTGCGTGTGCTATGCATATTAACTGGTTAAACCGTGAGCGATTTCCGCTATAATCCGCGCCCCCCTTTTTCAGCAGGCCCGGCGCGCGCTGTTTCCATGAAATTAATCGTTAAAGTCTTCCCCGAAATCACCATCAAGAGCCGACCGGTACGGATGCGTTTCATCCGTCAATTGGCCAAGAACATCCGTGCCGTGCTCCGCGATCTGGACCCGGCTGTGGTGGTGAATGGCGTGTGGGACAACCTCGAGCTGGAAACCCGTGTCACCGAGCCCAAAGCCTTGAAGGACATGACCGAGCGCCTGAGCTGCATGCCGGGCATCGCGCATTTCCTGCAGGTGGATGAGTACCCGCTTGGCGACTTCGACGACATCACCGAGAAGTGCAAACAGCACTTCGGTAATGAGCTGGAAGGGAAGATCTTTTCGGTGCGTTGCAAGCGTGCCGGCAAGCACACCTTTAGCTCCATGGATGTCGAAAAATACGTCGGCAGCAAGCTGCGTCGCGAGTGCGGCGCCGCCGGAATTTCCCTGAAAGCGCCGCAAATTGAAGTGCGCATGGAAATTCGCGACCAACGGTTGTTTGTGATCCACAGCCAGCACAACAGTATCGGCGGCTACCCGCTGGGCGCCCTGGAACAGACCCTGGTATTGATGTCCGGCGGTTTCGATTCCACGGTGGCGGCTTACCAGATCATGCGCCGCGGCCTGATGAGCCACTTCTGCTTCTTTAACCTGGGCGGGCGTGCACACGAATTGGGCGTGATGGAAGTTGCGCACTTTATCTGGAAGAAATACGGCAGCTCCCAACGCGTGCTATTTGTAAGCGTACCGTTCGAGGAAGTGTTGGGCGAAATTCTCGGCAAAGTCGATAACAGTCATATGGGCGTAGTTTTGAAGCGTATGATGTTGCGCGCTGCGTCGCGGATCGCCGACCAGTTGCAGATCGACGCGCTGGTGACCGGTGAGGCGATCTCCCAGGTGTCCAGCCAGACGCTGCCGAACCTGTCACTGATTGACTGCGTGACCGAAAAGCTGGTGCTGCGCCCGCTGATCGCCAGTCACAAGCAGGACATCATCGACCTGGCCGAAGAAATCGGTACCGCTGATTTCGCCAAGCATATGCCTGAATATTGCGGGGTCATCTCGGTGAACCCCAAGACCCACGCCAAGCGCAACCGCGTGGAGTACGAAGAACAACAGTTCGACATGGCGATTCTTGAGCGTGCGCTTGAGAACGCCAAAATGGTCCCGATCGATCGCGTCATCGACGAACTGGGCCAGGACGTAAAGATCGAAGAAGTCAGCGAAGCCCTGGCCGGCCAGATCGTCGTCGACATCCGTCACCCGGATGCCGCCGAAGATGAGCCGCTGGAAATCGCCGGCATCGACGTACAAACGCTGCCGTTTTATGCATTGAACGCGCGTTTCAAGGAACTGGATAACAGCCGTCAGTACCTGTTGTATTGCGACAAAGGCGTGATGAGTCGCCTGCATGCCCACCATTTGCTCAGTGAGGGGCATGCCAATGTGCGCGTTTATCGACCGAGCTAAGAGCCCGGGGCTGTTTGCCTGTGGCCTGCGTCACCGGCCCCCCGACTCTGCCGTCAAGCTGTAACGGCAAGGCCTGACTCTACTGTAAATCGCTGCCACGACCTGTCAGCACACCGAATCCTCTGATCGAGATACACAAGTGATCGAAAATCTACGTAACATCGCCATCATTGCTCACGTTGACCACGGTAAAACCACCCTGGTAGACAAACTCTTGCGTCAATCCGGCACCCTGGAGCGCAACGAGCTCAACGACGAGCGCGTGATGGACTCCAACGACCAGGAAAAAGAGCGCGGTATTACCATCCTGGCTAAAAACACCGCTATCAACTGGAACGGCTACCACATCAACATCGTGGATACCCCGGGCCACGCCGACTTCGGCGGCGAAGTAGAACGCGTAATGTCGATGGTTGACTCCGTTCTGCTGCTGGTTGACGCTCAAGACGGCCCTATGCCGCAAACCCGTTTCGTGACCAAGAAGGCTTTCGAAGCCGGCCTGCGTCCGATCGTGTGCATCAACAAGGTTGACCGTCCAGGCGCGCGTCCGGACTGGGTTCTGGACCAGATCTTCGACCTGTTCGACAACCTGGGTGCTACCGAAGAGCAACTGGACTTCCAGGTTATCTACGCCTCGGCCCTGAACGGTATTGCCGGTCTGGAACACACCGCCATGGCGGAAGACATGACCCCGCTGTACCAGGCGATCGTTGACCACGTTCCACCACCGAAGGTTGACCGTGAAGGCCCGTTCCAGATGCAAATCTCGGCACTGGACTACAACAGCTTCCTGGGTGTTATCGGCGTTGGCCGTATCGCGCGTGGTAGCGTCAAGCCGAACACCCCGGTTGTGGCTATCGGCGCCGACGGCAAGAAGCGTAACGGTCGTATCCTGAAGCTGATGGGTCACCACGGCCTGCACCGCATCGACGTTGAAGAAGCCTTTGCTGGCGACATCGTATGCGTCAGCGGCATGGATTCGCTGTTCATCTCTGACACCCTGTGCCAGCCGGACACCGTCGAGGCGATGAAGCCTCTGACCGTTGACGAGCCAACCGTTTCCATGACCTTCCAGGTAAACGACTCGCCTTTCTGCGGTAAAGAAGGCAAGTTCGTGACCTCCCGTAACATCAAGGAGCGTCTGGACAAAGAGCTGCTGTACAACGTTGCTCTGCGCGTTGAAGAAGGCGACTCGGCTGACAAGTTCAAGGTGTCGGGCCGTGGTGAGCTGCACCTCTCGGTACTGATCGAAACCATGCGTCGCGAAGGCTTCGAAATGGGCGTTGGTCGTCCGGAAGTGATCATCCGTACCGTTGACGGCGTGAAGCAGGAACCGTTCGAAAACGTCACCATCGACACCCCTGAAGAATCCCAGGGCAAGGTCATGGAAGAGATGGGCCTGCGTAAGGGCGACCTGACCAACATGGTGCCGGATGGCAAAGGCCGTGTACGTCTGGAATACAACATCCCTGCTCGTGGTCTGATCGGTTTCCGTAACCAGTTCCTGACCCTGACCAACGGTGCTGGCATCCTGACCTCGATCTTCGATCGCTATGACACCATGAAGTCCGGCGACATGTCCGGCCGTCAGAACGGTGTTCTGGTATCGGTTGAAACCGGCAAGGCACTGACCTACTCCCTGGAAACCCTCCAGGCGCGTGGCAAGCTGTTCGTTGAACACGGTCAAGAGATCTACAACGGTCAGATCGTTGGTCTGAACAGCCGTGACAACGACATGGGCGTCAACCCAACCAAAGGCAAGAAGCTCGACAACATGCGTGCTTCGGGTAAAGACGAAACCATCGCCCTGGTTCCACCTGTTCGCTTCACCCTGGAACAGGCCCTGGAATTCATCCAGGACGACGAGCTGTGCGAAGTGACGCCTAAGTCGATCCGCCTGCGTAAGAAGATCCTGGACGAAGGCGAGCGTACCCGCGCTGCCAAGAAAGCCAAGAACTGAGTTAACTCAGGCTGAATGAAAAACGCCCCCGGTCGAAAGGCCGGGGGCGTTTTTTTATGCCTGCAGTTTGTGTGGTGTTTGTGCCGACCCTTTCGCGAGCAAGCCCGCTCCCACATTCGACCGCGTTGTTTCAGGATGAGCGCGGTCAAGTGTGGGAGCGGGCTTGCTCGCGAAGAGGCCAGTCAGAACACCCCAAAATCCAGATCAGAACTTATCGAGGGTCTTGAACTTAGTCTCGCGCACCACTTCCTTCGGCTTATACGCGCAATACCCAGGCCGTGGCCCGATCTTCGGGTGATTGCGGCAAGTATCCGGGCGCTTGTCATAAATAGTGCAGAAGCGCGTCTTACGATCCAGGTACAGGCAATCGTTGTTGCTCATGCGCTGCAGAGTAAAAATTTCTGACTTGGAATTGAAACGCTCGACGATGCCTTCCTTCTGCAAGCGCTTGGCGATGTTCTTTGGCGGGTCGCCGCGCTCGAACTCATCGACGATGCCGATGCGGATCAGGTCCTTGATCTTCACTTCGACCGGCAGCGTGCAGCAGCTGGACACGCAACCACCGCACATGTGCGCGGAATATTTCTGCCACGTTTCAAGACGGTCGAGTTCCGCGGCGGCGATCAGTTGAGGCTTCATCAGGGTTCCAAAAGGTGGGGCTGTATCCGGGCGCGCGATGATACCGGGATTGGTGATTTTTTGAACAATATTTTCCGGGTTTCTGCTGGAAGGCTTTTGGAACGTCAAAGCAGGCACGGCCCCTGCATCTAAATCCTGTATAGGTGAATGCGTTAAAAAACTGCCGAACCAGAGCGGCCGCCGTCTGTCAGACCGTCTAGGCTCTAGCAACTCCTTCTATCTCGCCCGAGGTCGCAATTGATGTCTCAGGAACCACTTGCACGAGAAGCAGAGGTAGCCGCGTTTCGCGATGCCGTCTTGACCAAACTCACCTACGCGGTGGGCAAGGACCCGGATCACGCCTTCGACCACGACTGGTTCGAAGCCATTGCCCTGGCCGCACGCGACCAGATGGTCGACCACTGGATGGACCATACGCGGCGTATTTACCGCAAAGGTCAAAAGCGCGTTTATTACCTTTCCCTGGAATTCCTCATCGGTCGTTTGCTGTACGACAGCCTGAGCAACCTTGGTGTGTTGGAGATCGCGCGCGAGGCACTCTCGGAGCTGGGCGTCGACTTGGAGCGCATCCGCCTGCTGGAGCCCGATGCGGCGCTAGGCAACGGTGGCCTGGGTCGCCTGGCCGCGTGCTTTATGGAAAGCATGTCGACGTTGGGCATTGCGGGTCACGGTTATGGCATTCGTTATGAGCACGGCCTGTTCCGCCAGGCGATTGTCGATGGCTGGCAACAGGAGCAAACCGAACGCTGGCTGGATTTCGGCAACCCATGGGAATTCGAACGGGCCGAAGTGATTTACCCGATCGGGTTTGGCGGCAGCGTCGAAACCCTGCCGGATGCTTCTGGCAAGCTGATCCAAGTGTGGACGCCGAGCGAAACCGTACGCGCGGTTGCCTACGACACCCCGGTGGTCGGCTGGCGCGGCGCGAGTGTCAATACCTTGCGCCTGTGGCGTGCTCGCGCAGTGGAAGACCTGCACCTGGAGCGTTTCAACGCCGGCGACCACCTGGGCGCCGTCGCCGAAGTGGCCCGCGCCGAAAGCATCTCCCGGGTGCTTTACCCCGCGGACAGCACCGAAGCGGGGCAGGAATTGCGCCTGCGCCAGGAATACTTCTTCGTCTCGGCCTCGCTGCAGGATTTGCTGCGTCGCCACAAGAACATGCATGGCTCGGTGCTGAGCCTGGGCGAACACGCTGCGATCCAGCTCAACGACACTCACCCGTCCATCGCCGTGGCCGAGTTGATGCGCCAATTGGTCGACTTGCACGACATTCCGTGGGAAGCGGCGTGGGACGTCACCGTCGAAACCCTTTCCTACACCAACCACACCCTGTTGCCCGAAGCGCTGGAAACCTGGCCGGTTGGCTTGATGGAGCGCATGCTGCCGCGGCACATGCAGATCATCTACCTGATCAACGCCCAGCACATCGACTCGCTGCGCGCCAAGGGCGTCCACGATTTCGACGTATTGCGCGCCGTATCGCTGATTGAAGAAGACAACGGCCGCCGTGTGCGCATGGGCAACCTGGCATTCCTCGGCTCCCACAGCGTCAACGGTGTGTCGGGCTTGCACACCCAGTTGATGCGCAACACGGTGTTCTCTGAGCTGCACAAGCTGTACCCGGAGCGCATCAACAACAAAACCAACGGCATCACCTTCCGCCGCTGGCTGTACCAGGCCAACCCGAAACTCACGTCGATGCTCGTGGACGCATTGGGCCCGGACATTCTCGACAACATGGAAACGCGCCTGGGCGAGCTGGAAACCTTCGCCGAGAAGCAGACCTTCCGCAAAGCCTTCGCCGATCAGCGCCTGCACAGTAAGCGCGCATTGGCGGACATCATTCACGAACGGCTGGGGATCGCGATCAACCCGGCGGCGATGTTCGATGTGCAGGTCAAGCGGATTCACGAATACAAGCGCCAATTGCTGAACCTGCTGCACACGGTGGCGTTGTACCAGGCCATCCGTGCCGAACCGGGCACCGACTGGGTGCCGCGTGTGAAGATCTTCGCGGGTAAAGCGGCGGCGAGTTATCACCAGGCCAAGTTGATCATCAAGTTGACCAACGACATCGCGCGCACCGTTAACAACGACCCGACCGTGCGCGGTCTGCTCAAGGTGGTGTTCCTGCCCAACTACAACGTCAGCCTGGCGGAAAGCATCATCCCGGCGGCGGACTTGTCGGAGCAGATCTCCACGGCCGGCTTTGAAGCCTCGGGCACCAGCAACATGAAGTTCGGTCTCAACGGTGCGTTGACCATCGGCACCATGGACGGCGCGAACGTGGAGATGCACGAGCGCGTCGGCGCCGATCACATGTTTATCTTCGGCCTCAGCGCGCAGCAGGTGGAAGCGCGAAAACACGCCGGTGAATTCAACGCCGGGCAGGACATTGCAGCGTCCCATCGCCTCAGCGATGTGCTGCAAGCGATTCGCGGCGGGGTGTTCTCGCCGGATGATCCGGGCCGGTATGTGGGGTTGATCGACGGGCTGATCGACTACGACCGCTTCCTGGTGTGTGCCGACTTCGATTCGTACTGGGAGGCCCAGGCGCGGGTCGAGGCGCATTGGCATGATTCCAAGGCGTGGTGGCGTTCGGCGGTGCTCAATACCGCGCGGATGGGGTGGTTCTCTTCGGACCGGACGATCCGCGAATACGCCACTGAGATCTGGAAAGCGCTCGACTAAACACGGCTGATCCCAAGGTGTGGGAGGGGGCTTGCCCCCGATAGCAGAGTGTCAGTTTGCAGATATGTCGACTGGTGCACCGCTATCGGGGGCAAGCCCCCTCCCACATTGGGCCCGCGTCGATATACTGAGCGCCGGTTTGCCTAGGGAATATCGACCATGCAATGGATTTTCATGCTGATTGGCCTTGCGCTCGGCTGGACGCTCGACGAGTCGTTCAGTGACGCGGGCATCGGTGCGCTGTTGGGGCTCGGCATTGGCCAGGCGATTCGCCTGGCGAAGCTGTCGGCCCAAGCGGACCAGCAGGCGCGTCAGTTGGAAACCACGCAAAAGTCGCTGATAGCGCTGGGTGAGCGCCTGCGGCAGTTGGAAGTGCCCGCGCCGACGAGCAGTGTCATCGTCGAAACACCCGTCCCTGAGCCGATAACTGTCACTAAAGCGCCCGAGCTTGTTTGGGAGCTGCCTGCCGACATCGCACCTGTTGCCATGGTCACCGAACCGAGCCAGCCGCTGCCGGCCGACGTTTGGACGCCTGCCCCAACTCCGCGCCCTCAAGCACCTGCGATTCCTCGTGGCCCCAACTTGATCGAACGCGCCATCAGCGGCGCACGCAATTGGCTGTTTGGCGGCAATACCGTGCTGCGGGTTGGCGTGGTGTTGCTGTTTCTCGGCCTGGCCTTCCTGCTGCGTTACGCCACCGAAGGCATGGTGGTGCCGATCGAGGTGCGTTACGCCGGGGTTGCCGCTGCGGCGTTAGGCTTACTGGGCCTGGGCTGGTGGCTGCGGCTGCGTAACAGCAACTACGGCTTGATGTTGCAAGGCACCGGGATCGCGGTGTTGTACCTGACGGTGTTTGCTGCGATGCGTTTGCATCCGTTGATAGACCCGAGTGCGGCGCTGGGCTTGCTGGTGGCCGTCACGGTGTTTTCGGCGATCCTGGCAATCACCCAGGATGCCTTGGGGCTGGCCTGTGCGGCGGCGCTCGGCGGCTTTGCGGCGCCTATCCTCACGTCTACCGGTGCCGGCAACCATGTGGCGCTGTTCAGCTATTTTGCCCTGCTGAATGCCGGCATCCTCGCCATCGCCTGGTTCAAGGCCTGGCGTTTGCTCAACCTGATCGGCTTTGTCGGCACCTTTGGTATCGGCTTCGCCTGGGGTCTGCGCTCCTACACGCCGGAATTGCTGTGGAGCACCGAGCCGTTCCTGATTCTGTTTTTCCTGATGTACCTGATCATCGGCCTATTGTTCGCCCGGCGCAAACTGCTGGAGATGAGCGACGCGCCCGAGGATGACAGCCGTGGCGCGCTGCTGCGCTGGTCGGCGGCCAAGGGTGATTATGTCGACGGCAGCATGTTGTTCGGTCCGCCGCTGGTAGGTTTTGGCTTGCAGTTCGCGCTGGTGCAGCACGTGGAATTCGCCGCCGCGTTCAGCGCGTTGGGCTTGGGCGTCATCTACATGGGGTTGGCCCGGCTGCTGAGCGGCGGGCGCGCCTTGCTGTTGGCGGAGACCTGCCTGGCCCTGGGTGTGATTTTCGCCAGCCTGGCGATTCCCCTCGGGCTGGATGCACGCTGGACGGCTGCGGCCTGGGCGGTGGAAGGCGCCGGAATCTTCTGGCTGGGCTTGCGTCAACAGCGACCACTGGCGCGAGCGTTCGGCTTGCTGCTGCAACTGGGCTCAGCGGTGGCATTCATCAGTGAGTTGAGCGTTGGCGAGCACACCTTGCTGGACGGAGCGCCATTGGGTGCGCTGCTGCTGGGCGCGGCGTTGCTGTTCAGCTTTGATCAGTTGCGCAAGGCCTCTACCGAACAAGCGACGGATTGGGAGCGCAAAGGCCTGCCCGTGCTGGCGAGCCTTGGCTTGAGCTTTTTGTACCTGCTCGCACCCTTGCTGCTGAATACTCAAGGCACGGCTGTCAGTTGGGCAATCGCCGGTCTGGCGACGCTGTTTGTCGGCCTGCGCATTGGTTCGCGGACCTTCCTGTTCACTGCATTCGCCGTGCAGTTGCTGGGCGGCGCGTTGTTCCTGCTGCGCTTGCAGGGCGGTGACGGGGCGGCGGTATTCAATGCGGGCTGGAGTGGCTTGCTCACGGCTTCGCTGATCGGCCTAGCGTTGATTGGTGGCATGCTTCTGGCGGCGCGCGATGAGATGGTGCGCGGCGATGTACGGCTGTTACGTGGCTTGTCGGTGGTTCTGCTGGCGGGTCTTATCCTGATTAATCTCGCGGTGCTGTTCGTCTTGCCTTGGGAGAGCGCGAGCGGCGTATGGGCGGCCAGCGGTTTGTTGATCATCTGGCTGAGCCTGTACCTGCAACAGCGCGTCAGCTTTGTGTTCGGCTTGTTGCTGCAACTGATCGGCGGCGGCTCGTTCCTGCTGGCGGTGCCGGAGTTGCTCGGCCCGTTGACCCGTGAGGGGCTGCGTCCGTTGGCCCATAGCGGTTTCTGGACGCCGATGGTGCTGGGCCTGGCGGCACTGGTCGGCGCCTGGCGCTTGCAGCGCGAACCCCACGCGCCGGTGTTTGCCGTGTTGAAATTGCAACGCCTGTCCGACTTGCTGCTGGTGTGGGGCACGGCTTGGTGGACGCTGGCATTGGTCGGCGAAGTGTTGCGGTTTATCCCGCAAGAGCTGCAGGGTCCGTTCCTGCTCGGCACCGCAGCAGTCAGCGTGGCGATCTGGGCGTTTCTGTCCGAGCGGCTGCGCTGGGCGTCGCTGGGCATGTTCTGCACCCTGTTGATGCCGGCGGCCGGTGTGGTGTTGCTGGTGTCTGCGCATAACTATTACCACCCGGCGGCGCAGTACGGTTGGCTGGCTTGGTTGGCGGTGTTTGTGGTGCATTTCATCTCGCTGCGGCGTTTGGCGGCGGTGGTTCCGGCCAAGGTGCTGAGCGCGGCGCACGTAGTGGGCTGCTGGATGCTGATCGGCGTGCTGGCGCTGGAGGTGCGTTACGGCCTGCTGGTGCTGTCGAGCGAGTACAACGCCTGGCGTTGGCTGGGCTGGGCGCTTCTGCCAAGCCTGTACCTGGTGCTGGCCGCCGCGCCGCGCCGCTGGCCATGGCCGGTATCGGCGTACCCAAGGGAATACCGCGTGCTGGCCGCGCTACCGCTGGCGGTGCTGATGTTGGGGTGGTTCTGGCTGGCGAACAGCTTCAGCGACGGCACGGCCGAGCCGTTGCCTTATGTTCCGCTGCTCAACCCGTTGGATCTGGGCTTGTTGTTCGCGCTGCTGGGCATTTACCTGTGGTCGCGCAGTGCGGCGCCTGAGCGTGGGCCGCGTATTGAATTGATCGTCCAGGGCGTGGCGGGTGTCTCGCTGTTCGCCTTCTTTACGGCGTTGGTGATGCGTACCGCTCATCATTGGGGCGGCGTGCCGTTTCAATTGGATGCGTTGCTGGAGTCGATGCTGGTGCAGGCCGGCCTATCGATCGTCTGGACCTTGATTGCCCTTGGCCTGATGATCGGCGGTCACCTGCGCCATCGTCGCGAAGTGTGGCTGATCGGCGCGGCGCTGATTGCGGTGGTGGTGGCCAAACTGTTCTTTGTCGAACTGAGCAACCGTGGCGGCCTGGCGCGGATTGTGTCGTTTATCGGTGTAGGCGGGTTGTTGCTGGTGGTGGGCTACTTTGCGCCGCTGCCGCCAAAACGCGTTGAACCTGTGACTGAAACCGAGGGGGGCGTCTTCTTGATGGGCAAGCTGAAACTGAGTGGTTTGGCGGTATGGCTGGCGTGTTCGGCAGCCTTTGCACAGGAAGTTCCGTCCGACTTCACCACCCAGGTACCGCTGGCCGTGAGCGGTAGCGGGCCCTGGTATCGCCTGGAACTGCCACTGGCGGTGCAATTGAGCGCGCGCCAGGCTGATCTCAGCGATGTGCGTGTGTTCAACGCCGCCGGCGAGCCGCAGGCTTATGCGTTGTCGCGTCAATCTTCGCAACGCACCGAAAGCCGCAACGTCACCGACGTGAAGTGGTTCCCGCTGTACGCCGCCGACACCCAGCAAGCCCTGCCCGACGTGGTGATGAAAGCCACCAGCACAGGCACCCTGGTGGAAATAAAACCGTCTACCGCGCCAAAGCCCGGCAAGCAAGTGCTGCGCGGCTGGGTATTGGACGCCAGTGCGATCAAGGCGCCGTTGCAGCAATTGAGCCTGGATTGGAGCCGCGAGCAAGAGGGCTTCCAGCGTTTCAGCATTGAGGCCAGTGATGACTTGCAGCACTGGCAAGCCTGGGGCGATGGGCAGGTGGCGCGCTTGTCATTCGCCGACGAGCGGGTCGAGCAGCATGACGTGAACTTGCCTGGGCAATCGGCACGTTACCTGCGCCTTGTCTGGCAAGGCCAGGCGGCGCCGCTGCTGACCTCGGCAAAGCTGGTGAGCGCGACGAGCAGTAGCCTGCCGATGCCGTTGGTGTGGTCGCAACCCTTGGCGGGCACGCGGCTCAACGCCGGGGAATACAGTTGGCAGTTGCCCACGGGGCTGAGCATCGAGCGACTGCGCATCGAATTGAAGCAACCCAACACGCTGGCGCCCGTTACGCTGGCGGGGCGCAGGGACAGCAAACAGGCGTGGCAGCCACTGAGCAATGGCGTGCTGTATCGCCTCACCCAGAATGGCCAGGACGTGGTGCAGGATGAATTGCAGCTGCCGGGCCAAACGGTCGCCGAACTCAAGTTGGCAGTGGATGAACGCGGCGGCGGCCTGGGCATTGAGGCGCCAGCGCTGCGTTTTGCGGTGCGCGCCACGCAGTTGGTGTTCCTGGCCCGGGGCGAGCCGCCATTTACACTGGCGCTGGGGAATGCATCGGTCAAGGCGGCGAACCTTCCGCTTTCGACCTTGATCCCTGACTACAGCGCCGAGCGTCTCAAGGCATTGGGGCAAGCGAAAGTCGCCGGGGAAGTCGCGGTGACGTCGCCGCCGATCGTAGCGGCTGCCGATGCCGGCACGAACTGGAAAAAACTCGGGCTCTGGGCCGTGTTACTGCTCGGCGTGGCGGCACTGGGCGCCATGGCCTACAGTTTGCTGCGCAAGCCGCCGGTGGCACGTTAAATAAAGTCCATGAACTCTATTGGGTTTAAATCCTCTGATAGGAGGAAATACGCCCCGACTCGCGCTAAACTGCGCGGGTTTTCAAGCCCCCCATTCTCCGGAGCCATACATGTCCCGCGTTACCTTGAGTCGCTATTTGATCGAGCAGACCCGCAGCAACAACACGCCTGCCGATCTGCGCTTCCTTATCGAAGTGGTGGCGCGTGCTTGCAAGGAAATCAGCCACGCCGTGTCCAAAGGCGCACTGGGTGGTGTCCTGGGCAGCATGGGCACTGAAAACGTGCAGGGCGAAGTGCAGAAGAAGCTCGACGTCATCTCCAACGAGATCCTGCTCGAAGCCAACGAATGGGGCGGTCACCTGGCCGGCATGGCGTCCGAAGAAATGGACAATGCCTACCAGATCCCGGGCAAGTACCCGAAAGGCGCGTACCTGCTGGTGTTCGACCCACTGGACGGCTCGTCCAACATCGACATCAACGCTCCCGTCGGCACCATCTTCTCGGTATTGCGTTGCCCTAACGAGTACTTGAGCCAGAACGAAGCCCTGAACGAAAAGGCCTTCCTGCAGCCAGGCACCGAACAGGTCGCGGCTGGTTACGCGATCTACGGCCCGCAGACCATGCTGGTATTGACCCTGGGCGACGGCGTCAAAGGCTTCACCCTGGACCGCGAAATGGGCAGTTTCGTACTGACCCACGAAGACATCACCATTCCTGCGTCTACCCAGGAATTCGCGATCAACATGTCCAACCAGCGCCACTGGGAAGAACCTGTGACCCGCTACGTAGGCGAGTTGATGGCTGGCGAAGAAGGCCCGTTGAAGAAAAACTTCAACATGCGCTGGGTCGCCGCCATGGTGGCCGACGTGCACCGCATCCTGACCCGTGGTGGCTTGTTCATGTACCCTCGCGACAGCCGCGAGCCGTCCAAGCCGGGCAAATTGCGCCTGATGTATGAAGCCAATCCGATGTCGTTCCTGGTTGAGCAGGCAGGCGGCGCGTCCACCGACGGTCACCAGCGTATCCTCGACATCCAGCCTGAAGGCCTGCACCAGCGTGTGGCGGTATTCCTGGGTTCGAAAGAAGAAGTTGAGCGTGTGACGGCCTATCACAAGAAGTAAGTTGCGGCGATAAGTGATCGGCGTTATTGGGAGCCGGTTCACCCTTAAAGAAGCCCCGAAACGTTTCAGCGTTTTCGGGGCTTTTTTGTTTTCGTTCGTCGGGAACCAGAAACCTCTTTTCCCTTCTAAGCTTCTGGCAGACCCCCATGCTGCTTAGTCCCTCCAGGAGTTTTTCCATGTCGTTACGTCGTCTCGCCTTGCTGACCTTTTGCGTGCTGTTGGCCGCTTGCAGCAAGGTCAACCAAGAAAATTACGCGAAGCTTTCCGCTGGCATGCCTAAGGCTGAAGTGGAATCACTGCTGGGTCAGCCGACTGACTGTTCCGGCGCACTGGGCATGTCCAGCTGCACCTGGGGCGATAAAAACAGCTTTATCAGCGTGCAATATGCCGGTGACAAGGTTCTGATGTTTTCCGGGCAAGGCCTGAAGTAAACCGGGGCGAAAGCCTGCGGGAGAAGAAGAATGATCCGTTTTGTTTTGTTTCTTTGTGCCAGCCTGTTTTTGGCGGGCTGCGCCAGCCATTCTGGCGATGATCTGCAACCCAAGACTGCGAGCAACGTCAACCTCAAGCGTTACCAGGGCACTTGGTATGAGTTGGCCCGATTGCCGATGTACTTCCAGCGCAACTGCGCGCAGTCCGAAGCCCGCTACACATTGCTGCCTGATGGCGACATGTCGGTGTTCAACCGCTGCCTGACGACCGAGTGGAAGTGGGAAGAAGCCAAGGGCACGGCTACGCCGCAAGTGCCGGGCAAGACTGACAAGCTTTGGGTGGAATTCAATAACTGGTTTAGCGCACTGTTGCCGGGCGTTGCCAAGGGCGATTACTGGGTGTTGTATGTCAGCGATGACTACAAGACCGCGATTGTTGGCAGCCCGAGCCGGCGGTACATGTGGATTTTGTCGCGCACGCCTACGGTGAGCGCCGACACTCGCGAAGACCTGCTGAGCAGGGCGCGGCAGCAGGGTTATGACACCACGCGGTTGATCTGGCGCACGTCGGACAAGCAGATGGCGAAGACTTCGCAGTAAACGGAAACACTGCCGATCAAATGTGGGAGCTGGCTTGCCTGCGATAGCATCACCTCGATATGCCTGACATACCGAGGTGCTTGCATCGCAGGCAAGCCACCTCCCACATGTGTTTTAGGGTGTTATTAACTCAGCAAATCTCTCAAGACTTGTGTGAACGCCCGGCTGCTTTCCTCTTCGCCTGCATGCCGCCCATCCCGCACCACCCACTTCCCGTTCACCAGCACATCACGCACCTGCCGATCCCCACCGGCAAACAACCAGCGATTCAAAATCCCGTCTTCGCTTGCCGTCGCCAGGTACGGATCATTGCCATCCAGTACCAGCCAATCCGCACGTTTACCCACTTCCAACCGGCCAATCGGCTGCCCCAACGCCTGGGCGCCGCCGTCCAGCGCAGCATCAAACAGCGTGCGGCCCACCATCGGCTGATCATTGCGATACAAGCGGTTACGCCGTTGATCGCGCAGGCGTTGGCCATATTCCAACCAGCGCAGTTCTTCCACCACGCTCAGTGACACATGGCTGTCGGAACCGATGCCCATGCGCCCGCCCTGGGCGAGAAAATCCACGGCCGGGAAAATCCCGTCACCCAGGTTAGCCTCGGTGGTCAGGCACAAACCGGCAATTGCGCGGCTCTTGGCCATGCGCGTGACCTCTTCAGGATCTGCATGCGTGGCATGCACCAGGCACCAGCGTTCATCCACCTCGACATTGTCATACAGCCATTGCAGCGGGCGCTTTCCGCTCCAGGCCAGGCAGTCGTCGACTTCTTTCTGCTGTTCGGCAATGTGGATATGCACCGGGCACGCCTTGTCGCTGGCGGCCAGCACTGCATGGATTTGCTCGGGCGTGACGGCGCGCAGCGAGTGGAAACACAACCCCAACTGCTGCGCCGGCTGTGCTGCCAGGATCGGTTTCAGCCGCGCCTGCAGGTCCAGATAGTGTTCAGTGCTGTTGATAAACCGCCGCTGGCCTTCATTCGGTGCCTGGCCGCCAAACCCGGAGTGGGTGTAAAGCACAGGCACCAACGTCAGGCCAATGCCACTGCTGGTCGCTGCCTGGCTGATCTGCCGCGACAACTCCGTGCGGTCGGCATACGGCTGGCCGCTGACATCGTGGTGCACATAGTGAAATTCGGCCACCGAGGTATAACCGGCCTTGAGCATCTCGATATACAGCTGACGCGCGATGACGTGCAATTGCTCCGGACTGATCTTGCCGACCATGCGGTACATCAGGTCGCGCCAGGTCCAGAAACTGTCATTCGGGTTGCCGGCCACTTCTGCCAAACCTGCCATTGCACGCTGGAAAGCGTGGGAGTGCAGGTTCGGCATACCCGCCAACACCGGGCCTCTCAGCCGTTCGGCAGCGTCTGCGCTGGCATTGGCCTCAACCTTTGTCAGCACCCCATCTGCGCTGACTTCAAGACGTACATCGTTGGCCCATCCATTAGGCAGCAGCGCGCGTTCGGCAAAGAAAGCGGACATGATCAAGGCACCCCGGTCGTGTGTTTATTTGTATATACATATACAGACGTTTGCCTGCTCGGTAAACTCCGGCAATCTATGCATCTTTTTCCCCTGCAAGGATTCCCTGTGCCGACTCCGCCTGCCAAGTCTTCGCTGGCTGCCCACATGGACGAAAGTCCGGCGCCCTTGTATGCCCGCGTCAAACAAATGATCAGCCAGCAGATCCTCAACGGCAACTGGCCGCCTCATTACCGTGTGCCGTCGGAGAGCGAACTGGTCAGCCAGTTGGGTTTCAGCCGCATGACCATCAACCGCGCCCTGCGCGAGCTCACCGCCGAAGGCTTGTTGGTGCGCATGCAGGGCGTCGGCACCTTCGTCGCTGAGCCCAAGAGCCAGTCCGCGCTGTTTGAAGTGCACAACATTGCCGATGAGATCGCTTCTCGCGGTCATCGACACACCTGCCAAGTCATCACCTTGGGCGAAGAAGCTGCCGGTTCCGAGCGCGCCGTCGCCCTGGAAATGCGCGAAGGCGGGCGGGTCTTCCACTCGTTGATCGTGCACTTCGAAAACGATATTCCCGTGCAAATCGAAGACCGTTTCGTCAATGCACTGGTCGCCCCGGAATACCTGCAACAGGATTTCACCCAACAAACGCCCTACGCCTACTTGAACCAGGTTGCACCGTTGACCGAAGGCGAGCACGTGGTCGAAGCCATCCTCGCTGACGCCGCCGAGTGCAAGCTGCTGCAGATCGAGCCCAGCGAACCGTGCCTGTTGATCCGTCGACGCACCTGGTCGGGCCGCCAGCCGGTGACGGCCGCGCGTTTGATTCACCCCGGTTCCCGTCACAGCCTGGAAGGACGTTTCAGTAAATGAGTTCCGTAAAAGTCTGGCGCGCTGCCGATTACGTGCGCATGCCCTGGAAAAACGGCGGCGGCAGTACCGAAGAAATCACCCGTGATGCCGGCGCAGGCCTGGATGGCTTTGGCTGGCGCCTGTCGATTGCGGATATTGCGGAATCGGGCGGTTTTTCCATCTTCGCCGGCTACCAACGGGTGATCACCGTGATCAAAGGCGCCGGCATGGTGCTGACCGTGGATGGCGAAGAACAGCGTGGGTTGTTACCGCTGCAACCTTTTGCGTTCAAAGGTGACAGCCAGGTGGAGTGCCGATTGATCACTGGGCCCATCCGCGACTTCAACCTGATCTATTCGCCGCAGCGTTACCACGCGCGTCTGCAATGGATCGACGGTGTGCAGCGTTTCTTCAGTACGGCGCAGACGGTGTTGGTGTTCAGCGTTGTCGATGAGGTGAAGGTGCTGGACGAGAAATTGGGGCATCACGATTGCCTGCAAATCGACGGTAACACTGGTCTGTTGGACATTTCCGTCGCCGGCCGTAGCTGCATCATCGAACTGACCGCACGCGGTTAAAAATGTGGGAGCTGGCTTGCCTGCGACAACGGCGTTTCAGTGCTAAATGTGCTGACTGACACGCCGCCATCGCAGGCAAGCCAGCTC
Organism: Pseudomonas sp. H1_A03; assembly: GCF_054685145.1. Classification (NCBI taxonomy): domain Bacteria; kingdom Pseudomonadati; phylum Pseudomonadota; class Gammaproteobacteria; order Pseudomonadales; family Pseudomonadaceae; genus Pseudomonas; species Pseudomonas sp. H1_A03. The sequence continues at coordinate 1,675,161 of NZ_CP162829.1, forward strand.
CCACAATTGTTTTGTGGGGAACATTAAATCTGTTTCCAGTCTCTGCACCAGTTTGTTACCGAATGCCCCAGCGTGGCGCAAAACGACGTTGTCGTGACAAACCTCCCTCGCAGCAAAAGCCTCCCGTAAGAAATTTCATCAAGCCTCGAAGCCTTAATTTCCAAGGCTCGCGCAGGCATCCCCAAAAATTCTCGGCAGCTCTCTTAGAAAGTTGGCCGCTTGATTGCATATGCTTGTATGTACAAGTAAAGATGTGTGCGTAAGAGTCCACTTCGCACCAACACAGTATGCGCATCAATCGCCGAGGAGTTTTTTGTGACTAAGCCAACCAAGTACCGTGACGTAGAAATCCGCGCCGCCCACGGTAACAAGCTCACCGCCAAAAGCTGGCTGACTGAAGCGCCGCTGCGCATGCTGATGAACAACCTCGACCCACAAGTGGCCGAGAACCCGAAAGAACTGGTGGTATACGGCGGTATCGGCCGTGCGGCGCGTAACTGGGAGTGCTACGACCAGATCGTCGAGAGCCTCACCCACCTCAATGATGACGAAACCCTGCTGGTGCAATCCGGCAAGCCGGTTGGCGTGTTCAAGACCCACAGCAACGCTCCGCGCGTACTGATCGCCAACTCCAACCTGGTGCCGCACTGGGCCAGTTGGGAACACTTCAACGAGCTGGATGCCAAGGGCCTGGCCATGTACGGCCAGATGACCGCCGGCAGCTGGATCTACATCGGCAGCCAGGGCATCGTCCAAGGCACCTACGAAACCTTCGTCGAAGCCGGTCGCCAGCATTACAACAGCGACCTGACCGGCCGTTGGGTCCTCACCGCCGGCCTCGGCGGCATGGGCGGCGCCCAACCACTGGCTGCAACCCTGGCCGGCGCGTGCTCGCTGAACATCGAGTGCCAGCAGGTCAGCATCGATTTCCGCCTCAGCAGCCGCTATGTCGACGAGCAAGCCACGGACCTCGACGACGCCCTGGCGCGCATCGCCAAATACACACAGGAAGGCAAGGCCATCTCCATCGCCCTGTTGGGTAACGCGGCGGAAATCCTGCCGGAACTGGTCAAGCGCGGCGTGCGCCCGGACATGGTCACCGACCAGACCAGCGCCCACGACCCACTCAACGGCTACCTGCCGGCCGGCTGGACCTGGGACGAATACCGCGCCCGCGCCAAGACCGAACCGGCTGCCGTAATCAAGGCCGCCAAGCAGTCGATGGCCGTGCACGTCAAAGCCATGCTGGAATTCCAGAAACAAGGCATCCCGACCTTCGACTACGGCAACAACATCCGCCAGATGGCCCAGGAAGAAGGCGTGGAAAATGCCTTCGATTTCCCAGGCTTTGTACCGGCGTACATCCGCCCACTGTTCTGCCGTGGCATCGGCCCGTTCCGTTGGGCTGCACTGTCCGGCGACCCGCAAGACATCTACAAGACCGACGCCAAAGTCAAAGAGCTGATCCCCGACGACGCGCACCTGCACAACTGGCTGGACATGGCCCGCGAGCGCATCAGCTTCCAGGGCCTGCCGGCGCGTATCTGCTGGGTTGGCCTGGGCCAGCGCGCCAAGCTCGGCCTGGCGTTCAACGAAATGGTACGCAGCGGCGAGCTGTCGGCTCCGGTGGTGATCGGTCGCGACCACCTCGATTCCGGCTCGGTCGCCAGCCCGAACCGCGAAACCGAAGCCATGCAGGACGGTTCCGACGCCGTGTCCGACTGGCCGCTGCTCAACGCCTTGCTCAACACCGCCAGCGGCGCGACCTGGGTCTCGCTGCACCACGGCGGCGGCGTGGGCATGGGCTTCTCCCAGCACTCCGGCATGGTCATCGTCTGCGACGGTACCGACGAAGCGGCTGAGCGGATCGCCCGCGTGCTGCACAACGACCCGGCTACCGGGGTGATGCGTCATGCGGATGCGGGTTACCAGATCGCGATCGACTGCGCCAAGGAGCAGGGCCTCAATCTCCCGATGATCAAATAACTAAATGTGGGAGCGGGCTTGCTCGCGAATGCGGTGTATCAGTCACCGGAATCGTTAGCTGACCCACCGCTTTCGCGAGCAAGCCCGCTCCCACATTTGATCTGCAGTGAACCAGAAAACAATCCATCAGAGGTTGAACACACATGGCTGCAAATGACACCACCCCGTTGATCGAAAGGCGTTCGATCGACTACATCCCGGAAGCGGAAAGACACGGTCGTCTATTGAGCCAGTTCACCCTGTGGATGGGCGCCAATCTGCAGATCACTGCGATTGTCACCGGGGCTTTGGCCGTGGTGCTGGGCGGTGATGTGTTCTGGTCGTTGATCGGTTTGCTGATTGGCCAACTGATTGGCGGCGGCGTGATGGCGCTGCATGCGGCGCAAGGGCCCAAGCTGGGCCTGCCGCAGATGATCTCCAGCCGGGTGCAGTTCGGTGTGTATGGCGCGGCTATTCCGATCGTGCTGGTCTGTTTGATGTACCTCGGTTTTACCGCCACCGGCACCGTGCTGTCCGGTCAGGCGCTGGGCCAGTTGTTCGGTGTCAGCGACAGCGTCGGGATCCTGATCTTTGCCAGTGTCATTGTGCTGGTCACGGTGCTGGGTTACCGGGTGATCCATTTCATTGGGCGTGTCGCCAGCGTCATTGGGGTGATTGCCTTTGTCTACCTGTTCAGCCGTCTGATCGGCCAGACCGACGTTGGCGCGCTCCTGCAAATCCGCCACTTCAGCTGGAGCAGCTTCCTGCTGGCGGTGTCGCTCGCGGCCTCCTGGCAGATAGCCTTCGGCCCTTATGTGGCTGACTATTCACGCTATCTGCCGAGCAAGACGTCTTCGGTGAAGACCTTTTTCGCGGCTGGCGCAGGGTCGGTGATTGGGGCGCAGGTGGCGATGACCCTTGGCGTGTTTGCCGCGGCCATGTCCAACGGGCAATTTGCCGGTCACGAAGTGGCCTATATCGTGGGTTTGAGCGGTACCGGTGCCACCGCTGCGCTGCTGTATTTCAGCATCGCGTTCGGCAAGGTCACCATCTCCACGCTCAACTCCTACGGCAGCTTCATGTGCATCGCGACCATCATCAGCGGCTTCCGTGGTCGCCTGGAGGTTACGCGCCTGCAGCGCCTGGTGTTTGTGCTGGTGATTGTCGGCACTGCGACCCTGATCGCGTTGCTCGGTCAGCACTCATTCCTCGGCGCGTTCAAGTCTTTCATCCTGTTCCTGCTGGCGTTCTTTACGCCATGGAGTGCGATCAACCTGGTCGACTACTACTGCATCACCCGCGAACGCTATGACGTCCCGGCGCTGGCCGACCCGAACGGTCGCTACGGCCGTTGGAACCTGCTGGGTATCAGCGTGTATGTCTTTGGCGTGCTGGTGCAATTGCCCTTCATCTCCACCAAGTTCTACACCGGTCCCTTGGTGGCCGCGCTGGGCGATGTGGATATTTCCTGGATCATCGGGCTGGTGCTTCCCGCAGCCCTGTATTACGTGTGTGCGAAAAAATGGCACGGCACGGTGCCCGATCAATTGATCCTGCCGATAGAGCAGGGCGCTATACCAACAACAAACGGGCTGGCTGCACAAGCCTGATGGGACGTGGACAGGGCAGGACGCCTACTGACTGCCGTAATCCATTTCAAGATTGGGAGCGTCACAACAATGAAAATGCATAAGACCCTGTTGGCCACACTGTTCTCTGCGGGCGTGCTGGCGAGCGTTGGCGCCCAGGCGGCGGGCTGGTGCGAATCCGGCAAACCGGTGAAGTTCGCCGGCCTGAACTGGGAAAGCGGCATGTTGCTTACCGACATCCTGCAAACCGTGCTGGAAAAAGGCTACGACTGCAAAACCGATAGCCTGCCGGGCAACTCCATCACCATGGAAAACGCCCTGAGCAGCAACGATATCCAAGTGTTTGCCGAAGAATGGGTCGGCCGCAGCGAGGTCTGGAACAAGGCCGAGAAGGCCGGCAAAGTCGTCGGTGTCGGCGCTCCGATCGTCGGCGCAATTGAAGGCTGGTACGTGCCGCGCTACGTGATCGAAGGCGACGCCAAGCGCAAGCTGGAAGCCAAGGCCCCGGACCTGAAAAACATCGCCGACCTGGCCAAGTACGCCTCGGTGTTCAAGGACCAGGAAGAACCGTCCAAGGGCCGGTTCTATAACTGCCCGGCCGGCTGGACTTGCGAGCTGGACAACAGCGAAATGCTTAAGAGCTACGGCCTGGAAAGTACCTACACCAACTTCCGCCCTGGCACCGGCCCGGCGCTGGATGCGGCGGTGCTGTCGAGCTACAAGCGTGGCGAGCCGATCCTGTTCTATTACTGGTCGCCGACCCCGCTGATGGGCCAGGTCGACCTGGTCAAGCTGGAAGAAAAACCCGGCGTGGATAAAAGCGTGAGCATCAAGGTCGGCCTGTCCAAGACCTTCCACGAGCAGGCCCCGGAACTGGTGGCCGTGCTGGAAAAGGTCAACCTGCCGATCGACCTGCTGAACCAGAACCTGGGGCGTATGGCCAAGGAACGAATTGAGTCGCCGAAACTGGCGAAAATATTCCTCAAGGAACATCCTGAAGTCTGGCACGCCTGGGTGAGCGAAGACGCAGCCAAGAAAATCGACGCGGCCTTGTAGGTCAAGCCTGTCCGGCTACCCTGAGGGGCTAGTCGGACAGCCGGCCACAACCCACTGGATCGAGAGCACGCTATGTTTCCTGAGAGTTTTACGTTTTCCATCGCCGACTGGGTCAACGGTTGGGTGGATTCACTGGTCACCAACTACGGTGATGTGTTCCGGCACATTTCCGACACCCTGCTGTGGGCCATCGTCAATCTGGAAGGGATGCTGCGTGCGGCGCCCTGGTGGTTGATGCTGGCGATCGTCGGCGCGGTTGCCTGGCACGCCACGCGCAAGGTCGTAACCACGGCGGTGATCGTCGGGTTGCTGTTCCTGGTGGGCGCGGTTGGCCTGTGGGACAAGCTGATGCAGACCCTCGCATTGATGATGGTCGCCACCGTGATCTCGGTGTTGATCGGCATTCCGCTGGGCATCCTGTCGGCGCGCAGCAATCGCCTGCGTTCGGTGCTGATGCCGCTGCTCGACATCATGCAAACCATGCCGAGCTTCGTGTACCTGATCCCGGTGTTGATGCTGTTCGGCCTGGGCAAGGTCCCGGCGATTTTCGCCACGGTGATCTACGCCGCGCCGCCGTTGATTCGCCTCACCGACCTGGGCATTCGCCAGGTTGACGGCGAAGTCATGGAAGCCATCAACGCCTTTGGTGCCAACCGCTGGCAGCAACTGTTCGGCGTGCAACTGCCGCTGGCATTGCCCAGCATCATGGCCGGGATCAACCAGACCACGATGATGGCGTTGTCGATGGTGGTCATCGCCTCGATGATCGGCGCCCGTGGCTTGGGTGAGGACGTGCTCGTCGGCATCCAGACCCTCAACGTTGGCCGTGGCCTTGAGGCCGGGCTGGCGATCGTGATTCTCGCAGTGGTCATTGACCGCATTACCCAGGCCTATGGTCGTCCACGGCATGAGGCGAGCAAATGACTACTGTCAGCAAAATCGAAGTTAAAAACGTCTTCAAGATCTTCGGCAACCGAGCCAAGGAGGCCTTGGCGATGGTTGGCCAGGGCAAGACCAAGGATCAGGTCCTGGCTGAGACCGGCTGCGTGGTCGGCGTGAATGACCTGTCGCTGAGCATCGGCACCGGCGAGATCTTCGTGATCATGGGCCTGTCGGGTTCCGGAAAATCCACGTTGGTGCGCCACTTCAACCGCCTGATCGACCCTACCAGCGGCGCGATCCTGGTGGACGGCGAAGACATTCTGCAACTGGACATGGAAGCCCTGCGCCAATTCCGTCGGCACAAGATCAGCATGGTGTTCCAGAGCTTCGGCCTGCTGCCGCACAAGAGCGTGCTCGACAACGTCGCCTACGGCCTGAAAGTGCGTGGCGAAACCAAGCAGGTGTGCGCCGAGCGCGCCTTGCACTGGATCGAAACCGTGGGCCTCAAAGGCTACGAAAATAAATACCCGCACCAGCTTTCCGGCGGCATGCGCCAGCGTGTCGGCCTGGCCCGTGCATTGGCGGCTGACACCGACATCATCTTGATGGATGAAGCCTTCAGCGCCCTCGACCCGCTTATCCGCGCCGAGATGCAAGACCAGTTGCTGGAACTGCAAAAGACCTTGCACAAGACCATCGTGTTCATCACCCACGACCTCGACGAAGCCGTACGCATAGGCAACCGCATTGCGATCCTCAAGGACGGCAAGCTGATCCAGGTCGGCACCCCGCGCGAGATTTTGCATTCGCCGGCGGATGAGTATGTGGATCGGTTTGTCCAGCGGCGGGCGGCGGTGGTGTGAGCCAGGTTTTGTGGTGAACCGGCTGGCGCTATCGCAGCGGTGCGACGATTCGACAAGCCAGCTCCCACATTTGACTGGGTTCACGCAGTTCAAATGTGGGAGCGGGCTTGCTCGCGAAGAGGCCGGCAAAGCTGCACAAGAATTAAAGAAGGTATGAAGATGTCCCAGGCAGCAAAAATCATCATCGCCGACGCCCCCCTGCGCTGGCAGGACGTGGTCGCCGTGGCCCGCCACGGCGCCGTGCTCGAACTCTCGGGCCAAGCCTGGGCGCGCATCGACAATGCCCAGGCCATCGTGCAGCGCATCGTTACCAGCGGCGAGCGCGCCTATGGGGTGAACACCGGCCTGGGCGCGCTGTGCAATGTGTCGCTCAAGGGCGAGCAACTCAGCCAGCTGTCGCGCAATACCCTGCTCAGCCATGCCTGTGGCGTCGGCCCGGTGCTCAGCGATGAACAAACGCGCGCGATCATCTGCGCCGCCATCATCAACTACAGCCACGGCAAGTCCGGCCTGCATCCGCAGGTGGTGCATTCGCTGCTGGCGTTGCTCAACCACGGCATCACACCGCAAGTGCCGTCCCAGGGTTCGGTGGGTTACCTGACCCATATGGCCCACGTCGGCGTGGCCTTGCTGGGTGTTGGCACGGTGAGCTATCGCGGCCAGATAGTGTCGGCGCAAAAAGCCCTGGCTGCTGAAGGTTTGCAGTCGGTGGTGCTTGGCGCCAAGGACGGCCTGTGCCTGGTCAACGGCACGCCATGCATGACCGGGCTGAGCTGCCTGGCCCTGGCCGACGCGCATCACTTGCTGCAATGGGCAGACGTGATCGGCGCCATGAGTTTTGAGGCCCAACGCGGTCAGATCGATGCGTTTGATGAAGAAATCATCGCGCTCAAGCCGCACCCCGGCATGCAACACGTGGGCAGCAACCTGCGCGCCTTGCTTGATGGCAGCGAAGTGATCGCCAGCAGCCGTGGTATTCGCACCCAGGACGCACTGAGCATCCGCTCAATCCCGCAAATCCACGGCGCGGCGCGTGACCAGGTGGAGCACGCCACGCGGCAGATTGAGACTGAACTCAACAGCGCCACCGACAACCCACTGCTGCTCGGCACGCCGGACCACTACCGCGTGGTGTCCCAGGCCAATCCCCACGGCCAATCCGTCGCATTGGCGGCAGACATGCTCGCCATTGCCATGGCCGAAATCGGCTCGGTGGCCGAACGCCGCCTTGACCGCCTGATCAACCCGCATGTCAGTGGCTTGCCGGCGTTCCTGGTCAGCAACCCCGGGGTCAACTCCGGGATGATGATCGTGCAGTACGTCGCCGCCTCGCTGTGCGGGCAAAACCGCCAACTGGCGCAACCGGCGGTGCTCGACAACTTCGTCACCTCGGGCCTGCAGGAAGACCACCTGAGCATGGGCACCAACGCCGCGCTCAAGCTGCACCAAGTGTTGGCCAACGTGACGCAGATCCTTGCCATCGAGTACTTGCTGGCGGCCCAGGCGTATGAGTTCCTCAAAGACCAGCGTTTCGGTGCAGGCACTGACCGCGCCTGGCGCCTGCTGCGTGAAGTTGTACCTGCTTATGAGCAGGACCGTTGGCTGGCGCCGGACATTGCGAGCGCTGCCCAACTGATCAACGACACCGCTTTCCCTAATTTGCACTGAACACTTTATTCAAAAGAACAATTCACAAGGAGTATGAATGTGACTGCGCTAAACCTGATTCCAGGCCAACTGAGCCTTGCCCAACTGCGGGCCATCTACCAGCAGCCGGTAACCCTCAGCCTGGATGAAAGCGCCACGGCGCAGATCGAAGCCAGCGTTGCCTGCGTGGAGCAGATTCTTGCCGAGAACCGCACCGCCTATGGCATCAACACCGGCTTCGGCCTGCTCGCCTCGACCCGCATCGCCAGCGAAGACTTGGAAAACCTCCAGCGCTCCCTCGTGCTGTCCCACGCCGCCGGTGTGGGTGAGCCGATCAGCGATGCGCTGGTGCGGCTGGTCATGGTGCTCAAGGTCAACAGCCTGAGCCGTGGGTTCTCCGGGATCCGCCGCCAAGTGATCGACGCGCTGATCGCGCTGATCAACGCCGAGGTGTATCCGCATATTCCGTTGAAAGGTTCGGTCGGTGCGTCCGGCGACCTGGCGCCGTTGGCGCACATGTCCCTGGTGCTACTGGGCGAAGGCAAGGCGCGCTACAAGGGCGAATGGCTGGAAGCCACCGACGCGCTGAAAGTCGCCGGCCTCACGCCGTTGACCCTCGCCGCCAAGGAAGGCCTGGCTTTGCTCAACGGCACTCAGGTGTCCACCGCCTATGCCTTGCGTGGGTTGTTTGAAGGCGAAGACCTGTTCGCCGGCGCCCTGGCGTGCGGCGCCCTCACCGTGGAAGCGGTACTCGGTTCGCGCTCGCCGTTCGACGCACGTATTCATGCCGCACGTGGCCAGCGTGGGCAGATCGATTCAGCAGCGGCCTACCGTGACCTGCTGGGCGAAAGCAGCCAGGTTTCGCAGTCGCACCAGAACTGCGACAAGGTGCAGGACCCGTACTCCCTGCGCTGCCAGCCCCAAGTCATGGGCGCTTGCCTGACCCAGTTCCGCCAGGCAGCTGAAGTGCTGGTGGTGGAAGCCAACGCCGTGTCGGATAACCCGCTGGTGTTTGCAGCCGAAGGCGACGTGATCTCGGGCGGCAACTTCCACGCCGAACCTGTTGCTATGGCTGCCGATAATATGGCGCTGGCCATCGCTGAAATCGGTTCGCTGAGCGAGCGCCGTATCTCGTTGATGATGGACAAGCACATGTCGCAATTGCCGCCGTTCCTGGTGGGCAATGGTGGGGTCAACTCCGGCTTCATGATCGCCCAGGTGACTGCCGCCGCACTCGCCAGCGAGAACAAGGCGCTGGCTCACCCGCACAGTGTCGACAGCCTGCCGACTTCTGCCAACCAGGAAGACCATGTGTCCATGGCACCGGCTGCCGGCAAGCGTCTGTGGGAGATGGCTGAGAATACGCGTGGCGTTCTCGCCGTGGAATGGCTGGCAGCCTGCCAGGGCCTGGACCTGCGCGAAGGCCTGAAAACCTCGCCGAAGTTGGAAAAGGCGCGCGGAATTCTGCGCGACAAAGTGGCGTTCTATGACAAGGACCGATTCTTCGCCCCGGACATCAACGCCGCCAGCGAATTGCTCGCCACTCGCTGCCTGAATGAGCTGGTGCCGGCCAATCTCCTGCCGAGCCTGTAACCGCAACACCTTGTAGTGAGCGGGCTTGCCCCGCGCTGGGCTGCGCAGCAGCCCTGAAGTGGCCACCGCATGTCTTCAGACAGAACGCGAGGCAGGTTTTGGGGCTGCTTCGCAGCCCAGCGCGGGGCAAGCCCGCTCACTACAGTTGTCAGGCGCCAGGTTCGGATTTTTCTCAGGATAAAAATAATTAAGGACGAGAAATGCACCAGCAAGAAAAGGGTTTGAAACGCGGGCTCAGCGCCCGACATATTCGCTTCATGGCACTCGGTTCCGCGATTGGTACCGGGCTGTTCTATGGCTCTGCCTCTGCGATCCAGATGGCGGGCCCCGCCGTGCTGCTGGCCTACTTGATCGGCGGCGCCGCCGTGTTCATGGTGATGCGCGCCCTCGGCGAGATGGCCGTGCACAACCCAGTGTCTGGCTCCTTCGGCCAGTACGCCAGCACCTACCTGGGCCCCATGGCCGGGTTTATCCTGGGCTGGACCTATGCCTTTGAAATGATCATCGTGTGCCTGGCCGATGTGACCGCGTTCGGCATCTACATGGGCTTCTGGTTTCCCGAGGTTGCGCGCTGGGTCTGGGTGCTCGGCATCGTGTTTCTGATCGGCGGCCTGAACCTGTGCAACGTCAAAGTGTTTGGCGAAATGGAGTTCTGGCTGTCGCTGCTCAAGGTCGGCGCGATTGTCGCGATGATCCTCGGCGGCTTCGGCATCATGCTGTTCGGCATCCATTCTTCCGGTGAAACCCAGGCCAGCGGCCTCAGCAACCTGTGGGCCCACGGCGGCTTCATGCCTAATGGCATCGGCGGCCTGATCGCCTCGTTCGCAGTGGTGATGTTCGCCTTTGGCGGCATCGAAATCATCGGCATCACCGCCGGCGAAGCCAAGGATCCGCAACGTGTGATCCCCAAGGCGATCAACGCGGTACCGCTGCGCATCCTGTTGTTCTACGTGCTCACCCTGTTTGTGCTGATGGCCATCTACCCGTGGCCGCAGATTGGCAGTCAGGGCAGCCCGTTCGTGCAGATCTTCAGCAACCTGGGGATCGGCTCGGCGGCGACCATCCTCAATATTGTGGTGATTTCGGCGGCAGTCTCGGCCATCAACAGTGACATTTTTGGCGCCGGCCGCATGATGTACGGCCTGGCCCAGCAAGGGCAGGCGCCCAAGGGTTTTGCACAATTGTCCAAGCACGGCGTGCCGTGGATGACCGTGCTGGTGATGGGCGCGGCACTGCTGGGCGGCGTGGTGCTCAACTACCTGATCCCGGAAAACGTGTTTCTGGTGATTGCCTCGATTGCTACCTTCGCCACTGTTTGGGTGTGGCTGATGATCCTGTTCACCCAAGTCGCCATGCGCCGCTCGATGACGAAAGAACAGGTCGCCGAGCTGAAATTCCCGGTGCCGTTCTGGCCCTACGCGCCAGCGGCCGCCATCGTCTTCATGCTGTTCGTGTTTGGCGTGCTGGGTTACTTCCCGGACACCCAGGCCGCCTTGCTGGTCGGTGCCGTGTGGATCGTGTTGCTGGTCGTCGCGTACCTGCTGTGGGTCAAACCTTCGGCAGGGCAAGCGGCCAAGGTCCACTACGACGCGGCTTTGTCTCATCGATAACTTAGGGAGGCGTTGATGAAAACGCTTTGGCAACACTGCCACGTCGCAACCATGGCCCAGGGCAAGTACTCGATCATCGAGGATGCCGCCATGGTGACTGCCGGCTCGCTCATCCAGTGGATCGGCCCCCGCAGCCAAGTACCCACGGCGGATTACGCCCAGGTGCATGACCTGCAAGGCGCGTGGGTCACCCCCGGCCTGATCGACTGCCATACCCACACGGTGTTTGGCGGTAACCGCAGCGGCGAATTCGAGCAGCGCCTCGAAGGCGTGAGCTACGCCGAGATCGCGGCCAAGGGCGGTGGCATTGCCAGCACCGTGCGTGCCACTCGTGCCGCGACCGAGGATGAACTGTTCGCCAGCGCCCACAAGCGCTTGCGCAGTTTGCTGCGCGACGGCGTCACTACGGTAGAGATCAAGTCCGGCTATGGCCTGGACTTGGTCAACGAACGCAAAATGCTGCGGGTCGCCCGTCGCCTCGGCGAAGCGCTGCCGGTCAGCGTGCGTGCCACGTGCCTGGCGGCTCATGCGTTGCCGCCGGAGTACAAGGACCGCGCCGACGACTACATCGACCACATCTGCGCCGAGATGCTGCCGGCCTTGGCGGCAGAAGGGCTGGTAGATGCGGTGGATGCGTTCTGCGAATACCTGGCGTTTTCCACCGAGCAGGTGGAGCGCGTGTTCAAAGTCGCCCAGCAACTTGGCCTGCCGGTGAAGCTGCACGCCGAGCAACTCTCGTCGCTGCACGGCTCCAGCCTGGCTGCGCGTTACCACGCGTTGTCGGCGGACCACCTGGAGTTCATGACCGAAGACGACGCCATCGCCATGGCCGCCTCCGGCACCGTCGCGGTATTGCTGCCAGGCGCGTTCTACTTCCTGCGTGAAACCCAATTGCCGCCCATGGAGGCCCTTCGCAAGCACGGCGTGAAAATTGCCATCGCCAGCGACCTCAACCCCGGCACTTCGCCGGCGCTGTCGGTGCGCTTGATGCTGAATATGGCCTGCACGCTGTTTCGCATGACTCCTGAAGAAGCATTGGCCGGCGCCACGCAACACGCGGCCACCGCATTGGGCATGGGCGACACCCATGGTTCCCTGGAAGCGGGCAAGGTCGCGGATTTTGTTGCCTGGCAGATTGATCGTCCCGCCGACCTGGCTTACTGGCTGGGCGGCGAGCTGGATAAACGCGTCGTGCGCCACGGCGTCGATGTCACCGTATAAGGAGTACTGCTACTGTGGATAAGGTTCTGAACTTCAAACAAGGCCGCGTGCCGCTGCTGATCAGCATGCCCCACGCCGGCCTGCGCCTGACGCCCGCCGTCGAGGCCGGGTTGATCCCCGAGGCGCAAAGCCTGCCGGATACCGATTGGCACATCCCCACGCTTTATGACTTTGCCGAAGAGCTGGGCGCCAGCACCCTGGCGGCGGAGTACTCGCGGTTTGTCATCGATTTGAACCGGCCGTCCGACGACAAACCGTTGTACGCAGGCGCCACCACCGGCCTGTACCCGGCGACGTTGTTTGATGGCGTGCCATTGTTCCGCGAAGGATTGGAACCGAGCGAGGCGGAGCGCGCCAGTTACCTGCAAAAGGTCTGGGGCCCGTATCACCGCACGCTGCAAGAGGAGCTGGCGCGACTCAAGGCCGAGTTCGGCTACGCCTTGCTGTTTGATGCGCACTCGATTCGCTCGGTCATCCCGCACCTGTTCGAAGGCAAGCTGCCGGACTTCAACCTCGGCACGTTCAACGGTGCGGCCTGTGATCCCGATCTGGCCAGCCAGTTGGAAGCCATCTGCGCCCAACATCCGCAATACACCCATGTACTCAATGGCCGTTTCAAGGGCGGGCATATCACTCGGCATTACGGTGATCCGGCGCAGGATATTCACGCCGTGCAGTTGGAGTTGTGCCAAAGCACCTATATGGAGGAGTTCGAACCGTTCCGCTATCGCCCGGATTTGGCCGAGCCGACGCGGGTGGTGTTGAAGCAACTGCTGGAAGGGCTCCTGGCTTGGGGGCAAGCGCATTACCGGTAAATTTTCGGTGTTGCAGCAATAGCCTTACAGTCGCCGCAGTGCAATTGCCGGTCGCCACAGGTCGCGTCAACCAAGGCTTCACTGGGTAGGGTTGTGCATCAAAAACAGCCGAGTGAGCCCTTATCCATGAAAAGACTGTTGTTGACCGTCACCAGCGCCCTATTGATCAGTGCCAACGCCATGGCCGCCGAACCGGCGTCCTGCAAAAACATCCGCATGGGCGTGGTCAGTTGGACTGACGTGGTCGCCACTTCCGGCATGGCGGACGTGCTGCTCAGCGGCCTGGGCTACGACAGCAAACAAACCAGCGCCGTGCAGCAGATCATCTTTGCCGGCATCCGCGACAAGCGCCTGGATATCTTCCTCGGCTACTGGAAACCGGCGATGGACAACAACATCGCGCCGTTCCTGGCGGCCAAGCAGGTCAAAGTCTTCGACAAACCCAGCCTCACCGACGCCCAGGCCACCCTGGCCGTGCCGCAATACGTAGCGGATGCCGGCCTGAAGACCTTTGCCGACATTGCTCGCTTCAAGGACAAACTGGGCGGCAAGCTCTATGGCATCGAGCCCGGCAGTGGTGCGAATACCGATATCCAGAAAATGATCGACACCAACCGCTTTGGCCTGGGCGGCTTCAAGCTGATTGCCTCTGGCGAAGCGGGGATGCTGGCGGCGGTACAGCGGGCGGTGAATCGCAAGGAGTTCGTGGTCTTTGTCGGTTGGACGCCGCACCCGATGAACATCAACATGAAAATGGCTTACCTCACTGGCAGTGAAGATGTGTTCGGCCCCGACGAAGGCCGCGCCACCGTCTCTACCGTCACTGCGCCAGACTTTGCCGAACGTTGCCCCAACGCCAACCGTTTGTTGGCAAACCTCACCTTCACGGCCGCTCAGGAAAGCCAGTTGATGGTGCCGATCATGGAGCGCGAATCGCCCCAGGACGTGGCCCGGCAATGGTTGCGCGATCATCCCGAGGACCTGCAGCGTTGGCTGGTCGGGGTCACGGCGTTTGATGGTTCGGACGCAGTGGCAGCTGTACAAGCCAGCCTGGAGCTTTGAGAACCTGCACCGCTCCCACCGTTTAGGGATATTTGCGCATGTATCCGATTTCTCCGCCGCTTGCTGCGTTCGTCGCCAAGACCGAGTCCTTCACCAGCAACGACTCATCGCTGGCGGGCTTGCGCCAGAGTTACCATCGCATGTGCCAAGCCTTCACCCCGCCAAAGCCTGAAGGGCTGCAAGTCTCGGCCTATGCATTGGCCGGTGTAGGCGTTCGCAGTTATCTCCCCGCGTCACCTGCACCGGCTGAGGGCTGGCCGTGCCTTCTATATATACACGGTGGCGGCTGGGTCGTCGGCGGCCTGGATTCCCACGATTTCATCTGCTTCGAACTCGCCAGCGCTCTGCAGGTGTTGGTGATCGCCATCGATTACCGGTTGGCGCCTGAGCACCCTTTTCCGGCAGCTTACGAAGATTGCCGTGCGGTGTGGCAGGCGATCCAGGCGGGGCAGGGCCCGCACGTTATCAATCTGCAACAGCTGGTGGTGATCGGTGACAGCGCAGGCGGCAATCTGGCAGCGGCGTTATGCCTGGGGCTGCGCGATGATCGGCAACCGTTGCCTCTCGCCCAAGTGTTGATCTATCCGGGCCTGGGTGGCCCATCCGACCTGCCGTCGCGCCGCGACTGCATGGACGCCCCGCTGCTCAGCATCGCCGACGCCGAGGGCTATCTGGCGCTGTACCTGCGGGGCAGTGGCAAGCCGTCGGCCTACGCCATGCCGCTGTTGGCCGAAGATCTCAGCGGTTTGCCCAAGGCATTCATTGCCGTGGCCCAGTTCGACCCACTGCGTGACGACGGCCTGCTCTACGCCGAACGCCTGCAAGCGGCGGGCGTGGCCAGCGTACTTTATCCAGGAAAAGGCCTGGTCCACGGCTGCCTGCGGGCGCGGCGGCAGGCGCCGGAGGTGGATCAGCTCTACGATTGTCTGTTGCAGTACCTGGAGAGAGAAGGGCTGACACAGGTCTAAGCGCGCAAGGACATGCTCATTGCACAATTCGGGTTTATAGTGCCAGACGGCAGAATAAAAGACGTCCCCCCAGGGATGAACCCGACCCCTTACGGAGCGCGCAATGCAGACTTGGTACCCGCAGATCAAACCCTACGCCCGGCACGATCTGGCAGTCGATGACACCCACACGCTGTACGTCGATGAAAGTGGCTCCCCCGAAGGCTTGCCCGTCGTCTTCATCCATGGTGGCCCAGGTGCCGGCTGTGATGCCCAGAGCCGCTGCTATTTCGACCCGAACCTGTACCGCATTGTCACCTTCGACCAGCGTGGCTGCGGGCGCTCCACCCCGCGCGCCAGCCTGGAAAACAACACGACCTGGGACCTGGTCGCCGACCTAGAGCGCATCCGTGAGCATTTGGGCATCGACAAATGGGTGCTGTTCGGTGGTTCCTGGGGCTCGACCCTGGCCCTGGCCTACGCGCAAACCCACCCGGAGCGCGTGCTTGGCCTGATCGTGCGTGGCATATTCCTGGCCCGCCCGCAGGATATCGAATGGTTCTACCAGGCCGGTGCGAGCCGGCTGTTCCCGGATTACTGGCAGGATTACATCGCGCCGATCCCACCGGAAGAGCGCCACGACATGATCGCGGCCTACCATAAGCGCCTCACCGGCAACGACCAGATCGCCCAGATGCACGCGGCCAAAGCCTGGTCCGGCTGGGAAGGGCGCATGCTCGGCCTGTGCCCGAGCCCGCAGCACGTCGAGCGGTTTTCCGAGCCGCAGCGCGCCCTGTCCATTGCGCGGATCGAGTGCCACTACTTCACCAACAACTCCTTCCTGGAGCCTAATCAGCTGATCCGTGATATGCACAAGATCGCTCATCTGCCTGGCGTCATCATTCATGGGCGCTACGATATGATTTGCCCATTGGATAATGCCTGGGAGCTGCACCAGGCCTGGCCCAACAGTGAACTGCAGGTGATTCGCGAGGCCGGTCATGCGGCGTCCGAACCCGGGATCACCGATGCGTTGGTGCGTGCGACCAGCGAAATGGCACGGCGCTTGCTCGACCTGCCGCCAGAAGAAGCATGAAGGGCCTGTTGCAACGGGTGCGTAGCGCCCGCGTAGAGGTGGCGGGCGAAGTCGTCGGCGCAATCGATCAGGGTTTGCTGGTGCTGGTGGCCGTCGAACCTTCAGATACCCCCGAGAGCGCCGATAAATTGCTGCATAAGCTGCTGAACTACCGGGTGTTCAGCGACCATGAAGGCAAGATGAACCTGTCATTGAAGGACATCGGCGGTGGGTTGCTGCTGGTGTCGCAGTTCACCCTGGCGGCGGATACCAAGAGCGGGCTGCGGCCGAGCTTCTCCACAGCGGCCCCGCCGGCCCTGGGAGCGGCGCTTTTTGATCACTTGCTGTTACAAGCGCAACAATTGCATGGCAAGGTGGCGTCGGGGCGTTTTGGCGCCGATATGCAGGTGCATTTGGTCAATGACGGGCCTGTCACCTTCCTCTTGCAGACGTGAATGTATTAAAAACGACTTTTAATGCCTAAAAACGCAGTGTTTCGCTACAAATACTTCGTTATCCCTGATGCGTTGTTTCGCGGCCTACTAGATAATCGCGCGCTACGGGGATCAGCGTTGTTTGGTCCATTTTGACTTAGGTAGAGACTTGTCCGACAACCCATGGGGAATCATTTTGCCCTGAGGGAGTCGGAACAATGCTCGCCAACCTGGCATATAGATAGCTGGCCGTTGGTTTTTTGATCTGTTTTCGGCGAGGGTTGCTCGTGATTGTTAGTCCCTGTAATGCACCAAAATTGTCTGCCAAACGGTTACGAAACGCACTGGTAACGGGCTCTGCCCTGTTTTGCCTGTTCGGCGCGGGTCAACTGTGGGCATTCAGTCTGGATGATGTGTCGGCCAAGGCGAAAGAGCTGGCCGGGCAGAAATACGAAGCTCCGCGCAGCAATCTGCCGAACGAATTCCGCGAAATGAAATTCGCGGACTACCAGAAAATTCGTTTCCGCAACGAAAAAGCCGAGTGGGCCGATCAGAACACCCCGTTCAAGCTGTCCTTCTATCACCAGGGTATGCACTTCGATACACCGGTGAAAATCAATGAAGTCACCGCCGACAGCGTCCAGGAAATCAAATACGACCCGACGCGTTTCGATTTCGGCGACGTGAAGTTTGATCCTAAAGCCACTGAACAGCTGGGTTATGCCGGCTTCCGTGTGCTGTACCCGATCAACAAGGGCGACAAGCAAGACGAAATCATGACCATGCTGGGCGCCAGCTACTTCCGCGTGGTCGGCAAAGGTCAGGCCTATGGCCTGTCTGCCCGCGGCATGGCGATCGACACTGCATTGCCTTCCGGCGAAGAATTCCCGCGTTTCACCGAGTTCTGGATCGAGCGTCCAAAGCCGGGTGAAAAACAGCTGGTGATCTTTGCCCTGCTGGACTCGCCACGGGCAACCGGCGCTTATCGCCTGATCCTGCGTCCGGGCACCGACACCATTGTCGATGTGAAATCCCAGATGTTCCTGCGCGACAAGGTCAGCAAGCTGGGCGTTGCCCCGTTGACCAGCATGTACCTGTTCGGCGCGAACCAGCCGTCCAAAGTGCTCAACTACCGTCGTGAGCTCCACGATTCCAGCGGCCTGTCGATCCATGCCGGTAACGGCGAGTGGATCTGGCGCCCACTGAACAACCCTAAACACCTGTCGGTCAGCAACTTCACCGTCGAGAACCCGAAAGGTTTCGGCCTGCTGCAACGTGGTCGCGACTTCAGCCACTACGAAGACCTTGACGATAACTACGACAAGCGCCCAAGCGCCTGGATCGAGCCTGAGGGCGACTGGGGCAAAGGCACCGTCAACCTGGTAGAGATTCCGACTGCCGATGAAACCAACGACAACATCGTTGCGTTCTGGAGCCCTGCGGAACTGCCGGAAGTCGGCAAGCCGCTGGACGTTTCCTACCGCCTGCACTGGACCATGGACGAAAAAGCCTTGCACCCGGCCGACAGCGCCTGGGTCAAGCAGACCCTGCGTTCCACCGGTGACGTGAAGCAATCCAACCTGATCCGCCAGCCGGATGGCAGCGTGGCGTACCTGGTGGACTTCGAGGGCCCGTCCCTCAAGGCTTTGCCGTCGGATGCCGCGGTTCGCAGCCAAGTCAGTGTCAGCGACAACGCCGAACTGGTTGAAAACAGCGTGCGCTACAACGAACACACCAAAGGCTGGCGTCTGACCCTGCGCATGAAGATCAAGGACGCAGGCAAGCCGACCGAAATGCGTGCAGCGCTGGTGCAGGATGTTGCCCCGCCTGCCCCTGAGCAGGACTCGAGCCACGTGCTCAAGGCCGACAAGGTCCTGGCCAAGCAACACGAGAAACAGGCCAAGAAAGACGCGAAAGACAAGGAAGCCAAGCAGCCAGAAGCTGCCCCAGCCACACCGGAGCCGATCAAGACAGAACAAGTCCTGACCGAAACCTGGAGCTATCAGTTGCCTGCCGATGAGTAATTCTCAAGCCACGCCCGAGACTCTGTCCGAGTACCTGGCGCATCTACCGATGACCGCTGAGCAGCGCGCCGAACTGGCGGGCTGCACATCCTTCACCGAGTTGCACGAGCGCTTGTCATCGTCGACGTTCGACGCGCCCATCGACGCCGCCCAGGCGTCGGTTGGCCGCCGGTTGACCCTCAACACTGCCGAAGAGCTGCAAGACGCCGAAATGCTGGCGCTCGACGCCAGCGGTCGCGTGTGCCTCAAGGCCACGCCGCCGATCCGTCGTACCCGTGTGGTGCCGGAGCCGTGGCGCACCAATATCCTGGTGCGCGGCTGGCGCCGTATCACCGGCCGCAGCAATCCTCCGACACCGCCGAAGGATGAACGCGTACTGCCGGCCGCCCGCTGGCGTACCGTCGGTTCGATCCGCCGTTACATCCTGCTGGTGCTGATGCTCGGCCAAACCATCGTGGCCGGCTGGTACATGAAAGGCATCATGCCTTACCAGGGCTGGTCGCTCGTTGACTTCGACGAGATCCGCAACCAGACCCTGCTGCAAACCGCTACCCAGGTGCTGCCTTACGCCCTGCAAACCAGCATCCTGATCATGTTCGGGATCTTGTTCTGCTGGGTGTCGGCCGGTTTCTGGACCGCGTTGATGGGCTTCCTGGAACTGCTCACTGGCCACGATAAATACCGCATCTCCGGTAAAAGTGCCGGTGATGAGCCGATTCCGAAAGACGCCCGCACCGCGCTGGTGATGCCGATCTGCAACGAAGACGTGCCCCGGGTATTTGCCGGTCTGCGCGCTACGTTCGAGTCGGTCGCCGCCACCGGTGACCTGGATCGCTTCGACTTCTTCGTGCTCAGCGACAGTAATGACGCCGACATCTGCATCGCCGAACAGCAAGCCTGGCTCGACGTGTGCCGCGAAGCCGGTGGTTTCGGCAAGATCTTCTATCGCCGTCGCCGCCGTCGCGTAAAGCGCAAGAGCGGCAACCTCGACGACTTCTGCCGTCGTTGGGGCGGTGACTACAAATACATGGTCGTGCTTGACGCTGATAGCGTGATGAGCGGCGAATGCCTGACCAGCCTGGTGCGCTTGATGGAAGCCACGCCGGATGCCGGGATTATCCAGACCGCGCCACGTGCGTCGGGCATGGACACCCTGTATGCGCGCATGCAGCAGTTCGCTACCCGTGTTTATGGCCCGCTGTTCACCGCCGGCCTGCACTTCTGGCAGTTGGGTGAATCCCACTACTGGGGTCACAACGCGATCATCCGCATGAAGCCGTTTATCGAGCACTGCGCCTTGGCGCCATTGCCAGGTAAGGGCGCGTTCGCCGGTTCGATTCTGTCCCATGACTTCGTTGAAGCAGCGCTGATGCGCCGTGCCGGCTGGGGCGTGTGGATTGCCTACGACCTGCCGGGCAGCTACGAAGAACTGCCGCCGAACCTGCTGGACGAACTCAAACGTGACCGTCGCTGGTGCCACGGTAACCTGATGAACTTCCGCCTGTTCCTGGTTAAAGGCATGCACCCGGTGCACCGCGCGGTGTTCCTGACCGGCGTGATGTCCTACCTGTCGGCGCCGTTGTGGTTCCTGTTCCTGGTGTTGTCCACGGCGCTGCTGGCGGTGAACACGCTGATGGAGCCGCAGTACTTCATGGCGCCACGCCAGTTGTACCCGCTGTGGCCGCAATGGCATCCGGACAAGGCGGTGGCGTTGTTCTCCACCACCATCGTGCTGCTGTTCCTGCCCAAGCTGCTGAGCATCATTTTGATCTGGGCCAAGGGCGCGAAAGAGTTCGGTGGCAAGTTCAAGGTGACGATGTCGATGCTGCTGGAGATGCTGTTCTCCATGCTGCTGGCGCCGGTGCGGATGATTTTTCACACCCGTTTCGTGCTTGCCGCGTTCCTCGGCTGGGCCGCGACATGGAACTCGCCCAAGCGTGATGACGACTCGACCACCTGGGGTGAAGCATTCAAACGCCACGGTACGCAGACCTTGCTCGGCTTCCTCTGGGCCCTGCTGGTGGTGTGGTTGAATCCAAGCTTCCTGTGGTGGCTGGTGCCGATCGTCGGCTCGTTGATGCTGTCGATTCCGGTGTCGGTGATTTCCAGTCGGGTCAACCTGGGCCTCAAGTCCCGCGACGAGAGCCTGTTCCTGATCCCTGAGGAATACAATCCGCCGCAGGCGTTGCTGTCGACCGAGCAGTACACCCACGAAAACCGTTGGCACGCGCTGAACGACGGCTTTGTGCGCTCGGTGGTTGATCCACAGCAAAACGCCCTGGCGTGTGCCCTGGCGACCTCGCGTCACCGTGAGGCCGAGCCGATTGAGTACCTGCGTACCGAGCGTGTGCGTCATGCGTTGAAAGTCGGCCCAGCCGGCCTTAACAACGGCGAACGCGTGGCATTGCTCAGCGACCCGGTAGCCCTGGCTCGCCTGCACGAGCAGGTGTGGAGCGAAGGCCATGCCGAGTGGCTCGCCGCCTGGCGGGACTCGATCAAGGCCGATCCGCACGCGCCGTTGCTACCCCTGCAACCGCTGTCGTCCCAGGCCCAACCGGCCTGATTCAGACGCCCCCGAGGGCTCACCTCGGGGGCGTTCGAAGCGCTGCTCCTACAGCGTTTCCAAGCTTTTCCCTCTCTCGTTAACCTCCTGTTATTTCGAAACAAAAGACCCTCGTCCGAGGCGTATTGCCGTGCCCGTGGCTGAGTTAGCATCGCCCCCCGGATTTGACTCGGCCACTGGGGTATTCATGAGCAAAGGCTATTGTTCGGCGCTGCTGATAGGCGCTGTCGCATTGATTCACATAGGCCTGGCACAGGCAGGCGCGATTGACGACGCGGTTCGACGCGGTGTGCTGAAAGTCGGCACCACGCCCACTTACATGCCCTTTGAAATGACCGACAAACAAGGGCGCATCGTCGGTTTTGAAATCGACCTGCTCAAGGTCATGAGCCAAGCCTTGGGGGTTGATCTTGAATTGGTTGCAGTGCCTTACAACGAGTTGGTGGAGGGGTTGCAGGCGAAAAAATTCGACCTGATCGGCAGCGGTATGACCGTCACCCAGGAACGCAACATTAAGCTGAACTTCAGCGATTCGTTCATCGTGGTCGGGCAGTCAGTGTTGTTGCATCCACGTCTCATGGGCAAGGTCGCCAGTGTCGAAGACCTGGACGACGCCAGCTACCGAATCGCTACCGCCGAAGGCACCACCGGCGAGTCAGCGGCGCGACGGTTTCTGGGGGCGGCCCGGCTCAGCAGTTTTGTAACGCCGGAAGAGGGCGTGCGCCAAGTGGTGCAAGGCAAGGCCGATGCCTTTATTCATGACGCACCCTACAACCTCCTCGCCTTGAGTCGCCCGGAAAACAGCGCGCTGCTGGCGCTTGAGCAACCCTTCACCTTTGAGCCCCTGGCATTCGGCTTGAAGAAAGGCGATTTCGATAGCCTCAACTGGATCAACCACTTCCTCAACCAGGTTGCCCAGGATGGGACCTACGATCGCTTGCACGACAAGTGGTTTAAGGAAACGGCCTGGATGGCGGAAATCGACTGAAAGTCATAACTCTTTACACATCAATCCGTTACTGCTGCGCTCTGCCCAAGTGTCTATGCGTGCACTTTGCCGTAGCGTTGCGGGGTTTTTCCGACATACGCCGATAACAAATAGCCGTGAAACCTTTGTGGCGGGAGGCGAGTGGGTTAGGATCGCACCCCGAAATGGTGCAGCCCTTTTGCGCGCCGACCTTACAAGATTCGTTCAGGGGACTTGATGATGAAGAAGTATCTTTCGATGCTGCTGCTTGGCGTCACCGCGCTGGTCGCGGCCAACGCGGCCCAGGCCGGCGCAATCGATGATGCGGTCAAGCGCGGTACGCTGAAAGTCGGCATGGACCCGACCTACATGCCGTTCGAAATGACCGACAAGCGCGGTGAAATCATCGGCTTCGAAGTCGACATCCTCAAGGCCATGGCCAAGTCCATGGGCGTCAAGCTGGAGCTGGTATCCACTGGCTATGACGGCATCATCCCGGCCTTCCTGACCGGCAAGTTCGACATGATCGGCAGCGGCATGACCCTGACCCAGGAACGCAACCTGCGCCTGAACTTCAGCGACCCCTTCATCGTGGTCGGCCAGACCCTGCTGATTCGCAAGGAGCTGGAAGGCACCATCAAGTCCTACAAAGACCTGAACGACGAGAAATACCGCCTGACCTCCAAGCTGGGTACCACGGGCGAGATGGTCGCCAAGAAGCTGATCTCCAAGGCCAAGTACCACGGCTACGACAACGAGCAGGAAGGCGTGCTGGACGTGGTCAACGGCAAGGCCGATGCCTTTGTGTATGACGCACCGTACAACGTGGTTGCCGAGAAGAAAGTCGGTAACGGCAAGCTGGTGTTCCTCGAAGACCCGTTCACCTTCGAACCCCTGGCGTTTGGCCTGAAAAAAGGCGACTACGACAGCATCAACTTCATCAACAACTTCCTGCACCAGATCCGCAACGACGGCACCTACGATCGTATCCATGACAAGTGGTTCAAGAGCTCCGACTGGCTCAAGGATATGGAATAAGGTCTCAAGACCGAGTTGCCTGCATCGCAGGCAAGCCAGCTCCCACATTTAACGGTGTTCACAAATCAAAATGTGGGAGCGGGCTTGCCCGCGATGACGGCCTGCCAGGCGATACACACCCCCGGAAAGTGAAATGAAACAGAAAAAAGCCCAATGGCCCTGGCACCTGCTGACCGTGGTCGTGCTGGTCGGCCTGGCTGGCGCCTTGTACTACGCCACCTCGCTGATGTCCTACGAGTGGCGTTGGAACCGCGTGCCGCAATACTTCGTCTACCAGGCTGAGACGTCCCAGCGTGCCGCCGACATCTCCACGGTTGTCGAGTTGGTGCGCAAAGGCGATGTGGCTGAAGTGACCCTGCGCAGCGACGCGGGTGCCGAGCAAAAGCTGACCGTTGCCGACAACAGCCTGCAAGTGGCGCGTGGCGACGATGTGGCCGAAGGCGACGTGGTGGGCGTGACTCGGCATTGGGCGTTGGGCCCGTTGATGTGGGGGTTGTGGACCACGCTGTGGCTGTCGGTGGTATCCGGCATCCTCGGGCTGGCGATCGGGCTGGCGACCGGCTTGTGCCGGCTCTCCAATAACCCGACCCTGCGCGATCTGTCGACGATCTACGTCGAACTGGTGCGCGGCACGCCGCTGTTGGTGCAAATCTTCATTTTCTATTTCTTTATCGGCACGGTACTCAACCTGTCCCGGGAATTCGCCGGGATCGCCGCGCTGTCGCTGTTCACTGGCGCGTATGTGGCGGAAATCGTGCGCGCTGGCGTGCAGTCCATCACCCGTGGCCAGAACGAAGCCGCTCGCTCCCTGGGCCTGAGCGCCAGCCAGTCGATGCGCCATGTGGTATTGCCGCAGGCGTTCAAGCGCGTGCTGCCGCCGTTGGCCGGGCAATTTATCAGCCTGGTAAAGGACACTTCCCTGGTGTCGGTGATCGCGATTACCGAACTGCTCAAGAGCGGCCGCGAAGTGATCACCACTTCGTTCTCGCCGTTTGAAATCCTGTTCTGCGTCGCAGGCCTGTACCTGCTGATCAACCTGCCGCTGTCGAAAATCGCCAGTCGGCTTGAGCGGAGGCTCGCGCAAAGTGATTGAAGTCCGCGATCTGGTAAAAATCTTCGACACCCGCGGCCAAGTGGTGCGCGCGGTGGACCACGTCACCACCCAGGTGGCCAAGGGCGAAGTGCTGGTGGTGATCGGCCCGTCGGGCTCCGGCAAGTCGACCTTCCTGCGTTGCCTTAATGGCCTTGAGGAGTTCGACTCCGGCTCGGTCAGCATCGACGGCCTGCAACTGGCTGATCCGAAAACCGACGTCAACGCCTACCGCCGTGAAGTTGGCATGGTGTTCCAGCACTTCAACCTGTTCCCTCACATGACTGTGCTGGAAAACCTGTGCCTGGCGCAGAAAGTCGTGCGCAAGCGCGGCAAGCAGGAGCGTGAGACCAAGGCCCTGGCGCTGCTGGAGAAGGTCGGTATCGCGCAAAAGGCCAATGAATTTCCATCCCGCTTGTCCGGGGGCCAGCAACAGCGGGTCGCGATTGCCCGAGCCCTGGCGATGGAGCCCAAGGTGATGCTCTTTGATGAGCCCACTTCCGCGCTCGACCCGGAAATGGTCGGCGAGGTGCTGGACGTGATGAAGACCCTGGCCCTGGAAGGCATGACCATGGTCTGCGTCACCCACGAAATGGGCTTTGCCCGTGAAGTGGCCGACCGCGTGCTGTTTTTCGACCATGGCAAGTTGTTGGAAGACGCGGCCCCGGCCGAGTTCTTCGCTGCGCCCAAAGACCCTAGGGCCCAGGCGTTCCTGCGCCAAGTCCTCTGATGTCGCACGCCACAGGTCAGAGCCGGAACCTGTCGACCAGTGTCTGCAGGTCCAGGCTCAACCGCTTCAACTGAACACTGGCCACCGCCGTTTCCTCGCTGGCGGCCGCGGTTTGCTCCGACACGTCCCGCACTTTCATCACGCTGCGATTTATTTCCTCGGCCACGGCACTTTGTTGCTCGGCGGCAGCGGCGATCTGCGGGTTCATTTCCTGGATGATCGAGACCGTACGGATAATGGCTGCCAATGCACCGCCTGCATCGCGGCTCAGGTCGACACTGTTGTCGGTCAACGCGCGGCTGCCGTCCATAATGTCTGCCACCTGTTGGGTGCCGGTGTGCAGGCCGCAGATCAGGCCCTCGATTTCTTCAGCGGACGCCTGCGTGCGCAAGGCGAGGCTGCGGACTTCATCGGCGACTACGGCAAACCCTTCGCCAGCCGTACCCGCACGTGCTGCTTCAATGGCCGCGTTCAGGGCCAGCAGATTGGTCTGCTGAGACACCGACTTGATGACGTCCAGCACACCTCCGATTTTTTGGCTCTCGCGTTGCAATGCAATCATCGCCTGGCTGGAGCGCGCCATTTCATGGGCCAGATGGCCTATCTGCTCCACCGCCTGCCCGACCACCTTGTCCCCGGCGGTGGCTTGTTGATCGGCCTCATTGGCCGCCGCCGACGCGTGTTCGGCATGTCGTGCGACTTCTTGGGCGGTGGCGAGCATTTCATTCATCGCTGTGGCCATCTGGTCTGTTTCGTCTTTCTGATCATTGATCCCGGCGCGGGTCTGCTCGGTGACGGCTGAGAGCTGCGTGGCGGCGCTGGCGATCTGCCGGGCGCTGTCGCTAATACTGCTGATCAGGCTGCGCAGGTTGCGGGTCATTTGCCCGATGCTTTGCTGCAATTGGCCCAGTTCGTCGCGCCGTTCCACCGGGATGTCGTGGCTCAAGTCGCCGTCGGCGACACGGTGGGCGGCGGTGAGGATTTCTCGCAGCGGAACAGCGATCTGCCGGGCGATCCACCAAGCGGCGAAGGCACCCAGTAACAACGCGGCCGCCGTGACCCCCGCGAGCAATCTGCGGGTTTGCCCAGCCTCACTGTCGCGCTTGGCGGTTTGGCTTTGGCTCAGCCACTCATTGTGTTCCAGCAACTGGTTGAGTTGTTGTTCAAATCGGTTCTGTACGGTCTCCGTGGTGAGCTGGGCTTCCTTGAGTGTGAGGAGGCGCGTGCGATAGTTCGCCAGGTCGGTTTTGAGCAGGGCCGAATCCACGGGCAGGCGGGTCACGGCGGCCTGAGCAACGTCCAGGGCGTCGAGGGTGTTGTTGACGGCGTCGGCGTAGGCTTGCAACGTTTCGGCCGCCCAGGCGGGACTCTGGGCGCGATCCTCGGCCTGCTCCATGACTTGGCGCAGGTTTTCAATCGCATCCAGTGCTTGCTGGTCTTGCTGGTCAGGCAGTTCGCTGGCCAGCTGCGCGAGGGTGTCGCTGGCCTGCAGCGCGATCGCGTGGAGCGGGGGGCGGGTGTTGTTGCGCCGTTCGATCAAGGGCGGCAGTTCGACGAGCGCGGCTTTGAAACTGGCCACCAGGCGTTCCGCTTCCTGGACGCGCCGCAGTTCGGCCGGGTCCTCCAGGTGGTTTGCCAGATCGCGCAGATGCTGGTCGATGGTTTCAATCTGTTGCGCCATCTTGCTCAGGCTGGCGGTGTCCGTGAGGGTGCGGTACACGATACGGTCGGCGCGCATGGCCTCCGCGACAGCCGCCAGTTGGCCCAGTGTCGACAAGTTGCTTGAGCGCAGAAGTACGTCATTCAGGGCCTGCCAGCCGGTCATGGCGATGACGAGGCTGAGGACCAGCACCTGGCCAAAGCCCAGGGCGAGTTTGAGACGGACGCTGGCGTTGACCAGCAAGCGAGTCAGCCGAGGAAACATGGTGAACCTCCAAATCTGAAAAAGCGCGTAGACCAACGCTAAATCGATTCGGGGTGATGGCGGGCTGATAACTGCGTAGGAAGTTTCACAAGTTGCGGCGGCCTCGACTGGCCGCCGCGTAGGACCGATCAGATACGGAAACGTCCGACCAGCGTCTGCAAGTAGATGCCCAGGCGTGCCAGTTCAGCACTGGACGCGGCGGTTTCTTCACTGGCCGAAGAGGTTTGTTCCGACACATCGCGCACGTTCAGTACGCTGCGATTGATCTCTTCAGCCACGGCGCTTTGTTGCTCGGCGGCGGTGGCGATCTGCGAGTTCATTGCCTGGATGGTCGAGACCGTGCGGGTGATGTTCGCCAAGGCGCTGCCGGCACGGCGGGTCAGTTCAACGCTGCTGTCGGTCAGGCCACGGCTGTTATCCATGATGGTCGCCACCTGTTGGGTACCGTTTTGCAGGCCGACAATCAGCTCTTCGATCTCTTCGGTGGACTTCTGCGTACGTTGGGCCAGGCTGCGCACTTCATCGGCCACCACCGCAAAGCCACGCCCGGCTTCACCGGCGCGCGCGGCTTCAATCGCGGCGTTGAGGGCCAGCAGGTTGGTTTGCTGGGCCACCGACTTGATCACGTCGAGCACGCTGCCGATCTTGTCGCTTTCGCGCTTCAGGTCGCCCATGGCGACGGTGGAGTTGCCGACTTCCGTGGCCAGGCGTTCGATCTGAGAGATGGCTTCGCCGACCACTTTGTCGCCTTCACGGGCTTGCTGGTCTGCGGCCACGGCGGCTTCGGAGGCTTCCTCGGCGTTGCGCGCCACTTCCTGCACGGTGGCGGCCATTTCGTTCATGGCAGTGGCGACCTGGTCGGTCTCGACCTTCTGGCTGTTGACCCCGGCGCTGGTTTGCTCAGTCACGGCGGACAGCTGTTCGGCGGCGCTGGCAATTTGGGTGACGCCGTCGCTGATACCACCAATCAGTTCACGCAGGCCGACCGTCATGCTTTGCATGGCCCGTTGCAGTTGGCCCAGTTCGTCCTGGCGCAGGGAGATCAGGTTGTGGCTCAGGTCGCCCGAGGCCACGCGCTCGGCCACCTGGAGAGTCTGGTTCAGCGGGATGATGATCTGGCGGGTGATGGCCCACGCGGCGACCAGGCCGAAGATCAGCGCGAGTGTGGTGGCCAATAGCAACAG
Source organism: Pseudomonas sp. H1_A03 (assembly GCF_054685145.1). Classification (NCBI taxonomy): domain Bacteria; kingdom Pseudomonadati; phylum Pseudomonadota; class Gammaproteobacteria; order Pseudomonadales; family Pseudomonadaceae; genus Pseudomonas; species Pseudomonas sp. H1_A03. The sequence continues at coordinate 1,703,440 of NZ_CP162829.1, forward strand.
TTGTTTGGCGTGTGCGGCATCGGTATCGCGCACGACCGTTTGCGAGGCAGTCAGTTTGTTACTGCGGTCCAGCAGTATATCGCCTTGGCTGGCCATGATTTTCAAGGCGCCGGCGCTGGCGACCTGAGAGTCACGGTATTGGCTCACCGCGGCGCGGTAGGCTTGCAGCGATACGCTGGCCTGTTGCAGGTTGTTTGTATATTGCTCGGGTAGCTGGCCATTGAGGGTGGTGATTTTCTTCAAGGCGTTGTCGATGGCGTCCAGCGCTGGCTGCTCGGCCTCGACCTTGCCGCTGTAGGTGTAGCCACGCACCTGGAAGCGGGCTTGCTGGATCAACTTGCTCAAATCGACAAGGCTGTTGAACAGGCTGACGCTGTCACCTTGCAGCAGGGCTTTTTCAACCTCACCCACCTTGGCCACTGCGTTGTCGGCCGTATCGCCCAATTTGCTACGGGCGTTTTCCCGGTTGGCACCGGCCTGCACCATGGCGTCGAATGCGCGCTTGTACTGGTCGACCGCCGCGAGTTGATCATCGATCAAGGCAATGTCAGCGGGCTGCTCAATGAGTGCCCGTGCGGTTTTCAGACCGCTTTCCAGTTGGCCGAGAAAACCATTGACCGCCGTCGGCCCCTGTTCGCCACGGCGCATTTCAAAATCCAGGCGCGCTATGCGCAAGTCCTTGCTCAGGTCGTTGAGGCTGGCGATGTACCCCAGTTTGTCACCGCGACTGATCACGCCGGAGAGCCCGGTCCAGCCGGTGAGCGTGATCATCAGCGTCAGCAGCAATACCAGCCCGAAGCCCACGCCCAGCTTGGTTTTGACACTGACATTCCCCAGCTTTTCGGCTAACCATCGATACATGCTGCAAACTCCCCTGGAACAAGGCTTGGACTTATTCGAAGGCTATCGGCTGTCGGGGAGATATCTGTAGGAAATGAGGATTTTGTAGTGAGCGGGCTTGGTGTTAGAAGAGGCGAGCGAGCAAGGCTGTGACGGCGGTTTCGACGCGCAGGATGCGCGCGCCGAGTTGCACGGGCTGCATGCCGGCCTTGGCCAGCAAGTCCACTTCGTAGGGGATCCAACCGCCTTCCGGGCCAATCGCCAGGGTCACCGGCTCAGCCAGCCCACGCGGGCAGGCCGGGTAATCGCCGGGGTGGCCGATCAGGCCCAGGGTGCCTTCGGTCATGGCCGGCAGGCGGTCTTCGACGAACGGTTTGAAGCGCTTTTCGATCACGATCTCGGGCAGCACCGTGTCCCGCGCCTGTTCCAGGCCCAGGATCAGTTGCTCGCGAATCGCCTCGGGCTCCAGGAATGGGGTTTGCCAGAAGCTCTTTTCGACCCGGTAGCTGTTGACCAACACCACCTTGGGCACGCCCATGGCGGCCACGGTCTGCAGCACCCGGCGCAGCATTTTCGGGCGCGGCAGGGCCAGCAACAGGGTCAGCGGCAGTTTGGCCGGTGGCGGCTGGTCGACGCTCACTTGCAGCTCGGCTTCACCGGCGTCCAGGCGCAGCAACTGCGCATTGCCCATCAGTCCGCCGATACGGCCGACGCGCAGGCTGTCGCCGACGGCGGCGCGGTGGACTTCCTGCATATGCACCAGGCGTCGATCGCGCAGCACCACGCGGTCAGCCGTAATAAAATCGGCCTCTTCCAGCAGCAGCAGGTTCACGGCTGGGTCGCTGGCGGCTGGTCGTCGTCGGCGGGTTGATCATCCGGGTGTTCGCCGCGCTTGCTGATCAAGCCGCTGAACAGGATGCCAATTTCGAACAGCATCCACATCGGCACGGCCAGCAGGGTCTGGGAGAAGATATCCGGCGGCGTGAGGATCATGCCGACCACGAAGCAGCCGATGATCACGTAGGGGCGGATCTTCTTCAGGTACGCCACGTTGACCACGCCGATCCACACCAGCAGCACCACGGCCACCGGGATTTCGAAGGCCACGCCAAAGGCGAAGAACAACGTCATCACGAAGTCGAGGTAGCTGGTGATGTCGGTCATCATCTCCACGCCGGCCGGGGTGGCAGCGGCGAAGAACTTGAAGATCAGCGGGAACACCAGGAAGTAGGCGAACGCCATGCCGGTGTAAAACAGCAGGATGCTCGACACCAGCAACGGCACGGCGATGCGCTTCTCATGCTTGTACAGGCCCGGTGCGATAAAGCCCCAGATCTGGTGCAGGATCACCGGGATCGCCAGGAACAGCGAGACCATCATGGTCAGCTTCAACGGCGTAAGGAACGGCGACGACACATCGGTGGCGATCATCGTCGCGCCGGCCGGCAGGTACTGGCGCAGTGGCGTCGAGACAAAGGTGTAGATCTGCTGGGTAAAGGCGAACAACCCGGCAAATATGATGAAGATGGCCGCTACGCAACGCAGCAGGCGGGTACGCAGCTCAGTGAGGTGCGAGACCAGCGGCATATGCTGGTCGTTTTCCGGTTTATCAGCGCTCATGGGGCTCGCGGCGGCAATGTAGGGTCATGGGGCGCGGGCGACGCAACGGGCGTCGGCGCAGGCTCGGTTGGCGCGGTCGTTGCCACGGGGGCGGTTTCAGCGGCGGGCGCGATGCTGTGTTCGGCCACAGGCTGCGCCGGTTTGGCGGGCTCCTGCACGGGCGACAGAATCTTCCGCGCCTCCTGTTCCAACGACAGAATGTGCTCGTTGTGCAGTTGCCGACGAATCTCGTCCGCGCCGATTTCCCGTTCAACTTCCTGTTTGATGGCGTTGAAACTGCGTTTCAGGCGCCCGATCCACAGGCCGGCCGTGCGCGCTGCTCCGGGCAGGCGTTCCGGCCCCAATACCAGCAAGGCCACGAGGCCGACAAGCAGCAGTTCAGAGAAGCTGATACCAAACATTAGTCAGTGCTCACGAGTCTTTGCGGGTCGGCTCTTCGACTTTCTCAGCCTGCACGTCGAAGGTACGACGCTCGGTGATCGGCTGGGTGGCCTGCGGGTGCACAGGCTGGGCCGGTGGTACCGGGTTGGCGACCGGGTCTGCCGGTTTTTCATCGTCGTTCATGGCTTTGCGAAAGCCCTTGATCGACTCGCCCACGTCGGTGCCGAGGTTTTTGAGTTTCTTGGTGCCGAACACCAGTACCACGACCACCAGAATGACGATCCAGTGTTTCCAGTCAAAAATGCCCATGCTGCAAATCCTCAGTCAACGTTATTCAAGTGGACGGACGCGAAGCCTTTTCGGCATGCCCGGACAAGCCAAAGCGACGGTCCAGTTCATCCAGTACAGCCTGCGGATGCTGGCCCAGTTGGGCGAGCATGACCAGGCTGTGGAACCAAAGGTCGGCGGTTTCGTAGATCACATCGCTGCAGTCGCCGCTGATTTGCGCGTCTTTGGCCGCGATGATGGTCTCGACGGATTCTTCGCCGAGTTTTTCCAGAATCTTGTTCAGGCCCTTGTGATACAGGCTGGCGACGTAGGAGCTGTCGGCGTCCGCACCTTTGCGGTCCTCCAGCACCTGGGCCACACGGTTCAGGGTATCGCTCATGTCTAGTGTCCTGCCGGGTAGATGGCGTGCGGGTCTTTGAGTACCGGCTCGACGATCTTCCATTCGCCATTCTCGAACACGCGATAGAAGCAGCTGTGACGGCCGGTATGGCAAGCGATGCCGCCGATCTGCTCGACCTTGAGGATCACCACGTCGGCGTCGCAGTCCAGGCGTAGCTCGTGCAAGGTTTGCACGTGCCCGGACTCTTCGCCCTTGCGCCACAGTTTGCCACGCGAGCGTGACCAGTAGATGGCGCGCTGCTCAGCGGCAGTGAGGCTCAGGGCCTCGCGGTTCATCCAGGCCATCATCAGCACGCGCCCGGTCTTGTAGTCCTGGGCAATGGCCGGCACCAGGCCGTCACTGTCCCACTTGATCTCGTCCAGCCAGTCTTTCATGTTCGGCTCCGGCAATTTGCGACAGTGTATAACCGGATTGGCTATCGACGCACGATCAGATAAACACCCACGGCGACCATGATGCCAGCCGGCCAGTGCCCCAGTTGGTTCAGTGGCCCCCCAATCGCCAGCATTACGCCGCCGACCAGATGGGCTGCACCCAGCAGGCGCAGGAACCAGTCGTCCTTGCGTTTCTGCCATGGCGGCGCCGGGTCCTTGGCGTGGGGCTGGGACATGCGCTCCAACAAGTCGCGGGTCATGTTGGCCAGGTGCGGCAGTTGTTCCATCTGGCTGTGCAGGTTGCCCAGCACGGTTTTCGGGCTCATCCGCTCGCGCATCCAGCGCTCCAGGAACGGTTGGGCGGTGTTCCATAGGTCGAGGTCCGGGTACAGCTGGCGGCCCAGGCCTTCGATGTTCAGCAGGGTTTTTTGCAACAGCACCAGCTGCGGCTGCACTTCCATATTGAAGCGCCGCGCGGTCTGGAACAGGCGCATCAGCACCTGGCCGAATGAAATATCTTTTAACGGTTTTTCAAAGATCGGCTCGCACACGGTGCGGATCGCCGCCTCGAATTCGTTGAGTTTGGTTTCTGCCGGTACCCAGCCCGAGTCGATGTGCAACTGCGCCACGCGGCGATAGTCACGCTTGAAGAAGGCAAACAGGTTACGCGCCAAGTAGTCCTGGTCCTCCGGGGTCAGGCTGCCGACGATACCGCAGTCGATCGCAATGTACTGCGGGCTCCACGGGTTGACGGTGCTGACGAAGATGTTGCCCGGGTGCATGTCGGCGTGGAAGAAACTGTCACGGAACACCTGGGTGAAGAAAATTTCCACGCCGCGCTCGGCGAGCATCTTCATATCGGTGCGCTGGTCGGCCAGGGTCGCAAGGTCGGTGACCTGTACACCATAGATGCGCTCCATCACCAGGACTTTGGGCCGGCACCAGTCCCAATACACTTGCGGCACGTACAGCAACGGCGAGCCTTCGAAGTTGCGCTTGAGCTGGCTGGCGTTGGCCGCTTCGCGCAGCAGGTCGAGTTCGTCGTAGATGGTTTTTTCGTAGTCGGCGACCACGTCCACCGGGTGCAGCAGTCGCGCATCGGCGCTGAAACGCTCGGCGGCGCGGGCGAGGATGAACAACCACGCCAAGTCTTGCCCGATGATCGGCTTGAGGCCTGGGCGGATCACCTTCACCACCACTTCCTCGCCGGTTTTGAGCTGCGCTGCGTGCACTTGCGCGACCGAGGCCGAGGCCAGTGGCTCGACGTCGAAGCGGCTGAAGACTTCGCTGATCTTCTTGCCAAGCTGCTCTTCGATCAGCTTCATTGATTGCTGGGAATCGAAGGGTGGCACGCGGTCCTGCAGCAGCATCAGCTCGTCGGCGATGTCTTCCGGCAACAAGTCGCGACGGGTCGAGAGGATCTGCCCGAACTTGATAAAGATCGGCCCCAGGTCCTGCAAGGCCAGGCGCAGGCGTGCGCCCCGGCTGAGCTCCAGCTGTTTACGCGGGAACCAACGCCATGGCAGCACATAGCGCACGGCAAGCAGGAACCACGGCAGGGGCAGGGCGAACAGCAGGTCATCAAGGCGGTAGCGGATTACAACGCGCTGGATACGAAACAAACGGCGGACGGCAAGCAGCTTCATGCGTTATCGCTTGGATCAAGGGAACGGCTCAGGCGCTCGAAGCGTGCCTCAAGGCGTTCCAGGTCGATTTTGGCCTTGTCGAGTTCACGAAAGCGCGCTTGCGCTTCCCGTTCTCCGACCAGGGTGCGCGATTCTTCGCTCAGGTATTCGGCGAGGTTCTGGTTCAGGCTGGCGAACCCTTGCTGGTACCAACGCGACCTGCTGCGCAGGTGTCCGCTGATCAACTGGGTGGCCACGGGGCCGATCCAGCGGGAGAGCTCGTATTCCCAGTCCAGTTCCAGGTCTTGCAACACGGCGGCCAGGTCCATCAGCGCCGCGCTGTCGCCTTCCAGCTCCACTTCGGCACTGTGCAGGATGGCGGTCTTGTTGCGACTCAGGGCCAGGTGCAACAGGCTCGATGCCGGCGCACGCAAGGTGCAATCGGCCTCGGCGGCCCATTGGCTCGCAAGCATCAGGCCTTCATCGCTGGGCAGGATAAATAGCTGCAGGGCGGGGCTGCGGCAATCGACGGCAATGACTTTGCCGTTGAGGTGCGCAAGCCGCGCCAGCGCGGTGCTGTCCAGGCGCAGTACACGGTTGAGGCCGTGTTCGACGCTGGCGAGAAGACCGGCGAACAACATCAGGGCTTGATGCCACGGTGCAGCGCGACGATACCCGAGGTCATGTTGTGGTAAGTCACGCGGTCGAAGCCGGCCTCTACCATCATCGACTTGAGGGTTTCCTGGTCAGGGTGCATGCGGATCGATTCAGCCAGGTAGCGGTAGCTCTCGGCGTCATTGGTGATCAGCTTGCCCATCAACGGCATGAAGGCGAACGAGTAGGTGTCGTAGACCTTGGACATCAGCGCGTTGGTCGGCTTGGAGAACTCCAGTACCAACAGGCGGCCGCCCGGCTTGAGCACGCGCAGCATCGAGCGGATTGCGTCTTCCTTGTGGGTCACGTTGCGCAGGCCGAAAGCGATGGTCACGCAGTCGAAATGGTTGTCGGGGAACGGCAGCTTTTCAGCGTCGGCCTGGACGAACTCGATATTGCCGGCCACGCCTTTGTCGAGCAGGCGGTCGCGACCGACCTTGAGCATCGAACCGTTGATGTCCGCCAACACCACCTGGCCGGTCGGGCCAACGAGCTTGGAGAACTTCGCTGCCAGGTCGCCCGTGCCGCCGGCGATATCCAACACGCGATTGCCGGTGCGTACACCCGACAACTCGATGGTGAAGCGCTTCCACAGGCGGTGCATACCGCCCGACAGCACGTCGTTCATCAGGTCGTACTTGGCGGCTACAGAGTGGAACACCTCAGCGACTTTTTCCGCTTTTTGGCTTTCCGGGACGTTCTTGAAGCCGAAGTGAGTGGTGGGTTCGGCATCGCTGCCTTTGCGCTGATCAGTCATATCGCTGTCACCAAAAGAGAATGCGGGACATGATAATCCCCAAGGCCTGCTTTGTCTTGGCAAGGCTGCAGGTAAGATAGGTCATCACAGAGACCTTTTGCCGCATGGAAGGTTTACAACGTCGCTATAAAGAGGAGTCATTGCAATGGCCCGTATAACCGTTGAGCGTGCACATTCCCTGGGTAAAGAAGGCGCACGGGCAAAGGCCGACAAGTTGGCGCAAAAACTCAAGGAGCAATATGGCCTCGAGCCGTCATGGTCCGGGGACACCTTGAACCTCAAGCGTTCTGGGGTGAAAGGCACGGTAGTAGTGGCCGATGATTCTTTACGCATTGATGTGGAGCTGGGCCTGTTGATGTCGGCCATGAGCGGCACCATCAAGTCTGAAATTGAAAAGGCGCTGGATAAGGCGCTGGCGTGATCCGCTCGTTCTTAGGGTGCCGATTCTAATTTTTCACCCTACTTTGTGCCCAAGCCCTCAACTCCTGTGGGCCGTTCCTCCACCCTATTCTGCGTGAGGTGCACCATGGCCAAAGTTATCCTGAAGAAAAAAATCGACGTCGAGACCACTACGCTGAGCGACGTTAAATCCTACGCCCGCAAGATCTGGCTGGCAGGACTTGGTGCCTATGCCAAGGTTGGAAGTGAGGGCGGCGAGTATTTCAAAGAGCTGGTTAAAACTGGTCAACATGTTGAAAGTAAAGGCAAAAAAGTTGCAGTTGAACAACTTGAGGCCGCCAACAGTCAGATTGATCAAGTAAAGAGTAACGTCTCCTCCGTCAAAGGCCTGGTAGAAGTTCAGCTGGATAAAGTTGAAAAAGCTTTTGATACTCGTGTTGCAAGTGCCTTGAATCGAATCGGCATTGCGTCTAAACATGACGTTGAGACACTCTCTGCTAAGCTCGAAGAGCTGACGACATTGCTAGAACGTATCGCGCGTAAACACTAAGGAGACATCGGGATGGCTGTTAAAAAGACTACTCAGAAAGAAGGCAGCTCGTGGGTCGGGGAAGTTGAAAAATATTCCCGTAAGATCTGGCTTGCTGGTTTAGGCGTGTACTCGAAGGTTAGCAGTGACGGTGGCAAGTACTTCGAGACTTTGGTCAAGGACGGCGAGAAGGCCGAGAAGTTGACCAAAACCACGGTTGGTAAAAAAGTTGAAGCGGCCAAGGCAACTGCCGGTTCCGCCAAGTCGAGCATTTCTGACACGTGGGGCAAGTTGGAAGAAACTTTCGACAAGCGCCTTAACAGTGCCATTTCGCGACTGGGCGTGCCTAGCAAAGCAGAACTGAAGACGCTGCACAGCAAGGTCGATACCCTGACCAAGCAAATTGAAAAGCTCACGGGTGCCAAAGTAGCTCCGGCGAAAACTGCCGCCGCTAAACCCGCTGCCAAGCCGGCTGCTAAAACTGCTGCGGCCAAACCTGCCGTGAAAGCGGCCGCCAAGCCCCTGGTAAAAGCTGCCGCCAAACCGGCTGCCAAAGCTGCGGCCAAGGCGCCAGCCAAAGCTGTTGCTAAACCAGCCGCCAAGCCTGCGGCAAAAACGGCAGCTGCCAAGCCTGCCGCTAAACCGGTAGCCGCTAAAGCTGCTGCTAAGCCCGCCGCCAAGGCAGCAGCAAAACCAGCCGCCAAACCTGCGGCTAAAACCGCGGCGGCAAAGCCTGCTGCCAAACCAGCCGCAGCGAAACCAGCAACCAAGTCCGCCGCCGCGAAGCCGGCCGCGAAACCTGCTGCAGCCAAGCCTGCGGCCAAACCAGCCGCCGCGAAGAAACCAGCAGTAGCGAAAAAACCAGCAGCATCCAAGCCTGCTGTTGCGGCCAAGCCTGCTGCTACGGCACCCACCGCTTCCACAGCCAACTCAGTGTCCGCACCGACCCCTGCTGCTGTGACCCCGACTGCAACGCCGGCAACCCCGACGCCATCCAGTCAGTCCTGATTTTCCCCAGGACACAAAAATGCCCGGCCTGCAAAGGTCGGGCATTTTTTATGGGTGGTAGCTGGCTTGCCTGCAATTGAGGGGTGTCAGGCCCCACATGAGCTGACTGATCCAGCGCTACCGCAGGCAAGCCAGCTCCTACATTTTCAGACGGGGTCATCCAGGTATTTCAGCGCGAATTTCTCGGTTGCCAGCCGCGCCGGCAGCAACAGATGCGGCGCCACCAACATCATGATCTGGTACACCACCACCTGCACCTCGCCTTCACGGTCGAGAATCCGTTGGTAATCCAGGGAAAACAACAAGGTCATGGTGATCTGCTCCACCAGTTGCCCCAAGGCTTGAGTGCCACTCACCAACTGCCCCGCCGCCTTCAGCCGCGCCAGCAACGAAGCCAGGGTGCGCTTGAGCGCCGTGAGCAGGTTGCGAATACCTTTGGCCAGCTTCGGCAGGCGCCCGGCCAGGTTCGACAGGTCCTGGAACAGGAACCGGTAATGGGCCATGCGCTCGACGATCAGGTGCAGGAACAGCCAGTAATCCTCGGCTTCCAGCTGTGCGTCGGCGGGTGGGTCGAGCAGCGGCGCCAGCTCATTCTGAAAGCGCTCGAACAGCCCGAGGACCAGCGGCTCCTTGCCATGGAAGTGGTAGTAAAGGTTGCCGGGGCTGATCCCCATTTCATTGGCCACCTCCATGGTCGACACGTTCGGTTCGCCCTTCTGGTTGAACAACTGCAGGGCACATTCAAGGATACGGTCGCGCGTCTTCATCCAGTCTTCTTAATGTGATTGTTGAGCTCAACGCACCCGAACATAGGTGCCAGGCGCTGCTTCCATCGGTGGGTAATTCTGGTTGCCCAGGGCGGTGAGGGTTTCGCGTTGCACGCCTGAGCGTTGCTGGACCCACTCCAGCCATTGCGGCCACCAGCTACCCTCGACGTGGTTGGCGTCGTAGTACCAGGCGCGCGGGTCGCTGCTCATCTTAGGGTTTTCGACGTAATTGGCCTTTGGGTTGCCCGGCGGGTTGAGGATGCTCTGGATGTGCCCGCTGTTGGACAGCACGAAGCGCCGGTCGCCGCCCAGCAGTTGGGTCGAGCGGTACACCGCGTCCCACGGCGTGATGTGGTCGTTGATCCCGGCCACACTGAAACTGTCCACCGTGACCTTTTGCAGATCGATAGGCGTGCCGCATACCTCCAGGCCGCCGGGATGGCTGAGTGGGTTGTGCTTGAAGAAGTCCAGCAGGTCGCCGTGCAGCGCGGCGGGCAGGCGCGTGTTGTCGTTGTTCCAGTACAGGATGTCGAAGGCGGGCGGTTCCTTGCCCAGCAGGTAGTTATTGATCCAATAGTTCCAGATCAGATCATTGGGGCGCATCCAGGCAAAGACCTTGGCCATGTCGCGGCCATCCAGCACGCCTTGCTGGTAAGAGCGGCGCTTGGCGGCTTCCAGGGTTTGTTCGTCGGCGAACAGCGTGGCGGGGCTTTCGATCTGGCTGTCCAGCAGGCTGACCAGGTAGCTGGCGCTGGAGATGCGCCGCAGCTGGCGCTTGGCCTGCAGGTGGCCTTGCAGCGCGGCGATGGTCAGGCCGCCGGCGCAGGCGCCCATCAGGTTGACCTCGCGCGCGCCGGTGATCGCCCGGCACACGTTGAGCGCTTCTTCCGCAGCGGCGACGTAGGTCGAAAGGCCCCATTCGCGGTGCCGCACGTCGGGGTTTCGCCAACTGATCATGAAGGTCTGCAGGCCGTTTTTCAGGGCGTATTGCACAAAGCTGTTGGCCGGGCTCAGGTCGAAAATGTAGTACTTATTGATTTGCGGCGGCACCACCAGCAGGGGCTTGGCATATTGTTTTTCGCTCATGGGCTTGTACTGGATCAGCTCCAGTAGCTCATTGCGAAACACCACTGAGCCGGGTGTGGTCGCCACTGTCTTGCCGACCTCGAACGCGTGCTTGCTCACCTGGCGTGGCAGGCCATTGTTGTGCAGCAGGTCCTCGAACAGGTTGCTCACGCCGCGCACCACACTGTTGCCACCGGAGTTGAGCAGCTCCTTGATGGCCAGCGGGTTGAGCAGGGTGTTGGAAGGCGAGACGGCATCGTTGAACAGGGCGAACGCAAAATGCGCCCGTGCCCGGTCATCGGCGCTCAGGGTGCTGTCGTCAATCCACTGGCGGGATTGCTTCTGCCAGCTCAAATAGGCTTGCAGGCTGCGCCGGTACAGGGGGTTGAGTTTCCAGGTGGGGTCGGTGAAGCGGCTGTCATTGGGATTGGGCGCATGCACGGTTTCGCCCAGCAATACACGGCCCAATTGCCCGCCCAGCGCCACGGCGTGGCGCGCGGTATGCACCGGGTTGCGCAAGCCGTGGGCGGCGACGCTGCGCAGGGTTGACAGTAAATCCCGGCCACGCAGGCCGGTGATCGCAGTTTGCGCATTGATGAACGCGGCAGGGGTGGGCGCCGGGTTCGTCACGGGTCTTTCTCGCATGAGCCAACACTCCTTCGTCAAGCCATCAACAGGCACGCCAATTCAGAACCATAGTTGGTTCCTGGCAAGTTGCGCGGCGATGAGGTCCTTACACCGCCGGTCGCGGATGAATCACCGCGCGCATGCGCTCCTCTTCGAGAAACTTCATGATGATCGGTGCCACGGCTTCGGCCCGGGTGATCAGGAATAGGTGGCCATCATCAATGATGTGCAACTGCGCATTGGGAATGCGCCAGGCGAGCATGCGCATGTTGATCAGCGGGATCAGCGGGTCGTCGTCCCCGGCCAGCACCAGGGTGGGCTGGCGGATTTTGTGCAGCCAATGGATGCTGGTCCAACCCAGCCCGGCAAACAACTGCCAGTAGTAACCCAGCTTGCCGGCCGAGCGCACTTTGCTCGCGTGTTCGGCGGCCAGTTTCGAATCGCGGCGGAACGAGCCGCCGTAAATCATCGGCGCAATGCGCACCACGTGGGACGGTTGGATGTAACGGCGTGGGCTGGCCATCAGCCACAGCACTTTGGGCTTGCCCGGCACCATCACCGCACCCGCTGCCGTGGCCGCGAGGATCAGCTTTTTACAACGCTCCGGGTAGTCGTAGGCGAATTGCTGCGCTAGCGCGCCACCCCACGACACACCCACTGCGCTGACCTGGCCGTAGTCCAGGTAATCGAGCATGCGCGCGGTAAGTTTGGCCAGGCCGGGAAAACGGTAGGGCCGGTTGGGCGTCGACGAACCGCCCACGCCGGGCACATCGAAGGCGATCACTTCCAGGTCCGGGTCCAGCGCCTGGACGAACGGAAACACCAGCTCGAGGTTGGCGCCGATGCCATTGAAGATCAGCAAAGGCGTCAAGTGAGGCTTGCCCGGACGCACCGCCGTGCGGATGGCTTGGCCATCCAAGTCGATGGTACGGAAGATGAACGGTTGCGGCATGCTCAAGCCCTGTGAGGTGGTGCATAGTTCTAATGGGTGATGCGGACCTTGTGGGAGCTGGCTTGCCTGCGATGGCGGTGGTGAATCCCATACCGCTTTCGCAGGCAAGCCAGCTCCCACATCGATCTCATTTCAACCACAAGGTTGGGTTAGCGTTCATGCACGTATGTTCCGGGCGCCGCTTCGGCTGCGGCGTACGTTTTATTACCTAATGCCGTCGGTGCTTTCTTCAACTTCCCCGCCCGCTCCGCCTGCCATACCTGCCAATGCAGCCACCAGGAATCGGTGTGCTTGGTTGCATTCTCCTGCCATTCCAGCGGTTTCGCCGTGAGGCTGTCACTGGTCTGGTAACGCGCCTTGGGATTACCCGGTGGATTAAGAATGCTCTGGATGTGACCGCTGCTGGACAACACGAATTCAACCTTTCCACCAAACAGCTGCGCCGACTTGTAGCAAGACTGCCACGGCGTGATGTGGTCGTTGGTGCCGGCCAGTGAATAGATATCGGCGGTGACCTGCTTGAGGTCAATCGGCGTACCGCACACTTCCAGGGCGTTGGCGCGGACCAGTGGATTATTTTTGAACAGTTCGATCAGGTCGCCGTGGAAGGCGGCAGGCAAGCGCGTGGTGTCGTTGTTCCAGAACAAGATGTCGAACACCGGCGGCTCGTTGCCGAGCAGGTAATTGTTGACCCAGTAGTTCCAGATCAGGTCGTTGGGGCGCATCCAGGCGAACACCTTGGCCATGTCGCGGCCTTCCAGCACGCCGGCCTGATAGGAATGGCGCTTGGCCGCTTCCAGGGTCTGTTCGTCGACAAACAGCGCCACCTGGGTGTCCAACGTGGTGTCCAGCACGCTCACCAGCAGGGTCAGGGCGTTGACCTTCTTCTCGCCCAGCGCCGCGTAGTGGCCCAGCAGCGCGGTGCAGGTAATGCCACCGGAGCAGGCGCCGAGCATGTTGATATCTTTGCTGCCGGTGATCGCGGTGACCACATCGACCGCTTCCTTGAGCGCTTCGATATAGGTCGACAGGCCCCATTCACGCTGGGCCTTGGTCGGGTTGCGCCAGCTGACGATAAACGTCTGCTGGCCATTGCGCAGGCAAAAGCGCGCCAGGCTCTTATCCGGGCTCAAGTCGAACACATAGAATTTGTTGATCTGCGGCGGCACCACCAACAGCGGGCGCTCGTGCACCTGTTCGGTGATCGGCTTGTACTGGATCAACTCCAGCACGTCGTTGCGAAACACTACGGCACCTTCGGTGGTGCCCAGGCTCTTGCCCACTTCAAAGGCGCCCATGTTGACCTGGCTCGGCATGCCGCCGTTGTGCACCATGTCCTTGGCCAAGTGTGACAGGCCGTCGAGCAGGCTTTTGCCGCCGGTTTCAAAAAAGCGTTTGACCGCCGCCGGGTTGGCCGCGCTGTTAGTCGGGGCCATGGCTTCGGTCATCAGGTTGATCACGAAGTGGCCGCGACTGATGTCCTGTTCCGACAGGTTGCTGTCGCCGATCCAGTCGTGCAGCTCCTTGCGCCACGCCAGGTAGGTCTGCAAATAACGTTTGTAGAGCGGGTTCTGGCTCCAGGCAGGGTCATGGAAACGACGGTCGTCGCTTTCGGGTACCAGCTGCGATTTGCCGAACATCACATTCTTCAATTCCACGCCAAAATGCGCGACGTGTTTGACGCTGTGCAACGGTTGCTTGATGGCTTGGGTCAGCACCATCTTCGCCGAGGCGAGTAAATCCTTTTTACGTAACGCGATGATCGGGTTCAGCCCCAGGGTGTTTTCCGAGGCCTGGCGTTTCAAGTCATCGTTATTCTTGTTACTCATCTACGACGCTCCATTGTCCGAAAGACGAGTACCCGTTACTGCCGCTGTGCACCCAGTTTCGATACACAACACAAGCCAGGTACTGCGACTCGGGTGACCGTTGATACCGCATCGTCAAATGCAGGGAACTTGCCAGCTCCATTGGTTACCCGAGTTTAATTTTTTTCGCAAGCGGACCAATCGTTGGTCACGCGACAGGGCATTCAAGCAGATGAAATTAGAAAATGCCCTCTAAAGAGCAAGACGCCTGGGCTAGAGCATCAGCCGCACGACCGACTGATTCGGATCGCGGGTTTTGCCGGCCGCTTTAAGTTCGGCAAGGTAGTCGGCCCACAGCGCATCCTGACGCACGGCCAGCTGGTAGAGGTAGTCCCAGGTGAACAGTCCGCTGTCATGCCCGTCGTCAAAGGTCAATTTCAGTGCGTACTGACCGGCGGGTTCTATTTTGACTAACCGAACGTTGAGCTTGCCGAATTGCAGGATGGGTTTGCCGTGGCCCTGGACCTCGGCGGAAGGCGAGTGGGTGCGCAGCAGTTCGGCGGGGAGTTGGTAAACCTCGTCGGGGCCGTAGGTGAGGCCGAGGGTATTGGAGGTTTTGTGCAGGTTTACAGCTGTAGGAAATTTGGACATGGAAGATGATCCTGAAGGAACCGGCTCAAAAATGTGGGAGCGGGCTTGCTCGCGAATGCGCAGTGTCAGTCAGTACATATGTGACTGATTCACCGCATTCGCGAGCAAGCCCGCTCCCACATTAAAGCAAAGCGGTTCTGCGTGAGGCTTACAGGATATAACGAGACAGATCTTCGTTCTGCGCCAATTCGCCCAGATGGCTGTTGACGTAATCCGCATCAATCTTGATCACTTCGCCATTTTGCGCACCGGCCAAGTCGCCTGCGCTGAAGGACACTTCCTCCAGCAAACGCTCAAGCAGGGTATGCAGGCGACGCGCACCGATGTTCTCGGTCTTCTCGTTGACCTGCCAGGCGATCTCCGCCAGGCGCTTGATGCCATCGGTTTGGAACTCGATGCCCAAGCCTTCGGTTTTCAGCAGCTCACGGTATTGCTCGGTGAGAGAGGCATGCGGTTCGCTGAGGATGCGCTCGAAGTCGCCCGGGGTCAGCGCCTTGAGCTCGACGCGAATCGGCAGGCGGCCTTGCAGCTCCGGCACCAGATCGCTTGGTTTGCTCAGGTGGAAGGCGCCGGAGGCGATAAACAGGATATGGTCGGTCTTGACCATGCCCAGCTTGGTGTTCACGGTGCAGCCTTCGATCAGCGGCAACAGGTCGCGCTGCACGCCTTCACGGGACACATCCACGCCGCCCGAGTTACCGCGCTTGGCGACCTTGTCGATCTCGTCGATAAACACGATGCCGTGCTGCTCGACTGCCTCCAGGGCCTTGGCCTTGAGTTCTTCCTCATTCACCAGGCGCCCGGCTTCTTCGTCGCGCACCAGTTTCAGCGCTTCCTTCACCTTGAGCTTGCGGCTTTTCTTCTTGCCCTTGCCCATGTTGGCGAACAGGTTCTGCAACTGGCTGGTCATTTCTTCCATGCCAGGCGGGGCGGAGATGTCGACACCGGAGACTTCGGCGACTTCGATCTCGATTTCCTTGTCGTCCAACTGGCCTTCACGCAGGCGCTTGCGGAACAGCTGGCGGGTGTTGGAATCCGAGGCCGGTGCGGCGTCTTCGTTGAAACCCATGCGTGCCGGTGGCAGCAGGGCATCAAGGATGCGTTCTTCTGCGGCGTCTTCGGCGCGGTGGCTGACCTTGGTCATTTCCTGTTCGCGCAGCAGCTTCAGCGCGGCATCGGCCAAGTCACGAATGATCGACTCGACGTCGCGGCCCACGTAGCCCACTTCGGTGAACTTGGTGGCTTCGACCTTGATGAACGGTGCATTGGCCAGTTTGGCCAAGCGACGGGCGATTTCGGTTTTACCGACGCCGGTAGGGCCGATCATCAGGATGTTTTTCGGCGTTACTTCAACACGCAGCTCTTCGGGCAGTTGCATACGGCGCCAGCGGTTACGCAGCGCGATGGCAACGGCGCGTTTGGCATCGTCCTGGCCGATGATATGGCGGTTGAGTTCATGGACGATTTCGCGGGGAGTCATGGACATAGTGTTTGGCGGCCTCAAGCGAGAATAAGCCTAAGGCTTATTCGGCGAGGTCCTGCTCCTCAATGGTCTGATTGTGGTTGGTGAACACGCAGATATCGCCTGCAATGCCCAAGGACGTCTCGACGATTTCGCGGGCCGACAGGTCGGTTTTCTTCAACAGTGCGCTGGCTGCCGCTTGGGCGTAGCCACCGCCGGAACCCATGGCGATCAGGCCATGTTCAGGCTCAACCACATCGCCGTTACCGGTGATGATCAGGGAGGCATCTTTGTTGGCGACGGCCAACATGGCTTCCAGGCGGCTGAGCGTGCGGTCGGTGCGCCATTCTTTGGCGAGCTCGACGGCGGCGCGTACGAGGTGGCCCTGGTGTTTTTCCAGCTGGCCTTCGAAGCGCTCGAAGAGGGTGAAGGCGTCGGCGGTAGCGCCGGCAAAGCCCGCGAGAACCTGGCCGTGGTACAGGCGACGCACTTTCTTGGCGTTGCCTTTCATCACGGTATTGCCAAGGGAAACCTGGCCGTCGCCGCCCATGACGACTTTGCCGTGGCGACGTACTGAAACGATGGTGGTCAAGGGGAGAGTCTCCACGCAGCGGGGCGAAAATGCCCTGATGGAAACTGATATGGGGGTGGCGAGGGGGATTTCAACTGTAGGACGGGAGGGCGGACGAGTGGTGTTTATGTGTCGGACTCGGTCCTGCGACCGCTGAAAATCAAATGTGGGAGCTGGCTTGCCTGCGATGGCGGTGTGTCAGTCACTGAAAATATTGACTGTTACACCGCCATCGCAGGCAAGCCAGCTCCCACATTTTTACTGTGTTGGCTGCGAGCTAGCGGCTTTGGCGTTGTTGTAACAACAGGTTGCTAAAGCCCGCGCCGGCCAATTGTTTCTGCGCGACGGTCAGCTGTTCACGGTTGCTGAATGGCCCCACCAGCACGCGGTACCAGGTCGCATCCTTCACCGTACCCGACTCTACCGTCACCGCCTGGCCCAGCAGAATGATCTGCGCACGCACGCGATCCGCATCCGCCTGTTTCGGGAACGAGCCCGCTTGCAGGAAGAACTTGGTCACCGGCGCTGCCTTGGTCTCGGCGACCGGTGGTGCTGGCGGCGGGGTGATCCCGGCCAATGCGGCCTGGGCGCGCGCGGTGTCGATTTTCGCCGCTTCTGCCGGGGTGACCGGCGTGGTCGGCACTTGCGGCGTCGGCAGGGTTTTCTCCGGTACGGCGTCAGGCGGCACGATCACTTCCGATTCCGGCAGCAGTGTGTAGAAGTCGTACTTTGGCTTCACCGGTGCTGTCGGGCTTGGTGCGGTCTTATTGGCTTCGGCCATTTTGGTGGCTTTCTGCTGCTCCTGTTTGACCCGTTTGACGTCGTCGCCCTGGCCTGGGTCCAGTTTCATCAGGAACACGATAAACGCGCCAACGGTGAGGCCGATGGCCATCCACAGCCAGCCTGGAATAGGCTTCTTTGCCGGGGCCTGGTAACGGCTGGCGCCGCGCTTGGGTGCAGGTTTTTTCTTGGCAGCCAACTTACATACGCTCCAGAGTTTCCAGGCCTAACAGTTCCAGGCCTTGCTTGAGGGTCCGTCCAGCCAGTGCGGCGAGGCGCAGGCGGCTTTGCTTCTGGGCTTCGTCGTCGGCGGTCAGGATCGGGCAGTTCTCGTAGAAGCTGGAGAACAGGCCCGCGACTTCGTACAGGTAGGTGCACAGAATGTGCGGGGTGCCTTTCTCGCCGACGCTGTTCAGCACTTCGCCGAATTGCGCGAGCTTGGCGGCCAGTTCTTGCTCGTGCGGAGCGTCCAGCACGATCCGGCCGTCAACTTCGCTGAAGTCCTTGCCCAACTTGCGGAACACACCGGCCACACGGGTGTAGGCGTACAGCAGGTAAGGCGCGGTGTTGCCTTCGAAATTGAGCATCAGGTCGAAGTTGAAGCTGTAGTCGCTGGTACGGTGCTTGGACAGGTCGGCGTATTTGACCGCGCCAATGCCCACCACGCGGGCGATGTTGCGCAGGTCGGCTTCGGCGAGCTCCGGGTTCTTTTCCTTCACCAGGGTGTAGGCGCGCTCCTGAGCTTCGGTCAGCAGGTCGATCAGCTTTACCGTGCCGCCATCGCGGGTCTTGAACGGGCGGCCATCGGCGCCGTTCATGGTGCCAAAGCCCATGTGTTCCATGTGCATCGGGTGGGTGACGAAACCGGCTTTGCGCGCTACGGCGAACACTTGCTGGAAGTGCAGGGCCTGGCGCTGGTCGACGAAGTACAGCGCGCGGTCAGCCTTGAGCGTGCCGCTGCGGTAGCGTACAGCCGCCAGGTCAGTAGTGGCGTAGAGGTAGCCGCCATCGGCCTTGACGATGATCACCGGCAGCGGCTCGCCGTCGGCGTTCTTGAATTCGTCGAGGAACACGCACTGGGCGCCGTTGCTCTCGACCAGCATGCCAGCAGCCTTCAAGTCGTTGACCACATTGATCAAGTCGTCGTTGTAGGCGCTTTCGCCCATCACATCGGCCATGGTCAACTTGACGTTGAGCAGTTCGTAGATCTTCTGGCAGTGGGACAGTGAGATGTCCTTGAACTTGGTCCACAACGCCAGGCATTCGGCATCGCCGGCCTGCAGCTTCACTACCAAGCCCCGGGCGCGGTCGGCGAACTCTTCTGATTCATCAAAGCGCTTCTTGGCCGCGCGATAGAAATTTTCCAGGTCTGACAATTCGTCGCTGGTGATCGGGTTTTCCTGCAGGTAGGCCATCAGCATGCCGAACTGGGTGCCCCAGTCGCCGACGTGGTTCTGACGGATGACTTCGTCACCGAGGAACTCCAGGACCCGTGCTACGCCGTCGCCGATGATGGTCGAGCGCAAGTGGCCGACGTGCATCTCTTTGGCCAGGTTGGGGGCCGACAGGTCGACCACGGTGCGCTGGGCCGGGCCGGCTTTGCGCGCGCCCACATGGGCATCGACCAAGGCCGCGTCGAGGCGATTGGCCAAGGCCTGGGTGTTCTGGAAGAAGTTGATGAAGCCAGGGCCGGCGATTTCGGCCTTGGTGACGCTTTCATCGGCAGGCAGCGCGGCAATGATTTTTTCAGCCAGGTCGCGTGGTTTCATGCCGGCAGGCTTGGACAGCATCATCGCAATGTTGCTGGCGAAGTCGCCGTGGGTCTTGTCGCGGGTGTTTTCCACCTGGATCGCCGGCGTCAGGCCTTCAGGCAACACACCTTCGTTGACGAGTTGGGTGAGGGCTTGTTGGATCAGCTGGCGAATGGTGTCTTTCATGGTGTTCTCTTTCGACCGCAAGCGGCGGCGCGCGATGCGCAGGTGGAAAAACTGGGCATTATCCGTGGCGAGGGCGGGCTTGCCAACCATTCAGACGGGTTGGCGGACCTGCGGGCCTCATCGCGGGCAAGCCCGCTCCCACATTTAAGGCTGTTCACATTTCAAATTATGGGAGCTGGCTTGCCTGCGATGGCAATTTAACGGTCAGTACAAATCCACCGGGTCCACATCCAACGACCATCGCACTTGTCGGCCGCTGGGCATTTGCTCCAGGGCAAGCAACCAGCTACTTAATAGCCGATGCAGTGGCGCACGGGAGGTTGCTTGCAAGAGTAGCTGAGCACGATAACGCCCGGCGCGGCGTTCCATGGGCGCAGGCACTGGGCCGAGCAGTTCGATGCCGCTCAGGCCCAGCTCGCCGAGCAAACGTTCGGCGGCGCTGCACGCTTCATCCAGAAAGCTCTCGGCCTGCCCTGGTTTGTGGGCTTCGGCGCGTAACAACGCTAAATGGGAAAAAGGCGGCAGGCCGGCGGCGCGGCGTTCGCTCAGCGCCTGTTCGGCGAATGCAAAGTAACCTTGTTCAGTCAGTTGGATCAGCAGCGGATGTTCGGCCAGGTGCGTCTGGATAATCACTCGGCCTGGCTCTTCGGCGCGACCCGCGCGGCCAGCGACCTGCACGATCAACTGCGCCATGCGTTCGCTGGCGCGGAAATCCCCGGAGAACAGCCCGCCGTCGGCGTCCAGGATCGACACTAGGGTCACCCGTGGAAAATGGTGCCCTTTGGCAAGCATCTGCGTGCCGATCAAGATGCACGGTTGGCCCTTCTGGATGGTCGCGAACAGTTGGCTCATTGCGTCTTTGCGCGAGGTGCTGTCACGGTCGACGCGCAGCACCGGGTAATCGGGGAACAGAATGCCCAGGCGCTCTTCCGCACGTTCGGTGCCCGCGCCTACCGGTCGCAGGTCGACTTTGCCGCATTGCGGGCAGTGGCGTGGCACCCGCTCCACATGGCCGCAGTGATGGCAGCGTAATTCGCCGTGGCGCTGGTGCACGGTCATGCGCGCATCGCAGCGCTCGCACTCGGACATCCAGCCGCAGTCGTGGCACAGCAGGGTCGGCGCAAAGCCCCGGCGATTGAGAAACACCAATACCTGCTGGCCGGCGGCGAGGGTCTGGCCGATGGCTTGTTGCATGGGCCCGGAAATACCGCTGTCCAATGGGCGACTTTTAACGTCGAGGCGCAGGAAACGTGGCTGCTTGGCGCCGCCCGCGCGCTCGTTCAGGCGTAGCAGGCCGTAACGGCCGGTGTAGGCGTTGTGCAGGCTTTCCAGGGACGGCGTGGCCGAGCCCAGCACAATCGGGATGTCTTCCTGGCGTGCGCGCACCAGCGCCAGGTCGCGGGCATGGTAGCGCAGGCCTTCCTGCTGTTTATAGGAGCCGTCGTGCTCCTCGTCGATGATGATCAGCCCGGGGTTTTTCATCGGGGTGAACAGCGCCGAACGGGTACCGATAATAATGTCGGCTTCGCCATCTCGCGCGGCCAGCCACGACTCCAGTCGCTCACGGTCGTTAACCGCCGAGTGCACCAGGGCGATACGTGCGTTGAAACGCTGTTCGAAGCGCGCCAGGGTTTGCGGGCCCAGGTTGATCTCGGGAATCAACACCAGTGCCTGTTTACCGGCTTGCAGGGTTTCGCGGATCAACTGCAAATAGACTTCGGTCTTGCCGCTGCCGGTGACCCCGGCCAACAGGAAGGCGTGGAAACTGTCGAAGCCTGCACGAATGGCTTCATACGCAGCGCGTTGCTCTGGGTTCAGCGGCAATTCCGGCTGGGCCAGCCAGTGTTCGTGGCGGGCGTTGGGGGTGTGCTTGCGGATCTCCACCTGCACCAAGCCTTTAGCCAGCAGCAGGTCGAGGCTGTCCTTGCTCAGCATCAGCTTGCTTAACAGTTGATGAGCCACGCCGTGGGGATGCTGTGCCAGTGTCGCCAAGGCTTCACGCTGGCGCGGGGCGCGGGCGATACGCGGGTCGTCGAGGCGCGCGCCGGGCACCGTCGACCAGAAGCGTTCCTGGCGTGCTTCGGCCAGTTCGCCTTGGCGCAACAGTACCGGCAATGCCCAGCTTAAAGTGTCGCCCAGGCTGTGCTGGTAATACTGGGCCGTCCACAGGCACAGCTTGAACAGCGCAGGTGGCAGCGGTGGGGTGGCGTCCAGCATAGCCAGCGCGGGCTTGAGCTTTTCCGCAGGCACTTCGCTATGGTCGGCGACTTCCACCAGGATGCCGATCATTTCCCGCCGGCCAAAGGGTACACGTACGCGCATGCCCGGCTGCAACTGCGCTCGCAGCACGCCAGACGGAGCCCGGTAATCGAACAGGCGGCGCAGGGGCGAGGGCAGGGCTAGGCGCAAAATGGCGTCGGGCACGCGGGGGGCTCATATAAAGGCAGGCGGTGGCGCAGGGGCGGGAGCCTAGCAGACAGGCGCAGGCTTGGGTATGCCGCACTTTCTGATGAAAGGCGGGGATTCAGCCAGATGCGCCGCTTGCGCGATTAAAAAGGTCTGGTAGAATCCGCGGCCTAATTACGTGCGGTATTCGACAATAGTGTCGAGTGGCGGCACGCTAGCCCGAGGAAGTGCCATGAAAGCCGATATCCATCCAGCGTACGAAACCATCGAAGTAACCTGCAGCTGCGGCAACAAGTTCGAAACGCGTTCGAACCTGTGCAAGCCACTGGGTACTGACGTATGCAACGAGTGCCACCCGTTCTACACCGGTAAGCAGAAAACTCTGGACACCGGCGGCCGTGTACAGCGCTTCGCTGATCGCTTTGGTGCTTTCGGCAAGAAGCCTGCTACTCCAGCAGAGTAAGGCTCAAAGGCCTTATGGGCTTTTGCCAGCTGTTGAAAAAGGCGTCCCTTGTGGGCGCCTTTTTTGTGCCTGGGTTTTGGCAATCAGCCGCCCAGGCGAACGTGTTCTGCCCCGCGCCGCCAGGCCTTGCCCAGGTGGAGGTGCAGCGCGTGGTGGATGGCGACACGGTGCGCCTCAAGGATGGTCGCAGCGTACGGATGATTGGCCTCAATGCGCCGGAGACCGGCAAGCGAGGCCGTTCCGACGAGCCCTTCGCCGTCGCTGCCCGTCAGCGCTTGCAGGCATTGGTTGACGCCAGCGACAGTCGCCTCGGCCTGGTGCCTGGGCGCGAGGGCAAAGACCACTACGGCCGTACGCTGGCTCATTTCTACGGTGCCGATGGCGAGAATCTGGAAGCGCAGTTGCTGGCCGAGGGCCTGGCGTTTCAAGTGGGTGTCGCGCCCAATGTCGATCTTGTCACTTGCCAGCAGGCGGCCGAAAACACTGCCCGCAAGGCGCGACTGGGTCTTTGGCGCCAGTCGCCAGTGCAACAGGTGGCGCAGCTCAAGCAATCCGGCTTCGTGCTTGTCAGCGGTAACGTGCGCAAGATCGAACGCAATCGTGGTGGAATCTGGATCGAATTGCAGGGTTCACTGGTATTACGCATTGCACCCGACCTCATCCGACAATTCGACACCGCATGGCTAAGTGGTCTGCAAGGCAAGACAATCGAGGCGCGCGGCTGGGTGCAGGACCGCGCCAAGCGGGGCGCCCTGAAAAACGGCCAGGCACGTTGGCTGCTGCCAGTGACCGATCCCGGTATGCTCAAATCGATTTATTAATAAAAAATTGTAGACATTTTTTTAAGCGATTGTGAACACTTGAGCCCTTGTATCCCGTGGCCTTAGACCAAAGTACGGCACTTTGGGGCCTTGACACCTGTGACTGCCCAGTCTTGTAGGGACTTTGCGACACGCGTATCCTCGGCGGTCCGTCGACCAACAGTAAAAGCGGAATGCCGATATGTCTGATTTGAAAACTGCCGCTCTCGAATACCATGCCCATCCTCGTCCAGGAAAGCTGAGTGTAGAGCTCACCAAAGCCACTGCCACCGCCCGCGACCTGTCGTTGGCCTACAGCCCTGGTGTTGCCGAGCCCGTACGTGAAATCGCCCGCGACCCTGAACTGGCGTACAAGTACACCGGCAAAGGCAACCTGGTTGCAGTGATTTCCGATGGCACCGCGATTCTCGGCCTGGGCAACCTTGGCCCATTGGCGTCCAAGCCAGTCATGGAAGGTAAGGGCGTGCTGTTCAAGCGCTTCGCCGGCATCGACGTTTTCGACATCGAAGTCGACTCCGAAAGCCCGCAGGCGTTCATCGACACGGTCAAGCGCATTTCCATCACCTTTGGTGGCATCAACCTGGAAGACATCAAGGCACCTGAGTGCTTCGAGATTGAAAAGGCCCTGATCGAACAGTGCGACATTCCGGTATTCCACGATGACCAGCACGGCACCGCGATCGTTACCGCAGCCGGCATGATCAACGCCCTGGAAATCGCTGGCAAAACCCTGGCTGATGCCAAGATCGTCTGCCTGGGTGCCGGCGCTGCGGCCATCTCGTGCATGAAGTTGATCGTGAGCATGGGTGCCAAGCTGGAAAACATCTACATGGTTGACAGCAAGGGCGTGATCCAGTCCGAGCGTACCGACCTGAACCAGTACAAGGCGATGTTTGCCCATCCTTCGTCCAAGCGCACCCTGGCTGACGCGCTCGACGGTGCAGACGTGTTCGTCGGCCTGTCCGGCCCGAACCTGCTGAGCGCCGAAGGCTTGAAGTCCATGGCGGCCAACCCGATCGTGTTCGCCTGCTCCAACCCGGACCCGGAGATCTCGCCGGAACTGGCGCATGCCACTCGCAACGACGTGATCATGGCCACTGGCCGTTCGGACTACCCGAACCAGGTCAACAACGTTCTGGGCTTCCCGTTCATCTTCCGTGGCGCCCTCGACGTTCGCGCCAAGCGCATCAACGAAGAGATGAAAGTGGCTGCTGCCAACGCCCTGCGTGAACTGGCCAAACTGCCGGTGCCTCAGGACGTGTGCGATGCCTACGGTGGCGCCAAGCTGGAATTCGGTCGCGAGTACATCATCCCGAAACCAATGGATAAGCGCCTGATCACCCTGATCTCCGATGCCGTGGCCAAAGCCGCCATCGAGACCGGTGTGGCTACCCTGCCGTATCCGAAGAACTACCCGCTGCAAAGCGTGGATGATGTGTTCAACGGCTAAGCCGTTGTAGCGCACCAACAAAAAGCCCCGGCTCTCGCGAGTCGGGGCTTTTTTGTGGCGATTCACTTGAGCCCTGTGGAGATCCAAGTGTGGGAGCGGGCTTGCCCGCGATAGCGATGGGTCAATCAGCTCATGTGGCGCCTGACACACTGCAATCGCGGGCAAGCCCGCTCCCACATTGGATCTGTTTCAGGCCATAAATCTCACTAGAACAGGTCGATCGGCGCTGCCTCATCCGCCGGCAGCGGGCTGCCCGGTACAACGCCATTGCCCAGCTCATTGACCGACGGCGGCGTGTCTTCGCTCTTGAACAGTTCGAAGTACGCATTCGGCGTGCTTGGCGATGCCGCGCGGCCGCTGACCGGATCGATGCGCAGGCTGAGGATGCCTTCCGGCTCAGGCTGCGTGTGCGGCGGCTTGTCCTTCAAGGCCGCGCCCATGTAGCTCATCCAGATCGGCAGTGCGACGGTGCCCCCGAACTCGCGGCGGCCCAGGCTTTCCGGCTGGTCATAACCGGTCCATACGGTGGTCACGTAGTCGGCGTTGTAGCCGGAGAACCAGGCGTCCTTGGACTCGTTGGTGGTACCGGTCTTGCCGGCGATGTCCGGACGGTTCAGCGCCAGTGCGCGGCGGCCGGTACCTTTCTTGATGACGTCTTCCAAGATGCTGTTGAGGATATAAGTGGTACGGCCGTCGACGATGCGCTCGGCGACTGCAGGCGTCTGGGGCTCAGCCGGAGTGCCGTTGGCCGCAGGCGTTGTGCCTGGGGTCGGCTCGATGGTGATGCCTCCGTTGCTCGGGGCTGCCAGGCCATCAGTCGCCGCCACGCCGTTGACCACATCCCCAGGCACGCGCGGTGGGTTGGCCGTGAACAGGGTGTCACCATTGCGGCTTTCGATCTTGTCGATCAGGTACGGCGCGATCTTGTAGCCGCCGTTGGCAAACGTGCTCCAGCCGGTGGCGATTTCCATCGGTGTAAGGGTCGCCGTACCCAAGGCCAGGGACAGGTTCGGCGGCAGGTCCGACTTGGCAAAGCCAAAGCGCGTCATGTAATCGATGGTCTTGCCCACGCCCATCGCCTGCAGCAGGCGGATCGACACCAGGTTACGCGACTTGTACAGCGCCTCGCGGATGCGGATCGGACCGAGGAACGTGTTGGTGTCGTTCTTCGGGCGCCAGACCTTGTCCAGGTACTCGTCGACAAACACGATAGGCGCATCGTTGACCAGGCTGGCGGCGGTGTAGCCGTTGTCCAGTGCGGCGCTGTAGATGAACGGCTTGAAGCTCGAACCGGGCTGGCGCTTAGCCTGGGTCGCACGGTTGTAGTTGCTCTGCTCGAACGCGAAGCCGCCGACCAGGGCGCGGATTGCACCGTTCTGTGGGTCCAGCGAAACCAGCGCGCCTTGGGCCAGTGGCACCTGGCTGAATTTGAGGCTGTCGTCCTTCTGGCGTTGCACGCGGATCAGATCGCCCACTTGCGCCACGTCCGAAGGCTGCTTAGGCATCGCGCCCATGCTGTTGGTATTCAGGAAAGGGCGCGCCCATTTCATGCTGTCCCACGCCACATGGGCTTCGCCGGTACGGGTCAGCACCTGCACGCCATCTTTCTTCACCTGGGTGACGATGGCCGGCTCCAGGCCGCTGATCGGGCGTTGTTTGCCAAGCTCTGTGGTCCAGGCGCTCAGCGTTTTGCCCGGCAGGCGCGATTCAGGGCCGCGGTAGCCATGGCGCTGGTCGTAGGTGATCAGGCCGGAATGCACCGCCTCATTGGCGATGTCCTGCAGGTTGCTCGGCACGGTGGTGGTCACGCGGAAACCTTCGGTGTAGGCCTCGCTGCCGTAACGGCCGACCATCTCGGCGCGCGCCATTTCGGCGATATAGGGTGCGTTCACTTCCGGCGTCGGCACGTGGTAGCTGGCGTTCAGTGGTTCGGCGATGGCGCTTTCGTAAGCGGCCTGGTCGATCTTGCCCAGCTTGTACATGCGCCCCAGGATCCAGTCGCGGCGTTCTTTGCTGCGCGCCGGGTTGGCCAGGGGGTTGAAGCGTGATGGGGCCTTTGGCAGGCCGGCAATCATGGCCATCTGCGCCAGGCTGGCATCACGAATTGACTTGCCGTAGTAGACCTGCGAAGCCGCCTCGATTCCGTAGGCGCGGTTGCCCAGGTAAATCTTGTTCACGTACAGCTCGAGGATCTCGTCCTTGGTCAACTGGCGCTCAATCTGCAGTGCCAAGAGGATCTCCGTGGCCTTGCGCGAAAAGCTGCGCTCGCTGGTGAGGAAGAAGTTCTTCGCCACCTGCATGGTGATGGTGCTGCCGCCGGATTGAATGTGTCCGCTTTTTACCAATTGTGTCGCCGCACGCACCAAGCTGCTGGGGTCGACGCCATAGTGGTTGGCAAAATTATCATCTTCGGCCGACAGCAAGGCGCTGATGAAATTGGGTGGAATATCGGCAAAACGAATCGGTGTGCGGCGCATTTCGCCGAACTCCGCGATTAATTTTTCATCGCTGCTGTAGACCCGCAAAGGAATCTGCAACTGGATACTTCTAAGAGCCTCTACGGAGGGTAAACCCGGACTAAGGTAGAGGTAGGCCCCGCTGAGCACGAGCAGCAGCCCGCAAACGATGGCGACAATGGAGTACCCGAAAAACTTCAGCAGACGAATCAAGGCTTTTGGATTTCCAGAGAAAAGAATGAGTTAGGCGTCGGGGCATGCATGGCAAACGATGGATCGACCCGAGCTGCAGATAAAAAGCGGGAAAAAACGCTGGGCATTAAAGCATTTTTCGACTTGGGGCGTCATTCGCGCCGGTTCAACAAGTCGACCGAATGCATGGTGCACAACGGCAATCAGGCGGTATGACAGACAAAGTTTTAGGGAGTTTTATGAGAAAGGGATTTTTCACGCGAAAAGCCGACACCTTGCTAGGTGTCGACATCAATGACACGACCATCCGGCTGATCGAGCTGGGTCGCTCAGTTTCGGGGTTCAACGTTCAAGGCTATGTTACACAGGCGTTGCCTGCGCACACGGTGGTCGACGGCACATTCCTCGATCTTGAGGGTGTAGGGCGCACCTTGCGCAGTGCGTTGTCGCGGTTATCGACGTCGGCCCGTGGTGCCGCCGCCTCTGTGGCCGGGCCTTCGGTGATCACGCGGATGATCGAAATGGAAGCGGGGCTCACAGACGATGAGATGACCTGGATGATCCAGATGGAGGCAGACCAGTACATTCCTTATCCATTGGATGACGTGGCCATCGACTTTCAGGTGCGCGGGCCGACGGCACTTGACCCAGGCCGTGTCGAGGTACTGCTCGCTGCATGCCTCAAGGATCAGGTGGAAGCCCGCGAGGCAGTTTTGGCCCTGGCGGGGCTGGTGCCGAAGGTGGTCGATGTCGAAGCGTTTGCATTGGCGCGCGCTTGCAGTCACGATTTCGCCAGCTTCACGCCGAGCCATCGAGTGGATAGTGCACAATGGGCCGTGGATGCCCAAGGGATGGGAATTGCTTGCGGGTTGGCCCTGAGGAGTTTCGCTTGAAGACACGAATCAACCTACTGCCTTGGCGCCAGGCGCTGGCAGAGCGGCGTCGCAAGAATTTGCTGGCGTGTTTGCTGGTGTTCGCTTGTGCGGCGCTGGCGACGGTGTGGCTGGCGGATCAGGTGATCGACCAAGCCATTGATCGTCAGGTGACTCGCAATGACCACCTGGGCAAGGAAATCACCGGCCTGGATTCACGCATCAAGACCATCGATGACCTGCAGGAGCAAAGCCAGCAACTGGCGCAGCGCATGAAAGTCGTGCAAGACCTGCACGATGCCCGCTCGAATGGTGCTCAGCTGTTGGATCAGTTGGCGCGTGCGGTCCCTGACGGTGTGCACCTGCATGAAGTGGTGGCGAAGGGCGATACGGTGAGTATCAGCGGCAGCGCTGAATCCAGCCAGGACATCGCCCAGTTGATGCGCCGCCTGGAGGCCGCGGAAGGCGCCCATTCGACGCGGCTGCAACATGTGCGGACGGATGGCGCGCGCGGCAACAATGAGTTCCAGCTGATGGTCCGTCAGGGAGAGTCCACCGAGGCTCAACCTTGAGCCTGCTGAGGCTCAATCTTTCTGCACTCACTCACAACGCTGCAAAATGGCCCTTACCCGGCAAGGCCCTGTTGGGCTGTGCGCTGGCGGGTCTGGTGTTTGTGGTGGGCGACCTTGCGTACCTGAGTCCTTCGCGGGCGCGGTTACATCAGGTCGAGGCGCGGGAAGTGGCCCTGCAGCAGCAAGTCGCACAAAAAACTGTCCTGGCTGCCAGCCTTGAGGCGCGCACGCAACAGCTTCAGTTGATGCAGGCGAAGGTCGATGAGCTTTTGCAGGCGTTGCCGAGCGAGTCAGAAATGCCCGGCTTGCTGGAAGACGTTGCGCGTCTGGCACTGGCCAATGGTTTGTTGGTTGAGAGCGTCACCCCGTTGGATGCGTTGTCTCGGCCGTTCTATCACGAACAACCTGTGCAGATCGGCGTCGCGGGCACTTATCACGACCTGGCGATGTTCCTGAGTGGCCTGGGTAACCTGTCGCGCATCGCCACGGTGCACGATGTGGCCTTTAGACGTGATGGCAAGCTTTTACGCCTTGACCTGCTGGCCAAGACTTACTGGCATGCCCAGGGCGGTGGGCGAGGCGGGCAAGGGCTGCCGTTTGTCTACGACTCATTGGGGCTGCGCGATCCTTTTCAATTGCTTGCCGTTCAGGTTGACCACGTGTCTGGTCGGCCAGCCCGCGCGCCAGACCTCGGCCGGCCACGTGGTGTACTGGAAAGCCTCCCGATGGAGCAGTTTGAAATGGTCGGCACGCTGTCCCGTGGGGTGCGAGCTTTCGCCCTGCTGCGTGCGGCATCCAAGGTGCACCGCCTGGCGGTCGGTGACTACCTGGGGCCGGACCATGGGCGGATCACTGCCATCCATGAACGTTACATAGAACTGGTCGAGCTGTTTCCTGATGGTCAGGGCGCCTGGCTCGAGCGCCCACGAACGCTGGTGTTAAACCTCAATTGATAATGGAATCAAGCAATGAAAAGGACTTTTTCGTCCGTCGGTGTGGCGCTATGGATAGCGTTCACGGCACCGATGGCTACTGCTGTGCCCAATCGTGTGGATCTGATCCAGTTGCCGCCTCCCGGCAGCGCCACGTCAAGCGCCTACACAGGCGACAAGCTGAACCTTAACTTCCAGAGCATCGAGTTGCGTACCGCGTTGCAGCAAATTGCCGATGTGGCAGGCCTCAACCTGGTAGCGAGCGACGACGTGCAGGGCTCGATCACGCTGCGCCTCAAGGATGTGCCCTGGGACCAGGCGCTGGACCTGGTATTGCAAGCCAAGGGATTGGATAAGCGGGTAAAGGCCGGCGTATTGCTGGTGGCGCCTGCCGAGGAGTTGGCCGCGCGTGAGCTGCTGACCCTTGAGTCGCGCAAGCAAATGGCCGAACTGGCGCCGTTGCGCCGTGAGCTGTTGCAAGTCAATTACGCCAAGGCGGCGGACCTGGCCAAGCTGTTCCAATCGGTCACGGGCCTCGAGGGCGTCACCGATGAGCGAGGCTCGGTGGCGGTCGATGATCGCACCAACAACATCATTGCCTACCAGACCGGGGAGCGGCTCGAGGAGCTGCGGCGGATCGTGGCTCAGCTGGATATTCCGGTGCGCCAGGTCATGATCGAGGCGCGGATTGTCGAGGCCAATGTCGATTACGACAAAAGCCTGGGCGCGCGCTGGGGTGGCCGGCTGAATCGCGGAAACTGGGGCGCGGGGGGTATCCCCAAGCCTCAGTCTGAGGGCGCGGAACCACCAGAGAACCCACCCAGCTCACCCTTTGTGGATTTGGGTTCGCTGACCGGCACCTCGGGCCTGGGCATCGCCTTTATCACCGATAACTTGCTGCTGGACCTGGAACTCACCGCCATGGAGAAAACCGGCAACGGCGAAATCGTCTCGCAACCCAAAGTGGTCACCTCCGACAAGGAAACCGCGCGCATCCTCAAGGGCACCGAGATTCCTTATCAGGAATCCAGTTCCAGTGGCGCCACTTCGGTGTCGTTCAAGGAAGCGTCGCTGTCGCTGGAGGTCACCCCGCAAATCACCCCCGACGACCGCGTGATCATGGAGGTCAAGGTCACCAAGGATGAGCCCGATTACCTGAACAAACTCAACGACGTGCCGCCGATCAAGAAAAACGAGGTCAATGCCAAGGTGTTGGTGAAGGATGGCGAGACCATTGTTATCGGCGGGGTTTTCTCCAATACCCAAAGCAAAGTGGTAGATAAAGTGCCATTTTTGGGCGATGTGCCGTATCTTGGCCGCCTTTTCCGGCGCGATGTGCTGGCGGAGAAAAAATCCGAGCTGCTGGTATTCCTGACTCCGCGTATTATGAATAACCAGGCGATTGCTGTGAGTCGTTGATTCTGTGCGAAATTTGATTCTTGTAGGACCGATGGGGGCTGGAAAAAGCACCATCGGCCGTTTGCTGGCCAAAGAGCTGCGCCTGCCATTCAAAGATTCCGACAAGGAAATTGAATTGCGCACGGGTGCCAATATCCCATGGATCTTCGATAAGGAAGGCGAGCTGGGCTTTCGTGACCGCGAGCAGGCGATGATCGCCGAGCTGTGTGGCTGCGATGGCGTGGTATTGGCGACTGGCGGTGGCGCGGTGATGCGCGACGAAAACCGCCGCGCGCTGCATGCCGGTGGTCGGGTGGTCTATCTGCATGCGTCAGTCGAGCAGCAGGTGGGCCGCACCGCCCGCGATCGCAATCGCCCATTGCTGCGTACGGCCAACCCGGAGAAAACCCTGCGGGACCTGCTCACGCTGCGCGATCCGCTGTACCGGGAGATCGCCGATCTGGTGGTGGAAACCGATGAGCGGCCCCCACGGATGGTGGTCCTCGACATTCTCGAGCGTCTGCAACGGCTGCCACCCCGTTAAAGCCGGGCCCGAAATGCGCTATTCTCGGCGGCGCGCTATCACCCTGCGGGGTGTGGCGTAGAGCCATCAGGTGATGTCAGATCTTGGCGTTGCCGGTCGTCAATACATCTCTAACGCGGGGACACATGCAGACACTTAAGGTCGATCTAGGCGAGCGCAGCTACCCGATCCATATTGGCGAAGGTCTGCTGGACCAGCCCGAGTTGCTCGCACCGCACATTGCCGGGCGGCAAGTGGCGATCATCTCCAACGAAACGGTCGCGCCGCTGTATCTTGAGCGTTTGAGCCGAAGCCTGTCGGCGTACTCGGTTATCTCTGTGATCTTGCCCGACGGCGAAGCCCACAAGAACTGGGAAACCCTGCAACTGATCTTTGATGGCTTGCTGACCGCACGCCATGACCGCCGCACCACTGTGATTGCTTTGGGCGGCGGCGTGATCGGTGATATGGCCGGCTTCGCAGCCGCCTGTTACCAGCGTGGCGTGGACTTTATCCAGGTGCCGACCACTCTGTTGTCCCAAGTCGATTCGTCGGTGGGCGGCAAGACCGGGATCAACCACCCGCTGGGCAAGAACATGGTGGGCGCGTTCTATCAGCCTCAAGCCGTGCTGATCGACACCGCGACCCTCAACACCCTGCCGCCGCGCGAGTTGTCGGCGGGCCTGGCGGAAGTCATCAAGTATGGGTTGATCTGCGACGAGCCGTTCCTGACCTGGCTGGAAGAACATGTAGACGCATTGCGCAACCTCGACCAGGTGGCACTGACCGAAGCGATTTCCCGTTCCTGCGCCGCCAAGGCGCTGGTGGTGAATGCCGACGAACGGGAGTCCGGTGTGCGGGCCACGTTAAATCTGGGCCACACCTTCGGCCATGCGATCGAAACGCACATGGGCTATGGTGTGTGGCTACATGGCGAGGCCGTGGCTGCTGGCACGGTGATGGCGTTGGAGATGTCGCAACGCTTGGGCTGGATCAGCGCCCAGGAGCGTGATCGCGGTATCCACCTGTTCCAGCGCGCCGGTTTGCCGGTCATTCCGCCTGAGGAGATGACTGAGGCGGACTTCCTCGAACATATGGCGATAGACAAGAAAGTGATCGACGGTCGACTGCGACTGGTGCTGCTGCGCCACATGGGCGAAGCGGTAGTGACCGACGATTATCCAAAAGAGATTTTACAAGCCACGCTGGGAGCGGATTACCGTGCCCTGGCTCAGCTGAAAGGTTAATCAGATCCCGATGACTAGTTTGCATGCCGACGAGGCGTTCCTCGGCCACTACCAGTTAAGCCACGACCCCTTTGCTCCACGGGTGCCTGGTTTCAAATTTTTCCCGGCCCAGCGCAAGCCGGTGCTTGGTCAGTTGCATCACCTCGCGCGCTACAGCCAACTGCTGCTGGTCGTGACCGGCCCGTTGGGCAGCGGCAAGACGCTGCTGCGCCAGGCCCTGGTGGCCAGCACCAACAAGCAATCGGTACAGAGCGTGGTGGTGTCAGCCCGTGGTGCCGGTGATGCGGCGGGCGTGTTGCGCCAGGTTGCCCAGGCGCTGGACGTGGCCACAGCCGAGCCGAACGCGATCCTCAAGCAGGTTGTGCAACTCGGTCTGACCGGCCAGGAAGTCTACCTGCTGGTGGATGACGCCGAGCAGCTTGACGAATCGGCGCTGGAAGCGCTGTTGGCGCTGGCGGCGGGCACGCCGGAAGGTCGCCCGCACGTGTTCCTGTTTGGTGAATCGTCGTTGATCGCCGACCTCGAGCAGATCAGCGGTGATCAGGAGCTGTTCCACGTCATCGAGCTGCAGCCGTACGAAGAGGAAGAAACCCGCGAATACCTGGCTCAACGCCTGGAAGGCGCCGGGGCGGGTATCGAACTTTTCTCCGCTGCGCAGATCTCTGATATTCACGAAAGCTCCGACGGCTGGCCTGGCAACATCA
The DNA here is from genome assembly GCF_054685145.1 of Pseudomonas sp. H1_A03. NCBI lineage: Bacteria > Pseudomonadati > Pseudomonadota > Gammaproteobacteria > Pseudomonadales > Pseudomonadaceae > Pseudomonas > Pseudomonas sp. H1_A03. The sequence goes on from NZ_CP162829.1 coordinate 1,736,971, forward strand.
ATCAGGTTGCCCGCGATGCCATGATCGAAGCCATGATTGCCAGCCGCACCGCGGTCAAGCGTCCAAAGATGGGGTTCACTATGCCTAAGAAGCACGTATTGGCGATTTCCGCCGTTGTCGTGGTCGCTGTAGCGGCTGCCTGGTTGATCCCGGGCCGCAGCAAAGCACCGACCACTGCCGGCGCGCCAACCGAACAGGCGCAGTTGCCACTGGGCAAGCCCACGCCAAACGTTGAATTTGCCAACTCCGGCCAACCGACCAACCTGCCGATGGTCGGCCAACCGGTAATGCGTGGCCCGCTCGCTGAAGAAGCGGGTGGCATTTCCGAAGGTGACGACGGTGTACCGGTGGAAGGTTCCAGCGCTACGCCGCCGACCGTGACCACCACCGCACCACCTGCGGGCGTGCCAGCGGGCCAGCCGGCTGCCAAGCCAACACCTGCGCCTACGGCGGTCGCCACTGCCAAGCCTGCGCCAGTGACCAAGCCGGTCACGCCAGCACCTGCCGCCAAGCCAGCTCCGGCTGCCAAGCCTGCTGAAAAACCAGCCGCCACCGTCGCCAAAGCCGGCGCCGCTGGCAGCAGCTGGTACGCCAGCCAGCCTACCGGCAATTTCGTGGTGCAGATCCTTGGCACCAGCTCCGAAGCCAATGCCCAGGCGTTCGTGAAAGAGCAGGGCGGCGAGTACCGTTACTTCAAGAAAGTGCTCAACGGCAAGCCTCTCTACGTGATCACCTACGGCAACTTCTCCAGCCGTGCAGCCGCAGATTCCGCGATCAAATCCTTGCCAGCGAAGGTTCAGGCTGGTAAACCTTGGCCTCGCACTGTTGCCAGCGTTCAACAAGAACTCGCAACAACTCGCTGAAGGTCCGGCGGCCTTACCCAGGCCGCCCTCCCGGCACCTCAAAAAAACGACAACAGCGTGCAGCCCTGAAGGCCGCGCGCTTTGTGGTGTCTGCGTCACGTAGCTTTTGAGTCGTAGCGGTCAGAATTAAAAAAGTTTTGACTAGCACAGCATATCGCTTTAAACCTTTCATAAATGCGACATAGATTTGCGACATTTCGTCGCTAAATTTGTGAGCGTCTGTGTCGGTGTGTACAATGACCTCCCTTTTGCCCCCGCTAAGCCGGCGTACGTCCGGCGTGGAAGGTAACCGGTTGAATTGAAAAGAAATTTGCCTCGGTATAAGAGGCAGCCTGGTGAGAAAGTGTCTATGAAAGCAGGTCTGTATCAACCCGATGAATTCAAGGATAACTGTGGTTTCGGCCTGATAGCCCATATGCAGGGCGAGCCCAGTCATACCCTTCTGCAAACGGCCATCGAGGCCCTGACCTGCATGACCCACCGCGGTGGGATCAACGCCGACGGCAAGACCGGTGACGGTTGTGGCTTGCTCATTCAAAAGCCCGACCAGTTCCTGCGCGCCATCGCCCAACAGCATTTCGCGGTCGACTTGCCCAAGCAGTACGCCGTGGGCATGGTGTTTTTCAACCAGGACCCGGTCAAAGCCGAGGCCGCTCGCGAGAACATGAACCGCGAGATCCTCGCTGCCGGCCTGCAACTCGTTGGCTGGCGCAAAGTGCCGATCGACACCAGCGTGCTCGGCCGCCTGGCCCTTGAGCGCCTACCGCAGATCGAACAAGTGTTCATCGCCGGCGACGGCCTGAGCGACCAGGACATGGCGATCAAACTGTTCACCTCGCGTCGTCGTTCGTCCGTGTCCAACGCCGCTGATACTGAGCACTACATCTGCAGCTTTTCGCACAAAACCATCATTTATAAAGGCCTGATGATGCCGGCGGACCTCACCGCCTTTTATCCAGACCTGAGCGATGAACGCCTGCAAACCGCAATCTGCGTGTTTCACCAGCGTTTCTCCACCAACACTCTGCCGAAATGGCCGCTGGCCCAGCCATTCCGCTTCCTCGCCCACAACGGCGAGATCAACACCATCACCGGCAACCGCAACTGGGCCGTGGCCCGTCGCACCAAGTTCGCCAACGATTTGATGGATTTGGAAGAGCTCGGCCCGCTGGTCAACCGCGTAGGTTCCGACTCTTCCAGCATGGACAACATGCTCGAGCTGATGGTCACCGGCGGCATCGACCTGTTCCGTGGCGTGCGCATGATCATTCCGCCAGCGTGGCAGAACGTCGAGACCATGGACCCCGATCTGCGGGCATTCTATGAGTACAACTCGATGCACATGGAACCGTGGGACGGCCCGGCTGGTGTGGTAATGACCGACGGCCGCTATGCGGTGTGCCTGCTCGACCGTAACGGTCTGCGCCCGGCGCGTTGGGTCACCACCACCAACGGTTTCATTACCCTGGCGTCGGAAATCGGCGTGTGGAACTACAAACCGGAAGACGTCATTGCTAAAGGCCGCGTAGGCCCTGGCCAGATACTCGCCGTGGACACCGAAACCGGGCAGATCCTCGACACCGACGCCATCGACAACCGTTTGAAGTCCCGTCACCCCTACAAGCAATGGCTGCGCAAGAACGCCCTGCGCATCCAGGCGACCATGGAAGACAACGACCACGGTTCGGCTTTCTACGACGTCGACCAGCTCAAGCAGTACATGAAGATGTACCAGGTCACGTTTGAAGAGCGCGACCAGGTGCTGCGTCCGCTCGGTGAACAAGGCTACGAGGCGGTCGGCTCCATGGGCGATGACACGCCAATGGCCGTGCTGTCCCAGCGCGTGCGTACGCCGTACGACTATTTCCGCCAGCAGTTCGCCCAGGTGACCAACCCACCGATCGACCCGCTGCGCGAAGCCATCGTGATGTCCCTGGAAGTGTGCCTCGGTGCCGAGCGCAATATCTTCCAGGAATCGCCTGAGCACGCCTCCCGCGTCATCCTCAGCTCGCCTGTGATTTCCCCGGCCAAGTGGCGCTCGTTGATGACCCTGGATCGCCCAGGCTTCGACCGCCAGATCATCGACCTGAACTACGACGAAAGCCTCGGCCTTGAAGCTGCTGTGCGCAACGTCGCCGACCAGGCCGAAGAAGCCGTGCGCGCCGGTCGTACCCAAATCGTGCTGACCGACCGTCACATCGCGCCGGGCAAGCTGCCGATCCACGCCTCCCTGGCGACCGGTGCGGTACACCACCGCCTGACCGAAAAAGGCCTGCGTTGCGACTCCAATATTCTCGTGGAAACTGCCACCGCCCGCGACCCGCACCACTTCGCGGTGCTGATCGGTTTCGGCGCCTCGGCGGTGTACCCGTTCCTCGCGTACGAAGTGCTGGGTGACCTGATCCGCACCGGTGAAGTGCTGGGCGACCTCTATGAGGTGTTCAAGAACTACCGTAAGGGCATCACCAAGGGCCTGTTGAAGATCCTGTCGAAGATGGGCATTTCCACCGTCACCTCGTACCGTGGCGCTCAATTGTTCGAAGCCATCGGCCTGTCCGAAGAAGTGTGCGATTTGAGCTTCCGTGGCGTGCCAAGCCGCATCAAGGGCGCGCGTTTCGTCGACATCGAAGCCGAGCAAAAAGCCTTGGCAGCCGAAGCCTGGAGCGCGCGCAAGCCGATCCAGCAAGGCGGCCTGCTCAAATTCGTACACGGTGGCGAATACCACGCCTACAACCCGGACGTGGTCAGCACCCTGCAAGCCGCCGTGCAGCAGGGCGACTACGCCAAGTTCAAGGAATACACCGCGTTGGTGGATAACCGCCCGGTGTCGATGATCCGTGACCTGTTCAAGGTGAAAACCCTGGACACGCCGCTGGCCATCAGTGAAATCGAGCCGCTGGAGTCGATCCTCAAACGCTTCGACTCCGCTGGTATTTCCCTGGGCGCCTTGTCGCCTGAGGCTCACGAAGCCCTGGCCGAAGCCATGAACCGCCTGGGCGCGCGTTCCAACTCCGGCGAAGGCGGCGAAGACCCGGCGCGCTACGGCACCCTCAAGAGCTCGAAAATCAAACAGGTGGCGACCGGCCGTTTCGGTGTAACCCCGGAATACCTGGTCAACGCCGAAGTGCTGCAGATCAAGGTTGCCCAGGGCGCCAAGCCCGGTGAGGGCGGCCAACTGCCCGGTGGCAAGGTCAACGGTTTGATCGCCAAGCTGCGTTACGCAGTGCCGGGCGTGACGCTGATCTCGCCTCCGCCGCACCACGACATCTACTCGATTGAAGATTTGTCGCAGCTGATTTTCGACCTGAAACAAGTCAACCCACAGGCCCTGGTCTCGGTGAAGCTGGTAGCAGAAGCCGGCGTGGGCACCATCGCCGCTGGTGTGGCGAAGGCCTATGCCGACCTGATCACAATCTCCGGCTACGACGGCGGCACCGGCGCATCGCCGCTGACCTCGATCAAGTACGCCGGCGCACCGTGGGAACTCGGCCTGGCTGAAACCCACCAGACCCTGCGCGGCAACGACCTGCGCGGTAAAGTCCGTGTGCAGACTGACGGCGGCCTGAAAACCGGCCTCGACGTGATCAAGGCTGCAATCCTCGGTGCTGAAAGCTTCGGCTTCGGCACCGCGCCAATGATCGCGCTGGGCTGCAAATACCTGCGCATCTGCCACCTGAACAACTGCGCCACCGGTGTGGCGACGCAGAACGAGAAGCTGCGCAAGGACCACTACATCGGCACCGTCGACATGGTGGTGAATTTCTTCACCTACGTCGCCGAAGAAACCCGTGAGTGGCTGGCCAAGCTGGGCGTGCGCTCCCTCGAAGAGCTGATCGGCCGCACCGATCTGCTGGACATTCTCGAAGGCCAGACCGCCAAGCAAAACCACCTGGACCTGACGCCGTTGTTGGGCAGCGACCACATCCCGGCAGACAAGCCACAGTTCTGCCAAGTGGACCGCAACCCGCCGTTCGACAAAGGCCTGCTGGCTGAAAAGATGGTCGAAATGGCCGGCGGCTCGATCAACGACGCCAGCGGTGGCGAATTTGCCCTGGATATCTGCAACTGCGACCGCTCCATCGGCGCACGCGTCTCCGGCGAAATCGCGCGCAAGCACGGCAACCAAGGCATGGCGAAGTCGCCAATCACCTTCCGCTTCAAGGGCACTGCGGGCCAGAGCTTTGGCGTGTGGAACGCCGGCGGCTTGCACATGTACCTGGAAGGCGACGCCAACGACTACGTGGGCAAGGGCATGACCGGCGGTAAGCTGGTGATCGTTCCGCCTAAAGGTAGCGTTTACAAGACCCAGGACAGTGCCATCATCGGCAACACCTGCTTGTACGGCGCCACCGGTGGCAAGCTGTTCGCCGCCGGTACCGCCGGTGAGCGTTTCGCCGTGCGTAACTCCGGTGCTCACACCGTGGTGGAAGGCACTGGCGATCACTGCTGCGAGTACATGACCGGGGGCTTTGTCGCGGTACTGGGCAAGACCGGTTACAACTTCGGTTCAGGCATGACCGGCGGTTTTGCCTACGTGCTCGACCAGGACAACACCTTCGTCGACAAGGTCAACCACGAATTGGTCGAGATCCAGCGGATCAGCGGCGAAGCCATGGAATCCTATCGGAACCACTTGCAGCACGTGCTGGACGAGTACGTTGAGGAGACCGGCAGCGAATGGGGTCGTAACCTCGCCGAAAACCTCGATGATTACCTGCGTCGTTTCTGGCTGGTCAAGCCCAAGGCTGCCAACCTGAAATCGTTGCTTTCCAGCATCCGTGCCAACCCGCAGTGATATGCGCCTGAAGAGTTTGATGAGGTTTTAACATGGCTGAACGTCTGAATAACGACTTCCAGTTCATCGATGTCGGGCGCAAAGATCCGAAGAAGAAACTGTTGCGTCAACGCAAGAAAGAGTTCGTGGAAATCTACGAACCCTTCAAACCCCAGCACTCGGCCGACCAGGCCCACCGCTGCCTGGGTTGCGGTAACCCGTATTGCGAATGGAAGTGCCCGGTGCACAACTTCATTCCCAACTGGCTCAAGTTGGTGGCCGAGGGCAACATCCTCGCCGCCGCCGAGCTGTCGCACCAGACCAACACCCTGCCGGAAGTCTGCGGCCGGGTGTGCCCGCAGGACCGTCTGTGCGAGGGTGCCTGCACCCTCAACGACGGCTTCGGCGCGGTGACTATCGGTTCGGTGGAGAAGTACATCACCGACACCGCGTTCGCCATGGGCTGGCGCCCGGATATGTCCAAGGTCAAGCCGACCGGCAAGCGCGTCGCGATCATCGGTGCCGGGCCTGCCGGCCTGGGCTGCGCCGACGTGCTGGTACGGGGTGGCGTGACCCCGGTGGTGTTCGACAAGAACCCGGAAATCGGCGGCCTGCTGACCTTCGGCATCCCCGAGTTCAAGCTGGAAAAAACCGTACTGAGCAACCGTCGCGAAGTGTTCACCGGCATGGGCATCGAGTTCCGCCTGAACACCGAGATCGGCAAAGACGTGACCATGGAGCAACTGCTCGAAGAATACGATGCCGTATTCATGGGCATGGGCACCTACACCTACATGAAGGGCGGCTTCGCCGGTGAGGACCTGCCAGGCGTGTATGACGCGTTGGACTTCCTGATCGCCAACGTCAACCGCAACCTGGGCTTTGAAAAGTCGCCGGAAGATTTCGTCGACATGAAAGGCAAGAAGGTCGTGGTACTCGGCGGTGGTGACACCGCGATGGACTGCAACCGCACGTCGATCCGCCAGGGCGCCAAGTCGGTGACCTGTGCGTACCGTCGTGACGAAGCCAACATGCCCGGCTCGCGCAAAGAGGTGAAGAACGCCAAGGAAGAAGGCGTGAAATTCCTCTATAACCGCCAGCCGATTGCCATCGTCGGTGAAGACCGCGTTGAAGGCGTGAAGGTGGTCGAGACCCGTCTCGGCGAGCCGGACGCCCGTGGCCGTCGCAGCCCTGAGCCGATCCCGGGCTCCGAAGAGATCATCCCGGCTGACGCCGTGGTCATCGCCTTCGGCTTCCGCCCAAGCCCGGCGCCGTGGTTCGAGCAGTTCGAGATTCAGACCGACAGCCAGGGCCGCGTTGTAGCCCCGGAACAAGGCCAGTACAAGCACCAGACCAGCAACCCGAAGATTTTTGCCGGTGGCGATATGGTGCGCGGTTCTGACTTGGTGGTGACCGCGATCTTCGAAGGCCGCAACGCCGCCGAAGGGATCCTGGATTACCTGCAGGTCTGATCTGAAATACGCTCAAATGTGGGAGCTGGCTTGCCTGCGATAGCGGTGTAACAGTCACAGGATGTATCGACTGATCCACCGCTATCGCAGGCAAGCCAGCTCCCACATTGGTTTCCAGCGTGTTCAAGAGATTGCGACAAATTGACCCGATAGACAAAAGGCACGGCTCACTCCGTGCCTTTTGCGTCCGGCTCTGAGAAAATGCCCGCACTTTTTTTGCGGATGCCGACATGACTGCCCTCAAGAACGACCGTTTCCTTCGTGCCCTGCTCAAGCAACCCGTGGACGTCACCCCCGTGTGGATGATGCGCCAGGCCGGTCGCTACCTGCCGGAATACCGCGCCAGTCGCGCCCACGCCGGCGACTTCATGAGCCTGTGCATGAACCCGGAGTTCGCCTGCGAAGTCACGATGCAGCCGCTGGACCGCTATCCGCAACTGGATGCGGCCATCCTTTTCTCCGACATCCTCACCATCCCTGACGCCATGGGCCAAGGCCTGTACTTCGAAACCGGCGAAGGCCCGCGTTTCAAGAAAGTCGTCAGCACGTTGGCCGACATCGAAGCCCTGCCGATCCCGGACCCGCACAAGGACCTGGGCTACGTGATGGACGCCGTCAGCACCATCCGCCGTGAACTCAACGGCCGCGTGCCGCTGATCGGCTTCTCCGGCAGCCCATGGACCCTGGCCACCTACATGGTCGAAGGCGGTTCGTCGAAAGACTTCCGCAAGACCAAGGCCATGCTCTACGACAACCCGCACGCCATGCACCTGCTGCTGGACAAGCTCGCTCAGTCGGTCACTTCCTACCTTAACGGCCAGATCATGGCCGGCGCGCAAGCGGTGCAGATCTTCGACACCTGGGGCGGCAACCTGTCGGCGGCGGCCTACCAGGAGTTCTCCCTGGCCTACATGCGCAAAATCGTCAGCGGCCTGATCCGCGAACACGAAGGCCGCAAGGTTCCGGTCATTCTGTTCACCAAGGGCGGCGGCCTGTGGCTGGAAAGCATCGCCGACGCAGGTGCCGATGCCCTGGGCCTGGACTGGACCTGCGACATTGGCGAAGCACGCCGTCGTGTCGGCAACCAAGTCGCGCTGCAAGGCAACATGGACCCGACCGTGCTGTACGCCAAGCCGGAAGCGATCCGCACCGAAGTCGGCCGAATCCTGGCCAGCTACGGCAAGGGCACCGGGCACGTGTTCAACCTGGGCCATGGCATCACTCCGGAAGTGAACCCGGAACATGCCGGTGCGTTCCTGCGTGCGGTGCACGAGCTGTCGGCGCAGTATCACGAATAAACGCAAAACCAATGTGGGAGGGGGCTTGCTCCCGATAGCGGTGTGTCAGTCACCAGATTCATTGGCTGACACACTGCAATCGGGGGCAAGCCCCCTCCCACATTAAAAGCAAGATCGCGTCAGGCCCGCACATTCCCCAACGGCGGCAACTTCGCCAACTTCAACGCCACCAGCAACGCGCCGATCAGCAGCGCGATGATGAACGCTCCAATCCCATTCCACCCGGCAAAATGCCAGAAGAACCCGCCTGCCGTCCCGGCAATACTCGACCCCACGTAGTAGCAGAACAGGTACAGCGACGACGCCTGCCCCTTGGCCTTCACCGCGCGTCGGCCGATCCAGCTGCTGGCCACTGAGTGGGCGCCGAAGAAGCCGAAGGTGAAGATCAGCATGCCCGGCACGATCAGCCATAGCGGTGTGAGCAAGGTCAGCGTCATGCCCGCGAGCATCAGCACGATAGTCGCCCAGAGCACGCGACGGCGCCCGAGGCGGTCGGCCAGGGAACCGATCTTCGCCGAGCTGTAGATCCCCGAGAGGTATACCAGCGACAGCAGGCCGACCACGGCTTGGCTGAGGTCGTAGGGATCGGCCAGCAGGCGGTAGCCGATGTAGTTGAACATCGTCACGAACGCACCCATCAGCAGGAACGCTTCAAGGAACAGCCACGGCAGGCCCGCGTCCTTGAAGTGCATGACAAAACCGTCCACCAGGCTGCGCGGCTTGAGGCTGCTGGCGCGGAAGTTGCGCGATTCGGGGAGGATTTTCCAGAACACCGTGGCGGCGATCAGCGCCAGGGCGCCAATGATCAGCATTGCGGTGTGCCAACTGACGAAGTCGATCAACACGCCGATGATCAGGCGCCCGCTCATGCCGCCAATCGCGTTGCCACCAATGTACAGGCCCATGGCCAGGCCGATGTGCTGCGGGTGGATCTCTTCGCTCAGGTAGGTCATGGCCACGGCGGCCAGGCCGCTCAGCGACAGGCCCACCAGTGCACGCATGAATAAAATCCCTTCCCAGGACGGCATCAAACCACTGGCAATCGTCGCGAGCGCTGCGCAGAACAACGCGGCGACCATCACCGGTTTACGTCCCAGGGTGTCGGAAATCGGCCCGGTAATCAGCAGGCCCAGCGCGAGCATCGCGGTGGACACGGACAGGATCAGGCTGCTTTGCGCTGCATTGATGGAAAACTCGTGGGACAGCGCCGGCATCATCGGTTGCACGCAATACAGCAGGGCAAAGGTGGCGAAACCACCGGAGAACAGCGCCAGTACCGTGCGCATGAACATCGGCGTGCCCTTTTCGATGTACGCGTCATTGAGCTGGGCCACCACCTCATCCAGGGCAGTGGGCGGGACCTCTTGAGCGAGTGGAGCGACAGCAGAATTCACGGGTACCTCGTGGAGGAAGAACGTGCCAGGACCGGCCATGCAAAAAAGAATATAGCTGGCTAATGATTCTTTCCAATATATTGTTCGACCTGTTTGATAGCTTTTGCGACCTAATGAGGCTTGTATGGAATTGCGTCACTTGCGGTACTTCATTGCCGTGGCCGAAGAACTGCACTTTGGCCGGGCTGCGCAGGTGCTGGGCATCTCGCAGCCGCCGCTGAGCCAGCAGATACAGGCGCTGGAACAGGAAGTAGGGGCACGCTTGTTTGAGCGTACCAATCGTCGGGTCGAGCTGAGCGAGGCGGGGCGGTTGTTCCTGAATGAGGCGCGATTGGTGCTGGCTCAGGTCGACAAAGCGGCGGACGTGGCGCGCCGGGCGCAGTTGGGTGAGCTGGGCGAATTGAAGATCGGCTTCACGTCATCGGCACCGTTTAACTCCAGCATTCCCCAAGCGATCTTTGCGTTTCGCCAGGCATTCCCGGCGGTGCATCTGAATCTGCAGGAGATGAGCAGCACCGAAGTGGCTGACTCGCTGGTGGATGAGTCGATCCAGGTTGGGCTGATGCGCCCCCTGCCGTTGCCGGATTCGCTGAGTGTGGTCGAACTGATGCGCGAACCGCTGGTGGCCGTAATGAACGCTGGCCACCCGTTGGTAGCAGGCAGTGAGCGTGGCCTGCACCTGGCGCAGTTGGCGGAAGAGCCGTTTGTGTTTTTCCCGCGCAGCTACGGCAGTGGGCTCTACGCGCAGTTGCTCAGCCTGTGCCGTGACGCCGGGTTTAGCCCGCACTTTGCCCAGGAAGCGGGGGAGGCGATGACCATCATTGGCCTGGTTGCGGCGGGGCTGGGCGTGTCGGTGTTGCCGGCCTCTTATCAGCGCATACGGATCGACGGGGTGGTGTATCGCACGCTGCTGGATCAGGAGGCGGTGACGGCGGTGTGGCTGGTGCAGCGAAAAGGCGCGCAGACGCCGATGGCTGCGGCGTTTGTGGAGTTGTTGACGCGCAAGGCGGTAGTGTAGGCACCGTCACATATCAGGTAACGCAACCGGCTTAGTTATTCGCCGGAAAGTTACGCAGAATCGCTTTTTCTCAAGCGAGTGATATGGATGGCACTTCTCTATCAGCCCAAGGAGGGCAGCGTGTTGATCTGTGATTTCCGAGGTTACGAAGTACCGGAAATCATCAAGATCCGCCCGGTCATTGTGATACGCAAGCACCGAACCAATAAGTTGCTGGTGACGGTTGTACCCTTGAGTACCACTGCCCCGCAGACGATTCTGGATCACCATTTGCAACTCGATAGTCATCTTCAAGGAGCGAGCCCTATCTGCTGGGCAAAATGTGACATTGTGGCGACCGTCAGCCTGGGCAGGCTCGACCGAATCAAAAGCAAAGACCGTCATGGCAAACGAACTTACAAAATCGCTGAACTCACCTCTGATCAGTTTCTAGCGATAAAAGCGGCGGTGCGCAGTGCGCTGGGGTTGCGCTGAGGGATGAGCGGCACTCTGCCACGGGTTGCTGGGAAACTGTTTTCAGGCATACTGCACAAGTTCCCGAAAGGGGCTTGTGAGACTCTGAGGATCCTGGGCAACCAGCCATCGCAGAGCCGGGCAGGAAGCGGCGATGACAAGCCAACCTGTTTGTGAAGAGGGCGCCGAAAGGCGCCCTTTGTCGTTTCTGGAGCGCAGCGAGCTCCAGTTTTATTTCGAAGTGCCCGTCTGCTCAAACAACTGCGCCGCAGTCCCAGACTCATTCACGCCAGTGTTGCGCAACGCCGCCATGATGTCGCGGTCCAGCATGCTCACCCAGCGGTTGTAGTTGCGATGGATCTTGCCATCCTTGTAGCCCAGTTCGCGGCTGTCGCGGTAGGTGATGGCGTAGCTGTTGCGGGTGTAGCGGATGTCGATGGCGGCGTAGTACTGGTTGCGCACGGTGATCTCGGCCTGCACCAGTTGTGGGCTCAGGCGTTGTACCGTCCATTCGCGCTTTTGCAGGGCGTTGACGATCACCGTTTTCATTTTCTCTTCGCTGACCTGGGCAGTGGCCGGCAGGTCGTGCTGGGTGTTGAGCACCGGTTTGCTGGTGCAGCCAGCGGTGGTCAGCAAGGCCAGGGTGATCAGGGTCGCGCGTAGCAAGGAAGACATTCCGTATTCTCCAATCGATTAAAAAGTCAGGACCAGCGGCGGAAGATCAGCGAGGTGTTGACGCCGCCAAAGGCAAAGTTGTTGTTCATCACGTAATCGTTGTGCATCTCGCGGAATTCACCTTGCAGGTAATCCAGCTCGCCGCATTGCGGGTCGACTGAATCCAGGTTGAAGGTGTGCACGTATTGGTTGCGGTTCATCATCTCGATGCTAAACCACGACTCCAGTGCGCCGCACGCACCCAAGGTGTGACCGAGAAAGCTCTTCTGCGAACTGATGGGCATGCGGGCGCCGAACAGGCTGCTGGTGGCCTGCGTCTCGGCAATGTCGCCCTGGTCGGTGGCAGTACCATGGCCGTTCACGTAGCCGATAGCGGAAGGCTCAAGCCCGGCATCTTCAAGAGCCAGTTCCATCGCGCGGCGCATGGTTTTCTGCTCCGGACGGGTGGTGTGCTGGCCGTCGGCGTTACTGCCAAAGCCGACAATCTCGGCGTGGATATGCGCACCCCGCGCCAAGGCGTGTTCCAGTTCTTCGAGCACCAGCATGCCGCCACCTTCGCCGATCACCAGGCCATCGCGGCCGCTGTCATAGGGGCGTGGGCTGGTTTGCGGCGCGTCGTTTTTCAGGCTGGTGGCGTAGAGCGCGTCGAACACCATGGCTTCGGTGGGGCACAGTTCCTCGGCGCCGCCGGCGAGCATCAATGGCAGGCGGCCGAACTTGATCGCTTCATAGGCATAGCCGATGCCCTGGCTGCCGCTGGTGCAGGCGCTCGACGTAGGGATCAGCCGCCCGGTGAGGCCAAAGAAGATGCTGATATTCGCCGCCGTGGTGTGCGGCATCATGCGCACGTAGGAGTTGGCATTCAGCCCCTCGGCGACCGAGTTCAACAGCATATTGCCGAACGCCTTGATCTCGTCGGTGCTGCCGGTGGACGAGCCACACGCCACACCCATGCGCCCGTCCTTGATCGACTCGTCGCCGAGTAAACCGGCGTCTTGCAACGCCTGTTCCGCCGCCCACACCGCCAGGCGCGACACCCGGCCCATGCTGCGCAGTTGCTTGCGCGTCCAGTGCGCGGGCACGACAAAATCGTCGATCGGTCCGGCCAGGCGCGTGTTCAATTCAGTAAAGCGGTCCCACTCGTCCATGCGCCGGATGCCGCTGCGGTTGGCGCGGAAGTTGGCGGAAATGGTCGCCCAATCCCCGCCCAGGGAGGTCATGCCGGCCATGCCGGTGACGACGACGCGTTTCATCAGCACAGGCCTCCATTCACCGCCAGGACCTGGCGCGTGATATAGCCGGCTTCGGCCGACATCAGGAAGTTCACTGCGCCGGCCACCTCTTCAGGCGTGCCCATGCGCTGCGCCGGGATCATCTTCATCAGCTCTTCCACCGGTACGTTTTCATCCAGCATCGCGGTGTCGATCAAGCCGGGTGCGACGCAGTTGACGGTGATCTTGCGCTTGCCCAGCTCGATGGCCAGGGCCTTTGCCGCGCCGATCAACCCGGCTTTGGAGGCACTGTAATTAACCTGGCCACGGTTGCCGATCAATCCGGAAACCGAGGTGATGCACACAATGCGCCCGGCGGCGCGACGACGAATCATCGGCATCATCACCGGGTGCAGGACGTTGTAGAAACCGTCGAGGTTGGTGCGCATCACCACGTCCCAATCGTCTTCCGACAGCGCCGGAAACGCACCGTCACGGGTCAGACCTGCGTTGAGCACCACGCCGTAATAGGCGCCGTGTTGCTCTACGTCGGCTTCAAGGATTTCCTTGCACGTCGCGCGATCCGCCACATCGAATTGCAGCACCCGCGCCTGGCGGCCCAGGGCTTCAACCTCGGCCTGTACCGCCTCGGCGTCGCTACGGCCACTGCGGCAATGCAGCACGATGTCATGCCCGGCCTGTGCCAGGCGCAGCGCGATGGCGCGGCCGATGCCACGGCTGGAGCCGGTGACCAGTACGGATTCAGTCATGGCGATACGTCCTTCGATTCATCTAAATAGGTGGCCGCCTGGGGCGGTCGAAATACATTCAAGCGCGCACTGGCCTGGATACCGCTGCCGGTAAGGTGGCATTCGAACACACCCATGCCGTTGTCGTCTTCCAGGGAGCGCAGGCCGTGAATGCTCAGCTCGGCACCTGCCGGGAAGTGTTCCACATTGCACTCGAACTTACGTGTGCCGAGCAGGAAGCCCAGTTCCACGGCTTCACCTTTGCGGCGCGCGTGGCAACCGGCGTAGGCGGCAACGCTTTGCGCCATCAGCTCGATGCCGACCCAGGCCGGCAGGCTGCCGTCCGGGCGGTTGAACAGGCCGCCGGGCTTGATAGTGGCACGGGTGTGAATCTGCTCTTCATCGAACGACAGCACCTGATCGATCAGGATCATGTCGCCGGCATGGGGCAGCAGTTCGGCGAGTGGCCAATCGATCATGGGGCCTCTCCGATAATCAGGCTGACATTGTTGCCGCCGAAGGCAAATGAATTGCTCATCAGGCAGCGTTTTTCCAGGGCTTCTGCGGCCTGCGCCCACTGCAAGGCGGGCAGTGCCGGGTCGGCCTGGCCGTCCCACACGTGCGGCGGCACCCGCTTATGGACCAGGCTCAACCAGCAGAACGCCGCTTCCAGCGCGCCGGCCGCGCCCAGGGTATGCCCGCTCATGGGTTTGGTCGACGAGCAGGCCACGCCCTCAGGGAATAGGCTGGCGACGGCCAGGCTTTCCATGGCGTCGTTATGCTGGGTGGCGGTGCCGTGCAGGTTCAGGTAACCGATCTGCTCGGGCTGCAATGTTGCGCTGGCGAGCGCCTTGCGCATGGATTGCAGCGCACCTTTGCCGGTGGGTTCGGGCGCGGAAATATGGTGCGCATCGCAACTCGCGCCGCTGCCCAACAGAGCGATGGGCGCCGGTGCCTTGCTCATCACAAACAGCACCGCCGCTTCGCCGATGTTGATGCCGCTGCGGTTCACTGAAAACGGGTTGCAACGCTCGTTCGACACCGCTTCCAACGCGCTGAAACCGTTGAGGGTCAGCTTGCACAGACTGTCGACACCGCCGCAGATCACCGCATCGCACACGCCCAGGTCCAGCAGGCGCTGGGCACTCATCAATGCACGGGCGCTGGAGGTGCAGGCGGTAGAGATCACGTAGGCCGGCCCACTGAGTTGCAGCCAGTCGGCGAGGAAGTTCGCCGGGGCGCTGAGTTCCTGCTGCTGGTAGTCGTAGTCACCAGGGAATTGATGTTCCCGCAGGTACTGGGCGATGCCGCGACTGGCTTCGTCGATACCCGAGGTGCTGGTGCCGAGCACAATGCCGACGCGCGATGCACCATAGGTGTGGATCGCCTGGCGGATCTCGCCCTCGATCTGCAGCGCTGCTTCCAGCAACAACTGGTTATTGCGGCTGCTCTGCTGGCCCAGTTCTAACGGGATGCTCGCCAGTTCGCCGCGTACCCCGGCCACCGGCAGCACGCGCTCCGGCACCCAGCCGCTTTCGGCGCGCATGCCCGAGCAGTCACCGGCAAACAGGCTGCGGCTGACTTCGGCCTGGCCACGGCCGAGGGCGCAGATGATGCCCAGGGCGTTGAGGTAGGCGGTCATCGGGCAGCCCCGAGCGGCGTAATGCGGTAGCTCAAGGGCTGCCCGGTCATGTTCACGCTGAAGACCTCGGACGATTGATACACGATCTGCCAATGCCCCGGCAGGGTGCGCGTCAGGTCCATCGCCTGCGCGCTGGGGTAGAGCGCGCGCACGTCATTTGCCGATGTCAGCGCAAACAGCAATGCGGCAAACAGCTCTCTGGCCTGCGGATTGGGCGGCAGCAAGCCATCGGCCTGCCACTCGCCATTGATCAGCTTTTGGCGGGCCTGTGGGATGCCCAGCGGGTCCATCATCGACCACCGAATCGCCGCGCCTTCGTGCTGGATCACCAGCAGCCAGTCCTGGCTCTGGCCGTCGGCCAGGCGCTGCACATGCAGTTGCAGCGGCAGGGCCAGGGCCGGCGTTTTCTCGGGCAGCGGTGGCTGGCTGGCGCAGGCGCTCAGCAGCAACAGACAGCCGATCAAGAGCATGCGCATCATGGGGCAGTACTCGCCAGGGGTTTGCGGGCCACGCAGTTGACCAGGGTTTCTTCGCGCTGGCCCACTGGCGGCGCCTTGCGCAGGCCCCAGCGCTCGAGCAGGCCGAAGTCGCTGGAGCGGCTCCACCACAAATACGGGTACGAGACGTTCTGCGGGCCAAACTCGAAGCCCTGCTCGCGGAGCATCTGCAGGTACGCTTCGGCGCTTTTCTGCACGTGCATGGGGTGGCGAAACAGCCAACGGATGACCCAGGTATCGATATAGGCTTCGGTGGACTCGGCAAACAGCAGATAGCCGCCGGGCTTGAGTACACGGTAGAACTCTTTGAGGGCGCGGTGCTGTTCAACCAAATGGTGGAAGGTCTGGTGGCAGAACAGGATGTCGACGCTGGCGTCCGGCACGTCGAGGGTGGCGCAGTCGCTGCCGATCAGTTCGACGCTCAAGCCTTGGCGCGTGGCCTCAACCTGGCTCAACTCCAGGCTGTGGGGGTCAGCGTCCAGGCCGATCAACCGTGAAGGCGCAAATACCTGCTGCAACAGCGTGAAGGATTTGCCCTGCCCGCAACCGGCATCCAGCAATACCGGCGCCTCAGGCAATGGCTCCGTGAACAGGCTGCGCAAGTCGTTGATCGCCACGCGTAACACGCGATGCTGCCAGGTGTGACTGCGCAGGAACCAGAGGCCGAATTTGGTTTCTTCGACGTAGTGCTTACTTAAATACTGGCTGCTCATACCGGTTCACTCGCACAAATCTCCGACAACATCCGCAGCCGCCGTTTGGGCTCACTCACAAACGGGTTGCGCTCATCCCACGCGTAACCGGCGAGGATCGCACTGATCATCCGACGAATCTCCGGCGAGCTGCTCGGATGGAAAATCACATCCTGGAAGGTCCCGGCGTACCAGCCTTCGACGTAGCAGCGAAACGTGTCGACACCCCGTTTCAACGGGGCGGCGAACTCGGTTTGCCAGTCGACGGTTTCGCCTTTGAGCTGACGGTGCAGCACACCGGCGGCCATGCTCGCCGAACGCATGGCGATGGTCACACCCGAGGAGAACACCGGGTCGAGGAACTCCGCCGCGTTGCCCAGCAGCGCAAAGCCCGGGCCGTGCAGGGTTTTGACGTTGGCCGAATAGCCGCCGATGGTGCGCGCCGGCGTATCCCACACAGCGTTTTGCAGCACGCCGGACAGGCTTGGGGTTTCATCGATAAAGCCGCGCAGACAGGCATCGAGGTCGCCGTCGCGGCCGTCGAAATGCTCCTTGGCCGCAACCACGCCCACCGAGCAGCGGCCGTTGCTGAACGGGATGGTCCAGAACCAGATATCGCGCTGGGTCGGGTGGGTGGTCACGAGGATCTTGGTGCGGTCGAAGCCTGGGTGTTCGATGTGGTCTGCAACATGCGTGAATACGGCCTGGCGCACCGGAAAAGTCGACGGTACGTCCAGGTCCAGCAGGCGCGGCAACACACGGCCATAGCCGCTGGCGTCGAGCACGAACTTGGCCTTGAGGTGGTACTCGCTGCCGTTTTCGCGACGTACGTGCAGGTAGCGGCACTCGCCGCTGAAATCCACACCGACGATGGTTTCGCCGTAGCGGATCTCTACGCCCTGCACGGCTGCCTGATCCGCCAGCAACTTGTCGAACTCGCCGCGCTGCACCTGAAAGGTGGTGGGCTTGCCGTTGCTGAACGTATCGCTGAAATCAAACGCGCTGTAGCGCTCGCCCCAGGCGAATGCGGCACCTGTTTTCACCTGGAAACCCGCCGCCTGTACGGCGTCGAGCATGCCGGCTTCTTCGATAAAGTCGATGCAGTGGGACAGCAGGCTTTCGCCAATCGAGAAGCGTGGAAAATGCTGGCGCTCGATGATCAATACATCATGCCCTTTGCGCTTTAACAGCGCGGCGGCGATGGCCCCGGACGGACCGGCACCGATCACCACCACCTGGCGACGTTCCATTTCAACTGTGGGCACGAGGGCTCCTTGCCACATTGGCATTAATCACATTCATAAGGCGTGCTTCTGTTGCCCGGCCCAGGGTGCCAGCATAAAGCTGAATGCCAGGCCCAGGCTGACCGATAAGCCGAAATTACTCACTGCCGGTGTACTGGACACGGCCAGCAGGCCAAACGACAACCAGGTCGTCAGCGCCGCCAGCAGTGTGCCTAGCAGGCTGACCGCCGGCCCGCCGATCTGCTCGCGCATCAGGATCGCGTAGTCGACGCTGATCGCCGTGACCAGCAGCAAGCCGAACAGGCTGAACAGCGTCAGCGGCTGGCCCAGCCAACCGAGGCTGGCCAGGCTGCACAGCGCCGCCAGCAGCGGCAGGGCGACAATGCGCAAGGCACCGCCAAAACCGAACGGCAGGATCAGCAAGAGCACGATCAGCACGCAGGACATCAATTTCAATTCGGCGGCGCTGATTTGCGTGTCGGCGAACACCCGGTTCAAGTCGCCCAGGCGGTCCACCAGTTGCACGCCGGGTAAATCCACTGCTTGCACCCGCAGCAGCGCCGGGTTGTTCAAACCTTGCAGGCTAACCATTGCCGCCACGCCGCCGTCCACCGGGCCCAGCCACAGGGTGCGCCAAGGCTCGGCCAATGGGCCTGCCAGTGCGGCGTCGATATCCTGCGTAGGCAACGCTTGCAGTTGCGTCACCTCGGCTTGCAGGGCGCTGGCCGGTACGCCAAGGTCCAGCAATGGCTGCCAGTGCTGCGGCAGTTTATTCAATGCGTCGCGCACTTGTTGCTGCTCGGCGGGCAGGCTGACCAGTTGATTGAGCGCCAGATAGCCCTTGAGCTTATCCATGTTCACCAATTGATCCAGGCGCTGCGCCAGTGCGCGCTGGCGCTCCAGCAACTGCTGCTGATCCTGCGCCCGCACCAGGAAAAACTGGCTGGTGGGTTGGAACCCGGTAATCCGCGCGACGGCCTGTGCTTCTTCCAGCAATTGCGGCGGCGCGCCGATCCACTGGCGGATATCGTTTTTGCTGTTCAACTGCCACAAGCCACCGGCGCAAAACAGCACCAGCAGTGCCAGCAAGACCGGGCTCGGCACACGCTTGAGCAGCGAGGCGCGCAGCCGCCACAGGCCTTCGGCTATCCGCAGCGGCCATTGCGCCGGGCGCAGCTCGACGCCCTTGAGCAGTGCCGGCAACAGGCATACGGCGGACAAATAAGCGCCCACCAGGCCGGCGGCGGAGAACACCGCGATCTGTGTCAACGCCGGGAACGGCGTCCACGCCAGCGCCAGGTAACCGATGCAACTGGTCGCCAGGCTCAGGCTCAGGCCGGGCAAGGTCAGGCGCAACGCCGGCCAGCTGCGCCATGGGCGCATGCTCCAGCTTTTCGACAGGTAGTGCAGCGGGTAATCCACCGCCACGCCGATCAGGCTGGAGCCGAGCACCAAGGTCATCACATGCATGTGCCCGAACAGCGCCACACAGGCCACCGCGCCAAACAACATGCCCACCAGCACCGGTACAAAAGCCAGCAACACGCGCCAGCGTCGGAACGCCAGCAACAGCAGTAAAAGGATGCCGACGGTAGCGCCGCCGCCGACCCAGGTGATTTCCCGCGTGGCTTGCTGCTGACCATTGGCCGCATACAGCAAGCCACTGGCGGCGAGCAGTTGCGCGCCTTGCTGACTGGCCTGCTCGCGGCTGGCCTGGAGCAAGTCCGCCACTTGCAGCGGCAGGTTCATGTCAAAGGCGTTGCCGGTGGTGCTCGCACGCAGCAGCACCCAACGCTTGCCGTCGGCGTCGGCGACCAACGCGCCGCTGCCGATATCCAATTGCACGGCGCCTTGTTGCGGCTGGCTGTTTTGGATACGCCCGGTCAGCCCCAGCCAGTCATCCTGGCTCGGCACCAGGCTGAACCCGGTAAAGGGGTCGAACAGGGCTTGCACGCGTTGCTGGATAAACGCGTCGGGCTGGTTGATCAGTTGCTCGCGGTCCTTGGCCGAGAGCATCGCCAGGCGACCGCGCAGCAATTGCTCGCGTAGCGCCGGCAAGTCGGCTTGCAGGTTCCACTGCACCTTTTCAAACAACCCGCTGGCCTGCCAGCGCTCGCCCAATTGTTGCGCCACGGCGACCGCTTGTTGGCGGTCGGCATGGCCCACCAGCACGAGTATTTGGCGGTTAAGCGGTTCCTGCATGCGCTGTTCGGCTTGTTGCTCCAGGGCGTCCGGCGTGTTGCCCGGCACCAGCTCCATCAGGTTGGCGGACAACGGCGCGCCGTGGCGCCACTGCCAGCCGGCCAGCGCAAGCACCGCCACCAGCAGGATCAGGAAAAGGCGCGGCAGCAGGCGCTCACTGGGCAAAGTCGTGTTGCTCCGCGTCGCTCAACGGCTGGTTGGCAGTGCTGTCCTGCATGCGCAGCACGGTGCTGTCGCCTTGGGTTTCCAGCAGTTCGATGGTGTGTACCAGCTCACTACCGTCGATATTGATCTGGGTGAATACCTGTTTGAGCAGCAGTGAACGCGGGATCAGCGTGAGCTTCCATTGCTTGGCTTCACCTTGCAGTTGCAGCTCAAAGTCACGCTGCAAGCCGCTGCTGTCGCCCTGGAGCACAGCGAGGAACAAGCGGTTCTGCTCGGCGCCGGCACTCTTGTTTGGCAGCAGTTGCCAGCCATTGGCGTCGCGGCGGTCAATGCCTTGGGCGCTGATGCGGTAGTCCTGTTGCAGCGGGGTTTTCAGCAGCCACAGCAGGCCGTGGTCCTTGGCGAGGACGAAGGTGCCTTTGCTGACCAGCGGTTGGGGCAGCGCACGCAGGTGTTTTTCCTGGGTGAAGCTGCCGTGGATCACTGAGGGTTTTGCAAGCTGGTCGCTGAGTTGTTGCAGGTCGAAGGCGTGTGCCGCCCCCGAAAAACCAAACAACACAAACACTGTAGGAGCGAGCTTGCTCGCGAAAAACCCGAGAGCGCCGCGTGGTATCAGGAAACCCGCGTTATCGTTGACGATCTTCGCGAGCAAGCTCGCTCCTACAAAGAACGGGGTCAGCATTTCAGGGCCCTTTCTACGGCGTCGGTGAATATTTTGGGCGAGGCCAATTGCATCTCACGGCTGGTAACTTCCACCGCCACTTGCACAGTACTGGCACGGGTCAAACGCTCGCCGCTGGCGAGGTCGGTGATCAGGTAATTGACCTTCAAGCGGTTCTCCCACTCCACCAGGCTGGCGCGCACGTTAATGGTCTGGCCGAACACAGCACCGCGCACGTAACGCAGTTGCATGTCGATCACCGGCCAGGCGTAGCCGGACTCGAGCATCGCCGTGTAGTTATGGCCGATCTGGTCCAGCAGCGCGCAGCGCGCCACTTCCAGGTACTTCACGTAATGCCCGTGCCACACGACATTCATGGTGTCGACGTCAAAAAACGGCACGAGGATTTCAGTGTCGCAATGCAGCACACCGGGGCTACGCATGCAGCCTCCAGTGTTGCTCGGCGATGCGTTGCAGGCACAGGCGCAGTTCACCTTCCAGGGCACGGTCTTCGATGACCGGCGGGAAGTCTTTGGCGAGTGCTTCGTGCATCGCCGCCAATGCCGGTGGCAGCGCGCGCGCATCCTCAGCCTGGGCACGCAGCCAAACGCCTTGGTTGGCGGCGAGCAAGGTAGCGGCGGCGACCTGTTCGGTCAGCTCCAGCACGCGGATCGCATCGCGTGCGGCGATGGTGCCCATGCTCACCTTGTCTTGGTTATGGCACTCGGTGGAGCGCGAGAACACGCTGGCCGGCATGGTGTTTTTCAGCGCTTCGGCGGTCCAGGCGCTGGTGCCGATCTGCACGGCCTTGAAGCCATGGTTGATCATCGCGCGGTCAGCCGGGGCGCCTGACAGGTTGCTCGGCAGGCCGTGGTTGTAACGCACGTCCACCAGCAGCGCGAGTTGGCGGTCGAGCAGGTCGGCAACGTTGGCCACCAGGGTCTTGAGGCTGTCCATGGCGAAGGCGATATGTCCGCCGTAGAAGTGCCCGCCGTGCAACACGCGTTCTTCTTCAGCGTCGATGATCGGGTTGTCGTTGGCGCTGTTCAGCTCGATCTCGATAAACGAACGCAGCCAGTTCAGGCTGTCGGCCAGCACGCCAAGCACGTGGGGCGCGCAGCGCAGCGAATAACGGTCTTGCAGGCGATGCAGGGGGGCGGTAGGCGCATCAATCGCCAGGTCTTTGCGCAGCCAGGCGGCGACTTGCATCTGGCCTGGATGCGGCTTGGCGGCGAACAGGCGCTCGTCGAAGTGTTCCGGGTTGCCTTGCAGCGCCACCACGTTCAGCGCCGTGATGCGCGTGGCCAGTTGCAGCAGGTAGTCGGCGCGGGCGAAGGCCAGGCAAGCCAGGCCGGTCATCACAGCGGTGCCGTTCATCAGCGCCAGCGCTTCCTTGGGCCGCAGTACCAGCGGTTCCCAGCCCAGCTCACGGTGCACGTCGGCAGCCTGGCGGCGTTCGCCACGGAACATCACTTCGCGCTCGCCGGACAGGGTCGCGGCCACGTAGGACAGCGGTGTCAGGTCACCGCTGGCGCCCACCGAGCCCTCTTCCGGGATCAGCGGCAGCACGTCGTGTTCAAGGAAGGCATGCAGGCGCTCGAGCAGTTCCACGCGCACACCGGACACGCCGTGGCACAGCGACTGCAAACGCGCGGCCAGCACGGCGCGGGTCGCTTGGGCGTCGAGCAACTTGCCCAGGCCACAACCGTGAAAGGTGTACAGGTGACGCGGCAGCGCCTCGACGTGCTGCAACGGCACCGCTACCACGCAGGAATCGCCGTAGCCGGTGGTCACGCCGTAGATCACGCCTTCCTTGTCCAGCAGCGAGTCGAGGAACTGCGCGCCCTTGGCAATGCGCTGGCGATACGCGGCATCGTCTTGCAATTGGGTGGGCGCCTGACGATTGGCCAGGGCCAGCACGTCTTCGATGCGCAAAGCGCGTTCGCCAAAGGTTACTGGCTCAAGATGCGTCGTCATCAGTCTTCCAGAAAGGGTAAAAGTTGAACCATTGTTGGGGCGCTTCCAGGCAAAACTGGCCCAGGCGTGCAGCGTAGCGTGCGGTCCACAGGGCTATGACCTGCTCGCGGGTGTTGCGTTTCCATTCGACCCGTTCGGTGAAAGGTTCAATGCTCAGGCGATAGCGGTTGTTGTGCTTGAGGCACATCAGCAGGTTCACCGGGCACTTGAGCAGGCCGGCCAGCAGCCAGGGGCCTTGGGGGAAGGCGGCGTCATGGCCGAGGAAATCCACGCGCACCGTGCGCCCACCGTGCAGCGGCACGCGGTCGCCGGCAATCGCCAGCCACTCGCCGTCGTCCAGGCGCTGGCTGAGCAGCAGCATGGTGGCCGGGTCCAGCTCGCTGACCTGGATCAGGCGCAAGTGGCTCGCGCCGGCTTCGCCCAGCAGGCGGTTGAATTGTTCGGCGTGCTTGGTGTGCACCAGCACGTTCATGGTGACTTTTTCACCGATCTCCGCGAGGGCGCGGCACACTTCGAGGTTGCCCAGGTGCGCGCCCACCAGCATCTGCCCACGTTCACCGCGCAGTTGCCCGCGCAATTGCGCCGGGTCGTTGATGTCGATCTGCTCCAGGCGCAATTTGCCGTTCCACACGTCGAGCTTATCGAGCATTGAGTCCGCAAACGCCATGAACTGACCGAAGACTTTCCTGTGGGTGGGGCGCAGGTCATCACGCCCGCTCCAGTCGGCCAGGCGTTGCTGGTATTGCCAGGCACTCTGGCGCGCCGTGCGGCCGAACAGGAAGAAGTACAGGACGATCCCGTACAGCAGCGGGCTCAACACCCGACGGCCGAGTACTTTGGCGGCGAAGGCCGTGAGCTTCATCAGCCAATAGCTGCCGCGTTCCTCACGGTCAGCCCAGTGTTTATTGCTGTCGCTCATGCCTGCCACCGTCGCCACAGGATCATCGGTGCACGGATCAGCATGCCGAAGAACAGCCGGGTGTGCATGGCCGAGATACGGACGTTGTCGCGGAACAAACGAAAGTGCGACAAGCCGTCGGCGGGGTAGTGCACCTGGGTGGGCAGCCAGCGCATTGGCTGGTTGCGCCAGGCCAGGCGCACCAGGATGTCGGAGTCGAAGTCCATGCGTGTGCCGATGTAGGCCGAGTCCATCAGCGTCAGCACCGGCGCCAGTGGGTACACGCGAAAGCCGCACATCGAGTCGCGAATCTGCAGCGACAAGGTGTTGATCCACACCCACACGTGGGTCAGGTAGCGCGCGTACAAACGGCCCTTGGGCACGCTGTCGTCGTATTCGGGGTAGCCGCAGATAATCGCATCGGGGTGCCTGCGCGAGGTGTCGATAAACGTCTCGACTTCGCGCAGGTCGTGCTGCCCGTCGGCGTCCACTTGCAGCGCGTGGCTGAAGCCCAGGCGTGCGGCTTCGCGAAAGCCGGCCATCACCGCGCCGCCTTTGCCCTGGTTGTGGGGCAGGGTGAGCAGGGTGACGTTATCCAGGGTGGCAAGCTGCGCCAGCACGGCCGCGCAGGCCGCGCTGCTGCCGTCGTCGACCAGCAGGCAAGGCAGGCCGCTGTTCAACAGGCTGTGGACCACGGCGGGTACGGCGGCTTCGTGGTTGTAGACCGGGATCAGGGCGCAGGGGTTATGCATGACTTTGCTCCCTCGCCACAGAAGCCTACTCACTTGGCATCTCCAGCATTATTCGGCCGCTGGAGCAGGCGGCGACGCCGTTGCGGTAGGCGAAGTACAACTTGCCGCGCTCCCGGTCGAAGCGCAGGTGCAGCTCGATTGCGTCGCCGGGGCGTACCAGTTGCTGGAACTTGAGCACTTCCATTCCGGCAAAGGTCGGCGGCAAATCGAGCAGTTGCTGGCCCAGGTTGAACGCCCATTCCACCTGCACCACGCCCGGCAACACCGGCGTGACCGGGAAGTGCCCGCTGAAATAGGCCAGGTCCGGCGGGACGCTCAGTTGTGCGGTCCATTCGCCGTTGGCTTCGACTGTCTCCAGTACTTCTGGCGCCTTTGGGCGCGGCGCCAACAGCAGCGCCTCGACGTCGGCCTGGGGCAGTTTGCCTTGGCTGTTCAGCGGTAACTGCCTCAGCAAACGCCAGCGACGCGGCAGAGCCAGCGCTTCGCAATGTTGGCTCAAGTGTTGGCGCAGGGTTTGGGTGAGCGTACGCCGCCCCTGATTGCGCAGGGCATGCAGGCCCTCGTCGCTCAGCACCACCAGGGCGCCGAGGGAGGCGCGGTTTTCCTGCACCACGCCCAGGCGGGTTTCGGCGACCCACGGATGGGCCATCAGTGCGTGTTCCAGCATGGGCAGGGAAATACGTTTTTCTTCCAGTTTGACGATGCGATCCAAGCGGCCCAGCAGTTCGAAACGGCCATCGGCGTGAATGCGCGCGGCGTCGGCGGTCTGTTCGATATGCCCGTCAGGCAGGTACTTCGAGGCGATGCGCAGCGCGCCGTCTGCATCCTGGCTCAGTTGCACGTCGGCAAACGGCTGCCAAGGCTGCGCACCCTGGCGCCAGGCGATGCCGCCGGTTTCCGAGCTGCCGAGGATTTCCGTGGGCCACTGCTGCAAGCGGTCGTAAAGGCTGCCGGCAGCGTCCACGGGCAGCGCGCCGCCGGAGGAAAACACCCGCGACACCTGGCTCAGTGCCGGCCAGTCGAGGTTATCGCCCATGCGCTTGAGCAGCGCCGGGCTGGCGACCCAGGCAAATTGTCCGTGCTCGCGGCTGGCGCGCTGCATGTCTTCAGGGAAAGCCAACTGCTTGCGCACAAAGGTGCGCCCGGCGCACAGCGGCCAGAGCACGCGGAACAGCAAACCGTAGATATGTTGAGTGGCCACGCTGCCGATGATGCAGGCGTCTTTAAGGTCCGGGCCCCATAGGGTTTCCAGCGCCTCAACTTCGTTAGCCAGCTGGCGCAGCGTCTTGTCGATGCGCTTGGGTTCGCCGCTGGAGCCGGAGGTGCACAGGCTCAGTTGGCAGGTGTCCAGATCGAGGGCGGCTGGGTTCAGCGGTGTTTGAAACAGCGCGTCCAGGTCAGCCGCGTCGGTCAGCCAGGCATCAACGGCCTTGTCCCAGCGTTGGCGGGTCTGAGGTTGCAGGTCGGCGGGCAGCAGCACGCTGACCCCGGCCCGCCAGGCGCCCAGCAGGGCAATTGCCAGCAGGCCGGCATCTTCCAGGTACACGGCCAGGCGCTGGGTACCCCGCGCTTGCAGGCCCGCCGCCAGGCTCAGGGACTGCTCCCACAGCTGTGCATGATTCATCTCAGGTTCGGTGGTGACCAAACGCTGTTGCAGCGGCTCAAGCAGCAAGTGCTCAAGTTTCAACCCATTCATACGCGGCCTCGAACCCTTTGTCGTACCAGCCATTCCACGGCAAACAACAGCCCCATCAGCCCGTAGGCGATCAAGCCGTTGTACAACGTCCACCAGCTCAGCGGCGCCCACAGGGTGAGGGCGGCGGCGAGCAGGCCATTACACAGAAAAAACACGCTCCACACCACGGTAACCTGGCGGGTATACACAATGGCGTGGGGCGGCAACACCGGATCGGTCATGCGCGCCAGGCGCTCGACCATCGGTGGGCCGTATTTCAGGCTCAAACCGAACAGCGACAACATGAACGCGCTGACCAGGCTCGGGTACCAGCGCAACAGTTGCGGGTTATCGAACCAGGCCAACGCTAAACAAAACACGATGATCGCCAACGCCATCCAGCGGCTGCCGGGGCGTCGGGCACCGGTCAGCCCACGCAACAGCCACAGGCTGCCGAGCAGCAGGCCGAATTGCCACGGTGCAAAGTGCTCGGTGCCGTAATACACCGCAAATGGGTACAGCAGCCCCGCCAGCAACAGGCCAAGGCCGATCAGCCGGCTCATGCGGCCGGCTGGACCAGACGGTACACCGCCTCAACCACGTCGTTCACAGTCCGCACCGCCTTGAATTCTTCGGCGGCGATCTTCTTGCCGGTCTGGCGCTTGATATGGTCGATCAAGTCGACGGCGTCGATGCTGTCGATTTCCAGGTCCTGGTACAGGTTGGCGTCCAGGGTGACGCGTTCCGGCGGCAGTTCAAACAGTTCCACCAAGGCATCGCGCAAGGTGTTGAAGATATCGTCACGAGTCTGCATGGTCCGGTCTCAAGCTGCCTGTCTGTCCGTGACGTACGCCGCAAGGCTGGCCACGTTGGTGAAGTGATTACGGGTGTCCTTGGCGTCGGCATCGATCTTGATGCCGTACTTTTTCTGGATCGCCAGGCCCAATTCCAGGGCGTCTACCGAATCCAGGCCGAGGCCTTCGCCGAACAGGGTTTGCTCGCTACCGATGTCGTCGACGCTGATGTCTTCCAGGCCCAGTGCCTCGATGATCAGCATCTTTATGTCGTGCTCAAGGCGGTGTCTGTCGCTCATCTTCGGCGAGCTCCTTAAAAAAATAGTGGTGCAGGTAATCGTTGAGCTTGCGTGAGGCTTGGGGCGCGGGGCCCAGTGATGCGAACGCCTGTGGTTCTATATCGGCACCCACCCGCAAACTGAAGTGCACGCGGCATTTTGGGATGCGATACCAGGGTTCGGCCTTGGTCAGCGTCGTGGGGCTGACCTTGATCACCACGGGGGTGATGATTGTCGCACCCCGCAGCGCAATGGCGGCGCCGCCGCGATGAAAGGCAGGCGCCGCGCCGGGTGTGGTGCGGGTGCCCTCGGGGAAAATGATCAGGGTCTGGCCTGCGCGCAGGGCATCGGCGGCGGCATCGAGCATTTCAGCGCTGCCGTCGTTGCTGATGTAGCCCGCGTCGCGCACCGGCCCGCGGGTAAAGGGGTTCTGCCACAGGCTCTGCTTGACCACGCAATTGGCCTGGCGCACCAGGCCGATCAGAAACACCACATCGATCAGCGACGGGTGGTTGGCGATGATCATCTGGCCCGGGCGCCCAAGTTTTTCCGCGCCGTCGACGCTATAGGTGAGCACGCCGGCGCGTTGCATCAAGCGAATAAAGAACCAGAACAGCCAGCTGATGGTGTGGCGGGCGCGGCGTCGGTGGCTTGCCGCGCTGCCCGGCAGGCAACTGAGCAGGGGAAACACCAGCAACCGCAGGCACAGCCCACCGAAGCCAAACAGCGCGAAGCTGGCGGCGGTGGCGAACAGGCGCCAATAGTAGGCGTCCCGCGGTTTATCGTTCAGGGTTTGCGTTGCCAGTTCCATACGCGGTTCTTCCAGGCATGTTGGCAGGCGACCTGTTCGTTGAGCAGGGTGCGCAGCAGGTTCAGGGCGTGGGGCCACTGGGTTTGAGTGAGTTGGACAGTGCTGGTGCTGAGTTCCAACTGCCACTCGTCGCCCGGTGTCAGCAACAGGCCGAGGGCGTAAGGAAAGGGTACGTCAACGATCCAGCTGGCGTAGGCCTCGGGCGGCTGTTCTTCGGTAATCACCAGCAAAACGGCCGGCGCGCCTTCGTTGAGCAGCGCGGCGGCCTCGAGCATGCCGTGTTCCAGGCCATCGCCCGCGGCCGCGAGGGCGGTCATTTCGCTGGTTTCATTGCGCAGGATCGACCACAGGCCAATCACCGCGTTATGCACCGACAGGCTGAACTGGGTTGGCGACAGTGGCTGGTCGTTGGCCAGGTCGCTGAGAATATCGAGGGTGCGCGGCGTCTCGCCATGCCGGGAAACAAACACCAGTGGCAAGTCCTGCAGGCCCTCGGCCAGCGGCCAGCCTACGCTGAACGCCATGCGCGCCAGGCGGCTCAGGCGGCGACGTTGCATGGCTGGCAGGAACGAGACGTCGGGGCAGGCTTCGCTGGCAGGCAGAGACACCGGTGCCTGGCACCAGGCACGCCATTCATCCGCGCTTTCCAGGCCAGGGGCCCAAGCGCGCCATTGGGCGATGTTGAAAGTGATCACTGAGAAGGTATCCCGCCCCTGCGGGCTTCCATGTGCGACTTTTGGCCCCGAATACCGGGACAGGGAGCAATAGCCGAATGGCGCGCATTATCCGGGTGCCGTGGGGTTCTAGCAAATATTGGTAAAAAATTGTTCACGGCTGATTACAGTTGGGCGGGAAAGATTTACAGATTGTCCTTCACCGGGCGCTGGGTTGGGTTGTCGGACCGGTCCTGTTCGTTTGTCGGGGATGGATGAACGAGGTAGCGAACATTCGCTTAAGCCCTCTACACTCGGGCATTCATTGATACACGGAGGTTTTTCCATGCGGCGCGTGGTGTTCAATCAAAAAGGCGGCGTTGGCAAGTCCAGCATTGCCTGCAACCTGGCGGCGGTCAGCGCCAGTGAAGGCTATCGAACCCTGTTGGTGGACCTCGATGCACAAGCCAACTCAACCCAATACCTCACCGGGCTGACCGGCGACGACATCCCCATGGGTATCGCGGATTTTTTCAAGCAAACCCTGTCTTCCGGGCCGTTTTCCAAGAAAAACAAAGTCGATATCTACGAAACCCCCTTCGACAACCTGCATGTGATCACCGCCACTGCGGAACTGGCAGACCTGCAGCCCAAGCTTGAAGCCAAGCACAAGATCAACAAGCTGCGAAAGCTGTTGGACGAACTGAGCGAAGACTACGACCGGATTTACCTGGATACGCCGCCGGCGCTGAATTTTTATGCGGTTTCGGCGCTGATTGCTGCCGATCGCGTGCTGATCCCGTTTGATTGCGACAGCTTCTCCCGTCAGGCACTGTACGGCCTGCTGGCTGAAATCGAAGAATTGAAGGAAGACCACAACGAAGGCCTGGAAGTGGAAGGTATCGTGGTCAACCAGTTCCAGGCGCGAGCGAGCTTGCCGCAGCAGATGCTCGATGAGTTGATTGCAGAAGGGTTGCCGGTGCTGCCGGTGTACCTGACCAGCTCCGTGCGCATGCGTGAGTCGCATCAGGAGAACAAGCCGCTGATCCATCTGGACCCACGGCATAAGCTGACGCAGCAGTTTGTGGAATTGCATAACCTGCTGGAAAACGCGTGACCTGAAAGACAACACAAAACCCCTGTGGGAGCGGGCTTGCTCGCGAAAGCGGTGGTTCAGTCAGCTAATGCAGCGACTGACACACCGCTTTCGCGAGCAAGCCCGCTCCCACATTTGCATTGCATTCCTGCAGGGGGATTTGGATTTGTCCCACAGAGGCTGTAGGAAGGGTCTGGCAATAGGGGGGGTGCCTTGTAACGTTGCCTACAGGTAAGCCAGAATCGCCCGGCTTGTGCGTCTGGATGGGCGTCTCTAAGGTTCCTGGGTCGCTGAATGTTCAGTGATCGGGTTTAGTAGCCCAACCGACCAAAGCATGTACACCGCTCCAACAGCATGGCGTTTTATCGCCTATCTGATGGTGGCTGTGCGCAGGGCACCTCCGGGTGCGCCGGTCTTTGCTTTGTTCTCCGGTCTACTAACCTGCGTACAGCCGCCACCCTTCGTTTAGTAGCGAAAAGGGGGAGGCCAACCAGAGAACAAATGCATGTCTATCAATCTTTTCACCGTCACCCCCAATCTCCCCACCGAAACCCTCGTCCTCAACAGCTACAAAACCTTCTCCTCCGTCCGCACCCTACTACTCAACCTGTCCAACGACCTCAGCGGCGAACACCGCGACGTGGCCCTGGCGATCCACCAATTGAGCGAACTCGGCGTAATGCTCGTCGGCCAGATGATCGACCGAGAAGCGCCGTTGGCCTAAATCTGGAATGCGGTCAGTGTGGGAGCTGGCTTGCCTGCGATAGCTGTAGTGAATTCAACATTGCCATCGCAGGCAAGCCAGCTCCCACATTCGACCGTGTTTAGACGCCCTGGCTACGCAACCAACTCATCAACTGCGGCAACGGAAACGCCCCGCTCTGACGCGCCACTTCGCGGCCATTCTTGAACAGGATCAAACTGGGAATCGAGCGAATCCCCAACTGCGCCGACAGCTGCTGATTGGCCTCACTGTCGAGCTTGGCCAGCCGGCACTTGCCCTCCAGCTGCCCAGCCGCCTGCTCAAACACCGGCGCGAACGACTTGCACGGCCCGCACCAGTCGGCCCACACATCCACCAGCAACGGCAGGTCGCCCTTGATCTGGCTGGCGTAGTCGCCCTGCTTCAGCTCGAAAGGCTTGCTCAACAACACCGGCTGCTTGCAACGCCCGCATTTGGGCGCGTCACTCAGGCGTTCGCCGGGGATGCGGTTGAGGCCGTTGCAATGTGGGCAGGGGATTACAAGCGATTCGGACATCAGGGGCTCCTAGGGTGTGGCCAATGGGTTCAATCTGGAGCCGGCGCTGACGTTTATCAAGGTAAGCGCAGGCCTGTAGTGAGCGGGCTTGCCCCGCGCTGGGCTGCGAAGCAGCCCTAAACCCAAGCACCGCGATCTTCATGAAACACCGTGGCGGCTCTATTGGGGCGGCTTCGCCACCCAGCGCGGGACAAGCCCGCTCACTACAGTGCTTATGAGGAACAGCTGATTTCCAGGTGTTTGCCCCAATCCGGCGGCCGCTGCGCGTATTGCTCCATCCCCGCTTGCTCCTCGAACGGCTTGGACAGCACCTCATGCAGCCGCCGGACTTCGCTGTAATCGCCTGACTCGGCGGCGGTGATGGCGTTCTGCGCGAGGTAGTTGCGCAGGATGTACAGCGGGTTCACCGCGTGCATCCGCTCACGGCGCTGTTCCTCGCTGTAATCCCCGTCCCGTTCAACACGAGCCTTGTACAACTCAGCCCAGGCATCAAACCCGGCCAGGTCGACAAAGTCGTCGCGCAGTCGTGCCACGGCCAGCGCCGCCGACTCATCTCCCAGGCGGCGGAAGAACAGCGTGTAGTCAACGCCACTGTTCTGCATCAGTTGCAACAAGCGCTCCACCAGCTTCTGGTCATCATCTTCGGCGGTGGTCAGCCCGAGACGGCGGCGCATCAAATCCAGGTAGTTCGCCTGATACAGCGGCAGGTACAAGCCCAGCGCTTCTTTCAACGCATCGACGCGGATAAACGGCGTCAACGCCTGTGCCAATGCACTGAGGTTCCACTGCCCAATCGGCACTTGGTTGCTGAAGGAGTAACGTCCTTCATGGTCGGAGTGGTTGCAGATGAAGTGCGCGTCAAAGTCATCCAGAAACGAAAACGGCCCGAAGTCGAAGGTGATGCCCAAGATCGACATGTTGTCGGTGTTCATCACGCCGTGGCAGAAGCCATACGCCTGCCACTTGGCGATCAATTCGGCGTTGCGCTCGACGATTTCGCGGAACATGGCCAAGTAAGGCTCTGGTTGTTCGCGGCACTCGGGGTAATGCAGGTTCAATACGTGTTCAGCCAAAAGTGCCTGCTGTTCGGGCTTTTTGGTGTAATAGAAATACTCGAAATGCCCGAAGCGGATATGGCTCGGCGCCATGCGCAGCACCATCGCCCCGCGTTCCTGCTTCTCACGCCACACCGGGGTGTCGGAACCGATCACGCACAGTGCGCGACTGCTGGGGATACTCAGCGCATGCAGCGCTTCGGAGGCCAAAAACTCACGGATCGAAGAACGCAACACGGCGCGCCCATCACCCATGCGTGAGTAAGGGGTCATACCGGCACCCTTGAGGTGCAGGTCCCAGTGCTCGCCGGCCTCGTTATACACCTCGCCCAGCAACAACCCACGGCCATCGCCCAGTTGCGGGGTGTAGCCGCCGAACTGATGCCCGGAATAGACCATCGCCCGTGGCTCCGCTTCGGCCCACAGCTTGTGCCCGCCAAACAGCTCGGCAAACACCGGCGTTTCGGCCACGGCCGGGTCGAGGTCGAGCAACGCCATGGCAGCGTTACTCGCCACTACCAGGCGCGGTGCGTCGAGGGGTTCGGGCAGTACGTGGGTTGAGAACGCGTCGCCCAGGCGTGCGAAGCGGTTGTCGAAGGTCAGTTCGTCGAGGGCTTTCACCGGCCATCTCCAGCAGAATGTCCGAGCATTCTGCTGGGGATAGCGGCGTTAGTCGAGTTTGCTCGGCGGAGGCTCCGGCGCATCTTCGACTTTGGCGGCTGGCGGCTCGGGGGTGTCCTGCTCAGGGGCCGGCCCGACGATGGTCTTGCGCTCGTCTTCGACCGGCACCAGCTTGTACTCCTGGCCGTGCATGTTCTTGAGGTACACCTCCATCTGCCGGAACGAGATGTTGATGTGCTGCTTCTTGAACTCACGGTTGATGTAGCGGTTGACCTCATCCAGCACGGGGTTGCGGTCGCCCAGGTCGCGCACGTGCATGCGCAGCTCGTGGTCGAGGGTGCTTTCGCCGAAGTTGAGGAAGTACACCAGCGGTTCCGGTTCCTTCAACACGCGTGGGTTTTCCCTGGCAGCCTTGAGCAACAATTCCTTCACCAGGTCCAGATCGGAGCCGTAGTCCACGCCCAGCTTCAGGGTGACCCGGGTGATGGTATCGGTCAGCGACCAGTTGATCAGTTGCCCGGTAATGAAGGTTTTGTTCGGGACAATGATGTCCTTGCGGTCAAAGTCGGTGATCGTCGTGGCGCGGATGCGGATCTTGCTCACCGTGCCCGACAGGTTGCCGATGGTGATGGTGTCACCGATGCGCACCGGGCGTTCGAACAGGATCATGATGCCGGAGATAAAGTTGGCGAAGATCTCCTGCATACCAAAGCCCAACCCCACCGACAGCGCCGCCACCAGCCATTGCAACTTGTCCCAGCTCACGCCGAGGGTGGAGAGGGTGGAGACAAAACCGATGCCGGCAATCACATACGACAACAGCGTGGTCGTCGCGTAGGCGCTGCCCTGGGCCAGCTCCAATTTGGACAGCACCAGCACCTCGAGCAAACCGGGCAGGTTGCGCGCCAGTGCGAAGGTAATGCCGATGATGATCAACGCGCCGAGGAAATCGCCGATGCTGATCGGCACCATGCTGATATTCGCTCCGGTGCCGCTGGTGTATTCGTACAGGGTGACGTTGTCCAGGTAGGAAAATACCGAGATCAGGTCCGACCACACCCAGTACAGCGCCGCGATGAAGCCGCCGAGCAAGGCCAGGCGGATCAGGCGCATCGACTGCTCGTTAACCTGCTCGATGTCCAGGGTCGGCTCTTCGATCACCGCTTCGCCATCACCGGCTTCCTTGGCGGCCTGGCGTTTAGCCAGTGCCCGCGCATAGGCCAGTCGCCGTGCCGCAACACCCAGGCCGCGTACAAAGGTGGCTTCGATCACCAGCCAGAACATCAGCAGGTACAGGGTGTTGATCAGGCGGTCGCTGAGCTTGAGCGCGGTGTAGTAATAGCCAAAGCACACGGCGATAAACAGGGCGACGGGCAGGGCGGTAAACAGCAGGCCGATCGCCTTGCGAAACAGTGAGGCTTTTTCATGGGTTGGGCTGTTGAGCAGCAGGCGACCCAGCAACCAGGCCATCAGCGCGTAGCACGTGAGCACCACGCCAATGCCCAGCACATCGTCCGCCAGCGCCGCCGGCTGGTGCTCGGCGATCGCCACAACGGCCACCAGCGCCAGCACCACCAGCCCGAGCTTGCGTATCCAGCCTTGCAGGAATTCGACCTGGGGTTTTTCCCAGCGGAAGTGCAATTCCGCCACGCCACCCGGCGCCAGGATGCGATAAGCGGTGTAGAACACCAGCCAGGCCTGGGCGATTTGCAGCAACGCAGCGCCGAGGTTGGCGTTCTGCCCACGGGCGTCGATTTGCAGTGCATAGCCGCACAGCGCCAGGCCCAGTGCTACCGGCATCGCCAGCAGGATGTTGATCAGGATGGCCTGCGGCGTGTGCCACTGGCTGTCGCGTTTGAAGTGGCCGATATCCAGGTGGACCTTGCTCAGGCGCTGATACAGGGCTTTACGTCGCCACAGCAGGGCACCGATCACCAGCAGCAGCGGCAGGAACAGCAGCGGGCGCTGGGTCAGGCCGTCATAAAGTTCGCTGACGCTGGAGGCCCACGGCAGTGTGGCAACTTGCTTGCTCAGGTGCGCCGGGACCGTTTCCAGCCACTCGGTGTCCAGCGGCTTGTTGCTGGGGATCCAGAACATCTGCTCATCCAACGTCGCCCGCAGGGTGGTGGCGGTGCTGAGCAGTTGTTTCTGGTTCAGTTGCAACGTGATGGATTCATTCAGCAGCGAGCTCAGCTCTCGGCTCAGGCGCTCCAGCAGGTCGCTGCGGGTGATGGCCAGTTCCAGCAACGTGCGGCGCAGTTGCGGGGTGACATCCTCCGGCGCCTGGTTGGCCAGCAAGTTATCCACATAGGCGCTGGGCGAACTGATCAGCTCGCGCTGCTGGTTGACCTCAAATTGGTACAGGCGAATGTTGGCGATGTCGTCTGCCAGGTCGCGGTCTACCGTCAGGCGCGGCAGCGCCTGTTTCTGTTTGTAGAGGATCTTGGACAGCAGCAGGCTGCCCTTGAGCACGTTGATCTGCTCGTCCAGGGCCGAGTCGCTCTGGCTCACGGTGTCCAGCTGCTGCTTGGTTTGCAGGTTTTTCTGGGTCAGGTCGTTGAGGCGGTCAGTGCTTTTAAGCAGGTAGTCGGAGAGCTTGAGGTTGGCCGCGCTTTCCGTGGCCAGCAGGCTGCTGCCGCCAGCTTTTTGCGCTTCGATGGACTGCTGGGTGACGGTCTGCTGGGATTGGGCCAGGCGCTTCTGGTTGATCAGGGTTTGCAGGTCCTGGATTTCTTGCTCCAGGCGCGCGGTTTTTTCCTGAATCAGGTCGTGCTGGCTGTTGCCCAGGTCTTGCAGTTGGCTGTTGCCCGCCAGTTCCTGGCGGCGCAAGGGGATCAGGGCGTTCAGGGCGGCCAGTTCGGCGTTGAGCTGGTTGCGCTGGTCGGCATTGAGGGTTTTGCCGTTGTCTTTGCCAGCCTTGAGGATCGAATTGATCTGCAGGATGCGCGTCTGGCTGCTGCTGATTTCGGTCTGGGCGCGCTCGGGCCGGGTCTGTGCGGCGATGGACAGGCTGTTGGCGTCGGCCAGTTCTTTTTGCAGGTCGCCCTGCTGGGTGCTGCGCTGCACTAATAGTTGCTCAAGCTGCGGCACAGGCAGGGTGGCGTAGCGTTGGGCCACCGGGATGACTTTGGTGGCCTTGAGCCGGGTCAGCTCGCGCTGGTTCTCGGTGGTCTGGCGCGGGGCGTCTTCCAGTTGGCGCTTCAGGTCGACGAGGCGCTGCTCATAGTCCTGCTTGTTGCCCAGGTACGTCAGGGTCTGTTGCAGGATCGCCTGCAACGCCTTCATGTCGGCGTCGGGCAGCTTACGGTCGGGCAGCTTGTCCAGGGTTTGCTGGATGGCGTCGGCGTTGGGCGGGTCGGCCGCGTGGACGGTGCCGACACAGAGGGTCAAGCCCAGCAGGGCAGTGGCGAGAAATGTGCGCAGAGTTGGCATAGAGACCGGTCGAGCAAAATGAAAAAAAGGGGGCGAACTGTCGCCCCGCAGTTTAGAGGAAGAGTCCGGGGCCCGGGCGACTTCCTTCGGGGAATCTGACGCCCACTTTGCCAATCTTGTTCCCGTCCATGACCGCGACGGTCCAGATGGTGTTGTTCCACTCCACCTGGTCGCCTACGACTGGCGCACCGCCGACTTTCTGGGTGATGAAGCGGCTCAGCGGCATGTCCGGGTCAATGCCCTCCAGCTTCAAGCCGTACAGGGCGGAAACCGCGCCCAGCTGGGCGTCGCCTTCCAGTACGAAGTCGCCGAAGAAGCGCAAATCCAAACCGCGTTGCGGTGCCTGGCTGAACAGTTTGCCCAGGGCTGGCAGGTTGTGTTCGTGACCGATCACGCAGAGCAAATCATCCACCTCCAGCACCGTACTACCCGACGGATGGAGCAGTTGCTGGCCACGGAACAGGGCGGCGATCCGCGTGCCCTCAGGCATTTTCAGCTCACGCAGGGCGGCGCCGATGCACCATTTTTCTGCGCCCAGGCGGTAGACGAACAGCTCCCACTCGCTGGTGACATGCACTTCCAAGGCCGCACGGGAGATCGGCGCCGGGTCCGGCGGTACGGTGACCTTGAGCAGCTTGGCCACCCACGGCAGGCTTGTGCCCTGCACCAGCAGCGAGACCAGCACGATAAAGAACGCCAGGTTGAAGTACAGCTGCGCATGCGGCAGGCCGGCCATCAGCGGGAACACCGCCAGAATGATCGGGACCGCACCGCGCAGGCCGACCCAGGCGATAAAGGCTTTTTCGCGGCCGTGAAACGCCTTGAACGGCAGCAGGCCAACCATCACCGACAGCGGTCGCGCAAACAGGATCATCCACAGTGCAAGGCCCAGCGCCGGCAGGGCAATGGGCAGCAAGTCGTGGGGCGTGACCAATAGGCCCAACACCAAAAACATACCGATCTGCGCCAGCCACGCCATGCCGTCGAGCATATGCAAAATGCCGTGACGGCTGCGCACCGGCCGGTTGCCGATGACCAGGCCGCACAGGTACACGGCGAGGAAGCCGCTGCCGTGCAGGGCGTTGGTCAGGGCGAAGACGAACAGGCCGCCGGCGATCACCAGGATCGGGTACAGGCCGTTGGCCAGGTTGATCCGGTTGACCATCTGCAGCATCAGCCAGCCGCCGCCCAGGCCGACGATACCGCCGATGCCGAACTCGCGGAGCAGGTGAGTGAGCAGGCTCCAGTGCAGGCCGGTCTGGCCACTGGCAATCATGTCGATCAACGTGACCGTGAGGAACACGGCCATCGGGTCGTTGCTGCCGGATTCAATTTCCAGGCTGGCGGTCACCCGTTCGTTCAGGCCCTTGCCGCCGAGCAGCGAAAACACCGCGGCGGCGTCCGTCGAACCGACGATGGCGCCAATCAACAGGCCCTGGATGATATTGAGGTCAAACAGCCAGGCCGCAGCCATACCGGTGAGGCCGGTGGTAATCAACACCCCCACCGTGGCCAGCGACAAGGCCGGCCAGAGTGCCACGCGGAAACTCGCGACCCGGGTGCGCAAACCGCCGTCGAGCAGGATTACGGCCAGGGCGAGGTTGCCCACCAGGTAGGCGGTCGGGTAGTTATCGAAGATGATGCCGCCGCCATCCACGCCGGCGACCATGCCCACGGCCAGGATGATCACCAGGATCGGAATACCCAGGCGGGACGAAAGAGAACTCACCAGAATGCTCGCACTCACCAGCAACGCGCCGATCAAGAACAGGCTGTTGATGGTCGTCGCATTCAAAGGCAGTACTCCATGAGCAAACAAGACAGGGCGCAAACTGACCATGCAGTCTGCGTGCCAGCGATTCTAACCTGTTGAATTGCTGCGCTGTCAAAAAGGTTTTTCTGATTTGCGCAAAGCCAAATGTGGGAGCTGGCTTGCTTGCGATGGCGGCGTGTCAGGCGCTAGAGGCGCTGGCTGACACGTTGCTATCGCAGGCAGGCCAGCTCCCACAGGGATAGGCGTCGTCAGGCGAATCTTATTTCAGAGACGGAACCGCCCCACCATCCCATTCAAATCCACCGCCAACCGTGACAGCTCATTGCTCGCCGCACTGGTCTGGCTGGCGCCGGTCGCTGATTGCACCGACAGGTCGCGGATGTTCACCAGGTTGCGGTCCACTTCACGCGCCACTTGCGCCTGTTCTTCCGCCGCGCTGGCGATCACCAGGTTGCGTTCGTTGATCTCGATGATCGCGGTATTGATGGTATCCAGCGACATTCCCGCGCCTTTGGCGATGTTCAGCGTCGACTCAGCGCGTTCGGTGCTGTTGCGCATCGAATCCACCGCATGCTCTGTACCCGCCTGGATACTTCCGATCATCCGCTCGATTTCGCTGGTCGACTGCTGGGTACGATGGGCGAGTGCGCGTACTTCGTCGGCAACCACCGCAAAGCCTCGTCCGGCTTCACCGGCGCGCGCCGCTTCAATCGCGGCGTTAAGGGCCAGCAGGTTGGTCTGGTCGGCCAGGCCGCGAATCACGTCGAGCACCTTGCCGATATCGCGCGACTCATTGGCCAGGTCGCCGATCAGCGTGGCGGTGGCCTGTACGTCGCCGCTCATGCGTTCGATGGCGCTGACGGTTTCCTGCACCAAGTCACGGCCATCACCGGCGGAGGTGGTGGCGTTGCGCGAAGCTTCGGAGGTGCTCACCGCATTGCGTGCGACTTCTTCGACAGCGCTGGTCATCTCATTCACCGCAGTGGCGGCTTGTTCGATTTCGTTGTTTTGCTGGGTCAGGCCACGGGCGCTTTCGTCGGTGACCGCGTTCAGCTCTTCGGCAGCTGACGCGAGCTGGGTAGCGGAACCGGCGATGCGTTGCAGGGTGTCGCGCAGCTTGTCCTGCATCTTGGCCATGGCGGCCAGCAGGCGCCCGGCTTCGTCGTTGCCGTCGACTTTGATCGGGCGAGTCAGGTTGCCTTCGGCCACTTCTTCCGCCGCTTCCAGTGCCTGGGAAATGGGCAGGGTGATGCTGCGGGTCAGCAGCCAGGCGAACAGCAGGGTCAGCAGCGTGGCGATCACCAAGAGGCTCACCACCATGTTGAAGGCCATTGTGTATTGGTCTTCCGCCTCCTTGTTAGTCGCCAGGGCCATCTTGTTATTGATGTCCAGCAGGCGCGTGAGCACGGCGTTGACCTGTTCGGAGTTGCTCAGCAATTCGTTATTGAGCAGGCTGCGCAGCTCTTCCACCTGATTGGCCCGCGACAGGCTCTTCATGCGTTCTTCAATCTGATGGTACTGGCCAAGCAAGCGCACGTAGTCGTCGTAGGCCGTACGCTCTTCGCTGCTCTCGATCAGTTTTTCGTAGATGCCCTGGGCCGTGCGAATCTGCTGATTACGCACTTCAAAGGCTTCCAGCGTCTTTTGCTGAACCTCCGGCTCACGGTTAGTCAGCAAGCGGTACGACAGCACCCGTAGGCGCAACGTCAGTTGGGTGAACTCATCGAGGGCGCGAATGCTCGGCACGCTGGCCAGGGTGATGTCTTCGGTAGCGGCTCGTATCTTGCTCATCTGGTTCAGGGCGAACACGCCAAGAAACAACATCAACGCGCCGATAAACGCGAAGCCGAGGAAGGCCCTCGGAGCGATATTCATATTACGAAGCGACATGGGGGAATCCTGGGGGAGAGCGCGATCCGTGCGGCCATGAGACGGTGTGTCCCTCTCTATCGGTCGTACGACTAAAGTCTAAAGGGGCGTGTGCGTTTTTGTCGCACCTGACGAGGGGCTTGGTCGATTCAGGAACCAGATCGGGTAAATGCAGTCACTAAGGCTCGAAAGTGCGGCCCGGCCCTTAAAAATCGGGCTGCGCGCCAGGGATAACCCTGGCATCCGAGGTGAATTTTCTTTATCGTCACCGCCCTTTGAAAAGCCAGAGAAATCAAAATGTTAGAAGCATCCCTCAGCCAATTGGAACAACTCGTCAGCGACTTGGTACAACAAAATCAGGATCTGCTGGGCACCAACGAATCCCTCAAGGCGGAATTGGCCCGCGCCAAGGATGAGAACGACAGCCTGCAACTGAACCTGATGGAGCAGGAAGAAAAGCACGGCGCTACCGCCGCCCGTATCCAGGCGCTGGTTGAGCGTGTGAGCGCAGGGCCTGTCAGCGCATGAGTGAAGGGATAAAGGTCGTTTCGATTCTCGGAGAGGATTACTCGATCAAGGCACCGGCCGGGGAAGACAAAACCCTGATGCACGCCGTGACCCTGCTCAAGGCGTCCCTTGCCACCACCAAGAAAAAGTACCCGACCCTGATCGGTGACAAATTACTGGTGCTGGCGGCGCTGAACCTGTGCGCCGAGCAGATCGAAATGCAGCAGGCTCACCAGCAGGAACTCGACCGTTACCAAGAGCAAGTCAGCGCCACGGTCGATGTGATTGCCAAGGCGATCGGAACGCCTTAGAACCACTCATCCTGCATGCCGAGGCACGTGTCATCGCGTGCCTCCAGAATTGCCAGTTCATGATGGCAGCTCGGTACTTCCCAGGTCAGGAAGTACCGGGCGGCCTGGAGCTTGCCTTTATAAAAGGCCACATCCGCCGCATTGCCCCTGGCCAATCCTTCTTCGGCGCGAATCGCCTGCTCCAGCCAGCGCCAGCCAATCACCGTATGCCCGAACACCTTCAAGTACAGCGCCGAATTTGCCAGGCTGCTGTTGACCTTGCCTTGGGCGAGATCCGTCAGCAGGCCGATGGTGACGCTTTGCAGGCGGTTGACCAACTGTTCCAGCGGTTCCCTTAGTGCGGTCAGGCTTGGGTATTCCTGCGCCCGTGCACCGGTTTCGGCAATCAGTCGTATGAGTTGCTTCAACCCCGCGCCGCCGTTCTGCGCGAGCTTGCGCCCCAGCAAATCCAGGGACTGGATGCCGTGGGTGCCTTCGTGGATCGGGTTCAGGCGGTTGTCGCGGTAGTACTGTTCCACCGGGTACTCGCGGGTGTAGCCATGGCCGCCGAGAATCTGGATTGCCAGTTCGTTGGCCTTGAGGCAGAACTCCGAAGGCCAGGATTTGACGATGGGCGTGAGCAGGTCCAGCAGTTCGTGGGCGTGCTTGCGCTCGGCTTCGGTTTCCAGGGTGGTGGTGTCGTCGAACAGTCGTGCAGCGTAGAGGCCAAGGTCGAAGGCGCCTTCCACGTAGGATTTTTGGGTCAGCAGCATGCGCTTTATATCCGCGTGCTGAATGATCGAGACCGGCGCCGTTGTGGGGTCTTTGCTGTCGGGCAGGCGACCTTGTGGGCGTTCGCGGGCGTATTCCAGCGAGTAGAGGTAGCCGGCATAACCGAGCATCACCGCACCCATGCCGACGCCGATGCGTGCCTCGTTCATCATCTGGAACATGCAGCTCAGGCCCTGGTGCGGTTTACCTACCAGATAGCCGACGCAACTACCGTTATCGCCGAAGTTGAGCGCGGTGGACGTCGTCCCGCGCCAGCCCATCTTGTGGAACAGCCCCGCCAGCAGCACGTCGTTGCGCTCGCCCAGGCTGCCATCGTCGTTGACCAGGAACTTGGGCACGATAAACAGCGAAATGCCCTTCACCCCGGCGGGCGCATTCGGCAGCTTGGCCAGCACCATGTGCACGATGTTTTCCGACAGCGGGTGATCGCCACCGGAGATGAAAATCTTGTTGCCCTTGAGCCGGTAAGTGCCGTCCGCCGCAGGTTCTGCGCGCGTACGAATATCCGACAGCGAAGAGCCCGCATGGGGTTCGGTCAGGGCCATGGTGCCGAAGAAGCGGCCGTCGATCATCGGTTGCAGGAAGCGTTGTTTCTGATCATCGGTGCCGAAACTTTCGATCAGGTTGGCGGCGCCCATGGTCAGGAACGGATAGGAAGTGGACGCCGCGTTCGCTGACTGGAAATGCGCAAAACACGCTTGAGAGAGCAGGGTGGGCAGTTGCATGCCGCCCGCTTCGAAGCTTCGGGCTGCGTTGAGAAACCCGGCTTCAAGGAAGGCATCCACCGCCGGTTTGACTTCCGGAATCAGGATGGCTGCACCGTTCTCGTAGCGCGGTTCGTTCTCGTCGTTCTTGCGGTTGTGAGGGGCGAAATACTTTTCGGCGATGTTGCGCGCGGTACTGATGGCCGCATCGAAGGTTTCGCGGTTGTGCTCGGCAAACCGCTCGCGCTGGGTCAGGCCCTCGGCATCGAGGACTTCGTACAGCTCGAAAGCCAGATTGCGGGAACTGAGCAGCGTCTCGGACATGGCGGCTTACCTTTGGAGGAATTGGCCTGAGTCTAAGTGCGCGAATGGAGGCTGGATAGCAAGATTGATCTGGGTGATGGAGGGGCAAAACAACAGCGCAAGGCGTGCACAGTCCATGTGGGAGCTGGCTTGCCTGCGATGGCATCGCTACGGTCTGTCAGTAGCACCGCGTCGCTTGCATCGCAGGCAAGCCAGCTCCCACAGGGGGAAGGGTTTAGCCGATGGTCATCAAACTGGCGTTACCGCCCGCTGCAGCAGTGTTGACACTCAGCGCACGCTCAATCACCAAACGCTCCAGCGCAATCGCCGTTTCGCCTTGCGACAAACCATGCACCCCAACAATCGCGCCACCACGCTGGGCCACTTGCTGGCACACCGCACGCAGCTGGTCGGAATCACCGTGATGCAGAACCGCGTCAAACACCACTTCATCCTTGGTCCAGTCGGCCACGCGCTTGATCTTCGCCTGAATTTCTTTAGGCAGGCGTGAGAACAACGCCTTGGTCAGCTCGGTTTCCGGCCATACCGCCGAACCGCCCACCGCCAATACCGCCGCCAGTTGAGTCAACAAATCGCCTTCCACGTCCGCCAGGCACAGTACGTGCTCGCGGGGCAGGATGGCGTAGCTGTTGCGCTCGCCGGTCGGCCCGGCCAGTTGGCGGGTGATACCGCTTTGCGATTGCGCGGCGAACTGGCTGCACAAGGCACTCAGTTCGCTGAACTTATTGCTGTCGGCCCAGGTTTTCAGGGCGGTCAGCGGCTGGCTCATGGCGTCG
This sequence comes from Pseudomonas sp. H1_A03, assembly GCF_054685145.1. Taxonomy (NCBI): domain Bacteria; kingdom Pseudomonadati; phylum Pseudomonadota; class Gammaproteobacteria; order Pseudomonadales; family Pseudomonadaceae; genus Pseudomonas; species Pseudomonas sp. H1_A03. The sequence continues at coordinate 1,780,318 of NZ_CP162829.1, forward strand.
CGCAGGCGCACGTCCGGTGCAGCCAATGCGTCGCCACGTACGAAGGATTGCTCGATGGCATCCGTAGGACGCATTGACAGCAGGCGGTACAGGTACAGTGGGCCGCCGGCTTTCGGGCCAGTGCCCGACAGGCCTTCGCCGCCGAAGGGTTGCACGCCGACCACAGCGCCAACGATGTTGCGGTTCACATAGACGTTACCGGCATTGACGTTGTCGATCACCTTGGCGATGGTCTCGTCGATACGCGTGTGCACGCCCAGGGTCAGGCCATAGCCGGAAGCGTTGATCTGGCCGATGAGCTGGTCGATCTCTTTGCGCTTGTAACGCACCACGTGCAGTACCGGGCCGAAGATCTCGCGTTGCAGCTCGTCGAAGCTTTCCAGCTCGATCAGGGTTGGCATCACGAAGGTGCCGCGCTTGATTTCTTCGCCGTCGGCAATCGCCACTTGGTAAACGTTGCGGCCTTTGTCGCGCATGGCCTGGATGTGTTTCTCGATGCCGGCCTTGGCTTCGGCGTCGATCACCGGGCCGATGTCGACGGACAGACGTTCCGGGTTACCCAAGCGGCATTCCGCCATGGCGCCCTTGAGCATTTCGATCACACGGTCTGCCGAATCTTCCTGCAGGCACAGCACGCGCAGGGCCGAGCAACGTTGGCCGGCGCTGTCGAAGGCCGAAGACACCACGTCGATGACCACTTGTTCGGTCAGCGCCGAGGAGTCGACGATCATCGCGTTCTGGCCGCCAGTTTCGGCGATCAGCGGGATCGGACGGCCCTGGGCATCCAGGCGACCGGCGACATTGCGTTGCAGCAGGCGCGCCACTTCAGTGGAGCCAGTGAACATCACGCCTTTGACGCGATCATCACCGACCAGGCGCGCACCCACGCTCTCCCCCTGACCCGGCAGCAATTGCAGCACGCCTTCCGGAATACCGGCTTCGAGCAGGATGCGCACGGCTTGGGCGGCCACCAGCGGCGTTTGCTCGGCAGGCTTGGCCAGTACCGGGTTACCGGCGGCCAAGGCCGCGGCGACTTGGCCGCTGAAAATCGCCAGCGGGAAGTTCCACGGGCTGATGCACACCACCGGGCCCAGTGGGCGGTGGGCGTCATTGGTGAAATCGTTGCGCGCCTGCACGGCGTAGTAACGCAGGAAGTCCACGGCCTCGCGTACTTCGGCGATGGCGTTGGCGAAGGTCTTGCCGGCTTCGCGAGCCAGCAGGCCCATCAGCGGTTGGATCTCGCCTTCCATCAGGTCGGCGGCGCGTTCCAGGATCGCGGCGCGTTCGGCGGGCGGGGTGGCCTGCCAGATCGGACCCGCGTTGATGGCGCACTGGATAGCGTTGTCGACGTCTTCGACAGTGGCTTCCTGCACATGGCCGACCACATCACGCAGGTCGGAAGGGTTCAGTACCGGTGCCGCTGCTTCATTGCTGGAAGCGCAACCGAGCATCGGCACCGCTTTCCAGTTGTTGTGAGCGGTGGCCAGCAGGGCGCAGGACAAGGAGGCCAGGCGATGTTCGTTGGCCAGGTCGATACCGGCCGAGTTGGCGCGGTCGCTGCCATACAGGTCACGCGGCAAAGGGATGCGCGGGTGCGGCAGGCCGAAGCCGCCTTCCAGCGTAGCCATTTGCTCGATGCTGGCCACTGGATCGGCCACCAGCTCCTGAATCGAGATGGACTGGTCGGCGATACGGTTGACGAACGAGGTGTTCGCGCCGTTTTCCAGCAGGCGACGTACCAGGTAAGCCAGCAATGTTTCGTGGGTGCCGACTGGTGCGTACACGCGGCACGGACGGTTCAGCTTGCCTTCGGATACTTTGCCTACAACCTGCTCGTACAGCGGTTCGCCCATGCCGTGCAGGCATTGGAACTCGTACTGGCCGGGGTAATAGTTCTGACCGGCGATATGGTAGATGGCCGACAGCGTGTGGGCGTTGTGCGTGGCGAACTGCGGGTAGATGACTTCCGGCACCGACAGCAGCTTGCGTGCGCAGGCAATGTAGGAAACGTCGGTGTAAACCTTGCGGGTGTACACCGGGTAGCCTTCCAGGCCTTCAACCTGGGCGCGCTTGATCTCGCTGTCCCAGTACGCGCCTTTTACCAGTCGGATCATCAGGCGATGGCGGCTGCGGCGTGCCAGGTCGATGACGTAGTCGATCACATACGGGCAACGCTTCTGGTAGGCCTGGATCACGAAACCGATGCCGTTCCAGCCGGTCAGTTGCGGCTCGAAGCACAGGCGCTCCAGCAGATCCAGCGACAGCTCCAGGCGGTCGGCCTCTTCGGCGTCGATGTTCAAACCGATGTCGTATTGCTTGGCCAGCAGCGTCAGGGACAGCAGGCGCGGGTACAGCTCATCCATCACGCGTTCGTACTGCGCACGGCTGTAACGCGGGTGCAGTGCCGACAGCTTGATGGAGATGCCCGGGCCTTCATAAATCCCACGGCCGTGGGAGGCTTTGCCGATTGAGTGAATGGCTTGTTCGTACGAGGCCAGGTACTTCTGCGCATCGTGTTCAGTCAGCGCGGCCTCACCGAGCATGTCGTAGGAATAGCGGAAACCCTTGGCTTCGAACTTGCTCGCGTTAGCCAGGGCTTCGGCGATGGTTTCGCCGGTGACGAACTGCTCGCCCATCAGGCGCATGGCCATGTCGACGCCCTTACGGATCATCGGCTCGCCGCTTTTGCCGATGATGCGGCTCAAGGACGAGGTCAACCCTGCTTCGTTATGCGTGGCGACCAGTTTGCCGGTCAGCAACAGGCCCCAGGTGGCGGCGTTGACGAACAGCGATGGGCTGTTGCCCAAGTGCGGGTGCCAGTTGCCGGTGCTGATCTTGTCGCGGATCAATGCGTCACGGGTGCCTTTGTCCGGGATACGCAGCAGCGCTTCGGCCAGGCACATCAGCGCCACGCCTTCTTGGGAAGACAGGGAGAATTCCTGCAGCAGGCCCTGAACAATCCCGGCACGGCCGCCGGCACTTTTCTGGTTACGCAGTTTTTCGGCGATCGAGGCGGCGAGCTTGTTGGTGGCTTCGGCCATCGAGGCCGGCAGGCGAGCCTGCTCGATCAGCATCGGCACCACTTCCGGCTCAGGGCGGCGGTAAGCGGCGGTGATCGAGGCGCGCAGTACGGACTGCGGCAGGATGCTCTCGGCGAACTCAAGGAAGCACTGGTGGGCGTGGTCGTTCTGGACCTCGCCTGCGTCGTCTGCCTCCTTGCTGCTCAAGCCATTGAGTTCAGTCAGGGTTGCACCACCCTCCAGTTTCTCCAGGTAATTGAAAATCGCCTGCTTGATCAGCCAGTGCGGCGTGCGATCAATGGAGGTCGCGGCAGCCTTGAGGCGCTCGCGGGTTGGGTCGTCAAGTTTGACCCCAAGGGTGGTCGTAGCCATTTTCTTATCCTCATGGGTGCCACTACCGAGTGGCATCAGCTGGCGGCAAGATTAGCTTTGCGCATGCATAGGTGCAACCGGGTGCAACCCTTTTTATGCATGAAATTTTCGCACGGGTACCTGAAATAAAATGGACCTCAACGGAATCGGCTCTGCCTTGGTGCGTTTGCTTCTGAGTTCGGCTGTTCTTGCTCCGAAAAGTAGCAAAAACGGGGTGTTTTGCACTTTTCACATCAAGGTGCAACTTATTCTCACGAAACTGGTTGCACCTTATTTGCTTTGTTGAATAGCATTCGCGGCCAAGGTGCAACCACTCCCGCGAGTCGGTTCATCGGCTGACGGCTTTCCTGGGGAAACGTCAGTCATAAATGCGCGGCACGCAGCTACGTCTAACCTACTTGCAGTGGGTGGCCGTCTGACAGACCGTCGCTACATAAAAACAAAGCCAGGGCGTCACTCCTATGAGCGTTAGTAATCCAACCCTGATCACGTTCGTGATCTATATCGCAGCAATGGTGCTGATCGGCTTCATGGCCTATCGATCCACCAATAACCTTTCCGATTACATCCTGGGCGGCCGTAGCCTTGGTAGCGTAGTGACTGCCTTGTCGGCCGGCGCCTCAGATATGAGCGGCTGGTTGTTGATGGGCCTGCCGGGCGCGATCTACATGTCCGGCCTGTCGGAAAGCTGGATCGCTATCGGCCTGATCGTCGGTGCCTACCTCAACTGGCTGTTCGTCGCCGGTCGCCTGCGGGTCCAGACCGAGCACAACGGTGACGCCCTGACCCTGCCGGATTACTTCTCCAGCCGTTTCGAAGATAAAAGCGGCCTGCTGCGGATCATCTCCGCCGTGGTGATCCTGGTGTTCTTCACCATTTACTGCGCCTCCGGCATCGTAGCCGGTGCTCGCCTGTTCGAAAGCACCTTCGGCATGTCCTACGAGACCGCGCTGTGGGCCGGTGCTGCAGCGACCATTGCCTACACCTTCGTCGGTGGTTTCCTGGCAGTGAGCTGGACCGATACCGTACAAGCCACGCTGATGATCTTCGCGCTGATCCTGACGCCGATTATCGTGCTGCTGGCTACCGGTGGTGTTGACACCACCTTCCTAGCCATCGAAGCCAAGGACCCGACCAACTTCGATATGCTGAAAAACACCACCTTTATCGGCGTCATCTCGCTGATGGGTTGGGGCCTGGGTTACTTCGGCCAGCCGCATATCCTCGCGCGTTTCATGGCGGCGGACTCGGTGAAGTCGATTGCCAAGGCGCGTCGCATCTCCATGGCCTGGATGATCCTGTGCCTGGGTGGCACTGTGGCTGTGGGCTTCTTTGGTATCGCCTACTTCTCGGCGCATCCGGAAGTGGCCGGCGCAGTGACTGAAAACCCTGAGCGCGTGTTTATCGAGCTGGCAAAAATCCTGTTCAACCCATGGGTTGCCGGTGTTTTGCTGTCGGCCATTCTCGCTGCCGTCATGAGCACGCTGAGCTGCCAGTTGCTGGTGTGCTCCAGCGCCCTGACCGAAGACTTCTACAAAACCTTCCTACGCAAAAACGCCTCCCAGCTCGAGCTGGTGTGGGTAGGTCGCCTGATGGTGCTGCTGGTTGCCCTGATTGCCATCGCCATGGCCGCCAACCCGGAAAACCGCGTACTGGGCCTGGTGAGCTATGCATGGGCCGGTTTCGGCGCCGCGTTCGGTCCTGTGGTGCTGATTTCGGTCATCTGGAAAGGCATGACCCGCGACGGCGCACTGGCTGGCATCCTGGTCGGCGCGATCACCGTGATCGTGTGGAAACACTTTGAGTTGCTGGGCCTGTACGAAATCATCCCAGGCTTCATCTTCGCCAGCCTCGCGATCTATTTCGTGAGCAAGATGGGCGCACCGACTGCTGGTATGGTCGAGCGCTTTGACGCGGCGGAAAAAGACTACAACCTCAATAAGTAATTCGCCGGGTGTGAAGCACCCTACGAACTGAAAAAAGGCCCGCGTCCTACCGATGGCGGGCCTTTTTTTGTGTGTGGTTTACGTGGGACTGAAGAAAGTTCTGGCGCGTGCGTGTAGGGTTTTACTGATTTGTTTGGGGTGTGCTCAGCAAGGTGAAACGGTGGTGCAGAATCTGCCACCTATCCCTTGCAGAGAAACACCGGATGTTCGCTCCTGCCAATCAAAGTGCCTTCACCCTGACCCTCGATGGGGAGCCCAGTGAACTCAAGGTGTTCGAGTTCAGGGGTGTTGAGTCCATCAGCCAACCCTACTGTTTTGAACTCGAACTGGTCGCCGAGCAACCCGATCTCGACCTGGAAAGCCTGCTGCATCACCCGGTGTATCTCGGTTTTGATGATCGGGGCCATGGTGTTCATGGTCTGGTTCACCGAGTGGCGCAAGGTGATTCAGGACGCCGACTGACGCGTTATCAAATGACGCTTGTACCGCAGCTGGCCTATCTGGCGCACAGCAGTCACCAGCGTATTTTCCAGCACAAGACCGTACCGCAGATTGTTGCGCAGGTGCTGGAGGGGCAGGGGATCCAGAGCGACCGCTTCGAGTTCCGGCTCAGCGGCACCTACCCCGAGCGCGAGTATTGCGTGCAGTTTGGCGAAACTGATCTGGCCTTCATTCAGCGGCTTTGTGCCGAGTTGGGCATTCACTATCACTTCCAGCATTCCGCCGAGGGGCATTTGCTGGTATTCGGCGATGACCAGACGGTGTTTGCCCAAGCGGATCAGCCTACTCCTTACACTCCCGGTTCAGGGATGGTCGCGGACACCCCGGCGATCAAGCGGTTTACGGTGCAGGTGCAGACCCGCGCCACGGCAATCAACCTGCGCGACTATGACTTTCGCAAACCCAGCCTGGCGCTGGAAAGCGCGGTGTCTGGCGAGCAGTTACCCAAGCTAGAAGCGCAGGATTATCCCGGCCACTTCAGCGACCGAGCCCATGGCAAATACCTCGCACAGCGTGGCCTGGAGCGTCATCGCAGCGACTATCGTGTCGCCTGTGGCAGTGGTGATGAACCTGCGCTGGTCAGCGGGCGGTTCCTCAGGCTGGCCGGTCACCCGCGCGAAGACTGGAACGCCTTGTGGCTGGTGACGAAAGTAACCCATGAGGGCAAGCAACCCCAGGTACTGGAAGAGCTTGTAACCAAGGTGTCGGGCGGGGATTTTCGCCAGGGCTATCGCAACGAATTCGCCGCCGCCCCGTGGGATGTGATTTTCCGGCCGCCAATGCCAGAGCAGCCTCGCCCGAGCATTGCTGGCTATCAAAACGCAACGGTGACCGGCCCCGTCGACAGTGAAATTCATTGTGATGAATACGGCCGGGTCAAGGTGCAGTTGGCGTGGGATCGTGCCGCCGAGCATAACGACCATTCCAGTTGCTGGCTGCGGGTTGCCAGCGCCTGGGCGCATGATCGTTATGGCTCGGTCGTGATCCCGCGAGTCGGGATGGAAGTGCTGGTGGGCTTCGTCAATGGTGATATGGATATGCCGCTGGTGGTGGGCTGCTTGGCTAACGCGGCAACCCAGGTGCCCCTCGACTTGCCGGCGGACAAGACCCGCAGCATTTTCCGCAGCCAAAGCAGCCCAGGCGGGGGTGGCTACAACGAGCTACGCATTGAAGATCGCAAGGGGGCCGAGGAAATCTACCTGCGTGCCCAGCGTGATTGGACGCAGCATGTGCTGCATGACCATCGGGTGAAGGTGGGCGGTGAGTCGCACCATGAACTGCAGGGCGAAGAGCAGTGCATAACCCATGGCAACCGCTTGACCGACCTCAAGCAAGACGACCATCTGGTGGTTGGCGGCTCGCAGCAGGTGCGCGCCGGGCAGACCATCCAGATCGGTGCAGGGCAAAGCGTTGTCATCGATGCAGGCGCGACCGTCACGATTCAGGCCGGAGGGCAGTCGATCACGCTGTCTGCGGGCGGCATTTTCAGCAGCGTACCGATTCAGCTCGGCGGCTCGGCTGTTCCGACGTCCGCGCCGTTGATTCCTGGCGTGAAAGAGAAGTTGCTGGCCGTGATTCCTGCACCGCTGAGCCGCGTACAGATCGCGAGTCTGAAGCGCAGCGCGCCGTTTTGCGAAGAGTGTGAGCGTTGTAAAAACGGCCAGTGTGATCTCACCTGACCTCCACCTTAAAAGGACTTTACGTCGATGCATCAACCCTTGCTTGCTGGTGAACAACTCTTCGCGGTATTGGGCGCTGCCAGCGACGCCAAGCCTTTGGAGGCTTGGCGGGCGCTTGCCGTCGGCGCCCCACTGCAACCCGTTTGGGCCGGCACCGCCTATGCGACATGGGAAGAGGTAATGCCCTACTTGGGTATCGTCGAACCGGGCAGCCCTTTCCTCGATTGGGCCGCCTCCACTGACGCAACGGATTGGGGGTGGCTGGCCATATCGTCGAGCCCGTTGGAAAGGGTGGTGGCACATCTGCAAGGCTTGACCAAGGTGTACCTGCCCGATGGCCAGGAGGTGTTTTTGCGTTTATGGGATGGCGATCAGATGCTACCGATCCTCCAGCAAGTAGGGGGGGAGGTGTTGCCGGTATTCCAGCGTTACCTGATCAATGGCCAGTCGCTGACCGTTGCGACTGGCCCGGTCACGGCGGCTAAAGCCAGCCCGTGGTGGCGGGTGCCTGCACCGTTATTGGAGCACCTGGCCGGGCAATCGCCGCAAACCCTTATCGGCAACTTGCTGCAGTGGCTGGAAGAGCAGCGCCCCGACCTCTACACCGCTTTCCCGCCGACGACCTTGCAGCACAAGGTCGCCTACTTCTCGCGCGGTCCGGATGTCAGCCATCAGGCGCTGGCCGACTATCTTGCCTCAGAGCTGAGTTGACCCCAGTGCCTGCTGCAGATCTTCGATCAGGTCTTCAATCGCCTCGATACCGACTGACAGGCGAATCATCTCCGGCTTCACGCCGGCCTTGGCTTGTTCCTGCTCGTTCATCTGCCGATGGGTGGTAGAGGCGGGGTGACAGGCCAGGGATTTGGCATCGCCGATGTTTACCAATCGCTTGAAGATCTGCAGCGCGTCGTAGAAGCGCACACCGGCCTCGTAACCACCCTTTAGGCCAAACGACAGGATCGCCGACGGTTTACCCTGCATGTATTTCTGCGCCAATACGTGATGTGGATGGTCTGGCAGGCCGGCGTAGCTGACCCACTCGACATCCGCGTGGTCTTGCAGGAATTGCGCAACTTTCAGGGCGTTTTCGGTATGGCGCTCCATGCGCAGGGCCAGGGTTTCCAGGCCCTGTAACAGCAGGAAAGCATTCATCGGTGCCAGCGCCGCGCCGGTGTTGCGCAGCGGCACGGTGCGAGCGCGGGCGATAAAGGCGGCGGGGCCGAATTTTTCCGTGTATACCACGCCGTGATAGGCCGGCTCGGGGGTGTTGAGGCCGGGGAATTTTTCTGGGTAGTCGGTCCAGGGGAAGGTGCCACTGTCGACGATCACACCGCCCAGGGAATTGCCGTGGCCACCGATATACTTGGTCACCGAGTGCACCACGATATCGGCGCCGAACTGGATCGGCTTGCACAGGATCGGCGTGGCGACGGTGTTATCCACCATCAGCGGCACGCCACGGGCGCGGGCCACCTTGGCCAAGGCTTCCAGGTCGACGATATTGCCGGCTGGGTTGCCGATGCTTTCGCAGTACACCAGCTTGGTGTTGTCGTCGATCAGCGCGGCGATGGCTTCTGCAGAGTCATCCCGGGCGAAACGTACATCGACGCCGAAGCTCGGCAGCAAGTGCGCGAACAAGGTGTAGGTGCCGCCGTAGAGTTGCGGGGTGGTGACGATATTGTCGCCGGCACGGGTGAGGGTCTGGATCGCATAATGGATCGCCGCGCTGCCGGCCGACACCGCCAGGGCGGCAATACCCCCTTCAAGGGCGGCAATGCGCTGCTCCAGCACATCGTTGGTGGGGTTCATGATCCGTGTGTAGATATTGCCGGGTACGTCCAGGTTGAACAGGTCGGCGCCGTGCTGGGCGTTATCGAATTCGAAAGCGACATTCTGATAGATCGGCACGGCGACGGCCTTGGTAGTCGGATCGGACTTGAAGCCGTGATGCAGCGCGATGGTGGCGTCTTTCATGATTGTTATTGACCTCCCTGGATAGTGGATGGCCACAATAAATCTGCTCCAGTGCTGACATTTAGATTTTTTTCAACCAGCTTCCTGTCTTTACGATATAAGCACCGCCCGGCACGCCACCCTGCACCTGAGCCTGCGTAAAAGGTAAACTTCGCCCCCTGCGCAGGAGCAACCATGAATTATCGTCACGCCTTTCACGCCGGCAACCACGCCGATGTCTTCAAACACCTGACCTTGACCCGCCTCATCGCCCTGATGTCGCGCAAGGAGCAGCCGTTCGCCTACCTCGACACCCACGCCGGCATCGGTCTGTACGACCTGCAAGGCGACCAGGCCAACCGCACCGGTGAATACCTGGAAGGCATCGCGCGCCTGTGGGGCGAAAGCGACCTGCCGCCGCTGACCGCCGATTACATGCGTGTATTGCACGAAATGAACCCGGATGGCGAGTTGCGCTACTACCCGGGCTCGCCGGAGCTGGCGCGGCGCCTCACGCGTCCACAGGACCGCGTACTGCTCAATGAAAAGCATCCGGAAGACGGTCTACTGCTCAAGGACAACATGAAAGGTGATCGCCGGGTCAAGGTACACTTGGGCGAAGGCTGGCATGTGCCACGTGCCTTGCTGCCGGTGCCGGAAAAGCGTGCGCTGATGCTGATTGACCCGCCGTTCGAGAAACTCGACGAGATGCAACGTTGCGCGGCGTCCCTCAAAGAAGCCGTGAGCCGCATGCGCCAGACCGTCGCGGCCATCTGGTACCCGGTGAAGGACCAGCGCCTGTTGCGCCGTTTCTACCAAGACCTGGCCGGCACCGGTGCGCCGAAGTTGCTGCGTGTGGAGTTGCTGGTGCATCCGCTGGACACGCCCAACACCCTGACCGGCTCGGGCCTGGCAATCGCCAACCCGCCGTGGGGCCTGGAGGAGGAGTTGCGTGAGCTGCTGCCGTGGTTGTCCAAAAAACTTGGGCAGACCCAGGGTGGGTGGCAGATGGATTGGCTGATCGCTGAATAACTGCAGTGAAGGGCGTTGGTGCAGTGAGCGGGCTTGCCCCGCGCTGGGTTGCGTAGCGGCCCCAATAAATCCACTGAGATGTTTCAGGTAAACCTCAGTGTGAGGTTGTGGGGCTGCTACGCAGCCCAGCGCGGGGCAAGCCCGCTCACTACAATAACCCTAGATATAGCGTCAGATCGGGCAGCTCACGCCCGTACCGCCGATCCCGCAATAGCCCTGCGGATTTTTCGCCAGATACTGCTGGTGATACGTCTCGGCGAAGTACACCGTCGGCGCTTCTTCGATTTCCGTCGTGATCTCACCCAGGCCGGCCTTGGTCAATTCAGCCTGATAGGCATCAGCACTGGCCTGCGCCGCCGCCAACTGCTCCGGCGTGGTCGCATAGATCACCGAGCGGTACTGGCTGCCAATGTCATTCCCCTGGCGCATGCCCTGGGTTGGGTTGTGCAGTTCCCAGAACATCTTCAGCAGGTCTTCGTATTTCACTTTGGCTTGGTCATACACCACCAGCACCACTTCACTGTGGCCGGTCAGGCCCGAGCAGACTTCTTCATAGGTCGGGTTCGGCGTGTAACCGCCGGCGTAACCCACCACGGTACTGACCACGCCATCGCGCTCCCAGAACTTGCGCTCGGCGCCCCAGAAACAACCCAGGCCGAAGATCGCAAAGCCGACGTCATCGAGGAACGGCCCCAGCAGCGGGTTGCCGTTGACGAAATGAGTCTCTGGCAGCGTCATTGGGGTTTCACGACCAGGCAACGCTTGTTCTTGAGTTGGCAGCACGTTTTTGTTCACCAGAATTTCCGAGCGCAAGACCATGATCAGTCCTCTCAGTCAGGTTGAGTTAGATGCGAATTCAGACCGCCAGTGTGCCCGAGTGTTACAACGCTGTCAGGCGATTGGCCCGCGCGGATAGCGTTTGAGCTTATCAAGCAGCTCTGCGCCGGGGATTGGGCGGTCAAACAGGTAACCCTGGCCGACATCGCAACGGTGCCGGCGCAGGAACGCCAGTTGCTCGACCGTCTCGATGCCCTCGGCCACGACCTTGAGCTTAAGGTTGTGGGCCATGGCGATCACCGCTGAGGTGATTTCCATGTCGTCCTGGTTGTCCGGGATTTCGTGAATGAAGCTGCGATCAATCTTGATGATGTCGATGGGGAATTTTTTCAAGTAGCTCAACGACGAGTAACCGGTGCCGAAGTCATCCATGGCCAATGTCAGGCCAAAGCTTTTCAGCTGATCGAGTTGCAAGCGCGTGTCTTCGGTGGCTTCGAGCAGCAATCCTTCGGTCAACTCCAGTTCCAGCAGATTGGCCGGCAGTTGTTCTTCCTTGAGGATCGTGGCAATCGACGCGACCAGGTCCGGGTCAGAGAACTGCTTGGGCGACAGGTTGATCGCCACCTGCAGATTGCCCATGCCGGCGGCACTCAGTTGCTTGCTCATGCGGCAGGCCTGGCGCGCAATCCATTTGCCGATGGGGATGATCAGCCCGGTCTCTTCAGCCACGCTGATGAACTGGTCCGGGCGGATCATGCCCTTTTCCGGGTGGTTCCAGCGCAGCAGCGCCTCCATGCCCAGCAAGCGGCCGCTGCGCAGGCACAGCTTGGGCTGGTAGAACACGTCCAACTCGTTCTGGGTGAGGGCGCGGCGCAGGTTGTTTTCCACGAACAGTTTGTAGCTGGCTTCGGCATTCAGGGCTTCGGTAAACACTTGCACCTGGTGTTTACCGTTGGCCTTGGCCTTGTGCAGGGCCAGGCCGGCGTTGCGCATCAGGGTTTGCGGATCGCGGCCATGCAGCGGCGCGCAGGCGAGGCCCACGGAGCCGGTGACGCTGATCAACTGATTATCGACGAACATCGGTTTGTCGAGGGTCGCGAGCAGTTGGCTGGCGACCTGCTGGCCGGTCTCCAGATCGGTGTCGTCGAGCAGTACCGCAAACTCGTTGCTGGCAAAGCGGGCCAGGCTGCCGCTGGCGCTCAGGCTGTTGCGCAGGCGGCGCGCCAGGCTGATCAACAGTTTGTCACCGGTCTGGTGGCCAAGGCTGTCGTTGATTCGCTTGAAGTTATCGATGTCCACCAGCAACAGGCTGATCGGGCTGTCGCTGTCACGTGCAAAACGTTCATCCAGGTTGCGGATAAACGAGGGGCGGTTGCCCAGGTTGGTCAAGTTGTCGGTGTAGGCCAGGCGCTCGATGCGCTGCTGGGCCAGCTTGGTCTGGGTGATGTCTTCGTAGATGCCGATGTAGTGCGTCAGCTCACGGTTATCGCCATAGACCTTGGAAATCGACAGTTGGCCCCAGTAGGGTTCGAGGTTTTTACGCCGGCTTTTGAATTCGCCCTGCCAGCTGTTGCTCTTGGCCAGGCTCGACGGTGCGTCGAACAGTAATTCGCTGAGGTTTTCCAGCGCCGGCAATTGGGCCAGGCGGTGGCCGTGGACTTCTTCGGCGCTGTACTGGGTGATCGCGGTAAAGCTTGGGTTGACGTACTCCACCACGCCGTCGCAGTTGACCAGCAAAAACGCGTTGGCGCTTTGTTCCACGGCACGCTGGAACAAATGCAAGGCACTGGTGGCGGTGCGGCGGTTGTGGTTGTTGATGACTTGCGCGAACTGATCGGCCAGTTCGCCGGCAAAGGCAATTTCGTCGGCCTGCCAGGCGCGCGTGCAGCTGCTTTGTTCCAGGCACAACACGCCGACGACCTGGCCATCGACGCGGATGCTCGCGTCGAGCATGGCGTGAATGTCTTTGTTCTCGGCCATTTCCCGGGTACGCGGGTCGCGCAAGGCGTTGGTGGCGTCAATGGCGCGGCTGGTGTGCAGGGCTTCGAGGTAATCCGGGAAGCAGCTTGCGTCAATGGGGTCGGGCAGGTGGTGCTGCTGGTCGTCGCGGTGGTAGGCCGAGATGGGCACCAGGCGCTGGCCTTCGAGGTTCCAGATGCTGGCGCAGTCGATCTGGTAGATATCACAGGCACTGCGGGTGATCAGCTCAGCGGCTTCTTGCAACGAGTTGTTGGTGGTGTAGCGCTGCCGGGCCAGCAGCAGGATCAACTCCTGTTGGGCACGCACCCGCTCCAAGTGTTGCAACTGTTCCTGCTGGGCGCGCTGGTTGAGCTCCAGCGCGATCTGCAGGCGGCTGTTCTGGTTTTCCAGGTCTGCCGTGGGCACGGCAGCGGGGAGTTCACTGAACAGGCCGTCGACCACCATCAGGTAGCCGCGCAGCAAGTGGCGATTGTGTTGTTTATAGGCTTCGCCCATTTCCAGCAGGCTCAGCGGGCCATCATTGGTGTGCAGGGTATAGCGCACCAAGTAGTGAGGGCTCAGGGCCAGTTGCTGCTGGATGGTGTCGTGCAGTTCATAACGCGCCTGGGGTTCCATCAGGCTGGCGTAGGGCGTGCCGAGCAGGGCACACAACTCTACGGCCGACAGACCGAATTGGCGCTCGCAATTGGGGTCGAGGTAAAGGAGGGCCCAGCTTGCCTCATTAAGCCGCTCGAAACGCAGCATACCGAGGCGCGAAGGCACCGGTAACTGCGTCACTACCTCGGCCGCCATTCGGGCGACATCGGGTTGGCTTTTCATGGGGCAGACTCACTTGAAATAACGCGCACGGCGCCGGGCTTACGCCCTCTTTTCTGTTGCCTGCGGCAAGGTTGCATCATGCGGCGCAGGCTGACAAGAGAGGATGAAGGCTAAGTGCTATAAGGGGGTTATCGGCCGCGGGAGGGGTTTCTTCAATCGGAATGATGGAAGGTGTACAAACCTGTCTTCTTTATCCAGCTTCCTGCTGGAAAACAGGCAAAAAAAGCCCCGCCAAGTGGCGGGGTTGAGGTACGAGCGTGGCGCTCGGAAATCGGTGCAGCCAGGCCTCCTCGGTGAGGAGGAGGCCCGTTGAGACTTACAGCAGGATGGTGCGGATGTCGTTCAGCAGTTGGCTCAAGCGCTGCGTGAAGCGAGCAGCAGCGGCGCCGTTGATCACGCGGTGATCGTAGGACAGCGACAGCGGCAGCATCAGCTTAGGCTGGAACGCTTTACCGTCCCACACAGGCTGGATAGTGGCCTTGGACACACCCAGGATCGCCACTTCCGGCGCGTTGACGATTGGCGTGAAGCCAGTGCCGCCAATGTGACCGAGGCTGGAGATGGTGAAGCACGCGCCTTGCATGTCGTCTGCGGTGAGCTTCTTGTCGCGGGCCTTGGCAGCCAGTGCAGCGGCTTCGGCAGCGAGTTGCAGCAGGCTCTTCTGGTCGACGTTCTTGATGACCGGTACCAGCAGGCCTTCCGGGGTGTCGACGGCAAAGCCAATGTGCACGTATTTCTTGCGAATGATCGCCTTGCCGCTTGGCGCCAGCGAACTGTTGAAGTCCGGCAGTTCCTTGAGCAGGTGCGCACACGCCTTGAGCAGCAGTGGCAGCACGGTCAGTTTCACGCCGGCCTTCTCGGCCACGGCTTTCTGCGCAACGCGGAAAGCTTCCAGGTCGGTGATGTCGGCCTGGTCGAACTGAGTTACGTGCGGGATGTTCAGCCAGCTCGCGTGCAGGCTCGACGCGCCGATTTGCATCAGACGGGTCATCGGCACTTCTTCGGTTTCGCCGAAGCGGCTGAAGTCCACGGTGCGGATTGGCGGAATGCCCGAACCACCGGTAGCGCCACCGGCAGCCGGCGCTTCCTTGGCTTTCTGCATCATGGATTTGACGTAGACCTGAACGTCTTCCTTCAGCACGCGGCCGTGAGGGCCGGTTGCCGACACAGCATTCAGCTCAACGCCGAATTCACGGGCCAATTGACGCACGGCAGGACCGGCGTGAACCTTGGCACCACTTGGCGCAGGTGCGGCAGCAGCAGGGGCCGGAGCGGCCTCAGCTTTTGCAGCAGGCGCAGGGGCGGCAGCAGCCGGAGCAGCTTCAGCCTTGGCAGCCGGAGCGGCGGCAGGTGCTGGAGCGGCTGCAGGCGCAGCGCCTTGTACTTTCAGCTTGAGGATGAAGTCACCGGTGCCGACTTCGTCTTCCAGCTTGACCGCGATGCTTTCCACCACGCCGGCAGCCGGCGAAGGGATTTCCATGGAGGCCTTGTCGGACTCCAGGGTGATCAGCGACTGGTCGGCTTCGACGGTGTCGCCGACCTTGACCAGCAGCTCGATGATCTTGGCCTTGCCCGACGAGCCGATGTCCGGGACGTGGATGTCCTGAACGCTGGCGGCGGCAGGTTCTGCAGCCGCAGGGGCAGCAGGGGCCTCGGCAGCAGCAGGCTTTTCAGCAGCAGGCGCGGGTGCGGCAGCGGCAGCAGGCGCCGCCGCAGGCGCTGCATCAGCAGCCCCTTCGATTTCCAGTTCCAGCAGTTCGTCGCCTTCTTTCAGGCGGTCGCCCAGCTTCACTTTCAGGCTCTTGACCACGCCGGCCTTGGGAGCAGGGATTTCCATGCTCGCCTTGTCCGACTCCAGGGTCAGGATGCTCTGGTCGGCTTCGACGGTGTCGCCGACCTTCACAAACAGCTCGATTACTTCACCTTCACCGCTGCCGATGTCAGGTACGCGAATGAGTTCGCTCACAAAAATCTCCTCAGCAGTCCAGTGGGTTGCGTTTTTCCGGGTTGATCCCGAACTTGACGATAGCGTCAGCCACCACCTTGGGTTCGATCTCACCACGGTCAGCCAAGGCTTCCAGGGCTGCCAACACCACGAAGTGACGGTCGACTTCGAAGAAGTGACGCAGCTTCTTGCGGCTGTCACTGCGGCCGAAACCGTCGGTGCCCAGGACTTTGAATTCCTTGGACGGGACCCACTGGCGAATTTGTTCAGCAAACAGCTTCATGTAGTCGGTGGACGCGATGACCGGACCTTTACGGCCGTTCAGGCATTCTTCGACGTAGCTCAGTTGTGGCTTCTGGCCAGGGTGCAGACGGTTGTTGCGCTCAACGGCCAGGCCGTCGCGACGCAGTTCGTTGAAGCTGGTAACGCTCCACACGTCAGCGCCGACGTTGAATTCGTCACGCAGGATCTTAGCCGCTTCACGCACTTCACGCAGGATGGTGCCGGAGCCCATCAACTGCACGTGGTGCGCTGCTTCCTTGGTGTCTTCTTCGAGCAGGTACATGCCCTTGATGATGCCTTCCTCAACACCGGCCGGCATGGCAGGTTGCTGGTAGGACTCGTTCATCACGGTGATGTAGTAGAAAACGTCCTGCTGCTCTTCGGTCATCTTCTTCATGCCGTCCTGGATGATCACCGCCAGCTCATAGCCGTAGGTTGGATCAAAGGTGCGGCAGTTCGGGATGGTGGCAGCCAGGATGTGGCTGTGACCGTCTTCGTGTTGCAGGCCTTCGCCGTTCAGCGTAGTCCGGCCGGCGGTACCGCCGATCAGGAAGCCACGGGTACGGCTGTCGCCGGCTGCCCACGCCAGGTCGCCAATACGCTGGAAGCCGAACATCGAGTAGAAGATGTAGAACGGCAGCATCGGCTGGTTGTGGCTGGAGTACGAAGTACCGGCAGCGATGAAGGAGCTCATGGCGCCCGCTTCGTTGATGCCTTCTTCGAGGATCTGGCCCTTCTTGTCTTCCTTGTAGAACATCACCTGGTCTTTATCGACTGGCTCGTAGAGCTGGCCGACGGAGGAGTAGATGCCCAACTGACGGAACATGCCTTCCATACCGAAGGTACGGGCTTCGTCCGGGATGATCGGGACGATGCGCGAACCGATTTCCTTGTCCTTGACCAGCTGCGCGAGGATCCGCACGAAGGCCATGGTGGTGGAGATTTCACGGTCGCCCGAGCCGTCCAGGATAGCCTTCAGGGTATCGAGTGGCGGGGTCGGAATGCTTACGCTCTTGGCGCGGCGCTGCGGCACGAAACCGCCCAGTGCAGTGCGACGCTCGCTCAGGTAGCGGGCTTCGGCGCTGTTTGGCTCAGGCTTGAAGAACGGCAGGTTTTCCAGCTCTTCGTCCTTGACCGGAATGTCGAAGCGGTCGCGGAACAACTTCAGGCTGTCGACATCGACTTTCTTGGTGTTGTGCGCAGTGTTTTTCGCTTCGCCAGCACCGGTGCCATAACCCTTGATGGTCTTGGCCAGGATGACGGTGGGTTGTTCTTTGTGGTTGACCGCTTCGTGGTACGCCGCGTAGACCTTGTACGGGTCGTGGCCGCCACGGTTGAGTTTCCAGATCTCGTCGTCGGACAGGTCTGCAACCATCGCCTTGAGTTCTGGCGTGTTGAAGAAATGTTCACGCACGAATGCGCCGTCTTTGGCTTTGTAGTTCTGGTACTCGCCGTCGATGACTTCGTCCATGCGACGTTGCAGGATGCCGTCGACGTCCTTGGCCAGCAGTGGGTCCCAGAAACGGCCCCAGATGACTTTGGTCACGTTCCAGTGAGCGCCGCGGAATACGCCTTCGAGTTCCTGGATGATCTTGCCGTTGCCGCGAACCGGGCCGTCGAGGCGCTGCAGGTTGCAGTTGATGACGAAGATCAGGTTGTCGAGCTTCTCGCGGCCGGCCAGGGAGATGGCGCCCAGGGATTCCGGCTCGTCACACTCGCCGTCGCCCAGGAAGCACCAGACTTTCTGCTTGCCTTCAGGGATGAAGCCACGGGCTTCCAGGTACTTCATGAAGCGTGCCTGGTAGATCGCTTGAATTGGACCCAGACCCATGGAAACGGTCGGGAACTGCCAGAAATCAGGCATCAGCCAAGGGTGCGGGTAGGACGACAGGCCCTGGCCGTCGACTTCCTGGCGGAAGTTGTTCATCTGCTCTTCGGTGATGCGGCCTTCCATGAACGCACGGGCGTAGACGCCTGGCGAGGTGTGGCCCTGGAAGTAGATGAGGTCGCCGCCGTGTTCGTCGGTCGGCGCCTGGAAGAAATAGTTGAAGCCGATGTCATACAGGGTTGCGCTGGAGGCGAAGCTGGAGATGTGACCGCCCAGGTCAGAATCTTTCAAGTTCGTGCGCATTACCATCGCCATGGCGTTCCAACGTACCAGCGAGCGAATGCGGCGTTCCATGAACAGGTCGCCAGGCATGCGTGCTTCGTGGGTAACGGGGATGGTGTTGCGGTATGGCGTAGTGATGGCGTAAGGCAGTTGCGAGCCGCTGCGGGTCGCGAGTTCGCCCATACGGGTCATCAGGTAGTGAGCACGGTCTTCGCCTTCTTTGTCGAGAACCGATTCCAGGGCGTCCAGCCATTCCTGGGTTTCGACGGGATCGAGGTCTTGCATGGCTTGCTCCAGGGCGGAAAGGCTACCAGAATCGGTTGCCTGAAGTTTGCGACTGGCCTTGTGGGCAGACGACATAAATTCTTGGATGGCCGAAGGTTGCTTCGGCGTCCTGTAGTTTTACTACAAATCGTCGGCCATTTCAGCCTTTCGAATGTATATACGAGTAGTAAAACTACACAAGACTGAGCGTATGGCTCGGTCTGGCTGGTGAGCATAATCGTTATTGTTGATCTTTTGCGAACAAGAAAAGGTAGAAGTTTAATGTTCCCTGCCAACAACTATGAATTTTCAGCTATTTATAACCTTTGTTCGACAGTCCTTCATGTAGCGCCGGTATCACGTCCACCGCAACCCGCCATTTACGCGCTGATCAAGGATAGACCATGAGCCTTCCAACGCTGGCCGAACTGCCGGCCATTCTCTTGCCAAAAGCCCAGCGGGCCGAGCAGTCATTTCGTGACGCCGTGGCCGCGCTGGACGACGATCATGGACTTTCTGCGTGGACGCCGCAACGGTGGGCCGACTTCGTCCGCGTGTGCGCCGCCAGTGATTTCGTGATTGAACAGAGTGTTCGTGACCCTTTGATGTTGCTCGAATTGGTGGCCTGGGGCGAGCTGGACCGGGGGTTCGCCCCTGGCGAGCTGTGCGGGCAAATTGCTGGCGCAGTGCAACAAGCCGAAACAGAAGACGAGCTGGGCCGTGTGTTGCGTCGCCAGCGTACCCGCCAGCAAGTACGCATCATCTGGCGCGATTTGACCCGCCAGGCGGATCTGGTGCAAACCTGCCGCGACCTTTCCGATATGGCCGATGCGAGCATCGACCAGGCCTACCAGTGGCTGTACCAGCGCCACTGCGCGCAGTTCGGCACGCCTACCGGCCGGCGCAGCGGCGAGCCGCAGCACATGGTCATCCTCGGCATGGGCAAGCTCGGCGCGGTGGAGCTGAACCTGTCGTCGGATATCGACCTGATTTTCGCGTATCCCGAAGGCGGCGAAACCGTCGGTGTTAAACGCTCGCTGGACAACCAGGAATTTTTCATCCGCCTTGGTCAAAAACTGATCAAGGCCCTCGACCCGATGACGGTTGACGGCTTTGTGTTCCGCGTCGATATGCGCCTGCGCCCCTACGGTTCAGCGGGCGCGTTGGTGCTCAGCTTCAATGCGCTGGAGCAGTACTACCAGGACCAGGGGCGTGACTGGGAGCGCTACGCCATGATCAAGGCGCGGGTGGTGGCGGGCGACCAGGTGGCGGGTGCGCAACTGCTCGATATGCTGCGACCGTTCGTTTATCGGCGCTATCTGGACTTCTCCGCCATCGAAGCGCTGCGCACCATGAAGCAGTTGATCCAGCAGGAAGTGCGGCGCAAAGGCATGGCCGACAATATCAAGCTGGGCTCGGGCGGTATCCGCGAAGTGGAATTTATCGCCCAGGCCTTCCAACTGATCCATGGCGGCCGCGACCTCAGCTTGCAACAGCGGCCGCTGCTCAAGGTGCTCGGCACCCTGGAAGGCCAGGGCTACCTGCCGCCGGCGGTGATCGCCGAATTGCGCAATGGCTACGAATTCCTGCGTTATACCGAACATGCGATCCAGGCGATTGCCGACCGCCAGACGCAAATGCTCCCGGACGACCCGCAAGATCAGGCGCGCATTGCCTTTATGCTGGGCTTCGCCGACTGGGCCGCGTTCCACGAGCGCCTGATGTACTGGCGCGGGCGCGTGGACTGGCATTTCCGTCAAGTGATTGCCGATCCAGACGAAGAAGAGGGTGAAGAAAGCGAGCTGGTCGTGGGCGGTGAGTGGTTGCCGTTGTGGGAAGAATCCCAAGACGACGAAGCGGCCTGCCGCCAATTGGCCGAAGGCGGGTTCACTGACGCGACCAAGGCGCTCAAAGCGTTGGCCGGCCTGCGCAACAGCCCGCAACTGCGTGCCATGCAGCGCCTGGGGCGCGAACGCCTGGATGCATTTATTCCGCGTCTGCTCGCCCAGGCTGTCGAACACGCCAACCCGGACCTGGTGCTGGAGCGCGTGTTGCCGCTGGTGGAAGCGGTCGCCCGGCGTTCTGCCTACCTGGTGCTGCTCACGGAAAACCCCGATGCCCTGCGTCGCCTGTTGACCCTGTGCGCCGCCAGCCCGTGGATCGCCGAACAGATCACCCGCTTCCCGCTGCTGCTGGATGAATTGCTTAACGAAGGCCGTTTGTTCAAGCCGCCATTGGCGCCGGAGCTTGCGGCTGAACTGCGCGAGCGCCTGACGCGAATCCCCGAGGACGACCTTGAGCAGCAGATGGAAGCCTTGCGGCACTTCAAGTTGGCTCACCGCCTGCGCGTGGCCGCGTCGGAAATCGCCGGCAGCCTGCCGCTGATGAAAGTCAGCGACTACCTGACCTGGCTTGCCGAGGCCATTCTTGAGCAGGTGCTGGCCCTGGCCTGGCGCCAGACCGTCGCGCGTCACGGCTCGCCACAGCGGTTGGACGGTACGTTGTGCGATCCTGGGTTCATTATTGTCGGTTACGGGAAAGTCGGCGGGATCGAACTGGGGCATGGTTCGGACCTGGACCTGGTGTTTATCCACGACGGCGACCCGCAGGCTGAAACCGATGGCGCCAAGCCGATCGATGGCGCGCAGTTCTTCACGCGCCTGGGCCAGCGCATCATTCACTTGCTGACCACCCAGACCAACTCCGGCCAGCTGTATGAAGTGGACATGCGCCTGCGGCCTTCCGGGGCCTCCGGGCTGTTGGTCAGTTCACTGGGAGCGTTCGATCGCTATCAACAAAATGAAGCCTGGACCTGGGAGCACCAGGCATTGATCCGTGCGCGGGTGCTGGTCGGTAGCCAGGATGTGGGGCATGCGTTTGAACACGTCCGGGCTAAAGTGTTGGGCCGGGAGCGGGACCTGGCGAAGCTGAGTCAGGAGGTCAGCGAGATGCGCGCGAAGATGCGTGACAACCTGGGTACCAAGACCACGGCGGCCGGCACCGGCGCCAATGCCTTCGAAGCCACGGCGGCGTTCGACCTCAAGCAGGACGCCGGAGGTATCGTCGATATTGAATTTATGGTGCAATACGCGGCTTTGGCGTGGTCTGCGCAACATCCATCGTTGCTGCGCTATACCGACAATATCCGCATTCTGGAAGGCCTGGAGCAGGTGGGCTTGATGCCCGCCACCGATGCCCATCTGCTGCGTGAGGTGTATAAGGCCTACCGTTCCGCCGCGCACCGCCAGGCCTTGCAAAACGAGGCCGGTACGGTGGCCGGGGATCAGTTCGCCGACGAACGGCGCCAGGTGATGCGAATCTGGAAAGAACTGGGGGTTAAGCTGAAACTTGATGAATTGAGCGACGCCGATCTGATGTGGAAACCGGCTTTATGTGGGAGCGGGCTTGCTCGCGAAGCAGGCGCTGCGGTCTGTCTATCGGACCGCGGTGATGCCTTCGCGAGCAAGCCCGCTCCCACACAAACCGGTGTTCACACAAACCCGGTCTTATAGTCATTATCGAGGCGGGGAGGCATAAGCCTCCCCGTATCGTTTGTGGAAACTACATGAATATTCTGATCGTTGGGCCCAGTTGGGTCGGTGACATGGTGATGGCGCAGACACTGTTCCAGTGCCTGCGCATGCGCTACCCAGACTGCCAGATCGACGTGCTCGCCCCTGAGTGGAGCCGGCCGATCCTTGAGCGCATGCCCGAGGTGCGCAAGGCCTTGAGCTTCCCGCTCGGTCACGGTGCCCTGGAGTTGGCGACCCGCCGCCGCATCGGTAAATCCTTGGCGGGCGAATACGACCAGGCGATCCTGTTGCCCAACTCGCTCAAGTCGGCGCTGGTGCCGTATTTTGCCGGCATCCCCAAACGCACCGGCTGGCGCGGCGAGTTTCGCTACGTGCTGCTCAATGATGTGCGCAGGTTGGACAAAGCCCGCTACCCGCTGATGATCGAGCGTTTCATGGCCCTGGCGTACGAGCCGGGTGCCGAGTTGCCCAAGCCGTATCCGCGCCCGAGCCTGCAGATCGACCCGGTCAGCCGCGACGCCGCCCTGGCCAAGTTCGGCCTGCAACTCGACCGTCCGGTCCTGGCGCTGTGCCCAGGGGCCGAGTTTGGCGAGTCCAAGCGCTGGCCATCGGAACACTACGCCAAGGTCGCCGAGGCCAAGATCCGCGAAGGTTGGCAGGTGTGGTTGTTTGGTTCGAAGAAGGATCATCCGGTGGGTGAAGATATTCGCCAGCGCCTGATTCCCGGTCTTCGCGAAGAGTCGGTCAACCTCAGTGGCGACACGTCCCTGGCCGAGGCCATCGACCTGCTGTCCTGCGCTGATTCGGTGGTGTCCAACGACTCCGGCCTGATGCACGTCGCCGCCGCGCTGAACCGCCCATTGGTGGCGGTGTACGGCTCCACTTCCCCTGGTTTCACCCCGCCTTTGGCCGATAAGGTCGAAGTCGTGCGCCTGGGCCTGGAGTGCAGTCCGTGCTTTGAGCGCACCTGCCGTTTCGGTCACTACAACTGCATGCGCCAATTGCTGCCGCAGCCGGTGAACGAAGCCTTGCAGCGGTTGCAGGGCTCTGTGGTCGAGGTCCGATAGTTTGCGCGTACTGGTAATCAAGACCTCATCCCTGGGCGATGTGATCCACGCGTTGCCGGCACTGACCGACGCGGCGCGAGCGATCCCCGGCATTCAATTCGACTGGGTCGTGGAAGAGGGCTTTGCCGAAATTCCCACCTGGCATCCGGCGGTCGACAAGGTCATCCCGGTGGCGATTCGCCGCTGGCGCAAAAACATCTGGCAGACCCTCAAAAGTGGCGAATGGCGGCGCTTCAAGCAGCAGGTCCAGTCGACCAAGTACGACTTGGTGATCGACGCCCAAGGCCTGCTTAAAAGCGCCTGGCTGACCCGCTATGTACGTGCCCCGGTAGCCGGTTTCGACAAGCACTCGGCCCGTGAACCGTTCGCAGCACGCTTTTACTCCCGGCGCCTGGCCGTGGCCCGCGGGCAACATGCGGTGGAGCGTTTGCGCCAACTGTTCGCCGTGGCGCTGGGTTATGACTTACCCAAAGGCCTGGGCGACTATGGCCTGGGCGTCGATAAGCTGCTCGGCCTGCCGCCGAAAAAACCCTTCGTCCTGCTGCTGCACGGCACCACCTGGGACACCAAGCACTGGCCAGAAACCTACTGGCGTGAGTTGGCCGAACGCATGGGCCGCCTGGGTGTGGACGTGAAATTGCCCTGGGGCAACGCCGCCGAAAAAGCCCGCGCCGAACGCCTGGCGCAGGGCCTGCCAAATGCCGAAGTGCTGCCCAAGCTGAACCTGGCCGGTGTCGCCCGCGTATTGGCCGGCGCACGCGCCTGCGTGGCGGTTGACACCGGTCTCGGTCACCTGGCTGCTGCGCTGGACGTGCCGACCATTTCCCTGTTCGGTCCGACCAACCCAGGGCTCACTGGCGCCTATGGCAAGGGCCAGATTCACCTGGCGAGCGACTTCCCCTGCGCGCCCTGCCTGCAAAAACACTGTACCTATCAACCGACGGCCGACGACCTGCGTCGGTTCGACATCACGCGCGAGTCGCCCCTGTGCTTCACGCGCCTGAACCCTGAGCGTGTGGCAAGCCGACTGAGCACGTTGTTACTGGCTGAGGAGCTGCACTGATGCAACTGGCTTTTGTTCTGTACAAATATTTCCCCTTTGGCGGCCTGCAGCGTGACTTCATGCGCATCGCCCTGGAATGCCAGCAGCGCGGCCACCAGATTCGTGTCTACACGCTGATCTGGGAAGGCGATATCCCGCCCGGTTTCGAAGTGCTGGTGGCGCCGGTCAAGGCGTTCTTCAACCATCGGCGCAACGAGAAACTCAGCGCCTGGATGGAGGCCGACCTGGCCCAGCGCCCGGTGGACCGCCTGATTGGTTTCAACAAAATGCCTGGCCTGGACGTGTACTACGCCGCCGACGGCTGCTTTGAAGACAAGGCGCAAAACCTGCGCCATTCGCTGTACAAAAGCTTTGGCCGGTATCGCCACTTTGCCGAGTACGAGCGCGCGGTGTTTGCCAAGGACGCCAAGACCGAAGTCTTGATGATTTCCGAAGTGCAGCAGCCGCTGTTCATCAAGTATTACGACACCCCGCTGGAACGCTTCCACTTGCTGCCGCCGGGCATTGCCCAGGACCGCCGCGCGCCGCCGAATGCCGCCGAGATTCGCGAAGGTTTCCGCAAGGAGTTCAACCTGGGCGCAGACGATCTGTTGCTGGTGCAGATCGGCTCCGGCTTCAAGACCAAGGGCGTCGACCGCAGCCTGAAGGCCGTGGCCGCTTTGCCATCGGCGCTTAGAAAGCGCACGCGCCTGTTTGTAATCGGCCAGGACGACCCCAAGGTATTCCAGTTGCAGAGCGCCACGTTGGGGCTGGGCGATAACGTGCAGTTCCTCAAAGGCCGCAGTGATATCCCACGTTTCCTGCTGGGCGCCGACCTGCTGATCCACCCGGCGTACAACGAAAACACTGGCACCGTATTGCTTGAAGCCCTGGTGGCCGGGTTGCCGGTGCTGGTCTCGGCCGTGTGTGGTTATGCGCATTACATCAATGAGGCCGACAGCGGCCTGGTGCTGGATGAGCCGTTTGAGCAAACGCAGCTGAACCAGTATTTGGCCCAGATGCTCACCGACACTGCACAGCGCGCGGCCTGGAGCCGCAATGGGTTGGCCTTCGCCGAGACGGCCGACCTCTACAGCATGCCGCAGCACGCGGCAGATGTGATTCTGGCGGAGCCAAAACGATGAAGTTGATTCTTGCCGAACCGTTCAAGACGTTGTGGGCCGGGCTTGATGCCTTTGCCGAAGTCGAGAAACTGCAAGGCCAGGTATTCCGTGAGCTGGCGGCGCGTCGCACCTTGCGCACCGAGGTCGATGGCCGCCCGTATTTCGTGAAAATCCATCGCGGCATTGGTTGGGCGGAAATCTTCAAGAACCTGATCACCGCCAAGTTGCCGGTGCTCGGCGCCGGCCTGGAGTGGGACGCCATCCACCGCTTGCAGGCACTGGGCGTGCCGACCATGACCGGCGTGGCGTTCGGAGAAAAGGGCAGCAACCCGGCGGACCAGCATTCGTTCATCATCACCGAAGAGCTGGCGCCAACGATCAGCCTGGAAGACCTGACGATCAATTGGGTGGCCGATCCGCCTGCACCTGCATTGCGCCACGCCCTTACGGCTGAGCTGGCGCGGATGGTCGGTGATATGCACCGAGGTGGCGTCAATCACCGCGACTGCTACCTGTGCCACTTCCTGCTGGACACCTCGAAGCCCATTGATGCCAGCACTATCAAGCTGTCGGTGATCGACCTGCACCGCGCCCAATTGCGGGCCCATCTGCCGCTGCGCTGGCGCGACAAGGACCTGTCGGCGCTGTACTACTCAGCGCTGGAAATCGGCCTGACCCGCCGCGACAAGCTGCGCTTTCTCAAGGGCTACTTCCGCCAACCGCTGCGCCAGATCCTGGCCGAGCAATCGGCGTCGTTGAGCCTGATGCAGCGCAAGGCCGACAAGCTCTATGCGCGCAAGCAACGTTACGGGGATGCAATCTGATGGCGGGTTGGATTCTGGAGCCTGCCTACGCCCACCTGGCGGATGATTTTGGAAGCCTCGAAGCGGTTTTTGCCCTGCAAGGTGAGCGGCTGACCCGCGACCCGCTGTCGGAGGTGATCCGGGTGGAGCGCGGCGGGGTCAATTACTACGTCAAGCGTTACGTCGGCGCCGGCAAGGGCTTGCGGCGTTACCTGGGCAAGCCCCGGGTCAAGTCCGAATGGCAGAACCTCAAGCGCTTCGCCAAGTGGGGCATTCCCACTGCCGACGTGGTTGCCTGGGGCCTGGAACGCAAAGGCCTGGCCTACGACCGTGGTGCGATGATCACCCGCGAGTTGCCGAGGACGGAAGACCTGTCGGTGCTGGCCGAGCGTAAGGATGCTCGCCTGCGCGATCCGAAGTGGGTCGACGCGGTGAGCCGCCAGCTCGCTGAATACACGCGCACCATGCACGATCATCGGTTTACCCATAACGATTTGAAGTGGCGCAACCTGCTGATCGACGACCAGACAACGCTGTACCTGATCGATTGCCCCAACGGCGATTTCTGGCGTGGCTTCTGGCTCAAGTACCGTATTACCAAAGACCTGGCCTGCCTGGACAAGGTGGCCAAGTATCACCTGTCCGCCACCCAGCGCCTGCGCTTCTACATGCAGTACCGTCAGCGCCGGCACCTGAGTGCGTCGGACAAGCAGCGTATTCGCCACGTGGTGAAGTTTTTCGAGGGACGCGAATGAGTGATTTCCTGGCGGCTGAAGACCGTGCGCTGCTGGAGCGCAACGGCCTGGCGACGTTCGATGCCCTGTGGGCCAAACAACTGGATGCGGTGGACGAGCCGAATACCAGTCGCGGCGGCTGGAGCAGCGTGTTTCGCCTGGAGCTCGACGGCCACGGTTACTACCTCAAGCGCCAGAGCAATTACCTGACGCGTAGCCTGCACCGCCCCTTTGGCGAGCCGAGTTTCTCCCGCGAATTTCGCAATATCAGCCGTTATCGCAAGCTCGGTATTCCAGCTTTGCAAGCGGCGTTCTACGGGGAGCGAAAAGTCGCTGGCGAACACCGCGCGATGCTGCTGACCCGCGCCCTGGACGGCTGGAATGACCTGGATTCGTTGCTGGAGCAGTGGCCTTCACTGAGCGATGCCCAGCACCGCGCGATCCTGCTGGCCTGTGGCCAACTCGCACGCCGACTGCACAGCGTCGGCCAGGTGCATGGCTGTTTCTACCCCAAGCATATTTTCCTGCGGGCCACCGGTGACGGTTATGCCGCGCAGTTGATCGACCTGGAGAAAACCCGCCCGCTGCTGTTCGGCTGGCGTGATCGGGTCAAGGATCTGGAGCCGTTGTTGCGTCGCGCACCACAATGGTCCGATGCGCAGGTCCGCCAACTGTTGGCGGCGTATCTGGAGCAGCCTGAGAGCAGCGAGTTGGTCGCCACTTGGTTCCAGCGCCTTGGCGCCCGTCGTAGTCACAAGGAAAACCGTTGATGCGTTTGTCCGAGCTGAAAACCGCCGGCCGTACTCCCACCCTGCCGCTGACGATTGAACTGGCCGATGCGGCGGGCCCAGGCCAGTTGCAACTGCTGAGCCTGTTGCGCGTGCTGCCGGGCGAGCGCTACGTAGGCGCAGCGGTGTGGCGCGGGCGTCCAGTACTGGCCAAGTTGCTGGTGGGCAGCAAGGCGGCGCGGCACTTTCAGCGTGAACTCAATGGCGTGCGCCTGCTCGCCGAGCAAGGCCTGACCACACCGTTGTTGCTGGCCGATGGCTTGCAGGAAGGCGAGGGCGGTTGGCTGTTGTTCGAATTTATCGAAGGCGCCGAGAGCCTGGCGGATGCCTGGCACGCGGTCGAAAGCCTGCCGCCCTTGGCTGACGAGCAAACTGCGGTGCTTGCCGAGGCATTGGGTGCGATTGCCCTGATGCACACCAAAGGCCTGTGGCAGGAAGACCTGCACCTGGACAACTTGCTGCGTCGGGACGGCAAGCTGTATTTGATCGATGGTGCCGGGATTCGCGTCGAAGAGGCGGGCAAGCCCCTGTCGCGCAACCGCGTACTGGAGAACCTTGGGGTGTTTTTCGCCCAGTTGCCGAAGAATCTCGAGCCATTTACCGAAGAGCTGCTGGTGTACTACCTGCTGGGCAACGGCGAGCACGCTTTGCCCTTGGAGGCCCTGGAAAAACAGGTGCGCAAGGTCAGCGCCTGGCGGCTGAAGGACTTTCTCAACAAGGTCGGTCGCGAATGCACGCTGTTCAGTGTGCTGCGCGGGCCGTTTGCCCTGCGTGCAATCCGTCGCGAGGAAGAAGTCGCGATGCTGGCGGTGCTGGAACAGGCCGATGCCTTGCTCGAGCAGGGCCACTTGTACAAGACCGGTGGAACCGCCACGGTGGCCAAGGCCGAAGTGGCGGGTCGCCCATTGGTGATCAAGCGTTACAACATCAAGAGTTTCGCCCACTGGTTCAAGCGCTTCTGGCGCCCAAGTCGTGCCTGGCATTCCTGGCGTGAAGGCAATCGCCTGGCGTTCCTCGGTATCGCTACGCCCAAGCCGCTGGCCGTGCTGGAAAAGCGCTTTTTCGGCTTGCGCGGTCGCGCTTACCTGATTACCGAATTCCTGCCGGGGCCGGACATCATCGAGCGCTTTGCGCCTTACGTTGAGAACGGTGACGCGCCGGAAAACGAACTGCTCGCCCTGGATCACCTGTTCGCCGAGCTGATCCGCGAGCGCATCAGCCATGGCGACTTCAAGGGGCATAACCTGTTCTGGGACAAGGATCGC
The DNA here is from genome assembly GCF_054685145.1 of Pseudomonas sp. H1_A03. Taxonomy (NCBI): domain Bacteria; kingdom Pseudomonadati; phylum Pseudomonadota; class Gammaproteobacteria; order Pseudomonadales; family Pseudomonadaceae; genus Pseudomonas; species Pseudomonas sp. H1_A03. The sequence goes on from NZ_CP162829.1 coordinate 1,809,354, forward strand.
TGGTCGTTGATCGACCTGGATGCCATGCGCCAACACAGCACCCCAGCCAGCTTCGCTCCAGCGTTTGCCAGGGACCGCGCGCGGTTCATGCGTAATTGGCCTGAGAGCAGTGCGTTGTATCAGCTGATTGATCAGCGCCTCCCCAAGCAGACCGCCTGATCCCTGACACCGCTTTTTACTTGAAAAAACGCTAGGGCCGCTTCGCAGCCCAGCGCGGGGCAAGCCCGCTCACTACAGGTGTTGCGTGGGCAATAGTGTTTGGGGGGTGGAGCTTCAGCGTTGCCAGTCGACGTTATTGTGCGTTGATCAGCGTCGTATGGGTTTTGTATTTGCCCTGGATCACGTCCTCGGTAGCAAAGAAATACCCGTAGTCCTTCAGGTACATGACGGTGCTGGTGGCCTGGTAGTTATCACCTGCGGCAGTGCAATTGAGCTCCTTTGCATTGCCACTCAGCGTCGAGTTGATGCTGCTGGCTGGCAGTTCGCGCGCCACTACACAGGTGGTATTGCGGGACAGCACGCGATCCTCTTCAGCGGTGTTGCGATTCAGCTCTTTGAGTTTGAAACCCAGCGTTGCACCGATCGGCATCTGCTTCCAGTCGCCGGTGAAGCTGAGTTGCTCAACATTGCTGGCGGCCGAGACTTTCATCCCGTGCAGTTCGAAATCGCTTTGGAAGGTCAGGCTGAACAACCCTCGGAATGTGGTGATGTGGGTGCTTGAGAATTGGGTGGCTCGGCGGATTTTAAGCTGACCGTTTCCGGTTCCGGGCTCAATGAACACGTCAGTGCGCAAGCTGGAAGAACCCAAGTCGCGCTTCTCCATAAGGTGGCGCAGAGGTTTGGCTGCGGGGGGCATTCCCAGTGCGGAGATTGCCTCTGTCACCGCTGTCGGGACAGGTGCGGGTGTCAGGGTTTGCTCGAGCTTGGTACGCGCAACGGCTACCGGGAGTTGCGCCACTGTTGGCGAGCACGCGGCCTTGAGCAGGGTCTGGGTGTCCGTCTCGGCGCTGCTGAAAGGCTGGTCGATGGGGACTGCTACCACGCTGCCGAAGGTCACGACGTTTTTCGGGGTGAGGCTGAAAGTGGCCAGAGTGCGATAGGTCTGGCGGCTGCAACTGACCTCCCAGTGCATGCGGGTCTGGGCGTAGGGCATCTTTTTCAGTTTGTTGGTCAGGATGAGCGGTTCATCGTAGGCGCCCCAGAGCTCTACTTTCTCACCCACGGTCTTGAGGCTGGCACGGTCGATCAGCAATTGGCGTTGAGTGGCTGTACTGCTGACGAGGCGCCAATCCGGGCGTGGCGTGCGCGCGCAAGCGTCGGTAAAGCTGGTGTTCTGTTGCAGTTCGCCAACCACGGCCGGCGTCAGGTTGCGCATGACGGTAATGCGCGTGGGCTGGCCGTCGGGCTTCGGGGTTCCGGGCGCTTCCAGATACAGCAGGTTCCCGCTCGGCGTGGTGCAGGACGCCTGAAGCTGCGCGATATCGGGTACGGCGAGATTGTTGGTCAGCGTGACTTGAACCTGGTAACTGAGGTCGTCGCCATCGCGCATGATCGAGTCGGCCAGTAGCGGTTTCTTGAGCATGTCTTTATACGGGGCGTCGGCCTTGTCGCCGCTCTTGATGCCTTGCGTGCCGCAACCACTGAGTACGCCTAGGGCGACGATAACCGCGATGTGTTTCATGAGCGTTCCTTGCAGGCTAAAGGGGGATCAGGGCCTTTCGACCGTCCGCATCGCGTTTTGTGCGGGGCGGGCTGATCAGAACTCGTACTCCGCGCCTGCACCCGCATACCAGGAGCGCCCTGGCGCCGCTTCGTAATAGCGGTTGTTGCCATCGCCGACGATCACCGAACCGACGTACTGGCGGTCGAGCAAGTTATCCAGGCGCAGGGTCTGATGGAAGGTCCAGTGTTCGACCTTCTGCTCGAAGCGCGCACGCCAGTTAAACACGCTGTAGGCCGGTGCGGCGTGTTGGCTGTTGGTGTCCTCGACGTAGACCTTGCTGCGGTAAATGCCTTCGATGGCGGTGCTGACCCAGCCGCGGGGCTTCCAGTTCAGTTCGGTGAACAGCGTGGTTTGCGGCACGCCGGGCAGGTAGTTGCCCTTGTCGACGGCGTTGTTGCCGCCGCTGACGAAGTCGCTGTCGTCAGTGGCCTGCAGGCGGGTGTAGGCGAGGCTGCTGCTCCACTGCTCGCTGAGCTGGCTTTCGAGGCCCAGTTCGAAACCGCGGCGCAGGGTGCGGCCGGCGTTTTGGTAGCTGGTACGGCCGTCTTTGGATTGAGCCACCACTAACTCATCTTCTGTGGTGATCTGGAATATGGCGGCATTGATCCGGGTGTTGTTCACCTGGGCCTTTAATCCCACTTCGTACTGGGTACTTTCTGACGGCTTCAATCCGAAGTTGAACCCTTCCACATTTCCCGGTGCATAGGCCAGCTCAGCCTGTGTCGGCGTTTCGAAGCCTTTGCCCGCACTGACGTAGCCATGCAGCTCGGGCGTGAATGCGTACATCACGCTCATCGATGGCGTATTTTTCTGATAACGCTTGTTGCCGCTGGCATCGCCGTTGCTCAGGAATTGATCATCAACGTCCAGTTCCATGGTGCTATGCCGAACACCGGCTTGCAGGGTCCAGCGGTCTAGCGCCCAGTTGGCCTGGATATAGGGATCGAGGCTGCGGGCGGTGTCAATTTCATCTCGGCGTAGCTGGCCTTTTACGCCAAGGGTGTTGCCGCTGAAGTTCTGGTAGCCGTGGCGACTGTCTTCGCTCTGATCGAAGTCCAGGCCGGTGATGATCATCAGTTCGCCCGGCGCACGTTCGATGGGCTGCATCCAGCGCACGCTGCCGCCGTAGAACTTGCGGTCGAATTGCACAACGCCACCGCCGCGTTCATTAGCGGGTGTGCCTTTGGGAATCGACAAATACTGAATCACACTCCGCCGTCCCGTATACGCATTCACCTGCAACGTCGCATCGCCGATATAGCGCTCGTAATTCAGCCCCAATTGCTGATGATCGATACTTTTGCGCGTGTTGTACGTCAGCGCATTCGCACTCACCGAGCGTGGATCGGCCTTGTACGCCGACCACGTCTGCCCGAGCGGGTCCTGTGTGCCGTTCTGCTCCAGGCTGCTGTAGATCAGCGCCAGCTTGCTGTCGTCATCCGGCTGGAAATTGAGCTTGGCGAAGGTCTGGTCACGTCGCGCGCTGCTGTGGTCGCGGTAGCCGTTGGTGTCCATGCGCGAGGCGTCGAGCACGAAGCCAGCGCCGTTGGTGGCGCCCTCGGCGGTCAGGTGGTTTTTGTTCAGGCCGTCGCTGCCCACCAGGGTTTCGGCGCCGATGCGCGGCGGGCCTTCGCCGTCGCGGGAGAACATCTGGATCACCCCGCCGGCATTGCTGCCATACAGGGTGGCCGCCGGCCCACGCAGTACTTCGATGCGCTCTGCGGTGTCGAGGTTGAAAGTGGCGGCCTGGCCCTGGCCATCCGGCGTGCTGGCCGGGATGCCGTCGGCGATCAGCTTGATGCCGCGCACGCCGAATGCCGAGCGGGCACCAAAGCCTCGGGAGGAAATCTGCAGGTCCTGAGCATAGTTCTGGCGGTTCTGCACCACCAGGCCGGGCACGCGGGAGAGGGCTTCGGAGGCATTGATGCCGAGTTGACCGTCACTGATCTGTCCACGGCTGATGCCGTCCACCGAGTAGGGCAGGTCGAAGGTCGGGCTGGCGCTGCGTGAGCCGCTGACCACACTGGGGTCGAGAACCAAAGGCGTGTCCTCGGCCAGTGCCGTATTGCTCAGCGTGAGCAGGCCTGGCAGCAACAGGGTGAAGCGAGCGAGGGTGTTCATCAGTCAGGCGAAATCCGTGGCGCGCGTAGGAGGTAAACGCGCAAAGGGGCGCGAGTTTAGTGAATCAGGCGATTTTTATCATTTAGGAATCGTCTTACGCTGCAAATCGTGCTCCCGCCCTGGGTCGTCAGGCTATGCGATGTTAGCGTGGCCCGCCTTGGCAATAACAATGTCTGTTGGGGCAGAGGGAGGGGGTCATGAGTATTAGGTCGAAAGTGTCATGGCTTGTGGTGTCGTGTTCGTTGGCCGGTTGCGGAACCATCAATACCGTCTTTCGTCCAGACGCCGTAGCCAGCCAGAACCTCAAGGACTCGCGCAGTCACTGCGAAAACGTGCCACGCATCTACAGCGGGGTGATCTACGGCTTTTGCACGCTCAATGGCGAGCCAGCGCCTGACAAGAGCCTTAAGGACAAGAGCCTGATAGACCATGGGGGCAGCGTGTTGCCTATCGTCGCCTTGGAGTTCGTCGCCTCCGGCGTGCTGGATACCCTCGTGCTGCCCTACACCATTTACCGCCAGAATAGGGACGGCAGCATCGAGATCTTCCGCTGATCCCTCTTGCCACGTGCCGCTAACAGCTGCGCACTGCTTTTAAGCTATAATCCCGCCCTTTAGCTGTTTCCTGCCCAGGCAGGGGGCACACTTTTTTCAGGCGTAACCCGCCTGCATGCAGACTAAAAGAGGCTAGACCCCTGTGGCATTGACGATTCTTGGCCTGTCCGGCGCCCTTAGCCATGATCCTTCCGCAGCCTTGTATATCGACGGCAAGCTGATTGCGGCCGCCGAAGAAGAGCGCTTCGTACGCGACAAACATGCAAAGAACCGCATGCCCTACGAATCGGCGAAGTTCTGCCTGGAACAGGCCGGTATCAAGCCTTCCGACGTTGACGTGGTCGCGATCCCGTTCGCCCCCATCAGCCTGTTCGGCGAGGCGCGCTGGCACTACGCCAAGCGTTACTGGTACGCCCCGGACCGCGCACTCGACGCGATCCTGATGGGCAACCGTCGCTACAAGCGCTACCGCAACAAGATCGTCTGGTGCCTGGAGCAACTGGGCTTCGATCCTAAGAAAATCAAGATCGAACCGGTTGAACACCACCTGGCCCACGCTTCCAGCGCCTACCACTGCTCTGGTTTCCAGGAGAAAACCGCGATCCTCGGGATCGACGGTAAAGGTGAGTACGCCACCACGTTCTTCGGCTACGGCGAAAACGGCAAGATCCACAAGATCAAGGAATTCTACGATCCAGACTCCCTCGGCGGCCTGTATGGCGCGATCACTGAGTTCCTCGGTTTCGAGATGCTCGACGGTGAGTTCAAGGTCATGGGCATGGCGCCGTACGGCGATGCCAGCAAATACGATTTCTCGCGCCTGGCCTCCTTTGAGAACGGCGAGTTGGTGATCAACACCGACTACGCCAACGTCATCGGCCTGCGCCGCTACAAAGAGAAGGGCAAGGGCTTCTACTTCTCGCCAAAACTGATCGAGTGGCTGGGTCCAAAGCGCGAAGGCGATATCGCCGACGAGCCGTACATCCACTACGCCGCCAGCATGCAAGCGCTGTTCGAGAAACTGGCCCTGCAGATGATCGACCACTACCTGGGCGACATCCTCAAGGACACCGGCAAACTGGCCTTCGCCGGCGGTTGCGCGCTGAACGTCAAGCTGAACCAGAAGATCATCGCCCGTGACGACGTCAAAGAGCTGTTCGTGCAGCCGGCGTCGGGCGATGCCGGCACTGCGGTCGGTGCGGCGGCGTATGTGTCCCACGCCCGTGGTGTGCCGGTCGAGAAGATGGAACACGTCTACCTCGGCCCGTCCTACAGCAACGAAGACGTGATTGCCGCGTGCGCCAAGCACGAGAGCAAGCCGAACTGGCGCAAGATCGAGAACATGCCCCAGCGTATCGCCAAGATCATGGTCGACGGCAACCCGGTGGCCTGGTTCCAGGGCCGCATGGAGTTTGGTCCGCGCGCCCTGGGCGGTCGTTCGATCATCGGTTGCCCGAGCGCCACCGGTGTGGCCGATCGCATCAACCACCAGATCAAGTTCCGCGAGCGCTGGAGGCCTTTCTGCCCGTCGATGCTCGACACCGTGGCCCCGCAGATGATCAAGGTCGATCATCCGGCGCCGTTCATGACCTTCACCTTTGAAGTGTCCGAAGAGTGGAAGACTCGCGTGCCGGAAGTGGTCCATGAAGATGGTACCTCCCGCGCCCAGGTGCTCAAGCGCGAATACAACCCGCGCTACTACGACATGATGAAAGAGCTGGAAGTGCTCACCGGCAACGGCGTGTCCCTGAACACCTCGCTCAACCGTCGTGGCGAAGCGATGATCTGCTCGCCGACCGACGCGCTGAACATGTTCTTCGGCTCCGACCTGCAGTACCTGATCATGGAAGACATCCTGGTCGTCAAGGACGGCGTGGACCCTTATGACGCGCTCGGCTGACCGCCACGTCCTGCAGTTCTGCCACGGCTATGACGGGCCGTTCCTAGACTGTGCGCGGCAGTACGCCAGTGTGTTTGCAGGCTCCGGCTACAAGGTGACCACGGTGTTTCTCACCGGGGTCGCCGACCCTGAGGTGGCGGCCGGTTGCGCCAGTGATGAAGTGTTGTTCATGGAGTACAGCTCGAAGGCCATCCGTGGCCTCAAGCTGGGCGCCATCGCCGAGATGCGCAAGATTGCCGCGTCGCGCAACTTCAGTTTCTGCATCGCGCACCGCGCCAAGCCGATCTACATCGCGCTGCTCGCCACGCGCTTGCAGGTGATTGGCGTGCATCACGCTTTTGGCGACTATCAGCGCCGGGGGCGTCGGCTGTTTGCAAATATTTTCCGCAAGCGCCTGAGCTTGTTGGGCGTTTCCGATGCCGTGCGCGATGACATTCGTCGCTGCCTGCCGAAATGGCCGGCGGCGCGTATCCAGACCTTGTACAACCGCATTGATGTCGAAAACCTGCAGGCCCAGCAGGTTTCGAAGGATGAGGCGCGCGACGCCCTTGGCTTGTCGCCGGATGAATGGGTGGTCGGCAATGTCGGCCGTCTGCACCCGGACAAGGATCAGGCCACGCTGCTCAAAGGTTTTGCCCTGGCATTGCCAACGTTACCGGCTGAAAGCCGTCTGGCGATCCTCGGCACCGGGCGCCTGGAGCAGGACCTGAAAGCGCTGGCCCGCGAGCTGGGGATTGCCGACAAGGTTGTGTTTCTCGGCCAGGTGCCGGAGGCGCGTCGCTATTTCCGTGCGTTTGATGTGTTTGCGTTGAGCTCCGACCACGAACCCTTTGGCATGGTGTTGCTGGAAGCCATGGCGGCCGGTGTTCCCTTGCTCGCCACTGCCTGCGGCGGCGCGCGGGAAGTGGTTGAGGGCGTTGGTATCCTGTTTCCCTTCGGCGACGCCGAGCACCTAGCCCAAGGGTTGGAACACTTGGCCGCGATGGATCAGCACCAGCAACGCCAGTGCGCTGATTTGATGCTGGAGCGCTTGCACGCACGATTCTCGGATCAGGCGGTGCGCACTACTTTCTGGCAACTGCCGCATGTCATTGAACTGACCGCGAGGGCTTGATGCTCAATCGATTCCAAGGCTGGCGCGAGCGCGGCTGGTCCGTCGTCGATGCGCCTGTATACAGCGAGGCCTGGCAGCGTTTTGGCGGCAGCGTCGCGACGCATCCGCAAGTGGTCGAGCGCCTGGCCGGGTTGGCGCAGATTCCGGTGCGTTACCTGGCCTGGGAGCAGGCGGGTGAGCTCAAGGCGTGCATTGCCACCTGGGGGCGCGACCTGGCGCTGTCCAAGGACGTGCTTAAGCGCAGCGGCAAGAAAGGCCTGTTCGATCTGGGCAATGCCGAGCTGATCCTGCCGGCCGCCGCCGACGCGCAGGCGCCGCTGAGGCAGCGTGCGCGCTACCTCTCTGCGCTGAACGAAGGGCGTTTCAGCGGCCTCAAGCTTCAGGCCGAACAGTTGGCCATGGCGCGCACGCCCGAAGAACTGTCGAAGAAGTTTCGCTACAACCAGCGCCGCGAACTGCGTTTGCTGGAAGAGGCGGGCGGCGTGGTGCGGTCGGTCAGTGAGTTTTCCAGTGCGGAGCTGGCGTCCATCTACTGTGACCTGTTCCTGCGCCGTTGGGGCTTTACCGCCACGGGCGCCGAGCGCTTGGCGGAAGTGATCGAACTGATGCGCGAGTGGTTGATAGGCTCGGTGATTTTTCTGAATGACGCGCCCATCGCAATCCAGTTGGTGTATCGGGTCGAGTCGCCGGAGTGGATCAGTGTGGAGTACGTCAACGGTGGGGTCGATCCTGAAACCCGCGCCTTCAGCCCCGGCAGCGTGCTGAGCTTTCTCAATACCCAGAGCGCCTGGGAGCAGGCACGCGAAGTCGGCAAGCCACTGCGCTTTTCCTTTGGTCGTGCCGACCGCGAATACAAGGACCGTTGGTGCAACCCTGTGCAGGTATTCAGCGTATGACCCGCAAGCAGCAGTTGCTCAAGCGTCACCGGCGTAACAAGCGCACGGCGCTGATCATGGGTGTGTCGCTGCTGGTGCTGGTTGGCATCCTGGTAGCCTGGTGGTTGCCGTTGTTGTTGGCCCTGCTGGCCTGGGTCGCCCATGAAGCCTGGTTCGCCGACCACCTTTTTTACGCGCCCAATGAAGATTACCAATACCGCTTTGCGGCGGATGCCGAGTTGGCGGGCGTGCGCTTGGAACATGGGCGCTTGCTGCTGGATCAGCCGGTAGACGCGGACGCGACGGTGGTGCTGGCGATCAAGGTCAAGAGCACTTGGCTGGGACGTTTTTTTGATCCGAGCGTCGAGCTGGCGGACGACCGGCAAACCTTCGAGCGTGGGGTCAATGGTGTTCGTTACCTGAACCTCAGCGGTTTGGCGCTGAGCGACTTAACGTTGCGCGGTCGCCATTGCCGATTGCTCGGCACGCCCCGTCTGTGGGCCTGGACCCATCCGGATTATCGGGCACAGCGCGTGTTGGTGATCGCGCCCCACGCCGACGACGCCGAGCTGGCCGCGTTCGGGCTTTACAGCCAGGCCGAGCAGCCGTGGATCGTCACCCTGACGGCGGGGGAGATTGAAGCTGAGCATTATCAGCAGATGGGCCTGGACGCGGTCGAAGCCGCACGCATCAAAGGCCGCCTGCGCGCCTGGGACAGCATCGCTGTGCCGCTGTGGGCGGGTGTGCCGCAGGCGCACTGCGTGCAACTGGGCTACTTCTGCCTGCAGTTGCAGGCGATGCAGGCCGCGCCGGACCTGCCGTTTGCTTCCCGTGAAGCAGAGCTGACGGACGTTCGTCCATTCCGGCAATTCAACCCGTTTCCATTGCCCGCGGACAGCGACGGCTTGCCCACCTGGAACAACCTGTTGGCCGACCTGCGCGAGGTGCTGATGATGGCTCGCCCGGACGTGATCGTGTTGCCGCATCCGGTATTGGACCCGCATCCAGACCATGTCTGTGCACAGCAAGCCGTTTTGGAAGCCTTGCAAGGTCTTGAGTGGCAGCCAACGACAGTACTGGGCTACGCCAACCATCTGCATGACAACGACCGCTGGCCCATGGGCAACGCCGGAGCCGGTATTGCGTTGCCACCGTTGTTCGACGCGACCGTGGAGTTGCTGCCGTGCAGCCTGCCACTGACGTTAGCGCAGCAGCGTGATAAGGCTATGGCGCTGGGCATGATGCATGACTTGCAGCCGGCACCGCCGTTCAAGCGCCGTGTGCGACGCTGGTTGCAGCGGGTGTTGGCAGGTCGCGCGAAATCGCCTTACGGTGAGAACGAATTTTTCCGTAAGGCCGTACGACGGCATGAGTTGTTCTGGCGTTTGGGAAAGGATAAGTAATGAAAGTCTTGTTTCTGGTGCAGAAAGAGCAGCGCGCCATCCTCGACCGCTTGTACGAAGGTGTGGCCGAGCACTGCGAATGTGATATCCGCTGGTTGAGCAGCGATGAGCAGCGCAACCTGCGCGGTTACTTTCGGCGCGAAGTCGACGTGACCCGTTACGACCGCATTGTGTTCTTCCTGCGCTTCAAGCAGGAGATCCGCCAGGCCGGGTTTATCCGCACGATCCCAAACCTGGTGATCCTCGAGCACGACGCTTACCAGAACTACATTCCCTGCAAGTACACCGGCAAGTTCAGTGCCCATTACCGTCGCTTGCCGTGGGTTCGCGTGATCAGTTCAGGCTACATGGTGACCGAGCGCCTGCGCACCGAAGGTTTCGATGCGGTGTTCGTGCCCAAGGGCTATGACCAGGCACTGCTGCAGCCCCAGGATCGTGAACGAGATATCGAACTGGCGTTTGTCGGCAGCACCAACAGCGTGGCCTATAGTGGTCGCAAGGCTCTGCTCGATGAACTGGCGCGGGTTGAACCTTTGGTGGTGACGCGCACCAAATCGGGTGAGGAATACTGCGCGACCCTCAACCGGATTCGTTTTTTCGTCAGTGCCGATGTGGGCATGGGCGAGTACATGATCAAGAACTTCGAAGCCATGGCCTGTGGTTGCGTGTTGCTGGCGTTCGATCAGGGAGCCGAGGAGAACGCGGCCCTCGGGTTTGAGGACATGGTCAATGTGGTGTTCTACCAGGACATCCCGCAGTTGCAGGAAAAACTGGCCGTGCTGCGGTCCAATCCGCAACTGGCCGCGGACATTGCGCGCAGTGGGCAGGACTTGGCCGTCGGCCAGTTCGGTTTCGCCCGTATCGGCCAGCGTATTGTCGAAGCCCTCGAGCCGCCCTTGCGGCCTCGTGCGCCGTTGAATTTGCTGGAAAGGTTACGTCTGAAGCTGGGCGTTTAATACCGGTCAGATATGGCTGCGAATAGTGGCTATGTGATATTATCGAGGCTTGAATGCAGTTCTCCGATCAAAGCGACATAACGCTCGTGGTGACCAGTTGTGGTCGCTTCGATTTATTGAAGCGGACGCTCGAGAGCTTCGATCTGTTCAATACGGCGGATATCCGCGAAGTTTTCATTACCGAAGACTCCGGCGATGAAGCCGTGCGCCTTGCGGTGCCGCCGCACTGGCACAGCCATTGCACTTTCCTGATCAACCGCCCGAAGCTTGGGCAGTTGGCATCCGTCGATTTGGCCTACGAATCGGTCAAGACCCCCTACATATTCCATTGCGAGGATGATTGGGCGTTTTATCGACCAGGCTTTGTCGAAGACTCCAAGGCGGTACTGGAGCAGCGACCCGATATTTTGCAGGTGTGGTTGCGCAACTACGTTTACGACTTGCAGGTGCACAGCCCTTATATCCATCTGGGGCCACGTGAGGTGATTGGCGGGGTGCCGTGTTATCCCCTGCTGTCCGACAAGCCTGAGTGGCAGGGTTTTTCGCTGAATCCAGGGTTGCGGCGTATCAAGGAATATCGCTTGTGCGCGCCCTACGCCGGGTTCGAGGGTGAGAAGGGGCTATCGAAGCGTTACGCGCAGCTGAACCTGGCGGCCGTGACACTGGAAGGCGATGCGGTTTTGCACACGGGTTTCGGTTTGCATGTGGCGACGGCAGAAGAGCGCTTGACCAAGGCGCGGCGCAAGCGGCGAGAGCGGATCAAGCTGGCAGTCATGCTGGTACTGGGTGTCGGTATCGGCTGGTTGATCCATTAAGTACACGCAGAAAGCCACCACAACGCCGCAAAAGGTCATTTTTCAGATGAGTATCCTCAACATCATGTGGGCCGGTGGTTCTGCATTCGCTTCGGTGCAGAAGGTTCACCAACAGATACTTTCCCACGCCGTTTGCCGGGCACCGATCACTACCTGGTTGCTGCAAGGCGGTTCGGACGAGAGCGAGCCGGCAGTGGAATGGAACTTCTCCTCCGCCCAGCTCAAGGGTCGGCACCTGTGGAAGTTGCTGGCACCCTGGATGCGCGCGCGTTTTCAGAAGGCGCTGCCTGACGATCTGGAAGTTGTGCTGCTGGACGGGGTTGGGGTGGCGCGGGTGATGTTGCCGGTGCTCAAGCACTTGCCACATGTGCGCGCCGTCGTCGTGTTCCATGGCGTCACGCGCATGCGCCGGGCAGACCAGAAGCTCTTCGAACAGTTTCCGGCTACGCAACTGACCCTGGCGGCTGTTTCGCAAACCCTGGCTCACTCGCTTGAGCGTTACCTGCAGCGACCCGTGACAGTGCTGCGCAGCGCTTTTGATCCGGTGGCGTTCCGTGCGGCTGCGCTTTCTCGGGCGCAGGCGCGGTCTCGCCTGGGCCTGACTTTGGACGACTCGCCCGTGTTGGGGGCGGTAGGCCGGCTGGTAGACGGCAAGGGTTTTGGCTGTTTGCTGGACGCGTTTGCTGGCGTGTCGGCCCAGCAGCCGGATGCGCGGCTGGTGATTATCGGCGAGGGCGCTGCGAGGCAGACCCTGGAAGCGCGTATCGAACAGCTCGGCTTGCAGGGCAAGGTTTCGTTGCCGGGCCATCTGCCGGACGCCGCGACGCTTTACCGGGCCTTCGATTGGGTCGCCATTCCGTCGACGCAAGAAGGCTTGGGGTTGATCCTGCAAGAGTCGGTGATGGCGGGCGTGCCCGTTCTGACCAGTGAATTGGCCGTGTTTCGCGAGCAACTGGCGGATGCGGGCTGGTACGCGCCGTCAGACGATGTGCAGGCCTGGGGCAGTCTGATGGAGCGTGCGTTCGCCACATCTACCCAGGATGTGCTGGAGGCTCAGGCGCAAGCGCTGGCCCCGGACCAAGCCTGGAAAGATTTCAGTGAAACCTCCCAGCGCCTGTTTTCATGCCGCTAGCAACGCCTGCTCCAGTGCCTGCATTGGAAAGCGTTCGTTCAGCTTCTCGCGTGCAATATAACGTGCAAAGTGCTGCAAGTTGCGCCGTGCGAGTTCCGGGTTCAGCGGCGCGCGCAAAAAGCGCATATCCGCCACATCAATCAGCCCCATTTCGTTATCAGGTGTGACAACGATATTGCCCAGGTGCAGGGAGCGGAAGTAAATTCCCGCACCGTGCAAGCGGCGGATGAGCGCCACCAGCGGATCGAGGTTCGATTGCCAGTCAAAGCCTTCCTTGTTGGAAATCTGACGCAGCGTTTCACCCGGCAGCGGCCGATACAGCACGGCGGTCATGCCTGGCGCGGCCAGTTGAAAGAACGCGAGTACGGTCAGGGTGGGGATGCCACGCTGTTGCAATTGCGCCACGTTGTCGATGAACCGCTTGGAGTAGGGGCGCAACAGCGCTGACGAAAACAGACGCTTGCGGCGAAACAGTTTGAGGATATTCCCGTCGGCCAACAGGTAGACTTTGGGGCCGTAGCTGTCCTGTTCGAGGATTCGGGCACCTTCAATCATCGCGTTTAAATCGGCTTGGGGAAGCCTTGAACATTGCATCGTCGGAAAGCCTTGTGGGAGTCGCGGGCACAGTGATCGGTAATAATGCCGAAAGTTTTGGGTTTTAACCATGCCGGGTTGGCGGGTTGTACGTATTCAGGAGCGGGTGATGCAGGTAGGTCGTTGGGCGCAGGTATGGATGATTTTCGGGTTACTTTGGTTTTTGCTGGCGATTGCCTTCGCGCCGACCAACAAGATTTATCAACAAGGCTTGACGCTGTTTCTCTGGTTGCCGGCCATGGTGTTTGCCTGGTCGGCGCGTGAGCGCCTCAAGGAAGTCTGGCGTGAACAGCGCTGGATGTGCCTGATGATTGCGGCGCTCGCCGCCTGGGGCGCAGTCAGTTTGTCGTGGACCAATGCCGAAGACCCTTCGCGGGAGGCCAAGCGCTTGCTGTACATTGGCGTGTTCCTGCTGTTTTTCCCGGTGTTTGCCTGTGGGCAGACCGAGCGAGTCATCCGCGTGATGCAGTGGGGTGGCTTCGGGTTGGCCCTTTCTTCGCTGGTCGCGATCGTCAAGTTTTATGGCGTTGAGCATAATGTCTGGTATGCACGGCTCGAAGGGCTGGGCCAATTATCCCACCCGATTCTGGGGGCCTATGTGATAGGTCTGGCTGCCGTCTGGTTGTTGCATTGGGTGCCGCGTGGCCGCTGGATGCAAGTGGCGTGGGTGCTTTCTGTCGGGTTCCTCGGGCTTTTTGTGGTGCTGAGCCAAAGCCGCGGCGCCGCGCTGGCCCTGCTGCTGACGGTGGTGGCAATGCCGGCTTGGTGCCGAGACCGACGCACCACCGTGATCGCTATCGCGGCAGTCGTGGCGGCACTGGCGGTGTTCTTCGCCATGCAATCGCTGATGTTGGCCCGTGGCGTTTCCTACCGGCCGCAGATCTTTATGGCGGCCGTCCAGATGATCTCCGAGCATCCGTGGACCGGTTTGGGCCTGGGTGGTGATTACAAGGTATTCGCCGATAACCTCTATTTTGATCATTCCCACAATCTGTTCACTCACGTGAGCATCGAGTTGGGCCTGCCCGGCCTGCTGCTGTGGTGCGGGCTGTGGTTCGGCGTGCTCTGGCAAGCCTGGAAGGCTCGCGACACGCTTTACGGCAAGGGCATCATCGGTATGTGGATGTTTTCGTTCCTGGCGATGCAGTTCGATGCGGCCAGCCTAACGGGCACCCCGCGGGCCGAGTGGTTTATCTCGTGGCTGCCGATTGCGCTGGCCAGTGTCTTGGTCTGGGCTCGGGCCAACCCCGATGCATGTGATAAAGTTCGCGTCCTACCCAATCAGTGAGCTCGACACATGAGTGACGCACCGCCCAAAGCGGACCAGGAATCCAGCCTGAAAATTTACTTCAGGCTGCTGGGCTATGTGAAACCGTACATCGGCATGTTCATGCTGAGTATCTTGGGCTTCGTGATCTTTGCTTCCACCCAGCCGATGCTCGCCGGGATCCTCAAGTACTTTGTGGATGGCTTGAGCAATCCCGACGTGGTGTTCCTGCCCAAGATCCCGCTGTTCAAGGACCTCAAGCTGCTGATGGCCGTGCCGCTGCTGATCATCCTGATCGCCGCGTGGCAAGGCCTTGGCTCTTTCCTCGGCAACTACTACCTGGCCAAGGTCTCCCTTGGCCTGGTGCATGACCTGCGCGTCCAGCTGTTCAACAAACTGTTGGTACTGCCGAATCGCTATTTTGATACGCATAACTCCGGGCACCTGATTTCCCGCATCACCTTCAACGTGACCATGGTCACCGGCGCCGCCACGGATGCGATCAAGGTCGTGATCCGTGAAGGTCTGACGGTGGTGTTCCTGTTCGGTTACCTGCTGTGGATGAACTGGAAGCTGACCCTGGTGATGCTGGCGATCCTGCCGCTGATCGCCATTATGGTCGGCAGCACCAGCAAGAAATTCCGCAAGCAGAGCAAGAAGATCCAAGTGGCAATGGGCGATGTCACCCACGTGGCCTCGGAGACCATCCAGGGTTACCGCGTGGTGCGCAGTTTCGGTGGCGAAAGCTACGAGGAACGCCGTTTTGCCGCCGCCAGCCAAAGCAACACCGACAAACAGCTGCGCATGAACAAGACCGGCGCGGTCTACACGCCGATGCTGCAACTAGTGATCTACACGGCCATGGCCACCTTGATGTTCCTGGTGCTGTTGCTGCGCGGCGACGCCACGGCGGGTGACCTGGTGGCCTACATCACCGCTGCGGGCCTGCTGCCCAAGCCGATCCGTCAGTTGTCGGAAGTCAGCTCGACGATCCAGAAAGGCGTCGCCGGTGCCGAAAGCATCTTCGAACAGCTCGATGAAGAGCCGGAAGTCGACAGCGGCACCGTGGAGCGTGATCGCGTCAGCGGTCGCCTGGACGTGCGCAACCTGAGCTTCACCTATCCGGGTGCTGAGCGCGAAGTGCTGAAGAACATCAGCTTCACGGCGGAACCTGGGCAGATGATTGCGCTGGTAGGGCGCTCAGGCAGTGGCAAGTCCACGCTGGCCAGCCTGATTCCGCGGTTTTACCACCACGAAACCGGCGAAATCCTGCTGGATGAGGTGGAGATCGAAGACTACCGCCTGCGCAACCTGCGCCGGCATGTGGCCCAAGTGACCCAGCACGTCACCCTGTTCAACGATACCGTGGCCAATAACATCGCCTACGGCGACCTGGCGGATGCACCGCGTGCCGACATCGAAAAAGCCGCCGCCGATGCCTATGCCATGGACTTCATCGCCGAACTGCCCAAAGGCCTGGACACCGAAGTCGGTGAAAACGGCGTGCTGCTCTCCGGCGGCCAGCGTCAGCGCTTGGCCATCGCCCGCGCCCTGCTGAAAAATGCCCCGTTGCTGATCCTGGACGAAGCGACTTCGGCGCTCGACACCGAGTCCGAACGCCACATTCAGGCTGCGCTGGACAAAGTCATGAAGGGCCGCACCACCCTGGTTATCGCGCACCGACTGTCCACCATCGAGAAAGCCGACATGATTCTGGTGATGGACCACGGTGAAATTGTCGAGCGGGGTACACATGTGGAACTGCTGGCCCTGGGCGGCTATTACTCGCGCCTGCACGCCATGGGCCTGGATGAGCCCATCACGGCTAACATCACCTGATGTGCCGGGGCGCGCAATGCGCCCCGGGGTTTGTATCAAGGCCCTTACACGGCTTGACCAAAGCCAAATAATTCGCAGCCTGTCGTTTGTTATGTTGGCCTTCTCGATTCGAATGACGAACGAGAGGGCTAACCTTCTTGCGTGGGTAATGGAATGTTGCAACGTCTGTTCTGGAAACTGCTTCCCAAACCCCAAAGGGTGTTTTTGCTGGGACGTTTGTCAGTGGTGGATCGCCAGGCGGTGAACAAATCGTTGTCTGGGGTGACGGCACTTCCGCCTGCTTTCGAACGACACAACTGCGTGTTTATCCATGTGCCCAAATGCGCCGGCAGCAGCGTCTGTTCGGCGTTGCTCGATGGGCGCTGGCCAGGGCATTTGCCTTATTACTGGTATCAGCAACAATTCCCCGAACATTGCCAACGCAGTTTCAAATTTGCCTTTGTGCGTGATCCGCTGGAGCGCGCCTACTCGGCCTACACCTACTTGCGCAGCAACCACATGGGCCCCCGCGACCTGCAGGCACAGGCACTGGTGTCCAGCTACCGCGACTTTGACCAATTTGTCGCCCACTGGCTGTGCCCGGAAAACCTGCGCCGCCAGCTGCACTTTGCTCCCCAGACCGACTTCCTGGTCGATCACATCGGGCAAATGGCCATGGATTTCCTGGGTCGCCAAGAGTCCCTGGAGCAAGACTTCCAGCAGCTGTGCGAGCGCCTCGGCGTAACGTCTTCGCTGCCCCATCTCAATGTTTCACTCGGGCGGCGCAGCGAGCCGGTCAGGGACTTCTGCACCCTGCGTACGCGGCGCCTGGTCCGGCGTGCCTATCAACGTGACTACGAGGTCCTGGGTTATGAATAGTCCGTCGCTCTCCCGTGGCTCTGCCTCCATTCGCCCCTTTGCCTTGTCGTTGTCGGCCGCCGCGCGCGCCGCGCTCAAGCACCAGCAGCCTTGCTGCCTGTGGCTGACAGGGTTGTCCGGGGCCGGCAAGTCGACCCTGGCCAATGCCCTGGAAGTGCAGCTCAATGAGCAAGGCCGGCATACCTTTGTGCTCGATGGCGACAACTTGCGCACGGGGTTGTGCAACGACTTGGGCATGAGCGATGCGGCGCGCAAGGAAAACATCCGGCGCATTGGCGAAGTGGCGCGACTGATGGTTGACGCGGGATTGATCGTAATCGTCTCGGCGATTTCTCCGTTCAGCGCCGATCGTGCGACTGCCAAGGCACTGTTCGGCCCGGGGCAGTTTTTCGAGGTCTACATCAGCACGCCGTTTGACGTGTGCGCGCGGCGCGATCCCAAGGGGTTATACCGTGCGGCGCTGGATGGGCGCATCAAGGCCTTCACCGGGCTGGACAGCCCTTACGAAGCGCCGCTTGCAGCCGACTGCGAAGTCAACACCGATGAGGTCGAATTGGCCGACGCGGTGGACCATATCCTGGCCGCTTTGTTTAAAAAATGAGCAGATGTCGCCTGTGATGCCTCCCGGATAAAGCTCTCGAACTAGGCGGCGCTCACCCTGTGCTAATATCGCGCCCCTGTTCATTTTGTATGTGGGTTGCTCCATGAAGTTGTCCATGCCGCGATTCGATCAAGCCCCTGTCTTGGTGGTCGGCGATGTCATGCTCGACCGTTACTGGCATGGCGGTACCTCACGGATTTCCCCTGAGGCGCCGGTACCGGTAGTCAAGGTCGAGCAAATCGAAGACCGCCCAGGCGGCGCTGCCAACGTTGCCCTTAATATTGCCGCCCTCGGCGCCCCGGCCTCCCTGGTGGGCGTGACCGGTGACGACGAAGCCGCCGACAGCCTGGCCAACAGCCTGCGCGGTGCTGGCGTGCGCGCGCTGTTCCAGCGCATCGCCCATCAGCCGACCATCGTCAAGCTGCGGGTCATGAGCCGTCACCAGCAATTGCTGCGTATTGATTTTGAAGAACCCTTCGCCACCGACGCCCTGGCCCTCAGTGGCCAGGTTGACGAGCTGCTCGAAGGCATCAAGGTGCTGGTGTTGTCGGACTACGGCAAAGGCGCCTTGAAGAACCACCAGGTATTGATCCAGGCCGCCAAGGCCAAAGGCATCCCGGTGCTGGCCGATCCCAAGGGCAAGGACTTCTCGATTTATCGCGGCGCCAGCCTGATCACGCCGAACCTCAGCGAGTTTGAAGCCATTGTCGGCGGTTGCGCCGATGAGCACGACTTGGTGACCAAGGGTGCAACGCTGATGGCCGATCTCGATCTGGGCGCCTTGCTGGTGACCCGTGGCGAGCACGGCATGACCTTGCTGCGTCCGGGCCACCCGGCGATGCACCTGCCGGCGCGAGCGCGTGAAGTGTTCGACGTCACCGGCGCCGGCGATACGGTTATTTCCACCCTGGCCGCCTCGATTGCCGCCGGTGAAGAACTGCCCCATGCGGTGGCCCTGGCCAACCTGGCAGCGGGTATCGTAGTCGGCAAGTTGGGTACGGCAGCCATCAGTGCACCGGAATTGCGTCGCGCGATCCAGCGCTCCGAAGGCTCGGAACGCGGTGTGCTGACGATTGAGCAATTGCTGCTGGCGATCGACGATGCCCGTGCCCACGGCGAAAGCATTGTGTTCACCAACGGCTGCTTCGACATCCTGCACGCCGGTCATGTGACGTACCTTGAGCAGGCGAGCGCCCAAGGCGATCGCCTGATCGTCGCGGTCAACGACGATGCGTCGGTCAGCCGCCTCAAAGGCCCTGGCCGCCCAATCAACAGTGTCGACCGTCGCATGGCGGTGCTGGCAGGCTTGGGCGCGGTGGACTGGGTGATCAGCTTCCCTGAAGCGACTCCGGAAAACCTGCTGGCCCAGGTCAAGCCGGACGTGCTGGTCAAGGGTGGCGACTACTCCGTCGACCAGGTCGTGGGGGCGGATATCGTCAGCGCCTACGGCGGCACGGTCAAAGTGCTGGGCCTGGTTGAGAACAGCTCGACTACGGCTATCGTCGAGAAGATCCGCAACAATGAGTAAACGGGTACTGATCACCGGTGGTGCAGGCTTTATCGGCTCGCACCTGGTCGATGGGCTGCTCGCTAAAGGCTACAGCGTGCGGGTGCTGGATAACCTCTCCACCGGCAAGCGCAGCAACCTGCCGTTGGACGATCCGCGCGTCGAACTGCTGGAAGGTAATGTGGCCGATGCCGAGCTGGTGGCGCGTGCCGCTGTCGGCGCGGCAGCGGTGGTGCACCTGGCGGCGGTGGCCTCGGTGCAGGCATCGGTGGATGATCCGGTCAGCACGCACCAGAGCAACTTCGTCGGCACCTTGAATGTCTGCGAAGCCATGCGCAAGGCTGGCGTCAAGCGTGTGGTGTATGCCTCCAGCGCTGCCGTCTATGGCAACAATGGCGAGGGTGCTTCGATTGATGAAGAAACCACCAAGGCGCCGTTGACGCCTTATGCGTCCGACAAATTGGCCGGTGAGTATTACTTCGACTTCTACCGCCGCCAGCATGGCCTGGAGCCGGTGATTTTCCGCTTCTTCAATATCTTCGGGCCGCGCCAGGATCCGTCATCGCCGTATTCGGGCGTGATCAGTATCTTCAGCGAACGCGTCCAGCAGGGCGTGCCGATTGCCGTGTTTGGCGATGGCGAGCAAACCCGTGACTTCATGTACGTGGAAGACCTGGTGGACGTATTGGTCCAGGCCGTAGAAGCGCCCGCCGCACCTTTGGGCGCAATCAACGTGGGCTGGAACCGCACCACCACCCTCAGGCAAGTGCTGCAAGCCCTGGAAGAAATAGTCGGCAAGTTGCCAACAGTGACTTACGGGCCGGCGCGTTCCGGGGATATCCGGCATTCGCGGGCGAACAACCAGCGGTTGTTAGCGAGCTTCACACTGCCGGAGCCTACCCCGTTGAAGGCTGGCCTGGAGCGCTTGCTCAAAGGCTGAACGCAATAAATTGTGGGAGCTGGATTGGATATCCATGCAATTTTCAAAGTGAAAGTGCGTAGCAGCTGTCGAGCCTTGGCGAGGCTGCGTTTGCGGCCTGTCTGACACACCGCTGACGCAGCCTCGCCAGGGCTCGACAGCTGCTACGCAGGCTCAAGATGTGTAGCTATCAATACTCATCACAGGTCTGCCAGCTCCCACATTGGGTTCGCGTTAAGCCTTGGCTTTTTTCTTCGGCACGATTTTGCGCAGCACCCGCTTTGCCAGGCGCTTCAATTTCGATTCTTTCTCCGGCACCGCGAGCCCTTGCTGGCGCAGCCAATCCTTCCAGCGAATCCGCTCCTCACGCACCACCCAGCCTTCCTGCTGGGCGAAGCTTTCTGCGAGGTACAAACCCCGCGTGCTCGCTGGATACAGCTGGTCCTTCTTGACGGTGTACAGCTCGGCCAGGGGTTGGCCGTCTTTGAGGGGCATCAGGTACAGGTCTGGCCGCTGGCGGTCCAGGCGCGCGACCAGTTGATCACCTTCCAGGCGCTCGTCCACATGGAACAGGCTCAGGGATTTGGCTTCCTTGGGCACTTCCAGGCGCAGGTCGTAAATCAATTGCAGCGATGCGGTGGGCAAGTGCACGTAGGCGCGCGGGCGCTCGATCAACTGGGTGGTGGCGCACCGTACCGGGCGGGCTGCACCGGACAAGGGGCTCAAGCGAAAGGGCAGGGCTTCGCGGTAATGCAGCGCGGCGGAGTAGGGCGCCGGCAGCCAGGTGTCATTGAAGCGCCCGCTGAGCCAGCCTTCCGGGGTCTCCAGCAGGCATTCTTCGGCAATTTCCTGGATGGCGGTGTGCAGCGGCAGGTTCAGTTCATGGGCGGGCACGTAGCCGGAGATCAGCTTGAGCACCACATCGCCACGGTCCTGCCGGCGTTGGCGCACCAGCACCCAGTAATCGCGATTCTGCCAATGCAGGGTCAGGCGTACCGAAACCCCCAGGTTGGCCAGTTCCAGGGCGAAGCGCTCGGGGTCGGCCACCTCCACCGGCTTGCGCCGTTGCAGGGTCTGGGCAAAGTTGAGCGGCATGCCGACGCTCTGGTAGCTCAGGCCTTCGGGGGTGGCTTCGACGTGCAGCGGCAGTGTTTTGAAGTTGCTGGGGTTTTTTCTTATGAGCGTACGCGGCATGTCGGCTCCTTCTTGCGACGGGGTCGGCCGCGTCGGCGGCATCAGAGTTGACGAATGACTTGGGCAGCGGTCGCCACGTTATGGGCCAGGTGCAGCGGATTAATGGTCCCGACAATAGCACTGGCGACGCCGGTTTGCGCAAACAACAACGTGAAACTGGCGCGAATT
The DNA here is from genome assembly GCF_054685145.1 of Pseudomonas sp. H1_A03. NCBI lineage: Bacteria > Pseudomonadati > Pseudomonadota > Gammaproteobacteria > Pseudomonadales > Pseudomonadaceae > Pseudomonas > Pseudomonas sp. H1_A03. The sequence continues at coordinate 1,830,894 of NZ_CP162829.1, forward strand.
GGATCCACTCCAGACGCAAGGCAAACGTGACCACTGGCCAGGGCTTTTTTCACCAGGATGCCCTTGCCGTGTGCCGCCGCATACTCAATGACGGCTTTCTCGGCCTGTTCGTTCAAATTGTAGGTGACCATCGCGCAATCGCCCTGTTCCAGAGCCTTCACACCGCCTTCGACGGTTTTGCCGGAAAACCCGAAACCGCGAATCTTGCCTTCCTTTTTCAGCTCGGCCAGGGTTTGGTAGACCTCGCAGTCGTTGAGGATATGCAGGTCGTTGCCGTCGGAATGCACCAGCACCAGGTCGATAAAATCAGTTTCAAGGCGTTTCAGGCTGCGTTCGATCGACATCCGGGTATGAGCCGCGCTGAAGTCGTGGCTGGACGCGCCATTCTCGAACTCTTCACCGACCTTGCTGACAATCACCCAGTCCTTGCGCTGATCCCGCAGCAGCGGCCCCAGGCGTTCTTCACTCATGCCATAAGCCGGTGCGGTATCGATCAGGTTGATGCCCAGTTCACGGGCCTGACGCAACAGCATACGGGCCTCGTCGTCACCGGGAATCTGGAAACCGCTGGGGTATTTCACCCCTTGATCGCGACCCAGCTTGACGGTGCCCAGGCCCAGCGGCGAGACCAGCAGGCCGGTGCTGCCCAAGGGGCGATGCAGGTCATGCAGGGTTGGCAGGCTCATGGCAACAGTTGCTCCCAGGCAGGTACACCGATGGCGGGTTTGGGCAGGACGGGCAGTGGCTCGCTGGCGCTTGGGCGGATGCCATCACGCTCCAGGCTGTCGATCACCCGATCAGCGAAGTCAGGCGCCAACGCCAGCTTGGTCGGCCAGCCCACTAACAGGCGGCCTTGCTCGGCGATGAAGGCGTTGTCGGGGCGGGATAAGCCTGATTGCAATGGTTCGGCACGGTCGACGCGCAGGGTGGCCCATTGGGTCTGGCTCATGTCGATCCAAGGCAACAGCTGGGCAAGCTCTTTCTGCGCGGTGGCGATCTGTTCTTGCGGGGTGCGCGCCACGCCATCGGCTTCGGCAATGTCGCCGCCCATGTACCATACCCAATTGCCATCGGCCGCCGGGTGAGTGGTGACGGTGATGCGCGGCTTGGTCCCGCCGCCCAGGCAGTGGGCGTACAACGGCTTCAGGCCGGGCCCTTTGGCGATGATCATGTGCAATGGACGCTTTTGCATGGCTGGCTGGCTGAGGCCCAGCGCGGTCAGCAAATCTGCCGTGCCGGCGCCGGCGCTCAACACGATGCGCTGGGCGCGAATCGCGCGACCGTCGACCTTCAAACCCACCAGCGCGTCGCCTTCCAGCAACGGTTCAATCTGTTGCCCGGCGAGCAACCCGTCGCCGGCCAATTGTGCCAGGCGTTCGATCAGGCTCGGTACATCCACCACCAGTTCGGCCAAGCGATAGACCTTGCCTTTGAAACGGCGGTCTTGCAGGGCGGGTGGCAGGTCATTGCCCTTGACCTGGTCGACGCGGCCGCGCACGGCCTTGCTGGCGAAGAAACTGGTGAGGTTGCCAGCGAGCGTGCCGGGGGACCACAGGTAATGGGCCTCGGACAGCAAGCGTACGCCGGACAAATCCAGTTCACCGTTACCTGCCAGCGCTTCACGCCAGCGGCGCGGCATATCGGCAATCGCTTCGGAAGCGCCGGTAAGGGCACCGTGCAGGGCGTATTTCGCACCGCCGTGAATGATCCCCTGGGACTTCACGCTTTGCCCGCCACCCAGGGTGGCGCTTTCCACGACCACCGTGGAAAAGCCCTGGCGGCGCAGGCGCGCATTCAGCCAGAGGCCGGCAACCCCGGCGCCGACAATCAGAACGTCGGTGGAAATAACGGATGGCATGGGCGACCTCTCTTCAAAACAAGGCGCCAAGTATACATTCTCAAGGCATGCGCACCGTAGGCGCTGTCGAGCTTCAGTGAGGCTGCGAATTCTGGATTCAGTTAAGTTTTAAGTGAACAATCAGTGCCCGGCGGTTTTCGAGAACAATTGAATGACCACCACGCCCAGTACAATCAGGCCCATTCCCAGCATCGCCGGGATATCCAGCTTTTGCCCATAAATAAACAGCGCCGCGATGCTCACCATCACAATGCCCATCCCGGCCCACACCGCGTAGGCCACGCCGACCGGTACCGTGCGCACCACCAACGTCAGCATCCAGAACGCCACGCCGTAACCGACGATCACCAGCAGCAGGGGAATTGGCGTGCTCCAGCCCTTGATGGCCTTCATCGAAACGGTGGCGATCACTTCCGAGCAGATGGCAATGGCCAAGTAGTAGTAGGCGGCGTTCATGGGTCAATCCTCGGGGTAAAGCAATCAGATAAGGCTGGCATTTTAGAGTTTTATCAGATGGGGTAAAGTCATTACCTATCCGAATTAGAGATGGGTTGAGCCATGAGCGTGCAGTGGGATCTGGAGCAGATGCGCCTATTTGTCAGCGTCGCCGAGCTGCGTTCGTTTTCGGCGGTGGCGCGTGAGCAGCGCAAGGCCCAATCGGCCGTCAGCAATGCGATTGCCATGCTGGAGGCGGACCTGGGCGTCAGCCTGTTCGAGCGCAGCAGTGGCCGCCAACCGCGGCTGACTGAAGCCGGCAGCGTGTTGCTGGAAGAAGCACGCGAAGTGCTGCGCCAATGCGAGCGGCTCAATGGCCGGGCGCTGTCATTGACGCGCGGCGAGGAGGCTTGCCTGCGCCTGGCTCAGGATGAAGCCATGTTGTTCCAGCCTGTCCTTGATAGCCTTGAGGCGCTGGCGGGGCAGTACCCGCTGCTGGAAGTGCAACTGTCCAGCGCCGCCCAGGGTGATGTCGCGCGCAAGTTGGTGGAGCGCAAGGCGGACCTGGGCCTGTTGTTCTATCACGACCAGATCCCCGAAGCACTCGAGCGGCGAGTAGTCGGCAGTGTGGAGATGGTCACGGTATGCGGTGTCAATCACCCGCTGGCCAAGGAAAAGTACGTGGATTGCCAGCGCCTGGCGCAATTTCGCCAACTGCTGATGTCGACCCAGACCAGCGTTTACCCCGGCAGTGAAGCCGCCAGCCCGCTGGTGTGGCGCGCCGACAGTTTCTACGTGCTGGCCGAATGGCTGATGAGTGGCCTGGGCTGGGCCTGGCTGCCCCGGCATATCGTGCAGTACCCGACTTATCAGCAACAAATGGTCGAATTGGACAGCGAATGGACGCCGCCAGCCCTGGTGGTGGAATTGGTGTGGCGCCGCGACGAGCACTTGGGGCCCGCCGCGCGCTTCCTGGCCAAACGTTTTGCTGAGTGCTTGCAGGCGATCGACTGAAAAAGCCGATAAACTCCGGCGCCATGAATAGAACTCTCTACAGCTGTCTGTTTTACCTGGCGCTGCCGTTGGTGGCTTTACGTCTGTGGTTACGTGCGCGCAAGGCGCCGGCCTATGCCAACCGCGTCGGCGAGCGCTTTTCCTATGGCTTGCCGGTGATGCGACCGGGCGGGATCTGGGTGCATGCGGTGTCGGTGGGCGAAAGCATCGCTGCTGCGCCGATGGTTCGGGGGTTGCTTGCGCGTTATCCAGAGCTGCCCATCACCGTCACCTGCATGACGCCCACCGGTTCCGAGCGCATCCAGGCGCTGTTCGCCAACGAGCCGCGCATTCAGCACTGCTACTTGCCGTATGACTTGCCGTGCGCGGCCAAGCGTTTTCTTGATCGTGTGCAGCCGAAACTCGCGGTGATCATGGAAACCGAGCTGTGGCCCAACCATATCCACGCCTGCGCCCAGCGCGGGATTCCGGTGGCGTTGGCGAATGCGCGGCTGTCGGCGCGCTCGGCCAAGGGGTATGCACGTTTCGCCAAGCTGACGGCGCCGATGCTGTCTGAGCTGAGCCTGTTCGCCGTACAGACGCACACCGAAGCCCAGCGCTTCCTGAACCTGGGAGCTCGTGCGGAAACCGTCGAAGTCACCGGCTCGATCAAGTTCGACCTGACTATCGACCCCCAGTTACCGGTGCGTGCGGCCGCATTGCGCGAACAATGGGGCGCCAGCGAGCGTCCGGTGTGGATCGCCGCCAGCACCCACGAAGGTGAAGATGACGTGGTGCTGGCTGCCCATCGCCAATTGCTCGACAGCTATCCCAACGCGCTGCTGATTCTGGTGCCGCGCCATCAGGAACGCTTCGGTCCGATGTTTGAACTGTGCGAGCAGCAAGGCTTTGCTACCGTGCGCCGTTCCCGCGGCGAACCGGTTACCGCGCAAACGTCAGTGTTGCTCGGCGATACCATGGGTGAGCTGCTGTTTCTCTATGCGTTGGCCGACAGCGCGTTTGTTGGCGGCAGCCTGGTGGCGACCGGCGGGCACAATCCTTTGGAGCCGGCAGCGTTGGCCAAACCCGTGATCATGGGGCCGCACGTGTTCAACTTCCTCGAAATCACCGCAATGATGCGTGAAGCCGGTGCGTTGCGAGAGGTGGACGATGCCCAAGGACTGGTCGAAGCCGTGCGACAGTTGTTCGAACTGCCACAGGATGCACGCAAGATGGCCCAGGCTGGCCTTGAGGTGATGCAGGCCAATCAGGGCGCGCTCAAGCGTTTGTTGGATGGTTTGGACAAATTGCTTACCCGCTGACAACACCAATCAAATGTGGGAGCGGGCTTGCTCGCGAATGCGGTGTATCAGTACCAGATGTACTGGCTGACACACCGCATTCGCGAGCAAGCCCGCTCCCACAATTAGTTATACGGTGTGTTTAATAGCCGGGGCGAGCCTTCAACTGTTCGGCCGCGGCCTTGGCCAAATCCGGCGGCAGGAAGTCTTTATCCGGGTTGTAGTCAACCTTGAGGTAGCGCGCCAGGTCCTGCAGATCCCCTGGGTTCAAGGTGCCCGCTGCCTGCTTCAAACGCAGGTTGTCGAGGATGTAGTCGTAGCGGCTGTTGTTGTAGTTACGCACCGATGCGTAGAGCTGGCGCTGTGAATCCAGTACGTCAACGATATTGCGCGTCCCCACCTGATAGCCGATTTCCGTGGCTTCCACCGCGCTCTGGTTAGAGATGATCGACTGGCGGCGCGCCTGTACCTGTTCCACATCAGTGTTTACCGCACGGTGCAGGTTGCGCGTGTTTTCCACCACCTGGCGGCGCAGGCCTTCGCGTTGCTGCTCGGTCTGGCCCAGGCGCGAGTAGGATTCACGCACCTGCGAGCTGGTCAGGCCGCCGCTGTAGATCGGGATGGTCAACTGCAAGCCGATGGTCCGGCGCGAGGCGTCGCCGTGATAGTCCGGGCCGAAAGCGTTGGGATTGCTGGCGCCGAGGGCATCGTTGTCACCCTTTTGGTACTGCGCCACCGCATCAAGGGTTGGAGCATGCCCGGCCTTGCGTTGCTTGAGGGTCTCTTCGGCGGCGGTGACGGCGTAGTTGCTGGCGAGGAGGTTAAGGTTCTGGCGACCTGCCGTTTCGACCCAGCTTTTGGCGTCGTTCGGTGCCGGCGGCAGCACTGGCAACGTGTGGACAATGCCCTGGATCGAGTTGTACTGACGGTTTGTCAGGGTAATCAATGCTTCGAAAGCATCATCCACCTGGCGCTGGGCGACAATGCGATTGGCGCGCGCCGTGTCATAGCTGGCCTGGGATTGCAGTACGTCAGTTTTGTCCGACAAACCGACGTCGAAACGTTCGTTGGATTGATCCAGTTGGCGCTTGAACGCTGCTTCTTCTGCCTTGGTCGTCGCCAGATTGTCCTGGGCTCGCAGCACGCTGAAGTAGCTTTCGGCGCTTTGCAGGATCAGGTTCTGTTCGGTGGCCGAGAGTTGCAGCGCTGCCTGTTCGTTGACGGCTTCAGCGGCTTGCAATTGAAACCAGCGGTCGGCACGGAATATCGGTTGGCTCAAGGTCGCGCGCCAGGAATGAGCGTCACGGTCAATCTTGGCGGCGGGCTGATCAAATTCATTGCGCACACTATTGGAATCGGCGCCAGCCGACAGGTTAGGCAGCAGCCCGGCGCGGGCCTGGGGCACCACTTCCTTCTGTGCGCCATATTGAGCGCGGGCGGCGGCCAAGTCGGCGTTGTTGTCTACAGCTTCCTGGTAGACGCTGACCAAGTCGGTTTTGGTCGACAGGGGCGCTTCAGCTGCCCAGACCATTCCGTTGGTTGCACAAGACACGGCGAGCGCCAGTGAAAGTTTGCGCAGCATGGGCAATCCCTAGATTGAATATTACGATTATAATTTGGTGCTCAAGGCTAAGACGAGTAATCCATAGCGTCAAGCCTTGAGGCAGTTGCCGAGTGTAGTGGCGCTGCCATTGCACAACAATCCTGTAATTGCGCCATTCATCACGCTGAATGCTCGGGTGTTGGCAATTTGCCCACGGCATGGTCTAGACTGGCCGCGTTCTTGTCGGGGTGCCTTGTTGGAAGGCTGAGATCGGTAAATACCGGATCCCGTTGAACCTGATCAGGTTAGCACCTGCGTAGGGAACAAGATTTCTCGTCACCCGGCGAGTCCTCTTGTGCTTCGTCCGGGATGTTGTTCGACAATCGAACAGCGCTCGTGCGCCAAGCACAGCACTGGTTTCAGTGCGTCCATCCGTCACAGGTTCGCTCCGACAAAAATCCACCGCCTGGATAAGTTGGAGAGCCCGTGATGAGCACAGAAATAAAAAGTACAAAACTGAAAAACACCGTGCACCTGAGTGAATCGGCCAAGGTCGACTCCGGCTCCGTGCAGCCGTTTACCCGCTCGCAAAAAATCTACGTGCAGGGCACTCGCCCGGACATCCGCGTGCCGATGCGCGAAATCAGCCTGGACGTGACCCCCACCGATTTCGGCGGTGAAATCAACGCCCCCGTCGTCGTCTACGACACCTCCGGCCCCTACACCGACCCCAATGTGATCATTGATGTGCGCAAAGGCCTGGGCGATGTACGTTCGCCGTGGATCGAAGTGCGTGGCGATACCGAGCGCCTGCCCGGCCTGAGCTCGCACTTCGGCCAACAGCGTTTGAGTGATGCCGAGTTGACCGCGCTGCGCTTCGCCCACGTTAAGAACCCGCGCCGCGCCAAGGCCGGCGCCAACGTCACGCAGATGCACTACGCGCGCAAAGGCATCATCACTGCCGAGATGGAATACGTTGCCATCCGCGAAAACATGAAGCTTGAAGAAGCCCGCGCCAGTGGCCTGCTGGACCAGCAACACGCCGGCCACAGCTTTGGCGCCAGCGTACCGAAGATCATCACCCCGGAATTCGTGCGCGAAGAAATCGCCCGTGGCCGTGCAATCATCCCGGCCAACATCAACCACACCGAACTGGAACCGATGATCATCGGCCGTAACTTCCTGGTGAAGATCAACGGCAACATCGGCAACAGCGCCCTGGGTTCGTCCATCGAAGAAGAAGTGGCGAAACTGACTTGGGGCATTCGCTGGGGCTCGGACACCGTGATGGACTTGTCCACCGGCAAGCACATCCACGAAACCCGCGAGTGGATCATCCGCAACTCGCCGGTGCCGATCGGTACCGTGCCGATTTACCAGGCCCTGGAAAAAGTCGGCGGCGCCGCCGAAGACCTGACCTGGGAGCTGTTCCGCGACACGCTGATCGAGCAGGCCGAGCAGGGCGTCGATTACTTCACCATTCACGCCGGCGTGTTGCTGCGCTACGTGCCGCTGACCGCCAAGCGCGTCACCGGCATTGTGTCCCGTGGCGGCTCGATCATGGCCAAGTGGTGCCTGGCGCACCACAAAGAGAACTTCACCTACACGCATTTCGACGAAATCTGCGAAATCATGAAGGCCTATGACGTCAGCTTCTCCCTTGGCGATGGCCTGCGGCCCGGTTCGATTGCTGACGCCAACGACGCCGCGCAGTTCGGCGAGCTGGAAACCCTCGGCGAACTGACCAAGACCGCCTGGAAGCACGACGTGCAGACCATGATCGAAGGCCCCGGCCACGTGCCGATGCAGTTGATCAAGGAAAACATGGACAAGCAGCTCGAGTGCTGCGACGAAGCACCGTTCTACACACTCGGCCCGCTGACCACGGACATTGCGCCGGGTTATGACCACATCACCTCCGGCATCGGTGCGGCGATGATCGGTTGGTTCGGTTGCGCGATGCTCTGCTACGTCACGCCCAAGGAACACCTGGGTTTGCCAAACAAGGATGACGTGAAGACCGGGATCATCACCTACAAGATCGCTGCGCACGCGGCTGACCTTGCAAAAGGCCATCCAGGCGCGCAAATCCGCGATAACGCCTTGAGCAAGGCGCGCTTCGAGTTCCGCTGGGAAGACCAGTTCAACCTTGGCCTGGACCCGGACACTGCGCGTTCGTATCACGATGAAACCCTGCCGAAGGATTCGGCCAAGGTCGCGCATTTCTGCTCGATGTGCGGGCCGAAGTTCTGCTCGATGAAAATCACTCAGGAAGTGCGTGAGTACGCGGCCAACCAGCGCATTGAAGCGGTGGATGTCGATGTAGCCAAGGGCTTGGCGGAACAGGCGGAGCGGTTCAAGCAGGAAGGGAGTCAGCTGTACAAGAAGGTCTGATCCAGAGGCGGCGGTGACTGTGTCGCCGCCATCGCGGGCAAGCCCGGCTCCCACATTAACCGAGTGGTGCACATATCTTGTGTTCACAGCAGGTCCCCTGTGGGAGTCGGGCTTGCCCGCGATAGCGATCTCCCAAACAACAAATGTTCTTCAGAGATAACACCCTTGAGCATTCAACCCAGCACCTACTCCCCGGACATCGCGGTCCCCGCTGACAAACGCGTCTTCGGCGCCCGCGACCTGTTCTCCCTCTGGTTCTCCCTCGGCATCGGCCTGATGGTCCTGCAAACCGGCGCACTGCTCGCGCCGGGCCTGGGCTTGTCCGGCTCTTTGCTGGCAATCTTCCTCGGCACCCTGGTCGGTGTGCTGTTGTTGGCCGCCGTTGGCGTGATCGGCAGTGACACCGGCCTGTCCGCCATGGCCGCCCTCAAGCTCAGCCTCGGCACCAAAGGCGCGAGCCTGCCGGCGCTGCTCAACCTGCTGCAACTGATCGGCTGGGGCTCGTTCGAAATCATCGTGATGCGCGACGCCGCCAGCCTGTTGGGCATGCGGGCGTTCAGCGACGGCAGCCTGCTGGCCAGTCCTTTGTTATGGACCCTGTTTTTCGGCGGTTTGGCGACTCTGCTGGCCGTCAGCGGCCCACTGACCTTCGTAAGGCAAATCCTGCGCAAATGGGGCATCTGGCTGTTGCTTGCCGCCTGCCTGTGGCTCACCTGGAACCTGTTCGCCAAAGCCGACCTCGCCGCACTCTGGGCCCAGGCTGGAGACGGCTCTATGCCGTTTGCAGTGGGATTCGATATTGCTATCGCCATGCCGCTGTCGTGGCTGCCGCTGATCGCCGATTACTCACGCTTCGGCAAACGCGCAAAAAGTGTGTTCGGCGGCACTGCACTTGGGTTCTTTATCGGTAATTTCTGGCTGATGAGCCTGGGCGTGGCGTACACCCTGGCATTTGCGCCGAGCGGTGAAGTGAATGCGCTATTGCTGGCGTTGGCCGGGGCTGGCCTGGGCATTCCGCTTTTATTGATTCTGTTGGATGAATCGGAAAACGCCTTTGCCGATATTCACTCGGCGGCAGTCTCCAGCGGGATATTGTTGCGCTTGAAGATCGAGCACCTGGCGTTGGCCATTGGCGTTATCTGCACCCTGATCGCCTGCTTTGCACCGTTGGCTCAGTACCAGAATTTCCTGCTATTGATCGGCTCGGTGTTTGCGCCGCTGTTTGGCGTGGTGCTGGTGGATCACTTTATCCTGCGCCGCCGCGGCCAAGGCGCAATCGCCAACCTGCGCTGGCCGGCGTTATTGGCCTGGCTGGGTGGCATCGCGACTTACCACCTGCTGGCCAATCTGTATCCGGACATCGGCGCGACCCTGCCGGCACTGGTGCTGGCAGGGCTGTTGCAGTGGATCCTGGGTCGGATCTTCAGCGGCGCGCGGGCACCAGCTCAGGCCTGAGGATGCCGTCCAGGCGCGAGTAGGGGATCTGCAGCTCGACATGGCCCAAGGCATAGGGGGCGATCGTGGTGGTCGGGTACTTGAGGATCACACCACCATAGGTCAGCGCCACGTTCGGGGTTTTCTGGAAGGGGTAGGTTTTCACAAACTCCGGCTCCAGGCTCAGGCGGGTGCTGATCAGCCAGCTGTTGTGGGCCACCTGGGCGGCTTTCCAGAACGCGTCTTCCTTGCCGGGCAGCAGCATGTCGGTCAGGGTCAGCGCCTTTTGCTGCTGGCGCGAATAGTTGATGAACGCACGGCCTGGTTCGCCGTGGGTAGCACCTTGGTCCAGGTAGCTGGACAGCTCGATGATCACCAGACCGTCATGCTGCTCCCGTACCTTGGCCTGCAAATACATGCTATTGCGCGGTGCAGCGGTGCGCAGGAACTGCTCGCTATACGACGCAAGGCTCGTCGGCAGTGGGTCGGCTTGTGTCATTTCCAGCAGGCGCTGTTCGATCAAGGCATCCAGCTTGGGTTCTTTGGCAAAATGCACGGTGTCGATATTCACCAGCGGGCAATCGGTGCTGGCGCAGCCCGGCTTGCTTTGCTCGGTGGCGTCGCGGGTGGCTTCCAGCGGCGCGCGATAGCTCGGTTGGAACAGGCTTTGGCAGGCACCCAGGGTCAATGCGATGCAGGCCACGGAGGCGATTTTTAAAAGCGACATGTAGGGTCTTCGTCCGTCGATAAGAGCGAAATTGTGCAGCTTCGACTACCGGCAAGGCAGTCAGTTCGCCACTAAGCTGATTAGAGTGAGTTTGACGCTCGCCGTCTATCCCGGCAACTGGAAAGGGGCTGCACCAACCGGCGTGAGCGCGTTAGGATGGCGCGAATTGCACAGGCTAACGAGGAAGGATATGACGGACATTGCGAAATCGACGCCGAGCAAGATTGAAATTGTTCAGCGCGACAATGCTTTCAAGGGCTTCTACCAGCTCGACCGCCTGCAGCTGCGTCACGAGAAATTCGATGGCGGCATGAGCCGGGTGATCAATCGCGAGGTCTTTGTGCGTCATGATGCCGTGTGCGTATTGCCCTACGACCCGCAACGCGATGAAGTGGTGTTGAACGAACAGTTTCGCGTCGGCGCCATGGGCCGTACCGACAACCCCTGGCTGATCGAAATGGTCGCCGGCCTGATTGATAAGGACGAGCAACCGGAGGAGGTTGCACACCGCGAAGCCGAAGAGGAAGCTGGGCTGACGTTCTCTGCGTTGTGGCCGATCACCAAATATTTCCCTTCGCCCGGCGGCAGTACTGAATATGTGCACTTGTACCTGGGCCGTTGCGACAGCACCGGTGTAGGTGGCGTCCATGGATTGGAAGAAGAAGCTGAAGATATCCGCGTCACCGTATGGGCTTTCGAAGATGCCCTGCAAGCGGTGCGTGACGGCAAAATTTCCAACGCAGCCAGCATCATCGCCCTGCAATGGCTTGCGCTTAATCGCGCGGAAGTGAGGGGGTTATGGCAGTAAAGGCACGGGAACGTTATCGAGTCGACCTGATCGGGCTGCAAGCCGCCTGCGAGGCCAACTATGCGCGGCTGATGCGCCTGCTCCCCGACATGCGCCACGCCCCCGAGGCGCGGCGCATCGGCGTGACCCATGGCGACCAGATGCTCGGCGTGCTGGCCTTGGAAGTCATCGTCAACTGCCCGTACACCACCACCCTGCGCGTGCGCCAGGAGCACAGCCTGCCATGGCTGCCGGTGCCGCAACTGGAAGTGCAGGTGTACCACGATGCGCGCATGGCCGAAGTGATCAGCGCCGAACATGCGCGACGCTTTCGCAGCATCTATCCTTACCCCAACGTGTTCATGCACCAGCCCGATGAGAAAGCACAGCTCAATGTGTTCCTCGGTGAATGGTTGAGTCACTGCCTGGCCCTGGGCCATGAGTTCGAAGCTGTGCGGTAGATGTGAACTGCGTCCGCTTCATGGGTTTCCTCTTTGTGTCCTGCCCCAGCATAATCACGCCAAACGTCCATTCCTGTGATTGCCTTGGGAGAGCGCCTTGCCGAGCGTATCCACTGTGAGTCCTGATGCGCCAGCCTTGCTGGTGCAACTGTCCGACAGCCATTTGTTTGCCGAGACCGATGGCACGCTGCTGGGCATGAACACCCGTGAAAGCCTGCAACGGGTGATCGAGCTGGTGCACACGCAGCAGCCGCGGATTGATTTGGTGTTGGCCACGGGGGATTTGTCCCAGGACGGCACATTGGCGTCGTACCAGCAATTTCGTGACATGACCGCGCCCATCGGTGCCCCGGCCCGCTGGATCCCCGGTAATCACGATGAGCCGCAGATCATGGCCGACGCCGCCATGCACAGCGACTTGCTGGAGCCGGTGGTCGATGTCGGCAACTGGCGCGTCACCTTGCTGGACTCGGCTGTACCCGGTTCAGTACCGGGCTACCTGCAAGACCAGCAACTGCAATTGCTCGCCCAGGCCCTGAGCGAAGCACCGAGCCGGAATCATCTGGTGTGCTTTCACCATCATCCGGTGCCCATCGGTTGCGCCTGGATGGAGCCCATTGGCCTGCGCAATCCCGATGCTTTATTTGCCGTGCTCGACCGTTTTCCACAGGTACGGGCGGTGCTCTGGGGCCACGTGCACCAGGAGATCGACCGCGAGCGCAACGGCGTGCGGCTGTTGGCGTCGCCGTCCACTTGCATTCAGTTCGCGCCGGGCAGCGAGGATTTCAAGGTCAGCGAGCAGGCGCCGGGGTATCGCTGGCTACGCTTGCATGCCGACGGACGGTTGGAGACCGGCGTGGAGCGGGTCAAGGATTTCGCATTTACCGTGGACTACGGCAGCAACGGCTATTAAAAGCTGTAAACGCTGATCAAAAGTGTGGGGGCGGGCTTGCCTGCGATAGCTGCTTGCCAGCCAATACATGCAGGACTGATCCACCGCCATCGCGGGCAAGTCGGCTCCCACATTGGTTCTGCAGCGGCTGGACGATAGGGGACTCACACACCACCCCGATCCCTGTAAACTGCGCCTCTTTGGCCACGTCACGGAGAGCCCGGCATGTCCGCTTCGATCCTGTATATCCACGGCTTCAACAGCGCGCCGGCGTCCAACAAGGCCAGCCAGTTGATCACCGTGATGGATACCCTCGGCCTGGCTGACCAACTGCGCGTGCCGGCGCTGCATCACCATCCTCGTCAGGCGATTCCTCAGTTGGAAGCCGCTATCGCTGAACTGGGGCGGCCACTGCTGGTCGGCAGCTCACTCGGCGGCTACTATGCAACCCATCTTGCCGAACGCCATGGCCTCAAGGCGCTGCTGGTGAACCCAGCGGTCAGCCCCCATCGGATGTTCGACGGTTATTTGGGCACCCAAAAGAACCTCTACACCGACGAGACCTGGGAACTGACCCACGACCACGTGACGGCACTGGCCGAGCTGGAAGTCCCGGCGCCCCAGGACGCCGCGCGTTATCAGGTGTGGTTGCAGACCGGGGACGAAACCCTGGACTATCGCCTCGCCCAACAGTATTACCGGGCCTGTGCCTTGCGCATCCAGGCCGGTGGCGACCATGGTTACCAAGGGTTCGCCCAGCAATTACCGGCGCTGCTGAGCTTTGCCGGGATTGGCGCAGATCAGTATCAATCCTTCGACTTTGCAGCACTGTAAAGTCGCAGGTCATTTTTTAATCGAACGACTCACGACGAGACCCCATGGCCACTCCCAGCGCTAGCTCTTATAACGCCGACGCCATCGAAGTCCTCTCGGGCCTCGACCCGGTGCGCAAACGCCCCGGCATGTACACCGACACCAGTCGGCCGAACCACCTTGCCCAGGAAGTCATCGACAACAGCGTCGACGAAGCCTTGGCCGGGCACGCCAAGTCGGTGCACGTCATTCTCCACGCTGACCACTCCCTGGAAGTGTCCGACGATGGTCGTGGCATGCCAGTGGACATTCACCCTGAAGAAGGCGTGTCGGGCGTCGAGCTGATCCTCACCAAGCTGCACGCTGGCGGCAAGTTCTCCAACAAGAACTACCAGTTCTCCGGTGGCCTGCACGGTGTGGGTATTTCGGTGGTCAACGCCCTGTCGAACCACGTCCGGGTCAAGGTCAAGCGCGACGGCAACGAGTACGAGATGACCTTCGCCGATGGCTACAAAGCCACCGACCTGCAGGTGATCGGCACCGTTGGCAAGCGCAACACTGGCACCAGCGTGTACTTCGCGCCGGACCCGAAATACTTTGATTCGCCGAAATTTTCCATCAGCCGCCTCAAGCACGTACTTAAAGCCAAGGCTGTTCTTTGCCCAGGCCTGCTGGTGACCTTTGAAGACAAGGGCACCGGCGAGAAGGTCGAGTGGCACTACGAAGACGGCCTGCGCTCCTACCTGGAAGATTCCGTCAGCGATTTTGAGCGCCTGCCTAACGAGCCGTTCTGCGGCAGCCTGGCCGGTAATAAAGAAGCCGTCGACTGGGCGCTGCTGTGGCTGCCGGAAGGTGGCGACAGCGTGCAGGAAAGCTACGTCAACCTGATCCCGACGGCCCAGGGCGGTACCCACGTCAACGGTTTGCGCCAGGGCCTGCTGGATGCCATGCGTGAATTCTGCGAGTACCGCAGCCTGCTGCCACGCGGCGTGAAGCTGGCGCCGGAAGACGTGTGGGAGCGCATTGCGTTCGTACTGTCGATGAAGATGCAGGAGCCGCAATTCTCCGGCCAGACCAAAGAGCGCCTGTCGTCCCGTGAAGCGGCAGCGTTTGTCTCCGGTGTGGTCAAGGATGCGTTCAGCCTGTGGCTCAACGAGCACCCTGAGCTGGGCCTGGCGCTGGCGGAACTGGCGATCAACAACGCCGGCCGTCGTCTCAAGGCCAGTAAAAAGGTCGAGCGCAAGCGCATCACGGCGGGCCCGGCACTGCCGGGCAAGCTGGCCGATTGCGCGGGGCAGGACCCGATGCGCTCCGAGCTGTTCCTGGTGGAAGGTGACTCCGCCGGTGGTTCCGCCAAGCAAGCGCGGGACAAGGAGTTCCAGGCGATCCTGCCGTTGCGCGGCAAGATCCTCAACACCTGGGAAGTCGATGGCAGCGAAGTCCTGGCCAGCCAGGAAGTGCATAACATCGCCGTGGCCATCGGTGTCGACCCGGGCGCGGCCGATATCAGCCAGCTGCGCTACGGCAAGATCTGCATCCTCGCCGACGCCGACTCCGACGGCTTGCACATCGCCACGTTGCTGTGTGCACTGTTCGTCCAGCACTTCCGCCCATTGGTGGATGCCGGCCACGTCTACGTCGCCATGCCGCCGCTGTACCGTATCGACTTGGGCAAGGAAATTTACTACGCCCTGGACGAAGCCGAGCGCGATGGCATCCTCGACCGCCTAGTGGCCGAGAAGAAGCGCGGCAAGCCGCAGGTCACGCGATTCAAAGGCCTGGGTGAAATGAACCCACCGCAACTGCGCGAAACCACCATGGACCCGAACACTCGGCGCCTGGTGCAGTTGACCCTGGAAGACTACGCCGCCACGTCGGAAATGATGGACATGCTGCTGGCGAAGAAGCGCGCGCCGGACCGCAAGTCCTGGCTAGAATCCAAAGGCAACCTGGCCGAGGTGCTGGGCTGATGCGCACAGGTTTCGCCCTGGCGATCCTGATGTTGAGCGGGTTGGCGGCCACCGAGGTGGTCGCCGCGCCCGTTGCAGAGCTCAAGCTTCTCTCCGAACACCCCGTGGACGGCATGCGTGGCGGTAACCTGTCGGGCCTGGCCGTATGCGGTCACGAGCTGTGGACGGTTTCCGACCGCGATGACGACCAGATCTATCGCCTGGATATCAGCGCACCGACCTGGCAAGCCGAGGTTGTGAAGATCGACGTGCCGCCGGTGCCGGAATCCGGGCTGCCGTGGGGGTTGCGTTCGCGCACCAAGGCCGCCTCGTTCATTCGTGGCGGCGACCTGGATTTTGAAGGCATTGCCTGCGATGCCGTGGGTAATCGTTACATTGTCAGTGAGGCCCATGCGGCGGTGCTGCAAGTGCCAGTGACGGGCGCGCCTGAGTGGTTGAAGATCGCGCCGGGCATGGTGCGTGAAGCGCGGGCCAGCGGCATGTTGTTGCACTTTAATGCGTTATTCGAGGGGCTGGCGATCAATCCCGAGGGCAATCAGATTTGGCTGGCAGCCGAGCGTGAAAGACGCGGCCTGATTTCGATCAAGCGTCCTCAAAGCTTATGGGACTGTGACGGCCCCTGCGTATTGTTGAGCGAGGCCGGCCAGGAGGTACAACCGGCGCAGTTCCCTAACGCCAAGGCGGTGTCCAAGGATTTCGCCGACCTGGCGCTGTTCAACGGCAAGCTGTTCACACTGGAGCGCAATGCGTTCCAGATTTGCCGGCGCGATGCGGTCACGGCCAAGGTCGAGCTGTGCTGGTCGTTTGCCGACGAGACCCTGACGCCCGAGCGGCGTTATCCCCAGCCTTACGGCCTGGCTGAAGCCCTGGTGGTGGACGCGGAAGGTGCCTGGCTGGGCATCGACAACAATTTCGGCCCGCGTGCCGATGGTGAAAAGCGCCCCGTGGTCTATCGTTTCGCCGCCCCTGCCGGTGGTTGGAGCGCCCAGCCATGAACCGCTGTTTTTTTGAATTGACCCGGCGCAGCGGCAATTCCGCTGCGCCTTACCCGACAATGATGAGGCCCGCATGAGTGACATCCTCGCAGACAGCTTAGACGGCGTAGAACGCCGGTCGCTGGCTGACTTCACCGAAAATGCCTACCTCAACTACTCCATGTACGTGATCATGGACCGTGCCTTGCCGCATATCGGCGACGGCCTGAAGCCCGTCCAACGGCGCATCATCTACGCCATGAGTGAGTTGGGCCTGGATGCCGATTCCAAGCACAAGAAGTCGGCGCGTACCGTCGGTGACGTGCTCGGTAAGTTCCACCCCCACGGCGATTCGGCGTGCTACGAAGCCATGGTGCTGATGGCCCAGCCGTTCAGCTACCGCTACACGCTGGTGGACGGCCAGGGTAACTGGGGTGCGCCGGATGATCCCAAGTCCTTCGCCGCCATGCGATATACCGAAGCGCGCCTGTCGCGATATTCGGAAGTGTTGCTCAGTGAGCTGGGCCAGGGCACTGCGGACTGGGGGCCGAACTTTGACGGTACCCTCGACGAACCCCTGGTGTTGCCGGCACGTTTGCCGAATATCCTGCTCAATGGCACCACCGGTATTGCGGTCGGCATGGCGACCGACGTGCCGCCGCACAACCTGCGCGAAGTCGCCACGGCCTGCGTGCGTTTGCTCGACGAGCCGAAAGCCACGGTCGAGCAGCTCTGCGAGCATATCCAGGGCCCGGACTACCCGACCGAAGCGGAAATCATCACGCCGCGTGCCGACCTGCTGAAGATGTACGAAACCGGCAAAGGCTCGGTACGCATGCGCGCTGTGTACCACATTGAAGACGGCGACATTATTGTCACCGCGCTGCCGCACCAGGTGTCGGGCGCCAAGGTGCTGGAGCAGATCGCCGCGTTGATGCAGGCGAAACCGTCGAAACTGCCGCAGGTTGCCGACCTGCGTGACGAGTCTGACCACGAAAACCCATGCCGCATCGTGATCATCCCGACCAACAGCCGGGTCGACCACGAAGTGCTGATGCAGCACCTGTTCGCCAGCACGGACCTGGAGTCGAGCTATCGGGTCAACGTCAACATCATTGGCCTGGATGGCAAGCCGCAGCTGAAAAACCTGCGCAATCTGCTGGTGGAGTGGCTGGAATTCCGCGTCAACACTGTGCGCCGCCGCTTGCAATTCCGCCTGGATAAGGTCGAGCGCCGCTTGCACCTGTTGGACGGCTTGCTGATCGCCTACCTCAACCTGGATGAAGTGATCCACATCATCCGCACCGCCGAGCACCCGAAAGCCGAGTTGATCGCGCGTTTCGAGCTGAGCGAGATCCAGGCTGACTACATCCTCGACACCCGCTTGCGCCAGTTGGCGCGACTGGAAGAAATGAAGCTGCGCGACGAACAAGACGCGCTGCTCAAGGAACAAGCCAAGCTGCAAGCGCTGCTGGGCAGTGAAGCCAAGCTGAAGAAGCTGGTGCGCAGCGAGCTGATCAAAGACGCCGAAACCTATGGCGACGACCGTCGATCGCCTATCGTGCAACGCGCCGAAGCGAAGGCTCTGACAGAGACCGAGCTGCTGCCGAACGAGAAAATTACCGTCGTTCTGTCGGAAAAGGGTTGGGTTCGCTCTGCCAAAGGGCATGATATTGATGCCACTGGCCTGTCGTACAAGGCGGGCGACGGGTTCAAGACCGCTGCCGCCGGGCGTTCCAACCAGTTTGCGGTGTTTATCGATTCTACCGGGCGCAGTTATTCGGTGCCGGCCCACACCTTGCCATCCGCTCGGGGGCAGGGCGAGCCGTTGACCGGGCGCCTTACACCGCCGCCCGGAGCGAATTTCGAGTGCGTGCTGCTGCCGGACGACGATGCGCTGTACGTGATTGCGTCAGACGCGGGTTACGGTTTTGTGGTCAAGGGTGAAGACCTGCAGGCCAAGAACAAGGCAGGCAAGGCGCTGCTGAGCCTGCCGAACAACGCCAAGGTGATCCTGCCGCGGCCGGTGGACGACCGCGAGAGCAACTGGCTGGCGTCGGTGACCACCGAAGGGCGTCTGCTGGTGTTCAAGATCAGCGACCTGCCGCAGCTGGGTAAAGGCAAGGGCAACAAGATTATTGGTATCCCCGGCGAGCGGGTTGCCAGCCGCGAAGAGTACGTGACCGACATTGCTGTCATACCAGAAGGCTCCACGCTGGTGCTGCAAGCCGGTAAACGCACCCTGTCGCTGCGCCCTGACGACCTTGAACATTACAAGGGCGAGCGCGGTCGTCGTGGTAACAAATTGCCACGTGGCTTCCAGCGAGTGGATGCTTTATTGGTGGAAACGCCTGTTTAAGGCGGTTTAGAGCCCTCGATCTACGATTTAAAGCGTAGATCGACGCTTTGGCGCTGGAGTCATGGCGCATATTCACGGATGATATGGCCTTTCCAGCGCCGGCGTGGCCGAGCGTGTTTAGGTTATTTTTAGTATTACATTGTGGTTCGCCTTGTGGCAGCCACCTGGATGGGATGATGACTGCTCCACGCCTTCCTTTTATTTTCGTGCTCGCTGGCCTTTTGGGGTTGGCGGGTTGCAGCACACATCAGCCTGTGTCGCTGTACCAGCTGGACAGCGGAAGTCCGGCTCAGCCAGCACAAAGCGCTGGCCTGGCCGTTTTGTTGGGCCCGGTGGTCGTAGCCGACTACCTGCAACGCGAAACCCTGCTGCAACGTCAAAACGACGGCAGCCTGCAAGGTTCTACCGATGGTCGCTGGGCGGGCAGTTTGTCCTCCGACATCAACCAATTGATGCTGCGCCAAGTGGCCGGGCATCTGGATAGCCAGCGTGTTGTACTCGCGCCTGCGCCCACTGGTTTTAGCCCGGATGTGCAAGTGTTGCTGACCATTACCCGGCTTGACTCTGGTACATCGCAACCGGCGATCCTCGATGCGCAATGGCGCTTGATCGACCGTCGTGGCCAGGTGCGCGATAACCGCATCGTGCATCTGCAGGAAGAACACACCGGCACCACTGCGTCCCAGGTCCAGGCCCAGGGCGTGCTGTTGCAGCATCTGGCGCAGCAATTGTCGGTGGCGCTCAAGCCGTTGGCCAATCAGCCGCCGATCGCCGAGGCACCCCGCAAGCAGAACGCCCCGACACAGGCCAAGCCGGCAGAGCCGCAGAAGCCGAAGATGCCGATGGCGGTGCCGATTCGTACAGATATGGAAGTGTTCAGGTTCTGATTTGAATCACGCACAAACAAAAAGGCCCGCTGACTCAGCGGGCCTTTTTGTTTGTGCGCGACTCAAAATGTGGGAGCGGGGTTGCTCTCGAATGCAGTGTGTCAGTCAGCGAATGCTTCAGCTGGAATACCGCCTTCGCGAGCAAGCCCGCTCCCACACAAGCCGCTCCCACAGGGATTGTGTCGTGTTGCTTATGGCTTGCGGGTCTCGTGCATCCGCGCCAACTGCCGCTCCAGCATCGACGGATACGGCTCCATCAAACGTTCCACGCAGCTGGCGCCCTCTGGGCTGGCAATCGGGCGGATACGTGCGCGTTGGCGGATCAGCGTGTCTTCGCTGATCTTGCGCTCCACCAGCAGCAAATTGCGGCTGTGTTGCGACAAGGCCAAGGCGTCCTGGGCGATCTCCGTCAGCAACAGGTCGATCTGGCTCATGCCGAACAGGTCGTCGCCTACGGTCAGGCCCAGTTGCAATTGCAGGGTAATGCCGCTGTCAGCCACTTCGATTTGCAGGGCGTGGCCCAGGGCACGCAACAGTTCACCGCAGCAGATAGCGTTGGTCAGGTAGTCCTCGCCGCTGTCTTCGCTGTGGAACAACATCAGCGTGCTGCCATCGTTCAGGGTGTGCAGTTCGCTCTGGTACAGCGAAGCGGCCTGGTCGAGGCAGTCACGGTAGCGTTCCAGCAATTCGGTCAGGCGCGCACGGGGCAGGCGACGCAATTGGTCCTGCGCACCCAGTTGCACAGCCAGTACGGCGCTGTACTGGGGTTCGGTGCTCTTGACCGGTGCCGGTTTTGGCGCGATGGCCGGGGCGCTTGCCGAGGTGTCGCGCAGGTCGGCAAACGGGTCTTCGTCGTCCAGCTCGTCTTCTTCGGCTTTGAACGCGCGGCGTGTGGCAGGCTTCAAGCCCGCTACCGGAGCATCTTGCACTTCAAATTCGGGCTCGTCGTCGTAGTCCGTATCGTCGAACTCAGGCTCAGGTTCAACCTCACGCACTACCGGTTCCGGGGCAAAGCTGGCGTGCAGTTGGCGGGCCAGGTCGCCGATTTCATCCTGGCGGTCAGTGGCCGGGGTGTTTTCATCGATGTCCCGCAGCCAGATGCGCAGTTGCATCAGCGGTGTAGAGATGTGCCGGCCCAGGCGCAAGCTCAACGCTAGGGCCAAGGCCAGCAGGATCGCGCTGAGGATGCCCATGCTTTGCAGGCTGATGGTCATCGGCTGCTGGAATTGCTGCATGTCCAGGCTGATGCGCAGTTGGCCGGCCTTTACATCCTGAAACGTGATATTGCTCTGGTAGAGCCCTTCGGCTTCACCCAGCAGGCCGTTTTTCGGGCGCTGCCCGGCTTCGGCCATGATCCGGTTGTCCACGCTATAGATGGCCGCATGGGCCACCAGCGGGTTTTTGGTCAGGTTGTTGAGCAGCACGTTGAGGCTGAGGATGTCGTTGGACACCAGCAGCTCAGTCGCCGAGGTGGCGGTCTGGGTGGTCAGGCTCTCGCCCAGGGCGTCGGCTTGCTCGTGCATGGCCTGTTTGAACTGCAAACCCATCACGCAGGCGTAGATCACCAGGGCCAGGGCGACCAGGATCACGTTATGGCTGGCGATGCGTAATGCGATCGGTACACGGCGGTGGCGCAGTGCCCGGAAGATCAGCAGGAAGAAGTTATCGGTTTTTACTGGCGTGGGCCGGTTCACTTGCGCTCGGCTCTTGGTCCGTGAAGTTGACGCGCAGTATAGCGACAGCCCTAGGACCGGCAAAGCGCTGGCTGTGCCCGATGGTCACTGAAAGTGGGTAGAATGCGGTTTTTTTCCAGCCTGGGGGTGCGCCTTGCGCGAAATTGTCCTGATTAACATCATGGGGGAAGACCGCCCAGGTCTGACCGCAGCCATTACCGGTGTGCTGGCCCAGGGTGGTGTGAACATTCTCGACATCGGCCAAGCGGTGATCCACGACACCTTGTCGTTCGGCATTCTGGTTGAGATCCCGAGCACTGAACAGGCGTCATCGGTACTCAAGGACATCCTGTTTACGGCGTACAAGCTGGATCAACAGGTGCGTTTCACCCCCGTGTCCGAAGCTGATTACCAGCAATGGGTGGCCGGCCAGGGCAAAAAACGCCACATCGTGACCCTGTTGACCCGCAAGGTCACCGCTGAGCAATTGCAGCGTGTCAGCTCGATCACCGCGCAGTATGGTTTGAATATCGACCATATCGACCGTTTGTCGGGTCGCATGCCGCTGGACACTCCCGCTGACAAGGGCAAGGGCTGCATCGAGTTCTCCGTGCGCGGTGAGCCAGCCGACCCTCAAGCTCTGCGCGCCGAGTTCCTCAGCGTGGCGCAGGAACTGAACGTGGATATCGCTTTCCAGGAAGACTCATTGTTCCGCCGCAACCGTCGCCTGGCGGTGTTCGACATGGATTCCACGCTGATCGAAGCCGAAGTTATCGACGAGTTGGCCAAGGCTGCTGGCGTCGGCGAGCAGGTGTCGGAAATTACCGAACGCGCCATGGCCGGTGAACTCGACTTCCGCGCCAGCTTCAAGGAGCGCTTGGCGCTGCTCAAAGGCCTGGACGTCAGCGTGCTGGACTCCATCGGTGCGTCCCTGCGCCTGACCGAAGGCGCAGAAACCCTGTTCGCTGAACTCAAGCGCCTGGGCTACAAGACCGCAATCCTGTCGGGTGGCTTCACTTACTTCGCCAAGCAATTGCAGGCCAAACTGGGCATCGACTATGTGTTCGCCAACGAGCTTGAAGTGGTGGATGGCAAGGTGACTGGCGTGGCCGTGGAGCCGATTGTCGATGCACAGCGCAAGGCAGATCTGCTGAAGGAGCTGGCTCACAAGGAAGGTTTGCGTCTGGAGCAGACCATTGCGGTCGGCGACGGGGCGAATGACTTGCCGATGCTGGCGATTGCCGGGTTGGGTGTGGCGTTTCGCGCCAAGCCGTTGGTGAAGCAGTCGGCGAAGCAGGCGATTTCGACCTTGGGGTTGGATGGGGTGTTGTATCTGCTGGGCTTCCGCGATCGCGACGGTCAGCTGTAACTGAATAAATGCGGTAAAAAATGTGGGAGCGGGCTTGCTCGCGAATGCGGGGTATCAGTCGACACATCATTGACTGAACCACCGCTTTCGCGAGCAAGCCCGCTCCCACATTTGGATTTGTGTCAGGCTTTAGGTAAAGCGATGCCTTGGCCCATCTGCACAGGCGTACCTGCCACCAGCTCTTGCGCCCACGTCACCTGATCCGGCCCAAACAGCACGATCGCCGTAGAACCCAACTTGAAGCGACCCAATTCAGCGCCTTTTTCCAGATAGATCGGCGCGCGCGCCGCTTCGTCATAACGGACGGTTTTCAGTTCACGCTTCGGCGGCGTCACCAAGCCGGCCCATACGGTTTCGATCGACGCCACGATCATCGCGCCCACCAATACCACGGCCATCGGGCCGCGTTCGGTGTCGAACAGGCATACAACACGCTCGTTACGCGCAAACAGTTCCGGCACGTTTTCGGCGGTGGTCTGGTTGACCGAGAAGATGCGGCCTGGCACGTAGACCATCTCGCGCAGGGTGCCGGCCAGTGGCATATGCACCCGGTGGTAGTCCTTTGGCGACAGGTAGATGGTGGCGAAATCGCCGCCCATGAACGGCGCCGCTACAGCGGCATCGCCGCCCAGCAATTCCAGCACGCTGAAGCTGTGGCCCTTGGCCTGGAACACGCGGCCATGTTCGATCGGGCCGAGCTGGCTGACTGCGCCATCGGCTGGGCTCAACACCGCGCCTGGGGTTTGATCCAGTGGGCGGGCGCCGTCTTTCAGCGCGCGGGTGAAGAAGGCGTTGAAGTGCTCGTAGGCGGTCACGTCTTCAACCAGCGCCTGGGACATGTCCACTTGATAGCGCTTGGCGAACCAGGTGGTGAAGGCATTCTTGAACCAGCGCACGCGGCACTCGGCGATGCAGCCGGCCAGGCGCGACAGCAAGTGGTGTGGCAGCAAGTACTGGCTGAGGATAAACAACTGCTTTTTCATAACTGTCCTTAAACCTTAAATCTCGACGGGGGTGTCGGGGTGGTTGCCCCATTCGCCCCAGGAACCGGCATAACCTTTGACTCGCGGATAACCGAGCGCCTTGGCCACCAGGTAGGTGAAGCCAGAGCGGTGGTGAGTCTGGCAGTGGGTGATGATTTCTTTATCTTTGGTCAGTCCGAGGCCTTCGAGGATCTGCGGCATGTCGCGGCGGATACGCAGGTTGCGTGCCGGGTCCATGCCAGCGGTCCATTCAAAGTTCACGGCACCGGGAATGTGCCCGCCTTTGGCGGCGAGGACTTTTTCACCGGAATATTCCAGCGGGCCGCGTGCGTCCCAGATGCCCAGGTCGGCAGCACCCAGGCGGCTTTGCAGGTATTCACGGGTGGCGGTGGGGCCTTCGTGCAGCGTCAGGCTGACCGGACCGCCGACGGGGGCGGGTACGTCGGTGGAGACCGGGCGTTCCTCTTCCAGCCAGGCCAGCAGGCCACCATCCAGGTAGTGGTATTTCTGATGGCCGATCACGTCGAGCATCCAGATGAACCGCCCGGCCCAGCCGCCGCCTTCGTCGTCGTAGACCACGTAGGTCGCGTCCGGGGTGTGGCCCAGTTCGCCGAACAACTTCTCCAGGTCCGCCTTGTTGGGCAGCAGGCCGGGTGCCGGCGCCTGGCCCAATTGGGTGCGCTTGGGGTCAACGAAATGCGCGCCGGGGATATGCCCTTCGGCGTAGCGGGTGGCACTGGTGAGGTCCACCAGAATCAGGTGTTCGGCATCCAGTTGACCGAGCAGGTCGCTGGGTTCGATCACCAGCGGCAAGCCAGAGAAGTCAGGCATGTGAGGTCTCCTGGTCACAAATGTTGGCGATAAAAGAGGGCGATTGTAGCGCAAGCATCAGGCGCTGCGGTTGGTAAAGCAGTGCAGGGCTTTCTCGATGCATTGGGCGGTTTTGCCGAAGGCCTGCACGGTGGTTTCCGAGAACGGTCCGCCGCCCTGGTCGGCCACCATCAGCATCACCACCTTGCCATTGCAGCTCAAGGAGCGCAGCAGCAGGTGTTCACCGGTAAACAGGCGGCGCAGGATCGGTGGCAGCAAGGCCGAGAACTGGGCGTGGTTTTCAGGGTTGAGACGCACCTGGGCGGATTTTTCCAGCAGGCGCTGCAGCAGCGTGCTGTTAACCACGTCCAGGCTCAGGTTGGTGGCGTCCTTTGGTAGGCCGTCAACCTGATGCACGCGCAAAGTGCTTTGGGCGCGGTCGGTCATCAGCAGCATGACCCGTTGCATGCCGCTGGCCACCAGGGCCTCCTTGGCGCAGGTGGTCAGGTGCATCGCGTTGGCAAAGCGGCTCGGTTCTACCAGCAGTTCTGTGCACCGTTTACGCCACACGGCCAGCGACTCGGCGGTAGGCGGCGGTGCCGGCAGCAGGCCGCGATGAATCTTCTGCACGTGCCAGGGCCAGATCAGTGACAGCGCCGGGTGCCAGAGGTCGGGCATCAGCGTGGTGCGGGCGCTGGTCACGGCTTGTTGGTGGACGTGTTGCTGTATCTCGCTCAGGGGCTGCTGCAGGTAAAGCGCAGTGAGGAGCTGCCAGCGTTCGGTGTGCGGGCAGGTCCAGGACTCTTGCGCCGACATCGCCAGGCCGTTGGCCAGCAACACGGTATTGGCCGGCTGGTTCAGCCAGCGGCGCAGGTTGGGTTCGGCGTCGAGCAATTGCTGATGGCGCAGCGGGTCATCTTCGCGGGCGATATGCAGCGCCTTGACCAGCAAGCGCCGTTCGCTCAACAGCAGCTTGTAGCCCTGGGAGACCCAAATCGGCAGGTGCCAGGCTTCGGTCAGGCCGACGCACAGGTCGAGCAGGCGTATGCCGAACAATTCCTGCTCGACCTGGCGGGCTGATTGGCCTTTATGGATAACCCGCAGCTCCCATTCTTCCAGAAGCTTGGGGTAGGCGACCGCCATCGGCCACAGCGGCGACAGAAACAGCAGGCTGCCCCAGTGAATGTCCTGCCACAGTCGTGCCAGCCGGCTGCCGAACAGGCCATTGGCTTGCTGCGAAGCGTGCTGACTTATCAACAACAGTTGGCGCAGCGCCACGGGAATCTCGCTGGCGGGCACCGAAGGCAGGCGCGCCAACAGTTCCTCGGCGCGCTTGAGGCCCAGGCGGTTGAGCGCTACTTCGAGGTTTTCCGCCGGTTCCGCCAGGCTGCCATGGGTGTGGCTGTTGGCTTCGCGCATCACGCTGAGCACGAGGGCCGGGCTGTCTTGCATCAGCTCGGCAATATCTCGTAATGAGCTGCGGCTGTCGCGGATGCCTTTGCACACGCGGTCGTGGCTGGCCTGGGGAACAGGCAGCAGCACATCGTCCAGGCGCTTGATCCAAGCGGCGAGAGAAGTAGGTTTTGCAGTTGGGACTGTCGTTTCATTAGCCATGATTGGGGCGCGATCATCACTTGCGGTCAACACGCCCGGAGCGGGCCGAACTGGCTTTTCGCCTTAACGGGCTATAGTCTGGCGCAGTTTTGCCGATAAGAGGAACAAGAGTTTTCAGTTCCCCCCAATATGTCCATGAACCCGACGGCGCAAGTACTCATCTCCTATGGCTAAAATTATCGGCATCATCGTCGTCATCGCAAGTGTGCTCGGTGGCTACGTCCTGTCCCACGGTAAAATTGCTGCGCTGGTCCAGCCCTTCGAAGTGCTGATCATCGGTGGTGCGGCGTTCGGCGCATTCTTGCAGGCGAACCCTGGCTACATGACCATGCACGTGGTCAAGAAATCCCTGGGCATGTTTGGTTCGCGCTTCACCCACACCTTCTACCTGGAGGTACTGGGGCTGGTCTACGAGATCCTCAACAAGAGCCGCCGCGAAGGCATGATGGCCATCGAGGCCGACATCGAAGACGCCTCGGCCAGTCCGATTTTCGCCAAGTACCCGGCCGTGCTCAAAGATGAGCGCATGACCGCCTACATCTGTGACTACCTGCGCATCATGTCCTCCGGCAACATGGCCCCCCATGAGTTGGAAGGCCTGTTCGACATGGAATTGTTCAGCCTGAAAGAAGAGCTGGAGCACCCGTCCCACGCCGTGACCGGCATCGCCGACGGCATGCCGGGTTTTGGTATCGTCGCGGCGGTACTCGGTATTGTTGTGACCATGGCCTCCCTGGGCGAAGGCGACCAGGCAGCCATCGGTATGCACGTGGGTGCGGCGCTGGTAGGTACCTTCTTCGGTATCCTCGCGGCCTACGGTTTCTTCGGTCCGCTGGCCACCTCGCTGGCCCATGACGCCAAGGAAGAAATCAACCTGTACGAATCGATCAAAGCCAGCCTGGTAGCCTCCGCTTCCGGCATGCCGCCCTCGCTGGCGGTGGAGTTCGGTCGCAAGGTGCTGTACCCGAAACATCGCCCAAGCTTCGCCGAGCTGGAACAAGCGGTTCGCGGTCGCTAAGCCATGGAAAACAACCAGCCGATAATCATCAAGCGCGTCAAGCGCTTCGCTGCGGGGCACCATGGTGGCGCCTGGAAAATCGCCTTCGCCGACTTTGCGACGGCGATGATGGCGTTCTTCCTGGTGCTGTGGCTGATGTCTACCGCCACGCCGGAACAGAAGATTGCCATCGCCGGCTACTTCAAAGACCCCATTGGTTTCTCGGAAAGTGGCACGCCCTTCGTGATCGACCTGGGCGGTTCGCCGCAGTTGGCGCCTGAGCGCACTATTAACCCAGAGGTCAAGACCGAAGCGCCGCAGGAAAAAATCCCGATCGAGCGCGACACTGTCGAATCCATGGCTGAGCAGGTCGAGCAAGAACGCCTTGAGCTGTTGCTGCAAGAGTTGCAGACCAAGGTTGAGGAAAACCCGCAGCTGCTGAAATTCAAGGATCAGATTTCGTTCGAAATCACGCCTGAAGGTCTGCGCATCCAGATCACCGACGCGGCCAACCGGCCGATGTTCGACTCCGGCAGTGCGCGCTTGAAGCCGTACTTTGAAGACATCCTGCTGGCCATGGCTGACACCATCAAGGCAGTGCCGAACAAAATCAGCATCAGCGGCCACACCGACGCCAAACCGTACGCGGGCCAGGGCGACTTCGGCAACTGGGAACTCTCGGCCAATCGCGCCAACGCGGCACGCCGCGCGCTGGTGGCCGGCAGCTACCCGGACCCGCAAGTGGCGCGCGTGGTGGGTTTTGCCTCCTCGCAGCTGTTTGATCATCAAGACCCGTTCAACCCGTCCAACCGCCGTATCGATATCGTGGTGCTGACCAAAAAGGCCCAGCGTGCGATTGAAGGTGATCAGCCGCCGGCGCCGCAACCCACCCCAGGCGCAGGTGCGCCAGGTGAAGTACCGGCCGACCCGAACGCCATTCCGCCAGGGCAGGAGCCGTTGCCGGCGCATGAGCTGCGTCAGAAGCTGAATTTGTTTGATGATGGTGGGGTGAAAGATCCTACGGTGCCTCGTGCGGGGTCATAGGAAATTAGCGGCACATCTCCAATGAAAACGCCCCGACTCATCGGGGCGTTTTCATTTCTGGTTAGAGCGGGAGATAGGCTTTGACGCCGCTGATCACTCCTCGCATATCGTCAGTGCACAAGCGTGGTACGAATTACTCTCGCCCTTTGGACCGAGTTTTTCTATGGAGCTTGTCGAGGCGCTCGAAGCTGACGGTGTAAATCATGTCGCACTTCACCCACAGCTCCTTGTAGCCGTCGGATTGAAGCGGATTGGTGCGTAGCAAATGGTGCCAGTCGTGCTGTATCTCGGGAGCGGTAGAGGAGGTCGGCACCACGGTACAGAGTTTGCGATTGTGCGTAGCTGTAGGGGATATCACTACGACTTTGCGGATTTTGAGCATTTCGGGAGCGACAAAGCCTCGCGTGAAGTCGCAGAGGAGCACATCGCCTTGTTTGGGGTGATAGTAGAGAGCCAATCGTTAATGCCCCACAAAAAGCAAAGCCGCCCGAAGGCGGCTTCATTCGACGCGCAGTGGAGCTTGCTTCGCCCCTTCTGCGCCGCTGGATCAACCCCGAAAAGGATCCAGACTCCTGCCAGCTTGCGCTGGTGACGGAGCAATTATGAGCATCAGGATTTTCGGATTCAAGCTGGCTTGCGTCGATGAGCTACCCAGTTGAGCCGAATTCTTGATGCCGGCGCCCGTTAAATCAATGGACTAGGGCGCTTCGTAGTGCCATTTATCTGTATCAAAAAAGGGCAACTTAGTAACTGCTCTCCGGCAAACTCGCAATAATAGACCGATAGCTGTTCATCCGCTGCTGCTGCACGCGGCCATCTTCCAGCGCCTTGAGCAATGCACAGCCAGGCTCGCGGTCGTGTTTGCAGTCGCGGAAGCGGCAGGTGCCGATTAGGTCGTTGAATTCGATGAAGCCCGCTTCCACATCGCTGCGGCTGACGTGGCCGAGGCCGAATTCACGGATGCCTGGGGAGTCGATCAGCTCACCGCCGCCGGGGAAGTGGAACAACCGCGCGGTGGTGGTGGTGTGGGTGCCCTGGCCGGACAGTTCCGACAGCGGGCCCACGCGGGTGTCGACTTCCGGCAGCAGGCTGTTGACCAGCGAGGATTTACCCACGCCCGACTGCCCGACAAACACGCTGATGTGCCCGTCCAACTGCTGCTGCAGCTGTTCCATGCCGTTACCGTGATGCGCCGAGACTTCCAGTACCGGGTAACCCAGCGTGCGGTAGACCGCCAGCAGCGCATTCAGCGCCGGGGCATTCTGCTCGTCGATCAGGTCGAATTTGTTCAGCAGCAACAATGGGCGAATGCCGGCATGTTCGGCTGCTACCAGATAGCGGTCGATCAGGTTGGCATGCGGCTCAGGCAACGGCGCGAATACGATCACGATCATGTCGACGTTGGCCGCTACCGGCTTGAGTTGACCACGGCTGTCGGGGCGGCGCAGTTCGGTGTTGCGCGGCAACTGGGCGACGATTACGCCGATGCCCTGGTTGCCGGCACGCCAGACCACTTTGTCGCCGGTGACCAGCGCCGGCAGGTTGGCGCGCAGGTGGCAACGGGAGACCGAGCCGGCGAGTTCGCCTTCCAGCGCCTCGACTTCGACCTGCACACCGAAGTGCGCGATCACCAGGCCCGTCTGTTCGGGCCCCAGGTCGCCGCCCTCGAGCGCTTCTACGGCGGAGGATTCACGTTTGGCGGCGCGCGCGGCGCGTTCACCTTGAATCTTTTCGATGCGCCAGTTTTGGCGACGATTGAGCTGGCGTTTGGCCATTGGTGTTCCGTGTCGATAATGCAAAGGTTTAGGTGAAACGGTCGCGAGTCTAGCACGGCGCTGCCTGCTAAACTGCGCAGCTACGCCAAGGTGCCAAGAGAATCAAGCCATGCAAAACCCACAGAACCTGATTTGGATCGATCTGGAAATGACCGGTCTGAACCCCGACACCGACGTCATCATCGAGATGGCCACGATTGTCACCGACAGCAACCTCAACACCTTGGCTGAAGGTCCGGTGATCGCCATCCACCACAGCGATGCCGTATTGGCCACCATGGACGAGTGGAACACCCGCACCCACGGTAACTCCGGCCTGACCCAGCGCGTGCGCGACAGCCGCATCAGCATGGCCGAAGCCGAAGCCGAAACCATCGCCTTCCTGGAAAAATGGGTGCCCAAGGGCAAGTCGCCGATCTGCGGTAACAGCATTTGCCAGGATCGTCGCTTCCTCTATACGCACATGAAGGGGCTGGAGAGTTACTTCCACTACCGCAACCTGGATGTGTCGACGCTTAAAGAGCTGGCTGCGCGCTGGGCGCCGGAAGTCAAAGACAGCTTCCATAAAGGCAGCACCCACTTGGCGCTGGATGATATTCGCGAGTCGATTGCAGAGTTGCAGCATTACCGTAAGCATTTCATCAAAGCCTGACCTGGCCCTGTAGTGAGCGGGCTTGTCCCGCGCTGGGCTGCGAAGCAGCCCTAATTTAGCCAACACGCATCTACAAACGGATATCATCGCCGGCTTTTGGGGGCTGCTACGCACCCCAGCGCGGGGCAAGCCCGCTCACTACAAAATCGCAAGGATCGCCATCATGCTGCTGATGCTCTACCTCATCGCCATCACCGCCGAAGCCATGACCGGGGCGCTGTCGGCCGGACGGCGTGGCATGGATTGGTTCGGCGTGGTGCTGATCGCTTGTGTGACGGCGTTGGGTGGCGGTTCGGTGCGTGACGTGCTGCTCGGGCATTACCCGCTGACCTGGGTCAAGCACCCGGAATACTTGGTGCTGACCTCCATCGCAGCACTGGTGACGATCTTTATTGCGCCGCTGATGCGCCGCCTGCGCTCGCTGTTCCTGGCGCTGGACGCCGTGGGCCTGGTGGCTTTCACGCTGATCGGCTGTATGACCGCCCTGGAAATGGGCCACGGCATGCTGGTCGCCTCGGTCAGCGGCGTGATCACCGGCGTGTTCGGCGGCATCCTGCGGGACATCTTCTGCAACGACATTCCGTTGATTTTCCGCCGCGAGCTGTATGCCAGCGTGTCGTTCCTCGCCGCCTGGTTTTACCTGCTGTGCCTTTATCTGGAACTGCCCAGTGAACAGGCAATACTCCTGACCCTGTTCAGCGGCTTTCTATTGCGCCTGCTGGCGATCCGTTTCCATTGGGAAATGCCCAAGTTCGTCTACAACGACGACGTGCACTAGCGGGTGGCGTGCTGGTTCAGCGCCCATTCCACATGTTCGCGCACCAGCTCCGACGGGTAGTCCCGCCGCGCCTTCAGGGCTTCCAGTACCGGAATGCTCGACGGCGCGTTGCCCAGGCCCACGG
This sequence comes from Pseudomonas sp. H1_A03, assembly GCF_054685145.1. Classification (NCBI taxonomy): domain Bacteria; kingdom Pseudomonadati; phylum Pseudomonadota; class Gammaproteobacteria; order Pseudomonadales; family Pseudomonadaceae; genus Pseudomonas; species Pseudomonas sp. H1_A03. Next base: position 1,862,541 of record NZ_CP162829.1, read on the forward strand.
CGAGGTTGCGCAGCCAGCGCTCATACCCGGCGCGACGTAGCGGCGAGCCTTCGGTGCTGCTGAGGAATTTATCCTCGTCCCACATAAACAGCTCGGCCAGTTCTGCGTTATCCAGGTTGTGGCGTGGCTTGAAATCGCTTTCTGCGGTGGCGCGGGCGAAACGATTCCATGGGCAAACGATCTGACAGTCATCGCAGCCGAACACTCGGTTGCCTATCAATGGGCGCAAGTCTTCAGGAATGGCGCTTTTGAGCTCGATGGTCAGGTAGGAAATACAACGCCGCGCATCCAGCACGTAGGGGCCGACAAAGGCGTTGGTGGGGCAGATGTCCAGGCACGCGGTGCAGCGCCCGCAGTGTTCGGTGCTGTGAGGGGCGTCAACCGGTAGCGGCAGGTCGACAAACAGCTCACTCAGGAAGAAGTAGCTGCCGGCCTTGCGATTGAGCACGAGGGTGTTTTTGCCGATCCAGCCCAGCCCAGCTTGCTCGGCGATGGCTTTTTCCAGCACCGGCGCGCTGTCGACAAAGGCACGGAAACCGAAGGGGCCGATCTGCGCCTGGATGCGGTCAGCCAATTGCTGCACGCGCTTGCGGATCAGTTTGTGGTAGTCGCGGCCCAGGGCGTAGCGCGAGATGTAGGCTTTTTCCGGCTGGGCCAGCAGTTGAGCCATCTGCGTGTCGCCTGGCAGGTAATCCATGCGCAGCGAGACGACGCGCAATGTGCCCGGCACCAACTCGTCGGGGTGGGAGCGTTTGCTGCCGTGGGCGCCCATGTATTCCATCTCGCCGTGGTAGCCCGCGTCGAGCCAGCGTTGCAGGTGCTGCTCATGCTCGGCCAGGTCCAGGCCGCTGATGCCGACTTGTTGAAAGCCCAGCTCGCGGCCCCAGTCTTTGATCGATTGGGCGAGGGCGGGCAGATCGGAGGTAATGGCAGGCATGAGACACGGGAAACCACAGGTTAGATAGGTATAATTCTGCCAGACATCGGAGCTTGAAGACGCATGCCGCAGACAAAACACACAATAACCGACGTACAGACCCTGTTGCCCGGCCATTTGCCGCAACTGGCTGCGCGTTCCCCGGATGCCCATAAAGGCCAGTTCGGCCACCTGCTGGTCATTGGCGGTGACCGCGGCTTTGGCGGTGCTGCGCTGTTGAGCGCCGAAAGTGCCTTGCGCAGTGGCGCCGGCATGGTGTCCCTGGCAACGCGCCTGGAGCACGTGCCTGCTGCGTTGGCGCGTTTGCCGGAAGTCATGACCGTGGGGGTCAGCTCGGCGAATCAATTGATGGGCCTGCTGGAAAAGATCTCGGTCATCGTGATCGGGCCAGGGCTCGGTGACGCCTCCTGGGGCAAAAGCCTGCTTTCTGTTGCCGCCAACGCTAAACAGCCGCAGGTCTGGGACGCCGACGCCTTGAATCAACTCGCGAACGGCAGCGTGGCCCTGCCGGCCAACTGCGTGATCACCCCGCATCCAGGGGAGGCCGCGCGCTTGTTGGGCATTTCGACAGCCGAGGTTCAGGCCGATCGCCTTAAGGTGGCGCGCGCGTTGAGCCAGACATTCAACGCGGTGACTATCCTCAAGGGTGCTGGCAGTTTGATCGCCAGCCCGGACGGACGTGTTTCGCGATGTGACCAGGGCCACCCGGCGATGGCAACGGCAGGGCTTGGTGATGTATTGGCCGGCCTGGTGGGCGCGCTGCTGGCCCAGGGCATGCACGCCTATGAAGCAAGCTGCCTGGCCGTGTGGTTGCACGCCACGGCGGGGGATCGTCAGGGTACTTTTGGACGAGGGTTGGCTGCGAGCGATCTAATACCCGCCATTCGTCAATTGTTGGAGGAACAGTCGCCGTGCCTGAAGTAATTCTTTTCCTGGCCGATGAAGACGCCATGGTTGCCTTCGGTCAGCGCATCGCCCAGGTCACGGCCGGGGCCGGGCTGATCTTCCTCGAAGGTGATTTGGGGGCGGGCAAGACCACGTTGTCGCGGGGGATCATTCGCGGTTTGGGCCATGCGGGGGCGGTGAAGAGCCCGACGTTCACCCTGGTCGAACCCTATGAGATCGGTACGGTACGCGCCTTCCACTTCGACCTCTATCGCCTGGTTGACCCCGAAGAGCTGGAGTACATGGGCATCCGTGATTACTTCGATGAAGATGCGTTGTGCCTGATCGAGTGGCCAGATAAAGGCACAGGCTTTTTGCCAAAGCCGGACCTGACCATTACCATTACGCCGCATGAGCACGGACGTCAGTTGAAGTTGTTGCCCCAGAGCGCGCGCGGCCAGTCTTGGTGTGCGGCTTTGGCATTGGAATTCAAATAATTGGTGGGGTTAGGTATGCGCTTTCGCGCGTTGGTTGCTGTCGTGGGGGTGTTGCTTGCGGCAATGACTGTCAATGCTCTGGCTGCTTCACAGGTGAAAAGCGTTCGCCTGTGGCGAGCGCCGGATAACACGCGACTGGTGTTCGACCTGTCTGGCCCGGTCCAGCACAGCGTCTTTACCCTGACGTCGCCCGATCGCCTGGTGATCGACATCAACGGCGCGACCCTGGCCGCGCCGTTGAAGGTCTCCACTGCCAACACCCCGATTACCTCTATGCGCTCGGCCCAGCGTACGCCGACTGACCTGCGCGTGGTGATCGACCTGAAAAAGGTTGTAACGCCGAAAAGCTTCTCGCTGGCGCCAAACGCCCAATATGGCAACCGGCTGGTGGTCGACCTGTTCGACAACGCCGCCGATGCCGCGCCGCCGCCTGCTCCAACGCCAAGCGTGGCAACGGTGCCGGCAGTCCCGGTGAGCCCGTCGCAACCACAAGTCAAGCTGCCACCGCCGCCACCGGCTCCGGCTGGCAAGCGCGACATTATCGTAGTGATCGACGCCGGCCACGGCGGTGAGGACCCAGGTGCTTCCGGTTCGCGCGGCCAGCACGAGAAAGACGTGGTATTGGCCATCGCTCGTGAGCTGCAGCGCCAGGTCAATGGCATGAAAGGCTACCGCGCCGAGCTGACCCGTACCGGCGACTACTTCATTCCGTTGCGCGGCCGAACTGAAATCGCCCGTAAGAAAGGCGCCGACCTGTTTGTGTCTATTCACGCCGACGCCGCGCCCTCGACCGCTGCATTCGGTGCTTCGGTGTTTGCCCTGTCGGATCGCGGCGCTACGTCCGAAACCGCGCGTTGGTTGGCCGACAGTGAAAACCGTTCGGACTTGATCGGCGGCGCCGGCAACGTGTCCCTCGATGACAAGGACAAAATGCTCGCGGGGGTGCTGCTCGACCTGTCGATGACGGCCTCGCTGACCTCCAGCCTGAACGTCGGCCAGAAGGTCCTGAGCAACATCGGTCGAGTCACTTCGCTGCACAAGCAGCGTGTCGAGCAAGCAGGGTTCATGGTGTTGAAGTCGCCGGACATCCCGTCGATCCTGGTAGAAACCGGGTTTATCTCCAACGCCAACGAAGCCTCGAAGCTGGCCAGTGCCAGCCACCAGCAGGCCTTGGCGCGTTCCATCAGCGCCGGTATTCGCCAGTTCTTCCAGCAAAATCCACCGCCGGGCACTTACATTGCCTGGCTGCGTGATTCGGGGAAAATCGCCCAGGGCCCGCGTGACCATCGCGTGCAGCCGGGCGATACCCTGGCCATGCTGGCAGTACGTTTTCAGGTGTCGGCCGCTACCTTGCGCAGCGCCAACAATCTGAAGACGGATGAGTTGAAAGTCGGCCAGGTGTTGACCATCCCTGGCACTGAATTGGCGGCACAGTAATGAGTGAGTCCACCCTGAACAGCGGCTCGCGCATTGAGCTACTGAGCCCACGCCTTGCTAACCAGATCGCTGCCGGCGAGGTTGTTGAGCGTCCGGCGTCGGTGATCAAGGAGCTGCTGGAAAACAGCATCGACTCCGGTGCCAAGCGCATTGATGTCGATGTAGAGCAGGGCGGCGTCAAGCTGTTGCGCGTGCGTGACGATGGCAGCGGCATCTCCTCTGATGACCTGCCGCTGGCCCTGGCCCGTCACGCCACCAGTAAGATTCGCGACCTGGAAGACCTTGAGCGCGTGATGAGCCTGGGTTTTCGCGGCGAGGCCCTGGCCTCTATCAGCTCCGTAGCGCGCCTGACCCTGACTTCGCGCACCCGTGATGCTGACCAAGCCTGGCAAGTGGAAACCGAAGGCCGCGACATGGCGCCTCGGGTTCAGCCAGCAGCCCATCCGGTCGGTACATCGGTAGAGGTGCGCGACCTGTTCTTCAATACCCCAGCGCGGCGCAAATTCCTCAAGGCCGAAAAAACCGAATTCGATCACCTGCAAGAAGTCATCAAGCGCCTGGCCCTGGCCCGTTTTGATGTGGCTTTCCACCTGCGCCACAACGGCAAGACCATCCTCAGCCTGCATGAAGCTCATGATGACGCCGCACGCGCGCGCCGGGTGTCGGCGATTTGTGGCGCGGGCTTCCTGGAGCAGGCGCTGCCGATTGAAATCGAGCGTAATGGCCTGCGGCTGTGGGGCTGGGTCGGTTTGCCGACCTTCTCCCGCAGCCAGGCGGACTTGCAGTACTTCTTTGTGAACGGCCGCGCCGTACGCGACAAACTGGTGGCCCACGCCGTGCGCCAGGCGTATCGCGATGTGCTGTTCAACGGGCGGCACCCGACGTTTGTGCTGTTCTTCGAGGTCGACCCATCGGTGGTGGACGTCAACGTGCACCCGACCAAACACGAAGTGCGCTTCCGTGATGGGCGTATGGTGCATGACTTCCTCTACGGCACCTTGCACCGCACCTTGGGTGACGTGCGCCCGGATGATCAACTGTCGGCACCGATTGTGACGGCGATGGTCCGCCCAAGCGGCCCGGAAGCGGGTGAGTTCGGCCCTCAGGGCGAAATGAGCCTGGCGGCAAACCTGCTGCAATCGCCACAGCCGCAGCCGTCGTACACCACGCCGGGTTCTGGCTCGGGTGCGGGTTACCAGTACCAATACACGCCACGCCCGCAGTCGGCAGTGCCGGTGGCCGAAGCCCAGGCGGCATATCGCGAGTTTTTCGCGCCGCTGCCCGGTGCCGAGCCTGGCGCTGCTGTGGCCTTGCCGGAGGGCGGCGGTGATATTCCGCCGTTGGGTTATGCGTTGGCGCAGCTCAAGGGCATCTACATTCTTGCGGAAAACGCCCACGGCCTCGTGCTGGTGGACATGCACGCCGCCCATGAGCGGATCATGTACGAGCGCCTCAAGATTGCCATGGCCAGCGAAGGCCTCAGCGGCCAGCCGCTGCTGGTGCCGGAATCCCTGGCGGTCAGCCAGCGTGAGGCTGATTGTGCCGAAGAGCACCATGCTGTATTCCAGAAGCTGGGCTTTGAATTGCAACGCCTGGGGCCGGAAACCCTGGCCATCCGCCAGATTCCCGCGTTGCTCAAGCAGGCTGAGGCCAACCGTTTGGTCGCCGACGTACTGGCGGACCTGATGGAATACGGCACCAGCGACCGCATCCAGGCGCATATCAACGAACTGCTCGGCACCATGGCCTGCCACGGTGCCATCCGCGCCAACCGCCGCCTGGCCCTTCCGGAAATGAACGGCCTGCTGCGCGACATGGAAAACACCGAGCGTAGCGGCCAATGCAACCATGGCCGACCGACCTGGACCCAAATGGGCCTGGACGATCTGGACAAACTATTCTTGCGCGGCCGTTGATGAGCGCCTTGCCCCCCGCGATCTTCCTGATGGGCCCAACGGCCGCCGGCAAGACCGACCTGGCCATCGAGCTGACCAAGGTGCTGCCGTGCGAGCTGATCAGTGTCGATTCTGCCCTGGTTTACCGGGACATGGACATTGGCACCGCGAAGCCATCCAAAGCGCTGTTGGCTGAGTACCCGCATCGTTTGATCGACATTATTGATCCCTCCGAAAGCTACTCGGCGGCGGATTTCCGTGCCGACGCCCTGGCGGCCATGGCCGAAATCACCGCGCGCGGCAATATTCCGCTGCTGGTGGGCGGCACAATGCTCTATTACAAGGCTTTGCAGGAAGGTCTGGCGGACATGCCGCCGGCGGACGCCCTGGTGCGCGCCGAACTTGAGGAAGAGGCTGTACGCCTTGGCTGGCAAGCCCTGCACGACCAGTTGGCGGCTGTGGACCCGGTATCTGCTGCACGCATCCACCCCAATGACCCACAGCGCCTCACGCGGGCTCTGGAAGTCTGGCGTGTCAGCGGCCAGACCATGACTGAACATCGGCTGAAACAAAGTGCGCAAAGTGCTGACGCAGGCGCATCTGGACAGCCACAATTACCCTATACTGTGGCGAATCTGGCCATCGCTCCGGCAAATCGCCAGGTGCTGCATGATCGAATTGCACAAAGATTCACAATTATGTTGGAACAGGGGTTTGTCGACGAGGTCGTAGCACTGCGTTCCAGAGGTGACCTGCATCCAGGGTTGCCTTCGATACGTGCTGTAGGCTATCGCCAAGTCTGGGATCATCTGGATGGCAAGCTGACGTCAGCCGAAATGCAGGAGCGCGGCATCATTGCCACGCGCCAATTGGCGAAACGCCAGTTCACCTGGTTGCGCAGCTGGAGCGACTTGCACTGGCTGGACAGCCTGGACAGCGACAATCTGTCACGCGCCTTGAAATACTTGGGAACGGTCTCCATATTGAGCTGAGTCCTTGCAATAGCCGTCTATCCTTGGGGGTGTGACGGCCATAAGCTATCTATTTTCCGATTTTTTATTATTGATCCTTAAAGGAGTGCGGCACATGTCAAAAGGGCATTCGCTACAAGACCCTTACTTGAATACTTTACGTAAAGAGAAAGTGGGGGTTTCTATCTATCTGGTCAACGGTATCAAGCTGCAAGGCACGATCGAGTCGTTCGACCAGTTCGTGATCCTGCTGAAAAACACCGTCAGCCAGATGGTCTACAAGCACGCTATCTCGACAGTCGTCCCTGTTCGTCCAATCCGTCTGCCTAGCGCAGCAGGTGAAGATGCAGTTGACGCTGAGCCAGGTAACGCCTGATAGGAGTCTCCTTTGTTCTTTGAGCGCCACGGTGGTGGTGAGCGGGTAATCCTCGTTCACTTGGATGGACAGGACCCTGAGGCGCGCGAAGATCCGCAGGAGTTTCAGGAGTTGGCAAATTCGGCCGGCGCCGAGACCGTTGCGTTTTTTAACGTGCCGCGTCATCGGCCAACCGCCAAATACTTGATCGGCAGCGGCAAGGTCGAGGAACTTCGCGACCTGGTCCACGCTGAAGAAGCCGATCTGGTGATCTTCAATCACGTCCTCACGCCCAGTCAGGAACGTAACCTCGAACGTGTTTTCGAGTGTCGCGTGATCGACCGTACCGGTCTGATTCTGGATATTTTCGCCCAGCGCGCCCGTACCCATGAAGGCAAGCTCCAGGTTGAACTGGCCCAGCTTGACCACATGAGCACCCGGCTGGTTCGCGGCTGGACTCACCTTGAGCGTCAGGGTGGCGGTATCGGCATGCGTGGCCCGGGTGAGACCCAACTCGAAACCGACCGACGTCTGCTGCGGGTTCGCCTGCGTCAGATCAAGGGTCGCCTCGAGAAGGTGCGCAGCCAGCGCGAGCAATCGCGACGTGGCCGTTCCCGTGCGGATATCCCCACCGTGTCGCTGGTGGGGTATACCAACGCAGGCAAATCCACACTCTTCAACAACGTGACGAAATCGGACGTATACGCGGCCGACCAACTGTTCGCGACCCTCGACCCCACCTTGCGCCGTCTGGATCTGGACGACCTGGGGCCGATTGTCCTGGCCGATACCGTGGGTTTCATTCGTCACCTGCCGCACAAGCTGGTTGAAGCATTTCGGTCTACGCTCGAAGAGTCGAGCAATTCCGACCTGCTGTTGCACGTGATCGATGCGGCTGAACCGGATCGCATGTTGCAGATTGAACAGGTGATGCTGGTGCTGGGCGAGATTGGTGCCCAGGACTTGCCGATCCTTGAGGTCTATAACAAACTCGATTTGCTTGAAGGCGTTGAGCCACAAATCCAGCGCGACGAGGACGGCAAGCCCCAGCGGGTCTGGCTGTCGGCGCGTGATGGCAGTGGTCTTGAGTTGCTTGAACAAGCCATTGCCGAATTGCTCGGCGGCGATTTGTTCGTTGGCACCTTGCGCTTGCCGCAGCGTTTTGCTCGACTGCGTGCACAGTTTTTCGAATTGGGCGCGGTACAGAAAGAAGAACACGACGAAGAGGGTGTCAGCTTGCTGGCCGTTCGATTGCCGCGCTCGGAGCTGAATCGGCTGGTCAGCCGTGAAGGTGTTGTACCGGCAGAGTTCCTCGAACAACACACTTTGCAATAAAAGCCTCCCAAAGCGGTTGTGCCGCAGTGGCAGGCATTCTGTAGCATTGGTCGGCGCGCCGTGGGTGCGTCTTTGCTTTATCAGATGGAGAGCGCTATGGCTTGGAATGAGCCGGGTGGCAACTCGAATAATCAGGATCCTTGGGGTGGTAAACGCCGCAATAATGGCGACCGCAAGGGGCCACCAGATCTCGACGAGGCCTTCCGAAAGCTGCAGGAAAGCCTGAATGGGTTGTTCGGTGGTGGGAAAAAACGTGGTGGTGACGACGGCGGTCGCACAAGCAAGGGCGGTGGCTATGGCCTGCTGGGCCTGGGTCTTGTCGTGCTGGCGGCCGTATGGCTGTACAGCGCCGTTTACGTGGTGGACGAGCAGGAGCAAGCCGTGGTGCTGCGCTTCGGCAAGTACTACGAAACCGTCGGCCCGGGCCTGAACATCTACTTCCCGCCGATCGATAAAAAGTACATGGAGAACGTCACGCGTGAGCGTGCCTACACCAAGCAGGGCCAGATGCTGACCGAAGACGAGAACATCGTCGAAGTGCCGCTGACCGTGCAGTACAAGATCAGCAACCTGCAGGACTTCGTGCTGAACGTCGACCAGCCGGAAATCAGCCTGCAACACGCCACTGAAAGTGCCCTGCGCCACGTCGTCGGTTCTACCGCGATGGACCAGGTGCTGACCGAAGGTCGTGAATTGATGGCCAGCGAAATCAAGGAGCGCCTGCAACGGTTCCTCGATACCTATCGCACCGGCATCACTGTCACCCAGGTGAACGTACAGAGCGCAGCTGCACCGCGTGAAGTGCAGGAAGCCTTCGATGACGTGATCCGCGCTCGTGAAGATGAGCAGCGTTCGCGCAACCAGGCTGAAACCTACGCCAACGGCGTCGTGCCGGAAGCCCGTGGTCAGGCCCAGCGTATCCTTGAGGATGCCAATGGTTACCGCGACGAAGTGGTCTCCCGTGCCAAGGGTGAGGCGGATCGCTTTACCAAGTTGGTCGCCGAGTACCGCAAGGCGCCGGAAGTTACCCGTGAGCGTCTGTACCTGGACACCATGCAGGAAGTCTTCAGCAACACCAGCAAGGTTCTCGTGACCGGCAGCAAAGGTGGGCAGAACAACCTGCTGTACCTGCCGCTGGACAAGATGATCGAAGGTGGTCGTAGCAGCACCAGCACACCGTCCACCGGTTCCAATGCTGCTGCCAATGAAGCGAGCGCCCGTGCGGCCGCTGACTTGCTGCAACAGCAAACACGTACCAGGGAGAGTCGTTGATGAGCAATAAATCGCTGACCGCCCTGATTGTGGGCGTCGTCGTGGTCATCGCTGCCTGGAACTGCTTCTACATCGTGGCTCAGACCGAGCGTGCGGTGCTGCTGCAATTCGGTCGCGTGGTCCAGGCGGATGTCCAGCCGGGCTTGCATGTGAAAGTCCCCTACGTCAACCAGGTGCGTAAGTTCGACGCCCGCCTGATGACGCTGGATGCACCGACACAGCGCTTCCTGACCCTTGAAAAGAAAGCCGTGATGGTTGACGCCTACGCCAAGTGGCGCGTCAAGGATGCCGAACGCTTCTACACCGCGACCTCCGGCCTCAAGCAGATTGCGGACGAGCGTTTGTCGCGCCGTCTGGAGTCGGGCCTGCGTGACCAGTTTGGTAAGCGCACGCTGCACGAGGTGGTATCCGGTGAGCGTGACGCGCTGATGGCTGACATCACGCGTTCGTTGAACACGATGGCGGAAAAAGAGCTCGGCATCGAAGTGGTTGATGTTCGGGTCAAGGCCATTGATCTGCCAAAAGAAGTGAACCGCAGCGTGTTCGAGCGTATGAGCACCGAGCGTGAGCGTGAAGCGCGTGAGCACCGCGCCAAGGGTAACGAGCTGGCGGAAGGTATCCGTGCGGATGCTGATCGTCAGCGCCGCGTACTGTTGGCTGAAGCTTACCGTGAGTCTGAAGAGGCCCGCGGTGATGGCGATGCTCAAGCGGCGGCGATCTACGCCAAGGCTTACGGCCAGGATCAGGAGTTCTACGCGTTCTACCGTAGCCTGCGTGCCTACCGTGAAAGCTTCGCGAACAAAACCGACGTCATGGTGCTGGACCCAAGCAGCGACTTCTTCCGCTACCTGGAAAAGTCCAAGTAACCAGCCTGTGATTCTGTAGGTGTCACTCCCGTCGGGCGGCTAAAACGCCTGGCGGGGTGATCCTTTCAGAAAACGGGTGTATGATGCGGCAGCCGGGAAATTCCCGGCTTTTTTGCGTCTGCATGTTTGATTCGGCAGGCGTGACAGGTTTTTCGAGGAAAGTGCCCGACGAGGCCGGTGATAGGTCGTTCGTCACGTCGTTCTTGCGCGTGGTTTATGCAAGGGGGCGGGTATTTTCTGCTCTACTCAAGGCTCGGCTGACGGCTGGCCGCCCGGATCATAGGGGAATGGCGTAATGGCAACGGTAGACCGCTGGCTGCTGCCAGATGGCATCGAAGAAGTACTGCCACCGGAGGCTGCGCGCATTGAAGTAGCGCGCCGCCAGGTGTTGGATCTGTTCCAGAGCTGGGGTTACGAGTTTGTCGTGACCCCCCATATCGAGTACCTGGAATCCCTGCTGACCGGCGCGGGCCAGGACCTGGATCTGCGCACCTTCAAAGTCATCGACCCGCAATCGGGCCGGCAAATGGGCTTTCGTGCCGACATCACGCCGCAAGTGGCGCGCATCGATGCGCACACCCTGCGCCGCGAAGGCCCGAGCCGCCTGTGCTACGCCGGCAGCGTGCTGCATGCGCAACCGCGTGCACTGTCGTCTTCGCGCAGCCCGATCCAATTGGGTGCCGAGTTGTACGGTGATGCCAGCCCGAGCAGCGACGTTGAGGTGATCAGCTTGATGCTGGCCATGCTGCAACTGGCTGACGTACCGGATGTCCACATGGACCTGGGCCACGTGGGTATCTACCGTGGCCTGGCCCGTGCGGCCGGTTTGTCCGGTGAAGTGGAACAACAGTTGTTCGATGCCCTGCAACGCAAGGCCATCGATGAAGTGATTGCCCTGACCGCTGGCGTGCCTGCCGATCTGGCCGACATGCTGCGTGCGCTGGTGAACCTGTGTGGTGGCCGTGAAGTGCTGGTAGCTGCGCGTGACCGCCTGGCCAATGCGCCGGCGCCGGTACTGGCTGCACTGGATGACGTGCTGGCCATTGCCGAGCAACTGTCGGCGCGCTTCCCGCAGTTGCCGCTGTATTTTGACCTGGGTGAGTTGCGCGGCTACCACTACCACACCGGTGTGGTGTTCGCGGTATTTGTACCGGGTGTTGGCCAAGCCATCGCCCAAGGCGGTCGTTATGACGATATCGGCGCCGATTTCGGTCGTGCGCGTCCGGCCACCGGTTTTTCCACCGATTTGAAAACCCTGGTGACCCTGGGGCGTGCTGAGGTCGAGCTGCCGTCTGGTGGCATCTGGATGCCCGACAGTACGGACGCAGCACTCTGGCAGCAGGTTTGCCAGTTGCGCAGTGAGGGTCAGCGTGTTGTCCAGGCCTTGCCTGGTCAGCCATTGGCCGCCGCCCGTGAAGCGGACTGCGACCGGCAATTGATTCTGCAGAACGGGCTTTGGCAAGTATCGCCACTGGCTTCTTGAGTTTTCCTGCCGGCCATCGCCGGCACCAAGTTTGCGCGAATGAGGACAAGTGTTATGGGTAAGAATGTCGTAGTCCTGGGCACCCAATGGGGTGATGAGGGCAAAGGCAAGATCGTTGATCTGCTGACCGAACATGCTGCCGCCGTAGTGCGCTACCAAGGTGGCCACAACGCTGGCCACACCCTGGTCATCGATGGCGAAAAAACCGTCTTGCACCTGATCCCCTCGGGTGTACTGCGCGAAGGCGTGCAGTGCCTGATCGGCAACGGCGTGGTGGTTGCACCTGACGCACTGTTGCGCGAGATCACCAAGCTGGAAGAGAAAGGCGTACCGGTGCGCGAGCGCCTGCGTATCAGCCCGTCCTGCCCGCTGATCCTGTCCTTCCACGTGGCGCTGGACCAGGCCCGCGAAAAGGCCCGTGGCGAGCTGAAGATCGGTACTACCGGTCGCGGTATCGGCCCAGCGTATGAAGACAAGGTTGCTCGTCGTGGCCTGCGTGTTGGCGACCTGCTGAACATGCCGCGCTTCGAAGACAAGCTGCGTGAACTGGTGGATTACCACAACTTCATGCTGGTGGGTTACTACAAAGAGCCGGCCATCGAGTTTGAAAAGACCCTGGCCGAGTGTAAGGAATACGCTGAGCTGCTCAAGCCGCTGATGCTGGACGTGACGGCTGAGTTGCACGACCTGCGTCGCGCTGGCAAGGACATCATGTTCGAAGGCGCCCAAGGCTCCCTGCTTGACATCGACCATGGCACCTACCCGTACGTGACGAGCTCCAACACCACCGCGGGCGGCGTTGCGACCGGCTCGGGCGTTGGTCCTATGTTCCTGGACTACATCCTGGGCATCACCAAGGCTTACACCACCCGTGTAGGTTCGGGTCCATTCCCGACTGAGCTGTTCGACGAAGTCGGTGCGCACTTGGCCAAACAAGGTCACGAGTTCGGCGCAACCACCGGCCGTGCTCGTCGTTGTGGCTGGTTCGACGCCGTTATCCTGCGTCGCGCTATCGATGTGAACAGCATCTCGGGCATCTGCCTGACCAAGCTGGACGTACTCGACGGCTTGGAAACCATCAATATCTGCATCGGCTATAAAGATGCAGAGGGCAAGGACGTTGCCCCGACTGACGCTGACAGCTACGTGGGCCTGCAGCCTGTGTACGAAGAAGTGCCGGGCTGGACCGAATCGACCGTGGGTGCCAAAACCCTGGAAGAGCTGCCAGCTAACGCCCGTGCCTACATCAAGCGTGTTGAAGAGCTGATCGGCGCACCGATCGACATTATTTCGACAGGTCCGGACCGCAACGAAACCATCGTTCTGCGTCACCCGTTCGCTTAATAAGCCGTTGATGTAAAAAGCAAAGGGCTCCTCATGGAGCCCTTTGTCGTTTCTGTCGCTTTAGCGGCACGACCCTTGCTTCGGTTCTCTCTTTCGCGGTGCTATCAAATTAATGGCACCCGTGGTCGAGGGATTCCCGATGTCTGCCGTTCTCTCATTGTTACAAAGCCGTCTGTTGCGGCCGGTGTTCGTTACCCTAGGTATCGCCCTTTTGGTGCAAGTGCTGGTAGCGGTTGCTCTCACACGCAGCACGGTTACGGCGCTGGAGGCTGATCTGGGCAATCGCCTGGGTATCGACAGCCAGAAACTGTCTGGCGAATTGGCGCAGGCGGGTAAAGAAGTCACGTCCAGTCTGGATAGCTTGTCTACCAGCACCCGTCAGCGTCTGACAGCAGGGCTTTCGACCCGCCTGCAGGAAGAGCAGAAGCAACTGCGTGCGACCCTGGAAAAAGACCTGCAAGACTCCGCCAATGATATGGCGCAACTGCTGGCCTCGGTGGCGCCTCGCGCCATGTGGGACAGCGACGTACCGACGCTGTCGGAGTTTGCGCGCCGTGCGCAGCGCAATCCCAACGTGCTATTTGTAGTTTATGACGACGCCGCGGGTGAGCATTTGACCCGCTACCTGAATCGCGAGAATCCGATCAATCAGGCACTGCTGGCTAAGGGGGCGGGTGATCGCGCGTTGGATAAGGTGCTCGACGCGGCCAAGTCCGACCCTTCCGTGTACTACGTCGAGGCGTCTATCAGCCCCAATGGGGTAGAAATTGGCAAAGTCCGCATGGGCGTTTCGACCGCGTCGGTTGAAGCCGACCTGCAGGCATTGGACAAGCGTTTCGCCGCGCTGATTGCCAGCGGCGATCAACTGGTCGGCGACAGCCTCAAAGGCGCGGCGGCTGACAGCGCGGCCGCCATGGGCGCCCGTTTGCAATCCGCGCAAGCCACGGCCACCCAGATGACCGCCAATACCACCAGCGCCGTTCAGGACGCTGCTGGCACCTTGCGCTGGCGCATCGGCATGGGCCTCGCACTGGTCGGTCTTGGCGTATTGTTGCTGATCGCTATCGTGCTGGGTCGCCGTGTCGTCAACCGTTTGAAGCTGCTGATCGCAGCCATGGATGACCTGGCGGCGGGCGAGGGCGACCTCACCAAGCGTGTGCAGATCAGCAGCAAGGACGAAATCGGCGACATGGCCTCGGCGGTCAATCGCTTTGTGGATAAGTTGCAGCCCATCGTCCGCGAGGCGGGGGATGTGGCCCAGCGTACCGGGGTGGAAATCGGCGCCATGACCTTGCGCAATGCCGGTGCTGATGCAGCGGCGGGCTTGCAGCGTGATGAAGTGGCCGAGAGCTTGCGCGCGCTGTCGCAGATGGCAGACGAAGCACAAGCCGAAAGCCATGCGATGCAGGCGGCGTTGCAGCAGGTGGTGGATATTCGCCAGGCCACGGATGAGAACTCGCGGACTTCGGCGGAGGTCGGCAGTTTGATTGAGGCGCTGGCGGGCCAGGTGCAGGCAGGCTCCCAAGTGATTGAGCGTCTGGCCCAGCAAAGCGAGCAGATCGAGGTGGTGCTGACCGTGATTCACGGCATCGCCGAGCAAACCAACCTGCTGGCGCTCAATGCGGCGATCGAAGCGGCCCGCGCGGGTGAGACCGGTCGCGGCTTTGCCGTGGTGGCAGACGAAGTGCGCGCGCTGGCGAGTAAAACCCAAAGCTCCACCGGTGATATCCAGGCGCATATCGTGGCGTTGCAGCAGGGCGCTCGTGAGGCGGTGGAAACTATCGGCAAGGCCGGGCGCCAGGCCAATGAAGGTTTGCTGGTGCTGCGCGATAGCGTGCGCTTGCAGCAGACGGTGCAGGCCTCGGTGGAGCAGGTGCATGCGGCGATTGGTCTAGCCACCCGCGCGGCCGAGCATCAGGCGCAGGGTGCGCATGCGGTGCGTGGTCGCGTTGAAGTGATCCATGCCCAGGCTGAGCGTGCGGCGCAGGCGGTGGTGGAAACGACCGCGAGTGGCAAGGTGCTGGATGGGTTG
This sequence comes from Pseudomonas sp. H1_A03, assembly GCF_054685145.1. Taxonomy (NCBI): domain Bacteria; kingdom Pseudomonadati; phylum Pseudomonadota; class Gammaproteobacteria; order Pseudomonadales; family Pseudomonadaceae; genus Pseudomonas; species Pseudomonas sp. H1_A03. Next base: position 1,877,850 of record NZ_CP162829.1, read on the forward strand.
GCGGCGCAGTTGAAGGCGAGTCTGGGGCAGTTTCGGGCCTGAGGTTGTCTGGTCCGGCCTCATCGCAGGCAAGCCAGCTCCCACACTTTGAATTGCGAACCCATTCAAATGTGGGAGTCGGGCTTGCCCGCGATAGCGGTCTCAGCGGCTCAGATACATCCGAGTCGTTAACAGGTACACCGGCAACCCCGACACCAGAATCAACAACGCCGCATAGGGCGCCGCCGCCGCAAACTCCACATTCGAGGTATGTGCCCATACTGCTGTGGCCAACGTATTCAGCCCCGTCGGACTCAACAGCAACGTCGCCGTCAATTCCTTCATCGCATCCAGAAACACCAAGGCAAACGCCGCACCCAATGCCGGGAAAATAATCGGCAACGTCACCCGGCAAAACGCACTGAACGACGACGCCCCCAGCGTACGCGCAGCCTCTTCCAGCTGCGGTGCAGCCTTGTTCAGCGCTGTACGAATCGGCGCCTGGGCCAGCGGCAAAAACAACAGCGCATAAGCGATCAACAACAGTGCCGATGTCTGGTACAGCACCGGCACGTAATGCAGGGCGAAATACACCAGCGTCAGCGCAATCACCAGGCCGGGCAGGGCGTGCAGCAGATACGGCAGACGCTCGGCCCAGGTTGCCAGTTGGCCTTTGTAGCGCACCACTAGCAGGCCCACTGGCACCGCCAATACTAAGCACAGCGCCGCACCGCCGAGAGAAAGTGCCAACGAAGACAGCAGCGCTTCACTGATCTCGGCCACCGGGAATGCGGCGGAAGAGCCCACTGCCAACCAGTAACCGAGCATCCCCAGCGGTATGCCGCTGCCGATGATCGCCAGTACCAGGCAATACGCCTGGCCCAGATGCGCCCACTTACCTAATCGAACCTGTTCGGCATGCCGCGCCGCGCCTTGGCCTATGCGCACATGTCGGCCCTTGCCGCGCACGCGCAACTCCAACCACAACAGCGTCAGGCACATCACCAGGAGCACTGCCGAGAGCATCGCGGCGTTGGCATTGCTGAATTCCAGTTCGAATTGTTGGTAGATCGCGGTGGTAAAAGTCTGCAGCCCGATAATCGACAGCGCGCCGAACTCCACCAGCATGTGCAGCGCGATCAACAGTGCTCCGGCCAGCAGCGATGGCCACAGCAAAGGCAATGTGACGCGAAAGAACACGCCCCAGCGATTCAGCCCCAGGGTGCGGGCCGACTCTTCCAGCGAGGGATCAAGGTTGCGCAGCGTCGCCGCCACTGGCAAAAACACCAGCGGGTATTTCGACAAGCTCATCACCAGGATCGCGCCGCCGAGCCCTTCGAAGTTGGCGCTCAGCGAGACCCAGGTAAAGCTGCTGACAAATGCCGGTACCGCAAACGGCAGGCACAAAATCACGCCCCAGATGCGTCGCCCCGGCAGGTTGCTGCGCTCCAGCAGCCAGGCCAGGGACAGGCCGATCACGCCGCATGCCAGCGTCACGCCGACCATCAGCGCCAGGGTGTTGCGCAGCAGCCCGAACACGTACGGGCGCCACAGCAGGTGCACCGCTTCCGCCCAGCCGGCCTGCCAGGCCTTGAGCCCGACATACGCCAACGGCAGCAGGCTCAGGCCAACCAGCAACAGCACGGGCAGCAACAGCCAGATTGACGGGCGCTTGCGCCTTGGGCTGAAACCCCTGCGCGTGGCAGGGGCGGATAGCGATGGGTTCATCAGTTCAAGCCAACGTCACGTTCCAGGTCCAGGGCTTCTTCGGCGTTGCCCAAGTCGGCAGGGGTGACTTTCGGCGGTTGCAGCTCATTGAAAGGCTTGAGGCCACGATTGGATTCCATGCCTTTGCGCAGCGGGTACTCAGCCGAGGTGTTGGTGATCACGCGTTGGCCTTCTTCACTGGCCATGAATGCCAACAGTTGCTGCGCTTCCTTGGGGTGCTTGCTGGATTTCAGCGCTGCAGCCGAAGACACGGTGATCAGGCCGCCGGCATCACCATTGGTGAAGTAGTGCAACTGGGAGTCCAGGTTGGTTTTTTCTTTCTTCAGCGCGAACCAGTAGTAGTTGTTCACCAGCACCGTGGCCACTTCGCCGTTCTCCACGGCTTTGAGGGCGACCATGTTATTGCTGTACACCTTGCCGAAGGCGCGCAGGCCGGTCAGCCATTCTTCGGCGGCTTCACGACCGTGCAGCTTGATGATCGCCACGGCCTGTTCCTGGAATGCGCCACTGGTAGGCACGAAGCCAACCTTGCCTTGCCACTCGGGGCCGGCGAAATCCAATACCGATTTCGGCAGGTCTTTTTCAGCAATCAGTTTCGGGTTAAAGGCCACGACGCGGGTGCGTGCAGTCACGCCCATCCAGTCGCCATTGGCGCCAACATAATCCTTGGGCAATACGTCGAGGGTGCTGGCGTCGATCTTGGCCAGCAGGCCTTGTTCGCCGAGTTTGTTCAGTGGTGGCGATTCTTCGGTGTAGATCACGTCGGCAGGGGAGCGGTCCCCCTCTTCGACGACCTGGCTGGCCAGCTGGTTGCTGCTGCCTTTGCGCACGTTGACGTGAATGCCGGTCTTGGCTTCGAAGGCCTTGGCGAGTTCATCGCCGACTTCTTTGTGCTGGCCGTTGTACAGGGTCAGGGAGACCTTGTCGGCGGAATAGGCGGTGGGGGAGAGCAGGGTCAGGCCTAGCAGAGTGATGGTCAGGCCACGCAGAAGGGATGTCTTGAGATGGGTATCGCGGATCATCATCCGGGTTGTTCCTCACTTGTATGCAACAAATACTTACAAGGATAAACGATAAAACTTCTCAAGTGCGGACGAGGGGGAAATCGCTGGGGAAGTTTCCACGCGATTGTTTTCAAACCCCGGAAACGAAAAAACCCGCTTTCGCGGGTTTGATCTGAATTTGGTGCCCAGGAGAAGACTCGAACTTCCACGACCTTGCGATCACCAGCACCTGAAGCTGGCGTGTCTACCAATTTCACCACCTGGGCATTATCAAGCAACGCTGCCGCTGTCGATGGGGCGAACTATACGGCGGGGTTTTTGATCTGTAAACCCCTGATTCGAAAAAATAAATCGAGTTTTGCTTTAAAAATCAAAGACCTGAAACGAAAAAACCCGCTTTCGCGGGTTTGATCTGAATTTGGTGCCCAGGAGAAGACTCGAACTTCCACGACCTTGCGATCACCAGCACCTGAAGCTGGCGTGTCTACCAATTTCACCACCTGGGCAGCATCAACAACGTTGCCGTCGTCGATGGCGCGCACTATACGGAGTGGGATTTGCACTGTAAACCCCCGCTATCAAAAAAAACTGGAAAATAGCACCGACGGGCGTGCAAGCTGTATTTCGGAAGCTGTAAAGTGCTTTTAACGGCTTGTTCGTGCCTGAAATTTCCCGTTTCAATACGCGTATGCCAAACTAACCCGTATATAGACAAGGTGAAAACTCTCTAATGGCCGATTGGCAGTCCCTCGATCCCGAGGCCGCTCGTGAAGCGGAAAAATATGAAAACCCTATTCCTAGCCGCGAACTGATCCTGGCGCATCTCGCCGATCGGGGTTCGCCTGCTAGCCGTGAGCAACTGGTTGAAGAGTTCGGTCTGACCACCGAAGACCAGCTCGAAGCCCTGCGCCGCCGTTTGCGTGCCATGGAGCGCGACGCTCAACTGATCTACACCCGCCGTGGCACCTACGCGCCTGTGGATAAGCTCGACCTGATACTGGGCCGCATTGCCGGCCATCGTGACGGTTTCGGCTTCCTGATTCCGGACGACGGCAGCGACGACCTGTTCATGAGCCCGGCGCAAATGCGCCTGGTGTTCGATGGCGACCGTGCCCTGGCCCGCGTTTCCGGCCTGGACCGTCGTGGTCGCCGCGAAGGTGTGATCGTTGAAGTGGTGTCCCGCGCCCACGAGTCCATTGTCGGCCGTTACTTCGAAGAAGGCGGTATCGGCTTTGTTGTGCCGGATAACCCGAAGGTCCAGCAGGAAGTGCTGATTACCCCGGGCCGCAATGGCGCCGCCAAGGTCGGTCAGTTCGTCGAGGTGAAAATCACCCACTGGCCAACCCCGCGCTTCCAGCCACAGGGCGATATCGTTGAAGTGGTCGGCAACTACATGGCGCCGGGCATGGAAATCGACGTTGCGCTGCGCACCTACGATATTCCTCACGTTTGGCCTGACGCGGTGCTGAAAGAAGCCGCCAAGCTCAAGCCGGTAGTTGAAGAAAAAGACAAAGAAAAACGCATCGACCTGCGTCATCTGCCGTTCGTCACCATCGACGGCGAAGATGCCCGCGACTTCGACGATGCGGTTTACTGCGAAGCCAAGCCTGGCAAGCTGCGCCTGTTCTCCGGCGGCTGGAAGCTGTTTGTCGCCATTGCCGATGTGTCCAGCTACGTGAAGATCGGTTCGGCCCTGGACAACGAAGCCCAGGTGCGCGGCAACTCGGTGTACTTCCCTGAGCGCGTGATCCCGATGCTGCCTGAGCAGCTGTCCAACGGCCTGTGCTCCCTGAACCCGAAAGTCGACCGTTTGGCCATGGTGTGCGAGATGACCATCTCGAAAACCGGCGAAATGACCGACTACCAATTCTATGAGGCGGTGATCCACTCCCAGGCGCGCCTGACCTACAACAAGGTCAGCACCATCCTGGAAACGCCGAAAACCAGCGAAGCCAAGGCCCTGCGTACCGAATACGCCGGTGTGGTTCCGCACCTCAAGCAGCTCTATGCACTGTACAAGGTGCTGCTGGGTGCCCGTCACGTACGTGGCGCGATCGATTTTGAAACCCAGGAAACCCGAATTGTCTTCGGTTCCGAGCGCAAGATCGCCGCGATCACCCCGACCACGCGTAACGATGCTCACAAGCTGATCGAGGAATGCATGCTGGCGGCCAACGTGGCCACTGCTGAATTCCTGAAAAAGCACGAAATCCCTGCGCTCTACCGCGTGCACGACGGTCCGCCGCCGGAGCGTCTGGAGAAGTTGCGTGCGTTCCTCGGTGAGCTGGGCCTGTCCCTGCACAAAGGCAAAGATGGCCCATCGCCGAAGGATTACCAGGCGCTGCTCGCGAGCATCAAGGACCGTCCGGATTACCACGTGATCCAGACCGTGATGCTGCGTTCCCTGAGCCAAGCGGTGTACAGCGCTGATAACCAAGGCCACTTCGGTCTGAATTACGAAGCCTATACCCACTTCACTTCACCCATTCGCCGTTACCCGGACCTGCTCACGCACCGTGCGATCCGTAGCGTGATCCATTCCAAGCAAAACACCCCGCACGTCAAGCGTGCCGGTGCGATGACCATTCCGAAGGCGCGGATCTATCCGTACGACGAAGCTGCGTTGGAACAGTTGGGCGAGCAATGCTCCATGAGCGAGCGCCGTGCCGACGAAGCCACCCGTGACGTAGTGAACTGGCTCAAGTGCGAGTTCATGAAGGATCGCGTGGGCGAGTCGTTCCCGGGTGTGATCACTGCGGTGACTGGCTTTGGTCTGTTCGTTGAGCTGACCGATATCTACGTCGAGGGTCTGGTGCATGTCACCGCCTTGCCGGGTGACTACTACCACTTTGACCCTGTGCATCACCGCCTGGCGGGCGAGCGCACCGGTCGTAGCTTCCGCTTGGGTGATACGGTTGAAGTGCAGGTCATGCGCGTCGACCTCGACGAGCGCAAGATCGACTTCGGTATGCCCGAAAAGCCTGCCGAGGCGCCGGGCAGCCGTAAAAAACGTGGCAGCGAGCCTGCTGCGCCAGCCAGCAAGGGCAGAGGCACTTCCGCGAAAGCGGTAGCCGCCGAGCCTGCGTCAGCCAAGGCGGGTCGTCGCTCGTCTAGCAAGGAAAAGGCTCCTGAGGCCTACCGCCCAAGCGACGCAGCGGCGAAAAACGCCGAATTGCGCAAGAGTCGCGAGTTGAAGCAGCAGTTGCTCAACGAAGCCAAAAGCGGTGGTAAAGCGGCGTCTGGGGGAAAGTCTCGCGGGGACGAAAACCCGTCGAGCAAGCCAAGTAAACACCGTAAAGGCCCGCCCAAAGCGGGTTCGGCCCCCGCGAAAAGCGGTGGATCGCGCAAACCTAAGGCCAAGTCATGAGTCTGGAAAAAATCTACGGCGTGCACGCCGTAGAAGCACTGCTGCGTCACCATCCTAAGCGCGTCAAGCAAGTGTGGCTGGCAGAAGGTCGCAGCGAGCCACGCGTGCAAGCGCTGGTCGAGCTGGCCACCCAAAACAAGGTGGCTATCGGTCAGGCTGAGCGTCGTGAAATGGACGTGTGGGTTGAGGGTGTTCACCAAGGCGTGGTTGCAGACGTCAGTCCGAGCCAGGTCTGGGGCGAAGCCATGCTCGACGAGCTGCTTGACCGTACCGACGGTGCCCCGCTGTTGCTGGTGCTGGACGGCGTGACCGACCCGCATAACCTCGGCGCTTGCCTGCGTTCGGCGGATGCTGCCGGCGCGCTGGCAGTGATTGTGCCTAAAGACAAGTCGGCCACCCTGACGCCAGTCGTGCGTAAAGTGGCCTGCGGCGCGGCGGAAGTGATTCCGCTGGTGGCTGTGACCAACCTGGCGCGCACCCTGGAGAAACTCCAGCAGCGTGGCCTGTGGATCGTGGGTACGGCAGGCGAGGCTGAGGTCAGCATTTATGACCAAGACCTCACCGGCCCGACCATTTTGATCATGGGCGCCGAAGGTAAGGGCATGCGTCGCCTGACCCGCGAGCACTGCGATTACCTGGTGCATTTGCCGATGGCTGGCAGTGTCAGCAGTCTGAACGTTTCGGTCGCGACCGGCGTGTGCCTGTTTGAAGCCCAGCGCCAGCGTGGCGCCAAGGCTAAGACCAAGCCCAAGAAGTAATCCGGCTTGGCGCAGTTCAAAATGTGGGAGCTGGCTTGCCTGCGATAGCATCACTTCGGTATCACTGATACACCGAGGTGCCTGCATCGCGGGCAAGCCCGACTCCCACACAAGCCCGCTCCCCCATTTGCTGTGTGGTGGTTGGAGGATTGTTCAAATAATCACCAATCACCTTGCGCCCTTCCTCCCCCTTCTCTACAATTGCGCCCCTTGCCTTCCTGGCGGGCACCGATGTGCCTCCCTTTGGCAAGATCCATAAGTGTCATTCACTCCTTGTCTGACCGTTTTTGAGCGGCAGGCTACAACCCGTAAGGAGCATTCATGCGTCATTACGAAATCATCTTTTTGGTCCACCCGGATCAAAGCGAGCAAGTCGGCGGCATGGTAGAGCGTTACACCAAGCTGATCGAAGAAGACGGCGGCAAAATCCACCGTCTGGAAGATTGGGGCCGTCGTCAACTGGCCTACGCAATCAACAATGTTCACAAGGCTCACTACGTGATGCTGAACGTTGAGTGCACTGGCAAGGCCCTGGCCGAGCTGGAAGACAACTTCCGCTACAACGATGCAGTGATCCGTAACCTGGTCATCCGTCGCGAAGAAGCCGTTACCGGCCAATCCGAGATGCTCAAGGCTGAAGAAAACCGCAGTGAGCGCCGTGAGCGTCGCGACCGTCCTGAGCACGAAGGCGCTGATAGCGCTGATAGTGATGACAGCGACAACAGCGATAACGCTGACGAGTAATCCACGGACCTTTTAAGGAGCCTATCAAATGGCACGTTTCTTCCGTCGTCGTAAATTCTGCCGCTTCACCGCTGAAGACGTGAAAGAGATCGATTACAAAGATCTCAACACTCTGAAAGCCTACGTATCCGAGACCGGCAAAATCGTTCCAAGCCGTATCACCGGTACCAAAGCACGTTATCAGCGTCAGCTGGCCACCGCTATCAAGCGCGCCCGCTTCCTGGCCCTGCTGGCCTACACCGACAGCCACGGCCGCTGAGACCGGGCAGTCGACAAGTAGTAAGGGATTGAATGCATGCGCGCCTTAGCTGAGTTCATCATGCGCGGTCGTGTGCAGGCCACTCTGGTAGTGGCTGGATGTGCAGCATTGCCGTTGTTGTATTGGTTGGGTGCTGCCGCTGGATGCCTTGTGCTCCTGCGGCGCGGTTTGCAGGGCGCCGTTGGCGTCCTGGCCCTGGGAGTGTTGGCCGCCTTGATCTGGTGGCTGCAACTGGGCGAACCCAAGGTACTTCTGGTACTGCTGGGGTCGTCGAGCCTTGCGTTGGTTTTGCGCGCAAGTGAGTCCTGGGTCCGCACGCTGCTGGTCAGCGTGGCATTGGGATTGGTGTTTTCGGTGTTGATTGACGCGGCTTTCCGCCCGCAAATCGAGGCGCTGTCGCAAGAGATCGTCAAGATCCTGCCGATGGCCCTCGGGGAACTCTACCAGCAGCTGTCGGTAGATGAGCGAGCGCGACTGGCAACACTGATTGCACCGGCCCTGATCGGCCTGATGGCGGTAATGATGCAGATCGTCAGCTTGTTGAGCCTGATGCTTGGGCGATATTGGCAGGCGTTGTTGTACAACCCGGGTGGTTTTGGTCGCGAGTTTCGCAGTATCAGAATTCCCGTGGGCCCGGCGATGTTGCTGCTTGCACTCATGGTTATCGGACCGAACCTTGGTTCGCAGATGGCCTTGATGGTGCTGTTTTGCAGCGTACCGCTGATGTTCGCCGGACTGGCCCTGATTCACGGGCTGGTCGCGCAGAAGCGTCTGGCCAAGTTTTGGCTGGTGGGGTTGTACGTAACGATGTTGCTGTTCATGCAGCTGATCTATCCGTTACTCGTGGTTCTGGCCATTGTCGACGGCCTGATTGATTTTCGCGGTCGTCTGGCGCCGAAAGACGCCGATAACGCGAACGGTGAAGGTTAAAAGTTAGAGGATTTTCACATGCAACTGATCCTTCTGGAAAAAGTCGCCAACCTGGGCAACCTGGGCGACAAAGTGAACGTTAAGGCCGGCTACGGTCGTAACTACCTGCTGCCATACGGCAAAGCCACCGCTGCAACCGCTGCCAACCTGGCTGCGTTTGAAGAGCGTCGTGCTGAGCTGGAAAAAGCAGCAGCAGACAAAAAAGCTTCGGCCGAAACTCGCGCTGCCCAACTGGCTGAGCTGGAAGTGACTATCACTGCCACCGCCGGTGACGAAGGCAAGCTGTTCGGTTCGATCGGCACCCACGACATCGCTGATGCACTGACCGCCTCCGGCGTTGAAGTGCAGAAGAGCGAAGTTCGTCTGCCGAACGGCACCATCCGCAACGTAGGCGAATTCGACGTAGCCGTGCACCTGCACGCCGAAGTTGAAGCCACCGTACGCGTTGTCGTGGTAGCAGCTTAAGCAAGACCCAACTGGCTGGCACCTTGCGTGACAGCCGGTTAACATCGGGCACGATCCTGTTTACAGGTCGTGCCTTTTGTTTTTTTACACACCCCTAATTCCAAGTGGCCATGAACGATATTTCAGCTCCCGAGCAATACGATCTGCAAACCGCTGCCCTGAAGGTGCCGCCGCACTCCATCGAGGCCGAACAAGCCGTGCTCGGTGGTTTGATGCTGGACAACAACGCCTGGGAGCGCGTGCTGGATCAAGTCTCGGACGGTGACTTCTATCGCCATGACCACCGCCTGATCTTCCGCGCCATCGCTAAGCTGGCCGATCAGAACTCCCCCATCGACGTCGTGACCCTTGCCGAACAATTGGACAAGGAAGGCCAGACCTCGCAAGTGGGCGGTCTCGGCTACCTGGGTGAGCTCGCAAAAAACACCCCGTCGGTCGCCAACATCAAGGCCTATGCGCAGATCGTCCGCGCGCGGGCAACGTTGCGTCAATTGATCGGCATTGCCACGGAAATTGCCGACAGTGCCTTCAACCCGGAAGGGCGTACAGCCGAGGAAATCCTCGACGAAGCCGAACGGCAGATCTTCCAGATCGCCGAAGCACGACCGAAAACCGGCGGCCCGGTCAGCGTCAACGACCTGTTGACCAAAGCCATCGACCGTATCGATACCCTGTTCAACACCGACAACGCGATCACCGGCCTGTCCACCGGCTACACCGACCTCGATGGCATGACCAGCGGCCTGCAGCCGTCTGACTTGATCATCGTTGCAGGCCGTCCGTCGATGGGTAAGACCACGTTCGCGATGAACCTGGTGGAAAACGCCGTTCTACGCAGTGACAAAGCGGTGCTGGTTTACTCCCTGGAGATGCCAGGTGAATCGCTGATCATGCGGATGCTTTCATCCCTGGGCCGTATCGACCAGACCAAAGTGCGTGCCGGTCGCCTGGAAGACGATGACTGGCCGCGCCTGACCTCTGCGGTCAATCTGCTCAACGACCGCAAGCTGTTCATCGATGACACTGCCGGTATCAGCCCGTCGGAAATGCGCGCGCGCACCCGACGCCTGGTGCGTGAGCACGGCGACATCGCCCTGATCATGATCGACTACCTGCAGTTGATGCAGATCCCCGGCTCCAGCGGTGACAGCCGAACCAACGAGATTTCCGAGATTTCTCGCTCGTTGAAAGCCCTGGCCAAGGAGTTCAACTGCCCAGTGGTGGCGCTTTCGCAGCTCAACCGCTCCCTGGAACAACGGCCCAACAAGCGCCCGATCAACTCCGACTTGCGGGAATCCGGAGCGATCGAGCAGGATGCTGACGTGATCATGTTCGTGTACCGCGACGAGGTGTATCACCCGGAAACCGAGCACAAGGGCATCGCCGAAATCATCATCGGCAAGCAGCGTAACGGCCCGATCGGCACCACGCGCCTGGCGTTTATTGGTAAATACACTCGGTTCGAAAACCTTGCGCCAGGCAGTTACAACTTCGAAGACGAGTAAATGAGCGCCTCCAATTCCGACTGCAAAGGTCGGAATTGGTCAAATTTTGTGCTATATTCCGCGCCCGCGATTTTTCATCTCAACACCGGTCACCGTCATGCAAACAGCCAAGCCGTTATTTGACTATCCCAAGTACTGGGCCGAATGTTTCGGTCCTGCGCCATTCCTGCCAATGAGCAGGGAGGAGATGGATCAGCTTGGCTGGGATTCCTGCGACATCATCATCGTCACCGGTGATGCCTACGTCGACCATCCGTCGTTCGGCATGGCGATCATCGGCCGGCTGCTGGAGTCCCAGGGCTTCCGTGTCGGGATCATTGCGCAGCCGAACTGGCAGTCCAAAGACGACTTCATGAAGCTCGGCGAGCCGAACCTGTTCTTCGGCGTCGCGGCCGGCAACATGGACTCGATGATCAACCGCTACACCGCCGACAAGAAAATCCGCTCCGACGACGCCTACACCCCAGGCGGCATGGCCGGCAAACGCCCGGACCGCGCCAGCCTGGTGTACAGCCAGCGTTGCAAGGAAGCCTACAAGAACGTGCCGATCGTGCTCGGTGGCATCGAAGCCTCCCTGCGCCGCATCGCCCACTACGACTACTGGCAGGACCGCGTGCGTAACTCGATCCTGATCGACGCCACCGCGGACATCCTGTTGTACGGCAACGCCGAGCGCGCAATTGTCGAAGTTGCCCAGCGCCTGTCGTGGGGCCACAAGATCGAAGACATCACTGACGTGCGCGGCACCGCGTTCATTCGCCGTGACACGCCGGCAGGCTGGTACGAAGTGGACTCCACGCGTATCGACCGTCCGGGCAAGATCGATAAGATCATCAACCCGTACGTGAACACCCAGGACACCCAGGCTTGCGCCATTGAGCAGGAAAAAGGTCCGGTTGATGATCCGGACGAAGCCAAGGTCGTGCAGATCCTGGCCAGCCCGCGCATGACCCGCGACAAAACCGTAATCCGCCTGCCGTCGGTGGAAAAAGTCCGTGGCGACGCGGTGCTCTACGCCCACGCCAACCGCGTGCTGCACCTGGAAACCAACCCAGGCAACGCCCGCGCCCTGGTGCAGAAGCACGGTGAAGTGGACGTGTGGTTCAACCCGCCGCCCATTCCCATGACCACCGAAGAAATGGACTACGTGTTTGGCATGCCTTACGCCCGTGTCCCGCACCCGGTGTACGGCAAGGAAAAGATTCCGGCCTACGACATGATCCGCTTCTCGGTGAACATCATGCGTGGTTGCTTTGGCGGCTGCACCTTCTGCTCGATCACCGAGCACGAAGGCCGCATCATCCAGAACCGTTCCGAAGAGTCGATCATTCGCGAGATCGAAGAGATCCGCGACAAGGTCCCGGGCTTCACCGGGGTGATCTCCGACCTCGGTGGCCCGACCGCGAACATGTACCGCATCGCCTGCAAGAGCCCGGAAATCGAATCCGCGTGCCGCAAGCCGTCGTGCGTGTTCCCTGGCATCTGCCCGAACTTGAACACTGACCATTCATCGTTGATCCAGCTGTACCGCAGCGCCCGTGCGTTGCCGGGTGTGAAGAAGATCCTGATCGCCTCCGGCCTGCGCTACGACCTCGCCGTCGAGTCGCCGGAGTACGTCAAAGAGCTGGTCACCCACCACGTCGGTGGCTACCTCAAGATCGCCCCGGAACACACCGAGGAAGGTCCGCTCAACCAGATGATGAAGCCGGGCATTGGCAGCTATGACAAGTTCAAGCGCATGTTCGAAAAGTACACCAAGGAAGCGGGCAAGGAGCAGTACCTGATCCCGTACTTCATCGCTGCCCACCCCGGCACCACCGATGAAGACATGATGAACCTGGCCCTGTGGCTCAAGCGCAATGACTTCCGCGCCGACCAGGTGCAGGCGTTCTACCCGTCGCCGATGGCCACCGCCACCGCGATGTACCACTCGGGCAAGAACCCGCTGCGCAAGGTCACCTACAAAAGCGACGCGGTGACCATCGTCAAGAGCGAAGAGCAGCGCCGCCTGCACAAGGCGTTCCTGCGCTACCACGACCCGAAAGGCTGGCCGATGCTGCGTGAAGCGCTGACCCGCATGGGCCGTGCCGACCTGATCGGGCCGGGCAAGGAGCAACTGATCCCGCTGCACCAGCCGTCTACCGACAGCTACCAGAGCGCGCGTCGCAAAAACTCGACGCCGGCCGGCAGCCACAAGGTCGCCAAGGAAACCACCAAGATCCTCACCCAGCACACCGGCTTGCCACCGCGCGGCAGCGACGGCAGCAACCCGTGGGACAAGCGTGAACAAGCCAAGGCTGCGGCCATGGCACGCAACAAACAGGCGGCTAAAGAGCGCACCGACGCGGCCAAGGGCAAAGGCAAGAAGCCTGCGCGCAAGCCAGTCGTGCCGCGTTGATCGTAGCCTGAAAATGCAAAACGCCAGCCTCGTGCTGGCGTTTTGCTTTCTATTCGGTGGCGAGCCTGTTTGTTAAGGTGGCGACCATTAAATCGCCTTCGCGGGCAAGCCCGCTCCCACATTTTGATTTGCGAATACTCAAGTGTGGGAGCGGGCTTGCTCGCGAAGGCGTCGGCTCAGCCACCACCTATTTCAAGGAAGAACACCCCCATGGGCAACCCCCCGGCCGGTATCGGCATGGACTCCAACCGCTCCCAATTCATGGCGCGCCAGCGCATCGAGAGCCAGATCAACCTGCCGCGCCTGTTTGCGGCCATTGACGCTGACCCCGGCATTGTCGGCGCAGGTGTCGTGTATATCGATGCCGATTTCAACGTGATCACCCTGCGCGAGTTCAGGCCCATCTGCAGCATCAGGCCCAAGCGCATTATTTTGCGCGAGGCGCAGAAGTACATTTCGCCTGCGCAGTTTGTGGAACAAGTAAAGACCGATCCTCGGGAAGGACGCCTTCAAAAAGAGGCGTTTGATATGGGTCTTTCCTGTGGTGCGGCGGTAATCGGCTGGATCGTGGTGTTCAGCGGCAGTGTTGCGGTACCGTTCACGGCAGGTGCCAGTGCATTTGTGGTCGGCATTGGTATCACGGCGGCGCTGGCCAGCAGCGCGCAATGTGGGTTTGGCGTGGCGCGTACGTATAACGAAGTGCTTGATCCTGATGCCAATGACCGTATGGACGACGCCGAATGGTACGGCGCCGTTTCACCTATCCTTGACGCGGCCTCTTTGGTGGGCATCGGCACGGGTGCGTTGACCACCGTCAGGCTGCTCAAGGCCAACAAGGCCGCAGCATTGGGCAAGAGTTGGTACGAACTGCTCAAGGGCCTGAGCCGTCAGGAACGCAAGAAGTTGACCAAGGAACTGCTTAGCCTCAGGGACCCAAGCCTGACGCCCAAGCTACTCAAATTGCAGCAGCGCGCCGGCAAGCTGACAAAGAGCTACAGTTCCACGGAGATCCGTCATGCCACTTTGACCCAACTCAAGGATGCCTTGGGCGGGCTCTTGGGTATCTGGGGCAGCTATAGAACGGGTCACGTAGGCACTGCCGAGACCATTGCCATTGGCCTGTACGAGGACTTGACGGAATGAACGGCTTCCCCGAGATGGGCAGTTTCCTCGCCCGCTATTTCCCCGTGTTCATGGGGACGATTTTCATGGCGATCTTCTCCGGCTCAGCCTCGGTCTCCATGGCTGGCGTGACCTATTTGCGCGGTCTTGATCCCGCGCTCAAGGCCAACTATTCAGTAGGCGCGATACTGGTGCTAGTGGCGGTGCTGGTCTTTGGCAACGTCATGATCGCACGCGGCTATCCCTGGGCTACGCGGCTGGTGGCGGCTTACTTGGGCGCTTGTCTGTTGTTCGTACTGCCAATGATTCAATACGATCTCAACAAGCTGGTCTATGGCTCGGCTGTCCTCTTTCCGCTGTTGGGGTTACTGCTGCTCAATAGCAAACGCCACCGCGAAATGCGCAAAAAACTGTCCGAGATACGCCACCTGCGCCAAGCCGTAATCGCAAAGCGCAAAACCCGGTGATTGGGTAGATTCGCCACCCATCCTCACATTAACGCCACAAATATGTGCGGCGCCTGCACCACGACACCACCGTTGGCGCCGTTTTGGTGCTGTACTGCACCGGGTCCCACGATAAAGCGCAATGACGGCCGCTCTGGCATAAGTCTTGCGCGCTTTGTTTCCATGCCCTGGCTCGCAGGAGGCCGCCGTGTCGATTCATGTCGCGTTGCACCACGTTACGCATTACCGCTACGACCGCGCGGTCGAACTCGGCCCGCAGATTGTGCGTCTACGCCCGGCGGCCCACAGCCGCACGCGGATCTTGTCCTACGCGCTGAAAGTGCTGCCCGAGCAGCATTTCATCAACTGGCAGCAAGACCCCCAGGGCAATTACCTGGCGCGGCTGGTGTTTCCGGAAAAGACCAATGAGCTGCGCATCGAGGTCGACCTGGTCGCCGAGATGGCGGTGTTCAACCCGTTCGACTTTTTCCTTGAGCCCTACGCCGAAAAAATCCCCTTCAGCTACGCCGCCGATGAGCAGCGCGAGCTGGCGCCGTACCTGGAAACCTTGCCGCTGACGCCAAGGTTTGCCGCTTACCTGGCCGGCATCGACCGCACGCCGCTGCCTGCCGTGGATTTTCTGGTCGCCCTCAACCAGCGCCTGGCCGCCGATATCGGTTACCTGATCCGCATGGAGCCGGGCGTTCAGACCCCGGAGTTCACCCTGGAGAACGCCTCTGGCTCCTGTCGCGATTCGGCCTGGCTGCTGGTGCAACTACTGCGCAACCTCGGCTTGGCGGCGCGGTTTGTGTCCGGTTATTTGATCCAGCTGACTGCTGACGTCAAAGCGCTCGATGGCCCGTCCGGTACCGAAGTGGACTTCACCGACCTGCACGCCTGGTGCGAAGTGTATCTGCCCGGCGCTGGCTGGATCGGCCTGGATGCCACTTCCGGGCTGTTTGCTGGTGAAGGCCACATACCGTTGGCCTGTAGTCCCGATCCATCTTCAGCGGCGCCGATCAGTGGGTTGGTGGAACCGTGTGAGTGCGAATTCACCCACGAGATGTCGGTGGAGCGGATTTGGGAGGCGCCGCGCGTCACCAAGCCCTACACCGAAGAACAATGGCTGGCGATCCAGGCCCTGGGCCGGCAGATCGATGGCGACCTGCTCAAGGACGATGTACGCCTGACCATGGGCGGCGAGCCGACCTTCGTCTCCATCGACGACCCCGACGGCGCCGAGTGGAACACCGCCGCGCTCGGGCCGGACAAGCGTCGCCTGTCCGCCGAGCTGTTTCAGCGTATGCGCAAACACTACGCGCCCAAGGGCCTGGTGCACTTCGGGCAGGGTAAGTGGTACCCCGGCGAACAACTGCCGCGTTGGTCGCTCAATTGCTACTGGCGCCGTGACGGCGTGCCGATCTGGCACAACAGCGCGCTGATTGCCGATGAGCAGGAGGATTACGGCGCGGACGGCGTCATGGCTGGGCGCTTCCTGGCCAGTGTCGCCGAGCGTCTGAAGCTGCCGGCGCGTTTTGTGTTCCCGGCCTTCGAAGACAATTTCTACTACCTGTGGCGCGAAGGCGCGCTGCCGCAAAACGTCACCGCCCAAGACCCGCGCCTGAGCGACGACCTGGAGCGCGAACGCCTACGCAAAGTGTTCAGCCAGGGCCTGGATAAAGTCATCGGCCAAGTGCTGCCGCTGGCGCGTACGGCAGCGAATGACCGTTGGCAGAGTGGTCGTTGGTACCTGCGCGATAACCATTGCCGCCTGGTGCCAGGGGATTCGCCGCTGGGCTATCGCCTGCCTTTGGCCTCGCAGCCTTGGGTCACGGCGGCGGAATATCCGTTTGTGCATCCCACTGACCCCAACCAGGATCAGCCGGAGCTGCCGACCACCACCCAACTGCAAAGCCACGGCGAACCCGCACCCAGCGATGAGCGTGTGCCAAAGGTCGACGAGTCTGCGGACTGGCTGACGCGCACGGCGCTCTGTGCCGAGGCACGGGAAGGTCGGCTGTATCTGTTTATGCCGCCGCTTGAGCGCGTCGAAGACTATCTGGAACTGGTGGCTGCCATCGAAGCTACCGCCGAAGAACTGCATTGCCCGGTATTACTGGAAGGCTACGAGCCGCCGGCTGATACACGCCTGAGCAACTTCCGCGTCACGCCGGACCCAGGTGTGATTGAGGTCAACGTGCAGCCATCCGCCACCTGGGATGAGCTGGTGGAACGCACCGAATTCCTCTACGAAGAGGCGCGGCAAACTCGGCTCACCACCGAGAAATTCATGATCGACGGGCGCCACACCGGCACCGGTGGGGGTAACCACTTTGTGCTCGGTGGCGCCACGCCCAAGGACTCACCCTTCCTGCGCCGGCCCGACCTGCTGCGCAGTCTGATCAGCTATTGGCATAACCATCCCTCCTTGTCCTACCTGTTTTCCGGGCTGTTTATAGGCCCGACCTCCCAGGCGCCACGGGTGGACGAGGCGCGCAACGACGCGCTGTACGAACTGGAAATCGCTTTCGCGCAAATGCCGGAGCCCGGCGAAGAGTGCCCGCCCTGGTTGGTGGACCGCCTGCTGCGCAACCTGCTGATCGATGTGACGGGCAACACCCACCGCGCCGAGTTCTGCATCGATAAACTCTACTCGCCGGATGGCGCCACCGGCCGCCTGGGCCTGCTGGAATTGCGTGCATTTGAGATGCCGCCCCATGCGCGCATGAGCCTGACCCAACAATTGCTGCTGCGCGCCTTGGTCGCACGTTTCTGGCGCGAACCCTATGCGCCGCCGAAACTGGCGCGCTGGGGCACCGAGCTGCACGACCGTTTCCTGTTGCCGCACTTCATCGAGCAAGACTTTGCCGACGTGATCGTCGAACTCAACGCCGCCGGTTACCCGCTACGCGCCGAATGGTTTGCCGCGCATCTGGGGTTCCGTTTCCCCAAAGTCGGCGACTATGCCGTCAGTGGTATCGAACTGGAGCTGCGCCAGGCCCTGGAACCCTGGCATGTGCTGGGCGAGGAGGGCGCCGTGGGCGGCACGGTGCGTTATGTCGATTCGTCCCTTGAGCGCCTTCAGGTGAAAGTGACCGGGCTGCCGCCGCAACGCTACCTGCTGACCTGCAACGGCATTCCGGTGCCCTTGCAACCCACCGGGCGAGTCGGCGAGTTTGTGGCCGGCGTGCGTTATCGCGCCTGGCAGCCGGCCAACTGCCTGCAACCGACCATCGCGGTGCATGCGCCGTTGGTGTTCGATTTGCTGGATACCTGGATGCAACGCTCGCTGGGCGGCTGCCAGTACCATGTCGCCCATCCGGGCGGGCGCAATTACGACAGCTTGCCGGTGAATGCCAATGAAGCGGAAAGCCGGCGCATGGCGAGGTTTTTCCGGTTGGGGCATAGCCCTGGGACGCTTCCGGTGCCGGCAGTCGTCATCAACGATGAGTTGCCGATGACCTTGGACTTGCGGCGTTTCCCCAATAAAAATGACTAAACGCCGGTCCAGAATGTGGGAGCTGGCTTGCCTGCGATAGCGATTTATCAGTCACCAACACTGTCGACTGAACCACCGCCATCGCAGGCAAGCCAGCTCCCACATTAGATCGTAGTGAATTTGAATTAAACTGTGGCCCCCTTGCCTCTGCCGAGCGTTCCATGTCCGATTTGCTCGACCGTTACCCGCTGACCGCGGGCACCTATCACGAACTGCTGGACGACGGCGGCGCGGTGCGTGCGCATTGGCAGCGCCTGCTCGACCACCTGCAACGCAGCACACCCGCGCAACTGGCCCAACGCCAGGCGCTGCTGACCCGGCAGATCCAGGAAAACGGCGTGACCTATAACGTCTACGCCGACCCCAAGGGCGCCGACCGCCCATGGGAGCTTGACCTGTTGCCCCACGTGCTCGCAGCCGATGAGTGGCAGCACCTGTCGGCCGGTATTGCCCAGCGTGCACGGCTGCTCAATGCCGTGCTGGCCGACCTTTATGGCCCGCAGCGCCTGATCAAGGAAGGCTTGCTGCCGGCCGAGCTGGTGTTTGGGCACAACAACTTCCTGTGGCCGTGCCAAGGCATTCAACCGCCGGACGGCGCGTTTCTGCACCTGTACGCCGTGGACCTGGCGCGCACCCCGGATGGCCGCTGGTGGGTCACCGCCGACCGCACACAGGCGCCGTCGGGTGCGGGCTACGCGCTGGAGAACCGCACCATCGTGTCCCGCGCGTTCCCGGACCTGTACCGTGATCTGCAAGTGCAGCACCTCACGGGGTTCTTCCGTACGCTCCAGGAAACCTTGGTCCGACAGGCGCCCGGGGATGATCAACAGCCTCTGATCGTTCTGCTCACGCCGGGCCGATTCAACGAAAGTTACTTTGAACACCTCTACCTCGCCCGCCAACTCGGCTACCCGCTGGTGGAAGGCGGCGACCTCACCGTGCGTGACAGCACGGTGTTCCTGAAAACCCTCAGCGGCCTGCGCCGGGTGCACGCAATCATGCGTCGTCTCGACGACGACTTCTGCGACCCACTGGAGCTGCGCACCGACTCAGCCCTTGGCGTCCCCGGTCTGCTCGATGCGGTGCGCCAAGGCAATGTGTTGGTGGCCAATGCGTTGGGCAGCGGTGTGCTGGAGTCGCCCGGTTTGCTCGGCTTCCTGCCGAAGATCAACGAATTTCTGTTCGGTGAAGCACTGATCCTGCCGTCCATTGCCACGTGGTGGTGCGGTGAAGCGCCGGTGCTGGCCGAAGCTCTGGAAAAGTTGCCGGAGCTGCTGATAAAACCGGCTTTCCCGTCGCAAAGTTTCGCGCCGGTATTCGGCCGTGACCTGAACGACGAAGAGCGCCAAGCCCTGGCCGAACGCATGCGCGCGCGGCCGTACGCCTACGTCGCCCAGGAACTGGCGCAACTGTCCCAGGCGCCGGTGTGGCACACCGTGGATGACCACCTGCAACATCGCGCCATCGGCATGCGTGTTTATGCCGTGGCCAGCGCCGACGGTTATCGCGTGCTTCCCGGCGGCCTGACCCGCGTGGCCGCCGAGGCCGATGCCGAAGTGGTGTCGATGCAACGCGGAGGCGCCAGCAAAGACACCTGGGTGCTCGGCGAACGCGCGGCCGGTAGCGAACACTGGCGTGCGCAACGCGCCATTGGTGCCCATGACCTGGTGCGCCGCGATCCGTATCTGCCGTCGCGGGTGGTGGAAAATCTGTTCTGGTTTGGTCGTTACTGCGAGCGCTGCGATGACAGCGCGCGCTGGTTGCGCGTGGTGCTGGCGCGGTATGTCGATGGCGATGACGCGCTGGCCTTGCAGGCGGCGGTGGAATTGGGTGAAAACCTGCGCCTGCTGCCGGAAGAGGGCGAATTGCCAGAACGACTGCTCGCGGCCTTGCTCGGTGATGACTGGCCCTCGAGCCTGCGCGCCAACCTGCAACGCTTGCAGTGGGCGGCGTCCCAAGTGCGCGGCAAGTTGTCCCGGGAAAACTGGCAGGCGCTGGTAGAGCTGCAACGCGAAGCCCTGGAGCTGGAAAGCGAGGCGCCGGACTTTGGTGAATTGCTGGACTTCCTCAACCGCCTGGTGATGTCCCTGGCGGCGCTGTCCGGGTTTGCCCTGGACGACATGACCCGCGATGAAGGCTGGCGTTTTTTGATGATGGGCCGGCGCATCGAGCGTCTGCAATTTCTCAGCAGCAGCCTTGCCGCATTCTTGCGGGGCGTGGCGGTGTTCGATCAGGCCGGGCTGGAGTGGTTGCTGGAGCTGGGCAACAGCAGCATCACCTATCGCTCGCGCTACCTGGCGGTGCCGCAGTTGATCCCGGTGCTCGACCTGTTGCTGCTGGACGAGCAGAACCCGCATGCGGTGTTGTTCCAGCTCAAACTGGTCAGCCGTACCCTGCGACGTCTCAACGACGATTTCGGTGTACCCCGGGAAACAGGTCTCGCGCCGTTGGTGGAGCGCCTGTCGCGTTTCGACCTGGGCTGCCTGGAGAACCCCCTGTTTGGCGAATCCAGCGTGCGTGCCGCGTTGGATGGCCTGGCCGACCTGCTGCAAGCGGTGGCCGATGAAAGTGGCCAAGTGTCGGATCGCCTGGCCTTGCGCCACTTTGCCCATGTGGATGATGTCAGCCAACAAACGGTGTCGGTGTGATGAGTGCGCGCTACCAGATTTTCCACGATACCCATTATCACTACGACAGCCCGGTGTCCTTGGCCCAGCAGTTGGCGCATCTGTGGCCACGGCCGTGCGCCTGGCAGCGTTGCAGCTCGCAGCAGCTGGAGATCAGCCCGGAGCCGACGTCGCGCCGCGATGAACTGGATGTGTTCGGCAACCCGATCACCCGCCTTGCGTTCGAACGTCCCCATGATGAATTGCTGGTGAATGCCGGGCTGACCGTGGAAGTGCTGGCGCGACCGGTGCTGGATTTCCAACAATCGCCGGCCTGGGACCAGACCCGCGACAGCCTGACCTACAGCTGCCATCCCATGTCCCTTGAGTTGATCGAAGCCTGCCGCTATCGCTTCGAATCGCCCTACGTGCACTTGAAGCAAACGTTCGTGGAGTTCTCCGAAAGCTGTTTCCCGCCTGGTCAGCCGTTGCTGCTGGGCGTGCAGGCGCTGATGGAAAAGATCTTCAGCGAATTCACCTTCGATGCCGAGGCGACCCAGGTCGCGACGCCGTTGGTGGAAGTGCTGGAGCGCCGGCGCGGTGTGTGCCAGGACTTTGCTCACCTGATGTTGGCGTGCCTGCGCTCGCGGGGCCTGGCGGCGCGCTATATCAGTGGCTACCTGCTCACCCAGCCACCCCCCGGCCAGCCACGGCTGATCGGCGCCGATGCGTCCCACGCGTGGGTCTCGGTGTATTGCCCGGTATCAGGTTGGGTGGATTTTGATCCGACAAACAATGTGCAGCCGGCTCTGGAGCACATCACCCTGGCCTGGGGCCGGGATTTTTCCGATGTGTCGCCGTTGCGAGGGGTGATTCTGGGGGGAGGGAGCCATGACCCGGAGGTTCGGGTGACGGTGATGCCGCTGGAGTAGAGGTGGATTGTGCCGAGCCGGTCTGGCCGGCTCAGCACAAAGGAAATTATTCAGCCGGATCTTTCGGTGTTTCCGTTTCGTCTACTGCCACTTCACCTTCCGCATCCGGGTTCAGTGCGCCCGCTTCTTCGTCAGCAGCGGCTTTCTTGCGTTGCAGTTTTTCCTCTTTCTTCTGTTCCTTGGCCAAGTCTCTCTGACGTTTGGCGAAGGAGTAATTAGGTTTGGCCATGGGCGATCCTCTAAGGTCGAAGGTGAGGGTGGGCGGCGCGCAGCTGCCTTGGGTCGCTATGGTAGCAGCTTAGCAGCGCGCTTGGGCCTCACTTACCGCAGGCGTAGGCAGCCAGCAGGCCGTTGAACAGTTGGTTGAGGTGCATGGCGTAGGCTCCAAGGGGAATGAGCCGATCATAGGCAGGTGCCGGTACTTTGGCTGGTAGATTGTGTTGATAGGTCTGATAGCCTAAAGTTGTATACAATCTGTTGATTCAGATCATAAGAATTTCGGCCTGCTTGAGGCACCCTTGTCGCAATACGCTTTTTTTAAACCCTGCCTTGGAGATTCACATGTTTGCCAAACTCGTTGCTGTTTCCCTGCTCACTCTGGCGAGCGGCCAGTTGCTTGCTGCAGAGTGCAAGGTCACCGTCGACTCCACTGACCAGATGTCCTTCAATACCAAAGCCATCGAAATTGACAAGAGCTGCAAGACCTTCACCGTCGAGCTGACTCACTCCGGCAACCTGCCGAAAAACGTCATGGGCCACAACTGGGTGCTGACCAGTGCCGCCAACATGCAGCCAGTTGCCACTGACGGCATGGCCGCCGGCATCGACAAAGACTACTTGAAGCCAGGTGACGATCGCATCATCGCCCACACCAAGATCATCGGTGCTGGCGAGAAAGACGCGGTAACCTTCGACGTGTCGAAGCTGGCCGCCGGTACTGATTACGCGTTCTTCTGCTCGTTCCCGGGCCACATCTCGATGATGAAAGGTACTGTGACCGTTAAGTAAGCCGACGCCGGTCGAAAAAAAAGCGCCCCGAAGGGCGCTTTTTTGTGGGCGGTCAGTTGAACCGAGTCATCGTTCATCGCAGTCAAGCCAGCTCCCACATTCAACCGCATTCTCATGCTGGAACCCGGTCAACTGTGGGAGCTGGCTTGCCTGCGATAGCGGTCTAACAGTCAACACAAGCCTATCTGGCTCACCTCACGGCGCAAACGGCATCACCCGCTTGTGCTCAGTCTTGCGATACGTCTCACAGATAATCCGGAACGCTTCCTCGCGCACCGGCTCGCCGTGCAGGAACGCATCGATCTCGGTGTAGGTCACGCCATGTGACGCTTCGTCCGGCTTGCCCGGCGAGAGGTCTTCCAGGTCCGCCGTCGGCACTTTCTCCACCAACGACTCAGGCGCACCAAAGTGCCGTGCAATCGCGCGCACCTGGTTCTTCACCAGCCCGCTCAATGGCGCCAGATCGCACGCGCCGTCACCAAACTTGGTGAAAAAGCCCATCACCGCTTCTGCCGCATGGTCGGTGCCAATCACCAGCCCACCGGCCGCGCCGGCGATGGTGTACTGCGCCACCATGCGCATGCGCGCCTTGGTGTTGCCCAGCACGAAATCGCGGGACACCGAAGCCTTGCCTTCAAACGCTGCCACTTCATTGGCCAGGGCTTTCACCGCTGGGCCGATGTTCACGGTGTGGCGCTCGTCCGGTTCGATAAAGTCCACCGAGGCCTGGGCGTCGATTTCGTCGAACTGGGTTTCGTAGGGCAGGCGCACGGCGATAAAACGGTAGGCGTCATCCCCGGTGCTGGCGCGCAGTTCCTGCATCGCGCGTTGGGCCAACAGGCCGGCGGTCAGGGAGTCGACGCCACCGCTGATGCCCAGCACCAACGCTTTGAGCCCGGAATTGCGCAGGCAGTCCTGGATAAAGGTCACGCGCCGGGCAACCTCGGCCTCGAGGGCTGCCGGGTCTTTGAACGGCGCTTGGACCTTGAGCTGTTCAGCAATCTCACGCTGTACGGCTTGCATGATTCACTCCTTGCTAGAGATGGCAGGTACTTTGAAAACATGACGCAAATAGGCGACGAAATTCGGGTCGGTGCAGTGGGTCTTGCCCGCTTCATCGGAAATCTTCGCGACGGGCTGGCCATTGCAGGCGGTCATTTTAAGCACGATGCTCATCGGCTCGACACCTGGAATGTCGCAGGTCAGGTTGGTGCCAATGCCAAAGCTCACATTGATCCGACCCCGCAGTGCGCGGAATATCTCCAGGGCCTTGGGCAATGACAGGCTGTCGGAGAACACCAGGGTCTTGCTCATCGGCTCGATACCCAGCTTATGATAATGGGCGATGGCTTTTTCCGCCCATTGCACCGGGTCGCCGGAGTCATGGCGCAGGCCGTCGAACAGCTTGGCGAAGTACAAATCGAAGTCGCCGAGGAACGCGTCGGTGGTGATGCAATCGGTCAGGGCAATGCCCAGCAGCCCACGGTACTCGCGGACCCAGCAATCGAGTGCGGCGATCTGGCTGTCGATCAGGCGCGGGCCGAGTTGCTGGTGGGCCATGATCCATTCGTGGGCCATGGTGCCCAGCGGTTTCATATCGAATTCGCGGGCCAGGTGCACGTTGCTGGTGCCGACAAAACGCCCTGGGAAATCATGCTTGAGCACGCTGACCACTTCTTCCTGCACGCGGTACGAGAAGCGCCGGCGCGTGCCGAAGTCGGCCACTTGCAGCTCTGACAGCTCATCGCTGCTGGCATTTGCCGTCAGCCAGTCGAATTTGCGATACAACTGCTCGCGGGCCTGTTCGAGGATCACGGTCTGGTAGCGGTAGCGGTTACGCACTTCGCTGACGATGGCCAGCATTGGCACCTCAAAAAGGATCACATGCAGCCACGGCCCGCGCAGGCGGATGAACAATTCGCCGTTCTCGATGCCGGTTTGCACGTAGCGCAGGTTGAAGCGGAACAGCCCGAGAAAACGCAAAAAATCCGGCTTCATGAAGCTGATGCGTTCGAGGAAACCCAGTTGGTCCGGGCTCAGGCTCAGCTCGGCGAGGCGTTCGATCTGGTAGCGGATCTCCGCCAGGTACGGGCGCAGGTCTTCGCTGTTTCGGCAACGAAACTCCCATTCAACTTCCACGTTGGGGTAGTTGTGCAGCACCGCCTGCATCATGGTCAGCTTGTAGAAGTCGGTGTCGAGCAAGTTCTGCACGATGCGATCGGCAAACACACTCTCGCTCATAACGGGAATCTCCAGACGGGTCGGCAATGGGCGCCGACCTTTACGCACAATTAGGGAAGAGGGCTAGTGGCGCATAGACCTGTGTTGTTTTGCCAGTGATTTTTTTGCCAAGGCCACCGGCGCTTTCGCGAGCAAGCCCGCTCCCACACTTGGAATGCATTTCAAACTGTGGGAGCGGGCTTGCTCGCGAAAGCGATATACCAGGCACTAAATAACCTGCTCCATCATCCACTTCACAAATTCGCGCACCTTGGGCACTTCCGCCGAATGCTCCGGATACGCCAGGAAATACGCATCCTGACTCGGCATTGCGTGCTGCCAAGGGATCACCAGCTTGCCATCCGCCAGTTCCTCTTCCACCAGAAAGCGCGGCAGCAAGGCCACGCCACAGCCGACCTGGGCCGCACGAATGCACATATAAAAGGTGTCAAAACGCGGTCCGTGATAGCTGTGCTCGGTGTGGAAGCCCTGGCTGGCAAACCAGTCATGCCACCCCTGGGGCCGTGAGGCGTTTTGCAGCAGGACCAGGTCGCTGAGTTGCGTGGGATCGGTGAACGGCTGCGCGGGCAGGCTTTCGGGGGCGCACACCGGCACCAGCTCTTCGCTGAACAATTTCAGACTCTCGGTGCCGGGGCGTGAGCCCTGGCCAAAGTAGAAGGCCATGTCGGCCTTGCCTTGCAGCAGCTCGTCCGGCTCCTGCTCGTTGCACAGGTCCAGGTGGATCTGCGGATGACGCAGGCGCCAGCCCTTGAGGCGCGGTACCAGCCAGCGCGCGCCAAAGGTGTAGGGCGTAGACACCCGCAACACTTCGGTCTCGCCGCCGTAGGAACGCAGGTAGTGGGTGGACATCTCCACCTGCGTGAGGATCTTGCGCACCTCCACCAGGTACAGGTCGCCCGCTGGCGTCATCTGCAAGCGGCGGCGCACCCGGCGAAACAGCAGGTGTTGCAACAACTCTTCCAACTGCGCCACCTGCTTGCTCACCGCGCTCTGCGTGAGGTTCAGTTCCTCGGCGGCGCGGGTGAAACTCAGGTGGCGGGTGGCGGCTTCGAAACACTGCAAGGCAGTGATCGAGGGCAAATGTCTTTTATTGAGCACGGCACGCCTCTTTTTATTCTTTGCATGAATAAACGGAATGATATCTCGCCTAATCGTCGTTTGTTGGCAAGTCTTCGGCCAGCTACAAATAAGCTCTGGATCGCCGTGTCTGTCGGCGGCGCAATTTTCTGTTTGCAGATTGAAGGAGTGACCCATGGTTGCCGCATTGCTTGATCGTCTCGGGGTAAACCCGGCGCTGTACCAGTCGGGGAAACAACCCGTGCATTCGCCGATCGATGGCAGCCGTATCGGCAGCGTGAACTGGGAAGGCGCCGCCGAGGTGGAGCAACAGGTCAGTCGCGCCGAGCATGCATTCGAGGCCTGGCGCAAAGTGCCGGCACCGCGCCGCGGCGAACTGGTGCGTCAGTTCGGTGATGTGTTGCGCGAATACAAGGCCGACCTCGGCGAGCTGGTGTCCTGGGAAGCCGGCAAGATCACCCAGGAAGGCCTGGGTGAAGTGCAGGAAATGATCGACATCTGCGACTTCGCCGTCGGCCTGTCGCGCCAGCTGTACGGTTTGACCATCGCCTCCGAACGCCCGGGCCACCATATGCGTGAAACCTGGCACCCGCTGGGCGTGGTCGGCGTGATCAGCGCCTTCAACTTCCCGGTCGCCGTGTGGGCGTGGAACACCACCCTGGCGCTGGTGTGCGGCAACGCGGTGATCTGGAAACCCTCGGAAAAGACCCCGCTTACCGCGCTGGCTTGCCAGGCGCTGTTCGAGCGTGTGTTGAAGAAATTCGACGGCGCGCCCGAGTACCTCAGCCAAGTGATTATCGGCGGCCGCGACGCCGGCGCCGCGCTGGTGGATGACCCGCGCGTCGGGTTGATCAGCGCCACCGGCAGCACCCGCATGGGCCGCGAAGTGGCACCGAAAGTCGCCGCACGGTTTGCCCGCAGCATCCTGGAGCTGGGCGGCAACAACGCAATGATCCTCGGCCCAAGCGCCGACCTGGACATGGCCGTGCGCGCCATCCTGTTCAGCGCGGTCGGCACGGCCGGCCAGCGTTGCACCACCCTACGCCGGCTGATCGCCCACGAGTCGGTGAAGGAGGAAATCGTCACCCGCCTCAAGGCCGCCTATTCCAAGGTGCGCATCGGCCACCCGCTGGAAGGCAACCTGATCGGCCCACTGATCGACAAACACGGCTTCGAGAACATGCAGGACGCCCTGGAGCAAGCCTTGAGCGAAGGCGGCAAGGTGTTCGGCGGCAAGCGCCAACTGCAAGACACATTCCCTAACGCCTACTACGTGTCGCCGGCCATCGTGGAAATGCCCGAGCAAAGCGACGTGGTGTGCACTGAAACGTTCGCGCCGATTCTTTACGTGATTGGCTACACCGATTTCGCTGAAGCCCTGCGTCTGAACAACGCCGTGCCTCAAGGTTTGTCGTCATGCATCTTCACTACCGATGTGCGCGAAGCCGAGCAGTTCATGTCGGCCGTGGGCAGTGACTGCGGCATCGCCAACGTCAACATCGGCCCGAGCGGCGCGGAAATCGGCGGCGCGTTTGGCGGTGAGAAAGAAACGGGCGGTGGGCGTGAATCGGGTTCGGATGCGTGGCGCGGGTATATGCGTCGGCAGACCAATACGGTGAACTACTCGTTGGAACTGCCATTGGCCCAGGGTATTACCTTCGACTGATCTCTCAGTCGGAGTGAGGTCAGAATGTGGGAGCTGGCTTGCCTGCGATAGCATCACTTCGGTCTAGCTGATACACCGAGGTGCCTGCATCGCAGGCAAGCCAGCTCCCACCGTTGATTGGGTTTACAACCCTGAAACTGTTGTTTGTTAGGTCTCATCGGAGTCTGGCAATGGCACTGCGCGAAACATGTTTGTGGGAACACCTCACCCCTGGCCGGCCAGACCGCGCCGCGCTCAAGGGCGACGTCAAGGTGGATGTGTGCGTGATCGGCGCCGGGATCACCGGGCTGTCGGCGGCCATCCACTTGCTGGAACAGGGTAAAAGCGTTGCCGTGCTGGAGGCCCATCGCACCGGCCACGGCGGTTCGGGGCGCAACGTCGGGTTGGTCAATGCCGGGATGTGGATCCCGCCGGATGAGATCGAAGCCGGTTTCGGCGAGGCGGTGGGCAGCCAGCTCAACCGCATGCTGGGGGCGGCGCCGTCGCTGGTGTTCAGCCTGATCGACAAATACAACATCGATTGCCAATTGCGCCGCGAGGGCACGTTGCACATGGCGCACAACGCCCGTGGCGAAGCGGATTTGCGCAGTCGTGAAGAACAATGGAAACGCCGGGGCGCGCCGGTGGAATTGCTCACCGGCCAAGCCTGCGAGCAAGCCACTGGCACTAAGAAAATCGCTGCCGCCTTGCTGGATCGGCGCGCCGGCACCTTGAATCCAATGGCTTACACCAGTGGTTTGGCGAATGCCGCTGTCGGCCTTGGCGGGCAGTTGTTCGACCATTCCCCAGTCACCCAGCTCGAACGCCAAGGTGCGCACTGGTCGGTGCAGACTGCCCAAGGCTCAGTGCAGGCTGCACAGGTGGTCATCGCCTCAAATGCCTACACCGAAGGCGAATGGACCGAGCTGCGGCGCAATTTCTTCCCCGGTTACTACTACCAGGTCGCGTCGGCCCCGCTGACGGGGGACGCCGCCCAGCAAATCCTCCCCGGCGGCCAAGGTTCGTGGGATACGCGCCAGGTGCTGAGCAGCATTCGCCGCGATGCCGATGGCCGCCTGTTGCTCGGTAGCCTGGGCAACGGAAACCAGAAACCGGCTTGGTTCCTCGAGGCGTGGGCCGATCGGGTGCAGCAGCATTACTTCCCGTACCTCAAATCGGTGCAGTGGGAATACACCTGGACCGGCTGCATTGCCTTCACTCCGGACCACTTGATGCGCCTGTTCGAACCCGCCCCTGGCCTGGTGGCAGTAACGGGCTATAACGGGCGCGGCGTGACCACCGGCAGCGTGGTGGGCAAGGCGTTCGCCGACTACGTGTGTCACCAGAATCCACAGGCATTGCCGATCCCCTTCGCGCCTATGCAACCGCTGGCTGGGGTGGGCCTGCGCAGCTGTCTTTATGAAGCCGGATTTTCGCTGTATCACGCGGGCCAATGCCTGAGGATCGTGATCTGATCAGCGAAATACCGCTCAAAAGCCTGCATTTTCTTAGCAGGCTACTAATCTGTATTGGTGCAAGTCGTAGCAGTCACGCACTGTAAATGTGCAGTTCCGTTACGCCGTTTGTTACAGCGGTAGGAACTGTCGTTTATGGGGTTGGTTGCAGGTGCGACCTGTCGAGGTTGTACTTTTTCGATCCATTGGTTGCACCTTCTGATGCTAGACGGTTGCACGTCCTTGCGATGGGCGCTGAAACGCCTGCAATAACAATGACACCGTGTCTTTTTGAAGAATAAAAACGTAGTGGCACGCGCCTTGCTCTGAGCTTTCAGTGAAAAGTTTGAACGCAAGTTGTCGTGCCAAAAATCAAAAATATCGGAGCACCACTCATGTCCCAGACGTTTTACAAGAAAGGTTTCCTGGCCCTCGCCGTTGCAGCGGCGCTGGGTGTTTCTGCGTTTGTTCAAGCTGATGTGAAGATTGGCGTTGCGGGGCCGATGACTGGCGCCAACGCCTCATTCGGTGAGCAGTACATGAAGGGTGCCCAAGCGGCAGCCGATGCGATCAACAAGGCCGGCGGCATTAACGGTGAGCAGATCAAGCTGGTCGCCGGCGACGATGCCTGCGAACCCAAGCAGGCCGTAGCCGTGGCCAACCGGCTGGTCGACCAGGACAAAGTGATCGGCGTGGTCGGGCACTTCTGCTCGTCGAACACCATCCCGGCGTCCGAGGTGTATAACGACGCGGGCGTGATCGCCATCACCCCAGGTTCCACCAACCCACAAGTGACCGAGCGCGGCATGAGCGCAATGTTCCGTATGTGCGGGCGTGACGACCAGCAGGGCATCGTGGCCGGCGACTATATCGTCGACGTGCTCAAGGGCAAGAAAATTGCCGTGATCAACGACAAGGACACCTACGGCAAAGGCCTGGCTGACGCCACTGCTGCCCAGTTGACCAAGCGCGGCGTCAAGCCGGTGCTGGAAGAAGGCCTGACCCGTGGCGAGAAAGACTTCAGTGCTCTGGTCACCAAAATCCGTTCTACCGGCGCTGACGTCGTGTACTTCGGCGGCCTGCACCCGGAAGCCGGTCCTTTGGTTCGCCAACTGCGTGAAGCCGGCCTGAAAGATGTGAAGTTCATGTCCGATGACGGCGTAGTGACCGACGAATTGGTCACCACCGCAGGCGGCAAGCAATACGTGGACGGCGTCTACATGACCTTTGGCGCCGACCCGCGCCTGTTGCCCGAAAGCAAGGCCGTGGTGGAAGAGTTCCGCAAAGCCGGCTACGAGCCTGAAGGCTACACCTTGTACGCCTACGCCTCGCTCCAGGCCCTGGCCGCCGGCTTCAACGGCGCCAAGTCCGACAAAGGCGAAGACGCCGCCAAGTGGCTCAAGGCCAACCCTGTGAAAACCGTGATGGGCGAGAAGACCTGGGACGCCAAGGGCGACCTGAAAGTCTCCGACTATGTGGTTTACCAGTGGGACAAGGAAGGCAAATACCACCAGTTGGAAAAACAGAAATAAGCGTAAACACGATCACTCCGGCAACACAGAGCCAATGTGGGAGCCGGGCTTGCCCGCGATGACGGACTGGCAGTCAGCACGTGTGTTGAATCTGAAACCGCTATCGCAGGCAAGCCAGCTCCCACAATGGATCGCAGTTGTCAGTCCCATCGTGTCAGGCAACAAGATCTGTCTTTTCCTCCAGAAGCGCCGCACACCCACCGGTGTGCAGGTGCTCACCGCGTGAGATTGCGTTATGGATGGTATTTTCCTGCAGCAACTGGTCAACGGCCTGACCCTCGGGTCGGTCTATGGCCTGATCGCCATCGGCTACACAATGG
This sequence comes from Pseudomonas sp. H1_A03, assembly GCF_054685145.1. Lineage (NCBI taxonomy): Bacteria > Pseudomonadati > Pseudomonadota > Gammaproteobacteria > Pseudomonadales > Pseudomonadaceae > Pseudomonas > Pseudomonas sp. H1_A03. The sequence goes on from NZ_CP162829.1 coordinate 1,908,869, forward strand.
TCTATGGCATCATTGGCATGATCAACTTCGCCCACGGCGAGGTTTATATGATTTCCGCTTACCTCGCGGCGATCAGTCTGGCACTGCTGGCTTACTTCGGCATCGAATCCTTTCCGCTGCTCATTCTTGGCACCTTGGTCTTCACCGTCGTCGTCACCGGCGTTTACGGTTGGGTCATCGAACGTGTCGCCTACAAACCGCTGCGTAACTCCACCCGCCTGGCACCGCTGATCAGCGCCATCGGGATTTCCCTGATCCTGCAGAACTACGCGCAGATCGCCCAGGGCGCCAAGCAACAAGGTATTCCAACCTTGCTGGCAGGGGCCTGGCGTGTCGACATCGGCACCGGGTTCGTGCAGCTCACGTACACCAAGGTGTTCATCCTCGTGGCGGCGTTTGCCGGCATGGCGTTGCTGACCTACATCATCAAATACACCAAGCTCGGCCGCATGTGCCGCGCGACCCAGCAAGACCGCAAGATGGCCTCGATCCTCGGCATCAACACCGACCGGGTGATCTCCTATGTGTTTGTCATCGGTGCCGCCATGGCTGCACTGGCCGGCGTGCTGATCACCCTCAACTACGGCACCTTCGATTTCTATGCCGGCTTCATCATCGGCATCAAGGCGTTTACCGCGGCGGTACTCGGCGGCATCGGCTCCCTGCCAGGGGCGATGTTGGGCGGGATTATCCTGGGTATCTCCGAGTCGCTGTTCTCGGGGTTGATCAACTCTGACTACAAAGACGTGTTCAGTTTCTCCCTGCTGGTGGTGATTCTGATTTTCCGTCCTCAGGGCCTGCTTGGTCGCCCACTCGTGGCTAAGGTGTAAACATGTCTGCTGCCAAACCAATCGATATCAAGAAAAGTGTGGTCGATGCAGTCCTCGCCGGGCTGATTTCGTTGATCATCTTCGGGCCCATCGTTGGCGTTGTCCTCGATGGCTACAGCTTCAACCTGGAACCGACCCGCGTCGGCGTGATGGTCGCGATTGTGATGCTCGGCCGGTTCGCCATGAGCCTGTTCCTGCAAACGCCCAAGGGTATAAGAATCCTGCAGGGATTCGAGAGCAGCGGCTCCGGCGTGCACGTACAGAAACCGGACTATAAATCGCGGCTGCGCTGGATCATTCCGGCACTCATCGTGATCGCCATCGTGTTCCCGATCTTCGCCAACAAGTACCTGCTGACCGTGGTGATCCTCGGGCTGATCTACGTGTTGCTCGGGTTGGGCCTGAACATCGTGGTAGGCCTGGCGGGCTTGCTCGACTTGGGCTACGTGGCGTTCTACGCCATCGGTGCCTACGGCCTGGCGCTGGGTTATCAATACCTGGGCCTGGGTTTCTGGACGGTGCTGCCACTGGCGGCCATTGCGGCGGCGCTGGCGGGGTGCATCCTCGGGTTTCCGGTATTACGAATGCACGGTGACTACCTGGCTATCGTGACCCTGGGGTTCGGTGAAATCATCCGCTTGGTGCTTAACAACTGGCTGTCGTTTACCGGCGGCCCGAATGGCATGCCCGTGCCGTCACCGACCTTCATGGGGCTGGAGTTCGTGCGCAAGGCCAAGGATGGCGGGGTGCCCTTTCATGAGTTTTTTGGCATCGATTACAACCCTAATTTCAAGTTCATGTTTATCTACATCGTGTTGTTCATCGTGGTGATGCTGGTGCTGTACATCAAGCATCGCCTGACCCGCATGCCGGTCGGCCGTGCCTGGGAAGCGCTGCGCGAAGATGAAATCGCCTGCCGTTCCATGGGCCTGAACCACGTACTGGTCAAGCTCTCGGCGTTCACCATCGGTGCGTCGACTGCGGGCCTGGCCGGGGTGTTCTTTGCCAGCTACCAGGGCTTCGTCAACCCGTCCTCGTTTACCTTCTTCGAGTCGGCGCTGATCCTGGCCATCGTGGTCTTGGGTGGCATGGGCTCGACGGTCGGCGTGGTGATTGCGGCCTTCGTATTGACCGTCGCGCCCGAACTGCTGCGCAGCTTCTCCGAATACCGCGTGCTGCTGTTTGGCGTGTTGATGGTAGTGATGATGATCTGGCGACCGCGCGGCTTGATCCGCATCAGCCGTACCGGTGTGACACCACGTAAAGGAGTGGCGCCATGAGCAAGGAAGTCGTCCTTTCCGTTGAGCACTTGATGATGCACTTCGGTGGCATCAAAGCCTTGAGCGATGTGAGCCTCAAGGTCGAACGCAACTCGATCTTCGCCCTGATCGGCCCCAACGGCGCCGGCAAGACCACGGTATTCAACTGCCTCACCGGCTTCTACAAAGCCAGCGGCGGCAAGATTGAACTCAATGTGCGTGGTAAGCAGACAAACGTGATCCAACTGCTCGGCGAGCGCTTCAAAGCCGTCGACTTTGTGTCGCCGAAAAGTTTCCTCAGTCGGGTGTACTACAAGATGTTCGGCGGCACCCACCTGGTGAACCGTGCTGGCCTGGCGCGAACCTTCCAGAACATTCGCCTGTTCAAGGAAATGTCGGTGGTGGAAAACCTGCTGGTGGCCCAGCACATGTGGGTCAACCGCAATATGCTCGCGGGTATCCTCAACACCAAGGGCTACCGCAAAGCCGAAAGCGATGCCCTTGACCACGCTTTCTACTGGCTGGAAGTGGTGGACCTGGTGGACTGTGCCAACCGCCTGGCCGGCGAACTTTCCTACGGCCAGCAGCGCCGCCTGGAGATCGCTCGCGCCATGTGCACGCGGCCGCAGATCATCTGCCTCGATGAGCCGGCAGCGGGCCTCAACCCCCAGGAAACCGAAGCCCTCAGCGCGATGATTCGCCTGCTGCGCGACGAACACGACCTCACGGTCGTGCTGATCGAACACGACATGGGCATGGTGATGAGTATTTCCGACCACATCGTGGTGCTGGACCACGGCAACGTGATCGCCGAAGGCGGGCCGGAAGCGATCCGCAACGACCCGAAAGTGATTGCCGCCTACCTGGGCGCCGACGAAGAGGAGCTGGTATGAGCGGACCTATCCTCGAAATGAAGGACCTGGACGTGTACTACGGTCCGATCCAGGCCCTGAAAAAAGTCTCGCTGCATATCAACGAAGGCGAAACCGTCAGCCTGATCGGCTCCAACGGCGCGGGCAAGTCCACGCTGCTGATGTCGATTTTCGGCCAGCCACGGGCCGAGTCAGGGCAGATCCTCTATAACGGCGTCGACATTACCCACAAGTCGTCCCACTACATTGCCTCCAATGGTATTGCGCAGTCGCCGGAAGGGCGGCGGGTGTTCCCCGACATGACCGTCGAGGAAAACCTGCTGATGGGCACCATCCCGATTGGCGACAAGTTCGCCCAGGAAGACATGCAGCGCATGTTCGAGCTGTTCCCACGGCTCAAGGAACGGCGTACCCAGCGGGCCATGACCATGTCCGGTGGCGAGCAGCAAATGCTCGCCATCGCCCGCGCGTTGATGAGCCGTCCAAAGTTGTTGCTGTTGGACGAACCTAGCCTGGGGCTGGCGCCAATTGTGGTGAAGCAGATCTTCTCGACCCTGCGCGAGTTGGCGGCGACCGGGATGACTATTTTCCTGGTGGAGCAGAACGCCAACCATGCGCTGCGTCTGTCGGATCGGGCGTATGTGATGGTTAACGGTGAGATTCGCCTGACGGGTACTGGTAAGGAATTGTTGGTCAACGAGGAAGTGCGCAACGCCTACCTCGGCGGCCACTGATCTAAATAACGACGCAGCACCCACTGTGGGAGCCCACATAAAAGCGGCTCCCGCAGTCTTTTTAGTGCTATCCACAGACCGTTCTGGAAATTGTGGAAAACAAATCCAGCCGCCCTCTAAAGCGCGACATATAGCCGCCGCAAATCCCTGTTTTGTCACAGTTTTGACTTGTCCCCATCCACTGTGGAACCGGCTGTGGGTAACGTGGGAGTAGCTGGCTGAAAGCCTTTAAAACCGTGGCTTGTAGCGAGTCGGTTGTTTTTTGATCAGCGGCTTTTTCGCGACCGCCCGAGGGCTTTGTCAACCTGTTTAAAGACACAGGTATATGACCGAAATATGTCCCGCCAGCCTGTGGATAAGTCTGTGACTAAACTCTGGAAAGACGGCCGCAGAGGCCGGAATGACTGGCCTGGAGCCATCGTTCTGATTTCCCGCCTGTCGATGGGTCTACATACGGCCCGTCTAAGGTCAAGCAAAAACTTTCTAAAACCCCCTGTAACCCTTGTGTACAGAGGCCTGGAGCTTTTTGCACTTGCCCCCAAAGACTGTGGGCGCAGTTGTGGATAACCTGCGTGCATATGGCTGCACGCCACGGTTCATAAGGCTTTGCGTGCAATGGTTGAAAAGTGATCAGCTGCACATGAAGTTATGCGCTTAGCGGTTGCCGCCACCGCGGCGTAAGGGCATTCTGCTGGCAACTTTTTCCCGATGCCCGCAAGGAGAACACCATGTCCGACACGCTGTTTATTACTGGCGCAACCTCAGGTTTCGGCGAAGCCTGTGCTCGTCGTTTTGCCGACGCTGGCTGGAAACTGGTGCTGACTGGCCGGCGTGCCGACCGCCTGAATGCGCTGGTCGAAGAGCTTTCAAAGCAGACCGAAGTGCATGGCCTAGTTGTGGACGTGCGTGACCGCAAGGGCATGGAAGACGCCATCGCCAACCTGCCGCCGTCGTTCGCGAAGCTGCGCGGGCTGATCAACAACGCCGGCCTGGCCGTGGGCACTGACCCGGCGCCTAAGTGCAGCCTCGACGATTGGGAAACCATGGTCGACACCAACATCAAGGGCTTGTTGACCACCACCAGCCTGCTGCTGCCGCGCCTGATCGCGCATGGCCGTGGCGCCGGGATCATCAACCTGGGCTCCATCGCCGGCAGCTACCCGTACCCGGGCAGCCATGTGTATGGCGGCTCCAAGGCGTTTGTTAAGCAGTTCTCGCTGAACCTGCGCTGCGACCTGCAAGGTACCGGCGTGCGCGTGACCAACATCGAGCCAGGCCTGTGCGAGAGCGAGTTTTCGTTGGTGCGCTTTGGTGGTGACCAGGCGCGGTATGACGCGACGTATGCCGGTGCCGAGCCGATTCAGCCGCAGGATATTGCGGACACGATCTTCTGGGTCATGAATACGCCGGCGCATGTGAATATCAACCGGTTGGAGTTGATGCCGGTGAGCCAGACATGGGCTGGGTTTGCGATTGAGCGCGGCGCTAAAGCCTGATTTTGTAGTGAGCGGGCTTGCCCCGCGCGAGGCAGGCTCGCTCACTACACATTTCATTGTCAGCCGCCAAATAGGCAGCAAATCGGCCAAAACACGGCATAAGGTACACTCCACCTCTGAAAACCCCTCCGCACTGTGCGGTTTTAAGGTTTTGACAGGAGGAAATGTGAGTAACCGAGGTGAGCAGTCACTGCTCAAACAATCGACCATCCTGATGTTCGCGGTAGCGATCGCCGGGATTGTCACGGGTGTGGTATCTGGCGCCCAATCCATTCTGTTCGACGGCTTTTTCTCGCTGATCGCCACCGCCATCAAGGTGTTGATGCTGATCACGGCCAAGCTGATCGCCAAGAAAAGCAACGAGCGCTTCCAGTTCGGCTATTGGCACCTCGAGCCCATGGTGTTGCTGATCGAAGGCAGTTTCCTGTTGCTGATCGCCATTTATGCGTTCCTCAACGGCGTGTTCGGCATTATCAATGGCGGGCGTGAGATCGAGTTGGGGCTGGTGATCCTCTACGCGGCGGTGTTTACCGTCGTCGAATTCGCCTACTTCTTTTACGTGCGCTATCGCAATCGCACGCTGAAATCATCGCTGATCCAGTTCGACAACATCAGTTGGCTGGTGGACGCGATGCTCTCGGTGGGCTTGCTGATCAGCTTTCTGGCGGCACTGCTGCTCAAGTCCCAGGGCTATGGCGAGTGGGCGGTGTATGTCGACCCGTTGATCCTGATCCTGCTGGCCCTGAGCATGCTGGCGCCGGCGTTCAAGATCCTGCGCCCGGCGTTGCGCGAGGTGCTGGGGATTGCCCCGGACCACCTGGATGACAAAGTGCGCGAAGTGATGGACGCGGCACAGGCCAAGCATGGTTTCGACGACTACGTGTCCTACGTGCAAAAACACGGGCGGGCGCGGTTTATCGAGATTCATGTGGTGCTGCCGGCGGATTATCCGGTGGATAACGTTGCGACCCTGGACGGGCTGCGCGAAGAGATATCCACAGGGCTCGGCACGCCGGATGCGGCGCGCTGGCTGACGATCAGTTTTACGGGGGATCGTAAGTGGATTGCGTGAGGGCAGTTAGACCGAGGTGAAGCCTTCGCGAGCAAGCCCGCTCCCACATTCGACCGCATTCACATGTTGGAACACGGTCAAGTGTGGGAGCGGGCTTGCTCGCGAAGAGGCCCTGAAAATCAGCCGAGAGACCGGATCAGACCCTGATAGCAAGTCGCCAAATGATAAGGCGTAGTCGACGGCATATCCCGTCGACTCACGACGCCCTCGGCATCCAGGCATTCATTCCAACCCTTTTCATGCAAGAAGTGCTGTTGCAGCGCGAGCAGTTGGCGCTGTAGCACCGCTTCGCTGCCTGGCCGCAAGGTCAGTGCCCGCAGGTATTCGGCCTGGGCCCAGATACGTTGAGTGCCGTCGCGTACCGTGCCGTCCAGCGCCAGCATGCCGCTGACCGCGCCGCTTACGTTATCCACACCCTGTTGCTCGGCGTAGGCGAAAGCCCGGGTCAGCGACGCATGCAGCGGCGTACCGCGCAATACATCTGACGATTCCAGCAAAAAGAACCACTCGAACTGGTGTCCCGGTTCGAACCAGTTATCCACAGCGCCCAGCGGTTTTTCCATCATCACGCCGTGCTGGCGGTCGATGAAGCGCTGTTGCATGGCTGTCGCCAGTGCCAGCAGGGCTGCCTGCACGCGGGCGTCTTCACGCACCGCGAGGGTGGCGAGGAACCCTTCGGCCAAGTGCATCAATGGGTTTTGCAGCGGGCCGGATTCAAGCGATGACCAGTTGCGCTCCAGCACGGCTTCATACAGGCCGTCGCCTGTGGAAAACCGCTCGGCGACCACTTCCAGGGCCGCATTGAGCACCGATTCCACCAGCGGCGCACGCACCTTGGCCCAGTAATGGGCGCAGGCGAAGATGATGAAGGCGTGGGTGTAGAGGTCTTTGCGCTGGTCGAGCGGCTGGCCGGCGGGATCAATGCTGTAGAACCAGCCGCCGTGCTCGGCGTCATGGAAGTGCTGTTGCAGTGAACGGAACAGAACCGCTGCGCGCTCCTCGGCGAAGGCTGCGCCAGGCTCGCCGATCAGGCTGGCAAAGAGGTACAGCTGCCGCGCGCAGGCCATGGCGCGGTAGCGTTGTGGGGGCAGCGGCCGGTGATCGGCATCCAGCGCCTCATAGGGCAGTGCCAGCTCGGCGTTCCAGCCCGGGCCTTGCCAGAGCGGTACGATCAGGCTGTGGAAGTGCGTGAGCACGGTGTTCAAGGAGGGTTGGGAAGCGCTGGGCATTGGCTGGCGTCGTCACGGCAGGGGTGTAGGCGCGCATGGTATCAGGCTTGGGTTGTGTGGTGTCTTTGAGACCGCCATCGCAGGCAAGCCAGCTCCCACAGTTTGATGTGCGAACCCAATCAAACGTGGGAGCTGGCTTGCCTGCGAAGAGGCCCCTACAAACGCAACAAAATTCAGCCCGCCAGCAGCCAAACCCCAGTCGCCGCCGACGCCGCCCCTGCAACCCGCACCAACGGCGCCGCAGCCGCCGGCAGGAAGCGCACTACCGCATAACCCGCCGCGTGCAACACGGCCGTTGCGCCTACAAAACCAGCCGCATACGCCCAAGGGTTGGACATGTCCGGCAGCTCCAAACCGTGCGCGACGCCGTGAAACAGCGCGAACAATGCCGTCGCCCCCACCGCCACAAACAACGGCGGCCGCACCGCCAGCGCCACCGCCAGGCCCAGGGCCAGCACTGAGGCAGCAATCCCGCTTTCCAGCGCTGGCAGTGCCAAGCCTTCAAAACCCAGCACGCCGCCAATCAGCATGGTGCCCACAAAAGTGCACGGCAATGCCCAGCGGGCGACGCCTTTTTGTTGGGCGGCCCACAAACCGACGGCCACCATGGCCAACAAGTGGTCAATGCCACCCAGGGGGTGGCTGATGCCGGCCACCAGGCCGTTGTCGCCGTGGCCCGGGTGAGCGAAGGCGAGGGCGGGGGCCAGCAGCAGGGCGGCGGCGGTGAAAAGTTTCTTGAGGCTCATAAACGGGTTCCTTGGGGGGTGGTCAGGCGGCGGTCAGCAGGCCTTGGCGTTCGATAAAGGCGACGATGTCATCCAGGCCGACACCGGTTTTCTGGTTGCTGAACACAAAGGGTTTACCGTTGCGCATGCGCTGGGTGTCGCTGTTCATCAACTCCAGCGAGGCGCCCACCAGCGGTGCCAGGTCGATCTTGTTGATCACCAGCAGGTCGGATTTGCAAATACCAGGCCCGCCCTTGCGTGGCAGCTTGTCGCCGGCTGACACATCGATTACGTAGATGGTCAGGTCCGACAGCTCGGGGCTGAAGGTGGCCGAAAGGTTGTCGCCGCCGGACTCCACCAGGATCAGGTCCAGGCCGGGGAAACGGCGGTTGAGCTGATCCACGGCTTCGAGGTTGATCGAGGCGTCTTCACGGATCGCCGTGTGCGGGCAGCCACCGGTTTCCACGCCGATGATGCGCTCGGGTGCCAAGGCTTGGTTACGCACCAGGAAATCGGCGTCTTCGCGGGTATAGATGTCGTTGGTGACTACTGCCAGGTTGTAGCGGTCACGCAGCGCCAGGCACAGCGCCAGGGTCAGGGCCGTTTTGCCGGAGCCCACCGGGCCGCCGATACCAACACGCAAAGGTTGTGAGTTCATGTAGGTGTTCTCCTAGGAACGGAACAGGCGGCTGTACTGGCGCTCGTGGGCCATGCACGCCAGGGACAGGCCGAAAGCGGCGCTGCCGAAATGGGTAGGGTCGATGCGGCTGGCGTCCTGCTGGGCTTGTTGCAGCAGCGGCAGCAGTTCGCTCGTCAGGCGCTGGGCGGCTTGCTGGCCCAGGGGCAGGGTTTTCATCAGCACGGCCAGTTGGTTTTCCAGCCAGCTCCACAACCACGCGGCGAGGGCATCGGCGGGGCTGATGCTCCAGGCGCGGGCGGCCAGGGCCCAGCCCAGGGCCAGATGCGGCTCGGTGCACCGCTCAAGAAATGCGCGGGCGGCGTCGTCCAGTTCCGGCAATCCGCTGAGTAATTGCTGCAGCGAGTAGCCCATCTGCCGGCTCTCCTGATACAGCTCGCGGGTCTCGCGGCTGGCGCGATGCTCATCACACCATTGCGCCAGGCGCGGCCAATCCTCATCAAAGGCCGCTTGGCAGTGCGCGAGCAGCAACGGTGCTTCGAAACGCGCGAGGTTGAGCAGCAACTGATCGCTGATCCAGCGTCGTGCAGTGGCCGCATCATTGACGCGACCGTTCTCCACCGCCATTTCCAGGCCCTGGGAATAGCTGTAGCCGCCAATCGGCAATTGCGGACTGGCCAGACGCAGCAGCGCCCAGGCTGGGTTCATAGACGCACGCCGAACTGATGCAGCTTGGGTGGGTAGTTGAAATCTTCATCGCCATGGCGCGAGTGATGGTGGCCGCCGCCGTAAGCGCCGTGCTCCGGCTGGAATGGCGCTTCAATAGTTGCGGTCTGCGCGCCCAGCTGTTCGAGCATGGCCTTGAGCACATAGTCGTCCAGCAGGCGCAGCCAGCCGTCCCCTACCTGCAACGCCACATGGCGGTTACCCAGGTGATACGCCGCGCGAGTCAGTTCAAATGCGCTGCTGCAGGTGACGTGCAGCAGATGTTCAGGCCGGGCGCATACGCGTACGACGCGTCCGTCTTCAGCCTGTAGGAATTCGCCATCGTGCAGCGGCGGCTGGCCGCGCTCCAGGAAAAGGCCGACGTCTTCACCGTCGGCACTGAAACAGCGCAGGCGACTTTTGCTGCGTGCTTCGAAATTCAGCAGCAACTCGGCGGCCCAGAGGGCTTGAGGGGCGATTCGTCGGTGGATCACCAGCATCAGGAAGCTTCCAGCTATGAGCGATGAAACAGCTAGAGCAAGGGCCTTGCCAATGTCGATAGAGAGTAGGAATTGCCTGTAGGCAAGGACGATGGCGCCACTAAATGGAGCGAGGAGCAATTCTCTGTGTGCGCCAAAGTGGTGCGTATTTTTATAGGTTGCACGCGTGGTGGGCGTTTTCAGATTTTCCCTACAGGGTATGAGGATTCGGCGTTCATCAAGTTACCTGCAAGATCATTAGCCTGTGCGCCGTGTTTAATCTACCGCGACGTTCATCATGTTCAAGTCATTTTGTTGTCTGGTTATTGTCAGTCTGTCTCTCGCTCTTTCATCGGCTTCGGCCAATCTGAACTCCCATCCCTCTTTCACCGCGTCACCCAAAGAAGCGTCTATCGAGGATGTGGTCGACCGTGCCCACGAACTGTTGGGTACGCCTTACAAATGGGGCGGTACCTCGGCAGAGCAGGGTTTCGATTGCAGCAGCCTGCTGGTGTATCTGTTCAAGACTCAAGCCAATATCCGAATACCGCGCACCACGGCGGCAATGCAACGTTCGACGGCCGCGACCATCAAGCGCAACTCGCTCCAGCCCGGCGATGCGGTGTTTTTCAAAGGAAACGGTAGCGGCCAGGTCAGCCATGTGGGCCTTTATATAGGCGAGGGCAAATTTATCCATTCACCGCGCAGCGGCAAAAACATCCGTATCGATTCGCTGAGCAACCGCTATTGGAACAAGCACTACACCACGGCCAAGCGTTTCCATTCGGCAGGCTAATTGCGTTATTCGGTGCTGCCCAGGCCTTGCCAGTGCTTCAAACCGATAAAGATAAAGCGCAATTGCTGGGTGATTTTCGCCTGCGGCGTGAGGTGGGCGGGCAGGGCGTGGGCTGGCGGGTCGATGATGTCGGGAAGGGTGGCGAACACACTTTTGACGATCAAGTCCGCCATCACGTGCAAGCCTTCAGCGTCCAGGTGCTGCAGTTTGGGCATGAAAGTGAGGTCAGCCGCCAGGTCGCGAGTGATGTCTTCGCGCAGCGCCGCGATGGCTTGGCGCACGGCGAGGCAGCCGCCGTATTGCTCGCGGGCGAGGAACAGGAATTGCGAACGGTTGGCCGAAACCACATCGAGAAAGATCCGCACGGAGGCATCGATAATGCCGCCCATCACGAATTCGTTGTGGCGCACCAGGCGGATCGTAGCGCGAAAGGTCTGGCCGACTTCACTCACCAACACGAGGCCAAGCTGGTCCATGTCGGCAAAATGGCGATAAAAACCGGTGGGCACGATGCCAGCTGTCTTCGCCACTTCGCGCAGGCTCAGGCTACCAAACCCACGGCCACATTCCATCAGATGGCGGGCTGCGTCCATCAAGGCGAGGCGGGTCTGTTGCTTTTGTTCGGCGCGGGGCAGCATGGGCGGGCAGGCTTTGTTGGCAAGTACAGCGACGCACTCTAGCAAAACAGCTTTGCCGGCGTCGAACTTGGCGGGGAAGTACGTGACGCGATCTACAGGAAAGCAAAAGCCCGATCGACGGATCGGGCTTTTTTCTGGGCCACCACGGGTTAGCTCTGTGCTTGATGCAGTTCTTGCAGACGGTCAGCACCGCCCTCAGCAACACCTTCGGTGTAGGCGCGTTCGTTGGCTTGTTCAGCACCGCCTTCAACCAGGCCTTTTTGTTCCAGGCGATCACGGCCACCTTCGGCGACAGCATTGCGTTCCAGCAGGCGATCCGCACCACCTTCAACCAGACCTTTCTGTTCCAGGCGGTCGCGGCCATTTTCGGTCAGGCCTTCGGTGTAAGCGCGTTTGTTGGCTTGCTCCGAACCATTTTCAGCAACAGCGCCTTTGGCGTAGTCACGGTTCTCTTCTTCTTGCGAGCCGCTGCGCGCTACGGTCTGGCTGAAATGCACCGCGTCGGCTTTGACTTGTGGGGTGGCCTGTTCAACGGCTGGCAGGGCAAAGGCACTGGAAGCCAGGATGGACAACAGGACGGTAGCGAGTACTTGGCGTTTCATGATGGGTTGCTCCTTGGGAGGGCGATAAAGTGGGTACAGGGCTAATGCTACTCTCGATAAGTCGATATAAAAGTTCATAAACACAATGGTAATAATCAACAGAATTGATTGTTCTGGGCGGAGGCTCTAGATCGGGCCTCTCAAGCACGCGGTTTTGCACCGGTGTGGGTATTTTCGACACGCACATGGGTAACAATGGTGCGCTGTCGTAGGGGGATTCTGTCGAAGTGGTCAGAAATTGAGGTTTTTCCCGGCAAATGGCCGATTGGGTTAAACCCCCAAGCGGTTTGCCAGTCGTAGTCGTATAAGCTGTCCATAAAGGCTGTGACCCAGCCAGTCGTATTCAGGAGTCCTGTGCAATGACGCGCACTCGTAAAATCGTCGCTTGGTGCTGCGCCAGCTTCGTTCTGTTAATCGCCGTTGTGGTATTGGTTCTGGTGTTCTTCGACTGGAACCGCATCAAGCCGCCCCTCAATGCCAAGGTTTCCGAAGAGCTGCATCGACCGTTTGCCATCAACGGCAACCTGGCGGTGGTGTGGGCGCGTGAGCCCGACGAAGGCGGTTGGCGCGCCTGGGTGCCGTGGCCCCATGTGATTGCCGAAGACCTGACCCTGGGCAACCCCGACTGGTCGAAAACCCCGCAAATGGTCACGCTTAAAAAGGTCGAATTGCGCATTTCGCCGCTGGCGTTGCTGGTGCAGCGCGTGGTGATCCCGCGCATTGACCTCACTGAGCCGAGTGCGCAATTGCAGCGTCTGGCCGACGGCCGCGCCAACTGGACCTTCAAGTTCGACCCCAAGGACCCGAACGCCGAACCCTCCAACTGGGTGGTGGACATCGGCGCTATCGGCTTCGACAAAGGCCACGTGACCCTCGACGACCAGACCCTCAAGACCCAGCTGGATGTCATCATCGACCCGCTGGGCAAACCCGTGCCCTTTGGTGAAATCGTTGGCGACGCCGATGCCAAGAAGGCTTTGGAAAAAGGCTCGGCGCCGCAGGACTATGCGTTTGGCCTCAAGGTCAAAGGCCAGTACCACGGCCAGAAACTCGACGGCACCGGCAAAATCGGCGGCCTGCTGGCGTTGCAAGACGCGGCCAAGCCGTTTCCGTTGCAGGCTCAGGTCAAGATTGCCGACACCAGCATCGCCCTGGCCGGCACCCTCACGGATCCGCTGAATCTGGGTGCCCTAGACCTGCGCCTGAAACTCGCAGGTTCCAGCCTGGGCAACCTCTACCCACTGACCGGCGTGACCCTGCCGGATTCGCCGGCCTATTCCACCGATGGTCACCTGATCGCCAAGCTGCACGAAGCCAGCGGCGCCTCGTTCCGCTACGAAAACTTCAACGGCAAGATCGGTAACAGCGATATTCACGGTAGCCTTGGCTACGTCGCCAGCCAGCCGCGCCCCAAACTCAGCGGCGCGTTGGTGTCCAACCAACTGCTGATGACCGACCTCGCGCCCCTGATCGGCGCCGACTCGAATGCCAAGCAAAAAGCCCGTGGCGGCGACAGCAAACAACCCGCGACCAAAGTGCTGCCGGTGGAAGAGTTCCGCACCGAGCGCTGGCGTGTCATGGATGCCGATGTGGAGTTCACCGGCAAGCGCATCGTGCACAGTGCCGATCTGCCCTTCACCGACCTCTACACCCATGTGGTGCTCAATGACGGCGAACTGAGCCTGGAGCCCCTGCGTTTCGGCGTGGCCGGCGGCAAGCTGGATGCACAGATTCGCCTGAACGGGCGCACCGCACCGATGGAAGGTCGCGCCAAACTGACTGCGCGTAACTTCAAGCTCAAGCAGTTGTTCCCGACATTCGAACCGATGAAAACCAGCTTTGGTGAGCTCAACGGCGACGCCGACATTTCCGGTCGCGGCAACTCCGTGGCGGCACTGCTGGGCACCTCCAATGGTGACCTGAAGATGCTGATCAACGACGGCGCCATCAGCCGTGGTCTGATGGAAATCGCCGGGCTTAATGTGGGCAACTACGTGGTGGGCCGACTGTTTGGCGACAAGGAAGTGAAGATCAATTGCGCCGCGGCGGACTTCGGCATCAAGACTGGCCTGGCGACGACGCGGTTGTTTGTGTTTGATACCGAGAACGCCATTATCTATATCGATGGCACGGCGAACATGGCCACGGAGCAACTGGACTTGACCATCAACCCCGAATCGAAAGGTTTCCGACTGTTCTCCCTGCGTTCACCGCTGTACGTCAACGGGCCGTTTATCAAGCCGAATGCCGGTGTGAAAGCCATTCCTCTGGCGCTGCGTGGCGCGGGCATGGTGGCGCTGGGTGTGATCGCAGGGCCTGCGGCCGGTTTGCTGGCATTGATCGCACCCAGCGCCGACGCGCCTAACCAGTGCGCACCTTTGCTGCAACAGATGCGGGAAGGCAAAGCACCGAAAACAGTCAAAGGGTGATTGCTGAAAATCACCCACTTGCCCATTAATCAAACGATGTGTCGCAACAGCGCTAGCGAACATTCTGCGCCAGCGGTGTTGCGACCCTAGGCAATCTGGGTCGCAAACCTGCCCACCGCATCGACCACTCGTTTGGCGCCATCCTGAATCTCAACAATGACGTGGCCCGCCTGGGTGGCGAGTTCAAGACCTTGCTCTGCCTGGGATTTGCTGTTTGCCATCTCGGCGACGGTCTCATCCACCAGCTTCTGGTTCTGCAAGACAACCGATGCAATTTCTTCGGTAGCCGTGCTGGTACGCCCAGCCAATTGCCGAACCTCATCCGCCACGACCGCAAAACCGCGCCCCTGCTCACCTGCGCGCGCGGCTTCAATCGCAGCGTTCAATGCCAGCAAGTTGGTTTGTTGGGCAATACTACTGATCGTCTGGATGATCGAGCTGATCAACAATGACTGCTTGCCGAGCGCTTCAACGCCGCCAGAGGCCGCCTGCATATCAACGGCGACTTTACGCATGGTGTGCATCGTGTCGTTAACCACGACGGCGCCGCGCTGAGCCGTCACGTCAGTCTGCTGGGAGATTTCAAATGCAGTTTGGGCGGCTTCACTGACGGCTTGTTCACGGGCCACCTGGTCGGTGACCACCGTTGCAAACTTAACGACCTTGCAGAGTGTGCCTTCGGTGTCGTACACCGGGTTATAAGTCGCCTCCAGCCATACAGTCTGACCGCGACTGTCCATTCGTTCGAAGCGGCCAGCAACAAATTCACCCTTGTTCAGCGTTGACCAAAAATCCTTGTAGTTCTGCGACGAAGCTTCTTCTGGCTTGCAGAAAATACGGTGGTGACTGCCTTTCGCTTGGCTCAAGTTGTAGCCCATGGCTTTTAAAAACTGCTCATTCGCCATGAGCACATGCCCGGATAGGTCGAACTCGATCACCGCCGTCGAACGCAGCAGCGCGTCAATGAACGAGGCGTTTTCCGAGGCTTTTTCTACGCGGGACGTAATGTTGGTCGCATAGCAAGCGATATGACTTAACCGGCCAGTCGCCTCGGTTATGGGCTGCCAATGAGCATGAATCCACACTAACGAACCGTCAGCATGCAGGTAACGGTATTCGTCAGAGATCGATTTACCTGCGGCGACGGCGGCTCGAAAGTTGTGAAAGCACGGCAGCTTGGAGACGTACTGGGGAACGATATCGGCCATGGCACGGCCCAGAAGCTGATTCTGGGTGTAGCCCAAGGCCTGTGCGAAATTGTCGTTGCAGGCGGTAATTTTAAATGTCGAATCGATACTCAGCGTCAGCATTTCATGGCTGAGTCCATCACGCAGTTGGCGCAGCTGCGCCAGCTCGGCTGTCTGAGATTGAAGCTGGTTCTTGATTTTGGTATTGAACATGGGAAAACCGCCTGTTGGGTCTTGATAAGGCTATCGGCAAAGTCAGCAGCTTGTTGGTCCTTTGCGACGCCTAAGCAGCGCTGAAGAACGCAACTTTTGCAGTAAGGCGATCCGCCAACTGCGCGAGTTCCATGCTCGCCGTTGCCACTTGGCGTGAGCCGGTGGCGGACTGCACGGTGGATGCGTGAATACGGTTGATGTTTTGCGCCACGTCTTCGGCCACGCTGTTCTGCTGCGAGGAGGCACTGGCGATTTGGGCGTTCATGTCGCTGATCGCACCCACCTGCTCGCTGATCTTGGCTAACGCACTCTGCGCCCTACGGGTTTGCGCCACGGTTTGGCTTGCCAGCTCGCAGCTGTCACGCATGGTTTGCGAGGCGGTTTCAGTGCCCACTTGCAGCGTGCTGATCATCTCCCGAATTTCCTCGGTCGACCGCTGAGTCCGGTTGGCCAGCGAGCGCACCTCATCGGCGACTACCGCAAACCCGCGCCCATGCTCTCCAGCCCGCGCGGCCTCAATGGCGGCGTTCAGGGCCAGCAAGTTGGTTTGCGCAGCGATGGAGTTGATAACATCGATCACTGACTCGATCTTTTCGCTGTGTTTGGACACCTGGTTCACAGTGCCTGTGGTCTGCTCCAGCGTGACGGCCAGTTGTTCGATGGCCAGTGTGGTGCTAGCCACCAGTCGATTGCCGCTTTCCACTTCTATATCAGCCAACCGGGATGCCTCAGCTGCCTGCGCGGCATACCCTGAGACTTCATTCACCGTTGCCGCCATTTGCGTGATGGCGGTGGCCACCTGCTCGGCTTCACGGGTTTGCAGGCTGATCTGGTCATTGTTGGCCGATGAAGTGGCAGACAATTGAGTCGACGAGTGATTGACCTCTTGGGCCGCCCTGCGCACTTGCTGGATAGTCTCTGCCAGGTGGCTAAGTGCGTCTTTCAATACGCCCATCACGCTATTGGGGTACTTCGTGGCTATCGTCTGGTTCAGATCACCCGCTGCCAACCGCGCGATGGCCAATGCAACTTCCGTAGGCTCTGCGCCCAGCGTGGAGTTGACGAAGCGAATAATTACCGCCGACAACATAATGCTCAACAACAGGGCAATGCCGGTCGCGATGATCATCAGCGTACTGAACTGGCTGGCGGTTGCTTGCACCGCGCCAAGCTTCGCCTTGATTGACGCCTCTTCATAGTCGATCAGCGCATTCACGCGCTTGAGCCACTCGCTGTATTCCAAAGACGTTTGACGCATCAGCAGCGCTTGGGCGCCCGGAATATCGCCCGCTTGGCGCAGGGAGATTATGGCCTGGGTAGATGCCAGGGTTTGTTGTTCGATGGCCTTGATGGCGCTCAGTAATCGAACCTCTTCGGCGGTGACGCGGGTGCCCTTGAACAGCTGGTCCATAGGGGCCGCCGAGTCGGAGTAGGCCTTTTCCAGGGCTCGAATCTCATCCAAGTGTTTTTCCAGGTCCGCGTTGTTCGCCACCAGCACTGCATCCCGGATCGCAATGGCTCGGTTATGCACGCTGCCGCGGAAATTGATTGCGTAGCGCTGTACCTTCGCAGCGTTTTCGCTGACGTCGCCCAAGGTGGAATCAATAAACGCCACGCGCTGAATGCCGATGGCAGTGATCACTACAAGAAGCGCCAGGATGGCCGCGAAGCTAAGCCCTATACGTGTGGCCAACGAAAGCGTTTTCTTCATGGCTAGCTCGGAAATTCGCCCTGCACTGGGCTGAGTTGATGCGGATGACGCGAATGGCGCTATTAGCCGCTCACGTTGAGTTCATTGACGATACGTCGGTGCAATAAGGGCCATCCAGTTAGCAATACTCACTGCATTGATAGCTATGTGCTATCGGGCAGGGTCGCCGAGCAGGCTCCATCAAAAAACTAAATTCACAGCGGCGTGGGTGCCCGTTGTCAGCGATGGATTTTGAGCCTATCGTGCCATTAAACTTATACAGGATGCATATCATTGTACAAGAATTAGCGGTGACCACTGACGCTTTATTTTGATGGTGAGTGCCCACTTTGCGCTCGAGAATCAGTTGCGCGGCGATGTGGCGTCAGCCTCGCTGTAGTGGCACTTTCTGATGCGTCACGGTAACCGCCCACACAGACAAAAAGGGCGCGCTGGTTATCCAGCGCGCCCTTTTTGGTATTCCGGTTTTTTTGGTATTACAGGCTTTCGAGAATATCTGCCATGTCGTCGGCGTGCTCTTCTTCCTGGGCCAGGATTTCCTCGAAGAGACGGCGCGTGGTCGGATCTTTGTCACCGATGTACTGGATGATTTCACGGTAGCTGTCCACCGCGATCCTTTCGGCCACCAGGTCTTCGTAGACCATTTCCTTCAAGCTGTTACCTGCCACGTATTGAGCGTGGGAGTTTTTCGACAGCAGATCCGGGTTGAACTCCGGTTCGCCGCCCAACTGCACGATGCGCTCGGCGAGTTTGTCGGCGTGCTCGGCTTCCTGGGTGGCGTGCTCGAGGAACTCTTCTGCGGCTACATGGGCTTTGACGCCGCTGGCCATGAAGTAATGGCGCTTGTAGCGCAGTACGCAGACCAGTTCGGTCGCGAGCGAGCCGTTGAGCAAGCGGATGATTTCTTCGCGGTCGGCGTCGTAGCCTTCGGTCACGGCACCGTTTTCGACGTTCTGGCGGGCGCGTTGGCGCAGGGTTGCTACGTCAGTCAAGTTTGCTTCAGTCATCTCAATCTCCTGGTGCTAATCCGGTTTTACGCCACGCTCTACCGGCGTGATCGCTCCAAGTTGTGAGTGTTGGCTGAAGCAAAAAGTTTTATCGGATTTCACAAGGCGTGCCCGGACAGCCTGACTTCCTCCTGCATCCACTGGAAAAACGCCCGTACCGGCGGGTGACGCTCACGGCCCGGTACACACAGCGCGCTGTAACCGGCACCGCCTACGCTGATCTGTGGTTGGAAAGGCACCAGCAAGCCCGTGGCAATGCTCTCCGACACCAGAATATTGCTGGCCAGGACCAAGCCCTGACCGGCGATGGCCGCTTGCAGCGCGTAGTGTTCTTCGTCGTATTCACGCAGTGCCGGCGCGTCCTCCAACCAGCGTTCCCCGGCCTTTTCACACCAGGCTTGCCACCCCAGGGCATAGAGCCTGGAGTTGTGCCAGCGCACGCTGATCAGCGTCGGCACCTGCGTGTGGGCCAGCGCCACTTGTTCGGGGGAGCCGTACACCGCAAATCGCTCATCGAACAGGCACAGGCCGTAGAGGTTGGGGTAGTCATCGAGGCTGTAGCGGATTACCAGATCGACGCTGGCGTCTTGCTGCAGGTCAACGACGTCGCACTGGGTATCCAGGCGCAGGTTGATCCCCGGATGAGCGGCATAAAAACGTCCCAGCCGCGGCACCAGCCATAACGCGGCAAAGGCCGGCGTGGTGGACAGGGTAAGGTGCCCAGCGCTGCGTTGTGGGCGTAAGGTGTCAACGCTTTGCGCCACATCCAGCAAGGCGCCGTGCAGGCTGTGGAACAGCCGTTCGCCACACGCCGTCAGGCGTACCTGGCGCGGTAGGCGCTCGAACAGCGGCACCCCTAGCCAGGTTTCCAGGCTGCGTATCTGGTGGGACACCGCTGTGGGCGTGACCGACAACTCCTGGGCCGCCGCCTTGAAGCTCAGCAGACGCGACGCCGATTCAAAGGTGCGCAGGGCAGTGAGGGGCAACGAGGCAAACATTCTGGCTCCATGGATGAATTCAATTCATCCAGATCAACTATTGCTCATTTGTTGGAAGCTGCGTGCAGCACTAGATTTGCAGGCAAGAGCAGCGACCATACAGGTTGCCTGAGTCTAACGCGCGAAGGTCCTACAGATGAAAAAAATGCTAGTTGTCCATGCCAGTCCCCGGGGCGAACGCTCTCACTCCCGGCGCCTGGCCGAATCGTTCCTGGACGTGTGGCAGGCCGCCAACCCTGGTGCGCAGATCACCCGTCGCGAAGTCGGCCGGGCCTTCATTCCCCACGTCAACGAAGCGTTTGTGGCGGCGAATTTCTACCCCGAACCGCACTCTCTGCCCCGGGTCATGAAAGCTGACCTGCAGCTGAGCGATGAACTGGTCGGCGAGTTGATCGACCATGAAATCCTGGTGATTTCCATGCCCCTGTATAACTTCGGCGTACCCAGCGGTCTCAAGGCTTGGATTGACCAGATCGTGCGCATGGGCCTGACCTTTGACATCACTCAAGACAGCCAAGGTATCGCGCAGTACCAGCCTTTGCTCAAAGGCAAGCGTGCATTGATCATTACTAGCCGAGGCGGTAATGGGTTTGGTCCGGGTGGCGAATATGAATGGATGAACCATGCCGATCCGCACCTGCGCACCGTGCTGGGTTATATCGGTATTGACGATGTGCGGGTGATCGCCGCCGAGGGTGAAGAGTCGGACAAGAGCGTTTTCCTGCGTGCCTGCGAGGAGGCCGAACGCCAGTTGCACGATCTGGCCGGGCATTTTTAAAGAGCCCGCGTGTCACGGATTGGTCATGGTGCGGTCATGTCGATTTATGCAGTGTTGGTCTAGGATGGATTTATCGTACTGAGACCAGGATGTCTGCTCCATGCCCCACTCCCTTGCCACGCGTTATCCCCTGGTGCTGGTGCCTGGCATGCTCGGGTTCGTGCGCCTGGGGCTGTTCCCGTACTGGTACGGTATCGTCCCGGCACTGCGTGCGGGTGGCGCCCAGGTGTATCCCGTGCAGGTGGCACCGCTCGATTCCAGTGAAGTGCGCGGCGAGCAATTGCTGGTGCAGATCGAGCGCATCCGCCGCGAGACCGGGGCCGACAAGGTCAACCTGATCGGCCACAGCCAGGGCTCGCTCACCGCGCGATATGCGGCGGCCAAGCGACCGGAGTGGGTGGCGTCGGTGACGTCGGTGGCTGGGCCTAATCATGGCTCGGAGCTGGCCGACCATATCCACACCCATTATCCCGTCGACGGCGCCAAGGGCCGGATCATGAGCGCGCTGTTTCACCTGGTCGCCTGGGTGATGGGCGTGCTGGAAACCGGCTATCGCGGTCCGCGCTTCAAGGCGGATCTGCAGGCGTCCCATAGGTCCCTGACCAGTGCGGGGGTGGCGCTGTTCAATCAGCAATATCCACAAGGATTGCCCGAGACCTGGGGCGGGCAGGGCGCCGAAGAGGTCAATGGGGTGCGCTATTACTCGTGGTCCGGCACCTTGCAGCCGGGCATCACTGACCGTGGCCGTAACCTGTTCGACGGTACGCACCGCAGTTGCCGTTTGTTCGCCCGCAGCTTTGTGCGGGAAAAGGGCCAGTGCGATGGCATGGTCGGGCGCTACAGCTCACACCTGGGGGTGGTGATCGGTGATGACTACCCCTTGGACCATTTCGATATCGTCAACCAATCGCTGGGCCTGGTGGGTAAGGGGGCCGAGCCTATTCGGTTGTTTGTCGAGCATGCACAAAGGCTTAAGGCTGCTGGGGTGTAACTGTGGGAGCAGGCTGTGTTCAGGCAGTACTGACGGGGGTAGTCCAACGCTCCGACAAAATCACCCCGCCCAACGTCAGCAAGCCGCCCACCAGGTGGTACAGCGCCAACTCTTCCTTCAACACCACCGCTGCAATCAGCGCGGTAATCAACGGCAGCAGGTTGAAAAACAGCGTGGTGCGGCTCGGGCCCAAGGTCTTCACCGAATGCATCCACGCCAGCGGCGCCAGCATCGAGGCCAGCAGGCACGCATACAGCACCAGCGGAATATTCGCCCAGCCAAGGCCGGCTTTTGCCGAGAACAGGAACAGCGGAAACAGCACCACCACGGCCACCAGCACCTGCAAATACAGCAACACCAGTGGTGGCAGGCGCAGTTGCCATTTTTTCAGCAGGGTGCTGTAGACCGCGTAGGCCAGGGTGGCGACCAGCATCATGCCGTCACCCAGGTTGACCCCGTGTTGCAGCAGTGCGCCCAGGCTGCCCGCCGACACCACCACGACTACGCCGGCAAACGACAGCACGGCACCGGTCAATGCGCCGTAGGTCAGGCGCTGGCCAAGGCTGATGATGGCCGCCGTGAGTGCCATCAACGGCATCAGCGACAGAATGATGCCCATATTGGTGGCGGTGGTTAGCGAGGCGGCGTAGTACGCCAGGCTCTGGTACACCGCCATGCCGAGCGCGCCTAGGATGAAGATCTTGCCCAGGTTCGGGCGGATCAACGGCCAGTTGTCAATCACCGGCTTGAGCATGAACGGCGTAAACAGCAGCGCGGCCAGTAACCAGCGGTAAAACCCGATTTCAGCGGGGAAGATCGAACCCACCGCCAGCTTGTTGACCACGGTGTTGCCGGCCCAGATAAAAATGGCCAGCAGGGGATAAGCGTATTGCATCGAAAGAAACCAGGCGTGTTGATGAGGCAGGATTATCCCTTGTCTGGATTGAAGCTTATACTGCGATCCAGACAAATGACCTCTGTATCCAGACAATATGGCCAAGCACAACGTACGCCTTCAGGATTTCCCCCAACTGCCCAGTCCGGTGTACTTCCGCTATTCGGATTTCGCCCCGGACACCGAATGCACCCCACACCAGCATTTCTGGGGCTCGCTGGATTACTCCGCCAGCGGCGTGATGCGCATGGAAGTGGCCGGCAGCCGCTTCATGTCACCGCCGCAATACGCGGTGTGGGTGCCGCCGCACACCGAACACAGTTCCTACAACGCCGAGGCGATTGTCTACCACTCGGTGGGCCTTGCCCCGGAACTCTGCGAGGAACTGCCGCAACAGCCTTGCACCCTGGCCATCAGCGATATCCTCAAGGCCATCCTTCGCGACTTCGCACAGCGCGACGTAAATATGCCGCAGAGCGCATCCGATATCCGCCTGGCCCAAGCGCTGGTGGACCAGCTCAAACAGGCGCCGATCCACGAGTGTTTCCTGCCCTACGCCCGCCACCCAGGGTTGCTCGGCGTATTGGAAGGCATGCAGGCCGACCCCGCAGACAACCGCCCCCTGTCGCATTGGGCCGAGCAGGTACACGTGAGCGAACGCACCCTGGCGCGTCAGTTTGTGCGCGAACTCGGCATGAGCTTTGGTGAATGGCGCCAGCGCCTGCGCTACCTGGCGGCCATCGAAGCCCTCGACAGCGAGCGCAGCGTGCAACATGTGGCATTCGACTTGGGCTACAGCACCGCCTCGGCCTTTATCGCCATGTTCCAACGCCAGGCGGGTTGTACCCCGGAGCAGTATCGGCGGACGCATATACGCAGTCGGTGAAGATGTAACAGGTTTTGACTACACTGCTGGAAGGCCGTGCCCTCCGGCACGGTAACAGGGAGAAAACTCCATGAAGATGCTGCGAATTCCGCTGTTGATGATGGGCCTGCTGCTGTGTTCCCAGGGCTTTGCCGCCACCGCCCAGCAAAACAAAATGACCACCTGCAACGCTGAAGCCTCCACCAAGACGCTCAAGGGCGACGAGCGCAAGGCCTTCATGAAAACCTGCCTGTCGGCCCCGGCGGCCAACGACGCCAAGACCCTGACCCCGCAGCAGCAGAAGATGAAGGATTGCAATGCATCGGCGAAAACCAAGGCGCTGACGGGCGATGCGCGCAAAACCTACATGAGTACTTGCCTGAAAGGCAGCTGAGTGCGCGAATCCCCCTGTGGGAGCGGGCTTGCTCGCGAAAGCAGTTTTTCGTTCAACACATCAGTGACTGAACCACCGCATTCGCGAGCAAGCCCGATCCCACACTGACCGTGTTCACAACACTAAGACCTCTCGCTTGATTTCCCCAAGGCTGGCAGACTGCCCATCCTTTAACGCCGTTCGTTTTTGAGGCTGTATGCCAACGTTTTCTCAGCGTCATGTGTTGTTGCTGGCCAGCTACATCATCATTTTCGGCGGTTTGCTGCTGGTACTGCCGCTCAAATTGCTGCCCAGTCTGCTGGCGGGTCTGTTGGTGTTTGAACTGGTCAACATGCTCACCCCCCAACTGCAACGGCTGATCGAAGGCCGGCGCGCGCGTTGGCTGGCGGTGGCTCTGCTTGGCACCCTGATCGTCAGCGTGCTGACCCTGATCTTTGCTGGCGCCATCAGCTTCCTGCTCCACGAAGCGGAAAATCCCGGAGCTTCCCTCGACAAATTCATGGGCGTGGTCGACCGCGCGCGCGGCCAACTGCCGCCGTTTCTCGATGCTTACCTGCCCGCCAGCGCCGCCGAATTCCGCGTGGCCATCGGCGATTGGCTGAGCAAACACCTGAGCGAACTGCAGCTTGTTGGTAAGGATGCCGCGCATATGTTCGTCACCCTGCTGATCGGCATGGTGCTCGGCGCGATCATCGCCTTGCAGCGCGTGCCCGACCTGACCAAACGCAAACCCCTGGCCGCCGCCCTGTTTGATCGCCTGCACTTGCTGGTCCAGGCCTTTCGCAACATTGTTTTCGCCCAGATCAAAATCGCCGCACTCAACACCGCCTTCACCGCCGTGTTCCTCGCCGTGGTGCTGCCGCTGTGCGGGATTCACCTGCCACTGACCAAAACCCTGATCGTGCTCACCTTCCTGCTCGGCTTGCTGCCGGTGATCGGCAACCTGATGTCCAACACCCTGATCACCATCGTCGCGCTGTCGCTGTCGATCTGGGTAGCAGTGGCGGCGTTGGGGTATCTGATTGTTATCCACAAGGTCGAGTACTTCCTCAACGCGCGGATCGTGGGTGGGCAAATCAGTGCCAAATCGTGGGAACTGTTGCTGGCGATGCTGGTGTTTGAAGCCGCGTTTGGTTTGCCGGGGGTGGTGGCGGGGCCGATTTATTATGCGTATTTGAAGAGTGAGCTGAAGCTGGGCGGGATGGTCTAGGAATGCTGTCCAAAGGCTTGGTGTTCGTTGCACTGGCGCTGCTTGCCGGGTGTGCGCCCTCGCATTCCGCATGGGTATCCAGTCGAGATGGCTCGAATGGCACCCCGATGGACTCACATATCCGTACGATCTGCTCCCAATCACCTGGGAAATGCTCGGATTCGTTCTGGTCGCCCGTCAATCAGAACCGAGTGTTTGACCGCGTTGTGGAAGAGGGTCAGGGCAAGCGCTACTACATCACGTGGATACGTGACTGCCGTTATTCCGTTTGGGTGGATGAAAACAGGGTGGTCAAGTCCTGGCGGTATGAGACGGAAAATACCGGAAGTTGCTACATTTTCTAGGTCTGGTGCGCGATGGACGCAGATCAAAATGTGGGAGCGGGCAACCCCCCCCACATTAGTCATGCTGTGTTGGCGACAAAGGGGCAGATCAGCAGCCGTATCGCTTGCTCGCCTCAATCGCCAACCCACTGCCGATGCTGCCAAAGATATTTCCTTCCACATGCCGCGCATTCGGCAACATCGCCGAAATGCTATGGCGCAGTGCCGGAATCCCGCTGGAACCGCCGGTAAAGAACACCGTGTCCACCTGCGCCACACTGACCGATGCATCGTTGAGCAACTGCGTGACACTGCCGCGCACGCGCTCCAGCAAGCCATCGATGGCCGACTCGAACAGTGCTCGGCTCAGCGCTACGCTCAGCCCCGGCTCAACCCGGTCCAGCGCTACATGGCGGCTGTCTTCATGGGTCAGCTGGATCTTGGTTTCTTCCACTTCCATCGCCAACCAGTGCCCGGCGCGCTGTTCGATCAGCTTGAACAGGCGATCGATACCACCGGTGTCCTCGATGTCATAGCGCATGCTGCCCAACGCCAGCTGGGATTTCTGTGAGTACACCGAGTTGATGGTGTGCCAGGTGGCCAGGTTCATGTGATGGCTGGTGGGCATGTAGGCGCCACTTTTCATGCGGCTGCCGTAACCGAACAGCGGCATCATGCCTTGCAGGCTCAGTTGCTTGTCGAAGTCGGTACCGCCGATGTGCACGCCGCCGGTGGCGAGGATGTCATCGTGGCGGTTGTCGTTGTGACGACGGTCTGGCGACAGGCGCACCAGCGAGAAGTCTGAAGTACCCCCGCCGATGTCGACGATCAGTACCAGCTCTTCCTTTTCGATGGTGGACTCGTAGTCGAAGGCGGCCGCAATCGGTTCGTACTGGAACGAGATGTCCTTGAAGCCGATCTTGCGCGCAACGTCGACCAAGGTGTTTTCCGCTTCCTGGTCGGCCATCGGGTCGTCATCGACGAAAAACACCGGGCGGCCCAGCACCACTTCTTCGAACTCACGGCCGGCGTTGGCTTCGGCGCGGCTCTTGAGTTGGCCGATAAACAGCGCCAGCAGGTCTGTGAACGGCATCGCCGTGCCGAGCACGCTGGTGTCGTGCTTGATCAGCTTGGAACCCAGCAGGCTCTTGAGCGAGCGCATCAGCCGGCCTTCGTAGTTTTCCAGGTACTCATGCAGGGCCAGGCGGCCGTACACCGGGCGACGCTCCTCGAAGTTGAAGAACACCACCGACGGCAACGTGATCTTGTCGTCCTCCAGCGCGATAAGCGTTTCCATGCCGGGGCGGATCCAGCCGACGGTGGAGTTGGACGTGCCAAAGTCGATGCCGCAGGCACGGGCTGGGGATGGGTTTTTCATGTCTATCGGGTTCCGGTTGAAAAACGGCCGCGCAGTGTATGCCAGTCGAAGGCGGATGCGTAGGCCGACCATCCGTTAAATCGTGCTTGAATCCTGGGGATTTGCCCCCACATCTGCTGCATACGGCAAGTGCCGATAACACTTTGACGCACCCCCAGGCCACAAGACTCAACAAGTGCAAACCAGCGCACGTTGTGCCCCGGGCTGTGCGATCTCGATTGAAGGATGGTGAACCGCCGATGGATTTCAAAGACTATTACAAGATTTTGGGTGTCGAGCCGAGTGCTGATGACAAGGAAATCAAGGCCGCCTATCGCAAGCTTGCACGCAAATATCACCCGGATGTGAGCAAGGAAAAAGACGCTGAAGCCAAGTTCAAGGACGCGTCCGAAGCCTATGAAGCGCTTAAAAGCGCCGATAAGCGCGCGGAATACGACGAGCTGCGCAAATACGGCCAACATGGCCAGCCATTCCAGGGCCCGCCGGGCTGGCAGAGCCGTGGTGGCTATGGCGGTGGCGGCGGCGGTGAGGATTTTTCGGACTTCTTCAGCTCCATCTTCGGCTCGCGCGGCGATGCCTTTGGTGGCGGCCAGCGTCGTCCTGCCGGGCGCAAGGGCCAGGATGTGGAGATGCACCTCACGGTGTCGCTTGAAGAGACGCTGTCGACCGAGTCCAAGCCGATCAGCTTCCAGGTGCCGCACTACGATGCCTCGGGCCGGCATGTGAGCAATACCACCAAGAGCCTGAACGTGAAGATCCCCGCCGGCGTGGCCGACGGTGAGCGCATCCGCCTCAAGGCGCAGGGCGCACCGGGGATCGGCGGCGGGGCCAATGGCGACCTGTACCTGATCATCAAGTTCGCGCCGCACCCCAAATTCGAGGTGGACGGTGAAAACCTGATCATCAACCTGCCGCTGGCACCGTGGGAACTGGCCCTGGGCGCGGAAGTCGCCGTGCCGACACTGACCGGCAAGATCAACCTCAAGGTGCCCGCCGGCAGCCAGAACGGCCAGCGCATGCGCGCCAAGGGCCATGGCCTGTTGAACAAGGCGGGGCAGCGCGGGTACCTGTTCGTGCAGCTCAAGGCGGTAATGCCCAAGAGCAGCGACGATGAGGTGAAGGCGCTGTGGCAGGAACTGGCGCAGAAAGCCGCGTTCAACCCACGCGAGCACTTCTGACACCTGTAGGCGCGAACGTGCTCTGCATCGCAGGCTCGCGCCTACATAGTTAGCCCTCGTCCCCAGGCACCGATCATTAGGCTGATGGCTTTCCCATCAGTCACGGATGATCCGCCATGCCCAACCCGCAACCCCCCGCGTCCGCCAGTATCCACGGCCCCTTTCTCGAACAAAGCATTCCCGACTGGCTGATCAACGCCACCCCCGAACGCCGCGCCACCCTCAAGGAGGCCCGCACCACCGCGCCGGATTGGTACACCCGCGCCACCCCCGTCCAGCGCCTGGCCCTGAACAACCGCGTGCTTGCCAGCTTCAATGCGCAAACCGCGCTGGACAAGGCCGTGGCCTCGCTGCAAAGCGTCGACCAGTTCGCTGAACCCCTATTGCGCAAGGCGTTGCAGGATCAGTTCAACCTGCAGTTGGACGTCAACACCACCTACCTGCACCTGCAAAAGCCGGTGGAGCTGGGCGTGTTCGCCGTCGAGGTCGACCGCTTCGATGTGCTGAAACTGCCGCTGCTGCAGGCTGCGCTGCACAACTTCGAAGAAGCGGAAGCCAAGCCCGGCGCTTTTCATCGGCAATCCGGTTTCCTGCGCGAAACCCAGACCCCAGGCACTTTCGACCCCATCACGACAGCGTTGACCGTGCCCCAATTCATTCACCTGTGCCGCACCCTGGATATCGGCGCGCTCTACCAGGCCTACCTTGAGCGCTTCCTCAAGCCGCAGGACGACCAGGCCCTGCGCCAGGCTTTCATTGCTGCGCAGAAAGCCGCCCTCTCCGTGGCGGCGGACCAGGCGTTGTTGCAGCAGGATATCCGGCCCGCTGACTACCGGATGATCCAGGACGTGATCAACGGTGAACGCCACCCGCGCCTGGGCGGCAAACCGGTGTGGTTCCGCGATCTGGGCATGATGAAAAAACGCCTGACCGGCTGCGTGGTATTTGTGATGAGTGAGCAGTATCGCTACTCGGACGAGCTGATTCTCTATATCCCCAACGACCCCCTTCACCCCCTCAAGCGCTACACCTTCGAAGGCATGCGCGCTGCGTTCAAACAGCATTTCACCGCCCGTGACAACGCTGCCGAAGCCAACGGCAACCCCACTGGCTATCAGCGATTTTTCAGCCAGTTCGTCGACTATGCCGATCGCCCGTACTTTTTCAGCCAGTTCACTGAAAACGCGCCTGCCGCCTCCCTGGGCGAGGCGCTGCAACCCTATGCGCCGCTGGCCAATCAGGGGCTCAAGGGCATCAATCCCTTTATCCTGCTCGTCGCCCCGCGTGAATTGCCGCCAGCGCCACCCAGGCCCAAGGTCGCCAACCTGGATCCTTACATTGACGCCACGGCGCTGTCGCGCAAGGGCCATGGCATCTGGGCAGAGAACATCGACCTGTGGACTTACCTGTTCGAACAGTACCGCGACAAACTGATCAATGACGCACGCAGCCACGCCGTGCCCACTGCCGATGTGGATGCGCGGGTGCGCTCGGAAAAATTCAGTGCGTTGCTCAACATCGGCCTGCTGGTGCTCAACGCCGTGTCGATGTTCGTCCCGGTGCTGGGGGAGGTGATGATGGTCGTGATGGCCGGCCAACTGTTGCACGAGACCTTCACCGGTGTGATCGAATGGAGTGAAGGCGACCGCCGGGCGGCTAAGGCCCATTTGATCGATGTGGCGGAAAACCTCGCGGTGCTGGCATTGATGGTCGCCGGCGGCAAGGCCCTGGCCAAATTGACGGCGGCCAAGGCCGAGCCGGTGATAGAAAACCTGCACCCGGTCAGCCTGCCTGACGGCCAGGTCCGCCTGGGCAAAGCCGACCTACGTGGCTACGAAAGCCCGGTGCTGCTTGAAGGCTCACCGAATGCCCAGGGCCAGTATTTCAAGGGCGGCAAGACCTACATTCGCCAGGGAGACAAGGCCTATGAGCAGCGCTACGACGCCACTGTGCAACGCTGGCGCATCGCGCACCCCAGCGATGCCAGTGCCTATCAACCGCTGCTCAGCCACAACGGCCAGGGCGCATGGCGCCATAGCCTGGAGCGGCCACTGGCCTGGGACCGCCTGACCCTGCTGCGCCGCATGGGCCACAGCACCCAAGGGTTTACCGATGCGCAATTGCTCAAGGCCGCCGACATCAGCGGCGTCACCGATAACCAACTGCGCCGCATGCACATGGACAACCGGTCACCTGCGCCTGAGTTGACCGACGCAATGCGCCTGATCGAGGCTGACCAAGGCGTGGACCAGGTCATCGAGCAGATCCGGACCGGGCAATCGACCAACGGACGCTACCTGTTCACCTTGCCTCTTATCACCGAACTGCCGCGCTGGCCGCTGGGACGCGTGCTCGAAGTGTTCGACAGCCGTGCATTGACCGGGCGCTCGATCAAGTACGGCTCCGAGCGGTGGTTTGCCGGGATCGAGGCCAAGGCACCGATCCGCATCAGCCGCGCCGACGTGCTCAGCGGCGAGCTGCCGACGCGGATTCTCGCCGCCCTGAATGAAACGGAAATTACCGCGCTGTTGGGCGGTGAACCGGCGCGCGTGGTGGCCGAGCGACCCACGGAGTTTCGCAAGCAGATCGCCGACTTCGCACGCACCCGCCAGGCGGCAATCTTTGAAAGCCTGTACAACGGCCACGCCGCATCGCACCCGGATATCGCCAAGCTGCAACGGCTCTGCCCAGGCCTCAGCGAGCCGGCTGCGCGTAACGTGATCGAACTCGCCGACGCTGAGCAACTGGCACGCCTGCACAGCACCGGGCGCATGCCCTTGCCGCTGCTGGAACAAGGCCGTTGGTACGCCCGCCAAGGCCGCCTGGGCCACGCCTACGCCGGATTGCACCTGGAAAACATGGCCGCCGGCGACAGCACGCGCCTGGCCCTGCACGCTCTGCAACGCCTGCCGGGCTGGTCCGATCAACTGCGCCTGGAAGTGCGCGAAGGCAGCATCAGCGGGGCCCTGCTCGATGGCATCGGGAGCGAGACCGCGCCTCAGCGCAAATACCTGGTCAAGCACGGCCCGGTCTACCAGGCCTTCAACGCGCGTGGTGAAAGCCTCAACAGCCTGCCGCGCCATGGCGACAACTTCTATGCCTCGATCATGCACGCCTTGCCCGACGAGGCGCGCCAGGCTCTGGGCATGCCCCAGGTCAGCCAGAGCGCCGACCTGCGCCGCGCGATCATCGACTATGCCTTGGGCCATCGTGGCGAGATGGCCGCACGTCTCGACCGCCACGCCGCCACCCGTCAACGCATCAAGGCGCCGACACGTATCAGCGCCAGCCAGGTGGGCTACCTCGCCAGCGGCCGCGGCAGCGGCGTCGACCCGTCACTGGTCTCGCGGGTGCAGGACCTTTACCCCCAACTCACCGAGCAACAGGCCAACGGGTTCATCCTCGAGCAGCGCCTGGCCGGGCAGAGCGATGCGCAGATCTACGGCCTGCTGCAAGCGCGCACGCGTGAATGGCAAAGCTTGGAGGCCAGCCTCGACCAGTGGGTCGGTCCCCAGCCCCAAGGGCTGCAGTCGTCGTCCTTCGGGTCTAGGGCAGTGGCCGACAGCATCAAAGACTCCTGGCGCAATGCCCCATTGGCCGGCGAAGACCCACGCTACGCGCAGTTGCGCATCATCCATTTCTCCTCGCTGCCGCCGCTGCCTCGGTTGAGCGCCGACTTTTCCCATGTGCGCGACCTGCAACTGGTTACCTCCAGCGCCGATGACTTGCTGGCCCTGTTCCCCAACCTGGAAAAACTGCACATGGCCGGCAGCTCTGACCAGCTAGACAGTGTTTTCGAACACGTGCGCAACCTGCGCCAACTGCGCAGCCTGAGCATTTCGGTGCCGCTGACGCCGCCCATCCTGTCCAGGCTCGGCACCCTGACCCACATCGAGGAGCTGAGCCTGGTGTCGGCGCGCTTCGACGGACCGGCGCTGCCCAGCCCGCCGCTGGATGTGAGCGCATTCAATCACCTGCGTCGCCTGGAAATCATCGACCCCTGGATGAAGCGGTGGCCGACCGGCGTGCTCGACCTGCCGGCCTTGGAACGCCTGAACCTGCGCCAAACCGCCATCGACGCTTTGCCCGGCGGAATCTACGACGGTCATGAACGGCTGTTTGCCGGGTTGTCCCTGGACTGGTCGCGGTTCCCGCGTGAGGTGTTCAAGCCGGCGTATGAGTTTGTCAGTAGCCGCGCTGAACATTTGATGGACCTGGAGGAAATGGTCAGTGACTACTGCCGTGGCGAACTCAAGCGCCTGACCGAGATGGGCCCCCAGTCCCCCGACATCCTGTTCACGCGATTTGCCGAACAATGGCCGGGCGCCGAAACGCGGTTTGCGGCGATCGAGGCGCTGAGTGCGCAATGCCGTGAAATCAATGGCCTGCTGGAGGCCTGGGTGGGCGATTCGATGACGCTGGAGGGTGGCGGCTATGCACGCTCCACCCTGGCCTCCACGCTGAGAACCTGTTGGCGTAATGGCGTCTACCGCCAGTACGGTTCATCCACCGGCGAGCCGAGCCTGGACCGGTTGTACGGGCACATGAGCGACTCCTCGGTGCTGGACCTGCCTTACATGCAATTGGATACGCTGCCGCATCTGCCTGCGGCGGGCTTTAGCCATGTGCGCACCTTGCGCATGCGCAACCTGCGGGTGCCGGCGGATCAGGTCCAGGTGTTTATCCGGGCGTTTCCATCGGTGCAGATGCTCGACCTCAGCGGCAGCGCCCTGACGCAACTGCCGTTTGAAACCCGCGATTTACCAGCCCTTGAACACCTCAACTTGCGTAACAACCCACTGCACAGCTTGGATGTGCGCGGCCTGGAGCGTTTGCAATCACTGAGTCTGCGGGGAACCACACTGACAGCCTGGCCGACCGGCGTCGAACACCTGTCGCAGCTCACCTGGCTGGATTTGCGCAGCAGCCAGCTCACCCGCGTACCAGCCTCGGCCCTGGCCCAGGACCGCGTGCTGCTCAACGCCAACCTTACCGATACGCCGCTGACACCCGAGGCGCACACCGCGCTGAAGACGGCCATGCACCGGGTAGAGCAAGCGCGTGGCTTGCCCGAAGGTACCTTGCAACGGTTTGCCGAGAATCAGGTGCCCGATCATTTCCCTCCTGCGGAGAGCGGGGGAGCCATTGCCCGACACTTGTTGCCGTTGCTGCCTGCCGAAATCCAAGGCGCATCCCTGGAGCAGCGGCTGCATCGTCTGTGCCCGGCGCTCGACGAGGATGGCGCCGCGCAGTGGCTGGCCAAGTTGCGCGAGGATGGGGTTGGCGATGCCCAACTGCATCAGCGTGTCGATGCCTGGAACCGTGACTTCGAAGACCTGACGCGGCGCTTGAATGGCTGGATGTACCTGCGCGAAACCCGGGGCATCGATTGGACTCGCGGGGGCAACTGGATCCTGTCGGCACAAAGTCGTGGCATGGCGGCGCGGCGCATCATGGCCTGCTGGCGCGACGGCATCCTGGCCTGGAGTCGCGAGGCCGATAGCGTGTTGACCCTCAACGGGTTGCAACTCGGCGACTTGCCACCACTGCCGGTATCACTTGCCCACGTTGGCACCCTGGACCTCAGCGGTGTGCGCGTCACCGAGCTGGGTTCCAACGGCTTCTTGAGCGCGTTCCCCCAACTGCACGTGTTGGAACTCAGCGGCAACGGCTTGCAACTGCTGCCCGAGCCGGTGGGTGCGATGAGCCAGTTGGAACGCCTGGAACTGGGTAGCAACAGCCTCGCCGACCCCGAGCCTTTGTATCGCACATTGGCAAACCTGACCCAGTTGCAATGGCTGGACCTGAGCTACAACAACTTGGAAACCTTCAGTGTCGACAACCTGCACACGCTGCACACCCTGGACCTGCGCAACAACCGCCTGGTGCAGTGGCCAGACGGCGTGTTGACCGCCCCGAACCTGCGCAGCCTGAACCTCAGTGACAATGAAATCTCGTTGATCCCCGATCATGCGCTCAATGGTCAGCACGATACGTTGCTCGATGGGGTCGACCTGTCCGACAACGTGAGTTTGTCCCTCGACAGCCTTGAGCGCCTGCGCGACTACTTGGTGGCTGGTCGGCGCGATCGCGCGCTGGGGCTTACGCGTAGCGATATCGAGCAACTGCTGCACGATCTGGACAGCGATACCGAAGACGCCAATGGCAACAGTGGCGTAGAGGAAGACGAAGATATCGTCGAGGCCCAGGGTGAGTCGCCACAACGCGCCGCATGGCTGGAAAATATCGACCCCGACGCCGTACAGGGCCACATCGAGCTGTGGGAGCAGTTGCACGCCGAGCCAGATAACCAGGCCTTCTTCCACCTGCTTGCGCGGTTGCAGGACACCCTGGAGTTTCGCGTGGCCCGCGCCGACCTGACGCGACGGGTGTGGGACGTGGTAAGCGCCGCCGCCGGCAACAGCCAGTTGCGGGAGATCCTGTTCGCCATGGCCAACACCCACGGCACCTGTATCGACGGGCGCATCCTCACGTTCAGCGGCATTGAGGTCAAGGTGTATGAATACAATGCGTTGCTCGGCCTGGACCCCGAACGTCTGGACTTGAAGGGCCAGGCGCTGTTGAACCTGTCGCGCCAGCTGTTTCGCCTGGGCAAGGTCGAGGCGTTGGCGACTACCGAGGGCTCTGTGGATATGGCAGAGAGGCGCCTGGAGTACCGCATAGGCCTGACTGACGGCTGGCCGGATGGCCTGGTGTTGCCCGCTCAACCCCGCCACATGTCGTATGGGCGGCCAATTGCTGGCGAGCTGCTCAATGAAGCCCGGGCCGAAATACTGCGCCTGGAGGGCACCGATGCGTTCTACGAGGACCTGATCAGCCGCGACTACTGGGTGCAGTACCTGACGGAGCGATACCCCGATGAGTTCAACACCCTGAGCCAGATCACCACGCGCCGGCGCAGCAGCCTTGAGGCCGCTCACGAGCAGATCGACGAAGCCTACGGCGAGGCTGCCAACGCGCTTGAAATCGAGCTGTCCACCCAGCGCAATCAGAAACTGATCGAGCTGTCCCGCCGCGAGACCGGCGCCTGATAGCTATCTACCGCTGAACCTGCCTGCGGGCGTGGTGTGCTGTGACTCTTACATTAACTGGAGAGACACCATGCCCGCAGGCACCCCCCCGGCCGCCCAGACCGAGCCGCTCACGGCTGAATATGCGCTGATCAAACAGAACACGCCGCAGTGGTTGATCAAGGCCGCCGCACCCACTCGCGAGGCGTTCAAGAGCGCCTCCACCCAGCCCCTGGAGTGGCTCGTAAGCCTTCCGGACGACCAGCGCCAGCAGCTCAAGCGCTACAACGAGGCCAGCGCCGACTCGCAAAATGCCTTGGACCAGGCCATGGCGCCGTTGCAGACGGTCGAGGCGTTCGCCAAACCCATACTGGCCGAACGGCTCAAGAAAACGTTCAACATCGAACTGGATCTGGACACCACCTGGCTGCACCTGCGCAAACCGATTGCCCTGGGCGCGCTGGAAATCAAGATCGGTGAATATTCCGTGCTCAAGCTCACCCTGCTGCAGGCCGCCTTGCACAACTTTGAAGAGCGCGAGTGCGTGGAGGGTGCCTTTGACAGGTCATCGGGCTTACGCGTCGGCGATGCGGACAACAGCGCAGCAGTCACCTCCTCGATGTCTGTAGAACGCTTGCTGCGGTTCTGTCGCGCCGTCGACATTGGCGACCTGTACCAGCGCCATCTCAAGGCATTCTTCGACAGCAACGAAGCGACGCTGCGGCCATTGGTGATCCGCGCCGAAAAAGATGCGCTGCAGGCGGCGGCCTACCTGGCCCTGCTGCAGCAGGACATTGGCCCTGGCGATTATGCTGTGATCGAAGCAGTGCTCGCCGGCCACCGCGATGTGCAGCAAGGCGGTAAGCCGGTGTGGTTCAGCGACCTGAGCATCATGGGCCTGCGCCTGAGCGGCTGCACCGTGTTCGTGCCGGTGGACAAGTACCAGTATTCCTCTGAAGTACTGGTCTACCTGCCCCATGATCCCGTGCACCCGCTGAAAAAATACCCCAACTCCCATGCCCTGGAAGGCGAGTTGACGCGCCAGTTGATGGCCGCCGACAGCAAGGGGCCTGGCCGCTACCCGCGCTATTTCGCGCAGTTCCTGGCCTATGCCGACCAGCCGGTATTTTACAGTCGCTTGACCCAGGAGGGCAGCACCACCAAGGCTCAGATCCTGTCGACTGTCGGTTCGGCCATCAACCAATACGTGCTGCCCTTTGTGTCGGCCACCGTGTCGATCCTGCTCGCGCCCAAAGAGCTGCCGCCCAAGTCGCCGGCACCCCGGGAGCCGATCAAGGACCCGAATTTCTACATCCGGGTGATTTCAAAGCGCGGCCTGTGGGAAGAAAACGTCGCACTGTGGGAGCACAACGCCGACCGGCTGCGTGACAAGCTGATCGCCGATGCCCGCCAGCACGCGGTACCCACCGCCGATGTGGATGCGCGTGCGCGGGCCCGCAAGATCGCCGCGCTTGAGCAGGCGGGTCTGTTCGGGCTGAACCTGGTGTCGATGTTCGTGCCGGTGTTGGGCGAGGTGATGCTAGGGGTGATGGCCGGGCAACTGCTATATGAGACCTTTGACGGCGCAATCGAATGGAGCGAAGGCGATCGCGAAGCCGCGGTCGGGCATATCACTGACGTCGCGGAAAATCTTGCGCAGATGGCGCTGATGGCCGGCGGTGGCGCAGTGCTCGGGCGTGTACTGCGCCCGCCGCCGGTGATCGAAAACCTCAAGCCGGTGACCTTGCCGTCCGGTGAGCAGAAACTGTGGAAAAACGACCTGACACCCTACAAGGCCAACGTCGAGCTGCCCCCCGACGCGCGACCCGATGAACTGGGCCTGTATCACCATGAAGGTCAGGCGCTGCTGCCGCTGGAAGGCGAGCATTATGCGGTGCAGCACGACCCGCATAATGGCGAGTACCGTATCCAGCACCCCACGCGGCCGGACGCCTATGCGCCCGGGCTTGAGCACAACCAAGAGGGCGCCTGGCACCACGAAGGTGAAGCACCGTTGACCTGGGATGACGCGACCGTACGGCGTCGCCTTGGCTATTCGAGCGATGCCGTGCAGTTGGCGCAAGTCAGCAGCGGGATTGATACCGACGTGTTGCGCGCCGCCCACGTGGACCATGAGTCCGTCCCGTTATTGCTTGCCGATAGCCTGCAGCGTATTGCCATCCACCGCGAAATGACGGGCTTTATCGAGCAACTCGCCAGTGCCGAGCCTGCGGTGTACGCCAAGGCCGATGTGGCTTTGCAGATGCACCTGATGCAGCGCCGTGGCCTGCTTTCCGGTGCGCCGAAGCTGCGCGTGATGGACCGCGCCGGCAAGGTGCTATGGGACGACCCGACGGCCAGCACCCTCAAACGCCATGTGGTGGTGCTCAGCCCGACGCATCTGGCGCGTGGCGAGGCCCTCGATCAGTTGCTATTCAGCCTGGAAGGTTACCCTGACGTCTTAAAGGAAATGCCCGGTTCGTCCGCCGACGCCCTGGCATCCCGCGCCGGCAAACTACGCAGCTATCTCGCGCAAAGCGCCGAAACTATCAAGGCCGCGCTGGTCGAGGAACGCTATACGGCTCGCACCCGTAGCGCCGACCCCGATGTGCAGCGCCTGCTTGCCGAGCATCGCAGCCTGCCGTCGGCCATCGCCTCGCGGGTACTGGAGCGCTTGAGCCCTGAAGAACGCCAGTTGTTTCGCGACAGCGAACGCTTGCCCGAGCCATTGGCCGAACAGGTACGCTGGTACGAACAAGAAACCCGCGCCGCGCGCGCCTATGAGGGGGTGCTGCTGGGTACCCCCAGCGATCTTGACAGCCAGCGCCTGGCCCTGCGCACCCTTGAAACCCTGCCCGGCTGGCGCCGGGGTACGCGCGTGGAACTGCGCTACCACTCGGCCCAAGGCAAGGTGCTGGATGCCATCGGCTCCCCGGACCATGGCGCAGCGCGCAGCCTGGTGCTTGATGAACACGGGGATTTCTACACGGCGGCCTGGCAATTGTTGTCGGCCAGCGAACGGCAAAACCTGGGAATCGCCGACAGCGCCCAGCTCAAGGCTGCGATCCAGCGAAAGCCATTGCCACGGGCGGCATTACGCACGGTGCTGCTGGATAATCCGATCCGCAAACCGGCCTATGATCCGTCGTTGCGCCTGTTGGGTGGCGGGCGCGGTCTGCAGCAACTGGTGACCTCGACCACCAACGTGTTTCGCACCCCCGAGGTGCGGGTACGGCGCCTGTATCCGACCTTCGGCGACGCCGATGTAGGGGCCTTCATCCAGAACCTGGGGCCTGATGTACGTGGCAGCCTGTCGCGCCTGGAAAGCGAATATGCCAGCCTTGAGCACGACCTCAAAAGCTGGGTGCGTACCCACGCCCCGCAAATGACGGCCACGGCCTTTGATCGACGGGGAGGGTATGTGGGCAACCTGGCGAACCAGATCAAGCGCTGCTGGCGCCGGGAAACCGGACGCAGCCTGCACATCAGCGGCAGTGAAGGCCTGCCGCTGCCGGCCTTGAGCGCCGATTTCAGCCATGTCGACGAACTCGAACTGACCCGTATCGCCTGGGCACCCTCAGGGCAGCGGTTCCTGGCCAATTTCCCCCGGCTCAAGCATCTGCGTATGGCCGAGGCCAGCCTCAACGAACTGCCTGAGTCGATCACGGCCATGGGTGACCTGACCCACTTATGGTTGCGATCCAATAACGTGTGCCTGACCGTTGAAAGTGCGCAGAGACTGGCTGGCATGCGTGCGTTGGAAACCCTCGACCTATCCGGCAACCCGCTGGGCATCACGCCGGATGTCAGCGGCATGCCGCATTTGAAAAACCTCGACCTGAGCCATACCAGCATCACCCAGTGGCCCCGGGGCCTGCGCGATCAGGCGGCCTTGCAACGCCTGGACCTGAGCCACAATTGGTTGAGGAACATACCACCCGAGCACTTGAACCCGCCCGCTGAGGACCTCGAGCGCATTGCCCGCATCAACGGCGTGACCGTGATGCTCGGCAATCCGTTTTCCCTCGAGACGGCTGCCGAACTCGACCAGTATTGGCGCCGCCTCAAGCGACGTGAACCGGCACTGCCTGACAGCGGCATCGACGATGCATTTGCCATCGAGACGCCGCAGATCGCCCAGGTGCGGCGCATGTACCCCCACTACAGCATTGCCCAGGCCCGGGACTATATCTGGGCCTTGGGGGAAGACGCCGCGCAGCAGTTGCAACAACGCGAAGTCGAGTTCATCGGCTTGAACCAGCAACTCAACGGTTGGGCGTTTTCCGGCACCAATGAAAATGCCCGCGCGCCCAATACCTATGTGCGGGCCTATCAACGCCGGCTCAACGCCGATGTACAGATCGATCGTTTCGAAGCCAAGAGTCGTATCCTCAACTGCTGGCGGCGGGCAACCGCGCAGAAACTGGCGAGTGACGGCACCCCCATCGGCCTGGAGCTCGACCTCAGCGGCTTGAACCTGCCGGCCCTGCCGGAGCTGGAAGCCGATTTCGGTCATGTGGGGTCGCTGAAGCTGAACAACATGAACCTGACCGTTTCTCCTGAGCAGTTCCTGTCGCGCTTTCGCGGCGTGCGCTGGTTGGACCTGTCCAACAACCGCCTTCGCGAACTGCCGCCGGCCTTGGGCGAGATGCATGGGTTGACGCGGTTGTTCCTGCAGAAAAACCTGATCCGCCTGACCCCTGAGAGCGCGCAGATCCTGGCGCAGCGCACCACGCTGCGTGCGTTATGGATGGACAACAATCCACTGGGCCTGACCCCGGATTTCAGCTTGATAACCGATATGCGCTCCCTGAGTCTGGACGCTACCGGCATTGACACCTGGCCCACCGGCCTGGGGGCGCAACCGGCGCTGGATAAGATCAACCTGCGCAGTAATAGGCTCACCAACATTCCCGACTCGGTGATCGCGCCACCGGACGATCAGTTGGCGCAATCGGCACGCCTCAACAACATCACCAATGTCACCGATAACGCCTTCACTGCCGAGACGTTGGCGCGCGTGAACACCTATAGCGAGCGCCTGCACGAGGCCGGGATCACGCAAGGTAGTGACATCAACTTATTGGTGATGACTGCCAGGACCTCGGGCGCAAGTTTCCGTATGGCGCCGACCGTGGATGCACGGATCCAGCGTTGGACCCGTGGGCTGTCCGCCGAGCAAATCGCGGCGCGCCAGCAGCAGTGGCTGGCGTTGCGCGAGCAAGAAGGTTCGGATGGATTTTTCCAGATGCTCGACGACCTGATCAGGCCCGAGGGTGACGGCGATGAGCTGCAACAGCGGGTGTGGGAGGTGATCGATACCATCACCGAGAACACGGCTGAATCCCATGCACTGCGCCAGGAGATGTTCGACTGGGCCGGGCGCGCTGCGTGTTGTGATCGTGCGGCCTTGTCGTTCAGCAACCTGGAAATCAGGGCCATGGTGTATCGGGCACGCGCCTTGGCGACCGATGAAACCCAGGGGGCGGCGCTGATCAAGTTGTCCAGGGGCCTGTTGCGCCTGGACGAAGTGGAAAAAACCGCCCTGGCCGATATCGAGGCACGCAAGGCGCGCATCAACAACGCAAAGGGCTTGTCCGCCAGCCAGAAGCAACGCCAGATCGACCTGCTCGAAGAGGTGGAAATTCGACTGGCCTATCGCATGGGGCTCAAGGGGCCGGAGGCGCCCGGCGCCAAGCAACTGGACCTGCCTGGCCAGCCGCACATCGCACGGTTTACCAACATGGTCGGGGTCAGCCAGGCGACGCTAGATGCCACCTACGACCGGATCATCCAGCTCAACGAGTCGCCGCAGGAATTCCAGGCCTTGATGTCGCGGGAGTTCTGGCAGGACTACGTGACCCACAAATACCGTACGCAATTCGGTGCCCAGAGCCTGCCATACCAGGAACGTTTAGCGCAGCTGCGTGACAGGGTCGATGCGGGCACGCTGTCCGAGGGCAACTACGAGGCCCGGGCCAAGGACATGCAGGCGCAACTGGCGATCGAGGAAGCGAGCTTGATGGAGCGCCTGAGTCGCCAGGAAATCGCCGAATACCTGATGCCCCATGGCGAGATTCAAACCTTGGCCGAACCCTCGCTGGTGTTGCGGCTTTCCGAGGCCGAGAAGATCGAGTACGAGGGCAAGCCTTACTTCATCGCCAGTCTGCCTGATGCCGGTGATGGGCTGCACTATGTGTTGCGCGTCCAGGACCCGAAGAATCCGTTTGTATTGGTCAGCGCCGGTATCG
Organism: Pseudomonas sp. H1_A03; assembly: GCF_054685145.1. NCBI lineage: Bacteria > Pseudomonadati > Pseudomonadota > Gammaproteobacteria > Pseudomonadales > Pseudomonadaceae > Pseudomonas > Pseudomonas sp. H1_A03. The sequence continues at coordinate 1,949,782 of NZ_CP162829.1, forward strand.
TCGCCAAGCCGGACATAGCCGGTGCCTGGAAGCGCAGGGGCTTGTCGGGGGGAATGAAAGCGGACGTTCCCGACGACGAGTTCGAATTGGCTTCGGAATCAATGCAGGTCAAACCCTACACCCGTGCCGAGTTGGATTTCATGCGGCATGAAACCCACTTCATCAACCTGGACAACCGCCTGGGCACGTATAACCGTGCCAATAACGGCAAGTACCCTTTAAGGGATTACCAGGGCCGGCCGATTCGCATTCGAGGCTTGGAGAGTCGGGTTACAACCGCTGAGGGCCATCGCTATAGCTCGGCGCAAATCAAACCCTACATCCAATTCGAAGGCTATGAGCGCGTCGCGGCGCTGTATGACGAAAAGCTGCAATTGCGCACCTTTACCGCCGAGGATGTGAAGGTGCCCGGTGAACGGGGGTTGATCGGCCAGTCCATGGTGGTGGCGAATCGGCGAATTGCAAAAGGTGAAATCCTCGGGGTTTACGGGGGGACGATTCTCCCTCGTGGGCTCGTTGCGGACGCAAGCAGCACCTTTGGCATGGTCGTTGGCCACACCAAGGCACCGGAAGTCGAGCCGATCACGCTGGTGGGTGACAACATTATTTCCAGGATGAACACCCACTTTGAATACGACGCCGACGGCAAACCCATACGCCAGGCAGAAGGGGGATATAACGTCGAAGTGGTGCCTTTCCGGGCCGAAGCGGTGTATGCAACCAGCCGCTCCGGTGCCCGCGAGGCGTTTTCGTTGAATGCCGCGTTTGCGACCGAAGACATTCCGGCGGGCGTCGAACTGCGCTGGGATTATCAGTACACCGACGGCATGATAAAAAACCAATTCTCCTGAGCAGATGATGGGCAACGGTGAGTGTCACTCGCACATGTACGCCCTCGGCGAGGGGCGCATCAACACCCTGTGCTCCGTTATCCACCCGCTCATGGGGGGCTCAGAACAGGAAGTAACGCTGCGCCATCGGCAGCACCTCGGCCGGTTCGCACCACAGCAGTACGCCGTCGGCCTTGACCTGATAGGTCTGCGGGTCGACCTCGATGTCAGGCAAGTAATCGTTGTGGATCAGGTCGGTTTTCTGCACCGAGCGGCAACCCTTGACCACGGCGATCTGCTTTTTCAGGCCCAGGGCTTCGGGCAATCCGGCGTCCTGGGCGGCCTGGCTGATAAAGGTCAGGCTGGTAGCGTGCAGGGAGCTGCCGAAGCTGGCGAACATCGGGCGGTAGTGCACCGGTTGTGGTGTCGGGATCGAGGCGTTGGCGTCGCCCATCAGGCTGGAGGCAATCGCGCCGCCCTTGAGGATCAGTGTCGGCTTGACCCCGAAAAAAGCTGGGCGCCACAGCACCAGGTCGGCCCATTTGCCGACTTCGATAGACCCGACGATATGGCTCACGCCGTGGGTGATCGCCGGGTTGATGGTGTACTTGGCGATGTAGCGCTTGATGCGGAAATTGTCGTTGCCCGGGCCATCGCCAGGCAGGGCGCCGCGCTGGCGTTTCATCTTGTCGGCGGTCTGCCAGGTGCGCGTGATCACCTCGCCGACACGGCCCATGGCCTGGCTGTCGGAGCTGATCATCGAGAACGCGCCGAGGTCGTGCAGGATGTCTTCGGCGGCGATGGTTTCGCGGCGGATGCGGCTTTCCGCGAAGGCTACGTCTTCGGCAATGCTCGGGTCCAGGTGATGGCAGACCATCAGCATGTCCAGGTGTTCGTCGATGGTATTGCGTGTGAACGGCCGCGTCGGGTTGGTGGAGCTGGGGAGCACGTTGGCGAAGCCGCAGGCCTTGATGATATCCGGCGCGTGGCCGCCACCGGCACCCTCGGTGTGGTAGGTGTGGATGGTGCGGCCCTTGAGCGCGGCCAGGGTGGTTTCAACGAAGCCGGACTCGTTGAGGGTGTCGCTGTGGATCGCCACCTGCACGTCGTATTGGTCGGCGACGCTCAGGCAGTTGTCGATGCTCGCGGGTGTGGTGCCCCAGTCTTCGTGCAGCTTCAAACCGATGGCGCCGGCCTTGACCTGTTCGATCAACGGCTCCGGCAGGCTGGCGTTGCCCTTGCCGGTAAAACCGATGTTCATCGGGAACGAATCGCTGGCCTGGAGCATGCGCGCCAAGTGCCAGGGGCCGGAGGTGCAGGTGGTGGCGTTTGTGCCCGTGGCCGGCCCCGTGCCGCCGCCGATCATGGTGGTGACGCCGCTGGTCAGCGCTTCTTCGATCTGCTGCGGGCAGATGAAATGCACGTGGCTGTCGATGCCGCCGGCGGTGAGGATCATGCCCTCACCGGCGATCACTTCGGTACTGGCGCCGATGGCCATGGTCACGCCGGGCTGGATGTCCGGGTTGCCGGCTTTGCCGATGGCGTGGATGCGCCCGTTCTTCAGGCCGACATCGGCCTTGACGATGCCCCAGTGGTCGATGATCAGCGCGTTGGTGATCAGCGTGTCGACGACTTCATGGGCGAGTAATTGGCTTTGACCCTGACCGTCGCGGATGACCTTGCCGCCGCCGAATTTGACTTCTTCGCCGTAGACGGTGAAGTCCTGTTCGACTTCGAGAAACAGGTCAGTGTCGGCCAGGCGGACTTTGTCACCGACGGTGGGGCCGTACATGTCGGCGTAGGCTTGTCTGGAGATCTTCATGTGTCTGCCCTGAAATATTTGTGTTGAATGTGAAATAGCTATCGCAGGCAAGCCAGCTCCCACATGGGACTGTGTTCACACATTTGGATTTGTGAATACAGTCCCATGTGGGAGCTGGCTTGCCTGCGATGAGGCCCTAGAGATCACCCATAATGCGTCCGGCAAAACCGAACACCCGCCGCCCACCGCTCAAATCCACCAACTCGACCTCACGACTCTGCCCCGGCTCAAACCGCACCGCTGTCCCCGCCGGAATATTCAAACGCATGCCACGGCTCGCCGCACGGTCAAACGTCAGCGCGTCATTCGTCTCGAAAAAATGATAATGCGAGCCCACCTGGATCGGCCGATCGCCGCTGTTGGCTACGCCAAGGGTGACGGTACGGCGGCCGACGTTGAGTTCGATCTCGCCAGGCTGGATCTGATATTCGCCAGGAATCATGCAGGTTGCCCCAGGGTCTTGAAGTAGATAGCGGTCGGGCTGTAGCGCCCGTCCGGGCTTTGGCAGTAGTCGGGCAGTTCGCCGACCTTGGTGTAGCGCAGCGACTGGTAGAAGGCTTCGGCGCCGGAGCCAGCCTCGGTGTCCAGGTACAGCAGGCCACGTTTGTGCTGGCGCGCGGCGAGTTCCAGGGCGTTCATCAATTGCTGGCCCAGGCCATGGCGCCGAGCGCGGCTGTGCACCAGCAGTTTTTGCACCTCGGCGCGGTTCAGGCCGTTGGCCTTCTGGCACAGCGCCAACTGCACGCTGGCGATCACCTCTTCGTCGCGCACCACCACCCACAGCAGCAGGCTGGCGTCTTCAATACTCGCCTGCACGCCGTTCAGATAAGCACGCGCTTGAGCCTCATCGAAATCGGCCATGAAACCCACTGAAGCGCCATGCTTGACCGCGTCCAGCAACAGCTCGATCAAGCCCAGGCGGTAGTGGGCAAAACTTTCAGCATGGACTCGACGCAGTTGAGCAGCGTTCATCGGTGTCACTCCTGGGGCGGTTCTGCGCCCGGATTCAAGGCAAGCTGCATAAAGGTGAGGTCGAGCCAGCGGCCAAACTTGATCCCCACTCGCGGCATCTGCCCGGTGGTGATGAACCCCAGGCGTTCATGCAGGCGGATAGAGGCCTGGTTGCCACTTTCGATGGCGGCGACCATCACGTGTTTGCCGCAGGTGCGCGCGCGTTCGATCAGCGCTTCCATCAAGCGCGGGCCCAGGCCCTTGCCGCGTTGGTCGTTGCGCACGTACACCGAGTGTTCGACGCTGTAGCGGAAGCCCTCGAACGGGCGCCAGTCGCCAAACGCGGCGTAGCCCGTGACTTCGCCGTTTTCCACCGCCACCAGGATCGGATACCCCAAAGCCTGGCGCGCGCTGAACCAGGCCTGACGGTTGGCCAGGTCCACCGGTTGTTCGTTCCAGATCGCCGTCGTGTTCAGCACCGCATCGTTGTAGATGTCGCGGATCGCAGGCAGGTCCTGCTCGGTTGCATCACGAATCATGGCCGGGCCTCACGCGATGGGTTGGTGGACGGTGACCAGCTTGGTGCCGTCGGGGAAGGTGGCTTCTACCTGGATATCCGGGATCATTTCCGGGATGCCTTCCATCACCTGCTCGCGGCTGAGCAGGGTGGTGCCGTAGTGCATCAGGTCGGCCACGGTGCGGCCGTCGCGGGCACCTTCCATCAAGGCGGCGGAGATGTAGGCGATGGTTTCCGGGTAGTTGAGCTTCACCCCGCGCGCCAGGCGGCGCTCGGCTACCAGGCCGGCGGTGAAGATCAGCAGTTTGTCTTTTTCCCGTGGGGTCAGGTCCATGGTTCAAGGTCTCTCTTAGACAGCATTCTTATCAACAATGGAGATCCAGTGTGGGATCTTCATGTGCTCCAGATTCTCGGTGATACCGCTTCCCTGCCTAATACGGCCGGGCGCAACACGCGCCATAAATCAATCAACCACCCCCGTGCCAGCAGCGCTTCGCTGGCCAAACAACGGGCCACCAGCAAGCCGGGCAATTGGGTGAGATCGCCACGCACCGCGTGGGGCAGGGCGCGGCAGGTTTCCAGTAATTCAGGGTCAATATCAGCGGTCAGCAACAGCGTGGCAAACACCGGTTGTCCGTCCAGGCCGATAGGTGAATCGAGCAAACCGTCGGCGCCCACAATGCGCTGGCGCTCATGCCAGAGCAACTGACCGTCGCGGCGGATATCCAGGTGCGACTGGAAGTGGCCCAGGTCAAAACGCTCGCCACTGGCCGGGCGACCGAGGGCGACCACGTCCCAGTAGAACAGTCGCGCATCGCCTTGCAGCTCAATGCGCGTGGTGAGTTCGGCCTGGGCGGCGCTGAATACAATGGTTTCCTGGGGTAGCCATTCCAGCGTCGCGCCGGCTTCGACCCTGAGGTCGAGCTGCTGAAACGCCGGCCCGTTGGCGCGGTACCACTTGGCCGCGCCGGGGCTGGTCAACTGTGCCCAGGCACCGGCACCGACGTGGGCGCTGATGTCCAGGCGATCGCCACCGGCAATCCCGCCCGGCGGGTGCACGATGATGTGCTGGCACACCTCGGGGCCTTCGGCATACAGGTGTTTTTGCACGCACAGCGGGCCGAGGTGGCGACGCATCACCGGGCGCGTGGTGTCGCCGAAACGCGCGTAGCCGAGTTCCAGCTCGGCGTGCCAGCTGGGGGTGAACAGGGCGGAAGTAATGGGCAGGTTCATGTTGTGTGCTTATCGTCAGGACGCTACAGGTTAGATCGTAACCAGGCCGCGTACACCCTCGCTTTCCATATTTTCACCACGGCCCTGCTGCACGATTTCACCCCGGGACATCACCAGGTATTGATCGGCCAGTTCCGCGGCAAAGTCGTAGAACTGCTCGACCAGCAGGATTGCCATATCGCCACGCTCAGCGAGTTTCTTGATCACCGCGCCGATCTCCTTGATCACCGACGGCTGGATGCCTTCGGTGGGCTCATCGAGGATCAACAGGCGCGGACGGCTGGCCAGGGCCCGGCCGATGGCAAGTTGTTGTTGCTGGCCGCCGGACAGGTCACCGCCACGGCGATGCTTCATTTGCAGCAACACCGGGAACAATTCGTAGATGAAGGCGGGCACTTCCTTGGCTTCTGAACCCGGAAAACGCGAGAGCCCCATCAGCAGGTTTTCTTCCACGGTCAGCCGACCAAAAATCTCCCGGCCCTGGGGCACGTAGGCAATCCCAGCATGCACGCGCTGATGCGGCTTGAACCCGGTGATGGCCTTGCCTTCCCAATTCACCACGCCTTCCTTGGAGGGCAGCAGACCCATCAGGCATTTGAGCAGGGTGGTCTTGCCTACGCCGTTACGGCCGAGCAGGCAGGTGACTTCGCCGACTTTCACATCAAAGGACAGCCCGCGCAGGATGTGGCTACCGCCGTAATACTGGTGCAACTTATCGACTTGCAGCATATTCAACTCTCCTCAGCGACCGAGATAGACCTCGATCACCCGCTCATTTTCCTGCACCTGCTCCAGCGACCCTTCGGCCAGCACGCTGCCTTGGTGCAACACGGTCACGTGGTCGGCAATCGAGCCGACAAACCCCATGTCATGTTCCACCACCATCAGCGAGTGCTTGCCCGCCAGGCGCTTGAACAGTTCGGCGGTGAATTCGGTTTCGGCGTCGGTCATGCCCGCTACCGGCTCGTCCAACAGCAGCAGTTGCGGGTCTTGCATCAGGAGCATGCCGATCTCCAGGAACTGCTTCTGGCCGTGGGACAGCAAGCCGGCCGGGCGCTGTGCCGAAGCGGTGAGACGAATGATGTCGAGCACTTCATCGATACGGTCCTTCTGCTCACCGCTCAGGCGTGCGCGCAGGCTGGCCCACACCGATTTATCGGTCTTCTGCGCCAGCTCCAGGTTTTCAAACACGCTCAGGGCTTCGAATACCGTGGGCTTCTGGAACTTGCGCCCAATGCCAGCCTGGGCGATCTGCACTTCGCTCATACCGGTGAGGTCGAGGTTTTCGCCAAACCAGGCGGTGCCATGGCTGGGGCGGGTCTTGCCGGTGATCACGTCCATCAGCGTGGTCTTGCCCGCGCCGTTGGGGCCGATGATGCAGCGCAATTCGCCGACGCCGATGTACAGGTTCAAATCGTTGAGAGCCTTGAAGCCATCGAAGCTGACGCTGATGTCTTCCAGGGTCAGGATGGTGCCGTGGCGGGTGTTCAGGCCCTTGCCGGCGGCCTGGCCAATGCCGATGGCATCGCGGCCGCTGCCTGCGTCGAAAATAGGTTCAAGCATTACGTTCCTCATTTCTTCAGCAGACCGATAACGCCCTTGGGCAGGTACAGGGTGACGATGATGAACAGCGCCCCGAGGAAGAACAGCCAATATTCCGGGAAGGCCACGGTGAACCAGCTCTTCATGCCATTCACCATCCCTGCGCCCAGCAGCGGGCCGATCAACGTCCCTCGCCCGCCCAAGGCCACCCACACCGCCGCTTCAATCGAGTTGGTCGGCGACATTTCACTGGGGTTGATGATGCCCACTTGTGGCACATACAGCGCCCCGGCCAACCCACACAACACCGCGCTCAACACCCACACGAACAGCTTGAAGCCACGTGGGTCGTAGCCGCAGAACATCAGGCGGTTCTCGGCGTCGCGCAAGGCGGTCAGCACCCGACCGAACTTGCTCTTGGCCAGGCGCCAGCCGATGTACAGGCTCGCCACCAGCAGCAGCACCGTTGCCACAAACAACACTGCCCGCGTGCCCGGCTCGGTAATCCCAAAGCCGAGAATGCTGCGGAAATTGGTGAAGCCGTTGTTGCCGCCAAAACCAGTCTCGTTGCGGAAAAACAGGAGCATCCCGGCGAAGGTCAGGGCCTGGGTCATGATCGAGAAATACACGCCCTTGATCCGCGAGCGGAAGGCGAAGAAACCAAAGACCAGTGCCAGCAGACCAGGCGCCAGCACCACCAGGCACATGGCCCAGAGGAAGTGCTCGGTGCCGACCCAGTACCAGGGCAATTCCGTCCACGAGAGGAAGGTCATGAACGCCGGCAACTCATCGCCGGACGCCTGGCGCATCAAGTACATGCCCATCGCATAGCCGCCCAGGGCAAAGAACAAACCGTGGCCGAGAGACAACATACCGGCATAGCCCCACACCAGGTCCAGCGCGAGGGCGACGATGGCGTAGCAGAGGATCTTGCCCACCAGCGTCAGGGTGTAGGCCGACACATGCAGCGGGTTTTCCGGTGACAGCAAGGAACACAACGGCAGCGCCAGCAGCAGGATCAGGATCACTGCGCCGACGGCAATCGTCACCTTGGGGCCGGCCTTTTGCGCGGCCGTAAGCATCAATGGCTGGTTCATCAGTCGATCACCCGTCCTTTCAGTGCGAAGAGTCCCTGCGGGCGTTTCTGGATAAACAGAATGATCAGCGCGAGGATCAGGATTTTGCCGAGCACGGCACCGATCTGTGGTTCCAGAATCTTGTTGGCGATGCCCAGCCCGAAGGCGGCCATGACACTCCCGGCCAACTGGCCGACGCCGCCGAGCACCACGACGAGGAACGAGTCGATGATGTAGCTCTGGCCCAGGTCCGGGCCGACGTTGCCGATCTGACTCAGCGCCACACCGCCCAACCCGGCAATGCCGGAACCCAGGCCAAACGCGAGCATGTCCACGCGGCCTGTCGGTACGCCGCAGCACGCGGCCATGTTGCGGTTCTGGGTCACGGCACGCACGTTGAGGCCCAGGCGAGTCTTGTTCAGCAGCAGCCAGGTCAGCACCACCACGCACAATGCGAAAGCGATGATCACAATGCGGTTGTACGGCAGCACGAGGTTGGGCAGCACTTGAATCCCGCCCGACAGCCATTCGGGGTTGGACACTTCGACGTTCTGCGCGCCGAACACCAGGCGCACCAACTGGATCAGCATCAGGCTGATGCCCCAGGTGGCCAGCAGGGTTTCCAGCGGCCGACCGTACAGGTGACGAATCACCGTGCGCTCCAGCGCCATGCCGATGGCAGCGGTGACAAAAAACGCCACCGGCAGCGCGATCAGCGGGTAGAACTCAATGGCTTGCGGCACGTAGCGCTGCATCAGCATTTGCACCACATACGTGGAGTAGGCGCCGAGCATCAGCATCTCGCCGTGGGCCATATTGATCACGCCGAGCAGGCCGAAGGTGATCGCCAGGCCCAGGGCCGCCAGCAACAGAATCGAGCCCAGGGACATGCCGCTGAAGGCCTGGCCGAGGAGCTCGCCGACCATCAACTTGCGTTTGACCTGGGCCAGGCTGGTTTCGGCGGCGGTGTGCACGGCGGCATCGGTTTCGACGCCTGGTGCCAGCAGCGCCTCAAGGCGGGTGCGGGCCAGTGGGTCGCCGGTGTTGCCGAGTAAGCGCACAGCGGCAAGGCGCACCACGGGATCAGGGTCGACCAGTTGCAGATTGGCCAACGCCAGGCTGAGTGCCGTGTGCACGTCCTCATCTGTTTCGGCGGCGACCTGCTGGTCGAGGAATTTCAGCTGCGCAGGTTGCGCGCTTTTTTGCAGGGTTTGCGCGGCGGCGAGGCGCACCTTGGGGTCGGCGGCGAGCAGTTGCTGGCTGGCCCGTACGTTGTCGATCAAGCCGCGCAGACGGTTGTTCAGGCGGACGGTTTTGGTCTCGCCGTTGACGGTGAGTTGGCCTTGTTGCAAGGCGTCCACCAACTCGATACGCGCCGGGTCAGGCTGCGCAGCCCAGTCCTGCAGGAGCTTGGCTTGTTGGGTCGGGTTGGCAGACAGGAAGTCTTCGGCGTCGCTGGCGTGTGCGGCGAAAGGCAGCAACAGCAGGGTAGCCAGGATGAAGCGGTAGAAGGCAGTGGGCATATTCGTGGGCCTTGCTCGAACTAATGTGGGAGCCTGGCTTGCCTGCGATAGCGGTACATCAGACAAACCGAGTCGTCTGCATCGCAGGCAAGCCAGCTCCCACAGGGTGTGTGTCTGCACTCAAGTGCCGACACCCCTCGGATCAGTTGCTCTTCACGGCATAATCCGGCTTCTTGTCATTCCCCGGAATGTACGGGCTCCACGGCTGCGCCCGGATCGGTTCCTGGGTCTGCCACACCACCGAGAACTGCCCGTCAGCCTGGATCTCGCCGATCATCACTGGCTTGTGCAGGTGATGGTTGGTCTTGTCCATGGTCAGGGTGAAGCCGGACGGCGCAGCAAAGGTCTGCCCGGCCAGTGCTTCACGCACTTTGTCGACGTCGGTGGACTTGGCTTTTTCAGCCGCCTGCGCCCACATATGGATGCCCACGTAGGTGGCTTCCATCGGGTCGTTGGTCACGGCTTTGTCGGCGCCCGGCAGGTTGTGTTTCTTCGCGTAGGCTTTCCAGTCGGCGACAAATTTCTTGTTGACCGGGTTCTCCACCGACTGGAAGTAGTTCCAGGCAGCGAGGTTGCCCACCAGCGGCTTGGTGTCGATGCCGCGCAGTTCTTCTTCACCCACCGAGAACGCCACCACGGGTACGTCGGTGGCTTTCAAACCCTGGTTGGCCAGTTCCTTATAGAACGGCACGTTGGAGTCGCCGTTTACGGTGGAGATCACAGCGGTCTTGCCGCCCGCCGAGAATTTTTTGATGTTGGCCACGATGGTTTGGTAATCGGCATGGCCGAACGGGGTGTAGACCTCTTCGATATCTTTATCCGCTACGCCTTTGGAATGCAGGAACGAGCGCAGGATTTTATTGGTGGTGCGTGGGTACACGTAGTCGGTGCCCAGCAGGAAGAAGCGTTTGGCGCTGCCGCCTTCTTCACTCATTAGGTATTCCACTGCCGGAATCGCCTGCTGGTTCGGCGCCGCACCGGTATAGAACACGTTTGGCGACATCTCTTCGCCCTCGTATTGAACCGGGTAGAACAGCAGGCCGTTGAGCTCTTCGAACACCGGCAATACCGATTTACGCGACACCGAGGTCCAGCAACCGAACACCACGGCGACCTTGTCCTGGGTCAGCAACTGTCGGCCTTTCTCGGCGAACAGCGGCCAGTTCGACGCCGGGTCGACGACCACAGGTTCGAGCATCTTTCCGTTTACCCCACCCTTGGCGTTGATCTCGTCGATGGTCATCAATGCCATGTCTTTGAGCGACGTTTCGGAGATCGCCATGGTGCCGGACAGCGAATGCAGGATGCCGACCTTGATGGTCTCGGCAGCCTGGATCGTCCAGGTCATGCCCATGGCGGCGATGGATGCCGAAAGAGTGAAAGCCTTGATCAAGCTGCGACGCTTCATGGTGCGATCTCCGTGACCGATATTTTTATGGGTGGCAGATGAGGGACGTTGCAGAGGTGATAGCAAGGGGTGTGCCGAAGTCGCAAAAGCCTTGAACAGATGGCGTGGCGGGGTAGCGCAAGGTTGCTAGCGCACCAATGTGGCTCCCGGTTGCAGCGGGTGGGCACGGGTCTGTGCCGTAATGGTGCGTGCTGCCAACGCCGGACAACGGTGAGCGCTGATCCCGCAGGCTACTTATCTACCGATTGAAAGACGCGCCCCGCCCTAAGAATGAGGGGCCGGGCGCTATGCCCAGGCATTCTTTCAAGGAGTTGAAATGGCTATCAGATTGTCACGTGAAGAACGCGCTGCGAGTTCGAACCGGGGGGCGGCCAAGCTGCCGCCGCTGAGCCCTGCGTTTGTGAATGAAGCGGACGCCGCCTACTGGGCACACCAGGCAATCGGCGACCGGCGCGATGTCGAGTACGGTGGGGTGATTGTGCGCAGTTCCGCCGGTGACTATTTCGCGACCCAGCCGGTGGCGGGGGCGGGTATGCAGTTTGATCTGCGCGCGGTATTGGGCATCAGCGCCGATGGCTACTATCTTCAGCCAGCGGGCTATACCTGTGTCGCCAGCTACCACTCACACCCTGCGCAGCATGAGTTGATTCTCCAAAGAAACGCCAGTTTTGATGAGCGCATGGCCAAAGCGTTTCTGGGCTTTTTGTCTAGCACGGACTTTTACCGGGATGTGCATGATCGCGACTTTTTCCCATCGTCCTACTTGTCCGGGCCGGATGGCTCGCTGATCCGCCATACCCCCTCCGGTACGCCGGCAGAATTCAGTTTTGCCTTGTGGGTGCAGGCTGGGAAGCCGCCCAATAGCCCGGTGGGGGTGTATGGCGGGTTTGATGAGTTCGTCAAAAAAATAGCCACGTTCGGCTCCTTGAGCTTGATTGTGCCCACCGCGTTGTGGGGCGGCTCCGTTGGCCGAGTACCGGCCGATTGGGTGGTATTCGAACCTTTTTCGTCGTCAGCGCTGACCGAGCAGCCACTGTTCACTGCCGTCTTTGCCCAGGCGCCGTTGGCGCTGGCGGCAGCGCTCTCTTCACCGTCGGCACAGCCTACGGAGCCGCGCGTTGGCGTTGTGCTCAAGCACATCAGCGAAGACCGTTTTATCGCGACCATCGCGTCGCCCAAGCGTGAGCCTTTGTTTGCGCTGGATGCATTGTTTCCAAAGGGGCCTGGCGGCGTGTTGGTGTTGCCTGCCCAGTATCGTCTGGAGGCCATTTACTTCAAAGACTGGTACGAGAAGGATGCCGTGGCGGCGAAAGAGCGCTGGCTGGCCAGCGCGTTCTTTTCTCCTGCACAAGTGGTGGCCGCTATTCGTCAGGGGCAAAGTACGCTGGCCCTGCAAAACCCCAGCCGCGGTCTTGACCTCTACATGCGTGCCCATGACGACGCGTTGCTCAAGCTCAAGGTGCCGTCGACAGCACTGGTCACCGAGCTGTTCAAGCCAGATAGCGACGGCCTAATCAGTGACAACGGCGCCCAGGCTGCACTGGTCGCCGGTACGCTGACACCGCGCAACTATTTACGCAGGGTGATCCAAGCCACTGAGCTGTGGGTGGTGCAGGCGGGTAACTTATGGCGTGATGTTGGGCGCGTGGATACGCACTCGCCGCTGTTGGCCCCGAAGTATCCGCAGGCCTTTGGGCGCTCGTTTCTCAGCGCTCGTGATGCGGCTCTGCACGCCCATGAACAAATCGGCAGCCGACGCAGCCTCTATTACGGCGGGTATGTGCTCAAGGGGGCAGACGGCCGTTTCGTGGTCACGCCGCCCCTGCAAAGCATGGGACATCCGTTTTCGTCCACGCTGTTTTTTCCCGTGGGTGACCAAGGGGCGCTGATCCCGATGGAGGATTATGAGCTGCACGCACGCTACGGCTCGCATACGGCGCTGTCGATGGTCCATCCGAACTGGGTCATGCAACGTGGCTGGACGCAGGAAGAAGCGCTGATCAACCTGCAAGTGTTTTCCGATGACGAGATGTACTCGATCATCTCGGATGAACGGGTGGCCTACCTGTCCGGGGCGCAGGATTGTTTGTTGGAGTACGCGCCGACCAATTCGCCTCAGGAACAGTTGCTGCTGGCCAATATTGGCCCTCCGGCCGGGGAGAACCGACTCGGGCGGCGACTCGATCGCGGTGTGATCAGGCCGGCTGATTGGGTGCGGCGACTGGCGGTTGCAGGGGAGTTCAAAATCATCCAGGGCAACACGTTGTGGGGCCCACGTGGGGTTGTCTACAGTGATTGGTCGCCTAACTTCACCTATGCACCCAGGTTCGGACCACTCGATTACGTCCTCTATAGTGCGGTGTTCTCCAGTGGCGATGATGCTGCGCGTAACCTGCATGCGCGTTTGCAGGAACGCACAGTTCCCGAGCCGGCCTGCTATGCGTACATCCTTAAGCATAAAGACCTGCCGCAGTACATTGCGACCGAAGCGGTGGGCGCCGTCAACGCAGGTGCGCTGTTTGAGTTCAATCGCTTGTTCGCTCGCAACCTACGTAATGAACCGATATTGCCCGAGGGCTATGAGATGCACGCCTTGTTCCGGTCGCAGCATTGGTCGCCGCCGTGGCTGAAGGGGGCGAATGCGTGGTTGACGCAGTATTTTGTTACGCCGGAAGTGTTGCTGGTCGCGTTGACCGAAGGCCTGCGCGGTAGAGCGCAGAGTCTGCCGGTTTACTTTTCCAACCTTGACGGTGCGCTTTTGCGCTATCAGCCATCATTGATCGACGTGAAAGCCGGAGGCCTGGCGGACAACGTGCTGGGGATCGCAAGCACGCAGTTGGAGTCCGGCAAGAAAACGGCGTTGGAGTTTGTTCAGGAATGGATCGCCAAGGGCATGCTTTACGTGGTGCGCGGCAGTCAGCTCTGGGATAGGAGCGGGCAGGTCAAGCCGACGTGGAGTGGCTATGAAACGCTGACGCCTCGACGCCTGAGCCCGGCGTTTGCCTCACCGGATGATGCGGCACGCCATGCCGCGGTTGCGGTCGGCAGCAGGCAGCGCCGGACCTACGGTGGCGTCATCCTCAGGCTGACCAATGGCCTGTTTGTGGCAACTGAACCGTTGCTGGTCCCGGCTCAAGGCCCAACACTGGAGTGGATCTACCCTGACCCCGTGATTGCGACTGGCCTCTATCCAGGGGGCGCGACCCTTGCGGCTTTCTACCAGTCCCGGATGGAACAGGAGGTGCAGATACTGTTGTCGGCTTCTCAAAAAGTCCTTTATCAAAGCATGATCCCCACGGCGGTTTTGGGCAGGCTGCTGACCCGTGAAGCGCACGTTAAACGCCAGTATGTGTTCGGGCCAAATGGCACGATCCTCAGTTATCAGTTGACGGGCGATGTCGAGGAAGCGCTGTTGAGAAACAAGTTGGTCGCTACAACCCCTGGCGCTGGCGACTTGAGTGATAACCCCATCGAACGACAACTGCGCAGTGGAGCACTGCTACCGCAGGCATTTATCGATCAAGTGGCACGGGCCGGCAATTTGCGTGTGGTGGAAGGCAATGCAGTGTGGGGCAGTCCCAGACGGATACAAATCGGGTTTGTGCCGAATCAGTACCGCGCTGGCCCATTGGAGGTGCGCGATGCTGAAGCCGACTCACCGTGCGGCCCGATCTTTACCCGCGCACTCGATGCGGTTCGGCATGTCTACCGTAATTGGAACGCACAGGCTCAGGTTGCCGTCGGTTATGTGCTCAAGGCGTTTGGCAAGGAGCTGTACATGACGACCCTGCCGCTTGTCAGAGACCGTTATGACGATTTGAAACCGGTCTTTGTCAAGGGCCAACTACCCCAAGGCTATGTGTTGGCGGGTTTGTACTTGTGCGCGTCGACCGAAACCATCGCTGCCGCTGACGATGAAATGGCCCAGCACTTCTTTGCGCCGCCGGCCATCTCCAAAGCGTTGTCATTCATGACGACGCCACGCAACGGCGAGGCATTGCCGCTGTACCTGCTATGCGCTGACCGTGCACTGCTTTGGTATACCGTGCCCAAGAGCGCGCCCGTGTCCGAATGGGCAAGCAATGTGAGCCACGATTCGGCGCGACTGCGCGAGGGCTCGTTAACCGTACTCGACTATGTGCGCCGGCTGGCAGCCATGGGGGATTTGCGCATCCGGGTCACCAGTGAAATATGGGGGCGCAAGGAGCAGGTCACGACGCTATGGTGGCCCAAGCGGCCGCCGCATTCGTTCACTGCCGACCCCCATTTCCATTCATTTTGCGGGCCGTTGTTTTTTTATGCCGATGACGCAGCCCGTTACGCTCAGCGATTGATCGCGCCCTTTGCCGGTAAAACGTACCTAGGCGCGGTGCTGATGCCTCCGAAAATGACCGGGTTTGTCGCGATCGATCCCGTGGAGGACAGCCCCGGTTTTGGTAACAGTACGCTGGAGTTGCTGTTCTGGATGGGGCATGCCGGGTTCGACGTACCGGCTGAGAATGTGCTGCGCAATTACAAAGTTGCGGCGGTGCATGCCTTCTACAAGTCCATCCCGTCGAAGCCCAATCTCAAGCCGCTTGACCTCGTCCTGTTACCTAATTTTATCTCCAGCGACGTACTGAACCGCTACCTGTCTGTGGTGCTGAGTAACCAGCCCGACGCCGAGCGTATTTACCTGTCCTGCCAGCATGGTGCCCTGCTCAAGTACATACCGGCGCTGACGGCGGCCGAGTCGACGATACTCAGTGCCCGGCCAGCGCCTTCCCCGAGTGCGCTGGTCAGTCGTTTGAGGCAACTGGGCAGCCTGTCGGTGCTGGTCACTGATACGTTCTGGAGAAAACGTGGGCCGTTGGGTGATGAATGGGCCGCGATAGATCCGGATGTAGGCGAGCCCTGGTATGGCCATCAAAAAGATGAGCTTTGATGACGGCGTTTGTGCGCTTCATCGTGAACCTGAGACCGATTGATGCTGGCCAAAAAAGCGTGACAGCACCAGGCGATCCAGCGCCCACACGACGATCAGCGATGCACCCACCAGCGGAAAAATGATCGCCAGCCCGAGCATGATCACCATCGCGGTTTTCCATCTCGGCAGGTCATGGCGTAACGGCGGAACCCCCAGGCCGCCCTGTGGCCGGCGCTTCCACCAGATCACTACACCGCTGACGGCACTGAGCAGGATCATCAGGCAGATCAGCAACACGATGATCTGGTTGATCGGCCCGAACATCTTGCCTTCGTGCAGCATCACGCCGGTTTCGGTGGCGCGGGCGACCAGGTTGTAGTGCTCCCAACGCACATCGGCGAGCACCTTGCCGGTGTACTGGTCCACATGCAGGGTGGCGTCGTTGCGCGGATCGTTGGCGAACACCGCAACGGTGAACACGCCTTCGGCGGTGGTGGGGAAGGTGATGCTGTAGCCGGGCTCGACCTTGCTCGCGGTGGCCAGGTCGACCACCTGTTGCAGGCGCAAGGTGGGCGCGGCCGGCGCGGAGTGCATCGCGCCGTGATTCATGTGCTCGGCGTGGTCGCCGGACATCGGCATCGGGGTGTTTTCCATGGCCCAGGGCACGGTCTGTTGCGTTGCGGTATTGAGTGCTCGCGCCTGCTGGTCGGACTGCGGCACGTTGTTCCACATGGCCGCCGGGAACCTGTTCCACAGGTCGGCGTATTGCTTGCCCCAGAAGCCGGTCCAGGTCATGCCGCTGAGCAGCATCACCAGCAACAGTGACGCGCCCCAGAAGCCGGTGACCGCATGCATGTCGCGCCAGAACACCCGGCCACGACTGCTGAACCGCGGCCACAAAACGCCTGCCGAAGACTTGCCGCGCGGCCACCACAGGTACAGGCCCGACACCACCAGCATCACGCCCCAACCGGCGGCGAGTTCCACCAGGCGGTCGCCGACGGTACCGATCATCAGCTCACCGTGCAGCGCGCGGGCGATGGCTTGCAGGTTGTATTTGGCGTCCTGCTCACCGAGCACGGTGCCGCGATACGGGTCGACGAAGACCGTTACTTCGTGGCCGCCGTTATGCATCACGAACTGCGCGCTGCTGGTGGCGTTGGCCGGCGGCAGGTATTTGCTGATGGCGCCCTGAGGGTAAGCGGCCTTGGCGCGTTGCAGTTGTTCGTCGGCGCTCAGGGCGTGTTCGGCGGCGGGTACGGTGAGCAGGTTGCCGTACATCAGCGGGTCGAGCTGGGGTTTGAACAGGTAGATGATGCCGGTGAGGGCCAGCAGCACCATGAAAGGCGCGACGAAGAGGCCGGCGTAGAAGTGCCAGCGCCAGGCCAGGTTGTAGAAGGAAATTTTTTGAGTGGTCATCAGGTGCTCCGCAAAGGCTTTAATTTTTGTCGTCAGGTATGCCGCTATCGCGGGCCAGCCCGCTCCCACAGGTGGATGCATTTCGCCTGTGGGAGCAGGCTTGCCTGCGATGCTTTTAGAAGCTCATGTCCACCTTGGTCCACAGGGTGCGACCAGGCTCCTTGATGGCCTGCGGGTCATTGGCCGGGTAGCCGAACCCGGCATTGCCGGCCAGGTTCAAGTGCTCGGCGTAGGCCTTGCCAAACAGGTTGTCGACGCCGCTGCTGACCTTGAAGTGCTTGTTGATGCGGTACGCCGCGTTCAACGAGAACACGCCAAAGCCGCCGCTCTTGTCGAAGTCCTTGCCGACCACGTTGCCCTTGTTCTGATCGATGCGGTTCTGCGCGGCGACCACGCGCCACAAGGCGCCAGCACTCCAGTCGTCCTCGCTGTAGGTGAGGCCCAGGCGTGCGTCCAGCGGCGGCATTTGCGGTAGCGCCCTGCCGTCGCTGCTGTTCTTGCCCCAGGCGTAGGCGAGGGTGGCGTCGGCCTTCCAATGGCGCGTCAGTTTGTACGCCGCGCCCAGTTCGCCGCCCATGATGCGAGCGTCGACGTTACGCGCCTGTGAGGTGGTGCCCATCATCCCTGGCCTGTAGTCGAACAGGATGAAGTCCTGCACCCGGCCGATGTAGCCCGAGGCCCAGGCTTCAAGCGCCTCGGCTTTGTATTGCGCGCCGAAGTCGAGCTGGGTGGTTTTCTCTGGCTTTACGCCGTCAAAGGCATTCACCGAACCCGCCGCGCCGGTGTTGGGGGAAAACAGCTCCCAGTAATCCGGGAAACGCTCCGAGTGGCCCAGGCCCGCGTAGAGGGTGGTAGGGCTGTCGGCCAGGTCGTGTTCATAGCGCATAAAGCCGGACGGCAGGGTATCGGCGCGGGTGTCATCGGCGGTTGGGTTGGCGCGGGCGCTCATGCCGGAACCGGTGGTTTGCCTGAAGTCCTTGGCCGAGGCGCGATCCAGGCGTGCGCCTGTGATCAGGCGGTCACGGTCGGCGGCGTACCAGGTGAGTTCGCCGAACACGCCGTAGTTGTGGAAGTTGGCGTCCTTGACCTTGGGGAGATCCTTGTAGGTGTCGATGCCCATGCTGCTGCGCTGGCGGTGTTCGTTGGTCTGCGCGTCCAGGCCGCTGATCAGTTGCACATCGGCCCAGCGCCAAGTGGCCTTGATCCGTGCACCGAGGGTACGGCGGTCGACGTTGGAGGCCATCGGCCCAGCCATCATGCCGGTGCCGGAGGGCGTGCGCAGGCTGTAGTTGTCCATCACGTGGTCGGCGTAGTTGTAGTAGACCTGGGCCTCGACCTTATCCAGCACGTCGCCGATGTTGGACTTTTCGAAGCGCAGCCCCAGGCTTTCACGCAGGAACTGCGAGCCGTCCATACCGCGCCCGGCGTAGCGTGCCTCGCCATCGCCACGGCCGGCGGTGAGTTCCAGCAGGGTGTCGGCGTCGGGGGTGAAACCGACGGCTACATCACCGTTCCACTTGTCGTAGCGCGAGGCGACGGTGTCGTTGTTGCCGTCCTTGTAGTCATCGGCATGCGCCTGGTTGCCAATTACACGTACATAGCCCAGCGGCCCACCGGCGGCGGCATCGATGACCTTGTCGAAGCGTCCGTTGGAACCGGCCAGCACACTGGCGTTGAGGCGCGTGCCCAACTCGCCGAACTGCTCCGGCTCGCGCTCGAACAACACGGTGCCAGCGGATGCGCCGGGGCCCCAGAGCACGGTTTGCGGGCCTTTGATCACGGTCAGTTTGTCGTAGGTTTCCGGCGAGATGTACGAGGTGGGCGCATCCATACGGCCGGGGCAGGCGCCGAGCATCATGCTGCCATTGGTGAGGATATTCAGGCGTGAGCCGAACATCCCGCGCAGCACCGGGTCGCCGTTGGTGCCGCCGTTGCGCACCAGCGCAAAGCCCGGGATGGTCTTGAGGTAGTCACCGCCGTCACTGGCGGGCACCGGTTGACGCGGGTCCTTGGGGTTGGTGACCACGGTCAGCGGCGAGCTGGGGGCGATCGCGGTGATGACGGTGGGGGTGAGCTCGTGCTCGGCGTGCTCATCGGCATGCGCCTGTGGAACCAGAAGAGCGCCGCATAGAACGGCGAACACAGGAGTGCTTCCCAAACGGGTGTCAGCAGAAAACCTGGACATGACAAATTCCATCAATCAATCGTAAACAACACGGCCAGCAGCCTGCGGCTGTCTGTCTAAAGTCGGCCGGGGTGAAGTAACGGTGCTAAGTGCTTACGAGGCGATGGGCGGCGCGCGACTGCGGGCGCCGGGGAAGATGCTCTGCCGGGCGTGGCCCAGGCGCGTGGCGGCGGTGAGGGCGTTGGCAGGTGCCGGGCTGCTTAGGGTGAACGTTGAAATGCCGCCAGGCAGGGCGGGGCAGCTGTAGAGCAGGTCGCAATAGCCGCACTTGGACCAGAGGGCGTGGTGTTCGTCAGCGGCCTTTTTGTGATGGGAATCGCCATGGTCCATCGGCATTTCCATCGACATGCCGGCGTGATGATCCATCGGCATCGCTTGGGAAATCAGCGGACCGATAAAGATCATCAGCATGGCGAACAGGCTGATCCAACTGCCGCGCATTACGCGGTGGCGTGGAGACAGCCTGGCGCGAGGGGCGCCCATCTGGAGTCTGCCTATTGGGCGTGTTTATGCTCGTGTGTGGCCATTGGCGGCACCTTCTGCACCGACACTTCCACCTCGACCTTGCCGGCCTTTTCGAAGGTGAGGGTCAGCGGGAATTGCTTGCCGTCGGCCAACAGGCTGCGGTCTTTGAGGCCGAGCAGCATCACGTGATACGCCATCGGCGCAAAGGTCAGCTCGCCTTTTGCAGGTACGGCGACGCTGGGCACCTGCTGCATCTTCATCAGGTCGCCCTGCATCACATGCTCATGCAGCTCGGCCTTGTCGGCCACTGGCGTCTCGACGCTGAGCAGACGGTCCGGGGTAGCACCGGTGTTATGAATCACGAAGTACGCCGCAACAGTCGGCGCGTTGGGCGGCAATTCCTGGGACCAGGGATCGCTGACCAACAGGTCGCCGGCCTTGTAGTCATCGGCATTGGCAGCACTGAACACCGGCAGCAACAACGCAGCCAGAAGCAGGGAAGATTTGAGCATGGCAGTTCTCCAGAACGGTTCTAAACGCAGTTCACTTGCGAAGAAGATCAGACCGTTGGAGAGGCACGGGGGTTGAGGCTCGGCCATTGCTGGCGCGGGGTAGGGTTTTGCAGTGGGGGCTGCGGCAGGTTTTGCACCGCCTCGAACCGCGTGACATACAACTGCGGCACATGCCCCGGCAACGCCACCAACGGCGCCGAGCCTGAGCAACACCAGCAATGCTGCATGGTGGAGTGATCGTCCTGTTGTGGCGCCGGAATTTCCAGCGTGCCCAGGGCAATGGTCTTCAGGCTGGCGCCATTGGAGGAACAGAAACTGCCCCAGAGCAGTCTCTTGACCGGATCATCGGCTTGCTGCATCGCACTGGCCATCGGCATGGCAAAGGCGTTGAACAGCACTGCAAGGCAGGCGATCCAGGCGATTGCAAAGCGTTGACGGGCCATGGCGGACAATCCGTAGGGTTAAACGATCAGGGGGGTATTTAGCCTGATCGGTGGGGATAAGTAAAAAGGGTGGGTGTGGTTTGGTGTCGCAGTGACTGGTTACAGGATAGACGGGAACCACGGATTGCCAATTTTTGCAGATTGGGCGCGATGCTCAAGGTGCTGCGCAAACCTGTGGGAGCTTGCTTGCCTGCGATGGCATCGGGATCTGCGCATTTTTTAATGGCTTAAGAGCAATTTGTAGTGAGCGGGCTTGTCCCGCGCTGGGCTGCGAAGCGGCCCTAAAACCTGGCATCGCGTGTTACCTGAAAAGCGCGGTGGCCTTATTGGGGCCGCTTCGCAGCCCAGCGCGGGACAAGCCCGCTCACTACATTGTGTCGACAGCGTCGACACAATGGGTGACGTAGGGCCGCAAATTATGCAGTGGGAACTCCGTGGACCTGCATATCAACACCCAGGGCTTTTCTAATCACCGCAAAAATTGCCGCGAGGTTATCCATGCTTGGATTGCCACTGGCCGACAGCATTCGGTGCAGGCTTTTACTCGGTTTGGCCGTTTCTTTCGCAAGGCCTTCAAAGCCTACTGTGGCGTTGACCAGATCACGCAGAATGACACGTGAAACTTCCGGCTCACCATTTAGAAACAACGTAGCAGCCTCATCAAGGAGAGCCTGGGCAAATTCAGGGTCGCGCTGAGCACGTTCGGCGATGGTGTGTTTGTAGCTGCGGGTGAGCGCCATGTCGGTTACCTCTGTTGTTTCAATTTCTTGTCACGCTGATGTTCATTGATCAGCGACTTCACGACTTTGATATCGCGCTTTTGACTGGACTTGTCGCCACCACCGAAAAGGATGATTAGTCGGTGGGCTTCTTGTATCAGATAGATTCGCAGGCCTGGTCCCCAGTCGATGCGGTATTCGCCCAACCCATCGAACCACTTGATGTTGCTGGTGTTGCCCATTTCAAGTCGAACCAAAGCGGTGGAAACTCTGGTGGCTGCCGGCACACTCAAGGATGAAAACCACTCATCGAACGGGCTGGACTGGTTATCGCGTCGGTATTCTTCAATCTCAATCATTAGCCGTCCTGAAGGTAACAAATAGGTTACTAATCAAGCAAGCGAGCGATCCTGACTTACCGAATGAAATTTGCCAACGCGATGAGTGTTTCATCAGGCGACAAGAGTTCCCGATCTACTTGAGCCAACACGGGCCGCTTCAACACCAACACCGGTACTCCGCGCTCCCGCGCCACCTCCAACTTCGGCTCGGTTGCGCTGCTGCCGCTGTTCTTGCTGATCAACACATCGATCTGCCGTCTTTCAAATAGCGCCCGTTCGTCTTCAATCAGAAACGGTCCGCGTGCGCCGATCACTTCACACCGCTCATTCCCCGGATACACATCCAGCGCACGCAACGTCCAGAACTGTTCCGGCGGGATTTCATCAAGGTGCTGCAACGGCTCACGCCCCAACGTGAACAATGGGCGTTTGAAGGGTTTGAGCGCTTCGATCAACGAGGTCCAATCACCCACCTCGCGCCAATCATCCCCCGCCTGCGGCTGCCATGCCGGTCGGCGTAACGCCCAGCACGGCACATGGCTTAACTGCGCAGCCTCGGCGGCATTGCGGCTGATCTGCGCCGCATACGGATGAGTCGCATCGAGAATCAAGCTAATCGCCTCATCCCGAACAAACTGCGCCAAACCCTCAGCGCCACCGTAACCGTCGACCCGCACTTGGCAGGTCAGATCAGTAGGCACGCGGCCAACGCCGGCCAAGCTGTAGATATGCTCCGGCCCCAAGGTCCGTGCGATAGCCAGCGCTTCAGTCACGCCGCCCAGCAGCAGGATGCGCTTCATAGCGGCTTGACCACTTCCAGCAAGGTGATCGGCAACGCCTGGCGCCAGGTATCGAATTCCCCCAGCGGCTGAGCCTGAGCCACATGGATGCGCGTCAGTTCGCCGCCGTGCTGCGCGCGCCAAGCCGTCAGGGTCATTTCACTTTGCAGGGTCACTGCGTTGGCGACCAATCGCCCCCCAGGCCGCAGGTGTTGCCAGCAGGTGTCGAGCACGCCTTCGCGAGTAACGCCGCCGCCGATGAAGATCGCGTCCGGTGCTTCCAGGCCGAGAAGCGCATCGGGCGCCTTGCCGCGAACCAGTTGCAAGCCAGGCACGCCAAGGGCGTCGCGGTTGTGTTCGATCAGGCCTTGGCGGCCCGCATCGCCTTCAATCGCCACTGCACGGCAGCTCGGATGAGCGCGCATCCATTCAATCCCAATGGAGCCGCTGCCCGCGCCCACATCCCACAGCAGTTCGCCGGGCATCGGGGCGAGGCGGGCGAGGGTCATGGCGCGCACGTCGCGTTTGGTCAGTTGGCCGTCATGTTTGAACGCCGAATCCGGCAGGCCGGCGAGGCGCGACAGGCGCGCAGTATTCGCGTCGGCCAGGCAGTCGATGGCGACCAGATTCAAATCAGCGACCAAGCTGTGGCCCCACGCCTGCGCCAGCCCGTCGAGACGCCGCTCATCCGTGCCGCCCAAGTGTTCAAACACGCTCAACCGGCTCGGCCCGAACCCGGACTCAGCCAGCAACGAGGCAATCAACGCAGGGCTGCGACCGTCATTACTCAACACCAACAACCGCACACCACTGGCCAGATGCGCATTCAGCGCCGCCAACGGCCGCGCCACCACGGATAACGTCACCACCTCCTGCAACGGCCAGCCCAGCCGCGCCGCCGCCAGGGACACCGACGAAGGCGCCGGCAATATCAGCAACTCATCCACCGCCACCTGTCGCGCCAAACTCGCTCCCACGCCATAAAACATCGGGTCGCCGCTTGCCAGCACACACACAGGTTCCCCGCGCCGCGCCAGCAACGGTTCCAGCGAAAACGGACTCGGCCACAACTCGCGCTCGCCACGAATACACACGGGCAACAGGTCCAACTGACGCTGACCCCCTATAATCCGCGAGGCGCGCAACAGGGCATGCCGGGCATTCCTGCCCAGCCCCTTGAAGCCGTCTTCACCGATGCCTACAACCGTCAGCCAGGGCGACATATGAATTCCTTGAACGACATCCGACGGGCAGGCTTTTCATGCCGCCGGACAAAGCAGGCATAATACCGCGCCTTTACCCGCGAACCGGTAGCCCCGTGAACCAGACGCCCGCTGTGAATACCTTGCGCCCCTCGGCTTGTCCGGGGTTGCTGCGTATTGTCCAGGCGCTGGACGGTGGCATTTGCCGGATCAAATTGGCCGGTGGTTCGATCACCGCAGTGCAGGCCCATGCGGTGGCGGACGCGGCCCAGGCCTATGCCGGTGGGGTGATTGAGGCGACCAACCGCGCCAACCTGCAGATTCGCGGGATCGGTGCCGAAGAGCACGCCTTGATCGCCATGCTGCTGGCCGCAGGCCTAGGCCCCAGCAACGCCGCTGGCGACGATGTGCGCAACCTGATGCTCAGCCCCAGCGCCGGTATCGACCCGCAGATGCTGTTCGACACCCGCCCGCTGGCCGATCAGATCCTCGCCACCCTGCAAAACCACCCACGTTTCCATGAGCTGTCGGCAAAGTTCGCTGTGCAGTTGGATGGCGGTGAAGCGCTGGCGATGCTCGAACATCATCATGATCTGTGGCTTTCGGCGTTTGTACGCGATGGTGAGACGCTCCTCGCATTCGGCCTGGCCGGTTGCCCTGGGCTGGATGCACCGTTGGCGGCTGTGCCATTGGAGCAGGGCCATGCGCTGGTGGTGGCGGTGCTGGAGGCGTTTCTTGACCTCGCCACTCCGGAACAAACCCGCATGCGTCATCTGCCTGTGGATAACCTGCTGAGCCGCTTGCACCTGAAGCTACTGCCGGTCGACGGCTTCAATCGCCCGCCCAGTGGTGCTTTGCTGCACCTTGGGACTTATCCACAGACGCAAAAAAATCAGTTCTATGTCGCTGCCATCGCACCCTTGGGTCGCCTGGATTCGGCGATGCTTGCGGGCGTCGCACAACTCGCCAGCGAGTACGGCGACGGCACCTTGCGTTTCACCCCTTGGCAGGGCGTGCTGCTGCCCAACGTCGAAAAGCCTCACGCCGTGACCGAGCGCCTAGCGCAGCTGGGCTTCCTCTGCTCAGTTGACCAACCCCTGGCGCGCATGACTGCCTGCACCGGTTCCAGGGGCTGCGGCAAAGCGCTGGCCGACACCAAGGCTGATGCGGTGCAACTCGCCGCGCTGAAACCCGATCACGACGTGCACCTGTCCGGCTGCCCACGTTCCTGCGCCGCCGCACACGTTGCGCCGGTGACATTGCTGGCCGTGAGCCCCGGCCACTACGACCTCTATTTCCGCGAAGCAGCCCATCCCGGTTTCGGCCGGTTGCACGCGCGCAACCTTTCTATTGAAGCGACGGGCGCCTTGCTGCGCGCTCGCCCACGGAGCAACACCGATGATTGATTACATCCGCGATGGTCAGGAGATCTATCGCAACTCCTTCGCCATTATTCGCGCGGAAGCCAAGTTGGACCGCATCCCGGCCGACCTGGAAAAACTCGCGGTGCGCGTGATTCATGCCTGCGGCATGGTCGATGCCATCGACGGCCTGCAGTTCTCCGAAGGCGCAGGCAAGGCCGGGCGCGATGCGTTGGCCGCTGGCGCGCCGATTCTGTGTGATGCGCGGATGGTGTCCGAAGGCGTGACCCGCACACGCCTGCCGGCTAACAATCAAGTGATCTGCACCCTGCGTGACGACAGCGTGCCGGAGCTGGCACGGGCGTTGGGCAACACCCGTTCCGCTGCCGCCCTGGAACTCTGGCGCCCGCACCTGGAAGGCAGCGTGGTGGTGATCGGCAACGCGCCGACCGCGTTGTTCTACCTGCTGGAGATGCTTGATGCTGGCGCACCAAAACCGGCGTTGATCCTCGGCTTCCCGGTCGGCTTTGTGGGCGCCGCCGAATCCAAGGCGATGCTGGCCGCCGACAGCCGCGGCGTGCCATTCGTGATCATGCAAGGCCGCCTGGGCGGCAGCGCGATGGCCGCCGCAGCGGTGAATGCCCTGGCCACGGAGGTCGAATAATGCAGGCACGCGGACGCTTGATCGGCTTGGGCGTTGGCCCCGGTGATCCCGAACTGATAACCCTCAAGGCCCTGCGCCTGCTGCGCGAATCGCCTGTTGTGGCGTACTTCGTGGCCAAGGGCAAGAAGGGCAACGCCTTCGGCATCATCGAAGACCACTTGGTGCCGCAACAGACCCTGATGCCGCTGGTGTACCCGGTGACCACCGAAGCGCTGCCGGCGCCGATGTCCTATGAGCAAGTGATCAGCGATTTCTACGACGCCGCCAGTGTCGACGTCGCCGCGCATTTGGACGCTGGCCGCGATGTGGCGGTGATCTGCGAAGGCGACCCGTTCTTCTACGGTTCCTACATGTACCTGCACGACCGCCTCGCCGAACGCTATGAAGCGCAAGTCATCCCCGGCGTGTGCTCGATGCTTGGCGGCGCCTCGGTGCTGGGCGCGCCGTTGGTGTATCGCAACCAGAGCCTGTCGGTGTTGTCGGGCGTGCTGCCACATGAAGATCTCAAGCGCCGCCTGGCGGATGCCGACGCGGCAGTGATCATGAAGCTGGGCCGTAACTTCCCCAAAGTGCGCCAGGTACTCGAAGAACTCGGCCTGACCGGGCGTGCGCTGTATGTGGAGCGCGCGACCATGGCCAACCAGAAAATCGTGCCGCTGGATCAGGTGGAACCGATGTCGTCGCCGTATTTCTCGCTGATCATCGTGCCTGGCGAACGGTGGCAAGGTTGATGCGCCCGGCGATTGTCATCCTGGGGCAGGGCAGCCTGGCGACTGCGCGCCAGATCCAGCAGGTTTACCCAGGCGCGGTGATCCACGGCTTGGCCGGACGTGTTGAAGGGGCTGACCAGGCCTACAGCGAGTTCGGCGCGACCCTGCGCCAGCTCTATCAACACGGCACGCCGCTGATTGCCCTGTGCGCCGCCGGCATCGTCATACGCACCCTGGCGCCGTTGCTGCTGGAGAAAGGCGAAGAACCCGCCGTGCTGGCCGTGGCCGAAGACGGCAGCGCAGTGGTGCCGTTGCTCGGTGGCCTTGGCGGTGTGAATGTCATGGCGCGCGAAATCGCCGCTGCCTTGAACGTTGCCGCTGCAATCACCACCAGTGGCGAGCTGCGTTTTGGCACCTGCCTGCTTAATCCACCGATGGGTTATGAGCTGGCTGATCTGGAGCTGGGCAAGCGGTTTGTCTCGGACTTGCTGGCCGGCGAAAGCGTGCGCATCGAAGGCGCGGCGCCGTGGCTGGAGCAGGCCAACTTGCCTCAGGATCAACAGGCGCGCCTGGCGATTCATGTGGGCAGCGCCGAGCGCATGCCTGCGGCCAATGAATTGTTGATCTACCCGAAGAATGTATGTGTTACGTGCAAACCAGGCGTGCAATTGGCTGAGCGTGTGCGCACGGCCTTGCATAAGGCGGGTATCGCCGTGCAATCCCTGGCCTGCTTGCTGGCCAGTGATACGCAAATGGCCGAAGCATCGTTGCATGAAGCGGCTCTGGAACTCGGCGTACCGCTGCGGTTTGCCAGTGTTACCCAGGACGCCGACATCCTCATCAACGTTGCCGAGCAACCGCTGGACCTGGCGCAAATCGGTCGCCCCCGTGGCCGACTGGCCGTGATCGGCCTGGGCCCCGGCGCTGCCGAATTGATGGTGCCCGCGGTGAAAGCCGAACTGGCGCGTTGCACCGACGTGCTCGGCTACGAAACCTACGTGCGCATGGCCGGGCCGTTTCGCGACGATCAGGTGCAGCACTGCACTGACAACCGCGAAGAAATGCAGCGCGCCCGTCACGCCTTCGAGCTGGCCGCGCAGGGCCGGTCGGTGGTGGTGGTGTCGTCCGGCGACCCAGGCGTGTTTGCCATGGCTGCCGCCGTGATCGAGGCCTTGCACGAGTCCAGCGACCCGGCCTGGCATCAGGTCGACCTGCAAATCCTGCCCGGCGTCTCGGCCTCCCTGGCCACTGCGGCCCAGGCCGGTGCACCGTTGGGCCATGACTTCTGCGTGATGTCGCTGTCGGACAACCTCAAGCCCTGGTCGATCATCGAGAAGCGCCTGGACCTGGCGTCCCAGGCCGATCTCGCCCTGGCGTTCTACAACCCGATTTCCCGTTCGCGGCCGTGGCAACTGGGGCGTGCCCTGGAAATCGTCGCGCTGCATCGCACGCCGCACACACCGGTGGTGCTGGGCCGCGATATTGGCCGTCCGGGGCAGACCTTGCGTGTCACCACGTTGGGGCAACTGACGCCGGACCAGGTGGACATGCGCACCATGGTGCTGATCGGCTCGTCCACCACCTGCACATTCCCCCGTGCCAGTGGCGGTGAATGGGTATACACACCGCGCTGGTATGGCGAGAAACCTGCCTGCTGAAAACGGCCTGCAGGTTGCCGGAAAGCTCCGAATGATCCAGGGATATTCCTGGCGTTGTTCGGGGCTTTTTCTTTTTTTTGCGACGAAGTCTGGAGGCTCACCCGTTACGCCACGCGATTGCTGGGCGCGGTAGTTTTACGTGACGCGCCAAGGGATGTTTGTCGTCTGGTAAGCCCGTCGGTGGGTGGACTAGGGTGGACATAAGCCCCGAGTTGGGGTGCTTGTGGAGAGTCAAAATGGAGCGACATCACAGAAGGATCAACAGTAAACAAAGGCGCAAATTGATTGCCGCCTACAAACTGCCGGGAGCGCCAGGAGCGCTGAAGGCGTTGCCGATGGACACTGAGGACGATTTCAATGCGGCGGTGGTCAACAACAGCGTGATTTCGTTTGCCGATGGCCTGTCGGGCTTGAACCGGGAATACATTCGAAAGAGCTATCTGCTGGCCAGCAGCTACGTCAGCGATGTGTTGAAAATCCAGCGCGGTACCGAGGTCTGGTACGAGGAATTTATCAAGGTGATGGTCGGTTTGGGCTGGCTGCCGGTACGCAGCCGTTTCGAGCGGGTCTCACGTTCGGGCAAGGGGCTGACCGTGCAGTTGGCGGTGTTGAATATCATCGCCGCCATGCTGGCGTCGACGTCATTGTCGGCAGCGTTGCTCACGGCTTTGCCTAAATTGGCCGCCGATGCATTGGAGGCATTGAAGCAGGCGCCTGCGAATTTCGAGCTGTTCAAACGCAACAGCGCGGTACACCAGGGCGGTGATTTCGGCCTGGCGTCCTGTGCCGAAACAGAGGGTGAATTGATGATGGTGCTGGTGACCTACAGCACTCACAGCGTGAGTAAACAGGTAGGGCTGCCATTCCTGGAGTGGGACAGTTCCTCGTTCGAGGCCTTCAGCGGGCAGACGTGCCTGGTGCTGAATACCTCGGTGGTCAACGAAAAGACTATCCAATTGATGCGCGAGAGCGCGGGTGACAAGGTGCAACTGGCGATCGCCAAGTACCGGATCTAGGGCACCAGGTAGCCGCGCACCCCGGTAAAGATGATTTGCGCGGCCAAGGCGCACACAAACAATCCCATCAACCGACTGACAATCTGCAAGCCCTGGTCACCGAGGATGCGTTCGATACGGTTGGACAGGTAAAGCACCACGCCGACCGTGAGGCTGGCCAGGGCGATGCTGACGATGGCGGTGAGCTTGTCATCCCAGTGCGGCTGGCTCACACCCATCACCAACAGTGCGCCAATGGTGCCGGGGCCGACGGTGAGGGGAATGGTCAGCGGTACGATGGTCACGTCCTGCTGCACGTTGTCGGTCTGCACAGCCGATTTGCCTTGGGCCATGCCCAGGGCCGAGATAAACAGCACACTGCCGGCGCCGATGCGGAAGGCGTCGACGGTGATGCCGAACACGCTGAAAATCACTCGGCCGAACAGGTAGAGCAACACGCTCGAGACCAGGGTCGCCAGCGCCACTTTCCAGGCCAGGCGCCGCCGCTCTTTGCTGGAGTAGCCGCGAGTGAGGCTGATAAAGCAGGACAGCACGAAGAACGGGCTGTAAAGCACCAGCATTTTCAGGTAGACGCTGAATAACACGTGGAGCATGTGAGTGGCTCGCGGCAGAGAAAGAGTTGGGGAAGTCTATCAGGCGACAGAGACCAAATGTGGGAGCGGGCTTGCTCGCGAATGCGGTGTGTCAGTCAATGCATCTTTAACTGATCCACCGCATTCGCGAGCAAGCCCGCTCCCACATGGGGACTGTCTTTCAAGTCAGGAGGGCGCGTGCTCCGGGCGCTGCTGACGCTGCGCCACCCAGAACTCCACCAGCTCGCGCAACTGCGACAACTCCACCGGCTTGGCCATATGCCCGTCCATACCGGCCTGGCGTGCGCGCTCTTTATGTTCCGAAAGGATATGCGCCGTCAGCGCCACCACCGGTGTGCGAATACGCTGGTGGCTGACTTCCCACGCACGCAGTTGCTGAGTCGCCGAGAAGCCATCGAGGATCGGCATTTCACAGTCCATCAACACCAGGTCATAACGCTGGGCTTTCATCGCCTCCAGCGCTTCTTCGCCGTTGCTGGCGGTGTCCGGGTTGAGGTTGAGCTTACCGAGCATGCCACGGATCACTTTAGTGGAAATGCTGTTGTCTTCGGCCACCAGGATGCGGAAATCGCTGGGTACGGTGACGGCGGCTGGCGTGCTGAGCACCGCGCGCGGTTGCACGTTGCCCTTGCTGCGCTGGGTCAGTTCATCCGCCAAGGTAGTCTTGAGTGTGTAACCGGCGACGGGCTTGGCGAGGATGCGTTTGATCCCGCAGTTGCGCGCGATGATCTTGCTCGGCGCATTGCTGATGCCAGTGAGCATGATCAGCAGGATGTCGTGGTTCAGGCTTGGGTCTTCCTTGATCTTCGCCGCCAGTTGCATGCCGGTCATGCCGGGCATGTTCTGGTCCAGCAGCACCACGTCGAAGTAGTCACGCAGGTGCGCCTTGGTGCGCAGTAACGCCAGGGCTTCCTTGCCCGATGGCACGGCGCTGACGTTAAGGCCCCAGGCCGAGCATTGCTGCACCAGCACTTTGCGGCAGGTGTCGTTGTCGTCCACCACCAGCACCCGCGCGCCCTTGAGCGGGCCGTCGAGGTCGGAGGTCGGGTGTTCCAGGCGTTCCGGGTCCAGCGGCAAGGTCAGCCACAGGGTGCTGCCCTGATGGCTGCCGCTCTTAATGCCGAACTCGCCGTTCATCAGCAGGATCAACTGGCGGGCGATAACCAGGCCCAAGTGGCCGTTCAAGCGGGTAGCCGAGAAGAAATTCTTGCTGTGCAGTTCGCTGTGCAGCAGGGCGTCGCGCTCGGCCGCTTCCATCGGCAGGCCGCTGTCCTGGACGGCAATGCGCAGGCGTGGCTTGGTGCTGCGGTCGTCCAGGGCAACCACGATCAGCACTTCGCCTTCGTCGGTTTTTTGCAGGGCATTTTCCAGCAGGCTCAACATGGCCTGACGCAGGCGCGTCGGGTCGCCGCTGATCACGCGGGGCACCTGGGGCTGGATAAAACTGATCAGTTCGACGTTCTGCTGTTCGGCCTTGGCGCGGAAGATGCTCAGGCAATCTTCGATCAGCGCATTGAGGTCGAACTGCACGTCGTCCAGTTCTATCTGGCCGGACTCCAGCTTGGAGATGTCGAGGATTTCGTTGATCAGGGTAAGCAGTTCATTACCTGCGCTGTGGATGGTTTGCACGTAGTCGCGCTGTTTCACCGACAGCGGCGTGCCGAGCAGCAGCTCGGTCATGCCGAGCACGCCGTTCATGGGGGTACGGATTTCGTGGCTGATCTTGGCCAGGAACTCGGCCTTGGCGGCGATCTCGGCATTGCTCGCTGCCAGGTCGCGACTGAGGCTGAAACGTGCCTCGACAATCGCGCGCTGGCGTTCGCCCAACGCCAGGCTCATCAACAAGCCGCTGAGGCAGATGAACGCCAGCAGCGTGACGATCAGGCCCTGGGGCGAAATCATCGTCAGGCCAAGCAGCGCCGGCAGGATGATCAGCGTACCGATGTTGAATACCACCATTGCCGCCACGAACAAGCGTGCCGGGCGGTAGCCTTTCTGCCAGTGACAGGCCGAGATAAACAGCATGCTCAAGCCAGCCAGGGCCACCAGCGCGTACGTGATGATGTTCAGCGGCAGGGTGTTGACGAACAACAGCAGCAGGCCGCACAGCACGATGACCAGGATGTCGGCCATCAACAGCTTGTTCAGTGGATGTGGGCCCAGAGGCATGAAGAAACGGTAGGCAAACATCAGCCCGCAGGGCGCGGTCAGCAGCAACGCCAGGTAGGCGCCCGGTGTCTGGATCGCATGCCAGTTCGGCAGCCATGGGCCCACTAGGTTCAGCAATAGCGCCAGGCTGAGCATCAACAGCGCTTCGCAGGCCGCCAGCCACAGGCTGCTGCGCGAGCGGTGGTAGGCGAAGCGCGTGAGGTTGTGCAGGATCAGCATCAGCAGGCAGCCGAACAATAGGCCGTAGATCAGCGTCTGGGTCTGGTCGGCGGCGGCGAGCACAGCCGGTTCCAGGGTGATATACGGGCGCAGTTCGTGTTCCGAGACCAGGCGCAGGTAAACCTCTAACGGTTTCTGGCTCTGGGGCATCGGCAGCATGAAGTCGCTGCTGGGCAACGGCCGCTCAGTCTGGGGCTGGCGCGTGCCGGTGCTCTGTTGTTCCACCAGGGTATCGCCGTCCAGTACATAGAGGCTCAGGTGGGACAAATCCGGGGCAAATACCCGCAACACTTGCTCGTGTTTGCCGGGTTGCAACTTAAACCGTATCCACAGCGCGCCGTTCGGTTCCGCGGCGCTGATGCGGTCCAGTTCGATGGGGCTGAATTGATTGGTGTAGCGTGAAGAGCGGATGTCGCTCAACTGCAGGTCGGCCTGTTCATCAAGCAATACTGCCCAGCCACTGCCTTGCGCGGCAGCCTGGGCCGGGAACAGGCAGAGCAGCGTCAGCAGGCTGACAGTAAAACCTATGGCGATCCTGAGCCAGCGCACGGCGAAATCCCTTCGTAGGTTGATGCACGGGGTAACTATGCGCGGGGAGGCCCGTATACGGCAAGGGCCAGAGGCCCTTGCCTAGCCGAACGGATAGCTACTGACGTCGGCGGCTTAGCTGTTTTCGCCACGTTCGCGGGCGATGGCGCGGTAGCCGATGTCTTTGCGGTAGAAGCAGCCTTTCCAATCGATTTTCGCGGCCAGCTTGTACGCTTGCTGCTGCGCGGCGTCGACACTGGCGCCCATGGCGGTGGCGCACAACACACGGCCACCGGCGGTCACGACCTGGCCATCCTTCAGCGCGGTGCCCGCATGGAAGACCTTGCCTTCCAGCGTCGCGGCAGCGTCGAGGCCTTCGATGACGTCGCCCTTGGCGTAGTCGGCAGGGTAACCACCGGCCGCCAGCACAATGCCAACGCTCGGACGTGGGTCCCACTGCGCTTCAACCTTGTCCAAGGCCTGTGCCAGGGCGGCTTCCACCAGCAGCACCAGGCTCGATTGCAGGCGCAGCATCACTGGTTGGGTTTCCGGGTCGCCAAAGCGGCAGTTGAACTCGATGACTTTCGGGTTACCGGCTTTGTCGATCATCAAACCGGCGTACAGGAAACCGGTGTACACATTGCCCTCATCGGCCATGCCGCGCACGGTCGGCCAGATCACCAGGTCCATCACGCGCTTGTGCACGTCGGCGGTGACGACCGGGGCAGGGGAGTAGGCACCCATGCCGCCGGTGTTCGGGCCGCTGTCGCCGTCGCCGACGCGTTTATGGTCCTGGCTGGTGGCCATCGGCAATACGTTCTTGCCGTCGACCATCACGATAAAGCTGGCTTCTTCGCCGTCGAGGAACTCCTCGATCACCACGCGGGAACCTGCGTCACCGAAAGCGTTGCCGGCGAGCATATCGCGCACGGCGTCTTCGGCTTCTTGCAGGGTCATGGCGACGATCACGCCTTTGCCGGCGGCCAGGCCGTCGGCCTTGATCACGATGGGCGCACCTTTTTCACGCAGGTAAGCCAGGGCCGGCTCGATCTCGGTGAAGTTCTGGTAGTCGGCGGTCGGGATCTTGTGGCGCGCCAGGAAATCCTTGGTGAACGCCTTGGAACCTTCCAGCTGGGCAGCGCCGGCGGTTGGGCCGAAGCAGTCCAGGTTGCGGCTGCGGAACAGGTCCACCACGCCGGCAACCAATGGGACTTCCGGACCGACGATGGTCAGGGACACATTCTTTTCAGCAAAGTCGGCCAGTTGTTCAAGGGCGAGCACGTCGATAGCAACGTTCTCGCACTTGGCTTCAATGGCGGTGCCGGCGTTGCCGGGTGCAACGAAAACTTTCTGGACGCGCGGGTCTTGGGCAACTTTCCAGGCCAGGGCGTGTTCACGGCCACCGCTGCCAATGATCAAAACATTCATTTCAAAAACCTCTGGGAAACGCTGTGCTTCACTGTAGGAGCGAGCTTGCTCGCGAAGATCGTCAACGATAACGGGGGAAACCTGACACCCCGTGGCGCTCTCGGGCTTTTCGCGAGCAAGCTCGCTCCTACAGTCGAAAGCAGTGGTGTTTAGTGACGGAAGTGGCGCATGCCGGTGAATACCATGGCAATGCCGGCTTCATCAGCAGCGGCGATCACCTCGGCATCACGCATCGAACCGCCCGGTTGGATCACGGCGGTCACGCCGGCTTTCGCGGCATTGTCCAAGCCATCACGGAACGGGAAGAACGCATCGGAAGCCATTACCGAACCCACGACCTGCAAACCGGCGTGTTCAGCCTTGATCGCGGCGATACGCGCCGAGTTCACGCGGCTCATCTGGCCGGCACCGACACCGATGGTCTGGCGGTTCTTGGCGTAGACGATGGCGTTGGATTTAACGTACTTGGCCACTTTCCAGGCGAAGATCAGGTCGTTGATCTCTTGCTCGGTCGGTGCGCGCTTGGTCACCACTTTCAGGTCTTCGCTGCCGATCATGCCGATGTCGCGGCTCTGTACCAGCAAGCCGCCGTTGACGCGCTTGTAGTCCCAGGCAGCGGCGCGGTCAGCCGACCACTCGCCGCACGCCAGCAGGCGCACATTGGCCTTGGCGGCGACGATGGCGCGGGCTTCTTCGCTGACGCTTGGCGCGATGATCACTTCAACGAACTGACGTTCGACGATCGCCTTGGCGGTCTCGGCATCCAGCTCACGGTTGAAGGCGATGATGCCGCCGAACGCCGATTCGGTGTCAGTGGCGTAGGCCAGTTCGTAGGCCTGGCGGATACCGCCTTCTGCGTCCGGGCTCACGGCCACGCCGCACGGGTTGGCGTGCTTGACGATGACGCAGGCCGGCTTGACGAAGCTTTTCACGCATTCCAGCGCGGCGTCGGTGTCGGCCACGTTGTTGTAGGACAGCTCTTTACCTTGCAGTTGGGTCGCGGTGGCGATGCCGACTTCGGCCGGTTTTGCCTCAACGTAGAACGCCGCGCTCTGGTGCGGGTTCTCGCCGTAGCGCATTTCCTGGGCCTTGATGAACTGGCTGTTGAAGGTGCGCGGGAACTGGCTGCGGCCTTCGGTGCTCAGGGTCTCGGCCGTTTGGTTAACGGTGCCCATGTAGTTGGCGATCATGCCGTCGTAGGCGGCGGTGTGTTCGAACGCCTTGAGCATCAGGTCGAAACGCTGGGCGTAGGTCAGGCCACCGGCTTTCAGGCTTTCGAGCACGTTGGCGTAATCGCTGGCGTTAACCACGATGGCCACGTCTTTGTGGTTCTTGGCCGCCGAGCGAACCATGGTTGGGCCGCCGATATCGATGTTTTCGATAGCGGTCGGCAGGTCGCAGCCCGGCTTGTTGATGGTGGCTTCGAACGGGTAGAGGTTAACGGCCACCAGGTCGATCGGCTTGATGCCGTGTTCGGTCATGATCGCGTCGTCGATGCCGCGACGGCCGAGGATGCCGCCGTGGATTTTCGGGTGCAGGGTCTTGACCCGGCCGTCCATCATTTCTGCGAAACCGGTGTAGTCCGCCACTTCCACTGCGGCCACGCCGTTGTCCTGCAGCAGTTTGAAGGTCCCGCCCGTGGAGAGGATTTCCACACCCAGGGCTTCCAGCTCCCGGGCAAATTCGAGGATCCCGGTCTTGTCGGAAACACTGATCAAGGCGCGGCGGATCGGCAGGCGGGTAGTCTGGTCGGTCATTTCAATTTCCATCAAAAGCAAAGGAGTCAGCAAAAAAGGCGACCGGTTTTACGCGGGCGCCTTTCTGGTTTGATTGAATGCTTACAGCAAATCGTATTGCTTGAGCTTTTTGCGCAAGGTGCCACGGTTGAGGCCCAGCAGCTCACTGGCTTTGGTCTGGTTGCCCTTGACGTAGTTCATCACGCTTTCGAGCAAGGGCGCCTCGACTTCGGAGAGCACCAGGTTGTACACGTCCGTGACGGAAGCGCCCTCAAGGTGGGCGAAATAATTGTGCAGCGCCTTCTCGACACTCCCGCGAAGGGTTTGGCCTTCTTCGCTCGGCGTGTTGAGGTGCTGTTTCAAATTGACGTTGTCGCTCACGGGTGCTGTTCCACTCACTAAAGTCTCGGTCATCATCGTCATGCGGCCACCCCCTTTGCATCCCCTGTTCCCAGGCTGTTGTCACGTTCGGCGAAGAACTCACGAACGGTGGCGACCTGTGCCTGCGTTTCATCCAAACGATTGAACTGGGCGCGAAACTCCTTGGCGCCCGGCAAGGTTGCGAGATACCAGCCGACATGCTTGCGAGCAATGCGCACGCCCATCACATCTCCGTAGAAAACGTGCAGGGCATTCAAATGCTCTAGCAGAATACGTTCCACCTCGACCAACCCTGGCGCCGGTAACATTTCGCCGGTACGCAGGAAATGCTCGATCTCACGAAAAATCCACGGCCGCCCCTGGGCGGCCCGGCCAATCAACAAACCATCGGCGCCGGTTGCGTGCAGTACGCGCCGGGCTTTCTCGGCTGAGTCGATGTCGCCATTGGCAAACACCGGCATCGACACCGCCTGCTTGATCGCAGCAATGGTGTCGTACTCGGCTTCACCGGTGTAAAGGTCGGCGCGGGTGCGGCCATGCACCGCCAGCGCTGTAATGCCTGCCTGTTCGGCGATCTTCGCCACCACCAGGCCGTTCTTGTTCTCCCGGTCCCAACCGGTGCGAATCTTCAGGGTGACCGGCACATCCACTGCGGCGACAACGGCCTGCAGGATCTCGGCAACCAACTGCTCATCTTTCAACAGGGCGGAACCGGCGGCCTTGTTGCAGACCTTCTTGGCCGGGCAGCCCATGTTGATATCGATGATCTGCGCCCCCAACTCCACGTTGGCCCGGGCCGCATCCGCCAGCATTTGCGCATCACCGCCGGCGATCTGTACCGAGCGGGGCTCGGGATCACCTTCGTGGATCATGCGCATCCGCGATTTGCGGGTGTTCCACAAGCTCATGTCGCTGGTGACCATTTCCGAGACTACTAGACCCGCGCCCAAACGCTTGCACAGCTGACGAAAGGGCTGGTCGGTGACGCCCGCCATCGGGGCGAGAATCAAGCCGTTCTGCAATGTGTATGGGCCGATGCGTACCGCCGACATAGGACTTCCCTGTTGTGGGGCCGGATCATTAGAGTTCGAAAAAGGGTTGGCATGATACCCGCTCTCGATGACTGGATAAAGGCTGAATTGGATAAAATCTGAACAGTTATTTTCTTATCGCCACCGGTTTGGTTGCCGATGGTCCAGCCATTCAATCCGCGATGCGGGCCTTGATTTACTCGGGCGAGTGAAAGCTCAGGCTGTAATTCACCGCTTTATTGCCCGGATCGAGGATGTCCAGGGAGATGTGGATCGGGACCTGTGATGGCATTTCGCTAACGCCGGCCAGTTCGCCGCTGAGGTATTCGGCGGGTTTGAAGCGACGACTGGCAATCAGGCCGCCGTTCAAGTCGGCAAAACGCAGCTCCAACAGCGGGAAGGGCTGGGAGAAGGTCGCGCGGTTATAGATGATCGCGTCCACTACCAGCGCCCCGGCGAAGTCCGGGTGGCTGCGCACTACCAGGTTGCTGCTCTTGATATGGGCAATATCGACCCGTGACGGCACGGTGCAGCCCAGTGTAGGGCACAGTTCCTGGAACCAGGGGCGATAGGCGTCCTGGCGGGCCAGCTCGTCGAATTGGTAGGCGATGTACTGGCCTGCGAGACCGGCGGCGGCGATCAGTACCAGCAACAGCCAGATCAGGCGACGGCCCAGGCTGGCCGGACGCTTTTGCGCGTAGAGGTGCAGCGGGTCGTCTTCGAGATCCAGCAGTTGGTCGTCGTGCACATTCGTTTCGGCGCGCGGGCGCTTGCGCCGGGGTTTGGGGCGTTCTTCGGGTTCAACGTCATCGGCCGACTGGGTCAATGGCGTGAATGGCGGATCGGTG
This sequence comes from Pseudomonas sp. H1_A03, assembly GCF_054685145.1. Classification (NCBI taxonomy): domain Bacteria; kingdom Pseudomonadati; phylum Pseudomonadota; class Gammaproteobacteria; order Pseudomonadales; family Pseudomonadaceae; genus Pseudomonas; species Pseudomonas sp. H1_A03. The sequence goes on from NZ_CP162829.1 coordinate 1,987,997, forward strand.
TCGTCATCTTCTGGCGTTGAACGCAGTGGCGGTTCATCGTCGATATCGTCGGTGTGGAACGACATGGACGGTTCGGTGCGCTGCTTGGTCGCAGGTGCGTTCGTCGGCTCGGGTTCGGCTTCAGTGCTTTGGGCACGCTCTTCAGGCGGTTCGCTGAACAGGCTGGCGGCCCATTTTTCTTCTTCGGCTTTAACCGTGTCGCGGCTGGCGCTGAAGGATTCTTCTTTTTGGCGACGCTCGGCGCCGGGCTGGCGACGTTCTGCACCCGCCGGCAGCGTGTGCTGAATCTCGCGACGTTCCAGCTTGGCCAGCTCTTCGTCCAAGTCAAGGTTGTCCAGGTCCAGCTCTTCGGCGGTCCACTGCTTCTGGCTGATTGCCCGCGGTGCCTCAAGTGTGATCTCTGGAACAGGCTCGGCAGCAGGCAGATCAGGCAGATCAGGCTGCGGCGCCGGCACTTGGCCACGCTGCTCCAGCAACTGGCGAGCTGCATTGAACACTTGCAGGCACGAGCCGCAGCGCACCACGCCGCGGGCCACGCTCAATTGGGCGTGGTTGACGCGAAAGCGCGCTTGGCAATGCGGGCACTGGGTGACGAAACTGTCGGTCATGCGGCCATCCGATTCAGGCAAGCGCTCATTCTAGCGCCGACGACCGCTGATGCGTACCCAGCCATCACGGTTAGCGATGGGGTCCAGCTCGAAATCCTGCGCGTAGGCAGCGGCGACGTCTTCGCCTTGCTCTGCGAGGATGCCCGACAGCGCCAAACGGCCGCCCGGCTTGACCAGGCTGGACAGCTGCGGCGCCAGGGACACCAGCGGCCCGGCGAGAATGTTCGCCACGAGCACATCGGCCTGCACCTGGGGCAATTGCTCTGGCAGGTAGAGTGGGAATTTGCTTTCAGGAATGTTGTTGCGTCCGGCGTTATCGCGGGAGGCTTCCAGGGCCTGTACGTCGATATCGGTGCCCACGGCTTCCTTTGCGCCGAGCAGCAGGGCGGCAATTGCCAGGATGCCCGAGCCGCAGCCGAAGTCCAGCACGTGGCTGTCGGTCAGGTCCTGGCCGTCCAGCCATTCCAGGCACAGGGCGGTGGTCGGGTGGGTGCCGGTGCCGAACGCGAGGCCCGGGTCCAGCAGCAGGTTGACGGCATCCGGCTCAGGCGCGGCGTGCCAGCTTGGCACGATCCACAGGCGCTGGCCGAAACGCATCGGCTGGAAGTTGTCCATCCAGCTGCGTTCCCAGTCCTGGTCTTCGATCACTTCGCTGTGATGCTCCGGCAATGGGCCGCCGGTGAGCAATTCCATGTGGGCCAGCACGGCGGCAGCGTCGGTGCCGTCTTCGAACAGGGCCAGCAAATGGGTGTGGGACCACAGCGGGGTGGTGTTGAGTTCAGGTTCGAAGATCGGTTGGTCTTCGGCGTCCATGAAGGTGACCGAGACAGCGCCCACTTCGAGGAACGCGTCTTCATAGGTTTCGGCTTGTTCTGGGCTGATGGCGAGACGGACTTGCAGCCAAGGCATGGCGGGCACCTTTGAAAAAATGAGTGTGCAGCGGGGTTGGGCTGCGAAAGGGCGCAAGTTTACGCGAGCGGAGGGCAGAAGACGACTGTGCCGACGATATGCGGTGCAGGGGATACACACACAACAAAATGTGGGAGCGGGCTTGCTCGCGAAGGCGGTGTATCAGTCAGCACATGTATGACTTGACACACCGCCTTCGCGAGCAAGCCCGCTCCCACAGGGGATGGTGTTTTTCCACAGAAACCGGGGGGAGTAGAAACAACAAAGCCGCCCGAAGGCGGCTTTGTTGAGTGGAGCACTTACTGGTTGGCCAGCTTGTGTTCCAGGTAGTGAATGTTCACACCACCCTCGCAGAAGCCTTCATCACGAACCAGGTCCCGGTGCAGCGGGATATTGGTCTTGATGCCGTCGACCACGATTTCGTCCAGGGCATTGCGCATACGGGCCATGGCCTCGTCGCGGGTGGCGCCCCAGGTGATCAGCTTGCCGATCAGCGAGTCGTAGTTGGACGGAACCTTGTAGCCGCTGTACAGGTGCGAATCGACGCGAACGCCGTTGCCGCCTGGCGCATGGAAGTGCTTGACCAGGCCTGGACTCGGGATAAAGGTTTTCGGGTCTTCGGCGTTGATCCGGCACTCCAGGGAGTGGCCGTGCATCTTCACGTCGTCCTGGGTAAAGGACAACACGTTGCCAGCGGCGATGCTCAGCATCTCCTTGACGATGTCGATACCGGTGACCATCTCCGAAACCGGGTGCTCTACCTGCACACGAGTGTTCATCTCGATGAAGTAGAAACGGCCGTTCTCGTAGAGGAACTCAAAGGTACCGGCGCCACGGTAGTTGATGTCGATGCACGCCTTGACGCAACGAGCCAGTACTTCCTGGCGCGCTTTTTCGTCCAGGCCGGGTGCCGGTGCTTCTTCCAACACCTTCTGGTGACGACGTTGCAGCGAGCAATCGCGATCGCCGAGATGGATGGCGTGGCCTTGGCCGTCGGACAATACTTGCACTTCCACGTGACGTGGGTTGGTCAGGTACTTTTCCAGGTAGACCATCGGGTTGCCGAACCAGGCGCCCGCTTCGGAGCGCGTCTGCTTGGCGGCTTCGATCAGGTCTTCTTCCTTGTGCACTACGCGCATCCCGCGACCACCACCGCCACCGGCGGCCTTGATGATCACCGGGTAACCGACTTCGCGACCAATGCGCAGAGCGGTTTCTTCGTCTTCCGGCAGCGGGCCGTCGGAGCCAGGAACGGTGGGCACGCCGGCCGCGATCATAGCGTCCTTGGCCGACACCTTGTCGCCCATCAGGCGAATGGTTTCGGCTTTCGGGCCGATGAAGGCGAACCCGGATTTTTCCACCTGTTCGGCGAAATCGGCGTTTTCCGCAAGGAAACCGTAGCCCGGGTGGATGCCGTCAGCGCCGGTCACTTCTGCCGCGGCGATGATGTTCGAGACTTTCAGGTACGAGTTCGTGGCCAGTGGCGGGCCGATGCAGATGCTTTCGTCCGCCAGTTTCACGTGCATCAATTCGGTATCGGCCGTCGAGTAAACAGCGACGGTCTTGATGCCCTCTTCCTTACAGGCGCGCAGGATACGCAGCGCGATCTCGCCGCGGTTAGCGATCAGGACTTTTTGCAGTTTCTTCGCAGGTTTCAACATCGAAGGCGCTCCGCGGTTCAAACGATGGTGAACAGCGGCTGGTCGTACTCAACCGGCTGACCGTTTTCTACCAGGATGGATTCGATGACGCCGGCTTTCTCAGCGGTGATGTGGTTCATCATCTTCATCGCTTCAACGATGCAGATGGTGTCGCCCACTTTCACCGTCTTGCCGACTTCAACGAAGGCTGGCGAAGTCGGTGCCGGGGTGCGGTAGAACGTACCGACCATTGGCGACTTGACCACGAAACCGTTCAGCGCAGGCGCTGCGGGTGCTGCAGGTGCAGCGACAGCAGGTGCGGCGGCCGGAGCAGCAGCGGCCGGAGCCGGCGCTTGCATCTGTGGCGCGTAGAACTGTTGGGCCGGAGTCTTGCTGTGACGGCTGATCCGTACGGACTCTTCGCCTTCCTTGATTTCCAGCTCGTCGATACCGGATTCTTCCAGCAGCTCGATCAGTTTCTTAACTTTACGGATATCCATGAATCATCAACTCCCAAGGGTCGGTCAGGGGCGCTTGGCCGGTTGTTCAAGCTGTTCCAGGGCGGCCTCCAGGGCCAGTCGGTAACCGCTGGCGCCAAGGCCGCAGATCACTCCTACCGCTACGTCGGAGAAGTAAGAGTGATGGCGGAAAGGTTCACGTTTGTGCACGTTCGACAGATGCACTTCGATGAATGGGATGCTCACCGCCAGCAGCGCGTCACGTAATGCAACGCTTGTGTGCGTAAAAGCGGCGGGATTGATCAGGATAAAGTCCACGCCTTCGCCGCGCGCGGCATGGATGCGATCAATCAATTCGTACTCGGCATTGCTTTGCAGGTAGAGCAGATGGTGGCCGGCTTCACGCGCCCTGCGCTCAAGATCGAGGTTGATCTGATCCAGGGTAACTGCCCCGTAGACGCCCGGTTCACGGGTGCCGAGCAGGTTCAGGTTGGGTCCGTGAAGAACCAGTAAGGTCGCCATCGGCTGTTCCTTGTTATTGATGTGAGTACGGCAGAACCCGGCGACTATGCCGCAAAGCCTTTGTGACTGTCCAGTTCTATGCAGTAGGCAGCACGATTAGCGAGGATAGCGCAAAGTATGTGACCAAGTCGTAGGATCTGGTCATTGGTGGTACGTCTTCGAAGTTGATGGAGATTCAATGTGGGCGCTGGCTTGCCTGCGATGGCGGTGTGTCAGTACCGGATGTGTTAACTGGCCCACCGCTATCGCAGGCAAGCCAGCTCCCACAGCTTTGATCTGCGCATAGCCCGTGATCTTGATGAGGCGGTAGATCGGATTAGACGCGGAACGCCTGCACCGCGGTGTTGAGCTGCCCACCGAGTACCAGCAGATGCTCACCCTGGCTGCGCCCCTGACCAATGCGCAGCAAGTTATCCTCACCCAGCTGATGAATCCGCTCACTGTTATCGCGAATCTCACTCACGGCCCCACTCTGCTGCGCCGTCACATCGGCAATGCGCACGGCCGTGTCGGAAATGGTCTGGATCGCGCCGACGATCTCATCCAGCGCACCGTCCGCCGCCTGGGCCTGTTGGGCGGTGGCTTCGGCGTGTTCGACCTGGGCGCGCATGCCTTGCACGGATTGGTGGGCGGCGCTTTGCAGGCCCGCAATCAGGGTCTGGATCTCCGCCGTGGCGCCAGCGGTGCGTTGGGCCAGGGAGCGGACTTCGTCGGCGACCACGGCAAAACCACGTCCGGCTTCACCGGCACGGGCAGCCTCGATGGCAGCGTTGAGGGCCAGCAGATTGGTCTGCTCGGCAATCGCGCGAATCACGGTGAGCACGCCGCCGATGGTGGCGGATTCTTCGGCGAGTTTTTCGATCATCTGCGCGTTTTGCTGCACTTCGCCCACCAGGGCGTGCAGCCCGGTCAGGCTCAGGCCGATCACGCGTTGGCCTTGCTCTACCGCCTGGCCGGCACTGCGACTGGCGCCCGCGGCCTGGCTGGCATCGCCGGCGACTTGCTGGATGGTCGCTTCCAGTTCCCCCAGCGAATCGCGGATCTGCGCGGTATCCCCAGCCTGGCGTTTGGCACCGTCGTGCAGGCCGCTGCTCAGTTCGGCCAATGCCCGACTGCTGCCGGCGACTTCCTCGGCATTGCCGCGAATAGTGCCCACCAAGTCCACCAGATAGGCACGCAGGCGGTTCAGCGAGGCTTCGATATCGTGCAGCTCACGGTTGGTCTTGCCCAGGGCAATCGGCTGGCTGAAGTCGCCCTCGGCCCAAGTCGACAGGGCCGGCGCGAGATTGGTCAGCACGCGTGCCAGGCGCCGTTGCAAGGTGTCGATCAACAGCGCGATCAGCAGGATCAGGCCGATCATCACCCCTTGCATCAGGCGAACTTCGCCCTGGATCGTGCCGTGCTGCGCGCGCACCACCGGCTCCAGGCCGGCGATGGCTTCCTGCACGGCCTTGATTTTCAGGTGGGTAGCGGCGGCCAGTCCGGCGCGTTGCTGGATCTGTTCGCGGGTGCGCTTGAGTTCGGCAGGGTAGCGGGTCAATAAGCTGTTGAGTTCGCGCTTGAGGTCGACGCCGGTGTCTTGGGCCTCGGTTTTCTCAGTGTTTTCCAGGCCCATCAGCGCGGAAAAATCATCCGCGCTGGATTCGGCGCTGGCCTTTACGCCCAACAGCGGCAGTTGTTCCAGCACATCCGCCTGGCTGCGGATATTGCCGACTTCGCGCTCCACATCATCAGCCAGTTCCGCGCGCCCGCTGCTCACCAGTTTGTCGCGGGCCAGGGACAGTTTGGCCAGATGCTGGGACGCCGCCAGCAGTGGCGGCAGGTAACGTGCGGCCTCTGCAGAATTGACGCCGATGGCGTACTGGCCCAGTTGCTCCAGGTTCGCGCCGAGTTCGCGCTCGGCTTGCAGCAGCAGGGCCTGTGGGTCACCCGCTAATTTGCCGGCGGCGAGCAGGTCAGTCTTGCTGAAGGCATCCAGGTCCACCAGGCTGGGGCGCAGGCTTTGCGCTAGGTCGGCGGGCAGTTGATCCAGGTCTTGCAACAGGCTTTCCAGGCTCTGGCTGGCGCTGCTCAGGCGCAGCGCGTCGCCGCTGGCCAGGTAGTCGTCAATATTGCGCGCGGCCTGGTTCTGAAAAGCCTGCGACAGGCCCAAGTAGCGCTCCATCAGCAAATACGGCCGTTCCAGAGCGCGCTGCGACCACCACAGCGTCGCCCCGAGCGCCAGGCACACGGCCACAAGAAGGAGGGTGTTGAGATTGGTCAGCAGCTTCAGGCGCATGCGTGGTTTCAACCGACAGCAAAAGATAAGTGCCTGAAGTTATTGCGTTTCCATTACAGCGTTATGACCGAATCGGTGAATTCAGGTGAAAAGATGGCACTTTGCTTTGATGTGCGCGCCGCTTGCACGCGGTTACGCCCGGCATGCTTGGCACGGTACAGCGCTTCATCGGCCTGGGCGGCCATCATCAGGCTGTCGGAACCGTCGCACAGTTCCACCAGCCCGGCGCTGAAGGTGCACCACAAATCCTCGGGCTGGGCCGGGTAGTGGATTTCCGCAAAGCGCCCACGGATATCATCCAGGACCTTGCAGGCCGATTCCAGGTCGGTGTCAGGCATCACGATGGCGAATTCTTCGCCGCCGTAGCGCCCGATATAGTCAGTCTTGCGCAGTCGCTGCTTGAGAAACAGCGCCAGGCTCTTGATCACGCGGTCGCCCATGGGGTGGCCGTGGCTGTCATTGACCCGCTTGAAGTGGTCGATATCGAGCATGGCAAAGCTCAACGGCTTGTTCTCGCGGCGTGCGCGAAAGCTGCAGTCTTCGAGCAATTGCAGGATGTGGGTGTGGTTGTACAGCCCGGTCAGGCTGTCGCGCACCATCCGCGCCTTGAGGTTGCGCGCACGGGCCGCGCGGTTGCGCACGGTGGTGATCAGGTGGCGCGGCTTGATCGGCTTGGTGAGGAAGTCGTCGCCGCCTTCGCTCATGGCGTCCAGTTGCTTGTCCAGATCGTCTTCGGCCGACAGGTAGATGATCGGCACGCTGACGTAACGGTCGTTATGGCGGATGACCTTGGCCAGTTCGGTACCGGTACAGGCGGGCATGTACATGTCGAGGATGATCAGGTCCGGCTGGAAATCCGCCAGCTCGGCCATGGCCTGGATCGGTTCGATCAGCGTGCGGGTGACGATGCCGGCGCTGTTGAGCAGCCGCTCGGTGTGCAGCGCCTGGGCCCGCGAGTCATCGATGATCAGCACTTTATACGGCTCGTACTGGGCGACGCAGGTCAGTACTTCGATTTTTTCCAGCAGGCTGGAGGCTTCCAGGGTGCCGGTGAGGAATTCCTGGCCCCCGGCGCGCACGGCGGCCAAGCGAGTTGGCGTATCGGTTTCGTGGAGGCTGAAAAACAGCAGCGGCAACTTGTGCTCCAGGCCCTCCTGGGCTTCGGCGGCGAGCTTGAGCCCCAGCCCTGTGCCGCAGAAATCCACATCCATCACAATCGCCGAAGGCAAGCGTTCGGCCATCGACGCGCGAAATGCCGCCACACTGTCGAGGGATTGGGCGCTCATGCCAAAGAATTCCAGTTGCTTGGCCAGGCGCTCGGCGCGATCGTGATCGGCCAGCATCACGTAGATCGGCTTGCGCATCGGCGGCAGAAAGGTGTGTTCGAACTGGTCGCCCTGGCGCAGGCCGGTGCGGGACAGGCGCTGCATCAAGCGGTTGAGTTCGGTGATCAGTTGGCTGCTCAGGCGGCCACGGTTGTCGTCCACTGCTTTGAGTGATTCGCCGATATGCCGCGCCAACTGGCCGTGCTCGGGTTGTTCGAAGCGCTCGGCAAAGCGCAGCAGGCGCAAATTGGCTTCGCTGAGTTCGGAGAGGTCGGCGCCGGACCATTCGCTGCGTTGCAGGCGCTGCCAGATCTCAAGAATTTGACGTGCCTGATGAATTACCCGCTGGGCAAAATGCTGCTTGAGACGCTCACGGCTGGGGTCTTCTGGCTCGGTCATATCCTGACTACTAGTTAGGGTGCATGCTGAGGTCGAGTGGTGGCTCTATGCTAGCACCATCTTTCCGATGGGATGAGTGTCTTGCGTCAATAAACTGCTCTTCCTTGTTATTCAGTTGCTGACCCGGTGGTCGCGCAGCGGAAAAAGCGTGCATCCTTTATAGTCGAACGCTCCCTGTGCGCCAGTTTGGCGAAAAGCCCCGCATGGGCGGGCACGATGGGGTAGGGTTGTGGTCGGAGTGTTTGAACGCACGCCATCAATTCAAGTGCATGAACTCAAGTGATTGAAAGGATATCGCCATGCTGGACTGGAAAAACCGTGCAGGCAGTGCCAAAGGCCCTGCGCCTGAGCCCAAGTCGGCCAACCGCAGCTACTTCCGTACGCTGCTGATGAGTCGGGCATTGCTGAGCGTCCTCGGCCTGTACCTGTTGGTCACCGGCGCGCTCGGCTGGTACTGGAGCGAAGAGCCGGCGCTGTTTCCGGTCCAGCAAAATGCGCAGATCGCCGCCGAAAAAGACGGCAAGCAGATGGTGGTAGGGTTCACTACCGTCGAAACCCTCAAGACCGTGGTCGGCACCTTGCTGAACAAGCCGGGTGGCTACATTTCCAATGACCGCTTCCCGCCGGGTCTGTGGATGGACAACATGCCGAGTTGGGAATATGGCGTGCTGGTGCAGGTGCGCGACCTGACGCGCGCCCTGCGTAAGGACTTCGCCCGTTCCCAGTCGCAGTCGGCCGAAGACGCTGATTTGGCCAAGGCCGAGCCGCGCTTCAACTTCGACAACAAAAGCTGGGTGCTGCCGTCCAGTGAGTCGGAGTACCAAGAAGGCATCAACTCCCTGAGCCGCTATGAAGCACGTCTGTCCGACCCGAATCAGCGCGGTGCGCTGTTCTATGCCCGCGCCGACAACCTGAACAACTGGCTGGGCGACGTCGCCACCCGTTTGGGTTCGCTGTCGCAACGCCTGTCGGCCAGTGTAGGTCGGGTGAAATTGAACACCGCTCTGAAAACCGAGACGCTGGCGCCGGGTGAAGTACCGCAGGTCGATGAAGAAGTGGTGGAAACCCCATGGATGCAGATCGATAACGTGTTCTACGAGGCTCGCGGTCAAGCTTGGGCCCTGTCCCACCTGCTGCGCGCCATCGAAGTCGACTTCGCCGACGTGCTGGCCAAGAAAAACGCCACCGTCAGCGTGCGCCAGATCATCCGTGAGCTGGAAGCCTCGCAGGAGCCGGTTTGGAGTCCTATGATCCTTAATGGCAGTGGCTTCGGCGTACTGGCGAACCACTCGCTCGTCATGGCCAACTACATTTCCCGGGCCAACGCTGCAGTGATCGACTTGCGTCAGCTCCTCAACCAGGGTTGATGATGGACGCTCCTCAAAAGGAGGCCGCGCACCGCGCGGCTTCCGATGCTGAACTGATCTGCTGGGTCGACGAGCAGGACAACCTGCTCGGCACCCTTGTCAGGTCCGACCTGCGCCAGCGTGGCCTGATCGGCCGGTGCACCTTTATCTTCCTGTTTAACGCCCGTGGTGAGCTGTGTGTGCATCGACGCACCCTGAGCAAAGCCATGTATCCCGGTTTCTGGGACACGGCAGCGGGTGGGATGGTGGCGGCGGGCGAGTCCTACGCCTTATCGGCGGCCCGCGAGTTGGAGGAAGAATTGGGCGTCAGCGGTGTGGAGCTGACCGAACACGATCATTTCTACTTCGAAGACGGTGACAGCAAACTCTGGTGCAAATCCTACTCCGCTGTCTGGGACGGGCCGCTGCGCCTGCAGCCCGAAGAGGTCATGGAAGCGCGCTTTTTACCGATTGAAGCAGTCCTGCAGGAGGCTGAACAAAAGCCTTACTGCCCGGACGCCCAGGAAGGCTTGCGACGCTATCTGGCGTCACGTCGCTAAAGTTGCATGAAATGGCGCCATTTGGCCCTTAGCAAGTGGGCTTTTTGTCGTTACACTGCGCCACTTTTCATCCCCCAAGAGGATTGCCGGTGGCCAAAAAAGCCGCATCCTTCGCCGCCCTGGGCGGCCTGGTATTTTCCACCGACGCAGGTCGACACTGCCCGGACTGTCGCCAGCCCGTGGACGCGTGTACCTGTAAACAGACCCTGATCCCCGAAGGCGACGGTATTGCCCGCGTGCGACGCGAGAGCAAGGGCCGTGGCGGCAAGACGGTGACCACCATCACCGGCGTGCCGCTGGCAGAAGACGCGCTGAAGGAGCTCGCCACCACGCTGAAGAAGCGCTGTGGCACCGGCGGCGCGTTGAAAGACGGCGTCATCGAGATCCAGGGCGATCACGTCGAATTGCTGTTGGCCGAGCTGATCAAGCTCGGGTACAAGGCCAAGAAGTCCGGCGGCTGAAAGCCTCTTCCCGACCTGTGTCTAAACTCTGTCCTGCGAATGAGGTCTACCTCCCTCACAGGCAAATCGTCATTTTTATTCTTTAGACTGCGCCAGCCTCTGCGAGAGGTGGCGCCTTCGCCTTCATTTATAGGGGACTTCGATGTCCGTACGACGCACACGCAAAGACGATGGCAGCCAATGGACAGTTGCGGACAGCCGCAGTGTTTACGGGATCCGCCATTGGGGGGCCGGGTATTTCGCGATCAATGAAGCCGGTCGCGTTGAAGTCCGTCCGAACGGCCCGAACAGCACGCCCGTGGACCTGTACGAGCAAGTCGACGAATTGCGTAAAAGCGGCCTGTCGCTGCCGTTGCTGGTGCGCTTCCCCGACATTCTGCAAGACCGTGTACGCCAGCTGACCGGCGCCTTCGATTCGAACATCGAGCGCCTGGAATACCAGAGCAAGTACACCGCGCTGTACCCGATCAAGGTGAACCAGCAGGAAGCGGTGATCGAGAACATCATCGCCACCCAGAATGTGTCCATCGGCCTGGAAGCCGGCTCCAAGCCTGAGCTGCTGGCCGTACTGGCCCTGGCGCCGAAGGGCGGCACCATCGTCTGCAACGGTTACAAAGACCGTGAGTTCATCCGCCTCGCGCTGATGGGCCAAAAGCTCGGCCACAACGTGTTCATCGTGATTGAGAAAGAATCCGAAGTTGAGCTGGTGATCGAAGAGGCCGCCAGCCTCAAGGTCAAGCCACAGGTCGGCCTGCGCGTGCGCTTGTCGTCCCTGGCGTCGAGCAAGTGGGCAGACACCGGTGGCGAGAAGTCCAAGTTCGGTTTGTCGGCGGCGCAACTGCTGTCTGTGGTCGAGCGCTTCCGCGCGGCGGGCCTGGACCAGGGCATTCGCTTGCTGCACTTCCACATGGGCTCGCAGATCGCCAACCTGGCCGACTACCAGCACGGGTTCAAGGAGGCCATTCGTTACTACGGCGAACTGCGCAACCTCGGCTTGCCGGTGGACCACATCGACGTGGGCGGTGGTCTGGGCGTGGACTACGACGGTACGCACTCGCGTAACGCCAGCTCGATCAACTACGACATGGACGACTACGCCGGCGTGGTCGTGGGCATGCTCAAGGAATTCTGCGATGCGCAGAGCCTGCCGCACCCGAACATCTTCTCTGAAAGCGGCCGCTCCCTGACCGCTCACCACGCCATGCTGGTGGTGCAGGTCACCGACGTCGAGAAACACAACGACGAAATCCCGACCATCGAAAACAAAGAAAGCCTGCCGGAAACCGTGCAATGGCTGGTGGACCTGCTCGGCCCGACCGACATCGAGATGGTCACCGAGACCTACTGGCGCGCCACTCACTACATGAGCGACGTGGCCACCCAGTACGCCGACGGCAAGCTGACCCTGGCCGAAAAAGCCCTGGCCGAGCAGTGCTACTTCGCCGTGTGCCGTCGCCTGCACAACTCGTTGAAAGCCCGCCAGCGCTCACACCGCCAAGTGCTGGACGAACTCAACGACAAGCTGGCCGACAAGTACATCTGCAACTTCTCGGTGTTCCAGAGCCTGCCGGACACCTGGGCCATCGGCCAGGTGTTGCCGATCCTGCCGCTGCATCGCCTCGACGAAGAGCCGCTGCGCCGTGCCGTGCTACAAGACCTGACCTGCGACTCCGACGGCAAGATCAAGCAGTACGTCGATGAGCAGAGCATCGAGACCAGCCTGCCGGTTCACGGCTTGAACGAAGGTGAGGACTACTTGCTGGGGATCTTCCTGGTGGGTGCTTACCAGGAAATCCTCGGTGACATGCACAACCTGTTTGGTGACACCGATTCGGTGAACATCTACCAGCGTGAAGATGGGTCGGTGTACAGCGCGGGTATCGAGACCCACGACACAATCGAAGACATGCTGCGGTATGTGCACTTGTCGCCGGAAGAGTTGATGACGCATTACCGCGACAAGTGTGCAAGTGCGAAGATCTCTGCATCTGAGCGTACCCAGTTCCTGGATGCGCTGCGCCTGGGCCTGACCCGTTCTTCGTACTTGTCCTCTTAAGCTGGATTGACATCAGTCCCCTGTGGGAGCGGGCTTGCTCGCGAAAGCGGAGTGTCAGTCACCGAAAATGTTGACTGACCCACCGCTTTCGCGAGCAAGTCGAATCGTCGCACCGCCGCTCCCACATTTGGATCTCATTCCTTCAGTTGTTACCTAGCCAAAGCCCACGCCGGTTCAGGCGCCAGGCAATCGCCCAAAGGGTGAGACTGCGCACCGCCATAAACACCAGGAAGGTTATCCACAGCCCGTGGTTACCCAACCCTTGCAACGCCCAGGCAATGGGCAGCACCACGACTACTGTCAGCAGCATCCCATTGCGCATCTCCCGCGCGCGTGTCGCGCCGATAAACAAACCATCCAGCAAGTAACTCCACACCGCAATCAACGGCAATACCGCGAGGTAAGGCAGGTAGATGTCGGCGGTTTCGCGCACGCTGGGAATATCGGTCTGCATGGCGATAAACAAGTGGCCAGCGACGGTGAACAGCAGCGCGAAACCGACGCTGGCGATCAGCGACCAGCCGCCGGCCACTACCAGCGAACGGCGCAGCGCTGGGCGGTCATGGGCGCCGATGGCGTGGCCGCACAGGGCCTCGACGGCGTGAGCCAACCCATCCAGGGCGTGGGCGGTCAGCAACAGGCCGTTGAGCAGCAGCGCGTTGGCGGCCACGGTAGCGTCGCCCAGGCGGGCGCCTTGTACGGTGATCATGAAAAACACCGATTGCAGCGCGAGGCTGCGGATGAAGATGTCGCGGTTGACCGCCAATAGCGGGCGCCAGCTTTCCCACAGCTTCAGTGCCGCCCAGGCGATGTGACCGGGGTAGGCGCGCAGGGCTTTTTGCGTCAGCGCGAGGCCCAGCAGGGCGCCGGTCCATTCGGCAATGACCGAGGCGCGGGCGGAGCCGACCACCCCCCAATCCAGGCCCAGTACGAACCACAGGTTGAGGGCGATGTTGACCAGGTTGGTGGTCAGCAGAATCGCCAGCGGCGCGCGGGCGTTTTGTGTGCCGAGGAACCAGCCGACCAGCGCGTAGCTGGCCAGCGCGGCGGGCAGGCCGAAGAGGCGGGTGTGGAAGAAATCCTGCGTCAGTTGATTGAGCTCGGGGGAGGGCTGCATCCACTCCAGCGCCAGATGGCTCAGCGGGATGCCCACGGTGCCGAGCAGCATCGCCAGGCCCAGTGCCAACAGCAAACCTTGCAGCAGGATTTGCCGCAGCGCTGCCCCATCATTGCGCCCGGCAGCTTGGGCGGCGAAACCGGTGGAGCCCATGCGCAGGAAACCCATGGCCCAGGCGAGGAAGGTATACAGGCTGGCGCCGACGGCTACGGCACCCAGTTGGTGGGCGTGGGGCAGGTGGCCGATGACCATGCTGTCGACCAGCGCTACGAGCGGCACCGAGATGTTCGACAGGATCATCGGCGCAGCCAGGGCCCAGACGCGGCGGTGGGTGGGGCGGTGGCGCCAGTCGGTGAGCAGGGTGGTCATGAGGGCTCCTTTGGGGAGGGGTATTGTAACTGTCCCTCCATGACACCGCGGAACCAATGTGGGAGCTGGCAAGCCAGCTCCCACATTTAGATCTCTGTTGTTTGTGGGATTTGGCTTGGTCTGGAAGGCCCTTAGAGCCAAACCATCCTCCCGTCGGTCAATGTGACCAGCACCTCATCGGCCCCACTCGGGCTGATATATAGTGAGTCCTTCGGTCCCTCCCACTACGAGTGCCTCATGCTTAACAAAGGATTGTTCCTGGCCTGCGCGCTGGCCCTGCTGAGCGCCTGCGATTCTTCCGATAAACCGACTGCCCCGACCGCGCCTGCGGCGGCAACGGTTGTACCCAAGCCGGCTAAAGCGGCGGTGGATGTGGCGGCGCTGAAGCAACGCTACGCCGGGCGTGAGTTGAGCGTGGTGGACGTGTCTGAAGTGCAGCTCGATGGGGCCAGTACCTTGTCGGTGAGCTTTTCCATTCCGCTGGACCCCGATCAGAAATTCGCTGACAAATTGCACTTGGTGGACAGCAAGTCCGGCAAGGTCGATGGCGCCTGGGAAATCTCCGACAACCTCATGGAGCTGCGCCTTCGCCACCTGGAGCCACAGCGCAAACTGGTGCTCACGGTGGATGCCGGGGTGAAGGCGGTCAACGACAAAACGCTCGCCGCCGAGTACATCGCCCGTCTGGAAACCCGCGACCTGCAAGCCACTGTCGGCTTCGCCAGCCGTGGCACCTTGTTGCCGACGCGCCTGGCAGAAGGCCTGCCGGTGATTGCGCTGAACGTCGACAAGATCGACGTCGAGTTCTTCCGCATCAAGCCCGAGTCCTTGCCGTCATTCCTGGCGCAGTGGGGGCGTAATACCAGCCTGCAAAGTTATGAGTCCCGCGAACTGCTGCCGCTGGCCGACCTGGTCTACGGTGGCCGTTTCGACTTGAACCCGGCGCGCAACACTCGCGAAACCCTTTTACTGCCGATCGCCGGCCTCAAGCAACTGCAGCAGCCGGGCGTGTACCTGGCGGTGATGCGTGCGTCGGGCACCTACAACTATTCGCAACCGGCCACGCTGTTCACCTTGAGTGACATTGGCCTGTCGGTGCACCGCTACGCCAACCGATTGGATGTGTTTACCCAGGCGCTGGAAGGCGGCAAGGCACTGGATGGGGTTGACCTTGAAGTACTCGACGCCGAGGGCCGTGTGTTGGGCCAGGGCAAGACCGAGAAGGGCGGCCACGCTGAATTGCCGCTGCCGAAAAAGGCCCAGGTGCTCCTGGCCAAGCAGGGTGAACAGACCAGTCTGTTGCGCCTCGACAGCGCTGCACTGGACCTGGCCGAATTCGACATTGGCGGCCAGCCTTCCCACCCCTTGCAGTTCTTTGTGTTCGGCCCGCGTGATCTGTATCGCCCCGGTGAAACGGTACTGCTCAATGCACTGTTGCGGGACAAGGACGGCAATGTCGTCAAACCGCAGCCGGTGAGCGTCGAAGTGCGTCGCCCGGACGAGCAGGTGAGCCGCAAATTCGTCTGGGATGCGGATGCCTCCGGTCTTTATCAATACCAGCTGCAACTGGCCGGCGAAGCGCCGACTGGGCGCTGGCAGCTGGTATTCGACCTGGGCGATGGCAAACCGCAGTTGTATGAGTTCCTCGTTGAAGACTTCTTGCCCGAGCGCCTGGCGCTGGAACTCAAGGGCAGCGACACCGCGCTGAGCCCCGCGGACAACCCGGTCATTCAGGTTAACGGCCGTTACCTGTACGGTGCGCCAGCATCGGGCAACCGCGTCAGTGGTCAGGTTTATGTGCGCCCGTTGCGCGAAGCGGTCAAGTCATTGCCGGGCTACCAGTTCGGCTCTGTTACCGAAGAAGAGTTGAGCCAGGATTTCGAACTGGATGAAAGCGTGCTCGACGCCAAGGGCCAGGAAGCGCTGACCCTGGAAAGCAAGTGGGCCGACGCGAAGTCGCCGTTGCAATTGATCGTGCAAGCCAGCCTGCAAGAGTCCGGCGGGCGCCCGATCACGCGGCGTCTGGTGCAGCCGATCTGGCCCGCCGAGCAGCTTCCGGGCCTGCGTGGGTTGTTTGACGGCACCGAAACCAATGGCGATGGCCCGGCGGAATTTGAAGTACTGCTGGCCAATCAGGATGGGCAGAAACTCGCCGCGCAAAACCTCAAGGTACGCCTGGTGCGCGAGCGCCGTGACTACTACTGGAACTACTCCGAGAACGATGGCTGGAGCTATCACTTCAACGAGAAATTCCTCAACCTTGACGAGCAGACCCTGACTATCAAGGCTGGCGACACCGCCAAGGTCAGCTTCCAGGTGGAGTGGGGCCCGTACCGCGTCGAGGTCGAAGACCCGCAGACGGGGTTGGTCAGCAGCTTGCGCTTCTGGGCCGGCTACCAGGCCCAGGACAATACCGAAGGCGGTGCTGTGCGCCCCGATCAGGTCAAGCTGGCGCTGGACAAACCCGCGTATGGCGATGGTGACACCGCCAATGTCACCGTCACGCCACCGGCAGCCGGTAAAGGCTACCTGCTGGTGGAGTCCGCCGAAGGGCCGCTGTGGTGGCAGGAAATCGACGTGCCTGCCGAGGGCAAAAGCTTCGCCGTGAAGCTCGACCCGAAATGGTCGCGGCATGACTTGTACGTGAGTGCCCTGGTGATTCGCCCAGGCGAGCGTAAAGCCAATATCACCCCCAAACGTGCAGTGGGCCTGCTGCACCTGCCGCTGGATCGCACCCAGCGCAAACTGGGCGTGACCCTCACTGCGCCGGAAAAAATGCGCCCCAAACAACCGCTGGCGGTGAAGATCTCGGCTAAAAATGCCGATGGCAGCGTGCCGAAACAGGTGCACGTACTGGTGGCGGCGGTGGACGTGGGCATCCTCAACATCACCGAATACCCGACGCCGGACCCGTATTCCAGCCTGTTCGGCCGCAAGGCGTATGGCGTGGACCAGTTCGATATCTACGGCCAGTTGATCGAGGCCGGCCAGGGTCGCCTGGCCAGCCTGGCGTTTGGTGGTGATGCGGCGCTGGCCAAGGGCGGCAAACGCCCGGATACCAGTGTGACCATCGTCGCCCTGCAAAGCGCGCCGGTGACGTTGAATGAGCAGGGCGAAGGCGAAGTCAGCGTCAATATTCCCGACTTCAACGGCGAACTGCGCCTGATGGCCCAGGCCTGGAGCGATGACCGCTACGGCATGGCTGAAGCCAAGACGGTCATTGCTGCACCGCTGATTGCCGAACTGTCGGCGCCACGCTTCCTGGCCGGTGGTGACCAGACAACGTTAGCGCTGGACCTGTCCAACCTGTCGGGCAAGGCGCAGAAGCTTGATGTGCAACTGACTGCCGAGGGGCAGTTGGAATTGGTCAACAGCGGCGCGCAAACCGTCGAGCTGACACAAGGCCAACGCACCACCTTGCGCATCCCCGTAAAAGCCTGGGGCGGGTTGGGGCAGGGCAAGGTCAAGGTGACCGTGAATGGGCTGGACTTGCCAGGTGAGCACCTGCCGCCGTTCACCCGTGAATGGACCTTGGGCGTGCGGCCGGCGTATCCGGCACTGCTCAAACATTATCGCGCGGTTCTCAAGGATCAGCCGTGGAGCCTGCCACCGGGTACCCTGGATCAATTCGATACCTCGGGGCGCCAGGCCCTGCTGAGCCTGTCGAGCCGGCCGCCGTTGAACCTCGGTGCGCAGATCAGTGCACTCAAGGCTTACCCTTACGGTTGCCTGGAACAGACCGCGAGTGGCCTGTACCCGTCGTTGTATGCCGACGATGCCTTGCTCAAACGCCTGTCCATCAAGGGCGAATCGGACAGCGAGCGCAAACGCAAGATCGAGCTGGGCATTGAGCGTTTGCTGGGTATGCAGCGCTACAACGGCAGCTTTGGTTTGTGGGGCGCGGATGGTGAAGAAGAATATTGGCTGACGGCCTATGTCACCGACTTCCTGTTGCGCGCCCGAGATCAGGGTTTTGCGGTACCACCTGAAGCCTTGAAAAAGGCCAGCGAGCGCCTGCTGCGTTATGTGCAGGAGCGCAACCTGATCGATGTCGACTACAGCGATAACGCCGATCACACGCGCTTTGCCGTGCAGGCCTACGCCGGCATGGTCTTGGCGCGCAGTCAGCAGGCACCGTTGGGCGCGTTGCGCAGCATCTTTGAACGACGCAGCGACGCCCGCTCCGGGTTGCCGCTGGTGCAGTTGGCTATCGCGTTGCAGAAGATGGGCGACCAACCGCGTGCCGATCAAGCCTTGCTGGCCGGGTTGGCGGCGCAGCGCAATGCCAATGAATGGCTGGCCGATTACGGCAGCCCGCTGCGCGACCAGGCAATGATCCTGGCGTTGCTGGAAGAAAATGATTTGGCCAAGGGCAAGCGTGAGGAGCGCTTGTTTACGCTGTCGGATCAACTGGCGGCCAGTCCGTATCTGTCGACCCAGGAGCGTAATTCGTTGTTCCTGGCGGGGCGCCTCGGTTTCGCCAAGCCGGATTCGAACTGGCAGGTGTCGCTGACCGGCAGTGGCGGTGTGCAAGAGTTGAATAATCAGCAATCGACGCTGGCGCTGGAAGGCAAGCTGCTTTCCAGTGATTTGACCTTGAGCAATCAGGGCGAAACGCCGGTGTATCAGCAACTGACGATCTCGGGTTATCCACAGCTGCCACCGGCTGCCGGCGGCGACAACCTGAGCATTCGCCGTGAGTACCTGGGCATGAATGGCCAGCCGTTGAATCTTCGTAGCCTCAACAGTGGGGATCTGGTGCTGGTGCATCTGGCGGTCGGTGCCAAGCAACGTGTGCCGGATGCCTTGGTGGTGGATTTGCTGCCCGCTGGCCTGGAGCTTGAAAACCAGAACCTGGCGCAGAGTGCTGCCAGCCTGGAGAACGCCAGCAGCCAAGTGAAGGAGTGGCGTGAGTCGATGCAGAACGCGTCGCTCAAGCATCAGGAGTTCAGGGATGATCGGTATGTGGCGGCGATTAATCTGGAGGGGTCTGGCACCACGCACCTGCTGTATCTGGCGCGGGCGGTGACACCGGGGACTTATCGCGTACCACCGCCGCAGGTGGAGTCGATGTACCGGCCGAATTGGCAGGCGGTGGGGGAGACGCCGGCGGATTTGGTGATCAAGGGGCGCTGATAACCTAACTGGCAGGACTGGCTCCCACAGGGGGGTTGAGGTGTTTGTAGGGTTAGTGGACGACCCAGCTCAGGAGCCATAGGCCGAGCAGTAGCCAGATGATGCCCATGATGACCGAGGCGCGCATGAAGGCGCGTACGGCGGAATACAGGAACAGCAGGCCGATGATCAGGGTGATGATGCTGATGATCGAGGTGTCCATGCCCAAGGTGCGGGACAGGCCTTCGACGAAGTTGCCGCCGGCGTTGGTCAGGGCACCGAACAGGCCGCTGAGGCCGTCGACGATAAAGCGGATGATGGAACCGAGCGCCTGGCCCAGCCATTCGAAAAAGCTTTCTACCTGCATGTGTGTGTCCTGATGAAGAGGTGGGCGTATCTGTGTCTTTGGTTGTTATTGCGAGAGGCTAGTTCCCTACAAGCATAGAGGTTTGCTCGGTTGAATTTGCGATTAAGTTGCGTCATTTGCGGGTGTACGCTCCCACATTTACTGCGCTGGGCTTTGGGGGCAGTGGTGTTGGTGGTGGTGTTGTTGTGGGGGGCGGATCGGGTTTGGCCGTTGCCGTTGCCCCAGGATGATTTGGCGCGGGTGGTGTTGGCTGAGGATGGCACGCCGTTATGGCGGTTTGCCGATGCGAATGGGGTGTGGCGCTATCCCGTGCAAACCAGCGAAGTGTCGCCGTATTACCTGGATGCGTTGCTCTCCTATGAAGACCGTTGGTTCTATCAGCATCCTGGCGTAAACCCGCTGGCGCTGGTACGGGCGACTTGGCAGAACCTGACCGGGGCGCGTGTGGTGTCGGGGGGCAGTACGTTGTCGATGCAGGTGGCGCGGTTGTTGGATCCGCATTCGCGCACCTTCCACGGCAAGTTGCGCCAGTTGTGGCGCACGGCGCAGTTGGAATGGCACCTGTCCAAGGAGGAAATCCTCAACCTCTACCTGAATCGCGCACCGTTTGGCGGAACATTGCAGGGCGTGGCGGCGGCCAGTTGGGCGTATCTGGGCAAGTCTCCATCACAATTGACCCATGCCGAAGCCGCCTTGCTCGCGGTTTTGCCCCAGGCGCCCAGCCGATTGCGCCCGGACCGTCACCCGCAGCGTGCCCAGGAAGCGCGCGACAAAGTGCTGCGTCGTCTTGGCGAGTTCAAGGTGTGGCCGCAAGCCGCCGTCGATGAAGCCCTGCAGGAACCGCTGCTGCTCGCCCCGCGCCTGGAGCCGAGCTTGGCGCCCCTGCTCGCGCGCCGCCTGAACCGCCCCGACAGCCCGCCGCTGATCCGCACCACCCTGGATGCCACCCTGCAACGCCGCCTCGAAGACCTGCTGTTGGGTTGGCGTGCACGCTTGCCGGAGCACACCTCCGCCGCGATCCTGGTGGTGGAGGAAGAAACCATGGCGGTACGCGCCTACCTCGGCTCGGTGGACATCAATGATGCCAAGCGTTTTGGCCATGTGGACATGATCAGCGCACTGCGTTCGCCGGGCTCCACCTTGAAACCCTTTCTCTACGGCATGGCCCTTGATGACGGGCTGATTCATTCTGAGTCCCTGCTGCAGGACGTGCCGCGGCGTTACGGGGATTACCGGCCGGGCAACTTCTCCATGGGTTTTACCGGCGCAGTGCCGGCGAGTACGGCGCTGTCCAGTTCGCTCAACCTGCCGGCGGTACAGTTGCTGGAAGCCTATGGGCCGAAGCGGTTCGCCGCCGAGATGCGTATCGGGGGGGTGCCTTTGGCGTTGCCGGCGTTGGCCGAGCCGAACCTGGCCTTGATCCTGGGCGGCGCAGGCAGCCGTCTGGAAGATCTGGTGAGCGGCTATAGCGCCTTCGCCCGTGACGGCAGGAGTGCAACTATTCGATTACAGCCGGACGATGCGCTTAGGGAGCGGCCATTACTGTCGCCAGGGTCCGCCTGGATTGTGCGGCGCATACTCAGCGGCCAGGCGCGTCCCGACCGCGACCCGCGTGCCGAGCTGGTGCAACGCCCGGTCCTGGCCTGGAAGACCGGCACCAGCTACGGCTTTCGTGATGCCTGGGCGATTGGCGTGGGGCCGCGTTACTTGATCGGCGTGTGGATCGGCCGCCCGGACGGCACGCCGGTGCCGGGCCAGTTCGGGCTGGCCTCGGCGGCGCCGTTGATGTTGCAGGTGCACGACGTACTGAGCAACCGCGACAGCCAGCGCGGCATCAGCGCGCCGGTCAAACCGGTGCCCGCCAATGTCGGCGTGGCAGCGATCTGTTGGCCACTAGGCCAGCCCATGAGCCGCAGCGACCCCAATTGCCGCCGCCAGCGCTTCGCCTGGACGCTGGACAACACCACGCCGCCGACCTTGCAGGCACTGGACCAACCGTTGAGCGTGGGCCTGATGGAAAGCGTATGGGTCAATGCCAAAGGCTTGCGGGTCGACGCCCATTGCCCGGGTGCGGAGCCGAAAAACATCGCCCTGTGGCCTGCGCCCCTGGAACCCTGGCTGCCAAGGGCCGAACGCCGCGAAGCACGCATCCCGCCCGCTGACGCCGATTGCCCGCCACCGGCGCTGGCCGCGTCTTCACCGCTGTCGATCGTTGGCGTACGCGAGGGCGACCAACTGCGCCTGCCCGCCGCCAGCCAGCAAACCTTGCGCCTGAAAATCTCCGCCCTCGGCGGCAGTGGCCGGCGCTGGTGGTTCCTCAACGGCGCGCCACTGGGCGACAGCGCCAACCAGGACTTCATCAACGCCAGCTTCGAACACCTGGGCCGCTACCAACTCAGCGTCCTCGACGAAGCCGGCCAAACCGCCCGCCTGGAATTCAGCGTCATCGACTAGAGCCTTATCGCAGGCAAGCCTACATTTTGATTTGCAAACCCATTCCAATGTGGGAGCTGGCTTGCCTGCGAAGGCGTCCTCAAGCACACCAGAGATTCACTTGCCTTAACCGCCAATCCCCCCGAAGCTACCCACCTTCAGGAGCCCCCGCATGAACCTCGAACACCTCACCGAACGCCTGCACCGCATTCGCGATACAAATAATTGGAAACAATTCCACAGCCCAAAAAACCTGGCCATGGCCGCCAGCGTAGAAATGGCCGAGCTAGTGGAAATCTTCCAATGGCTGAGCGAAGACCAATCGCGCCAGCTCCCGGCTGAGAAACTCGCCCACGCCGGCCAGGAAGTCGGCGATATCGTGTTGTACCTGCTGTTGCTGTGCAGCGAACTGGGCCTGGACATGAACGAGGTGGTGCGCGCCAAATTGGCCGACAGCGAACGGCGGTTTGCCCATGAGTGATCGTCATTTCGACCAACTGGCCACGCGCTTTGCCGAAAAAATCTACGGCGGTGCCAAAGGCGCGATTCGCCTGGCGGTGCTTCAGGCTGACCTCACCGAAGCCCTGCCCAAACGCCCCTTGCGAGTCCTGGATATCGGCGCGGGCCTGGGCCACATGTCGCTGTGGCTGGCCGAGCAAGGTCATCAGGTTACCTTGGCGGAACCTGCTGAACCGATGCTCGACGGCGCCCGCCAACGTTTTGCCGACGCCGGGCAGACCGGGACCTTTATCCATGCGCCCTGGCAAGACCTGCTCGGCCAACTCACCGAACCCTACGACCTGGTGCTGTGCCACGCCGTGCTGGAATGGCTGGCCGAACCTCATGCGATCCTGCCGATGCTGCACCAGCTCACGGTGCCTGGCGGCTGGTTGTCGTTGGCGTTCTACAACCGCGATGCGCTGATTTACCGCAACCTGCTTAAAGGCCACTTCCGCAAAATGCGCAAGAACGACATGGCCGGCGAAAAGCAGAGTCTCACCCCGCAGCAGCCGCTCGATCCACGTGAGTTGGCGGCGCAACTCGAAGGCCTTTGGCAGGTCGAAAGCCAAAGTGGCGTTCGCGTATTCCATGACTATATGCCGGTGGAATTCCAGGCCCGCGCGGATTTGCAGGACCTTTTGGAGATGGAACTCGCTCACCGTCGTCACCCAAGCTTTGCCGGACTTGGGCGTTATTTGCACTGGGTCTGCCGTCCGGTTTAAACGGCCCAGTCTGCGGAGGTCGAAATGCGTCGTCTCTGTTTGATCCTGTTACCTCTCGGCTTGGGGGCGTGTTCGAGCCCCAACCCTTATGTCTCCGCTTCGGCGCCGATTCCACCGGCGCCGCCGCAGGCAGCCAATACCTTTGATGCCAGCGCCTATCCCGCGCCCGTGCGCGACTACGGCGCCTACCGTAACTGGGCGTGGCGCAATGGCCAGCTCCCGGCGGGCACGGCCTGGGCGGATTCGGCGCAAATTGCCGAAGCGGTCAGCGGCGCGCTTGACCAGCGCGGCCTGCGTCCCTTGCACGACAACCGCCCGGCAGACCTGCTGGTGAGCGCCGATGTGCGTCAGGAGAAGCGCCTCAAGCAAGTCCAGGATGACTATGGCTACGGTTACGGCGGCTACAACCGCTATGGCAATGGCTACGGCATGTACAACTCGGTGCCGATCGTACGCACCTATGAAGTCCAGGTCGTGGTGGTGCGCGTCAATCTATTCGATGCCCGCACGGGCCAGCCGGTGTGGAGTGCCAGCGCGGAAACCAGCAGCCAGGGCAGCCTCAGTGAACGGGGAGATGCCTTGCGCCAGGCGGTGCAAAAGGCAATGACGGCGTATCCTCCGAGTTAACAGCTATTCTCATCTTGAGCGCGGGTCGCTTTTTGGAGAAAAACCATGTTTTGTCGTATCGCTTTGCTCGCAGTTGTCATGTTGCTGGGCGGTTGCCAGACCAGCCAGGTCAACCACGATTTTGATGCCAGCCGGGACTTCGGCGCCTACCGCAGTTGGGCCTGGAAAGACCCGGCCCTGCAATATCGCCCGGATGACCCACGTATCAAGAGCGACCTCACCGAACAACGCATCCGTCAGGCAGTGGGCGAACAACTCGACCAACGCGGCCTGCGCCCCGCGGCACCGGGCAGCAAGGCCGACTTGAGTGTACAGGCCTACCTGATCGTCGAAGACCGCCAGCAACAAGTCACCACCAATTATGGTGGTGCATGGGGCGGCCCATGGAACGGCTATTGGGGCGCGCCGATGTACAACGAAACCCGCAACATCACCTACAAAGTCGCCACCCTCCAGATCGACCTGCTTGACGGCAAAGACGGCAAACTGGTCTGGCGCGGCAGCGACGAACAAATGATGGCCAGCTCGCCCAACCCGCAGGACCGCAACAACGCCATCCGCACCACGATCACCCGAATCCTCTCCAGCTACCCACCCCACTAAAACCCAGCACAGATTCAGTGTGGGAAATCCAGTGTGGGAGCGGGCTTGCTCGCGAATGCAGTGTGTCAGTCACACATGTACCGATTGACCCACCGCATTCGCGAGCAAGCCCGCTCCCACATTGGAACTCGGTCAGCCAATAAGTCTCTGTCAATCATTCATCTGGCGACTGGCCAGCCCTTGTCTACACTCAAAACCAACTAAGGAGAGTAAGCGCTAAGGAGTGCCTGATGTCTCCCCGACTTGGTTCCCGTCAGCGTGGTGCGATTGGCCTGATGGCTGCGGGCACCCTCGCAGTGGCCCTGGTGTTCATGCTGCTCGCGGTAGACAGCGGCCGCCTCCACCTGGAAAAGCGCAAATTGCAATCCATCGCCGACACCTCGGCCCTGGAAGCCGCCGGCCGTGGCGGCCTGTGCACGCCCACCACCACCGCCAACGACTACGCCAAGGAAAACGCCACGCGCAACGGCTTCACCGTGGTCGCCGGTGACAACAGCCGTGGCCTGGCCGTGACCTGCGGAACGTTGACCACCAATGCCAGCAATATCCGTGTATTCACCGCAGACGCCACCAAAAACGATGCCGTGCGAGTGGTGGCCACGCGCAGCGTGATGACCAGCATTGCCGGCGGGATCTGGAGCATGTTCAGCGGCGGGCCAACATCCACGCAGATGATCCTGAGTGCCACTGCCGTGGCTGCGTATGCGCCGCCGGTGGCGCAGTTGACGATTCGCAGCGGCCTAGGAACGGTCGACGCCAGCAAATCTCCTCTATTGAACATGCTCATCGGCAATCTGTTGGGCGGCAACCTGTCCCTGACGGCTGCGGGCTGGAACGGCTTGCTGACGACGAACGTGAACCTACTCAGCTACTTGGATCAGCTGGCGATTCAATTGAATGTCAAGGCAGGTGACTACGATGCGTTGCTCAACACCGCTGCATCCGCCAGCCAGTTGATCGACGCCGCGGTAAAGGTGCTGCAAAAAAATGGCTCGGTGGCCACGGCGATCATTAACGACGTGATTTCAGTGAAAGCAATCGCGCCCAACACACAACTGTTGAAGGTCGGAGACCTGCTGAAGGTCGCTACTGGAACACCGGCCGCAGCCTTGAATACCAGCGTGCAGGTGTTTCAACTCCTACAGACCGTGGCGCAGCTTTCCAGTAGCAAGAGTGCGGTGAGTGCTGCAACTCAGTTGAATATTCCCTTGATAGGAAACGTTTCGGTCCAAACCAAAGTGATCGTACCTCCCCAGCTGTCGGCTATTGGTAACCCTGCAAAGGCCAAAGCGGGCTTGTTGAAGACCCCTCCGACAGATCAGATTTTTGTGCGTACGGCGCAAGTCCGCACGTTGGTGTCTATTCAACTTCCTGTGCTCAACGGACTGAGTCAGTTGACGTCTGCGGTTTCAGCGTTGACGACCCCGGTAACAGGAGTGGTCAATAACCTGTTGCACCTGAATCTTGTGGGCATGCTGGATCCGCTTCTGTGTCTAGTGTTGAAACCGTGTGACCGTACGGATGTGCAATTGCTTAGCGGCCTGGATATCAACATCGAAATGGCCAGTGCAAATGCCTATGTCACTGACTTTAGTTGCGCGAGCAATGCAACGAAGTCACTGACCGTTCAGGCGAGTACAGCGCTGGCGGACGTGTCAGTCGGAAAGGTTGACCCGGTGCAGGCATTCTCCTCGGCAGCGGCTGCCACTGTTCAGCCCGTCGCTCTAGTGGATATTGGTGTACAGACGTGCGCAGGGATTTTTGGATGTGCCCCACGTAAAGCCGGTTTGGGGGGCAGTTTATTGCTATCGGTTGTACACGCGACGGTTGGAGGCAGTACTCAGAAGCTTACGTTTTCACCGGTCAATGAAATGAACCTGACACCCACCTATCAACCCGTTGTTCCTGCTTCAGATGTAGTTAAAAGCTTGGTCAATACGCTGGGCGGGATTCAGGTGATATACGTTCCCCCTCCTGGGAATCCAACGAGCGGCCCATTGTCTAGTGTCTCGGGTTTGCTCGCGACCATCACCAACACATTGATCACTGCTGTCAAAGACGTCTTGTCGCCGGTGCTGGACCCGATCGTGAACGGGTTGCTCAGTGCACTAGGCATCACTGCTGGCAACGCCGAAGTCGGCGCCAACCTCAGTTGCCATATGGGCCGCGCCTACTTGGTGATCTAACTGATCGGCAATTCCACACAAAACCGCGCACCGTGCTCCCCATTGGCAACGCTCAACCGTCCGCCCATGTTTTCCACAATCCCGTAGCTCACCGACAACCCCAACCCCGTGCCCACGCCAATCGGCTTGGTGGTAAAGAACGGCTCGAAAATCCGCTCCAGCAACCGAGGGTCAATGCCACCAGCGTTGTCTTCCACCCAGATCCGCAAATGCCGACTGTCGTGCTCGCAATGCACTGCGATCCAGGGGCGGAACGCCGGGTCCTTTTCCTGTTTGCTCAACAGCGCATCGCGGGCATTTACCACCAGGTTGATCAGCACCTGCTCAAGCTGGTCGACGTAACCTTTGACCTGCATCGCAGCGTCCGCTGGCGTGACGCGCACCTCCACACCTTTGCCGCGCAAGCCTTCACCGAGCAGTGACAGCGTGCCTTCCACCGCCTGTGACGGGTCGAAGGGCTGTTGTTCGATTTCCGAGCGGCGGCCAAACACGCGCATATGGTCCACCACCCGCGCCGCGCGCTGCACCTGGGTGTCGATGCGCTGGAGCTTGTCAGTGAGGTAGTCGATTTGCGCATCGCCAGTGCGCAGGCGCTTGAGCACATTAACGATCGCCATGCGCATCACGTTCAGCGGCTGGTTGATCTCATGGGCCAGGCCCGTGGCCATTTCGCCAAGGGTGGCCATCTTTGCGCTCTGGGTCAGTTGCTGCTGGGAGCGGCGCACTTCGGTGTTGTCGCGGCCCACCGCTTGCACTTCCACCAGCGTGCCCTGTTCATCGAACACGCCACGGTCTGACCATACCCACCAGGCGTGTTCGCGGCCGGGCAATTCCAGGCTGATTTCGGCGGTGCTGACCGGAAATTCCGCGCTTAATTGGCCGATACGTTGCACAAAGGCCTGGCGCTGTTCTTCCGACAGCCAGTGCCCCAGGTTCTGCCCCGGCAGCTGTGCGGGCAAGCATTCCAGGTAATTGGCCAGCGGCGTGTTGCCAAAGGTCAGGGTCAGGTCCGGGCGGTAGCGGCAGATCATTGCCGGGGAGTCTTCGACGAGGATGCGATAGCGCTCTTCGCTTTGTTTGATCTGCTCGGCAGCCTGGGTTGTCTCGGTGACGTCCAGCCACAGCCCGACGGCTTCCAGCGGCAATCCTAGGTCATCGCGCAGTAATTTGGCTTCATCGAGCAGCCAATGGTATTGGCCTTGTTTGTCGCGCAGGCGGTAGCGGCTGCGCACTGCGCCTTCGCGCAACAGTTGGCGGGTGCGTTCGAAGTACAGGTCACGGTCTTCGGGGTGAATCAGCGACGCCAGGCTGTCGTGGTTACACTCGGCCAACGTCCAGCCCAGCAGCGGCAGCAGGCTATCGCTGAAGAACGCCGGGTGCAGGGCGCCGCTGACATAGCGCTGCACATAGATCACGGCCGGTGAACTGGCGATGAGGTTGTCCAGGCGCGCATGGGCGGCGGCGGCTTGCAGTTGTTGGTTCTTTATGTCGCTGATGTCGAGCATGAAGCCGACCCAGCGGCGGTCATCGCCCATGCCCAGCACCTGGCCCTGTACGCGGTACCAGAGGGGGTTGTGCTCGGCGTCGGTGCGTTGCAGGCGTACGCTGGTCAGCAGCGGTTTGCCCAGTGCCTGCAGATCGTGCAAGCGGCTGTTGAGTTCCTGGCGGTCGGCGGGGTGGATCAGCTCCAGCCACAGGCCCAGCGGTTGGTGGGTGGGGCCGTCCTCCGGGCTGAGGCTGTGCAGCAACTGCGGGGCGAGCTGGATTTCCTGGGTAGCCGGCAGCAGCTCCCACCAGCCGGTGCCGAGCAGGCCTTGCAGGGCTTCCATGCGGTCGAGCTGTTGATGATAGCGTTGCTCGCGCAAGCGGCTCAGCAAGGGGGCGGCGAGGGCGGCGGTGAGGTTCAGCCAGTCCTGTTCGCGGGCGTGTTGCTGGCCGTTGTAGAGGCCGCAGAGTAACCACGCGGCGATGCCCTGGCTGTCACGGTAGGGCACCAGGAATCCATCGGCATTGCCGAAAATGCTCTGCAGGCGTGGGTTGTCGCTACGCTCCTGGGCCAGGCTCAACGGCGTGTTGCCACTCACACTGTCGAGGCTGGTGCCCAGGTGTTGGCCGGTCCGCCACAAGGCGGGGGCATCGTGGGCGGCGTAGTGGCTGTAGATCCGCCAGTCCTGGTCTTCTTCATCGAGCAACGCCAGCGCGAGGCAGGGAATTCGCCAGCGCTGCGCCACGCTCCGCAGGTGCTCGTTGAACACCTCGGGCAGTCGGGCCAGGCTGCACACCCGCAACTGGCTGCTTATCTGGCAGGCCAGTTGATGATTCTGCTCACGGTGTTGGGCCAGTTGCGAGCCAGCCAGCAAGTCGCCGACGTCCAGCAGGCGCAGGCTCCAGCCGTCACCCTCGGCTTCGATCCAGCCGCGAGTGTGCAGGACCTGGCCGGTAGCACCCTGGAAGTCCAGGTCCAGGTTCTGGTGCTGCCAGTCTTCCGGACGGCCTTCAATGCTCAACGCGCTGGTGGCGCACAACAGGTCACGCAACAGTGGTCGGGTTTCGCCCACCTCATGCGACGCGAGCTGCGGCCGCAGAGTGCCGCTGATGCTCAATACGTGGCCCTGGGGATCCAGTTGCAGATGCAACCCTGGCGTGGGTACGGCGGGCGTGTCGAGCGGCGTGGCGCTGGTGCGGCCGAGCAGGCGCCCGAAGAGGTTATCCCCCGAGGTCAAAACTGCAGACTCGACATGGCCGTCAGGTTGGCCGGCAGATTTGGCACGGGGCCTATGCCCGGCACTACCAATGTCGGAAACACTGAATAGAGACGGCTGGTGGGGTATTTAATCGTCACAGTCAGCGTGGTGCCGTTGTAGGCGGCGGTGATTAAATCGTCGGTAAATTGGAAGCTGGGTGGAATCCAGTTCAACTGCTGGATCGCCGTGGTTTTGGCGCGATCAGTCACCTGCGTGCCATAAGCGGTGCCCGCGGCTACCGGGTCCACCGCCATGGCCTGGCGTACGGCCTCCGCTGCCGCCTGGTTGAACGACTGCATTAACAGCATTGGCAGGCTATAGCTGATCAATCCATAGAACACCGCAAAAAAGATCCCGAAGACCAGCGCGAACTCAATCGCCGCCGCACCTTTTTGCTTTCTAGGGAGGCTTGTTTTCATGACTGCGTCTACCCTGACGGCTACTACTTGATATCAGCATAGAATCATTCGGCAAAAAGGGATGTTTTTTACGTGATCCATGGCGTGGTGATACTGCTCTGGTTGGGGCTCTGTGCATGGCAGGACATGCGTCAACGGCAAATCGCCAACGGCTTGACCCTGGGGGCGGCGCTGCTGGCGCTGTTCTACCTGTTATGGACGGGCACCACCTGGCTCGGAGCGCCCGCCGGCGAAGGTGGCTGGGCCTTTGCCGTGGCGCTGCTGCTGACCTTGCCCGGCTATGCGCTGGGCCGCTTTGGCGCGGGTGATGTGAAGCTGCTGGCCGCCCTGGCGCTGGCCAGTACGCTGGACTATTTATTGTGGTCTTTGATCGGCGCAGCGCTGTTCCAAAGTGGCTGGGTGCTTTTCCGTCAAAGGCTTAGCGCGCCTCTTCAAGGTGCGGCTACGGGAGCGTCAACAAAACAGCCTTTTGCGCCCTTTGTATTGACTGGGTTTGGACTATATTGGTTTTGGATCCATTAGGCTGACGAGGTCTCTATCGCGGTGTACAGAGTCGGAAAGTAGGTCTACGTTTATTAACTGGATGTATAGGATTTTTTGTCAAAAGGGATCGATCAATCTTTTGGCTTTCCAGGCATGGAGTGGCGCGTGAACAAGCTTACCTCAGCGGTGAAAGTGCTCGTGGTCGACGATCAGCCGATGATCGTGGAAGAGCTCTGCGAATTTCTTGAAGGCAGTGGTTACCGCTGCGTCCCTTGTGAATCCAGTCGGCATGCGTTGCAACGCTTCGGCGAGGATGCCGACATCGGCTTGGTCCTGTGCGACCTGCATATGCCGGACATGGATGGCATCGAGCTGGTGCAGGCCATGCAGAAGGTGGCGGGCAAGCAGCGGGCGTTCGAAGCGATCATGCTGACCGGACGTGCCGACAAGCAGGACGTGATCAAGGCCTTGCGCGCAGGAATCTCGGATTACTACCAGAAGCCGATCAACCTCGATGAGTTGCTCGAAGGCCTGCAACGCCAGGAAGCGGCGTTGGAAGAACGGCAAAAAGAGCTGCAACTGGGGCACTTGAACCAGAAGCTGCAATACCTCTCCGAATCCATCAATGACCTGTACCAGGACCTCGATAAAGTGCGCCGCAGCCCAAGCCCCGGCTTGGTGGACGATGGCGAGCCGGTCGCCGAAGAGGCTGGACCAGTGGAGATTCCGACCATCTTCAACCAGCTGTCACCGCGCCAGCTCGATGTGGCTCGTCTGGTGGGCAAGGGCCAGACCAACTACCAGATTGCCTGTGAGCTGGGGATCACCGAGAACACCGTCAAGCTGTACGTGTCCCAGGTGCTGCGCCTCACCCACATGCACAACCGCACCCAGCTGGCGTTGGCCTTGTCACCGAATAACTCGGCGATGCGCCAACGGGTCACCGCCCACTAGGGTGTCACTGGCTCTTCCCGCCTTGGGAAGACCCTCCCGACTCCGATTCAAAGAACTCCGGAATCGGATGCTTATTGCTGTCCAGCCAGCGCTGAAAGGCTTGCTCCCGTTCTGCGGGAGTGGTCCTTTGCGGTGTCGCCGAAGCGGCCCGACCATTGACCTGCAAGGCCAGCCAGTTTTCCGTCTC
Organism: Pseudomonas sp. H1_A03; assembly: GCF_054685145.1. Classification (NCBI taxonomy): domain Bacteria; kingdom Pseudomonadati; phylum Pseudomonadota; class Gammaproteobacteria; order Pseudomonadales; family Pseudomonadaceae; genus Pseudomonas; species Pseudomonas sp. H1_A03. The sequence goes on from NZ_CP162829.1 coordinate 2,019,386, forward strand.
CGCTTGTTGCGGGGACGACGGGCCAGGTTCGAGAGCCAGTGCGCTCAGCGGCAGCAGCGCCAGGCCAATAAGGTAATGTGCTTTCATCAATCACTCCTTACTTGAGGGTCACCGGCAGGGCATCGCTCACCGCCGCTACTTTGCGCGTCGCCGCGCGGGAGCCCTTGAGTTTTTCCGCGCGTGCCTGGGCAACGGTGACTTGCTCGGGGTTCAGGCCCAACTGGCTGACCACTTTCGCCGCTTGCCCCCAGTCGTCCTGATAGATCAACAGCGTCACCAGGTTGACGGCGGCCAAAGGATCGCCCTGCTTGAGCTCGATGGCGGTCATGAATTCAAAGCGAGCGTCTTCCAGGCGCAACTGGTTGAGGTACACCACGCCCAAGTCATTGCGGATCTTTTCGTCCGTGGGCGCCAGCCGCGCCGCTCGTTGCATATGGGCCATCGCTTGGTCGTTGTCGCCCTTGGCCGCGGCCAATTGCCCCAGGCCGTGTTCGCCTTCAGCGGTCATGCAGGTGCCGAGCAGACTGCGGTACAACGGCTCGGCCTCGCTGCGCCCCAGCAAGCGGTAATTGCGGGCCTTGCGCTGGCGCACCTGGGGCAAGGACTCGGGCTGGCTTTGCAGGTTGGCGAGGCTGGCGTGCAGCTTGCCTTCGTTGGCCAGGTCGTCCGACAGGTTGAGCGCCAATTCCTGGTCTGAACTCGGCTTGGCGCAACTGCCGGATGAGGTCATCGCGGCCCAGGGTGATTGGCCGTTGGTGGCGCAGCCGCCGAGCATCAGCAGGGCCACGCCGGCAATCAGTACTTTCATCAACGTCTCCTCAAAAGTGATTCAAAGCGCTGGCGATGCCGATAAACGCCGGGCCACCGAGCACGATCAGCAACGCGGGGAACAGAAACACCATCATCACCACTGACATTTTTGCCGACATCTTCGAGATGTACTCCTGCAGGCGAGTCAGGCGTCGGTCGTCGAGCAACTGCTTGAGCGCCAGCAAGGACTTCATCGCGCCGCCACCCTGATGGATCAATTGCTGCAGGATGATGCAGGTGTCGGTGAACTCATCCACTTCCAGCAAGCGCGCGGTCTTGCCCAGTTCTTCGCTCAGCTCCAGGCCGGAATCGACACGCGCCAGGATCAGCCGCAATTCATGGGTAAGCGCGGGTAGCAGGCGTTCGGCTTCGTTGCCCAGCACCCGCAGCGACTGCTCGACCGCCATGCCCGACTCGAACAAGATGCGCAGCAGCGGAATGAACGTTGAGATTTCTTTGGCGATGGCCTGCTGGCGATGTTTGGCCGCCGCAGCCAACACGCGTTTTGGGAGCAGGTAGCCGATGCCCAGCGCAAACATCGGGGCAATCCATGCAGGTTCTGCGTGAGGAAACAGCAGTTGCTGGCCGATGAGCGTCAGACCCAGCAGCACGATAGGCAAACCAATCTGGAAGGCAGCAAACAGCGAGCGCTGGCTAGCCTTGCGCCAGCCGACCCGGTTGAGCAGGATCTGCGTCTCGTTGTCCAGGCTGACCGAGCGCTGCGCCAGGGTGCTCGCGCCCAATTGACGTATGAGCGTGCCGATCCTTGCATCGCCGCTCATCCGCCCCTGCAAGCGTTCAGCCACCCGGCGTCTGCGACGTCGATTCTCGAGCACTTGGCCGCCCACCAATACCGCGGCGGCGAGCAACAACAAGGCGCAGGCCAAAAGTGCCATCTCAGACACTCCTCAGCATGCGCCACATGATAAAGGTGCCGCCGAGGTCCATTGCCAGCGCGGTGAACAGCATCATGCGCCCCGTGCCGTCGTTCCACATGGTCATCAAATAGCCGGGGTTGACCACCATGAAGTAACCCACGATCAACACGGGCAGGCCGCCCAGCACATAGGCCGTCATGCGCGTTTCGCCGGTCATGGCTTTGAGTTGACGGGCGCCTTGTTCCCGCTCGCGAATCATGTTGATCAGGTTTTCCAGCAATTCGCTGGCATTGCCGCCATAGCGATGGTTGACCTTCAAGCCAAGGGCAAACAGGCGGAATTCGTCCTGTTCGTAAAACTCGGCGAAGTCGCTGACCGAATCCGGCAGACTGATCCCCATGCGCACATTGCGTTGCACGCGACCCATGGCGTCCTTCAGTGGGTTTTCAACGCTCTCGACCCCGCCCAGTACGGCGTCTGCCAGGGTTCTGCCGGATTTGAGGCTGCGTACGCTATGGTCCAACAACTGTGGCAATTGCTCGACCATGCGCTGCACGCGCTGTTGATAACGCCAGCTGATAAATATGCGCAATGCCAGGGGCGGCCCCACGATCATGGCGATCAGGCCCAGCCCGTCGGCGAGCAACCAGCCCAGCAGTGCGCCGATGACCCAGGCGCTCAGCCACAGGCCCAAACGGTCCGTGGGTTTGCCCAGCCCCGCGCGCAGGAACATGCGTTCAAGGCCGGTCCATCTGGTACTCGGTTCCTGGGCCTCGGGCTGGCCATCGCCGAGGCGTTCCAACACGCGGTCCGTCTGTGCCTTGCGCAGGGCATGTTGAAGCTGCCAGAACGACAAGCCGATCAGCAGCAGGCAGACAAGCAGCAACACCGGTCCAGTCATCACGCGCTCCCTAGGGTGGCAAGGCCGATTCGCGGCGCAGTTTGTCGCCGGCCGGGTTGAGGGCTTCGCGCAAGAAACCAACGCCGGTGCGCCGGTCCAGGCGGAACAGGGTGTTGGTGACATACACGTCATCGCGCACGCCGACCACCTCCACCACCTCGCTCACGCAGCGACGGCCATCGGGCATACGCGTCAGTTGGATAATCACGTCCAGTGCGGCGCAGATCATCTGGCGCAAGGTTTTTTCCGCGATCACGCGACCGGTCAGGCCCACCAGGGTTTCCAGGCGCAGCAACGCATCCTGGGCATTGTTGGCGTGCACCGTGCTCATGGAGCCGTCGTGACCGGTGTTCATCGCAGTCATCACGTCGAGCACTTCCACACCACGGATTTCCCCGAGGATGATGCGGTCCGGGCGCATCCGCAAAGCGTTGCGGATCAGGTCGCTGGACCTGACCTCACCGTGTCCCTCAGCGTTGGGCGGACGGGTTTCCAGGCGGACCACGTGCGGGTGGCCCAGTTGCAGCTCGGCGACGTCTTCGATCGTTACCAAGCGCTCGTGGGGGTTGATCAACTGACTGAGGATATTCAGCAAGGTGGTCTTGCCGGTACCCGTACCGCCGCTGATCAGGATGTTGCAGCGCCTGCCCACGGCCTCCTGGAAGAACTCGAAAATGCTCTGGTCGATAGTCTGCATGGCCACCAGATCGCTGCTCTTGAGCATGTCTTTGCGAAACTTTCGAATCGACAGGCACGGGCCGTCCAGGGCAATCGGCGGGATGATCGCGTTCACCCGGCTGCCGTCGGGCAAGCGTGCATCCACCATCGGCGAGGACTCATCCAGGCGTCGGCCCAGCGGCGCGAGGATACGTTGCATCACGCGTTCCACGTGGTGGTCGTCGATGAAGCGCAAGTCACTCTGGTGCAGCAGGCCATCACGTTCGATAAACACCCGGTGCGGCCCGTTGACCAGGATTTCGGTGACCGACGGGTCGCGCAACAGCACTTCCAGCGGGCCGAAACCGGTGAGTTCGTCGACGATCTCTTCGGCCAGGCGCTCCATCTCATAGCGCGAAATCGCCAGGCGCATGCGCGTGATGTATTCCGACACCTTGTCGATGACAAATTGCGCCAGCGACTGGCGCGTGCCTTCGAGCAGGTTTTTGCCCGACTCCTCGATGGCGTCGATGATGTAGCGATGCAGCACCAGTTTCAGCCCATCGTGATCGCTGTTGCCGCTGACGCTGCGGGCCGGACCGCCAAACAGTTTTTCGCCGCTCATCGTCCCGCCCCCCAGGATGCGTTCAAACCAGCGCATTGAGGGCTTAGCAAGGCCCTCGGAGCGTTTTGCCAGGCGCTCGCCCAAGGTGCGTACGGCTTGGGTCAGGGGTTCACGTGGGGCCAGGGCGAACAGGGTCTGGCCTTGGTTTTTCACGTTCAGGCGCAGCTCAGCGCTCAGGGGCAGCACGGCGACGCACTCAAGGCCGAAGCTTTTTTCCAGGGCGTCGGTGTCCGGCGCACAGGCCTTGATGTACCGGTCGATCACCAGCCTGGCGTGATCGAGCTTCATGCCTTTTTCGCGCCAGCGGCTGAGCACCGCGAGGTTGCGGCGACAGTCCAGTACGTTTTGGTCGGTGCACCACAGCAGCTTGTCGCAATGGCTGACAAAGGTGCGCAGCGCTTCACTGTCTGGCTGGCCGGTGATGTTCACGACGATGTGCTGGAAGTGTTGGCGCAGTGCGCTGAGTAACATGTACAGCTCGGCGGCGCTGGTCAGTTTGAGTGGCTCGTCACCGGTGGCGTACGCCAGGATGCGCAGGCCATCCAGGGCGGTGGTAAAGGCACTGTTGATCAACGTGGTATCAAGGCGGCGTAAATGCCGCAACGCATCACCGAAATTGAACGTGCTCTCCAGGCCCAGCAAGGCCAGGCTGTCGCTGCGGGGCAGGCCCAGGTCGAGCAGTAAGGTCTGCTGCCCGCTTTTCTGCACGACCATGGCCAGGTGGGTTGCCAGCATTGCGCCGTCAGCGTTGCTCTGAGTGCCAAACAGTACGGTCAGGCCCCCCAGCTGTGCATTGTGGGCGACGGTTGGCAGGCGCTTGCTCAGGCGTCGCACCAGCCCCGCCACTTCGCTGGAACGCGAGCCGTAGGCTACAAAGTCGCGGGCACCGGCGCGCATGGCGTTGAGTACCAGCTGGTTGTCCATGCCATCGCCGAGGGCGACCACGGCGAGCATCGGCTTGGCTTCCAGGGCACCTTCGATGAGCGCGCTCTGGGCCACGACGTTTTCCCGGTCGAGGCCGACGAACACCAGGTTGGCGAACGTCACGTCCACCAGCGCCAGCAGTTCGTCCAGGCTGCCGGTGCCGGCGCTGACGACTTGGCCAAGGGGCGCGAGGGCACCCTGCAGCCACTCCAGGTCGGTGGTGTTGCGCGTGATGGCGAGGAAGGTCTGGCTCAGGCTATCGCTCATTGGGAAAGTCCACTGCGACGGTCGAAATTACCGTTTTCCAGGAAGAACATCCGGTACCAGTTCGGGTCGTAGCCGCGCAGTTTTTCACCAGGCAGCGACGGCAGTTGGGCGTTGGCGGCCAACGGCTGCACCAGGTGCGGCGTGACGATCATCAGCAGTTCTTTTTCTTCGCGGCTGATGTTGGAGTCGCGGAAAAATGCCCCGAGGACCGGGATATCGCCCAGCCCGGGAAACTTGCTGATGGTGGAGCGGTTATTGGTACTGATCAGGCCACTGATCACGAAACTTTCGCCATCGGCCAGGGACACGCTGGTGTCGGTGCGGCGCACGGTCAGGGCCGGCACCTGGATGCCTTGGATCTGCACCGCGTTGCTGTAGTCCAGCTCACTGACTTCCGGCGCCACCTTGAGGGTGATGCGGTTGCGGTCAATCACGGTGGGGGTCAGGGTCAGGCGAATGCCGAACTCCTTGTACTCGATGGAGATGGTGTCGCTGCCGGCGCTGGGCACCGGGATCGGTACCTCGCCACCGGCCAGGAAGGACGCGCTCTGACCGCTCATGGCCACCAGGCTTGGGCGTGCCAGGGTGTAGGCGAAACCGCTGCGTTCCAGCGCGTTGATCATGGCTTTGACCCGGCCCCCGCCAAACCCGATGTTGAAACTCTCAGTGCTCACCGGCAGCTTGAAGACGCTCTCCGCGGGGGACAGGAGATTGGGGCTGCCAAGGAAGAAGTTTGTGCCAATGCCCAAAAACTTCGTGCTGGCTTCCTTGAGCTTGGTGCGGCTGACTTCCACAAAGCGGATATCGGTCTGCACCTGGCTGGGCAGCAGTGGGTCTTGCGATGGCGACAATGATAGGCTGGTCAGCGCCGAGGTGGCTTTGCCCTTGACGAACACCATGCTCTGGCGCGGCGCGCTGGCACAGGCGGTCCACACCATCAGGCTGGTGGCGCCGCTGGTGACGCCGGTCAGCAGGAAGTGACGGTCGCCATTGACGCGCACATCGGCAATTTTCGGGTCGCCGATTGCCAGGCGCGTGATCGCCACTGGCGATTGCAGCTCTTGTTGCAGGCCTTCTCCCACTTCGACCACGGCCGGCAGTTGACCCAGGGCGCTGCAGTTGCCCGGCGCCGCCAAGGCCATGCCGACCGGCAGGCACGACAGCATCAAAGCCCAAGCCATTTGCGTGAACATGGGTGCGTAGCGATGGCTCATTCAAGGCATCCTTGCTCGATCACGGAGTTTGTGGCGCCGCTTGGGCACCGCGAATCACTTCAATGCCACGGCGCACGCCAGGCCCGCCACCGGCCGGCGCGATTCGTTTTGGCGGGCCGGTCAGGGCTAATTGGGTGAATTGGTAAAGGTCGCGGTTGGCGCTGTCGAGTTTCTCCGGCGCGTCGTTTTCGCCGGCCCAGTAGCGGCTGAGCAGTTGCTCCTCGGCGCTGCGTACGGCCAGGCGCAAGGTGCCGGCTTGCGCCGCGAGCATCAGGCGGCTTAATAAAGGCTCTGGCACGGCCAGCACCACGGTGCGTGCGGCGGCGCGGCGTTGGGCGGCTTGGACGCGCTCTTCGGCCGTGGCCGGCGGTGGCAGTGCGGGCTGGCCATCGTTGGCCAAACCCAACTGATCGCCGACGCTGAGCAGGCGCATCGCCGGAAGGGCAACCTGGGCCGATTGCTCGCTGTTGCTGGCATCCTGGCGCAGGAACAGCAACACATCCACGTAATCCCCGGGGGTCAACTGGCCGCCCGCGCCGATCACCTCATCCACGGCGACGGCCAGCGCGCGTTCATTGGGACGAATCATGCGCGCCAGCGGGCCACCGCCGCTGAAGCTGTCCTCGGTGAGCCAGGTGCCTGCACCCAGGGCGCGCAGCGGCATGCGGCCGAGGGCCTGGTCGAGTTGGGTCAGGCTGCCGGCAGGCACGGTGCGCAGTTTTTCCACCGCGAGGTCGGCGGCGGTCAGGGGAATAAAGGCGGGCACGTCATGCACCAGGACCACTACCGGTTGGCGGGTTTGGTCTTCAGCGGTGGCGACGGTGTTTTCCACGGAAACGACAGGTGCGGCGGGGGCTGCGACAGGTTCCGGTGCGCGGCTCAAAACAAGCCCCCAGTACCCGGCGATCAATGCCCCGATCAGCAACAAGCCGGCCAGGACCATGCTGATGCGACTGTTCATGACGGCTCTCCCTTTCCCCGTTGCACTACACACCCGTCTAATCCAAACGAGTTAATCCGCAACCTGGCTGTGATGAACATCTAACGATTTGGCTATTTGAAGGTAGCTCAGCTAGGACAAAAAGCCATTAACCCAGGAAAAAATTATCGGTCCTTTAAACCTCGCCTTTTAAACCCTACGTTTATGGCGCCAACGTTGCGACTAATACTTTGTGATTAATCCGTTCTTACAGTTGTGAGTCTGAGGTTTGTTGACAATGCTTTAGTGGCACGCCGTGATCATCTGGTGATAGAGCCCTTCCGGCTTTCAGTGGCGTTTTAGGGAGAAGTATTATGTTCCTTGACATGATGTTGAAACTTTATGTCCAGACGCAGTTGTTTTTTCAACGCAAAGACGGCGCGTCGGGTATTGAATACGCGATTATCGTGGCCATGGTTGCACTGGTGATCGTCGGTGCAGGTACAGGCCTTGGAACTAAGATCAAGTCCATCTTTGATAGCGTCGCTACTAAAATGACGACTTGATAGTCTGCTGATAACTGTGAGAAACACTCATTAACGTTCTTTCTGTCCAGGTACAGCCATGAGCGCCTCTTTTTCTTCCCGCCAACAAATTCTTTTGGTGGATGATGAAGAGGACGCCCTCATCGAACTCGCCGAGTCCCTCGAAAACGAGGGGTTTGTCTGTTTTACCGCCAACTCCGTCACCTTCGCCCTGCAAGAATTGACACTCCATCCCGACATCGCCCTGGTCATCACCGACCTGCGTATGCCCGAGGAAAGTGGCATTTCCTTGATCAAGCGCCTGCGCGAACACACCTCACGTTCTCATCTGCCCGTGATTGTGATGTCGGGCCATGCCGAAATGGATGATGTGAGCGACATGCTGCGTTTGCAGGTGTTGGACCTGTTCCGCAAGCCGATCTACCTGGTGCGGCTGATCGACACGTTGAACAACCTGTTTCCCCTTCCCAACGCTAAATCGTAGTGAGCGGGCTTGCCCCGCGCTGGGCTGCGCAGCAGCCCCATTGGCGGCGCTGAGTTTCCCCAGTTGGAACGGAGGCGGCTGAATAGTGGGCTGCTGCGCAGCCCCGCGCGGGGCAAGCCCGCTCACTACAGTCAGAGCTGATAACTGAAGCTTAACGAGTAGCGCGGGCGTCGATCGAAGCTGTCCAGCGCTACGTCGGACATCGGCTTGGCGACTTCCAGCGCGATGTTGTAGTACTTGGCGTCGCCAAAGCGCAGCCCCACCGCTGCCGATGACATGTCGTTACCCTTGACCGGCAGGTCGTTGAACCAGGTCTTGGCGCGGTCGAACACCACGTAGGGTTGCAGGATCCTCACCCAGTCGCCGGCGCGGTTGTAGCTGTAGTTGACCTCGTACGCCACGCCCCAGCCTTTGTCGCCCGTGCCCTGGTCGTCGGGGTAGCCGCGCCCGAAGCTTTGCCCGCCGAAGGTGGCGCGTTCGCTGTCGGGCAGGTTGTCGTTACTCCAGTAGAGCGCACCGGACAGTACGCCTTGCCAGTTGTCGAGCAGCTTGTTGCTTTGCACGCCGGACAGGCGCAGGCGGAAGAAGTCAAGGTCGGGTTTAAGACCGCCGAAGTCCGTGTGAGTCGTGGCGCCCATGCCATTGATGCCTTGGTACACACCGCCGCTGATGATGCGCAGCGACGTGGTGTCTGCCTTGCGCCAGTCTCCTTCGAAGGCCAGGGCGCGCAGGTCGGTTTGCAGTTCAAAGCGCTGGGGGAAGCCGTCCAGTGTGTAACGGGTGGTCTGGTCGACGGCATAGAGGCGCGTACCGAGGCTCAACGACTCCGTGGGCGAGGCGATAAAGGGGTGGTTGAGGCCGATTGAGTAACGGTCGATTTCCTGGTGCGGCTTGAGCTCGAAGCCATCACCCAGTTGCAGGCGGGTGCTGGGGTCGGCGCGGTAGCGTTCGCCCGAGAGCACCACCTGGGTGCCCTCGGCATTGATGAATTGGCTGTAGCTGGCGCGGTAGTAATGTTCTTTGTCTTCGCCAGGTGGAAACAGGCCGCTGAGGCTCAGTTGTTCGCCCATGGACGTCCATGAGTTGCTGGTGCCGGTCAGCAGCGCCTGGGTTCCGCCGCGGCTGGCCTCGTTGAGGCTCATGCTGGTGGTGAAGGGCTTGCGGCTGGCGGTGATCTGCATGTGAGTGCCGCCGTCTGTCGTGCTTGGCGGAGGCACTTGCGCCTGCAAGGTCACGCCTGGGATGGCGCTCATCAGGGTGGTGTAGCGCTCGAAGGTCTTGCGCGTGAGTGGGCGCTCGGCCGTGAGTTTTCCCGCCAGTTTGTCGACGTAGGACGAGACGGCGCCGATGTCGCCTTGCAGCTGGTAATCGCGGATGTAGCCTTCGACCAGCACCACCTGCACCAGGCCGCCTTCGAAGCGTTGTTCCGGCAGGAAGGCGTAGGACAGCAGGTAGCCGTCTTCCTGGTAGCGCCGGGTGATGTTGCGGGTGGCTTCGATCAATTGCGCCAGGTTGGTTTCATGGCCAATCAGCGGCTCGAATACCTGGGCGATGTCCTTGAGTGGGTAAACCGTTCCGCCGTCGATCTGCAGTTTTCGAATGGTCACTTTGGTGTCCATCAGCAACGGCTGCCCGGCGGTGGGGGCTGGCACCGGCACCTGGGTGGGCGTCGCGGCCGGTCGGTAGGCATCGGCGGGCAGGTTGGGCACCGGAAGGTTACGGATGGTGTCGTTGCTGTTGAGGAAGCTGGGTAGGGTATCGGCGTGGGCGTAAGCACTGAGGGTGAGCAATAACAACGGTGTCAAAGCGCGCATAGGACACTCCATGGTCAAAATTGCTGCAGCGTTTCGCAGATGCCCGCCGGGCTCTGGGGGCGCGGTTCGGGTGTTTTCAGGGGTCGATCATTGACCCCTAAAAAAAGACGAGAGACTTAGTGGGTCTCTCGTCTCAACCAAGCGTAGGCGCTGTAGGTGAGGCCGTCTAATCGGCCAGGTGCAATTCTAATTTTTGCCGGTCAGGCCACCCAACAGCCCACCCAGCAGGCCCCCATTTGCACCGGCGCCTGCTCCTGCACCCGCAGAGGCACCGGCGCCGAGGTTCAGGCCTCCACCGAGCAAGCCACCACCGGTATTGGTGCCGCCGGTGACCAGGCCGCCGATCGACGCGACGGTGCCGCCCACGGCAGTCACGGTGCCGCCCAGGGCGTTGGTGACCGGGTTGGCAGTAGTGCCGCTGATTTTGCCGCCGAGGCTGCCAACCGCGTTGCCCACATGGGTGACCAGGCCGTTGACCGGGGCGCCCAGGCCAGTGGAGCCGCCAATGGTTTGGGTCAGGCTCTGCACGCCGCTGGTCACAGGGTTGAGTGCATTGCCGATGGGGCCGGTCAGCCCTGCGACCGGAACGCTGGTTTTAGTGCTTGGCGTGCCACCACCGAGGGCGGCCACGGTGATGCCCGTTTTGACACTGGTGACGCCTGCTGCGCTGACCACGCCATTGGTGTTGCCAGCATCCAGGCCACCGCCGGCACCGGCGATCACGCCACCGATGAGTTCGGCGAGGCCCAGTTTATCGGTGCTGCCTGTACCGCTGTCGTCGCTGCCGCCGCTGGTGTCCGCATCAGGGTCGACATAACCGCGGGCCTTGTCGACCACGCCGCCAACGCCATTGAACACGTGGCCCACGGCGCCAGTCACGGGGTTGCCCGTGCCGCCTGCGCTGGCGACTTTATCGCCCAGGCCATCGACGGTATCGCCGACTTTTTCCAGCAGGCCGCTCACCGGCTTATCAAGGCCCGTCGCGTTGCCGACTTTAGCGGTGGTGTTTTCCACCAGGGATACAACCGGCACCAGGACTTTCGCACCTGCCGCGTGGGTAACCGAACCCAGTGGGCCGCTGGTGCTCGCGGTACTCAGGGTGTCACCAAGCATGGTCACGGCATAGCCGACCTTGCCCACCACATTGCCCACCGCCGGTGCGGCGCCGCCGACCACCGGCACGTTCCCGAGCAGGGTGGCGACGTTGGCACCGGTCACGGTCACGCCATCTCCCAGGTCGGACACACCATTGGCCACGCCAGCGACGGTTTTGCCCAGTGCGTTACTGTCGGTACCCAGCGTCCCCAGGCCATCCGACAAGCCGCGTCCGATGGTGTCTACTGCGTTGCCGGTCGCCGTTACCAGGTCGCCAGCGGTTGCGCCAACGATCGGCAGGCTGCCAAGGGTAGTGCCCAGGCTCCTGAAGGTGTTGCTGAGGTCGGTCATGGTATCGCCGCCGGTATCGACCACGTCGGCAGTGACCAGTGAGGCTGAGCTGACGCCTGGATCGGTGCCGCCGCCAGTCCCGCCACCGCCGGCATCGGAGGAACCGCCGGAGGAACCACCGCTTTTATGCCCGCCACCACCGCTGCTGCAGCCGCCGAGTGCCAGTGCTACTGCCAGGGCCAGCGCGGTACTTGCTTTCCAAAACACGATTTGAGTTTTCATGATTGAGTTCCCTGCACCTGTACAACCTTGGTTGTCTTCAAACGCTCGCTATTTCTTGGGATAGCGATGCGTTTGTCCGTGTGGCTATAACAGCCCCGGCGGCGCGCTCTCTCAATTATCTCTTTGGTATTAACGATTTATATACCGCTGCAATGAACCGGTTAAGCGACTAATGCCAAGGGTATAGGGGGAGGGTGTATCAAGATGTATATGTTTTTGAAATCAAAGAGTTGAATAAAAAAAGCGGACTTAAAAAAGTCCGCTATTACTTAAGGTGTATATATACAATTAATCAGTTTATTTCAGGCTATCGGCCGCCACTTACCTACCATATGTTCAATGTCGCCAGCGCCTTTCAACCACAACTCACCGGTGGAACCGGCGGCGCTGGTTAATAACGTCACATCACCGGGCAGGCGCACGGGTTTCTTGAACTCGACGTCTATTTCGATATTGGCGGCGGGCAGGTGTTCGCTGAGGGCGGCGAGCGTGCGCGCCTTGTTCCATAACCCGTGAGCAATGGCCTGGGGGAAGCCGAACAGCTTGGCGGTCAGGGCGCTGAGGTGGATCGGGTTGTAGTCACCGGAGACCCGTGCATAACGGCGGCCGATGTCGGCAGGGGCTTTCCAGCGGGTCAGTTCGTTGACATGGGTCGGGGAAGGCTGGGCGTGATCCTCTGCGTCACCTTCCAGTTTCACGCCCCGGCACAGCATGCGGCTCTCAGCTTCCCAGAGCAGGCCGAGGGAATCCTCGACGCTGGTCACTAATTCAAAGGTCGCGCCTTTGGGGTGGGGCTTGAGGTTTTGTGTGTGCACGCTGATGGACAGCTCGCTGACGCCGCCCAGAGGACGGTGAATGCGGATGCGATTATTCAGGTGAATCAACCCCAGCAGTGGGAAGGGAAAGTTGCTCTCCGTCAGCAGCTGCATCTGCAAACCAAACGCCAGGATATGCGGATAAGTTGCCGGCAGAATCGGGCTGTCGGTAAAGCCACAGACCTTGCGATACGCCGCCACCTGCTTGGGGTCGATGCTCACCCGACAGCGCAACCCCTGTTCGGGCAGGGTGTTGCCGGTAATCTTGCGCTTAAGCGCCGCGCGCCAATACAGCGGCGGCAGAAACGGCGTAGCGCCTAATGTCTTCCATTGCATGCCTATGCTCCCAGGATACTTTGCCCACACACCCGCAGCGCTTGCCCGCTGACCGCACCGGAACCCGGTTGGCCAAGCCAGGCCACCGCTTCGGCGACGTCTTGCGGCAAGCCACCCTGGCCCAGCGAACTCATGCGCCGCCCGGCCTCACGCAGCGCGAACGGAATATGCGCGGTCATCTGGGTTTCGATAAAACCGGGGGCCACGGCGTTAATGGTGATGCCGCGTTCCTTGAGCAATGGCGCCCAGGCTTGCGCGAGGCCGATCAACCCGGCCTTGCTCGCGGCATAGTTGGTTTGCCCACGGTTACCGGCGATGCCGCTGATCGATGCCAGCAGCACCACGCGGGCGTTGTCGTGCAGGGTGCCGCTGTCGAGCAAGGCCTTGGTCAATAGTTGCGGTGCGTTTAGATTGACCGCCAGCACCGCGTCCCAGTATTCCGGGGTCATATTCGCCAGGGTTTTATCGCGGGTGATACCGGCGTTGTGCACCAGGATGTCGAGGCCATCGGGCAGTTGTTCGATCAATTGGCTGGCGGCGTCTTCGGCGCAGATATCCAGCACCACGGTGCGGGCACCCAGGCGCGCGGCCAGGGCTTCGAGGTCGGCCTTGGCCTGCGGCACGTCGAGCAGGATGATCTCGGCGCCGTCGCGGGCCAGGGTTTCAGCGATAGACGCGCCAATGCCTCGGGCGGCGCCGGTGACCAGCGCCTTGTGCCCGGCCAGTGGTCGCGTCCAATCCTCAACGGGGGTGGCGCAGGCTTCCAGGCGAATCACCTGGCCGGAGATATACGCACTTTTCGGCGAGAGGAAAAAGCGCAGCGCGCCTTCCAGTTGGTCTTCGGCACCCTCGCCGACGTAGAGCAATTGCAACACGCCGCCATTGCGCAACTCTTTGGCCAACGAGCGGCTGAAACCTTCCAAGGCGCGCTGGGCGCTGGCGGCGAACGGGTCGCGGAGGCTCTCCGGCGCGCGGCCGAGGATCACCACGTGGGCGCTGTTATCCAGGTTTTTCAGCAACGGCTGGAAGAACTCGCGCAGTTGCTTGAGCGTGTCGGTGTGCTGCAGATCGCTGGCATCGAATACCACCGCCTTGAGTTTGGGGCCATGGCCGGGAATCCACGTCGAGGCTTGGCTGCCGTAGGTGTAGATAGCGTCGGTGAATTTGTGAGCAAACGCTTGCACGTTGGTTGCCAGCGCACCACCGCCCAGCAGCAACGCGCCTTCCACCGGACGCAGGCGCCCGGCTTGCCAGCGTTCCAGGCGTACCGGTGACGGCAGGCCAATGGCGGCGACCAGGCGATGGCCGAGGCTTGAGTTGGCGAAGTCGATATAACGGTCAGACATGGAACGCTCTCCGAAGGCTGGGGTTCAAAGGGTTGACCACCCCGGGGTGGCAGTCGTTCGATTGAGCCTAGGCTAGGCTTGATGATTCCACCCACAACCATCAGGGAGCTTTCCATGACTCAATTGCGCCGTGTAGCGATCATTGGCGGTAACCGCATTCCTTTCGCTCGCTCCAATGGTCCGTATGCCACCGCGAGCAACCAGGCGATGCTGACGGCTGCGCTGGAAGGCCTGATCGAACGCTACAAGCTGCACGGCCTGCGCATGGGCGAAGTGGCGGCCGGCGCGGTGCTCAAGCATTCGCGCGACTTCAACCTTACCCGCGAATGTGTGCTGGGCTCGCGCTTGTCGCCGCAGACACCGGCCTATGACATTCAACAGGCCTGCGGCACCGGGCTGGAAGCCGCATTGCTGGTGGCCAACAAGATTGCCCTGGGCCAGATCGAATGCGGGATTGCCGGCGGGGTGGACACCACTTCCGATGCGCCCATCGGTGTAAATGAGGGCCTGCGCAAGATTCTGCTGCAAGCCAACCGCAGCAAATCCATGGCGGATAAATTAAAAGTCCTGTTACAACTTCGTCCCCATCACCTCAAGCCCGAACTGCCACGTAATGGCGAGCCGCGCACAGGCCTGTCCATGGGCCAACATTGCGAATTGATGGCGCAGACGTGGCAAATCCCCCGCGCCGAACAGGACCAGTTGGCCCTGGAAAGCCACCAGAAAATGGCCGCCGCCTACGCTGAAGGCTGGCACAACGATTTACTCACACCGTTCCTGGGCCTGACCCGCGACAACAACCTGCGCCCCGACCTGACCCTGGAAAAACTCGCCGCGCTTAAACCCGCCTTCGAGCGCAGCGAGAAGGGCACGCTGACTGCCGGCAACTCCACGCCCCTCACGGACGGCGCGTCGTTGGTACTGCTGGGCAGCGAAGCCTGGGCCAAGGAACGCGGCTTGCCAATCCTGGCGTATCTGCGCGATGGTGAGGCGGCGGCGGTGGATTTCGTCAACGGCGCCGAAGGCCTGCTGATGGCACCGGTATATGCCGTGCCGCGGCTGCTGGCGAGGAATGGCCTGACGCTGCAAGACTTCGATTACTACGAGATCCACGAAGCCTTCGCTGCCCAGGTTTTGTGCACACTCAAGGCCTGGGAAGATGCGGACTACTGCAAGACGCGCCTTGGGCTTGACGCGCCGTTGGGGGCCATCGACCGCAGCCGGCTTAATGTAAAAGGCAGTTCCCTGGCCGCCGGGCATCCGTTTGCCGCCACAGGTGGGCGTATCGTCGCCAATCTGGCCAAGTTGCTCGACGCAGCAGGTAAGGGGCGTGGCCTGATTTCGATCTGTGCCGCCGGCGGTCAAGGCGTGACGGCGATCATCGAGCGTTGATTGCGCCACAAATTGGCATATTGAATGCATTCTGAAGTGGTCAGAGGTCGGTAGCCTCTCCCACCGGCGAGCCGATTGCCGTATAACGAGTTCCACACGCGTGTTTGGTAATACAGGACCCACAATAAAAGCTGATGAAGACTCCTAAACGCATTGAACCCCTGATCGAAGACGGTCTGGTCGACGAAGTGCTGCGCCCACTCATGAGTGGTAAAGAAGCAGCTGTTTATGTGGTGCGCTGCGGCAACGAATTGCGTTGCGCCAAGGTTTACAAGGAGGCGAACAAACGAAGTTTTCGTCAAGCGTCCGAATACCAGGAAGGCCGTAAGGTCCGTAACAGTCGCCAGGCCCGGGCCATGGCCAAAGGCTCCAAGTTCGGCAAGAAAGAAACCGAAGATGCCTGGCAGAATGCCGAAGTGGCGGCGTTGTTCCGCTTGGCCGGCGCGGGCGTTCGCGTGCCCAAGCCTTACGACTTCCTGGAAGGCGTGCTGTTGATGGAGCTGGTGGCCGACGAGTATGGCGACGCCGCGCCACGTCTGAACGACGTGACGCTGGATCCGGACCAGGCGCGCGAATACCACGCCTTCCTGATCTCGCAGATCGTGCTGATGCTGTGTACCGGCCTAGTGCACGGTGACTTGTCCGAGTTCAACGTACTGCTGACGCCAACCGGCCCGGTGATCATCGACCTGCCCCAGGCGGTGGATGCGGCGGGCAACAACCACGCGTTCAGCATGCTGGAGCGGGACGTGGGCAACATGGCTTCCTATTTCGGGCGTTTTGCTCCCGAGTTGAAGAAGACCAAGTACGCCAAGGAAATGTGGGCGCTGTACGAAGCCGGCACCTTGCACCCGGCCAGCGTCTTGACCGGCGAGTTCGACGAGCCGGAGGAGTTGGCGGACGTGGGCGGTGTGATCCGCGAAATCGAAGCAGCGCGGCTGGATGATGAACGTCGTCAGGCGATTCGCGCGGCGGATGATGCGCCGCAGAGCAAAGTGTCGGACGAGCCACCGCCACCGCCGTGGATGCAGTAGTCAGAGCAACTGCGATCGAATGTGGGAGCTGGCTTGCCTGCGATAGCATCAACTCGGTGTGACTGACATACCGAGGTGTCTGCATCGCGGGCAAGCCCGGCTCCCACACAAGCCAGCTCCCACAGTTGTTTTGTGTACGCCTAGTCAGGCGCAACAGCTGCCCGATGCCAACTCCTTGAGAATCGGACAATCCGGCCGATGATCGCCCTGACAGTGCTCCACCAGGTCCTGCAATGTATCGCGCAGTTGTCCCAGTTCCAGAATCTTCTGGTTCAACTCTTCGATGTGTTGGCGCGCGAGCGCCTTCACGTCAGCGCTGGCCCGTTGCCGGTCCTGCCACAGGGTGAGCAACTTGCCGACTTCCTCCAATGAAAACCCCAAATCCCGCGAACGCTTGATAAACGCCAGGGTGTGCAAGTCATCCTGGCCGTACACGCGATAGCCACTGTCGGTGCGGTGGGCGGCTTTGAGCAGGCCGATGGATTCGTAATAGCGAATCATCTTGGCGCTGAGCCCGCTCTGGCGTGCGGCTTGGCCGATGTTCATGGGCGTTGATCCTCCAGATCCTTGGGTTTCCAAGTCTTCAACAGTAACGCATTGCTTACCACGCTGACGCTGGACAAGGCCATCGCGGCCCCCGCCAGCACTGGATTGAGCAGGCCAAACGCTGCCAGGGGAATGCCAATTAAGTTATACACAAAGGCCCAAAACAGGTTCTGGCGGATTTTTGCGTAGGTCTTGCGGCTGATCTCCAGCGCGGCCGGCACCAGGCGCGGATCGCCGCGCATCAGGGTGATACCGGCCGCGTGCATGGCCACGTCGGTGCCACCGCCCATGGCGATGCCGATATCGGCGGCGGCCAGGGCCGGGGCGTCGTTGATGCCGTCGCCGACCATCGCGACGACGTCGGTTTTCTTTAGTTCGGCGACGGCGGCGGCTTTGTCGGCGGGCAGCACTTCGGCATGCACATCATCGATGCCCAAGGCCTCGGCGACCACGCGGGCGCTGCCGCGATTGTCACCGGTGAGCAAATGGCTGCTGATGTGCTGGGCCTTGAGTTGCTGCACAGCCTCCAGCGCACCGGGCTTGAGGGTATCGCCAAACGCGAACAGCCCCAGCACACGCGGTTGCGCACCTTGCTCGATCAACCAGGACAAGGTACGCCCCTCGGCTTCCCACGCCTTGGCGGAGTCGGCAAGGTCGCCCATGCGCAAGCCGCTTTCTTCCAGCAGCCGACGATTGCCCAAGGCCAGCGGTTGCCCCTCAAGCGTGCCGGCGATACCGCGCCCGGTCAGGGATTGGCTGGCGCTCACGTCGGTCACGTTCAAGCCTTGTTCATGGCACGCATCCAGCACGGCCTTGGCCAACGGGTGTTCGCTGCCGCGTTGCAACGCGCCGGCTTTTTGCAGCAGCAGCGCTTCATTGCCATCCACTGCCGCCAAGTGGGCGATTTTCGGCGTGCCTGAGGTGAGGGTGCCGGTCTTGTCAAAGACCACGGCGCTGACTTCATGGGCGCGTTCCAGGGCTTCAGCGTCCTTGATCAGGATGCCGTGGCGTGCAGCGACGCCTGTACCGGCCATGATCGCGGTGGGAGTGGCCAGGCCCAGGGCGCACGGGCAGGCGATCACCAGTACCGCTACGGCATTGATGATCGCGGTCTCCAGGGACGCGCCATACAGCCACCAGCCGATCAAGGTGATGGAGGCCAGCACCAGCACGGCAGGGACGAACACCTGGCTGACTTTATCCACCAGTTTCTGGATCGGCGCCTTGGCGGCTTGTGCGTCTTCCACCAGGCGGATGATCCGCGCCAGCACGCTTTCGGCGCCGAGGGCCAGCGTGCGCACCAACAGGCGGCCTTCACCGTTGATGGCGCCGCCGGTGACTTTATCGCCGGTCTGCTTGGGCACCGGCAGGCTTTCGCCGCTGATCAAGGCTTCATCGGCATGGCTTTGACCGTCCACCACTTCGCCGTCCACCGGGAAGCGTTCGCCGGGTTTGACCAGCACCAGGTCATTGAGCTTCAAAGCGCTGATGGCGACGTCTTCTTCGCGACCGTCGAGCACTCGAATCGCCCGTTCGGGACGCAGGGCTTCCAGGGCGCGGATGGCGCTGGCGGTCTGGCGTTTGGCACGGCTCTCCAGGTATTTACCCAGCAGCACCAGCGCGATCACCACCGCCGAGGCTTCGAAGTACAGGTGCGGCGCCATGCCTGGGTGGGCCGTGAGCCATTCATAAATGCTCAGGCCGTACCCGGCGCTGGTGCCGATGGCCACCAGCAGGTCCATATTGCCAGCGCCGGCCCGCACGGCTTTCCAGGCGGCGATATAGAAGCGCGCGCCAAAGATGAATTGCACCGGTGTGGCCAGGGCGAACTGCGCCCAGGCGGGCAACATCCAGTGCAGGCCAAAAGGTTCCACCAACATGGGCAGCACCAACGGCAGTGCCAGCAGGATCGCCAGCAGCAACGCCCAACGCTCGCGATGCAGGCGCTGGGCTTGATTGGCTTCGGTGGCCGTTTCGCTTTGGGGCAGGGTGGCGGTGTAGCCGGCCTTGTCGACGGCGGCGATCAGCACGCTGGCGTCCATTTGGCCAAGCACTTCAACATGGGCACGTTCGTTGGCCAGGTTGACGCTGACGCTTTGCACCCCCGGCACTTTGCCCAGCGCGCGCTCGACCCGGCCGGCACAGCTGGCGCAGGTCATGCCGCTGATGGGCAGGTCAAAGGTGGTGGATCCATTCATGGGGCAGTCCTCCAGGAGAAGTTGCCCCTAGGATCAACCTTGACCTGTGGGGAAGGTCAAGCGCCGTTAATATTCCAGTGCGGCGGGTTTGAGGTACATGCCGTCCGGGCCCTGGGCGATACGCAATTTGCGCACGTCACCGACCTTGAGCGTGATGTTCTGCGCGGGTGGCGCGAGCAGGCCTGGCAGGCAACCTGGGGATTGGCCCGGTAGCAGCTTCAAGCGCAACGACAGGTTGCCCGCCGGCAGGTTGAACGACGTGGCTTGCTCCTGGAACAACCGGCCGGCCAGTTGATCATTCAGGTATAGGCCGATCTCGCAGTTGGTCGGCACTTCCAGGCGTTCCCGGGAAATGATCAGCACCGCATAGTCTTCTGCGGCAACGGCCTGGGGCGCAGCGGCAGACAAGCTCATCAGGCCGGCAAGGGCAAAAAAAGACCAGCGCATGGCGAATGCTCCGTGGTTTGAATCGAAGAGGAATGAAGCTTGGCCTTTGAGGCCGCCAAATACCAGCCCGGCAGAAGTTTTCAGAACTTGACCTTGCCATCGTGGCAAGGTCGAGACTGGGTTCAACCTCATCAAAGGAGTCATGTCATGCAAGTATTCAGCGTTGAAGGAATGACCTGCGGCCATTGCGTTCGAGCGGTGACCCAGGCGCTGCAGAGCCAGGACCCGGCGGCCAGCGTAAAGGTCGACCTGGCGGCAAAGGAGGTCGGCGTCGAGAGCCGCCTGTCTGCCGAACAGGTGATCAGCCTGATCACGGAAGAAGGCTACAGCGCCAAGCTTGCCTGACGGGTAAAAATAGTTAGCGAGCTATCGTGTTCAATGCGCCCAAGCGCGGCTAGACTGTTGGGCTGCCGTTTGACTTGGGTGCCCGATGAACCTTCGCATAATCCTGATTCTGGGCGCCTTGAGCGCCTTCGCTCCGTTGGCGATCGATTTTTACCTGCCGGGCTTCCCGGCAATGGCCAAGGCCTTTGCCACCGATGAAAAACACATCCAGCTGACCCTGGCGGTGTACTTCGCTGGCCTGGCCATCGGCCAGTTGATCTATGGCCCACTCGCGGACCGCTTTGGTCGACGCGGCCCGCTGCTCAGTGGTGTCACTCTGTTTACGCTGGCCTCCTTTGCCTGCGCCTTCGCGCCGTCCCTGGAATGGCTGATCGGCGCGCGTTTCGTGCAGGCCCTCGGTGGCTGCGCCGGCATGGTGATTTCCCGCGCGGTGGTCAGCGACAAATGCGATGCGGTGGGCTCGGCCAAAGTGTTTTCCCAATTGATGCTGGTCACCGGCCTGGCGCCGATCCTCGCGCCGCTGGCTGGCGGGGTGATGGTGGGATTATGGGGCTGGCAGTCGATTTTCCTGGCGCTGTCGATATTCAGCGTGATGGCGGCAATCGCCGTGGCGATCGGGCTGCCGGAAACCTTTCCGGCCCATCAGCCGCGCCAGCCGTTGTCCGGGTCGTTACGTCGCTACGGCTCGCTGTTGTCCGATCGGGTTTACCTGGGGTACGCGCTCACTGGCGGTATTTCGATTGCCGGGATGTTTGCCTACATTGCCGGTTCACCGTTCGTGTTTATCCAACTCTACGGCGTGCCAGCCGAGCATTACGGCTGGCTGTTTGGCTCCAATGCCGCAGGCTTTATCCTGGTGGCACAGGTGAATGCGCGGTTGCTGGCCAAGCGTGGCCCGGCGTACCTGCTGTCGCGCAGTGTGTGGGTTTACCTGTTGGCGGCGTTGACGCTGCTCGGCATCGCGGCCTTACGCACCGAAGCGCTGTGGCCGTTGCTGGTGCCGCTGTTTATCTGCATCGCGAGCCTGGGCTGCATTTTGCCCAATACCTCGGCGTGTGCCATGAGCGGGCAGGGTGCACGCGCCGGTAGCGCGTCGGCGCTGCTCGGGTGCATTCAGTTTGGCGTGGCGGCGGGCGCTGCTTCATTAGTGGGTGTGCTGCACGACGGCACGGCGATGCCGATGGCCATCGTCATCAGCCTGTGCGGTGTATTGGCGGTAACGATTGCGATGTCGACCCAGCGCCTGCAACGGGCGAGGGCCGAGCAGGCGCAGGGCTGAAGCGCGGATCAGCCAGCGGCGGAGCGTTGCTGGCTGTTCGGAAAGCGGTGGGGGGCTTGGATACGGGCTTGCAGGGTGTCGGCAAAGGCACGGGCTTCGGCCTCGGTGCGGAAGGTGAACGCGTCGCCGTCGAGACGAACCTGCCATTTATTGCCTGCGGATTTTGCTAACGCTTTTATCAGGATCTTCATTGCTGACTTCCTCACGTAAAAGAATCGTGGCAAAGGCGGCCAATATAAACCCGAATACGCTCACACATATGACAAAGATCAACTCTCAGACTAGCGGTGTCGTCCATTACTCACAGGAATAATGGACAACACTGACAGACGTTTTTCAGAACCCTTCCAGCACGATCTTGCCCTTGGCCTTGCCGCTTTCCAGCAGCGCATGGGCACGCCGCAGGTTCGCCGCATTAATCACACCGAAGTGCTCACCCACTGTGGTTTTCAGGGTGCCTGCGTCGATCAGTTCGGCCACGCGATTGAGCAGGTTGTGCTGTTCGATCATGTCCGGGGTTTCGAACATCGAGCGCGTGTACATGAACTCCCAATGCAGTGACAGGCTCTTGCGCTTGAGCTTACTGACGTCCAGTGCCTTGGGATCGTCGATCAGCGCGAGCTTGCCCTGGGGTTGCAGGGCTTCGACCAGTTGGTCCAGGTGATGGTCGGTCTGGGTCAGGCTGGCGACGTGGGTCACTTGCGCGTGGCCGGCTGCTTTCAGCGCTTCGCTCAGCGGTTGGCTGTGATCGATCACCAGGTCGGCGCCGAGGGCCTTGGCCCATTCCTGGGTTTCCGGGCGCGAAGCGGTGCCGATCACTTTCAAGGCGGTGAGCTGGCTGGCCAACTGGGTCAGGATCGATCCTACGCCACCCGCGGCGCCGACGATCAGCAGGCTCTGGCCTTCATCCTGTTTGCCTTCACGCACTTGCAGGCGTTCGAACAGCAGTTCCCAGGCGGTGATGGCGGTCAGTGGCAGGGCGGCAGCGTCGGCAAAACCCAGGCTTTTCGGCATGTGCCCGACGATGCGTTCGTCCACGGTGTGCAATTCGCTGTTGCCCCCCGGGCGTACCAGAGAGCCGGCGTAGAACACCTTGTCACCGGCCTTGAACAGCGTCACTTCGCTGCCGACAGCCTTGACCACGCCAGCCACGTCCCAGCCCAGCACCTTGGCGGCGCCGTTTTCCGGGGCGACGTTCTGGCGCACTTTGGTGTCCACCGGGTTGACCGAGATGGCTTTGACTTCCACCAGCAGGTCACGCGGGCCGGCGACGGGCGCTGGCAACTCAATGTCTTGCAGGGCGTTCGGGTCGTTGATCGGCAGCGAGGCGTAGTAGGCAATGGCTTTCATGATGGCTCCAGGAAAAGGGCGGGTGATCAGGCAAGAAACTTCAGGCGCTTGAGGTCGAAGTGTTCGATCACATCAGCGGCCTTGGCGCGAAAGCTCTGGATGTGCGCGCTCTGGTCGTGGTCGGCCAGTGCTGCGTCGTCGCTCCAGCGTTCGAGCATGTAGAAGGTTTCGGGGTGTTGCAGGTCCTGGTGCAGGTCGTACTGCTCACAACCGGCCTCAAGGCGGGTGGGTTCCAGCAGGCCGCGCAGCAAGGTTTCCAAGGTGGCCTGCTGGCCGGGTTTGGCGATCAGCGTGGCGATGACGTTAAAGGCAGTGGACATATTCAACTCCAGATACGTAATGAACGGGATGCACGGATGATTGGCTATTTCCCCAGGAGATAAAAGCCGCTAAAACAAAGGTCTGTTTCAACCAAATTTTGATAATGAGCGGGAATGCATGCTGCGTTTTGATGATTTGCAGTTGTTTGTGCGTGCGGCGGACCTGGGTAGCCTGTCCGCTGCCGCACGGGTGATGGACCTGTCGCCTGCGGTAGCCAGTGCCGCGCTCAAGCGCATCGAACAGCAACTGGGCACGCGCTTGCTGGCGCGCTCTACCCGCAGCCTGCGCTTGACGGCTGAAGGCGACGGTTTCCTGGAATATGCTCGCGCCGCGTTGAGCTCGCTGGATGAAGGGCGGCGCTTATTGGCCAGCGGCCAGGACCATGTCAGTGGCGTGCTCCAGCTGTCGGCGCCTTCCGATTTCGGGCGTAACCAATTGCTGCCGTGGCTGGATGAATTCCAGCATGAGCACCCGCAACTGAGCGTGCGCCTGTTGTTGGGTGATCGAATTGCCGACTTGTTCCGCCAGCCGGTGGACATCGCCCTACGCTACGGTGAACCCGAGGATTCCAGCCTCGTCGCGCTCCCCGTCGCGCCGGAAAACGTTCGCGTGTTATGCGCTTCCCCCAGCTATCTCACGCGGTTTGGCGAGCCTCGGCAGTTGGATCAACTGGCCCAGCACAATTGCCTGCTGTACATGCTCGGTAGCCGGGTCCACGACCACTGGACTTTTCACGACGGTAAACGCGACGTCAGCCTGACCGTCTCCGGCGACCGTTTCAGTGACGATGCCGACGTAGTCCGCCGCTGGGCGGTGGCGGGTGTAGGCATTGCCTACAAGTCCTGGCTGGATGTGAGTACTGACGTGCTGGCCGGGCGCCTGCGCTTGATCCTGCCTGAGCTGCGCGGTGAGCGTACGCCACTCAATCTGCTGTGTGCTCATCGCGCGCAACTGAGCAAACCCATCAACCTGTTGCGGGAAATGCTCGTGTCCCGTTGTGCGATGTTGACTGCCCAATTACCGGAGCCATTGAGCGCGACGTAACGGCCTCCATCAAAGCAGGAAATTTCACTCAGATACCGTCCCTATCTACGCTGTCAGACGCCGTGGAACCGGCGATTTACGGCCCTATACTTTGGCGCCAACCTCAGTAGAAAAATAAATCGACAGGGAGTGAAAAGATGGAAGTGGCACCTTGCATCAGTCAGATCGCCAGCTTGCTCGCCGAGCCCAAACGCACCGCCATGCTGTGGGCCTTGATGGATGGCTCGGCCAAATCGCCGGTTGAGTTGGCAACGCTCGCCGGGTTGTCTCCGACATCCGCCAATGCGCACTTGGCGCGAATGACCGCAGGTGGTTTGCTGCGGGTTGAGGCCCGGCGTGGCAAGCGTTTGTTTCGTGTTGCGGCACCTGATGTCAGCGCTGCCATCGATGCCTTGGCCAGAACCACCATGGCGTGTGTTGCACGCAGCGCGCCGGGCGTAACAGCGGCGGCCCTGGTTGCACCGCCGCTGTTACGCCATGCCCGGTTGTGCCACGGCCACCTCGGCGGGGAGCTGGGGGCGCAGTTGTATCAACATCTGTTGGAGGCGGGGTGGATCGAGCGCTATGAGTTGCGTACCGACATTACGGTCAAAGGCGCGCAGCACTTGGCCGGCCTGGGTATTTTCATTCAGGCATTGGCATCGCCGCTGGTGTGTAGCTGTTTTGACTGGAGCCAGCAGCAACCGCACCTGGGCGGTGCGTTGGGGGCAGGGTTGTTGCAACTGTTTTTGCAGTCGAACTGGATCAGTGTGATCAACGAGTCGCAGGCCTTGCAGGTGCACGCTATCGGGCAGCGGGAAATCGCCCGATTCACCCTGGCTGGGTGAGGTGGTGATGTGAGAACGATGAGTTCAATGTGGGAGCCGGGCTTGTCGAACCGTCGAACCGCCGCGATAGCGGTGTGCCAGGCAATAAATTGCTCACTGATACACCTCTATCGCAGGCAAGCCAGCTCCCACATGTTGGACTGCGTTCAGTCAATTATGGCTTGACCAGTCTGGCATCCAGGCTGTTTTGCGCCAGGCGCTTGGCCTGGTCCTGGGTCATGCCCAGCGAGGTGTACAGCGCGTGGAAGTTCTCGGTGACATAGCCGCCGAAGTACGCCGGGTCATCCGAATTCACCGTCACCTTCACGCCACGCTCGAGCATGTCGAGGATGTTGTGTTGGGCCATGTCGTCGAACACACACAGTTTGGTGTTGGACAATGGGCACACGGTCAGCGGGATCTGCTCGTCGATGATGCGCTGCATCAAGCGCTCGTCTTCGATAGCGCGCACGCCATGGTCGATACGCTCGATCTTCAACAGGTCGAGGGCTTCCCAGATGTATTCGGGCGGGCCTTCTTCACCGGCGTGGGCCACGGTGAGGAAGCCTTCGTGACGGGCGCGGTCGAACACGCGCTGGAACTTGCTCGGCGGGTGACCCATTTCCGAACTGTCCAGGCCCACGGCCACAAACGCGTCACGGAACGGCAAGGCCTGGTCCAGGGTTTTCTCGGCTTCGGCTTCGCTCAAGTGGCGCAGGAAGCTGAGGATCAAACCGCTGGTGATGCCCAGTTGTTGCTCGCCATCTTTAAGGGCAGCGGCGATGCCGTTGAGCACCACTTCGAACGGCACGCCACGGTCGGTGTGGGTCTGCGGGTCGAAGAAGGGTTCGGTGTGGATCACGTTCTGCGCTTTGCAGCGCAGCAGGTAGGCCCAGGTCAGGTCGTAGAAATCCTGGGAGGTGCGCAGCACATCGGCGCCCTTGTAGTACAGGTCAAGAAACTCTTGCAGGTTGTTGAACGCGTAGGCCTTGCGCAGGGTGTCGACGTCGTTCCACGGCAGAGCAATCTTGTTGCGCTCGGCCAGGGCGAACAGCAACTCAGGCTCCAGCGAGCCCTCCAGATGCAGGTGCAATTCAGCCTTGGGCAGGGCGTTGAGCCAATCGTACATTTTCTAAATTCTCATCAGGTGCAATGGCGGCATTCTACAGGCCATGGCTGAAATAATCGGTAAAACCTGACCAGCAGGAGAGTTTTGGCTTTATTCATGCAAGAACCCTCTCAATTAAGATGTAACGAAACGTTAGCGACATCGCGCAGTCTGTACCCCATCAATGACAGATTTGCGGTACTAAAAGGCCCGAAATGCTCACCTCACTCAAGCAAGAAAAATTCATGCTGCTGGCGCTGATTGCCGCCATCTCCGCCTACCCGCTGGAGCACTGGATGCTGCACAGCGGACAAATGGTGGCGCTGCTGGCTGGCGCGGCACTCATTGGCTTTATTGTGATGGCGTCGATGCGCGTTGCCCATCACGCCGAGCAACTCGCGGAAAAAGTCGGCGACCCCTACGGCACCATGATCCTCACCCTGGCCGCCGTGCTCGTGGAGGTGGTGATCCTGGCGATCATGATGAGCAACGAGCCTTCGCCCACCCTGGTGCGCGACACCATTTACTCGGCGGTGATGCTCGACATCAACGGGATTCTCGGCCTGGCTGCGCTGATGGGCGGTATCAAGCACGGTGAACAGTCCTACAACGACGATTCGGCGCGTACTTACAGCGTGATGATCCTCACCGCCATGGGCGTGTCGATGGTGGTGCCGGAATTCATCCCCGAAGCCGACTGGAAAATTTACTCGGCCTTCACCATTGGCGCGATGGTGGTGTTGTACACCCTGTTCCTGCGCATGCAGGTGGGGCCGCACAGTTATTTCTTCAGCTACAGCTACCCGGAAAAACGCCGCAAGAAGCAGCCGGAAGAACAGGAAGCGCCGTCGGTTAACCTGGCATTTTCCATCGGCACGCTGGTGTTTGGGGTGGTGGTGATCGGTGCATTGGCCGAAGTGATGTCTAAGACCCTGGACCTTGGCCTGGAAGGCACTGGCGCGCCGCCGGTGATCACGGCGATTGTGGTCGCGGCCATTTCGGCAGCGCCGGAAATTTTGACGGCGTTGCGCGCCGCGTTGGCGAACCGCATGCAGTCGGTGGTGAATATTGCGTTGGGTGCTTCGTTGTCGACGGTGATCCTGACGGTGCCGGTGATGGAAGCCATGGCGCTCTACACCGGCCAGCCGTTCCAGATGGCGATGACGCCGGTGCAGACCGTGATGGTGTTGATCACGCTCATTGTGAGCGCGATCAACCTCAACGATGGCGAAACCAATGCCATCGAAGGGATGACGCATTTTGTGTTGTTTGCGACCTTCATTATGTTGTCGTTGTTGGGGTTGTAAGGGTCTTCGGCACACCCCAAAACTAATGTGGGAGCTTTGTTTGGATTAGGTTCCGGCGATCAACTGCCGTGCCGCCTGGGTGTGATCGGCGATCAAGCCTTTCAGGTCCAGGCCTTCCACTTGGCCGTCAATCACACGCCACTTGCCGCCGATCATCACTCGATCCGCCCGATCCGCACCGCACAGCAGCAGTGCCGAGATTGGGTCGTGGCTGCCGGAGAAACGCAGCTCATCCAGCTTGAACAACGCCAGGTCGGCCTGCTTTCCTACCGCCAATTCGCCAATGTCTGTACGCCCGAGCAACTGCGCTGAACCTTTGGTCGCCCAGCCCAGCACGCCTTGCGGGGTGATCTTTTCCGCGCCGTAACGCAAGCGCTGGATGTACAGGGCTTGGCGTGCTTCAAGGATCATGTTTGACGCATCGTTGGAGGCGGAGCCATCCACGCCCAGGCCGATCGGTGCGCCTGCTGCCAGCAGGTCCAGCGTCGGGCAGATGCCGGACGCCAGACGCATGTTCGAGCTTGGGCAGTGGCAGATGCCGGTGCCGGCGGCGCCCAGGCGCGCAATCTCATCCGGGTTGAAGTGAATGCCATGCGCCAGCCAGGTGCGCGGGCCGAGCCAGCCGACGCTGTCCAGATAATCCACGGTGCGCAGGCCGAAGCGTTGCAGGCAGAAGTCTTCTTCGTCGAGGGTTTCCGCCAGGTGGGTGTGCAGGCGTACGTCGAGGCTGTTGGCCAGTTCGGCGCTGGCTTGCATGATTTCCGGGGTGACGGAAAACGGCGAGCAGGGGGCCAGGGCAATCTGGATCTGTGCGCCGTCGCCGCGCTGGTGATAGTCGCGGATCAGGCGTTGGCTGTCTTCAAGGATGACTTGGCCCTGTTGCACGGTCTGCTGCGGAGGCAGGCCGCCATCGGCTTCGCCGAGGCTCATGGAGCCGCGGGTTAGCATGGCGCGCATGCCCAATTCGCGCACGCTTTCAACTTGCACGTCGATCGCGTTTTCCAGGCCGTCAGGGAACAGGTAATGGTGGTCTGCCGCCGTGGTGCAGCCAGAAAGCAGCAACTCCGCGAGTGCCACCTTCGACGCCAGGGCGAGTTTTTCCGGGGTCAGCCGCGCCCAGACCGGGTAGAGGGTTTTCAACCAAGGGAACAATGGCTGATTGACCACCGGCGCCCAGGCGCGGGTCAGGGTTTGATAGAAGTGGTGGTGGGTGTTGATCAGGCCGGGAAGGATCACATGTTCGCGCGCGTCGAAGACATGCCCGCAAGGCACGGCAGGCTCTCTTCCCCAGCCCAGTACTTCGGTGATCACACCGTCTTGCAGCACCAGGCCGCCACGGCCATCGAGACCATTGGCAGTGAAAATCGCGAGGGGGTTTTTTAACCAGATACGGGTCGCAGGCATTGGCCGGCTCCTCTGAATGATGGGTTCAGGTTTGCCAGCTCAGTGTTGCCCTGTCTGCTGATCCAGGGTCGCCGGTGAAGGCGAAGGGGGAGTTTACTTGTAGTCTATGTTCGGGTCTATCTGTAGGAGCGCGGTGCTCTTGAGGTCATCGCGGGCAACCCCGCTCCCACAGAGGATGGGCATTTACCAGGCGATGGTGTCGCCCTTGTAATCGATGAAGTGATGGCCGCCTTTACCGGTGTAGGCGTTCACTTGGTCCACCAGGCCGCGCACGCTGGTGTCGACATCGATGTGCGCATTATCGCCGCCCATGTCGGTCTTCACCCAGCCTGGATGCAGCGACAACACCGTGAGTTTAGGGTCGCCCAGTTGGGTGACAAAACTGTTGGTCATGGAGTTGAGCGCAGCCTTGCTGGCCTTGTACAGCGCCAGGTCCGAGCCGTCGGGGATGGTCACGCTGCCCAGTACCGAACTCATGAAGGCCAGTACGCCGCTGTCCTTGCGGATCTGCCCGACAAAGCGCTGGGCCAGGTTGATCGGCGCCACGGCATTGGTGAAGAACAGTTGGCCGACTTCGGCCAGGGTGGCGTGGCCGGGTTCTTGATTGGCGGGTCCCTTGACGCCGGCGTTGACGAACAGCAGGTCGAAGGTGCGTTCCTTGAGACGCTTGCTCAGGGCGATCACGGCTTGTTGATCGTCCATGTCGAGCTTTTCGATCTGCGTTGGGCCGAGGGCTTTCAGCGCATCGGCATTGCTCGGATCACGCACGGTGGCGGTCACATCCCAGCCGTCCTGGATCAGTTGCTTGACCAGGCCAAGGCCCAGCCCGCGCGATGCGCCGATGATCAATGCGGTTTTTGGCGTAGGCATGAAAAGCTTCCTTTAGCGTTGCGGTTCAGGGCGTTCAGCGTTGTAGCAGGATACGCCCACGGCTGAGGTCGGCGAGTTGAATTTGCAGGGTGTCGATATGCGCTTCGCCCACCGCCAGTTGTAGTTCGACGCCGTTGGCGGTGAAGGTTTCTTCCACCACCAGCCCGCCCAGTTCAGCCACGCGCAGTTTCACCAGGTTGAGCTCGGCGAACCCGCAAGCGCAACTTAAGGGCACACGGCTGATCAATTCGATGCGTTCGGCATTCTGCAGGCATTTATTCGCGCCACCGCCGTACGCACGCGCGAGCCCGCCGGTGCCCAGTTGGATGCCGCCGTACCAGCGAATCACCAGCACCGCGACCTGATCAAAACCCTGTGCCTCGATGGCCGCCAGGATCGGCCGCCCGGCTGTGCCGCCGGGTTCGCCATCGTCGTTGCTGCGGTATTGATCGGCGAGTTTCCAGGCCCAGCAATTGTGCGTGGCGTTCAGGTCGCTGTGCTGCTCGAAAAAAGCCTGGGCGTCCTGCGGGCTGGTGATCGGTGCGGCGAGCGTGATGAAGCGGCTTTTGCGTATTTCTTCGCGAAATTCGCAAAGGCCGGTGAGCGTGAAAGGCATAAGTCGCTTCGTTTATTGGACGGGCTTGATGCCACAGCCCTTGAGAATGATGTGGATCAGGTTGGTGCCGGCGTCGTCCATGTCCTGCTTGGTCAGCTTGGTGCGACCGGTGACGCGGCAGATCTGGGTGGCGAAGTCGGCGTAGTGCTGGGTGCTGCCCCACAGCAGGAAGATCAGGTGCACGGGGTCGATGGGGTCCATCTTGCCGGCGTCGATCCAGGCCTGGAACACCGCCGCGCGGCCACTGAACCACGCACGATAGTCCTGGCTGAAATATTCGGTGAGGCATTCGCCGCCGCTGATGATCTCCATGGCGAAGATCCGCGAGGCCTGGGGTTGGCGCCGCGAGAACTCCATCTTGGTGCGAATGTAGCGGGTGAGGGCTACGGCCGGGTCGTCCTCGGCGGTCAGCGCGTTGAAGGTGCTGTCCCACAGTTCGAGGATGTTGCTGAGCACCGCGATGTACAGGCCCAGTTTGTTGGTGAAGTAGTAGTGCAAGTTGGCCTTTGGCAGCCCGGCACTGGCAGCAATCGTATTCATGCTGGTGCCTTTGTAGCCATGGCGCGCGAACTCATCTTCAGCAGCCTGGAGAATCGCTTGTTCGTTCTTTTGCCGAATGCGGCTGGCGGGTTTACCGGCTTGGTTGCTGTGGGCAGGAACTTCGAGGCTCATGGAGGTTTCCGTGCTGATCGATAGAGACGACGTGTGCACAGATAACCCACCCTCAAGCCTCAGACAAGTCCTGATGCAATAAAACTGTCAAAGCGGTTCCAGCGTGTCGCTTTCCGGTGTGTGGTTTGCGGCGACGCGGGTGGGTTTGGCTTCCGGTAATAGCAGGCACAGCACAATGGCAGTCAGGCCGCCGCTGGTGATAGCGGAGTCGAACAGGTTCTGCACCAGCGTCGGCATCAAGTGCAGCAGGTTCGGTTGGGCGGCGATACCCAGGCCCACACCAAACGAGGTGGCGATGATCAGCATGCTGCGTCGGTCCAGCGGTGCCTGAGCAAGGATGCGCACACCGGCGGCGGCCACGCTGCCGAACATCACCAGGGTCGCGCCGCCCAAGACCGGCTTGGGGATTTGCTGCAGGACTGCGCCAATCAATGGAAACAACCCGAGGCAAAACAGCACCACGCCGATATATAAGCCGACGTATCGGCTGGCGACGCCGGTGAGTTGAATCACGCCGTTGTTCTGCGCGAACGTGGTGTTGGGGAAGGCGCTGAAGGTGGCGGCGATCATGCAACTGACACCATCGCCGAGGACGCCACCCTTGAGGCGGCTTATATAAGAAGGGCCGCTGATGGGCTGGCGGGCGATCATGCAGTTGGCGGTGAGGTCACCGACCGTTTCGATGCTGCTGATCAGATAAATCAGCGCGATCGGCAGGAAAGCGCTCCAGTCGAAGTTGAAACCAAAGCGAAACGGAATAGGCAGGCTGACCAGCGGCAGGTCGGGCAGGGCTTGAGGCATGAGTTTGCCGCTGAACCACGCGGCCAGGCTACCGAGGGCCAGGCCGATGATGATTGCCGACAGGCGCACCCAAGGTGTGTTGGAGCGGTTGAGCAGGATGATGGTCAGTACCACGAACACACCCAGCGCCAAGTTGATAGGCGCGCCGAAGTCCGGGGCGTTGAAACCGCCGCCAAGGTCGGTGATGCCGACCTTGATCAAACTGATGCCGATCAACGTGATGACAATTCCAGTCACCAACGGCGTGATGACTCGGCGCAGTTGGCCGATAAAGCGGCTCAGCACGATCTGCACCACGGCGCCGAAAAAGCACACGCCAAAGATCATCGCCATGATGTCTTCCTGGCTGCCGCCACGTTGCTTCACCAAAAAGCCCGCCGACAACACCGCGCCGAGAAACGCAAAGCTGGTGCCTTGCAGGCAGATCATCCCGGCGCCGATACCAAATGGCCTACGTGCCTGGATGAAGGTGCCGACACCGGAGACCATCAACGCCATGCTGATCAAGTAGGGCAAATGGGCGGTGAGGCCCAGGGAGGAGCCGATGATCAGTGGCGGGGTGATGATGCCGACAAAGGCGGCCAGCACATGTTGCAGTGCGGCGAGCAGGGCCGGAGCGGGTTTCGGGCGGTCGTTGAGGCCGTAGATGAGGTCGCTGGAGCTGGAGGGTTCTGGTGGCATGGCGGGCAAACTCGAGTCGGACAGTTCTAGGTCCTGGTGGGCTTGCAAAAAACTGTCCAAGTGCTCAGCTTTTTGCTCGAGGCCCGCGTTAGCGCGTTGCTGCCAGACTTTCCAGGAAGCTTTCCAGCACCAAATGGGGGCGACGGCCCTTACGCGTGACCGATGCGAGGCTCAAATCGTAAAAACGTGTAGCCGGTTTCAGCGGGCGCAGTCGTCCTTGTTGTACCCACAGGCCGGCGTAGTGATCGGGCAGGTAGCCAATATAGCGTCCGGTAAGGATCAGGAACGCCATGCCTTCGCGGTCGGAGGCGCTGGCGGTGCAGTTGAGTGCCTGGTAATGGGCCTGGATCTCGGCGGGCAGGCGGAACGTCGGTGCGATGGCGTCCTGGTCATCGATGCGAGCGTCGTCCAACTGCTTGTCGTCGGCATAGAACAACGGGTGGCCGACCGCGCAGTAGAGCAGCGAACGCTCGCTGTACAGCGGTTGATATTCCAATCCCGACAGGGCGCTTGCCTGGGGCACCACGCCGACATGCAGGCGACCGTCGAGCACGCCTTGTTCGACTTCGTTGGGGGCGATCATGCGGATCTGGATTTGCACATCCGGGCCGCGTTCCTTCAATTGTGCGAGCGCGTGGGTGATGCGCATGTGGGGCAGGGTGACGAGGTTGTCGGTGAGACCGATGATCAGCTCGCCGCGCAGATGCTGGTGCAGGCCGTTGACCTCGGTGCGAAAGCTTTCCAGGGCACTCAAGAGTTGCAGGGCCGATTGGTAGACCTCGCGGCCTTCTTCGGTCAGGGAGAAACCGGCGCGGCCGCGTTGGCACAGCCTTAGCCCGAGGCGTTGCTCAAGATCGCTCATTTGCTGGCTGATGGCCGAACGGCCTATGCCCAGCACGGTTTCTGCCGCTGAAAAACCACCGCACTCCACCACACTGCGAAAAATGCGCAGCAGGCGGATATCGAAGTCGCTGACTTGGGCCAGGGGATCGGGTCGACGGCTGCTCATAGTTTAGTGACGGTCTGACTGAAGGTTAGAAGAGTTGGATTTCACCGACTTTATCGCCATGGCAATTTAGCTGCAACCACGCGTTTCAATCCCGACGCTGCCTTCTGCCTTGCGAGGTTTTGCTGATGAACATGCCCGAAAACGCCCCATCGTCCCTGGCCAGCCAACTGAAGCTGGACGCACACTGGATGCCTTACACCGCCAACCGTAACTTCCAGCGTGACCCGCGGCTGATCGTGGCCGCCGAAGGCAGCTGGTTGACGGATGACAAAGGCCGCAAGGTGTATGACTCGCTGTCGGGCCTGTGGACCTGTGGCGCCGGGCACACGCGTAAGGAAATCCAGGAAGCGGTGTCCAAACAACTGGGGACTTTGGACTACTCGCCGGGCTTCCAATACGGTCACCCGTTGTCCTTCCAACTGGCGGAAAAGATTACGGCCCTGACCCCTGGCAACCTTAACCATGTGTTCTTCACCGACTCCGGCTCCGAGTGCGCCGACACGGCGGTGAAGATGGTGCGTGCGTACTGGCGCCTGAAAGGTCAGGCCACCAAGACCAAGATGATCGGTCGCGCCCGTGGTTATCACGGTGTGAACATCGCCGGCACCAGCCTGGGCGGCGTCAACGGCAACCGTAAAATGTTTGGTCAGGCGATGATGGATGTTGATCATCTGCCGCACACCCTGCTGGCGAGCAATGCATTCTCCCGTGGGATGCCGGAGCAGGGCGGTATCGCGCTGGCTGATGAATTGCTCAAGCTGATCGAGTTGCACGATGCATCGAATATCGCGGCTGTATTTGTCGAGCCAATGGCCGGCTCTGCGGGCGTGCTGGTGCCGCCACAGGGTTACCTCAAGCGTCTGCGTGATATCTGTGACCAGCACAATATCCTGTTGGTGTTCGACGAAGTGATCACCGGGTTTGGCCGTACCGGTTCGATGTTCGGGGCCGACAGCTTCGGCGTGACCCCAGACCTGATGTGCATCGCCAAGCAAGTCACCAACGGCGCGATCCCGATGGGCGCGGTGATTGCCAGCAGCGAGATCTATCAGACCTTCATGAACCAGGCGACGCCGGAGTATGCGGTGGAATTCCCCCACGGCTACACCTACTCGGCGCATCCGGTGGCGTGCGCAGCTGGCCTGGCGGCATTGGACCTGCTGCAGAAGGAAAACCTGGTGCAGAGCGTAGCCGAAGTCGCACCGCACTTTGAGAATGCGCTGCACGGTTTGAAGGGCAGCAAGAACGTAATCGATATTCGCAACTATGGCTTGGCCGGTGCGATCCAGATTGCCCCGCGTGACGGTGATGCCATCGTGCGTCCATTCGAGGCCGGCATGGCCTTGTGGAAGGCCGGTTTCTACGTGCGTTTTGGCGGTGACACCCTGCAGTTCGGACCAACCTTCAACAGCAAGCCGCAGGACCTGGATCGCTTGTTCGATGCGGTCGGCGAAGTGCTGAACAAGATCGACTGATTTCTCCTTCTATATAGAACAATTTTTCAGGAGCCCTGCATGAGCCTTATCCAGCATTTGATCAACGGTGAGATGGTCAACGACAGTGGCCGCAGTGCCGACGTGTATAACCCGTCGACCGGCCAGGTGATCCACCAGGTGCCGTTGGCCAGCCGTGAAACCATTCAACAAGCGATCGACTCGGCCAAGGCTGCGTTCCCGGCGTGGCGTAATACCCCGCCAGCCAAGCGCGCCCAGGTGATGTTTCGTTTCAAGCAGTTGCTGGAGCAGAACGAAGCACGCATCTCGCAGTTAATCAGCGAAGAGCATGGCAAGACGCTGGAAGACGCGGCCGGTGAGTTGAAGCGCGGGATCGAAAACGTGGAGTACGCGTGCTCGGCGCCGGAGATTCTGAAGGGCGAATACAGTCGTAACGTAGGACCGAACATCGATGCCTGGTCGGACTTCCAGCCGCTGGGCGTGGTTGCCGGTATTACGCCGTTCAACTTCCCGGCGATGGTGCCGTTGTGGATGTACCCGTTGGCGATAGTCTGCGGTAACTGTTTCATCCTGAAACCATCGGAGCGTGATCCGAGCTCGACGCTGTTGATCGCGCAATTGCTGCAAGAGGCCGGTTTGCCTAAAGGCGTGCTGAGTGTGGTGCACGGTGACAAGGGTGCGGTGGATGCACTGATCGAAGCACCGGAAGTGAAAGCACTGAGTTTCGTGGGCTCGACGCCGATTGCCGAATACATTTATTCCGAAGCGACCAAACGTGGCAAACGCGTGCAGGCACTGGGTGGGGCGAAGAACCACGCGGTACTGATGCCGGACGCGGACCTGGATAACGCGGTGAGTGCCTTGATGGGCGCGGCGTATGGTTCCTGTGGTGAGCGTTGCATGGCGATTTCGGTGGCTGTGTGCGTGGGCGACCAAGTGGCGGATGCGTTGATTGCCAAGCTGGTGCCGCAGGTCAAGGCGCTGAAAATTGGCGCGGGCACTTCTTGCGGGCTGGATATGGGGCCGTTGGTGACTGGCCAGGCGCGTGACAAAGTCAGTGGCTATATAGAAGACGGAGTGGCGGCGGGGGCTGAGCTGGTTGTCGATGGTCGCGGCTTGAGTGTTGCCGGGCACGAAGAGGGCTTCTTCCTGGGGGGGAGTTTGTTTGATCGTGTGACGCCTGAGATGCGTATCTATAAAGAAGAGATCTTCGGACCGGTGTTGTGCGTGGTGCGGGTGGATAGCCTGGAAACGGCGATGCAACTGATCAACGATCATGAATACGGTAACGGTACCTGTATCTTCACGCGTGACGGTGAAGCGGCACGGCTGTTCTGCGATGAGATCGAAGTGGGCATGGTCGGCGTTAACGTTCCCCTGCCAGTGCCGGTGGCTTATCACAGCTTTGGTGGCTGGAAGCGATCGCTGTTCGGCGACTTGCATGCGTACGGTCCGGATGGGGTGCGCTTCTACACACGTCGCAAGGCGATTACACAGCGCTGGCCGCAACGGGCGAGCCATGAAGCGTCGCAGTTTGCCTTTCCTAGTCTTTAAGGCTCGGTAGGAAGAAAGCCGGCCCCTTGGGGCCGGCTTTTGCGTTTCTGGGGGCTTTTTGACCTATATGACAGAAATGTGAAAAAAAGGGGTTGACGGCAGATCCTGGAAGTCTATAATTCGCCCCACTTCCGGCGCAGTCGAAACGGAAAACTCCTTGGTAAACAAAGAGTTATGCGAGATTCGACAGCGAGTTGCTTCAGTTGATCGAAGCCCAGAAGGAGTTGGTAGAGCAGCGTTGTTTGGCTCTATTAACGTTTCGATCCTCTCGGTCGAAAGCGGAGAAAAAGAGGTGTTGACAGCAGCGTGTAACGCTGTAGAATTCGCCTCCCGCTAACGAGAGATCGGAAGCGCAAGTGGTTGAAGTTGTTGAAGAATTCTTCGAAAACTTCTGAAAATAATCACTTGACAGCAAATGAGGCTGCTGTAGAATGCGCGCCTCGGTTGAGACGAAAGATCTTAACCAACCGCTCTTTAACAACTGAATCAAGCAATTCGTGTGGGTGCTTGTGGAGTCAGACTGATAGTCAACAAGATTATCAGCATCACAAGTTACTCCGCGAGAAATCAAAGATGTAACCAACGATTGCTGAGCCAAGTTTAGGGTTTCTTAAAAACCCAAAGATGTTTGAACTGAAGAGTTTGATCATGGCTCAGATTGAACGCTGGCGGCAGGCCTAACACATGCAAGTCGAGCGGTAGAGAGAAGCTTGCTTCTCTTGAGAGCGGCGGACGGGTGAGTAATGCCTAGGAATCTGCCTGGTAGTGGGGGATAACGTTCGGAAACGGACGCTAATACCGCATACGTCCTACGGGAGAAAGCAGGGGACCTTCGGGCCTTGCGCTATCAGATGAGCCTAGGTCGGATTAGCTAGTTGGTGAGGTAATGGCTCACCAAGGCGACGATCCGTAACTGGTCTGAGAGGATGATCAGTCACACTGGAACTGAGACACGGTCCAGACTCCTACGGGAGGCAGCAGTGGGGAATATTGGACAATGGGCGAAAGCCTGATCCAGCCATGCCGCGTGTGTGAAGAAGGTCTTCGGATTGTAAAGCACTTTAAGTTGGGAGGAAGGGCAGTTACCTAATACGTGATTGTTTTGACGTTACCGACAGAATAAGCACCGGCTAACTCTGTGCCAGCAGCCGCGGTAATACAGAGGGTGCAAGCGTTAATCGGAATTACTGGGCGTAAAGCGCGCGTAGGTGGTTTGTTAAGTTGGATGTGAAATCCCCGGGCTCAACCTGGGAACTGCATTCAAAACTGACTGACTAGAGTATGGTAGAGGGTGGTGGAATTTCCTGTGTAGCGGTGAAATGCGTAGATATAGGAAGGAACACCAGTGGCGAAGGCGACCACCTGGACTAATACTGACACTGAGGTGCGAAAGCGTGGGGAGCAAACAGGATTAGATACCCTGGTAGTCCACGCCGTAAACGATGTCAACTAGCCGTTGGAAGCCTTGAGCTTTTAGTGGCGCAGCTAACGCATTAAGTTGACCGCCTGGGGAGTACGGCCGCAAGGTTAAAACTCAAATGAATTGACGGGGGCCCGCACAAGCGGTGGAGCATGTGGTTTAATTCGAAGCAACGCGAAGAACCTTACCAGGCCTTGACATCCAATGAACTTTCTAGAGATAGATTGGTGCCTTCGGGAACATTGAGACAGGTGCTGCATGGCTGTCGTCAGCTCGTGTCGTGAGATGTTGGGTTAAGTCCCGTAACGAGCGCAACCCTTGTCCTTAGTTACCAGCACATAATGGTGGGCACTCTAAGGAGACTGCCGGTGACAAACCGGAGGAAGGTGGGGATGACGTCAAGTCATCATGGCCCTTACGGCCTGGGCTACACACGTGCTACAATGGTCGGTACAGAGGGTTGCCAAGCCGCGAGGTGGAGCTAATCCCAGAAAACCGATCGTAGTCCGGATCGCAGTCTGCAACTCGACTGCGTGAAGTCGGAATCGCTAGTAATCGCGAATCAGAATGTCGCGGTGAATACGTTCCCGGGCCTTGTACACACCGCCCGTCACACCATGGGAGTGGGTTGCACCAGAAGTAGCTAGTCTAACCTTCGGGAGGACGGTTACCACGGTGTGATTCATGACTGGGGTGAAGTCGTAACAAGGTAGCCGTAGGGGAACCTGCGGCTGGATCACCTCCTTAATCGACGACATCAGCTGCTCCATAAGTTCCCACACGAATTGCTTGATTCATTGAAGAAGACGATAAGAAGCAGCCCGAAATTGGGTCTGTAGCTCAGTTGGTTAGAGCGCACCCCTGATAAGGGTGAGGTCGGCAGTTCGAATCTGCCCAGACCCACCAATTTTGTGTGGGAAACGCCTGTAGAAATACGGGGCCATAGCTCAGCTGGGAGAGCGCCTGCCTTGCACGCAGGAGGTCAACGGTTCGATCCCGTTTGGCTCCACCACTACTGCTTCTACGTTATGAAAGCTTAGAAATGAGCATTCCATCGTTATGATGGTGAATGTTGATTTCTAGTCTTTGATTAGATCGTTCTTTAAAAATTTGGGTATGTGATAGAAAGATAGACTGAACGTTACTTTCACTGGTAACGGATCAGGCTAAGGTAAAATTTGTGAGTTACTCAGTTTTGAGTATTATCGAATTTTCGGCGAATGTTGTCTTCACAGTATAACCAGATTGCTTGGGGTTATATGGTCAAGTGAAGAAGCGCATACGGTGGATGCCTTGGCAGTCAGAGGCGATGAAAGACGTGGTAGCCTGCGAAAAGCTTCGGGGAGTCGGCAAACAGACTTTGATCCGGAGATGTCTGAATGGGGGAACCCAGCCATCATAAGATGGTTACCTTACACTGAATACATAGGTGTATGGAGCGAACCAGGGGAACTGAAACATCTAAGTACCCTGAGGAAAAGAAATCAACCGAGATTCCCTTAGTAGTGGCGAGCGAACGGGGACTAGCCCTTAAGTGGCTTTGAGATTAGCGGAACGCTCTGGAAAGTGCGGCCATAGTGGGTGATAGCCCTGTACGCGAAAATCTCTTAGTCATGAAATCGAGTAGGACGGAGCACGAGAAACTTTGTCTGAATATGGGGGGACCATCCTCCAAGGCTAAATACTACTGACTGACCGATAGTGAACTAGTACCGTGAGGGAAAGGCGAAAAGAACCCCGGAGAGGGGAGTGAAATAGATCCTGAAACCGTATGCGTACAAGCAGTGGGAGCCCACTTTGTTGGGTGACTGCGTACCTTTTGTATAATGGGTCAGCGACTTATTTTCAGTGGCGAGCTTAACCGAATAGGGGAGGCGTAGCGAAAGCGAGTCTTAATAGGGCGTCTAGTCGCTGGGAATAGACCCGAAACCGGGCGATCTATCCATGGGCAGGTTGAAGGTTGGGTAACACTAACTGGAGGACCGAACCGACTACCGTTGAAAAGTTAGCGGATGACCTGTGGATCGGAGTGAAAGGCTAATCAAGCTCGGAGATAGCTGGTTCTCCTCGAAAGCTATTTAGGTAGCGCCTCATGTATCACTGTAGGGGGTAGAGCACTGTTTCGGCTAGGGGGTCATCCCGACTTACCAAACCGATGCAAACTCCGAATACCTACAAGTGCCGAGCATGGGAGACACACGGCGGGTGCTAACGTCCGTCGTGAAAAGGGAAACAACCCAGACCGTCAGCTAAGGTCCCAAAGTTATGGTTAAGTGGGAAACGATGTGGGAAGGCTTAGACAGCTAGGAGGTTGGCTTAGAAGCAGCCACCCTTTAAAGAAAGCGTAATAGCTCACTAGTCGAGTCGGCCTGCGCGGAAGATGTAACGGGGCTCAAACCATACACCGAAGCTACGGGTATCACGTAAGTGATGCGGTAGAGGAGCGTTCTGTAAGCCTGTGAAGGTGAGTTGAGAAGCTTGCTGGAGGTATCAGAAGTGCGAATGCTGACATGAGTAACGACAATGGGTGTGAAAAACACCCACGCCGAAAGACCAAGGTTTCCTGCGCAACGTTAATCGACGCAGGGTTAGTCGGTCCCTAAGGCGAGGCTGAAAAGCGTAGTCGATGGAAAACAGGTTAATATTCCTGTACTTCTGGTTATTGCGATGGAGGGACGGAGAAGGCTAGGCCAGCTTGGCGTTGGTTGTCCAAGTTTAAGGTGGTAGGCTGAGATCTTAGGTAAATCCGGGATCTTAAGGCCGAGAGCTGATGACGAGTTAACTTTTAGTTAACGAAGTGGTTGATGCCATGCTTCCAAGAAAAGCTTCTAAGCTTCAGGTAACCAGGAACCGTACCCCAAACCGACACAGGTGGTTGGGTAGAGAATACCAAGGCGCTTGAGAGAACTCGGGTGAAGGAACTAGGCAAAATGGCACCGTAACTTCGGGAGAAGGTGCGCCGGTGAGGGTGAAGGACTTGCTCCGTAAGCTCATGCCGGTCGAAGATACCAGGCCGCTGCGACTGTTTATTAAAAACACAGCACTCTGCAAACACGAAAGTGGACGTATAGGGTGTGACGCCTGCCCGGTGCCGGAAGGTTAATTGATGGGGTTAGCTAACGCGAAGCTCTTGATCGAAGCCCCGGTAAACGGCGGCCGTAACTATAACGGTCCTAAGGTAGCGAAATTCCTTGTCGGGTAAGTTCCGACCTGCACGAATGGCGTAACGATGGCGGCGCTGTCTCCACCCGAGACTCAGTGAAATTGAAATCGCTGTGAAGATGCAGTGTATCCGCGGCTAGACGGAAAGACCCCGTGAACCTTTACTATAGCTTTGCACTGGACTTTGAATTTGCTTGTGTAGGATAGGTGGGAGGCTTTGAAGCGTGGACGCCAGTCTGCGTGGAGCCAACCTTGAAATACCACCCTGGCAACTTTGAGGTTCTAACTCAGGTCCGTTATCCGGATCGAGGACAGTGTATGGTGGGTAGTTTGACTGGGGCGGTCTCCTCCTAAAGAGTAACGGAGGAGTACGAAGGTGCGCTCAGACCGGTCGGAAATCGGTCGTAGAGTATAAAGGCAAAAGCGCGCTTGACTGCGAGACAGACACGTCGAGCAGGTACGAAAGTAGGTCTTAGTGATCCGGTGGTTCTGTATGGAAGGGCCATCGCTCAACGGATAAAAGGTACTCCGGGGATAACAGGCTGATACCGCCCAAGAGTTCATATCGACGGCGGTGTTTGGCACCTCGATGTCGGCTCATCACATCCTGGGGCTGAAGCCGGTCCCAAGGGTATGGCTGTTCGCCATTTAAAGTGGTACGCGAGCTGGGTTTAGAACGTCGTGAGACAGTTCGGTCCCTATCTGCCGTGGACGTTTGAGATTTGAGAGGGGCTGCTCCTAGTACGAGAGGACCGGAGTGGACGAACCTCTGGTGTTCCGGTTGTCACGCCAGTGGCATTGCCGGGTAGCTATGTTCGGAATAGATAACCGCTGAAAGCATCTAAGCGGGAAACTAGCCTCAAGATGAGATCTCACTGGGACCTTGAGTCCCCTGAAGGGCCGTCGAAGACTACGACGTTGATAGGTTGGGTGTGTAAGCGCTGTGAGGCGTTGAGCTAACCAATACTAATTGCCCGTGAGGCTTGACCATATAACACCCAAGCAATTTGACTACTCTAACGAGCATCAGATTGCGGTGTGTGAAGACGATAGAACCGAAAGTTCGATCTCACGAAAACACCGAAAGCTGTCACATACCCAATTTGCTGAAGCGAGGCCATCTGGCCACGACTCAGTACCCGAATTTCTTGACGACCATAGAGCATTGGAACCACCTGATCCCATCCCGAACTCAGTAGTGAAACGATGCATCGCCGATGGTAGTGTGGGGTTTCCCCATGTGAGAGTAGGTCATCGTCAAGATTAAATTCCAGAACCCCTGTTTGCTAACGCGAACAGGGGTTTTGTTTTGGGCGGTCGAAAAGCACATGGGGTGTTCGCGTAGGGCCAGAAAGACAATGCGCCGGCTGTAAACAGCAGTCGTCTGCGTAGCCAAGCGCACCCGAACTCGTCAAACAAATATGCACAGTTATTTCTGAACCAGACCACTAGAATAGGCACCTAACCTTTTTTAGAGTCCGAGCCCTACTTATGCCCGAGCCGGTTGATGCCCTTGAGGTATCGGATTTACCACTGGACGACCTGGCGGCATGCCATGAGTGCGACTTGCTGATGCGCAAGCCGGTGCTGGCCGTCGGTGAAAAAGCCCAATGCCCACGGTGCGGTTATGAGCTTTATGCTCATCGCCACAACGTCGTTGAGCGAAGCCTCGCCCTGGTGCTGGCCGCGCTGCTGCTGTATATCCCTGCGAACTTTTTGCCGATCATGCAGCTCAATCTACTCGGGCAGTCCTCGGAAGACACCGTATGGAGTGGCGTTGTCGGTCTGTTCAATACCGGTATGCAGGGGGTCGCCGCCGTTGTGTTTCTTTGCAGCATGGCCATTCCGCTGCTCAAATTACTCTGCCAATTGGCTGTGTTGCTCAGCATCCGCTGGAATATCGGCCGCAGTTATGGGCTGCTGTTGTACCGCATCTACCATCACATGAAAGATTGGGGAATGTTGGAGGTCTACTTGATGGGCGTGCTGGTGGCGATTGTAAAACTCGCCGACATGGCCTCCATCACGGTCGGCCTTGGTTTGGTCTGCTTTATCAGCCTATTAATGGTTCAGGTGCTGCTTGAGGTGGTGATGTCGCCCCACCAGATCTGGCAAGCGTTGTCAGGAGAGGATGATCATGCGGGCGATTGATGCGGGCATTCTGATTTGTACTGAATGCCACGAACTGAATAAACAAGACGCTGACTCCGACGAGCAACTCTGTACCCGTTGCGGTGCGCTGATTCATGCCCGACGCCCGAACAGCCTCACACGCACCTGGGCGTTGCTGATCACGGCGGCAATCCTGTATATCCCCGCCAATCTGCTGCCCATCATGACCGTCAACTCGTTAGGGCAGGGCGAGCCCAGTACTATCATGGCAGGCGTGATCCAACTGATGCAGCACGGCATGTACCCCATCGCAGCAGTCGTGTTCATCGCCAGTATTCTGGTCCCCACATTCAAGTTGGTGGGCATTGGGCTGCTACTGTTCTCAGTGCAGCGCCACCAGCCGCTGTCTGCCCAACAACGCATTGTGATGTACCGCTTTATCGAGTTCATTGGCCGCTGGTCCATGCTGGATATCTTCGTGATCGCCATTCTGGTGGCGGTCGTAAACTTTGGGCGACTTGCCAGTGTCGAGGCCAATCTCGGTGCTGCGGCGTTCGCCAGTGTGGTGATCTTGACGATGTTCGCCGCAGTAACCTTTGATCCCCGACTGATTTGGGATAACACGGAGTCGGACGACGACAATGAGTGATTTGCCTAAAGCTAAAACCCGCCCGGCCTCCAATTGGTCGGCTATCTGGGTGTTGCCTCTGATTGCCCTGATCATCGGCGGCTGGTTGGGATGGCGTGCCTACTCCCAGCAAGGTCTCGAAATTCAGGTGCGCTTTGAAAGCGGGGAAGGGATCCAGGCCAATAAGACAGAAGTGGTCTACAAAGGCATGCCCGTGGGCAAGGTCAAAACCCTGGCCCTTGACGACGAAGGCAACAATCGCGGGGTGATTGCCACCATCGAGATGAACAAGGACGTCGAGCAATACCTCAGGACCAACACCCGTTTCTGGCTGGTCAAGCCAAGCGTTACTTTGGCGGGTATCACTGGCCTCGAAACCCTGGTCTCGGGTAACTACATTGCTGCCAGCCCTGGCGACGGTGAGCCCACACGCAAATTCAAGGCACTCTCCGAAGAGCCGCCCTTGTCTGACGCCAAGCCCGGCCTGCACCTGACCATCAAGGCCGATCGCCTCGGTTCACTGGACCGTGGCAGCCCCGTGTTCTACAAGCAGATCCAGGTCGGCCAGGTTAAAAGCTACCTGCTCTCCGAGGACCAGAGCACCGTCGAGATCAAGGTCTACATCGAGCCGACCTACGCCAACCTGGTGCGCAAACACACGCGTTTCTGGAACGCCAGCGGCATCAGCATTGACGCCAATCTCTCCGGCGTGAAGGTGCGCAGCGAATCCCTCTCGAGCATTGTCGCTGGCGGTATCGCCTTCGCCACGCCAGAGAACCGCAAGGACAGTCCGCCGACCGATCCGAGCCTGCCGTTCCGCTTGTATGAGGATTTCGACGCCGCCGCAGCCGGTATCAAGGTCAAGGTCAAACTCTCTGACTTTGAGGGCCTGCAGGCCGGCCGCACGCCGGTGATGTACAAAGGCATCCAGGTCGGCAGTCTGAA
The DNA here is from genome assembly GCF_054685145.1 of Pseudomonas sp. H1_A03. Lineage (NCBI taxonomy): Bacteria > Pseudomonadati > Pseudomonadota > Gammaproteobacteria > Pseudomonadales > Pseudomonadaceae > Pseudomonas > Pseudomonas sp. H1_A03. The sequence goes on from NZ_CP162829.1 coordinate 2,064,094, forward strand.
GACCTTGAAGATCAACCCGGACCTGTCTAGCGCTAATGCCGAGCTGACACTCGACCCCCTGGCGGAAGACTACCTGGTCCAGGACACCCAGTTCTGGGTGGTCAAACCTTCCATTTCCCTTGCCGGTATCACCGGGCTTGAGGCATTGGTCAAAGGTAACTACATCGCCATTCGGCCCGGTGACAAAGGCACCCCGCCGCAGCGTGAATATGAGGCTCGCGCCAAGGCGCCGCCGTTGGACCTGCGCTCCCCCGGCCTGCACATGGTGCTGCTCACCGACACCCTGGGCTCGCTGGATGTCGGCAGCCCGATCCTTTACAAACAGGTCAAGGTCGGTTCGGTTCAGAGCTATCAGTTTTCGCGCAAGAAAAAACAGCTCGTGATCGGCGTTCATATCGAGAAGGAATACGAAAACCTGGTTAACGGTTCGACGCGCTTCTGGAATGCCAGCGGTGTGACCCTCACAGGCGGCCTTACAGGTGGCATCCAGGTAAAAAGTGAATCCTTGGCCAGCTTGATGGCCGGCGGTATCGCTTTCGAAACGCCGGAGCCGAACGTGCCGTTGAAAAAGCGCATCCCGCGTTTCCGCTTGTTCGCCGACCGCGAGGCCGCCAACCAGCACGGCACATTGGTGACCATCAAAGTTGACCGCGCCGACGGCATGCGGCCTGGCACACCGGTGCGTTTCAAGGGCCTGGATGTGGGCAAGATTGAAAGCGTCGACCTCAGCGCCGACATGCAGTCGGTGTTGCTCAGCGCGCGTATCACTCAGGTAGCGGACCGCATCGCACGGGTTGGCAGTCAGTTCTGGGTGGTCAAGCCCGAGTTGGGCCTGATGAAAACCTCTAACCTGGAAACTCTGGTCACCGGCCAATACATCGAAGTGCAACCGGCAGCCAGAAATGGCGGGCCACAAAAAAACTTCGTCGCCCTGGAACAGCCGCCTGAGGCTGCTCATAAGGAAGAGGGCCTGAGCCTGACACTCAGCGCCGCCCGCCGTGGTTCGCTGAAGGAAGGCGTTCCGGTCACCTATCGCGAAGTCACCGTGGGCAAAGTCACCGGCTATGAGCTGGGCCAGACCGCTGACCGTGTCCTCATCCATATCCTGATTGAGCCCAAGTACGCCGCCCTCGTGCGCAGCGGCAGTCGTTTCTGGAACACCAGCGGCTTCGGCTTCGACTTCGGGCTGTTCAAAGGTGCCTCCGTACGTACTGAATCCCTGGAGACCTTGGTCGCTGGCGGTATCGCCTTTGCCACGCCAGACGGCGAACGCATGGGCAACGCGGCGCGGCCACAGCAAACCTTCCCGCTGTTCGACAAGTTTGAGGATGAGTGGCTGACCTGGGCGCCTAAGATTCAACTCGGCAAGTAAACCGAGGTGCGTCCATCGCGGGCAAGCCCGGCTCCCACAGGGGATATGCATCGTCAGTAAGAATGCATACCAAATGTGGGAGCCGGGCTTGTCCGCGATGAGGCCCTTCCATTCGACACAAAAAAACCAGCCATAAAAAAGGCCGCGATCCATAAGATCGCGGCCTTGTGCGTTTCAGCTATTCAAGTCAGACCTCATCCAACTCCGGCTCATCCGCCTGCACGTTCACCGTCGCCTTCACTACATCGTGACGACGGATGTACTTCCAATCCGCCTCATCGATATAGATCCCGTTCGGCCCGCTACCGCCTTCCAGGTCAATCGCCACCTGGGCGGATACCTGCGGCTTCACACTGGCCAAAATAGGCACGAAGCCCAGCTGCAAGCTCGTCTCCAGCAATGCGGCCTGGTTCTTCTCATCGATGTCCGCTGCCTCGTCGAGGTAGTACGGCAAACGCACACGCCCGGCCTGGTCGCGATCCATCAAGTGCAGCAACAAGTACATGTTGGTCAGCGCCTTGATGGTCATGGTGGTGCCGTTGGACGCCGCACCATCGATATCGGTATGAATCACCGGCTGACCGTTTACCTTGGTGATCTCGAACGCCAGTTCGAACAAATCCTTTAGGCCCAACTGGTTATGGTTGGCAGCTACCAGGCGCGCCAGGTACTCCTTGGCTTCTTCGTTCTTGTTGTCCTGCTCGGCGCTATGGCTTAGGTCGAACACCGACAGCGTCTCGCCTTCTTCATACTGACCGGCACTGTGGATGATCTGGTCGATATGCTTGAGCGCTTCCTTGTTCGGCGCCAGCACGATACGGAAGCTTTGCAGGTTGGACACCTGGCGCTTGTTGATCTCGCGGTTGAACAACGCCAACTGGTGCTCAAGGCTGTCGTAGTCGCTACGGATATTGCGCAGGGTCCGGGCGATATCGGTGACGGCTGCACGGCGCGCCTTGCCCAGGGTCAGGGCTTCATCGGTACGGTGTGCATAAGCGTTGATCAGCAGTTGCAGGCGACGCTCAACGTCGTCCTCGCTGTCGAACTTGGCCACGCCCTTGAGGCGCACCTGCGCATACAGCGCTTCGATCTGGCCATCGGCGCGCAACAAACCTTGCCAGCTGTCCTGATAGTCATTGAGCAGCGGCAGCAGGTTGTCCATGGAATCGTCGACCGGGTCCATGAACGGCGTGCCGAACGGCAAGTCCGCCGGCAGCAACTGACGACGGCGCAAGGCGTCATCCAGCGTGCGCTGCTTGGCTTCCATGTCGCCGATCTGACGGCCGACCAATTGCAGCTTGGCCGACAACTGCTGGACGCGCTCGGTAAACGCATCACTGGAACGCTTCAACTCATCCTGCGCCGCTTCCATCTGCGCGAGGTTTTCGAGTTTCTCGCCTTCTTCTGCGCTCAGGGTTTGTGCGCGACGGAAGTCTTCCAAGGCCTTCTGCGCGTCGAGTACCTGCTGGTACAGCGCTTCGGTCTGGGTCTTACTGGCGGCGCGGTCAGACGCCACAGCCTGCTGGGTTTTCAGCTGCTTGAGTTCTTTTTCCAGGCGCTCTTTCTGGTCGCGCAACGCCGCGCGATCCGCCAAAGCCTGCAATGCCGGTGGTTCAATGTGAGAGATGTCGATGGACAGCCCTGGCACTTCAAAACGCTCGCCCTTGAAACCATCGAGGATCTGCTCCAGGGATTTGACCCACAGGCCTTCCTCGTCCAGCGTGATGCCATGCGCGCCCAACGGAAGGCTGAACAACGAACTGTTGAACAGGCGCATCAGACGCTCGACATCCGGCTGTGAGAATTCTTCGCGCAGCTTGGCGTAGCTGTTGTTGTCCGCGTGATCCAGCTGCTGCTTTACCGACTTCAAGCGTTTTTCCAGGTCCCGTAGACGCTCGTCCAGGTCCTCGGCACTGAACTGTCGGGATTGCGCCAAGGCACCCGCCAACTCATCGTGAGCATCCTTGGCCGCCAGCAGTTGCTGCTCCAGCACCTTGACGTCATCGACCAGCGCAAAGCGATGCTTGAGCACCGACAGCTCGCCCAGCCAACGCTGAATACCGCTGATCTCACGTTCCAGTCGCATCAACTCCTGGGTGCCACCGCGTTGGTCGTTCTGCAGGGCATCCTGCTCGTTACGGTAATGCTCGGCCTGGATCGTCAGCTCTTCCTTGCGTGCACTGGCGTAGTCGGACCAAGTGCCCAGCAACGAATCCAGCAATGGCGACAGGCGATGCAATTTGCCGCGCAAAATATCGCGTTGTTTCACGCCATTCGCCAGGGCTTCCACCAACGGCCCGGCAGCAACCAACGCGTTGTAGTCCTGCTCCATGCGTCGTACGTCGCGGAAGGCTTCTTCGCACGCCGCGATGTAATCAACACTGCCGGAACGCAGGCTGTGTTCGAAGGCATCCAGGAACAATTGCTTGAGCTTGGCCGCGGTGATTTCGCGCATGTGCAGCAGGTTGATAAACAGCGCGCGGAACGTCTTGAGGCTCTGTTCGCTGGTAGAGCGCAGCGGAATCAACGTCAGGTCCAGCGGGATCGATGTATGGCCACCCACCAGCAAACGGCGCAGCTCATCCGGCTTCAGCTCGTAGGCTTTGAGGCCCTCGCGCTCAAGGTTGGTGAACAGCTCTTTCTGACGCAGGCAGGTGTCATTCTTCTGATAGTGGGCCAGGTCCAGCTTGCCGGCATAGGCAAAGAACTGGTGCCCGAAACCGCCACCCGGGCCGCGCCCGACCACGCCGATTACATGCGGGCCGTGGGGCAGGGAGACTTCCACGAGGATGTAGCTGGTGTCGGTAGCGAAGTAGAAGCGCCGCGATTGTTCCAGGGTGTACTTGCCGAAACTCATGTCCGACATGCGCGCCAGGATCGGGAACTGCAAGGCGTTGATCGACGCGGATTTACCCAGGTTGTTTGCGCCGTAAACCGACAGCGGTTCTTCCAGCGGGAACAAACCCAGGCTGTAACCGGCGGTGTTCAATAGGGCGAAGCGGCGGATGCCGTAGCGTTCCTTACTCATGCGTCGGTCTCCTGTTCTTCGGCAATGGCGCGGGCCAGGGCGTCTTCTTCGCTTTCATCCGCGAAGTCGCTCAAGTCGAGAGGGTCATCGGTTTTCAGCAATTTCTCATCGCTGTCTTCGTCGATGATCACCGGCGCCGGCAGTGGCAACACGCTGTGCACGCTGGCAGCGAGGTCGCGGTCCTGCTGCACCGACAGGCACACATCGAGGAAACGGTGCATCGGCGGCAGGAAGCGGTAAATGCCGTTGTCTTCGCTGGCAAAACCCAGCTGGGTCATGCGGCGCATGATTTTTTCTTCGAGCTCTTCCTGGGTCTGCACTTCGGCCTGGATAAACAGGTCGCGGTACTTCTCCAGCAACGACGGCAGTTCATCGCGGCCCAGGCTGCCGCCATCCAGCACTGCAATCGGGTCACGACCCTGGTCGGCCAAGTGCTCGACGATGATGAACGTGAACAACGCCAGGCGCTGCGCGGTCTTGTTTACCTGCGCGGCAGCCACGGCGGTGTCCGGCACGAAGTAGTAGAAGCCCCGCGTATCGCACACCAGCTCAAAGCCCAGGGCCTTGAACAGCGTGCGGTACTGGTCCTGGAAGTTCGACAGTTGCGCGTACAGCTCCGGATCGCGGCGGCTGACGTGGTAACCCTTGAACAGCTCGCGAAAGATCGGCGCCAGTTGGGACAGTTCGGATAGATCAAGATGCATAAGGTGTGCTCGCGGAATTCTCGGCCGCGTCAGGCGTGGCCGGGAGCAGGGCGAATGAGCGCAGGCTGACCTGGTGCTCGTGTGTGTGGTAATCGCGGCGTTCCAGGCGCTCGCGCTTGAAGCGTTTTTCACGCGAGAGGCGCGAGAACCAGTACAGCAACTCGTCGGTCGCGCCGTCCGGTTCCTGCTCCAGCAGCCAAGTCATCAAGTCCGGCATCGGCAGCGCGTCTTCGCAGCGCTCGAGCATTTCCTTGACCGTACGCGGTGCGCGCTGGGCTTCGCCCTTGTGGGATTTGTGCGCCTTGGGGAACCGCGCCGGTTTCGGCTCGAAATTCGCCAGGGCATACACATAAGCTTCCACCTGGCTGGCACTGCCGAGGAAGGTGCTTTGCGGCCGGGTAAACATCGGCATCGCTGCTTGCGGTACCGCGTCCAGGCCTTTGCGGCGGATCGCCGACAGCGCCAGCGCCGCGCCACGGGTCACGGCGTTGTGCCGGCGCGCTTCTTCGCGCAGAGGCAACAGCAGTTCCCGCGCATGACGCAAAGTCAGTTGGGCGCTAGTCTGCATTTCGAGGATGCGCGCGTGGGTGCGCAGCAGCATGTCGTCGTCCACCAGGTGGCCGAGGCGCTGTTGCTCAGTGAGCATGCGCAGCAGCACATTCTCCACCTTGCGCACGCCTTGCTCGAAGGCGCCGTCGGCGTTCACCAGTTGGATCATCGGTTCGACGTATTCGTCCCAGGTCGCCAGGACTTCGGCGTAGCGCTGGCGCAACGGGATCTGGCGGTCGCTGGTCTTGGCGCGGTCGGCCACGGCGGCGAGGGCCTGTTCGTCGTTGGCGAGTTTTTTCAACACGTCGCGCACGCGCATGTCGAGCAGGCGCAGCTGGCGGGCCAGGTCGTGGCCATCACGAATGTCGAAGGCGTCCTGGATATACCCGGCCAGGCGTTCGAGGTGGCGCAGGTAGGCTTCGATTTCCAGGCACAGGCCAAGCCGGTGCTCCTTGCGAAGATAAGCCAGGAAGTCGTGGATCTGCGCGTTGAGCTCGAAACGGTTCGGGCTCTTGGCGACAGGCACCAGGATATCCAGGCGAATCCACACGTCCAGCAGGCTGGTGATGTCCTGGGGCGTGCTGTCCAGTTGTTGGGCGGCCAGTTGCGCACGCAGTTCGCTAAGGCTCAGGGTGCCTTGGTCGAAGTGTTCGCACAGTGGCTCAAGTAAGGCCCAGTGTTCGGCGAGGGCGCGCAGGACGCGCTTGGGTTCGATCATGGGAATGGCCGGCTGGTTGGCGATTAAAAGTCGCGATTGTACTGCATCGGACGCGGGATTTATCCACAGCCGGTCAGTGTGCAGTGGGCGATTGTTACCGAACAGCGGTAGAATCGCCGCTCTTTAGTTATCCACAAGTGGCCGAGCTGTGCTTATCGAGTCCCGACGTCGCGCTTACTTGACCGCCATGCAGGTGGTCAACTGGCTGCCCCGCACCGAACTGCCGTTTGCCGCACCGTCGCGGCCTGAGCTGTTGCAGGCGCTTGAGCCCTATGAGGCGTTCGAGTCTTCGGGCGAGGAGGCGGCCGCGCCGGTTGCGGTGGTCAAGCCTGTGCCCGAGGCGCGCCCCGTGGTCGAGCGGGCGAAGATCGAAGTGCCGCGCCCATCGCCGGTAGTCAAAGCCGTGGTCGTCGAAGAGGCCGCGCCGGTGGCCAAGGCTCCGGTGGTGCCGCCACCGCGCTTCGCCCTGCAATTGCTGCGGGCCGGGCGTTGCCTGCTGCTGGTCGAGTTACCGACCGGCGAGCGTTTCCAGACCCGCGACCCGGCCTACATGCTGCTCAAGGACATGCTGCGCGCCGCCGGCCTGCCCGATAGCCCACAGATTGTCGGCGACCCGGTGCGCTGGCCGTTGCTGGTGCGCGGCACCATGGACCAGGGCCCGGAAGCGGCGCGGGATTTTGTGCAAGGCTTTGTGTCGGCGCGCCTGGAAGACGAACCCTGTGTATGCCTGTGGCTGATCGGCCTGCCCGCCGTGCGGTTTGCCGGCGAAGCCAACGCCGAGGCCTGGTACCGCGAACTGCAAGTCGAAGGCCTGGGTTCGGTGTGGGCCCTGCCGGGCCTGGAATTATTAATGGAAGAGCCACAGCGTAAGGCTGATGTCTGGCAAGCCATGCGCCGGCTGATGGCGCGCTGGAAAACAACCGATGAGTGAGGCTTTATCCTTCCGCCCGATGACCGAGGCCGACCTCGACGCCGTGCTGAAAATTGAATACGCGGCTTTCAGCCACCCCTGGACCCGCGGGATTTTTCTCGACGGGCTGGGCAAGTATCAGATCTGGTTGATGTTTGAAGGTGAGCAGCAGGTGGGGCACGGTGTGGTGCAGATCATCCTTGATGAAGCGCATTTGCTGAATATCACCGTCAAGCCGGAGAACCAGGGCCGTGGCCTGGGTTTGGCGCTGTTGGAGCACTTGATGTCCCGTGCCTATGCCGCCAATGCGCGTGAGTGCTTCCTGGAAGTGCGGGATAGCAATACCGGCGCATTTCGCTTGTATGAGCGCTACGGCTTCAACGAGATCGGACGGCGTCGGGATTACTACCCTGCTGTGGGGGGGCGCGAGGATGCGGTCGTCATGGCCTGCACCTTGGTGGATTAACCAAAAATCCAAATGTGGGAGCGGGCTTGCTCGCTCCCACATTTGAACCGCGTTTTTTCAGCGGTTACCGTCTACAGGATCAATATCAGCCAGTTCGGCCTCATCCAACCCATTCCCGCCGCCAATCTCATCCTCGTCCACGATGCTCAAGTCGAAATCCGCCGGATTATCGTCACCTTCCTCTCGAGCATCCCGCGCACCATCCTCGCGGATCAATGTTTCCGGGCTCATGTCGTCATCCGTTGACTCATGATCGTCGGTGGACGCTCCGGTCATCCCTGCTTCACGTACCCGTTCGTCAGGTATCAGGTGCTCGCGCTCGCGAGGCGGGATTTCATCGCCAATCTCAGCCGTTTGATCGGGCTCGTCAAAATCCAGCTCGCGCATAGAACCCATGCGATCTTCGTTATCATCAATCGGTTCGGGCTGTGTAGCGCCGTAGGGACGTCGTGATTCAGTCATGGCCAATCCTCATACTGTGGGGCTTATAGTGTGTGGACAGGCCGTGCGCCCCAAAGATTCAAGCTAATTTGCGCTAGGCGTGACCCGCAAGCGAGGTTGTCAGTCACAAAACTGCGCAACATTCCTGAGGCTTTCCCTGATGAACGAACTACAAGACCTGCTTGATAACAATGAACGCTGGGCGGACGCGATCAAACAGGAAGATCCCGAATTCTTCGCCAAGCTCGCCCGTCAGCAAACCCCGGAATACCTGTGGATCGGCTGCTCCGATGCACGCGTACCGGCCAACGAGATCGTCGGCATGCTGCCCGGTGATCTGTTTGTGCACCGCAACGTGGCCAATGTGGTGCTGCACACCGACCTCAATTGCCTGTCGGTGATCCAGTACGCCGTGGACGTGCTCAAGGTCAAACACATCCTCGTCACCGGCCACTATGGCTGCGGCGGCGTGCGCGCTTCGATGCAGGACCGGCAGTTCGGCCTGATCGACGGCTGGCTGCGCACCATTCGCGACCTCTACTACGAAAACCGTGAGGTGTTGGCCGAGTTGCCGACCGAAGAAGAACGTGTGGACCGTATGTGCGAGCTGAATGTGATCCAGCAAGTGGCCAACGTTGGTCACACCAGCATTGTGCAAAACGCTTGGCACCGTGGGCAGAGTCTGTCGATCCATGGTTGCATCTACGGCATCAAGGATGGTCGCTGGAAGAGTTTGAACACGACCATCAGTGGCTTTGAGCAACTGCCGCCGCAATATCGTCTGCGTCCGTTGGGTGAAGTCTAGTCTCGGCATGATCGATGGTCAGCAGCTCACCGGCACGGATTTCACGCAAGGACCAGACCTCCAGGTAGTGCTTGTCGACACATACGTTCGGATCGCTGGAGGGTGAAAACAGCCCGCTGAACCAGCAGTCGTACAGGTGGACGCGCGGCGACAATTGCACGGTACAGGGGCGTTGCTCGCCCACCGCGTAGCCGGAGATCTTGGCGATGCACACGCGGCTATTGAAGTCGACAAGCGCCTTGATCCCTGCGCTCAGGCCATTAGCCACCTGCACCACCTCGAACTGCGCGGTAGAGGGGTAGCCCTTCTCAAGGTGTGACTTGAAGGGGTAAAGGCATTCGCTCTCGACGGTTTTAGCCTTATCCATGGTCAGAGTTTTCATCACTCTCCTCGGGTAGGCTGCATCGACCTGCAGGTGGTGTCTGACTACCAGTCTTGCAGCGGATGGACGCGGTTCAAGACTCGCTGAACAGGGCGCCGATTTCTACTGTCATTGTTGACAGTAGAAATCGGTTGGTTTTTGTGCAGCTTATAGCGCCGGGGTTGCAATAGCGGGGGATGGGGCGGCGTTCTTCAGCTGCTTCAACTGTGCCTTGATGGCGGGCGTGGCGCATTTTGCGTTTGCCTGCTCCGAGGGCAGGTTGCGCACCGAGCTGTAGAACAACTCACACGTCTGCTCCTTGCGCGTGACCTGCCAGGTGTTCATGCACGCTTTAAGCATCACATTCGGGTCACTCGCCGGTTTCTGCCCCATTCCGGCCTGCCAGCAGGCGGCGCTCAAGTCCTGGCCCATCACCTTCAAGCCGGCCTCGTCGGCTTTCTGTTCGTTGCCCTCGTAGGTGTCCGGGCTTGCGGCATACCAGATGTAACTCGGATGGTTGGCGCCCAGCACCGGCACGGTCTGGCCGGCCCCCGGGCTGATCTGCGCCAGGCCCAATACACCCACGGTCTGCCCGTATTGCTGCTTGATCCAGCTGCGCACGGGCGCGCCAAACGCCACCATCGGCAATGCCCCTTTGGCGGGCAGGCTCAGTTCCTGGACCATGCGCATCTGGTAATCAGTGAAGTAGCTGTAGACGGCTTCCAGGTCCTTGCCGGCGTTGGAAGGCGCGGCGATGGGCGCGATGTCGATGATGGTCTGGTAAGCCGGTGTTTCAGTGGCCGGGATGCCATTGTCGACGAGCAGGGCTGCCCAACGGTCAGTGGTGGCCGATTCCAGGTAATCCTGGGCCTGAGTCAGCGAGTAATCCGGCGGGAAGTGCAGCAGCTCGATGCTTTTGCGATTTTCCAGGGCCATGCCCAGCGGCAGGAACAGGTACCAGTTGTAGGCCCACTTGCCGTCACTGTTGAGTTTGCTGGCGCCTTGATAGGCCAGGTCGGCGGTATTGAGCAGGGTGGTCAGGGGTTGGCCATAACTGTCAGGGACGCCACTGAACGTCGCTGCTACCTGCCCGTCATGGGTCTTGACGCTGACTTTAGCGCGGCTGTACCCATCCCGTTGCAGGCTCTGGCTCAGATAATGCTCGGCGGTCTGCTCCAGCGTCCATGGCCGAAAACAGATCACATTGCAGTTATTGGGGTAGGCGAACAGTTGGGTCACACGCTGCGTGCTCCCCAGCGGTACCTCGATGTCGGCCTGTACGACCGCACTCGCCATCAGTGCGGCCAGGGTGAAGGACAGCCTGGTCGGTTTAAACATGGTTGTTTCCTTGTCAGCGAAAGCCCACCTCCACACAGTAGCGTCTGACCAGGAAAACCGCGTGCTAAATCAACCGGTGTGTCGTTATTGGATACGAAACCTACAGGCTGAATTGCAAAGCGTTACTCAAGTCGCCCATCGGCTTTTGGCCGCGGGCGATCATCGCGTCATCACGTTGCTTCAGGCCGTCCAAGGTCTCCAGCTGGAACACTCGGGTGATCAACCGCAGGATCGATGCCGTGTCGTACACCGTATGGTCCACCGTGCCTTTGCGCGCGAACGGTGACACCACGAGCGCCGGCACCCGCGTGCCAGGGCCCCAGCGGTCGCCCTTGGGCGGAGCCACGTGGTCCCACCAGCCGCCGTTTTCGTCGACGGTCACCACCACCACCATATTTTTCCACTGCGGGCTGTCTTGCAGGACTTTCAAGGCGCGGACGATGTGGCGGTCGCCCGAGGCCACGTCGGCATAGCCCGCATGCATGTTCAGGTTGCCCTGAGGCTTGTAGAAGGTCACGGCGGGTAGCTTGCCGGCTTGGGCGTCGGCGAAGAACCTGTTGGTGCTCGACTCATCACCCAAACCACCGTCGCGCAGGCGTTTGTCACGTTCGGCGCGGTTCTCGGGGCCTTGTTTTTTGAAGTAGTTGAACGGTTGGTGGTGATACTGGAAGTTCGGAATCTTCGGAATCCCGCCCGAATCCTTGAACTGGTCCAACGTCGCTTGCCACGCGCCGGCGTACCACGCCCAGTCGACGTTCTTTTTCGACAGCTTGTCGCCGATGTGTTCGTGGGTTTGCGGCACTAGCACGTTGGGCAGGTCGGGCTTGGCGTAATCCGGATTTTCCGGGTCCCGAATCCAGGTCGGCCAGTAGGGCGGGGCCAGGGTGTTCACGCCGTAGCCATCCGGGGTGAGGGCGCTGGGGCCGAACTGCGGGGGGCCAGTCATGGCGCTGGCCGGGGACTTGTCCAGCGGCTTGAGGCGCGGGTCGGTGGGGTCTTCACTTTGCAGCGTGGCGATCTGCGCCTTGGCTACCGATTGAGCCGCATTCGGGTAAAACGGCGCGGTGGCGCTGACCAGGTACTGGTGGTTGAGGAACGAGCCACCGAAAGCCCCCTGGAAAAAGTTATCGCAGAGCACAAACGCCTTGGCCACGTCCCACAGGCGTAGCGAATAACGGGTCTGGGCGTAGTGGCCCATCACCAAGCCGCCGGAGTCCGCCCAGGCGACGAAGTTATCGTTCTTGCCGCCGTTGATCTGCATCTGGTTTTGATAAAACACATGCCACAAGTCGCGGGTGACCAGGCTCAAGGGCAAGTCTTCAGCGTTGGGGCCCTTGAGGGCAAATGGCGCGTTAGGCAGGTTTTCCTGGAATTGCACTTCGCTGGGGTAGGTCACCCCATCTACAGTCTGCGGGCCCACTTGCAATACGCCACCCCAAACCGGGGGCAGCGTGCTCAGTACGCTGCCGTCGCGGTCGCGTTGCTGGGTGTCGGCGGCAGAAAGTGCCGACAGCGGTTTCTCCACCCCGGGGAAATCGGCAAACAAATTGTTGAAGCTGCGATTCTCTGCGTAGATGACCACCACGGTTTTCACCTGATCACGCAGCGCTTTGTCGAGCTCCTGCGGCGTGAGCGGCCGCGTCACAGGTTTGCCTGGCGCTTCGCTGGTGTTGCCGCAGGCACTCAAGGTGGCGCCAACCCCCAACACCGCCGCACCCCCCAGGAAGCGCCGGCGGCTGGTGTCTACCGGCGGCTGGGCTACGGAATCGGCGGAAGGGTGGTCTTCGTGATCGTCACTCATAGCGGGGAATCCCTGGCGAGTTGTTGCAAGATATTTCGCCAGGACGGTAGCAATGCAATATGACGGAACGAAGACAATTATGGAGTCAGAGGCTCACAACAGGCGCAATGCCAACTGGCTGCCGGCTCGCAAGTACTCTACCTGCGCCGTCAGCGCATCCTTGACGATGGCCTCGCCCGTGTCAGTCAGCTTGGCTTTTTTCGAATCGATAACAGTGGTCTGCAATAGCTGCATCGCCACGTCGATCGATTTCTGGAAGGCTGTGACGTTGTTATGCAGGCCAAACTCCTTGATAACGGTCGCCATACGACGGTCGGCATCGTCACGCAAAGCGCGGTACTCCGTGACCGAAACGTTGTCGTCCTTATAAATATCAGTGATCAACTCTTCCAACGATTTGGATAGGGGCGTCATCGGATTTTCCTTGGTGTTTTGTGAGTGGGAATCCGAGTCAGGTTAATCAAAGAGGTTGGCGGGAGGAGTCAGGTATTGCCATCGCGTGGGGTGGGACAACCCCACGCGATTCATCAGAAACAGGCCTCAATCGACAAGCTGACCACTGTCGTTAAGGCATCACCGGAGGCAAATATTTCAACGTCGTCCCCAACGCCCACAACAGGAACAACACCAGCGGCGTGTGCACCAGCAACTGCACGAACGAAAAGCCGATCAAATCCCGCGCCTTCAACCCCAATACCCCCAGCAGCGGCAGCATGTAGAACGGGTTGATCAGGTTCGGCAACGCTTCAGCGGCGTTATAAATCTGCACCGCCCAGCCCAAGTGGTACTGCAGGTCATTGGCCACTTGCATCACATAGGGCGCTTCGATGATCCACTTGCCACCGCCTGACGGGATAAAGAAGCCCAGCACCGCCGAGTACACGCCCATCAGCAGCGCGTAGGTGTCATGGGAGGCGATGGAGGTGAAGAAGGTCGAGATATGGTGTGCCAGCGTCTGGCCGTCGCCGCCTTTGACCACGGTCATCAGTGCCGCGATCGAGCCGTACAGCGGGAACTGGATCAGTACACCGGTGGTGGTCGGCACCGCACGGGCCACTGCATCGAGGAAGCTGCGCGGGCGCCAGTGCAGCAGGGCGCCAACCATGATGAACAGGAAGTTATAGGTGTTCAGCCCCGAGATGGCGCTGATCGCCGGCTTGGTCGAGAACTCATGGAACAGCCAGCCGGCAGCCAGCAACGCCAACAGGATAGTCAGCAACGGGCTGTGTTCCAGCCATTCGCCCGGTCGGGTCGGTGCTTGTAGCTTCGGCAGATTGAACGCCGGGTCGACGCCGCAGGCCTTGGCATCGCGCGCGCTGTTCGGGCCGGGCGCGGTGGCATAGGCGATGATCAGCGACACCACGATCAGCGCCAGCAACAGCACGCCGGATTGCCACAGGAAAATCGTGTCGGTGAACGGGATCACCCCAGTGATCGACAAAATCGACGGCGGCAGGCTCGCCGGGTTGGCCTGCAACTGCGCGGCCGACGACGACAGCCCCAACGCCCACACGGCACCGAGCCCCAAGTAAGCCGCAGCACCGGCCGCGCGATAATCCATGCGCAAATCGGTACGACGCGCCAACGCCCGCACCAGCAACCCACCAAACACCAGGGACAAGCCCCAGTTCAACAATGAGGCGACCATCGAGATCAACGCCACCCAGGCCACGGCCGAGCGACCGTTCTTGGGGATACGCGCCAGGCGGTCGATCAGTTTTACCGCAGGCGGCGAGCTGGCCACCACATAACCACCGATCACTACAAAGGCCATCTGCATCGTAAAGGGGATCAGGCTCCAGAACCCATCACCAAAGGCTTTGGCAGCATCGGTCGGCGCGGCGCCCATGCCCAGGGCCGCCACGGCGACAATGATCACGGCGAGGGCGGCAAACACCCAGGAGTCTGGAAACCAGCGTTCGGCGAAGTTGGAACAGCGCAGGGCAAATCGGGCATAGCGGCTTTCTTCGATAGCATCGGCCACGGGGCATTCCTCTTGTATTTATTAGGGGGGGCGGCAGTTTTCCGGCATGTTCCGCTACGGTCATTGATATGGGAATGCAGTTATCTTCATCGATCCATGAGGAAAACAAATATATCTGTCGCGATTGCCATCATTGGACTCAGCTCATAACCTGCACGCCATTTTGTTTGTCTGCCGAGCCTTCACATGACTGCCACCTTTTCCTCACAGGCGCAGCGTTTTTCCCGCTCCGACTACAAAACCCTGGGCCTGGCCGCCCTGGGCGGTGCCCTGGAAATCTACGATTTCATCATCTTCGTTTTTTTTGCGCTGACCTTGAGCCAGCTGTTCTTCCCCCCGGAAATGCCCGAGTGGCTGCGCCTGCTGCAAAGCTTCGGCATCTTCGTCACGGGTTACCTTGCGCGCCCGTTGGGCGGCATCCTGATGGCCCATTTCGCCGATCACCTGGGACGCAAGCGCGTGTTCAGCCTGAGCATCCTGATGATGGCCTTGCCCTGCCTGCTGATCGGGATCATGCCGACCTACGCGCAAATCGGCTATTTCGCACCCTTGATCCTGCTGGCGCTGCGCGTGCTGCAAGGCGCAGCGGTGGGCGGTGAAGTCCCTAGCGCCTGGACCTTCGTTGCCGAACACGCGCCGCCCCATCATCGTGGCTACGCCCTGGGTTTCCTGCAAGCCGGCCTGACCTTCGGCTACCTGCTTGGCGCACTCACTGCCACATTGCTGGCACAAGTCTTCACCCCGGCTGAAATCCTCGATTACGCCTGGCGCTTCCCGTTCCTGCTCGGCGGCGTATTCGGTGTGATCGGCGTATGGCTGCGTCGCTGGCTCAGCGAAACCCCAGTGTTCCTCGAAATGCAGGCTCGCCGCCTAGCCGCCGCCGAGATGCCGCTGCGCACTGTATTGCGCGACCACCGCGCCGTGTTGCTGCCGGCGATGATCCTCACCTGCGTCCTGACGTCAGCCGTGGTCGTCCTCGTGGTCATCACCCCAACCATGATGCAAAAAACCTTCGGCATGAGCCCCAGCCACACCTTCGCCTTGAGTGCCTTGGGCATCGTCTTCCTCAACATTGGCTGCGTATTGGCGGGCTTGCTCGTAGACCGCATCGGCGCCTGGCGTGCCGTGCTGGTCTACAGCCTGTTGCTGCCAGCGGGGATTGCGGTTCTGTACGCGAGCCTGATCAACGGCGGCATCTGGTTAGGTGCGGCCTATGCCGTGGCGGGCTTGAGTTGCGGAGTGGTGGGCGCGGTGCCATCGGTGATGGTCGGGTTGTTCCCGGCGCCGGTGCGGGTGTCGGGGATTTCCTTTACCTACAACATTGCGTATGCGCTGTGGGCGAGTACCACGCCGTTATTGCTGATTGCATTGATGCCGACCAGCCCGTGGATTTGCGTGGGGTATTGCGTGGTGATGGGCGCGGTGGGGGTGTTGAGTGTGGCGCTGTTTGGCAGGCGCCACACCTTGGCCGCCTAGTTATCAGGTCAAGAAGTGCCAGAACAGCAACGTACCCACCAGGCCGACGACGGACACAATCGTCTGCAACACCGACCACACCCAAATCGTCTGCTTCAACTGCAAGCCAAAATACTCACGCACCATCCAGAACCCTGCGTCGTTGACGTGGCAGAAGAACACCGAGCCCGCACCAATCGCCAGCGCCACCAACGAGCTTTGCGTCGCTGCCAACCCCGCCATCATCGGCGCGAGAATGCCCGCAGTCGTGGTGGTGGCGACAGTCGCCGAGCCAGTGGCTTGGCGCAACGCCACGGCGATCAACCAAGCCAGCAACAGGTACGGCATGTGCGCACCTTCGGCGACCTTGCTGATGGTCTGGCTTACGCCAGCGTCCAGCAGGGTTTGCTTGAGGCCACCGCCGGCGCCGATGGTCAGCAGCAACACGGCGATGGGCGCGAGGGCTTTGCGCAGGGTATTGCCGACTTCCGCACGCGGCATGCCGGCGGCCCAGCCCAGGCAGATCACGGCGGCGATCACGGCCAGGCCGAGGGCGATCAGCGGTTCACCGAGGAACTTCAAGGTCAGGCCGACGGTGCTTTCGGCCGGCAGGGCGACCTTGGCCAAGGTGCTGCCCAGCATCAGGATCACCGGCAACAGAATGATCAGCAACGACACACCAAAGCTCGGCTGCCGCGGCGCCTTGGGCGGTGCGCTGAACAGTGCCCCGATGTCGGCCGGCTCATCCACGTGCAGGCGCTTGGACAGCCAGTTGCCATAGATCGGGCCAGCAAGAATCACTGCCGGCACCGCCAGGCAGAAGCCCAGCAACATGGTCAGGCCCAGGTCGGCGTGCAGCGCGCCCACCGCAATCAGTGGTCCCGGATGCGGTGGCATCAGGGCGTGCAGGGTGGTCATGCCGGCCAAGGCGGGAATGGCGATTTTCAGCAGGGGCTGGTTCGAACGCTTAGCCATCACAAAGATGATCGGCACCATCATCACCAGGCCCACTTCGAAGAACAGTGGTAGGCCGATCACCATGGCCACCAGCGCCATCACCCAAGGCAATGACTTGCCCTTGCCCAGCCCGAGCAGGGTAGTGGCGATGCGGTCGGCCGCACCGGATTCCGCCATCAATGCGCCAAGCATCGAGCCCAGGGCAATGATGATCCCGGCTTCACCCAGGATCGCCCCAGCGCCTTTGCTGAATGCCTTGGCCACTTCTTCCGGCGGCAGGCCAGCGCCGACGCCGGCGATAAAGGTGCCGATCAGGATCGACAGAAATGGCGGCAGTTTGGTCGCGCTGATCAGCACGATGATGCTGGCGATGGCCAGCAGTACGCAGAGCATAAGACGGGTGTCGTGAACCATCCACGCGGCGGTCGATAACTCCAAAACGGGACTCCTTATCGAGCAGGCTGGCTAAATTGTTTCTTTTTGTTTCTGCTTGAAAAGCATACCTGATAGAACTGCCGCGTAGCATTCATGAGCCGCTTTGGTGCGTTGAATTTAACGGGAAGCTGATGCGCGCCTTGCGTCAGAACCAGGACAAGGCTCGCGATGCGGTCACCCTGATGACCGGTGGCCGCCTGCAAGTCGAGCACGGCCTGGCCCTGGCGGCCGAGGCAGGCACGGTGATCGTGGAAACGCCAGGACGGCGCGCAGGAAGTGGTCAGCGCAGTGGAGCCGTTCGCCAACCCACTGTCGAGTTGAGCGTAGGGCTTCAGGTATCGTAGGTGCTTTCTTGCATGAAGAGTCGACCTTCCATGAGCCCTACCCACTGTCGCCCCGTTCCGCTGTCCAAGGCCTACCGTTTGCTCAACCACGGCCCGACCGTGTTGGTGAGCGCCGCACACAACGGCCAGCGCAATATCATGGCCGCCGCTTGGGCGATGCCGCTGGATTTTGAGCCGCCGAAAGTCGCCGTGGTGTTGGACAAGGCAACATGGACCCGCCAACTGCTGGAAGGCGCCGGCACCTTTGTGCTTCAGGTGCCTTGCGCGGCGCAGGCGGATCTCGTGCAGACGGTCGGCAACACCACCGGCTCCGAGACTGACAAGTTTGCTGCTTACGGTGTGCAAGCGTTCAAGGGTGAACACACCGAAGCGCCGCTGCTGGAAGGCTGCGTGGCGTGGCTGGAATGCCGCCTGCTGCCCGAGCCTCACAATCAGCAGACTTACGATCTTTTCCTGGGTGAAGTCGTCGCGGCCTATGCCGACGACCGCGTGTTCAGCGACGGCCGGTGGCACTTCGAAGGGCATGATGAACTGCGCACGTTGCACCATGTGGCGGGCGGGCATTTCCTCACCATCGGCCAGCCGATTGATGGGCGCCAGCTCTAAGCCTTACCAGCGTGCGTTTGCCAGCGCTTCGGCAAACGCCATCAGCTTCGGTGAATATTGCCGCGACGGCGGATAGACCAGCGAGATCGCCCGACTGCGTCCGGCAACGTCTTCCAAGATACGCACCAGGCGCCCGGCTGCGAGGTCGTCGCGCACGGCAAAATCCATCACCTGGGCGATGCCGAAACCGCCCACGGCACCGTCGACCAAGGCATCGCCGATATCAAAGATCAGCCGTCCTTCGACGCTCACGTCCCGCACCTTGCCCTCGATCATGAATTGCCAATCCACCATGCGCCCGCTGCGCAAATTGCGCACGGTGAGGCAGTGGTGGTCCTTGAGATCATCAACGCTTTGCGGAGTGCCAAAGCGCGCTAGGTAGGCGGGGGCGGCGACCGTGACCCAGCGTAATGGCGGCAGGGCGCGGGCGATCAGGCGTTGGTCCTGGATCTCGCCGGTACGCAGCAACGCATCGAAGCCTTCGTCGATGATGTCCACCAGACGGTCAGTCATCACCGCTTCGATACGCAACTCGGGGTAACGCAAGGTCAATTCGCCGATGACCGGCATCACCACTTTGCGCCCGAACAACGACGGCGTACTGATCTTTAACAGGCCCGAAGGGCTGCTGCGCCGGTCGAGCATCAGCTTCTCGGCTTCAGCCAATTCCGCCAGTAACGGCGCGCTGCGCTCGTACAACATCTGCCCGTCGGGGGTGAGGCTGACGCTGCGCGTGTTGCGTTGCAGCAGGCGCACGCCCAGTTCGTTTTCCAGGCGCGAAATGGCGCGGGACAAGCCGGATTGAGTCAGACCCAGGTCGCTGGCCGCGCGCGTGAAACTGCGGGTTTCGGCCACGCGGACCAGCAAGCGAACGGCGTTCAGATCCATGATTAAAGTCATTACTGAAAGAGTGATAGCGCTATTTATCATCTATCCGGCATGAAAGACACTGACGACCTCTCATTCCGGACAGGACGCTGTGATGCCTTCCTCTCGACCCTCAGGCTGGATGCTGACGTTGCTGGCCACGGCGCAACTGATCATCGCGCTGGATGCCACCATTGTGTTTGTCGCGTTGCCGCAGATCGGCACGCACCTGGATTTCTCCGCCCAGCAATTGCAATGGGTGGTGAGCGCCTACAGCGTGGCGTTTGGCGGTTTCCTGCTGCTGGGCGGCAGGGCCACGGACTTGCTCGGCAAGCGCCGCTTGTACCGGGTGGGGCAGTCACTCTACGCATTGGCTTCCCTGGCGGCCGTGCTCGGCGGCAGCGCGGTATTGCTGGTGCTGGCGCGAGCGGTGCAGGGCGTGGGTGGCGCGATGTTGTTCCCGGCCACCTTGGCGCTGATCAATACCCACTACGCCGAAGGGCCAGCACGCAACCGTGCGTTCGCCGTGTGGAGTGCGGCGTCGGCGGCGGGCCTGGCGCTGGGCGCGTTGCTCGGTGGTGTACTGACCCAGGTGTGGGGCTGGGAAGCAGTGTTCTTGGTGAATGTGCCTTTGGCCGGTGGCTGCGCCTGGGCGGCGCGTTACTGGATACCCGCCGATGGTGAGCGTGCGCGGGGGCGCAACTTTGATATCAGCGGCGCGTTGACCGTGACCGTCGGCGGTACTTTGCTGGTGTTCTCGTTGGTACAAGGTCCGGAGTGGGGTTGGGCAGCAACGTCCACCCTCGGTTGCCTGGCGTTGGCGGTGGCCCTGCTCGGGCTGTTCACCTGGATCGAACATCGCGGCCGCGACCCGCTGATGCCGCTGCGTTTGTTGGCCTACCGTGAGCTGCGCATGGCGATGGTGCTGACGGCGGTGTTCATGAGCAGTTTTGGTGTGCAGTACTACTTTCTGGCGTTGTATTACCAGCAAGTCTACGGCTACAGCGTGTTGCAGGCGGGGTTGGCATTTTTGCCGGCGACGTTGGTGTGCACGTTCGGCATCTGGCTGGCGGAGCGCTCGTTGGCCAGGATTGGGTTGCGTAATACGTTGGTCATTGGGCAGCTAGCCGGCGCGGTCGGAATCGCGCTGGTGTGCTGGGCGTTGCCGACCGGTGTGGGGTTCTGGTCGCTGCTGCCAGGGATTTTCATCTTGAGCATCGGCCAGGGCATGACTTGGACCGCGATGTGGGTAGCGGCGGGTCTGGGTATCCGGCCGGGTGAGCAGGGCGTGGCAGCGGGGATGGCGTCCACCAGCCAGCAGATCGGCGGGGCGCTGGGGTTGGCGGTATTGGTGTCGGTGGCGAGTGCGGGAGGGATTGAGCTGGCGTTGTGGTGGAGTGCGGCGATTGCGCTGGCGGGGGCGGTGTTGGCGCTGCGCTTGAGAGAAAGCAGCCCTGGGGCGATCACGTTTTTGGACGCAACATAAATCAAAATGTGGGAGCGGGTTGCATTTCAAATCGGGGTTTCAGCGCCCGAGCATCTTCACCCAACGCGACGGTGGCATGCCGTAGGTGCTGCGAAATTGCCGAGTCATGTGGCTCTGGTCGGTGAACCCCGCGGTCAACGCCGCGTCTACCAGCGACTGGCCCTGGGTCAACAGGCTGCGCACCAGGTCCAGCCGACGCATGGTCAGGTAGCGGTAGGGGCTGGTGCCGAACAACAGGCGAAAATCCCGCGATAGCGCCCAGCGGTCCCGGCCGGCGTGTTCGGCCATTTCATCCAGGGTGATGCTGCGGCCCAAGGCGCTGTGGATAAACTCCCGGGCGCGCTCGGCGGCGAGGTAATCGAAGGTCTTGCGGCTGACGATACCGCCCGAGAGGTTGTTCAGCGCATGGGCCAAATCGAACAGGGCGTCCTGCTCCTGCAACGGGTCGATGGGGTTATCCAGGTTTTGCAGCAGCACTTCGCTGGCGCGGAACAGCCTTGGGTCTGTGGATAAACCACTGGGGATAAAGGGCAGCGGCTTGCCACCGAGAATCTGCTGGATCAGCGATGGCTCGATGTAAATCATCCGGTATTTGAAACCTTCGTCACTGCCGGCGTGACCGTCATGGGTCTCATCGGGGTGAAGCACCATGGTCGTGCCAGGCAGGCTGTGGATCATGGCGCCGCGATAGTGAAAGCTTTGCACGCCAGTCAACGTACGCCCGATGGCGTAGGTGTCGTGGCGATGCGGGTCAAAGGCAAAGCCGGCGAAGTACGCCTCGATACGGTCCAGGCCACTGGCGTGCGGGGCGCGGTGTAGCCAATCGAGGGTGACGGAGGGATTGCCCATGGTGAGTGGTCACAAAAAAGAGGTGGAAACACGTTAACCCAGTCTGCGGCGGCTTGTCTGTCGGGTCTTGAACGATTGTGCAAGCTGGATGCCATCTGCGCCTATCTGGATTGCCAGCCCGGTGATTTGCTTGTACATATGGCAGAGCCGGCTGCCGACCCGTAGGGGCTTGTCCACACCGCGAAGAAGGATCATTCGATGCTGCTCACCCACCTGCCGTACGCTGCTCCGTTGTTGTCGCTGGCGTTGCTCTGGACTGTCGCGGTGGTGACGCCGGGGCCTAACTTCTTCAACACCGCGCAATTGGCCGCCAGTTGTTCGCGCCGCCATGGTGTGGTGGCGTCCGCCGGTGTGGCGACGGGCACCATCATGTGGGGGTTGGCGGGAGGCCTGGGCATCAAGTCGCTGTTTACCGCCGCGCCGATGCTGTACATGGCGTTCAAGATCATCGGCGGCTGCTATCTGATTTACCTTGGCTTGAAACTCTTCAAGCGCTCGGCACCGAGCATGAGCCAGAACGTGCTGCCGGCTGAGGCGCGTCGTTCGCTGTTCTCTGCATGGCGCCTGGGGTTGCTGGGTAATCTGTCCAACCCGAAGGCCGCACTGTTTGTGGCGACCATCTTCGCCTCGACCATGCCGCCTTCGCCATCGCCGATGCTGTTGACGCTGGCGGTGATCACCATGGCGACCTTGTCGTTCAGTTGGTATTCCTGCGTGGCCTTGGTGTTTTCCAGCGAGCGTATGGCTAACGTGTACAGCCGCTCGCGTAAGTGGCTCGACCGCTTTGCCGGCGGCTGCTACCTGTTGTTTGGCGCGCATCTGGTAGCGAATCGCTGACCGCACGTGGTAAGAAGCCTTACTTTCAACAGTGAGGCAGGGTCATGAGCAAGGTGCGGGTAGGTATTATTTTTGGTGGCCGTTCGGCCGAGCACGAAGTCTCATTGCAATCGGCGCGCAATATCGTCGATGCGCTGGATCGCTCACGTTTCGAGCCGGTGCTGATCGGCATCGACAAGGCCGGCCACTGGCACCTCAACGATACGTCGAACTTCTTGCTCAACCAGGAAAACCCGGCCCTGATTGCCCTGAACCAGTCCAACCGCGAACTGGCTGTAGTGCCCGGCAAGGCCAGCCAGCAACTGGTGGAGACCTCTGGCACCGGCCTGCTGGAACATGTCGATGTGATCTTCCCTATTGTCCACGGCAGCCTCGGCGAAGACGGTTGCCTGCAAGGCCTGTTGCGCATGGCTGACCTGCCTTTCGTCGGCTCGGATGTACTCGGTTCGGCGGTGTGCATGGACAAGGACATCAGCAAGCGCCTGCTGCGCGATGCCGGGATTGCCGTTACGCCGTTCATCACCCTGACACGGAGCAATGCGTCGCGTACGTCCTTTGAGACGGCGGTGAGCAAGCTCGGCTTGCCGATGTTCGTCAAGCCCGCCAATCAAGGCTCCTCGGTGGGTGTGAGCAAGGTCGGCGACGAGGCCGAATACCAGGCTGGCGTCGAATTGGCCCTGGGCTTTGATGAAAAAGTGCTGGTTGAATCCGCCGTCCAAGGCCGTGAAATCGAATGCGCCGTGCTGGGCAACGAACATCCTATTGCCAGTGGTTGTGGCGAAATCGTGGTGAGCAACGGTTTCTATTCCTATGACAGCAAATACATCGACGACCAGGCTGCCAAAGTGGTGGTACCGGCCGATATCAGCCACGAAGCCAGCGAGCGCATTCGCGGGCTGGCCATTGAGGCGTTTGAGGTGCTGGGCTGTTCCGGCCTGGCGCGGGTCGACGTGTTCCTCACCGATGCCGGCGAAGTGTTGATCAACGAAATCAATTCACTGCCCGGCTTCACCCGCATCAGCATGTACCCCAAGTTGTGGCAGGCGGCGGGGATGAGTTACAGCGAGCTGGTGAGCCGGTTGATTGAGCTGGCGCTGGAGCGGCATGCGGGGCGTAAGGGGCTGAAGATCAGTCGGTGAGGCCAGCGGTTTGCGGCGAGGGAGCAATCCACGAATAGATCAACGTCTTCGCCTCCTCCGGGTGATGTGTCCTGCGGCGATAGCTCGCAAACGTGGGTGAGGTGCAGTAAGTACATACCTCACTCACCTCGATCTGCTCTGGTCGAACGCCTGCCGCTTGCAGCAACATTCCTCCATACCCACTCAAATCAAACCACGCGCTTCCCGCTTGCCTGGCTTGCGGCGGCGCGATCTGTGGTGGCAACAGCGGTGCAGGCTGCACGGTGCTCCAAGGCGCCTGAGCGCTGTGCCACAAGTGCCCCTGGTCAGCCTGAAGTTGGGCGACAAACGCCTCGCTCACCTCATAACAGCAAGGTTTGATCGCCGGTCCGATCGCGACTCGCAATTGGTCGACGTTAATCCCTTCATCGGCAAAACGTTTCACGGCATTGGCGATAATTCCGCCTTGCAGCCCCTTCCAGCCACCATGCACGGCCGCCACCTTCTCGCCATTTTCCGAGGCAATCAGAAGGGGCAAGCAATCGGCAGTGATCACGGCGATTGGCTGATGCTCACCCGTGTACACGCCATCCGCCTCCACGGTGTTGGTCACCTGCTCGGCTTGCCATTCAATCACCGACGCACTGTGCACCTGCTTGCAGATGAACACCTCTGCCGGGCGCAGCGGATCATTGATCGAACAAAAACCGTGGGCTACACCCGGGATGGTGTCGAGATTATCTGCCTGCTGCACGGGCGCTTTCTCCGTTGATTGAAATGTTCAGTCGCCGACCGCCTGGCCTTCGCGCCGTGGGTCGGCGCCGCCGTTCAGTGACACCTTGCCCTGGGCATCCCGCGTGCGAACGATGGCCTGGATGCCGCTGGTCATATCGATCTCGCTCACTGCATGGCCCTTCTCCTTGAGCGCCTGTTTCAATGCGGGGCTGAACATACCGGCTTCCAGCTCGGTCGCACCGTTGCGGCTGCCAAAGTTGGGCAGGCTGATGGCGGTTTGCGGGTCGAGCTTCCAGTCAAGCATCGCGACCAGGGACTTGCTCACGTATTCGATGATCTGCGATCCGCCGGGCGAGCCGACCGTGGCCAGTAACTCGCCGCTTTTGCGGTCGAACACCAGCGTCGGCGCCATGGCCGAACGCGGGCGTTTGCCGGGCTCGACACGGTTCGCAACAGGCTGGCCATTTTCTTCGGGAATAAACGAAAAGTCGGTCAGCTGGTTGTTAAGCAAGAAGCCCTGGACCATGACATGCGAGCCAAACGCCGCTTCCACCGTGGTGGTCATCGACACGGCGCCGCCCTGGTCATCCACTGCCACCACTTGCGAGGTAGAGATGCGCAGCGGCGAGCGATCGGGTGCGTAAGCCACCTGAATGCCCGCAGGCAAGCCCGGCTTGGCGATGCCCATGCTGCGCTCGCCGATCAAGGTGGCGCGCCTGGCCAGGTAGTCCGGTGCGACAAGGCCTGCCACCGGCACCGGGACAAAGTCGGCGTCGGCAACGTATAACGCGCGATCAGCAAAGGCCAGGCGACCGGCTTCGGCCAGCAGGTGCACGGCTTCGGGTGTCGGCTCAAGGCCGTCGTGCGATGGGCTTTTCACCGGTTGCATCGCTGCGATGGCCAGCCCTGGGTCGTGGGCTTCCAGCGCCTGCAAGGTGCCGAGGATTTGCGCGATGGCGATCCCACCCGATGACGGCGGCGGCATCCCACACACCTTCCATTGTTTGTAGTCAGTGCACAGTGGCGTGCGTTCCTTGGCGGTGTAGCCCTTCAGGTCTGCCAGGGACAGGCTGCCCGCATTACGATTGCCCTGCACTGTGCGGGCGATCTCATCGGCAATCGGCCCGTGGTACAGCGCATCCGGCCCTTCCTTGGCGATGCGCTTGAACACGTCTGCCAGTGCCGGGTTTTTCAACACGGTGCCGATGGCTTTCGGCGTGCCATCGGCGTTCAGGAAGTACGCCGCCATGTCTGGCGATTGCGCGATGTAGCGATCGGCCGCGATCAAACTGTGCAGGCGCGGAGAAATCGCGAAGCCCTGTTCCGACAGCCTGATCGCCGGTTCGAACAGCTTGGCCCACGGCAGGTGGCCGGTCTTTTTGTGTGCCATTTCGAGTGCACGCAAGACGCCAGGCGTACCGACCGAGCGCCCACCGATCTGCGCCTCGGGAAAGGTCATCGGCTTGCCGTCTGCCTTCAGGAACAACCGCTCGGTTGCCCCGGCCGGTGCGGTTTCACGGCCGTCATACGCCTGCACGTTTTTGCCGTCCCACAGCATGATAAATGCACCCCCGCCGATGCCCGATGATTGCGGCTCCACCAGGGTCAACACCGCTTGCATCGCAATCGCTGCATCAATCGCCGAACCGCCCAGGCGCAACATGTCGCGTCCGGCCTCGGCCGCCAGGGGGTTGGCGGCAGCGGCCATATGACGCTCGGCGTGTTGGGTCGTGAGGCCGGTGCGATAGCCCGAACCCAGCTCCGGTGCCGGCGGCTGTTCGGTGACAGGCGTGTGGCAGGCTGCCAGGGCGAGGGCTGCGGCAACCACTGACAATTGACGGCGGGAAATCGAAAACACGCGCTGAACTCCGTTCATTTTGAGAATGATCTGTTGTCCTTGGGGTACTGCTTTTTTACAGGTAAATCGTGCCTTGCAGGTAGAGCACCGCATGACCGGAAATGATCACGCGGTCCCCCATGAGTTCGCAGCGCAATTGGCCACGGCGCTTGCCGCCTTGTTCTGCGGTGAGTTGCACCTTGCCCAAGCGTTCGGCCCAGAACGGCGCCAATGACGTGTGGGCCGATCCGGTAACCGGGTCTTCATTCACGCCCACATTCGGGCCGAACCAACGGGAGATAAAATCAAACTGCGTGCTTTTGGCCGTTACCGCAATCCCGCGCTTGGGCAGGCCCTTGAGGCCTGCGAAATCTGGCGTCAATGCGGCAACTTGGGCTTCGTCTTCGAGCAGCACGATGTAGTCATCGGTGCTGAACACTTCGGCCTGTTCAATGCCCAGCGCGCTCAACATGCCCGCGGGCGGTTCGCAGCCTTGAGGTTGCTTGGCGGGGAAGTCCATCGCCAGTTCATCGCCCTGACGCGTTACCCGTAGCTCGCCGCTACGGGTAGCAAAGCGCAACACGTCTGGCGCATCCCCCATCTGATGGATCAGCACCCACGCCGCCGCGAGCGTGGCATGGCCACACAGGTCCACTTCGACTTGCGGGGTAAACCAGCGCAACTCATAGAACCCCTCACGAGGGACGAAGTAGGCGGTTTCGGAGAGATTGTTTTCCGCTGCAATGTTCTGCAGTTGCTCATCGCTCAGCCACTCGGCCAGCGGGCAGACCGCCGCCGGGTTGCCGCCGAAGACGGTTTGGCTGAAAGCGTCGACTTGATAGATATCCAGTTTCATCGAGCGCACTCCGTTGAGGGGGGAGCCGGACACTAACAGTGGGTCAGGCGAGCGTCAAAATACAGATGGAAGGTTTTTTCGGGCGCATGAAGTCGCCGTTGTGATTAGGCATAAATGGAACCAAAAACAGCGAGTGCCCACTAGACAGCTGTGATTCATTATGTTTAGGAGCATTACCATGCACACAGGATTAGATCCGCTTCTCAAATTACAGCGTGCCCTTGCCAATTGCGTGACGCAATGGCACGAGGAAACCCCTCCGCGTAAAAGCCCGCCGTTGTTACCGCCAGTGTCGTTGCTCCACTATCAAACACTTCAACCGACCTCAATGCAGTTCGATGCCCGACTTATCAACGGGAAGGTGCAGGCTGATACGACGCTTGCGGGGCGTGAAATCGCCCAACACCTCAACCAGCCGAATAAACACTATGTGGCCGATGGTCCTTCTGCAGCGGGTACCCATACGTTGCGGATGAAGGATGAACGTCGGTACCTGTTTCATATTCAGTCCACACCCGCTGTCGCAGCGGTGTTCAAAAGCAGCTTTCCCGATGCTGCCGACGGCGCAGGTGACGGCCCGGGGCGCGCGCATTTGGGTAGCGTCAGCGCCATTCAAACCACTGCAGAGGGCCAGCAGTTTCGCCTGGATGGCGCACGACTGTTTCGGTTCGAGCCCCTCACGCTTTCCTGGAAGCCAGACGCGGATGCTCGCGCATTCAGCCGCATTGGCCTGAGCAAAGAAGGTGAGTTGCTGAAGACGCCCGAAGCGTTTGCAGACAGCAGCGCCCAAGGGCGCACTACGGTGCTGCTAAGTCAGGACCGGGATATTTCTGTTGTGCATCTCCAAGGGGTTGGCGCACAGACTGTGCGCCCGGTCGATGAGTCAGGTTTGCCGGTGCAACTCATGCGTATCGGGGTGTCGGGAAACGCCTTGTTTGGTGCGACCACCGACGGTGAGTTAGTCCGTGCCGACCTGCGCATGGCACGAGATGACAAGCTGCCCATGGTCAGGCAAACGGTCGACGCGCTGGAGCGGGCGCTGAAGGGCGCCGTCAATGTGGAAGGCTTCTTTCATGATGACGCCGGGCAACTCAATGCCCAGGTGCGCGACGCACGCCTTCAATTGCACAGCGTGCCCTTGAGTGACGGACATGCACTAAGCCCGCAATGGAACCTCAGCGATGTGCTGGTCAAACACATCGAGAAAGGGCTGCCCCTGCCCAGCCTGCAGGCGCTGGCGTCGGCGGTGGATCTCGGACAACGGGGCAAGATTGCACTCGATGCAGGCAACCTGTTGACCTGGGATGCGACGGCACAACGTTGGGAAAACGCTGGGCAGCCTGGTATCGAACATCTGGCGTGTGGGCTGGATGGTCGCGCCTATGTGCTGCAAGAGGGGCAATTGAAGGCGGTAGCCATCAGTCAAGTGCGCGACCCGTTGATTGAGGGCGCCAGTCACGATCTGGTCGCACTTCCCGCGCCGCGCCCGCACGTGTCCCTTGGCGAGGTGCTCGCCGGGGATAGTCAAAAGCCCGTGACCGGATTCGCTGTAGCGGACGGCCGAAATTTTGTGACCGTCAATCAGGATAACCAGCTGCAGGTCCATCAGGACGGCGTCGCCAGGGCGTTGGAACTGAGCCCCACGATTGACATAAAGACACTCGCCCTGGATCACGTGGGAAATCTGTATGCACATACCCAGGAAGGCGATTTGTTCAGGTTGGATCGCCAGGCCTGGCAGGGCAAAACCGAGCAGGCGCAAAGCTGGAGCAAGGTTGAACTACCGGATCGCCAGCCCTTGGAATCCCTGCGGATGGGCGCCGATAAGCACCTGGTTGGCGGGTGGGACAAGCAGTTCCATCGGCTGGAGAATGCCACCGCCAGTACGATGAAGTGGGGCCCGGTGCAATCGACGAGTCAGGCACCGTCACTGGCTGATACGTTGGTGGATACTTCGATGCGTGCACAGTTCAATGGGGGCGCGCTGACCGTCAGCAGCAATGTGATGGGGCAAACCCGTGAGGGGGTGCCGCTCAAGCGCAATTTTATCAAAGGGATCAAGGCGCACTTCCACCCGCTGGAAGGCCTTAGCCAGATGGGTAAGGATATTCAGCACCATTTCAAAGGCCGCAAGGGGCTGGAAGGGATCTATGCTGACGATAAACGCCTGCATGAACAGCTCAAGCCTCTGGCGCAGAGTCGGCCGGTTCCTGCTGACCTGGGCGTGCGGCTCGCCGCCCTGAGCAAGCCGGGGCCGCGTCAGGCGTTGGCCGAGCAGATCCGCCAAGCGCTGACCGACGTCGAACACAGTAGCCAGTCAAGCGCGCGCCGCCTGGCAGACGTGCATGGCATGGCATTTGACGCTCGGCCCACGTTGAGCAGGGCGGCGATCGACCCCGGTTCGACGCTGCATCAACTGTATGACGTGTTTAAAAGAGTCTCCCCCTCGGCGCAAAAATCGACCGCTGCGCTATTGGCCAACCTTGAAGGCCAAGGCTTGGCGCTTCCTGCTTGGACGCCCGAGCGCAAGCGCAACCGTGACCACCCCTCGGCACTCATTGAGGGCGACCTGATTCATCATGCAAGCACGCTCAAGCAACTGGCGGATCTGGCACGTGCGCTCGACGATACGTCAGGCGTTAGCCCAAGCGGCCTGGAGCGCATAGGAACCGCTCTGCGCGAGACGATGCAGGCGTATAAAACCAGCCCTGTCCACACATTGGCCAGCCAAGGTATTGCCAGCTATGAGCAGGCGGAGTCGTTGTATGGCAACTTCAAACTGTTGGCCAAGGACCTTGGAACACCTGGTTCTGCGCTGCACTGGCATCTTTCGAGCCTGCTGGGATTGCCCACCGGTGCTTCCATCAAGGAGGCAATGACGCAGCAGGTACAGCGACTGGGCAGTGGCCAGACCCTCGCGCCGAGCCGGACCCAAGGTAAAAGCGTGGGGTTGATGGTGACGGAGGTAAAACCCATAGCCCCCCTGGAGTTCTTCTTGGGCGCCTCCAAGTCGCATACCCACGGTGTGAGTATCAGCCGCACCGACAAAGGCGCGCGGGTTGAGATCAGTACGGACGATATGCGGCGGCTGGCCGGTTCGGTGGCCTCTGGCTTGACGCTGGGGCGAGGACCGGAGGCGGTGGGGCCGGCCTTGAGGGTCGCTGCGGAACTGACAGCAGCGGTGGCGAAAAACACAGGGTCGAGCATCGGCTTTGACGTGAAAGAAGCAGACTTTGGCAAGATGATGTCGATCCTTACCGGCGAGAACGGTACCGTCTATGACTTGCTGGCGTTGGGTGAGGAGCACGCGACAGGCAAGAGCTCCAAGATCAGTGGTGACGTCAATCTGGACGTACTCACCCAATTGCGCTTGATGTACAGCCCGCGGGAAAACATCGCCGAGTTGGACTCAGTGATACGCGCTGGCGTCGGTGTGGTGGGCAACCTCAATCTCGCGCATGCAGATAAGAGCCAGTCGACCACGTACACCGCAACAGGTACCAGCCAAGGTACGACAACCAGTGCTCAATTATTCAGGCAGGGCGGGGTTGGCGCCAACATCGCGCCGCTCAACGCGTTGGCGTTAGGCCGGGCCGACAGTGACGGGCCCAGCGCGGCGGCGGCCTTGTTGCCGGAACTGTCGGTCATGGTGAAGTTTGATCGCGGCGAATCGCAGGCTTTCAGTTTTTCGTTCAAGCATCCGCAACCGGTTACGCAGTCTCAGATGGATGAACTCACCCGCAGCGTGTCGCTTTACTCGCCGACTTTCAGGCGGGAGCTGGCAGCGATCGGGCTGTCGGGGAGCACCATCGATCAACAGTTGGCCACGGTGCAACGGTTTCTCACGACTCATCCGCCCATGGCAACGAAGCCGGACGCTTATCACGCCATCAGCCAGTCACTGGATAAGTTGATCACCCAGCAGGACCTGGTGAAGAACGGGCTGCGCCAACTGGCGTCGGTCGAGTCTTCCGTCACGCGTGTGGAGTTACGGGATGACGGGCGCCATGCGTGGCTGGATGATGTGGCGCCGGCCAACAAGGCGGCCATTGAACAGTGGTTGAAGGATGACCCCCAGTTTGCCCAGGTACTTGATCAGTGGCGCCAGGGTGAGGGCACTTCAGTGAAGCTCGGCATGGAGCTCAAGCCGCAGGTATTGCGCGCAATAGAGCGTAGCCACCTCGCCGGTGAAAGTACCGAACCGCTGATCCGGCGTGCCCTGAGTGACCGTACCAACCTGCGTGTCAAAAACATGAGCCTGAGCTACACCACGACGCAATCCCATGGCATGTCGATACCCACTATGAATCTCAGTTTTTCCAGCAGCGCTGGGCTGAGTCTCACGCAGAAACGCGTCAATGCTGATCTTGAATACGGAATGGATCCCGATAAACCGTTGCGCATGAACCTGAACGATACGCTGGGCAGTCTGCCCAGGCATGATCTGACTATTGACCTGGCAGATCAGCGGGTGAGGACGCAAAACCGGCCGATCATCTGAATCACTTCGACGTGTGAGCGCGGCGCCGAGGTGCTGCGGCTGGCGGCCCCAGCAGTTTTCGCGAGGCATAAAAAAACGGCCTACCTTTCGGTAAGCCGTTTTTAGTACTTGGTGGCTACACAGGGACTTGAACCCCGGACCCCAGCATTATGAATGCTATGCTCTAACCAACTGAGCTATGTAGCCAAGTGGCGCGCATTATTCGCGTAGAACAGAAATGCGTCAAGCATTTATTTTGAATTTTTATCTACGCTTTCAACTGTTTAAGCGAAATCACCGGATCTAGCGACGAGTGGTTCGTGATTCACCCTGTCGAGTACCCGAAAAGCCTGATCGCGTTGGGCAGATATCCCTGCCGCCCAACGCGTGGTCTGGCTTTAAGGAAACTGCGAGTTGTGAGTGGCGCGTTTAAGCTGTTCGCGCGCCCTTGAAAGGCGCGAGCGAACAGTGCCGATAGGAATGTCCAGTGCGTCAGCTGTGTCCTGGTAGCTACCGTCGGTTTCCAGTGAGGCGTATAGCGTCTTGCGCATTTCCATCGGCAGGTGGTCGATGGCGCTCAGGGTTTTTTCCAGGCGCCGGTTCACCTCAAATTCCCAGTCCAGGTTGTGGTTGTCTTCCTGGCCATGCCACAGCGACTCATCAAATTCGCAATGCACAGGCTTGGCGTACAGGCGCCTGAAGTGATTGCGGATAAGGTTTTGCGCGATACCACACATCCAAGTGCTGAGTGTGGCATTGCCGCTGAAACGCTCTCGGTTGCGCCAGGCTTCCAGGTACGTCAATTGCAGAAGATCGTCTGCATCTTCCGGGTTGAGGACGCGCTTGTGAATAAAGCGCCGCAGTTTTTTTTGCTGATCGTCTGTCAGGTGAAGCATGAATTGAGGCGAGCTGCCAACGAGGTGCGCTAAAGCTTCAATAGGGATATTCATGATTGTTTCCTTGGGATAGACGCAGTCGAAAGTGTGTCGACGGGAACCCCTTTTGCACTGGCTGTGCCAAGAAAAAATCTTTTCTAACCCATTAATTTATATAGATAAATATTTTGAAATGAGGCGTTTTTGTGCAGTGCGTTGCGCAGAGCTCTGAAGATCTGTGCAAGTCTTTTCAAATTTGTCGCGGGATCCGGCTGGATGGAACCGTTTGAGCAGGTCTTGCCACACAGGGAAACACTCTTCCTGTTCAGGTCTGTCCATGAAAGTCGAATCCTCCCCCGATGTGCAAACGGTCCGTCCCCTGGATCAACCTGCTGTCATCCAGACCTCTACGCCTGCGCCCGTCAATGGCGTGGATGAGCTCGCCTACCTGTTCAACCTGGAAGTGGTAAACAATAGCCAGCCCTTGAGTCAGCGGAAGGTGAGCGTGCACGTGCCTCCGATCGAGCATATGGCGGAGCTTTATCGTCAGCTAGGTCATCCGGCCAAGAAGACCCTGGCAATGATCGCTTTGCTGGTCAGGGACGCGTTACGGCAGCGGGCTGATGTGGGCGAATTGCTGAGGCTTTCCGAGGGAGACCCCGCGCGCGCGTTCGTCGTGCTCAAATATGTGGCGGCCCAGGCAGACACGGAAGTGCGCCCGTCCGAAGCGGCATTGGCGCGTGATGCCATGGCCAAGCTGCAGGTCCGCTTCAAAGGGGAGATTCAGGCCGGCCTGAACATCGCCGTGGCACTGCAGGCGGCCAGTGTCGATCCGCAGGAGCGCCAGGCGCTGCGTTCGCTCTACTACGCCAGTGTGGTCACGCGCCAATCGTTGTCGACGATGATGCAGGCGCTGCTCGGCGTGTACGGCGGCGAACGGTTTGCGGACGGGCTCAACGTGATGCGCAAAGCGCTGGCTGACGATATAGCGGCCAAGGTCTCATCAATGCCGACACCGCTGTTGCGCACTTTGTTACTGGGCCTGCAAAGCTGTGGGCAGTTGAGCGGGGTGCTGGCGGGTTGTCATGCGCTGCTCCAGCGCCTGGGCATCAATCACGACGCAGTGAGCTTGCTGCAGCGCATGCTGAGTTTCGCCGGTACTGGTATCACCGCTGCTGAGATTCTTCGGATCGGCGATGAACTGGCGGGTGGTCCGAATGCCCAGCAATTGGTGTCGCTCAATGCCCTTTACCCCTTGGTCCAGCAATTGCCATTAGCGTTATGGCTCGACAGTCGAGTGCGTGAAGAAACCCTTCGTGGCTTCCTGGCGGTGATGGGGGAACTGGAACGGATCGCGCGTGGCCCTGCACGTTTTCCAAGTGAACTGGGGGCCTTGGCGTGACAGCGCTTTCGGCCATCAACCGCTTTTTGCTCAAGGTAGCGCAGCGCGCCGAAGTGCTGGGCGCTGTGGTAGTGCTGGCCATCGTCTTCATTTTTATCGTGCCGTTGCCCACCTGGTTGGTGGACATCCTGATCGCGCTCAACATCTGCATCTCGTGCCTGCTGATCGTGTTGGCACTGTACCTGCCAGGTCCTCTGGCGTTCTCTTCGTTCCCGTCGATCCTGCTGTTGACCACCATGTTTCGCCTGGCGCTATCGATCGCGACCACGCGCCTGATCCTGCTGGAGCAAGACGCCGGTGACATCGTCGAAGCCTTCGGCAATTTTGTGGTCGGCGGCAACCTGGCCGTGGGGATGGTGATCTTCCTGATCCTGACCCTGGTCAACTTCCTGGTGATCACTAAGGGCTCGGAGCGGGTGGCGGAAGTCGCGGCGCGGTTCAGCCTGGATGCGATGCCCGGCAAGCAGATGTCCATCGACAGCGACCTGCGTGCTGGCCTGATTGACGGCATGCAGGCACGGGACAAACGCGAGCAGTTGTCGCGCGAGAGCCAATTGTTCGGGGCCATGGACGGGGCCATGAAGTTCGTCAAGGGTGACGCCATCGCGGGCTTGATTATCGTTGTGGTCAACCTGTTGGGCGGCTTCTCCACGGGCATGTTCCAGCACGGATTGAGTGCCGCCGATTCAATGGCGCTGTACTCGGTGCTGACCATCGGCGATGGCCTGATTGCGCAGATTCCCGCGCTGCTGATCTCCCTCACCGCCGGCATGATCATCACCCGTGTGGCGCCGGACGGGCGCAAGGGTGTCAGCAACATGGGCGCCGAAATTGCCCGGCAAATGACCAGCGAACCCAAGAGTTGGATGATCGCCTCGGTGGGGATGCTTGCATTTGCTGCAGTACCCGGCATGCCTACCGGGGTGTTTATCCTCATCGCGACGATAACCGGTAGCTTGGGGTACTACCTGATGCGCCAGCGTCAACGGCAGGAGCAACCCGAAGCTGAAGCCGCGGAAGCGGTGCGTCCCGAAGAAAACGGTCATGAGGACTTGCGTGGGTTTGATCCGTCAAGGCCGTACCTGTTGCAGTTCTCTCCGGTACTGCGAGGGACGCCTGAGGTGACGGACCTTGTCCACTCGATTCGCCAGGCCCGGAACGCACTGGTCGCCAATATCGGCCTGACACTGCCACCGTTCGAGGTGGAGCTCGATGATTCGCTCGCCGATGATGAAATGCGCTTCTGTGTGCATGAGGTACCGATGGTCAAGGCCTCGGTGGTCACTCATGTGGCGGTTGAGCGTAAGGCGCTGACGGTCGAGCCTGCACACGCGATACCGGGTTTGGCAGATCGCGATGAACAGCATTGGGTCTGGTTGGCGCCGAATGATCCGCTGCTCGATGATCCACAGGTGGAACGCTTCACCGCAGCGAGTCTGATCGTTGAGCGCATGAAGCAGGCAATGATGCTCAGCGGGCCGCAGTTCCTGGGGATTCAGGAGAGCAAGTCGATCCTTAGTTGGCTGGAGCACAACCAGCCGGAATTGGTTCAGGAGCTGCAGCGGATCATGCCGCTGTCGCGTTTTTCAGCGGTGTTGCAACGCTTGGCCAGCGAAGGTGTGCCGTTGCGGGCTGTACGACTGATTGTCGAGTCACTGATCGAGTACGGCCAGCATGAACGTGAGCCGGACGCGCTGGCCGACTACGCGCGCATTGCGCTTAAGGCACAGATCTACCATCAGTACAGCGAAGCCGACGGTCTGCATGCCTGGTTGCTGTCGCCGCAGACCGAAAACATCCTGCGTGAAGCGCTACGCCAGACGCAGACCGGGGTGTTCTTCGCACTCGACGACGAACATAGCGCGGCGTTGGTCGGGCTGCTCAACCAGGCCTTCTCGGTGCGCCCGAAACTCAAGAGCGTGATGTTGGTGGCGCAGGATTTGCGCAGCCCGCTGCGTACCTTGTTGCTGGAAGAATTCAACCACGTGCCGGTGCTGTCCTTTGCCGAGCTGAGCAGCACGTCCAAGGTCAAAGTACTGGGGCGTTTCGACCTGGGCCAGAATGAATTGATGCGCGGTGCGGTGGCATGAGGGTTGGCCTGGGTTCAGTACGGAGGGCTCGATGATGTTCGAGCTGCGAGTGCTTGATGGGCTGCATCAAGGCGCTGCGTTGCCATTGTTTGGGGAGCAGTGGAGCATCGGTGCACACGCCGATGCTGACTTGGTGCTGAACGACCCGGGCATCGCCGAGCAGCATGCGCGGCTGCGACTCATCGACTCGAACTGGTCGGTGCAGGCTGAAGCGGGGCTTTTGCAGGATGCCGATGGTCAGGTGTTGGCACAGATCGCACGCCTGGCGCTCAACGTCACGTTTTGGGTCGGCAGTGTGCGGCTGTGTGTGACCTTGGCCGATGAACCCTGGCCCCAGGCGCCCGCCCCCGTAGCGCCAGCGTCGCCACGGGTCAATGAGCCGGCACGGGCGCTTAAGTTATCGGCCATCTCGCATTCGCAGCAGAAGCGTCTGATTACGCTGGTGCTGGTGGTGACGGTCATCTTTGTTGTGGTGGGCATGGCGTCCACCGGGAACCCCGAGGCCCTGGCTTCCTTGATGCCGCCTGTGGTGCAGAAACAGGAACTGGCCTCACCGTTTGAGGTACGCCAGCAGTTGTTGAAGATGCTCAGCGAACGTGAATTGAACCAGCGAGTCGGTTTGCAAGTGATCAATGGGCAGGTCGCGCTCAGTGGAGATGTCTCACAGGATGAAGTGGACCTGGTCGCGCGCATGCTCAGCCGTTTTGGCGAGCAATTCGACAGCGCGGTGCCGGTGATCAGCCGTGTGCGCGTACGCGATGGGACGTTGCCGTTCAAGATCGTGCAGATCGTAGGCGGGCCCAATGGTCATGTGGTCCTGGAGGAGGGCAGCCGACTTTTTGTCGGGGATGAGGTGGATGGCCTGCGTCTGGTGCTGATCGACAACAGCAAGGTGGTCTTCGATGGCGTACAGCGTTATGAGGTGCGCTGGTGAACGCTGAACTGCAAGCACGCCTCGACGCCTGGCAGCAGCGCCAGGCCCAGTCGTTGACCACTTTTGCGCCTGTGACGATGCGAGGTCGCATCCAGCGAGTCAATGGCATGTTGCTGCAGTGCCGGCTGCCTCAGGCGCGTATCGGTGATTTGTGTCGGGTGGAGAAAAAGCCTGGCGACTACATGCTGGCCGAGATCATTGGTTTTGATCAGCAGGATGCCGTGCTCAGTGCCTTGGGCAACCTGGAAGGGGTGCGGGTGGGCGCTGGCGTGGAGCGTCTTGGGGTAGCGCATCGGGTCCAGGTCAGCGAGGCATTGCTGGGCCAGGTGCTGGATGGCTTCGGACGGCCGATCACGGGAGAAGGCCCCAGTGCGTTTGTCGAGGCCGACTTACCGGACACGAGTGCGGTGTTGTGTGAGGCGCCGTTGCCCACCGAGCGCCCGCGGATCAACCGCGCGCTGGCCACCGGGGTGCGCTCTATCGATGGCCTGCTGACGCTGGGCGAGGGGCAGCGCGTGGGCCTGTTCGCGGGGGCGGGCTGCGGCAAGACCACCTTGTTGGCCGAGATCGCCCGTAACGTTGAGTGCGATGTCATCGTGTTCGGCCTGATCGGCGAGCGGGGTCGGGAGCTGCGTGAGTTCCTCGATCATGAGCTTGATGAGCAACTGCGTTCCAAAGCGGTACTGGTGTGTGCCACGTCCGATCGTTCCAGCATGGAGCGCGCCCGTGCGGCCTTCACGGCGACTGCATTGGCTGAAGGGTATCGGCGCAAGGGGCTTCGCGTGTTGCTGCTGATCGACTCCCTGACCCGATTCGCCAGGGCCCAGCGCGAAATCGGCCTGGCCGCTGGCGAACCCCTCGGTCGTGGCGGCCTGCCGCCTTCGGTGTATAGCCTGTTGCCGCGGCTGGTGGAGCGCGCCGGGTTGACGCGTGAGGGGGTGATCACGGCGATCTATACCGTGTTGATCGAGCAAGACTCCATGAACGACCCGGTGGCTGATGAGGTTCGCTCGCTGCTCGACGGTCATATCGTGCTGTCCCGCAAGTTGGCCGAGCGCGGGCACTACCCCGCAGTGGATGTGCTGGCGAGCCTGTCGCGGATCTTGAGTAACGTCGCCGAGCCTGCGGATATCCAAGCGGGTACGGCGTTGCGGCGTTTGTTGTCGGCCTATCAGCAAATCGAACTGATGCTCAAGCTAGGTGAATACCAAGCGGGCAGCGATGCCTTGACTGACCTGGCGGTGGACAGTCGCCAGGCGGTCGACAATTTCTTGCGCCAGGACTTGCGTGAGCCCGCACCGATGGCGGCGACGCTGGCGCAACTCAAGGAGCTGACGGCCTATGTCCCTTTCTGATGTGTTGCTCGGTGAAGTCGAGACGTTGCGGCGCCTGCGTCGGCACCGGGCAGACCGTGCCGAACGTGCCTTGCGTGAGGCGAAGCGAGCCCAGCAGGCCCTGCTCGCGCATATCCAGCAGGCCCAGGATGCGCTTGAGCAAACCCGGCAGGAGGAGGCCCTGCAAAGTGCTCAGTTACTCAGCCAGCACCAGGGGCAGGTACTGACCCTGCAGGCCCTGAAATCCTGGGGAACCCAGGAGCGCTCGTTGTCGGCCAGCACCCGACGAGACATGGGGCAGTTGGAAGCCTTGCGGGGCCAGCGGGAAGAAAAGCAGACCCGCGTTGGCAGTGCCCAGAAACAGGTCACGGAATGCCTGCGGCAGGTGGAAAAACTTCAGGAGTTATCCCTTTTACTGGCGCAGGAGCCGATATGACCCAGGTTTCAGATAAACCCGCAGAACGCCCGCGCCTGCGGGAGACACGCGAGGAGCGAGAGTCGGGAATTGCAGGCGTAGTGCCCGCGGAGTTGACGCGGTTATTTGCCCAGTTTTGGGCCGATGACGGTGACGGCTGGGGTGCGGGAACTTCTCTGTCGGGCACGAAGGGCGTGGAGGGTGCAGCCATGATCGAGGCGCTTGCCGAACAACTGGCACCTCGTCTGCAGGCCGCTTCGCAGTGGCCGCTTCAGGCAGTGTTGTACCTGCCTCGCCTGGGGCGGATCAACGCCAGTGTGCGCCGCGAGCAGGGTGCCTGGAGTATCGACCTGGAAGCGGAGGAAGAGGCTACGGCGCGCTGGCTCAGCGGCGTGCGGCAACAGGTTGAGGACCGGTTTACGCAAACAATGGGGCGCACGGTCAGCCTGCAGTTGGCCGTTGTTGGGTCGGCATGATGATGCCGCAGGTGACGCTGCCTCTGGTCAGAGGCGACACGGCTGTTGCTCGCCGTCGCCTGGGGCGTGGTTTGCGTCTGCCGTTTGAAGTTGCCGGGCGGCGCGGTGAGTTATGTCTTGAACCGGGCCGTGCCCCCGCTGGAGTGCAACCGCTGTGCTTCGAAACGGCATGTGGGGTGTTGGCGCTTGCGGAGGCGGGACCGCTGCTCAGTCTGCTAGGCGAATGTCCGGTGACATTGGCCAACGCAGGCAACGATCCGGATTCCTGGTTCTGGGCTTTATTCCAGCACCACTTGAGTCCTCAGGTGAAAGCGCTGTTGGGCTATGTGCGGCTACTGGAGGTTGATC
The DNA here is from genome assembly GCF_054685145.1 of Pseudomonas sp. H1_A03. Lineage (NCBI taxonomy): Bacteria > Pseudomonadati > Pseudomonadota > Gammaproteobacteria > Pseudomonadales > Pseudomonadaceae > Pseudomonas > Pseudomonas sp. H1_A03. Next base: position 2,103,307 of record NZ_CP162829.1, read on the forward strand.
GGCCCGAAGGGCTTGGTTGCCGACTCAGCGTCACGCTGGGGGCAGCCCGGGTGATGGGCTATGTGTGGCTGGCGCCCGAGACGTTGATTGCGTTGTGCGACGCCGGGTCTTGGCGCGCCAATGCTGCACCGGTACCTGCGTCGTTTCAACTGGCAATTGCCGTGACGCTAGGGCGCCTGCAGTTGCCGATTGCACAAGCGCGCAGCCTGCGGGTCGGGGATGTGCTGATGCTTGAGCAGAACTTTTTTCAAACCCAGGGCGTAGGTCATGTTCAGGTTGGCAGGCAGCGGCTGCATGGGTGCATTGACGATGGCACAGGGGCGTTGTGCCTGACACTTACTTCTATTGAGGGCACATCGGTGGACGAAGATTTTGAAGCGCCGCACTACTCGGGTTATGAAGAGGATGAGCCCGTGGTGGATGTATTCGGTCATGAGCCGTTCGACGAGCTCAGCATGGCGTTGAACGTACGTTGCGGCACGTTGGACCTGACCCTGGGTGAGTTGCGTAATCTCGCGCCCGGCGCGGTGCTGGGGGTCACCGGTTATTCTCCCGGTATGGCCGGCCTTTATTATGGCGACCGTCCGATTGGCCAGGGACAACTGGTGGAAATCGACGGTCGCCTGGGGTTGCAGTTGTCCCGCGTGATGTTCGGCCGATGATACTTCAGGGGCTGGACCCGTTAGTCCTGGCGGTATTTCTTGGGGCATTGTCGCTGATGCCCATGCTGTTGGTCGTCTGTACGGCGTTCTTGAAGATAGTGATTGTGCTGATGATCACTCGTAACGCCATCGGCGTGCAGCAGGTGCCACCGAGCATGGCCATCAATGGCATCGCATTGGCAGCCACGCTGTTTATCATGGCCCCGGTGGGTTACGAAATCGCCGAGAGCGTCAAAGTATCGCCTCTGGACTTGAGTAACGTGCAAACACTCCTGCAGACAGGCAATGAGGCTATCAAACCGCTGCGTGCCTTCATGCTGCGCAATATCGATCCGGACGTGCTGACGCACCTGCTGGAAAACACCGCGCGCCTGTGGCCAGCGCAGATGGCTCAGGAGGTACGGCGCGAAGACCTGATCCTGCTGATCCCGGCGTTTGTCCTGTCGCAACTGCAGGCGGGGTTCGAGATTGGTTTCCTGATCTACATCCCTTTCATCGTCATCGATCTTATCGTCTCCAACCTGCTGCTGGCGCTGGGTATGCAAATGGTCTCGCCGATGACCATTTCCCTGCCGCTCAAATTGCTGTTGTTTGTCATGGTGTCTGGTTGGTCGCGGTTGCTCGACAGCTTGTTCCTCTCCTATCTCTGAGTAACTTATGGAACCCATCGTGCTGTTCAAGCAGGGCATGTTGCTGGTGGTAGTGCTGTCGGCGCCCCCGTTGATCGTGGCGGTGACGGTGGGGGTGTTGACGTCGTTGGTGCAGGCGTTGATGCAGGTGCAAGACCAGACGTTGCCCTTTGGTATCAAATTGGTGGCGGTGGGCATCACGCTGATCATGACCGGCCGTTGGATCGGTGTGGAGTTGATCCAATTGATCAACCTGACCTTCGACATGATCAGCCGTTCGGCCCTGAGCTGAGGCGCTGCCCGTGCTGCTCTATCTCGAATTTCTGCCCAGCCTGGTGATTGGCATGGCGCGTATCTACCCCTGCGGCATCCTGGTAGCGGCGTTTTGCTTTCAACATATACGCGGCATGCCACGGCACACCATTGTGATGGTCATGGCACTGCTGCCCGCGCCGGGTATCCATGCGGCATTGGCAGGCCAGGACCACTCCGCAATCATGCTCAGTGCTTTGGTGTTCAAGGAGCTGGCCTTGGGGTTTTTACTGGGGGTGTTGCTGGCAATGCCCTTCTGGATGTTCGAGTCGGTGGGGGCGCTGCTGGATAACCAGCGCGGAGCCTTGGCGGGGGGCCAGCTCAACCCTTCGCTGGGGCCGGATGCGACACCGATTGGGCACCTGTTCAAGCAACTGGCGGTGTTTCTGCTGATGGCGAGCCTCGGGTTGGGTACCTTGACCCAGGTGATCTGGGACAGTTACCTGATCTGGCCTCCCACCGCGTGGTTTCCGCTACCGGCGGTGAACGGCATGGGCGTATTCGTCGGCCTGCTGGGCGATACCTTCACGCATATGATGCTCTACGCCGCGCCATTTATTGCGGTGTTGCTGTTACTGGAATTCGGCATCGCGCTGCTGGGGGTCTACAGCCAACAGTTACAAGTGAGCACGCTTGCGCCACCGGTCAAATGCCTGGCAGGTATCGGTATTTTGTTGCTGTACTTTGCACTGCTGCAGGACCTGATCGTCGGGCGCATGAGCCTGCTGGGCGACTTGAAACACTCACTCGGTCTCTTGATAAAGGTCGCGATCCCATGAGTGATTCAGGCGAAAAAAAACACCCGGCCTCAGCCAAAAAACTGCGTGACCAACGCAAGAAAGGCCAGGTCGCCCAAAGCCAGGATGTCGCAAAGTTACTGGTGCTGACCGCCATCAGCGAGATTGCCTTGTTCACCGCCGAGACCAGCCTGCAACGCTTCCAGCAATTGATGCTCTTGCCGATGTCACGCCTGACTCAACCCTTTGCGCGAGCACTGGAAGAAGTGCTGTTCGAGGGTTTGGTGGTGTTTTTCTCATTTGCTCTGTTGATGGTCGGGGTGGCGATTGCCGCCAAGCTCATCAGCAGTTGGATGCAGTTCGGGTTGCTGTTTGCTCCGGAGACCCTGAAGCTGGATTTCAACCGCCTCAACCCGATCAGCCAAATCAAGCAAATGTTCTCAGCCCAGCAATTGATGAACCTATTGATGAGCGTTGCGAAAGCAATTCTTATCGCTTTGATTTTGTACGTGGTGATCCGACCCTCATTGGGCACGCTGATCAACCTGGCCACCAGCGATCTGCAAAGTTACATCCTGGCGTTGATTGCGCTGTTTCGTCACCTGCTGCATGCCTGCCTGGGCATGCTGCTGGTGCTGGCGCTTATCGACCTGGTGATGGTCAAGCACTTCTTTGCCAAGCGCATGCGCATGACCCAAGTGGAGGTCGTCAAAGAGTACAAGGACATGGAAGGTGACCCTCACGTAAAGGGGCAGCGACGGGCACTGGCGCATCAGATGGCTCAGGAAGAACCAAAGGTCAAGCTGCCCAAGCTGGAAGAGGCCGATATGCTGGTGGTCAACCCGACTCACTTTGCCGTGGCCCTTTACTACCGGCCCGGTAAAACGGCGCTGCCCCTGCTGGTCAGCAAGGGCACAGATGACGACGCGCGCAAATTGATCCGGCGCGCCAAGGCGGCCGATGTGCCGGTGATCCAGTGCGTCTGGCTGGCCCGCACGCTCTACACGAAAAAACTGGGAGCCAGCATACCCCGCGAAACCTTGCAGGCTGTGGCGCTGATTTACCGTACCTTGCGCGAACTCGATGATGAAGCCAAGCGCGAAACCCTGGAACTGCCGGAGCTCGAGCAGCGCTGATCACCTGTCCAAGGCTTGCAGATTGGCCAGCGACAGCATTCGGCTGAGGATCCTGTCGAGGGTGGCGTTCGTTGCCGGCAATGCATGCCAGATCACCAAATGGCCTTTGGCGTCGAGGTAGATAAAACAGCCATCGAACGCCACCGCCTGTTCAAAACGTCGCTCCAACGCTCGCTGCAATTGCCCGGCCTGCAACGCTTCGCGAGCGACTTGCAGGGCCAGCCCTGGGCGATTTCCGGCGGGCAGTGTGCACACCTTGATACCGGGCGCGAGGGACAAGTGAGCGGCAGCGCCGCTCACCAGATTTTCCAAAAATACCTGGCGCTTATAGTCGGGCATTTCCTGAGACCTCATCGTTCCAGCGACACAGTCTGGTAATCCGCCCGCTCACCGGCGGGGCCAGGTTCGACGCGCATCTGCGGCGGCCACCAGATCACCATCTTGTCCTTGGTCGATTGCGGGCGTGAGCACGAATCACCTTTGCAGGTGGGCGTACAGCCGGTGATGAGCACCGCTGCGCCGATCAGGGTTATGCACAAAAGTCTAAGTTTCATGGCGTAGCCTTTTTATCGGAAGTGATCAAGGACGGACGGGGCACACTGATATGTTCATCCTTCAACACGGGGCGCATGGCGATAAATACCTCGGCTTCTTCACCTGGCTTGAGCCAGGCACGTGGCCATACGGTGACCGCGAGGGTCTGCGAGTTGCTGCATTCCTTTTCATCGATACGCACGTTGCGCTTGAACTGGTTGCGCAACACCACGACCGCCACGTTGTATTCCGGGCCGGCGTACCACTGGCTGCGTTCGGTATTCAATGCCAGCAAGTCTCGGGTGCTGCACAAGGTGTTCAGCCCCAGAGGCATCGGCGCGGTTTTGAACGCCTTGGGCACTTCCCCGCTGACGAGGCGTGCCAGGGTGCCGATGATGTCACTGCGCTTGATCACCGGCTCATGGGGGGAGTAGCGCCTGGCCAGTGGTGTGAGAGCGGCTTGTAGCTCGGCCTGGTCGGCTTGCGGCAAGTAGCGGGACGGGTCGTCCTGGTCGCCGATAACGCGTGGTGTGAGGATAAACAAGCGCTCACGCCGATTATTCTGGCGTTCGGTCGATGAAAACAGCGCCTTGCCCAACAGTGGAATATCCCCCAGCAGGGGGATCTTTTTTTGCCTGTCAGAACTTTCAGTGACGTGGAAACCGCCGACCACCAGCGAGCGCTTTTCCTCCATGACGGCCTGGGTACTGACCTTGCCCCGGCGCACGTCCAAGTGATTGGGGTCGGGGTTGGTCTCGTCGAAATTGCCATCCTCAATATCCACTGCCAAATGGATCTGGTGAACGCCGCGGCTGGTGGTGACCCTGGGTACGACCTGAAAGCTGGTGCCCACGGTGACCGGTAAGATAGTTGCGTATTCGCTGCCGGGGGTCAGGTATTGGGTGCGGTTGAAGTCAATCACCGCGGGTTGGTTTTCCAGGGTGAGCACCGAGGGGTTTGAGACCATGGTTGCCAGCCCTTTGGCTTCCAGCGCGCGGATATCTGCGTAGAAACGATCACGGTTCTCGATCGATAACTGCGACGAGGTGCCGGGTGCCATGTTCACGCCACCCCGGAAACGACTGTTCTGGAAGCCCCAGTTCACCCCGAATTCGCGCAATTGCGTGCGCTCGATATCCAGAATGATCGCATCGATTTCGATCAGCTTGCGCGCGACGTCAAGTTGCGTGATCAACTCACGGTACATGGCCTGGCGTTCCGGCAAGTCGTAGATCAGCACCGCGTTGTTGCGCAGATCGGCTTCGACGCGTATCCGGCTGTTGGAGACGGGCGCGCGCGGGGTCAATGCGGGGGCTGCGTCGAACTGACCGCTATTGCCATTTGCACCGAGCATTTGGCCTAGCAATGGGTTACCCAGCCGAGGGATGTTGGGGGGGAGCGGGGCAGGCTGGGACGTCGGGCGCTGGCTCAGTCCAGTGAGCGCAGGAGCAGAACGTGGTTCCAGCAGCCCCCGCAGAATAGTGGCGACGCCAGGTACGGTGAGCTTCTCTCCGCGATAATCCACATGACGGTCCGCCGCGCTGGCGAACTTCAGCGGGTAACTCAGCACGCTCTGCTTCTCATCCGGCGAGCGGCGCTGACTGCTGAACTGCTTGATCTGATCGATATAGCGCTTGGGGCCGGAGACGAGTACCACGCCGTCTTCGGGCAACTCGCCCCAACCGAAACGGCTGTCGAGCAATCCGATATCGGTCAGCGCCTGCTTGAGGTCGGCAATCGTTTCCGAGGAAACTTCCAGGCGCGCGGACTCCTGCTGGTCCAGTGTGCTGATGAAGAGGGTGTTGTTGTAGAGGTACCACTGAAAACGGTGCTCGACGCCCAGCCTGTCCAGCATGGATTGCGGGGTATTCGCGCGGATCTTGCCGTTGACGTCGCCTTCCAGCAGGCCCTCGATTTGCAATTGCGTGCCGAAGGTCTGGGCGAAGTCTTCGAGCACTTCCCGTAGAGGTTTGTGTTCGGCCTCATAGGCGTAGGCGGTGTTTTTCCATTCGGGTGGAATGGCAGCAAGTGTGGTCTCCATTGGGCTAAGCAACCAAGGCATCACTATCAAGCAACCCCAACGGGCTCGTTTTGATGGTGCACCAGATGAGTCCGTTTGCAAGTACTCAGGCTTGAAAGGTGGTGAATACATGGAGAGTTCTCTGATTAGTGCGTCATTGATCGTAGCAAGGTGGGAGTCACGCTCTTGCGGGGGCGGGAAAGGCGTGCGGCAACAGCTCGCCAGGTGTCGCGTTGGTTGAGCAGGGCTTCGAGAGAATCGATCAGGGTTTGTTCGCCTTGATCTGCGTGCAGACACTGGATTAGCCAGAGCGCACCATTGGTGGGTGCTTGAGCGAGCGCGCCGTGGAAGCGATTCAGGCTCGCGCCTCCCAGCCGTATCCATGTTTGCAGTTGCGAGTTATCGGGTGCTTGGCGGGTCAGTTGGACACTTAAGTGCAAAGTGCAAGCATGACGTTGCAAGACTATTTCAAAATCGTCTTCGGACAAGCTAATTTGTTTTTCGCCGCTGTTAAACCATTTAATAAGTAAACTGTTCAATTTACTGAAAGCTATCAAATGTCGTTTTGTACATCATGTGGGTGGCACGGCCATGTTCATGCTGTGCCAACTGAGTGTAAAAAGTATCCCTCGATAATTTTCCGAATATCGCTGAGAGTTCGCTTAGGTCACCAGGATCTTGCATGGCGTCGTCCATGGCATTGTCAAACTGTTTCTTGACAGCGTTTCGACTGCTTAAAAGTTGCGGTGCTAATTTATAGAAGTCCATATTTTCTTTCCTGATGTGTTTGCTGATGCTGTGGTTGTGGCTTTCCTCCAGTGATCAGTTCCTTTTTTATACGACTTTGAAAAAAATCTTACGTGAGTTTGTTTTTTTGACTACGCGCTCTAATGTTGTCCAAGCGCTTCAAGCATTGAACTCCAGCTGATACGGAAGTCTCCCTCATCTGTTTTAAGCACTAGCGTTTGAGGCTCGACAGTTTCGTCAGGTTGAAGCTTCCAGAGCGTGGACCTCTGGTGGGCGAAGCATCGTTTTACGATCTCTGTTTCAAGGGGATGGCAGAGTAGTGTCGCGCTGACTTCTGGGAGCTGAACCGCTATAAGATGCCTGAGCAGAGCTGCCAGACGTTTCGGTTCTGCGGTATCGTCAAGCAGTCTGTTGATGGCTTGATTGACGACTGAGGTGGCGTACCTTTCCAAGTCGTCGCACATTCTCTGACGTTCACTTTCCCAGCGCTTGAACTGGGCGTCCGCGCGTTGCCATATTTCAAACGCAGCCCTCTCCAGCATTGCTTCACGTTCTTCATTAGCTTCAGTCAGCAGCTTATTGGCTTGTGCCGTGGCGTGGCTCAGTAGTTGGCTGCCCTGCGAGAAGTCAGCAAGCGTCTGGCGCGAGATGAGGGTTTGCGCCAACTCAAGGTTGTCCTTTTGAACTTCAATTGTGCGTCGGCAGAACATCGCTATGCTCCTTGCTCGTTCGAGTCAGAATGAGTGTTAACGCGTGCCATGGTCGTAGCACGCCAAACGAACGCTTGCCAGAGTGTGTCCAGGCGGCCGTGTCCACTTTCAAGTGGAGAATATTTTTTCTCCATCTCAAGCACGCGTTCATAGGGGAAACGCAGTCTTAGACGCTGCCAAATGGCGGGCTCAACCCAGTTATGGAGCAGTTGCAGCGGATCATCGTTGGGTAACAGTATGTCCGGAGGAAGGGCCCTGGAAAGACGCATGCACCACAGCTGATGATCTTTGCTCAACGGGGTTACTGGCACAGGATTGAACGTACAGTGAATCAGCAAGAGTATTAAGTTGAGCTGCTCGGACGAGGCAAGAACCAGTCGAAGTAGAGTGGGAGTAGGGGGCGGGGGCAAGCAGGGAGCGATACCAACAGCGTTGAGGTTCATTGAAATGCCATTGCGATAAAGCGTTTCTATGGCCGCGTACTTATCGACAGATCTCCAGTCTTCGTGGGCGTATCGCCATGGGAGCGCCCACCACTGAGCCCACGTCAAACCCTCTTTAATCAGGTCGTCGTTACCAGGCATCATGAGGCTGAATGGTCAACTGGCAGTGGCGCCAAGAATGCTTGCTGTCGCTTATGGCGTAAGAACAATAGGGTAGAAGCCGCTAGCACTAAGCCGATCAGCAAGGACGTAACGCTGACTTGCCAGAATCCGATGTCACTCTCGGGGACGAGAAACGGACCGAAGTAAGCCATATGTTGCTGTTCCTGATACGCGGTCGCTGGCACGAATATCACGGTGAGCTTTTGCGGATTGTCCACGGCTGAAGTCATACCGGGGAGGCTGCTCGCCACGAGTCTGCGAACACGTGCCCGGATGTGGTCGGGGTCGAGACGTGCATCGTGCTTTATAAAGACTGAAGCCGAGGCGGGCTGGACCGGTTCGCCTGGGGCTATGCGTTCGGGGAGTACCACATGCACTCGAGCGACAATGACACCGTCAACGTTGGATAAGGTGGATTCAAGCTCTTGTGATAGGGCATAGATGTAGCGAGCACGCTCTTCAAGGGGCGTTGAAATAACGCCTTCCTTGCGAAACGTATCGCCTAGCGTGGTTCGCGCCAATCTGGGTAGGCCTGCCGCTTCGAGCGTGCGTACTGCGCGCCCAATGTCTCGCGCATCGACAGCAACGACAACGCCATCTTTGGCTGCGACTTTTTGGGCGCGAATATTTTTGTCTGCAAGTTCTGCAATGACTTCATTTGCTTCTTGTTCGGTCAGTTTGCTGTGGAGTTCGACACGGTCGCCGCAACCGTTCAGCACAAATGTCAGGAACACGAGCAACACTACGGGCAGAAAATGATTCATACCTACCTACTGCAAATTACAAATCTTGTCGATACATTGGGTTGTTTTGCCAAGGCTCTTCACCAGGATTTGCGACTGAAACAACGCATTGGACAGTTGGTTCGGGAATTTGCCGAGCAGTTCTTCATTGCCCTTCTTGCTTATACCCTTCAGGGTCTTTTTGAGTTGGTCTGTTGTACTAGAAAGCTCTGAGGACGCGACAGTTAATATATTTGAGTTTTGCAAGAGGGCAGTAATCGGCTGGCTTGAGTGTGCAAGTGCCGATTTGAAGAAGTCCACATCCGAATGGGATGCCAGAGAGGCGAGGTCTGCCTCATTAGCGGCGAAACCACTACGCGTTGATCTTACAGCTTCTGTAGTTTTCATAGAGAGCCTGGCGTATGAAGAGTGATGGATTGGCGCCCGTCCGGCGATCAGGAGTAAACGTTGTCTGTTTATCGTTTATTGCCATCTCCCCGACCATGAGTCGGGGAGATGAGCTTTATTAGTTTCGCGCTTGAATGGTGGCTTTGTCGTATGAATCTTTTTTTGCGTCATTCATGTCTTTAGCGGCTATAAGTTGGTCCTCTTTGGCTCGCTGCTTTTCTCCCTCCATTTGAGTGTCAGCGTTTTGGTATGCGTTATATCCGCTGTACGGCGAATTGCTGGAACTTGGAATCATAGGTATATCTCCAATTTTCAATTTGAGTGTTCGCATCACGTGGGCCGATATTCGGATGTCAGGAGTACATGGTCATCCGTCTAGGACCACAAAATGAGTGGTGCTCGAAATTAATTAGTTCCAGATATTTACACCATGGCATTTCAAAATATTGCACGGTCTTCCAGCTTTGCTCTCGATGTAATACTTGCACAATGTTGCGGCATCTTTTTGAACAATCATGGCTTTCATGTATAGTTCTTGGCGAGCGTAAACGCGCCGTTTAGAGTGTGTCATTGTTGGTGGAAAGTCATGGTTTTCAGTGGATGAGCCTGCGGCCTTAACTCAATAATATGTCCAGTTGTTTCATTCGGTAATATAGCGTCCGCTTGGCCACTCCCAATTCCTTCGCTGCGCCATCCACACAGTGAGCGTTGCGGTGTAGAGATTCCTCGATCAGTACTTTTTCGATTTGTTGCATTCGCTCTTTAAGACTCGACTTGATTCGCGGAATGCCCACCTCAGCCGCCGCCAGGGGCGTCAAGCCCAATACAAAGCGTTTAGCCGTAGAGCGTAGTTCGCGCACATTGCCCTGCCATGAATGGCATAGCAGTTGCTGGAGTAGTTCGCTGGAGGGGCAGGGAGTAGTGCAGTGATAGTAGGCGGCTTCCTGCCGAGTCATGTTCAGAAATAAAGGGATGATGCGTTCGCGCCGATGACGCAGTGGGGGAAGACTAATATTGACAACATTAAGGCGGAAATACAGGTCCCGTCTGAACCTACCTTGCTCGACCATCTCATGCAGTGATTGTTGGGCGGACGCGATGACACGCATGTCCACCGGTATGAACCGGGTTGAGCCCAAGCGCTCAACACCCCGCGACTCCAGCGCCCGTAACAGCTTGGCTTGCAATGCGAGTGGCATGCTATCGATCTCGTCCAAGTACAAGGTGCCCAGGTGTGCGGCCTCGATGACGCCTGCTCGTGACTGTACTGCACCGGTGTACGCGCCGCTATTGACGCCGAACAGTTGGCTTTCGGCCAAGCTTTCCGGGATGGCGGCACAGTTAACCGCAATGAAGTTTCCCTTGCGGTGGGAGAGGTAGTGGATGTGTTGTGCCAGTGTATCTTTACCGGTACCTGTTTCTCCCAGCAAGAGAATATCTATATCAAGAGTGGCGGTATTGTTTATAGTTGTTTGGATGCTCGGGCAATCAGGAAAGGTTATATCTGTTATGAGCCTGTTCTGGCTAATCGTCGACATAGCAATTTGCTCCAATGCAGAGGCCGCTTTCAGAGGGCTATCTCCCTATGTTCTTAGTTAATCAGGATTTTTTTATGTTGTCATGATGGGGGCAAAACTTTGGGGGAGGTGAAGTGTGTAATTTGAAAAAATTAAAAAATTACAAGTGTTGATTTGTGTTTTTTTTTAAGTTTTGCGTAAGAGAAATCTTAAAATTATAGTAAGTAGTTTTTAGCGGCTTGGTATTTTTCTGAGTGCCGTAATTAGTTATAAGTTTTTTGTGTTTTTAAAGTGTTAGAGCAAGTTTCACGCTCAGGAATTTTGTCATTTTATCTAGCAGTTTCAAATTTCCCGACATTCGAGTTCGTTCAAGCGCCCACAAAAAAGCCGATGCAATGCATCGGCTTTTTTTAGCTCGGTATAAACCGCAGGCAGCACTTACACGTTGAAACGGAAGTGCATCACATCGCCATCTTTAACGATGTATTCCTTACCTTCCAAGCGCCACTTACCGGCTTCCTTGGTACCGGCTTCGCCCTTGTACTGGATGAAGTCGTTGTAGGCGATCACTTCGGCGCGGATGAAGCCCTTCTCGAAGTCGGTGTGGATCACGCCGGCAGCCTGTGGCGCGGTGGCGCCGACTTTGACGGTCCAGGCGCGGACTTCTTCGACACCGGCGGTGAAGTAAGTCTGCAGGTGCAGCATTTCGTAGCCAGCGCGGATCACTCGGTTCAGGCCAGGCTCTTCCAGGCCCAGGGCCTCGAGGAACATGTCTTTTTCTTCGCCGTCATCCAGCTCGGCGATTTCTGCTTCGATCTTGTTGCACACCGGAACCACGATCGCGCCTTCTTCGTCGGCAATGGCCTTGACCACGTCCAGCAGCGGGTTGTTCTCGAAGCCGTCTTCAGCAACGTTGGCGATGTACATCACAGGCTTGGTCGTCAGCAAATGGAAGCCCTTGATCATCGCTTTTTCGTCGGTGCTCATGTTCTTCATCAGGCTGCGCGCAGGCTTGCCTTCGGTGAAGTGAGCAATCAACTGCTCCAGCAGGCCTTTCTGGACCACTGCGTCCTTGTCGCCGCCCTTGGCGTTACGCGCGACTTTTTGCAGTTGCTTTTCGCAGCTGTCGAGGTCGGCGAAGATCAGTTCCAGGTCGATGATCTCGATGTCACGCTTCGGGTCAACGCTGTTGGAGACGTGAATCACGTTCTCGTCTTCGAAGCAGCGGACCACGTGGGCGATCGCATCGGTTTCGCGGATGTTGGCCAGGAACTTGTTACCCAGGCCTTCACCTTTCGACGCACCGGCTACCAGGCCGGCGATGTCGACGAATTCCATGGTGGTCGGCAGGATGCGCTTGGGATTGACGATGGCCGCCAATGCCGCCAGGCGCGGGTCCGGCATAGCCACGATGCCGCTGTTGGGCTCGATGGTGCAGAAGGGGAAGTTCTCCGCTGCAATACCGGACTTGGTCAGGGCGTTGAACAGGGTGGATTTGCCGACGTTGGGCAGGCCGACGATGCCGCAATTGAATCCCATGGTGTTTCCCCTCGGTAAGAGTCAAGCCTTCTGGCTGTGCAGGTTTTTCATCGCGCGGTTCCATTCACCGGCGAAGATATCCGGCAGCACGCCGAGGGCAAAATCGATGCTGGCATCGAGTTTTTCCTGTTCGGCGCGTGGCGCACGACCCAGGACGAAATTTGAAACCATACTGGCAACGCCTGGGTGGCCAATGCCGAGCCGCAGACGGTAGAAATTATTCTGATTACCCAGCTGCGCGATGATGTCGCGCAGGCCATTGTGCCCGCCATGCCCGCCGCCGAGCTTGAGCTTGGCAACGCCGGGTGGCAGGTCCAGTTCGTCATGGGCCACCAGGATTTCCTCGGGTTTGATCCGGAAGAAGCCCGCAAGCGCCGCGACAGACTGGCCGCTGCGGTTCATGTAGGTGGTGGGAATCAGCAGACGAACATCCTGACCCTGATGCGAGAAGCGCCCGGTCAGGCCAAAATATTTGCGATCGGCCGCAAGGTTTACACCTTGTGCGTGGGCGATGCGCTCAACAAAAAGGGCCCCCGCGTTATGCCGGGTCTGTTCGTATTCGGCGCCTGGATTTCCCAGGCCAACGATCAGTTTAATGGCAGTCACGACAGGGGCCCTTCCTTTGGAGTTGTGGATAACATCGCCGCAACCTGGTTGCGGCGAAAGTGGACGACAGAAGCTAACTTATCCAGAGATAAACTTCGCGTTATCGCCCGCTTTCTCGCTACGTTTCGGTCCGCGATGTTTCCTCAAGCTCCGACGTTACAGAGCAAATTACTCTGCAGCGGTTTCGCCTTCTTCATCTTCTGCTACTACACGTGGCGCGTGGACGTTGGCAACAGCCTTGTCGTCGTCGTGAGCCAGTGCTACGAACTCAACGCCTTTAGGGGCTTTGAGGTCGGACAGGTGGATGATGGTGCCGATTTCAGCAGCCGACAGGTCGACTTCGATGAACTCAGGCAGGTCTTTCGGCAGGCAGCTTACTTCCAGCTCGGTGGCGGTGTGGGAAACAACGCCGCCTTTCTTGACTGGAGCTTCTTCACCGATGAAGTGCACAGGCACGATAGCGGTCAGCTTTTGACCGGCTACAACGCGGATGAAGTCAGCGTGCAGCACGTGGCCTTTGGCTGGGTGGCGTTGCAGAGCCTTGATGATGACGTTCTGCTTTTTGCCACCGACGTTCAGCTCGATGATGTGGCTGTAGGCCGCATCGTTTTCGAGCAGTTTGGCAATTTCTTTAGCCAACATGCTGATGGATTCAGGGGCTTTTTCGCCACCGTAAACTACAGCTGGAACCAGGCTTGCGAGACGACGCAGGCGGCGGCTCGCACCTTTCCCCAGGTCGGAACGCACTTCAGCATTCAGAGTAAAATCGTTCATGTTGTATCTCCAAAATAACCACATTCGCCCCAGCGTTTGCGACCAGCGCTAAAGGCGATATGGGCAAAAAAAGCCCCGCCCCAACAGTATGCTGGGGCGGGGCGCTTTTCGTCAGTGAGGTGTACCGAAGGTTTGACCCTTAACGGAACATCGCGCTGATCGATTCTTCGTTGCTGATACGGCGAACCGCTTCGGCAACTACCGGTGCGATATCCAGTTGACGGATACGCGAACAGGCTTGAGCAGCAGCGGACAACGGGATGGTGTTAGTCACCACCAGTTCGTCCAGCATGGAATTCTCGATGTTCTCGATCGCTCGGCCCGACAGCACAGGGTGTGTGCAGTAGGCGAAGACTTTAGCTGCACCGTGCTCTTTCAAGGCTTTGGCCGCGTGGCACAGGGTGCCGGCGGTGTCGACCATGTCATCAACCAGAATACAGGTACGCCCTTCGACATCACCGATGATATGCATCACTTCAGAGTGATTGGCTTTCTCGCGGCGTTTGTCGATGATCCCGAGGTCAACGCCCAGGGATTTGGCAACAGCCCGTGCGCGCACGACGCCACCAATGTCCGGGGACACGATCATCAGGTTTTCAAAGCGCTGGTCTTCAATGTCATCCACCAATACTGGGGAGCCGTAGATGTTATCTACCGGAATATCGAAGAACCCCTGGATTTGGTCAGCGTGCAGGTCAACCGTGAGAACACGGTCGATACCTACCACGGTCAGCATGTCAGCAACGACTTTCGCGCTGATAGCCACACGTGCGGAACGCGGACGGCGATCCTGACGGGCATAACCAAAGTAAGGGATTACAGCTGTGATTCGAGTCGCTGAGGAGCGGCGGAAGGCATCAGCCATCACGACGAGTTCCATCAGGTTATCGTTGGTCGGAGCGCAGGTCGGCTGAATAATGAAGACGTCTTTACCGCGGACATTTTCATTGATCTCGGCTGTAATTTCGCCGTCGGAGAATTTACCGACAGAGATGTCACCGAGAGGGATATGCAGCTGACGTACGACACGTCGAGCCAGATCGGGGTTGGCGTTCCCCGTAAAGACCATCATCTTGGACACGCGCAGTACCTAGAGGCTGAGGGTAACCTGGATGAGTATAGGAAAATGGCAGGGGCGGCTGGATTCGAACCAACGCATGGCAGGATCAAAACCTGCTGCCTTACCGCTTGGCGACGCCCCTGTATCTGTTGCAACGAGTGCCTAACACTCGATTCCTTTTAGAGCAGACTTTGCAGCTTGCGATGCAACATCGAAACGTTGCTTCCTTTTGCTACAAACCCTGTAAGGGTCTCTGTAAGAAGGGCCGAGACTTTATCAGCTTCAGCTTTGCTTGGGAAGCCCCCAAACACACAACTTCCAGTTCCGGTTAATTTTGCTTCGGTAAATTTACCTAACAAATTCAAAGCGTTACGTACCTCTGGATAACGCCTTGCTACAACCGGTAAGCAGTCATTTCGACTGTTTCCCTTGGGAACGGGGCGCACTTTAATGGGAGGAGAGTTACGTGTCAACAGCGGATCTGAAAAAATTTCTGCTGTACTTACAGATACTTGCGGAACAAGCACAACGTACCACGGCTCTTCGGGGTATTCCGGGCTGAGTTTCTCCCCCACACCCTCGGCGAAAGCCGCGTGCCCGCGCACGAAAACCGGGACATCAGCACCCAGCGTCAAACCCAGCGCAGCCAGGCGATCATGGTCCCAACCCAGTTGCCACAAATGATTCAGGCCCAGCAATGTGGTTGCGGCATTCGAGCTGCCGCCACCGATACCACCGCCCATGGGCAGGATTTTATCGATCCAGATATCGATGCCGAGCGGGCAGCCGGATTGTTCCTTTATTTTTTTGGCGGCCTTCACAATCAGGTTGCTGTCGTGAGGAACGCCGTCGAACTCGGTGTGCAACTGGATCACGCCGTCGTCGCGCACGGCAAAAGTCAGCTCATCGCCGTAGTCGAGAAATTGAAACAGCGTCTGCAACTCGTGATAACCGTCTTCGCGGCGACCCAGAATATGCAGCATCAAATTGAGTTTGGCCGGGGAGGGCAAGGTCAGCGTTTGTACGGTCACGTTATTGCCCCAGCTTGCGCGGTTGCCAGTCCTTGATCACCAGCGTGACGTCAAGGTCGGTACCGTGCAGTTTGATGCGCTCGGGCAACCAGTAACCGCTTTGTTCTACGTAGCTTAGGTATTCGACTTGCCAGCCATCCTGTTCCAGGGTAGCCAGGCGGCTGTCGCCATTCAGGCTCAGACGGCTTTTGCTGTCAGGCGCTGGCAGGCCGCGTACCCACCATACCAGGTGGGAAACCGGCAGCTTCCAGCCAATCTGTTCTTCAAGCAGTACTTCCGGCGAGGTCGCCTCATAGCGCCCCTGGTTGGCCACTTCAAGGCTGACTTGCCCCGGTCTGCCGGTCAGGCGTGCGGCACCCCGGCCCAGCGGGCCGGAGAGACGAATGTCGTAGTAATCCTGGCGTTGCAGCCAGAACAACGTGCCGCTGCCGGAATCTTTGGGGGCGCGAACCCCGACTTTGCCTTCGATCTGCCAGCCATCGATGCTGCTGAGCTGGTCTTTGTGTTGTTTCCATTGCGCCGGGTTGCCCTGGCCCTCAACGGATTCACGGGCACCGAAACCCGCGCAACCGGCGAGCAGGGCGATAAAACTGAACACTACGATGTGGCGCAAGAACATAAGCTTAAAGGGTCTCGGAACCGGTCAGGCGCTTGATGGTGCTGCGCAGGATGGGGCTTTCGGGTTGTTCCTTGAGGAATTTTTCCCAGATTTGACGTGCTTCGCGCTGTTTGCCATTGGCCCACAGCACTTCGCCCAGGTGCGCGGCGACTTCCTGGTCGGGGAAGCGTTCCAGCGCCAGGCGCAGCAAGCGTTCGGCTTCGTCCAGGTTGCCCAGGCGGTAATTCACCCAGCCCAGGCTGTCGAGTACGGCCGGGTCTTCCGGGTTGAGCTTGTGGGCTTGTTCGATCAGTGCCTTGGCTTCGTCGTAACGCGTAGTACGGTCGGACAAGGTGTAGCCCAAGGCATTGAGGGCCATCGCATTGTCCGGGTCGCGCTTGATGATCAGGCGCAGGTCTTTTTCCATCTGCGCCAAGTCATTGCGTTTTTCCGCTTGCATGGCGCGGGTGTACAGCAGGTTCAAATCGTCAGGGAATTGCAGCAACGCTTGTTGCAGCAATTTCCAGGCGCGCTCACCCTGATTGTTGGCCGACAAAGTCTCGGCCTGGATCAGGTACAGCTGGATCGCATAGTCCGGCTCGGCATCGCGGGCGGCGGTCAGGCGTTTTTCCGCCTCATCGGTGCGGCCGTTGCTCATCAGGATATCGGCCTGGCGCAATTGGGCTGGCAGGTAGTCATTGCCGGGGCCGACCTGGGCATATTCGAGCAAGGCGGCCTGTGGGTCGTTGCGTTCTTCGGCGATACGGCCGAGGTTCAGGTGCGCCGAATCCACATGGCTTTCGCGCTGGATCAGCTCTTCCAGATAACCCTTGGCCTCGTCCCACGCCTTGGCTTCCAGGCATACCAGCGCCAGGGAGTAACGCAGCTCGTCGTCGTCCGGGTATTGCTGCACCAGGTTGGCGAACTGCACCTTGGCGTCTTCCATGCGGTCCTGTTCGACCAGCATGCGTGCGTAGGTCAGGCGCAGGCGCTTGTCATCCGGATACTTCTTGATACTTTTTTCCAGCAGAGGAATGGCTTCCTTGCCGCGATTGAGGTTCTGCAGCAGGCGTGCGCGCAGCAGGATCGGGGCGATTTCGCCTTCTTCCGGCGGGTTCTGCTCCAGCAGCTTCAGCGCTGCGTCGGCTTCGTCATCCTGTTGCAGCAACAAGGCCTTGCCGAAAACCAGCTGGCTGTTCTTTGGATGTTTTTGCAGCAGGCGGTCGAAACTCTTCATCAGGCCATTGCGCGTGTCCTGGTCGGTGTCGGCAGCTGACAGCGCGAGGAAGTCGAAATGGGTGTCGCCTTTGCCCTGCAGGACTTTCTCCATGTAGACCATGGAGTCGTCATAGCGCCCGGCGCGCGCCAGTTGGATCGCCGCGGCTCGCTGTGCTTCCAGATCGTCCGGTGCGTTTTTCGCCCAGATCAGCGACGTGTCCAGCGCAGCCTGGTCGGCGCCCAGGTACTCGGCGATGCGAAACGCCCGCTCGGAAATCCCCGGATCCTGGGTGTTGATGGCCTGGGTCACGTAATTGTCCAGCGCAATATCGAAGCGATTGCGCTGGCCGGCCAGCTCCGCGCTCAGCAGGCTGAACACCGTTTCTTCACTGAACGAGGAATAAACCTTGGGCTTTTCAGGGGCGGGGGTGCTGTCTTCTACGGGCGGTGTACCGTCCGGCGACACGGGTGCCATGGCCTGGCAGCCGCTGAGGAAGACAAAAGCAAGGAGCAACGCGGAAGATCTATTCATATAGGAAGAGGACGACTAACCTGCGGTCGGATCATCATGACACAAGCCTTCGGCCAAACATAACCGAGACTCAGCGGACGCCTTTCATAGGCACAACATATAGGGACAATAGACGACGGTGGTTGTTCTGAATCTTTCGAAGTAGGACAATTGTCGGCTTCCCGACATCATCAGCGATCTTGAATGGCCTTCCTCGCACTCGGTATTAACCACAAGACTGCCTCCGTAGACGTGCGCGAGCGCGTGGCGTTTACGCCAGAGCAGTTGGTTGAGGCCTTGCAGCAGCTCTGCCGGCTCACCGACAGTCGCGAAGCTGCGATCCTTTCAACCTGCAATCGCACCGAGCTTTATATAGAGCAGGAACATCTTTCAGCGGATGTAGTGCTGCGCTGGCTGGCCGATTTTCACCATTTGAGCCTCGATGACCTGCGTGCCTGCGCTTATGTGCATGAAGAGGATGCGGCAGTTCGTCACATGATGCGTGTGGCGTCCGGTCTCGATTCGCTGGTGTTGGGTGAACCGCAGATCCTCGGCCAGATGAAGTCCGCCTACGCCGTAGCGCGCGAGGCCGGAACCGTCGGCCCGCTGCTGGGGCGCTTGTTCCAGGCCACGTTCAATTCCGCCAAGCAGGTACGCACCGACACCGCCATTGGTGAAAACCCGGTGTCCGTGGCGTTTGCTGCGGTCAGCCTGGCCAAGCAGATTTTCAGTGATTTGCAACGCAGCCAGGCCTTGTTGATCGGCGCGGGGGAGACCATTACCCTGGTCGCCCGTCACCTGCATGACCTGGGGGTCAAGCGGATCGTGGTCGCCAACCGCACGCTTGAGCGCGCCAGCATCCTCGCCGAACAGTTCGGCGCGCATGCCGTGTTGCTGTCTGACATCCCGGCCGAACTGGTGCGCAGCGATATCGTCATCAGCTCTACCGCCAGCCAGTTGCCGATCCTTGGCAAGGGCGCGGTCGAAAGCGCATTGAAGCTGCGCAAGCACAAACCGATCTTTATGGTGGATATCGCCGTTCCCCGCGATATCGAACCCGAAGTCGGCGAGTTGGACGACGTTTACCTCTATAGCGTTGACGATCTGCACGAAGTGGTCGCCGAAAATCTCAAGAGCCGCCAGGGTGCAGCCCAGGCTGCTGAGGAAATGGTCAGCACCGGCGCCGAAGATTTCATGGTGCGCCTGCGTGAATTGGCGGCGGTGGATGTGCTCAAGGCGTATCGTCAGCAAGGCGAACGCCTGCGCGACGAGGAGCTGGTCAAAGCCCAGCGCTTGCTGGCCAATGGCAGCAGCGCTGAAGAGGTGCTGATGCAACTGGCCCGGGGCCTCACCAACAAGTTGCTCCACGCCCCCAGCGTACAATTAAAAAAGCTTACTGCCGAAGGCCGCCTCGATGCGCTGGCCATGGCCCAGGAACTCTTTGCCCTCGGTGAGGGCGCGTCAGAAAGCTCTTCGGATAAAAAACCGCAATGAAAGCGTCACTGCTCAATAAACTGGACGTGCTCCAGGACCGTTTCGAAGAACTGACCGCCTTGCTCGGCGATGGCGAGGTCATTTCCGATCAGACCAAGTTCCGCGCCTATTCCAAGGAATACGCCGAAGTTGAGCCGGTTGTGGCCACCTATAAAAACTTGCTGAAAGTGCAGGCCGATCTTGAAGGCGCCCAGGCGCTGCTCAAGGACAGCGACCCGGACATGCGTGAAATGGCCGTGGAGGAGGTCCGCGAGGCCAAGGAAAAGCTGGCCGAGCTGGAAGTCGACCTGCAGCGCATGTTGCTGCCCAAGGACCCGAACGATGGGCGCAACGTGTTCCTTGAAATCCGTGCCGGCACTGGCGGTGACGAGGCGGCGATCTTTTCCGGCGACCTGTTCCGCATGTATTCGCGTTATGCCGAGCGTCGCGGCTGGCGGGTCGAAATCCTCTCCGAGAACGAAGGTGAACACGGCGGCTATAAAGAAGTCATCGCGCGGGTTGAAGGCGATAACGTCTACGGAAAGCTCAAGTTTGAGTCCGGTGCACACCGCGTGCAGCGCGTTCCGGCGACTGAATCCCAAGGCCGCATCCACACCTCGGCGTGCACCGTCGCCGTGTTGCCTGAGCCGGACGAGCAGGAAGCCATCGAGATCAACCCGGCTGACTTGCGTGTCGATACTTACCGCTCGTCGGGCGCCGGTGGTCAGCACGTCAACAAGACTGATTCGGCGATCCGTATCACCCACTTGCCGTCGGGTATCGTGGTTGAGTGCCAGGAAGAGCGTTCCCAGCATAAAAACCGTGCGCGGGCGATGTCGTGGCTGTCGGCCAAGCTCAATGACCAGCAGACCAGCGCCGCCGCGAACGCGATTGCCAGCGAGCGCAAGTTGCTCGTGGGTTCGGGCGACCGTTCCGAGCGTATCCGTACCTACAACTTTGCCCAGGGCCGGGTCACCGACCACCGGGTTAACCTCACCCTTTATTCCCTTGACGAAATTCTCGCGGGTGGCGTCGACGCGGTGATCGAGCCGTTACTCGCCGAGTATCAGGCCGATCAATTAGCGGCGATAGGTGAATAAATGACCATCATTGCCAGCCTGCTGCGCGCCGCTGATCTGCCCGACTCGCCCACCGCGCGCCTGGATGCCGAATTGCTGCTGGCGGCTGCGCTGGGCAAGTCCCGCAGCTACCTGCACACCTGGCCGGAAAAAATTGTCAGCAGTGAAGACGCGTTGACCTTTGCCGGCTACCTGCAACGCCGTCGCGGCGGTGAGCCGGTGGCGTATATCCTCGGCCAGCAAGGCTTCTGGAAGCTGGACCTGGAGGTCGCGCCGCACACGCTGATCCCGCGTCCGGACACCGAACTGCTGGTGGAAGCCGCCCTGGAATTGTTGCCAGCCACGCCCGCCAAGGTCCTCGACCTGGGGACCGGCAGCGGGGCCATCGCGTTAGCCCTGGCCAGCGAGCGCCCAGCCTGGCAGATCACCGCTGTCGACCGTGTATTGGAAGCTGTGGCCCTGGCCGAGCGCAATCGCCAGCGCCTGCACCTCGATAACGCAGCGGTGCTGAACAGCCACTGGTTCAGCGCGTTGCAGGGTCATACCTATGACCTGATCATCAGTAACCCGCCGTATATTGCCGACAATGATCCACACCTGGTGGCCGGTGACGTGCGCTTCGAGCCGGCCAGCGCATTGGTGGCCGGTCATGATGGCTTGGACGACCTGCGCTTGATCATCAAAGAAGCCCCCGCTCACCTGAACGTCGGTGGCCGGCTGTTGCTGGAGCACGGTTACGACCAGGCCCCGGCTGTGCGCGATCTGCTGCTGAGTGAAGGCTTTGAAGAGGTACACAGCCGTATCGATCTCGGCGGACACGAGCGCATCACGCTGGGACGCCGGCCGTGCTGACCGATCAGGAGCTGTTGCGCTATAGCCGACAGATTCTGTTGCAACATGTCGACATCGACGGCCAGTTGCGCCTGAAAAACGGCCGTGCATTGATCGTGGGGCTTGGTGGCCTGGGCGCACCCGTTGCGCTTTACCTGGCGGCCGCGGGCGTGGGCGAGTTGCATCTGGCGGACTTCGACACGGTCGACCTGACCAACCTGCAACGCCAGATTATCCATGACACCGACAGCGTCGGGCAGACCAAGGTCGATTCAGCCCTGCGCCGCCTGAGCGCCATCAACCCCGAAATCAAGCTGATTGCCCACCGCACGGCGCTGGATGCCGACTCCTTGGCTGCCGCGGTAGGTGCGGTCGATGTTGTGCTCGATTGCAGCGACAACTTCTCCACGCGCGAGGCGGTCAACGCTGCTTGCGTTGCCGCCGGAAAGCCATTGATCAGCGGCGCGGCGATTCGCCTTGAAGGCCAATTGTCTGTGTTCGACCCGCGTCGCGCCGAAAGCCCGTGTTACCACTGTTTATATGGGCACGGCAGCGACACCGAACTTACCTGCAGCGAAGCCGGCGTGGCCGGCCCGCTGGTGGGGGTGGTGGGCAGCCTGCAGGCGCTGGAGGCCTTGAAGCTGCTGGCCGGTTTCGGCGAACCCTTGGTAGGCCGCCTGTTGCTTATCGATGCCTTGACCACGCGTTTTCGCGAGCTACGCGTCAAGCGTGACCCTGGCTGCAGCGTGTGCGGGACCCAACATGGTTAAGGGCGCGCCAATCGGTGTGTTCGATTCCGGTGTTGGCGGCTTGTCGGTACTGGCCGAAATCCAGCAATTGCTGCCCCATGAGTCGCTGCTGTACGTGGCCGACTGCGGGCATATCCCCTATGGCGAGAAAACCCCGGCGTTTATTCGTGAGCGCTCGCGGCAGGTCGCGGCGTTTCTCCGCGACAAGGGCGCCAAGGCATTTGTGATTGCCTGCAACACCGCGACCGTCGCGGCCGTCGCCGACTTGCGCCAGGACTATCCCGACTGGCCACTGGTGGGCATGGAGCCCGCTGTCAAACCTGCTGCCGCCGCCACCCGCAGCGGCGTGGTCGGTGTGCTTGCCACCACCGGCACGCTGCAAAGCGCCAAGTTCGCTGCGCTGCTGGACCGCTTCGCCACTGATGTTCGGGTCATCACCCAACCCTGCCCGGGCCTGGTGGAGCTGATTGAAACCGGCGACCTGAACAGCCCCGCCCTGCGCCAGTTATTGCAGGGTTACATCGAACCGCTGCTCAGCGCCGGTTGCGACACCATCATCCTCGGCTGCACCCACTATCCCTTCCTCAAGCCGCTCCTGGCGCAGATGCTGCCCCCCAGCATCATCCTTATCGACACCGGTGCCGCCGTGGCCCGCCAGCTCAAGCGTTTACTGAGTGAGCGCGATCTTCTGGCCGTCGGCGACCCTGAACCTGCACCTGCACAGTTCTGGACCAGTGGCGATCTGCAACATTTCAGAAACATCCTACCTACACTATGGAAATCTTCCGGAAATGTGAGTAATTTCAGTTTGTGAAAAAATCGTGAAAAAATCACGGTTTTTGACTGAACTTCTGCATTAATGGCGACTTCTATAGCACGTTAGCCTGTACATAAAATCTTACAACGTCGTTTGAAGGGATGTTTCATATGAAGCGTTTTCTCTGTTTGGCTGCGCTTGCGGCCGCGGTAATGGGGCACTCTTTTTCGGCGCAAGCCGCCGGGTTGGAGTTTGGTCTGGGGGCAACCAGTGATTCAACGCTGACCTATCGGTTGGGGTTGACGTCGGATTGGGACAAGAGCTGGATGCAGAGCGATACCGGTCGCCTGACGGGCTATTGGAGCGGCGCTTACACTTACTGGGAAGGTGACGATCGCGCTGGCGCCAGTAGCCTGTCGTTCTCGCCCGTGTTTGTGTATGAGTTTGCCGGGCAGTCGGTCAAACCCTACATCGAAGCCGGGATCGGCGTAGCGGTGTTCTCCCGTACCAAGTTGGAAGACAACAACATTGGCCAGGCCTTTCAGTTCGAAGACCGCCTGGGTTTTGGTCTGCGGTTTACCGGTGGGCATGAAGTGGGCATTCGTGCCACGCACTATTCCAACGCCGGGATCAGCAGCAATAACGATGGGGTAGAGAGCTACTCGCTGCATTACACCATGCCGCTGTAGTCTTCAGGCCGCTGAAGATATCCCCTGTGGGAGCGAGCAAGCCCGCTCCCACATTTAGATCCCCA
The DNA here is from genome assembly GCF_054685145.1 of Pseudomonas sp. H1_A03. Lineage (NCBI taxonomy): Bacteria > Pseudomonadati > Pseudomonadota > Gammaproteobacteria > Pseudomonadales > Pseudomonadaceae > Pseudomonas > Pseudomonas sp. H1_A03. The sequence goes on from NZ_CP162829.1 coordinate 2,127,026, forward strand.
CTCATTTCACGATCAGCGATACGCCGTCGCAATCCCTTCGCGTTCGGTCAAGCACTCCGGAGCGCCCATCTCGAACTCCCGGCAAATCAACGGCCGTCGCTCATAGATCGTGCACATCATCGTGTCCCGATCCAGCGCTGCGCACCAGCCGTCGTCCAGGCGCAGCATCACTTCGCCGCCCCAATCGTCGGTATCGATATAGCGCTCCGGCACGCCGGTGTCGGTAATCAGCATGACTTCCAGCTGGCAGCAGCAGGCCGCGCACGTCGAGCAGGTGACGGCGGGTTCAGCGATTTGGGTGTGGGGGATGTTGGTCATAGGTGCGCAGTGTAAGGCAAGCGGGTCACGCAGATGTGAAACGGCTGACGGACGTCAACGCGCCAAACGGTGTAACCCCACGAAAACCAAGGCCCACAACAGCGCCAACGCAATCAGGGTGGGCGCCACACTAAAACCAAACTGCACGCCCGCCAATTGGCTGCCTGCGTAATAAGAGAGCGGCCCGCCCCCTGCACCGAGCACGGCCGCCCGCCACCAGGGGCGTGCACTCCAGGCCAGGCAGTGGCGCAATGTGGTGGCCAGCAGGGCCCATAGCATGATTAGCCAGAGGGGAATCAGCGGGCCAGGCTCAGTAAACTGAAATACCCCCAGCGCGCGCAACGCGGTATCCAGTAGTGTGCCCAGGATTGTAACGCTGAGGATCAGCTTGCCCTCACTGGCCCATGAACTTATCCACAGCAGATGAATGCCCAATACAGCCAGCCCTACCAGTAACCATAAGCTGTCACCGCCGAGCACGCAGGCGAACCAGCCGCACTGAAAAAGCACGGCATTGGCCAATGTCTTAAGCACTGAAGCGTCCGAGCAGCGGCGGGTTAATCGCTGACGGTTTGGCCAGCAGCAATTGCGCCGTGCCAATGGTGCGCTCCATAAAGCCGCCTTCGCAGTAACACAGGTAAAACTCCCACAGCCGCAGGAAGTATTCGTCGTAGCCCAATTCGGCGAGGCGGCCATGGGCGCGGCGAAAATTCTCATGCCACAGGCGCAAGGTTCGCGCGTAGTGCAGGCCGAAATCCTCCATGTGCAGCAGGTTCATATCGGTGTCTCGGCTGACGATGTGCAGCATGTTTTGCACACTGGGCAAAGCGCCGCCGGGGAAGATATAGCGCTGGATGAAATCCACGCTGCGCTTGGCCTGTTCAAAGCGTTGCTCACGAATGGTGATGGCTTGCAGCAACATCAGGCCGTCACTTTTGAGCAGGTGCGCGCACTGTTTGAAGTAGGTCGGCAGAAAACGATGGCCCACTGCTTCGATCATCTCGATGGACACCAGCTTGTCGTACTGGCCGGTCAGGTCGCGGTAGTCCTTCAGCAACAGGGTGACCTGGCTTTGCAGCCCCAGGGCCTCTATGCGTTTTTCGGTGTAGGCAAACTGTTCCTTGGACAAGGTCGTGGTGGTGACCTTGCAACCGTAATGCTGCGCCGCATACAGCGCCATGCTGCCCCAGCCGGTGCCGATTTCTAGCAGGTGGTCGCTGGGTTTGAGCGCAAGCTTCTGGCAGATGCGCTCAAGCTTGTTCAGTTGTGCTTGCTCCAGGGTGTCGTCGGGGGTCAGGAATTGCGCCGCCGAGTACATCATGGTGGGGTCGAGGAATTCTTCGAACAGGTCGTTGCCGAGGTCGTAATGGGCGGCGATGTTTTTTTGCGAACCCTTGCGTGTGTTGCGATTGAGCCAGTGCAGGCCCTGGGTGAACGGCCGGGCCAAGCGTGCCAGGCCGCCTTCCATCGCATCCAGCACATCCAGGTTGCTGACCATCACGCGCACCACGGCGGTCAGGTCCGGGCTGCTCCAGTAACCGTGAATAAATGCCTCGCCAGCGCCAATAGAACCGCTGGCCGCCACCAGGCCCCACACGGCGGGGTCGAGGATCTGGATCTCCCCCAACAAGTGCGCTTCGCGTGCGCCGAATACTTGCCGCTCGCCATCCTCGATCACCACCAATTGGCCATGGCGCAATTGGCTGAGTTGGCGCAGCACGCCTTTGCGCAACAGTGCGGTGGTCATGCCGTTGACGTTCAGGCGGTTGGCCTTGACCGATACGTTAGGGGATTTCATGGCGGCGATCCTTGGAATAACCGACTGCGGTGCGGGAGGCGCCATCGGCGGCCCGGTGGGGAAAAATCGGTGTGCGTTTGAGCAACAGGCGCATGGCTTGCCAGTAGATCGCCAAGCAAGTCTTGGCAGTCATCCAGGGGAAGCGCCATAGGTATCGATGCAAACTGGTGCGGTTCAGCGTTTCCTTGTGCAGGCTCAAGGTGGCGTCGAACACTTTCAACTCGCCCTGCCAGTCGGCCATGTGCACGCCGAGTTTGTCGGCGGGTGGGCTGAAGCTCATGCGGTATTCCAGGTCGCGCGGCAAAAACGGCGACACATGGAAGGCCTTGGCCACGGCGAAGTGCTGGTGTTCATCCGCGCCGAGGGCCTGGGCGGGCAGCACGTAGTGATAGCGCTCGCGCCATGGGGTGTTGGTCACTTCACACAGGATCGCGGCCAGACGTCCGTCGGCCTCGAAGCAGTAGAAGAAACTCACAGGGTTAAAAGCCAGGCCCCAACTGCGGGCCTGGGTCAGTAGGCAGATAACGCCCTGGGGCGTACGCCCCAGCGCCTTGCCGACTTCCTGGCGCACGGCATCGCTCAAGCTCATGCCGGTACGCGTCAATTCACGCAGGTAATCCTGTTGGCGAAAACCAAAGGGCGCCAGCCAGCTGCGCCCGGCCAAGGGCGACAGCCCTAGCACTTCGTGTTCTTCGCTCAGATCCAGGTACAACAGGCCGATGCGGTAGCGAAAGGCGTGGGCCTTGGGCGCAAATCGGCGATGGGCAATCCAGCCGCTGTACAGGGCGCTGTTCACAGGGTTTCCCCAAACGCTTGGGCCACGCGCAAGGCGCTGACCACGCCGTCTTCGTGGAAACCGTTGGCCCAGTAGGCACCGCAATAGAAGGTGTTACGCACGCCAGACACTTCTTCCCAACGGCCTTGGGCCGCGACCGCTGCCAGGCTGTATTGCGGATGGGCGTAGGTGTAGCGGGCCAGCACCTTCAGCGGGTTGATCATCGACGTCTGGTTCAGGCTCACGCAAAAGGTCGTGGCGCTGTCGATGCCTTGCAGGATGTTCATGTCATAAGTCACCGCCGCCGGCGCCTGCCCATTGCCGGTCAGCCGATAATTCCAGCTGGCCCAGGCCAGTTTGCGGTCGGGAAGCAGGCGGGTGTCGGTGTGCAGTACCACTTCGTTATCGGCATAAGGCAGGGCGCCGAGGACCGCTTGTTCGGCTGGGCTTGGATCGGCCAGCAGCGCCAGGGCCTGGTCGCTGTGGCAGGCGAAGACCACCCGATCAAATGCCTCGCTGCCGGCCGGGCTGTGGATAACCACGCCGTCGTCGGTACGCTCAACGTTATGCACAGGGCAATTGAGGCGGATCTGTTCGCGGAAGCTGCGGGTCAGCGGTTCGATATAACGGCTGGAGCCTCCCTCGATCACGCACCATTGCGGGCGGTTACTCACCGAGAGCAAGCCGTGATTCTTGAAGAAGCGCACAAAGAACTGCAACGGGAAGCCAAGCATGTCGGCCAGGGACATCGACCAGATCGCCGCGCCCATGGGCACGATGTAGTGCCGGATAAACCGCTCGCCGTAGTGACCGGCGTTGAGATAGTCACCCAGGGTCATTTCGGCGCTGATGCGTTGGTCTTGCAGGTCCAGCGGTGCCTGGCGATTGAAGCGCAAGATGTCGCGCAACATGCCCCAGAAGCCCGGCGAAAGGATATTGCGACGCTGGGCAAACAGGCTGTTGAGGTTGTTGCCGTTGTACTCGAACCCCGTCTGCTCATCGCACACCGAAAAGCTCATCTCGGTGGGCTTGAACGTTACTCCTATCTGCCCCAGCAGGCGGATGAAGTTGGGGTAGGTCCAGTCGTTAAACACGATGAAGCCGGTGTCTACCGCGTAGCTTTTGCCCTCGACGGTCACGTTGACCGTGTGGGTATGCCCGCCAATACGGTCACTCGCTTCGAACAGCGTAATTTCATGCTGGCGGCTGAGCAGGTAAGCACTGGTCAGTCCCGCGATGCCGCTGCCGATGATGGCGATCTTCACAGGTCGTCCTTTTTCGGCGGCGGGCTGCGCAACATGCGTTTACCGATGATCAGCTGCGCGCGGTTTGGCAGTTTCGACAGCGGCCAGAGGGTGGCGATAAACAGTGCAGGAAAGGCGATTTCCAGCGGGCGTTTTTCCAGCTTGGCGAAGATGTGCCGCGCGGCTTTGTCCGCCGACCAACTGAGGGGCATGGGGAAGTCGTTGCGTTCGGTCAGCGGCGTGTCGACAAAGCCTGGGCTGATCACGGTAACGTCGATGTTTTCCGGCGAAAGGCTGATGCGCAGGGCCTCGAACAGGTAGCGCAAGCCGGCCTTGGACGCGCCATAGGCTTCGGCGCGAGGCATCGGCAGATAAGTCACGGCGCTGGCGACACCCACCAAGTGGGGGGTGCGCCCGGCCCGCAAAAGCGGCAGGGCTGCTTCGATGCAATAGCTGCTCGCCAGCAGGTTGGTGCGCACCACGTGCTCGATGATCGATGAATCAAACTGCTTGGCGTCCACATATTCACAGGTGCCGGCATTGAGGATCACCGTGTCCAGGGAACCCCAGACCACGCCGATGTGCTCGCCGATCTCGCGCACGGTCTGGCTGTTGGTCAGGTCGCCGGCCACCACCAGCACTTGGCCGGGGTAACGTTGCGCGAGCGCTTCCAAAGGCCCCTTGGTGCGGGAGCTGAGTGCGACGTGGGCGCCGCTGTTGAGCAACTCCACGGCCAGCGCGGCACCGATACCACTGCTGGCGCCGGTCAGCCAATAACGACGGGGCGGTACTGCGTTCATCCCACTCTCCTTTTCAGCCAACTCACGACGCTGCCCAGCACGGGCACGTGTTCGTACAGCATGGCGCCGGCATCGAAATAGTCACGGTGGCGGTACACCTTGTCACGCCACATCAAGTGCGAGCAGCCTTCCACGCGAATCACCTTGCCGTTGGCCAGGCGCGGGTGGCTGAAACTCATCTTCCAGCGCAGGTAACCTTCGCCTTCGGCCACTTGGTCGAAACCGTGGAAGTCGAAGCGTAGCTGGCTGACGTTGCTGTACAACTCGCCGAAGTAGCGGTGCAGGGCGGGCAGCCCATGCACTTCGTGGAGCGGGTCGGTAAAGGCGATGTCCTTGCTGTACAAGCTGTCGAGCAGGTGCAGGTTGTGCTTGTCCAGCGTGGCGAAGGCCTGGGCGAAGCGTCGCAGGAAGTCACTCATATTCACCCCCTGCGGCTTGTCGCGAGGGCAGGCTGCGGAAAGCGGCCAGGGCGCGTTCGCGGGATTTCTTCAGGTCGACAATCGAGCGTGGGTAGTCGGCCACGCCGAACAAACCACCGGCGGCTTCGGGGTTGTGCACATCCTTTTTATTCAGCGTGGCGAGTTCCGGCAGCCAGTGCTTGATAAAGACGCCTTCGCTGTCGAATTTTTCCGACTGGCTCAGAGGGCTGAAAATCCGGAAGTACGGCGCCGAGTCGGTGCCGGTGGATGAGCTCCACTGCCAGCCGCCGTTGTTGGCGGCCAGGTCGCCATCGATCAGGTGACGCATGAAGAAGCGCTCGCCTTCACGCCAGTCGATCAGCAGGTTCTTGGTCAGGAACATCGCCACGACCATACGCAGGCGGTTGTGCATCCAGCCGGTCTCCAGCAGTTGGCGCATGGCGGCGTCGATGATCGGCAGGCCGGTGCGCGCTTCCTGCCACGCGGCGAGATCCTTGGGCGCGTTGCGCCAGGCCACGGCTTCGGTTTCGGGGCGGAACGCACGGTGGCGCGACACCCGTGGGTAACCCACCAGGATGTGCTTGTAGAACTCGCGCCACAGCAATTCATTGATCCAGGTGATGGCGCCCATGTCGCCACTCTCGAACTCGCCACCGTTGGTTTGTAACGCGGCGTGCAGGCATTGGCGCGGCGAAATGACCCCCGCCGCGAGGTAGGCAGAGAGCTGGCTGGTGCCGGGCTTGGCCGGGAAGTCACGCTCGTCCTTGTAGTAGCTGATCTGCTGGTCGGCGAAGGCGTCGAGGCGGCGCCGGGCTTCGTCTTCACAGGCGGGCCAGAGGGCGCGCAGCGTGTCGCTGGGCGGCTCGAAACCTTCGACCGTCTTCGGGATGGGGTCGCTTTTCAGCTTGAGCGCAGCCTGGGCCTTTGGCGCTGCCACCATCTGCGGTAACGCGCTGTGCAGGCGGGTGTAGCAGACCTTGCGGAACTGGCTGTAGACCTGAAAGTAAGTGCCGGTCTTGGTGAGCACACTGCCAGGCTGGAAGAACAGTTGATCCAGATAGCTGTGGAAAGTGACGCCTGCCGCTTGCAATGCCTTGGACACTGCCGCATCGCGACGGCTTTCATGAATGCCGTATTCCTCGTTGACGTGCACCGACTCCACCGAGAGTTCGCGGCACAGCATGCTCAGCACGCTGGGCGCCTGGTCCCAGGTGGCTGCGGTGCGAATCAGCAGGGGAATGTTCAACTCGCCCAGCGTTTTACTAAGCGCCTGCAGGTTGCGCAGCCAGAAATCCACTTTGCACGGCGCATCGTCGTGGGCCAGCCACTGCTCGGGTGTAATCAGATACACGGCCGCCATCGGACCCCGCTGGCTCGCGGCGGTCAGGGCGGTGTTGTCGTGTAGGCGCAAGTCGGTGCGCAGCCAGATCAGATGCATTTAAAGAAGTCCACGCTGGATCAGTAGCTGATGGGCCGACAACGGCTCTTCGGCGACGAGCAACTCAGGGATGTCATGGGTTAATACCGCCAACTCCGCCTGGTGGATGCACACCGTTGGTCCGACGATCAACTTAGGGCAACTGATGCCGCCCAGCAGCTTCGCGAACGTCGACAACTGCAGCGCCTTGCTCGAATACAGCAACACGGCGCGCGGTCGCAGGTGTTCCACCGCCAGGGCCAGCTCGCCGACGGGCAGTGGCCAATCGAACACTTCCACCGGGCAGTCGGCACTGCTGGCCAGCCAGGCGCTGAGCCACAAATGCGGTTCCAGCGGCAGGGCGGACTGGTTGACCAGCAGCAATGGCGCACCCTGCAATTGGCGATTGTTGTGGTAGATGCGCGCACCAAACTTGCTGCGCAGCCAGGACAAGAAAAATACCCGTTCCATCTGCGCGCCGAATTGACCTTGCCAACGCTGTTCCAGCTCCTGCAACAGCGGTAACAGCAGTTGCTCGCACAAGGTGCGTGGCGGGTACAGTGCCATGGCCTGGTTGAAGGCGTCGTCGACCCGGCGCTCAGTCAATTCACTGATTGCGTGCACCAGGTTCTGGCGCAGGGTTTGCCATTCATTTTCCACGGCATCGGGACTGGCCTGGGCGGAGTCGATCAGGCCTTTGACTTGGCTGACCGGCACGCCACGATTGAGCCAGGTGAGAATGGTGTGGATGCGTTGCACATGCTCGGCGCTGAACAGCCGGTGGCCCTTGGGCGTGCGCTGAGGCACGATCAGGCCGTAGCGGCGCTCCCAGGCGCGAAGGGTCACGGCATTGACGCCGGTCTGGCGCGCCACTTCGCGGATCGGCAGCCAGCCGTCCTGGAGGGCTTGGGCGATGTCTTCGCCGGGTTCGTCTAGCAGGGCAGCTCTCATGGTCTAGATCGCATTTCGCAGGCTGAGGTTTTCCGGGTGCGGTTGCAGGTAGGCCTGCTGAGCGATGTAGCGGTCCGGGTGTTGGCGAAAGTGGTGCTTTAGCAGGGTCAACGGCACCACCAACGGTACGATGCCGTGGCGGTATTGGCCGATGACGGTTTGCATTTCCTGTTTGTCATCGGCGCTGATGGCCTGCTTGAGGTAGCCGCTGATGTGTTGCAACACATTGGTGTGGGTGCCACGGGTCGCGCATTTGCTCAGGCCGGTCATCAGGTCGCTGAAGTAACAGCTGGCCAATTCGTCGAGGTTGGCGCCCTTGGTCATGCTGCCCAGCAGGTGCCCAAGGCTTTTGTAATGCGCCGGGCTGTGGGCCATCAACAAGTATTTATAGCGCGAATGGAAGGCCAGCAAACGGTGGCGGGTCAGACCTTCGGCCAGCAGTTGTTGCCAACTGGCGTAGACGAACACACGGGCCAGGAAATTTTCCCGCAGCACGGGATCATTCAGCCGACCGTCTTCTTCCACCGGCAGGTCGGGGTGGCGTGCACAAAATGCCTGTGCGTAGATGCCACGCCCGCCGCCGTCCACCGGGGTGCCGTTGTCGCGGTACACCTTGACCCGCTCCAGGCCACAGGACGGCGACTTCTGCATAAAGATGTAGCCACACAGGTCGGTGTGTTCCGCGGCCATTTGCTGGCCGTAGTCGTCCAGCGGTTGGGTCACGTTCAGTGCGCGATTAACGGTGCCGACGGCTTCCGGATGGGCCGGGTCGCCCACCAGGCGGATCGGTTCGCGGGGGATCCCCAGGCCGATCGCCACTTCAGGGCACAACGGCACAAAGTCGAAATAGTCAGCGAGGGTCTGACTGCACAGCAGCGATTGTTTATGGCCGCCGTTGAAGCGCACGTTTTCGCCCAACAGGCAGGCGCTGATGGCGATCTTCGGTTTGGTGGTGCTGGACATAAACCAACCCTCTGCAAGATTCCTGTACAAGATATAAATCTTGTACAACTAAATTTCATCATAGGTTCGATGCTGTACAAGTACAAATTATTTGTACAAGTTTCGCGTGCGGTCTATTTCCAGCCGATTTTCCAGGCGTCGATATCTTGCAGGGTTTGCCAGGGCAGGCGTTCGCTGCGCCGGGTCATGACGGCTTGCAGTTCGATTTCCAGTACGGTGCCCTCATCGTCGCGAAACAACTCGGTGACCAGAAAGTGTTTTTCTTTGTTTCGGGGGCGCGCTGCTGTCCACTTCGACAGCAGCAATTTGGCGGGATTGATACGGTTCATTGCAGGTGTTCGATCAAGCGTCGCGCGGCTTCCTGGCCGCTGAGCCATGCGCCCTCGACGCGGCCCGACAGGCACCAGTCGCCACACACATACAGGCCCAGGTCTGCATCCGCCAGCACGCCGAATTCGTGGCTGCTGGACGGTCGTGCGTAGAGCCAGCGGTGCGCCAGGCTGAACGACGGCGCGGGCATGGCACTGTGCAACAGTTCGGCGAAAGCACCGTGCAGGTGCTCGATCACGTCCTCTTTGGACAGGTCCAGGTGGGCCTTGCTCCAGGCACTGGTGGCGTGCAGTACCCAGGTGTCGAGTGTGGCGTCGCGCCCTGGTTTGCTGCGGTTGCGCGCCAGCCAATCGAGGGGGCTGTCTTGTACAAAGCAGCCTTCCATGGGCGTATCCAGGGGTTTGTCGAACGCCAGGGCGATGGCCCAGGTCGGGTCCATTTTCACCCCGGCGGCGGCGCTCGCCAGCTTGGGAGCGGCGGCCAGCAGCGCGGTGGCTTGCGGAGCCGGGGTGGCGATGATCACGTGGCTGAACGGGCCGTGGTTCTCGCCGTCGGCGTCCAACAGGTTCCAGTGTTGTTTGCCCTGGAACACTTCGGTGATGCGGCAACCAAACTCCACCGGCAGGTCGTCGAGCAGCGCGCGGGTGATCGCGCTCATGCGGGGTGTGCCGACCCAGCGGATCTGTTCATCGGGGGAGGGTGTGAGTTGGCCGGACTTGAAGTTGTACAGCTGGGGCTTCCATTGCTCGGCCCAACCGTTACTTTGCCAGCGCTGGACTTCGTTGACGAAGCGCCGGTCGCGGGCGGTGAAGTACTGCGCACCCATGTCCAGGGCACCGGCATCGCTGCGCTTGCTGGACATGCGGCCACCGCTGCCGCGGCTTTTATCGAAGAGTTGCACAACGTGCCCCGCGTCTTGTAACGCTCGGGCGGCGGAGAGACCGGCGATGCCGGTGCCGATGATCGCGATGGGAACAGTCATGGGAGGCCTCGTTTTACCGTTGGGTACAGACTACGCCGACACCAATAGCTGTACAATATTGTTTTTTGGTATAAGTTTTGGCTTACCTGTTCTTACGGCGTGACCTATGGTTAAACCAGAGGCTTAATCCAACGTTACGCCCGTTCAAATTGATCCCTGCTTATAAAATAGACCAGTGATCGGCGGCGAACGTTACATGAGGAGCGTCCCATGCATATTTTGCTGACCGGCGGTACTGGCCTGATCGGCCGCCAACTCTGCCAACACTGGCTTGCACAGGGCCATCGCCTGACCGTGTGGAGTCGTCATCCGGACCAGGTCGCCAAGTTATGTGGCGACCAAGTGTCTGGGGTTGGTCGCCTGCAAGAGGTTATCGGCCCGGTGGATGCGGTCATTAATCTCGCCGGCGCCGCCATCGCCGATCGCCCCTGGACCCACAAGCGCAAGGCGTTGCTGTGGAGCAGTCGTATCAGCCTCACCGAAACCTTGCTGGCGTGGCTTGAAGGCCTGGCGCAAAAACCAGCGGTGTTGATTTCCGGTTCGGCGGTGGGCTGGTATGGCGATGGCGGTGAACGCGAATTGACCGAAGCCAGCGGCCCGGTGCAGGACGATTTCCCCAGCCAGCTGTGCATCGCCTGGGAAGAAACCGCCCAGCGCGCTGAAGCCTTGGGCATTCGCGTAGTGCTGGTGCGTACCGGGCTGGTGCTGGCGGCTGAGGGCGGCTTTTTGTCGCGGCTGTTGCTGCCGTTCAAACTGGCGCTGGGCGGGCCTATCGGTAATGGTCGGCAGTGGATGCCGTGGGTCCATATAAAGGATCAAATCGCCCTGATTGATTTTCTTCTGCACAAGCCTGACGCGAGCGGTCCTTATAATGCCTGCGCGCCACACCCGGTGCGCAATCGCGAGTTTGCGAAAACCCTGGGCCAGGTGCTGCACCGCCCGGCGTTCATGCCGATGCCGGCCTTTGCGTTGAAGGTGGGCCTGGGCGAGTTGTCCGGCCTGTTGCTGGGTGGGCAGAAGGCGGTGCCCGAACGGTTACTGGCCGCTGGTTTCACTTTCCAGTTCACTGAGTTGCGCGCGGCTTTGGACGACTTGTCCAGCCGCCTCTAGAGATAGGATGTTGCATGACGGATCACGCGTTGTTACTGGTCAATCTGGGCTCGCCAAAGTCCACTTCGGTGGCCGATGTGCGCAGCTACCTCAATCAGTTCCTGATGGACCCTTATGTGATCGACCTGCCGTGGCCGGTGCGGCGCTTGCTGGTGTCGCTGATCCTGATCAAGCGCCCCGAGCAGTCGGCGCACGCCTACGCCTCCATCTGGTGGGACGAGGGCTCGCCGCTGGTGGTGCTCAGCCGCCGTCTGCAACAGCAGATGACCACGCAGTGGACCCAAGGCCCGGTGGAGTTGGCGATGCGCTACGGCGAGCCGTCCATTGAAACGGTGCTGACGCGCCTCGCCGCCCAAGGCATCCGCAAAGTGACCTTGGCGCCGTTGTATCCGCAGTTTGCCGACAGCACCGTGACCACGGTGATTGAAGAGGCCAAGCGGGTTGTGCGCGATAAAAAGTTGGACGTGCAATTCTCGATCTTGCCGCCGTTCTACGATCAGCCGGAATACCTTGATGCTCTCGCGGCGAGCGTCCGCTCCTATGTGGAGCAGGATTACGATCACCTGCTGCTGAGTTTCCACGGCCTGCCTGAGCGCCATCTGACCAAGCTCGACCCGACGGGCCAGCATTGCTTCAAGGACGCCGATTGCTGCAAGAACGCATCGGCTGAGGTGCTGAAGACGTGCTACCGCGCGCAATGCTTCAGCGTCGCCCGCGATTTCGCCGAACGGCTGGGCTTGCCGGAGGGCAAATGGTCGGTGGCCTTCCAATCGCGCCTGGGCCGGGCGAAGTGGATCGAACCCTACACCGAAGCGCGCCTGGAAGCCTTGGCCCAGCAAGGTGTGAAAAAGCTGCTGGTGATGTGCCCAGCGTTTGTCGCCGATTGCATCGAGACGCTGGAAGAGATCGGCGATCGCGGGCTGGAGCAGTTCCGCGAGGCCGGGGGCGAGGAGTTGGTGCTGGTACCGTGCTTGAATGATGATCCGCGGTGGGCGAAGGCGCTCAATACCTTGTGTGAAAGAGCCCCGGTTGCGCTGTAACTGAACCTGACGCGGTCTAAGTGTGGGAGCGGCGGTGCGACGATTCGACTTGCTCGCGAATGCTGTGCTTCAGTTACAGATGTGTTGACTGACACACCGCATTCGCGAGCAAGTCGAATCGTCGCACCGCCGCTCCCACATTTTTTACCGTGTTTACAGGTTAAGGGTCAGGCTAACCGTGAGATTGCGCGGTTCACCGGGGTTGATCCAATAGCTGCTGTAGGACCGCTCGTAGTACTTTTCATCAAACAAGTTGTTGAGGTTCAAGCCCACGGTGACGTTCTTCGTAGCCTTGTAATGGGCCAGCAAATCGACGGTGTGGTAGGCGGGTAGCTCGAAACGCGTACCTGCCTCACCAGAGCGATCCCCTACATAAGTGAACGCCGCACCAAGGTCCGAACCCCGCAACGCGCCATCCTGAAACTCATACACCCCCAACAAACTGCCGCTGCGCTTGGCCACGCCGAGAATCCGGCTGCCGGCTGGAATGGCTTTGTCGCCCTTGGTGACTTCGGCGTCGATGTAGGCAAAGGCGCCGATCACGCGTACGGCATCGGTCACCTGCCCGGTCAGTTGCAGGTCAAGGCCCTGGCTGCGCGCTTTGCCCATGGCGCGATTCAGGTTGGTGGCAGGGTCCAGGGCCAGCACGTTTTCCTTTTCGATATGGAACGCGGCGAGGGTGGCGCTGAGGCGGTCGTCGAACAGCTCGCTCTTGATCCCCACTTCATAACCCACGCCTTCTTCCGGCTTGAAGGTTCTGCCGTTGGCATCCAGGCCGCTGTTGGGTTTGAACGAGGTAGAGGCGTTGGCGAACACGCCGACTTCGGGCGTTAGCTGGTAGAGCAGGCCAGCGCGTTGGGTAAATGCGTCGTGGGTTTGCCGGCTCTTGGCGTGATTGCGTGTGAAGTCGTCGGTGCTTTGTTCGAAATGCTCGAAGCGCGCGCCAACCATACCGCGCAAGCGATCGGTGAAGATGATCTGATCTTGCAGGTTCAATGCCTGGCTTTTGGTCTGCTCGAAGAAGTCGGTGCCGGAGCGCACGCCGTTGGGTTTGGCCTTGCCGTAGACCGGGTTATAGATATCGATGGCATAGTCGCTGCCGCCGATAGCCGTCACGCGCTCCTTCTTGCGGTAGTCCTCGTATTCAGTGCCGACCAGCAGCTCATGCTGCCAGCTGCCAATGTCGAACAACCCACGCAGTTCAAGCTGGGTAATGCTGTCGTGCCAACCCATGGAGCGTTCGCGATAGCGGCGGTTGATAGTGTGGCCGTCGGGATTCAGTGTGCGGTTTTCCGAAGCGTCGCCCCACAGGCTGCCTTGTTTGTAGTGGCTGGCCAGGCGCAGTTTCCAGGCATCGCTGAGGTGATGTTCCAGCGTGGCCTGGATGCGGTTGTTGTGGTTGTCGATGTCGCCATCGTTGGGCTCGCCGAGGAAGGTGGAGCGTGATACGCCACTGGCGTCGACGATGCCGCGGTCGAAGGTAGAGCTGTGGCGGACGAATTCGCTTTCCACCAGCAAGCTCGTGTCCGGGTCCAGTTGCCAACTGAACGAGGGCGCGACGAATACCCGCTTGCTCTGCACGTGATCGCGGAAGCTGTGGTTGTCTTCCACGGCCAGGTTGACCCGCGATAGCACGTTGGCTTCGCTGTCCAGCGGGGTGTTCACATCCACGGCGGTGCGGTAGCGGTCCCAACTGCCGGCGCTGGTTTGCACGGTGGTGAAGGCTTCCGGTTGGGGCTTCTTGGTGACGATATTCACTGTGCCGCCGGGGTCGCCACGCCCATACAGGCTGGCGGCGGGACCCTTGAGCACTTCAATGCGTTCGATATTGGCCGTATCCGGTGTGCTCGGGTAGCCGCGATTGGCGCTGAAGCCGTCCTGGTAGAACTCTGACGTGGTGAAGCCGCGCACGCTGTATTCGTAGAGGGTGAGGCCGCCGAAGTTGTTTTGCTTGGACACGCCGCCGGCGAATTCCAAGGCGCGTTCCACGTTGTTACTGCCCAGGTCCTTGAGCACTGTGGCGGGAATCACACTGATGGATTGTGGGATGTCACGAATGGCAGTGTCGGTTTTTGTCGCGCTGGCGGAGCGGGTGGCGCGGTAGCCTTTGACCGGGCCGGTGGCGGATTCATAGGCGTCGGTGGTGACACTGATGGTGTCGAGTTCCAGGGTGTTTTCTTCAGCGAAAGCGGGGTCGAGCAGCAAGCCTAAGGCCAGGCCAGCCAAGGGCACGATTTTTCGAGACGGCATGATAGAGCGTTCCAATAGCGATATTGAAACAATATAACATGACCAATGAGAATGGATTGCTTTGAAACATAAGCTTACAGGTGCCCGCGAACGGACACCCGGATGAGTCGGCTTATTCCTCTTCTTTAACCGGCGCGGGCGGTGGGCGCAGGCCTATTTCTGCCAGCAGCTTGATCTCTTTGCCGTTGCGCATCACCTGGATCGCCACCTTGTCGGTCGGTTTGATCCGCGCGACCTGGTTCATCGACTTGCGGCCATCGCCTGCCGGTTCGCCGTTGATGCTGAGGATCACATCGCCCAGCTGCAGGCCGGCTTTCTGCGCCGGGCCATCGCGGAAGATCCCCGCGACCACGATGCCTGGGCGCCCGGTCAAGCCAAACGACTCGGCCAGTTCCTTGGTCAATGGCTGTACTTCAATGCCCAACCACCCGCGAATCACTTGGCCGTGTTCGATGATTGACTTCATCACTTCCATCGCCAGCTTCACCGGGATCGCAAACCCGATGCCCTGTGAACCGCCAGACTTGGAGAAAATCGCCGTGTTGATGCCGGTCAGGTTGCCATTGGCATCCACCAGTGCACCGCCGGAGTTGCCCGGGTTGATCGCGGCGTCGGTCTGGATGAAGTCTTCGTAACTGTTAAGCCCCAACTGGTTTCGCCCGGTGGCGCTGATAATGCCCATGGTCACGGTCTGGCCCACCCCGAACGGGTTGCCGATGGCCAGCGCCACGTCACCTACCCGCAAGCCGTCGGAACGGCCGAGGGTGATGGAGGGCAGGCTTTTCAAATCGATCTTCAGGACCGCGAGGTCGGTTTCCGGGTCGCTGCCCACCACGCGCGCCAGGGTTTCACGGCCGTCACGCAGGGCCACGACGATCTGGTCGGCGCCGGTGGTCACGTGGTTGTTGGTGAGGATGTAGCCTTCCGGGCTCATGATCACCCCGGAACCCAGGCTGGATTCCATGCGGCGTTGCTTGGGCCCGTTGTCACCGAAATAGCGGCGGAACTGTGGGTCTTCAAACAGTGGATGCGCCGGTTTGTTGATGACCTTGGTGGTGTACAGGTTAACCACGGCAGGGGCGGCAATAACCACCGCATCGGCATAAGTCACCGGACCTTGCACAACCGCGTTGGTTTGCGGCGCCTGTTGCAGGTTCACATCAAGGCTGGGTAGACCCACCAGCTCGGGGAAACGCTGAATAATCAGCATCGCGATCAGCACGCCAGCCAACAATGGCCATCCAAAAAAACGCAGCGCCTTGAGCATCAAGTAAGTCCTGACAGGTTGCAGGGGGCGGGAGAGCGCCCATAATGTCGCGCATTATACGAGGCTGCGAGCGCCTTCGAACGGGATATTTAGGAGTCTTTTATGGCCGTCCCCCTTACCACCCTCGTCGAGGAAGCAGACCGCTACCTCGGCAGCGCAAAAATTGCCGATTATTGCCCCAATGGCCTCCAGGTCGAGGGCCGCCCGCAGGTGATGCGCATCGTCAGCGGCGTGACCGCAAGCCAAGCCCTGCTGGACGCGGCGGTCGAAGCCCAAGCCGACCTGATCCTGGTGCATCACGGCTATTTCTGGAAAGGCGAAAACCCTTGTATCACCGGCATGAAACAGCGCCGCTTGAAGACGCTGCTCAAGCACGATATCAGCCTGTTGGCCTACCACCTGCCACTGGACCTGCACCCCGACGTCGGCAACAACGTGCAGTTGGCGCGTCAGCTCGACATCACCGTCGAAGGCCCACTGGACCCGAACAACCCCAAAGTCGTCGGCCTGGTCGGCTCCCTTGCCGAGCCCCTGTCGGCCCGCGACTTTGCCCGCCGGGTGCAAGAAGTCATGGGGCGCGAGCCGCTGTTGATCGAAGGCAGCGAAATGATCCGCCGCGTCGGCTGGTGCACCGGTGGTGGCCAGGGCTATATCGACAACGCGATTGCTGTCGGCGTCGATCTGTTCCTGAGCGGCGAGGCCTCGGAACAAACCTTCCACAGCGCCCGCGAAAACGACATCAGCTTCATCGCCGCGGGCCACCATGCGACTGAGCGCTATGGTGTACAGGCGCTGGGCGATTACCTGGCGCGGCGCTTCGCGTTGGAACATCTCTTCATCGATTGCCCCAATCCGATCTGAAGAATGCCGCTAAACAAATGTGGGAGCTGGCGGGCCTGCGATAGCATCGCTGCGGTTTACCTGACTGACCGCGGTGCCCGCATCGCAGGCAAGCCAGCTCCCACACTTGGCCGCATTCCAAGCCAAACTATGGGGCATATTCATATACCGTTTCGATCTAGCTGGCGCCCTGAATAGAAGCAGGTGCTGTGCTAGCATGCCCCGCTCGAACACGGCCCGCTGGCCGTCCACAAGATCGTTTTTCCGTGAGTAACCATGGTCGACAAACTGACGCATCTGAAACAGCTGGAGGCGGAAAGCATCCACATCATCCGCGAGGTCGCCGCCGAGTTCGACAACCCGGTGATGCTCTACTCGATCGGTAAAGACTCCGCCGTGATGCTGCACCTGGCACGCAAGGCCTTCTTCCCGGGCAAACTGCCATTCCCAGTGATGCACGTCGACACCCGCTGGAAATTCCAGGAAATGTACACGTTCCGCGACAAAATGGTCGAAGAGCTTGGCCTGGACCTGATCACCCACATCAACCCGGATGGCGTGGCGCAGGGCATCAACCCGTTCACCCACGGCAGCGCCAAGCACACCGACATCATGAAGACCGAAGGCCTCAAGCAGGCCCTGGACAAGCATGGTTTCGACGCAGCGTTCGGCGGTGCCCGTCGCGATGAAGAGAAATCCCGTGCCAAAGAGCGCGTGTACTCGTTCCGCGACAGCAAGCACCGCTGGGACCCGAAAAACCAGCGCCCGGAGCTGTGGAACGTCTACAACGGCAACGTCAACAAGGGCGAGTCCATCCGCGTGTTCCCGCTGTCCAACTGGACCGAGCTGGACATCTGGCAGTACATCTACCTGGAAGGCATCCCGATCGTACCGCTGTACTTCGCCGCCGAGCGCGACGTGATCGAGAAGAACGGCACGTTGATCATGATCGACGACGACCGCATCCTCGAGCACCTGTCCGACGAAGACAAAGCCCGAATCGTCAAAAAGAAAGTCCGTTTCCGTACCCTTGGCTGCTACCCGTTGACGGGCGCGGTGGAATCCGAAGCCGAGACGCTGACGGACATCATTCAGGAAATGCTCCTGACGCGAACTTCCGAGCGCCAGGGCCGTGTCATCGACCACGATGGCGCAGGCTCGATGGAAGATAAAAAACGTCAAGGCTATTTCTAAGGGGCTGTCATGTCGCATCAATCTGATTTGATCAGCGAGGACATCCTCGCTTACCTGGGCCAGCACGAGCGCAAGGAAATGTTGCGCTTCCTGACCTGCGGCAACGTCGACGACGGCAAGAGCACCCTGATCGGGCGCCTGCTGCACGACTCCAAGATGATCTACGAAGATCACCTGGAAGCCATCACCCGCGATTCGAAGAAGTCCGGCACCACCGGTGACGACGTCGACCTGGCGTTGCTGGTCGACGGCCTGCAGGCTGAGCGTGAGCAAGGCATCACCATTGATGTCGCCTACCGCTACTTCTCTACCGCCAAGCGCAAATTCATCATCGCCGACACCCCCGGCCATGAGCAGTACACCCGCAACATGGCCACCGGTGCGTCCACCTGTGACTTGGCGATCATCCTGATCGACGCCCGCTACGGCGTGCAGACCCAGACCCGTCGCCATAGCTATATCGCCTCGTTGCTGGGCATCAAGCACATCGTGATCGCCGTCAACAAGATGGACATCAATGGCTTTGACCAAAGCGTATTCGAGTCGATCAAGGCCGATTACCTGAAGTTTGCCGATGGCATCGCCTTCAAGCCGAGCACCATGGCCTTCGTGCCGATGTCGGCGCTCAAGGGCGATAACGTGGTCAACAAGAGCGAGCGTTCGCCCTGGTACACCGGGCAGTCGCTGATGGAGATCCTCGAAACCGTCGAGATCGCCAACGACCGCAACTACACCGACCTGCGTTTCCCGGTGCAGTACGTCAACCGGCCGAACCTGAACTTCCGTGGTTTCGCCGGCACCCTGGCCAGCGGCATCGTGCACAAGGGCGACGAAGTCGTGGTGTTGCCGTCGGGCAAGAGCAGCCGCGTCAAATCCATCGTCACCTTTGAAGGTGAGCTGGAACACGCCGGCCCTGGTCAAGCGGTGACGCTGACCATGGAAGACGAGATCGATATCTCCCGTGGCGACCTGCTGGTACATGCCGACAACGTGCCGCAAGTGACCGACGCTTTCGACGCCATGC
The DNA here is from genome assembly GCF_054685145.1 of Pseudomonas sp. H1_A03. Classification (NCBI taxonomy): domain Bacteria; kingdom Pseudomonadati; phylum Pseudomonadota; class Gammaproteobacteria; order Pseudomonadales; family Pseudomonadaceae; genus Pseudomonas; species Pseudomonas sp. H1_A03. Next base: position 2,145,748 of record NZ_CP162829.1, read on the forward strand.
TGGTGTGGATGGCCGAAGAACCGATGCTGCCGGGCAAGAAATACGACATCAAGCGCGCCACCAGCTACGTGCCGGGTTCCATCACCAGCATCGTGCACCGTGTGGATGTGAACACCCTGGCCGAAGGCCCGGCGAGTTCGCTGCAGTTGAACGAGATTGGCCGGGTCAAGGTCAGCCTCGACGCGGCCATCGCCCTGGACGGTTACGACAGCAACCGCACGACCGGTGCGTTCATCGTCATCGACCGCTTGACCAACGGCACTGTGGCCGCGGGCATGATCATCGCACCGCCAGTCACTCACGGCAGCGCGTCGCAGCACGGCAAGCTGGCCCACGTGGCCACCGAAGAGCGTGCCCTGCGCTTCGGCCAGCAGCCGGCCACCGTGTTGTTCAGCGGCCTGTCCGGCGCAGGCAAGAGCACCTTGGCCTACGCGGTTGAGCGCAAGCTGTTCGACATGGGCCGTGCGGTGTTTGTACTGGACGGCCAGAACCTGCGTCACGACCTGAACAAGGGCTTGCCGCAGGACCGTGCCGGGCGCACCGAGAACTGGCGTCGTGCCGCTCACGTGGCGCGTCAGTTCAACGAAGCGGGCCTGCTGACCCTGGCCGCGTTTGTGGCACCGGATGCCGAAGGCCGTGAACAGGCCAAGGCGCTGATCGGCGGCGACCGTCTGCTGACGGTCTACGTGCAAGCGTCACCGCTGGTGTGCGCCGAGCGTGACCCGCAAGGCTTGTACGCGGCGGGCGGGGATAACATCCCTGGCGAGTCGTTCCCGTATGACGTGCCGTTGAATGCCGATCTGGTCATCGACACCCAGGCCCTGTCGCTGGAAGACAGCGTCAAGCAAGTGCTGGAGTTGTTGCGTCAGCGCGGCGCGATCTAAGCCTCGCCGCCACAAAAAAGCCCGCCACCGAGCAATCGGTGGCGGGCTTTTTACATTCTTCAGTCGGAGTGCGGTCAAAAATGTGGGAGCGGGCTTGCTCGCGAATGCGGAGTGTCAGCCAATACATAGGTAACTGATCCACCGCCTTCGCGAGCAAGCCCGCTCCCACATTTTGATCATCGGTTGTCTGGGAAATCTGTGTGCAATTTAGCGAGCAACTGATCCTTCTCTTCCCACAACCGATTGATCCACCCCTGGAACGCCAACCGATACTCCCCATCCTGCTCATAATTCTTTCCAATGAACTCAGCCGGGATCTGCACCTCTTCAAACTGCACCACCACGTCCTTCACATTCCCGCACAGCAAATCCCAATACCCAGGGCGTCCGGCAGGGTAGTGAATGGTCACGTTGACCAATGACTTCAACTGCTCACCCATCGCATCCAGCACAAACGCGATACCACCGGCCTTGGGTTTGAGCAGGTAGCGAAACGGCGAGTTCTGCTGCGCATGCTTGCCGGGGGTAAACCGCGTGCCTTCGGCAAAGTTGAAAATTCCCACCGAGTTGTCGCGAAACTTCGCACAGGTCTTGCGCGTAGTTTCCAGGTCCTTGCCCTTTTTCTCCGGGTGTTTTTCCAGATAAGCCTTGGTGTAGCGCTTCATGAACGGAAAGCCCAGCGCCCACCACGCCAGGCCGATTACCGGCACCCAGATCAGCTCCTGCTTGAGGAAGAACTTCAGCGGGCGGATCCGACGGTTCAGCACATATTGCAGCACCATGATGTCGACCCAGCTCTGGTGGTTGCTGGTCACCAGGTACGAGTGCTGGTAATCCAAGCTTTCCAGGCCTTTAAGGTGCCAGCGCGTGCGCCGGACCAGGTTCATCCAGCCCTTGTTGTTGGTGACCCAGGCCTCATGCGTGTGGTTCATCAGCCATTCGCTGAAACCCTTGGCAAACGGCAGCGCCTTGAACAGCGCGACGATAAACAAGAACGAGCACAGCAGGATCGTGTTCAGCGCCAGCAACAGCGATGCGATCACCCCGCGCACGGCGGCAGGTAGAAAATCCAGCATTTAGATATCCATAGGTCGGTTGGCGGCTTGGATCGCGGTGAGCGCGATGGTGTACACAATGTCGTCCACCTGAGCGCCACGCGGCAGGTCGTTGACCGGTTTGCGCAGGCCTTGGAGCATCGGCCCCAGGCTCACGCAATCGGCGCTGCGTTGTACCGCTTTGTGGGTGGTGTTGCCGGTGTTCAGGTCGGGGAACACGAACACCGTGGCCTTGCCGGCAACCAGGCTGTCGGGGGCCAGTTGGCGGGCCACGGTTTCGTTAGCCGCGGCATCGTATTGCAGTGGGCCGTCGATCAGCAGCGAGCTTTGTTGCTCATGGGCGAGCAGGGTGGCTTCACGGACTTTCTCCACTTCCTCGCCGCTGGCGGAGTCGCCGCTGGAATAGCTGATCATCGCCACGCGCGGCGTGATGCCAAAAGCAGCGGCCGAATCAGCGCTTTGCAGGGCGATCTCCGCCAGTTCGGCAGCGCTCGGGTGCGGGTTCATCACACAGTCGCCGTACACCAGCACCTGCTCAGGGAACAGCATGAAAAACACCGACGACACCAGCGTGCAACCCGGTGCGGTCTTGATCAACTGCAGGGCAGGGCGGATGGTATTGGCGGTGGAGTGGATAACGCCGGAAACCAGGCCGTCCACTTCATCCAGAGCGAGCATCATGGTAGCGATCACCACGGTGTCTTCCAGTTGCTGCTCGGCCATCGGCGCGTTGAGGCTCTTGCTCTTGCGTAGCGCGACCATCGGTTCCACGTAGCGCTGGCGGATCAGGTCCGGGTCGAGAATCTCCAGGCCTTCGGGCAATTCGATGCCTTGGGCGCGGGCGACCGCTTCCACATCCGCCGGCTTGGCCAGCAACACGCAGCGAGCAATGCCGCGTGCCTGGCAGATAGCGGCGGCTTGTACGGTCAGCGGTTCGCTGCCTTCCGGCAACACAATGCGTTTGTTGGCGGCCTGGGCGCGCTGGATCAACTGGTAGCGGAACACCGCCGGCGACAGGCGCATCTCCCGCGGCGTGCCGCAACGCTGGTGCAGCCAGCGCGCATCGAGGTGGCTGGCGACGAAATCGGTGATGATTTCCGCGCGCTCGCGGTCATCGATGGGGATTTCTTTATTGAGGCTGTTGAGCTGGTTGGCAGTGTCGTAGGAGCCGGTGCTCACCGACAGCACCGGCAGGCCGGCCTGGAACGCGCCTCGGCATAAATCCATGATGCGCGGGTCGGGCAGGGTGTCGCTGGTGAGCAACAGGCCGGCCAGCGGCACGCCGTTGATTGCGGCCAGGCTGACGGCGAGGATGATGTCGTCGCGGTCGCCGGGGGTTACCACCAGCACGCCGGGCTTGAGCAGCTCCACGGTATTTCGCATGGTGCGGGCGCAGATGATGATCTTGGTCATGCGGCGGGTTTCGTAGTCGCCGGCGTTGAGGATCTGCGCGCCCATCAGGTCGGCCACGTCGCGGGTGCGTGGGGCGTTGAGTTCCGGCTGGTAGGGGATGCAGCCGAGCAGGCGGAAATCACCGCTGCGCAGCAGGGGCGAATGTTCCTTGAGGCGCGCGGAGAAGGCTTGCATGCTTTCGTCGGTGCGCACCTTGTTAAGGATCACGCCGAGTACTTTCGGGTCTTTCGGGCCGCCGAACAGTTGGGCCTGCAATTCCACGCGGCCGGAGAGTTCGGTGAGCACTTCGTTTTCCGGGGCGGAGACCAGGATCACTTCCGCATCCAGGCTCTTGGCCAGGTGCAGGTTGACCCGCGCGGCATAGCTGGCGCTGCGGGTCGGCACCATGCCTTCGACGATCAGCACGTCCTTGCCCACTGCGGCCTGTTGGTACAGCGTGATGATTTCTTCCAGCAACTCGTCGAGCTGGCCGTCGCCGAGCATCCGCTCGACATGGGCCAGGCCCAGGGGTTGTGGTGGCTTGAGGCCGTGGGTGCGCGCTATCAGTTCGGTGGAGCGCTCAGGGCCAGTGTCGCCCGGGTGTGGTTGGGCAATCGGTTTGAAAAAGCCGACTTTCAGCCCGGCTCGCTCAAGGGTGCGCACCAGCCCAAGGCTGATGGAGGTCAGACCCACACCAAAATCGGTGGGCGCGATAAAAAAAGTTTGCATGCGAATTCTCTGGAGTTGCATGGCTTGGGTGGCGCTCTATGGCTGAGCGTCTACCGGGAATCAGATGCCAAGGTTATCGTTATTCGTGCGCTTGCGCACACCAGCCGCAGGCAAAGGGCTGGCCTATTTTTTCAATACGTTGCGCGCGGTCAAGCACCCACGCGCGCGACTGCCAGGGCGGCTGGTGGCGCAGGTGCTGGGTGTGGCCGCAGGACAGCTCGGCAACCCAGTGCCGGTCTTCATCCTGATGAAAACCGGTGATCGTCGAGTGGCTTGTCTGACCCCGTCCGTCCGGGTTCTGTTCGCTTTCGGGCAAATCCTTGTTTAGACTTGTCCGTTCTTCATTCTTATGCAAAAGGTCTCGCCCCATGACGATCGCCGCTAACAAGGCTGTCTCCATCGACTATACCCTGACCAACGACGCTGGTGAGGTCATCGACAGCTCCGCCGGCGGCGCGCCGCTGGTCTACCTGCAAGGCGCAGGTAACATCATCCCAGGCCTGGAAAAGGCCCTGGAAGGCAAACAAGTTGGTGATGAGCTGACCGTTGCCGTAGAACCTGAAGATGCCTACGGCGAATACTCGGCCGAGTTGGTCAGCACGCTGAGCCGCAGCATGTTCGAAGGCGTTGACGAACTGGAAGTAGGCATGCAGTTCCACGCCTCCGCGCCGGACGGCCAAATGCAGATCGTCACCATCCGTGACCTGGACGGCGACGACGTTACCGTCGACGGCAACCACCCTCTGGCTGGCCAGCGCCTGAACTTCCAAGTGAAGATCGTTGCCATCCGCGACGCTTCCCAGGAAGAAGTGGCTCACGGCCATGTCCACGGTGAAGGTGGTCATCACCACTGATTGATGCATTGATCAGCTGGTAGCAAAAACGCCCCGACTGGTTCGGGGCGTTTTTTTTGTGCTCGAAAATACACTGCTCCCACATTTTGATCTGCGCACTCCACATATCGGGCGCAAACAAAAATGCCCCGGACCTTTCGGTACGGGGCATTTCTTAACTGTTTCACAACCTGGGTTGCGTTGCAGTTGTTACCACTTAGGCTGCAGCAGGAACGCTCAGAGCCTTGATGTGGCCATTCAGGCGGCTCTTATGACGAGCGGCCTTGTTCTTGTGGATGATGCCTTTATCGGCCATACGGTCGATAACTGGCACAGCCAGAACGTAAGCAGCTTGGGCTTTTTCAGCGTCTTTGGTGTCGATGGCCTTAACTACATTCTTGATGTAGGTACGAACCATGGAACGCAGGCTGGCGTTGTGGCTGCGACGCTTCTCAGCCTGTTTTGCACGTTTTTTGGCGGAAGGTGTGTTGGCCACCGTCGAGCTCCTCGAAAGACTTTTTAGGAAATAGCAAACAAAATAGGCCGCGAATCATGCCGATGACTTGATGTGTTGTCAAGAGCGGCTGATGCGAACTGCTGAGTGGTCGATCTGAAGAGGCGGGTGATTTATTTCCGGCGCTTGACCTGTAAACTCGCGAGCTTTGGCTCTGTGCTGTTGCAGGCGCGCAGTATCGCATAAGTGGGCGCTTCTTTCGCCTGCTGTTTATCTATAGGCGCAAACTCTTTCAATGAATCTGCTCAAATCGCTGGCCGCCGTCAGCTCTATCACAATGATCTCCCGGGTTTTGGGGTTTGTGCGTGACACCCTGCTGGCGCGCATTTTCGGCGCCAGCATGGCCACGGATGCCTTCTTTATTGCCTTTAAATTGCCCAACCTGCTGCGGCGGATCTTCGCCGAGGGCGCGTTTTCCCAAGCGTTCGTGCCCATCCTGGCGGAATACAAGACCCAGCAGGGTGAGGAAGCGACGCGCACTTTTATCGCCTATGTCTCGGGCCTGTTGACCCTGGTGCTGATGCTGGTGACCGTGCTCGGCATGCTTGCTGCTCCCTGGGTCATCTGGGCCACAGCCCCGGGTTTCGCCAATACACCAGAAAAATTCGCGCTGACCACTGACCTGCTGCGGGTGACCTTTCCTTATATATTGCTGATCTCCCTTTCATCGCTGGCCGGGGCGATCCTCAATACCTGGAACCGCTTCTCGGTGCCGGCCTTCGTGCCGACCCTGCTGAATGTCAGCATGATCATCTTTGCGCTGTTCCTCACGCCGTACTTCGATCCTCCGGTAATGGCACTGGGTTGGGCAGTACTGGCCGGCGGCCTGGTGCAATTGCTCTACCAGCTGCCGCACCTGAAAAAGATCGGCATGCTCGTATTGCCACGCCTGAACCTCAGGGACACCGGCGTCTGGCGTGTGATGCGCAATATGTTGCCGGCGATTCTCGGTGTGTCGGTCAGCCAGATTTCCCTGATTATCAACACGGCGTTCGCTTCGCTGCTGGTGTCCGGTTCGGTGTCGTGGATGTACTACGCCGATCGCTTGATGGAATTGCCGTCCGGCGTGCTGGGTGTGGCGCTGGGCACGATTTTGTTGCCGACCCTGGCGCGCACTTATGCCAGCAAGGACCGTCAGGAGTACTCGCGCATCCTCGATTGGGGCCTGCGCCTGTGCTTTGTGCTGGTGCTGCCGTGTGCCCTGGCCTTGGGGATCCTGGCCGAGCCGTTGACCGTGTCGCTGTTTCAATACGGCCAATTCGACGCCCATGATGCATTGATGACGCAGTACGCACTGGTCGCCTATTCCGTCGGGTTGCTTGGCATTATCGTGATCAAGGTGCTGGCACCAGGCTTCTACGCCCAGCAAAACATTCGTACACCGGTGAAAATCGCCATTTTCACCTTGGTCGTCACGCAACTGCTCAACTTGGTGTTTATCGGCCCGTTGGCCCATGCCGGCCTGGCGCTGGCGATCAGCGTCGGTGCGTGCATCAACGCCGGACTGTTGTTTTACCAGTTGCGCAAGCAGCAAATGTTTCAGCCGCAGCCCGGTTGGGGCCTGTTTGCCCTCAAGCTGCTGGTAGCGGTGGCGGTGATGTCGGCCGTGCTGCTGGGCTTGATGCACTATATGCCCGCCTGGGACGAGGGCCACATGCTGCAGCGCTTTATGCGCCTTGGCGTGCTGGTAGTCGCCGGCGTGGTGGTGTACTTCGGGATGTTGCTGCTGCAAGGCTTCCGCTTGCGGGATTTCAATCGCAAGTCATTGAGCTAGAGAGTTTGCCGCGATAAAACGGTTGTTTTATCGATTCGATCCATTTGGCCTGTGCTGTTGCCTGTCGTCCGGGGCCGGGTGTGGTTATAATCGACCACTTTATGAGCAAGAAGCGCGTTATGCAGCTGGTTCGAGGTCTCCACAACCTGCGCCCTGAACATCGGGGCTGCGTCGCCACTATTGGCAACTTTGACGGTGTTCACCGTGGCCACCAGGCTATCCTGGCCCGGCTGCGCGAGCGCGCAGTCGAGTTGGGCGTGCCCAGCTGCGTGGTGATTTTCGAACCGCAGCCGCGGGAATACTTCACGCCCGAGACAGCGCCGGCGCGTCTTGCCCGCCTGCGGGACAAGCTGCAACTGCTGGCGGAAGAGGGTGTAGACCGCGTCCTCTGCCTGGCTTTCAACCAGCGCTTGCAAAGCCTGAGCGCTGCCGAGTTCGTCGACCGCATCCTCGTCGATGGCCTGGGTGTGCAGCATTTGGAGGTCGGTGACGACTTCCGCTTTGGTTGCGACCGCGTCGGGGATTTCGATTTCCTGCTACAGGCCGGTGCCAACCAGGGGTTTACCGTCGAAGCCGCGCAAACCGTCGAACTGGACGGCCTGCGCGTGAGCAGCACCCAGGTGCGTAACGCCCTGGCTGCTGCCGACTTCGCCTTGGCCGAGCGTTTGCTCGGCCGTCCGTTCCGCATTGCCGGACGGGTCCTGCACGGCCAGAAGCTGGCGCGCCAATTGGGCACGCCAACCGCCAACGTGCAACTCAAGCGTCGTCGTGTGCCACTGACCGGGGTGTATCTGGTGAGTGTCGACATTGATGGCCAAGCGTGGCCGGGAGTCGCCAACATAGGCGTCAGGCCCACGGTTGCAGGTGATGGCAAGGCCCACCTGGAAGTACACCTGCTGGATTTTGCCGGTGATCTGTATGACCGGCGTTTGACGGTGGTTTTCCACCAGAAGCTGCGTGAAGAGCAGCGTTTCGCCTCCCTTGAGGCGTTGAAAACGGCGATCAATGCGGATGTCGCCGCCGCCCGTGCACTAGCCGCACCTAGCGCCCATCGCTAACCGAAGAGCCTTAAATGACCGACTATAAAGCCACGCTAAACCTTCCGGACACCGCCTTCCCAATGAAGGCCGGCCTGCCACAGCGCGAACCGCAGATCCTGCAGCGCTGGGACAGTATTGGCCTGTACGGAAAGTTGCGCGAAATTGGCAAGGATCGTCCGAAGTTCGTCCTGCACGACGGCCCTCCTTATGCCAACGGCACGATTCACATCGGTCATGCGCTGAACAAAATTCTCAAGGACATGATCCTGCGCTCGAAGACCCTGTCGGGCTTCGATGCGCCGTATGTTCCGGGTTGGGACTGCCACGGCCTGCCGATCGAACACAAAGTCGAAGTGACCTACGGCAAGAACCTGGGCGCGGATAAAACCCGTGAACTGTGCCGTGCCTACGCCACCGAGCAGATCGAAGGGCAGAAGTCCGAATTCATCCGCCTGGGCGTGTTGGGCGAGTGGGACAACCCGTACAAGACCATGAACTTCAAGAACGAGGCCGGTGAAATCCGCGCCTTGGCCGAAATCGTCAAGGGCGGTTTCGTGTTCAAGGGCCTCAAGCCCGTGAACTGGTGCTTCGATTGCGGTTCGGCCCTGGCTGAGGCGGAAGTCGAGTACGAAGACAAGAAGTCCTCGACCATCGACGTGGCCTTCCCGATCGCCGACGACGCCAAGTTGGCCCAGGCTTTCGGCCTGGCAAGCCTGAGCAAGCCGGCTGCCATCGTGATCTGGACCACCACCCCGTGGACCATCCCGGCTAACCAGGCGCTGAACGTGCACCCGGAATTTACCTACGCCCTGGTAGATGTCGGTGACCGCCTGCTCGTGCTGGCTGAAGAAATGGTCGAAGCCTGCCTGGCGCGTTACGAACTGCAAGGTTCGGTGATCGCCACCACCACCGGCGCAGCGCTGGAACTGATCAACTTCCGTCACCCGTTCTATGACCGCCTGTCGCCGGTGTACCTGGCTGACTACGTCGAACTGGGTTCGGGTACGGGCGTTGTTCACTGCTCGCCTGCCTACGGCGTGGACGACTTCGTGATCTGCAAGAAGTACGGCCTGGTCAACGACGACATCATCAACCCGGTGCAAAGCAACGGCGTCTACGTGCCGTCGCTGGAGTTCTTCGGCGGCCAGTTTATCTTCAAGGCCGACCAAGCGATCATCGAAAAGCTGCGTGAAGTCGGTGCGCTGATGCAAACCGCCACCATCCAGCACAGCTATATGCATTGCTGGCGCCACAAGACTCCGCTGATCTACCGCGCCACCGCGCAGTGGTTCATCGGCATGGACAAAGAGCCGACCCGCGGCGACACCCTGCGTAATCGCGCGATCAAGGCTATCGAAGAAACCAAGTTCGTCCCGGCCTGGGGCCAGGCGCGCCTGCACTCGATGATCGCCAATCGTCCGGACTGGTGCATCTCCCGCCAGCGTAACTGGGGCGTGCCAATCCCGTTCTTCCTGAACAAGGAAAGCGGCGAGCTGCACCCACGTACCGTTGAACTGATGGAAATCGTTGCCCAGCGCGTTGAACAGGAAGGCATCGAAGCCTGGTTCAAAATGGACGCCGCCGAACTGCTGGGCGATGAAGCGCCGCAGTACGACAAGATCAGCGACACCCTCGACGTGTGGTTCGACTCCGGCACCACCCATTGGCACGTCCTGCGCGGTTCGCACCCGATGGGCCACGAGACCGGCCCGCGTGCCGACTTGTACCTGGAAGGTTCGGACCAACACCGTGGCTGGTTCCACTCGTCGCTGCTGACCGGTTGCGCCATCGACGACCACGCGCCGTACCGCGAACTGCTGACCCACGGCTTCACCGTCGATGAGACGGGCCGCAAGATGTCCAAGTCGCTGAAAAACGTGATCGAACCGAAAAAGATCAACGACACCTTGGGCGCCGACATCATGCGCCTGTGGGTAGCGTCGACCGATTATTCGGGCGAGATCGCTGTGTCGGACCAGATCCTGGCTCGTAGCGCCGATGCCTACCGCCGTATCCGAAATACCGCACGCTTCCTGCTGTCGAACCTGACCGGCTTCAACCCGGCCACCGACATCCTGCCGGCCGAGGACATGCTCGCCCTGGACCGTTGGGCTGTGGACCGTACCCTGTTGCTGCAGCGTGAGTTGCAGGAGAGCTACGGCGAATACCGCTTCTGGAACGTCTACTCGAAGATCCACAACTTCTGCGTGCAGGAGCTGGGTGGTTTCTACCTCGACATCATCAAGGATCGCCAGTACACCACCGGCGCCAACAGCAAGGCACGCCGCTCGGCGCAGACTGCGCTGTACCACATCAGCGAAGCGCTGGTGCGCTGGATCGCGCCGATCCTGGCGTTCACCGCCGACGAACTGTGGGAATACCTGCCGGGCGAGCGTAACGAGTCCGTGATGCTCAACACCTGGTACGAAGGCCTGACCGAACTGCCGGCCGACTTCGAACTGGGCCGCGAGTACTGGGAAGGCGTAATGGCCGTCAAAGTTGCGGTGAACAAGGAGCTGGAAGTGCAACGTGCGGCCAAGGCCGTCGGTGGCAACCTGCAAGCCGAAGTCACCCTGTTTGCCGAGGAAGGCTTGACCGCCGACCTGGCCAAGCTGAGCAACGAACTGCGCTTCGTGCTGATCACCTCCACCGCGAGCCTGGCACCGTTTGCCCAGGCTCCGGCAGACGCGGTTGCCACCGAAGTCCCGGGCCTCAAGCTCAAAGTGGTCAAGTCGGCTTTCGCGAAGTGCGCCCGTTGCTGGCACTGCCGTGAAGACGTTGGCGTGAATCCTGAGCATCCGGAAATCTGCGGTCGTTGTGTCGACAACATCAGCGGTGCTGGTGAGGTTCGCCACTATGCCTAACGCAACCGGCCGTTTCGGACGTCTGGGTTGGCTCGTACTGAGCTTGCTGGTGCTGGTCATTGACCAGGTCAGCAAGGCTCATTTCGAGGGTACCCTGGAAATGTTCCAGCAGATCGTAGTCATCCCGGATTACTTCAGCTGGACCCTGGCCTACAACACTGGCGCCGCCTTCAGCTTCCTCGCTGATGGTGGCGGCTGGCAGCGCTGGCTGTTCGCCGTGATCGCGTTGGTGGTCAGTGCAGTGCTGGTCGTGTGGCTCAAGCGTCTGGGTCGCGATGACACCTGGTTGGCGATTGCCTTGGCTCTGGTGTTGGGTGGCGCGCTGGGCAACCTGTACGACCGCATTGCCTTGGGCCATGTGATCGACTTCATTCTGGTGCATTGGCAGAACCGTTGGTATTTCCCGGCGTTCAATTTTGCCGACAGTGCCATCACCGTCGGTGCAATCATGCTGGCGTTGGACATGTTCAAAAGTAAGAAAACCGGAGAGACCGTCAATGACTGATCAGGTATTGGCTGAGCAACGCATCGGCCAGAACACGGAAGTCACCTTGCATTTCGCACTGCGCCTTGAGAACGGCGACACGGTCGACAGCACGTTCGACAAAGCCCCGGCTACCTTCAAGGTGGGCGACGGCAACCTGCTACCGGGTTTCGAAGCGGCCCTGTTCGGCTTCAAGGCGGGTGACAAGCGTACCCTGCAGATCCTGCCGGAAAACGCCTTTGGCCAGCCCAACCCGCAAAACGTGCAAATCATCCCGCGTTCGCAGTTCCAGGACATGGACCTGTCGGAAGGCCTGCTGGTGATCTTCAACGATGCGGCGAATACCGAGCTGCCCGGCGTGGTGAAAACCTTTGATGACGCGCAAGTGACCATCGACTTCAACCACCCGCTGTCCGGTAAAACCTTGACCTTTGACGTTGAAATCTTCAGCGTTAAAGCGCTTTAAACTGACAGAAGCGGTTCCTGTGTGAGCTGGCTTGTGTGGGAGCTGGCTTGCCTGCGATGCAGACGACTCGGTGTATCGACTACACCGCGGTGATGCTATCGCAGGCAAGCCAGCTCCCACAGGAGTCGGTTTCCCCAAGGGCTGTGTTGATCTAATTTCTTGCAGGGCAAGACACGAGGCACAGCATGCAAATCAAACTCGCCAACCCCCGTGGCTTCTGCGCCGGTGTGGACCGGGCGATCGAAATCGTCAATCGCGCCCTGGAAGTCTTCGGGCCGCCGATTTACGTGCGCCATGAAGTCGTCCACAACAAATTCGTGGTCGAGGACCTGCGCGCGCGCGGTGCCATCTTTGTCGAAGAGCTGGACCAGGTGCCGGACGACGTCATCGTCATCTTCAGCGCCCACGGTGTTTCCCAGGCCGTGCGTACCGAAGCGGCAGGCCGTGGCCTGAAAGTCTTCGATGCCACCTGCCCGTTGGTTACCAAGGTGCACATCGAAGTCGCGCGCTACAGCCGTGACGGTCGAGAGTGCATCCTGATCGGCCATGCCGGCCACCCGGAAGTCGAAGGCACCATGGGCCAGTACGACGCCAGCAATGGCGGGGCCATCTACCTGGTCGAAGACGAAAAGGACGTTGCCAATCTTCAGGTGCAAAACCCTGAGCGCCTGGCGTTCGTGACCCAAACCACCTTGTCCATGGACGACACCAGCCGCGTTATCGACGCGCTGCGCAGTCGCTTTCCGGCCATCGGCGGTCCGCGCAAGGACGACATCTGCTACGCCACCCAAAACCGACAGGACGCGGTCAAGCAACTGGCGAATGAATGCGATGTGGTCCTGGTGGTCGGCAGCCCTAACAGCTCCAACTCCAACCGCCTGCGTGAATTGGCGGAGCGCATGGCAACGCCGGCGTACCTGATCGATGGCGCCGAAGATATGCAGCGCAGCTGGTTCGATGGCGTCGAGCGCATTGGTATCACGGCGGGTGCTTCGGCTCCGGAAGTGCTGGTGCGCGGCGTTATCCAGCAGTTGCACGCCTGGGGCGCCACCGGTGCGGATGAACTGGCGGGTCGCGAAGAAAACATCACGTTCTCCATGCCCAAGGAGCTGCGAGTTCGCTCGCTGCTCTGATTGCCCGGGTGCCGGAGTAGCTCCGGCACAACGCCTGCTCGGCACGGTCGCTGCGCAGGCTGATGCGCCCGCTGGGCGCCAGTACGACCTGATACAGGCTCTGTGCCTGGTCCGAGGCACACACATGCACAGTGCCGGCACGAAACCCTCCCCCTGAGAATATCGGCTCGCCCAGCCCGCTGAAGCGCACCTGGTTCTTGAGCGGCCCATTGCCCACGATCGGGACCTTCCCACTGTCCTGGTGCTCCATCAATACCGGGTTTTTATCGTCCAAGTGGCCGCGTCCGCTCTCATCCACGATCACCCGCCAACCCCGGCTCCAGTCTTCGTCCAGCGCGTGAATGACCACCGCCCGGTTGCGTGCGACGGCTTCGGTGCGTGCGTAGCGCAGCCCTCCCGCCAAGGACTGCGCTGCGCTATGTCGTTGCTGTGATTCCAGCAGGCTCTTGAAACTGGGCACTGCCAGGTTAGCCAGGATGCTGCTCACGATCAGTCCGAGTAGCAGTTCAATCAGGGTGAAACCTCGTTGTTGCATATGCCATCCCTCCATGGATTTGAGTACAGCCATAGGTATAGCGCCCGTGCTGTGGCGCTGGATGGTGGCCTTTATGTCCAAAGTATTTCGCTTTGTTCCGGGAGCAGCGCGGGCGAAAAACCGACGCTAGTCTTGGGCCGTACAGCAGATTTCAGCTGCTTTCTTTTCGGCCTTCGACACGGATGACGACGGTAATGCTTGCCTGTCCCAACACCAGTTCTCCCCACGCCTTACTCCGGCACCAACGCGGCATGACGCTGATCGAGGTGTTGGTCGCGGTGCTTATTCTCGCCATCGGGCTGTTGGGTGCGGCGGTGATCCAGCTCAATGCGCTGAAGTACACCGACAGTGCCAGGATGACCAGCCAGGCCAGTTTCATTGCCTACGACATGCTCGACCGAATCCGCGCCAATTCCGCTGCCGACTACGCATGGGAGCGGTCCGAGCGTGCCCCGGCGGGCAGCGCTACCGGCAGCGTGCGCGACCAGGACCTGCATGATTTCGAGGCGAATATTCTCGGCTTCGCCGGGGAGAGCGCCAAAGGCGCGGTGTCGATCAGTGCAAACGAAGCCACTGTCAGTATCAGTTGGGATGACAGTCGAGGCGCTAACAGCCCGGGTGCTCGGGAAACATTCATTCTGACCAGTCGCGTCAGTGATGAGCCGGGGGTGACGCAATGAGGCGTCGCACTCGGGGTTTCAGCTTGGTGGAATTGCTGTTGGCTTTGGCGATGGGCTTGGTGCTGGTGCTAGGGGTCAGCCAGGTGGCGGTCAATTCCAGGACCACCCACGACAGCCAGCAGGCCGCCATGATGCTGCAGGATGATGCGCGGTTCGTGCTGGGCAAGATGAGCCAGGATATCCGTCAGGCGGGCATGTTTGGCTGTTTGGCCACGGAGTTTATCGACAACGCTCCTCCGGCCTTTGATCGGCCTGTCAGTTGGAGTGCTGGGGCGGGTGCAAGGTCGCTCACGCTGGTGACCGCGGATGTCGGCAATGAGAGTGGCAAACCCGATTGGACGGTGCTGTCTGACTGCACAGGCAGCGCCCAAGCGTATGCCGGAAATTCCCCTGTGCCTGCACCCGGACAGATCCGTTTTGCACTGCGCCAACTCACGTACATCTTCGAAGCGGGCCAATTGAAGGTCAGCACGCCTGCGGCCCCTGCCAAGGCAGTGCTGGTGGATAACGTGCAGGCATTCGATATCAGCTTTGGCGTGGCTGCCAAAGCCGCATCAACAGAGGTCGTGCGCTACGACTCGAGTCCCGCCGATGTGTCCCTGATACGCAGTGTACGCATTCTGATGACGCTGCGAGATCCGACCGAGCGGGTTAAAGATCAAACCTACAGCGTCGTGGCGGCGCTGCGAAACCGTCTGGGATAAGCCGCCATGATGCTCACGGAGGGTATTCGTTTGCGCCAGGCGGGCTTGGTTCTGCTGATCAGCCTGGTGTTCCTGTTGCTGGTGTCGCTGATCGGTTTGTCGTCGATGCAAGGCGCAGTCATCCAGCAAAAGATCGCCGGTAGTCTCTGGCAGCGCAATCAGTCGCTGCAAAGTGCCGAGAGTGGCTTGAGGCGCGGTGAACAGGCCATACAGCGGTCATTCGCGACGTTGCCGTTGTGCCAGTCGATGGTTGCCTGTGCGCCGCCGCAAGCAGCATTTTCAGTGGTCGGAGCGGGAGTGGACCCCGTTTCTGGCGTCACCTGGGTTGTGCTTAAGGGCGGGGTATACGGCATTCAATTCCTGGGCCCCGCAGTAGGGGTGGCCCATTTACCCCCGCAAACCCACGCTGCGTTGTACCGAGTGACAGCTGTCGGGCTGAGCGGCCAACTGCGCACGGTGATGGAGAGCGTTTACGCACGGGTGGACGAGGAGGGAGGCTCGCGTTTTCGGCGTGTCGCATGGCGGCAACTTCAATAAGGAGCAATGTAATGGGCATGGATAGCCAGGGTTTCACCCTGATCGAGTTACTGATCGCTGTAGCGCTTATCGCGGTTCTCGCTGGGATCGCTTATCCCGGATACACCGGCCATATGAAAAAAGTGTATCGCGCTGAAATCGTCGCGTTGTTGACCGAGCAAGCTCAACACCTGGAGCGCTTTTATACGAGGAACGGCACTTTTATTGACGCAAGCGGCGTCAGTGCGGGCAATGATCGCTATAGAATCAGCGCTGCATTGAACCCTCAGGATTTCCAGCTGGTGGCTACGCCTGCTGTCGATTCGATAATGGTCGGCGACCCTTGCGGCGACTTCAGCCTGACCAGCACCGCTGCGCGGTCCAATCCGGGCGCGGCGCCAGACATGTCGCGCAAGCTGTGCTGGGGGCAATAATGAGGGTGCTGGATGATTGGGCGCCGGGTGCGCTTGTTCCTATTTATCGGCTGGATCAAATGATGGCAGAGCAACAGCAGGTAGTGATAGTCGGTGGCGGGGTCATCGGTTTGTTGACGGCGTTCAACCTGGCGACCCAAGGGCAAGCGGTGGTACTGCTGGAGCGCGCGGGGTTGGGGCAGGAGTCTTCCTGGGCGGGCGGCGGGATTGTTTCGCCGCTGTATCCGTGGCGCTATAGCCCGGCAGTCACCGCGCTGGCGCATTGGTCCCAGGATTTTTATCCGCAGCTGGCAGAGCGCTTGTTTGCTGCGACGGGTGTCGACCCTGAGGTGCACACCACAGGGCTGTACTGGCTGGACCTGGACGACGAAGTCGAAGCCCTGGCTTGGGCTGTGCGTGAAGGCCGGCCATTGAGCAAAGTGGACGTGTCAGCCGCCCATGATGCCGTTCCGGTGCTGGGCAGTGGGTACTCCCAGGCGATCTATATGGCCAACGTCGCCAATGTGCGCAACCCGCGCTTGGTCAAATCCCTCAAGGCTGCACTGCTGGCGCTGCCCGGTGTGACCATTCATGAACAGTGCGAAGTGACCGGGTTTGCCCTGGACGCTGGCAATGTGGTGGGCGTGAAGACGGCCGACGGCCCGATCTACGGCGATCATGTCGTTCTTGCGGCGGGCGCCTGGAGCGGTGAGTTGCTTGGCACACTCGGCTTGGCGCTACCGGTGGAGCCGGTCAAAGGCCAGATGATCCTGTACAAATGCGCCTCTGACTTCCTGTCGAGCATGGTCCTGGCCAAGGGGCGCTATGCGATCCCTCGGCGTGACGGGCACATCCTGGTCGGCAGTACGCTGGAGCATGAAGGCTTCGACAAGACTCCCACTGAAACAGCGTTGGAAAGCCTCAAGGCGTCAGCGGTGGAGTTGATTCCTGCCTTGGCGGACGCCGAGGTTGTTGGGCACTGGGCCGGATTGCGCCCAGGTTCGCCGGAAGGTATCCCTTACATCGGCCGCGTGCCGGGATTCAAAGGGTTGTGGCTCAATTGCGGGCATTACCGCAATGGCCTGGTGCTTGCGCCGGCGTCCTGCCAATTATTTACCGACTTGCTGCTGGCGCGTACGCCAATTATCGACCCGGCGCCTTATGCGCCCGAGGGTCGGATCAACGCTGGATAGACTTCGGCCCCTGCTCCAGATGCGCCTGGGTGCAATACCACTCCTGGCGCGAGCCCAAGGCACGATCCTGCGGTAGGTGCACGCCGCAGTGGGCGCAACGCACCATCAAGGCGGCGTCGGGCTCACTGGCGCGTTGCTGTTTGGCGGCCGGGCTTTTGAATTTGCGCCAGAACCATACTGCAGCGGCAATGACGGCAATCCAGAACAGTAGACGAAGCATGATGGGCAGTTTCTCGACAAGGAATGCGCCAGTTTAGCCAAGGACGTGCCAGGCGCACAGCGCAATAATACCGCTCACAAAAAAGGAGCCTCGAAAGGCTCCTTCTTGATGACGCAGGGTGCAATCAGTCAAACACACCAAAGGTCATGTAGCTGAACCACGAACGGTCCTGGTTGTTGCCCAGGGCCTGTGGCTCTTCCTCTTCGATCACGTCGCCGTTCTCGTCATGCGGCTTGAGGTCCGAAGGGATAGCGTCCTTGGCGTCCTGGTACTGCTTGATCACGTCCTGGTTGGCGCGGGTTTCGCCCGGCGGCAGCGGTGGACGGGACTCGATCAGGCCCAGGGTGTACTTGCTCAGCCACGAACGGTTGTCGGCTTCGGCAACCTGAGGCACGAACTGGCCATCTTTCAGGCTAGGGTGGTCAGGGTAGTTGAGCTTCAGGGTTTCCAGGCTGGTGCTGGCCAGGTCGTCCAGGTGCAGACGCTGGTAAGCCTCGGTCATCACTGCCAGGCCGTCACCCACGGAAGGGGTTTCCTGGAAGTTCTCGACGACATAACGGCCACGGTTGGCGGCCGCTACATAGGCCTGACGGGTCAGGTAGTAGTGAGCCACGTGGATCTCGTAGGACGCCAGCAGGTTGCGCAGGTAGATCATGCGCTGCTTGGCGTCCGGCGCGTAGCGGCTGTTGGGATAGCGGCTGGTCAGTTGCGCGAACTCGTTGTAGGAGTCGCGGGCAGCGCCCGGGTCACGCTTGGTCATGTCCAGCGGCAGGAAGCGCGCCAACAGGCCAACGTCCTGGTCGAACGAGGTCAGGCCCTTCATGTAGTAGGCGTAGTCGACGTTCGGGTGCTGCGGATGCAGGCGGATGAAACGCTCGGCGGCGGACTTGGCAGCTTCCGGTTCGGCGTTCTTGTAGTTGGCGTAGATCAGCTCGAGCTGGGCCTGGTCGGCGTAGCGCCCGAACGGATAACGCGACTCCAGTGCCTTCAGCTTCGCTGTGGCGCTGGTGTAGCTATTATTGTCCAAGTCTTTCTGAGCCAGCTGGTACAACTCGACTTCGCTCAGGTTTTCGTCGACGACTTCCTTTGTTGACGAGCAAGCAGCAGTCATGGCGAGGATGGCGATCAGCAGCAGGTGTTTCACTTGCATGGCGGCTTGCGTCCCTATGACGGCCGCTGTCTTGGGCGGGGCCGTCCTGTTATGATGAGCGCCCCGTTGAAAGCCTCGGGGCAAAAGACGCCGTATTTAACCACAAGCGCGCAGCCGAAACCAAAGGCTGTGCCACGCCTAGTCTGAGCATGTCCGATAAAATTGAACTTCGCGCAGAGGTGCCGTCCGAATTGGGCGGCCAACGCCTCGATCAAGTCGCCGCACAATTATTCGCTGAGCACTCGCGCTCGCGCCTTTCCGCCTGGATCAAAGACGGCCGCCTGACTGTGGATGGAGCGGTTATCCGCCCGCGAGACACAGTCCATGGCGGTGCGATTCTTGAGCTGACTGCCGAGCAGGAAGCCCAGGGAGAATGGGTTGCCCAGGACATTGAGCTGGACATCGTCTATGAAGACGACGACATCCTGGTCATCAACAAACCCGCAGGCCTGGTGGTTCACCCGGCCGCCGGGCACGCTGATGGCACTTTGCTTAATGCCTTGCTGCACCACGTGCCGGACATCATCAACGTCCCGCGCTGCGGCATCGTGCACCGTCTGGACAAGGACACCACCGGCTTGATGGTGGTGGCCAAGACCATTCAGGCGCAGACGCAGTTGGTCACACAATTGCAAAGCCGCAGCGTCAGCCGGATCTACGAATGCATCGTGATTGGCGTGGTGGTGGCAGGTGGCAAGATCAACGCCCCGATCGGTCGTCACGGCCAGCAGCGCCAGCGTATGGCGGTGATGGAGGGCGGTAAGCAAGCCGTCAGCCACTACCGTGTACTCGAGCGTTTCCGCTCCCACACGCATGTGCGGGTCAAGCTGGAAACCGGCCGTACGCACCAGATTCGCGTGCACATGGCGCACATTAACTTCCCGTTGGTCGGAGATCCGGCCTACGGCGGTCGCTTCCGTATTCCGCCGGCGGCCAGTGTGACCATGGTTGAATCGCTGAAATCCTTCCCGCGCCAGGCACTGCATGCACGCTTCCTGGAGCTGGATCATCCGACGAGCGGTAAGCGGATGAGCTGGGAATCGCCTCTTCCAGACGATTTGGTCTGGTTGTTGTCGCTGCTCAAGCAGGATCGCGAGGCATTTATCGGATGAGTGACTGGCTGATTCCTGACTGGCCTGCGCCGGCTCAGGTGAAAGCCTGCGTCACCACCCGTGCGGGCGGCGTCAGTCTGGCGCCGTTCGACAGCCTCAACCTGGGCGATCATGTCGAGGACAGCCTGGACGCCGTCCTGGAAAATCGCCGTCGGCTTACCGATGCCTTCGTTATTCAGCCGGCCTGGCTGCGCCAAGTCCACGGTATCAAGGTGGTCGAGGCCGATCCTGGCCAGACTGTCGAAGCCGATGGCAGTTGGACCAGCACTCCAGGCATTGCCTGTACCTCAATGACCGCCGATTGCCTACCCGTGTTGTTCTGCAACCGCGCCGGCACCCGTGTGGCCGCCGCCCATGCCGGTTGGCGCGGGCTGGCGGCAGGTGTGTTGGAAGCCGCTTTCGAAAGCCTCAACGCTGAACCTGCCGATGTGCTGGTCTGGCTCGGCCCGGCCATTGGCCCACAGGCCTTCGAAGTCGGCCCGGAGGTGCGTGAAGCCTTCATGCAGCAACTGCCGATTACTGCCGAAGCCTTTGTGCCCAGCCGCAATCCCGGCAAGTTCATGGCCGACATCTATCAGTTGGCCCGTTTGCGCCTTGCCGCGCGGGGTGTCACGGCTGTTTATGGTGGCGGTTTCTGCACCGTGACCGATCCACGCTTCTTTTCTTACCGCCGCAGCTCTCGCACCGGTCGGTTCGCCTCCCTTATCTGGCTCGAGCGCTAGACTCTTCTGATCTGCGTCAACTATCCGTAGCTTGAATCTCCCAGAATTGACCACATCTATAGGGGTATCTGGCAGGTTTCTTCATTCAGGATGTTTTATAGCTCCGGCCTGCTCAAAAGGAAGGTGACTAATGCGTATTGATCGTTTAACCAGCAAGTTGCAGTTGGCCTTATCGGACTCCCAATCCTTGGCGGTGGGCCTTGACCACCCGGCCATCGAGCCTGCGCACTTGATGCAGGCGCTCCTGGAACAGCAAGGTGGTTCTATCAAACCCTTGCTGATGCAGGTGGGCTTTGACGTCAACAGCCTGCGCAAGGAGTTGAGCAAAGAGCTCGACCAACTGCCGAAAATCCAAAACCCGACCGGCGACGTGAATATGTCGCAGGATTTGGCGCGCCTGCTGAATCAGGCTGACCGTCTGGCCCAGCAGAAGGGTGACCAGTTCATTTCCAGTGAACTGGTACTGCTCGCCGCGATGGACGAGAACAGTAAGCTTGGCAAATTGTTGCTGGGCCAGGGCGTGAGCAAGAAAGCCCTGGAAAACGCCATCAACAACCTGCGTGGCGGTGACGCGGTAAACGACCCCAACCATGAGGAGTCGCGTCAAGCACTGGATAAATACACGGTCGACCTGACCAAGCGCGCCGAAGAGGGCAAGCTTGACCCGGTGATCGGCCGTGACGATGAAATTCGTCGCACGATTCAGGTGCTGCAACGTCGCACCAAGAACAACCCGGTGCTGATCGGTGAGCCTGGTGTGGGTAAAACCGCGATTGCCGAAGGCCTGGCCCAACGCATCATCAATGGTGAGGTGCCGGACGGCCTGAAGGGCAAGCGTCTGCTCTCCCTGGACATGGGCTCGTTGATTGCAGGTGCCAAGTTCCGCGGTGAGTTCGAAGAGCGTCTGAAATCCCTGCTGAATGAATTGTCCAAGCAGGAAGGGCAGATCATTCTGTTTATCGACGAACTGCACACCATGGTAGGCGCCGGCAAAGGCGAGGGCTCCATGGACGCCGGCAACATGCTCAAGCCAGCCTTGGCGCGGGGTGAGTTGCACTGCGTCGGTGCTACCACGCTCAACGAATATCGCCAGTACATCGAAAAAGACGCCGCCCTTGAGCGTCGCTTCCAGAAAGTGCTGGTGGAGGAGCCGAGCGAAGAAGACACCATCGCGATCCTGCGAGGCTTGAAAGAACGTTATGAGGTCCACCACAAGGTGGCGATCACCGACGGTGCGATCATTGCGGCGGCCAAGTTGAGCCATCGCTATATCACTGACCGTCAGTTGCCGGACAAGGCCATCGACTTGATCGACGAAGCGGCCAGCCGTATCCGCATGGAAATCGATTCCAAGCCGGAAGTACTCGACCGTCTGGATCGGCGCCTGATTCAACTGAAAGTTGAGTCCCAGGCCCTTAAGAAAGAAGAAGACGAAGCGGCGAAGAAACGTCTGGAAAAACTCCAGGAAGAAATCGTCCGTCTGGAGCGCGAGTATTCCGACCTGGAAGAAATCTGGACCTCGGAGAAAGCTGAAGTGCAGGGTTCTGCGCAGATCCAGCAAAAGATCGAGCAGTCCCGCCAGGAACTGGAAGCCGCACGCCGCAAAGGCGACCTGAACCGCATGGCCGAGTTGCAATACGGGGTGATCCCGGACTTGGAGCGCAGCCTGCAGATGGTCGATCAGCACGGTAAAAGCGAGAACCAGTTGTTGCGCAGCAAAGTGACCGAGGAAGAAATTGCCGAAGTTGTTTCCAAGTGGACCGGCATTCCGGTGTCGAAAATGCTCGAAGGTGAGCGCGACAAGCTGCTGAAGATGGAAAGCCTGTTGCACCAGCGCGTCATTGGCCAAGAAGAGGCTGTGGTGGCGGTGTCCAACGCAGTACGGCGTTCCCGTGCCGGTTTGTCCGACCCGAATCGCCCAAGTGGTTCGTTCATGTTCCTCGGCCCGACCGGAGTGGGTAAGACCGAGCTGTGCAAAGCCTTGGCCGAGTTCCTCTTTGATACTGAAGAGGCCATGGTGCGGATCGATATGTCCGAATTCATGGAGAAACACTCGGTGGCTCGCTTGATCGGCGCGCCACCAGGCTATGTGGGCTACGAGGAGGGCGGTTACCTGACCGAAGCCGTGCGGCGTAAGCCTTACTCGGTGATCTTGCTGGATGAGGTCGAGAAGGCGCATCCGGATGTGTTCAACATCCTGTTGCAAGTGCTGGAAGATGGCCGCCTGACGGACAGTCACGGGCGCACCGTGGACTTCCGCAACACGGTGATCGTGATGACCTCCAACCTGGGCTCGGCGCAGATCCAGGAGCTGGTAGGTGATCGTGAGGGCCAGCGTGCTGCTGTAATGGATGCGTTGACCACGCACTTCCGTCCAGAATTCATTAACCGGGTCGACGAAGTGGTGATCTTTGAGCCTCTGGCACGTGACCAGATCGCGGGTATCACCGAGATCCAGCTGGGCCGTCTGCGCAGTCGTCTGGCCGAACGCGAACTGTCGCTGGAGCTGGGCAGTGACGCGTTGGAGAAATTGATCGCGGTCGGTTATGACCCGGTGTATGGCGCACGGCCGTTGAAACGTGCGATCCAGCGCTGGATCGAAAACCCGCTGGCCCAGTTGATTTTGTCGGGCAGTTTCATGCCGGGCACCAGCGTCACGGCGACCGTGGAAAACGACGAAATCGTCTTCCACTGAGCCCAGGCTGTAGGCGGATAAGACAAGGCCCCGCATTACGGGGCCTTTTTTTTCGATAGGGCGTTGAACTGTAAGGCAAAGGCTTGTAAAGTGCGCCCCGCAGCAACGTCAGCCCACGGGTTTCTTCTCCCCAAGAAGAAATCAGAAACAAGCGCAAATCATTGTCTTAAAAGCAATTTAAAGGGTTGACAGGGGTTTTTAAGATTGTAGAATAGCGCGCCTCAGACACATGAACGTAGCGATACGGGCAAGTAGAAGAGAGGGTTACACAGCAGTAAAAGTTGTACATTTGAAATATGTAGTTCCGTGATAGCTCAGTCGGTAGAGCAAATGACTGTTAATCATTGGGTCCCAGGTTCGAGTCCTGGTCACGGAGCCAATTTCAAAACCGGGGTATAGCGCAGTCCGGTAGCGCGCCTGCTTTGGGAGCAGGATGTCAGGAGTTCGAATCCCCTTACCCCGACCATATTTGGGTCGTTAGCTCAGTTGGTAGAGCAGTTGGCTTTTAACCAATTGGTCGTAGGTTCGAATCCCACACGACCCACCATTTTTGAGACCAGTTAACGCTGGAATCAGATCTTAAGATCAGAGGCCAAAAGCACTGATCGAAGAAGGCGACTGAAAGGTCGCCTTTTTATTACCGGGGTATAGCGCAGTCCGGTAGCGCGCCTGCTTTGGGAGCAGGATGTCAGGAGTTCGAATCCCCTTACCCCGACCATATTAAAAATCCTCGTATCGAAAGATACGGGGATTTTTTTTGTGCTGAAAATCTCAAATGCAACGCAAAAAAATGTGGGAGCGGGCTTGCCTGCGATAGCGGATTGTCAGCCAGCCTATGTGCTGCTGTTCCACCGCTATCGCGGGCAAGCCCGCTCCCACATTAATAAGCGTTGTTAGTGCAATTTCAGACGCGGCTCGGTGCCTCGGCCGATCTTGCTCCCCAGCATCAGCATCGCCGTACGGAAAAACCCATACAGCGCCACCTGGTGCATCCGGTACAGCGACACGTAAAACATCCGCGCCAACCAGCCTTCCAGCATCACGCTGCCAGTGAGGTTACCCATCAAGTTACCCACCGCCGAGAACCGCGATAGCGAAATCAGCGATCCATAGTCGGTGTACTTGTACGACGGCAGGTCCTTGCCTTCAATACGCAGCTTCAGCGATTTTGCCAGCAGCGACGCCTGTTGGTGAGCCGCCTGGGCCCGTGGCGGTACGTTGCGGTCGGTGCCCACTTGTGGGCAAGCAGCGCAGTCACCAAAGGCGAAGATGTTTTCGTCGCGGGTGGTTTGCAGCGTTGGCAACACCTGCAGCTGATTGATACGGTTGGTTTCCAGGCCGTCGATGTCCTTGAGGAAACCTGGTGCGCGAATGCCGGCGGCCCACACCTTGAGGCTGGCTGGAATCACTTGGCCGCTGCTGGTGATCAGGGCGTCGGCCGTCACTTCACTGACCGCCGAGTTGGTCAGCACCGTCACTCCGAGCTTTTCCAGGGTTTTATGCACAGGCCCGCCGATACGCTCCGGCAGGGCAGGCAACACCCGTGGCCCGGCTTCGATCAGGGTGATGTGCATGTTTTCCGGCTTGATGCGGTCCAGGCCATAGGCGGCCAACTCATGGGCGGCGTTATGCAGCTCGGCGGCCAGTTCGACGCCGGTTGCACCGGCGCCGACGATGGCGACGCTGATTTTTTCCACCACGTCGGTCTGCCCGGCATGAGCGCGCAGATAGTGGTTGAGCAATTGCTGGTGGAAGCGCTCGGCTTGCTTGCGGGTGTCGAGGAACAGGCAGTGTTGCGCCGCGCCTTCGGTGCCGAAATCGTTGGTGGTGCTGCCGACCGCGATGACCAGGCTGTCATAGTCCAGCACGCGCGCAGGCACCAGCTCACGGCCTTCTTCATCAAGCGTGGCGGCGAGCTGGATCTTCTTTTGTTCACGGTCAAGCCCGCTCATGCGCCCCAGTTGGAACTCGAAGTGGTTCCATTTGGCCTGGGCGACATAATTGAGTTCGTCCTCCGAAGAGTTCAGCGAACCTGCGGCCACTTCGTGCAGCAAGGGCTTCCAGATATGGGTCAGGTTGGCGTCCACCAGCGTGATGCTGGCGGTGCCGCGCTTGCCCAGAGTCTTACCCAGGCGGGTAGCCAACTCCAGGCCGCCGGCGCCGCCGCCGACGATAATAATACGATGGGTCATGGGGATATCTCGCAAGGCTAAAAGAAATCGGAGCAGTTACCCCCGCGAGCGCCAGGCAGCTCATAGCGTCAGGTAACTCAAAAGGCGACTCAACAGGCCGAGGCCGATCACCACTACAAGCACCACACCGAGGAGCAGCCACGGCCGGAAAGGCTTGCGCTCGACTCGGTGTTGGGAGAGTTGCAGGTACTCTTCGACATGCTGTTGGTCATCGGGGTTCAGGCGGCTGGTCATAAAGGCCTCGTCAGGTAGACGTTGCAAAAGGGCGCCACGTTACAGTCCGGGGGCTCAGAGGCTGATGCCCACGTCGAACACTATGCTGCGGCCCAGGTTGTTGCGCAAGAAATCCGGCGCGTCCGGGTGTGCGAACAGCACCCGTGCAAAAGTCGGCCCCACCAGTGACAGCGAGCGCCAGCCTTGGCGCAGGTATTCCGTCGGTGGCGGGAAGTGGCTGTTGAGGTCTAGCACTTCGCGCTTGAGGCTGGAGAAAGCGACGATATCCAGCTCCCCCAGGTCCATGCCGCGCTCTTTATAGTTGTGGGCCTTTTTGCGCAATGTGGGCGCCAGGCGCATTAAAAATTCATGGGCCGGGATACGTCGCGGCTTGGCTTCACGTCGTACCAGTTGGCTAAGGGAGAAGGCGCTGCGACGGCGCAGCAACTCGTCACGCCATTCGTCGTTCAGGCGACGGCCTTCATCCAGTACGAAAAACACTTCGAAGCTGGCATCGCGGAACAGCACGTCCGGCGGTTCTTGCCCGGCGGCGTGAAACTCTTCGGCACGGTAAGGCACGTTCAAGCCTTGCAGCAGGCGCTGGCAGACCCAACGCTCACGCTCCCACTTGCGGGCATTGGACAGGAAAGCGTTGGCTTGCTCGGCCGCCACGGTGAGCAGGCGCAAGTAATCTGAGTCATCCATAGGTAGCAGCTTAGCGCTCAAATCATGACCGCAGGAAGTCCCGCTGTAAAAGCTCGGTGTAGACTGGTCACTCGATCATCAAGCCGGACTTGAGGAGTGCGTAGTGAAGTTTTTAGCGGTGCTGATGCTCAGCCTTTTACCCGTGTGGTCCCAGGCCGTTGAAGTGGGTGAACGCCTGGCGCCCTGGACGTTGCTGGATCAATTCGACCAGGCCTACACCCTGGATGACCAAGCGCAGATCTTGCTGGTGGCGCGCAGCATGGACGCCGCCAAATGGGTGGATACGGCATTGCAAGGGCAGCCTAAGGGGTATCTGGAGTCACGGCGCGGGGTGTTTGTCGCCGATATCCAGCGCATGCCCCGACTGATCGCCAAACTGTTCGCAGTGCCGGCCATGCAGTCCTATAACTACCGGGTTATGCTGGACCGTGACGCGCGCGTTGCGCCGCGTTATCCGGGTCCTGTGGATAAGGTGCTGTGGCTGCAACTGGATAACGGCAAGCTGGTCGCGCAACGCGAATACAGCTCTGGCGCTGAGCTGCGCCAAGCCCTGGAGCAGGTGAAGCCGTGATCAGTGCGGCCGTGTTGGCGCCGCAAACCCTTGGCATCGGCTGGCTGTTGTACGCGCCGGTGGTGCTGTGGGCAATCTTGCGTTCGCCATGGGTCGAGTTGTTTGCCGACCGGCGGCGTCAGCATTTGCTGTTCGGCACGGTGTTCGCGTTGTTCATGCTGTGGTTGGTACGGCGGGATTTCGATACCGGGGTCTCGTACCACTTTATCGGCATGACTGCCGTCACCCTGCTGCTGGATTGGCCACTGGCGATCGTCGGCGGCTTTGCTGCCCAGGTGGGCCTGATGTTGTTGGGGCGCCAGGACTTGGCTGCCCTTGGTGTCAACGGCTTGCTGCTTGTCGGGCTGCCAGTGCTGGTTACCGAGGGTTGCGCACTGCTGGTCGAGCGTGCGCAACCACGCAATCCGTTTGTGTATATCTTCTGTTCCGGCTTTTTTGCCGCCGCGCTGTCGGCGTTGCTCTGCCTGTTGTTCGGGCTCGGGCTGTTGTGGTTCGACGGTCTTTTTGCCATGCCGGAATGGCTGGAGGATTTCGTCGGCTATCTGTGGTTGATCATCTTCCCAGAGGCCTTTATCAACGGCATGGTTATCAGCGCTTTGGTGGTGTTTTGCCCGGAATGGCTGGAGACCTTCAACCGTACTCGCTACCTCTCGGCGCCCTGGAAGGACGACGATTCACAGCGTTGACCCAGATCAAATCCCGCGTAGCCGAGCAGGCCCATGCTCTGCGAAATTGTCCTGGGCAAGGCGGGGGCACGATCATGAGTGTGTATGAGTGGGCACGGCAGGAGTTGCGCAGAAGCCAGGATGCGGCACAGGAAATCGGTTTTGACCCAGGCTTGACCCTGCGCGCCATGCTCAGTGCGGTGGTGCAGCAGAGCAAGGGTGTGCGCAGTTTTGAAGACCTGGCCGACGAGCTGCAATACCTTGCAGAGAACCTCGACGACCAGCAGGAATATGCCTTTATGCGCCCTTAATGGCGCGGCGGCAGGTCTTCGGAAAACAGCTCGTCTTCGGCATCCGGAGCCACCGGGATTTTGTGTTCCTCGGCCGCCCAGGCGCCGAGGTCGATGAGCTTGCAACGGTCCGAGCAGAACGGCCGGTTGAGGTTGGTCGCTTTCCATTCCACGGGTGCGCCGCAGGTTGGGCAATCGACGGTCAAGGGTTGGCTCATGTTCGGCCTCCACGCAAAGTAAGGTAAAAGTGGTGCAGTCGCTCGACCTCGCTGTGCAGCCAGGCGAGGTCCTTGTCGTTGACCAGTATGTCATCGGCATGGTTCAGGCGGTCTTCACGGCTTGACTGCGCCTTGAGGATTGCCTGTACCTGTTGTTCGGTGATGCCGTCGCGCTGCAGGGTACGCTGAATCTGCAGCGATTGCGGCACGTCGATCACCAGGATGCGTTGGGTCATGCTGTTCTGGCCTGACTCAATCAGCAGCGGCGATACCAGGATTGCGTAAGGCGACTGCGCGCGCGCCAGGTGGTTGCGAATCTCCTCGCCAATCAACGGGTGTAGCAAGGCTTCAAGCCAGCGGCGCTCTTCGGGTACCTCAAAGATCAGCTTGCGCAATGCGGCGCGGTCCAGCTGGCCGTCAGGCTGCAGCACGCCGGCACCGAAGTGCTCGGCGATGCGTGCCAGTGCCGGCCGGCCAGGCTCGACCACCCAACGGGCGGCGTGGTCGGCGTCCACCAGGTCAATACCCAGGTTGATAAAGTGCTGGGCAGCCGCACTTTTGCCGCTGCCGATACCGCCGGTGAGGCCGAGAATCCAAGGTGCTGCAACAGAAGTGGTCATCTGAAACCGACAGACTGCAAATAGAAGTCGGTTATTTGACCACCCCAGAGCAATGCAATCCAGCCGGCAATTGCCAGATACGGACCAAACGGCATGGGCGCCGATGCCTGGGTCTTGCGCAGACGCATCAGGATCAAGCCTACGCACACCCCAAGCAGGGACGACATCAACAGCGTCATCGGCAGGATCTGCCAGCCACCCCAGGCGCCGAGCAGCGCCAGTAACTTGAAGTCGCCGTGGCCCATGCCGTCCTTGCCAGTGACCCACTTGAACAGCCAGAACACGCTCCACAGGCTCATATACCCGATCACCGCGCCCAACAGGGCGTCCGGCAATGTCGTCAACAGGCCCAACCCGTTGACGATCAGACCCAGCCATAACAACGGCATCACCAGCACATCGGGCAGCAGTTGATGGTCTGCATCGATCAGGCTCATCGCCAACAAGCCCCAACTCAGCACCATCACCGCTCCCGCCTGCCAGCCAACACCGAAATGCCAGGCCACCCAGGCCGAGATCAGCCCGCACCCCAGTTCTGTAAGTGGATAGCGGGCGCTGATCGCGCCCTGGCAATGGGCGCAACGGCCTCTGAGAAACAGATAACTGAGTAGAGGAATGTTTTCCCAGGGACGTATCGGATGATTGCAGTGCGGACAGCAGGAGTTGGGATGCATCAAATTGTAAGTCGGCCCGGCAGGTTCAGCGGGCAAACCGAGCACTTCGTGGGCCTGGGCGCGCCATTCACGTTCGAGCATTTTCGGCAGGCGCCACACCACCACATTGAGAAAACTGCCAATCACCAGCCCCAATACCCATGCCATCACGACAAAAGCCAATGGGTGTTCACCCAGCACCAGGTTCAAAATGCACTCCCCAACTGGAATACCGGCAGGTACATGGCGATCACCAACGCGCCAACGATACCCCCCAACACCACCATGATCAGCGGTTCCATCAGGCTGGTGAGGTTGTCGACCAAGTTGTCCACATCGGCCTCGTAATGGCTGGCGACCTTTTCCAGCATGCGGTCCAGTGTGCCCGACTCTTCGCCGATGGCCGTCATCTGGATTGCCATTGCGGGAAACAGTCCGCTGGCGACCATGGATTGGTTCAGTTGCATGCCAGTGGATACATCGTGTCGCATATGTTCGATTGCCTGTTTGAACGGTCCTGAACCGGCAGCACCAGCCACCGATCTCCAGTGCCTGTACCAACGGAACACCGGCGGCAAAGGTGGTGGAAAGCGTGCGGGCATAGCGAGCCACGGCTGATTTGCTCAGCAGTTTGCCTGCCAGAGGCATTTTCAACAAACCGGTGTCCAGCCATAGACGAAAAGCAGGCAAGGCACGATAGGCGTGGCGCAATCCCAGAGCCCCCGCAAGAGCGCCCAGCGCCATGATCCACCAGGCTTTCTGCATGAACTCGGAGAGCGCGATAACCTGCAAGGTAAAACCGGGCAACGTGCCGTCGACCCCGGCAAACAGGTTCTGGAACTGCGGCACGACGTGGATCAATAGAACGCTGGTGACAACGCTGGCCACTACCAGCACGGCGATCGGGTAGGTCATGGCCTTTTTGATCCTGGCCTTTAATTGCTCGTTCTTTTCCCGATGGATTGCCACGCGCTCCAGCAGTGTTTCCAGTGCCCCGGCCTGTTCGCCGGCTGCCACCAGGTTGCAATACAGCTCATCGAAATAGCGCGGTTGTTTGCGCAACGCTTCGGCCAGGCTGGAGCCGGCGGCGATCGCCTGTTTCAACCCTTGCACCTGCTCACGCACAGCTCGGTTGTCGAAGCCTTCGCCGATGATGTCGAAGGCTTGCAGAAGGGGAATGCCGGCCTTCAGCAGCGTGGCCAGTTGGCGAGTGAGTAGGGTGATGTCCGTCGATCTGATCGACGGTGCCAAGCTTGGCAGCACGGCAGATTGCTTGCGTACCACGCCTGGGCTGATGCCTTGCCGGCGCAACTGAGCCTTGACCAAGGCGGGGTTGTGCCCTGCGGTTTGCCCGAACACCTTACGTCCTTTACGGTTGATGCCTTCCCAGGCGTACAGCGTTGAAGCGTTATCCATGACAGGGTTCCGCAGAGAGGTCGTCGAAGATTTATAGCTTAGTCAGGTGACGGATTCGGGCAGGCAGGCAACGCAGGATAAAATGTCAGAATGTGCGTCCAGTGCGCGATTGAGCGCTTGCGGATGAGTACACTGGCGCCGCTGCACAACACGGGGCGCAGGAAGCGCCTTGTCATGAGTTCTATTCTGGAGAGTGAAAGTGATGCGTCAGAAAGGTTTTACTTTGATCGAGTTGTTGATCGTCGTGGCAATCATCGGCATCTTGGCCACCATCGGCTTGCCCATGTACACCACCCACCAGGCCAAGGCCAAGTTCACCGCCGGCCTGGCTGAAATCACCGCGTTGAAGCCTGGGTATGAAGACACCCTCAACCAAGGCACCGTACCCACGCTGGCGTTGATCGGTGGCGCCAGCCCGACCGCCAATTGCAAGATCGATGTGGCAGGGGATGTGGCGACGGGCGCGGGTTCCATCCGTTGCGAAATACTCGACGCTCCCGCGCCGGTACTGGGCAAGACCATCAGCCTGACGCGCAACGCCACCAGTGGTTGGAAATGCACCACCACTGCTGACGCGAAATATATCGCCAAGGGCTGCGGCGCCGACGGTGCATAACTGCTAGACCCTCCACAGGGAAGTTGAGGTGGCCGATGTATTTATCCATACAGCAGCGTGGCAGTATTTTTCTGGTAGCAGTGGTGTGTCTGCTGGTTGTCGGGATTTGTGCACCGTTCAGTGGGCATGATCTACAGCGGGCGATGCAGATTGCCATCGGGGCTTGTGCGGTGCTGTATGGGCTGTCGGTCGCCCCCGTTGAACGGTTGGTAGACCGGCCCACCACCCTGGGCCTGGCGCTGATTATTGGGCTGGGCCTGGTGTCATCGACGCTGGCCCACCAGCCGCTCTGGGCACTGGCCGAAGTGGCTTTGTTTGTCAGTTGCGGTGCGATTGCCGTGGCAGTTGCCTTGCTGCGTCGCCAGGGCGGCGAGCCTTTGGACCGCGCCTTGATCATGGTGGTGGTGCTGCTGTGCCTGATCAAGTCGATTCAATACGTGTATGCGGGCGCACTCGCGTTCGCCAGCGCCGAGCGGACGCTGGACCCTGACTTGCTGCTCTCTGGCTTTTCCAACAAGCGATTCTACGGCCAGTTCCAGACGTTCACCCTGCCATTGCTGGCGCTTCCCTTGTTGATCCCGACGCTCTCGCGCTCGCTCAAAGTTGCGGTGTTTGCGTTGCTGTGCGTGTGGTGGCTGATCGCAATTGGTGGCGGCACACGCGGCACCTGGCTTGGCATGGGCGCGGCGGGTGTGGTGTTGGCGGTGTTGGGGCCTTGGGGCCGGCGCTGGCTGGGGTGGCAGCTGGCCGCAGTGTGTGGCGGGCTGTTGCTGTACTGGCTGGTGTTTACGGTGTTAGCGGATTACCTGGGGATCGAACTCACCAGTGGCGCCAGCGATCGCCTCACCACCTCGTTGTCGGGGCGCGGGCCGATCTGGTGGCAGGGATGGCACATGCTCACCGAACGGCCAGGGCTGGGTTTCGGGCCTATGCATTTTGCCGATATCACCAACAGGATTGCCGCTCACCCCCACCAGGCCATCCTGCAATGGGCCAGTGAATGGGGTGTGCCATCGGCTCTGTGCGTCGCGGTGTTGGCGTGGCGAGGCGGCTGGGCCACATTCGGTATATTGCGTGAGCGTGCGCTGAGCGCCGAGCGTGCAGACCTGCTGCGGCTGTGCCTGTTTGCATCGGTGGTTGGCGCGTTGGTGCAGTCCATGGTCGATGGCGTGATTGTGATGCCCAACTCCCAGGTTTGGCTGGCGCTGGTGGTGGGCTGGCTGATGGCGCTGCATGTGTGGCGAATGCCGCCGACCGCTGAACTGCCATTGGCCCGGGGTGCTTGGAAAACGCTCAGTGTGCTGGCCGTTGGTCTGTTGATTTTTATTGTCGCGCGCGATGTACCTCACATCAAGCAAGCGCAGCAGCAGTACCTGGACGGCCATGACACCTTCCTGCAACCGCGCTTCTGGGCCCAAGGTGTGATTGCCCGTTGACGCCGGTAAGTTGCCGGACTTCCGATGCAGTGCTAGCTTTAGCCCACCGCCCGTGTAGCTCAGCCGGTAGAGCAGCGCACTCGTAACGCGAAGGTCGCAGGTTCGATTCCTGTCTCGGGCAAAAAGGCAACAAAGGCAGCACGTTTTCAGTTGATCCCAGAATGGTTCTGAAGGCCAGACGAGCCGGCATTCGCGCCCGCTCATTTGTATCTGCGCAACCCTTGATGACCCAGATGCATCCCCATTCCTCGATCTAAGAGAACACACATGACCACGACTGAAATGACCCAGGAAGCTCGGCACGAAGAAGCACTCAATAAATACCTTGAGGACACGCCGCAGCTTAAAGAAGAAATCAAGGACCTGAGCGCCGACGATCAGCGCGATCAGATTCAGTGGGCATTCGAGGACGAGGCCGAGAGCCAGGGCCTCCAGCCTTGGGAGCTGACCCTCAAGTACACCTCGACACCGGAAGAATTCGAAGCGGCACGGCTGGTCTTGCACAAAGAGGCGGCCGAGGTGCTGGGTGTCGATTGGGAAGAGTACTGCGAGATGAATAATCTGGTGGTCTGAGCGTTTTAAATGGGCGGGCTTGTTGTGGCGAGGGAGCTTGCTCCCGCTGGGCTGCGAAGCAGCCCTGATAGCGGGTGGTGAGGTGTATCAGATACACCGGCTGTGTCGGAAAGGGAGTGCTCCGCGCTCCAGCGGGAGCAAGCTCCCTCGCCACAGTGAGCTCGCTCTTAATTTGAAAGCTTAGATACTCAGCCGCATCGACAAATCCACCGCCTTCACATCCTTGGTCATGGCGCCGATTGAGATGTAGTCCACCCCGGTCTCTGCGATAGGCAGCAGGGTGCTTTCATTGATCCCGCCGCTGGCCTCCAGCTTCGCCTTGCCGCCGTTCAGGCGCACGGCTTCACGCATATCGTCCAGGCTCAACTCATCGAGCATGATGATATCCGCGCCCACTGCCAGGGCTTCGCGCAGTTCATGCAGGCTTTCCACTTCGATTTCCACCGGCTTGCCGGGTGCGATCTTGTGGGCGGCCGTGATCGCCTGGGCAATGCCCCCGCAGGCGGCGATATGGTTTTCCTTGATCAGGAACGCGTCATATAAACCGATACGGTGGTTGTGGCAGCCGCCGCAGGTTACTGCGTACTTCTGCGCAAGGCGTAGGCCCGGCAGGGTTTTGCGGGTATCGAGCAGCTTGACCTGGGTACTGGCGACAAAATCTGCCAGGAATTGGGCGCGGGTCGCGACCCCGGACAGCAACTGCAGAAAATTCAACGCGCTACGTTCGCCGCTGAGCAGCGAGCGTGCCGGACCTTCCAGGTGGAACAGCGCTTGGTTGGGGCTGACGCGTTCACCGTCGGCGACCTGCCAATGCACGGCGACCCGTGGGTCCAACTGACGGAATACCGCGTCGACCCAAGCCGTACCCGCGATAACAGCGGCGTCGCGCGTGATGATGGTGGCGGTGGCCAGCCGTTCGGCCGGGATCAACTGAGCAGTGATGTCGCCGCTGCCGACGTCTTCCAGCAGTGCGCGGCGCACGTTGGCTTCGATTTCGGCGGTGAGGTCGGCAAGACGGAGATTCGGCATAACAGGCTCCACAAACAAAGTGCCCCGATTATAGGGGCAGTGCGCTTCTGAACCCAGGCTCACCCCTCATTTACCGTGCGATGGCAGAGTTTGCTGGCGCAACCCACCTCATTTGCAAGATAATCTTGCGCCTTGCAATTGGCGTCATAGCTTTGACGTTTAGACAGATAGCGCCGTTTCAGGAGGCCAGGATGCACAATGACGGAAAGGTGGTGCCAATCAAAAAGGCACACGCCACGCCATCGCCGCTCGCCCGACTTCCGGTGGTGTTGCTGCAGGTCCGCGACAAGGCGGTGCAACAGTTGCAGCAAGGGCTGCAGGAACTGTTCGATAACGCCGACGACACGTTGTTCGAAATGGCCGACAGGTCGCGCAACACGCTTGACCACCATATTTTCTTTGAAGCCATGCGCGACCTGCGCCTTAAGCGCAAGAATTTTGAGCGCGTGTTCCTGGAGCAACTGTTTGAAGCCTTCGCCAGCCTGGGCCAGGCGGGGCAGGGAGAGCTGCAACTGGTGCCGGTGGTTTCCTATGACGCGCCGCCCGGTTCATCCAAGGATGCCCTGGAAAAAGCCGTGGCGCTTGAAGCCATGCTCGGCCGGGTACGACATCGTGACGGCCTGGCCCTTGGTCAACTCACTGCGCGGTTGAGCGCATTACTGGGCAATCGCCTGGATGAGCGTGACAACCCGCTGGGCCCCGCGCTGTTGTGTGAGTTTTTCCTGCGGGCGGGGCGCAGCCTGGGGGTGGAGATCCGCGTCAAACTGATCATGCTCAAGCTCTTTGAAAAGTACGTGCTCAGTGACGCCGACCAGTTGTATGGCGAAGCCAATCAATTGCTGGTCGCGACCGGCGTATTGCCGGAACTCAAGGCCGTACCGTCCCGTCGGCTTGAGGCGCGTGCGGCCCGCGAACACCCGCACGAAGAGGCCCCGTCGGCCGCCGATCAGCCCGCCGACGACAATGGCCAGGAAGCCTTCGCCGCGCTCCAGAACTTACTCACAGCGGTACGCGGCAGCGTGGCGCCAACGCTTGAGGCCAGTGCCGAACCGCTGCCTATTTCCACCCGTGATCTGTTACGCCTGCTGTCCCACTTGCAGCAGTACGTGCCGGAGCCTGAGGCCGAAGACGATTTCGACCTGTGTAACCAGCTTGAACAGTTGCTCACCCGTGTCAGCGTCAAGAGTGGTAAGTCGCGGGTGGTAGAGGATGCGGACGAAGACGTGATCAACCTGGTCGCGCTGTTATTCGAATTTATCCTCAACGACCTTACCGTGCCCGGTGCCTTCAAGGCTTTGATCGGTCGCCTGCAGATCCCGATGCTGAAAGTCGCGTTGCTCGACAAGAGCTTTTTCAGCCGCGCCAGTCACCCGGCGCGACGCTTACTCAATGAAATCGCGGCCGCCGTCATGGGCAGCAGTCCGCCTGAAGACTGCCAGCGCGACCATCTTTATCTGCGCATCGAGCAAGTCGTGCAGCGTTTGCTCAATGAGTTCGTCGAAGACCCGGCGATTTTTCCCCAATTGCTCGCAGAGTTCAGCGTGTTTACCGCCGATGAACGGCGACGCAGCGACCTGCTTGAACAACACACCCGCGATGCCGAAGCTGGACGCGTGCGCACCGAAGCCGTACGCCAGCGCGTGGCCGATGTGCTTAATCGACGGTTGTTGGGCAAGGTCCTGCCGCGTCCGGTGGTGCAGTTCCTGCAGCAGGCATGGAGCCAAGTGTTGTTGCTGACCAGCCTCAAGCACGGTGAGCAGTCGGTGCAATGGCAAGCGGCGTTGCGCACCATGGACGAGCTGATCTGGAGTGTCAGCCTGCAGCAAGACACTGAAGCCGGGCGCCATTTGCTGGAGCAACTGCCTGGCTTGCTCAAGGCCTTGCGCGATGGGTTGACCAGTGCCGCGTTCGACCCGTTCAGCACCCGTGAATTCTTTCTGCGCTTGCAGGCCTTGCACGTCCAGGCGCCCGAAGGCATGGAAGATCTGATCGAAGTGCGCGAGCCGTTTGTCCTCAGCGCGGCGTCGCCCGCCCCGGTCATCGACCTGCCGAGCAACGACCCGGACTTGCTCAAGGCTCAAGAACTAAAGGTGGGTAGCTGGGTGGTGTTCCAAGCGGACGCGACCAGCACTCTGCGGTGCAAGCTGACGGCGATCATGGCACCGGCCAACACGTATATCTTCACCAGCCGCACGGGGCTCAAGGTGTTGGAGAAGAGTACCGGCCAGTTGGCGCTGGCGTTCAAGCGCGGCACGCTGCATTCCTTGGACGACGCCCCCCTGTTCGAGCGCGCGCTGGCCGCGGTGTTGAATAAACTGCGTCAACTCAATCGCGGCAAGTGATCGCAACCAGAGGGTCGAACGCGGCATACTGGTCATACGTTGTCTCGTTCAAGGAACCTGTATGCAGTTGGACCCCACCAGCGGTTGGTGCCAGGGCATTCGTCATTGCCCTTCGCCCAACTTCAACGAGCGCCCCGCAGGCGAAATCTCACTGTTGGTGGTGCATAACATCAGCTTGCCACCGGCGCAGTTCGCCACCGGTAAAGTGCAGGAATTTTTCCAGAACCGCCTGGATGTCACGGAACATCCCTACTTTGAAGGGATTGCCGACCTACGGGTGTCTGCGCATTTTCTGATTGAGCGCGATGGCACGGTGACGCAGTTTGTCTCCTGCCTCGACCGCGCCTGGCATGCCGGGGTCTCATATTTCGAGGGCCGGGAAACCTGTAATGACTTTTCCCTGGGGATAGAGCTGGAAGGCACGGATGATCAGCCGTTTACCGACGCACAATATGTGGCGCTGACCGACCTGACCCGCCAATTGCTGGCGGCTTACCCGGGCATCACCCCCCAGCGCATTTGTGGTCACAGCGATATCGCGCCGGGACGCAAGACCGATCCCGGCCCCGCTTTTGATTGGACGCGCTTTCGCAGCGCCCTGCAGGATGGAGGACACGCACGATGAGTTTTCTGGTGTTGGTGCTGGCCGTATGGATCGAGAAGTTCTCGGCCCTGCGCCAGCGGTTGCAGCGCGATGGTGGTTGGCTGCGCGAACTGGTCAAGCTGGAATCGAGCCCGAGCATGGGCAAGCGTCCCTGGCTGATTCTGGTAGTACTGGTGTTGTTGCCGGTGGCATTGCTGGCGTTGTTGCTGCTGGTGCTGGAGCCGGTGGCCTACGGTCTGTTGGCGCTGCCGGTGCACCTGGTGGTGGTGATCTACAGCCTGGGCCGTGGTGATCTGCTCGCCGGGCTCGGTCCGTTTCGCGATGCCTGGCGCCGTGGCGACCTGCAAGCTGCCGAGCACGTGGCCGAACGTGACCTGAACCTCAGCGCCGACAGTGGCGAACAGCTGCTCGAACGCGTTCAGGGCCATCTGTTGTGGCAGGCGTACCAGAGCTTCTTTGCGGTGATTTTCTGGTACTTCCTGCTGGGCCCGGTGGCTGCCTTGGCCTATCGCCTACTTGCCCTGGCCAGTGAGAACAGCAAGAACCCACGGGTCGCCGAGCGCGCCGGGCAACTGCGCCACGCGTTTGACTGGCTGCCGGTGCGCCTGTTGGCGGCCAGCTTTGCCTTGGTGGGCAACTTCGTCGCGGTTGGCCGCGTGATGCTGCACGAACTGCTGAGCTGGGACATCAGCGCTGCCCAATTGGTGGAAAAAGTCGGCCTGGTCGCCGCCGAAATCCCGCCACCAGCGGTGGGCGCCGATGGCATCAACAGCCTGGATCGCATATGGGAACTGCTGCTGCGCGCCGCCGTGCTGTGGTACGCCGGGTTTGCAATCTGGACGGTATTGCCCTAGCCGAGTGAATGCGGGCAAATTATTTTTCGGCAGCCCCGCTGCCGTTAACCTTAAGTTACAAAACTCCCTTTCAAATTGAGCTATACAGATGCTGGCTAACTGCCGCCCTGGGCCTCAATAAAAATAAAAGAAAGGGAGTTCACCTGTGAAGAGCTTGCTCTATCCCGCCGTCGCGCTGATGAACCGCCTGAGCTTCGGCATGAAGTTCAGCTTGATCAGCGTGCTGTTCCTGCTGCCCATGCTGGCGACCAACTATTACCTGGTGCGCGATTCTTGGCGTGAATTCCAGGGCACACGCGTGGAATTGCAAAGCCTCGACTTGCTCGGCAGCAGCCTGGCCTTGCGCCGCGACTTGGAAACCCTCAACAACCAAGTCCAAATCAACGCCACCCTTGGCCAGTCCGGCAAGGCCGGCGACCTTGAGGGCAAGATCAGCGCATTGGAAAGCAGTGTCCTGAGCCGCCTGCAGAGCCTCAGCGCCATGGCGACCGATCCCGAGCAAATTGCCGCCTTTGACGGCAAGCGCGACGAGTTGATCGCGGCCTTCAAGGCCCAGCAGCAGGAAACATCGCTGCTGAGCAAAAGTGCACTGATCGGCAAGTTGCTTAACAAGGCACAGATGCTCAGCCAGATCATCGCCAGCCAATCCGGTTTGAGCCGCGACCCCCAGAGCGATCTGCGCCAGCTCAGCGAATTGATCACCAGCGTGACCCCGCAAGTCACGCAGACCCTGGGTGAAGGTCGGGCAATCGGCGCGTATTCCCTGGGCCAAGGTTTTCTCAATTCGTCGTCCAGTACGCGCTTTGACGAACTGTTGCAGCAATTGGAAAAACTCCAGGCTGAATATGGCTTGAAGTTGCAGGATGCCTTGGGCGCCAGCATAGCCGCGCACACTGCACTCGATGGCCTGGCCAAGGCGAGTAACGCCAGCTTGAAGCAAGGCAGTGAGTTGTTTGAGGAGCAGGTGGTGATGGCCGAAACCCTTGACGCGCCTTGGCAGGGTTTCTACGACGATATCAGCCAGCTGATGGCCCAGACCTACCAGTTGGACGACGCCACCCTGGCCTTTCTCGGACAGCAGTTGGAGCAACGCCTGGCGCAGAACCGCACGCACATGGTGGTGCTGGTCCTGGCCCTGACGGTCGTGTTCCTGCTGATCTTCTATTTGTACGCAGGGTTTTACGCCTCCACGCGCACAACCCTGCGGCGCCTGGGGACGATGATGGACAAGGTGGCGGCCGGCGATATGACGGTCACCTTTGTCGCGGATAGCCGCGATGAGTTGGGCGACCTGGGCCAGGTGTTCAATGGCACCGTAGCGAAGATCCATGACTTGATTGAACGTGTCGGGCACACCGTCGGCCAGGTCGAACTCCAGGCCGGCCAGGTGGAAACGGTCTCAGCCCAGAGCAATCAGGCGGTGTCCGGGCAGCGCACGCAGATCGAGCAAGTCGCGACGGCCATGAACCAGATGTCGTCCACAGCCCAGGAAGTCGCACGCAGTGCGGCGGCGGCGGTCAGCAGTGCCCACAGCGTCAACGATGAAACTGTCAGTGGCCGTAGCCTGGTGCAATCCCAGCAGGGCAGCATCGCGCGGTTGGCCTCGGAGATCGATCAGTCGGTGCGGGTGATTAACCAATTGGCCACCGACAGCCAGTCCATCAGCAGTGTGTTGGAAGTGATCAAGAGCATTGCCGAGCAAACCAACCTGCTGGCACTCAACGCCGCCATCGAGGCCGCGCGGGCCGGTGAGCAGGGGCGTGGTTTTGCTGTGGTGGCCGACGAGGTGCGCACCCTGGCCCGGCGCACGCAGGACTCCACAGAAGAAATCGAACAGATGATCAGCCGCTTGCACAGCGGTGTGTCGGCCGCCGTGAAGGCCATGGGCAGCAGCCATGAAATGGCCAATGGCACCGTGGAGCAGTCGGAAAGGGTCCAGCAGGCCTTGGAAAATATCCTCGGTGCCGTGGGCATGATCGTCGATCAGAACCAGCAGATCGCTGCCGCCGTGGAACAACAGACGGCCGTCGCCCACGATATTGACCAGAATATCGTCGCAATCAATCGGGCCGGCGAATATGCCGCCGAAGGCGCGCATCAGACCGAAGCGGCGAGCCGGCAGTTATCGATGCAGGTGATCGAGTTGAAGCAATTGATCGGTGCGTTTCGCGTGTAAGACCTGGACGTAGGATTTATCGCTGGATGGCGTGGTGCTTGTCCTGATTTTCCGGCGTCCCTTTTCTGGCCCCCTGAATGGGTGAAAATTCTTTCACTCGATTTCAAGTTCTGGGGAGGCACAGCGATGACCGCTGCAATCGGCATCAAAGGGCACTGCGCCCATTGCAACATCACCTTTGAACTCAAGCCTTGGCAATTAAATGCCATTGCTATCGAAGAGCCATTCGATTGCCCGTACTGCCAGTGGATCTTGCGATTGAACTGCCCCCGGCAATTGCGTCAGTTCAAGTCCCTGGACCATTGGGCACTGGTGCGCCCAAGCATGGTGGTCTTGACCTGTATTGTGTTGATTGTGGTGCTGGTCGCGGAGTGGCTGGGGCTGATCAGTGTGATTGGCCAGTTCAACGTCTCGCTGGTGGTGCTGCTGGTGCATTTCCTGGCGTTGCGTTATGCCCGTTACCGCCAGCAGATAACGCTGG
The DNA here is from genome assembly GCF_054685145.1 of Pseudomonas sp. H1_A03. Classification (NCBI taxonomy): domain Bacteria; kingdom Pseudomonadati; phylum Pseudomonadota; class Gammaproteobacteria; order Pseudomonadales; family Pseudomonadaceae; genus Pseudomonas; species Pseudomonas sp. H1_A03. The sequence goes on from NZ_CP162829.1 coordinate 2,186,510, forward strand.
ACCTGCAAGGGATCACGCCGAACCTACCAATTGAACAGCTCGCACGCATTGCGTGTGCTCGCCTCAGCCAGCAATAGGGAGCTGATACCCATGCGCTCGGCAAGGGCGGTGCAGATGGCTGGCAGGTGCTCGGGGCTGTTGCGTTGGCCGGGGAACATGGCCGGTGCCATATCGGGCGAGTCGGTTTCCAGCACCACCGCGTCGAGCGGCAGTTGCGCCAATACCTTGTGCATACGCAGGGCCTGGGGCCAGGTAGGTGCGCCGCCCAAACCCAGCTTGAAGCCGAGCTTGATGTACTCGCGGGCCTCTTCTTGGCTGCCGGCAAACGCATGGATGATGCCGCCACGGGGTAGGCGGATGCGCTTGAGGGTGGCGATCACCGCGGCGTGGCTGCGACGTACATGCAGTAACGCTGGCAATTGGAAGTCCACCGCCAGCTTCAGTTGAGCTTCAAACAGGCTCTGCTGGCGTTCGCGGTCCAGTTGCTCGAGAAAGTAATCCAGGCCGATCTCACCGACCGCACACAGTTGCCGGTGGCCGTGCAGGCGAGTCAGCCAGTCGCCCAATTCCGTCAGGTCGGCGGGGCGATGCTCATCGAGGTACACCGGGTGCAGGCCAAAGGCGGCGAACAAACCTTCGTCCGCTTGCACCAGATCCCACAGGCGCTGCCAATTCTGCTGATACACCCCCAGCACCACCATGCGGCGCACACCCAATGCCCGGCTACGACTGAGGACGTCCCGGCGGTCGCTGTCGAAATCCGCAAAGTCCAGGTGGGTGTGGGTGTCGATCAGCTCCACGCTCAGGCCTCGTGAATACGCTGCTTGAACGTCCGGCCAATGGCGTGCACGCCAGGTTGGTACTGCTCTTCTTCGATAGCGGCCAGGGCCAGGCGCAGGGCGGTTTCGGCGATCTGCTGATGTTGTTGGGCCATGGCGTTGACCGGCAGCGGCAGGAAGTCCAGCAACTGGGTGTCACCAAACGTGCCCAGGCGCAGCGGGCGTGATTTGAGTGGGAAGTCATGCAACGCGTCGAACACGCCTTGCAGCAGCACGTAGGACGTGGTCACCAGCGCGTCAGGCAAATGCCCCAGTTGACGCAGAAGTTGCTCCATCAACTGTCGGCCACAGTCGCGGCTGAACGCTTCGCCGTGTTCGACGATGACCTCGCCGGTGAAACCTTCGAGTGCTTCACGGAAACCAGCGGCACGCTCCTGGCTGATGCTCAGCTCGGGCCGTGCGCCGATCAGCACGATCTGCTTGGGCAGCGGTTGCAGCAGGCTGCTGGTCAATTGCTGGCACGCCTGGCGATCGTCGCTGACCACCGAGCAGAATTGATCCGCGCCCATCACCCGGTCGATGGCAATCACCGGCAACCCTTTGGCTTGCAGCTCGCGATAACTGTCATCGCTGGCCGGCAGGCAACTGGCCACAAACAACGCATCACAGCGGCGGGCGCGGAACAGTTGCAGTAATTGGCGCTCGCTGTCGGCGTCATCGTCGGAGCTGGCGATCAGCAACTGATAGCCTCGCGCCCGTGCGCCTTGCTCCAGGAGCTTGGCGATGCGTGCGTAACTGGGGTTTTCCAGGTCGGGCAGGATAAAACCCAAGGTGCGCGTGTGCCGACTGCGCAGCCCGGCGGCCTGGGGGTTGGGGGTAAAGCCATGGGCTTCGACGACAGCACGCACCCGTTCGACGGTGGCGTTGCTGATGCGTTGCTGTTCGGCCTTGCCATTGATGACGTAGCTGGCGGTGGTCACGGACACACCGGCGAGACGTGCGATATCACTGAGTTTCAAACCGGGATTTCCTTGTTTTTTGGCGCTTGCCCCGACATTTTGTCCAATCGTAACCGATTCCTGTACACGACCAATGTCCTGGCTCAAGCGCCGAGCGGTTCTTCAAGGACAAGCAATTAACGCGTAGTCTTCCATAAAGTCTAGATTAAACGTTTCAGCCAGCGTATTTTTACGAAGATCGCGTCTGAGTAGCTACTGCCAATTGACTGCTCAGTCAGTATTGATGAACACCCCTTACACTGTTTGTTTAAAACAATACCTAGTGCGCCACCGCACTAACTAGGAGAACGGCATGCTTGAGCTCACTGTAGAGCAGATTTCCATGGGCCAGGTGGCTGTGGATAAATCTGCTGCCTTGCACCTGCTCGCTGAAAAACTGGTGGCCGATGGCCTGGTCGCCGAGGGTTACCTCAGCGGTTTGCAAGCCCGTGAAGCCCAGGGCTCGACCTTCCTCGGCCAAGGTATTGCCATCCCCCATGGCACCCCCGAAACCCGTGACCACGTATTTTCTACCGGTGTGCGCCTGCTGCAGTTCCCCGAAGGGGTGGACTGGGGTGACGGCCAGATCGTGTACCTGGCGATCGGCATTGCCGCTAAATCCGACGAACACCTGCGCCTGTTGCAACTGCTCACCCGGGCCCTTGGCGAAACCGATCTGGGCCAGGCACTGCGCCGTGCCGGCACAGCCGAAGCCTTGCTGAAGCTGCTGCAAGGTGCGCCGCAGGAGTTGGCACTGGATGCGCAGATGATCGGCCTGGGCGTGTCCGCCGATGATTTCGAAGAGTTGGTGTGGCGCGGCGCCCGCCTGTTGCGCCAGGCCGATTGTGTCAGCAACGGTTTCGCCGCCGTCCTGCAGCAGGTCGACGCACTGCCCCTGGGCGATGGCCTGTGGTGGTTGCACAGCGAGCAAACGGTCAAGCGCCCGGGCCTGGCGTTTGTCACGCCGGATAAACCCATGCGTTACCTCGGCCAGCCGCTCAATGGCCTGTTTTGCCTGGCCAGCCTGGGTGAAGCCCACCAGACGCTGCTTGAGCGCTTGTGTGCCTTGCTGATTGAAGGTCGCGGCCAGGAACTCGGCCGCGCCACCAGCAGCCGCGCGGTGCTTGAAGTGCTCGGCGGCGAACTGCCGCCAGACTGGCCAAGCGCGCGCATCACCTTGGCCAACGCCCACGGCTTGCATGCACGCCCGGCGAAGATCCTCGCGCAATTGGCGAAAAGTTTTGAAGGCGATATTCGCGTGCGTATCGTCGGTGGCCCGGTGGGCGCCGTGTCGGTGAAAAGCCTGAGCAAACTGCTCAGCCTCGGCGCGCGTCGCGGCCAGGTGCTGGAGTTTGTCGCCGAGCCGACGATTGCTGGCGATGCACTGCCTGCGCTGTTGGCGGCGGTGGAAGAGGGTCTCGGCGAAGACGTTGAGCCGCTGCCGACCCTGAGCGCCCAGCCCGAAGTCCTCGACATTGAGCCGGTGCTCAGCGCGCCGCTGGCCGGCAGCCAGGTCCAGGCCATCGCCGCCGCGCCCGGCATCGCCATCGGCCCTGCGCATATCCAGGTTCAGCAGACGTTCGATTACCCGCTGCGCGGCGAATCCTCGGCCATTGAGCGCCAGCGCCTGCAAAGCGCCCTGGCCGAGGTGCGCGGTGATATCCACGGCCTGATCGAACGCAGCCAATCCAAGGCTATCCGCGAGATTTTCATCACTCACCAGGAGATGCTCGACGACCCGGAACTGACCGACGAAGTCGACACCCGCCTCAAGCAAGGCGAGAGCGCCGAAGCGGCGTGGATGAGCGTGATCGAAGCCGCCGCCAAGCAGCAGGAGTCGTTGCAGGATGCTTTGCTCGCCGAACGTGCGGCTGACCTGCGTGATGTCGGCCGCCGAGTGCTGGCGCAATTGTGCGGCGTTGAGACGGTTCAGGCGCCAAGTGAACCTTACATTCTGGTCATGGACGAAGTCGGCCCGTCCGACGTTGCACGGCTTGATCCCTCGCGCGTCGCCGGTATCCTCACCGCCCGTGGTGGGGCTACCGCCCACAGCGCCATCGTCGCCCGTGCCCTCGGTATTCCCGCGCTCGTCGGTGCGGGTCCCGCCGTATTGCTGCTGGCCTCCGGTACGCCGTTGCTGCTGGATGGCCAACGCGGTCGCCTGCATGTCGACGCCGACGCTGCCACCCTGCAGCGCGCCACGGTTGAGCGCGACACCCGTGAGCAACGCCTGCAAGCCGCTTCGGCGCAGCGTCATGAACCTGCATTGACCCGTGACGGCCACGCCGTTGAAGTATTCGCCAACATCGGCGAAAGCGCCGGCGTTGCCAGCGCGGTGGAGCAGGGCGCCGAAGGCATCGGTTTGCTGCGTACCGAACTGATTTTCATGGCCCACCCGCAAGCGCCGGACGAAGCCACCCAGGAAGCCGAGTACCGCCGCGTGCTCGATGGCCTCGGTGGTCGCCCATTGGTCGTTCGTACCCTTGATGTAGGCGGTGACAAGCCGCTGCCGTATTGGCCGATTGCCCAGGAAGAAAACCCTTTCCTTGGCGTGCGCGGCATTCGCCTCACCTTGCAACGCCCGCAGATCATGGAAGCGCAATTGCGCGCATTGCTGCGCTCGGCGGACAACCGCCCGCTGCGCATCATGTTCCCCATGGTCGGCAGCGTTGACGAATGGCGCGCGGCCCGCGACATGACCGAGCGCCTGCGCCTTGAAATCCCGGTGGCCGACCTGCAACTGGGCATCATGATCGAAGTGCCATCGGCCGCTTTGCTTGCGCCGGTATTGGCCAAGGAAGTCGACTTCTTCAGCGTCGGCACCAACGACCTGACCCAGTACACCCTGGCCATCGACCGCGGCCACCCGACCTTGTCGGCTCAGGCCGACGGCCTGCATCCGGCGGTGTTGCAACTGATCGATATCACCGTGCGCGCCGCCCATGCCCATGGCAAATGGGTGGGGGTGTGCGGTGAGTTGGCGGCGGACCCGCTGGCGGTGCCGGTGTTGATCGGCCTGGGGGTGGATGAGTTGAGCGTGTCGGCCCGCAGCATTCCTGAAGTGAAGGCGCGCGTGCGCGAATTCAGTCTGAGCGAGGCCCAGGGCCTGGCGCAAAAAGCACTCGCGGTGGGCTCGCCCGCCGAAGTGCGTGCCCTAGTGGAGGCCGTGTAGATGGCAAGGATTCTGACCCTGACGCTGAACCCGGCGTTGGACCTGACGATACGCCTGGCGCGCCTGGAACCGGGTGAAGTAAACCGCAGCGAAACCGTGCTCACCCATGCCGCCGGCAAGGGCGTGAATGTGGCGCAGGTGCTGGCGGATTTGGGCCATCACGTGAGCGTGGGTGGTTTTCTCGGTGCGGCAAACCCCGCGGCGTTTGATGCACTGATTGCCAGCCGTGGGTTTGGCGACGCGTTCATTCGCGTGCCGGGCGAAACCCGGAGCAACATCAAGATTGCCGAACAGGACGGCCGCGTTACCGACATCAATGCGCCTGGGCCTGTGGTGAGTGAGCAGGCGCAACGAGAACTGCTCAAGAGGGTGGCGATGATCGGCCCTGAATTCGATGCGGTCGTGGTGGCCGGCAGCTTGCCGCGCGGCGTCAGCCCGCAATGGTTTCAGGGCTTGCTCGAGGAGCTCAAGGCGCTCGGTTTGAAAGTGGCCCTGGACACCAGCGGCGAGGCGCTGCGCGCCGGCTTGAAGGCTGGCCCATGGATGGTCAAACCCAACACCGAAGAGCTGGCCGAAGCCTTGGGTAATGCCACGGACGCCATCAACCAGTTGCATCAACAGGGCGTGGAGCATGTGGTGGTTTCCGACGGCGCCGCCGGCGTGACCTGGTACAGCCCGGCCGGGGCGCTGCATGCCACGCCGCCACAGGTGACGGTCGCCAGTACCGTCGGCGCCGGCGACTCGCTGCTGGCCGGGATGCTGCACGGTGTGCTCAGTGGCGACACGCCGGAGCACACCCTGCGCCGGGCCACGGCGATTGCCGCCATGGCGGTTACGCAGATTGGTTTTGGCATCAACGATGACGCGCAGTTGGCGCGTCTCGAAAGCGGCGTACACGTACGCCCGCTGACAGAACAATAAGAGGGTTTGTGATGAAGTTAGCCATTGTTACTGCCTGCCCGAACGGCATGGTCACCAGTGTGCTGTGCGCCCGCTTGTTGGACGCTGCCGCGCAGCGCCAGGGCTGGAGCACCAGCGTTGAGGTGGTGGATGTGCAGCGCCCGGAACGCCAGTTGTCCCAGGCCACAATCGACGACGCTGAGTGGGTGTTGCTGGTCAGCAGCACCCCTGTCGACATGCAACGGTTTGTCGGCAAGCGCGTGTTCCAGAGTACCCCGGCCCAGGCGCTGGCGGATGTCGACGCCGTGTTGCGTCGCGGCGCCGAAGAGGCGCAGGTCTACGTTGCGGCTGCACCTGTAGCCAAAAATACACCGCGCATCGTCGCGATTACTGCCTGCCCAACGGGCGTCGCCCACACCTTCATGGCCGCCGAAGCCTTGCAGCAGACGGCCAAGCGTTTGGGCTATGACTTGCAGGTCGAAACCCAGGGTTCGGTCGGCGCACGCACGCCATTGAGTCCGAAAGCTATTGCCAATGCCGACGTGGTGCTGCTGGCGGCCGATATTGAAGTGGCCACCGAGCGCTTCGCCGGCAAGAAGATCTACCGCTGCGGCACCGGTATTGCCCTCAAGCAATCCGAAGCCACCCTCAACAAGGCCCTCGCCGAAGGTGCCGTGGAAAGCGCCGCCAGCGGCGCGGTGGCCAAGAAAGAAAAAACCGGTGTGTACAAACACCTGCTGACCGGCGTGTCGTTCATGTTGCCGATGGTGGTGGCGGGCGGGTTGTTGATTGCGTTGTCGTTCGTGTTCGGTATTCACGCGTTTGAACAAGAGGGCACCCTCGCCGCTGCGCTGAAAACCGTCGGCGATCGCGCCTTCATGCTGATGGTGCCGCTGCTGGCGGGCTACATCGCCTACTCGATTGCCGACCGTCCTGGTATTGCGCCGGGGATGATCGGCGGCCTGTTGGCGGGCACCCTGGGCGCGGGTTTTATCGGCGGCATCCTCGCCGGTTTCCTCGCAGGCTACTGCGTCAAGTTCATCTCGCGTGCGGTGCAATTGCCGCAAAGCCTGGAAGCGCTCAAGCCGATCCTGATCATCCCGTTGCTGGCAAGCCTGTTCACCGGCCTGGCGATGATCTACCTGGTGGGCCCACCGGTGGCGCGTCTGCTCACGGGCCTTACTGACTTCCTCAGCACCATGGGCACCACCAATGCGGTGCTGCTGGGCATCCTGCTGGGCGGCATGATGTGCGTCGACCTCGGCGGGCCGATCAACAAGGCGGCGTATGCGTTTTCGGTCGGCTTGCTGGCGGCGTCCAGCGGTGCGCCGATGGCCGCGACCATGGCCGCCGGCATGGTGCCGCCCATTGGCATGGGCATCGCTACGTTCCTGGCGCGACGCAAGTTCGCCCAGGCCGAACGCGAAGCCGGCAAGGCGGCGATGATCCTCGGCATGTGCTTTATTTCTGAAGGCGCGATCCCGTTTGCCGCCAAGGACCCGCTGCGCGTGATCCCGGCCAGCATCGCCGGCGGCGCCCTGACCGGCGCGCTGTCGATGTACTTCGGCTGCAAACTGGCGGCGCCCCATGGTGGGTTGTTTGTGCTGATCATCCCGAATGCGATGAACCATGCGCTGCTGTATCTGCTGGCGATTGTTGCGGGTAGTTTGTTGACCGGTTTGGTCTACGCGTTGATCAAGCGCCCTGAAGCGGTCGAACTGGAGATGACACCTACCAAGGCCTGACTCGGTTTAAAAGTGTGGGAGCTGGCTTGCCTGCGATAGCGGTGGGTCAGCTTGCAAATTTGTTACTGATACACCGCTATCGCAGGCAAGCCAGCTCCCACATTTGATCTTCATTGTCTGTGGGGCTGGTGTCATATCTGCTTCATGCCGCCGTGGTTTAGTTTCCCTTTTGATCCTCAAGAGGGCACCTGCATGAGCCACTTCGATCTCGGCCGCCGCCGCGTGATGCAAGCTGTCGGTGCCGGGCTGTTATTACCGGGCCTGGCCCCGGCAGTGATCGCCTCCGTGAAGGACCGCCCGCAACTCACTGACGGTGTGCAGTCCGGCGACCTGCTCGGCGACCGCGCGATGATCTGGAGCCGCAGCGACCGCCCCGCGCGCATGGTGGTGGAGTGGGACACCCGCAGCGTATTCAGCAACCCGCGCAAATTCATCTCGCCGCTTGCCGACAACCGCACAGACTTTACCGCCCGCGTCGAACTCACCGGGTTGCCCGCCGACCAGGCGATTTTCTACCGTGTGCATTTCGAAGACGCCCAGACCGGTGTTGCCAGCGAACCCTGGTTCGGCCACTTGCGCAGCGTGCCGCAACAGCGCCGCGATATCCGTTTTGTGTGGAGCGGCGACACCGTCGGCCAAGGCTTCGGCATCAACCCGGACATCGGCGGCATGCGCATCTACGAAGCCATGCGCCTGCGCCTGCCGGATTTCTTTATCCACAGCGGCGACACCATCTACGCCGACGGCCCGGTACCGGCGCAGCTTAAGGTTGAAGATGGGCGTATCTGGCGCAATATCACCACCGAAGCCAAGAGCAAAGTCGCCGAAACCCTGGATGAGTATCGCGGTAATTACCGCTACAACCTGATGGACGAAAACGTGCGGCGCTTCAACGCCGAGGTGCCGCAGATCTGGCAATGGGACGACCACGAAGTGGTGAACAACTGGTCGCCGAGCAAGCAGCTCGATGAGCGTTACCAGACCAAGGACATCAACACCTTGGTCGGCCGCGCACGCCAGGCCTGGCTGGAATATTCCCCGATGCGCCGGCAAAGCGCAGATGGCGGTGGGCGGATTTATCGCAAGCTCAGTTATGGTCCGTTGCTGGATGTGTTCGTGCTGGATATGCGCAGCTATCGTGGCCCCAACGATGACAACCTGGGCGGCGAAAAACCCTTCCTCGGTCGTGAGCAATTGGACTGGCTCAAGGGCGAACTCAAGGCGTCCAAGGCGCAGTGGAAAGTGATCGCCGCCGACATGCCCATCGGTCTTGGCGTGCCTGACGGTGAATTGAACCCCGGTGTAGCGCGTTGGGAAGCCATCGCCAACAACGACCCGGGTGCGCCGCAAGGTCGCGAGTTGGAAGTCGCCGAATTACTGGGCTTTTTAAGGGCTCAGAAGGTGCGCAACCATGTGTGGTTGACAGCGGATGTGCACTACTGCGCCGCGCATCATTACCACCCGGATCGCGCGGCGTTCCAGGATTTCGAGCCGTTCTGGGAGTTTGTCGCCGGGCCACTGAACGCAGGGAGTTTCGGGCCTAATCCACTGGATAAAACCTTTGGGCCCGAGGTGGTGTTCGAGAAGGCACCACCGGCGCAAAACACCTCACCGTTTGCCGGGTTCCAGTTTTTTGGCGAGGTGCAGATTGATGGGCGGACGGCGGAATTGACGGTCATCCTTCGTGATTTGGATGGCGTATCAGTGTTCGAGCAAAAACTCCAACCAGCCTGACGTGGAATGCAATCAAAACTGTGGGAGCTGGCTTGCCTGCGATAGCGGTCGTGAATTCACTATCGCTATCGCAGGCAAGCCAGCTCCCACATTGATCTCATTGTCTATGAGGGATCAGTAGACATCCCGGCGGTAGCGACCTTGCTCGATCAACCGCTCTACAGCTTCACTGCCGAGAATATCCACCAGCGCCTGATCCACCCCAGCCGCCATCCCCTGCAAACTCCCGCACACATAAATCGCCGCGCCATCCGCCAGCCACTTACGCAGCACATCGTCCGATTCACGCAGGCGATCCTGCACATAGATTTTCTCTGCCTGATCGCGGGAAAACGCCAGGTCCAGCAACGCCAGATCACCACTGGCCAACCAGCCCTGCAATTCGTCCTGGCAGAGGAAGTCGTGGGCGATATTACGTTCGCCGAACAGCAGCCAGTTGCGTTGCTGCCCATCGGCAATCCGCGCCTTGAGCAAGCTGCGCAGGCCTGCCAGGCCGGTGCCGTTGCCCAGCAGGATCAGTGGCACCGGTGCCTCCGGCAGGTGGAAGCCACTGTTGCGACGCAGGCGCAGGCTGACGCTTGATCCGATGGCGGCGTGCTCGGTGAGCCAGCCACTGGCCAACCCCAGGCTGCCGTCGGGGTGGCGTTCCTGGCGCACGATCAACTCCAGCACGCCCTCGCTGGCAATCGAGGCGATGGAGTATTCGCGCATGCCCAGGGGCACCAGCGCGTTCACCAGGGCCTGGGCGTGCAGGCCGACCAAGTGGGTGCGGTTGTCCGGCAGTTGGCGCGTGGCGAGCGCTTGGTTGAGGGACTGCGGCATGCCGTCGATCAATACGCCATCGCTGCCGGCCAGGCCGAGGCCGGCGAGGAAGTGTTCGATGGCCCAGGGGCAATTGCGTGGCAGCACTTCCACCAGATCACCGGCTTGCCAGCTTTGCGGCGAAGGCGAGGTGAGGCCCAGCAAATACACGTTCGAGCCGCTGCTGTCGCGGTTGAGCAGGGTGCGTTGGCTGAGCGTCCAGTTTTCGTACTGGGCGGTCGGCCAGGCTGCCACGGGGGCGTGGCCTGTGAGTTGTCCAAGCTGTTGTTGCCAGTGCAGCAGGGCGGTGGTGTCGCCGTTGTCCACTTCCACGGGCGCGAACAGGGGGTTGCCGCCCTGGTTGGTCAGCCAGAAACTCAGGCGCCGTGCAAAACCGCAGAAGTGTTCGTATTGGCGGTCACCCAAGGCCAGTACCGAGTAGTTCAGGCCTTTGAGGGACAGGTCCTGGCCGAGCACGCTGCGCTCGAAACCACGGGCGCTGTCGGGGGCTTCGCCGTCACCGAAGGTGCTGACCACGAACAACGCATTTTCTGACTGACGCAGGTCATCCTGGCTGACGCTGCCCAGGGGCTGCACCTTCACCGGCAAGCCTGCCGCTTGTAGTTGCCCGGCGGTCTGCCAGGCCAGTTGTTCGGCAAAACCGCTCTGGCTGGCAAAGCCGATCAGCCAGGCCGGGGCATCGCTGGTATTGGCCGTGAGCCCTTGCCGTGCATCGCGCACCTGGCGTTTTTTGCGACGACGGTCCAGGTAGAGCAGCCAGCCGGTGATGAAGAACAACGGCATCAGCAATGAGCTGACCGTGAGGATAATCCGCCCTGTCAGGCCAAAGTAGCTGCCGGTGTGCAGCGCATAAACGCTGGTCAGCAATTGGGCGCCGAGCGTCTTGCTGGCGTATTGGTCGTGGGATTTAACCTCGCCGGTGGCCGGGTCCAGGTTGATCTGGTTCAGCGCGCGGTCATGGGGCGAGTTGCTCAGCAGGTAGTAGACCGTGGCGGGTTGCCCCGCGACCGCTGGCATGCGGATGTTATAGGCGCTCAAACCTGGGCCGGCGTTGCTGTAGATACTGCTCCAGATTGCGTCGTAGTTGGCCACTGGCGCCGCACCGTCGGGCGCCGGGCCGCGCTTGCGAACCCTTTCATTGTGAGGCGCGTCGGACAACAGTTTGGTCAGGCCCTGGCTGTACCAGTCGTAGGACCAGGTCAGCCCGGTCAGCGCCGACAGCAGATAGGCCAGCAAGCACCAGGTGCCGAATACCGAGTGCAGGTCCCAGTTGAAGCTGCGCCCCTTTTTGCGCCAGTCCAACATCAGCCAGGCCCTCCAGCTCGCCACTTGGCGCGGCCAGCGCAGGTACAAGCCGGAGAGGCAGAAGAACACCAGGATCAGCGTGCAGGCGCCGGTGATCTGCCGGCCGGTTTCGCCCATGACCAGGAAACGGTGCAGTTGCAGGATAAAACCGAACGCGTCCTGGCCGACGGCGTCGCCCATGTAGTCGCCGGTGTAGGGGTCGAAGTAGCGCATCTGGCCACGGCGCTCGCCGGGCGGCGGGGTGAAGAACACGCGTGCAGCGTTACCGCTTTCGCTTTCCACCCAGAGCATGGACACGGTCTTGCCTTCAGTGGCCTCCAGCTTGCGCACCAGCTCGGCGGGCGGCAGCACACCCGCTTCGCGTTTCTCGACGCTCAGTACCGTGGGGTTGAGCGCCCGCAGAATCTCATCCTGAAACGAGACCGCAGCTCCGGTGGTCCCCATCAAGGCCAGCACCAGCCCGGCAGTAATGCCAAAGAACCAGTGCAACTGGAACAGGGTTTTCTTCAACACGTCTGACCGCCTCGTCTATCTGAATATGTAGGGCACGGCGCGCATTATGCCGTGGCTTGTCGAGAAACATTCTGTGTAACACGCAAAAGCCCCACGCATCTGATGCGTGGGGCTTTTTGCTGCGTGGCGCTGCTGTTTAAAAGTGGAAGCTGGTGGTCAACAGTGCCGTACGACCGGCCGCCTGGTTGGCGAAGTGGGTCGAGAATGCCTTGTCGTAGTAAACCTTGTCGGTCAGGTTTTGCACGTTCAATTGAAGGTCGACGTTCTTGGTCAGCTCGTAGCTGGCCAAGAACGTCGTAGCGGGTGTAGGACGGTACGTATACGCCGTGGGCTGGTACCGACGCTCAGCCGAAGGCGGGGATTTTCGCGGGCAGTTCAGCTACGCGGCGGTGCTGGCGGACAGAGGCCAGATCGATGCGGCGTTAGTGTGGTTGCGCAAGGCGTTGGCGGGCGGGAATCTGAGGTTTTTGCGGGTGGCGCATAAAGCGCTTTTAAAAGCAAAGCAACCAGAGATCCACTCCGTAGCAGAGGAGTTTGAGGTGCAAATTGCTCGATTAAACGATGAGCGGCCGAGCATTGAGGTTGTTGTCCGAGCGTAAATCACTATGATTAGGTGTGATTCAGTTTTAATCATGTATCTCGCATCGATGCGGAGAGAGGGTTTATGGGGGCGGACACCAAAGTACTGACAGCTCACGTCCCCACGGCGCTGGCGCAAAAGGTCGATCAGATGGCGGCGCGAATGGATCGTTCTTGAGGTTGGCTCGTCAAGCAAGCCCTCGCCGATTGGGTTGATCTTGAAGAGGAGCGCAGCCGGCTCACGCGGGAGGCTATGGCCGATGTTGACGCTGGTCGTGTGATTGACCAGCAGGCAGTGCAAGCTTGGGTTGACAGTTTGAGCACCGATACGCCGTTGCCGGTGCCGCGTTGATGGAGTTGAAGTGGACTAGTAGAGCCTTATCAGACCTGGCTCGGCTTTTCGACTTCCTCGCTGTGGTCAATCGACAGGCTGCGGCACGCACCGTGCAGTCTCTGTCCCAAGCACCTACGAGTTTGCTGACTAATCCAAGTCTAGGTGAGCGAGTCGAAGAATTCGAACCACGCGATGTAAGAGGGCTTTTAGTGGGCCGGTACGAGATGAGGTATGAGATTCAAGAATCCACAATCTATATCTTGCGCTTGTGGCGCGTCCGCGAAGCTCGATGATTTTTACTCATAAAAAAACCCATGACACGTCATGGGTTTTTTATTGGCAGTACGCTTACACGTAGAACGACTTCAACGGCGGGAACCCATTGAACTCAACCGCGCTGTAGCTGGTGGTGTAAGCGCCGGTCGACAACCAGTACAAACGATCACCAATCGCCAGGTTCAGCGGCAAGCCGTACTTGTAGTTTTCGTACATGATGTCGGCGCTGTCGCAGGTCGGGCCGGCGATGACCACTTCTTCCATCTCGCCTTTCTTCTCGGTCCAGATCGGGAACTTGATGGCTTCGTCCATGGTTTCGATCAGGCCGGAGAACTTGCCCACGTCCGTGTAAACCCAACGCTCGACGGCGGTGCGCGATTTACGCGCGACCAGCACCACTTCGCTGACCAGGATACCGGCGTTGGCAATCAACGAACGGCCCGGCTCAAGGATGATTTCCGGCAGTTCATCGCCAAAGTCTTCCTTGAGGAAACGGATGATTTCTTCGGCGTAGGTTTCCAGGCTGTTGGTGCGGGTGATGTAGTTGGCCGGGAAGCCACCGCCCATGTTGATCAGCTTGAGGTGAATGCCGTCTTCTTCTTTCAGGCGTTCGAAGATCACCTTGACCTTGGCGATCGCCGCGTCCCATACGCTGATGTCGCGCTGTTGCGAGCCAACGTGGAACGAGATGCCGTAAGGCACCAGGCCCAGGTCGCGGGCGAGGATCAGCAGGTCCATGGCCATGTCGGTCTGGCAGCCGAATTTGCGTGACAAAGGCCAGTCAGCCGTGGTCGAGCCTTCGGTGAGGATACGCACATACACTTTCGAACCCGGCGCGGCCTTGGCGATGTTGCGCAGGTCGGCTTCGGAGTCGGTAGAGAACAGGCGCACGCCCTTCTCGTAGAAGTAGCGTATGTCCTTGGATTTCTTGATGGTGTTGCCGTAGCTGATACGGTCGGCGCTGACGCCACGGTCCATCACTTTGTCCAGCTCGTAGATCGAGGCGATGTCGAAGCTCGAACCTTTGTCCTTGAGCAGGTCGATGATCTCGACGGCCGGGTTGGCCTTGACTGCGTAGTAGACCTTGGCGAATTCGAAACCGGCGCGCAGGTCATCGTAGGCCTGGCTGATCATCGCGGTGTCGATCACCACGAATGGGGTTTCCTGTTTGTCGGCGAACGCCTTCATTTTGTCAAAGGTGGCGCGCGCGAAATAATCTTCGACGTTGATCGACATGCTGGGAACTCCTAAGGGCAAACTGGTTTGATCAATGGGTGCAAATGAACGTCCTCCGTATCCCCACTTTGGTTCGCCTACTTCCCAAGGCTTGTCGCCGAAAGCAAAAAGGCCATGGGCGTAACCGCTTCCCTTGGCCTTGCTGTCTCGTCGTCAGTACTTGAGCCGGATGGATCGTTTCCAGCATGGACGTTCGGCGCGAACTTTAGGGCTTGATGGGCGTGGGATCAACTAAAAATGTCGCGTTTTTGCACGCGTTCGTCGTGAGGACCGGTACAGCTACTTATGTAACCGACAGGTGTGACGGAATGATGTTCCCCGAATGGCGTAAATCAGCGTGAATTGTGATGCCTTCATCGCGGGCAAGCCCGGCTTCCACAGGGATCGGCGTTATTCATGACAACGCGATCAAATGTGGGAGCTGGCTTGCCTGCGATAGCGATTGATCAGGCCAGCGCAGTTTCAGCAGGCGAAACGATACTGGTCTTGCCCCCACGCGACTTACCCGAACTCAGGTACTCGGCAATCGACTCCTGCGTCACCTCGCCCAGGAACACCCGCTCCGCATCCATCACCGGCAACCACGAGCGGTTGAACTCGTACATGCGCGACAGCAGGATGCGCAAATGCTCGTCATACGCCGCCGTGGCGTTGAATTCGCGCAGGTATTGGCCGCAAGTACCGGTCTGACGGTGAAGGTCGCGACGTCGTACATACCCCAGCGCCTTGTTCTCGGCACAGGTGACCACCACATAGCGGCGGTCAGTTTCATCCATCAATTCCAATGCTTCGGCCACCGGTGTTTCCGGGCTCACAGACGGCGCGTTATCCGCCGCGTCTTCGGCTTTCACCAGCAACAGGCGCTTGAGGGTGCTGTCCTGGCCCACGAAGTTGCTGACGAACTCGTCGGCCGGGTGCGCCAGCAAAGTGTCCGGGTGATCGATCTGCAGCAGCTTGCCGGCGCGGAAGATCGCGATCTTGTCGCCCAGCTTGATGGCTTCGTCGATGTCGTGGCTGACCATGATCACGGTCTTGTTCAGCGCGCGTTGCATCTCGAAGAATTCGTTCTGGATCATCTCGCGGTTGATCGGGTCGACCGCGCCGAACGGCTCATCCATCAGCAGCAGCGGCGCATCGGCCGCCAGTGCGCGGATCACGCCGATACGCTGTTGCTGGCCGCCCGACAATTCGCGCGGGTAGCGATGCAGGTATTGCTTGGGTTCCAGCTTGATCATGCTCATCAACTCGCGGGCGCGGTCGTGGCATTTCTGCTTGTCCCAGCCCAGCAATTTGGGCACGACCACGATATTTTCCTCGATGGTCATGTTCGGGAACAGGCCGATCTGCTGGATCACATAACCGATGTTGCGGCGCAGGGTCACTTCGTCGAGGTCGGTGGTGTCTTCGCCGTTGATCAGAATCTTGCCCGAGGTCGGCTTGATCAGGCGGTTGATCATTTTCAGTGTGGTGCTCTTGCCGCAGCCCGAAGGGCCGAGGAATACGCAAATCTCGCCTTCGTTGACGGTCAGGCTTACGTCGTTGACGGCGGAAACAGTCTTGCCGTTGCTTTGAAAAGTCTTGGTCAGGTTTTGAAGTTCGATCATTTGAGCAGTCCTTTTGGAGTCAGCGAGCGTTGCAGCCATTGCAAAAGCAGGTCGGCGAAGATGGCCAGGAGACTGACCAGCACGGCGCCAACGATCAGCATCGACATGTCGCTGCGGCTGATGGAAGCCAGAATAAGTACACCCAGGCCACCGGCGCCGATGGTGGCGGCGATGGTCATTACACCAATGTTCATCACCACGGCGGTGCGTACACCGGCGAGGATCACCGGCACGGCGATAGGCAGCTCGACCATGCGCAGGCGCTGGCCGAAGGTCATGCCGATGCCTTTGGCGGCTTCACGGATGCCCGGTTCCACACCGGTGAGGGCGAGGTAGGTGTTACGCATGATCGGCAACAGGGAGTAGAGGAACACGGCGGTGATCGCCGGCATTGGCCCCAGGCCCTGGCCGAACTTGGAGTAGAACGGCAACAACAGGCCGAACAGGGCGATAGACGGCACCGTCAGCAAAACCGTGGCACTGGCTTGCAATGGGCCGGCCAGCGTCGGGAAGCGTGTCATCAGCACGCCCAGCGGCACGCCTACGACGATTGCCAGGATCACGGCGATGCCAACCAGGGTGATGTGCTGCCAGGTCAGGTGCAGGACCTGGGCCCAATCAAGATGGGAAAAGGCGTTCAGGAATTCCATGTCTTCTCCTCTTTAGTTGATGGGGTGTTGGCGCAGGAAATCGGCGGCAACAGCGGATGGGCTTTCATGGCCGACGTCGACCCGCGCGTTCAGCTCGCGCATGGTTTTATCGTCGAACAGATCGGCCAACGGCTTGAGTTCAGCGGCCAATTGCGGATGCTTGTCGAGATAGTCCTGACGGATCACCGGCGCGGCGGTGTAGTCCGGGAAGTAGTGCTTGTCGTCTTCCAGCAGCTTCAATTTGAAGGCATTCAGGCGACCGTCGGTGGTGTAGACCAAGCCGGCAAACACTTGGCCATTTCGCAGCGCGGTGTAGACCAGGCCGGCGTCCATCTGCCGGGTGTTTTTGCGGGTCAGGTTCATGTCGTACAGCTTGACCATGCCACCCATGCCGTCGGAACGGTTGGCGAACTCGGTGTCCAGGGCCACCAGGCGCGTGCCTTTGGTTTTTTCCGCCAGGGCTTGGGTCAGGTCGCTGATGTTATTGATCTGCGGGAATTCCTTGGCCACGTTCTCGGGCAACGCCAGCGCATAGGTGTTGCTGAAGCGCGACGGCGAGAGCCAGACCAGGCCTTTTTTCGCGTCGAGTTCTTTCACCCGAGCGTAGGACTGTTCGCTGTCGAGTTTCTCGTCGATATGGTTGTAGGCCACCAGCGACACGCCGGTGTATTCCCACAGCAGGTCCAGTTGCCCGCTTTCCTGGGCACTGCGCGCCAGGTTGCTGCCCAGGCCGCCGGTCACCTGGGTTTTATAGCCCTTGGTGCGCAGGTACTGGGAGGTGATTTCGGCCAGCAGGGTCTGTTCGGTGAACACCCGGGCGCCGATGCGGATCAACGGTTTTTCAGCGGCTTGCGCAATGCCTGCAAACAGCAGCACGCAGCTCAATATCAGAGTCAGTCTTTTCATGTGATTTCCTTTGCCAAGCCTTAAGACGGACGCAACCCGCGTTCCAGCCAGAGGCGGCTGGCCATGGTCACCAGACCGTCAAGCAGCAACGCCAGCAACGCGGTGCACGCGGCGCCGAGCAGCAATTGCGGCTGATTGTTCAGGGCGATACCGGGGAAGATCAGGCTGCCCAGGCTGTTGGCACCAATCAGGAACGCCAGCGGTGCGGTGCCGACGTTGATCGCCAGGGCCACGCGCACGCCGCCGATGATGATCGGCACGGCGTTGGGCAATTCCACGCGAAACAGCACCTGGCGCGGCGTCATGCCGATGCCGGTGGCGGCTTCTTTCAGCGAGCCTTGAACGTTTTTCAGGCCTTCGTAGGTGTTGCGCACGATAGGCAGGAGGGAGGCGAGGAACAGCGCAAAAATGGCCGGGCCGCTGCCGATGCCAAGGACGCCGAGGGCGATGGCCAGTACGGCCAGGGGCGGGACGGTGTTACCGATGTTGAAGATCTGCATGAAGCGTTCTGCGCGCCCGACCATGTTCGGTCGGCTGAGCAGGATACCGGCGGGGATGCCCACAATCAGGGCGGCCAGCATGGAGACTAGAACCAGGATCAAATGAGCTTGCAGGTAAAACAACAAATCGTCGCGGTACAGTTCGATCGTGTTGATGCCGATCCAGTGGATCAGCAGGGCCAGGAGAGCGACGACAACCGCTCCTCCCATAAGCCCTTTGCCATAGCGAATAGCCACAGGCGGACTCCTTTTTTCTTCTGTCGGCGCCCACATTCTCCGGCGGCAATGCCATTCCTGGCTGCCTCTGAATGTGGTCGCGAAATGCAGCTCGCCGATACCGGCAACGCGGTATGCGATCGAGCCATGAGCGCAGCCTCGTCAGGCTAACTTGCTGATTTATCAGCCCCTGTTCCGAGTGCGATAGCAGGGGAGTGGACGTCTCTACCTTTTAAAAGGTTCCACACTTGGCAGCATTTAGCCACCCCCAATGGGCTGAACGGTGGTCTGGCCGCCCGGGTTTGCGCTATACTCGCCGCCCTTTTTTGACTCACCTGCCAGGCGATTTCCCATGACCCACCAGGCCGCCGAAGTCGCGAAACGCCGCACTTTCGCCATTATTTCCCACCCCGATGCCGGTAAAACCACCATCACCGAGAAGCTGTTGCTGATGGGCAAGGCAATCGCGGTGGCCGGCACGGTGAAATCCCGCAAGTCCGACCGCCATGCCACCTCTGACTGGATGGAAATGGAAAAACAACGGGGTATTTCCATTACCACGTCGGTCATGCAATTCCCGTATCGCGACCACATGGTCAACCTGCTCGACACCCCGGGCCACGAAGACTTCTCCGAAGACACCTATCGCACCCTGACCGCGGTCGACTCCGCGCTGATGGTCCTCGACGGCGGTAAAGGTGTCGAGCCACGGACCATCGCGCTGATGGACGTGTGCCGTCTGCGTGACACGCCGATCGTCAGCTTCATCAACAAACTCGACCGCGACATCCGCGACCCGATCGAGCTGTTGGATGAAATCGAAGCCGTCTTGAAGATCAAGGCCGCGCCGATCACCTGGCCGATTGGTTGCTACCGCGACTTCAAGGGCGTGTACCACCTGGCCGACGACTACATCATTGTCTACACCGCCGGCCACGGTCACGAGCGCACCGACGTCAAGATCATCGAGAAACTCGATTCGGACGAAGCCCGCGCCCACCTGGGTGACGAGTACGACCGCTTCGTCGACCAGCTGGAACTGGTGCAGGGCGCCTGCCATGAGTTCAATCAGCAAGAATTCCTCGACGGCCAACTGACCCCGGTGTTCTTCGGGACGGCCTTGGGCAACTTCGGTGTCGACCACGTGCTCGACGCCGTCGTCGATTGGGCGCCGAAGCCTTTGGCCCGCGTCGCCAACGAGCGCACCGTTGAGCCTGTGGAAGAGAAATTCACCGGCTTCGTGTTCAAGATCCAGGCGAACATGGACCCGAAACACCGTGACCGCATTGCCTTCATGCGCATCTGCTCCGGCCGATACGAAAAAGGCATGAAGATGCGCCACGTGCGCACCGGCAAGGACGTGCGCATCGGCGACGCCCTGACGTTCTTCTCCTCCGAGCGTGAACAGCTCGAAGAAGCCTACGCCGGCGACATTATCGGTCTGCACAACCACGGCACTATCCAGATCGGCGACACCTTCACCGAAGGCGAAGCGCTGGGCTTCACCGGTATCCCGCACTTCGCCCCGGAACTGTTCCGCCGCGTGCGCCTGCGCGACCCGCTGAAATCCAAGCAACTGCGCCAAGGCTTGCAGCAACTGGCGGAAGAGGGCGCCACCCAGGTGTTCTTCCCCGAGCGCAGCAACGACATCATCCTTGGTGCCGTCGGTGTGCTGCAGTTCGATGTGGTCGCCAGCCGCTTGAAAGAGGAATACAAGGTCGAATGCTCCTACGAGCCGATCACCGTGTACTCCGCGCGCTGGATCGATTGCAGCGATAAGAAGAAGCTGGAAGAGTTCTCCAACAAAGCCGTGGAAAACCTGGCGATCGACGGCGGTGGTCACCTGACCTACCTGGCGCCGACGCGGGTCAACCTGGCGCTGATGGAAGAGCGTTGGCCGGATGTGAAATTCCGTGCGACCCGCGAACACCACTGAGTTCTTATCGGGTGGACTAAAAAACCTCACAGGCGCGAGTCTGTGAGGTTTTTTTTCGGCTGCGCAAGAGCCTGTTGACATGGCTGTCCGCTGTCAGAGTTGACAGTAGACGCTGGATTTGGGGTGAACTAGTTTGTGAACTCACAGACATGTGTTCCCGCGTTCCGCAGGTCATTTCAACAGGAGAAAGGTCATGACGGTTCAATTAGATGCAGGGCAAGTCAGGTTCAAAGATAGCAGCCATGCAAACCTGATATTTCAAGGTGCGTCTAATATGTATGACGCAGGGGGCGGCGGTGTAATAACGGCCGGTTCTCCCGATCAGAACGCGGGTTCTATTCAGTTGTTCTGGACAGGGTTGGAGCTATGGTTATCCGGTAGCCCATTGAGTACCGAGCTGAGATTTGAGTACATGCCAAGAGTTGATAATGGGCGTAAATGGAATGGGAGAGCGGGTGTTCTGAATGGTGTCATCAGCCACTCAGGGGCCTTGGCAATCGTCAGTTTCAAGGTCACGGTTCATCGTGATGGCTCACCGACGGAAACCCGTGACATTGAGGGGGGGGTATACTGTGACCGCTTCACCGGGGCGCAGAATCCTTCCTCCAACGGATGAACCTGTGTGGTTGCTTAAGTCGCCATTTTCGCCTGAAAGGCTCGGCTGGGAGAACGTATCCATTTGCACAACCCGTGCATCAGGTCTAGCGTTTCGGATGCGGCCTTACCCACGACTGAAAAGGAGACCTCCTTGCCAAGTGTTCGACGCACCCTCCGTCTGATGTTTTTGGGGGGCTTGGGACTTTCCATCGCCTGGGCCCACACCACGGCACTCGCAGACGCTGGAACGCCTGCATGGAAAGACACCGGCCCTGTCAGCAAGCGTAAGCAACAAGAAGTCAACTCCGGCAGCTGGCAGCCCCAAGCCCAGCCCGCCCCGAAGGAGGACCAGGAAAACCCCTACAACGAAGGCGAAGACAGCGAAACCTACGACGACGGCGACACCTGAGTCCTGGCGTAAACCCGGCATTGGGACTAGCGTCAACGCTGGCGACGGTGAGCGGCTGTCGCGTGGGATTTACCTACTGACTGGGCGGAATCAACCATGAGTATTTTTCAACGAGTCGTGCTGTTGATAAAGGTGCTGGTGCTGTTGTCGTTAGGGACGTCGACGGCCTGGGCGAAAAATCCGGTGCACAGCGGTCTTGTGTCTTCGGGGCATAGCCAAGATCTGCAGTTGGCCAAATCCGAAGCTGAACCCGGCGATCAGGACCAGGGCGGCAGCGAGGGTGACGACGACTCCACCACAGACGGCCCCGACAGCGATGCCCCTGACGATGAAGGCGACAGCCAAACGTAGGCATCGCCAAAAAGAAAGCCCCTCCCGCCAAGCTGATGCGCAACCTGGTGGGAAGGGCTGTAGAACACGTGCAATGCCCTGGGCTCAAGACTCAGGGCATTTTTGTTGCAGGGTCAGGCGACAAATTGCTCCGCATAGTGGCAAGCCACCTGGCGGTTATCCAAGGCGCGCAGTTGCGGCTCCTCGGTGCTGCACCGCGCGGTCGCGTACGGGCAGCGCTTGTGGAAAGCGCAGCCGGGCGGCGGGTTCAGCGGGTTGGGCAGTTCGCCGACGATCTTGATCTTCGGCTTGTTCGGGTCCGGGTGAATGGTCGGGGTCGCCGACAGCAACGCCTGGGTGTACGGGTGCAGCGGGCGGGCGTAGATGTCTTCCTTGGGGCCGACTTCCACCGGGCGACCGAGGTACATCACCATCACGTCATCGGCAACGTGTTGCACCACGGCTAGGTTGTGGGAAATGAACACGTAGGCCGTGTTGAATTCCTGCTGCAGGTCCATGAACAGGTTCAGCACCTGGGCCTGGATTGACACGTCGAGTGCAGAGGTTGGCTCATCCGCCACCAGCACTTTCGGTTGCAGCATCATCGCGCGGGCGAGGGCGATACGCTGGCGCTGACCACCGGAGAACATGTGCGGGTAACGCTGATAATGCTCAGGGCGCAGGCCCACTTGCTTCATCATCGCCTGCACTTTCTCGCGGCGTTCGGCGGCGGACAGGTTGGTGTTGATCAGCAGCGGCTCGCCGAGTTGATCGCCGACTTTCTGCCGCGGGTTCAACGAGGCGTAGGGGCTTTGGAACACCATCTGCACGTCTTTGCGCAATTGCTTGCGCTGGGCCTTGTCGGCGCCGGCGACTTCCTGGCCGGCGATTTTCAAGGACCCGGAAGACGGCTCTTCAATCAGCGTCAGCGCACGGGCCAGGGTGGATTTGCCGCAACCCGACTCGCCAACAACGGCGAGGGTCTTGCCGGCCTCCAGCTCAAAGGACACGCCATTCAGCGCCCGTACCAAGGCATGGCCCTTGAACAGGCCACGGGACACTTCATAGTGACGGGTAAGGTCGCGGGCGGTAAGAACGACGGCCATTACGCCACCTCCTGGTTCAAGGGGTAGAAGCAACGTGCAAGGCTGTGGCTTTTCGGGTCAAGTCCGGGCCGCTGGGTGCGGCAGGATTCCTGCACGTACGGGCAACGGGGTGACAGCAGGCAACCTTGCGGGCGGTCATAACGACCAGGAACGATACCCGGCAGCGTGGCCAGGCGCGTGGCGCCGAGGCTGTGCTCGGGGATCGCCTTGAGCAGCGCTTCGCTGTACGGGTGCGCCGGAATGTCGAACAACTGCGGCACCTGGCCGACTTCCACGGCTTGGCCGGCGTACATCACGCACACGCGCTGGGCGGTTTCCGCCACGACCGCGAGGTCGTGGGTGATCAGCACCAGGCCCATGTTCTGTTCTTTCTGCAGGGCCAGCAGCAGTTCCATGATCTGCGCCTGGATGGTCACGTCCAGCGCGGTGGTCGGTTCGTCGGCGATCAGCAGTTTCGGCTCGCCGGCAATCGCCATCGCGATGGCTACACGCTGGCTCATACCACCCGACAGTTGGTGCGGGTAGGCATCCATACGGCTGGCGGCGCCTGGGATTTCAACCTTTTCCAACAGTTCGATGGCACGCTTGCGCGCTTGCTTGCCGGACATCTTCAAATGCAGGCGCAGTACTTCTTCGATCTGGAAACCCACGGTGTAGCTGGGGTTCAGCGCGGTCATCGGGTCCTGGAACACCATCGCCAGGTCTTTGCCGACGATCTGGCGACGCTGGCGGTTGCTCAGCTTGAGCATGTCCTTGCCGTCGAAGTTCAGCGCGTCGGCGGTGACGATGCCGGGATGCTCGATCAGGCCCATCAGCGCCATCATGGTCACGGATTTACCCGAGCCCGACTCGCCAACGATCGCCAGTACTTCGCCTTTGTCGACCGAAATGTCGAGGCCATCGACCACCGGCACGGCGGTCTTGTCGCCGAAGCGGACGTTGAGATTCTTGATTTCTAACAGTGACATGGGAATCTCCTCAGGCGGCGTTCTTGAGTTTCGGGTCCAGCGCATCGCGCAGGCCGTCACCCATCAAGTTGATTGCCAGCACGCTGAGCAAAATGGTCAAACCAGGCAGGCTCACCACCCACCAGGCGCGTTCGATGTAGTCACGGGCCGACGCCAGCATGGTCCCCCACTCTGGGGTTGGCGGTTGTACGCCGAGGCCAAGGAAGCCCAGGGCCGCGGCATCGAGGATCGCCGAAGAGAAACTCAAGGTGGCCTGTACGATCAGTGGCGCCATGCAGTTGGGCAGCACGGTGATGAACATCAGGCGTGGCAGGCCGGCGCCGGCGAGGCGGGCGGCGGTCACGTAGTCACGGTTCAGTTCGCCCATCACCGCCGCGCGGGTCAGACGCACGTAGGACGGCAACGAGACGATAGCGATGGCGATCACGGTGTTGATCAGGCCAGGGCCGAGGATCGCGACAATGGCAACGGCCAGCAGCAGCGAGGGCAAGGCCAGCATGATGTCCATCAAACGCATGATGGTCGGGCCGAGCAAGCGTGGGAAGAATCCGGCGAACAGACCCAGCAGGATCCCCGGGATCAGCGACATCACCACCGACGACAAACCGATCAGCAACGACAGACGCGAGCCCTGAATCAGGCGCGAGAGCAAATCACGGCCCAATTCGTCGGTGCCCAACAGGAACTGCATCTGCCCGCCTTCCAGCCAGGCCGGCGGGGTCAGCAGGAAGTCGCGGTATTGCTCGCTTGGGTTATGCGGCGCAACCCAGGGCGCGAAGATCGCGCAGAACACAATCAGCAACATGAACAACAGGCCGGCAACCGCGCCCTTGTTCTTGGAGAAGGCTTGCCAGAATTCTTTGTACGGGGACGGGTACAGCAGGCTTTGATCGACTGCTGACACTGGAGTAGGTGTGGTCATGGTCTTGATCTCAGCGCTGGTGACGGATGCGTGGGTTGGCGAAGCCGTAGAGGATATCCACCACGAAGTTCACCAGGATCACCAGGCAGGCGATCAGCAGAATGCCGTTTTGCACCACCGGGTAGTCCCGCGCGCCAATGGCTTCGATCAGCCATTTGCCGATGCCGGGCCACGAGAAGATGGTTTCGGTCAAAACCGCACCGGCCAGCAGCGTGCCGACTTGCAGGCCGACCACGGTCAATACCGGGATCAACGCGTTACGCAGGCCGTGTACGAATACCACGCGCGCCGGCGACAGGCCCTTGGCCTTGGCGGTGCGGATGTAGTCTTCGCGCAGTACTTCGAGCATCGACGACCGGGTCATCCGCGCGATCACTGCCAGCGGGATGGTGCCAAGCACGATGGCCGGCAGGATCAGGTGGTGCAGTGCATCCCAGAACGCGTCTGGCTCGTCAGCCAGCAGGGTGTCGATCAGCATGAAGCCGGTGCGCGGCTCGATGTCGTAGAGCAGGTCGATACGCCCGGAAACCGGGGTCCAGCCCAGGCTCACCGAGAAGAACATGATCAGGATCAGGCCCCACCAGAAGATCGGCATCGAATATCCCGCCAGGGAGATGCCCATCACCCCGTGGTCGAACAGGGATCCTCGTTTAAGTGCCGCGATCACCCCGGCCAGCAGGCCCAGGATACCGGCGAACAACAGGGCGGCCATGGACAGTTCCAGGGTCGCCGGGAAGAGGGCGGTGAATTCGGTCCACACGCTGGTCCGGGTCCGCAGCGATTCGCCAAGGTCGCCTTGGGCGAGCTTGCCGACATAGTCCAGATATTGCGCATACAACGGCTTGTTAAGGCCAAGGCGTTCCATTGCCTGTGCGTGCATCTCGGGGTCGACTCGTCGTTCGCCCATCATGACTTCGACGGGGTCGCCAGGGATCATGCGAATCAACGCAAACGTCAGCAACGTGATGCCGAAGAACGTGGGGATCAGTAACCCCAGTCGGCGGGCAATAAAACTAAACATCTTGTTGTGTACCTCAATCAGCCGGTTAGGCAGGTCCGGCGCCGTCAATAGCGACGGCGCCGAGCGTTTTTCTTATTTACTTCACCTGGGTGGTGGCGAAGTTATTTGTACCCAGAGGGCTTTGGGTGAAGCCTTCTACGTTCTTGCGCATGGCGGTGAACAGTTTCGGGTAAGCCATGGGAAGCCATGGTTGGTCCTTGTCGAAAACGTCCTGTGCTTGTTCATAGAGTGCAGCGCGCTGGCCGGGTTCAGCGACGGCACGTGCCTTATCGATCAAGTCTTGAAACTCTTTGTTACACCAACGTGCGTAGTTTTCGCCGTTTTTCGCAGCATCGCAACTCAGGTTTGGCGTAAGGAAATTGTCCGGGTCGCCGTTATCACCTACCCAGCCAGCCGAAACCATGTCGTGCTCGCCGTTTTTAGCACGCTTGAGCATCTCGCCCCATTCCATAACTTTGATATTGACCTTCAAGCCAATCTGCGCCAGATCCGCCTGCATGCGCTGTGCGCCGAGCATCGGGTTAGGGTTGGTCGGGCCGCCGCCGTTACGGGTGAACAGGGTGAATTCGGTGCCTTCCGGTACGCCGGCTTCCTTGAGCAGGGCGCGGGCCTTGTCCAGGTCGCGGGGCGGATTCTTCAGCTTGTCGCTGAAGCCCAGCAAGGTCGGCGGATAAGGGCCGGTGCCCACCACCGCATTGCCTTTGCCGAACAGGGCTTCTGTATAGCCGGCCTTGTCGAACGCGATGTTGATCGCGTGACGGACCCGCGCATCGCTCATGTATTTGTGGGTGGTGTTCAACGCCGTGTAACTGGTGGTCATCGCTGCCAGCTCATCGACTTTCAGGTTAGGGTCTTTCTTGATGCTTGGAATGTCATCCGGCTTGGGGAATAACGCGATCTGACATTCGTTGGCCTTGAGCTTCTGCAGGCGCACGTTGTTATCGGTGGTGACCGCCAGGATCAGCGGGTCTACTGCCGGTTTGCCGCGGAAATAGTCGGGGTTGGCCTTGAACCGCGCCTGGGCGTCTTTCTGATAACGGGTGAAGATGAACGGGCCAGTGCCGATGGGCTTGGCGTTCAGGTCTTCGGTCTTGCCGGATTTGAGCAACTGGTCGGCGTATTCCTTCGAATGGATTGAAGAAAATGCCATGCCCAGGTCGGCCAGGAACGGTGCTTCAGGACGGGTCAGGGTAAAGACGACGGTATGATCGTCCGTCTTCTCTACGCTCTTGAGCAGTTCCTTGAAGCCCATGCTTTCAAAGTACGGGTAGCCCACGAGGGACTTTTTATGCCACGGGTGATTCGGGTCCAGCTGGCGCTGGAAGCTCCAAAGCACGTCGTCGGCGTTCATGTTGCGCGTGGGTTTGAAGTAGTCGGTGGTGTGGAACTTGATGTCGTCACGCAGGTGAAAGGTGTAGGTCAGGCCATCGGCGCTGATCTCGGGCAGGTCTTTGGCCAGCGCGGGGATCACTTCAGTGGTGCCGGGCTTGAAATCCACCAGGCGGTTGAACATGGTTTCAGCAGCAGCGTCAGCGGTCACGGCCGTGGTGTACAGGACCGGGTCGAAACCCTCCGGGCTGGCTTCGGTGCAGACCACCAGCGGTTTGGCCGAAACGCCGATCGCCACGCTCAACAGCGCGGCAGCCATGGCGGCTTGTAGTGGAAGCATTTTCATTCAGAGCCCTCTGCAATCGATGGGACCAGACAAACGTAGACGGCGGGCTCGTCCTGAGCCCGCCGTCTACCTGGCGCTAATTAAAGGATGTTGAATGGAACAGTGGTCACCAGACGGAACTCTTTGATGCTGCCATCTGCCTGGAACTCGCTGCCACGGTGCTCAACATAGGTTGCGCGCACGGTGGTGGCCTTGAGTGGGCCGCTTTGGATGGCGTAAGAGCCGCCAACACCGTATTCCTGGTGTTTTTCGCCGTCCTGGTTCTGGATGCCGTCGTAGGCGAACTTGGCCCGACCGTTGTTGCCGGTGTAGTGAGTGCCGTCGATGCCCCAGCCACGCGCCGAGTAGATGTTGAACTTCAAGCCTGGCACGCCGTATTCGGCCATGTTGATGCCATAGGCAACCTGGAACGATTTCTCGTTCGGGCCGTTGAAGTCAGAGGTCAGGGAGTTGGCCAGGTAGATGCCGTTGGTTTCGTGCAGGTAGTCGAAGTATTCGTTACCGTTCACAGCCTGGTAGGAGAAGGTCAGGCTGTGTGCCTGGTGAGCCAGGCCCAGGGACAGGGAGTAGGTATCGTTGTCGATTTCCCCCATCTCTTTTTTGCCTTCATCGACAGTCTTGTAGTAGTTGAAACCGGTGGTCAGCGCCAGTTGCTGGGCATCACCCAGCTCGTGGGTTGCGCCGAAGTAGTACTGGTTCCAGAAGTCCTTCACGTTGGCGCCGAAGACGCTGACTTTCAGGCTTTTCAGCGGCTGGTAGTTCAGGCCCAGGGTGGACACCTTGTCGGTTTCCGCGCCATTGCCGTATTCGCTGCGGAATTTCGACAGGCTCTGTTCGGTACGTGGCGAAACGCGGTCAAACACGCCACCTTGGAACGACAGGTTGCTGAACTCTTCGCTGTTGAAACTCACACCTTCAAAGCTCGATGGCAGGGCACGGTTGCCGATGGTGTCGACGATGCCGCTGCTGAAGTTCTGACGACCGGCAGTCAATGTGGTGTTCGACACACGGAACTGCACGTTGGCCAGGCCCAGTTTGCTCCATTGGCCTACTGCATCACCGTCGGAGTCAGCCAGGGTACGGTTGGAGCCGCCCTTGATATCACGCTTGCTGCGGTCCAGGACCACGGCGTTGTACACCGCCAATTCAGTCTTGACGCCTACGGTGCCCTGGGTGAAACCCGAGCTGGCGTTGATGATCGTGCCCTGTACCCAGTTGGTACGGTTACGGTCAGTCAGCGTCTGGCCATGCTTTTTGTATTCGAAGGTGCCGCCACGGTATTTGCTTTCGTGGGAGTACCAGTTACGCGTGGTGCCGCCCAGGCTGAAGTCTTCGATAAAGCCTTTGGCTTCGCTTTGCGCGCTGGTGCCGGCCAGGGTAGTCGGAACGAAGTCCTGGCTGACGGATTCAGCGTAGGCGG
Organism: Pseudomonas sp. H1_A03; assembly: GCF_054685145.1. NCBI lineage: Bacteria > Pseudomonadati > Pseudomonadota > Gammaproteobacteria > Pseudomonadales > Pseudomonadaceae > Pseudomonas > Pseudomonas sp. H1_A03. The sequence continues at coordinate 2,215,163 of NZ_CP162829.1, forward strand.
TGGCCGTGATGCTGCTGATGGCCAGGGCCAGAAGCGCTTTGCTGCTCAGTTTCATGAATGAAGCTCCTTTGGTTCTCTTTTTAATGCCGGTCTTTTTTGGTGATCCGGCTATTGGGTGTGTAACTCGTTCAAGCCATTGCAAACGTTTGCCGTAGGAAAAATCCTAATAGAAGGCCGCGCGTTTGCAGCAAGGCGATGTTCGCCCTGCGCAATCCGGTTATTTTCTTATGGGGTGATACTGACGCCCGAGAACACGTTGCGGCCGAAGGGGCTCACTTTGAAACCTTCGACTTTGGTGCTTAACGGCTGGTTGACCGTCGAGTGGGCGACTGGCGTGATTGGCACCTGCTGCTTGAGCAGTTGCTGCGCCTGTTTGTACAGAACAGTCCTTTGTTCGCGGTCAGTCACGACCTTGGCTTGCTTGATCAACTTGTCGTACGCCGGGTCACACCACATGGAGTAGTTGTTCCCGCCGATGGCGTCGCAGCTATAAAGCGTGCCCAGCCAGTTGTCCGGGTCACCATTGTCGCCGGTCCAGCCGATCAGGCTGATATCGTGCTCACCGTTCTTGGTGCGCTTGATGTACTCGCCCCACTCGTAGCTGACGATCTTGACCTTGAGGCCGATCTTGGCCCAGTCGCTTTGCAGCATCTCGGCCATCAGCTTGGCGTTGGGGTTGTACGGCCGTTGTACCGGCATTGCCCACAGGGTGATCTCGGTACCTTCCTTCACGCCGGCGGCCTTGAGCAGTTCCTTGGCTTTTTCCGGGTTGTAGGCGGCGTCCTTGATGCTGTCGTCGTAGGACCACTGCGTCGGCGGCATCGCGTTGACCGCCAGTTGCCCCGCGCCCTGGTACACGGCATTCAGAATGCTCTGCTTGTTCACCGCCATGTCCAGCGCCTGGCGCACTTCGAGCTGGTCGAATGGCTTGTGGCGCACGTTGTAGGCGATGTAGCCGAGGTTGAAGCCTGGCTTGGTCAGCAGTTGCAGGTTCGGGTCCGCCTTGAGGGCGTCCACGTCAGCCGGGCGCGGATGCAGGGTTACCTGGCATTCGCCGGCCTTGAGTTTTTGCACCCGCACCGAAGCGTCGGTGTTGATGGCGAAGATCAACTGGTCGAGCTTGACCCGGCTCGGGTCCCAGTACTGTTTGTTGGCCACGTAACGGATCTGCGAATCTTTCTGATAACGCTGGAACACGAAGGGGCCAGTGCCGATCGGCTTCTGGTTGATATCGCTCGGCTTACCGGTCTTGAGCAACTGCTCGGCGTATTCGGCCGACAGGATCGCAGCGAAACTCATGGCAATGTTCTGCACGAACGCAGCGTCGACCGTGTTCAAGGTCATCACCACGGTGTGCGGGTCGGTTTTCTCGACCTTGGCAATGTTCTTGTTCAGGCTCATTCCGTTGAAGTACGGAAACTCGGTGGGGTAGGCCTTGCGAAACGGGTGCTCAGGGTCAAGCATGCGGTTGAAGGTGAACAGCACGTCGTCGGCGTTGAAGTCCCGCGTTGGCTTGAATTCTTTGTTGCTATGGAATTTCACCCCTTCACGCAGGTGGAAGGTGTACGTCAGGCCGTCTTCGGAAATATCCCACTTGGTTGCCAACCCCGGCACCACATTGGTCTCACCTTTTTCAAACTCAACCAGGCGGTTGTACAGCGGCTCGGCCGCATCGTTATCGGTGGCGGTGGTGTACTGCGCGGTGTCAAAACCTGCCGGGCTGCCTTCCGAGCAGAACACCAGGCTCTTCTTGTCGGCGGCTTGGCCCATCGTGGCCACGGCCAGAAGGCTGGTGCCAAAAATTGCGGATAGAACGGTGGTATGGCGCATGACGATCCCGATCCTTGTTTGTAGTTGTCATCAGCGAGCAATCACCCTGGCGTTCGGCCAGGGGGACATCACTGATCCCACACGCAGCAAGTACCCTTCCGAGGTTGGTGCTTCTGCTGTCCTACGACGTTATGGGTCGCGGACCTGGCAGTAAATGCACCAAATCGGATTGACCTTGTAGGCAACGGAGTCACGCATCGCAGTTCGCTGCTGTAGGACGCAACGATTGCAAGCGTGGTCTGTTTCCTACGGGTCGGGCGGATGCAATAACGGCGACGTTATGCAACGTCGCCGCCAAGGCTTCTTACTTGCCGCTGACGCTCACGCCGTAGAAGGAGTTCAAGCCAAACGGGCTGATCTTGAAGTCCTGCACGGTGGTGCGCATGGGTTGATACACCGTCGAGTGCGCGATAGGTGTCATCGGGACTGCATCTTTGAGGACATGTTGCGCCTGCTTGTACAGCTCGGTGCGTTTGGCGACGTCCGATGTGGCCTTGGCTTCTTTCACGATGCCGTCGAATTTCTTGTCGCACCATTTGGAGAAGTTGTTACCCGACAGCGAGTCGCAGCCGAACAGCACGTTCAGCCAGTTGTCCGGGTCACCATTGTCACCGCTCCAGCCAATGATCATGGCCTGGTTCTCGCCACCTTTGGAGCGCTTGATGTACTCGCCCCACTCGTAGCTGGTGATTTTCACGTTCAGACCGATCTTCTTCCAGTCGTTTTGCAGCATTTCAGCCATCAGCTTGGCGTTCGGGTTGTACGGACGCTGAACCGGCATGGCCCACAGAACGATTTCGGTCCCTTCCTTGACGCCGGCTTCCTTGAGCAGCGCCTTGGCTTTCTCTGGGTCGAACTTGGCGTCCTTGATGGTGGTGTCATATGACCATTGGGTCGGTGGCATGGCGTTCACGGCCAATTGGCCAGCGCCCTGGTACACGGAGTCGATGATCTGCTGCTTGTTCACCGACATGTCCAGCGCCTGGCGCACACGCAGGTCGGCCAGCGGGTTTGGCTGGTCGCTGCCCTTGACCTTGTCCATGACGTTGTAGGCGATGTAGCCCAGGTTGAAACCGGCCTGGTGCGGCAGTTTCAGGTCCTTGTCTTCACCCAGCGCCTTGAGGTCGGCCGGGCGTGGGAACAAGGTGATCTGGCATTCGTTTTTCTTGAGTTTCTGGATACGCACCGACGGGTCGGTGGTGATGGCGAAGATCAGGTTGTCGATCTTCACATCTTCAGGTTTCCAGTAGTCCTTGTTGCCGGTGTAACGAATGTTCGAGTCTTTCTGGTAGCTCTTGAACACGAACGGGCCAGTGCCGATTGGCTTCTGGTTGATGTCCGCAGGCTTGCCTTCCTTGAGCAGTTGAGCGGCGTATTCAGCCGACTGGATCGAGGCGAAGCTCATTGCCAGGTTCTGGATGAACGCGGCGTCCACAGTGCCAAGGGTGAACTTGACGGTGTGCTCATCGACTTTCTCGATGTTCTTGATGTTGGTGTCCATCCCCATGTCCGTGAAGTACGGGAACTCAGTGGGGTAGGCTTTGCGGAACGGATCGTCCTTGTTGATCATGCGGTTGAACGTGAACAGCACGTCATCGGCATTGAAGGTACGGGTCGGCTTGAAGTACGAGGTGGTGTGGAACTTGACGCCATCACGCAGGTGAAAGGTGTAGGTCAAGCCATCCGAAGACACGTCCCAGCTGGTGGCCAACCCAGGAATCACGGCGGTGCCGCCGCGTTCGAACTGGGTCAGGCGGTTGAACATGGTTTCGGCCGAGGCATCGAAGTCTGTTCCGGTGGTGTACTGGCCTGGATCAAAACCGGCCGGGCTCCCTTCGGAGCAGAACACCAGGTTAGTCGCCGCTTGGGCGAAAGGCGCCGCGGCCATTAGGCCAGCGCTAACAATTAACGGAATGACTGCGTTTCTAAGCATGTTGGCCTCATGATTTGTTGTCATTTTTGATGGTGAGGGCGACCTCGTGAGTCGGCCTGCGGATACTTATGCAGGCGCCATACCCATTGCAAGATGCTGAACCGTTACGAGGGTGAAACAGTGGTACGAACGTACAGGAATGTCGCAATTATGAAAGTTTGTACATATTTGCGCATATTTCGAGGGTTTTTTCGGTGCAAGCAGCGCACTAAAAAAGACCAACCGAGGCGTCTGGCGCACTCGGTTGGGGCGTTGCTGTTACTTATCTAGACTCACGCCATAGAACGGCGTCAACCCGAAGGGGCTGATCTTGAAGTCTTTGACTTCCTTGCGCATGGGTTGGAAAATCGTCGAGTTTGCGATAGGCGTTATAGGTACCTGTTCCTTAAGGATTTTCTGCGCCTGTTGATACCACTTGATGCGCTGCTCGCGGTCATTGCTGATCTTGGCTTGTTGCACGAGTTTGTCGTACGCCGGGTTACACCATTTAGCGTAGTTGCTGCCCTTGACCGCAGCACAACTGTAGAGCACGCCAAGCCAGTTATCCGGGTCGCCGTTGTCGCCGGTCCAGCCATAAATCATCGCATCGTGCTCGCCGTTTTTGGCGCGCTTGATGTATTCGCCCCATTCATAGCTGACGATGTTGGCCTTGATGCCCACCTTTTCCCAATCCTGCTGGATCATCTGCGCGGACATGCGCGCGTTTGGGTTGGACGCGCGTTGTACGGTCATCGCCCACAGGTTGATGGTGGTACCGGGTGCAACCCCTGCTTCTTTTAGTAGCGCCCGAGCCTTGGTCGGGTCGTGCGGCGCGTCTTTGATGGTCGGGTCATAAGACCACTGCGCAGGGGGCAGAGCGTTCTGCGCCAATTGCCCGGCGCCCTGGTACACGGCCTTGATGATCGCCGGCTTGTCGATCGCCATATCCAGCGCCTGGCGCACCTTGAGCTGGTCCAGCGGCGGGTGGGTCACGTTGTAGGCCAGAAAGCCCAGGTTGAAACCGGCTTGCTGCAGCACGCGCAGATTCGGGTCCCGCTTCATCACTTCGATATCGGCGGGGCGCGGGTAGCCGCTGACCTGGCATTCGCCGGCCTTGAGCTTTTGCAGGCGTGACGCGGCATCCGGGGTAATGGCGAACACCAGGTTGTCGAGTTTCACCTCTTCGGGCTTCCAATACTGTTTGTTGGCCACGTAGCGGATCTGCGAATCCTTCTGGTAGCGCTTGAACACAAACGGCCCGGTGCCCACCGGCTTCTGGTTGATGTCGGAGGCTGTGCCTTGTTTGAGCAGTTGCGCGGCGTACTCGGCGGATTGCACCGAAGCGAAGCTCATGGCCAGGTTCTGCACGAACGACGCATCGACGTTGTTCAGGTTGAAGCGCACGGTGTGTTCGTCGAGTTTGTCGACGCTCTTGATCGTGGTGTTCAAGCCCATGTCGGTGAAGTACGGCGACTCGGAAGGGTAGGCTTTGCGAAACGGGCTTTCGGCATCCAGCAGGCGATTGAAGGTGAACAGCACGTCATCCGCGTTGAAGTCGCGAGTAGGCGTGAAGAAATCCGTGGTGTGGAACTTGACGCCATCGCGCAGGTGGAAGGTATACGTCAGGCCGTCCTTGGAAACATCCCAGCTTGTCGCCAGGCCAGGTTCGACTTCGGTGCCGCCGCGCTTGAACTGGGTCAGCCGGTTGAACACGGTTTCGGCAGATGCATCAAAATCGGTGCCGCTGGTGTACTGGCTGGGGTCGAAACCGGCGGGGCTGGCTTCGGAGCAGTAGACCAGGGTGCTGGCCGCCTGGGCCAACGGCATAAAGGCCAGCAGGCCTGCGGCGAGGAGGAGCGGTTTTAAGGCGATTCTTTCCATGGAGACCCCCTGAAGTGGCAGGCATACATAAGCTGCCCAAACGAAAACGACGTCACCGAGGGTAACGCCGTTCAGGTTTGTCAGGTAGGGGTCACTGCATCTGCACTTCGATCACGCCATCGGCACTCATGGTGACTTGGCTGGTGCCGGCTTCTACTTCCGGTGTCGGTGCCGAATCGGCCATCGCTGCCTTCATCATCATGCCGCCACGGGCATAAGGCATTGGGTAACCGTTGGTGTTGAAGTTCAGGTTGACGATCTTGTAGCCCTTGCCGCCCAACGCATCGGTGGCCAGTTGCGCGCGTGCCTTGAAGGCGGCAACCGCATCCTTGAGCAGCGCATCTTCACTGGACTTGCGCGTGGCGTCGGCGATGGCGAAGTCCATGTTGTCCATCTTCAGGGTGGTCAGCAGTTCGCCGGTGAGCTTGGACAGCGCCGGGAAGTCCGCGCTTTCCAGGCGCAGTTCGGCACGCTCACGCCAGCCAGTGATCTTCTGGTTCTTGTTGTCGTAGATCGGGTAGCTGTTGCGGCTGCCTTGGCGCAGGGTCACGGCTTTGACTTCGCGGGCCTGGCCGAGGGCCTTGTTCATCGTTTCAGTGATTTCGGCGGCGAGCTTGGCCGGGTCGCTGTTCTGGGATTCGGTGTACAGCGTGACGATCATCTTGTCGCGGGCCACTTCCTGGCTGGCCTCGGCGCGCAGGGAAATCTGGTTGTAATGCAGCTCATCGGCGGCCAGGGCCGGAAGGCTGGCCAGGGCGCTGACGCTGAGCGTGATAACGGCTGCACTGCGAGTGAAACGAGACATGAAAGCTCCTTGGGATGTTCGTGTTCGGTAAGACTGTAGACGATGGCGTTGGGTTCTTCGGGTTTACACATTAGCTACAAGTTGCGGCGACGCCGACGAACGGTCATTTGCCCGGCCTGCGGCAAAGAGCCACACGCGCCGTGCCAGCCTGCCGGCTTCGTTTATACTCCTGCCGATCCGCCTGCAGCGCTCACCGGGAGAGCTCATGCTCGCCGCCGTAAAACTGACTTCCGCCACCCGCCAGAACCTCTGGCGCCTGACGTTCATCCGTACCCTGGTACTGGCCGCACAGGCCGGCTCTGTCGGGCTCGCCTATTGGTTCGACCTGTTGCCGCTGCCATGGCTGCAATTGGGCGTGACCCTGGGTTTCTCCATCGTGCTCTGTGTGTTTACCGCCATCCGGTTGCGCACCACGTGGCCGGTGACCGAGCTGGAATACGCCCTGCAATTGGCGTGCGACCTGTTTATCCACAGTGTGTTGCTGTATTTCTCCGGTGGTTCCACCAATCCGTTTGTTTCTTATTACCTGGTGCCACTGACCATCGCCGCCGTGACCCTGCCGTGGCGCTATTCGGTGGTGCTGTCGGGCATCGCGTTGACGCTGTACACCTTGCTGTTGGCGCGCTTCTATCCGCTGCAAACGTTCCCGATCGCGCGGGAAAACCTGCAGATCTACGGGATGTGGCTGAGCTTTGCTCTGTCCGCTGCGGTCATTACGTTCTTCGCTGCCCGCATGGCCGAAGAACTGCGCCGCCAGGAAGAACTGCGCGCCATTCGCCGTGAAGAAGGCTTGCGCGACCAGCAGTTGTTGGCCGTTGCCACCCAGGCAGCCGGCGCCGCCCATGAGCTGGGCACACCCTTGGCCACCATGAGCGTGCTGCTCAACGAAATGACCCAGGACCATCACGACCCGGCGTTGCAAGAAGATCTCGGCGTGCTGCGTGAGCAGGTCAAGCAGTGCAAGCAGACCCTTCAGCAGTTGGTACGCGCCGCCGAAGCCAATCGCCGCCTGGCGGTGGAGATGCAGGACGTGACCCAGTGGCTCGACGAAGCCCTGAACCGCTGGCACCTGATGCGCCCCGAAGCCAGTTACCGTTTTCATCTGCTGGGGCAGGGCAGCGTGCCGCGCATGGCGCCGCCACCGGATTTGACCCAGGCCCTGCTCAACCTGCTGAACAACGCCGCTGACGCCTGCCCCGAAGGCCTGGGCGTACAGTTGGACTGGGATGCCGAAAACGTGACTATCAGCATTCGTGACCACGGCGCGGGTGTGCCGCTGGCGATTGCCGAGCAGATCGGTAAACCGTTCTTTACCACCAAGGGCAAAGGCTTCGGCCTCGGCCTGTTTTTGAGCAAGGCCAGCGTGACCCGCGCGGGCGGCTCAGTGAAACTCTATAGTCATGAGGAAGGCGGTACGCTCACCGAGCTGCGCCTGCCCCGTGTCGCACGAGGAGATATCGATGAGTGACGAGATCCAAGTCGAAGGCGAAGAACTGCCGCACCTGTTGCTGGTAGATGACGACGCCACGTTTACCCGCGTGATGGCGCGTGCCATGAGCCGTCGTGGTTTCCGCGTCAGCACCGCAGGTTCCGCCGAAGAGGGCCTGACCATCGCCCAGGCCGACCTGCCGGACTACGCTGCGCTCGACCTGAAAATGGACGGCGACTCCGGCCTGGTGCTGTTGCCCAGGTTGCTGGAACTCGACCCGGAAATGCGTGTGGTGATCCTCACCGGTTACTCCAGCATTGCCACTGCGGTCGAAGCCATCAAGCGCGGCGCGTGCAACTACCTGTGCAAGCCGGCAGACGCCGACGACGTACTGGCCGCCTTGCTGTCCGAGCACGCTGACCTCGACACCCTGGTGCCGGAAAACCCGATGTCGGTGGACCGCTTGCAGTGGGAGCACATCCAGCGCGTGCTGACCGAGCACGAAGGCAATATATCCGCCACTGCCCGTGCCCTGGGCATGCATCGCCGCACCTTGCAGCGTAAGTTGCAGAAGCGCCCGGTACGTCGCTGAACCTAAGCTGAACAGTCTGCTTCAGGCCGCACAGGCGTATGAACCGATCACCTATGATCGGTTCATACGCCTGTGACCTAATCCCTACCGAGCCTGAACGATGAATCAGAACGCTGAGTACTCCGCGGTCAACGACGCGGTGCGTGGGCAATTTTTACGGCGGGTGTGGGGGCTGATCACGCCTTATTGGCGTAGCGAAGAGAAGGGCAAGGCCTGGCTGCTGCTGTTGGTGGTACTGGGGCTTTCGCTGTTCAGCGTCGCTGTGTCGGTATGGTTCAACAGTTGGAACCGCGACTTCTACAACGCCCTGGAGCACAAGGACTACGACGCCTTCACCCATCTACTGATGTACTTCAGCGTGATTGCGGTGGTGGCAATCGTGACCGGTGTGTTCACCTCCTATTTGCAACAGATGCTCACCATCCGCTGGCGCCGCTGGCTGACGGAAACCTACTTTGCCCAATGGTTGAGCCACAAGAATTACTACCACCTGGAATACGGCGGCTACACCGATAACCCCGACCAGCGTATCTCCGAAGACCTCAACGCTTTTACCAGCAGCACCCTCAACTTGGGGCTGGGTTTTATCAGCAACCTGGTGAGCCTGGTGTCGTTCTCGGTGATTCTGTGGGGCGTGTCCGGCAGTATCGAAGTGTGGGGCATCACCATTCCCGGCTACATGTTCTGGGCGGCGCTGGTTTATGCGGTGGTCGGCAGTTGGTTGACCCACTTGATTGGTCGAAAACTGATCGGCCTGAGCAACCGTCAACAACGGTTTGAGGCCGACTTGCGTTTCAGCCTGGTGCGGGTGCGCGAAAACGCGGAAAGCATCGCGCTGATCAATGGCGAGCGCAACGAACACCAGCAATTGAGTGCGCGTTTCGGGCGGGTGTGGAGCAATTTCTGGAGCATCATGCAGCTCAAGAAGCGCCTGAATTTTTTTACCAGTGGTTACTCCCAGATCGCGATTATCTTTCCCTTTGTGGTCGCGGCGCCGCGTTATTTTTCCGGCAAAATCGAACTGGGCGTACTGATGCAGGTGGCCCAGGCGTTTGGCAGTGTGCAGGGCAGCCTCAGCTGGTTTGTCGACGCCTATACGATGCTGGCCAGTTGGCGCGCCACCTGTGATCGTCTGCTGAGTTTCGGCCAGGCCATGCACGACAACGAAAACCGCACCATGGGCATTGGCTTGCAACATCAAGGCGGGGATTTGCAGGTCAAGGACCTGAGCCTGGACCTCGCAGACGGCCGCCATCTGCTGCAGAGCGCCGACCTGGTCGTCGCCGAAGGTGAGCGCGTGATGCTCAGCGGTCGTTCCGGCAGCGGCAAGTCGACCTTGCTGCGGGCTATGGGCAACCTGTGGCCCAACGGCCACGGTAATATTCGCCTGCCGGCCGAGCGCTCTTTGTTCCTGCCGCAAAAACCGTACTTGCCGATTGGCACGCTGAAGGCGGTGTTGAGTTATCCACAGGACGACAGCGCCTACCCGGCAGAACGTTATGCACAGGTCCTCGAGACGTGCCGTTTACCCCATCTGGTGGGTCGTCTGGACGAAGCCAACCACTGGCAGCGCATGCTCTCCCCGGGCGAGCAGCAGCGCCTGGCCTTCGCCCGTGCGTTGTTGTATGCGCCGCAATGGCTGTACATGGACGAAGCGACGTCGGCTATGGATGAAGAGGATGAGGCAACGCTGTACCAAACGTTGATTGATGAGCTGCCGGGGCTGAGCATTGTCAGCGTGGGGCATCGCAGCAGCCTCAAGCGTTTCCATGGGCGGCATGTGCGGATCGAAAGCGGGCGCTTGCAAGAACAACCATTGGCGTAAGGTCTTGCACTTTTCACATTTGATTTGATGTTGTTTGTGAGACTCACAAAAAAGCCCGGCTGATCATCGATCAGCCGGGCTTTTTATTGTTTGAAGACGAGTTACTTCTTCAGACCGTAATGCTCATCCAGCATGCCAGGGGCGTTCGGCGTTTTTGGCGCGTAGTCCCGTGGAGGCTCCTGGTTTTCCCGCGGCGGGGTCAGGCGCTCCCGTGGCGCTTGCGGTGCATCGGAATGCAACGCGGCCAGCAGACGCTGACGGGTAATGTCGTCGAGAGCCAGGCGGTTGGCACCATCGGCGAGGTGGTCCTGTACTTCCTGGTAGCTCTGGGTGAGCTTCTTGACCAAGGTCGCGGTGCTGTTGAAGTGGGTAACCACCTCATTCTGATAACTGTCAAAACGTTCCTGAATGTCATCCAACTGACGCTGCGTGCGGTTAGGCGCGGCATTCGGCAGCAGGCGAGCAACCAGGAATCCAATGGCGACACCGGCAACCAGGGCAAGAGTCGGCAACAACCAAACTAAGAGCGAGTGTTCCACGAGTCCTTCCTCTATAAACGGCTTTGCTTTACGTTAACGGCTCAAACCTGCGCTGTATACCGCGATTAAGCTCGCAATGATGCCATGCACAGACTTTTAGCTAGACGAGTCGACCCATTGAGAGGTCACGGAGTTCATCTCTTGCTCATGCGTGAAACCCCCGTTTTGATCGATGGCCCGGTAGGCCAATTGGAAGCCCTGTACCTGGATCACCCCGAGCCGCGTGGCCTAGCGCTGATCTGTCACCCTAACCCGGTGCAGGGTGGGACCATGCTTAATAAAGTTGTGTCGACCCTGCAGCGCACTGCCCGCGATGCTGGATTGATTACTTTGCGTTTCAATTACCGTGGTGTCGGCGCAAGTGCCGGCACCCACGACATGAGCACCGGTGAAGTGGACGATGCCGAAGCGGCTGCCAACTGGCTGCGGGAAAAACACCCCGAGCTGCCGATCACCTTGCTTGGTTTTTCCTTCGGTGGCTACGTCGCTGCCAGCCTCGGCGGTCGCCTGGAAGCCAAGGGCGAAAAACTGTCACATCTGTTCATGGTGGCTGCTGCGGTGATGCGCTTGAGCGACAACGACCTGCTGCCCCAGGGATGCCCATTGACCCTGATCCAGCCTGAAACCGACGAAGTGGTCGACCCACAACTCGTCTACGACTGGTCTGCCGCCCTGAAACGCCCCCATGAGCTGCTGAAAGTGGCAGAATGCGGACACTTTTTTCATGGCAAGCTCACCGATCTCAAGGATCTGGTCCTGCCGCGCCTCTCGAATTGATAGCAGTCTGATAAGCGATAACCCATGACGACTCGTACCCGTATTCTCACCGGCATCACCACCACCGGCACGCCGCACCTGGGCAACTACGCCGGTGCAATCCGCCCGGCGATCCTTGCCAGCCAGGACGCCAATGCCGATTCCTTCTACTTCCTGGCCGACTACCACGCCCTGATCAAATGCGATGACCCGCAGCGCATCCAGCGTTCGCGTATGGAAATCGCCGCGACCTGGCTGGCCGGTGGCCTGGATGTAAACCGGGTGACGTTCTATCGCCAGTCCGACATCCCGGAAATCCCCGAGCTGACGTGGCTGCTGACCTGCGTGGCCGCCAAGGGCCTGCTCAACCGCGCCCACGCCTACAAGGCCTCGGTGGACAAGAACGTGGAAACCGGCGAAGACCCGGACGCCGGCATCACCATGGGCCTGTACAGCTACCCGGTGCTGATGGCGGCGGACATCCTGATGTTCAATGCGCACAAGGTGCCGGTCGGCCGTGACCAGATCCAGCACGTGGAAATGGCCCGCGACATCGGCCAGCGCTTCAACCACCTGTTTGGCAACGGCAAAGAATTCTTCACCATGCCTGAGGCGTTGATCGAAGAAAGCGTCGCCACCTTGCCGGGCCTGGACGGCCGCAAGATGTCGAAAAGCTACGACAACACCATCCCGTTGTTCACCAGCGCCAAGGACATGAAAGACGCCATCTCGCGGATCGTCACCGACTCCCGCGCGCCAGGCGAAGCCAAGGATCCGGACAATTCGCACCTGTTCACCTTGTATCAGGCGTTTGCCAGCAAGGCCCAGGAAGAGGAATTCCGTGCCGAGCTGCAGCAAGGCCTGGGCTGGGGCGAGGCGAAAAGCCGTCTGTTCCAGCTGCTGGATGGCCAGTTGGGCGAAGCGCGCGAGCGCTACCACGCGCTGATGTCGCGCCCATCGGACATGGAAGACCTGCTGCTGGTCGGCGCCAAAAAGGCCCGTGCCGTGGCAGCGCCGTTCCTCGCCGAGCTGCGTGAAGCCGTTGGCCTGCGTTCGTTTGTCGAGCAAGCTGCGGCGCCGGTCGCTGCGAAGAAGAAAGCCGCAAAAGCCGCGCGCTTCGTGAGCTTTCGCGAAGACGACGGCAGCTTCCGCTTCCGCCTGTTGGCCGCCGATGGCGAGCAATTATTGCTTTCGCGTCATTTCGCCGACGGTAAAGCCGCAGGTGCCGTGACCAAGCAACTGCAAAACGGTGACGCGCTGGATGTGCGCCCTGAGGCCCTGAGCTTCAGCGTATGGCTGGACGGTAGCGTGGTGGCGGACAGCGCCGAGTTCGCCGACGAAGCGTCCCGCGATGCCGCCATCGCCGCGCTGCGCGTCGCGTTGACCCCCCTCGAGGATTAACCCGACCAAGGGTTGATTGCCATTATCCAGGGCCGTCGTTACAGTGACGGCCCGTTTTTGTTGCCTTGCTAACGAAATTATGACGCCCCTAGAACGATATCAAGCTGATTTGAAACGCCCTGAGTTCTTCCATGACGCGGCCCAGGAAACGGCAGTGCGTCATTTGCAGCGCCTGTACGACGACCTGGTCGCGGCCTCGCAAAGCAAGCCAGGGATGTTCAGCAAGCTGTTTGGCAAAAAAGACCACACGCCGGTCAAGGGCCTGTATTTCTGGGGTGGCGTGGGCCGTGGCAAGACCTACCTGGTGGATACGTTCTTCGAAGCGCTGCCGTTCAAGGAAAAGGTGCGGACGCACTTCCACCGCTTCATGAAGCGTGTGCACGAAGAGATGAAGACCCTGCCGGGCGAGAAAAACCCGTTGACCATCATCGCCAAGCGTTTCTCTGACGAGGCGCGGGTGATTTGCTTCGATGAATTTTTCGTCTCCGACATCACTGATGCCATGATCCTTGGCACGCTGATGGAAGAACTGTTCAAGAATGGCGTGACGCTGGTCGCCACCTCGAACATCGTGCCTGACGGTTTGTACAAGGACGGCCTGCAACGCGCACGCTTCCTGCCGGCCATCGCGTTGATCAAGCAGAACACCGAGATCGTCAACGTCGACAGCGGCGTCGACTACCGCCTGCGCCACCTGGAGCAAGCGGAGCTGTTCCACTTCCCGCTGAACGAAGCGGCCCATGAAAGCCTGAAAAAAAGCTTCCGTGCGCTGACGCCGGAATGCACCCAGGCGGTGGAAAACGACAAGCTGATGATCGAGAACCGCGAAATCATCGCGCTGCGTACCTGCGATGATGTGGCTTGGTTCGAGTTCCGCCAACTGTGCGACGGCCCGCGCAGCCAGAACGACTACATCGAACTGGGCAAGATCTTCCACGCGGTGATCTTGAGCGGCGTGGAGCAGATGAGCGTGACCACCGACGACATTGCGCGACGCTTTATCAACATGGTCGACGAGTTCTACGACCGTAACGTCAAGCTGATCATTTCGGCGGAAGTCGAGCTGAAGGATCTGTACACCGGTGGACGTTTGAACTTCGAGTTCCAGCGCACGCTGAGTCGTTTGTTGGAAATGCAGTCCCACGAGTTCCTGTCGCGCGGTCACAAACCGTAAACGAGAGTTCGAAATGAAAAAGGCCCGCAGCGATGCGGGCCTTTTTTCATGCGATCTTCTGAGCAATGCAGATCAACTGTGGGAGCCGGGCTTGCCCGCGATGGCGGCGTGTCAGTCACTTATTTACTGACGGATGTACCGCTATCGCAGGCAAGCCAGCTCCCACATTAGCGTTGTGTTTGTCTTGGCTTACGCAGCCTGCTGGAACTGCTGGCGATACTGGTTCGGCGACAGTTCGGTGTGCTGCCTGAACAGCCTGGCAAAGAAACTCGCATCGTCATAACCCACCTCATAACTGATAGTCTTGATGCTCTTGCGGCTGCCCGAGAGCAGTCCCTTCGCCGTCTCAATCCGTAACCGTTGCAGGTAATGCAGCGGCTTGTCACCCGTGGCGGTCTGGAAGCGGCGCATGAAATTGCGGATGCTCATGCCGTGTTCCCGTGCCACATCTTCGAAGCGGAATTTGTCGGCGAAATGCTCTTCGAGCCAATGCTGGATCTGCAGGATGATCACGTCCTGGTGCAGCTTCTGCCCGCCAAACCCGATGCGTCCAGGTGCATAGCTGCGTTGCACTTCGTAGAGGATGTCGCGGGCCACGGCCTGGGCGATGTTGGCGCCGCAGAAACGCTCGATCAAGTAGATGTAGAGGTCGCACGCCGAGGTGGTGCCGCCAGCGCAATACAGGTTGTCGGCGTCGGTGAGGTGCTTGTCCTGGTTGAGCTGGACCTTGGGGAAACGCTCGCTGAAGGCGTTGAAGAAACGCCAGTAGGTAGTCGCCTCCTTGCCGTCGAGCAGGCCGGCTTCCGCCAGCCAGAACACCCCGGTGGCTTCGCCGCACAACACCGCACCGCGGGCGTGTTGCTCGCGCAGCCACGGCAGCACTTGAGGGTAGCGCGCGCACAAGGCGTCGAAGTCATCCCAGAAGGCCGGTAATACGATGATGTCGGCGTCTTCCAGGCCGCCGTCCACCGGCATGATCACATCACTGAAGCTGCGCACCGATTGCCCGTCGGGGCTGACCAGTCGGGTCTCGAACGGAGGGGTCAGGCCCTGGCCCAGTTGCTTGCCGTAACGCAGGCTGGCGAGGTGGAAGAAATCTTTGGCTTGCATGAGGGTTGAAGCGAATACCCGATCAATGGCCAAAATGCTGACGCGCCGCAACGGCTTGGAGATTTGGTTAGACATAATTTCATTTATTCTTATAGGGGAAAGTGGTCACCAGACGGCTGGATCGTCTTATTTTTTGTCGCATGTGTCCAGTGTCCCGTGATGCCTTCGCGGCATAGTCTCTGTGGGTTCGTCTTTGTCCGACAATCCACGCAGGTGACCCATGATTCCCAGAACCTTGTTCAGCCCGGAACACGAACTCTTCCGCGAAAGCGTGCGTACCTTCCTTGAAAAAGACGCCGCGCCGTTCCATGGGCAATGGGAGAAACAGGGCTACATCGACCGCAACTTGTGGAGCAAGGCGGGGGAGGCGGGGATGCTGTGTTCCCATCTGCCGGAGGAATACGGCGGGCTGGGCGCGGACTTTTTGTACAGCGCGGTGGTGATCGAGGAGATCAGCCGGCTGGGCCTCACTGGCATCGGTTTTTCCCTGCACTCGGATATTGTGGCGCCCTACATCCTGCATTACGGCAGCGAGGCGCTGAAGCACAAATACCTGCCCAAGTTGATCTCCGGCGAGAGGGTCACGGCTATTGCCATGACTGAACCGGGGGCGGGTTCCGACCTGCAAGGGGTCAAGACCACGGCGGTGCTGGAGGGCGATGAGTATGTGATCAACGGCTCCAAGACGTTTATTACCAATGGCTACCTGGCCGAGTTGGTCATCGTCGTCGCCAAGACCGACCCCAAGGCCGGTGCCAAGGGCACCAGCCTGTTCCTGGTGGACGCCGACACACCGGGCTTCGCCAAGGGCAAGCGCCTGGAGAAGGTGGGCATGAAGGCCCAGGACACATCGGAGCTGTTCTTCCAGGACGTGCGTGTGCCCAAGGAAAACCTGTTGGGCCAGGCGGGCATGGGCTTCGCGTACTTGATGCAGGAGTTGCCTCAGGAGCGATTGACCGTGGCGATTGGTGCCCTGTCATCTGCTGAGGCCGCTTTGCAGTGGACGCTGGAATACACCCGCGAACGCAAGGCGTTCGGCAAGGCAATTGCGGATTTCCAGAACACCCGCTTCAAGCTGGCGGAGATGGCCACCGAGATTCAGATCGGCCGCGTGTTTGTGGACAAGTGCATGGCGTTGCACCTGGAAGGCAAGCTGGATGTGCCTACGGCAGCGATGGCCAAGTACTGGGCCACGGACTTGCAGTGCAAGGTGCTCGATGAGTGCGTGCAGCTGCACGGCGGCTACGGCTTCATGTGGGAATACCCGATCGCCCGGGCCTGGGCGGATGCGCGGGTGCAGCGGATTTATGCGGGGACCAATGAGATCATGAAGGAGATTATTGCGCGGGCGCTTTGATCTTGTGGTGCTTTTGACGTCGCCATCGCAGGCAAGCCAGCTCCCACATTTGACGGTGTTCACAAATCAAAATGTGGGAGCTGGCTTGCCTGCGATAGCGATCTAACGATCAATCAAGGCGCTGGATTCGGATGATCCTTCTGAATCGCCTCAATCCCCTCCAGCACCTCTTTCGACAGCTTCAGATCAGCACTGGCAATGTTGCTGTCCAGCTGCTCCAGGCTTGTCGCCCCGATGATGTTGCTGGTCACAAACGGCTGCTGCGTGACAAACGCCAAGGCCATCTGCGCCGGGTCCAGACCATGCTCCCGAGCCAGCGCCACATAACGGCTGCACGCTGCTTCCGACTGCGGGTTGAAGTAGCGGCTGAAGCGGCTGTATTCCGTCAGGCGCGCTTTTGCAGGGCGCGCGCCGTTCTCGTACTTGCCGCTGAGCATGCCGAACGCCAGTGGCGAATACGCCAGCAAACCGCACTGTTCACGAATCGCGACTTCCGCCAAACCCACCTCGAAACTGCGGTTGAGCAGGTTGTACGGGTTCTGGATCGACACCGCGCGGCTCCAGCCACGGGCTTCGGCCAGGGCGAGGAATTTCATGGTGCCCCACGGCGTTTCATTGGACAGGCCGATGTGGCGGATCTTGCCGGCCTTCACTTGCTCGTCCAGCGCTTCGAGGGTTTCCTCCAGAGGGGTGAGGTCGTCTTCGTCCTTGTGCTTGTAGCTCAGTTGGCCGAAGAAGTTGGTGCTGCGCTCCGGCCAGTGCAGTTGGTAAAGGTCGATCCAATCGGTTTGCAGGCGCTTGAGGCTGGCATCCAGGGCTTCGACGATGTGCTTGCGGTTGTGGCGCAGGTGGCCGTCGCGGATGTAATCAATGGTGTTGCCGGGGCCGGCAATCTTGCTGGCAAGGATCCAGTCGGCCCGGTCGCCACGGCTTTTGAAGTAATTACCGATATAGCGCTCGGTGGTGGCATAGGTGTCGGCCTTGGGCGGCACCGGGTACATTTCTGCGGTGTCGAGGAAGTTGATCCCCGCGGCCTTGGCCCGTTCGATCTGTGCGAAGGCCTCTGCCTCGCTGTTCTGCTCGCCCCAGGTCATGGTGCCCAAGGCTATCGCGCTCACGTTCAGATCCGTACGGCCCAGCTGTCGATAATCCATCGGGTACTCCTTCAGGGAAAACAATCATAAAAGCAGGTTGAATTTTTTTTCGCAATCTGCATAATTGCCCACCTCTTTCTGCAGTGGAAGTGATGCGCCGTCTGCCGAAGAATCTTGCCGTTGAACGGACGCGCCGACCCGAGCCCCCGATAGCGTCTGTATCCGGCTGCCTTTGACTTGTCAAAGTACGCACTATTCAGTAAGATCCGCCGTCTAATTTACAGGGCGGCCCCTGAGGCTATTAAAGAATGACAACTTTTACTGCAAAACCGGAAACAGTTCAGCGCGACTGGTTTGTCGTCGACGCCGCTGGTCAGACCCTGGGTCGTCTGGCCACTGAAGTCGCCAGCCGTCTGCGTGGCAAGCACAAGCCTGAGTACACCCCTCACGTTGACACCGGTGACTACATCGTGATCATCAACGCTGAGCAGGTACGTGTTACCGGCAACAAAGCGCAAGACAAAATGTACTACCGTCACTCCGGTTTCCCAGGCGGTATCAAGTCTTCGAACTTCGAAGGTCTGATTTCCAAGAAGCCTGAAGCCCCGATCGAAATCGCGGTCAAAGGCATGCTGCCGAAGGGCCCACTGGGTCGCGATATGTTTCGCAAGCTGAAAGTCTATGCGGGCGCTGTACACCCTCATGCTGCTCAGCAGCCCCAAGAACTGAAGTTTTAACGGAATAGTTCATTATGTCGGCGACTCAAAATTACGGCACTGGCCGTCGCAAAACCGCAACCGCACGCGTTTTCCTGCGTCCGGGCACTGGTAACATCTCGATCAACAACCGCACTCTGGAAAATTTCTTCGGTCGCGAAACTGCCCGCATGGTAGTTCGTCAGCCGCTGGAACTGACCGAGACCGTTGAAAAGTTCGACATCTACGTCACCGTTATCGGTGGCGGTGTAAGTGGTCAAGCTGGCGCAATCCGCCACGGTATCACTCGCGCTCTGATGCAGTACGACGAAACCCTGCGTGGCGCTCTGCGCAAAGCTGGCTTCGTGACTCGCGATGCCCGTGAAGTTGAACGTAAGAAAGTCGGTCTGCGTAAAGCGCGTAAGCGTCCGCAGTACTCGAAGCGTTAATTCGCTTTACGTTCCACAAAAGCGCCCAGCCTCCTCACGGAGCTGGGCGTTTTTTATTGCCTGCGATTTATGCATAAAAATCGCCGTGACAACTTGCCACATCCGTAGACCCCCTATACTACAAGGCCTGGAGGCGGAGCCCCGGGCAATTCCCTTGTCATACGTGGGGCTTTTCATTACCATTCGGCAAAATTTTTATAAGTTCAGATTTAATACTTAGTAGACGCCTGATTTAACAGGCCAAAAAGCTGATGGGAGAGGACTGAATGAGCAATGACGGCGTGAATGCAGGCCGGCGTCGCTTCTTGGTAGCAGCCACATCCGTGGTGGGTGCTGCAGGAGCGGTGGGGGCTGCGGTCCCGTTCGTGGGGTCATGGTTTCCCAGTGCCAAGGCGAAAGCCGCAGGTGCACCGGTGAAGGTGAATATCAGCAAGATCGAGCCAGGCCAGCAGATGATTGCTGAATGGCGCGGCCAACCGGTCTTCATTGTTCGTCGTACCGAGGAAATCCTGGGGAATCTCAAGAAGATCGAGGGCCAGTTGTCTGACCCCAAGTCCGAGAAGTCCGACCAACCCGCCTACGCCAAGAACGAAGCACGTTCGATCAAGCCAGAGATTCTGCTGCTGGTTGGTCTGTGCACCCATTTGGGATGCTCGCCAACCTTCCGCCCGGAAGTCGCTCCTGTGGACCTGGGCAAGGATTGGGTCGGTGGTTATTTCTGCCCCTGCCACGGTTCCCACTACGACCTCGCCGGCCGTGTCTACAAATCCCAGCCTGCGCCTTTGAACTTGCCGGTTCCTCCGCACGAGTACGAATCTGACGACATCATTGTCATTGGCCTCGATAAGGAGAACGCGTCATGAGTAAGTTCATGGATTGGGTGGATGCGCGCTTCCCCGCCACTAAAATGTGGGAAGACCATCTCAGCAAGTATTACGCGCCGAAAAACTTCAACTTCTTCTACTTCTTCGGCTCCCTGGCCCTGCTGGTGCTGGTCAACCAGATCATCACTGGCGTCTGGCTGACGATGAGCTACACGCCGTCGGCGGAGGAGGCGTTTGCTTCCGTTGAAGGCATCATGCGAGACGTCAACCACGGCGCCATCCTGCGTTTGCTGCATGCGGTCGGTGCGTCGATGTTCTTCATCGTCGTCTACCTGCATATGTTCCGTGGCCTGCTCTACGGCTCGTACCAGAAACCTCGCGAGCTGGTGTGGGTCTTCGGCATGCTGATCTACCTGGCGCTGATGGCCGAAGCCTTCATGGGTTACCTGCTGCCTTGGGGTCAGATGTCGTATTGGGGCGCCCAGGTGATCATCTCGCTGTTTGGGGCAATTCCAGTAATTGGCAACGACCTGACGCAGTGGATCCGTGGTGACTACCTGATCTCCGGCATCACCCTGAACCGCTTCTTCGCCCTGCACGTGGTGGCATTGCCCATCGTGATTCTGGGCTTGGTGGTGCTGCACATCCTGGCGCTGCACGAAGTGGGTTCCAACAACCCGGACGGCGTGGACATCAAGAAGCACAAGGACGAAAACGGCATCCCGCTGGACGGCATCCCGTTCCACCCTTACTACACCGTCAAAGACATTGTCGGCGTCGTGGTGTTCCTGTTCGTGTTCTGCTCGATCGTGTTCTTTTTCCCGGAGATGGGTGGTTATTTCCTGGAGAAACCTAACTTCGAACAGGCCAACGCCTTCAAGACGCCTGAGCACATTGCCCCGGTTTGGTACTTCACACCGTTCTACGCAATCTTGCGCGCAATCCCCGACAAACTCATGGGCGTGATCGCCATGGGCGCGGCCATTGCGGTGCTCTTCGTGTTGCCTTGGCTCGACCGCAGCCCGGTCAAGTCCATGCGCTACAAGGGCTGGCTGAGCAAGATCTGGCTGTGGGTGTTCTGCATTTCGTTCGTGATCCTGGGTGTGCTGGGCGTATTGGCGCCGACGCCTGAGCGTACGTTGCTGTCGCAGGTCTGCACCTTCCTGTACTTCGCCTACTTCATTCTGATGCCGTTCTATACCCGGCTCGAGAAGACCAAACCGGTTCCGGAAAGGGTGACTGGCTGATGAAAAAGTTATTTGTTGCATTGATGCTTGCGGCCTTGCCGCTACTGTCCTTCGCTGCCGAACACGGCGGCCCGGAACTGGAAAAAGTCGATATCGACGTGTCGGACAAAGCCGCCCTGCAGGACGGCGCGCGGACGTTCGCCAACTACTGCATGGGCTGTCACAGCGCCAAGTTCCAGCGTTATGAGCGTGTCGCCGATGACCTTGGCATTCCTCATGAAACGATGCTGGAGAAGCTGGTGTTCACCGGGGCCAAGATCGGCGACCACATGAACATCGGCATGAAGCCTGCGGATGCCAAGGCCTGGTTCGGTGCTGCACCGCCTGACCTGACCCTGGTGGCGCGCGTGCGCGGTACCGATTGGCTGTATGGCTACCTGAAATCCTTCTATGAAGACCCGGCGCGTCCTTACCAGGTCAACAACCGCGTGTTCCCGAACGTCGGCATGCCTAACGTTCTGGTCGGCCTGCAAGGCAAGCAAGTGGTAGGATGCAAGCAGATTCAGGTCGTTGAAGACGGCAAGAAGCAATACGATCCGTTGACCGGCACGCCGTTGACTCATGAAGCGTGCGATCAACTGACGATAGAGACTCCAGGTTCCCAGACTGAGGAGCAGTTCGACGGGACGGTCAAGAACCTCGTGACCTTCCTGGCCTACTCTGCCAACCCGGTCAAATTGCAGCATCAGCGCATCGGTACGTATGTGTTGCTGTACCTGGCTTTCTTCTTCGTATTCGCCTATCTGCTCAAACGCGAATACTGGAAGGATGTGCATTGATCCAACCGTAAGCAATTGCTGTTAATCTTGCGCGCCCAGCGGCATCTCTGAACACGTAGCGATCTGGTTGTACCAGGCGTTATAGAGATGCTCTCTGGGCGCGCTCGTTTTTGAGCTTTCGATAATTTCAACAAGCGAGGAGGACCGCCATGGGCGTGACCAACCGGTTGGCCTGTTACTCCGACCCCGCCGACCACTATTCCCACCGAGTACGCATCGTGCTCGCAGAGAAGGGTGTCAGCGCCGAGATCATCAGTGTGGAGGCAGGTCGTCACCCACCGAAACTGATCGAAGTGAACCCTTACGGCAGCTTGCCCACCCTGGTCGATCGTGACCTGGCGTTGTGGGAGTCAACCGTGGTGATGGAATACCTGGATGAGCGTTACCCGCATCCACCTTTGCTGCCGGTGTACCCGGTGGCGCGTGCCAACAGCCGCCTGCTGATCCATCGGATCCAGCGTGACTGGTGCGGGCTGGTGGATGTGATTCTGGACACACGCAGCAAAGAGCCGGCACGCGTGCAGGCGCGTAAGGAATTGCGCGAGAGCCTCACCGGTGTTTCGCCGTTGTTCGCCGACAAACCTTTTTTCCTCAGCGAGGAACAAAGCTTGGTGGATTGCTGCCTATTACCGATACTCTGGCGCTTGCCGATTCTCGGTATTGAACTGCCGCGGCCGGCCAAGCCGCTGCTTGATTATATGGAGCGCCAGTTTGCGCGTGAGGCTTTCCAGGCGAGTCTGTCTGGTGTCGAACGCGATATGCGCTAAGGCTTAAGGAGCCGCTGATGAACTCCAGTCGACCCTACCTGGTCCGCGCGCTCTATGAGTGGATTGTGGACAACGATTGCACCCCGCACATGCTGGTCAATTCTGAATTTGCTGCGGTTCAGGTACCGCAGGGTTTTGCCAGCGACGGGCAGATTGTGCTGAATGTATCGCCGAGTGCAGTGCGCCACCTGCACATGGACAACGAAGCCGTGAGCTTCGAAGGGCGTTTCGGCGGCGTGCCGCATACGCTGTACGTGCCGATTGGCGCCATCCTCGGCATTTATGCCCGGGAGAACGGCCAAGGCATGGTGTTCGATCTGGAGTCGCCTTTCGAGGATGACGAAGCGATCGAAGCAGAAGATGGCGACGATCTGCCGCCACCGGATTCCGAGCCGCCGCGCCCTAGCGGCCGGCCAAGCCTGAAAGTCGTGAAGTAACCGGTTTTCACCCTCGGGTAAGCCTCAAAAATGCCTCGACCTGTGTCGGGGCATTTTTTTGCGCGCAGGATATAAATGAAAGTCGTGCCCGGGCAGTGATCGTACAACCGCCATGGGCTATGATGCGTGTTCAAGTTCGCCGAGAAAAATGGATCATCATGGATAACGCCGCCACCGCCCCTCGTCTTCCCCGCAAGCGTCGCAGCCTTGCCCAGGAATTGGTCACGGTGTTGTCCGAGCAGATCCGCGACGGTCAGCTCAAACGTGGCGATAAACTGCCCACCGAGTCGGCGATCATGGAGGCCCATGGGGTCAGCCGCACCGTGGTGCGTGAGGCCATCTCACGCTTGCAAGCGGCGGGGCAGGTCGAGACCCGTCATGGTATCGGCACGTTTGTGCTGGATACGCCGAGCCCAAGCGGCTTCCGTATCGACCCGGCCACCGTGGTAACCCTGCGTGATGTGCTGGCGATTCTGGAATTGCGGATCAGCCTGGAAGTCGAATCCGCTGGTTTGGCCGCCTTGCGCCGCAGCGATGAACAGCTGGCAGCCATGCGTGCGGCACTCGATGCCCTGAATGAAAGCGCGGCCCACGCTGGAGATGCGGTGGCGTCTGATTTTGCGTTCCACCTCGAAATTGCGCTGTCGACCGGCAACCGCTACTTCACCGATATCATGACCCACTTGGGCACCAGCATCATTCCGCGGACCCGTTTGAATTCTGCGCGCCTGGCCCATGATGACCAGCAACATTACATGGGGCGTTTGAGCCGCGAACACGAAGAGATTTATGAGGCGATTGCGCGCCGGGATTCAGATGCGGCGCGGGCGGCGATGCGGTTGCATTTGACGAATAGTCGGGAGCGGCTGCGCCATGCTCATGAAGAGGCGGAGGCGCAGCGGGGGTAATTCTGGTAACGGTGAATTAACTATTCAGGCGAGGGTGAAGTCGATTTGGTCGACATTGCCTCCGTTGATTACGAAGTTCTTGGCTACGACCTCCAGAGCTGGATCACCATCAAGTTCAATCGTGTCCCCGATGTTGGGCAGGTCGGTAGCGTCAACGTTATGAGTCGCCGATTTAGATTTGTTGGAACGGGATTTAAAGGTGCACTTTTTAGTAGCCATGATATGCCTCACTGATTTTAGGATGAGTGAATGGCCTCCAAGGTGTTTGCGCCTCTTTTCGCGAAAGAGGTAACCCGGCGGTCGAATGCAAGCTACTGGCAGTTGATTCACCTGCGATACTGTCAGAAATGACAGTGGCGACGAGCGGTCCCATGCGCGCGTCTGCACACACACATGGGATTTCTGTTAACTCAAGGCTGCGGTGCGTTCGGCGTGTAGTCCTTCAACAACAAATACGTACTCCACCCCCACCAATCATTCGTCCAGTGCTTGTCGTTCAAGTCATTTACATCCTTACGACGCAGCACCTTGTCCCCCTCCATCTTGAACAGCGGTGAGAAGTTGTTCGCCGGGTTCTGCGCGGCATTCAGGTCCGGCACATACAGCGGCGCCTTGAAGTTGGCCGGGGAGGGCGCCACACCACTGATAAAGGTGTCGAAGACCTCATCCGCCGAAGCCTGCACTGCGCGTTTAACCTGCCCCCGGTTGTCCGCGTCGATGGCGTCGAAGTAGCGTTTATCCCCATAAGCGTGCCACTGATCTCCCAGGGCATTGCGCACCTTGAGCCCGAGCTTGCTGTCTTCATCGTGCATGAAACGGCTGATCAGCGAGCCCAATTCACCGGGCGTTACCACTGCCGCCAACTGCTTGCGCGGAACCCGCAAGTGGCCTGCGGAAAACAGATCGGTCAAAAAGTGATCAGCAAAGCTGTTCATGGCATACGCCAGTTCCAAGGCCTGGTCGGTGCCGGTTTGGTGAGCCGCCACGGCTTGTTGCAGCGCCGCCGTATGCCCCGCCAAATAGGCCGACAGCGCCCATTCGCCAAAGTGGTCGGCATTGTCCGCCGCCAGTTTCAGGTAGCGGCCCAACGGAACAAGCGCCGACACCGCGCTGCCACCGCCAGTGATGCGGTTCCATTCCTCAGACAACGTATCGCCCAGGGCGTCGTAGGCCTCATGGGCTTGCTTGCCGTCCTTTATCACCTGCTTGACCGCAGTGATCTCCTTTTGCATCACCGCCAGGATCTTGTGTGCTTCTTCTCGCGAAGCGGGCAGCACGGCCAGCGAGTTGAAAGCGGCAGTGAAGCGCTGCACGCGCTCGGCCGGCGACGCGCCATCGCTGATGGGCTGGCCGGGGATGCCATAGAAGTCGCCGCCCAGGGCGATCACTTGGCCATAGGTGAGCGCCAAGCCGTTGGGCAGGTGCAGTTCGACTTGGCGCGCGGGGATCGCCGGTGCGTCCTTGACGAAGCGCAACAGGGTGTCATCGCCGATGGCAGTGTGTTCACCGCCCTCGAAACGTAGGGTAGGCGGGTTTTTTTCGGGTGCTGCGAGTTCAAGACCTGACATGTTAGCTCCTTGCTATGTCGTAGGAATCTTCCGTGATGACTGTATATGCATACAGCAACAGCGAGCTTAGAGGAAAAATTTCCTACGTCAAGGAGGCGGCTCTAAACACCTTGCGGATGAAGTTTGATGAATTGCAGTTGACGAATATTTTTATAGTTGTACGATGACGTACGACATCACCAAAACCAACAATAACCTTTCGACAGAAAGTCTTTACCCAGGGTGTTCGAATAATGAATCCACAAGAACTGAAGTCCATCCTCTCCCACGGTCTGCTCTCTTTTCCGGTGACCGATTTCAATGCCCAGGGTGACTTTCACCAGGCGGGCTACATCAAGCGTCTAGAGTGGCTGGCCCCGTATGGCGCGACCGCCTTGTTCGCCGCCGGCGGCACGGGTGAGTTTTTCTCCCTCGCGGCCAGCGAATATTCCCAGGTGGTGAAAACCGCCGTTGATACCTGCGCGACCAGCGTGCCGATCCTCGCCGGCGTGGGCGGTTCGACTCGCCAAGCTATCGAGTACGCTCAAGAGGCCGAGCGTCTGGGGGCCAAAGGCCTGCTGTTGCTGCCGCACTACCTCACCGAAGCCAGCCAGGACGGCGTTGCCGCCCACGTTGAAGCGGTGTGCAAATCGGTCAAGATCGGTGTGGTGGTCTACAACCGCAACGTTTGCCGCCTGACCGCGCCATTGCTGGAACGCTTGGCCGAGCGCTGTCCGAACCTGATCGGCTACAAAGACGGCCTGGGTGACATTGAGTTGATGGTGTCGATCCGCCGTCGCCTCGGTGACCGTTTCAGCTACCTTGGCGGCCTGCCGACTGCAGAGGTTTACGCCGCTGCCTACAAGGCCTTGGGCGTGCCGGTGTACTCCTCGGCGGTGTTCAACTTCATCCCGAAAACCGCGATGGATTTCTATCACGCGATTGCCCGCGAAGATCACGCTACCGTTGGCAAAATCATCGACGACTTCTTCCTGCCATACCTGGACATCCGTAACCGCAAATCCGGTTATGCCGTGAGTATCGTCAAGGCCGGTGCAAAAATCGCAGGCTATGACGCCGGCCCGGTGCGTACGCCGCTGACCGACCTGTTGCCGGAAGAATACGAAGCCCTGGCCGCGCTGATCGACAAGCAAGGCCCGCAATAACCTATCTATAAGGCCGCTGAGCAATCAGCGGCCTTTTGCGTCAGGAGAAGATTCGTGTCCCAAGCCCAACGTTTTGACAACTACATCAACGGCCAATGGGTGGCCGGCGCTGACTATTGCGTCAACCTCAACCCGTCGGAGTTGTCCGATGTCATTGGTGAATACGCCAAGGCTGATGTTGCCCAAGTCAACGCCGCCATCGATGCTGCTCGCGCGGCGTTCCCGGCCTGGTCCACTTCCGGCATTCAAGCGCGCCACGATGCCTTGGATAAAGTCGGCAGCGAAATTCTCGCGCGCCGCGAAGAGCTCGGCACCTTGCTGGCTCGTGAAGAGGGCAAGACCCTGCCCGAGGCCATCGGCGAAGTGACTCGCGCCGGTAACATTTTCAAGTTCTTCGCCGGCGAATGCCTGCGCTTGTCCGGTGACTACGTGCCGTCGGTACGCCCGGGCGTCAACGTTGAAGTCACTCGCGAAGCCTTGGGTGTGGTCGGCCTGATCACCCCGTGGAACTTCCCGATTGCCATCCCCGCGTGGAAGATCGCCCCAGCCCTGGCCTACGGCAACTGCGTAGTGATCAAGCCTGCTGAACTGGTACCGGGCTGCGCCTGGGCCCTGGCCGAAATCATCTCGCGCGCCGGTTTCCCTGCCGGTGTATTCAACTTGGTGATGGGCAGCGGTCGCGTAGTGGGCGATGTGCTGGTCAACAGCCCGAAAGTCGATGGCATCAGCTTCACCGGTTCTGTGGGTGTAGGTCGCCAGATCGCTGTCAGCTGTGTCTCGCGCCAGGCCAAAGTGCAGTTGGAAATGGGCGGCAAGAACCCGCAGATCATCCTCGACGATGCCGACCTCAAGCAGGCCGTCGAGCTTTCGGTACAGAGCGCGTTCTACTCCACCGGCCAGCGTTGCACCGCCTCCAGCCGCTTGATCGTCACCGCCGGTATTCACGACCAGTTCGTCGCGGCCATGGCTGAACGCATGAAGTCGATCAAAGTCGGCCACGCCTTGAAAAGCGGCACCGATATCGGCCCGGTCGTTTCCCAGGCCCAGTTGGACCAGGACCTCAAGTACATCGACATCGGCCAAAGCGAAGGTGCGCGGCTGGTCAGCGGTGGCGGCCTGGTGACCTGTGATACCGAAGGCTATTACCTGGCGCCGACGCTGTTTGCCGACAGCGAAGCCGCCATGCGCATCAGCCGTGAAGAAATCTTTGGCCCAGTCGCCAACGTTGTGCGCGTGGCGGACTACGACGCGGCGCTGGCCATGGCCAACGACACCGAGTTCGGTTTGTCGGCGGGCATTGCCACCACTTCCTTGAAGTACGCCAACCACTTCAAACGCCACTCCCAGGCCGGGATGGTGATGGTCAACCTGCCAACCGCGGGTGTGGATTATCACGTTCCATTCGGTGGCCGTAAGGGCTCATCCTATGGTTCGCGTGAGCAAGGTCGCTATGCGCAAGAGTTCTACACCGTGGTGAAGACCAGCTACATCGGTTCGTAACAGCGACACCAGGTGGGGGCCAGATGCCTGCTGGCTCCCCCAACAAAAAAACAGAAAACCATTACCCGCAAAAAAAATAATTAGTGGGAGTACTTCTACATGCAAGCGACCAAGCCGACCCACGTCCGCTATTTGATCCTGCTCATGCTGTTCCTGGTGACCACGATCAACTACGCCGACCGGGCCACCATCGCCATCGCAGGTTCCAGCCTGCAAAAAGACCTCGGCATCGACGCGGTCACCCTCGGTTACATTTTCTCCGCATTCGGTTGGGCCTACGTGGCCGGGCAAATCCCCGGCGGCTGGCTGCTGGACCGCTTCGGCTCGAAAAAAGTCTATGCCCTGAGCATCTTCACCTGGTCACTGTTCACTGTGCTGCAAGGCTATGTCGGTGAGTTCGGTGTCTCCACCGCTGTTGTTGCGCTGTTTATGCTGCGCTTCATGGTGGGCCTGGCCGAAGCGCCATCGTTCCCCGGTAACGCACGTATCGTGGCAGCGTGGTTCCCTACCGCTGAGCGCGGTACCGCCTCGGCGATCTTCAACTCGGCGCAATACTTCGCCACCGTGTTGTTCGCGCCACTGATGGGCTGGATCGTCTACCGCTTCGGCTGGCAGCACGTGTTTATCGTGATGGGCGTGATCGGCATTATCTTCTCGCTGATTTGGCTGAAAGTTATCCACAGCCCGCGCCAGCACCCGCTGATCAACGAAGCTGAGCTCAATCACATCGCCGCCAACGGCGCGATGGTCGATATGGATCAGGACAAAGGCAAGGGCAAGAAAACCGACGGTCCGAAGTGGGATTACATCCGCCAGTTGCTGACCAACCGCATGATGCTCGGCGTCTACTTGGGCCAGTACTGCATCAATGGCATCACTTATTTCTTCCTGACGTGGTTCCCGGTGTACCTAGTGCAGGACCGTGGCATGACCATCCTCAAGGCGGGTTTCATCGCCTCGTTGCCAGCGATCTGCGGGTTTATCGGTGGCGTGCTCGGTGGGGTGATTTCCGACTACCTGCTGCGCAAGGGCCATTCCCTGACGTTCGCGCGCAAAGCACCGATCATTGCCGGCCTGTTGGTCTCCAGCAGCATCATCGCGTGTAACTACGTTGACGTTGAGTGGATGGTCGTGGGCTTCATGGCGTTGGCCTTCTTCGGCAAAGGCGTTGGCGCACTGGGTTGGGCGGTAGTGTCCGACACTTCGCCGAAACAAATCGCCGGCCTCAGTGGCGGCTTGTTCAACACCTTCGGTAACCTGGCGTCGATCACCACGCCGATTGTCATCGGCTACATCATCGCCACCACTGGTTCGTTCAAGTGGGCCCTGGTGTTCGTCGGCGCCAACGCACTGGTGGCGGTATTCAGCTATCTGGTCATCGTCGGTCCGATCAAGCGTGTGGTGCTCAAAGAGCCGCCAGCCAAAGGCCCAGAGCTGACCAACCTTACCGAAGCGCATTCCTGAGGGGCGATGTAATGCAGTTGATTGAACATGCCGACTCGCCGCGCTCGATTCGTTTGCACGAGCGCGACAACGTGGTGATCGTGGTCAATGACCAGGGCGTACCGGCCGGGACGGAGTTCCCGGACGGCCTGGTGACCGTGGATTTCATCCCCCAGAGCCACAAGGTGACCCTGGAAGATATCCCTGAAGGCGGTCAGATAATTCGCTACGGCCAGACCATCGGTTACGCCTTGGCGCCGATTCCGCGCGGCAGTTGGGTGCAGGAAGATCAACTGCGCATGCCGACCGCGCCGCCGCTGGACAGCTTGCCGCTGTCCACTGAGGTGCCTGAGACCCAGGCGCCGCTTGAAGGGTTTACGTTCGAGGGATACCGCAATGCCGACGGCACCGTGGGCACGCGCAATATCCTCGGGATCACCACTACGGTGCAGTGCGTCACCGGGGTGCTGGACCATGCGGTCAAGCGCATCAAGGATGAGTTGCTGCCCAAGTACCCGCACGTCGACGACGTAGTGGCGCTGACCCACAGCTACGGCTGCGGGGTGGCGATCACGGCGACGGATGCCTACATCCCGATCCGTACCGTGCGTAACCTGGCGCGCAACCCGAACCTGGGCGGCGAAGCACTCGTGATCAGCCTGGGCTGCGAGAAATTGCAGGCCGGGCAGGTCATGCACGATAACGACAGCTCCGTCGACCTTAGCGAGCCGTGGCTGTATCGACTGCAGGACTCCAGCCACGGCTTCACCGAAATGATCGAGCAGATCATGGCGCTGGCCGAGACGCGCTTGAAGAAGCTCGACCAGCGTCGCCGGGAAACCGTGCCGGCGTCCGAGCTGATCCTGGGCATGCAGTGTGGCGGCAGTGATGCATTCTCCGGCATCACCGCCAACCCGGCGTTGGGCTATGCCTCGGATTTGCTGTTGCGGGCGGGGGCGACGGTGATGTTTTCCGAAGTCACTGAGGTGCGTGATGCCATCTACCTGCTGACTTCGCGTGCCGAGAGCAAGGAAGTTGCCCAGGAACTGGTCAGGGAAATGGACTGGTACGACCGTTACCTGGCCAAGGGCGAAGCGGATCGCAGCGCCAACACCACGCCGGGCAACAAGAAGGGCGGCTTGTCGAACATTGTCGAGAAGTCCTTGGGCTCTATCGTCAAATCCGGCAGCAGCGCAATTAATGGTGTGCTGGGCCCGGGCGAGCGTTTCAAGGGCAAGGGCCTGATCTTTTGCGCCACGCCGGCCAGTGACTTTGTGTGCGGCACCTTGCAACTGGCGGCGGGGATGAACCTGCACGTGTTCACCACCGGGCGTGGCACGCCTTATGGGCTGGCGATGGCGCCGGTGGTAAAGGTGTCGACCCGCACGGAGCTGGCGCAGCGCTGGCCGGACCTGATTGATATCGACGCCGGGCGTATTGCGACCGGGCGCGCGAGCATCGAGGAGTTGGGTTGGGAGTTGTTTCACTTCTACCTGGATGTGGCCAGCGGCAAAAAGCAGACGTGGGCGGAGCATCACAAGCTGCATAACGACATCACCTTGTTTAACCCTGCGCCGATTACTTGACTGTAGTGAGCGGGCTTGCCCCGCGCTGGGGGGCGAAGCCGCCCCAAACCCAGGCGACTGAGTTCCAACTGGAGAAACTCAGTGCCGGAGATGGGGCGGTTTCGCCCCCCAGCGCGGGGCAAGCCCGCTCACTACAGGTATCTGGACCAGACGAAGCGGCCCGCACTGGCTTATCATTAGCCACCTAACGACGGTCACCAAGGTTTTCCCCGGCATGCTGGCAATTTTCCTCACCACCCTCACCATCACCGCGCCGGTGTTTGCCATGCTGTTCCTCGGTGTGCTGCTCAAGCGCATCAACTGGATCAACGACAACTTTATCCACACGGCTTCGTCCCTGGTGTTCAACGTCACCATGCCGGCGTTGCTGTTCCTCGGCATCCTGCATGCCGACCTGCATTCGGCGCTCAAGCCGGGCTTGCTGATTTACTTTTCCGTCGCCACCTTGCTCAGCTTTGCCCTGGCCTGGGGCTGGGCGATCTTTCGATGCAAGCGTGAAGACCGAGGCATCTACACCCAAGGCGCGTTTCGCGGCAACAACGGGGTGATCGGCCTGGCGCTCGCGGCCAGTATGTACGGCGACTACGGTATCTCCCTCGGCGCGATCCTCGCGGCGCTGGTGATCCTGTTCTACAACACGCTGTCGACCATTGTGCTGGCGGTGTACAGCCCGGTGATCAAGTCCGACCCGTGGAGCATTTTCAAAAGTGTGGTGGCCAACCCGCTGATCATCAGTGTGATCGTGGCTGCGCCGTTCGCCTATTTTCAAATCGGCCTGCCGGGCTGGCTGGAAAAATCCCTGCAGTACCTGGCAGACACTACGTTGCCACTGGCGTTGATCTGCATTGGCGGCACGTTGTCCCTGGCGGCATTGCGCAAGAGCGGCAACATGGCGTTGAGCGCGAGCTTGATGAAAATGGTCTGGCTCCCGGTCGTCGCCACTCTGGGGGCATGGTTGCTTGGCTTCCGAGGGCCAGAGTTGGGGATTTTGTTCCTGTACTTCGGCGCACCAACCGCCGCTGCAAGCTTCGTGATGGCCAGGGCGGCTGACGGTAACCATGAATTGGCGGCGGCGATTATCGTGATCACCACCTTGATGGCGGCGGTGACTACGAATATCGGGATTTTTGTGTTGCAGGCGGGTGGTTGGATCTGAGAGTGGCGGTGTGGTTCAGGGCCAATCGCAGGCAAGCCAGCTCCCACACTTTCAATGTATTCACAAATCAGAATGTGGGAGCTGGCTTGCCTGCGATAGCTATTTAAAAGTCACTGCTTATCGGCCTGATACGCCTCAATCACTTCCTGTGCCGCCCGAAACGCATCAATCGCCGCCGGCACACCGGCATACACCGCGCAATGCAGCAGCGCCTCGCGGATCTCTTCCACGGTGCAACCATTATTCAGAGCGCCCCGCACATGGCCCTTGAGTTCCTGCGGGCACTTGAGTGCGGTCAGGGCGGCGAGGGTGATCAGGCTGCGGGTTTTCAGCGGCAACCCTTCGCGGTTCCATACACTGCCCCAGGCATGTTCGTTGACGAAGTCCTGCAGCGGCTGGGTGAACTCGGTGGCATTGCCCAGGGCGCGGTCGACGAACACATCGCCCATGACCTGGCGACGCATTTCAACCCCGGGCTTTTTCTGATCGGTCATTGCGATTCCCTCTTGTGTTGGCGGCGCCAGGCTCGCAGCGTGCTGAACAACAGAAAAGCCACCAGCACTGGCAGGACATAAAACAACATCAGTTGCTCGAGCTTGTTGGCCAGGGGCATTCCGGTGGTGAACGCCATCACGTGCAGCCCGTACGCCAGGTACAGGCCCAGCAGCACCAAGCCTTCGGCGCGGGTCAGGCGGTAGCCGGTATAGAACATCGGCAGGCACAGCACCACGACAGCGAGCATCACCGGCAGGTCGAAGTCCAGGGCGTTGGGCGATACTGACAGCGGCGAAGGGGCGAGCATGGCGGTCAAGCCCAAGACGCCAAGCAGATTGAACAGGTTGCTGCCGATCACATTGCCCACGGCAATTTCCCGCTGCCCGCGCAGGGCGGCAATCAGCGAAGTCGCCAGGCACGGCAGCGAGGTGCCGACGCCGATCAGTGTCAGGCCAATCACACGCTCCGACAGGCCCAGATCGCCCGCCACATCCACCGCCGCGCCCAGCAGCAAATGCCCAGCCAGCACCAGGATCAACAACCCGCTGAGCATCTGCAGCACGCTGCTCAGCCAGGGTGCGCGGGCCACTGTGTCCAGCGTACGTGGGCGGCGAGAGTGACGGGTCTGGTAGTGCAAAACGCCGAGGTAAGCAGCCAGGGCCACGAGCAGCAACAGGCCGTCGGTGGGCGTAAGCTCTTCATTGGCCGCCAGGGTAAACACCAGCAGCCCGGCCAGGATCATCACTGGGATGTCCAGGCGCACCAGCTGGCGCGAGACTCGCAGCGGAATGATCAGCGCCGACAGGCCCAGGGTCACCAGGATGTTGAAGATGCTGCTGCCGATTACGCTGCCCACGGCGATGTCTGTATTGCCCGCCAGGGTGGCCTGCAGGCTGACGGTCATCTGTGGCGCGCTGCTGCCGAAGGAGACGATCGTCAGGCCGATGATCAGCGGCCGTACCTTGAGGCTTGCGGCCAGGCGCACGGCCGCGCGCACCAGGATTTCGGCGCCGATGATCAGTAGCAGCAGGCCGCTGACCAATTCCAGCAGGCTCCAGGGCGAGAGGGCGGTTAATCCAAAAATGGCCAGGGCTCCATCGTCAGTTGCTCAAGGCTTGTACGCGCACTCGCGCCGTACCGCTGCTGATCATGCCTAGCTGCTCGGCAGCCTTGCGTGAAAGATCGATCAAGCGCCCACGGGTGTGCGGGCCGCGATCATTGATGCGGACAACCACGGATTTGTCGTTGTCGAGATTGGTGACCTTGACCTGGGTACCGAACGGTAAGCGCCGGTGGGCGGCGGTCAGGCCGTATTGGTTGAAGGGTTCACCGCTGGCAGTCTTATTGCCGTGGTGTTTGGCGCCGTAATAGGAGGCGGTGCCGGTTTCGTCATAGCCGTTGGGGTTGATGACGCCGTTGGCGCAGCCGGCCAGTAGAGAGAACAAGGCCAGTAGGCCGAGTAGACGCTTCATTTTCAAGATGCCCCCGTCACAAATGTGGGAGCGGGCTTGCTCGCGAATGCGGTGTGTCAGCTAAATATTCATTTACTGATCCACCGCATTCGCGAGCAAGCCCGCTCCCACAGGGGGTCCGAGTAGAGCATGAAATCTCCCCCGGACCATTCATTGCTATCAGCCTTCAAGCTTGCTTTTCAGCAGCTCGTTCACTTGTTGCGGGTTGGCCTTGCCTTTGGAGGCTTTCATCGCCTGGCCCACAAAGAAGCCGAACATCTTGCCGCGCTTGGCTTCGTCTGCCGCACGGTATTGCTCGACCTGCTCGGCATTGGCCGCGAGCATTTCATCCAGAACGGCCGAAATCGCGCCGCTGTCGGTGACTTGCTTGAGGCCACGCTTCTCGATGATCTCGTCCGCGCTGCCTTCACCGCTGGCCATGGCTTCAAACACGGTCTTGGCGATTTTGCCGGAGATGGTGTTGTCCTTGATGCGCAGCAGCATGCCGCCCAGTTGCTCGGCGGTGACTGGCGCTTCGTCTATTTCCAGGCCCTGCTTGTTCAGCAGGCTGCCCAGCTCAACCATCACCCAGTTGGCCGCCAGCTTGGCGTCACCGGCAATGCTCACGACTTTTTCAAAGTAGTTGGCTTGTTCGCGGCTGGAGGCCAAAACGCTGGCATCGTAGACCGATAGGCCGAACTGCTCCTGGAAGCGCTCGCGTTTTTGCTGCGGCAGCTCCGGCAGGGTGGCGCGCACGTCATTGAGGAACGAGTCTTCGATGACCACCGGCAACAGGTCCGGATCGGGGAAGTAACGGTAGTCGTTGGCTTCCTCTTT
Organism: Pseudomonas sp. H1_A03; assembly: GCF_054685145.1. NCBI lineage: Bacteria > Pseudomonadati > Pseudomonadota > Gammaproteobacteria > Pseudomonadales > Pseudomonadaceae > Pseudomonas > Pseudomonas sp. H1_A03. The sequence continues at coordinate 2,250,155 of NZ_CP162829.1, forward strand.
GCTGCGCATGGCGCGGGTTTCGTCTTTGTTCGGGTCGTACAGGCGGGTTTGCTGGATGACCTTGCCGCCGTCTTCGATCAGTTCGATCTGGCGACGCACTTCGCTGTTGATCGCCTTCTCGATGAAGCGGAACGAGTTGACGTTCTTGATCTCGCAGCGGGTGCCGTACTCGGATTGGCCCTTGGGACGGATCGACACGTTGCAGTCGCAGCGCAGCGAGCCTTCGGCCATGTTGCCGTCGCAGATGCCCAGGTAGCGCACCAGCGCGTGGATCGTCTTGACGTAGGCCACGGCTTCCTTGGCGCTGCGCATGTCCGGCTCGGAGACGATTTCCAGCAGCGGCGTGCCGGCGCGGTTCAGGTCGATACCGGTCGCGCCCGGGAATTCTTCGTGCAGGCTCTTGCCAGCATCTTCTTCCAGGTGGGCGCGGGTGACGCCGACGCGCTTGATGGTGCCGTCTTCCAGAGGAATGTCCAGGTGGCCCTTGCCGACGATCGGCAATTCCATCTGGCTGATCTGGTAGCCCTTGGGCAGGTCCGGGTAAAAGTAGTTCTTGCGCGCGAACACGTTGTGCTGGCCGATCTCGGCGTCAATCGCCAGGCCGAACATCACCGCCATGCGCACCGCTTCCTGGTTCAGCACCGGCAGTACACCGGGCATGCCCAGGTCTACCAGGCTGGCCTGGGTGTTGGGCTCGGAGCCGAACGTGGTGGCGCTACCGGAGAAAATCTTCGATTGGGTGGCGAGCTGGGTATGAATCTCCAGCCCGATCACAACTTCCCATTGCATAGTGTTGTCCTCAGAAGCCGGTAGGGGTGCGGGTGTGCCAGTCGGTGTTCAACTGGTACTGGTGCGCCACATTGAGCAGGCGGCCTTCCTGGAAATACGGGGCGAGCAATTGCACGCCCACCGGCAGGCCATCGACGAAACCGGCAGGCATGGACAAGCCCGGCAAGCCCGCGAGGTTGGCGGTGATGGTGTACAGGTCTTCCAGGTACTCGGCGATCGGGTCGCCGGTCTTGGCACCGATCTTCCAGGCCGGGTTCGGCGTGGTTGGACCGAGGATCACGTCGACGTCTTCAAAGGCAGCCATGAAGTCGTTCTTGATCAGGCGACGGATTTTCTGCGCCTTCAGGTAGTAAGCGTCGTAGTAGCCAGCCGACAGGGCGTAGGCGCCGACCATGATGCGGCGTTGCACTTCGGCACCGAAGCCTTCGCCACGTGAGCGCTTATAAAGGTCGGTGAGGTCTTTCGGGTTTTCGCAGCGGTAGCCGAAGCGCACGCCATCGAAGCGCGACAGGTTGGATGACGCTTCTGCCGGGGCGATTACGTAGTACGCAGGAATCGCGTGCTGGTTGTTCGGCAGGCTGATTTCCTTGATCACAGCACCGAGGCTTTCCAGCGTCTTGACGCTGTTGTGCACCAGCTCCGCGATACGCGGGTCGAGGCCAGCGCTGAAGTATTCCTTTGGCACACCGATGCGCAGGCCTTTGAGCGAGGTGTTAAGGCTGGCGCTGTAGTCCGGCACGGGCTCATCGATGCTGGTGGAGTCCTGTTTATCGAAGCCTGCCATGCCTTGTAACAAAATCGCGCAGTCTTCGGCCGTGCGTGCCAGAGGGCCACCCTGATCGAGGCTGGACGCGTAGGCGATCATGCCCCAGCGGGAAACGCGACCGTACGTCGGCTTCAAACCGGTGAGGTTGGTGAACGCGGCCGGCTGGCGAATCGAGCCGCCGGTGTCGGTGGCGGTGGCGGCGGGCAGGAAGCGCGCAGCCACTGCGGCAGCCGAACCACCGGAGGAACCGCCGGGCACGTGGTCCAGGTTCCAGGGGTTTTTCACTGCGCCGTAGTAGCTCGACTCGTTGGCCGAACCCATGGCGAATTCGTCCATGTTGGTCTTGCCCAGGGTCACGGCGCCGGCGGCGGCCAGCTTGGACACCACGGTAGCGTCGTAGGGCGCCTTGAAGTTGTCGAGCATCTTCGAGCCGCAGCTGGTGCGAATGCCCTGGGTGCAGAACAAGTCCTTGTGGGCAATAGGTGCGCCCAGCAGCGCGCCATTTTCACCGTTGGCGCGACGTGCGTCGGCAGCCTTTGCCTGGCTCAAGGCCAGCTCTTCGGTGAGGCTGATGAAGCTGTTAACCTTTGGATCAAGCTCGGCGATACGCGCAAGCAGGGTCTTGGTCAGCTCTTCGGAAGAAAACTTTTTTTCGGCGAGACCGCGGGCGATCTCGGCCAGAGTCATGTGATGCATTGCAGGCTCTTTCCCTTTAGTCGATGACTTTCGGAACCAGGTACAGGCCGTTTTCGACCGCTGGCGCAATGGACTGGTAAGCCTCGCGATTATTACGCTCGGTCACGACGTCTGCGCGCAGGCGCTGGCTGGCTTCCAGTGGATGAGCCAGGGGCTCGATGCCGTCGGTATTCACGGCCTGCATTTGGTCGACCAGCCCGAGAATACTGTTCAGGGCTGCGGTGGTCTGTGGAAGATCGGCATCATTAAGGCCAAGCGAGGCCAGATGCGCGATTTTTTCCACGTCGGAGCGTTCAAGTGTCATGGGAATCTCCAGTGGAAAACAGAACGGAGGCTGTCCGTGTGTTAGATTGTCGGAACACTACCGCATTTCTACGGTCTTACGGCCGCGATTGTGGGGGTTGGTGCACAGAAAGTCGGCCAATTTAGCACATTGGCGCCTTGCCCAAAATCCCTGTCGTTGTTAGAGTTTGCCGCACTTTTTTACCCACGCGTTGCCTAGGGTCCCTTTCCCATGTTCAAGAAACTGCGTGGCATGTTTTCCAGCGATCTTTCCATTGACCTGGGCACTGCCAACACCCTTATTTACGTGCGCGAGCGCGGTATCGTCCTGAATGAGCCATCAGTTGTGGCCATTCGGACCCATGGTAATCAGAAAAGTGTCGTTGCCGTCGGCACCGAGGCCAAGCGCATGCTCGGCCGCACACCAGGCAATATTGCCGCCATTCGTCCGATGAAAGACGGCGTGATCGCTGACTTCAGTGTCTGCGAGAAGATGCTGCAGTACTTCATCAACAAGGTTCACGAAAACAGTTTCCTGCAGCCCAGCCCTCGTGTGCTGATCTGCGTGCCGTGCAAGTCCACCCAGGTTGAGCGTCGAGCCATCCGTGAATCGGCCCTCGGCGCCGGTGCCCGGGAAGTGTTCCTGATCGAAGAGCCAATGGCTGCTGCGATCGGTGCCGGCCTGCCGGTTGAAGAAGCCCGCGGTTCGATGGTGGTGGATATCGGTGGTGGTACCACTGAAATCGCCCTGATTTCCCTGAACGGTGTGGTGTATGCCGAATCCGTACGTGTAGGCGGCGACCGCTTCGACGAAGCGATCATCACCTATGTGCGTCGTAACTACGGCAGCCTGATCGGCGAATCCACCGCTGAGCGCATCAAGCAGGAAATCGGTACCGCTTACCCGGGCGGCGAAGTGCGCGAAGTTGATGTTCGCGGTCGCAACCTGGCCGAAGGCGTTCCACGTGCTTTCACCCTGAACTCCAATGAAGTGCTGGAAGCTCTGCAAGAGTCCCTGGCCACCATCGTTCAGGCTGTGAAGAGCGCCCTGGAGCAATCGCCGCCGGAACTGGCTTCCGACATCGCCGAGCGTGGCCTGGTGTTGACCGGTGGTGGCGCCTTGCTGCGCGACCTCGACAAACTGCTGGCCCAGGAAACCGGCCTGCCGGTGATCGTCGCCGAAGACCCGCTGACCTGCGTCGCCCGTGGCGGTGGCCGTGCACTGGAAATGATGGATAAACACACCATGGACCTGCTCTCCAGCGAATGAGTCGTTGCTGGTAAGCCCATGTTTCGCCCGCAGGCAGCACTTTGCAGTGCTGCCTGTTGGCGTTTATCTTCTTCAATCTGCATCCAGGCCGGTTAGATGCCGTATGAATAAAGAGAACATTTGCCTGGGAGGAGCGGCCTATTAAACCGCTTTTCGCCAAAGGCCCCTCATTGGGCGTGCGCCTGTTGGTGCTGGTCGTGCTTTCGGTCGCGCTGATGGTGGTCGATGCTCGCTTTGCACTGCTTAAGCCCGTGCGCAGCCAAATGTCGCTGGTGTTGATGCAGACCTACTGGATCACCGACCTGCCGCAACGTCTGTACCAGGGCGTGGCCAGCCAATTTGGCAGCCGCACTGAGCTGGTTGCCGAAAATGAAAAACTCAAGACCGAAAACCTGCTGTTGCAGGGGCGCATGCAAAAGCTCGCGGCCCTCACCGAGCAGAACGTTCGGCTGCGCGAGTTGCTCAATTCCTCCGCGCTGGTCAACGAAAAGGTCGAAGTGGCCGAGTTGATCGGCATGGACCCCAACCCCTTCACCCACCGCATCATCATCAACAAGGGTGAGCGCGACGGTGTGGTCCTCGGCCAGCCGGTGCTTGATGCACGTGGCCTGATGGGCCAGGTGGTTGAGCTGATGCCCTACACCTCGCGGGTATTGCTGCTGACGGACACCACCCACAGCATTCCGGTGCAGGTCAACCGCAACGGCCTGCGTGCGATTGCCAGCGGCACCGGCAACCCCGAGCGCCTGGAACTGCGCCATGTGGCCGATACCGCCGACATCAAGGAAGGCGACCTGTTGGTCAGCTCCGGCCTGGGTCAGCGGTTCCCAGCGGGTTATCCGGTGGCGACGGTCAAGGAAGTCATCCACGATTCCGGTCAGCCGTTCGCCATTGTGCGTGCCGTGCCGACTGCCGCCTTGAACCGCAGCCGCTACCTGCTGCTGGTGTTCAGCGACAATCGCACCCCGGAAGAGCGCGCCAACGACGCCGCCCAGGCTCAGGAAGCGGAAGACCAAAAGAACGGCACTGCGCCGATCATTCCGGCCACCGTGCCCAAGCCTGCTCCGGCTACGCCTGCGGTGGCCCCGGCAGTGGCGGCGCCTGTTGCTACCTCAGTCAAGCCTGCTGCGCACCCGGTCAAACCGGCCGCGACCAAACCACCCGCGTCGACGCCGGCCGCCGCAACACCCGCGACTAAACCGCCTGCTGCTGCCCCGGCCACGCGCCCGGCAGCTACCGCCCCGGCAACCACGCGGCAGAGGGAAGAATAATGGCCGGTACTCATTCGCAAAACGGCTGGATCGTCTGGCTGACCTTCGCCATCGGCCTGCTGCTCAGCGTTTCGCCGCTGCCACAGTTCATGGAAATCCTGCGCCCGCTCTGGCTGGCGTTGCTGCTGGCTTTCTGGTCGCTGAACCTGCCGCATAAAGTCGGCATGGTCACCGCCATGTTCCTGGGCTTGGCGGAAGATGTGCTCTATGGCACCTTGCTGGGCCAGAACGCATTGATCCTGACCCTGATCACTTTCCTGGTGCTGTCGTTGCAGCAGCGTCTGCGCATGTTCCCGATGTGGCAGCAGTGCCTGGTGATCCTGGTGATTTTCGGCCTGGCGCAGCTTGTTCAGCTGTGGCTCAGCGCCTTGACCGGTAACCGGCAGCCGACCTTGGCGCTGGTATTGCCGGCCCTGGTCAGCGCCTTGCTGTGGCCGTGGATCAGTTTTGGCCTGCGTGGGTTGCGTCGTCGCTATAAGATCAATTGAATGGATTGCGAGGCTCTGCCTGGTTATCGAACCCTACAGGGAGAGTCTGCAATGAATTCGCTTTACCTGGCCTCGGGCTCACCGAGGCGGCGTGAACTGCTGACCCAGATCGGTGTGCCTTTCACCGTGGTCAGCGCCGCCATTGATGAAACCCCTCTCACAAACGAATCTGCTGTTTCCTACGTCGAGCGTTTAGCGCGGGGCAAGGCAGCGGCGGGTTTTGCTGCGCTTGAACACCCTGCTGGCGCCTGTGTGCTGGGGGCCGACACTGCCGTGATCGTCGATGGCCAGATCCTCGGCAAACCTGTGGACCAGGCCGATGCCTTGGCGATGTTGATGGCCCTGTCGGGGCGTGAACACGAAGTGCTCACCGCCATATCCCTTACCGACGGCCAGCGTTGCGAAACCCGATGTGTCAGCAGTCGTGTGCTTTTTCGTGGGATTTCTGTCGAGGAGGCTACAACCTACTGGCACAGTGGTGAACCTCAGGACAAAGCAGGCAGCTATGCTATCCAAGGGTTGGGTTCGGTGTTTGTCGCCGGCCTCAATGGCAGTTATTCCGCCGTGGTAGGGCTGCCGGTGTGCGAAACCGCGCAACTGCTCGACCAATTCGGCATACCCTGTTGGCAAAACCTTACCGCGCGCTGAACGCCGTTATTGGCGCGCCCAGCCTTAAGCGACCGGTCACTATTGTGAAAACGCCTGAACGAGACCCAGCCATGAGTGAAGAGATTCTGATCAATATCACGCCGATGGAATCGCGCGTGGCGGTGGTAGAGAACGGTGTTCTGCAAGAAGTGCACGTGGAGCGCACCCAGAAGCGCGGGATCGTCGGCAATATCTACAAAGGCAAGGTAGTGCGGGTATTGCCGGGGATGCAGGCGGCATTTGTCGATATTGGCCTGGACCGAGCTGCGTTTATCCATGCCTCCGAGATTTCCCTGCGCGAAGGCCCGGCGGTCGAAAGTATCAGCGCCCTGGTGCATGAAGGGCAGAGCCTGGTGGTGCAAGTCACCAAGGACCCCATCGGCTCCAAGGGCGCACGCCTGACCACTCAGCTGTCGATTCCGTCGCGTTACCTGGTGTACATGCCGCGTACCGCGCATGTCGGCATTTCCCTGAAGATCGAGGACGAAGCCGAGCGCGAGCGCCTGAAGAAGGTGGTCAGCGACTGCGTGGCGGCCGAGGGCATCAAGGAAGCCGGTGGGTTTATCCTGCGCACCGCCGCTGAAGGTGCTGGTGCCGATGAGATCCTCATGGACATCCGCTACCTGCGGCGCCTGTGGGACCAGATCGATGCCCAGATCAAGACCATCAGTGCACCCAGCGTTATTTATGAAGACTTGGGCCTGGCCCTGCGCACGTTGCGCGACTTGGTCAGCCCCAAGATTGAGAAAATTCGCATCGACTCGCGGGAAACTTTCCAGCGCACCACGCAATTCGTTGCCGAATTGATGCCGGAAATTGCCGACCGCCTGGAACACTACCCCGGCGAACGGCCGATCTTCGACCTGTATGGCGTCGAAGACGAAATCCAGAAAGCCCTGGAACGCAAGGTGCCGCTCAAATCCGGCGGCTACCTGGTGGTGGACCCGGCAGAAGCCATGACCACCATCGACGTCAACACCGGCGCATTTGTTGGTCATCGCAACCTTGAAGAAACCATTTTCAAGACCAACCTCGAAGCGGCCACCGCGATTGCCCGCCAGCTGCGTCTGCGAAACCTGGGCGGGATCATCATCATCGATTTCATCGACATGGAAGATGAAGAGCACCAGCGCCAGGTGCTGCGTACCCTCGAGAAGCAGCTGGAGCGCGATCACGCCAAGACCAACATCATCGGCATTACCGAGTTGGGCCTGGTGCAAATGACCCGCAAGCGCACCCGCGAAAGCCTTGAGCAGGTGCTGTGCGAGCCGTGCAGCAGCTGCCAGGGACGCGGTAAATTGAAGACCCCGGAAACGGTTTGCTACGAGATTTTCCGCGAAATCCTACGAGAGGCACGTGCTTACCAGGCCGAAGGTTATAGAGTGCTGGCCAACCAAAAAGTGGTGGACCGGCTGTTGGACGAAGAGTCCGGCAACGTTGCCGAACTGGAAGGGTTTATCGGGCGCACGATACGCTTCCAGGTTGAAACCATGTATTCCCAGGAACAATACGACGTGGTGCTGCTCTGATCCCCAATCGTTTTCTTTTTATGAGACTGGCAGACCTTGATCTGCCGTCCGACTACCGCCTTGAGGGTCGCCTGACATGGAGCGTCTGATACGCTTTTTTGCCGCTTTGACCCGTTGGGGCCTTGGCCTTTGTGCCTTGCTGCTGGTATTGGCGGCGGTGTATGTGAGTCTGGGGCGTGAATTGACGCCGCTGGTGGCCGAGTACCGTGCGGAAGTCGAGGCCAAGGCCCAGGCTGCGGTGGTCATGCCTGTGCACATCGGCAGCCTGGAAGGCCGCTGGAGCGGCTTCGCGCCGGTATTGCTGGCCCATGATGTGATGGTGGGCGAGGGCAACAGTGGCTTGCGCCTGGACCAGGTCGAAGTGGTACCGGACATCTGGGCAAGCGTGATGGCCCGCGAAGTGCGCATTGCGCATTTGCAAGTCAGTGGCCTGCAGCTCAGTGCCAAGGAAGACAAGGACGGGAAATGGGTCCTGCAAGGTCTGCCGGTGCAGGACGACCAGCCGCTGGACCCGGAGCAGTTGCTCAAGCGCATGCAGTTGGTCAAGCGTGTGTCGCTGCTCGACAGCCAGGTGACGTTGCAACCGTTTGACCATGCGCCAGTGACCCTGACGTATGTCGGCCTCAGCTTGCATACCGGCATCACCCGCCAACGCTTGGACGCGCGCTTGACCTTGCCGGACGGCCAGCCCCTTGCCATGAGCCTGCGCACGCGTATTCGTGCCAGCCAGTGGAAAGACGCTGAAGTCCAGGCCTATCTGAGCCTGCCGCAAAGCGACTGGGCCAAATGGATTCCTGCCAAGCTGACCCAGCAGTGGAAACTCACTCAGTTCAAGGCCGGTGGCGAATTCTGGCTGAACTGGGCCAAAGGTACCGTACAGAGTGCGGTGGTGCGTCTGAACTCGCCGCAGGTCAAGGGCAGCTACGCCGATCGTAAGCCCGTGCATATCGAAAACCTTGCGCTCACCGCCTACCTGCAACGCAGTGACACGGGCCTCAAGGTGCTGTTCGACTCACTGGCGATGAACCTGGGGGAAACGCGCTGGGAGTCGCGCGTGCAACTGCAACAAACCCTGGCCACCGACAAGGCTCAGGAAGTCTGGAAGCTGCAGGCCGACCGCCTTGACCTGACGCCAATCACGCCACTGCTCAACGCCCTGGCACCGCTGCCGGAAGGGTTCGCCAAGACTGTAGAGCACCTCAAGGCCACTGGCCTGTTGCGTAACGTGCTGGTGGATTTTCGCCCTCAAGACACTACCGATCAAAAACTCAGCTTCGCTGCCAACCTCGATCGCGTCGGTTTTGATGCCTACTCTGGCGCCCCGGCCGCGCGTAACGTTTCCGGCAGCATCAGCGGCGACTTGGGCCAGGGCGAGTTGCGCATGGACAGCAAGGATTTTTCCCTGCACCTCGATCCGATCTTTGCCAAGCCGTGGCAGTACATCCAGGCCAATGCGCGCCTGACGTGGAAGCTGGACAAAGAAGGCTTCACCCTGATCGCCCCGTATATCAAGGTGCTGGGCGAAGAGGGCAAGGTGGCTGCTGACTTTCTGATTCGCCTGCATTTTGACCACAGCCAGGAAGACTACATGGACCTGCGCGTCGGCTTGGTCGAGGGTGATGGGCGCTTCACTCCCAAGTACTTGCCGGCGGTATTGAGCCCCGCACTGGATGAATGGCTGCGCACGGCGATTCTCAAGGGCGCGGTGGATCAAGGGTTCTTCCAGTACCAGGGTTCGCTGAACCACGACGCGCTGCCGGCTTCGCGCAATATCAGCCTGTTTTTCAAGGTGCATGACGCTGAACTGGCCTTTCAACCGGGCTGGCCGCATGTGAGCAAGGTCAATGGCGAAGTGTTTGTCGAGGAAAGCGGTGTGCGCATCCTGGCCAGCAAAGGCCAGTTGCTCGACACGAAGGTCAAGGACATCTACGTCAATATCCCTCACGCACCTGCCGGCAAGGACAGTCACCTGTTGCTCACCGGTAATTTTGCCGGCGGCTTGGGCGATGGTCTGAAAATCCTCCAGGAAGCGCCGATTGGCACCGCATCGACGTTCGCCGGATGGAAGGGTGAGGGCGACTTGCAAGGCAGCCTTGACCTGGATATTCCGTTGACCAAGGGTGCCGATCCAAAAATCGTGGTGGACTTCAAAACCGATAAGTCGCGCTTGCAACTGGCTGAGCCGACCCTGGACCTGACCCAGCTCAAGGGTGATTTCCGTTTTGACAGCACCAAAGGCCTCAGTGGCCAGAACATCACGGCCCAAGCGTTTGACCGGCCGATCACCGCGCAGATTTTCGCCGATGGCAAGCCGGGCAGCATCAGCACCCGCGTGGCTGCCAAGGGTCAGGTGACGGTCAAGCGGCTGACGGACTGGTTGAACGTCAGCCAACCGCTGCCGGTGTCTGGCGATATTCCCTACCAACTGCAATTGACCCTGGACGGTGCCGACAGCCAACTGATGGTCAGCTCCAACCTCAAGGGTGTGGCGGTGGATTTGCCCGCGCCGTTCGGGATGCCAGCCAGCCAGGGGCGTGACAGTGTGTTTCGCATGACCTTGCAGGGCGCCGAGCGCCGTTATTGGTTCGATTACGGCGAACTGGCGAACTTCACCTTTGCTGCGCCGCCGGACAGATTCAATGATGGCCGCGGTGAACTGTTCCTCGGGGATGGGGACGCCGTGCTGCCGGGCGCCAAGGGTTTGCGCATTCGTGGTGTGCTCTCGGAGCTGGACATCGATCCGTGGAAAAAGCTGGTGAACCAGTACGCCGGCAATGACCCGGGGGGGAGTGCCAAGCAACTGCTGAGCAGTGCCGACTTCAAAATCGGCAAACTCACCGGTCTGGGCACCCAGTTCGATCAGGTCAACCTGCAACTCAACCGCAAACAGGCGGCCTGGGGCTTGCAGCTCGACAGCCAGCAGGCCAAGGGCACAGTCGACCTGCCTGACGCCAAGGGCGCGCCGATTGCGATCAACCTGCAATATGTGAAACTGCCGGCGGTGGATCCGACGGTGCAGGCGGACGAAAACGCGCCGGACCCTTTGGCAAGTATCGATCCCAAGGATATTCCGGCGCTGGATATCGCCATTGATCAGCTGTTCCAGGGCCCGGAGCTGGTGGGCGCCTGGTCGCTGAAAATCCGCCCGACCGCCAAAGGCCTGGTCTTCAATAACCTGGACCTGGGCCTCAAGGGCATGCAGCTCAAGGGCGCCGGTGGTTGGGAAGGTGCGGCGGGCGACAGCAGCAGTTGGTACAAGGGCCGTTTGGACGGTAAGAATATCGCCGATGTGCTCAAGGGCTGGGGCTATGCCCCCACCGTCACCAGCCAGGATTTCCACTTGGATGTGGATGGTCGCTGGCCTGGTTCGCCAGCCTATGTCGGGCCTAAGCGCTTCTCCGGCAGCTTGGATGCCGCGTTCCGCAACGGCCAGTTCGTGGAAGTGGAGGGTGGCGCCCAGGCCCTGCGGGTATTTGGCCTGCTGAACTTCAACTCCATCGGGCGCCGGTTGCGTCTGGACTTCTCGGACTTGCTCGGCAAGGGCTTGAGCTATGACCGAGTCAAAGGCTTGTTGGCGGCGAGTAGCGGTGTATTTGTAACCCGTGAACCGATCACCATGACCGGGCCTTCTACCAACCTGGAGCTCAACGGCACCCTGGACCTGGTAGCAGACCGTGTCGACGCCAAGCTGCTGGTCACCCTGCCGGTTACCAACAACCTTCCGATCGCAGCGCTGATCGTGGGGGCGCCCGCCATTGGTGGCGCGCTGTTCCTGATCGACAAGCTGATTGGTGATCGTGTTGCACGCTTCGCGAGCGTGCAATACAAGGTCGAAGGGCCGTGGAAGGACCCGAAAATCACCTTCGACAAGCCATTTGAAAAACCAAACTGAGGGCCTGTGGAGTAGCATGGCCGCATGCCTTTTATGGAGTGTCGGCCCATGTCCTTTGCGGTAATTCAAATGGTCAGCCAGAGCGATGTGCTGGCTAACCTGGCCCAGGCCCGGCGCTTGCTGGAGCGGGCGGCTGCGGGTGGGGCGAAGTTGGCGGTGCTGCCGGAAAACTTCGCTGCCATGGGGCGTCGCGATGTGGCTGATATCGGCCGCGCCGAGGCGCTGGGCGAAGGTCCGATCCTGCCGTGGTTGAAACAGACCGCCCGCGACCTCACCTTATGGATAGTGGCCGGCACGTTGCCGTTGCCGCCAGAGGACCAACCGCACGCCAAGTCCAACGCCTGCTCGCTGCTGGTTGATGATCGCGGCGAAATCGTGGCTCGTTACGACAAGCTGCACCTTTTCGATGTGGATGTCGCTGATGCTCGCGGTCGTTACCGTGAATCCGACGACTATGCTTTCGGGGGTAATGTGGTGGTGGCAGATACGCCCGTCGGCCGTTTGGGCTTGACGGTGTGTTACGACTTGCGCTTCCCCGAGCTCTACAGCGAGTTGCGCGCGGCGGGGGCTGAATTGATTACGGCGCCTTCGGCGTTTACGGCAGTGACCGGCGCCGCTCATTGGGACGTGCTGATTCGCGCACGGGCCATCGAGACCCAGTGCTACCTGCTGGCGGCGGCGCAAGGTGGTGTACACCCGGGCCCCCGGGAAACCCATGGCCACGCAGCCATTGTCGACCCCTGGGGGCGCGTGCTGACACAACAGGATACAGGCGAAGCGGTGTTGCTGGCCGAGCGCGATAGCAGTGAACAGGCGTCGATACGGGCGCGCATGCCGGTGGTCAACCATCGGCGCTTTTTCTCGCAGGGCGCACAGCGGCCTGCTTCGGAACGATGAATTTAAGGTCATACCTATGAGCGAGTTGTTGTCCTCAGTCAGTGAACACCTCCTGGCACCCGGTGGCGTGACCATCGAAAGCTTGCAAACCGTGCTCGGCGATCTGGCCGGACCGGGCATTGATGCGGCTGACCTGTATTTCCAGGGCCAGATCTCCGAGTCCTGGTCCCTGGAAGACGGGATCGTCAAGGAAGGCAGTTTCAATCTGGACCAGGGTGTCGGCGTGCGTGCGCAATCCGGTGAAAAAACCGGCTTTGCCTACAGCAACGCGATCACCCTGGAAGCCTTGGGCCTCGCGGCGCGTGCTGCGCGCTCAATCTCCCGCGCCGGCCAAAATGGCACGGTTCAGGCGTTCAGTACTCAAGATGTGGCGCAGTTGTACGCACCGGATAACCCGTTGGAAGTCATCAGTCGTGCGGAAAAGGTCGAGCTGCTCAAGCGTATCGACGTGGCCACCCGCGCCCTCGACCCGCGTATCCAGCAGGTCACCGTGAGCATGGCCGGTGTGTGGGAGCGCATTCTGGTGGCGTCCACCGACGGCGGCCTGGCGGCGGATGTACGGCCGCTGGTGCGCTTCAATGTCAGTGTAATCGTCGAACAGAATGGTCGCCGCGAGCGCGGTGGCCATGGTGGCGGCGGGCGTACCGACTACCGCTACTTCCTCACCGACGACCGTGCCATGGGCTATGCCCGTGAGGCCCTGCGCCAGGCGCTGGTCAACCTGGAAGCCATTCCGGCGCCGGCGGGTACCTTGCCTGTGGTGCTGGGATCGGGCTGGTCCGGCGTACTGCTGCACGAAGCGGTCGGCCATGGCCTGGAAGGTGACTTCAACCGCAAGGGCAGTTCAGCCTACAGCGGTCGTATGGGCGAGATGGTCGCGTCCAAGCTCTGCACCATCGTCGATGACGGCACCCTGACCGGGCGTCGTGGCTCGCTGAGCGTCGATGACGAAGGTACGCCTACCGAGTGCACCACCCTGATCGAAAACGGCGTGCTCAAGGGCTACATGCAAGACAAGCTCAACGCCCGCTTGATGGGCGTGGCGCGCACCGGTAACGGCCGTCGCGAATCCTATGCGCACTTGCCGATGCCACGCATGACCAATACCTACATGCTCGGTGGCGAAAGCGACCCGGCGGAAATCATCGCTTCGGTGAAGCGCGGCATCTACTGCGCCAACCTCGGTGGCGGCCAAGTGGACATCACCAGCGGCAAGTTCGTGTTCTCCACCAGCGAGGCGTACCTGATCGAAGACGGCAAGATTACTGCGCCGGTCAAAGGAGCAACGTTGATTGGTAACGGTCCGGAAGCCATGAGCAAGGTGTCGATGGTCGGTAACGACCTGTCGCTCGACAGCGGCGTGGGCACGTGCGGGAAGGACGGGCAGTCGGTGCCGGTGGGTGTCGGGCAGCCAACGCTGAAAATTGATGCGATCACCGTGGGTGGCACGGGCTCGTAAGAAAGGTGGAGCTTCGGGTGGCGAAAACCGCCACCCGGTGAAGAGGATCAGCGCAGGCCGCGTTGAGTCTCGTCCAGCTCTCGGATGTACTTGAAGATTTTACGGCTGGTGGCCGGCGCTTTGTTATGCGCCTGCTCGTGCTGGGCCTGACGGATCAGGGAGCGCAGTTGCTGGCGGTCCGCGTCCGGGTAGTCCAGCACGAATTTCTCCAGCACGGCGTCATCGCCCGCGATCAAGCGGTCACGCCAACGCTCCAGGTTATGGAAGCGTTCGTTGTACTGGCGAGTGGAGGCATCGGTTTGATCAAGCAAAGCCAGAATGGCGTCAGTGTCCTGATCGCGCATGAGTTTGCCGATAAACATGATGTGCCGTTTACGCGCGATATTCGCGGTGTGCTTGGGCGCATCGGCCAAGGCCCGGCGCATTTCGTCGGTCAAAGGCAGTTTTGCAATCAAATCTTTCTTGAGCGTTGTAAGGCGCTCGCCAAGGTCAACCAGAGCATGCAGCTCGCGTTTGACCTGGGTTTTGCTTTTCTCCCCATCGAGGGAGTCGTCGTAAGAATCAACCATGGTGGCAGTCCGCAAAGAAACGCTGCCATGATAACCAGTCGGGGGCCGCTTGTCCGGCCCGGTCGCTCGATGGCCTTAACCGAAAGCAGAATTTGAGTGGAGAAAACCATGAGTGCAGCCCAAAGCGTCGGTCCGCAAGCGTTACCGGCACTGCAGGAACAAGTCGAGCAGATCCTTGCCGAGGCCAAGCGCCAGGGGGCCAGTGCCTGTGAGGTGGCGGTGTCGCTGGAGCAGGGGCTGTCGACGTCGGTACGCCAGCGTGAAGTGGAAACCGTTGAGTTCAATCGCGACCAAGGGTTTGGCATCACCTTGTATGTCGGGCAGCGCAAAGGCTCGGCCAGTACGTCGGCCAGTGGCTCGGAAGCGATTCGCGAAACGGTGGCGGCGGCGTTGGCGATTGCCAAGCACACCTCGGAGGATGAAAGCTCGGGTTTGGCCGATAAGGCGCTGATGGCCAAGGACCTTAAGGATTTCGATCTGTTCCACGCCTGGGACATCACGCCCGAGCAAGCCATCGAACAGGCATTGATCTGTGAAGCGGCGGCGTTCGACGCCGATGCGCGCATCAAGAATGCTGATGGCACCACGTTGAGTACGCATCAGGGCTGCCGCGTGTATGGCAACAGTCATGGTTTTATCGGCGGTTATGCGTCCACTCGTCATAGCCTGAGCTGCGTGATGATTGCCGAAGCCAATGGGCAGATGCAGCGCGATTACTGGTACGACGTGAATCGCCAGGGCGACTTGCTGGCGGACCCGGTGAGCATTGGCCAGCGTGCTGCGCAGCGTGCCGCGAGCCGCCTGGGCGCGCGCCCGGTGCCGACGTGCGAAGTGCCTGTGCTGTTTTCGGCAGAACTTGCCGGTGGGTTGTTCGGCAGCTTCCTGGGGGCGATTTCCGGTGGCAACTTGTACCGTAAGTCCTCGTTCCTGGAAGGTGCGATTGGCCAGAAACTGTTTCCCGAGTGGCTGACCATCGATGAACGCCCGCACCTGATGCGTGCCATGGGCAGCACGTCGTTCGATGGTGATGGCCTGGCGACTTATGCCAAGCCATTCGTCGAGAAAGGTGAATTGGTCTCCTACATATTGGGCACGTACTCCGGTCGCAAACTCGGCCTGCCAAGCACGGCGAACTCCGGTGGCGTGCATAACCTGTTTGTCACCCATGGCAATGAAGACCAGGCGGCGTTGCTGCGGCGCATGGGCCGTGGCTTGCTAGTCACCGAATTGATGGGCCATGGCTTGAACATGGTCACCGGTGATTACTCCCGTGGCGCGGCGGGGTTCTGGGTAGAAAACGGCGAGATTCAGTTTGCCGTTCAGGAAGTGACTATCGCTGGCAACATGCGCGATATGTTCAAGCAGATCGTTGCCGTGGGTAATGACTTGGAACTGCGCAGCAACATTCGCACAGGTTCTGTGCTGATCGAGCGGATGACCGTCGCCGGCAGCTAACCCTTCAACGCTCCCTGAAAAAGGCGCGCCATCCCACGGATGGCGCGCCTTTTTTTGTAACTACGACGTGGGACGAATCCTTTGGTGCTCTTGTTTTGATTCTTAATATCATTTAATAATGAATATCATTATCGAGCGAGTGTAGATCATGAGTTCTGTCCTGCATGAGGATCCTTATCTGGAAAGCTGGCGCTGGATGAGTCGTCAAATCCGCTGCGCACTCGATCCAAATGAGCCTCGCCTGATCGAGCATTACCTCAACGAAGGTCGATACCTGGCGTGCTGCACCGCGACCCATCCGTGGACGATCGCTGAGACCTCATTGCGTTTACTGCTCGACACCGCCAGCGATATAGCGCTGCCGTGGCACTGGCGTTCCGTATGCCTGGACCAGGCTTGGCGTCCACTGCGTGACCTGGAACAGCTTTCTCAATGTCCCTGCCGTCTCAAGCGCTGGCAGACCTTTGCCTGGCAATTGGCGACCTGCGAATTGCTGCCGTCTATTTCTCACTCCGACCTCGTGCAAGGATCTAACGATGAGTAACACCCGTATCGAACGCGACAGCATGGGCGAGCTGCAAGTGCCTGCCGAAGCCTTGTATGGCGCTCAAACCCAGCGTGCGGTGAACAACTTCCCGATCAGCCATCAACGCATGCCGGCGCAATTCATTCGCGCCCTGATCTTGGCCAAGGTTGCGGCGGCCAAGGTTAACGTCGACCTCGAACAAATCAGCGCGGGGCAGGGCAAGGCTATTGTCGATGCCGCCCAAGGCCTGCTGGAAGGCGATTTCATGCCGCACTTCCCGGTGGATATCTTCCAGACCGGTTCCGGCACCAGTTCCAACATGAATGCCAACGAGGTGATTGCCACCCTCGCCAGCCGTTTGCTGGGCGAGGCGGTCAATCCTAACGACCACGTGAACTGCGGCCAGAGCAGCAACGACATCATCCCGACCACTATCCATGTCAGCGCCGCGCTGGTTTTGCATGAGCAAACACTGCCGGCCCTGTTGCACCTCGTTCAAGTCATCGAGCAGAAGGCCGAAGAGGTTCACCCGTTCATCAAGACCGGCCGCACTCACTTGATGGATGCCATGCCGGTACGCATGAGCCAGGTGCTCAATGGCTGGGCGCAGCAACTCAAGGCCAATATCGCGCATTTGCAGGACCTTCTGCCAAGTCTGCAAGCGCTGGCCCAGGGTGGCACAGCGGTTGGCACCGGGATCAACGCACACCCGGAATTCGCTGCGCGATTCAGCCAGCAGTTGAGCAGCCTGACCGGTGTCAAATTCACCCCAGGCAAAAACCTGTTCGCGCTGATCGGCTCCCAGGACACCGCCGTCGCCGTTTCCGGCCAGTTGAAAACCACCGCCGTGTCGTTGATGAAAATCGCCAACGACCTGCGCTGGATGAACTCCGGCCCGCTCGCAGGCCTTGGTGAAATAGAACTGGAAGGCCTGCAGCCTGGCTCTTCGATCATGCCTGGCAAGGTCAACCCGGTGATCCCGGAAGCGACGGCCATGGTCGCCGCGCAGGTCATCGGCAATGACACCGTGATCACTATCGCCGGTCAATCGGGCAACTTTGAGTTGAATGTGATGCTGCCAATCATCGCCCAGAACCTGCTCAGCAGCCTTGAGTTGCTGGCCAACTCCAGCCGCCTGCTGGCGGACAAGGCCATCGCCAGCTTCAAGGTCAATGAAGCCAAGCTCAAGGAAGCGCTGTCGCGCAACCCGATTTTGGTGACCGCACTCAACCCGATTATCGGTTACCAAAAGGCCGCTGAAATTGCCAAGAAGGCGTATCAGCAAGGCCGTCCGGTGATTGATGTCGCCCTCGAGCACACCGACCTGCCGCGCAGCCAGCTGGAAGTCCTGCTGGATCCGGAAAAGCTGACGGCCGGCGGCGTGTAATCACCGACCCTGCTTTGGAGGCTCACCATGGAGCACTGGAAACGCACGATCGAACGGGCCAATCGCTGCTTTATGGCGGGCGAGTTGGTTGACGCTCGCGAGGCCTATTTGCAAGCCCTGGCCCTGGCTCAGGTGCTGTTCGAGCGCTGGGCGGATGCCGACGAAGCAGTGGCGGCGTGCGTCATTTCTCATCATAACCTGGCGGACTTGCACCTGCGCCTGAACCAGCCGGAAGAAAGCGCGGAATACCTTTGCGCTATTCACCAGCGTCTTTTACAGACCCTGCAGGACTCGCGGCTGAGCCCGCAATTGCGGGAAGCGGCCTTGCGCCAGAGCAGCAAAACCTACGTCGAGCTACTGAATTTCATCAGCGATCACGGCGAGTACCCGCGTACCCATCGCTTGCTGGGCGGTACTGCGGCGCAGCCGACCACTCCTCATTACGGAGCACATTGATATGACCTACACCTTGCCTGCCTTGCCTTACGCCTATGACGCCTTGGAACCGCATATCGATGCGCAAACCATGGAGATCCATTACACCAAGCACCACCAAACCTATATCAACAACCTTAATGCCGCTGTTGAGGGCACTGAGTTTGCGGGCTGGCCGGTGGAAAAACTGGTATCCAGCGTGCAGCAGTTGCCGGAAAAACTTCGTGCAGCCGTGATTAACCAAGGCGGCGGCCACGCCAACCACTCGCTGTTCTGGGCCGTGATGTCGCCCAAAGGTGGCGGTAAGCCCGAGGGCGCACTGGGCAAGGCGATCGAGGAACAATTGGGCGGTTTCGACAGCTTCAAGGATGCTTTCACCAAAGCCGCGTTGACGCGCTTCGGTAGTGGATGGGCCTGGCTGAGCGTCACCCCGCAAAAGACCCTGGTGGTGGAAAGCAGCGGCAATCAGGACAGCCCCCTGATGAGCGGTAATACGCCGATCCTCGGCCTCGACGTCTGGGAGCACGCCTACTACCTGCTTTATCAGAACCGTCGCCCGGAATACATCAATGCGTTCTACAGTGTCATTAACTGGCCTGAAGTCGCCGCACGCTATCAGGCCGCTGTGGCCTGATATCCACCTCTATAACAAGATCTAAGGCCGACTATGGGCACTGACACACTGGCGATCAGCAGCGGGCGGATGTTTCGTTATGCACTTGGCTCGCTGCTGCTATTGGCAGGTACTGCATTGCTGGTGGCCCACGGGCTGGCCTGGCTTGACCTGGAACCGCGAATTCTGCGTGCCCTGCAGGGCGGGTCCATCTGCGCGCTCGGCACGGCGCTCGGTGCGGTCCCAGTCTTGGTCATTCGGCGGATGCCGGTGGCATTGAGCGATACACTGCTGGGCTTTGGGGCAGGGGTGATGCTGGCGGCGACGGCGTTTTCGCTGATCGTGCCAGGCATTGCCGCGGCTGAAAGCCTGGGATTGTCGCCCTGGGGCGCCAGTGGCTTGATCAGCTTCGGCATTATGCTTGGGGCGTTCGGGCTATACCTGGTTGACCGCAAGGTTTCCGGCGCAAGCCCGGAAATGCTCGTCGGCACGCCGGATAAGCCGGTGATCCCGCCGCGCATCTGGCTGTTCGTGTTTGCCATCATCGCTCACAACATCCCCGAAGGCATGGCGGTCGGCGTTTCTGCCGGAGGCGGCATGCCAGAGGCCGATAGCCTGGCCATGGGCATTGCTTTGCAGGATGTGCCTGAAGGCCTTGTGATCGCGCTGGTGTTGGCCGGGGCAGGGATGTCGCGGGTCAAGGCGTTTATGATCGGTGCTGCGTCAGGCTTGGTGGAGCCGGTGTTTGCTGTGCTCTGCGCCTGGTTGGTGAGCCTGGCTGAGGTGCTGTTGCCTTTGGGCCTGGCCTTGGCTGCTGGCGCGATGCTATTGGTGGTGACTCACGAAGTCATCCCTGAATCGCGACGCAATGGTCACGAAAAACTCGCCAGTTTGGGATTGTGCACCGGTTTTTGCTTGATGATGGTGATGGACACGGCTTTAGGATAAACACGCTTTTCTGTAGGCGCCTGCTTGCCGGTGATTGGCTCCAGTCTTACATCGAACGCAATGACGTCATTGCCGGCAAGCCGGGCTGCTACGAAGGGTTATTCGCCTTCATCAAAGTAGTTGTTGATTAGCGCAACCAGTGCGTCCATCGCTTCCTGCTCTTGCTCGCCTTCTGTCTTCAAGTGAATCTTGGTGCCTTTGCCGGCCGCCAACATCATCATTGCCATGATGCTTTTGCCATCGACCATGGATTCCGGCGTGCGCCCGGCCCGAATCTGGCAGGGAAACTGCCCAGCCACACCCACGAATTTGGCCGAAGCGCGGGCGTGAAGGCCCAGCTTGTTGATGATTTCAATTTCCAGAGCGGGCATCGCGGGGGTGTTCCTTTCAGCTAAGGTCGCGGTGGCGGACCTGGACGTTCTTGAGGGTTTGTTGCAGCACCTGGCCCAAGCGTTCGGTCAGGTAGACGGAGCGGTGGTGGCCGCCGGTGCAGCCAATGGCAATGGTGACATAGGCCCGATTGCTTGCGGCAAAGCGTGGCAACCATTTGAGCAAGTAGCTGGAAATGTCCTGGAACATCTCCTCAACATCCGGTTGCGCAGCCAGGTAGTCGGCAACAGGTTGATCCAGCCCGGATTGTTCGCGCAGTTCCGGCTTCCAATAGGGGTTCGGCAGGCAGCGCACATCAAACACCAAGTCTGCATCTACCGGCATTCCGCGCTTGAAACCAAACGACTCCACGAGAAACGCCGTGCCTGGCTCCGGCTGGTTCAACAGGCGCAGCTTGATGGCATCGCGCAGCTGGTAGAGGTTAAGGCTGGTGGTGTTGATCTTGAGGTCGGCGAGGTCAATGATCGGTCCCAGCAGCTTGGTTTCGTCCTCGATGGCTTCGGCCAAGGAGCGGTGAGGGCTGCTGAGGGGGTGGCGTCGGCGTGTTTCGGAGAAACGCTTGAGCAGCGTCTCTTCGTCGGCATCCAGGTACAGCACATCGCAATGAATGTGCTTGGCCCGCACTTCCTCGAGCAATTGTGGAAATCGCTCAAGATGGCTGGGCAGGTTGCGGGCATCTATCGAAACGGCGACCAGGGGTTGCGCCAGTTCAGTATGGATCAGCGCGCGTTCCGCCAATTCCGGCAGCAGGCCGGCGGGCAAATTGTCGATGCAGTAGAAACCGCTGTCCTCAAGGACATTGAGGGCGGTGCTTTTACCTGAGCCGGAACGGCCGCTGACGATGATCAAGCGCATGATTACTGCCCGTTCTGTTCGTCCACGACAACCTGATACAGCGCCTCATTACTGCTGGCACTGCGCAGTTTGTCGCGTACTTCCTTGCGGTCGAGCATGCTGGCGATCTGCCGAAGCAGTTCCAGGTGTGCATCGGTGGCAGCTTCCGGGACCAGCAAAACAAACAGCAGGTCGACCGGGGCGCCATCGATAGCGTCGAAATCGATGGGATGGTCCAAGTGCAGCAGGGCGCTGACAGGCGTCTCGCAGCCTTTGAGGCGGCAGTGGGGAATAGCGATGCCGTTACCAAAACCGGTCGAGCCAAGTTTTTCACGAGCAATCAGTGCCTCGTACACAGTTTGCGTTTCCAGTTCAGGCACTTCACGGCCGATCAGGTTGGCAATTTGTTCGAGGGCGCGTTTTTTACTGCCGCCCGGCACGTTCACAAGGGAACGGCCGGGGGTCAGGATGGTTTCAAGTCGGATCATGGGGGGAGAGTTAACGACCTGTACCTTGCATCAGGTGCAGATTCTTTTCCTTATGCTTTATGAGTTGGCGGTCCAGCTTGTCGTAGAGCGAGTCGATCGCCGCGTACATGTCCTCATGTTCCGCATTGGCGACGAGCTTGGCATTCGGTACGTGCAGGGTGGCCTCGATTTTCTGCTTGAGCTTATCGACCTCCATGATGACCTGCACGTTGGTGATCTTGTCAAAATGCCCCGCAAGCTTGTTCAGCTTGCTTTCGGTGTATTCACGCAGGGGTTTGGTGACTTCCAGCTGGTGTCCACTGATGTTGACTTGCATACAGCTTCTCCTTCGTTGCCAGTGCATAAAGCGACAGGCGAAAGCGCCTGCCACTGGAACGCTGTGGCCCGCCCGTCACATCAAACGCTTACGCTCGCTGGAAGGCGCGATCCCGAGGGACTCGCGGTACTTGGCGACGGTTCGACGGGCGACCTGAATGCCTTGTGCCTCCAGTAAACCAGCGATCTTACTGTCACTCAATGGCTTTTTCTGATTTTCCGCGGCAACCAGTTTTTTGATGATCGCGCGAATCGCCGTGGACGAGCATTCACCGCCTTCGGAGGTGCTGACGTGGCTGGAGAAAAAGTATTTCAGTTCATAAATACCCCGTGGGGTATGCATGAATTTTTGCGTGGTTACCCGAGAAATCGTCGATTCATGCATGCCAACCGCCTCGGCGATGTCATGCAGTACCAACGGTTTCATCGCCTCGTCGCCGTATTCCAGGAAGCCGCGCTGGTGCTCGACGATCTGGGTGGCCACTTTCATCAGGGTTTCGTTGCGGCTTTGCAGGCTCTTGATAAACCAGCGAGCTTCCTGCAATTGGTTGCGCATGAAGGTGTTATCGGCGCTGGTGTCAGCGCGACGCACAAAACCGGCGTATTGCGGGTTGACCCGCAGGCGTGGCACCGACTCCTGGTTCAGTTCAACCAGCCAGCGCTCGTTATCCTTGCGCACGATCACGTCGGGAACCACGTATTCGGCTTCGCTGGACTCGATTTGCGAGCCAGGACGCGGGTTGAGACTTTGTACCAGCTCAATGACCTGGCGCAGGTCGTCTTCCTTGAGCTTCATGCGGCGCATCAGTTGGCTGTAGTCGCGGCTGCCCAGCATGTCGATGTAATCGGTGACCAGGCGCTGGGCCTCGGCGAGCCAGGGGGTCTTGGCGGGCAGTTGGCGCAATTGCAGCAGCAGGCATTCGCTGAGGGAGCGCGCACCGATGCCAGCGGGTTCGAACTGCTGGATGCGGTGCAGGACGGCTTCGATCTCGTCCAGCTCGATATCCAGTTCAGGGTCGAATGCTTCGAGAATTTCCTCAAGCGTCTCGTCCAAGTAGCCCTGGTTATTGATGCAGTCGATCAGGGTCACGGCGATCAGGCGATCGGTGTCCGACATCGGCGCCAGGTTCAGTTGCCACAGCAGGTGGCTCTGCAGGCTTTCGCCGGCGGAGGTGCGGGTGGTGAAATCCCACTCGTCATCGTCATTGCTGGGCAGGCTGCTGGCGCTGGTCTGGTAGACGTCTTCCCAGGCGGTGTCGACGGGAAGCTCGTTGGGAATGCGTTCGTTCCAGTCGCCTTCCTCGAGGTTATCCACCGTTGGGGCGGTTTCCTGATAGGAGGGTTCCTGCGCATCGGGGTTGGGTTTTTGCTCGATGTTATCGGCCAGCGGGTCTGCATTATCGAAGTCGTCGCCTTCTTCCTGGCGTTCGAGCATCGGATTGGACTCCAGGGCCTCCTGGATTTCCTGTTGCAGGTCCAGGGTCGACAATTGGAGCAGGCGGATGGCCTGTTGCAGCTGCGGTGTCATCGTCAGCTGCTGGCCCATTCTCAGGACTAGCGATGGTTTCATGGCAGGGGCTTAACACCTTATTCGCCGGCGCAATGCGCCATCCACGACAGGGCGCGTGAGCGCCAAACATAAGCAAATTATATGCCTGATATCGGGGGCTTTGCCTAGAGCGCGGTAACAATAAAAATCCAGAGGTTTTCATTGACTCCCGCGCACCTTGGCAATCGGCCGTGACACCACGGTGTTTACAGGCGGAACTCGTGACCCAGGTACACTTCCTTGACCAGTTCATTGGCCAGGATGGTGGCGGAGTCGCCTTCAGCGATCAGTTGACCATCGTTGACGATATACGCGGTTTCGCAGATATCGAGCGTCTCACGGACGTTGTGGTCGGTGATCAGCACGCCAATGCCCTTAGCCTTGAGGTGGTGAATGATCTGCTTGATGTCGCCGACCGATATTGGGTCGACGCCGGCAAACGGTTCGTCCAACAGGATGAACTTCGGTGCAGTGGCCAGGGCACGAGCGATTTCTACGCGGCGGCGCTCACCACCGGACAGGCTCATGCCGAGGTTGTCGCGGATATGGTTGATGTGGAATTCCTGCAGCAGGCTTTCCAGCTCCTTGCGACGACCGTCACGGTCGAGTTCCTTGCGGGTCTCGAGGATGGCCATGATGTTATCGGCCACCGACAGTTTGCGGAAGATCGACGCTTCCTGCGGAAGATAGCCGATACCGGCGCGGGCACGGCCGTGCATCGGCTGGTGGCTCACGTCCAAGTCATCGATCAGTACGCGACCCTGATCCGCCTGGACCAGCCCGACGATCATGTAGAAGCAGGTGGTCTTGCCGGCGCCGTTGGGGCCGAGCAAGCCGACGATCTGGCCGCTGTCGATCGACAGGCTGACGTCGCGCACGACCTGACGGCCTTTATAGGCCTTGGCCAGATGCTGGGCTTTCAGGGTTGCCATTACTCGGCCTTCTTCTTCGGCTGGATAACCATGTCGATGCGTGGGCGCGGTGCGGTGACCTTGTTGCCATTGGCACGACCGGCGTTAGCGATCTGTTTCACGGTGTCGTAGGTGATCTTCTCACCTTCCGTGGAGTTGCCGTCGGGGCTGAGCACCTTGGCTTGGTCGATCAGCACGATGCGGTTCTGCTGGGCGTGATACTGGATGGTCTTGCCGTAACCCTTCATCGGGCCGGTGTCGGTAGCGGACTGCTTCTGTTCGAAGTAAGCCAGGTTGCCCACCGAAGTGACCACGTCAATATCGCCAGCCTGGGTGCGAGTCAGGGTCACCGTGTTGCCGGTGATCTTCATCGAGCCCTGGGTGATGATCACGCCGCCTGTGTAGGTGGCGACGCCTTGCTTGTCATCCAGTTGCGCATCGTCAGCCGAAATGTGGATCGGCTGCTGGCTATCGTTCGGCAGAGCCCAGGCGCTCACGCTTCCCAGTGCTGCGCCCAGGCCGAGCAAAATAGGGAGAGTTTTAACGAGCCTCATACTGTCCTCTTACGTTCGATAGCAGGTGTATCCTGCTTTCTTTCAAATACGCTTTCATTCCCTTGCCAGTCGATACACCGCCAGCGCCGTCGATTCTAACGTCTTGCTCGGTCTGCGCATATTGCTTCTGCGGGAATACGGTCATGCGACTGGTGGTAATCACGGTCTCACGTTTTTTATCGTCAGTGCGCGCAACGCGCACCGAGTCGATCAGTTCTACCTCGGTACCGTCCGGGTTGACCTCGCCACGCTTGCTGGTGACGTGCCATGGGAACTCGGTACCGCGGTAAATGTTCATGTCCGGGTTGGTCAGCAGGGTCACTTCGCTGGCTTTCACGTGCTCGACCTTGTCCGAGGTCATCTCGTACTGCACCTTGCCGTCGGGCAGGAACTGCACGCTTTTGGCATTGGTGGCGTAATAGTCGATAACCCCCTCGTCAACCTGCGCAGCAGGCTGGTCGAGAAAGCGCTCCGGGCTGATATTCCAGTAGCCCACCGCCAGGAACAGTGCGGCGATGACTGCGAATAGCAGGAAGTTGCGAATCTTTTTGCTCAGCATAAAACGCTCTATAAGTAGGCGGCGTGGGCCGCTTCAAGGCTGCCTTGGGCACGCAGGATCAGCTCGCAGAATTCGCGGGCGGCACCTTCACCGCCACGGGCGGTGGTGATGCCATGGGCATGCTCGCGAACAAAGGCTGCCGCATTGGCAACGGCCATGCCCAGGCCCACTCGACGAATCACCGGCAGGTCGGGCAGGTCATCGCCCAAGTAGGCGACCTGCTCATAGCTTAGGTTGAGTTGGCCAAGAAGCTCGTCCAGAACCACCAGTTTATCCTCGCGGCCCTGATACAGGTGAGGAATCCCCAGGTTTTGTGCGCGGCGTTCCACAACGGGGGTTTTTCTGCCGCTGATAATCGCTGTTTGCACACCCGACGCCATCAGCATCTTGATGCCTTGGCCGTCGAGGGTGTTGAACGTCTTGAATTCGCTGCCGTCTTCGAGGAAGTACAAGCGGCCATCGGTCAGCACGCCGTCAACGTCGAAAATCGCCAGTTTGATGTTTTTGCCGCGTTGCAACAGGTCGTCGGTCATTTACATCACTCCCGCACGCAGCAAGTCGTGCATGTTCAAGGCGCCAATCGGGTGGCCGTCGCTATTGACCACCACCAGCGCGCCGATCTTGTGGTCTTCCATGATCTTCAAGGCTTCGGCTGCCAGCATTTCAGGGCGGGCGGTCTTGCCGTGGGGTGTCATTACCGCATCGATGGTGGCGGTGTGGATGTCGATGGTGCGGTCCAGGGTGCGGCGCAAGTCACCGTCGGTGAAGACCCCGGCCAGGCGCCCGTCGGCTTCCAGGATAACGGTCATGCCCAGGCCCTTGCGGGTCATTTCCATCAGCGCGTCCTTCAGCAAAGTGCCGCGCTGGACATGGGGCAATTCGTCGCCCGAGTGCATGACGTTTTCCACTTTCAATAGCAGGCGGCGGCCCAGGGCACCACCTGGGTGGGAAAACGCGAAGTCTTCGGCGGTAAACCCGCGGGCTTCCAGCAGTGCCACGGCCAGGGCATCGCCCATGACCAGCGCGGCGGTGGTGGAAGAGGTTGGTGCCAGGTTCAGCGGGCAGGCCTCGTGGGCCACGTGAACGTTGAGGTTCACTTCGGCGGCCTTGGCCAGCGTTGATTCCGGGTTGCCTGTAACGCTGATCATCTGGATGCCCAGGCGCTTGATCAGTGGCAACAGGGTCACGATTTCATTGGTGGTGCCGGAGTTGGACAGTGCCAGGATGATGTCATCCTTGGTGATCATGCCCATGTCGCCATGACTGGCTTCGGCCGGGTGTACGAAAAACGCAGTGGTCCCGGTGCTGGCCAGGGTGGCGGCGATCTTGTTGCCGACGTGGCCTGACTTGCCCATGCCGACCACGACGACGCGGCCCTTGCTGGCCAGAATCATCTCGCAGGCGCGTACGAAATCTGCGTCGATATGGGCCAGTAAGCCTTCTACGGCTTCAAGCTCGAGGCGGATGGTGCGTTGTGCGGATTGGATAAGGTCGCTGGATTGGCTCATGTCTGGAATCGTATAGCCTGACGAAAAGTCGGCGATTATAACGGTAATGATCAATTCCCTCACGCAAGTTCGTCAGGGTTTGTGCGCGACGCGCCTGAGATTCATCTGAAGCAACGTTTTTTCCCTGTGCTCAATCTGAACAAGCGCTGTTCCGGCCTTGGGCGCCTCGTACCAGCAGTGATATAGTTCGCCGCCAGTTCGGTCCGCCCAGCCCATGTGTTCAACTATTGCACAAGCATTGCAAACGTTTGTCGCAAGCGTGGTGTCTGAGTGAGAGGCTGCATCCCAAGGAGTTTAGATGAGTGCCGATAACGCCTACGCGGTCGAGCTGAAGGGACTGACCTTCAAGCGCGGGACGCGCAGCATCTTCAATAACGTCGATATCCGCATTCCGCGCGGCAAGGTCACGGGCATCATGGGGCCTTCCGGTTGTGGCAAGACCACCCTGTTGCGCCTGATGGGCATGCAATTGCGGCCCAGTGCCGGCGAAGTGTGGGTCAACGGCCAGAACCTGCCGACATTGTCGCGCAGCGATCTGTTCGACGCACGCAAGCACATGGGTGTGCTGTTCCAGAGCGGTGCATTGTTCACCGACCTCGATGTTTTCGAGAATGTGGCTTTTCCGCTGCGGGTGCACACCCAGCTGTCCGACGAAATGATTCGTGACATCGTGTTGCTGAAACTGCAGGCCGTAGGCCTTCGCGGTGCCACCGACCTGATGCCCGACGAACTGTCCGGTGGCATGAAGCGTCGGGTCGCCCTGGCGCGCGCCATTGCTCTCGACCCGCAGATCCTCATGTACGACGAACCTTTCGTCGGCCAGGACCCTATCGCCATGGGCGTGCTGGTGCGTCTGATCCGCCTGCTCAACGATGCGCTGGGTATCACCAGCATCGTGGTTTCCCATGATCTTGCAGAAACCGCGAGCATTGCCGATTACCTCTATGTAGTAGGCGATGGCCAGGTGTTGGGGCAGGGCACGCCTGAAGAACTGATGAATGCAGACAATCCGCGTATTCGCCAATTCATGACCGGCGACCCTGATGGCCCTGTGCCTTTTCACTTTCCGGCAACGGATTACCGCTCAGATCTTCTGGGGAAGCGTTGATGCGCAAGACATCTTTACTCGAGAAGGTGCGCCTTTTCGGTCGCTCCGGCATCGATATGATCGAAGTGCTGGGGCGTTCGACAATCTTCCTGTTCCACGCCTTGCTCGGCCGTGGTGGCATTGGCGGCGGTTTTGGCCTGTTGATCAAGCAACTGCATTCAGTCGGCGTGATGTCCCTGGTAATTATTGTGGTTTCCGGGATTTTCATCGGCATGGTGTTGGCGTTGCAGGGGTTCAATATCCTTTCCGGCTACGGCTCGGAGCAGGCCGTTGGGCAGATGGTCGCGCTGACGCTCTTGCGCGAACTGGGGCCGGTGGTCACTGCCTTGCTGTTTGCGGGCCGCGCGGGTTCTGCGTTGACCGCCGAAATCGGCAACATGAAGTCCACCGAGCAATTGTCCAGTCTCGAAATGATCGGTGTGGACCCGCTCAAGTACATCGTTGCGCCGCGCCTGTGGGCCGGCTTCATTTCACTGCCTCTGCTGGCGATGATTTTCAGCGTGGTGGGTATCTGGGGCGGTTCGTGGGTCGCGGTTGACTGGTTGGGCGTCTATGACGGCTCCTACTGGGGCAACATGCAAAACAGCGTCACCTTCAGCGGTGACGTGCTCAACGGCATCATAAAGAGCATCGTCTTCGCTTTTGTAGTGACCTGGATCGCCGTATTCCAAGGCTACGACTGTGAGCCCACTTCAGAAGGGATCAGTCGCGCCACCACCAAGACCGTTGTGTACGCCTCGCTGGCTGTACTGGGCCTTGACTTCATTTTGACCGCCTTGATGTTTGGAGATTTCTGATGCAAAACCGCACTGTGGAAATCGGTGTCGGCCTTTTCTTGCTGGCTGGCATCCTGGCTTTATTGTTGTTGGCCCTGCGAGTCAGTGGCCTTTCGGCCAGCCCCACCGCCGATACTTATAAACTTTACGCGTACTTCGACAATATCGCCGGTTTGACTGTCAGAGCTAAAGTGACCATGGCCGGTGTGACCATCGGCAAGGTCACGGCAATCGATCTGGACCGCGACAGCTTCACCGGGCGAGTGACCATGCAGCTGGATAAGAAGGTAGATAATCTGCCAACTGACTCCACTGCATCTATCCTCACTGCGGGTTTGCTGGGCGAGAAATACATCGGTGTCAGCGTGGGCGGGGAAACGGCCCTGCTCAAGGATGGCTCGACAATCCACGACACACAGTCGTCGCTGGTGCTTGAAGACCTGATCGGTAAATTCCTGCTTAATACGGTCAATAAAGACGCTAAATGAGGAATCTGTACATGATCTCTACCTTGCGACGTGGCCTCCTGGTACTGCTTGCAGCGCTGCCGTTGATGGCCAACGCAGCAGGTTCTGCCCACGAATTGGTGCAGGACACAACCAACAAGATGTTGGCTGACCTGTCGGCCAACAAAGAAAAGTACAAACAAGATCCGAGTCAGTTCTACAACGCGCTCAATACTATTGTCGGTCCTGTTGTAGATGCCGAAGGCATTTCCCGCAGCATCATGACGGTCAAGTATTCGCGCAAGGCTACCCCGGCGCAGATGCAGACCTTTCAGGAAAACTTCAAGAAAGGCCTGTTTCAGTTCTATGGTAACGCGCTGCTTGAGTACAACAACCAGGGGATTACCGTCGCTCCAGCCGGGGATGAATCAGGTGATCGCACCAGCGTGAACATGAGCGTCAAGGGCAACAATGGCGCTGTCTACCCTGTGCAGTACACGCTGGAGAAGGTCAACGGCGAGTGGAAGCTGCGTAACGTGATCATCAATGGCATCAACATCGGCAAGCTATTCCGTGATCAGTTCGCTGATGCCATGCAACGCAATGGCAACGACCTGGACAAAACCATCAATGGTTGGGCCGGTGAAGTCGCCAAGGCCAAGGAAGAAACCGATAAAGCTGCCGGGGAAACCCGCACAATGACCGAGTCGGCTGTTCGTCTCGGCGACGCCGGCGAGCTGTTCATCAGCGGCGTGCTGGATTACCGCACCGGGCCTGACCTGCGCAAGCAGGGCCAGGCACTGATCAACACCAGCGCTGCGCCTGCACTGGTGCTGGATTGTTCGGGTGTGACCAAGTCCAGCAGCGTTGGTTTGTCACTGCTGCTGTGCTTTATGCGTGACGCCCAAGCGGCGAATAAGCCGGTCAGCATCCGTGCGATGCCCGAAGACATGCGCGAAATTGCCGAAGTTTCCGAGCTGACCGAGCTGTTGGCGCATCCTTAATACACATTATTAGAGAAGCCCCCCGTCAGAGTCCTGCTAAGCGGGGTTCGCAGGCGCGGGGCTTTTTTGTATGATGTGCGACCCGCGCGCACTGGGCGCCGATAGAGGTTGATCATGCAGGCCCTAGAAGTTAAAAGCTTCCTTGAAGGAAAGCTGCCCGAAACGAGTGTTGAAGTCGAAGGCGAAGGCTGCAACTTCCAGCTGAATGTGATTAGCGATGAACTGGCGGCACTTAGCCCGGTCAAGCGTCAGCAGCAGATCTATGCCCATTTGAACCCGTGGATCACCGATGGCAGCATCCATGCGGTCACTATGAAATTTTTCAGCCGCGCGGCCTGGGCCGAGCGCACCTGAGCCCCCAAGGCGTCGAGATTCTTATGGATAAATTGATTATTACCGGCGGTGCCCGCCTTGATGGCGAGATCCGCATCTCCGGTGCAAAAAACTCTGCCTTGCCGATCCTGGCAGCGACCCTGCTGTGCGATGGCCCGGTCACCGTGGCCAACCTGCCGCACCTGCACGACATCACCACCATGATCGAACTGTTCGGTCGCATGGGCATCGAGCCGGTGATCGACGAGAAGCTGTCCGTCGAAATCGACCCACGCACCATCAAGACCCTGATCGCCCCGTACGAGTTGGTGAAAACCATGCGTGCGTCGATCCTGGTGCTCGGCCCGATGGTTGCCCGTTTCGGCGAAGCTGAAGTGGCATTGCCTGGTGGTTGCGCCATTGGTTCGCGTCCGGTCGACCTGCACATCCGTGGCCTTGAAGCCATGGGCGCGACCATTGACGTCGAAGGCGGTTACATCAAGGCCAAGGCGCCGGAAGGCGGCCTGCGTGGCGCCAGCTTCTTCTTTGATACCGTCAGTGTGACCGGTACCGAGAACATCATGATGGCCGCTGCCCTGGCCAAAGGCCGCAGCGTGCTGCAAAACGCCGCCCGTGAGCCTGAAGTCGTCGACCTGGCGAACTTCCTGAACGCTATGGGCGCCAAGGTTTCCGGTGCTGGCACCGACACCATCACCATTGACGGTGTTGAGCGTCTGCACACGGCCACCTACAAGGTCATGCCGGACCGCATCGAAACCGGTACCTACCTGGTTGCCGCTGCCGTTACTGGTGGCCGCGTCAAGGTCAAGGACACCGATCCGACCATCCTGGAAGCGGTCCTGGAAAAACTGCGCGAAGCTGGCGCAGAAATCACCACCGGTGAAGACTGGATCGAGCTGAACATGCACGGCAAGCGTCCTAAGGCCGTCAACGTACGTACCGCTCCGTACCCGGCGTTCCCGACCGACATGCAAGCGCAGTTCATTTCCTTGAACGCCATTGCTGAAGGCACCGGTGCCGTGATCGAGACCATCTTCGAAAACCGCTTCATGCACGTGTACGAACTGCACCGCATGGGCGCGAAGATTCAGGTTGAGGGCAACACTGCCATCGTTACCGGTACCGAGAAACTCAAGGGCGCGCCAGTTATGGCCACCGACCTGCGTGCTTCGGCGAGCCTGGTGATCTCGGCGTTGATCGCTGAAGGCGACACTCTGATCGACCGCATCTACCACATAGACCGTGGCTACGAGTGCATCGAAGAAAAACTGCAGATGCTCGGCGCTAAAATCCGCCGCGTACCGGGCTAGTCCCGGGCTGTTTGTAGTGAGCGGGCTTGCCCCGCGCTGGGTTGCGTAGCGACCCCAAAAAATGGGACTGCTGCGCAGTCCAGCGCGGGGCAAGCCCGCTCACTACAATGAGGTTTGCCGTTAAATGAGCGGTATGCTGAATTCGTTTCAAATCGAGGCTGTCATGGCCTCGATCTGTGTCTGGCGCCGTTTGCGACCGGACAGCAATAGCCAGATGAAGGACTGACGCTTCCATGTTGACCATCGCACTGTCCAAGGGCCGCATCCTTGACGACACGTTGCCGCTTCTGGCTGAAGCGGGCATCGTGCCGACCGAGAATCCGGACAAGAGCCGCAAGCTGATCATTCCCACGACCCAGGACGATGTTCGCCTGTTGATCGTGCGGGCTACCGACGTGCCGACCTACGTTGAGCATGGCGCGGCCGACCTCGGCGTCGCCGGTAAAGACGTGCTGATGGAATACGGTGGCCAGGGCCTTTACGAGCCGTTGGACCTGCGTATCGCCCTGTGCAAGCTGATGACCGCCGGCCGCGTCGGTGACGTCGAGCCCAAGGGCCGCCTGCGCGTGGCCACCAAGTTCGTCAACGTTGCCAAGCGTTACTACGCCGAACAAGGCCGTCAGGTCGACATCATCAAGCTCTACGGCTCGATGGAGCTGGCGCCGCTGATCGGCCTGGCCGACAAAATCATCGACGTGGTCGACACCGGCAACACCCTGCGTGCCAACGGCCTCGAGCCCCAGGAATTCATTGCCGACATCAGCTCTCGCCTGGTTGTCAACAAAGCATCGATGAAGATGCAGCACGCCCGTATCCAGGCGTTGATCGACACCCTGCGCAAGGCAGTGGAGTCGCGACACCGCGGTTGACTCACCCGCGTAGCTGAAAGGCTGCGCCCGTCTATCCGCCTCATAGCCAGAATTCTCAGGTGCCCAAGCGGAGCGAACGGTAGTTTAGGGCGCCTGAGTTTTTTGCCAATCCTATGAGGCCCTCGCTATGACCACGTCCACTGCAATTGCCCGACTCAGCGCTGCCGACCCGGATTTCGCCCATCATCTGGATCATCTGCTGAGCTGGGAAAGCGTGTCCGACGATTCGGTCAACCAGCGGGTGCTCGACATCATCAAGGCCGTGCGCGAGCGTGGTGACGCGGCGCTGGTGGACTTCACCCGCCAGTTCGACGGCCTGGACGTCAAATCCATGTCCGACCTGATCCTGCCGCGCGAACGCCTGGAGCTGGCGCTGACGCGTATCACCGCGCCGCAGCGCGAAGCCCTGGAAGTGGCGGCGACGCGGGTGCGCAGCTACCACGAAAAGCAGAAACAGGACTCCTGGAGCTACACCGAGGCGGACGGTACCGTGCTGGGCCAGAAGGTTACGCCACTGGACCGCGCCGGCCTGTACGTGCCGGGCGGTAAGGCGTCGTACCCATCGTCGGTGTTGATGAACGCGATCCCGGCCAAAGTGGCGGGCGTGACCGAAGTGGTCATGGTCGTGCCGACGCCGCGCGGTGAAATCAACGAGCTGGTGTTGGCCGCCGCCTGCATTGCCGGCGTCGACCGCGTTTTCACCATCGGTGGCGCGCAAGCCGTTGCCGCCCTGGCCTATGGCACCGAAAGCGTGCCGAAGGTCGACAAAGTGGTCGGTCCCGGCAACATCTACGTCGCCACCGCCAAGCGTCACGTGTTTGGCCAGGTCGGTATCGACATGATTGCCGGCCCATCGGAAATCCTCGTGGTATGCGACGGCCAGACCGATCCGGACTGGATCGCCATGGACCTGTTCTCCCAGGCCGAGCACGATGAAGACGCCCAGGCGATCCTGGTCAGCCCGGACGCCGAGTTCCTCGACCAAGTGGCGGCCAGCATCAATAAGTTGCTGCCGACCATGGAGCGTGCCGAGATCATCGAGAAATCGATCAATGGCCGTGGCGCGCTGATCCTGGTGCGTGACATGGAGCAGGCCATCGAAGTGGCCAACCGTATCGCGCCGGAGCACTTGGAGTTGTCCGTGGCCGACCCACAAGCCTGGTTGCCATCGATTCGCCACGCCGGTGCGATCTTCATGGGCCGCCACACCAGCGAAGCCCTGGGTGACTATTGCGCAGGCCCGAACCACGTGCTGCCGACCTCCGGCACCGCGCGTTTCTCCTCGCCACTGGGCGTGTACGACTTCCAGAAGCGTTCGTCGATCATCTTCTGCTCGCCGCAGGGCGCTTCCGAGTTGGGCAAGACCGCCTCGGTACTGGCCCGTGGTGAATCCCTGAGTGCCCACGCCCGTAGCGCTGAATACCGCATCCTTGAAGAGGGGAACTGAGATATGAGCAAATTCTGGAGCCCCTTCGTCAAAGACCTCGTGCCTTACGTGCCTGGCGAACAACCGAAGCTGACCAAGCTGGTCAAGCTCAACACCAATGAAAACCCCTACGGCCCGTCGCCCAAGGCGTTGGCCGCGATGCAGGCCGAGCTGAACGACAACCTGCGCCTGTACCCGGACCCCAACAGCGACCTGCTCAAGCAGGCCGTGGCCAAGTATTACGCGATCGACGCCAGTAAGGTCTTCCTCGGCAACGGTTCCGATGAAGTCCTCGCACACATTTTCCACGGCCTGTTCCAGCACGAACTACCGCTGTTGTTTCCGGACATCAGCTACAGCTTCTACCCGGTTTACTGCGGCCTCTACGGCATCAAGTCCGACCCGGTGCCGCTGGACGAACAGTTCCAGATTCGCGTGGCGGATTACGCCAGGCCCAACGGCGGGATTATCTTCCCCAACCCGAACGCGCCTACCGGTTGCGTGCTGGCACTGGATGCGGTGGAGCAGATCCTCAAGGCCAACCCGGACTCGGTGGTAGTAGTGGATGAAGCCTATATCGACTTCGGCGGCGAAACCGCGATCAGCCTGGTGGATCGCTACCCGAACCTGCTGGTGACCCAGACGCTGTCCAAATCGCGCTCACTGGCCGGTTTGCGCGTGGGCCTGGCCGTGGGCCACCCGGACCTGATCGAGGCGCTGGAGCGGGTCAAGAACAGCTTCAACTCTTATCCGCTGGATCGCCTGGCGATTGTCGGCGCGGCGGCAGCGTTCGAGGACCGTGAGTACTTCGAGAAGACGTGCCAGTTGGTCATCGACAGCCGCGACAAGGTGGTTGCGCAGTTGGAGGCAAAAGGTTTTGAAGTGTTGCCGTCGGCGGCCAACTTTATCTTTGCTCGCCACCCTCAACATGACGCTGCTGGCCTGGCGGCCAAGTTGCGTGAGCAGGGTGTGATCGTGCGGCACTTCAAGCAGGCGCGGATTGCCCAGTTCCTGCGGATCAGCATCGGTACGCCGGAGCAGAACCAGGCGCTGATTGATGGGCTTGGTGAGCTTTAACGTTCACTGAAAATCAAATGTGGGAGCTGGCTTGCCTGCGATAGCGGTGTATCAAACGACAACTATGTCGCCTGTTACTCCGCTATCGCAGGCAAGCCAGCTCCCACACTGATTTGCGTTGTGTCAGTTAGAGCAACGGCTCATCCGGCTTCTTGTTTTTCCAGCCATCATTGCCCGGCAGCAGCAGGTTCAAACCAATCGCTACCACCGCACACAGGGCGATGCCCTTGAGGCCGAAGTCATCCGGGCCGGTGCCGGTGCCGACCAGCACACCGCCAATCCCGAACACCAACGTCACCGACACAATCACTAGGTTGCGCGCTTCGCCCAGGTCGATTTTGTGGCGGATCAGCGTGTTCATCCCCACTGCGGCAATCGAGCCGAATAGCAGGCACAGAATCCCGCCCATCACTGGCACCGGAATGCTCTGCAGCAATGCGCCGAACTTACCGATAAACGCCAGGCTGATGGCAAACACCGCCGCCCAGGTCATGATCTTCGGGTTGTAGTTCTTGGTCAGCATCACCGCGCCGGTCACTTCGGCGTACGTGGTGTTCGGCGGGCCGCCAAACAGGCCGGCGGCCGTGGTGGCAATGCCGTCACCCAGCAGGGTACGGTGCAGGCCCGGCTTTTTCAGGTAGTCGCGACCGGTCACGCTGCCGACTGCAATCACACCGCCGATATGCTCGATCGCCGGGGCCAGGGCCACGGGGACGATAAACAGGATCGCCTGCCAGTTGAACTCAGGCGCGGTGAAGTGGGGCAGGGCGAACCAGGGGGCGGCGGCGATCTTTGCTGTGTCGACCACACCAAAATAGAACGCCATGGCAAAACCGACCAATACGCCGGAGATGATCGGCACCAGGCGGA
The DNA here is from genome assembly GCF_054685145.1 of Pseudomonas sp. H1_A03. Taxonomy (NCBI): domain Bacteria; kingdom Pseudomonadati; phylum Pseudomonadota; class Gammaproteobacteria; order Pseudomonadales; family Pseudomonadaceae; genus Pseudomonas; species Pseudomonas sp. H1_A03. The sequence continues at coordinate 2,286,402 of NZ_CP162829.1, forward strand.
ATATGCCCTTGCCGAACACCGCCACAATCAACGTGGTGAGCAGCGCCGGCATCGAGATCATCATTGCCGTCTGGTAATGAATCAGCTCGGCACCATCGCCGGATTTACCCATGGCCATGTTGGCGGCAATCGGTGCCATGGCCAGGCCGATGGAGATAATCACCGGCCCGATCACCACGGGCGGCAGCAGCCGGTCGATGAAACCGGTGCCCTTGATCTTCACCGCGAGCCCGAGGAAGGTATAGACGAAACCGGCCGCCATTACCCCGCCCATGGTCGCCGCGAGGCCGAACTGGCTTTTGGCGAGAATGATCGGAGTAATGAAGGCAAAGCTCGACGCCAGAAAGACCGGCACCTGCCGCCCTGTCACCACCTGGAACAACAACGTGCCCAGGCCCGCGGTGAACAGCGCAACGTTTGGATCAAGACCTGTGATCAGCGGCATCAACACCAGCGCGCCAAATGCCACGAAGAGCATTTGTGCGCCAGACAGGATCTGGCGCCAAAGCGGGTCGTTGAATTCATCCTGCATGCTCAACCGTCCTTCTGCTTGGTACCGAAGATCTTGTCACCGGCATCGCCCAGGCCTGGGATGATGTAGCCGTGTTCATTCAGGCGCTCATCGATGGACGCGGTGTAGATCTGCACGTCCGGGTGAGCTTTCTCGACGGCGGCGATGCCTTCGGGCGCGGCCACCAGCACCATGGCGCGGATGTCCTTGCAACCGGCTTTTTTCAGCAAGTCGATGGTGGCGACCATGGAACTGCCGGTGGCGAGCATCGGGTCGATGATCATCGCCAGGCGCTCGTTGATTTCCGGAACGAGTTTTTCCAGGTAGGTGTGGGCCTGCAAGGTTTCTTCATTGCGGGCCACGCCCACGGCGCTGACCTTGGCGCCCGGGATCAGGCTGAGCACGCCTTCGAGCATGCCGATACCGGCGCGCAGGATCGGCACGACGGTGATTTTCTTACCGGCGATTTTCTCGACCTGCACGGTACCGGCCCAACCTTCGATGTCGTAGGTTTCCAGGGGTAAATCTTTAGTGGCTTCGTAAGTCAGCAACGCTCCGACTTCCTGAGCAAGCTCACGGAAGTTCTTCGTGCTAATGTCGGCGCGGCGCATAAGGCCGAGCTTGTGTCGGATCAGCGGATGGCGGATCTCGCGAGTGGGCATGGGAATGGCTCCGGCGGCGGGCAAAAAAACCGGCCTAGATTAATCTATCCGAGGGTGTTGTCCTATAGACATCTAGTACGTTAGTCCATTAAGGCTTGCCCGGAGCGCACGAGAAGCGTACCTTCGCCCGCTTTTCTTGCCACAGCACCCCCTTGGAGAGCGCCATGTCCGCTGATCTCGAGCATATCCGTCAAATCATGCGCGAGGCTGACTGCCTGTACACCGAAGCGCAAGTCGAAGAGGCAATCGCCAAGGTCGGCGCGCACATCACCCGCGAAATGGCTGAAACCAACCCGGTGGTTTTCTGCGTGATGAACGGTGGTCTGATCTTCGCTGGCAAATTGCTCACCCACCTGCAATTCCCGCTCGAAGCGTCCTACCTGCACGCCACCCGCTATCGCAACGAAACCAGCGGCGGCGACCTGTTTTGGAAAGCCAAGCCGGAAGTCTCGTTCATCGACCGCGACGTGCTGATCATCGACGACATCCTCGACGAAGGTCACACCCTCGGCGCGATCATTGACTTCTGCAAGCACGCTGGCGCGCGCAAAGTGCACACTGCCGTGCTGATCGACAAAGACCACGACCGCAAGGCCCGCCCAGAGCTGAAAGCCGATTTCGTTGGCCTGCCGTGCATCGACCGCTACATCTTCGGTTACGGCATGGACTACAAAGGCTACTGGCGCAACGCCAATGGGATCTACGCCGTCAAAGGGATGTAAGCCATGACCCGCTTTCTTGATCAGACGCTGTTTGCCGAATTGGCCGAGAAAGCGGGCGCCAGCCCCCGTGGCCGGCACCATCACAACTTCCACCAGATGGAAGAGCCCTGCCATCGCCTGGCCGTGGGCCTGCAGTCCAGCACCTATGTGCCGCCGCATCGGCACCTGAGTGCGGACAAGGCGGAAACCTTGCTCGTGCTTCAGGGCAGCCTGGGTCTGCTGGTGTTCAGCGAAACCGGCGAGGTGCTGGCCAAGCGCGTCATGCAGGCGGGGGGCGAATGCGCGGGTGTGGATCTGCCACCCGGTGTGTTTCACGGTTTGGTGGTGCTGGAGCCCGACACGGTGATGTTCGAGTGCAAAGCCGGACCTTATCGCCCGGTAGGCGAGGGTGAGCTGGCCGATTGGGCGCCGCGTGAAGGCGAGGCTGGCGTGGCCGCGTATCAACGTTGGATGCTTGCCCAGTTCGATTGAGCTACAGTGCTGGGCCATCTCGCACGGAGCGGCCCATGAACTTGTTGATACGTACTTGCGCCGCCCTGGCGTTGACCCTCAGTTTGCCCCTGGCCGCCGCGCCTGCGCCGTTGCACAGCCAATTCCTGCCCTCCGACGACCTGACCCTGCGCGCCGAAGCCCCGGACCAGCAGCAATTGCTGCAAGTCACCGAGTACGCCGTGGTGGTGGGTAACCAACGCCAATCCAGCCAGCAACCGATCCCGGTGACCTCGCCGCTGATGATCCGTCTCAAGGGCAAATCCCTGAACAAAGGCGCGACCATCAGCCAGGTGGTGCTCAACTTCGATGCCGAAAGCAAAAGCCTGAAGAAGCCGGTCTACGACGACAAGAGCAAGACCCTGACGTTGTCCTACCCGGTGGCCCAATACCGAGTGATCGTCGACCTGCTGCGCAATGACGCGGTGTACGTGCAGTTCCTGAGTTATGCCAATGGGCATATCTGGGCGGATTTGCATACTGGCGCCGTTCGCGCGAAGTAGTCAGGCGACACAGATTCCGCTATGTGGATGCAATTAATGTGGGAGCTGGCTTGCCTGCGATCTTGTTGTACCAGTGACAGAGTGGCCAGTTGACCCACCGCTATCGCAGGCAAGCCAGCTCCCACATGAGTGTTTGGTTGTTTTCGAAGGTGGTGTCTCACAGGTAGACTTCAAACCCCGTGTAAATGTCTGCAGGCTGGAGTCGGTAATGCGTAAAGATAAGAAACAGGTGATTGGTGACGAGATTGGCGACGATCAGATCAAGTTGTTCCTCGACTTCGAGCCGGTTGACGCGACGTCCCCGTCCCTGCACAAACTGATCAAAGCCTACCGTGGCCTGCGTATCGACGACTTTGAGCGCTTCCTGGGTTTCTTCAAGGAAGCCGGCCTGGACCTGGACGGCAAGGATGAGCATGGCCAGACCTTCGTCGACCTGATCAAGGACCAGCGTCACGCAGACGAGTACATCGAGTTGATCAACAACGCTCGCGGTTGATTCTCCAGGCAATAAAAAACGCCCCGTTCTCATGCCGAGAGCGGGGCGTTTTTTTATTGCCTTAAGGCCTCAAGCGTAGCTCTCGGTCTCGGCAGCAGGCTCAACCAGTTCCAGGCTGATGTTGTTCTGCTCATTGATCTTGCGATACAGCTCGGCATCCGTTTCCAGGACCTTTTCCCGAGCCGGGAAGATCTCGTGCAGCTTGGCCGCCCACTCTCCGGCAGCCTTGGCCGGGAAGCAGCGTTCGATCAGGTCGAGCATGATCGAAACGGTCACCGAAGCGCCAGGAGATGCGCCCAGCAGTGCCGCGAGCGAGCCGTCTTTGGCCGCGACCAGTTCGGTGCCGAATTGCAGTACGCCGCCTTTTTTCGGGTCTTTCTTGATGATCTGTACCCGTTGGCCGGCCACTTCCAGGCGCCAGTCTTCGGCTTTGGCTTCGGGGTAGAAGCGGCGCAGGGACTCCAGGCGCTGCTCCATGGACTGCATCACTTCGCTGACCAGGTACTTGGTCAGGTCCATGTTGTCGCGGGCCACGGCGAGCATCGGGCCAATGTTGCCGGCGCGAACCGACAGTGGCAGGTCAAGGAACGAGCCGTGCTTGAGGAACTTGGTGGTGAAGCCGGCATAGGGCCCAAACAGCAGGGATTTTTTGCCTTCCACTACGCGAGTGTCCAAGTGCGGCACGGACATCGGCGGCGAACCCACGGCGGCCTGGCTGTAGACCTTGGCCTCGTGGTGCTTGACCACTTCCGGGTTGTCGCAACGCAGCCATTGGCCGCTGACCGGGAAACCGCCAAAACCTTTGCTTTCTTCGATACCCGAGGCTTGCAGCAGCGGCAGCGCCGCGCCACCGGCGCCGAGGAACACGAACTTGGCGTCCACTTCACGGCTGTTGCCGCTGTTGACGTCCTTGATGCTGACGGTCCAGCCCGCGCCGTTGCGCTTGAGGCCGGTCACACGCTTGCTGTACTTGACCTGGGCGTCTGCCGAGCTGGTCAGGTGGCTGAGCAGTTGGTTGGTCAGCGCGCCGAAGTTGACGTCGGTGCCGTTCATGACACGGGTCGCCGCGATTTTTTCGTCGAGCGGGCGGCCCGGCATCATCAGCGGCATCCACTTGGCCATCTCGCTACGGTCTTCGGTGTAGTGCATGTCCGAAAACGCGTGGTGCTGGCTGAGGGTTTCAAAGCGCTTCTTGAGGAAGGACACGCCTTTTTCGCCCTGTACGAAGCTCAGGTGCGGCACCGGACTGATAAAAGATTTGGACGAGCCAAAGGTGCCCTTTTTGGTCAGGTACGCCCAGAACTGTTTCGACACCTCGAACTGGGTGTTGATGTGCACGGCTTTCTTGATGTCGATGGAGCCATCGGCAGCCTGCGGTGTGTAGTTCAGCTCACACAGCCCGGCGTGGCCGGTACCGGCGTTGTTCCACGGGTTGGAACTCTCCGCGGCACCCGAATCCATCAGCTCAACGACTTCCAGCTTGAGGCCGGGGTCGAGCTCTTTGAGCAGTACGGCCAGGGTGGCACTCATGATGCCGGCCCCTACCAATACTACGTCGACTGCTTCGTTATGCGCCATTTAACGCGTCTCCAAAATCTGCAGCACCAAATTGACGGCATGGCTGCCAGGAGTGACGGGGCGGTTCACGTGTTGCCCCAGGTTACCCATGGCCAGGATCGCCATGTCCGTTTCGCAATTCTTTGCAACTTCAGCACACGCTTCCTGCCGGGCTAATCTGCCTATGAACGCATTCATGGGCGCCTGTGGCAATTCGACTTATGGTCAAAACGTGTGATCTGTGCAATCAATCCGTAGCGGACAGGCTCAAGCTCCGATTTTCAAGGAGTACTCGGTCCTGTGTGGTTGGGCTGTTCCAGACGCTGATGGTGCTTGTACAAACGCCAAACTATTCATTTGCTCGCCACACTCTTGTGAAGTTGTGAAAACCCGTTTTTTCACGCTCTTTTGAAGACGTGAACCTCAAAAAAGGGCTGCCCCAGCCTGGCACCTGGCCCGGAAAACCTTGCCGACATGCGGCAAAACGGGCAAACAACTCAAGTGGCCGAGCGCAATGGCAGCTCTGGCAGATTCGGCAAAGACGGGTGGTTTGCAAAGAAAACAGCAAGCGCGCCAGCTTCACTCGATCTGTGTGGGCGGCTCTCTGTGGGCGATTCTTGGGGTTAATACCGAGGCATTAACGATGCTGCGAGGCCCGATCAGGAGACGTCCTTATAATCGGGGGGAGATTGTAGCGAAGAACGCTGGGGAAATGGGCGTGTTTTATGACTTTTATTAGGCGTTCGGTCAGGCAGCCAACGGCTGATGCCGTGACGACCGCGCTGGACGTGGGCTGACGCGGGCGCGAGCGGGCAGTGGGTGGTGCATCCAGCTCAGGCGAATCTCATCGATTTCTACCCAACCGTCGCCCACGGGCGGCTGGCAGCATTCTTTGAATGCCTGGCAACGACCTTGTGCATCGAGCAGGGCGAACTGACGAAGGGCCGGCTTGCGCGTAAACAATGACCAAAGAAACTGCATGACGATTGACCTCCTGAGATTGAGGCCAAGCATGCCTGCGCTGGATGACGAGCCCATGTAACGGGTGTGACATCTCGGTGACAGCGAACCGCGCTCCACACGTGGGGTCACAGGTTGTAACTGATGCTAGTTCCCCGCAGTGGCGCCCCGCTATACTGCCGGCCTGTCGGATCATGATTTCTGGAGAGAAGCGCATGTTGCAACGCCTGTTGTTCGGTTTGATCACTGTGACCAGCTTGACCCTGGTGGGCTGCGCCAACAGCCCGCAACAACTGACCCCGGAACCGAAACTCACCACGCAGTTGGCCCCGGTGGGCCACGGCCAGGCGGTGTCGGTGCGGGTGGTGGATGGTCGTCCATCGCCTACGCTCGGCTCGCGCGGCGGCCTGTACCCGGAAACCGCTCTGATCTCGGTGAACGCTCAAGACGTGCTGCCCAAGCTGCAGGCCCAGGCTGAAGCCGCCGTGCGCTTGCTGGGTTTCACCCCGAGCGCCAATGCACCGGGCGCTCCGCAATTGACGATCACCCTGGCTGAATTGAAGTATCAATCGCCTAAGGACGGCCTGTACGTGACCGAAGCTTCCATCGGCGCGACGTTCAAGTCCGACGTCACCGCGGGTACCCGTCGCTACAGCGGTCGCTACGGCGCCTCCCTGAACCAGCGTTTCGGCATGTCGCCGAACCAGGAAACCAATACCAAGTTGGTCAGCGACGTCCTGAGTGACGCCTTGACCCGACTGTTCAAAGACCCAAGCATCGGTTCGTTGCTCAGCGCGCAATAAACGATTGTTAAAAAACCGGGCTCGGTTGAGTCCGGTTTTTTTCGCCTCCTGTTTCACGCGGCGGTGTCGATACAGAAGTCCAGCAGGCTCACCCCCGTTAACAGATCGGTCTCCGGAAGGTCCGCATGCTGGTGCCCGCCAAGGGCGCAATACACCAGCCAGTGGCGATCCTGGACGTTGAAAGCCAGGCCGCCGATCAGCGCTTCCTGCTCATCGCTTTGGGCGACCAGATACAGCCGATCCTGGTTTTGCGCGTGCAACATGACAAGCTCCTGAGGCGTCAAAGGGCAACAGAGTGGACTGTTAAGGTGACGTTCAGGTGACGCTCTAAATTACTGGATACATTAACCGTCAATGGGGAAGGGAGCCGTTTCGGTGCCGGACGCCACTATCGTTCAGGTTGGTAGCTGAGCTGATACCAAGACACTGTTCCACTGAGGTTTGCAATGGCGCTGTCCGCACTACTGATCAATGTTGTAGCGTTAGCGGTAGCGTGCCCGGGTGCAGCGCTGCTGTTCATTACGCGCCTGCGCGAACAACGCGCGATGGCCGACCTGGCCGCGCAAGGCGAAGACCGTGCGATCGATCAACCGATGTTGTTTCTGGATGTGCGCACCGAGCGCGCGCACCGGGTGGCTTACCGTATTGGGTTTGCCTGCCTGGGGTTGGCGTTGGCTATTTCCTGGTTCAGTACCCACCTCTAAAAACGCCATAAAACAAATGTGGGAGCTGGCTTGCCTGCGATAGCATCACCGAGGTGTGACTGATCCACCGAGGTGTCTGCATCGCAGGCAAGCCAGCTCCCACACAAGCCAGCGCTCATAGCGTCAGAGCGGTATGCCGGCCTTGACCCGATACTGATTACGCACCGGCGTAGCGTATTGCACCACCAGGAACGGTCGGTGCTCGGCCGGGCACTCGTTCAAGCGCCGCTCCCATTCTGCCTTTGCCTTGGCCAGTTCGTCGGCCGGGAATACCTCGGCCGCCGTCGGCACCTGCAATTGCGGGTCGGCGTCGCTCCATTGGGCATACGCCAGGTAATGCACCGGGAACAGTCGGTAACCGCCGAGAATCTGCCGATCCATTTCCACCGCCAACAGTTTGGTATCTTCGAAACGCTCGGTGATCGGCGGCGCAAAGTTGATGTGCACCCGCCCCTTGTAGCCCGTGATGCCAAGGGCGATGCTCACGTCATCCTCGCCCGGCGCCTTGCTGTAGGTGCCGGTGGTGGCGCGGATGTACAGCTCGCGAGCCTTGGCGGTATCGCACGGGTCGTACTCGTAGCTGATTGACACCGGCGTCAGGTTCAACGACTGGATGACCTCGGCAAACGGCTCATCCTTGCGGCTGACGTGGAACATCTTGAGGATCGCCGATTCGGTGCGATCATCCCCATCCTTGGCGCGCCCTTCGGCCTGGGCAATCCAGATCGATTGGCAGTCGTTGCGGATCGAATGGTTGATGTAGGCTGACAGCAGGTTGAAGGCCGCCATCTTTTCCTTTCGCCCGGTGATCGAGCGGTGCACGATAAAGCTCTTGTTCAGGCGCATCAGGTCGCTGACAAACGGCTTTTGCAGCAGGTTGTCGCCGATGGCGATGCGCGGCGTCGGCAGGCCGGCGTGGTACACGGCGTAGTTGACGAAGGCCGGGTCCATCACGATATCGCGGTGGTTGGCGAGGAACAGGTAGGCGGTGCCGGACTTGAGCTGCTCGACGCCGGTGTAGGTCACGCCGTCGGTCGCGCGGTCAATGGTGTGGTCGACGTAGTACTCGACTTTGTCCTGCAAGGTCGCAACGGTGGTGACGCCGGCGAATTCACGGCGCAGTTTGCGGGCGATCATCGGCTTGAGCAGCCAGCCCAGGGCGCCGGCAAAGCGCGGGAAGCGGAAGTGGGTCAGGATGTCCAGAAAGGCCTTGTCACTGAACAGGCGTGCCAGCACTGCCGGGACTTCGCTGTCGTTGTAAGGTCGGATGGTATCGAATTCGCCCATCATGCTCTCTTGTTAGAAACGGCTAGGGTAAGTAAAGGAAATACCAGGGTGCGGCCTGAGTAATGGGCTCAGCCGAAATATAACCCTGTAAATAGACCGGCGATTATACGCACAAGTCACCTTGGAGGCTGCGATGCTGGAAACTGCGACGTACGATTGTCCTTATTGTGGTGAAGAGGTCGAGACAACGGTGGATTTGTCCGGCGGCGATCAGACGTATATAGAAGACTGTCAGGTGTGTTGCCGGCCAATCAGTTTCAATCTACAGGTGCATGGCGACGAGTGGATGCTCGAAACCCGTAGCGAAAACGAATAACAGGTACGCCCATGCAGCGAATCTACGAACCGGAAAACCTGATGGAAGGCGAGTTGCTGCAACAGATGCTCGCCAGCGAAGGTATCGAGGCCCACCTGGTGGGCCGCCATTTGCTCGGCGGCACCGGCGAACTGCCCATCTTCGGCTTGCTGGGCCTGGAGGTGGACAACGACCGGGCCGTGGATGCGCGTGAACTGATCACCGCCTACATCGGCGCGCAACCCCTGCCGGGTGATGAACCTGACAGCTTCCCCGGCGTTCTGGTCTGTTAGGCTGTCGGTCGGTTTACCCAAGAGTCATGTTGCCCCATGTGTGGACGTTATGCCCTGTTTCGCTGGAACCCCGCTTTTGCTGCCTTGCCGGGTTTCCCGGCCGACCAGCAGGCCCAGTGGAACATCTCCCCGAACGATTCGGTGCTGATCCAGCGCACCACCGACGGCCAGCTCACCCTGGCGCGGGCCCGCTGGGGCCTGACACCGCCCTGGCTGACCGACCTTTCGCGCACGCCGGCCCATGCCCGCGCCGAAACCCTGGCCGAACAACCGATGTTTCGCGAAGCGTTCCGCCTGCGCCGTTGCCTGCTGCCGGCCAATGGGTTCTACGAATGGCGCGGCACCCAGCGCAAACGTCCGTACTGGCTGACGCCAGGAGAGGGTTCCACCTTGTTTTTTGCCGCGATCTGGGAAGCGTATCCGGTGCAGGAACAGGTGTGGCTGAGCACGGCGGTGGTGACCCAGGCTGCGCAGAGCCAGCGTCGGCCGCTGATCCTGGATGCGGCGGGGCAGGCGGCCTGGCTCAATCCCGAAACACCGTTGCACGTGTTGCAAGGGCTATTGGCAAGTGAACCCACCGCGTTGCGCGAGCGGGTGCTGGCCAACATGGTCAATGATCCGAAGCTCAATGGGCCGGAGTGCTTGACCCCGGCGTGATCCCGTAGGGTGTGTATTGGCTTGCCTGCGATGGGGTCCTCAAGATCCCCGAAAGCTTAAACTTTGAACTGATTGATCAAGCGCCGCTGCTGCTCCGCCAGCTTGGTCAAATCCGCACTGGCCGCGCTGGATTCATCCGCGCCTCCCGCCACTTCATTGGCAACCTGGCCGATGTTGATCACGTTACGATTGATGTCCTCGGCTACCGCGCTCTGCTCTTCGGCCGCACTGGCGATCTGGGTGTTCATGTCGTTGATCACCGACACCGCCTGGGTGATGGTTTCCAGCGCTTCGGCCGCCTTCGCCGCGTGTTGCACGCTTTCATCGGTGCGGCTTTGGCTGTCCTCCATCACCCGTACCACGTCCCGCGTGCCTTGTTGCAACTGCTGGATCATGGTCTGGATTTCTTCAGTGGCTTTTTGAGTCTTCTGCGCCAGGTTGCGCACTTCGTCAGCGACGACGGCGAAACCCCGGCCTTGCTCGCCGGCACGCGCCGCCTCAATTGCAGCATTGAGCGCCAGTAGGTTGGTCTGCTCGGCGATACCGCGAATTGCCGTAAGGATGGCGTTGATGTTCTCGCTGTCCTTGGCGAGGGTTTGCACCACGCCCACGGCCTTGCCAATTTCTGCGGCCAACGCGCCAATCGAGGTGGATGTGTCGCGCACAATCCGCATGCCCTGGCTCGCGGCCTGATCGGCATGGCTGGCGGCTTGCGCGGCCTGGGTAGCGTTGCGCGCAACGTCTTGCGCAGTGGCGGTCATCTCATGCACGGCGGTGGCCACTTGGTCGATTTCAACCATTTGTTTATGCACGCCCTGGTTGGTGCGAATCGCAATATCAGCCGTGTGCTCCGACGAGTCACTGACCTTCTGCACTGAACTCACCACCTGGGTGATCATGCCTTGCAGCTTGATCAGGAAGGTGTTGAAGCCGTTGGCGATCGCGCCCAGTTCATCGGCGCGATCGCTGGTCAGGCGCCGCGTCAGGTCGCCTTCGCCCTGGGCGATGTCATTGAGCATCGCCACCATTTGCTTGAGCGGACGGGCGATGCCGTGGCCTACCAGCCAGATCACCAGCAAGCCGGCACCGGCGATCAATAGGCCGGCAATGGTCATGCCGAAGATATCGGTCTTGCGCTGGGCTTCCAGGTCGCTTTGCAATTTCTGCGAGTCGGCCATCACTGCGCCCAGGGGCAACTGCATCATCAGGGTCCAGCGCGCGTCGGTCTGGCCGATGCTGAAGGGCAGGAACAGCTCGATATGCCCGTGTTCCCGGTCGATGTCGTAGCGCACTTCACCGGTTTTGAGTTGGCCGAGGTTGGCCAGTTCGTTGCCGTCGAGCAAGTCGCTGGCTTTTTCACCGAGCTTGCTGGCGTCCTTGGTATAGGCCACAAGGCGTCCGTTACTGGAGATCAGCGCCAGTTCACCGGCACCGTCGTAGAGTTTCTGATCGGCGCTGGTGAGCATGTCCTGGATGAAATTGACCGAGAGATCGGCACCGACGATGCCCTGGAAGGTGCCGTCGATCAGGATCGGCTCGATAAAAGAAGCCAGCATCACCATCGCATTGCCCACCTTGTAAGGGGCCGGGTCGATGGCGCAGGCTTTTTTGCTTTCCCTGGAGCACAGGTAGTACTCGCTGGCACGCACCCCGGTGGAGAGGATTTTCTGGTCGGCCACGTCGGCGAGTTTATCCAGGCCCAGGCTGCCATCCGCGTTGCGGTACCACCACGGTAGGAAACGTCCGTCGGCACCCATGCCAAGAATGGAGCTGTTCACGTAGGCCGTGTCGTTGTGATCAATGGCATTGGGCTCCCAGCCAATGTAGGCACCGAGGATCTTCGGGTTGCGCACCACGGTTTCATGCAGCAGGTTGATCAATTGTTCGCGGCCGACCTGCAGGGCAGGTTCGCCCTTGGCGTCTTTCATGCCGAGCAGGGCGTTGGCGGTGGCCAGGCTCTTGGCGGTCACCAGCGGGGCTTCCAGCTCACGCTGGATCAACGTGGCCTGGGTGTGCGCCAGGGCGGTGAGGCGTTGCTCGACAATCTGCTCGAACTGAGCCTGGGTGCGCTCCTGCACCATCGCCTGGGTTCGCGCGCCGGCAAACAAGGCGTAAAGCACCAGCACAGCGACCACACTCAGAACAATAGCGCCAGCCAGTGCCGCGACAGAAAACTGAATCGACTTGAATTTCATGAGAACTCCGGGCACAGAGGGGAGGGTCCGCCTTTTTGTATCGGCCACGGCCGCGGTGGGCATGAGCGTTTTTCCGACAAAAATGTCAGGGGTGTCGCGAATGGAATGCCCGCCGCCGTTGATGGGATAGGTGAGATGTATCCGAAAATCGTGAGTTACACGTCTGCTGTATCTGGCGCAGATACAAATGTGCGCCTACGATACGCGCCATATTTCAGGGCGTATTTTCAGGGAGAGTGTTCATGAAGAAGTCATTGGTTATAAGTGGTTTGGTTGCAGCGATGCTGCTGGCCGGGTGTCAGTCGGTCAATACCACCAGCGGCGGCGCCGTTGGAGTGGAGCGCAAGCAGTACATGTTCAGCATGCTGTCGAGCCAGGAAGTCGACCAGATGTATGCCCAGTCCTACCAGCAGACGTTGGGCGAAGCCAGCAGCAAAGGCCAGTTGGACAAGACCAGTGCCAACGCCAAGCGCGTGCAGGCCATTGCCAAGCGTTTGATTGCCCAGGCGCCGACCTTCCGCCCCGATGCTGCGCAGTGGAAGTGGGAAGTGAACCTGATCAAGAGCGACGAGATGAACGCCAACTGTGGGCCTGGCGGCAAGATCTTCGTGTACAGCGCGTTGATCGATAACCTCAAGCTCACGGATGACGAACTGGCCGCCGTGATGGGCCATGAAATCGCCCACGCCTTGCGTGAGCATGGCCGCGAAGCCATGTCCAAGGCCTACGGGATCGAGATGGCCAAGCAGGGCGCCGGTGCGTTGTTCGGCCTCGGCCAGGACAGCCTGGCACTGGCCGATACGGTGGCCAACTACGGCATGACCTTGCCCAACAGCCGCAGCAATGAAAACGAAGCGGACTTGATCGGCCTGGAACTGTCGGCCCGCGCCGGCTACAACCCGAACGCGGCCATCACGCTGTGGAACAAAATGGCCAAGGCTTCGGAAGGCGCACCGCCGGAGTTCATGAGTACTCACCCGGCTTCCGACAGCCGGATTGCCTCGTTGCAGGCGGCGATTCCGAAGGTGATGCCGCTTTACCAGCAGGCCAAAAAATCCTGAGTTAACGCAGATCAATGTGGGAGCCGGGCTTGCCCGCGATGCAGGCAACTCGGTCTCTCAGCTGCACCGGGTTGATGCCATCGCAGGCAAGCCAGCTCCCACAGAGATCGGGTTTGCAGCCTTAGATCCAGCCGCTGCTTTGCATGGCCTTGTACACCGCCACGATAGCCAGGATGAAAAACGCCGTAGCTGCCAACCGGCGAATCAAGGTCAACGGCAGTTTCTCCGCCGCAAAATTACCCGCCAATACCACCGGCACGTTGGCAATCAGCATGCCCACGGTCGTCCCGATAATCACCAGCCAGAGTTCCGGATACTGCGCCGCCAGCATGACCGTGGCGATCTGCGTCTTGTCACCGATTTCGGCGAGGAAGAACGCAATCAGCGTGGTCAGGAACGGTCCGAATTTGCGCGTGGTGCTGGCTTCGTCATCGTCGAGTTTGTCCGGCACCAGGGTCCACAAGGCCGTGGCGCAGAAGCTTGCCGCCAGGATCCAGTGCAATACCGCGTCGGAGAAGAAGCTCCCGAACCAGGCGCCAACGGCACCGGCGGCCGCGTGGTTGGCCAGGGTCGCGGCAACAATGCCGGCGATGATCGGCCAGGGCTTGCGAAAGCGAGCAGCAAGGATGAGCGCGAGCAGTTGCGTCTTGTCGCCGATTTCGGCCAAGGCAACGATTGCGGTAGGAACGAGTAATGAATCCAGCATCAGGTAGGTTTCCAGGGGCGGGTCGACACGGCTATGACACGTACAGCCTTCCCGCCCCGGGTAAGGTGTGCGTGTCATAGGTCTTGTCAAACCCCGGTCCGTCTGTGCGGACTCCTGGGTCGCATACGCCATGGTCTGTTGACCAAGTATGTTGACGTATGCCGGACGAGCGTGGCGCTCGTGGGAGACTACTCCCCTAGGACGGAGCGGATTCTGCCTAGGCAAATTCCATTCGGCAAGCCTTCTTTTTCAAACGCCCGTCAGCCGCGCTTGGCACGGTAGATGCGAAAACCATTGCCTTCAGCCTTGACCGCACAAATACCCAGATGCTCTTCAATCAAGGGTTGGTACTTGAGGAAACTGTTTGCGACTACGCGAAGTTCGCCGCCTTTTGCCAGATGTTTGCCGGCTTTTCGCAGCAGGTTTTCTGTGGCGAAGTAATCGGTGTGCACGCCGACATGGAACGGCGGGTTGGTCAGAATCGCGTTCAAACCCGTCGGCGCTGCGTCAATGCCATCACCGGTCAGCACCTCGGCTTCCAGGCCGTTGGCGGCCAGGGTAAGACGGCTGCTGGCGGCGGCAAACGCGTCCACGTCGAGCATCGTAACGGTGTTGTGTGGGTAGCGGCGTTTTACCGCAGCACCCAGCACACCGGCACCGCAACCGAAGTCCAGCAGATGGCCGCTCGGCAGTTTATCCAGGTGCTCCAGCAACAGCTCGGTACCGCGATCCAGGCGACCATGGCTGAACACACCGGGCAAGCTCACCACCTTGAGTGGCCCCTCAGCCAAAGGCACATCGAACACCTGAGCCAGGCTCTCCAGCTCGACCGCTTGCGGGGCATTGGCCACGGTGACTTGCCACAGTTGGCAATGCCGCGCGTTGTCGAGCTTGCGCGGTTTGCCGAAGGGGATCATCTGCTTGGCGGCGCTCTCGATACCGCCTTTTTTCTCCCCTACCAGATACACCTCAGCGCCGGGCAAGCGCGCGGCTACGGCGTTGAGCAGGTAGTCGGTGAGGTCCTTGGACTTGGGCAGGAAGATGACCGCCGCCTCGAATTCGCGCTCTGGCACATTCACGCCAAATTGGCTGCGCTCGGGGAAGCGTGCGTCCAGCGCGGCCTGGTCGCCGGCATGCCAGCACCAGCCGCGCGCGTTGGGCAGGCGACCGAGCAGGTCGTCGGCGGGCAAACCTACCAACAGCAGGTTGCCTTGAAAAAGTTCGGCCTGACGAAGCAGTACTTCACTGCGCGGATCCATGGTCTGCTCCTTGAAAAGGGGCGCAGTTTATCAACTCACGACGCGCAGCGGGGCGCCGCTGAAAAAGCCCCGGGCGTTTTCCGCCAACTGACCAACAATGCGCTGGCGCGCCTCGCGACTGCCCCAGGCATTGTGCGGGGTGACGATCAGCCGGGGGATATCGCCGGCCAGCAGCGGGTTGCCGTTCACCGGCGGCTCAACGCTCAGCACATCGGTCGCCGCGCCGCCCAGGTGGCCGTTGCGCAATGCATCGGCCAGGGCTTGCTCGTTGATCAATCCGCCGCGCGCGGTGTTGACCACAAACGCGCCGGGCTTGAGCAGCGCCAATTCGCGGGCGCCGATAAAGTCGCGGGTGTGGTCGTTGAGCGGGCAGTGCAAGGTGAGCGCGTCAACCTGCGCCAACAGTTCATCCAGCGGCACGCGATCAGCGCGGGCAGGGCGGCCCGGAATGGCGCCCAGTAACACGCGCATGCCAAAGGCTTCAGCCAGGCGCGCGACTGCGCTGCCCAATTCGCCGTGGCCGAGCAAACCAAGGGTTTTACCTTCCAGCTCGACAATCGGATGGTCCAGCAGGCAGAACTGTTTGGCTTCCTGCCACTTGCCGGCGCGCACATCCCGTTGATAATCCTTCAAGCGCGTCGCCAGGTTGAGCAACAACATGATCGTGTGCTGCGCCACCGACGGCGTGCCGTAGCCCTGGCAGTTGCTCACGGTAATGCCACGGGCACGGGCGGCTTCGAGGTCAACGTTGTTGGTGCCGGTGGCAGACACCAGGATCAGCTTGAGCGCCGGGCAGGCCGCCAGGGTTTCGCTGTTGAGGGCGATCTTGTTGCTGATCGCAACCTGGGCGCCTTGCAGGTGTTCGATCACGTTCAGCGGCGTGGTGTCGCTGAACAAGTGCAGGTCGCTGAAGCTGTTGCGCAGTTCGCTGAGGTCGAGGTCCCCCAAGTCCAGGGACGGGTGATCAAGGAAGACGGCGCGGCGATTGTTCGTCATCAACTGTACCTTTGTGCGACAGGGTTCGAAGGCGTAATCTGCCGAGCCTATCAGATGAAATAATCAGTTACTTAATGGAGTGCGTATGTACGTCGCCGAGTTTTTGACCGTAGCGCTGATTCACTTATTGGCGGTGGCCAGCCCCGGCCCGGATTTCGCGGTGGTGGTGCGTGAAAGTGTGACCCACGGCCGCCGTGCAGGGACCTGGACCGCGTTGGGCGTGGGGTCGGCTATTTTCCTGCACGTGGGGTATTCGTTGCTCGGTATCGGCTTGATCGTCTCCCAGTCCATCGTGCTGTTCAACGCGCTGAAATGGGCGGCGGCGGCCTACCTGCTGTACATCGGCTTCAAGGCTTTGCGCGCGCAGCCGGCCAAGCCTGCGGCCGAGGGTGAGTTGCATCGCGAAGCGGGCGAACGCACGCCCCGTGGCGCGTTTACCGCAGGTTTTGTGACCAATGGCTTGAACCCCAAGGCCACGTTGTTCTTCTTGTCGTTGTTCACCGTGGTGATCAACCCGCACACGCCACTGGCGGTCCAGGCCGGTTACGGCGTGTACCTGGCGGTGGCCACGGCGCTGTGGTTCTGCCTGGTGGCGATGCTGTTCAGCCAGCAACGCGTGCGCGCCGGGTTTGCGCGGATGGGACATTGGTTCGATCGGACCATGGGTGCGGTGTTGATTGCGATTGGGGTGAAGCTGGCGTTTACCAGCATGAAGTAAGGCTGGATAAGTAAGACCGAATGCAAGTGGGCACGGTCCATGTGTGAGCCGGGCTTGCCCGCGATGCAGGCGCCTCGGTATTTCCGATGTACCGAGGCGTTGCTATCGCAGGCAAGCCAGCTCCCCACCTTGGAGCGCTGCATGTCCCCGATGCTGGCGCAAAGCTAGCATTCATTGGGCGCTGCAAATCATTCCTTTGGCTGATTTGGCTGAAACATAAGGTCTCTAAAGTGCAGGTCTTCAAGCCAAGACCGTGCAGTCATAAAAGGGATTCGTATGTTGCAGACCCGTGTCATTCCGCCCGCCGAAGGTGCGTACCAATACCCGCTGCTGATCAAGCGCCTGCTGATGTCCGGGACCCGTTACGAGAAAACCCGGGAAATCGTCTACCGCGATAAGTTGCGCTACACCTATCCAACCCTGATCGAACGGGTTGCGCGCCTGGCCAATGTGCTGACCGAAGCCGGGGTCAAGGCCGGTGACACCGTGGCGGTGATGGACTGGGACAGCCATCGCTACCTGGAGTGCATGTTCGCCGTCCCGATGATCGGCGCGGTAATCCACACCATCAACGTGCGCCTGTCGCCGGAACAGATCCTGTACACCATGAACCATGCCGAGGACCGCTTCGTGCTGGTCAACAGCGAGTTCGTGGGTCTCTACCAGGCCATTGCCGGGCAACTCACTACCGTTGACAAGACGTTGTTGCTCACCGATGGCGAGGCCAAGACCGCCGAGCTGCCAAACCTGGTAGGCGAGTACGAAACCCTGCTGGCCGCTGCCAGCCCGAAGTACGACTTCCAGGACTTCGACGAACACTCCGTCGCCACCACCTTCTACACCACTGGCACCACCGGCAACCCCAAGGGCGTGTACTTCACTCATCGCCAATTGGTGCTGCACACCATTGGCGTGGCGACCATCATGGGCAGTGTCGACAGCGTGCGCCTGCTCGGCACCAATGACGTGTACATGCCGATCACGCCGATGTTCCACGTGCACGCCTGGGGCCTGCCGTACGTGGCGACCATGCTCGGTTTGAAGCAGGTCTACCCCGGCCGCTACGACCCGGAATACCTGGTGGAGCTGTGGCGCAAGGAAAAGGTCACTTTCTCCCATTGCGTGCCGACCATCCTGCAAATGGTGCTCAATGCA
This sequence comes from Pseudomonas sp. H1_A03, assembly GCF_054685145.1. Taxonomy (NCBI): domain Bacteria; kingdom Pseudomonadati; phylum Pseudomonadota; class Gammaproteobacteria; order Pseudomonadales; family Pseudomonadaceae; genus Pseudomonas; species Pseudomonas sp. H1_A03. The sequence continues at coordinate 2,304,431 of NZ_CP162829.1, forward strand.
AAAGCCGCCCAGGACGTGGATTTTGGCGGTTGGAAAATCGTCATTGGCGGCAGCGCGCTCAACCGCACCCTGTATGAAGCATCCAAGGCCCGTGGCATTCAACTGACCGCAGCCTATGGCATGTCTGAGACCGGGCCGCTGGTGTCCTGCGCGCACCTCAACGAAGAGCTGATGGCGGGCACCGAGGATGAGCGCACCACCTACCGCATCAAGGCCGGCGTGCCAGGGCCCTTGGTGGAAGCCGCGATCATCGACAGCGACGGCCATTTCCTGCCCGCCGACGGCGAGTCCCAGGGCGAACTGGTATTGCGTGCACCGTGGCTGACCGAAGGTTATTACAACGAGCCGCAGAAGGGCGCCGAGCTGTGGGCGGGCGGCTGGATGCACACCGGCGACGTGGCGACGCTGGATGCCTTTGGCGTGATCGATATTCGCGACCGCATCAAGGATGTGATCAAGACCGGCGGCGAGTGGATCTCTTCCCTGGCCCTCGAAGACCTGGTCAGCCGTCACCCGGCGGTACGCGAAGTAGCGGTGGTGGGCATCGCCGACCCGCAGTGGGGGGAACGCCCGTTTGCGTTGTTGGTGGTGCATGATGGCCATGTGATAGGGGCCCGCGAGCTCAAGGAACACCTCAAGCCGTTCGTGGAGCTGGGCCACTTGAGCAAGTGGGCGATTCCAAGCCAGATCGCTGTTGTTACTGAAATTCCCAAGACCAGCGTCGGCAAGCTCGACAAAAAACGTATCCGCATTGACATCATCGAATGGCAGGCCAACAACAGCACGTTCCTGTCCACCCTCTGAGCTGATTCGCCGTGCCCTTGTTGCACGGCGATGCTCTATCTCGCGCCTTCACTTGTGATTTGCCAATTTTCAGCCATCCTTCCCGCGTCGGCCTTCGTCGACGTGGCGAAAGGGTCGTGGCAGACGGGTTGCTGATGCAAATCACACTTTAGAGGGATCAAGCACTACCCCCTGCTGGCTATAGTCCCTTCCAGAGTTTTTCAAGGATGCGGTGCTGCGGACCATGGAGGTTCAGTTGCAGTCCGGCATTGGAATCGTTGTATTCCGGCCGTTACAAGCATCACAGAACGAACTCACTGCCATAACAATAATGCACATGGAGTAGCGTCGATGACCTCAGTAAACCAGTTCTGGCGCCGGGCTAAATTGCCCCTGGCCGTCAGTCTCGCCTCTACGCTCGCCGGGCCCGCATTCGGCGTCAGTTTCAATATCGGTGAAATCGAAGGGAGTTTTGACTCGTCTCTTTCCGTGGGGGCGAGCTGGTCGACGGCCAAGCCCAATCAGGATCTGATCGGTGTTAACAACGGTGGCAATGGCCTGTCCCAGACGTCCGATGACGGCCACCTGAACTTCAAGCGTGGCGAGACGTTCTCGAAAATCTTCAAGGGCATCCATGATCTAGAGCTGAAATACGGCGACACCGGCGTATTTGTGCGTGGCAAGTACTGGTATGACTTCGAACTCCAGGACGAGAGTCGCGAGTTCAAGGACATCAGCAACAGCAATCGCAAAGAGGGCGCCAAGTCCTCCGGCGGGCAAATTCTCGATGCTTTCGTTTACCACAACTACTCGATTGCTGATCAGCCCGGCAGCGTGCGGCTCGGTAAGCAAGTGGTGAGCTGGGGTGAAAGTACCTTCATCGGTGGGGGCATCAACTCCATCAACCCGATCGACGTGTCTGCGTTCCGTCGTCCGGGGGCTGAGGTCAAGGAAGGCTTGATTCCGGTCAACATGTTCTATGTGTCGCAGACGCTGACCGATAACTTGTCGGCGGAAGCGTTCTATCAGTTGGAATGGGACCAGACGGTTACCGATAACTGCGGGACATTCTTCTCTCAGCCGGACGTCATCTCTGATGGTTGCGACAACAACCTACGGGTGTTGAACAAGCGCTCTCGCATCTCGCCTCTTGCTTATCCAACCCTCAATACTTTGGGTGTTGATGTGAACGAAGAGGGCGTATTGGTGCGCCGTGGTCCTGACCGTGATGCTCGCGACAGCGGTCAGTTTGGCGTTGCCATGCACTACAACTTCGAGCCGTTGGACACCGAGTTCGGCGCTTACTTCATGAACTATCACAGCCGTGCGCCGATTTTCAGTGCACAAGGTGCGCCAGCGTCAGCGTACAACCGTCCTCTGGGTGGGCTGGCGGCGCTACGCCCGGTGATTGTGGCGGGTAGCTCCAACTACTTCGTCGAATACCCGGAAGACATCCGTCTTTACGGCTTGAGCTTTTCCACCACGCTGCCTACCGGTACCGCATGGAGCGGTGAGTTGAGCTACCGGCCAAACGCACCGGTGCAACTGAGCACCACCGACATACTCTATGCGGGCGTCACGCCTATTACCGGCTTTGGCAACGCTTCGGTGCTCAAAGGCTCGCCTGGTCAAGACCTGCATGGTTACAACCGCAAGGAAGTCACGCAGTTCCAGACCACATTCACGCACTTCTTTGATCAGGTGATGGGCGCGAGCCGCTTGACCACGGTGGGCGAGATTGGGGTGACTCACGTGGGCGGCCTGGAGAGCAAATCAGAGGCTCGTTATGGCCGCGACCCGGTATTTGGTCCAGGTACGTTGCCCGGTGGTTTCTGCAATACGCTCAATAACTCGACCGCCGTAGGTGCCGGCCTGGGTAATGCCAATGGGCTGAATACCAACTGCAACAACGATGGCTTTACCACGGCCACTTCCTGGGGCTACCGCGCTCGGGCAATCTGGGAATACCCGGATGTCTTCGCCGGCGTCAACCTTAAGCCAAACGTGGCGTGGTCCCATGACGTCAAGGGTTACTCCCCTGGTCCTGGCGCTAACTTCGAAGAAGGTCGCAAGGCTGTCAGCCTGGGTCTGGACGCCGAGTACCAGAACACCTACACCGCCAGCCTGAACTACACGAACTTCTTCGGCGGCGATTTCAGCACAGTGAATGACCGCGACTTTGTCGCTTTGAGCTTCGGCGCGAACTTCTAAGCACACTGCATTTCAGGAAGACCAGAACATGAAAATAACCAAAAGTCTGTTGCACGTGGGTGTGCTTGGGCTGTCGATCCTGGCGAGCAACGTCATGGCGGCAGTGTCGGCGGATGAAGCCGCCAAGCTGGGCACGAGTCTGACCCCGATGGGCGCCGAGATGGCCGGTAACGCTGCAGGCACCATTCCTAAGTGGTCGCCGCTGCCTACCAACGCCGGTGCCGTCGACGCCCGTGGGTTCCTGGCCAACCCTTACGCCAGTGAACAACCGCAATTCACCATCACCGCGCAAAACGTCGAGCAGTACAAAGACAAGCTGGCGCCGGGTCAGTACGCGATGTTCAAGCGCTACCCCGAGACCTTCAAGATGCCGGTCTACCCGACCCATCGCGGCGCTACCGTGCCGGCTGATGTGTTCGCCGCTATCAAGAAGAACGCCACCACCACCAACCTGGTGTCCGGCGGCAACGGCCTGGAAAACTTCGAAACCGCCGTGCCGTTCCCGATTCCAAAAAGCGGCGTTGAAGTCATCTGGAACCACATCACCCGTTATCGCGGTGGCAGCGTGACCCGTCTGGTAACCCAGGCTACGCCACAAACCAACGGTTCCTACAGCCTGGTGTACTTCCGCGACCAGTTTGTGTTCCGTGACAAGATGAAAGACTTCGACCCGAAAAACCCGGGCAACGTGCTGTTCTACTTCAAGCAGCAAGTGACCGCGCCGGCCCGTCTGGCCGGTGGTGTGCTGCTGGTGCACGAAACCCTGGACCAGGTGAAGGAGCCTCGTTCGGCCTGGGTCTACAACGCCGGCCAGCGCCGTGTGCGCCGGGCGCCGCAAGTGTCCTATGACGGCCCAGGTACCGCCGCTGACGGCCTGCGTACCTCCGACAACCTCGACATGTACAACGGCGCACCGGACCGCTACGACTGGAAGTTGGAAGGCAAGAAAGAAATCTACATCGCCTCCAACAGCTACAAGATCGACGATCCGAAGCTCAAGTACGCCGACATCATCAAGGCCGGCCACATCAACCAGGACCTGGCTCGCTACGAGCTGCGCCGCGTCTGGCATGTAGTCGCCACCTTGAAAGAAGGTCAGCGCCACATCTACGCCAAACGTGATTTCTTCATCGACGAAGACACCTGGCAAGCAGCGGTCATCGACCACTACGACGGCCGTGGCCAACTGTGGCGCGTGGCTGAAGCGCATGCCGAGAACTACTACGACAAGCAAGTGCCGTGGTACGCCCTGGAAACCCTCTACGACCTGCAGTCCGGCCGCTACCTTGCACTGGGCATGAAGAACGAAGAGAAACAGGCGTATGACTTCGGTTTCACCGCCACCACCAGCGACTTCACCCCAGCGGCCCTGCGCCAGGATGGCGTGCGCTAAGCTGAGTTAACCGAGGCCGCATCCTCGGAAAAAAGCCCCGACCCGTTCGGGGCTTTTTTATGTGGCGAATTTTTTTGTCGCAGTTCTTTTTCAGACAAATGTTGCAAAGATCTACAAACCTGCTGCTTTTACCGCTAGTCTGCGGACATCTGCAATGCCGACAACAGCCTTCTACAAGAGCCCGGCGATGACTGATTTGTCCCGAATCCAAGGGCCTGCCAGTGCGGTAATTCCCACCCTGGAAGGTCGCTTCTACAGGCCACCGCTGCCTGACGGCTACGTGCTGCGTCCGCGCCTGTGCGAACGCCTGAGTGCTGGCCTGCAAGGGCGGCTGCTGCTGGTCAGTGCACCGGCAGGGTTCGGCAAGAGTTCGTTGGCGGTGGAGTTCTGCCAGAGCCTGCCGGCCCATTGGCAAAGCCTGTGGCTGGGCCTGAGCCCACGGGATAACGACCCCGGCCGTTTCCTTGAGCGCCTGCTCGACGGTTTACAGCAATTTTTCCCGCAACTCGGCGCCCAATCCCTGGGCCTGCTGAAAATGCGCCAGCGTCACCAACCCTTTGCCTTTGAAGAATGGCTGGACGGACTGCTCGATGAGCTGACCGTGCACCTGTCCCCGCGCGCGCCGTTGTTATTGGTACTGGATGACTACCATCTGGCCCAGGGGCCGGTGCTCGACCGGTGCCTGCAGTTTTTCCTCAACCATTTGCCCGATGGCCTGGTGGTGCTGGTCACCAGCCGTCAGCGCCCGGACTGGCATCTGGCGCGGCTGCGTTTATCGCGCCACCTGCTGGAGTTGCACGAACAGGATTTGCGCCTGACGCACAGCGAATCCCTGGCGGTGCTGGATCGCCACAGCAGTTCCTTGCGCGGCGAAGCCCTCGACAACCTGATCCGCCGCAGCGAAGGCTGGGTTGCCGGGCTGCGTTTCTGGTTGCTCGCCGCCTCCGAGGCCGGCAACGACGGGGCATTGCCGCAGAGCTTGCACGGCGGCGAAGGGCTGATCGGCGATTATTTGCTTGAAGAGGTGATCGACTGCCTGCCCGCCGAAGTGCAGGCGTTTTTGTACGACACAGCCCCTCAGGATCGGTTTTGCAGCGAACTCTGCGACGCGGTGCGCGAAGCCCATGACAGCGCTGAAATCCTGCGTTACCTGCAAGCCCACCAAGTGTTCCTGGTGCCTCTGGACGAGCAGGGCCACTGGTACCGTTATCACCATTTGTTTTCAGACCTGCTGCGCACCCGCCGCGCCAGCAGCAATGTGCTGCCGCCGGCCAGCCTGTACCTGCGCGCGTGCCGCTGGTTCAATGCCCAGGGCTTGATCGATGAGGCCGTGGAGCAAGCGTTGCGCGCCGGCCATCTGGATGTCGCCGCCAACCTGGTTCAGAACCTGTCCGAGGAGCAACTGCTGGCCGAGCAGAACGTGGGCATGCTGCTGCGTTGGAAAATGGACTTGCCCGACAGCTTGCTGATCAGTACGCCGCGCCTGATTGTTCTCTACAGCTGGGCCTTGGGCCTGGCCTGCCAGTTGGATGCGGCGGAAGAATTATCCAGCTACCTCAGCCGCTTCCTGCCAGCACCGTCGGCCACGGCGCAAAAATCGATGCTGGCACAGTGGCTGGCGCTGAGCGGGATCATCGCCCGGGGCCGGGGCGATCGCGAGCTGACCCAGCGCTATTGCAGCGAGGCGCTGGAAAGCCTGCCGCAACGGCGTTACGGCCAGCGGTTGATGTGCCTGTCGACCCTTTCCAACCTGGCCATTGTCGATGCCGACCTGTGGCGTGCGCGTGGCTTGAATCGCGAATCCCTGGAGTTGGCGCAGCGCGTCGGCAACCCATTGTTCGAGGCCCTGGCCCATTACGACCGTGCGCGTGTGTTGCAGGCCCGCGGTGAAATCCTGCGTTCCCTGGATGAAGTGCATCAGGGCCTGCAACGCCTGCAGGGCTTAGCGCCGCAGCGGTTGTACGCGGTGCGCGCGCGGTTGTCACTCTACGAAGGTTTTTTGCTGCTGGTGCGGCTACAACCCGAAGCCGGACTCGCCCGCTTACGCGCCGGGCTCGTCGAAGCCCGTGCCTGCCGCGACATCAGTGTGTTGATCGGGCATTGCGTGATCGCCAATTTCGAAGGCCGCCGTGGTGACTTCGGCAAAGCCTTTGCTGAACTCGCCGAGGCCGAGCGCCTGATGCATATCTGGGACGTGCCGCCGATCTACTACCTGGCAATGATCACCCTGATCAAATGCGAACTGTGGCTGGCCCAGGGCCGTACAGATCTGGCCGACGCCTGGCTGACCCGCCTGGGGCAGACCTACAACGGTGAGCAGGCCGCCGCCGCGCCGGAATTTCACCCGCACCTGCCACAACATATCGAGCTTCAACAAGCGGCGCTGGATGCCACTCGCCATCAACCTGTTGCCGCATTGCAACGGCTTGAAGCGTTGGCGCAGCAGGCGCACAACAGCGGCCGCCAGATGATTGCCCTGATGGCGCTGACGCAGCAGGCCCAGTTGCTCTTGGAAAGTGGCCAGGAAGCCAAGGCGCGCGCGGTTCTGGTCCAGGCCCTTGAGGCCGGCGCCGGGGGCGCGCTGCAACCTTTCCAGCGCTTGTTGGAAGGGCACCCTGGCTGGATGCGCGAGCAATTGGGCAAGGATGCGCATGGCCTGCTGAACCAGAGTTTGCTGGTGCTTCTGCCGACGGTGGTGACACCCGAGGTAGCGCCGGCTCACGAAACCTTGAGCGCGCGTGAGTTGGCAGTGCTGAAACTGATTGCCCAAGGCTGCTCGAACCAGGAAATCAGTAACCAGCTGTTCATCTCACTGCACACCGTGAAGACCCACGCCAGCCACATCAACAGCAAGTTAGGGGTGGAGCGGCGGACCCAGGCGGTGGCCCGTGCCAAGGCAATGGGACTGCTGGCGTAGACCCTCCGAAGTCTATGGCGCGCTTGGGCACTGGTTGGACGGCCTGTCGACTGCCTGGCGAATCTGCGCCGCGAAGCGTTTGAGATTGTTCTGGTGGGCGAGCACCAAGTCGTCAATGCTCGCGCCGGCCGGCGACTGCAAGGTGGTGCGGCAGGTCAGCGGCACGCGATCACTGCCGCTGGCCGGCCGCAGACGCCATTTGACGTCGAGCAGTGCGTACTGGCCGGGCACGGAGTCAAAGCGCTGCACCTCAAGGCGCAACAGCATGGGTTGTCGAGGGTTGCTGTTAGCCAATTGGTCCACCAGCGCGCTCCTCAACTCATCCACCAGGCTGGCAGCCCACCACTGGGTGTCCAGGATCGCGACGCCGCTGTTGCCTTGGCGAACCACAATCTGCGGGCGGTCGACTTGTGGTGGCACACTGATACTTTCGATTTTTATCCCACCCGCGTCGGCCCCGGTGGTGTTGCTCCACTGCGCCGGGGTCAGGGTATGAAAAGTAATCGGTGTACTGCTGCATGCCCCCAGCGCGAGCAATGCGCTGAGCAGGGTGATTTTCAACGGTAACGTCATGGCGCTTGCTCCACGGTTCATTTGCGCGGCGGTCCTTGCAGGTCCAATGGGGCGGCGTTGTCTGGGCGGCCGCGAATCAGTGATTCCGGGTGTCGGCCCAGGTAGTCCGACAGCTCGCGCAAGGAACGCGACATGCGACCTAGCTCATCCAGGGTCTGGGTCAGTTGCTCGCGTTGCGGTGAGTCTTCGGCCAGGGTCGAGCTGGCCGATTGCAATGTCTTGCTCACGTCAGCCAGGGTGTTCTGGACGCTGGGCAAGGTCTTGGCGTTGAACTGGGTCAGTCCTTTGCGCAGTTCCACGAGGTTGCTGTCGAGGTTGCCGGCGATACGTTCGATCGGTAGCTGGTTGATCTTGTTGACGATGTTTTCGAGTTTTTCCTGCAACTGTTCCAGGTTGCCAGGAATCGTGGGAATGCTGACCGGACGCGCCTTGGGATCAAACGCCACCTTCTCGGCTTTCGGGTAGAAGTCCAGGGCGATGTATAACTGGCCGGTCAGCAAATTGCCGCTGCGCGCCTGGGCCCTCAGGCCGTTTTCGATAAACGAGCCGATCAGGCGCACACCGGCGGCTTCATCATTGGGGTCATGGTTCATCGTCTTGAGCAACTTGGTATGGGCCTGACCGAGCAATTGCGGGTAGATCACGATGCCGACGTTGAGCGGAAAGCTGCGCTTCTTCGCGTCGAAATCCAGGTTGATCGACACCACCTTGCCAAACTCGACGCCGAGGAATTCCACCGGTGCGCCGACCTTGAGCCCGCGCAGAGCCTGGTCGAAGCGCAGGCTCATGTATTGCCCCTGGCCGTTGGGCGGGGCGAGGGCGGCGAGCTGATCGTCGAACAGTTCAAACGTGCGTTCTTCACCGGCCGGCTTGTCGTTGGGGCTGTAAGGCGGTGCGAGGAAAGCGATACCGCCGACCAGCATGGACGACAGCGATTCGGTTTTCAGCGCGAAGCCATTGGCGCCCACACTCAGGTCGATGCCGCTGGCGTTCCAGAACCGCGTGTTTTCGGTGACGTAGACATCGTTGGGCGCGTGCACGAACACCTCGATATCGACGCCCTTGCCTTCGGCATCCAGCTTGTACGCCACGACCTGGCCGACCTCGATTTTGCGGTAATACACCGGCGAGCCGATATCCAGCGAACCCAGGTTCTGCGTGTGCAGGGTGAAGCGCTTGCCCGGTTCGCCGTAAGTGATGGGCGGCGGGTTTTCCAGGCCGGTAAACTGTTTGGCGCGGGTCTCGGACTGGCCAATGTCGGCGCCGATGTAGTCGCCAGAGAGCAGGGTATCAATGCCCGACACGCCGCCTGCGCCGATACGCGGGCGTACTACCCAGAACTGCGAGTCGGCGCGGGTAAAGCTGTCGGCCTGCTTGGCCAGTTTCACGGTGGCGTTGACGCTTTTCTGGTCGTCACTCAAGGCCACTTCGGTCACTTGGCCGATCACCACGTTGCGGTATTTGACCTCGGTTTTATTCGCGGTCAGGCCACTGCCGGTCTTGAAGTTAAGGATGATGGTCGGGCCTTGCTGAAGCACGCTGTGAACCACCAGCGAAATCCCCACCAACACCGCAACGATCGGTACGATCCAAACCAGCGAAACGCTGAAACGCCGAGTCTTGACGGCCGGCGAGCCTGGGGATTGCGGGGTGTCAGGGGTGGGTGACGTCATCCGAGGTATCCTTGGTGTGTGGGGGTTCCCAGATCAGCCTCGGGTCGAAGCTCATGGCGGCCAGCATGGTAAACACCACCACCAGGCCGAAAAACAGAATGCCCAGGCGTGGCTCGATAGTGCCCAGGGCCTGGAACTTGACCAACGCGGCCACCAGCGCAACCACGATCACGTCGAGCATGGACCAGTAGCCGATCAGTTCGACAAACCGAAACAGCTTCGAGCGCTCCTTGCGCGCCCAGCGGCTGTTGCGCTGCACGGTGACCAGCAGCAGCGTCAACGACACAAACTTGATGCCCGGCACCGCGATGCTGGCGATGAAAATAATCAGCGCAATGTCCCACGCACCATGCTGCCAGAACTCCAGCACGCCGCTCATGATGGTGCTGTCTGCGCCTGAACCGAGCATGGTGGTGTTCATCACCGGCAGCAGGTTGGCCGGCACATAAAACGCCAGCGCCGTCAGCATATAGGCCCAGGTACGGGTCAGCGAGTTGACTTTGCGCCGGTGCAGGGGGGCGTCACAGCGCTGGCATTCCGGCGCGCCGGTGCTGATGTCGGCAGACAGGCCGCAACTGTGGCACAGGCACAGGTTAAGCTCGCTGGCAGTCGGTGGCGGGTTCATACGGCGTCCCACAGGTCGCGCACGTCACGACCGGCAATGCGGATCAGCAACAGGCTGAGCGCCGCCAGGGCAAAAAGCCCGGTGCCGGGGATCACATCCAGCATACCGGCCAGCTTGAACACGGCCACCATCGCACCAAGCAGGCACACTTCCAGCATGCTCCAAGGTCTGAGCGCTTCCAGCCAGCGCATGCATCGCTTGAAGGCGGGCGAACGTCTGCCCGAGAGGGCAAAACTCAGCACCCAGGTCAGCAGCAATAGCTGAAACACCGGTGCGATGATGATGGAAATAGCGGCCACCAAGGCGATAAAGGTAATCGGCCCCAGACTCAGCGCAACCACTGAATCCCACAGGGTGGCGCTGTTTTTCAGTCCTTGCAGGCTGATGCTCATCACCGGATAGAAATTGGCGAAAGTCCATAACACGGCGGCGGTCAGCGTCAGGGCAAGACGCTGTTGGACTGACAGGCCGTTGTAACGCTGGAGTACGCCCGCGCAGCGCACGCAATGGGCTTTTTGATGTTTGGCGAGCGTGACTTTTTCGTACACACAGTCGCAGTGCTCGCAGATGATCAGCTGATTCGCCATGGGGCTCGCTCCAGCGCGGCGCGGTTGCGGTCTTGGATTGTTCTTCAATGGCGCTTGGAAAGCTTAGCCGTTGGTACTCGGGACGCAATGCTCCCTTTCGGGTCAGGGGTATCGTCAACCATACTCTGTGCCGAATATGCCATAGAGCCTGCTGGAGCACCGATGAATATTGAACACGCCGCACTCATCCGCGAGACCTTTCCCGTCGGCCCGCTGCAGTGCAACTGCACCATCATCGGCGACCCGATCAGCAAAAAAGCCATCGTGGTCGACCCGGGTGGCAACCATGAGCTGATCCTGGCGCGCCTTGATGCATTGGGCCTCAAGGTCGTGAGCATTATCCACACCCATGCCCATCTCGATCACTTCCTGGCGTCCGGGCAGTTGAAAGAGAAGACCGGCGCCACACTGCACTTGCACAAGGAGGATCAATTCCTCTGGGACAATCTGGAAATGCAATGCCAGATGTTTCGCGTTCCCTACACCCCGGTGCCTTCGCCTGATCGCTGGCTGGAAGATGATGAGGAATTGGCCTGCGGCTGCGGTGTGGCGTTGCACACACCGGGGCATACGCCGGGGTCGATGAGCTTCTGGTTTGCCGATGCCAAGCTGCTGATTGCGGGTGACACGTTATTTCGTCGCGGTATCGGGCGTACAGATTTGTGGGGCGGGGACCAGGCGACCATTGTGCGTTCGATCAAGCAGCGCTTGTATACCTTGGATGAGGGCGCAACGGTGGTAACCGGTCACGGCCCCGATACCCGGTTGGGGGATGAAATGCGCGAGAACCCTTTTGTGCGGGCGTAACGGAATAGTTGCCACGCAGGTGCTGTTCTATAGCGGGCACGCCTTGTAGCAAAAACTCAGGTCGTGTTCAGCGTGCGTCTGCTACGGTTTTTGTAGCCACGGAATTTTTACCGTTTGTCGCGTTCCAAACTCGGCACAGGTCCATTGCCAATGTCCTTTGCACCTCAGAATGCAAAAGTAGGAGCTCCCTTCATGTTCACTTCGCGTCGTCTGCTTGTTGTTGCTACCGCCGTAGCCTTGTTGTCCGGCTGCGCATCCCCTAACCCTTATGACGGCAGCAGCCAGGGACAGGCGAGTAACGAATCCGGCGGTATGAGCAAGACCGCCAAGTACGGTGGCCTGGGTGCCCTGGCGGGCGCATTGGCGGGTGCGGCCATCGACCATAACAACCGTGGCAAGGGCGCACTGATCGGTGCCGTGGTTGCGGGTGCCGGTGCTGCGGGCTACGGCTACTACGCCGACCAACAGGAAAAGAAACTGCGTGAAAGCATGGCCAACACCGGTGTTGAAGTTCAGCGCCAGGGCGACCAGATCAAGCTGATCATGCCGGGCAACATCACCTTCGCGACCAACTCGGATGCGATCTCCAGCAGCTTCTATCAGCCGCTGAACAACCTGGCCAACTCGCTCAAGCAGTTCAACCAGAATACCATTCAGATCGTTGGTTACACCGACAGCACCGGCAGCCGCCAGTTGAACATGGACCTGTCCCAGCGTCGGGCGCAGAGCGTGGCCAACTACCTGACGTCCCAGGGTGTCAATGGTGCCAACCTGACTGCACGCGGTGCCGGCCCGGATAACCCGATTGCCAGCAACGCCGACGTCAACGGCCGCGCCCAGAACCGTCGCGTGGAAGTGAACCTCGGTCCAATCCCAGGCCAGCAGTATGGCCAACCAGGTGCCCAGCAACAGGCGCCACAGCAGAACAACCAGTTCCAGGGCAATCCGTACTCTCAATACCAATAAACAATCGTCAACAAAAAAGGGCGCCATGCGGCGCCCTTTTTTGTGGCTGCGTGATTACATCAATCGATGTACTCGAAGACCTTGACGATTTTCTGCACGCCGGACACACCCTGCACCAGATTGGATGCACGGGTTGCTTCAGCCTGGGTCAGCAGGCCCATCAGGTAAACGATGCCGTTGTCGGTGACGACCTTGATGCGCGAACCAGGGATCGCGTTATCAGTGAGCATCTGCGCCTTGATTTTGGTGGTCAGCAGGGCGTCATTGCTGATGGCGAGCAGAGTGATCGGTTCCATCACCTGCAACTCGTTGTGCACCTTCTTCACGCGCTGCACAGCGGCAGCAGCTTGTTCGGCCTGGGCCTTGAGGTCGGCGCGTGGCGTCTGGCCTGCTAGCAGCACGACGCCGTTGAAGCTGGTCACAACAATGCGCGATGCGCCGTTGCCCAGATCGGTCGCGGCCTTGGCGACGTTGACTTCGACCTTGGTTTCGATCAGCGAGTCATCGATCTTGCTGCCGAAGGTACGGGTGCCCTTGTCGTCCTGAATAGGGGTGTCGCGTGTTGCGGTGATGGCCGTGCTGCAGCCGCTGATAGCGAGGCACAGGGTAATGGCCAAAAGGCTGAGGCGGTTAACGGTCATTCTTCACTCCCAAACAGTTGGCTGTCGATCAGATCGCACAGGCAGTGGATCGCCAGCAGGTGGACTTCCTGGATACGTGCAGTGACATTGGCCGGGACGCGAATCTCCACGTCTTCCGGCAACAGCAGCGAGGCCATGCCGCCACCATCGCGTCCTGTCAATGCTACGACAATCATTTCGCGATCATGTGCGGCCTGGATCGCTTGAATAATATTCGCCGAGTTGCCGCTGGTGGAAATCGCCAGCAGCACGTCACCGGGTTGGCCCAGGGCGCGGATCTGCTTGGAGAAAATTTCGTTGTAGCTGTAATCGTTGGCGATCGAGGTGATCGTCGACGAGTCGGTGGTCAAGGCAATGGCCGGCAGGCTCGGGCGCTCACGTTCGAAACGGTTGAGCAGCTCGGACGAAAAATGCTGGGCATCGCCGGCCGAACCGCCGTTGCCGCACGAAAGCATTTTGCCCTCGTTGAGCAGGGCATTGACCATGACCTGACTGGCTTGCTCGATGTGCGGTGCAAGTACGTCCATCGCCTGTTGCTTGGTGTCGATGCTGGCCTGGAAAAGCTGGCGAATTCGGGATTGCATGTCCATCTGTGTGACCTTAAGTAGCGCGGCTGTTTGGCACAGGAATGTGTAGCCCGCAAAGCAAAGAGCAAAAGTGTGTGGTGAAGATGTCCGGCGAATCAACTGTCGAAGGCATTTTTAAGCCAGTTCAGATCAGCCTGACCAGACGGCGTGCTTTCTATGGCAACCACATCGAAACGGCAGGGGGCGTCGGCCCAGCGATGCTCTTTTTGCAGGAAAAACTGCGCTGCGAGTATCAGTTTCTGACGCTTGCGCCCGTCGATACTGGCGAGTGCGCCACCCCATTGTGCGTGTTTTCTGTAGCGGACTTCGACGAATACTACTGTATCGCCGTCAAGCATGACCAGATCAAGCTCGCCGCGTTTGCACAACCAGTTCTGCGCCAGGAGGCGCAGACCCTGCTGTTGCAAGTGTTTCAGTGCTTGAAGTTCGGCGTCCTTGCCGCTTTGTACGCTGGACCGCTCGGGCATCAGCGCGGGGTGTCCGGCAGGCGCTGGATCTCGCCACCGACGAACTTGGCCCATGGCATCTGACGATCAACGCGCTGGTTGGTGCTGATGCCCAGGTTGCCCGAAAGGCCGTCAATACGGGTATCCGGCAGTGCCTTGAGCTGGCCCAGGCGCGGCGCCAGGCGGTAGGCATCGACGCCCATCGCGTACAGGCGACCCAGGCTGCCATTGGCTTGCGGCCATTGGGCAGCAACCTGGTTGCGCAGCGGATCGGTGGTGTTAAGCAGCCAAGGGGTTTCGCAGAACATCACGTTAGTCATGTCCAGGTACTGGTTCTTGTCGCCGCTGGCACTGAACACATGGGACGTGGCGTACACCGGCACATCACCGGCGTATTGGAAGTTCAGGGTCGGCTTGATCTGCTGGGCCAGCTGCGGGGTCACGGCCAGGAAGATGAACTCGATGTCCTGGCGACGCGAGGGTTGCGCGGCGACGTCGGTGCCGACGGTGCTTTGCAGGCTCTTGGCGCGGCCTTCGCTTTTACGCAGTTGGAACAGGTCGGCAATTTGCTGGGCGAGGGCGACTGGCTGGTCGACATACTCGACACCCATCACCGTGCCGCCATTGGCTTCCCAATCCTGGCGGAAGGCCTTGTAGACACGTTCGCCCCACTCACCACGCGGCACCATCGCCGCAGCGCGATGCAGGCCGTCGGCCCGTGCGCGGCGCGACACTTCGCGGGCTTCGTCTTCAGCAGCCAGGCCAAACTGGAACAGCTGCGGCGGGCCTTGGTCAGTCTCGCTGTAGTTCAGCGCCAGGGTGGTAATCGGCAACTGCGGACGTGCGCTGAGTTGTTTGACCAGTGGTTTTTCCAGCGGACCGACGACCAGTTGCACGCCGGCGGCCTGGGCCTTGGCGTAGAACTCATCAATGGACGTCAGACGCGAGCTGTCATAGAACTCGATGACCGGCGGCTTCTGCCCGGCTTGTTCAGCCTGGTAGTGCGCAGCCATGAAGCCCTCGCGTAGTGCTTTGCCGACGGCGGCCAGCGGGCCGTCTTGTGGCAGCAGCAGGGCAATCTTGGTCAGGGGCTGGCTGGCCAGCTCCTTGAGTTTGGTCAGCGGCGACGGCAGTTGCACGGCGGCTGGGTGGCCCGGGTTCTGTGCACGCCAAGTGTCGATCGCGGCTTGTTGTTGCTCCAGCGTCCCGGCGCCCTTGACCGACTGTGCGAGGGTGATCCAGCCGTCCAGCACTGGGTTGCCGCTGGCTTGCAGCTGTTCGGCCGGCAGGGCGGCAATCAGTGCCCAGATAGCTTCGTGGTTGCTGTTAGCGGCATCGCCAGTGAGCAGCGGGGCCATGGCAACACGCTCACGCGCAGCAGCCAGGGTCTGGCCGTCGGCTTCATAAGCACGGGCGTGCACGCTGCCGGTGCGGATCTGCTGTTCAGGCGGCAGGTCCTTCAGGCTTTGCAGGCTCGGGTGGTTCAGGGCGGTCAGCGCGGCCTTGGGCTGGTTGCGTGCCATGGCCAATTCGGCGGCCAGGGTGCTCGCAAAAACCTGCGGGGCTGGCTTGAGGACATCCAGGGGCACCTGCGCAAGAATCTGCGCTGAGCGGCCTGGGTTGTTCTGTTTGTAGGCCATGTCTGCCGCACTCAGGCGCAGCATGGCGGCCTTTTCTGGCGTGTTGGCGGTCGTGGCCTGTTCGAGCAGTTGCTCGATACTGGCGTCCGGAGTCCGTGGAAGGTCGCCAAGGCTGGACGAGGGCGAGCTGGCGCAAGCGGCCAACAAGGCAGCGAGGCAGAGGGCGGAGAGCAGCCGCAGGCAAGCGATCATGTAAGTGTTCCTGATACCGATCAAATTAGCGTGGAATTGTACCCAAGCACTGGCTCAGGCGCGATGTCAGTGGCGTGAAACTGTCGATTTAGATCGTGCAAATGTTGCTATTAGCTACTAACGGCTGAAACGGCATCTACCGTGATGGCATATTTTCAAGGCGCCTACGCGTTACAATGTCGCTTTTGCCAACCATCGAGGTGTGCGTTTTGACTGCTCCAGGTCCTTTGAATTCCACTGCAGGCTCGCTTTTTGTCGTGGCGACGCCCATTGGCAACCTGGACGACATCAGCGCTCGGGCGCTTAAGGTGTTGCGCGACGTCAAATTGGTTGCGGCTGAAGACACGCGGCACTCCCAGCGATTAATGCAGCATTTTGGTATCAGCACCCCACTGGCGGCCTGCCACGAACATAACGAACGCGAAGAGGGCAGTCGTTTTATCGTGCGTCTGCTGGCCGGCGACGATGTGGCGCTGATCTCCGACGCGGGCACCCCGCTGATTTCCGACCCAGGCTACCATCTGGTGCGCCAGGCACGGGCTGCTGGTATCAATGTAGTGCCTGTTCCGGGGGCGTGCGCACTGATCGCCGCATTGTCGGCGGCAGGCTTGCCCTCCGACCGTTTTATCTTCGAAGGTTTTCTGCCGGCCAAGGCCGTGGGTCGTCGCGCGCGTCTTCAGGCGTTGAAGGAAGAACCGCGCACCCTGATCTTTTACGAGGCCCCGCATCGCATCCTTGAATGCCTGCAAGACATGGAGTTGGTGTTTGGCGGCGAACGCCTGGCACTGCTGGCTCGTGAGCTGACCAAGACCTTTGAAACACTCAAGGGCCTGCCTTTGGAAGAGCTGCGCGGGTTTGTCGAAGGCGACAGCAATCAACAGCGCGGCGAGTGCGTGGTGCTGGTGGCGGGCTGGACGGCGCCGGAGGATGAAGATGCCGTGGGCAGCGAGGCGATGCGCATACTCGACCTGCTGCTCAAGGAAATGCCCCTCAAGCGTGCTGCGGCCCTGGCGGCGGAAATTACCGGCGTTCGCAAGAACCTCTTGTACCAGGCTGCGCTGGATAAACAGAAAGCCGAATAGTTCCGGGCTAAACCTGTATTCCGTCTGAGCGTGATGGTAATTCTGAACTTTTATTACTTGTCCTAAGTCCGCCGTGCCGTTAACCTGCGCGGCGGAGAGTCGATTGGACAGTCGCTGCCTTCTATGAAAATTAGGAGGGGGAGGAAAGTCCGGGCTCCATAGGGCGAAGTGCCAGGTAATGCCTGGGAGGCGTGAGCCTACGGAAAGTGCCACAGAAAATAACCGCCTAAGCGCTTCGGTGCCGGTAAGGGTGAAAAGGTGCGGTAAGAGCGCACCGCACGACTGGCAACAGTTCGTGGCTAGGTAAACCCCACTTGGAGCAAGACCAAATAGGGTCCCAAGGCGTGGCCCGCGCTGGGACCGGGTAGGTTGCTAAAGGTGTCCAGTGATGGCCATCGTAGACGAATGACTGTTCAAGACAGAACCCGGCTTACAGATCGACTCTCCACCTTTTTCCTTCTGTCTGAATCTCGGGCAGAAAACCGGTAGTAACGCAAGAATCCCTCCCTGCCAAATCATTGGCAGATGCATCTTCGTAATACCAAAAAAATCTTACTCTTAATAAATCACTTTAACTTTAAGCCATAGCTCTTTGAGCTATCTGCGCTTGTTGAGCCAAAAATACCGACGAACTCTGGTTTCTCCTCCGTTTACGCTCCTAAATCTCCGTTCTGTAAGGCTTTTCCTTGAATCCGCGCCTTGACGGTGTGGTGGGCGCATTCCTATAGTGTGCGCAAGTGGCGGAAAGTGGCACAAAGTGGGTTTTTTGAACGTAAAACGCTAAAATTTGGAGAAACGCATCTGTGTTTCGCGGAGCTAATGCAATCAGTCTCGATGCAAAAGGCCGTCTCGCTATGCCGAGCCGGTATCGTGACGAGCTGATTTCGCGAAGTTCCGGGCAGTTGATCATCACCATCGATGCCGTTGACCCTTGTTTATGTGTTTACCCGCTCGATGAGTGGGAGTTGATTGAAACCAAATTGCGCGCCCTGCCTTCATTGCGTGAAGAAAACCGCCGCCTGCAGCGTTTGCTGATTGGTAATGCCGTCGACCTCGAGCTCGATGGCAGCGGTCGCTTCCTGGTGCCTCCGCGTTTGCGCGAGTACGCCAAGCTGGATAAGCGCGCAATGCTGGTCGGCCAACTGAACAAGTTCCAATTGTGGGACGAAGATGCCTGGGATGCTGTTTCTGCAGCAGACCTGGCTGCTATTCAACAACCGGGCGCCATGCCTGATGAACTGCGTGATTTGATCCTGTGACTATTGATAGCGGCTTTAACCACATCACCGTACTGCTTGACGAAGCCGTTGAGGCTCTCGCCGTACGCGCGGATGGCTGCTATTTGGATGGCACTTTCGGCAGGGGCGGGCACAGCCGGTTGATCCTCAGCCAGCTTGGGTCGGACGGTAAACTCCTCGGGTTTGACAAAGACCCCCAAGCGATTGCCACCGGGCAAGCGCTAGCGGCCGAAGACGGCCGCTTTGTCGTTGTGCAGCGTAGCTTTGCCGAGCTGGGCGCTGAAGTCGCCGAGCGCGGCATGGCGGGCAAGGTGGCCGGGGTTTTGCTCGACCTGGGCGTGTCTTCGCCACAGCTCGACGACCCGGAGCGCGGCTTCAGTTTCATGAATGACGGCCCGCTCGACATGCGCATGGACCCGACGCGTGGCGTCAGTGCTGCACAGTTCATCGCCACCGCACCCGTGGAGGAAATCGCCCGTGTGTTCAAGGAATACGGTGAAGAACGCTTCGCCGGTCGCATGGCGCGTGCCGTGGTCGAGCGCCGCGAAATCCAGCCATTCGAGCGCACTGCTGATCTCGCCGAAGTGCTGAAAGTCGCCAACCCCGCGTGGGAAAAAGGCAAGAACCCGGCGACCCGTGCGTTCCAGGGCCTGCGTATTCACGTCAATAACGAATTGGGCGACCTGGAGGCCGGCCTCGAAGCTGCCCTCGAGGCGCTGGAAGTGGGCGGTCGGCTTGTTGTGATCAGCTTCCACTCCCTGGAAGACCGTATCGTCAAACTGTTCATGCGTCGCCTGGTCAAGGGTGAGTCCGACAACCTGCCGCGCAACCTGCCGGTACGTTTCGAAGCCTTTGTGCCGAAAATCAAAGTCCATGGCAAAGCGCAGTTCGCTTCCGAAGCTGAACTCAAGGCCAACCCACGTTCCCGTAGCGCCGTCATGCGCGTTGCGGAGAAGTTGCGGTGAGCAAGCTTTTCGCCAAGCCCCTCCCGGGCGGCAGCTTCTTTATGTTGCTGCTGTTTGTCGGCGTGCTGATTTCCGCGATTGCGGTGTCCTACAGCGCCCACTACAACCGTCAACTGCTCAACACCCTGTACGGGGAGTTGAGTGTGCGCGACAAGGCGCAAGCGGAGTGGGGGCGGCTGATCCTGGAGCAAAGCACCTGGACCGCCCATAGCCGTATCGAAGTGCTGGCCACCGAACAGCTGAAAATGCACATCCCCGGCGCGGCCGAAGTCCGCATGGTGGCGCCATGATGAAGCTCGAAGGCGCACTCTACCCATGGCGCTTCCGCCTGATGGTGGGGCTGCTGGCGTTGATGGTGGGTGCGATCGCCTGGCGGATCATTGATCTGCAAGTGGTCGACCGTGAGTTCCTGATCGGCCAGGGCGATGCACGTAGCCTGCGGCATATTCCGATTCCTGCGCACCGCGGCCTGATCACAGATCGTAACGGCGAGCCTTTGGCCGTCAGTACTCCGGTGACGACCCTGTGGGCCAACGCCAAGGAACTGCAGGTGGCCAAGGACCGTTGGCCAGCGCTTGCCGCTGCCCTCGGCCAAGACCCGAAAGCCTTGGCCGAGCGTCTGGAAGCGCAAGCCAACAAAGAATTCATCTACCTGGTTCGCGGCCTCACCCCCGAACAGGGCCAGCAAGTGCTCGATCTTAAAGTCCCCGGTGTCTACGGCATCGAGGAATTCCGTCGTTTCTACCCGGCGGGTGAAACCACCGCGCACATGGTGGGTTTTACCGACATCGATGACCACGGCCGCGAAGGTGTGGAGCTCGCCTACGATGAATGGCTCGCCGGAGTTCCCGGCAAACGACAAGTCATCAAGGATCGGCGCGGCAGGTTGATCAAGGATGTTCAAGTCACTAAAAACGCCAAGGCCGGTAAGCCCTTGGCGTTGTCGATTGACTTGCGCCTGCAATACCTGGCCAACCGTGAGCTGCGTAACGCGATCATCGAGAACGGCGCCAAGGCCGGCAGCCTGGTGATCATGGACGTGAAGACCGGCGAGATCCTCGCCATGGTCAACCAGCCGACCTACAACCCCAACAACCGTCGCAACCTGCAGCCGGCGATGATGCGCAACCGCGCGATGATCGACGTGTTCGAACCGGGTTCGACCATGAAAGCCATCTCGATGAGTGCCGCCCTGGAAACCGGACGCTGGAAACCCAGCGACAAGGTCGAGGTGTACCCAGGCACCTTGCAGCTGGGCAAATACACCATTCGTGACGTGTCTCGCACCGAAGGTCCGGTGCTGGATTTGACAGGTATCCTGATCAACTCCAGTAACGTGGGCATGAGTAAGGTCGCCTTCGATATCGGCGGCGAAACCATTTACCACCTGGCGCAGAAGATCGGTTTGGGCCAACCCACCGGCCTGGATTTCCCTGGCGAGCGTGTGGGCAACCTGCCGAACTACCGCGACTGGAAAAAGGCCGAGACCGCCACACTTTCCTACGGGTATGGCCTGTCGGTGACGGCGATCCAACTGGCCCATGCTTTCTCTGTATTGGCAAATAATGGCCGGATGGTTCCACTGAGCCTGATCCACATCGACGAAGCGCCGAAAGCCACCCAGGTCATCCCGGAAAACGTCGCCAAGACCATGCAGGGCATGCTGCAACAAGTGATCGAAGCACCGCGCGGCGTATTCCGTGCCCAAGTGCCGGCGTATCACGTGGCTGGCAAGTCGGGTACCGCGCGTAAGACATCGGTTGGCACGAAGGGCTACGCCGAAAACTCCTACCGTTCGTTGTTCGCCGGCTTCGGTCCGATGAGCGACCCACGCTACGCCATCGTCGTCGTGATCGATGAACCGAGTAAAGCGGGCTACTTCGGTGGCCTGGTATCGGCGCCGGTGTTCAGCAAAGTGATGTCCGGCACCCTGCGCCTGATGAACATCACACCGGACAACCTGCCGCCGACTCAACAAGCGAACGCCGGACCACCGGCCGCTGCTGTAAAAGCCAATGGAGGGCGCGGCTGATGTCTCTTAGCCTGAACAAGATTTTTGCCCACGCTGGTCGCGACCTGTTGATTCGCGAGTTGAGCCTGGACAGCCGTAATGTGCGTGCCGGTGACCTGTTCCTGGCCGTGCCTGGCGGTAAATTCGATGGCCGCGCGCATATCGCAGACGCGTTGCAGCGTGGTGCTGCCGCCGTGGCTTACGAAGTGGAAGGCGCTACCGTGCTGCCGATCACCGACGTGCCATTGATTCCGGTCAAGGGCCTGGCCGCACAACTGTCTGACATTGCCGGGCGCTTCTATGGCGACCCGAGCCGCCAGCTCAATCTGGTCGGCGTCACCGGTACCAACGGCAAGACCAGCGTGACCCAATTGGTCGCCCAGGCCCTTGACCTGCTTGGCCAGCACTGCGGCATTGTTGGCACCTTGGGCACCGGCTTCTACGGCGCGCTGCACAGCGGCCTGCACACCACGCCAAACCCGATCGCCGTGCAAGCGACCCTGGCCGACCTGAAAAAGGCCGGTGCCAAAGCGGTTGCCATGGAAGTGTCGTCCCATGGCCTGGACCAGGGACGCGTCACCGCGCTGGCGTTCGACGTGGCGGTGATGACCAACCTGTCCCGTGATCACCTGGACTACCACGGCACCATGGAAGCCTACGCGGCGGCCAAGGCCAAGCTGTTTGCCTGGAATGACCTCAAGTGCCGGGTTGTGAACCTGGACGACGCGTTCGGTCGCCAACTGGCAGCCGAAGACCGTGAATCGCGCCTGATCAGCTACAGCCTGGAAGACTCCAGCGCTTACCTGTATTGCCGCGAAGCCCAATTCAATGACGAAGGCGTGCGCGCCACCTTGGTTACGCCGCAAGGCGAACACCATTTGCGAAGCACCTTGCTCGGTCGTTTCAACCTGAGCAACGTACTCGCCGCTATCGGCGCATTGCTCGGCCTGGATTACGCCCTGGACGAAATCCTGCGCGTACTGCCCAAGCTGGAAGGCCCAGCCGGTCGCATGCAGCGCCTGGGTGGCGGCACACAGCCGTTGGTGGTGGTCGATTACGCCCACACGCCAGACGCTTTGGAAAAAGTACTGATGGCCCTGCGTCCACACGCCAAGGGCAAATTGCTGTGCCTGTTTGGTTGCGGCGGCGATCGCGATCGCGGCAAACGCCCGCTGATGGCCGACATTGTCGAACGCCTGGCTGATGGCGTGCTCGTCACCGACGACAACCCACGCAGCGAAGACCCGAGCCAGATTTTTGACGACATCCGTGTTGGCTTCAAAGAGGCGTCCAAGGTCACTTTCGTCGCCGGTCGCGGCGCGGCTATCGCCCAACTGATCGCCAGCGCCAGTGCTGACGACGTGGTCGTGCTGGCCGGTAAAGGTCACGAGGACTATCAGGAAATCAACGGCGAGCGGCATGCCTTCTCCGATCTGGTCGAGGCTGACCATGCCTTGACGGCCTGGGAGGTTGCTCATGCTTAAAGCGATGAAGTTCAGCGAACTCGCCCAGGCGCTGTCGGCCCGCGTGTTGTCGAGCGATTGCAGTTTCGACGGCGTCAGTATCGACAGTCGCGCCATCAAGCCGGGGCAACTGTTTGTTGCGCTGACGGGTCCGCGTTTCGACGGTCATGACTACCTGAATGACGTCGCCGCCAAAGGCGCAGTCGGCGCGTTGGTTCAGCACGAAGTCGCGGATTCCACTTTGCCGCAATTGCTGGTCGCTGATACCCGTCTGGCCCTGGGCCAGTTGGGCGCGTTGAACCGCGCCGCCTTTGATAAGCCGGTTGCCGCCATCACCGGCTCCAGCGGTAAGACCACGGTCAAGGAACTGCTTGCCGGTGTGCTGCGCACGCGCGGGCCGGTCCTTGCCACACGTGGCAACCTGAACAATGATTTCGGCGCTCCGCTGACCCTGCTCGAACTGGCCCCGGAACACACCGCGGCCGTGATCGAACTGGGCGCTTCGCGCGTCGGTGAAATTGCCTACACCGTGGCCTTGACCAAGCCCCACGTGGCCATCATCAACAATGCCGGTACCGCCCACGTCGGCGAGTTCGGTGGCCCGGAAAAAATCGTCCAAGCCAAAGGTGAAATCCTTGAAGGCCTGGATGCGTCGGGCACTGCTGTTCTGAATCTTGACGACAAGGCTTTCGAAACCTGGCGTGTACGCGCTGCCGGACGCAAGGTCCTGACGTTTGCCGTGCTGAATGCAGCGGCCGATTTCCATGCCTCCAACATCACGGTCGATGCGCGTGGATGTCCGTCCTTTACCTTGCACACTCCGCAAGGCAGTGAGCACGTGCAGTTGAACCTGCTGGGCAACCACAACGTCGCCAACGCCTTGGCCGCCGCCGCTGCTGCTTACGCCCTGGGCGTGTCGTTGTTCGGTATCGCCACCGGTTTGGGCGCGGTGCAGCCGGTCAAGGGCCGCACTGTGGCGCAGTTGGCCACCAACGGCATGCGCGTGATTGATGACACGTACAACGCCAATCAGTCCTCGGTCTGCGCCGCCATTGACCTGCTCAAAGGCTTTGATGGCCGCAAGGTACTGGTGCTGGGTGATATCGCCGAACTGGGCGAGTGGGCCGAACAGTCGCACCGTGAAGTCGGTGCGTATGCCGCAGGCAAGGTTGACGCGCTCTACGCCGTCGGCCCGAACATGGCTCACGCGGTAAACAGCTTTGGTTCCGGCGCGCGGCATTTCGCGACCCAGGCCGAGCTGATCCAGGCGCTGACGGCGGCTGAACAAGACAAACACACAACCATTTTGATCAAGGGATCGCGCAGCGCGGTGATGGAAAACGTCGTCGCGGCCTTGTGTGGCTCAAGTACGGAGAAACATTAATGCTGCTGCTGCTGGCTGAGTATCTGCAACAGTTCCACAAAGGCTTCGCGGTCTTTCAGTACCTGACCCTGCGCGGGATCCTGGGTGTGCTGACCGCGCTGTCTCTGTCGCTGTTTTTGGGGCCGTGGATGATCCGCACCCTGCAGAACCTGCAAATTGGTCAATCGGTTCGCAATGACGGCCCGCAGTCGCACCTGTCCAAATCCGGCACTCCGACCATGGGCGGCGCGCTGATCCTGTCGTCTATCGGTATCAGCACCTTGCTGTGGGCTGACCTGCACAACCGTTATGTCTGGACGGTGCTGTTGGTGACCCTGTTGTTCGGCGCCATCGGCTGGGTGGATGACTATCGCAAAGTGATCGAGAAGAACTCCAAGGGGCTGCCAAGCCGCTGGAAGTATTTCTGGCAATCGGTGTTCGGCCTGGGCGCAGCGATTTTCCTGTTCATGACGGCGCCGAGCGCCGTCGAGACCACCTTGATCATCCCAATGCTCAAGGACGCCAGCATTCCACTGGGCATCGGCTTTGTGGTGCTGACCTATTTCGTGATCGTTGGCTCGAGCAACGCGGTGAACCTGACTGACGGCCTCGATGGCCTGGCGATCATGCCGACGGTGATGGTCGGCGGTGCGCTCGGCATCTTCTGCTACCTGTCGGGTAACGTGAAATTCGCTGAATACCTGCTGATTCCTTACGTACCGGGCGCGGGTGAGTTGATCGTGTTCTGCGGCGCGCTGATCGGCGCCGGCCTGGGGTTCCTGTGGTTCAACACCTACCCGGCGCAAGTCTTCATGGGCGACGTCGGCGCACTGGCGCTGGGCGCGGCCCTGGGCACCATCGCGGTGATCGTTCGCCAGGAAATCGTGCTGTTCATCATGGGCGGTGTGTTCGTGATGGAAACCCTGTCGGTGGTCATCCAGGTGGCCTCCTTCAAATTGACCGGGCGTCGTGTGTTCCGCATGGCGCCGATTCATCACCACTTTGAACTCAAGGGCTGGCCCGAGCCGCGTGTGATTGTCCGTTTCTGGATCATCACCGTGATTCTGGTCCTGGTCGGCCTTGCCACCCTGAAACTGAGGTAGAAACGAGTGTCCCTGATCGCTTCAGACCACTTCCGCATCGTTGTCGGCCTCGGCAAGAGCGGCATGTCCCTGGTTCGCTTCCTGGCGAACCGGGGCACGTCGTTTGCCGTGGCCGACACGCGGGAAAATCCACCGGAGCTGGTCACGCTGCGCCGTGACTACCCGCACGTGGAAGTGCGTTGTGGCGAGCTGGATGTCGAGTTTCTGTGCCGCGCCGATGAGCTCTACGTGAGCCCCGGCCTGGCGTTGGCGACACCGGCCCTGCAAGCCGCAGCGGCGCGTGGCGTGAAGCTGTCCGGCGACATTGACCTGTTTGCACGCAACGCGAAGGCACCGATCATCGCCATCAGCGGCTCGAACGCGAAAAGCACCGTGACCACTCTGGTTGGCGAGATGGCGGCTGCGGCCGGCAAGCGCGTGGCCGTGGGCGGCAACCTCGGTACGCCGGCGCTGGACCTGCTCAGCGACGACATCGAGTTGTACGTGATGGAGCTGTCGAGCTTCCAGCTGGAAACGACTCACGACCTTGGCGCCGAAGTCGCCACCGTCTTGAACGTCAGCGAAGATCACATGGACCGCTACAGCGGCCTGCCGGCCTATCACCTGGCCAAGCACCGAATCTTCCGCGGCGCCAAGCAAGTGGTGGTCAACCGCCAGGATGCGCTGAGCCGTCCGCTGATGGGCGAGGGCCTGCCGTGCTGGACCTTCGGCCTGAGCAAACCCGATTTCAAAGCCTTCGGCATCCGCGAAGAGCACGGCGAGAAGTACCTGGCCTTCGAATTCCAGAACCTGATGCCGGTGCGTGAGCTGAAAATCCGTGGCGCACATAACCAGTCCAACGCCCTGGCGGCCTTGGCGCTCGGCCATGCCGTGGGCCTGCCGTTCGACGCTATGTTGTCGGCCCTGCGCACCTTCGGCGGTCTTGAGCATCGCTGCCAGTGGGTCCGCGACCTGGATGGCGTCAGCTATTACAACGATTCCAAGGCCACCAACGTCGGTGCGGCGCTGGCTGCCATCGAGGGCCTTGGCGCCGATATCGAAGGCAAGCTGGTGCTGATCGCCGGTGGCGACGGCAAGGGCGCCGACTTCAAGGACCTTAAAGGCCCAGTGGCCGCGCATTGCCGTGCCGTGGTGCTGATCGGGCGCGATTCTGACTTGATCGCCGCCGCCCTGAGCGATGCCGTGCCGCAAGTACGCGCCACGTCGCTGGACGACGCCATCGCCCACTGCAAAGCCCTGGCCCAACCGGGCGATGCGGTGCTGCTGTCGCCGGCATGCGCCAGTTTCGACATGTTCAAGAACTACGAAGAGCGCGGCCAGCTGTTCGCCCGCGCCGTGGAGGCCTTGGCATGAGTATCGACTTCAGAAACATCATCAAGCCGTACCCGTCGCCGATTATTACCGGGCGCGGTATCGACCTGGATTTCCCAATGCTCGCCGGTTGCCTGGCGCTGCTGGGCCTGGGCCTGGTGATGATCACGTCGGCGTCCTCCGAAGTGGCCGCCGTGCAGTCTGGCAACACCCTGTACATGATGATCCGTCACTTGGTGTACCTGGTGATCGGCCTCGGTGCCTGCGTTGTGACCATGATGATCCCGATCGCAACCTGGCAACGCCTGGGTTGGCTGATGCTGATCGGTGCGTTTGGCTTGCTGATCATGGTGATCCTGCCCGGCATCGGCCGCGAGGTGAACGGTTCGATGCGCTGGATCGGCTTCGGTGCGTTCAACGTGCAGCCGTCGGAAATCGCTAAGGTATTCGTGGTGATCTACCTCGCCGGCTACCTGGTACGTCGCCAGAAAGAAGTGCGCGAAAGCTGGATGGGCTTCTTCAAGCCATTTATCGTGCTGCTGCCCATGGCCGGCCTGTTGCTGATGGAGCCCGACTTCGGTGCCACCGTCGTCATGATGGGCGCGGCGGCGGCGATGCTATTCCTCGGTGGCGTTGGGCTCGTACGTTTCGCCTTGATGGTCGTGCTGGCGGTGGTTGCGGTCTACCTTCTGGTCCTGGCGCAACCCTATCGGATGGCCCGCCTGATTACCTTTACCGACCCATGGTCCGATCAGTTTGGCGCGGGTTACCAGTTGACCCAGGCGCTGATCGCCTTTGGTCGCGGCGGTTGGTTTGGCGTGGGGTTGGGGAACAGCGTGCAGAAACAGTTTTACCTGCCGGAAGCCCACACCGACTTCGTGTTCTCGGTACTGGCGGAAGAGCTTGGTGTCGTGGGTTCGCTGTGCACTGTTGCGCTGTTTGTATTTGTCTGTGTGCGCGCCATGTACATAGGCCTGTGGGCCGAGAAAGCCAAGCAGTACTTTGCCGCCTACGTTGCCTATGGGTTGGCATTCCTATGGATCGGCCAATTCCTGATTAACGTCGGGGTGAATATCGGACGGCTGCCGACCAAGGGCCTGACCCTGCCGTTCCTCAGCTACGGCGGCAGCTCATTGGTGATTTGCTGCATCTGCCTGGGCTTGTTGTTGCGTATCGAGTGGGAGAGTCGAACCCACTTGGGCAGCGAAGAGATGGAGTTCAGCGAAAGCGACTTCGCCGAGGAGCCGACCCATGGGCGCTAACGTGCTGATCATGGCGGGCGGCACCGGGGGCCATGTGTTCCCGGCCCTGGCCTGCGCGCGGGAATTCCAGAACCGTGGCTATACCGTGCACTGGTTGGGAACGCCGCGTGGCATCGAAAACGAATTGGTGCCGAATGCCGGCTTGCCGCTGCACCTGATCAACGTCACCGGCCTGCGTGGCAAGGGCAAATTGTCCTTGCTCAAGGCGCCGTTCGTGTTGCTCAAGGCGGTATGGCAAGCGCGCAAGGTCATTCGCGAATTGAAACCGGTGTGCGTGCTCGGCTTTGGCGGTTACGTGACCGGCCCAGGTGGCGTCGCGGCCAAGCTTGCCGGCGTGCCGGTGATAGTGCACGAACAGAACGCCGTCGCCGGTACTGCCAACCGGCTGCTGGTGCCCTTGGCTGCACGGGTGTGTGAAGCGTTCCCGAATACGTTTGCAGCCTCGGACAAGCGCCGCACTACCGGTAACCCGGTGCGCACCGAACTGTTTATGGACATCGCCCGCGAAGCATTGGCCGGGCGCAAGGCGCATCTACTGATCCTGGGCGGAAGCCTGGGCGCCGAGCCGCTGAACAAATTGCTGCCGGAAGCCGTGGCGCAACTCCCTGTGGACGTGCGCCCGGAGATCTTCCATCAGGCCGGCAAGCATCACGATGAAGTCACCGCGACGCGCTACCGCGAAGCCGGTGTAGAGGCGAACGTACAGCCCTTCATCAAAGACATGGCCCAAGCCTATGGCTGGGCCGACCTGGTGGTTTGTCGCGCTGGTGCGCTGACCGTCAGTGAACTGGCCGCCGCCGGTCTGCCGTCCTTGCTGGTGCCTCTGCCCCACGCGATTGACGATCACCAGACTCGCAACGCCGAATATTTGGCCGGGGAGGGCGCTGCCTTCCTGCTGCCGCAAAGAACGACTGGCGCCGCCGATTTGGCCGCACGCCTGACCGAGGTTTTGATGCAACCGGAACGACTCAATAGCATGGCGAGCACCGCAAGCCGCCTGGCCAAACCTGACGCAACCCGCACCGTGGTCGATATCTGCCTGGAGGTGGCCCATGGTTGAGAATCAGAAAGCCATGCCCCAGCCGGAAATGCGCCGCATCCGTCGCATCCACTTCGTCGGTATCGGCGGTGTGGGCATGTGCGGCATTGCCGAAGTATTGCTGAACCTGGGCTACCAGGTGTCCGGCTCTGACTTGAAAGAGTCGCCGGTCACCGATCGCCTTAAGACGTTTGGCGCGCAGATCTTCATCGGCCACCGTTCCGAGAACGCCGCCGAAGCTGACGTATTGGTAGTGTCCAGCGCCGTGAACACCTCCAACCCGGAAGTGGCCACGGCCCTTGAGCGCCGTATTCCGGTGGTGCCACGCGCCGAGATGCTCGCCGAGCTGATGCGCTATCGCCACGGCATCGCCGTTGCCGGTACCCATGGCAAAACCACCACCACCAGCCTGATCGCCTCGGTGTTCGCTGCCGGTGGCCTGGACCCGACCTTCGTGATCGGCGGCCGGCTGAATGCAGCTGGCACCAATGCCCAGCTCGGCACCAGCCGTTACCTGATCGCCGAAGCCGATGAAAGTGATGCGAGCTTCCTGCACCTGCAGCCGCTGGTCGCCGTCGTCACCAACATTGACGAAGACCACATGGCGACGTACGACGGTGACTTCAACAAGTTGAAGAAAACCTTCGTCGAGTTCCTGCACAACCTGCCGTTCTACGGTCTCGCCGTGGTGTGCCTGGACGACCCGGTAGTGCGTGAAATCCTCCCATCGGTCAAACGCCCGACGGTGACCTACGGTTTCAGCGAAGACGCCGACGTGCGCGCGATCAA
Source organism: Pseudomonas sp. H1_A03 (assembly GCF_054685145.1). Taxonomy (NCBI): domain Bacteria; kingdom Pseudomonadati; phylum Pseudomonadota; class Gammaproteobacteria; order Pseudomonadales; family Pseudomonadaceae; genus Pseudomonas; species Pseudomonas sp. H1_A03. Next base: position 2,334,098 of record NZ_CP162829.1, read on the forward strand.
TGTGCGCCAGGAAGGCATGCAAACCTACTTCACCGTGCTGCGCCCGGATCGTGAGCCGCTGGATGTCTCGGTGAACATGCCGGGCAACCACAACGTCTTGAACTCCCTGGCGACTATCTGCATTGCAAGCGACGAGGGCGTCAGCGATGAAGCCATCGTCGAAGGTCTGTCGCGCTTTGCCGGCGTGGGCCGTCGCTTCCAAGTCTACGGCCAACTGCCGGTAGAAGGCGGCGACGTGATGCTGGTGGACGACTATGGTCACCACCCGACCGAAGTGGCCGCCGTGATCAAGGCCGTGCGTGGTGGCTGGCCGGAGCGCCGCCTGGTGATGGTTTACCAGCCGCACCGCTACAGCCGTACCCGGGATTTGTACGACGATTTCGTCAATGTACTGGCCGACGCCAACGTGCTGTTGTTGATGGAAGTCTACCCGGCCGGTGAAGAACCGATCCCGGGCGCCGACAGCCGCAAGCTGTGTAACAGCATCCGTCAGCGTGGCCAGTTGGACCCGATCTACATTGAGCGCGGTGTGGACCTGGCGCCAATCGTCAAGCCGCTGCTGCGTGCTGGCGACATTCTGCTGTGCCAGGGTGCCGGTGACATTGGCGGGCTCGCCCCTAAATTGCTCGCGAGCCCGCTGTTTGCGGCCGCTAAGGGGAAGTCGAAATGACCACTGGCTACGGCTCCCTGTTCTCCACTATCACGCCTGCCGACTTCGGTCGCGTAGCGGTGTTGTTCGGCGGCAAAAGCGCTGAACGCGAAGTGTCGCTCAAGTCCGGCAACGCCGTGCTTGAAGCCTTGCAAGGCGCTGGTGTGAACGCGTTTGGTATCGACGTAGGCGACGACTTCCTCGCCCGCCTGCAGGCCGAGAAAATCGACCGCGCCTTCATCATCCTGCACGGCCGTGGCGGTGAAGACGGCAGTATGCAAGGCCTGCTGGAGTGCGCTGGCATTCCTTATACCGGCAGCGGCATCCTCGCGTCGGCATTGGCCATGGACAAGCTGCGCACCAAGCAGGTGTGGCACAGCCTGGGCATTCCGACCCCGCGTCACAGCGTGCTGTGCAGCGAAGACGATTGTATTTCTGCAGCCAAGGAACTGGGCCTGCCTTTGATCGTCAAACCAGCCCATGAAGGCTCCAGTATCGGCATGGCCAAAGTGAACTCGGCCGCCGAATTGATCGACGCATGGAAAGCGGCAAGCACCTACGATTCGCAAGTATTGGTTGAACAGTGGATCCAGGGTCCCGAGTACACCATCGCCACCCTGCGTGGCCAGGTATTGCCGCCCATCGCATTGGGCACGCCCCACACCTTTTACGACTACGACGCCAAGTACGTGGCTTCCGATACCCAGTACCGGATCCCGTGCGGCCTTGATGCAACCAAAGAACAGGAATTGATGGACCTCACGGCGAAAGCCTGTGAGGCGCTGGGTATCGCCGGTTGGGCGCGGGCAGACGTGATGCAGGATGACCAAGGGAATTTCTGGTTCCTTGAAGTCAATACCGCTCCGGGCATGACCGATCACAGCCTGGTACCCATGGCCGCTCGCGCAGCCGGTCTGGATTTTCAGCAGTTGGTGCTGGCGATCCTCGCGGCAAGCATTGAGCCCAGAGGCTAAGACATGAAAGGCGCATCGCTTCGTCATCAGCCCCCACAAGCACCGAGCCGCAAGCCGGTGCCTCGGGGTGCCAGCCGAATGGTGGCTAAAGAGCCGATGTCTTCGCGCCTGCCGAAAGCCAATTTTGGTTTCCTCAAGGCGCTGTTCTGGCCGGTGCTGCTAGTGGTGTTGGGTTTTGGCACTTACGAGGGCGCACAGCGTCTACTGCCGTACGCCGACCGGCCGATCACCAAGATCAGTGTGCAGGGCGACTTGAGCTACATCAGCCAGCAGGCGGTGCAGCAGCGTATCAGCCCGTTCCTGGCGTCGAGTTTCTTCACCATCGACCTGGCCGGTATGCGCGCGGAGCTGGAACAGATGCCGTGGATCGCCCACGCCGAAGTCCGCCGTGTATGGCCGGACCAGGTCACGATCCGACTGGAAGAACAACTGCCCGTGGCCCGTTGGGGCGATGAAGCGCTGTTGAACAACCAGGGCCAGGCGTTCACCCCGCGTGAGCTGGCCAACTACGAGCACCTGCCGCAGTTGTTCGGGCCGCAGCGGGCGCAGCAGCAAGTGATGCAGCAGTACCAGGCCTTGAGCCAGATGCTGCGGCCACTGGGCTTCTCCATTGCACGCCTGGAACTGCGTGAACGGGGCAGCTGGTTTTTGACGACCGGGGCTGGCAGTTCCGGCCCGGGCATCCAGTTGTTGCTGGGACGCGACCGCTTGGTGGAAAAGATGCGCCGTTTCATTGCCATCTATGACAAGACCTTGAAAGAACAGATTACGAACATTGCGAGCGTCGACCTGCGTTACGCCAACGGCCTTGCCGTCGGCTGGCGTGAACCGGCTGCGCCCACGGCAGCGCAACCCGCTGTCGCGAAGAATTAAGAAGAGGCAGGACCCATGGCAAACGTGCAAAGCGGCAAAATGATCGTCGGTCTCGATATCGGCACCTCCAAAGTGGTGGCGCTGGTGGGCGAGGTCGGGGAAGACGGCACGATCGAAATCGTCGGTATTGGCACGCATCCGTCCCGTGGCCTGAAGAAGGGCGTGGTGGTGAACATCGAGTCCACCGTGCAATCGATCCAGCGCGCTATCGAAGAAGCGCAGCTGATGGCCGGTTGCCGGATCCACTCGGCGTTTGTCGGCGTGGCGGGCAACCATATCCGCAGCCTGAACTCCCACGGCATCGTGGCTATCCGCGACCGCGAAGTCAGCTCGGCTGACCTTGAGCGTGTACTCGACGCTGCCCAGGCCGTGGCGATCCCGGCTGACCAGCGCGTACTGCACACGCTGCCGCAAGACTACGTGATCGATAACCAGGAAGGCGTTCGCGAGCCTCTGGGCATGTCGGGCGTGCGCCTGGAAGCCAAGGTCCACGTGGTGACCTGCGCGGTCAACGCTGCACAGAACATTGAGAAATGCGTGCGCCGCTGCGGCCTGGAAATCGACGACATCATTCTCGAGCAACTGGCCTCGGCCTACTCGGTACTGACCGACGACGAAAAAGAACTCGGCGTATGCCTGGTCGACATTGGTGGCGGCACCACCGACATCGCGATCTTCACCGAGGGTGCGATCCGTCACACCGCCGTGATCCCGATTGCTGGCGACCAAGTGACCAACGACATCGCCATGGCGTTGCGTACACCGACCCAGTACGCCGAAGAAATCAAGATCCGCTATGCCTGCGCCCTGGCCAAGCTGGCCGGTGCCGGCGAGACGATCAAAGTGCCAAGCGTGGGCGATCGTCCACCGCGCGAATTGTCGCGTCAGGCCCTGGCCGAAGTGGTCGAGCCGCGCTACGACGAACTGTTCACCCTGATCCAGGCTGAACTGCGCCGCAGCGGCTACGAAGATTTGATCCCGGCCGGCATCGTGCTGACCGGTGGTACCTCGAAGATGGAAGGCGCGGTCGAGCTGGCCGAGGAAATCTTCCACATGCCCGTCCGCCTGGGCGTGCCCCATGGCGTCAAAGGCCTGGGCGACGTGGTACGCAACCCAATTTATTCCACCGGTGTGGGCTTGCTGTTGTACGGGCTGCAAAAGCAGACCGACGGCATTTCCTTGTCGGGCCCGAGCAACCGTGACAGCTACCGCAGTGACGACGAGGCGAAAGCGCCGTTGTTCGAGCGTTTGCAGGCATGGGTCAAAGGCAACTTTTAAAGATTTACCGCGACACCGCAGCACAGCAATAAGCAGTAGGCGAAAAAACTAGAGAAAATGAAAGGAGAGGGAACATGTTCGAACTCGTAGACAACATCCCCGCTAGCCCGGTCATCAAAGTGATCGGTGTCGGCGGTGGCGGCGGCAACGCTGTCAACCATATGGTCAAGAGCAACATTGAAGGCGTTGAATTCATCTGCGCCAACACTGATGCCCAGGCGCTGAAAAGCATCGGCGCGCGGACCATCCTGCAATTGGGCACAGCCGTGACCAAGGGCCTCGGCGCTGGCGCCAATCCGGAAGTCGGCCGTCAAGCCGCGCTGGAAGACCGTGAGCGTATTGCTGAAGTGCTGCAAGGCACCAACATGGTGTTCATCACCACCGGCATGGGCGGCGGTACCGGTACCGGTGCTGCACCGATCATTGCCGAAGTGGCCAAGGAAATGGGCATTCTGACGGTGGCTGTGGTCACCCGTCCGTTCCCGTTCGAAGGCCGCAAGCGCATGCAGATCGCCGACGAAGGTATCCGTCTGCTGTCTGAAAGCGTCGACTCGTTGATCACCATTCCCAACGAGAAGCTGCTGACTATCCTGGGCAAGGACGCAAGCCTGCTGTCCGCGTTCGCCAAGGCTGACGATGTACTGGCCGGTGCCGTTCGCGGTATCTCCGACATCATCAAGCGCCCAGGCATGATCAACGTCGACTTTGCCGACGTACGTACTGTCATGAGCGAAATGGGCATGGCGATGATGGGCACTGGCTGCGCCAGCGGTCCGAACCGTGCACGTGAAGCCACTGAAGCGGCCATCCGCAACCCGTTGCTGGAAGACGTGAACCTGCAAGGCGCACGCGGCATCCTGGTGAACATCACCGCCGGTCCTGACCTGTCCCTGGGTGAGTACTCCGACGTGGGTAGCATCATCGAAGCCTTCGCTTCCGAGCACGCGATGGTCAAAGTCGGTACCGTTATCGATCCAGACATGCGTGATGAACTGCACGTGACTGTGGTTGCGACCGGCCTTGGCGCTAAAATCGAGAAGCCTGTCAAGGTCATCGACAATACCGTTCATACCAGCCACAACAGCCACGCCAGCCAAGCGGCTGCTGCTCCAGCGCCTTCGCGCCAGGAACTGCCGTCGGTGAACTACCGTGATCTGGACCGTCCGACCGTGATGCGCAACCAGGCTCAGGCCGGTGCTGCGGCGTCCCGTAGCCCGAATCCGCAAGATGATCTGGACTACCTGGACATCCCGGCTTTCCTGCGTCGTCAGGCCGATTGATGGAATGTATCAGGGCTATGAAGGTGATTGGTGTTCAGCAAAGGTCTGGTCTGCTATTATCGCCAGCCTTTGTTGATACCAGTTCGCAATTTGCGCTCAAGCGGTCCAAGCCATGATTAAACAACGCACCCTGAAGAATATTATCCGTGCCACAGGTGTAGGTCTGCACTCCGGGGAGAAGGTATACCTGACCCTCAAACCTGCACCTGTCGACACCGGCATCGTGTTTGTTCGTGCCGACCTGGACCCTGTGGTGCAGATTCCTGCTCGCGCGGAAAACGTTGGCGAAACCACGATGTCGACCACATTGGTCAACGGTGACGTCAAAGTGGACACGGTGGAGCACTTGCTCTCGGCCATGGCTGGCCTGGGCATCGATAACGCCTACGTCGAGCTCTCCGCGTCCGAAGTCCCGATCATGGATGGCAGCGCTGGACCCTTCGTATTCTTGATTCAATCTGCCGGCCTGGAAGAACAGGACGCAGCTAAGAAGTTCATTCGCATTCTGCGGGAAGTGACAGTAGAGGACGGCGACAAGCGCGCCACCTTCGTCCCGTTCGAAGGCTTTAAAGTGAGCTTTGAGATCGATTTCGATCACCCGGTATTCCGTGACCGCACCCAAAGTGCAAGCGTGGATTTTTCCAGCACTTCGTTCGTAAAAGAAGTCAGCCGCGCCCGTACCTTTGGTTTCATGAGTGACATCGAGTACCTGCGCAAGCACAACCTCGCACTCGGCGGCAGCGTTGAAAACGCCATTGTGGTCGACGCGGATGGTGTACTGAACGAAGACGGCCTTCGCTACGAAGACGAATTTGTTAAGCACAAGATCCTCGATGCAATCGGTGACCTCTACCTGCTGGGCAATAGCCTGATAGGCGAGTTCAAAGGCTTCAAGTCGGGCCATGCCCTTAACAACCAGCTGCTGCGCAAGTTGATTGAGCAGACAGATGCTTGGGAAGTCGTGACCTTCGAAGATGCCAGCACCGCACCGATCTCTTACATGCGTCCCGTTGCGGCGGTGTAAGTAACAACTCTCTTTTCTTTAGTTTTGAAAGGCTGCCTTCGGGTGGCCTTTTTTTTGCTTTTAATTTCAATTAATCAGTGTTTTTTTGCACGATGGAATGGTGTGTTGAAGTTTTATTCGTGGTCAAACGGGGTTTTCAGTTCCTGCAGCCAAGTAGTGAATTTTCTCGTAATGGTTAGGCTGTTTTCTTTACCCAAGGCGACTGAGTAATGTAGCGCTGTGTTTCGATCTACCGCATGGATGCTCTGAGTTGTGGTTTCACGAATTTCGGAGTGCTTGTTATGTTGGAAATTGTTGAGTGGGGTAAAGGGTTCGATGTGTACTTCATTGGCCATGCCGGGAGTGTTCGAACATGAGCAGGGAGGATGATATTTTACAGGCGTTTGCAATGAAACTCGGATTGCCCGGGTTGAAGTTTGATGCGTCTCGTGTTTGTCAGTTGAACGTGGAGGGTCTCAAGTTAGCACTTTATGATAATAGAACCAGAAAAAGTGTGACGATCCTCTGTGACCTTGCGGACAGCTCAATGAGTCGTGGGAAGGTCGAGGACTGGCAAAAGTTCCTGTTTGAATCGCAATTTCAATTCTTGCATAAGGACACGCCTGTCGTCGGGTTCAACTCGGCGTCGGGAGCAATGGTCGCGATGAATCATATCGCTGATGACGAGCTGTCTCTTTCACGGCTCTGCGCGGAATTGAACGAGCTGATTGAATGGGTGCTGGAATGGTTCCACCAGTTTTCAATGAGATCACGGGCAGCGTTTATCGGTCTGACATCTCCCACTTATCAACCTGCCAACAGCCTGCGTAGAGGTCACCATGCCTAGTATAAGTCCAACCCATATTCCCAGTACCGGAACACTTTTGCGCGAAGCACAGGCTCCAGGCATTTTGGAAAGCAACGGTGTAAAGCGCCTTGTAACAGTCGGTGATGCCAAAGGCCACTTTGGTGGGGGGCTGCCTGGCTCGCTGGGCAATGGCTCTGCGCTTTACAAAGATGTTGCGGCTCGACAGATTGTGAAGGCGTTTCGGGGGTTCATCAGTGGAAAGTCGCATGAGCGGATGATTCATAACGGATCAATATGGAAGGGGGCACCGGCCGGTACAGAGAGAAATCACGTTGATGAACTGTCGAGAAACAACCTTCACGGGCTTCGTAAAGAACTGGGGAGGCTGTCCGAGCAGGAAAGTAGCTTTTTAGACATTTTTTTTACTGTCCCCCTGTATGCAACCCATAGTACGGCCGCACCCGTAAAGCGAGAGGATGGCAGCGTTGCACTGTTCTCGCGTCAAAAATTGATCGATAGACATATTATTTTTAATACTCAAAATTCGCCTCAAGAAGATATAAAACTTTTAGGAAATGATGACTTTGTATTCTTTGCTTTGGAGGTAGGCAAGGAGCCGAAGAAACCAAGTAGTCGTTTTGGTGGCACGACATATCGCTTCGATTTTGACACGCCTGCCTTCAAGGATGCCGCGTGGTTAAGTTTGGTTGAAATGCGTTTTGCGCAGACACCTAATTTGGATAGGCATGTAGACGGCCTGGACAGCACTGAATATGGCAAGCTCTCAAAACAGAAACTTCAACCCTTTGAAACTGTTTTTTCCGGGGGTGACATGAAGGCGGGTATTGGGCTATCGATTATCCGGGATTTGCGTAAACTTTCACCGACGTCAAATTACAATTTGCTTGAAAGTAGGGGGGAAGTGGAAATCAATAAGCTTGTTAATGGCCTCTATCGTCCTGAGATAAAAGTCGCTAAACATTTCTTTTCGGACAACTATATGGAGGCAGCCGTTAGAAAGGATGACAAGGCATAAGGCCAGCGGTTAGTAGCAGCGGGGCGTGGCGTTGATGATGCGATATATCTTGGCATCAACTGATGCCTGGCAGGCGCAGGCATTACAAAGTGCTGGCATCCACAACCCGATTCCGCCCCGTATGCTTGGCCTCATACAACGCCCGATCCGCGCTCAGCAGCAGCGCTTCCAGCGACATGTGACTGCGCTTGTCCCATGTGCTCACGCCGATACTCACGGTAATCGGCCGCTCATCCCCTGCCACCCGTGGCAAATGCTCGATGCTGCTGCGGATGTGCTCGGCAATCACCTTGGCACCCTTGGCATCGGTATGCGGCAGCACCACCGCAAACTCTTCTCCACCATAGCGCGCGGCCAGGTCGGCGGGGCGACGGATGTTGCTACCGATCACTTGGGCCACGTTGCGCAACGCTTCGTCCCCACCGTGATGGCCGTGGCGGTCGTTGAAGGCTTTGAAGTGGTCTACGTCAATCATCAGCACCGTCAGGGGCTCGGCCGAGCGCTGGGCGCGCTCCCATTCCAGGCGCAGGCGTTCGTCGAGGATGCGGCGGTTGGCCAGGCCGGTCAGGGCATCGGTGGCTGCCAGTTCTGACAGTACACGTTCAGCGCGATAACGGCGCCGCAGTTCCCGGCGCAGCATCCAAGTCAGCCATAGCAGGCCAACACACAGAATGCCGGTGGCCCCACTGGTGAGCAGCGCGGCGCGATTCCATGGCGCGAACACGTCTTCGCTGGACAGCGCCACCACCACGATCAGCGGCAATGTCCCGACATTGGTAAAGGTATACAGGCGCTCCTTGCCAGTGATGGCCGAGATGGCCTGAAAACTTCCTCTGCCCTCATTGAGTATGCGTTTGAAGTTCGGACGGTCGCTCAGGTCCTTGTCAATCATGTCGCGCTCCAGCAGTGGCTGCTGGGCTAACAGAATGCCGCGGTTGTTGAGCAGGTTGACCGAGCTGCCGTTGCCGATCGTCAGGCGGCTGAACAGCTGGTCGAAGTAAGCCAGGCGCATGGTCGCTACCGCTACGCCGGCAAACTCGCCATTGGGGCCTGATACGCGCCGGCTGAATGCAATGCGCCACACTTGGTCGCAGTTACAGTGGATGCGGAAGGGACGACTGATGAACAACCCCGTTTGCACAGCGTTTTTGTGTGCCAGGAAATAGTCACGGTTGGCGAAGTTACGCGGTGTCGGCGTGAGTGTCGATGAGTCTGCGATCACTGAACCATTGGCGTCCAGCAGCAGGACCTCGCCTTTGAAAGGCGCGGCGATGGATTGATCAAACTGCACCAGGTGCTGGATGTCCGCCGATGCCTGGGACAAGTCCTGACGCTGCCTGGCAGTGATCAACCCCTGCAAGGCAAAGTCATAGAGTTCGACATTACGCAACACGTCGGCGTTGATCAGTTGTGTGATGTTGCTCGTCGAGCGTTGAGCGGCCTGCAAGGTGCTGGCGTGTTCACGAATCAACAGCGCCGCGACAATGACCACAATCAAGGTCACGGTGAAACCGCTGCCCAGAATCAGTAATAGCTCCGGGCGCGCAGGCGGGGTACGAGTACGGCGTTGGCTCATCGCGCAGACTTCAGCAGGGAAGATACTGGCAGTTTAGTTCTACCCGATGAAAATTAAATCATCGCCGCGAAAGAAATCAGGGTGTCAGAACACGTTGATCGGATAGTCGACGATCACCCGGTATTCATCCACATCCCGATCCACCGCCGAGTAACCGTTGCTGCCCCGGTTGACGGCCCATTGCAGGCGCAATGCCAAGTCCTTGGCCTTGCCGCCCTGTACCACGTATTTCACATCGATATCCCGTTCCCAGTGCTTGGCGTCCTTACCGTCAGCGCTGTACCAGGCGCTGTAGCCACGGCTTTGCGGATCGACCTTGGTCAGGTCGGTCTTGCCGCTGATATAGGACACGGCCGTGCTCAGGCCGGGCAGGCCCAGGCCGCCGAAGTCATAGGCGTACTTGAGCTTCCACGAGCGTTCATTGGGGCCGTTGAAATCAGAGTATTGCTGGGAGTTGTCCAGGTACACACTGTCGCCCTGGGCAATGTAGTCGAACGGCGTGTTGCCATTGACTCGCTGGTAGGCGGCGGTGACGCTGTGATGACCCGCGTTCACGGTGAAATGCAGGCTGTAGGTATTGTTATCGATATCTCCCAGCAGCGACTGCCCGGTGTCCTGGGTGTGATAGTAGTGCAGACCGGGGTTGAGACTGATCATCTCGTTCACCACATAGGTGTAGTCCAGGTCGTAGTAGTACTGGTTCCACACGTCCTTGAGTTCGGAGGCGTAGAGGTTGCTGGTCAGCCCATCGATGCCGCTGAACGACATGCCTGCCCAGTTCATGTGCTGGCTGTCCGCGTTATTTGGCAGAGCGCCGTAGCTGGTGCCGATGCGCCGGTGGCCGCTCTGGTTGTAAAGTTTGGTGAAGCTGGCCTGGCCCCCTTCGAACATCCAGCCGTCCAGGCTGTGGTTGGCCAGGCTCACGCCACGGAAGGTCTGAGGCAGCATGCGGGTCATGCCGCCGGCGATCACCGGGTTATTCAGAAACAGGTCGCCGGCTTTCAGCTCGGTATCGAACGCACGCATTTTCAAGGTGCCACCGGCTGTGGAAAACGATCCGGGCGCCTTGCCGTTGCCACTGCCGTACGGAAGGATGCTGGAGCCATCAGTGCCGCCACCGCCGTCGAGCTTGAGGCCAAGCATGGCGTGAGCGTCCAGGCCGAAGCCGACAGTGCCCTGGGTGTAGCCGGATTCAAAAGTGCCAATGAAACCCTGGCCCCATTCTTTGCTGTCATCAGTGTGGATGTCGCGACGGTCGCGGTTCATGTAGTAATTGCGGGCGTTTAGCTTGAGGCTGGAACCTTCGACAAAGCCATCGGCAGGGGGAGCGTCTGCCGCATGGGCAAGGGGGGCAATCGTTGTTGCAATCGCGAGGAATAACGGGGTGAACGTCAGCGAGTTCTTCACCGGTGGTGCTCCTTTGGTCAATCTGGAACGGCCAATGTCGTGGGGGTGTGCCTGGCCTTTTTTACGGCAAAAAAAAGCCGCTGAAGTCAGCGGCTTTAAGACAGATTCCCAGTGTAGAGCCCTGGAAATAAGTCGAGGGAAATTCGGGTAAGCGGAAGCTGCCTTTGCCGTCGCGCTCATCGATGCGTCAAATTAACGCAGGCGAGCGGTACGATACAGAGTGTAACAAGATAAGGACTGTTGCCCAAACCGCAACAGTCGGACTGCCTGATCTCTCTGGTGTACATCGAACACACTGTGGGAGCGAGTTGGCTACACGGGAAGGGTGATGCCGAAGGTATTGCCGCCGTGCTCGCTGCGCACAAACACATCGCCGCCGTGCATCAGCGCAATCGCCTTGACGATGGCCAGGCCCAGTCCATGATTCGCGCCGCTGTTGCTGCGTGACGCATCCACCCGATAAAAGCGTTCGAACAGGCGCGGCAGATGTTCGCTGGCAATTTCATCGCCGGGGTTAGTTACGCCGATTGCCACCTGATGTTCGTGCACCTCGATGTTCACAACGATGATCTGCCCAGGCGCGGTGTGTTGCACAGCGTTGCTCAGCAAGTTGATCAGCGCACGGCGCAGGTGGGCTTTTTCGATCTGCACCGTGGCATCGCCACTTACCTGTACTTCGACCTGAGCGTCTTCGAGAATGAAGTCCAAGTAATCGAGGGTGGTTGCCACTTCATCGGCCAGGGAGCTTTCGATCAGCTTGGTGGCCTTGCTGCCCTGGTCGGCGCTGGCGAGGAAGAGCATGTCATTGATGATCGAGCGCAGGCGCTCCAGCTCTTCAAGGTTGGATTGCAGTACCTCGAAATAATGCTCGGCCGAACGCCCGCGGGTCAGCGCCACCTGGGTCTGGCCGATAAGGTTGGTCAGTGGCGAACGCAGCTCGTGGGCTACATCGGCGTTGAACGACTCCAGGCGCGAATAGGCCTGCTCGACGCGGTCGAGAGTGGCGTTGAACGAGTTGACGAACTGGCTCAGCTCCGGCGGCAGTGGCGACAACTGCAGGCGCCCGGAGAGCTTAGGCGGGGCAAGTTTCTGTGCTTCATCCGACAGTTTGCCCAGCGGTTTGAGGCCGATGCGCGCTACCCAGAAGCCCAGCAGCGCGGCGAGCATGACACCCACAAAGGCCAGGCTCACCAGTGCCACCAGCAACTGGTGCTGGGTCGCGTGGAAGTTTTCTGTGTCGATGGCAATCATGAAGCGCAGCGGCGGGCGCTGGTCCTTGGCCGGGAACTGGCTCACCAGTGCCTTGAACGGGTGTTGATGGCCCGGTAGATGCAAATCGCGTTTGCCGGTGTGCCCATTGGCAAAAGCGCGGATCTGGGCATCGGGGTTGCCATACTCATAGGAGGGGACGTCGCTGACCACCCAGAAGCGGATACGCTTGTCTTCTTCACTGAGCAACTTGAGCTTGGCGGTAATCTTTGCCCAGTGATCGGGCGTCCCGAAGCGGCCCACCGACGACTCCAACACGCTGTAGCGTGCATCCAGTTCAGCCTCAGGCAACAAGCCCAGCCCCCGATCCACCTGCTGGTACAGCGCACCGCCGATCAGCAGGAAGATCACCAGCGCTACCAGGGTGAACATGCCGCTCAGGCGCAGGGCAATGGAGTTAGCTGACACTGCGACTCTCCAGCACATACCCCATGCCACGGATGGTGTGCAGCAGCTTGGTATCGAACGGCCCATCGAGTTTGGCCCGCAGGCGCTTGATCGCCACTTCCACGACGTTGGCGTCGCTGTCGAAATTGATGTCCCAGACCATTTCTGCAATCGCTGTCTTGGACAGGATCTCGCCCTGGCGCCGCGCCAATACGCTGAGCAGCGAGAACTCCTTGGCGGTCAGGTCCAGGCGCACGCCGTTACGGCTGGCCTTGCGGCTGATCAGGTCGATCCACAGGTCGGCAACGGTTACCTGCACCGGCTCATGACCACCGCTGCGGCGGGTCAAGGCTTGCAAACGTGCCACCAGCTCCAGGAAAGAGAACGGCTTGCCCAGGTAATCGTCAGCGCCTTCGCGCAGACCACGAATGCGATCTTCCACGCGTTCGCGGGCGGTGAGCATGATCACCGGCGTTTGTTTGCGCGCACGCAGCGCACGCAATACACCAAAGCCATCGAGGCCGGGCAGCATCACGTCGAGCACAATCACCGCGTAGTCACTCTCCAACGCCAGGTGCAAACCCTCGACGCCTTCGCGGGCCACATCGACGGTGTAGCCCTGTTCTGTCAGGCCGCGGTGCAGGTAGTCCGCGGTTTTTTCTTCGTCTTCAATAATCAGGACGCGCATGAGCCTTTTGCTCTAGGGCGGGGCCCCAGCCTCAATGTGTGGTCGCCAACGCAGGTGTTGGTTTGGGCCTGTGGAAAAACTTCTCAAGGTACAAGTATATGACCGGCGTGGTGAACAGCGTCAGCGCCTGGCTGACCAGCAGCCCGCCGACCACCGAGATGCCCAGCGGCTGGCGCAGCTCCGCACCGGCGCCATAGCCGAGCATCAGCGGCAGGGCGCCGAGCAGTGCGGCCAAGGACGTCATGATGATCGGCCGGAACCGTGTGATGCAGGCTTCGAAGATCGCATCCTGCGGTGACAGCCCACGCGTGCGCTGGGCGTCCAGGGCGAAATCGATCAGCAGGATACCGTTCTTCTTGACGATGCCGATCAACAGCACCAGGCCGATCAGCGCCATGATCGAGAAGTCCTGGCCCAACAGCCACAGCATGACCAGCGCACCCAGGCCTGCCGAGGGCAGTGTCGAGATGATCGTCAGCGGGTGCACGAAGCTCTCATACAGCACGCCGAGAATGATATAGACCGCCACCAATGCCGCAAGGATCAGCCACGGCTGGCTGGCCAGCGAACTCTGGAACGCCTGCGCCGCACCCTGGAAATTGCCGATGATCGAAGCCGGCATGCCGATCTCGTTTTTCGCCTGGTTGAGCAGAATCACCGCATCACCCAACGCAATACCGGGCGCCAGGTTGAACGACAGATTGGCGGCCGGGAACATGCCATCGTGGCTGATGGACAGTGGGCCAACTGTGGGCGCTTCGACGCGGGCCAATGCCGACAGCGGCACCATTTCATTGGTCAGCGGCGAACGCAGGTAGAAGTAATTCAGGCTTTCGGCCTTGCCGCGCTGTTGGGTGTCCAGTTCCAGTACCACTTGGTATTGGTTGATTTCGGTCTGGAACTCATTGACCTGGCGCTGGCCGAAGGCGTCATACAGCGCTTGATCGACGTCGGTTGCGGTGAGTCCGAACCGTGCGGCAGCGCGGCGATCGATGGTAATGTGGGTGATGCTGCCGCCCAGTTGCAGGTCATTGGAGATGTCGCGGAACGCCGGAATGGAACGCAGTTTTTCGGTCAGGCGTTGGGTCCAGGTGTTCAGCGTCGCGCCGTCGTTACTCTTGAGCACGTACTGATATTGACTACGACTTGGGCCGGAGCTGAGGTTGATGTCCTGGCCCGCGCGCAGGTACAACACGATGCCCGGCACCTTGGCCAGCTTGGGTCGGATGCGGTCGATGAATTGGCTGGCGGACACATCCCGATCACCTCGGGGTACGAGGGAAATCCAGAAGCGCCCGTTGGCGATGGTCTGGTTGCTACCGGTTACACCGACGGAGTGGGAGAACGCTCGCACAGCCGGATCATCCTTCATGATTTGCGCCAGCGCCTTGTGCTTGGCGACCATGTCCGGGTAAGACACGTCCGCCGCCGCCTCGCTGGTGCCGAGAATAAAACCGGTGTCCTGCACCGGAAAGAAACCCTTGGGGATAAACACATAGCCGACCACGGCCAGCGCCAGGGTCAGCATGAAGATGCCAGCCATGGTGCGCTGGTGGGCCAGGGCGCGACGCAAGCTTCTTTCGTAGGCTGCCAGCAGTCTTTCACCAAAGCCGGGTTTGTCATGCGCGCGGTGGTTTGGTGCATTCATGAACAATGCGGCCAGGGTCGGCGCCAGCGTCAGGGACACCACGACGGAAATCAGGATGGTCGACGTGGCGGTCAAGGCAAACTCCTTGAACAGCCTGCCGACTACGCCGCCCATGAACAGCAGCGGAATAAAGGCTGCCACCAGGGACACGCTGATAGACACCACGGTAAAGCCAATCTCACTGGACCCCTTGATCGCCGCCTCGCGCTTGTCCATGCCGGTCTCCAGATGGCGATGGATGTTCTCCACCACCACAATCGCATCGTCCACCACAAAGCCTACGGCCACCACGATGGCTACCAGGGTCAGGTTGTTCAGGCTGAAGCCCAGCACGTACATCAGGGCAAAACTCGCGATCAACGATACGCCCAGCACGCTGGAGACAATGATGGTCGCCGACCATTGGCGCAGGAAAATCGCCATCACCCCGACCACCAGCAATACGGCGATCAACAAGGTCATTTCCACTTCGTGCAGCGAGGCACGGATGGTGGTGGTACGGTCCATCAGCACGCTGACCTGCACCGATGCCGGCAGCATGGCTTCCAGTCGTGGTAATTCGGCCTGGATGCGCTCCACGGTCTCGACGATGTTGGCGCCGGGCTGGCGGGTAATTACCAGGTTAACGCCAGGCGTGTCGACGGCCCACGCCTGAACGTAGGCGTTTTCCGATCCGCTGACGACTTTGGCGACGTCGCGCAGTTGAACAGGGGCGCCATCCTTGTAGGAGACGATCAAGTCGCCGTATTCACCCGGGTGAAATAGCTGATCATTGGTTGCCAGGGTCGAGACGCTGTTCTTGCCGTACAGCGCCCCTTTGGCCAGGTTGAGGCTGGATTGCTGGATCGCCAGGCGGATGTCGGCCAAGGTCAGGCCGATGGCGGCGAGCTTATCGGGAGAAGCCTGCACGCGAATCGCCGGGCGCTGCTGGCCGGTGATGTTGATCTGGCCTACGCCGTCGATCTGGCTGATCTGGCGCGCCAACAAGGTTTCCACCAAATCACTCAGTTCAGTGCCGGGCATGTCGTGGGAGCTGACACTGACGATCAGAACCGGACTGTCCGCCGGGTTTACCTTACGCCAGGTCGGCAGACTCGGCATATCGCTCGGCAGTTTGCCGGCAGCGGTATTGATAGCTGCCTGCACTTCCTGCGCAGCGGTATCGATGCTTTTATCGAGGGTGAATTGCAGGGTCAGCAGAGTGGAGCCCAAGGCACTGCTGGAGGTCATCTGAGTCATGCCAGGGATTGCGCTGAATTGCACTTCCAGTGGGGTCGCAATCGACGATGCCATGGTGTCCGGGCTGGCGCCTGGTAACTGTGCGGTCACCTGAATGGTGGGAAACTCAGCCTCTGGCAGTGGGGCGATGGGTAATTTTGGAAAGGCAATCAGCCCGAGCAGTACCAGGGCGAACGTGAGCAGCAGGGTGGCGACCGGGCGGTCGATGCACCAGGCGGAAATCGAGCCCCGGGATGTCGTCATGGCTGCACCATGACGTCAGCGGTCTGGATCACTTGGGGTGGCTCTTTGAGGACCTCTATCTTGGCGCCCGCCTTGAGCCGCGACTGACCATCGCTGACCAGCACATCGCCCGCCTGGATGCCCTTGAGAATGTTGCGTTCACTGTCCTGATACACCACTTGCACCGGCACGATTTCTACCTTGTCACCGTTGACGCGGTACACGAAGTGCGAGTCCAGGCCGCGCTGCACCACGCTTGGCGGAACCGCCAGGGCGTTGCGGTCGAGGGCGGTCTGGATCTTGATCGTCACCAGTTGGCCCGGCCAGAGTTTCTGCATGCTGTTGCTGAATTCGGCCTTGGCGCGGAGGGTGCCGGTGGTACTGCTGATCTGGTTGTCGATCAGGCTCAGGCGGCCCTGGCCGAGCAGGTCGGCGTTTTCGCCTTCGGTATCGGCACCCAGGTAGGCGTCTACGCGGGCGGGATAAGCCGCTGCGATCAGGCCCTGCAATGTCGGTAACATCTGCTGGGGCAGGGAGAATTCGATGGCAATCGGGTCGATCTGGGTGACCGAGAACAGCCCTTGGGCATCGCTCATGCGCAGGAAGTTGCCTTCATCCACACTACGGATACCGACGCGGCCGGTGACGGGCGAGCGAATCTGCGTGTAAGACAGTTGCACCTGGGCCGCGTCGATGGCGGCCTGATTACCCTGTAACGTGGCTTTCAGCTGGTTGACCAGCGCCTGTTGCTGGTCGTAGGTCTGCTTGGAGATGCCATCATCAATGCTCAGTTCCTTGTAGCGCTTGAGGTTGACCTGCGCCACGTGCAGTTGCGCCTGGCTTTCGCCCAGTTGCGCCTTGGCCTGGTCGAGGCTGGCACGGATCGAGCGGTCATCGATGCTCGCCAGCAGGTCACCGGCCTTGACCAGTTGCCCCTCCTTGACCAGCAATCGAGTGAGGATGCCGTCGATTTGCGGGCGAATAACCACGCTGTGCAACGACAGCACCGAGCCGATTCCGGTCACGTAGCGCGGCAAGTCCTGCTCCACCACCTTCACGACCCTTACCGGTACGGCGGTGGAGGCAACCAGTTTGGGCTTGGCAGGTCGGGTCAGCGCCCAGGCCGCGACAGCCAGAATTGCGAGGACTCCCACGGTCAATACAGTTTTTCTTTTAATGTGCATGCTGTAAGGCGCCAAGGCAGGGGTTGAGGTAGGGGTGAGTATTTATAGCCTGCTGACCCAGTCAGTAAAGTGACCGCTATCTGACAGCCGCGTCAGTTAACTCCTGACCATTCGTACGACGCTGGTCAAAGATCTGAGTCGCGCAGGTATACTTCCTACCTATGTGATCCTTCACTTGGCCCACATCATCTTCTGCATGCCCCGGAGCTTTCATGAAATCCCCGACACACACACCTGTTGAAGCGGCCGACCTCGTCGATTCGGCCAACGCCGACGGCGTTGAAAAAGCCGAGATCCCGGCGTTCAAGTTTCCCTTCAAACCGGGTGAACTGGGTGGCAGCAAGAGTGACGCCCAGCCTTGGTACAAAAACGGTGCCAAGAACGGCCACACCAAGACCCCTGGCATGGCGCCGCCGGGTACTCGTCGTTCGATGGGTAAACGTTAGGAATAATCTGCAACACGCCTTGCAGGATGCAACCTACAGTGCCCGCTGAAATTTCCGCTTGTAGGCTCGCGATCGTTTCTTGAAAGCTTGCACCGCTTCTGTTCGGCCTCGACTTTTTACCGAGGCTGGATAGAGGGCGCTCTTTCCGGAAAAGGATGTTTCCTGTGGCCCTGATACAGCTCTGTGTAGCGCTTGCCCTGTTGCTCGCGGTGGATGCCGTTGCTGGCATTGATCAACCGCGACGCGAAATCCGCTTCGCCGTTGCCGCGCAATTCCCCCCCTTCCAGAGCCGTAACCCACAAGGACAGTTGGTCGGCCTGAATATCGAGCTGGGCAATGCTTTGTGCCAGCAGTTGAATGCGCGCTGCACCTGGGTCGACCAGGTGTTGGTCGAAAACTTCGAAGACCTTGATGCCCGCCAATTCGATGCAATCATGGGGATCGCGCCCACGCCCAAGCGACGGCGCTGGGTGAGCTTCAGCGATATCCTCTACCCCTTCACCACGCGCCTGGTCGCGCATCGAACCTCAGGCCTGATGCCAACGACGGCGTCGCTCAAGGGCAAGCGCGTTGGCGTATTGTTGGGCAGCAATCGCGAAGCCTTCGCCCGGTCGCAATGGGCGCGCAACGGGGTGATCATCAAGAGCTTCTGGCTCAACGACGAATTGGTGCGCAGCCTGGTGGCAGGTGATATTGACGCCACTCTGCAGGGCACCGTGGAAATCCGCAACGCCTTGCTCGACACGGTCGCAGGTGCGGATTTCGACTTCCTGGGCCCTGCCGTGTCTACCGAACTGCTGGGCGAGGGCGTGGCGATTGCACTGCGCAATACCGACACAGCGTTGCGTACGGAGCTTAATCGCGCCCTTGAACAACTTATGCACAACGGCGAGTATCAGCGGATTCTTGCGCCTTACCGGCTGGATGCACCGTGAGCGTCCAACAGGCCCAGCATACTGGCGTCGCGCTGGACGGTGCCAGCCAGTGCGTCACAAATCACCGCGCTTGTGGTGAAAGGACCATCACTATCGCGGGCTTGCCCGCGATGAGGCCGGAACAGTCTAAGCTGCCCGCAACGAAATAAACGCATAGTTGGCCGGCACCTCAGTCGCAACCCGCGCGCCGGCATCCAGCACCTGTTCGGCGATGTCCAGGCCCGACACATGGAACACCCACTCGCTGGCCACGGGTGGCTGATTCGCTGCGGACTCAAGCGCCTGGCCAAATGCGCCCATGTCCGGCAGGTAAGCGGTAAACCCATCCCCCTTGAGCGCCGTGGTCCGTATGCCCAGCAAGGCGCACACCGTTTCCTTGGTCTGCACGTCATCGCGATCGGCCTGACGTGAACGGCGGATCAACTCAGCCAGCTCCAGGTCCATCAACTCACCGCCTACGATCAGCGCAGGGCCCTGTTCCCAGGATTCCGGTGGGCAGTCCTTGGCGGCAGGGTTCAGCGGGATGTGCGGGTTGATCTCCATCGGGTAGATGCGGCACACCAATGGCCGGCGTTCATAGATGCGGCACAGGTTGTCTTCGTCAAGATTCCGGCAGCGTCCGGCGTTGTAGGCAGCAAAGGTGATCGCCACAAACGCCTCGGTGTTGCCGCTGGGTACCACCACCGAACGGCGCTCGGCATGTTCGCGTTGCTGCTGGGGCAGGCCCAGGCCATTACCCAGGAACCCTTCCACCAGGACGATGACGTTACCGCCGTCCGCCGCCCACAGGCGGGCCTCGTCGAGTGTCAGGGGGACGTGATGGTCGGTGCAGCATTTACCGCAACCGACGCAGGAAAAGTGGGTGTTCATGGCAGATCTGTCACCAGGCTAGGTCAGAGGGCACGCAGGAACGGTGACGGGTTTTTACCTCTGTTCACCGTTCAGGCACTCTGGAAGCAAGTTATGCGCCAGCGACTGTCAGTCGTCTGCGACCACATCCCGTAGGACAAATACCATGCCTGCGCTTTCATACAGTTGCCGGGCACGCAGGTTGCTCTCCAGCACCTTGAGGTCCACGTAGGGTTCGCCGCGCTGCTTGAATACCTGGAAGCTGTGCAGCAACAACGCACGGCCCACTCCCTGGCCCTGGGCGCAAGGGTGTACGCACAGGTTCTTGATAAAGGCGCTGGTCCAGCACTGCGCCACCCCGAGAATGCCCTCGCCGTTGCTGGCGACCAGGCAGAGCGTGGGGTCGAACTCGGCATCGGTAGTGAATTGGCGCTGCCAGGTTTCCAGGTTGGGAACGCGGCCGCCGCCCTGGTCCTGGGTCATGCGCAACACCGCGTGAATCGCCGGGGCGAGGTCTGCGCGGTAATGATCCAACTGTGTATTGGCCGGCCACTGCGGTGCGGGCAGGCTGCCCCTCAGGTCGCGGCGCAGTAGTTGGAAATACTCGGTCACAGACTCTGTTGCGCCACGGTTTTGGCGGCCACTACCAGGCACTTGGTCAGCTCGGGCGAGGAAAACTTGGTCAGCACCGAGTTGGCCCCGGCCAGACGGGCTTTTTCGCTGTTCATCGCGCTGTCCAGGGAGGTGTGCAGCAACACATACAGGTGCTGGAAGTCCGGGGTTTCACGCAGGGTGCGGGTGAGGGCGTAACCGTCCATTTCGGACATCTCGATGTCCGACACCACCACATTGATCTGCTCGGCCGTGCCTTGCAGCTCCAGCAGCACATCGATGGCTTCCTTGGCACTGCGCGCAGTGTGGCAGGTGAGGCCGAGGTTGCGCAGGGTGTGCACCGATTGCTGCAGGGCGACCTGGCTGTCATCGACCACCAGGATCCGCGCATGGCCGAGTACTTCAGCTTCTTCCATGGTCAGGTCGGTAGGCGCCACTTCGATCGGAGCCGGCGCGATACCGTGGATGACTTTTTCGATATCCAGCACCTGCACCAGGCCGCCTTCCACCTGGGTGACTCCAGTGATGAACGCGCGGTTACCGCCGGAGCCATAGGGCGGCGGGCGGATGTCGGTGGTCAGGCAATGCACGATCTTGCTCACCGCCTGCACATGCAGACCCTGCTTGGAACGGCTCACATCAGTGACGATCAGGCAGCCGCCGTTGGGGTCTTCAAGGGGCATTTCGCCCAGGGCACGGCTCAGGTCGATCACTGCCAGCGAGGCACCGCGCAGGGTGGCGATGCCTTTGACGTGCGGGTGAGACTCCGGCAGCTTGGTCAGCGGCGGGCACGGAATGATTTCGCTGACTTTCAGCAGGTTGATGGCCATCAGCTTGCCGCTGCGCAAGGTAAAGAGCAGAAGCGAAAGTGAGTCTGCGCGGGCTTTGGTGGTGGACATAAAAACCTTCTGTGGATCAGGGAGGACGATCTATGGAAGGTTATCGACTTGGGGGAGCCAGGCTTTAACCGTATTTTGTGTGGTACATGCCCCGCTCCCACAGGGCATTTGTGTCAACCCTTCCAGACTTGCGGGTTCACCAGGTCCTGCGGACGTTGGCCCAGCAGGGCGCTGCGCAAATTGTCCAGGGCGCGGTTGGCCATGGCTTCACGGGTTTCATGGGTGGCCGAGCCAATATGCGGCAGGGTCACGGCATTGCTCAGCTGGAACAGCGGCGACTCGGCCAACGGCTCTTGCTCATACACATCCAGCCCGGCGCCACGGATGCGCTGGGTTTGCAGCGCTTCGATCAGCGCCGGTTCGTCGACCACCGGGCCTCGGGAGATGTTGATCAGGATCGCGCTGGACTTCATCAACCCCAGCTCGCGGGTGCTGATCAGGTGGCGGGTCTTGTCGCTCAACGGCACCACCAGGCAGACGAAGTCCGCCTCGGCCAGCAGTTCATCCAGGCTGCGAAATTGTGCGCCCAGTTCCTGCTCCAGCGCCGGCTTGCGGCTGTTGCCGCTGTACAGGACCGGCATGTTGAAACCCAAGCGCCCACGCCGTGCCACGGCCGCGCCGATATTGCCCATGCCGACGATGCCCAGCGTCTTGCCATGCACATCGCAACCGAACAACGGCGCGCCCACGCTGGCTTTCCACTGGCCGGCTTTGGTCCAGGCGTCCAACTCGGCCACGCGGCGGGCGCTGCTCATCAGCAGGGCGAAGGCCAGGTCGGCGGTGCTTTCGGTGAGGACGTCGGGGGTATTTGTGAGCATGATCCCGCGCTCGTTGAAGTACGGCACGTCATAGTTGTCGTAGCCCACCGACACGCTGGACACCACTTCCAGGTTGCCCGCTCCTTGCAACTGCTCGCGGCCCAGCTTGCGACCCACGCCGATCAGGCCGTGGGCGTGGGGCAGGGCTTCATTGAATTGAGCGTTGATATCGCCCAGCTTGGGGTTGGGCGCAATCACCTCGAAATCCTGTTGCAGGCGTTCGATCATTTCCGGGGTGACACGGCTGAAGGCGAGGACAGTCTTTTTCATTGCAGGCGGGCTCATCGACTACGGAAGAATACCAAGCACGCTAACATTATTGAGTATTGTTGTGCGAATTGAGGGGGCTGTAGTGAGCGGGCTTGCCCCGCGCTGGGTGGCGAAGCCGCCCTAAAACCTAACACCTCGTTCTAACTGGAGAAATTTGGTGCTCGGGTTGGGGCGGCTTCGCCACCCAGCGCGGGGCAAGCCCGCTCACTACAATCAGTTCGCCATTCGCGCGCCGCTCAGGCTGCCACTCAACTCATACGTCACCAACTCCGCCTGGTGCGCTGCCAGAATCTCCGGCAGCGAGCCGCGCAGGTATTCCACCCAGGTTTTGATCTTCGCATCGAGGTATTGGCGCGACGGGTAGATGGCGTACAGGTTCAACTCCTGGGAGCGGTAATTGGGCATCACCCGCACCAGCGTGCCGTTGCGCAAGCCCTCGATGGCCGCATACACCGGCAGCAAGCCGATGCCCATGCCGCTGGTGATCGCGGTTTTCATCGCATCGGCCGAGTTCACCAGGAACGGCGAGGTGTTGATCGCCACGCTTTCCTGGCCTTCGGGGCCGTTGAAGGTCCACTTGTCCAGCTGGATCACCGGGCTGACCAGGCGCAGGCAGGCATGGTTGAGCAGGTCATGGGGGCGATGCGCGCAGCCCTTGGCCTTGACGTAATCCGGCGAGGCGCAGGCGATGCTGTAGGTGATGCCCAGGCGCTGCGACACGAAACCCGAGTCCGGCAGCTCGCTGGCGAGCACGATCGACACGTCATAGCCCTCGTCGAGCAAGTCCGGCACGCGGTTGGCCAGGGTCAGGTCGAAGGTCACGTCCGGGTGGGTACGGCGGTAGCGGGCGATGGCGTCAATCACGAAATGCTGGCCGATGCCAGTCATGGTGTGCACTTTCAGCTGCCCGGAAGGGCGCGCGTGGGCGTCGCTGGCTTCGGCCTCGGCTTCTTCGACGTAGGCCAGGATCTGCTCGCAGCGCAGCAAATAACGCTTTCCGGCTTCGGTCAGCGCAATGCGGCGGGTGGTGCGGTTGAGCAAGCGGGTTTGCAGATGGGCCTCAAGGTTGGAGACCGCGCGCGACACGTTGGCCGTGGTGGTATCCAGGTGCACGGCGGCGGCGGTGAAGCTGCCGGCTTCGGCCACGCAACTGAAGGCGCGCATGTTTTGCAAAGTGTCCATGGAGAGTTCTCAGGGGAGATGCCAAATTGTGACAGAAAGTTACGCCGTCCAGTGATCCCTACCAACGGATTATCGCTTGAACGGTAACAAAGATTCACAGGAATGCCAGCTTATCGTCCTCCATGCCGCCGCCTAGAATTGCGCCACCTCTCCCCGCACCCCCACCTCAGGAATTCGCAGCAGTGCCGCGTCGCATCAACAGAGAGTTGAAGGCTCTCAGTGTTTGGGCTTTATCGTTAGCAATCAGCGGCTGCATCGGAACCGGAGGAATCGCCCCCCAAGGCCAGTCCCTCAACGCCAACAACCTGGCCACCGACGAAGCGATCCAGAGTGCCGCCAAGGACGCTCATTGGCCCACCGCGCAATGGTGGCGGGCCTACGGCGACCCTCAACTCAACCGCTGGGTCGACCTCGCCACTCAAAACAACCCGAGCATGGCCATGGCCGCCGCACGCGTACGTGAAGCACGGGCGATGGCCGGCATTGCCGAGTCAGCCGAGTCGTTGCAGGTCAACAGTGACACCACCCTCAAGCGCCACAACTGGCCGAAGGATCAGTTCTACGGTCCCGGTGAATTGAGTGGCGCCAACACCTGGGACAACAATTCGTCCCTCGGCCTGAGCTATGCCCTCGATCTCTGGGGCCGCGAAAGCAATGCCTCCGAGCGTGCCGTCGACCTGGCGCATATGAGCGCCGCCGAAGCGCGCCAGGCCCAGCTCGAATTGCAGAACAACGTGGTGCGCGTTTATATCCAGCTGTCCTTGCATTACGCCAATCGCGATATCGTCGCGGCCACCCTGGCGCAACAGCAGCAGATTCTCGACCTGGCCAACAAACGCCTGAACGCCGGGATCGGCACGCACTTCGACGTCAGCCAGGCTGAAACCCCGCTGCCGGAAACCCACCGCCAACTTGACGCCCTGGACGAAGAAATTGCCCTGAGCCGTAACCAGCTGGCGGCGTTGGCGGGCAAAGGCCCGGGGGAGGGCGCGCGATTGCAACGCCCGACACTGTCTCTGGCCGCACCGCTGACATTACCCTCAAGCCTGCCCGCGCAATTGCTCGGTCAACGCCCGGATGTGGTCGCCAGCCGCTGGCAAGTTGCCGCCCAGGCGCGTGGCATCGATGTGGCCCACGCCGGCTTTTATCCCAACGTGGACCTGGTCGGCAGCCTCGGCTACGTGGCCACCGGCGGCGGCATGCTGGCGTTCCTGGCGGGCAAGAAATTCAACTACAACGTTGGCCCGGCGATCACCTTGCCGATCTTCGACGGCGGTCGCTTGCGTGCGCAACTGGGTGAGGCCAGTGCCGGATATGACATCGCGGTGGCGCGCTATAACCAAACCCTAGTGAATGCGCTCAAAGGCATCAGCGATCAATTGATCCGCCGTGAATCGATGGATAAGCAATCCTCTTTCGCCGCGCAATCGGTGGCCTCGGCGCAAAAGACCTACGACATCGCGATGATCGCCTACCAGCGCGGCCTCACCGACTACCTCAATGTGCTCAACGCCCAGACCTTGCTGTTCCGCCAGCAGCAGATCGAGCAACACGTACAGGCCGCACGCCTGACCACCCACGCCGAACTGGTGACCGCTCTTGGCGGCGGCATCAAAGCCGGCGACGACGTACCGCCAGATACCAAGATCCTCCCGAGCAAGACCCCGGCGGCGCTCGCCGTGTTTGATCACTGAGTAGGATGTGATGACCCCCTTGCCTGCACCGCTGCGCTGGCTGCATTCCCTTGAGTGGCGCCGTGGTTTTTTCGACTGGGCACGCAGCGACGGCGTGACCTGGGTGTATATCTTCAAGGTGCTGATCGCCGCGTTCCTCACGCTGTGGTTGGCCATGCGCCTGGAGCTGCCGCAACCGCGCACGGCAATGATCACCGTGTTTATCGTGATGCAACCGCAGAGCGGCCAGGTGTTTGCCAAGAGTTTCTACCGCTTCCTTGGCACCCTGACGGGGTCGGCGGTGATGGTGTTGTTGATTGCCCTGTTTGCGCAGAATACCGAACTGTTCCTCGGCGCGTTGGCGATCTGGGTCGGCGTCTGCACCGCCGGTGCGACGCGCAACCGTAACTTTCGCGCCTACGGGTTTGTACTGGCCGGCTACACGGCGGCGATGGTCGGCTTGCCGGCCCTGGCCCACCCGGACGGCGCCTTTATGGCGGCGGTGTGGCGCGTGCTGGAAATCTCCCTGGGGATATTGTGTTCCACGCTGGTCAGCGCGGCGATCCTGCCGCAAACCAGCAGCGCCGCCATGCGCAACGCCTTGTACCAACGTTTTGGCGTGTTCGCGCTGTTTGTCACCGACGGCCTGCGCGGGCGCAGTAAACGGGACGGTTTCGAGGCCAGCAACGTCCGGTTTATCGCCGAAGCGATCGGCCTGGAAGGGCTGCGCAGCCTCACCGTGTTTGAAGACCCGCACATGCGCCGGCGCAACGGTCGGCTGAGCCGCCTCAACAGCGAATTCATGAGCATCACCACGCGGTTCAACGCCTTGCACCAGTTGCTTGAACGCCTGCGAACCGATGACGCCGATCATGTGGTCGCCGCCATCAAACCCGGCCTGCAGGACCTTGCCGAAGTGCTCGATGGCTTCTCCGGTCGCGCGCTCACCAGCCCTGACGCAGCGCGCCTGGTGGCTCATCTGAGCGCCTACAAGGACGGCCTGCCGGCCAAGGTCCGCAGCCTGCGCGCGACCTTCCAGGAACAGAGCCCCAGCGAAGCCGAACAGCTGGATTTCCATACCGCCTACGAGCTGCTTTACCGTTTTGTCGATGACCTGCACAACTACGCGCAAACCCACGCCTCCCTCGCGGATCACAGCCATGCGCGCGAGCAGTGGGACGAAACCTTCATACCGAAAACCAACTGGCTGGCCTGCGCCGCCTCAGGGATTCGTGCGTCATTCATCTTGATCGTGCTCGGCAGCTATTGGGTTGCCACCGCCTGGCCCAGCGGCGCCACCATGACCCTGATCGCCGCCGCCACCGTCGGCTTGTCCGCCGCCACACCGAACCCCAAGCGCATGGCATTCCAGATGGCGTGCGGCACCTTGATCGGCGCGCTGGTGGGTTTTGTCGAAATGTTCTTCGTATTTCCCTTGATCGACGGCTTCCCGCTGCTCTGCGTGATGCTCGCCCCGGTGATCATCTTTGGGGCCTTCCTCGCTTCACGCCCGCAATACGCGGGTGTGGGCGTGGGCCTGCTGATCTTCTTCAGCACCGGCTCGGTGCCGGACAACCTCACGGTCTACAACCCCTACACCTTTATCAACGACTACATCGCCATGGTCATCGGCATGCTGGTGTGCGCGGCGGCGGGGGCGATCATCCTGCCGCCCAACAGCCGCTGGCTGTGGCGCCGCCTGGAGCAGGACCTGCGCGAGCAAGTGGTGTACGCGATCAGCGGCAAGCTCAAGGGCCTGGCCTCGAGTTTCGAAAGCCGCACCCGCGACCTGCTGCACCAGGCCTACGGCCTCGCCGTCGGCCAGCCACACGTGCAGCGCGACCTGCTGCGCTGGATGTTCGTGGTGCTGGAAGTCGGCCACGCGATCATCGAGTTGCGTAAGGAACAGGCGATTTTGCCGGTGCACCCGGCGTACGCCGAATCCCAGCCCTGGCGCCAGGCGATCCGCGTGATGGGCCGCTCGCTGGTGCGCTTGTTCCTGCAACCCAGCGCGAGCAACCTGGAGCGTGGCCTGATCGCTGTGGACCACGCGATCAGCCGCGTGCAGGCCACCGACGAACCCTTCGCCCCGCACTTCGATACCTCGGCGCTGCGGCGGGTGAAAAGCTACCTGCATTTTATCCGCACCTCATTGCTGGACCCGCAATCGCCGCTCGCTGCCCTCAAAGGATCCCCGAATGCCCCGTGAAATCGCCTTCCACGGCGTGTACATGCCGACCATCACCCTGATGTTCCTGATCGCGGCCGTGCTGGCCTGGGCGCTGGATCGCTTCCTGGCCGGGTTCGACCTGTACCGTTTTTTCTGGCACCCGGCGTTGCTGCGCCTGAGCCTGTTCGTTTGCCTGTTTGGCGCCCTGGCGCTGACCGTCTACCGTTGAGAATGCCCCGATGAAAAAGTTTTTCAGCCTGCTCGCGACCTTGCTGGTACTGGCCTTGGCGATCTGGATTGGCCGCACGCTGTGGGTGCATTACATGGAGACCCCGTGGACCCGCGACGGCCGCGTGCGTGCGGACATCATCAACGTGGCGGCTGACGTTACGGGTGAAGTGGTCGACGTGCCGGTGCGTGACAACCAGTTGGTGAAAAAGGGCGACTTGCTGATGCAGATCGACCCCGAGCACTACCGCATCGCAGTCAAGCAGGCGCAATCGTTGGTGGCTTCGCGCAAGGCCACTTGGGAAATGCGCAAGGTCAACGCCCACCGCCGCGCCGACCTCGATGCGCTGGTGATCTCCAAGGAAAACCGCGAAGACGCCAGCAACATCGCCGATTCGGCCTTGGCAGATTACCAGCACGCTCTGGCGCAATTGGAAGCGGCCGAACTCAACCTGAAACGCACTCAAGTCGTCGCGGCGGTCGATGGTTATGTCACCAACCTGAATGTGCATCGCGGCGACTACGCGCGCATCGGCGAAGCCAAGATGGCCGTTGTCGATATGAACTCGTTCTGGGTTTACGGGTTCTTCGAAGAAACCAAACTGCCTCACGTCAAGGTCGGTGATAAAGCCGATATGCAATTGATGAGCGGCGAGACCCTCAAGGGGCACGTAGAAAGCATCTCGCGCGGCATCTATGACCGTGACAACCCCGAAAGCCGCGAGCTGATTGCCGATGTGAACCCCACCTTCAACTGGGTGCGTTTGGCGCAGCGGGTCCCAGTGCGCATTCATATCGATGAAGTGCCGGAGGGGGTGTTGTTGGCGGCGGGGATTACTTGCACGGTGATTGTTGATCAAACACGCAACTAAAATGTGGGAGCGGGCTTGCTCGCGAATACGGTGTGACAGTCACCTAATCCATCGACTGACCCAACGCCTTCGCGAGCAAGCCCGCTCCCACATTTATCGACCCTGTCAGGCTTTGATAAAGGTCTCATGCAGGTGACGCCACAACAGCGCGCCACTGGCCTGCTTCTCGAACACCACCGTGGCGCGGCGGTCCGTCTGCGTGCCGCTGTCATCCACCTGATGTTCACGATAAGTCACCGTGGCGCCACGCGCATGCCGGTCAATCCCGGTCATCTCGCTCAACGTGATCTTCAACCCCGGACGCATGCCGCCCAAACGCGTGAACAGGGCGTTGACCCCGGCGGTATTGACCCGTGTGCCGGTCGCCGGGGCAACCATGCTGAATTCCGGAGAGAAGCGCGCGAGCAAGTTCTGCAAGGTGCCCTCTGGCGCAACCCCGGCAAACCATTGCTCGATCTCGACGTGGGTCTGGATCACTTCTTCAAAAAAGTCGCTGTAATCAATCATCGGTGAGGCTCGCTGGCAGGGTGGAGCAATGCGCGCACTCGGGACGTGTCCAGGCGCAGCACTGCAAAAAGAGGCAGCAGGGTCAGGGCTGCTGCCATCGTGAAGGTAATGGCGAAAGAATCCAAGGCCGACAACAATCCACTCAGCAGCGCGGCGCCCAGGCAGAAGCTCACTTGCCGATTGATGTTCCACAAGGCGCTGGCGTGGCCCATGCGTTCGGCGGGGATATCGAGAAACGCCAGGGTTTGCGCGGTGCTGCTGCACAGGCTGCCGCCCAAACCCATCAACAGATAGGCCGGGATAATCAGCGCAGGCTCGTTCAGCAACAGAATGCCGATGCATTGCAGCGCCATGCCCGCCAGCAACAACGGCTTCGGCCCGCAACGGTTGAAGAGCTTTTTGCTGAGGTAAATTGCGACTGCCGAGGCCAGCGCCCAGGGCAGCATCAGCGCACCGGTGTGCGTGGCGTCATAGCCGAGGCCGCGCAGGTAGAGGATGGCGATCAGGCTGGTGCCGATAAAGACGCCGGGAATGCACAGATAGATCAGCATGGCGACCCGCAACATCGGGCTGCCGATCTGTTTGAAAATACTGCTCACGTCCAGGCCCGGCCTTACAGGTGTGGGCGCGTCGGGTTTTATCCACAGCAGGGCCAGCAGCAGTGTGATCAGCGCCAGCGGCAGGTTGGCGTAGAAGATCCAGCGCCATGACAGGCTGTCGACAATCAAACCGCCCAACGCTGGGGACAACGCGGGCACCAACAACGCCACTGACATCACCCGCGCCGTCAGTTGGCTGCGCTCAGCGGCAGGGAAGTGCCGGTAAGCCATGGCCTGCCCAACGGGAATCAGCAGGCCACCGCCCAGCCCTTGCAGGCCGCGCCAGCCGATCAGCGTTTCAATCGAACTCGCCTGGCCCACCATCACCGAGGCTCCGGCGAACAACAGCAGGCTGGCGGCGATCAAGGCTCTTTCTCCCATCATCGCGGCCAGCCAGACGCTGAGCGGAATGATCACCGTCAGGCCGAGCATGTAGGCGTTGCTGATCCACGCCAGTTGCGTGACCGAGGCCTGCAGGTCGCGGGCGATATCCGGGTAGGCGACCGTGGCGACAAACATATTCACCAAGTCCAGGGCGAAGCCTAGCAAAAAGATCCAGGCGACTTTCGAGCGGTAGGTCATGGGCGCAATCCTGCGAATGAAGCGGGCAGGGTAGGAGGGATGCAGTGTTTGGTATACGTCGGTTTGCCTGTTAGTTTGTCAAAAATATTTTGACAAAGGAGCGCGCTGCCGATGGTCAGCCTGGACCGATTCGACACCTTCAAGGCCGTGGTCGAGGCCGGCTCGCTGACGGCTGCGGCTGATTTGCTGGGGCAGACCCGCGCCGTGGTCAGCTTCAACCTCAAACGCCTGGAAGCCGAGTTGGGCGTGACCCTGTTGACCCGCAACACCCGCCAATTGGCGCTGACCGATGCCGGCGAACGCTTCTACCTGCGCTGTACGCGCATGCTCGAAGAGGCGCGGCTGGCGGTGGAAGAGGCGCGCTCGGAGCATGCCCAGCTCAAAGGTTCGTTGCGCATTACCACCACCGTGGAATACGCGTTGGCCGTGGTCGTTCCGGCTATCGAAGCTTTCCGCCGCTTGCATCCGGACTTGAATATTCACTTATCCACCTCCTCGACCCATGCAGATTTGATCTCCGAGCGTTTTGACGTGGCGATCCGCCTGGGACGTTTGCTGGATTCCAACCTGCGCGCGGTGCAGTTGTCGACGTTCGAGGTGTTTGCCGTGGCGGCGCCAGCGTTAGCAGGGGTTAGCACCCTGGATGAATTGGAGCAGATGCCCAGGTTGGGCCATGGGCGGCTGACCGAATTGACGGTGACCGACTCGGTGGGCGTCGAGCATCAATACCGCACGGGGCACACCACCCTCGTGGTTGACAGCGCCGCAGTCCTGCAAGCCTTCGCCGTGCGCGGGCATGGCGTGGCGGTGTTGCCCCAATGGCTGGTCAAAGACGATCTGGACGCCGGCAGGTTGGTGCGCCTGTTGCCGGACCATCGCTTCGCCCCGCAAGGGGTCTACGCACTGTATCCGGACACTCGGCATTTGCCGCTGAAGATGCGGGCGTTTATTGATTTCATGAAGAGCTAAAGCGAGCCGGCGAGCCCGAAGCGCTTCTTGAGTACCTTCTCCAGCAACCCCTTGGGCAGTAACGCCGCCATCAACGGCAATGCCCGGCTGCCATTGCCCGAACGCAGCAGGCGTGGCGGTAGATCTTGTTGCACAGCCTTCAGCACATCCGCCGCAAACACGCTGGCCGGTGTGGGTTTGTCCTGGGAGGCCTGGCTGCGCGCACGGATGCCGTCGCGCAACGGCCACCAAGGGGATTGCTCATTGATCAACAACTCGGCCTGGGCCCCGGCGTTTTTCGCGAAGTGGGTGTTGATGGCGCCGGGTTGCACTTCCATCACGCGCACGCCAAACGGCGCCAGTTCCATGCGCAGTGCATCGCTCAAGGCATGTACGGCGGCTTTTGACGCGCAGTAGGCGCCGGCAAACGGCGTGACCAGCACACCGGAAACACTGCCGATATTCACCACCAGGCCTTTACTGCGCCGCAGGGCCGGAAACAACGCTTGGGTCACACCCACGATAGAGAACACGTTGGTCTCGAATTGGCGCTGCATGGCTTCGGTGCCGCCGTCGAGTAACGGACCCATGGCGCCATAACCGGCGTTGTTGACCAGCACATCCAATTCGCCCAATTGTTCGGCCAGGCGCTGCAAGGCGGCGCTGTCGTTGACGTCCAGTTCGACGGCATTAAACCCGGCGGCGGAAAGGGCGGCGACGTCTTCCGGGCGGCGGGCGCTGGCCCACACCGTGTAGCCGGCGGTTTTGAAGGCATCCGCCAGGGCACGGCCGATGCCGCTTGAACATCCGGTGATGAGTACGTTGGGCATGGGTCAGTCCTTTGTCAGTCCGAGAAACTGCCTTGCAGGTGCTCGGCACGAAATTCGAGGGTTTGCGGGCGGTAGCCGGCGCGTAGAGGCGGTGTGGGCAGGCAATCGTCCCAGGTGGCGCCGGCCTGCAACTCACCCGGTCCGCGATAGCGCGGGGCGGCGTAGACATTGTCGGCGAGGTTGACCGTGTCGCCCGGCGCATAGGCGGCGACGCGCCACCGCAGCTCGGTGAGGGGCACGTCGTTGCCGTTGTTCAGGGTCAGTTTGAGCGGCCGGTCGGCCGGGCATTCTGCGGCGGCATAGGTGATGCGCAGTTCCAGTCGGGCTAATTGAGAGGCTTCGCGGTTGTCCAGCCATACCACCCAAACGGCGACCAGACCCAGGCCAACGGCGGCGGCCAGCGACACCGGCAAGGCCTTGGCCGGATAGCGCAGCAACAGGATCAACCAGGTGATGATCAATAGGACGCCGAAGAACATGATGACAACCTCATAAGCAGATAAAACATCCTACCTGCGGGGTGGCCTCGGTGCCTATCGCGGGTAGCGGTTTTCGTTTACAGGGAACCTGATAACTCATTTTCTCCACAGAGCCAGCATAGGGAAATGCCAACTACCCAGGAGGGTTATCAACCGCAGTCTGATTAAGTGAGAAAAACTATGATTGCAGCAGCCCTTCTTGCGCCGGCCGTCACCTCCGCCCTGGCGTCGGCGGTGACCTCTCTCATCACGGCTCAGCGAGCACCAGCGCCGAATACGGCTGGAGCGTCCAGGCAAACGAACGAAGAGCCGGGTTCACGCCCGTCTGGTCGTATGCAGAATCAGAAGCTTACAAACTTGGGGCAAAC
Organism: Pseudomonas sp. H1_A03; assembly: GCF_054685145.1. Taxonomy (NCBI): domain Bacteria; kingdom Pseudomonadati; phylum Pseudomonadota; class Gammaproteobacteria; order Pseudomonadales; family Pseudomonadaceae; genus Pseudomonas; species Pseudomonas sp. H1_A03. The sequence goes on from NZ_CP162829.1 coordinate 2,366,886, forward strand.
CTTGCTGCAAGCGCCTTCAGCAGATCTGCGCAACAGCGGTATGAACGCCAGGCACGCCAAGGGATTTGGTATTGCCATGGGCGGCATGGCAACCCAGGAGGCTGGGCAAACACTGGTCACCAGCGGTGGGACGTTGTCCAAAGTCCTCGGCGCCGCGATGATCGTGGGAGGCAAGGTTGCCCAAGAGTATGGTGCCGACACATTCGATCGCGCCAGTCGTAGGTAACGGCAATCAAAACCCAGGATTGCGTCTGTTCAGCAGCCGCAAAGCACGACCTGGGTGCGTGGGCATTTCCTTTGATACGGGAACCGGTTTCGAGCTTTTTCCCACAGAGTTTGAGCACGGAGTTGCGCGCTAAGCCATGAAGGAACTCAACCGTAGACTTACGAAGTGAGATGTTCTATGACCGTATCAAATACCCTCGCCCCTGTACCGACGCCTTTGTCTCGCTGGCATCCACGCCAGCGCCTGCGGTGTTGGGAACACCCAATCAAGTGCCCAAGCAAGAGGTCAGCTCGAACGGGTTACCGCGTATGCAAAACCTGGGGCTTACGAATCTGCGCCAGACACTCATGCAAGGCATCAGCAATCGCGTCAATTCGCAGTTTTCAACGGCGCTTCACGTTAAAGATGATTCGAATAAGGGTAAGGTCGCCGGGGTCGCCATAACGGTGGCAGGTGCGGCGATGCAGGGGGTTGGCGCGAGAGTTGCGACCAATGGTGGCGCAGGTGCGAAAGTTTTCGGGGGGGCTATGGTCTGGGGCGGCAGGACTATGGAGGAATATGGCAAGAAAAAATATGACATTGCGGGCACCAGCACTAACAATACGGGCAATTACAATGCCTATTCCCCGAGTAACTGGGGCGGTCGCGCATAGGCTTGAACGGCCTGTGAACTAAAAAGCCCCCGCCCAACCGGCTGCGGATAGGGGACGCAGTCGGCTGGACGGGGGCTTCTTGTACGACTGTTTTACTGCGCGATAGTTTTCACCGACACGCCACGTTCAACTGGCGTCGAGCGGCCGTAGATATCTTCAAATCGCTCGATATCGTCTTCGCCCAAGTAGCTGCCCGATTGTACTTCGATGATCTCCAACGGGATCTTGCCTGGGTTACGCAGGCGGTGCACCGAAGCGATCGGGATGTAGGTGGACTGGTTTTCGGTGAGCAGGAACACGTTCTCGTCACAGGTCACTTCGGCCGTGCCGCTGACCACGATCCAGTGTTCGGCGCGGTGGTGGTGCATTTGCAGCGACAGGCACGCGCCCGGCTTGACCGAAATGTGTTTGACTTGGAAGCGGCCGCCCATGTCCACCGAGTCGTAGGAGCCCCACGGGCGATAGACTTCACAGTGGTTCTGGGTTTCAGTGCGGCCCTGGTCGTTCAGGGTGTTGACCATCTGCTTGACGCCCTGGACCTTGTCCTTGTGGGCAATCATCATCGCGTCCTTGGTTTCAACGACCACGATGTTGTCCAGTCCGATCACCGACACCAGTTTGCCGTTGCCGTGGATCATGCAGTTGCGGCTGTCCTGGATCACCACGTCGCCTTTGCTGACGTTACCGTGGACGTCTTTGTCGTTGACAGCCCACAGCGACGCCCAGCAACCCACGTCGCTCCAGCCGGCGCTCAGCGGAACCACGCAGGCGCGCTGGGTTTTTTCCATCACAGCGTAGTCGATGGAGTTGTCCGGGCAGCAGGCGAAGGTGGCTTCGTCGAAGGACACGGTGTCGGCATCTTGCTCGCTGCGTTCCAGGGTCAGCACGCAGGTGTCGTAGATGTCCGGATCGTGCTTTTTCAGCTCTTCGAGGAAGCGGCTGGCGCGGAACAGGAACATGCCGCTGTTCCAGAAGTAACCGCCGCTTTTGACGAACTCGACGGCACGTTTTTCATCGGGCTTTTCCACGAACTGTTGCACGCGGCTCACGCCCTCGGGCAGCAGCGAATCAGCCGTGGACTTGATGTAGCCATAACCGGTTTCCGGACGGGTCGCCGGCACGCCGAACAACACCATCTCACCACGCTCGGCGGCTACGGTAGCCAGGGCCAGTGCACGTTGCAGGGCTTTCTGGTCGTCGATCACGTGGTCGGCCGGCAGCACCAGCATCAGCTCGTCGCGGCCTTCGTTGACCAGCATCATCGCGGTGAGAGCCACGGCCGGCGCCGTGTTGCGGCCGAACGGTTCCATCAGGATGCGCTGGCATTCCAGCTTACGGGTCGCCAGTTGTTCGTTGACGATAAAGCGGTGGTCCTTGTTGCAGACCACGATCGGGGCGTCCATGCCTTCGAACACCAGGCGTTCCAGGGTTTGCTGGAACAGCGTGTGTTCGCCGGTCAGGGCCAGGAATTGTTTAGGAAACTGTTTACGGGAAAGCGGCCAAAGACGTGAGCCGCTACCACCGGAAAGGATTACTGGGATCATGTGTTTCTCCTTGAATCAATTTGGGTCAGAGCTACGAAGGTTTGTCGTTTCACTCTTGTTTTTGTCTCGGTTCGATCGGGCTACTCGGTCCCTGTGGGAGCTGGCTTGCCTGCGATGCAGGCGACTCGGTGTTTCAGTTACACCGAGGGGATGCCATCGCGGGCAAGCCCGGCTCCCACAGGGCCCTGTTTCCACAAGGGGAATGGAGCCAGATCGAAAATTCAGTTAGCGGGTCGACACTGGGCGTTTCACCCAGACTGGCGACAGGCTCGAACCGGAACCCGTGACGTACAGCACGGCGGCTTCACCGCGCTCCAGCGCCACTGGCTTCAGGTCGCTGACTTTCTTGTCGCCGTCATACAAGGCCAGGCTCACTTTCACCGGGTTGATTTCGCGCTCGCCGCGGCCTTTGGCAGCCACGGACTTGACCACGTCGGTCTTGCCGTCAGCGGTTTTCAGGGTCAGGGCCTTGTCGCTGAGGTTCTGCACGCGCACCAGGGACTTCTGCTTATTCTTGAACGGTGGTTCTTCGATCAGCTGTGGCTGGCCGCTGCCGTTGTTGACCAGGGTGTAGTAGTGGTCTGCGGCGAGTTTGACCGGCACGGTCTGGCTGCCTACCTTCGCGCTGTAGTCACCGCCCGGCATGAAGCTGAAATCGCTGCTCGCCAGTGGCGCGACTTCGCTCAGGTTGGTGCTGCCAACGGTGGCGCTGACTTCTTGATTTGAGGCGTTGTAGACGCGCACGAAGCTCGAACCTTTCGGTGCGACGGGGCCGTACAAGGCAGCATCACCGGCGAAGGCCGACATCGAAGCGATGCTCATGCCAGCGGCGAGGGCCAAGGTTTTGGCGAGACGACGCGGAGTAGTAGTGAAAGTCATGTGAGTTACCTCTCTTTCAGTTTTGCGCCCGGTCGGGCGTCTCGGATTTTGGGTTTTTAGCTGGGGTGTTCAGTGCCATGTTCTGTTGGCGCGTACCGGCTTGTTTAAGTTGCGCAACCCACTTGGGGTCGGCATCGCCGATTTCGTTGTTCACGGGCAGATAACGTTCAGGAAACTCCCAGATCAGCACCTGTGGCGGGCTGTTCTTGAAGTCATCGCTTTTGAGGTAGCTGAGCATTGGCAGGATCGGGCCATGGCCGTCTTCGGCGTAGCTGACTACGTCGCTGCCCAGGGCTTGCTTGAGGGCGCCGACGAAGTTCCAGTTGGGGTTGGCGCTGTAGCTGGTGCCCACCAGTGCCACCGGGGTTTCGCTGTCGCTGAACAGCGCGTCGTCACCTTTGGTTTCGGCCAGGTGCGTGACGCGTTTTTCCAGCGGCTCTTTAGGTGGCATCAGGTTTTCGAACAGCGGGTCCAGAGGCAGGAACAGGCGCAGGTCGCCTTTGTGCGGCTCGGTTTTCTCGGCTTCGGTGACAAAGCGCTGTGGCTCGCCGCTCAGCGGGGTCTTTTCGGTAATCGTCTTAGCCAACTGCTTGGCGGCAATTTCAGCACCGTCCGGCGTCCAGTGCGTGTCGGTGCGCAGGAACACTTGCTTGCCAGCGAGCTTGGCCTGTTGCAGTGGGCCAAGCAGGTCGGGGGCGATGATCTTGTCGGCGGCGACACGGGCGTGGAAGTCTTGGTACAGGTTGGCGTGGACGCTGGCCGGTTTCACTTCACCCAGGTGTTCCGGGTACAGGCGCACCTTGGCCGGCACGATCGCCATCACCAGCTGAATGCCCTGCGCCTTAAGCTTCTGGCGTACGCCTTCGACCAGCGCGTAGTTGCCTTCAAGGTTCTGGTCTTCGTTGACGGCGGGGTTGAACTCCTCGTCGCTGTACAACCAGTGATCGCGACCCAGTACCACGCCAGGGCGACCTTCATTGAACAGCTTATAATCCAGCGCTGCCCACAGGTTGGTGCCCAGGCGTTTGATCGGGAACTCTTCGTCGTAGTGCGTCTCGACAGCCTTGGTCCAACGGCCGTTGAGCACGGTTGCGTCGGCATTGGTGCTGAAACCGAAGAAACTGCGCAGTGACCAGGCACCCAGGGCCAGCAGCACCACCAGGAACAGGCCGATATAGAGGACGCGTAATGAACGGGTCATGGTCGGCTCCCTCAGAATTGGAAGTAAAGGAACGGCGAGAAACTCTGCGCCGACAATTTAAGAATCGACGCCACGAACAGCAGCAGCACCGCAGCGCGCATGGCGTAGCGTGGCCAGTCAGCGGTCCAGTAGGCCGGTTGCACGGCGGCATCTTGGCCCACGGTGAAGCCGGGCTCGTGGATGCTGCCAGGGTTGTCGCCCGGTACGGCCTTGATCAGGCTCGGGTCGGCTGGCTTGGTCTTCTCGGTTTTCTCGGCAGGGCGATTGGTGTAGAAGTCGCGCAGGCCAAAAAACGCCAGGGTTGCATAGGCCACCACCAGGGTTGCTACTTGCAGGCCGGTGAGGTTGGCGCGGTTGAGTTCCGACAGCGACCACTCGCCAAAGCTGAACATCGCACCGTACATACGGCCGGCGACGTGCAGGTTTTCGGCGCGGAAGATCACCCAGCCCATCACCACCAGCAGGAAGGTAAAGGCCCACCGTACGGGGTTGAAGCTGCGCGGCGAGGTGTTGAGGCCGATGGCTTTTTCAATCGCCAGCCACATGCCGTGCCAGGCGCCCCACACGATGTAGGTGATGTTCGCACCGTGCCACAGGCCACCGAGCAACATGGTCAGGAACAGGTTGCGGTAGGTGGTCAGCGTGCCTTTACGGTTGCCGCCCAGGGTGATGTACAGGTAGTCACGCAGCCAGGTGGAGAGGCTGATGTGCCAGCGACGCCAGAACTCGGTGATCGACTGGCTGATGTACGGCTGCTTGAAGTTTTCCATGAAGCGGAAACCCATCATCAAGCCCAAGCCAATCGCCATGTCGCTGTAGCCGGAGAAGTCGAAGTACAGCTGTGCGGTGTAGGCCAGCGCGCCGAGCCAGGCATCGCCCGTTGTCGGGTTTTGCAGGGCGAAGCAATGGTCGGCCACCACCGCCAGGGTGTCGGCGATGAAGACCTTCTTGATGAACCCCTGCATGAACCGCGTGCAGCCCTCGGAGAACTTGTCGAGGGTGTGGGTGCGGTTGTTGAACTGGTCGGCCAGGTCGCGAAAGCGCAACACAGGGCCGGCAATCAAGTGCGGGAAGATCGCCACGAACGCTGCAAAGTCGATGAGGTTGCGCGTGGCCGGGGTGTCGCCACGGTACACGTCGATGATGTAGCTGATGGACTCGAAGATGTAGAACGAGATACCGATCGGCAACAACACGTGGGTCAGGATAAACGGCTCCAGGCCCGCCGACTTCATCATCACATTGATGCTGTCGACGCCGAAGTTGGCGTACTTGAAGTAGCCGAGGATGCACAGGTCGACCACCACGCCCAGCAGCAGCCAGCGCTGGGCCGGCTTGGTGCGCACGCCTGCCGCACCGACCTTGAGGCCGATCCAGTAGTTCCACAGCGTCACCGCGGCGAACAGCGCCAGGAAGTCCACTCGCCACCAGGCGTAGAACACGTAGCTGGCCAGCAGCAGCAGCAGGTTGCGATAGCGTTGCCCGCTCAAATAGTACAAGCCGAGAAAGATCGGCAAGAACAGAAACAGGAACACATTGGACGAGAAAACCATCCCGATCTCTCCATGTTTAACCAACAGTCAAGGGCCAGAGCCCCCCCAAACCCCCCCACGATTTCGCGAGGGGGCGGTACTACATTCCTACTGACGAAACCGGTTCAAACTGTGGGAGCGGGCTCCCACATTTGAAGTGCGTTTCGTCAGCTACCTTTGTTGCCCTTTTCATGCGTCGGGTCGTACACCTTGGTCAGGTCACCCCCGAGGCGGAACGTCTTGAATGGCTGCATCCCGTGTTTGCGCTCGATCACATCCGGCGCACAGGTGTAGAGGGTGCAGAACGGCTCAAGCCAGGCATATTTCATGTCTTCCTTGAGGTCCTTCATGTCTTGCTCTTTGCCATTCTTCTGTTCGAAGATTTCCGGGTCTTTCACCCCGGCCAGCACTTTGTCGCCCAGGCGCTTGAGCGCGCTGTTGTTTTCCTGGCGCAGATCAACACCGTTGACCAGGGCAAAACTGGCGATCATCGACAGCGGCGGCAGGGCGTAGTTGTGGTACGACAAGGCGCGTTGCTGGCGCTTCAATTCGTTCGGCAAGAAGCCCTGGTCATCGACCTGGTTCACGCCGACCTTGTATTCCTTCACCGCCCAATCAAACAGGTCGCGGCGGTTGGTGGCGACGGACGTTGCCATCACCGACCAGGCGGCCCAGTAGGAGTGGTTGTTGGTTTTCTCCAGCGGCAGGTTGTCCCAGTCGCTTACTACCTGATCGGCCAGTTTGTTGAACCAGGCTTCGATGATTTGCGATTCCTGCTGGTGGTTGGCCAACGGGTGCGAATCGGAGAACTTCAGGCGTACATAGGCCGACGCCATGCTGCCCAGCGCCCATTTGCGCATGGACTTGCCGGTGTGGTTGAAGTCCTTGGACATCAACGCATCCGCCTTGGCCCAGCTCGTGAGCCAGTTGAGGGTGCATTCCAGCTGCTCCGGACGACCGTCGCGCATGAACTGCATCACGCGCTTGCTGGTGTCTTTTTCCAGCTTGGTGATATCAGCGGTGCTGTCGCGGAAGGCTTTTTCGGATTGCACATTCAGCGTGGAACGCGCCTTGTCCGAACCTTCGTACTTGCTGCGAAATTGCAGCGAGCCGGTGTACGGCGCCGGCATGGCGTCGCAGTCATTCTTGAAGTCGCCGGTCTTGAAGGCTTCAATCGGTGCGAAATAACCCTGGGGCGGACGCAGTGGCGCGGCGGCGTTAACGGAGCCGGCGAACATCGCCAGGCCGAGTAACGTAGGGATCAATAACTTCTGCATAGGTAACCTCATTGCCCGAGTGATGCGGTTTTTTGACCGCTGCTTGGGAATACGTTGCGTGTGCAAATTTTCGCTTCAACCTTTTGCGCGGCAGCGCCCGCTTCGGGACCCTGCACTTCCACGGCCAGCAAGTTCTGCGAGGCCCAGTCTTCATCGGTGCGCAGTTCAAAGGCGAAACGCCCGTCTGTATCGGATGTTTCGGGTTTCTCGATCTTGATGTCCTCGTGGCGCCCGTTCATGTACCAGAGGGTGGCTTGCAAGGTTTTCACCGATGGATCGGCGAAGCGGATATCAACCTGGTGGTTGGCGTTGCGCAGGTCTTTGTTCGAACTGTTAACCAGCAATTCGTTCTTGCCGGGTTTCAATGTCGTGCTGGCCGTCATCTGTGCGGTCTTGCCTTCGCAGCCGTTGTCGAGCAGGGACATCATCTGGCGATAGATGGTCTCCTGGTCGAGGCGATACAGCGGCGAGAACTCCCAGATCAGAATCTTTGGCGGCGACTTCTGGAATTCGTCGCTGCCCAGGTACTGGATCATCGAACCTTCCAGACCGCCGCCAGGGAAGGCGACGTTGAGGATATCGGCACCGATTTCCTGCTCGAGGAAACCGGCGAAGTTGTAGTTCTTGCCACTGTGGCTGGTGCCCACGAGGGTGATCTGCGGGTTGCCCGAGTCGCCGAACAGGTCGCCATCACCGGCTTCGCCTTTGGGCTCGGTGGTGAACTGGTCCATGTACTGGATCGCGTAGCTCGTGCCGCACAGCTGGCCGGCCATGTTGTGCAGGGTGCCGGTCTTGCCCATGCGCCCGGAACGCTTGGTTTCGAATTCGCGCTTGGGAATGTCGGCAAACTCAGGCATTGCACGCACTTTGGCACCGACGATTTTCGCCGTGCGCTGGGCGCCGTAGGGCGTCCAGTGCTGGTCGCCACGGAAGTAGAAATCGTGGGCCGGCAGTTCATCCGGAAGCTGTTCGTTGGTCAACGGCGACAGGTCCGGCACCACGTAGCCCATCTTGGCGAAACGGCCGAGCATGGTCTTGTAGTTGCCCAGTGCCTTGTCGAAATCGAACTTGGCTTTCTCTTCCGGGTTGAGTTTATTGCGGTTCACCAGGCCACGGGTGGGCTGGTAAACCACCACCAATTCAACGCCCTTGGCCTTGAACGCATCGTGCAGCTGTTGCATGCGCTTGTAGCCGGAAGGCGTGGTGTCGAACTCGGTACGCAGGTCTTCCTGGGTACGGAACAGCCAGTCGCCCTGGGCTTGTACCAAGGTGGTGAAGTTCTGCTGGTAGCGCGTGGTGTAGTTGCTCGCATCATGCGCCGCCGGGCACAGGCTGCAGCACGGTTCGGCGGTGAAGGTCGGCGCCTTGATTTCGTCGGCGCGCACGCCCTGGCTGGCCGCAAGCAGGCCGAGGGTCAGACCCGAGAGGCTGAGCAGTTTGATCATGTGTGGGTGCATAAGGGTCATCCTCAGTCCTGCATTTCGGTCTGGCGTTCGACAGGGTCGATCAGCACGGCTTTCTGCTGGCGTACCAGCAGGTCGAGAATTTCTTCCTGGCGCTCGCCAAGAATGCCGGAGAAGCTGATGCCGCTGGATTTGGTCGGCGCCAGCATCGACACGCGGTACAACTCGACACTCAACGGCGAATCGATGGACAGCGGTCCGCTGCCGTTACCCGCCAGCTCTCCGCCGACCACGATCAGCGAAACTTTGGCGTCGAACGGGTCGAGGGCGATGTCACGGTCGGTGTCGGTCAAATCCTTGATGTGGCCGTAAAGCCCCGTCAGGCCGTTGGCCATCGAGGTGTTTTCGTACAGCTTGATGTTCACGCTGTTACGCACGCGGATACCGTGGCGACGGTTGGCAATCACTTTATTGCCCCACAGCAGGTTGTCACCGCTCTCATAGAGCGTGATGCCGTCGGTGTGGTTGCGGTAGAACTCGTTGTCAGCCACGTAGTTGTTGACGCTGTTACGGTCGAGCACCAGGCCGGAGAGCTTGTTGTCGTAGCTGCGGTTGTTGAAGATGAAGCTGTCGTTCACTTCCCGGGAAATGATGATGCCGTGCTTCTTCTTGGTGCCGTAGACGGTGTTGTCCGCGATGATCAGGCCGTGGGAACGGTCATGAGGGTCAATGCCGTAGACGATGTTGTCTTTGTAGGTATTGCCCTTGATCACAAAGCCCGTGGTCTCGTAGCAGTAGAAGCCGTACCACATGTCCGAGAACTCGGAATCAATGATCCAGCCGGTCGGCTCAGGGCGCTTGAGTACCTTGGCCATATTCGGCGTGTACTGGGAAATACTCACCCCGTACGACTTACTGTTGGCGTAGCCGAAGCTCGCCATCTTGGTATTGGCGATGTACGTCTCGGTGCCGCCCCAAGCCAGCAGGAACGGGCGAAATTCCTTGGGCGACTTGAACAGCGCCGGGCCGTTGGCTTTTTCGCTCCAGCCGGTGACTTTGGTGTCACTCACAAACAGCTGGCCATCGTTGATCAGGAACGAACCGGCTTCCTGGGACAAACGCAACTCCTGGGTCTTCTTGTCGATTTCCAGGATGCCTTTGCGCCCGACCACGATCGGCAACTTGGCCAGGAACACGCCCGGCGAGGTTTCGCTCAGGTACTGCTTGGGCACCTTGCCCAGCAGGTCCTTGAGGTTCATGTAGCCGTCATCGACAAAGATCGCCTGGGGAATGCCGTGCTGGCGCACCACCCATTCGGCCATCTTGTTGTCACCGCCAATGAAGTCCTTGAGGGCGTCTTCCTGCATCATGCGACGGATGCTGATCTTGCCCGCTTTGCCACGCACGATCTTCTTTTGCATCGCTGCAGCGGTGTAGCCCGAAAGATCCGGCAGGGCCGGCTTGGCCATTTCCAGCGGCGCGGTCGGCGGGCTGGAAATAGTGTAGGTCTTGGCCTGTTGCAGTTCTTTGGCGATGGTCGGCGCCTTGACCTGCTGCGCGGTATCGGCGAAGGCTGTGGCGCTGGCCATCAGCATCGCGGTCACCAGCAAGCGTTGAGGAATCATTGCGCAGGCTCCCATCAGAACTTCCAAATCACGTCGACAAAGGCGCGATGCATGTACGAATCGACCTGGCTGCCATAGGCGTCACCCGGTTTGAACACACCGGCACGGAAGCGCACCAGGGCCGACGGTTCGTCGATCGACTGGCTGAGCGCGGCCGGCAGCAAGCCGGTCTTGAAGTACTTGGTAACGACCAGGTCCATCTCCTGGCCCAGGTCTTTCTTGCCGTCTTCAAGCGGCAGGGAAGTGCTGGACAGGATCGCGCCGGTCACATCGTCGGTGTTGTTCTGCACGGCATCGATGCCGTTGCTGCCCACCGGCTTGTTACCGTCGACACGCCAGAACTTGTGGTACACCAAGCTGGCGTCGTAGTCCTCGCGCAACTGCCAGGAACCGAAGAGGCTCATGGACTGCATGTTGTTCATTTCGCCACGGAAGGCTTCGCCGAAGCGGTGCACGCGGGACTGGGTGCCGGTCCAGTTCGAACGGTTGCTTTGCAGGCCGTTCTGTTCGTACTCGGCGCTGGCGCGGGCGTAGGCAGCACCCACTTGCCACTGCGGGTCGAGGCGCAGGCGGATACCCAAGTCGGTAGCCCAACCATTCACGTCATCGCTGCGCTTGGCCTGGTCGGGGCGGGTGCCGTCGGCCTTCAAAGCGTTGACCGTGTCACGGTCGCCCTGCATGCCGGTGATGCTCGCCCAATAGTTGACGGTGTTGGTGTTGCGCCAGTTATAGGCGTCGCTGTTGGCTTCGATGCCGAGCCAGGTCAGGTCGCCGTTCTCGCGCTTGTCCAGCGAGTCGGTCGGCTGGCCCGGTTCCGGGTAATCGAGCTTGCCGTTGTCATGGGTGTGGTGGCCGCGCAGGCCGATCCATTGGCCCGGCGTCCACTGGTAGGAAGCGTCGGCGTACAGGTGCTGACGGTCCTTGTCCTTCGGCGACAGTTCCTTGAGGTCGGTGCGGTATTCGCTGAAGCGTTCGGCAACGCCGACGTTGGCCTTGAGCAGGGTGGTGTCAAAGGTCCAGTTCAGTGCTTCGATGTTGGTATCGCGCCATTGTCCGTCGTCATTGCGCAGGCGTTGGCGACCGAGCTTGAGGATCTCGCCAGGGTAGGGCGTGAAGCCGCTGTAGCCGACCCAGAACTCACGCATGGCCAAGTAGTTTTTCTTGGTCTTGCGATCGTTGTTGCTGGTTTGCTGGTTTTCGTCATTGGCCGACTGTTGCAGGGTGTCGGTCTCGATGATGTCGCTGGACGCAACCGCCTGGCCCATGGCGTAGGCGCTCCAGTTGCCGCTTTCACCGTAGATCCACGGGCGCAGGTCGAGGCCGATGCCGTTGACGTCGCCGCCTTTCTGCGTGCCGAGGTCGCGGTCATCTTCGGACTGCGCGGTGGCTTTGACTTCCAGGCCGAAGTTCTTGGCTTCGGTCAGGGCGGCCAGGGTCGGGCACGACCACAGCAGGGCGAAGGTCAGGCCGATGCCGGCCTTGACGAATGGGTTGAGCTTCATAGGGATTCCTCGCCGTCTTCTTCTTGCAGGGCGTGCAGTTGCAGCGTGCTCTGGGCCAGGGTGCCGCGTGCGGCCAGTTCCTGTTGCACCAGGCGTTGGCCTTGAGCGCGTTGCTCAGGCGTCAGCGGTGCCTCCAGCTGCGTGGCCAAGTCATTGGCCTCTGGCGTGCCCTGGGCTTTAGCCAATTGGCTGAAGACATAGGCATTCAGTGGGTCGGGCTTGGTGCCCTTGCCTTGGGAAAACAACTGGGCGATGGCGAAGTCGGCGCTGTTCTGGCCGTTGCGCGCCGCCGTCAGCAAGTGGTCCAGGGCTTTTTGCGAGTAGACCTTGCCCAGGTAGCCACGGCGGTAGATCTGGCCGAGGTAGTAATCGGCAGCCACTTCGCGGCCTACGGCTTTCTGGAAGTGTGCTTCGGCGGCCTTGGCGTCTGCCGGTACCCACTTGCCTTCGTAGTAGAGCTTGCCCAGCAACAGCTCGGCGCGCGGCTGGTCGGCGGCGCGGCCGTTGTCCAGGTACTTCATCATTTGGTCGACGTCGCCGAGCTCCGGGAAGTCGTAGAGCAGTTGCGCCAGGCTCACCCAGGAAGCCGGGTAGCCAGGCGCGATTTTTTCCAGCAGGGCCTGGGCAGTTTTTTCGTCGGTCTTGCCCAACGAAGCATCACCCAATACGCGAGCAACACTGTCGACGCGTTGTGCGGTGACGGTGCCACGGCTGTAGCCCGCTTCCATTTGCTTGAGCAGCTCGGCCTGTTTTTCCGGTTCGGCTTTTTTCTGGTAAACCGTGGCCAGCTCGACGTAGCAGATGTCGGTGGTGTTGAGCGCGGCTTTACAAATGCGCTCCACATCATCCAGATGCTGGTCGTAGGTATCCTGGGTGCGATACAGCAGCACCTGGGCCAGGCCGGCTTCCGGATAACCCGCTGCTTGCCACTTGCTGATCTGCTGCTGGGCGTTCACGTTCGGAAAGCTGTGCGGGTATTGCAGGTACAGCATCGCCAGCGGGATCAACGTGTTGCCTTCACCGTTGGCAAAAGCTTTTTTCAGCAGGCCTTCGGCTTCATGGTGCTCGGCTTCGGTGGAGCCGGGCTTCGCCACCAGCAGGCGGCCGAGGCGTGCCTGGGCGCGGGGCGAGGTGTCCGCCGCCGCACGGTAAGTGGCTTCAGCCTGTTTGATTTGCGCCGGATCGCGGGTGCCTATCTGGATATCGGCGAGGCCCACTTGGGCCTCGCTGTAACCCAGGTCTGCCAGTTGCTGGTAATTCTGCTGCGCGGTGACGGTGTCGCCACGCTTGAGCGCTTCATTGGCCAGGCGTTGGTCAGGCAGGCCGGCGCAACCGGCCAGAGAAATGGCCAGTGCCAATGTGCACAGCGATCCAATGTGGGAGCGGGCTTGCTCGCGAAGCAGGCGACGCGGTCCATCAGGCATACCGCGCTGATCCCTTAGCGAGCAAGCCCGCTCCCACAGGGATTGCGGTGTTTTTGGGAAAGTCATCACAGGCATGTCCTCGCTTACAGACCGTGAGCCATGGCTTTGTCGATCAGCCAGTTCAGCGATGGGCCGCGGTCGCTGGTCACTTCGACCGGGCGGCCGGCGTAGGTGCTGTCCAGCGGAGCGTCAGGCTTGATCTGCACGCGGATGTCGGAGGACAGGTCGGCGCTGTTCAGGCTGGTGCTGCTGACGATGGTGCCGGTGCGCAGTTGTTCTTCGTCGGCCACCTGGAAGCTCACCGGTGTGCCTGGGCGAACGTCACCAAACTGGCGATAGGTGAAGCGTGCTTCAACATTGGCTTGGGCGCCGCGCGGTACCAGTTGGAAGATCACATCGCCTTTGCTGGCGTACTGACCGTCGGCGACCATTTGCTGGGCAACGATGCAATCGCATGGCGAAGTCAGGGTGCCGGTCATTTGCTTGCCGAACAGCTCTTCAACCTTGGCCGGTTGCAGTTGGTCTTCATCCAGATGGCCCTTGAGCACATCCAGCATGCTGGTGCTGAAGGTGGCCAGTGGTGCGCCTTTGGCCGCGATCGCATCACCCTTGAGCAGGCTTTGCACGGTGCCGTCGCGCGGCATGGTCACGTTCATGCCAGGCACGCTGACAATGCCGGCCTGGGCGTGGCTGACGAAGTACATGCCGTAGACCGACTTGAACACAAAGCCGAACGCGGCCAGACCCACCAGGAAGATTGCCAGGCTGAACGTCACGGCGCGCAAGCGACCGAAGGCGCTCATGTTGCTGCCGCTGTCCTTGACCTTGCGCGCCTTGGTGAAGTTGTCGCGCTGCAGGGTCGCGAGCACGTCGCCCATGGTCACGATGTCACCGGACAAGTGCGAGGTGATCAAGTGGCGCAGGGTGGAAATATCCTGGGCATCGAGGTTCTGGAACTGGCAACCGGTGCGGCCGGTCTGGCGGTCGTAGGAGCGAATCTGCAGCTCCACGTCCATCGCCAGGCCGAGGTTATCGATGACGAATTGCAGGCGCCCCTTGTGCACTTCACCGATGGTCAGCGGCTGCGTCGCGGTGAACGCGAGGCCGCCAGCGGACAGGTCGAGCACGCGTGCTTCGGTCGGCGTGCGGTCGGTGTTGAAAAAGCGCAGCTTGGCCGGGATTTTGACGCGGGCGTGCTGGCGCTGGGCTTCGGATTCGTGGACTACGTTGGCGTTTACTGGACTGTTCATCAGGGCATTTCCTAGAGTTAATTCAGGCTTGGCAGGGTCAGACCATCATCAGCAACACGGCAACAAAGATGCTGCCGGCGGAGAAGGTCATGGTCCGAGACGACCAGGTGTTGAACCAACGTTGAAAGCTGGCCAAATCGCGGGTCAGTTTGGTGTCCTGGCGGGTCCAGGACTGTTGATCAAGGCGGAAGAACACGTAGATCTTCACCAGCGCGCCCATGATCTGGTTGTAATAGAGAATCACCGGGTAGGCCGGGCCGATCTTGTGGCCGGAGCACGACAGCAGCAGGGTCAGGATCAGGCGGGTGATGCCGATCCACAGCAGGTACGCAAGGATGAACGCGCCGCCGTATTTGAAAGTGGCGATGATCGCCACGGTCAGGCCGAGCAGGGACGTCCACATCGACACGCGCTGGTCGAACAGCACCACGCTGGTGAACAAGCCCAACCGACGCACACCCAGGCCCAGGGCACGGGAGTTCTGGCGCAGGTTGTTGCCGTACCAGCGAAACATCAGCTTGCGGCTGGCCTTGATGAAGCTTTTTTCCGGCGGGTGTTCCACGGTATTGATCGCGGCGTCCGGCACGTAGAACGTGTCGTAACCCAGGCGCATCAGGCTGAACCAGCTGGACTTGTCGTCGCCGGTCAAGAACTTGAAGCGGCCCAGGCGCCAGTGTTGCAGCGAGTCGCTTTCCACATCGGCGATAAAGCCCGGGTCGGTCACTACGCTGGCACGGAACACCGACATACGACCGGTCATGGTCAGTACGCGCTTGGACAGGGCCATGGAGCACATGTTGATGTGGCGTTGGGCGAAGCGCAGTTTGTGCCACTCGCTCATGATGTAGCCGCCGCGCACTTCGCAGAACTCGTTGGTGGTCAGGCCGCCGACATTGCCGAACAGCTGGAACCACGGCACGGTCTTGCGCACGACGCCTTCGGCGAGCACGGTGTCGCCATCGATCACCGCAACCACTGCGCGGTCATCCGGCAGATGGCGGGAGATGGCGCGGAAACCAAAGGCCAGGCCGTCGCGTTTGCCGGTACCGGCGATCCGCACGAAGTCGAGCTTGACGTGCTCCGGTGGGTTCATGCGTTCCCACAAACTCTTCACCAGCAGCTCGTCGGACATTTCCACTAGTGAGCAGACCACGGTGGTGGGGAAGCCGCATTCGATGGCTTCACGGATCACCGAGCTGTAGACCTGTGCAGTGGTCAGCGCATCAATACGGAAACTGGTGACCATCAGGAACACATGGGACGGGTCGGCGGCCTTGCCCAGCTTGCGCACTTTGCGGCGCAGGTGCGGGTAGACCACGTACAGGAACAGCATGCCGCGAAAGAAATGCGTTGCACCCATCGAGTAGCGCCAGATACCGACGGCGCCAATCAGGAAAATAAAATTCTTCGACTCAGCGTCGAACGTACTCGCCGGCAGCAGCAGGGCGAGTCCCATCAGCAGGCTCAGGAAGAACAGCCAGCCGGCGGATTGGAGCAGTACGTGTTTTAACTTGGACATGAGCGTCATCCGAAGGTGAAGAAGGCTCCAGGCTGCAAGCGCTGGGGATTAGTACGCTTGCAGCCCGGAACTGGCCGTTGCTGTTACCAGCAAATGCCTTCGGTACGACCGGTCGTGCTGGTGGCCTTGGACATGAAGCCCACCAGGTCGATCACTTGCTTACCGTGCGGTGCGTTCTGCGCCAGGGCACGGAACTTCTCATCGCGGTTGCCCAGGATGATCACGTCGGAGTTGTTGATCACGTCGTCGAAGTCCGAGTTGAGCAGGGACGACACGTGCGGGATCTTGCCTTCGATGTAGTCTTTGTTCGCGCCGTGGACACGGGCGTACTCGACGTTGCTGTCGTAGATGCTCAGGTCATAACCCTTGCCGATCAGCATTTCTGCCAGCTCGACCAGCGGGCTTTCGCGCAGGTCATCGGTGCCGGCCTTGAAGCTCAGGCCCAGCAGCGCGACTTTGCGTTTGTCGTGGCTGGAAACGATGTCGAAGGCGTTCTGCACCTGGGACTCGTTGCTGCGCATCAGCGAGTTGAGCAGCGGCGCTTCCACGTCCAGGGTGCTGGCGCGGTAGGTGAGGGCACGCACGTCTTTTGGCAGGCACGAACCGCCGAAGGCGAAGCCTGGGCGCATGTAGTACTGGGACAGGTTGAGGGTCTTGTCCTGGCAGACCACTTCCATCACTTCGCGACCGTCGACGCCGACAGCCTTGGCGATGTTGCCGATCTCGTTGGCGAAGGTCACTTTGGTGGCGTGCCACACGTTGCAGGTGTACTTGATCATCTCGGCAACGGCGATGTCCTTGCGGATGATCGGTGCGTCGAGTTCTTCGTACAGCGACTGCAGGACATCGCCGGAGGCTTTGTCGAATTCGCCGATCACGGTCATCGGTGGCAGGTCGTAGTCAGCGATGGCGGTGGATTCACGCAGGAATTCCGGGTTGACTGCAACGCCGAAGTCCACACCGGCTTTTTTGCCAGAGCAGTCTTCGAGGATCGGGATCACCACGTTGGCTACGGTGCCTGGCAAGACGGTGCTACGCACGACCACAGTGTGGCGGGTGGCTTTGTCACGCAGGACCAGGCCGATCTCGCGGCATACCGCTTCGATGTAGTCGAGTTCCAGGTCGCCGTTCTTCTTGCTCGGCGTGCCGACGCAAATCATCGACAGGTCGGTATCGCGGATGGCTTCGGCGAAGTTGGTCGTGCCGCGCAGCCGGCCGGTTTCAATACCCTGGCTCAACAGTTCGCCCAGGCCTGGCTCAACAATCGGCGATTTGCCAGCGTTGATCAGGTCGATCTTATCCTTGGAGATATCTACGCCGACCACTTCGTGGCCACGTGCAGACAGGCAACCGGCACAGACTGCGCCAACGTAACCCAAACCAAATATGCTGATGCGCATCGCATTTACCTCATGTGTCATTGAAGACGGTGTTAATCATGCCAATAATTGGCCGGAGTTCATGTTTGCAAGCGTCACTGATGCCGCGAAAGTTAGGCGAATAGACGCCGACTTATCGCGTGCAGGCATGTTAAATAGCGAGTGACTAACTATTGCACTCAAGTTGTGCGCAACTTGGCCTTGTTATTGGGGCCTGCCCTGAAATGCAGCCAGCCTTCCTGGGAGAAGGGCGTGGCGCCAGTGCCACAAGATTTTGATATGGGTTTTTAGCCTTAAATATCAATGTCTTGGGTTGTATCACTGACCCATTAGGGTAAGCACAGCCTTGGCCTCATAGTTCGTGGCAAATCATCCTTGTCGCCGCTCGTAACTAAGCATTTGTAAAGTGACCATTCGGTCAAAGTTTAATGTGACAACTTCGATACTCTCCATTGGTCGTCATGTAAGTCATCTCCTACAGAAACAGAGAATTTCGTTACCGGTGGTATGAGCCGTGCGTTTTGACGAAGTTCCGGGCCGCTCATCCTGTTTCCCGAAATTTCTTGAAATATTAGGCAAGATGGCACTAGTACTATATTGATAGCACTTGCTATTTGGGCCAGTAGTTGTGGGGAGTTGGCGCGCAGGGATAGTTTTGTGCCATCACGCTTTTAAAAAAGTGGTGCCACTACGAAAAAAAATGACGAATGTCGAGTGAAAGAATTGTTAGACATGCTTCAGGATGTTTTTTGACGCCAAAAATATGACGAATCTTGATGGGCGTGCACCTAAAAATGTGGGAGCGGGCTTGCTCGCGAATGCGGTGGGTCAGTCAACTCATTCAGTGGCTGACATTGCGCATTCGCGAGCAAGCCCGCTCCCACATTTGGACCTCATTGTCTGAAGAGGCGGTTACGCCTTATTGCGGTGCGTGATCGCGCAAAAACACCAGGTTATCCGGTTTCGACTGCTCTGCATTGAAGCGATACCCTTGCACATCAAACGCCTTGAGCTTTTCCGGGTCGTTGATACGTTCTTCGATCACAAAGCGGCTCATCATGCCCCGTGCCTTCTTGGCGTAGAAGCTGATGATCTTGTACTGGCCGTTCTTCAGGTCCTTGAACTCGGTGTTGATGATCCGTGCGTTCAGGGCCGTGCGCTTGACCGCCGAGAAGTACTCGTTGGAGGCCAGGTTGAGCAGTACGTCATCACCTTGTTCGACCAGCGCTTGATTGAGCCATTCGCTGATGCGCGTGCCCCAGAAGGCGTACAGGTCCTTGCCACGGGCGTTGGCCAGTTTGGTGCCCATTTCCAGGCGGTACGGCATCATCAGGTCCAGCGGGCGCAGCAGGCCATAGAGACCCGAGAGCATGCGCAGGTGGTCCTGGGCGTAGGTGAAATCGGCATCGCTGAAGGTTTCGGCATTCAGGCCGGTGTAGACGTCACCCTTGAACGCCAGCAGCGCCTGTTTGGCGTTGGCTTGGGTGAACGCTGGGGTCCAGCTGCCGAACCGGGCAGCGTTGAGGCCGCCGATCTTGTCGGAGACGTGCATCAATTCGCTGATTTGCGCCGGGCTGAGGGTGCGCAATTGCTCGATCAGTTCCTGGGAGTGGTCCAGGTACTGCGGCTGGGTGAAGCGCTGGGTCACGGGCGCGGTCTCGAAATCGAGGGTCTTGGCGGGGGAAATCACCATCAGCATGAAGTTGGCTCCTGTAATCGTGGGAGGGATTCTAGGGGCTTGGGCGTTTTGACTCCACCTATGATGGCGATAGGTATGCACTCGTTACGCGCCTAGGGGTTAAATGCGCTCGGGGTCAAGGCTCGTTCCACATTGTTAGGTTTGCACGTAAAAGTAATGGGGGTGAGCAACGATCAATTCTTCCTGGCTCGTCGTCTGGTTTGCCAGAAATGCGCCGAGGAAAAAAATGTACGTTTTGCTGGTCGGTACTCCTGGGTTGATGAGCTGCATTGCCAGCGATTGGCCAGCGACGCTGGCGCTCAGCATGGCAGCATTGATAATGACGATCTTTGGAGTTGCGTGCGCTTTTTGTTCTTTCAGGCGAATGTAAAAATCGCCATTGGAGAGTTTTCCCGACACCACGGAGGCCGTGTGTATTCTTGTCCCAACTGAATACATCGATTCTGTGTCTTGATAATCAAAGGGATAAAACGCTGAGGCGTAAGTGCCGCCGAGATTCCAGGGGGCTTCTAGCGGCTGGGTTTTTCTGACCTGCTGAGTCAATTTGAGCCACTCCTTCGCGAAGCGCTCAACCCGCTGGGACTGGCTTTTACTCGTGCCTGCGCCGGTCCGGGATCGGCCTTGGGTCGAAGCGCCTGAAGGATTGATCTGGCTTGGAGAGATCGCGGTGGGGCCCCCGGAGCCAGGAGAGGTGCCGATAGGATCCACCCAAACAGCGGGGATATTGTTTTTATCCGGGTTGGCTCCTTGCGTTGGTGAAGCGTGCATAGGAGCCAGCTGCGGCTGTGAAGGTTTGCGATCGCAACCCGCTATGTGCTTTCCATGAAAATAGGATGAAGGCGTTATTTTTCGGCCAGGCTTGGAGGGCGAAATGATAGTAATGCGAACTTTAACCTTGCAGCGTGTGTTCGCGCACTCAACCTCCACTGCGCTATTGGCTTTGGCGGAGGTCGAGTAGTTCTTTTCGATGTCTTCAATGGAAACCAATTGCCCGACTTGCCCCAATGTCTGATGGCTCTTGGTCAGCCTTGCCTGCTCATGCATATTCAATATTCCTTTCGGTCTTTAGATGAATGCGGATCCCTTTGCGCACAGCTGGATACACACCGGCGCTCAATTGACTCTACCGGGCAAATGAGGTGCTGCGCCACTTTAGCGCCGACCCTATTCACGCTCCGGCATAGGCGTGGACGAGTGACTGATCGGCTATAGTGCCGGTCGACTCTGGAGAGGGAGACCCGTTGTGCGAATCGCGCTTTTTTTATCCGCTTGCCTGTTCTGCCTGAGCGCTCACGCCGCCCCGGTGGATGTGGCCAGCCTCGACCGTGGCACCTGGCCAGAAAAACTCGGCAGCCCGGCGCTGTTCGACGTCGCCTCGCGCGCGGAAATCCTGATGTTCGCCCATAGCCTGTTGGCCAGCGAGAATCAGGATGAAAGCGCGCTCAAACAGCGCCTTGGCCTGAAGATCATCAATCTGTCCGCCATCGACGACCTGCGTCGTCAGCTCTGGCAGCGCCTGCTGGAGAACTACACGCTTGCCCAAAGGAGCTGCGAGGAGGATGCCTCGTTCTGCTACCTGGTGGAAAACATGGACGACCTGCGCGAGCAGGCCGGCAAGTTCGAGGTCAGCAGCGATTCCTTCTATATAGGCTGGGCCGCCCCCAGTCATAGCTTCCATGAACGGTACCTGGACGAACTGCTGCGCAAGGCTGCGCTGTTTCCACAGATCAGCAGCGAAATCGCGCGGTTTGGCGACCATGAGCGTAATGGCGATGAATTCAACGACCGCCTGTTCCTGCTGACCTTCGACGGCGGCCCGGCCTCGGTCAGCGGTAACACCGACTGGCTCACCGACTACCTGCGCAAGCAAAAGATGAACGCCACGTTCTTCGCCCTCGGCAGCAGCCTGCAAACCCGGGTGGAGCGCAGTTCCGTTGCTGATGTGCAGGCGCTGTACCAGGGTCAGTGCGTGGGCACCCAGGGTTGGCAGTACCGTTCCCACAGTCATTGGGTGGATTGGCAGAGCTCCATCACCCGCAGTGCCTCACTGGCGCAAAACCTGATGCCGGAAAACTACGTGCCTCTCTTCCGTCCGCCCTACGGCCAGCGTCGTGCCGACAGCCAGGGTTTCTTTCAAGCCCAAGGCTTGCAGGTGGCATTGTGGGACATCGATTCCCAGGACGAGCCGGGCAAGCTCAAGGCCGATGAGTCGGCGCAACGGGTGCTGACGTTGATGCTGCTGTGGCGCAAAGGTGTGATTGTGTTTCACGACACCCAGGACAAAGCGCGGGTTGCTTTGCCCATCCTGCTACAGGCAACGGCACAGAGTGGACTGGGTTGGCAGGACTGCCGAGAGGCGTTTCGCTGAAGTGCCCGGCCCTGTTGGGTGTGAGGCATTTTCGGGGTGATTTTGTACGATATTTCGATGCAGGCGGACTTCCGACTTTAACGGGGTACCTGGTACACGGCTAGTGCTATTCGTCATCCTGAAAAATAAACTTCAAAAAAGCGTCAAAGTGCTTTTTCCTGTCATGGGTTTTGCGGTATTACGAAGTCAGATCGCCGAAACCTGCAACACAGGTGGCGTCTTCCAAGACTCCTCATGTGGGCACTGCGCTTGACGTCACTCAGGTGCAGTCGGTGGTCGAATCGAGGCGCAGCACCGCCCAGGTATTGCGTCGACTGGCTCCCACAAAGGTGACCGAGTATGGATGATCATGGACGTAACCCTTCTTCCGACCAGCCAATCCTTTATGTGCTTGATACCAACGTACTGATCCACGATCCGAACGCACTGCTTAACTTTGAAGAACACCACGTCGCCATCCCGATGATCGTGCTTGAGGAGCTCGACAAACTCAAAAGCGGGCACCACAGCGTTGCCGCCGAATGCCGCCAGGCCATCCGCCTGATCGACAAGACACTGGGCGAAGCATCGCCGGAGGATGTTGAAGTCGGCGTACCGATCCAGCGTGGCAAAAGCGGGCCCAAGGGCTTGCTGTCGATTCTGATGAGCAAGCGCAGCGAGCCCAACAGCCTGCTGCCGGAAAATCTGAACGACAACAAAATCATCAACCAATTGATCGACCTGCACGCGCGCGACAAGGATCTGCGCCTGGTACTGGTGACCAAAGACATCAATATGCGCCTCAAGGCACGAGCGTGTGGGATCGCTGCCGAGGACTACAGCACTGACCAACTGGTCGACGACGTGTCGATGTTGTCGCGTGGCTATCACACGGTGCCCGGCTCCTTCTGGGACCTCGTCAGCAAGGTCGAAACCCGTCAGGACCATGGCCGCACCTGGCATCAGGTACAGTTGATCGACAACCTGCCGGCTGTACACATCAACGAATTCATCATCGACGAACAGGGCTTTGTGGGCTGGATCAAAGAAATCCAGGTCGACAAGCTGCTGATTCTCGACCTGCATCAGGAACCCCTGTTGCACCAGGAAGCCTGGGGCCTGAAACCGCGCGATATCTACCAGAGCCTGGCGCTGTACGCGCTGCTCGACCCGGACATCCACCTGGTCAACCTGACGGGGGCTGCCGGTTCCGGTAAAACCATCCTTGCCTTGGCTGCCGCCATCGAGCAGACCATGGTGACCAAGCGCTATCGCCGCATCATCGCCACCCGCAGCGTGCAGGGCCTGGACCAGGAAATCGGTTTCCTGCCCGGCACCGAGGCGGAAAAAATGGAACCGTGGCTGGGGGCGATCACCGACAACCTCGAAGCCTTGCACATGGATGACGAAAACACCCATGGCAGCGTCGACTACATCCTCAGCAAAGTGCCGTTGCAGTTCAAATCCCTCAACTACATCCGAGGTCGCAGCTTCCAGCAGAGCCTGATTTTGATCGATGAATGCCAGAACCTGACCCCGCACCAGATGAAAACCATCATCACCCGTGCCGGTGCCGGTTCCAAAGTGGTGTGCCTGGGCAACCTGGCACAGATCGACACCCCTTACCTGTCCGCGACCAGCTCCGGGCTGACGTACCTGACGGAACGCTTCAAAGACTTCCCCAACGGCGTGCACATTGCGCTGCAAGGGGTGCCCCGTTCGATTCTGGCCGAATACGCCGAATCTCACTTGTAAATGCGGTCAGTGTGGGAGGGCACTTGCCCCTCCCACATTTTGATCGGCGATAGGTTTACAATCGGTGCTCCTGATCAGGAGTATCCCTGTGCTGACTCATCTCGATTCCCAAGGTCGCGCCCATATGGTCGACGTCACCGACAAGTCCGTGACGTTCCGTGAGGCGGTGGCCGAAGCGCGCGTGCGCATGCTGCCCGAGACCCTGAAAATGATTGTCGACGGCGCCCATCCCAAGGGCGACGTATTTGCCGTGGCCCGCATTGCCGGGATCCAGGCTGCGAAAAAAACCAGTGATCTCATCCCTCTGTGCCACCCGCTGATGTTGACGGGCGTCAAGGTCGAACTGAGCGCCGATGGCGTGGACGCTGTGCATATCCTGGCGCGCTGCAAACTCTCCGGCCAGACCGGTGTAGAGATGGAAGCGTTGACCGCTGCCAGCGTCGCGGCATTGACGATCTACGACATGTGCAAGGCCGTGGACCGTGGCATGACCATCGAAAGCATTCGCCTGCTGGAAAAGCTCGGCGGTAAAAGCGGGCACTTCAAGGCGGACCAGGCATGAGCATCAACGTATTGTTTTTTGCGCGTTACGCCGAAGCAGTGGGCTTTGACTCGCTGGAGGTGGAGGGCGATTTCGCCACTGTCGATGCGGTGCGTCTAGCGTTGGCCAGTGACCCGGAGTTTGCCGTACTCAACGAGACCAGCCTGATGTGTGCGCGCAACGAAGAGTTGTGCGGCCTCGATGAGCCAGTGCAGGCAGGTGACGAAGTAGCATTCTTTCCACCCGTGACCGGAGGCTGATCATGGCCATTCGTGTGCAGGCCCAGGCGTTCGATCCGGGTTTTGAGGTGAATGCCATGCACGCGGCCAATGTGGGCGTGGGCGGGGTGGTGAGTTTTGTGGGCTATGTCCGCGACTTCAACGACGGCCTGGACGTGGCAGGGATGTTCCTGGAGCACTACCCCGGCATGACCGAAAAGGCCCTGGCCAAGATCGCAGTCGAAGCTGAGCAGCGCTGGCCGTTGCTCAAGCTGGAAGTGCTGCATCGTATTGGCGCGCTGGAGCCGGGTGAGCCGATTGTGTTTGTTGCAGCCGCCAGTGCCCATCGGCAGGCGGCGTTTGATGCCTGTGCGTTTGTGATGGACTACCTGAAGACGCGGGCGCCGTTCTGGAAGAAAGAGAACACCAGTGAGGGGCCGCGTTGGGTGGAAGGGCGGGAAAGCGATTGTGCGGCTGCACATCGTTGGAACGTGTGAGAGTTTTCATGGCTTTTTGAAGCGCAAAACTTCATGACTATTTCTATTTGTTCTTATTAACTGTTACTTCTGACAGTTGTCATCACCTTGGTGAAAGACTTTTAATCGACCGTATGGTGCGGTGGCTTATAGCGGTTAAAGAAATTTATAATAAGTTTGTCGAGCCTGTAATTTTCTTATTTTTCATAATTTCTATAAGGAATTTGACATGGCTCAGACCGAAGATTCTATTCGCCTTTCTCATTTTACAATCAGAGGCTCTGGCGATGAAAGTTCGCGTTGCTCGGTATATGCCAATGGTAACCATCAGTGCGAGCTAATTATCGAAGTGATTAAAGAGGCTCAGGATGGGAACGGAGTGTGGCATGAAACTGAATTGTCGGAGTCTGAGCGTGCCAGTGTAACGGTCATCCAGTGTTTCGCTGATAAGATTCAACCACTCGCGTCGGGATGGTCGTGTGATAAGAAGAGAAATCAATATGATCTTGGCCTGCAAAAAAATAAAACAGGGCAGGGCAAGGCTAGAAAAAATGAAACTTCGATCTGCGGTGTAGGTTCTAAAAAAGAGTATGTGCGGCGTTTTATGCGTTGCGCCCCAACTGATAGTTATGCACCTATCACCCTTGTGGCCAAGGTTGAATTTGATGGCCAAGTTTATACGTCGGCAGGCTGTGCAGGCGATGAGGAAGATTCGTCGGTAGTCGTTAAGCCGATCCGTCCATTCGTCATTAAAGCTGAGGATCTCTCTGAATCTGCAGATGCTGCGTATGTAGACGCCAGATGTACCATTCAATGTTCCTATTGGACGCCTCCAAGCCCAATGTATTTTACTTGGAATTTAGGGCTTGGACGGTCTGTTGAATTTTCTGAAGAGGGAGAGCTGTTCCAAACATCGTTCTTACATGAGGAAGCATACAACTTGGGGTGGAAGGCTGGCGTTGTCAGGGGGGGGACTATTCCGGTCTGCAGCTGCATTTGAGTGATATTCATCATGGTTTCTACCATCCATGGAAAAATCCGCTAGTACGATTTCATGAGCGTCCGACGATCATGCGTGCTCTCCACGTGAGTGATGATATGCCAATTCTTCGCGAAGACACTCGCAGTGCATGGACATTGATTGATAATGTCGGGACGACACAAAAATACCGTTTATCGAAATCATCTGGCGGTTTTGGGATGCGGGTGGAGGACTATGAGGAGATCGCTGAAACTAACGTCAAAGTCTTCAAGATTTTTTTCCCTAGTGGGCAGCCCAATAGTAATGAGCTCTATACCAATAATCGCCATCAATGCAAAGTTTTGATTGAAGTCGTCAAAGAAGAAACTCTCGATGGGAGCATCTGGGTGGAAAAACCCCTGACGAATGAGGAGAAAAAAAGCGCAACGATCACCTTTTATTCATCAGATAAGTTTGCCCCACTCCCGACGGGGTGGTCTGTTGACACAGATAAAAACATCTTCGATACGGGAATTCGCAGCCTGGATGCCGAGAACTCTGTGTGTGATGATAGTGGGTATACAGTTACCAATGATCCTAGAGCTGAAATAATTGAGCGATATATGCGCGTTGCGCCAGGCATCCCATTAGAATCAATCAGATTTATGGCGAGAATAATTGTAGGTGGCGTGGTTTATACAACTTACGGGTACGTGGGTAATTCATTTATCACTCTTTCACCTGTCAGGCCTTATGTTATTCGGGTTGGTGAGTTAACTGTGAATCGCTATGATGTTTTTAATGGCGCAGTCTCTACTGATTTAGATATGTATTATGTGCGTCCGTCAATGGGCGGTGTCGAGTTTCTGATGAACAAAGGGTTGGACACCCCTCTGTCGTTGCCTAGTGAAGGGTTAAAATTTCAGTCGTGTTACGCTCATGATGGGGGTGCTTTAGGGCGCTCTAGAAAAATTGGTGTGCTGTTAGGTGATGATGTTAATGCCGTCGTTCGATTTGGTGATATTGCGAATGATGGATTAGTGGATCCAAATATTATAATAAAAGCGGATCATCATAATACAGTAATGCGTATTGCGAGAGTGACAAGGCCTTCGATTTCGTTCGGTAGCGGAGACACAAAAACGCCATTGCGGCTGATCGATAATTACGGATGTGAGCAGGCGTATTATATTAATCAGAGTGAGGACGGTAATACCGCCTACTTTACCGATTATAACTAGTGCTTAGGAACCTTGAGTCTTGTTGTTATTGATGAGGCGGCGTTCAATTTCAAATGCTGACTTGAGGTGCGTCCGTATGAATGTTTACTCGAATGCGTTTTGCTTTGGCTCTTATTTGGCCGGTTCTGTCGATGACCGCACATTGCAATACACGTCTAAGGTTCAATTGGCAACCTTATATCCAAACGGCCCTTTAGAAGTGTCTAAGGATGTCACGCTGTCATTTTCAATGCTGAACACTCAGCCTTCAAGGTACGGTATTGGTTGGCGAATCAGTAATACCGAGTTTGATGTTGACAACCTTACGCTCACGCTACTCACGGGTGAGCGCTATAAAACCCAGAGCCTGCCGTCAGTAGGGGGCACGCTTGCATTCACAGATCGTAAGTTAAGGGATTTGGTGGTCAAGCGGCCGGCTGCGGACACGCTACATGTAGTTTATAAGGATGGAACCGTCGAGGTTTTGAAAAAGCATGGCAGTACCGTGCCCTATCGTATAAATACCATTCAGTTTGAAAATGGCGAGAGCTTGAGCTTTCGATATGCTTTGGGTGAACACCTCGATCGCATCCTTAATCAGAAGGGCGAGGAACTTGTGGTGTTGACCTATTCCCAGAGCTGGATACTGTCGACGGTCGATACCCTTGTCGGCGGCGGGCGTTACGCACGCGTCCGATTTTCATATGCCAACGAGTATTTAACCGGTGTCACCGTTCCCTATGATCGCAGTGGTCCGCCCGGGTCTGCTGCTTACACGTTCGCCTATACCGTGTTCCGCAATGGCTTGAGTGCTATCGAGAGTGTAAAGCGGCCTATGGGGGGGAGGAACGCATTGTCTACAGCGAAAATACCCTTGCCTACGGTAACAACCAATACATTCCCAGCGTCGACACGTGGGTGCAGATTCCTGGCGCCAATCAGCCGCGCATGATCAGAAAATATAGCTACAGTCCGGGCAGCAACTTCTCCGGATACCCTTTTTCAGGTGGTTTCCAGGAGGGCGAGGACAACTTGTTGAAGGTGGCGGGGGCTTACGTTTATTGGTCGGAGGAAACCCGCATTGACGCAGCCGACAATGACAAGGTGCTGATGGTTACACGTACGACCTACAACAAATTTCACCTGCAGACCGAAAAAACGGTGCGGCGCGATGGCACCATAAGCAAGACCAGCGTCATCTATAACGTGGTCGCGGGTCAGTTCTCTGATCAACCGGCCAATTACGCGATTCCGAAGACGGTTACCCAGCGCTATGAACGGGCGGGTAACCCTGCAAGGGAGGTGTCTGAGCATATCGAGACCGACGACTTTGGCAATGAGCTAAGTCTCACTGAAGTATCCGGCGTTCGCACCGAGTACAGCTACTACCCGATCACTGGTGAAGCTGCAAAATGCCCGGCCGACTCTCACAACCTCTTTCCTCGCTACGTGAAGCAAGAGCGCCTTTTTCCTGTGGGAGCCACGGTTGCTGCGCGAGTCACCGACTACACCCACACCCGCTTGCCGGCGACGGGCGCCAGTTACTTTGTCTTGCAGCAGTCCATCCTTCAGGCTGGGAGTTTCAGCCAGCAGCACACTTACTACAGCGCGCCTGCCGAGCTGGTAGGTCGGTTGGAAACATCCTCTTGCACCATTGCTGGACTGACGCTGGTCAGCAACTTCAGCTATACCATCGCGGGTGATCGTCTTATTGAAACGCGCCGACTGCTGGGCCGTGAAGGGCAATGGGTTGAGTCTCAACGCACACTATCGCTGGTCAACCGGCGCCAGGAATCAATGATCCGGGACGGTGGTTGTGCAGTGGCTCTAGCATTCGATGTCAATGGTCGACTGGTTGAGGAAGTGGTTTCTCCGGGCAAACCGCAGCAGGCTAAGCGTAACTATGCCTACCATTTTTCGACGCAGAGCAACGCTGCTCATCTGATCACCACAGATGCCCAAGGTCGCCAGGTCGTCACAAGGTTTGATGGGCTTGGCCGCCAGGTTTCCGATAATCAACTGATGGCGGGACCGCTGGAACGCGCTATCGGAACACGGACTTACGATGCGCTTGGGCAACTCATTGAACAGGTCGATTTCGATTATGTGACCGACGGCCAGCGTGTGCTGAAGACGGTCTATTCCTACAATGGTTGGGGCAACCCCAGCAGCGTAACCGGTCCCGATGGCCGCGTTCTGATTGATGAATACGATCCGCAGTTGAATCTCAAGGTTGAGGGCGTTGAGGGTGGTGAACGTCTGAAAACTTATTTCAATGAGCATAGTCAGCCGGTGAAGGTGGAGCGACTTGATGCCAGCAATAACGGCGTCGAAGTAGAGTCGCGCACCTATGATGGCCTGGGCCGATGCCTGCTGGTGAAGGATATCAATGGCACTTCGAGTGAGTTCACCTATGACACCTTCGGCCGGCTGTTGACCGTTCTTCAAAAGCCTGTGGACGGCACCCCGCAACGGTTGCGCAAAATTGACTACGCGCCGGGTACCAGCAGCGAAACGGTCAGCGCACTCTTGATCGACGGCAAACAGTTGGGCACACGCAGTTATGACAGCCTGGGGCGCATGACCAGCCAGAGTCGTGGCACGGGGCAAGCCTCTACATGGGAGTATGAGGCAGGGTGGATGGCGCCCGTTGCGATGGTATCCCCTCGTGGTGCTCGTCAAAGCATTACTTATGACAAAGAGCTGGATGTGCAAACCAAGGTGGAGATGACGGGGCTCCCGGTAAGTACCTACAAGCATGATTATGTTGCGGGAACACTGACGCGCACGGAGACCAATGGCCTGATCCATGAGTATGTTCATGATGAGAACGGCCATCTCGAGAAGGAGACTCAAAACATCAATGGCACTTCGTTGACTGCCCTCTACAGCTATTCCCCTGGCGGTCGACTGCTGCATCAAACGGCCGCTGATGGTCAGGTTAGTCGGCTTGATTATGACGAGCGCGGTCGGTTTACCAAGATAGTCACGGGCAGTATGGTCGTTGAGCAGAGCTATGATACGTTGGGTCGGCCACAGAACCTGACCACTGCCTATGGCAGCACTGAAGTCGTAACCATGCTGTCTTACGATGGGCTGGGGCGTGAGTCCTCACGCCGTTTTGAGCAGAACGGCGCGCTGCTGCAAGTGATCACCAGCACATACGATGCCAACAGTATGCTGGCGACACGGGTTCTGACGGATGCGAGCTCACAAGTGGTGACCGATGAGAAATTTACCTACGATGCCTTCCTGAGGCTCAAGACTTATCGCTGTGAGGGTCGCGAACAGCCTAAGGACCAGTTGGGGCGTGGCGTCGTAGGGCAGGTTTTCAGTTTTGATAGCCTTAATAACATTACCCAGGTAATCACCTCCTTTACCGACGGTACGCAAGATACGTGCGTGCGCTTTTTCACCGGCACCGACCCTACCTGTTTGACCCGGCTCACTCACACTCTCCCAGTGCAGGATGTCACTCTGACTTATGATGCGGCGGGCAACTTGCAGGTCGGAGCCTCAGGCCAGACCTATACCTATAACAGTTTTGATCAACTGACTGGAGTACGGGCCAATGCCCTCCAGTACAGCTATGAGTACGATGCCGAATCACGCCAGGTACTTGCTTCCAGGGGCAACGAACCTCCTGTGAAGCTGATGTACGTGGAAGACCGCCTTGATACCGTGGTGGAAGGCAATAAAAAAATCCGTTTTGCCGACGGAGGGGATCAGGTGTTGGCGCGCAGCGGCGGTGTGGATGGGCCACAACTGCACACTAACGATGCATCAGGTAGCGTGCGCGGCATATCGGCTCCGGGGCTTGCGCATGTGCGGCGACATTACACGCCCTATGGCGATGCGCAAGTTGTACCGAATGACGGAAAGACTCGCACCATGGCAGACCTGCAACTGCCAGCGTTCAATGGTCATCGACTGGATGCGTCGTGCAACCTCTATATTTTGGGCAACGGCCAGCGCGTCTACGATCCTAGTCTGCTGGTTTTTCTGCAGGTTGATCCGCTTGCTCCATTCGATGAGGGTGGATTCAATAGCTACGCGTATTGTGCGTGTAATCCAATCAACTTGATGGACCCCAGCGGTTTGTGGCCGAGCTGGCTGAAGTGGGTTCTGACCGGGACGGCATTAGCCCTGTCGATAGTAACGGTAGGATTTGCGACGCCCGGGTTGATGGCGGCTGCGGCTGCCTATACGGCGGCGGCGACGGCGGCAGGTTTAGCAGCGGCTTCGGGTGGCGCAGCGGCAGTTGCTGCGACAGCCTCCGCCGCTACGGCGGCGATGGTAGTTGCCTCCAAATCGGCAGTTTTTATCGCTTCTGCATTGGGCGTAGTGGGTGGAACCTTGAGTACTGCGGCGCTTGGCATTGCAGAGGTTGACAGAATGACGGGGTGGGACCGTTCCCACCATATTCGCAACCTGGGGTGGGCCTCTTTAGGGTTTTCCATTGCTTCATGGACGGCCAGTATTGGGGGAGCCTATACATCGGCAAACCTGGCTTACAACGCGGCAGCGAAAGCCGGGACTGCCAAAGACTTCGTCAAGTACGCTGGCTTTTTTGATACCCCGCTTGGAAGCGGTCTGCAGGCGGCGGGCAAACGCATGGTGGGCTTGACCTACAAGTTCACCGACAAACAGGGCGTTACTACCTTCAGCAAGGTTTATGGCGTCACGCGCTTTGCTTTGAGAACGACCAATTTTGGCCGAGCGATAGAGGCCAGAAGCAAAGCGGCGTCACCGGCTTCTGAGTCAGGCCCGACGGGGCCGGGTTCGAACGCTTCGGCACAGCCACAGGCCGCTGGCAGTCTTTTTTTTGATATGCCAACGAGCAGTGCAGGTTACTTTCAGGCATTCAGAGACGAGGAGTCGCGCATTCGCCAACCATCCTGGTGGAATTGATATCGGTAGGACGGTGGCGCGGGACGTGTTTGATGCAACAAATTTGAGAGCGGGCGGGCCCGCTCACTTTTTTAATCGCGTTGCGCTTAAGGCCGCTTACGTTCCACCGCCCGCAGCAAATGCGTCGACGGCGTCTCACAGCTGATCTTGCGGCCCAGCAACGTCTCAATCGACGGCAACTGGTACGAGTCATCCTCACCCGCAAAACTGATCGACACCCCCGCCGCCCCGGCACGGCCGGTACGGCCAATGCGGTGCACGTAGTCGTCCGGCACTTCCGGCAGGGTGAAGTTGATCACGTGGCTGATGCCGTCGATGTGAATCCCGCGCCCGGCCACGTCGGTGGCCACCAGCACGCGAATCTTGCCTTCGCGAAAGCCTTCCAATGTCTTGATGCGCTTATGCTGCGGCACGTCGCCCGACAGCTGCGCGGCGTTGACGCCGTCACGCACCAGGCGCTCTTCGATGCGGCGTACTTCATCCTTGCGGTTGGCGAACACCATCACCCGCTCCCAACCGTTATCGTTGATCAGGTTGTAGAGCAGCTTGTACTTGTCGGCGCCGGCCACGGCGTAGATGTGTTGCTCGACGTTTTCGCTGGCGACGTTGAGCGCTTCGATCTCAACGATGGACGGGTCGGTAGTCCACTGCTTGGCGAGGTTCATCACGTCTTCGGTGAAGGTCGCGGAGAACAGCAGGGTCTGGCGCTCGGCCTTCGGTGGAGTTTGGCGAATGATCTGGCGCACTTGCGGGATAAAGCCCATGTCGAGCATGCGGTCGGCTTCGTCCAGCACCATCACTTCGACCATGTCCAGGTGCACGTCGCCGCGCTGGTTGAAGTCGAGCAGGCGGCCCGGCGTGGCTACCAGGATGTCGCAGTGACGGGCTTCGAGGTGCTTGAGCTGCTTGTCGAAGTCCATGCCACCGACGAATGTCATGACGTTGAGGCCGGTGTACTTGGTCAGGTCGGCGGCGTCCTTGGCGATCTGTACCACCAGCTCCCGGGTCGGGGCGATGATCAGCGCGCGCGGTTCACCCATGTAGCGTTCTTTCGGCGGCGGCGTCTGCAGCAGTTGGGTGATGATCGAAATCAGGAACGCGGCGGTCTTGCCGGTACCGGTCTGGGCGCGGCCGATGGCGTCCTTGCCCGCCAGGGTAAAGCCCAGCACCTGCGCCTGGATCGGCGTGCAGTACGGGAAACCCAGGTCCTGGATGGCGTGCATCAGTTCCGGGGCCAGTTTGAAATCGTGGAAGCGGGTCTTGCCTTCCTGGGGTTCGACGACGAAGTCTTCGAGCTTCCAGGGGATGACGACCGGCTTTGGTGCGCGTTCGCGGCGAGGCTTTGGAGCCACTGGCGCGGGAGCGGCTGCCGCCGGTGTTGCCTGTTCAGGCGGTGTCACCTTCGGCTGGGCAACGGGTGCTGTCCGGCCGGGTTGTTCACCGTCGTTGCGGCTGCCGGTAATAGAGACAGGAGCACTGGAATCAGGCGCGAGCGGCTCAGCCTCGCTTTTGCCGAACATCTTCTTGAGTGCTTTGAGCACGGTGATCTCATTAATTGGTTAAGGAATGTACGCCGGCCAGTGTAATGCAAGAATCGGGCGCGGCGTAGTGCGTCTGTCATACGGCTACATAAACGCCGGGTTTCAGCCCAGGCGCGCGGTCAGCCAGGCGCCGATATCGTGTATCTCCTGGGGTAACACTTCGTGGCCCATTGGGTATTCCTGCCATGTCACGGTGACACCACGGCTCTTCAGGTGCTCATACGCCGTGCGACCCATGGCGTTCTGTACCACTTCATCGTACTGGCCGTGCAGACACAGCGTTGGAATGCGCTGCTGGCTGGCGGATAACTCCAGCTCATCGCCGAATGTCGGTGCGTAGGTTGAGAGGGCAATAACGCCGCCCAGTGGGCCTTCCCAATTCAGGAACGCGGTATGAAAGACCACGGCGCCGCCCTGGGAAAACCCGGCGAGGAAAATCCGCGACGCGTCTATTCCGGTTCTCTTCTGCGCTTCGATCAAATCCGTGACCATTTTTGCCGACACCTCCAGCTCTTCCAGGCTGATCGAGCGGGCCGGGCTCATGGCCTTGATGTCGTACCAACTGGGCATCTCATAGCCGCCGTTGATCGTCACCGGACGGGTCGGTGCCTGGGGCAAAACGAAGCGGGTCGTCAGCAAGCTTTCCTGTAACGCCTCGGCCACCGGCAGGAAGTCGTAGCGATCGGCACCCAGGCCATGCAACCAGATTACGCAGGCGTCTGCGGGCTTGGCGGGCTGAAGAATCAAGGGTTCGGTCATGTCTGCTCCATTAATGTGCGCGCGCTCCGATTAGGTGCAACGGAACGGTGCGCGACTAGTTGATCTGTTAAGAAGATGTCGCACGGTTGAATCTTTTGCTATTGACCGTGGGCTGAATCGGCTCAGCCGGCACTCTGGTACGGGCCTTGCTATGTGTTGGACGATGTCAGCGCTATCTCAGGACGGTAACACTATCAGTGACTGCCGCTTATGGGATAGCAACTGGATTGACCGCAACAACCTCATGCCGCTTGACCCCAAAAAAAGCCAACACGGGTCGATATCGCCTCATAAGGGTGCGCTGAGGTTCGAGCTCCGACACAACAAGAGCAACTGGAGGTTTGAATGAAGGTATTGAAATCCACCCTGGCCATCGTTTCTGCGGCGGCTGTACTGGGTGTCAGTGGTTTCGCCCAAGCTGGCGCCACGCTGGACGCCGTGCAGAAGAAAGGCTTTGTGCAATGTGGCGTGAGTGACGGTCTGCCGGGTTTCTCGGTACCGGATGCCAGCGGCAAGATCCTGGGGATTGACGCTGATGTGTGCCGCGCTGTGGCCGCTGCCGTTTTCGGTGACGCGACCAAGGTCAAATTCAGCCAGTTGAACGCCAAGGAGCGTTTCACCGCGCTTCAATCGGGCGAAGTCGACATTCTGTCCCGTAATACCACCATGACCAGCTCCCGCGACGCCGGCATGGGCCTGAAATTCCCAGGCTTCATCACGTACTACGACGGCATCGGCTTCCTGGTAAACAACAAGCTGGGCGTTAAAAGTGCCAAGGAACTGGACGGTGCAACCATCTGTATCCAGGCCGGTACCACCACCGAGCTGAACGTTTCCGACTACTTCCGCGGCAACAACCTCAAATACACCCCGATCACCTTCGACACCTCCGATGAAAGCGCCAAGTCGCTGGAATCCGGTCGTTGCGACGTACTGACCTCCGACAAGTCCCAACTGTTCGCCCAGCGCAGCAAGCTGGCCGCACCGAAAGACTACGTGGTCCTGCCGGAAACCATTTCCAAGGAACCATTGGGCCCAGTCGTGCGTAACGGCGATGACGAGTGGCTGGCCATCGTGCGCTGGGTTGGCTACGCCATGCTCAACGCTGAAGAAGCCGGTATCACTTCGAAAAACGTTGAAGCTGAAGCCAAGTCCACCAAGAACCCGGACGTCGCTCGTCTGCTCGGTGCTGACGGCGAATACGGCAAAGACCTGAAAGTGAAGAAAGACTGGGTCGTACAGATCGTCAAGCAAGTCGGTAACTACGGCGAAGTGTTCGAGCGCAACCTCGGCAAGAGCACCCCGCTGGAAATCGACCGTGGCCTGAACGCGCTGTGGAACGCCGGCGGCATTCAATACGCACCACCTGTGCGCTGATCGCTGATGGTTCTGTCACCCGGTGGGCCAACCACCGGGTGATGTTCTGTTCCATTATTTCCGGGGCACTTCATGCAAAATCAAATCGGCGCACCAAAGCAGAAGCTCAGCTTCAGCGATCCCAAAGTGCGTGCGTGGCTCTTCCAGATCATCACGATTGTGGCGGTGGTCTCGCTGGGCTGGTACCTCTTCAACAATACCCAGACCAACCTTCAACACCGGGGCATTACCTCGGGTTTCGACTTTCTTGAACGCAGTGCCGGCTTCGGCATCGCGCAGCACCTGATCGACTACACCGAATCGGACAGTTATGCCCGGGTGTTTGTGATCGGTTTGCTCAACACCTTGCTGGTGACGTTTATCGGCGTGATCCTGGCGACGCTGCTGGGGTTCATCATCGGCGTCGCGCGGCTGTCGCCGAACTGGATGATCAACAAGCTGGCAACCGTGTATGTGGAAGTGTTCCGCAACATTCCGCCGCTGCTGCAAATCCTGTTCTGGTATTTCGCGGTGTTCCTGACCATGCCGGGGCCGCGTAACAGCCACAACTTCGGTGACACCTTCTTTGTCAGCAGCCGCGGCCTGAACATGCCGGCAGCGCTTGCAGCCGACGGTTTCTGGCCGTTTGTGGTCAGTGTGGTGGTGGCGATTGTCGCAATCGTGCTGATGGCTCGCTGGGCCAACAAGCGCTTTGAAGCGACGGGCGTACCGTTCCACAAATTCTGGGCGGGCCTGGCGCTGTTCATCGTGATTCCGGCGTTGTGCGCCTTGATCTTCGGCGCGCCGCTGCACTGGGAAATGCCTAAGCTGCAGGGCTTCAACTTTGTCGACGGTTGGGTACTCATCCCCGAACTGCTGGCACTGACCCTGGCGCTTACTGTTTATACGGCAGCGTTTATCGCCGAGATCGTGCGTTCGGGCATCAAGTCCGTCAGCCATGGCCAGACCGAAGCCGCGCGTTCCCTGGGCCTGCGCCCTGGGCCGACGCTGCGCAAGGTCATCATTCCGCAGGCCCTGCGGGTGATCATTCCGCCGCTGACCAGCCAATACCTCAACCTAGCGAAAAACTCTTCGCTGGCCGCCGGTATCGGTTACCCGGAAATGGTTTCGCTGTTTGCCGGCACGGTGCTCAACCAGACCGGCCAGGCCATCGAAGTTATTGCTATCACCATGAGCGTGTACCTGGCGATCAGCATCAGCATTTCCCTGCTGATGAACTGGTACAACAAGCGCATTGCGCTGATCGAGCGGTGAGGAAACGCCCATGAGTTCACATATTTTCAAACCTGATATGCCGCCGCCGAACAAAGTGTTCGGGCCGATGGCATGGATGCGCGCCAACCTGTTTTCCAGCTGGCTCAATACGCTGCTGACGTTGCTCGCGTTCTACCTTGTGTACCTGGTGGTGCCGCCGATCCTGAGCTGGGCGATCATCGACGCCAACTGGGTCGGCACCACGCGCGCCGACTGCACCAAAGAGGGCGCCTGCTGGGTGTTTATCCAACAGCGCTTCGGGCAGTTCATGTACGGCTACTACCCTGGAGACCTGCGCTGGCGTGTAGACCTCACCGTGTGGCTGGCCATCGTTGGCGTGGCGCCGTTGTTCATCTCGCGTTTTCAACGCAAGGCGGTCTACGGCCTGAGCTTCCTGGTGCTGTACCCGATCATCGCGTTCTTCCTGCTGCACGGCGGAATCTTCGGCCTGACCAACGTGGCGACCAGCCAATGGGGCGGCCTGATGCTGACCCTGGTGATCGCCACCGTCGGCATTGCTGGCGCCTTGCCGCTGGGCATCATGCTGGCGCTGGGGCGGCGTTCGAACATGCCGGCGATTCGGGTGGTCTGCGTGACTTTCATCGAATTCTGGCGCGGCGTGCCGTTGATCACCGTGCTGTTCATGTCCTCGGTGATGCTGCCGTTGTTTCTTCCCGAAGGCATGGGCATCGACAAACTGCTGCGCGCATTGATCGGCGTGATCCTGTTCCAGTCGGCCTACGTGGCGGAAGTGGTGCGCGGTGGCTTGCAGGCGATTCCCAAAGGTCAGTACGAATCGGCCGCAGCGATGGGCCTCGGCTACTGGCGCTCGATGGGCCTGGTGATTCTGCCGCAAGCCCTGAAGATGGTCATCCCCGGCATCGTCAACACGTTTATTGCGCTGTTCAAGGACACCAGCCTGGTGATCATCATCGGCCTGTTCGACCTGCTCAACAGCGTCAAGCAAGCCGCCGCCGACCCGAAATGGTTGGGCATGGCCACTGAAGGCTACGTGTTCGCGGCCCTGGTGTTCTGGATTTTCTGTTTTGGTATGTCGCGCTATTCCATTCATTTGGAACACAAGCTCGACACTGGCCACAAGCGTTAGGAGTTGATGTTATGAGCGAAGCGATCAAACAGCCTGTGAGCCCTGAAGGCATTATCCAGATGCAGGGCGTCAACAAGTGGTACGGCCAGTTCCACGTGTTGAAAGACATCAACCTCAACGTCAAGCAGGGCGAGCGTATCGTGCTGTGCGGCCCGTCGGGTTCAGGCAAATCCACCACCATCCGCTGCCTCAACCGTCTGGAAGAGCACCAGCAGGGCCGCATCGTGGTCGATGGCGTGGAGCTGACCAACGACCTCAAGCAGATCGAAGCGATCCGCCGTGAAGTCGGCATGGTGTTCCAGCACTTCAACCTGTTCCCGCACCTGACCATCCTGCAGAACTGCACGCTGGCGCCGATGTGGGTGCGCAAGATGCCCAAGCGCAAGGCCGAAGAAATCGCCATGCATTACCTGGAGCGCGTGCGCATTCCGGAACAGGCGCACAAGTTTCCGGGGCAACTGTCCGGCGGCCAGCAACAGCGTGTGGCGATCGCCCGTGCCTTGTGCATGAAGCCGAAAATCATGCTGTTCGATGAGCCGACTTCGGCACTCGATCCGGAAATGGTGAAGGAAGTTCTGGACACCATGATCGGCCTGGCCGAAGACGGCATGACCATGTTGTGCGTGACCCACGAAATGGGCTTTGCGCGCACCGTGGCCAACCGCGTGATCTTCATGGACAAGGGCGAGATCGTGGAACAGGCGGCGCCGAATGACTTCTTCGACAACCCGCAGAATGACCGGACCAAGTTGTTCTTGAGCCAGATTTTGCATTGATCGATGTTTGAATGAATAAACCCGGCCTGGCGCCGGGTTTATTTTTTGGGGCTAGGACACTTTGAGTGCCTCAGCGTCGTTGTTCACGGTGTAGGTGAAAGCGCCACGCATGTCAGCACCTTCTGCCAAGACTTCGGCATCTGCCAGCAAATGCGGGTGACGATCCAATAGCCGCATCAGTAATACCAGCGGCTTGGGGGGAAGAAGCTCGCCGCGTTCGTAGCGAGAGAATGCGTTGTGGCCGCCACCGGACAGTAATTCCACCGCTTCCTTTTGCGTAAGGTGCAATTTGCGGCGGATACGTTTCATCTCGGCGCCAATCATCTTTTGGGCTGCTATGACGAGTTCATCGCCGGCTTCGCCATAACGATCCGCACTATCGGTATCGGGGTCCCAAAAGCCGTCACCGCATACGTGACATTCCCAGCCGGAAAGATTGTCTACCCGGCGCTCCATACCTCTGA
Source organism: Pseudomonas sp. H1_A03 (assembly GCF_054685145.1). NCBI lineage: Bacteria > Pseudomonadati > Pseudomonadota > Gammaproteobacteria > Pseudomonadales > Pseudomonadaceae > Pseudomonas > Pseudomonas sp. H1_A03. The sequence continues at coordinate 2,405,707 of NZ_CP162829.1, forward strand.
CCCTGATGGTTTCACTGCGGCCCTCAAAATAATGCAATGCGTCGGGGGCACCACAGATGTAGCAATTTTTTACCTTCATAGGTTCTTCTCCTTGAAGGAGATCACCGGAGGGTCACCGTCCGGGGAGTAAGTGACCTTGATGTAAATCTCCCTATCTTTTGCGTACGTGTGATACACGTCCTGCCAAACCCGATGATCTCTATAGGTGGTCATCGACTTGTACAACATCCAGTTTTGTAACTCATAGATGGCATCCTGCATTTCCTTGATGCTGAAGTGGAGTTCCCTGCCGCACCTTTGTGCTGTGTGGGTAAACGCTCTCCTGCCAAGCCGCTTCACATCCGCCTTTACCACCGCCAGATCGTAATGAGGTGTGTACTTTTCCATAAGACACCTGAGTCCAATAATTACCCTCTGAGGGTAATTTTACCAATCGAAAATACTGCTCCTTTTCCTGCCTCAAAACCCTAGTCCGTTGCCTTTGTAGGCTGCTCCGAATAGGCTGTAGGAAAATTCATCCTATGATTGGACGAAAATGCAAAAGCCATGACAGACATCGCCCCCCTGATCAAACGCTCCCTGGTCGACCAGGCGTTGGAGCAACTGCGCCAACGCATCAGTCGAGGGGTGTGGGCCATTGGCGAACGCCTGCCCACCGAGCCTGAGCTGTCCGCCGAGTTGGGCATCAGCCGCAATACCGTGCGCGAAGCCATGCGCGTATTGGCCTTTTCCGGGTTGATTGAAATTCGCCAGGGCGACGGCAGTTACCTGCGTTCGATGACCGATCCGCTGGGCGCGATGCGTGCGTTGTCCCATTGCACGGTCACCCAGGCGCAGGAGGCGCGGCAGATTCTTGAAGTGGAGGCCATCGGCCTTGCGGCGTTGCGCCGAACCCATGACGACCTGGCAGGTTTGCGCGAAGCCCTGGACGCGAGCGCCGCGCTGTATCACGGCGATTTGGAGGCGTACATCAGGGCTGATCTGGTGTTCCACAAGCGCCTGGTAGACGCCGCACACAACCCGGCCTTGAGCGAGCTGTACCAGTATTTTTCCGCCGTCGTCGGCGCCCAATTGCGCCAGACCCTGAACATCTCGCCGCGTCGCCAAGCGGTGTTCGACCTGCATATCGCCCTGCTCGAAGCCGTGGAGCACCAAGACCCGGAACGCGCCAAATCCCTTTGCCGGCAGTTGATCAATGAACCCTGAAACCAAGCTTGAAGAACTGTTGATCGACGCTGAAGCCGACGACGAGGGGGTGCAACACACCCCACCGGTGGTGAGCCGCCCGTGGCTGTTGATCATGGGCTTGATCCTGGTAGCGATGAACCTGCGCCCGGCACTGTCGAGCCTGTCGCCGTTGCTCAGTGCGGTGTCCGACAGCCTGGGGTTGTCGGCGGCCAAAGCGGGTTTGCTGACCACTTTGCCCGTGCTGTGCCTGGGGCTGTTTGCGCCCTTGGCGCCGCTGCTGGCGCGGCGTTTTGGCGCCGAGCGGGTGGTGTTGGGAATTCTGCTGACGCTGGCGGGCGGGATCACCCTGCGCAGTGCGTTCGGCGAAGTGGGGTTGTTCGCCGGCAGCCTGATCGCCGGCGCGAGCATCGGCATTATCGGCGTGTTACTGCCGGGCATCGTCAAGCGTGATTTTGCCAAGCAGGCCGGCACCATGACCGGCGTCTACACCATGGCCCTGTGCCTGGGCGCGGCGTTGGCGGCGGGGGCGACGGTGCCGCTCAGTCATTACTTCGGCGACAGTTGGAGCGTCGGCCTGGGCTTCTGGATTGTGCCCGCGCTGGTGGCGGCGTTGTTCTGGTTGCCACAGGTCGGCCAAAAGCACGGCGCCCATCAAGTCGCCTATCGCGTAAAGGGCTTGCTGCGCGACCCGCTGGCCTGGCAGGTGACCCTGTACATGGGCCTGCAATCGTCCCTGGCCTATATCGTGTTCGGTTGGGTACCGTCGATCCTGATCGATCGTGGCCTGAGTGCCACCGATGCCGGTTTGGCGCTGTCCGGTTCGATCATCGTGCAACTGCTCAGCGCGCTGACGGCGCCGTGGCTGGCTACCCGTGGCAAGGACCAGCGGCTGGCGATTGTGGTGGTGATGCTGCTGACCCTTGCCGGCCTGTTCGGTTGCCTGTATGCGCCGCTTGAGGGGTTGTGGGGGTGGGCGGTGCTGCTCGGCCTGGGGCAGGGCGGCACCTTCAGCCTGGCGCTGACCTTGATCGTGCTGCGCTCGCGGGACTCCCACGTGGCCGCCAACCTGTCGGGCATGGCCCAGGGCATCGGCTACACCCTGGCCTCCATGGGGCCGTTAGCGGTGGGCCTGGTGCATGATTGGACCGGTGGTTGGGCCGCGGTGGGCTGGATTTTTGCGGTGATCGGCGTGGGTGCGATCGTTGCCGGCCTGGGGGCAGGCCGGGCGTTGTATGTGGGGGTGAGCAGCGAGAAGGTCTAGTGCCTTACAGGTAGCGCACCGTCGATGTGGCTGAGCCGTCGATGGGCACTTCGCTGGTGAGTGTGAGGTTCTTGGACGGGGCAATGGCCGCGTCGATTTGCATCGAGGCCGTGAGCACTTGCACCGGGACCGGCATGAGCGGTGAGGCCTTGTAGATCGATACCAGGCCACCGTTCCTGAAGTAGCCGCCAGTGTTCCAGGTCAGGCCGCCGTCATTCGAGTGAATACCGTAGCCGCTGTCGCCGTCGGCCAGTATGGACCTGAGCACCACATACATGTTGCCGAGCTTCTGGTTGCCGTTGATCAGCCCCAGTCCCAGGCTTTGGGCGTCATCGAAGTAGGCCGAGCCTGCGCGGTTATCCTGGGTTTCGATCGCCACCAGGGTTGCGGCCTCGCACGTGACGGTGAGGGCCGTGGTCATGCTTGGCAGGTCGGTCGGCTGTTCGGGATATAGATCTTTGGACGCGATCTTGCCGACTTCAAACTGGCCGCCATTGGCCAAATTCAATTCACACGCACTCGGTGTAATCAACCCGCTCACGCTCAGGTCGATAGCCGAGGCTGCCTGGGTTTGCGCGGCGCAGGCCATTGCCAGGGTGGCGACCAGGATGGGAAGGGACTTGCTCATGGTGTTGCTCCTTTCTAGGGAAGGTTGTGTGGCAGGGAAAAGGGTTACAGGTAAACGACTTCCAACGACGCTGAACCGTCCATCAACACATCGGTGCTCAGGTCCAGGTTCTGCTTGGCGTTGATCACCGCTTCGAGGGTCAGGGTGCTGGTCAGGGTCTGGATTGCCGATGGTCCGGCGGTACTGCCCTGCACATCGGTGAAACCCAACAAACTGCGCGAGCCGATGTCGATGGGGTTGGTATTGGCCATGCGCCACGCCACGCCGCCGGTGGTGGACTCGGTGCCGTAGATCACCGGCACATCATCGACCACGGTTTTTTCGGGTCGAAGCTCACGGAATACACGCCAATCTTGCCGCCGCTGTTATCCAGGCCGAGGCCGTAGAAAATCTCGCTGTTGACGTGGGCGGTGCCGTCGCGGTTATCGCGCATGCGCAGGGCATAACGGCCCGCCGCGTTGCAGTTGATGCTCAGGGTCAAGGACTTGAGCGGCAGGCGCGTGCCGACCGATTGGTTGAGGTCCTGTTGGGAAATCTTGCCGAAATCCACCAGCCCGCCGCCGGACAACACCGGTGTGCAGGCCATGGGCGTGATCAGCCCGGTGACGGTCAGCTCAACGGTGGACGCGGCGTGGGCGGAACTGCCCTGGGACAACAGGTACACAGCGAGAGGAATCAGGTAACGGTTCATGGTGAGCTCCAGTAGGGGGTCAGAGGTAAGTGATTTCGAGGGTCGCCGCGCCGTCGAGACGCACTTCGTTGCCCAGGTCCAGGCTGTTGAGCGGTGCAATCACCGCCTCCAGGCTTGCGGTGGCACTGAGGGTTTGAATCGCCACCGGGCCGGCGCTGCTGCCGGGCGTGGCGGCAAAACCCAGGTAGCGATTCGCGGCGATGGCGAGGGGGCTGCTGCTGGCGGTGCTCCAGGGCACGCCACCGCTGGCGGAGTCGGTGCGGTACAGCGCAGGCAGGCTGTCGGCGCTGGCCCGGGTTGGGTCGAAGGTCAGCGCGTAGCGGCCGATTTTTTGCTGGCGAGCATCCAGGCCCAGGCCGTAGGTGCCGGCCTCGGCGGGCCCGGTCGCTGAGCCCTCACGGTTGTCCTGCAGGCGCAGGGCGAAGTGGGTGGGGGCGTCGCACGCCACCGTCACCAGCAGGTCGCGGGGGGGCAGGGCGGTGTCACGGTCTGTGTGCAGGTCGCTGACCGAGAGTTTGCCGAGGTTGACGTTGCCGCCATTGGACAGGCTTGGTGTACACGCCGCCGGGGCAAAGCGCGCTTGCAGGCGCAACTCCCGCGAGCGCCCGGCGCCGGTGGCATCCAGCACGCCGCTGGTGTCCCAGGTCACGGCGTCGCGCACGCGCAGGGCGTCTTCGCTGGCCCAGGCACTGGCGTCGATCTGCAACGACAGGCTGCGGCCAGTGACCACCGCACCGCCGCGCATTGGCACAATGCCGTGGTCGGCGCGCCACGCCAGGCTGGCGCCGCTGAGGCTGGGTGCCTGGCCGCTGGCGCTGAGCAAGCCCAGTTCAACGGCCTCGCCATCCAGCACAGCGTCACTGACGTTCAGGCCATAGCTGCCGCGCTCGGTGAAGCGAAAACGCTCCGGCCCGGCGGCCAGCCCCCGGTAGAACAGGCTCATATCGGTGGCTTGCGCGCAGTTCAAGGTGAGGCTGAGCCGGCGTTCGCCCAGCAATCGTTCCGGCGTCGGCACCAGGGCTGCGGCGCGGTTCATCAGGCCGAAATCCAGGGTCGATTCGCTGATGTTCAATTGGCACTCCTGCGCACCCCAGGCGCCGCTGCTCAGGCACAGGGTGGCTAACAACAGCCCGGTAGGCTTCATGACGATGTTCCTCATGGCTGGAGGCAGCGGGCGGCTGCGCTTTCGAAATACACATCGGGGTCGCCCTTGTTCGGCAACGTGTAGCTCAGGCGACAACGGGGTTGGCCCGGGGCCTTGACCCACAGCGGGCGCTCGTCGAGCACGTTGGGCAGGAACACCTGGCTGCCGTCCTGGACGAGGGTGATGAACTCGCCGTCCGCCGTGGTTACGGCTGCGCCTTTGGGCAGCGGCTAGCCGTCGTCGCGGCTTACCGTAAGCAGCGCGCGACGGGTCACGGCCACGCCGAATTGCACTTTGTCGACCGCGCCGCGTCCGGCGGTCAGCACCGCCAAGCCGTTGCTGATATCGGCATTGCGCGGCAGCGAACGGGTGTGCACTTCCACCGGGCTGCGGCCGTAGGCGCTCAGTTGCGGGACCACGGCCTGGCCTTGCCAGTCGGTCCACACCGGCCCGCTCGGGGTGCTGACTTTGATCCCTGCCATGTCGCCCACCGACATCACGGCAAAAGTGTCGCGCACCGGATAGGGCGAGAACGTCAGGCCGTCACCGTGGGCCACCAAACCGCCGCGTGCGCCGCCCTGGTAGCTGGCGCGCTGATCGTCGGAGCGGGTGTAGTTGAAGTCCAGCTGGCTGTAATACGGCAGGGCCGAGACGCCGAGGGTGGCTTCCACTTCGCGGTCGCGGCTGTCACGTTCGACGTCGACGCGGTAGCTCAGTTGGTCGTTGAGTTGCTCGCTGAGCCCGGCGCCCAGGCGATGTTCACCGCCGGTATTGCGTACCCAGGTACGCGCCCGGCGGGTTTCACCCAAGGGCAGGCTGACGTTGAGGTAAAGGCTGTCATCGCTCTGGTGTCGCCCGCCGACTTGCCACTCGGCACTGGCCGATACCGACACCCGCCCGAAGCTGGTGCCCCAGGACGCCAGCGCGCGGCTGCTGTTGTCGCCGCTATAGGATGACGAACGCGAAATCCCGGCACTGAATGCGCCCAGTGTCGGGTGCGCCCAGGAGGCGGTGAAGCTCTGTTGATCGCGGTAGCGCAGGCGTTGCTGGTCGCGAGTGTTGGCGTCGAAGGTCGACTCCTCCAGGTCGCGGTAACCGAGGGAGCGCCACGACGCCGCGGTACTGAACCCCCAGCGATCCGACAGGCGCTGCGACCACGACAGGTCGGTCTGCAGCCCTTGGTCCTGGCCGACGCGGCTGGCTTGGGCGGCCTGGGTCGACCATTGCAGCTGACTGTCCTGCCACGGCAGCCAGCCCAGGCTGACGCCGCTGGATCGGTACGCATCCGCCACCAGCACGCCGGCGCCCACGCTGATTTGCGGGTGCAGCGCACCGCTCCAGCCCGCGCTGACCACCCAGGGCTCGGCTCCGGCACTGTCGCCAATCTGCCGCACCCGCCCGGCCGCCACCGAGAAGCCCGGCGCCGGCAAGCCCAGCCCGAGCATGCCCGCCGGTACGGTGAAACGGCGCTCTTCACCGCTGGTTTCCTTAACCGTGACTTCCACGTCGGAGCGGCTGTTCAAGCGCCGCACATCGGTCAGCGAAAATGGCCCGGCCGGAACCACCGTGGAATGGATCAGCGTGCCGTTCTGACGGATCTCCACCTGGGCCGGGCTATTCGCGATGCCATTGATGGTCGCGCCCTGGTTCTGGTCCTGCAGCGCGGTCTCGGTCAGCACCTGGGCGCCGGTGATTTGCGTGCCGGCCAGCACCGGGTTATAGAGGTTGATCTGCCCGGCCTGCAGCACCGCCTGCTGTTCAGCGAAGGTGCGCTGGGCGTAGGCGTCCAAGTGGGTGGTGCGCGAGCGACTCTCTTGCCAGGTGCGTACCTGGCGGCTGCGCACGATCCAGTCGCCGGCATTGAAGCCGACTTCGGTGTTGGCCGAGCCGAAGCGGCTGGTGTCGCCGCCGTATTCGTTGTGCAGCCCAGTCAGGTCGTAATTGAGCAGCGCGGCAAAACCGCCGCTCTGGTAGCCAGACACATCTCGCTGCGCCGGGCGCAGGGCCTCGGTGGGCACCACCAGGGCCAGGTTGAGGCTGGCCGGGTCTTGCTCGATGACCGTCTGCGGGTAGCGCGCGAGAAAGCTGTCGCAGGCGCCATCGTCGGGGACGATCAGGTTGCCGACATCGAGCAACGCACGGTTGAAACACAGCGTACCGTCGCGCTCGAACGTCACATCGACCCGGCCGCGGCGTTGGCCGTTGACGTTCAGGTTGACGGCATGCCGGCCAGGGGTGAAGCGCGGCGCGTCCAACAGCAGGTTGGCCAGCTCCGGGTCGATGCCGCGTTGGGACAAGGTTTGCGGATCAAATGAACCGGCGAGCAACAACTCATCGGCCAGTGGGTCGTTGGCGGGCAGTGTGCCACCCAGGGTCAAGGCCAGTCCCGCCAGAAACCTGCGGGACCGGCGAGTAGGACGACCGGGCACGGCTTCGCCGTCGCGGTCAGTGGTTACTGTGCTCACAAGGTCGTACTCAAGTGTTGGACGCGTGCTACCGATTCCTATCGGTTCACGCCGCGTGCCGGTGGCGTTCAATGGGAGGCCACTTCTTTTTGTCTGGGCGCCGGCTTAGGTCCTTGGGCGCCCGCTTGTCATAGAGCGATGGGGGCTTCGTAGGGCGCCACGGCGAACCCGTAGACCGTGGCAGGTTGCAACTGCACACGGGTCGCGCCGCTGGCACTGGCGGTCACGTGCAGGGTTTCGCCGGGCAACACATAAGTGCGCGGCAACAGCGCGGCGCCATCACCCGGCAGCAAGCGCAGTTCCTGGGCCAGGCGCACCACGTAGGGCGTGGGGTTGTGCACGCTCAACTGGTTGTTGTCCAGGCGCCAGGCCAGGCCGGTCCAGGGCGTGCGATTGGGCTCAAGGCCCTTGGGATGAATGATCACCGGCAGGTTCTGGCGCACGGTCACGCCTACGCGAGCATGACCGGCCTGGGTGGCGGAGCGGTTCTGGGGCATGCCTTCGAAGATCACCCGCTTGAGGCGTTGAGTGGTCAGTGGCTCGGGGCTCTGCAGGATGAAGCGCACCAGCTGGCTCTTGGAGGGCTCAACCCGCGCCAGCGGTGGGGTGACGAACAACAGTGACGCAGTGTCCTCGGGGATATCCTCGAGGGTGACGTGCAACAGGGCGAGCTTGTTGTCGGTGTTGGTCACCGACACCGAGGCTTCGCCGTCCTCTTCATGCACGATCACCACCGAAGTGTCCGGCACCATGCCGTCGGCCAGCACCAGCGACGGGCCGCCCAATGCCAGGGCCAGCGCGCCTATATACAGGCATGCGTAGCGCATCAGGGTAGAAAACAACAGGTTCAGAAAGCGGTTGAACAAGGCAACACAAGGGAAGGGGGGCATGGCTACAAGTACCTCAGGTCAAGCACGATGGAGCCGTCCAACGGCACCTCTTGGTTAAGGGTCAGGTAGGCGGCGGCGTTGATCGACGTATTGACGTTCAGGGTGGCGGTCAGCAGGCGATGGGGCTCGGGCACCAAGGTGCCCGGGGAGGCAAAACCCATGTAGTTATTGGGATAGGCGTTGGACTCGGGAAACCAGGTCAGGCCTTGGTTGCTCGAGGCCAATACCAGCACGCCGTCGCCGTCGCCGATGACGTCACGAAAGGCCAGGGACACGGTGCCCAAGCGCTCGGTCGGGGCATGTATGTTGTTGCCCAGGCCGTAATAAAAGCCTGGGCCCAGGGACGAATCGGCGCGGTTGTCCACGCCCACCAGCACAAACAGCACGGGCTCGTTGCAACTCACGCTCAGGTCCAGGTTTTGGCTGGGCAACTGGCTGAACTCCCATTGATTGAGCCCGCGTGCCGGCACCTTGCCGTGGTCGACAATTCCGTCGGCCGACAGCGATACGGTGCATGCATTGGGCGTGATCCGCCCGGTGACGTTCAGCTCCGTGCTGGACGTCGCCAGCGCCGAGGGCCCGATACTCATCAGGCCCAACAGAGCAAACAGCGTTGAAGGAGTGGTCTTCATAAAGTGTGTTCACTAGGTGAGCGCGGCCCGGCGTCCTGCCGTGCCGCTGCTCGGTTCAATGGCGGCTTACAGGTAACGCACGGTCAGGGTGACGGAGCCGTCGATAGCGACTTCGTTGTTCAGGGTCAGTTGGCTGGCGGGCGCGATGTCGGAGACCACGGCGAAGTCCGAAGAGAACACCTGCACCGGCACCGGCGCCACGGTGGTGGAATCGGCCACCGAAAGAATGTTGTCGCGCATCACGTAGCGGTCGAGGTACCAAGTCAGGCCGTTGTCCATGGAGGCAATGGTGCGTGCCGCGACGCCATCGGCCAGGGGCGACAGCAGGCGGATGGACATTCGCCCAAGTTTTTCCGTGCCGTTGATCAGGCCCAGGCCGAAATACATCAGGTCGTTGCCGTAGTCCGTGCCTTCGCGGTTGTCTTTGCCTTCGATGGCCATCAGCGTGGCGGCGTCGCAGGTCACGGTCAGTTGCAGGATGTGCTGGGGCAATTGGGTCGGCAGGTCAGGCTTGAGGTCCTTGGCCGAAATCTTGCCGTAATCAATCGCGCCGCCATTGGACAGCGCCGGTGTGCAGGCACTCGGGGTGATCAGGCCCTTGACGGTGAGGTCGACGCTGGAGGCGGCAACGGCCTGGCCAGTGAACGCCAGCAGGGCGGCAGCGATCAGGGTAGTGAGGGACTTGTTCATTTTCAGGGCTCCGTAGGGGGACAGGGACAGGGGTTACCAGTACTTCAGTTGCAGGGTGACGTGACCGTCGATGGGGATTTCATCGAGCAACGTCAGCCCCTTTGAAGGGGCGATGGTGGTGAAGGCGCGCAGCCGCGCACTCAGGTCTTGCATGGCGATGGGCGTGTAGGGGGCACTCGGCGCGGCGAACGAGGTCAGCGCAGCGTGGCCCACGTAGGAAGACGGCCCCCAACTGGCGCCACCATCACGGGACATGATGGTGTTGACCGGCAATTCATCGGCCATCGGCTCGAATACACCAAATGCGACGTCGCCCAGTTTCTGGTCGGGGTTGGCCATGCCCAGGCCGTGGTGGGAGTAATGCCCTGCCGCCGTGCCCGAACGGTTATCCACCATGGTCAGGGTGAAAAACGTCGGCCCTTCACAGTGCACTTCAAAGGCCATCTCGCCCGCCTGAAGGCGGGTGGGCAGTTCGAGGTCGAGGTCACGGGCGGTGAGCTTGCCGTGATCGATCACCCCGTCGCCGGACAGGCTCGGTGCGCACGAGCTGGGGGTGATGGTCCCGGTGACACTCAGGTCCAGGCTGCTGGCGGCGAACACGCCGGGGGCACAGGTCGCCAACAGCAGGGCGAGGGTGGCTGGGGTGGGTCTGGTCATGGGCACAAATCCTTGTGGGGTTTACAGGTAGCGCAGTTCGAAGGTGGTGGAACCGTCGATGGGGATTTCTTCGTTGGCCGGCAACCAGGTTCCGCCCGGGTAGAAGAACGGACTGACCAGGAACGAAACATTCAGGTTCTGGATCGGCAGCACGTTGGCCGGGCCGATGATCCACTCGCCGAAAGCGGTCAGCTTGCGCGGCTCGATCAGGTCCAGCGGGTCAGCGACGCGCCAGGTCTGGCCGTTGTTTTCCGAATACAAGCGGGTGAGTTCGACGCCATCTGCCAGTGAGTCGACAAAGTCCAGCCAGTAGCCGCCCATGGGTTTGCCCGAAGGCATCAACGCGAAGCCGAACGCCCAGGGCGTGAACATTTGCGGGCGATTGTCCTGGGGGGCTAATGCAAACAGGGTGGCCGCTTCACAGTTCACGGCCAGGTCCATTGCCGCCTTGGGCAGGTAGGTGATGTCGCCGGGAAGAATGTCGCCGGCGGCGATTTTGCCCAGCTCAACCACGCCGCCGCTGCTCAGGGTGGGCGTGCAGGCGCTGGGGGTGATCAGGCCGGTGACCGACAGGTCCACACTGCTGGCAGCGTGGGCGCATGCAGCGGCGGTCAGTAATAGAGCAGCCGCGAGGGTGGCGCGGGATGCGTTCATAGGAAAGAGGCTCCAGGTGAAGTAAAGGCGTAGAGGTTCAGGGCGCGCTGATGCGTCAGTGGGCAGTCGTTATTTTTTAAAGGGCGACGTCAGTTCAGGACGGGGAGAAATTTATCGCCCGGGGCGGGGAGGGGGAATGCAACTATTACGATACTGTCGGGCGATGTGGAACTTATCGTCGTGTATGTAGGAAAAACCAACTTGTCGTAGTTGTTGTATCGCTGCAGTTCGTCCATTCAGATATTTTTCGCGCACTTTGTTGGCCGCACCTTATTCAAATGAATGTGGCGAACGTTTATGTGCGAGAAGTTCGAGTGCGGTCGCCCACCTGGGCGACAACATACAGCCGCGCCCTGTCGGGGGGGCGGTGAGCTGATCGCTCCGTATGAGGTCGATATGCCGGGCAAGACTCCAGGCCGTGGGGCGCGCAAACGTGCGCCCGCGGTGGCTATGCCATTGCATTGGCAAGGCGCCAGGTTGCTGGTGGTCGATGATCAACGCACTTACCGCTTGTTAATGAGTTCGCTGTTGCATCGGCTCGGGCTGGCACATGACGCGGTGGCCGACGGGCGCATGGCCTTGCTGGCCCTGAACGCGCAACGCTACGACATGGTCATTACCGACTGCCGCATGCCGGTCATGGACGGCTATACCCTGGCCCGCGAATTGCGGTGCCGTGAGGCGCGAACCGGGACGCCGCACATTCCGGTGCTGGCCTTGACCGGCTGCCTTGGCCCGGATGAAGTGCGGCGCTGTGTCGATTGCGGCATGGACGGTTGGCTGATCAAGCCGGTCGTTCTGGAGCAACTGCGCGAGGTGCTTCTTTACTGGCTGCCGGCTCCGCAGTCACGGCCACGGGGTGGCTGGCGTGAGCCCGTGCCTGCCGCCGTGCAGGAGCGGGTGCCCACGCGCAGCAGCCTTATCGCCACCTTCGGCTCCTGGGCCGTGGTGCAGCCGCTGCTGAGTTGCCTGCTGCAGGAGGCCCGCGAAGATCTCGCCGTGCTCAGCCTGGCACGCTCCCGCCTTGATGCGACATTGACGACCCAGCGGTTGCATCGCCTTGTCGGCAGCATCGCGTTTTTTGGTGCGACGATCCTTGAGCAACGGGCGGTGCACTTGATTGCCCAAGTGAATCAATCCGGCGTCGCCACGCAGTTGACGGGCCTTGAACAGTTTCATCGGGATGTTGAACAGTATTTGGAGTGTTTGGCGGCTCTCTGAATTTTCTGACTTTGTGCCGTGGGAATTTATCTATTTGGCATGTAGTACTTTTCTGTATTCAATTTCTTTTTATTTTGTAGGTGAAAGTGTGAGGCCCATTAAATAAAGGCTGGGCGTAAATTGAGCGGCGAGCGCGCAGTTGTTACTAAAGGTTTACCGTTGTATTTTGCTTATACCCAAATTGCCATCATGGAAAAGCCAATGCTTCGCATAATAATTGCTGACGACCACCCGATCGTCCGAGTTGGACAAAAAGTGGTGATTGAGGCGAGTGGTAAATGCAAAGTCGTAGGAGAGGCCAATGGCCCCGACCAACTGCTGGCCTTGATTGCCAGCACCCCGTGTGACGTCATAGTGACGGACTTCGCCATGCCCGGAAATCAACAGGCTGATGGTTATGGCTTGCTGGGGTTGCTGCATCGCCAGTATCCCAACTTGCCGGTGATTCTAGTGACGATGTTTGCCAATATCACCACCCTGCGCACTGCGCTGGCCCAAGGCGCCAAGGCGGTTGTGGCCAAAAGTGCGTCGGCCAGGGAGTTGCCCCAGGCCCTCGCCACCGTGGCCGCCGGGCGTGTGTTTGTCAGTGAGTGCCTGCGGGTGCAACTGGACCAGGCGTGCGTGGCCGAGCCGACTCAGGAACCCCAGTTGTCCGGCAAGGAACAGGAGGTGGTCCGCATGCTCGCCAGCGGTATGACCGTCAGCCAGATCGCCGCGCGGGTCAATCGCAGCATCTCCACCATCAGCAAACAGAAAAGTACTGCCATGCAGCGGTTGTGTATTTCAACTGATGTGGCGTTATTTGCGTATGCGCGAGACACGGGGATGGTGCCTTAGTTGGTAAGTTTTACACTTTTGTGAACGCTTTTAAGTTCGTGTTAGTTGCAGGGGTTGAGAGGGTTGAAACAGTAAAATGTGTGCATGCTCCGGTACAGGTTGATCGGCGCATGACACTGAATACTTATTAAATAAATCGAGCCCCACTGCCGATGCAAAACCTGGTGGTTGATCTCAAGGTGGCGACGACCATTGCGCTCAAGCGTACCTTGCCGGTGGGTCAGGCTATCCCTATGGACGGCAGTGCAACCTTTGAGGTTGTTTACCTCTAAGACGTGCACGCCACTCAGGGCTGGTCCATCGCGTGCCTATTGTTGTGAGGAATGCCGATAGTCTTTCCCGCCCGGGCGGATTATCGTGCGGGCCTCACAACAAAATTTTCCCGGAGCCTGCCCATGAGTGATGCCCACGACGCCCTGATCACCCGCTTCTACCAAGCCTTCCAACGCCTGGACGCCGAAGGCATGGTTGCCTGCTACACCGACGATGTGGTGTTCAGCGACCCTGCATTCGGCGAGCTGCGCGGGCGTGATGCCGGCGATATGTGGCGCATGCTCACCACACGGGCCAAGGACTTTTCGCTGACGTTCGATCATGTGCGCAGCGACGAGACCACCGGCAGCGCGCACTGGGTCGCGACTTATTTGTTCAGCGCGACCGGCAACACGGTGGTCAACGACATCGGTGCGCGGTTCGTGTTTCGCGACGGCAAGATTTGTGAGCACCACGATCACTTCGACCTGTGGCGCTGGTCGCGTCAGGCCTTGGGCCTCAAGGGCCTGCTGCTGGGTTGGTCGCCCGCGCTGAAAAACGCCGTGCGTGCCCAGGCGCTCAAAGGCTTGAAGGCATTCCAGGCCAGTCGTTGATAAGATTGGCGTCCCTTGGTCTTGCCGAATGCACCCGTGACCACGCCTGAACCCAAACCCTGGTTTGTCTACCTGGTGCGCGCCGCCAATGGCTCGCTGTACTGCGGCATCAGCAATGACCCGGTGCGCCGCTTTGCTGCTCACCAGAGCGGCAGGGGCGCGCGGTTTTTCCTGTCCAGCCCGGCCGTGGCGCTGGTGTACACCGAGCAGTGCGCGAGCAAGGGCGAGGCGTTGCGTCAGGAGCGGTTGATCAAGAAGTTGAAGAAGAGCGCCAAGGAATGCCTGGCGGCGAGTGGCTCATTGATTTGACTGATGGGCTCTCATCGCCCCCAATCGGGTTTTTGCAGGCTAAGCTAGCGGCTCATTTCAAGAGCGGAATCTGGCATGTCTGAGTTGATTCTTCATCACTACCCGCAGTCCCCCTTCGCTGAAAAAGCCCGCCTGTTGCTGGGCTTCAAGGGCTTGTCCTGGCATTCGGTGTTGATCCCGCCGGTGATGCCCAAGCCTGACTTTACCGCCCTCACTGGCGGCTATCGTAAGACGCCAGTGTTGCAGGTCGGCGCGGATATCTACTGTGACACCGCTATGATTGCGCGTCGTCTGGAACAGGAAAAAGCCGCTCCTGCGTTGTTTCCCCAAGGCCTGGAAATGGTCGCCCAAGGCTTCGCTGCCTGGGCTGATTCGGTAGTGTTTGCCCACTCGGTTGCGTTGGTGTTCCAGCCCGAATCCCTGGCGGTCAAGTTCGCCAAGGTGCCGCCGGAAATGATCAAGGTATTGGTGGCGGATCGCAGCAAACTGTTCAGCGGTGGCACGGCGGCCCGTCTGCAACTGGACCAGGCCAAGCACCAATGGCCGGCGATCATCAACCGCATTGATCAGCAACTGCGGCACCAGTCGGGGGACTTCCTGTTCGGTGAGTCTTCGATTGCCGACTTCTCCCTGGCTCACCCGTTGTGGTTCCTCAAGGGCTCTTCGGTGACGGCGCCTTTGGTGGATGGGTATCCCTGCGTTGTTGCGTGGCTGGACCGTGTGCTGGGTTTTGGCCATGGGACCTCCACTCAGATGAGCGCCGAGCAAGCCTTGGACGTGGCGCGCAGCGCGACGCCGGCGGCAGTGCCGCATGAACTGTTCGAGGACTTGAACGGCTTCGAGCCAGGCCAGCAGGTCACCATTTGCGCAACTGACTATGGCACTGACCCCGTGGCAGGCGAGTTGCTATTTGCGGGCCGCGAAGAGCTGATCCTGAGGCGCACCGATGAGCGCGCGGGCACCGTGAATGTGCATTTCCCACGCTTCGGTTTCCACATTCAGGCGCAATAAGTAAAAATATTTGCAAATAAGAGTGAGGTAAATTGCCGGCCCATCCGTGTAGTGCATGAAACTGCGATCTATTCGCATTAACAGCGTTTTCTACACGGGTTCTCATAGCATGAAGTCGACGGCGGGCGGTTTGGTTAAACAGTGGTTGGGCGCCTCGGTATTGGCAGCGTCGGGGCTGGCGTTGCTACCCCTGTGCGTGGCGCAGGCGCAGGAGCAGCAAAGCGCCCAGTTCAGCTTTGCCCTGGCGGCCAAACCGCTGCCCCAGGCCCTGAGCGACTTCAGCCGGGTCACCGGGATCAGCGTGATCTACACCGATGAAGCGCCCTACGGCCTCACCGCCCCGGCAGTCAGTGGGCAGATGAGCGCGACCCAGGCCCTGCAACGCCTGCTCGGTAACAGCGGCTTTACCTTTCGCCAGATCGACGCACGCACCCTGGCCCTGGAACCGGTGCCCACCGAGGGTGCGGTCAACCTCGGTGCCACCACCATCAGTGGCGTCGGCCAACAGACTCAGGACAGCACCAGCTACCAGCCACCGCCGACCAGTTCGGTGATGCGCTCCCGTGCCTTGCTGCTCGAAACCCCGCAAACCGTCAACGTCGTCCCCGCCCAGGTACTGCGTGACCAGACCCCGCGCAACCTGGATGACGCCCTCGCCAACATCAGCGGCATCACCCAGGCCAACACCTTGGCCAGCACCCAGGACGCGGTGATGCTGCGCGGCTTTGGCGACAACCGTAACGGCTCGATCATGCGCGACGGCATGCCGATCGTGCAGGGGCGTGCGCTGAATGCCACGGCGGAGCGCGTCGAAGTGCTCAAGGGCCCATCCTCGCTGCTGTACGGCATCCAGGACCCGGGCGGCGTGGTGAACATCGTCAGCAAAAAGCCTGAGCTGGTGCAGTCCACGGCCCTGACCGTGCGCGGTTCAACCTTCGGTGACGGCAAGAACGGCAGCGGCGGCAGCCTCGACACTACCGGCCCGATTGGCGACAGCGGCCTGGCGTATCGGTTGATCGTTGACCATGAAGACGAGGATTACTGGCGTAACTTCGGCACTCACCGTGAGAGTCTGATCGCGCCGTCGCTGGCCTGGTATGGGGACACCACCCAGTTGCTGTTGGCCTACGAACATCGCGAGTTTCTCTCGCCGTTCGACCGTGGCACCGCCATCGACAAGTCCAACCACCCGCTGGATATCCCGTCTACCCGGCGTCTGGACGAGCCGTTCAACAACATGGAAGGCCGCTCCGACCTGTACCGCTTCGAAGCCGACCATGATTTGAACGACGACTGGAAAGCTCACTTCGGCTACAGCTGGAACCGCGAAACCTATGACGCCAGCCAGGTGCGCGTCAGTGCCGTGAATACCAACGGTACCCTGACCCGCAAGATGGACGGCACCAAAGGTGCGATCACCACCGACCGTTTCGCCACGGCCAGCCTGGAAGGCAAGGTCAATGTGCTGGGCATGCAGCATGACCTGGTGTTTGGCCTGGATGATGAATACCGCAAGATCTATCGCGCCGATTTGATCCGTCAGAACTCGCGCGCCGCCAGCTTCAACTACAACAACCCGGTGTACGGCAACGAAGTGGCGGGCACCACCGTCAGCGCCGCCGACAGCGCCCAGACCGACCTGCTGCGCAGCGACTCGCTGTTCTTCCAGGACGCGATCCACCTGACCGACCAGTGGATTTTCGTGGCCGGCGCGCGCTATCAGATGTATGACCAGTACGCGGGCAAAGGCGTGCCGTTCAAGGCCAACACCAACGGCAATGGCCAGGCCTGGGTGCCGCGTGCGGGCCTGGTGTACCGCTACACGGATGAATTGTCGTTCTATGGCAGCTACACCGAATCGTTCAAACCCAACTCCACCATTGCCGCATTGGCCGATGGCAGCACCTTGACCGGCGACCTCACGCCCGAGGAATCCAAGTCCTGGGAGCTGGGGGCCAAGCTCGACATCCCAGGGCGTATCACTGCCAGTGCCGCGTTGTTCAATATCGACAAGCGCAATGTGCTGGTCTCGGTCGGTTCCGGCGCGAACACCGTCTACAGCATTGCCGGCCAGGTGCGTTCGCGCGGCCTGGAACTCGACGCCAGTGGCCAACTGACCGACAAGTGGAGCCTGATCGGCAGCTACGCCTACACCGACGCACTGGACGTCAAGGACAACGACCCGACACTGGAAGGCAACCGCCTGCAAAATGTCGCCAAGCACACCGGCTCGCTGTCGGTGGCGTATGACTTTGGCAACATTTTTGGCGGTGATCAGCTGCGTGTGGGTACCGGTGCGCGCTATGTCGGTGAACGCGCAGGTGATGCGGCCAACGATTTCACCCTGCCGGGTTATACCGTGGCGGATGCATTTGCCACCTACGACACCAAAATCGATGGGCAAAAGGTCAAGTTCCAGCTTAACGTGAAGAACCTGTTCGACCGCGTCTACTACACCTCGGCGGCGAGCCGGTTGTTCGTGTCCATGGGCGATGCGCGACAAGTGTCGGTGTCCAGCACCCTGGAGTTCTAAGGGCGATGTGGTAGCGTTGCCGCCATTGATGATTGGGCGGAAAACAATACCGATGCCGTTTGGACGATGGATACACCTGTTGTGCTTGAGCGTGTTGCTGGGTGGTTGCGCGAGTGTTTCGACGACTTCCACCCCGGCAACCCTGGACCAGCTCCTGGCCGATCCGGCCTTCAATGGCGCCACCGTTTCGGTGATGGTGCGCGATGCCCGCAACGGCGACACCCTCTATCAACACAACCCGCGTACGCGGTTGATTCCCGCGTCCAACCTCAAGCTGTTGACCACTGCGGCAGCGCTGGATGTGCTGGGGCCGCAGTACCGTTTTTCTACCCAGTTGTTGAGCAATGGCACGCAGCAAGGTGAGCGCCTCACCGGCAACCTGTACCTCAAAGGCCTCGGCGATCCGACCACGCAGTTCGCCGATTACCAGGCACTGGCGGCACAGCTTGCAGGCCAAGGCGTGCGCCAGATCCAGGGCGACCTGGTATTCGACGACACCTTTTTCGACGCCGAACGGCTGGGCGTGGACTGGGCACAGGACGATGAAAGCACCTATTACGGCGCGCAGATTTCAGCGCTGACCGTGTCACCCAACACGGATTTTGATGCAGGAACATTGCTGGTTACGGCGAAGGCGCCCGCTGTGGTTGGCCAACCGGTCAGCGTGATGTTGAGCCCGTCCACCGATTACGTACAACTGAGCAATCGCGCCGTCAGCGGACCCGGCAACAACTACGGCATCACCCGCCAGCACGGCACCAATTTGCTGCAGCTCACTGGTGCGTTGGCGCCGGGTAAGCAAAGTCGACAGTGGGTGAGTGTGTGGGAGCCGACACAACTGGTGGCCAATCTGTTTGAACAGGCGTTGGCACAGCAGGGCATTCAGGTGATGGGACGGCGTGTGATCGGCGGTGCAAGCCCTGTGACGGCCAGGGTCCTGGCCGAGCATCAATCGGCGCCGTTGCAGGAACTGATCACGCCGCTGCTCAAGCTGTCGAACAACAACATGTCTGAGGCGTTGCTCAAGGCCATGGGCCGTAAGGCGTCGAATACAGGTACGGCGCAGGCCGGTGTCGCGGCAGTGGCGGACTTCATGCGCCACCAGGGTTTGGACCCGATGACGCTGAGCCAGGTCGATGGTTCGGGCTTGTCGCGGCGCAACCTGGTGTCGTCGCAGAACCTCACGGACCTGCTGCTGGCCACGGCCAAACAGCCCTGGTTCGAGGCGTGGTACACCGCCTTGCCGATCGCCGGCAACCCGGACCGCATGACCGGCGGCAGCTTGCGTTATCGCTTGCGCGGCACCGCGGCTGAGAACAACCTGCACGCCAAGACGGGGTCTATGGCCGGGGTCTCCTCGCTGAGCGGCTATATCACCGATGCTGACGGGCGACGCTTGGTGTTCTCAATGATCAGCAACAACTACCTGAGCGATGCAGCGCCGATCCGCGCGCTGGAGAACCGCGTGGCACTGGCCCTGACTCAATGGCATGATTAGCTCAGGGCTGATAGCCCATTCGCCAACTCACGGCCTGGGTCGCCGCCAACAAGCGTTGCGCCGCCGGGCCATCTTCATCGGCGTGGAACAGTGAGGTGGGGCCGACCACGGTCATCACCGCCGCCACTTGGCCGATGGCGTTGAACACGGGGGCCGACAAGGCGTCCACCCCAGGCATCAGCAAACCATGCACAAAATGCAGGCCACGGCTGCGGATCTGCTGGCAGACGGTGGTGTAAGCCTGGTCATCGGCCAGGGCATGGGCGATACCGGCCTGGATCTCGCGGTCACGCAATTCCACAGTTTCCCGCGACGGCAGAAAGGCGCTGAACACCAGCCCGGTGGACGAACTGAGCAGCGGCAATACGGAACCCAATTGCGTCACCACCGTGACGGCGCGCACGGCGGGTTCGATCTGCACCACGGTCGCGCCCTGGTTGCCCCACACCGCCAGAAAGCAGGTCTCATTCAATTCGTCGCGCAACTCTGCCAGCGGCATTGCGCCGACTTTCAATACGTCCATGCTGCCCAGCGCCGCCAGGCCCACGCGCAAGGCTTCACGGCCCAGGCCATAGTGGTTGGTGGCGGTGTTCTGTTCGGCGAATCCCGAGGCGATCAACGCCTGCAGGTAGCGGTGCACCTTGCTCGGAGGCATCTGCACATGCTCGGCCAAGCGCGACAATGAGGTCGCCGGCGACAGTTCGGCCAAGGCCTTGAGGATGTCGGTGCCCACTTCGGCCGAGCGGACTTTCTGTTTACCGGTGTCGCGAGGCTTTTCCATGGAGGGGCGAGAGTCCGAGAGATGAATGGGCGTCTTTATAGCTTGACGGTCGATAGTGATCAAATTACGTTATGCGTAACTGGATTACGATAAAAACAACTTCCGTGTAGAGGATGATCCATGAACCTCGAATACCTGTCGGGCTTCGGCAATGAATTCGCCAGCGAAGCGCTGCCCGGCGCATTGCCGGTCGGCCAGAACTCCCCGCAAAAAGCGCCTTATGGGCTGTACACCGAGCTGTTCTCCGGCACAGCGTTCACCATGGTGCGCAGCGAAGCCCGGCGTACCTGGCTTTACCGCATTCAGCCGTCGGCTAATCACCCTGCGTTCGTCAAGCTTGCGCGGCAATTGGCTGGTGGGCCGTTGGGCGCGGTAACGCCCAATCGCTTGCGTTGGAACCCGTTGGATGTTCCAAGTGAACCGACGGACTTCGTTGATGGGCTTGTAGGAATGGTCGCCAATTCGGCGCTGGAAAAACCCTCTGGCATCAGCATCTATCACTACTGTGCCAACCGTTCGATGGAGCGCGTGTTCTTCAACGCCGATGGCGAATTGTTGATCGTCCCCGAGCAAGGTCGGCTGCGTATCGCCACGGAATTGGGCGTGCTGGAGGTGGAACCGCTGGAGATCGTCGTGCTGCCGCGAGGCCTCAAGTTCCGCGTCGAACTGCTGGATGCCCAGGCGCGTGGCTACGTCGCTGAGAACCACGGCGCGCCGTTGCGCCTGCCGGACCTGGGCCCCATCGGCAGCAATGGCCTGGCCAATCCGCGCGATTTCCTCACGCCGGTTGCGCACTACGAAGACCTGAAAAAAGCCTACGACGCTGGTACAAAAATTCCTCGGTGAACTCTGGGCCTGCGAACTCGACCATTCCCCGCTCAACGTCGTCGCCTGGCACGGCAATAACGTGCCGTACAAATACGACCTGCGCCGTTTCAACACCCTCGGCACGGTGAGTTTCGATCACCCGGACCCTTCGATTTTCACTGTCTTGACCTCGCCGACCAGCACCCACGGCTTGGCTAACCTCGACTTCGTGATTTTCCCGCCGCGCTGGATGGTGGCCGAGAACACCTTCCGCCCGCCGTGGTTCCACCGCAACCTGATGAACGAATACATGGGCCTGATCCAGGGCGCCTACGATGCCAAGGCCGAAGGCTTCCTGCCCGGCGGCGCGTCGCTGCACAGCTGCATGAGCGCCCACGGCCCGGACGGCGAGACCTGCACCAAGGCGATCAACGTCGAGCTGGCGCCGCACAAGATCGATAACACCATGGCTTTCATGTTCGAGACCAGCCAAGTGCTGCGTCCCACACAGTTCGCCCTGGAATGCCCGCAACTGCAAAACACTTACGACGCGTGCTGGGCCTCGCTGCCCGCCACCTTCAACCCGAATCGGAGATAACCCATGACTCAGCCAACACTAACGCGCAGCTGGGTGACCTCGGCCAATGGTCACGCGGATTTTCCCCTGCAAAACCTGCCGCTGGGGGTGTTCAGCCTCAACGGTTCGGCACCGCGCAGTGGCGTGGCGATTGGTGATTCCATCCTTGATCTGCACGCCGCCTTGGATGAGTTCGACGGTGAAGCGCGTCGCGCCGTTGAAGCGACCGCTGGCGGCCAACTGAACGAGTTTTTTGAACTCGGCCGTGGCCCGCGCGTGGCCTTGCGCGAGCGTCTGCTGGAACTGCTGGCTGAAGGCAGTAAACTGCAAACCCGCGAGGCACAGGTGCTGCACCGCGCCGCCGATTGCCAGATGCACCTGCCGGCGAAAATCAATGACTACACTGACTTCTACGTCGGTATCGAACACGCGCAAAACGTCGGCAAACTGTTCCGCCCCGACAACCCGCTACTGCCTAACTACAAGTACGTACCGATTGGTTACCACGGCCGCGCATCGACCATCCGTGCCTCGGGCACCGAGGTGCGTCGTCCCAAAGGCCAAACCTTGCCAGCCGGCCAGACCGAGCCAACTTTCGGCCCATGTGCGCGCCTGGACTATGAACTGGAGCTGGGCATCTGGATCGGCCAGGGCAATGCGATGGGCGATTCGATCCCCATTGGTGACGCGGCCGAGCACATCGCCGGTTTCTGCCTGCTCAATGATTGGTCGGCGCGGGATATCCAGGCCTGGGAATATCAGCCGCTGGGGCCGTTCCTGTCGAAAAGCTTCATCACCACCATTTCACCGTGGGTGGTGACCGCCGAGGCCTTGGAGCCGTTCCGCAAGGCGCAACCGGCGCGGCCTGAGGGCGACCCGCAACCACTGCCGTACTTGCTGGATAAACGTGACCAGGCTGCGGGTGCGCTGGATATCGAATTGGAAGTACTGCTCACCACCGCCGCCATGCGCGAGCAGAACCTGCCGGCGCATCGCCTGGCCCTGAGCAACAGCCTGCACATGTACTGGACCGTCGCGCAGCTGGTTGCGCATCACAGCGTCAACGGCTGCCAGTTGCAAGCGGGTGATCTGTTTGGGTCGGGCACCTTGTCGGGGCCGCAAGAAGGCCAGTTCGGCAGCCTGTTGGAAATGACTGAAGGCGGCAAAAAGGCAATCGAGTTGCCGTCCGGCGAAGTGCGCAAGTTCCTGGAAGATGGTGACGAAATCATCCTGCGCGCCCGTTGCAGCCGCGAAGGTTTTGCTTCCATCGGCTTCGGCGAATGCCGCGGCACCGTGGTCGCGGCGCGCTAGGAGGGCAGGGCGATGGAACTCTATACCTACTACCGTTCCACCGCGTCGTACCGGGTGCGTATCGCCTTGGCACTCAAGGGCCTGGATTTCAGTGCCGTGCCAGTCAACCTGCTGGTGCCGGCGGGTGGTGCCAATCGCCAGCCGGAGTACCTGGCGATCAACCCACAAGGTCGCGTGCCGGCGTTGCGTACTGATGAGGGCGAGTTGCTGATTCAGTCACCGGCGATCATCGAATACCTGGAGGAACGTTATCCACAGGCGCCGTTGCTCTCCAAAGACTTGGCGACCCGCGCGCATGAGCGTGCGGTGGCGTCGATTATCGGCTGTGATATCCACCCACTGCATAATTCGAGCACCCAGAACCTGCTGCGGCAATGGGGGCATGACGAGACGAAGGTGTTGGAGTGGATCGGTCATTGGATCAGCCAGGGGCTGGGTGCGGTGGAGCAATTGATTGGTGACCAAGGTTATTGCTTTGGCGACCAGCCGGGGTTGGCTGATGCGTTTCTGATCCCTCAGCTGTATGCGGCAGAACGCTTCAAAGTGCCATTGGCGGCGTACCCGCGCATTGGGCGGGTGGCGGGGCTGGTGGCGCAGCATCCGGCATTTATCCAGGCCCACCCTGCCAATCAACCCGACACACCCCAACCCTAAATGTGGGAGCGAGCAAGCCCGCTCCCACATTTGTTCGGCGTGATCCTTATAAAAATAATAGGTACCTTGCGATGCACAACCAAATTGCCAGCTTTCGCGCGGCACTCGACGCCCGTCCGGTATCGCGCTATCAGTGGTTGATTCTCCTGTTGCTCGCGCTGCTGCTGGTCACCGATGGCTATGACGCCCAAGTGCTGGGATATGTCGTGCCAGCGCTGGCCAAGGATTGGGGGCTGGAGAAAGCTGCATTTGGTCCGGTGTTCAGCGCCAACCTGCTGGGGCTGACGCTCGGCTCATTGCTGGTCACACCCTTGGCCGATCGCTTTGGCGTACGCCGCATCCTGCTCGGCTGTGTGCTGATCTACGCCAGCCTCATCGTGTTGATGGTGTTTGCCAACTCGCTGAACACGCTGATGGCCGCACGGTTTATCTGCGGTATCGGCATGGGAGGCGCGATGCCGAGTGCGATGGCGTTGATGTCGGACTATTCCCCACCACGCTTGCGCACGCTGATGGTGACCTTGGCGGCTTGTGGCTTCTCGTTTGGCGGGGCCGCAGGTGGTTTCGTGGCGGCAGGGTTTATTGAAGGCTTCGGGTGGCAGGCAGTGTTTCTTGCCGGAGGCGTGACGCCGTTGCTGCTGTTCCCGTTTCTGGTGTGGCTGCTGCCGGAATCCCTGCCGCGTTTGCTGCGTGATGCCCCGCCCTATGCACGTTTGCGGACGGTGACGGTGCGTATGCTGCCCGACTGGCAACCGCCGCTGGCGACACAGGCAGAAAACCAACAGGAGCAAGGCAGCGAACTGACGGTCGTGGAGTTGTTCCGTAACGGCTACGCGCGCCCGACCGTGCTGATCTGGGCGACCTTTTTTGTCAGCCTGATCCTGCTGTATTTCATGATCAGTTGGTTGCCGTCGCTGCTTCTGGAAAGTGGGTTGACGCTGAAAGACGCCAATCTGGTGACATCGATGTTCCTGTTCGCCGGCACCTTGGGCGCCATCGGCATGGCCTGGTTCGCCGACCGCTTGAAAAGCAAAGTACGACTACTGTCAGGCGTGCTGGCGGCGGCTGCGGTGTGCACCGTTTTGCTCGGCCTGAACCATGACAACCCTCGCTATTTGGTGGCCTGCGTCTTTGCGGCCGGGTTTTGCATCATCGGTGGCCAGTTGACCCTCAATGCCTTTGCCAGCAACTTCTACCCGGCGCATGTGCGCGCTACCGGTACGGGCTGGGCATTGGGGGTAGGGCGATTTGGCTCAATCCTGGGGCCGCTGTTTGGCAGCATGCTGCTCGCGATGCATATCCCGGTGGAGCAGATTTTCTTCTTCTGCGCGATACCGGCGGTGATTGCGGCGTTGTTGATTATTCAGGTGCGTTCGCCCGGGGTTGAGCTGCCGAAGAACCCGATGACTGGGGATATTCTCAAGACGCCGCAGGCTTAATGCACCACTGAATTGGGCGGCAGGTGCCCCAGCCGCTCCGTCAGGCGCAGGCGTTGGATGGGGTCTTCGCTGAGCATCAACGCGTGCTCCAGGTCGAAGCGTTCGGCGTTAGGGCAGTCCAGGCGCTGATACAGGCTGGCCCTCGCCAGGTAATCGGCGGCGCTGGCATTGCCCAGTTCCAGCACGCGTTCGGCATCGACCAGCGCTTCAAGCGGGGCGTCATTGGAAAGGTGCAGTTGCCGCAGGTTGCGCGACAGCCGTTGCAGGATCGAACGCGGGTCGGCGGTGTGCAGGTGGTCGGCTTGCAACTTGAGGTTGGGGCCATATTGGCGTTGCAGCAGGTCGCGACAATCATTGGGGTACAGACGTCGGCCGCCGCAGGGGTCCAGCAGGTGATCGGCACCGGGTACCCGCAGCAGGAAGTGGCCGGGGAAATTCACGCCGACCATGGGGATGTCGAGGCGCCGCGCCAGTTCCATGGCGATCAGCCCCATGGCCAAGGGTTGTCCACGTTTGCGTTGCAAGACCTTGTCCAGCAGGGCGGCGGCGGGGCGCAAGGGGGTGAATTCATCCTGGGCAAACCCCAGGTCATTCATGCGCCGCAGCAGCGGCTGGGCCTGCTCATCCGCTGGCAGCATGGGCATGCCCAGGCTCACCTGCTGTTGCAACAGGGTCAGCTCCTGCAGGATCAGCAACGGCTGCACCGCCGGGTCATGCTCGGCGGCAATCCACAGCGCCGCTTCAAACAGCGCAGGTGGTGAGCGTTCCAGGCAGGCGAAAAAGGCTTTGCGGGGATTCATTGCATTCTCCGGCATATGCCCCCGTTTTAGCCTTGCTGGGATTTTTCGTCCAGTGGCTTAGAAAATATCCTGCGCTTATTTCCCAAGTCCCGCAAAAACGGGCGTCTTATTCCAGCGTGGTCCGGCACTTTTCTGCCACACGCCTATACTTGGCCCACTACCAGAAGTGATTCGGGAGCTTGACGATGTTTGCTCTCATGCATAGCACCCGCCTTGAATCGCTGCACTTGAGCGTCGACCCGGTCACCGGGCTGAAGGCGGTCATCGCCATCCACAACAGTCGCCTTGGGCCCGCCCTCGGTGGTTGCCGTTACCTCTCCTACCCCGACGACGAAAGTGCCGTGGCCGATGCCGCGCGCCTGGCCCAGGGCATGAGCTACAAGGCCGCACTGGCGGGATTGCCGGTGGGCGGCGGCACCGCAGTGATCCTGCGCCCAGGCCACGTGGAAAACCGCGCGGCACTGTTTGAAGCGTTTGGCCGTTGTATCGAACAACTCGACGGCCGCTACATCACCGCTACCGACAGTGGCACCTCGGTGGCGGACATGGATTGCATCGCCCAGCACACTCGTTACGTGACCAGCACCACCGCCGCGGGCGACCCTTCACCCCATGCCGCCATGGGCGTGTTCGCCGGCATCCGCACCACCGCCATGGCCCGCCTGGGCAGCGACAACCTGGAAGGCTTGCGCGTGGCCATCCAAGGCTTGGGCAATGTCGGCTACGCCCTGGCCGAACAACTGCACGCCGCCGGCGCCGAATTGCTGGTCAGCGACATCGACCATGGCAAGGTGCAGCTGGCCATGGAGCAACTGGGCGCGCACCCCATCGCCAACGAGGCGTTAATGAGCACGCCGTGCGACATCCTCGCGCCCTGCGGCCTCGGCGCCGTGCTCAACCGCCAGAGCGTCGGCCAACTGCGCTGCGCCGCCGTGGCCGGTTCCGCGAGTGCGCAACTGACCAACCTGCAAGTGGCCGACCAACTTGAAGGGCGCGGCATCCTCTACGCCCCCGACTACGTGATCAACTCCGGTGGCCTGATCTACGTGGCCCTCAAGCACAGCGGCGCAGAACTGGCGACCATTACTGCGCACCTGTCCAACATCGGTACGCGCCTAACCGAAATCTTCGCCCACGCCCAGGCCGAAAAACGCTCCCCCGCACGGGTGGCGGATGAACTGGCCGAACGGTTGCTGTACCAATAACCCGCTATTAAAAAGGCCCTGAATCGATGATTCAGGGCCTGTTCAATTCTGGCTTTATTCCGCCGCAGCGTTGAGCAACTCGGACAACGCGTCCGGCTGGCTCTTGAACGCCTTGGCAAATACATCGCGGTTCTTCGCCATGTAGATCCCGGCTTCTTCCACCTGCTGCTCACTCAGGGACGGCACGGCTTTTTGCAACACTTCTGCCAGCAGCTCAGCGAGCTCAAGCATTTTGTCATGACGGTCAGCTTCGGCTTTATCCATGAACAAACGCTCCAGATCTCGGCTGCTGCGGTATACCACTTCGACGGCCATTCACCACCTCACATGCCTTCACGATAGTTGTCTTTTGCGACTACTGTATTTATATACAGCAAAAAGAGTAAGCCAAACCGTGGGGTTTGGATAGCAGTTTTTAATGTAGCCCGTAAATACAGGTTAAGCGTGTCTCATGTCACCCGGCCATCATCTCATACCTGCCCTGGCCTTTTTTCTGCATGCAGAACAACCGTCACGTCCAACCCGCATTATCCGGTCGAGTCGACCTAAGGAAGCATCATCGTGAAAATCAACTGGGCCGAAAGGCTGCGCCAGCAAGTACATGGTCTGGCCGAGTCCCTGGGCAATCTGTTTGTCGAGTCGTTCCACTACCTGGCGTTGTTCGCCATTGGTGCGGTGACCGCTTGGGCAGCGGTGATGGAATTTCTGGGGATGCTGGAGAACGGGCACATCAAGATTGATGACATCTTGCTGCTGTTCATCTACTTGGAATTGGGCGCCATGGTCGGGATTTATTTCAAGACCAACCACATGCCGGTGCGCTTTCTGATCTACGTGGCGATCACCGCCCTGACGCGCCTGCTGATCTCCAACGTGTCGCACCACAACCCACCAGACGTAGGAATCATCTACCTGTGCGGCGGGATTCTGCTGCTGGCGTTCGCCATACTGGTGGTGCGCTACGCGTCGTCGGCGTTCCCGTCGGTGAAGGTCGAAGGCCCGCGTCGCAAGGGCGGGGCGAGCCTGGAAACCGAGAAGGGCGAGCTTTAAAGCCCGACGCTGAAGGGCAGGGGGCGGGTGGGCGGTCGCTGTAGCACTTTGTGATCGCCATCTGTCATCACCGCCAGGATTTCCATGGCGCTGTGACCCTGTTCGATGGCAATACCGAATTGGATGCTCTGCACCAAACGCTTCAGCCGCTTTGGATCGTTGCGCTGTTCGGCGCTGATCATGCGTTTGGCTACCACCCCGTCCTCATTGGAGAGGGTGAGCATAATGCTGCCGTCCAACCGCTGGATGCTCAGGTTGACCCGATATTCCGGGGTGAAGGTGTCGGTGATGATCTGAAAAGGATTGTCCATGGTGCGTTACCGCCTGATAAGAACATGCAGTCATTGACGACCGGTGTTGGGATTAGTTCGTGTCTCCTGACCACCGGCCACTTCGTCGCTGAAGCGTCACAAGATCCGTTTGCTTCATAAGCTGTACAGCAAGGGGCGTGCCGTGTGGCGACCTACCTGACTGCGCCTGACCCATGTGGGAGCGGGCTTGCCCGCGATTGCGGTTCGTCAGCTTGTTAATTTCTGACTGACGGACGGCTATCGCGGGCAAGCCCGCTCCCACATTGAATGGACGTTGTGGGCTATTTCAGGGCAGTACGGAAAAAACGATCGCAGACAGCGCAATCAGCCCGATCACCACTACAAATACATTCGAGACTTGGCCCGAATACTGGCGCAGGGATGGCACGCGGCGAATTGCGTACATCGGCATCAGGAACAGCAGGCACGCGATGATGGGCCCGCCCATGGTCTCGATCATGCCCAGGATGCTCGGGTTGAAAGTGGCCACGGCCCAGCAGGTCAGCACCATGAACAGTGCGGTGCAGCGTTCCAGCCATTTGGACGACATCGAACGATTGCGCCCACGCAGGGATTTGACGATCAGGCCCTGGAAGCCTTCGCTGGCACCGATGTAGTGGCCGAGGAAGGATTTGGTGATGGCCACCAGCGCGATCAACGGCGCGGCGTAAGCGATCACTGGGGTCTGGAAGTGGTTGGCCAGGTACGACAGGATCGAGATGTTCTGCGCCTTGGCTGCTGCGAGGTCTGCCGGTGACAGTGCCAGTACACAACTGAAGCAGAAGAACATCACGGTCAACACCATCATGCCGTGGGCGGTGGCCAGAATGCCGCTGCTTTTGCGCTCGGCTTGCGCGCCATACACGCGTTTCTGGTCGACGGCGAACGCGGAGATGATCGGCGAATGGTTGAAGGAAAACACCATCACCGGGATCGCCAGCCACAGCGTCTTGAAGAACAGTGGCAACGGCATGCCCTCACTGGCGGAGGCGAAGAACGCGCCGTTCCAGTTGGGGATCAGGCTCAACGCCAGTAACAGCAAGGCAGCGACGAACGGGTACACCAGCACGCTCATCGCCTTGATGATCACGCCCTGGCCGCAACGCACGATGGCCATCAGGCCGAGGATCAGCACCAGCGACAGGATCGCCCGCGGCGGCGGGGTCATGTGCAGTTGGTGCTCCATGAAGCTGCCCAGGGTGTTGGTCAGCGCCACGGCGTACACCAGCAGGATCGGGAAGATTGCAAAGAAATACAGCAGGGTGATCAGCTTGCCGGCGCCGACGCCGAAATGCTCTTCGACCACTTCGGTGATATCACCGGATTTGCCTGACAGCACAAAGCGCGTCAGCCCACGGTGGGCGAAGAAGGTCATCGGGAAGGCCAGCAGTGCCAGGATGATCAGCGGCCAGAAGCCGCCGAGGCCAGCATTGATCGGCAGGAACAAGGTACCAGCACCGATGGCGGTGCCGTAGAGGCCCAGCATCCAGGTGGTGTCGTGCTGGGTCCAGCCGGTTGTGACGGTGCTCTCTACAGCAGGATTATCAGCAGCAGGTGTACGTACATCGGTCATCGTTATTGCCTCGTTATTATTTTTGCGCGGGCTCACGTTGGGGCAGTCAGGGAGTGCTCCTCAGCACTCCACCCAGCTGACCGCCAGGCCGCCCCGTGAAGTTTCCTTGTATTTGTCATGCATATCGGCGCCGGTATCGCGCATGGTGCGGATCACCCGGTCGAGGGAAATAAAGTGTTTGCCATCACCGCGCAGGGCCATTTGCGTGGCGTTGATCGCCTTGACGGCGGCGATGGCATTGCGCTCGATACACGGTACTTGCACCAGGCCACCGACCGGGTCGCAGGTGAGGCCGAGGTTGTGTTCAAGGCCAATTTCGGCGGCGTTTTCCAGTTGCTCCGGCGTGGCGCCAAGAATGTCCGCCAACCCGGCAGCGGCCATGGCGCAGGCCGAGCCGACCTCGCCCTGGCAGCCGACTTCAGCACCGGAGATCGAGGCGTTTTTCTTGCAGAGAATGCCCACTGCCGCCGCGGCCAGGAAGAAATTGACCACGTCGTCGTCAGACGCGTCGGCGTTGAACTTCATGTAGTAATGCAGCACTGCCGGGATAATGCCGGCGGCGCCATTGGTCGGTGCGGTGACCATGCGCCCGCCAGCGGCGTTTTCTTCGTTGACGGCGAGGGCGAACAGGTTGACCCACTCCATGGCCGACAAGGTTGACGTGATGACATTCGGTTTGCCGATTTCCAACAGGCTGCGGTGTAATTTCGCTGCACGGCGGGGCACGTCCAGGCCACCCGGCAGAATGCCTTCATCGCGCAGGCCTTGTTCCACGCATTCGCGCATCACCGACCAGATATGCAACAGGCCGCTGCGAATTTCGTCGTCGCTGCGCCACGCACGTTCGTTGGCCATCATCAGCTCCGATACCCGCAGGCCGTGCTTGTTGCAGAGGGCCAGCAGTTCAGCGGCGCTGGAAAAGTCGTAGGGCAATTCCACATCGCTGGTCGGCGCGATGCCCGAGGCTGCTTCGGCTGCCTCTATGATGAAACCACCACCCACCGAGTAATAGGTTTGCTCGTTCAGCAGGCCGTTTTCGCCGTAGGCGTGCAGGGACATGGCGTTGGGGTGGTAGGGCAAGCTTTCGTCCAGCAGTAGGAGATCTGTATGCCAGTTGAAGGCAATTTCCTGCTGGCCTGCGAGTAGCAGTCGTCCGGACTCGCGCAATTGCTGGATGCGTGCATTGATTGAGGTCGGATCGACCTGATCTGGCCATTCGCCCATCAGGCCCATCACGCAGGCACGGTCGGTGGCGTGACCGACGCCTGTAGCGGACAGCGAGCCATACAGGCGCACTTCAACGCGGCGGGTATCGCGCAGCAATTGGGTGTCGATCAGCGCTTGGGCAAACGTTGCCGCCGCCCGCATGGGGCCGACGGTATGAGAGCTGGAAGGGCCAATGCCTACCTTGAATAGATCGAAAACACTGATAGCCATGCTAAAGCCTTACAAGCAATGGAGTGGAAATCGCTGCCATCTTTTGTAGGACGAGCGGAATTAGCGCGATACTGAGGCTCTGGATCGGCACTGACCAACGAATTATCCTAAGACACCCTTTAGCTGGACTAAACGCTATGACCCGACCCCTCCATGGTCAGACTTATGTGTGGCTGCACGTTTTTTCCTGTGCGGCGCGGCATTTGTCGTTCACCCGCTGCGCCGAAGAACTGCACATCACGCCGGGGGCGGTGAGCCAGCAAATCCGTCAGTTGGAGGAGCGATTAGGTTTCCGCTTGTTTCATCGACGCGCACGTGGCGTAGAGCTGAGTGCCGAGGGGCAGCGGTTGGCAGCAACGGTGGGTGAAGCCTACGGCAGCATCGATGCTGAATTGCAGCGCTTGGACGTGGGGATGATCAGCGGCACCCTGCGCCTGCGCTCGATCCCGTCGTTTCTCGGCAAATGGCTGACCCCACGTTTACCGCGCTTGCAGCAGCGTTTTCCGGATATCCAACTGCGCATGGTCGCCGAAGACAGCAGCATTGCCCTGCATGAGGGCGACTTCGACCTGGCCATCGACTTGAATGACGGCAGCTACCCCGGCCTGTTATCCACAGCCCTGCTGGACGAACAGATCTTCCCGGTCTGCGCACCCAGCCTGTTGCGTGGTCGCCCACCGTTGCATGGCCCGGCTGATTTGGTGCATTTCCCGCTGCTGCACGACATCACTGCGTGGCGTGGGAGTTATGAGTACGCGGAGTGGGAGTTCTACCTGAATGCCATCGGCTATCACGTTGCCGATGTGCGTCGTGGCCACACCTTCAACCGCAACCACCTGACCATCGAAGCCGCCATCGCCGGCATGGGCGTGGCCATTGCGCGGCGCACTTTGCTTAACGATGAGCTGGAGCGCGGTACTTTGATCGTGCCGTTCGGCTTGGCCGTGCCTAACCACAAACGCTACGTATTGTTGTATGCGCCAGGCGCGCTGAACCATCCGGGCGTGCGGGCGGTCCATGATTGGCTGGTGGAAGAAGCGATGATTTTTCGCGGATTGCACCCCCTGGGAGAGGGGCAGTTGTAGGAAATTGGGCGAGTGAGAAGATGTACCCAACTCCCGACGATAACAGCGTGTTTGATCGTTGTCAGACTTAATTTGTAATGTGTGATTTATCTTTGCAAAGGGGTTGAATTGTTTCGCGGTCTGCCCAATTGTGTAATCAAGAGGTCATGGTTTTACCTGCCTGGTAAAGCAGTCGTGATCTCTCGCGAGCTAGCTGAAATAAGGGAAAAACTATGCAAATCCAAGTCAATAGCGATAACCATATTGAAAGCAGCATCCGACTGGAGGAGTGGGTACGTACTACCATTGAAAGCACGCTCGAACGTTATGAAGAAGACCTGACCCGCGTTGAGGTCTACCTGAAAGATGAGAACGGCGATAAGCCCGGTCCCCACGATTTAAGTTGCCGCCTGGAAGCACGGCCAAAAGGCCATCAGCCAGTGTCGGTCCTGCACAAGGCCGATACCCTGGAACAGGCGATCGACGGTGCAGCCACCAAGCTGGACCATGCGTTGGAACATTTGTTTGGCAAGCTGCAAGGCAAGCCACGCGCTGCCGGTAAAAACCTGCCGGCCAATAAAGTGAACGATGACGCGCTTGAAGAGGAATTCCTGGAAAACGAAAATGCTGCACTTAACAGCTGACAGTTTTTTCACACCCCACTAAAAACGGGCCTGCATTTGCAGGCCCGTTTTCGTTTCAGGCTTAAAACGCGATGGAGGTTTGCACGTAGACCGTGCGCGGCTCGCCTATGTATTTGCCCTTGTTGTTATCGTCGAACGAGCGGGTGAAGTACTGCGTGTTGAAGATGTTTTTCACCCCGACTGCCACGTTCAAGTCCGACAGCTGCGGGCCGAAGTCATATGCCGCGCGGCTGCTGAATAACATGTAGCCCGGGATGCGTCCGTTTGCGCCGTCAGCAGTTTCCTTTTGGGTATTGGCGTTGTCGGCGAACTGGCTGCTCTGGTAGCTGCTGTCCAGGTTGAGCTTCCAGCGACCTTCGGTGTAACCCACGCCCAGAGTGCCCTTGTGCTTGGAGGAGAAAGGCACGCGGTTACCTTTGTTCGGGCCGTCTTCGCGAATGGTGGCGTCGACGTAGGCGTAGGTGGCATAGACATCAAAGCCGGCCAGTGCCGGGCTCAAACCGTCGAGCGCATAGTTGACGCTGGTCTCGATACCCTGATGGCGCGTTTCGCCACGGGCAATCACCGAGTCGTTGGTCTGGTTGCTTTCGTACTGGTTGTCGAAGTTGATCAGAAACGCACCGATTTCCGCACGTAAGGTGCCGTCGTCGTAGCGGGTGCCCAGTTCCCAGGTGCGGGCTTTTTCCGGTTTCACTTCGCCGCTGGTCACGCGGTTGGGCATCTGGCTGTACTGCACGCTGCCGAACGAGCCTTCGGTGTTGGCGTAAAGGTTCCAGCTGTCGGTAAGGTGGTAGAGCACGTTCAGCGCCGGCAGCGCGGTGTTGTAGTCGCCCTTGTATTTGACGTTGGTGAGGTTGTTGGTCTGCTGGGACTCGATCATCTCGTAGCGAATGCCCGGGGTGATGGTCCACTTGCCGATATCAATCCGGTCATCGACGAAGAAGGCGTTGGCTTCGGTGCCGCCACGGGTGTCGCGGTCGTTGCGGCTGTCGGTGCTGGGGATTTGCTGGTTGGCGGCGATCGGCGTGCGGTAACGCAGTTCGTGGCCGGCTTCGTTGATGTAGCGGTAACCGACGCCGACTTCATGGCTGGTCGGACCCAGGTCAAAACCTTGGGCGAAGCGGGTCTCGATGCCACGTACCCAATATTCACGCGGGGACAGCGAAAGGAACGTGCCCTGGTCCAGGTAGCCGCTGCGCAGGGTCTTGGTGAAGAAGCTGTTCACGGTAAATTCGCGACGGTCCTGCTCATAGCGATAGCCGATGTTGAACATCGTACGGCGGCCCCAGAATTTGTCGTAGGGGCGGGTGGACTGGTACGGGTCGGCCTTGTAGTTCGCGACGTTCAAGCCCCCAGGCATGTCGGCCTGGCCTTCGTAGTACTGCGCCATGGCGTTGAAACTGTTGGCGTCGTCGAGTTGGTATTTGCCCTTGAGAATCAGGTCGTCGATTTGCGTGTCGCTGTGTTCGCGCCAGTCGCCGCCACGGGTACCGGAGTACAAAATCGCCCCGCCCAGGCCATTGTCGGCGGTGCCGCCGGCGAGCAGGTTGCCGGTGGTCTTGAATCCGTCATGGCTGGAGGACGGGCTGGTTTCGGTCTGCAAGCCGCCTTTGACAGTGGGCGCATCCGGAATTGCGCGGGTCACGAAGTTGACCACACCGCCGACGTTTTGCGGGCCGTAGCGCACGGCGCCGCCGCCGCGGACGACGTCCACCGCGTCCATGTTGCCCATGCTGATCGGTGCAAACGAAAGCTGTGGCTGGCCGTAAGGCGCGAAAGGCACCGGGATGCCGTCCATCAGCACCGTGGAGCGTGATGCCAGGCGCGGGTTGAGGCCGCGAATACCGAAGTTCAGCGCCATGTCATGGCTGCCGGTGCCGTTATTTTCCGGCGCGTTGACGCCAGGGATGCGGTTGAGCACGTCTTTGGCCTGGGTCGCGCCCTGGCGTTCGAATTCTTCACGGCGGATCACATCACGGGCGCCGGGGTGTTCGAAGACGTTGGTTTGCGCGGCGTCGCCGAGCCAGTCGCCGACCACGCTGGAGGTGCCCAACTCAATGCTGGCTGGGGCAGTGGCCGGTTGCAGGCTGTAGGCATTGTCGCCTTCGGCGCGGGCTTGCAGGCCGGTGCCTTCCAGCAGTTTTTGCAGGCCTTCAGCCGCGCTGTAGTTGCCCGTCAAGCCACGGCTCTGCCTGCCCGCCGTCACTTCGGAACCAAAGGAGATCAATACGCCGGCTTCGCGGCCAAATTGATTCAGTGCGGCTTCCAACGAAGTCGGCGCGATGTGAAAAGGCTTGGCGTCGGCGGCCATCACCTGAGGCAGTACGGTAAGACTCAGGCTGGCGCCGAGTAGGAGTTGGCGCAGTGAGCGGGCGAGAAGCGTCGGTTGCTGGGGCATGACGGGCGGTCCTGAGAAGGAAGGATCTAGGTGGCTTTCCTTCTCTGTCACGCGAGGTGTGGAAAACGGCTCATCGTTTTTAAGAAAAAGTTCAGGCGCGGGCCTGGACGGTCACCCAGTAGCGGGTAAACCGCCGGATTTTGACCGGCAGGCTCACTTCCAGCAGGTCGAGAATGCGTTCGCTGTTGTCCAGTGGATAGCTGCCGGAGATCAGCAGATTGGCCACCTGTGGGTCGCAATTAACCTGGCCACGCCGATAACGGCCGAGTTCGCCGAGGAAGTCTTCCAGGCGCATGTGAGCCGCGACCAGCATGCCGTCGGCCCAGGCGCCGCTGTTGGCGTCGGTAGGGCGCGGGGTGTCCCAGCCTTTGCGCGTGAAATTGACCTGATGCGAAGCCTGGACTGTCAGCGGCAGGCCGCTATAGGTATTGGGCATGACGTCGACGCGCCCCTCAAACACCGACAGTTGAGTGTGATCGTTGAACTGGCGCACGTTCAAACGCGCCGCCTGGCTGCTGAGCAGGCCCTGGCCGGTCAGCACCTGCAGCGGCGTATTGCCTGCGGCGCTGGTCAACAGGATCTCGCCTTCGAGCAAGCGGATCAGGCGTTGCTGGCCGTCGAAATGCACATCCACCGCACTGCCGGTATTGAGCTGCAATTGGCTGCCATCCGCCAGTTGTACCTTACGGCGCTGGCCGACGGGGCTACGATAGTCGGCGCTCAGCGGCGGCACTATATGTTGCTGGCGCAGGCTCCAGGCGGCGGCTGAACCTGCGCCGAGTATCAGCAGCAGCTTCAGGGCCTGGCGTCGGCTGGTGGAGGTGGGGGCGTTCAGTGCCGCGTGGGCCAGCGGCGACGGCATGCCGCGCAGGCGCTGGTTGACGCGCTGCATGTGGTCCCACGCGCGCTGGTGTTCGCTGTGGGCGTTCAACCATTGTTGCCAGGCGGCTTGCTGGCGCGGATTGAGGGCGCCTTGCTGCATTTCCATCAACCAATGCACGGCTTGTTCGGCGACTTGCGTGGAAAAATTCATAGCGCGAAGTAGCAGCGCATCGCCGCTTTGCTCAAGTGGCGCTTAACAGTGGCGATGGAAATGCCCAACTCAGCGCCGATTTGCGCGTAAGTCAGGCCATCGAGTTGGGCCAACAGGAAGGCACGCTTGACCTGCGTGGGCAGGCCGTCGAGCAGTTGGTCCAGCTCGATTAGGGTTTGCAGGATGATTGCGCGTTCTTCTTCCGACGGTGCCACGTGTTCGGGCATTTGCGCCAAGGCATCGAGATAGGCGCGTTCCAGGTCCTGGCGACGGTAGAAGTTGAACAGCACGCGCTTGGCGACAGTGGTGAGGAACGCGCGGGGTTCGATCAGCGTTGGTGTTTCCCGCCCGGTGAGCACGCGGATGAACGTGTCCTGAGCCAGGTCGGCGGCACTTTCCGGGCAGCCGAGTTTGCGTCGCAACCAGCCGGTGAGCCAGTGGTGATGGTCGTTGTACAAAACTTCGACGGTATTGGACGGGCTCAACGGGAACGCTCCGCAAGCATCGGCATGCTTTAGAGAACAAGAATTGTTCGCATTGTAGGGCGCATGAAGGGCTTCGGCAATCCATCTGCACAGGTGATTCATCTGTTCTCTTTTGCTTATGAGAATATTTATCATTAATATCGCGTGCTGATGAACCTGGCGCCTTCCGCATGAAAAGCAAAACCTCGCTGCCTGTCTCCTACCGTCTCGCCGTGACCTCGCGCGTACTGGCTGCTGTGGTGGGCGGTTACCTGATGGCTTCACTGGCCAGCATCTGCCTCGCGCTGTGGATGCCCACGTCACGTGCCGACGCTGTGATCACCGGGATGATGAGTTCATTCGTGTTCTATTTGCTGGCCGTGCTCTGGTGTTTCGCCTGCCGCAGCGCCGCACGCGCCTGGTTCGGCGTGATGCTGCCGAGCGCAGCATTTGCCACGCTGGCGGGCGTGGGCTTTTGGATGGCGCGCACATGAAAGAGGGCTTTCGCCAGGCCATGGCCTGGTTGCACACGTGGGCTGGATTGATCTTCGGCTGGCTGTTGTTTGCGATTTTTCTGACAGGCACGTTGGCGTATTTCAAAGACGAAATCAGCCACTGGATGCAGCCCGAAGTGCAGGCTCGTCCTCTGGACGATGCACGTAGCCTGAACGTCGCTCAAACCTATCTGCAGCATGTCGCGCCGACCGCTGCCCGCTGGTTTATCACCCTGCCGGACAGCCGCGACCCCGGTCTGTCGGTAATGTGGCAGGACAAAGTCGACCCCGGCAAGCGTGGCAACTTCATCCAGAAAACCCTCGACCCGGTCACCGGCCAGGCGGTGCAGGCCCGTGAAAGCATGGGTGGCGAGTTCTTCTATCGCTTTCACTTCCAACTGCAAATGCCGCATCCCTGGGGCCGCTGGCTGTCGACCATTGCCGCGATGGTGATGTTTGTTGCACTGATCACCGGGATCATCACCCACAAGAAAATCTTCAAGGACTTCTTCACTTTCCGCCCCCGCAAAGGCCAGCGTTCCTGGCTCGACGGGCACAACGCGGTGGGTGTATTGGTGCTGCCATTTCACCTGATGATCACCTACAGCAGCCTGGTGATTTTCATGAGCCTGGTAATGCCGGCACCGATCCTGGCCTCGTACGGCAACGACACCCGCGCCTTCTTCAGTGAGGTGTTCCCGGCAACAAACAATGCACCGGCGCTTGGGCAACCCGGGCAGTTGAAGCCGCTGGTGCCGATGTACGAACAGGCGCGTGAGCATTGGGCGGGTGGACATGTCGGGCGTGTGGCGGTGAATAACCCCAGTGATGTGAACGCTTCGGTCAATGTGTTTCGCGCCGGCTCTGACAGCGTGGTGCATGATTTCGGCAGCACGGTGTCCTTTAACGGCACCACGGGCGAGCTGTTGCGGGTCAGTGGTGAGCAGTCACTGCCGGCCGTGATCGGCGGCAGTTTTTATGGCCTGCACATGGGCCATTTCGCCGGCCCGGTGCTGCGCTGGTTGTACTTTATCTGTGGTCTGGCGGGCACGGTGATGATTGGCACCGGGCTGGTGATCTGGCTTGGCAAACGCCAGCTCAAGCACGCAAAAAGCGCGGTGATGCCGTTTGAATTGCGCCTGGTGGAAGTGCTGAACATCGCCAGCATGTCCGGGCTGATGATCGCCATCGCGGCGTTTTTCTGGGCCAACCGTTTGTTGCCGGTGAGCTTCGCCGAGCGTTCCGACTGGGAAGTGCAAACCTTCTTTATCGCCTGGGGCCTGAGCCTGTTGCACGCCATGCTGCGCCGCGGTCGCCAGGGGTGGATCGAACAATTGAGCCTTGGCGCGCTGCTGTTTATCGCCATTCCACTGCTCAATGCGCTCACGACCTCCCATCACCTGGGCGTTTCCCTGGCAACGGGCGACTGGGCCATGGCCGGCTTCGACTTGACTTGCCTGGCCAGCGGTGTGTTCCTCGCCTGGGCCGCCTGGAAAATGCAGCAGCGTACGGTGCCTGCCTCCAAGCCTGAACGCGCACGCCGGTTGACGCTCAAGCAGGAGGCGAACTGAATGCTGCTCGCACTGCTGATGTGCTACGCGGGGTTCACCGCATTGTGCTTGTCTACCGACCGACATCACGGCGAACTGCTGCACAGCACGCCATCGCCACGTCGTCGGCTGGGCCTGCGTGTGGCTGGTTGGGTGCTGCTGACGGTGTCGATCTGGCCCGCCGTGAATATCG
The DNA here is from genome assembly GCF_054685145.1 of Pseudomonas sp. H1_A03. Classification (NCBI taxonomy): domain Bacteria; kingdom Pseudomonadati; phylum Pseudomonadota; class Gammaproteobacteria; order Pseudomonadales; family Pseudomonadaceae; genus Pseudomonas; species Pseudomonas sp. H1_A03. The sequence continues at coordinate 2,444,667 of NZ_CP162829.1, forward strand.
CGGGTTGGGGCCAGGGCCTGGTGGAGTGGTGCGCGGTGTTAATGCTCAGTGCGCTGTTGCTGGTGCTGTTGTTGCCGTATCGGCCAAGGCTGGCCTTGATCCTGGCGGGCGTCGGCCTGCTCGCCAGCCCTGTTGCGGCCTTTGCCACTCTTTGAGTTCAGCCTGATGATCAGCACGCCACCCGAATCCCAGGACAGCCCGCACGCTGACGCGGCAGGTGGACGTGCGCATTTCCTGCAGGTGTTTTTGTCCCAGCGTTCGCAGATGGAGGCCTTGGTGAGCCGTCGCGTGGGATGTCGCGCCACGGCGGCCGACCTGGTGCAGGACCTGTTCCTGCGCTTCTGGCGTCGGCCATTGGTGCAGGTCGAAGAACTCAGCACCTACCTGTTGCGCTGCGCCGGCAATATTGCCATCGACCACCTGCGCAGCGAAGGCGCGCGGGTGCGCAGCAGCGAAGGCTGGCTGCCCGAGCAGCAGGACAATCAGGGTTGCGAACCGCAGGCAGCGCTGGAAGCCGGCAACGATTTGCGCCACGTCGAAGCCGCCTTGCGCAGCTTGCCCGAACGCACGCGGCAGATTTTCCTGCTTAACCGCATTCACGGCCGCAAATACGCGGAGATCGCCAAGGCCATGGGCCTGTCCCAAAGTGCCGTGGAAAAACATATGATGCGTGCCCTCGAAGCCTGCAAAGCCAGCCTTCGCGAACCATCGCCCCCACGCACGCCAGGGAAAGCTCCGTGAACGTCACCCCCACGCCCGCGCAGGAGCAGGCCGCACTGGCTTGGCTGAGCCTGTTGCATGACCAACCCAGCAGCGGCGACCAGGCCACGTTCAGCCACTGGCTGCGCGCCGATCCCGCGCACGTCGAGGCCTACGCACAGGCTCAGGTGCTGTGGGAGTTGAGCGAAGTGCCGGCACGCAAATTGGCGGATGAAGAGGCCATGGCCTTGCAGGGCTATCTCAATGCGATGAACACCTCGAAGCGCTCACGGGTTGTGCGCTGGTCTGGCGCGTTGGCGATGGCCGCCTGTCTGGTGTTGATGGTGTCGATGGGCGCCGGTTGGCAGCCGTCGCGCTGGGTCGATGACTTCGGCGCCGACTACGTGACAGCGCCGGGGGAGGTCAGAACCGTCACGCTGGCCGACAAGTCCCAAGTCACCCTCGATGCCGACAGTGCCATTGCGGTGGATTTCAGCCAGGGTGAGCGGCATATCCAGTTGCGTCGCGGCGCCGGTTTTTTCAGCGTAACTCACACCGGGCAATCCTTTGTGGTGGAGGCGGGCAGCGGCGAAGCGCGGGTGTTGGGTACGCAGTTTGAAGTGCGCCTGCAACCGGAGGGGGCTCAGGTAACCGTGTTGTCCGGGCGCGTTGGCGTCATACCGTCGAGGCAGGGCCAGCAGCAAATTCTTACGGCAGGCCAGCAAGTGACCTACGTCGACGGTGTCGCCGACCCTCTGCATGCGGTCGACAGCGAATCACGCCTGGCTTGGCGTGACGGCTGGCTCAACTACTACAAGGCGCCGCTGGCCGATGTGATCAATGACTTGGGGCGCTACTATCCGGGCCGCATTCTGTTGCTCAACGAAGAGATGGGCGCCAAGCGGGTCAGCGGCAGCTTCCCGAGCAAAGACCCGCAGGCGGTGTTGAATGCGTTGCAGGCTGTGCTTGGCTTTGAGCAGCACACGGTATTGGGCCGGATGATCGTGGTGCGCTGATTACTTCAGCGCAGCCATGATCTTCTCGGGGCTGTAATCGCGGATCAGTGTGCCGTTTACATCCACGAAGGGAATCCCACCGCCCCCCAACGCCTCATACGCCTTGCGCGCCTGGGCGTCTTTTTCGATATCAAACGCCTGGTACGGAATGCCCTTCTGGTCCAGGAACCGGCGGATCTGCTTGCAGTAACCACACCACTCGGTGGAATAGAGCACCACACGCGCCGAGGCGCGGGTCTGCTCTGGTACCACCTGCGATGGGTTGAACACCCGCTCGATCTTGCCCCAGTTCTGAATCACCACCACGACCAGCAACACCAGCAGGACTTTCTTGAAAACCCCGCCGAGCATCAGTTGCGGCGCTTGAGCTGGTCGGTCAGTTGGGTCGGCAAGCCCTTGATGATCAAGGTACCGGCGGCTTCGTCGTATTCAATCTTGTCGCCCAGCAAGTGCGCTTCAAAGCTGATCGACAAGCCTTCGGCACGGCCGGTGAAGCGACGGAACTGGTTGAGCGTGCGTTTGTCAGCCGGTATCTCTGGCGACAGGCCGTAGTCCTTGTTGCGGATATGGTCGTAGAACGCTTTTGGCCGATCTTCATCGATCAGCCCCGAGAGTTCTTCCAGGCCCATCGGCTCGCCGAGCTTGGCCTGGCTGCTGGCGTAATCCACCAGGGTCTTGGTTTTTTCGCGAGCGGATTCGTCCGGCAGGTCCTCGCTTTCGACGAAGTCGCTGAAGGCCTTGAGCAGCGTGCGGGTCTCGCCCGGGCCGTCGACGCCTTCCTGGCAGCCGATAAAGTCGCGGAAGTACTCCGAGACTTTCTTGCCGTTCTTGCCTTTGATAAAGGAGATGTATTGCTTGGACTGCTTGTTGTTCTGCCACTCGGAGACGTTGATGCGTGCCGCCAGGTGCAGTTGGCCGAGGTCCAGGTGACGAGAAGGGGTCACGTCCAGCTCATCATTCACCGCCACGCCTTCGCTGTGGTGCAGCAGGGCGATGGCCAGGTAGTCGGTCATGCCTTGTTGGTAGTGGGCAAACAGCACGTGACCGCCGACGGAGAGGTTGGACTCTTCCATCAGCTTCTGCAGGTGCTCGACGGCAGTGCGGCTGAACGTGGTGAAATCCTGGCCACCGTCGAAATATTCCTTCAACCAGCCGCTGAACGGGTGCGCGCCGGACTCGGCATGGAAGAAGCCCCAGGCCTTGCCTTGTTTGGCGTTATAGCTCTCGTTAAGGTCGGCAAGCATGTTCTCGATGGCAGCGGATTCGGACAACTCCGAGTCACGCGCGTGAAGAACTGCAGGTGTGCCGTCGGGTTTTTTGTCGATCAGGTGGACGATGCAATGACGGATCGGCATAGGCTTCTCGGCTGGTTGAAGGGGAGCGGTGCGCCCTCCCCAAAAAGTTGCCCAGTGTACCGCACCCATTGGGCAAGACGCGCTTCGAAGGCGGTTTTGGGCACCCTCCGACGGTCCATATGCCTTTTTTTCACGGTTTAGAGCGATAAAGCTGACCAAATGGGTAGGTAGAGGCGGATATTTCCCCGTCTCTGTGCTAGTTTTGCCCCGTCTTACGCCAAGTCTCGGCGATAAGCGTGCATTCAGCATCTGTCAGGTCGAACCAATCCCCGTTTCAAGCATCTATAACCCCGATCTCCGTGGTTATAGCCGGGGGTGCCAGGCCATGACGGTCGGGCTCGACGGCTGACACTGCACTCTGCAATCCATATGAATTTGATAGGGAAGGAACACCACAATGGCTATTACTAAAGACCAACTGATCGCTGACCTGGCTGAAGCAGTAGACGCACCGAAGACCACCGTGCGCGCTCTGCTGGACCAACTGAGCCAGATCGTTGCTGATCAGCTGGAAAACGGCGGCGAAATCACTCTGCCAGGCGTTGGCAAACTGAAAGTGACCGAGCGTCCTGCCCGTACTGGCCGTAACCCTTCGACTGGCGCTGCCATCGAAATCGCTGCCAAGAAAGTTATCAAGCTGGTTGTGGCCAAAGGCCTGACCGACGCTGTTAACAAGTAAGACGCAGCAAAAAAACCGTGCTCCGGAGCGATCCGGGCACGGTTTTTTGTTGCCTGCGATTTACTGTGGTTGCGGGGTTGCTGTGGCGAGGGAGCTTGCTCCCGCTGGGCTGCGCAGCGGCCCCAAAAGTCTGGGAGCGCTTCGCACTGGAGCGCCAGCCCGGTCCCGCGGGAGCAAGCTCCCTCGCCAAATGGATCAGTCGCGCACCCAGCGCTGGCGCCAGATCTGCTGTTCGTTCTTGGTCTGGAAGGTCCAGGCCACAAAGCGGCTTTGCTTCTGCCCCTGGGACATTTCCACCACTTGGCTTTCCAGCACGCCGGCTTTTTTCAGCGCAGTCTCGATGGCGGGCAAGTTCGACGCTTTTGACACCAGAGTGCTGAACCACAACACCTTGTGGGCAAAGTGCGCGCTCTCGGCGATCAACTGGGTCACGAAGCGTACTTCACCGCCTTCACACCACAACTCGGCCGATTGGCCGCCGAAGTTCAGCACCGGCAACTTGCGTTTCGGGTCAGCCTTGCCCAAGGCTCGCCACTTGCGTTCGCTGCCCTTGGTGGCTTCGTCCATGGACGCGTGGAATGGCGGGTTGCACATGGTCAGGTCAAAGCGCTCACCCGGTTCCAGCAAGCCCAGCAGGATCTGCTTAGGGTTAGCCTGCAGGCGCAACTGGATGACCTTGCTCAAGTCATTGGACTGCACGATGGCCTTGGCTGCGGCCACGGCAGTAGGGTCGACCTCCGAGCCCAGGAAGTTCCAGCGGTACTCCATGTAGCCAATCAACGGGTAGACGCAATTGGCGCCCATGCCGATGTCCAGCACCTTGACGATTGAACCGCGCGGGATCTTGCCGTCGTTGACGCTGGCCAGCAGGTCGGCGAGGAAGTGTACGTAGTCCGCACGTCCCGGCACCGGTGGGCACAGGTAATCCGCCGGGATGTCCCAGTGCTGGATACCATAAAAAGCTTTCAGCAGCGCCCGGTTGAACACCCGCACCGCATCCGGGCTGGCGAAGTCGATGCTTTCCTTGCCGTAGGGGTTGAGGATCACGAACTGCGCCAGTTCCGGCGTGGTTTTGATCAACGCCGGGAAGTCGTAACGGCCCGTGTGACGGTTGCGCGGGTGCAGGGTGGCCTCTTTGCGCGGCACGACGGGCTTGGCCGTGGCTGCGGTTTTAGGCTTCTTGCGCGGAGGTTTTGGCGTGCTGGGGGTGGTCATGATGATTCTGGTGTTGGCTCAAAGTGGTGGGCATTGTCACACATTCTTGAGGTGATCTCGGTCAAATGTGGGAGCTGGCTTGCCTGCGATGGCATCAACGCTGTCGTGCAGGTACACCGAGTTGTCTGCATCGCAGGCAAGCCAGCTCCCACAAAAGGCAAAAAAAGAGACCCGAAGGTCTCTTTTTCACGCGGTTTACACCTTACAAGCTGGAAATCCGCGCATGTTGCTCCGCCAGCTTACCCAAGGCCTGTTCAGCCTCGGCCAGCTTGGCGCGTTCTTTTTCGATCACTTCAGCCGGCGCCTTGTCGACGAACGCCGCGTTGGACAGCTTGCCGCCCACCCGCTGCACTTCGCCTTGCAGGCGCAGGATTTCTTTGTCGAGGCGGGCCAGTTCAGCGCCCTTGTCGATCAGGCCAGCCATCGGCACCAGCACTTCCATGTCGCCGACCAGAGCGGTGGCGGACAGCGGTGCTTCTTCGCCCGCCGCCAATACAGTGATCGACTCCAGCTTCGCCAGCTTCTTGAGCAGTGCATCGTTCTCAGTAAGACGACGCTGATCCTCAGCGCTGGCGTTCTTCACAAACACTGCCAGTGGCTTGCCCGGCCCGATGTTCATCTCGGCGCGGATGTTACGTGTGCCCATCATCAGCGTCTTGAGCCATTCGATATCGCTTTCGGCCGCCTCATCGATACGCGCTTCGTTGGCCACCGGCCAAGGCTGCAGCATGATGGTCTTGCCTTCGATACCGGCCAGCGGCGCGAGGCGCTGCCAGATTTCTTCGGTGATGAACGGCATGAACGGGTGCGCCAGGCGCAACGCGACTTCCAGCACACGCACCAGGGTGCGGCGGGTGCCGCGCTGGCGTTCGACCGGTGCGTTCTCGTCCCACAGCACGGGTTTGGACAGTTCCAAGTACCAGTCGCAATACTGGTTCCAGATGAACTCGTACAAGGCCTGTGCGGCCAGGTCGAAGCGGAACTGGTCGAGCTGGCGGGTCACTTCGGCTTCGGTGCGTTGCAGTTGCGAGATGATCCAGCGGTCAGCCAGGGACAGTTCGACTTCTTCGCCGTTCTGGCCGCAGTCTTCGCCCTTATCCAGCACGTAGCGCGCCGCGTTCCAGATCTTGTTGCAGAAGTTGCGATAGCCTTCGACGCGGCCCATGTCGAACTTGATGTCGCGACCGGTGGACGCCAGCGAGCAGAAGGTGAAGCGCAGGGCGTCGGTGCCGTAGCTGGCGATGCCGTCGGCGAACTCGTCGCGGGTCTGCTTCTCGATCTTCTTCGCCAGTTTTGGCTGCATCAGGCCCGAGGTGCGTTTCTGCACCAGGGTTTCCAGGTCGATGCCGTCGATGATGTCCAGCGGGTCCAGGACGTTGCCCTTGGACTTGGACATCTTCTGGCCCTGGCCATCACGCACCAGGCCGTGCACGTACACGGTTTTGAACGGTACTTGCGGCGTGCCGTCTTCGTTTTTCACCAAATGCATGGTCAGCATGATCATCCGGGCAACCCAGAAGAAAATGATGTCGAAACCGGTGACCAGCACGTCGGTGGAGTGGAATTTCTTCAGGAATTCGGTCTGCTGCGGCCAGCCCAGGGTAGAGAACGTCCACAGGCCCGAGCTGAACCAGGTGTCCAGTACGTCGTTGTCTTGTTGCAGCGCAACGTCCGGGCCGAGGTTGTGCTTGGCACGCACTTCGGCTTCGTCGCGACCTACGTAGACCTTGCCTGATTCGTCGTACCAGGCCGGAATGCGATGGCCCCACCACAGCTGACGGCTGATGCACCAATCCTGGATGTCACGCATCCACGAGAAGTACATGTTTTCGTACTGTTTCGGCACGAACTGGATGCGGCCATCTTCCACTGCGGCAATCGCAGGCTCGGCCAGCGGCTTGGTGGACACGTACCACTGGTCGGTCAGCCACGGTTCGATCACGGTACCGGAACGGTCGCCCTTCGGCACTTTCAGGCCGTGGTCGTCAACGCTCACCAGCAAACCGGCGGCGTCGAAGGCGGCAACGATCTGCTTGCGCGCTTCGAAGCGGTCGAGGCCGGCGTATTCGGCCGGGATCTTGCCGTCGATGCTCTCGTTCAACGTGCCGTCCAGGTTGAACACCTGGCAGGCAGGCAGTACGGCGGCATTCTTGTCGAAGATGTTCAGCAGCGGCAGGTTGTGCCGCTTGCCGACTTCGTAGTCGTTGAAGTCGTGGGCTGGAGTGATTTTCACGCAGCCGGTGCCGAATTCAGGGTCGCAGTAGTCGTCCGCGATGATCGGGATGCGACGGCCAACCAAAGGCAGCTCGACGAACTTGCCGATCAGCGCCTGGTAGCGTTCATCGTTCGGGTTAACCGCTACGGCGGCGTCGCCGAGCATGGTTTCCGGACGGGTGGTGGCGACGATCAGGTAGTCATTGCCTTCAGCGGTCTTGGCGCCGTCGGCCAGTGGGTACTTGAGGTTCCACAGGAAGCCTTTCTCGTCGTGGTTTTCCACTTCGAGGTCGGAAATCGCCGTGTGCAACTTGGTGTCCCAGTTGACCAGGCGCTTGCCGCGGTAGATCAGGCCGTCTTCATGCAGGCGCACGAAGGCTTCTTTCACGGATTCCGATAGGCCATCGTCCATGGTGAAGCGCTCGCGGCTCCAGTCGACGGACGAGCCCAAGCGGCGGATCTGACGGCTGATGTTGCCGCCGGACTGGTCTTTCCATTCCCAGATTTTTTCCAGGAATTTCTCGCGACCCAGGTCGTGACGGTTCTGGCCGGTGGCTTCGAGTTGGCGTTCCACCAGCATCTGCGTGGCGATACCGGCGTGGTCGGTGCCTGGCTGCCACAGGGTGTTGCGGCCCTGCATGCGGCGGAAACGGATCAACGCGTCCATGATCGCATTGTTGAAGCCATGGCCCATGTGCAGGCTGCCAGTGACGTTCGGTGGCGGAATCATGATGGTGTACGAGTCGCCCGCACCTTGTGGGGCGAAATAGTTCTCGGACTCCCAGGTGTTGTACCAGGAAGTTTCGATAGCGTGGGGCTGGTAGGTCTTATCCATGCGCGGCGGGACCCTAGTTGGCATTAATTCAGGAAAGCCGGCAAGTATAACGGGGGAGGGCGTGGAGGGCGAGTTGAAGACGGACTAAAGGCCTATGCAAAACCAATGTGGGAGCTGGCTTGCCTGCGATAGCGGTATGCCAGCCACTGAAGATGTTGACTGAGACACTGCGATCGCAGGCAAGCCAGCTCCCACAAGGATCTGGACAGCTATTAAGACTGGTACTGGTTAAGCAACCTTTCCATCCGCGCATCCAACCGACGCTTGATCTCGGTCTCGATATGCGGTGCGAAATCGTCGATCACGTCTTGCATGATCAATTGCGCAGCGGCGCGCAGCTCGTTATCCAGGTGCAGCAGTAGGGCGTCCGGGCCTTTTTCAGCGGGGGCGGGTTCTGCTGCTGCAGTGACTGCCACCGGGGCTGCGGGCTTATTACCGACCATGTCGAATAACAGTGGAATCTGTACCTCGCTCTCCACCGTCTCGGTCAGCAGCGGCGGCTGCAAGTCATCATCACCCAGCAACTGGCGGATCGACTCGAGGTCGTCCAGCAGGTGGTCGTCTTTTTTTACAGAATTGGGAGTGTCCATCGTGTGCTCAAAGTCGTTGTAGCCGGTGATCTTGCAGAGGATAGCCCTGTTCGCGGTAGAAACGGAAACTCTCCCGCGCGGCCTGACGAATAGCCGGATCTTCCACCACCACCTCGGCCACGCGGGCAAATGCCTTGGCAAAGGGGGGGACTTTCAGGTCAAGGTTGACCAGCAGGTCCTGGTGATCGCCGCAGTTGTCGCCCAGGCCTAATACCACCTGGCCTTCGGGTTCGGATTCTGCGGCGCCGTGGGGCACGAAGCTTTCGCCCTTGAAGCGCCACAGGCGGGCATCCAGCTCGTCGCGCTGGGCGGCATCGCTGCAATGCAGGTAGATGCGGTGGCCCATGCGCCAGGCCTTTTCGGTGAGTTTGCAGGCAAAGTCCAGGCGCGCGAGTGGGTCGGCGCTGGGCAATATATAGAAGTCGACTTGGGTCATTGGGGTCCTTATAGCCGCGCCGCAATTAAATCGATCACCCTTCGCCGCAAAGGAGTCTGAGCTTGGCGTAGCAGCTGTCGAGCGCAAGCGAGGCTGCGTTGCGGTGTGTCAGATACTCCGCCAACGCAGCCTCGCTTGCGCTCGGCAGCTGCTACGGCCGGGGTGACGCAATGGCGACCCCGGCGTTTTAGCGTCAGGCCTTGGCGCGATCCAGCAGGTATTGGGTCAGCAACGGAACCGGACGGCCAGTGGCGCCCTTGTCCTTGCCGCCGCTGGTCCATGCCGTGCCGGCGATGTCCAGGTGGGCCCAGTTGAAGTTTTTGGCAAAGCGCGACAGGAAGCAGGCAGCCGTGATGGTGCCGGCTTTCGGACCACCAATGTTGGCGATGTCGGCGAACGGGCTGTCCAGCTGTTCCTGGTACTCATCGAACAGCGGCAGTTGCCAGGCGCGGTCGTCGGCAGCCTTGCCGGCGCTGAGCAATTGCTCGATCAGTTCGTCGTTGTTGCCCAGCAGGCCCGAGGTATGGGAACCCAGGGCGACGATGCAGGCGCCGGTCAGGGTGGCGATGTCGATCACGGCCTGCGGCTTGAAGCGCTCGGCGTAGGTCAGGGCGTCGCACAGCACCAGGCGGCCTTCGGCGTCGGTGTTGAGGATTTCGACGGTCTGGCCGCTCATGGTGGTCACGATATCGCCCGGGCGCGCCGCGCCGCCGCTTGGCATGTTCTCGGCGCAGGCCAGGATGCACACCAGGTTGATCGGCAGTTTGAGTTCCAGCACGGCACGCAGGGTGCCGAACACGCTCGCGGCGCCGCCCATGTCGTACTTCATCTCGTCCATGCCCAGGCCCGGCTTGAGGCTGATGCCGCCGGTGTCGAAGGTGATGCCTTTGCCGACCAGGGCGTAAGGCTTCTCGGACTTCTTGCCGCCGTTGTATTGCATCACGATCAGGCGTGGCGGCTGGTCGCTGCCCTGGCCTACGGCATAGAACGAGCCCATGCCCAGTTCCTTGATCTTTTTCTCGTCCAGCACTTCAACTTTCAGGCCCTTGAACTCTTTGCCCAGTGACTTGGCTTGTTCGCCCAGGAAGGTCGGGTGGCAGATGTTCGGCGGCAGGTTACCCAGGTCGCGAGTGAACGACATGCCATTGGCGATTGCTGTCGCGTGGGTGACGGCGCGCTCGACTTCAGCCTGGGCCGCCTTGATGGTCAGCAGGGTGATTTTCTTCAGGGCACGCGGTTCGGCTTTCTGGCTCTTGAACTGGTCGAAGAAGTAACCACCATCCACCAACGTTTCAGCCAGCAGGCGGGTCTTGCCGTAGCTGTCACGGCCTTTTACGACGATTTCATCGAGTGCCAGCGCTGCATCGCTGCCGCCCAGGCCCTTGAGGGTGGTGAGGATGGCGCTGATGATCTTGCGGAAAGGGCGGTCGCCGAGTTCGGCGTCCTTGCCCACGCCCACCAGCAATACACGCTCGGCTTTAAGGTTGGGCAGGCTCTGCAGCAGCAGGCTCTGGCCGACTTTGCCGGCCAGGTCGCCGCGCTTGAGCACTGCGCTGATAGCGCCGCCGCTGAGTTCGTCGAGTTGCTTGGCGGCAACGCCGAGTTTGCGGCCTTCGCCAATGGCGACCACGAGGGTGGCGGTTTTCAACGTTTCGGGGCTAACGCTTTTTACAACCAATTCCATTTTCGGGTCCCTTATAAAGGTCTATTAGCCAGGAGTCTGTACTCCGGCTTTAATACCCGGCAGCTGTGTAAACCGCCGGCGACAAAGGCCGCAGTTTGAACCTCGCCGGCGGAGCCTGACAACCCTTGCCACCAGCTTTGTGCACGTGCATGAGGTTGCGCAGTGACAGGCGCGGTCAATCACAGGATAATGCGCCATCTTTTTAGCCGGCCCTGTGTAACGGGGCTGACTCGGTATGCTTGCTTGTTTGGCCGCCTTAGCCTGACAACCCTGGAGTGTCTGGTTTGATCGTCTTCCGTTATCTGTCCCGCGAAGTCCTGTTGACCCTGAGTGCCGTGAGTGCGGTATTGCTGGTCATCATCATGAGTGGTCGTGTCGTTAAGTACCTGGCCCAGGCTGCCTCCGGCGCCCTCGATCCGGGAGCCCTGCTGTTGATCATGGGCTTTCGCATTCCCGGGTTCCTGCAACTGATCCTGCCGCTGGGCCTGTTCCTGGGCATCCTGTTGGCTTACGGCCGCCTGTACCTCGAAAGCGAAATGACCGTGCTATCTGCCACGGGCATGAGCCAGCAGCGCCTGCTGGGCATGACCATGATCCCGGCCACCGGCGTCGCGTTGCTCGTGGCTTGGTTGAGCCTGAGCCTGGCTCCCCAGGGCGCCATGCAATTCCAGTTGGTGCTTAATAAGCAGGACGCCATGACCGAGTTCGACACCCTCGAGCCGGGCCGCTTCCAGGCGCCCAACAGTGACGGTACGCGGGTGACCTATACCGAAACCCTGTCCGATGACCGTGCCAACCTGGGTGGGGTATTCATCTCCGAAAAGCGTCTGGACGATGATAATAAAGACCGTAGCATTTCCGTATTGGTGGCCGACTCGGGCCGCCAGGAAGTGCGGCCCGACGGCAGCCGCTACCTGATCCTGGAGAACGGTTACCGTTACGACGGCAACCCCGGCGAAGCCAATTACCGGGCCATCAAGTACGATACCTATGGCGTGTTGCTGGAGCGACCAGACATCAGCGGTGAAGTCACCGACCGTGACGCTATCCCTACGCGAGACCTGATCGGCAGCAAGGAGCTGCGCTCGATTGCCGAGCTGCAGTGGCGCATTTCCCTGCCGCTGCTGGTGTTTATCGTGACCTTGATGGCCGTGCCGCTGTCTCGCGTCAACCCGCGCCAGGGTCGGTTCCTCAAGTTGCTGCCGGCCATCCTGCTGTACATGGCGTACCTGACCATCCTCATTATCGCCCGTGGCTCCATGGAAAAGGGCAAGCTGTCGCCGACCCTGGGCCTGTGGTGGATTCACGGCATCTTTTTGCTGATTGGCCTCGGGCTGCTGTATTGGGAGCCTATTCGTTTGAACATGTTGAGCCGTCGTGGCCAGAAGGAGTTGGCTCGTGGTTAAGCTCGATCGTTACATTGGCAGCAGCGTACTTATTGCCATCCTGGCGGTATTGGGCATCATCCTTGGCCTGGCCTCGTTGTTCGCCTTTATCGATGAAGTCGGTAACGCCACCGCGAGCTACACGGTCTGGGACGTGTTGAGCTACGTCGCACTCACCGCGCCGCGTCGTGTGTACGAGATGATGCCGATGGCCGCACTGATCGGCTGCCTGATCGGCCTGGGCACCCTGGCCAGCAACAGTGAATTGACCATCATGCGTGCCGCCGGTGTCTCGATTGGACGCATCGTCTGGGCTGTCATGAAACCCATGCTGCTGCTGATGCTGTGCAGCGTCCTGGTCGGCGAATACATTGCGCCACCGGCTGAAACCACTGCCCAGGCCAACCGTGCTCTGGCACAGGGGGCGGGCAATGCGCAGAGTTCCAAGCGTGGCCTGTGGCACCGTCAGGGCGACGAGTTCATCCATATCAACGCGGTGCAACCGGGCGGCCTGTTGATTGGTGTCACTCGCTACACCTTTGACAAGGAACGCCACCTGCTGTCGTCGAGTTTCGCCAAACGTGCGCAGTACGGTGCCGATCAATGGCAACTGACCGACATCACCACGACTTACTTCCGCAATGTCGGTCAAGGCATCAAGGCCAGCACTGAAGTGATCAAAGTGCCGACCGAACAGTGGGATATTGCGCTTAAGCCCGAACTGCTCAATACCGTCGTGATGATCCCCGAAAGCTTGCCGATCTCCGGGCTTTGGAGCTATATCCATTACTTGAAGGACCAGGGCCTGAATAATGGCCGTTACTGGCTGGCATTCTGGGTCAAGGTATTGCAACCGGTGGTGACCGCTGCGCTGGTGTTGATGGCAATCTCGTTCATCTTCGGCCCGCTGCGCTCCGTGACCCTGGGTCAGCGCGTGTTTACCGGTGTGCTGGTGGGCTTTGCGTTCCGCCTTGCCCAAGACCTGCTCGGCCCTTCTAGCCTGCTGTTCGGCTTCTCGCCGCTGTTTGCGGTGCTGGTGCCCACGGCCATCTGCGCCTTGGCTGGCTTCTGGCTATTGCGTCGAGCCGGTTGATACCACGCTTATGAACAAAAAATGCCCCGGTCGAGAGTTCGGGGCATTTTTGTTCTGGTCAGCAAAGATGACGCCTGGCCTGAGCATCAGGTACAATTCCCGGCTATTTTTCAGCGGGCAATCTGCCTGCAGCCTTTTTGAGTGTTGATCCGTGAGTGATTTGAGTCATATCCGCAATTTCTCCATCATCGCCCACATTGACCATGGTAAGTCGACGCTGGCCGATCGATTCATCCAGATGTGCGGCGGCCTTGCCGAGCGTGAAATGGAAGCCCAGGTGCTGGATTCCATGGACCTCGAACGCGAGCGCGGGATCACCATCAAGGCCCACAGCGTCACCCTGTACTACACCGCCAAAGACGGTATCAAGTACCAGCTGAACTTCATTGACACCCCGGGCCACGTCGACTTCACCTATGAAGTCAGCCGTTCCCTGGCGGCCTGCGAAGGCGCATTGCTGGTGGTGGACGCGGGTCAGGGTGTTGAAGCCCAGTCCGTAGCCAACTGCTACACCGCCATCGAGCAAGGCCTGGAAGTGATGCCGGTGCTGAACAAGATCGACTTGCCACAAGCCGATCCGGACCGCGTCAAAGAAGAAATCGAAAAAATCATTGGCATTGACGCCACCGACGCCGTCGAGTGCAGCGCCAAGACCGGCCTGGGCGTCGACGAAGTGCTTGAGCGCCTGGTCAAGACCATTCCCGCCCCCACCGGCAACTACGAAGATCCGCTGCAAGCGTTGATCATCGACTCCTGGTTCGACAACTACCTGGGCGTTGTTTCCCTGGTACGCGTACGCCATGGCCGTGTGAAAAAGGGCGACAAGATCCTGGTCAAGTCCACCGGCAAGATCCACCTAGTGGACAGCGTCGGTGTGTTCAACCCCAAGCACACGGCTACCACTGATCTGAAAGCCGGTGAAGTAGGCTTCATCATTGCCGGTATCAAGGACATCCACGGTGCGCCGGTCGGTGACACCCTGACCTTGAGCTCCACCCCTGACGTCGACGTGCTGCCGGGTTTCAAACGCATCCAGCCGCAGGTCTACGCCGGCCTGTTCCCGGTCAGCTCCGACGACTTCGAAGACTTCCGCGAAGCCCTGCAAAAGCTGACCCTCAACGACTCGTCGTTGCAGTACACCCCGGAAAGCTCCGACGCCCTGGGCTTCGGCTTCCGCTGCGGCTTCCTCGGCATGCTGCACATGGAGATCATCCAGGAGCGCCTTGAGCGCGAATACGACCTGGACCTGATCACCACCGCGCCAACGGTTATTTTTGAGCTGGCGTTGAAAACCGGTGAAACGATTTACGTCGATAACCCGTCGAAGCTTCCAGACCTGTCTTCCATCGAAGACATGCGCGAACCGATCGTGCGCGCCAATATTCTTGTGCCGCAGGAACACCTGGGCAACGTCATTACCCTGTGTATCGAAAAACGTGGCGTACAGCACGACATGCTGTTCCTCGGTACCCAGGTGCAAGTGACCTATGATTTGCCGATGAACGAAGTGGTGCTGGACTTCTTCGACCGTCTCAAATCCACCAGTCGCGGCTATGCTTCGCTGGATTACCATTTCGACCGTTACCAGTCGGCTAATCTGGTGAAGCTGGATGTGTTGATCAACGGCGACAAGGTCGATGCCCTGGCACTGATCGTGCACAAGGACAATGCGCACTATAAAGGTCGCCAGTTGACCGAGAAGATGAAAGAACTGATTCCGCGCCAGATGTTCGACGTCGCGATCCAGGCCGCCATCGGCGGGCAGATCATTGCACGGACCTCCGTCAAGGCACTCAGAAAGAACGTACTGGCCAAATGCTACGGCGGTGACGTAAGCCGTAAGCGCAAGCTGCTTGAGAAGCAAAAGGCCGGTAAAAAACGCATGAAGCAAGTGGGCAACGTGGAAATTCCACAAGAAGCCTTCCTTGCGGTGCTCAGGTTGGATAGTTAGGTCCTATGTCACTAAATTTCCCGCTGTTGCTGGTCATCGCCGTTGCCGTTTGTGGCCTCCTGGCGTTGCTTGATCTGGTGTTCTTCGCCCCGCGTCGGCGGGCGGCTATCGCTTCGTATCAGGGCAGCGTCAGCCAGCCCGATGCCGTGGTGGTCGAGAAGCTCAACAAAGAGCCTTTGCTGGTTGAATACGGCAAGTCGTTCTTCCCGGTATTGTTCATCGTGCTGGTGCTGCGTTCGTTCCTGGTGGAGCCGTTTCAGATTCCTTCGGGGTCGATGAAACCAACCCTGGACGTGGGCGACTTCATTCTGGTGAACAAGTTTGCCTACGGGATTCGCCTGCCGGTGATCGACAAGAAGGTCATCGAAATTGGTGACCCGCAGCGCGGCGATGTGATGGTGTTCCGTTTCCCGAGCGACCCGAACGTCAACTACATCAAGCGCGTGATCGGCCTGCCGGGCGATGTGATTCGCTACACGGGCGACAAGCGTCTGTTGATCAACGGTGAGTCGGTGGCCGAGAAGCTGCTCGGCTCCGAGCCAAGTTCCCTGGGCAGCGCCGAGCTGTACCAGGAAAAACTCGGCGCGGTAGAGCATGAGATCCGCAAGGAAATGTCGCGCTACCGCCAGCCTGACGGTGAGTGGAAAGTGCCTGCCGGGCACTACTTCATGATGGGCGACAACCGTGACAACTCCAATGACAGCCGCTATTGGAATGATCCCGCTATTCCCAAGGACTTGCTGGGCATGGTCCCCGACGAAAATATCGTCGGCAAGGCCTTCGCGGTCTGGATGAGTTGGCCGGAGTCCAAACTCAGCCACCTGCCGAACTTCTCGCGGGTCGGGCTGATCAAGTAATACAGGCGGCGCTGTGAACACAGCGCCGAATGCTTTTCTGGGGCTGGGACAATTATTTGCCCGGCCCCATGCAGCACCAACCAGGATTTGAATTTGAACACTGCGTCAATCGTCGATGGCCGCCGGTGCCACCAAACAGATATGGGTAAACCGTGAGCGTTTCTTTAAGTCGTCTCGAGCGCCAGCTCGGCTACACCTTCAAGGACCAGGAATTGATGGTCCTTGCCCTCACACACCGCAGCTTTGCTGGGCGCAACAACGAGCGCCTGGAATTCCTCGGTGATGCCATCCTTAACTTTGCCGCCGGTGAGGCGCTCTTCGAACGTTTCCCTCAAGCGCGCGAAGGCCAGCTGTCGCGCTTGCGTGCACGCCTTGTGAAAGGCGAGACCCTGGCCGTGCTGGCCCGTGGTTTCGGCCTGGGCGAATACCTGCGACTGGGTTCCGGTGAATTGAAAAGCGGTGGCTTCCGTCGCGAGTCGATCCTGGCGGATGCCCTGGAAGCGTTGATCGGTGCGATCTACCTCGATGCAGGTATGGAGACAGCCAAGGAGCGCGTGGTCGCCTGGCTGGCCTCGGAAATCGAAAGCCTGACGCTGGTCGACACCAACAAAGATCCCAAGACCCGCCTGCAGGAATACCTGCAGTCCCGTGGTTGCGAACTGCCACGTTACGAAGTGGTGGATATCCAGGGTGAGCCGCATTGCCGCGTGTTCTTCGTGGAATGTGAAATCACCTTACTGAATGAAAAAAGCCGAGGTCAGGGTGTGAGCCGTCGTATTGCCGAACAGGTAGCGGCCGCTGCAGCACTGATTGCCCTGGGCGTGGAGAATGGCCATGACTGATTCAACCGCAACACGCTGTGGCTATGTTGCCATCGTTGGCCGCCCCAACGTGGGCAAGTCCACGCTGCTCAACCACATCCTCGGCCAGAAGCTCGCGATCACCTCGCGCAAGCCGCAGACGACTCGCCACAACATGCTGGGCATCAAGACCGAAGGCAACGTACAAGCGGTCTACGTCGACACCCCGGGCATGCACAAAGGCGGCGAGAAAGCGCTTAACCGCTACATGAACAAAACCGCTTCGGCGGCGTTGAAAGACGTCGACGTGGTGATCTTCGTGGTCGACCGCACCAAGTGGACTGATGAAGACCAGATGGTCCTCGAGCGTGTGCAATACGTAACCGGCCCCTTGATCGTCGCGCTGAACAAGACCGACCGTATCGAAGACAAAGCCGAACTGATGCCGCACCTGAGCTGGCTGCAGGAACAACTGCCGAACGCCCAGATCATGCCGATCTCGGCCCAGCACGGGCATAACCTCGAAGCCCTGGAACGCGTGATCGCCGGCTACCTGCCGGAGAACGAGCACTTCTTCCCGGAAGACCAGATCACCGACCGCAGCAGCCGTTTCCTCGCCGCCGAACTGGTCCGCGAGAAAATCATGCGCCAGATGGGGGCCGAGCTGCCGTACCAGATCACCGTCGAAATCGAAGAGTTCAAGCAGCAGGGCAAGACCTTGCACATCCATGCGCTGATCCTCGTCGAACGTGACGGCCAGAAGAAAATCATCATTGGCGACAAGGGCGAGCGCATCAAGCGCATCGGCACCGAAGCGCGCAAGGACATGGAGTTGTTGTTCGATTCCAAGATCATGCTCAACCTGTGGGTGAAGGTTAAGGGTGGTTGGTCCGATGATGAGCGTGCACTGCGCTCGCTGGGCTACGGCGACCTGTAAACACCGCATACCTTTGTGGGAGCGGGCTTGTGTGGGAGCTGGCTTGCCTGCGATAGCATCACCTCGGTGCAATTGAAAAACCGAGGTGCCTGCATCGCAGGCAAGCCAGCTCCCACATTGGTTTGTCGCTGTTCTTAAGTTCTGCGAAGAGACTTCCATGTCCCAATCCCCACCCCCCAGCCAACTCGCCTACGTCCTGCACAGCCGTGCCTACCGCGAGACCAGCGCCCTGGTGGACTTTCTGACGCCTCAAGGTCGCCTGCGCGCGGTATTGCGCAGCGCGCGTGGCAAGGCCGGCACGCTGGCAAGGCCATTCGTGGCGCTGGACGTGGAATTTCGCGGCAAGGGCGAGCTGAAAAACGTTGGGCGGCTCGAGAGCGTCGGTACGTCGGCCTGGCTCAACGGTGATGCGTTGTTCAGCGGCCTCTACCTCAACGAACTGCTGATCCGCCTACTGCCCGCCGAAGACCCGCACCCGAGCGTCTTCGATCACTACGCCGCCACCTTGCTCGCCCTCGCCGAAGGCCGCCCGCTGGAGCCGCTGCTGCGCGCTTTTGAATGGCGCCTGCTCGACGACCTGGGCTACGGCTTCGAACTCGCCAACGACCTGCACGGCGACCCCATCGCCGCCGACGGCATGTATCGCCTGCAAGTCGATGCCGGCCTTGAGCGCGTGTACCTGCTGCAACCTGGCCTGTTCCAGGGCACCGAGTTGCTGGCGATGAGCGAAGCCGATTGGAGCGCCCCGGGTGCTTTGTCCGCCGCCAAGCGCCTGATGCGCCAAGCGCTGGCCGTGCACCTGGGCGGGCGGCCGCTGGTCAGCCGCGAGTTGTTTCGAAAGCCCTGACAACCCCGTGTATGCTGTGCAGCGTTTCTTTCCCTATTCAGGAGCGCTTCCGTGACCACCAGCAATCGCATTCTTCTTGGCGTCAACATCGACCACGTCGCCACCCTGCGCCAGGCCCGGGGCACCCGTTACCCTGACCCGGTCAAGGCCGCGCTGGACGCCGAAGAAGCGGGCGCCGACGGCATCACCGTGCACCTGCGTGAAGACCGCCGCCATATCCAGGAGCGCGACGTGCTGGTGCTCAAGGACGTGCTGCAAACCCGCATGAACTTCGAGATGGGCGTCACCGAAGAAATGATGCAGTTCGCCGAGCGCATCCGCCCGGCGCACATCTGCCTGGTCCCGGAGACTCGTCAGGAACTGACCACCGAAGGCGGCCTCGACGTGGCGGGCCAGGAGGCAAGGATCAAGGCTGCGGTAGAGCGCTTGTCGAAGATCGGCAGCGAAGTCTCGCTGTTCATCGACGCCGACGAGCGCCAGATCGAAGCCTCGCGCCGTGTCGGTGCGCCGGCCATCGAACTGCACACCGGCCGTTACGCCGACGCTACCACACCGACCGAAGTCGCCGACGAACTGCAACGCATCATTGACGGTGTGAACTGCGGCCTCAAGGAAGGCCTGATCGTCAACGCCGGCCACGGTTTGCACTACCATAACGTCGAGGCCGTGGCTGCGATCAAGGGCATCAACGAGCTGAACATCGGCCACGCCTTGGTGGCGCACGCGTTGTTCGTCGGTTTCAAAGGTGCCGTGGCCGAGATGAAAGCGCTGATCCTGGCGGCCGCCACAATGAAACGCTGACACTGTAGGAGCGAGCTTGCTCGCGAAAAACTTCAACGATGACGTGGGTTGCCTGAATGTCCGGGGGGCCTTCGAGTTTTTCGCGAGCAAGCTCGCTCCTACAGCCGGTGCAGGTGTATCGTATCTGCCCTTTGCAGGCCCTGGCTCTGCGGCAGATACGTGAGGTTGTTGTGTCCCGATCCTTTTCCCGTCGACAAATCCTGGGTGGTCTTGCAGGCCTGGCCGTAGTGGGTGTGGGGGCCGGTGGCGCCTACCGCTACTGGCTGGGGAAAGTCGCCGAGGCTGAGGCCGGGCACGATTACGAACTGATCGCGGCACCCTTGGACGTCGAGTTGGTACCGGGCCACAAGACCGAAGCCTGGGCATTCGGCCCCTCAGCGCCGGGCACCGAGTTGCGCGTGCGCCAGGGTGAGTGGCTGCGGGTGCGCTTTATCAACCATCTGCCCGTCGCCACCACCATCCACTGGCATGGCATCCGCCTGCCGTTGGAAATGGACGGCGTGCCCTACGTCTCGCAATTGCCGGTACTGCCCGGTGAATATTTCGATTACAAATTCCGCGTGCCGGACGCCGGCAGCTACTGGTATCACCCCCATGTGAACAGCAGTGAAGAACTGGGCCGTGGCCTGGTCGGCCCGCTGATCATCGAAGAACGCGAGCCTACCGGTTTCAAACACGAACGCACCCTGAGCCTGAAAAGCTGGCACGTCGACGAAGAGGGCGCTTTCGTGGCCTTCAGCATCCCGCGTGAAGCGGCGCGTGGCGGCACCGCGGGGCGTTTGTCGACGATCAATGGCGTGTCCCAGGCGGTCATCGATTTGCCTGCGGGGCAGATCACCCGTGTGCGCCTGCTCAACCTCGACAACACCTTGACCTATCGCATCAATATTCCAGACGTTGAAGCGCAGATCTACGCGCTGGACGGCAACCCTATCGAGCCACGCCCGCTGGGCAAGGAATACTGGTTGGGCCCCGGCATGCGCATTTGCCTGGCGATCAAGGCACCGCCTGCCGGTGAAGAACTGTCGATCCGCAACGGCCCGGTGCGCCTCGGTACGTTTCGTTCGGTGGCCAACTCCGATGCACCGAGTGAGTGGCCGCCCGCGTTGCCCGCCAACCCGATCAGCGAACCGGACCTGGCCAATGCGGAGAAACTCAACTTCAATTTCGAATGGGTTGGCAGCGTTTCAGTCGATGATGGCAAGCCACCAAGCCTGTGGCAGATCAACGGCAAGGCGTGGGACATCACAGACAAAACCTGTGCCGACCGCCCGATTGCCAAGCTGGAAAAGGGCAAGAGCTACATTTTCGAATTGAAGAACATGACCCAGTACCAGCATCCGATCCACCTGCATGGCATGAGCTTCAAGGTGATCGCCTCGAACCGCCACAAGGTGATCCCGTACTTCACCGACACCTACTTGTTGGGCAAAAACGAACGCGCCCGCGTGGCCTTGGTGGCGGATAACCCGGGGGTGTGGATGTTCCATTGCCATGTGATCGACCACATGGAAACCGGCCTGATGGCCGCCATCGAGGTGGCGTGATGCGCCAGTTTCGCCCAGCGGCGATCATCGACCGCAGCCGCGACCAGGACTTCATGCGTGAAGCCCTGGCCCTTGCTGCCCAGGGCGCTGCACTCGGCGAAGTGCCCGTCGGCGCAGTGCTCGTACAAGATGGCGAGATCATCGGCCGTGGCTTCAACTGCCCGATCAGCGGCAATGACCCCAGCGCGCATGCTGAAATGGTCGCCATCCGCGCCGCCGCGCAAGCGATCAGCAACTACCGCCTGGTCGGCAGCACGCTGTATGTGACGCTGGAACCGTGCAGCATGTGCGCCGGCGTGATCGTGCATTCGCGTGTTGCGCGGGTGGTGTATGGCGCGCTGGAGCCCAAGGCGGGGATTGTGCAAAGCCAGGGGCAGTTTTTTACCCAGGGATTTCTGAATCACCGGGTGTTGTTTGAAGGTGGGGTGTTGGCTGAAGAATGCGGGACGGTGCTGAGTGAGTTCTTCAAGGCCCGGCGGGCCAAGCCCGCACTCTAAAGAACACGGGTGAGCAAATGTGGGAGCGGGCTTGCTCGCGAATGCAGTGGGTCAGTCGGTACATGTGTGACTGATACACCGCATTCGCGAGCAAGCCCGCTCCCACATTTTTGATCTCCACTTGGCAGGCAGATTGAAGGTTACTTCTTGGCGATGATCACCGCGCGCATCGGCGCCGGCAAACCTTCAATCGTCTTGCTGTGATCCTCCGGATCAAGAAAATCACTCAGCGACTGAAACTTCATCCACTCGGTCCCGCGCTGTTCTTCAACCGTGGTCACGCTCACATCCACACAGCGCACATCGCTGAACCCAGCACGGCGCAGCCACAGCATCAACGCCGGCACCGACGGCAGGAACCATACGTTACGCATCTGCGCATAGCGGTCTTCCGGCACCAGCACTTGCTGCTGATCGCCTTCCACCACCAAGGTTTCCAGGACCAGTTCACCGCCTTTGACCAGTGTGTCTTTCAGCGCCAACAAGTGCTCGATCGGCGAGCGGCGGTGATAGAACACGCCCATGGAAAACACCGTGTCGAACCCTTCCAGATTCGACGGCAAGTCTTCGAACGGGAACGGCAAGTGCCAGGCTTTGGGTTCGGACAGGTAACGCTGCACCGCCTGGAACTGGCAGAAGAACAACCAGTTCGGATCGACCCCAATCACGCTGTCCGCGCCGGCGCCGAGCATGCGCCACATGTAGTAGCCATTGCCGCAGCCGACATCAAGGATGCGCTTGCCTTTCAGATCCAGGTGCGGTGCGACCCGCGACCACTTCCAGTCCGAACGCCATTCGGTATCGACATGCACGCCGAACAAGTGGAACGGACCTTTGCGCCACGGGCTCAGGCCCATCAACGCGGTGTGCATTTGCGCGCGGGTAGCGTCGTCGCAGGCAGTGTCGAGGGTCAGGTCATTCAGCAAATCGACTTCGCTGGGCATGATTTTCGGTAAGGCATCCAACGCACTCTGCCAACGCTCCAGGTCGCCATGACCTTTCTCCATCTTGCTATCGAGTTGCGCTTGCAGGCCCTGGGCCCAAACGGCCAAAGGAGTGCCCACCAAGTGGCGGGCAAGGGGGGAGAGATCAATCATGGCAGGGCAATCAACGAGGCAAAGTTAAGACACTGGAACCACGGCACGACTTTCGAGAACCCCGCTGCCAGCAGGCGTTCGCGGTGTTCTTCGAGGCTGTCGGGCTTCATGACGTTTTCGATGGCGCTGCGCTTCTGGGCAATTTCCAGTTCGCTGTAGCCGTTGGCGCGTTTGAACGCGATATGCAGGTCGGTGAGTAGCGCGTGTTCTTCAAGGTCATTGAAGCGCAGCTTTTCCGAGAGGATCAGCGCACCGCCTGGCAGCAGCGACTGGCGGATACGCGAGAGCAAGGCCAGGCGTTCATCCGGTGCGATAAATTGCAGGGTGAAGTTGAGTGCAACCACTGAGGCCGGTTGGAATTGCAGCGCGAGAATATCGCCCTCGATGACCTCGACCGGCAGCAACTCCTGGAACATCGAATCCTGGCCATTGAGGTACTCGCGGCAGCGCTCCACCATCGCCGCCGAGTTATCCACCGCAATCACCCGGCACCCGTCCGTGCGTACATGGCGGCGCAGGGCTTGGGTCACTGCACCGAGGGACGAGCCCAGGTCGTACAGCACGCTGCCCGGCTGGGCAAACTGCGCCGCGAGCACGCCGAGGTTTTCGACAATGGTCGGATAACCCGGCACCGAGCGCTTGATCATGTCCGGGAACACCCGCACCACGTCCTCGTTAAAGGCGAAGTCCGGCACCTGGGGCAGGGGCTGGGCGAATAGGCGATCGGGTTCTTTGCTCACGGTTGTTCCGGCGACGAGGGGGAAAGCCCGGCATTTTAGCCAAGTTGGCCCTCGTGTGCGCGGGTTGTCTGATGGAAAGCCGAGGCGGTAATGCCCCACTGGCCAAGCCAATACGTGCTGATCAACAAATACGGCGCGGCTTCAAACGTCACCACGAACCGGTTGATGCCTATCAGCGTGTCGGAAAACACAAACGACGCCGCACCCGCCGCTGCCAGCCATGCCGAACGTTTCGGCACGTCACTGCCCAGCCGTGCCAACGCACGCCAGAGCATGGCACTGATCACCAGGGCATAAACCACCACTGGAATCAGCAGGTCGCCCAGGCCATGGGAGATCAGGATGCTCAGCAGGACCGCGCCCACGCCCAGCGCCAATACCAGCGGCAGCAGTGCAAGACGGCGGCAGTCGCTGAAATAAGCTTTCAGATACGCCAAGTGTGCAAACAGAAACGCGCCCAGGCCAAAGATAAACAGGTCGCCTGGCCAGGCGAGTAATACATCGCCCACCAGGGAAAAAATCAGCCCCAGGCTGATCCAGCGTCGATAGTCGCTGGGCGGCGCATCATGCAGCCAGCCCAACAGCGCGAGGACCGGCAGCGGCTTGACCAGCAAGCACAGCAACGTGGCATGGGTGGTCAATCCGTAGATGAAAGTGCCGGCGCCCATCAACGCAAGAATCAGCCATGGCATATCAGTTCACCGTGATGGCGCAGTCGAACGTTTCGGCGGGTTCGGCTTCCGGCTCCCAGGGTTGCTGGGAGGTCAGGCGCAAGCGCCCCTGGCCGGCCGCGAAGGCCTGGAAGCGCCAGGTGGACTGGCCACCGCCGCCGACCACGCCGGATTCCGAGCTGCTGTAGACCTCAGGGCTCAAGGCGCGCAACACACCGCCAGCGGAATCCTGGATGGCCCAGCGGTAACCCGTGGTGGGGTTGCTCGGCAGGGTGAGGATCAGGTTTTGTCCGGTTTTAAGCTGAAGCGGGCAGGCGCTCTGGTTGTCCACGCTGACGTTTTGCTTGGGGGCGCTGGCGCAGGCGGCCAGCAGGGCAAGGCTCAAGGGGAGAAGCAGGCGAGCAGCGGTCATGAGGGCTCCGTTGATTGGCGACGAAGGGCGAGCATAACCGAAGATGGGACAAGGTGTGACAGATGGGCTAGACCTGACTTGTTGTAGTGAGCGGGCTTGCCCCGCGCTGGGTGGCGAAGCCGCCCTAAAACCGTGCACCTCGTTTTAACTGGAAAAACTGGGTGCCTGGGTTGGGGCGGCTTCGCCACCCAGCGCGGGGCAAGCCCGCTCACTACAGATCTGTCAGAAAAGCACCTTCGCCACATCCGCAAACCGCTTGGCAAAGTGCACCGTCATCCCTTCCTTCAGGTATTCCGGCAACTCCTCAAAACTGCCCCGATTTGGCTCCGGCAGGATCAGCTCATGAATCTTCTGACGCCGCGCCGCAATCACCTTTTCGCGCACCCCGCCAATCGGCAGTACATGCCCGGTCAACGTCAGCTCACCGGTCATGGCCACGCCTTTTTTCGGCGGCTGGTTACGTGCCAGCGACAACAGCGCACTGGCCATGGTCACCCCGGCGCTCGGGCCGTCTTTCGGCGTGGCACCTTCCGGTACGTGCAAGTGCACGAAGGCTTCGTCAAAGAATTTCGGATCACCGCCAAACGACTTCAGGTTCGAGCTGATGTAGCTGTAGGCAATTTCGGCCGATTCTTTCATCACTTCACCCAACTGCCCGGTGAGCTTGAAGCCGCGATTGAGCGTATGGATACGTGTCGCCTCAATCGGCAGCGTCGCGCCGCCCATGCTGGTCCACGCCAGGCCGGTGATCACGCCGGTGCCGGACAGCACCTGCTCATTGCGGAACACCGGTACACCCAGTGAGCTTTCCAGGTCTTTGTTGCCGATCTTGATCACCAGATCCGGCTCATCCAGCAGCTTGACCACAGCCTTGCGCACCAGTTTGCCTAGCTGTTTCTCCAGCTGGCGCACACCGGCTTCGCGGGCATAGCCGTCGATCAACGCGCGCAACGCGCCGTCGCTGATGGTCAGGGTGTTTTTCGACACGCCGGCTTTTTGCAGCTGCTTGGGCCACAGATGGCGCTTGGCAATGGCGACTTTTTCTTCGGTGATATAGCCCGACAGGCGAATCACTTCCATGCGGTCCAGCAGCGGGCCAGGGATGGAGTCCAGGGTGTTGGCGGTGCACACGAACAGCACTTTGGACAGGTCCAGGCGCAGGTCCAAGTAGTGGTCGAGGAATTCGACGTTTTGCTCGGGGTCGAGGGTTTCCAACAGCGCTGACGCCGGGTCGCCCTGGAAGCTCTGGCCCATCTTGTCGATCTCGTCGAGCATGATTACCGGGTTCATCACTTCCACATCTTTGAGCGCCTGCACCAGCTTGCCGGGCATGGCGCCGATGTAGGTGCGGCGATGGCCCTTGATCTCGGCCTCGTCGCGCATGCCGCCGACGCTGAAGCGGTAGAAGGGCCGTCCCAGCGACTCGGCGATGGATTTACCAACGCTGGTCTTGCCCACGCCCGGCGGGCCGACCAGCAGCACGATGGAACCGGCGACTTCGCCTTTATAGGCGCCCACCGCGAGGAATTCGAGGATGCGACTCTTGATGTCATCCAGGCCTGCGTGGTGCTTGTCCAGCACCTTGCGCGCATGTTTCAGGTCGAGTTTATCCTCGCCAAACACGCCCCACGGTACCGAGGTGGCCCAGTCCAGGTAATTGCGTGTCACCGCGTATTCCGGCGAGCCGGTTTCGAGGATCGACAGTTTGTTCAGTTCTTCATCGATGCGTTTTTTCGCCTGGGCCGGCAGTACTTTGCTTTCCAGGCGTTGCTCGAACTGCTCGACATCCGCACTGCGGTCGTCCTTGGTCAAGCCCAGCTCCTGCTGGATGACCTTGAGCTGTTCCTTGAGGAAGAACTCGCGCTGGTGCTCGCCGATCTTGCGGTTCACTTCAGCGGAGAGTTCTTTTTGCAGGCGCGCAACTTCGACTTCTTTGCGCAGCATCGGCAGCACTTTTTCCATGCGCTTGAGCATGGGCACGCAGTCCAGCACTTCCTGCAATTCGTTGCCGGTGGCCGAGGTCAACGCGGCGGCGAAGTCGGTGAGCGGCGACGGGTCGTTGGGGCTGAAGCGGTTGAGGTAGTTCTTCAACTCTTCGCTGTACAGCGGGTTAAGCGGCAGCAGTTCCTTGATCGCATTGATCAGCGCCATGCCGTAGGCCTTGACCTCGTCGGTCGGCTCCGAGGGCTGGTGCGGGTATTCGACTTCCACCAGGTACGGTGGGCGGTGGTGCTTGAGCCAGGTCTTGATGCGCACGCGGGTCAGGCCCTGGGCCACGAATTGCAGCTTGCCGTTTTCGCGGCTGGCGTGGTGCACCTTCACCAGCGTGCCGTACAGCGGCAGGCTGGAAGTGTCGAAGTGGCGCGGGTCTTCCGGCGGGGTGTCCATGAAGAACAGGGCCAGGGAGTGGTGGTCGGATTTGCTCACCAGCTCCAGGGTCTCGGCCCACGGCTCTTCATTGACGATCACCGGCAACACTTGCGCCGGGAAGAAGGGCCGGTTGTGGATCGGGATGATGTAGACCTTGTCCGGCAGGTTTTGCCCGGGTAGGGCCAGGCCGGTGTTGGAGGACGCTGCGTGCTCGGCGTTTTCGGGATCGGCGTAGTCGTTGAGGTCGTAATCAGGGAATTCTTGCTGGTCGCTCATGGGGCACCTGCATCAGGAAGTATGGTGCTTAGATGGGGCGGGGGGGCGGTGGTTTCAATGGCAGCGGCGAGATCGCAACATATTGCATGAAATTCTCGACAGCACCGTGGTACCCCTGTGGGAGCTGGCTTGCCTGCGATGGCGGTGTGTCAGTTGATGAAGATGTGGCTGATGCGCCGCTATCGCAGCGGTTCGACGATTCGACAAGCCAGCTCCCACATTTTGTATTGCGTACGGTCAGCTGATTTTGTGCAAGTACGTCGGCAAGGGTTGTTCTGGCAGGACTGAGAGCACCTTCAGCCGTTGCAACATGCGCTGGCGTGCCCGCTGAAGATGCTCACGCAGATTCAGCGCCGCTGCATCCACCGCACCATGCAACAAGAGCTCAAGAATCAACCGATGTTCGGCCAACATCGCCGGATCGGCGCCGATCCCCAGCAACCGATAAAAAATCCGGCTGATGATCATCGGGCTCTGCCCCTGGCGGATCAGTGCAGCGATCTTGCGATTCTGCAAGCCGGCCAGGCAGTGCTGGTGCAAGTCTTCCTCGATCTGTTCGATGGCCTCAAGGCTGCAATGAGGGCTGTCCTGGGCGGCCAGCACACGCTGCAACATGGCTTCCAGCAACTCGCGATCAAGGTTCGGCGCGCTCTGGCGCAGGGCTTCGGGTTCCAGGCAGGCGCGCAGTTCGTAGTCTTCGGTGACTTCCCGCGCCGTCAACGGCCCCGCCAGCCATTGGGAATAGGGCTCCTTTTCCACCAGGCCGCGATCGCGCAGGCGCATCAGTGCTTCACGCACCACCGCGCGGCTGACGCCGTAGTGATCGGCGGCGGCCTGCTCATCCAGGCGGTAATGGCCGAAGGCAATGCAGGTGGACAGCGCCGCGCCGATTTCCTCGACGATACGTTCCCCCAGCGGCCGCGTATCCACCAGCTCATCCTTACCATCAAGACCCAAGTGTGTGTGGCTCAAAGGCAGGCGCAGCGGCTCCATTGCCAGGCCTTCAGGGTTGATCAGGTAACCCCGGCCATTGAAGCGGCAGATCAGGCCTTCGGCGTGCAGCAGGTCCAGGGCCTTGCGCACCGGTACACGGCTGGTACCGAACAGTTCGGCCAACGGCGCTTCCAGCAAAACCAGGCCGTGGCGAGCGGTGCCGTTGACGATCGCGTCACGCAACACTTGGTGAATCATCGCGTAGCGAGAGGCCGAGGCGGACACTGCTTTCATCGATTTCTCTAAAGGAGGGAGGACGGTGGCCGGGGATTCTCTCATAAGTTGCACTGTCACTCTGGGCCACGTCGATGGCACTTTTTTGGGGCCTGAAAACTGTGAATGTTACTTTTCTGCACCAAAATGTACTTATTAATAAAAGGTACATTATTTCGTTGGCAGCATTGCGCTTAGCTCAGACGCGGTTTTTTCGCGCCTATTAAAACCATCTATCCCGTTGCTCTCAGCGAAAAACCCTCACAGTGCAAAAGCACCTGACTTGAGACTGGCACGAAAGCTGCCTTTGTAAAATGTACATTTTATTAATATGTACGTTTTTGAGGGTCATCTTGATGTCAGACGCCACTTCAATGGCCGAGGATTTTGCCAGCGGTCGCAGCGATCCGGTTCAAGCCCTCGAACAGGCACTCGAGAGGGCAAGCCAGGTGCCGTCAGTATTCATCAGCCTGACCACCGAGCGCGCCCGCCGTGAAGCCGCCGCCGCCGCCGCCCGTTGGCGCGCCGGCCAGCCCTTGAGCGTATTCGATGGCGTGCCGCTGGCCTGGAAAGACCTGTTCGATGTGGCTGGCAGCACCACCACTGCTGGCGCCGCCTATCGCCGCAATGCGCCTGCCGCTTTGCTCGACGCGCCCACTGTGGGCCTGTTGTGTCGCGCCGGGATGGTCAGTGTGGGCAAGACCAACCTCAGCGAATTGGCCTACTCAGGCTTGGGCCTGAACCCGCATTTCGGCACGCCGCACAACCCCCATGGCACTGATCAACCCCGTATTCCTGGCGGTTCGTCGTCCGGTTCGGCAGTGGCCGTTGCGGCCGGGATCGTTCCTATCGCCATGGGCACCGACACCGCCGGGTCGATCCGCATCCCGTCGGCGTTCAACGGCCTGGTCGGTTATCGCAGCAGCAGCCGACGCTACAGCCGCGATGGCGTATTCCCCCTGGCCCACACCCTCGACAGCCTCGGCCCGCTGACCCGCAGTGTGCGCGACGCCTTGGCCATCGACGATTTGCTGCATGGGCGCACCCAAACCCACCACGCCCGCAGCCTCAAGGGCCAACGCTTCGTATTGGCGCAACAGGATGTCGAGCCTGCTGTGCGCAACAACCTGCTGCGTGCAGTCGAGCAACTCAAGGCCCAAGGTGCGCTGATCGAAGAGCGCGAATGCCCGACCTTCCAGGCCACCCTGGACCTGATCAACCACCACGGCTGGCTCGGCTCGTTCGAAGCCTTCGCGCTGCACCAAGGGTTGCTCGACAGCCGCGACGCCGAACAACTCGACCCTCGCGTACGCCGCCGCCTCGAAGCCGCGCGTTCGCTGCCGGCCAGCCAACTGATCCACCTGACCGACGCGCGTCGGCGTCTGCAACAGCAACTGATCGATGACCTCGACGGCGCCATTCTCATCACCCCAACCGTTGCCCACGTGGCGCCCGCATTGGCACCGCTGGAAGCCGACGACGACCTGTTCGTGAAAACCAACCTTGCCACCCTGCGCCTGACCATGCCCGGCAGTCTGCTCGACATGCCCGGCGTGACCCTGCCCAGCGGCCGCGATGCCCAGGGCCTGCCCACCGGGCTGCTGCTCAGTGCCCCGGCGGGAGAAGACGCACGCCTGCTGCGCGCGGCGTTGTCCGTCGAAACCGTACTTAACGTTTAAGGAGATTCATCATGGCTAAAGACATTCTTTGTGCATTTGGTGTCGACGTTGACGCCGTCGCCGGCTGGCTCGGTTCCTATGGCGGTGAAGACTCGCCGGACGACATTTCCCGCGGCTTGTTTGCCGGTGAAATCGGTGCGCCGCGCCTGCTCAAATTGTTCGAGCGCTATGGCCTGCGCACCACCTGGTTCATCCCCGGCCACTCGATGGAAACCTTTCCCGAGCAGATGAAGGCGGTGGCCGACGCCGGTCACGAAATCGGCGTGCACGGCTACAGCCACGAAAACCCCATCGCGATGACCGCCGAGCAGGAAGAAATCGTCCTCGATAAATCCATCGAGCTGATCACCCAGGTCACCGGCAAACGCCCCACTGGCTACGTCGCGCCATGGTGGGAATTCAGCAAAGTCACCAACGAACTGCTGCTGAAAAAAGGCATCAAGTACGACCACAGCCTGATGCACAACGACTTCCACCCCTACTACGTGCGCAAGGGTGACAGCTGGACCAAGATCGATTACAGCCAGCACCCCGACATCTGGATGAAACCACTGGTACGCGGCGAAGAAACCGACCTGGTGGAGATCCCGGCCAATTGGTACCTCGACGACCTGCCGCCGATGATGTTCATCAAAAAGGCCCCCAACAGCCACGGCTTCGTCAACCCGCGTCACCTCGAAGAAATGTGGCGCGACCAGTTCGATTGGGTCTACCGCGAGCACGAACACGCCGTGTTCACCATGACCATCCACCCCGATGTTTCCGGCCGCCCGCAAGTGCTGTTGATGCTTGAGCGGCTGATCGAACACATCCAGAGCCATGCCGGCGTGCGCTTCGTCACCTTTGACGAAATCGCCGACGACTTTATCCGCCGCCAACCGCGTACCTGACACCCACCCTTGCTCCCCCCTTGAGGCGCGATTATGTCCATCTATAACAAGCTTGACCTGACTGGCTGGAAACCCCGGCAACTGACGTCCAAGGAAGTACGTTTCGCCACCTGGATCGCGTTTTTCGCCTGGGTGTTCGCGGTGTATGACTTCATCCTGTTCGGCACTTTGCTACCGGAGATCGGCCGGCATTTTGGCTGGGGGGAAGTGGAGCAAGCTGAAATCGCGACCTGGGTAGCGGTGGGCACGGCGGTGGTCGCCTTTGCCATCGGCCCCGTCGTCGATAAGTTGGGGCGGCGCAAAGGCATTATCTTCACCGTGGCAGGTTCCGCGCTCTGCTCGGCACTGACTGCAATCGGCGGCGCGTGGGGCAAGTCGCCGCTGATTCTGATCCGGTCGCTGGGCGGCCTGGGCTATGCCGAGGAAACCGTCAACGCGACGTATTTGAGCGAGCTGTATGGCGCCTCGGAAGACCCGCGGTTGACCAAGCGTCGCGGCTTTATCTACAGCCTGGTGCAGGGCGGCTGGCCGGTCGGTGCGTTGATCGCCGCCGGGTTGACCGCGTTGCTGCTGCCGATCATTGGCTGGCAGGGCTGCTTCATCTTCGCTGCAATCCCGGCGCTGGTGATTGCGATCATGGCGCGCAAGCTCAAGGAGAGTCCGCAGTTCCAGATCCATGAACGCATCAGCCAACTGCGTAAAAGCGGCGCGGTGACTGAAGCACAAAATGTCGCCGTGACCTACGGCGTGGACTATGACGAACACAGCAAGGCCGGTCTCAAGGCCGCCTTCCGTGGCCCGGCGCGCCGCGCCACCCTGGTGATTGGCGCTGCACTGTTGCTTAACTGGGCAGCTATCCAGGTGTTCAGCGTGCTCGGGACGTCGGTGATTGTCAGCGTGCACCACATCTCGTTCGAGAACTCGCTGATCATCCTCGTGCTGTCGAACCTGGTGGGCTACTGCGGCTACCTCAGCCACGGCTGGATGGGCGACAAGATCGGCCGTCGCAACGTGATCGGCCTGGGCTGGATGCTTGGCGGCCTGGCGTTTGCCGGGATGCTGTTTGGCCCGAGCAATATGCCGATGGTGGTCGGGCTCTACAGCCTGGGCCTGTTCTTCCTGATCGGGCCGTACTCGGCAGCGCTGTTCTTTATCAGTGAGAGTTTCCCTACCAGCATTCGCGCCACGGGGGGCGCGATCATCCATGCCATGGGCCCGATCGGCGCGGTGGTCGCAGGTTTTGGTGCGACCCAAGTGTTGTCCGCCGGCAGCGACTGGCAAACCGCCGCGCTGTGGTTTGGCGCATTGCCGTGCTTCCTGTCTGGCGTGCTGATGTTTGCCGCGCGCCATGTGCGCCCGGAAACCGTTCAGTAAGGAGTGAGTGATGAGCCGTAAAGTTGCCTTGATTACCGGTGCCGCCAGCGGCATCGGCCAAGCCCTCGCCGTGGCCTATGCCCGCCACCGCGTGGCGGTGGTGGGCGGGTATTACCCGGCTGATCCCCATGACCCGCAGACCACCGTCAGCCTGGTGGAAGCCGCTGGTGGCGAATGCCTGATGCTGCCGTTGGACGTGGGCGATACTGCCTCGGTCGACGCACTGGCCGCGCAAGCCATACAGCATTTCGGGCGACTGGATTATGCGGTGGCCAACGCCGGACTGCTGCGTCGCGCACCGTTGCTGGAAATGACCGATGCGCTGTGGGACGAGATGCTCAACGTCGACCTCACGGGGGTGATGCGCACCTTCCGCGCGGCGACCCGGCATATGCATGAAGGCGGCGCGCTGGTCGCGATTTCGTCGATTGCCGGTGGCGTGTATGGCTGGCAGGAACACAGCCATTACGCGGCGGCCAAGGCCGGTGTGCCGGGGTTGTGCCGGTCTCTGGCGGTGGAGTTGGCGCCGCTGGGGATTCGTTGCAATGCGGTGATTCCAGGGTTGATTGAAACGCCGCAGTCGCTGGATGCAAAGAACTCGCTGGGGCCGGAAGGTTTAGCCAAGGCGGCGCGCGCGATTCCGCTGGGGCGGGTAGGGCGAGCGGATGAAGTCGCGTCGCTGGTGCAGTTTTTGACCAGTGAAGCGTCGAGCTACCTGACCGGGCAGAGCATCGTCATCGACGGCGGCCTGACCGTACGCTGGCCCGACTGACTGCACCCCATTTAAAAATGTGGGCGCTGGCTTGCCTGCGATAACGGTGTATCAGTGAATACATGTGTGGCTGACCCACCGCCATCGCAGGCAAGCCAGCTCCCACATTAGAACCGTGTTTGTCTCGGGAGAATTTACATGCCTCAACTCACTCACCGCCGCGCCGTCATCACCGGCGCCGGCAGTGGCATCGGCGCTGCCATCGCCCGTGCCTACGCCGCCGAAGGCGCGCGCCTGGTGCTGGCCGACCGCAACGCCGCCAGCCTCGCCGAAACCGCGATCACCTGCCGCAACCTTGGCGCCGAGGTGTTCGAATGCCTGGCCGACGTCGGCACCGTCGAAGGCGCCCAGGCCAGTGTTGACCGTTGCGTCGAGCAGTTCGGCGGTATCGATATCCTGGTCAACAATGCCGGCATGCTCACCCAGGCGCGTTGCGTCGACCTGACCATCGACATGTGGAACGACATGCTGCGCGTCGACCTCACCAGTGTGTTCGTCGCCAGCCAGCGCGCCTTGCCGCACATGCTCGCGCAGCGTTGGGGGCGGATCATCAATGTCGCCTCGCAACTGGGCATCAAAGGCGGCGCCGAGTTGACTCACTACGCCGCCGCCAAGGCTGGGGTGATCGGCTTTACCAAGTCCCTGGCGCTGGAAGTGGCAAAAGACAACGTACTGGTCAACGCCATCGCACCGGGCCCGATTGAAACGCCATTGGTGGGCGGTATCAGTGAGGAATGGAAACGCGCCAAGGCCAAGGAGTTGCCGCTGGGCCGTTTCGGCTTGGCCGATGAAGTGGCGCCGGTGGCGGTGCTGCTGGCCAGCGAGCCCGGCGGCAACTTGTTCGTTGGCCAGACACTGGGCCCGAACTCCGGCGATGTCATGCCATGAGTGAGGTGTAGCCATGTGCGGACTCTGCGGACTGCTCGGCGAGGACCTGCACTGGAGCGATCCCCTGGGTGATGAGTTACCCCGGCGCCGTGAACGCCTGCGCCGGATCGCGGCGATCAACCAGGTGCTGGCGGTGTTCCGGCTCAAGGTCGAAGACTTCCAGGGCGCGTCCTATCTGCTGCTCGGCGCCACTGGCAAGCAGGCGCTGGCCAGCGGTCTGGATCAACTCTGGCAAGCCGCCGAAAACATGCTCGGCCAGCCACTGGATCCCCTCGATCCGCGTTTGTTGGAGCACTTGGAGACAGCCCGATGAGCATCGCCCTCAACGTCATCACCGGCTTCCTTGGCAGCGGCAAGACCACCTTGCTCAAGCGCCTGCTGCAGGGTGAAAGCCTGGGCGACACCGCGTTGCTGATCAACGAGTTCGGTGATGTCGGCATCGACCACCTGCTGGTGGAAGAAGTGGCGCCGGATACGGTGCTGCTGCCCAGCGGCTGTGTGTGTTGCTCGATCCGTGGCGAGTTGAAAGAGGCGTTGTTGACCTTGTTTCAACGCCGTGAGCGCGGTGAAATCCCGGCGTTCAAGCGGGTCATCCTGGAGACCACTGGCCTGGCCGACCCGGCGCCGATCCTGGCCACCCTGAACAACGACGTGCAGTTGCGCGGGCGTTTTCATATTGGCTTGGTGATCACCCTGGTGGACGCCAGCCATGCCGTCCTGCAAGAACGCCTGCACCCGGAATGGCTGGCCCAGGTAGCGGCGGCGGACCGCTTGCTGCTGAGCAAGACTGATCTGGCGGGTGACTGCGCTGCACTGCGCGCCCATTTACAGGCGCTCAATGCCGGTACGCCGATCCTCAATACCCATGACATCCATAGCGGCGACCAACTGCTGCTGGGCGAAGGCCTGCGCAGTGCCGAGCCCGCCATGGAAGTCAGCCGCTGGCAGCTGCATCACACCACCACGGCCACCCACGGCGCTGCGCAAGTCTGCAGCCTGACCTTCGACCAGCCTCTTGATTGGGTGGGTTTCGGGGTATGGTTGTCGATGCTGTTAAGATGCCACGGCGAACGAATTCTCCGCGTCAAAGGGCTGCTCAACGTGAACGCCAGTAACGCCCCCATCGTCATTCATGGCGTGCAGCATTGCCTGCATGCGCCGGTGCATTTGCCTGCATGGCCGGGCAGCGACCGGCAATCACGCCTGGTGTTTATCCTGCGTGGCCTCGAGCCTGCGCTGCTCAAGCGTTCGTTTGAAGCGTTCTCGCGGCGGTTCGCTGCATGATCACACTCCGCGTTCTCGGCACGTCGGTCACCCTGCTTGAATGCCTGCGGGTACGCGCCGAAGAGGAGCTGGGCATTCGCCTGGTCTACCAGGTGCACGACGTCGAGCAGGCGCAACGCATCGCGGTGATGCAACCCGACAGCTACGACCTGTATGACCAGTGGTTCCACAACGTCGACTTCGTGTGGCCGGCCCGGGCCATCCAGCCTATCGACACCCGACGCATCGCGCTATGGCACGAGATCAATGACCTGCCCAAGCGCGGGCGCCTTTCGCCCGATGACCGCCTCGGCAGCGGCAGCGTGCCCAGCGAGCGGCTGTTCGTGCAGCACGACGGCAGCCTCGGCAGCACGGTCACCGAGCGCATCAGCATGTTGCCCCTGACCCACAACGCCGACAGTTTCGCCTACCGTCCTGAGCGCTTGCCCGAAGGTTTTTGCCATGGCAATGAAAGCTGGGGCTGGTTGCTCGACCCGGCCTGGCGCGCACGTACCGCCCTGCAAAGCGACGCTGCGATCGGTGCGCTGGACGCTGCGCTGGCAGTGCAGGGCGCGGGGCTGGCGAGCTTCAAGGACATCGGCAACATGAGCATCGAAGAGATCGATGTACTGGCCGACATCCTCGTGCGCAAACAAAAGGAGGGGCACTTCGCGGCGTTCTGGTCCGATGACGAAGAGGCCGCGCAATTGATGCTCAGCCCCAGCATCGATATCCAGAGCCTGTGGTCGCCGACCTTGATGCGCCTGCACCGCGCCGGGGTGAAATACCGCCTGGCGGTGCCACGCGAAGGCTATCGCGCCTGGTTTGGTGGTTTGTCATTGTCGCGCCATGCGAAGGGGCCGGTGCTGGATGCCGCGTATGCCTACCTGAATTGGTGGCTGTCCGGCTGGCCCGGTGCGGTGATGGCGCGCCAGGGTTACTACATCGGCAACCCGGCGCGTAGCCGAGACCATCTGAGCCGCGCCGAGTGGGATTACTGGTATGCCGGCAAGCCTGCGCGAGAGGAGCTGCCGGGCAGCGATGGCCTGCCGTTGATCGATATCGGTGAAGTGCGCGACGGCGGTTCCTATGAGCAACGCATGGGGCATATTGCGGTGTGGAATTCGGTGATGGATGAACACAACTACCTGGTACGGCGTTGGGGGGATTTTATGCGTGCTCGCGGCTAAGTCGTCGGTCAATGGCTTGCCGCCATTAAAATGGCAGTGAAGTCCCCGGTTTTATTGGGTGCACTTATGCTTTGTCCCGGTTAATCTGCGCAAACCAAATATCCATGCGAAATAGATGTTTTTTTGACGCCGGGTCAGCATTTGCCAGGAACGCTTATGACGAAGGGACGTAATGGCAGAGAGAGGCGAATGCTGCCAGAAGCCACCGCACTGCGCTGGCGCCATACGTTTCAAACCCGAATTGCCAGCGTGCTGGCGCTCTTGCTGTTGGTGGTGGTCGCCGCCACTTATTTCGCCGTCAAGGCCGCCACCGCCCGTGCCGTGGAAAACCAGGCGCAAGTTCAACTGAAAACCGGTAGCCAAGTGTTCGAACGCTTGCTGGAACTTCGTGGGCGTCGCCTTCAATACGGCCTCGACTGGCTCACCGTGGACGGCCCGTTCAGGCAGGCGGTGGCCGAGGGCAAGACCGTGGCGATGCTCGCGGCCCTGCGCCGGCATGGCACGGGTATTCGCTCCAGCGAAGTGTTTGTGCTGGGCCTGGATGGCAACGTCATGGCCAGCACCTTGCCCCTCTTCACGCGTGGCCAGGTTTTCCCTTATGACGATGCCATGCGCCACGCGCGTCGTACCGGCTTGCAGATGCTGATCGTGGCCATGGACGGTTGCCCTTACTTGCTGGTGCAACACGAAGTGCTCGACCCGCTGCCCATCGCACGCGTGGTCATGGGCTTTCCCATGGACACGTTGTTTGCCAATGAACTGCGCGCCATGAGCAGCCTTGAGGTGTCTTTCCTCAGCGTGCAGAACGGTAAACCCGGTGCGCTATTCAGCACCCAGCCCGAGGCGTACCAGGCCACCACCCTCAGTCTTTTGCGCGAGGCGCGCGTCAACCCCGAGCCGCAGATCCACCTGTTCTACGGCGAGCGTGTGCTCAGCCAGGTACTGCCGCTGGCCAACTCCGGTGACGGCGACGAGGTGCGTGTGCTGCTGCAAAGCCCGCTGGACCACGCCCTGGAATCCTTCGCGCCCCTGGACCGGCAGTTCCTCGGGATTGCCCTGGCGGTGCTGGTGGTGTCGCTGGCTGGCGCGCTGTTCCTGGCGCGGCGGGTGTCGCGTCCTCTTAACGCCTTGGTGCAAGCCGCCGAGCGCATCGGCGCCGGTGACTACCGCACGCCGGTGCGGGTGCGCGGCCATGATGAATTTGGCCTGCTGGCCCGGGCGTTCAATGCCATGCAAAGCGGCATCGCCATGCGCGAGCGGCAATTGGCCCATAACGCCCTGCATGATCCTCTCACCGGTCTGCCCAATCGCGCCCTGGCCATGGAGCGCCTGGGCAGTGCGATCAGTGCTCGGCGGCCGGTGGTTTTACTGTACGTGGGGATCGAGAACTACCGGGTGATCAACGAAGGTTTCGGCCCCGCCGGTGTGGAAGAAATGCTGCGTGAAGCCAGCCGCTGCCTGTCCATGAGCCTGTTGGCCAGCGACACCGCCGCGCGCATCACCGGCAGTGAATTCCTGCTGTTGCTGGAAAATACCGAGATCGACCGCGCCGTGTCGCGCGCCGATCGCCTTTATGCGCTGCTCACCGAACCCCAGCGCATCGGCAATGACGAACTGCGCCATGAAGTGAGCATTGGCATCGCGGCTTACCCCGCCGATGGCCAGCAGGTGGAAGAGTTGATCAGCCGCGCCGCCATTGCCCGGCATGACGCGGCGAGCCTGCCGGGGCATTTGCAGATCTACCAGCAGGACCGCGACCTGGCTCACCAGCGCCAGATCACCCTGATCCGTGACCTGCGGCGTGCCGCGGTCGAAGGCGAGTTGTTCCTGTGCTACCAACCCAAGCTCGACCTCAAGCACGGCCATGTATGCCAGGCTGAAGCCTTGTTGCGCTGGCAGCATCCGACCCTGGGCCAGGTGTCTCCCGCCGAATTCATCCCCTTGGCCGAGCGCACCGGCAGCATGAGCAGCCTGACCCTGTGGGTGATCGAAGAAGCCATCCGCCAGATCGGCGAGTGGGGGCAGCGGGGCATGCATATCCAGCTGTCGGTGAATATTTCGGTGGATGACCTGGCCGATGATGACCTGGCGATCCGGGTCACCGCCTTGCTGATGCACTACCAAGTGGGCGCCCAGCAACTGATTTTCGAGATCACCGAAAGCGCGATCATGCACAACCCGCAACAGGCGCTCAGCGTGTTGGAGCAACTGCGCGGCTGCGGTATCAGCCTGTCGGTGGATGACTTCGGCACCGGCTATTCCTCGCTCGCGCAACTGCAGCGCTTGCCGGTGCAGGAGTTGAAGATCGACCAGTCGTTCATCCGCAACCTGAACAGCACCAGTGGCGACGGCGTGATCGTGCGTTCCACCATCGAAATGAGCCATAACCTCGGCCTCAAGGTAGTGGCCGAAGGCGTCGAGTTCGCCCCCAGCTTGAAGCTGCTCAAGCTGTGGAACTGCGACACCGCCCAGGGATACCTCATCAGCCGACCGCTGAATGTGATGGCGTTCGAGATGTGGATGCGCCGTGAGCGGCTGCCGCTCTGAACCACCACCTAATAACCGCATAACAACCGCATAACGACGCCTGCTACGGGGGTGGCGAGGATGGCGAAGGTGGCGAGTGTGGCGGGAACGGCGAGGGTTGCGGCGGGAAGGCGCAATGGGATCGGGCAGAAAAAAGGCGGCTACCTGCGTGGGTAGCCGCCTTTGTCTTGCCGCCGTTGTTGCTTAATCCGGCAGTTTGAACGCCATTACATAGTCACCCTGCTTGGTACCCAGGGAACCGTGACCGCCCGCCATGACCAGCACGTACTGCTTGCCGTCCTTGCCGGTGTAGGTCATCGGCGTGGTTTGCGCGCCCGCTGGCAGGCGGCCTTCCCACAGTTGCTTGCCGTTTTTCACGTCATAGGCACGCAGGTACTGGTCGAGGGTGCCGCTGAGGAAGGACACGCCACCAGCGGTGGTGAAGGTGCCGCCCAGGCTAGGCACGCCCATGGTCAGTGGGATCGGAACCGGCGAGCTGTCGCGCACGGTGCCGTTTTTGTGCATCCAGATGGTTTTGTGGGTGGTCAGGTCGACCGCCGCCACGTAACCCCAAGCTGGCGCCTGGCACGGCAGGCCCATTGGCGACAGCATGGCTTCGAGGATCACACCGTACGGCGCGCCTTTGTTTGGCTGCACGCCTTCGGTTTCACTGACGCGTGGGCCTTGCTTGGCGATGTCGGCCGCCGGGATCAGCTTCGATTTGAACGCCATGTAGCTTGGGTTCACGAAGGCAATCTGACGCACCGGGTCGACGGAAATGCCACCCCAGTCGAACACGCCGAAGTTACCCGGATAAACGATCGAACCTTGCAGCGATGGCGGGGTGAATGGGCCGTCGTAGCGCAGGGATTTGAAGTCGATGCGGCACAGCATCTGGTCGAACGGCGTCACGCCCCACATGTCACGCTCTTTGAGCGGCGGTGGCATGAAGTTCAGGTCGGACTTCGGTTGGGTAGGGGAGGTGCGGTCGCCCGCCACTGCGCCTTGCGGTACCGCCACTTCGTGGATCGGCACGACCGGTTGGCCGGTAGCGCGGTCCAGCACGTAGATGCTGCCTTGCTTGGTCGACGCCATCACTGCCTGCTTCACGCCGGCTTCGGTCTTGATGTCGATCAGCGAAGGCTGGCCGCCCACGTCCATGTCCCACAGGTCATGGTGAGTGAACTGGAAGGTCCACTTCACGTGGCCGGTGTCGATGTCCAGGGCGGTGAGGCCGGCAGCGTATTTTTCGGAATCGTCGGTACGGTCGCCGCCGTACTGGTCGGGCATCTGGTTGCCCATCGGCAGGTAGAGCATGCCGAGTTTTTCATCCACGGCGAACATGGACCACATGTTCGGCGAGTTGCGGGTGTAGGTCTTGCCTTCGGCCAACGGGGTGGTGTCGTCCGGGTTGCCGCTGTCCCAGTTCCACACCAGCTTGCCGGTGTGCACGTCGAACGCGCGGATCACGCCGCTCGGCTCGTCGATGGAAACGTTGTCGGTCACGTGACCGCCAATCACCACCAGGTTCTTGGTCACGGCCGGTGGCGACGTGGAGTAGTAACCGCCGGGGGCGAAGCTGCCGATATTGGCATGCAGGTCGACCTGGCCTTTGTCACCGAAGTCTTCACACATCTTGCCGGTGTCGGCATTCAGGGCGATCAGACGGGTGTCGGCGGTCGGCACGAAGATGCGTTTCGGGCAGGCGTTCGGTGCGGCGGCCGGGCTCTGCTCGGAGGCATAGGCGGCATCATCGTGATACGACACGCCACGGCAGGTCATGTGCGCCCAACCCTTGAAGCTTTCAGCACCTTGGGTGGTGATCTTCGGGTCGAAACGCCAGATTTCCTTGCCGGTGTCTGGGTCCAGGGCAATCACTTGGCTGTGCGGCGTGCACACGTAGAGCATGCCGTTGACTTTCAGCGGGGTGTTTTCCGCGGTGGTTTCACCCGGGTCGCCTGCGCCAGGGATGTCACCGGTGCGGAAGGTCCACGCCGGCACCAGTTTGTGGGCGTTTTCCGGGGTGATCTGCGCCAGCGGCGAGTAGCGATCGCCAAAGGCCGAACGGCCGTAGGCGTTCCAATCGCCGTCGGCCTGGGCCGGTGCAGCGTTGGCCATGCCCGGTACCGCGTCGCGGTCCAGCTGGCCTTTGATTTCACCGGGGTTGGTGAATTGGCTGGCAATGGCGGCGGCACCGGCCAGCACCACGGCAACGCTCAGTGCGCCAGTGCCCAGCGGGGCAGGCTGACCACGCAGCAACGGACGGCGAAACCACGGGAGCAGCATGACGAGACCCAGGGCGAACAGCAGCGCCAGGCGTGGCACCAATTGCCACCAGTCCAGGCCGACTTCCCACAGGGCCCACACGGTACTGGCGAACAGCACCAGTGCGTACAGACCCAGCGCGGCGCGGCGAGTAGCCAGCAGCAGAACGCCGGTCAGGGCGATGCCGATACCGGCCAGCAGGTAATACAGCGACCCGCCGAGCATCGTCAGCTTGATACCACCGGCCAGCAAGGCCAGGCCCATGATCAGCAGCAAGACGCCTAGCAGCCTGGGCAGCAGGCGACTTGGGCTTGAGGCACCGTCAGTGCTCATAGTTGTGTTTCTCCGTTGCGTTGGAATTATGTATCCCCGTGTTTCTTCACTGTAGATGACGATTCGACACGGGCTTGGTTCAGCGTTAATTCAGTTTTTCTGGGGATAAGCACGGTTATCCACAGGCGGGCGATTTATTCCCACGCGCAGGTCTGTGTAAGACAGCGCTGTCTTGATGGGCGGTATGATTCGGCAAGATGGGGTCGACCGGGAGGTGAAACGTTTCAGATTATTGCGGGCAAGGATAAAGGGAGTGCGCGGTTAGAGAAAGCGCAAATCGCAAGATGCATCATTTCAGATTTGGTAACAGTGACTAAATGTCGCTGCAAAAGGCGATGGGAACGGGTGTGTGTGGGAGCTGGCTTGCCTGCGATTGCATCGCCTCGGTGCAACTGGAATACCGAGGTGTCTGTATCGCGGGCAAGCCCGGCTCCCACAGGGATTGGGGGAGATTTAGAAGGTTGTGCGGACGCCGAACTGCACGCTTCTGCCCGGTGCCGGCGCGATATCCCGCAGGATCGAACTGGCGTAGCGCACCGTCTGGTTTGTCAGGTTTTCACCGTTCACAAACGCCAACCACTGGCTGCCACCCATGTTGAAACGATACCCGGCGCTGGCGCCCAATGTGGTGTAGCCATCGGTGCCACTCTCGTTATCCGGCACACGGCCTTGTCCTGCGGCATGTTCAACATCGATGCGTGCCTGCCAGCGATCCAGCTCCCACAACAAGCCGCTGTTCAAGCGCAGCGGCGCAATACGCGGCAAGGCTTCACCGGTATCCAGATTGGTCGCGCGGGTGTAGTCGCCCGACAGTTCCAGTGCGAACTTACCGTAGGCGCTTTCGCCAAGTTTCCAGTGATCCTGGGCTTCGAAGCCGGCGAAACGTGCACGCA
Organism: Pseudomonas sp. H1_A03; assembly: GCF_054685145.1. Lineage (NCBI taxonomy): Bacteria > Pseudomonadati > Pseudomonadota > Gammaproteobacteria > Pseudomonadales > Pseudomonadaceae > Pseudomonas > Pseudomonas sp. H1_A03. The sequence goes on from NZ_CP162829.1 coordinate 2,486,950, forward strand.
CGCCGGAGTATTTGTACTCAGGGATGCCGCCTGCGTCTTCTTCACCCTCATCGTTCAGTGTGCGACCGCTGCCCAGCAGGCCGATGTAGTTGGAGAAACGGCTGTAGAACACACCAAAGCTGCCTTTGTGGGTGCCGTTGTCAAAGCGCAGGGCCAGGTCGCTGGACACGGCTTTTTCTTTCTTCAGGTTGGCATTGCCCAGCTCGTAGGTGCCGGTGGCGACGTGGGCACCGTTGGCGTACAGCTCGTAAAAGGTCGGCGCGCGTTCGGTATAGCCCAGGGTCGCGGCAAGGGACCAGATTGGCGTGAGGCTGTAGACCGCCCCGGAGGACAGGCTGCCGGCGGTGAAATCATTGGATTTGTCCGCACCGGCGAAGCGCGCATTGCCCTTGGCATCCGGGTCGACGCTGGTGTGTTCCAGGCGCCCGCCGAGGCTGAGTTTCAGGCGCTCGGTGGCCTGCATTTCTTCGAGGATAAACAGCGCGCCGGCGTTGGTGTCGGTCTGCGGCACGAAGGCTTCTTCACCGAGGGCTGAGAATTCGTTGCGGGTCACTTGTGCGCCAACCACGCCGTCGAACGGGCCGATGGGGTGGTGACGGGCTTCGACGCGCGCTTCATAACCCTTGTTCTTGAAGATCGTGCCGGTTTCGCCGCCTTCGATTTCACGGTGTTCGTAATCGGTGTAGCCCGCGTCAAGTTTTACCGAGGTAAACGGGCCTTGCAGGTTGCGGATCTCCGACGCGAACGCGTAGTGGTCCTGCTGCATGCGAATGCGCACGTCCTTTTCGGCCGGGGAGCCATAGTTCGCGTCGTAGTTGCTGTAGGACAGCCCGGCATAACCGTCATCCCAGGTGTAGGAACCTCCCACCGCGCCGCCGTCCTGGCGGCCGTCGCTGTTACCCAGGCGGCCGTTTTTGCCAGGGGCATCGTCGGTTTCCGGGGCATGGCGGCTGCGCGCCTGGCCGGGGATTTTCAGGTCATTGAATGCCCGCGCATTGGCGTCCAGGTGCAAGGCAAAGGTGCCGTTACCGGCTTCCAGTCTGCCAGCGCTGCTGCGCGTGGTGTCGGCGCCGCCGTAGCGCAATTCACCGGCACCGTGGATGCCTTCGATGGCCTCGGTGGGGATACGGTTGTCGAACGTGTTGACCACGCCGCCGATGGCGCTGCCGCCGTACAACAACGCCGCCGGGCCGCGCACGATTTCAATGCGATCGACGTTAACCGGGTCCAGCGGCACCGCGTGGTCGTAGGACAGCGAAGAGGCATCCAGCGCACCCACGCCATTGCGCAGGATGCGGATACGGTCGCCATCCTGGCCACGGATGATGGGCCGGCTCGCGCCCGGGCCGAAGTAAGAAGACGACACGCCCGGCTGTTTGTTCAGGGTTTCACCGAGGCTGCCTTTTTGTTGCAGGGTCAGGTTATCGCCCTCCAGCACGGTGGTCGGCGAAGCAAGCTGTTCGCTGCCTAGAGGGTTGCCGGTGATGACCTGGGGCTGCAACTCCAGGGCGTGGGCTTCGGAGCAGATCAACAGGGCGGCGGCGAGTGGGGTCAAGCGCCACAGAGAAGAGAGGGGCATCGGACATTCCTTGGAAAACGACGAAAAGATTTGAGATTTATCGTTACAATATAACATCTCTTTTTCGTTGGAGGCGGGAACTTTTTATAACGAGCAGGCGGGGTGATAAGGTGTGCGCCTTCGTGAACACATTTTTCATAGGCCTGGCATGACCGCGACAAGTAACGACCCACTCCACGGCGTGACCCTGCAGCACGTCCTCACCACCCTGGTGGAACACTACGAATGGGAAGGCCTTGCCGAGCGTATTGATATCCGCTGCTTCAAGAGTGACCCGAGCATCAAGTCGAGCCTCACCTTCTTGCGCAAGACGCCTTGGGCGCGGGAGAAAGTCGAAGGGTTGTACGTGAAACTGATGCGCACCAAACGCCCGTTGGATTGAACCCATGAAGCGGTTCGTGGCAGCAGCGGCGCTGGCCGGTTGGACGGGGCTGGCGATCCAGCAATACCTGATTTTCTATTCGCGCTGGGAGTCCGGCGCCAGCCTGATGGGCGGGTTGGTTAACTTTTTCAGCTTCTTCACCGTGCTCACCAACACCCTGGCGGTGGTGGTGTTGAGCTATGCGTGGGTGAATCGCGATTGCGCAGCGAAGCGGTTTTTTCTCGGGCCCAAGGTCAGCAGCGGCATCGCCGTGAGCATCGTGGTAGTGGGCCTGGCCTATAACCTGCTGCTGCGGCACCTGTGGCAGCCTGAAGGTTTCCAGTTTATTGCTGACGAGTTGCTGCACGACGTGATGCCGGTGCTGTTTTTTATCTACTGGTGGCGATGTGTGCCCAAGGGCAACTTGCACGTCAGGCACATCGCGGCGTGGGTGATTTACCCGCTGGTGTATTTTGGCTATGCGCTGCTGCGTGGGGATTTGCTCGGGCAGTATCAGTACCCGTTCATTGATGTGGGGACCCTCGGTTACCCACAGGTGTTTGTGAATGCCGGGGAGATTTTGGCGGGGTTTGTGCTGATTGCATTAATGGTGGTGGGGCTCGACAGGTTTCTGAAGCCACCACAAATCTAATGTGGGAGCCGGGCTTGCCCGCGATGACGGAGTGTCAGTCGATGAATCTGTCGACAGATGCACCGCTATCGCAGCGATGCGGCGCCCGACAAGCCAGCTCCCACATTTGATCTTTAGTGTGTTCGAGGGGGTTACTCGTCTTCGCTGCCCTCGGCGCGCCAGTAACCCACGGCCTTGAGGTGTTCCTCATTGACCTTGTGCGTGTCCAGCAGCACTCGCCGTACCCGGCGCGACAACTTGGTTTCGGTCGCCACGAAGCTGTACAGCGAACCGCTCGGCAGCGTCAGGTTCTGTACGGTGTCGAGCAGATCGTCCTGGCCACGCACCACCCATTTCACCTGCACATCGGCGGCACTTTGCAGTGCTTGTTGCTCCGCCGCATTGGCGATCTCAATCACGGCCAACACCTTGCGGCCCGCCGGCAGTTCTTCCAGGCGTCGCGCAATGGCAGGCAGGGCGGTTTCATCGCCGATCAACAGGTAGCTGTCGAAAATATCCGGCACGATCATCGAGCCCCGTGGCCCGCCGATGTACAGGTGCTGGCCGACCTGCACCTGCTCGGCCCAGGTGGATGCAGGCCCATCGCCGTGCAGCACGAAGTCGATATCCAGTTCGCCAATGCTCAGGTCAAAGCGCCGTGGCGTGTAGTCGCGCATGGCCGGTTGCGGGCCGTCGCCCTTGATGCTGAAGCTCGGGCTTTCCAGCGCGGCCTGTTCAGCGGCGTTCTGCGGGAACAGCAGCTTGATGTGATCGTCACTGCCCAGGCTGATAAAGCCCGCCAGTTCAGGGCCGCCCAGGGTGATGCGGCGCATGCGTGGGGTGATATCAACCACACGCAGCACCTCGAGGCGACGACGTTTGATTTCGTGGGTAACGCGATGGATGGCTTGAGTATTCATTCTGCTTTCCCGTCGGCAATGGCTTGGGCGGCGCCGTTGAGCAGCGCCGCGACACGAAGAATTTCTTCCGGGCTCCAACGCCCGTGGTGCGAATGCAGGGCATGACGCAGGTTATGCACCGCCTCGTGGATTTCCGCTGGGCGGTCGTGGCCGCGCAGTGAACGCTTGCTTACGTCGATGCGCATGCGAATGCCGTCCAGGGCCACCGCCTGCTCGCTTAAGAAGAGACGACCGGCGTCGGTGATTGTGTAGCGTTTTTTCCCGCCCTCGGCGTCACCCGTGATCAATTCGCTCTCTTCGAGGAAGGTCAAGGTCGGGTAGATCACGCCGGGGCTGGGGGAGTAGGCGCCGTCAAACAGGCCTTCGATCTGACGGATCAGGTCGTAGCCGTGGCAGGGCTGTTCGGCGATCAACGCCGGCAGCAACAGCTTCAAATCGCCCGGTGCGAAGACCCGCGGGCCACGGCTACTGCGTTCGCGGCCGGGGCGTTTGTCGAAGCCGTCACGGTCATGATGATGGGGGTGATGTTCTCTCATTTTCTCTGCTCTGTGCTTTTGTAAGATACAACGTAAGATATATCTTTGCTTAAGGGCAAGCGCGTCTGACCAACGGTCAACCCCTTTCGGCTGGCAGGATTCGAGCAGTGTTCTATTAATTAAAATAACGACTCGATTAATCAGCGACATGCCTTACAGCGATTGAAGTGACAGAGACGTTTCGAACTAGAGCGCCGTGTAATATGGTTCTTACAGTTAATCGCTCTTCATAAATTAATCGAAGTAGTCTTTGCCTTACAGTTGAATGAAAAGTTTTGGCAAAAGGCCATCTTTTTCCTATGGCAAATAATTTGTTTGGCTACAGCAACTAAGGAAGTGCCCTGCTTACCTACAAGGATGGCCTTTGGATACTTGTTTGCGTTGATCGAGCCATGGGTTCGGTCAATGCAAGTAGTTGGAAAGCACGAACCCCAATGACGCTTTTCATCGCTTCTAAAACCCATACGTTTAGAAAACAGGTATTCAGCCATGCTTAAGAAAATTGCCGTCGCAGCACCCCTGGTCGCGGCCATATTGAGTTCCTCCATGGCCTTTGCTGCCGATGACGCGCGTTCGTCGATCAACATCAAGGCGACCATCCCCACCAAGCAGTTCCATGCCCAGCCTCGCGACCCGAACTTCGGTAAGGACGAGACCATGAACTACAACGTGGTCAGCGGTGAACTGAGTTCCCTGCGCGCCACCTATGACGTCAAGAACACCGACGGTTCGGTACACGCCTACATCGAGGGCGGCCCCACGTCGGCCGCGCTGTACAACGGTAGCGACAGCATTGCGCTGACCAATACCTTCAACGGTGTCGTGCTCACCGCCACCCCTCAGGAGGTGGTCGACGACCCTCAATCCACCCCCGGTACCCAGGCTGACCTGGTGATTACGCCGGCCAAGCCGGCGGATACCCAGAACGGTCTCTACACCGCCCAATACACGGTGATCTTCGATGCCGTGCCACGTGCTCCGGCGCCTTAACGGCCCGGTGCAAGAGACTCTGGCTTGCGCCGGAGCTTGATCAAAGGTCGGTGGCCTGTCCTGGCCGCCGACCCGATTGAAGGTATAAGCGAGTATTCCGTTCATGATCTCTATGACGCCGATTGCGGGTGCGCTCGCGCTAGTGTTTTGCGCCACTGCCCTGGCCGCGCCGACGGCACCGGGTTCTTTGCCTGGTAGCCTGTTATCGCAGTCCAAGGGGTTACCCACCGACTTTGAACAACACTTTTTCGATGTGCCCCTGGCCGTACGGGTTGAACTGGATCAGCAGTTCCTTGGCGAGGCCCTGATTGTATTGGGGCGCGACGATCGTATTACCCTGCTGGAGTTCAACGACACCGAAGACAGCAACTACGCCGCCAGCGAGCGCGACACGTGGGAGCAACTTCTGCAACAAGGCATGGCCCTTGGCAGTTGCGAAGGTCGCTGCCCATCGCAGCTACTGGCCGTGCACTACAGCCTGGAAAACTCTCTGGTCTCGATTCTTACGCAAAACGTGGAACGCAGCGTCGAGATCAAGAAATATTACGACCAGCCCGAAGACGGCAGCTTCGGGCTGATCATTAATAACCAACTCAACCTCAACGGTGGCCAGGACCAGGCCGTCGGCGGACGCTACGGCCTCGCCGCCAGCGCCAGTGTCGGCAACTGGACCCAGGCGCTCAACCTGCAACTGTCGCGCTTCGGCGGCACCGACACCACGCTCTACCACGCCGTGCACGAACTCTATAGCCAGCGCGAACTGGACGGCCACTTCCTGCGCGTGGGCTATTTCACCCCAGGCTCCGACGGCCTTACCCGGCAAATCCGCAACTTCGGCAACACCCCGGACACAGCCGTGGGCCTGATGTTAGGCAGCTCCGACAGCCTGCTGATCAACAACCCCAAGCCCAGCGTCTATCCGATCTACGTCACCGCCAGCCGCCAGGCCTCGGTGGAGATCTACCGCAATGGCTTGCTTATCAACAGCCAACCGGTGGCTGCCGGCCTGCAAACCCTTGACACCCGGCCCTTGCCCGGCGGTATCTACGAAGTGGAAGTGCGCCTGGTGGAAGATGGCCTCACCACCGCCACCACCCAGGAGCTGGTGTACAAGCCCAACAATTGGCGCAACGCCGACGAGCGCTGGCGCTACAACAGCTTTGTCGGGCGTGAGACCAAACTGTTGAGTAACTGGGACGAGCAGCCAACCGGCGACTGGACCTACGGCGCCGGCCTCAACTACCTGGCGCACCCGCGCGTGATCCTCGGCCTGTCCACTCGCAAGGTGCGCGAGGCCATGCAGTTCGGTACCTCCATCGACTGGACCCTGGCCAACAGCACGAGCCTCTACGCCAACGTCTACCAGACCCAGGATCACGGCACCGGTCTTGACCTGCAAGGCCTATATAGCTACGGGCATGGCACCGTCGTGCTCAGCCACAACCGCAGCTGGCTCGACACCCGCCGCACCTACGAGATGTTGCCCGACGGTACACGGTTGCGGCCGCGCACGGCGTTTATCGGCCAGACCAGCAACTCGTCGCTGTCGGTCAACCATCGCCTGAGCAACAAGAGTTCGATCAACTCGCGACTCTCCTACAGCCAGGGCAATATTGAAGGCGTGGGCCTTGACCTGGGCTGGAACCTGCGCAGCAGCCTGCTCGGCAGCGACGCCAACTGGCGCTTCTCGGTATTCGATCGCCCGGCGACGTCTACCACCGGCGACCGGCGCAATCGCGGCATCGACATCAGCGTCAGCCTGGCCCTGGGCGGGCCCGGCGAGCAGTGGTCCGCCAGCCTCGGTACCCGCACCGCCCGCGACGGCGGCCGCGATAACAACGGCTCGCTGACCTACCAGAAAAGCTTTGAAGACCACGTGCTGCAAAGCGTCTCGGCCACGGCGATTGCCGATACCTACGGCGTGGGGTTATCCGGGCGCGGCAGTTTCCAGACCGAGGCGATGTCGGGCGATGCCTTCGTGCAGCGCTCCTCGTTCAACGATCAGCTCAGCGGCGGCCTGAACCTCTCCAGCACCCTGGCTGTCGGCGGGCAGAAAGCCGTGCTCAGCAGCCAGTACCCCAACGGCGGTGCCGGGATGATCGTCGACGTGGACACCGACATCGACGACATCACCCTGCGTGCCGATGACTTGAGCGGTGGCAGCACCACCTTGCGTCCGGGCCGCAACTACGTACCCATCACGGCCTATCGCAGCAGCACCCTGAGCTTCGACTTCGATGGCAACCACCCACCCGCCGCCAGCATCCAACCGGTGCGCAGCCCCTACCACCTGAACAAAGGCGGGGTGGGCTACCGCAAGATCAGCGTGATCAAGACCGTCACCGTGCTCGGCCGCTTGATCGACGGCCAGGGCAACCCGCTCAAGGGCCACCACGTGATCAACCACGCCAGCCGTGGGGTCAGCGAAGTCGACGGGTTCTTCTCCATGGAAATGAACGCCAGCTCGCCCACCCTCGAAGTGCGCTACGCCAACCAATTGCTCTGCCAGTTCCGTCTGGAACCCAGCCAGGCACGCCTGGAAAGCGACGTGCTGATGATCGGCGATCTGCGCTGCACCCCAGACACGCTGGCCGCAACCTATGCAGGATTTTGAAACATGAAACCATCAGTGATATACGCGTTCTGGCTGTGCTGCCTGTTGCCGCTCGGCGCCCAGGCCGGGCCGCAGATCAACGTCGGGGTGGTCTATGACTACCTGGACGGAGCCAAGAGCACCTATATGAAACGCGTGTTCAACGGCGGCACCTCCACTGCGTTCGTCAAGGTCAACATCCTCGAGATGATCTACGCCGCCGACGGCAGCTACCGCGAGGTGCCGGTGCAGACCCAGGCCGGCGCCACCGTGCGCGACGGCCTGATGGCCAGCCCCGCACGGCTGATCGTGCCGGCCAACGGCACCCAGGGCACGCGTCTGTTGTTCATGGGCAATCGTGACAAGGAGCGCATGTTCCGCGTGCGCTTCGTACCGGTGGTGCCCGAGACCGAAGATGAGTTCGCCGTCAGCGAACAGGAGCGCGCTGACTACAAGCAAAGCCTGTCCGCCGGGGTCAAGGTATTGGCCGGCTACGGCACGGTGTTTTTCGTGCGGCCCAAAAACACGCGTTTCCAAAGCGTGATCCAGAACGACGCAAAGCGCTGGCAACTGCGCAACAACGGCAACAGCGTGGTCGTGGTGGACGAGTTCAAGGACTGCCGGGCCGACAGCCTCGACTGCCGGCCCACCACCAAGCACCACATCATGGTCGGGCGCTCGTTTGGCTTTGATAAACAGGCCGGGCGCGAATACCGCTTCAACCTGATCGAAGGCAACGACACACGCCATATCGAGATCGAAGGGTGACCGGCATGTTCAACAGACTGACGTGCGCTGCCCTGGCTGTGGCATGCCTGCAACCGCTGCAGGCCGCCGTCGAGCGGGAAACCTTCGAAGTGTTCGCCGAAATTCCCAGCCAAGACTTTTACGTGCTGCCCATGGACCCGCAGCTGGTGCACCGCGAAAACCCGCTGCACTACAACCCGGTGTCGTCCGAACTGAGCCCGTTGCGGGCCGAATACGAGGTGAAAAATATCGGCGGCTCTATCGAAGCGCGGCTTGAGCAGATGCCCTCCCTGTCCAACGGTACTGATCGCATCGACCTGCAGGTGCGCTTCAACAACCAGCCCCTGGGGCTCACGTCGGTCGAAGTGGTCTCGGCTGCCGAGGCCAAGCCTGGCAGGCGCGTGGCCCTGGATATCCGTGCGATCAAGCCCGACGATGATTACCGCGCGGGCCATTATTTCGGCACGGTGCAGATGGTGTTTGACGCCATTGCGCCGCGCCTGTGAAGGATATTCCGTCATGAGCAATAGAGTGTTTTTACCCGCCACATTGGCTTTGATGCTGAGCCTTTCATGCGCCACCGCCGAGGCGGCGGTGCAGCACATCACCGCCGCGTTCCGTCCGGACCCGAGCAACCCTGGCCACAATATTTTCGTTAACACCACTCCGGAAAGCGGCGTGTGCCCGGGGCATATTCCGCTACTGTGCAAAGCGCTTGGCATCTTCACGATCCGCACCACGGATATCACCGCGCAGTCCAACGGGCCCATCGTGGCCAACCACCCCAGCCCGCGCCAAGGGGCAATGTGGAAGGTGCCCTCGGACTGGCGTGATGTGACGGTGACCCACCGTGGCACGGGCAAGACCGAAGTGGTGCAGATGCGCATAGCCGGCATTGGCCATCGCTGGAACAGCTTGCCCCAGGGCGTGACCGCCTGGCATCCCACCAACTGGGTGGCCCTCTGGCGTGAGGCGCCCAGCCCATGTCAGGGCGTGGGTTATGCGACGGGGTTCACCCACTATGCACTGTTCTTTTGGCTGGTCCCGGAAAACGCCGGCGTGTGCTCCCGGTCGCCGCAGATCACCATCGACAGTTCTCAACTACAGCCACACCGAATATGCCTACGCCATGAAGACCCCCAACCCGCTGACCATGGAGGCGGGCGATTACGAAGGCAGTATCACTTACACCCTGGGCCCGGGCGGTGACTTCGATTTCGGCGATGTGATGATGCCCAATGACAACAGCTTGACCTTCAACTTCACCCTGGAAGTCGATCACCACATCAAGGTGGAAATCCCGCCAGGCGGCAACCGCGTGCAACTCGAGCCCCAGGGCGGCTGGCAGGCCTGGCTCAACAGGGGGCGCAAACCCACGCGCCTGTATCGCGACCAACCGCTCAACCTGTGGACCAGTACCCACTTCAAGATGACCCTCGAATGCGGCGAGCCCCTGGGCAACACCTGCGCCTTGCGCAACCCCGCCGGGCATCAAGTGCCGTTGGACGTGGCCGTCACCTTGCCGCCGCACTTGAGCGACAGCGCCGGCCGCCCGATCCAGCGGCGGCCGTTGCTGCTCGATGGCAGCGGCACCGACTTAATCACCCCCAGCGCCTACGTCGACCGTCAACCCAGCACCCTGCACTTCGAGGTCAAGGGCGACGCCGTGGCCGAGATGATCGACCAGGGCAGCGGCAGCCGCTACACCGGGTTGGTCACCGTGACCTGGGATTCAGAGGTCTGACAGACCACCACTATCTAACTAACGCATAACCGCTCCCACATCGCTATATCTCACTTGGCTGCAAGGCCTCATGGGTCAGGCGCCTGGCCAGGGTTTGCTCGCTGGGCTGTGCGTCGGTGAAGCCCGCGGCGAGCAGGCGTTCGTAGGTCTGTGAGCTCATCTCTCGGCCGGTCAGTACTTCGCTGTGGGGCACGTGCAGGGCGTCGGCCAGGCTCAGCAGTTGCGGTTCAAGTGGCGTTCGTTGTTCGGGGGGGCCGATGCCCATTGTTTCTGCGCAAACAGCAAATCATCCAACCGATCAGTCAGTGCCTCGGCATGCTCGATGCTCGCGCGAAACTGGTCGGCATAGGTGCTGCGCAGGTGCTCGTCCCAGAACGGCTGTTCGAGCATCTTGTCCACCAGCCCTTCGCCGGCCTCCAGTGCCTGCACCGTGGCATAAGCGTTATCCAGCCTGGCGTCGTCGACCTCGGCGGTGGCGCGGTAGGTCATGTGTTCGCTGACCCAAGGCAGGTCCAGGCGCCTCTTGAGCCCGCTTTGGTAGGCCAGGTAGACCTCGACTTCATCCACCGTGCCCGGCAGGCTGTCGACCATCTCGGTGCTGAAACGCAGGCCCTGGCCGCCTTGCGCCACGGGTGTGACGCGTTGGCGGATATCGGCCTGGGCCACTTGGTTGACCAGGTCCAGGCGCGCCTTGCCCTTGGCCAATTCAGCCAGGCGGATATGCAGGTATTCACCTCGTAACAGGCCCCGAGCGGCGAACAATTCCAGCTCGATGCCCATGGCATTGAACACATGGGCGCCGGCGTCGGCGCAGTTGATCGGGTGGCTGGCCATGGCAAACAGTTGCGTGCGCAGCGCCTGGTCCTCTTCGGCCCCGATCAGCAGGCGCCAGACTTTGTTGGTCAGCTCGCGGCGGTGCGCGCGGTATAAGCGTTCGTCCTGTTCGTGCTCAAATGCTTCCGGCTGTTCCAGGCTCTTGATCACTTCGAAGAAACCCTGTGAGCCATGTTCGCGCTCGACGTTGTTCCACATCTCACGTAGCCAGGGTTTGTGCCGCGTGCTTTCGTCCTGCAGCCAGAACGTGATATCGCCCTTGGGTGGATACGTTCGGTACGGGTCCAGGCCGTGGGCCAGGCGATAACTGACCAGGCGCTGTTCGCCTTCCCGGCTCAGTTGGTTGCGGTCGATGCGGGCGCGGGCCACTTGTTCCGCCTCCGGTTGCCAGGGCAGAAACTGCGGCACGTCGCTGATCGCGGTGTTTTGCAGGTCGAGGGCGAAGTTGGCCGGGCGCGGTGGGTCAAACAGGCCGATGGGCCATTCACTGACCCCGGTACCTCGCAACGACAGCGCACGCAGGTGCGGCATGCCAGTGATATCCGGGGCCTGGGTGAGGGCGCGGTTCTGTGCCAGGGATAATTGGCGCAGTTGCCCCATGCCCGCGAGTTGCTCCAGGCTGGCCGCGTTCCACTGGATCGGGTTGTTGTCCAGGCGCAACTGGGTCAGGTAAGGCAGCTCGACCACTGCCTGTGGCAATCGGGTCAGGCCGTTGCTGCGCAGGCTGAGGTAGACCAATTGCGGGAAGTTGGCGATGAAACCGGTGTCTGCGTCGAGCAAGCCGGCGTCGATCAAGTCCAGGTGCTGCACATGAGCGAAACTGGCGCGCAACCTCGGCAGGTCGCTCAACTGGCCGCCCAGGGTCACGCCTTCGAGACTCAGGCCGATGCCTTCCTCACCGGGATTGAGGTTGTGTTCCCAACTGCGGATCAGCGCCTGGGCCAGGTCGAGACGGCGTTGGGTGGTTTGCGCCGTTGCTTGCTCGAAGGTGCGGTTGACCCAGTTGCTGAGGTCTTCCTGCAAGGCGTGTTTTTCCTGTTCGCGGGCTTCGAACACCAGGCGCTGGGCAGGAGATTCAAGGCCGCTCAGGTAGGCCTCGATATCAGGCTGGGGCGCGAAGGGGTAGAGAGATTTGACCCGGTCTTCCAACGTCGGCGGCAGGTATTCGCTGCTCCATTGCGGCACGCGGTGCATGGGTTTTTGCGTCAGCACCAGAGCGTCCGGCGCGACGTCGGCGCGCAGCGGCGGCTCGGCCAGGACGGTGCGACGCACCTCGGACGGTTGTAGGGTTGCCATCAGCCAGGTTTTTAAGGCAGCGCCGTCGCCTGGGGCAAAACCCAATGCAGTGCGCTGGCGGGCGGACAGGCAGTGGAGCAACGCCTCGTAGAGATCACTGGCGGCATGCAACGGTTGTTGATCGCCGTCGTACACCTCATACCGCCCGGCATCATTGCGAACCAGAACACGGCGGCGGCTGGCCTGCTGCGGTCCGGCGCTGTAACGCAGTGAGCCTTCGGGCGAATGCTGACGGATTTGCAGGTGCAGGTCGCCGAACGCATCGCTGTGCAACTTGAGGGTGTTGAGCAGCATGCGTTCGCTGTCCGCGCTCAACGGCCCCTTCTGGTAAAAACCTTCGTAGGCGTGACTGCCCCTGGCCTGCAACAGCCGCTCGCGGGCCAGGTTGCGCAGGCGCAGGGGCAGGCGTTGTTCAGCGTCCATGACCTGGCGTTCGTCGCGGCGCGCATGGCTCAGCACGTCGTCTACCAGGCTTTTGGGGAGCTCGGGAAGCGCCTCGCGTACCAACCTATCGTGTGCGCGGGTGACCTCTTCACTGTTGCGGTAGAGGTAGTCGAACACTGCGCCCTGCTGCCCCGCGAGGTGCGCCGCAAGCTGTTCGCGCAGTGCATCGATCTGCGCCGCGCGGTTTTCGGGCACTGCGCCGAGCATGGCATGGCGCTCGTCGGTGTCGAGAAAATCCACCAGCCGCTCGGGTAACAATCCGGCGTTCAGGTCCTGGCGGCTGATACGCAACACCAGGTCCGCATCCGCCTCGCCAAAGCGTACGCACGGGCCTTCCAACTGCGGGTTTTCATACACCTCAATCGCCTTGGCTGACGGCCAACCCGGTAATTCCCGCGCCAGGTGCGGGCTCCAGTAGGTGGTTTCATCGGCGGCGATGCCGGCGCGGATCTGCTCGGGCAAACGGCGTGCCTGCTGGTCGAGGGCCGCGCGTTTGAGACTGTCGGCCAGCAATGGCGCAATGGCTTTGCGCAGGCTGTAGGCGCCGCGCACTACGTCAATCGAGACGCCGCTGCTGGTCAGCGCTTGCCTGCGCTGTGAGGCATCGAGGTCGGGGGCCAGCGCGTGCAGCAGTCGTGGCTCGTCCCAGGCGGCGGCGGTGTCGTTGTGCTGAAGTGTCGGCGAGTAAGCGTCTCGTCGTTCGGGATGCAGGATGCGGTAAAGGCCGTTATCCGCTATGGGTTCCAATGCATAGTGCTCACCCTTCCACGGCAGCAGCGTACGGCCCTGATGGGTGTGCAGCCCACGGCTGTCGGGGGTCGACTCCGCCGGCAGCACGAGATTTTTTTGCGCGTAGGGTTTGAGGTCCGGGTTCCACAGGCGCGTCTTGCCATTGACCTCTACCGCCTTGAGTTGATTGACGAAGACCGAAGGAATCAACGCGCCCGCAATCCCGAACGCGCCCAGTTGCACCACATCGCTGACCACCCCGACCAGATGCCCGGCGGCTTCCAGGGCCTGCCCTTCGGCCAGGTCGACCACGCCTTCCACCACTTCATCAAGCAATTGATAGGCGGTGTAGCCCAGCATCACCTCCCCCAGCAGCGGTACAAAAGGCGTAATCACCAGCAACGCGGCATTGAAGATCTCGCTGAGCAGACCGCTGGCGTTGTCCCACCAGGCCCAGCGCGCGCGGCTGTCGGCGTCGGCGGTGGACACGGCCAGGTCGCGGGCGTCATTGAGGATTTTGTTCAGCGCCTGTTGGTAACGGGTGGTCCACAGGTCGCCGCCAATATGCTGGGCGGCGTAGTGCGCAGGTTGATCCAGGCGGCTGGAAAAAGCCTGCGTTGCGACTGGTCGACAAAGCGGCTGAAGAAGGTGCGGTAGGCCGGTTCGCGCAGACGCGCACTGAGGTCCTGCTTAAAGGCCAGGGTGCTTGGGTACTCCTTGACCGGGCACTGTGGGTCATCGGGGATGTAGGCGATCACCCGCACCACCCTACTGGCACTGTCCAGGTCGGCGGCGACCAGCAGGATGCCGGTCAACAGGCTGTCCATGATCTGCAAGCGGTAGCACTGCATCACCCCGCGTTCGCCCATGATCAGCCGTTGCAGCACATGAAAGCTGGCCGCAGTGATTGCCTTTTGCGCCAGCGCCACGTGCGCGGCGGCGTCGAGCGCGGCCTTCTGGCTGGCGATCACCGAAGCCTGCAATGCCGGCTGTAACAGGGGCGGTTGCAAGTGCGCCTGGTATTGCTTGCCCAGGTCCAGCTCGCGGCACAGGGCGACGAACTGCTCGATGCTCATGCGCTGCTTGAGCGGCTTGATCGTGAAGTGGCCGCGCTGATCGGGCCGGGTGATGTAGCTGGAACTGGCGGTAAAGCGTTCGCGGCTGGCGAAGTTCTGCAGCGCCGCATCCAGCAGCGACACGGTGCGGCTGGTGCTGCCCTTGAGCAGCGTGCCGGACTCGGTATGCAGGAACAGGTAGGTGTCCTTGACGCTGTCGTTGAGGCCATGGCGTGTGTTGAGCGCCTTGGCCAGCAGCGGTTCGGCAAACGCATACAGGTCCTGAAGCGCCTGCAATTGCTGGTCGACGGTATTCTGAGTGCTCCAGGCCTGGGCGTTGGCGCGCTTGAGCTCGGGCGTTGCGCTCGGATGCCAGTGCTCGATGGCCAGTTGGGCGCTGGCCAGCGCTTGGGCGCGTGTCCATGACGTTGTGCGCAGCCAGTCGGGCAGGGTCTGTGTGATCAGTGAGTAATGCGGGCCTTTATCGGGTGGCGACATGGCGGATGACCTGTTATTAAACAAGGTCATCAGCCTAGGGGCGGCAAACACGCCCGGGCGTTAGATAGTTAGGTCGGCCATGGCCAGTGCGCGTCGCGTCAATTGGCGGCGCAAGGCTTTTTGCTCGACGGCCAGGTTTTGCAGCAGGCGGGTGTAGGTGGCGTCGGTCATCGGTGCGCCGGTCAGCACCTCGCTGTGGGGAATGCCCAGGCTGTCGGCGAGGTTTTTCAGGGTTTGACGCAAGGCGACTTTTTCCTCCTCCGGTGCCTGGGGTTTGTTCGCCAGGGTGTCCTGGATTTGCTGCAGATCATCGACCATGCCCGCTTTTTCCTGGAACCGTTCGGCGTTGCGTTGCAGTTCATCGCCGTGGGTGGCGTCCAGGTAGTCGTCCCAGAACGGCACGTCGAGCATCTGGTCCAGCAGGCCGTCGCCTTGTTCGGCGCTGATGATCTGTTGATGGGCGCTGTCGAGCAGGTTTGCCGACACGTCGGCGGTGGTGCGGTAGACCATGTGCTCGGCAAGCCAAGGCAAGTCCAGGCGCTGCTTGAGGCCAGTCTGGTAGGCCAGGTGTACTTGCACTTCATCCACCGTACCGCGTACACCGTCGAGCACTTCGGTGCTCAGGCGCAGGCCCAGGCCACCGCGCCCGGTCGGTGCCAGGCGGCGCTTCACCTCGGCTTCGGCCAGGCGATTGACGTGGTCCAGCCGGGCTTTTTGCCGCGCCAGGTGGGCCAGGTGTGCGGCGAACGTGTCCGCGCTCAACTGCGCCCGGCGCCGGTAGGTTTCGTACACCAGCGTCTCGACGCCGAGGTTATTGAAGATCTGTGCACTGGCATCGGCACAGTTGCCGGGGGTGCCGGCCATGCGGAAAAACTCGCGGCGCAGGCCTTCGTCCTGATGCATCGCGTCGAGCATGCGCCACACATTGGCGCTCAAGCCGGTGCGGTTGGCGATGAACGCGTCGCGGTCACGTTCGGTTTCGACCTGCTCGGGCAGTTGCAGGCTGCGGATCACCTCGAAAAAGCCTTGGGAACCGTGCTCCTGTTCCAGATCGTTCCATTGGTTCTGACGCCAGATACGCTCGCGAGCATCGAAGCCTTGTAGCCAGAAAAACTGTCCTGCGCGCCGCGCGGTGGATAGGTGCGATAAGGGTCCAGGCCGGCCTCAAGACGGTAACTGACCATGCGTTCCTCGGCGTCCAGGCCCAACTGGTTGCGGTCCAGGCGCGTGCGCGCCACCAGGTCTGCCTCGGGTTGCCAGGGCAAAAACTGCGGCACGTCGTGGACCGGCGCGTTCTGCATATCCAGCACGAAACCGCGTGGTCGCGGGTGCTCGAATAGGCCGTTGGGCCAGTCGGCGATAGCGGTATTGCCCAGGTAGAGTTCGCGCAGGTCACGCATGCCGCTGACATCCGGGGCGGTGGTGAGGTTGCGGTTGTGGGACAGGTCGAGGGTTTTCAGTTGGCTGAGGTTTTTCACCTGCTCCAGTTGCGCGGTATCCCAGCGCAACGGGTTGGAGCCTATATCCAGCTGGGTCAGGCGCGGTAGGTTGGCCAGGGCCGGCGGCAATTGGGTGAGGTGGTTGTGGGTCAGATCCAGGGACAACAGGTTGGGAAAAAATTGCAGGAACGGCACATTGGCGTCGGTCAAGGCGGTGTTGGGCATGGCCAGGCTGGTGATGTGGCCGAAGTTGCTGCGCAGGGTCGGCATGCGCAGCAGGTTGGGGCCCAGGGGCCAGCCCTCAAGGTCGAGACGACTGCCCACCTGTCGCTCGCCAAGGTCGTCGATGTAGCCGCCTCCGGAGGTTTCCCAGCTGCGTTGCAAGGCACGCGACAGCAGCGAGCGGACCATGCGTTCGGTCTGGCGGCGTTCCGCATCACCGTCATGGAAGTCGGTGGGGGCCTTGACCCAATGGTCCAAGTCGTCCACCAGGGTCTTTTCTGTCGCTCCAGATCCTGCAGCACCAGGCGACCTTCAGGGGTTGAAAACGTCTGGGCGCGAGCGTTGACCTGTTCGGCGCGCAGGTGCGGGTAGAGCGCACGTACACGGTCTTCCACGGTCGGCGGGGTGACGCCGAGCATTCGGCTGACCCACCGAAAGCGTTGCAGGGGGATCAGGTTTTCGCCGAGCGGCGCTTGCATCGGTTCATCCAATAGCATGCGCCGCGGCTCCAGGCTCGCCAGGCGGTCCATCAGCCAATCGCGTAGCTGCGCGCCGTCGGTGAAGGCACGCTGATTCACCTCGGGCAGGCTCTGGAGCAAGGCGCTGTAGAGGTCGCCGGGGGCGGTCAACAGGTTGCCGTCGTGGTCGTGCACCCGGTATTGCGCGTGCTCGTCGCGCACCAACACACGTACTCGTCCGGCCTGCTCGGGCCCGGCCTGGCAGCGTAGTTTGCCGACGCGGCTGTGCTGGCGGATTTCGACGCGTGTGCGGCCAAAGGCATCGCTGTGCAGCTTCAGCGTATTGAGCATCAGCCGTTCGGTGTCGGGAGTGATCGCTTGCGTGGCGTACAGACCTTCATGGGCATGGCTGGCGCGAGCGTCCAAAGCCATGGCGCGGGCCAGGTTTTTCACGCGCAGGGGTAGGTGCTGTTGTGCGGTGATGTGCTCGATCTCGTCCGGGCGTGCCTGCTCGAGCAGGCTGCGCACCAGGGGGGTGGGCACTTCGGGAAACGACGCGCGGATCACTTCGCCTGGTACCGAGCCCGATGCCTGGCTGTTTTCATAGAGGTAGTCGAAGACATCGGGTTGGCGCTGGGCCAGGTTATCGGCAAGGCGATTGCGCAGTGCCTCTATTCGTTGGGCGCGTGGCTCCGGCAGGGTGTTGTCGTCGAGAAAGTCCACCAGTCGCTCGGGCAACAGGCCTTTGTTGAGGTCCTGGTGGCTGATGGCCAAGACCTTGGAGGCGCCGGGATCGCCAAACTCGGTGGCCGTTCCGGTGAGGCTGGGTTCCTGGAACACATTTATCCGATGGCTGGCGGGCCAGCCCGGCAATTCCAGGGCCATGGCGGGGCTCCAGTAGGTCTCCTCATCGGCGGCGACACCTGTGCGGATGTTCTGCGCCAGGGTGAGCGCCTGTTGGTTGAGGCGCAGGCGGTGCAGGCTGTCTTGCAGCAGCGGTGGCGGGGGGCTGTGTTCAGTGTGCATCGCGCATAGGTGTTCGGGTTCGGTGCCACTGTTGCGACTGACCTGAGCCAGTTGTGTGTCGCTGAGGTCGCTGACCGAATGGCCGAGGCGGCGCAGCAGTTTTGCCTCATCCCAGGCTCTGGGATTTTCCGCCTCATGGCTCCACGCGCCTTGGCCGTTGTGCTGCAAGCGGGGTGCATAGGCATCGCTACGGCGGGGATGAAGAATGCGGTAGTCGCCCTCGACGGGGTGTTGTTCAACCCGGTAGTGCGCGTTGTCCAGCGGCAGGATCGTACGGCCCTGCTGTGTGTGCAGGCCCAGGCGGTCGGGGCTCGAGTCCGGCGTCAGGTCGTGATGCACATAGGGCTTGAGGTCAGGGTTCCACAGGCGCTGCCGGCCCTTGACCCACACCGGTTTGAGCTGATTGACGAATAACGACGGCAGGATTTTCCCGGCCGCGGCAAACGCCCCCAGTTGCACCACGCTGCTCACCACCCCGACAAGATGTTGCGCCGCTTCCAGCGCCTGGCCCTCGGCGAGGTCCACCACGCCCTCGACCACTTCATCCAGCAGTTGGTACGCGGTGTAGGCCAGCATGGCTTCGCCGAGCAACGGTACAAAAGGTGTGACCACCAGTAAGGCGGCGTCGAAGATCTCGCTGAGCATCTTGCTGACGTTGTCCCACCAGCGCCAGCGTGCATGGCTGTCGCAGTCGGCGGTGGACACCGCGAGTTCACGGGCATCGTTGAGGATTTTATTCAGGGCTTGCTGGTAGCGCCGGGTCCACAGGTCGCCGTCGATGCGGGTTACGTGGTACTGCAAGATTGGACTGTCCACGGGCGTGTCGCGCCAGGTGGGGCGAGGGTCTGTCACGTCATCCTTGCGATGCCACTTGACCGTGCTCAAGCGCTGCGCCAAGCCACTGAAAAAATGCCCGCGTTGCTGCTGGTCGACAAACTGGCTGAAAAACCGGCGATAGTCCGCATCGCGCAGGCGAGTGGTGAGGTCATTCATCAAGGCCACGGTGTTGGCGTGCTCCTTGACCGGGGTGTGCGGGTCGTGGGGGATGTAGGCCAGCAGATTGACGGCCTCGCGAGCGGTATCCAAGTCGGCGGCGATCAGCAGGATGCCACTGAGGCTGGTATTCATCATGCCCAGCCGATAGAACTGCATCACCCCGCGCTCGCCCTTGAGGGTGCGCTGCAGCAGGTGAAAGCTGGCGGGCGTGATGTGCTGCTGCGCCAGCGCCATGTGCGCAGCGGCGTGCAGGGCGGCTTTTTGGTTGGCAATCACCGATGCTTTCAAGGTGGTTTGCAACAGGTGTCGTTTGAGATGGCGTTGATACTGCGCGCCGATATCCAGGCGGCGGCACAGGGCGGTGAACTGCGCGATGCTGATGCGCGGCTTGAGCTTGAGCACGGTGAAATGCCCACGGGCATCGGGCTGGCTGATGTAGTCGCTGGCGTCGGAGAAACGCTCGCTGCTGGAAAAATTATGCAGGGCCGCATCCAGCAGCGACACGCTGCGGCTGGTGGCGCCTGGCAGGATGTGGCCTTTGGCACTGACCAGAAACAAGTAGGTCTGACGCACATCGACGTCGACCTGGTAGTGGGTTTTCAACGCCCCGCGCAATAACGGTTCAGCGAAAGCGGGCAGGTCCTGCAGCGCGCTCAATTGCTGGTCGACGGTATTTTGGGTGGTCCAGGCCTGGGCGTTGGCGTGCTTGAGCTCGGCGGCGGCGGTGCTGTACCAGGGCTGGATCGCCAGCGCGGTGCTGCTCAGCGCCTTGGCGCGGGCCTTTGAGGTGTTGAGCAACCATTTGGGCGCGGCCTGCTGGATCAGTTCGACGTGAGGGCTGGTATCGGGTAACGGCATGGCGGATGACCTTGTTGGATGAACGAGGTCATGAGCCTATTGGGCGAGCGTCGGGCCGGGAGTTAGATAGTTAGCGGCCAGCGGCTGGCACAAGGTCTGGCTGCCCGGCTGCAGGTACGGCATGAGGATCGGCGCCATGCCCTTGAGCACCTGCACCGGCAGCGCCGAGGTAAAGGTGAAGTGCTCGGCGCTGCGCCCCGGCACAAACGCAGTGAGCGTGCCGAAGTGATGCTCGCCCAGGTAAAACACAAAGGTCGCGGTGCGGTTGATCGACTTGGAACTGAGAATACGCCCACCAGCACCGACGGCCTCGATGCGGTTATCCCCGGTGCCGGTCTTGCCGCCCATGGCCAACGGCGTGTCGTCGGCCAGTTTGAAACTGCCGGCCACGCGTTTGGCGGTGCCGGCGTCCACCACTTGGGATAAGGCCCCGCGCAGCGCCCGCGCCACTTCCATCGGCATCACGCGCTTGCCGGGGGCGGGGTCGTTGACCAGCCGGGTTTCATAGGGCGTGCCGGCGGCAAAGTGCAGGCTGTCGATGCGCAGCACTTTATCGCGTACGCCGTCGTTGAGAATGATGCCCATCAATTCCGCCAGCGCCGCCGGGCGATCCCCCGAGCTGCCAATCGCCGTGGCCAGCGACGGCACCAGGTGATCGAACGGATAGCCCACCGCCTGCCAGCGCTGGTGAATCTCCAGGAACGCCTCGATCTCCAGCATGGTTCGGATGCGGCTGTCGCGCGCGCCCTGATGGCGGCTCTTGAACAGCCAGCTATAGACCTCTTGGCGCTCGAACTCGCTGGCTTTGACGATCTGGCTGAACGTCGCTTCGGGGTGTTGGAGCAGGTAGCCCAGCATCCACAAATCCAGAGGGTGGACCTTGGCGATGTAGCCCTGGTCGGGCAAGTCATAGGCGCCGGGGCCGTAGCTCGCATACAGTTTTTGCAGGCGTTCATCGGTCAGTTTGGGGGTGGGTTTGGCGCCGCTCAGGTGCGAGCGCAGGAAACGGTTGAAACTGTCCTGGCTGGCCTCGGGCAGCAGGTAGCGGTGCACGGCCGCCAGGCGGATCGGCGTGGGGTGGATGCTGTCGAGGAACGTCTCGAGCCGCGCCTGGGTGTCTTTTTTCTGGTACTTCTTCCAGAACTTCTGCAGGAAGGTAATGCCCTCGCGATCGGCGAATTTAGCCAAGTATTCCTGGCGGCGCGGGTCGTTGTCGTCCTTGAGTAATTCAGCGCTGTTGTTGGGCCCGGCATAGGTGGTGTAACGCACCACGTCGCGCATCAGGCGAATGAACGGCAGGTTGATCGATTCGCGCAAGGCGTCGCGCAACGTGGGGTTGCGGCCATTGTCCTGGCTGCGAAAGTTATGAAAGGTGTGCAAACCACCGCCGGTGAAAAAGCGTTCGCCGGGGCTGGCCGAGTAGGTCCGGTCGAGGGCGGCGTCGAGCATCTTGCTAAGGCTTTTGTCCGGGGTCTGGGTCAGGTAATCCACGGCCCAGCGGCTCAGGCGGTCCTGGTCGACGACCTCGGTTTTCTTCAGTTGGGCCGGTGTGCGCGCGGCGTATTGGTCATGCAACTCGGCAATGATTTGCAGGTAGGTGGTGAGCACCCGCAGCTTGGCGGTGGAGCCCAGTTCCAGCTTGCTGCCTTCGTTGATGTCGAAGGGTTGGTCGGTGTTGTCGGTTTGCACCCGTACCCGCGAGCCGTCCGGTGTCAGTTCGAACAAGGTGAAGCTGTAGCGCACCTGGGGCGTGCTGGTCGCGGTGAGCAAGCGTTCGCCCAACAGGCCGATCTGGCGTGCGTAAGCCGGGTCGGCCAGTTGCCTGAGGTAGGCGCTAACCTCGGTTTGTAATTGGCTTTGCAAGGTACTGGTGGCGGACAGGTCGAGGCGGTCGAGGTCGTAGAGCGGGCGCTGAAGCAACCCGGCCAGGCGGCTGCGCGCCGCGCTGATGCCCTTATTGGTCTCGATCGGTTGCACCGTCGGTTGTTGCACCCAGTCCCGGTAAGTGACCTTGCTCGCCAGCGCGGCTTTCAAAAGCTCAGGTTCGATCACGCCATTCTGGGCGAGCAGGCGCAGGTGGCTGTCGGTGAGTTGCGCCAATTCTTCGCGGCCCTTGGCCAGGTAATGGGAAGGGCGGCGCTGGGCGATGATCAACGACAGCACCTGACGTAACGCCAGGCCTTGTTGAGCGCTCACCGGCCCCAGCAGCGCCTGGTTGACCTGGTTGAAATCGGCGCCGTACCACACCCGCAAACCCTCGGCCATCCCGTGCACTTCGCCGTGCCCGGGGACTGCCGACAATGGCACGCTGTTGAGGTAGTCGCGCAGGATGTTCTGCCGTGCGGCGAGGGTGTCCGGTCCGTCGTGGTAGGCGCGCACGGCGGCGGAGAACATCTGCCGCAGCTTCTCGCCACCGGACAGGGTCAGGCCATCCGGCGAGTGGCGGTATTTTTCCAACTGGGTCGCGAGCGTGCTGCCGCCGGCGCTTTGGCCGGGCAAATGCAGCACTTTGGCAACTTGCGACCACGCCGCCTTGGCAAAGCGTGGCCAGTCTACCGCCGGGTTGGCCTGGGGTTGGGCGGGGTCGAGCAGGTCGCGGTTTTCGATAAACAGCAGGCTGTTGCTCACCAGCGGCGGGATCACGGCAAAACTGGCGTACAGCTGCTGTGGGTAGTTGTATTGATACAGCGGCACGGCGCTGCAGTCGGTGATGGACAGCCCGGCCTGAATCTTTTCCGCGTAGGGCACAAACAGGCCCTTGGCGCTGTAGTCCATCAAGGCCGGGGAAAAGCGCGCCTGGGCCTCGATCACATAACCGCGCTTGAGCAGGCGCGGCAGGAAGCTGTCGAGGTCGCTGTAGCCCAGGCGGCGGTCGAACGGGCCGGCGCCGGGGTAGGCGATGGTATCGCTGGGGCCGGGCTCGACCTGGTAGGTGAGGCTGCGGGCCAAACGGCTGAGTTCCTGGGCTTGCAGGCGCGAGGTGCGCACCTCCTTGGCGGCAGCAAACCCCAGGGCAATAAGCCCCATCAGCACGATCAGCCAGAACAGCCGGCGACCGTAACGGGGCCTGGGGGTATTTTTCGGTGACGGCGCTGGGTCCGAACTGCCGTGTACTTTCGCAGCCTTGGTCGATTCGGTTTGCCACAGTGCGCCCATAGTCGATTGATCCCTGCACGCAGATTGATCGGACTTGCTGGAAGCTTAGTCGCTGAGGGCTGCCCGTGAGGGAAATCTGTTTTGTTTGTGGGAAATATCATAAAGGAGGCCTGCGACGTTTAGTCGCTCGGGGCAGGTAAGATGCTCCTGTAAAGTGCGTTTTTCGCGGGCATTTCAACTAAATTGGATGGCTTTTATAGTGAAAGGCCCTGGGCTGGGCTTTTTATACTGCATGCCCCGCCGAGCTTGCCCAATGGCGGACACTCCAATAACAAAATGAGGTTGTACCTTTATGCCAGTCGGCAACCCACTGCCCCACGGCGAGACCGCTCAAGGCGGTCCGCTCAAACGCGAACTCGGCGAGCGGCACATTCGCCTGATGGCCTTAGGCGCCTGCATCGGTGTCGGCCTGTTCCTCGGCTCGGCCAAGGCCATCGAAATGGCCGGCCCGGCAATCATGCTGTCGTACATCATCGGCGGCCTGGCGATCCTGGTGATCATGCGTGCGCTCGGTGAGATGGCGGTGCACAACCCCGTCGCCGGTTCGTTCAGCCGTTATGCCCAGGATTACCTCGGCCCGTTGGCGGGCTTTCTCACCGGCTGGAACTACTGGTTCCTGTGGCTGGTAACGTGCGTTGCGGAGATCACCGCCGTGGCCGTGTACATGGGCGTGTGGTTCCCCGACACGCCGCGCTGGATCTGGGCCCTGGCGGCACTGATCAGCATGGGTACGATCAACCTCATCGCAGTAAAAGCCTTCGGTGAATTCGAATTCTGGTTCGCGTTGATCAAGATCGTCACCATCATTGCGATGGTCATCGGCGGCGTCGGCATCATTGCGTTCGGCTTTGGCAACAACGGCGTGGCGCTGGGTATTTCCAACCTGTGGGCCCATGGCGGTTTCATGCCCAACGGCGTGCAAGGCGTGTTGATGTCGCTGCAGATGGTGATGTTTGCCTACCTGGGCGTTGAGATGATCGGCCTCACCGCCGGTGAAGCACGCAACCCGCAGAAGACGATTCCGAGCGCTATTGGCTCGGTGTTCTGGCGCATCCTGCTGTTCTACGTCGGCGCGTTGTTTGTGATTCTGTCGATCTACCCGTGGAATGAAATCGGCACCCAGGGCAGCCCGTTCGTGATGACGTTCGAGCGCTTGGGCATCAAGACCGCTGCGGGCATTATCAACTTCGTGGTGATCACCGCGGCGCTGTCGTCGTGCAACGGCGGTATTTTCAGCACCGGGCGCATGCTCTACAGCCTGGCGCAGAACGGGCAGGCACCGGCCACCTTTGGCACCACCTCGAGCAATGGCGTGCCGCGCAAGGCGCTGTTGTTGTCGATCTTTGCGTTGTTGCTGGGCGTGTTGCTCAACTACCTGGTGCCAGACCAGGTGTTCGTCTGGGTAACGTCCATCGCTACCTTTGGCGCGATCTGGACCTGGCTGATGATCCTGCTGGCCCAGCTCAAATTCCGCAAAAGCCTGAGCCCCGCTGAACAGGCCGGCCTCAAGTACCGCATGTGGCTGTACCCGGTCAGTTCCTACCTGGCGCTGGCGTTCCTGGTGCTGGTGGTGGGCCTGATGGCGTACTTCCCGGATACTCGCGTGGCGTTGTATGTGGGGCCGGCCTTCCTGGTGCTGCTCACGGTGCTGTTCTACGTGTTCAAGCTGCAACCGAACAACGCGACTGCGGCGCCGGTGCGTTCGGCCTGACGCCACAAATGGCCCGCTGCGTGCGGCGGGCCATCCAGTCTATCCCGCGTGCACGCCTGCCTTGAGCGACTGATCCAGGCGCTTGTTGAACTCCAGCCACAGCGCGAGCAACCCCATCAGTGCAGCACCGGCCACAGCGGTCAGCAATTGCATCGCCAAGGCATCCCCGGCCATGGCATTGATCATGTCCGCCAACGGCGCGAGCACGACGCCCAGGCAAAACACCTCCAGCGAATAACGCCCCATGCGACAGGTATGTTGCGCCAGCCAGTTTTCGGTCCAGCCACGGCCCGGCAGCAGCTTGGCGGTGACATAAGCCAGGGCAAGGAAGTGCAGCAGGCGCAGCGGTGACAAGTCGGTCTTGCTGATGGGGTAGATGAGGTCGCTGATCACCGACGGCATCAGCGCATCGTGGATCTGCGGCCAGCGCCAGGACAGCGTGAGCACGCCGGCCATCAACACATAAAGGGTTGCCGCGACAAACATCGGCTGGCGGCGCAGTGGCCGGGTGTCCACCGGCCGTTCTTGTCGGCTGTAGAGCGCCGCCGCGCCTCCCAGTATGAACAGCAGTTGCCAGGTCACCGGGTTGAAGTACCAGACACCATCGGCAATCGCCCGCAGATTCCAGCCCATCCACGGCGCCAGCAAGTAGATCGTCGTAGACACGGTCACCACCGCCCAGGTGTTGCGCAGCATCAACGGCAACACCAGCGGCAGCCCTGCCAGCAGCACAATGTAGAGCGGCAACGGGTCCATCAGGTTGGGTTTGAAACGCAGCAGCAGCTCATCGGTCAACGCTTGCTGCGGGTGGGTGACGAAATGCGTCAGGCCCATCTCTTCGACAAGGTCGCGGGTTTCCACGTGGCTGTTAGCGAAGAACACGATGCCCATCAGCATCGCCAGCAGGAAGATATGCACCACATACAACACCCAGGCACGCCGCAGGATTTTCAGCGAGGCAATCCAATAGCCATCGCGTTGCAGGATCTTGCCGTAGGCCAATACCGCAGCGTAGCCGGCAAGAAATACAAACACCTCAGCCGCATCGCTGAAGCCGAAGTTGCGCAGCGTGATCTGGCCGAGGGGGTTGTGGGGGACGTGATCCCAGAAAATGAAGATCAACGCCAGGCCCCGAAAAAAATCGATGCGCGGGTCGCGTCCGTTCAGCATGGCAGCGGGCTCTTGTACGAAATGTTTATTAAAGACAGGCAGGCGTGGGCGTTGGCGCACGCCACCCGTCGGGCGGGCGCAGGTTGGCGGTATTTGTAAGCAATTGCAAAGGCTGGGTATTACTGAATGTCTCTAGACATCGATGATGACTAACGTGCCTTGGCTGCCGGCGAGTACGCCATGGGCGGTACCCGCTTCGACCAGGTACATCTGGCCGGCGGCCACGTTGATGTGTGTATCACCGATGCTCAGGCGCAAGCAGCCGTCGATCACCAGCAAACCTTCGTTGTAGTCGTGGGTTTCTTCTTCATAGGCCTTCTCATCCATGCGCAACACCTTGATCCGCGCCGGGCCGACCTGGCCCAGGCGCGTTGATTTCCAGCTGTCAGGCAGTTGCTCGGCGATGGCGGCCAAGTCCAGTAACGGCATGTGAATCTCCTGTTTGCAACGATGCCGTCGGTGGTCCGGTTCAGCGGGAAGTCGTGGTTTAGAACGTATCCATCAACAGCACCCGGCAGGGCTTGGCTTCATACGCATTGATCTGTGGGACCAGCCGAGTGAAGTGTTCGGTCTGGCAATGTGTATCGAGTGCGGCCTGGTCCGGCCATTGCTCGACAAAGATAAAATGCCCCGGGTCTTTTTGATCAACGAACAGATCGTAGGCAATGCACAGCGGTTCCTGGCGGGTTTTTTCCACCAGTTCTTCGTACCACGGGCGCACCGTTTCCAGGTGTTCGGGCTTGATGAAATCTTCGGCGATGACTTTCAACACGGTGTCTCTCCTTTTTAAGCCGCCGCCACTTCATGTGGCTCAAAACTGTCCGCCCGCGCCATCTGCCACATGCGTGAATAGAACTCGCCATTCACCTCGCCGGTCAGCAATTCACCGGGTTTGAGGAACACATGCAACTGCGAAAACAGCTTGATCTCTGTCGCCGACATCCGCCGTACCAAGTGCTTGGCCGACAGTTGCGACGGATGATCCAGGCCGGCCGCGGCGAGCATTTCCGCCAGCGCCTTGAGCGTGTTGCGATGGAAGTTGAATACGCGCTGGGCCTTGTCCGGGACCACCAGCGCACGTTGACGCAACGGATCTTGGGTAGCAACGCCGGTCGGGCATTTGTTGGTGTGGCAGCTCTGCGATTGAATGCAACCGATCGCGAACATAAAGCCCCGCGCCGAGTTGGCCCAGTCGGCGCCGATGGCCAGGACGCTGGCGATGTCGAACGCGCTGACGATCTTGCCGCTGGCGCCGAGCTTGATCTTGTCGCGCAGGTTCAGGCCCACCAGAGTGTTGTGCACAAACAGCAGGCCTTCGCGCAGCGGCACGCCGATATGGTCGGTGAACTCCACGGGCGCGGCGCCGGTGCCGCCCTCCTTGCCATCCACCACGATAAAGTCCGGAAGGATGCCGGTTTCGAGCATGGCCTTGGCGATGCCCATGAATTCCCACGGGTGACCCAGGCAGAACTTGAAGCCCACCGGTTTGCCGCCGGACAGTTCGCGCAGTTGGGCGATGAACTGCATCAGTTCGATAGGGGTGGAAAACGCGCTGTGGCGCGACGGCGAGATGCAGTCTTCGCCCATCATGATGCCGCGGGTGTCGGCAATTTCCTGGGTGACTTTGTGCTTGGGCAGAATCCCGCCATGGCCGGGTTTGGCGCCCTGGCTCATCTTGATTTCGATCATGCGCACTTGCGGGTTCTGCGCCTGCACGGCAAAACGTTCCGGGTCGAAACGGCCGTCGCTGGTGCGGCAGCCGAAGTAGCCGCTGCCCAATTCCCAGGTCAGGTCGCCGCCGTTCTCGCGGTGGTAGGGGCTGATACTGCCTTCGCCGGTGTCATGGGCGAAGTTGCCCAGTTTGGCACCTTGGTTCAACGCGCGAATCGCGTTGGCACTCAACGAGCCAAAGCTCATTGCCGAGATATTAAACACCGACGCCGAATACGGTTGCGTGCACTGCGGGCCGCCAACCATTACACGGAAGGCGCTAGGGTCGCTGAGCGGTGCGGGGCGCATGGAGTGGCCGATGAATTCGAAGCCTGACTGGTACACGTCGATCAAGGTGCCGAAGGGTTTGTCGGCAGATTCATTCTTGGCGCGCGAATACACCAATGAGCGCTGGGCCCGGGAAAAGGGCAGGGCGTCGCTGTCGGACTCCAGCAGGTACTGGCGGATTTCCGGGCGGATGGCTTCCACCAGGTAACGGATATTGCCCAGGATCGGGTAGTTGCGGCGCACGGCGTGGGGGCTTTGCAGCAGGTCGAAAATACCGATCAGGCTCAACACGCCAGTGACCACCGTGATCGGCCACAGCCATTCATGTTCGATAAAGGGGAGGCTGGCGAGGGTGAAAATGACGCACACGGCAAAGAAAGCGTAACGACTCAGTAGCGACAGGCTCATACGGGTTTCCTGGGTTCGGACTCATCGGCTAGGCGTTTTGCGCCTGTAGAAAGATCGAGAACAGCTCTGACTGGGATTTGATCCCTAGCTTGCTGTACATGTGTTTCTTATGGACTTTCACGGTTTCAACAGAGATTTCCAGCTTACGAGCGATTTCTTTGCTGGAGCAACCGCTGAGCATCAAGCGACCCACATCCAGCTCGCGGGCGGTGAGTTGCGCGCCCCACTCATCATTCTGGATCGGCGGCTGCGGGGCGCTGACCTGGTGCAGTTCAAAGGGCAGGCGCTGGCGCAGCAGGCCCAGCACCCAGGGCTGGATCAACGACAGCAGGGCAATCTGCGCCGGGTCAAAGCGCTGCCTGGAGCCCAGTGACAGGCACAGGGTACGCCCATCCGGCTGCTGGCAATTAAATTGGATTTCATCAGCCACCACGTTCAGGCGGAAGTAGCGCTGGTAGTACTCGGTGAGTTCGAAGTGCTCCGGCGCCACTTCGGCCAGGCGCAACAGCCCGGTGCGCGAGTGTTCACGGCTGGCGATGTAGAAGGGGTCGAGCAGGTACAGGCCGTTGAGGTAGTCCTGGAACAAATGATCCGGCGTGCCATCGGCGCCTGGGCATTCAGCGAATACCAGCGGGCGGTGTTCGCTGCTGAACAGCAATACGACCCAACTGTCGAACGGCACGTATTGGTCCAGCAGCCGGACAAGCTGGGTCCAGAAATTGGGCTGGTCCAGGGCGTCTATCATTTGCCCCACCGAACGGTGCCAGGCGATGTCTTGCAACGACATGGTCATTGATCTACCCCTATCGGGTTACCCCCGCCGCGTGATTCCCTGGCCGGTTGCGCCTGCGCATACTGCGGCACGTACACAGAACAAGGAATACCCATGAAGGTCGAATTTGCCCAGTTGGCGGGCCGTGATAACGGTACAGCTTACAACCTTGAGCGGGCCTTGGCGGCGATCGCTGCAGCGGCTGCGGATACGCAACTGATCGTCTTCCCGGAAACCCACCTGATGGGCTTCCCCAGCGCCGAGACCGTCGCCGACATCGCTGAACCGCTGGACGGGCCTACCGTGCAGGCTGTGATCCAGGCCGCGCGCGCGCGCAATGTCGCCGTGGTGATCGGCATGGCCGAAAGCGACGGCGGGCAATTCTATAACACCACCTTGCTGATCACCCCCGAAGGCATCGCCCTGCGTTATCGCAAGACCCATCTGTGGGCCTCGGATCGCGGTGTCTTCACCCCAGGCGATCGCTACGCCACTTGCCTCTGGAACGGCGTGCGCGTCGGTCTGTTGATCTGCTACGACATTGAGTTCCCGGAAACCGCCCGTGCCAACGCGCAACTGGGCGCCGAGTTACTGATCGTCACCAACGGCAACATGGACCCGTACGGCCCCACGCACCGCACCGCGATCATGGCGCGCGCCCAGGAAAACCAGGCGTTTGCGCTGATGGTCAACCGAGTGCAAGAGGGGGATGGCGGATTGTTGTTTGCCGGTGGCAGTGCGCTGGTGGACCCGTTTGGTACGTTGCTGTTTGAAGCCGGGCGTGACGAAGGGCAATTCACGGTCGAGCTGGATCTCGACCAATTGGCAGCGGCGCGCAAGGACTACCGCTACCTGGATGACCAGCGTTTGAAATTGCCGGGTGAGGTGATCGAGCACACTGACGGCACGCGCGAACTGCTGATTCCTTAGCACTGATGATCGTTCCTACGCTCTGCGTGGGAATGCCTCCTGTGACGCTGCGCGTCACGATGTTAAGAGCGGACGCGGAGCGTCCGGGCTGCATTCCCACGCAGAGCGTGGGAACGATCAATATCAACATAAGAAAAATGACACCTGCTTCACCGACTTCAGTTCTGCCATAAATCTAATAATTTCGCGGAGAATCGCTCATGGCTCATTTGCAACGCACCCTGTCATTAGGGTCGGTGGTGCTGTTCGGCATCGCCTATATGACGCCGATCATTGTGCTCGGCACCTTCGGTATCCTGGCGCAATCCACTGCGGGCATGGTCCCCGCCGCTTATCTGGCGGCGCTGGTGGCGATGTTCTTCACCGCCATGAGTTATGGGCGCATGGCCTCGGCGTTTCCGGTCGCCGGTTCCGCCTATAGCTACGTGCGCAAAGCCATCAGCCCGAAACTGGGTTTTATCGCCGGCTGGGCGGTGCTGCTCGACTACCTGTTCCTGCCCATGGCGATCTGGCTGATCGGTGCGGCGTACCTCAATTCAGCGTTCCCGGCGGTGCCGCAGTGGATCTGGGTGTTGGCGTTTATTGGCATCACCAGCGCCATCAATATCGTCGGCCTTAAGCTGGCGAACGGCATCAATGCCTTGCTGATGCTGGTGCAGTTCCTGGTGTTGATTGCGTTTGTGGCGCTGTGTATCCACTACATCGGGGGTGATGCGAGCAAGCCTTTATGGACGACCGCCCCGTTCTTCAACGGCCAGATGCAACTGCCGCTGATCATGAGCGGCGCGGCCATCGCTTGCTATTCATTCCTGGGCTTTGACGCGGTCAGCACCCTCACCGAAGAAACCCGCGACCCGCGCCGCACCATCCCACGGGCGATCATGTTGATCACCTTGATAGGCGGGCTGATTTTCGTGGCGGTGTCCTACTTTGTGCAGATCGCGCACCCGTCTTTCGAATTCGCCAATGTGGATTCGGCGGCGTATGAAATCGCGCGCAACATCGGTGGCGACCTGTTTGTGTCGATCTTCCTGATCGGCCTGATCGTCGGCCAGTTCGCCTCGGGGCTGTCGGCCCAGGCCAGTGGTTCGCGCTTGTTGTTTGCGATGGGCCGCGATGGCGTGTTGCCCAAGTCGTTCTTTGGCACCCTGCATGCGCGCTTTGGTACGCCGGTCAACAGCATCCTGTTGTGCGCGGTGGTGGCGCTGCTGGCGTTGAAGCTGGACGTGACCACGTCCACATCGTTTATCAACTTCGGCGCCTTCCTGGCGTTCAGTCTGGTGAACCTGTCGGTGATCTTCCATTACTGGATCGGCGCCAAGCAGCGGGGTGTGCGTGAGCTGATCCTGTTCCTGGTATTCCCGACCATCGGCCTGCTCGCGGATTTATGGCTGATGGTCAGCCTCGATCACCTGGCGATCTACCTGGGCCTAGCGTGGTTGGCAATTGGCCTGGTTTACTTGGGCGTGCTCACCCGTGGCTTCTCGCAACAGCCACCGGAGATGGATTTCCAGGAAGCGGCGTAGATCTTTGCGGCTTATTCGGCGGCGTGCCCTACGCCGCCGTCTGCCGAATCGGCAATACCACGCGGAATTTGGTGCCTTTGCCGAGTTCGCTGCTGACGGAAATATCGCCATGGTGTTTCTTGACGATACCGTAGGAGAGCGACAGCCCTAGTCCCGTCCCTTCGCCTACGGGTTTGGTGGTGAAGAAC
This sequence comes from Pseudomonas sp. H1_A03, assembly GCF_054685145.1. Taxonomy (NCBI): domain Bacteria; kingdom Pseudomonadati; phylum Pseudomonadota; class Gammaproteobacteria; order Pseudomonadales; family Pseudomonadaceae; genus Pseudomonas; species Pseudomonas sp. H1_A03. The sequence continues at coordinate 2,518,765 of NZ_CP162829.1, forward strand.
GGGTCGAAAATCTTCTGCACGGCGTCGGGGGCAATCCCGCAGCCGTTGTCCGCCACCTCCAGCCAGATGTTATCGCCTTCCACGCCATTGCTGATGGTAATGGTGCCGCGCTCCGGTCCCATGGCTTGCGCGGCATTGATCACCAGGTTCATCACCACCTGATTGAGCTGCGATGCCAGGCATTCGATCTCGGGCAATGCGCCGTAGTTTTTGACCACGTCGGCTTTGTACTTGAGTTCGCTGGCGACGATGTTCAGTGTTGAATCGATGCCCTGTTGCAGGTTCGCAAACTGCCAGGTCTGGTCATTGTCCACCCGTGAGAAATTTTTCAGGTCTTTGACGATTTGCACCACGCGGCCAATGCCTTCCTTGGACTCTTTGATCAGGATCGGAATGTCCTCCTTGAGAAACTCCAGCTCAAGGTCGGTTCGCAGTGCCTTGAGCTGATCGCGCTGTTCCGGCGGCGCAATCAGCGTTTCGGCGCGTTGATAGGCATCCAGTATCTGTTGCAGCTGGTTGAAGTAGCCGTCCAGGGTGCTGAGGTTGGAGGAGATAAAGCCCACCGGGTTGTTGATTTCATGGGCGACACCCGCCGCAAGCTGCCCCAGCGACGCGAGTTTTTCGGACTGCACCAGTTGGCTTTCCAGGTGCTTGCGCTCGTCGATTTCCAGTTGCAGCGCCTGGGTGCGTTGCTCCACCAAATGTTCCAAGTGGGTGGTCTGCAGCGAGGCGCGACGGGCCATGTCCCATTTATTCGCCAGGGTGTTGGCCATCTGCTGGACTTCGATGTTGTCGAAGGGTTTTTTCAGAATCAGCAAGCGTTCATGGGCGTGCAGGCGTTCCAGCAGGTCTTCCCAGGAGTAGTCCGAATAAGCGGTGCACACCACGACTTGCAGGTCTGGGGCGATTTTCCACAACGCTTCGATGGTCCGGGCGCCATCCCAGCCTTGGGGCATGCGCATGTCGACAAAGGCCAGCGCGTAGGGACGTTTTTCCGCCATGGCCGTGGTCAGCAAGCCAAGGCCTTCTTCCCCGCCATACGCCGAGTGCAGCTCGAAAACCTGGGCCTGGGCTTTGGCCGTGTCGCCGAACAGCGCCGATTCCATGTCATCCAGCAGCGGGTTCGATTCAACGGTCGGCACCAGGATCTTGCGGAAATCGTCATGAATCGACGGCGTGTCGTCGATCAGCAGGATGCGCCGGTTGGGAGGTTGGTTCATGCGGGGCTTCCGACAAGAGTAAGAGGGATGGTCAAGGTAAACACCGCGCCCAGGCCCGGCCCGTCGCTGTGCGCGCTGAGCTGGCCATTCATTTCCACGGCGGCCAGGGCGCAGCTGTGCAGGCCAAAGCCATGGCCTTCCTTGCGAGTGGTGAAACCGTGAGTGAAGATTCGTGTCATGTTTTCTGCCGGTATGCCTTCGCCCTCATCCTTCACGCTGATCTGCAAGGTGTCGTCATTCAGCGACTGCACCGTGAGGGTCATTTGCCGCGGCCGGTCGGAGAGGGTGGACATGGCGTACTTCGCATTGCTGATCAGGTTGACCATGATCAGCAGCAACCGGTGTTTGTCCGCTAGGATTTCCGGCAGTTGCGCGTAATGCTTGACCACCGTGACGTTGTGCCGATTCAGCGCCCCTGCGTTCATGCGCAAGGCATCTTCCATCAGGGCGCTGATATGCACCGGTTCGCGAACCGCAGACGCACCGGCATAGGATTGTTGGGTGGAGACGATGTCTTTGATATGGTCGACGCTTTTACTCAGCTGCGCCATTTCATCCGCCATGCCTTGTTGTTCCTGCGCAATGGCGTCCACCAGTTGGTTCAGGTAGGCGGGCAGTAGCTTGCCTTTTTCATCCTCGGTCAAGAAGGTGCCCAGGTCCCCCTGGCGTTCGTTGATCAACTGCATGGCTTTGCCCAGGCCCAATGCCTTGCTGCTGCGCAGCTTTCGCGTGACCAGGTCGGCGGAGATATTCACGCTGTTGAGCACGTTGCCCACGTTGTGCAGCACGTTGGTGGCGATTTCCGCCATGCCGGCCTGTCGCGCGCTGTCGAGCAGTTCACTCTGGGCATCCTTGAGTTGTTGGGTGCGCCGCTCCACGCGTTGTTCCAGGGTCTCGTTCGCCGCGTGCAGCGCGCGGTTGACTCGGTTGATTTCGGCGAAACTGCGCAGCAGGCGCACCGCCAGGTACAGTAAAAGCGCCACCAATAAGGTCGAGAAAATCAGCAGGTAGCGATGGTATTGATGGTCGATGAGGTCAGAGGCTTGCTGGTCCTGATTGAGATGCGTGGTCAGCTCGTCCAGGCGTTCGGCCACCGGGACTGCGGCGATTCGTTCGAGCAAACCGTTGACCACCGGCTGTTCGCGCAGGATCAGCGAAATGTGATTACTGAGGATCTCAACCGGCGCCTGGAAATCACTGGGCAATCGCTCCTTGTTGATCGCCAGTTTGCCCAGGCCCACCAGGATATCGGCCGCGAGCTCGTCGCTGGTGACCTGAGCGAACTCCAGGCTGCTGAGTAGCAAGTCGTAAGTGTCGGTAGCTACGCCTTGCAGTTGCAGCCGGTCTTCATCATTAAAGCGGTTGAACTGAGCCTGAATGTCGTCCTCAGCGGTTGGTAAAAAAGCCAATGAGTTGCGCAGCACCGCATTGTGGGATTTGAACTGGTCCACCAACCGCGCTTTTTCCTTGATCGCGGCCTGATAAGCATCCCGGCTGGCTTGCCAACGTTGCAGGTCAGCAGGGTCGTGGTAGGCGTCGCCGTTTTCCAGGTCTACCCATAACCGCGTCATTTCCCGCAGGGGTGCCACCAGCGGATCATAGTTGTGGGTGATGGCGATCCTGGCCTTCAACACTTCACTGTCCCATTGGGCATTGAGTTGCTGGAGTTGGCGGATCAGGTCCCGTGAGTGTGTGTAGGTGGCGGTCTGGTCACGGGAAGACTTGAGGTACAGAAACACCAGGGTGGACGCCAACAGCAGCGTCATCAGGCTAAGCAACACTTGGCTGGAGAGGCGGCGGGACAGGGTCATGACGGTATGCTCATAAAGGCTTGCCTGCCCATTCGCCGGTCAGGGTCTTGAGAAACTGGACAATCAGGTCCTTGTCTTCCTGGGACGGGGTGCGCCCCAGTTGGTACTTGAACATCACGTCGACCGCCTCTTGCAGTGTCTTGGCCGAGGCGTCGTGAAAGTAGGGCGCCGTGACCGCGACGTTACGCAAGCTGGGCACCTTGAACACGTGGCGGTCTTCTTCGTCCTGGGTCAGCAGGTAGCGCCCCAGGTCCGATTCGACCGGATTGCCGCGCGCCTTGAAGTAGTCGCCCATCACACCGAACTTCTGGAACATGTTGCCGCCGATGTTGATGCCCTGGTGGCAGGCAATACAGCCGTAGTCCTTGAACCGCTGGTAGCCATATTTTTCCTGGATCGTGAGGATTTCGGTATTGCCTAGGAGATATTGGTCAAACCGTGAGTTAAGGGTCAGCAGCGTTTGCTCATAGGTGGCCAAGGCATTTTGTACGTTAGCGGCGGTGACACCGTCCGGGTAGGCCTGTTTGAACGCGGCCTGGTAGGCGGGCAGGGCAGCGAGGTTCTGCACCACGGTTTTCCAGTCGCTGCCCATTTCCACCGGGCTGATCACCACGTGTTCGACCTGTGCTTCCAACGTGTCGACGCGGCCATTCCAGAACTGCTTGAAATTGAGGCTGGCGTTGAACACCGACGGCGTGTTGAGTTCTACCGGCTTGCCGTCGAAGCCAATGGAGAAGGGTTTGTCGTCGGCGCCTCCCGATGCCAAGTGATGGCAACTGGCGCAGGACAGCGTGTTATTGGCCGACAATCGCGGCTCGTTGAACAGTTGGCGGCCCAGTTCAACCTTGGCCGGGTCCAATGCAGGGACCGCGGGCAACGGTTTCAGGGCCTCTTCCAACGGCGCGGCCATCAATGGCGCACCCAGGCCCAGCCACAGCGTGAGGAAGAGGCTGGTACGGCAGGTTGAAACGTCGTTCAAGCGAGCACTCCTTGCAGGCGTAGGGCTATTGATCGGGCATCAGTGTCGCGCAGCCCTTCTGCAGTAACTGGGCGAAGTCCTCTGAGGGCACCGCTTTACTGAACAGATAGCCTTGGCCTTCCTCGCACAGCTGGTGTTGCAGGAAGTTCAATTGCTCGAGGGTTTCTACGCCCTCGGCGATGATAGTCAAGCCCAGGCTTTTGCCCATGCCGATAATAGCGCTGATCAGTTGTTCGTCCTGGCTATTTACCTTCAGGCCATGAATGAACGATTGGTCGATTTTCAGCACGTCGATGGGAAACCGTCGCAGGTAGCTCAGGCTGGAGTAACCCGTGCCGAAATCATCCAGGGCCAGGCGCACGCCCATGGCTTTGATCCTGTTCAGGATATCGACCGTGTCGTCGACATTCTGCATCAGCACGCTTTCAGTGATCTCCAGCTCCAACAGGGCCGGCGGCAGGCGCGTCTGCTTGAGGATCGCGGCGAGGTTGTCGACGAAGTCCCGCTGGCGGAAATCGATGGCTGAGATATTCACAGAGATGCGTAGCGCGGGCAGGCCCATCTCACGCCAGGCTTGTGTTTGTTCACAGGCCTGGCGCAATACCCACTGGGTCAGCTGCACGATCAATCCAGTGTCCTCAGCCACCGGAATGAAGTCAGCCGGGCTGACCCAACCCGAACGCGGTTGAAACCAGCGAAGCAGCGCTTCCGCCCCCACGATCTGCCCGGATTTCAGATCCAGCTTCGGCTGGTAGTGCAGGGCAAATTCGTTGCATTCCAGGGCATGGTGAATCGCGCTTTCCAGGTTTTGCCGGTGTTGGGCGTGCAGGTTCATGTCTTCGGTATAAAAACTGAAATCGTCCGGGCCGCGCTCTTTGCTGGCGTGCATGGCGGTTTCGGCCTGTTTGATCAACTCCACCGCTGTGCCGCTGTCATTGGGGCAAATGCTGATACCCAGGCTGGCGGTGATGCTCAGGTCATGCCCGGCGACGTGACGGGTGGCGCGGATGGCCTTGAGGATCTTTTGCGCAACGTGCTGGGTTTGCTGGGGATGCAAGATGTCGTTGAGCAGGACCACGAACTCGTCGGAACCGTAGCGAAACACCGAATCCGAACTTCGCACCGCCGCCACCAGGCTTTGGCTGACCTGCTGCAGCACCTCATCGCCCACGGGGTAGCCCAGGGCGTTATTGATGCGCTTGAAGCGGTCCAGGCCGATAAACATCACCGCCATTTGCGTGTCATGCCGCCGGCCAAGGGCAATTGCCTGGGTCAGCCGGTCGCCTAACAACGTGCTGTTGGGCAGTTCGGTCAGGGCATCGTAGTGCAGCAGGTGCGAGACTTTGAGCAGCTCCTGCACGCGTTCTTCGACGGTGCGTTCCAGGCTGATCACTTTCAGCGCAATGTCCTGGGCGAGTTGCCATTTCCAGGTCAGGGCGCTGGCCATCTGGCGGATTTCCAGGTGATCGAAGGGCTTTTTCAGGATCAGCAACTGGTCGTTGTACTTTAAGCGCGCTTCGATGGCCTCGAAGGAGTAATCGGAGTAGGCGGTGCACAGGGCGATCTGCAGGTGGGGATCGACGTTCCAGAGGTGTTCGATGGTCTGCAAGCCATCCCAGCCAGGTGGCATGCGCATGTCAATGAAGGCCATGGCATAGGGCGCGTTGGCGGCCAGGGCCTTGTTCACCAGGGCCAGGGCCTCCTGACCCTGATAGGCCGAGTCGAGCTCGAACGCCTGACGCACTTTGGCCGGGGTCCCGAACAGGGCCTCCTCGAGGTTTTCCAGGGAGGGTTCGCCTTCGGCACAGAGGATCTTGCGAAAGTCCTGATGGATCGAGGCGGTGTCATCGACGATCAGAATGCGCCGGTTGGCCCGTACGGAATCCGGGGTCATTGTGCGCACCACAACTGCAAGTGATTCGACGGCATGACGGTTCCTTCCCTGGGTGCATCGTGAGCGGGGCGTCTGCCTGCTCTGACAGCATAGTCGAACTCCCTTGATATCGACGGCTACTTGGCGTCAAATCAAGCCCGCGTGCCAAGCGAGGGAAGACGGCTCGGCACACGGGTTCAATTTAGCTCAATTCAATTTGATTCGAAGGCGCAGCAGGCATGGATGAACAATTCGCTACGCTCTCCACCGCACAACCCACCATTTTGCTGGTCGACGATGAAGAGTCGATCCTCAACAGCTTGCGTCGCCTGTTGCGCGGCCAGCCCTTTAATGTGGTGCTTGCCGGCAGCGGGGCCCAGGCTCTGGAAATAATGGCGGCCCAACCCATCGACCTGATCATGAGCGACGCGCGCATGCCAGGTATGGACGGCGCGCAGTTGCTGGCTGAAGTCCATCGCTTGTATCCCACCACCAGTCGTATCCTGCTGACCGGTTACGCTGACCTGCCGACAATCATCAAGGCGATCAACGAAGGGCAGATCCACCGTTATATCGGCAAACCCTGGAATGACGATGAACTGAAGCTGATCCTGCAGCAGGCCCTGGAACATCAGCGGCTTGAACGCTTGACCCTGGTGCAGAACGAGCAGCTCAAGGCGCTCAATGCGACCTTGGAAAAACGCGTGGAGTCGCGTACCGGCGAGCTGCAGCAGACCGCGGACATGCTCGACCTGGCTTACGAAGAACTCAAGCGCAGCTACGTGACGGGCACCGAAGTGTTTTCGCTGCTGGCCAACCTGCGCTTGCCCAAGGACAAGCAGACCAACCGCCAGTTGATCGAGCTGATCCGTGTGTATTGCGCCTCGCAGGCCATCGACGAGGTCAGCACACGCGACCTCACCATGGCCGCCGCGCTCTATAACATCGGCAAACTGAGCTGGACCGACAGCATGATGACTGCCCCGGCCGATAAACTGCACAGCACCGACCGCGATCTGTACCGCGCCTATCCGACGCAGAGCGAGTCGCTGTTGATGACGCTGGAGCCGATGAAGGATGCGGCGCGGATCATTCGTCATCATCAGGAGCGCTACGACGGCAGTGGTTTCCCCGATCACCTCAAGGAGGATGCGATCCCGTTTGGTTCACGCTTGCTGAAACTGGCGGTGGATTTCATCGAGTTGCAGAAAGGGCTGATCCTTGAGCGACAGATGAACAGTGATGAAGCGCTGCTCTATATCCAAAAGTATGCCGGGCGCCTCTACGATCCGAGCCTGGTCGAGGCTTTCGTGCAGGCTTGTGCCAAGTTCCTCAGTGATGTGACGCTGGGTGATCCCACCGTCAAGGTCCTGACCACCCGTGAGCTGGCTGACGGTATGGTCCTGGCGCGTAACCTCAATGCCGATAACGGCATGCTCCTGCTCAATGCCGGCAAGGTGCTGAACCTGCCGCTGGTGGACAAGCTCATTGCGTTCGAGGCAATGGAAGGCGCGAAATACGCCATTTTTATCAAAGTACCCGAAGAGACAGCAGACCTTTCATGAGCACTTCTACTATCCGCATCGCCGCCGCCCTCCTGATCGGCAGCGACGGCCAAACCCTGCTGGTGCGCAAGCGCGGCACCCAGGCTTTCATGCAACCGGGGGGCAAGATTGACGCTGGCGAGCAACCCGTCGAAGCCCTGGCCCGCGAGCTGCACGAAGAGCTCAACTTGCGTATCGAGCCCAGTGCCGCCGTCTACCTCGGCACGTTTTCCGCACCGGCCGCCAACGAGCCGGGTTTTACCGTGGAAGCCGAGTTGTTCCAGGTGCAGATCGACGTTGCGGTGACCCCCGCCGCCGAAATTGAAGAGGTCCGCTGGATTGACCCGGCCGGTGACGGCGGCTTGCAGTTGGCACCCTTGACGCGCGATTTGATCCTGCCGTTTTACCGCTCATCGCTGACCGCATGATTGTTCGCACGCTGGGGACGCATGACGCCGAGGCCTATCGTGCATTGATGCTCGAGGCCTATGGCGCCTATCCCCAGGCATTCACCTCCAGCGTGGCGGAGCGTGCCGCGATGCCGTTGAGCTGGTGGGAAAAACGCTTGGGCAGTCCGCTGGACCGGCTGCTCGGTGCCTACGAAGGGGATGAGCTGGCCGGCATTGTCGGCCTTGCATACGAGCCACGAGAGAAGGCTCGGCACAAGGTGACGCTGTTCGGCATGTATGTGAACGCGGGCCACCAGCAAAAGGGCTTGGGCCGTCAGTTGGTTGAAGCGGCACTGGATGAGGCGCGTAAGCAGCCGCGCCTCAAGGTGATCCAGCTGACCGTCACGGCCGGTAATGACGCGGCGTTTGCCTTGTACCAACGCTGCGGTTTTATCCAATACGGCCTGGAGCCATTGGCAGTGCGCGTCGGCGTTGAATACTTCGACAAGATCCACATGTGGCGCGAACTGGAAGATCACTGATGTTCAATGTTTTCTAATGAGTGCCGCTCAGCGAACAGCACTCACCCCATCCAGCGTTGAAAACGACGTGTCCTTCGCCGTCAGCAAAAAGTCGCGCATATATGGCGCGTCCAGCATGTCCGCGCGAATCCCCGCGTACAGCGTCGCAAACAAGCCTTTCTCGCCCAGGCGCTTGGCCTTCACGTAACCGCGCGAGCTGTATTCATGCAGCGCCCAATGCGGCATGCCGCACACGCCACGGCCGCTGGCGACCAATTGCATCATCATCACTGTCAGTTCCGAGGTGCGCACCTGGGCCGGTTCGACGTCGGCGGGTTCCAGGAAGCGGGTGAAGATGTCCAGCCGGTCGCGCTCCACCGGGTAGGTGATCAGGGTTTCGGTCAGCAAGTCTTCCGGCACGATGTACGCCTTGTTCGCCAGCGCGTGCTGGTTGGCCACCGCCAGCATGGCTTCGTAGGTGAACAGCGGCACATAGGTGATGCCCGGCAGTTCCAGCGGGTCGGAGGTCACCACCAGGTCGAGGTCGCCGCGCGCCAGGGCCGGCAGCGGCGCGAAGGCGAAACCGGACGCCAGGTCCAGCTCGACTTCCGGCCAGGCATCGCGGAACTGGTCGATGGTCGGCATCAGCCACTGGAAGCAGCTGTGGCATTCAATCGCCATGTGCAAACGCCCGGCGGTGCCGCCGGCCAACCGCGCAATGTCACGCTCGGCGCCGCGCAGCAAGGGCAGGGTGGCGTCGGCCAGTTGCAACAGGCGCAGGCCGGCGCTCGTGAAACGCAGCGGCTTGGTCTTGCGCACGAACAGTTGCATGCCCAGGCGCTCTTCCAGCTCCTTGAACTGGTGGGACAGCGCCGATTGCGTCAGGTGCAGGCGTTCGGCGGCTTCGACCAGGCTGTCAGCCTCGCGCAGGGCGTGCAGGGTCTTGAGGTGACGGATTTCGAGCACGGGCTCTCCATGAAGATAATTTGTGACGAAGGCGGATGGCGTGAGTTTGTCTCATGTTGCAACGTGTGTCGACCATGACCGCTGGGCACTCTTCATCAAACTGTCATGGAAGTGTGGCAGCGCGCTTGAACAAACTTCATCAGACTCGCGCTCTACTGGGGTTCTGCGTTTCGGTGTTTTTCATGCGCGTGTTGTTTTTACTGGCCGCTTTACTGTTCGGCCTGCCGTCTTTTGCGGCTTCTCGATGTGATGTCAATGTCCCGACCCAAACGGTCGACCTGGCTCAGGTGAGCATTGCTTACCAGAGCATCGGTCGTGCGTCCGACCCTGCCTTGTTGCTGGTGATGGGCCTGGGCGGGCAGTTGATCCACTGGCCGGACGAAGTGGTGGTCGCCCTGTGTCAACAGGGTTTCCGGGTGATCCGCTACGACAACCGTGACGTCGGCCTGTCGACCTGGCGCCAGGCGCCGGTAAACGCCAACCTGACCTTTGAGGTACTGCGCTACAAGCTCGGCCTGCCGGTGGCGGCACCCTACACGCTGACGGATATGGCCGACGACGCCCTGGGCTTGATGGACGCCTTGCAGATCCAGCAGTTTCACGTACTGGGCGCAAGCATGGGCGGCATGATCGCCCAGCACCTGGCGGCGATGGCGCCGCAGCGCGTGGAAAGCCTGACCCTGATCATGACCAGCTCCGGTGCCGAAGGCTTGCCGGCACCCAATGCGGCGCTGGTGCAGTTGTTGTCGCGACGCAGTGCGCCGAATCGTGAAGTGGCGCTGGAGCAGCAGGCCGATTTGCTCGCGGCGCTGGGCAGCCCGAACGTGAAGGATGATCGCCAGGCGTTGCTGCACCAGGCGGCGCTGTCTTACGACCGCGCCTTCAACCCGGAAGGCGTGAAGCGCCAGATCATGGCGATCCTCGCCGAACCGAGCCGCGTGCCGTTGCTCAACCAACTGCGTGTACCGACGCTGGTGGTCCACGGCACCGCCGATCCGTTGCTGCCGGTGATGCACGGCGTGCACCTGGCGGCGCATATCCAGGGCAGCCAGTTGAAGTTGATTCCCGGCATGGCCCATCGTTTCCAGGAAGCGTTCAAGGCGCCGCTGCTGACAGCGGTGTTGCCGTACCTGCAGGCTCATCGCGAAGATGCCGCACATTGGGCGCAGATTGACCCGGTCGCGCCTTCGAAGCTGCTGTGACATTGGTGTATCGTGCACCCTTTACGGCGTATTGAAGCCTGCGAGGTTGCCTACCATGAGTACTCCCCTGAAAATCGATTTCGTCAGCGACGTGTCCTGCCCCTGGTGCATCATCGGCCTGCGCGGCCTGACCGAAGCCCTCGACCAGCTTGGCGCCGAAGTACAGGCCGAGATCCATTTCCAGCCGTTTGAGCTGAACCCGAACATGCCCGCCGAGGGCCAGAACATCGTCGAGCACATCACCGAAAAATACGGCTCCACTGCCGAAGAGTCCCAGGCAAACCGTGCGCGAATCCGCGACATGGGGGCTGAGTTGGGCTTTGCTTTTCGCACCGATGGTCAGAGCCGTATCTACAACACCTTCGACGCCCATCGCCTGCTGCATTGGGCCGGGCTGGAAGGCTTGCAGTACAACCTCAAGGAAGCGCTGTTCAAGGCGTATTTCACCGATGGGCAGGACCCTTCCGATCATGCGACGCTGGCGATCATCGCCGAAAGCGTTGGCCTGGATATCAAACGTGCGGCCGAGATTCTTGCTTGCGATGAATACGCCGCCGATGTCCGCGAACAGGAACAGCTGTGGACTTCCCGTGGCGTGACCTCGGTGCCGACCATTGTGTTCAACGATCAGTACGCCGTCAGCGGTGGCCAACCGGCCGAGGCATTTGTCGGCGCGATTCGGCAGATCATCAGCGAAGCCAAATCCTAAAGTCGAGCGCAGTTCAAAGTGTGGGAGCGGGCTTGCTCATTGTCTTCAAGATAGGCGCTGGCCCGTCCCTTGCATTGACCCCCTAAAGCCCTAGGGGAACACTGCCTTGAACATTCTTGACCTCGACCACAGCCTCACCGGCCAGGCGCCGATTGCCCGGCGTTTGGCCAGCGGCCGTGCCACGCGTATCGACCTGCTGGACCTGGGCCCCAAGCTGCGCCTGTGGTCCACCGAAAAAACCTGGAAGCGCTTCGCTGAACGCCTGGCCCTGCGGCCTCGGCCTAAGGATGCGCGGCCGGAAATCCTGTTTGTCGGCTCCGGCGATTATCACCACCTGACGCCGGCGTTTCTCGCCGACTTGAAAGAACCCATCAGCCTGATCCACTTCGACAACCACCCCGACTGGGTGCGCTTTGCGCCCAAACGTCACTGTGGCTCCTGGGTCAACCGTGCGCTGAAAATGCCGGCGATCAAACGCATCGTCACCCTCGGCCCGTGCAGCGATGACCTGCATAACCCACAACTGCGTGGCGGCAACCTCGGTGCCCTCAAGCGCGGGCACTTGCAGCTGTTTCCCTGGCAGCATCCGCCGTCGAAAGTCTGGGGGCGGGTGGGGGATGGCGCCGGCCATCAGCAGCGCGAAGACCATTTGCATTGGCGCAACCTGGCCGAGCTGGACTGGACCGCGTTCCTCGATCAGATGATCAGCAGCCTGCCCACCGAAGCGATCTGGATCACCCTCGACAAGGATGTGCTGGCCAGCGAAGACGCGGCCACCAACTGGGACCAGGGCGGCATGCGCTTGACCCACCTGCTGCAAGCCCTGCGGGCGTTGGCGGCGCGCAAACGCATCATCGGTATCGACGTGTGCGGCGAGTTCGCCACACCGGCGTTCAGCAATGCGTTCAAGCGCTGGGAGGCCAAGTCCGACCAGCCACCGCCCGAGCGCTGGAGCGCAGAGGATCTGCAGCGCAATGCGGCGACCAATGAAGCCCTGATCGACCTGTTTGAGGAGCTGTTTCCGTGACGTTGACGGTGGTGTTGCTGGTGGCGTTTTCCATCGTGCTCGATGTGATCGGCCAACTGTGTTTCAAGCTCGGCCTGGACCGTTTACCCGAGCTGGACGGCGGTTTCCGCCTGAACGCGTTCTGGGGCCAGGTGTTTAATGCGCCGTTGCTGTGGGCGGGGATCGGTGCGTATGTCGTCGAGTTTTTCGTCTGGCTTGAAGCCCTGTCGCGTGCGCCGCTGAGCCTGCTGTTTCCAGCGGCGGCGCTCGCCTATTGCGGGGTGGTGCTGGCGGGCAAGGTGGTGCTGGGCGAAACCGTCAGCCGCCGCCGTTGGATGGGCACGCTGGTGATTACGTTGGGTGTGATGTTGGTGGCAATTGCAGGGAGTCAGGCATGAATACGCAAATGATGAATACCGGATGGCTGCACGGGCGCTTCGGCACTGTGGTGTTGTGGGCCTTGTTGATCTGCACCGAAAGCGCTGGCCAGTTGTTTACCAAAGTGGCCGGTAATCAATTGGGGCAGATGGATTTCAACTGGCAATGGCTGGGTGAGGTGGCCCGCAACCCAGGCATTCTGGCGGCGATAGCCTGCTACATCGGCGCGTTCTTCGTGTGGATGCTGATCCTGCGGCGCAGCAGCCTGTCCCTGGCGTTCCCGCTGAGCTCACTGGTGTTTGTGGTGGTGTTGCTCGGTTCGTGGCTGGGGCTGGGGGAACACATCAGCCCGCTGCACTGGGTGGGGGTAGCGGTGATTATTGGCGGGATTGCTTTGCTGGCGGAAGGCGAAGAGAACTGAGGTCTCTCTCACTCTCTCGTAGCAGCTGTCGAGCCCCAGCGAGGCTGCGTCGGACGCGCTGCCGATTCAGGATCGAGTCGCGCCTGACGCAGCCTCGCTGGGGCTCGACAGCTGCTACGGAATTAATCGAATTTGTAGCTGATCGCCGTCTGCACCTGGCCCTGATTCACGTCGCCGGTTTGCTTGACGATGCTGCTGTCCGCCGCCGAGCCCACCAAATGCACCCAACTGGCACTGGTCAGCAGCGACCATTTTGCGTCCAGCGGGAACTCGAAACTCTGGGTCAGCGTCACGTTCTGGAAACCACCACTGGCGTTGTACGGGCGAATCCCGGAGGCCGCGGATTCATTGGCATCTACCCCAAAATACGTCTGGGTCTGGCGCGCGTCGGCGAAGTTCGCCGCCAGGCCGGTGCTGCCGATGATCCCGCCGCCCAGTGGGTACCCGAGTTCGCTGCCGAGCTTGCCCAGCGCGCCGCTTTGCGAATGCCCGCCGCCCACGGCCTGGCCCAGCCGCGCATAGATGCGCCAGAAATCGGCGGGCGCGTACTGGATGAAGCCGCCTATCTCAGCCATGTCCGATACATTGCGCAAACCTTGCAGCGAGCCGTTGGAGGTGCGTCCTTGCAGGTAATTGATATAGGGGCCGGCGGTGAGACCGTTGGTGTTCAGCGCGCTCCAGGTCAAGCCGTCATCGGTGCTCAGGCTGACATCGCCCCAGTCCAGATCCAGGTACGGCACGGGCCGTGTTTCATAGCGGCTGCCGGTGGGGTCGTGGGGCTGGTAGCTGAAGCCCGCGCCCACTTCGCCAGTGATTGCATCGGCCCGGACCGTGCTGGAGAAGCCGCACAGCCCCAGTAAACCGGCGAATACAGCAGAAGTAGCCTTGAGCATGGAGCCGTTTCCTCGTCTGGATAGGCACGCATGAACGCGCGAAGGGCCCTCCGTACGCAAGCACTCATCTTGTTTGTAGCAAGCTACAAAAATTGTAGCTTGCACGACACATATTGCCTCGGCACATCAGGCAAAGCCCCGGCCCCGCTGGGCGCCGGCCAGTTGGCACACTCCCTGCTCTACCCCCTTGTGCAAGCGCACTGAGCGCGCCCCTACAAGGTAAACGTAGATGATCCACTGGCATATCGTGTGTGATTTCGACGGGACCATTACTCCCACCGATGTCATCGACAACGTCCTCCAACGCTTCGCCGGCCCCGAGTGGGAAACCATCGAACAGGAATGGCTGGATGGGCACATCGGTTCACGCGAATGCCTGAGCCGCCAACTGGCGCTGATCAAGGCAACGCCCTCCGAACTGCTGGCGTATTTCGACAGCGTCGAGATTGACCCGGACTTCCCGGACTTCGTCGATCACGTGATCGGCCTGGGCGCGTCCATTGAAGTGGTCAGTGACGGCATCGAGCAGGGCATCGCGCGGATCCTCTCGCGCAACTACGTGACCTTGCTGCCGATCCTCGCCAACCGCCTGCGCCAGGTCGACCAGAACAGCTGGCGCATCGACTTCCCGTACGCCAGCGACGCCTGCCGTGCCGCTTCCGGCAACTGCAAGTGCAAATCCACCCCGCGCCACAAACGCGTGCTGGTGATCGGCGACGGCAAGTCCGACATGTGCGTGGCCTCCACCGCCGACTTCGTCTTCGCCAAGGGCAGCCTCGCCGACTACTGCGTGGCCAACCACATCCCTCACGCGCGCTTCGACACCTTTGCCGAAGTGCCTGCATTGCTGGCGCTGCTGCCACAAGGCATCGCCGCCAACGCCACCACCTTCAACACCTCTTCCGACAATCAGGAACTCTTCCACCATGTCTGATATCCGTATCGCTACCGCCGAAGACCAGATCCTTCTGGATAAAGAAGCCAAATACTGCTCCTACGGCGACACCGTCCACTACATCGAGCCGCCGCGTATTTTCAGCCGTTGCGAAGGCTCCTACGTGTGGGACACCGAGGACCAGGCCTACCTCGACCTGCAAATGTGGTACTCGGCGGTCAACTTCGGCTACGCCAACCCGCGCCTGAACAATGCGTTGAAACAGCAGATCGACACCCTGCCGCAAATCGCCAGCCAGTACCTGCACAAGGGCAAGATCGAGCTGTCGGAAATGATCGCGGTGGACGCCAAGAAGAAGTTCGGCCTCGACGGTCGCGTGCACTTCAACGTGGGCGGTTCGCAGTCCATCGAAGACTCCTTGAAGGTGGTGCGTAACGCTTCCAACGGCAAGAGCCTGATGTTCGCCTTCGAAGGCGGCTACCACGGCCGTACGCTCGGCGCGTCGTCGATCACCTCGAGCTTCCGCTACCGTCGCCGCTACGGCCACTTTGGTGAGCGCGCCAACTTCATTCCGTTCCCGTACCACTTCCGCGGCCCTAAAGGCATGACCAAGGAAGAATACGGCAGCCAGTGTGTGCAGCAATTCGCCCGCTTGTTCGAGACCGAATACAACGGCGTCTGGGACCCGAAAACCAATCAGTGTGAATACGCAGCCTTCTACGTCGAGCCGATCCAGGGCACCGGCGGCTACGTGATCCCGCCGATGAACTTCTACCGCGAACTCAAGCATGTGCTGGATCAGCACGGCATCCTGATGGTCTCCGACGAAATCCAGATGGGTTTCTATCGCACCGGCAAACTGTGGTCGATCGAGCACTTCGACGTGCAGCCGGACGTGATCGTCTTTGGCAAGGCGCTGACCAACGGCCTCAACCCGCTGGGCGGCATCTGGGCCCGTGAAGAGTTGATCAACCCCAAAGTCTTCCCACCAGGCTCGACCCACTCCACCTTCGCCTCCAACCCGTTGGGCACGGCGGTGGGCCTGGAAATGTTCAAGATGACCAACGAAGTCGACTACGGCGCGATGGTCATGGCCAAGGGCAAGTTCTTCCTTGAAGGCCTGCAAGACCTGCAGAAACGTTTCCCGATCATTGGCGACGTTGACGGCCTGGGCCTGGCCCTGCGCTGCGAAATCTGCGGCCCAGACGGTTTCACGCCAGACAAGGCGACCCTGGACTACATGGTCGAAGAAGGCATGAAAGGCGACATGGTCGTAGATGGCCAGAAACTCGGCCTGATCCTCGACGTGGGTGGTTACTACAAAAACGTGATCACCCTGGCACCGTCCCTGGAAATCAGCTACCCGGAAATCGAACTGGGCCTGAAGTTGCTCGAACAACTGCTGGTGCGGGCGACTAATCGGTGAGCCAGGCAGAGATCGACCTCGGTGAAGGTACTGCCGGTTTCGTTCTCGGTGAAGGTCCGGTCGGGATCCTGTTGATCCACGGCCTGACCGGCACCCCGACGGAATTGCGCCAGGTCGCCAAGGGCCTCGCCAAGGCGGGCAATTGCACGGTGTATGTGCCCACCCTGGCCGGGCACTGCGGTGACAACAGCGACCTGCAGGCCACGGGCTGGCGCGACTGGTACGAAGGCGTGCGCAGGACCTTCGTCGGTGTGAAACAGCGGCACGAGCAGGTCTTTGTCGGTGGTTTGTCGATGGGCGCGGTGATGTCGATGTACCTGGCGTCGGAGCATCCAGGCCAGGTCGCCGGCTTGCTGATGTACTCCACCACGCTCAAGTACGACGGCTGGAGCATCAACAAAATGGCGTTCATCACGCCGTTGCTGATCCGTATTCCGTTCGGCGTGCGCCTGTTCCGGTTTACCGAGAAACCGCCCTACGGCATCAAGAACGAACGCCTGCGGGCCATCGTTGAACGGCAGATGAAAGAGGGCGAAAGCAGCGAAGCGGGCTTGTTGACGATGGAAGGCGTGACCGTGCGTGAATTGCACTGGATGAACGCCGTGGTCAAAAAACGCATGCCATCGATCAACGTACCGGCGCTGGTGTTGCATTCCATCGAGGACGACATCACCAGCCGCTGGAACGCCGATTACGTGGAGCGCCACTTGGGCGGGCCGGTGACCAAGATTCTGTTGGACAACTGCTACCACATGATCACCGTCGACCTGCAATACCGCCGGGTGATCGAGTTGAGTGCCGAGTTCATCGACCAGCACACGCATTATGTTCTGCCAAATCGGGTCGGTGTGGGAGCTGTCGAGCTTAAGCGAGGCTGCGATGCAGGCGCCTCGGTCTATCAGTGAAACCTGGGTGATGCTATCGCAGCCTCGCTGGGGCTCGACAGCTCCCACATTGGATCGGCGTTCGCCAAAGAAATAAGGGAAATACGTGATTACCACCCAAGCCTTCCCAACCATCCGGGCCATCCAGCGCAGTGCCTGGAACGACTGTTTCCCGGGCGCTCTGGAGGACTGGGACTATTACGTCGCCGTGGAAAACGCCGCTATCGATGATTTTCAGTGGCGTTACCTGGCTGTCTATGAAAATGGAACGCTGGTGGCGGTGGCCGCCGCGTTCATTACTCATTATCGCCTCGACACCACGGTATCGGGCGCCGGCAAGCGCCTGACCGAGCGTGTAGAGCGGCTGTGGCCCGGGCTTTTGCAGTTGGGGTTGTATGCCCTCGGCTCTCCGGTGGCCGAACGTTGCGACGTGGGTTTCGCCAGTGGTGTGGCAGATGCGCGCCGCCCGCAGATGCTCAAGCACCTGCTGGAAGCCGCGCGCCGGGATGCTGATGACGTGGGTATCGGCCTGGTGGCGGTCAAGGACGCGCCGAGCAGAGACCCGCATTGGCTCGAGAGTTGCCGGGCGGCAGGCTTTCAAAGCATGCCGAGCCTGCCCACCGGCGTGTTGCCGCTGCCTTATGGATCGGTAGATGCTTACCTCGGCTCGCTGGGCAAATCCACCCGCAAGGACCTGCGCCGCAAACTGCGTGCGCCGGGGCCGCGGGTGGAATGGCGGCGCAATATCGACGACGTGTTGCCCGAAGTCATGCGCCTTTACGAAGCCACGCTGACACGCGCCGAGTTGCAGTTCGAACGGCTGCCTGCCGGCTACTTCACCGGCGTGCTCGAGCGGCTTGATCAGCGCGCGGTCTGTGTTCTTTACTGGGTAGACGAGCGACTGGTGGCGTTCAACCTGATGCTGGTGGACGAACAACGGCTGGTGGACAAGTTTTTCGGGCACGACGTCGCGTTCACCCGCGACTACAACCTGTACTTCCGTAGTTGGCTGACCAACGTCGACTACTGTATTCAGCATAATATTGCGTTGTATGAGTGCGGGCAGGCCGGGTATGCCAGTAAGCTGCGCCTGGGCTGTGAGTTCCAGGGTAACCGTGTGTTTTTCCGCCACCGCAACCGGCTGGTCAACGGCCTGCTCAAGCTTGTAAAAGTGTTTATTCGACCGGACCGTTCCGACCCCGCCATGGCTGCTGCGATAAGCGAAACCTGATGATTACCAAGACCCGCCAGAAAGCCCGCCCCTTTGCCATTTCGCGCTGGAGCGTCCAGCGCAAGCTGGTGCTGGCGTTCTGGTTGGTCAGTGTGATCCCGACCATGATCGCGGCGGAGTTGGCCGCCACCACGTTGTCGCAGATCTTCGACAGCAACGTGCGCATCTGGCTGCAGGAATCCACCAAGATCGTCAAGGACGAGATCGGCGATATCCTTCATGACAACGCGCGTATGGCCAAATTGTTCCTGCGCTACACCAGCCCGCCTGAGAGCAAGCAAGCCGCCAAACACGACCGGCTGACCGCCGACATTGCCGATGCCACCGATATCGACGTGGTAGCGTTGATTCGCACCAGTGACCAAAAAGTCGTGTTCAGTACCGCCGCCTCCGACATCGTCAAGCAGATCAGCCTGGCCAAAAATACGGTGTTGCAGACTGTGCAGGTGGGGGGCGTGTCCACCGGCATCGTGGTCTCGACGTTCGAGACCTCCCAGGACGGCGTTGATTACGAGCTGCTGGTCGGGACTTACCTGGACAGCAGTTTCCTCACCAGCGTGGCCGATGTGCATTCCCTCGACCTGCGCCTGTACCTGGCCAACCCGGACGGTTTTTCCGAGATTTTCTCGACCCAACGGTTTGAGGATCACCCTTCGCGCATCCCCAAGAACGTCGAAACCGCGATGCGCGCCACAAGGCAGCCCAGCGAGCAGTTCACCAATAACTACAGCGGTTTGTACTGGCCGATCTTCAATGATGCCGGTGACCTGCAAGGCGTGATTTTCAGCGGCCTGCTGCGCCACACCAGCCTGGTTGGGCTGGTGAACCAGAGCAATCTGTTCGTGCTGATCTTCCTGCTCAGTTCGGCGCTGTCGTTGGCGGCCGGGGTGTTGGTGTCGCGACGCCTGACCAAGCCTTTGCGCGACCTGTCCCAAGGTGTAAATGCGGTGATTTCCGGCGACTACGCGCACCGCGTGGAGGTCAGCGGCGGCGACGAGCTGGCGCAGTTGAGCAGCACCTTCAACCATATGACCGAGCGCCTGGGCGAGTTGCATCACCTTGAAGCCCAGTTGCGTCGACGTGATCGCCTGCACGCCTTGGGTGAAGTCGCCATGGGCCTGGCGCACGAGATCCGCAACCCACTGGGGATCATCAAGACGGCGACGCAACTGCTGCACCGTCGCGCTGACCTGGCGGAAACCGACAAGCGTCACCTGGAATACGTGATCAGTGAAGTCAGCCGCATCAACGACCTGATCACCGAGTTTCTCGACTTTGCCAAGCCCAACCCGCCGTTGCGCGTGCTGCAGCCAACGCGACCCTTGGTGGAGGAAATCCTCGGCTTCTGCGGCCCGGAATTGGCCACCCATAACATCGATGCACACATCGATGACCAGGCGCCGGGGGCGACGATTTACGCGGATGCCAAGCAGCTCAAACAGGCGTGCCTCAACCTGATTCTCAACGCCATCGACGCAATGCCCGAAGGCGGGCGCCTGACCCTGGGCATTCGCACCGTGGGCGAAAATACGGTGATCAGCATCGCCGACACTGGCCAGGGCATTCCGGCGGAAATGGTCGAGCGTATCTTCACGCCATTCGTCACCACCAAGGCTTCCGGCACCGGCCTGGGCCTGGCTAAAGTCTATTCGATCATGGAAAGTCACGACGGCAGCATCGAATGTGCCAGCGAGAAAGATGCCGGCGCCACGTTCAGCCTGTACATTCCGGCGATGGGCGAAGACGACGAGGACAGTCATGACGCATAACATTCTGGTAGTCGACGACGAACCCAAGCTCTGCGACCTGCTCGCCTCGGCCCTGGGCCAGAACGACGTGCAGGTGTTTATCGCCGGCAACGGCCTGCACGCGCTCAAGGTGCTGGAGCAGGAAGACATCGACCTGGTGATCAGCGACTGGCGCATGCCCGGCATGGACGGGCCGGCGCTGCTGGCCGAGATCAAGGTGCGCTACCCGCACGTGCCGGTGATTGTGATGACCGCCTACAGCACAGTGAAAAACGCCGTGCAGTCGATGCGCAACGGCGCCTACGACTACATCGCCAAGCCATTCGATATCGATGAGCTGGACATCACCGTGGCCAAGGCCCTGCAATTTCGCGACATCATGCGCGACAACGCACGCCTGCGTGCCGAGCTGGATGAGCACGCGCAGTTCGACAGCCTGGTGGGCGACAGTCCGGCGTTTCGCAAAGTGCTGCAAGCGGTCGACTCGGTGCGCGACAGCAGCGCCACCATCCTGCTGACCGGCGAAAGCGGCACCGGCAAGGAAATGGTCGCACGCGCTATCCACAAACACGGCTGCCGGGCTGACAAACCGTTCGTGGCGGTCAATTGCGCGGCGATCCCGGAAGGCTTGCTGGAAAGCGAAATGTTCGGCCATCGCAAAGGCGCGTTTACCGGCGCTGTGGCTGATCGGGTAGGGCGCTTCCAGCAGGCTGATAAAGGCACCTTGTTTCTGGATGAAGTGGGCGATATGCCCCTGGCGTTACAGGCCAAGATCCTGCGCGCCTTGCAGGAACGGGTGATCGAACCGGTGGGCGACCCCCGCGAGCGCAAGGTGGATGTGCGGGTAATCGCCGCCACCAATAAGAACCTGCTGGAGGCGGTGGCTAACAAAGAGTTTCGCGAAGACCTGTATTACCGCCTCAACGTGTTCCCGATTCCTTTGCCGGCGTTGCGCGAGCGTGTGGAGGACATTGCGCCCCTGGCTCGTCACTTCGCCCAGACCCTCAGTGCCACTGCCGGCAAGCGCATTACGGGTTTCAGTGCCGAAGCGTTGCAGGCGATGGCGGCGTATCACTGGCCGGGCAATATTCGTGAATTGCAGAACTGCGTGGAGCGGGCGACCATCGTGGCCGCCTCACCCGTGATCGAAGATATCGACCTGCCGGGTTATTTGTTTGCCTCGACGCCGAGCGAGGGCGGCGTGACTGCGATCCTCAGCGACGGGCCGGGGATTCCTCAGGATCTGGATGCGGCGCTGGCAGAGGTGGAGAAGGCCTACATACTCGCGGCGTTGCAAGAAAGCAATGGCGTGCAGGCTGCGGCGGCGGCGAAGATCGGGATATCCGAGAGGAGTTTCTGGTACCGCCTGAAGAAGCTGGGGATTCAAGTGGACAAAATAGTCCGCTGACCTACCTGACACACCTCAATTCAAATGTGGGAGCTGGCTTGCCTGCGATAGCGGTGTATCAGCCAACTCATCTGGCGCAGACATACCGCAATCGCAGGCAAGCCAGCTCCCACAGTTTGATCGAGTTGTGTCAGGTGTGGACGCGTACCCAAATGCTCACCAACACCGTTGCGGCCATCAACCACGCTACCGCTGCTACGGCTAGAGAGGCCTCCAAACGCATCCGATCCACCACCACATACAACGTCGCCAAATACACAAAATACGGAATGATCGACCACATGCCGAACAGGATCGTAGTCTTCAAATCGTCCACCGAGCGGCCCTTGCCGACGATGTAATGCGCGATCAACGCAAAGGTCGGAAACAGCGGTACCAACCCTGCAATGTAATAGTTCTTGGTCTTGGCCAGCGCCGCCAGGATCAGCACCACTGCCGCGCCCAGGGCGGCTTTCAAGAATAGATCCATCAGTGGCTCAACCCATACTTTTTAACTTTATCGAACAAGGTGGTCTTGGCCATCCCCAATTCCTGGCTGGCCTGGGTCAGGTTGCCGCCACTGCGTTGCAAGGCATCGTTGAGCAGGTTGCGTTCGAAGGCCTCCACCGCCTCAGTAAAGGCCAGGCCGTGGTTGCCGCTGCCGGCGCCGCTTTTCTTGAAGGCGGGCAGGCCCAGGGCGAAGCGTTCGGCGACGTTGCGCAGTTCGCGCACGTTGCCGGGCCAGTCGTGGCTCATCAGGTTCGACAGGGTCTGGTTGTCCAACTCCGGCACGGTACGGTCGAAGCGCAGGGAAGACTGCTGCAGGAAGTGTTCGAACAGCTGCAGGATGTCTTCGCGGCGTTCGCGCAAAGGTGGCAGTTCAAGGGTGACCACGTTGAGGCGGTAGTACAGGTCGCTGCGGAACTGACTGGCGCGGCTCAATTCGTCGAGGTCGGACTTGGTGGCGGCGATCACCCGGCAATCCACCGCCACGCTCTGGTTAGAACCCAGGCGCTCCAGGGTGCGTTCCTGCAACACCCGCAGCAGTTTGATCTGCAGGTTGATCGGCATGCTTTCCACTTCATCGAGGAACAGCGTGCCTTCGTGGGCGTGTTCGATCTTGCCGATACGACGCTTGCCGGCGCCGGTAAAGGCGTTGGCTTCGTGGCCGAAAATCTCGCTTTCGAAGAGGTTCTCCGGCAAGCCGCCGCAGTTCAACGCGACGAACTGGTGCGAATGGCGCCGGCTGAAATCGTGCAGGCAGCGCGCGACCAATTCCTTGCCGGTGCCGGTCTCGCCTTCGATCAGCACGTTGGCCGAGGTGTCGGCGACGTTGGCGATCAGCTCGCGCAGGTTCTGCATGGCGGGCGAGCGGCCAATGATGCGGCCCTCAAGGGAGTCGCGCTCGGCCAGTTGACGGCGCAACGACCAGACTTCCCGCGCCAGCCCGCGCTGCTCCAGGGCGCGGCGGGCGACGTCCACCAGGCGTTCGGGGGAGAAGGGCTTTTCCATGAAATCGTAGGCGCCGTTGCGCATGGCGCCGACCGCCATGGAGATATCGCCATGCCCGGTAATCAGCACCACCGGCAGGCTTTTATCCAGGGCCTTGAGGCGGGTGAGCAGCTCCAGGCCGTCAATGCCCGGCAAGCGGATGTCGCTGATCACAATGCCCGCGAAGTTCTCGCCGATGTGCTTCAAGGCTTCTTCGGCACTGCCCACGCCGACGCTGTGGATGTCTTCCAGCGCCAGGGCTTGCTGGCAGCCGAGCAGTACATGGGGGTCGTCTTCGACGATCAGTACGGTGAGGTCGTCTTTAGGGGCTGTAGCGTCTGTATTCATGTCGACTCAGCTTTTTGAGCACCCGCCAGCGGCAGGCTCAGGACAAAGGCCGTTCCACCACTGGCCGGATGTTCCACGGCAAGGTTGCCGCCAGTGGCCGCCGCGAGGCTGGCGGAAAGCGTCAGGCCCAAGCCCAGGCCTTGCTCGCCGGGTTTGGTGGTGAAGAACGGTTCGAACAAATGTTTGCGCGCCTCGGCGTCGATGCCGTGGCCGTTGTCGCGCACGTGCAGGCGATATTTGCCCTCGCTGCTGCTCCCGTCCAGCCACAGCTCGGGGGCAGGTTGGGCCTGCATGGCGTCGAGGGCATTGCCGATCAGGTTGACCAGGATCTGCTCCAGGCGCGTCTGGTCGATTTGCAGTTGGGCGGGGGCAAAGTCACGGTGCACGCTCAGCGACAGACCGTCCAGGCGCGCGCCGAGTACCTGGAACGCGGCGTCCACGGCTTTGACGAGGCTGGCTTCACCCTGGTCGTCACCGCGCCGGGCAAACGAGCGCAAGCTGGCGGTGATGCGGCCCATGCGGTCGATCAGTTCGTTAATGGTCTTGAGGTTGGCGCTGGCGGTGTCCAGGGCGCCGCGCTCGAGGAAACGCACGGTGTTACCGGACAAGGTGCGCAAGGCGGCCAGGGGCTGGTTCAATTCGTGGGCGATGCTGGTGGACATCTGTCCGATGGCCGCCAGTTTGCCGGCCTGCACCAGTTCATCCTGGGCGCGGCGCAGGGTTTCTTCGGCCTGGCGGCGTTCGCGGATCTGGCCCTTGAGCCGTTCGTTGCTGGCGCGCAGGTCGGCGGTGCGTTCGGCAATCCGACGCTCCAGCTGGCTGTTGGCTTCCTGCAGGGCTTCGCGCGCGGCGAGGCGGGTGGCGATGACTTTGCGCCGCTCGTTCCAGGCAATCAGCAGGAACGCCACCAGGCCAAAGGCCACGGCCACCAGAATGCCCTGGTTGATCGCGGCTTGGCGCAGGTCGTTGAGCGGGGTGAGCAGGGTGAAATTCCACGGCGTGTCGTTGAGCGGCCGCGTTTGGGCAAGGTAGCTGACTTCGCGCTCATCATTCACCACTTCGCTATTGGCCGGGAAGGTCAGTTTCTCGGCGCCTTCGTTCAAGCGCTCGCGGGCCAAGGGCTCCAGCTCGTTCAGCGTCGCCCAGTAATATTGCAAGCTGTGGGCCAGGCGCTCCTTGGTGTCATCGCTCAGCGGGCGCACGGCCTTGAGGCGGCGGGCCGGGTCGCTGGAAAGGATGATGATGCCGTTCTCGTCGCTCACGAAGGCCTCGAGTCGCGCGCGTTGCCAGCGTTCCTCCAGGGCTTCGAGGCGCACTTTGACCACGGCGACGCCGATGATTTTGCCGTGTTCTTCCAGGCCGTGGGCCAGGTAGTAGCCGGGTTCGCCGTTGGTGCTGCCGATGCCATAGAACCGCCCGGGCTGGCCACGCACCGCGTTCTGGAAGTAGGCACGAAAGGACAGGTCTTCCCCCTGGTAACTGTCGGCATCGCGCCAGTTACTGGTGGCCAGCACGCGGCCGGTGGTGTCCATCACGTAGATGGCCCGACTGCGACTGCGTCGGTTCAGGCCTTCGAGGTAGTCGTTGACGGTCTTGCGGGTTTCCTGGGTTGGGTCGGCCAGCAGTTTGGAGACGCTGGACTCCAGCTCCAGAAGGCTGGGCAGGTAGGTGTATTTGCTCAGCTCGCTTTCGACAGTGCGGGCATGCAGCTCCAGCTGGCGTTCGCCTGTATCGCTGAGGGTGCGGATGCCGTAGTACTCACTGATCCAGAAGCCGATATAACCCAGGCCGATCATCAGGGCGATGATCAACGGCGGCAGGAACAGTTGGCGAATCAAACGTGGTTTCACAGCAAGTGATGGCGGTGCGGCGCGAAATTGGTGGGGGTCGCATTTCATCACAGATGCCTTGGGTCAACCAGCGCTGTCAGCCCTGCTGTAAACCCACTTGTGTGGGCACTGGCTTATGTGGGAGCCGAGCTTGCCCGCGATGCAGGCGCCTCGGTGTCACAGTTGCACCGAGGCGATGCCATCGCAGGCAAGCCAGCTCCCACATAAGCCAGTGCCTGCACTAGCCGGGTTCTCAAAGGGAGAACAATGCTGTTTTAGTGCTGCAGGATTTTCTCAAGGAAGTGCTGCGCGCGTTCGGAGCGGGCGCTGATGTCGCCGAAGAATTCTTCTTTCGGGCAGTCTTCGATGATCTTGCCGGCGTCCATGAAGATCACGCGGTCGGCCACTTTGCGGGCGAAGCCCATTTCGTGGGTCACGCACATCATGGTCATGCCTTCGTGGGCCAGTTGCACCATTACGTCCAGTACTTCGTTGACCATTTCCGGGTCGAGGGCTGAGGTCGGTTCGTCGAACAGCATGACGATCGGGTCCATGGCCAAGGCGCGGGCAATGGCCACACGTTGTTGCTGGCCGCCAGAAAGCTGGCCCGGGTGCTTGTGGGCGTGCGCCGACAGGCCCACGCGCTCAAGCAGTTGCAGGCCCTTCTTGGTGGCTTCTTCCTTGCTGCGGCCAAGCACCTTGATCTGCGCGATGGTCAGGTTTTCGGTGATGGTCAGGTGCGGGAACAGCTCGAAGTGCTGGAACACCATGCCCACGCGTGAACGCAGTTTCGGCAGGTTGGTCTTCGGGTCGGCGATGGAGGTGCCGTCGACCACGATGTCGCCCTTCTGGAACGGCTCCAGCGCGTTGACGCACTTGATCAGGGTGGACTTGCCCGAGCCGGACGGCCCGCACACCACGATCACTTCGCCTTTTTTGACATCAGTGCTGCAATCGGTCAGCACCTGGAAGTCGCCATACCACTTGTTGATGTTCTTGATAGAGATCATACGGCAAACCTTTTTTGCAGACGCTTGACCAGCAGCGAGGCGGAAAAGCTGATGATGAAGTAGACGACACCGGCAAAGATCAGGAACTCATTGGAGCGGCCGATGATATCGCCGTTCGAGCGGGCGGAGTTGAGGAAGTCCACCAGGCCCACGGTGTAGACCAGCGAGGTGTCCTGGAACAGGATGATCGACTGTTGCAGCAGCAACGGGGTCATCTTGCGGAACGCCTGGGGCAGGATGATCAGGCGCATGGTCTGGCCATAGCTCATGCCCATCGCCTGTGCCGCCGCCATCTGGCCCTTGGGGATCGACTGCACGCCGGCCCGCACGATTTCGCAGAAGTACGCGGCTTCGAACATCATGAAGGCCACGACGCAGGAGGTGAACGCACCGATCGGGGTGTCTTCGCCGGTGATCCAGCGCAGCACGAACGGCACCGCCAGGTAGAACCAGGTGATCACCAGCAGCAGCGGGATCGAGCGGAAGTAGTTCACATAAGCGCCGGCCACGCGGGACAGCAGTTTGCTGGACGACAGGCGCATCAGCGCCAGGATCGTACCCAGGATGATACCGCCGACCACGCCCATGACCATCAACTGCAAGGTCATGACCATGCCGTTCCACAGGCCGGGGATGGCGGGGATGATGCCGCTGAAATCGAAGTCCATTATTTACCCCCCACGGAGATCAGGCCGGGCACCGCGACTTTCTTCTCGACCATGCGCATCAGCAGCATCAGGCTCATGTTCAGGGTGAAGTAGATCAGCGTGGCCAGGGTGAAGGCCTCAAACAGGTTGGCCGAGAACTCGGCGGTCTGCTTGGTTTGTGCCAGCAGTTCCATCAGGCCGATCAAGGACGCCACGGAGGAGTTCTTGAAGACGTTGAGGAATTCCGAAGTGAGTGGCGGAATGATGATCCGGTAGGCCTGGGGCAGCAGCACGTTCCAGTAGATCTGCGGCAGCTTGAAACCCATGGCACGTGCAGCTGATTCCTGGCCACGCGGAAGCGCCTGGATACCGGTACGTACTTGCTCACACACCCGGGCGGCGGTGAACAGGCCCAGGCACACGACGACGCTCAGGTAAGCCGAAGTAGTCGGGTTGAGGTCTTGTTTGTACCAGTCTTGCAGGTTCTGCGGCAGCAGGTCGGGTATCAGGAAATACCAGATGAACAGCTGAACCAGCAGCGGCACGTTACGGAACAGTTCCACATAGCAGGTCGCAATGCCCGCTACGAGACGGTTCGGCACGGTGCGCATGACGCCCAGAATGGACCCCAGCAGCAAGGCGATAATCCATGCCACGACAGCGATGGCGATGGTCCAGCCCAAGCCGGCGATGTACCAGTCGAGATAAGTCTCGCTGCCCACGCCAGTGGACTTGAAGAACACGCTCCAGTCCCAGTTGTAATTCATTAGGGTCTCCCCCGAAATCGATCGATGTACAAGCACCCGCTTGGGGAAGATCCTTTCCCGCCCGACGGTGAACGCCAGGCACACACGATCGGCTCGAAAACCGCCAGGTCGAGTGTTCCAATGTATTGCCAGCAGGTAGTAACAGACGCCTGAGGGAGGGTTGGCTCCCTCAGGACATAAGCTTAGTCAGGTATCAGATTTTTACTTCCGGAGCCGGTTTGTCGCTCGGAGTAGCGATCAAAGCCTTAACCTTTTCGCTCATCGGGAAGTTCAGGTTCAGGCCTTTGGGTGGGATCGGGCTCTCGAACCACTTGCTGTAGATCTTGTTGATTTCGCCGGATTTGTACAGGGCGACAATGGCGTCATCGACAGCCTTCTTGAAGGCTGGGTCGTCTTTACGCACCATGCAAGCATAGGCTTCAAAGGACTGTGGAGTACCAGTAATGACCCAGTCACCCGGCTTCTTGGCCTTGGCTTCTTCACCGGCCAGCAGGGCGTCGTCCATCATGAAGGCAACGGCACGGCCGCTTTCCAGCATCTGGAAGGATTCGCCGTGGTCTTTGGCGGAGATGACGTTCATGCCCATCTGCTTGTCGGCGTTCATCGACTTGAGGATGCGCTCGGACGTGGTGCCAGCGGTGGTCACGACGTTCTTGCCTTTCAAGTCAGCGAAGTCGGCGTAGCTCGGCTTGCCATCCTTGTCTTTCTTGACCAGCAGACGGGTGCCGATTTCGAAAATGTTGACGGTGAAATCAACTTGTTGGGCGCGTTCGGCGTTGTTGGTGGTGGAGCCGCACTCGAGGTCCGCGGTGCCGTTCTGGATCAGCGGAATACGGGTTTGCGAAGTCACCAGGTTGTACTTGGCCTTCAGGTCGGGTTTGTTCAGGTCTTTTTTCAGTTGCTCGACGACCGCCAACTGAATGTCGTGGGAGTAGCCCACTGGTTTGCCCGAACCATCCGCGATGTAGGAAAACGGAATGGAGCTGTCGCGGTGAGCGAGAGTGATGGTGCCGGAGTCGTTGATCTTTTTCAGCGTGCCGGTGAGTTCGGCGGCGAAAACTGGAGTGCTGATCAGAGCAGCAGCGATAGCTGCGCCCAGAATATGGGGAACGATGCGCATCAATACTTCCTCGACATTTGTTTTTTTTATGAAGCCGGCTAAACGGCTCTCTTGTACAGCGAATGCCCGTAACGGCTCCTGAGGCGTCTCAGGCAATCGTCCAAGAGTGTAGAGCATGAGTCGTGCCAGACCGGTACTAAAAGCTTAAAGCTATGATTTTTAAGAAAATTAACTTTATATGTCAGAAAAAACCGTATCTCCGGGTCCGGCAAACCGAATAGGGCTGGCTGTCGCGTTCGGAAAACCGAATGCAAAACAAAGCCCCTGGACCTCACGGTGCAGGGGCTTTTGTTGTTATTGGCAGTCAGGCCGCTTCAATCTTGCTGCGGTTCTGCTCGACCTTGGACAGATAACGCTGCACGTTCTCCTGTTCTTGCGCAGTGGTGAACAGGCCCAGCTTGGTACGACGCCACAGTATGTCTTGAGGCTGGGTCACCCACTCTTCAGCACACAGGTAATCGACTTCTCGGGTATACAGGCCGCCACCCAGGTGCTCGCCCAGGTCAGCGATCGATTGCACGCCTTCCAGCAAGCGCCATGTGCGGCTGCCATAAGTGGTTGACCAACGGCGGGCGATTTCACTCGGTACCCAGTCGAATTTGTTGCGAATGGCCTCGGCCAAGGCTTCTGGCGTGGTCATGTCCTCGCCGCCGGGCAGGCTGGCCCTGGCGGTCCAGCTCGGGCGCATCTGGGTGAAATACGGCGCCAGTTGCGCCATCGCCGATTCGGCGAGCTTGCGATAGGTGGTCAGCTTGCCGCCAAACACCGACAGGATCGGTGCCTCACCCGTGCCGCCGGACAGCGCCAGCGTGTAGTCGCGGGTAATGGCCGACGGGTTGTCCGACTCGTCGTTGCACAGCGGGCGCACGCCAGAGTAGGTATGAACGATGTCGTCGCGGCTCAGTTGCTTCTTGAAGTGTGCGTTGACCACTTGGAGCATGTAGTCGGTTTCACCTTCGGTGATCGCAACTGCAGCCGGGTCGCCCGTGTATTCGCGGTCGGTGGTGCCGATGATGGTCAGGTGGTTCAGGTACGGAATGGTGAAAACGATGCGTTGGTCTTCGTTCTGCAGGATGTGCGCGTGGGCACCTTCGTAGAGTTTCGGCACGATCAGGTGGCTGCCCTGGATCAAACGGATGCCGTAGGGCGAATCCAGTTTCAAGTCATCCTTGATGAACTTGGCCACCCATGGGCCAGCGGCGTTCACCAGTGCGCGGGCACGGATCGAGAACAGGCTGCCATCGGCGCGTTCCATGTTCATTTCCCACAGGCCCTTGCTGCGATGGGCGCTGACGCAACGGGTCTGGGTGTGGATGTGCGCACCTTTTTCGCGGGCGGCCATGGCGTTCAGGACGACAAGGCGGGCGTCATCGACCCAGCAATCGGAGTACTCGAAGCCTTTGGTGATTTCGCTTTTCAGTGGGCTGTCCGGGCCGAACTTGAGGCTTTTAGAGCCGGCGAGCTTTTCGCGCTTGCCAAGATTGTCGTACAGGAACAGGCCGGCGCGGATCATCCATGCTGGACGCAGGTGCGGGCGGTGCGGCAACACGAAACGCATCTGCTTGACGATGTGCGGGGCCTTGGCCAGCAGCACTTCGCGTTCGGCCAACGCTTCGCGCACCAGGCGGAACTCGTAATGTTCAAGGTAGCGCAGGCCACCGTGGATCAGCTTGCTGCTAGCGGAAGAGGTGTGGCTGGCCAGGTCATCCTTTTCACAAAGGAAAACCGACAAACCGCGACCGGCTGCGTCTGCTGCAATGCCGACGCCATTGATTCCGCCGCCGATAACGGCAACGTCATAGACTTCGGCAAGCGGTGGAGCAGGCAAGGTAGAAGGATTCATCGGCTGGCCTCGCGATCTTTTTCGTATTGGAATTCGAACATTAATGTTCATTTGCGAAAATAGTAGCGGATAAACGCGCGCACAGCCACCTGACTTCGATTGAAAAAACTCATCGAAGGGCGGGTAAAGGAAAATTTGTGAACATCAATGGGAGGGCGGAGCTACTTATGTAGTGAGCGGGCTTGCCCCGCGCAGGGTGGCGAAGCCGCCCTGAACCCAGGCGCCGCAGTCGATCAGATGCACCGCGGTGGCCATATTGGGGCGGCTTCGCCACCCAGCGCGGGGCAAGCCCGCTCACTACAGGTCACACTACTTCCAATCTGACCTTATGCTCATTCAACAATTGCACCAGCGCCGGCACCGGCTGTTGGTCGGTCACCAGACAATCCACCAGGCTGATCGGCCCCAGGCGAATCATGGCGTTGCGCCCGAATTTGCTGGAGTCGGCCGCCAGGATGACCTTGCGCGCATTGGCGATAATCGCCTGGGAAACCCGCACTTCCTGGTAGTCAAAGTCGAGCAAGCTCCCATCTTCATCGATACCGCTGATACCCACCAAGGCAAAGTCGACCTTGAACTGGTTGATGAAGTCGACACTCGCCTGGCCCACCACGCCGCCGTCACGGCGCACATTACCGCCCGTCAACAACACGTCGAAGTCGTCCTTGGCGCTGAGCATGGTGGCGACGTTGAGGTTGTTGGTGATGATTTTCAGGTGGTTGTGGTTGAGCAGCGCACGGGCGATGGATTCGGTGGTGGTGCCGATATTGATGAACAGCGACGCGTGATCGGGGATTTGCGCCGCGATGGCTTCGCCGATGCGCTGTTTCTCGTCGCGCATCTGGTCGGCACGCATGGCGTACGCGGTGTTTTCGACACTGGAATCATAGGCCGCGCCGCCGTGGTAGCGGCGCAGCAGATTGGCGTCCGCCAGCTGGTTGATATCGCGGCGGATGGTTTGCGGGGTGACAACGAATAGCTGCGCCATTTCCTCGATGCTGACATAGCCGCGTTCGCGGACCAGTTCGAGGATTTGTTGCTGGCGGGGAGGCAGATTCATGGGGCGTCCTTTGGGCTGCCATACAAAAGTGGCCCATGATGACGCAGGAATCCGCTCCCTGCCAGTTACAACCCTATATGGATCCGGCGCTTGGCTTATTCAGCGCCTTCGTGCGGTTCCCAGTCGCGGGTACGGCTTACCGCTTTTTGCCAGCCGGCGTAGAGCTTCTCCTTGGCGACTTCGTCCAACTGCGGTTCGAATTCGCGTTCGATCACCGCCTTGCCGCGCAATTCATCCAGGCTGCCCCAGAAGCCGCAGGCCAGGCCTGCCAGGTACGCGGCGCCCAATGCAGTGGTCTCGCGCATTTGCGGGCGCTCGACCTGGGTGCCGAGGATATCGGCCTGGAACTGCATCAGGAAGTTGTTGGCCACCGCGCCGCCGTCCACACGCAGGGCTTTGAGGCGTTCGCCGGAGTCCTGTTGCATGGCGTCGAGCACGTCGCGGGTCTGGTAGGCAATCGACTCCAGGGCCGCACGAATGATGTGATCCACGCGTACGCCGCGGGTCAGGCCAAACAGGGCGCCGCGGGCATACGGGTCCCAGTACGGCGCGCCCAGGCCGGTGAACGCCGGGACCAGGTACACGCCGTTGCTGTCCTTGACCTTGCTGGCGAAGTATTCGGTGTCGGTGGCGTCGGCGATGATCTTGAGCTCGTCACGCAGCCATTGCACGGTGGAGCCGCCGTTGAATACGGCACCTTCCAGGGCGTAGGCCACTTCGCCACGCGGGCCGCAGGCGATGGTGGTAAGCATGCCGTGCTTGGATTTCACCGCTTTGTCGCCGGTGTTCATCAGCAGGAAGCAGCCGGTGCCGTAGGTGTTCTTGGCCTGGCCTGCTTCAACGCACATTTGGCCGAACAGTGCAGCCTGCTGGTCGCCGGCGATACCGCCGATAGCGATGCCGCTTTTGGTGCGGCCGTAGATTTCCGACGACGACTTCACTTCCGGCAGCATTTCGCGCGGCACGTCGAGGATCTCCAGCATCTTCGCATCCCACTCAAGGGTGTGGATGTTGAAAAGCATGGTGCGCGAGGCGTTGGTGTAGTCGGTGACGTGGGTCTTGCCGCCGGTAAATTTCCAGATCAGCCAGCTGTCGATGGTGCCGAACAGCAGCTCGCCGTTGCGCGCACGCTCGCGGCTGCCTTCGACATTGTCGAGGATCCACTTGAGCTTCGTGCCGGAGAAGTACGGGTCGGTGACCAGGCCGGTGGCGTCATTAATGTATTGCTCGTGGCCGTCGCGCTTGAGTTGCTGGCAAATCTCGGTGCTGCGGCGGCATTGCCAGACGATGGCGTTGTAGATCGGGCGACCGGTGATTTTGTCCCACACCACGGTGGTTTCACGCTGGTTGGTGATGCCGATGGCGGCGACCTGATCATGGTGCAGGCCGGCCTGGGCCAGGGCCTCGACCATCACCGCGCTCTGGGTGGCGAAGATTTCCATCGGGTCATGCTCGACCCAGCCCGGCTGTGGGTAGTGCTGGGTGAATTCACGCTGGGCGGTGCAGACCACGTTGGCGTCACGATCAAAGATGATCGCGCGGGAGCTGGTGGTGCCCTGGTCAAGGGCGATGATGTAGTTCTTATTCTGAATATCGGTCATGTCGAATGCCTTGGAAAATAAGAAAGTCGGTAGTCAGCCGGGCCGCAAAAGGGCAGGAGCGGCCAGGCTGGCGTGATCAGGAAATACGGGTTTTGCCGTTGACAGCCGTGTCAGGTGTTTCTTCAGCTATAGCAGGTGCGGTGCTTGGCAGGTGACGGGCAATCAGCCCGCGATACGCTGCAGCACCGAGGCATGCGCCAACAATCGGCGCGAAAATCGGTACCAGGAAGTAAGGAATATCGCGGCCACCGGTAAAGGCCATTTCACCCCAGCCGGCGAAAAAGGTCATCAGCTTGGGCCCAAAATCCCGCGCCGGGTTCATCGCGAAGCCTGTCAGCGGGCCCATGGCACTGCCGATCACCGCAATCAGCAGGCCGATCAGCAGCGGGGCCAGCGGGCCGCGTGGCAGGCCGTTGTTGTCATCGGTGAGGGCCATGATCACGCCCATCAGGATCGCGGTGATGACCATTTCCACCAGGAAGGCCTGGGCGGTGCTCAGCAGCGCATGGGGGTAGGTGGAAAACACCGACGCCAGTTCCAGGCTGGCTTGCGTGCCGCGGACCATATGGTGGGTTTGTTCGTAATCGAAAAACAGGTTGCTGTAGAGGGTGTACACCAACGCGGCCGAGCAGAAGGCACCGGCGATCTGGGCGAGGATATAGAAGGGCAGTTTACGTTTGTCGAAGTCGGCGAAAATGCACAGTGCAATACTGACGGCGGGGTTCAGGTGCGCCCCGGAAATGCCGGCGCTCAGGTAGATCGCCATGCTGACGCCCACCCCCCAGATGATACTGATCTCCCACAAGCCAAAGCTGGCACCCGCGACCTTGAGCGCAGCGACACATCCCGTACCGAAGAAGATCAGAAGCGCAGTCCCCAGGAACTCGGCCATACATTGGCTCGAAAGTGAAGGCTGTTGAAGAGCAGTTGTCATGGAAAACCTCAGTTGTTGTTCTTGTCTAGCGCACAACCTCAACGGGTTATTGCGCGATTTTCACCGTGGCAAGGATCCCCATCCCGGACACGGCTTACTGCTTGAATGCTGCGGACTATTCCTACAGCATTCGGAAACGAAAAAATATAGACAAGAATGACCGCTGTCAAAGGTCGAAAGTGAACTATCAGTCACTTTCAAACTATTGGTCTGGTGAATGATCACGCTTGTCATCTTGCGTGTGTACCTTAAGAGCGGGCGTACTAGAGCGTTTTGCGTGGGCTTGGCCTAGAATCGGCCATCTGTTTGCCATGCCCGGAGACACCATGACGCCTGCATTGGATTTGTTGAAAAAAGTTCGCGCCGAACATCGTATCCACAGTTACGAACATGACCCCAAGGCGGCTTCGTATGGCCTGGAGGCCGCGGAGAAGTTGGGCCTCGATCCGGCGCAGGTGTTCAAGACCTTGCTGGCGAGCAGTGAGAAAGGCGAATTGTTGGTGGCGGTGGTGCCGGTCGTCGGAAGTCTCGACCTGAAGGGGCTGGCGCACGCTGCCGGGGTGAAAAAAGTCGAAATGGCCGACCCGGCAGCGGCGCAGCGCTCTACGGGTTACTTGCTAGGCGGCATCAGCCCGCTGGGGCAGAAGAAGCGGTTGCGCACGTTTATCGATGTGACGGCGCAGCCGTTCGCGACGATTTTTGTAAGTGCGGGGCGGAGGGGGTTGGAAGTGGAGTTGTCGGCGGCGGTGCTGGCTGAGCATACCCAGGCCAAATTCGCGCCGATTGGCCGGGCCTGAATCTACTATGGAAGGTTGTGGATAACCCATGTGTGGGCCGGGCTTGCCCGCGATGCAGGCACCTCGGTGTGTTAGTTACACCGCGTTGATGCTATCGCAGGCAAGCCAGCTCCCACATTTTTGGATTCGGTTTTGTCAGTGCGCGGGGCTGTAGCGGCGTACGCCGGATTCGATTTTAGGGATTTGCGCTGCTGTACTCCCTGACGCCTGAAACAACACCAGATGCTCAGCCGCCACCCGAATTCCTACATCCGCCCCCACCTGATGGTCGGCGTGGCTGGGAAAAATCGACTCCAATTGCGCGCCTGTCGGAAGTTGCAGGCGGTACAAGGTAGACGCCCCCAGGAACGTCTTGCCGACGATCTGCGCTTTCAGCGTGCTGTCTGGAGCGTAGACGATGTCATCCG
Organism: Pseudomonas sp. H1_A03; assembly: GCF_054685145.1. Taxonomy (NCBI): domain Bacteria; kingdom Pseudomonadati; phylum Pseudomonadota; class Gammaproteobacteria; order Pseudomonadales; family Pseudomonadaceae; genus Pseudomonas; species Pseudomonas sp. H1_A03. The sequence continues at coordinate 2,554,102 of NZ_CP162829.1, forward strand.
GGCGCAGCAGCACGTCCACCGCGCCGCCGGTAGGCCAGGTGTAGGCGCGGTTGCCGCGTAGCTCGCCGAGTTCGGTGCTCACGGATTCCGGCGAACTCAACTGGCCACGAATGAAGTAACCCTGGCCGATAAAGCTGGCGACATAGGGCGTCTGCGGTTCGTGATAGAGGTTGTAGGGCGTGTCCCACTGCTCAAGGCGGCCCTCCTTGAAAACACCGACCTGGTCGCTGACCGCGAAGGCTTCTTCCTGATCATGGGTCACCAGAATCGCACTGGTGCCGCGTGCCTTGAGGATATCGCGCACCTCGTGGCTGAGCTTGCGTCGCAACTCGCCATCCAGGTTGGAGAACGGTTCGTCCAGCAATAACAGGGCCGGCTCCGGCGCCAAAGCGCGGGCAAGGGCGACGCGTTGCTGCTGGCCGCCGGAAAGTTCATGAGGAAAGCGCTTGCCCAGGTTCTTCAGGTTCACCAGTTCCAGCAACTCAGCGACCACGCGGTCTTTCTGCGGATGCTTGCGAATGCCGAACGCAATGTTATCGGCCACGCTGAGGTGAGGAAACAGTGCGTAGTCCTGAAACACCATGCCGATGCGGCGTTTCTCCGGCGCCAGGGTGAACCCGGCACTGGAGATCACTTCGCCCGCCAGGCTGATTTCACCCTCGTGCACCGGCTCAAACCCGGCAATGGCGCGCAGCGTGGTGGTCTTGCCGCAGCCCGAAGAGCCCAACAGGCAACCGATATCGCCGGCATTCAGGTGCAGGTTGAGGTTCTGCACCACCCGTTGATCTTGATAGCCGCATGCCAGATTGCGCAGGTTCAGCAGTAATGGCTGGCTCATGCGTGGTGGTACGACGGCGGGACGAGGAATTCGAGCAGGGCTTTTTGCGCGTGCAGGCGGTTCTCGGCCTGGTCCCAGGCGACCGAACGCGGATCGTCGAGCAGGTCAAGGCTGATTTCTTCGCCACGGTGCGCCGGCAGGCAGTGCATGAACAACACGTCCGGCGCGGCCAGGTCGAGCAGGGCGCGGTTCACTTGATACGGGGCGAACTGGGCCAGGCGCTTGGTGGTTTCGTCTTCCTGGCCCATGGAGGTCCAGACGTCGGTGCTCACCAAGTGCGCGCCGATCACCGCGTCACGCGGGTCGCGAACCAGGGTCACGCGGTCACCGGCCTGCGCCAGGAAGCGCGCATCAGGCTCATAGCCTTCCGGGCAGGCAACGCGCAATTGGAAGTCGAACTGGATCGCCGCTTCTATATAGCTGTTGCACATGTTGTTGCCGTCGCCGATCCACGCCACGGTCTTGCCCTGAATCGAGCCGCGGTGCTCAAGAAAGGTTTGCATGTCGGCCAGCAACTGGCACGGGTGCAGGTCATCGGACAGGCCGTTGATCACCGGTACGCGGGAGTTGGCGGAAAATTCGGTCACGGTGCTGTGGGCAAAGGTACGGATCATCACGGCGTCGAGCATGCTCGACATGACCTTCGCGCTGTCGGCGATCGGCTCGCCACGGCCCAGTTGGGTGTCGCGCGAGGACAAGAAGATGGCTTGGCCGCCCAGTTGAATCATGCCGGCTTCGAAAGATACGCGAGTGCGGGTTGACGACTTCTCGAAAATCATCCCGAGCACGCGGTTTTTCAAAGGCTCGAACAGTACGCCGCGGTTACGCAGGTCTTTAAGCTCAATGCCTCGACGGATCACGCTGACCAGCTCTTCGGGCGTGCAATCCATCAGGGAGAGAAAGTGCCTTGCGCTCATCATTAACTACCTTTTTGCAACAGACCGCAGATACTCAAAGCCTTGTTTATTGTGACAACGGGCGAGACCTGCGGCGAAAGCCGCACGGGGCGACGAAATAGGGGAAGGCGCGATCTTATAATTAAATGTCGCGTCTTACCAATAGGGCTACGTTTTTAAAGGGTGTTCAAGCAGGGCGCCAAGGCGCTTTTGAAGACGAATTCCAGACAGCAGCGGGCCATTTGTACACTGGCGTAGCAACCTTTTGCAATGCGCGGGGGCGGCTGCAGGCCAGGCTGCGTCGGTTTCAGCGCGAGTGTGTGAGGTTTCTGAAACATTTGCTCATGCTTAGCCATGGCCTGGCCTGATGCTTGTCGATTCACGGGGCGAACGTTGGTGGCGCGCGTGCCGGTCGCGGCCCATAGTTGGACCAAAGCCCTTATAAGAGACTGGCCATGACCAAGACTCTCCACCACCGTGCCTGCCATCTGTGTGAAGCCATCTGCGGCCTGACGCTGGAAACCACCCGAGCCGACGACGGCAGCCTGGCGATCACCTCGATCAAGGGCGATGCCCAGGACAGTTTCAGTCGAGGGCATATCTGCCCCAAGGCCGTAGCGCTGCAGGATATCCAGAATGATCCTGACCGCCTGCACCAGCCCATGTTGCGGGTGGGTACCGAATGGCAGCCGATCGCCTGGGATGAGGCTTTCGCGCTTGTAGCCGAACGGTTGGCGGGCATTCAGGCGCGCCACGGGCAGAATGCGGTGGCGGTGTATCAGGGCAACCCCAGCGTGCACAACTATGGGCTGATGACCCACAGCAACTACTTCCTCGGCCTGTTGAAGACGCGCAATCGATTTTCCGCCACCTCGGTCGACCAACTGCCCCATCACCTCACCAGCTACCTCATGTACGGCCACGGCCTGTTGCTGCCGATCCCGGACATCGACCACACCGACTTCATGCTGATCCTGGGCGGCAACCCGCTGGCATCCAATGGCAGCATCATGACCGTGCCCGACGTGGAAAAGCGCCTCAAGGCGATCCAGGCGCGGGGCGGTAAAGTGGTGGTGGTCGACCCACGGCGCAGCGAGACGGCGGCGATGGCTGATCAGCATCTGTTCGTGCGCCCAGGCGGTGATGCGGCGCTGTTGTTCGGGGTGCTCAACACCTTGTTTACCGAGCACCTGACCCGCGACAGCCATTTGCCGGTTGAAGGCTTGGAGGATGTACGCCGCGTGATCGCCGGGTTTACCGCCGAGGCCATGAGCCGTCAATGCGCGGTGCCCGCCGAGCAGATACGTCAATTGGCACGCGACTTTGCCGCAGCGGACAAAGCGGTGTGCTACGGGCGCATGGGCGTATCAACCCAGGCGTTCGGCACGCTGTGCCATTGGCTGGTGCAACTGATCAACCTGGTGACTGGCAATCTCGACCGTGTGGGTGGCGCCTTGTGCACCACGCCCGCAGTGGATCTGGTGGCGTCAACCGGTGGCGGGCATTTCAATCGCTGGCAGAGCCGGGTTTCCGGGCGTCCGGAGTACGGTGGCGAGTTGCCGGTGTCGGCCCTGGCGGAAGAAATGCTCACTGAAGGCGAAGGACAAATCCGCGCGTTGGTGACAGTGGCCGGTAATCCGGTGTTGTCGACGCCTAACGGGCGGCAGTTGGAGCAAGCCCTGGATGGCTTGGAGTTCATGGTCAGCGTCGACCTCTATATCAACGAGACCACGCGGTATGCCGATTTGATTCTACCGTCCACGTCAGCATTGGAAAACGATCACTACGACACGACCTTCAATATGTTCGCGGTGCGTAACGTCACCCGTTTCAACCAGGCGATCTTGCCCAAGCCCGAGGGTGCGCTGCATGACTGGGAAATCTTCGTCGGGCTGGCCAAGGCCTTTGCGGCTCAGACCGGCGCCACACTCAAGCCGACGATGCCGCCGGCGCAGATGATCGATTTCGGGCTGCGCGCGGGCGCTTACGGTGATGCCTCCAGCCACAAATTATCGGTGGCGATGCTGGCCGACCATCCCCATGGCGTGGACCTGGGGCCGCTTCAGCCCAACCTTGCCGCGCGTCTGAAAACCGTTGATGGCAAGGTGCAGGCGGCGCCGGCAGTTATCCTCGCCGACCTGGTGCGGTTTGCCGCGCAGCCGGGGCCTGTGGCCGACGAACTGTTGCTGATCGGCCGTCGCCATGTGCGCAGCAATAATTCCTGGATGCATAACTATCACCGGCTGGTGAAGGGCAAGCCGCGTCATCAATTGCTGATGCATCCTGACGACCTGGCCAGCCGGCGTTTACTGGATGGCCAGCGGGTGCGGGTGAGTTCTCGGATTGGCATGATCGAGGTGGACGTTGTCTCCAGCCTGGACATGATGCCTGGTGTCGTCAGCCTGCCCCACGGCTGGGGCCATGGTCGCCCGGGCGTCCAGATGGGCATCGCCAGCGCGCAACCCGGAGCGAGCGCGAATGACCTGACCGACGAACGGCAATTGGACGAGTTGTCGGGCAATGCGGCGCTCAATGGTGTTCCGGTCCAGGTAGCAGCCGCCTGAGCACCTCGCTGGGATTTTGCGTTACAATGCGCCACCGTGCCGACCTGTGAGTCGCAAAGTTCCAGCCGAGGTGTTCCATGGATATCATCGAAACGATCAAAGAGCAGATTGCTGCCAACACCATTCTGCTTTACATGAAGGGCGCACCCAACGCTCCTCAGTGCGGTTTCTCCGCGAAGGCGTCCCAGGCCATCATGGCGTGTGGCGAGAAATTCGCTTACGTGGATATCCTGCAAAACCCTGAAATCCGCGCCAACCTGCCGAAGTACGCCAACTGGCCTACGTTCCCACAACTGTGGGTCGCCGGTGAGCTGGTCGGCGGTAGCGATATCATCACTGAAATGGCCGCAGACGGTTCGTTGCAGTCGTTGATCAAAGATGCAGCGGCAAAAGCGGCAGCCAAGACTGAAGCTTGATCCGGACGCAATAAAAAGCCCCGCTTCTCGTATGAGAGCGGGGCTTTTTTATGCCTGCGTGCTGATGGGTTATTCACCCATCTGCGATTGCAGGTAGTTTTCCAGGCTGACTTTGTCGATCAGGCCCAGTTGGGTTTCCAGCCAGTCGATATGTTCTTCCTGGTCTTCCAGGATATCTTCCAGCAGTTCACGGCTACCGTAGTCGCCGGTCAGTTCGCAGTGAGCGATGGCGGCCTTGAGATCGCTGTGGCTCTTGCGCTCAAAACCCAGGTCGCTGCTGATCATTTCCTGGGTGTGTTCGCCGATGTTCAGCTTGCCCAGGTCCTGCACGTTTGGCAGGCCTTCCAGGAACAGGATGCGCTTGATCAGCGCGTCAGCGTCCTTCATGGCCTTGATCGATTCTTTGTATTCACGCTTGCCCAGCTTTTCCAGGCCCCAATCGTCGTACATGCGCGCATGCAGAAAGTACTGATTGATCGCGACCAGTTCATTGGCAAGGATTTTGTTGAGTTGCTGGATGACTGAGATGTCGCCTTTCATGACTGGGGTCCTGCCCTGTAATAGCTGTATATAGAGCGGAGTTTGAGCGGCGCAATCCCTAGTGTCAAACCTAAGTTATTGAATAATAAATGAAAATTAATCGGAATAAGAATGTTTGTGTTCCGCGTCTTGGCGCTAACTAATTGAATTTCGGGCATAAAAAAACCGGACACTAAGTCCGGTTCTCTAAAATAGGCCAAATCAGGCGTGTGTAAATTCTGCTGAATAGGGGAGCGCGGCCTGGGCTGTCTGCAGCTGCGTCAGGGTTTCCCGTACCACTTGCTTGGCGAGGCAAGCACATTTGCCACACTGGCTGGCCACACCGGTGGTTTCACGTACTTCCTTGTAGCTGCAGCAACCTTCGTAGATTGCTTCGCGGATTTGTCCGTCGGTGACGCCAGTACAGAGGCACACATACATAAGGGAGAACCATCGCGGGTTAAGGCTTAAGTGCGATGGATCTTAATGTTAACGAGAATGATTGTCAAAGTAGATTCGCCAGGTATTTGCTGGCATCGCGCCCGCACTGACGAACGGTTTTTTCAGTGTATGATGGCCGGTCTTCACGAAGCGTGACTGCGTCACAGGGCTGTCGCTTATAAACGGCAGACTCAGGGCCGGTCCTTTTACTTCAATCGTCACCCTTACATCAGGAGATACCCAATGAGCGTACTCGTCGGCAAACAAGCCCCGGATTTCGACGTTCCAGCCGTTCTCGGCAATGGCGAAATCGTTGACAGCTTCAAACTGTCTGAAGCCATCAAAGGCAAATACGGCCTGGTGTTCTTCTACCCGCTGGACTTCACCTTCGTCTGCCCTTCGGAGCTGATCGCTCTGGACCACCGCATGGACGATTTCAAGGCGCGCAACGTTGAAGTGGTAGCCGTTTCCATCGACTCTCATTTCACCCACAACGCCTGGCGCAACACGGCTATCAACGATGGCGGCATCGGCAAAGTCAAATACACCATGGCTGCCGACATGAAGCACGACATCGCCAAGGCCTACGACGTTGAGTCCGAAGGCGGCGTAGCGTTCCGTGGCGCATTCCTGATCGATGACAAGGGCGTTGTTCGCTCCCAGATCATCAACGACCTGCCACTGGGCCGTAATATGGAAGAGCTGATCCGCCTGGTCGACGCACTGCAATTCCACGAAGAGCACGGCGAAGTCTGCCCTGCCAACTGGAAAAAAGGCGACAAAGGCATGAATGCTTCGCCAGAAGGCGTTGCGGCTTACCTGACCGAGAACGCTGGCAAGCTGTAAGCCAGTTTCACGGTGAAAAAAAACCGGCCTGAGAAGGCCGGTTTTTTTATACGCGGGAAACGACTGTAGTGAGCGGGCTTGTCCCGCGCTGGGTGGCGAAGCCGCCCCAATAAGGCCACCTCGGTTTCTCAGAAGTACCGAGGCGCCTGGGTTTGGGGCGGCTTCGCCACCCAGCGCGGGGCAAGCCCGCTCACTACAAAAGCTTGCGGTGTCAGTCGTTGAAGTCTTCCCAGCCGCCCATCTGCTTCCAGCGGTTGACGATGCCGCAGAACAGCTCGGCGGTCTTCTCTGTGTCGTAGCGGGCCGAATGGGCCTCACGACCGTCAAAGTCGATACCGGCTGCCTGGCAGGCCTTCGCCAATACCGTCTGGCCATAAGCCAGGCCGGCGAGGGTCGCGGTGTCAAAGCTGGAGAACGGGTGGAACGGGTTGCGCTTCATGTCCAACCGCGTCACGGCGGCATTCAGGAAGCCCAGGTCGAAGCTGCTGTTGTGGCCAACCAGAATCGCGCGTTTGCAGCCATTGGCCTTCAACGCCTTGCGCACGCCGCGGAAGATATCGGTCAGCGCCGCTTCTTCACTCACCGCCATGCGCAGTGGGTGATCGAGCTTGATCCCGGTGAACTCCAAGGCGGCCGCTTCGATGTTGGCGCCTTCGAACGGCTCGACACGGAAGAAGTGGGTGTGTTCCGGGAACACAAAGCCCTGTTCATCCATGCCGATGGTGGTCGCGGCGATTTCGAGCAGTGCGTCGGTGGCGCAATTGAAACCACCGGTTTCTACGTCGATGACGACTGGCAGATAACCGCGAAACCGCTCGGCCATCGGGTGACGGGAACCGCCACCACTGTGCTCATGTTCGTCGTCGTAATGGTCTTCACTCACTTGCTTTCCTCCAGCAGGCGCCAGCGCAGTGTTTCACCGGCGCGCAGCGGGATAACGGTCAGCTCGCCAAACGGCAGGCTGGCAGGGGCGGTCCAGTCTTCACGAACCAGGGTGATGCGGTCGGTATTCACCGGCAGGCCGTAGAAACGCGGGCCGTTGAGGCTGGCGAACGCTTCGAGCTTGTCCAGCGCGTTGCGCTGTTCGAACGCTTCGGCGTACAGCTCGATGGCTGCATAGGCGGTGTAGCAACCGGCACAGCCGCACGCCGCTTCTTTGGCGTGCTGGGCGTGGGGCGCGGAATCGGTGCCGAGGAAGAACTTCGGGTTGCCGCTGGTCGCAGCATCCAGCAAGGCCACCTGATGGGTGTTGCGCTTGAGGATTGGCAGGCAATAGAAGTGCGGCCGAATCCCGCCCACCAGCATGTGGTTGCGGTTGTACAGCAGGTGATGCGCAGTGATGGTCGCGCCGACGTTGGCCGAGGCCTCGGTGACAAACTGCACGGCATCGGCGGTGGTGATGTGCTCGAACACCACCTTGAGGGTCGGGAACAGCTCGACCACACGGCGCATGTGTTCGTCGATGAAGATCTTCTCGCGATCGAACACGTCCACGTCGCCACGGGTGACTTCACCGTGGATCAACAGCGGCATGCCGACTTCGGCCATGGCTTCGATGGCTGGCAGGATCTTGTCGATACTGGTCACGCCGGAATCGGAGTTGGTGGTCGCGCCCGCCGGGTACAGCTTGGCGGCGTGCACGAAACCGCTGGCCTTGGCCTCGCGAATTTCCTCGGGCTGGGTGCGGTCGGTGAGGTAGAGCACCATCAACGGTTCGAAGCGGCTGCCGGCCGGTCGTGCAGCGAGGATTCGCTGGCGATAGGCATCGGCTTGCTCGGCGTTACGCACCGGAGGTACCAGGTTAGGCATGATGATGGCGCGGCCAAAGGTGCGCGCTACATCGGCCACGGTGTGGGGTAACGCAGCACCATCGCGAAGATGAATATGCCAGTCGTCGGGACGCAGCAGGGTCAGGCGGTCGGACATTGGGGATTCCAGGCGGGTCAATCTGGTGGGAATGCTACCGGAAAAGACTCTTGCAGGCACTCGCTATCAAGTTTTGCAGGAGGCAACCGATAGCCTTTCGTATGCCTTATCGATGTATGACGCTTTGAAGTGTTGTAGAAACCAGTGGAGCCTCCCGTGCGCCAGCATTATCTAGCCCTGCTCAGTGTGTTCGCCAGCCTGCCTGCGATGGCCCTCACGTTCCAGACACGTCTGGAGAATATTGAGTGGAAGGTAGAAGGGGACCAGTTCGAGTGCCGCCTGACCCAGCCGATCACCGACTTCGGTTCGGGTGAGTTCGTGCGCCGGGCCGGCGAGCAGGCGACGTTTCGTCTCAAAGCCTATAACGGCTCGCTGGGTGCGGGCTCGGCCACGTTGCTGGCCGCCGCCGCCCCTTGGCAGCCGGGGCGTGGTGATATCAACCTCGGCGCCGTGCGTGCCGGCAGTGGCGACGTGTTGTTCAACAGCTCCCAGGCCCAGGCCGGGCGGCTGTTCAATGGCTTGCTGGAAGGGCGTAGCCCGACCGTTCGCCATTACGGACGTGAAGGCGGTTACTCGGAAATCCGCCTGTTGCCGGTCAAATTCAACAAGGCCTACAACGACTACCAGTTGTGTACCACCAAGCTGTTGCCGATGAATTACGATCAGGTCAAACAGACCGAAGTCGGATTCCCCGGTGGCGGCATCGAGCTGGACGCGGCTGCCAAGAAGAAACTCGACGTGATTCTCGCGTTCATGAAAGCCGACCCCACCGTCAACCATATCGAGCTCAATGGCCATTCGGACAACAGTGGCAACCGCCTGACCAACCGCGATGTCTCGCGCCGCCGCGCCTTGGCGGTGATGGACTACTTCAAAGCCAATGGCGTCCAGGAATCCCAGGTCACCCTGCGCTTTCATGGCGAAAGCTACCCGCTGGCGCCCAACACCAATGCGGCCAACCGGGCGCGCAATCGTCGGGTCAATATCCAGCTGGAGCGCGTGGCCGCCCCCGAGAAACCGGCCCCCCAGGCTACGGGCCCGAGCAACCCTGCGCACACGTCATAAAGTGCCAGCATCAGGTGCGACCATCAGTCGCCCGTTCGACATAATCTGTCGCTTTATCTTCATTTGCTGTCGCGCCCCTGTAAATTCACGGTTTTGGTCGGTAGAATCGACGCCTTTCCGTACAACCCCGTGGAGTGATGGCATGGCCGACGTAAACAAGGTCGTTCTCGCGTATTCCGGCGGCCTGGACACTTCGGTGATCCTCAAGTGGCTGCAGGATACTTATAACTGTGAAGTGGTGACCTTCACCGCTGACCTGGGTCAGGGCGAAGAGGTCGAACCTGCACGTGCCAAGGCGCAAGCCATGGGCGTGAAAGAGATCTACATTGACGACCTGCGCGAAGAGTTCGTCCGCGATTTCGTCTTCCCGATGTTTCGCGCCAACACCGTCTACGAAGGCGAGTACCTGCTGGGTACTTCCATCGCACGTCCGCTGATCGCCAAGCGCCTGATTGAAATCGCCAACGAAACCGGCGCCGATGCCATTTCCCATGGCGCTACCGGCAAGGGCAACGACCAGGTACGTTTCGAACTGGGCGCCTATGCACTCAAGCCAGGCGTGAAAGTGATTGCTCCTTGGCGTGAATGGGACCTGCTGTCCCGTGAAAAGCTGATGGATTACGCTGAAAAGCACGCGATCCCGATCGAGCGTCATGGCAAGAAGAAGTCCCCGTACTCGATGGACGCCAACTTGCTGCACATCTCCTATGAAGGCGGCGTGCTGGAAGACACCTGGACCGAACACGAAGAAGACATGTGGAAATGGACCGTCTCCCCCGAGAACGCTCCTGACAAGGCCCAGTACCTGGAACTGACCTACCGCAACGGCGACATCGTCGCGCTGGACGGCGTCGAAATGACCCCGGCCACCGTACTGGCGACCCTGAACCGTATCGGTGGCGAACACGGCGTCGGCCGTCTCGACATCGTCGAGAACCGCTACGTGGGCATGAAGTCCCGTGGCTGCTACGAAACCCCGGGCGGCACCATCATGCTGCGTGCCCACCGCGCCATCGAGTCCATCACCCTGGACCGCGAAGTGGCTCACCTCAAAGACGAGTTGATGCCCAAGTACGCCAGCCTGATCTACACCGGCTACTGGTGGAGCCCTGAGCGTCTGATGCTGCAACAGATGATCGACGCTTCCCAGGCCCACGTGAACGGCGTTGTGCGCCTGAAGCTGTACAAGGGCAACGTGATTGTGACCGGTCGCAAGTCCGATGACTCGCTGTTCGATGCCAACATCGCCACGTTCGAAGAAGACGGCGGCGCCTACAATCAGGCGGACGCAGCAGGCTTTATCAAGTTGAACGCATTGCGCATGCGCATTGCGGCCAACAAAGGTCGCTCGTTGTTCTAAGTTTGCGCGCGCTGTGAAGAATGGCCCCTTGTACAAGGGGCCATTTTTTTTGCCTGGGTTTTTGTCGGTACTTGTGGTGTTTATAACGCTTAAACATGTGTTGATGTTTTTGGCCGAGGTCTCTCTCAAATGAAGGCCTTGAATGAATTGTTGTTGAAAGTTTGTAGGGGGAATGAATTTTTTACATCTGCGTAGGAACTGGTCTTACAGAAAATTCACTCATGTAAGTACCGCGAATATATAAATCGCAGAATGGTCTGTAGGAAATATGGAAGTAAGTGGATATGTTGAATGGAACTAAACCGACTCGTTTTTTCTTGCTGGGTTTCTCGGCAGCAGGCCAGAGGCAAGGGGCATTTCCTGAGAGTTACGTGCGGCGCGTTTACCCTGCCCCCCATACGCCATGGATATTTCACTCAAAGTATGTAAGTCCCCGGAAAGGTCTGAAAGGATCCATAAAACTGGATACGTCCGAGACGGCGTTTTTTTGTAGGCCAATTCCTTTATCGCTGTGGGTTGGGTCTCTGCTTGCTAATGCTTGGGGGTGAATGCTATGCCAACTAGTAAACGACTAGGCTATTGTGCTTGCTCTAAATAATTCGAACAGCGAAATTGGACTTTCTCATGAATAAAGTGCTGATCGTGGATGATCATCCCGTCATTCGTCTTGCTGTGCGTATGCTAATGGAACGTCATGGTTATGAGGTCGTTGCCGAGACCGATAACGGTGTCGATGCGTTGCAACTTGCGCGGGAGCATATGCCGGACATTGTCATACTGGATATTGGGATACCCAAACTTGATGGCCTGGAAGTTATTTGCCGGCTGTCCTCTACCAAACAACCTGCGCCGTTCAAGGTGCTGGTGCTTACGTCCCAGGCCCCTGGCCATTTTTCCATGCGCTGCATGCAGGCGGGGGCTGCCGCCTACGTGTGCAAGCAACAGGACCTGACCGAGTTGCTGAGTGCGATCAAGGCGGTCTTGTCGGGCTACAGCTACTTCCCGAACCAGGCGCTGAACTCGGTACGCTCCACCATGGGCAATGCCAGTGAGGCTGATATGGTCGAGCGCCTGTCGGGACGGGAAATGATGGTATTACAGCAGCTGGCCAGGGGCCGAACCAACAAGGAGATCGCCGACGGCATGTTCCTCAGCAACAAGACCGTCAGCACCTACAAGACACGTTTGCTGCTCAAGCTGAACGCACGCTCCCTCGTAGACCTGATTGAACTGGCCCAGCGTAACGGCTTGGTATAGAAGAGGGCAGCGCACCACGCATTGCTTGGATAAACGGCAGAAAAAAGCCTCCGTGAGGGAGGCTTCCGGCCGTCAACCGCTCGATCAGAGATCGAAGTCGTAATCGGCCAGCTGTTTTTGCAAGCGTCTTTCTTCCAAAAGGTTGTCGATGGTGCGGCGTTTGCTCAAATTGGTCTTGGCGACCTCTGCCACTGGTGCCTCGGCCACATCGTCATCCGATTCAACGAGGTCGTCTTCCACTTCCAGTTGTTCTTTGCCAGTGCTCATAAGGTTCACTCCGGGCTAAGACTGCCGTTGGCGCTCCTTATAACGATAATCCATGATCCGGTAAAAAAGATTTTTTCAATCGACTGATCGAGAAAACCAATGATCCCTCAATCGTCGGACGTCTTTTCCTTGTATTCGCACAAGTCTTCGATGCGACAGCTACCGCAACGCGGCTTGCGAGCCTGGCAAACATAGCGCCCGTGAAGGATCAGCCAGTGGTGGGAGTCCAGCAGATAGGGCTTGGGCACGAACTTCATCAGCTGCTTTTCCACCTCCACCACATTCTTCCCGCGGGCGATGCCGGTGCGGTTGCTGACCCGGAATATGTGGGTGTCCACGGCCATGGTCAGTTGCCGGAATGCGGTGTTGAGCACCACATTAGCGGTCTTACGGCCAACGCCCGGCAGGGCTTCCAGTTCTTCACGGGTTTGCGGCACTTGACTGCCATGCCGCTCGACCAGCAGGCGGCACGTCTCGATAACGTTCTTGGCCTTGCTGTTGTACAGGCCAATGGTCTTAATGTACTCCGATAACCCGTCCACACCCAGGGCATAAATCGCTTCCGGCGTGTTCGCCACGGGATACAGCTTCGCCGTGGCCTTGTTGACGCCTACGTCGGTGGATTGCGCCGACAGGATCACCGCAATCAGCAACTCGAACGGCGTGGTGTAAGCCAGTTCGGTCTTGGGTTCCGGATTGTCTTCGTGAAGCCTGCGGAAAATTTCCAGGCGTTTTGCGGCGTTCATGGGGTGGGGCGTTCCTAGGAGTCAGTCGGCGGGATTGTAGTAATACACGCAGCAGGTTTTTGCGGATCAGATGTTGCCATGGGCATCGACTTGGCGCTGCGCCTCGTCGAGGTTATGTTGTGCCTCGGCCAGTTGCTGCGCGTCGGCGTTCAAGTCCTGGGCTTTCTTCAATTCCGCACGGCGCATCGCCAGCTGGATTTTGGCGCGTTTCAGGTCAGCCATATTCATGGTCGTACCGACGGCCTTCGATGCGGTGCCCGGTTCCAGGGTCGCCAGCGCTTGTTCTGCTGCTTCGTACTGCTGCTGCAGGACAATCAACTGCGCCTGTTGTTCATAGGTTGGCGGGTGACCGAAAGCCTTCAAGGATTTATGCAGTTGGGCGCGACTCATTGCGACCGTGATTTTGGCTTTTTTTATCGCCGCATCCTGTGCGGTACCGACCTCTACAGGTAAAACCGGTACTGAGCGTTTGGCCCGAGCCAGGCGTTCGGCGAGTTTTTGCGCTTCTTCCCGCTGCAGCCGCGCATTGCGATGTTCATAACGCCGCCTTGCGCGGTCGCGCTTGAGCCCTCGTTCATGGCGTTGCTGATCATTGGCGGCCAGGCCGCCGACAATTGGCAATACGGTCGCTGTCGGGCGCATTTCAATGCAGTCTACGGGGCATGGCGCAACGCAGAGGTCGCAGCCGGTGCACTCGTCGATGAGCACGGTGTGCATCAGCTTGGCCGCGCCAACAATGGCATCCACCGGGCAGGCCTGGATGCATTTGGTACAGCCGATGCACTCGGCCTCGCGAATATAGGCGATCTGGGCCGGCGCTTCCCCTCGGCTGGTATCCAGTTCCAGCACTGGCACATGCAGTAGTTGCGCAAGGCCAGCAATGGTCTCCTGTCCGCCAGGCGGGCACTTGTTAATCGCCTCGCCTTGAGCAATACCCTCGGCGTAGGGTTTGCAGCCGGGATGCCCGCATTTGCCGCACTGGGTTTGCGGCAGCAGCGCGTCGATACGTTGAATCAGATTCATGGGGTGATCATTGGCATGCCGTTGAGCGAACGGGCGTGTTGTGGAGTTGTAGGAGCCCGGCAAGCCGGGCTCCTACAGTAGACCTAATTCGCTTGCAGCAGGCCCATGGGCTTACTTGATCCGTTGACCCGGCTTGGCGCCGCTGTCAGGGCTCAGCAGGTAGATCTCTTCGCCGCCAGGGCCGGCCGCCATGACCATGCCTTCGGAAATACCGAACTTCATTTTCCGTGGCTTGAGGTTGGCGATCATCATGGTCAGCCGACCGTCGAGCTTGGACGGGTCTGGGTAAGCGCTCTTGATCCCGGAGAACACGTTGCGTTGCTCGTCACCGATGTCCAGTGTGAGGCGCAGCAGCTTGTCGGCCCCTTCCACGGCTTCAGCCTTGACGATCAGCGCGACACGCAGGTCCACGGCAGCGAAGGCATCAAAGTCGATTTCCGGCGAGATCGGATCTTTGGCCAGCTCACCGTTGCCGGCTGGCGCAGCCGAGCCGGTGTCTGTCTGGCTGGCGACCAGGTCTTCTTTCGAAGCGTCGGTCATGGCCTGGACTTTAACCGGGTCGATACGGGTCATCAGCGGCTTGAACTCGTTCAACTGATGGTTGCTGAGCAAGGTGGCGTGATCGTTCCAGGTCAGCGGCGCCACATTGAGGAACGCCTCGGCATCCGCGGCCAGCAATGGCAGCACCGGCTTGAGGAAGATCACCAGTTGGCGGAACAGGTTGATGCCCGTGGCGCAGATCGCCTGGACTTCCGCCTGCTTGCCTTCCTGCTTGTTCAGCGACCACGGCGCCTTGTCGGCGATCCACGCGTTGGCGCGGTCGGCCAGGCCCATGATCTCGCGCATGGCGCGGGCAAAGTCGCGGGCTTCATAGGCGTCGGCGATGCTTGGCGCAGCGGCCAGGAACGCTTCCGTCAGTTCCGGCGCGGCGTTCTCGGCCACCAGTACACCGGCGTTGCCCTTGTGGATAAACCCGGCGCAACGGCTGGCGATGTTGACGACCTTGCCGACCAGGTCCGAGTTGACCTTCTGTACGAAGTCTTCCAGGTTCAGGTCGAGGTCATCGACGCCACGGCCCAGCTTGGAGGCGTAGTAGTAGCGCAGGTATTCCGGCGACAGGTGGTCCAGGTAGGTGCGCGCCTTGATAAAGGTGCCACGGGACTTGGACATCTTCTGGCCGTTGACCGTCAGGTAGCCATGCACCGCGATGCCGGTTGGCTTGCGGTAGCCCGAACCTTCAAGCATCGCCGGCCAGAACAGGGCGTGGAAGTTGACGATGTCCTTGCCGATGAAGTGGTACAGCTCGGCGGTGGAATCCTTGGCCCAGAAGGCATCGAAGTCCAGCTCAGGCGTGCGATCGCACAGGTTCTTGAAGCTGGCCATGTAGCCGATCGGCGCGTCCAGCCACACATAGAAGTACTTGCCCGGCTCGCCCGGGATCTCGAAGCCGAAGTACGGCGCATCGCGGGAGATGTCCCACTGCTGCAGGCCGGCATCCAGCCATTCGGCGATCTTGTTGGCCACGGCGTCCTGCAGCGTGCCGCTGCGCGTCCAGCTTTGCAGCATCTGCTGGAAGTCCGGGAGCTTGAAGAAGAAGTGCTGGGAGTCCTTGAGCACCGGGGTGGCGCCGGAGATCGCCGACTTGGGATCCTTCAAGTCTGTCGGTGCATAAGTTGCACCGCATTTTTCGCAGTTGTCGCCGTACTGGTCTTCGGTGCCGCATTTCGGGCAGGTGCCCTTGATGAAGCGGTCGGCCAGGAACATTTTCTTTTCAGGGTCGAAATACTGCGTGATCGAGCGCTGGGCGATGTGCCCGGCGTCTTTCAAACGTAGGTAGATCTGGCTCGACAGCTCGCGGTTCTCGTCGGAGTGGGTCGAGTGGAAGTTGTCGAAATCCACCAGGAACTCGGCAAAGTCGGCGCTGTGTTCAGCCTGCACATTGGCGATCAGTTGTTCCGGGGTGATGCCTTCCTTTTCGGCGCGCAACATGATGGCCGAACCGTGGGCGTCGTCCGCGCAGACATAAATGCATTGATTGCCGCGATGCTTCTGGAAGCGCACCCACATATCGGTCTGGATGTACTCAAGCATATGGCCAAGATGGATCGAACCATTGGCATAGGGCAGGGCGCTGGTGACGAGGATCTTGCGTGGCTCGGACATGGGGCTCGGCTACTTGATGAAACGGAGGTCGGCCACTATAAAGCGCCGGGAAATATATTTCACCCCGTGGCGCTGTTTCAGAATCCTCCGAACCTGCGAAAGCATGCCGTTGGGCTGCTGGAACGGTTAGGATAGCCGCCTGTTTCAGTCAGTCTTTTTCGGGAGTAGCCCATGAGCGCCGTCAATCGCGCAGCGGTGGAAGCCGTTCTTCGCCAGTACACCGACCCCTATTTGAACCAGGACCCGGTCAGTTCCGGCTGTGTGCGCGCCATCGAAGTCCACGGCGACCAGGTGTCGGTCCAGTTGGAATTGGGCTATGCCGCAGGCCTTTTCAAGAACGGATGGGCGCAGATGCTGCAAATGGCCATCGAAGGCCTGGACGGCGTACGGTCGGCCAAGGTCGACATTCAATGCGTGATCGCCGCGCACAAGGCCCAGGCGCAGATTCCGGGTCTGGCCAACGTCAAGAACGTTGTAGCCGTGGCGTCCGGCAAGGGCGGCGTGGGTAAGTCCACCACGGCGGCCAACCTGGCCCTGGCCCTGGCTCGTGAAGGTGCGCGCGTGGGCATTCTCGACGCGGATATCTACGGCCCGAGCCAAGGTGTGATGTTCGGCATCGCCGAAGGCACGCGGCCGAAGGTCAAGGACCAGAAGTGGTTCGTGCCTATCGAATCCCTGGGCGTGGAAGTGATGTCCATGGCTTTCCTCACCGATGACAACACGCCGATGGTCTGGCGCGGGCCGATGGTTTCCGGCGCGTTGCTGCAACTGGTTACCCAGACCGCTTGGGGCGATCTGGATTACCTGGTGATCGACATGCCGCCAGGCACCGGCGATATCCAGCTGACCCTGGCGCAGAAAGTCCCGGTGGCCGGCGCGGTGATTGTCACCACCCCCCAGGACCTGGCGCTGCTCGACGCGAAAAAAGGCGTGGAGATGTTCCGCAAGGTCAATATCCCGGTGCTGGGCGTGGTTGAGAACATGGCGGTGCATATCTGCTCCAACTGCGGCCACGCCGAGCACCTGTTTGGTGAGGGCGGTGGCGAGAAGCTGGCGACTCAATACGGTGTGGAACTGTTGGCCTCGCTGCCGTTGTCAATGCTGATCCGTGAGCAGGCGGACGGCGGCAAGCCCACCGTAGTAGCCGAGCCGGATAGCCCGGTCGCCATGATCTATCAGGAGCTTGCACGTCACGTGGGCGCGCGAATCGTCCTGCAGGAAGCCGCAGCGCCGGCCATGCCGACTATTACCGTCAGCGACGACTGAGGGTGATGCAGGGAAAAAGCCTCGACCCTGTCGGGGCTTTTTCATGTCTGGAGGACGGTCAAGCGGTGTCTGTTACGCATTTACGCAATTGGTCGTGTAAGCATTTACTTACTTTTTCGTAAGCGATTGGTTTTTTTACCCGTCTTGTGCGGCCCAGTTCTTCGAGAGCTTTTTCTATCTAATTGAAATATAACAATTAATTATTTCATGGTTTCCGCGAGAGCCTGTCAGCCAATGGGTTAGAAGCCTTTGAACTTCCTATGGAACTCTCTAACATCAGCCCTGTGTCCACGGATTGGCACAGCCATCAAGGAACGATGGTTGAAGGAACGTCGCAGGATGCGATTCATCAGGATGATGAAAAGGAATAAAGGGACTAGGGAAAAAATGTGGGCGGGTCATACCGCCCCTTTTTTTTGCCTGTAGAAAAGTGAAACCCGCCATCCAAAAACGCGAAAAGGCCCGCAAGGGGCCTTTTTAGGGGGAGGCGACGTTATTAGCGTTCGAGCTCTGCAATCTTACCTTTTTTGCCATCCCACTCCGCTGCGTCCGGCATCGGGTCCTTGCGCTCAGTGATGTTCGGCCAGATTTCCGCCAGCTCGACGTTCAACTGAATAAATTGCTGCATCTCTGCCGGGACTTCATCCTCGGAGAAAATAGCGACGGCCGGGCATTCAGGCTCACACAGGGCGCAATCGATGCACTCATCCGGGTGGATAACCAGGAAATTCGGGCCTTCGTAGAAGCAGTCCACCGGACACACTTCTACGCAGTCGGTGTACTTGCACTTGATGCAGTTGTCGGTGACGACGAAGGTCATTTCTAATTTTCTCCTCAGGCGGCGGCAGCGAAACCCCTTATGGCGGGGTCCGCGAGGTTCGGGAGCGATAGTCTGCAGGCCAGGCTAAAAGCCCGCAGCATCCCAAACCGCGCGAGATAATATCAGCTTGCAAGCGTCTGCGTTAGACCCGTGTCTTCAGTGCATAGAGCAATTCCAACGCTTTTCGCGGCGTTAAGTCGTCCAGGTCAAGCTTTGCCAACTCATCCAGTACCGGATGGGGCAGGCTCGCGAACATATCGCTCTGGTGCGGCGCGGCTGGCTTGTTGGAGGCTTTGGCAGCGCTGGTGACCACGGTTTCATGGGGCAGCGCCGTGGTTTCCAGCCGGCTGAGGTGCTCGCGAGCGCGGGTGATTACGTCGTTCGGCACACCGGCCAGTTGTGCCACGGCCAGGCCGTAACTCTGGCTGGCAGGCCCCGGCAACACATGGTGAAGGAACACGATGCGCTCGTTGTGCTCGGTGGCGTTCAAGTGCACGTTGGCCACCAGTGGTTCGCTCTCCGGTAGAACGGTCAGTTCGAAATAGTGGGTGGCGAACAGCGTATAGGCGCGCAAATGCGCCAGGCGCTCGGCCGCCGCCCAGGCCAGGGACAGGCCGTCGAAGGTGCTGGTGCCGCGTCCCACTTCGTCCATCAATACCAGGCTGCGTTCGGTGGCGTTGTGCAGGATATTGGCGGTTTCGCTCATTTCCACCATAAAGGTCGAACGGCCACCGGCCAGGTCATCGCTGGAACCGATCCGGGTGAAAATGCGATCAACCAGTGACAGCTCGCAACTCGCGGCCGGGACAAAACTGCCGATATGCGCGAGCAACACAATCAAGGCGGTCTGACGCATATAGGTGGATTTACCGCCCATGTTCGGACCGGTGATGACCAGCATGCGGGTGTCGTCGTCCAGCGACAGGTCGTTGGCGACGAACGGCGTGGTCAGCACCTGCTCTACAACAGGGTGGCGACCTTGCACGATACGCATGCACGGCTCGCTGACAAAACGCGGGCAGTTCAGGTCAAGGTTCAGCGCACGTTCGGCCAGGTTGCTCAGCACGTCCAGTTCGGCCAGGGCGGCGGCGGTGTCCTGCAACGGCGCCAGTTGGCTGATCAAGTCTTCCAGCAACGCTTCGTAGAGCATTTTTTCCCGAGCCAGGGCGCGGCTCTTGGCGGACAGTGCCTTGTCTTCGAATTCTTTCAGCTCCGGCGTGATAAAACGCTCGGCGCCTTTGAGGGTCTGGCGACGTTGATAGTCGATAGGTGCCGACTCGGCCTGCTTGCTGGGCAATTCAATAAAGTAGCCATGCACGCGGTTATAGCCGACTTTCAGGTTGGCCAGGCCGGTGCGGGCTTTTTCGCGGGCTTCCAGGTCAATCAGGAACTGCCCGGCGTTTTCGCTCAGGGATTGCAGTTCATCCAGCTCGCTGTCGTAGCCGGTCTTCAATACGCCACCGTCGCGGATGATCGCGGGCGGGTTGTCGATGATGGCTTTTTCCAACAGCGCCGCCAGTTCCGGGTAGGTGCCAGCGGTTACCGCAAGCTGTTGCAGGTGCGGCGTATCCAGTTCAGTCATCGCGACCTGCAGTTGCGGCAAGGCGCTGAGGGCGTCGCGCAAGCGCGCCAAGTCACGCGGGCGCGCGTTGCGCAGGCCGATCCGCGCCAGAATGCGCTCGATATCGCCGATTTCCTTCAACTGCGGCTGCAGCTTTTCAAAGCGATAGCCGTCCAGCAGGCAGGTAATAGACGACTGACGCGCTCGCAGCACGCTCAAGTCCCGCAACGGACGGTTCAGCCAGCGGGTCAGTAAACGGCTGCCCATGGCGGTCTGGCAACGGTCAACCACCGATTGCAGGGTGTTATCGCGTCCGCCGGCCAGGTTGGTGTCCAACTCCAGGTTGCGACGGCTCGCACCGTCGAGCACAACTGTGTCGTCCAGACGCTCATGGCGCAGGCTACGCAAATGCGGCAGGGCCGTGCGCTGGGTTTCCTTGGCATAGCCAAGCAAGCAACCGGCAGCACCAATGGCCAGGGTCAGGGTTTCGCAGCCGAAGCCTTTGAGGTCCTGCACCGAGAATTGCTGGCACAGACTTTTCAACGCCGAATCGCGCTCAAAATCCCACGGTGCACGACGCTTGGTCCCACGACGTTTTTCCGCTGGCAAGTCCTTCGGCCAATCATCCGGAATCAACAACTCCACCGGATTGATGCGCTCCAACTCCGCCAGCAGATTCTCCCAGCCCTTGATCTCCAGCACAGTGAAGTTGCCACTGGTGATATCCAGCACCGAAAGCCCGAACAGACGCTCATCACCCAGCACCGCGGCGATCAGGTTATCGCGACGCTCATCCAGCAGCGCTTCATCACTCACCGTCCCCGGCGTAATAATGCGCACCACCTGACGCTCAACCGGTCCTTTACTGGTGGCCGGATCGCCGATCTGCTCACAGATCACCACCGACTCGCCCAGTTTCACCAGCTTGACCAGGTAGCCTTCCAACGAATGGTAAGGAATCCCACACATCGGAATCGACTGCCCCGCCGACTGCCCACGCGCGGTCAGGGTGATGTCCAGCAACTTGGCGGCCTTCTTCGCGTCTTCGTAGAAGATCTCGTAGAAGTCGCCCATGCGATAGAACATCAACTGATCAGGGTGCTGGTTTTTGAGGCGCCAGTACTGCTGCATCATCGGGGTGTGGGAGGACAGATCGGAGGTGTTTTTACTCATTGGGTAATAGGCAAATTCGTTGAAAGTGATGGGGCAAAGGTGGGGCACTCGGCCCGGCTGATTTTGCAATGGGCGCAAGGTTAACACGCGAGGTTGGGGGTTCGCAGTTCACATCAATATAGGTAGGTCGGCCCGGTAAATGCATGATTTATGCATAAGAATGCAAATTAGCATTTGCCAACCCCAAAAACTCCCGTCACTATCCCCGTTATGCAAAAACGCAACGTTTCTATCGTCTTAAGAGAGCTGCTGGACCGCGACCGGATCTCCCCCACGGAGCTTCACCGGCGCACTGGCGTGCCTCAATCCACATTGTCCCGGATCCTCAGCGGCAAGATCGTTGATCCGTCGGACAAGCACATCTCGCGCATCGCCGAGTACTTCCGCGTGAGCACCGACCAACTGCGCGGCCGCGCGGCGGTGGGGGCTTTGCGCGATGACGGGCGCGACCCGATGCATTCGGAACTCAAGGACATAAGCCTGTGGGACGACGACACGCCCGTTAATGATGACGAGGTGTCGATCCCCTTTTTGCGCGAGGTTGAATTGGCTGCTGGATCAGGAAGATTCGTCATCGAGGAAAGCGAGAAGGCCAGCCTGCGATTCGGCAAACGCAGCCTGCGGCATAACGGTGTGCAGTTCGACCAGGCCAAGTGTGTGACGGTGCGCGGCAACAGCATGTTACCGGTGTTGCGTGATGGCGCGACGGTCGGGGTGAATGCGGGCAAGAGTGGCATTGGTGACATCGTCGATGGCGACTTGTATGCCATCAATCACAACGGCCAACTGCGGGTTAAACAGCTCTACCGCCTGCCTTCCGGGATTCGCCTGCGCAGTTTCAACCGGGATGAGCATCCGGACGAGGACTACAGCTTTCAGGATATCCAGGATGAGCAGATCAGCATCCTCGGCCATGTATTCTGGTGGGGCATGTACGCCCGTTAACCGTCCTCTGTAAGACAAAGCCCACCAACGAGTGGGTTTTTTTTCGTCTGAAAAACGACAAAGCCTTTGCCTGCAGGGCTTCAAATGCATCTGTGCATTTTATGCGCAGAAATAAATGCATTTATGCATTGACTGTATATGCATACATGCATATTCTCCATCTCAAGCCAGCCAACATGGTCTGGTGGAGGCGGCAAGGATGCTGCCAAGGAAGACAAGGAAGGCACGCAACATCGGCAAGGATGCCATCTGAGCGATGGCAGGGACGCCAAGTAACACCGGCAAGGATGCCGACGCTCTTTAGTTTCATCACGTTACAAGAACAGGCAGCGATGAACCGGCCTTAACGGTTCAGAGGGTTGGCAACTGACCCGGGTGTGCAGCGTAAAGCACCAGAAGCAGTTATCCGGCAGACAGGGATCGTGGTCGGAAAAACATTGAGGAAAGAACCGTACCGCGCCAGTAGCGCCGACAGTTCGAAGCGGGACCGCATTACTGAAAAGCCCGGGCAACCGGGCTTTTTGGAATGCCTACCTATAAATGGATTTACCCAGATACCGGCCCCTTGCCGGCAGGCTCAGCCAGGAGGCGTGACATGACAAACGAGCAGCAAGTGTTAGCGGAAATGCCTGTCTGGCTGGTGATCGCACTGGCCCTGGTGGGTGGGGTGTCCGGCGAAATGTGGCGTGCCGACAAGGAGGGCGCTCGCGGTTGGTCGCTGATCCGGCGCCTGGCGCTGCGGTCCGGGGCGTGCATGGTCTGCGGGGTATCGGCGTTGATGCTGTGCTATGCCGCCGGCATGTCGATCTGGACCTCCGGCGCCATTGGTTGCCTGACCGCCATGGCCGGCGCGGACGTGGCCATCGGCCTCTATGAACGCTGGGCTGCCAAGCGCATTGGGGTCAACGAGCCCCCGAACTCTCGCCCGGATCAGCAGTAACGGCTGCAAGGATGCAAGCAGATGACACTTCTCGAAAAACCTTCCCAACTGCCCGTGGCGATTGCGGACGCGCTGAAAAGCGCTTTCCCACAACTGCTAGTAGGCAACCACCAGGACTTCTCCGGAACAGGAGATAAAACCGGGATTTTGATCAGCGTGGAGCGCAACGGCCCGGGCGTTCGCTCCCTTGCCGGGCGCAAGGCACACGCTTTGTCAGTTTCACTCAAGGCCATGGTCGCCAGCGGGGCTGCGCCCTTTGACGCCTGCGACCTGGCCAGCCAATTGATGGACTTGGCCCTGGATAACCGTTGGGGCCTGCCGCCCGATCAGTGCGATTTGCCCACCGCGATTGTCGCGGCACCTTCCGCACTCACCGGCGCGGAAACGGACTACGACACCTGGAGCGTGTCTTTCACCCAAAACCTCTATCTCGGCCCGTCACTGCTCGAAGATCCCACAGGTAAACCGCTGTTTGCCCGCACCTGGGAAGTCACGAATATCGACGATCCGGATCAATACCGCCCGTTGCAGGAGTAGTCCATGCATTGCTACGGGATAGCCTCGGCCTGGTCTCGATACTGCCAGATCGCAACAGTAGCTTCCAAGCCAGCCAAGGCCCCCACTGCTCGCACGAGCGGGAGGGGGCTTGGCAGATAAATAAACGGACTTGCAGATGTTGAACGAATTCAGATGCGGTAACTGCAAAAGACTTCTCGCCCGTACGGGTGGGTTTACAGAGCTCCAGATCAAATGTTCCCGATGTGGGACGCTGAATCATGTGAAGGCCACGAGCCTCGAGCAATCGCCCATGAGCGCCATACGCCCAATACAGAGGCCTGAACTTAAATCAGCTAAGTAACGGAGTTTAAAATGGAAAACGCAAATTCGGCGTCTCAAACCTTGCAAGATCTTTGGACCCAAGTGCAACCGGTGGATAACACCGGCATGCTTAGGCGCGTGGTTTTTGGGGACGGCAAGTTTTATGCGGCTGGTGGCAACGGTCTTCCCACAACCACTCAGCTTGTCAGCGGAGGCGCGACTGGTACAGCTTGGACCAAGCTTAAGGACGTCGTCACCTCTGATAGCGGAAAGGTCCTCAACGACCTGTACTGGAACGGTCTTGGGACACAGCTTCAAGCCCTTTCTCAATCCGGCAATGTGGCCTACGGCAGCACAGCACGCCCTGAAAGGGCTTGGACAGACATTACGGCAACTGTTCGCGCGTCCGGAGACTTGCAAGGCGTTGTGTATTATCAGCCAATTAACGGCAGCAACACGACCTGGATACTGGTTGGGTCTAACGGTAAAGTCTTTTCCCGTTATGGTGATTGGTCAGGCCAGGTGGAGCGCACTACGACCTTCACTTCTAGCGAGACAGTGTACTGCGTCAACGTCATTGGCGTTTTTGTGTTGGTTGCGGGATCGAATGGGAAGCTGCTTAGCGCTGTGAAGATGGCGACAAATGATTCGCAATCATTCTCGACCGTAACCAGCACCTTCGGCACTAGCACCATCCTTTCCATGAAGCTTTGCAACGGGAAAATGTTTATCGTTGGTGCGGATGGCAAGATGGCATATTCATCCGATGGGCTTAACTGGACTGCTGTTGAAGATACCAGTTTCGGTGGAACCATCATCCGCGACATTGCTTACGGTAATGGCAAGTATGTAGCTGTCGGCGACGGCGGCAAGACAGCCGTTTCCGAGGATGGGATCGGCTGGGTTCAGCAAGTCAACACTTTCGCAGGAACCGATATCCGGAGCGTCGCCTACGGCAACGGCAATTTTGTAGCTGTTGGTGCAGGCGGCAAGATTGCTTACTGGACTCCATGATCTTCTATCTCCTTGCGTAATAGAGCCCAGCCGTCGCGCTGGGCTTTTCTCGTTATGAGGCAAGGAAAATGTCCGGCACTATCCAGTCCAGCAACTGCGTGCCGGGCGTTTCCGGCTGGAAGCTCAATACCGTCACCGGTGAGTTCGAGATTAACTCTTGCACCCGCGGCAGCGCGGCCAATGCGCCAGAGCGTCAGATGGTGTCGGTCGAAGTGGCCAGCTGGAGCAAGTACGACCTGCCCAAGAATACCGCCAACCTGCTCCAGTTCATGCAGGCCGAGCTGCAGAAGCTCCCCGAGCGGTATCGCCATGTCGCCGAATTCGAAGAGTTCGATGCGAGCTACGGCGATGAGTCGTTCAATTCCCGCCTCTTCCTAACCTACGCCCGACTCGAAACAGAAGAAGAGCTGGCCGATCGCCTGGAGAAGGCTAAGGTTGCCGGTACACGGGTCAGCATCAAGAACGGCTTGACGACTGTCATCCACGATGGTGTTGTACGGTACATGATCGGCAAGCTGGACCAGCCAGATCCTGAACCGCCTGATCCCTTCAAGGTTGATGACGCAAGGGCCTATATCAACGAGGCCACCATCTCTGACGCAACAATCGACAACAGTCTCGCAGCGAATTGGTCTATTCGAGTTAAGTTAGGCTCATATGGCCGACCATACGCAGCCGGTTTTGGCATGGGCGAGCTTGAGGGCTTCGAGTTTAACCTGGACTAACAGGTCAAAGAGGTGATCCGCTCCGAGCTTCGCCAGGGCGGACTGCTCTGGCGTTCACGCTAATTCACGGCCTGCCACTGAGCGAGCCTTTTCGTTTTCGACTCCACCACACCCATTGCTCCGAGCTGGGAGTTCTGCTGGAGCTGACTTATTTGTACAGGTCGTACCTCGGCCACTTTTCTCTATGAAGTGGCGATGGTGGTACCGGCACTGTGTTGCTGGTGGTCTGTGGTGTTGCTCCACGGCCACGCAGATGCACACACCCGCCAGATGGTGTGCCAATGACGACCATTGCCTACAAAGATGGCGTGATCACCAAGAGTCAAACCCATGCTCATGACGCTTCCCCAACTGCTTCAGGTGATGCCTGGCGCCCGTGCGCGTGCGGGCCTGTTTTTAACCGCCCTGAATGCAGCGTTCGTTCGCTACGAGATCGACCGCCCACTACGCATCGCCGCCTTCCTCGCCCAGGTCGGCCACGAATCCGCCGAGTTGCGCCATGTGCGCGAACTGGGCAGTGATGCGTACCTGAGCAGGTACGACACCGGCCCGTTGGCCGCGCGCCTGGGCAATACCCCGCAAGCCGATGGCGACGGCCAGGCATACCGGGGCAGGGGGCTGATCCAGATTACCGGTAGTCACAATTATCTGGCCTGCAGCCGGGCATTGTTCGGCGATGACCGTTTGTTGCGCGAGCCGATGCTGCTCGAGTTGCCCCAATGGGCCGCCGCCTCGGCCGGCTGGTTCTGGCAGAGCAATGGCCTGAACGAGCTGGCTGACAAGGGGCAGTTCACCACCATCACGCGGCGCATCAACGGCGGGCTCAATGGGCTGGAGGATCGCCTGCGGCTGTGGGCGCGGGCGAAGGCGGTGTTATGCGTTTCCTAAATGTGTGCCGGCTGATAGGCGTGGGCCTGCTGGTGGCAGTTGTCTGGCAGGTGCAGGCATGGCGGTACTCGGCGCGGATTGAACATTTGTCGGCAACACAGATCCAGGCCGCTCTGCACCAGCAACAGTTTGAGCAAGAGCAACGGCTGGCCCTGGAGCAACAACTCAGCGCCAGCGACACACAACATGCTCGGGAGTTGAGCGATGCGCACCATCACCAGGCTGTTCTGCGCGATCGGCTGGCCACTGCTGATGTGCGGTTGTCAGTCCTTCTCGACGCTTCCAGTGACTGTTCAGTGCCAGCCACCACCCCCCCCGGCGGCGTGGTTCATGCAGCCCCGCGAGCCCGACTTGACCCGGCGCATGCTCAGCGAATTATCGGGATCACCGACGACGGTGATAACGCCCTGATCGCCTTGCGCGCCTGTCAGGCGTACGTGCGCGCCGTCGCCCGCTAGCTTCTTGAGACAGTCCGTCACTTGCGCGTGCGATTGGCTCCTGTAGGGTAGGCAAACCCCCGCCTACGTCTGGAGACGACCGTGAAGGAAATCACTCAACTGGCTGCTGAACTGGGTCGCCGTCTACAGGTGCTCAACGCCCATGTCACCACTGCCGAGTCCTGCACCGGCGGCGGTATCGCGGAAGCTATCACGCGGATTCCGGGGAGTTCTGCCTGGTTCGAGGCGGGTTATGTCACCTATTCCAATCGACAGAAGACGCGGCAATTGAATGTGCCGGAAACGTTGTTTCCAAAAGTTGGCGCCGTCAGCCAGGAAGTGGTGGAAGCCATGGTGCGTGGCGCACAGGAAAAGAGCCTGGCGCGATTTGCCGTCGCGGTCAGCGGTGTGGCGGGGCCGGATGGCGGTTCCCGGGACAAACCGGTGGGCACTGTCTGGCTGGCCTTTGGCGTGGGCGAGGACGTCACGGCCGAACTGGAACACTTCCCTGGCAACCGCGACGAGGTCCGCCGACAAACGGTAAAGGCTGCGCTAGAGGGGTTGTTGCGACGAGCTGCAGCAGAAATAGAAAATCAGGGGTAGGCGATCTCCGATCTTTGTGGAACAATACTGTCTACTTATACAGGTGTTGGCCGCCCCGGCCTTATTGATTACGTGAGGACTTTAATGGACGACAACAAGAAGAAAGCCTTGGCTGCGGCCCTGGGTCAGATCGAACGTCAATTCGGCAAGGGTGCCGTAATGCGTATGGGCGATCACGACCGTCAGGCGATCCCGGCTATTTCCACTGGCTCTCTGGGTCTGGACATCGCGCTCGGCATTGGCGGCCTGCCAAAAGGCCGTATCGTTGAAATCTACGGTCCTGAATCTTCCGGTAAAACTACCCTGACCCTGTCGGTGATTGCCCAAGCGCAGAAAATGGGCGCCACCTGCGCGTTCGTCGACGCCGAGCACGCATTGGACCCTGAATACGCCGGCAAGCTGGGCGTCAACGTTGACGACCTGCTGGTTTCCCAGCCGGACACGGGTGAGCAAGCCCTGGAAATCACCGACATGCTGGTGCGCTCCAACGCCATCGACGTGATCGTGGTCGACTCCGTGGCTGCCCTGGTTCCCAAGGCTGAAATCGAAGGCGAAATGGGCGACATGCACGTGGGCCTGCAAGCCCGTCTGATGTCCCAAGCGCTGCGTAAAATCACCGGTAACATCAAGAACGCCAACTGCCTGGTGATCTTCATCAACCAGATCCGTATGAAGATCGGCGTGATGTTCGGCAGCCCGGAAACCACCACCGGTGGTAACGCGTTGAAGTTCTACGCTTCGGTCCGTCTGGATATCCGCCGTACCGGCGCGGTGAAAGAAGGTGACGAGGTTGTGGGTAGCGAAACCCGCGTTAAAGTCGTGAAGAACAAAGTGGCCCCGCCTTTCCGTCAGGCTGAATTCCAGATTCTCTACGGCAAGGGTATCTACCTGAACGGCGAGATGATCGACCTGGGCGTGCTGCATGGTTTCGTCGAAAAATCCGGTGCCTGGTATGCCTACAATGGCAGCAAGATCGGTCAGGGCAAGGCCAACTCGGCCAAGTTCCTGGCAGACAACCCGGACATCGCCGCCACGCTTGAGAAGCAGATCCGCGACAAGCTGCTGACCCCAGCGCCAGACGTGAAAGCTGCCGCCAACCGTGAGCCGGTTGAAGAAGTGGAAGAAGCCGACACTGATATCTGAAGCAAACGATGACAGTTGTACTGGATACACTCGTCGCCGTTCGGCGCACCGCGATGGACCTGCTCGCTCGACGCGAGCATGGTCGAGTCGAGCTGACGCGTAAATTGCGTCAGCGCGGCGCGGAACCCGAGATGATCGAAACTGCCCTCGACCGTTTGACGGAAGAGGGGCTGCTTTCAGAAGCCCGTTACCTCGAAAGTTTTGTCTCCTATCGAGCCCGCTCCGGCTATGGCCCGGCGCGTATTCGCGAAGAACTGAGCCAACGTGGATTGCAGCGTGCGGATATCGATCTTGCCCTGCGTGAGTGCGGTATCAGCTGGCAGGCACAGTTGGAAGACACCTGGCGGCGCAAGTTTTCTGGCCATCTTCCGATTGATGCCAGAGAGCGTGCGAAGCAGGGACGCTTCCTGAGTTATCGCGGGTTTTCGATGGAGATGATCAGTCGCTTGTTGAGCGGTCGGGATATGGACGACTGAACACAGTTGGTGTAGTGAGCGGGCTTGTCCGGCGCTGGGTGGCGAAGCCGCCCCAAACCAGGCGACTTGGTTTTATCTGGAACTTGGCAGTGTCTTTATTGGGGTGGCTTTGCCACCCAGCGCGGGACAAGCCCGCTCACTACAATATTGTGTAGATACCTAAGCCGCCATAAGAAAGGCCCACTATGAAAATAGTGGGCCTTTTTTTTTGCTTAAAAAATCACGCCGGCTCCGGCGCCACCCGCTGCTGAGCCTTCCCCTGAGCCTGTGCCCAGTTCTCCGGCAAATTGATGTAATCCACCAGTTCCCGCAGCCGGCCCTGATCGCGCCCGTTGAAGTTGAATACCAGTCGCGTCAAGTGGCTGAACCTCGGCTCATCATGTTCCTCGCCGGTATACCCGAGCTGCTGGAAGTCCCCACTCAGCCGCAAGCTGGCAAACTCGCTCTGCAAATGGGCCAATGCCCGCTCACTGAGCGGATGATTCATGCGTACCACAAACTCACGTTTCAACCAGCGCGTGGAGTGGAAGTTGGCATAAAACTGGTTGATCTCTTCCACTGCCTCTTCGGCGCTGTACACCAGGCGTACCAGCTTGAGGTCGGTAGGCAGGATATAGCGGTTGGCTTCCAACTGACTGCGGATGAAGTCCAGGGCACCTTGCCAGAACCCGCCGCCTGGGGCGTCCAACAGCACTACCGGTACCAGCGGGCTCTTGCCGGTCTGAATCAGGGTCAACACTTCCAACGCTTCATCCAGCGTGCCGAAACCGCCTGGGCACAACACCAATGCGTCGGCTTCCTTGACGAAGAACAGCTTGCGGGTAAAGAAGAAGTGGAAGGACAGCAGGTTCTCAGTGCCATCAATGGTCGGGTTGGCATGCTGTTCAAACGGCAGGGTGATGTTGAACCCCAGGCTGTGTTCCAAGCCGGCGCCTTCATGGGCGGCGGCCATGATGCCGCCGCCACCGCCGGTGATCACCATCAGGTCCGAGCGTGCCAGCGCTGCGCCGACTTCGCGGGCCAGGGCGTACAGCGGGCTTTCCACCGGGGTGCGTGCCGAGCCGAACACTGTCACTTTGCGGCGGCCCTTGAACTGTTCGAGCACGCGGAAGGCATGGTCCAATTCGCGGATGGCTTGGAGGGTGATCTTGGCGTTCCAGCGGTTGCGGTCGTCCTGAGCCATGCGCAGCACGGTGAGGATCATGTCGCGATACAGGGGGATATTCGGGCTGTTGGGAGCGATCAGTTGGAGTTGAGCTTCGACCTGCTGCGTGAGGTCGGCCCCATTCTCTTCAAAATGTCGAAGCAGGCGGTCATTCGGTTCGTAAGGCATTCAACGTCTCCTTCTTGCAGGGCCCGGGTGGCCGACGAGAGGTTCGCCGGAGGCTACGACACTGCATGTGTCGCTGCTTGCCGCAGGGGGCAACCTTCTTTTGCCCTGAAAATGTTACAGAACAGCATGAAAAGTGCTGAGAATAAATGGCTGGAATGACTTGATCATGGGCCGAAAAACCCTTGGCTGGCAACCACTTATTGGTCGCTCAATAGGGCACTTGGTTGCCTGGAAGGAGTTGACGCGGGGGGAGTGCGCGCTGCCGGGCAGCAGCGCGCGAAGGTAAAACAGTTACTTTTTCTTTTTCGCCGCAGCCGGTGCCGGGCAATCTGCTTCAACGAATTTGACCGACGCCACGGGACGGTTGGTCTTGTTCTCGGTGATTTCGTAGCGCATCACTGCACCTTTGGCCATCAGCTCGCGGTAGCCTTTGTTCAGGCATACGCTTTGGCCAAGCTGGAAGTACACAGCCTTGGGGTTGGCGCGCATCTGTTCGGCGCGGTCGGACATCACGCTCAGGTGATCGATCAGTTGCATGCCTTCAACGGTGTAGGCCACTTCCAGGGTTTTTTCGTCGATTTCCCGGGGCAGGTCCTTATTGCTCTCAGCCGCGACGCTTTGCAGCTTCCTGTTCATTTGGGCCTCCAGCAGCGAGGCCGCCTGGGCGCACACGGGCAATACCAGCGCGAGGGCGACGGATGGGGCGACAAGACGCAGCATGGAACGCAGCATGAAACTCTCCTGATTCGGTTACTGGTGCATAGACCAGCCACTGGGCTGTGCGTTCAGTGGCGCGCAATTATAGGTGAGCCCTTGCCACTACAGCCAGGCGTATCGCTGGTAAACTGCGGCCACTTCAGCCTTCCACGAGTTTCCACCGTGTCGATTTACCCGTTTTACCGGCGCATCCGATGAGCCACGCCGTCTCCCGCCTGCGTACCCAACGTCTGGCTCGCGCCGTGCGGCCGTTCCTCAATCGTGGCTCGCGTGCCGAACGCTGCCCCGGTTGCCGGGTTATCCCGCAATACTGTCTGTGTGCCTGGCGCCCCAAGGTCGAGGCCCGATCTGCCATGTGTCTACTGATGCATGACGTGGAACCGATGAAGCCCAGCAACACCGGCTGGCTGATCGCCGACGTAATCGAGGACACCACCGCATTCGCTTGGTCGCGCACCGAAGTCGATCCGGACTTGCTCACCTTGTTGGCCGACCCGCAGTGGCAGCCCTACATCGTGTTCCCCGGTGAATTTGTGGCGCCCGAGCGCGTGGTCAGCGAAGTAAAGGTGGAGGAGGGCAAGCGCCCGTTGTTCATCTTGCTGGATGGCACTTGGAGTGAAGCACGCAAGATGTTCCGCAAAAGCCCCTACCTTGAGCATTTGCCGGTACTCAGCCTGGCGCCGGAGCAACTGTCGCGCTACAAACTGCGCCGGTCCAAGCGTGATGATCATTTTTGCACCGCCGAAGTCGCCGCCCTGTGCCTTGAACTGGCCGATGACCAGGCTGCCTGCGAAGTACTCGATGCCTACCTCGACGTGTTCAGCACGCATTACCTGGCGGCCAAATTCCAGTTACCCCTGGACCCGACGGACATCGTCCATACTCGTCTTGCGCCCTATATACACGCGGGATAGCCACACGACGTTTGCATGATGGCCCCCTAAACCCGCACGTCGCTAAAATGCCCGTGGGCGTAGTGCTTGACCCCCCAGGCTACGCTGGGCATGCTGAGCGCCGATTGGGGTGCAACCGTGAATTTTCGACGTCGTTTCAGGTGCTTTTGACGTTGAGCGTGCCCTGTGGCGACAGCTGCCTGGCTGCCGCCTTGTGTACTGGCGAGCCCTGAACCCATCAGGACTCCCATAAAAAACAGGATCATTTAATCAATGGCCACATACGAAATCCTGATAGCCGATGACCACCCGCTGTTTCGCAGTGCGCTGCATCAAGCCGTGACCCTAGGCCTTGGCCCGGACGTGCGCCTGGTCGAGGTGGCCAGCATTGCCGAACTGGAAGCCCGCCTTGCCGAAAAGTCCGACTGGGACTTGGTGCTGCTCGACCTGAACATGCCCGGCGCCTATGGTTTTTCCGGGCTGGTGCTGTTGCGCGGGCAATACCCGCAGATCCCCGTGGTGATGGTTTCGGCCCAGGAAGACGCCGATGTGGTGGTGCGCTCCAAGGAGTTTGGCGCCAGCGGTTTCATCCCCAAGTCCAGTGCCATGGAAGATATCCAGAAAGCCGTGCGCACCGTGCTGGATGGCGATGTGTCCTGGCCGCCGCAAGCGTTTGAAGAAATTAACGTGTCCGACGAAGCCAAGGCCGCCCGCGATGGACTGGCCAGCCTGACGCCGCAGCAGTTTCGTGTGCTGACCATGGTTTGCGAAGGTTTGTTGAACAAGCAGATTGCCTACGAGCTGAGCGTATCGGAAGCGACCATCAAGGCCCATGTCACGGCGATCTTCCGCAAGCTGGGCGTGCGTACGCGCACCCAGGCGGCATTGCTCCTGCAACAACTTGAGTCAATTTCGCAGCATTAAGCGTTCAGCGGTTCACGCTTTTTTGACTTGGCGTGATCTAGTTTCCCCACTTCTTTGGTTCAGTTGCCTACGTCTATGTCGCCTTTCAAGGGTCAAACCGGTATCAAACGTATCTTTAACGCAGGTGGCTATTCCCTGGATGGCCTGCGCGCGGCTTTCACGGGCGAGGCAGCATTCCGCCAATTGGTGTTGCTGAACGTCATCCTGATCCCGCTGAGCTTTTTCCTGAATGTCAGCCGCGTCGAACGCGCGTTGTTGATCGCCGTGTGCCTGCTGGCCCTGATTGTCGAGCTGCTCAACTCGGCGGTTGAAGCCGCCATCGACCGCATCTCCCTGGACCGCCACCCGCTGTCGAAGAACGCCAAGGACATGGGCAGCGCTGCGCAGTTTGTCGCGCTGACCATGATCACCCTGGTGTGGGCCGTGATCCTGATCTAAGGCTCAGGCAATGCTCGGCAGCACGATCTCGTCGCTGCGCTGGACCCCAGCGGTAAAGGCGCGGCAAAGCTCCAGGAACTCGCGCATCGCTGAGGTCTGGTACTTCTGTTTATGCCAGATGAAGTAGAACTGCCGGGCCAGGTCAAGGTCCGGGGTTTCCACGGGTACCAAACTGCCACGGCGGAACGCGTCACGCAGCGCCAGCCGGGAAATACAGCCAATCCCCAACCCTGACTCCACCGCCCGTTTGATGGCCTCAGTGTGTTCCAGCTCCAGGCGGATATTCAGCGCGCTGCGGTGATGGCGCATGGCCTGGTCAAACGTCAAGCGCGTGCCTGAGCCTTGTTCGCGCAAAATCCAGGCTTCATGAGTCAACTCTGCCATGGTCGCCACGCCACGCTTGGCCAGGTGATGCTGCGGCGCACAAAACACCACCAGCTCATCTTCCACCCAGGTTTGCACCTCGATGTCCGGGTGGCTGCAGTCGCCTTCGATTAGACCCAAGTCAATTTCGTAGTGCGCGACTTGGTGCACGATATGTGCAGTGTTCTGCACATGCAGCTTCACCTGGCTCTCGGGATGTTGCTGCATGAAGCTGCCGATCAGCAGCGTGGCGAGGTAATTTCCGATGGTCAGGGTGGCGCCGACCGCCAGGGAGCCAAACCCGGACTTGCCGTTGAGCAGGTCCTCGATCTCCTTGGCCTGGTCCAAAAGCGCCACGGCCTGGGGCAACAGCTGATGACCGAGGGCGTTGAGGCTCAGGCGCTTGCCCGCGCGGTCGAACAATTGGCAGCTGGATTGACGCTCCAGCTCGGTGATCGAGGTGCTGGCGGCGGATTGAGATAAGGCCAGAAGGCCAGCAGCGCGTGAGACGCTTTCCTGCTGGGCGACGGCGACGAAGACTTGCAGTTGACGGAGAGTAAATCGCATATCGATATAACCGATAACCCTTATCTTAATAATCCAGTTAACAGATATTGTCGCCGCCATTAGAATGCTGTGCAATTGCGCATCTACACCTTTGGCGCAGACCCATTTCCAGGAGTTCCCCGTACATGAGCAACATGAACCACGAGCGTGTCCTCAGTGTTCATCACTGGAACGACACTCTGTTCAGCTTCAAGTGCACCCGTGATCCGGGCCTGCGCTTCGAGAACGGTCAGTTCGTGATGATCGGCCTGCAACAGCCCAACGGCCGCCCGCTCATGCGCGCTTACTCCATTGCCAGCCCGAACTGGGAAGAGCATCTGGAGTTCTTCAGTATCAAGGTGCCAGATGGCCCGCTGACTTCCCAATTGCAGCACTTGAAGGAAGGCGACGAGATCATCATCAGCAAAAAACCGACAGGCACCCTCGTGCTTGACGATTTGAAGCCGGGCAAACACCTGTACCTGCTCAGCACCGGTACCGGCCTTGCTCCGTTCATGAGCGTGATCCAGGACCCGGAAACCTACGAGCGCTTTGAAAAAGTGATCCTGTGCCACGGCGTGCGTTACGTCAACGAGGTCGCTTACCGCGAATTCATCACCGAGCACCTGCCGCAGAACGAATTCTTCGGCGAGGCCCTGCGTGACAAGTTGATCTACTACCCAACCGTGACCCGCGAGCCGTTCGAAAACGAAGGCCGCCTGACCGACCTGATGCGCAGCGGTAAGTTGTTCAGCGACATCGGTCTGCCACCGATCAACCCCGAGGACGACCGCGCCATGCTGTGCGGCAGCCCGAGCATGCTGGATGAAACCAGTGAAGTGTTGAACAGCTTCGGCCTGAAAGTGTCGCCACGCATGCGTGAGCCGGGTGATTACCTGATCGAGCGAGCGTTCGTCGAGAAATAAACACAGATCAAAAAATGTGGGAGCTGGTTTCTGTGGGAGCTGGCTTGCCTGCGATAGCATCACCTCGGTTCAAATGAATGACCGAGGCGTCTGCATCGCAGGCAAGCCAGCTCCCACAGAAGCAGCTCCCACAGTTGTTTTCGGCGTTTAGCTGGCTGGAAGCACTTCCAACACACAAATCAGCCCAGCCTCGGGATAGTGCCAACGCACATCCACGTCCCAGAACTGCGCGCCATACTCTCGCTCCGGCCCCGGCGTTTGATACGCCGGCCGTGGGTCCTGCGCCAGGCACTGCTCAATCAACGCCACCAACGGCTCATCCAAGCGCTGAGCATGGCTTTGCGCCTGATGCAGCGCAGTCTTCAGCCATTGCACGGGAATCAGCTGCGGCGCAGCGCTGGCGATCCCGTTGGTGGCCGTGTCGACAATGTCGGCATACGGCACATATGGCTTGATATCCAGCACCGGCGTGCCGTCGAGCAGGTCTATCCCGGAAATCCACAACCGTCCTGGCTCGACCTTGTCCAGTTTCACCACCGACTGGCCAATACCATTGGGGCGATGGGTCGCGCGGGTAGCAAACACGCCCATGGAGGTGTTGCCACCCAAGCGCGGCGGGCGCACTTTCAGGCGCGGCTTGTCTTCCAGGGCCTGGTGGAACAGAAACAGCAGCCACACATGACTGACCTGCTCCAGGCCCTGCACCGCCTCACCCCCGTCGAACGGCGCCACCAATTCCAGCACGCCCCGAGCGGCGGGTGCCAGCTGCGGTTGGCGCGGGATCGCGAACTTCTCCTTGAAGCAGGAGCGCACGAAACCGACGGGCGAGACATGGTAATTCATGGCTTACGCACGAACCCGCAGCGTCAGGCCCTTGAGGAAGTTGCGCAGCAACTGGTCACCGCAGGTCCGGTAGTTGGTGTGGCCGAACTTGCGGAACAGCGCGCTCAACTCAGGCTTGGACACCGGGAACTCGGCCGCCTTGAGGATGGCGTGCATGTCGTCTTCCTTCAGTTCAAAGGCCACGCGCAGCTTCTTGAGGATGATGTTGTTGGTGATCGGGGTTTCGATCGGCTGCGGCGGACGGCTTTCGTCCTTGCCGCGCTTGAAGATCACCAGGCCATCAAGGAAGTGCGCCATGACTTCATCCGGGCAGAACACGAAGCCTTCTTCCTCATCTTTCTTGAGGTAGGTCAGCAGGTCTTCCTTGGTTACGTCCATGCCGCCGAGCTTGGTGATCTCGACCATTTTGTTGTCGCTGATGTCGAGCATGTAGCGCACGCTGCGCAGTACGTCATTGTGAATCATGGTGGGCAATCCTGGTTTTCAACGGTGGACACCGCCCAGGCAGGCGGTGTCGATAATAGGGGAGCGGCTTAGAACTTCTCTTTGCCGGACAGGTAACGCCATTGGCCAACCGGCACTTTGCCGATGGACACGCCGCCGATGCGGATACGACGAATGGCGATGACCTTGAGGCCAACCGCTTCGCAAAACAGTGCAATCACGCCCGGCTGCGGGTTTTTCATTGCAAAACGCAGGCGGTTTTCGTTCTGCCAGCTGGCTTTGACGGCCGGCAGCTCCTTGCCTTTGTAGGTCAGGCCGTGGTTCAGGCGGTTGAGGCCGTGGGCAACCATGTCACCCTCGACTTCCACCACGTATTCCTGCTCGATCTTGGCGGCATCGGCGGTCAGCTTGCGCAGGATCTTCCAATCCTGCGTGAACACCAGAAGGCCGCTGGCCTTGGCTTGCAGGTCGGCGCTGGCGGTCAGGCGCAGGAAGTGGCCCTTGAGCGGGCGCTTGCTGAAGCGATGTTCTTCCGAGAGTGTTTCGGCGCTGATCGACGCCATGGCCGTTTCGGCATCCACGCCGACAGGGGCGTGCAGCAGGATGGTCACCGGCTCGGGCACGGTGGCCTTGGCCTCGGGGTCGAGTTCGACCTTCTGGGTGGTGACCTTGAACTGCGGCTCGTCGATCACTTCACCGTCCACCGAGACCCAGCCGCCTTCAATGAACAGCTCAGCCTCCCGACGGGAGCAACCGACCAGTTCGATAAGGCGTTTGGAGAGGCGTATGGGGTCAGTCATGACAAGGGCCGTAACAAAAGGGGGCGGCTATTGTACCTGCCTGGAGCCGGTTAATCCCGGCCCCATTTCATTTAACCCTGGCGGGACTGCTGTTGCGCCTGGCGCAAACGCAGACGCAGCAACGGATAAGGCTGGCCCAGGCCATCATGCTCCGTGCGTCCGACCACCTCGAAGCCTTGCATGAGGTAAAAGCCCAGGGCCTGGGGGTTCTGTTCGTTCACCTCGAGTTCGTCGGCGTTCATGCGTTCAATGGCATAGCGCAGCAATTGCCGGCCAAGGCCCTGGCCCCGGTGCTGCGGGTCGATAAACAGCATTTCGACCTTGCCCGCGGCCACGCCAGCGAACCCGGTGATGCATTGATGCGAGTCCTTGGTGCAGATCAGCATCACTGTGTCCAAATAGTGCGTCAGCACCAGATGCCTCAGTCGCTCGATGTAGCTCTCCGGCAAAAAATCGTGGGTGGCCCGCACTGAGGACTCCCAGATTTCAGTCAGTTTTTGATAATCGCTGGTTTTGGGGGTATGGATAACCGAATGCTGACGCATGCCGCTGCTTCCTGCCAGTGAGGGGCGATGGGCAAACGATAGACCTAAAAAAGCCCCACATCTTGATCAGATGCAGGGCTTTTGATTTTGTCGCCGATCAGTCGCGCTTTTCAGCCCACAAATCGTACTCGTCGGCGTCCGTCACGGTGCACCAGACCTTGTCACCCGGCTTCAAGCCGCTGGCATCGTCGATAAACACGTTACCGTCGATTTCCGGTGCATCGAAGAAGCAGCGGCCAACCGCGCCTTGCTCGTCGACTTCGTCGATCAGCACTTCGATTTCCTTGCCGATGCGCAGTTGCAGGCGCGCCGAGCTGATAGCCTGCTGGTGCGCCATGAAACGCTCCCAACGGTCCTGCTTGACGTCGTCCGGCACTACGGCCAGGTCCAGCAGGTTGGCCGGGGCGCCTTCAACCGGTGAGTACTGGAAGCAGCCGACGCGATCCAGTTGGGCTTCTGTCAGCCAGTCCAGCAGGTACTGGAAGTCTTCTTCGGTTTCGCCGGGGAAGCCGACGATGAAGGTCGAACGGATGATCAGCTCCGGGCAGATCTCGCGCCA
This sequence comes from Pseudomonas sp. H1_A03, assembly GCF_054685145.1. NCBI lineage: Bacteria > Pseudomonadati > Pseudomonadota > Gammaproteobacteria > Pseudomonadales > Pseudomonadaceae > Pseudomonas > Pseudomonas sp. H1_A03. The sequence goes on from NZ_CP162829.1 coordinate 2,592,570, forward strand.
GTTCTTGATGCGCGCCAGGGTCTTGTCTTCGAATGCCGGGCGTTTCATGGCCTTGAGCACTTTCGGGCTGGCGTGCTGGAACGGGATGTCCAGGTACGGCAGGATCTTGCCGGCGGCCATCAGCGGGATCAGCTCGTCCACGTGCGGGTACGGGTAAACGTAGTGCAGGCGCACCCACACACCCAGGCTGCTCAAGGCTTCGCAGAGTTCGGTCATGCGGGTTTTCACCGGCGCGCCGTTCCAGAAGCCGGTGCGGTATTTCACGTCGACGCCGTAGGCGCTGGTGTCCTGGGAGATCACCAGCAGCTCTTTCACGCCGGATTTGACCAGACGCTGGGCCTCGTCCAGTACGTCACCCACCGGGCGGCTGACCAGCTTGCCGCGCATCGACGGGATGATGCAGAAGCTGCAGCTGTGGTTGCAGCCTTCGGAGATCTTCAGGTACGCGTAGTGGCGCGGGGTCAGCTTGATGCCTTGCGGCGGCACCAGGTCGATCAGCGGGTTGTGGTCCTGGCGTGGCGGCACCACCTGGTGCACGGCGTTGACCACCTGCTCGTACTGCTGCGGGCCGGTCACCGCGAGCACGCTTGGGTGCACATTGCGGATATTGCCTTCTTCCACACCCATGCAGCCGGTCACGATGACCTTGCCGTTTTCCTTGATCGCTTCGCCGATCACTTCCAGCGACTCTGCCTTGGCCGAGTCAATGAAGCCGCAGGTGTTGACCACCACCACGTCAGCGTCCTGGTAGGTGGACACAACGTCATAGCCTTCCATGCGCAGTTGCGTGAGGATGCGCTCGGAGTCAACCAGAGCCTTCGGGCAACCCAGGGAAACAAAGCCAACCTTGGGGTTGGCTTTTGCGATGGTGGTGGACATGTCTAACCTCGGTATTGAATGACGCTGCCGATCGTGCACGACGAGACAACGGATGGGCACTTGAAGTGTGCCTCTGATCAAAAAGTGCGCAATTCTAGCGACGGGCAGCGCACTTGACCAGCTTTATGCAGGGAAAAGCGACGAGTGCTGCGCTATGCTTCGCGCCGTTGCGCGTAGGTAAAATCCTAAGGTCAATAAAACGTCTGTTACGAGAAGTAAAACAGCGCATGCTAGGGTCAGCTTAGAGGCGTTGTTTATAAAGACCGCAGGTCATAAGGGCAGGAGTGGTTGATGGGTCAGGCAAGTAGTCCGGCGGCAGGCGCCGAGCATTCCACCGCAAAGCCGATTGGCATGCTGGTGGCAGCGGTCGGGGTGGTTTACGGCGATATCGGGACCAGCCCGCTCTACACCCTTAAAGAGGTGTTCAACGGCGGCTATGGGGTTCAGGTCAACCATGACGGTGTGCTGGGGATCCTGGCGCTGATCTTCTGGTCGCTGATTTGGGTCGTCTCGATCAAATACATGCTGTTTGTGCTGCGCGCCGACAACCAGGGCGAGGGCGGCATCATGGCTCTGACTGCACTGGCGCGACGGGCGGCGGGGGAGCGCAAGAAGCTGCGCAGCTTCCTGGTGGTGTGTGGCCTGTGCGGCGCGGCGCTGTTCTACGGCGACAGCATGATCACCCCGGCGATTTCCGTGTTATCGGCGGTTGAAGGCCTTGAGCTGGCGTTCGACGGCTTGGAAAAATGGGTCGTGCCCATCGCCCTTGTTGTGCTGGTGGCCTTGTTCCTGATCCAAAAGCACGGCACTGACCACATCGGCAAGCTGTTCGGACCTGTGATGGTGACCTGGTTCCTGGTCCTGGGCGGTCTCGGTGTGTATGGCATCACCCTGCATCCTGAGGTACTCAGTGCCATGAACCCGATGTGGGCGGTGCGCTTCTTCGAGGCTCACCCGGGCATTGGCGTGGCTATCCTTGGCGCGGTGGTGCTGGCACTGACCGGCGCCGAAGCACTGTACGCCGACATGGGCCACTTCGGCCGCAAACCCATTGCCCGCGCCTGGTTCATCCTGGTGCTGCCGGCGCTGGTACTCAATTATTTCGGCCAAGGCGCGATGCTGCTGGGTGACCCGGAAGCCGCGCGCAACCCGTTCTACCTGCTGGCACCCAGCTGGGCGTTGATCCCGCTGGTGGTGTTGTCCACCCTGGCCACGGTGATTGCGTCCCAGGCGGTGATTTCCGGTGCGTTCTCGTTGACGCGCCAGGCGATCCAACTGGGCTACATCCCGCGCATGCATATCCAGCACACCTCCAGTGCCGAGCAGGGCCAGATCTACATCGGCGCGGTGAACTGGTCGCTAATGGTGGGCGTGATCCTGCTGGTGCTGGGGTTCGAATCCTCCAACGCATTGGCGTCGGCCTACGGCGTGGCGGTAACCGGCACCATGCTGATGACGACCATCCTGGTGTCGGCGGTGATGTTGTTGCTGTGGAAATGGCCGCCGATCCTGGCAGTACCGGTCTTGGTCTGCTGCCTGCTGGTGGACGGGCTCTACTTCGCCGCCAACGTGCCGAAGATCATCCAGGGCGGCGCCTTCCCGGTTTTGGCGGGGATCGTGTTGTTCGTGCTGATGACCACCTGGAAGCGCGGCAAACAATTGCTGGTGGAGCGTCTCGACGAAGGCGGCCTGCCGCTGCCGATCTTTATCAGCAGTATCCGCGTGCAGCCACCCCATCGGGTCCAGGGCACCGCCGTGTTCCTCACCGCGCGCCCGGACGCTGTGCCCCACGCGCTGTTGCACAACCTGCTGCATAACCAGGTGTTGCATGAGCAAGTGGTGTTGCTGACGGTGGTCTATGAGGACATTCCTCGCGTACCGGCGGCACGGCGCTTCGAAGTGGATGCCTACGGCGAAGGCTTCTTCCGGGTGATCCTGCACTTTGGTTTTACCGACGAGCCGGACGTGCCTGAAGCGCTGAAGTTGTGTCACTTGGATGACCTGGACTTCAGCCCGATGCGCACCACGTACTTCCTCAGCCGCGAGACGGTGATCGCCTCTCGCATCAAGGGCATGGCGCGCTGGCGCGAGGCGTTGTTCGCGTTCATGTTGAAGAATGCCAACGGCAACCTGCGCTTCTTCAAACTCCCGGTAAACCGGGTGATCGAGCTGGGTACCCAGGTCGAAATGTAAGCTTTTGCAACACGGGAGCCGGCAATCGGCTCCCGCTTCTCTTTCTGAACCCTGTGCATTCCACCGTTGTCGACTAGGCTCTAAGCACTGTTGAACAGTGCCCATAGAACCCAGAAGAGGTGCGCCATGAGTCAGCTGCTCGAACCCTATACCCTGCGCCAATTGACCCTGCTCAATCGCATCGCGGTTTCGCCGATGTGCCAGTACTCGGCGGTCGACGGCCTGGCCAATGACTGGCATCTGGTACACCTTGGCAGCCGTGCGGTCGGCGGTGCGGGGCTGATTTTTACCGAAGCCACCGCTGTCACCGCTGATGGCCGCATCACCGCTCAGGACCTGGGCTTGTGGAACGACGCACAGATCGAACCGTTGCGACGCATCACGCGCTTTATTGCGGCACAGGGCGCTGTGGCCGGCATTCAATTGGCTCACGCCGGGCGCAAGGCCAGCACCCATCGGCCCTGGATCGGCAAGCACGGCAGTGTCCAGGCGGAGGAGGGCGGCTGGGTGCCGGTAGGGCCCTCGCCGATTGCCTTCGATCCTCAGCACACTCAACCCAAGCAGTTGGATGAGGGGCAGATCCACCAAGTGATCGCCGATTTTGTCGCCGCCGCCAAGCGTGCGTTGACCGCGGGTTTTGAAGTGGTGGAAATCCACGCAGCGCATGGTTACCTGTTGCATCAATTCCTGTCGCCGATCAGCAATCAGCGTCAGGACAGGTACGGCGGCTCGTTTGAAAACCGTATCCGCCTGGTGCTGCAGGTCACAGAGGCCGTGCGTGAAGCTTGGCCCCAGGAGCTGCCGTTGTTTGTGCGGGTGTCGGCCACCGACTGGGTGGAAGATGGCTGGAACCCGGACGAAACCGTGGAACTGGCGCGTCGCCTGAAAGACCTTGGCGTGGACCTGATTGACGTATCGTCCGGTGGCACGGCCGCTAACGCCGAGATCCCTACCGGCCCGGGCTACCAGACCCGTTTCGCCGAGCGGGTGCGCAAAGAGTCGGGCATGGCTACCGGCACCGTTGGCATGATCACCGAGCCGGCCCAGGCCGAGCACATCCTGCGCACCTGCCAGGCCGACATCATCTTCCTGGCGCGTGAACTGCTGCGTGACCCTTACTGGCCGCTGCATGCCGACGACGACCTGGGCGGGCGCAAGGCGATCTGGCCGGCGCAGTATCAAAGGGCGACCCATCGCGACCAGCCGATTCATGAGTCTGATCTGCGCGATTAATCCGCTGTTGGACTCGCTGACTGAAACCCACCCTGACCCGGTGGGTTTTTTACGCGCGCAGGTGTCGGATATGTCTGTAGGTATTTGTTACCTAAGCAATTATTTAAGTTAATACTCTAAAAAAATCCCACACGAGACCAGATTTTTTCTACCCTTAGGGTAAGCCTGATTTCTGGCCCAGGAAGTCAGTGGGTTTGCTCACTGAGGCATTGCGCTTCATGGGAGACGGGTAATGGGCAACAGGAGTATTCGATGCATATCAGGAGAACCAGTCCATGGCCAAGTCCTATGGTGTAGCGGGTGTGGTGACGTCTTTTCTGACCCGCAGGATGTCGTTGCGGGGGCGAAGGTTGAGCTCAGATGAAGTGGAATTGCTGGCGCAGTACCGCGCCCTGACCGAGAACGATCAGATGGCAATGCGCTATTTGATTGGGGCGATGAAGAGTGTGTCGCGGTTCTGAGGATCGTCGTTAAACAAGGTGGGAGCTGGCAAGCCAGCTCCCACCGGTATCACGTGTACTTACGCTGGTCCGGTGCCGGCGGGAAGTACTGATACAACCAGGTTTCACTCAAGGTGCGGTCCTGGGTACGGATAAACAGGCGCAGTTCCACCGGCTCCACGCTGTCGCTGGTCGGGTACCAGTCGAACAGGATGCGGTAGCCCTTGATGTTATCCAGCACCAGCACGCTGAAATCCTTGACCTGGCCATGGGAGCACGTCACCACTGGCTCAATCCCCGTGCCGGGTGGCAGGCGGTCCAGGCCACCGCCCTTGAAGTCCACGGCGAAACGGCGCGCCCACACCTCAGGGTAGTGCTCACCCGGTGCCCAACCTTCGATAAAGCCACCCATGCCTGAGCGGGTCGCGTCTACCTGGGCCAACGGCGTGCTCACCGGTGGCAGGGCGCTCCAGTACAGCTTGTAGCCGTAGTTCAGTGATTCGCCGGCTGCCACGGGTTTTTTCGGGGTCCAGAAGGCCACGATGTTATCGAGGGTCTCGCCGGTTGTAGGAATTTCCAACAGGTCGATGGAGCCTTCACCCCAAGCCGTGGTGGGCTCAACCCATAGGCTCGGGCGCTTGCTGTACCAGTCCACGGTGTCCTGGTAACTGGCGAACTCATGGTCGGTCTGCACCAGGCCAAAGCCTTTGGGGTCGATGTCGGCAAACGCGTTGAACTGCAGCTTGGCCGGGTTGTTCAGCGGGCGGCAGATCCATTCGCCATTGCCGCGCCACATCGCCAGGCGGTCCGAGTCGTGGATTTGCGGGTGGATGGTGTCGCACATGCGGCGCTCATGGGTACCGCAACTGAACATGCTGGTCATCGGCGCGATGCCCAGTTGTTCGATGGCGGTACGCGCATTGATGTGCGCATCGATCGCCATCACCACCTGGTTGGCCTGGCAGTCGATATCGAAGCGGTAGGCGCCGGTGGCGCTCGGCGAGTCGAGCAGGGCGTAGACCACGAAGCGGGTGGCGTTCTTGTCCGGGGTTTCGAACCAGAACTGCGTGAAATCGGGGAATTCCTCGCGTTTTTTCGCGTAGGTGTCGATGGCCAGGCCACGGGCGGAGAGGCCGTACTGGCCGGTGGAATCCACTGCGCGAAAGTAGCTCGCGCCGAGAAATGACAGCACATCATGGCGGTCCAGTTCCGGCGCCTTGAACAGCTTGAAGCCGGAGAAACCCAGGTCGCCGGTCAGCTGTTTGGTGTCGACCGTGGTTTTTTCATAGTTGAACAGCGAAGGGCGGAAATGCACCTCACGGGCTTCGCGGGTCTTGGGGTCGACGCTGTGCATGCGCACCGGCGTCTTGAACCCCATGCCGACGTGGAAGAACTGCACGTCGAGCTGGCCGTTCAATTCCTTCCACAACGAGTGGTTGCCGTCGTAGCCGATGGCGTTGAAATTCTGCGGGGTCATGGTCGCCAGGGTGGGCGGCAGCACTTGTTTCGTGTCTTTGTAAGCGGTCCCGGCGAGTTGCTTGGCCTGGGCCTTCAGCGATTCGAAATCGAACGCCACGGCCTTGCCATCGGCGGCACGGTTCCCGGCCCAGGCCTGGGCGGCAAGCAGGCCGCTGGCCGACAAACCGGTGTAAGCCGCAATGGCCATGGACGCTTTGAGCAAATTCCTGCGGTGCATAGAGACAACCTGTCGTGAGCAAATCCCGCGCCGTTCCTGGCACGTAGCGGATCAGAAATTACGGTTCGGACATGCCTTCGGCCAAACGCAACGGACATTAAACAGACGCCGGATAGCTTAAGCGGTTCGATGACGCAGGAAAATTGATTGATAGCGGGGTGATGGCGTTGCATGTGAAACAAGACATTTCCAGGTCCTTCTCAGGTCAGCTCACTTCAGCGACTGCCCGATACGCCTCATCAATCGCCGCATGCGCATACGCACTCCACGCGGCGTCCGAATTGGCAATGCTCACATGCCCCACCGGCTTCCTCGCCAGCTTCATCCACGCTTCGTTCTCATCGGTATCATCAAACAAGCTGTTGGAGAAGCTCGCATAACCATGTGACCAGCGGTTGACAGTGATCGCCAGAATATCGGTCTGGTGGTTGAACCCACCCGGCCCAAGCATGCGTTGCAATTGGTCACGCAACTGCGCTTCCAGTTGCTCGAACGTCTGCCCATATAACTTGCCTCGCCCGGCGCGTGCCTGGTCGCGGGCGTTCATGCCGCTGTTGGGGCTGGTGGGTACGTAGACCATATGCAAGCCAATCGGCTGCGTCGGGTCGCGCGGGTGGTCGTAGCCGCCCATGCTCACCGGGTAGTCCAGTTTGATCCGGCTGTAAGGCTGGGTTGCCGCGTAAATTTCGTGCACGCCCAGTTTCTGGAACGACTGCCAATTGCGGATCACCACCTTGGTGTACACCAGCGGGTATTTGACGTTCTGGCTCAGGGCATGGGCTTGGGGCGCGGGCAGGTCCTTCAACAGGTAAGGAATCATCATGTTGTAGCAGGCCAGGATGCAGCGTTTGCCGCGCACCTGTGCGAGTTGTCCGCCACGGCTGTAGCCGATGTGCACGCCGTCACCGACGTTACGCACACTCACCGCCGTGCTATTCAAACGCAGCCGCACCGCCGCCTTGGGTTGATCGAGCCTGGCGTAATCAAAGGCCGCCAGCACGATATCGTCCATGGTATGGCCCGGCGCCACACCTGGGATGAGGCTGCGCACCAGCAACCGCGCCACCGACGCATTGCCGTCCGGGAAATGGTAGATGTAGGGCTCTTCCATTTCCGCCGCCGCTTCTTCACTGATTGGCGCCAGATTCATCCCGGCAAAGCCAGGGAAACCCACGTTATAAGCGTCGGACGACGCCACCGCATCAATGCTCAGGGCCATGAAGTCATTGGTGCGGCTCTGGAAGTACTTCACCGCGCCTTCGGAAAGTCCTACGTTCTTGCGTAAAAAATCCCGGTAGCTGGTGGCTGCCAGGTAGGCGGCTTTTTCGTTGGCGGTCTTGCCCAGCAGGTAATCCTTGGGCGCTGTGTGCAGCTCGATCAGGGCCTGGCGGTCCGCGGCTGGCAACGGAAAGTCATTGATGAAATCGCCGATGGCGCGCGCATTCAGTCGGTCCGGGGCGATGTCGTCGGCCACCATCGGCGTTGGGTCGCCGGTCACCAGTTTGTCTTCGCCGAAGTTTTCCTTGTCGAAAAACACCCCGCGCGACAGGCCGAGGCCAGGGTAGAACTGGCGGTCGAAGGCGGTTTCGAAGCGCTTGATGTTCACCCCGAGCTTTTTCAACAGCCCGTTCACGTGCTTGCTGTAAAGGTGGTTGGGCGACTGGAACGCCTCGCTGCCACCGTAGCCGATGATCATGCGGCCGCCGGCCTGGAACTCGTTGCGCTTGGCGTGGCCGCCGAAGTCGTCGTGGTTTTCCAGGATCAGGATCTTCGCCTTGGGGTGCTTCTCGCGGTAGAACCACGCCGCCGACAACCCACTCAAGCCGCCACCCACGACCACTAGATCGTAATCCTCGGTGATCGGTAGTTTTTCGGTGTCGAACACCTTCTTTTCCCAGCCCATCTGGTGCGCCACTTCAAACGAGCCGACATGGCTGCCGCGCAAGCCGGTAAGGGCGGGTGGGTAGTAACGACCATCGGGAGCGGCTTGAAGCAGTTGCAGCGGGGTCATACCGGCGGCAATGGTGACAGCGACGCCGTTGAGGAAGTCGCGGCGGGTGATATCCATGGGAACCTGCGAATTATTTATTGTTATAAGGAGATCCCCTGTGGGAGCGGGCTTGCTCGCGAATACGGTGTGTCAGTCGACACATGTGTGCCGGATGTACCGCATTCGCGAGCAAGCCTGCTCCCACAGGGGGCACAGCATTAGTGCTTGAACATCACATGGCGAACGGTGGTGTAGTCCTCCAGCCCGTACATGGACATGTCCTTGCCGTAGCCGGACAGTTTCTGACCGCCGTGAGGCATTTCGCTGACGAGCATGAAGTGGGTGTTCACCCAGGTGCAGCCGTACTGCAAGCGCGCGGCCAAACGATGGGCGCGTCCTGCATCGGCGGTCCATACGGATGACGCCAGGCCGTAGTCCGAATCATTGGCCCAGCCCAGCACTTGCGCTTCATCGGTGAACTTGGTCACCGACACCACGGGCCCGAATACCTCGCGGCGCACGATCTCGTCGTCCTGCTGCGCGTCGGCCAGCACGGTCGGCTCAAAGAAGAAACCATTGCCTTCCACCGCCTTGCCGCCGGTGACCAGGCGAATATGCGGTTGTGCCACGGCGCGTTCGACAAACCCGGCGACACGGTCGCGATGCTGAGCGGTAATCAGCGGGCCCAGTTCGGTGGCCGGATCATCCTGCAAACCGTACTTGATGCTGGCGACCGCGGCGCCGAGCTTCTCGACAAACGCATCGTAGATGTCCGCTTGCGCGTAGATCCGGCACGCAGCGGTGCAATCCTGCCCGGCGTTGTAGAAGCCAAAGGTGCGAATGCCTTCCACGGCAGCATCGATATCGGCATCGTTGAAGATGATCACCGGCGCCTTGCCGCCCAGCTCCATGTGCATGCGCTTAACGCTGTCGGCGGTGCTGGAAATGATGTTTGCACCGGTGGCGATGGAGCCGGTCAGCGAGACCATGCGCACTTTCGGATGATTCACCAGTGGGCTGCCGACGGTTGGCCCACGCCCGAACACCAGATTGAGTACGCCGGCCGGGAAAATTTCAGCGGCCAGTTCGACCATGCGCAACGCGGTCAGCGGGGTTTGTTCTGACGGCTTGAGCACCACGGTATTACCGGCGGCGAGGGCCGGGGCGATTTTCCAGGCGACCATCATCAGTGGGTAGTTCCAGGGTGCGATGGAGGCAATCACGCCCACCGGGTCGCGGCGGATCATCGAGGTGTGCCCGGGCAAGTACTCACCGCCGGCCGAGCCGCTCATGCAACGGCTGGCACCGGCAAAGAAGCGGAACACGTCGGCAATCGCCGGGATTTCATCGTTCAGCGCGGCGCTGTAAGGCTTGCCGCAGTTGTCCGATTCCAGCTTGGCCAGCTCTTCGCCATGGGCTTCGATCACGTCCGCCAGCTTCAGCAGCAACAGCGAGCGATCCTTGGGCGCGGTTTGCGACCAGCCTTCGAAGGCGGCATCGGCAGCGCGCACGGCGGCGTCGACCTGGGCTTCGCTGGCTTCCTTGATTTCCACCAGCACGCGGCCGAGTGCAGGGTTGAATATGGCTTGGGCCGGGCCTTCGCCTTCTACCAGTTGGCCGTTGATCAGTAGCTTGGTTTGCATGGTTCAGCTCTCCTAAAACGAGTGTTTACCCCTGAATAAATGCGATTCAAATGTGGGAGCTGGCTTGCCAGCTCCCACATTGACCGTGTTTCTTCAGAGGCAGGGTCTTGTCAGTTATTTACCGCCACTCCCCGCCACGCTTTCACCGCCGCGCGTCAGGTAATACGCACCGAGAATCGGCACCATCGTCACCAGCATCACCAGCATCGCCACCACGTTGGTCACCGGCACGTCGCGTGGGCGGCTGAGCTGGTTGAGCAGCCACAGCGGCAAGGTGCGCTCGTGGCCGGCGGTGAAGGTGGTGACGATGATTTCGTCGAAGGACAGCGCAAACGCGAGCATGCCGCCAGCCAGCAGCGCCGAGCCGAGGTTGGGCATGATGATGTAGCGAAAGGTCTGCCAGCCGTCGGCGCCCAGGTCCATCGAGGCTTCGATCAGGCTGTGGGAGGTGCGGCGCAAGCGCGCGATGACGTTGTTGTAGACGATCACCACGCAGAACGTCGCGTGGCCGACGATGATGGTGAACATCCCCGGCTCAATGCCCAACGTCTTGAACGTCGCCAGCAGCGCGATACCGGTGATGATCCCCGGCAGCGCAATCGGCAGGATCAACATCAACGACACGCCTTGCTTGCCGAAGAACTCGCGGCGATACAACGCCGCCGACGCCAACGTGCCAAGCACCATCGCAATCAGCGTGGCGATGGCGGCGATCTGCAAGGACAACTTGATCGACTCCAGCACGTCCGGCCGGGCGAAGGCCACGCTGAACCACTTCAAGGTAAAGCCTTGGGGCGGAAAGCTGAACGCGGCTTCTTCGGTGTTGAAGGCGTAGAGGAAGATGATCAGGATCGGGAAGTGCAAAAACACCAGGCCGCCCCAGGCTGCGATCTTCAAACTCAAACTGGATTTTTCAGAGTGCATCGAAGGCCCCCAGGCGTTTGACGATGGACAGGTAAACCGCGATCAGCACGATGGGCACCAACGTGAACGCTGCGGCCATGGGCATATTGCCGATGGCGCCTTGCTGCGCGTACACCATGCCGCCGACGAAGTAACCCGGTGGGCCCACCAGTTGCGGCACGATGAAATCGCCCAGGGTCAGCGAGAACGTGAAGATGGAACCGGCGGCAATCCCCGGAATCGACAGCGGCAGAATCACCTGCATGAAGGTCTGGCGCGGCTTGGCGCCAAGGTCGGCCGAAGCCTGTAGCAGCGACGGCGGTAAACGCTCCAGGGACGCCTGGATCGGCAGAATCATGAACGGCAGCCAGATATAAACGAAGACCATGAACCGCCCCAGGTGCGAGGTGCTCAAGGTGCTGCCGCCCACGCCGGGTATGCCCAGCACGAACTGCAACACGGGCTCCAGCCCCAAATGCTGCACGAACCACTGCGCCACGCCGCCCTTGGCCAGCAGCAAGGTCCAGGCGTACGCCTTGACGATATAGCTGGCCCACATTGGCATCATCACTGCGATGTAGAAAAACGCCTTGGTCTTGCCCGTGGTGTAGCGCGCCATGTAATAGGCAATCGGGAACGCGACCACCGCACTGGCAATCGACACCACAATCGCCATGCTCAAGGTGCGCACGATGATGTCGAAGTTCGACGGCTGGAACAGCGCGGCGAAGTTGGCCAGGGTCAAGTCCGGCGTGACCGCCATGGTGAAGTCGTCAAACGTATAGAAGCCTTGCCACAGCAGGGTCAGCAGCGAGCCCAGGTAGATCGCGCCAAACCAGATCAGCGGCGGCACCAGCAGCATCGCCAGGTAGAGGTTGGGCTTGCGGTACAGCAGGTTGGAAAACCTGCGCATTGGCGGTTGGGATAGGGCCAGGCTCATGTCACACCTCGCCTGCGATGTCGGTCAGCGGCGTCATGGCTTCCCGCGCCCAGCGGGCGGTGATGGACTGGCCGACCTGATGGCCGCTGCTGATGTCCAGCCACTGGTTGTTGGCCTGGCTGATGTTCAGCGCCTGGCCGTTTTCCAGCTTCAGCTCATAGCGCGTGGCGCTGCCCTGGTACTGGATATCGTGCAGCACACCGCTGACTTCCACGTCGCCGGCACCCAGCGGACCTTCGGCAAAACGCACGTGCTCCGGGCGGATCGAGAAGGGCTGCGGGTTGCCGCTGAGGCGCTGGGCCAGTTCGCCGCGAATCACGTTGGACGTGCCGACGAACTCGGCGACAAAGGCAGTGGCGGGCTTCATGTACAGGTTGCGCGGGGTGTCGACTTGCTCGATGCGACCTTTGTTGAACACCGCCACACGGTCAGACATCGACAGCGCTTCAGTCTGGTCGTGAGTCACGAAAATAAAGGTGATGCCGAGTTGGCGTTGCAGTTTTTTCAGCTCGCTCTGCATCTGCTCACGCAGCTTGAGGTCGAGGGCGCCCAACGGCTCATCCAGCAGCAATACGCGTGGGCGATTGACCAGGGCGCGGGCCAGGGCTACGCGCTGACGCTGCCCACCGGAAAGCTGCACCGGCTTGCGCTCGCCATAACCGCCGAGGGCGACCATCGCCAAGGCTTCTTCGGCGCGATGGAGGCGTTCGGCCTTGCCGACGCCCTTGACCTTGAGGCCGTAGGCGACGTTGTCGCGCACATTCATATGGGGGAACAGCGCGTAGTCCTGGAACACAGTGTTTACATCGCGCTGATACGGCGGCAAGCCGGCGGCTTCCTCGCCGTGGATACGGATCGAGCCTGCGCTCGGGTGTTCGAACCCGGCGATCAGGCGCAGGCAGGTGGTCTTGCCTGAGCCGGAAGGGCCGAGCATGGAAAAGAACTCGCCGTCCTGGATGTCGATGGAAACCCGGTCAACGGCTTTCACTTCGCCGAACTGACGGGAAACGTGGGTGAATTGGACTGCAAGGGTCATGGTGCGGTGCTCCAAAAAGGCGCGGGTCGTCGCAGCGGCCCGGCCTGGACTTCTGAAAAAACGGGGAATCTGTGAGCGCGGTCAAAAATGTGGGAGCGGGCTTGCTCGCGAAAGCGGTGGATCAGTTACAGATGTGTTGGTTGACACACCGCATTCGCGAGCAAGCCCGCTCCCACATGTTGTCCTGCGTTGTCAGGAAGGCTTAGCGGCCGCCCATGATCGCAATGTAATCCTGGGTCCAGCGGCTGTACGGCACGAACTTGCCGCCTTCAGCCTGCGGGGTTTTCCAGAAGGCGATCTTTTCGAACTGGTCAAAGCCATTGGTCTTGCAGCCTTCGGCGCCAAGCAGTTCGCTTTCCTTGCAAGCCGCCGGCACCGCCGGCAGCGAGCCGAACCAGGCGGCTACATCGCCCTGGACTTTGGGTTGCAGCGACCAATCCATCCACTTGTAGGCGCAATTCGGGTGCTTGGCCTCGGTGTGCAGCATGGTGGTGTCCGCCCAGCCGGTGGCGCCTTCCTTGGGAATGGTCGAGGCAATCGGCTGTTTCTCGTTCTGCAAACCGTTGACCTGGTACGGCCAGGCGCTGGAGGCGACCACGCCTTCGTTCTTGAAGTCACTCATTTGCACGGTGGTGTCGTGCCAGTAGCGGTGGATCAGCGGTTGCTGGGCGCGCAACAGTTCGAGCACGGCTTTGTACTGGGTTTCGGTCAGTTCATACGGGCTTTGAATGCCCAGCTCCGGCTTGGTCGACTTGAGGTACAGCGCCGCGTCGGCGATATAGATCGGGCCGTCATACGCCTGCACGCGGCCTTTGTTCGGCTTGCCGTCCGGCAGGTTCTGGGCGTTGAACAGCACGTCCCAGCTGGTGGGCGCGGTCTTGAACACGTTGGTGTTGTACATCAACACGTTCGGGCCCCACTGGTACGGGGTGCCGTAGGTTTGCTGACCGACCACGTACCACGGCGCATCCTTCAGGCGCGGGTCGATATTTTTCCAATTGGGGATCAGCGCGGTGTTGATCGGCTGCACGCGTTTGCCGACGATCAGGCGCAGCGAGGCATCGCCCGACGCGGTGACCAGGTCATACCCACCCTTGGCCATCAGGCTGACCATTTCGTCAGAGGTGGCGGCGGTTTTCACATTCACCTTGCAGCCGGTTTCCTTCTCGAAACCTGTGACCCAGTCGTAGGCCTTGTCGCTTTCGCCACGTTCGATGTAGCCGGGCCAGGCGACGATATCCAGTTGGCCTTCACCCGCGCCAACAGCCTTGAGCGGTTCGGCGGCCTGTAGGCTGGCACTGGCCAGCAGCGCGGTGGTCAGGGCACTGAGCAGTGCGGTCTTGTGCGCAGACATGGGGGTTCCCTCTTCTTTAATTATGGTCGGGGCAGTGTGTGTAGCCGGTAACGCAAGAGCTTAGTTGTTGTTTTAAAGATGCTGGCCGTGGCGCGCCATGATGTGGCGCACCACGCTGTAGTCCTGGAGTGAATCGCTGGACAGATCCTTCCCATACCCCGAGCGCTTCAAGCCGCCGTGGGGCATTTCGCTGACCAGCATGAAATGGCTGTTGATCCAGGTGCAGCCGTATTGCAGGCGCGCCGCCACTTGCATGGCCTTGTCCAGGTTCTGGGTCCACACCGAGGACGCCAGGCCGTATTCCGAGTCGTTGGCCCAGTCCACCGCCTGTTCCAGTTCGTCGAAGCGGGTCACCGTAACCACCGGTCCGAACACTTCGCGCTGCACGATTTCATCGTTCTGTTTACAGCCGGCCAGCAGGGTGGGCTGGTAATAGAAGCCCGCGCCGGAATGCACGGCGGCGCCGGTGATGCGTTCGATATGCGGCTGGCCGAGGGCGCGTTCGACAAAACTGGCGACGCGGTCGCGCTGGCGCGTGCTGATCAACGGGCCCAGTTCATTGTCGGCGTCGCGTTTACCGGCAAAGCGCAGGCTGCTGACCGCTGCGCCAAGTTCGGCAACCAATTTGTCGTGAATGCCGGCCTGGGCGTAGATGCGGCACGCGGCAGTGCAGTCCTGGCCGGCATTGTAGTAACCATAGGCGCGCACGCCCTCGACCACGGCTTGCAGGTCAGCATCGTTGCACACGATCACCGGCGCTTTGCCGCCCAGCTCCAGGTGCGTGCGTTTAAGGGTTTTGGATGCCGCTTGCAGGATTTTCTGCCCGGTAACGATATCGCCGGTCAGCGACACCATACGCACCTTGGGGTGGCTGACCAGATGACTGCCGACGCCTTCGCCGCCGCCACACAGAATGTTGATCACACCACGTGGCAAGAGCGCTTTAAGCACAGGGGCCAGCGCCAGGATCGACAGCGGCGTGTGCTCCGATGGTTTGAACACCAGCGTATTACCGGCGGCCAGGGCTGGAGCGATTTTCCACGCGGCCATCATCAGCGGGTAGTTCCACGGTGCAATCGAGGCCACGACGCCGATTGGGTCACGGCGCACCATGCTGGTGTAGCCCGGCAGGTATTCGCCGCTCAGTTGCCCGGTCTGGCAGCGCACGGCGCCGGCGAAGAAGCGGAACACATCGACAGTGGCGCTCAAGTCATCCTGGCGCGCCAGGTGCAAGGGCTTGCCGCAGTTCAGGGATTCCAGGCGGGCCAGGTAGTCGGCTTGTTTTTCGATGGCATCGGCGATGCCCAGCAAGACGTTCGAACGTTGCTGCGGTGTGGTGCGTGACCAGCCGGTAAAGGCGCGGTGGGCGGCGAGGATCGCAACCTCCACTTGCTCGGTGCTGGCTTCGGCGATCTGGGTGAGGACTTCGCCGGTGGCCGGGTTGAGGATCGGCTCGACAAAACCCTGGCCTTGGACCAGTTCGCCGTCGATCAGCAACGCAGTAAGCAGCGGGGTGGGCGCGCCGGACATTTTTCGCGATCTCTTTTCTTGTATGGCCATGGGCGTTCTCTTACGAGGCACCTGACCTTTCTCTTATGGATGAGCCGAGAGTAGAGGTCAGGCGCGAGGTCAACAAATACTAAATACTGAATGCAGCATTCGATTAAATAGATGGCTTGCGTGGGTGCGGCTGTTCACGCGCAACCGTCAGGAACGGGTCGACCAGTGCCGGCCGCGCCGTGCCACGACGCCAGGCCAGGCCTACATCGAGGGTTTGGCTGAGGTCGGCAATCGGCCGCGCTTCGATAATGTCGCCTTCAAGGGACCAGGGGCGGTAGGTCATGTCCGGCTGGATCGACACGCCCAGGCCGGCCGCTACCAGGCTTCGCACGGCTTCGGTGGAGGCGGTGCGCAGGGTCACGCGCGGCTGCAGGCCCGCACCGGTCCACATGCGCTGGGCGTTGTGGCCCATTTCGTCGACGTTCAACTGAATCAACGGCTCGCGCGCCACATCGGCCAGGTTGATGCTGTCGTGTTCCAGCAACGGATGTTGCGCCGGCAGCCATAGCCGGTGAGGCGAATGGGTGAGTACTTCGGTTTGCAGGGCGTGACGGTCTTCGAGGTTGGACAGGATCAGCACGCCCACGTCGATCTCGCCGCTGACCAGCAAATGCTCGATATACGGGCGCTCATCCTCCATCACGCGGATTTCTACATTGGGGTAGGCGCGCTGGAAGCGTGTCAGCAAATCTGCGAGGTAATAGCCGGCCACCAGGCTGGTCACGCCGATGATCAACTGCCCGGCGACTTGGTCGGTGCTCTGTTGCAGGCTGCGCTTGGCGTTGTCGACGGTGGCGAGGATCAGGTGCGCCTGGCGCAGGAATTGATGGCCTTGATGCGTGAGTGTCATGCCCTTGGCGTGACGGTTGAACAGGTTCACGCCGATTTCCTGTTCCAGTTGCTGGATCGCCAGGGTCAGTGTGGACTGGGAAATGAACGCAGTTTGCGCGGCGGCGGAGATCGAGCCGGTCTCGGCCACGGCAATGAAGTGCCGGATTTGACGCAAGGTCATCATGCTGGAATTACCAGTGGGGTATTTTTATAGATTTGCTCAAGTGTATATCGATTTAAGCGAAGGGTAGCCGCGTTACATCTGGAAGCACTCTAGGCAAAGGCTTTTTGGCACTTAGTTTTACGCTGGAGGCCTATTGGTCCTACGAACCCAAGTGTCTGGAGGCTTTGAATGAATACCCGTGGATTGCTCGATCAGTTGCTCAAGTCTGGCCAGGACATGTTGCAAAACAAGGCCGGCGGCCAGCGGAAACAGGACGATAAAGGCGCTCTTGGCGGCTTGCTCGGCGGTGGCGGCCTGGGCAGCCTGCTCGGTGGTGCGGGTGGCGGCGCGCTGGCAGCCGGCGCGATGGGCCTGTTGCTGGGCAATAAGAAGGCGCGCAATTTCGGCGGCAAGGCCCTGACTTACGGTGGGTTGGCGGCGTTGGGGGTGATTGCCTACAAAGCTTACGGTAACTGGCAAGCGCAACAGGCCAATGCCCCCCAGGGTGAGCCGCAAACCATCGACCGCCTGCCACCGGCTCAGGTTGAGCAACACAGCCAAGGCATTCTCAAGGCGCTGGTCGCGGCAGCCAAGGCTGACGGCCATGTGGACGAGCGCGAGCGCGCGCTGATCGAAGGCGAGTTCACCAAGCTGGATAACGACCGCGAGCTGCAAAGCTGGCTGCATGCCGAACTGAACAAACCCCTGGACCCTGCCGATGTGGCGCGGGCGGCCGGCACTCCGGAAATGGCCGCCGAAATGTACATCGCCAGTGTGATGCTGGTGGATGAGGAGAACTTCATGGAGAAGTCCTACCTCGATGAACTGGCCCGTCAGTTGAAACTGGAGCCTGGCTTGAAGTTGGAGCTGGAAAAACAGGTGCGCCAGGCCACACTTTAAACGCGCTTGTTAATACAAGCACCCCGGCTGCCTTGGCGGTCCGGGGTGTTTTTGCATTCCGTGCGCGCTGCGTCAAAACCCATTGATAAATGAGGGCACCCGCTCAGCTATACTCCCTCCATTTGAATGGCCCTTCGAGGAATTACTGTGAAGAACTGGACCTTGCGCCAACGGATCTTGGCAAGCTTTGCGGTCATTATCGCCATCATGCTGTTAATGGTTGTGGTCTCCTACTCACGGTTGCTGAAGATCGAAACCAGCCAGGAATTGGTGCGTGACGACGCGGTACCGGGCGTTTACCTCAGCTCGATGATCCGCAGCGCGTGGGTCGACAGCTACCTTGAAACCGTCGATATCATTGGTCTGCGCGACGAAAAAACGCTCAGCAACACCGACAGGTCGAACTACAAGTCCTTCGAAGCGCGTATCGAACAGCAGATGGCCAACTATGAAAAAACCATTCATAGCCAAGCTGACCGCATGGAATTCGATAACTTCAAGGCGGCGCACACGACGTACAACAAAGTCCTCGCCCAGGTGCTGGAGCGCGTCGAAGCCAACGACCTGCCGGGCGCGAGCGTATTGGTCGAGGAGCAATTGACGCCGATCTGGACTGAAGGGCGCATGAAGCTCAACGACATCATCACTGAAAACAAGAACGTGTCTGACCGCGCCACGGCGGCGATCGACGAGGCAGTCCTGTCTGCCAAGATCAGCATGGCCGTGTCGCTGCTTATCGCCATCCTTGCCGCTGGCCTGTGTGGCCTGCTGCTGATGCGCGCGATCATGGCGCCGATGCAGCGCATCGTCGACATCCTTGAAACCATGCGCACTGGTGACCTGAGCAAACGCCTGAACCTGGAGCGCAAGGACGAATTCGGTGCGGTAGAGACCGGCTTCAACGACATGATGACCGAGCTCACCGCCCTCGTGTCCCAGGCCCAGCGCTCGTCGGTGCAGGTGACCACCTCGGTCACCGAGATTGCCGCCACGTCCAAGCAACAACAGGCCACCGCCACTGAAACCGCTGCGACTACCACTGAGATCGGCGCCACGTCCCGCGAAATCGCTGCCACGTCCAAGGACCTGGTGCGCACCATGACCGAAGTGTCCACCGCTGCCGACCAGGCGTCGGTCGCCGCCGGCTCTGGCCAGCAAGGCCTGGCGCGCATGGAAGAAACCATGCACTCGGTCATGGGCGCCGCCGACCTGGTGAACGCCAAGCTGGCGATCCTCAATGAGAAGGCCGGCAACATCAATCAGGTGGTGGTGACCATCGTCAAGGTTGCCGACCAGACCAACCTGCTGTCGCTCAACGCGGCCATCGAGGCCGAGAAGGCCGGTGAATACGGTCGCGGCTTTGCCGTGGTTGCCACCGAAGTTCGCCGCCTTGCCGACCAGACCGCCGTGGCCACCTACGACATCGAGCAGATGGTGCGCGAGATCCAGTCGGCGGTGTCCGCAGGGGTGATGGGCATGGACAAGTTCTCCGAAGAAGTACGTCGCGGCATGTTTGAAGTGCAGCAAGTGGGCGAGCAGCTGTCGCAGATCATCCATCAGGTACAGGCGCTGGCGCCGCGGGTGTTGATGGTCAACGAAGGCATGCAGGCCCAGGCTACCGGCGCCGAGCAGATCAACCACGCGCTGGTGCAACTGGGCGATGCCAGCAGCCAGACTGTCGACTCGCTGCGCCAGGCCAGCTTTGCCATTGATGAGCTGAGCCAGGTTGCGGTCGGTCTGCGCAGCGGCGTGTCGCGTTTCAAAGTCTGATGAGCGATCTCGCGGCTAAACGCGGTGCCGTCCCGGCAGCGAAAAAGGCGTTGTTCCTGGTGTTCCACATTGGCGACGAGCGTTTTGCCCTCAGGGCCACGGAAGTCGCCGAGGTACTGCCGCGCTTGCCGCTCAAGCCGATTGCCCATGCACCGCAGTGGGTGTCGGGCATTTTTGCCCATCGTGGCGCGCTGGTGCCGGTCATCGACCTCAGCGCCCTGGCCTTCGGCACGCCGGCCCAGGCGCGCACCAGCACGCGCCTGGTGCTGGTCAATTACCAGCCGCAGCCTTGGGTTCAAGCGCATTGGCTGGGGCTGATCCTGGAACAAGCCACCGACACCCTGCGTTGCGACCTTGGCGAGTTCAAGCCTTATGGCCTGGATAACCGCGAGGCGCCGTACCTGGGGCTGGTGCGTGAAGATGCCTTGGGCTTGATGCAGTGGATTGGGGTTAACGAATTGCTCACCGACGAAGTGCGCGCCTTGCTGTTTTCTGCAGAGCCGAGCCCATGAGCCACGACCCGCGTTTTTTTGCCTTCCTGAAAGAGCGCATCGGCCTGGACGTCGCGTCTGTGGGCGAAGCCATCATCGAGCGTGCGGTGCGCCAACGCAGCCAGGCCGTCAATGCCCAAGCGGCCGGCGAATACTGGCAGCACCTGCAAAGCTCCGAGGATGAACAGCAAGCGCTGATCGAGGCGGTAATCGTCCCCGAGACCTGGTTTTTCCGTTACCCCGAATCCTTTGCAACCCTGGCCCGCCTGGCCAAGGCCCGCCTGCTCGACATCAAGCAGATGCGCGCACTGCGCATCCTCAGCCTGCCGTGCTCCACCGGCGAAGAACCTTATTCGATTGCCATGGCGCTGCTGGATGCCGGTTTGGCGCCGCACCAGTTCAAGGTGCTGGGCCTGGATGTCAGCCCACTGTCGGTTGAGCGCGCGCGACGCGGGGTGTATGGCAAGAACTCGTTTCGCGGCGGCGATCTGGCGTTTCGCGACCGACATTTCACCGAATTCGGCGACGGCTACCACATCGCCGACCGTGTGCGCGAACAGGTGCGCCTGCAAGTCGGCAACCTGCTTGACCCGGCGCTGCTGGCCAATGAGGCGAGCTACGACTTTGTGTTCTGTCGCAACCTGCTGATCTATTTCGACCAGCCGACCCAGAAGCAAGTGTTTGCTGTACTCAAGGGCCTGACCCATGAGGACGGCGTGCTGTTTATCGGCCCGGCCGAGGGCAGCCTGCTGGGGCGCCATGGCATGCGTTCGATTGGTGTGCCGCAGTCCTTTGCGTTCAGTCGGCAGGCTGAGCCGGTCAAGCCGGAGCCAGCGTTTGTGCCTATCGCCGCTCCCATCCCGCAGCGCAGTGCGGCACCGATTCCTACCAAGCCGCGGCCGTTCAGCACGGTCAGCGCCCAAGTGATGCCAATCAAGGTGGCGCATTCCGACGCGGCTGATCTGCTCAGTCGGATCGCCACGCTGGCCAATGAAGGCAAAAGCCTTGATGCTCGCGCCGCTTGCGAGCAATACCTGAACAACCACCCGCCGGCCGCCCAAGTGTTCTACTGGCTGGGGCTGCTCAGCGACGTGGCCGGCAGCGCCCTGGAGGCCCAGGGCTATTATCGAAAAGCCTTGTACCTGGAACCCCAGCACCCGCAGGCCTTGATGCACCTGGCCGCGTTGCTTGAGTCTCAGGGTGACAGTGCGGGGGCGCGCCGCTTGCAAGCGCGGGCCGCGCGGAGCGAGCGAGCTGACAGTGAGTCCAAGCGATGAATAACACCGAGGCGCTCGACACCGCAGGCCTGGACCTGACCCTGGCTGACACCCAGGCCATCGATGACTGTTGGAACCGCATCGGCATCCATGGCGACAAGTCCTGCCCGTTGCTGGCGGACCATATCCATTGCCGCAACTGCTCGGTGTACTCGGCGGCGGCCACGCGCTTGCTGGATCGCTACGCATTGCAGCAGGACGCGCATCGCGCGTACAACGCGGTCGAATTGGGCGAGGAGGTGGTCACACGTTCCCTGCTGATGTTCCGCCTCGGCGAAGAATGGCTGGGCATTGCCACCCGTTGTCTGGTGGAAGTGGCGCCGTTGCAACCGATTCACTCCCTGCCACACCAGCGCTCCCGCGCCTTGCTTGGCGTGGCCAACGTGCGCGGCGCGCTGGTGGCGTGCCTGTCGCTGGTCGAGTTGCTGGGCCTGGACGCCACCACCCAGGGCGCCAGCGGTGGGCGCATCATGCCGCGCATGTTGATCATCGCCGCCCAGGATGGCCCGGTGGTGGTGCCGGTGGATGAAGTCGACGGTATCCATGCTATCGATGAGCGCACCCTGAAGGCCGCATCGGCCTCCGGCACCCAGGCCAGCGGCCGCTTCACCCAGGGCGTGTTGCAGTGGAAAGGCCGCAGCCTGCGTTGGCTGGACGAGGCGCAATTGTTGTCCGCCGTGACCCGGAGCCTCACATGACCCCCGACCAGATGCGCGACGCCTCGCTGCTGGAACTGTTCAGCCTGGAAGCCGATGCGCAGACCCAGGTACTCAGCGCGGGCCTGCTGGCCCTGGAACGCAACCCGACCCAGGCCGACCAGCTTGAAGCGTGCATGCGTGCGGCGCACTCGCTCAAGGGCGCCGCGCGCATCGTTGGGGTGGACGCCGGGGTCAGCGTGTCCCACGTCATGGAGGATTGCCTGGTGAGCGCCCAGGAAAGCCGCCTGTACCTGCAACCCGAACATATTGATGCGTTGCTGCAAGGCACTGATCTGCTGATGCGCATCGCCACGCCGGGCAATGACGTGGGGTCGGCCGACATCGAAGCTTATGTGGCGTTGATGGAGCGCCTGCTGGACCCGTCCCAGGCGCCGGTCAAGGCTACGCCGCCGCCAGCGCCGGCACCGGTTGTTGAAGAACTGCCGCCGGAACCCGAGCCCGCGCCGCCAGTTGCCGCCGAGCCGCCGCGTCAGAACAAACGCATGACCGAAGGCGGCGAGCGCGTACTGCGGGTGACCGCCGAGCGCTTGAACAGCCTGCTCGACCTGTCGAGCAAATCCCTGGTGGAAACCCAGCGGCTCAAGCCCTACCTGGCCAGCCTGCAGCGCCTAAAACGCATTCAAAGTCAAAGTGTCCGCGCCCTCGATACGCTGGACGGCCAGCTCAAAACCGTGGGTTTGAACCTCGAAGCCCAGGAAGCCCTGGCCGACACCCGCCGCTTGTTGAGCGAAGCCCAGGCCTTGCTGGCGGAAAAACATGCTGAACTGGACGAATTCGGCTGGCAGGCCGGGCAGCGCGCCCAAGTGCTGTATGACACCGCCCTGGCCTGCCGCATGCGACCGTTTGCCGATGTCCTCGCTGGGCAGGTGCGCATGGTGCGCGACCTTGGCCGCAGCCTGGGCAAGCAGGTGCGCCTGGAAATCGAGGGTGAAAAGACCCAGGTCGACCGCGACGTGCTGGAAAAGCTCGAAGCGCCACTCACCCATTTGTTGCGCAATGCCGTCGACCACGGCATCGAAATGCCTGAGCAACGCCTGCTCGCAGGCAAGCCGGCTGAAGGCCTGATCCGCCTGCGCGCCTCTCATCAAGCCGGTTTGCTGGTACTGGAATTGAGCGATGACGGCAATGGCGTCGACTTGGAGCGCTTGCGCGGCACCATCGTCGACCGCCATCTGTCGCCGGTTGAAACCGCCCTGCGCCTGAGCGAAGAAGAGTTGCTGACGTTCCTGTTCCTGCCGGGG
The DNA here is from genome assembly GCF_054685145.1 of Pseudomonas sp. H1_A03. Lineage (NCBI taxonomy): Bacteria > Pseudomonadati > Pseudomonadota > Gammaproteobacteria > Pseudomonadales > Pseudomonadaceae > Pseudomonas > Pseudomonas sp. H1_A03. The sequence goes on from NZ_CP162829.1 coordinate 2,615,829, forward strand.
TTCAGCCTGCGCGACAAGGTCACCGAAGTGTCCGGGCGTGGAGTCGGGCTGGATGCGGTGCAGCATATGGTCCGCCAACTGCGTGGTGCCGTGGTGCTGGAGCAGACGGCGGGGCAGGGCAGTCGTTTCCACCTGGAAGTGCCGTTGACCTTGTCGGTGGTACGCAGCCTGGTGGTGGAAGTCGGTGAAGAAGCCTACGCGTTCCCGCTGGCCCATATCGAGCGCATGTGCGACCTGGCGCCCGACGATATTGTGCAACTCGAAGGCCGCCAGCATTTCTGGCACGAAGGCCGGCATGTCGGCCTGGTCGCCGCCAGCCAGTTGTTGCAGCGCCCGGCGGGGCAGAGTCAGTCAGACACGTTGAAAGTGGTGGTGATCCGCGAGCGCGATGCCGTGTACGGGATTGCTGTGGAGCGTTTTATCGGCGAGCGCACGCTGGTGGTGTTACCGCTGGATGATCGCCTGGGCAAGGTCCAGGACATCTCCGCCGGCGCCTTGCTGGACGACGGCTCGGTGGTGTTGATCGTCGACGTTGAAGACATGCTGCGTTCGGTGGACAAGTTGCTCAACACCGGACGTTTGGAACGTATTGCCCGGCGTAGCCAACAAACCACCGAGGCGCCGCGTAAACGGGTGCTGGTGGTGGATGACTCGCTGACCGTGCGTGAGCTGCAACGCAAATTGTTACTTAATCGTGGTTATGAAGTGGCCGTCGCGGTTGATGGCATGGACGGCTGGAACGCCCTGCGTTCCGAAGACTTTGACCTGCTGATCACAGACATTGATATGCCTCGAATGGACGGTATTGAATTGGTCACACTCTTGCGCCGTGACAGTCGCCTGCAATCGTTGCCGGTGATGGTGGTGTCCTACAAGGATCGCGAAGAAGACCGACGTCGTGGACTGGACGCCGGCGCCGACTATTATTTAGCCAAAGCCAGTTTCCATGATGACGCGTTGCTCGACGCGGTGGTGGAACTGATCGGAGGCGCGCGCGCATGAGGATCGCAATCGTCAATGACATGCCCCTCGCGGTTGAGGCCCTTCGCCGTGCCTTGAGTTTCGAACCTGCTCACCAGGTTGTGTGGGTGGCAGCCAATGGCCTGGAAGCGGTGCAGCGCTGCGCTGAGCTGACCCCGGACCTGATCCTGATGGACTTGATCATGCCCGTAATGGACGGTGTGGAAGCCACTCGGCAGATCATGGCCGAGACCCCCTGTGCCATTGTTATCGTCACCGTCGACCGCCAGGCCAATGTCAGCCGCGTGTTCGAAGCCATGGGCCATGGCGCCCTGGATGTGGTGGACACGCCGCCGCTGGGCGTGGGCAACCCCAAGGATGCGGCGGCGCCGCTGCTGCGCAAGATCCTCAATATCGGCTGGTTGATCGGCCAGCGTGGCAGCCGCCTGCGTGCCGACGCCGCACCACCGCGCGCCACCGGCAAGCGCCAGAGCCTGGTGGCTATCGGGTCCTCGGCAGGTGGCCCGGCGGCCCTGGAAATCCTGCTCAAGGGTTTGCCTCAAGACTTTCCGGCCGCCATTGTATTGGTGCAGCATGTGGACCAGGTGTTTGCCGCCGGCATGGCCGAGTGGCTGAGCAGCGCCTCTGGCCTGCCGGTGCGCCTGGCCCGCGAGGGTGAGGCACCGCAAAGCGGTGTAGTGCTGCTGGCCGGCACCAACCACCATATTCGTCTGTTGAAGAATGGCACGCTAGCCTATACCGCAGAGCCAGTGAACGAGATTTACCGGCCTTCGATCGACGTGTTTTTCGAAAGCGTGGCCAGCCATTGGAATGGTGACGCCGTTGGCGTCTTGCTGACAGGTATGGGGCGCGACGGGGCCCAAGGCCTCAAGTTGCTGCGTGAACAAGGTTATTTAACCATCGCCCAGGATCAGCAGAGCTCGGCGGTGTATGGCATGCCCAAAGCGGCGGCGGCGATTGATGCTGCTGTTGAAATTCGCCCACTGGACAGAATTGCGCCCCGATTACTGGAGGTCTTCGCAAAATGATCAAGACCCTCCAGGGTGCTGGCCAGCAGGAAAGTAATTCAGGTGATTGCACATGAATGATTTACAGATCGACGACATCAAGACCGATGAAAATGCTGCCATGGTGTTGCTGGTCGACGACCAGGCCATGATCGGAGAAGCCGTGCGACGTGGCCTGGCCCATGAAGAAAACATCGACTTCCACTTCTGCGCCGACCCGCACCAGGCGATTGCCCAGGCGATCCGCATCAAACCGACCGTGATCCTGCAAGACTTGGTGATGCCTGGCCTCGACGGCCTGACGCTGGTGCGCGAATACCGCAACCACCCGGCCACGCAAAATATTCCGATCATCGTGCTTTCCACCAAGGAAGACCCGCTGATCAAGAGCGCGGCATTTTCGGCCGGCGCCAACGACTACCTGGTCAAGCTGCCGGACAATATCGAACTGGTGGCGCGCATCCGCTATCACTCGCGCTCCTACATGACCTTGTTGCAACGGGACGCGGCTTATCGAGCGCTGCGAGTCAGCCAGCAGCAACTGCTAGACACCAATTTGGTGCTGCAACGCTTGATGAACTCCGACGGCCTCACCGGGCTGTCCAACCGCCGCCACTTCGACGAATACCTGGAACTGGAATGGCGTCGTGCCATGCGCGACCAGACCCAGCTGTCGCTGCTGATGATCGACGTGGATTTTTTCAAAACCTACAACGACAGCTTCGGCCACGTCGAAGGCGACGAAGCCCTGCGCAAAGTCGCCACCACCATCCGCGAAGCCAGCAGTCGCCCCTCGGACCTGCCAGCGCGCTACGGCGGTGAAGAGTTCGCCTTGGTACTGCCGAATACGTCGCCGGGCGGCGCACGCCTGGTGGCTGAAAAGCTACGCATGGCCGTTGCCGCGCTGAAAATCCCGCACATAGCGCCGGCTGAGGGGGCGAGCCTGACCATCAGTATCGGCCTGTCGACCATGACACCGGTGCAGGGCACGGATTGCCGACAGTTGATCATGGCGGCGGACAAGGGGTTGTATACGGCCAAGCACAATGGGCGCAATCAGGTGTGTATCGAATAACTCGAAGCACCGTAAAACCCCTGTGGGAGCTGGCTTGCCTGCGATAGCGGTGTATCAGATACAGATGTGGTAACTGACGGACCGCAATCGCAGGCAAGCCAGCTCCCACATTTGATCTCCATTGTTCTGTCGATAGCCTACAAACCCCGCCTTTTCGGCCAAGCGGACTGCCGTTTCCGGACGTTTGCCGTTATACTCGCCGGCTTTCAAAAGTTCGCCAACGAGTGCTGCCCGCCATGGAAATCAACCCGATCCTTAACACCATCAAGGACCTGTCCGAGCGCTCCGAAACTATTCGGGGGTATCTTTGACTACGATCAAAAGCATGAGCGTCTGACCGAAGTCAATCGCGAGCTTGAAGATCCTGCTGTCTGGAACAAACCTGAATACGCCCAGGAACTGGGCCGCGAGCGCGCTGCGCTGGCGCAGATCGTCGATACCCTCGACGAGTTGAACACCGGTCTGGCCGATTGCCGTGACCTGCTGGACATGGCCGTCGAAGAAAACGACGAAGGCGCAGTGGGCGATGTCGTCGCCGAGCTGGCCCGTCTCGAGGACAACCTCGCCAAGCTTGAATTCCGTCGCATGTTCAGCCACGAAATGGACCCGAACAACGCCTACCTGGACATCCAGGCCGGTTCCGGCGGCACCGAGGCCCAGGACTGGGCCAACATCCTGCTGCGCATGTACCTGCGCTGGGCTGACAAGCGCGGTTTCGAAGCGACCATCATGGAGCTGTCCGCCGGTGAAGTCGCCGGTATCAAGGGCGCGACCGTACACATCAAGGGCGAATACGCCTTTGGTTGGCTGCGGACCGAGATCGGCGTGCATCGCCTGGTGCGCAAGAGCCCGTTTGACTCCGGCAACCGTCGGCACACCTCGTTCTCTGCTGTGTTCGTCTCGCCAGAGATCGACGACAAGGTCGAAATCGAGATCAACCCGGCCGACCTCCGCATCGATACCTACCGCTCCTCCGGTGCCGGTGGCCAGCACGTAAACACCACCGACTCGGCCGTACGTATTACCCACGTACCGACCAACACCGTGGTGAGCTGCCAGAACGAACGCTCCCAGCACGCGAACAAGGACACCGCCATGAAAATGCTGCGGGCCAAGTTGTACGAGCAGGAAATGCAGAAGCGCAACGCCGCTTCCCAGGCGCTGGAAGACACCAAGTCGGATATCGGCTGGGGTCACCAGATCCGTTCTTATGTGCTTGATGCGTCGCGGATCAAGGATTTGCGCACTAACATCGAACGCAGCGACTGCGACAAGGTGCTCGACGGCGATATCGACGAATACCTGGAAGCCAGCCTGAAGTCAGGCCTGTAACCCCGTTTTAGGAGCCGGCATGCCGGCGATCCCCGGCCGCAGGCCGGGGGCAACGAACCTGATGGAATATTTAAAGACATGAGCGACCAACAACTCGACCCGCAAGCCCTGCAACAGGAAGAAAACTCCCTGATCGCCCTGCGCAAGGAAAAGCTGGCTGCCGAGCGCGCCAAGGGCAATGCCTTCCCGAACGACTTCCGCCGCGAAAACTACTGCGATGCCTTGCAGAAGCAATACGCGGACAAGACCAAGGAAGAGCTGGCAGAAGCGGCGATCCCGGTCAAGGTGGCAGGTCGCATCATGCTCAACCGTGGCTCGTTCATGGTGATCCAGGACATGACCGGGCGTATCCAGGTCTACGTCAACCGCAAGACCCTGCCTGAAGACACCCTGGCCTCGGTGAAAACCTGGGACATGGGCGACATCATCGCCGCCGAAGGCACCCTGGCCCGTTCCGGCAAGGGCGACCTGTACGTTGAAATGACCAGCGTACGCCTGCTGACCAAATCCCTGCGCCCGCTGCCGGACAAGCACCACGGCCTCACCGACACCGAGCAGCGCTACCGCCAGCGCTATGTTGACCTGATCGTCAACGAAGACGTGCGCCACACCTTCCGCGTGCGTTCGCAAGTCATCGCGCACATCCGCAGCTTCTTGATGCAGCGTGACTTCCTGGAAGTGGAAACCCCGATGCTGCAAACCATCCCCGGTGGTGCAGCAGCCAAGCCGTTTGAAACCCACCACAACGCACTGGACCTGGAAATGTTCCTGCGTATCGCGCCTGAGTTGTACCTCAAGCGCCTTGTGGTTGGCGGGTTTGAGAAAGTGTTCGAGATCAACCGCAACTTCCGTAACGAAGGCGTTTCGACGCGTCACAACCCAGAATTCACCATGTTGGAGTTCTACCAGGCCTACGCCGATTACGAAGACAACATGGACCTGACTGAAGAACTGTTCCGCGAACTGGCACAGTTGGTCCTGGGCAGCACTGACGTGCCGTACGGCGACAAGGTGTTCCACTTTGGCGAACCGTTCGTGCGCCTGTCGGTGTTCGATTCGATCCTCAAGTACAACCCCGAGTTGACCGCTGACGACCTGACCGACATCGACAAGGCCCGCGCCATTGCCAAGAAAGCCGGCGCCAAAGTGTTGGGCTTCGAAGGCCTGGGCAAATTGCAGGTGATGATTTTCGAAGAGTTGGTGGAGCACAAGCTCGAACAGCCGCACTTCATTACCCAGTACCCGTTCGAAGTGTCGCCGCTGGCCCGTCGCAACGATGACAACCCGAACGTCACCGACCGTTTCGAATTGTTCATCGGCGGCCGCGAAATCGCCAACGCCTACTCCGAGTTGAACGACGCGGAAGACCAGGCCGAGCGCTTCATGGCCCAGGTGGCTGACAAGGACGCCGGCGACGACGAAGCCATGCACTACGATGCCGACTTCGTGCGCGCCCTGGAATACGGCATGCCGCCAACCGCCGGTGAAGGGATCGGCATCGACCGCCTGGTGATGCTGTTGACTAACTCGCCGTCGATCCGCGATGTGATCTTGTTCCCGCACATGCGGCCACAAGCGTAACCGTAGCGAAATCCAGAGCCGCCTTTATAAGGCGGCTTTTTTATGCGGCGTTTATAAGCGTCAAGCAAACAGCGCCAGGTTTTGTTCTATTCAAGGATGTGTGTCGTGAACCGCGTAATGGCTCAAGAAGGCGCCGCCGGCATTGCTGCTGCCGTGGCTGAAAGCGTCCAGTACCAGGGCCGTAAGGCCAGTCGACGGGGCAGTGAGCAACGCAGGCAAGACATTCTCGATGCGGCGATGCGCATCGTGGTGCGTGATGGCGTACGGGCCGTGCGCCATCGGGCAGTCGCGGCAGAGGCGGGGGTGCCGTTGTCGGCCACCACCTACTATTTCAAGGATATCGATGACTTGCTCACCGATACCTTCGCCCAATACGTCGAACGCAGTGCCGCGTTCATGGGCAAGCTGTGGGTGCGTAACGAGGGTCTGCTGCGTGAAATGGTCGCCTATGGCGACGGCAGCCCGCAGTCACGCTCGCAACTGGCCGATGATATTGCGCGTTTGACCGCTGACTACGTGTTGCGCCAACTGACCAACCGCCGTGAGCACCTGATGGCCGAGCAGGCCTTTCGCCAGGAAGCGCTGCTGAACCCGCGGTTGGCTGAGCTGGTGCGTTCCCATCAGCAGATTCTGTTGCAGGGCACAGGGCAGTTTTTCCAGGTACTGGGCTCCCGCGAGCCGCAACAGGATGCCAAAGTGTTGACGGCGATAATCAGTCGGATGGAATATCAGGGCCTGCTGGGCGGCGCAGAGCCTCTGACCGGTGAAGAGATGCTTGAAATTCTCAAGCGTTATATGCATTTGGTGTTGGCCTCGGTCTGACACCGGGGGAGTCCAATGAAAACCTGGCGTGTGGCGGTAATCGCCTTGTCGTTCCTGTTGCTCAGCGGTTGCTTGGTGACGTTCAAGGACCCGCTGCCGGCTCATGAGGCGGCGCCGGATGAATTGCTGGGCCATTGGACCAGCAGGAATGCCTGGGGCGAACCGCTCAATCTGCAAATCAGCGGTGCTGGTGAGCATCGCTATAAGGCGGTGAGCTACCCTAAAGCCACACCGGCCCAGCGCGATGAATACCTGTTTACGGTTTCGCGTCATGGCAGCCGCTGGTATCTGTCGGCACCGTTGCCGGCCAAGTTCGGAGGGCATTACTTCCTGGCAGGATTCGAGTTCGACGATAAGCACGAATTGGTGGTCTATAACCTCGATCTGGAACAGATTCACCAGGCCATCGGGCAACAGGTGCTGCACGGCGACACCGTGGAAACCGTCGAAGGCGATGGGGTATTGGTCGACAGCCCCATGGACCAAGTGTTTGCCTACCTGGATGACCCGGCCAACGCCGATGTATTCGTGGAAGCCGTGCGCTACCAGCGCACGGGCAAATAACGTTTAAAGAGGAAGCACCGGGTGGACGATTACCAGCAGACGATACGCACCTTGTCTGATCGCATTGTGCTGGCGCAGACACCGATTCGCGTCCTCGACGCCGTGAAGTGGGACGACAACATTCGCCAGGGATTCCTCAAGGCCAAGGGCAAGGAAATGCCCGCGGTGGACCGCGACTACTACCGGAACCGACCGCTGTCGTTTGATTCCAGCGCGGTAAAGCTGGAGTTCCAGAACATCGAGCGCGACATTACCCGTCGCCTCGGCCAGTTCAGCCCCGTGGGGCAGATCATGCGCCGCATGTGCCGGGAATATCGCATGGTGGTGCGCATGCTCGAAGCGCGCGGTACCGAGGATTTCGGCCTGATATCCCAGGAACTGTACGGCGCCGCCTCCGATGCGTTCCACGCTGGCGACCCGACCCTGGCGGACCTGGGCCTGATGCTTTCTGACTATCTGAACAACATCGACGGCCGTGGCGATTTGAAGGATGAAGCCAAGACCCTCACCGCCAAGGACGCCGTGGCGCTGCTGCAAACACGCCTGAACAAGGTATTTGGCGAGGCCGAAGAGACTATCCGCGTGTTCGAGTCCGACGGTATTGTCGCCGACGCCGCGGCGGGCGCCGACTACATCAAGATCCGCGCCGACGCGATGTTCAATGACCGCGACGTGCGCGCCTTGGAAGTGCATGAAGGCCTGGTGCATGTTGGCACCACGCTAAACGGGCAGAACCAACCGATCTGCACATTCCTGTCCAAGGGCCCGCCGTCCTCCACCGTGACCCAGGAAGGCCTGGCGATCCTGATGGAAATCATCACCTTTGCCTCCTACCCGAGCCGCCTGCGCAAACTGACCAACCGCACCCGTGCCATCCACATGGTGGAGGAGGGCGCCGACTTCCTGCAGGTGTTTGAGTTCTTCCGCGAGCAAGGCTTTGAGATGGGCGAAAGCTATGGCAACGCCAGTCGCGTATTCCGTGGCTCGGTGCCGAACGGTCTGCCGTTTACCAAGGATCTGTCCTACCTCAAGGGCTTTATCATGGTCTACAACTACATTCAGCTCGCCGTGCGTAAAGGCAAGCTGGAGCAAGTGCCGCTGCTGTTCTGCGGCAAGACCACCCTGGAAGACATGCGCACCCTGCGTCAGCTGGTCGACGAAGGCCTGGTGGTGCCGCCCAAGTACTTGCCGGAGCAGTTCCGCGATATGAACGCGCTGGCGGCGTGGATGTGCTTCTCCAACTTCCTCAACCACTTGAGCCTGGATCGGATCGAGGCAGATTATTCGAATATTCTTTGAGGAAACCGGATCAAACAGGTGGGAGCAGGCGAACCAGCTCCCACATTTGATCTCATTTGTTTTTGAGAAATGAGTACAACCTTCCAGCGAGGCTTCAACGGATGAGAATCCTCGGCATTTTGTGCCTGCTACTCACTTTGAACGGCTGCAGCTCCCTGCTGTTCTACCCCGAGCCCGGCCTGCCGTTCACGCCGGAAAAAGCCCGCCTGCAATACCGCGACGTCACCTTGACCACCGCCGATGGCGTGAAGCTTCACGCCTGGTGGCTACCGGCCAAGCCCGGCGTGCCGCTCAAGGGCACGGTGCTGCACTTGCACGGCAACGGCGGCAACCTCGCCTGGCACCTGGGCGGCAGTTGGTGGTTGCCTGAGCAGGGTTACCAAGTACTGCTGCTGGACTATCGCGGTTATGGGCTGTCGGAAGGCAAGCCATCATTACCCGCGGTCTATCAGGATGTTGATGCGGCGTTCAGCTGGATCGACAAGGCGCCCGAAACCCAGGGCCAGCCGCTGATCGTTCTGGGCCAAAGCCTGGGTGGCGCGCTGGCGGTGCACTACCTGGCAGCCCATCCGGAACGTCAATCCCGGCTCAAGGCGCTGGTGCTGGACGGCGTGCCCGCCAGTTATCGTGACGTAGGACAATTCGCCCTCAGTACTTCCTGGTTAACATGGCCGTTTCAAGTGCCCCTGTCCTGGCTGGTACCGGACGCCGACAGTGCGATCCGCGCCATGCCTCAGCTGACGGGTGTGCCGAAACTGTTGTTCCACAGTCTGGATGACCCCATTGTGCCAGTGGCCAATGGCATCCGCCTGTACCAGGCCGCGCCGCCGCCAAGGGTGCTGCAGTTGACCCGGGGCGGCCATGTGCAAACCTTTGCCGACAAGACCTGGCAAACCGTGATGCTGCGCTATCTGGACGACCCGCAACACTTCAACGGCCTACGTCGCCTGGGCGAAATTCCGAACTATCCCACTCGAAAAGTTGATTCATCAGAGAGCCCGCAATGAGCGAAGAACGCAATATGATCCCGCTGATCCTCACCGGTATTGGCACTATCATCGGTACCGTCGGTTGCCTGTGGTTCTACGGTTACCTGCACTTTGCCAAACCCGAAGATGCATTGCTGCTCAGCGATTTCACCCTGCTCAAGACCGTGCCCGGCGAGGACTACAAGATCTCCCTGACCCCGGCCGCGCAAGTGGCGCAATGCGTGGATGGCGTGCTGGTGATGTTCGACACCGAGCAGAAAGGCCTCAGCGGTGTGCTGGTGAACAACAAGAAGCAGGCCGTGCGATGCATGGGGCAAGAAACCCCGCAATTGCAGGAGTGAACGCTGTTTTCAGCGCTGTGGGAAAGCTCCGTTTTGCGTACCGTTTAATGATTTAACGCCTGTCAGGCGTTCAGCCGGCCGGAACCAGCCTGGCGCGCTCACCACAGATTATGGGCTGATTGGCGATGCTGATCGGCCCATTTTTTTCATTAGTCTGGAGTGAGCATATATGGCGGGTATAAACGGAGTGTCGGGCGTAGGGAGCATGGGCGCTGGTGCCAATGTTGGGGGCGCCCAATCAAACCAAGGCCTCGATCAGCAGATCCGAGACGTTCAAAATAAAATCAAAGAAATGCAGGCACAAGGTGCTAAAGGCGGTCAAGGTAGCGAGGGCGGAGCTGGCCTCGACGAACTGATGAAACTGCTGGAGAAGCTGCTGGCACAGAAGGCTCAGGGTGCACAGGGCGCGCAAGGCGATCAAGGCGCACAAGAGGGTCAGGCTGGCAGTCAGGGCCAAATCCAAATGCCGGAGACACAGGGCTCAGGCAAGGTCGGCGGGTAATTCGCGCTCCCTCAAAAAACCGCCTCTATTGGGCGGTTTTTCATGTTGAGTTAGACCGACAATCCGCAACGGAGCAGGCGGTGTGACGCGTGGCACACGCAAGTCACGTAGCGGCATGGGACATTCGCAGAGGAAATGTCTGGAACCGTTTCGGCTCAAGCTCTCACATAAAAAGGTGCAACCTACTCAGATTGGGTCGAGGATGAAAATACATATTCCTGTATTGGAAAACATGTTGGCCATGGCAAGACAGCATGTGGCGCTGGAACAGGAAGCTGCTCGCAGGTACAAGCGCGATCAACGGATGGATGAACCGGCCAGCGCAAAGATTGAACTGCCAGCCGAGGATACGAATCGCACCATTCAGTTTGACGAGCCGAAAAAAACCCACCGTGAGGTGGGTTTTTTTATGCGGCGCCAATCAATCAGTTAGCAACGGAAGACCGTGGCTTGACCGGTTGGTTGTCGTTGGAGATGGTCACTTCAACGCGGCGGTTCATTGCACGGCCCGACACGCTGGTGTTGTCGGCAACCGGGTATTCCTTGCCATAGCCTTGGGTCACGATGCGCGAGATGTCCACGCCTTGCTGAGCCAGTGCGCGTTGCACGGAGGCTGCACGGCGCTCCGACAGGCTCTGGTTGTACGAGTCGGAACCGGTGCTGTCGGTGTAGCCTTCGACGATCACCTTACGGTCCGGGTTGTCGCGCAGGAACTGAGCCAGCTTGGTGATGTTAACCAGGCCGCTGGATTTCAGGTCAGACTTGTTGGTGGCGAACAGCACGTCACCGAAGGTCACCAGGGTGCCGCGATCGGTCTGCTTGGCGTTCAGGCTGTCTTGCAGCTGCTTGATCTGCGCATCACGAGCATCCAGCAAAGCGCGAGCGCGTTCGTCGCCGGCGTTTTTCAGCTTGGCTTCGGATTCGCGCAGCACGATGGTGTCTTTGGCCACTTCAACACGCTGGTTGGTCAGGTAGGCCAGTTGGTCGACTTTCTTCTGGTCTTCGTTGTCGCGGTAAGCCTTGTCAGCCTTGTCCAGCCATTCGCTGGCGTCCTTGGTTTCCAGCGCCGCGAGCTTGGTCGCTTGCGGGTTGGTTTGCAGGGACGAGAAGTTGGTCCGTGCATTTTCCAGGTTCGCGTTCGGCGGGGTGGAGCAAGCCGCCAGTGCAACGCTCATCGCCAGCAGGGCAGGGATCATCAATTGTTTACGCATAGTCGTGTCGTCCTTTCAATTCTTTATCGGGTGCGATTCGGTCACAGGAAGCGTCTTACTTCTGCTGGATAGCAGCCGGGCGCATGCCTTCCTTACGCAACTCATCAACAGCCTTCTGGGAATCCTTCACAGCCTGTTCAGCCTTGGCAGCCTGGGATTTGCGCTCTGCAACGCGAGCGTCCCACTCGGCTTGTTCGGCCAAGCGACGGGCTTCGTCGTAATTTTTGTCGTGCATGGCAATCTCAGCTTGCTTGAGCTTGTCCTGGGCCGACTTCATTTCTACAGCCGCGTACTCGGTGCCGCCGGCGCTGACAGCGCTGTTCACCGCAGACTGGGTGACCGCATATTGCTCGGTCGGAGGGTTGCCGGCGCAGCCAGCCAAAACGAAGCTGGTGCCGATTGCCAGCGCGGCCAACTTGAGCCCGCGCAGAGGGTTAAACGAGGATTTGGCAGTGCTGGTCTTCATCGTCTTCAACTCCATTAGATAACTCCTAATAACATCAAAATCCATCTCAGGTGGTCAGCGGCGGCGGACTAGCTTTAAAGCTGCGGACGCCTATTCAAACGGCTGTTCCAAGTGATGGCTTACTCGGTGTGACCCGAGGCTTTTTTGAATAGTTCAGCAAAGATGGCGAATTGCCTAAAAATTTTTTTTGACTGATTGGTCAGGGCAAAAAGTTGGAACTTTCTGCTGCACGAACGGTATGCCGGGCTCGATAAAAGCCCGGAATACTTGGGTGAAAAGGAAGTTTTGAAGAGGGGGTCAGCGTTGCGGGTCTTCGTCGCTGGCAGACTGGTCGTGCAGAAACCGCCGCGAAAGTGACAGGAAGCGAGGGGTTGGACCGACATCTTCGTAAAGGGGGTCGCCCTCTTCGTCGGTGGCAATCACATGCTCGCCCTTGACGTACGGAAAGCTCTCTTCAAGCTCTTCCAGGGCCGCGCCGATCAACTCGCCCAGTAATTCTTCGGTCTGACGCTTGGGGTACATTTCGGCGATGGCCGCCAGCCTCGCGGCCGCCTCTACATCCAGATGAATCGCGTACTCGGTTTTGGTCAGGCGACCCTTGGCGTTCTCTTCCCAATGCTGGGCCAATTCTCGGATTTTCATGGCAACCTCAATAAAGCCTGCGTTGGCAGGCGGTGATGAGCAACCAGTCGCCTGCGTAGGTAAACGCGACGACTCAACCTTGAGACTAGCTGCAACTCACAAGGTTTAAAGTCTTGTCATAAATGGACGCTGGCGGCACTCTGGCAGACCTGCGCGTCCCGGATTTCTGGCTGGAGATTGGCTGATGAGTGATATCGATGCACGCTTGCGTGAGGATGTTCACCTGCTGGGTGAGCTGTTGGGCAACACCATTCGAGAGCAGTACGGCGATGATTTCCTCGACAAGATCGAGCAGATCCGCAAAGGCGCAAAGGCTGATCGCCGCGGCGCTGGCGATGAACTGAGTACCCGCGTGAATCAGCTGCAGGAAAACGAACTGTTGCCGGTGGCCCGTGCGTTCAATCAATTCCTCAACCTCGCCAACATCGCCGAGCAATACCAACTGATTCACCGACGCGATGAGTCGCAACCCGCGCCGTTTGAATCCCGCGTATTGCCGGAGTTGCTCGCCCGCCTGCAAAGCGAAGGCCATAGCAACGAATCCCTGGCCCGCCAGTTGGGGCGCCTGGAGATTGAACTGGTCCTCACCGCTCACCCTACGGAAGTGGCGCGCCGTACCCTGATCCAGAAATACGATGCCATTGCTGCCCAACTGGCCCTGCAGGATCACCGCGACCTCACGACCGCCGAGCGCGAGCAGATCCGCCAGCGCCTGCAACGGCTGATCGCTGAAGCCTGGCACACCGAAGAAATCCGCCGTACCCGGCCCACCCCGGTGGACGAGGCCAAGTGGGGCTTTGCGGTGATCGAGCATTCGCTGTGGCACGCCATCCCTAATTACCTGCGCAAGGCTGACCAGGCGTTGCACGCCGCCACCGGCCTGCGCCTGCCCCTGGAAGCGGCGCCGATCCGCTTTGCGTCCTGGATGGGCGGCGACCGTGACGGCAACCCGAATGTCACTGCGCCGGTCACCCGCGAAGTGTTGTTGTTGGCGCGCTGGATGGCGGCCGACTTGTACCTGCGTGATATCGATCACCTGGCCTCGGAGCTGTCGATGCAACAGGCCAGCCCGGCGTTGCAGGCCAAGGTCGGTGACAGCGTCGAGCCTTATCGCGCGTTGCTCAAGCAACTGCGCGAACGCCTGCGCGCCACGCGCCAATGGGCACACGCGGCGTTGAGCAGCAGCACCCCGGCGCCGGCCGAGGTGTTGCAGAGCAACCGTGACCTGCTGGAGCCGCTGGAATTGTGCTACCAGTCGCTGCATGAGTGCGGCATGGGCGTGATCGCCGATGGCCCGCTGCTCGACTGCCTGCGTCGGGCCGTGACCTTTGGCTTATTCCTTGTACGCTTGGACGTGCGCCAGGACTCCAGTCGCCATTCGGCGGCGATGACCGAGATCACCGATTATCTGGGGCTGGGACGTTACGAAGACTGGGACGAAGACGCGCGCATCAGCTTCCTGATGAAGGAGCTGGCCAACCGTCGACCGCTATTGCCGAGTTATTTCAAACCGTCAGCCGATACCGCCGAGGTGCTTAACACTTGCAAGGAAGTCGCCGCCGCCCCGGCCGCCTCCTTGGGTTCGTATGTCATTTCCATGGCGGGCGCGGCGTCCGACGTGCTGGCAGTGCAACTGCTGCTTAAAGAGTCAGGCGTGCAACGGCCGATGCGCGTGGTGCCGCTGTTCGAAACCCTGACCGACTTGGATAACGCCGGTCCTGTGATCGAGCAACTGTTGCTGCTGCCGGGCTATCGCGCGCGTTTGCAGGGCCCGCAAGAAGTGATGATTGGCTACTCGGACTCAGCCAAGGACGCCGGCACCACCGCCGCTGCCTGGGCGCAGTACCGGGCGCAGGAACGGCTGGTGGATATATGCCGCGAACAACAAGTGGAATTGCTGTTGTTCCACGGTCGTGGCGGCACGGTCGGCCGTGGCGGCGGCCCGGCGCACGCGGCGATCCTGTCGCAGCCACCGGGTTCGGTGGCGGGGCGGTTCCGTACCACTGAGCAGGGCGAGATGATTCGCTTTAAATTCGGCCTGCCGGATATCGCCGAACAGAACCTCAATCTTTACCTGGCGGCGGTACTCGAAGCCACGCTGTTGCCACCGCCGCCGCCTGAACCGGCCTGGCGCCATTTGATGGATGAATTGGCGGCAGACGGTGTCAGCGCTTACCGCGCCGTTGTGCGGGAAAATCCGCAGTTCGTTGAGTACTTCCGCCAGTCCACGCCGGAACAGGAACTGGGCCGTTTGCCATTGGGCAGTCGCCCGGCCAAGCGCCGTGCGGGCGGGATTGAAAGCCTGCGTGCGATCCCATGGATCTTCGGTTGGACCCAGACCCGCCTGATGCTGCCGGCCTGGCTTGGTTGGGAAGCGGCACTGAGCAAGGCGCTGGAGCGCGGCGAAGGCGAACTGCTGGGGCAGATGCGTGAGCAATGGCCGTTCTTCCGTACCCGCATCGACATGCTGGAAATGGTGCTGGCCAAGGCCGATGCCGATATCGCCCGTCTGTATGACGAGCGGCTGGTGCAGCCAGACCTGCTGCCATTGGGTGCGCACCTGCGCGACCTATTGTCGCAGGCGTGCAGCGTGGTGCTTGGCCTGACCGGTCAGTCGCAACTGCTGGCCCATAGCCCTGACACCCTTGAGTTCATCCGCCTGCGCAACACCTACCTCGACCCCTTGCACTTGCTGCAAGCCGAGCTGCTGGCACGCTCGCGCCAGCAGGAAGCGGCGCAGGACAGCCCTCTGGAACAGGCGCTGCTGGTGTCTGTGGCCGGTATTGCCGCTGGTTTGCGTAACACCGGCTAAGGTTTTTTGCGTGTTCTCAATGGCTTGCAGATAAAGCACGTCGGCCGTCCTGAAAAGGGCGGCTGGCGTTTATGCGGCCGGGTTGCACTCAGGCACACCCTACCTATGACGTAAGCCGGGCACGGTTCCTGCGACTTTCGGCGGCTTGTGTGGTTAGGGCCTGCTGTGTATCTTGATCAGCCTTTGGCCGTTTTGGACGGCTGGGCTCATACAGTTACAAACCCTATTTTACGAGATTGGCCCCACGCGGCGAATCCGAGCGTCATCTCTATAAAAAATTGAGGAGCACATCAATGCGCGTCATTCTGCTGGGAGCTCCGGGGGCCGGTAAAGGTACTCAGGCAAAGTTCATCACTGAAAAATTCGGCATTCCACAAATCTCCACCGGCGACATGCTGCGTGCGGCCGTCAAGGCCGGCACCGAGCTGGGCCTGATCGCCAAGAGCGTGATGGACAGCGGTGGCCTGGTTTCTGATGACCTGATCATCAACCTGGTCAAGGAACGCATCAGCCAGGAAGACTGCAAGAACGGTTTCCTGTTCGACGGCTTCCCGCGCACCATTCCCCAGGCCGAAGCCCTGGTGAAGGCCGGCGTCGAGCTGGATGCCGTCGTCGAAATCGCGGTTGAAGACGAAGAAATCGTCCAGCGCATTGCTGGCCGTCGCGTTCACGAAGCTTCTGGCCGCGTGTACCACACCGTCTACAACCCGCCAAAGGTTGAAGGCAAGGACGATGTGACTGGCGAAGACCTGGTGCAGCGTAAAGACGACACCGAAGAAACCGTGCGTCATCGCCTGTCGGTCTACCATTCCCAGACCAAACCGCTGGTGGATTTTTACCAGAAGCTGTCCGCCGCTAACGGCAAGCCGAAGTACAGCCACATTCCTGGCGTCGGCTCGGTTGAAGCGATCACTGCCAAAGTGCTGCAAGCACTGAGCTGATCCCTCGACTGGCTTCACGGATAACGGCCCGCTTGCGGGCCGTTGTTGTTTATACTGGCGCACTTTTTTTCGACTTGGACACCCACAACGATGAGCACCCTGCTGGCCCTGGACACCGCGACTGAAGCTTGCTCCGTTGCCTTGCTGCACGATGGCAAGGTAACGAGCCACTACGAGGTGATCCCGCGCCTGCATGCGCAGAAGCTGCTGCCAATGATCAAGCAACTGCTTGAAGACGCAGGTACTACGTTGGCTGCGGTCGATGCCATCGCCTTCGGCCGTGGCCCGGGCGCGTTTACCGGTGTGCGCATCGCCATCGGCGTGGTGCAGGGGCTGGCGTTCGCGTTGGAGCGCCCGGTGTTGCCGGTGTCCAACCTGGCGGTACTGGCGCAGCGTGCCTTGCGCGAACACGGCGCGCAGCAGGTGGCGGCCGCTATCGATGCGCGGATGGATGAAGTGTATTGGGGTTGCTATCGCGCAACGGCGGGCGAGATGCGCCTGGTGGGCGTGGAAGCAGTGCAGCCGCCGGAGTCGTCTGCGTTGCCGTTGGATGCCAGCGGTGATTGGTTCGGCGCCGGCACCGGCTGGGGGTATGGCGAACGCATTGCCGTGTCGTTGGCCGGCCAGGACGCTGCGATGTTGCCTCATGCCGAAGACTTATTGACCCTCGCGCGCTTCGCGTTCGAGCGGGGTGAAGCGATTCCGGCGGACCAGGCTGCTCCGGTTTATCTGCGCGATAAGGTTGCGCAGACTAAAGCTGAACGCGGGATTATTTGACGTCAAAAATGCTGGCACTTTGGGGCTAAATTCACCAATCGTCAGAATTTGCCCCCGCTTTTAAACCTTTTTCAAATTATGTGTTCTAGTTATCACCAGAGCATTTGCGCGTTATGGATTGCGCCACTAAAATGCCATCACCGATACCGAGTTCGCATACATGCGTATAGATGGATTTTCCTCACCGTCCTACCCCATCAAGCGTAAGCCACGCAAGGCAAACGTTACGGTAGACGAGTCCGTCGAAGATTCGCCGGACTTTATCGAAGTCCAGTCCGAAGCACAGCAAAATGCCCAGGGTTCCGCAGGCGCTCGTATCAGCGGTCTTCCAGCCCGTCAGCAAGACATGGTCTTCCCGCGCTCCATGAGCAAAAGCGTCGCCACCGCCCTGGCCAGCTACCTGACCACTGCCGGTTTTGTCGAATGGGATATGGAAGTGCTGGGCCTCGACATCCACATCTGATGCGTCTGCCTTACTACCTCGGTTGCCCGTCCTGGAGCGAAAACGCTTGGCGCGAGTACCTGTACCCCGCCGATGCCCGTTCCAGCGACTACCTTGCGCTCTATTCCCAGGTCTTCAACGCGGTTGAAGGCAATACCACCTTTTATGCCCGCCCTTCAGCTGCGACGGTGCAACGCTGGGCCGAAATCATGCCTGACGATTTCCGCTTCACGGCCAAATTTCCCGGTGATATCAGCCATAGCGGCAACCTGATCGAACAACTGCCGGCGGCAGAAAGCTTTGTTGGCTTGATGAGCCCGCTGGGTGAGCGGGTATCGCCATTGTGGTTGCAGCTGCCCGCGACGTTCACGCCGCAGCGTCTGGGTGAGTTGGCAGGTTTTATTGATGGGCTCGAGCGTCCGATGGCTGTCGAGGTGCGGCACCTTGAGTTTTTCGCCAATGGAGATGCCGAGCGCCGGCTCAACCGTTTGTTGCGTGATCGCGGGGTCGAGCGGGTCTGCCTTGACCCGCGCGCTTTGTTCAGTTGCACGTCCACCTCGGCGGCCGTGCTGCACGCGCAATCCAAGAAGCCCAAGGTGCCACCGCGTCCGGCGGCGCTGACGCAGTTTCCCCAAGTGCGTTTTATCGGCCATCCCGAATTGGAAGCCAATGACCCGTTCCTGGTCCCCTGGGTGGAGAAAGTTGCCGGTTGGATTGAAGAAGGCCGCACGCCCTACGTGTTCCTGCACACCTCGGACAACCGCCTCGCCGCGCAATTGGCGCTGCGGTTTCACGACCAGTTGAGGGTGCGCCTGCCTGGCCTGCCAGCGCTGGCAACCCTGGATCGAGCTCCCGTAGCGGAGCAACTGGGGTTACTCTAGGGCACCTTTTTCCGCCTGGAGCCAGACATGGATGCCCAAACCCTTCGCGCCGAAACCTTCAAGGCCTTGCATGAGCGCGACCGTGCGTTTGTGATGCCCAACCCGTGGGATGCAGGTTCCGCTGTGATGCTCGCCAGCCTGGGGTTTGAGGCGCTGGCCACCACCAGTGCGGGGTATGCGTTCAGCCTGGGGCGCCCGGATGCGGAAGGGGCGCTGTCCCTGGATGACACGTTGATCAACGCCAGTATGATCGTCAAAGCCACAGCGTTGCCGGTGGCGGCCGATCTGGAAAACGGCTTCAGTGACACCCCCGAAGGTTGCGCCCAGACGATCCTGCGTGCCGCGGCCACGGGTATCGTTGGCGGTTCCATCGAGGATGCCACCGGTATTGCCGCCGACCCGATCTATCCCTTCGACCTTTCCGTCGAGCGCGTGGAAGCTGCCGTTGCCGCCGCGCGCAGCCTGCCATTCCCCTTCACCCTGACTGCCCGCGCGGAAAACCTCCTGCATGGTCGTCTGGATTTGCCTGACACCATCCGCCGCCTGCAAGCCTACGCCGAAGCCGGTGCCGACGTGCTGTATGCCCCAGCCCTGCGCACTGCCGAGGAAGTGCTGGCGGTGGTCAAGGCGGTCGCGCCCAAGCCGGTGAATGTGTTGATGTCCGGCGGCTTGAACCTCAGCGTGGCGCAGTTGAGCGAGATGGGCGTGCGGCGTATCAGCGTCGGCTCGGCGCTGGCGTTGGCCGCCTATGGTGAGTTCTACCGCGCGGCCCAGGAAGTCTATGAGCTGGGCACGTTCACCTTCACCGACCGCAAAATGCCGTTCAGTCAGGCCAACCAGTTCTTTAAGGACTAAGCGGTGCGTTTCTTCAAAGTTATCGGCGTACTGCTGGTTCTGGGCGGGGTGTTTGCCGTCGGTGTCTGGCGTGGCTGGGTGCCGTTGCCGGCTGAGTGGAACCCCTGGGCGCCGTTGGATGTGCGCGCCAGCCCCAACTTTTTGACGCGTTATAAATTGGGACGTCTGCAGGATGATCCGGCGCTGTGCGACAAAGTGCTGCAAACCTCCGGCCTGCGCGTCAGCCGTCAGGCCGATTCCCCCGCCGATGCCGCCTGCCCTTTGCGCAATACCTTGCGTGTGCAGGGCGCTGCGGTTGGGCTCAGCAGTAGCTTTCTCGCCAGTTGCCCACTCGCGGTCGCGTTCGCCTTGTTTGAGCGGCACAGCTTGCAGCCGGCGGCCCAGGCGGTGTTTGGCCAGGCGGTGACGCGGGTCGATCACCTGGGCAGCTTCGCCTGCCGCAACATGTATAACCGCGCTGAAGGGCGTCTCAGCCAGCATGCCTCCGCCAATGCGCTGGACATTGCCGGCTTTCGCCTGGCGGATGGACGTAGCATCAGTGTGCTCAAGGATTGGCCGGGGGAGGGCGCTGATGCACGGTTCCTGCGTCAGGTGCGCGACAGTGCCTGCGATGATTTCAATGTGGTACTGAGCCCGGACTACAACGCCGCGCACCGCAACCATTTCCATCTGGACATGGGGCGTTGGTGGGTGTGTCGCTAGGGTTTAAGCGGCCAGACGCAGGTTGTTGGCGATCAGCGGGCGTGCCCAGTAGTAATCGAAGTCCAGGGCCTTTTGTTGCGCGACCAGTTCTTCGGTAGGGTACGGCGTGGCGGCCGGTGGCAGCAGGTCCAGCTCGAATTCGGCAATGGGCAGGTGCAGTGGGCGTGGTTCCGGCGCAGGGCCTGGCTCCGGCAGCGGCTGGCCGGCGGTCAGCACTATCGGGCGTACCCAGCCACTTTCGAAATTCTGCTGGCGTTGCTGGGCGACGATTTCTTCGTCCGGGAACGGCTCGGCGGCGGGTGGCAGCAGTTCGGTTTCGAACTCGGCGATCGGCAGGAACAGCGGCTCAGGAGGGGCGATCTCGGTGTCTTTCACGTCACACTCACGCTGGGTGAGGATCTGCGACAACAGGTCGGCGCCGGCGTTGGGTTCTACCGCTGGGTCCGCAGGTGCAGGCGCCTGGACCGCCAGCGCGCCAGGCGTATCGCCGAGCTGCTCGGCCAATGCCCGGGCGAAGAAGTCCTGCCACACATGACTCACCCCGGCCAGCGCTTGAGTATTGCGCAGGCCGTAGTGGTTATGGGTCGGCAGTACACCGATGGTTAGGGGAAGAATGTCTGACATTTTTCTCGGTCGACGCTCAGCTCTGGCAAAATACCTGACTGTTGTTTTTATCGGCCGGTTTTGGCCGATCCTTAATATTTTTGAGCGTAGCGATTGATGAGCGAACAACCAGCGGCCAGCCGCATCAGGGTCGAGGCCTTGGGCGAAGGTTTCAAGGACCGTGCCGAGCAGTGGGCTTCACTGCTGGGTTTGCCGTTACACCTGGCGGATGCGGACTTTGCCCTGCAGTTCGGGGAGCATGGCCTACAGCTACAACAACTTGGGCCTGACGCGCCTGGGCCGGTGCGGGTGGACTTTGTCGAGGGCGGCGCGGCGCATCGACGGCTGTACGGCGGTGGCAGCGGGCAGATGATTGCCAAGGCCGTGGGGGTCGCCCAAGGCATACGCCCACGGGTGCTGGACGCCACGGCGGGCCTGGGTAAGGACGCCTTCGTGCTTGCCAGCCTGGGCTGCGAAATGAGCCTGATCGAGCGCCAGCCGCTGATCGGCGCCCTGCTCGAAGATGGCCTGGCGCGCGGCGCGGATGATTTTGAGGTGGCGCCGATCGTGGCGCGTATGAAGTTGCTCAAGGGCAACTCCATTGACGTGATGCGCAACTGGGAAGGCGAGCCACCCCAGGTGATCTACCTCGACCCGATGTTCCCGCACCGTGAGAAGACGGCATTGGTGAAGAAGGAAATGCGCCTGTTCCGCCCGCTGGTGGGCGATGATCCGGACGCACCGGCGCTACTGGCCGCTGCCCTGGCCCTGGCCAGCCACCGCGTGGTGGTCAAGCGTCCGCGCAAGGCGCCGTGCATTGAAGGGCCGAAGCCGAGCCATGCGCTGGATGGTAAGTCCAGCCGGTATGATATTTACCCCAAGAAAGCGCTAAAGGCCTGACTCTTCATTGAGTCTTAGGGCCTCATCGCGGCAGCACAAGGCTTCAGGGTCGATAAGCCCGCATAAACA
The DNA here is from genome assembly GCF_054685145.1 of Pseudomonas sp. H1_A03. Taxonomy (NCBI): domain Bacteria; kingdom Pseudomonadati; phylum Pseudomonadota; class Gammaproteobacteria; order Pseudomonadales; family Pseudomonadaceae; genus Pseudomonas; species Pseudomonas sp. H1_A03. Next base: position 2,637,623 of record NZ_CP162829.1, read on the forward strand.
ACCCCACCACTTCCTGCACATGCGCTTCGGCGGCTTCTTCGCTCAGTTGCCCGCCGCAGCCATACAGCAGGCAAAAATTCGCCGTGCCCTTGAGCAGGCAAAAAAAGTGCTCGGCTGCCGTGAAGGGTTTATCGATGCTCAGGGCGCCGCCCTGGTCGATCTTGCCGAGCAGGCGCTCCATGCCTTGCAGCATGCGCATGGGGCCGGCCTCGAAGAAGATCTGCGAGAGTTTCACGTCCTGGCTGCCGGTGGTCATCATCAGGCGATGCAGGTTTATCGACTCTTCGCTGTTGATCAGGCGATGGAACCCCCGCGCGATGTTCAACAACACAGTCTCCACAGGCACGCCTTCGGGCAGCTCGAAGTACATCACCGGCAGCTGTTCCTCGCACTTGGCCACCACGGCGGCGGTGAACAGGGTCTCTTTGTCATTGAAGTGGCTGTAGACGGTCAGTTTTGAAACGCCGGCCTCGAGGGCCACGGCATCCATGCTGGTGCTGGCGTAACCATTACTCAAAAACAGGAATTTCGCTGCTTCGAGAATAGCCTGGCGTTTTGCCATGTCCTTGGGGCGCCCGGGGCTATTGGTGTTTACAGGATTGTCGGACATTTTCACCTTTAATACTGGACTGGCGAGTTTGGTATTAATAACATACCGGCCAGTATAATTATTCTTAGCTTCATTTGCGAAAGGTCCTACAGCATGCGCAGCACTTTCCTGCCCTTTGCGTTGCCTGTCAGTCTGGTGTTCTTGTTGGCTGCCTGCGGCCATGAAGAAGCGGTCCAGACCACCATCCGCCCGGCCATGGTGGTGCAGCCACTGCCTTCGTCGCAGTCGATGGACAGTTACCCCGGCGAAGTGCGCGCGCGCTATGAGCCAGACCTGGCATTCCGCATCGGCGGCAAGATCAGCAAGCGTCTGGTGGAGGAGGGCGAGCGAGTCAAGGCCAACCAACCGCTGGCAGAGCTCGACCCACAGGACGTGCGCCTGCAACTGGAAGCCACCCGTGCCCAGGTTGCCGCCGCCGAGGCCAACCTGAGCCTGGTACGTGCCGAGCGCGACCGCTACAAGACCCTGATGGACCGTCAGATGGTCAGCCGTTCCCAGTACGACAATTCCGAAAACCTCTATCGTTCCGGTGTTGCCCGCCTCAAGCAGATCAAGGCTGAGTTCGACGTGGCCAGCAACCAGGCCGGCTATGCCGTGCTGCGTGCGCCACAGGACGGTGTGGTCGCCAAGCGCGCAGTGGAAGTTGGGCAAGTGGTGTCCGCCGGCCAGACCGTGTTCACCCTCGCCACCGATGGCGAGCGCGAAGTGCTGATCAGCTTGCCGGAGCAGGGTTTTGGCCGTTTCAAGCTTGGCCAGCCGGTCTCGGTGGAGCTGTGGAGCCAGCCCGATCAACGCTTCACCGGGCGTATTCGTGAGCTGTCACCGGCGGCCGATCCGAAGTCGCGTACGTTCGCGGCCCGCGTGGCGTTCACTGGCGGCAAGGTGCCGGCCGAGCTTGGCCAAAGCGCCCGGGTTTTCATACAGGCCGATGGTGTTATTCCGTTGTCGGTGCCGCTGTCGGCCCTCAGTGCGGAGAACGGTGAGTCCTACGTCTGGCGTGTGCAGCCCGACAATACGCTCAAGCGCACGCCGGTACGCATCGGCGCCTTTGGTGAAAAAACCGTCCCGGTACTGGAAGGCCTGACCCCGACCGATTGGGTAATCGCCGCGGGAGTCCATGTGCTCCACGAGGGCCAGCAAGTGCGCCCGGTGGATCGTGCCAACCGTGTGGTGAATCTGGCGGCCAAGGAGTAGTCCCCGATGGGTTTCAATCTTTCTGAATGGGCGCTGCGTAATCGCCAGATCGTACTGTTCCTGATGATCCTGCTGGCGGTGGTTGGCACCTTGTCCTACTCCAAGCTGGGACAAAGTGAAGACCCGCCGTTCACCTTCAAGGCCATGGTGATCAAGACCAACTGGCCGGGGGCCACGGCCCAGGAAGTTTCGCGGCAAGTCACCGAGCGCATCGAGAAAAAACTCATGGAGACGGGTGAGTACGAGCGCATCGTCTCCTTCTCGCGGCCCGGCGAATCCCAGGTCACTTTCATTGCCCGTGATTCCATGCATTCGGCGCAGATCCCCGACCTGTGGTACCAGGTGCGCAAGAAGATCAGCGACATCCGCCAGACCTTGCCACCGGATATCCAAGGGCCGTTTTTCAACGATGAGTTCGGCACCACCTTTGGCAATATCTACGCGCTGACCGGTGATGGTTTTGACTACGCCGTGCTTAAGGACTATGCCGACCGCATCCAGATTCAACTGCAGCGGGTGGCGGATGTGGGCAAGGTCGAGCTGCTCGGCCTGCAGGATGAAAAGATCTGGATCGAACTGTCCAACCTCAAGCTGGCCACGCTCGGCCTGCCATTGGCGGCGGTGCAGCAGGCATTGCAGGAGCAAAATGCGGTGTCCACTGCGGGCTTCTTTGAAACCCCTAGCGAGCGCGTGCAACTGCGGGTGTCGGGCAACTTCAAGAGCGTGGAAGAGATCCGTAACTTCCCGATTCGCGTGGGTGACCGCACCTTCCGCATCGGCGATGTAGCCGACATCCACCGCGGCTTCAACGACCCACCGGCACCGCGTATGCGCTTCATGGGCGCAGATGCCATTGGCCTGGCCGTGGCCATGCGTGACGGCGGCGATATTCTGGTACTGGGCAAAGCCTTGGAGAGCGAATTCTCACGCCTGCAGAAGAACCTTCCGGCAGGCATGGAGCTGCGCAAGGTGTCGGACCAACCGGCGGCGGTGAAAACCAGCGTCGGCGAATTCGTGCAGGTGCTGGCCGAAGCGCTGGCCATCGTGTTGCTGGTGAGCTTCTTTTCCCTTGGTGTGCGTACGGGCATGGTGGTGGCCCTGGCGATTCCGCTGGTGCTGGCGATGACCTTTGCCACCATGTATTACCTCGGCATCGGCCTGCACAAGATTTCCCTCGGTGCCCTGGTACTGGCCTTGGGTTTGCTGGTGGATGACGCGATCATCGCGGTAGAAATGATGGCGATCAAAATGGAGCAGGGTTATGACCGGCTCAAGGCCGCCAGCTTTGCCTGGACCAGCACCGCATTCCCGATGCTCACCGGTACGCTGATCACGGCGGCGGGCTTCCTGCCGATCGCCACGGCGCAATCGAGCACCGGCGAATACACCCGTTCGATTTTCCAGGTGGTGACCATTGCGTTGCTCGCCTCGTGGGTGGCTGCCGTGGTGTTTGTGCCCTACCTGGGGGAAAAACTCCTGCCGGACCTGGCGAAGATTCACGCAGCCAAGCACGGCACCGATGGCCCTGATCCCTACGGCACGCCGTTCTATCAGCGTGTAAGGCGATTGGTGGAATGGTGTGTGCGTCGGCGCAAGACCGTGATCGTACTGACCCTGTTGTTGTTTATCGGCTCGGTGGCGTTGTTCCGTTTTGTGCCTCAACAGTTCTTCCCAGCCTCTGGCCGACTGGAGCTGATGGTCGACCTGAAGCTGGCCGAAGGTGCCTCTTTGAGCAACACCGCTGATCAGGTCAAACGCCTGGAGGCGCTGCTCAAGCAGCACGAAAGCATCGACAATTACGTGGCCTATGTCGGTACCGGTTCGCCGCGCTTTTACTTGCCCCTGGATCAGCAACTGCCGGCCGCCAGCTTCGCGCAGTTTGTGGTGCTGGCCAGAACCATTGAAGAACGTGAAAGCCTGCGCACCTGGCTGATCGAAACCCTCAACGAACAATTCCCGGACCTGCGCTCACGGGTCACACGCCTGGAAAACGGCCCGCCCGTGGGCTACCCGGTACAGTTCCGCGTGACCGGCGAGCACATCGAAGAAGTCCGCGCCCTGGCACGCAAAGTCGCAGCCAAGGTTCGCGAAAATACCCACGTGGTCAACGTGCACCTGGACTGGGAAGAGCCGAGCAAGATCGTCTACCTCAATATCGACCAGGACCGCGCCCGTGCCCTTGGCGTGAGCACGGCCAACTTGTCGAAATTCCTGCAGAGTTCGTTGACCGGTTCCAGCGTCAGTCAATACCGGGAGGACAACGAGTTGATCGAGATCCTCCTGCGCGGCACGGTGCATGAACGCACCGAGCTGTCATTGCTGCCAAGCCTGGCGGTGCCCACCGATAACGGTAAAAGTGTAGCGCTGTCGCAAATCGCTACCCTCGAATACGGCTTCGAAGAAGGCATTATCTGGCACCGCAACCGTCTGCCGACGGTGACCATCCGCGCCGACATCTATGGCAAGGAGCAGCCGGCGACATTGGTCCAACAGATCTTGCCAACCCTTGCAGGCGTGCGTGCCGAACTGCCGGATGGCTACCTGCTGGACGTCGGCGGTACGGTCGAGGACTCGGCCCGTGGCCAGAACTCGGTCAAGGCCGGCGTGCCGCTGTTTATCGTGGTGGTACTGACCCTGCTGATGCTGCAACTGCGCAGCTTCTCGCGCACGGCCATGGTGTTTCTGACAGCGCCGCTGGGGTTGATCGGTGTGACGTTATTCCTGCTGGTATTCCGCCAGCCGTTTGGCTTCGTGGCCATGCTGGGGACCATTGCACTGTCCGGGATGATCATGCGGAACTCAGTGATCCTGGTCGATCAGATCGAACAGGACATCAAGGCGGGCCTGGCACCCTGGCAGGCGATCATCGAAGCCACCGTGCGACGTTTCCGCCCGATTGTGCTGACAGCCCTGGCGGCCGTGCTGGCCATGATTCCACTGTCACGCAGCGTGTTCTTCGGGCCAATGGCCGTGGCGATCATGGGTGGCTTGATTGTGGCGACGGCCTTGACGCTGCTGTTTTTGCCGGCGTTGTACGCGGCGTGGTTCCGGGTCAAGCCACCGGCCGTGTAAAAGTTTGTCGTAGGGGTTTTCACAAAGGCAATACGGAGGCGGGAACGTTTCAGAGACGCGGGGCCACACATGAATTACCTGATTGCCAGGTCTTCTGCCAGCAGGCTTCACACCTGCCGGTAGAAGCTTAAATCTGATGATTCAAGGAGTGTCTATGAAAATTGATATCAATGTCAGTGGTTTCAAACCCGCCTGCAGCAGCAACCCTTGCGGGCCTGGCAAGCCTGAACCTGCCAAGCCCAGTGACCCTTGCAAAGACACTTGCAAGCCCAACAGGAGTTTAGCGATAGGCATCGGCTTCGTGCCCTTGGGCGCGTTCGCTTTTGGCGGTCTTGGTCTTGGTTTAGGGAAGATCTTCTAATCAGACGAGGACTTCTAGATTCCGGGCAGGTGAGCCCCCCACACCTGCCCGGATTCATGTGCGGCTTTACAGCGCGCCGAAGACTTTCTTCGCCAGGCTGGTCGCGGCAGCTGCAGGGTTCTCGCGAATGGTTTCTTCCTGCTTCGCGATCATCTTGAACAACCCATCCAGCGCCTGTTCGGTCACGTAGTTTTCGACGTTGGCGCTCTTGGCGTCCACCGCACCAAAGGCTGCGGCCTTGCCGGCCAGGGCGTTGTATTGCTGAGCCACGCCGACCTTGTCGGTAGCCGCCTTGACGATCGGCAGGAACTTGGCGCGGATTTGTTCGCGGCTGCTTTTGTTCAGGTACTGGGTTGCCGAGTCCTGACCCCCACTGAGAATGCCCTTGGCGTCAGTCACGCTCATGTTTTTCACGGCGTTGACCAGGATCGGCTGAGCCTGGGTCACGGCGGTTTCGGCGGCCTTGTTCATGCTGGTTTCCAGCTGAGTGACTTGATCACCCATGCCAAACATTTTCAGTTTGTCGGCGACTTTGCCCAACTTGCCCGGCAGGCCGATCTTCACTTCGGGGTTATCGCTGAAACCACCGGGAACGCCCAGTTGCTTCACGGCGATCTGCGCGCCTTGGGTCAGTGCATCCTTAAGGCCGCCGGCGGCGTCGCCCTGGGACACGCTGCCAAGATCCAGGGCCATGGCGTTGGCACCGAGCAGCAAGCCGGCACACAGGGCAGTAAAACGAAGGGAGTTACGGAGCATGGACGCTTCCTTTTGATGTTCGAATTCAGTGGGCGACAGCATCAACCCGCAGACGCAACGGTTGTGGGTCCTGGCCGTTGAGCTGCACAGAATGCCGTTCAGTGGTGATAAACAGTAGCTTGCCATCCAGCTCGATGCGAGCGCTCACCGAGTAACTGTGGCCAGGTTTGACGTGCGCCGGGTCGTAGCTCAGGTGAAACGGCAGCGGCACTTGGCCTTTGACCGGGCCTTTCTGTTCGGCCAGGGTGACGGCCGGGGCGTCCATCAGCGACACGTCTTGCAGGCTGACGCTCAAGATCGCGGTCGGCGGCAGGGCAATACGTTGCAGGTAGAACACTTCGCCATCAAGGCTGGCCTTGGGGGTGGGGCTCATGGACTGGCAGGCTCCAAGCAGGGCGGTGAGGCCCAGGAGAATGATCTTTTTCATGGTACAGCTCCTTTTCAACGGCGCCGGCATCCAACCGGCGCCTGTTTAAATCTAGCGGGTTTCTTCAGGTGTCGGGGCTTCGGGTTCGACGGACGCTTCGGCAGCGCCATCCACTCGATGCAGGGCCACCTGACGGATCGACAGGCGAATCTCCGCCGGCAACACCCGCTTGGCTGCGCCTTCAGCCAGCTCACCCAGCAGGTCGTGGTAGCTCAGCTTGCCGGCTTCGTCGCGATGCAGCACATCTTGCTCCAACAAGGTCTGGATGAAATGTCGGAAAAGGCTCTTGTCGAAGAATTCCGGGGCGTTGAGGCCATGCAGGATCGACAGGCGCTGGGCCATGATCGTGCACAGGTCTTCCAGCTCTTCGGCGCTGATGCTGCTCTGGCCACTGTTGAGCAGCAGCGAAATCGCCATGTAGAAGCGTTGCAAGGTCTGGGCGATGCTCTTGGACAGCAGCGTCAGCAGTACGAAGTGCCGCGAACTCGGGGCCGGGCGCAGGAACACGTCTTTCTCGAAACGCAGCAGGCCCTGTTCGACAAAAGCCTCCAGCCATTGGTCAACCACCGTGTCCAGCTCTTCCAGCGACCAGCGGATAAACAGCTCCGATTGCAGGTACGGATACAGCGCGTGGGTGTAACGCAGGATCTGGTCGCGGCTCATGCGCGAGCTGCTCTGGAAGAAACTCGCCAGCAGCGCCGGCAGGGCAAAGATGTGCAAAACGTTGTTGCGGTAGTACGTCATCAGGACGGCGTTTTGCTCGTCCAGGTACAGAATCTTACCGAGGGCGTCGCTCTGTTCCGACAGCAGGTCCATGTCCTTGACGTGCTTGATCAGTGCCAGGCCATCGCCTTCGGGCAACGTGGTGTGAGGCGAGTAGGGCACGCGGCGCAGCAGCGCCAGGTACAGGTCCAACTGGCGCGCCATGGCTTGTTCGTCGAGCGCCAGGCGTGTGGTGGACAGCAGTGCCAGCGCTACCAGGTTCACTGGGTTCACTGCCGCAGCTTCGTTCAGGTGGCGCGCCACCTGTTCGCCAAGACGGTGGGTGGTTTCGTTGAGCCAGGCTGGTTTGTAGTTCGGGCCCAGTTCCTGGGAGCGCCAATCCGGCTGTTCGCTGTCGAGGAACTCGGTCAGCTTGATCGGCTCGCCGAAGTTGACCGCGACTTGGCCAAAGCGCTGCTTGAGCGCGCCGACCACCTTGAAAATATCGAAGATCGATTCTTTCTTCTTGGTCGCGCCGCGCAGCTCGCCGAGGTAGGTGCGGCCTTCGAGCACGCGTTCGTAGCCGATGTACACCGGCACAAACACGATCGGCATACGCGAGGAGCGCAAGAAACTGCGCAGGGTAATCGCCAGCATCCCGGTCTTCGGTTGCAGCATGCGACCGGTGCGCGAGCGCCCGCCTTCGACGAAGTACTCCACCGGGAAACCCTTGGTGAACAGGGTATGCAGGTATTCGTTGAACACCGAGGTGTACAGCGGGTTGCCCTTGAAGGTGCGGCGCATGAAAAACGCACCGCCACGGCGCAGCAGGCTGCCGATGACGGGCATGTTCAGGTTGATCCCGGCGGCGATATGCGGCGGCGTCAGGCCATTTTTGAACAACAGGTAAGACAGCAACAGGTAGTCGATATGGCTGCGGTGGCAAGGTACGTAGATCACCTCGTAACCCTGGGCAACCTTTTGCACACCTTCGATGTTATTGACCTTGATGCCGTCGTAGATCTTGTTCCAGAACCAGCTCAGTACCACTTCCAGGAAGCGGATCGCGGTGTAGGTGTAGTCCGAGGCGATCTCGTTGCCGTAACGCAGGGCCTGGGCCTTGGCTTTTTCCGGGGAGATTTTTTCCCGCTCAGCCTCGTCGGCAATGGCTTGGCGTACCAGCGGCATGTTGACCAGGCCTTTCACCAGATTGCGGCGGTGGGACAGGTCAGGGCCGATCACGGCGGTCTTCAGGTTACGAAAGTGCACACGCAGGATGCGTTGGGCCATGCGCACCGTACGTTCGTGGCCTTTATTGTGCTCGATCAATTCACGCAGGTTGATTGGCGCAGAGAATTGCACACGGGTCTTGCGACCGAGGATCAGGATGCTCAAGAACCGACGCAGACGCCCGGTCACCGCCCAGCTGTCGGCAAATAACAATTTCCACGGGCTGGACTCGCTCTCGGGGGATTGGCCCCAGAACACGCTGACCGGAATGATTTGTGCATTCTCTTCGGCGTGTTCGCTGAGGGTGTTGACCAGGCGGGTCAGGGTCGGCGGCGCGCCGCGCTTGTCCTGGCGGCCAAGCCAGTCGGGCTCTGGCGTGAGGTAGAAGAACGCCGCCGCTTCCATCAACGGGCCGACCGCTACCGGCAGCACCGGGCGCGGCAAGCCGGCCTTGGTGCACTCGGCGTCGACCACGGCCAATTCGCTGAGGGAAGGTGATTGCAGGACGTAGAACACCGGCCGGCTGCGGTCCAGGTTAAGGGTTAGGGACGACTGGTTGATCGTCTCCGAGCGAACCCAGAGGTACAACAGCCGGCGCAAGGTGCCAAATACCAGACGGCGAAACGGGGAGCGGGTCATACGGCTTCTGCTTTGAGTGGAAAAACCCGAGCAGACGCTCGGGCGGGTAGTGTGCCGTATTCGCCGAAAATCGGCAAAAAAGCAGCGATGTAAACTTGAGTTGATCGTTTTTGAGCCTGTCTTATACTCGGCAGTTCAATGCGAGCGACTCAACAATAAAAATGCATGTGGGAGTAAGACAGATGGCAACGCGCGAAACCGGCAATGTGAAGTGGTTCAACGATGCAAAGGGCTATGGGTTTATTCAACGCGAGGATGGCAAGGATGTGTTTGTGCACTACCGCGCCATTCGCGGTGATGGTCACCGTTCTCTGGCCGAGGGCCAGCAGGTGGAGTACGCCGTGGTGACCGGCGAGAAGGGGTTGCAGGCGGAGGATGTGGTGGGTCTTTGAGCTAGATTTATGCAACACGGCTGAACCCATGTGGGAGCGGGCTTGCTCGCGAAAGCGGTTTGTCAGTCACTATGGATATTGACTGATCTACCGCTTTCGCGAGCAAGCCCGCTCCCACATTTTGATTGGGTTCACAATTCAGGATCAGGCGGTTTTCCAGGTGATCTCTTCTTCACCGTCCACACTGATGCGCATCCAGCGATCAGCGCTTTCCTCACCTTCCTCTTCAACCCAAGTTCCCGGTGCACAGCGCACTTCCACGTTCAGCGCGGCAAACGCGGCGCGGGCGCAGGCGATGTCGTCATCCCACGGGGTCTGGTCGCTTTCCAGGAACAGGCTGTTCCATTTGCCTACGGCTTTCGGTAGCCACGTTACCGGCACATCGCCGGCCTTGCACTTGTAGGTCTGACCCCGTTGGACCCAGTCGGTGCACGGGCCCAGGGCGGCGCCCAGCCAGGCGGCAATGGCCTTGTGGTCGACGTCAGCGTCCTTCAGGTAAATCTCGATATCGGGTTGGCGCATGGATGTTCCTCGTTGCGGGATTCGAAAATCCATTCGCGGAAAAGTCAGTTAGTTAAGCACGAAATAATCGTAGCGCATCGACACACTGACCAGCAGCGGCTCGGCCGCCTCGATCACTTGCGCGCGGCGCTCGGCACTGGCGCGCCAGCCGTGGGGTGTCATGGCCAGCAGGTTGGCGCGGTCCTGGGGCTCGGCCAGGCTCAGCGTGAATGCCAGCGTCTCGCTGTGCGCCAGGCTCATGCCGTCCGGCACCAGGGCCAGATGCTTGTCGTCGGTGTATTCGCGCACTTCGTCGTACAGGCGTTCGCGCAGTTCCATCAGGTGGCCGCTGGTAGGACCGACCTTCATCAAGCCGCCGCCAGGGCTGAGCAGGCGCTTGGCCTCCTGCCAGTCCAATGGGCTGAACACGCTGGCGAGGAACTGGCAACTGGCATCGGCCAAGGGCACACGGGCCATGCTGGCGATCAACCAGGTCAGCGCCGGGTTGCGCTTGCACGCGCGCTTGACCGCTTCTTTGGAGATATCCAGCGCGTAGCCATCGGCGTGGGGCAGGGCGTCGGCAATTTGCGCGGTGTAGTAACCCTCGCCACAACCGATGTCGACCCAGCGCGCCGGGGCACGTTCAGCGGCCAGATCGGCCAGGCGTTTGGCCACGGGAGCGTAGTGCCCGGCGTTGAGGAAGTCGCGGCGCGCTTCCACCATCGCCAGGTTATCGCCCGGGTCGCGGCTGTTCTTGTGCTGCACTGGCAACAGGTTCAAGTAACCCTGGCGGGCACGGTCGAAACGGTGCCCGGCCGGGCAAGCCACGCCATTGTCGACCGCGTTCAGCGGTGCGCTGCAAATGGGGCACGCGAGCATCAGGCGAGCAACTTGATCAGGGTCTGGTAATAGATTTCGGTCAGCACATCGAGGTCGCTGGCGAGGATGCGTTCGTTGACCTGGTGGATCGTTGCGTTGACCGGGCCCAGCTCTACCACTTGAGTGCCGAGGGTCGCAATGAAGCGCCCGTCGGAGGTGCCGCCACTGGTGGACGCCTTGGTCTCACGGCCGGTGATTGCCTTGATGCTCGCGGAGACCGCATCCAGCAACGCACCCGGTTCGGTCAGGAACGGCAGGCCCGACAGCGCCCACTCCACGTGCCAGTCCAGGCCATGCTTGTCGAGAATCGCCGCAACCCGTTGCTGCAGGCCTTCCACGGTGGATTCGGTGGAGAAGCGGAAGTTGAACACCGCTGTCAGCTCACCGGGGATCACGTTGGTCGCGCCAGTGCCCGAGTTGAGGTTGGAGATCTGGAAGCTGGTCGGCGGGAAGAACGTGTTGCCGTCATCCCAATGCTCGGCGGCCAGTTCGGCCAGTGCCGGAGCGGCCAGATGGATCGGGTTTTTCGCCAGGTGCGGGTAGGCCACGTGACCTTGCACACCGCGTACGGTCAGGGTGGCGCCGAGGGAGCCACGACGGCCGTTCTTGACCACATCGCCCACCAGTGTGGTGCTTGACGGTTCACCGACGATGCACCAGTCCAGGCGCTCCTTGCGCGCGGCCAGGCGTTCGATTACCGCCTTGGTGCCGTGGTGCGCGGGGCCTTCTTCATCGCTGGTGATCAGGAAAGCGACCGAACCCTTGTGGTCCGGGTAATCGGTGACGAAACGTTCAGCCGCCACCAACATGGCTGCCAGGCTGCCTTTCATGTCCGCCGCGCCACGCCCGCAGAGCATGCCGTTTTCGTCGATCAGCGCGTCGAACGGGTCGTTCTGCCACGCCTGCACCGGGCCGGTCGGCACCACGTCGGTATGGCCGGCAAAGCACAGCACCGGGCCGTCATGCTTGCCGTGAGTGGCCCAGAAATTGTCCACGTCTTCGATGCGCATCGGTTCCAGCGCAAAACCGGCGTCGCCCAGGCGCTGCATCATCAGCTTCTGGCAATCGGCGTCGATCGGCGTCACCGAGGGGCGACGGATCAGGTCGATGGCAAGTTGAAGGGTCGGCGAAAGGTCGGCATGGGCCGTCATGGGGGAAACTCCGGAAAGCGTGTAATAGGCGCTGGACGAATGTGGACTTGAAGCAGCGCAGATCCAATGTGGGAGCTGGTTTGCCTGCGATAGCATCGCCACGGTGTACCTGCCAGACCGTGGCGTCTGCATCGCAGGCAAGCCAGCTCCCACAGAGAGCAGGGTCTAGGCCAAGTCTTGCAAAACGGCCGTTATCTTATAGCAAAACGGCGGCCAGAGGCCGCCGTTTAGTGCATTGCGCAAGTTTTTACACGGCTGTGACAGGCTCAGCCTTCGCCGAAGGTTTCGGCAGCGAAGACAGGAACGCCATGATCAGCGCCGCCACATACGGCAGCGACTGCACCAGCAGCATCACCACCCAGAAGCGGATGTCATTGCTTGGCAGGCCCTGCACCAAGTAAATCCCCAGCGCCGCGCCCCACAACAGCAGCATGATGAACATCTCTTCACGGGCTTCGGAAATCGCTACCCAGAAGCCGTGGTTATCCGCGTTTTTCGGTGTACGAAAGAACGGAATACTGGTGGTGAAGAAACCATACAAAACCGCTTTGGCGATGGTGTGCGACAACGCCAGACCGGCCAGGGCTGCACAGAACGCATCCTTGAGGTTCACACCTACGGCGCGGCGGTACAGGAAGATGATCTTGCCGACTTTGAACACAAACAGCGCCAACGGCGGGATCGCGAAAATCAGCAACGGCGGGTCGACCCGCGTCGGCACGATGATCATCGCCGCCGACCACAACAGCGCGCCAACGGTGAAGAAGATGTTCATGCCGTCCGCCACCCACGGCAACCAGCCCGCGAGGAAGTGGTAGCGCTGGCCACGGGTCAGCTCGGTGCCTTTGCCGCGCAACAGGCTTGCGGTGTGACGCTTGATGATCTGGATCGCACCGTAGGCCCAGCGGAAACGCTGTTTCTTGAAGTCGATAAAGGTATCCGGCATCAGGCCCTTGCCGTAGCTGTCGTGGTAATACGCCGCCGACAGGCCTTTCTCGAATACACGTAGGCCTAGTTCGGCGTCTTCGCAGATGCACCAGTCGGCCCAGCCCAGTTCTTCAAGCACCGAGCGACGGGTCATGGTCATGGTGCCGTGCTGGATGATCGCGTCGCGGTCGTTGCGGGTGACCATGCCGATATGGAAGAAGCCCTTGTATTCCGCGTAGCAGAGCTTCTTGAAGGTGCTTTCGTTCTGGTCGCGGTAATCCTGCGGCGACTGCACGACGGCGATTTTCGGGTCGGCGAAATGCGGCACCATGTGCTTGAGCCAGTTTGGCGACACGCAGTAGTCCGAGTCGATCACCGCGATCACTTCGGCATCCTTGGCGGTGTGCGGGATCAGGTAGTTCAGTGCGCCGCCCTTGAAACCAGCCAGGGGCGCGACGTGGAAGAACTTGAAGCGCGGGCCCAGGGTTTCGCAGTAGTCGCGCACCGGCTCCCAAACGGCCGGGTCCTTGGTGTTGTTGTCGATGATCAGGACTTCGTAGTCCGGGTAATCGAGGGCGGCCAGGGCGTCGAGGGTCTGTTTGACCATCTCCGGAGGCTCGTTGTAGCACGGCACATGGATCGACACTTTCGGGCGGTAGTCCGACTCCCCCTCCACCGGCAGGAATTCACGCCGGCGCTTGTGAGTCCATACCGCTTCCGCCAGTTCGTGCGCTTCGGTCAGCAATACGATAAACACGCCCAGGGCGCCGAGGGCCAAGAGGATGCCTACGGTGACACTGAACCAGGTGCTGTATTGCTGGCTGTAGTCGTAACCGATCCACACCAGCACCGAACCGCACAAGAACGCGATGAACGTCAGGAAGGTCCGGCCACGTTGGCGCAGGGCGGAGCCGTCGATCATCAACAGGGTCAAGGACAGCAGCGCGAGTACGACCGAGCCGATGGCCAGTACGCGCCATTGCGGGATCGCGACCACCGGCCCTTCAAAGTTGAATTTCTGCTGGCGTGCGCCGTTGAACACACCCCAGTAAGCGCCGGCCGAGCCTTCGTCGCTGACTTTCCACGGCTGATCGAACGCCTCGATCACGAAGTAGTTGTAGCCCTGACGGTTCAGCTTGTTCACCAGCGTACGCAGGTAAATCGCCTGGTCGGCCGGCGACGTTTCATTGCCGCCGCGCATGCGCCCGTTGCTCGGCCAGCCAACCTCCGACAGCAGCAGCGGCTTTTTCGGGAACAGTTTCTTCAGATCCTTGGCGCGGTCGAGTACGTACTGGCCGGCCTTGTCCATCGGAATGTACTCCCAGAACGGCAGGATGTGCGCGGCGATCAGGTCGACGTGCTTGGCCAGTTGTGGGTTCTTCTCCCAGATGTCCCATTGCTCGGATGTCGTCACCGGCACTTTCACAGCGGCGCGCACCCGATCCAGCAGCACGATCAGCGCTTCTGGCGTGATGTCCTTACGGAACACCGCCTCGTTACCGACCACCACCCGCACCACGCTGCGCGAGGTGTTGGCGATTTCGATGGCGCGCTGGATTTCCCGCTCGTTACGTTCAAGGTCCGGGCTGATCCAGATCCCCAACGTCACGCGCAGGCCGAATTCTTCCGCCAACTTGGGGATGTCGCCCAGGGTGCCGTCGACCGAGTAGGTACGGATGTTGTCCGTCAGCTTGCTCATGATCTCAAGGTCGCGACGCATCTGATCGTCGGTCGGGAACTGGTTTTTCTGTGGGTACTGGCCTTGCTGGAACGGCGAGTAAGAAAAACCGGAGATCTGCTCAGGCCAGTTGGGAGCAGTGACCGGGCGGTTGATCAGCGCCCAGAAACCGGTGAACAGCGCGGCAATTGCCAGCACGATCACCAGGTTGAGTCCAAATTTACGCGATGCCATGGTTATGTCAGGTTCCAAAAGGTGTGGAACGAAAAGAGGTGTCGGCCTGCGCCGAACGGCGCGCATCCTACACCGGCCCTTCCCTGACCGTACAGCAAGCAGAGAAAAACCGGACATTAGTCAGCGAAAGGCCATCTAAGTTCTTTACTTGTAGCTTGTCGCTTCGAACTTGTCGCTGCGTAGTCCATAATGCGCGCCGGTTTTTGGGGTAATGGTCATGAGCACAGAAGATCCACGGTTTGCAGGCGTCGCCCGCTTGTATGGCATTGAAGGCCTGGAACGCTTGAAAGCGGCCCATGTGGCAATCGTCGGCGTCGGCGGCGTGGGCTCGTGGGCGGCGGAAGCCATGGCCCGTTGCGGGGTGGGCGAGATTTCGCTGTTTGATCTGGACGATGTCTGCGTCAGCAACAGCAACCGCCAGTTGCACGCGCTGGACAGCACCGTGGGCAAGCCCAAGGTCGAGGTGATGGCCGAGCGCCTGAAGGGCATCAACCCGGATTGCACCGTGCATGCGGTGGCGGACTTTGTGACCCGCGACACTATGGCCGAGTACATCACGCCGGATATCGACTGCGTGATCGACTGCATTGACGCCGTTAACGCCAAGGCGGCATTGATTGCCTGGTGCAAGCGCCGCAAGATCCAGATCATCACCACTGGCGGCGCCGGCGGGCAGATCGACCCGACGCTGATCCAGGTCTGCGACCTGAACCGCACCTTCAATGACCCGCTGGCGTCGAAAGTGCGCTCCACGTTGCGTCGCGACTATGGTTTCTCACGCACCGTGACCCGCCATTACAGCGTGCCGTGCGTGTTTTCCACCGAGCAACTGCGCTATCCCAAGCCGGATGGCAGTATTTGTTTGCAGAAGAGTTTTGTCGGGGATGGCGTGAAGCTGGATTGCGCCGGTGGGTTTGGCGCGGTGATGATGGTCACGGCCACGTTCGGCATGGTGGCGGCGACCAAGGCAGTGGACAAGATTGTGGCTGGGGTGCGGCGGCCGTCGGAGCGGGTCAAGCCTGCTTAAACCTTAATGCCGTGCACCGCTCCCACACAAGCCCGCTCCCACAGCTAGTTTTGTGTACGGCTCAACGCTCGCATGCGCTGCAATACCGCATTGAGGCCATTGCTGCGCGACGGTGACAGTTGACGGGAAAGGCCCAACTGGTTGAACCAGTCAGGCAGATCCACCGCCTGCAACTCGGCCGCCGACAACCCATTGACCCGCGCCAGCAGCAACGCCACCAGCCCGCGAATCATCCGCGCATCGCTGCTCGCCGCAAACTGCCAATGCCCATCCTGCAAACGCCCCACCAACCACACCAGGCTTTCGCAGCCCTGCACCAGGTTGGCGTCGACCTTGTCCTCATCCGCCAGGGCCGGCATACGCTCGCCCCACTGCATCAACATCCGCGCGCGTTGCTCCCAGCTACCGACGGCTTGAAAGGCTTCAAGCGCGCTGACCGCATCCACCGGCACACTCATCGCAACATATCCAGGGCCTGGTCCAGCGCTTCAAAAAAGCGTTCCAGGTCATCGGAATCGTTATACAGCGCCAGGGACACGCGGATCGCCCCCGACAGATGCATGGCCTTGAGCAACGGCATCGCGCAGTGATGACCCGCGCGCACGGCAATGCCTTGTTCGGTCAGCAGGTGCGCAAGGTCGGCGTTATGCACGCCGTCGACCACAAAACTGACCAACGCCACCTGCGGCGAACCCAGCACGCGCACGCCATTGCGTGCCTTGAGCCCACGCAACAGGTAGTCATGCAGGGCTGCTTCATGGGCGATGACCGCTTGTTGATCCAGCGAACTCAAGTAATCCAGGCTGGCGCCCAGGCCAATCACGCTGGCAATCGGCGGTGTGCCGGCCTCGAAACCCAGCGGCGCGGGACGGAAACTGGCGCTGTGGTAGTCGGCTTGTTGCACCATTTCTCCTCCAAACTGCCAGTGGCGCAGGTGATGCAGGGCGTCATTGCGCCCAAACAGCACGCCGACGCCGTCCGGGCCGTACAGTTTGTGGCTGGAGAATACGTAGAAGTCGCAACCCAGGGCCTGCACGTCGTGGCGGCCATGGACGATGCCTTGGGCGCCGTCCACGACGGTCAGGGCGCCGTGTGGCTGGGCCAGTGCCAGCAGGGCCTCCAGCGGCTGCCAGGCGCCGAGTACGTTGGACAGCTGGCTCACCGCCAGCAGGCGTGTGCGCGGGCCGATCAGCTCGGCGGCGGCTTGCAGGTCGATCACGCCGTCCTCGCCAAGTGGCAATACCACCAGCGTCAGCGCGCGACGTTTGGCCAATTGCTGCCACGGCAACAGGTTGGCGTGGTGCTCGAGGGCGCTGATGACAATCTCATCGCCCGCATTGAATAAATGCTCCAGGCCATAAGCCAGGAGGTTCAGCGCAGAGGTCGCGCCGTGGGTAAACACAATCTGCCCGCTGTCACCTGCATTCAACCATTGCGCGACCTTGCTGCGACTGTCTTCGAACGCCTGTGTCGCATGGGCCCCCGGCAAATGCTGGGCGCGGTGCACATTGGCTGCGCCTTTGGTGTAGTAATGGCTGATGGCATCCAACAAGGCCTGGGGTTTTTGCGTGGTGGCGGCGTTGTCCAGGTAAGTCTGGTCTTGCCGTTGCAGGGTGGCGATGGCTGGGAAATCGGCGCGCCAGGGGGAGGGCACAAGCATGGTGATCAAGACTCGTATAAGCGAGCCCCAGGGGAGGGGCCCGCTAGTGGCATCGAGTGGCTGCTTAGTTGTGAGCGTGCAGCGCTTCGTTCAGTTCGATAGCCGATTTGTGGGTTTTGCACTCCACGGCACCGGTCTCGGAGTTACGGCGGAACAGCAGGTCTGGCTGGCCGGCCAGCTCGCGCGCCTTGACCACTTTGACCAATTGGTTCTGCTCGTCCAGCAGCGCAACCTTGGTCCCGGCCGTCACGTACAGGCCCGATTCCACGGTGTTGCGGTCGCCCAACGGGATACCAATACCGGCGTTGGCGCCGATCAGGCAGCCTTCGCCGACCTTGATCACAATGTTGCCGCCACCTGACAGGGTGCCCATGGTGGAGCAACCGCCGCCCAGGTCAGAACCTTTGCCGACGAACACGCCCGCTGATACCCGGCCTTCGATCATACCCGGGCCTTCGGTGCCGGCGTTGAAGTTGACAAAACCTTCGTGCATCACGGTGGTGCCTTCGCCCACGTAGGCGCCCAGGCGGATACGCGCCGCATCAGCGATACGCACACCGCTCGGCACCACGTAGTCGGTCATTTTCGGGAACTTGTCCACCGAGAACACTTCCAGCAGTTCGCCGCGCAGGCGGGCTTCCAGCTGGCGTTCGGCCAGCTCATTGATGTCGATCGCACCTTGGCTGGTCCAGGCTACGTTCGGCAACTGCGGGAACACACCGGCCAGGCTCAGGCCGTGTGGCTTGACCAGGCGGTGAGACAGCAGGTGCAGCTTGAGGTAAGCCTCCGGCGTGGAGGTCAGTGCGGTGTCTTCGGCCAGCAACGTGGCGACCAGCGGGGTGTGGCTCTCGGCGAGCCGATTGAGCAGCGCGGCTTGGGTCGCATCGACATTTTTGAGCGCATCAGCCAGTTGCAGTGCTTGGCTGATGGTGAACGTGATCGCTTGATTGCCTTCGGTGTAACCCAGGATCGGCGCGATGGCCGCGACGATTTCAGCCGATGGGTTGAGCAACGGTTGTGCGTAAAACACTTCCAGCCAAGCACCTTGGCGGTTCTGAGTGCCGACGCCGAAGCCCAGGCTGAACAGGGAATGGGACATGGTGTTACCTCTACAAAAAATGGAAGGCTGGCCTACTTGAGGGCCGCCGAATAACTTTCTGGCTTGAAGCCAATCAGGGTTCTGTCACCGAGATCGAGCACCGGGCGCTTGATCATCGAGGGTTGTGCGAGCATCAATTCAATGGCTTTCGACTGATCGAGATCGGCTTTGCGTTCGTCTTCGAGTTTGCGAAAGGTGGTGCCCGCACGGTTCAAAACCACCTGCCAACCGTGCTCGTTGCACCATTGGGTCAAGTGCTCGCGGTCGATACCGGCCGTTTTATAGTCGTGGAACTCATAGCTCACAGCGTGCTCATCGAGCCAGGTGCGGGCCTTTTTCATGGTGTCGCAGGCCTTGATGCCGAAAAGGTGCAACGTTTTGCTTGAAGCGGTCAAGGAATTGCCCCCTTTGAGCGAATGAAATGGAAAGGTTACGGATTATGCCACGACCAGCGGCCTCTGGTGCCCCTCGTCATGCTGGCGTGCGACTTATGTGCAAATGCCAGCCGGCAGCATAGGTGCGTAATATGGCACTTCAACGGCGAGTTGTTGCCTCATGTGTCGTTGCGAGTCGATTGTCCGGGAAACCCGCGTTATGCAAACCGCTTACACCGTTCTTATCCTACTGATGTTGGTCAGCGTTTCGCGCCTGGTCGGGCGTGTCATCCCCCTGCCGTTACCCTTGGTGCAGATCGCAGCGGGCGCCTTGTTGGCCTGGCCCACGTTGGGGTTGCACGTGGCGCTGGACCCGGAGCTGTTCCTGTTTCTGTTCCTGCCGCCGCTGCTGTTCTCGGATGGCTGGCGCATGCCCAAGCGTGAGTTGTGGCGCCTGCGTGGGCCGATCCTGACGTTGGCGGTGGGGCTGGTGCTGTTCACCGTGGTGGGTGCCGGTTACTTCATTCACTGGATTTTACCTACGATCCCGTTGCCCGTGGCCTTCGCCCTGGCGGCTGTGTTGTCACCGACGGACGCCGTGGCGGTGTCGGCCATTTCCCAGAACCGCCTGCCCACGCCGCTGATGCATATGCTCCAGGGCGAGGCCCTGATGAACGATGCGTCGGGCCTGGTGACCTTCAAATTTGCCCTGGCGGCGGCGTTGACTGGCGTGTTTTCCCTGGCGGATGCCAGCCTGACATTTGTGTTGGTCGCCGTAGGCGGCCTGGCCGTGGGGGTGGCGTTGAGCTGGCTGGTCGGGCGACTGCGTGCGTGGATGATCGCGCGAGGCTGGGACGACCCGGCGACTCACGTGGTGTTTATGCTGCTGCTACCGTTCGCCGCCTATGTGCTGGCTGAGCGCTTGGGCGCATCGGGCATTTTGTCGGCGGTAGCGGCGGGCATGATGCAAAGCTGGCTCGACCTGCTACCCCGCCAGACCAGCACCCGCTTGCTCAATCGCAGTGTGTGGTCGTTGCTGGAGTTTGCCTTCAACGGCTTGATTTTCCTGCTGCTAGGCCTGCAACTGCCGGACATCATTAAGGCCGTGGTGAGTCACGAACCGACGCTGTGGCCCACATTGTTTTATCGCTGCCTGGATGTGGTCGCGATCTTTTTGGTGCTGGTGGTGTTGCGTTTCATCTGGGTGCAGAGCATCTGGCGGCTGTCGGGTTTATTGCGCCGGATTCGTGGGAAAAGTGAATTGACGCTGGTGCCGACGGCGCGCTCCTGCTGGCTGCTGACCGTCGGTGGTGTGCGCGGTGCGGTGACGCTGGCGGGTGTGATGTCAGTGCCGTTGCTGCTGGCGCCGGGCCAGGATTTCCCCGAGCGCGACTTGCTGATCTTTATTGCTGCCGGAGTGATCCTGCTGTCGCTGATCGCCGCGTGCATCGCCTTGCCCCTGTTGTTGCGCGGCATCGAAAAAAGCCCCGATGAAAAGCGCCACAACGAAGTGCGCGAGGCCTGGAAAAAGACCGCAGTGGCTGCAATCCACGCGCTGGAGGCCGAAGACTCGGCGCAAAGCGAAACCCAGGACGCCGCCCAGGCTGCGCTGGCGACCGAACTCAAGGCTCGCCTGATGTCGGAATACCGCCATCAGTTGGAGGTGTTCAATGATTCAGCTGAAGCCCAGGCGCTGGCGCGGCAGATGGACCTGCTTGAGCGCAAATTGCGTCTGAAGGCCCTGCGCGCGCAGCGCTTGGAGTTGTATAGCTTGAGCCGTCATCGCCAGATTGGTGACGACGTCTTGAGGGAGGTGTTGGCCGAGCTGGATATGAGTGAGGCTAATCTGGGTCATGTGAAATGACCCATAAGTCCATTAGCGGCGACGCTGAATAAAATCGCGAATCCGCTCCGCCGCTTCCACACACTCCGCCAAGGGGGCAACCAACGCCATGCGCACACGCCCGGCGCCGGGGTTGAAGCCGTCGACTTCCCGCGACAGGTACGAACCTGGCACCACAGTGACATGTTCCTCTACGAACAGATCCCGGCAGAAAGCGGCGTCATCACCTTCGACATTCGGCCACAGGTAGAAACCGCCGTCGGGGTTTTGCACGTCCAGTACTGGCTTGAGGATCGCCAGCACCGCATCGAATTTCTCGCGGTACAGATCACGGTTGGCCTGCACGTGGGCTTCGTCCTGCCAGGCAGCAATGCTCGCCAGTTGGGTTTGCACCGGCATCGCGCAACCGTGGTAGGTGCGGTACAGCAGGAAAGCCTTGAGGATGTCGGCGTCGCCGGCCACAAAACCGGAGCGCAGGCCCGGCAGGTTGGAGCGCTTGGACAGGCTGTGGAACACCACGCAACGCTTGAAGTCCTGGCGACCCAGCTCGACGCAGGCACTCAACAGGCCCGGCGGCGGGGTGTGCTCGTCGAAGTAGAGTTCGCTGTAGCATTCGTCGGCAGCGATCACGAAGTCGTATTCGTCGGCCAGGGCGATGAGTTTTTTCAGGGTGTCGACCGGTATCAGCGCGCCGGTCGGGTTGCCGGGGGAGCACAGGAACAGGATCTGGCAGCGTTTCCAGACGTCCGGCGTCACGGCGTCGAAATCCGGGTTGAAGCCATTGGCGTCCAGGCACGGCAGGTAGTGCGGCTTGGCGCCGGCCAGGAACGCGGCGCCTTCGTAGATCTGGTAGAACGGGTTCGGGCTCACCACCAGCGCGTCGTCGCCGCGATTGACCACGGTTTGGGTGAAGGCGAACAGCGCTTCACGCGTGCCGTTGACCGGCAAGATGTTGCGCGCCGGGTCGAGCCAGCCCTCGGGCACATCGAAGCGGCGCTCGCACCAGGCGCCGATGGCCTCGCGCAGCGCGGGGATGCCCAGGGTGGTCGGGTACACGGCCATCTGGTCAAGGTTATTGCTCAGCGCTTCGGCCACGAAGGTCGGGGATTTGTGCTTCGGCTCGCCGATGGACAGCGCTATCGGGCGCTTATCCGGGGTCGGCGTAACACTGCCCAGCAGGGCGCGCAGTTTCTCGAACGGGTAGGGCTGCAGCTGGTTCAGGGCGTTGTTCATGTAAGCCTCTATCACGGTGAACACGGACTTTGTGGGAGCTGGCTTGCCTGCGATGGGGACGCCGCGGTACACCAGAGACTCCGCAGCGATGCCATCGCAGGCAAGCCAGCTCCCACAGGGATCGTGTTTACAAAGTTAAAAATTCAAATAGTCAGGCGCGTCAGCTCGACGTTTGGTTCCTGGGTCACGCTTAATTGCTGCTCGATGGCTTCCTGCAAGCGGCGGCACAGCTCCGGGTCGGACAGCGGCTGGTTGTCGGCGTCGGTGATGAAGAACACGTCTTCCACGCGCTCGCCGAGGGTTGCAATCTTGGCATTCTGCAACGACAGGTCGAACTCCAGGAAAATCCCACCGATCCGCGCCAGCAGGCCCGGGCGATCCGGGGCGCTGAGTTCCAGCACCGTCACCGGGCGCTGGGCGTCGTTGGAGATGGTCACCTGGGGCGCAAACGCAAAATGCTTGAGCTGGCGCGGCACCCGGCGCTGGATGATGGTCGGGTAGTCGTCAGGGTTGCGCAGGGCCTCGGTAAGGCCTTCGCGGATCTTTTTCACGCGTGCTGGGTTGTCACCAATGGAGTCGCCATCGGTGTCGAGCACGATATAAGTGTCAAGGGTGAACTGACTGCTGGAGGTAATCACGCGGGCGTCATGGATGTTCAGGTTGAGCTGGTCCATGGCGGCCACCGTCACGGCGAAGAAGTCATGCTGGTCCGGCGCATAAATGAAGATCTGCGTACCGCCCTCGAATTCGCGCTGGGTGGTTTCCTTGATCAGCACCAGCGGGCCGCCATCGGCCGGCTGCTGCAGGATCGCGTCAGTGTGCCAGGCCACGTCGCCAGCGGTGTGGCGCAGGAAATAATCGTCACCCAGTTGCGACCACAGCTGCTCGACGTCGTCCGGGTCGTTGCCGCCGCGCACCAATATGTCCAGCGCCGCGCTTTGGGTGCGGCGGATCTGCTCTTCGCGGTCCACCGGGTTTTCCAGGCCGCGGCGCAGGGCGCGCTTGGTCTCGGTGTACAGCTGGCGCAGCAGGCTGGCGCGCCAGGAGTTCCACAGCGTCGGGTTGGTGGCGTTGATGTCGGAGACGGTCAAGACGTACAGGTAGTCGAGGTGGGTTTCATCGCCGACGGTCTGTGCGAAGTCGTGGATCACCTGCGGGTCGGACAGGTCCTTGCGTTGGGCGGTGGTCGACATCACCAAATGGTTCTGCACCAGCCACACGATCAGGCGGCTGTCCCACAGCGGCAACTGGTGGCGCTGGCAGAACGCCTCGGCATCCACCGCACCAATCTCGGAATGGTCGCCATGCCGGCCCTTGCCAATGTCATGGTACAAGCCGGCCAGGTAGATCAGCTCGGGCTTGGGCAACTTGGCCATCAGCTTACTGGCCAGCGGGAATTTCTCTGATACCTGGGTGTACTGCAATTTACGCAGGTGCTTGATTAGGTTCAGGGTGTGCGCATCCACGGTATAAATGTGGAACAGGTCGTGCTGCATTTGCCCGACGATAAAGCCGAACTCAGGCAGATAGCGCCCAAGGATGCCGTAACGGTTCATCCGGCGCAGGTTGCGGTGGATGCCGATCTTGCACTTGAACAGCTCGATAAACAGGCTGGTATTGCGGATATCGTTACGGAAATCGTCGTCGATCAGGTGACGGTTTTCCCGCAGCAGGCGAATGGTGTCGGCGCGCACGCCTTTTATCTCCGGCTGCTGGGCCATCAGCACGAAGATTTCCAGCATGGCGAACGGCGTGCGGCGGAACACATTGTCGTTGCGCGCTTCGATATAGCCGTCGTGCAGTTGGAAACGCGAGTTGATCGGTTGCGGCGGCGCTTCGTCTTCAGGGGCCAGGATCACCTCTTCGAAGTGCTGGATGATCAGGTCGCTGAGCTGGGCAATGCTCATGACCACCCGGTAATACTGCTGCATGAAGCTTTCGATGCTGGTCTTTGCGTCCTCGCCTTCAAACCCCAGCAAGGTGGCGATGGAGCGCTGATGATCGAACAGCAGGCGGTCTTCGGAGCGCCCCGCGAGCATGTGCAGGGCGTAGCGCACCTTCCACAGGAACTCCTGGGAGGAGGCCAGCAGGGCGTTTTCGCTCTCCACCAGGAAACCTTCGCCGGCCAGTGCCCGCAGGTTCAAGGTGCCGTATTGGCGGCGGGCAACCCACAAAATCGTCTGGATATCCCGCAGCCCGCCCGGTGAGCCTTTGACGTTGGGTTCCAGGTTGTATTCGGTGTCGTTGTACTTGTGATGCCGGGCCTTTTGCTCGGCGCGCTTGGCCAGGAAGAAGTCCTTGCTCGGCCACATGTGCGCGGTGCTGGTGACTTCGAGCATGCGCTGGCGCAGGCGCTCGGGGCCGGCAATGGTGCGGCTTTCCATCAGGTTGGTGATCACCGTGAGGTCGGCGCGGGCCTCTTCGGCGCATTCGTCGACCGAGCGCACGCTCTGGCCGACTTCCAAGCCTATGTCCCACAACAGCGTCAGAAAACGCTCGATGGAATCGCGAAAGATCTCATGGTCGGCGCTGTCCAGCAGGATCAGCAGGTCAATGTCGGAGTAGGGGTGCAACTCGCCACGTCCGTAGCCGCCGACCGCCACCAGGGCGATGTCGGCGTCTTCGCTCCAGTTGAACTGTTCCCATGCCTTTTGCAGGATGTTATCGACAAACCAGGCGCGGTCCTCGATCAACCGACGGATGTCCCGGCCGCTGCGAAAGCGCACATCGAGCACCTCGCGGGCCTGGCGGATAGCTTTCTTGAACGCGGCGATGGGGCTCGCCTTCAGGGCCAGTTCGGCCTGGAACTGGCCACGGTCGAAGAGTTCGGGATCCACCTGGGGCATCGATCGGCTTTCCTTTCTATCTATCAGTCAGTCACAACACAGTGGGGGAAAACCTGAGCAACCGTTACGCCGACGCAGCACCGGAAGTGCGCGGGATTGTGTCGTCGGCGCGCAGGGTGAAGATCTCGTAGCCGGTTTCGGTGACCAGCAGGGTGTGTTCCCACTGGGCCGAGAGCTTGCGGTCCTTGGTGATGGCGGTCCAGCCGTCGCCCAGCACTTTGGTATCGGCCTTGCCTTGGTTGATCATCGGCTCGATGGTGAAGGTCATGCCTGCCTTGAGTTCCATGCCAGTGCCGGCGCGGCCGTAGTGCAGGATCTGTGGCTCTTCGTGGAACACGGTGCCGATACCGTGGCCGCAGAATTCGCGCACCACCGAGAAGCCGTTCTTTTCAGCGTGCTTCTGGATCACTTCGCCGATGTCGCCCAGGCGGCAACCGGGTTTGACGATTTCGATGGCCTTGTACATGCATTCCTGGGTCACCTGGGACAGGCGCTCGGCCCAGACCGGCACAGTGCCGACGTGGAACATGCGGCTGGTGTCGCCGAAGTAGCGGTCCTTGATCACGGTAACGTCGATGTTCAGGGTGTCGCCGTCCTTCAACGGTTTGTCACCCGGAATCCCGTGGCAGACCACGTGGTTGACCGAGGTGCAGATCGACTTGGGGAAGCCCTTGTAGTTCAACGGCGCAGGGATAGCGCCCTGCACGTTGACGATATAGTCATGGCAGATCTGGTTCAGGGTCTCGGTGGTCACGCCGGGCTTGACGTGCTCGGCGATCATTTCCAGCACGTCGGCAGCCAGTTTGCCGGCGATGCGCATGCCGGCGATGTCTTCGGCGGTTTTCAAACTAACGGTCATACAGGCTCTCTCTAGCGCGACGCGCTGAAATCAATACGGTTTACGGGCGTGCGACAAAAGGTTACAGAATTCGCACAAGCCACAAAAAACGCGATTCTAACAGACGATGGCGTCAAATCATGAGCCTCTGATGATCGCTTCTCTATATAAGGTAGGGCTATGTGAGCTCTATTCAAGGGGTTGCACGAAAGCGCCCGGCGGCAAATGTGATTGCGTGTTCCGTTTTTGCCGATGCTGTGGTATAAAATGCGCCGCTTTCCGGGGATACCCCGCAGAGCTTAAATCCACACACGTGTCGACACGATGACCTGGGTGCCGGAGGCCTTGAAGCCGCTGGTTGGTCATTGGGATACGTGGAGGCCAAACCCGACTTATTAAGGAACTATCATGTCCCAAGTCAACATGCGCGATATGCTGAAGGCCGGTGTGCACTTCGGTCACCAGACCCGTTACTGGAACCCGAAAATGGGTAAATACATTTTCGGCGCGCGTAACAAGATCCACATTATCAACCTTGAAAAAACCCTGCCAATGTTCAACGAAGCTTTGACTTTCGTAGAGCGCCTGGCCCAGGGAAAAAACAAGATTCTGTTCGTCGGCACCAAGCGTTCCGCTGGCAAGATCGTTGCTGAAGAAGCAGCACGTTGCGGTTCGCCGTACGTCGATCACCGCTGGTTGGGCGGCATGCTCACCAACTTCAAAACCATCCGTGCTTCCATCAAGCGTCTGCGTGACCTTGAAGTGCAAGCCGAAGACGGTACTTTCGCCAAGCTGACCAAGAAAGAGGCGCTGATGCGCACTCGCGACCTGGAAAAGCTCGATCGTTCCCTGGGTGGTATCAAGGACATGGGCGGTCTGCCTGACGCACTGTTCGTTATCGACGTTGATCACGAGCGCATCGCGATCACCGAAGCCAACAAGCTGGGCATCCCTGTTATCGGCGTAGTCGATACCAACAGCAGCCCGGAAGGCGTTGACTACATCATCCCAGGCAACGATGACGCAATCCGCGCTATCCAGCTGTACATGGGTTCGATGGCTGACGCTGTAATCCGTGGTCGCAACCACGTTGCTGGTGGTGCCGAGCAGTTCGTTGAAGAAGCTCCGGTAGCCGCAGCTGAGTAATTGACGCCCTGGCGTTGACTCAGTAAGCAAAAAGGGGGCTTGGCCCCCTTTTTGCCACCTCGAAAACCATTTGTCGGCAGCGCAGCTACAACATCTGTAACGTGCAGCGGCTAACAAGGGTGGTTCGGGAAGAATTGATCCCCCGTTCGATCGGGTGGAGTGGTTGAAAACCTATCCAAGAGGAATTTGAAAATGGCAGCAATTACTGCAGCGTTGGTTAAAGAACTGCGTGAGCGTACCGGCGAAGGCATGATGGATTGCAAGAAAGCCCTGGAAAAGGCTGACGGCGACATCGAAAAAGCCATTGATGACATGCGTGCTTCCGGCGCCATCAAGGCTGCCAAGAAAGCAGGCAACGTGGCTGCTGAAGGCGCTATCGCTCTGAAAGAAGACGGCAAATCTGCTGTTCTGCTGGAAGTGAACTCGCAGACCGACTTCCTGGCCCTGCAGGACGACTTCAAGGCATTTGTTGCCGCCAGCGTTGATAAAGCGTTCGCCGACAAACTGACTGACGTCGCTCCGCTGATCGCTGCTCAGGAAGCTGATCGCCTGGTACTGGTCGGCAAGGTTGGCGAAAACGTCAACATCCGTCGCCTGACCCGCGTTGAAGGTGATGTGGTTGGTGGTTACCTGCACGGTAACAAAATCGGCGTTGCTGTTGTCCTCAAAGGCGGCGACGTTGAGCTGGCCAAAGACATCGCTATGCACGTAGCGGCCAGCAACCCTGAGTTCCTGCTGCCTTCGGAAGTTTCTGCCGAAGCCATCGAGCGTGAAAAGGCTGTTTTCCTGCAGCTGAACGAAGAAAAAATCAAAGGCAAGCCAGAAAACATTGTTGAGAACATGGTCAAAGGCCGTATCAGCAAGTTCCTGGCTGAAGCGAGCCTGGTTGAGCAGGCGTTCGTCAAGAACCCTGAAATCAAGGTTGGCGAGCTGGCTAAGAAAGCCGGTGCTGAAATCGTTTCCTTCACCTACTTCAAAGTAGGCGAAGGCATCGAGAAGCCGGTCGACAACTTCGCTGAAGAAGTTGCTGCCCAGCTGGCTGCCGCCAAGCAATAAGACAGTTTTCAACTGTCGCCCGAAAGAGGCTGCCCGCTCACGCGCGCAGCCTCTTTTCAAATGGGAAGGCCGATTTTGATTGGCATCCCTTCGGAACTGGCTTACAAAGCCGTGTTCCGATGGCGCTGTAGCAGCGTCCAGCTAGAGTGAACGCAAGCCGTAAACGGCTCGCCAAGAATTTTTAAAAATACGCCGCAGGAGAGATTCGCAATGGCTCAGCAGGGCAGTGGTTATCAGGCTCGCTATAAACGCATTCTACTCAAGCTTAGCGGCGAGGCCCTCATGGGCTCGGAAGAGTTCGGGATCGATCCCAAAGTGCTCGACCGCATGGCGCTGGAAGTCGGCCAACTGGTCGGTATCGGCGTTCAGGTCGGCCTGGTGATCGGCGGCGGTAACCTGTTCCGCGGCGCGGCACTGAGTGCGGCCGGCATGGATCGGGTCACGGGCGACCACATGGGCATGCTGGCCACTGTGATGAACGCCTTGGCTATGCGCGACGCCCTGGAGCGCGCCAATATCTCGGCTATCGTGATGTCGGCTATTTCCATGGTCGGCGTGACCGATCACTATGACCGCCGCAAAGCCATGCGCCACCTGAACGCCAAGGAAGTGGTGATCTTCGCCGCTGGCACAGGTAACCCGTTCTTCACCACCGACTCGGCAGCGTGCCTGCGCGCCATCGAAATCGATGCTGACGTGGTGCTCAAGGCGACCAAGGTAGACGGCGTTTACACCGCAGATCCATTCAAAGACCCGCATGCCGAGAAGTTCGATCATCTGACCTACGATGAAGTGCTGGATCGCAAACTGGGCGTGATGGACCTGACGGCTATTTGCCTGTGCCGCGACCACAAGATGCCACTACGCGTATTTAACATGAACAAACCCGGTGCCCTGCTGAATATCGTACACGGCGGCGCAGAAGGGACTCTGATCGAGGAAGGCCAACAATGATCAACGAAATCAAGAAAGACGCTCAAGAGCGTATGCAGAAATCCCTGGACTCCCTGAACCATGCATTTGGTCAGATTCGTACAGGCAAGGCTCACCCAAGCATTCTGGGCAGCGTGATGGTGCCGTATTACGGCGCAGATACCTCCATCACCCAAGTGGCCAACATCACTGTAAAAGACTCGCGCACCCTGCAAGTCGTCGCCTTTGAGCGCAACATGCTCGGCGCCGTCGACAAGGCCATCCAGAGCGCCGGTCTGAACCTCAACCCGACCAACCTGGGCGAGTTGCTGCTGATCTCCATGCCAGCCCTGACTGAAGAAACCCGCAAGGGCTTCACCAAGCAGGCGCGCAGCGCAGCTGAAGATGCGCGGGTTGCCGTGCGCAACATTCGTCGTGATGCCTTGGGTGATCTGAAGAAGCTGGTCAAGGACAAGGAAATCAGCGAAGACGAAGAGCGCCGTGCCGTTGCCGATATCGACAAGCTGACCAAAGATGCCGAGGCCCAGATCACTAAGGCCACGGAAGAAAAAGAAAAGGACCTGATGGCCGTATAAGGGGTCAGGACGCCTTCATGGAAAAGACCAAGCAGACTGTACCCTCCGTGGTGCCGCGCCATGTCGCGATCATCATGGATGGGAATAATCGCTGGGCGAAGAAACGCTTTATGCCGGGTGTCGCCGGGCATAAAGCGGGTGTCGATGCGGTACGGGCTGTAATTGAGGTGTGTGCCGAGGCCAAGGTCGAAGTGTTGACCTTGTTCGCCTTCTCCAGTGAGAACTGGCAGCGGCCCGCCGAAGAAGTCAGTGCCTTGATGGATCTGTTCTTCAAGGCCTTGCGTCGTGAGGCCAAGCGCCTCAACGACAACAATATCAGCCTGCGTATCATCGGTGATCGCTCGCGCTTCCACCCGGAGCTGCAAGCCGCCATGCGCGAAGCCGAGGCTATTACCGCCGGCGCCGACCGTTTTGTGCTGCAGATCGCAGCCAACTACGGTGGCCAGTGGGACATCGCCCAGGCTGCACAGCGGCTCGCCCGCGAAGTGCAGGCCGGTCATCTGCGTCCCGACGACATCACGCCCGAACTGTTGCAAACCTGCCTGGTTACCGGCGACCTGCCGTTGCCTGACTTGTGCATCCGTACCGGTGGTGAGCACCGCATCAGCAATTTCCTGTTGTGGCAGCTGGCCTATACCGAGCTGTACTTCTCCGACCTGTTCTGGCCGGACTTCAAACACGATGCCATGCGTAAAGCACTGGCTGATTTCGCTTCCCGTCAACGTCGCTTCGGTAAAACGAGCGAGCAGATCGAAGCTGGAGCCCGGGTTTAAATGCTTAAACAACGAATCATCACAGCACTGATCCTGTTGCCGATCGCCTTGTGTGGGTTTTTCCTGCTCGAGGGTTCCGGCTTTGCGCTGTTTATCGGCCTGGTCGTGACGCTGGGTGCCTGGGAATGGGCGCGCCTGGCGGGTTTCAGCGCGCAGTTGCCGCGTGTGGTGTATGCCGCTGTCGTGGCTGCCTTGGCGTTTCTCTTGTACATCCTGCCGGACATTGCGCCCTGGGTGTTGGGGGCGGCGGTGCTGTGGTGGGCGCTGGCGACGTTCCTTGTGTTGACTTACCCGCGTACCAGCGGCAAGTGGTCCAGCGTTGCCTGCAAGCTGGTGATTGGCGTGTTGATCCTCTTACCGGCGTGGCAAGGGCTGGTTGAAATCAAGCGTTACCCTATGGGTAACTGGCTGATCCTGGCCGTGATGGTGCTGGTCTGGGGGGCGGATATCGGTGCCTACTTCTCGGGCCGGGCCTTCGGCAAGCGCAAGTTGGCGCCGGCAGTCAGCCCTGGCAAAAGCTGGGAAGGCGTTTATGGTGGTCTCGCGTTGACGCTGGTGATCGCGCTGGTCGTCGGCGTTGTGCGTGGCTGGTCGGTGAAGGAAATTTTGCTGGCGCTGGTGGCCACGGCCATCGTGGTGTTCATTTCGGTGGTGGGCGACCTCACTGAAAGCATGTTCAAGCGCCAGGCCGGGATCAAGGACAGCAGCAACCTGCTGCCGGGCCATGGCGGCGTGCTGGACCGCATCGACAGCTTGACCGCGGCCATTCCAATCTTCGCCGTGCTGTTGTGGATGACGGCTTCGTGAGCCGCCTGCAACAAGTAACCGTGCTGGGTGCAACCGGCTCGGTAGGGCTGAGTACCCTTGACGTGATTGCGCGTCATCCTGATCGCTATCAAGTCTTCGCCCTCACCGGGTTTACCCGCTTGAGCGAGCTGCTGGCCTTGTGCGTGCGTCATTCGCCGCGCTTTGCCGTAGTGCCCGAAGCCGCTCTGGCTCGGGGGCTGCAGGATGACCTGCGGGCTGCCGGGCTTGCCACTCAGGTGTTGGTGGGGGAGGAGGGGTTGTGCCAGGTCTCGGCTGACGCTGACGTGGATACCGTAGTCGCCGCTATTGTCGGTGCAGCCGGTTTGCGTCCGACCCTGGCTGCCGTCGATGCCGGCAAGAAGATCCTGCTGGCCAATAAAGAAGCGCTGGTGATGTCCGGCGCACTGTTTATGCAGGCGGTGCGCAAAAGCGGCGCCGTATTGCTACCCCTGGACAGTGAGCACAATGCAATCTTCCAGTGCATGCCCGGTGACTATGCGCGCGGCTTGAGCCAGGTTGGCGTGCGCCGGATCCTGCTGACGGCCTCTGGTGGTCCGTTCCGGCAAACTCCGTTGGCTGAGCTGGAGCATGTCTCGCCCGATCAGGCGTGCGCTCATCCGAACTGGTCCATGGGGCGAAAGATCTCGGTGGATTCGGCGAGCATGATGAACAAGGGCCTTGAGTTGATCGAGGCGTGCTGGCTGTTCGATGCGCGCCCGGATCAGGTCGAGGTGGTGATTCACCCGCAAAGTGTGATTCATTCGCTGGTTGATTACGTGGACGGTTCGGTGTTGGCGCAGTTGGGCAATCCCGATATGCGCACCCCTATCGCCAATGCCCTGGCCTGGCCGGAGCGGATTGATTCCGGTGTGGCGCCTCTGGACCTGTTTGCCGTGGCCCGCCTGGACTTCGAAGCGCCGGACGAGCAGCGCTTTCCTTGCCTGCGCCTGGCGCGGCAAGCTGCCGAAGCGGGTAACAGCGCGCCGGCGATGCTTAATGCAGCCAACGAAGTGGCTGTGGCAGCGTTTCTCGAACGGCGCATCCGCTTTCCGCAGATCGCGAGTATCATCGAGGACGTCCTGGCGCTTGAACCTGTCGTGGCGGTGAATGATCTGGGGGCGGTATTCGAGGCTGATACCAAGGCTCGAGCCCTGGCTGGGCAATGGTTGAGCCGGAACGCGCGTTAGTCTTTGGGCGGGTTTGAGCCTCTAGGCGCTGGATTGGAATGCGGAGAAATTAGATGAGTGCGCTTTACATGATCGTCGGCACCCTGGTTGCTCTGGGTGTGCTGGTTACCTTCCACGAATTTGGCCATTTCTGGGTCGCGCGTCGTTGCGGCGTCAAGGTACTGCGCTTTTCCGTCGGTTTCGGCATGCCGCTGTTGCGCTGGCATGACCGCCAAGGCACCGAATTCGTGATTGCGGCCATCCCGCTGGGTGGCTACGTCAAGATGCTCGATGAGCGCGAAGGCGAAGTGCCTGCAGATCAATTGGACCAATCCTTCAATCGCAAGACCGTTCGTCAGCGTATCGCCATTGTTGCCGCTGGCCCGATCGCCAACTTCCTGTTGGCGATGGTGTTCTTCTGGGTCCTGGCCATGCTGGGCAGCCAGCAGGTGCGTCCGGTCATCGGAGCGGTCGAGTCGGACAGTATTGCCGCCAAGGCCGGCCTGGTTGCCGGGCAGGAAATTGTTTCCATTGATGGCGAGCCCACCACAGGTTGGGGCGCGGTCAATCTGCAGTTGGTGCGCCGCCTGGGCGAAAGCGGCATCGTCAATGTGGTGGTGCGTGAACAGGACTCGACTACCGAAACCCCGCGTGATCTGACCCTCGACCACTGGCTCAAGGGCGCTGATGAACCTGATCCGATCAAGTCCCTGGGCATACGTCCATGGCGTCCGGCCTTGCCGCCGGTCCTGGCGGAGCTCGATCCGAAAGGTCCGGCCCAGGCCGCTGGCCTGAAAACCGGCGATCGGCTGTTGGCCCTCGATGGACAGGCGCTGGGCGACTGGCAGCAGGTGGTCGACCTGGTTCGTGTACGTCCTGATACTAAAATTCTGCTGAAAGTTGAGCGCGACGGTGCTCAAATCGACGTCCCAGTGACCTTGTCGGTTCGCGGGGAAGCCAAGGCGGCCGGGGGTTACCTCGGTGCCGGGGTCAAAGGTGTCGAATGGCCGCCGTCGATGGTGCGTGAGGTCAGCTTCGGGCCGTTGGCAGCAATTGGCGAGGGTGCAAAACGCACTTGGACCATGAGCGTGCTGACCCTGGAATCCCTCAAGAAAATGTTGTTCGGCGAGCTCTCGGTAAAAAACTTGAGTGGACCGATAACCATTGCTAAAGTGGCGGGCGCTTCTGCCCAGTCGGGTGTCGCGGATTTCCTGAATTTCCTGGCTTATCTGAGTATTAGCCTGGGTGTTCTGAATTTGTTGCCCATTCCAGTATTGGATGGGGGGCATCTGTTGTTTTATCTGGTCGAGTGGGTGCGTGGTCGCCCCTTGTCGGATCGGGTGCAGGGTTGGGGGATACAGATCGGTATCAGTTTGGTGGTCGGGGTGATGTTATTAGCCTTGGTCAACGATCTGGGTCGACTGTAACGCTTCGCTGAATTGCGAATCTGCCGCATTTTGCGGCAGTTTGTTTATTGCCAGTTGGAATAAGAAAGGACTTCATGAAACGTCTGCTGCTAACTGCGGTTCTCACCGTATTGATGATCGCCGAAGTTCACGCCGAGTCCTTCACCATCTCCGATATTCGCGTCAACGGCCTCCAGCGGGTTTCCGCCGGTAGCGTCTTTGGTGCATTACCGTTGAACGTCGGTGAACAGGCTGATGACCGTCGCCTGGTGGAGTCCACTCGTGCGCTGTTCAAAACCGGTTTCTTTCAAGACATCCAACTGGGGCGTGAAGGCAACGTCCTGGTCATCACCGTTGTCGAGCGACCTTCCGTCGCCAGTATCGAGATCGAAGGCAACAAGGCGATCTCTACTGAAGACTTGATGAAAGGTCTGAAGCAATCCGGCCTGGCCGAAGGCGAGATCTTCCAACGCGCCACCCTTGAAGGTGTGCGTAACGAACTGCAACGCCAGTACGTTGCCCAGGGCCGCTACTCCGCGACCGTGGAAACGGAAGTGGTGCCGCAGCCGCGCAACCGTGTGGGCCTCAAGGTCAACATCAACGAAGGCACCGTGGCGGCGATCCAGCACATCAACGTGGTGGGTAATACCAAGTTCGCTGATGAAGACCTGATCGACCTGTTCGAACTCAAGACCACCAACTGGCTGTCGTTCTTCAAGAACGATGACAAGTACGCCCGCGAAAAACTGTCTGGTGACCTGGAACGCCTGCGCTCCTACTACCTGGACCGTGGCTATATCAACATGGATATCGCCTCGACCCAGGTGTCCATCACCCCGGACAAGAAACACGTCTACATCACAGTCAACGTCAACGAAGGCGAGAAGTACAAGGTTCGTGACGTTAAGCTGAGCGGCGACCTGAAAGTGCCTGAAGACCAGGTCAAGGCGCTGCTGCTGGTGCAGAAAGACCAGGTGTTCTCGCGCAAGCTGATGACCACCACGTCAGAACTGATCACTCGCCGCCTGGGTAACGAAGGCTATACCTTCGCCAACGTCAACGGCGTGCCGACCCCGCATGATGATGACCACACCGTGGACATCACTTTCGTCGTCGATCCCGGCAAGCGTGCCTACGTGAACCGCATCAACTTCCGTGGCAACACCAAGTCGGCGGACGAAGTACTGCGTCGTGAAATGCGTCAGATGGAAGGTGGCTGGGCGTCGACTTACCTGATCGACCAGTCTAAGACCCGTCTTGAGCGCCTGGGCTTTTTCAAGGAAGTCAACGTCGAAACCCCGGCCGTACCGGGTGTGGATGACCAGGTTGACGTGAACTACGCCGTGGAAGAACAAGCCTCGGGCTCGATCACCGCCAGTGTCGGCTTCGCACAAAGTGCCGGTCTGATCCTTGGTGGCTCCATCACCCAGAACAACTTCCTGGGTACCGGTAACCGCGTGTCTATCGGCCTGACCCGAAGCGAATACCAGAGCCGATATAACTTCGGTTATACCGACCCCTACTGGACTGCTGATGGTGTGAGCCTGGGCTACAACGCCTTCTACCGCACCACCGACTACAAAGACCTCGACGTTGACGTTGCAAGCTATGCAATCGACAGCCTCGGTGCCGGTGTCAACGTTGGTTACCCGATCAGCGAGACGTCGCGCCTGACCTTTGGCCTGACTGCGCAACAAGATGAGATCAAGACCGGTGTCTACACCGTGGATGAGATCTTTGACTTCACCCGTCGTGAAGGTGACAAGTTCCTGAACTTCAAGGCGTCTGCCGGCTGGTCCGAGTCGACCCTGAACAAAGGTGTACTGGCGACCCGTGGTCACTCCCAGAGCTTGACCCTGGAAACCACCACGCCGGGCAGCGACCTGTCGTTCTTCAAGCTTGACTACCGTGGCCAACTGTTCACGCCGTTGAGCGACAACTACACCATGCGCCTGCACACTGAATTGGGTTATGGCGATGGTTATGGCTCCACCAACGGTCTACCGTTCTACGAGAACTACTACGCGGGTGGCTTCAACTCCGTACGTGGTTTCAAAGACAGCACCTTGGGCCCACGTGGTACCCCAAGCCGTGGTGTTGGCGTAACCGGTAACCAAGGCACTGTGGCTGACTCCGACAACGACCCGCTGCCGTTCGGTGGTAACGTGTTGATCCAAGGTGGTGCGGAAATCCTGTTCCCGCTGCCGTTCGTAAAAGATCAGCGTTCCCTGCGTACCTCTGTATTCTGGGACGTGGGTAACGTGTTCGACTCCAAGTGCGAGCAGATCCGTAACCCGAGTGGCGTGAAGTCCGACACCCAGTGCAACGACGTGAGCCTGAGCAACCTGGCAAGCTCCGTGGGTGTGGGTGTGACTTGGGTAACTGCGCTTGGCCCATTGAGCTTTGCTCTGGCCATGCCGATCAAGAAACCGGATAACGCTGAAACCCAGATTTTCCAATTCTCCCTCGGCCAGACGTTCTAAGCGTCTGACCCAAGATAACGACAACGGATTCTGTAGGAGTGCATCGTGCGTAAGTTGACTCAATTGGTTCTGCTGGCAACCGTGCTGGTAGCGACCCCGGCCTTTGCCGAAATGAAAATTGCCGTGCTGAACTATCAGATGGCCCTGCTGGAATCCGATGCGGCCAAGCGTTATGCCGTGGATGCCGAGAAAAAATTCGGTCCGCAACTGACCAAACTCAAGACGCTGGAAAGCAGCGCCAAGGGCATCCAGGATCGTCTGGTAGCCGGTGGCGACAAGATGCAGCAAGGCGAGCGCGAGCGTCTGGAGCTTGAATTCAAGCAAAAGGCCCGTGACTACCAGTTCCAGTCCAAAGAGCTGAACGAAGCCAAAGCGGTTGCTGACCGTGAAATGCTTAAACAGCTGAAGCCGAAACTCGACAGCGCCGTGGAAGAAGTCATCAAGAAAGGTGCCTTTGACCTGGTGTTCGAGCGTGGCGCGGTTATCGACGTCAAGCCTCAATACGACATCACCCGCCAGGTGATCGAGCGCATGAACCAGCTGAAGTAAGCCATGACCGCGACTATCAAGCTCGGCGAGTTGGCCGAGTTCCTGGGGGCCACCTTAAATGGCTCCCCGGAGAAAGAAATCACTGGGCTAGCCACCTTGCAGGAGGCTGGCCCAGCTCAGTTGAGCTTCCTCGCAAACCCTCAATACCGTAAATACCTGGTCGACAGCCAAGCCGCCGCCGTGTTGCTGAAAGCTGCTGACGCCGAAGGGTTTGCCGGGGATTCGCTGGTGGTGGCCGACCCGTACCTGGCTTATGCCCGGGTGTCGCACCTGTTCGATCCGAAACCCAAGGCCGCAGCCGGTATTCATCCGTCTGCGGTCATCGCCGATGATGCCCAGGTTGATCCTGCGGCCAGCATTGGCGCCTTTGCGGTGATCGAGAGCGGTGCGCGCATTGCGGCAGGTGTGACCGTTGGTGCTCATTGCTTTATCGGTGCGCGCTGCGAGATTGGCGCTGACGGTTGGCTCGCACCGCGCGTAACCCTGTACCACGATGTGCGTATCGGTGAGCGTGTGGTCATCCAATCGGGTGCGGTGATCGGGGGGAAGGCTTCGGCTTCGCCAACGCCAAGGGCATCTGGAACAAGATTGCCCAGGTCGGCGGCGTATTGATCGGCGACGACGTGGAAATTGGCGTCAACACGGCTGTTGATCGCGGGGCCTTGGCCGATACCGTGATCGGCAACGGCGTGAAGCTCGACAACCAGATTCAGATCGCCCACAACGTGCAGATTGGTGATCACACCGCCATGGCGGCGTGTGTGGGTATTTCCGGCAGCACCAGGATCGGCAAGCATTGCATGCTCGCCGGTGGCGTAGGGCTGGTGGGGCATATCGATATTTGCGACAACGTCTTCATCACCGGCATGACCATGGTTACCCACTCGATTACCGAGCCAGGGGCCTACTCATCCGGTACCGCCATGCAGCCTGCAGCTGAATGGCGCAAGAGCGCAGCACGGTTGAGGCAGCTCGACGACATGGCTCGACGTCTCAAACAGCTGGAAAAGCGTGTTGGGGACGTGACCCCTGGCGGTAATGCTTCATCAGAAGGCTGATACCATTTCCATATCAAGTGTGCACAGCCGCTAGACTGCCTCCTTGATTTGCTAGCGGGGCGTGCTTTTAGTTCGCCCGCCCCCAATCTTTATTACAGGCTTCCCCCCGAAATGATGGACATCAACGAGATTCGCGAATACCTGCCTCACCGTTACCCGTTCCTGCTGGTGGACCGCGTAGTGGACCTCAACGTCGAGGAAAAGCGCATTCGTGCCTACAAGAATGTCAGCATCAACGAACCGTTCTTCAACGGTCACTTTCCCGCGCATCCAATCATGCCGGGCGTGTTGATCATCGAAGCGATGGCCCAGGCTGCCGGTATCCTTGGCTTCAAAATGCTCGACCTCAAGCCTGCCGACGGCACGCTCTACTATTTCGTGGGCTCCGATAAGTTGCGTTTCCGCAACCCGGTCACCCCGGGTGACCAGTTGATCCTGGAAGCCAAGTTCATCAGCTGCAAACGCCAGATCTGGAAGTTCGAATGCCAGGCTTCGGTGGACGGCAAGCCTGTGTGCTCCGCCGAAATCATCTGTGCGGAACGCAAACTATGAGTTTGATTGACCCTCGCGCAATCATCGATCCGTCGGCCGTACTGGCCGCCGACGTTGAGGTCGGCCCCTGGTCGATCATCGGCGCAGGTGTGGAAATCGGCGAGGGAACTGTCATCGGGCCGCACGTGATCCTTAAAGGTCCGACCCGTATTGGCAAACACAATCGTATCTACCAGTTTTCCTCGGTAGGCGAAGACACCCCGGACATGAAGTACAAGGGTGAAGAAACACGCCTGGTAATCGGTGATCACAACATCATTCGTGAAGGCGTGACCATTCACCGTGGCACCGTGCAAGATCGGGCCGAGACCACGCTGGGTGATCACAACCTGGTCATGGCCTACGCGCACATCGGCCACGACAGCGTCATCGGCAACCACTGCATTCTGGTCAACAACACCGCGTTGGCCGGCCATGTGCACGTCGACGATTGGGCGATCCTCTCCGGATTCACCCTGGTGCATCAGTACTGCCATATCGGCGCCCACAGCTTTTCCGGCATGGGTACCGCCATCGGCAAGGATGTTCCGGCGTTCGTCACAGTATTCGGTAACCCGGCCGAAGCCCGCAGCATGAACTTCGAAGGCATGCGCCGTCGTGGTTTCAGCGAAGAGGCCATCCACGCCCTGCGCCGTGCCTACAAGGTGGTTTATCGCCAGGGGCTTACGGTGGACCAGGCGTTGACCCAATTGGCCGAGCCGTCGGCGTTGTTCCCGGAAGTCGCGGTGTTCCGTGACTCGATCCAGGCGTCGACTCGCGGCATCACCCGCTGATCATGGCTAATCTGCGTATTGCGCTGGTGGCCGGAGAAGCTTCCGGTGACATTCTGGGCGCAGGTCTTATGCGGGCCCTCAAGGCCCAGCACCCTGCGGTGGAATTTATTGGGGTCGGCGGCCCGCTGATGCAGGCCGAAGGGCTCACGTCCTACTTCCCCATGGAGCGGCTATCGGTCATGGGGTTGGTGGAAGTGCTGGGCCGTCTGCGTGAGCTGTTGGCTCGCCGCAAGCTGCTGATCCAGACCCTGATCGAAGAGAAGCCCGATGTTTTCATCGGGATCGACGCACCGGACTTCACCCTTAATATCGAACTCAAGTTGCGTCAGGCCGGGATCAAGACCGTGCACTACGTCAGCCCCTCCGTGTGGGCATGGCGCCAGAAGCGCGTATTGAAGATCCGCGAAGGCTGTGACTTGATGCTGACCCTGCTACCGTTCGAAGCCAGGTTCTACGAAGAAAAGGGCGTGCCGGTGCGGTTTGTCGGGCACACCCTGGCCGACACCATCCCTTTGCAGGCTGACCGCGCAGCCGCGCGTGCCGAGTTGGGCTTGCCTGACGGTCCGCTGGTGGCGTTGATGCCGGGCAGCCGTGGCGGCGAAGTCGGCCGCCTGGCTGCGGTGTTCTTCGATGCTGCCGAGCGCCTGCAAGCGTTGAAGCCAGGCGTACGTTTCGTGCTGCCCTGCGCGAGCCCGCAGCGTCGTGCGCAGATCGAAACCCTGTTGGCCGGTCGGAACCTGCCGGTGACCTTGCTCGACGGCCAATCGCACCTGGCCCTGGCGGCCTGTGATGCGGTGCTGATCGCCTCGGGTACGGCCACCCTGGAGGCCTTGCTGTACAAGCGTCCGATGGTCGTGGCCTATCGCCTGGCGCCGCTGACCTTCTGGATTCTCAAGCGCATGGTCAAAAGCCCTTACATCTCCCTGCCCAACCTGCTGGCCCAGCGCCTGTTGGTGCCGGAGTTGTTGCAGGACGATGCAACGCCTGAGGCCTTGGCGCAAACTCTACTACCCTTGATCGACGGCGGCGAAGAGCAGACTCGCGGTTTTGACGACATTCACCGCACCTTGCGCCGTGATGCCTCGAACCAGGCGGCGGACGCCGTGTTGACCTTGATCGGCAAGAAACAGGAAACTTTATGATCAAGCAAATGGGCCTGGATTTCAGCCTGGTTGCCGAAGCCCACGAACTGGTGGCCGGTGTTGACGAAGTCGGGCGCGGGCCTTTGTGCGGCGCTGTCGTCACGGCGGCGGTGATTCTCGACCCGAGCCGCCCGATTCTCGGCCTCAACGACTCGAAAAAACTCACCGAAGCGCGGCGCGAAAAGCTCTACGACGAGATTATTGAGAAGGCCCTCAGCTGGCATATTGCTCGGGCCGAAGTCGAGGAAATCGACGCGTTGAACATCCTCCACGCCACCATGCTTGCCATGCAGCGTGCAGTAGAAGGCCTGCACATCACGCCAAAAATGGCCATGATCGACGGCAACCGCTGCCCAAAATTGGCCATGCCGGCGGAAGCGGTGGTGAAGGGCGATAGCAAGGTGCCTGCGATTGCGGCAGCTTCAATCCTGGCTAAGGTCAGCCGCGATCGTGAAATGGCTGCTTTCGAATTGATCTACCCCGGCTACGGGATCGGCGGCCATAAAGGCTACCCGACGCCCGTTCATCTGGAAGCCCTGGCTCGCCTCGGCCCGACGCCGATCCACCGCCGCTCGTTCGCCCCCGTACGCCAGGCTTATGAGCTGCGCGAGAGTCTCAGCGAGGTGTAGTCGCGAGGCTGATGTTTTTGCCAAGGCCCGGTACAATCCCGGGCCTTGTTGTTTCTACGTTTAAGACAGGATCACTATGCCGGCTTCATTCGTTCACCTGCGCCTGCACACTGAATACTCCCTGGTTGACGGCCTGGTACGGATCAAACCGCTGGTCAAAACCCTGGTGGGCATGAACATGCCTGCCGTGGCGGTTACCGATCAGAACAACATGTGTTCCCTGGTCAAATTCTATAAAAACGCCATGGGCGCCGGCATCAAGCCGATTTGCGGCGCCGACCTGTGGTTGTCCAACAAAGATCCGGATAACGCCCTTAGCCGTATCAGTCTGCTGGCGATGAACGGCGTGGGTTATCGCAACCTCACCGAACTGATTTCCCGTGGCTTTATCGACGGCCAGCGCAACGGCTCGATCATCATCGAGCGCGAGTGGGTCGCCGAGGCCAGCGAAGGGCTGATCATGCTGTCCGCCGCTAAAGAGGGTGAGATCGGTCTTGCGCTACTCGGCGGCAATCCTCAAGAGGCTGAAGGGCTGGCCCGCGAGTGGATGCAGGTTTTCCCCGACCGTTTCTACCTGGAAGTCCAGCGCACCAACCGCCCCAACGACGAAGAGCACCTGCACGCCGCCGTGGCCCTGGCCGACAAGCTGGGCGCGCCGCTGGTCGCGACCAACGATGTGCGCTTTATCAAGAAAGAAGATTTCGAAGCCCACGAAACCCGCGTGTGCATCGGCGAAGGCCGGGCCCTGGATGACCCGCGTCGCTCGAAGAACTACAGCGAGGAGCAATACCTCAAAAGTGCCGACGAGATGGCCGAGCTGTTCAGCGACCTGCCCGAGGCCCTGGAAAACTCTGTCGAAATTGCCAAGCGTTGTAACATTGAAGTGAAGCTGGGCAAGCACTTCCTGCCCAACTTCCCGATTCCCGATGGCATGACCATCGATGAGTACTTCCGCAAGGTGTCGTTCGACGGCTTGGAAGAGCGCCTCAGCGTGCTGTTGCCCAAGGACACCACTGAGGATTACGACGCCAAGCGCCAGGTCTATGTCGACCGGCTGAATTTCGAACTGGATATCATCATCCAGATGGGGTTCCCCGGTTACTTCCTGATCGTAATGGACTTTATCCAGTGGGCCAAAAGCAACGGCGTGCCGGTAGGCCCGGGCCGGGGGTCGGGTGCTGGCTCGCTGGTTGCTTACGTACAGAAGATTACCGATCTCGACCCGCTGGAATATGACCTGCTGTTCGAACGGTTCCTGAACCCGGAACGGGTTTCCATGCCCGACTTCGACGTCGACTTCTGCATGGACGGGCGCGACCGCGTCATTGAATACGTGGCTGAGAAATACGGCCGTAACGCGGTAAGCCAGATCATCACCTTCGGTTCCATGGCCGCGAAAGCGGTAATCCGCGACGTTGCGCGGGTGCAGGGCAAGTCCTACGGCCTGGCTGATCGCCTGTCGAAGATGATTCCGTTTGAAGTCGGCATGACCCTGGAAAAGGCCTACGAGCAGGAAGAGATCCTGCGTGACTTCATCAAAATCGATGAAGAAGCCGCCGAAATCTGGGACATGGCGCGCAAGCTCGAAGGCGTGGTGCGTAACGTCGGTAAACACGCCGGTGGTGTGGTTATCGCGCCTACAAAGCTCACCGACTTTTCGCCGATCTATTGCGATGAAGAAGGCGGCGGCCTGGTCACCCAGTTCGACAAGGACGACGTGGAGGCGGCCGGCCTGGTGAAGTTCGACTTCCTCGGCCTGCGCACGCTGACGATCATCGATTGGGCGCTCAAGACGATCAACCGTGAGCGTGCCAAGGTCAACGAAGAGCCGCTGGATATTGCGTTTATCCCGTTGGACGACAAGCCGACCTACCAGTTGCTGCAAAAAGCCGAAACCACGGCGGTGTTCCAGCTTGAGTCGCGCGGTATGAAAGAGCTGATCAAAAAGCTCAAGCCCGACTGCCTGGAAGACTTGATCGCATTGGTGGCGCTGTTCCGTCCGGGCCCGCTGCAATCGGGCATGGTGGACGACTTCATCAACCGTAAGCACGGTCGCGCCGAGCTGGCATACCCGCACTCCGACTACCAATACGAAGGCCTCAAGCCGGTATTGGCGCCGACCTACGGCATCATCCTGTATCAGGAACAGGTGATGCAGATCGCCCAGGTGATGGCCGGTTATACCCTCGGTGGTGCGGACATGCTGCGGCGCGCCATGGGTAAGAAAAAACCCGAGGAAATGGCCAAGCAGCGCGGCGGTTTCATTGAAGGTTGCGCCACCAACAATATTGACGCTGACCTGGCCGGTAACATTTTCGACCTGGTAGAGAAATTCGCCGGTTACGGCTTTAACAAATCCCACTCCGCTGCCTACGGCCTGGTGTCGTACCAGACCGCCTGGCTGAAGGCTCACTACCCGGCGCCGTTCATGGCTGCGGTACTGTCGGCGGAT
Organism: Pseudomonas sp. H1_A03; assembly: GCF_054685145.1. Lineage (NCBI taxonomy): Bacteria > Pseudomonadati > Pseudomonadota > Gammaproteobacteria > Pseudomonadales > Pseudomonadaceae > Pseudomonas > Pseudomonas sp. H1_A03. The sequence goes on from NZ_CP162829.1 coordinate 2,680,796, forward strand.
ATGCACAACACCGACAAGGTCGTGACCTTGATCGAGGAAGTGCGCACCATGAAACTGCGCCTCGACGCACCGGACGTGAACGCCTCGGAGTTCAAGTTCACGGTGAACGACGAAGGTCGCATCATCTATGGCCTGGGCGCGATCAAGGGCGTGGGCGAAGGCCCGGTGGAAGCCATCACCGAAGCGCGCCAGGACGGGCCTTTCAAGGACTTGTTCGACTTCTGCGCACGGGTTGACCTCAAGCGCATCAACAAGCGAACCCTCGATGGGCTGATCCGTAGTGGTGCACTCGACCGTCTCGGTCCGTATTTCCATGATGAGCCGAAGGCTTACCAGGCGAATATCGACCGTAACCGCGCCGTGTTGCTTACCGCGATGGAAGAAGCGATCAAGGCTGCCGAACAGACCGCGCGCACCCACGACAGTGGCCATGCCGACCTATTTGGCGGATTGTTCGTCGAGGAAGACGCGGATGTGTACGCCAACCACCGCAAGGCCAAGGACCTGACCCTGAAGGAGCGCCTCAAGGGTGAGAAAGACACCTTGGGCCTGTACCTGACCGGTCACCCGATTGATGAATACGAAGGTGAAATCCGGCGGTTCGCCCGCCAGCGCATCATCGACCTGAAACCGGCGCGGGATACGCAGACCGTCGCCGGCATGATCATCGCCCTGCGGGTGATGAAAAATAAAAAGGGCGACAAGATGGGCTTTATCACCCTCGACGACCGCTCGGGCCGCATCGAAGCCTCACTGTTTGCCGATGCGTTCCACTCCGCGCAGTCGCTGCTGCAGACTGACGCCATGGTGGTGGTGGAAGGGGAGGTCAGCAACGACGACTTCTCCGGCGGCCTGCGCCTGCGGATCAAGCGTGTGATGAGCATGGAAGATGCGCGCACCAATTTGGCCGAGAGCCTGCGCTTGAAGGTGAAAACCGAAGCGCTCAAGGGCGATCAGCTACGCTGGTTGGGCGACCTGCTCAAACGCCACCGTGGCGCGTGCCCGGTGACCATGGAGTACACCGGCAATGACGCCAAGGCCATGTTGCAGTTTGGCGAGACCTGGCGAATTGATCCTGCTGATGGCTTGATTCAAGCATTGCGTGACCAGTTCGGCCGTGACAACGTCTTTCTCCAATACCGTTGACGGTCAGGCAGTAATACTTAGCCTGATCTCGGCGAAACATTTAATCTCGACCTAGACGCGCCTCTCCCTTAAGGTAGGGCGCGAATAGACAACCGGCTGGCCAGGCACTCCTTGGCCGTCGACCCAAGACGGACGCTTATGAACCCGAATTTTCTTGATTTCGAACAGCCGATCGCTGACCTGCAAGCCAAGATCGAAGAGCTGCGCCTGGTCGGCAATGACAATTCGCTGAATATCGGCGATGAGATCGCTCGCCTGCAAGACAAGAGCAGTACGCTCACCGAAGACATCTTCGGCAAGCTGACCAGCTGGCAGATCGCGCGCCTGGCCCGCCACCCGCGCCGTCCGTACACCCTGGACTACATTCAGCACATCTTCACCGAGTTCGACGAGCTGCACGGCGACCGCCATTTCTCCGACGACGCGGCCATCGTGGGCGGTATCGCTCGCCTGGACGACCAGCCGGTGATGGTGATCGGTCACCAGAAAGGCCGTGAAGTGCGCGAGAAAGTGCGCCGCAACTTCGGCATGCCGCGTCCGGAAGGCTACCGCAAGGCGTGCCGCCTGATGGAAATGGCCGAGCGCTTCAAGATGCCGATCCTGACCTTCATCGACACGCCGGGCGCCTACCCGGGTATCGACGCTGAAGAGCGCAACCAGAGCGAAGCCATCGCCTGGAACCTGCGCGTCATGTCGCGCCTGAAAACCCCGATCATCGCTACCGTGATTGGTGAAGGTGGGTCCGGTGGTGCACTGGCCATTGGCGTGTGCGATCAGCTGAACATGCTGCAATACTCGACCTACGCGGTGATCTCGCCGGAAGGTTGCGCTTCGATTCTGTGGAAAACCGCCGAAAAAGCGCCGGACGCCGCTGAAGCGATGGGTATCACTGCTGATCGCCTCAAGGGCCTGGGCATTGTCGACAAAGTGATTGCCGAGCCATTGGGCGGCGCCCACCGTGATCCGGCGGCTGCTGCCGCGACTATTCGTGCCGAGCTGGGTTCGCAACTGGCGATGCTCAAGAAGCTGGATAACGAAACGCTGTTGGCCCGTCGTTATGAGCGTTTGATGAGCTACGGTCTCTGATCAAATACTGATCTGGCAGACAATGCTGTACTAGTGTGGGAGCGGGCTTGCTCGCGAAAGCGGTGAATCAGTCAATATATTCAGTGACTGACACCACGCTTTCGCGAGCAAGCCCGCTCCCACATTTGCTTTGTGTATGCTGGTCTATCGTGTTCCAAGTATGCGGCGACAATGTGTGATGAAACGAACGCTGACCGCCAAACTGCTGCAAGCCCTGAGTCCGTGGCAAAATGCCCCGGCCTGGCATATCGCTTTCTCTGGCGGACTGGATTCCACCGTCCTGCTCCATCTCCTGGCCTCCCTGCCAGAAACCGAAACGCTCCCACCCCTCGGCGCAATCCATGTCCACCATGGCCTGCAAGCCGCCGCCGACGCCTGGCCAAGCCATTGCCAGTCGATATGCGACAGCTTGGGCATCCCCCTGCGCGTCATGCGCGTGCGGGTACAACCCGGCGCCAGTCTTGAGCGGGCTGCCCGTGACGCGCGTTACCAGGCGTTCACCGAGGTGATCGGAGCAGGGGAGGTGCTGCTGACAGGCCAGCATCGCGACGATCAGGCCGAAACCCTGTTATTCCGCCTGTTACGTGGCGCAGGCGTGCGCGGGCTGTCGGCAATGCCTGCACAGCGCCCGTTGGCGGCTGGTTATCTGGTTCGGCCGTTATTGGATGTAACGAGGGGTGAGTTGGAAGCCTACGCCCACGAGCATCAGCTCACGTGGATCGAAGACCCGTCCAACGCCGACCCAAGGTTCTCACGCAATTACCTGCGCCATCACGTGTTCCCAGCGCTCACGGAGCGCTGGCCTCAAGCTGTCACGAGCCTTGCCCGCACTGCCGAGCACCTGAGTGAAGCCCAGGGCCTGCTCGATGAATTGGCGCAAATGGACCTGCAAGCCGCCGATCAGCCTGCACCTTTTCCCTGGCTGCACCTGCCGTCCTTGGCTCTCGCGCCGCTGCGCGAACTTTCCGACGCACGCCAGCGTAACGCCCTGCGCCATTGGCTGGCCCCACTGACCCGTCTACCCGACAGCGACCACTGGGCCAGTTGGCATGCCCTGCGTGATGCCAAGGGCGACGCACAGCCCTTATGGCGCCTGGCCGACGGCGACCTGCACCGTAGCGGCGATCGCCTTTGGTGGCTGCCCTCCACATGGTCAGAATTTTCTGACGCATCGCTGAGCTGGTCCGATCCGCAAAATCCACTAGAGTTACCCGGCAATGGTCGGTTGAAACTCACTGGCAAAGCGCCTGCAGGCCCGTTGGTGATCCGTTACCGCAAGGGCGGTGAAATCGTCGAAGTGCCAGGTCGCGGACGGCGTGACTTGAAGCGCCTGCTTAATGAAAGCGGGCTTCCGAGCTTCGTCCGTGGCAGATTGCCGCTGCTGTATCAGGGTGAGCAATTGCTGGGGGTGCCTAGCCTGGCGGGACTGTGGAACACAGGGCCGGGCGACTGGCAATTAGATTGGATGCCACAGACCTGCGATCAAGGTTTGAGCTGATAGCGCCTTTCCGGTAGACTACGCTCCCTTCTTGATACAACTTCTGTGGATTCGCCTGAATCGCAGCAGTTGCCGATTACCAAGCAGTCTTTGCTGGGCGATTCCAAAAAATGTGTAGCGATCAACGTACTGGTGTTTCAGTGCCGGTCTGTCATCACGCGGCGGTTTTTTTGAAAGGTGCACTGTGATTAATGCAGGTGATCGGGGGCTTCGGCCTCTCTTCGCTCTCCCCGGCGGCTCGGACCGCTTTAACGCAGACTTCTAGGGTTTTTCATGACGCGCTACATATTCGTCACGGGCGGTGTTGTTTCTTCATTGGGGAAAGGCATTGCCTCCGCTTCATTGGCGGCCATCCTGGAGGCGCGGGGACTTAAGGTCACCATGCTCAAGCTGGACCCGTACATCAACGTCGACCCGGGCACCATGAGCCCGTTCCAGCACGGTGAAGTGTTCGTCACTCACGACGGCGCCGAGACCGACCTGGACCTGGGCCACTACGAGCGGTTCATCCGCACGACCATGACCCAGAACAACAACTTCACCACCGGCCGTGTCTACGAACACGTGCTGCGCAAGGAGCGCCGTGGTGACTACCTGGGTGCAACCATCCAGGTGATCCCGCACATCACCGACGAAATCAAGCGCCGCATCATCAAGGGTGCAGGCGATGCCGACGTGGCGATGGTCGAGATTGGTGGCACCGTCGGTGACATCGAGTCCCAACCGTTCCTCGAAGCCATCCGCCAGCTGCGTTTCGAAGTCGGCGCCAAGCGTGCGATGCTGATGCACCTGACCCTGGTGCCGTACATCGCCACCGCCGGCGAAACCAAAACCAAGCCTACCCAGCACTCGGTCAAGGAACTGCGTTCCATCGGCCTGCAGCCGGATGTGCTGGTGTGCCGCTCCGATCACCCGATCGACATTTCCTCGCGTCGCAAGATCGCGCAATTCACCAACGTTGAAGAACGTGCGGTGATCGCGCTGGAAGACGCCGACACCATCTACAAGATCCCGGGCATCCTGCACTCGCAAGGCCTGGACGATTTTGTGGTCGAGCGTTTCGGCCTGCAATGCAACGGCGCGGACCTGTCCGAGTGGGAAGCCGTGGTCGACGCCAAGCTCAACCCTGAGCACGAAGTCACCATCGCCATGGTCGGCAAGTACATGGAGCTGCTGGACGCGTACAAGTCGCTGATCGAAGCGATGAGTCACGCCGGCATCAGCAACCGTACCAAGGTCAACCTGCGCTACATCGATTCCGAAGACATCGAGAACCAGGGCACTGCGCTGCTCGAAGGTGTCGACGCGATCCTCGTACCGGGCGGTTTCGGCCTGCGTGGCGTGGAAGGCAAGATCACGGCCGTGCAATACGCTCGCGAGAACAAGGTTCCGTACTTGGGTATCTGCCTGGGCATGCAAGTGGCCGTTATCGAGTTCGCCCGTAACGTGCTGGGCTGGAAAGACGCCAACTCCACCGAGTTCGACGGCAAGAGCGGTCACCCGGTCGTGGGCCTGATCACCGAGTGGGAAGATGCCACTGGTGCCGTCGAGACCCGTACCGAAGCCTCCGACCTTGGCGGCACCATGCGCCTTGGCGCGCAGGACTGCCTGCTGGAGCCGGGTTCGCTGGTCCACGATTGCTACGGCAAGGATGTGATCGTCGAGCGTCACCGTCACCGCTACGAAGTGAACAACAACCTGCTGCCGCAAATCAAAGAGGCCGGCCTGAAAATCTCCGGTCGCTCCGGTGATGGCGCGCTGGTTGAAGTGGTCGAGGCACCGGATCATCCATGGTTCGTGGCGTGCCAGTTCCACCCTGAGTTCACCTCGACGCCGCGCGACGGTCACCCGTTGTTCAGCGGTTTCGTTAAAGCAGCACTGACGCAACATCAGAAGAAGGCGTAACCCTGATGGCCCAGAAGATCATTCGCGTAGGCGACATCGAGATTGCCAACGACAAGCCCATGGTGCTGTTTGGCGGCATGAACGTGCTGGAAAGCCGCGACATGGCGATGCAGGTCTGTGAAGCGTACGTGAAGGTGACCCAGAAACTGGGTATCCCTTACGTGTTCAAGGCCAGCTTCGACAAGGCCAACCGTTCGTCCGTGACCTCCTATCGCGGCCCGGGCCTTGAAGACGGCATGCGGATCTTCCAGGACATCAAGCAAGCCTTCGGCGTGCCGATCATCACCGACGTCCACGAGCCTGAACAGGCTGCCGTGGTCGCCGAGGTGTGCGACATCATCCAGTTGCCGGCCTTCCTGTCGCGCCAGACCGACCTGGTTGTCGCGATGGCCAAGACCGGCGCTGTGATCAATATCAAGAAAGCCCAGTTCCTCGCGCCCCAGGAGATGAAACACATCCTGAACAAGTGCGTGGAAGCGGGTAACGACCAGTTGATCCTCTGCGAGCGCGGTTCGAGCTTCGGCTATAACAACCTCGTGGTGGACATGCTCGGTTTCGGCATCATGAAACAGTTCGAATACCCGGTGTTCTTCGACGTGACCCACGCGCTGCAAATGCCCGGTGGTCGCGCCGATTCCGCGGGCGGGCGGCGTGCCCAGGTGCTGGACCTGGCCAAGGCCGGCATCAGCCAGTCTTTGGCGGGCCTGTTCCTCGAAGCCCACCCGGACCCGGACAACGCCAAATGCGACGGTCCGTGCGCCCTGCGCCTGGACAAACTGGAGCCATTCCTGGCCCAGCTCAAGCAGTTGGACGAACTGGTCAAGAGTTTTCCGACGGTAGAGACCGCGTAAGCGCCATTTCTCCGGTAGACTTTCCCACGCTTTACGCTCAGGCCTACGGGCCTGAGCCATGTCGCCTGCAAGCCTGCCCCGTTGTTCCACCCTTGCGGTCGGTCAAAAGATTTCCTTCAGCTGCGTCGTTTTCGTCAACTTTGGAGTGTTTACAACAATGGCAAAAATCGTCGACATCAAAGGTCGTGAAGTTCTCGACTCCCGTGGCAACCCCACCGTCGAAGCCGACGTGCTTCTCGATAACGGCATCATCGGCAGCGCCTGTGCGCCGTCCGGTGCTTCCACAGGTTCGCGCGAAGCGCTGGAACTGCGTGATGGCGACAAGAGCCGTTACCTGGGCAAGGGTGTACTCAAGGCTGTAGCCAACATCAACGGCCCGATCCGTGACCTGTTGCTGGGCAAAGACCCGCTGGACCAGAAAGCCCTGGACCACGCGATGATCAAGCTCGACGGCACCGAAAACAAAGGCAGCCTGGGCGCCAACGCCATCCTCGCCGTGTCCCTGGCTGCTGCCAAGGCTGCTGCCCAGGATCAGGACCTGCCGCTGTACGCACACATTGCCAACCTGAACGGCACCCCGGGTGTGTACTCGATGCCGGTCCCGATGATGAACATCATCAACGGTGGCGAGCACGCCGATAACAACGTCGACATCCAGGAATTCATGGTACAGCCGGTCGGCGCCAAGACCTTCTCCGAAGGCCTGCGCATGGGCACCGAGATTTTCCATCACCTCAAGGCTGTGCTGAAGGCCCGTGGCCTGAGCACTGCGGTGGGTGACGAAGGTGGTTTCGCACCGAACCTGGCGTCCAACGAAGATGCACTCAAAGTGATCTCCGAAGCCGTAGCCAACGCTGGCTACAAGCTGGGCACCGACGTGACCCTGGCCCTGGACTGCGCGGCCAGCGAGTTCTACGAGGACGGTAAATACAACCTGTCCGGCGAAGGCCAAGTGTTCAACTCCGAAGGTTTTGCTGACTACCTCAAAGGCTTGACCGAGCGTTACCCGATCATCTCGATCGAAGACGGCCTGGACGAGTCCGACTGGGATGGCTGGAAAATCCTCACCGACAAGATCGGCGAGAAAATCCAGCTGGTGGGCGACGACCTGTTCGTCACCAACACCAAGATCCTGAAAGAAGGCATCGATAAAAAGATCGCCAACTCGATCCTGATCAAGTTCAACCAGATCGGTACCCTGACCGAAACCCTGGAAGCCATCCAGATGGCCAAGGCTGCGGGCTACACCGCCGTGATCTCGCACCGCTCCGGCGAAACCGAAGATTCGACCATTGCCGACCTGGCCGTGGGCACTTCGGCTGGCCAGATCAAGACCGGTTCCCTGTGCCGTTCCGACCGCGTTTCCAAGTACAACCAATTGCTGCGTATCGAAGAGCAACTGGCCGGCAAAGCCAAGTACAACGGTCGCGGCGAGTTTCGCGGCTGATCGCTCTTGATGGTAAGGCATGGTAAAAAGTCGACGGATTGCGTCGGAAAACTCACGATAGTGTGGGTTTCGACGCTAATCTGATGGCTATCAAGCACAAGCCTGGTTTTTCCAGGCTTCGTGCTATCAGTTACTTTAAAAGTTTCGCATGGCTGTCTTTTTTCACTGGATACCCGGATTTCGATGCGCAGTCCCAATTGGTTGTTTCTCGTCTTGCTCTTGTTGCTGGCTGGCCTGCAGTACCGCCTATGGGTCGGTAATGGCAGCTTTGCGCAGGTAAAAGACCTGACCGAGCAAATCGCTGCACAGCACGCCGAAAACGAGGTCCTGCTGGAGCGCAACCGAGTCCTTGATGCGGAAGTGCTTGAGCTGAAAAAGGGTACCGAGACCGTTGAAGAACGGGCTCGGCATGAGTTGGGCATGGTCAAGAAGGGCGAAACCCTCTACCAGTTGGCCCAATGAGCAACAGCTTGCCGGCCTTCTGGGCCGTGATTCCTGCCGCGGGCATTGGTGCCCGCATGGCCGCGGACCGTCCCAAGCAATACCTGCAACTGGGCGGACGCACCATTCTCGAACACAGCCTTGGCTGTTTTCTCGACCACCCCTCGCTTAAAGGCCTGGTGGTCAGCCTTGCTTCTGATGATCCTTATTGGCCTGACTTGGCGTGTGCCATGGACCCGCGCATTCACCGTGCGGACGGCGGTTCGGAACGTTCCGGGTCGGTGCTCAACGCACTGTTGCAGCTGAACGCTTTGGGGGCCAGTGATGATGATTGGGTACTGGTGCATGATGCGGCGCGGCCGAACCTGAGTCGCGATGACCTCGACAAACTGCTGACTGAACTGGCGGACGACCCGGTGGGCGGTCTGCTGGCCGTGCCGGCACGCGACACCCTCAAGCGCGTCGATAAGCACGGGCGTGTCGTCGAAACCGTCGACCGTAGCCTGATCTGGCAAGCCTACACGCCGCAGATGTTCCGCCTGGGTCCGCTGCATCGTGCTTTGGCTGACAGCCTGGTGGCGGACGCCGTCATCACTGATGAGGCTTCTGCCATGGAATGGTCCGGCCAGGCGCCGCGGCTGATCGAAGGGCGGTCGGACAATATCAAGGTGACGCGGCCGGAGGATCTTGAGTGGCTCAGGTTGCGGTGGGCGAATCGGCGGTAGTCAGTTGCACCGAGTCGACCCCTTCGCGAGCAAGCCAGCTCCCACCTTTAAACGCGTTACTACAGGATAAACGCGGTTAAAGGTGGGAGCTGGCTTGCCTGCGAAGAGGCCGGCACAAACAGCCAATAATTACTGGCTGTACTCCGGCCTCTCAGCCAACCCCACCTTCAAAAAATCCACCAACTTCCTGACCTTCGGCGACAAGTGCCGCTGCTGCGGATACAGCGCCCACACCGCCGTATTCGGCGGCTGATGCGCCTCCAGCAGCGACACCAGCGCGCCACTGTGCAAATGCTCCAGCACGTAATAATCCGGCAACTGGCACAACCCGACGCCCTGCAACGCCGCATCCAGCACCGCTTGCCCACTGTTGCAGCGCCAGTTTCCCTGCACCCGCTGGGAAAACTCGCGTCCGTCCTGGGCCAGTTGCCAGATATCCGAGCTACCAATCAGGCAGTTATGCCGGCTCAACTCCGACAAACTATGTGGCCGACCATACCGCGCCAGGTAGGACGGCGACGCGCACAGGTACATGCGCCTCGGTGCCAGCCTGCTGGCGACCATGCGTGAATCCTGTAAGCGCCCCAGGCGAATCGCCAGATCCAGGCCTTCGTGCACGAGGTCCAGTTGACGGTTGCTCAGCTCGATATCCACGCGCAACTGCGGGTAGAGGCCCATGAACCGCGTTACCAGCGGCACGATAAACCGCTCGCCGTAGGCCACGGCACAGGTCATGCGCAACATGCCTTTGGGTTCGCTGGTGAGGTCACCCACCGCACGCAGGGCTTCTTCGCGACCGTCCTGTAAACGTTGGCAATGTTGCAGAAAGGTCTGGCCGGCTTCCGTCAAGGTAACCTTGCGCGTGCTGCGATACAGCAGCCGCGTTTGCAGGCGTTCTTCCAGGCGCGCCACCTGCCGGCTGATATGCGACGAAGAAACGCCCAGGCGTTCCGCTGCCGCAGTGAATTGGCTGCATTCGGCCACCGCGACAAATTCATCAATGCCTTCCCAGCGGTTTTCAAGCACGGTGATTGTCCCTGTACAGCAATAAAGTTTTGCTTTCGCTTGGATTATTAATCAATCAGCCATGTTTTACACTCACTGCCTCAGTATTCAATTCCCTGGAGAAACCCGGATGATCAAGTCCCGCGCCGCCGTAGCCTTCGAAGCCAAGAAGCCCCTTGAGATCGTTGAAGTGGATGTCGCCATGCCCAAGGCTGGCGAGGTGCTGTTGCGCGTGGTCGCGTCCGGTGTATGCCATACCGACGCTTACACGCTGTCGGGCGCTGACCCGGAAGGTATCTTTCCGTCGATCCTCGGCCATGAAGGCGGTGCAGTGGTTGAAGCGATCGGCGAAGGCGTGACTTCGGTCGCCGTTGGCGATCATGTGATCCCGCTGTACACCCCGGAATGCGGCCAGTGCAAATTCTGCCTGTCGGGCAAGACCAACCTGTGCCAGGCCATTCGCTCCACTCAGGGCAAAGGCTTGATGCCGGATGGCACCACTCGGTTTTCCTGCAAGGGCCAGCCAATTTTCCACTACATGGGCACCTCGACCTTCTCCGAATACACCGTGTTGCCGGAAATTTCCGTGGCCAAGATTCCTAAAGAAGCGCCACTGGAAAAAGTCTGCCTGTTGGGTTGCGGCGTCACCACCGGCATTGGTGCAGTGATCAACACTGCCAAGGTCAAGCCGGGCGACACCGTGGCCATCTTCGGTCTCGGCGGTATCGGCCTGTCGGCCGTCATCGGTGCAGTCAAGGCCAAGGCTGGGCGCATCATTGCCATCGACATCAACCCTGCCAAATTTGAAATCGCCAAGCAGCTGGGTGCGACTGACTGCATCAACCCGAAAGACTACGACCGCCCGATCCAGGACGTGATTGTCGACCTGACCGATGGCGGCGTGGACTTCTCTTTTGAATGCATCGGCAACGTTCAGCTGATGCGCGCTGCCCTCGAGTGCTGCCACAAAGGTTGGGGTGAGTCGGTGATCATCGGCGTGGCCGGTGCCGGTCAGGAAATTGCCACGCGTCCCTTCCAACTGGTGACCGGTCGCGTCTGGCGCGGTTCGGCCTTCGGTGGCGTGCGCGGTCGTACTGAGCTGCCAAGCTACGTGGAAATGGCCCAGACCGGCGAGATCCCGCTGGAGACCTTCATCACCCATACCATGGGCCTGGAAGACATCAACAAAGCGTTTGACCTGATGCATGAAGGCAAAAGCATTCGTACCGTCATCCACTTCTGAGGTCGGCCATGAGTCTGGAAAACCTGTCGTGCCAGAAGAGCTTCGGCGGCTGGCACAAACGCTACAAGCATCACTCCGATGTGCTCGGCTGCGACATGACCTTCGCCGTCTACCTGCCGCCGCAAGCGGAGCAGGGCGGCAAGTTGCCGGTGTTGTACTGGCTGTCCGGTCTCACCTGCACTGATGAGAACTTCATGCAGAAGGCCGGCGCGCAGCGCATGGCCGCCGAGCTGGGGTTGATCATCGTGGCGCCGGACACCAGCCCTCGTGGGCCGGGTGTTCCGGGTGATCCCGATAACGCGTGGGATTTTGGCCTTGGCGCCGGCTTCTATCTGAATGCCACGCAGGAGCCCTGGGCCAAGCACTATCGGATGCATGACTACGTGGTGAAGGAATTGCCTGCGTTGGTTGAAGCGCATTTCCCGGCTTCAGATAAACGTGGCATCAGCGGTCACTCCATGGGCGGCCACGGTGCACTGGTGTGTGCGTTGCGCAATCCCGGGCGTTACCTGTCGGTGTCGGCGTTTTCGCCCATCAGTAACCCGATGGACTGCCCATGGGGTCAGAAGGCCTTTTCCCGCTACCTGGGCGAAGAGCGTTCGAAATGGCGTGAGTGGGACGCCTGCGTGTTGATCAGCGAAGCCGCGGAAAAGCTGCCGCTGCTGGTGGACCAAGGTGACCGCGACGATTTCCTTGCCGTGCAACTCAAGCCTGAAGCCTTGCAGCAAGCGGCGAAGGCGGCCAACCATCCGTTGGAACTGCGGCTGCAACCTGGCTACGACCACAGCTACTTCTTTATCGCCAGCTTCATCGAAGACCATTTGCGACACCATGGTCGTGCTTTGCTCGGTTAATGTGAGGCAAAAGTAGGTAGAATCACGCCCTGAATTAAATCGGGGCGTTTTTTTATGCGTATTGGCCACGGCTACGATGTGCACCGTTTCGCTGAAGGCGATTTCATCACCTTGGGCGGCGTGCGCATTGCACATCACCATGGGTTGCTGGCTCATTCCGACGGCGACGTTGTGTTGCATGCCTTGAGCGATGCCTTGCTCGGCGCGGCGGCGTTGGGCGATATCGGCAAGCACTTTCCGGACACCGACCCGACCTTCAAGGGTGCGGACAGCCGTGTATTGCTGCGCCATGTGGTTGGCCTGATCCATGCCAAAGGCTGGAAGGTCGGCAACGTCGACAACACCATCGTGGCCCAGGCGCCAAAAATGGCGCCCCATATTGAATCGATGCGCGCACTGATTGCCGCAGACCTGCACATTGAATTGGATCAAGTGAACGTGAAAGCCACCACCACCGAAAAGCTCGGGTTCACCGGTCGTGAAGAGGGCATCGCCGTGCACTCCGTTGCCTTGTTGCTGCGCGCATGAATGATCTGCAACTGCTGGGCCCACGGGCCTATGGCGAGGCCTTGGGCAGCGCGGTCCTGAAGGCGACCGCCGAAGACTTCCAGGTTGATGAAGTGCTGGATATCCCGCTGACCGGCGAGGGTGAGCACCTGTGGTTGTGGGTTGAGAAGCGTGGCCTCAATACAGAAGAAGCCGCGCGGCGCATCGCCAAGGCGGCCGGCGTGCCGTTGCGCACGGTCAGCTATGCCGGGCTCAAGGATCGCCAGGCGTTGACCCGCCAATGGTTCAGCGTGCAGTTGCCAGGCAAAGCCGATCCGGACATGAGCGCTGCGGAAAACGACAGCCTCAAGGTTCTCAAGACCGCCCGTCATAAACGCAAATTGCAGCGCGGCGCACATTCGGCCAATGGTTTCACCTTGCGCCTGACCCAGCTGGCCGGTGATACCGCCGCCATCGACGCGCGTTTGCAATTGATTGCACAGCAGGGCATCCCCAACTATTTCGGTGCCCAGCGTTTTGGTCACAATGGTGGCAACGTGGTCGACGCCCGCGAGTGGGCCGCGCGCAAGGCTTTGCCGGAACAGCGCAACGTGCGTTCGCGGCTGCTGTCGACGGCGCGCAGCTACCTGTTCAACAAGGTGCTGGCGGCGCGTGTGGCCGACGGTTCCTGGCAGCGTGCGCAGGTCGGCGACCTGTTGGCGTTTACCGACAGCCGCAGCTTTTTCCCGGCGGGGGAGGCGGAATGCAGCGACCCCCGCCTGGCCATTCTGGACCTGCACCCGACCGGGCCGCAGTGGGGCGAAGGTGATTCACCTGCCAGCGGCGCAACCTTCGAACTGGAACAGGCGGTCGCCGCCGGTGAAGCCGACCTGCGCGATTGGCTGGTGAATGCCGGCATGAGCCAGGAACGTCGCATTCTGCGACTGCCCATTGGCGGTTTGACGTGGCATTATCCCTCGCTGGACATTCTGCAATTGGAATTCGTCCTGCCGGCCGGATGCTTCGCCACTGTCTTGGTGCGCGAGCTTGTTGATCTGGTGCCGGTGGGGCAGACGGACAACCCATGCGTATTCTGATATCAAACGATGACGGTGCCACCGCACCCGGTCTTGCCGCGCTCTATGCTGCGCTGGAAGATTATGCCGAGTGCGTGGTGGTTGCCCCCGACCAGGACAAGAGCGGCGCCAGCAGTTCGTTGACGCTCGACCGTCCGCTGCACCCGCAGGTCCTGGCCAATGGCTTTATCAGCGTGAACGGCACTCCTACCGACTGCGTCCACCTGGCGATCAACAGCCTGTTGGATCCGCAGCCGGACCTGGTGGTGTCGGGCATCAATCTTGGTGCGAACCTGGGGGATGACGTGCTGTATTCCGGTACCGTGGCGGCAGCCCTTGAAGGGCGTTTCCTGGGGCAAACCGCGTTCGCCTTTTCGTTCGCCTCGCGCCAATTGGATAACCTGCCGACCGCGGCCTATTTCGCGCGCAAGCTGGTAGAGGCCCATGGCTCCCTGGACTTGCCGCCGCGCACGGTGCTCAACGTCAATATTCCCAACTTGCCCCTTGATCATATTCGCGGCATCCAGCTCACGCGCCTGGGCCATCGCGCCCGCGCGGCGGCGCCGTTGAAGGTGGTTGATCCGCGTGGCAAGGAAGGCTACTGGATCGCTGCTGCGGGTGACGCCGAAGATGGCGGCCCGGGCACGGACTTTCATGCGGTGATGCAAGGTTATGTATCGATTACCCCATTGCAATTTGATCGCACCTTCAGTGATGCCTTCAGTGGTCTCGATGGCTGGCTGGAGAGGCTTCGCTGATGGGCCGTGAACAAGACGACTTGCTGCGCCGGGGCATCGGGATGACTTCCCAGCGTACCCGCGAACGCCTGATACAGCGCCTGTACGAAGAGGGCTTGTCCAACGCCCAGGTGCTGGAAGTGATCCGGCGCACGCCTCGGCATCTGTTTGTCGATGAGGCCCTGGCCCACCGTGCCTATGAAGACACGGCGCTGCCTATCGGCCATAACCAGACCATTTCCCAGCCTTACATGGTGGCGCGCATGAGCGAGCTGCTGCTGGCGGCGGGGCCGTTGGACAAGGTGCTGGAAATCGGCACGGGCTCCGGCTACCAGACCGCCGTGCTGGCGCAGTTGGTGGAGCGGGTGTTCTCGGTGGAGCGCATCAAAGTGCTGCAAGACCGCGCCAAGGAGCGCCTGGTGGAGTTGAACCTGCGCAATGTGGTGTTTCGCTGGGGCGATGGCTGGGAAGGTTGGCCGGCGCTGGCACCGTACAACGGCATCATTGTTACCGCCGTGGCCACCGATGTTCCGCAAGCGCTGCTTGATCAACTCGCCCCCGGTGGGCGCCTGGTGATCCCGGTCGGCTCCGGTGAAGTGCAACAATTGATGCTCATTATCCGTGAGGACGAAGGCTTTTCACGGCATGTACTGGGCGCTGTTCGTTTTGTACCGCTGCTCAATGGCCCGCTGGCCTGATCAATTTTTTCCGGCGGTGAATTCTGCTGGCGGGGATGTGTCTTACAGCGGGGTCTATTGAATCAACATCACTGGCGCGACGATTCAACACGCTGAACGATTCGTTTCAGACGTGTGCCGGTAAAACTCCAATGCCCAGTTATACTTGCGTCATATTTCAAGCCTGGTACAGGCATTCATGTTCAGCCAGCACAAAGGGAGCGGCGGGTGAGTCTCACAGGTCTTGCGCAGCGTATGAGTAAAACAAGCTTTCATCGACTGGTGCTTGGCCTCGTCTTCAGTTCTGTGTTGGTAGGGTGCTCCAGCTCGCCAAGCAGCGGCGCGCGGGTGGTTGATCGTAATAGTGCGGCACCGCAAAAGCCGACGGTAACCACCGGGCAATATGTGGTGCGAAAGGGCGATACGATGTTCTCGATCGCCTTCCGTTATGGCTGGGACTACAAGGCCCTCGCAGCGCGTAACAATATTCCTGTGCCTTACACGATACATCCGGGTCAGACGATTCGCTTCGACGGTCGCACAGGATCAACGCCTACGGCAGTCGTGACAAACAGTGGTTCTTCGCCGTCGTCCTCAAGCAAAACCACCGTCTTCACCCGGCCTGCTGGTACTGCCGCGCCTGCCCCTGCGAACAAGCCGGCACCTGCGCCGTTGCCACCTGCAGGGCCCGCGCCGACCGGTTGGGGATGGCCTTCCAACGGCGTGTTGATTGGAAAATTCTCTTCAAACGGTAGTTTGAATAAAGGCATTGATATCGCCGGAGATTTGGGACAGCCTGTTTTAGCTGCGTCTGATGGGACGGTGGTGTACGCCGGGAGTGGTTTACGGGGCTACGGCGAGCTTGTCATCATCAAACACAGCGATACCTACGTCAGTGCCTACGGTCATAACCGTAGGCTGTTGGTTCGGGAGGGGCAGCAGGTCAAAGTCGGACAGACAATTGCCGAAATGGGATCAACTGGTACAGACCGGGTGAAACTGCACTTTGAGATTCGCCGACAAGGGAAGCCTGTAGATCCGCTGCAATTCTTGCCCCGGCGTTGATATGTTGCACAGCCTGTTCCCTTCACGTAGAAGGAACAGGCTCCAGCGTTGCCAAGGATAAAGGCGCCGCTTGAGCTTGAGGTCGAACTCACCAAAGGACTATAACAATGGCTCTCAGTAAAGAAGCGCCGGAGTTTGACATCGACGATGAGGTTCTCCTTATGGAGACCGGCATTGCTACGGAATCGATGTCGAATGAGGGACCTGCTGTACCTTCAGTTCGCACCAAATCCAAGAACTCCACCGCGTTAAAGCAACACAAGTACATTGACTACACACGGGCGCTCGATGCGACCCAGCTGTATCTCAATGAAATCGGCTTTTCCCCTCTGCTTACCCCCGAAGAAGAAGTCCATTTTGCGCGCTTGTCGCAAAAGGGTGATCCGGCTGGGCGCAAGCGCATGATTGAAAGCAACCTGCGCCTGGTGGTGAAAATCGCCCGACGCTACGTCAATCGTGGGCTTTCCTTGTTGGACTTGATCGAGGAGGGCAACCTGGGATTGATCCGGGCGGTAGAGAAGTTCGACCCTGAGCGGGGCTTCCGCTTTTCGACCTATGCCACTTGGTGGATTCGTCAGACCATCGAACGGGCGATCATGAATCAGACCCGCACGATCCGGTTGCCGATCCATGTGGTCAAAGAGCTCAACGTCTACCTGCGGGCAGCGCGTGAGCTTACCCAAAAACTCGATCATGAACCTTCGCCCGAAGAAATCGCCAACCTGCTGGAGAAGCCGGTAGGGGAGGTCAAGCGCATGCTTGGTCTTAACGAGCGCGTGTCTTCGGTCGACGTCTCGTTGGGTCCGGATTCGGATAAAACCCTGCTGGACACTCTGACGGATGATCGCCCTACAGATCCTTGTGAGCTGTTACAGGACGATGATCTTTCCCAAAGCATTGACCAGTGGTTGTCAGAGCTCACTGACAAGCAGCGTGAAGTGGTGATTCGCCGCTTCGGCCTGCGCGGCCATGAGAGCAGTACCTTGGAAGACGTGGGCCTGGAGATCGGTCTGACCCGTGAGCGGGTGCGGCAGATCCAGGTGGAAGGGCTCAAGCGCTTGCGCGAGATCCTGGAGAAGAATGGCTTGTCGAGCGAGTCGTTGTTTCAGTAAAGTCTCCTAAGGCAGCTATTAAAACGCCCGGTGCATGAGAGTGCGCCGGGCGTTTTGCTTTCTACTGCGGTAGCAGCTGCCGAGCCTTGGCGAGGCTGCGTCAACGGTATATCTGACGTACCGCGAACGCAGCCTCGCCAAGGCTCGACAGCTGCTACGTCACGCAGAGTCATACGGCATGAAATCCCAGGCATAAAAAAACCCCGCTTTTAAGGGCGGGGTCTTTTCGACTAAGTCAGTACAAGTTAGATAACTTGAACTTCTTCAGCTTGCATGCCTTTCTGACCGCGGGTAGCGATGAAAGAGACCTGTTGGCCTTCTTTCAGGCTTTTGAAGCCGTCGGATTGGATAGCTTTGAAGTGAACGAACAGGTCGTCACCGGATTGTGGAGTGATGAAGCCGAAGCCTTTTTCATCGTTGAACCACTTAACGGTACCAGTTTGGCGATTAGACATGGTGTAACTCCTTGAACAAAGTTAACTGCGACTCAGGAAAAGCCCTGGCCGAGACTGAGTGCAAAGAGCAGGAAAAATTCTTGGAGATGGTTGGATCGAAATTCAACATATCGTGTAGAGATTCTCAGTGACACAAGCAACACAGTGACGTCACCTTAACTGTTTTTCTCGGACGTGCCAATGATATTTCCGAAGGTTTCTCTATTTTCGTGACTGGCGGTGGTATTTCTATTCGCCTCGCACAGCTATACGGGTCCCGGCTCCGTTGGCTACGACGTGTAAGCAACCGGCGTTTTTTTTAAGAAAAGCCCCGTGGCCTTTGAACCCCAACGCCGGCCCCGGTAAGATGCCCAACAGATTTTTCACCTCGCTATTCAGGACACCGCCATGAGCATCAAATCGGACAAGTGGATTCGCCGCATGGCGCAAGAGCACGGCATGATCGAACCGTTCGTCGAGCGGCAGATCCGCGGCCAAGGTGATGCCCCGGTGATTTCCTACGGCGTTTCCAGCTATGGATACGACGTGCGCTGTGCCGATGAATTCAAGGTGTTCACCAACATCAACTCGGCCATCGTCGATCCAAAAAACTTCGACGAAAAGAGCTTCGTCGACGTCAAGAGCGACGTGTGCATCATCCCACCGAACTCCTTCGCCCTGGCGCGCACCGTGGAGTTCTTCCGTATCCCCCGCGACGTGCTCACCATCTGCCTGGGTAAAAGTACCTACGCGCGTTGCGGCATTATCGTCAACGTGACGCCGCTTGAGCCTGAGTGGGAAGGTCACGTGACCCTGGAATTCTCCAACACCACTACGCTACCGGCGAAAATCTACGCCAACGAAGGCGTGGCGCAGATGCTGTTCCTGCAGTCTGACGAGGCCTGTGAAGTGTCCTATAAAGACCGCGCGGGCAAGTATCAGGGCCAGCGCGGCGTCACTCTCCCACGCGCTTGATAGAAAGGTCTTACGCGTAAAGGGAATTAGTCTGAAGAAAGTGACTCTATCTAGGTGTACTGCCTCGGCGCGTGTAAAACGCGTCGAGCCACGCTTGAGGAGTACTTTATGAAGATCGACCCGCGAATCAGCGCAGAAATTGCCCGGCTTGAACCCAACCAGATTGGCGTTCTGGCCTGGTCCCTGATGGCCGATCCCGCTTATGCGGGTGGTATTCCCGGCCAGCCAGATCCGGATTCCCCGCAACCCATTGAAGAACCGGGCTCGCCCACTGTTCCAGATGAGCCACCTCCCGCGCCTGTAGCCTGACACTTCGCCAGCCAGTTAATGCACTGGCCAAACTTGATGGTCGCCGATGACAAATATTCGGCGGTCATTGGCCTGTTCCACTGCAAAGCCACCGGTAAACGCGCCAAACGCCGGCAGCAAGCTGACCTGCGTTCCGATCTGGAAGCACGGTAGGCGCAGACTTTGCCGTCCCCTGCCGCGCAAGCGATACACCGGATGCACGTGCCCTGCCAATACATGGTGGGTCGCATGGGCATCCGGTTCGTGTTGCAATGCAAACGGGGCCATCAGCAGCGGCTCCGCAACAACCTCGATCCTCAGATCCGCAGGTGGGTCACCCGCACGTTTATCGTGATTGCCTCGAATCAAGGTCATAGGCAGGTCAGGATGGCGTGCTCGCCAGGTTCTCAATGCGCTCAGCGTGCCGCTGGCGTGAGAGCCTGTGCCGTGCAGGAAATCGCCTAGAAAGATCACCTGCGTACACGGTAGCGTCGATAGCAACCGGTCCAGTCGTTGCAAATTCTCGGTCGTGGTTCCCTGCGGCACCGGTTGCCCCAGGCTTCGATATGCCGACGCCTTGCCGAAATGCGCATCCGCAATCAACAGACACTGACGCGCAGGCCAATAGACGGCCTTGTCTGCCAGCAGCCACAGTTCTTCACCCTCGAGCATTACCGAACAAACCATCAACGCTTCCCGTTATCCGCGACTTTTTCCAGGTCCTTGACCATCCGCGCAATGCGCTCAGAAAGTTTTTCCGAACTCATGCTTTCGCGCATCCGCTCAACCAGCAGGGGAAAGGCCAACGGCGTAGGCCGTTCGATCTTATGCAGGTCCAGTTTCAGCGCCGACAGATGACGTAATGTCTCTTCCAGCCGGCGAATATCCAACTCATCACGCAGGACTTCTTCCCCTGCCTGGGTCAGCAGCAGGTTCTGCGGGTCATATTGCTTGAACACCTCAAAGAACAACCCGCTGGACGCCTGCACCTGCCGGGTGCTTTTCGGCGCGCCAGGGTAACCGGCGAACACCAGCCCGGCGATACGTGCGATTTCACGAAAACGGCGCAGGGCCAACTCCCCGGCATTCAGGCTGGCCACCACATCATCCAGCAGGTTTTCAGGACTCAACAGCGCGTCGTTCAACAGCGCTGGCCAATCCACTTCGGTGGCACTCAATAACTCCAGCCCGTAATCATTCACCGCAATGGAGAAGGTGACCGCCTGCCCCTCGGCTCACCCGCCACGCCAACACACTCGCCAGCCCCAGGTGCACCTGGCGCCCGGTGAAGGGGTAGAGGAACAGGTGCCATCCCTCCCGCGATTTCAAGGCCTCAGCCAGCAAGTGCTCGCGCGTCGGCAAGCCGGACCAGCGCAATTGTGTTTGCAAGAGGGGCCGAACCGCCTGCATCTCCGGCCCTTCGAAGTGTCCGTGGGCCGCTTCATCCAAGCGCACGACGACGGCCTGGGCCAGCTCATTGGAAAGCGGCATGCGCCCACCATTCCAGCGCGGTACGGCGGCTTTTTTCGCGGTGCTGCGACGTACATAGGCGGTCATGTTTTCGACCCGCACCAGCTCCAGCAAGCGCCCGGCGAACAGGAAGCCATCTCCCGGCTTGAGCCGCGCAATAAAACCTTCCTCGACGCTGCCGAGGTTTTTGCCGCCGCCGCCCTTGCTCCAGAACTTCAACTGGATGCTTGCGTCGCTGACGATGGTGCCGACGCTCATGCGATGTCGACGTGCCAGCCTTGCGTCCGGGACGCGCCAGATGCCGTGCTCGTCCGGCTCGACGCGACGGTAATCCGGATAAGCCGTCAACGAAAGGCCACCATGGCGCACAAACCCCAGCGCCCAGGCCCAGTCTTCATCCGTCAGATCGCGATAAGCCCAGGCGCCGCGTACCTCGGCCAGCAGCGCTTGCGGTGTAAAGCCACCGCCCAATGCCATGCTGACAAGATGCTGGACGAGTACATCCAACGATTTGTGCGGCGACTCGCGCGCTTCAATGCGCCGCTGCGCAATCGCATCCTGCGCCGCCGCGGCCTCCACCAACTCCAGGCTGTGGGTCGGCACCAATGTCACCCGCGAGGGCCGCCCCGGCGCGTGCCCCGAGCGACCGGCGCGTTGCATCAGGCGGGCCACGCCTTTGGCCGAGCCGATCTGCAGTACGCGCTCCACCGGCAGGAAATCCACCCCCAGGTCCAGGCTTGACGTACACACCACCGCCTTGAGCTGGCCGTCTTTCAAAGCCCGCTCCACCCAGTCACGGGTCTCTCGCGACAGCGAACCATGGTGCAGGGCAATCACCCCGGCCCAATCGGGACGGGCTTCAAGCAATGCCTGGTACCAAATTTCCGATTGCGCTCGCGTGTTGGTAAAGACCAGGCAACTGCTGCTGCTTTCCACCTCGGCCACCACTTGGGGCAGCATCTTCAAGCCGATATGCCCGGCCCAGGGAAAACGTTCTGTAACGGGTGGCAATAATGTGTCGATGATCAACTGCTTGGCCGTTAGCCCCTGCACATTGATCCCGTCACCCTGTGGAATCAGCACTTCCAATGCGTGAGACTGATTACCCAAGGTTGCCGAAATACCCCACACCATCAACTCTGGATGCCAGCGCCGCAAGCGTGCCAGCGCCAGTTGCAGTTGCACGCCGCGTTTATTACCGATCAGTTCGTGCCACTCATCCACGACCACCATGCGCAGGTTTCCCAGGCTGGTTTCGCTATCGGCGCGGGCCAGCATTAACGTCAGGCTTTCCGGGGTGGTGACCAGTGCGGTGGGCTGGCGGCGGGTCTGCCGTGCGCGTTCGCTGCTGCTGGTGTCGCCGGTGCGCAGGCCGACACTCCAGGGAATCTGTAACGCCTCGAGCGGCGCTTCAAGGGCGCGGGCGGTGTCGGCGGCCAACGCACGCATGGGCGTGATCCACAGCACCGTCAGCGGTTCAGCCGGTGGTTTGCGTTTACCGGTTGTCGCTGGGCGAGTGATGGCGAAGCGATTGAGCGCGGCAAACCACAGTGCATAGGTTTTACCGGCGCCGGTGCTGGCATGCAGCAAACCTGATCGGCCTTCCTTGACCGCCGCCCAGACTTCTTTTTGAAAGGCGAACGGCTTCCAGCCTTTGGCGGCGAACCATTGCCGGGCGAAGTCGAGAGGTTTTGCCATGCGGGCGCTGACGCTCTGAAGGGCTTATTGCACAGACCCTTAACGCCTGCCAAAGGTTTAACCGGGTGCAGCACGACAGTAATGCAATTGGGATGTATTGGCCTGGGCCACTGCGTAGCAGGTCAAGGTTGGCGGCAGCGGTTGCTGGTTGTTTTTGCGTCGGACCAGGTAAAAGTCTTTCGACAGCGGCAGTTGTTGTGGGCTTTTGGTGTGCCGTGCCCAGCCGCTGCTATAGAACTCGGCCGAATAAGAGCGTGAGCCCAGGTAGATCAAGTCGCCCGGCGCAGCGGCTTGTTGCGCTTTCCAAAGCGCAACCATGTTTTTCTGGTTTTGTGGGCGGTCGGCAATCTTGCCACTGATGATCAAGATGCAGCCCAGTAGGGGCAAGGCCAACGCCATGGCTGCGATGACGGTCCCGCGTGTTTTGCGGCAGAGCACCTCAGCCAGTAATAACGCCCAGGCTGGCAGCGCGGGCAGTACGTAGGTCCAGAGGATGTTGGTGGACATGGTAAAGAACAAGGGCGCTGAAACAGCCCAGCCCAGCACAAAGATCAAGTACTCTCGCTGACCTTCAAATTTCCCGCGCAGCTTGACCAGCATCGGTAAAAACAGCGTCCAGGGCAAAAGCCCGCCCAGCAGGTGCCCCCAAATCATCGCCAAGGGTTGCGCATGTGCGCTGCCGTATAGATCGCCTTGCCATTTGCTGATGACGTAGCGACTGAAATGTTCGCCGACGATGAAGTACTCCAGAAAACCCGGGGTTTTCAGTTCGGCCAGCCAATACCAAGGCATGGCCACCGCGAGCATCAGTGCCAACCCCGGCAACCATGGCAGCCCCAGCAATCGCCGCCAATGGCCGGTAAGCGCCAGCCAGATTGATGCGGGCATCGCCAGCAACACAAGCGCCAGCGGGCCTTTTGCGAGCAGGCCCAGGCCAAGCCCGAGAAAACCCGCCATGGCCCACCTGCGGTCACCGTGCATCAAACCGCGCCACACGCCCAGGTGGGCGAGCAAAAGGGCGAACGCCAATGCGCCGTCGGTCAACACGGCACCGCTGGAAAGGAGCCCGAGTGTGCAAGTCGAGTAGATAATCGCTGCCGTCAACCCGACTCGCAGGCTGCGCTCGCCGCAAGCGAAGTGCACGATCAGCGCGCAGCTGGCGACATGCAGCAGCCAGGTTGAAAAACGGCTGGAGAACTCGTTGATGCCGAACGCTTTCATGCTCAGTGCCTGTAGCCAGAATGACAACGGCGGCTTGCCCCAGAACGGCACTCCGTGATCGAACATCGGCGTGATCCAGTCATTGGAGACGAGCATTTTTCGGGCAATTTCGGCATAGCGGGCCTCTGAGGTATCCATGATTGGATAGAGCCCGAGTGTGAGCAGGCGCGCCAGCAGCACCGTGAACAGGATGCCCCAGAGCAAACGCATGGACGCGGAATGATTCATGCCGTCAGCCTTTATGAAGGGATTCAAGATAGATCGCGCTTATGCAGGGAGTTGGGCCTGGGGCTCACCACCGTCAGCACCCGGCCGACATACTCGCCGACCACGGCGGTACCCAGGCACAACAACAGAATCGATTGCACCAGCAGATGCGCATGGGTCAGTTCACCGAATGTCGCGGTGGCTGCAACCCACAGTGAGCCAACCAGAAAGCTCGTGGCACTCAAGTAGCTGTACATGCGCAGCGGGCGAGTAGAGAAAGCAAGAATCGAGTCCGCACACAGGTCCAGCAATGACAGCGGCGTCCACTTGGTTGTGCCCGCTTGGCGCGGCTTGCGGTCGTAGTTCACTTCGGTACTTGGGTAGCCGAGCCAGCTGACCAGCAGTTTCAAAACGCCGGCGTTGTCGTCCATGGCGCGAATGGCCGCGAGTGCGTTGGGCCCTATGAGTCTGAAATCACTGACTTGCTGGGGGACTTCGAAGTCGTCGATCAGTTGGTCCAGCGTGGCGTAATAGAGCCTTGCGGCCGTGCGTTTTGTCCAGGAATCACAGTGCCGTGAGCGGCGCTGCATGTTCACGATCTCATAGCCCTTGTGCCATTCCTGCACCATAAGGGGGATCAGCTCCGGTGGGTCTTGCAGGTCGCAGTCCATGATGATTACTGCGCCGCCGTCTATGTCGTTGATGCCTGCGCGCATGGCCGCTTCTTTGCCGAAGTTGCGACTCAAGTGCAGGCACCTGACACGCGGGTCCTGAGAAAATTGATCGATCATGGCCGCTGTCTGGTCTTGACTGCCGTCATTGATGTAGAACACTTCTGTGCGGATTTTTACGCGTTCAATGATCGCCATCAGGCGCAAATGGAATTGCGTTATTACGCACTGCTCGTTAAAGCAAGGCACCAATATTGTAAGTTTCGTGGCAGGCAAGGACTCACTGAAGAGGTTCGCGTTTGCTGTCATGTTTGAATACCCAGAAGTGATTAATCGTAAAGCCTTGAAGAGTCACGGCGACCATTGTCATGAGCTGTGCAAGTTGTGCAGGTACGCCCCAGTGGATCAGTAGCGTGACAATAAGCGTGTTAGATAAAACCTGACTGGTGGCCGTTATGAAAAATCGTCCTCTATTGCAGTCTCGCTTCACAAATACCCAATGCCTGGACAGGCAATAGGCGACCAGCGCCCCCGTAACGGCTGCACAGAAGGTGGATGGCGTTGGGCCGTAGTAAGGCAGCAAGCAGACGAACACTACGAAATGCACCAGTGTCGCGAAGAAGCCTGCGCCCAGATAACGGATGAACACTCGAAGTATTTTTTGCATGACAAGAATGTATAAGATGAAGTGTGAATCAAATGTAACGTCGCGAAACGATATTTGTTGTCAGTTTTTATTTGTTTGCTGAAGGGATGTTCTTAGTTGTTTGTAAGAATTTGGAGTTTGTCCTGATGGAAATATTACTAGTTGAAGATGATCATGCGTTGGCGGGTTCGTTGGGGGATTATCTCGGTGAATTTGGTTTCGATGTAGATTTTGCCCGCGATGGGCGAAGTTGCCTGGAGCGTGTCCAGCACCATGAATACGACCTCATCGTCATGGATGTGGCAATGCCTCGCATGAGCGGTTTTGACACCTGTCGCCAGTTGCGGTGCGAGCAGAACCACACGCCCGTTATATTCCTGACGGCACGTGACGCACTGCCCGATAAACAAGAGGGTTACGACGCAGGCGGCGACGATTACCTGGTCAAACCCTTTGAGCCTCAAGAGTTGCTATGGCGTATCCGCGCGCTGATCCGCCGGGGCTCCCCGCGCCAGCCACGCCGTGTGAAACAACTGGGCGACCTGGTGATTGATCCGGTCTCGCAGGCGTTGCGCTACAACGGCGTCATCACGGTGTTACCCGCCCTCCAATTCACCTTGCTGAACCTGCTTGCCGATGGGGCACCGGAGCCCGTCAGCCGGCGCAAACTGGAGGCCGCGTTGTGGCCAGGGGGTGATCCGCCAGACAGTGATGCACTGCGCACGTATATCTACCGGCTCCGCCAAGCCTTGGGCAAGCCATACGGTAACGAGCTGATCCGGACGGTTCACGGTAAGGGCTATCGTCTTGCGATTCCTTACTGATTCCTTTTTTGCGCGAATCCTCTCTGCACTGCTGCCGTTCATGGCAACGATTACGTTGTTCTACAGTGTGCTGATCTGGGCCACTGTCAACGTGACAGAGGACTACATCATTGCCAGCTATTTGAAGCTTGAGGCACAGGCGTTCGAGGAACGGCATAGCCTGCAAGGGGCAGCGACGGCGATGCCCAACAGCATTTACCTGCAAGGCTACTGGTCGGGAGACGCTGAACTTCCCGCCGTCATTCGCCAATTGCCAGCCGGTCACCATGAACTGGAGGGAGAGGATGTCCATGTGTTCGTGAGTGTTGTACCGGGTGCGTCGCAGCGGCTGATACTGATGCTGAACGAGTCTGAACTCAGCCAGACCGAAGGCTACGGCGCTCAGATTTTCGGGCTGTTGTGCGCGGTGGCCGGATTGATCCTGATCCTGGGTACCATCCTGGCCATCGCGATTGCCCGCGCCATTGCCCAGCCCGTCAGCCAATTGGTGGAGGACGTGGCCTCTGAACCGCGTGGGCCGTGCAGATTCAGCGGGTTCGAGCGCCAGGACGAAATCGGCACGTTGAGCCGTACGCTGTCGGCTCTGGTGACCCAGCAAAATGCCGCGCTGCTGCGCGAGCAGGCATTTACCCGGCACGTGAGCCACGAGCTACGCACCCCCTTGGGGATCTTGAACAACAGCCTGGCGATCCTGCGTTTGCCCGGCTGCAACGCCGAAAAATCCGCACGCAGCCTGCTACGCATGGAGGGCGCGTTGTCCGGAATGAAAATGACCATTGAGCTGTTTTTGTCCCTGGCCCGTGAACCGCGTCAATTGCCCCATGCGGCGATTGACCTGTCCGCTGTCGTCGCCGAGCAGATCGAAAAATACCAGCTGCTTTACCCTCTCGCGGCTGATGCGCGGGTGCTGACGGGGGCATCAACGATCTGCGTGAAGGCCAATGAGGCGATAGCCCGCAGTGTGGTGCAGAACCTGCTGGGCAACGCTGTTCAGCATGGCGCCGGTAAAGTCCGGGTTGTCCTCACTGAGCAGCAACTGGTGATCATCAATAACCGTGTGGAACAGCGCGTGTCGCCGGGGTTCGGCTTTGGCCTGGAAATCGTCTCGCGTGCCTGCACGCAGGCAGGCTGGCGCTTTGAAACCCGACGCACACGCCATACGTTTCATGCGCGCATCTGCTTCACTTGAGATTGCCACTTAGAAACTGCTGCAAGCGCTCACTCTTGGGATTGCCCAACACATCCGCAGGCGCACCTTGCTCTTCCACCAGGCCCTTGTGCAGGAACAGCACCTGGCTCGACACCTTGCGCGCAAAGCTCATCTCGTGGGTCACCATGATCATGGTGCGGCCTTCCTCGGCCAGGCCCTGGATCACCTTGAGCACTTCGCCCACCAGTTCCGGGTCGAGGGCCGAGGTGGGCTCGTCGAACAGCATCACCTCGGGTTCCATGGCCAAGGCGCGGGCGATGGCGACCCGTTGCTGCTGGCCGCCGGACAGGAACGCCGGGTATTGATCGGCCACACGCGCCGGCAACCCTACCTTGTCGAGGTAGCGACGGGCGCGGTCTTCGGCGTCTTTCTTGCTGCAACCCAGCACCCGGCGCGGGGCCATGGTGATGTTTTCCAGCACACTCATGTGGCTCCACAGGTTGAAGTGCTGGAACACCATCGCCAGGCGCGTGCGCAGGCGCTGCAGTTCGGCGTCGTCGGCCACGCGCATGCCGTGGCGATCGCTGACCATGCGGATCGACTGGCCGTCCAGGGTCATGGCGCCGTCGTTGGGGGTTTCCAGGAAGTTGATGCAGCGCAAAAAGGTGCTCTTGCCCGAGCCGCTGGCGCCGATCAGGCTGATCACGTCACCGGTCTTGGCCTTGAGCGAAACACCTTTGAGCACCTCATTGTCGCCATAGCTTTTATGCAGGCCTTCAACGGTCAATTTGTACATGGGGCGTGCATCCTCAAGGCGAAAGTAGGTAGCCGCTACGGTAGGCTTCGCTGCCCGCGACATGGCCGATGACCATCCCGGCAGTGGCCATGCGGCGTAGCGAACGAGCGTAAAGCAGGCCGGCCTTCTGGCAGTGCACCGGCGTTACGCGGTCGGAAATGGGGTCGATGATTTCGGCGATCAGTTGCCCGGCCTCCAGGTATTCACCGGGCAGGGCGCTGAACACCAGCAGGCCACCCACTGGCGTCGCCACCGGTTCAACGCCGGCCAGCGGTGTGGCCGGGTAGGGCAGGTCGGGCAGCGGTGCCGCATCACCGGTGATGGCGCCGAAGTGAATCAGGTAATCGATGATTGCCTGGCAGTCGAGACTGGCCAGGCCGTGGTTGACGTCGCCTTGCCCGCGCAGTTCGACGGTCACCGAAAAACTGCCCATGGGGATCGGGAAGCGCTCGCCGAAGCGTTGCTGCAATTGCCACCAGACCAGGGTGAAACACTCATCGAAGGATTGTCCACCGGAGTCGGTCGCGAGCAAATTAGCTTCCGAACCGATATACCGCGCGAGCGGTTCCACCTGCGGCCAGGCCTCGGGCGTGGTGTACAAGTGCGCCACGGCTTCGAAATCGCAATGCAGGTCCAGTACTATGTCGGCGTCACAGGCCAGGCGTTGCAGCACCAGGCGCTGGGATTGCAGCTGGGTGTCGGCATTTTGTGCGGCGAGGGCGGTGGACAGCGCGGCGCGGATCAGTTCGACGTTGTGCCGAGGATCATCCCCGAGCAAATCTTCGACCTGGTTGCCGACCGCTTCACTGAGGTCGACAAACAGGCGATTGAAGTTCTGCCCGCTCTCCAGCTCATAGCGACCCAGCGGGATATCCATCAACACCTGTTCCAGGCCCACCGGGTTGGCGATAGGCACCAGCACGATCTCGCTGCGCAGGCGACCGGCCGCGGCCAGCTTCGCCAATTGCACTTTGAGGTGCCAGGCCACCAGCATGCCCGGCAACTCATCGGCGTGCAGCGACGACTGGATGTAAATCTTGCCCTCGGCCTGCTCCGGGCCGAAGTGAAAACTGTGAATCTGCCGCGCCGTACCTGGCACTGGCGCGATCAGTTCATGAACCTGATGACGCATACAAACTCCTTAATGGCTCGGCCCGAGAAACGCCAGCCAGCGGCGCTCCGCCAGACGAAACAGACCGACCAGCGCGAAGGTCACGGTCAGGTAGATCAGCGCAGCGATACCGAATGATTGAAAGGTCATGAAGGTGGCCGAGTTAGCGTCCCGCGCCACTTTGAGGATGTCTGGAATCGTCGCGGTGAAGGCCACCATGGTCGAGTGCAGCATCAGGATCACTTCATTACTGTAGTAGGGCAGCGAGCGACGCAGCGCGGACGGCATGATCACGTAGGCGTACAGCTTCCAGCCGCTCAAGCCATAGGCCTTGGCCGCTTCGACTTCGCCATGGGCCATGCTGCGGATCGCCCCGGCGAAAATCTCCAGTGGTGTAGGCGCAGGTGTTGAGGGCGAAGGCCAGGATGGTGCAGTTCATCGCATCGCGAAAGAATGCGTCCAGCAGCGGTTGTTCGCGCACGGCGGCGATGCTGTAGATGCCGGTGTAGCAGATCAGCAACTGGATATAGAGCGGCGTGCCCCGGAACAGGTAGGTGTAGAACTGCACCGGCCAACGCACGGCACGATTGCGCGAGACACGCGCAATGGACAGCGGAATCGACACCAGAAAACCGATGACCAGCGCGGCGCTGAGCAGCCACATCGTCATGGCCAGACCGGTGATGTGCTGGCCGTCGCTATAAAGGAAGGGGCGCCAGTATTCCTGCAAGAGTTCGATCATCGCACTGCCTCCCGGGCGCCTGCGGAGTAGCGCCGTTCAAGGCGACGCAAGACGAAGTTGGACGCGCTGGTGATCATCAGGTAGATCAACGCGGCGAGCACCAGGAAGTAGAACAGCTGATAGGTGCTCTTGCCCGCGTCCTGGGCAGCCTTGACCAAGTCGGCCAGGCCGATGATCGACACCAGCGCCGTGGCCTTGAGCATCACCATCCAGTTGTTGCCGATACCCGGCAGGGCAAATCGCATCATCTGCGGGAAGGTCACGTAGCGAAACCGTTGCCCGCGCTTGAGGCCGTAGGCCGTGGCGGCTTCCAGTTGGCCACGGGGCACGGCGAGGATTGCGCCGCGAAAGGTTTCGGTGAAATAAGCACCGTAGATAAAGCCCAGGGTGATCACCCCGGCGCTGAATGGGTCGATCTCGATGTATTCCCATTCCATGAAGTCGGTGAAACCGGTGAGCCAGGTTTGCAGGCTGTAGAAAATCAGCAGCATCAGGACCAAGTCGGGTACACCGCGAATCAGCGTGGTGTAGAGCTGGGCGGGGATGCGCAAAAAGGGCAGGCTGGACAATTTGGCGCTGGCACCGAGCAAGCCGAGCACGACGCTGACGGCCAGGGACAGCACTGACAACTTGATCGTCATCCACGTGCCTTGCAGCAACAGCGGGCCGAAACCCTTCAAACTGAGCGCGCTCAGCCCGAGGGTTTGCAACAATTCTTCGAGCATAAATCAGGACCTATGGCGATAAAAAAGCGCCCTTCCAGGGAAGGGCGCTCCAGGCATTATTTGCCGCTGTACAGGTTCAGATCGCCAAAGTGTTTCTTCTGGATGGTGGCGTAGGTGCCATCATCGTGTAACGCTTTGATACCTTTATCCAAAAGCGCCTTCAGTTCAGTGTTACCTTTTTTGATACCGATGGCGGTTTTCGACGGCAGCAGTGGGTCGTCAATGGCGGCGCTGACTTCGTAGCCCGCACCGGCTGGCGACTTCAAAAAGCCCAGTTCGGCTTGCAGCATGTCCTGCACGGAAGCGTCGAGACGGCCGGAGGTCAGGTCGGCATACACTTGGTCCTGGTTGGCGTAGGCCTTGGTGGTCACACCGGCTTTATCCAGTACCGCCTTGGCGTAGGCCTCCTGGATGGTGCCTTGCTCGTAGCCCACGGATTTACCCTTGAGGGACTCGGGCGTCGAGAAGCCAGCACCCTTCTTGAACACCAGCGAGGTTGGGCCGGAGAACAGCTCGTTAGAGAAGTCGATGGCCTTTTCACGCACCGGGGTCACGGTCATGGACGAAATCACGCCGTCGAATTTGTTGGCTTTCAGGCCTGGAATCATGCCGTCGAAATCACTTTCGACCCACTTGCACTTCACTTTCAGCTCGGCGCAGATCGCATTGCCCAGGTCGATATCGAAGCCGACCAGGCTGCCGTCGGCGGCCTTGGATTCAAACGGTGCATAGGACGGATCGACACCAAAACGCAGTTCCTTGTATTCCTTGGCCAGCGCGGAACCGGCGGCCATGCACAGAGCCAGTGCAGAAAGGGTCAGCAATGCTTTTTTCATTATGTAATCCCTGGAAACCAAGATAAGCGCTTGTGGCGCGTTTAGGACTGTTACTGAACGGTGTCAGACGGATCACAGGTAGCAATTTCTGCACCATAGTTCCGAATGAGCGTTTTAAAAGGTGGGATGAGGGAAGTTTGAGTGTAGGAGATGCCCGGAAATGGGCATGGAAAATTCATCGCACCAATTTGGAACTGATGCAGATCAAAAAGGTGGGAGCTGGCTTGCCTGCGAGAGCGGTGGGTCAATTACAGATGCATTAGCTGACCCGCCGCCATCGCAGGCAAGCCAGCTCCCACAGGTGTTTTGAGTCAGGCCAGAAGGTCCTGCAGCGTGGCGAGGTTATCGGCTTCTTCCACCGCCTTATCCTGTCGCCAGCGCAACATTCGCGGAAACCTCACCGCAATCCCGCTTTTATGCCGCTTGGACAGGGCAATCCCCTCAAACCCCAGCTCAAACACCATGCTCGGCGTGACGCTGCTGACCGGCCCGAACTTTTCCACCGTGGTCTTGCGCACGATGGCGTCGACCTTGCGCATTTCCTCGTCCGTCAGCCCTGAATACGCCTTGGCAAACGGCACCAGCGTGCGTTCGGTACCGGGCGGCCCGTCCCATACCGCAAAGGTGTAGTCGCTATACAGGCTGGCGCGTCGACCATGACCGCGCTGGGCATAGATCAACACCGCGTCGATGCTGAACGGGTCCACCTTCCACTTCCACCATAGACCCATGTCCTTGGTGCGGCCCACGCCGTAGAGGCCTTTGCGGTCCTTGAGCATCATGCCTTCCACCCCGAGGCTGCGAGAGGCTTCGCGTTGTTCGGCGAGGTCCTGCCAACTGCTCCCAGTCAGCAACGGTGATGCCTGCAACGAGGGTTGGTTGCACTGGGCAATCACCTGCTCAAGTTGCGCGCGGCGCTCAGCCTGAGTGTGGTTGCGCCAGTCGTCACCCTGATGTTCCAGCAGGTCGTAGGCCAGGACTGCGACCGGGGCGTCCTCAAGTACTTTTTTGCTCAGGGTCTTGCGACCAATGCGCTGTTGCAGCAGCGCGAAAGGTTGCACCGCGTCCTTCCACACTACGATTTCGCCATCGATCACCGTGCCATCGGGCAAGCCACTGACCAGGCTGTGAAGTTCGGGGAAACGCTCGGTGACCAGTTCTTCACCCCTGGACCAGATCCACAGGCGGCCTTCACGCTTGACCAGTTGCGCACGGATGCCATCCCACTTCCATTCCACCTGCCAGTCGGCGGGCGAGCCGAGCAAGGTGTCGAACTGCTCCACCGGTTGCGCCAAACCGTGGGCGAGAAAAAACGGATAGGGCTGCCCGCCCCTTTGCGCATGCTCGTCGGAAGATTCAGCGGCGATCAGCTTGAGGTAGCCCTCAGGCGTAGGGCGGTTGGACAAGTCGGTGTAGCCCACCAGCCGCTGCGCCACGCGCTTGTTGTCGAGGTCGGCCATGGCAGCGAGGGCTCGCGTGACCAGCAACTTGGACACGCCCACGCGAAAACTGCCGGTGATCAACTTGATGCACACCATCAGGCTGGGTTGATCCAGTTGCGCCCATAACGCCGGTAGGCGCTCAGCCAATTCCAACGGAGGCAAGCCACGCAGGGGTAGGAGTTTTTCCTCCAGCCACACTGCAAGGCCGTCTTCTGAGGTGTAGGTGGATTCCGGTAACAGTAGGGAAATCGTCTCCGCCAAGTCACCCACCGACTGGTAGCTTTCTTCGAACAGCCAGGGTTCGATGCCCGACGCTTCGGTGGCCATGTCCCGCAGTAGGCGCGTGGGGACCAACTGGCGAGGGCGCCCCCCGGACAGAAAGTACACCGCCCAGGCGGCATCGTCCGGTGGCGCTTGCAGAAAGTAGGCTTGCAGTGCAGCAAGCTTGGCGTTGCTGGAGGTGGTGGCGTCGAGGTTGGCGTACAGCTCGGCGAAGGCCTTCATGCGCTTGCCTCCTCTTCGTCATCGCCGTATTCAGTGGTGAAGCCTTGGGCATCCAGACCTTTTTCCCGCAGATGGCGCACCAATACACCGACAGAGCCGTGGGTGACCATCACCCGCTCGGCGCCGGTTTGCTCGACGGCCCACAACAAACCGGGCCAGTCGGCGTGGTCTGACAGCACAAAACCTCTGTCCACACCCCGCCGCCGACGGGTACCGCGCAGGCGCATCCAGCCGCTGGCAAAGGCATCGCTATAGTCGCCAAAGCGCTTTATCCAACTGCTGCCGCTGGCAGAGGGCGGGGCGATGATCAAGGCCTGGCGCAACAACGGGTCGGTCTTTTTGAAGTCACCGGCATACAGGGTTTCGGGGATGTAGATCCCGGCCTCGCGGTACACCCGGTTCAGCGGCTCGACCGCGCCATGGCTGAGGATCGGGCCGATGCTGGCGTCGATCCCATGCAGGATGCGCTGGGCTTTGCCAAAGGAATAACAGAACAACACGCTGGCCTTGCCGGCGGCGATGTTCGCCTGCCACCAATCGTTGATCCCGGCAAAGATCTGCGCCTGGGGTTGCCAGCGGTAGATCGGCAGGCCGAAGGTGGATTCGGTGATGAAGGTATGGCAACGCACCGGTTCGAAGGGGGCGCAGGTGCCGTCGGGCTCGACTTTGTAATCGCCGGATGCGACCCACACTTCGCCTTGATATTCCAGGCGCACTTGGGCCGATCCCAATACATGCCCGGCCGGGTGGAAGCTCAGGGTGACGCCGTGATGGACCAGTTGTTCGCCGTAGGCCAAGGTTTGCAGGTTGATGTCCTGGCCCAGCCGCGAGCGCAGGATGCCTTCGCCGGGAGCCGCCGCCAAGTAGTGCTGGTTGCCGGTGCGGGCATGGTCGCCGTGGGCGTGGGTGATGACCGAACGTTCCACCGGGCGCCAGGGGTCGATGTAGAAATCTCCGGCGGCGCAATACAGGCCTTCGGGGCGGGCGATGACAAGGTCCATGGAATGACCGGGGAAGTGGGCTTGTTACTTATGAGGCGGGGCTGAGCGCAGAAGTTCTATCGGAATGTACACAGAACAAATGTGGGAGCTGGCTTGCCTGCGATGGCGGTGTATCAGCCACTGAAAGAGTGACTGAAAAGGCGTCATCGCAGGCAAGCCAGCTCCCACATTCTGGTTCGGTTTCTTCAGTAAGGCCCCGGGTTACTTACCAGGCGTCAGGGTCAACCTTGTTTTCCCATACACCTTCTCAAAGTTCTGCGGCTGCATCGGGAAGCTCAGGTATTGCGCCTTGAGCGCCGGGTCGATGCCATTGGCATAGTTCGGGCTGGCCGGGTTGCCGGACTGGCCGATGCCACCCTGGCCCATCATCGGTTCCACCTGGCCGAAATCGACAATCATGCGCAGCGCCGGCACTAGGGTGGTGGTGAAATCCTGGCCCCAGTTGTACGGTGCCGGGTTCAAGGTGTTGTGGTCGCCGCCGGACGCCAGTGGGCCACGAATCACCTGGCCATTGGTGTTTTTCCAGGTAGTCGTGTGCAGCTTGCCCCACTGCCAGGCCTTGTGATCGGTACCCAGTTGGCTGTCACCGGCGCTGATCGCCGCGGCCAGGCTGCGGGCGAGGATCAAAGGTTTGTCTTCTTTCTGCGGGGTGTGCACGTCGTCCCAGAATGGGCTGTCTTCGCGGCCCAGCAAGTGATCGGCCTGGGCGGCGTAGGACAGGCTGGCATTGCTGACGAAAGCCTTCCAGCTGGCGCTGTTTTCCGGGCCGAGTTCGTCGAGGAAGATCTGCCGAGTGCTTTCCTGCAGGAACAGTTCGTAGATGGCGGCGTCGGCGGACGTTGTCACCAGTCGACCATCGAAGGCCATCAAGCGATTCAGTGCTTCCCGTGCCTTGACCTGCTCAGCCGCCGGCAACGCATCGATCGCCTGTTTCAGTGGCTGGGCCATGCCTGGCGCCTGGAACATGGTCTTTAGCTTGGCAGCAAACGTGGTGGTCTGGTCGTATTGCATGGCGATCATGCTGCGGCTGTCATGCTTGCCGGCATTGGCCAACTGCGCCAGGCGCTCGCTACGTTCCGGGGCGTCCCAGGAATTGGACAACTGCATACCATAACCGCGTGGCGCGGTACGCTGGTTGGCAGTGCCTATCCAGCCTTGGGCCGGGTCCTGGTCATAGGGGTGCAACATCGCGTCGGCGTAACCGTCCCAGTCGAAACGCGTGTCCCAGCCCGGCGACGGCAGCAAACCTTCGCCTTCGCGCCGGTTGGGGAAGCGGCCGGTGACTTGCCAGCCAATGTTGCTGGCGTCGGCGAAGACCATGTTTAGCGCAATGGCGCGAATCTCGCGGGTTGCGTCCGAGGCCTTGGCGGCGTTTTGCGCGCGTGACAGGTCGAAGAACGCATCCAGGCTCTTGTCGTCCTTGAAGTCGGCGGTTTGCAGCGCCAGGCCCAGGCCGGTGGTCAGCGCCTGGCTGCTGTTGAGCAAGGCACCGTGGCGGGTTTCGTACACCACTTCACGAATCGAGCGCTGGCCTTTGACGAAGAAGGTTTCGTTACGCACACCTGCTGGTAGCCATTTGCCGTTGTTCTCGTAGTACAGCGCGTTGCCCTGGCGTTTGACCTTTTCCAGGAACAGGTCCTGGGTGTCGCCCTTGACGGTGCTCATGCTCCACGCGACTTTGCCGTTGAAGCCGGACAGCAGCGTCGGCAAGCCGGCAATCGAGGCGCCCACGGCCTGGTATTTCGGTGCGCGGATCTGCACGTAGCTCCATGGCGACGGCGCTTGCGGCTGGGCGGCGAGATCGTTGGCCAACAGGCTTTTACCGCTGCGGCTGCGTTGCGGGCCAATCGCCCAGTTGCTCGAGGTGGTGACCGCCAGTGAGTTGAAGCTGCTCAGTTGCTGGCTGACCGCGTCCAGCCCGGCCAGGCCGGTGATCTGGCCCAGGTTCACACCCTTGAGTTTCTCGGCTTCAGCCAGCGGGACCGCTTCATCCGGCGCGCTTGGGGTCAGCCAGGCGAGTTTGTCGACGCCGACTTTCTGCGCCAGCACCAGGGATGAAATTTCTTCCTGCAGGTTGGCCGACTCGCTGAAATTCAGCAGGCAGAACAGCAGCGCCGAATCTTCCGGCTTCCAGTATTCCGGCTTGTAGCCAGTCTGGGCCAGGTCTGGCGGTAGCTTGTCGCGGTAGCGGAACAGGTAGGCGTTGACGCCTCGGGCATACACTTCAAAGAAGCGTTTAAGGCGCGTCGACGAAGCGTTATACAGCTCGCCGGCACTTTTTTTCAGGTTGACCGCACGCATGAAACGGTCGACGTCCAGCACTTCAGCACCCGCCATTTCCGCCAAGCGACCCTGGGCCAGCAGGCGCAGGGTGACCATCTGGGTGATGCGATCGCTGGCGTGCACGTAACCGAGGCTGAACAGCGCGTCATGGAAGGTATTGCTTTCGATCAGCGGCATGCCCTGGGCATTGCGGCGCACGGAAACGTTTTGAGCCAGGCCTTTGATCGGCAGCACGCCGGCGACCGGCGGCAGGGTGTCCTGGGTGTTCTGGAGCTGGCAACCGGCCAGGCTTAACGCACTGGCCACTGCCGCGGCAACGCCGAACCGGGGAAGAAAATGTGAGAGGGCTGGCGAGGCCATGGCAAAGCTCCTGCGGGGGGTAGCGTCAGTAAAGGCGCTACGTTAGTGAGCGCGGCGAAACGACGCAAGCGGGAGTTTGGGGAAAGCGTGAGATCTTGAGTCTTGCGCAGACAAATGTGGGAGCGAGCTTGCTCGCGAAGGCGGTGTATCAGTGCCTGTACGGTTGACTGACCCACCGCTTTCGCGAGCAAGCCCGCTCCCACACTGAGGTCTCAGTTGCCTTGAGATCAGGATTTGGGCGGGTTGACCTTCTGCACCAGTTCATAGGCGCGGACCGTCGCAGGCCGTTCCTTGATGCTGTTGAACCAGCGCTGCAGGTGTGGGAAATCTTCCAGCCGCTGGCTCTGCCACTTGTGGGAAACAACCCACGGGTAGATCGCCATATCCGCGATGCTGTAGGCCTCGCCTGCCACGAACGGCCGATCCGCCAAGCGCCGGTCCAGCACGCCGTAAAGCCGGGCGGTCTCATCTATATAACGCTTGATTGCGTAGGGAATCTTCTCCGGCGCGAACTGGCTGAAGTGATGATTCTGACCGGCCATTGGCCCCAATCCGCCCATTTGCCAGAACAGCCATTGCAAGGCTTCCTGACGACCGCGCAGGTCTTTTGGAATGAACTGGCCAGTTTTTTCCGCGAGGTACAGCAGGATTGCTCCGGATTCAAACAGCGAAATCGGCGCGCCGCCGTCGGCAGGGTTCTGATCGACGATCGCCGGAATGCGGTTGTTGGGGGCTATCTTCAGGAAGTCAGGCTTGAACTGTTCGCCCTGGCCGATATTGATCGGGTGCACCTCGTAGGGGAGGCCGGCTTCTTCCAGGAACAGCGATATTTTGTGACCGTTGGGGGTGGTCCAGTAATACAGGTCGATCATGAAGCTCTCCAAAAAGGGGGATGCTTGAGCGGATGCCTGTAGGTATAGGTGATGTTCAGCGCGCGAAAATTCAATGAAATATTTGCGCATAACCTTAGAAGCAATTTATACGGCCCTATCCACCAACCCAATGTGGGAGCGGGCCTGCTCCCACATTTGGATCTTCAGCGTGGCTTACGCCCCGTGGCACTTCTTGAATTTCTTCTCGCTGCCGCACGGGCAAGGGTCATTGCGACCCACGTCCTTCAACGCATTGCGCACCGGCTCCTGGTGAGCGTGGCCGCAGTTCGGACCGTGGACATGGCCGTGGTCGTGATCATGGTGATCGTGGTGATCGTGATCATGGTTGCAGTCAGGACCATGGACATGGGGTTGCTGAGTCATCGATGTCGCTCCGGAATAAAATCGCCGGGGATTATCTCGCCATTGTGGTTCACCTGCACGTCATAACCGATGAATAATCCGGTTTTCAGCTCACCTTCCAGGCGATACGGCACAGGCTTGTTGGGGTTTTTCAGCATCTGCACCACATCACGGATCTGCGGCCAGAGGTTGGTGCGTACCGACACCCGGAAAAACTTATGACTGCGCGGCGGTACGGTGAGCCACTCGTCGGACTCGCCCTCGGTCAACACGAAGTCGCCCAGGCTGACCTTGTAGATCAGGCCGCGCACGGTCAGGTCGGCGTCGTCACGGTTGTCCACGCGAAAGAACAGCTTGAACTTCTGCTCCAGCAGCTTGGCGCGCACCACTTCGACTTTCACCAGGGACACGTGCGGCGGCGGTGAGTCGTCTTCGAACCACGACGCGCAGCCGGTCAGGCCAAGGGTTAACGCCAGCATCAAGCTGTACATCCGGAGCATGGCGTGAGCCCTGTGGTGGCTAGAGATAGCTGGAACAACACTTCTTGAATTTCTGCCCACTGCCGCACAGGCACGGATCGTTGCGTCCGGCCTTCACTTCCACTGTCGGGTCGATGAAGTACCAGCGCCCGTCATTCTGTACGAAAGAGGACTGCTCGCGGTGGCTATGTTCGCCGGTGCTGTCATGCCAGCGCGCAGTGAACGTCACAAAGGCATGTTCCGGCTGGCCGCCAAACACCTCGGAGCTTTCCACTTCAAGGCCGAGCCAGGTGCTCTGTGCGCTCCAGGTGCCGATGGCATTGCGGTCCAGGTTCGGCTGTTGGGCGGGCAGGGTGGTGGCGACCAGATAGTCCACCAGGCCCAGCACGTAGGCGCTGTAGCGCGAGCGCATCAGCGCGCTCGCGCAAGGTGCCGGGTGCCCGGCGTGATAATGGCCGCAGCAGGCATCCAGCAGGTTGCCACTGCCGCAGGGGCAAATGGGTGTGCTCATGGGGTTACCACCAGTACTTTCCGAAGTTTTCCGGGTTGGCCCAAAAGCGGGCGTTGAGCCAGTCCGGTACTTGTTTATAGTCAAGCAGATCATAGGTAAACAGCGTCAGAACCTGCTCATCACGCTGGAAACGCTCACCAGCCTGCAGGGCCAGCGAGAAGAAGTCGGTGTCCTTCCAGTCGCAGGCGCCCAGGTCCACCAGCACCGCAATGCGGCTGGCATTGAGGTTGCGGATGCCGCCAAGCAGCGTCAGGCCTTGTGGTTTTGACAGGTGCTCCAGGCAGTCCACCACCAGCGCCAGGTCAAACCGCTGTGCGGCAAGCTCCGCCGGCAAGGCTCCCGGTGCCGCGACAGACACCTGGGTATCCGGGTGCGCCTTTTGAAACGCCTCCAGCGCCGGGAACTGGCTGGCGCCCAACAACAACAGGCGTTTTGGCTGGTGCAAATCAAGCAAGGCGGCCAAGGCTTGCTGGGGTGTACGGGCAGAAATACCAGCGGTCATCAGAGATCCTCACATCAGGACCGTAGAGACTAGCGCGGCTGAGCGTGCGGGCCTAGAGCGGGCGGCAGCGAAAAGTCCGACAAGAGCAACGAGCCTCAATGAATACAGGGGTGCGGCGCAGTGGCGCAGATGAAAAGAGCCGTCTTTACTCCACCCATCGGCCCCCGCCGATCCCCTCAGGAGAAATCAGATGAGCATCATGCGGACAGCTCTACCCTTGGTTCTGCTAACCGGAGTATTGACAGGTTGCGCAGGTTTGCAAAAAACCGATTGGCCCACCTGCGCCGCCGTTGGCGGTGTGACCGGCGCGGCGATCGGTGCCACTGAAAGCTCGGCCTATGCAGGCTATGGTGCGTTGCTGATCGGTGGCATGGCCGGCGCCTATTGCTGGGTGCACGGCGATGGCGACGAAGACGGCGATGGTGTGCCAGACAGCCGCGACAAGTGCCCGGGCACGCCAAAAGGTGTGCAGGTAAATGCCGATGGGTGTCCGCCTGCGCCGCCAGCGGCCGTGGTTGAGGAGGTCGTGGTGGTCAAGGAAGAAACCATCGTGATTCGCGATGTGCATTTTGAATTCGACTCGGCCAGGCTGACCGCGGCGGATAAAACCAAGCTCGACATCATCGCCACCCGCCTGAAACAGGAAGCCCCAAGCGCTCAACTGCGCGTCACCGGCCATACCGACAGCGTGGGCAAAGACGCCTACAACCAACGGCTCTCGGATAAGCGCGCGCATTCGGTGACGGATTACCTGGTCGGCTCCGGTGTGCCTCGCAGCGCCTTCGTGGCGGTGACGGGCGCGGGTGAGAGCCAGCCGGTGGCTGACAATAAAACCGCTGAAGGCCGTGCCTTGAACCGTCGCACGGAAATCCAGATCAACCGCTGACGGCCCTTGCCCCTGTGGGTTCCACAGGGGCATTGCTGGCAACTTTCGCTGAAGTCTCCCCTTTGTTAACTTTTTTGATCCTTCACTGGCAAAACGCCGGTAGAAGTCGTTACTGTGCGTCCAAAGAATAATTTGAAATAGCTTTTGTAATAATTCCGGGGAGCTTCATATGCGTAAGGTTTTACTGTTGGCCGTGTTGGTCAGCCCCGTTGCCCTGGCGCAAAGCGTCAGTGTTGAAACCAACTCGTTGATGCGCCTGCCCAGCAGCACCAGCGTGTTGCAACTGGAGCGCCTGGACGTGGCGGACTACGGCACCTTGCTGGTGCCTTCCACCATCAGCCAAGTCACGGTGGATGAGTTGCACCTGGGGCGTGACGCCCGTATCGCCATCGTGCCCGGCGGCACCGCGCTGCAATTGCAGGTGCGCCATGCGCAGTTGGACCACGGCAGCCAGATCACCTCACGCGGCGCTCCCGGTACCCATGAAAAGCCGGCCAAGGCTGGGCGTGATTTGATCTTGCGCATCAATTCGCTGAACGCTGAAGAACTCTCGGTGGACGCCCGTGGCGGCGCCGGTGCCCAAGGTTATGCCGGGCTGGATGGTGCCAACGGTGAGGACCCGGGTTGCACCTGGGGTTCGGCGGGCCGGGGCTTCAATGGCGATAACGGCGGGGATGGTTTGCCCGGCGCGGCAGGTGCACAGGTGCGGGTTGAGTTGCCGCAGGACTTCCCCGCGCAGCAGATCAAGGTGTGGGTGGACGGTGGCCCCGGTGGCCTGGCGGGCACGGCGGGTAAACCAGGTCGCGGCGGCGAGTCCAAGGGCTGCCTGGTGTACCGCGCAGACGGTGGCGAGAAAGGCCGCCCAGGGTTGGAAGGGCAGCCGGGGCCTACGGGGCCAGCGGGTACAGTGACCATCCAACGCCTGTAGAAACCCCGTAGCAGCTGTCGAGCCCTGGCGAGGCTGCGTCCGCGGTGTATCTGACGCACCGCGGACGCAGCCTCGCCAGGGCTCGACAGCTGCTACGTCGATTCGCGAGGGTTTTAGAACATCGGTCGGGCCGAAGCAATTGCCACCACCCCCAACCCCACGATCAGATTGATTCCCACCAGCTTGCGAATCTGACCCAACGCAGCCGCACCCGCCGGCCAATCTTCAGCCGCCACTGCCGTGCGCAATTCCGGGAGTTTCAACGCCTGGATACGGATAAACAGCGCCGTCATCACCAGATACAACCCCATCATCACCTGCACATAGCGCGGTGCTGTCTCAAACCCGCTGAAGCGCAACTGCAACAGGCCAATGCCGCTGATCGGCAAAACCGCCACCGAGACCCACACCCAAACGAAAAAACGTTGAAACACATTTGCCCACAGCTTGAGCCGGGCAGGGCCTTCAAGCGCCGCCACAGCGGCGGGGCGCAGGATCATCCAGGCGAAAAACATGCCGCCGACCCAGATCAGGGCAGCCAGTACATGCAGGGTATAAACGAGGCTAAACACAGTCATTGAGGTACTCCGTTCTGCGCGGGATTAATTAGCGGGGTATGATAGCGGCCGATCCGAACCACTGAAAATTTATCCAGCGTTTTTTGCGCCCGACTATCCATGATCAGCACTGAACTCAAAACTACGATCCAGGGCGCCTACACGCGTTTTCTCGAA
Source organism: Pseudomonas sp. H1_A03 (assembly GCF_054685145.1). Taxonomy (NCBI): domain Bacteria; kingdom Pseudomonadati; phylum Pseudomonadota; class Gammaproteobacteria; order Pseudomonadales; family Pseudomonadaceae; genus Pseudomonas; species Pseudomonas sp. H1_A03. Next base: position 2,722,809 of record NZ_CP162829.1, read on the forward strand.
GCCAAGAGCTTGAAACCGCGCTACGGCCAACGCCTGATGATCGCCGAAGTGGCCAAGGTCCTCGGGGATATCGACACCGACGACGAAGGCCGGCGCAGTGGCGACCCCGCGATCGTGGCCGTCGAGGCCGGCACCGGTACCGGCAAGACTGTAGCCTACAGCCTGGCCGCGATCCCTACCGCCAAGGCCGCCGGCAAACGCCTGGTGATTGCCACCGCGACCGTCGCCCTGCAAGAGCAGATCGTCTACAAAGACCTGCCTGACCTGATGCGCAACAGCGGCCTGAACTTCACCTTCGCCCTGGCCAAGGGCCGTGGCCGCTACATGTGCCTGTCCAAGCTCGACGTGCTGTTGCAGGAAGGCCACGCGCAAACCGCCACCGCGTCGCTGTTTGAAGAAGAAGGCTTCAAGATCGAAGTGGATGAAGTCAGCCAGAAGCTGTTCACCAGCATGATCGAGAAGCTGGCCGGCAATAAATGGGACGGCGACCGCGACAGCTGGCCCACCGCGCTGGAAGACGCCGACTGGGCGCGCCTGACCACCGACCACAGCCAGTGCACCAATCGCCATTGCCCCAACTTCGGCCAGTGCGCCTTCTACAAAGCGCGCGAAGGCATGGGCAAGGTCGATGTGATCGTCACTAACCACGACATGGTCCTGGCCGACCTGGCCTTGGGCGGTGGCGCCGTGCTGCCTGACCCGCGCGACACCCTCTATGTATTCGACGAAGGCCATCACCTGCCCGACAAGGCCATCGGCCACTTCGCCCACTACACGCGGCTGCGTTCCACTGCCGACTGGCTGGAAACCACCGCGAAGAACCTCACCAAGTTGTTGGCCCAGCATCCGCTGCCCGGCGACCTGGGCAAGCTGATCGAACAAGTGCCGGAGCTGGCGCGGGAGATCAAGACCCAACAGCAATTCATGTTCAGCGCCTGCGAGCAGGTGGCTGACTTCAAGCCCGGTGAAGACGTCGAGGGCCGTGAGCGACCCCGTCATCGTTTCGTCGGTGGGTTGATCCCCGAACACATGCGCGAAATGGGCATCGAGTTAAAGAAGGGCTTCTCGCGCCTGACCGACCTGTTCACCCGCCTTACTGACCTGCTCAAGGAGGGCATGGACGGCGAGGTCAACATTGGCATCGCCAGCAACCAGGCCGAAGAATGGTATCCGCTGTTCGGCAGTCTGCTTTCCCGTTCCCAGGGCAACTGGGAGTTGTGGACCGCTTTCACCGTCGAAGACCCGGAAGACAATCCGCCCATGGCGCGCTGGCTGACCCTGTCCGAAAGCGGCGCACTGTTTGATATCGAGGTCAACGCCAGCCCGATCCTGGCGGCCGAGATGCTGCGGCGCAACCTCTGGAACGTGGCCTACGGCTGCCTGGTGACCTCGGCCACGCTGACCGCGCTGGGTACTTTTGATCGCTTCCGCATGCGCGCCGGCCTGCCGAAAAAAGCCGTTACGGCGGTAGTGCCAAGCCCGTTCCATCACGCCGACGCGGGTGTGTTGCGGGTGCCGGACCTCAAGGCCGACCCACGGGATGCACCCGCCCACACGGCCGCGATCATCCGCGACCTGCCGGAGCTGGTAGAAGGCTCGCGGGGCACCCTGGTGCTGTTCTCGTCACGCAAACAGATGCAGGACGTGTTCGACGGCCTCGACCGCGACTGGCGCAAGCAAGTGTTTATCCAGGGTAACCTGTCCAAACAGGAAACCCTGAACAAGCACAAGGCGCGGGTCGACGGTGGAGACTCCAGCGTGCTGTTCGGCCTGGCGAGTTTCGCCGAGGGTGTGGACTTGCCCGGTGCCTACTGCGAACACGTGGTGATCGCCAAGATCCCGTTTTCGGTGCCGGATGATCCGGTCGAGGCGGCACTGGCCGAGTGGATCGAAGCACGGGGTGGTAATCCGTTCATGGAAATCTCGGTGCCGGATGCTTCCTTGAAGCTGGTCCAGGCCTGCGGTCGCTTGCTGCGTACCGAAGAAGACCGGGGCACCATCACCTTGCTCGACCGCCGTTTGGTCACCCAACGCTATGGCAAGGCTATCCTCAATGCCTTGCCGCCGTTCAGGCGCGAAATTTCTTAAGCCACCGTGGGCGGATTCGCCCACTTCGTGGTCTATCTCAATTATGTCATCAGGCCATTCACCGGCCGTCTGGGAGAACCTTGCTCGTATGATTCGCACGCTGCCCGCTCTTTTTGCCCTGCTGTTTACCGCGCCCTTGATGGCCGCGCCCGCCGGGCAACAGACCTTGTTCAACTTTGTCCGGCCTGCCGATGTGGTCAAGGTGGCGACCCAGGACGCCAGCCTGCCGCAATACAACGCCGAACAGACCGCCGAAGGCGAAGTGCTGCGCCGCATCACCTTCAACCCGGCGGCCGAACCGAGCCTGGTGCTCAGCCCGCAGACCGGCACCTGGGACTGGGCGCAATCGAGCGCCATGAGCTTGCGTATCCAGAGTGCGATGGACTGGGCGTTAACCCTCTATGTCAAGGTGCAGAGCAGCGATGGCCGCACCCTGATCAGTCGCATTGACTTGCCGGCCGGTCCGGCCCAGACCTTGTTGATCCCGTTGCAAGCCAATTCGCCGTTGAGCCAGGGCATGAAGGCCGGCCCGCCGATGCCGATCACCGTGGACGGCCAGCGCGTATTGCTCGCCAGCAGCGCGGGTGAAATCGACCGCAGCCAGGTGGTTTCGGTGACCTTGTCGATGCTCAAGCCCAACGCCGCCCAGAGCATCTTGCTGGAGCGCTTTGGCGTGCAGGACAGCGCGCCTGTATTGAAGGCGGCCTACAGCGAGTTGGTGGATGCCTATGGTCAATCCACCCGGGCGCGCTGGCCGGAAAAAGTCAGCAGCGACGAGCAACTCAAAGCCGCTGCGGCCAAGGAACAACAGCAACTTCAGGGCTGGCTGGCCACGCGGGATAAGTCCGCCCTGGACCAGTACGGCGGCTGGAACAAAGGCCCGGCGTTCGACGCCAGCGGGTTTTTCCGCACCGAAAAACGCGACGGCCGCTGGTACCTGGTGACGCCGGAGGGGCATCCGTTCTACTCCCTGGGCGTCAATACTGTGGCCCCGGACAACAGCCAGACTTATGTGGCCGGGCGTGAATGGATGTTCGCGGCGTTGCCTAAAGGCGGCGAACCCTTCGACAAGTACTACGGCAGCGGCGACAACCGTACCGGTAACGGTGCAGGCGAAGGGCGTAGCTTTGGTGCCGGCCGTTGGTATGACTTTTACGGCGCCAACTTGCAACGCACGTATGGCGGTGACGGTTTCGACCAAAAACGCTGGGTCACCCATACCCTTGACCGCCTGCAAGCCTGGGGTTTCAACACCGTAGGCAACTGGAGCGACGAGGGTTTGACCACTGCCGATCGTGTGCCCTACACCTTGCCGCTGTCGATCGTCGGCGACTACGCCAGCATCAGCACCGGCACCGACTGGTGGGGTGGCATGCCCGACCCGTTCGACCCGCGTTTCGCCATGGCCACCGAACGCGCCGTGGCTATCGCCGCCCGCGATCACCGTGACGACCCGTGGTTGGTCGGTTTCTTTGCCGACAACGAGCTGGCCTGGGCCGGCCCCGGCGATGATGCTAAATCCCGCTACGCCTTGGCCTACGGCACCTTGCGCATGACCACCGACGTACCGGCCAAGCGCGCCTTCCTCAAACAACTGCGTGACAAGTACCGTAACGAAGAGGGCCTGTCGAAAGCCTGGGGCATCGAGTTGAAGGGCTGGGAATTGATGGAAGACCCGGGCTTCGAACCGCCGATTCCCAACCCTGAGCACCCGGAAATCGAAGCTGATTTCCGATACTTCCAGAAGACGTTTGCGGATGCCTACTTCAAGACCATCTCCGACTCGCTGAAATGGCACGCCCCCAACCAACTGCTGTTGGGCGGCCGGTATGCGGTCAGCACGCCGGAAGCCGTGGCCTCCTGCGCGCAGTATTGCGATGTGCTGAGCTTCAACATGTACACGCTTAAGCCGCAGGACGGCTATGATTTTGCCGCTTTGCGTGCGCTGGACAAGCCGGTGCTGATCACCGAATTCAACTTCGGCTCGGCCGACCGTGGGCCGTTCTGGGGTGGCGTGACGCAGTTGGCCAAGGAAGACGACCGTGGCGCGGCTTACGGCAACTTCTTGAAGCAGGCCATGGCCGAGCCGTCGATTGTCGGCGTGCATTGGTTCCAGTACCTGGACCAGCCGGTGACCGGTCGATTGCTCGACGGTGAAAACGGCCACTTTGGCCTGGTGGGCATCACCGACGTACCGTTCCAGGGTTTTGTTGAAAGCGTGCGCAAAAGTAACCTGGCGGCGGTCGATCAACTCGGCAAAGAGGCCGAAAAGGCCAAGGCGGCCGGTGCCGTGCGCGAAAGCGAAGGGGGCAGGGCCGGGCACGAAGGCAAAGGCCCGGGGCAGGGCGCCGGGCATGCCGGTGGGCACTCCGGAAATGGTCATTGATTGAGTGCTGACGGGTTCACAAAACCCACAAGGGCTGGAACAATGTCGGCCACTTTTTGCTGTGTTGTCCGAGGGTGTTCAGGTGCAGATCCAGGGTCATTACGAACTCCAGTTCGAAGCGGTACGTGAAGCCTTTGCCGCGTTGTTCGATGACCCCCAGGAGCGCGGGGCCGGGCTCTGCATCCAGATCGGCGGTGAAACCGTCGTCGACCTGTGGGCCGGTACCGCCGACAAGGACGGTAGCGAGGCCTGGCACAGCGATACGATCGTCAACCTGTTCTCCTGCACCAAGACCTTTACTGCCGTTACGGCCCTGCAGCTGGTGGCCGAAGGCAAATTGCAACTGGATGCACCGGTTGCCAACTACTGGCCGGAATTTGCGGCGGCAGGCAAAGAAGCCATCACCCTGCGCCAGTTGCTCTGCCACCAGGCCGGGTTGCCGGCGATCCGCCAGATGCTGCCTACTGAAGCCCTGTACGATTGGCAACTGATGGTCGACACACTGGCGGCCGAAGCACCGTGGTGGACGCCGGGCCAAGGCCATGGCTACGAGGCGATCACCTACGGCTGGCTGGTGGGTGAGTTGCTGCGTCGCGCCGATGGGCGCGGGCCGGGAGAGTCCATCGTGGCGCGGGTTGCACGGCCATTGGGGCTGGACTTTCATGTGGGCCTGGCCGATGAAGAGTTTTATCGCGTCGCGCATATAGCGCGCAGCAAAGGCAATAGGGGCGATGAGGCCGCACAACGTTTACTGCAAGTAATGATGCGTGAACCTGAGGCCATGACTACACGGGCTTTTGCCAATCCACCGTCTATTCTGACCAGCACTAATAAACCCGAATGGCGGCGTATGCAGCAGCCAGCGGCAAATGGTCACGGTAATGCACGTAGCCTGGCGGGTTTTTATAGTGGATTGTTGGACGGTAGTTTGCTGGAAGCCGACATGCTTGAACAATTGACCCGTGAACACAGTATCGGGCCGGATAAAACATTATTGACACAAACCCGTTTTGGCCTGGGCTGCATGTTGGACCAACCGCAGTTGCCCAACGCCACCTTCGGCCTTGGCCCGCGTGCTTTCGGGCATCCCGGCGCGGGTGGTTCGGTCGGGTTTGCCGATCCCGAGCATGATGTAGCGTTTGGTTTCGTGACTAATACATTGGGGCCTTATGTACTAATGGACCCGCGGGCGCAGAAGTTGGTCGGAATATTGGCCGGTTGTCTGTAAACCCCTTGCTGTTTCACGTTTTTTTGTTACAAAGGCAACTATAAGAAGACGCTGAACGAAATGACGTAACTTTAATGTTCTGTAAGCGTCTGTTTAACGGGTCACCCAGACCCCCGTTTCTTTTCTCATTTTGTGGATATCTCATGTTATCGAACAAGTCCTTGGCACTGGCCCTATGCCTCACTATTACCGGCTGCGCACAAACTCCACAAAATGATGCCGAGGGCGGGCATTGGTGGTCATTTGGATCTGATAAGGCCGCTACCAAGGACGCAGTGACCCAAACCGACGCCAAGCCGGATGCGAAGCCGGATGCCAAGCCCGCTGCGGGCGCCAAGCCTGCAGCACCAGTAGCGGCCGCCGCTGCTGCGCCAGCCCCAGCGCCAACCGCCAAGGCTGACACCGGCTCCAGCTGGTGGCCGTTCTCGTCCAAAAGCGCCGACGAAAAGGCGGCCGATGCCAAGGCTGACCTGAAAGCCGACCTCAAGGCCGCGGAGCCAGCACCTGCCGCCGCCCCAGTCGTCGCCAAGACCGACACCGACACCAAATGGTGGTGGCCTTTCGAAAGCAAACCTAAGCCATTGGCCAAGGTCGACGTGACCAACGTACCAATGCCTGATCCGAAAATCACTCAGGCCTGGCTGGACGACTATGAGCCACGCCTGCGCGCCGCCATCAAGGACAGCAACCTGCAACTGGAGCGTCGTGACAATGTGCTGGTGGTGATTGCCCCGGTAGACGGCTCCTACAACCCGAAACGCCCAGCGATGCTGCTGCCCGTCACCCTCGGCCCGTTCACCCGCGTTGCCAAGGCCGTTGAAGCCGATCCAAAGACCGCCGTACTGGTATTGGGCCACGTCGATGCCACCGGCACCGCCCCGGCCAGCCAGGCGCTGACCAAGGAACGTGCACAATCCATCGCCTCGATCTTCAGCCTCAGCGGCCTCAAGCAAGACCGCCTGATGCTGCGCGGCATGGGCGACCTGATGCCACGTGCCGCCAACGACAGCAACCAGGGTCGCGCCCTGAACCGTCGTATGGAAATCATGTTCACCCAGCGCACCACCATGCTGGCTTTGCTGAGCAAGTATCAGTCGGGCAAGACTCCACCTGTGGCTGAAATGGTTGCAGTACAGAACGTTCCAGCCCCGGCCCCGGCTGCGAAAGCCCCGGCCAAGAAAGCTACAGCCGCCAAGAAAGCCGCTGCCAAGCCAGCCGCTAAAAAAGCACCGGCCAAGCCTGCTGCCAAAAAGCCTGCTCCCGCCAAAGCCAAGGCCGCTGCACCGGCAAACGACCAGGCGAAAAACTGATCTGCTGAACCAGAAGGATAAAGCCGCATGACCCAGGCACTGGCCGATATGCGCCGTGACTACACACGGGATGGTTTGAGCGAGGCCCAGTCCCCGAGCGAGCCGTTTGCCTTGTTCCACCAGTGGTTTGCTGATGCGGTGACAACCGAGCAGCCCCCGGTGGAAGCCAATGCCATGACCTTGGCCACGGTCGACCAGGACGGTCGCCCGCACTGCCGCATCCTGTTGCTCAAGGGCCTGGATGCGCAGGGCTTTACCTTCTTCACCAATTATCAGAGTGCCAAGGGCCAACAGCTCGCGGCTCGGCCGTTTGCGGCCATGACCTTTTTCTGGCCGACCCTGGAACGCCAAGTGCGCATCGAGGGGCGGGTGGTCAAGGTCACGCCTGAGGAGTCGGACGCTTATTACCAGGTCCGTCCGCTGGGCAGCCGTCTGGGGGCCTGGGCGTCCCCGCAGAGCCAGGTCATCCGTGACCGCGAAGAACTGCAGGACCTGCTCAAGGCCACCGAACAGCGTTTCAGCGATACCCAGCCCGATTGCCCCGAGCATTGGGGTGGCTATCGTTTGCTGCCGGAGCGCATCGAGTTCTGGCAAGGTCGCGCCAGCCGCTTGCATGACCGCTTGAACTATCGCTTGCAAGGGGCCGACTGGACCCGCGAACGCCTGGCGCCCTGAGCCACACCTTTCGTCACCTCACCTGAATGTTGCCGATCACGCCGAAGTCTCTATCACAGAGGCTTCGGGCGTGTGCTGCTGCGCGGCTTTTTTCAACCAGAGCGGCAAATCGGACCGCCTGATTTTCAGCGCGCGAGCCTGCTCCAGCTGTTGCAGCATAAATGCGCGCTTGTGCAGGTCATTGCCCGCCAGCGATAGCGCCAGGTCACGGTCGATCCAGCGCCTGATACGCAGGTACAGCCAGCCGTGGAAATACAGGCCGGCAAGCGTTGTGACTACAATGATGAAGTAATCCATGGAGGTCCTGGCTAGGAGTGGAGTGCTACCGTTCGTCGAGTTTCCTGGTGCGGGCTGTCTGTACTCAGGCTGAATGAAAGCAATTTTCTGCGGCGCTTGCCGTGACAGGCGTCAAGCTGCAGCGTTTAATGAACACCTGTCCTTTGGAGTTGATGCTATGCGTAAGTCCGTTTTACTGGTTGCCTGCTTTACCACCCTGTCGTTGCTGCTGGGTGGCTGCGCCTCGAGTCTGACCGGCGACTCGTACTCCCGCGACGAAGCGCGTCGTGTTCAGACCGTGCGCATGGGGACCATCGAATCCCTGCGCCCCGTGAAAATCGAAGGCACCAAGACCCCAATCGGCGGCGCTGCTGGCGCAGTCATCGGCGGCGTTGGCGGCAGCGCTATCGGCGGCGGCCGTGGCAGCATCGTGACTGCCGTGATCGGCGCCGTTGCTGGCGGCCTGCTGGGCTCGGCCACCGAAGAAGGCCTGACCCGGACCCAGGGTGTGGAAATCACCGTACGCGAAGACGACGGCAGCATGCGCGCCTACGTGCAGGCTGTGCAGGAGAATGAAATCTTCCGCATTGGTGACCGTGTACGCATCATGACCGTTGATGGTACTAGCCGCGTTACGCGTTAAGCGCTGGTTGTAGAACTACAAAACCCCAGCCGGGTGACCGGCTGGGGTTTTTGGTTTTATGGGGTGTGGCCGGGTTGAACTGCAAAAAATGCAGGCAATAAAAAACCGCCTTAGTAGGGCGGTTTTTTATTGCGAACCCCATTATTCACGGGGCTGCGACTTCAAAGATGCATTGACCTGCAGCCGGGATAGTACCCCCGGTCACACTCTCATGCAAGGTTGAGAGAAAGTCGACGACGGCCATTCCTGAAGCTTTTCTGTTTCGATTTCTACTGCAAAAAATTGCAATAGATCTCATAAGCAATACTGGATATTTAACCACTTTTCGTCACACCTTTATTCGGGATATTCGTTAGGCTCCCCCCTGTTCTACGTTTGTTGCTTCTAGGCGAGCCGGGTACGCGCGCGAATTTTTGGACTGATCGCCACGGGCTAGTAATCCGTGCCGGATTCATGCGGGAAGCCCATCAACCCGGCCGCCTCAAAGATGCATTGACCTGCATCCAAAGGCTCACGTGTTCCGGTAAGTGCGCTGGAGGTAAGGCCCAACGTTAGGAGGGCCGAGTATGTCGAAGTTTGCACGACGTACGTGGAACCTCGTAGTGAATATCCTGCGTGTTTATCACGTGTGGGTATTCCTGCGGGACAGCTTCGATGACCTGTAAGGTCTGAGAAGTGGAGCCGCCTCGGTTTAATCCGAGGCGGCTTTTTGGTTTTAGGGGCTGTCAGTTCAAATCTGAAGTTACAGCCTTCTTGCGACTCGCCATTGCCGTCACCGCATAACCAATACACGCCGCCAATATCGAGCCGGTCAAAATTCCCATCCGGTCCTCCCCCGCGAACTCACTGGCACCCGGCACGAATGCCAGTGACCCCACAAACAAGCTCATGGTGAAGCCAATGCCGCACAGGATTGCCACACCAAACACCTGGCCCCAATTTGCGCCGTTCGGTAGGGCAGCAATGCCGGTCTTGATCGCCAGCCAAGTGAGCCCGAACACGCCGACAGTCTTACCAATCAACAGGCCCGCAGCGATGCCCATAGGCACATGGTGGGTGAAGCTTTCCAGGCTGACACCTGTCAGCGAGACCCCGGCGTTGGCGAAGGCGAACAGTGGCAGGATGGCGTAGGCCACCCACGGGTGCAGGGCGTGCTCCAGCGTGAGCAACGGTGACGGCTCGGCGTTCTTGGTGCGCATCGGGATGCAGAATGCCAACGTCACACCGGCGAGCGTCGCGTGTACGCCGCTCTTGAGCACACACACCCACAGGATCAGACCAATGATCAGGTACGGTCCAAGTTTGATAACACCCAGGCGGTTCATCGCGATCAGGGCAATCAAGCAGGCACCTGCACCTGCCAGGGCGGCGCCGGACAGGTCGGCGGAATAGAAAATGGCGATCACGATGATCGCGCCCAGGTCGTCAATAATCGCCAGGGTCATCAGGAACAGCTTCAGCGACACCGGTACGCGTTTGCCCAGCAGGGCCAGCACGCCGAGGGCGAAGGCAATGTCGGTGGCCATCGGGATCGCCCAGCCCGAAAGTGCCGCGGGGTAGTCCTTGTTGATCGCCCAGTAGATCAGCGCTGGCACCACCATGCCGCCGATGGCCGCTGCGCCGGGCAGCACCACTTGCGAGGGCTTTGACAGGTGGCCGTCGAGCAGCTCGCGCTTGACCTCAAGGCCGATCAGCAGGAAGAACAAGGCCATCAGGCCATCGTTGATCCAAAGCAAGGCGGGCTTGGCGATTTTCAACGCGCCAATCTGCGCCACTACCGGTACGTCGAGAAACGCGCTGTACAGGTGCGACAAAGGTGAATTGTTGACGATCAGGGCCAGGGCGGCTGCCGCGATCAACAACAGACCGCTGGCGGCTTCCAGCTGGAAGAAACGGGTGAAAGTGCTACGCAGAGGCAAGGGATGCTCTCCAATCCAGGTTCAATAGGTGGGTACCCTAACCCGTACCGTTGGTTGTTAAAACAAAAGTTATATTCTTATTTGTTATAAGCGGCGGTTTGCGTTGACGTTACGTCGAAGCCTAGCAATTACGCCCTCAATTGAGCCGGTACTGTATCTGTGTGGTGTGTAGGAAACCCCCTAAAATCAGGGCTTACACCTTTAGAGAAACTCTCCATGAACGACCAACGTCCCTGGGCCCGCGAAGCCATTCGTATCATTGAAGCAGACTTCCAGCGCAGCGCCGACACGCACCTGATTCCCTTGCCTCTGCCGGGGTTGCCGGGTATTGAGTTGTACTTCAAGGACGAGTCCAGCCACCCCACTGGCAGCCTCAAGCATCGGCTGGCTCGCTCGCTGTTCCTGTATGCGTTGTGCAACGGCTGGCTCAAGCCTGGCGCGCCGGTGATCGAAGCGTCCAGCGGGTCAACGGCGATTTCCGAAGCTTACTTTGCCGGTCTGCTCGGCTTGCCATTTATTGCGGTGATGCCGGCCACCACCTCCCAGGAAAAAATCGCGCAGATTGCTTTCTACGGCGGTAAAAGCCACCTGGTACAGGACCCGACACAGATCTATGCGGAGTCCGAGCGGCTGGCACTGGAAAGCGGTGGTCATTTCATGGACCAGTTCACCTACGCCGAGCGCGCCACCGACTGGCGTGCGAACAACAACATCGCCGAGTCGATCTTCCAGCAGATGCGTTTCGAGCAGCATCCGGAACCGAGCTGGCTGATCTCCAGCCCCGGTACCGGCGGCACCACAGCAACTCTCGGCCGTTATGTGCGCTATCGCCAGCATTGCACCCGTGTGTTGTGTGCCGATGCCGAACGCTCCGTGTTCTTTGATTTCTATCAGAGTGGCGACGCGAGTTTGCGCCTGGACTGTGGTTCGCGCATCGAAGGGATTGGTCGGCCACGGGTCGAGGCATCCTTTTTGCCAAAGGTGATTGATGCGATGGTCAAGGTGCCGGATGCGCTCTCGCTGGCGGCCATGCATTACCTTGCTGCACGGCTTGGACGGCGGGTCGGCGGTTCCAGCGGGACCAACCTGATTGGCGCGCTGGTGGCGGCGCAGCAGATGAAAGCGGCGGGGGAGTCGGGCTCGATCGTGGCGATTTTGTGTGATGGGGGTGAGCGGTATGCCACCACCTATTACGATCAGGCGTGGCTGGCGGGGCAAGGCTATGAATTGGTCGGGTTAATGGCGGCCGTTGCGGCCAGTGTGGAGCGGGGTGAGCCATTGCCCGAAACGATCTTGCGCGCAAATATCTGACCCGACACAACAACCAATGTGGGAGCTGGCTCGCCTGCGATTACAGACTGTCAGTCGCCGAATTTATCGACTGAACCATCACAATCGCAGCGATGCGGTGATCCGGCAAGCCAGCTCCCACCTTTGAATGGGGGCTGGCAGGGAGAGAATGTCAGGCCTCGATGCCCAACATATCTCGCGCCAACGCCTCGGCAATCCGAATCCCATCCACACCCGCTGACAGAATCCCCCCGGCATAACCGGCGCCTTCACCGGCCGGGAACAGGCCTTTCACGTTCAAGCTCTGCATCGATTCGTTACGGGTTATCCGCAGTGGCGACGAGGTGCGCGTCTCGATACCGGTCAACACCGCGTCGTGCAGCGAATAGCCCTTGATCTGTTTCTCGAACGCCGGCAACGCTTCGCGGATCGCCTCGATGGCGAAGTCCGGCAACGCCAGGGCCAGGTCACCGAGAGCAACGCCAGGCTTGTAGGACGGTTCCACACTGCCGATAGCGGTCGATGGCTTACCGGCGATGAAATCACCCACCAATTGCGCCGGGGCCTCGTAGTTGCTGCCGCCGAGGATGTAGGCGTGGGACTCCAGGCGTTCCTGCAACTCGATACCCGCCAGCGGGCCACCCGGGTAATCCACTTCGGGCGTGATGCCGACCACGATGCCGGAGTTGGCATTGCGCTCGTTACGCGAGTACTGGCTCATACCGTTGGTGACCACGCGGCCTGGCTCGGAGGTCGCAGCAACCACGGTACCGCCTGGGCACATGCAGAAGCTGTAGACCGAGCGGCCGTTCTTGGCGTGGTGCACCAGCTTGTAGTCGGCGGCGCCGAGTTTTGGGTGCCCGGCGTATTTGCCCAGGCGCGCGGCGTCGATCAGCGACTGTGGGTGTTCAATACGGAAGCCCACCGAGAACGGCTTGGCTTCCATGTAAACCCCACGGCCGTGGAGCATGCGGAAGGTATCGCGGGCGCTGTGGCCGAGAGCCAGGATCACATGCCTGGACAGGATCTGCTCGCCGCCATCGACCACCACGCCGTTCAACTGGCCGTCTTCGATCAGCACGTCGGTAACCCGCTGCTCGAAGCGCACTTCACCGCCCAGGGCGATGATCTGCTCGCGCATGTTCTCCACCACGCCGGTCAGGCGGAATGTACCGATATGCGGCTTGCTGACGTAGAGGATTTCTTCCGGCGCACCGGCCTTGACGAACTCGTGCAGGACTTTGCGACCGTGGAACTTCGGGTCCTTGATCTGGCTGTACAGCTTGCCATCGGAAAAGGTCCCGGCGCCGCCTTCACCGAATTGCACGTTGGATTCGGGGTTGAGCACGTTTTTGCGCCACAGGCCCCAGGTGTCCTTGGTGCGCTGACGCACTTCCTTGCCGCGTTCGAGGATGATCGGCTTGAAGCCCATCTGCGCGAGCAACAGCCCGGCGAAAATGCCGCACGGGCCAAAGCCCACGACGATTGGACGTTCTTTCAGGCCTTCCGGCGCCTGGCCGACCACGGTGTAGCTGACATCCGGCGCCGGGTTGACGTTGCGGTCATCAGCGAACTTGAGCAACAGGGCGGCTTCGCCTTTCACGTTCAGATCGATGGTGTAGATGAAACACAGCTCCGACGATTTCTTGCGGGCGTCGTAGCTGCGCTTGAACAGGGTGAAATCGAGCAGGTCATCACTGGCGATGCCCAGGCGCTGCACGATGGCAGGCCGCAGGTCTTCTTCGGGATGGTCGATGGGCAGCTTGAGTTCGGTGATTCGTAACATGACAGGATCCGGTAGGCGGCGGGCTCGGAGGCCGGCTGTTTTGCAAACCGGCGATTATAAGCCCCAAAGGCGGTTTCCCGTCATGTTAAAACAGCGCAGCGTGGAGTCAGTCGTCGCGTGAACCGCCGAACGACGCGCAACCGCGCTGTACCTGACCGTTGACGCGCAACTCGGCGGTCATGTGTTGCAGGCTGCCGCTCGCGCTGTCGATGCAACGTTGTGGGGCCACCCACAGTTCGACGCGCTGGTTGTTGGCTTCAGTCATCAGGTTGAAGCGGCCGTCACCGATCTGCTCTTCCACATAAGGCACTGCGAGTGGCGGCTGGCCTTCGCGCTCCAGTACCAGGCCCTTGGCGGTGACGTTCATTATCCAGGTCGGCTTGTGACCGTTGGCACGCAGGATCATGCGCTTGAAGTCCGGATCGTTGCAGGCCGAGGTCGAGCGTTCGACGCGATACAGCTGTTGCAGGTCCACGCTGCCCTGGGTGCCGCTGGCAACGCCGGAAAACTTGCCACGCAGGTCGGCAAACAACGCGCCTTGCTGGCCGGCCAGGGAGGCCGCTTCCTGCAGGATGCTGGTGCCTCCGGTATCGTTGACCACGTAGTTGCGCTTGTCGTTGCACGGCTGGAACAGCAGTTTGTCGCCGACCGCCGTGAGTTCGCCCTGCATGCGGGTCAGCCCGGCAAGAGAAGGCTTGGCTGGGTCGCTGTCGAACATCTGGCAGGCGGCGAACAGGGGAAACAAGGCAAGTAGAGTAAGGGTATGAGCGGCGCGCATTATCGGTCTCCAGACAAGTGCCGCCACGTTACGCAGGCTGGCGTTTCATCACAACCCCGGCTGCCAGCTTCAGTCAAATCTGACAGGTATCCGATTCAACCCACGATAAAGGTCTGACCGGTCTGTAAACCTTCAACACTTTTTGCGTAGGCCAGCGCCACGTCGGCGGCTGGAGCTGGTTTGTAGCCGCGGAAATATGGCGCGTAACTGTCCATGGCTTCCAGCAGGACCGTCGGGCTCACGGAGTTGATGCGCAGGCCGCGCGGCAATTCAATTGCCGTTGCTTTGACAAAGGCGTCAATGGCGCCGTTGACCAGCGCAGCCGAGGCGCCGGTGCGGATGGGGTCGCGATTCAGAATGCCACTGGTGAAGGTAAACGAGGCGCCATCGTTGGCGTATTCACTACCGATCAACAGCAGGTTGACCTGGCCCATCAGCTTGTCACGCAGGCCCAGCTCGAAATCGCTTTCGCTCATGTCGCCCAGCGCGACGAAGTTCACACGGCCCGCCGCACAGATCAGCGCGTCGAACTTACCGGTCTGTTCGAACAGTTGGCGGATCGACGCGCTGTCGCTGATATCCACCTGGAAGTCGCCGCTGCTGCGGCCGATGCTGATCACTTCGTGACGCTGAGCCAGTTCCGCCTTGACTGCCGAGCCGACGGTGCCGCTGGCGCCAATCAATAGGATTTTCATGGTGCTGTTCCTCCAAGGGTAAGTGAGGGTTCAGTGTAGAGTGGCTTTTTAGGCAGATAAACGTACTAATGGGCAACCTTTGGTTTTAAAATGGAAACAATCTATGAGCGAAATGGATGACTTGGCGGCCTTCGCCGTGCTGATCGACGCCGGAAGTTTTACCGTGGCCGCGGAGAAACTGGGCTGTAGCAAAGGGCAGTTGTCCAAGCGAATCAGCCAGCTGGAAGCACAGCATGCCGTGGTGCTGCTGCACCGCACGACGCGCAAGCTCAGCCTGACTGCAGCCGGTGCGGCATTGCTGCCCCAGGCTCAGGCATTGGTGGTGCAGGTGGATCGCGCCCGTCAGGCGTTGGCCCGGCTAAAGGACGATCTGGCCGGGCCGGTGCGTATGACGGTTCCGGTCTCCTTGGGCGAAACCTTCTTCGATGGCTTGTTGCTGGAGTTTTCCAAGCAGTACCCGCAGGTGCAGATCGAGCTGGAGCTCAACAACAATTACCGCGACCTGGCGCGGGATGGCTTTGATTTGGGGGTACGCTCAGGCGCGATTGAAAACGAGCGCCTGGTGGTCAAGCCTCTGCTGGCCTGGCATGAAATGACCTGCGCCAGCCCGGCGTACCTTGAGAAGCATGGCGAACCAGAGACGCCGGCCGATTTGGCCGCCCACACCTGCCTGCTCAACAGCCACTACAGCGGCCGTGAAGAGTGGTTGTACCACCAGCAGCACGAATTGCTGCGGGTGCGGGTCAGCGGTACCTTTGCCTCCAATCACTACAATTTGTTGAAAAAGGCCGCGTTAGTGGGCGCTGGTATCGCGCGCCTGCCGTCCTACGTTCTGCCTGCGGAATTGGCTGACGGCCGCTTGCGCTGGCTCCTGCGTGATTATCAGACGCGGAGCATGCCAATGTACCTGGTGCATCCCTACCAGGGCGGCCTGCCGCGTCGCACCCAGGTGCTGGCTGACTACTTGGTGGACTGGTTCAAGCGCAGCGGCGAGGCCCTCGACCGACTCTAAGCGTAGCGACGCGCGATCAAGTGATCGATGGACAGGCGCCCCGGTCCTTTGGCTACGAGTAGCAACAGCAGCGCAATCCAGGTGCCATGGGTCGGGTAGGCGTCCGGGTAGACGAACAGCTGAATCACCAGGGTCATGCCGATCAGGGCCAAGGCCGAGAAGCGCGTGGCGAAGCCCACCAGGATCAACACTGGGAAGAAGTGCTCGGCAAACGCCGCCATATGCGCCGCCACCTCCGGTGATAGCAGCGGCACGTGGTATTCGCTGCGAAACAACGGCAATGTCGAGGCGGCCAGTTTCGGTTCGCCCAGTTGGAAGGTGCCGCTGACCAAATCAATGACGAATCCTTCGACCTTGGTTTGCCCGGATTTCCAGAACACCGCAGCAATCGAAAAACGCGCAAGAAAGGCAGTCAAGCTGTAAGGGATTTGTTCGAAAAGCGCGATGGCCCGATTGATCAGGCCTGATGGACGAGTGTTCATGGCGATACCTTTTGTTCTGGATGCAAATGAGTAATGGCGTTGTGGCTGATCAGCAGCGTCAGGCATTGGTGCAGGTCGAACTCGGCCGCTGCGTCAAGCGCATGCTCCACGGCTTTTTCTAAGGTATTGCCATGGGCGAGGCTGTTGATAAACGCCACTGAGCCACTGTCGGTGGCAAATACCCTGACCTCCAGCCCCTGACGTATTACCAGCGCACTCTGGGCGTGCCAGGGATTCAGGGTGGCCAGGCCGCCTTCGGTCTGGTGCGCGGCCCATACCGCCACCACCGCGTAGGCAGAATTCAAGGTGGCAAGGGAGGGATGCAGCTGCAGGCGCAATTTCCCCAGGGCTGTTTGGCCTTGCAGTGCTTGAAGAACAGTCGGTTGGTCGAGTGGCTGGGTGTCCGCCGCGTGATAAGCGCGCACACGCAGTCGTTCCAAACGCGCCATATCGGCTAGGTAGGGCACGCTGGCGGCGGGCTCAAAGTCCTGGATAAATGCGGCGAGCGCACTGCCGTACCCGCTGATCAGCGGGCTGGTGGGTGGGCAAGCCTGGATAAACAGGCCGGTCATCGCACGGAAGAAGTCCTCGCCCACCAATTGCAATGTCACGGGGTAGGCCGTTGCGAGTGCGTTGATCAACGAGCTGTGCACATTGTTGCGATACACCGCAAAACGACTGCTCGGGTCGGCACCGTTGCTGCTGTACAGGCCATTGGGGCACGCCTGGTTCGGCGCCAGCAGCGCTGCGGCAAAGTCGTCATGAAGGCTCATGAAGTCACCTGCGACAGGTGCCATTGAGCCTGTTGAGCCTCGGCCAGCAATACACTGAGCGCGGGCACTTGGTTGTCCCGTTCGATCAGCGTGGCTATTGGGCCTACGTGCGCCAATACTTTTTCGTACAGCTGCCATACGGCGTTATCGATAGGCGCGCCGTGATCGTCGATCAACAAGCGATCACCGAGGCTGTCAGTGTCTTCGGCAAAACCGGCCAGATGAATCTCGCCCACCGCATGCATCGGCAGGCGGTCGATGTAGGCAACCGGATCGCGTTGATGGTTGATGCACGACACATAGACGTTATTCACGTCCAACAGCAAACCGCAGCCAGTACGGCGGATGATCTCACTGATGAAGTCGGTCTCATCCAGGGTTGAGCGCTGGAATTGCAGGTAAGTCGACGGGTTCTCCAGCAACATTGGTCGCTTGAGGGTATTTTGCACGTGGTCAATGTGTTCGCACACCCGTTGCAGGGTCGCACTGTCATAGGCCAAGGGCAGCAGGTCATTGAGAAACACCGGGCCGTGGCTTGACCAGGCCAGGTGTTCGGAAAAAGAGTGGGGTTGATAGCGTTCGATCAGCGTTGCCAGCCGTGCAAGGTGCTCACGGTCCGGCGGGCCTTCTCCGCCGATGGACAGGCCTACGCCGTGCAATGACAGCGGGTACTGTTCGCGGATCAACCCCAGGTAGTAATGAAACGGGCCGCCATCCACCATGTAGTTTTCGGCGTGCACTTCAAAAAAACCGATGTCGGGCGAGGTCTCCAGCACTGCAATGAAGTGCTCATGCTTGAGCCCCAGCCCGGCCCGGCGTGGGAGGCCGGGCGCCTGAGCCTGGGAGACGGCTTGCAGGGATGAAAGAGTCATCATCAGTACTCAGGTTTTTCGAGGATCAGGACTTGGCAGTGAAGGCTGCTTCCTGGCCGAAGCCGGTCGGCGAGGTGGAGCTTGGGGTCTTGAGGCAGGTGCCGGCCGGAACCAGTTTCCAGGCGTTGGCCTGGTCCTTGGTTTTCGAGGTGCCGGCGCAGGAAGTGCCAGCACCTGCGGCGCAATCGTTCTTGCCGGCTTCGGCGACACCGAAGCACTTTTGCATGTCGTCGGCGGCGTGAGCGGTGGTGGTCAGGGCCGACAGGCTCAGCGCGGAACCGAGGGCCAGGACGAGGGTGGCAGCGGACAGTTTGGTGGTCATGGTGTCTCTCCAGTGGGGTGGGTTGGCGGGCTTGAATGCCTGCTTGTACCACTAGAGAGAGGGGGGTGGGGTTCGTTACAAATCAGCCGAAAATAGTTTCAAGCAACGCCATTCCAGAGATCACACGAAGCAAATGTGGGAGCTGGCTTGCCTGCGATGGCATCACCTCGGTGTGACTGATACACCAAGGTGATGCCATCGCAGGCAAGCCAGCTCCCACACAGGCCTGCACACACATTGAAAGCTGATCA
The DNA here is from genome assembly GCF_054685145.1 of Pseudomonas sp. H1_A03. NCBI lineage: Bacteria > Pseudomonadati > Pseudomonadota > Gammaproteobacteria > Pseudomonadales > Pseudomonadaceae > Pseudomonas > Pseudomonas sp. H1_A03. Next base: position 2,741,595 of record NZ_CP162829.1, read on the forward strand.
GCCGCCGAGGTATGCCTCGCGCACCTTAGGGTCCGTCAACAACTGCTCGCCCGTACCCTGCATCACCACCCGGCCGTTTTCCAGCACGTAGGCACGGTCAGCAATCTTCAGCGCCTGGTTGGCGTTCTGCTCCACCAGGAACACCGTCACACCGTCCTTGCGCAGTTGTTCGATGATGTCGAAGATCTGCTGGATGATGATCGGCGCCAGGCCAAGCGAAGGTTCGTCGAGTAGCAACAGCTTGGGCTTGCTCATCAGCGCCCGGCCGATGGCGAGCATTTGCTGCTCGCCGCCGGACATGGTGCCGCCGCGCTGGCTGAAGCGTTCCTTGAGCCGAGGGAACAGGTGCAGCACCTTGTCCATCTGCTCCTGGTAGTCGCCCTTGTCGGTGAAGAACCCGCCCATGGCGAGGTTCTCTTCGACGGTCAGGCGCGAGAACACGCGACGGCCTTCCGGTACTACCGCAATGCTCTTGCGCATGATCTGCGACGACTGCTGGCCCACCAGTTCTTCACCCATGTAGCGGATGCTGCCGCTGTGGGCCTGCGGTGAACCGCAGAGGGTCATCAGCAAGGTCGACTTGCCGGCACCGTTGGCGCCGATCAGCGTCACGATCTCGCCTTGGCGCACTTCCACGTTGACGCTGTGCAGGGCCTGGATCTTGCCGTAGAAAGTGGAAACGTTTTCGAATTGCAGCATTTTACGCTTCCCCCAAATAGGCTTTGATCACTTCAGGATTGTCGCGGATCTGCTCCGGTGTCCCGTTGGCCAAAGGCGTGCCCTGGTTGATCACCACGATGTGGTCGGAAATGCTCATGACCAGTTTCATGTCGTGTTCGATCAACAGCACGGTGGCGTTGTTTTCTTCACGCAACACGCTGATCAGCGCTTTGAGGTCTTCGGTTTCCTTGGGGTTCAGGCCGGCGGCCGGTTCGTCGAGCATGAGGATCCGCGGGCGGGTCATCATGCAGCGGGCGATCTCCAGGCGACGTTGCTGACCATAGGCCAAGGTGCCGGCGGGGCGGTTGGCAAACTCGGTGAGGTTGACCTTGTCCAGCCAGTACTCGGCGTACTCCATGGCCTCGCGTTCGCTCTTGCGGAACGCCGGGGTCTTGAACAGGCCCGCGAAGAAGTTGGTGTTCAAGTGACGGTGCTGGGCGATCAGCAGGTTCTCGACCGCCGTCATGTCCTTGAACAACCGCACGTTCTGGAAGGTCCGCACCACGCCCTTGCGGGCAATCTCGTGACCGGCCAGGCCCTGGATCGGCTGGCCGTCCAGCAGGATGCTGCCGCCACTCGGCTTGTAGAAACCGGTGAGGCAGTTGAACACCGTGGTCTTGCCGGCGCCGTTCGGGCCGATCAACGCTACAACCTGTTTCTCTTTCACGGTCAGGGCCACGCCGTTGACCGCCAGCAAACCGCCGAAACGCATGCTCAGATTTTCGACTTTCAGGATCTCGCGGCTCATTTGCGCAGCTCCATGTGTGGACGTTGCATGGGCAGCAGGCCTTGAGGACGCCAGATCATCATCAGCACCATCATGGCGCCGAACATCAACATGCGGTATTCGCTGAACTCACGCATCATTTCCGGCAACAGGATCATCACGATCGCGGCCAAAATCACACCCAGTTGCGAGCCCATGCCACCCAGTACCACGATGGCGAGGATGATCGCCGACTCGATGAAGGTGAACGACTCCGGCGTCACCAGACCTTGGCGAGCGGCAAAGAAGCTACCGGCGAAACCGGCGAATGCAGCACCCAGGGTAAAGGCGGAGAGTTTGATGATGGTCGGGTTCAGGCCCAGTGCACGGCAGGCGATCTCGTCTTCGCGCAATGCTTCCCAAGCGCGGCCTATCGGCATGCGCAACAGGCGGTTGATCACGAACAAGGCTGCCAGTGCCAGCAACAGCGCCACCAGGTACAGGAACACCACTTTGCTCACCGGGTTGTAGGCAATCCCGAAGTACTCGTGGAACGTCTGCATGCCCTCTGCGGCGGTGCGGTCGAACGACAGCCCGAAGAAGGTCGGCTTGGGGATGCTGCTGATGCCGTTGGGGCCGCCGGTGATATCGGTGAGGTTACGCAGGAACAAGCGGATGATTTCACCGAAGCCCAGGGTCACGATGGCCAGGTAGTCACCGCGCAACCGCAATACCGGAAAGCCCAGCAGGAAGCCGAACGTGGCCGCCGCCATGCCGGCCAGCGGCAGGCAGATCCAGAAGCTCCAGCCCAGGTAGTGCGACAGCAGCGCGTAGGTGTAGGCACCCACCGCATAAAAACCCACATAACCCAGGTCGAGCAGGCCGGCCAGGCCCACCACGATGTTCAGGCCCAGGCCCAGCAACACGTAGATCAGGATCAGGGTGGCGATGTCGACCGCGCCGCGCGAGCCGAAGAACGGCCAGATCAACGCGGCCACGATCAGGCCGATGATGATGTAGCGCTGGGTGCGCGGTAGGGTCAGGAATTGGCTGACCTTGGGCGACACCAACGGCGCACGGTTGCCCTTGAGCAAGGCGCCGACCTGCTGGGTGAACAGCACGCGCAGGAACATCAGCACCGAACACAGGGCGATGATGGTCAGGGTCACGGGACCGGTGCCATGCACTTCCAGGTTGATGCCGACAATGCTCAGCTTGAGGCCGAGTACCGGGAAGGCCACGGCCCACACCAGCAAGGCGCTGAAAAACGCCGATTTAAGATATCTGCTCATACTTTCTCAACCTCCGGACGGCCCAGGATGCCGGTCGGACGGAACAACAGCACCAGAACCAACAGGCCGAACGCCACGACGTCCTTGTACTGGTCGCCGAAGATATCGGCGCCAAAGGCTTCGGCCACGCCCAGCACCAGCCCGCCGAGCATCGCGCCCGGGATGCTGCCGATGCCGCCCAATACCGCCGCGGTAAAGGCCTTGAGGCCTACCAGGAAGCCGGCGTTAGGGTTGATCACGCCGTACTGCATGCTCAGCAGCACCGCCGCGACGGCCGCCAATGCGGCGCCGATCACGAAGGTCAGGGCGATGATGTTGTTGGTGTTGATGCCCAGCAGGTTGGCCATCTTGATGTCTTCGGCGCAGGCCCGGCAGGCGCGCCCCAGACGGGAGCGAGAGATGAACAGGGTCAGGCCCAGCATGGCCACCAGGGTGACGACGAAGACCAGGATCTGCATATACGAAATCAGCACTTCTTGTGCGCCACCTGGGCCGAAGGAGAAGCTCCCCGGAATCAGGTTGGGAATGGACTTGTCCTTGGAGTCCTGGGACAGCAATACGGTGTTCTGCAGGAAAATCGACATGCCGATGGCGGAAATCAGCGGGATCAAACGGTTGCTGCCACGCAAGGGGCGATAGGCAACGCGCTCGATACTGTAGCCATAGGCACTGGTCACGACGATCGACGCAAGGAACGCGGCGGTCATCAACAGCGGCAGGGAATGGATACCCATCATGGCCAACCCGGCAAGGGCGATAAAGGCCACGTAGGAGCCAATCATGTACACCTCGCCATGGGCGAAGTTAATCATTCCAATGATGCCGTAAACCATTGTGTAGCCAATGGCTATCAAGGCATAGGTGCTGCCAATGGTCAGGCCATTAACCAGCTGTTGGAAAAAATGATAGATCTCAGGCATTACAGCGCTCCTAAAAACCCGATACGCATTTCACTGGTGGAGTCATTTCCGGCCTGTGCCCTGTTCTGTGAGCAGGTTGCACAAAGCGTTTGCCAGCGAACCGCTGGTGACGGTTTTAAGATTTTCAGGTGAGCCAGCGCCCGGATCGCGGGTGACAGGCCCATAAACCTCGTAAAACAAAGCCCACTGCTCTCACAGTGGGCTTGTTGGACCAGTAATGCCTGGCTTACTGAGGGGAAACTTCGGTTTTTGGCTTACCGAAGTGCCATTCGTAGACCACGAATTTGAAGTCTTTCAGGTCGCCCTTGGCGTCGAAGCTCAGCTCGCCGGTAGGGGTCTTGAAGGTGCCCGCGTGGATGGCGGCTGCCACTTTGGCGGTGTCTTCGCTCTTCGCTGCGGCAATACCGCCGGCGATCACTTCGATAGCCGAGTAGGCTGGGAACACGAATGGACCGGTTGGGTCCTGCTTGTTCTTGGCGAACTCTTCAACGATGGCTTTGTTGGCCGGATCGGTGTCGAAGGATTTAGGCAGGGTCACCAGCAGGCCTTCGGAAGCGCCCTGGGCGATTTGCGAGATGGAGTCGTTGCCGACGCCCTCTGGGCCCATGAACTTGGCGTTCAGGCCTTTTTCCTTGGCTTGGCGCAGGATCAGGCCCAGCTCAGGGTGGTAGCCGCCGTAGTAGACGAAGTCGACGTTGGCTTGCTTGAGTTTCTGGATGACCGAGGAGAAGTCTTTGTCGCCGGCGTTCAGGCCTTCAAAGACGGCAACCTTGGTGCCTTTTTTCTCGAGGGTCTGTTTAACGGCGGTGGCGATGCCTTCACCGTATTGCTGTTTGTCGTGCAGGACGGCAACGATTTTCGGCTTGACGTGGTCGGCGATGTAGTTGCCGGCCGCTGGGCCTTGTGCGCTGTCCAGGCCAATGGTGCGGAAGATCAGCTTGTAGCCACGTGCAGTGATTTCCGGGCTGGTGGCAGCCGGGGTAATCATGATCACGCCTTCGTCTTCATAGATGTCTGAGGCTGGCTGAGTGGAGCTGGAGCAGAGGTGGCCGACCACGAACTTGACGCCGTCGTTGACCACTTTGTTGGCGACAGCCACGGCTTGTTTAGGGTCGCAAGCGTCGTCGTATTCCTTGGCTTCGAGCATTTTGCCATCGACGCCGCCTTTGGCGTTGATGTCGGCGATTGCCTGCTTGGCACCCATGAATTGCATATCGCCGTATTGCGTCACTGGGCCGGTTTTAGGGCCTGCGATACCGATCTTGATGGTGTCGGCTGCGAACGAATGGCCGGCAACCCCAGCCAGGACCATAGCGGCAAACAGTTTGGAAATCTGCTTAGTAGCCTTATTCATAGTGCTCCACTCTTACTGTTGTATTTTTTATAGTTCTAGCGGCCTTGTGAGCTGCAGAACCGGATCAGATATCTCGGATATCCCCCCGGCAGTGCCCTGGCAACTGTACCGGTACAGTGTAGAGCGCCGGTTGATCGCTTGAAAAGCTGGCTGCTGGGGGCAAAACCCGGGGGTGTCGCATAAATGAAAGAAAAAGACAGAATTGCGGCGAGGTGATGCCAGAGTTCCGGGTAATCCTTGGCTTTCCTGACACTTTCTATCGATGACTCATTTGCAACTGGGTTTTTCTACCTGATGCGTGACGTTATGATTGCGCCGTTTTTTTCTTCAGGTGAAGTCCCATGACGCAAGAACCTAGCACCCTCTATGCCAAGCTGCTCGGTGAAACCGCCGAAATATCCTGGAAGGAGCTTGAACCGTTCTTTGCCAAGGGTGCCCTATTGTGGGTCGATGCCGGCCTGGATTTGATCGAGGCTGCCGAGGGAATGGCTGAGGACAACCGCGACAAAGTCGCTGCCTGGCTGGCTGCCGGGAGCCTTGGCGAAGTGTCTGCGACGCGGGCATTGGACCTGGTGGAGCGCGACCCGAGCTTATGGGCGGTGGTGGTTTCGCCCTGGATCCTGATCCAGGAAAGGGCAGTGTCCGCAGGCTGAGCACCGAAATGGTGCGTGCTTTGCCCGTTTGAAAGTGTGTAGCGGGGTAACCGCTGGCGCGGTGATGGCACCTTGCCGTGGAGAAAGGTCACAGCGCAGGGTGACGGGCACGTCATGGGAACAGTTTTCCGATGACCGAACAGGTCGGAGAATTGTTTCCCGGTGTGAATATATGCCCGGCAGCTGTCAGATCGCAGGGTAGGAAAGACTGAAATCCGGTAAAGTCCGCGGCTTGTTACTCGGAGCCAGTCATGCCCTCAACGCTGCCCCTCTCAGCGAAACCCTCGCACCAGTTGCTTTACCTTATCTACGGTAAACAGGATGTTTATCGGCGTGAGGCCAAATTCAGCATTCTCACTGCCCTGGCGCAGCTCAAGCAGGGTGAGTCGCTGTGCATCCGGGTCATGACTGATCGTCCCCAGGACTTCATCGGCTGGCCGGTGGAAACCATCGAGCTGGATGAGCAGACCCTGACCCAATGGCAGGGCGAAAACGGCTACCTCCACCGGCGCAAGGCATGTGCAATCGCACAAGGGTTGAAGCTGGCGGACAAAACCCTGTTCGTCGACACCGACACGCTGTTCCTCAAATCCCCCCATTGCGTGTTTGAACTCATCAAGCCTGGCCAGTATGTGATGGACGAGCTCGAGTACGACTGGCATTACGTCTGCAAACGCCCGGACTACCTCAAGCTGGGCCAGCACCTGCACTCCCATGGAGTCTCTGCCAGCAACAGCTTCAAGCTCTACAACAGTGGCCTGTGCGGTGTGTGCGCCAGTGATACCGCGCTGCTCGAAACGTCGATCCGCTTGATCGACGAGTGGACCCAGGGTTCCTTTGATATCCACACCATCGAGCAAATCGCGATTTCCTTTGCGATGCGTGGCAAGACGGTGCGCGAGTCGAAGAAAATCGTTCATCACTATTACGCCGAAAAGCGCTTCTTTCACGCCATGCAGGCGCATTTTTTCAGCCTTCACGGTGAAACCTTCGGGCCTGAATTGGTCATGCGTTGCTTGGATGTGCCGCAGGTCAAGCCTTTGCCATCAGCCTGGCAGCGGCTGCTCATCAAATGGAAACTGCGCAATCAGCGCAAACACCTGAAAAGGGTCGGCCGCGATTTGCTCTACGGCAGCGCGGCACCAGAGAACCCCTATTACGACGTGTGCCGACAGGGCTGGTGGGAGTCGGCTTCGCGTGAAATCCGCGGCTGGGATGAGGCTGAGCAGAAGCAGTTTTTCGGCACGCAGGGTGCCGGTTGGCCAGAGCAGCTGCCCCGGCCAGCTAAGCCTGCAGACGAACAAGTCATCGTCGATTATCTGCAGAAACGAAGAGCCTGATGAAACAGTAACGGTGCCGAGCGGTACCGTCGCAATGCCTCAGCCGGTCTTACCGGTGTGGTTATTCAACGAAATAACCTTGGTCTTCCCGATCCGGTGACGATAAATCTCACGCAAGTACTTGATCGCCTTCTTCACACAATCCCGCGACAGGCGGATGTCATTGATTGACACGAACTTGTCTTTGTCGTTGATCAACTCGCGGTACTTCTTCTCATACATCGGCTTGATCGCGTACCAGTTGGTATCGAGGATCTTCGCCGGGTTCTCGAACTCGTTGAGCAGCTCGTCGATACGGTCTTCGTCGAAGTCTCCGTGGATGATGAAGTCCAGGATCGAGTTGTCCAGCGTGTCGTCGAAACGGTACGGGTTGCGCGCAAAGCAGCGTTTGATGAACGCCACGATCAACGTCAGGAAGTCATCCGACAGGCACGGGCTTTTCGCGATCAGGGTGGTCAGGGATAAGTTGGCTGAGGCGCCGATCACCAAGGCGTAGCGCTTGAGGGTGGTGTTGGGGAACAGGCTGTTAAGGTGGGTCTTGAGCCGGTTCAGGTCCATGTAGGACAGCTTGTAGTCCTTGGGCAGGGACACGATCGACACCACTGACGAGCAATTTTTGAAGAAGTGCAGGTCATGCAGCGCCGCCGCGTCGTAGCCGGAGTTCTTGTACTGCTCCAAGGAAGCCTTGTAACGCTTCGATTCGATCGGCAACAGGCTGATGCCTTCGATGGCCTGGGTGACCTTGTTGAAGTGCGGCAGGTCGATGGAACGGAAGAACAGGTCGTCGATGTTCAGGCGCTGTGGCTCTTTCTCGAAGACCTTGAATTTGTCATTCGACGGTGCCGGTGTTTCCGGAACCACTGACTCGGCGTAGGCAATCGCTACCGGTCCGGCCAGGCTCATGAACAGGTCGTTGGCATCCAGGCGAATGGTTTCGCCGATGTCGATACCGGCGCGGCGGAAGTAGTTCTGGTCGTAGTCGGTGGTGACGGCCTGGGCCGTGAGGATGTTGAAGATCTGCTGGGAAATGTATTGGTTGGCGTGTTTTTCCATGGCATTGACGTCAATGTTCTGGATATTGCCGTCATCGCTTTCTTCGGCGTAACGCATGATGTCGTTGGAGATCAGCATCATCGCGTTCCACGGCCGGATGCGGCCCTTCACACTGGCTTCGCTGCTGTCTTCGTTGTCGAAGTTGTAAGAGAAGTCCCATTCTTCCGACAGGTATTTGCACAGCAGTCGCCCGGCGTTGATGTGCAACGCCTCGGACATTTCGCTGCGGTGGTCGGAGATATTCGGCAGCACGCAGATGCCGCTGGTGAAGATCGGCTCGAACACAAAGGCGTGGCCGCTTTTGCTGTCATGCTCGTCGGCGGGCTTGGTGTCGAACGTCTTGTTCATGTACGAGTGTTGCTGAGCCAGGCCGAATTCCGAGGCCATGCCCGAGCCGGTGCCGCCGCCGGCGCTGAAGATCGAGAAGTACAGGCGCGACTGGTTGGCCTTGATGCCGCAGGAGTCGATCAGGTACGAGTGGATCATCTTCCAATCGGGGCTGGAAAAACGCTGGGTGTCTTTATTGAGGATGATCTTGGCCAGGTACTGGCCGAGGATCGGCGCGTTACCGGCGCCGCCGGCATGGACTTCCGAGAGGTCCATGATTTTCATCTTGCTGTAATCGCGCAGGAAGCCGCTTTTTTCGCCCTTGCGCGAGAAGCGGATGCGCCCGGCGATGTCCTTGTCCAGGTCGCCGAGCATCACCAGCGGTTCCACCAGGAACACCGGTTTGCTCGCCTTGCCACTGCCCAGGCGCAGGTTGTTGCGGATCCACTGGGCCGGGCTGTAGCCCTTGTCCTGCGACTTGTCTTCGTTGCTGAACTCGTTCAAATAGAACTTGCGCGCGTTGTACACCAGCTCCGCCACGTCCAGCGCGATGTTCGAACCGCAGCGGCCCAGGCCGATCAGGCACACCGAGGGGAATTCCTGCTCGTTGCGCGGATCGCTGTCGCCTTCCAGGTGGGGCGGGCGCGGGAACACCATGTCGCGCAGGCCATCGAGGTTGTCGAGGATGCGGTCGGTATTGGTTTCGGTGAAGTACAGGTATTGCTGGGTGGCCAGCGGCCGGGCGGTGCTCAATGACTTTGAGCCTGAGGGCTTGTCCGCAGGAGCTGGGAGCAACACGTCGGATACCACGGTGGCAGAGTTATTTTTAGAGGTCATTGTGCGCCATGTGCCTGAACGGATGGCTGAAACAAATCAAAGGGCCATCACGGAATGGGTGTTCGCGACTTTGCAGTGCGTCCTTGTCCTGGCCGAAGGGGGATAACCCTGGTTTCTTCAGGGAAAACCCGGCCGGACTCTGATGAATCGGCCGTTCGTCGGTGTTCTTTAGGCGAATGATGGCGAAATGCCAAATATTGAGCGTCAGCGAATTGGCCTGACGATGGACGTAGAGCCACCGCGGCTTGAGGACGTTTCTTTCGGCGAGCTGTTGTCTTTGGCGCCCACCACGCTGTGCGGGTAGAGCGGGTTACGCATGTTGATGCTCTGGATCACACCCATGATGTCACTGGCCGCCACTGCCGGGCTCAGCAGGTAACCCTGGACGAAATCGCAGTCATGCTTGAGCAGCAGCTCGAATTGCGCCTGGGTTTCGACGCCTTCAGTGACTACCTGCAAGTGCAGGGTGTGGGCCATCCCGATAATCGCCTGAACGATCTCGATATCCGCAGTGGACTTGGGAATATCCTGGATAAACGAGCGGTCGATCTTCAAGGTATTGAGCGGCAGGCGCTTGAGGTAGGCGAGGGACGAGTAGCCGGTGCCAAAGTCGTCGATGGCCAGCGACACGCCCAGCGCGCGAATTTGCCGCAGCAGCGTCAGGGTGCTGCTGATATTGCCCATCAGCGCATTTTCGGTGACTTCCAGCTCCAGGCGGTTGGCGGCGACGCCGCTGAAGCGCAGCGCATCTTCGATTTCATCCGCCAGCTCGTCACGGGCCAGGTTCAGGGCCGAGCAGTTCACTGACATCGTCAGTTCGGTATAGCCTCTGTCAGAAAGCATGCTCAGGTCATGACAGGCTTGGCGCAACACCCAGTGGTCCAATTCGGCAATCAGCCCATTGCTTTCGGCGATGCCGATAAACCGATCTGGTGCCAGCAGGCCGTGCTTTGGGTGTTGCCAGCGTACGAGGGCCTCTAGCCGCGTAACTTTGCCCAGCTTCATGTCAAAGATCGGTTGATAGAACAGCACCAGTTGGTCGTGGGTGCGCAAAGCGCCGCGCAGTTCCTCTTCCAATTGCAGTTCGAGAAAGGCGCGGGTTTTCAGGTTGGAGCTGAAGAAGTTCAGGGTGTTGCGCCCAGTGTCCTTGGACTGATACAGCGCCAGGTCGGCAGTTTTCAGCAGCTCCTCGCAGGTGAGGCCGTCATCGGGGAACAGGCTGATGCCGATGCTGGTGGTCATTACCATGCGTCGACCGGCCAGCTCGATGGGTTCTTTCATCTGTTGCATGATGCGCTGGGCCAGGTGCCGGGCTTCGTCGCGGTGGTGGATGCTGATCAAGATGCAGAACTCATCGCCGCCGAACCGCGCAACCACGTCGGCATGGCTGCGCACCGAGCCCTTGATATGCGCGGCCAGCACGGTGAGCAACTGGTCACCTGCGTCATGCCCGAGGCTGTCGTTGATGCGTTTGAAGTGGTCGATATCAAGAAAAATCACCGCCATCATGCCGTGGGAGGCGGTTTTTTCGGCAAGCTTCTCTGCAAAGATTTGGTTGAAGCCCCGTCGATTGAGCAGGCTGGTCAGGGCGTCGTAATGGGCCACTTGTTGCAATGAAGCGCGCGCCTGATCCAGTTCGCTGAGCAACGCATTAACCCGGCGCAGGTCGCGTTCCTTATGCTGCAGTTTCTTGTCGGCCAGGGCAGCACTGATGCTGCTGCCAATCACCAGCAGGGTGATGACCGCCACCGACAAACCCAGCTGGATAGGGTTGTTATCCGAAGGCAATGAGAGGTCAGCCCCAGTGGGAACAATTAATTGCATCGCGGCCATGCCGGTAAAATGCATGCTCAGGATTCCCGCACCCAAGACCAGGCTGGCGGCGTATTTGAGCAGTTGATGAAACACGCCGGTGCCGGTGCGCAGGTAGCTCGACAGCAACAACGCAGCCAGGCTTGCGCCCATGGCGATGGCCACCGAGGCTATGAACAACTCCGTCTCAAAATACAGCTGGGCCTGGGAACGCATGGCCGACATGCCGACGTAATGCATCAAGGCGATGCCGACACCCATCCATAGGGAGGCCAGCCCATATTGGTGGAACCGCAGGTGAGGATGGCTGAGGGTCTGCATGGCGATCAACGAGGCGATCAGCGCGATGAGCAAGGACGCGAACGTCATCAACAGGTCGTAGTGAATCGCGATAGGCGCCTGGAAGGCCAGCATGCTGATGAAGTGGGTGGACCAGATCCCGCCCGCCAGGCAACTGGCGCCGAGCCAGCGCCAATGGCGCTGCGCGGTCGGGTTCTCGACATGACCTACGCGTTCAGCCATGTCGAGCGTGCCAAAGCCTGCCGCGCAAGCGACGAGGTAGGCCAACAGCACCAAAAAGGGGTTATGACTGCAATTGAGTAATAAATGCCCGCTTTCCGGAATCCCGGTGAACAAATGCAGACCCAGCCATTCCATAGCATGTCCCGTCATAGCGTCACGTCACTGCCTACGGCGATGACCTATGAGGTCAAGTATAGAAGCCTTACGGAATTTGCCAGGAATGATGGCACTTTGCTCTGAATTATTTTTGCATGCTGCTCATAGCGTTTGATGCTAAGCGCTGATGGGCAGCTCCAATTCGAATGGCGCATGCAACGGCGCCAAGCCAAACGCGGCGCGTGCGGCATCGCAATCGACGTTCTGCACGCCCTGGCTCCACGACGCTTCAAACTCGCGGCAGGGGCTTGAGCGTTGCTCATAGATCGAGCAACTCGTCCCTTTACCCACTTCACCTTCAAGGCTGCAGCAGCGGGCGGGTTTCTGGTCGGTACCGATCATCGCCACGCGCGTTGGGTTGATTTGCACCACTAGGTCGTCGGGCACCGTGCCACCCGATGAGGCGCACTCTCCCCAGAAGAAAGACACACGAAAGTATGAACAGCAGGCACCGCAACTCAGACACGGACTGGCTTCGGACATGGGCGTCATCAATAGGATAAGTAGAGGGGGGACTACGGGAAGGCTCGCCATTCTATCCGCGCCATGGCTGTTGGGAAGGGGGGCGCGGACTTATATTTTCGTAGGCAAAGTCCCGCAGCACCGGGTGAAATCATGCCCTATCAGCTTTACGAATCATTACAGACAACCGCCGCCCGCCTGACTATGTTGCAGGTACCGGGCAGGATGCAGCGGGCATCGCAGCTCTCATAACAATAAAAGAGACGGACCCATGCAGAACTCGACCCAAGCGGCGAATGCCTGGCGCATTCTGTTCCTGCTGTTCCTGGCCAACCTGTTCAACTTCTTCGACCGCACCATTCCGGCGATCATCATTGAGCCAATCCGTATGGAATGGCACCTGAGCGACTTCCAGCTCGGCATCATCGGCACCGCCTTTACCCTCGTCTACGCCATCGCCGGCTTGCCCCTGGGGCGTATGGCCGACACCGGCTCGCGCAGCAAGCTGATGGGGTGGGGCCTGTTCGCCTGGAGCGGGCTGACGGCGGTCAACGGCCTGGTCGGCAGTTTCTGGACGTTTTTGCTGGTGCGCATGGGCGTCGGCATCGGCGAGGCCAGCTATGCGCCAGCGGCCAACTCGCTGATTGGCGACCTGTTCCCGGCGCACCGTCGCGCGCGGGCCATGGGCATTTTCATGCTGGGCCTGCCCTTGGGGCTATTGCTGGCGTTTTTCACCATCGGTTGGATGGTCAAGGCGTTTGACAGCTGGCGCGCACCGTTCTTTATCGCGGCAGTGCCGGGGCTGATCCTTGCGGTGTTCATGTTCTATATCAAGGAGCCCAAGCGTGGCGCGGCGGAAACCGTGCAGGTTTCCCAGGAACGCGTCGACCGCCCGATTCGTCGCGTGCTGGCGGTGCCTACCTTCCTGTGGCTGGTGCTGGCCGGGCTGTGCTTTAACTTTGCCACCTACGCCTGTAACTCGTTCCTGGTGCCGATGTTGCAGCGTTACTTCCTGATGCCGCTGCAGGACGCCGCCGTGGCCACCGGGGTGATCGTCGGCCTGACCGGCCTGGTGGGCCTGACCCTAGGCGGCTGGATCGCCGACAAGATCCATCAACGCGTAGCCAATGGCCGGCTGTTGTTCGCCGCGTTCAGCCTGATCATCTCCACCGTGACCACTGCCTGGGCGTTGCACGCCGGGCGCATTGAGATTGGTGTGTTTGTGGCGTTGTTCAGTGTGGGCTGGTTGTTTGCCTATAACTTCTACACCTGCGTGTACACGGCGATTCAGGACGTGGTGGAACCGCGCCTGCGGGCCACGGCGATGGCGCTGTTTTTTGCCGGGTTGTACTTGCTGGGTGGGGGGATGGGGCCGATCGTCGTGGGTGGGCTTTCCGATCATTTTGCCCATTCGGCTATGTACGCGGCGGGGGCGGAGCAGATGACGGAGGCCTATAAGGCGGTGGGGTTACATGACGCCATGTACCTGATTCCGGTGGCGCTGTTCTTGACCCTGTTGTTTTTGTTTCAGGCGTCGCGCTGTTTTGTGCGGGATGCCAAACGGATGAAAGAGGGGTTGGTGGCGGTTGAGGTGCCGGCTGCTGTGGCTACGGCTTGAGACCGAGTGGACCCTTTCGCGAGCAAGCCCGCTCCCACATTGATCGGTGATCGACATGACAACTCGGTCAAATGTGGGAGCGGGCTTGCTCGCGAAGGCGCTATTAATGCCACAGATATTCTCAAGCGAATAAAAAAGGCCCGCATTGCGCGGGCCTTCTTTTTAGCGGAGCAGGGTGGTAATCAACCCGCTACCAGGACTCGAATCGCTTCCAGTCGCAGCGCCGCTTTATCCAGCATGGCCAAGCCTTGCTCGCGCTGGTTGCGCAGGGCAACCAGCTCGCTGTCACGCACGGTCGGGTTGACCGCTTGCAACGCGGTCAGGCGCGCCAGCTCTTCGTCGGTGTCCGCCGCCAGGCGACGTTTGGCCTCGGCTACGCGCTCGGCGTGGCGCGGGGTGATCTTCTCTTCACCGGCGTTGATCCGTGGCGTCAGATGGTCGCGCTGGGCCTGGATAAACTTGTTGGCGCTGGCCCGAGGCACGCTTTCCAACTGGTCGTTGAGGGTTTCGAACGACACGCGGCCCGACAGGTCGTTGCCATTGGCGTCCAGCAGGCAGCGCAGTGCCGCCGGCGGCAGGTAACGACCCAGTTGCAGCGCGCGCGGCGCGACCACTTCGCTGACGTAAAGCAGCTCCAGCAACACGGTGCCCGGCTTGAGCGCCTTGTTCTTGATCAGCGCCACGGCGGTGTTGCCCATGGAACCGGACAGCACCAGGTCCATGCCACCCTGCACCATCGGGTGTTCCCAGGTGATGAACTGCATGTCTTCGCGCGACAGTGCCTGGTTGCGGTCGTAGGTGATGGTCACACCTTCGTCGTCACCCAGGGGGAAGCTGGCGTCGAGCATTTTTTCGCTGGGCTTGAGGATCAGCGCGTTTTCCGAATGGTCTTCGCTGTCGATGCCAAACGCGTCGAACAGGGTTTCCATGTAGATCGGCAGGGCGAACTGGTCGTCTTGCTCAAGGATGTCTTCGACCAGCGCATCGCCTTCACCCGCGCCGCCGGAATTGAGCTCCAGCAAGCGGTCTCGACCGGTGTGCAGTTCCTGCTCCAGGCGCTCGCGTTCGACGCGGGCCTCGTCGACCAGGGCTTGCCACTCGCCGTCGTCGGCGTTTTCCAGCAGCGGCAGCAGGCGTGGGCCGAACTGGTGCTGCAAGGCGTTGCCGGTCGGGCAGGTATTGAGAAACGCGTTCAGCGCTTCGTGGTACCACTGGAACAGACGCTCTTGCGGGCTGGTTTCCAGGTAAGGCACGTGCAGTTCGATCACATGCTTCTGGCCGATCCGGTCCAGACGGCCGATCCGCTGTTCCAGCAAGTCAGGGTGGGACGGCAGGTCGAACAGCACCAAATGGTGGGAGAACTGGAAGTTACGGCCTTCACTGCCGATCTCGGAGCAGATCAGCACTTGGGCGCCAAACTCTTCATCGGCGAAGTAAGCGGCGGCGCGGTCACGCTCGAGGATGTTCATGCCCTCATGGAACACCGTGGCCGGGATGCCGGAGCGCACGCGCAGGGCGTCTTCCAGGTCCATGGCGGTTTCGGCGTGGGCGCAGATCACCAGGACCTTGGTGCGCTTGAGCATTTTCAGCTGGTCGATCAGCCACTCGACCCGTGGGTCGAAGCGCCACCAGCGGTTTTCTTCTTCGATGTCCGGCTGCGACTGGAAGCTGACTTCCGGGTACAGCTCGGCGTGTTCGCCCAGCGGCAACTCCAGGTATTCGTCCGGGTTTGGCAGCGGGTAGGCGTGCAGCTTGCGCTCCGGGAAGCCTTGCACAGCGGCGCGGGTGTTGCGAAACAGCACGCGGCCAGTGCCGTGGCGGTCGAGCAACTCACGCACCAGGCGCGCACTGGCTTCTGTGTCGCCATCGTTGACGGCGGTCAGCAGGGCTTCGCCTTCGTTGCCGAGGAAACCCTGGATGGTCGTGTGTGCGGCAGGGGAGAGGCGACCCTTGTCCAGCAACTCCTGCACGGCTTCGGCCACCGGGCGATAGTTTTCGCTCTCGGCGCGGAAGGCCGCCAGGTCGTGGAAGCGGTTCGGGTCCAGCAGACGCAGGCGCGCGAAGTGGCTGTCCTGGCCCAGTTGTTCCGGGGTGGCGGTGAGCAGCAGCACGCCGGGAATCACTTCAGCCAACTGTTCGACCAGTGTGTATTCGGGGCTGGCTTTCTCTTCATGCCACACCAGGTGGTGGGCTTCGTCGACGACCAGCAAGTCCCAGCCAGCCGCGAACAGTGCGTCCTGGGCCTTCTCGTCGTCCACCAGCCATTCCAGCGCGACCAGCGCCAGTTGGGTGTCTTCGAACGGGTTGGCGGCATCGCTTTCGATAAAGCGTTCTTCGTCGAACAGCGCGACTTGCAGGTTGAAGCGCCGGCGCATTTCCACCAGCCATTGGTGCTGCAGGTTTTCCGGGACGAGGATCAGAACGCGGTTGGCGCGACCCGAGAGCAGTTGGCGATGGATCACCAGGCCGGCTTCGATGGTCTTGCCCAAGCCTACTTCGTCGGCCAGCAATACCCGAGGCGCGATACGGTCAGCGACTTCACGGGCGATGTGCAGTTGGTGCGCGATAGGTTGCGCACGCACGCCGCCCAGGCCCCACAGCGAGGACTGCAATTGGCGGCTGGTGTGTTCCAGGGTGTGGTAGCGCAGCGAGAACCAGGCCAGCGGGTCGATCTGCCCGGCGAACAGACGGTCGCTGGCCAGGCGGAACTGGATAAAGTTGGAGAGTTGGGTTTCCGGCAGGGTGACCTGCTCGTGCTGCCCATTGAGGCCGTGGTACACCAGCAAGCCGTCGACATCGTCGACTTCCTGCACGGTCATTTTCCAGCCTTCGAAATGGGTGATGGTGTCGCCCGGCGAAAACCTCACGCGGGTGAGGGGCGCATTCCGTAGCGCATACTGGCGAGTGTCGCCAGTGGCCGGATAGAGCACGGTCAACAAGCGGCCGTCCTGTGCCAGAACGGTGCCTAACCCCAGCTCTGCTTCGCTGTCACTAATCCAGCGTTGCCCCGGTTGATACTGCTGCGCCATGCTGCCTGACTCCCGCCGTGAAAAAGCAGACTATCTTAACGGAACAAGGCCCCCATCCAAAGGACTCTGAGAAAAACTACTCTCTTTGGCGAGCGTATCCAGCGCTGAATCGACGGGTGGCGGGCACTTGCGAGTGTCGACTGGGTCACACCTTGGCGTGCTTGTGCTCAAGTCGCCCTGCCACCCGCCGACAGCCTGTTGATCAGGAGAGTAATCATTATGCTGCCACCCATGCTGCCCGTCAGCGTTGTGCCGGTGACGTCACAACTCGATCCGGTGCGACAGAAACCGGATATCCCGCCCGTGGTGCCAGTTCAGCCGGGCTCCAACGAGAGCACTATCGACCTGAAAAAGGGCGACGCCGAGACGTCGGCCTTTTTACTGCGTGAAGAACAACGTCGCCAGCAGGAACAACAGAAACGCCAGCGTGAAGCCGCAGAGGACCCGGAGCAGCACTTGGCCATTCCGGGGGATGTGCTCAACGCCGACAACACCGTGCCGGTGATTCCGCTGATCGAAGACGCGCCGCGCCAGGGCTTGTGGGTCGACGTCGAGGTTTAGTCGGCCAATTCACGCAAGGCCGCTGACAGCAACGCGATATCGTCCTCGTTGTTGAGCGGGCTGACTGAAATCCGCGCCACGCTTTGCAGGCCTCGCGCTTGCATATCCAACGGGGTATACGCCACGCCGTTGGCGCCGATGTTGATGCGCTGCAAGCCCAGGCGCCGTTTGAGTTCGAACGCATCCCAACCGGCCAGGTTGAAAGCGATCAAGCCTGATTGACGGGTGCCCAAGTCATGCAGGGTAATGCCAGGAATCCCACGCAACGCTTCGCGAATTCGCTCACTGGTCTGCGAGACGCGCTCCCAGACGCGCTCGATGCCCAGCCGATTCATCTCCTGCAACGCATTGCCCAGTCCGGCCAGCAAGGCAAACGATGTCTCGCTGGTTTCAAAGCGACGGGCATCGTTGCGCAGGTCGAAACCCTGGGCGGTCCATGGCGCTGAAAACACGTCGCGCTGAGCCGGCTTCAATCGCTCGAGAAACGCCGGCCGCACATACAACAGCGCTGTGCCACGCGGCCCACGCAGGTGTTTGCGACCGGCCGATTTGAGCACATCACACTGCAGCGCCTGCACATCCACTGGCACCTGGCCGACGGCTTGGCCGGCGTCGATGAAGTAGGGGATGGCGTGGCGCCTGGCGACCTCACCGATGGCCTGGGCGGGGTTGATCAGGCCACCGTTGGCCGGCAGCCAAGTGAGGTCGATCAACTTCACATGGGCATCGATCATTGATTCCAGCGCCACTGGGCAGGCCGCGCCGCTGTCATCGCAGGGGATGACTTCGATCCGTGCGCCGGCTTGCACGGCCAGTTCCATGCTCGCCAGGTTGCCGCCCCACTCATGACGGCCCACCAGAATGCGGTCGCCGGGCTGCCAGCGGCCCAAGGCCTGGAAGGCCATGCTCCAGGCGGTCGAGCCGCTGCTGGCAAAGGCAATTGAGGAAGCCGGGGCATTGAGTAACTGCCCGGCGGCTCGGCGGGCTTTTTCTAGCAGCACCTCGCCGTGTTCGCCGGCCTCCATCGGGCCGTCGCGGGCTTCGCGTTGCAGCTGCTCGATGATGGCGTCGAGGGTTGCCTGGCTGGGCAAGGAGGCGCCTGCATGGTTGAAATGCACGATGCCGGACTGGCAGCCTGGCGTTGCATCCCGCAGTTGTTGGATTTCGCGCGGGCTCATGGGCGCAACTCAAAAATCGCATCAACCTCCACCGCTACGCCGGCCGGAAGGCTGGAAACGCCCAGGGCGGTACGCACATGCCGACCTTTTTCGCCGAGGGCGTTGACCAACAGGTTGGAGGCACCGTTGGCGACCACGCTCTGTTGCTTGAAATCAGCGCTGCAGGCGATAAAGACCCCCAGGCGCAGCGTGCGCACCAGGCGCGACAGGTCATCACCCAGCGCATCGCTCAACTGCGCCAATAGGCTCAACGCGGCGAGTTCCGCCGCTTGGGCGCCTTCTTCATCATTCAAGGATTCACCCAGCCGGCCCACGTAGGCAGGTTTATCGTCCACCAGTGGAATTTGCCCGGAAATGAACAACTGGTGCTGGCTGATGACATGGCTGATGTAGTTGGCAGCCGGTTGGCTGGGGGCGGGCAGCGTGAGGCCGAGAGCTTGCACGCGTTGGCGGATGGAGTCGCTCATGATGAATCCTCTTGAGTCAGGAGGTTTCAGCATGTTGGTTGCTCAGAAAGGCGACAAACGGATAGATCTCACGCGACGTATCGAAATCACTCACGCGTCGGCGCAGGTTTCCTTCAACCATTGGCTGAAACACGCGGCTGCTTCATTCGTAGTGCCCTGCGGGGCGATGAGCCAGTAGCCAATGTCGCTGTGATAGGGCGGCCAATCGAAGGCTTGTACCAGGCTGCCGTCCAGAAGCTTGCGCTCGATCAGGCGATGACGGCCCATGGCGATGCCTTGGCCAGCCACAGCGGCTTCAACCACGATGTTGTAGTCGTGCAGCATCACACGGGGGTGGTTGGCGAGGTCGACGTGGTAATGCTCAGACCAATCGGTCCATTCAAACGGGCGGTGCGAAGTGGCCATCAGCAGCGGGCCGTCATGCCGGGCGTTGAACGCCGGGCTGCACACCGGGGAGAGGATTTCCGGCATCAGTCGCGTGGCCTGCACATCGGGCCAATCGCCCTTGCCATAGCGGATGGCGAGGTCGACCTCGGCGGCTGCGACGTTCGCCAGCTGGATCGCCGGCAACAACTCCACTTGGATATGCGGGTAGCGGTTGAGAAACCCGGCCAGGCGTGGTGCCAGCCACAGGGTGGCAAAGGAGGCCAGCAAGCCGATGCGCAATACCGTGGCGCTAGGGGGCACGCGTTGGGCACGGGTAGCGGCGGCAATGACGCCAAGGGCCGGGCTGATTTCGTCGTAGTAACGTTGGCCGTCGGCAGTCAGGTCAATCGCGCGCGTGCGTCGGATAAACAGCGGTTTGCCCAAGTGTTGCTCAAGCTTCTGTACTTGATGACTCAGGGCGCTCTGGGTCACCGACAACTCGTTCGCGGCCTTGATAAAACTCAAATGCCGCGCCACCGCTTCAAAGGCGCGCAGTGCCAGCAACGGCGGAAGGTCCTTGTGCAGTGCCACCTGAGTGCGTCTCCTGATAGGGGAAAAGTACCGATTTTGTGGGATGACCTGCCTTTTGTCGCCCGCTGATTTGCCGTTGGGCGGGGGAGGCCGCATTATTGAGCCATTCTAGCCACCACGTAAGCCAAGCCATGAGTGAAGACGACAAACTGATCGACCTGAGTGCCGAACGCGCCAAGCGGGTGCACGACCTCAATGACAAGCGCTTGAATGAAGTACGCCAGGCGTTTGAACAGGCAATGCCGCTCGGCAAAGTTAAGAAAAAACCTAAGAACAAGCCAAAAAAGCGTTGAAACAGCCTGCATCCATTGATGCAGGTCAGTTATTTCCCTTCTTTACGCCCCGTCGTGGGCGACATTGATCCCTGTCAATTTTTCAATCCGCCTTCTCCATTAACTTAGCCCTATCGCAACAGGGCACGTGCAGGAGGCCGGTCATGTTTTTCGACAATGTGGTGTTTGCCGGAGTGCTGACTGTGAGCCTCATGGTGATGTTTTTTGTAGGGTTTGGATTTTTTATCTGGAAAGACGCGAACAAGCGTAAAAAACCCTAGGTTTTTCCGGATTACATGAGCACGCAAGGCATTTTGGGCGACTTCGGTCGCCCTTTTTTTGCCTGTTATTTGATCGGTGAAGATCAACTGTGGGGATGGAATTGGGGCATAAAAAAAGGTGCGACCCTCGCGGATCGCACCTTTTTTATTACTGCTAGGTTATCAGCTACCGAGTGCCCAGGAGGCCAGCCAGAACAACCCGGCCGAAAGGCCCACGGTTGCCGGCAGGGTCAATACCCAGGCCATCAGGATGGTTTTGACGGTGCCGCCTTGCAGGCCGCTTTTGTTTGCGACCATGGTGCCGGCCACGCCCGAAGAGAGCACGTGGGTAGTGGACACCGGCAGTGCGAAGATGTTGGCAAAGCCAATCATGGTCGCGGTGGTGATCTGTGCCGACATGCCTTGGGCATAGGTCATGCCCTGCTTGCCGATCTTCTCGCCGATGGTCAGTACCACACGCTTCCAGCCCACCATGGTGCCCAGGCCCAAGGCCAGTGCGACGGCGAGGATGACCCAGAACGGCGCGTATTCGGTGGTGGCGGTCAGGTCTTTGCGCAGCTTGTCGAGGTCGGACTTCTCACGCGCCGGCAGGCCTGGCAATTTGCCGACTTTCTTTGCGGTATCGTCCAGGCAGAGCAGGTAGCGGCGCACTTCAATGCGGTGATCGGCGGTCAGCGAATGGTAGTCGGAGACCCCTTTCAGCGTGTCCAGCAATGCATTGATGGTCGGTTCGGTCTGCTGCGGGTTGCAACGGAACTTGCCCGGCAGGTCATCCTTCACGCTTTTACCCAAGGCCAGGAATTCACCCAGGGTCTCGTGGTTGCGCTGGTAGAACTGGTTCAGGTGCAAGGTCGCGTCGCGGGTACGCTCGATCTGGTAAGTGGTGCTGCCCAGGTCGAGTACAAACTGCGCCGGCACGATACCGATCAGCACCAGCATGATCAGGCCGATACCTTTCTGACCGTCGTTGGAGCCGTGCACGAAGCTCACCGCCATGGCAGAAATCACCAATACCAAGCGGTTCCAGAACGGCGGGTGCTTCTTGTCATCAAGCTTGCGGCGCTGGTCCGGGGTCTTGTGCATCTTCGACAGCGGGCGCCACCACTTCAGGCCAATCAGCACAAGGGCCGCGACCAGAAAGCCGGCCATCGGCGAGAACACCAGGGAGGCGCCGATATCGATCGCCTTCTGCCAATTCACACCGTCAGCCAGGGGGATGTCGTTGATCAGCGCATTGGCCAGGCCGACACCAAGGATCGAGCCGATCAGGGTGTGGGAGCTGGACGCGGGAATACCGAAGTACCAGGTGCCCAGGTTCCAGGTGATCGCCGCCGCCAATAAAGAGAAGACCATCGCCAAGCCATGGCCGGTGTTCACATTAATCAGCAACTCCACCGGCAGCAAATGCACGATGGCGTAGGCGACACCGACACCACCGAGCAACACGCCGAGGAAGTTGAACACCCCGGAGAAGAACACGGCCAGGTGCGGCGGCATGGCTTTGGTATAGATGACTGTGGCCACCGCGTTAGCGGTGTCATGAAAGCCATTGATGAACTCGAAGGCGAGGACAAAGGCCAGGGCGAGCAACAGGCTCACTAGAACCCAAGCATCCAGTCCGCTGAATAAATCGATCATGAAGGTTTTCTGACCCGGTCGTAAGGGGGCGCGATTATGCCAGAAAACCTCAGTAATCGATGCACTAGCTGCTCATCGGTAACAATCTTCCTTGAAAAAAAACGGCGTCAGGGGGCGCATCCCAGGGATTTCGGGGCTTTGGCAAGTCTTTGATTTATAAAGCAGAGGGGCTGCGGGGCAGGGGATTGTCACAAAAACGTCACGCCTGAAACATTTGTATGAAATTTTACCGCTGGTGGTGCGATGCAAGGTAGCCGGATGCTAGCTATGTGCCAGCATCCGAGGCCAAAACCTTGAGTTCCAAACCGAATCGCTTATGGCTCTTCGGTTTTGAGTTCCTGTTCAATCTTTTGGATTTCCTGGGCGAACGCCTGGTCGAGGAGACTGGCTCGCTTGCGCCAGGGTTTGCGTTCAGGTTCAGGCTGGGCGGCGTAGGTGGTGACTTCCCCGCCGTAAACGTCCTTGTAACGTTGCTCCTGGCGCTCAAGTTCCGCGCGCAGTTCATCTTTCGTCACATCGTTACCTAATTGAGTTGAGTGTAAATACGTTGCAGCGTTATGCCTGAATGCCGTTCCTGGGGTATTCCAAGTTGAACCGTGAAAACGTCCAAGTTTGAAATAGGGACGGGCGGCCACCTGTTAGTGCAGTCATTCAAAGCAGGTAGTTGCGGTCGACAATGCACAGCGTGCATCACCTGGCGAGCGCTGCTCTCGAGAGTAAACCGGGCAGAACGGCACATAGGGTGCATTATAGCGGCGCATTTGAATAACACTATCGGCATAAAGTTAAAAAGCGTCAACTTTGTGTGAGTGTTTTGTTACACGGGCGTGCCGGTAATTGCATGAATTCTGACGTCATAAAATCAACCCAACTTCAGACGTTATTAAGCGTGACTTCATTTTACTGCGCTCCGCTGGCTGGCCAGGGAAGGGAACCCACAAATTGCGATAATCGAATGATTGTCCGATAATCGCACAATGTTCTTGGCCCCGCCTTGTGCACGCGGCTGACGCGACTTGTAATAGCAGCCAAACCTCCCCTGCGGTTGACAATAAGAGTAAGGACCCCGACATGAACGATCAATTGCGCAACTCTTTCGCGTCAATGGCGCCGCCGATCGTTGCGTCCCCGGCCAAGCGTATCCAGGCGTTCACCGGTGATCCGGACTTCATGACCTCCCTCGCCCGTGGCCTGGCGGTGGTGCAGGCGTTCCAGGAGCGCAAGCGCCATCTCACCATCGCCCAGATCAGTCATCGCACCGAGATCCCCCGCGCCGCCGTGCGCCGTTGCCTGCACACCTTGATCAAGCTCGGTTACGCCACGACCGACGGGCGTACCTATTCGCTGCTGCCCAAAGTCCTGACCCTGGGCCATGCCTACCTGTCGTCCACGCCACTGGCGGTCTCGGCCCAACCCTACCTGGACCGCATGAGTGAGCAGCTTCACGAAGCCTGCAACATGGCCACCCTCGAAGGCGACGACATTCTCTATATCGCCCGTTCGGCCACTACCCAGCGCCTGATTTCCGTGGACCTGTCGGTGGGCGGGCGGCTGCCAGCCTATTGCACTTCCATGGGCCGCATATTGCTTGCGGCGCTGGACGACGCCTCGCTGCAGGATTATCTCGACCACGCCGACCTGCAAACCAAGACCAGCCGCACCTTGACCACGCCACAGGCCTTGCTCGAATGTCTGCAGCAAGTGCGTCAACAGGGCTGGTGCATCGTCGACCAGGAGCTTGAGCAGGGCCTGCGCTCCATCGCCGTGCCGGTGTATGACGCTTCGGGCCAGGTGTTGGCCGCGCTGAACGTCAGCACCCACGCCGGACGGGTCAGCCGCGCCGAGCTGGAACAGCGCTTCTTGCCGAGCATGCTGAGTGCCAGCTGCGAGCTGAGTGCGCAGCTGTTTGCCTAAGCTGTTCGGTGACCGCACAGATCCCGGTTTGATCAATTGACGGTGTTTCCCCAGGCTTACTAATGTGCGGCAGCGCTGTCAGCGCCACATAATAACGACGACCCCAGGTCGTCAGCCCGCCATCGGTGTGGAAATAAAAATAATGACTCAGCCCTCTGTCGGTACCACGCTGGACGTCCAGTCCTTCATCAATACCCAGCCACTGTCACGCTATCAGTGGCGCGTGGTGATCCTGTGTTTCCTGATTGTTTTCCTTGATGGCCTCGACACGGCCGCCATGGGCTTTATCGCGCCTGCGCTGTCCCAGGATTGGGGCATCGACCGCGCCAGCCTCGGCCCGGTGATGAGCGCCGCGTTGATCGGCATGGTCTTCGGTGCGCTCGGCTCCGGCCCGCTGGCGGATCGCTTTGGGCGCAAGGTGGTGCTGGTAGGCGCGGTGTTGGTGTTTGGTGCGTTCAGCCTGGCGTCTGCCTACAGCGCCAACGTTGACCAGTTGCTGGTGCTGCGCTTTCTCACCGGGCTGGGCCTGGGGGCCGGCATGCCGAATGCCACCACGCTGCTGTCCGAATACACCCCGGAACGCCACAAGTCGCTGCTGGTGACCAGCATGTTCTGCGGCTTCAACCTGGGCATGGCCGGCGGCGGGTTTATTTCAGCCAAGCTGATCCCTGCGTTCGGTTGGCACAGCCTGCTGCTGATCGGCGGCATCCTGCCTTTGATCCTGGCGGTGGTGTTGTTGGTGTGGCTACCGGAGTCGGCGCGTTTTCTGGTGGTGCGCAATCGCGGCACCGACAAGGTGCGCAAGACCTTGTCACCCATCGAGCCTTCAATCGTTGCCCAGGCCACCCGCTTCAGCGTGCCTGAACAAAAAACCGTCAAGGCGCGCAACGTGTTCGCGGTGATTTTCTCCGGCACCTACAGCGTCGGTACGTTATTGCTGTGGCTCACCTACTTCATGGGCCTGGTGATCGTGTACCTGCTCACCAGTTGGCTCCCGACGCTCATGCGCGACAGCGGCGCCAGCATGGAACAGGCCGCGTTTATCGGCGCCTTGTTCCAGTTTGGTGGCGTGTTGAGCGCGGTGGGCGTGGGTTGGGCGATGGACCGGTTCAACCCTCACAAGGTCATCGGCATTTTCTACTTGCTGGCCGGGGTATTTGCCTACGCGGTAGGGCAGAGTCTGGGCAATATCACCGTGCTGGCGACCTTGGTGCTGATCGCCGGGATGTGCGTCAACGGTGCGCAGTCGGCAATGCCGTCTCTGGCCGCACGCTTCTACCCGACCCAGGGGCGCGCCACCGGCGTGTCGTGGATGCTCGGCATCGGCCGCTTCGGCGCGATCCTCGGCGCTTGGATGGGTGCCACCTTGCTCGGCCTGGGTTGGAACTTCGAGCAGGTGCTCACCGCGCTGGTGATTCCGGCTGCATTGGCGACGGCAGCCGTGGTGATCAAAGGCATGGTCAGCCACGCCGACGCGACCTGAGGCCGATCACTTTTCATGTGGGAGCCAGCTCCCACATTGACTGTGCTAATCCGGATGATTAGCAAGACAACAATCCGTTCGATAATCGAACGCAGAGTCGATTATCGGATTGTTTGGCCCACTTCCCCAGCTTAATCTTCAAGCACTCCGGCGCCACCTCAGCGCCTTTTTCGATCCACACCGGGAGCCCGAACCCCATGGCTGAAATCCTCGCGCTGCGTGACGCGGTGAAGCAATTTGTGAACGACGGCGACACCGTCGCTCTGGAAGGCTTCACCCATCTGATCCCTACGGCAGCGGGTCATGAAATCATTCGTCAGGGTAAGAAAGACCTGACGCTGGTGCGTATGACGCCTGACCTGGTCTACGACCAGTTGATCGGTGCCGGTTGCGCCCGCAAGCTGATTTTTTCCTGGGGCGGCAACCCGGGCGTGGGCTCCCTGCATCGCCTGCGCGACGCGGTCGAGAAGCAATGGCCGCAACCGCTGGAGATCGAAGAGCACAGCCACGCCGACCTGGCCAACGCCTACGTCGCCGGCGCTTCTGGCCTACCTTTCGCGGTACTGCGTGCCTACGCCGGTTCCGACTTGCCCAAGGTCAACCCGCTGATCAAGACCGTGACCTGTCCGTTCACCGGCGAAGTGCTCGCGGCGGTGCCGTCGGTGCGTCCGGATGTCACCGTGATCCATGCGCAAAAAGCCGACCGCAAGGGCAACGTGTTGCTCTGGGGCATTCTTGGCGTGCAGAAGGAGGCGGCACTGGCGGCGAAGCGTTGCATCGTCACCGTCGAGGAAATCGTCGATGACCTCAACGCACCGATGAACAGCTGCGTGTTGCCGACCTGGGCCCTGACTGCGGTGTGCCATGTGCCCGGTGGCGCCCACCCGTCCTACGCCCATGGCTACAACGAGCGTGATAACCGCTTCTACCAGGCGTGGGACCCAATCGCCCGCGACCGTGAGACCTTTACCGCCTGGATCGACGAATACATCCACGGCACCGCCGATTTCACTGAATTCCAGGCCAAGCTGGCCGCCGCGCAGGAGGCCAAGTAATGGCTTACTCGACCAATGAAATGATGACCGTCGCCGCTGCGCGGCGCCTCAAGAACGGCTCCGTCTGCTTTGTTGGCATCGGCCTGCCGTCGAAGGCGGCCAACCTGGCGCGCCTGACCTCGTCGCCGGATGTGGTGCTGATCTACGAGTCCGGCCCGATTGGCGCCAAGCCCAGCGTATTGCCGCTGTCCATCGGCGACGGCGAGCTGGCAGAAACCGCCGACACCGTGGTGCCGACCGGCGAGATCTTTCGCTACTGGTTGCAGGGCGGGCGCATTGACGTGGGCTTTCTTGGTGCGGCCCAGGTCGACCGTTTCGGCAATATCAATACCACCGTGGTCGGTGACTACCACCAGCCCAAAGTGCGCCTGCCGGGTGCCGGTGGCGCGCCGGAGATCGCCGGTTCCGCCAAGAGCGTGCTGATCATCCTCAAGCAGTCGGCGCGTTCGTTTGTCGACAAGCTGGACTTCATCACCTCGGTCGGCCACGGCGAAGGCGGCGACTCGCGCAAACGCCTGGGCCTGCCGGGCGCGGGGCCTGTAGGGATTATTACCGACCTGTGCATCATGGAGCCTGAAGAGGGCACCCACGAATTCGTGGTTACCGCGCTGCACCCTGGTGTTACCCGTGAGCAAGTGGTGGCGGCCACCGGTTGGGCGATTCGATTTGCCGACAAGGTCGACACCACCGCTGAACCGACTGATGTAGAGCTGACCGCTTTGCGTGACCTTGAAGCACGTACCGCGACGGCCCATGGCCAAGCGCCGGGAGAAGCCTGATGCGCGACGTATTTATCTGTGACGCCATTCGTACCCCCATCGGCCGTTTCGGCGGTGGCTTGTCCACCGTGCGTGCCGATGATTTGGCGGCGTTGCCGATCAAGGCGCTGATCGAGCGTAACCCTTCGGTGGATTGGCGTGCGGTTGATGAGGTGTTCCTCGGCTGTGCCAACCAGGCCGGCGAAGACAATCGTAACGTGGCACGTATGGCGCTGTTGCTGGCGGGCCTGCCGGAGAGCATTCCAGGCGTGACGCTCAACCGCTTGTGCGCCTCGGGCATGGACGCCATCGGCACGGCCTTCCGCGCCATTGCCAGCGGTGAAATGGAGCTGGCGATTGCCGGTGGCGTCGAGTCGATGTCCCGTGCACCGTTCGTGATGGGCAAGGCCGACGCGGCGTTTTCGCGCAACATGAGGCTGGAAGACACCACCATCGGCTGGCGCTTTATCAACCCGTTGATGAAGGCCCAGTACGGCGTGGATGCCATGCCGCAGACCGCCGATAACGTCGCCGACGATTACCACGTATCCCGCGCCGACCAGGACGCCTTCGCCCTGCGCAGCCAGCAACGCACCGCTGCCGCGCAAGCCGCTGGGTTCTTCGCCGAAGAAATCGTGCCGGTGCGGGTCGCCCATAAAAAAGGCGAGACTGTTGTCGAGCAGGATGAACATCCACGTGACACCACGTTGGAAGCCCTGGCCAAACTCAAACCGGTCAACGGCCCTGACAAAACCGTCACCGCTGGCAATGCCTCGGGTGTGAATGACGGTGCGGCGGCGCTGATCCTGGCCTCCGCCGACGCCGTCAAGAAACACGGCTTGACCGCCCGCGCCCGCGTATTGGGCATGGCCAGCGCCGGCGTCGCACCGCGCGTGATGGGCATCGGCCCGGTGCCGGCGGTGCGCAAACTGGTGGAGCGGCTGGGCCTGGCGGTCACCGACTTTGATGTGATCGAACTCAACGAAGCCTTCGCCAGCCAAGGCCTGGCGGTGCTGCGTGAACTGGGCATCGCCGACGACGCGCCGCAGGTCAACCCGAATGGTGGTGCCATCGCCCTCGGCCACCCGTTGGGCATGAGCGGCGCGCGGCTGGTGCTGACCGCCCTGCATCAACTGGAAAAAACCGGCGGCCGCAAAGGCCTGGCGACCATGTGCGTGGGCGTCGGCCAAGGCTTGGCCCTGGCGATTGAACGCATCTAACAAGAGAGGATTGTTCCATGAGTGACAAGCCCGGATACCGGCGCCCGCAAGCGGGTACCCAACCTGATTACCTGCACCCGGCCTACCAGTCGACGAACCTGCGCTCGCCGTCCCAGCCGTTGGTGTTCTTGCCACACTCTTTATCGGAAATCACCGGCCCGACCATCGGCGCCGAGCGGATCAATGAGAAGGACAATGACCTCACCGCCCAGCATGAGGGCGAGCCCCAGGGCGAGCGCATCATCATTCACGGCCGCGTGCTGGACGAAAACGGCCTGCCGGTGCCGGGCATTCTTGTAGAAATCTGGCAAGCCAACGCTGCTGGCCGCTACAACCACAAGCGCGACCTGCACGATGCGCCGCTGGACCCGAATTTTACCGGCACCGGGCGCACCGTGACCGACGCTGACGGCTGGTACCAGTTCCAGACCATCAAGCCCGGTGCCTACCCATGGGGCAATCACCACAACGCCTGGCGCCCGGCGCATATCCACTTTTCGCTGTTTGGCCCGAGTGTGCTGACGCGCCTGGTCACGCAGATGTACTTCCCCGGCGACCCGCTGTTGGAATACGACCCGATCTACAACTGCGTGCCGGATACCTCGGCCAAGCAACGCTTGATCGCCCGTTTTGACCTGGAAAAAACCATCCCGCACTACGCCCTCGGCTACCGCTGGGACATCGTCCTGCGCGGCCGCGATGCCACGCCGATGGAGAAATAAGATGACACTCAACGCGACCACGTCCCACACCGTCGGGCCGTATTACCACATTGGCCTGACCTGGCTGAACCGCGAAGACCTGACCGTGGCTGCCACCCTTGGCGAGCGCGTGGCGATCAGCGGGCAAGTGGTGGATGGCAACGGCGATGTCGTCAACGACGCCATGCTTGAAGTCTGGCAGGCCAACGCCGCCGGCAAATATGACCACCCGGAAGATGAGCAGGACAAAGCGCTGGACCCGAACTTCGAAGGTTTCGGCCGGGTGCCGGTGGATGCCGAAGGGCGATTTCGCTTTACCACCATCAAGCCGGGCGCCGTGCCGGGGTTGATGGGCACGACCCAGGCGCCGCATTTGGTGGTGCTGGTGTTTGCACGAGGGTTGGTGAAGCACCTGCTGACGCGGATTTATTTTGAGGGTGAGCCGATGAATGGGGATGACCCGTTGTTGGCGTGTGTGCCGGCGGAGCGGCGTAGCACCTTGATTACCAAGCCGGATGCGGCGGGTGTGCATCAGTGGAATGTGGTGTTGCAGGGGACGGATAAGGAAACGGTGTTCTTCGACTACTGAGTCGCTTGTCAGGGCCTCATTGGGGGCTTGCCCCCGATGAGGCCGGTTCAGCCGATACATATCCAAAGTCTGCTTGCGGAACACGGTTGTTGCAAAGTATGTCTAGGCTATAACCGTTCCCACTGAGTGAAAAAACCATGACAACAACCACCAGTCACTACACCGGAGAAGAACGCCGCAAACGGATTTTTGCGATTGTCGGTGCTTCGTCCGGCAACCTCGTCGAATGGTTCGACTTCTACGTCTACGCCTTCTGCGCCATCTACTTCGCCCCTGCGTTTTTCCCATCGGACGACCCCACGGTCCAACTGCTCAACACCGCGGGTGTGTTCGCCGCCGGGTTCCTGATGCGGCCTATCGGCGGCTGGCTGTTTGGTCGGGTGGCCGACAAGCACGGCCGTAAGAACTCGATGATGATCTCGGTGCTGATGATGTGCGCCGGCTCGCTGGTCATTGCCTTCCTGCCGACTTACAAGGACATCGGCGCCTGGGCCCCGGCGTTACTGTTGGTTGCGCGACTTTTCCAAGGCTTGTCAGTGGGGGGCGAATACGGCACCACCGCGACCTATATGAGTGAAGTCGCGCTCAAGGGCCAGCGCGGTTTCTTCGCCTCGTTCCAGTACGTAACGCTGATCGGCGGGCAATTGCTGGCGGTGCTGGTGGTGGTGATCCTGCAGCAGATCCTCACCGAAGACGAATTGCGCGCCTGGGGCTGGCGGATTCCGTTCGTGATCGGCGCGATTGCGGCGGTGATCTCGCTGCTGCTGCGTCGCACCCTCAAGGAAACCACCAGTAAGGAAATGCGCCAGGACAAGGACGCCGGCAGCATCGCCGCGCTGTTCCGCAACCATAAGGCGGCGTTTATCACCGTGCTCGGCTACACCGCCGGCGGCTCGCTGATTTTCTACACCTTTACCACCTACATGCAGAAGTACCTGGTGAACACTGCCGGGATGCATGCCAAGACCGCCAGCTACATCATGACCGGCGCGCTGTTCGTGTACATGTGCATGCAGCCACTGTTCGGCATGCTTTCGGACAAGATCGGCCGGCGTAACTCGATGCTCTGGTTCGGCGCGCTCGGCACCCTGTGCACGGTACCGATCCTGCTGACCCTGAAAACCGTGACCAGCCCGTTCCTGGCGTTTGTGCTGATCTCCCTGGCCCTGGCCATCGTGAGTTTCTACACCTCGATCAGCGGGCTGGTGAAAGCAGAAATGTTCCCGCCGCACGTACGTGCATTGGGGGTGGGCCTGGCCTATGCAGTGGCCAATGCGATCTTCGGCGGTTCGGCGGAATACGTGGCCTTGGGCCTGAAATCCATGGGCATGGAAAACACCTTTTACTGGTACGTCACCGGCATGATGGCGGTGGCTTTCCTGTTCAGCTTGCGCCTGCCTAAACAGGCGGAGTACTTGCATCACGATCTTTAAGGGATGAGCTATGACGCTGCGCACGAGCAATCAATTGTTCGACGCTTATTTCACGGCGGACAGCATGGCCGAGGTGTTCTGCGACAGGGGACGCTTGCAGGGCATGCTGGATTTTGAGGCCGGGTTGGCCCGGGCCGAGGCTCGGGTCGGTTTGATCCCCCAGGCCGCGGTCGCACAGATCGCCCAGGCGTGCCTGGCGTCGCTGTATGACGTCGATGCCCTTGGCGTGGCGATTGCCACGGCGGGGAATTCGGCGATTCCGTTGGTGAAGGCATTGGGCAAGTTGATTGCCGCTGAAGACCCCGGCGCCGAACGTTATGTGCACCTGGGCGCGACGAGCCAGGATGTGATGGACACCGGGTTGGTGCTGCAACTGCGCCAAGCCGTGGCGTTGATCGAAACGGACTTGGCGCGCCTGGGCGACATGCTTGCCACCCAGGCCCAGCGCTATGCTGCTGTGCCACTGGCTGGGCGGACCTGGTTGCAGCATGCGACGCCGGTGACCCTGGGGATGAAAATCGCCGGTTGGCTGGGGGCAGTAACGCGCAGTCGGCAACGTCTCGCCGAACTGAAACCGCGCTTGCTGGTGCTGCAATTCGGCGGTGCCTCCGGAACCCTCGCAGCGCTGGGCGAACAGGCCATGCCGGTGGCCGAGGCGCTGGCAACAGAGCTGCAACTGACCTTGCCCGAACAGCCTTGGCACACCCAACGGGATCGCCTGGTGGAATTCGCGAGCGTGCTTGGCCTGGTCGCTGGCAGCCTCGGCAAACTGGGCCGCGATATCAGCCTGCTGATGCAAACCGAAGCGGCGGAAGTCTTTGAGCCCTCCGCGCCGGGCAAAGGCGGCTCATCGACCATGCCGCACAAGCGTAACCCGGTGGGCGCCGCAGTGCTGATCAGCGCCGCGACCCGCGTGCCCGGGTTGGTGGCGACAATGTTCAGCGCCATGCCCCAGGAGCACGAGCGCAGCCTGGGCCTGTGGCATGCCGAATGGGAAACCTTGCCGGAGATTTGCCGGTTGGTCTCCGGCGCGTTGCAACAGGCCTTGCTGGTGAGCGAAGGGCTGGAAGTCGACCCGCAACGCATGACGCATAACCTCGACCTGACCCAAGGCCTGGTGCTGGCCGAAGCCGTCAGCATCGTGCTCGCCCAGCGCCTTGGCCGTGAAACTGCACACCATCTGCTGGAGCAATGCTGCAAGCGCGCCGTCGCAGAAGGCCGGCATCTGCGCGCGGTATTGGCGGATGAGCCGCAAGTCACCGCCGAGCTGTCAGCAGCTGAGTTGGACCGCTTGCTTGATCCCGCCCATTACCTGGGCCAAGCCCGCACCTGGGTTACCCGCGCTGTAGCCGAACACTTTGCTTGAGGAGACCACCGTGGCATTTTTACAACTCGCCGAGGGCGAACTGCATTACCAATTGGATGGGCCTGAGGATGCGCCAGTACTGGTGCTCTCCAACTCGCTGGGCACCGACCTGCACATGTGGGATATCCAGATCCCGGCCTTCACCCAACATTTTCGCGTGCTGCGGTTTGACACCCGTGGCCATGGCAAATCCTTGGTTACCCCAGGCCCCTACAGCATTGAGCAACTCGGTCAGGATGTGATCGCGCTGCTGGATGCACTGGATATCCAACGCGCGCATTTTTGCGGGTTGTCCATGGGCGGCCTGATTGGCCAATGGCTTGGTATCAATGCTGGGCAGCGTTTGCAGCGCCTGGTGGTGTGCAACACCGCCGCCAAGATCGGCACGCCCGAGGTATGGAACCCGCGCATTGAAATGGTGTTGCGTGATGGCGCAGCGGCGATGGTAGCGCTGCGCGATGCATCGATTGCACGCTGGTTCACCGCGGACTTTGCGGCGGCCAACCCGCACCAGGCCAAGCAGATTACCGACATGCTGGCGGCCACATCGCCCGAAGGTTATGCCGCCAATTGTGCGGCGGTGCGGGATGCGGATTTTCGCGACCAACTGGCCTTGATCAAAGTGCCGACCCTGGCGATTGCTGGCACCGAAGACGCGGTCACACCGCCGGCCGGCAGCCACTTTATCCAGAACCATGTACAGGGTGCCGAGTACGCCGAGTTCTATGCGGCGCACTTGTCCAACGTCCAGGCCGGTGCTGCGTTCAGCGAGCGCGTTATCGAATTTTTACTCACTCGCTGACCTACATTGTAGTGAGCGGGCTTGCCCCGCGCTGGGGCGCGTAGCGGCCCTAACCCACTCACCGCAATCTTCCAGACAGAACGCGTTGAATGGGTGTGGGGCGGCTTCGCCACCCCGCGCGGGGCAAGCCCGCTCACTACAGGTCGCGTTTCATAGTGAATCAGGAGTTTTTTGTGGACGAGAAACAACGTTATGCCGAAGGCCTGCAGGTGCGCCGCGAAGTGCTGGGTGATGCCCATGTCGACCGTAGCCTCAATGCCCTGACCGAATTCAATAGCGAGTTCCAGGAAATGATCACCCGCCACGCCTGGGGAGATATCTGGACCCGCCCCGGCCTGCCTCGGCACACCCGCAGCCTGATCACCATCGCCATGCTGATCGGCATGAACCGCAGCGAAGAACTCAAGCTGCACCTGCGCGCCGCCGCGAGCAATGGCGTGACCCGCGCCGAGATCAAGGAAGTGCTGATGCAGAGCGCGATCTACTGCGGGATTCCGGCGGCGAATGCGACGTTCCATTTGGCTGAATCGGTGTGGGATGAGCTGGGCGTAGAGTCGCGCCAGCAAGACTGAACCAGAAATACGATCAAATGTGGGAGCTGGCGGTCTCCATCGCACCGGGAATCAGTGCGAATCCGCATCCCACACCCAGTTCCACACACCCGGCAGATGCACGTCTTCACTCACATCCTTCACGGTCCTTGCCAGCGCCGCGCGCTGAAGCTGGGCGGTATCGGTGTAGAACGGTTCAGCGGCCGTTTTCATGCCGGTGACGCGAGCGCTGTCCAGCAGGATCTGCAAGTACTCCTGCATATGGATCGCGGTATAGCGGTTGATGTCGTGGAACGTCACCACCACCGGTATCACGCCGTCCACGGTCGGCAGTTGCCCCAAGGCGATGCGCTCGCGTACCACCGACAGTTGCCGATACAAATTCGCCCGGCGCCGCGGGCTGCCGTTGAAGCCCCAGATCTTGCCGTCATTGGCGCTCAGGTCAGTCAACAACACATGCATGCCATGGCGCCTGTAGGCGGCGAAGGTGCGGCGGTCGTAGTTCCAGAACGGTGGGCGTACCAGCGTGGGCGGTGCACCGGTGATGGCGGCAATGTCGGCGGCGCCCTGGGTGAGGGTGCTTTCAAGTGTCGCGTCATTCAGCCAACGATGGTTGGTATGAAACGCCGTGGCCGTGTGGAAGGCCAGGATATGCCCGCCCGCGTATTCACGCTCCATGGTCTTGCGGCCCCGCGAACTGCCACCGGAGCGGGCCGCTTCGGTTTGCAGGAAAAACACCGCCTTGATCCCCGGCAACACCGGGTTCTGCGCCAGGTCGGCCACCACAGAACGGCTCGGGTTGTTGTAGCCCGACGCGCTGGGGCCGTCATCGAAGGTCAGCAGAAAGCGGATCGGCGCCTGGGCTTGCAGGCGTTGTTCGGTCTGCGGTGTCAGGGCGATGGGCGCGCCGATGCAGCCGCTGAGGCTCAGGGCCAGGGCAAGCATGGCGGATGCGATGGCGAACGATTTCATGGTGGGCGCGGGCTCAAATAGAAGGCCGCTGCTGGGTGGGATCAGCAGCGGCAGGCGCGCACGATACATCAAGAGCGGCTGTGTGAGGTTACAGTCTGACAGGCGAGCGCTGATCAGCGTCAGCCCAGGTATTGGCCGTTGCTGAAGACCGCAGGGCGCGCAGTCGTCGAACTGTGCGCCACATTCGGTTGCTCGCGTGAGCGTGTGTAACAGGTTTTGAAACGTCCAGGTGTCGTCCTTTTCGCGGAGCCAGGTGTTGACCCTCTCTCTTGGAATGGGTCGGACGCGCCAGATCGTTCCCCCATAAATGTAATTCGGGTTTACAGCAGACTGATTGGATAGCTGATGATCAACCGATTCTCATCAAACTCATTGTTGCTGTAGTCACGCCGCATGCTCGAATTGCGCAGGCGCACCGTCAGGTTTTTCGCGGCGCCGCTTTGCACGGTGTAGCCCAATTCGCTTTCGCGGCCCCATTCCTTGCCATCGGTGATTGTCCCGGTGTGCACATTGCTGCCACTGATATAGCGATTCATCAGGGTCAGGCCAGGCACGCCAAGGGCGGCGAAGTTGTAGTCGTGACGCACCTGCCAGGATTTCTCTTGGGCGTTGTCGTAGCTCGAGTTGTAGCTGTCGTTGGCCAGGGTGCCGCCGCTGGTGCCGTTGACGCGCATCCAGGCGCTGTTGCCGGTGAGTTTTTGCAGGCCGACATAAAAGGTGTTGCCGCCGTACTTGGCCGAGAACAGGCCGGACCAAGTCTTGTTGTCCAGCTCGCCTGCGCGGGCGCTGCCGTCGTCCTTGCCGTAGAAAAAGCCAAGGTTGGCGCCCAGGGTCCAGTCGCCCAACGGTTGGCTGTGGATCAGGTTGACGAACTGCTGGCTGTAGATGTCCTTGAGCTGCGCATTCCACAGGCCGATCTGCGTGCGTTTGTCGTTGAACGCGTACTCGCCGCCCTGGAAGTTGAAACGGTCGGAAGTGAACGCGGTTTTACCGACCATCGACATGTCGGTCATGCTGCTGTCGTCACGCGGGCTGTTGGCGCGGAACTGGCCGCCGTAGAGAGTCAGGCCGTCGATTTCCTTGGAGGTGATCTGCCCGCCGCGCAAGGTTTGCGGCAGGGAGCGACCATCGTCCGAGCGCAGGATAGGCAGCACCGGCATCCATTCGCCGACCTTCACTTCGGTCTTGGAGAGGCGCGCCTTGAACGCTACACCGAGGCGTCCGAACTCATCCGCAGGGCGGCCATCATGGTCCAACGGTAGCAACTGGGTACCCCCGGTGCCGCGCCCACCGTCCAGCTTCAATGAATACAGCCCCAGCACATCCACGCCAAAACCCACGGTGCCTTGGGTGAAACCGGACTTGGCGTCGAGGATGAAACTCTGCGTCCACTCCTGCGCGCCGCCCTGGGTTTTGGTGGGGTTGGTGAAGTTGCGGTTGAAGAAGAAGTTACGCAGGTTGAGGTTGGCGCTGGCGTCTTCGAGAAAGCCGTGTTCTTCGGCGACGACGGGCAGGGCAAGGCTGGCGACAGCGGTTGCCAGCAGGAACTGGCGCGGGTGGAAAGTGCTCATGGCGTAAGGACCTGTTGTTATTGGGTTTATGCAGGTGGCGGCCATGGTGCGGGGCGGTGCGCGACGGGTTCAATCGGGGAAGGGCGGGTTGTGGGCGATGATCGAACGCAAGTTGCCGGGCCGGACTCATGAGGTCCGGCCCGGTTTTCCGGGTTCAGTGCAGGGTGTTCAAACTGGTCCACGGGATGGCGGGCAGAAATTTCTGGCAGGCGAGGGTTGCGGCCACCATTGCCATCAAGAACACCACTTGCAGCGGGCTCCAATAAGCCCAGTGCAACCCTTTGATCCACGGAATCCTGGCATTGAAGTTTTCGTTGACCTTGCCGATTCGCCGCGAGTGAAACAGGCTGATCAGGATCATGCCCAGGTAGGTCAGCATGCCCATGACCCCGAGAATGTAGCCAAACACCAGTAGCATCACCAATTGGGGAATACCATGGCGTAGCACGAGTCTGAACTGGCGGACGCTGAGCCGCTTGGGCAACAGGCGTTCGCTGAGCCATAGGTCCTGGACGATCAGGCGTGAGGTGAAGTCGGCCCATAATTGGGCGCCGCGCAGGGCGCAGAGCGCGGGAATGACCGACAGCAGGATAAACAAAAAGAATTTGGCCGGCAGCGAGGTGTCGAGGACTTGATGAAAGGCCAGGCCGTTGGCCAGGGCTAATCCGGCCCAGACTCTGATCCAGCTATCCAGGGTCACCCCACGCGGCAGGAATTTTCGCCAGAAGAAAACGTGCGAATCCGGCAGTCGTTCGAGCAAGTCCGGGTAGCGCCAGGTCAGGACTTCAGACAGGTGTTGAGTGGCATTCCACGCATTCTCATCAAAGCCTGCGACCAAGCGGTATTGTTCCTTCACGCTCATCGGCGTAAGCAACAGGCGCGCCGCCAACGCATCGGCAGAGGTGCGGCGGGTGTCGTTTGCCTTGTCTTGCAGGTTGACGAAGAAGCTTTCCTGCTCGCAGCGCGACACCAACTGGCGCCACATCCACGCCGGTTCCGGGTAGACGCCTTTCTGGTCGTCCCAACCAAACACTTGGCACACCCGCTCGAACAGCGGCACGCTCCAGGTGGTGTCGTGGAGCAGGTGCAGGATGATGCGTTGCCACTGCTGTTGCAGGTCGAACACCCGTAGCCAGGGCTGGTTGTTGTACTGCGTGAGCTGGGTGATGAACTCGCGTTCGGCCTTTTGTTCCAGCCGTTCCTGCAAGGTGTGGCGATAGTCCTGCAGCAGTTCGCTGGTCAGCGCATCGTATTGCCACGTGGTCATTGCCACCTGCTGCCACGGGGTCAGCCATTCCAGGTGTTGTACCGCCCATTGGGCGATGGGGCTGCGTTCGCCCGGTGCTTCAAAGCAGTGGCGCAGCAGGCCAGCCTGGAAAGTGTCGGTGCAGTCCTGTTGATTGGCCAGGTTCCAGCGTTCGATGAAGTTGCTGGCGTTGAGGCCACTGAGCAGGGCATGCGCCGGGTCGGCCTTGGGCGCTTCGAAAGGGGCAGGGTGCAGGACGCTGACGTCCATCAACTCGGCGAGGTCGTTGAGGTTACCGTAGGCCTGTTCGACGGCGGGCGTTGCAACGCTGCTTTGCTCTTCTTCGCAGTCGGCTCGCCAGCGTGCGTAGGCCAGTGCTTCTTCATAGGCTTCGCGCAATCGCTGGAAGCCTGCGGCATCGTCATCCGGCCGGCAGCTTTTCAGCAGCCGCGCATAGCTGCGCTTGATGGTGCGCTCGTCAGCGTCTTCCGACAGTTGCAGCACGGTCCAGCAATCCATGGTGTGTTCCCTCAGCGCCAGAACCCGTTGTCGAGTTGCTCAAGTTGCCGCGTCAGTTCGCTGCGGGCTTCACGAATGCGGCGTTCATCCTGGGAGTCGAGCACCTGTTGGAACTGCCCGGCCCAATGCCCAAGCTGCTCGCGAAGTTCGCCGAGGCTTTCCTGGTAGAGCCGCTCGAGGCGCGCGGTGAGTACGGTATTGACCTGCTGGTCGCGCGGGTGAACCTTCAACTGCGCCAGGGCTTGCAGGCGTTGTTGGATCTCGTCCGGGCTGAGCACGCCAGGGTTGTTCTCGATCACCAACGAGTGTTGCTCGCCGGTCAACGGGATGCTCACCTGGGCTTCAAGCAAGCCGTTGTTGTCGTAGGTGAAGCGCACGTCCAGCGAGACTTCACCGGCCTTGCGCTTGGGCACGGGAATTTCCAGTTGGCCCAGCTCGATGTTGTCTTTGACCAGGCGGCTTTCGCCTTGGTAGATCTTCAGCAGTACGCGGGTCTGGTCGTCAGACAGGGTGACCACGCTTTTGACCCTGCTCACCGGCACGCTGCTGTTGCGTTCGATCAGCGGCAGGTAATGGCCGCTCTCGATATGGCTACCGTACTGGTTAGAGGTTTCGATGCCCAAGGTGTAGGGGCAGACGTCGGTCAGCACCACTTCTTCCAATGCGGCGGAGCGGGCTTTGAGCGCCGCCTGGATCGCAGCGCCATGGGCGACCACTTGGTCCGGGTCGAGGCTGATGGACGGGAAGCGCCCGAACAACCCGGCGGCGAGTTTGCGCACCAGCGGCATGCGCGTGGTACCGCCCACCAGCAGGATTTCATCCAGGTCGCCCACACGAATCCGCGCATCACGCAGGGCCCGTTCAATGGGCGCGCGCAGGCGTTCCAGCAGCGGTGTGTAGAGCTTGGCAAGTTCCTGTTGGGTAATGGTTTTTACCCATTGCTGGCCATCGACACGCAGAGCGAAGTCGGCGCTGTCGTCCTGCCCAAGGGCCTTGCGCACGCGTTCAGCTTCGCGGCGCAGGGCTTGCAGTACGCTGCTGGTGGGCGGGAAGCCTTGGGCGTTGCGCTGGCTGTCGACGAAGTGTTCCAGCAGCAGGGTGTCGAAGTCTTCGCCGCCGAGGAAGTTGTCGCCGGCACTGGCACGGACTTCCATCACGCCGTCGAACAACTCAATGATCGACACGTCGAAAGTGCCGCCACCGAGGTCAAAGACCAGGAACGAGGTTTCCTTGTCGCGCTGGTGCAGGCCGTAGGCGAGGGCGGCAGCGGTGGGTTCGTTGATCAGTTTTTCGACGTTGAGCCCGGCCAGTTCACCGGCGATGCGCGTGGCTTTGCGCTGGCCGTCGCTGAAATAGGCGGGCACGCTGATGACGGCTTCGGTGACGGTATGGCCGTAGGTGCGCTCGATGTCTTCCTTCAGGCTTTTGAGCACCAGCGCGGACAGTTCTTCCGGACGGAACGAGCGATCGCCCAGGCGCACTTCGGTGGCACTGCCCATGTAGCGCTTGAACAGCGACGTGGTCAGGTGCGGGTGAGTGTGCAGGCGCTCTTTGGCCGCCTGGCCGACCAGGACACGGCCTTGATCATCCAGCCCGACCACGCTGGGGGTCAGCAACTGGCCAAGGGCATTGGGCACTAATTCGGCAGCATCACCGCGCCAGACCGCGGCGAGACTGTTGGTGGTCCCCAGGTCGATTCCTACGATCATTACGACAAGCTCCCTCTGTGGTCTGTAAGAATCTGTGACCAATTTTATCCTGAAAGGTTGGGCGAAAAGCAAGGCAGCGGGCGTTCGCGCCATGTAGTGAGCGGGCTTGCCCCGCGCTGGGCTGCGCAGCGGCCCTAACCCAGGCGCCTCAAATCAATCTGACTTATCTGTGTGGCCCTATTGGATTGCTGCGCAACCCAGCGCGGGGCAAGCCCGCTCACTACAAAAGGCGGCATAAAAAAACCGCTTCCGGTGAGGGAAGCGGTTTTTTGTTTACGCCAGCATCAGAACAACTTCAGTGCCGGTGCTTCTTCTTTCAACGGCTCGTTCTTCGCGGTTTGCTCGTTCCAGCCACCGCCGAGGGCCTTGTACAGGTTGACCTCGCTGTTCAACTGCGCCAGGCGGTCGGTGATCAGCGACTGCTGGGCACTGAACAGTTGGCGCTGGGCGTCGAGGAAGGTCAGGTTGCTGTCGACACCAATGCGATAGCGACGCTCGGCCAGGCGGTAGTAATCCTGGTTGGCCGCGACGAAGCCCCGCTGGGCCTCCAGTTGCTGTTTGTAGGTCTCACGCGCGGCGAGGCCGTCGGACACTTCCTGGAAGCCGGTCTGGATCGCCTTCTCGTAGTTCGCTACGTTGATTTCTTTCTGGATCTTCGAGTAGTCCAGGCTGGCGCGAAGGCTGCCGGCGTTGAAGATCGGGATGTTGATCTGCGGGGCGAACGACCAGGTGCCCGAGCCGCCTTTGAACAGGCCGCCCAGGTCTGGGCTCAGGGTGCCGGCGTTGGCCGTCAGGCTGATGCTCGGGAAGAACGCTGCACGGGCCGCGCCGATATTGGCGTTGGCCGCCTTGAGGTTGTACTCGGCCTGCAGGATGTCTGGGCGACGTTGCAGCAGGTCCGAGGGTAACCCGGCCGGCACTTCGCTGAGCAGGTCATCCGACAGCGGCTTGCTGGCGATATTCGCCGGCAGGCCGGTGCCCAGCAGCAGGGTCAGGTTGTTTTCGTCCTGGGCGACCTGGCGCGTATACCGGGCCAGCTGCACGCGGGCGTTTTCCACCGAGGTGCGTGCCTGGCTCAGGTCGAGGGCCGAGGCCACGCCGACTTCGTTGCTGCGCGAGGTGAGCTTGAAGCTCTGCTCGAACGCGCCCAGGGTGTCCTGGGTCAGCTTGAGCAGTTCCTTGTCGGCCTGCCAGGTCAGGTAGGCATTGGCCACGCTGGCCACCAGGCTGATCTGGGTGCTGCGGCGGGCTTCTTCAGTGGCGAAGTACTTCTGCAGCGCTTCTTCACTCAGGCTGCGTACGCGACCGAACAGGTCCAGCTCATAAGAGCTGATCCCGAGGGTGGCCGAGTATTGGCTGGTGATGTTCGCTTCGCCGGTCTGCGAGGCACGGGCCGGGACACGCTGGCGGCTGCCGCTGCCATTGGCCGACACGGCCGGGAACAGGTCGGCACGCTGGATGCGGTACTGCGCCGCGTAGGCGTCGATGTTCAGGGCCGCAACGCGCAGGTCACGGTTGTTCACCAGCGCGGTCTGGATCAACTGTTGCAGGGCAGGGTCATGGAAAAACTGCTTCCAGCCCTGTTCGGCAGCGGCCTGGCTCGGTGCCTGGGCCGACGAATACGCCGGCCCCTGCGGGAACTGTGCGGCCACCGGCGCTTCGGGGCGCTGATAGTCAGGTATCAGCGAGCAGCCACTGAGCACGAATGCCGTGACGGCTAGGGAAAGTAGCGACTTGCTCATTGGCCAGCCTCTTTAGGGGTTTGCTTGGTTTCTTTCGGTTTACGGTCGCCGATGGCGGACACGGTTGCAAAGAACAACGGTACCCAGAAGATCGCCAACACTGTGGCCGTGATCATACCGCCAATTACACCGGTGCCGATCGCGTGCTGGCTGCCTGAACCTGCGCCTGAGGAGATCGCCAGCGGCAGTACGCCGAGGATGAACGCCATGGAGGTCATGATGATCGGACGCAGACGCATACGGGACGCCTCGATGGCCGCCTCGACGATGCCTTTGCCCTGTTCGTGCAGCTCTTTGGCGAACTCCACGATCAAGATGGCGTTTTTCGCCGCCAGGCCCACCGTCACCAACAGGCCCACCTGGAAGAACACGTCGTTGGACAACCCGCGCATGCTGGTGGCGATCAACGCACCCACCACGCCCAGCGGCACGACGAGTACCACCGCAATCGGGATCGACCAGCTTTCGTACAGTGCCGCCAGGCACAGGAACACCACGAGCAGCGACAACGCGTACAGCGCAGGCGCCTGGGAGCCGGACAAGCGTTCTTCGTACGACAAGCCCGTCCAGGCGTAGCCGATACCCGCCGGCAATTGCTTGGCGATGCGTTCGACTTCCGTCATGGCGTCACCGGTGCTGTAGCCCGGTGCCGGGGTACCGAGGATTTCCATCGCCGCCACACCGTTATAGCGCG
This sequence comes from Pseudomonas sp. H1_A03, assembly GCF_054685145.1. Classification (NCBI taxonomy): domain Bacteria; kingdom Pseudomonadati; phylum Pseudomonadota; class Gammaproteobacteria; order Pseudomonadales; family Pseudomonadaceae; genus Pseudomonas; species Pseudomonas sp. H1_A03. The sequence goes on from NZ_CP162829.1 coordinate 2,784,075, forward strand.
AGAGCTTCGGCGAGCCGTAGATCCACTTGCCCGAGGCGATGGCCGACAGCGGCACCATCTTCCCGGAGTCGCTGCGCACGTACCATTTGTTCAGGTCTTCAGGCGACATGCGGCTGGCGGCTTCACCTTGCACGTAGACTTTCTTCACCCGACCACGGTCGATGAAGTCGTTGACGTAGCTGCCACCCAAGGCAATTGCCAGGGTCTGATTGATGTTCGACAGCGTGATGCCCTGGGCGCTGGCCTTCTCGTCGTCGACGGTGAGCTCATACTGCGGCTCATCGTTCACGCCGTTGGGGCGCACACCCGCGAGGATCTTGCTCTGGGCAGCCATGCCCAGGAACTGGTTACGGGCCGCCATCAACTTCTCATGGCCGACACCGCCCTGGTCTTGCAGGAACACGTCGAAACCGGTGGCGTTACCCAGCTCCAGAACAGACGGCGGCACAATGGCGAATACCATGGCGTCCTGGAAGGTCTGCATGAAGTAACCCTGGGCGCGCTTGGCGATTTCAAACACGGAGGTGGACGCATCACGTTCATCCCACGGCTTGAGCATCACGAAGGCCAGGCCCGAACTCTGGCCACGACCGGCGAAGTTGAAGCCGTTTACGGTAAACACCGATTTCACGCCTTTGCCTTCGCCAGGCTCGCCTTCCTTGTCATTGAGCAGGTAGCTACGCATGTCATCGATGACTTTCTGCGTACGTTCAGCCGAAGAGCCCACAGGCGTCTGCACCTGGGCAAAGATCACGCCCTGGTCCTCATCGGGCAGGAACGCGGCAGGGATGCGCATGAACAGCCAGATCATGCCGGCGAAGATCAGTGCGTACACCAGGAACGCCGGGATCTTATGCTTGATCATGTTGCCCACGCCGCGCTCGTAGCTCAGTACGCCACGGTCGAAGGTGCGGTTGAACCAGCCGAAGAAACCGCGCTTGGGTTGGCCGTGTTTTTCAGGGTCGATCGGCTTGAGCATGGTGGCGCACAAGGCCGGGGTGAAGATCAGGGCAACCAGTACCGACAGCGCCATGGCCGAAACAATGGTGATGGAGAACTGTTTGTAGATCACACCGGTGGAGCCGCCAAAGAAGGCCATCGGCAACAGTACCGCCGACAGTACCAGGGCAATACCCACCAGGGCGCCCTGGATCTGGCCCATGGACTTGACCGTCGCTTCTTTCGGCGACAGGTGTTCCTCGGCCATTACCCGCTCAACGTTTTCCACCACCACGATGGCATCGTCCACCAGCAAGCCGATGGCCAGGATCATGCCGAACATGGTCAGGGTGTTGATGGTGAAGCCGAACGCCGCGAGGATCCCGAAGGTACCCAGCAATACCACCGGCACCGTCATGGTGGTGATGATGGTGGCGCGGAAGTTCTGCAGGAACAGGAACATCACCAGGAACACCAGCACGATCGCTTCGACCAGGGTGTGCACCACACCGGAGATCGATTCGGTCACTACAGGCGTGGTGTCATACGGCACCACCGCCTTCATGCCTGGCGGGAAGAACGGCTCCAGGGACGCCACGGTGGCGCGGATAGCCTTGGCGGTGTCCAGGGCGTTGGCGCCGGAAGCCAGTTTGATCGCCATGCCGGAAGCCGGGTTGCCGTTGAACTGCGCACTGATGCTGTAGTTCTGGCCACCCAGTTCGATACGGGCAACGTCATGCAGGCGAACCTGGGAACCGTCGGCATTCACCTTCATCAGGATGTTGCCGAATTGCTCGGCCGTCTGCAGACGGGTCTTGCCGATGATGGTTGCGTTCAGCTGGTTGCCGGGCAGGGCAGGCAGGCCGCCCAACTGACCGGTGGCGACCTGGACGTTCTGTGCGGAGATGGCCGTGCTGACGTCGACCGGGGTCAACTGGAAGTTGTTCAGCTTGGCCGGGTCCAGCCAGATACGCATGGCGTACTGCGAACCGAACACCTGGAAGTCACCGACACCCGCGGTCCGCGAGATTGGGTCCTGGATGTTGGACACGATGTAGTTGGACAGGTCGTCCTTGGTCATGCTGCCGTCTTCCGACACCAGACCAATCACCATCAGGAAGTTCTTCACCGACTTGGTCACGCGGATACCCTGCTGCTGCACTTCTTGCGGCAGCAGTGGGGTCGCCAGGTTCAGCTTGTTCTGCACCTGAACCTGGGCGATGTCCGGGTTGGTACCCTGGTTGAACGTCGCGGTGATGGTCATGCTGCCGTCGGAGTTACTGTCCGAGGCGACATAACGCAGGTTGTCGATACCGTTGAGCTGTTGCTCGATCACCTGCACCACGGTGTCCTGCACGGTTTGTGCGGACGCGCCTGGGTAGGTCACCTGGATGTCGATGGCGGTTGGCGCGATGGCCGGGTATTGGTTGATGGGCAACTTCAGGATCGACAGTGCCCCGACCAGCATGATCACCAGGGCAATTACCCAGGCGAAAATGGGACGGTCGATAAAAAATTTCGACATGGATTACTCCCCTTTGCCCGTAGTGGCAGCAGGAGCAGCAACCGTTCCGGCAGGCTTGGCGTTATCCGCCTCCTTGACCTTGACCTCGGCGCCCGGCTTGACGTATTGCAAGCCTTCGGTGATCACACGGTCACCGGCGTTCAAGCCTTTTTCCACCAGCCAGTAGGCGCCGGCGGTGCGGTTGGCAACCAGGACGCGCTGCTCGACCTTGTTGTCGGCATTGACGACCAGGGCCGTCGGGATGCCTTTGAGGTCGCGTGTTACGCCTTGCTGTGGAGCCAGGATCGCCTTGCTGTTCACGCCGGCTTGCAACTGGGCGTGTACAAACATGCCCGGCAGCAGGGTGTGGTCAGGGTTGGGGAACACGGCGCGCAGGGTCACGGAACCGGTGGTCTGGTCAACTGACACTTCGGAGAACTCCAGCTTGCCGTCCTGGCCGTAGTCGCTGCCGTCTTCCAGGGTCAGCTTAACCTTGGCGGCATTGGCGCCGGCTTTTTCCAGCTGGCCGCTTTCCAGGTCGCGGCGCAGTTTCAGCATTTCGGCCGAAGACTGCGTGACGTCGACGTAGATCGGGTCAAGTTGCTGGATGACGGCCATGGAGTCGGCTTGGCCGTTGCTAACCAGTGCGCCTTCGGTGACCGAAGAACGGCCGATACGGCCGGCGATCGGCGCGTACACCTTGGTGTAGCGCACGTTGATCTGCGCGGTTTGAACGTTTGCTTCCGCAGTCATGCGATTGGCGACGGCGGTGTCGTATTCCTGACGGCTCACGGCTTGCTCATCGACCAACTGCTTGTAACGGTCGGTGATGGATTTGGTCTGGGTCAGCGTGGCTTGCGCGCTTTTCAGAGTGGCTTCATACACCGATGGGTCGATCTGGTAGAGCTGTTGCCCTTCCTTCACGTCCGCGCCTTCCTTGAACAGGCGCTTGAGAATGATGCCGTTGACCTGCGGGCGAACTTCCGCGATGCGGTAGGCGGTGGTGCGGCCTGGCAGCTCGGTCGTCAGGGTGAAGGCTTGCGGTTGAAGGGTGACCACGCCGACCTGAGGGATTTGAGCGGGCGGAGCCGCCTCTTCCTTTTTACATCCGCTGAGCAGCGATGCCAGGGCGACGGCAGTGACCAGAGCGGTAACAGCTGGCTTAAGTTGCATGAAGATCCTCGGGTCAGGCGCGCAGAGTGCGCACAAGCAGTGTGGAAGGGTGAAAAACAAACGGTGAGTGGATAAGTAGCTTGCTACGCAATATACTTACGTTCATGGTTGTTTGTAAACTCTTGACAGGCTTTGCGGATTGTTGACAAAGCAACACCCAAAGCCTCGATTCCATTACGTTCGGCACCCATGATGGTGTCGTCCCACAAATATTCAGATGATCGTTACCGGCTATTAATTCTGCGTTAACGATAGTCTCAAGTGTCCTGATTGAGGTTTTACTGCCATGGTTCGTCGCACTAAAGAGGAAGCTCAGGAAACGCGCAGCCAGATCCTCCAAGCCGCCGAGCAAGCCTTCTATGAGCGCGGCGTTGCGCGCACTACGCTGGCGGACATCGCCGCGCTGGCCGGTGTGACGCGGGGGGCTATCTACTGGCATTTCAGCAACAAATCCGATTTGCTGCAGGCGCTGCTCGATACGCTGCATGAGCCGCTGGACGAATTGGCCAGGGCCAGTGAAAGCGAGGACGAACTCGACCCGCTGGGCTGCATGCGCAAGCTGCTGATTCATTTGTTCCATCAAGTGGCCCTGGACCCGAAAACCCGGCGCATCAACGAGATCTTGTTCCATAAGTGCGAATTCACCGATGAAATGTGCGACATGCGCCGCCAGCGCCAGACCCACAGCCTGGAATGCAACCTGCGCATCGGCCTGACATTGCGTAACGCGGTCCATCGCGGGCAACTTCCGGAAAACCTCGACACCACCCGTGGCGCGGTGTGTATCCACGCCTACATCAACGGGCTGATCGGCCAGTGGCTGCTGGTCCCCGACAGCTTCCAGCTCCATCAGGAAGCCGAGCGCTGGGTGGACGCAGGGCTGGACATGCTGCGCTGGAGCCCCAGCCTGCGCAATTGAGACAAAGTGCGTAATTGCATCAGGTTGTGTCAACAGTAAAGCGTAAGGATGGTCAATCGTCCTTCTGCCTGATTGGTGGGGTGACTTTATATACGGGCTGGCGGGGGGTTGATAGGTAGCCGGCTAAGTATTTTGTAGCGATTTTGTTGCGATTCTGTGAAGCAATGTTTTCCTGGGGGCACGCGTTCAAAAATGTGGGAGCGGGCTTGCTCGCGAAAGCGGTGGTTCAGTCAATTATTCAGTGACTGACACGCTGCATTCGCGAGCAAGCCCGCTCCCACATGGGTCAGCTGATGCATTCAAGATATGTGTAAAAAAGCCCCGGTTCCTGCGAACCGGGGCTTTTTCATTTCAGCTCGTTACCTCAGAGCGCCAGCGTCGGGTAGTCGATATAACCGACCGGGCCCTTGCTGTAGAAGGTGTCCGGGCGTGGATCATTCAGCGGAGCATCCGCCTTCAACCGCGCTGGCAAGTCCGGGTTGGCAATAAACGGCACGCCCCAGGCCACCGCATCAGCCTTGCCTTCAGCCAGCCAGGCATTGGCGCTGTCCTTGGTGAAGCGTTCGTTGGCGATGTAGACGCCGCCAAAGGCCTTTTTGAGGTGTGGGCCGAGGCTGTCAGGGCCTTCCTTTTCACGCGAGCAGATGAACGCGATACCACGCTTGCCCAGTTCGCTGGCCACGTAGGTGAAGGTTTCCGCCAGGTTGTCGTCGCCCATGTCGTGTGAGTCGGCGCGGGGTGCCAAGTGCACACCCACACGGCCGGCGCCCCAGACTTCGATGGCCGCGTCAGTCACTTCCAGCAGCAGGCGTGCACGGTTTTCCAGGGAGCCGCCGTACTGGTCGGTGCGCTTATTAGTGCTGCTCTGCAGGAACTGGTCGAGCAGGTAGCCGTTGGCACCGTGGATTTCCACGCCGTCAAAACCGGCGGCCTTGGCGTTCTCGGCACCGGTGCGGTAAGCGTCGACGATGTCGGCGATTTCAGCGGTTTCCAGCGCGCGAGGGGTCGGGTAGTCGGCCAGTGGGCGCACCAGGCTGACGTGGCCTTTAGGCTGGATCGCGCTCGGTGCAACCGGGGTTTCACCGTTCAAGTACGATTCGTGGGAAATACGGCCCACATGCCACAGCTGCAGGAAGATCTTGCCGCCTGCGCCATGAATCGCCTTGGTCACGTTGGCCCAGCCGCGCACCTGGTCGTTGGACCAGATGCCTGGGGTATCCGGGTAGCCCACGCCCAGCGGCGTCACGGAGGTGGCTTCGCTGAGGATCAACCCGGCGGCAGCGCGTTGCACGTAGTACTCGGCCATCAGCGCGTTGGGTACGCGACCGGCGTCTGCACGGCAGCGGGTCAGCGGCGCCATGATGATGCGGTTCGACAGTTCCAGGTCGCCCAGTTTGATCGGATCGAAAATAGTCGTCATCGGGAAAATACCTTTGTCTTTGAAGTGGATCAGTTGGTCGCAGGGGCCAGGCCGGCATCGCCGCTCTGACGGAAAGTAATCAGGGTCACCACCAGCGCGAGGATCGCCAGGGCCGCTGCGGCTAACGGCACACTGGTCAAGCCGAAACCGTGGGCTATCACACTGCCGCCAACCCAGGCACCCAGCGCGTTGCCGATGTTGAAGGCGCCGATGTTCAGGGTGGACACCAGGTTCGGTGCGGCCTTGCCGAAGGTCACCACGTTGATCTGCAACGCGGGCACGGCGGCGAACGAGGCGGTGGCCCACAGGAACAAGGTGATTTCAGTCGGGATGATGGCGACGCTGGTCCAGGTCAGCGCGGTGGAAACCACCGCCATACTGATGAACACGCCGATCAGGGTGGCCGCCAGGCGTTTATCCGCCAGCTTGCCGCCAATGATATTGCCCACGGTGAGGCCCAGGCCGATCAGCAGCAGGGTCCAGGTCACGCCCTTGGGCGACACGCCGGTGACATCGCCGAGCAGCGGCGCAACGTAGGTGAAGAGGGTGAACATGGACGCGGCGAACAGCGCAGTCATGCTCAGCGACAGCCAGATGCCGGCGCCTTTGAGCGCGGCCAGTTCGGCGCGCATGTCGAGTTTCTCTTCATCACGCTTGGCGGGCAGGAAGCGGATCAGGCCAATCAACGCCACCACACCAATCACCGTCACCGCCCAGAACGTCGAGCGCCAGCCGGCTTCCTGGCCCAGCGCGGTACCCAGGGGTACGCCGAGCACGTTGGCCAGGGTCAAACCGGTGAACATCAAGGCTACGGCCGAAGCACGCTTGTTAGCCGGCACAAGGTTGGCCGCTACCACTGAACCAATCCCAAAGAAAGCACCGTGGCACAGCGCCGTGACGACGCGGGCAAACATCAGCACGTTGTAGTCACTGGCCAGGGCGCAGAGCAGGTTGCCGATAATGAAGATGCCCATCAACGCTACCAGGGCGGCCTTGCGTGGCAGCTTGGCGGTGGCCAGTGCCATGAAAGGTGCACCGATGGCCACGCCCAGGGCGTAGCCGGTGACCAGCCAGCCGGCGCCGGGAATCGACACACCCAGGTCCGCCGCTACATCGGGCAGCAAGCCCATGATGACGAACTCGGTGGTGCCGATGGCGAAGGCGCTGAGTGCCAGTATGAGTAGCGAGAGGGGCATTATCGTTTCCTTGTTACAGCGCTGCGTTTTCGTCAGCGCTGAGTTCAGTGATGAGCGCCGCGAGGAAGGCCTGGATGGTGTCCTCGTTGCGTTTGAAAAAGTGCCACTGGCCGGCCTTCTGGCTGCTGATCAGCCCTGCGCGTTGCAAGGTGGCGAGGTGGGCCGACACGGTCGACTGGGACAAGCCGCAGCGCTGGTCGATCTGCCCGGCGCAGATGCCGTACTCGTGGTTGTGCAGTTGCTCGGGGAACTGCACTTTCGGGTCTTTCAGCCAAGTGAGGATGTCTCGTCGTACTGGGTGCGCCAGGGCTTTTATTATTTCGTCGAGGTCGATGGACATGGGAGGTGCTCGGTTTTTTACAGCGTTATATCGCGATGAGGCGAACTTTAAATCGCTATATCCCGATATACCAATATGATTTTGATCTGAGTCTAGGCTCAATCGGTATATCGGGTTATAACGATACGTTGACGGCAGTGATAGACTGCGCGCCATGAATTATCTCGCACATCTGCACCTGGGCGGCCAACTTCCTGCGCAATTGCTGGGCAGCCTGTATGGCGACTTTGTCAAAGGCCGCCTGCAGGGGCAGTTCAGCCCGCAAATCGAATCGGCGATCCAGCTGCACCGCTCGATTGACCGTTTTACCGACAGCCACCCGTTGGTGGGGGAGGCGTTGTCACGCTTCAGCCTGACCCGCAGGCGCTATGCCGGGATCGTCCTCGATGTGTTTTTCGACCACTGCCTGGCGCGGGATTGGGCGTTGTATGCCGACCAACCGCTGGAGCGCTTCACGTCGCAGGTGTACCGCGTGCTGGCGGCCGAGCCGCAGTTGCCAGGGCGGCTGGCGCAGATTGCGCCGTATATGGCGGCGGATGATTGGTTGGGTTCTTACCGCGAGTTTGCGGTGATGGAGCAGGTGTTGCGCGGGATCTCGCGGCGGCTGACACAGCCGGAGGCGTTGGGGTTTGCGATGCAGGAGTTGCGGGTGTTGTATGAGCCTTTGAGTGAAGACTTCCGGGTGTTCTATCCAGAGCTGCAGGCCTTTGCACGCAACCACCTGACCACTGGGGTTTAAAGGTGGGAGCTGGCTTGCCTGCGATTGCAGTCTGCCAGTTGATACCTGTGTTGCTGACCCACCGCTATCGCAGGCAAGCCAGCTCCCACATTTTGACCGTGCCCGCTTTATGCCGCGAATGCCGGCCGAACCGCGATCTGTTCTGCTTCCGGCAACGGCCCAAACAACGCCTTCTGCACCGCCTGCTGCGCCTGATACGCCAGCGCCGCGCGCTCCTGCCCGGCACAGGCAATCGGCTTGAGCACATGAATCTCCACATCACCTTGGTCATTGCCAAACAGACGCATCAGGTGCGACAGCAAATCATCATCGCCAATAAACGGTGCCAGCGGGTCCACTTGGCCGTCGCGCAAATAACGGATCGCCACCGGTTGCAGCGACACATCCGCATCGATCGCACTGGCCAGCAAGCGCCCGTGGAACGTGCGCAGGCTGCGGCCGTCGGTGGTGGTGCCTTCCGGGAACATCAGCAGCGGGTGCTGTTGTTCCAAGTGACGGGTCATCTGCTTGCGGATCAACTGACTGTCACCCGAACCCCTGCGGATAAACAGGCTGCCTGCTTTAGCCGCCAACCAGCCGGCCACCGGCCAGGTGCGCACTTCGGCCTTGGACAGGAACGACATCGGCGCCACAGCGCCCAGCAGTGGAATATCGGTCCAGGACACGTGATTGCTCACCCACAGCATGGGCTGCGTCGGCAACTCGCCGTGCACCGTCACGCGAAAGGGCAGGGCATTGGTCAGGCGCGCCATGAAGAACCGCGACCAACGCTGGCGGCGCACCATCGAGTTGGCCACGCCCAAACGCTCAAACAGGCCAAACACGCTGGCCATGCTCAAGCCCAGCGCCACCACCACCAGCACGCGGGCAATGCGCCCGTAGATCCGCAGGCGGCTCATCACATGGCTGCCTTGAAGTGGCGGGCGTAACGCGGGCATAGCTCATCGCGCTTGAGCAGGATGAACACGTCGGCCACTTGGAAATCTTCATCCCAGCACGGCTCGCCGCAGATCTTCGCACCCAGGCGCATATAGGCCTTGAGCAGCGGTGGCATCTCGGCGATTACGTTGGACGGCAGGTCCAGTGCCGGCAGTGGTTTCTTCGGTTCGGCACGCAGGTGTTCGTTGCACAGGTAGCGTTCGCGCAGACGCTGCATGATCGCGTGGGCCTGGATGCCGCCGTCGTGCATCGGAATGCTTGCGCACCCCATCAGGTAGCTGTAGCCGCCTTGGTTCAACACTTCGGCCAACTCGCCCCACAACACGGCAATCGTGCCGCCGTTGCGGTAGGCGGGGTCGACGCAGGTGCGGCCGATTTCCAGAATAGGGCCCTGCAAGTGCAGCAAACCGTGCAGGCTGAATTCTTCTTCGCTGTAGAACCGGCCCAGGGTGCTCGCGGCCTGGTGGTCGAGCAAACGGGTGGTGGCGACCAATCGACCGCTGTTCAAATCCCGCACACCGATATGGCTGCAGTGAACATCATAGTCATCCATGTCCAGGCCCAGTTCCGCGCCTTTCAGCTTGGCGTTGAACTCGCCGCTGAACACGTTGAACCGCAAGGCCTGGGCTTCCTGCAAAGCCTGTGCGCCGATCAGGCGTTCGGCTTGCAGACGGCGTTCATTGCCGGTGTCGCTGATGCGGGCGATCTGAGTCATGGCGAGTCTCCGAGTGCCGGCCACGTTTCGGCCGGTCGACTTTGTTGTCCAAAGTCAGGCTATGTAGGCTCGGTGTCATCTCCATGAAGTTACGGTGACGGTTGGATGACAGCCCTCCCTGTCGCAAATCTGTCATCACCCTCGGCTAGGCTCGCGGGCTTGAATGCCCCCTTGAGTTTGCGTCCATGGTCAGAGGCTTGTTGTGCGTTGCCTTGCTGCTCGTCACCGTGACTGCCCACGCTGAAACCTGGCCCGATAAAGAATGGGCCAAGGGCACACCGCTCGCAGGTCCTGCCGTCGACGCCTTGGATGCTTACGCGTTCCCTGCGCGAGACGACACCACCCGCCAAGGCATTCGCACCGACGCGTTGCTGGTGATCCGCGACGGCGAGGTTATCTACGAACGCTACGCCGCACCCACCACCGCCAGCACGCCGCACCTCACCTGGTCCATCAGTAAAAGCCTGATGGCCACCGTGCTGGGCGTGGCCTATGGCGATAACCGCTTTAAATTGACCGACCCGGTCGCGCGCTTCTACCCGCCGATGAAGCAACACCCAACCGTGACCATGGCCGATTTGCTGCACTGGGCCTCGGGCCTGGACTGGCAGGAAGACTACGAATACGCGCCACTGAAATCTTCAGTGGTGGCGATGCTCTACACCCGTGGCCGCGCCGATATGGCTGACTTTGCCGCGGACACGGAGGCGGCCAGCGCACCCGGCCAGGCCTTTCGTTACTCCAGCGGCGACACCAACATCTTGTCCGCCGCTCTCAAAGGCATGCTCGGCCTCAAGGCTTATATGAGTTACCCCTGGGATGCCCTGTTCAAGCCCTTGGGTATCCGCAGTGCCACGTGGGAAACCGACGCCGATGAAACCTTTGTCGCCTCGTCCTACGCCTACCTCACCGCCCGCGACCTGGCGCGCGTCGGCCTGCTGATGGCGCGGGATGGTCGTTGGGGGGATCAACAGTTGCTGCCAAAGGATTGGGTGACCTTCAATCGCCAGCCGTTCGATAAATACAAAGCCGGCCAGGACGAAGCCGTCCCCGGCGGCCATTGGTGGCTCAATCAAGGCGCCCCACGGCCCTGGCCCGACGCCCCCGCCGACACCTTTGCCGCCCTCGGCCATTGGGGCCAGGCGCTGTATGTGATGCCCGACGAACGCCTGGTGATCGTGCGCTATGGCGACGACCGCGACGGCAGCTACCGCCACAACGAACTGCTCAAACGCGTGCTCGCGGCGGTGCAACCATGATCCGCCGTCGTCCGTTTACCAGCCTGTTGCTCCTGCTGCTTCTCGCCCTGCTGGGGTGGATCTGGCACGAGCGCGTCAACCTGCAAGCCTTCCCCGACATCATCGCGGCGTATACGGCCAAGGAGTATTGCTCGTGTCGGTATGTGGCGAACAACCCGGCCGAGTATTGCCGGGGGTATGTGAAGCAATACGTGCCGACCAGCGCATTCAGCGACAACCCGGCGCGCAGTGAAGTGACGGCGAGTGGGTTGGGGCGTACCCACAGTGCGCGGTGGTTGGGCGACCGCCAGGGCTGCCGCCTGACGCCCTGACGCCCAAACGTCCCCACATTGGATTTGCGCCGTTCATGAGATTGCGCTTAAGGTTCGTTCAGGTTTTTCCCCCGCGAGTCTTTATGTTCAACGCTTCTCTATTCAACCCCCTGGCCTTCGCCCTCCTGGCCACCGTCGCTGTGCCTGCCCACGCCGACTGGTACCTGGATAACGAATCCTCGCGCCTATCGTTCGTTACCACCAAAAACACCGAGATTGCCGAAGTCCATCGCTTCCTGGTGTTGCACGGCAAGGTCGACAGCAAAGGTGCGGCCCAGCTGGAAGTGGAAATGGAGTCGGTCAACAGCGGCATTCCCCTGCGCGATGAGCGCATGCGCAACCAGTTGTTCGAGATCAAGACCTTCCCCGAAGCGTTGATCAGCGCACAGATCAATCTGCAACCCATCAATGACCTCGCGCCCGGAGCACAGTTGGAATTGCGCATGCCGCTGTCCGTGACCCTGCATGGCAAAACCCAGACCTACAGCGCCGAATTGCTGGCCACGCGCTTGGACGACCGACGTTTCCAAGTAGTGACCCTGGAACCGGTGGTGCTGCACGCCGAAGATTTCGATCTGGCGCCGGGTGTGGCGGCGTTGCGCAAGGCGGCGGGGCTTGCGTCGATCAGTTTGTCGGTACCGGTGGGTGCGGTGCTGATCTTTACGGCGCGCTGACATGAGCGGCGCGGTGTTTCCATGGCGCAGCGCCAATCGGTTCGAGTTGCTGATCGACGGCCCGCAATTCTTCCCGCAGATGCTGGTGGGCATCGCCCGTGCCGAGCGGCAAGTGGACCTTGAACTCTATCTGGTGGAGGCCGGAGCCTGCGCCGAAGCGCTGGTACAGGCGCTGGTGCTGGCGGCCGAGCGTGGTGTGCAGGTGCGTTGCCTGTTTGATGATTACGGCAGCCTGGCGTTTACCCTCGGCTTGCGTAAACGCCTGACCGATGCCGGTGTACAACTGCGTTTCTACAATCGCCTGAGCTGGCGCCGCTGGATGCGTAATTTTTACCGCGACCACCGCAAGCTGTTGCTGATCGACCAGAGCAGTGCGGTGGTCGGCGGTACGGGGGTGACGGATGAATTCTGGACCCCTGGCCAAGACACCGCCGACTGGCATGAAGTGATGGTGCAAATCAGCGGCCCGCTGGTGCTGGACTGGCAGGCGCTGTTCGACCGTCAATGGCACGCCAACGCGGCGCGCCGGGAATGGAAGCCTGCCACCCACTTTGGTTTGCCGCGTTTGCCCAAGGTGCCGGCGACTGGGCCGGGCCTGGGCCGCGTGGCCTACGCCGACGCCCGTCAGCATCGCGATATTTTGCAATCGCTGATTCGCGCCTTGAACAGCAGCCAGCAGCGCATTTGGCTGGCGACCCCTTATTTTCTTCCGACCTGGAGCGTGCGTCGCGCGCTGCGCCGTGCCGCCGGGCGTGGTGTGGACGTGAGGCTGCTGCTGACCGGCCCGCGTACTGATCACCCGTCCGTGCGCTACGCCGGGCACCGTTATTACCCAAGGTTGCTGCGTTCGGGGGTGAAGATCTTTGAATACCAGCCGTGTTTCCTGCACCTGAAGATGGTGCTGGTGGACGGTTGGGTAAGCATCGGCTCGTGCAACTTCGATCACTGGAATTTGCGTTTTAACCTGGAAGCCAATCTGGAAGCGTTGGACCCTGAGTTGACGCTGGCGGTGGAAGGCAGTTTTGAGCGGGATTTCGAGCAGAGCCAGGCGGTGAGCCTGGAGGCATGGAAGGCGCGGCCGTTGTGGCGGCGGGTGAAGCAGCGGGTGTGGGGGTGGATTGATCGGTTGGTGGTGAATTTGCTGGATCGACGCGGCTAGCCAGACCACTGAGATCAAATGTGGGAGCTAGCTTGTCGAATCGTCGAACCGCTGCGATAGCCATAGGTATCTACACATCTTGAGGGAGCCCTCTGCGTAGCAGCTGTCGAGCCCCGGCGAGGCTACGTTTGCGGGCTGTCTGACACACCGCTGACGCAGCCTCGCCGGGGCTCGACAGCTGCTACGCAATTTCACTTTGAAGATGTAGATACTTATGCTGCGATAGCGGTAGTGAATTCACCACCGCTATCGCAGGCAAGCCAGCTCCCACACTGACTGCGTTTACAGCGTTAGATCAGAGCAGTTCGAAGGTCTGCTGCTGCACATCCTGGGAATCCAGCCCGATCTGCACGTTGAACTCACCCGGCTCCGCCGCGAACTTGAGCTGGGTGTTGTAGAACTTCAGGTCTTCCTCGGTGATGGTGAAGTGCAGCGTGCGCTCCTCACCCGCCTTGAGCATGACCTTCTGGAAGTTTTTCAACTCCTTGATCGGGCGGATCATCGAGCCGGCCACATCCTGGATATACAGCTGCACCACGGTTTCGCCATCCACCTTGCCGGTGTTGGTCACAGTGACACTGGCGTCGAGCTTGCCGGTCTTGTTCAGCGTAGTGGACGACAGCGCCATGTCCGACAGGTTGAACGTGGTGTAGCTCAGGCCATAGCCAAACGGGAACAGGGGCCCGGTGGTGTCATCGAAGTACTGCGAGGTGTAGTTGCCCGGTTTGCCTGGGGTGAACGGTCGGCCGACGGTCAGGTGGTTGTAGTACGTCGGAATCTGCCCTACCGAGCGTGGGAACGTGATCGGCAGCTTGCCCGACGGGTTGTAGTCACCAAACAGCACGTCGGCAATGGCGTTGCCGCCTTCGGTGCCGGCGAACCAGGTTTCCAGGATCGCGTCGGCCTGTTGGTTCTCTTCAACAATCGACAACGGGCGGCCGTTCATCAGCACCAGTACCAGCGGCTTGCCGGTGGCTTTCAATGCCTTGATCAGGTCGCGCTGGCTTTGCGGGATGTTCAGGTCGGTGCGGCTCGAGGATTCGTGCGACATGCCACGGGATTCACCCACGGCAGCCACCACCACATCGGCATCCTTGGCGGCCTTTACGGCCTCGTCGATCATCACTTGGGCAGGGCGGGTGTCATCCACCACTTCCGGCGCATCGAAGTTGAGGAAGTTCAGGTAGTCGACCACGGCCTTGTCGTTGGTGATGTTGGCGCCACGGGCATAGATGATCTTGCCTTTTTCGCCGATCACCGCGTTTAAACCGTCGAGCAGCGTCACCGATTGCGCAGGCCGTCCGGCGGCGGCCCAACTGCCCATCATGTCGATAGGCGCCTTGGCCAGCGGGCCGACCAGGGCGATGGTCGCGGATTTTTTCAGCGGCAGGGTGTTGTTCTGGTTTTTCAGCAACACCAGGCTGCGGCGTGCGATGTCGCGTGCGTCGGCACGGTGCAGGCGGCTTTCGGCGTAAGTGTCGGCCGGGTCATCCTCGGCCTTGCCGATACGCAGGTACGGGTCCTTGAACAGGCCCATGTCGTATTTGGCACCGAGCACTTCGCGCACGGCGTTATCGATGTCGCTCTGTTCGATCTCGCCGGACTTGAGCAGCCCCGGCAATTCCTTGGCATACAACGAGTCGTTCATGCTCATGTCGATGCCGGCCTTGATCGCCAGCTTGGCGGCTTCGCGCCCGTCCTTGGCCACGCCGTGCTTGATCAGCTCGAAGATCGCGCCATGGTCGCTCACGGCCACGCCCTTGAAGCCCCAGTCCCGGCGCAGCAGGTCATTCATCAGCCAGGTGTTGGCGGTGGCAGGCACGCCGTTGATCGAGTTCAGCGCCACCATCACGCCGCCGGAGCCGGCCTTGATCGCCGCGTGGTACGGCGGCAGGTAGTCCTGGTACATCTTGACCGGGCTCATGTCGACCACGTTGTAGTCGCGACCGCCTTCCACCGCGCCATACAGGGCGAAATGCTTGACGCTGGCCATGATGCTGTCGGCATTCGCGGGGCTCACGCCCTGGAACGCCTTGACCATCACTTCGGCGATGCGCGAGACCAGATACGTGTCTTCACCAAAGCCTTCGGACGTACGGCCCCAGCGCGGGTCGCGGGAGATGTCGACCATCGGCGCAAAAGTGATGTCGAGGCTGTCGGCGGCGGCTTCCTGGGCAGCGACGCGCCCGGAGCGGCTGATGGCCTCCATGTCCCAGCTGGATGCCAGGGCCAGGCTGATCGGGAAGATCGTGCGGTGGCCGTGGATCACGTCGTAGGCGAAGAACATCGGGATCTTCAGCCGGCTGCGCATGGCCGCGTCCTGCATCGGACGGTTTTCCGGGCGGGTGATGGAGTTGAAGGTGCCACCGATACGGCCGGCGGCGATTTCCTTGCGGATCAGCTCGCGGGGCATCTCGGGGCCGATGCTGATCAGGCGCAATTGGCCGATCTTTTCGTCCAGGGTCATCTGCTTGAGCAGGTCGCTGACAAACGCGTCCTTGTCTTTAAGCGCAGCAGGCTTTGTTTCTGCCCATACGGGGTGACTGGCCAGAGTGGCAACAAGGCCGAGCAAACACAGCTTTTTCATGAATATCCTTTTTCGGCTCACTGCACAGCATTGGGGTGAATGCTGATCGGCCAAAATGTGGGGAGCGTCTATTGTTGTTCGGGTGTTGTTCAGATAAATGCAGCACACTCTGAACTCTTGTTCGCGCTGGGCATCTTTGTAGCTGATTGGCTCGATGCATTCCAGTGGTGGCGGATTATGCCCCAAGCGCGTGGTGTATAGGGTTAGTCGTAACATTCCATCAAGATTGGGCAGGAGAAACACCATGCAAGCAGCACAAGGTTACCGCTGGGGCTTGAAAGCCGCGGTTTTGCTATTGATCAGCAGCGTGCTGAGCGGTTGCGGCATCAACAACATCCCGACCCTGGACGAACAGGCCAAGGCCGCCTGGGGCCAGGTGCAGAACCAGTACCAACGCCGCGCCGACCTGATTCCCAACCTGGTGGAAGTGGTCAAGGGCTACGCCGCCCATGAGCAAGACACGCTCACCGCCGTGATTGAAGCGCGGGCCAAGGCCACCTCGATCCAGGTGGATGCCAGCACCCTCGACAACCCGGAAAAACTCAAGCAGTTCCAGCAAGCCCAGGATGGGTTGAGCGGCGCACTCAGCCGTTTGATGGTGGTGTCCGAGCGCTACCCGGACCTGAAGGCCAACCAGAATTTCCTGGCCCTGCAATCGCAGCTTGAAGGCACCGAAAACCGTATCGCCGTGGCACGCCGCGACTTTATCCAGGCCGTACAGGCCTACAACACCGAGATTCGCACTTTCCCTGGCCGTCTGTGGCACAGCGTGATGTACAGCGACTTGCCGGTCCGCGCCACGTTTGAGGCCACCAGTGCCGATGCCGATAAAGCGCCGCAAGTGAAGTTCAAATAAAGCTGCATTGAGGTGTCGATGCGTTTATTACGGATAGGCCTGGCGCTGTGGCTGTTGGCCTGCGTGGGCGTGGCCCAGGCAGCGCTGACCTTCCCGGCGCTGACCGGGCGGGTGGTGGATAACGCCCAGATGATCGACGCGGCCACGCGCCAGCAACTGACACAGCAGCTGCAGGCGCTGGAACAGACGTCCGGCGACCAGATCGTAGTGGTCACCGTGCCTGACTTGCAGGGCGTACCGATTGAGGACTTCGGTTATCAATTGGCTCGCCACTGGGGTATCGGCCAGAAAGGCAAGGATAACGGCGCGCTGTTGATCGTCGCCCGCGATGAGCGCAAATTGCGCATCGAAGTCGGTTACGGCCTGGAAGGCGTGCTCACCGATGCGCAGTCGTGGGTGATCATCAATCAGGTGATTGCACCGGCGTTCAAGGCCGGTAACTACAGCAAAGGCATCAGCGACGGCGTGGCTGCGATGGTGCAAGTGGTGGGCGGTGAACCCTTGGCCGTGCCAGCCCATGTGGCGGATGGCAACTTTGCCAAGGATAATCCCGGGCTTTCCATCGGCCTGTTTGTCCTGCTGATCGGCGTGTTGTGGCTGTGCAACCGGATGGGGCTGCCAGTCGGTGCAATCCTGCTGGCGATTCTCAGCAGCAGCGGGCGCGGCGGTGGTGGCGGGGGCGGCGGTGGTGGTTTCCGGGGTGGCGGCGGCGGCTTCGGCGGCGGCGGGGCCTCGGGCGGCTGGTAATGACAATAATGAGAGAGCAACTACAACCATGGCATTACTGACTGAACACGAGCAGCGCCAAGTCGCCGAAGCGATCGCCCGCGTGGAAAAAACCACCGACGCCGAACTGGTGACCGTGCTGGCCGCCCGCGCCGATGACTACGCCTATATCCCGCTGCTGTGGGCGAGCCTGATCGCGTTGGTGGTGCCGGGCGTGGTGCATTATTTGTCGGGTTACCTGACCATGTACACCTTGCTGTTGGCGCAATGGGCGACATTCATCGTGTTGTGCCTGGTGTTCCGCTTGCCCAAGGTCACCACGCGCTTGATTCCACGTTCGGTGCGCCATTGGCGCGCGTCCAACCTGGCGCGGCGGCAGTTCCTGGAGCAGAACCTGCACCACACGCAGGGCAGCACCGGGGTGCTGATTTTTGTCAGCGAGGCCGAGCGCTATGTGGAGATTCTGGTCGACGACGGGATTTCCAGGCACCTGGATGACAGCAGTTGGGACGCCATCGTCAAGGCGTTTACCCAGCAGGTAAAGCAGGGGCAGACGTTGGCCGGGTTTATCAGTTGCATTGAGGCCTGCGGTGAATTGTTGAAGGTACATGTGCCGGTCACCCAAACCCGTAATGAACTGCCGAATCGCCTGGTCGTACTCGAATAACCCAGACACCACCGGTTTATGTGGGAGCTGGCTTGCCTGCGATGCGGACGACTCGGTCCACCAGGCAAACCGAGGTGATGCCATCGCAGGCAAGCCAGCTCCCACAGGGTTTTGAGGTGACCAGATAACCGTTGATCAAATAACCCCGTGCCCTAAACCCCCATCCCCCCTAAAATGCCCGGCATTCCCAGCCCGAGGCGTTTTTGTTCATGTCTGTCACCGCTCAACCTGCCCGCCCTGCGCCGGACCATCACGCCGAGTTCATCGAACTGCTCAGCGCAAGCCTCGCGCAAAACGCCTTTATCAAGCTGGTGCTGGCCAAATACGTCGGTGAAGAGGCCGAATTGCAGCGGCTGATCATCAAGCCGGTAGTGGTCAAGGAGCAGGCATGCCTGTCCTTCGTCTATCGCTACAAAACCCGTGACATCACCAAAAACTTCCCGTTGGCAGAGGCCGTGGCGGCGATTGCCGAGCTGCTGCCGGCGCAGTTCAAAAACGCCCACCTGCTGTCGCTGACCGACGAAGTCCAGTTGGAATACAGCAAGAAGAACAAAAGCTCGCTGTTCAAAAGCAAGCCGCAGCAACTGCGTGAGGCGCCCTCGGCCGAGCATAACCGCGAGAAAAATCGCTTCCTCGACCTGAGCCGGCCGTTTCTCGCCGACCTGGGTGTGACCGACGCCAAGCAGGCGCTGATCCCGTCGATGTCGCGCAAGTGGAAGCAGATCAACAAGTTCATCGAAGTGTTCAGCCATGCGCTGACCTCGTCACCCTTGAAGCTGGATCAACCGGTGCGCGTGGCGGACTTTGGTTCGGGCAAGGGCTACCTGACGTTCGCCATCCACGACTACCTGCGCAACACCCTCAAGGCCGAGGGTGAAGTGACGGGCGTGGAGCTGCGTGAAGACATGGTGACCCTGTGCAACACCGCCGCCGCTCGCCTGGAACACCCGGGGCTGGTGTTCAAATGCGGCGATGTGCGCAGCGTGGCGCCGAGCGAGCTGGACGTGATGATCGCCCTGCATGCCTGCGACATTGCCACTGACTATGCGATCCACACCGGCATCCGCTCCGGCGCGTCGATCATCATGTGCTCGCCGTGCTGCCACAAACAGATTCGCCTGCAGATCCAGAGCCCGGTGCTGCTCAAACCGATGCTGCAATACGGCCTGCACCTGGGCCAGCAGGCGGAAATGGTCACCGACAGTTTGCGCGCGCTGTTCCTGGAGGCCTGTGGTTATGAAACCAAGGTGTTCGAGTTCATCTCGCTGGAACACACCAACAAGAACAAGATGATCCTCGCGGTGAAGCGTGCAGAGCCGATGGACAACGCGCAGTTGCTGGAGAAAATCCAGGAGCTGAAGGCGTTCTACCACATCACCGAACACTGCCTGGAAACCCTGCTGCGCGCGGATGGGTACCTGACCTGAAGTGAGCACGGTCGCCTGTGGGAGCTGGCTTGCCTGCGATAGCGATGTGTCAGTCACCACCGCTATCGCAGGCAAGCCAGCTCCCACATTCAGACCGCGCTCGGCTTGGGAGCTGGCGCAGGCTGCACCGCCGTCTTGCGCCCCAGCATCACCGTCACAATCACCCCGCACGCAAACACCCAGGTAATCGGCTCGATGTGTTCACCAAAGAACAGCGCCGAGAACGCGATGGTGAAGAAGATCTGCAACAGCTGAATCTGACTGACCCGCGCAATCCCGCCGATGGCCAACCCGGCATACCAGGCGAAGAACCCCAAAAACTGCGAGAACAGCGACACATAACCAAACGCCCACCACGCGCGCATGGAAATCGCCTCTTGATGCTGCGCCGCCAAGTACCACACCGGGCCGATCAACACCGGCGTCGACAGTACCAGCGCCCAGCAGATCACCTGCCAGCCACCCATCTCCTTGGCCAGTCGTCCGCCTTCGGCATAACCCAGGCCGCCCACGGCAATCGCGCCAAGCATCAGCAGGTCGCCCGCCTGAATACTGCCGGCCCCGGTGATCAGCGCATAACTCAACACCAGGCCGCTGCCCAGCGCCGCGCAGGCCCAGAAGGCTTTTGACGGTCGCTCATGGGACAGCCACGCCGCATACAGCGCTACGCACAACGGTTGCAGGCCATTGACCAGCGCGCCATGGGACGCTGGCAAGGTTTGCATGGCCCAGGCCGACAGCACCGGAAAACCCAGAATCACGCCCGCGATCACCAGGCACAGCCCGCGCACCTGACGCCAGCTCGGCCAGCGTTCACGCCGCCACAGCAACAGCGCCGCCGCCGGGATCGCCGCGAACAGCGCGCGGCCCAGGCCGTTGAGCAACGGGTGCATTTCCTGCACCACGATGCGGGTGAAGGGCAGGGTCAGGCTGAAAATGATGACGCCCAGCAGGCCAAGGGCCATGCCGGTGTTTTCGCGCGAGCTCATGGGGAAGAACCGAAATCTGGAGGGCTTCAAGGGAACCCATCTAGCCACAACCCCCGCTGATTGCAGGCCTACAGCTGGGCGCGGATTTATCCGTACAGTTGAGTCCCGGTGGGGGCTGGCTTGCCTGCGATAGCCACAGGTATCTACACAACTTTCAAGGCTGCAAAATCTCCCTGTAGTGAGCGGGCTTGCCCCGCGCTGGGCTGCGAAGCGGCCCCAAACCAGGCGACCTGGTCCTACCTGGAACTCGGCGCAGCCTTTGTTGGGGCCGCTTCGCAGCCCAGCGCGGGGCAAGCCCGCTCACTACAAGTGCGATAGCATCACCTAGGCCTACGTGATCCACCGAGGTGTCTGCATCGCGGGCAAGCCCGGCTCCCACATTTAGAAGAAGCGCGTGATGCTGATCTTGGCGTTGCGCCCTTCGCTGTAGACACCCTCGCCGCTGAGCGCCGGCTGGTAGCTGCGGTTGAATAGGTTGTCGACGGTGAAGTTGATCTCGGTGCCTTTGAGGCCGGCCTGCTGCGGTTTCCAATTGGCGAACAGGCCCTGGGTGTCGTAACTGGCGTTCTCGGTTTGGTCGTAGATAAAGTCGCCGATGCTGGAGTTGAATCCACCAGGGTAAATGTCGGTGGGCACCCGGTCGGTCTTGCGCACGAACTGGCCCTGCCAGCCCACTTGTGCGTCCCAGCTCGGTATCTTGGTACCCAGCACCACCACCCATTTGGCCGGTGGAATATCCCGCGCCCACACATGACGGTCGGTAGCCCAAGGGTTGGTGTAGGGGTTGTCGCGTTTACCTGTAGCCCAGGAGTAAGTCAGGGAGCCGAACACGTATGTCGAATCGTAGTAGCTTTCGAGCTCGACGCCCTTGATGGTCATGCCGCCGACGTTGCGATAGTTGGTTCTGGACGCCGTGTCGTTGCACACCGTATCGATATTGCCCAGCACGGTCATTTGCCGTTCGCAGCCGATGCCGGTGGCCTTCATGATCTCGTCTTCGATGCGGTTGTGAAACAGCGTGGTGCGCAGTTGCAGGTTGTCATCGCGGGTGAAAATGCGCGAGAAGTTGGTGACGTTGCCCGCGGTAATCGCCGTAATGCGCTCGGGCTTGAGGTTGAGGCTTGTGGCGCTGCGCGTGCTGGCGGCGCCCTGGACTTCATACTGTTCATCGATGACCGGCGCACGCCACGTGCGGTTCCAGCTGGCGAAGAAGGCAACATCCGGGGTCACGTTCCAGAACGCTGCCAGGCGCGGTGACCAGCCCGTGTAGGTGCGGTCGCTGTAGTCATGGCCGACGCGCGGGTCCGGGTTGCTGTAGTACGGCGCATCATTGGCTTCGCCGCGGTTGCGCACGTGGTCATAGCGCAGGGACGGGGTGATGGTCACATCCCCAAGCGTGACCGCGTCCTGCAGGTAGAACGAATTTGTGTCGACCTTGCCGTGGGGCATGAAATACGGCTGGAAATGCCCATAGTTGTATCTCGCGGTGTTGTAGGTGGCGCCGGGCATCCAGCTTTCGGTTTCGCGGTCGTGCTTGCGGATCTGCACGCCAGTGGTCACTGCGTGTTCCAGCGGGCCGGTGGTCAACAGGCTGATATTGCGCAGCTCAAGGATGCGGTCGGCATAAGACGTTTCCATCTTGCGTCCACCGGTGCTCAGACCAATCACGGCATTTTCGGCGCGTTCGTCAGTCTGGTCGGTCTTGGAGAACGAGTAGCTGAGCTTCAAGTCGATTAATGGGTTGTTCAGCGGCTGGTACTGGTAGTTGCCCGACCAGGTGGTGTCCACGGTTTCACGGTCGGCCAGGAAACGTGTCAGCGCGCCTTTGTAGCCATACCGGTCGATCGCCGCTTGCGTCGGCGGTGACGGGTAGGATTTAGCCGAGAACGGCGCCATGCGCTCGCTTTTGGCACTGGAGTAGGACAAGCCCATGCTGTGTTCGTCGGTAAAGTGGGCATTGACCTTGAACAGTTGGCCCTCTACATCCTGTGCACTGTTGGGCAGGCGCTTGGGGTTGATCGGGTATTGATTGCGCGGGTCGGGCGGAGTGCCGGCGAGCTTCAAGTCGTCGCCGTCGCGCTTGGTCAGGTAAATCAGGCCATCCATGCGACCATCGTCGGTGCGGCCATACACCGCGCCGCTGTACACCTGTTCGTGGGTGTTGCTGGAGTAGCCGTACTTGGCCATCGCCCCGGCGTTACGCCCGTCCTTGAGCAGGTCTGGCGCATCCTTGGTGGTCATGTTGACCGTGCCGCCGAAGCCGCCGTTACCGGTGAACGGCGAGTAAGGGCCTTTCTCCACCTCAATGCTTTTGATCAACTCGGGCTCGATGAAGACCGTGCCTTGTTGATAGCGCTCGAAGCCACTTTTGGTTGCGCCATCCACGGTCATCGGCACATCTTCTGCATCGCCCATGCCGCGAATGTTCATGGTCTGGCCACCTGGCTTGGGTGAGCCGCCCATGAACACACCGGGCAAAGTCTGCAACAGCGAAGGGATGTTGTCGGGCTGGTAACGGTCAATATCGGCCTGGCTCAAGGTGGAGCGGCCTACGGTGCTGGAGTCGACCTCGTTGCCGGTGCCGATCACGCTCAGGGCGTCCAACTGAATCGCACCGCTCTGGGTAGTTTTCGCCTCTTCGGGCCTTACCACATAGGTGTTGCCGACTTTGATCAGGGTGAACTCACCATTTTTCAGCAAGGTGCGAATCGCCACTTCCGCGGTGAAGTCACCGTCGAGTGCCGGCGCCTGCACATTCCTGAACAGCGCTTCATCGAACAACAGCTGGATTTTCGCCTGCTGCGCCACCTGGCTCAGGGATGTCGCCAGGGCCTGGGCGGGCAGCTTGAATGGCTCCGCTTGGGCGCTGAGGCTGAATGCCAGGCAGGTGGCGATGAGGGTCGGTCGAAGCAACAGGTGCGAAGCGTGGCAAGGCGCGCGAAACATGAAATCCCCCGGTGTGGCCAAATGGCCAAAAAGGCGTGCGTATTGAATGCAGACCGGAGGAAGACGGGGTAGATAAAAAAATCCACACCTGCGAATGCAAAATATTCTCAAATAAGAATTTGCGCGGTTATTTGCTTGGTTCGATTTTGATAATGCCGTCCGCCGACGCCACGGTTTTCACGGGCAACAGGGCGGGCAGGGCGTTGAGCAGGGCGTCTGGATCATTCACATCAAGATTGCCCGAGACCTTGAGGTGCGCCACGGCGTTGCTGACCTGCAACGGCGCCTGAGGGCGATACAGGCTCAACTCGTCGATCAGGCTGGCGAGTTCGCGGTTGCGAAACGACAAGTGTCCGCTGCGCCAGTCAGCGACTTCCTCGAAGGGAAGGGTTTGCTGCTGCAACGAACCATTGGCATAGCGGTAGGTAGCACGTTGCTGGGCGCCAAGCAGCGTCACCGGGCTTTTTGCATCCGGCTCAAAGGCGACCTGGCCATGGGCGACGCTGATCACCAGTTGCTGCTGGCTGCGGCGCACGTCAAAGCCGGTGCCGACCACGCGCACGCTGGCTTCACCCGCTTGCACGAACAGCGGTCGTTCCTTGTCGGCGGCCACCTCGATGTACAGCTGGCCCTTGTCCAGGTGCACGATGCGCTGGTGCGCGGTGAAGTCCACACGCACGCGGGTGTTGGCATTCACATACAAGGTACTGCCGTCGGGCAGGTTGAGGGTGCGCATGCCTTTGGCGTGCGCCGTTACCTGGGTGTGATACAGCTCGCGGGGCGCGCCGATGTGGGTCGCCAGCACCGCGCACAGCAAGGCGGCGGCCACGGCCAGGGCAGGGCGCCATACCGACGGTTTGCGCTTGGGCAGCGTCGCGGGCTTGTTCAGTTGCTGTAACTGGGCCAGGTCGGCCCACAGTTGCTCGAATTCGGCATAGGCGCGGGCATGGGCGGGCTCAGCCTGCCAGGCGGCAAACGCTTTGCGGTCGGCGCGCCCCATGTCATTGCGGTTGCGGGCAAACCAGCTGGCGGCTTGGGCATCGATGGCGTCGCTGGCTTCGATGTCCAAGAGCTCGGTGTCGCTCAGGCGATTCATTCTGGCTGCTCCGTGCCGGGTTCTTGTTGAAGGCTTCGCTTGCAATGCAGCAGGGCAAAGGCGATGTGTTTTTCCACCATGCTGGTGGAAATGCCCATGCGTTCGGCGATCTGCGCTTGGCTCAAGCCTTCGAAGCGGTGCAGCATAAGGGCTTCTCGCCGGCGGGGCGAGAGTCCGGCGAGGACTTCTTTCAACTGTTCCAGGCGTTGCAAGCGTTGCGCGGCGGCCATGGGGTCGTTTTGCTCGTCGGTGACCGGTTCCGCGTCCATGTCGGCCTGATCAACGTGAACGGAGTGCCGCACCTTCTGTTTGCGCCAGTGATCACGCAGCAGGTTGCGCGCCATCTGGAACAGAAACGCCCGTGGCTGCTCGACCTTGGCCCGGTCGCGGTAGTCCAGCCACTGGGTAAAGACATCCTGCGTCATGTCCGCCGCGTCGCTGGCGTTGTCCGTGCGTCTGCGCAGGAAATACAGGATATCTGTATAAAACCCGCGAAAGGCATCGGCCGACAACGGGTCGGGCTTGGGACGAGACATGGATATCCTTCTGGACGAAGCACGATTTGGAAAAGTCGTGAATGATATCGAGAATTATTGCTATTTGTCTCTCTGTAACAGATGTCCTCAATCAAAAATGTGGGAGCGGGCTTGCTCGCGAAAGCGGTGGGTCAGACAGCGGATCTGTTGACTGTTACACCGCATTCGCGAGCAAGCCCGCTCTCACAGTTGATCTCCTTCGTTCAGGGGATCAGCGTTCGACGGGGACTGACAGTGCAGAATTACCCAATGGATGCGTACGCGCCGCGAAGAACTTCAGCTCCACGCCAGTGCCATCAAATAACTCCGAATACCGCCGTTTCTGCTGCCGAATAAACCCATCGCTGCGCCCCGAAACCGAGATCGCCAGGGTCGTCAGTTTGGCTTGGCGAATCGCATCCACCAGATGCTTATCCTGCGGTCCCAAGTCATGGCCAAAGATGCACAGCGCGCCCTCATGCGTCAGCAACTGCTCATAGCAAAACGACAGATAGTCCGAACTGCGGATGGTCTTGAGCTTCTCCTCAACCTTGCCTTCGCTGACAAACAGCGGAACATCGTCGAGGGTCTTGATCGTGTTGTTGATGGCAAAACTGCTGAGCAACGTGCTGTCGGTGGTCGGCAATTTGCGCGCGGTGCCATCAAGGTTGCGCACCAGGTGCAGACCGCCATGCAGGTAGAGGATGCGCGTGGCGCTTGTATGGGTGTTGCGCAGGTCGAAGCTGGCGTCGGCGCTGCGGAACAAGTCGTCGATGCCCGGCGTGTGCAGGATCGCCCAATAGTTGAGCAAGTCGTAGTTGCTGGTGAACACCGTCGCGTAATTGGCCAGTTCGCTGTTGATCGTTGCCAACGTCGACGGCTGCACCAGGCGCCATGGGATGTGCACGGTGTGGATGGTATTGATCAAGGCTTCCTTGATCGCGTAATAGCGATTACGCGGCGCCGCCGAGCTGACCGCCAGGGCCTTGTTGACCCGACTGGTGGTTTTCAATGCACCCAGCGCCTGCTCGAAACTGCGGGTTTGCAGGGCATCGAACACGCTGAGCTCGGAGGGGCTCAGGGGTTTTTCTTCGACGGTGCGGGCGTTTTCGAACAGCGAATCGTAGGCAAAGTCTTCCCAAATCGCGCGGCTTGCGCCGTTGCCGATCAGAATCCCGCTGAAGTCGGTGCTGCTGCGCAGTGCGCTCCAGTCTTCAAGGTGGGCGTCAATATCCTGGAAATCCTTCATTGCGGCGGGTCTACTCGAAATCGGCTGGACGGCGACTTTATCACGAGCGGGCGTTGATCCTGATCAAGATGGCGTAGGCAGGTGAGGTCGATGCTGTAGGCATAAACGTCATCCGAGGATTCGCCATGAGCAGCACCTTCTTCATTCCCGCCGTCAACATCATGGGCACCGACTGCCTCGACGAAGCCATGATCGCCATCCGCAACTACGGCTTTCACAAGGCACTGATCGTCACCGACGCCGGCCTGGCCAAGGCGGGCGTAGCGAGCATGATCGCCGAGAAACTGGCGATGCAGGACATCGACTCAGTGATCTACGACGGCGCCAAGCCCAACCCCAATGTGGAAAACGTCGAGAAAGGCCTGGCGCTGTTGCAACAGAGCGACTGCGATTTCGTGGTGTCACTGGGCGGCGGCTCGCCCCATGACTGTGCCAAGGGTATCGCCCTGTGCGCCACCAACGGCGGGCATATCGGCGACTACGAAGGCGTCGATCAGTCGAGCAAACCGCAACTGCCACTGGTGGCCATCAACACCACCGCCGGCACCGCCAGCGAGATGACCCGTTTTTGCATCATCACCGACGAAACCCGCCACGTGAAAATGGCCATCGTCGACCGCAACGTTACACCGCTGCTGTCGGTCAACGACCCGAGCCTGATGGTCGGCATGCCCAAGGGCCTCACTGCTGCCACCGGCATGGACGCGTTGACCCACGCGATTGAAGCCTACGTGTCCACGGCCGCTACACCGATCACCGACGCCTGCGCGATCAAGGCCATCGAACTGATCAGCGCCAACCTGCGCCTGGCCGTACGCGACGGCAGCGACAAAGCGGCAAGGGAAAACATGGCCTACGCGCAGTTCCTCGCCGGGATGGCGTTCAACAATGCATCGTTGGGCTTCGTGCACGCCATGGCGCACCAGTTGGGTGGTCTTTACGATCTGCCCCACGGCGTGTGCAACGCGGTGTTGCTGCCCCACGTACAAAGCTTCAACGCCAGCGTCAGCGCCAAACGCTTGAGCGACGTGGGCCGCGCATTGGGCGCCGACATCAAGGGCATCACCGACGAAGAGGGCGCACAAGCCGCCATCGCCGCGATTCGTAGCCTGGCCTCGGACGTTGAAATCCCGGCGGGCCTGCGAGAATTGGGCGCCAAGTTGCAGGACATTCCGCTGCTGGCGACCAATGCGCTCAAGGATGCCTGTGGTTTGACCAACCCACGGCGGGCGGATCAGCGTCAGATTGAGGAGATCTTTCGTAACGCGTTCTGAATGGGGTAGTTATGAGCTGCAAGCGGTAAGCTACAGGCTGAACTGCATTCAACTTGAGCTTGAAGCTTGCGGCTTGCCGCTGAGGTACCCCTATGAGAGTTCTGCTATTCGGCGCCACCGGCATGGTCGGTCAGGGCGTGCTACGCGAGTGCCTGTTGGCCGCCGACGTTCAGGAAGTCATCGCCGTGGGCCGCACGCCCTTGACCCAGGAACACGGCAAGCTGCATCAGGTGTTGCACGGCGACATGCTGGATTTCCAACCTTTGGAAAACCTGCTGCAAGGTTTTGATGCGTGCTTCTTCTGCCTCGGCGTTTCGTCGGCAGGGATGAATGAAACCAAGTACACCCACCTCACCTATGACCTCACTCTGGTCGCGGCCAGCACCCTGGCGCGGCTCAATCCGCAGATGACCTTTATCTATGTATCCGGCGCCGGGACCGACAGTTCCGAGGCGGGCAAGTCGATGTGGGCGCGGGTCAAGGGCAAGACCGAGAATGCCCTGCTGCGCCTGCCGTTCAAGGCGGTGTATCTGTTTCGACCGGGGGTGATCCAGCCCTTGCATGGCGTGCGCTCGAAGACGCCGTTGTACCAGACCTTCTATTCGGTGCTTGGGCCGTTGTTGTCGTTTGTCCGGCGGATAAAACCGGGTTGGGTGGTAAGCACCGAGACCGTCGGCCGGGCTATGTTGCAGGCGGCGAGTCATGGCGCGTCGCAGCCAGTGGTGGAGCAGGCCGAGATCAATCGGTTGGCCAGCGAGCGTCGCTGATGATGCACAAAAGCCTGGTGCGTCGGCTGGATCTGATCACGCTGCAATTGTTTGTCGCGGTATTTGAGGAAGGTACGCTGACCCGTGCCGCCAACCGTGAAGCCATTGCCGTTTCGGCTGCCAGCAAGCGCTTGATGGAACTGGAGCAGGTGCTGGGCGTAAGCCTGTTTGTGCGGCGGGCCAAGGGCATGGAGCTGACCGCAGCCGGCGAAACCCTGTTGCACCATGCACGGCAGATGCTGTTCAACGTCGAAAAGATGGGCCTGGAATTGGGCGAACACAGCCACGGCGTGCGCGGCTATGTGCGGATGCTGGCCAATCTGTCGGCGATCATTCAGTTCCTTCCTGAAGATTTGCGGGACTTTTCCGAGCAGCACCCCGAAGTGAAAACCGACTTGGAAGAGCGCCCCAGCAACGGCGTGGTGCAAGGCGTTCTGGATGGCGTGGCGGACTTGGGGATTTGCTCCATTGACACTGACACCAAGGGCCTGCCGAGCGTGACGTATCGGCACGACAAATTGGTGGTGCTGATGCCGGCGGATCATCCGTTGGCAACCCGGGAAACCCTGGCATTTGCCGAAACCCTGGACAGCGATTACGTCGGCCTGCACGCCGCCAGCTCCATCAATATGCGCACCCACGCCGCCGCGCGCGAGGCGGGCAAGATGCTGCGCCTGCGCATTCATGTGCCGGGGTTTGATGCGATGTGCCGGATGGTCCAGGCGAATATGGGTATTGGCATCCTGCCGCAAAAGGCCTATGAACTTTTCGGTCGCGCGTTGGGGTTACATGCCGTGCCGTTGACGGATGACTGGTCGGATCGCAGCCTGATCCTGGTGGTGCGTGATGAGGCACAGCTGTCGCCGGTCAGCCGGCTGTTGTTCGAATATCTGCGCAAGATGCCGGTGTAAGCGAACTACAGTGTTCGCATTTCGCGAACGCGCCTTGCCAACTGACGGTTGGATTTCTTCTGCCCCTGTCCTCTAGCCTTGGTCGCACATTCCAAGAATAAGAGGTACACGCCATGACGGCTCCCCTGAGCGGTATCAAGGTGATCGAGATCGGCACCCTGATTGCCGCGCCGTTCGCCGCCCGGCTGATGGCCGAGTTTGGCGCGGAGGTGATCAAGATCGAAGCCATGGGCCAGGGTGACCCGCTTCGCAAATGGCGAAAGCTGCACGAAGGCACGTCGCTGTGGTGGTACCTGCAATCGCGCAACAAGAAGTCCCTGGCGTTGGACCTCAAGTCGCCAGAAGGGCTGGACTTGATCAAGCAGCTGCTCGGCGACGCCGACGTCCTCATCGAAAACCTGCGCCCCGGCGGCCTGGAAAAACTCGGCCTGGGTTGGGATGTACTGCACGCCCTCAACCCCAAGCTGACGCTGGTGCGTATTTCTGGCTATGGCCAGACCGGCCCTTATCGCGACCGCCCTGGCTTCGGCGCCATCGGCGAGGCCATGGGCGGCATTCGCTACACCACCGGCAACCCGGATTCGCCGCCCGCGCGGGTCGGCGTGAGCCTCGGTGACTCTCTGGCCTCGTTGCACGGCGTGATCGGCGCGTTGATGTCGCTGTTGCGGGTCAAGACAGGGCAGGGCGATGGGCAGATTGTCGATGTGTCGCTGGCCGAAAGTGTGTTCAACCTGATGGAAAGCCTGGTGCCGGAATACGACATGCTCGGCCATGTGCGTGAACGCAGTGGCGGCGCTTTGCCGGGCATCGCACCGTCCAACACCTACCTGACGGCCGACGGCGCCTACGTGGTGATTGCCGGCAACAGCGACCCGATCTACAAGCGCTTGATGACCACCATCGGCCGCGCCGACCTGGCCGAAGCCCCAGCATTTGCCCACAACGATGGCCGCGCCGCCCAAAGCGGTTTGCTCGACGCCGCGATCACCCACTGGACCAGCAGCCTGCCCATCGACCAAGTGCTCAGCGCCCTGGAGGCCGCCGAAGTGCCGGCCGGGCGTATCTATTCGGTGGCGGACATCGTCAGCGACCCGCACTACCAGGCGCGTGACATGTTGCTCACTGCCGAGTTGCCCGGCGGTGTGTCAGTGAAGATGCCCGGCATCGTGCCCAAACTCTCGGAAACCCCGGGCGGCGTGAACTGGCAGGGCCCGACCCTGGGGCAACACACGGATGAAATTCTCGGCAGCCTGGGCCTGGCCGGCGCTGATATCCAACGTCTGAAACGCTCGGGAGTGGTGCAATGATTTCTGATTATTCCGACCCGCTGATTGTGCAGGAAGTGTCCCCGCGCGACGGCCTGCAAATTGAGCCGACGTGGGTCGAGACGGCCGACAAAATCGCCTTGATCGACCAGCTTTCCCAGGCGGGCTTTTCGCGGATCGAGGCCGGTTCATTTGTCTCGCCCAAGGCCATCCCGGCATTGCGTGATGGCGAGCAAGTGTTCCAGGGCATCAGGCGCAAGCCCGGTGTCATCTATGTGGCGTTGATCCCGAATCTCAAGGGGGCGCAGCGCGCTATCGAGTCTCGCGCCGATGAACTGAACCTGGTGATGTCCGCCAGCCAGACCCACAACCTGGCCAATATGCGCATGCGCTGCGAGGCGTCGTTGGCGGCGTTTGGCGATATCGTCAGCTTTGCCGCCGACCACCCGGTGAGGCTCAACGGCAGCATCGCCACCACCTTTGGTTGCCCGTTCGAAGGCAAGATCGACGAAGACCGCGTGCTGCAGATTATCGAGGCCTATCAAGCGCTGGGCATCCAGGGTATCAGCCTGGCCGACACCACGGGCATGGCCAACCCGCGTCAGGTGGAGCGCCTGGTCAAACGCGTGCTGCAGCGCGTCTCCGCCAGTGACCTGACCCTGCATTTTCACAACACCCGCGGCCTGGGGTTGTGCAACGTGCTGGCCGCGTACGAGGCCGGTGCCCGTCGTTTTGACGCGGCGCTCGGTGGCTTGGGCGGCTGCCCGTTTGCGCCGGGGGCGTCGGGCAATATCTGCACCGAAGATTTGGTCAACCTGTGCGAGGAAGTCGGAATTCACACCGGTATCGACCTGCCGCACCTGCTGCAAATGTCCCGCCGCTTGCCGGCCCTGTTGGGCCACGAACTTCCTGGCCAGGTGGCGAAGGCAGGGCGCAATTGCGACCTGCACTCGCCGCCGGCCTATATCGCCACGTTGTAACGCTACACCAGACAACAAAAACAATTGGGCGCCTGTGAGCAGCCCGCTGGAGAGAAACCATGAGCACTAATACGTTGGAGGCCGGCACGCGCCCGGCCGCTGAAATCGATGCCGAAAAAGCCCTGGTCAGCAAGGTCGCCTGGCGCCTGATGCCGCTGATCATGGTGTGCTACCTGTTCGCGTTTTTTGACCGGATCAACATCAGCTTCGCCAAGTTTCAGTTGCAGGCAGACCTGAGCCTGAGCGACACCGCCTACGGCCTGGGCGCCGGTTTGTTTGTGGTGGGTTATGTGATCTTCGAAGTGCCGAGCAACATGATGCTGTACAAGGTCGGTGCGCGGCGCTGGATTGCGCGGATCATGATGTCGTGGGGCCTGGCGACGGCGGCCATGGTGTTTGTCACGGCAGAGTGGCAGTTCTATGCGCTGCGCTTTCTGATCGGGGCGATGGAGGCGGGTTTCGCGCCCGGCGTGCTGTATTACCTGACCCTGTGGTTCCCGCAGCATTTCCGTGGGCGCATCACCTCAATGCTGTTCCTGGCTTCGGCGTTTGCGGGCCTGGTGGGCGCACCGTTTTCCGGCCTGGTACTGGAACACCTCGACGGCGTGTTGCAGATGCGTGGCTGGCACTGGTTGTTCCTGCTCGGCGGCTTGCCGTGCATCGGCCTGGGGTTCCTGGTGCTGACGCGGCTCAAGGACCGCATCGAAGACGCCCATTGGCTGACGCCGGCGGAGAAAGCGTTGCTGTCGAGCCGTATCGCCAAGCATGAGCCGAACCAGCACGGTGGCTCGTTGCTGTCGGCGATCCGTATTCCGGGGTTCCTGATGCTCGGCTTTATCTACTTTTTGATTCAGGTGGCGTCGTACGGCCTCAATTTCTGGGCACCGCAACTGATCCGCAGCGCGGGCACCCAGAGCCCGGTGATGATCGGCCTGCTCACGGCGATTCCGTATGTGTGCGGCGCCATCAGCATGGTGGTGATCGGGCGACTCTCGGATGCTACCGGCGAGCGGCGCAAGTTTGTCTGCGGCCTGGTGGTGCTCGGTGCGGTGGGCTTTTTCAGCGCCGGGATTTTCGCCGACCACACCACCTTCCTGATCATTGCCCTGGGCATGTTGGGCGCAGGCATCATTGCGTCGATCCCGACCTTCTGGACCCTGCCACCCAAATTGCTGGCGGGCGCCGGCGCAGGCGCGGCGGGCGGTATTGCAGTGATCAACACCCTCGGGCAGTTCGGTGGGATTGTCAGCCCGGTGATGGTGGGCCGCATCAAGGACCTCACGGGCAGCACCACCCCGGCGCTGTATGTGATTGGCGTGTGTGCGCTGTTGGCGGCGGCGCTCTTGCTGTGGGGCCTGCCGCAGAAGCTGCGCACACTCGACAAAGGCTGATCAGCTCGCCGTTGACAATGCACGGGCGGGGGAGGCGCTGAACTGAATCAACACCACCCCGCCAATCAACAACAACGCCCCCAGCACGCGGGGCGTTGTCAGTTGGCGCTCAGCCAGGCCGAACAGGCCAAAGTGATCGAGGGCCAGTGACGCAAGAATCTGCCCGGCCATGGCCAACGCGATAAACCCCGAGGCGCCGAGCTTAGGCAATAACATCAACGCCAGGGAAATAAAGCACACGCCGAACGCGCCACCCGCCCACGTCCACAGGGGCGCCTGGGTGACAAACGTCAGGCTCGGCAGCGGTAAACGCATCGCGATAATCACCGGCAGCAACACGATGATGCTCACCAGCAGCGACGCCAGGGTGGCCCACAACGGGTGGCCGAGCCCGCGCCCGAGGTTGGCGTTGATCGCACTCTGAAACGGCACCACGGCCCCGGCAATCACGGCCAGCGCCAATAAACCCACCCAATGCAATGTTGTCATTTCAAATCTCCCAGAGGTTTTGCTGGACTCTAGGCTATTCGTCGTGCAAATTTAAATTCCAAGTTCTTATGGTGAGCATGCAGCTGATGAATGATCTGCGCCGCATCGACCTCAATCTGTTGGTGATCCTCGACGCCTTGCTCAGCGAGCAACACGTCACCCGTGCCGCCGAGCGTCTGCACCTGAGCCAACCGGCGGTCAGCCATGCGCTGGCGCGCTTGCGTGACCTGCTCGGCGATCCGCTGCTGGTGCGTCAGGGCGGTAGTTTGGTGCCGACCGCCCGCGCGCTGGAATTGGCCACGCCACTGGCTGAAGCCCTGGCCCAGGTGCAAGCCCTGCTGGCGCCGAATCGCTTTGAGCCGGCATCGGCCAAGCGCAGGTTCCGCGTGGCGATGTCTGACTACAGCGCGGCGATTTTGCTACCCGCTCTGGTGCGTACGCTGCGCAATGAAGCACCGGGTATCGATCTGCAAATCATCCAGGCCAGCCGTGAAGGCATGGTGGATGGGGTGCTTAATGGCGACCTCGACCTGGCGGCGGGTGTTTTCCCCGACACGCCCGCCGAGCTGCGTACTACGCCGCTGTTCGAAGAGCACTACACCTGCCTGGTGGACCGCAGCAGTCTGCCGGAGGACGGTACGCTGGATTTGCCCACCTACCTGTCACGGCCGCATGTGTTGTTGGAAATGCGCGGCAGCGGTACGCCGGAAATCGAGCGGGCGTTGACGGCGATCCGGGAACGGCGGCATGTGGCGATCAGCCTGCCGCACTGGGGGGTGGCACCGCAG
Source organism: Pseudomonas sp. H1_A03 (assembly GCF_054685145.1). NCBI lineage: Bacteria > Pseudomonadati > Pseudomonadota > Gammaproteobacteria > Pseudomonadales > Pseudomonadaceae > Pseudomonas > Pseudomonas sp. H1_A03. The sequence continues at coordinate 2,818,285 of NZ_CP162829.1, forward strand.
TTGATACGGGGCACGGACCTGATCCTTACGGTGTCGTCCCGTGGCGTGCTCGATATCGATCATCAGCACTTGCTGGCGGTGCTGCCGCCGTTTCATATTCCGTCGTTTGCATTTGAATTGGCGTGGCATGCACGGCGGGGTGGGGATTCGGGGTTGCAGTGGTTGATTGGGCAGGTGCAGGGTGTATTGTCCGAAGACCACCGCTGACAGGAACAACAACATGCTCTCAGGCTTCAACCACCTGACCCTGGCCGTCACCGATCTGGATCGCAGCGTCTGCTTCTACCATGAGCTGTTGCAACTTCAGCTCGACGCCACCTGGGACGCCGGCGCCTACCTCTCACTGCCGGGTTTATGGCTGTGTTTATCGCTCGATCCATTGCGCGACGCGAATCCAGCCGCCGATTACACCCACTATGCGTTTACCGTCGCTGCGGCTGATTTCGCCGCGCTGATCGAGCGCCTGCGAGCGGTTGATGTTGAAGAGTGGCGCGACAACCGCAGTGAGGGCGCTTCGTTCTATTTTCTCGACCCCGATGGTCACAAGCTCGAAGCCCATGTCGGCGACCTGGCCTCACGGCTACAAGCGTGCCGCGCAAAGCCTTATGCCGGAATGACGTTTTACCCGTAGGACGGGCAGGCGCGTAAACGCTCAAGCGCACGTGTTGGCGGGTTAGGCAGGCAGCAAACCAGCCGGGCTCGAAGATGACCGTTCGTCGCACTGGAAAGTTTTTTCTAAACCTTTGCTGCCCTGAAAATTCGAATTGAGGGCGGGCTGTGTTCTCCCGCACCTATTTTTGCCCTGGAGGAACCCATCATGAGCCGCATGGCTATCCGGTTACGCACCGCCAGTTTCGCGATGCTGCTGGGCCTCGGCGCCAGCAATGCTTTCGCCCAGTCGCCTGCTGAATTCATCGAGCAGGCTTCGGCCAAAGGTATGGCCGATATCGAAACCAGTCGCATGGCCCATGCCAAAACTTCGTCCCAGGAAATCAAGGACTACACCATCGAGGTGATCAACGAGCGCACCCTGGCCAACCAGCATCTGGCGGCCATTGCCAAGAAGCTCGACTTGCCCGTGGCGCCGCGGGAGAAAATCGTCGATAAAGCCGAAACCCTGATGCCTGAACTCAAGGACGGCGATTCCTTTGATGCGGCCTACACCGCGCAACAGGTGAAGGAAAACGAAGACGCCATCGCCCTGTTCAAACGGGAAGGCGCGGCATCGGATGTACCTGAAATAAAAGCCCTGGTGGACGAGACGCTGCCTAAGTTGGAGGAGCGTTTGCAGAAAGCCCGTGCCTTGGCGTCCACCTACGCTAAAGGCCATCAAGGCGACGGTTGAGTTCGTCACTTGAAATGAAAAACGGCGGTTGGATCTTCTCCAACCGCCGTTTTTTATGCCTGGTTCAAATCAGTTTTTTTCGGCCCTGCATCGTCGGCAGCATGGCCACAACTGCTGTTCAGGCTCACAGTGCCAGCCTTGCCAATGCTACGGTATTCCTGGCGCAGTTTTTCCAATTCTTTACGGTCCAGGCCGTCCAGGCTGAGCACAGCGTTTTGAGCATCCTTGGACACGCGTAGCAGTTCATCGATCTTGATATGCAGGATGTCGTTGTCGCGGTTCTGCGTGTTCTGGATCAGGAACACCATCAAAAACGTGATGATGGTGGTCGAGGTATTGATGATCAGTTGCCAGGTGTCGTTGTAGTGGAAATACGGCCCGCTCAGGCTCCACGCCAGGATCAACGCCACCGCCGCGTAGAACGTGCGTGGGCTGCCGGCCCAGCGGGACAGGGATTGGGAGACTGTGGAGAATTTCATGACCGGTTTCCTTGGTAGGGGGTGATGAAATAATGGACCGCAGGGATTCTTTGAAATTTCTTTTTACATTTCGCCTGATGAACAACGGTGTACGTTTTTGTCGGCGGCTGTTTTTTTAGAAGGCTAATTGCGCCTGGCCCGTGCCTTCCAGTGCCAGCAAATACTGCTTGGCTTGCAGCCCGCCGGCGAACCCGGTCAGCCCGCCCGACGCACCGATGACTCGATGGCACGGCGCAATGATCGAGATCGGATTCCGCCCATTGGCTGCGCCCACCGCACGTACGGCTTTCGGGTTGCCGATCTGCTGGGCGATCTGGCTGTAGCTGCGGGTTTCGCCGAAAGGAATGGTCAGCAGCGCTTGCCAGACTTGTTTCTGGAAGTCGGTGCCATCGAAGTCCAGTTCCAGCTCGAATCGGTTACGGGTACCGGCGAAGTACTCCTTGAGTTGGCGTTCGGCTTCCAACAGCACCGGGCTGTCATTGGCCTCGTGCAACTCACCCAGGCGCACACGGTTGGCGCGCTCTGTTTCCCACAGGATGGCGCCGAGTTTGCCATTGCGCGCCACCAGGGTGAGCTGGCCCACAGGGGAGGGCATGAGCTTGTATTCATAAGGCATGGGCATAATCCTTGATGCTGTAGGGCGCCATTATCCGTCCTGCGAACCGTGGGGGAACCTTGTTTCTTGCGGTGTAATTCTACGCCCGCTAAAAGCGCCAGTGAATCCAATTGCCCGACCCATAGACCGAGGAGACCAAGTAGACAAACCAGACTATCGAGGGCGTTGACAGTGCGACCAATGAGCCAAGATTGAGTAGAGCGATGATGGTCGCGCCGATTGTCAGGCCTCGACCGGCGTGCTGCCTTGCGTACCACGCGCCATAAATAGACCCGGCAACTGCCGCTATCAATACAAAACGGCCCAGGCCTATCGTGGGAATAGGCATCAGTGGGGCCAGCAGTGGGATGATCAGCACCAGCCCTACGACTTTTCTAAAGACCTGCGTCGACGTTTTTTGTCCGCGCGGGAGCATTCTGCTTTGTCCTGTTTCTGGTTAAGGTTTCCCATGGTGATAGGAGAACTTTCTGGTCCCTGTAGGGATGGGCTTAATCAATGCCCCTGCTGAAGCACTTTCAGCGCTGCTGAGGCCAGAAACCCCGAACGGCTTTTTTCTTCAGGGTGATGCAGCACATATTCATCGATGCGGTTCAGCAGATAACCGGGCAGCGTGATATTGAGCTTCTGCGCTTTGCCCAGGTACTTGGTGACATCAATGTCCACGACTGCCCAGGTGCAGCCTGCATACTGAGGATTGGCGGCATGCAAGGTGACCTTTTGCGCACTGGGAATCGCTGCACCGTCTTCCGCGAGAATCTCGAAGTGCCCTTCGATGGCTTCGCGGGCCATGGCCATGGCGTCGTCCAAATCGTCGCCGGCGGAATAGCAGCCCGGAATATCCGGCACTTCTACACCCCAGGCGTGATCGTCGTCGCCGGTTGAAATTGCAATCGGGTAAAGCATGTCTGTTGTCCTCCTCGGACGATTAACTCAACAGAGCTTGTTTCAAAATGCTCTTGGCGGTCTTGTCCAACAGGTCCTTCTTTGGATGTGGAATCGTCACCAGCCCCGGTTTTGTCGGGTGTTTGAAGTGGTGATGACTGCCTTTGATGCGCACCAGATACCAACCGTCCGCAACGATGTGACCTATTAAATATCGGCTATCCACAGCACCTCCTTGTGGTGTGTGATGGTGGTGACTATAACCACTGAATTGGAATTATCAACACTCTACCTACCAGTGGCCGATGACCGGCTTCCTGTCAGGTGGTCAATGCAGTGTATGAGCGCCTGGGAATGGCGCCGGGGAGAGGTATTGCGGGGTTTGCGAGGGAGTTACCGAGTGTGTAGGGACTGTGCAATGACAGTGAGAAACGCATCAACCAGCACACTTTTTGTTTCAGACCGGGTCAATACTAACAAGGGCGCACACGCATCCCCCTCCACCAGGGGCCTGTATGTCACACCTTTGTTCATCAAGCTCTGCGTACATTCCGGCACCAACGCCACACCTTGCCCAGCCGCTACTAGCGCTATGATCGAGGTGATCTGCCGCCCGGTTGGCCCAAGGCGTAACGGTTGGCCGTGGTGCCGGTAAAGTTGCTCGATGGACTGGTTGAGCCCCGATCCAAAATCCGCAGGAAACAGAATCACTGGATAGGCGCTCAGTTGCGCCAGACTGACACTTGGCAGACTGGCCATCGGGTTTTCACTGGACACTGCTGCGACCAGCCTTTCGTCACCCAAAGACAGCACTTGCACCTCTTCGCCTTGCGGTAGCAGGCGACTCAACCCGATATCCAGCCGCCCATCCGCCACGTGTGCGCCCAGGCTGCCGGAGGCGCACTCCACCAAAGTCAGCTGCACGTCGGGAAAACGTTGCGCAAACGCCTGGATCGTCTGGCTGAACAAGTCCGACAAGGCAATCGAGCTGACATACCCCAACGCCAGCTGCCCGGCGGTGCCCGCAGCCAGTTTGCTGGCAATCACCTGCGCCAGCTCCACCTGCTCCAGCACGCCGCGCGCGTAGGGCAGGAATGACCGGCCTTGAGCGGTGAGGGTGACGGTGCGGCTGGTGCGATCAAACAGCTTGAAGCCCAGCTCGGTTTCCAGCGCCGAGATCTGCCGGGTCAGCGGTGGCTGAGCCAGGTGCAGGCGAATGGCCGCGCGACCGAAGTGCAATTCTTCAGCGACCGTCAGAAAGTACCGCAGCTTGCGTAGGTCGAGCATCCTGATCCTTGGGTATCGATCGGTTCAGAAATCGGTATTGGTTTAAGACCCGCCGGCCATTCTATAAAGACCTCACAAAATAAAACGAGAGGTTTCATGAAACCGCGCCTGCATTGTGCCCGCCTTGCCCTGTTCCTGTGTGGCTGCGCGGCGTTCCTCAACCTCTATGCCACCCAGAGCATCCTGCAGACCTTTGCCGCGAACTTTCAGGTCAGCGCCAAGGCGGCGGGGTGGAGTATCACCGTGACGACGCTGGCCGTGGCGATCACTGCACCGTTTGTCAGCCGACTGACCGGGCGCTTTGAGCAACGCACGGTGATCAGCGTGGCGGCATTGCTGTTGGCGGTGCCGGCGCTGATGACCGCCTATGCCGACAGTTTTGCCGAAGTGCTCGTGTGGCGGTTTGTCGAAGGCATGTTGATCCCGGTGGTGTTTGCCACCAGCGTGGCTTACATCGGCGACCGCTGGAGTGGCGGCACGGTGACGGAGGTCACCAGCCTGTATGTGGCAGGCACCGTACTGGGTGGGTTCGCCGGGCGTTTTGTCACGGGTGTGATGACTGAATACGTGGGCTGGCGCGAAGCCTTTGAGTTGCTGGCGGTGCTGAGCCTGATGGTGGGTGGATTTATCCAGTTCTTGTTGCCGATCAATCGTGCGCGAACGGCGAAGGTTAAAACCTCTTTCTCAGCCGTTTTTCGCAAGCCTTTGCTGGCTGCTTACGCTGTAGGTTTTTGCGTGTTGTTCTCCCAAGTCGCAGCGTTTACCTACGCCGGTTTGTACCTCGGATTACCGCCATTCAACTTGGGGCCTGCGGCGTTGGGCACGCTTTACATCGTGTTCCTGCTGGCGCTGGTCGTGATCCCCGTCGCCGGTCGCCTCAGTAAAGCCCGACCTCACGCCGAACTGCTGTGCGTGGCTGCGGTGCTGGGCATCACCGGCTCAGCGCTGACGTTAGTGCCTTCCTTATGGTGCATCGTTGTGGGCCTGGCCCTCAGCTCCACCGGCGTATTCCTCGCCCAGGCAGCCGCCAACGCGTTCACCACCGCTACCGCCCGTGACAACAAAGCAGGCGCCGTGGGCGTGTACCTCACGTGTTATTACCTGGGCGGAAGTTGCGGTGCGATTATCCCGGCTTTGATCTGGGAACGCTGGGGCTGGGCCGGGTGCGTGGCGCTGATTATGACCTTCCAGGTGTTGACCTTGCTGATTGCCCTGACGGGTTGGAAGCCCCTTGAACCTGAACCGACTCCGACGCCATGAACGATACCGTCGAGGTGCCTGCTGCCGCATCATCAACCCGTCGTCGCACGCTGATCGCCGGCTGCGGTGCGCATGCCGTGCATGACGGCCTTACCGATGTCATCTACGTGTTGCTGCCGATCTGGCAGGCGCAGTTCGCGCTTTCCTACGCGCAAATCGGACTGTTACGCGGGGCCTATTCCGGGATGATGGCGGTGTTCCAGCTCATGGCCAGTCGCGCCGCGAAGCGCTGGGGGCGTGTACCGATGCTGGTGGGCGGCACCGCGCTCGCGGGCGTGGCTTACGTGTTGGTGGGCCAGGCCAGCGGACTGGCGATGTTACTGCTGGCGCTGCTGTTGGGTGGGTGTGGCGCCAGCACCCAACACCCGCTCGCCTCCTCTATGATCAGCGATGCCTACGAGGACGGTGGTGGGATCAAGCAGGCGCTGTCTCAATACAACTTCAGCGGCGATATCGGCAAAACCCTGATCCCCGGACTGGTGGGACTGCTGCTTACGGTGATCAGTTGGCGCGCGAGTGCCACGCTTCTGGGACTGCTGGGTTTGGCGGCGGCGGGGTTGTTGTGGTGGTTGATTCCTACACAAGTATCCGAATCTGACTCCACAAAAAAGACCAAACCCCACAGCGGAACCGGTTCCGTCATAGGCCTGCGCGCCCTGATTCTCACGGGCACCCTCGACAGCGCCGTGCGCATGGGTTTCCTCACGTTCCTGCCATTTGTGCTGCAAGCCAAGGGGGCTGGCACCGCCGGTATTGGCCTGGCCCTGACGCTGCTGTTTATCGGTGGCGCATTCGGCAAATTGCTCTGCGGTTATCTTGGTGCGCGCATCGGCATGATGAGGACGGTGTGGCTGACGGAGAGCAGCACCGCGTTGCTGATCATTGCCGCCGTGTATTTGCCACTGGCCGGGTTGATGGTGATGCTGCCGGTGCTGGGCCTGGTGCTCAATGGCACGTCCTCAGTGTTGTACGGCGCCGTGCCGGACCTGGCCGGCGCAGGGAAACGGGAGCAGGCATTTGCCGTGTTCTACACCGGCACGATTGGCGGCGGGGCACTGGCGCCGGTGGTGTTTGGTGGGGTGGGGGACGCATTGGGCGTGCCGGTGGCGATGATGGTCTTGGCGGGGGTGTTGATGGTGACGTTGCCGTTGGCGTGGGAGGTGCAGCGGGGGATGGTTGAGGAGTGATCAGTGCGATGTTGGGATGTGCTTTTGCAGCTTGCGCCATTGCCTACACAACGATCAGAATCGTCCGAGTTGTGCGCCTTGGTCGACCTCTTTAAGGTTCGTTTGCCGCTGCCCATCAGCGGTCGGGTTTAGTAGCTCGATTTGATCAACGGCGTATGGCTATACCAGCGTTCAGGCATCTTGGTGTCTGTTCTCAATGGTGGCTGTACGCAGGGCACTTTCGAGTGCGCCGGTTTCGTTGATCCGCCGGTCTACTAACCTGCATACAGCCGCCACCCATTGTTTAGTAGCTGTGGAAGGTGGTCCTTACCGAGGATCAACAGATGTGCAATGACCCCTGTGACCCCTCCGTAAAACTGTTCAGCGTCCGTCCCGACGTCAACACCGAAGCGTTACTCGCCAACGCCTATGAAACCATTGCCGGCGCGGGCGCCATGACCCATGAGTTCGCCGAAACCCTACCGTCCCAACAGCGCTACCTGGCCCTTGCGATTCAGCAAATGATCGAGTTGGGGCTGATGCTGGTGGAAGCGGCGCAGGACCGCGTGGATCAAGCCGCGTAAGGCCGTTCGCGCACTGCATAGGCTTGCCTTCCCAGGCCGCCCATACCAAGGGGGAGGGGAGCCAAAAAATGCATAGCGCTTTAAAGAGATGAGGCCAGCGAAAACGGAATGCGCAGCGCGCCGATCGGCCCTTCCCGAACACCGCACATTTCATCGTGCACGCACTGCTGTACCAGCACGCAGGGAAACGGCGGCACCCGTTGCAACAGGTCGCGCAAATGCGTGGTAGAGCCGATGCGCAGCGGCTTGGCGTCATCGCCCAGCAATGTCATTTCAGCGTCATCCAGCCTGACGCGCGCGATGTAGAAACCACCCTCCAGCGACAGTAACTCCAGCTCGCGAATTTCACCTTTTACCGCCAATTCAGTCAGCATGTGCATATTCATGATTGAGCCTCGCTGCGAGTTATTTATTGGCGACGAAAGAACAACGTGACCTGGCCCCATTCGACGCCGAACTTGGTCATGCTGGAGCGGTTGATCAAGGTGTCCTCGTCCATCAGGTACATCCAGTCATCAAAGCTCACCTCGTAGACCGAGCCGTCCACGGGCAGGTTGAGTCGGTAGCGCCAACGCAGTGCGTTACCCGCCACTTCGCCGATTGCCTCGCCGACCACATCACCTGCTCGGCCCCGCCAGCGCCCCGGGCCATCCGGTGTCAGCGTCCACACGCGTTGTTGACGCGTGCCATCGCTGTACAGGAAGCGCTCGTCGAGAATCAGGGCGTTCCCCTCGCGTCGGCTGGCTATGTTCACTTCAAAGCGCTTGGCGACCTCGCCGGAACGCTTTTGGAAAATCCCCCAAGCCTTGACGGGCTTGCTGAAAAAACGCTCCAAGTCCAGCTGCGGCTGCTGGTCAGCGTAGTGCTCGACCCCAACGTTGGCGCAACTGCTCAAACTCAATACCAGCCACAATGAAACCAGTAGACGAGTCATTGCCCGGCTCCGTGATCGCGCGCGGCGAATTGCCAGCGTGTTGAATAGATACTTGTACAGAAATATAGATTTGTACAGGTTTTCGCGACGGGAATAACGGATGCCTCAAATCGCAGCCATAAAAAAACCGGCCTCATAGGACCGGTTTTTTATACATTCCCGTCAATAACAGACCTGACGCGGAACGAGAATTTGAGTGGAGCGGGTAGAGGGAATCGAACCCTCGTCGGAAGCTTGGGAAGCTACTGTTCTACCATTAAACTATACCCGCTCAGAGCGGCTGACTTTGTACCAGATGTTCGCCTGGATTTGAAGTTTTTCTTCAAAAATGTGTGGGTTACCTGCGATACCGGCACCTCGGTGTGTCGATCACACTTAGTTGATGCTATCGCAGGCAAGCCAGCTCCCACACAAGCCCAGCTCCCACACCCGCTCGCGCCTCCAGTGGATCTCATTTCAGATCGCAAAGGCATGCTGCGTCTGGCCTTGGTGATACCGCAACCGGCTGACCTGCCGCTCAGGTTTCAGAAAGCCCACCACCGCATCCCGACTGTCGCGGCACGCCGCCTTGTGCTCCATATCCAGAAAATGCCCGGTCGCCTGAATGGTGCTGAAGCTGCTGTGAGCCACGTACTGACCAAACAGCTTGGCATCCTGGGCGCTGGTGTATTCGTCCCATTCGCCGTTCACAAACAACACGGGAACGGCGATTTGCCTGGCCGCTTTGACGTAACACTGCCGGTCACTGTTCAGCACGTGGCTGATGTGAAAGTGCATCTGCCCGTATTCATGCTCGGCCAGGTTGCTGACGTGTTTGTAGTTGAAGCGTTTGAACAGCGACGGCAGGTGTTTGCCGATGGTGCTGTTGACCAGATGGCCGACGCGGTCGCGGTCGAGGTTGCCGAGGTAGTCGACGCCGCGTTCAAGGTAGTCGCGCATGGGGGCGTTGATCACCGGCGAGAACGAACTGATCACGGCCTTTTCGACCCGACGAGGGCGATGGGCGAGGGCAACCAGCGCGGCGGCGCCGCCCCAGGAAAATGACAATACGTGTTCGGCGGCGAAGTGGTCGATAAGCTCCAACAGGATCTGGCCTTCGACTTCCTTTGTCAGCATCTGCTCATGGCGGTTATGGATTTTGGAGCGGCCAGCGTAGGGCTGGTCGTACAAAACCACATTGAATTGCGGGTACAGGCTTTTCACGGTTTGAGCGAAGGATGCCGTGGTGGCCATGGAGCCGTTGACCAGGATGATGGTCTTTTCAGCAGCGTCCGCGCGATAGAACTCCGTGTAAACCCGATACTGACCCTGTATATCCAACACAGCGATTTCTGGCCTCATGTCGTAAGACTCCTGGCAAGCGGGTAGGGCGCGCAGGTAACTCTGCACGAGCTATGTGACAGGTAGGCATACGCCTTGAAGTGGGAGGCCCATGTCGATCCGATGACGGCTGGCCGACGGGTGTTGTTATGGCGGGCTGTTTGCCGGGAAGGCCCGTAGATCAAGCGCGGGCGGGGCAATGTGTTTCTTGGAGGTTATAGGCGACTCGCCAGTCATATTTAAACTGGTGATCCTGATTCAAGCAGCAGAGATGCCAGCCCGCAAGGCGATGAGCCGATTTTTCGCCATCACCGGCCGAACGGTCGTCAGACTTGTCGGATTTCGTCGTCAGTCAGCGCCCGATACTGGCCCGGCGCAAGGGCCGCATCCAGCACCAAAGGGCCCATCCGCTCGCGATGCAGGTTGATCACTTTGTTATCAAAGTGCCCGAACATGCGCTTCACTTGGTGGTAGCGCCCTTCGATTATGCTGAGACGAGCGGTTCTCGGCCCTAGCAGTTCCAGCCCTGCGGGTTGCGTGGTCAGGTCTTCGAAAGCGAAATACAGGCCTTTGGCGAAGGTAATCGCGTACTCAGGGCTGATGTCTTGCTCGGTCTCCACCCGGTAGACCTTGGGCAACTTGGTCTGCGGTTGCGTCAGTCGGCGCGACCATTGGCCGTCGTTGGTGATCAGCATCAGCCCCGTAGTGTTGAAGTCCAGGCGGCCGGCGATGTGCAAGTCGGCTTTGTCGGGCTCATTCAATAAATCCAGGACGGTCGGGTGTTGCGGGTCTGCCGTGGCGCTCACACAACCCTGGGGCTTATGCAGCATGAAGTAGCGCGCGGGTTTACCCGCCTGGAGCACTTCATCGTCGACGCAGATGCGGCTGAATTCGCGCACCTCATGATGAGGATCGCTGACAGCCACGCCATCGACCGACACGCGCCGTTCAACCAAGAGCAAACGCACTTGCTGGCGATTGAAGCGCGGCAGGTTGCTGAGGAAACGATCAACCCGCATTACGTCGGCTCGGCCCCGCGCAATTGCTGATCTACCCTGGCACAGCGCGGGCACAGGCAGGCCTTGTTGCGCAATTCATCGGGCAGGGCCTGGAGCACGGCCGGGTCGATGGTGACGCTGTAGCACCAGCAGGCCTGGTCGACCGTACGTGGGTCAGCCAGGGTACAGTCGTTGCGGGCGCCGCAGGCAGGGCAGAGGGTTGGCGTGGTCATCGGCAGGTTCAGGCTGGATCGGGCAAGGTTCCGGACAATCCCGGGGGGCCTTGCACGATACAGGGCCGACCCCGCGCAGGCTACTTAGAGCTGGAACTTGCTGACCAGTGCATTGAAGGACGTGGCCAGGCGCGACAGGTCCTGGCTGGCGGCATTGGTCTGGTTGGCACCGGCGGCCGTCTGGGTGGACAGGTCCTGGATGTTCAGCAGGTTGCGGTCCACTTCGCGAGCCACTTGGGCCTGCTCCTCCGACGCGGAGGCGATCACCAGGTTGCGTTCATTGATCATCGACACACTGGCGGTGATGCGTTGCAGCGCTTCACCGGCGTTCTGTGCCAGGGTCTGGGTATTGTTGGCCCAGGTCAGGCTCTTGTTCATTGCCGCGACCGCACCATCAGCGCCGATTTGCACTTCGCCAATCATTTTTTCGATGTCGACGGTGGAGATCTGAGTGCGATGCGCCAGTGCACGCACCTCATCGGCGACCACTGCAAAACCGCGACCTTGCTCGCCCGCGCGGGCCGCTTCGATGGCGGCATTGAGGGCCAGCAGGTTGGTCTGGTCGGCGATGCCACGGATCACATCGATCACCTTGCCGATTTCCCGCACTTGCCCGGCGAGATCTGCGACCGATTGCGTGGAATCGTTGATTTCACTCACCATCGAACTCATGCCGGACACGGCCTGTTCGACTTGCTGGCGACCGTCCTCGGCCTCGGTGGTGGCCTGGCGCGAAGCCTCCGAGGTCGATACGGCGTTGCTCGCCACTTCGTCCACCGCAGCGGTCATCTGGTTCACCGCCGTAGCGGCCTGTTGGATTTCATCATTCTGACGGGTCAGACCACGGCTGCTTTCATCGGTGACCGCACTCAATTCTTCGGCGGCTGAAGCGAGCTGGTCGGAAGCGTTGGCGATTTCCACCAGGGTGCTCTTCAAACCGCCCTGCATATCCGCCAGTGCCATCAGCAATTGCCCGGCTTCGTCGGTGCGTTCGGTGAGGATGGCCTGGGTCAGGTCGCCCTTGGCAATGCGTTGTGCGCTTTCCACAGCCTGGGCGATAGGGCGGGTGATCAGGCGGGTGATCAACACGCCAATGGTGAGGGCAATGATGAAGGCCAGGACAATGCCACTGATCATCCACGCCAACGCACTGCCGCGCAGCTCATCGGCGGCGACGGCGCCTTCCTTGATCTGGCGGCTATTGGATTCGATCATCACGCGGATCAACTCGCGCGCCTGACGGAAGAGTTCGTTGTTGGCGGTGTTGAGCTGGGTGCGGGCCTGTTCGACCTGGCCGCTGTCGAGCAGCGCCATGATGCGTTCGGAGCTGCTGGTATAAGCGGGCCAAATCTGGTCGAGTTTGTCTCCCGCCGCCCGTTCGTCATCTTCCAGCGGTGTTGCGCGGTAGGTAGCGTAAGCCGCCTGGCTGCGCTTAAGTTCGTTGGCGATGTCCTGGCGCACGCGATCGCGGTCCTGGGCGGAGACGTCGCCTTTGCTTGCATCCATCAATCGGTACAGGCCCCGGTTATGCGCGACCAAGCCATTGAGGGTGGCCGCCGTGTTGCTGACGGACACCAGATTGTTGGAGAACGTCTGCTCCAATGCCGTGGCGAGGCGCACCACCCCTTTGATCCCCAGCAGGCCGACCCCGAGGGTGACCAGCGCACATAGAAGGAATGAAAGCAGCAGTTTGGTAGATATTTTCATGAGTCGAGTCCGGCCATAGTCGCGAAGGGCGCACGGTAGAGCCTGTCTGGTCTCGTGCGATGCCATAGTGACATCATCGCAATTGGCAAAGTTTCGGGCTAGCTAAATTTACTGAAACGTTAAAGTGCGCGCAGATGTATCAAGCTATTGCGGAAACGCACCAGATTCGGTTTTTGATGTCAGATATTTCGTCATTCAGTGAAAGCTGAATGCCGCCCTTCAGCGTCGCTGGAGGTGCTCTTCCGCGGTCCAGGAGGCCGCCATGTATCGACGACTGCTGCTCAGTGCTTTACTCGGTCTGACCCTTTCTGCCTGTGTGCCCTATTACGATGGAGGCCAGAGCTACTATCGATCCGAGGTCTACACCTCACCGGCGCCGGTGTACTACTACGGCGGTGGCGCGGCGTACCCTTACCGCCGTGACTACTACCCTTCGCCGCGTTATTACGCGCCACAACCGCGTTATTACTCGGCACCGCGTTATTACCAGCCAGCGCCGCGCTACTACGGGCCGCGTGCTGGCTACCGGCCTTATCCGAACCAGGGGTGGGGCGGCGATCGGTGGGGCAATGGCGGGCATGGACGCGGCTCCGACCATGGAGGTGGCCGCGGCGGTCACCGTTGACAGGCCAGTATTGCAAGCGGCGCATGAAGCGCCGCTTTTTTTTGGGCGCCAATAATCAGTAATCAGACAAGTCCGCCAACGGATGGCGGCCGTCCCACGCCTTGTTGAAATGCGCCTGCACCACCTTTTCTGGGACGGTATTGATATCGGGCCAATGCCAATGGGGCGTCTGGTCCTTGTCGATCAACCGTGCGCGTACCCCTTCGCTGAATTCGGGGTGACGGCAGCAATTGAGGCTCATGGTGTATTCCATCTGGAACACCTGGGCCAGCGACAGATGCCGGGCGCGCTCGATCTGCTCCCACACCAGGTGCGCGGTCAGTGGGCAGCCCTCGCTTAGCGTCTTGCCGGCACGGCTGAACAGTGGATCGGCGTGCTCACGCAGTTGGCTCAAGGCACGCCAGGCACACCGCACATCGCCTACGTCCAACCATTCGTCGATCTGCGCCCGCCGTGGCAGCCATTGCGCTTCGGGTTGTTGATCGACGGCTTCCTGGGCGAGCGACTTGAGCAGGCTATTGAGCTGCATCGAGGTCTGTTCCTGCCAGTTCAGTTGCAGCAGGCCATCGAGCAGTTCGTCTTGTTGATCATCGCGCAGGAAACGGTCGGCCAGGCCAAGGTCCAGGGCGTCGCGACCGTTGATATGTGCGCCGGTAAGGCCCAGGAACACACCGAGCTTGCCCGGCAGGCGCGACAGGAACCCGCTGGCGCCTACGTCCGGATACAAGCCGATACTGATCTCCGGCATCGCCAACCGGCTGCTCGGGGTGACGATACGCACCGACGCGCTTTGCAGCAGGCCCATGCCGCCACCCAGCACATAGCCGTGGCCCCAGCAAATAAGCGGTTTGGGGTAGGTGTGCAGGCGGTAGTCGAGGCGGTATTCCGCGGCGAAAAACTGCGCAGCCAGTGGCGGCACCTCGCCGGGATGTTCACGGCAGGCCTGGGCCAGGCTGCGTACTTCGCCTCCAGCGCAAAAGGCTTTGGGCCCATTGCCGCGCAACAGTACGCAGACGATATTCGGATCCTTGGCCCAGGCATCCAGGCGTTCGCCCAAGGCCAAAATCATCGACAGGGAGAGGGCATTAAGGGACTTTTCAGCATCGAGGCTGGCGATGCCGATGCGGGCACCGTCGCTGCCGGTCAGCTCTTCGAAGTGCAGGTTCATCGTGACCTCAATCGAGAAGGTGAAGGATCAGTATGATCGCTTCGCAGGAAAGTGCCGGTGGTGTGTCAGATCAATTGACAAGCGGAGTCGGCTTTCCTAGGGTTCGCCTCATTCTTTTATACAAGACCATTCAACATGACCGAAGACGACCGTATCAAACTCGAACCCAGCTGGAAACACGCCCTGCGCGAGGAGTTTGAGCAGCCGTATATGGCTCAGTTGCGTGAGTTCCTGCGTCAGGAACATGCCGCCGGCAAGGAGATCTACCCGCCCGGCCCGCTGATTTTCAACGCACTCAATTCCACGCCGCTGGACAAGGTAAAAGTGGTGATCCTCGGCCAGGACCCGTACCACGGCCCCGGCCAGGCTCATGGTTTGTGTTTCTCGGTGCAACCGGGCGTGCCGGCGCCGCCGTCGCTGGTGAATATCTATAAAGAGCTCAAGCGCGATCTGAACATCGACATCCCCAACCATGGCTACTTGCAAAGCTGGGCTGACCAGGGCGTGCTGATGCTCAACACCACCATGACCGTGGAGCGCGCCAACGCCAATGCGCATGCGGGCAAGGGCTGGCAGTTCTTTACTGACCGCATTATCGAAGTGGTCAGTGAGCATCAGCCGCACTTGGTGTTCCTGCTATGGGGGGCACATGCCCAGGGCAAGCAGAAGCTGATTGATGCCACCAAGCACCTGGTGCTGACCTCGGTGCACCCGTCGCCATTGTCGGCGTATCGCGGGTTTCTGGGTTGCGGGCATTTCAGCCGCACCAACAAGTTTCTTGAGCAGAATGGCGAGACGCCGATCAATTGGGTGTTGCCACCGCTCTGAGTCTCTTGGGGCGGCGGACTGCCGTTCATCGGTCACGGCTCGGACCTGTTATTTCTGACAGTATCCGGGCACTTTTTTTGCGCATTCAATAAGTATCCGGACCTGAGCGCGCTGATCGCCCGGGTCGATCCTCGATTGATTGCTCAAGGAGTGTGACCATGTCTGATTCGAACGAGCCCTCAGGCCGGCGGCGCCCCTCATTGGCCACGACCGGCCCCGAAGTGCAGATGCCCCTCGGTGCGCGATGACCCTGTGATACTTGAGCTGGACGCGCCTAACCCTACCCAGGCACTGGATTTAGAGTGGGACGAAGCGGCTCGGACCTTGCCGCTTGTACTCCATGATCAGGATCTGGAAGTCACGATTGCACGGGTCTGGCCGTTCAACCTCCATGAGGAGGACATGGTGACAACGGTGGAGTACCGTTGGGATGACGTACCTGTGCTTTCCTATCCTATTCAAGGTCCGTACAACCCTGACGACTACTTTCCGTTAGTGCAGTATTTATCCAAGTCGATCTTGTCGCCCGAGGGCATCCACCGGCTGACTTACAATGTCAGCGCGAGGTTGATTGGGCCGACCGACTCATTTCCAACTTTCGTTAATGTCGACAAAACCGCTCCGAATGGCGGCAACCCTGGCCCGGATGTGCAGGTGGATGACGAGGCTCGCCACAAGGTGACAGATGAGTATCTAGTGACGCACGCTGGCATACCTTTTTGGCTCGCGCGTTGGTTTGATATGCGTATTGGCGATTTGATCCACGTCTATTACGGAACACTTCCCGATGTAAGCCAGGCTGCCACCTTTTGCATTACGAGAGCGCACGTGCAAGGCGCCCCCATCGCGTTCACCGTTCCCGAGGCGCACGTGCGTGCCAGCGGTCGCGGTGACAGGTTCGTGTCCTGCCGGCTTGAGGATCGAGGCGGCAATGTGGGGCAGTTTTCTGATGCACTCAAGCTCGAGGTCTTCCCGGTTGTATTGCCGGACCTGCCTCGTCCTTTCATTGAGTTGGCTGAGCTGACAGGTGTAGTCCTCTTTGAAGATACCTGGCCGCCGAAGGCGCTGGCGGTCACCATCCCTCGGGTAGATGACGCAGAAGCAAGGGGACAAGATTTATACCTATTGGAACACTCATGCTCTTGAAGTCAAGACAGTTGGCGAAGTGCAGACATGGCCCATCCCCGTGCGTGTGCCGTGGGCCATTTTTGCTGCCGGTGGCTTCTTGGCGCGCTACCCAGTGCGTGTGCGTTATGTGTATGAGCGAGGTTCAGCCTCCAAGCCATCACCCGACAGCTTTTACGAAGTTGATGGAAGGGTAGCCGGTCCGGACCCCAGCGGGCCTGATCCAATCAATCGCAAGCTAGCCGTCCCCACTGTAAAGGGCAAGACCGGCGACAATGTGCTGACTTCCGTTGATAGCCCCGGGCCGGTGCCTGTTGAAGTGCGATTGTTTGAAAACCCGAAAGAAGGTGAAAGCCTTGAACTGTGTTGGAACAGCGACGACGTTATCGTCGCGGCCTATGACGTTCAGCCGGGTGACGTGGCCGGGAAGTTGATCACCCTTTGGGTGCTCTGGGCAGTGGCGTCGTCCGTCAACTTCGCTGAAGTCTATTACTGGACTGACAACGGCATAAACCGGCAGCGCAGCCCTTCGACACCTGTACGGGTGAACCTCGATACCCTGACCGGCCTGAAAAGTCCGGTATTATTGAATGACAGCGACGAGTTCTTTATTGCGTGCGGGACCAAGCCGGCACCTTATGAGGGGGTATTCATTGGCGTAGGCTGGGATTTTAATCATTTCGCCATCGATGATTACCTACATTTATATTGGACAAGTTACCCGTCGAAAAATGGCAGTGGTGAGCCTTTCAGTGGCACCGATGTGTTTTTTGAGCACCGCCTGACATTGGATGATCGTGACAGAGGCCAAGTCGAGATCCGCATCCAGCCATTCAGCCTGATCACATTGCCGGGCTTGGTGACGGATTTCGGCTCGGCGGTTGTGCGGTATCGTTTGTTCAAGGCAACAGGGGAGACCGGGTTGTCCTCCAGGAAACTTATATACGTCAATTTGAAAATACCGGGTGGTGGAACGTGCCTGGGACCGCATAGTGACGGCAATTAAAACGTTGACTCAATAAAAGAGGGCGAAAGCCCTCTTGTTTTTTTTGTGTGGAAACGGTGACACGATTTTTGCAGCGAAACGATTCTAAAATTTAAGGCGGTGTTTAGATTAACTGGCGTTAAAAGGATCTATTTTTCCACGGGTTTGCTATTAAGGAAGGTGTTTGTGCGCAGTGTTAGTTAGAAGCATACTTTGTGCGTTTGTGCAGCTGTCAAAGTTAACAGGCTGTGCATTCAGGGTGAACGAGGTCTAATTAAGCTGTCATTCGTCTCGCGTCTCGGGCGATGAACGCGAACAGTCCCTCATTCATTGGAGTATAAAAACATGGCTAAGTCGAACAACACGCAAAAAGCCTCAGCCGAGAAAACAAAGAAGTCAAAAGCCGAGGGCGGTACCAAAGCGTACGTCGACCCCTTGGTGAGTCCTGTTCCCCATGGTCTTGCGCCCCCCGGACCTCGGGCTTTGGATGATCCGGAAGTTATCAATGCCCTTCCTCCAGTGGACGGTTTGCCGCCTAATCTGATGAAAACTATCGTTGCGCAAACGGAAGGCGTCAACCTTGAAGTTGGTATGTGGGAAGATACCTTTCCGCTTCCTCAAAGCATTCCTGATGTGTTTCGGATGTATGTGAATGATGTCCCTTATGGCAAGCCTATTGAGCGAGCCAAGCCATTGGCGGATCTGGAGTGGCCATTGAAATTAACCATCAATGCCGTCGATGTTTCGAGTCATGGAGAGTATCGTGTACGTTCTGAGGTTGCTTTGGGGTCGGGTGGTAATGAGCAATCCGGTACTACCCTGGTGAACGTCGATACTATTGGCCCTGCCGGTGGGATTTTATTGGATGCTGTGACCCTGAAGGGCGGTGCGGTGGGTGGGAAAGTCACGCTGGAGTCGTTGGCCGCGAATGGGGACAAACTTGATGTTTCTGTTCCAGGGCGTTTGATTGCACGTCTTAAGGATGAACTGTGGTTGTATGCGGATTTAACCGATGAGCAACCAATAAAAGTTGTTACCGATCTGCCAGTTAATAATTTGCCTGTCGTTATTTCTCTCAGTAAGGATGAGATTATCGGTAAAGGCTCACGTGTAGAACACATGTCGTTTCGCTACTTTGACTACTCCGAGAACTCAACGATTTATCCGACAAAGTTGAGAGAGGTTGAGTATGTGTTAACGCCCCAGCCGATGAACTTGACTGACCCCGCGGCACCGGCGGCACCGTGGGACCTTCGAGAAGCGCAGTTGAAATTGGTGGAAGTGCATATTTTTGGTTGGGACAATTATAGACCTGGCCAAACCCTGAACATCGACCTGGGTGGTCACGTGTTCTCGGTTGCATTGTCATCCGAGCCGACGCTTGCAAACCCCGAAAAAATTGAAATTCCATGGCTCATTCTCTTCATGGCCTATGGAATCACCGCTGCAGGTACAGCCAACCTTCGTTACCAAGTGGTGGATGGCGGCACTCCTTCAGCATGGTCCAACTCTATTTCGGTGGCTGCAGACTTCAGTTCAGCCGCTGGAGAACCTGGAGGTCCCGGCCCCATCCGGGATTACCTACCGCTGATTACGGTAACTTCTTCCGAAGGACTCACCAACGAAATTGGACCGGGTGATGACGGCGACGCTACTGCAGAATTTGATGTATATACGGGAGCGGTGGCGGGGCACGAGCTTCAGCTCTACTGGGCCGGAATACCGATTTTCACCCCCACTCCTCATATCGTGACACAAGCGGAGATTGACTCAGGGACATTTACGTTCCCTATTGCTGCGGCAATCATCGCCGCAGGCCTTAACGGAGTGGACAAGCCCGTCTGGTACAGCCTGACGAACGGTGTGAACCCCAACATGGACACCTCCCTGTCTACGCTGGTTGATGTGTTTGCCAGTGAACTGAAAAACCTGGCACTGGCGGAATTCCCTAAATCCGTAAGTGCGGGCGGCACCTTGCGCTCGATCAGTTGCAAGCAGTTTGTTGAGCTTGGCATCGACACCAGAATCAAGGATGCGGTGAATCTGAAAACAGGCGACACGATCAGGCGTTTCTGGACCCTGTATGGAGAGGGCTTGACGTCCACCAACAAATTGGTCGAAGCAGAAATTCTGCCTCCGATTGTGGTCGCAAATGATCACAGCCTACCGGGCCACGATGGCGAAGAATTCGTCGCGGATTTCGCCACGTATGTCCAGCCAGCGGTTTTGGGGCGAGTTGAGTTCTATTACACCGTACTCAAAGCCGATGGGGTGACGATGGGCCAAGCCCTACCGACGATTCTTTATGTCAGCCGTCGTAACGCCGATAACACCGTTTGCGGTGCTCTGCCTACGCCTTGAAAGCGTCGCCAGGTATGAACCGTCATGGGTAGCCGTGACGGTTTGTACCGTTCTTTTTTCGCGAGCCATTGCCGGCTCAAACATCACGACCTGCCGTGATTAAGGAAAGTCCTACTCCGCCCCTGGACTATCCCTACATGGGCTTCCCTGCCTGATACGTACCCTTGCCGCTTCTGAAAGCCAGAGTCGATGGTCCTTTAAATCGCTTGGCTTGTTCAGTCACCGACTAGAGGTACTAAACATGTCTACTGAAAAAACATTTTGTCTTTCTCGTTTATCACGTGCTATCAAATTACTGGCCGTCATGCCTGTGGCCTTGGCGGCGACACAGGCCCATGCGTTGAACATCTACCCTGGGCAGAACGTGGTCATTGACGCTGACACGTTGGTTGACCGCTACGACGTGACCGAGGCCACCCTGACCTCGAATGGGGCCAGGATGCTGGGCGTTAAAGCCTATGATTCGACCTTTACGATGAACGGTGGCACGGTCAAGAACACCGCCGGTACTGAAGTGGGCGTGGCGCTTTATGGCGGTAAAGCCACCCTGCGCGATGCTTCGATCTACAGCGGCGGTGCCGAAGGCATGATTGTCGGCACCAATTCGGACCGCGGCTCTGCCGTCGAAGTGTTCGATAGCGAGGTGACGGGCGCCACAGATGGCATCGTGCTTAGCGGCTCTAGCACCTTGGCCTTGCACAACACCCAGGTCAGCGGTGCAAACGCTGGTTTGCGAGCGTACGACGGACAGTTGACCACCCAGGGCGGCCGAATTTACGGCGGCACCAACGGCATTGTGGCGTATCGCCTGCCTACGGTGGATAACCCCTCCGTGCTTAACCTCAACCAGACTGAAGTGGTGGGCGGAACAGGGGCTGCCATCCTGGTGGACTACCCCGGTGGCACCGAGATCAACATCAACAATGGCACGACCTTGGTCGGCGGCAACGGCAACATGCTTGAGCTCGCCCACGGCGGCGCGGCCGATGTCAATGTCTACAACAGTTCCTTGAACGGCAATATCCAAGTCGGCAAAGACAGCGCCCTGGATCTGAACATGGATTTCGCCTTCATGAACGGCGATATCATCAACAGCGGCGGCATCGCCAACGTTGGTCTGAACAACGGTTCAGTGCTGACCGGGCGCCTGGACAATGTCGACAAACTGTCGGTCAACAGCGACGCCACCTGGGTAATGGTGGACGGTCAACAGGCACTCAATGAGTTGTCGATGAATGGCGGTAACGTGAAGTTTGGCGACTCGGCCGCCTTTTATAAGTTGGACGTGGCCAACCTGTCCGGCACCGGCGGTACGTTCATCATGAAGGCAGATTTCGGCTCGCTGACCGGCGACTTCCTGAACGTGACGGGCACCTCAGCAGGTAACCATCAGTTGCTGCTCGCCGCCACGGGTGCCGACCCGTTGAACGAGCGCCTGCACATGGTGCACACCGCCGATGGTGTGGCGAATTTCAGCCTGGTGGGCGGTCGGGTCGATCGCGGCACCTATTCTTACGACCTGGCAGCGGATAACCAGAACCACGATTGGTACCTGGACCCGGACAGCAAGGTCATCAGTCCGAGCACCAACTCGGTGTTGGCGTTGTTCAATGCGGCGCCGAGTGTGTTGTTGGGGGAAATGACCAACCTGCGTACGCGCATGGGCGAACTGCGTTTCAATGGCGGCCAGACCGCCGGCTTGTGGACCCGCGCCTATGGCAATAAGTATGAAGTGTCCAACAACAAGACGGGCTTGGATTATAACCAGAGCCAACGCGGTTTCACCCTGGGTGCCGATGCGCCGCTGGAAGCCGGTGACGGGCAGTGGCTGATCGGCGCGATGGCCGGCCACAGCCAATCGGACCTGGACCTGAACCTGGGCAGCAAAGCCACCATCAATAGTTACTACGTGGGCGGCTATGCAACGTGGCTGGACAGCGAAAGCGGCTTCTACTTCGACGGTGTGCTCAAGTTCAACCGCTTGCACAATGAGTCCAACGTGGCCATGAGCGACGGCAAGAAGAGTAAAGGCAACTACACGCAAAACGCCATGGGCGCCTCGGCGGAGTTCGGCCGCCATATTACGCTGGATGACGGTTACTTCGTCGAACCCTATGGCCAGTTGGCGGCGGTGATTACTCAAGCCCAAAGCTATACGCTGGACAATGGCCTGCAAGCCAAAGGTGATCGTTCGAGTTCGGTCATTGGTGAGCTGGGCGTGACTGCCGGTAATAATATCCAGCTCGACAACGGCGGCGTGCTGCAGCCTTACTTGAAAGCCGCGGTCGCCCATGAGTTTGATCAGAGCAACAAAGTGTTCGTCAACGATAACTCGTTCAACAACGACCTGTCGGGTTCACGATTGAAACTGGGGGCGGGTGTGGCGATGTCGGTATCGCAGGCGTTGAGCCTGCATGCAGACGTGGAACGCAGCGTGGGCAAGAATATCAAGCAACCCATGGGAGTGAATGTGGGGCTTCGCTACGCGTTCTAAGTGTCGTCGGGGCTGATTTCCGTTCGTCAGGCAAACCGCTAACCTGTCAAATCTGACAGTAGGCGGTTTGTGTTTTTGGGGGCTAACTGGATGGGCATTCCTTATCAGGAGATTCCCATGCCTCATTTTATTAGTAAAAAAACTATGCGTACCGTTCCCAAGGTCTTACTGGCAGCAGGCATGGCTGTACTGCTTGCCGCTTGTTCCAGTGGACCTTCCGAGACGGTCTCAAGTGAGTACCCCGGACTTGATCCTGCCTGCACTAGCGCAGGTTATTTCAAAAGCATATCGCCCGGTTGGTATTATCGGTGTGTGTGGAACGGCAGTATCAATCGATGGATAAAATACCCAAACCAATGCCCGGCTGGGCAAGAGTTTGATGAGGCTCTTAAACGTTGTAGATAACAAGTAATACATTAATAGGCCTCTCTACCTGACGGTAAAGAGGCCTTTTTAATGCCTGGAGAATTGCGGCGTGGGGTGGCGATATCACCACCCTGCGTCGGTGTTCAGGAATGAGTCTATGGCCGCTCCACAACCAAAATATCATCCAGTGAAAATTCTGCCCCTGAGTAGGTACTCTTGAAGTAGATGCGCATAGGCAAGAACTGAGAGGGAACTCCGGCAGGCAATGAAAAGGTCCTCGAATGTGAGGTCCACACACCTGGGTTAACATGGACGAACGTCTGTGACTGAGTGCCGAACTCTATGAAAACCTGGGGTTGATAGGGGCTCAGGTCCACCTTCATCTTGAAGCTCAAGTCGTAGGCTTTACCGCTCTCGATATAGAAAGTTTTAATGACGCCGGGAGCGACAGGGCTGCCGTTATTCAGTTTTACATACCAGAAATTATTGTTATTTACATTTCTGATTACGCCCGTGCCGTTGATGATATTGACCCATCCGTTCCAGGACAATAATTCAAAGTCTGTCAAATCATGGAGCCGAAGCGCTCTTATGATGTAAGTGCTCAACGGAAAGGACGTGGCGTTCAGTTCATTTGAACTACCATCGAAAGTGACGGCTGCCTTTGCCGTAACCTGGCTGTCATTTGCGAGTGGGGTAAACCAACTGCGTATTGCCTTTTCATTCACTATCCCGTTGTCGGCTTGGGTTTGGTCGATCGTATGGCCGTCCAACAGTGTCAAGGGTATTGCACCAACACTATGGAGCCTGAGCCAGATCCGTTGGCCTTTTCTGCTCAACAGCCACCGCGCCAAGTCCACCCAGCAGTCGGTGTTGAATGTGTTCAAGTCCACGATTGAGCCGGGTTTCAGGCCATTGAGTCTTGGCCGCGGCAGTGGATTGCCGCCGGGTAGTTCATCGAAGTCCAGTACGCGCAGATTCAGCACCCTTGAGTCATCGGTGACGCCGTTGGTGGTGACGTGATACTGAAGACGCAGGACGCTCCCAACGTAGTCGCCGATCACACTGTTGGAGAACTTGAAATCGACGAAACCTGTGGTTGGGTTGCCGTATTGGGGCGTTATGGACGGCAGCGTCGCACCGGGTTTGCCCAGCAGTTCGAGTTTAATGAGATCGTTCGAAGACACCGGTGCAAACTGCACGCGCACCGTCACCTCGGGAGTGTTGTCAGCAATGACCGGGTTGATGGTCGCGTTTTCGTCGTCCACCGGCGTGCTGTTGTAAACGAAAGGCGTAGGTAGATGGCGCCCTGCGAGGATTTTCATGGGCACGCTGTTCGAAAAGCGCGTTACAACGCCTGGGCGGGACCGGTCGTAGAAAATATTCATGAAGTGATTGAGCAGGATGTACTTGCGCTCGAGCGTGAAAGGCAGCGGCCTGTCTTCCCAAGTGTCTGAGACAAAGAAGGGTTGCGGCGGAGCGCTTCCTCCATTGCCTTCAGCATGCAGGGTGACCGTATCCCCCACTTTGATATCGTTGTTGGGGTCGACCTCAATGGTGGCATCGCCGGGGGATTGGCTCGTATCAAACACGTAATCAGGCGGCGGCGCATCATACACCCTCGGTTCGGGCAGTGCGGCCGCAGAGGCACCGACATAAACTGTTGTTTCCGGGGATGGCCGTGTTCCCTCGCTATTCTCACTGGTATAAGAGGCTGTCAGGCTGCCCCCTGCCAATTTGGCAATATCACCCTCGGGGCCATTGATAATCGAGAACACCACATTGCCTGCGCCTGCATTTTTGGATTCTTCGTGGTAGTAATACTTGCCGTTAGGGTAGCGGCCCAGCAGCTTCAGCGTGATGCGGTCAAAGAAATCCTGTCCGTGAGATTTACGGATGTCAATGTTAACGATGGGGGTATCAGCAGGCAGTGTTTCACCGACAGCCTCCCGAAATATCGGGGCGTAGAGCCCGACGGGAAGGGCGGTGCCGATCACTCTGACCTGGGTAAGCTGTGAGCCTCTATTCGGCGCGCCAAAGCGAATGCGCTCATAGCGAAGTCGAGCCTGCCCTCTGATCAACGGGACCAGGTCGCTTACCGGGCATGGAATTCTAAGCTGGCGCGTCGTGGTGGATGTCAGGGGGGCGGAACTGTAGGTTTTCTTCACCGTTTGCCCATCCACCGTCCTGCCAGTGAGGGTCACCTTGATCACGTCGCCCAACAGGTAGGCGTTACCCGCGATTGGAATGATGATCGTCACGAAGGCACCAACGACCTCGTCGAGGTTGAGGATGTCTTCCGGAGCCTCATCGAAGAAGCAGTGGGGCAACAATGGCTCTGAACCATCGTTCAGGAACACCTGGATGAATTCGGGGAGCGACCAGCCTTCCGAATAGTTTCCGCATTCATCAATCACGTTGTACTCGGCGAGGTGAGAGCCGCTGCCGATCTGGCGCCACTGTTCAATGCACAGCCTGAATACAATGTCCTCAAAACCATCCGCTTCTGGCTCAGATACCTTATGTTCGAATAATGCGTCGCCGATTTTCAGGCGAACAACATCACGCTCCGCCCGGTAGGTGCGTGGTGACAATGAGGTATCGGCGGGGTAGAAGGGGACGCGAATCTCTATGCAGTTTTGGGCGTCGTCTTCTGAAACGCCAAAGTCGAGAAATTCTTGGGGAATGATTGGCTTGAGCATATTCGTATTTACAAAACTGTGGCCGTTCGGGTTTTGTCCGGCGGGTACCACCTTATCGACCTTCAGCGTGAATTTTCTGGTTTCTCCTACGGCCTGGCCGAGGCTTGTGACCCTGATGTACGCGATTGCAAAGCCATCGGTGATCGTATCCGAGGGTACGAACAGCACAATCAACTCTGCGTTATCCACTTCATGCTGGTGGATGGTGGTGGACGCGACGGGCTTGGTCAGGTCGCCAAAGAACAGTTCCACGAGCTGCAGCGCTGCCATTTCCAGAAATGGCAGCAAGGCGATCAGTAGCCCCTCCTCGTGAGTCGTTATCGCGACGAGATTGATACCTGCATCGACGCCTTGCACCGGCTGGGTATTTGCGGGGATATACAGTACCAAGTCTTCGAGGCGAACCTTTTTGAAGGCTTGCGTCGAGTTGAGAGATACGTCGGAGGGGCGTGGCACCAGGTAACGAGGATCAATGAACGTACGCCGTGCAGCCTGTTTCTTTTTTTGTTGTTGCTTGGTGGCGTACGGCGCAAGCAGTGCTCGCCCCTGTGCAAGCTTGATCAAGCGTTGGCCGGGTGGCGTGGAAGATTCTTCTGCGTTATCCATGGTGGAACCCTCTGCAGTCAGTGAGGAACTCAATGTCTACGGCCCATTTACTGAGTGGGAGTAGCTGCGAGAGGTGTAACGCGGAACTCGGGGGGCAACCAGCTGTGAGAATTGACAGTGCCGACAAACGGTAACGGTTGTCAGGGTTGACGATTCCAATACCGGAACAATGGCTCCGCCAGAAACAGTACAAATAACAATCGCATCACCTGCATGGCCGTGACCAGTGGCACCGACAATTGCAGGGTTTCGGCGGTGAGGCTCATCTCGGCAATGCCGCCGGGCATCATGCCAAGCGTCAGCGAGCGCAGGTCCAGGTGAGTCAGGGCACTCAAGCCAACGGCTGCCAATGTCGCCAGCGCCATGGTCAAGGCGGTGCCAATCAAGGTGCGCCCCATGAACGAAGGTGCCCGGCGGAAGAACTGGCGATTGAAGTGGCAGCCCAAGCCGCTGCCGATCAGCCATTGGCCAATCTGGCTACCGCCATTAGGCAGGCCGATATGCAGGTCCCAGACAACACTGGCCGTGGCGCTCACCAGCAAGGGACCGAACAACCACGGGTTTGGCTGACGCAAACGCTGCCATCCCCAGGCCACCAGCGCACCCATCGGAAACAGGGCTAACAACCAAGGCCAACTCACCGGCGCCGGATGAAACTGCGGCGTACCGCCTTCCAGCAGATATTTGAAGATCGCCGGCACACACAGCACGACTACCAGCACCCGCAGACTTTGCCCCGCCGCGACCCGGCTGAGCACCGCGCCGTTACGTGCACCGAGGTTGACCATCTCACCGGAGCCGCCCGGCATGCTGGAGAAAAACGCCGTCGCGCGGTCTTCACCGCTACGGCGCATCAGCCACACGCCGACCACGCTCGACAGGCTGGTGACCAGTGCGCCAAAAAAAATCAGCCCGAAGTGGCTCATCACCTGCTCGATCACCACCGGGGTGAAGTGCAGGCCAATGCCGATGCCCACCACCCATTGGCCGCATTTGCGCCCGCCGGGAATCTCGCCCAACTGCCAAGGCGTGAGGCAACGCACTAGGATGATCGCCAGCAACGAGCCGACCATGTACGGCAAAGGCCAGCCGACCAGGCTGGCCAGGTAACCGCCGGCCAGGCCGACCAGCGGTGTTCCCCACCATTGTCTAAAGGTGACTTCAGACATCGGCCACGGCACGACGCTGCAGGGCACGTTTGCGGTAGATGCGCACCAGCGGGAAGGCCAGCATCAGAGCAGTCAGCACCCACACACCAAAGGTGATCGGGCTCGACCAGAGGATTTGCAGGTCACCGTTGGAGATCGACAGCGCACGGCGCAGGTTCTGCTCCATCAAACCGCCAAGGATAAAGCCCAGCAGTACCGGCGACAGCGGGAAGTCGAGCTTGCGCAGGATGTAACCGAAGATGCCGATACCGACCATCAGGAACAGGTCGAAGGTGGTGGCGTGAACGGCGTAGACACCAATCGCCGTGATGATGGCGATCACCGGCACCAGCGCCCAGTTCGGCACGGCGAGGATACGGGTGAAGATGCGGATCATCGGGATGTTGAGGATCACCAGCATGATGTTGGCGATAAACAGCGAGGCGATCAGGCCCCAGACGATATCCGGTTGCTGTTGAAACAGCAGCGGGCCAGGGGTGATGTTGTACAGCGACAACGCGCCGATCATCACCGCCGTGGTGCCCGAGCCGGGTACGCCAAGCGTCAGCATCGGCACCAGCGCACCGCAGGCGGACGCACCGATCGCGGTTTCCGGAGCGGCGAGGCCACGCATGTCGCCTTGGCCGAATTTACCGCTGGCACCGGCCAGGCGTTTTTCGGTCATGTAGGCAACCGCCGAGGCCAGGGTTGCACCGGCACCCGGCAAAACGCCCATGATGAAACCCAGCAGGCCGCAACGGATGTTTACTACAAAGACAGAAGTCGCTTCCTTCAGGTTGAACATCATCCGTCCGGTGGCTTTCACGGCTTCCTGGCCACGATGGGTTTTTTCCAGCAGCAACAGGATCTCGCTGATGGAGAACAGGCCCAGCACCAACACCACAAACTGGATGCCGTCGGTGAGGTGAATGTTATCGCCGGTAAAACGGTACACACCGCTGTTGGCGTCGATGCCTACCGCCGAGAGGAACAGGCCGATTAGTGCCGCCACAAACGTCTTCAGGGGTTTATCACCCGCCATGCCGCCGAGACAGACAATCGCGAATACCATCAGTACGAAGTATTCCGCCGGGCCGAAGGCAATCGCCCATTTGGCCAGCAGCGGCGCAAACAGCACCATGCCGCAGGTAGCGATAAACGCACCGATAAATGAGCTCCAGGCCGACAACGACAGCGCTACACCCGCCAGGCCTTTGCGGGCCATCGGGTAGCCGTCGAGGGTGGTCATCACGGTGGACGCTTCGCCCGGAATGTTGAGCAGGATCGAGCTGATCCGGCCGCCGTACTCGCAGCCCAGGTACACGGCGGCCAGCAGGATCAACGCCGATTCCGGCGGCAGGCCGAGGGCGAAGGCGATGGGGATCAACAGCGCCACACCATTGATGGGGCCCAGGCCTGGCAACAGGCCGACCACAGTGCCGATCAGGGTGCCGCACAGCGCGGTTATCAGGTTGTAGGGGGACAGTGCAACGCCGAAGCCCTGGCCCAAGTAGCCGAAAGTATCCATATCAGTTCTCCAGAACGGCGAGCAGGCCAAGGGGCAGCGGCACATCCATGACTTTATCGAACAGCAGGTAAAGACCAATCGCCATCAGGCTGACGATCACCACACTGGGCAACCAGCGGCCGCCGTACAGGCGTGCCATCGGGATGCCGATCAGCATGCTGCTGAGGATGAAGCCCAGGGGTTCGAAGGTGCCGGCGAACACGATCAACAGCGCGACGCATACGCCGATCTTGATCAAGGTGTCGCGGTCCAGAGCCGGTTCTTCTTCGGTGTGTTTGGTTGGCTGCGGGCGAATCAGCATATAGACCAGCGCCAGGCTCATCAGCCCGAGCATCAGCAGCGGGAAGGCGCGAGGCCCGACTGGCTCGTAGGAAAATGCTGCTTGATACGGCCAGGCCATCAGCGCGAGGCCAGCGCAGACCAGCAGCAACACGGCGGCGAAAATGCGTTGTAAGAGCATAGGAAACTCCAGAGCCACCTTTTGCAGGAGCGAGCTTGCTCGCGAAGAACGTCAACGATAACGCGTGCTGTCTGGATGCACGGGGTGTCTTTGAGTTCTTCGCGAGCGAGCTCGCTCCTACAGTTACAGTGGCATTGTGTGGCGGGGCGATTACTGGATCAGGCCAAACTCTTTGGCCAGCACTTTGTAGTCAGCCACCTGTTTCTTCACGTAGGTGTCCAGTTCCGGGCCGGTCATGGCAAACGGGAACAGCTCGCGCTGGTCACGCAGCTTGGCGAACTCGTCGGAGGCCAGCAGCTTGTCGAAGGCGTCTTTCCACCAGGCGTAGTCGGCATCGCTGACTTTTGGCCCCAGGTAGAAACCGCGAACCACCGGCCAGACGATGTCGTAGCCTTGCTCTTTGGCGGTCGGAATATTCTTCATTTCCGGCTCATCCAGGCGCTGTTCGGAGAACACCGCCAGCAGGCGCATGTCGCCGCTCAAGATGTGCGGCATGGAGTCGGAGATGTCGGTACTGCCCACTTGGATGTGGCCGCCGAGCAGGGCGGTGGCGATTTCACCGCCGCCTTCCAAGGCCACATACCGCAGTTCGCGCGGGTTGATTCCGGCGGCTTTGGCGATCAGCGCGGTTTGCATCCAGTCCTGGCTGCCCACGGTACCGCCGGAACCGATCACTACGCTGCCTGGATCTTTCTTCAAGGCTTTGACGAGATCGTCGAGGTTCTTGTAGGGCGAATCGGCTTTCACCGCGATGGCGCCGTAGCTGGTGCCGACCGCTGCCAACCAACGCACGGCGCTTTCATCGAAGCGACCGAACTTGCCTTGGGCCAGGTTCAACAGCGAACCGCTGGACCACGCAACCAGGGTGCCGCCGTCCGCAGGGCGTTGGGCGACCACCGCGTTATAGGCCACGGCACCCACGCCGCCAGGCATGTAGGTGACGCGCATCGGCTTGCTCAGCAGCTTCTGGTTGACCAGCGCGCTTTGCGCCAGTTTGCAAGTAAGGTCAAAGCCGCCGCCAGGCGATGCTGGGGCGATACATTCCGGGCGCTTGGGTTCATCAGCGGCTAACAGTTGGCCGGCAAACAGCATGCAGCCGGCGGCGAGCGCGAATTTACGAAGGGAAGGGGTCATGCCTGTCTCCATTATTGTTCTTATTGGGACGAAAACGCTTCGAGGCGTTTTTCGGCTGCTATCACTCAAATAGCTTGGCAGGCGTAACCTGCCGTAGCCGAATGCTAAAGCGCGAAGCTTTCACTAACCTTTCAGTCACCTTTCAATGTCTTCGGGCTTCACAGGGCAGGCGGCGCCTGTAAACTGCCCGGCAATGCGTGGTGCCGACCACGCCTGAATGAGGTAGAAATCCATGCGTGTCTTGCTGGTTGAAGACCATCTGCAACTCGCCGAAAGTGTTGCGCAAGCGCTCAAGAGCACGGGTTTGACCGTTGACGTGCTGCACGACGGCGTGGCGGCGGACCTGGCCCTGAGCAGCGAGGAATACGCGGCGGCGATACTCGATGTGGGGCTGCCACGCATGGATGGTTTCGAGGTGCTCGCGCGTTTGCGCGCCCGTGGAAAAAACCTGCCGGTGCTGATGTTGACGGCACGCAGTGATGTGAAGGACCGCGTACACGGCCTGAACCTGGGGGCTGACGACTACCTCGCCAAACCTTTCGAATTGACGGAGCTGGAGGCGCGGGTCAAGGCGTTGCTGCGGCGCAGCGTGTTGGGTGGCGAGCGTCAGCAGGCCTGCGGTGTGCTGGTCTACGACCTCGACACCCGGCGTTTCACCGCGGGTGGCGAGCTGATGACGCTCACGTCCCGTGAGCAAGCAGTGCTCGAAGCGCTGATCGCTCGCCCGGGTCGGGTGATGAGCAAGGAGCAGTTAGCCTCCCAGGTGTTCGGCCTAGATGAGGAGGCTAGCCCGGATGCCATCGAAATCTACGTGCACCGCCTGCGCAAGAAACTCGACGGCCAGCCCATCGCTATCGTGACCTTTCGTGGCCTTGGGTACTTGCTGGAAGCTCGCGATGCATAAGCCCAGCAGCCTGCGCTGGCGCCTGCTGTGGAACCTGGCGCTGCTGCTGGTGTTGTTGATGTTCGCCAGCGGCATGAGCGCCTACTGGAATGGCCGCGAGGCCGCTGATACCGCCTACGACCGCACACTGCTGGCGTCGGCGCGCACTATCGCCGCTGGCTTGACCCAAGTGGATGGCACCTTGAGCGCCAATGTGCCCTACGTCGCCCTGGACACTTTTGCCTACGACAGTGCCGGGCGGATTTATTACCAGGTCAATGACATCCACCAGCAGTTGATCTCCGGCTACGAAAACCTTCCCGGCCCGCCGCCGGGCACGCCGCGCACCGATGACTATCCGGCACTGGCACGTTTCTATGACGCCGTGTATCAGGGCCAGGAAGTGCGTGTGGTGAGCCTGCTAAAGGCTGTCTCTGAACCCAACATGAATGGCATGGCGGAAATCCGCGTCGCCGAAACCGATGAAGCGCGCGTAAGCATGGCTCGCAGCCTGATGGCCGACACCTTGCTGCGCCTGGGCATGCTCGGCATCGGCGCGTTGTTGCTGGTGTGGTTTGCCGTGAGTGCGGCGTTGCGCCCATTGGAGCGTTTGCGCACGGCGGTGGAGGAGCGCCAGCCCGACGACTTGCGGCCTTTGCCGTTGGTGGAGGTGCAGCACGAGTTCGGCCCGTTAGTGCGCTCCCTCAACCACTTCACCGAGCGCCTGCGTGGCCAGTTCGAGCGCCAGGCGCAGTTTATTGCCGATGCGGCCCATGAGTTGCGCACGCCGCTGGCAGCGCTGAAGGCCCGCTTGGAACTGGGCTTGCGCGCCGAAGATCCCGCCACCTGGCGCAGTACTCTGGAAACCGCAGCCCAGGGCACTGACCGTCTGACTCATCTGGCCAATCAACTGTTGTCTCTGGCACGCATCGAAAACGGTGCCCGGGCGATTGCCGAAGGCGGCGCGCAGCTGCTTGACCTCAGCCAATTGGCTCGGGAGCTGGGCATGGCCATGGCGCCGTTGGCCCACGCACGCGGCGTGGCGCTGGCGTTGGAAGCCGACGAGCCGGTGTGGCTGCGCGGTGAGCCAACGCTGTTGAATGAGCTGCTGAGCAATCTAGTGGACAATGCCTTGGCTCACACGCCGCCGGGTGGCAACGTGATCCTGCGCGTAACGGCACCAGCGGTGCTGGAAGTGGAGGATGACGGCCCCGGTATTCCGCAGGATGAGCGGGACCGGGTGTTCGAACGTTTCTACCGCCGCAGCCAACAAGGCATGGGGTCAGGCCTTGGGTTGGCGATTGTCGGTGAAATCTGCCGGGCGCATCTGGCGCAGATCAGCCTGCATGATGGCGAGCAGGCCGGGTTGAAGGTGCGGGTGAGTTTTATCGCGGGCTGATCAGTAGAACATCGAGCGGGCTTCATCCAGCTCGGCGCGCAAGGATTCGCTGTAGGGGTCGATGCGCAGTTTCTTGGTCGCCGGCAGGGTAGAGGCCGATACGCTTGCCAGGGGGTGATCGGTGCCGCGATGGCAATACAGTACGGCGACTTGCACCACATCGATGTAGTCGAGGTTGGCCGAATCGCGTTCCAGGTCCAGGTACTGGCCGGGCAGTTTCGCCAGCATTTCCGGAAAGTCCCAGCCGCTTAGCAGTTTGTCGCCCAGTAACGGGTGGATGCTCTCGATTACATGGTTGAGGCTGACCGAGTCCGACAGCAGCTCATAGTGGTCTTCTGCGTACGTCAGGATCGGCAGCACGCCGATCTGGTGCACCAGGCCGCCGAGGGCCGCCTGATCGGGCTTGAGCTGGCTGTGACGGCGGCATAAGGCATAGCTGACGCCCGCCACTTCGAGGCTGCGACGCCACACATCACGCATTTTCTGATCAACCACATCGGAGCGGGCGTGAAAAATCTGCTCCATCACCAGGCCGATTGCGAGGTTGCTGCTGTAGTTGGTGCCCAGCCGGGTGATGGCGGTGTGCAGGTCGGTGACTTCCTGGGTCGCACGCAACAACGGGCTGTTGACCACTTTTATCAGGCGAGCCGACAGCGCGGTATCGCGAGCGATCACTTTGCTCAAGTGGCTGATGCTGATTTCCGGGTCTTCAGCGGCCTGACGAATATTCAGGGCCACTTCCGGCAATGTCGGCAGAACCAGGTCATCGTTGTCGATGGCCGTCACTAAAGCCTGTTGGACTTTTTCCGCCAGCTCGTTCATTCATGCTCTCTAGGGTGTTGCAAAAAGGTATGGCGACTAACGCTGGATCTCTCGATCACGGTCGAGTGTGTAAGGCAGGTCAAGCAGCTGTAAGGCGGGACCTTCTAGCGTGCCTAAATGCACATCGCCACTATCGGCAGCTTCGGCTTGCAATACGGCCAGAAGTTCAACGCTTTGGTCAGCTTTTGCTGCAATGACCACTTCGCCGATCGAGCTGTTATGGCTGGGAGAGAACAGCGGGGTGCCTGGCTCGGGCATTTCAACGGTCTTGAGGCTCAAGCGGTACAGCCGGCGTTTGAGTTTTCCCAGGTACTGCATGCGCGCGACGATTTCCTGGCCGGTGTAGCAGCCCTTCTTGAAGCTGACGGCGCCCACGGCTTGCAGGTTGAGCATCTGCGGGATGAACAGTTCGCGCGTCTGCGGCATGACCTGGCCAATGCCTGCGCGGATTTGACCCAGAAGCCAATCATTCAAATCTGTTTCTTTTAATTGCTTGACTAGTTGCTCGTGCACGGCCTCGGCTTGTTCGGTGGGTACCCAGAGTTCGGCGCGCTCAGGGGACACGCGGATGGCAATCAATGCATCGCTGCGGGCGACGCTATCGGTCTCGGCCGGCAGTTCCAGGCCAAGGCTGGCCAGCGCCTGATTCGCGTTCACGAGGCCGAAACGCACCCAGGCGGCAGTTTCGTCGGTGAGCTTGGATTTGGAGAACACGGCGTACTTTTTCAGGTCTGCCAGTTGCGGTTCCAGCAGCTCAGTGGCCATTGCCAGTAATACGCCGTCACCTTGCAGCAGGATGCGAAAGCTCGACTGCATACGCCCTTTTTGTGTGCAGCGCGCGCCGAGGCTGGCCTGGGTCTCGCTCAGGTAATTGAGGTTGCAGGTCAGTTGGCCCTGAAGGAATTTGGCAGCGTCGGCGCCGCGGACGGCGAGAACGCCTTCGTGGGACAAGGGGCAGAAGAAAGCAAAGTCGGCCATGGGTCATCGCAGGTCAAAAAGTCATAGGTGCATCATAGAGGGGCGCCCGGCAAATGGATAGTTTCCGTATGGGGCGACCAAAGCCGACTGTTCCGGTGCCGTCGGGCCTGTATACTTGCGCTCTATTTGAGGAGCGCTCCATGGTCGAAGATGTAGAAATCAATCGTCTCTACTGGCACAGCCGTCGTGGCATGCTGGAGTTGGACGTGTTGCTGGTGCCTTTCACCAAGGAAGTGTATGCGACGCTCAATAAGGTGGATCGCGACCTCTACGTCAGGCTGCTGGAATGCGAAGACCAGGACATGTTCGGCTGGTTCATGGAGCGTGCCGAATCGGAAGACCCGGAACTGCAGCGTATGGTCCGGATGATTCTGGACCGTGTTCAGCCCAAGTAATACGTTTGAATGCCGCTGGCAGGCCTCACGGCTGATGCTGGCGGCGTATCTCCTCGCCCAGCTGTTCGCGTTGGGTGCGCTTTTGTTTCTTGATCTGTCTTGTTCAAGCCTGGGCATGTTGCTGTGCCTGGCGCATGCCGCCTGGGTTTTACCGCGTCATATCCTGCTCACACACCGCTCGTCGATTCGTGGCCTGCGCCGCGACGCCGATGGCTGGCAGTTGCTCAGTGCTGAGCGCGGTTGGCATAGCGTGCAGTTGCGTCCCGACAGCTTGGCGCTGCCGCTGATCGTGGTGCTGCGCTATCGGGTGCCTGGGACGTGGTGGGTGCGTTCTATCTGTGTGCCGGCGGATGCGCAGGTCGCCGATGTGCATCGGCGCCTGCGGGTGCGCTTGAAGTTCAGCCGCCGTAGGTGGTTGGCACCAGAATAGTGTCCCGGGCTTCGGGCAGCATCTGCGGGTAGTCCAGGGTGTAATGCAGGCCGCGGCTTTCTTTGCGCTCCATGGCCGAGCGGATCATCAACTCTGCTACCTGGGCCAGGTTGCGCAGCTCGATTAGGTCGCGGCTGACTTTGTAGTTGCTGTAGAACTCGTCAATTTCATCCAGCAGCAAGCGCACCCGGTGCTGCGCGCGTTGCAGGCGTTTGTTGGTGCGCACGATTCCCACGTAGTCCCACATGAAGCGGCGCAGTTCGTCCCAGTTGTGCGCGATGATTACGTCTTCGTCCGAGTCGGTGACCTGGCTGGCGTCCCAGCGGGGCAGGGCGGCAGGCACCGGGATGCGTG
Organism: Pseudomonas sp. H1_A03; assembly: GCF_054685145.1. NCBI lineage: Bacteria > Pseudomonadati > Pseudomonadota > Gammaproteobacteria > Pseudomonadales > Pseudomonadaceae > Pseudomonas > Pseudomonas sp. H1_A03. The sequence continues at coordinate 2,853,887 of NZ_CP162829.1, forward strand.
GCAGCTGTTCGAGGATGTCCGCCGCCGCAGAGCGCGCATAGACAAAACATTCGAGCAACGAATTGCTGGCCATGCGGTTGGCGCCATGCAGGCCGGTGAAGCTGGTTTCGCCAATCGCATACAGGCCGGGTACGTCAGTGCGGCCGTGCTTGTCGACCATCACGCCGCCGCAGGTGTAGTGGGCGGCCGGCACCACAGGGATCGGGCCCTTGGTGATGTCGATGTTGAACGCCAGGCAGCGCTCATAAACCGTGGGGAAGTGGGTCTTGATGAAGGCTTCGGGCTTGTGGCTGATATCCAGGTAGACGCAGTCGATGCCCAGGCGCTTCATTTCATGGTCGATGGCACGGGCGACGATATCGCGCGGGGCCAGCTCGGCGCGTGGGTCGAAGCGCTGCATGAAGCGTTCGCCGTTAGGCAGTTTCAAGTGTGCGCCTTCCCCGCGCAGGGCTTCGGTAATCAGGAAGCTCTTGGCCTGTGGGTGATACAGGCAGGTGGGGTGGAACTGGTTGAATTCCAGGTTGGCCACCCGGCAGCCCGAGCGCCAGGCCATGGCAATACCGTCGCCGCACGCGCCGTCCGGGTTACTGGTATAGAGGTAGACCTTGGCTGCGCCGCCTGAGGCCAGGATGGTGAAGCGCGCGCCGTAAGTGTCGACTTCACCACTGCCACGGTTGAGCACGTAGGCGCCGAGGCAGCGTTCGCCGTCCAGGCCCAAGCGTTTCTCTGTGATCAGATCGACGGCGACGCGTTGCTCAAGCAGCTCGATATTGGGGCGCTGGCGTGCCTGGTCGAGCAGCGTCCTGAAAATGGCTGCGCCGGTGGCGTCGGCAGCGTGGATGATTCGGCGATGGCTGTGGCCGCCTTCGCGGGTCAAGTGGAATTCAAAGCCGCCGTCGTCGCTGCCAGCGTGTTCGTCACGGGTGAACGGCACGCCTTGGTCAATCAGCCATTGGATCGCCTCACGGCTGTGCTCGACGGTGAAGCGCACCGCCTCTTCATTGCACAGGCCGCCGCCGGCATTGAGGGTGTCTTCGACGTGGGATTGCACGGTGTCGGTGTCGTCCAACACGGCGGCAACACCGCCCTGGGCCCAGAACGTCGAGCCGTTTGCCAGGTCGCCTTTGCTCAGTACCGCAATACGCAGGTGGCTGGGGAGGGTCAGCGCAAGGCTCAAGCCGGCCGCGCCGCTACCGATCACCAAGACATCGTGTTGAAACTGTTGGCTCATTTAAAGGATTCCGCAAAAAGCGATCCGGGGTGGCGCAAACAGGACGCCTGGATCGGCGAATCAAAGGGTCACACGGACTACTAGTATATAGAGGGGTGGAGCGGCACAATAGTCGGGCATTCGTGGCAATATGAGATTACGGTGCACGGCTTCGGTAAAATCGGCTGGTTATTGAGACGGGAACTTTTTGCATAAGCCTCGACTCAATAGCAGGTTGCCCGGAAGCTGGGAAACGTTGAGTTTATTGGCCCGTCGGGAGCATTGGACGCGTCATAAAACCGGCGACAAGATTATTCGCGCAGCCGGCGTTGCCCGTGCTGCGTTTTTCGTGTGTGCCAAATCAGTGCATGCCGGAAACTTGCTTTGAGGGGGAGAACTTTTGCGAAAAGTCCGAGTCTATGTTTGCAAGCCTGATCGTTTAGTTATGCAAGCCTCCTTCAAGTACAACGAGGAGTGTTCATGCTAACCCAGGAAGAGGATCAGCAGCTGGTCGAGCGCGTTCAACGCGGTGACAAGCGGGCTTTTGATCTGCTAGTGCTGAAATACCAGCACAAAATTCTCGGGTTGATCGTGCGGTTTGTGCACGACACCCATGAAGCGCAGGACGTTGCACAGGAGGCCTTTATCAAGGCTTACCGTGCACTTGGTAATTTTCGCGGTGATAGTGCGTTTTACACGTGGCTATACCGAATCGCCATTAACACGGCGAAGAACTATCTGGTGTCTCGCGGACGCCGCCCACCGGATAGCGATGTAAGTTCAGAAGATGCAGAATTTTACGACGGTGATCACGGCCTCAAAGATCTCGAGTCGCCGGAGCGTGCGTTGCTGCGCGACGAGATCGAAGGCACCGTTCATCGCACAATTCAGCAACTGCCAGAAGATTTGCGTACGGCGTTAACTTTACGTGAATTCGATGGTCTGAGTTACGAAGACATTGCGAGCGTCATGCAGTGTCCGGTGGGGACTGTAAGGTCACGGATTTTCCGGGCCCGGGAAGCCATCGATAAAGCCTTGCAACCGCTGTTGCAAGAGAACTAAAGACAGCGGCTACAGCCAAGAGAGGAACCGCCATGAGTCGTGATGCCCTGCAGGAATCGCTGTCCGCAGTGATGGATAACGAAGCGGATGAACTGGAACTTCGTCGAGTGCTCAATGCATTTGATGATGCCGAAACCCGTGATACCTGGTCTCGTTACCAAGTCGCTCGGGCGGTAATGCACAAGGATCTTCTAATCCCTCGTCTGGATATTGCTGCGGCGGTTTCTGCTGCGCTTGCTGATGAAGCCGTTCCGGCAAAGGCTGCTCGTGGTCCATGGCGTAGCCTGGGTCGCCTCGCAGTGGCTGCCTCGGTGACTGTCGCAGTGTTGGCCGGTGTTCGCCTGTATAATCAGGACGAAATCGCCGGTGCCGAACTGGCCCAGCAGACTCAGCAACCGGTCATGGCCGGTCCGCAAGTCAAAGGCCCAGCGGTGCTGGCTGGCTACAAGGAAAGCTCTGACTCAACCGGCCCTATGGCCAACGGTGTGTTGCAAGGGCAATCCGGCTGGCAAGATCAGCGTCTTCCTGGTTACCTGCGCCAACACGCACAGGAATCCGCTTTGAAAGGCACTGAAAGCGCTCTGCCATACGCTCGCGCAGCAAGCCTGGAAAACCGCTAATCCGTAAGGAGCTCTATGCGAGCCATACCGCTCCTTACGCTTTTGCTCAGTGGTTGTTTTGCACTCCCCGCCCATGCCGATGAAGCCGAAGACTGGTTGACTCGACTTGGGCGTGCAGAACAGCAGCAGAGCTTTCAAGGTACGTTTGTCTACGAACGTAACGGCAGTTTTTCTACTCATGACATCTGGCATCGCGTCCAGAATGGTCAGGTCCGTGAGCGGCTCTTGCAGCTTGATGGTTCTGCCCAGGAAGTCGTGCGGTTGGATGGTCGAACGCAATGTGTCAGCGGCACTCTTGTCGCAGGCCTTGGCAATTCGCGTGATGCACCATCACGTGCACTTGATCCGCAAAAACTCAATCAATTCTACGAACTCGCCGTTATTGGCAAGTCCCGCGTGGCCGGTCGCAATGCGGTGATCGTGTCAATCACTCCCCGTGACCAATACCGCTACGGTTTTGAGCTGCACTTGGACCGTGAAACCGCGCTGCCACTCAAATCACTGTTACTGAATGATCAGGGGCAGTTGCTCGAGCGTTTCCAGTTCACGCGGTTGAATACTTCGGTCGTCCCTGAAGACCGCGATCTGCAGCCTAGCAGTGAATGCACACCTATCACGGTCGCCAAAGATAAAGCCCCAGAGGTGCAGTCTACCGAGATCTGGCATCTGGAATGGTTGCCGCCGGGGTTTCAGCTGACCAATAGCGGTGCTCGCAAAGACACCCAGACGAAAGCGACCGTCGACAGCCTGATGTATGAGGACGGGCTGGCGCGTTTCTCGGTGTTCCTCGAGCCAATCAGCGATGTGAGCGTCACGGAAACCCGCACTCAACTGGGCCCCACCGTTGCAGTGTCGCGCCGCCTGAATACGGTGGACGGCGAAATGATGGTGACAGTGGTGGGTGAGATTCCAATCGGCACCGCAGAACGTATCGCGTTGTCGGTACGCGGTGAAAAAAAGCCAGTCGCTCAGCCGTGAGTCGTTAATCCTATGTTCATCCTGACGTTTCACTGTATTTGCATGCCAGGTTGGCTGCCGAGAGCATGAAATGTCTGGATCAGCATTTTCACTTGCAAAAATCCCTCATGTTTTTTATAGGTCAGGGCTTGTCGGCTCTGGCCTTGTCTTGTTCGCGGAACAAAGATGTCGGTCGCAGTTTTCGGCGTTTCTTGAACCCTGTCGCTCAACCCTGCTCGTCGTAACGGGAGCTGTATGTCGATACCACGTTTGAAATCTTACCTATCCATAGTCGCCACGGTATTGGTGCTGGGTCAGGCCTTACCTGCGCAAGCGGTCGAGTTGCCTGACTTCACCCAATTGGTTGAGCAGGCATCGCCTGCCGTGGTGAACATCAGTACCACGCAAAAACTGCCTGATCGCAAAGTCTCCAATCAGCAGATGCCGGACCTGGAAGGCCTGCCGCCGATGCTGCGCGAGTTCTTCGAGCGCGGCATGCCGCAACAGCGCGCGCCCCGTGGTGGCGGTGGCGGCCAGCGTGAGGCTCAGTCCCTGGGCTCGGGCTTTATCATCTCGCCGGATGGCTACATCCTCACTAACAACCACGTGATTGCCGATGCCGACGAGATTCTCGTGCGCCTGGCTGATCGTAGTGAGCTGAAAGCCAAGCTGGTAGGCACCGATCCAAGATCCGATGTGGCCTTGCTGAAGATTGAAGGCAAAGACTTGCCAGTGCTGAAACTGGGTAAATCCCAGGACCTGAAAGCCGGGCAGTGGGTAGTCGCTATCGGTTCGCCGTTTGGCTTTGACCATACCGTGACTCAAGGCATTGTCAGCGCCATTGGCCGCAGCCTGCCGAACGAAAACTACGTGCCGTTCATCCAGACCGACGTGCCGATCAACCCGGGCAACTCCGGTGGCCCGCTGTTCAACCTGGCCGGTGAAGTAGTGGGGATCAACTCGCAGATCTACACCCGTTCCGGTGGCTTCATGGGGGTGTCGTTCGCCATTCCGATCGATGTAGCCATGGACGTTTCCAACCAACTGAAAAGCGGTGGCAAGGTCAGCCGTGGCTGGTTGGGCGTGGTGATTCAGGAAGTGAACAAAGACCTGGCTGAATCCTTCGGCCTCGACAAGCCGGCCGGTGCACTGGTCGCGCAGATCCAGGACGATGGTCCGGCTGCCAAAGGTGGCCTGCAAGTCGGCGACGTGATCCTCAGCATGAACGGCCAGCCAATCGTCATGTCGGCCGACCTGCCGCATCTGGTAGGCGCGCTCAAGGCAGGCAGCAAGGCCAAGCTTGAAGTGATCCGCGAGGGCAAGCGCCAGAACGTTGAGCTGACTGTTGGTGCAATCCCTGAAGAAGGGGCAACACTGGATGCCTTGGGCAACGCTAAGCCGGGTGCCGAACGCAGCAGCAATCGTCTGGGCATTGCTGTCGCCGAACTGACCGCTGAGCAGAAGAAGACATACGACCTCAAGAGCGGCGTCGTGATCAAGGAAGTGCAGGATGGCCCTGCGTCCCTGATTGGCCTGCAGCCAGGTGACGTGATCACCCACCTGAACAATCAGGCAATCGACAACACCAAGCAGTTCACTGACATCGCCAAGGCGCTGCCGAAGAACCGCTCGGTATCGATGCGAGTGCTGCGTCAGGGGCGTGCCAGCTTCATAACCTTCAAGTTGGCCGAGTAACCCGGTAAAAGAAAAAGCCCCGCCTTCGTTTAACGAGGGCGGGGCTTTTTTGTGGCCGCTGGATCTAGCTCATCATCCCTTTGACCAGGCGCTCCTGTTCGATCAGTTCACGCTGACGCGCGTCGATACGCGACGACAGCGGGAAATTGCTGCCAGCGCGACGCTTTGCAAAATCCAACTGTTGGATGGCCTGCTGGAAGTCACCTACCAATGCGAAGTATTCGGCGCGGGCCTGGTGCAGGCCAATGATGTTACCGGACAAGCCGCGGGTCTCGGCGACCTGATACCAAACGTCCGGGTCATCCGGACGAGACTTGAGCAAACTATCCAAGGCCTTTTCCGCATCAGCAGTGCGGTTCTGTTTGAGCAGCAGGTCGACCCGGATCTGATTCAGCGGATAGTTGCCGGGGTACTGGGTCAGCATTCGATCAGTACGTTGCTGGGCATCAGGCAGATGATTGTTGTCGATCTCAAGCTGGATCAATGCCAGGTTATAGGTAATGTCATTCGGTGCCTTGGCCAATAACATCGTCAGGTTTTCCCGCGCTTGCTTGAACTGAGAACCTTTGATCTGGGCAATGGCCAATCCGTAGCGCGCCACATCATTCTTCGGGTTCTCGTCCAGTTGTGCCTGGAAGCGTTTGGCGGCGAGTCCTGAGGTGTCTTCGTATTGCAATTGCACCCGTGCGCGGATCAGTTGATAGCGCAAGCTGTCTTCCTTGCCGCCAGGCTTGGACTGCTCGGCACGGTTGCGGGTGTCGGCGATTCGCGATTCGGTGACCGGGTGTGTCAGCAGGAATTCCGGAGGCTTGGCATCGAAGCGGTACTGGCGCATCAAACGCTCGAACATGGTTGGCATGGAGCGCGGGTCGTAACCGGCTTTTTCCAGGTTGAGGATGCCGATACGGTCCGCCTCTTGTTCGTTTTGCCGCGAGAACCGGCGCTGCTCCTGGATTGCAGCAGCCTGGGTGCCGGCAATCGCAGCAATACCGGCGTCACCCGCACCAGCGGCTGCGGCAATGATGCCGCCAAGCAACGCGGCCATCATCGGAAGCTGCATGCGCTGTTGCGCTTCCACGCCACGGGCGAAGTGGCGTTGGGACAAGTGCGCCAACTCATGCGCCAGCACCGAAGCGTATTCCCCTTCGGTCTGAGCGTTGAGGAACAGGCCGCCGTTGACCCCCACAATACCGCCGGGTGCGGCAAAGGCGTTCAGTTGCGGGCTGTTGATCAGGATGAACTCCAGCCGACGGTCGTTGACCTGGCTGGTCTCCACCAGTTTGTAAACGCTGGTTTCGACGTAATCCTTGAGCTGCGGATCGTTGAGTTGCGAGACCTGGCCTCGCAGATAGGCCAGCCAGGCGCGGCCCAGCTGGTATTCCTGTTGTGGCGAGACAATGGCAGAACTGGCGTCGCCAAGTGACGGCAGGTCGTCAGCGAAGCCTGGGGAGGCCAGCAGGCAAGCCAGCGTCAGCAGGGTAGGGCGCAAAAAAGTCATGCACAGAGCCTTTCGACAAAGAGCTTACTGTAGCCGGACACTGAGCTTCGGACCAGATATTCTAAGCAGCCCAAACGCGTGCCCGGAGTAAAACCATGACCGACGCTGTAGCTTTTGATGCCGAACTTGATGCCAGCGGCCTCAATTGCCCGTTGCCCTTGCTCAAGGCCAAGCTGGAACTCAATCGTCTGGCCAGTGGCGCCGTACTTAAGGTGATCGCCACGGACGCAGGCTCCCAGCGTGATTTTCGTACGTTTGCCAAGCTGGCCGGCCACACCCTGTTGCACGAAGAAGACGCCGCCGGTGTTTACCGTTACTGGTTGCGCAAGGCCTGAACTGTTTGCCCCCACCACCGAGGTTGATTGATGTTCAAAGTGTTACGAGACTGGATCCAGCGCTACTTCTCCGATGAGGAGGCCGTGGTGCTGGCGGTCCTATTGTTTCTGGCGTTTACGGCTGTGCTCACCTTGGGTGGCATGTTGGCACCGGTGTTGGCGGGGATGGTGCTGGCCTACCTGATGCAAGGCCTGGTCACCGCGCTGGAACGGTTGCGCCTGCCGGGCGGGGTGGCGGTGGGGCTGGTGTTCGCCTTGTTCATGGGCGTGTTGGTGCTGTTTATCGTGGTCGTGCTGCCGTTGCTATGGCATCAACTCATCACCCTGTTCAATGAACTGCCGGGCATGCTTGCCAAATGGCAGTCGTTGTTGCTGCTGTTACCGGAACGCTACCCGCACCTGGTGTCGGACGAGCAGGTGTTGCAGGCTATAGAAGTGGCCCGCGGCGAGATCGGAAAGTTCGGCCAATGGGCGCTGACCTTTTCCCTGTCCAGCTTGCCGCTGCTGGTCAACATCATGATCTACCTGGTGCTGGTGCCGATCCTGGTGTTCTTCTTCCTCAAGGACCGCGCCATGATCGGCCGTTGGGTAAGTGGCTACCTGCCGCGCGAGCGAGCGCTGATTACCCGTGTTGCCGAAGAAATGAACCGGCAGATTGCCAACTACATACGCGGCAAGGTGATCGAAATCATTATCTGCGGGGGCGTGACCTACATTGCCTTTATTGCCCTGGACCTGAACTACGCGGCCTTGCTGGCATTGCTGGTCGGGATTTCAGTGGTGGTGCCTTACGTAGGCGCGGTGGTGGTGACAGTGCCGGTTACATTGATTGCCTTGTTCCAGTGGGGCTGGAGCGACCAATTCATCTACTTGATGGCGGTGTATGGGATTATCCAAACCTTGGACGGCAACGTGCTGGTGCCACTGCTGTTCTCGGAGGCTGTCAACCTGCACCCGGTAGCGATCATCTGCGCAGTGTTGTTGTTTGGTGGGCTGTGGGGTTTCTGGGGCGTCTTCTTTGCGATCCCCCTGGCGACGCTGTTCAAGGCCGTTCTGGATGCATGGCCGCGTCAAGAACCGGTGGTTGCGCCGCTATTGTAACGGCGTAACAACTTGTAGTGAGCGGGCTTGCCCCGCGCTTGGGTGCGAAGCAGCCCTAAAACCTGCAACCGCGTTTCATCTGAAAGAACGCGGAGACTGTACTGTATTGGGGTCGCTTCGCAACCCTGCGCGGGACAAGTCCGCTCACTACAGACTCACGCCTTGTTCAGTGCCTGCGCCGCCGCCAAAACCGCATCCACATGCCCCGGCACCTTCACACCACGCCATTCCTGACGCAACACACCGTTCTTGTCGATGAGGAACGTGCTGCGATCCACGCCGAGGTATTCCTTGCCGTACAGTTTCTTCAGCTTGATCACGTCAAACAGCTGGCAAACCGCTTCGTCCTTGTCGCTGATCAGCTCGAAGGGGAATTCCTGCTTGCCTTTGAAGTTTTCGTGAGACTTCACGCTGTCGCGCGAAACGCCAAACACTTCAGTGTTGGCCGCCTTGAACGCTGCGTACTGGTCACGAAAACCCTGGCCTTCAGTGGTGCAGCCCGGCGTACTGTCCTTCGGGTAGAAGTAGAGCACCACTTGCTTGCCCTTGAGGGCTGCGAGGCTGAAGGTCTGACCGCTGGTGGCCTGGGCTTCGAAATCGGCTATGGGTTGGTCGATGACTACGGCCATGAAAACTTCCTTACATTGGGTTCTGTGGGCGCCACGGTTCGATCAGTGCGTCGAGGTTCAGGGCATCGGCGAAATCCAGGAACTGATCGCGCAGCCAACTGATCTGCACGCCCGCCGGCAGGGTCACGGTAAACGTGGCGTTCAACATGGTGCCGCCGGTTTGCGGGGCCTGATAGGTGTCGCAGGTCAGGTTCTCCAGCTCGACATTGTGGTCGATGAAGAACTGGCACAGCTCGTTGACGATGTCCGAGCGATAGGCCGAACTGACATACGCCACATAAGGCAGAGCCTGCGGACGATTTTCCAGGGCGGCGCTGCGTACCACATTGACAGTGAAGTCGTGCTTCTTTGCCAGGCCCGGCAGGCCAGTTTCGAGGCGAGCCAGAGCATCCCAGGTGCCGGAGATCTGCAGGACCAGCGCACTGCACTCGCCATGACGGGTCAGGCGGGATGTCACGACGGCGCAGCGGTTTTCATGGCTGGCGCGGCACAGGACGTTAGTCAGCTCCATGGGGTTGGCGCCGAGGGCACTGATAACAAGGAATTGTTCGCGAACTGTGGGGGTGGACATGCAGCCTTCCTAAAACGATGAGCGGTCAATACTGTAAGGGCGGTATCGATCAAAGGATGAAGGGTAGCGAAAAGCATCGCCAAGGGATAGGAGGTGGCGTTTTCATTGCGTGATCGGTCCTATTTCATCGTGCTTCAGGGGGGGCTTTGGCCCGATGATGGCATTGTCCGTCGTTTAGTTACGTCAGAACGCATCCTCAGGCAGTACTTTGCTTGTGCAAGCATCTTGGCGCCAGTACCATTACGGCTCTCTTTTTCCGGCAGGAGCGGTTGCATGATTGCGGGCAGTATGGTGGCACTGGTCACACCCATGGATGCACAAGGTCGTCTCGACTGGGACAGCCTGGGCAAACTGGTGGACTTCCACCTGCAAGAAGGCACCAACGCCATCGTGGCGGTCGGCACCACCGGTGAATCGGCCACTCTCGATGTGGAAGAACACATCCAGGTGATCGAGTTCGTGGTCAAGCGTGTTGCGGGCCGTATTACCGTGATCGCCGGCACGGGCGCCAACTCGACACGCGAAGCAATCGAGCTGACCAAAAACGCCAAGAAGGCCGGCGCCAATGCGTGCCTGCTGGTGACCCCGTACTACAACAAGCCGACCCAGGAAGGCCTGTACCAGCACTTCCGCGCCATTGCCGAAGCGGTCGATATCCCGCAGATCCTCTATAACGTACCGGGTCGTACCGCGTGCGATATGAAGGCCGAGACCGTAATCCGCCTGTCCGCCGTGCCGAACATCATCGGTATCAAGGAAGCCACGGGCGACCTGCAGCGCGCCAAGGATATCCTGGCCGGCGTGAGCGGCGATTTCCTGGTGTATTCCGGTGACGACGCCACGGCGGTCGAGCTGATCCTGCTCGGCGGCAAAGGCAACATCTCTGTGACCGCCAACGTGGCCCCGCGTGCCATGAGCGAAATGTGCGCTGCCGCCATCGCCGGCGACGCCGTGACCGCCCGCGCGATCCACGAGAAGCTGATGCCGCTCAACAAGACACTGTTTATCGAATCCAACCCTATTCCCGTGAAATGGGCGCTGACTGAAATGGGCATGATGCCGGACGGTATCCGTCTGCCGCTCACTCGTCTTAGTGAAGCCTGTCACGAACCGCTGCGACAGGCCCTGCGCCAGTCCGGCGTCCTGGTTTAATTGAGGAAGCATTACGCATGAAGCGATTGGCCGGACTTTCCGCACTTGCCTTGATTATCTCCAGCACCAGTGGCTGCGGTTGGATCTGGGGCCCGGAAGGCTACTTCCGTGACCGCGGTAGCGATTACCTGGAAGCCCAACCCACCAAGCCGATGGAATTGCCGCCGGGCGTCAACGTCGCCAAGCGCCTTGACCCCTTGCTGCCGATCCCGCGCAACGTTGCCGACGACACCACTAAGGGTGAGTACGTAGTGCCGCGTCCACAGCCCATATCGGCCGTGGCGGATGCCAGCGACTACAGCCTGCAGAAAAGCGGTGACTCCCGCTGGATCGTGGCTCAGCGCCCGCCCGCCGAAGTCTGGCCGGTGGCGGTGCAGTTCTTCCAGGACAACGGTTTCCGCATTGATGAGCAACGCCCGCAGACCGGTGAATTCACCACTGCATGGCAGCAGGGCAGCGAGCTCTCCGCCACCATGGCCAAGCGCCTGCAGGCCGGTGGTGTAGCCGCCGACAGCGAAGCCCGAGTGCGCGTGCGCATCGAGCCAGGTGTGCAACGCAATACCAGTGAAGTCTACGTGGTCAGCGCTGAGCGTCCTGCCGGCAGCACCGCCAACGTTGATTTCACCAATCGCTCAGTTAACTCCGGTGTCGACTCGGCACTGGTCGACGAGATGTTGGCCAGCATGAGCCGTATCTCCGAGAAGGGCGGTTCCGTTTCGCTGCTCGCCGCACGTGATTACGACACCCCGAGCCGCGTCAGCCTCACTGAAGACGGCAGCGGCAACGTGGTGCTGAACCTGGGTGAAGACCTCGACCGTGCCTGGGCCAGTGTTGGCCGCGCGTTGGAGCAAGGTCCTTGGCGTGTTGAAGACATCAACCGCAGCCTGGGCCTGTACTACATCAACGTGGCTGAAAAGGCCGAGCGTAAAGACGACGAGCCAGGTTTCTTCGGCAAGCTGTTCGGCAGCAAGCCGACCAAGGAAGAAGTCGAAACCCGCGCCGAGCGTTACCAGGTTCGTTTGAGCAAGGTGGGCGAAAGCGTGCAAGTCACCGTCGAGAAAAACATCAATACCGTTGCGCCCGCTGAAACAGCGCGCAAAGTGTTGGGCGTGATTCAGGACAACCTGGGCTGATCCGATGCGTTTTGCCGTTCTCGGCAGCGGTAGCCAAGGGAACGGCACGCTGGTCGCCCACGACGACACGTACGTGCTGGTGGATTGTGGTTTCTCGTTACGGGAAACCGAGCGACGCCTGCTGCGCCTGGGGGTTCACCCCGCGCAGCTGAGCGCGATTCTGGTGACCCACGAACATGCCGACCATGTGCATGGCGTGGGTTTACTGTCTCGGCGCTACAATCTTCCGGTGTACCTCAGTCGCGGTACCTTGCGCGGGATGCGCAAACCCATTGAACCCGCGGGTTTCCTGGCCGGTGGCGAGCAACTGCAAATCGGTGCCCTGAGCATTGATGTGATTGCCGTGGCGCACGACGCCCAGGAACCGACGCAGTATGTGTTCAGCGATGGTGAGCGGCGCTTCGGCGTGCTCACCGACCTGGGTTCCTACTGCGCCAAGGTGCTGGACGGTTACCGGAACCTCGATGCGTTGATGATCGAGTCCAACCACTGCAGAGACCTGCTGGCTCGCGGTCACTACCCCTACTTTCTCAAACAGCGGGTGGGCGGCGAACTGGGACATTTGAACAACCACCAGGCCGCGTACCTGGTGTATGAGTTGGGCTGGCAAGACCTGCAACACTTGGTCCTGGCCCACTTGAGCAGCAAGAACAACCTGCCGACGCTTGCCCGGCAATGTTTTGTCGACACCCTTGGGTGCGACCCGGACTGGCTGCAACTGGCCGATCAAGATTCAGGGCTCGACTGGCGCCACATCGCCTAGCCCACCTCACTCAAAGCGGAGCCCATCATGGAAAAACGTGAAGAACTCTACCGCGGCAAAGCCAAGTCGGTGTACAAGACCGACGACGCCAACCGCCTGATCCTGCTGTTTCGCAACGACACCTCGGCGTTCGACGGCAAGCGCATCGAACAGCTTGATCGCAAAGGCATGGTGAACAACAAGTTCAACGCCTTCATCATGCAGAAACTCGAAGAGGCCGGCATTCCGACCCAATTCGACAAACTGCTGGGCGACAACGAGTGCCTGGTCAAGAAGCTCGACATGATCCCGGTCGAATGCGTCGTGCGTAACTACGCCGCCGGCAGCCTGGTCAAGCGCCTGGGCGTGGAAGAGGGCCTCAAGCTCAATCCATACACCTTCGAACTGTTCCTGAAGGACGACGCCAAGGGCGACCCGTTCATCAACGAATCCCACGTCGTGGCGTTCGGCTGGGGCACCGCTGAGCAACTGGCGCGCATGAAGGAGTTGTCCCTCAAGGTCAACGACGTGCTGAGCAAGCTGTTCGACGACGCCGGGCTGCTGCTGGTCGACTTCAAGCTCGAATTCGGTGTGTTCCACGACGGCTCCATCGTCCTGGGCGACGAATTCAGCCCGGACGGCTGCCGCTTGTGGGACAAGGACACCAAGAAGAAGATGGACAAAGACCGCTTTCGCCAGGGCCTCGGTGACGTGATCGAAGCCTACGAAGAAGTCGCCAATCGTCTCGGCGTACCGCTTTAATTGACGCAAGCATCTGATAGCACGGAAAAAAATCGCTTCGGCGCTTTGCTTTCCTGATTCACGCTGTTATGATGCGCGCCGTTGGAGAGATGCCAGAGTGGCCGAATGGGACGGATTCGAAATCCGTTGTACCTTCACCGGTACCTAGGGTTCGAATCCCTATCTCTCCGCCATTATTCAGAAAGCCTCGTAAATCTATGATTTACGGGGCTTTTTTGTGTCTGAGTGTTTTTCGATTCTACTACTCAGTTCTACTAGTCAATCGCCGCCAAAATACATTGGCAATCGGTGGTTCACTGCCCACTGAATCGCCCCGGATTCTCTAGACACCTTGCAAGCTCAAATGCCTGAAACGTGACCTGTCAGGCCAATACGAAAGCCGGTCATCAAAAGGAACCGGGCATTCATACGCGTCAGGTGGATTATCTGATTGTCGACCTCTACGTTTAGACCGCTCACATGCGGATTTAGGTACGAATCGAGGTCGTCCATCATCGTGAGAAGCGGAGAGCCCGCCCCTAGGATCTCATCTAGGTTCTCTGTCCCAGCAGCAAGGTAAGCACGGAAGGAATCATCAACATTGTTTCTGAACATCCAATCCAACTCTTCTGTCTTGGAACCACACAGTTCGGATTGGTATTTTTGCGCTTCTGCCTCGATTCGTTCAATCGTCCAACCGTTCTCGAATCCTGCTGACGTTCCTAACTAATCCCGGCAGTGACACATTGGTTACTTTGGACTGGTCAGACCGTCGAAAGAGCAATCGCTTTTTCTAAGACTGCCTGCAACATATGCTCCGGTGATTGTTCCTTGTTGAAGAAGCTCGTTGACAATTTCTCAGAGTCGTTTTCAGTCGATTGCCTGAGAAGGGCGAGCGGCCCCGATTGTCCTAACTGCTCTTGGTAAAGACTTTTTATACTGTCCCTAAAGCCATCAGGGTATGCCGCTTTCTCGACCCCTGGAAGATCATCGAAATAGTCCATGATGCCTTTGAAGATTTCACTGTTGTCACCGCCGTTCGTTATAGTGGCGTACAACTTGGAAAAATATGTTTCATCCTGCTTACTAAGTTCCCCATAAGCGGCATATCGTTCTGCAACCGTATAGGTTCCTGAATCATCATAAACAATATTGCTTAGCCCGTTTCGGGCCATGCCTTCAAATGGGTTTGGAAGTTTTTCGGGGGGGCGCTTAGAAAGCCCAACTGCGTAATCCAGTGACTGCTGACCTAACGCCAAACGGGCAGGGTTATCTGTTTTGGGAAGTAGATCCTCATTATTAAGATTTCCGCCAGCAATCCGCTGCCCGAAATTGTACATATCGCTCTGACCTTTTGCATATTGTCCTTTTAAATCCCTATTGGACATAGAGGCTTGTTTATCATCAGCGCTACTTAATGCGTACAGTGCCCGTGCGGAATCGGAGATTGTGACGGTCTCCGTCGTCTTGATTGCGGCATTCCCTGAAGGCAAATTTACAGGGTTGGACGAAGGAAGCTTCTCTTGTGTAGAAACCTTTGCCTGTGTACTTGCTTGATACGATTTAATCGAAAAATCCATGGTGATACTCCAGATGCTGAAGATAGCTCGAGCGCTATCTACTCCCTGAAAAGTACTCGAAAGTGTACGCGGCTGGATCGGTCGTAGAGTTCTTCACCTTCACGGTGACGATTGTGCCAGCTTGGGCAGATGCAATCATAGAGGCGAGTAGAGTGGCTGCCCCGAACAGTTTAGCGAATCTCATAAATATCCCTTTATTTTGATAATCACTATAACGCTTGTCCTTCCGCGTTTCGGTAAGCACCTTAACTACACGTACCTTTTTGATGAAGAAGGATAGTAGCTTTAGGTCATATATCCATGACGCGAAAGCATTTTTCCTCTTCTTGTATAGAAAATACAGCAAGACTCAACCTCTATAGCGGCAGGTAACCAAAATTCTTTAAGCCAAGGGTTTTTTCCAACTTAAACCCAAGCCAATTCGCGGCAGTTCTCTACACCTCCAGCCAACCCTTCGAACGAACCGAGCGCCTTCGTACGGCGTCGTCGCGTCCGGAATTCGCGCGTCCGCTCGTCAGCGCATCAGCCCAGCTTTTTCGCATTCACAAAAAATAGGTTGAATAGTCACAGAAAATGTTATTTAAATAACAAAAATAATAACGCTGTGGTGCCTGCCACATCGTGCACAAGGTAAAGATATCCATGAATAAGATCGCGGTCATCGGTAGCAACATGGTGGATTTGGTCACCTATATCGACCGAATGCCCCGGCAGGGCGAGACCCTTGAGGCTCCGGGCTTTGCCATGGGGTGCGGTGGCAAGGGGGCGAACCAGGCAGTGGCGGCGGCCAAGCTTGGCAGCGAAGTGTTGATGCTGACCAAGTTGGGCGATGACATGTTTGCCGATAACACCCTGGCCAATTTTCAACGCCATGCCATCGACTCGCGCTACGTCACGCGGGTGCCGGGGGTGTCCAGCGGCGTGGCGCCAATCTTTGTGCAGAGCGATTCCCACAACAGCATCCTGATCGTCAAAGGCGCCAACGCGCATTTGAAGCCGGCTGATATCGACGCCGCGGACGCGGCTTTACGCGAATGCAGCCTGATCGTCCTGCAGTTGGAAATCGACTTGGCAACCGTCTACTACGCCATCGAGTTTGCCAAACGCCACGGCATTCCGGTGTTGCTCAATCCGGCCCCTGCGGTCGCTGGTTTGAGCCGCGAGCATCTGGCGCAGCTGGATTTTTTCATTCCCAATGAAAGCGAACTGTCACTGATCACCGGCAAGTCGGTCGAGGGGCCTGAGAGTGCGTTGCTCGCCGCGCGGGTGTTGGTCGCCCAGGGTATTCGCCACGTGATCGTCACCCTCGGCGAGCAAGGCGCGCTGTATGTGGGCGAGGAGGGTGAGTTTCATGTGCCTGGGCGCAAGGTCGAGGCCCGGGACACCACCGGCGCCGGTGATGCCTTTATCGGTTGCTTCGCCCATTACTGGACCCAGCAGGGCGATATGCGTGCGGCCATGACCCGGGCGGTGGCGTATTCCGCCTGTTCGGTCACCGGCCTCGGCACCCAGAGCTCCTACCCCGACGCTGCCCGGTTCGCCGAGTTTTTTGACCCGTCCTGAGTCGTCTATCACCGATGTCGGCCATCCCTGTATGGCTGACGCGCCGTATACCCCACGGAGAATAACAATGACAAAAGTCCCGCTCCAACAAACTGCCGATGGTTTTTACCTGAATCGCACGCCCTGGTTCGCGTTTTTGCTGCTGTGCAGTATTTTCGCCCTGTGGGCGGCGGCGGCCAGCATGAATGACGTGCTGATCGCGCATTTCAAGAAGGCCTTTTTGCTCAGCGATTTCCAAACCGCGTTTGTGCAGTCGGCGTTTTACCTGGGCTATTTTTTCGTCGCGATTCCGGCGGCCTTGGTGGTCCGTCGCTTCGGCTATAAAAGCACGATACTCGTGGGTTTGATGCTCTACATGGCAGGCTGCGCGCTGTTCTTTCCTGCGGCATCCAGCGCCACCTACGGCATGTTCCTGATGGCGCTGTTTGTGATCGCGTGCGGGCTTTCGTTTCTCGAAACCGCCTGCAACACCTACTCGACCTTGATGGGCCCGCGGGAGACCGGCACCCGCCGCCTGAACATCTCGCAGACCTTCCACCCGTTCGGCGCCATGGCCGGCGTGTATGTCGGCAGCTTCGTGATGTTCAAGGACACCGACGCCACCCACGAACAACTGACCCAAATGAGCGCCTCTGAGGCGGCTATCCAACAGTTGGAAATGATCCAGTCGACCCTGCTGCCGTACAAATGGATGATCGCGGTGCTGGTGCTGATGTTCATCCTCATTGCCATCACCCGCTTCCCCGCGTGCCGGGGCAACGTCAAGGCTGAGGTGAAAAAGCCCAGCCTTGGCCAGAGCCTGGCGCGCCTGTCGCGTAATCCGCGCTTTACCTTCGGCGTGCTGGCGCAGTTTCTGTATGTGGGTGCCCAGGTCGGTGTTTGGAGCTTCACCATTCGCCTGGCGATGCAGATGGGCGGGATGAACGAGCGCAGCGCGTCATGGTTCCTGCTGACGACCTTTGCCGCTTATTTCGTCGGCAAGATGATCGCCAATCTGTTGATGCGCAAGCTGCACCCTGCCAAGGTCCTGGCCATCTACGGCGTGCTGACCATTGCCTTGCTCGCCTACACCATCCTGGTACCGAATATCAGCGCGGTGTACGCAGCGGTCGCGGTGAGCATTTTCCTCGGGCCGTGCTGGCCGACCATTTATGGCCTGACGATTGAAGGGCTGGGCGAAGACACCAGTGTCGGCGGTTCTCTGCTGGTGATGAGCATCGTCGGCGGCGGGGTGATTCCAGTGTTCCAAGGCCTGCTGTCAGATGCCACTCACGGCAATATGCAGCTGGCGTACAGCGTGCCCCTGCTGTGTTTTGTGGTGATTGTGGCCTACGCCTATTCCTGCATGCGCCACAGCCGCGCCGCGCAGCCTGGGGCTGGCGCTGTGGTGGCCTCATGAAAACCTTCACGCTGGCCTTGTCTCCCGAGCAGTTCAGCGGCGTCGAAAAGACCCTGCTGCAATCGGACGATTTTCGCGTGCTGGCCTGGACCTACCCCAGTGGGGTCAAGGCGCTGGCGTTGGAAAATGCCCGCGGCCGCGTGGTGGCCTTGCCTTACCAGGGGCAGATGATCTGGTCCGCGACCTTCGACGGTTGCGAGCTGACGATGCGCAACATGTTTCGCCAGCCCAAGCCCAGTTCGACGGTGATCGGCACCTACGGCTGTTTTATGTTCCACGCCGGGCTGCTGCGCAACGGTTGCCCGGCGCCGGCCGACGACCATCCGCTGCACGGCGAAATGCCCTGCGCGCCGATGGACGCCGCCTGGCTGGAAGTGGGGGAAGACGCCGCTGGCCCGTACCTGCGCCTGGGGGGGGACTACGAGTATGTGCAGGGGTTTGGCGACCACTATCGGGCCACACCCACGCTGACCCTGCGTGTCGGCTCGGGGGTATTTGATATCGGCATGGCGGTCACCAACCTTGCGGGCAAGGCCATGGAGCTGATGTATATGGCCCACATGAACTACGCCTACATTCCCGGCGCCAGCCTGGTCGAGCCCTTGGCCGGCGCTCGGGTCCGGGCTCGCAGCAGCGTGCCGGCCCACGTCAAGCCAACCCCCGAGTGGTCGGCCTACATGGCTGAATTCAGCCAGGATCCTTCGCGCTTGAGCAGCCTGGACAGCCCCGCGCTGCATGATCCGGAAATAGTCTGTTTCTTCGAAGAGGTGCCCGCCGATACTGCAGGCCATGCGCATTTTCTACTGGACCATCCCGAAGGTTCGGCGTTTTACACCCGCTATCGGCCCGATCAGTTTTCCCATGCCACCCGCTGGATCCTGCATAACGCCGACCAAGGTGTCGCCGCATTCGTCTTGCCTTCTACCTGCGAACCCGAGGGCTACCTGGCGGAAAAAGCCAAAGGCAATGTGCGCTCGTTGGCCGGCGGGCAACGTGCACTGTTCAGCGTGAGCACCGGTTATTTGTCGGCCGAAGAGCGTTGCCGCCTACGGGATGAGTTGGGCGGCTGATGAGGCGTGGCGAGGGAGGTTCACACCACCCATTGCGCGCCGTATTGCGTGATCAGCTCACGGTAAGGTTTGGGCAGCTTCTTATCGGAGACCACCACGTTGAATTGTTCCAGGGTGGCAAAATGCGCGGTGCGCACGACGTCGAACTTGCTGTGGTCGGCCAGCAGCATGCGGTGCTGGGCCTGGCGCAAGACCTTCTGTTTGACCGCCACTTCATTGAAGTTGAAGCAGGTCACGCCGAAGGTTTCGCTGACGCCTGCGGCCGAGATGAATGCCCAGGTCAAGCGCACGTTGTCGAGGATGCTGCTCTCGTCGGCATGGTCGAACACCTGGTTCTTGCGATGGAAGGTGCCGCCACACAGGACGATCGTGCAGTTGGGTTTTTGCTGCAGTTTGAGCAACACGTTGAGCGAGTTGCAGACCGCGGTGAACTCCAGTTCATCGGGGATGAAATCAATCACAAAAGGCACCGTGGTACCGCAGTCGAAGAAGACCGTGTCGCCGCGCTTGATAACCGCGGCCGCGAGCTTGCCGATGCGGCGTTTCTCTTCCACATGCCGAGTGCCTTGCTCCGTGACTTTGTAGTCGGGCGCACCTTCTGGGTCGAATGCGAGCGTGATATGCCCGCCAAGTAGATGGAACTTGTCCGGGTAGCGGTTGAGATCCCGGCGCAGGGTCATTTCCGAGACTTCCAGCAACGCGGCCATCTCCCGCAGATGGATCGCCTTTTGGTCCTGCAGGGCTTGCTGGATCAGTTTGATGCGTTCTGATTGTTTGCTTTCCACAGGTATTCCGATCGGCCAGTTATGTTGTAATTACATCATTTATTGGTATTATATTAACATTTGTTGGGCGCGCTTTCTAATACGTTACGTCCATCGTGCTCCTTCATCAGGAACGGATTTCATGACCTCAATCACACCCGCAGCACTTGCACAATTTATCGATCACACCTTACTGGCGCCCGACGCGACGCGGGAGCAAATCGCAGAGTTATGCAAAGAAGCGCAGGAATATGGGTTCTATTCCGTGTGCGTGAACTCGGGCCAGGTGCCTTTTGCCGCTCAATTGCTTGCAGGGCAGAAGGTCAAAGTCTGCGCAGTGATCGGGTTCCCACTGGGCGCGGGGCTGAGCGAGAGTAAAGCCTTCGAAGCCCAACAGGCAATCGCCGTGGGCGCGGGAGAGATCGACATGGTGCTCAATATCGGCGCCCTGCGCGAAGGGCGGCTGGATGCAGTGCGCGACGATATCGCCGCAGTGCATCAAGCCTGTGGTGGGGTACCGCTGAAAGTGATTCTCGAAACCTGCCTGTTGGACGAGGCGCAAAAGATCCGGGCCTGCGAAATCTGCCGTGAACTGGGCGTGGCTTTCGTCAAGACTTCGACGGGCTTCAGCCGCAGTGGTGCCACCGCGGAAGACATCGCCCTGATGCGCCGCGTCGTCGGCCCGCAGATGGGGGTCAAGGCGTCGGGTGGGGTGCGCGACTATGCGACTGCAGTGGGCATGATCGAAGCCGGCGCCACCCGCCTGGGCACAAGCTCGGGGGTGAGCATTGTCAGTGGCAAGCTCGAGGATGCGGCGGGTTACTGAATTCGCGTTGTACCCGACCATTGAAAAAGCCTGCTGAACTCAAGGCTCAGCAGGCTTTTTAATGGGTACTGGTCTGGTCAGGCAGGTTGAGCCGCCAAGCTGTTACTCACATTACGCCCCAGCACCAACACGGTGACAAACCCACAGCCCACCAACGCCGTAGCCAGGCTCAACAATACCGAGCTGCCCATCTGATCGACGATCCGCCCGCCAAAGAACGAGCCCAACGCAATGATCACCTGGAACAAGGCGACGAACAGTGGCATGCCGCGTTCCACATCCTTGGGCGCGACCACAAACATCCAGATACTGGCGCAGGCCGGGAAGGCGCCAAAGGCGAAACCCCAGAGCGCAATGAGCATGGCTGCGCCGGTCAAACCGGTGGCGAAGTGGGGGAACAGAGCGGTGCTGGTGCCGATCATCAGCGCGACCAGCAGCAGGGTGTAGCGCACGCTGCGGTTGGCGGCGAAGCCGGCGAAAATGTTACCCGCTACCCCGGCCACGCCAAACATCAGCAGCAACGAGCCAATCGTCGGGCCATCGAAGCCGGAGCTGTTTTTGAAGAACGGTGCGACATAGGTATACGCGGCAAAGTGCGCCAGGCCGATCAGCAATACGGCGATCAGTCCGACCCGCGCCCGTGGGTTGATAAACAACGCCGGCAGGTCACTGACGTGAATGGCTTTTTCCGGGTTGAGCCGGGGCAGCAGGAAGACCTGCGCGAGGACTACCGGTATGCCCAACAGCGCGGTGACCAGGAAGGTCATGCGCCAGCCCATCAGGCCGCTGAGCCAGGTCCCTACGGGCACGCCCAGTACGGTGGCCAGGGTCACTCCCATCATGATGATCGATGTGGCCTTCGCTACGCCCACGCCCTTGGGGGCCAGGCGGCCGCTGAGGGCAATGGCCGTCGCCCAGAAACCACCGATGCTGATACCCAGCAAGACGCGGCCGAACAGCAGCAGGCTGAAGTCACTGGCGAAGGCCACGACTGAGTTGGCGATAATCATGACCAGCGTCAGGCCGATCAGCAGATAGCGCCGGTCCATGGTGCCAATGATCACCGACAGCAGGGGGGCGGCGAGGGCGGCCATGATGCCAGGCAAGGTGACCATCAGGCCTGCGTGGCCGGCGGTGATGCCGAGGTCGCTGGCGACGTCGTTGAGCACGCCCACGGGCAGAAACTCACTGGTGACCAAGGCGAACGCGCCCACGGCAACCGAGAGAATGGCCAACCACTGCTGTTTGACACTTTGTTGATTATGTTCGGGAAGGCCGCGAGGAGCCTGGCTGGCACTTGGCATGGTTGGGTTCCAGGATGAGCGTCGCCTGAAGCCAGGCGAGGGGGAGGGAATTTGGAGGCGATTATAGGAAACAGTGTTGAAAATCGGGCAGGCGCTCGTTTCGATAGTAATCATCAGTGCAATCGATGCGACGCTCTAGCACGCACTACATGTTCAATGCACCTTTCGTACAGGCTTTCAAAACGCTGCCTACGAGCAGCGCATTGCGGTACACCTGGCACCTTATTACTTTGTGGTAGCGCTCGACATTGGGCGCCTCCAACCGCAAAGGAACTGCATCATGAGCAAAAATACCAAAGAAACCTCCGGCAAGATCGCGACGTTGGCGGCGGAAACGCTCAACAGCCAAAGCGCCTCACCCATTGCCAAAAGCCTCGCCGCTTCAGCTTTAGCCCAGAAAGGCACCGACAAGCAGACGAGTGCAGAGATGGAGCAGAAAGCTGGAAAGGTGCTGGGCAGCGATAAATACAGCGAAGGTACCAAGGCGCTTGCCGCCTCGGTTCTGTCTCAAGCCAATAAGGAGCGCGGAAGCTAAGTCACCTCCGCTGGGTAGCAAAGGCCTTGTAGTCGAACCGACTACAAGGCCTGCGTCATCGCCCAAGCCGTTCTGACAGGCTCTCGATAAACACCGTTTCCGCCCGACTCATCTTCTGTTCCCGATTCCACAGCAAATGAATATCCACGTCCGCGATCCCCTCATCCGGCGGCAGCCGCCACAGCAGCCCGTTCTTCACATCCTCCGCCACCACATGAATCGGCAAACAGCCCAAGCCAAACCCGGCAATCACCAACCGACGCACTTCTTCAAGGCTTGAGGAGGACGCCACGATCCGTCCGCTAAACCCTTGTTGATCACGGAAAATCGTCAACGGCGACAGCATCCCGCCAATCTGGTCGCTGGTAAAACTCACGAAGTTCTCCGACTGCAAATCCCCCTCCGCCAAACCGGTGCGCCCGAAAAGCGGGTGGTGCCGGCCGCAGAAAAATGCATAGCGCTGGCGCAGGAACAGATGCTGCTCCAGGCGTGGCTGCGGCCGACGGTTGAGGCTCAAACCCAGGGTTGCAGTTTTTTCCAGAAGTGCGGCGACGATGTCCGAGCTGCGCATCACCTCGACCTCCAGGTCTACCCGAGGGTGTTCGCGGTGAAAGCCCGCGAGAAATTCATCGAAGGTGTCCGAGTTGATCCGGCTGATCATCAGCAAACGCACCTTGCCGATCACTTCATCGCCGGGTTTTTGCAGGGCGTTGCTCATCTGCGACACCTGGCCGTACATCTCGCCGGCAATGGCGAAGATCTGTTCACCGGCCTCGGTCAACACAAAACGTGGACCACGGCGAACGATGAGTTGGCAGTCGAGTTGTTCTTCCAGGCGCTTGAGGGCTTGGCTGATCGCCGGCTGGGTCAGGTGCAGGCGTGCGGCGGCGCGGCTGATGCTCAGCTCCTGGCCGATCACGCGAAAAGTGCGCAGCAGGTTCCAGTCCAGGCGGTCGTTGAGCAGGGGGTGAATGTCGCGGCGGGTTTCGGACATGGTGCGGCTCAATAATAAGCAGGATTTATAATTTGAATAATAAATAGAAAATTGACTAATCATAGCCTCGAGACGAAAACTCACGCTCAACAAGCGCCATCAGAGCGCATGTGTTCGACCTTTCTCCTGCCAAAAAAATAACCAAAGGAGCCAGCCCCATGAAGCCTTCCGCTTCGCCTCAGCCTCGCCGTGCTGCGGCCGCCGCTTTTATCGGCACCATGATCGAGTGGTACGACTTTTACATCTACGCCACTGCCGCCGCGCTGGTGTTCGGCCAATTGTTTTTCCCCTCCGAAGACAAACTGTTCAGCACCATGGCCGCCTTCGGCACCTTCGCCGTGGGCTTCTTTGCACGGCCATTGGGCGGCATTGTGTTTGGCCATATCGGCGACCGGATCGGGCGCAAGAAGTCCCTCGTCATCACGTTGGTGATGATGGGCGTGGTCACCGTATGTATCGGCCTGTTGCCTACTTACGCCCAGATCGGCGCCGCTGCACCGGTGATGCTGGTTCTGCTGCGCGTTGTGCAAGGTATTGCCGTCGGCGGTGAGTGGGGCGGGGCGGTGTTGATGGCGGGCGAGCATGCGCCGAAAGGTCGGCGTAACTTCTTTGCTTCCTTCGCGCAGTTGGGCAGCCCGGCGGGATTGATCCTGTCGTTGCTGGCGTTCAGCGCGGTCACCCGTTTGCCGGAAGAAGACTTGCTCAGTTGGGGCTGGCGCGTGCCGTTTCTCGCCAGCGCGTTGCTGCTGGTTGTCGGCCTGGCGATTCGCCTGGGCGTGAATGAGTCGCCTGAATTCCTCGAAGACAAAGCCTTGGCCGAAAAAGCGCGAGCCATCAAGAAAGACCAGGCGCCTGTCGTTGAAGTGCTGCGAACCGCCTGGCGCCCGCTGCTGCTGTGCATCGGCGCCAACACCCTGGGCATTGCCGGGGTGTATTTCACCAACACCTTCATGATTGCCTACAGCACTCAGCAACTGGGCCTGCCGCGCTCGCTGATTCTGGAGTGCCTGTTCTTCGTTGCCATCATTCAGTTCTGCGTCCAGCCCCTGGCCGCCTGGGTGGCGGAGAAGGTTGGCGCTACGCGCTTCCTGTGCGCGATGAGCGTATTGGCAATGGCTTCGCCCTACCCGATGTTCGTACTGGTGAGCAGCGGTCAGGCACCGTTGATCATCCTCGGCATCGCCCTGGCGGTGGTGTGCATGGCTTCGTTTTATGCGGTGATCGCAGGCTTTGTCAGCGGCCTGTTTGAAACCCGCGTGCGCTACACCGCGATCTCCCTGGCATACCAGGTGTGCGGTGCGCTGGCCGGTGGGCTCACCCCGTTGATTGGCACTTGGCTGGCCCATCAATACCAAGGCCAATGGTGGCCCATGGCTGTGTTTTATAGCCTGATCGCGGCGGTGTCGCTGGTGTGTGTACTGGCGTTGTCGCGCCGCCATGCCACCGCTCACCGTCATGAAATGGCTCATAGCGTTTGAGGGAGAATGTGTCATGTTGAAGATTAATGGCGAGCGTCTGTGGGCCAGCCTGATGGCCATGGCCGAGATCGGCGCCACAGCCCGCGGCGGCAGTTGCAGATTGGCCTTGAGTGCCGAAGACAAAGCCGGTCGTGAGTTGTTCAGCCACTGGTGCACAGCCGCCGGGTTGACCCTGAGCGTGGATGCCATCGGCAATCTGTTCGCCCGTCGTGCCGGTACGGATAAGGAGGCGGCACCGGTCATGATGGGAAGCCACCTCGACACCCAGCCGGAAGGCGGGCGCTTTGATGGCGTCTATGGTGTATTGGCGGGCCTGGAGGTGATCCGCAGCCTTGATGATCACGCTATCCAGACGCGCAAACCGTTGGAAATCGCCGTGTGGACCAACGAAGAGGGCGCCCGTTTTACGCCGGCCATGCTCGGCTCGGCGGTGTTCACCGGCACCCTGGCGCTGGATAAGGCGCGGGCCACCGCAGACGTTGATGGTATCAGCGTGGCCGAGGCCCTGCGTGCCACCGGCTACAGCGGTTCACGCCCATTGGGTGGCGCGGTGGATGCGTATTTCGAGGCGCATATCGAGCAGGGCCCGATCCTTGAAGACAACGCCAAGAGCATCGGCGTGGTCACCGGTGGCCAGGCGATTCGCTGGCTGGATGTGCGGGTCGAAGGCATGGCCGCCCATGCCGGCACTACACCGATGCCGCTGCGTAAAGATGCGTTGTACGGCGCTGCGCAAATGATCCAGGCGTTGGAGCAACTGGCGGCCGATTTCGCCCCGGAAGGCCTGACCACCGTGGGCGAATTGAGCCTCACTAAATCGTCACGCAATACCATCCCTGGCCTGCTGAATTTCACCGTCGACCTGCGCCATCACCGCGACAGCGAGATAGACGCCATGGAGCAACAGGTGCGCCAACAGTTGCAGGCCATTGCCGCGCAACGCGGCCTGACCGTCACCGTGAGCCCCCACTGGATCAGCCCGGCCACGCCTTTCGATGCCGAGTGCGTCGCCTGCGTACAAACCTCGGTGGACGCCTTGGGCTACAGCCAGCAACGTATCGTCAGCGGCGCCGGACATGATGCCATCCACCTGGCACGCTATTGCCCGACCGCGATGATCTTCATCCCGTGTATCGGCGGCCTCAGCCATAACGAAGCCGAAGATGTGCTGCCCGATGACGTGCGCCAGGGCACCGACGTATTGCTCAACGCCGTGTTGAAACGCGCCGGCCAAGCCAACTGATCACTCATATTTCAAGGCTGACCGGATTCACCTGTGGGCGCCAGCTCCCACAGGTTCCGTGTTCACCCAGGAGCATCTGATGCGTACATTTTTCCATCCTGAACAACTTCTGCACTCACCGCGCAGCTACTACTCCCGCGGCCAGATGCGCACGCCGCAGGAAGTCCCCGAGCGTGCCCGCAACCTGTTGCAGGCTGCGCAAACCTTGGGTTTCGACATCCAGCAGCCGCAGGATTACGGCCTCGATCCATTGCTGGCCGTGCACGGTGCTCCTTACCTGGCGTTCCTTCAGGAAGCCCACCAACGCTGGAAGGAAGTCCCCGAAGACTGGGGCGACGAAGTCATGTCCAACATCTTCGTACGCGAGCCCAACGCCTTGCGCGGCATCCTTGCCCAGGCTGCGCGCTACCTGGCGGATGGCAGTTGCCCCATCGGTGAACTCACCTGGCGTTCGGCCTACTGGTCGGCCCAGAGCGCCGTTGCAGCGGCCAAGGCTATTCTCGATGGTGCGCCTGCTGCCTACGCGTTATGCCGGCCACCGGGCCATCACGCGCGCTTCGATGCGGCGGGTGGTTTTTGCTACATCAACAATGCGGCAGTCGCTGCGCAAGCCCTGCGCCAAGGTTTCCAGCGTGTCGCCGTGCTCGACACCGACATGCATCACGGGCAGGGCATTCAGGAGATTTTCTACGAACGCGACGACGTGCTGTACGTCTCGATCCATGGCGATCCCACCAACTTCTACCCTGGCGTTGCTGGCTTCGCCGAAGAACGCGGCAGCGCACAGGGCGAAGGCTTCAACCTCAACCTGCCAATGCCTCACGGTGCCAGCGAGGCGGTGTTCTTCGAGAAACTGGAACGTGCGTTGGCGGCAGTGAAAGACTTCTCGGCAGATGTGCTGGTGCTGTCGCTGGGTTTTGATATCTACGAGCTGGACCCGCAGAGCAAAGTCGCGGTGACGCGCGAAGGGTTTGCGCGGTTGGGGGAGTGCATTCGAGGGCTGGGATTGCCGTGTGTAATTGTGCAGGAAGGCGGGTATCACTTGGAGACGCTGAACAGTAATGCGCGGGCATTTTTCAGCGAGCCAGAAGTGTGGGGGAAGTAATCAGGCAGGTGTTAACGGGTGTCTGACACCGAAAAAGCCTGCTGACCTCAAGGGTGGGCAGGCTTTTTAGTCACCCGTGCGTTCATCCTTTTCGAAAAGTGGCTGAAATATTCAGTAGTACTTTCGTGGACATCCCTAAAGTCCCGCCATTGCGAGCCGAAACTCTCTCATACGACATCGTATCCCTCAAAAGAGAGCTTCCCGAAAATGTCCCTTCGCAGCCTGTCCATCGCCCGCCGTGCGGGTCTGGGTTTTGTCCTGATTGCCTTGCTCGTGGCCCTGCTGGGTTTTTTTGCGCTGTCGAACATGGCAAGCATCCGTGCCAGTGCGGTGCAGGTTGAGAGCGGGCTGGTGCCCAAGATGCGGCTGGTGGCGGACATTCGCGAAATCATGCTGCGCATTCGTACGATCTCTTTGCGCATGGCGTTGGATCCGAATCCCGCAAGCCTTCCACAATACCGCAGCCAGATGGACACCCGCAGCCAGGACCTGGTCAAAAGGCTGGCTGACCTCGATGCGGTGATCGACACCCCAGAAGTACGCTCGCTTTATGACCAGTTCCAGGTTTCGCTGCGCCAGTACCAGCAAGGCCTGGCCCAATCTTTCGTCCTTGCCGACAAGCAGCAAGGCGCCGAACTCAACAAGCTGCTGCTGGTGGACATGAAAACGGTGATTGATGGCTCCGGTGCGCAGCTCAATGCCCTGGCCGACTACTACAACGCGCAGATCAACCAGCAGGGGCAGGTGGCCGAGGCGCAATACAGCCGTTCGCGCACGATGGTGTTCGGCTTCGTGCTCCTGGCGGCGTTGAGCACAGTGGCGCTGGCGTGGTTGCTGACGCGCAGTATTGTCGGCCCGCTGAGCCATGCGGTGCGCGCTGCAGAAAACGTGGCCCATGGCGACCTGACCCAAACGGTGGCTGTTACCGGTGACGACGAAGTGACCCGCCTGCTTGTAGCACTCAAGACCATGCAAGCCAACCTGCGCGGGACCTTACAACTGATCCGCCAGTCGGCGGGGCAGATGGCATCGTCCGCCACCGACCTGAATGGCATCACTGATCAAAGCAGCCGCAGCCTGCAAAAGCAGACCGCTGAAATAGAGCAAGCCGCCACCGCCGTCAACGAGATGACCTCGGCGGCGGATGAAGTAGCGCGCAATGCGGTTTCCACCTCAGAGTCCACCCGCCTCTCCAATGAAACGGCGCGCGAAGGCCAACACCGTGTCGGCGAAACCGTCAGCGCCATTCAGGCCCTGAGCACAAATATTGGTGAAACCTCGACGCTGGTGCAGACCCTCGCTGAACAATCGCGTGATATCGGCAAAGTGCTCGACGTGATCCGCTCCATTGCCGAACAGACCAACCTATTGGCCCTCAATGCCGCGATCGAGGCTGCGCGGGCCGGTGAGTCCGGACGTGGCTTTGCGGTCGTGGCGGACGAAGTGCGCGCACTGGCACACCGTACGCAGCAATCGACGCTGGAAATCGATCAGATGGTGACCGCGATGCGCACGGGGTCTGACCACGCGTTGACATCAATGCAGTCCAGTACCCAGCGCGCTACCGCTACCTTGACCTTGGCTGAAGGTGCGGGAGGCGCGTTGAGTCAGATCACCGACTCCATCGACCAGATTCACCAACGTAACCTAGTCATTGCCAGCGCCGCAGAAGAGCAGGCTCAGGTTGCCAAGGAAGTCGACCGCAACATCGTCAACATTCGCGACTTGTCTGCGCAGTCCTCATCCGGCGCCGGGCAGATCAATGGGGCGAGTCGCGAGCTGGCGCAGTTGGCGGTCTCGCTGAGCGAGGCGGTGGCGCGGTTCCAGCTATAGCGCGAGCAAGGTGATGACGGCAACGTGGTCCCGCCACCCATGGCGCCCATCGGTGCCCCTGCAACGTCGCGCCCACGCGCCCACGATGGTCGGGCTGGTATTGCCGCAGGTGATGCGTAATGTGGGCTTGGTAAAACGCCGCGGGCGGACATTGCCGCCAGCGGCGCTGGAGTTGGAGCGGTGGGTGCGGGAAATGCCGTTTCGGTCAGCGTGACACTGAGTCCAGTCCGGTCGATTGCACCACGGGTTGCGCCTGAGGCGATGACAAAAATTGCAGCAACGCCTTGGCCTGGGCCGGGTGTTCGGCGTTCACCGGGATGCCGGCGGCAAAACGCGTCACCGATTGCACATCTTCCGGGATCTTGCCGACGTACGTCACGCCCGGTACTGGCAACAATTCCGCGACCTGTTGCAAGCCTACTTCGTAGTCACCTTTGGCAACCTGCTCGGCTACCGGGATGCGTTCGATCATGGTGCCCTTGGCGGGCATGCCGAGTTTTTTGAACAGCTCTTTCTCGACATACACACCGCTGGCGCTGTCCGAATACGCCACGGACTTGGCTTTACTCAGCACGGCTTTCAGTTCGGCATCAGTACCGATTGCAGGCTTTGCTGCGCCTTCCTTCACCACCAGGCCGATGCGCGAGTCTGCCAGTTCTACGCGGGAGGCCTTGTCGACCTTGCCTTGCTTGATCAAATCATCCAGGGCATAGCCGACCATGATCACCACGTCGGCGTGTTCGCCGCGGGCCAAGCGGTTGGGAATGGCTTCCGGCGCTTTGCCCATCGATGGGCCAAGGAGGGTGTCGAGGGTGTCGCCGCTCTGCTCGGCGTATTGCGGGCCGAGCAATTTATAGGCGGCGGTGAAGCCGCCAGACGTCATCACCTTAAGCGCTTCGGCCTGGGCCGTCAGCGCCATTGTGCCGAGAGCCACCGCCGCCAAGGTGTTGAGCAGTGGCTTCATTGTGCAGCCTCTTGCATCACCTGCCCACGGGCGTTGGCATGGCGATACAGCGCCAGGGTCGAGCACAGCGCACACGCCGCAGCAAACATCATCCAGTAGGCGGGCGAGGCTTTATCACCAGTGATGTGAATGAACCACGTGGAGATCGCCGGGGTGAACCCACCAAAAATCGCCGTCGCCAGGCTATAGGCCAGGGAGAAACCCGCCACGCGCACTTCCACCGGCATGATTTCAGTGAGGGCCGGGATCATGGCGCCGTTGTACATGCCGTAGAGGAAGGAGAACCACAGCAGGGTTTCCAGCATGTGCGCGAAGCTGGGTGCGTTCACGACGTAGGACAATGCTGGATATGCCGTCAGAACGGTCAATACAGTCATGGCGATCAGCACCGGCTTGCGGCCGAAACGGTCGCTCAAGGTGCCGCCGATCGGCAGCCAGATAAAGTTCGACACCGCCACCAACAGGGTCACCAGCAGAGCGTCGGAGGTGCTCAGTTGCAGCACGGTCTTGCCGAACGTCGGCGCGTACACGGTGATCAGGTAGAACGCCGTCGTGGTCATGGCCACCATCAACATGCCACCGATCACCACGGTCCAGTTCTTCACCAGGGTCGCCAGTACTTCGCGCATGGTTGGACGGTGCTTGCGATTGGCGAACTCTTCAGTTTCCTGCAGGTTGCGACGCAGGATGAAGATGAACGGGATGATCACGCAGCCGATGGCGAACGGAATACGCCAGCCCCAATCGGCGACCACAGCGGGTTCCATCCACACGTTCAGGCCATAACCCAATGCGGCGGCGACCACGATGGAGATCTGTTGGCTGCCCGACTGCCAGCTGGTGTAGAACCCCTTGCGTCCTGGCGTTGCCATTTCGGACAGGTACACCGACACGCCGCCCAGTTCCGCACCGGCCGAGAAGCCTTGCAGCAAACGGCCCAGCAATACCAGCAAAGGTGCCCACAGGCCAATGGTGTGATAACCGGGCACCAACACGATCAGCAGCGTGCCGCTGGCCATGATCGACAGGGTCACGATCAGTCCTTTGCGGCGACCGACGTCATCGATGTAGGCGCCCAGGATGATTGCGCCCAACGGACGCATCAGGAAGCCTGCGCCGAATACGGCGAAGGTCATCATCAATGACGCAAACTCATTAGCGGCAGGGAAGAACGCGGCAGCAATGTAAGTGGCGTAGAAACCGAACAGAAAGAAGTCGAACTGTTCGAGGAAGTTACCCGAAGTAACGCGGAAAACCGCGCCAATTTTAGATTGGGCAGATTCGGGCCGGTTAGGGCTAGTCATGGTTTTGTGTCTCCAGCGTTCTTTTTAAAGTGCTTGATTCGCCTATGACCGAGAATAGTGGCTGACACATTTAGAAATGAAAAGTGACAAATTTGGATGGATTGATGTTTGTTGGCTATCAATCCGCAGCGCAGTCCAAATGTCGCGGCGCACCTATCAACGGGAAACTATTTGACATATTTGATTTGTGATCACATATTGATGCCATAAGAACGACAACACAGGTTTTGCCTCATGACAGATGGTCCGCTCCTCCTGCCCACCCTGCGCCAGGTATCCCGCGATACCTTGCAAGACCAGGTCTATCGCCAGATCCGCGAAGCGCTGATGAGTGGCCGTTTCCAGCCTGGCCAGAAACTCACCATCCGCGGCCTCGCCGAAGCCCTCGGTTCCAGCCCGATGCCGGTGCGCGAAGCCCTGCAACGCCTCAGCGCCGAAAACGCCTTTGAAGTCACCGAAACCTCCCGTTTGCGCGTCCGCCTGATGACGGTGGAACGTCTGCGTGAAATTCGTGATGCACGGGTCGCCCTTGAAGGTTTACTGGCCGAAAAGGCCGTGCTGCTCCTGCAAAAAGCCGA
The DNA here is from genome assembly GCF_054685145.1 of Pseudomonas sp. H1_A03. Taxonomy (NCBI): domain Bacteria; kingdom Pseudomonadati; phylum Pseudomonadota; class Gammaproteobacteria; order Pseudomonadales; family Pseudomonadaceae; genus Pseudomonas; species Pseudomonas sp. H1_A03. The sequence goes on from NZ_CP162829.1 coordinate 2,885,873, forward strand.
CCTCGACGAAATCACCGACCTCTGCCAACAGATGCAGCACGCCGCCGACGAAGTCGATGTGTCCCGCTACCTGTGGACCAACTTCGCTTTTCACCGGCGTATCTATGCCGTGGCCCAGGCCGAGTTGACCATGGCCGCCGTGGAAAACTTCTGGCTGCACATGGGCCCGTGCTTTGCGTTGGTCGCCCCGGATAAAGCTCACCTGCAACGCTCGATGGAGGCGCACACGCGCATCGTTGAAGCTCTGGCTGCCCGGGATGGCGCCGGCGCGCGCGCGGCGGTGACCGATGACATCATGCAGGCCGCCGATTCCCTGGCGCGCCTGCTCGTCAAGAACGACCGTTCGCGGTCGTCTGTTTCAGGAGGTAAACGTGCATGAGTGTCCTACAACGGCTGCAGCCCTATCCTGGGTTACGTGTGTTGATTTCCGGCGGGGCTGCCGGCATTGGTGAAGTGCTGGCGGCGGCTTATCTCGAAGCCGGTGCCCAGGTGCATGTGTGTGATGTGAGCGAGCCCGCCCTGGCAGCGTTTCGCGACAAATACCCTGGCACGGTCGCCACCCGTGCCGACGTCAGCGATGCCGCGCAGATCGAGGCGGTGTTCAAGGTGCAGCACGAGCATTTCGGCGGCCTCGATGTGCTGGTCAACAACGCCGGGATCGCCGGGCCTACTGGCGGGATCGATGCGATCAGCGACGCCGAGTGGCAAGCCACCATCAACATCAACCTCACCGCGCAATACCGTTTTGCCCACCACGCGGTACCGATGCTCAAGGAATCGTCCCACGGCCATCTGCTGCATATCGCCTCGGTGGCAGGGCGCTTGGGCTACGCGTGGCGCACGCCGTATGCGGCGACTAAATGGGCCATCGTCGGCTTGATGAAATCCCTGGCCTCGGAGTTGGGCGAGAGTGACATCCGCGTCAACGCCTTGCTGCCCGGCATCGTCGAAGGCCCGCGCATGGACGGCGTGATCCGCGCCCGTGCCGAGCAGGTCGGCGTGCCCGAAGCCGAGATGCGTCAGGAATACCTCAACAAGATTTCCCTCAAGCGCATGGTCACCGCCGAAGACGTGGCCGCCATGGCGTTGTTTCTCTGTTCGCCCGCCGCGCGCAACGTGACCGGCCAGGCGATCAGCGTCGACGGTAACGTCGAATACCTGTAAGTCACGGAAGAACACCTCGCGCTGTACCCAGGATTTTTTTCATAAGAATAAAAGTCGGAGATTCGTCATGTCCAAAAAACGTCCTGTCATCATTACCTGCGCCGTCACCGGCGCGATTCATACGCCGTCGATGTCACCGCATTTGCCGATTACTGCGCAGGAAATTGCCGATGCCGCCATCGGCGCCGCTGAAGCCGGTGCTGCGATTGTTCATCTGCATGCCCGTGATCCCAACGACGGCCGCCCGAGCCAGGCCCCCGCACTGTTCGCCGAATTCCTGCCGCACATCAAGGCCGCCAGCGACGTGGTGATTAACATCACCACCGGTGGCGCTCCAACCATGGGCGTAGAAGAACGCCTGCAGCCGGTGATGCAGTTCAAGCCGGAACTGGCCTCGCTGAACATGGGCTCGATGAACTTCGGGCTGTACGAAATGCTCAACCGCTTTACCGAGTTCAAGCACGATTGGGAACGGCCCTACCTGGAAGAAAGTGACGACCGGATATTCCGCAATACCTTCCGCGACATCACCCACATCCTCAATTCGTGCGCCGAGAACCGCACGCGGTTTGAGATCGAGTGCTACGACATCGGTCACCTCTACACCGCTGCACACTTCCTGGAGCGCGGCCTGCTCAAGCCGCCGCTGTTTATCCAGTCGGTGTTCGGTCTGCGCGGTGGCATCGGTGGGCACCCGGAAGATTTGGCGCACATGCGGCGCACCGCCGACCGGCTGTTTGGTGACGACTACGTGTGGTCAATCCTCGGCGCCGGGCGTGGGCAAATTCCGTTGGCGACCATGGGCTTGTCCATGGGCAGCAATGCGCGGGTCGGCCTGGAAGATTCGCTGTGGGATGGCCCGGGAAAACTGGCGGCGTCGAATGCCGACCAGGTACGGCGCATTCGTACGGTGATCGAAGCCCTGGGGCATCGCGTCGCCACGCCGGACGAAGCGCGGGAAATCCTCGGGCTCAAAGGGCGTGACCAGGTCAACTTCTAAACACACAGGGCCGCGGCAAAGCGCGGCCTGTATCCCGCACAACAACAATAAGGGGATCACACCATGCGTATCGAAGTGCTTGTCGACGTCAAGACCACCCTGGGCGAAGGCCCGGTGTGGGACGTCGAGCAACAACGCTTGTATTGGATCGACAGCGCCGACGGCCGCATCCTGCGCTGCACCGATGACGGCCGCGAACTACGCGCCTGGGAGGTGGGCCAGAAGATTGGCTCCATGGCCCTGCGCCACAACGGTGAGAGTGCAATCGTCGCCCTGCAAAACGGTGTGCACACCCTCGACCTCAACAGCGGCGAGCTCAACCTGGTCATCGACCCGGAGCCGCAGCTGCCCAACAACCGCCTCAACGACGGCAAGGTCGACCGCCAGGGCCGCTTCATCTTCGGTTCGATGGACACGCTGGAAGACAGCGCCAGCGCCAAACTCTACCGCCTGGACGCCGACCTGAGCCTGCACACCCTGGACGAAGGCATCATCGTGTCCAACGGCCCTTGCTGGAGCCCGTCGGGTGAAACCTTCTACTTCTGTGATACGTGGTCCGGCGAGATCTGGGCCTACGACTGTGACCTCGCGACGGGCAACGTGAGCAACCGCCGCACCTTCGCAAAAGTCGACACCTCCGGCGGTGGCGCCGCTGACGGCTGCACCGTGGACGCCGAAGGGTGCCTGTGGCAAGCCCTGGTCTACGCCGGAAAGCTGGTGCGCTACACCCCCGATGGCCAGGTCGACCGCATCATCCAGATGCCAGTGAAGAAGGTCACCAGCCTGACCTTCGGCGGGCCGAATCTCGACACCCTGTTTGTGACCTCCATGGCCAAGCCGCCGCTGCCGCGTTTCCCGGCAGACGGCCAGCAGCGCGGCGCGCTGTTCGCCATTACTGGGTTGGGCGTGCAAGGAATAGCCGAGCGACGGTTCGCCAGCTAGCGCGTTTTTTCAATAAGGCATATTCCTTCGCAACCTTGTGTCAGTGCGCGCCTTCGCGCGCCTGGAGAGGCCCATGGCAACTATAAAAAAAGCGTCGCTGCGCAGCATTCACCGGCACTCCTGGGTGTCGCTGCTGGTCTGTTGGATGATCTGGATCCTCAACGCTTACGACCGTGAGATCGTGTTGCGCCTGGGGCCGACCATCTCCAAGCATTTCGACTTGTCCGCCGACCAGTGGGGCACCGTGGCCACGGTGGTCATGCTCGCGCTGGCACTGTTGGATATCCCCGGCTCCATGTGGAGCGACCGTTATGGCGGCGGCTGGAAACGTGCGCGCTTCCAAGTGCCGTTGGTGCTGGGTTACACCGCGATTTCGTTTCTGTCCGGCTTCAAAGCCTTGAGCGGCAACCTCGCGACCTTTATTGCCCTGCGTGTCGGCGTCAACCTCGGCGCCGGTTGGGGCGAGCCGGTGGGCGTGAGCAACACCGCTGAATGGTGGCCGGTAGAGCGTCGCGGGTTTGCCCTGGGCGCGCACCACACCGGCTATCCGATTGGCGCGATGCTCAGCGGCATTGTCGCGAGTTTTGTCATCACCGTGTTTGGTGAGGAGAACTGGCGCTATGTGTTCTTCTTTGCCTTCGTGGTGGCGCTGCCGCTGATGATCTTCTGGGCGCGTTATTCGACGGCAGAGCGCATCACCGCGCTGTACGTCGACATCGCCGCCAAAGGCATGACCCCGCCGGACAACGCCCCCGCCAGCCAAGTCAAAGGCGAGGCCTGGCGTACGTTTATCGCCACCTTGCGCAACCGCAATATCGCCCTGACCGCCGGTAATACGATGCTCACGCAAGTGGTGTACATGGGCGTGAACATTGTGCTGCCGGCCTACCTTTACAACATCGCCGGGCTGTCGCTGGCGGAGTCGGCGGGGATGAGCGTGGTGTTCACCCTCACCGGGATTCTCGGGCAATTGGTGTGGCCGTCGCTGTCGGACATCATCGGCCGGCGCACCACCCTGATCATCTGCGGGTTGTGGATGGCGGCAAGTGTCGGCGCGTTCTACTTCGCCAATACGCTGACCTTGATCATCGTGGTGCAACTGCTGTTCGGCCTGGTGGCGAATGCGGTGTGGCCGATCTACTACGCCGTGGCCTGCGACTCTGCCGAGCCGTCGGCGACCTCCACCGCCAACGGCATCATCACCACCGCGATGTTTATCGGTGGCGGCCTGGCGCCGGTGCTGATGGGCAGCCTGATTGCCATGGGCGGCGGCTGGACCACGCTGCATGGCTACACCGTGTGCTTCTTCGTAATGGCCGGCTGCGCCCTCGGCGGTGCGCTGCTGCAGCTGTTTTCCCATCGCCCGCCGGCGTTGGCTGTGCAACTCGACTCCTAGAACAACACCGATGCGCCCCCCAGCCCGGCTGGCGGGGCGCCAAGAGGAATTGCCGATGACTATCGCCACCCCCGCCCGCGAGCCGCAGGCGTTGAACAAACTGATGTTCGTCAAGCTGATGCCCTTGCTGATCATCGCCTACATTTTGAGCTTCCTGGACCGCACCAACATCGCCCTGGCCAAGCATCACCTGGATGTCGACCTGGGCATCTCTGCCGCTGCATACGGATTGGGCGCGGGGCTGTTTTTCCTGACCTATGCGCTGTCGGAAATCCCCAGCAACTTGATCATGCACAAGGTCGGCGCGCGGTTCTGGATTGCCCGGATCATGGTGACCTGGGGCCTGATCTCGGCGGCCATGGCCTTTGTGCAGGGCGAGACCTCGTTCTACGTGCTGCGCCTGTTGCTGGGCATTGCCGAAGCCGGTCTGTTTCCCGGTGTCATGCTCTACCTCACCTACTGGTTCAACCGTGAACAACGGGCGCGGGCCACCGGTTACTTCCTGCTCGGCGTGTGTTTTGCCAACATCATCGGCGGCCCGGTGGGCGCGGCGTTGATGCGCATGGACGGTCTGCTCGGCTGGCACGGCTGGCAGTGGATGTTCCTGCTCGAAGGTTTGCCGGCGGTGGCGTTTGCCTGGGTGGTCTGGCGCAAACTGCCGGACCGTCCGAGCAAGGCGCCGTGGCTGTCGGCCGAGGAAGCGCGCGGGATCGAACAGCGCATCGCCCTGGAAGCCGAAGAAGGCGCGGGCGAGGGCGGTCACTCGTTGAAAAACTGGCTGACCCCGCAAATCCTGCTGGCGATCTTTGTGTACTTTTGCCATCAGATCACCATCTATACGGTGATCTTTTTCCTGCCGAGCATCATCAGCAAATACGGCGGACTGAGCACCATGAGCGTCGGCCTGTTGACCTCATTGCCCTGGATCGCGGCGGCGCTCGGCGCGGTATTGATTCCGCGTTTTGCCACCACGCCGGGGCGTTGCCGTCGCTTGTTGGTCACGGGGTTGCTGACCATGGCGTTGGGCCTGGGTATTGCTTCGATATCGGGGCCGGTGTTCAGTTTGCTGGGCTTTTGCCTGTCGGCGGTGATGTTCTTTGTGGTGCAGTCGATCATCTTTTTGTACCCAGCCTCGCGCCTCAAGGGTGTGGCGCTGGCGGGCGGGCTGGGTTTCGTCAACGCCTGTGGGCTGTTGGGCGGGTTTGTCGGGCCGTCGGTGATGGGGGCGATCGAGATGAGCACCGGCAATGCGATGAACGGCTTGAAAGTGATTGCGGTCGTGTTGGTGATCGCGGCATTGGCAGCCTTGCGTTTACGTCAGGGCCAGGAGCAGGCGCCCGCGCCACAGGCAATCATGAAACCAGCAACGAAATAGGAAAGCCCGACGCCAGCACCACATACGCCACCATCGCCGCCAGGCACAGACCGACAAACACTCGCAACAGTGTGCGGGCGGTGGGGTTGGCAATCAGCTGGATGACCCAGATACAAAACCCGGCCAATACAATGGCCGAGGCGAGAATGACCAGCACGGTAGTGTTCCTGCGACCTTGGAGAGCTGTTTTATAGCCGCAAAGCGGCTGGATGAACAGTGTGCACATAGACGCAGGCCCCCGCGCTTTCTAAACTGCGGCTTGTCTTGGGGAAAGGGGCAGGCGCCGATGAATCGCAATGAATTACGCAAGGCCGACATCAACCTGATGGTGGTGTTCGAAGCGCTGATGCTCGAGCGCAATGTCACGCGGGTGGCGGAGAAGCTGTTTCTCGGCCAGCCGACCATCAGTTCGGCCCTCAACCGCTTGCGCACCTTGTTCAATGACCCGTTGTTCATTCGTGTCGGCCATCGCATGGAGCCCACCGCGCGCGCCGAGGAAATCATCCAGCACCTGTCGCCGGCCCTGGACTCATTGTCATCGGCCCTGAGCCTGACCCACGATTTCGACCCGTCCATCAGCACCATGACTTTTCGCATCGGCCTGTCCGACGATGTCGAGTTCGGCCTGCTGCCACCGTTGCTGCGCGCCTTGCGCCAGGAAGCGCCGCAAGTGGTGTTTGTGGTGCAGCATGTGGACTACTGGCGCATTCCGGACCTGCTGGCCTCCGGTGATATCACCGTCGGCATCACCCAGACCCGTGGCTTGCCGGCGAATGCCAAGCGCAAGCTGCTGCGCCATATCCGCCCGCGTTTGCTGCGCGCCGATGCCTCCGACACACCGCTGACCCTCGATGAATATTGCTCACGGCCCCACGTGTTGGTGTCCCACACCGCCAACGTGTCGGGGTTTGCCGATGAGTGGCTGGCGGAAATCGGCCGCAAACGCCACGTGGTGTTGTCGGTGCCGCAATACAGCGCGCTGCCGGCGTTGCTCGCCGGCACCGACCTGATCGCCAGCCTGCCGGACTACACCGCCGAGGCCATGGCGGTGTCGGGCCACCTGTTCTGTGAGCCGTTCCCATTCGAGACGCCGACCCTGGATTTGTCCATGGTCTGGCTCAGTCATGTGGACACTGACCCGGCTGAGCGCTGGGTGCGTTCACGGCTTGAGGCGTTCATGAGTGATCGAGGGTTGGCGACCCAGGCCTGACTCGCGTGGTATACCTGCGAAACTTCCTACAAAAAATTTGGAGCCCTTCATGCCACACCTGCACCTGGAATACACCGCCAACCTGACAGGCCTGGCCGTCGAGAAAGTCCTGTTGCGGCTCAACAACGTGCTGATGGTGTCCGGCCAGTTCGGTTCGGAGTTCGATATCAAGAGTCGTGCGCTCAAGGTCGAGAGTTTCCAGGTCGGCACCTCTCTCGACCCGCGCGGGTTTGTCGCGTTGAAGCTTTCGCTGCTCAGCGGGCGGTCACCACAGGTCAAGAAGCAGTTGTCGGAAAGCTTGCTGGCGGCGTTGCAGGACGCGGGCGACTGGCCGGCGGATATACAGGTTCAACTGAGTGTCCTGTTGGTGGACATGGACCGCGATTCCTACAGCAAAGCCGTCATCGGCTGACACCGCAACGATGCCATCGGCGTAGGGGCAATCACAGCAATCCCTGGTCCGCGCAGACTTTTACAACCTGCTCACGAAACCAGGTATTGGCACTGTCCTGTCCACTGGTTTCATTCCACTGCATCTCCAGCGTGAACCCCGGCAAACCGTTGGGCGCCTCGCAATGGCCGAACACCGTCCCAGGCGCCAGCAGCTTTTGCACGCGGCGCGGCAGGGTGACGATAAAGTCGGTGCCGGTGATCATCTTCAGCGCCGCGCTGTAGCTGTTGGCGCGGGCGATCACTTGGCGCTTGTGCGCCTGGCGCGCCAGCCAGCCGTCGATCATGTTGGTGTCGGAGGTCCAGGGCGTGGGGAACACGTGGCGCCGCTCAACGAACGATTGCAGGCTGAAGGCCGGCTCGCGCGGTGCCGAGCGTTTGTCGAACACGCACACAAGGTCGTCTTCGAGCAGCATCTGGGTGCGGAAGTCTTTATGGGCGCGGTGGAAGTTGGGGCCGAAACAGATCACCAGATCGAGACGGCCATCGCGTAGGTCGTCGGCGGGGATGTCGGTTTCCAGCTTTTGCACATTGACGATCACCGGCAGGTCGGCGCGGTCAAAGTGCTTCAACAGGCGCGGCAGGATCAACTGTTCGAAATATTCCGGCGCGCACACGTTGAAGGTCACGGCCTGCTGCGTCGGGTCGAAGGCCTGTCCACCGGCGTGGCACAGGTTGATGCTCTCGAGGATTTTCTGCACATGGCCGTACATGGTGGTGGCCTTGTACGTCGGCCGCATGCCCGCCCGTGTGTTGATAAACAGCTCGTCTTCGAAACTGGTGCGCAGCTTCTTCAGGCTGTAGCTCACGGTGGACTGGCTGACAAACAGCGTTTCGGACACCTCGGTAACGCTGCTCTGGTCATAGACGGCGATAAACACCATCAAGTCCTGCATATCGAGCTTTCTGAGCAAGTTACTGTTTAGCATCGGTTTCGTCCGTAAACCCGTTGTACCGAACTCAGTACAAGACAGCGCAAAAGATTAACGGAACGGACGTGCCAATAGAAAGCGCTGTAGGGCGTTTCTATTTTTGGCGTGAGACAAATACTGTTTGCAACACGACCTCAGCGGATATGCCGCGCGTAATGCTTTGGGTTGAAGCGCGTGACGATCAGCAGCATCACTACAATGACCGCCGTCAACGACCACCAAGCCCATTCGAAGCTGCCCAGTTGATCGCGGATCATCCCCGCGATCAGCGGCGACAGCCCGGCAATCAAGTAGCCGATACCTTGTACAAACGCGGTGAGGCCACCGGCGCGGCGGGGGTTGTCCAGGTGGTCGAGGGACAGGATCAAGCTCATCGGGAACAGACCGCCAATGCCCAGGCCGAGCAGGCAGGGCCACAGCAGGCTCAGGTATTGCGGGCTGAGAATCAAACCGCAGAAACCGAGGATGATCAGCACAAGCAGCACCGCAACCACACCGCGTTTATCCCGGCGACGGTTGGCGATGGCGGGGGTGATCAAGCCGGACACCACTTCCATTGCCGTCAAAAAGCCCAGCAGCAAACCAGCGTTCTGTTCGCTCCAGCCTTGCTCCACGTAGTACGGCGCGAGCCAGGCGAGTACGCAGGTGTAGGACGCGGTGCCAAGGCCGAAAAAGACGGCCAGCAACCAGGCCCGGACGTTACCGAAAAATGATTCCTGCGGGCCGGCGGACGCTTGCGGCAACGGCGGCAGCACCGAGCGCTGTGCAAACCAGAATGCCAGCGCCAGTACTGCGAGCACTGCCCAGATTGCCAGGCCGATGCGCCAACTGCCGGTCTGCACTTGCACGAACGGCGCAAACGATGCCGCCAACGCGGCACCCCCCATGATCGCGGTGACGTACAGGCCCATGAACAGCGAGACGTTATCGCTGAATCGCGACTTGATCAGCGCTGGCATCAACGCTTGGATCATCGCAATGCCCACTCCGGCTGCGATGGCGCTGATGATCAACTCCAGCGCCGAATCCAGGAACAACCGCGACAGCGTGGCCACGCCAATCACCAGCAGCGACAGCACAATGCTGCGGTGCTCGCCAAAACGCTTGGCCACGGCCATGCCAAAGAACATCGCCAAACCCATGGCCATCACCGGCAACATGGTCAGCAACGCCGCGCTACTGAAACTCAACGGCACGTCGCCGCGAATCGATGACAACAATGGGCCCACGGCGGCCATTGATGGCCGCAGGTTAAGGGCGACCAGCACGACACTGATCATCAGCCAGAGGGCGGTGGTGGGTTTTGTTTGAACGGTTTCCATGGGAGGGCCTTGAGTGAGCAAGGGCGAATCAGGCCATGGGTGGGAGAAGGGCGGCAAATGAGAAAGTCGCAGGGGCTATCTAAAAATTGCATTCAACTGACACACCAAAAATCAAAAATGTGGGATCTTCGGTGTTAGTTGGACCGGATCACATGCTTGATCTCCTGAAACGCCGCCAACCCCCACGGCCCTAGCTCGCGGCCGATGCTGCTCTGCTTGTAACCGCCCCACGCCGCTTGCGCAAAGATCACTTGCGGCGCGTTGATCCACACCAGCCCGGCCTGCAAGGCATTCGCCACGCGCTCGGCGGTTTCGTTGTCACGGCTGACCACGCTTGCCACCAAGCCGAAATCGCTGTCGTTGGCCAGGGCAATTGCCTCGTCCTCAGTTGCGAACCGTCGTACACACAGCACCGGGCCGAAGATCTCTTCATTCCACAACGCGCTGTCCAGTGGCACATCGGTGAACACAGTCGGGCGAATGAAAAAGCCCTTCGGCAAATCCGCCGGCCGTGCACCGCCACACAGCAATCGCGCGCCATCCTCAACGCCACGCTGTATGTGCCCCAGCACACGTTGATACTGCACACGGTTGATCAGCGCGCCCATTTCCACCTCATCGGAAAAAGGGTCAGCCACACGGATTCCTTCAACACGTTTGTGCAACCGCTGCAGGAATGCATCCGCCAGGCTGTCAGCGACCAGCACACGACTGGTGGCGGAACACATCTGCCCGGCGTTGAAAAATCCACCGCCACAGGCCAGCTCCACCGCCAGGTCCAGGTCGGCGTCCGCCAGTACCACCAGTGAAGATTTACCGCCCAATTCCAGGCTCACACCCTTGATGGTTTCAGCCGCGCGCTGCATCACCTGCACGCCGACTGCGTTGCTGCCGGTGAAGGAAATCTTCGCCACCCGTGGATCCGCCGCCAACGGCGCCCCGACCGCCAAGCCCGTGCCACACACCAGGTTAAACACCCCGGCCGGGAGCCCCGATTCAGCAATAATTCGCGCCAGTTGCAGCTCGGCCAATGGCGTCACTTCTGACGGCTTGAGCACCACGCAGCAACCCGCCGCCAGTGCCGGGGCGAGTTTCCAGGCAGTGGTCACCATCGGGAAGTTCCACGGCACGATCAGCCCCACCACGCCACAAGGTTCACGGCGCAGGCGAGCGCTGAAGTCAGCGCTGGGCAGGTCCACCGGGCAATCCTGGCCGGCGTCCATCGCTTCGGCCACGCCGGCGTAGTACTCGAACGTGGCGATCACGTCGTCCACATCAATCGCGGCTTCAAACAGCGGTTTGCCGTTGTTGCTCGACTGCAGGTGCATCAGCAGTTCGCGCTGCTCGCTCACCCCTCGGGCGATTTTGCGCAGCAGGGCGGCGCGATCACGGCCGGTGCTTTTCGACCAGTCACTGAAGGCCGCGCTGGCCGCGTCGACCGCTTGTGTCACGGCCAGCGCATCGCCCACGCTCACCTGGGCCAACATCGCTTCGGTGGCCGGATTGATTACTTCCAGCACGGTATGGCCGGCACGCCACGCACCACCGATATACACACCGTTCAATACCGTGCTCATAGCGCCAACTCCGTCATCCAAAGGCCCTGGTCGATTTCAATCAGTGTCGGCCCCGGGCGATCAACTGCGGCGCGTAGTGCCACGCGTAACGACTCAACACCCTTAATACTTTCGGCCGCGCAGCCCAGCGCCTTGGCGACGCCGATGAAGTCCGGGGTGTAGATGTCCACACCGACCGGTTCGATCGCCCGGTTGACCATGTATTTCTTGATCTCTTCATAGCCGTGGTTATTCCACAGCAGCACGATGATCGGCACGCGTGCTTCCACCGCGCTGGCGAGTTCCGGCAGGGTGAATTGCAGGCCGCCGTCGCCGATCAGGCAGACCACCGGCTGCCCGTCGCCACGCCCCAGCCAGGCGCCGATGGCGGCGGGCAGGGCGTAGCCCAGGGTGCCGTAGCCGGTGGACGAGTTGAACCAGCGGCGCGGGTGGTCGAGGTTCAAGGTGAGGTTGCCGCTGTACACCGGTTGGGTGGAGTCGCCCACTATGACGGCGTTGGGCAATGCCGCCAGGACGGTGTTGAGGAACAGGGTTTGCGCGCGGGCGGCGGCGTCCCAAGTGGGGGTCAGTTCGGCCCACAAGCGGGCGACGCGGTGAGCGCCCCACGTGCTGTTGCGTGGCGGCAATGGCTGGCGGTCCAGCTCGGCCAATAAGGCGTCGGCGGCGATTTGTGCATCGGCGACCAGCGCCACTTGCGGGAGGTAGTTGCGCACGGTCTGGTCCGGGTCGATGTCGATGCGCAGCAAAGCGCCCGGAATCTCGAAACCGCCGGCGAAAGTGACGTCGTAGTCGGTCTCCGCCAGCTCTGTTCCGATAGCCAGCACCACGTCCGCTTCGGCCACCAACGCGCGGGTGGCGACCAGGGTTTGGGTCGAGCCGATCAGCAGCGGGTGATGGGCGGGCAGCATGCCTTTGGCGTTGATGGTCAGGGCCACCGGCGCGCCGAGCGCCTCGGCCAGTCGCGTCAGTTCTGGCGCCGCGTCAATGGCGCCGCCACCTGCCAGGATCAGTGGCTTCCTGGCTGCCGCGAGCAACTGGCTCATCTGCTTCACCGCCGATGGCGCCGCGCCGGCACGGGCCACGCGGATCGGCTCAGTGCCCAGCAGCGCGTCGGCATTTTCCACCAGCACATCCAGCGGGATTTCGATATGCACCGGGCGCGGCCGCCCGGCCTGGAACACTGCAAAGGCCCGCGCCAACACGCCGGGCAACTCCGCCGCCGACATCAAGGTGTGCGAGAACGCCGCCACGCCGGCCATCATTGCTGCTTGGTTCGGCAGCTCATGCAGCTTGCCGCGCCCGCCACCCAACTGGCTGCGCGACTGCACGCTGGAGATCACCAGCATGGGGATCGAGTCAGCATAGGCCTGGCCCATGGCGGTGGTGATATTGGTCATGCCGGGGCCGGTGATGATGAAGCACACGCCGGGCTTGCCGCGGGTGCGCGCATAACCGTCGGCCATGAACCCGGCGCCCTGTTCGTGGCGCGGGGTGACGTGGCGGATGCTGGAACTGGCCAGGCCGCGATACAACTCCACCGTGTGTACGCCGGGGATGCCAAATACCTGATCCACGCCGTAGCCTTCCAGGAGGTTGACCAATACTTCGCCGCAGGTGGCCATAAATGTCGCTCTTATTGTTGAGATAAGGCGGTATTGGACCGGCTGGCCGGTAGCGGCAACAATCGATAAAAAGTCATACTAGCCATGTTCTCACGTCATGGCTCAGCCCTTATGAAGCGCCTTCCGCCGCTGCCCGCGCTGCACACCTTCTGGGTCACGGCCCAGTGCTGCAACTTCACCCGTGCTGCCGAGCAATTGCACATCACCCAGGGCGCAGTGAGCCGGCAGATCGCCGGGCTGGAAAGCCATTTGGGCTACGCGCTGTTCCGACGCCAGGCGCGCGGCTTGAGCCTGACCGAAGAAGGCCGTGAATGGTCACTGCGCGCCCAGCAAGTGTTTGGCCTGATCGGCGAGGCGGTGGAGCAGATCGGCAGCCGCCGCCAGACCCTGCAGCTCAAAGCGTCCACCTGCGTGATGCGCTGGTTGCTGCCGCGCCTGATGCAGTGGCAAAAGGAGCGCCCGGACGTGCCGGTGGAACTCACGACCACCGTGGCCTACACCGTGGACTTTCGTCGCGAGCAATTCGATGCGGCGGTGATCTATGCGCCCATCGCCGAGCAGTCGGCCGAGGCGCGGCACTTGTTCGATGAACAGCTCACGCCCGTCTGTGCGCCGGCGTTGCTGGATGTTTTGCACACGCCCGCAGACTTGCAGCAACAGGTACTGCTGCACCCCACCCGGGACGAGCGGGATTGGGCGTTGTGGCTTTCGGCTGCGAACACGCAGTTGAGCAATTTGAGCCAGGGGCATCATTTTGAAACGCTGGACTTGGCGATGACGGTGGCGTCCCAAGGTTCCGGCGTGGCGATTGGCGACAGTGCGTTGATTGGCGAGGATGTGAAGGCAGGACGGTTGGTGATGCCGTTTGAACTGCAGGTGCCGACGGGGATGGGGTATTACCTGGTGTATCCGCCGGGGACGGCGCCGTCGGCCGGGCTTGAAGCCCTGATGAACTGGTTAGTGAGCCAGGCGCAATATCCGGAACACTGAAGATCACAATGTGGGAGCTGGCTTGCCTGCGATAGCGGTCGATCAGTCAGTACATCATTGACCGACACACCGCTATCGCAGGCAAGCCAGCTCCCACAGTTTTAAACCGCGTTGGGTCAGTAGCCCACGGTGAAGCGCTGGCGGGAGTGCTTTGGTGCTTCGACTTCGTCGATCAAGGCGATGGCATAGTCGGCGAAACTGATCCAACTACGCCCCTCACTGCTCACCAGCAAATCATCCTGGCCTACACGGAATTTACCGGTGCGTTCGGTCTCAACGAACTCCGCCGATGGCGACAGGAAGGTCCAATCCAGTTCCTTCTCCTGACGCAGCGCATCGAGAAACGCGGCCCCCGCACTGGCCTCGGCTTTGTACTCTGCCGGGAAGCCTTCGCTGTCGATCACCCGACCGCCACCCGGCAGTAACAGCGAACCGGCACCGCCCACCACCAGCAGGCGTTGCACCCCGGCTTTTTTCACCGGCCCGATCACGGCGCTGGCGGGCAGGGTGGCGAAGTGTGCGGCGCTGATTACCACATCGCTGCCGCTGACGGCGTGTTGCAGGGCGTCTGCGTCCAGCGCATCAACCTGTTTGACGGTGACGCCAGGGCGAACGGCCAGCTTGTCGGTATTACGTGCGATGGCTACAACGCTATGCCCACGGCGCAGTGCTTCTTCCAGCAGTTGGCTACCGGCACGGCCAGTGGCCCCAATGATTGCAATCTTGCTCATGACGTTCTCCAGTACGGTTAAGGTTTGAAACGCTTCACCACTTCATTTCGCCCTTGGCGACTTTGGCGCTCAGTTCCAGCGAGCTTTCGTCGGCGAGGGTCGGGTAACGTTTTTTCATGGCCGCGATCAGGGCAGCGGAATCCTTGGCCTTGGCGGTCTCGGCGTCAAAGGCCTTGATGTAGTTGGCGGTAAAGGCCACCGATTTCAGCGACGGTGTGCCCAGGTAGTGGCCTGGAACCACGGTGCGAGGTTTGAGCTGTTCGATGCGTTGCAAAGTGGCGAGCCAATCTTTGTGGGATTGCGCGCTCTGGGTGTCGGCTATCCACAGGTGGATGTTTTCAGCGACGACCACACCACCGACCACGGCCTTGATCGACGGGATCCACACAAAGCTGCGATCCGGCTGCGGGCCATCCAGGCCGATGACATCCAGTTGTTGGCCTTCGAGGCTCAAGCTGTGGCCTTCAAGCACCTGCGGCACGATGGTTTTGGCCGGCTTGTCGGCGCCCATTTTCGGGCCCCAGAACTCAAGTTTGCCGGCAACAGTCGCCTTGATATGGTCGACCACCGGTTGCGCTGCCAGCACCTTGGCGTCGGGGAACGCGGCGGTGAGGGTATCGAGGCCGAAGTAGTAGTCCGGGTCGCCATGGCTGATGTAGATGGTGGTGAGGTGTTTGCCGCTGGCGCGGATCTTTTGCACCAGTTGCTCGGCCTGGCCCTTGCCGAATTGAGCGTCCACCAGGATGGCGTCCTTGGCGCCGCTGACCAGCACCGAGCTGACCGGGAAGATCGCGGCTTCGCCAGGGTTGTACACGTCCAACGTCAGGTCGGCGGCAGCCGCATGTGCGGCGAAGGCCAGGGCGGCGGTGGCCAGGGTCAGGCGCTTGAAGGTTGAGAACATCGGGCAGCTCCAGCATGGGTAGGGGATGCACAGAGCTTAGTTGCACAAAACCAGACTAAAAATGCGATGCTGGGACATAGTTTGTTTCTAAAATCGGGCAAATCATGGATCGTCTTCAAGCAATGCGCGTGTTTGTCACGGTGGTGGACCTGGGTAGCCAGTCTGCCGCCGCCGACCATCTGGACCTGTCGCGGCCGGTGGTGTCACGCTACCTGGCCGAGCTGGAAGACTGGGTCGGCGCACGTTTGCTGCACCGCACCACGCGCAAGCTCAGCCTTACGGCGGCCGGCAGTGAAACCCTGCCGCGCTGTCGGCAAATGCTGGAACTGTGCGGCGATATGCAGGCCGCCGTCAGCGAGCCCGACGACGCGCCCCGTGGCCTGCTGCGCCTGAGTGTCAGTACGTCTTTCGGCCAGGCGCAATTGGCGCAGGCCATCGCCGAGTACGTCAAGCGCTACCCGCTGGTGACGGTTGACCTGCAGATGCTCGACCGCACGGTGAACCTGGTGGATGAGCGTATCGACCTGGCCATCCGCACCAGCAATGACCTGGACCCCAACCTTATCGCCCGGCGGCTGACGGTGTGTCGCTCAGTGGTCTGCGCCACGCCGGCTTATCTGCTGGAGCATCCGGCCCCGCAGAAAGTCGAAGACCTGGCCGGGCACAACTGCCTCACCCACTCTTATTTCGGTAAAAGCCTGTGGCATTTCGAAGAGCGTGGCGAGCACGTCTCGGTGCCCATCAACGGCAATATCACTTCCAACGAGGCCAGCACTTTGTTGCGCGTGACGCTGGCCGGGGCAGGGGTGTCGATGCTGCCCAGTTACCAGGCCGGCGACTACATCCGTCGCGGTGAACTGGTGCGCCTGCTGCCCGATGCCGAACCTCGCCGGATGAACATTTACGCGGTATACGCCTCGCGCAAGCACATGCCATCGGCGCTGCGCAGCCTGTTGGATTTCCTGGTGCTGCGGTTCCCGGAAGAGCCCGCATGGGATGCGGGTCTCTAGGTCGACATAAACGTGTTGAATGTCGCCTGATAATGGCAACTCGCGCGCGTTGACCTATGCTTTGGAGAGCACCGTGTAGATCCGCTCAGAGGTCTGTGCCATGAGTATTAAAACCAGAAAGTACTTGATGATTTTCAGCCTGTGCGCACTCGCCAGCGCGCTGTACGGGACTGCCGCCTACCGTGTGGAGCAAACGCGTATGCAGCCGACCTTTGCGATCAGTTGCCATCAGGACCAATGTGTTCCGCGTACCGGCAGTTTCAGTGCCTTGCGATAAGGATGACGCGCTGAATATCCAAATGTGGGAGCGGGCTTGCTCGCGAATGCGGTGGATCAGTTTGCAGATATGTAGCTGACCCAGCGCATTCGCGAGCAAGCCCGCTCCCACAAAAGCCCGCTCCTACATTCAGCTATGTGGTGCCTCGGCTTTAAGTTGTTCACGAAACGCCTTGGGCGAAAACCCGACCCGTCGGCGAAACAGCCGTGAGAAGTTGGTCGGGTCGGAAAAACCCAACACCTCCGACATTTCATTAATGGTCATGCTGGTGTAAGTCAGCAAACGCTTGGCTTCCAGTAATTGCCGGTCATGCATGATCTGCAGCGCAGGCTGCCCGCCCAACTCTCGACATGTTCCGTTCAAGTGTGAGACCGAGATCCCGAGCTTGTGGGCCAGGTCCTCGATCTTCGGGTGTTCGCGGTAATGCTGCTCGACCAGCTGGGTAAAGCGCCGGAAGTATTCACGCCCCCTGGGCGCCCGAGGGTGGCGATGCTGGATGGCCTGGCGGCTGATCCACACCAGCAGCACGCTGACCAGCGCATGCAGCATCATGTCCCGCGCCGGTTGATCGTCGGCGTATTCAACCTGCAGGCGGGCGAACTGACTGTTCAGATAATCACTGTCTTTGCCTGCCGGGTAACTGCCCAATGCCTGCAATCCGTCTACCGTTGCGCCCAGCTGTGCTTGCAGATGGCTGACCAGTGGCGCTGCCAGCGTCACGACATAGCCTTCAACATCCTTGGGAAAGCGAAACCCGTGCACACACAACGGCGGCAATACCTGCAGGGTCGCTTCGTTCAGCGTGGTGCGCTCGCCTTCGATTTCCAATTGTGCCTGGCCTTTGTGCACGTAGAGCAACTGGCACAGATCCGCGTGCCGGTGGGGCTGGATTTCCCACTGGTATTCCCGACTGCGCCGGGAAATGGTTTCACAGTGCAACAAATCGGGGGTCGGCCATTGCTGGTCTTCCCCGTAAAGCTTGAAGACCGGAATCGCGGTTTTGGTCATGGTTTCAATCCGATACTCAGGACAGTGGTGCGGTAATCGCCCCAATTGGCAAAAAGCGCAGGCTTTGGCTCAGTTTTCACCTTCTTATGCTGCTCGCTCAAGTGAAAAATGTCAGCAACAAGACCAATGACAACTCTTTCACCCTGTCTGTTCGGGTGGAATTTGCGGGCCATAAAAATAATGAAAACGCTGAAAACCCAAGTCGCCATCATCGGCGCCGGTCCCTCTGGACTGCTGCTCGGTCAACTGCTGCACAATGCGGGTATCGAGACCCTTATCCTAGAGCGCCAGAGCGCCGATTACGTGCAAGGGCGCATTCGTGCCGGGGTGCTGGAGCAAGGCATGGTCGACCTGTTGAGGCAGGCCGGCGTCAGCCAGCGAATGGACAGCGAAGGCCTGGTGCATGACGGATTCGAGCTGGCGCTGAACGGCCAGCTCACCCATATCGACCTCAAGGGCTTGACCGGCGGCCAGTCGGTGATGATCTACGGCCAGACCGAAGTCACCCGCGACCTGATGGCCGCGCGTGCCGCCGCTGGCGCCACCACGTTTTATGAAGCCCATAACGTGCAGCCCCACGGCCTTAAAAGTGATCGACCCTGGCTGACGTTTGAGCACCAGGGTGAGGCGTTTCGCCTGGAGTGTGACTACATTGCCGGTTGCGACGGCTACCACGGCGTTGCGCGCCAATCGATCCCGGCCGAATCGATCAAGGTCTTCGAACGGGTCTACCCCTTCGGCTGGTTGGGTATCCTGGCCGACACGCCGCCCGTGCACGCTGAGCTGGTCTACGCCAAGCACGCGCGCGGCTTTGCCTTGTGCAGCATGCGTTCGTCGACCCGAAGCCGCTATTACCTGCAAGTGCCGCTGGAAGAACCTATTGATGAATGGCCTGACGCACGTTTCTGGGACGAGCTGAAAACCCGCCTGCCCAGCCACCTCGCCGAGAACCTGGTGACCGGTCCGTCGATCGAAAAAAGCATCGCGCCGCTGCGCAGTTTCGTGGTGGAACCGATGCAGTACGGCCGCCTGTTCCTGCTGGGCGACGCGGCGCATATCGTGCCGCCCACCGGCGCCAAGGGCTTGAACCTGGCGGCGAGTGACGTGAGCACCCTGTATCGGATTCTGCTCAAGGTCTACGGCGAGGGGCGCGTGGATTTGCTGGAACGCTATTCCGCCATCTGCCTGCGGCGGGTGTGGAAGGCTGAGCGGTTTTCCTGGTGGATGACCTCGATGTTGCATCAATTTCCCGAGGCGGACGGTTTCAGCCAGCGCATTGCTGAGAGTGAACTTGAGTACTTCATCCACTCCGAGGCGGGGCGCAAAACCATCGCAGAAAATTACGTCGGACTTCCTTACGAAGCTATCGAATAGCCTGCTATCGTATCGAGCATTCCCGCGGGCCGACTTTCTCGCGGGCTCTGCTCGAAGGTCTTGCCGTGACGCACCTCAATCAGCCCGCTCCGCCGCTTCCCGCTGTGCGCAGTATCCTCGCCTCACTGATGATGGCGATCTTCCTGGGTGCACTGGACCAGACCATTGTCGCCGTGTCGATGCCCGCCATCTCCGCGCAGTTCCACGACGTCAACCTGCTGGCTTGGGTGATTTCCGGCTACATGGTGGCGATGACTGTGGCCGTGCCGATCTACGGCAAGCTCGGCGACCTGTATGGGCGCCGGCCGATGATGCTGATCGGCATGGGCCTGTTCACCCTGGCCTCGCTGTTCTGCGGCATGGCGCAAAGCATGGAGCAACTGGTGCTGGCGCGGATCCTCCAGGGCATCGGCGCCGGCGGCATGATTTCGGTGAGCCAGGCGATCATTGGCGACATCATCCCGCCCCGTGAACGCGGACGCTACCAAGGCTATTTCAGCAGTATGTACGCGGTGGCCAGCGTGGCCGGGCCGGTGCTCGGCGGCTACATGACCGAGTACTTGTCGTGGCGCTGGGTATTTTTGATCAACCTGCCATTGGGCGCCGGCGCCTGGTACGTGGCCCACCGCACCCTGGTGGGGCTGCCGGTGCCACAGCGCAAGCCGATCATCGATTACCTCGGCACCGTGCTGATGATCGTCGGCCTGACGGCGTTGCTGCTGGGCATCACCGAAATCGGCCAGGGCCATCATTGGCGTGACAATGAAGTGCTGGGCCTGCTGGCGTGTGCGCTGCTGGCGTTGAGCCTGTTTGTCTGGCACGAACGCCGTGCGCGGGAGCCGTTGTTGCCGATGCATTTGTTCGCCAACCGCAGCGCGGTGTTGTGCTGGTGCACGATTTTCTTCACCAGCTTCCAGGCGATTTCCCTGACGGTGCTGATGCCGCTGCGTTATCAGACGGTGACCGGCTCGGGTGCCGACAGCGCGGCCTTGCACCTGCTGCCGCTGGCAATGGGTTTGCCGATGGGCGCCTATTTTGCCGGGCGCATGACCTCGGTGACCGGGCGTTATAAACCGATGATCCTCAGCGGCGCGCTGTTGAGCCCCTTTGCGATTTTCGGCATGGCCTTGAGCGCGCCTCAGGCGGTATGGCTGACAGCCGTGTTTATGCTGCTGTGCGGGATCGCGGCCGGCATGCAATTTCCCACCTCGCTGGTGGGCACGCAGAACTCGGTGGAACAACGCGATATCGGCGTCGCCACCAGCACCACCAACCTGTTCCGTTCCCTCGGCGGGGCAGTGGGGGTGGCGTGTATGTCGGCGCTGTTGCTGGCGCTGTTGCAGGATTCCAGCTTCGCCCACCTGGCCAGCGGCGCGCTGGCCGTTGAAGGCAGCTCCGGTAACGTGTTGCTTGACGGCCTCAACGCCGCACCCGGCCCGGCGCAGGACGCCTTGCGCGGGGAATTGGCGGTGACGTTCCGGCATTTGCTGATGGTGAGTGCGGCGGTGTCGTTGTTGGGCTTGGCGGCGGCGATTGCGATGCCCAACCGGGTGCTGCGCGGCCGCGAAGACAAAGCGCGCTAACTGACCCTGTGAAGATCAAACTGTGGGAGCGGGCTTGCTCGCGAATGCGGTGGTTCAGTTGAAGCATCTGTAACTGACACACCGCATTCGCGAGCAAGCCCGCTCCCACAGTTTTGACCGCGCTCCAGCTTCAGGGGCTGTAGTAACCCACCGCCACCATGAAATGCCCGGCCTTGCGCACATACGCATGCTTGTTCTCGACCTTGCCGGTCACCGGGTTTTTCCAGCGGTATTTGTATTCGCCCTGGTCCTGCTCGGCCATCAGCTTGAGGATCGGTTCGCCCACCGGCTTGCCGTCGGGGTCCTTGATCTTGCCGAAGTCGGTGTTGATCAGCCGCAGGGTGGTGCCGTGGGCCACGTAGCGTCGGGTATTGAGGTCGACGACAAACACGTAGAGGTCATCCTGCAAGAAGCCGCCTTGCAAGGAGTTGATCGCCTTGAGCGTGCCCGACTCATCCTTGAGCAATGCGTTCACCGCCTTGTTGCGCAGGGCCCGCGCCTGTTCCGGTGTGGCCCGTGGCAAGTAATAACCCACCGCCAGGATGCGTTCGCCCACGCGCTGGTAGAACACGTGCTTGTGCTCGACCTTGCCATCGTTCCAGTTCTGCCAGCGGTAATCGGCCTGCTGGATGCCCTGGCCTTCCGGCACCTTCAGCGCGTCTTTAAATGACTGGCGCAGATCCGGTCCCAGTACTTCGGATACATCGCGGCCGATCAAGGCGGAGGAGGGCCCGCCACTGGCCAGCAGCACGCCCTGGGTATCGACCACGAACACATAGCGATCCTGCTCAATAAACTCCCCCTGGCGACTGAACGCGGCAAAGGCCTTGTCGCCGTTGCTCTGGTAGTAGGCCACGGCTTTCTCCAGCAGCGCCTTGGCCGCCTGCGCATCCTCATCCTGAGCCGTCGCGGCATGCACCTGGCTGAAACACAACAGCAGCAGCCAGGTGATTCGAAGCAATCGCGTCATAACCCATCCCTCGTTCTTATTGATGTGACAAGAGCGTAGCTCAGGGCGCCGCCAGCCATTGACTGACGATGCCGTCATACACCCCGGTGGCCACGCTCAGGTGCAACCATTGGTCGACATAGCTTTTCCACGCCACATCATCGCGGGGCAGCATGAAGGCTTTTTCGCTGTACTGCATCTGCCGCTCAGGGTTGACCGCGCACAGCCCTGGCTTGAGCTTTTGCTGGTAACGCGCTTCGCTGGCGTCGGTGATCATCACGTCGGCCTTGCCCGCCAGCAGTTCGTCGAAGATGGTCACGTTGTCATGCAAGCGGATTTGCGCCTGGCCCAAGTGGGCGCGGGCGAATACTTCGTTGGTGCCGCCGGCGGGCTCGATCACGCGGACCTGCGGTTGGTTGATCTGCTCGACGGTCTGGTAACGCTGCACATCGGCGCAGCGCACCAGCGGGATCTTTCCGTCGACGCCGAGGGCCTGGCTGAAGAAGGCTTTTTTCTGGCGCTCCAGCGACACTGAAATGCCGCCCACGGCAATGTCGCAGCGTTGGGCGAGGAAGTCCGGCATCAGGGTTTTCCAAGTGGTGGGCACCCACTGGATGTTGGCGTTGAGGCTCTTGGCCAGGGACTCGGCCATGGCGATGTCGATGCCTTCGTAGCTGCCATCGGCGCGCAGGGAGGTGTAGGGCTTGTAGTCGCCGGTGGTGCAGACGCTGAGCGTGCCGCGTTGGAGCACCTGGTCCAGGCGCGAAGGGGCGGCGTCGGCCAGGACGCTGGTGGCCACGCTTAATACACACAGGGCAAAAAGAGCTTTCATGCGGTCGAGTCCTTGGGGCATGGTCTTGGGCGGTCATTATTTCCAGCGTTGGGCGGGGTGGCAAGGCGCTGCGAATGTTTAGCCAAGTCGCAACCAAACTCCATCAACCCTGGATTTACCCACCTATGCAGGCGTGTGAGGCTGGCCGCTATCTTCAGCACTGTGATCCCTGCATGGACGGCTCTCTCGACACCCACCCCGCGACACTGCCGTCCGATCTCGCGTTCTGGGCCCTGTTCCACTGCCGTCACGCACGCCCACCAGATACTTCATTCCTACGTTGATCCATCCCTTGGATGGCGTGCACCTGCGCGTCTGCTTTACACACACGTATGAGAATGCCCATGAGTGTTTTTGCCTGCCTGAACGAAGCCCAGTCTTACCTCGAACACAACCCAGACATCGAACTGTTCGAGCTGTTTATCCTCGACAACAATGGGGTGCCACGCGGCAAGTTGCTGCACCGCGATGAACTGCTGGCGGTGTACGAGAGCGGCCGGCCCTTGCCCAGCACTATCCTGGGCCTGACCATCAATGGCGACGACGTGGAAAACTCTGGGCTGGTGTGGGAGGTGGGCGATATCGACTGCCGCGCCTACCCGATCAGCGGCAGTTTGCAACGCATGCCGTGGCGGCTGATCCCGACGGCGGCGGTGCAGGTCAGCATGCACCCCACCGAAGGTCTGCCCGCCACCGTGGCGGATCCCCGGCATTTGCTGGCCAAAGTGATCGACGGGCTCAAGGCCGATGGTTATTACCCGGTGATGGCGGCGGAGTTGGAGTTTTACCTGCTCGACCAGAAACCCGACAGCAATGGCCGGCCACAACCGGCACGGGATGTGGATGGCGGGCGCCCGCGTTCGACCCAGGTCTACGGCCTGCGCGAGCTGGAACAGATCGAGCCGTTCCTCGCCGACCTCTACAGTGCCTGCAAACTGCAAGGCATCCCGGCGCGCACGGCGATTTCCGAATACGCCCCCGGCCAGGTGGAAATCACCCTGGAACACCGTACCGACGCCCTGCAAGCCATGGATGAAGCGGTGCGCTATAAACGCCTGGTGAAGGGCGTGGCGCACAAACACGGGATGACCGCCTGCTTTATGGCCAAGCCGTTCGATGACCTGGCCGGCACTGGCATGCACATGCACGTGAGCCTGGCGGACGCCGCGGGCAATAACCTGTTCGCCAGCGAAGCCACTGACGGCACGCCGCTGCTGCGCCAGGCGGTGGGTGGCATGCTCAGCACCTTGCTCGATTCGCTGTTGCTGTTCTGCCCCAATGCCAACTCTTACCGTCGCTTCCAAACCAACAGCTACGCGCCGCTGGCCGCCACCTGGGGCGTGGACAACCGCACCGTCAGCCTGCGCGTGCCCGGCGGGCCGGCCAACTCCCGGCATATCGAACACCGCATCTGCGGCGCCGACGCCAACCCTTACCTGGCGGCCGCCGCCATCCTGGCCGGCATTCACCGTGGCATCCGTGAACAGCGCGACCCCGGCGCTCCGGTGGAAGGCAACGGTTACGCCCAGGCCAAGGAACTGCTGCCGACCGACTGGCTTACCACGCTGCGCGCACTGGAAGGTTCACGCTGGGCGCGGGAGGCATTTGGCAGTGAGTTCCTCGGCGTGTACCTGGCGGTAAAACGCGCTGAGTATCGCCAGTTCATGGGCGAGGTAGGGGAGCAGGATTGGCGCTGGTATTTGCATCAGGCGTGAGCCGGTGACAGGGCGGTGGTGGCTTCGACCTTTTTTTCACGTACTGCTGTTTAAGCTGCCAATCAAGGTCGTTCACTACCGTTCTACTGACATGAGCCCGCGATGCCGTCACCACCATCCTCCATCGAGATCGAATACGCCGAGCGCTGTGACCGTGAGCACGCTCGGGTCTGCGGCGATACGCGCCCGCCGGGACTGCGGCGGCGCCTGGCGTCGTGGCGCGACGAGTGGCTGGTGCGCCAGGCGTTGAAAGTCGCCGGTGAACCGGGGCTGGTGCTCGATCTGGCCTGCGGTTCCGGGCGTTTCTGGCCAGTGTTGGCCGAACACGTCAACCGAGTGATCCTGGCATCGGACAATTCCCAGGACATGCTCGACCACGCACGCAGCCACCACCCGGCGTCCTTGCTCAAGCGAGTCAAGACGTTTCAGGGCTCGGCTTTTTCCATCGGTTTGTCGGCGAATGCAGTGGATTGCATTTTCTGCCTGGAGTTGTTTCGCCATGTCCCCAGCAGCGAAGGGCGCTTGGCGTTACTGCGCGAATTTCACCGGGTCAGCCGCGACACCGTGATCGTTTCTGTCAATTCTCGTACCGCCGTAGAGGACGAGTTTCGGCAGGCCGGCTTCAAGGTCCTGAATCATCAGGAATTCATGCCAGGCTCAAGCCTGTGGCGGGTCTACGTACTGCGTAAGAGAGGATAAGTCCCGCCTGTCGGACTATTCTTCAAGTCTTGTCTGAGTTTTCATGGTCGCCTCTGCACTGCGGATGCTCGCAAGTCCCTTTCGCGATATATACTGCGCGCCATTCTTCAAGGGAGAGCCGTGTGGCCATCGATATTCACTGGATCTGCGACAACGATAGCCTCGGCCAGCATTGCGCCGAATGGCAGCAGTTGCCATTCGTCGCCCTCGACACCGAATTCATGCGGGTCGACACCTTTTATCCCATTGCCGGGCTGATCCAGATCGGTGATGGCGTGCGCGCTTACCTGATCGACCCCCTGACCATCGACAACTGGCAACCGTTGGCCGCCCTGCTGGAAAACCCGGCGGTGATCAAGGTGGTGCACGCTTGCAGCGAAGACCTGGAAGTGTTGCTGCGCCTGACCGGCAGCCTGCCGGTGCCGTTGTTCGATACCCAATTGGCTGCCGCTTATCTGAATCTTGGCTTCTCCATGGGCTATTCGCGCCTGGTGCAAGCCGTGCTGGATATCGAACTGCCCAAGGGCGAGACCCGTTCGGACTGGCTGCAGCGGCCGTTGTCCGAGACGCAGATCAGCTACGCCGCCGAAGACGCGCTGCACTTGGCCGAGGTGTACATCCGCCTGCGTCCGCAGCTGTCCGACGATAAATACGCCTGGGTGTTGGACGATGGTGCCGAATTGGTCGCCAACCTGCGCCGCGAAGTCGACCCGTACGAGGTGTACCGCGACGCCAAGCTGGCGTGGAAACTCTCGCGTGCCCAACTCGCCGTGCTGCGTGAGCTGTGTGCCTGGCGCGAGCAGCAAGCCCGCGCCCGTGACCTGCCGCGCAACCGCATCATCCGCGAACACTCGTTGTGGCCCCTGGCCAAATCCCAGCCGGATAACCTCGCCGCCCTGGGCAAGATCGAAGACATGCACCCGCGCACCGTACGTCAGGACGGCCAGTTCCTGCTCGACCTGATCAAACGTGCCAGCAGCGTGCCGATGGACCAATGGCCACCCGCCGTTGCCGAGCCTTTGCCGGTGGATGCCGCTGCGTTGATCAAGCAACTGCGCGCCTTGGGCCAAACGTTCGCCGAGCGCCTGGACATGGCACCGGAACTGATGCTGCGCAAGAAAACCCTCGAGGCCCTGGTCAAAAGTGGCTACCCCAATGGGCCTTATAAATTGCCAGACTCGCTGCGTGGCTGGCGCCGCGAGTTGATGGGCCAGGCGCTGCTCGACAGCCTGGCCACTGCCGGAGAACAGCCTTGAAACGTATTTGCTCCATCTATCGCAGCAAGAAAAAAGACGGGATGTACCTCTACGTGCTGAAAAGTGATGCTTTGGAGCGCGTGCCTGAACCCTTGATGGAAGCCTTCGGCAAGGCGCATCACGCGTTTGACATGGTGCTGACGCCGGAGCGCAAACTGTCCCGTGAGGACATCGCCGTGGTCCTGGAAAACCTCGACAAGCAGGGTTACCACCTGCAAATGCCGCCAGCCGAGGACGAGTACATCGAACACTTGCCCGAAGAGCTGTTGCGCCGTAACGACCCGATGTGATCGGTGAGTGCCCTGTTCAGGGCACAGTCTTCAATGGAATCGTATAAGTGGGCGGTGGCCGTAAGGATGCGGGCGGCCGTCCGTATTGTTTTTGAAAGGTTTGAACCATGCGTGTTCTGATTGCTGAACAGGATCACCCGCTCTACGCCCGATTGCTGGGTGACCTGGCCCCGGACCTTGAGGTGCTGACCAGCGGCGACTCCGCCGAACTGTCGCGCCTGGCCGCCGATTGCCCGGTATGGCTGGGCCAGCCCGACCTGCTGGCGACATTGTTGCGCCAGGGCCATCACCCGCAATGGCTGCAGTCGACCTGGGCCGGCATTACGCCGCTGCTGGCTGAAGGCTTGCCGCGCGACTACCGCCTGACCCGCGCGGTCGGCATCTTTGGCCAGGTCATGGCTGAATTTATCCTCACCTATATGCTCGGCCACGAGCGCGAAGTGTTGGCGCGCCTGGTCAGCCAGGTCGAGCGCAAGTGGGACAACCGCTTGGGCCAGAGCCTGGCGGGGCGCAAGGCGTTGATCGTCGGCACCGGCGATATCGGCCAGAGCGTTGCCGGGTTCCTCGTGCCGTTTGGCGTGAAGCTGTATGGCATCGCAAGCGAAGCGCGTGAGCAGGCACCGTTTCTCGAAGTGGCTGGGCTCGACCAACTGGGCCGGCTGGTGGGGGAGGTGGACTACGTGATCAACCTGCTGCCCAACACGCCGAACACCCATGATGTGTACGACGCAGCGCTGTTCAAGCAATTCAAGCCGACGGGGTTGTTTATCAACGTCGGGCGCGGTGTGGCGGTGGTGGATGCTGACTTGGTCGAGGCCTTGAAGGAAGGGCATTTGGCGGGCGCAGTCATCGATGTCTGCCGTCAGGAGCCGCTGCCGCAGCGTCATCCGTTCTGGACCGCCTGGGGGTTGTTGTTGACGGGTCACAGCTCGGCGCCGACTTCGCCGCAATTGATGGTGGAGTTGTTCCTACAGAACCTGCGCGCGTACCAGGCCAAGGAAGCGCTGCGCGGCGAAGTGGATTTCGACCGCGGTTACTGACACAACGCTCCCACAGGGGATCTCGGCCAGGTTTAGAGGCTGAAATCACCTTCCGACACCAGCTCGCTCAACGGCCGGCGCGGGCTTGGCACTTCACGGCCTTGCAGGTATTCCGGCAAGGTCGACTTGTCACCCAGCTTGCCAATCGCCACGGCGGCATGCAGCGCATAACCGTCTGGAATCTTCAGCTCTTTGCGGGTCAGCTCCTGATCGAAGCCGGCCATGCCGTGGGTGTGCCAGCCGCTGAGGCTGGCTTGCAACGCCAGGTGGCCCCAGGCCGAACCCGTGTCGAAGGTGTGCCACAGCGCCGGGGTTTCTTCGGTGGCGCCCGGGGCGGTGAATTCGGTTTTCGACGCGATGATCACCAGGGCCGACGCGTGTTGCGCCCAGCCACGGTTGAATTCATTCAGCAAACCCAGGAAACGCTCCCAGTCCGGCGTGTCGCGGCGCGCGTAAAGAAAACGCCATGGCTGTGAGTTGTAGGCGGACGGCGCCCAGCGTGCGGCTTCAAAGAAACTCAGCAGGGTTTCCTGGGAGATGGTTTCGCCGGTGAAGGCGCGGGGTGACCAGCGGTCGGTGAACTGGTTATGGATCGGATAGTCGGCAACACGTGTCATGGAGCAGTTCCTGGTCGTCAATTCGGCGTTCAAAGTTACTGCGCGCCCACTAGACTGACAAGTGGTGTTACACCGCCAGTCGTAAGCGCTTGGCCCCAGGGGCCGTGGGCACTAGACTGGCGGCCTTTTCACCTACCGATACTGATGTAGAGCCATGGCCGCCAAAGTCGAACCTTTCTGGAAACGCAAAACCCTTGAACACCTCGACCAGGAGGAGTGGGAGTCGTTGTGCGACGGCTGTGGCCTGTGCTGCCTGCAAAAGCTCGAGGACGAAGACGACAACAGCGTCTATTACACGCGTATCGCCTGTAAACTGCTGGACCTGAACACCTGCCAGTGCACCGACTACCCCAACCGCCGTGCGTCGGTGCCGGACTGCATCCAGCTCACCCCTGGCCAGGCGGATCAGTTCAAATGGCTGCCGCCGACCTGCGGCTATCGTCTGGTCAGCGAACGCAAGGACCTGCCACTGTGGCACCACTTGGTCTGCGGCGACCGTGATGCTGTGCACCAAGAACGCATTTCCCAGTCCGGGCGCATGCTCAGCGAAGGCAGCGTGCCCGAGGACGACTGGGAGGATTACCTGATTTTCCGTGCGGGCTAAAAAGGAGTGTGTATGAAGGGGGGCGGCTGGGGGTGAGCCTGGTACTGCTGGCACTGAGCATGCCAGCGTGGAGCGCGAAGAAAATCGACTTGGATTATCACGTCAAACTCCTGCCCCAGAGCGATCAGGCCGAGGTGCGCGTAAGCCTGTCACAGGGCTCGGCGGTGCGCAGCCTGAACTTTGACCTCGGCCACGACGGTGACTACAGCGACTTCAAGGCCGATGGCCAGTGGAGCATCACTGAGCACCGTGGCCTGTGGCAACCCAGCGCCAACAAGGCCAGCCTGACCTACCGCGTGCGCCTCACCCACGCGCGCAAGCCCGGCATCTATGAAGCGCGCATGACGCCGAGCTGGGCGCTGTTTCGCGGCGAAGACCTGGTGCCCCCGGCGCGGCTCGACCAGCAAGACGGTGTCGAGTTGGTCTCCCGGCTGGTGTTCGAACTGCCGGCAGGCTGGAAAAGCGTCGAGACCGTATGGCCGCGTATCGGCAAGAACAAATTCCGCATTGATAACGTCTCCCGCCTGTTCGACCGGCCCACCGGCTGGATGCTCGCCGGTACCCTCGGCAGCCGTCGCGTACGCCTGGGCGAGACGGAAGTCACCGTGGCCTCGCCCAAGGGCCAGGCCATGCGGCGCATGGATGTGCTGACGTTGCTGACTTTTGTCTGGCCGCAGGTGGAAGCAGCGTTCCCGCGCCATCCGGCCAAGCTGCTGGTGGTGGGCGCCAGTGACCCGATGCGCCGTGGTGCGTTTGCGGCACGCGACTCGATCTACCTCAATAGCCGCACGCCGCTGGTCGGCGAAAACGGCAGCAGCGCGTTGATCCGTGAAGTGGTGCAGGCGATTGGGCGCTTCAACGATCACGACACCAGTGACTGGGTCAGCGAGGGTTTGGGCGAGTATTACGCAATTGAACTGCTGCGCCGAGCCGGAGGCATTACTGATGAGCGGTATGAGGCCATCCAGGCGCGCCTGGCGAAGGAAGGCAAGGACGTGACCAGCCTGCGCGGCGAGCACGCCAGCGGCGCGACGGTGGCACGGGCGGTGGTGGTGTTGCAGGAGTTGGATCGCGAGATTCGGGTAAAGACCCACAACAAACGGTCGCTGGATGACCTGGCTCAGGCGGTGATGCGGGCAGACAGCATCACCACGGCGGAGTTTGTAAAGCTGGCTGAGAGCATTATTGGCGAGCCCTCAGTGGTGCTGGACAGCAAATTATTGCGTTGACGCAAATCATTGTGGGAGCTGGCGTGCCTGCGATAGCGGTCTATCAGCTACTGAACCAGCAACCTGACACACTGCTATCGCGGGCAAGCCCGCTCCCACATTTGACCGAGTCCAGCTCGACTAATTGACGGCTTTTTCAGCCGCCACTTCCGCCTTGGTCTTCAAGTTCTGCAACTCTTCCCCAGCCCGTTCGATCTTCGCACGCACCGTGTTCATTTCCTGGCGGCCCTGTGCAAGTTTGTCCTTGAGCGAACTGTGCCCGGTGAACCCACGCGCCAGCGCCACACCGCCGATCGCCACTTGGATCAAGCCGAAAATCCCGCCACGGCGCAGGCCTTTGCCCACCATCATCACGCCACCCGCCACTGAGCCGATGCGTTCCCAACCGTGCACGTTTTGCTGCGGCTGCGTTTCAAACGGGGTGTGTTCGATGATAGGGCGCAAGGTTTTGCTGTCGCTCATGATCTGTCTCCAACGTTGGCTAGTGATATGTAGCTGACTGCTGGCACTTGCCGGATGTTCCGAAAAAATCAGTACTTGGGGCCCGAACGGGTGTTGTTGCCCTTGGCCAGTCGATCGTAGAGCACCACGTTGACGGTGGCGGCGAGGTTCATGCAGCCGGTGGTCGGGATGTAGACCACGTCTTCGCACCAGTCGCGGATCTCTTTGTCGAGGGAGCCGTCTTCAGGTCCGAAGATGTACAACGCGCGGTCGGGGTGGGTGTATTCAGGCAACGGGCGAGCGCCTTCCACCAGCTCCACGGCGACGGGGATGCAGCCCAGGGGCAGGATCTTTTTCAGGTCATCAATGCCGATCAGCGGAATGTCATGGTGGACTTTCTTGGTGTCGGTAATGAAATCCCGGGCGCGCTCGTAGCGCACGCCGGTGTAGAACACCGAGGCCACGCCGTAGCAGCCGGCGGCACGCATGACCGAGCCGACGTTTTCGGGGGATTTGGGGTTATACAGACCGATGCAGCTGTAGCGTTTATTGCCCACGGGGAAGGGTGCCTTGGAGGAAAACGGCGATTATACGGCCTGGAAGTGATGCATTGCTTGGGCGATCGCCTTCGCGAGCAAGCCCGCTCCCACATTTTGATTTGTGAACACCTTCAAAATGTGGGAGCGGGCTTGCTCGCGAAGAGGCCAGACCAGGCAAAGAAGATCTTCAGTCGTCTTTCTTCATAAGGCCAGCCAACGCCGCAAACGGGTTATGCGTCGCCTTGGCAATCGTCGGGCTGCTGGTGGAGCCTTCGCCGAAGTACTGCTGGTCGGTGTAGCGCGAGTGTTCGTTGTCGTGGCAATACAGGCAGAGCAACTCCCAGTTGGAACCGTCCTGGGGATTGTCATCATGATTGTGGTTGCGGTGGTGTACGGTCAGCTCACTCAGGCGTTTGCCGGCGAACTCACGGGCGCAGCGGCCGCACACGTGGGGGTACATCTTCAAGGCTTTGTCGCGATAGCCCATTTCCCGGTCGCGCTGGGCATCGGCGAGGATACGATCCAGCTTGGCGGTGTGGGAGGGCGGGTTGGTCGAGCTCATCATGGCTCCTGGCTATTGGGTGGTTCACGGATAAGGTTGATTCTAGCCGCTTGCGTTGTAAATGACCGCTTCACTTTATCGATAAGGAGCTGAACATCATGCGTCTGCAATCATGGACTGTTGCGTTGTTGCTGTGTGGGGTGGTTGCCCAGGCCCAAGCGTTCTCCACGCCAAAGCCCGGCCAAGTGATCGAGGTTGCACTCGAACAATTGCACCCGACCCAGGCCGTGGTGGGCTTCGACCAGATCTATTACAGCCTTGGGCTGTTCGCCGACAAACCCGCCAAGGCCTTCGATGAGTACTGCGAAACCAACGGCCAAGGCGAAGCTGACAAAGTGCCCAAGGACGCAGACCTGCACAAACCCTCCAGTTTCACCTGCAAGGACCCGGTGGGCACTCATCCCGAGGTCATGAAAACCGTGGTGGTCGGCCCCGCTGGCCAGCTGTACCTGACCGACGGTCACCACAGCTTCACCACTTTATGGGAAGTGCCCGGCGGTGGCCCTCGGTTGAAGATGTGGGTCAAGGTGACCGACGACTTTAGCAACAGCCCGACTTTGACGAGCTTCTGGCAGCGTATGGAGTCAGCGCGCAAAGTCTGGCTCAAGGACAACAGGGGCCAGACGCTGCCGCCCGAGCAGTTGCCCGCGCACCTGGGCTTCAAAAACCTGCAGGACGACACCTTCCGCAGCCTGGTGTATTTCACCCGCAAGGCGGCCTATGGCAAGCCGGAGGCTGGGGAGATCGCGCCGGAGTTCCTGGAGTTTTACTGGGGCAACTGGTTACGTACGCAGATTGACTTGAGTGCCTTCAATCTGAACAAGAAGGGCGGCTACAAGGACGCCATTGAGGCCGTTGCTAAGCGGATGGTCAGCCTGGCGCCGGGGTCGCAGGTCGGGGATAGCGGTTTTACCGCCCATCAGCTGGGTGGCATGCCGAAACTGGATCGGGATGAGCTGGAAAAAACCGTCGACAAAAAAGTGCCGTACGTGATCGATTACCGCAATTCCCAAAACTGACGCCGATCAAAAATGTGGGATCTTTGGTGTCCTGACAATCGCGGCTCAACTCTTGAGCTTCTCCGCAATCCAGATGGTGTGCCGCGTGCCCTTGTTGCCATGGGCAAACACCTGCACTTCCTCGGCCTTGAAACCGGCCTTGCGCAGTTTGTCGCTGAACAGCTTGTCAGCGCTGGCCGACCATACGGCCAGCACGCCTTTGGGGCGCAGGGCCTTGGCGCAGGCGGCCAGGCCACCGGCGGAGTACAGCCAGCTGTTGGCTTTTTGCGTGAGGCCTTCGGGGCCGTTGTCGACGTCCAGCATGATCGCGTCAAAGCCCTGGGGCTCGGCTTGCAGCACCTTGGCCACATCTTCCATACGGATCACTGTGCGCGGGTCCAGTAGCGGGCGGCCGGATTTTTCTCCCAGCGGCCCACGGTTCCATTCCACGACGCCCGGCACCAACTCTGCAACCACCACTTCGGCGGTCTTGCCCAGGTGCTTCAGGGCTGAAGCCAGGGTAAACCCCATGCCCAACCCGCCGATCAACACCCGCGAATCCGGGCGCCCGGCGACCTTGCGGCAGGGAATTTCCGCCAGGGCATCTTCGGAACCGTGCATACGTGTGTTCATCAACTGGCCGCCGTCACCGCCCTGGATCTTGATGACAAAATCTTCACCGTATTCGAACAGGCACAAGGCACCGCCGTTGTCGGGGATCGGGGTGGTGTCGAGCAGAACGAAACGTTTCATGGAAATCTCATTGGGAAGGGCATTCTTGCGCGGTTGGGAGTAGCCTTGTGACATTCCGGTCAGGCCATGGAGCCATCGATGAAGTGCAGCATTCTAACGGTCATTGTGTTGAGCGCGCTCGCATCCGGTACAGCGCAGGCTCAAGAGTTGCAAACCGTACCGATCGCGCCGGCCCCTACGCCAGGTGCGCCGGGCACCCCGACGCCGACGCTGTACCCGCAAGTCACCCCGCCGGCCGTGCCCAAGACCAACGGCTCGCCGCCCTTGGCGCCTATCGTGCTGCCGACGCCGCCGAAGGACCAGACGGTGCCTGGCCTGCAGCAAAACGACAGCAAACCGAAGACGCCCGGCGGTTAAAACTGCTGCGATAACAATTGCCCATCGGCCATGCGCAGGCGCTTGGACAGGGCGATGGCAATCGCGCGGATGATCTTGGCGGCAACCCTGGGGGTTTCGTTGAGCATCTTTTCCAGGGCGTCCTTGCCCAGGTTGAGCAGCACGCAGTCACTGGCCGCCACGCAACTGGCGGAGCGCCGCTCGCCATCAAGCACCGCCATTTCACCAAAGGCCCGGCCACTGCGCAGGGTCGCGATGGTCAGGCGTTGGCCGTCGCTGTTGGTTTTTTGCACCGCCACCTGGCCGCTGTGGATGATGCACATGAAAGTGCCGGCGTCGCCCTCTAGGAAAATCGCTTCGTCACGGGCAATGCTGCTGATATTGAAGTAGCCGGCGGCGACATGAAAATCTTCCGGCAATAGCGGGTCGAACAGGCCGCAGTCCATGAGCATGTCGCGGATTTCGTCGTTGAGAAGCGTGGGTAGTGTCATGGCTGCAGTATTGATCCATCAATCATGTAGGGCGGTCCTGTGTTCAGACAGAACCGCCGCCCTAAGTTCCTTAAACCAGCCCCAGTGCCTTGAACACAAAGCCATATTCGAGTGCTACGTCACGTAATCCCTGGTAACGACCGCTCATGCCACCATGGCCGGCGCCCAATTCGGTCTTGAGCAGCAACAGGTTGTCGTCCGTCTTGGTGTCGCGCAGCTTGGCCACCCACTTGGCCGCTTCCCAATACTGCACGCGACTGTCGTTGTAGCCGGCGATCACCAGCATGGCCGGGTAGGCTTGGGCGCTGACGTTTTCGTACGGCGCATAGGCCTTGATGCGCGCATACACCTCGGGCTCTTGCGGGTTGCCCCACTCGTCGTACTCGGTGATGGTCAACGGCAATTCCGGGTCGAGCATGGTGTTAAGCACGTCGACGAAAGGCACTTCGGCAATCGCCGCCTGGAACAGCGCCGGACGCTGGTTAAGCACGGCGCCGATCAACAGGCCGCCGGCACTGCCGCCGCTGATTGCCAGTTGTTTGGAGGTGGTCACGCCCTTGGCGATCAAGTGTTCGGCGCAGGCGATAAAGTCGCTGAAGGTGTTCTGCTTGTGCTCCTGCTTGCCATTGCGGTACCAGGCCTCGCCCAGCTCACCGCCGCCGCGCACATGCGCAATGGCGAAGGCCACGCCACGGTCGAGCAGGCTCAGGCGTGCGTGGGAAAACCACGGGTCGAGGCTCGAACCGTAGGCGCCATAGCCGTACAGGTACAGCGGCACCGGCTTGCCCAACTGGTCGCGCTTGACCACCAGGCTGATCGGCACCTGTGTGCCGTCCGCCGAAGTCGCCCACAGGCGCTGGCTGACGTAATCGTCGGCATTGAACACGCCAAGCACCGGGGTTTCCTTGAGCACCTGCTGTGCGCCGTTAGCCAGTTCCAGCTGGCGAACCTGGGCCGGGCGGTTAAGCGCCTCATAGCGCAGGCGTATCTTATCGCTGACAAATTCCAGGCTGTTTTGAACGTAGAGGCTGTAGGCGGCGTCGGGCAATTCCACTCGATAAGCTGGCACGCCTTGCGGGTGAACTTCGATCACGGGCAGCCCACCTATGCGCAGGCTCAGGGTCATGGCGCGGGCATTCAGGCTCACGCCGTCGAGCATGACGTCATCGCTGTGGGGGATCAGGTTTTGCCACTCTGCCTCGGTCGGCACGTCGCCAATGTCGGTCGCCACGAACAATGCGTAGTTGATGCCATCACGGTTGCTGCGGATAAACCAGGTCCACGCGCCATTCAACTGACCGTGGTCGACATCGTATTCATGGTCTTCGACCCGTGGCGCCAGGCAGGTAAAGTCCAGCTGCGGCTGGTCGGCGTCCAGCGCCCAGATTTCGCTGGTGGTCTTGCTGCCCAGGGCCAGCAGCAACTGGCGCTCGGAGCTGGAGCGGTAGCAATACAGGAAGAAACGCCCGTCCGGCTCATGGAACACTTCCTGCGCCGCCGTGCCATCCAGGCGATAGCGGTAGAGCTTGTGCGGACGGTGGGTGTCGTCCAATTCGCCGAAGAACAGGGTCAGGCTGTCATTGGCCCAGGTCATGCTGCCGTCGCAGTCCTGGAACTCCAGTTCACTGACCTTGCCACTGGCCAATTCCTTCACGTACAGGGTGTAGACCTCTTCACCGCTGGTATCGAGGCTGTAGGCCAGGCGCTGGTGGTCGGGGCTGATGCTGAACGCGCCAAGGGAGAAGAAGCCGCCATTGGCCAGTACATTCGGGTCGAGCAGCAATTCTTCGCTGCTGTCATCCACTTGGTTGCTGTCGTCGTCCGGGCGGCGGCAGCGGTAGTGGCGGGCGTATTCGTCACCGGCGGTGGTGCGGGTGTAGTACAGATACGGTCCCCAGGGCGAGGGCAGCGACAGGTCAGTCTCGAGAATGCGCCCCTTGATCTCCTCGAACAGGCTCTCGCGCAGCGCCTGCTGGTCGGCGAGCTGGGCTTCCTGCCAGGCGTTTTCGGCCTTGAGGTAATCGAGCACCTCAGCGCTGTCACGCGTTTGCAGCCAGGCGTACGGATCTGGGCCTTGGGCCTTGCGGGCAATCGGGGGTGTCGACATAGGCATGGATTATTCTCTATCTGGCAGACGGTGGCAGGCATTGCAGCCGCGACACGCAAAAGCCGTTATCATAGCCGCCTGTTTGCCAACCTTGCCATGGACACCATGACCGAGAACGACTATCTGACCGCTTGGGGCCTTTACGCCTTCGCTGCCTTGGGCTGCCTGTTGGTGTGGTGGCGCATGACCCGCTGGATCTGGCGCTGGCTGCGCGAGCCGTTGCAACTGCTGATGGCGGTGCTGCTGTTCAGCCCGACCATCGTCGATCCGGTCAAGACCCAGTTCGCGCCGGCCGTGGCCATTACCGCCCTGGACCTGGTGCTCAAGGTCGGCAACAACGCCTGGCGGGCCATTTCCGATTTGTTCATGTACACCATGATCGCCTTTGGCGTGTACCTCGTGATCGTATTGATCCGCTGGCCCATCGAGCGCGCCGCCAACGCCCGCCGTGAGCGCAAGGCCGCCGCCGATGCGGCACTGGCCGCTGAACCTGAAAGCGATGACGATGACGTGCCTTTCCGCCGTCCTGCGCCTGTGAGCGGTATGCGGGTCGAACCGCGCCTTTAACGTTGTAGCGAGAGCCCTGGCATGTGTGAATTATTGGGCATGAGTGCCAACGTCCCCACCGACATCGTGTTCAGCTTTACCGGGCTGATGCAGCGCGGTGGGCGCACCGGCCCGCACCGCGACGGTTGGGGCATTGCGTTTTATGAAGGGCGTGGCCTGCGCTTGTTCCAGGACCCGGCCGCGAGCAGTGAGTCGGAAGTCGCGTTGCTGGTGCAGCGTTACCCGATCAAAAGTGAAGTGGTGATTGGCCATATTCGCCAGGCCAACGTCGGCAAGGTCAGCCTGGCCAATACCCATCCGTTCGTGCGCGAACTGTGGGGGCGCAACTGGTGCTTCGCGCATAACGGCCAGCTGGCAGACTTCAATCCCCGCGCCACGTTCTACCGCCCGGTGGGCGATACCGACAGCGAAGCGGCGTTCTGCGATTTGCTCAATCGCCTGCGCGAAGCCTTTCCTGAGCCGGTGGAGATTGAGAAAGTCTTGCCGGACCTGATTGCCGCCTGTTCCGAGTACCGCAGCAAAGGTGTGTTCAACGGCCTGCTCAGCGATGGCGACTGGCTGTTTTGCTACTGCTCGACCAAATTGGCGCAGATTACCCGCCGCGCACCTTTTGGGCCGGCGCGCTTGAAAGATGTCGACGTGATCGTCGATTTTCAGGCCGAAACCACACCCAATGATGTCGTCACCGTGATCGCCACCGAGCCTTTGACCGACAACGAAAACTGGACCCGTTACGAACCGGGCCAATGGAGCCTGTGGCGACGCGGTGAATGCGTCAGCCAGGGCATCACCGAGTAAGGATATCGACCATGTTGCTCAGTTATCTGCGGTTGGTGCTGTTTGCCATCGGCCTGTTGGTCGGCGTGCAAGTGCCCGGGTTTATCAACGACTACGCCAAGCGCGTCGAGGCTCACCTGATCGAGGCCCAGACCGGCCTGAGCGGGTTCGAAACCACCGCGCGGCAGTTCTTCAACGGTGACTTGCAGGCGTTGGTGGCGCATTACCGCGCCAGCGATGATCCTGTGTTCCAGAGCGACGCCAACAGCCTGGGCGCCATGCTTGACCGCCAAGTGGCGTTGGACAAGCAGTTCCAGGCGATGCAAGGGCCTTGGTACATTCGCGCCCTGCAAGTGGCGGTGGCGGCGGACCCGGATATTCGCCAGGAAACCTGGAATGGCTACAGCTACCAGATCCTGCTGACCCCCGAAGCCATGGGCTGGGGGTTGGGCGGGGCGATGCTGTTGTCGTTTGGCATCGAATGCCTGTTCCGCCTGATCGACTGGGTGGTGTTGGGCGGCAAGCGCCTGCGCCAGAGCCGGCCGATTGAAGAGCGTGACCTCAAAGGCCTCTAAAGACCGACGCGGTCAAATGTGGGAGCTGGCCGCAGAGGTATAGCGAGTCTCTGCGTAGCAGCTGTCGAGCTTGGCGAGGCTGCGTCAGCGGTGTATCAAACAGACCGCAAACGCAGCCTCGCCAAGGCTCGACAGCTGCTACGCGATATCACATTTAGAATGTGTAGATACCGATGGCTATCGCAGGCAAGCCAGCTCCCACAGTTTTAATCGAGTTGAGCCAGCACCATCCGCTCCTCGCCGATTTCCCCGGCATAGCGGGCAACGACTTTCTGACACAACCCCACAATCTCCTCCACCAACTCCACCCCCACGCGCCACGACACCACCACCTGCAAGTTCGGCAAGCGCTGCGCCATCGGCAACATCACCAATTCCCCGCGCGCCAGCTCTTCGCTGACCAGCACCGGCGGCAACGCGCCAATCCCAAAGCCATCGCGCAGCAAGCGGGTAATCGCCGACACCGAGTTCACGCAGTTCATCCGCGGCGCGGCCACGCCGTTGGCCTGCATCAGGCTGATGACGTCCTGGTGCGGGTGGGAATTTTTCGAGTAGGTGATGATGCGCTCCTGGGCCAGTTCGGCGAGGGAGGCGTAATCCCGGTTGTAGATCGACTGGCTGGCGACGATCCAGGCCATGGGGTGGCTGGCAAGCTCCAGGCTGCGTACGGTTTCGAGGCGCAGCAGGTCGGTTTGCAGGATCAGGTCGAGAAAGCCTTTTTGCAGCTGATCGCTGAGGTTCAGCGCGGTATCGGCGACCAATTCGATTTCTACCAATGGGAAATGGTCCATCAGTTCCGCCACCAGCGGGCTGAGCCACGTGTGGATCACCGTGTCCATGGCGCCGATGCGGATGCGCCCGACCTTGCTGCTGGTGGTCTCCAGGGATTGCTTCAACCCCTGCATCGTCACCATCATCTGCTCGGCATAATCGAGTACCTTCAAGCCTTCCGGGGTCAGGCTCACGCCGCGAGAGTCGCGCAGAAACAACTTCACCCCCAGCTCGCTTTCCAGCACGGCAATGCGGCTTGAGATCGAGGCCTGGGTGGTGAACAACTTCTCGGCGGTCAGGCGGAAGCTCTTGAGCTTGGCCACCCAGACGAAGGTTTCGAGGAACTTCAAATTCATGGGATCAACTTTTTCTTATGCATGGATCGGTTTTTATTAGTTGGACGCCGCACCGGGCCAGCGCCAAAAATCGAGCTATTCCACGATAAGCGCCGTTGGGGTGTCAGGACAAGTTGCGAGTTCTGCGTAAAAAATCCCACACTACAAAAAAACAAAGCCTACAGGAGCACCTACCGTGAGCCGCTTGCTACTGAATTGCGATATTGGCGAAAGCTTCGGCAACTGGACCATGGGTCTGGACGCCGAGGTCATGCCGTTCATTGATTGCGCCAACGTGGCGTGCGGCTTTCATGCCGGCGACCCGAGCATCATGCGCAAAACCGTCAGCCTGGCGCTCAAGCACGGCGTGCAAATCGGCGCGCACCCGGCCTACCAGGACCTGCAAGGCTTCGGCCGTCGCTCCATGGCTTACACGCCGCAGGAAATCCAGGACCTGTTGCATTATCAGATCGGCGCCCTTGAAGGTATCTGCCGGGCGCAAGGCGGGCGGGTCAGCTACGTCAAACCCCACGGCGCGATGTACAACGACATGATGGCCAACCCTGTGCAGTTGCGCGCCGTGATCCAGGCCGTCGCCGCTTATGGCGAGCTGCCGCTGATGCTGCTGGCCACTCGCGACAACAGCGTGGCCCAGGCGTTGGGTAACGAATATGGGGTGACCCTGTGGTTCGAAGCCTTCGCCGACCGGGCCTACGACAACAATGGCCATCTGGTGTCCCGCCAGTTGCCCGGCGCGGTGCACCACGATTCCGAGACCATCGTGCAGCAGGCCCTGACCATTTCCCGTGGCGAAGCACTCACCGCCAGCGACGGCAGCCCGCTGGTCTTACAGGCCAATACCCTGTGCGTGCACGGCGACAACGCCAGTTCGGTCGCGGCGGTACAGCGCATCCGCGAGGCGTTGAAACCAGCATGAAGCCACGGATTGAAGTGGTGGCCATTGACGGCCTGATGGTGCGTCTGTTCGATGTGATCGCCGAAGCCAATATGCCGTGGATGCTCGCGGCTACGCAGCGCCTGCGCAGCGCTTTTGGCGCGGCACTGGTGGACCTGGTGCCGTCCTACACCACCTTGATGGTGCATTACGACCTCTGCGCATTGAGCCCAGCCCAGGCACGGGAGCTGATCACTCACGCCCTCACCGACCTGCAACCGCAAGCCCAGGGCGGCGGCCAGCGGCATGTGCTGCCGGTGTGGTACGACCTGAGCGTCGGCCCGGAATTGACCTTGCTCAGCCAGCGCAGCGGGCTGGCCATCGACGACGTGATCCGCCGCCACAGCGCCCACGAATATCAGGTGTTCGCCCTTGGCTTCGCGCCTGGCTTTGCCTTTATGGGGCTGGTGGATGAAATCCTCGCCACGCCACGCCTCAGCACCCCGCGCAAGCGCGTGGCAGCCGGCAGCGTGGGCATCGCCGAACGGCAAACTGCCGCCTACCCGGTGGTATCCCCGGGCGGCTGGAACCTGATCGGCCGCACCCCGGCCAAGCTGTTCGACCGCGATCGCGACGGCTACAGCCTGATGCAGCCGGGCGACACCGTACGTTTTGAACCGGTCGATCACGCCCAATTCATCAAATTAGGTGGCGATGACACGCCGTTGGAGGCGCAGGCATGAGCCGCTTGATCATCGAGGCCAGCACGTCGCTGTGCCTGCTGCAGGACGCCGGTCGCTTTGGCGTGCGCCACTTGGGCGTGACCCAGGGCGGCGCGCTGGATTGGGTGTCGATGTCCTGGGCCAACTGGCTGCTGGGCAACGCACTGGACGCGCCAGTGGTGGAAATCACCCTCGGCGGCTTTACCGTGCAAGCCGAGGATTATTGCCTGCTGGCTCTGGCCGGTGCGGACCTGGGCGCGTATGTCGACGAGCGCGCTATCAGCCCCGGCCGCAGTTTTATCCTGCAAAAGGGCCAGCGTTTGCGCTTCACCCAGCCCTTCAGTGGGGCGCGGGCGTACTTGGCAGCACCGGGCGGGTTTGATGCGCCGGATGTGCTCGGCAGCTGCGCCACCGTTGTGCGCGAGGAATTGGGCGGGGTAGACGGTTTTGGCAAGGCGCTGGCCGAAGGCGGGCGCTTGGCCTATTCCGGTACAGGCGGTGCAATGAAGGTGCTGAGTGCCCCGGAGGTGCCATCCGGTAAACCGCTGGACGTGATTGTCGGCGCGCAGATCGGCCAGTTCAGCGGCCAAAGCCTGTTCGACGCGTTCAACACCGAATGGGCCCTCGACAGTCGTGCTGACCGCATGGGCATGCGCTTGCTGGGCACGCCGTTGCAGTATCAAGGGCCGTCGCTGATTTCCGAGGGGATTCCGCTGGGGGCGATCCAGGTGCCGCCGGATGGGCAGCCGATTGTGTTGCTTAATGATCGGCAGACGATTGGGGGGTATCCGCGCCTGGGGGCGTTGACGCCGCTGTCGCTGGCGCGGCTGGCGCAGTGTTTGCCGGGGGAGAAGGTGAGGTTGGCGCCGGTCGTGCAGGAGACGGCGCATCGGCAGCACATCGACTTTTTGCGCCGATTTAGATAACGCCGCAATCCAAAATGTGGGAGCGGGCTTGCTCGCGAATGCGGTGTCTCAGTCGCCGAAACTGCTGACTGACATACCGCATTCGCGAGCAAGCCC
This sequence comes from Pseudomonas sp. H1_A03, assembly GCF_054685145.1. Classification (NCBI taxonomy): domain Bacteria; kingdom Pseudomonadati; phylum Pseudomonadota; class Gammaproteobacteria; order Pseudomonadales; family Pseudomonadaceae; genus Pseudomonas; species Pseudomonas sp. H1_A03. Next base: position 2,927,859 of record NZ_CP162829.1, read on the forward strand.
GCTCCCACATTTGGATCTCCATCTATTTAGAGAGAAACCGCATCCCTTCTTCCAACCCGCGCAGGGTCAACGGATACATCTGATCCTCGACCAGCTCCCGCACAATCCCCGTCGACGCCGTATACCCCCAGGTGTCCTTCGGATACGGGTTAATCCAGATCAGCTTCTTGTACTTGGCCATGAAACGCTGCATCCACACATACCCCGGCTCTTCATTCCAGTGCTCAACGCTGCCACCCGCCTGGGTAATCTCATACGGCGCCATCGACGCGTCGCCGATAAAGATCACTTTGTAATCAGCGCCATACTTGTGCAGCAGGTCCTGGGTTGACGTGCGTTCGGACGTGCGGCGCAGGTTGTTCTTCCACACCGATTCGTACACAAAGTTGTGGAAGTAGAAGTACTCCAGGTGTTTGAACTCGGTCTTGCACGCGGAGAACAGCTCTTCGCAGATTTTCACATGGGCATCCATCGAGCCGCCGATATCGAACAGCAGCAACAGCTTGATGGTGTTACGCCGCTCCGGGCGCATCTGGATATTCAACAGCCCGGCATCGCGGGCGGTGTGGTCGATGGTGCCGTCGATGTCCAACTCTTCCGCCGCACCCTGGCGCGCGAATTTGCGCAGGCGACGCAGCGCGATCTTGATGTTGCGCGTGCCCAGCTCGACCTGGTCGTCGAGGTTCTTGTATTCGCGCTGGTCCCAGACTTTCACCGCCTTGCCCTGGCGCTTGCCGGCATCGCCGACACGAATACCCTCGGGGTTGTAGCCGCCGGAACCGAACGGGCTGGTGCCGCCGGTACCAATCCACTTGTTGCCGCCGGCGTGGCGTTCCTTCTGTTCTTCCAGGCGTTTCTTGAATTCTTCGATCAGCTTGTCGAGGCCGCCGAGGGACTGGATTTGCGCGCGCTCTTCATCGCTCAGCGAGCGTTCGAACTCCTTGCGCAACCAGTCTTCGGGGATCAGTGCCTGCAGGTGGTCGTCGAGTTTTTCCAGGCCGTTGAAATACGCACCGAAGGCGCGGTCAAACTTGTCGAAATGCCGCTCGTCCTTCACCAATATCGCCCGGGCCAAGTAGTAAAACTCGTCCATGTCGGCGAAGGTCACGCGCTGTTTCAGCGCGTTGATCAGGTCGAGCAGCTCGCGCACCGACACCGGCACCTTGGCGGCGCGCATCTCGTTGAACAGGTTGAGCAGCATCAGCGATTACCGCGACGGCTCATGAACGCCAGACGCTCCAGCAACTGCACGTCTTGCTCGTTCTTCACCAGCGCACCGGCCAGCGGCGGGATGGCCTTGGTCGGGTCGCGCTCGCGCAGCACGGCTTCGCCGATGTTGTCGGCCATCAGCAGTTTGAGCCAGTCGACCAGTTCGGAGGTGGACGGTTTTTTCTTCAGGCCGGGTACTTTGCGCACGTCGAAGAACACGTCCAGCGCTTCGCTGACCAGGTCTTTTTTGATGTCGGGGTAGTGCACATCGACGATTTTTTGCAGGGTGGTGCGGTCGGGGAAGGCAATGTAATGGAAGAAGCAGCGGCGCAGGAACGCGTCCGGCAGCTCTTTTTCGTTGTTGGAGGTAATGATGATGATCGGGCGCTTCTTCGCCTTGATGGTCTCGTCGATTTCGTAGACGTAGAACTCCATCTTGTCGAGTTCTTGCAGCAGGTCGTTGGGGAATTCGATGTCGGCCTTGTCGATTTCATCGATCAGCAGGATTACCCGCTCTTCGGACTCGAAGGCTTCCCAGAGCTTGCCCTTCTTCAAGTAGTTGCGCACGTCGTGCACCTTGTCCACGCCCAGTTGCGAGTCGCGCAGGCGGCTGACCGCGTCGTACTCGTAGAGGCCCTGATGGGCCTTGGTGGTGGACTTGATGTGCCAGGTGATCAGCTTGGCACCGAAGGATTCGGCCAGTTGCTCGGCAAGCATGGTCTTGCCCGTGCCAGGCTCGCCCTTGACCAGCAGCGGCCGCTCCAGGGTGATGGCGGCGTTGACGGCCAGTTTCAGGTCGTCGGTGGCAACGTAGGCCTGGGTGCCTTCGAACTTCATCGGTATTTCCTCGAATTCATCAATGGCCGGACTATACCGCGCAGCCCCGGCGACTGTGAACGCAGACGGGCTATTCAGTCTCTGAATGGTCAGTCAGGCCTAATCCGCTGAGGGCTTGGGCTGTTCATATCGCGCATTGAATGCCTGGATGAATCCATTACGCAAAATCGAGATAAAGGCCGAGAACGCGCTGACATCCTGCTGGTGCACGCTGCCACTGAGCTCGACGCGGGTGGCGAACTGGTTTTTGCTCTGGTTTTTCAGCACCGTCTCACTGGCGCCGACCACGGCTTCCCAGATCGAGCGGAAGATGTTCTTGTCCTTGTTCTCCACGTCCTGCTTCCAGTCGAACACTTCCACGTTGCGCAGCAGCGGTTTGATGTAACCCGTGAGTTGGCCTTTTTCGGCCTGGGCTTCGATCACCACGTCGCCAGTGCCGGCCTTGAAGTCGAACTTGCCGTAGGCCGAGGCGAAGTCATTCATGCGCTTGAGCTGCAGGTCGCGGGCGCGGAAGCGAAACTCGAATTCTTCAAAGTCGCTCAGCGGATCAAACGTCGCCGTGGCCTCCAGTGGCGCCTGGCCTTGCAGCAAGGCCTTGCCTTCGAAGCGTGCGTCGCGCTTGCCTTTGACGTCCACCACGTTGGTGAGGTTGTAGAAACTGGCGTTGACCGAGGTGGCGTTGATGTTCACCGGCGGTTTGGAATTGAAGTTGTGGAACGAAATCTTGCCGTCTTCAATGCGCATTTCATTCAGGGTGATCGGCAGCAGTTTGCTCAACTGTTCCTGCCAGTCGGTGCCTTTACCCGTCTGTGACGCCTGCTTGTTGGCGCCGCCGTCGACGAAGTTGACCTCCGGCTTGACGAAATGCCCCTCGGCGACCACCGCATGGTCGTACCACAACGAGTGCCAGCTCACGGCAAATTCGATCAACGGCGCGTTGACGAACGGTACGGGCACCTTGCCGTCGACCTTGACGATCTTCAGGCCATTGATGCGATAGGCTCCGCGCCACAACGCCAAGTCCACATCGGTGACTTCGCCACGGTAGTCACCCATGTCGGCGAGCTTTTCATTCAAATAGTTGCGCACCAGATAGGGCAGCGCGATGTTCAAGGCAACCAGTACCACCACCAGCCCGGCGACGGTCCATAGCGGCCAACTGTAACGACGTTTCATGGTGCAGATCTCCTGACAGTTAGGAGATTGACTGTTTTGAATGCGCCAACGTTCCTCCGACTGGACGCTTCGAGAGGTGAGGCATACCCTTGGTCCTTTCTGGAAACTGCCAAATAGGACCCGTCATGAGCCGTATCTTTGCAGACAACGCGCACTCCATCGGTAACACGCCCCTGGTTCAGATCAACCGGATCGCACCGCGTGGCGTGACCATTCTGGCCAAGATCGAGGGGCGTAACCCGGGTTACTCGGTGAAATGCCGCATTGGCGCAAACATGATCTGGGACGCTGAAAGCAACGGCAAACTCAAGCCGGGCATGACCATTGTCGAACCCACCTCCGGCAACACCGGCATCGGCCTGGCGTTTGTCGCCGCTGCCCGTGGCTATAAATTGCTGTTGACCATGCCGGCGTCCATGAGTATCGAGCGGCGCAAAGTGCTTAAGGCCTTGGGGGCAGAATTGGTGCTGACCGAACCGGCCAAGGGCATGAAGGGCGCTATCGAAAAGGCTGGCGAAATCGTCGCCAACGATCCGGCCACTTATTTCATGCCGGCTCAATTCGAAAACCCGGCGAACCCGGCGATCCACGAAAAAACCACCGGCCCGGAAATCTGGAATGACACCGATGGCGCCGTGGACGTGCTGGTCGCGGGCGTGGGGACCGGCGGCACCATCACCGGCGTGTCGCGCTATATCAAGAACATTCAGGGCAAGCCGATTCTGTCGGTGGCCGTCGAGCCGATCGTGTCGCCGGTGATCACCCAGGCGCTGGCCGGTGAAGAGATCAAGCCGAGCCCGCACAAGATCCAGGGCATCGGCGCCGGTTTCGTGCCGAAAAACCTCGACCTGTCGATGGTCGACCGCGTGGAACTGGTCACCGACGACGAATCCAAAGCCATGGCCCTGCGCTTGATGCAGGAAGAAGGGATTCTGTGCGGCATCTCCTGCGGCGCCGCGATGGCCGTGGCGGTGCGCCTGGCCGAGAAGCCGGAAATGCAAGGCAAGACGATCGTGGTGATTCTGCCGGACTCCGGTGAGCGTTACCTGTCGAGCATGCTGTTCAGCGATTTGTTTACCGAACAAGAAAACCAGGCTTGATGTGAATCAGCGCAGGTGAGCTAGGCCTTCTGCATACTGGCCCAAATGTTTATCATGGCCGGCTGCTACGTCTGCTGTTGGCCAGGCGCTTATTTCCAGGAGTTGCTGCATGACCTTTTCTTTGGCCGCCAAACTGTCGGTGTTGCTGTTGTTTATTGGCAGCACGCTGTATGTGCACCTGCGCGGTAAGGCCCGTTTGCCGATGTTGCGCCAATTCGTCAACCATTCGGCGCTGTTCGCCCCATATAACGCCTTGATGTACCTGTTCTCGGCGGTGCCGTCCAAACCTTACCTGGACCGCAGCAAGTTCCCGGAACTGGACGTGCTCAAGGACAACTGGGAAGTGATCCGCGAAGAGGCCATGCACCTGTTCGACGAGGGTTACATCCGCGCTGCCGAAAAGAACAACGACGCCGGCTTCGGTTCGTTCTTCAAGAAGGGCTGGAAGCGTTTCTACCTCAAGTGGTACGACAAACCCCTGCCGTCGGCCGAGGCACTGTGCCCGAAAACCGTGGCACTGGTGAGCAGCATTCCTAACGTGAAGGGCGCGATGTTTGCGCTGTTGCCGGGCGGCAGCCACCTCAACCCGCATCGCGACCCGTTTGCCGGCTCGCTGCGTTACCACCTGGGGTTGTCCACGCCGAATTCCGACGCCTGCCGGATCTTTGTTGATGGCGAGGAATACGCTTGGCGCGACGGTGACGACGTGATGTTCGACGAAACCTACGTGCACTGGGTCAAGAACGAAACCGAGCAGACCCGTGTGATTCTGTTTTGCGACATTGAGCGGCCGCTGAGCAACCGCGTGATGACCCGCGTCAATCGCTGGGTCAGCAAGCAGTTGGGCCGCGCGACGGCGCCGCAGAACCTGGATGACGAGCGGGTTGGCGGGATCAACCAGGCGTATGCCTGGAGCAAGACCTTCAGCGACACGTTCAGTGGTGTGGTCAAGCAGTGGAAGCGCAAGCATCCCAAGGCCTACCGGATTGCCCGGCCGGTGCTGGCGGTAGTCGTGCTGGTGCTGTTGTGGCGCTGGTTGTTCTGATCGGAGTGCGGTCAAAAATGTGGGAGCGGGCTTGCTCGCGAATGCGGAGTGTCAGTCGATACATACTTGACTGATACACCGCATTCGCGAGCAAGCCCGCTCCCACATTTGATTTGCAGTGTTGCTTAGGACGCGATCAGTTGGCGCAGTACATAGTGCAGGATGCCCCCCGCCTTGAAGTACTCCACTTCATTCAACGTATCGATCCGGCACAGCACCTCTAGCTTCTCTGTACTGCCATCCTCCCGCGTAATCACCAGCGTCAGGTTCATGCGCGGCACGATCTCTGCGTCCGTCAGCCCAAGAATGTCGACCTTCTCCTTGCCCGTCAGCTTGAGCGACTTGCGGTTCTGGTCCAGCTTGAACTGCAGCGGCAACACGCCCATGCCCACCAGGTTGGAGCGGTGAATCCGTTCGAAACTCTCGGCAATCACCGCCTTCACACCCAGCAGGTTGGTGCCTTTGGCCGCCCAGTCACGGCTTGAGCCTGTGCCGTACTCCTGGCCGGCAATCACCACCAGCGGCGTGCCCGAAGCCTGGTATTTCATCGCGGCGTCGTAGATCGGCATTTTCTCGCCGGTAGGGATATACAGCGTATTACCGCCTTCCTCGCCGCCGAGCATTTCATTGCGGATGCGGATGTTGGCAAAGGTGCCGCGCATCATCACTTCATGGTTGCCTCGGCGTGAGCCATAGGAGTTGAAGTCGCGTGGCTCCACGCCTTGTTCGCGCAGGTAACGGCCTGCAGGGCTGTCGGTTTTGATGTTGCCGGCGGGGGAGATGTGGTCGGTGGTGACCGAATCGCCCAGCAGGGCCAGCACGTTTGCGCCTTGGACGTCCTTGATGACCGGCAAGGGACCTGCGATGTCATCGAAGAATGGCGGGTGCTGGATGTAGGTGGAGTCCTTCTGCCACACGTACGTCGCGGCTTGCGGCACTTCAATCGCTTGCCACTGTTCGTCACCGGCAAACACCTCGGCGTATTCCTTGTGGAACATGCCGGTGCTGACTTGGGCCACCGCGTCGGCGATTTCCTTGCTGCTCGGCCAGATGTCCTTGAGGTACACCGGGTTGCCGTCCTGATCGTTACCCAGCGGTTCGCTGCTGATATCGATACGCACGGTGCCGGCCAGGGCATAAGCCACGACCAGGGGCGGTGAGGCCAGCCAGTTGGTCTTGACCAGCGGATGCACGCGGCCTTCGAAGTTGCGGTTGCCGGAGAGCACCGACGCTACGGCAAGGTCAGCCTTCTGGATGGCTTTCTCGATCGGCTCGGGCAACGGCCCGGAGTTACCGATACACGTGGTGCAACCGTAACCCACCAAGTCGAAGCCGAGTTTATCCAGGTATTGGGTGAGGCCTGCTGCCTTGTAGTAATCAGTGACCACCTTGGAGCCCGGGGCCAGCGAGGTTTTTACCCATGGCTTGCGGGTGAGGCCCTTTTCCACGGCCTTTTTCGCCACCAGCCCGGCCGCCATCATTACGCTGGGGTTGGAGGTGTTGGTGCAGGAGGTGATCGCGGCGATCACCACGGCACCGTTTTTCAGGCGGTAAGTGCGGCCGTCGTATTCGTAGTCGGTTTCGCCCACCAGGTCAGCATTGCCCACGGCAACCCCGCCGCCGCCTTCGCTTTCCAGGCGGCCCTCTTCCTTGTTGGTGGGTTTGAATTGCAGGTCGAGGAAGTCGCTGAATGCTTGGCCGACATTTGGCAGCGACACGCGGTCCTGTGGGCGTTTTGGCCCGGCCAGGCTGGCTTCGACGCTGCCCATGTCCAGCGCCAGGCTGTCGGTGAATACCGGCTCTTGGCCAGCGTTGCGCCACAGGCCCTGCGCCTTGGTGTAGGCCTCGACCAGTTTTACGGTTTCCGTAGGTCGGCCGGACAAACGCAGGTAGTCCAGCGTTACCTCATCCACCGGGAAAAAGCCGCAGGTGGCACCGTATTCCGGGGCCATGTTGGCAATGGTCGCGCGGTCGGCCAGGGGCAGGTCGGCCAAGCCATCGCCGTAGAACTCGACGAATTTACCCACCACGCCTTTTTTGCGCAGCATCTGGGTCACGGTCAGTACCAAGTCGGTGGCGGTGATGCCTTCCTTCAATTTGCCGGTGAGCTTGAAGCCGATCACTTCGGGGATCAGCATCGACACCGGCTGGCCAAGCATCGCCGCTTCCGCTTCGATCCCGCCCACGCCCCAGCCGAGTACACCAAGGCCGTTGATCATGGTGGTGTGGGAGTCAGTGCCGACCAAGGTGTCGGGGAAGGCGTAGGTGCGGCCGTCTTCGTCTTTGGTCCATACGGTGCGGCCGAGGTATTCGAGGTTGACCTGGTGGCAGATGCCAGTGCCCGGTGGCACCACGCTGAAGTTATCGAAGGCGCTCTGGCCCCAACGCAGGAAGGCGTAGCGTTCGCCGTTGCGCTGCATCTCGATGTCGACGTTTTGCTCGAAGGCGTCGGCGTTACCGAACTTGTCGACCATCACCGAGTGGTCGATCACCAAGTCCACCGGCGACAGCGGGTTGATACGCTGCGGGTCGCCACCGGCCTTGGCCACGGCGGCGCGCATGGCGGCCAGGTCGACCACGGCGGGCACACCGGTAAAGTCTTGCATCAATACCCGCGCCGGGCGGTACTGGATCTCGCGGTCGGACTGGCGCTCTTTGAGCCAGGCGGCGATGGCCTTGAGGTCGGCGCCGGTGACGGTCTTGTCGTCTTTCCAGCGCAGCAGGTTTTCCAGCAGCACCTTGAGGGACATGGGCAATTTATCCAGGTCACCCAGGCTCTTGGCGGCTTCGGGCAAGCTGAAGTAGTGATAGGTTTTGTCGTCGATCTGTAGGGTTTTAAGGGTTCTCAGGCTATCAAGGGATGACATTACATGACTCCTTATGGTCCGCACGGCTACGGACCTGACGGGACGAACAGAGCTTTCAACTTAGCCCTGTTTTCATTAGCAGGCTAATAACTGGACTCTATCGTTAAGTCCAAGGTTCCGAACTCGGCTATCATGCGCGCGTTTTCATGACAGGACTTGCGCTACAGCAAGCCCAGTTGCCAGGAGATTCAATGAACACCCTTTTTATGCACTGCCGTCCGGGTTTTGAAGGCGAAGTCTGTTCCGAGATCGCGGAGCACGCTGCGCGCCTGAACGTTTCCGGCTACGCCAAGGCCAAGACCGGCAGCGCTTGCGCCGAATTTGTCTGCACCGAAGAAGACGGCGCCCAGCGCCTGATGCACGGCCAGCGCTTTGCCGAGCTGATCTTCCCAAGGCAGTGGGCGCGCGGGGTATTCATCGACCTGCCGGAAACTGACCGCATCAGCGTGATCCTCGCTCACCTGCAGGGTTTCCCGGTGTGCGGCAGCCTGTGGCTGGAAATGGTCGACACCAACGACGGCAAGGAGCTCTCGAACTTTTGCAAAAAATTCGAAGTGCACCTGCGCAAAGCTTTATTGAACGCCGGCAAGCTGGTGGATGACCCGAGCAAGCCGCGCCTGCTGTTGACCTTCAAAAGCGGCCGTGAAGTGTTCATGGGCCTGGCCGAGCCGAACAACTCGGCCATGTGGCCGATGGGCATCCCGCGCCTCAAGTTCCCGCGTGACGCGCCCAGCCGCTCGACCCTCAAGCTGGAAGAGGCCTGGCACCACTTTATCCCCCGCGACCAATGGGACGAGCGCCTGCACGGCGACATGACCGGCGTCGACCTCGGCGCAGCGCCGGGCGGCTGGACCTGGCAACTGGTCAACCGCGGCATGCTGGTGACTGCCATCGACAACGGCCCCATGGCTGAAAGCCTGATGGACACAGGCCTGGTGCAGCATTTGATGGCAGACGGCTTCACCTTCGTGCCCAAGCAGCCGGTGGACTGGATGGTCTGCGATATCGTCGAGAAGCCTGCGCGTAACGCCGCGCTGCTGGAAACCTGGATCGGCGAGGGGCATTGCCGCGAGGCGGTGGTGAACTTGAAGCTGCCGATGAAGCAGCGTTACGCCGAAGTGAAGCGCTTGTTGGAGCGCATCGAAGACGGTTTCAAGGCGCGCGGCATTCGCGTGGAGATCGGCTGCAAGCAGCTGTACCACGACCGTGAGGAAGTGACCTGCCATTTGCGTCGGTTGGAAACTGCCAAGAAACCCAAAACCCGCTGACGGCGCAGTTCAAAATGTGGGAGCGGGCTTGCCCGCGATAGCGGTATAACAGTCGAAATTTATAGTGAATGTGCCCCTTATCGCGGGCAAGCCCGCTCCCACAGGAGAGCGGGTCTGTTTCAGGAGTGATGTATGAATCAGCCCCTCGATTTGCCCGTAGACGCTGTGCTGGACGCCACCGGCCTCAACTGCCCGGAACCGGTCATGATGCTGCACCAGCACATCCGCGACCTGCCGCCTGGCGGCTTGCTCAAGGTGATCGCGACCGACCCGTCCACGCGCCGCGATATCCCCAAGTTCTGCGTGTTTCTTGACCACGAACTGGTGGATCAGCAGGAGCAGGCCGGTACGTACCTGTACTGGATCCGCAAGAAGTCCGCTTAACCCCGCGCCTTGTCTGCGCGAATGCGCCGGCGTGCACTGCGCGCCAGGCGCACCAGCAACATCCCCGCCGCGCAGCTCAGGCCCACGATCAGCCCTTGCCATAAGCCGCTTGGGCCGCTCGGCTCGCCCAGCCAGTCGGTCAGGCCCAGGGCGTAACCCACCGGTAGCCCCACGCCCCAATACGCGAACAAGGTCAGCACCATGGTCACGCGGGTGTCCTGATAGCCACGCAGTGCGCCTGCCGCCGTGACCTGGATCGAGTCGGAGAACTGGAACAGCGCGGAGAACACGATCAACATCGACGCTAAGTGAATCACCACCGGGTCCGGGGTGTAGATCGCCGCAATCTGCTCGCGAAACACCAGCATCAGGCTGCAAGACACGCAGGCATACGCCAACGCAGTGCCCATGCCGACACCGGCGGCGAAGCGCGCTTCACGCGGTTCGCCACGGCCCAGGGCTTGGCCGACGCGCACGGTGACGGCCATGCTCAAGGAGTAGGGGATCATGAACACCAGCGAGCTGACGTTCAGGGCGATCTGATGGCCGGATACCACCGTGGCCCCCAGGCTGCCGAGCAGCAATGCAATGACCGCGAAAATGCTCGATTCGGCAAAAATCGCGATGCCAATCGGTAGGCCAATCCCCAGTACACGCTTGATCACCGCCCATTGCGGCCAGTCGAAGCGCTTGAACAATTCGCTGCTCTGGTAGGCCGGCCCCCAGCGGGTCCAGCCGGCCAGGCCGAGCATCATCACCCACATCGCAATGGCTGTGGCCCAGCCACACCCTACGCCACCCATGGCCGGCAGGCCGAGGTGACCGTAGATGAAGATGTAGTTCAGCGGAATGTTCAGCGCCAGGCCACACAGGCCCATCACCATGCTCGGTCGTGTGCGGCCCAGGCCATCGCTGAAACAGCGCAGCACGTAATACAGCGCAATGGCCGGCATACCGGCGGCAATGCCATGCAGGTAGCCCATGGACGGCGCGATCAGGTCGGGCTCGACCTTCATCGCACGCAGGATCGGTTCGGCGCAGAGCAACAGCAGCGCTCCCGTGATACCGACCACCACCGCCAGCCACAAGGACTGTCGCACCAGCGGTCCGATCTCGCTGAACTGGCCCGCACCGTAGCGCTGGGCGACTTTCGGCGTGGTGGCCAGCAGGGTGCCGGTCATCAGCAGGTACACCGGGATCCAGATCGAATTGCCCAGGCCTACGGCCGCCAAGTCCTGGGGGCTGACGCGTCCGGCCATCACCGCATCGACAAAGCTCATCGCCGTGGTGGCCAGTTGGCCGATGATGATCGGCAAGGCGAGCGTCAACAGGCCGCGCACTTCCCGGCTGATGCGGGCGGGGCGGGTGAGGGTGGCGGTGGCAGTGTTCACGTACAGGTGTCCAGTAGAAGGCAGCGCAAGGACGGCGGATTCTACGCCTTGACGCATCAGTCAGGAAAAAACCTGTGTTAGCGATTTGTAAGCGCGGGCTGCGATCCCTGTACACTGCCGGTCCGCCAAAGGAGCCTGCCATGCTGATTGTTGCCGACGAAAATATTCCGCTGCTCGATGCATTCTTCCAAGGGATTGGCGAGATTCGCCGCGTGCCCGGCCGATCCATCGACCGCGCTACAGTCGAGCAGGCCGATGTGTTGCTGGTGCGCTCGGTGACCAACGTCAACCGGGCCCTGTTGGAGGGCAGCGCGGTGCGCTTTGTCGGTACCTGCACCATCGGCACCGATCACCTGGACCTCGACTACTTCAAGCAGGCCGGCATCCAATGGGCCAGCGCCCCCGGCTGCAATGCCCGTGGCGTTGTGGATTATGTGTTGGGCAGCCTGATGACCCTGGCTGAAATCGAAGGCGCCGACCTCAATCAGCGCACTTACGGCGTGGTCGGTGCCGGTGAAGTCGGTGGGCGGTTGGTGAAGGTGCTCAAGGGCCTGGGCTGGAACGTACTGGTCTGCGACCCGCCACGGCAGATCGCCGAAGACGGGGATTACGTCAGCCTGGCGCAGATCATTGAGCAATGCGATGTGATCAGCCTGCACACGCCGCTGACCAAATCCGGCAATGGCTCTACCTGGCACCTGCTCGACCGCCAGCGTCTTGAGCAACTCAAGCCTGGCACCTGGCTGATCAACGCCAGCCGTGGCGCAGTGGTGGACAACGCCGCCCTGCGCGAGGTACTGCTGGAGCGCGAAGACCTGCAAGCGGTGCTGGATGTATGGGAGGGCGAGCCGCAAGTGGACGTCGACCTGGCGGACCTGTGCGTGCTGGCCACGCCGCATATTGCTGGTTATAGCCTGGAAGGCCGGCAGCGCGGCACGGCGCAGATTTACCAGGCGTTCTGCGCGCACCTGGGCCAGGCGCCGAGCATCCAATTAAGTGATCTGCTGCCCGCGCCGTGGCTGGCCGAGGTGCATTTGAACGCGTCGACCGAACCGGCTTGGGCGCTGGCAACCCTGTGCCGCAGCGTGTACGACCCGCGCCGCGATGATGCGGATTTCCGCCGCAGCCTTGTTGGAACCGTGGACGAACAGCGTAAGGCCTTCGACCTGCTGCGCAAGCATTACCCCGCACGCCGAGAGATCGACGGTTTGAAAGTGCGAATCAACGGAGAGTCGACGGCGCTGGCCAATATCGTTTCCGCATTGGGCGCGCAGACGATTTAAACGCCACTAAAAAACCCGGCCACCAGGGCCGGGTTTGCAAGAGCGTGGCGCGTTAGCCTTACTGGGCAGGCTTGACCAATTTTTCTTCCAGTTCGCTGCACGCTTGCTGGATCATCTCTTCGGTGATCTGCACTTCACGGCCCTGAGCGTCGATGTACGAGCAAGGCAGCTGCTGCGGTTGGCGGATCACTTCAATCTTGGCATCGCTGCTGTTTTGCAAGGTCATGGCCTGTCTCCTCATCAGGTTGTGTACCTACTGTAAAACCCTCCCGTGACCGGGCTGTTACAACTCCCTACCCGTTCAGCGGTTCTGACACCCAGTCGACCAGAAACCGATACAAATTTCCAGCCAGGCGTTAGACCGATAGCCTCTAGGGGCCAGCATCGGGGGGCATAAATAACCTGACTCATTGTTATTTACGCAAGTTCCCCCAATGTTGATGTACAGGTTCCTCATTGGTGATGCCCTCCATGTTCTCAGTCCGTCAACGCCGCGCGATTCGCCTGGCCAGCCGTTTCATTGCGCCCTACCGCTGGCAGGCGCTCGGCGCCCTGTTGGCGCTTATCGTCACGGCCGGTATTACCTTGTCCATGGGGCAGGGCATTCGCCTGCTGGTGGACCAGGGCTTCATGACCCAGTCACCGCACCTGCTCAACCAGTCCATCGGTCTGTTCATGATCCTGGTACTGGGATTGGCGGTGGGCACGTTTGCGCGGTTTTACCTGGTGTCGTGGATTGGCGAGCGGGTGGTGGCGGATATCCGTCGGCAGGTGTTCAACCACCTGATCTACCTGCATCCGGGCTTCTATGAGAACAACCGCAGTTCGGAGATCCAGTCGCGGCTGACCACCGACACCACCTTGCTGCAATCGGTGATCGGCTCGTCGCTGTCACTGTTCCTGCGCAACGCCTTGATGGTCATCGGTGGCATCGTGCTGTTGTTTGTCACCAACCCCAAGCTCACCAGTATCGTGGTGGTGGCGCTGCCGCTGGTGCTGGCGCCGATCCTGATCTTTGGCCGGCGCGTGCGCAGCCTGTCGCGACAAAGCCAGGACCGCATCGCTGATGTGGGCAGCTATGTGTCCGAGACCCTCGGTCAGATCAAGACCGTGCAGGCGTACAACCACCAGGTACAGGACGAACAGCGCTTCGCCGTGACCGTGGAAGACGCATTTACCACCGCGCGTAAACGCATCACCCAGCGCGCCTGGCTGATTACCCTGGTGATCATGCTGGTGCTCGGCGCCGTGGGCGTGATGTTGTGGGTCGGCGGCATGGACGTCATCAGCGGGCGCATTTCCGGTGGCGAGCTGGCGGCCTTTGTGTTCTACAGCCTGATCGTCGGCAGCGCCGTCGGCACCCTCAGCGAAGTACTCGGCGAGCTGCAACGTGCCGCCGGTGCGGCCGAACGCATCGGCGAACTGTTGCAGTCCACCAATGAAATCCAGGCGCCGGCCGCTGGCATTGTGCAATTGCCCGAGCGGGTCAGTGGCCGCCTGGAGTTGCAGGACCTGCGCTTCTCCTACCCTTCACGGCCGGACAGCTACGCCATCGACGGCTTGAACCTGACCATCAACCCAGGCGAAACCCTGGCGCTGGTCGGCCCGTCCGGCGCGGGTAAATCGACGATTTTCGACCTGTTGCTACGTTTCTACGATCCCCAGCAAGGCCGCATCCTGCTCGAAGGCCACGCGCTGACCGATCTCGATCCCATGGACCTGCGCCGTCACTTCGCCCTGGTGTCCCAGAGCCCGGCGCTGTTCTACGGCAGCGTCGAAGAAAACATCCGCTATGGCAACCCGACAGCCACTTCGGAACACGTCGAAGCCGCCGCGCGCATCGCCCATGCCCACGACTTCATTCTGCAAATGCCCGACGGCTACCAGACCCATCTCGGCGACGGCGGCATGGGCCTCTCCGGCGGCCAACGCCAACGCCTGGCCATTGCCCGCGCGTTGCTGGTGGACGCGCCGATCCTGTTGCTGGACGAAGCCACCAGCGCGCTTGATGCCCAGAGTGAGCACCTGATCCAGCAAGCGCTGCCGCAATTGATGCAGGGGCGTACCACGCTGGTGATCGCGCATCGACTGGCGACCGTGAAGAATGCGGATCGGATTGCGGTGATGGACCAAGGCAAGCTGGTGGCAGTGGGCACGCATCAGCAGTTGATTGCGAGCAATCCGCTGTATGCGCGGTTGGCGGCGTTGCAGTTCAGTGATGGGGTGGAGGTTGATTGAAGCTGCGAAGTATCAGGGCCTTGAGGCATCATGTGGTCTTTCGCTATGGAACTGGATGAGGACATGAGCCGTTATCAACCTCCGCTGACCCTGACCACAAAGATGCTGGCCCTGGTGGCCGATATCAGTGAGCAGATTGGTCAACTCTCAGTCGGCGACGATAGCCGTCAGACGCCTCAGTTAAGGCGTGGTAATCGGATTCGCACCATTCAGGCTTCGCTGGCGATCGAGAACAACACGCTCAGCGTCGAACAAGTAACCGCAGTTCTGGAAGGTAAGCGAGTGCTGGGCTTACCGCGAGAAATCCAGGAAGTACGTAATGCATTTGCTGCTTACGAGGCCATGCCGCAGTGGATTCCCGGTGATCGTGTGGACCTGCTTAAGGCACACGAGCTGCTCATGTTTGGATTGATTGACGATGCTGGTCGGTTTCGACAGGCGGGTGTTGGTATCTATCGCGGCGAGCAACTGGTTCACATGGCTCCGCCCGCAAGCCGTGTAACGCATCTAATGGACGATTTGTTGCAATGGTTGACGGTTTCGGATTGGCACCCGTTGATCGCCAGTTGCGTATTCCATTACGAGTTCGAATTTATCCATCCTTTTGCAGACGGAAATGGGCGAATGGGTCGTCTCTGGCAAACCCTGATCCTCAGCCAGTGGCGCCCTGTATTGGCTTACCTACCGGTGGAAGCGGTGATTCGTGAACAGCAGGATGCCTACTATGCCGCGTTGTCGGCAGCCGACCAGCGGGCGGAGGCAACCCCTTTCGTTGAGTTCATGCTGCAGGCGTTGAGCCTGGCTTTGGCTGAAGCGGTGCAAAGCGAGCGCCCGGCGGCCCCATAAAAAATGCCCGCATCTCTCAATGCGGGCATTTTCATTGTGGCGGGCAAAAAGCGCGCAGCCTCGTTTTACTCGACAGCGCCTACCTGACCGGCATTACCGGTCATTGATCATCAAAATACCGCTCATGCCAATCCACCAGCGGCTGTGGTGAGTTGAGCTTCTGCCCGTAGATCACCGAATAAGACAGCACGTTCTGTACATACTGGCGGGTTTCGTCGAACGGGATGCTTTCTACCCACACGTCGAAGCTCAAGTGATCGGCACCGCGCAGCCATTGGCGCACACGGCCAGGGCCGGCGTTGTAGGCGGCGGAGGCGAGGACGCGGTTGCCGTTGAACTGGCTGTGCACCTGGCTCAGGTAAGCCGCGCCGAGCTGGATGTTTTTGTCCGGGTCCAGCACCTGGGCCGGTGAGGCCAGCGGGATGCTGAACTTGCGCGCCGTTTCCTTGGCGGTGCCGGGCATCAGTTGCATCAGGCCGCTGGCGCCGACGCCGGAGCGGGCGTCATCCATGAAGGCGCTTTCCTGGCGAGTGATCGCGAATATCCAGCTCGAATGCAGGCCGCGTACCTTGGCTTCACGCACCAGGGTGTCGCGGTGGGCCATCGGGAAGCGGATGTCCAGGTCGTCCCAGTACTGCGCCTGGCTGATGGTACGGATGGCCGGGAAGTACCACTTCATGTCGTAGGCCAGCTTGGCCTGGGCGACCATTTCGTCACGGTTGAAGTGACGGCTGACGTGGTACCACTCGCGGCGGCCATCGACGATCTGGCCGCGCGCATAGAACTCCAGGGCACGGCGCACGCCAGGCGTGTTGCGCACCTTGTTCACCAGCGCCTGGCTCATCACCAGCGGCTTGTTGTTCAGCTGGTAGGGCGCCTTGGAGCGGTCAGCGGCGAGAAAACCGTAGAAATCCCGCTCGCGCGACAGGTTCTTGTACAAGACCAGCGCTTGCGGGTTTTTCGGCTCGGCCAGCTCCAGGCTACGGGCCTGCCAGTAGCGCCAGCGGTTGGTGGTCGCCAAGTCTTGTGGGAGTTTGCGAGTCAACTGGTAGGCATCTTCCCAGCGGGCCAGGCGCAACAGCAGGCGCAGGCGCCATTCTGAGACGGTGTTGTCGCGCAACTCAGGGTCGTACTTGGTCATGACTTCAAGCGCACGTGGGTCGAAGCGCTTGGCCAGGGTGAGGCCGATCTCTCGGGCAATCGACACTTTTTCGTCACGGGAGAAGTGCATGCTGCTGGCGTAGCCGTCGAGCAGGGCCATGGCCTTGTCCGGATCCTGGCGTGCCAGGCGTCGCAGGCCCAGCCCCACGGCATCAGACATGGCCTCGGTGGCCGGCAGGAAGCGTGATGGGTCGCTGAGCATGTCGGGCTTTTGCGCCACATCCACCATCAAGCGGCCTTGGGCGCCGAGGGTGGGCAGGGTTTTCACCAGGCTGTTGGCCAGTGCGTAGTTGCGCGCTTCGGCGGCGAGCTTGGCGCGGTCCCAGATTTTCTGTTCGGTGAGTTGGCCGTCAGCCGCCCATTGGCCGAAGGTGACATCGCAGGCCGCGGGTTGGGACTTGCCGGTCATCCAGAGTTTTTCGGCAGTCTTGTAGCCTTCGGCTTTCAGATTGTGGGTGAGCTGGTACTGGCCGTGCAGGCAGTCCAGTTCGACAAAATTGAGCTTGGCGTCGTAGTACTTTTCAAACGTCTGCCAGTCGCCACGTTCGGCCAACCAACGCAACCAGCGCAGCTTCATCCAGTTGGCCTGGGGCAGGTCGCCGTTTTTGGCAAGGAACTGTTCGATTTCCTGGTTGCTCGCGGTTTTCAGGCGGGCGGTCAGTTCGTCGTAGGCCAGGTACGGCGTCAACGGATAGTCGGCCAGGGCCTGGCTGTATTGCATGTAGGGGCCGGTATCACCCTTGGCCAGGGCGCGTTTGGCTTCATCGTAATATTGACGTTGGGTGGTGAGGTCCACGGCCTGGGCGGATTGAACGGCGGTGGCGGAAAGAAGCAGACAAGATAAAAAGTTGAAAAGGCGACTGCGCATGAGACGTCCGTGCAGAGAAATCACGACTAGCACCGGCATCGCCGACACTGATTGCCCCTAGCTTAGCCTTTTGCCCGCGACCGGTGAAAGCTTTGCCGGCCGGTTGGTTCAAGTTCGTTGGAAATGTCCTACAGAACGTGTCGGCAGCGAAAATGCCAGCCGCATCCCACCCTCAACTCAGGTAGAATGCGCGCCCAGTTTTTGGAGAAGCGTATGACCCTGCTCAAATTCAGCGATGTGTCCCTTGCTTTCGGCGCTATGCCGTTGTTGGACAAGGTGTCCTGGCAGATCGCCCGTGGTGAGCGGGTGTGCATCATCGGCCGCAACGGCACCGGCAAATCCAGCATGATGAAGCTGGTAAAAGGCGACCAGAAGCCCGATGACGGCTCTGTTTGGCGCGCTCCGGGCCTCAAGATTGGCGAATTGCCGCAAGAATTGCCGGTGGCCGACGGACGGACAGTGTTCGACGTGGTTGCCGAAGGCCTGGATGGCGTGGGCGAGTTGCTCGCGCAATACCATCACCTGGCGCAGAACTGTGTCACCGAAGAAGACCTGGACAAGCTGATGCACGTCCAGCAAGACCTCGAAGCCCGTGACGGCTGGCGCTTGCAGCAACTGGTCGACAGCACCTTGAGCCGCCTGCAACTGCCGGCCGACAAGACCCTCGCCGAATTGTCCGGCGGCTGGCGTCGTCGCGTGTTGCTGGCCCAGGCCCTGGTGTCCGAGCCGGACCTGCTGCTGCTCGACGAACCGACCAACCACCTGGACATCGGCGCCATCGCCTGGCTGGAAGAAGCCATCAAGGATTTCCAGGGCGCCGTGCTGTTTATCACGCACGACCGTGCCTTCCTGCAGAGTCTGGCCACGCGCATCCTCGAACTGGACCGTGGCGGCCTGATCGACTGGAACGGCGACTACGCCAGCTTCCTGGTGCACAAAGAGGCCTCTCTGGCGGCTGAAGAAACCGCCAACGCGCTGTTCGACAAAAAACTGGCCCAGGAAGAAGTCTGGATTCGCCAGGGCATCAAGGCGCGCCGCACCCGTAACGAGGGCCGCGTACGCGCCCTCAAAGCCCTGCGCGTTGAGCGCAGCGAGCGTCGTGAGCGCACCGGCAAGGCCAACATCCAGCTGGACACCGCCGACAAGTCGGGCAAGCAGGTAATGGTCCTCGATAACGTGAGCTTCGCGCACCCGGGCGGCCCGTTCCTGATCAAGGACTTCTCGATGGTCCTGGCGCGCGGCGACCGTATCGGTCTGCTGGGTGCCAACGGTACCGGCAAGACCACCTTGCTCAAGTTGATGCTCAATGGTCTGCAGCCGACCAGCGGCAGCGTGGAAGAGGGCACACGCATCGACGTGGCCTACTTCGACCAGTTGCGCCACCAGTTGGACCTGGAAAAAACCGTGATCGACAACGTCGCCGAAGGTCGCGACTTTATCGACATCGACGGCCAGAGCCGCCACGTACTCAGTTACCTGGGCGACTTCCTGTTCAGCCCGCAACGTGCGCGTACGCCGGTGAAAGCCTTGTCCGGTGGTGAGCGTGCGCGCCTGCTGCTTGCCAAGCTGTTCAGCAAGCCGGCCAACCTGCTGGTACTCGACGAACCGACCAACGACCTCGATGTGGAAACCCTCGAACTGTTGGAAGAAGTGCTGCTGACCTTCAACGGCACCGTGCTGATGGTGAGCCACGACCGGGCATTCCTCGACAACGTGGTCACCAGCACCCTGGTCTTCGAAGGTGAAGGCAAGGTGCGTGAATACGTCGGTGGTTACCAGGATTGGCTGCGCCAGGGCGGTTCGCCGCGTCTGTTGGGCGTGACCGAGAGCAAGTCCGGCAAGGCCGACTTGACCTCTGCCGTCGTTGCTCCGGTGGCCGCTGCTGCACCCGCTCAGGAAGCCGCACCGGCTGCCAAGAAAAAGCTCAGCTACAAACTGCAGCGTGAGTTGGAAGCCTTGCCAGCGGATATCGAAGCCAAGGAAAAGCAGATTGCCGCAGTAGAAGCGGAAATGGCTGACGCCGGTTTCTACCTGCGCCCGGCGGCGGAAACTGCCAAGGTCATCGCTTCCCTGGAAACCTTGAACCAAGAGCTGGAGGTGTTGGTCGAGCGTTGGGCTGAGCTGGATGCCTGAGTGATTCCAATGCATTAAAAAACCCGGTGTTCATTTTCATGAGCGCCGGGTTTTTTATATGACAATGCGATCAGAAAATGTGGGAGCGGGCTTGCTCGCGAAAGCGGTAGATCAGTCGACAGATGCGTTAACTGAAAGACTGCTTTCGCGAGCAAGCCCGCTCCCACATTTGATCTGCGTTGTACTTAAGAGGATTTCACCAGTTTCACCGCCAGTACATCGCACGGCGCGCCGTGCAGCACATCATTGGCAGTAGAACCCAGCAGCAACGCCAAACCGTGACGACCATGGCTACCCACCACGATCAAGTCGCAAGCCTTTTCCTTGGCCAAGTGGTGGATTTCCTGGCGCGGTTGGCCGTATGTCAGGTGGCAGTCTTCCTTTTTCAGATGCGGGTATTTGAGAATCAAACGGTCCAGGCGCTCCTTGGCCTGGTCAAATTGTTGTTGCTGCAACTGGGAAAGGTCCATCGGCACGTCACCGCCAAAGGCCATGGCCATGGGCTCGACGATATGCACCAGCGACAGTATGGCGCCATTGGCCAATGCCGATTCCTGCGCGCGCTTGATCACCGGATCGCACTCTTCGGTCAGATCGACAGCGACCAGAATATGTGTGTAGGGCATGAGGCGTTCCTCCAAGGGACTGCAATAAATTCAGTATGGCTGCTTTCAAGCGGATGCGGTTGCGTCAGATCAAATCCGCTCATCTAGAAATTCGGGAGTACACATATGACGGTCTGGATAGTGGTGTCAATCCTTGTGGTGGTTCTGAGCCCTCTGGCATGGCTGCGCCCGTCGCGCCATCAGAGTGGGCGCATGGCCCTGCGCATGGAGGCGCGCCGCATCGGCCTGGCCATGCAACTGTCGCCCCAGGAGTGGCCGCACTGGCTCAAGCATGAGCCACCGAGCCCGTGCGCGCAGTATTGCCGGCCACGGCGCGGCAGCACGCCGGCGCTCTGGAGCTATTGGCAGTTGGAGCCGGGGGTATGGGTAAATCAATGGCGTGAAGTGTGCGTCGATGAAAAGTTGTTGCCGTATTTTGCGACGCTGCCGGACAACGTCTACAAGATCGAGGCCGACAAGCAAATGATCGCCTTGTATTGGGGCGAGAAGGGCGAGGCGAGCGTCCTGAAGGATATCGATACGCTGCTTAGAGCCCTGGCCTGATAAACAGCAGGCCATAAAAAGCCCGACATATCATCGGGCTGGAGTTGGCCAGGCAGGCCGGTAATCTGTGTTTCCCGCGTCGGATGTTCATCCAGACGCGTTACGGTTGTCGCTAGCCTAGCGGCATATCCCGTTCTGTACAGCCTTTTCCCGAATGTTTTCTATTATTGATTCAGTGAATAGCTGAATATTGACGGGTCGCGGGCGTATGACTCGGGTTCTGAAATGACTGGAAAGTCGCGTTTTCCCTAGCCTTTCGAGCGATTGACAATTGCCCGGAATTGGATGAAGGTGGCGTACCCAAATCAAACGGGCGTATGAATTGAGCGTTTGTCTGTCAGACGACTCATACAGAATCCCGACTATCGCATTGGCGGGTGTGCCTGGCGGATTGGCGTGAACATTGACGAAATCATCAATGTCCCACCAGAGGCCAGCGTTCAATGTGTACTGTTCAGCTTCCATATCGTGGAGATCAGTTGATGATTTACGAAGGTAAAGCCATCACGGTTAAGGCTCTTGAAAGTGGCATCGTCGAATTGAAATTCGACCTCAAGGGTGAGTCCGTCAACAAGTTCAACCGTCTAACCCTGAACGAACTGCGTCAGGCCGTAGACGCCATCAAGGCTGATGCATCGATCAAAGGCGTGATCGTCTCCAGCGGCAAGGACGTGTTCATCGTCGGCGCTGACATCACCGAATTCGTCGACAACTTCAAGCTGCCCGATGCCGAGCTGGTGGCTGGCAACCTCGAAGCCAACAAGATTTTCAGCGATTTCGAAGACCTCAACGTACCGACCGTCGCCGCCATCAATGGCATCGCGTTGGGCGGTGGCCTGGAAATGTGCCTGGCTGCGGACTTCCGCGTCATGTCTGCTACCGCCAAAATCGGCCTGCCTGAAGTCAAACTGGGCATCTACCCAGGTTTCGGCGGCACCGTGCGCTTGCCGCGCCTGATCGGTGCCGACAACGCCATCGAGTGGATCGCCGCCGGCAAGGAAAACCGTGCTGAAGACGCGCTGAAAGTCGGTGCCGTCGATGCCGTGGTCGCCCCGGACAAACTGGCCGAAGCTGCACTGAACCTGATCAAGGGCGCCATCAGTGGCGAGTTTGACTACAAGGCCAAGCGTCAGCCGAAGCTGGAAAAACTCAAGCTCAACGCCATCGAACAAATGATGTCGTTCGAAACCGCCAAAGGTTTTGTGGCTGGCCAGGCCGGCCCGAACTACCCGGCGCCGGTTGAAGCGATCAAGACCATCCAGAAAGCCGCGAACTTCGGTCGCGACAAAGCCCTGGAAGTGGAAGCCGCTGGCTTCGTCAAACTGGCGAAAACCTCGGCGGCCCAGAGCCTGATCGGCTTGTTCCTGAACGATCAGGAACTGAAGAAAAAGGCCAAGGCCTACGACGAAATCGCCAAGGACGTGAAACAGGCTGCCGTACTCGGCGCCGGTATCATGGGCGGCGGTATCGCCTATCAATCGGCGTCCAAAGGCACGCCGATCCTGATGAAAGACATCAACGAGCACGGCATCGAGCAAGGCCTGGCGGAAGCCGCCAAGCTGCTGGTCGGCCGCGTGGACAAAGGTCGCATGACCGCAGCGAAGATGGCTGAAGTGCTTAACGGCATTCGTCCTACGCTGTCCTACGGCGATTTCGGCCATGTCGACCTGGTGGTCGAAGCCGTTGTCGAGAACCCGAAGGTCAAGCAAGCGGTACTGGCTGAAGTCGAAGCCCAGGTTAAGGACGACACTATCCTGGCGTCGAACACCTCGACTATTTCCATCAGCTTGTTGGCCAAGGCCCTCAAGCGTCCGGAAAACTTCGTCGGCATGCACTTCTTCAACCCGGTGCACATGATGCCGCTGGTCGAAGTGATCCGTGGCGAGAAGTCCAGCGAGCAGGCTGTTGCCACCACCGTTGCCTACGCCAAGAAAATGGGCAAGAACCCGATCGTGGTCAATGACTGCCCGGGCTTCCTGGTCAACCGCGTGCTGTTCCCGTACTTCGGTGGTTTCGCCAAGCTGGTCAGCGCCGGGGTGGACTTTGTGCGCATCGACAAAGTCATGGAAAAATTTGGCTGGCCGATGGGTCCGGCGTACCTGATGGACGTGGTCGGTATCGACACCGGCCACCACGGTCGCGACGTCATGGCTGAAGGCTTCCCGGACCGCATGAAAGACGACCGCCGTTCGGCGATCGACGCGCTCTACGAAGCCAAGCGCCTGGGCCAGAAGAACGGCAAGGGCTTCTACGCCTACGAGGCCGACAAGAAGGGCAAGCAGAAGAAAGTGGCCGACCCGTCGGTGCACGAAGTGCTGGCTCCGGTCATCTACGAACAGCGTGAGGTGTCCGACGAAGACATCATCAACTGGATGATGATCGCCCTGTGCCTGGAAACCGTGCGTTGCCTGGAAGATGGCATCGTCGAAACCGCCGCCGAAGCCGATATGGGCCTGGTGTACGGTATTGGTTTCCCTCCATTCCGTGGTGGTGCGCTGCGTTACATCGACTCGATCGGTGTGGCCGAGTTCGTTGCCCTGGCTGATCAATACGCTGATTTGGGCCCGCTGTACCACCCGACCGCGAAGCTGCGTGAAATGGCCAAAAATGGCCAGAGCTTCTTCGGTTAAGCGCCCAGACGACTAGAGCGAGAATATTTATGAGCTTGAATCCAAGAGACGTGGTGATTGTCGACTTCGGTCGCACGCCGATGGGCCGCTCCAAGGGCGGCATGCACCGCAACACCCGTGCCGAAGACATGTCGGCGCACCTGATCAGTAAATTGCTGGAACGTAACGTCAAGGTTGACCCGAGCGAAGTCGAAGACGTGATCTGGGGCTGCGTCAACCAGACCCTGGAGCAGGGCTGGAACATCGCGCGCATGGCGTCGCTGATGACCCAGATCCCGCACACCGCGGCCGGCCAGACCGTGAGCCGCCTGTGTGGCTCGTCGATGAGCGCGCTGCACACTGCCGCCCAGGCAATCATGACCGGCAACGGTGATGTGTTCGTGGTCGGTGGCGTGGAGCACATGGGCCACGTCAGCATGATGCACGGCGTCGACCCTAACCCGCACATGTCGCTGTACGCAGCAAAAGCCTCGGGCATGATGGGTTTGACTGCGGAAATGCTTGGCAAAATGCACGGCATTACCCGTGAAGCCCAGGACGCGTTCGGCCTGCGCTCCCACCAACTCGCCCACAAGGCGACCGTGGAAGGCAAGTTCAAGGATGAAATCATCCCGATGAACGGCTATGACGAGAACGGTTTCCTGAAATTGTTCGACTACGACGAAACCATTCGTCCGGACACCACCCTGGAAAGCCTGGCGGCCCTCAAGCCTGCCTTCAATCCAAAGGGCGGCACCGTGACAGCCGGTACGTCGTCGCAAATCACCGACGGCGCTTCGTGCATGATCGTGATGTCGGCGCAGCGTGCCCAGGACCTGGGTATCCAGCCGCTGGCGGTGATCCGTTCGATGGCAGTGGCGGGTGTGGACCCGGCGATCATGGGCTATGGTCCAGTACCGGCCACACAAAAAGCCTTGAAGCGCGCGGGCCTGACTATCTCCGATATCGACTTCTTCGAGCTCAATGAAGCTTTCGCCGCACAGGCCCTGCCAGTGCTGAAAGATTTGAAAGTGCTCGACAAGATGAACGAGAAGGTTAACCTGCACGGCGGTGCGATTGCCCTGGGCCACCCATTCGGTTGCTCCGGTGCGCGTATCTCCGGCACTTTGCTTAACGTGATGAAGCAAAATGGCGGCAACCTCGGGGTTGCAACCATGTGCATTGGTCTCGGCCAAGGCATTTCGACCGTCTTCGAACGCGTTTAAGCGTTGGGTTGACGGAAGCCGGGGCCCAGTGCCCCGGTTTTTGTTTTTTGGAATTTTTAATATTTTTTTTCAACACATTTTGTAAGAGGGCCAGAGCATGAAAGTCGAACCAGGGCTCTACCAACATTATAAAGGTCCGCAGTACCGTGTTTTTAACGTGGCACGGCATTCCGAGACTGAAGAAGAAGTGGTGTTTTACCAAGCACTGTATGGCGATTACGGCTTTTGGGTGCGCCCATTGAGCATGTTCCTGGAGAGCGTCGAAGTTGACGGCGAGCAGGTCCCGCGCTTTGCTTTGGTCCAGGCCGAACCGAGTCTTTTTTCCGGGCAATAACGGCAGGTCGCGCAGAATGCTGCGCTTGACCTCATCTTGTTGCCACTATATATAGCGTTGCCGCGACAGGCGCCAACTGCCTTTCTCTTCTCGAATTCAGGAATTTTCCGATCCATGGGCAAATCGCTGGTCATTGTGGAATCCCCGGCTAAGGCCAAGACCATCAACAAGTACTTGGGCAACGAGTACGTGGTGAAGTCGAGTATCGGCCATATCCGAGACCTGCCCACCAGCGGTTCGGCTAGCGCCAGCAAGGAGCCTGCCGCCAAGCGCGGCAAGGCGGCCGCGGGCGAAGGTCCGGTGCTCACGCCTAAAGAGAAAGCGCGCAAGCAGCTGGTCTCGCGCATGGGTGTGGACCCGGATCATGGCTGGAAGGCCAAGTACGAAATCCTTCCGGGCAAGGAAAAGGTCATTGAGGAGCTGCGCCGGCTCGCCAAGGATGCTGACACCATCTATCTCGCGACGGACTTGGACCGCGAAGGGGAAGCCATTGCCTGGCACCTGCGGGAAGCCATCGGCGGTGATGACAGCCGCTACAAGCGCGTGGTGTTCAACGAAATCACCAAGAAAGCCATCCAGGAAGCCTTCTCCAAGCCGGGCGAGCTGGATATCGACCGTGTCAACGCCCAGCAAGCGCGTCGTTTCCTCGACCGCGTCGTGGGTTACATGGTCTCGCCGCTGTTGTGGGCCAAGATCGCCCGTGGCTTGTCCGCTGGCCGTGTGCAATCGGTTGCGGTAAAGCTGGTGGTGGAGCGTGAGCGCGAGATCCGTGCGTTCAACCCCGAAGAGTACTGGGAAGTCCACGCCGACCTCGGCACCGCCAAGGGCGCCAATGTGCGCTTTGAAGTGGCCCGTGAGAAAGGCGAGGCCTTCAAGCCGCTGAACGAAGCCCAGGCCATGGCCGCGCTGGAAAAGCTCAAGGCTTCCAGCTACAGCATCGTCAAGCGTGAAGACAAACCGACCAGCAGCAAGCCGTCGGCACCGTTCATCACCTCCACCCTGCAGCAGGCCGCGAGCAACCGCCTGGGCTTTGGTGTGAAGAAAACCATGATGATGGCCCAGCGTCTGTACGAAGCCGGCTACATCACTTATATGCGTACGGACTCCACCAACCTGTCGCAAGACGCGGTGGCGATGGCGCGTACTTATATTGAAACGGAGTTCGGCAAGAAGTACCTGCCGGAGAAGCCGAACGTCTACAGCAGCAAGGAAGGCGCACAGGAGGCTCACGAAGCGATTCGTCCTTCCGACGCCAACACTGAGCCAAGCAAGCTGAGCGGCATGGAGCGTGACGCTGAGCGCCTCTACGAGCTGATCTGGCGCCAGTTCCTGGCGTGCCAGATGCTGCCGGCGCAATACCTGTCCACCACCGTGAGCGTGGGCGCTGGTGACTTCGAGCTGCGTGCCAAGGGGCGTATCCTCAAGTTCGACGGCTATACCCGTGTAATGCCGCAGATCGCCAAGCCTGGCGATGACGATGTGCTGCCGGATATGGCTCAGGGCGATACGCTGAAGCTGATCAAGCTCGACCCGTCCCAGCACTTCACCAAGCCGCCGGCGCGTTATTCGGAAGCCAGCCTGGTGAAGGAGATGGAGAAGCGCGGTATCGGTCGTCCTTCGACCTATGCAGCGATCATCTCGACCATCCAGGACCGTGGCTACGTTGCGCTGCATAACCGTCGTTTCTACTCGGAAAAGATGGGCGATATCGTCACTGAGCGCCTGTCCGAGAGCTTCTCGAACCTCATGGACTATGGCTTCACCGCCGGCATGGAAGAGAACCTCGATGACGTGGCCCAGGGCGAGCGCGACTGGAAAAATGTGCTGGACGAGTTTTACGGCGACTTCAAGAAGAAGCTTGAAGTAGCAGAAAGCCCTGAGAGCGGCATGCGCGCCAACCAGCCGGTGATGACCGACATCCCGTGCCTGACCTGCGGCCGCCCGATGCAAATTCGTACGGCGTCCACCGGCGTGTTCCTCGGTTGCTCGGGCTACAGCCTGCCGCCGAAAGAACGCTGCAAGGCCACCGTTAACCTGGTACCAGGTGATGAAATCGCGGCCGACGATGAGGGTGAATCCGAGTCGTTGGTACTGCGTGGCAAGCACCGTTGCCCGATCTGCAGCACGGCGATGGACGCCTACCTGCTGGACGAAAAGCACAAGCTGCACATCTGCGGTAACAACCCGGATTGCAACGGCTACGAGATCGAAGAGGGCACTTACCGCATCAAGGGCTACGAGGGTCCGAGCCTGGAATGCGACAAGTGCGGCAGCGAGATGCAGCTCAAGACCGGCCGTTTCGGCAAGTTCTTCGGTTGCACCAACCCGACCTGTAAGAACACCCGCAAACTGCTGAAAAGCGGTGACGCGGCGCCGCCGAAGATGGACCCGGTGAAGATGCCTGAGCTCAAGTGCGAGAAGGTCAACGACACCTACATCCTGCGTGACGGCGCTTCGGGGCTGTTCCTGGCTGCCAGCCAGTTCCCGAAAAACCGCGAGACCCGTGCGCCGCTGGTGCTGGAAATTGTGCCGCACAAGGATGAGATCGACCCTAAGTACCACTTCCTGTGTGAAGCGCCGAAGAAGGACCCGGATGGTCGCCCAGCCGTGATCCGCTACAGCCGCAAGACCAAGGAGCAGTATGTGCAGTCGGAAGTGGACGGCAAGCCTACCGGCTGGAAAGCGTTCTACGACGGCGGCAAGTGGAAGGTCGAAGACAAGCGCCAGGGCGCTTGATCGACTGATCCGCTAAATACCAAGGCCGCCTGCACAGGCGGCCTTTTTTTTGCGCTTGCAGTGCGCTCGGCTGATCCGTAACACTGTTAAGCCAGCATCACGCTTATTCGTTGTGGAGACTGCCGCATGGCCAACGAACTCTATACCCGTACCAATCAGAAAATTTACTTTGCGGGTTTGTCCCTGGAAGCCCTTGGCCGCGCCGAGGAAGGGAAGGAGATGAATGCCATTGCGCTCGTTCAGGCGGGGCGTGAAGCCGCGTTGTTCCACCTTTACGGTGCCTTGTTGGGGCTGTGCCATGAAATCGCCGGGTTTTACCGTCTGCCCCAGGCCGGTTCGCCGCGCGCAGAAATGATCATTAACCGCGACGTGCTCGACACAATGGCGATCCCTGAACTGGCTGAGCTGGTGGAAATGGCGCAAAGCCCCGACAGCTGGATCGCGCGTTTGCTCAAGGCGCATGCCGACATGTTCCAGCCGCCGCGTGTTCCCCACGTGCCCAAGGGTGACGTGACCCAGCCGCTGATCGTGGCAGTGGCGGTTGAAGACGACGAACCCAAGCCGTTGAGCCGGGAAGAGTTGGAAGGCTGGCGCCAGGAGCTGAAAAAACTGGCGCTGCGCTATCGCGAAGGCCTGAACGAGTGCTGAGAGGACGTTGCTGAAGTATGCCGATCAAAATATGGGAGCGTTGAACCGCCGTTCCCACATTCGAATCGAGTCAGCTGCGCACCGTTCATCAAGCCGTAAAGAAACCTGTCCAGATCGTCAGCGGGGTTGGGTGGATGACTGATATAATTCCCGTCTTTCGTGGAGAACAGACTTTTATGCCGACGTCCTTTCTGGAAATTGTTGAGTTGCCTGACGGCCGAATCGAGCTGCGCCGGGCTGAGGACGAAGGTTCTCTGGTTATTCTGGATTTTTCCGAGGACGCCAAGGTGTTCCTGCAGGGCCAGCATGTGGAAGTGGCTAAAGCCATGTTGAGCGTGGGTGTACAGATGGCAGGTCGCTTGGCTGAAGGTGAACCGGAGAAAGAAGATGGGCCGCGGGTGCTTCACTGAGTTGTAGTGATCGGGCTTGTGGAATCGTCGCACCGCCCGCGCCGGGCTGCGAAGCGGCCCTAACTAGATTGATGCGGTACATCAGGCAAACCACGATGCCTGGTTTTGGGACTGCTTCGCAGCCCAGCCCAGCGCGAGCAGGCTCGCTCGCCACAGTAAGCCCGATCTCCACAGGCCAGGCCTGTGGTTTTATCCCAGTCGAATATTCAAGCTCTGCGCATCGCCAACGCGTGCCGCACTGATCAACTGTTGCTTGGCGGTAGCGTTCAACGGATTCAACCAGCTCACCACCGTATGGCTACGGCCCAGGCGCAAGGCTTCGCAGGTCAACTGCTGGGCACTTTGCGCACCGCGCGGTTGCAGTAACAGGATGCGCTCGCGGTTGAGGCCGGCGTCCCGCAACCAGGCCTGGGTCAGGCTGGCCGGCGGAGCGATCAGCGTCAGCCAGCGGGCATCCTGCTCTTCGCTCAATTCGCGCAGGATCGGTGCCAGCAGGCTCAGGCAACTCCCCGCCGCACCGCGCAACGACAATTCACTGAACGCCTCAGGCTCTGCGCTCCAAGGCGCCTCGACCGTTTCCTTGAGGATGGGCGCAAGGGGTTGGGCCATGAAGGCCTCGAACAGCGACAGTTGTGTGTGTTGTGGGGTGTGAATGAGCTGCATGATGCCTCCTTTAGCGGCGAATGACGCCGACGCTCAAGCCTTCAATCACCAGGTCCTGATCTTTCAGGTTCACTTCAATCGGGGCGAACTCAGGGTTCTCGGCCAGGAGCCAGACCTTGCTGCCTTCGCGCTTGAAGCGTTTGACGGTGACTTCATCGCCGATACGGGCGACGACGATCTGGCCATTACGGGCTTCGCGGGTGGTGTGAACGGCCAGCAGGTCGCCGTCGAAGATGCCCACGTCCTTCATGCTCATGCCATGGACCCGCAACAGGTAATCGGCGCGAGGATGGAAGAAGGTCGGGTTGATGTTGCAGGATTCCTCGACGTGCTGCTGCGCCAGGATTGGCGCGCCGGCGGCGACGCGACCGATGATCGGCAGGGTCGATTCGTCGGCCTTGGCTTCGAAGCCAGGGATACGAATACCGCGCGAGGCACCGGGGGTCATCTCGATCGCGCCTTTGCGAGCGAGGGCCTTAAGGTGTTCTTCGGCGGCGTTGGGGGACTTGAACCCCAGTTCCAGCGCAATTTCCGCTCGTGTCGGCGGGTAGCCGTTGTCATCGAGGCAGCGCTTGATAAAAGCCAGAATCTCAGCTTGGCGTGGCGTCAGTTTTAGCATGTTGATCGCTCTGTCTTTTTATACAGTGACTGGGATTATATACAGTGGACTGCGCTTGGCAATCATCCTTTTCTATCACTCCGCTGGACGGTCATCGGACATGCTTCCTACAAAGCAGAGATAGCGCTGCCTACAGACCGATAGGGATGTGATTAAATAGCGATGAAAGACATGACTGCCCGGCCGGAAAGCGAACCCGCAGGCTTGACAAGACACAATCTGAAACGTATGTTTCAAACAAGTGTTTGTCAGGCGGAGTAGCCATGGCCCAGTCGGAAACCGTTGAACGCATTCTCGATGCTGCCGAGCAATTGTTCGCGGAAAAAGGATTTGCTGAAACTTCATTGCGGCTGATTACCAGCAAGGCTGGGGTCAACCTCGCTGCAGTGAATTACCATTTCGGCTCGAAAAAGGCCCTGATCCAGGCGGTGTTCTCACGCTTCCTTGGGCCGTTCTGCGCCAGCCTCGACCGTGAGCTGGAGCGCCGCCAGGCCAAGGCTGATCACAAGCCTACCCTCGAAGACCTGCTGGAAATCCTGGTTGAACAAGCCCTGGTGGTTCAACCGCGCAGCGGCAACGACCTGTCGATCTTCATGCGGCTGCTGGGCCTGGCGTTCAGCCAGAGCCAGGGTCACTTGCGGCGTTATCTGGAAGACATGTACGGCAAGGTATTTCGTCGCTATATGTTGCTGGTCAACGAGGCCGCCCCGCGCATTCCGCCCATCGAACTGTTCTGGCGCGTGCACTTCATGCTCGGTGCCGCAGCGTTCAGCATGTCCGGGATCAAGGCATTGCGGGCTATTGCCGAGACCGATTTCGGCGTCAACACCTCCATCGAACAGGTCATGCGCCTGATGGTGCCATTTCTCGCTGCCGGCATGCGTGCCGAAACCGGCGTGACCGACCCGACCATGGCCGCCGCCCAATTGCGTCCGCGCAGTAAAACCACGCCGGCTGTCGCCAAGGTTTGACCGCCCCGGGTGTGCGAGGCCGCTTGCATCCGCTAAGCTAGCCGCCATGCCGATTTCAGCTATTTATTCGCAACCCATTGTGCTCAACGCGCCATTCGCGCCGCGTGAGGGCAACGGGTTGCGCGCGTTATTTAAGGAAGGTTTATGACTGCTGCCCTGCAAGGTTCTTTGATGGTCGACGTTGCCGGTACCTGGCTGACGGCCGAGGACCGCCACCTGCTGCGCCAGCCTGAAGTGGGCGGCCTGATCATTTTCGCGCGCAATATCGAGCATCCGCGCCAGGTGCGTGAGTTGAGCGCGGCAATTCGTGCCGTGCGCCCGGATCTGCTGCTGGCAGTCGATCAGGAAGGCGGTCGTGTACAGCGCCTGCGCCAGGGTTTTGTGCGCCTGCCGGCCATGCGTGCGTTGGCGGATAACCCGAATGCCGAGTACCTGGCCGAGCAGTGCGGCTGGGTCATGGCGACTGAAGTACTGGCCGTGGGCCTGGACCTGAGCTTCGCCCCGGTGCTCGACCTGGACTACCAACGCAGCGCCGTCGTCGGCACCCGTTCCTTCGAAGGCGACCCCGAGCGCGCCGCCGTGCTGGCCGGTGCCTTTATCCGTGGCATGAACAGCGCCGGCATGGCTGCCACAGGCAAACACTTCCCGGGCCACGGTTGGGCTGAGGCCGATTCACACGTGGCGATTCCCAATGACGAACGTAGCTTGGAAGAGATTCGCGCGAATGACCTGGTGCCGTTCGCGCGCCTGAGCACGCAGTTGGCGGCGGTGATGCCGGCGCATGTTATTTACCCGCAGGTTGACGCTCAGCCAGCTGGCTTTTCGCGTCGATGGTTGCAGGATATTTTGCGCGGTGAATTGCAGTTCGATGGGGTGATTTTCAGCGATGACCTGTCGATGGCCGGTGCACATGTGGTCGGTGACGCGGCCAGCCGGATTGAAGCCGCGTTGACGGCTGGTTGTGATATGGGGCTGGTGTGCAATGATCGGGCGGCTGCTGAGTTGGCACTGACGGCTGCTCAGCGGATGAAGGTCACCCCATCGGCGCGCATTGCGCGGATGCGGGGGCAGGCGATTGCTTCGACGGATTACAAGCAGGATCCGCGGTGGTTGGCGGCGCTTACCGCGTTGCGGGATGCTCAGTTGGTCGGCTGAAAACCGCGTCGCGGCTATCGCAGGCAAGCCAGCTCCCACATGGGAATGCATTCCAAGGTGGGAGCTGGCTTGCCTGCGATAGCGGTCTAACCGTCAACGCTTCTCTTGCTTATGCGGCAACGGCGCAAACAACGCTTCAATATCCTCATTGCCCAACTGCCAATCCCCGGTCGTGCGCCCATCCAGCACACCCGCCGCCAAGTCTGACTTTTCCTTCTGCAGGTGCTGGATTTTTTCCTCCACCGTACCCCGCGCAATCATCTTGTAGACGAACACCGGCTTCTCCTGCCCGATCCGGTACGCCCGGTCAGTCGCCTGATTCTCCGTAGCCGGGTTCCACCAAGGGTCGTAGTGGATCACCGTGTCGGCTTCGGTCAGATTCAGGCCTACACCGCCGGCCTTCAGGCTGATCAGAAAAATCTGCAGCTTGCCACTCTGGAAGTCCTTTACCGGCGTACGCCGATCGCGGGTCTGGCCGGTCAATAGCGCGTAGGCCACGCCACGCTTTTTAAGCTCCACTTCGATCAGGCTCAGCATCGAGGTGAACTGGGAGAACAGCAAAATTCGCCGCCCTTCGGCAAACAGTTCTTCGAGCATGTCCATCAAGCTATCGAGCTTGCCCGAGCTGCTGCCCCGTGCGGGCAGGGCGGCGTCGTTGACCAAGCGCAAATCGCAGCACACCTGACGTAACTTCAACAGCGCTTCAAGAATGATGATCTGGCTGCGCGCCACGCCCTTGCGGGTAATCTCGTCGCGCACCTTCTTGTCCATGGCCAGGCGCATGGTTTCGTACACATCGCGCTGCGCCTCGTTGAGGTCGACCCAGTGGATGATCTCGGTCTTGGGCGGCAACTCCGTGGCCACCTGTTCCTTGGTGCGGCGCAGCAGGAAGGGTTTGATCCGACCGTTGAGGTGCTGCAATCGCACATCGCTGGCGCGCTTTTCGATGGGCACGCGGTAATCACGGTTGAAACTTTTTACATCGCCCAGCCAGCCCGGCAACAGGAAGTGGAACAGCGACCACAGTTCACCCAAGTGGTTTTCCAGCGGCGTACCACTCAGGCACAAGCGCTGCCGCGCATTCAGCTCACGCGCCGCCTGGGCGGCTTTGCTATTGGGGTTCTTGACGTACTGCGCTTCATCGAGGATCAGCACATGCAAGGGCAAGGCCGCGAGCTGGTCGATGTCCTTGGGCAGCAGGGCGTAGGTGGTCAGCAGCAGGTCATAGTCCTGCAGGTTGGCGAAGTGTTTCTTGCGCGTTGCGCCATACAACGCCAGCACCTTGAGCTGAGGCGTGAAGTGCGCCGCTTCATCAAGCCAGTTGGGAATCAGGCTGGTGGGCATCACCACCATGCACGGCCGGTCCAGGCGCCCGGCGGCTTTCTCGGTGAGAATATGCGCCAGCGTCTGCAGGGTTTTGCCCAGGCCCATGTCATCCGCAAGTATGCCGCCGACATCGAGCTGACGCAGCGACTGCATCCAGCTCAAGCCTTCCAATTGATAAGGCCGCAAGGTCGCGTTCAACCCTTCGGGCGCCACGCAGGTGAAATCCTTGATGTCCCGCAGGCGTTGGGCGAAGTTGCGGATCTTTTCGCCACCTTCCCATTGCAGCGGCAGGTCTTCCAGCGGGTTCAGGCGAATCGCATCGGCCTTGGCCAGGCGCAGCGTGGTGCTGCCGGCTTCCTGCAGGTAGAACTCGCCGAGGGTGGCCAGCACGGGTTTAAGCCGGCCGTAAGGCAGGGCCACTTGCAGCGGACCATGGCCATTGGGCAAGCCGGGAATGTTCACCAGGATCAGCTCATTATCGCGGCGTCGCGCGAGTTTTTCCGGATTCAGGATCTCGGTGTGTGAGCGCATCAGGTTCAGCAGGATCGGCAGCAGGCTCAGCCGTTCGCCATTGACGATAATCCCCAGCTCCAGGTCGAACCAGTCACGTTCCGGCCCTTCATCGACGGTGGCGTACCAATCATCGACGGCGCTCAGGTCGAAACCGAAATCTTCTTCGATCTGCAGCTCCCAACCCTCGGCCCGCAAGGTCGGCGAGGCATTGAGGGTGAAGTTCAGCCAGGCGCTGTCATTGACCAGTTCGAATAGCTCACCGGCGCTTTCCGGCAGGGCTTTGCTCTGACGCGTGGCGATCTTGAAACCCAAGAGCCGCAATTGCTCGCGGTACGGTTGCTCCCGCTCCGGATGCCGCTTGATGCGCAGGCTCTGGGTGTCCTGGCGCACGATGATGTCGGCGTTTTTTTGCCCGCTGACATAGTTACCCAAGTAGTTGAACGACAACGCCGCGCGGTGCTGGATGTAGCGCTGCATCTTGCCGTTGCGCGGTTCAAATGCACTGAACTCGACACTGGCCAGCCACAAGCGCGGCACGGGCAGCACGTCCTCCATCACCACCTGCGGCAACGCCACGCGGTTATCCAGTACGGATTGGAGCTTTTCCAGCAACTCGGCATCCTGGGCCGCAGCCGGGTAGGCCAGGGTTTCCTGAACCTTGAGCAGCACCGCCGCGATGTGTTTGCAGTTGGTGTGCACCGGGCAGGTACAGCGGCTGTCCACCAGGATCAGCGTGCCTTTGGCCGATTCGCGCAGCGAGATGGTCTGCCGATAAACGTTGCCGCCCGAGCCTTCGCAACTGGCGACGATGGTGCTGTCGCCGGACTCGACGATGCGCACCCGGTTCTCCAGGGCATAACGTCGCCCGCGCTCCAGGCTCTGCTCTTTGAAGCGATTGGCCCACGAAGGGGCCAGGGGTTTAGTCAGCGACGACGTCAGGGGCATGGCGCTGGATCAGTCCTGGATGTCAGGCGGTGGTGCGCTGGGTGGTTTGGCGGTCAGCGAGGTGATCTTGATCAGCAGCGCCAGATGGCCGCCATCCAGGTAGTTGAGTTGGTTGTTCTTGGTGCGCACGTCGGTCTGGCTCAAGTGTTCGCTGGCGATCACGCTGCCGTTGCTGTCGAACTGGTTGATCCAGAAGTTCGCATCGATATCGGTAAACCGGCCCAGTTGCAGGCTCAATACGCCTTCGATAGGAAACTGACCGAACTGCTCCTGGCCGTCGGAAATGGCGACTTTGACCGGCTGCTCGCCCAGGTTCTGTTCCCACGCCTTGTGTAACAGCACCGTGTAGGTGGAGTCAGCGCGCAGCTTATCGACAATGTTGGACAGCCGCGGCGGGCTCAGTTTATCGCCCAGGCGCGCTGCGCCGGCATCCCAGTTTTCCGGCGCGGCGCGGCTGTTGAGCACCGGCTCCGCGTTCTGGCGCACCAGGATCATTTCCACCTGGTACGGGCTGTCGGCGAATGCCGCAGGTGCCACTACCACCAACAACAAGCTCAAAATGCGGAACAAGCGCATTGGGGCGTCCTTCAAGCAGATTTCGGGATGAGGCGCTCGAACAACGCCTCCAGTGTATTAAAGCGTTCTTCAGCGCGTTCCATCGGCACCATGAACTTGAACAGCGTAGCCCCTTCGAACTTGTAGCGGTTGGGCTGGCCCTGAATCAACTTGATCAGCACCAACGGGTCAACCGGCGTCTGCGCTTCAAATTCGATGCGCCCGCCTTGCGGCCCGGCGTCGACTTTCTTGATGCCCAACTGCTCGGCCTGCAATTTGAGCAAGGTCAGGCGCACCAGGTTCTTGGTCGGTTCCGGCAGCAGGCCGAAGCGGTCGATCATCTCCACCTGCAGGTCCTTGAGGCCTTCTTCGTCGGTGGCCGAGGCGATGCGTTTGTACAGGATCAACCGCGCATGCACGTCCGGCAGATAGTCTTCGGGAATCAACGCCGGCAAGCGCAGGTTGATTTCCGGACCGCCGCCCAGCGGTTGATCGAGGTTCGGTTGCTCGCCCTTGCGGATGGCTTTCACCGCGCGCTCAAGCATCTCCATATACAGGGTGAAGCCCACCGCCTGGATCTGCCCGCTCTGGCCGTCGCCCAGCAGTTCGCCGGCGCCACGGATTTCCAGGTCGTTGGTGGCCAGTACAAAACCGGCGCCCAGGTCCTGAGTGTTGGCGATGGCTTCCAGGCGCTTTTCCGCGTCGGAAGTGATCTGCTGGCGCGGCGGCGTGAGCAAATAGGCATACGCCTGGTGGTGACTGCGACCCACCCGGCCGCGCAGTTGGTGCAACTGCGCCAGGCCGAATTTGTCGGCGCGCTCGATGATGATGGTGTTAGCGCTCGGCACGTCGATACCGGTCTCGATGATGGTCGAGGCGATCAGCACGTTGAAGCGCTTGTGGTAGAAGTCGCTCATCACCTGTTCGAGTTCGCGTTCGCGCATCTGCCCGTGGCCGATGGCGATGCGCGCTTCCGGTACCAATTCGGCGAGGTCGGCAGCGCATTTCTCGATGGTCTTCACATCGTTGTGCAAGTAGTAAACCTGCCCGCCGCGCAGCAATTCCCGTAGCAGTGCTTCCTTGACCGTGCTTTTGTTCTGCTCCATCACAAAGGTGCGTACCGACAAGCGCCGCGCCGGTGGCGTGGCGATGATCGACAGGTCGCGCATGCCCGACACCGCCATGTTCAGCGTGCGCGGAATCGGCGTGGCGGTGAGGGTGAGGATGTCGACTTCGCTGCGCAGGGCCTTGAGTTGTTCCTTCTGACGTACCCCAAAACGGTGTTCTTCGTCGATGATCACCAGGCCGAGGTTCTTGATCTTCACATCGTCCGACAACAGCTTGTGGGTGCCGATCACGATGTCGATCTTGCCTTCCGCCAGGTCAGCGATGGCGGCATTCACTTCCTTGGCCGACTTGAAGCGGCTCATCACTTCCACGGTCACCGGCCAGTCGGCAAAGCGGTCGCGGAAGCTGTTGTAGTGCTGCTGGGCGAGCAGGGTGGTCGGTACCAGGATCGCCACCTGGCGGCCGCCGTGCACGGCGATGAAGGCGGCGCGCATCGCCACTTCGGTCTTGCCGAAGCCCACGTCGCCACACACCAGGCGGTCCATCGGCTTGGGCGCGAGCATGTCGGCGCGCACGGCTTCGATGGTGGTTTGCTGGTCCGGGGTTTCTTCGAAAGCAAAGCCGGCGCTGAAGGTGGCGTAGTCGGCTTTCGGGTCGGCGAACGCGTAACCTTCGCGCGCAGCACGGCGGGCATAGATGTCGAGCAGTTCGGCGGCGACGTCGCGCACTTGCTCGGCGGCCTTGCGCTTGGCTTTCTGCCAGGTCTCGGAACCCAGGCGATGCAACGGCGCCAGGGCGTCGTCGCTGCCGGTGTAACGGGCGATCAAATGCAGGCTGGCCACCGGCACGTAGAGCTTGGCGCCCTCGGCGTATTCCATGGTGAGGAATTCGGCAGCCTGGTTGTCGATTTCCAGGGTTTGCAGGCCGAGGTAGCGGCCGACGCCGTGGTCGATATGCACCACCGGCGCGCCTTCGCGCAACTCGGTGAGGTTTTTGATCACCGCGTCGTTGTTGGCGTCGGCGCGTTTTTCGCGGCGTCGACGTTGCATCACGCGCTGGCCGAACAGCGGGCTCTCGGCGATCAGCGCCAGGGCCGGGTCGTCCAGCAACAGGCCTTCGTCCAGCGGAGCGATGGTGATCGCCAGGCGTTCTTTGCTTTTTAAAAAGTCCGGCCAGCTGTCGACGGTTTTCGGTCGCAGCTTCAGGCGTTCCAACAGCTCCAGCAGGACTTCCCGACGCCCGGCGGACTCTGCGGTAAACAGCACGCGGCCTGGGAAGTCGCCCAAGAAGTTGGACAGCGCTTCCAGCGGTTGTGTGGCTTTGGCCTGGATCGCCAGATCCGGCAGCGTCCCCGCCGGGAAGCGCTCGCGGCCGCTGCCGGCGTCCACATCCTGTTGGCTGGCGACCACGCGGGGCCAGTTTTTAAGACGGGCAAAGCAGTCTTCCACCGGCAGGAACAGCTCGGCGGGCGGCAATAAAGGCCGGGACGGATCAACGCGGCGCTCTTCATAGCGGTTACGCACGTCGTTCCAGAAGTTTTCCGCTGCTTGCTCGATACCCGGCAGCGAGAACACTTGGGTGTCCTGTGGCAGGTAGTCGAACAAGGTAGACGTTTCGTCGAAGAACAGCGGCAGGTAGTACTCGATACCCGCGGGTGTAATCCCGCTGCTCAAGTCCTGAAAGATCGGGCAACGACGGAAGTCGACGTCGAAGCGCTCGCGGAAGCGCGCCTTGAAGCGCGTGACCGCATCTTTCTGTAATGGAAATTCCCGCGCCGGCAGCAGCTTGATCGACTCGACTTTGTCGATGGAACGCTGGTTTTCCGGATCGAAGGTGCGCAGGGTCTCGATTTCGTCATCGAACAGGTCGATGCGATAGGGCAGTTTGCTGCCCATCGGGAACAGGTCGATCAGCGCACCGCGCACCGCAAACTCACCGTGCTCGTACACCGTGTCGACGCAGCGGTAGCCGCTGGCCTCCAGGCGCGTGCGCATCTGTTCCACATCGAGCTTCTGGCCGATATCCAGGACCAGGCTGCTGCCCAGCAGGAACTTGGTCGGTGCCAGGCGATGCAGTGCCGTGGTGATCGGCACCACCAGCACACCGTGGGCCAGTTCCGGCAAGCGGTACAGGCTGGCGATGCGCTGCGAGATGATGTCCTGATGCGGCGAGAACAGGTCGTAGGGCAGGGTTTCCCAATCGGGAAAATGCAGCACCGGCAAATCGGGGGCGAAGAAGCTCAGCTCCTGCTCCAACCGTTCGGCACTTTGGCTGTCGGCGGTGAGCAGCAGGGTAAAGCGCTTGGCTGCGCTGGCAGCCTCGGCGATGGCCAGGCTCAGGGCGGCACCGGGCAGGTTGCCCCAGTGCTGTTTACCTGCCGCGGCAGGGAGAAGCGGTAGACGCAGAACGGGCACGGAAGGTTGAGCTCCAAGCGTTGCGACAAAGTCGGTAATTGTAACGGCCAGAGGTGCCGCCTGTCAGTTTCTGACTGAGCCTATTACGGTTTGTAGGAAATGTAGTGGCTAAGACAAACAATGGCGTGTTTTGACTCAATATGTAGTGCCGAAATGCGCGATTGTTTTGGAGTGTTACGGACAAGTCGGCGTTGTTGCCCATCGGTCGGCCTTCTGGAACCCGCGTATTTACTGGGCTCCAGCGGGGTGGCTTTTTTGCGCAAGGCTTTTTTGTTGTAGGACGCGCATTGCTCCGAGGACAGTCGGGCGGCATAATGTAGCCCCTTTTTTCAGCCCCTACATGTGGAAGGTTACCGTGACTCAGAAGCCCGACCAGTGTCTTGGTGAATGGATCGACCGTGAAGCACTCGCAGAAGCGATGATCCCGCTAATCGGTCAGCTGTACCGCAATAACAATGTGGTGAGCTCGATCTATGGCCGCAGCCTGATCAACCAGTCTGTCATCGCGATTCTCAAAGCCCACCGCTTTGCGCGTCACCGTTCCGCCGACGACAGCGAACTCTCCGTCCACGAAACATTCCCACTGCTCAAGGCCATGAGCGAGCTCAAGCTCGGCGCGGCTTCGGTAGACCTGGGCAAGCTGGCCTATAAATTCCGCAAAGAAGGCGCTGGCCGTACCGCCGAGCAGTTCGTGCGTGAAGAAATGGCCGATGTGGTTGGCCAGCAGAACGCCGCCGCCCGCAAAGGCACCGACGTTGTGCTGTACGGCTTCGGTCGTATCGGCCGCCTGCTGGCGCGCATCCTGATCGAAAAAACCGGTGGTGGCGACGGCCTGCGCCTGCGTGCCATCGTGGTGCGCAAAGGCGCCGAGAACGACCTGACCAAACGCGCCAGCCTGCTGCGCCGCGACTCGGTACACGGTTCGTTCAACGGCACCATCACCATCGACGAAGAAAACAACACGATCACCGCCAACGGTAACCTGATCCAGGTGATCTACGCGAAAAACCCGTCCGAGGTGGATTACACCCAGTACGGCATCAAGGACGCCCTGCTGGTGGACAACACCGGCGTATGGCGTGACGCCGAAGGCCTGGGCCAGCACCTGGCCTGCCCAGGTATCGACCGCGTTGTCCTGACTGCGCCTGGCAAGGGCAAGCTGAAGAACATCGTTCACGGCATCAACCACGCTGAAATCACAGCTGACGACAAGATCGTGTCCGCCGCGTCCTGCACCACCAACGCCATCGTGCCGGTGCTGAAGGCGGTGAATGACAAGTTCGGTATCGTCAATGGCCACGTTGAGACGGTTCACTCGTACACCAACGACCAGAACCTGATCGACAACTTCCACAAGGGCGATCGCCGTGGCCGTAGCGCCGCGTTGAACATGGTGATCACCGAGACCGGTGCTGCCACTGCTGCTGCCAAGGCCCTGCCTGAGCTGGCCGGCAAGCTGACCGGTAACGCGATCCGCGTGCCGACGCCTAACGTGTCGATGGCGATTCTCAACCTGAACCTTGAGAAAGCCGCTACCCGTGAAGAGATGAACGAGTACCTGCGCTACATGGCGCTGCACTCCGATCTGCATAAGCAAATCGACTACGTCAACTCGCAGGAAGTGGTCTCCACTGACTTCGTTGGCTCGCGCCACGCCGGTGTGGTGGACGCTGAGGCGACCATTACCCAGGACAACCGCGTTGTACTGTACGTCTGGTACGACAACGAGTTCGGTTACAGCTGCCAGGTGGTTCGCGTGATGGAAGACATGGCTGGGGTCAACCCGCCTGCGTTTCCGCGCTAAGCATTAGCGGTCAGTGAAAGAGCCCCGACTGGTTCGGGGCTTTTTTGTGGCTGGGTTTTGTGTTGTCTGCAAGGGTCTCATCGCAGCATAGGTATCTACATCTCGTGAGCGAGCCCAGTACGTAGCAGCTGTCGAGCCCCGGCGAGGCTGCGTCAGCGGTGTGTCAGACAGGCCGCCAACGCAGCCTCGCCGGGGCTCGACAGCTGCTACGCACTCCTTCCTCAATTCAGCAATTTGCTGCGCAACTCCTCGGACAACCCCTCGGGCGCCAACCAGATCCCGAGGTAGGCCCTCGCCAGCGCGTCATCGCGACTGTTGAACACCACTTGCCCATTGATCTCGAGGTTCAAGCCACGCCCTGGTCGATAATCCAGGGCATATCGATCACCGGCTTGAATGTTACGAAAGCGGGCATGCAGTTTTTCCAGCTCGGGCTTCAAGCTCGCGCTGGCTTGCTGGCGTTCCAGGGTCGTATTGGCCGCCTTGATCACATCATTGCGGTCGATGTCGCGAAAGTAATACAGGGTCAGGCGCAGCGCCTTTTTCTGCTCCCAGGCCTGTTTGGCGCTCACGTCCGAAGGGGTATACAGCGCGGCCGCGTACACGTCCGCCCAGAGGTAGGTGAGCACAGCTTGGTTTTTCAGGGTCAGTTCCTGTGACTGTGTCGGGAAGTTGGCCTGCTTTAGCCGATCCGCCTCATTGGCGTGTGCTGTGATCGACAGCATCAGTAATAAACAGAAAACTATATGCCGCATAATGGCCCGTCCCGAAAAGATGCGTGGCTACAGGGTAATTCATTTTCCGGCAGCGGCAGGGTTCAGGGATAATCTGCGCTGTGTAGTAAAGGCATTACTGGCCTACGACGCGACCAAGGGTTAATGTGCGCGGCGTTACGCCTTATATAGACTGTGCCCCGGTTCACACACTTGAGCCAAATTGTCCTTCATGACCGCTGGCCGCGGCATGATTTAGCCCGGCGTCCAACCGTACGCCTGGCCTGTTCTGAGGAGTACGCATGGCTGTCTACAACTACGACGTGGTGGTACTGGGTTCCGGCCCAGCTGGAGAAGGTGCGGCGATGAACGCCGCGAAGGCAGGGCGCAAGGTGGCGATGGTCGATAGCCGTCGCCAGGTCGGCGGTAACTGCACCCACCTGGGCACCATCCCGTCCAAGGCCTTGCGTCACTCGGTGCGCCAGATCATGCAGTTCAACACCAACCCGATGTTCCGGGCCATTGGTGAGCCGCGCTGGTTCTCGTTCCCAGACGTGCTGAAAAGCGCCGAGAAAGTCATCTCCAAGCAGGTTGCTTCGCGTACGGGCTACTACGCCCGTAACCGTGTCGACCTGTTCTTCGGCACCGGCAGCTTCGCCGACGAGCAAACCGTCGAAGTGGTCTGCCCCAACGGCGTGGTCGAGAAACTGGTGGCCAAGCACATCATCATCGCCACCGGTTCACGCCCGTATCGTCCGGCGGATATCGATTTCCACCACCCGCGTATCTACGATAGCGACACCATCCTGAGCCTGGGCCACACCCCGCGCAAACTGATCATCTACGGCGCCGGCGTGATCGGCTGTGAATATGCCTCGATCTTCAGCGGCCTGGGTGTGCTGGTGGAACTGGTCGACAACCGCGACCAGTTGCTGAGCTTCCTCGACTCGGAAATTTCCCAGGCGTTGAGCTACCACTTCAGCAACAACAACATCACCGTGCGCCATAACGAAGAGTATGAGCGGGTCGAAGGACTGGATAACGGTGTGATCCTGCACCTCAAGTCCGGCAAGAAGATCAAGGCCGACGCTTTGCTGTGGTGCAACGGCCGTACCGGCAACACTGACAAGCTCGGCATGGAAAACATCGGGGTCAAGGTCAACAGCCGTGGCCAGATCGAGGTGGACGAAAACTACCGCACCTGCGTGACCAACATCTACGGCGCCGGTGACGTGATCGGCTGGCCGAGCCTGGCCAGTGCAGCGCATGACCAGGGCCGTTCTGCCGCCGGCAGCATCGTCGACAATGGCAGCTGGCGCTACGTGAATGACGTGCC
Source organism: Pseudomonas sp. H1_A03 (assembly GCF_054685145.1). Lineage (NCBI taxonomy): Bacteria > Pseudomonadati > Pseudomonadota > Gammaproteobacteria > Pseudomonadales > Pseudomonadaceae > Pseudomonas > Pseudomonas sp. H1_A03. The sequence continues at coordinate 2,970,879 of NZ_CP162829.1, forward strand.
GACCGGGATCTACACGATTCCCGAGATCAGCTCGATCGGCAAGAACGAGCACGAACTGACCAAGGCCAAGGTGCCTTACGAAGTGGGCAAGGCGTTCTTCAAGAGCATGGCGCGTGCGCAGATCGCCGGTGAGCCGCAAGGCATGCTGAAGATCCTGTTCCACCGTGAAACCCTGGAAGTGCTCGGCGTGCACTGCTTCGGCTACCAGGCGTCGGAGATCGTGCACATCGGCCAGGCGATCATGAACCAGCCGGGTGAACTCAATACCCTCAAGTATTTCGTCAACACCACGTTCAACTACCCGACCATGGCTGAAGCCTATCGGGTAGCTGCTTACGACGGCCTCAACCGGCTTTTTTGAGCGGCTCCGGCCGGTGGCCTGAGCCGGCCGGGGAGACCGATTTCAGTAATTCCCGAGGGTGGCAGTGGCCAAACCGGGAAAGTCTGTAATCAGGCTATCTACGCCGAAGTCGGCGAGCCTGCGCATTAGCGCAGGTTCGTTGACTGTCCACACGGACACGTGCAAACCCTGGCGCTGGGCTTTTTCCAGACGCTCAGGGGTGCACAACGTCCAGTTCAACGCCAGATACTCACAACCGTAGTTTTGCGCGACCTTCAGCGGGTCGAGCCAGGCGTATTCGGCCACCAGGCCGCGTGACAGGTCGGGGGTGAGGTCAACCGCTGCTTTCAACACTTCCCGTGAACTTGAAGTGACGGTGACTTTGTCCATCAGGCCAAAGCGCACGGCCATCTCGCGGATCGCCAGCACCGTGGTGGCGGCGCGGGTGCGTGAGGCGCTTTTGACTTCCAGTTGCCAGTGATCGAAGTCGCACTTTTCGAACAGCTCCTCCAGGCGCGGGATCGGGCACGGCTGAATCCAGCCCGGGCCGCCTTTGCGCGCATCCATCTTCACCAGGTCCGCCGCCGAATACTCGACGACCTTGCCACGCCGGTCGGCGGTGCGTTTGAGGGTCGGGTCGTGGATGACCATCAACTCGCCGTCCATGGACAGGTGCAAGTCCAGTTCGCAACGGCGTACGCCGTGCTTGAGGCACTCCTGAAAGCTGGTCAGGGTGTTTTCCGGTGCTTCGCCTTTGGCACCGCGATGGCCGTAGATCAGGGTCACAGTTGCTCCTTCGCGCCAGGATGACTGGCGTAGTGAATACAAATTCAGATGTCGTCGCTTTGTTCCCGCGCCAGGCGCCGTTCCTGGGCCTGTTTCTGCAGGATGTAGCGCGCCAGCAGTTGGCGTTGGCCATCGGTCATGGATTCGAATTCCGTGCCGACGTCAAAGCCATCGCCTTTGGGATCGCAATGGGTGACCCGCGCGCGCAGCAGCAAGCCGAGCGCCTGGGGCATCAGCACCAGTTTGACCGCGAGGTGTGCGCCAGTCGCCAAGGGAGTGGGGTGTTGGAAGTCGATACCGCCTTCGGAAATGATCACCGGTTGCGGTGCGCCGACCTCATCCAGCAGGCCGCGCGCCATGATCTGGCTGAGCAGGTCCACGCGTTTGTTCTGCACGCGGAGGAAGGCGGCGAGGGTGCGATCCTTCTCGCTGAGCTGACGCAACAGGTGCTGGGCTTCGAATTCACTCAGGTGCAACTCGCTGAGCAGGTTGAACAGCGGCGAATCATCCAGCAACACTTCCTTGCTCGCCGCTTCGGGGGCAGACAGGCTTTTGATTTGGAGTGCGATCATGTCGTCGATACGGTAGTATTCGCGGCGCTCTTCTTCATCTAATGTCGACATGGCGAACCCCAGGTAACGGTAATGGTCTGAGTGTAAAGCTGCTTACCAGACCCCGCCACCGGGACGTCTTCTTTTCCTCCGAACAAGCCCCGACATGTTCAGACCTCTCTTCGTATTTATCGGCACGCGTTATACCCGTGCAAAGCGTCGCAATCATTTTGTGTCGTTCATTTCCCTGACCTCGATGATCGGGCTCGCCTTGGGCGTGGTCGTGATGATCGTGGTGCTTTCGGTGATGAACGGCTTCGATCATGAGATGCGCACCCGCGTGCTGGGCATGGTGCCCCACGCGACCATTGAGGGCGATGCGCCCATCAGTGACTGGCAAAGCCTGGCCGACAAGGTCAAGCAGAACCCCAAGGTACTGGCCGTTGCGCCGTTTACCCAGATGCAGGGGTTGCTGACCAACGACGGCAAGGTGCAGAAGATCCTGCTCAATGCCATCGATCCGGCCCAGGAGCGCAACGTCTCGATCATCGATAAGTTCATGCTGCAGGGCAAACTCGATGACTTGGCGCCGGGCAGCTTTGGCATCGTGATCGGCGACAAGGCAGCGGCCAAGCTCGGCGTGGGCCTCGGCGACAAGCTGACCTTTGTCGCGCCGGAAGTCACTGTGACCCCGGCCGGGATGTTCCCGCGCATGAAGCGCTTCACCGTGGTCGGCACCTTTCACGTCGGCGCTGGCGAGATCGACGGCTACCTCGGCCTGACCAACCTCACCGACCTGGCACGCCTGCATCGCTGGCAGCCGGACCAGGTGCAGGGCCTGCGCCTGAAGTTCAACGACCTGTTCGACGCGCCGCGCGGCGCCTGGGAAATTGCCCAGCACCTGGGTGAAAGCCAGTACTACGCCCGCGACTGGACCCGTACTCACGGCAACCTGTACCAGGCCATCCGCATGGAAAAAGCCATGATCGGCCTGCTGTTGCTGCTGATCGTCGCCGTCGCTGCCTTCAATATCATCTCCACGCTGGTGATGGTGGTGAACGACAAGAAGGGTGATATCGCCATCTTGCGTACCCTTGGCGCCACGCCGGGGCAGATCATGGCGATCTTCATGGTGCAGGGCACGGTGATTGGCGTGGTCGGCACCTTGATCGGCACCGCCGTCGGGATTCTGGCTGCGTTGAATGTGAGCGCTGCCATTGCCGCACTGGAAAACGTGCTCGGCCACAAGTTTCTCAACGCTGACGTCTACTTCATCGACTACTTGCCGTCCCAGGTGCAGACCCAGGACGTGTTGATGGTGGGCGGCGCTGCGTTGGTCCTGAGTTTCCTTGCCACCCTGTATCCAGCCTGGCGCGCGGCACGTACCCAGCCAGCACAGGCCTTACGTTATGAGTGAATCGGGCATGAGTGAAAAAGCAATCCTGAGCTGCCGGAACCTGGGCAAATCCTACGAGGAGGGCCCGGAATCGGTAGTCGTGTTGTCCAACCTGCAACTTGAGCTGCACCCCGGCGAGCGCGTGGCGATCGTCGGCAGTTCGGGTTCCGGCAAAAGTACCTTGTTGAACCTGCTGGGCGGGCTCGATACGCCGTCCCAGGGCAGCGTGTGGCTGGCCGGCGAAGAGTTGTCGGCCCTCGGTGAAAAGGCCCGTGGGCAACTGCGCAACCGTTCGCTCGGTTTTGTGTATCAGTTCCACCACCTGTTGCCGGAATTCACTGCGCTGGAAAACGTGTGCATGCCGCTGCTGATCGGCAAGACCGCGATCCCGGAAGCCCGCCAGCGCGCCAAGGCCTTGCTGGAGCGCGTCGGCCTCGGCCATCGCCTGGAGCACAAACCGGCCGAACTGTCCGGCGGCGAGCGCCAGCGTGTGGCGATTGCCCGTGCCCTGGTGAACAACCCGGGCCTGGTGATGCTCGACGAGCCCACCGGCAACCTCGACTCCCACACCGCTCAGGGCATCAAGGACTTGATGCTGGAACTGAGCACCCAGATGCGCACCGCGTTCCTGGTGGTGACCCATGACATGAGCATGGCCCGGCAGATGGACCGCGTGTTGCACCTGCAGGAAGGTCATCTGGTCGCCATCTGACCCGTTTCAAGCCCGGCGCCTTAAGCGCTGGGCTTTTTCATTTTTCAACGGTGCCCACGAATGTTCAGACCGTTATCGATTTTCATCGGCACGCGCTATACCCGCGCCAAGCGCCGCAACCGTTTTGTCTCGTTTATCTCGATGACCTCGATGATCGGCCTCGCCCTGGGCGTATTGGCGATGATCGTGGTGCTGTCGGTGATGAACGGCTTCCAGCGCGAAATGAGCTCGCGCATCCTTGGTATGGTGCCTCACGCCACTATCGTCGGCGTGAATCCGATTGACGATTGGCAGCCCGTGGCCGCCGCCGCGATGAAGAATCCGGAAGTGACTGCCGCAGTACCTTTCACGCAGATGGACGGCATGTTTTCCTATAAGGGCGCGATGCAGCCGATCGAGATCAGCGGCGTCGACCCGGCCCAGGAAGGCAAGGTGTCGATCGTGGCCCAGCACATTGTGCGCGGCAAACTGGATGACCTGAAGCCCGGTGAGTTCGGCGTGGTAGTCGGCGAAATCACCGCCCGGCGCTTTCGCTTGAATGTGGGCGACAAGCTGACCCTGATCGTGCCGGAAATCAGCACCGCGCCGGGTGGTATCACCCCACGTATGCAGCGCTTGAACGTGGTGGGGATCTTCAAGGTTGGCGCCGAGCTGGATGGTTCGATGGCCTTGATCCACATGGCCGACGCCGCAGAAATTCAACATTGGCAGCCGAACCAGGTACAGAGCGTGCGCCTGGCGGTGAAAGACCTGTATGCGGCGCCAAAAGTCTCGGCGGATATCGCCGCCAGCCTGGGCGCGGGCTATAAGCCTGATGACTGGACGCACACCCAAGGCAGCCTGTTCAGCGCAATGAAAATGGAAAAGACCATGATCGGCCTGCTGTTGCTGATGATCGTCGCCGTGGCGGCGTTCAACATCATTGCGACGTTGATCATGGTTGTGAACGACAAGGGCGCGGACATCGCGATCCTGCGCACCATCGGCGCCACGCCACGGCAGATCATGGCGATCTTCATGGTGCAGGGTACGGTGATCGGTATCGTCGGTACCCTGATTGGCGGCGTGCTGGGCGTGATTGCGGCGCTGAACGTGAGTGAGCTGGTGGGCTGGATGGAGCGAGTCACCGGGCAGCATATCTTCAGTTCGGATGTGTATTTTGTCAGCAACCTGCCTTCGGAACTGCAAGGTGGGGATGTGGTGCTGATTTGCACGGCGGGATTTGTGTTGAGCTTTTTGGCGACGCTGTATCCGGCGTATCGAGCGGCGAAGATTGAGCCGGCGCATGCGCTGAGGTATTCCTAAGCCTTTATACCGCTATCGCAGGCAAGCCAGCTCCCACATTTTGAATGTATTCACAAAGTCAAAGTGTGGGAGCTGGCTCGCCTGCGATAGGGCCGGCCAAGCTTGCATCAATCACCCTTTGGCAACTCAATCACAAATCGGGTCAGCCCCGCCTCGGACTCACAAAAAATCCTCCCCCCATGTGCCCGCACGATCGATTGGGTAATCGCCAACCCTAGCCCCGCATGCTCGCTGCTGCCCTCGTGCCGTGCCGGATCCGCCCGATAGAAGCGGTCAAACAACTTCGGTAACAGCTCCGGTGGAACGCCTTCCCCGGTGTTCTCAACCGTCAACCTCACGCCATCCGTCATCCGTACCCGTACTTCGCCACCCGCTGGCGTAAACCGCAGCGCGTTATCCAGCAAGTTCGACAGGGCGCGACGCAACATGCCGCGATCACCCAGCGTATGGGCAGTACCTTCGCGAATCAGGCTGACTTGGGCGTCTTCCGCCAGCAACGCGAAAAACTCAAGTAAAGCATCCACTTCATCTGCCAGCGCCAAAGGCTCGCGTTTGGGCATGAGCAAGCCATGATCCGCTTTGGCCAGGTACAACATGTCGTTTACCAGCTGCGCCATCCATTGCAGCTCTTCCAGGTTGCTGTGCAGCGCCTCGCGGTAATCCTCCAGCGGGCGCGGCTGGGTCAGGATGACTTGGGTATGGGTCAGCAGGTTCGACAGCGGCGTACGCAGTTCATGGGCGATATCGGCGGAGAACGCTGAGAGACGCTGGAACGCATCGTCCAGTCGACCCAGCATGGCGTTGAAGGCCTGGGCCAGTTCGGCCAGTTCCACCGGCATGTGTTGCTGGGGCAGGCGCTGGGTCAGGGAGTGCGCGGACACACCTGCGGCCACTTCACCCATGCGTCGCAACGGCCGCAACCCACTGCGCGCGGCCCAGGCGCCGAGCAGGGCGGTGGCCAGGGCCGACAGGCCGACGGTGAGCCAGATCAGGTGCTGCATGCGCTGCAGGAAATGCTGGTGGTGGGTGATGTCGAGCATCAGCGTCAGTTGGGGTGAGTCGGGTGGGTCTGCCCTCAGCGGTGCGTTGTACACCCGATAGTCGGTGCCGGCATTTTGCAGGCTGTGCAGGCCGGGCGCGTCGGGCAAGCTCACGCCTGGCGCATCGTCCAGCCAGCGCTGGCCGGCGGCGGTGATGCGCAGCCTCAGCTCGGGTTGGCGATTGAGTTCGGCACGCAGTTGCGCTTCATGTCTGGCGAATGCGTCTGGCGAATCGACACCCTGCAAGGTGCTGCGCAGCGCCACCAGTTGGCTGTCGAGCTGTTGCTGGTCCAACTCAATGAAGTGCGCCTCGCTGGCGTGGTTGAACAGTACGCCGGCGATCAGCGACACCACCGCCGTGCAGGCGGCAAACAGCAGCGCCAGGCGGCTGGCCAGGGACAGGCGCTTGATCAATTGACGCGCTCCTCCAGCACGTAACCCATGCCGCGTACGGTGTGGATCAGTTTGGTGGGGAAGTTATCGTCGACTTTCAGGCGCAGGCGGCGGATCGCTACTTCGATGATGTTGGTGTCACTGTCGAAATTCATGTCCCAGACCTGGGAGGCGATCAGCGATTTGGGCAGCACTTCGCCCTGGCGGCGCAGCAGCAGTTCCAACAGGGAGAATTCCTTGGCAGTCAGGTCGATGCGCTGGCCGTGCCGTTCGACGCGACGGCGGATCAGGTCCAGGCGCAGGTCGGCCAGTTGCAGTGCGGTTTCCTGAGGCGAGCTGCTGCCACGGCGCAACAGGCTGCGTACGCGGGCCAGCAGTTCGGAAAAGGCGAAGGGCTTGACCAGGTAATCGTCGGCGCCCAGCTCAAGACCGTGCACTCGGTCTTCCACCGCGTCGCGGGCGGTGAGGAACAGCACCGGGATGTCCAGGCCGGCGCTGCGCACGGCTTGGAGGATTTGCCAGCCATCACGGCCGGGCAGCATCACGTCGAGGATCAGCAAGTCGTAGTCGCCGGTCAGTGCCAGGTGCTGGCCGCTGGTACCGTCGGCCACCAATTCGGTTGTAAAGCCCGCCTCGGCCAGGCCCTGGCGCAGATACTGGCCGGTTTTGGGTTGGTCTTCGACGATCAGCAGTTTCATGGGCGGCTCTTGGCAACGGTTCACGACGGCTTTATACCTTGGGTGCCAGGGCAGGGGGCCAAGCTGACAAAGTTGTAATCTAGCAGTCAGCTGGCTGGCAGCGGCGTCATCTTAGAGTGCTGCCCAAGCTCGTTGCACATTTTTGGAGAATAGACATGGCGTTGCGTACACCCCTGGTGTTGGCGGGTTGCCTGCTGGCGTTGAGTTTCGATGCGGTGGCTGATGCGGCGCACGCCTATGCGTTCGGCCAGGCAGCCCCTGCGAGCAAAGCCACTCGCACCGTGGAAGTGACGCTGCAGGACATTTCCTTTTCGCCCAAGTCCATTGACGTAAAAGCCGGTGAGACGGTGCGCTTTGTACTGGTCAACAAGGGCCAGTTGCTCCACGAATTCAACCTGGGCGATGCAGCGATGCATGCCGAGCATCAGAAGGAAATGTTACAGATGCAGGCCAGTGGCATGCTCACCGCCACCGGTATGAGCGAAATGGACCACAGCGCCATGGGCCATGGCGCGATGAAGCACGATGACCCCAATAGCGTATTGGTTGAACCCGGTAAAACTGCGGAGCTGACTTGGACGTTCACCAAAGCCACGGGCCTGGAGTTTGCCTGCAACCTGCCGGGGCATTATCAAGCGGGGATGGTCGGCAAGCTTAACGTCAACTAATTCGCAGATGGCGTCTTTAAGCTGGTCGGGTGAAGAGCTTGCCTGAGCTTTGCGTAGCAGCTGTCGAGCCTTGGCGAGGCTGCGTTTGCGGAGTTTCAGGCGCACCGCTGACGCAGCCTCGCCAAGGCTCGACAGCTGCTACGGGGCGGGGCGGTGCTGTGTTTCTTAAGGGTAGGAGCAAAGGCTGGTAGACTGGCGCGGTTTATTTAGCCAGGTTTCCGCCATGCATCCCGCAGCCGAACATTCGCCGCTGGGCAAGTCCAGTGAATACATCTCCACCTATACACCTTCGTTGTTGTTCCCGATCCCGCGCGCGGCCAAATGGGCCGAGCTGGGCCTGAGCGCCGAGACCTTGCCTTACAAGGGCGTGGATTTCTGGAACTGCTTCGAACTGTCCTGGCTGCTGCCGTCCGGCAAGCCGGTGGTGGCCATCGGTGAATTCAGCATTCCGGCCGATTCGCCGAACATCATCGAGTCCAAGTCGTTCAAGCTGTACCTCAACTCGTTGAATCAGACCGCGTTCGCCGATACGGCCAGCCTTGAAGCGACCCTGCGTACCGACCTCAGCGCAGCCGCAGGTAAACCTGTGAGCGTGCGCATCCGCAGCTTGGCCGAAATCGAGGCTGAAGGCGTGATGGCGTTGCCGGGTGTGTGCATTGATGAGCTGGATATCAGCGTCAGCAACTACGAGCACCCTCGTCCGGAATTGCTGCGTTGCGATGATTCGCGCACGGTGGAGGAGAGCGTGCACAGCCATCTACTCAAATCCAACTGCCCGGTGACCAGCCAGCCTGACTGGGGCAGTGTGGTGGTGGAGTACCGTGGCTCGGCGCTGGATCACGCCAGTCTGCTGGAATACCTCGTGAGCTTTCGCCAGCACTCGGACTTCCATGAGCAGTGTGTAGAGCGCATCTTTCTCGACCTGCAGCGTTTGCTCAAGCCTGAGAAGTTGACCGTATATGCGCGGTATGTGCGGCGTGGCGGGTTGGATATCAACCCGTATCGCAGCACGGAAGAGGTGGCGTTCCAGAACGTGCGCCTGGCTCGTCAGTAGCCTTCATATAAAGCAAATGTGGGAGCTGGCTGGCTTGCGATGGCGGTGTATCAGTCGACTGAAGAATGACTGAGAGATCGCTATCGCAGGCCAGCCAGCTCCCACATTAGGTTCTGCGTTTGGCTTGGGGCAGGGATCAGATCCCCATGTTGCCCAAGGTGATCATGATATTGCGCAAAGTCCCGGAAATGACCGGGTGTTCGGCGTCGAACTCGATAGCAGCTTGATTCACATCGTCAGAAATACTGGGTGTCTGTGTGGCCGGTTCCAGTTCAAGTTGTAATTCAAACTTGGCAATCAAGGCCTCCAGCGCTTCACGTTTCTCTTCCGACAGCGGCGGTTCCTGTTCCAACTGCCCGCGCAGGATCTCGACCTGTTCTTCCAGTTTTTTGCGATCAGGCATGACATGTTTCCTTTTATTCGATAGGCACTGGCATAGACCGCGGCACGCCGAGAAAGGTCTACGGGCTGACCTGTAGATTAATCCACCGGCGGCGACTGTGCATGATCCGTGTCAGGGCTTCTCGCCTTTGAGCTGGCGCAGGCTGATGTCGGCCAAGCAGGTGCCGAGTTCGCCCAGGTGATCAATGACCGAGTGCACGCCCAACCCGTACAGAGCGACGGTGGCCTTGCCGCGCTTGTGTTCGCGTTCCTGTTCGCTCAGCGCTTGCCATTGTTCCGGTGCCATGCCGCACAGCGAGCCGCAGGAGGCCAGGCCGATGGTCCACAATCCGGCATTGAGCCCAGATTGCAGTAGGCGCGGTTCGCCGCTGACCAACACGCAGCCTCCCAGGCGTTCGATGTTCAGCGCCATCAAGGCTTGCCAGCAGGCATGCGGCGCCGGCCAGCGGATCGAGGAAGGTGGCGTCGCCTTGACCCAGTCTGGCAGCGTGACGGCCAGGGGCGTAGTGACAGAGGGAGGGAGTTCATCCAGCCAGGCGCAGGGGACGCCTTGTTCCTTGAGGCTGCGCAGGATTTTCAGCGCGCCAGGTGTGGCTTGGGAATCAGGGGAGGTCGAATCGGTGCGCGCCCGGGAACCGAAGTCCACCAGGCAGCCACTCAAGCCAAACAAGACGGCAGTCAAGGCGGGAGCACTGGCGATGGCTATTTCAGCGTGAGGCATGTCGACATCCCTGAAATAGCTCTAACGCTATCGAGGCTGGATGACAAGTCGATGACAAGATTGTTAATTGTAGGAATTTTGTCCATTTTGCGTGCGACAGATCCCGGAAGCTGCCTAATTGGACACTTCCGTCATATACTGAACGCCTTATTCAGGGCATAGCGCCCATGACAGACCATTCAAGGAGCAAAAGCTATGCGCTGGAGCCACTACTTCGCTCAGCTGTCGGTGTGTGCCACTGTCTTGCTGGCCCCGTTCGCCGCACACGCGGCGTCGGAAGATGATCCATGGGAAAGTATCAACCGCCCGATCTTCACGTTCAACGACACAGTTGATACTTATGCCCTCAAGCCACTGGCTCAGGGCTATGAGTGGATTACCCCACAATTTGTCGAAGACGGTATCCACAACTTCTTCCGCAATATCGGGGATGTCGGCAACCTGGCCAACAACGTGCTGCAGCTCAAACCTCACAATGCCGGTGTCGACACTGCCCGTTTGCTGGTCAACACCACTTTCGGCGTGCTGGGCTTTATTGATGTGGGCACCAAAATGGGGCTGCAACGCAGCGATGAAGACTTCGGCCAGACCCTCGGCTACTGGGGTGTTGGCAGCGGTCCATACGTAATGATTCCGCTGCTGGGCCCAAGCACACTGCGCGATGCGCCGTCCAAGTACGTGGACAGCTACACGCAGCCGTACCGCTACATGGATGATGTTTCCCTGCGTAACAGTGTCATGGGCCTGGGCATTGTTGACACCCGCGCCAGCCTGCTCGACAGCGAAAAACTGATCACAGGTGACAAGTACACCTTCATCCGCAACGCCTACCTGCAGAACCGCGAGTTCAAGGTCAAGGATGGCAAGGTTGTCGACGACTTCTAAGCTGTGACGTTTTGAAATGAAAAAAGGCGACCCAGCGGTCGCCTTTTTTGTGCGCGTCTTTCAGCGCATCTTCAGGATTTTAAGACCAAGGTGCTGGTCTTCACCTGTGGCTTTGGCCCACACCACCTCGGTGTCCGCCTCCAGTCCTTTCAGTGCGGCGTGCTCCGAATCGATGCGCACGGTCAGCAGGTCGCCGACGTTGAACTGGCGAGGTGCCTGTACCTGCATACCAGAGCTGGAAAGGTCCACGCACACCCCTGCAATCTCTTGCCCCGCGTGGATCAGAGACACATCGGCATCCACACGCATGCGGATGAAATCGCGTTTTTCAGCGTAGTCGCGCTCGTGCTCGCTCATAGGTTTCATCCTTACTTTGTGTTGTGGTCGTGCCTGTTCTTATAACTCCCGGTGATTTGCGGTGTAAAGACGTCCGGCGACCATCGGCATGAGCTTGAAACCCCTGTCGGATGGGAGTACCGTCTGCGCCTTAGAAGGGCACCTCTGCTTTACCTTTGTGCATGGGCAAAATCCCAATGCTTTGTAGGACAGAGAGGCTAGAAAGCGAATCCAGTACGTGAGCCCGGCCATTGCCGAGCCGCCTACGCCAACCTAATTCTGGCGCCGTTTGCCCACATGCAAAAAACCAGTGCCACGCTGCTGATAATCGATGACGACGAAGTAGTGCGCGCGAGCCTAGCGGCCTATTTGGAAGACAGTGGCTTCAGCGTCCTGCAGGCCAGTAATGGCCAACAGGGTCTCCAGGTATTCGAGCGCGAACAGCCTGACCTCGTGATCTGCGATCTGCGCATGCCCCAGATGGGCGGCCTCGAGCTGATTCGCCAGGTGACTGAGCTCGCCCCGCAGACGCCGGTGATTGTCGTGTCCGGTGCCGGCGTGATGAACGATGCCGTCGAAGCCCTGCGCCTGGGGGCTGCCGATTACCTGATCAAGCCCCTGGAAGACCTGGCGGTGCTGGAGCACTCGGTGCGCCGTGCCCTGGATCGTGCACGCCTTCTGGTGGAAAACCAGCGCTACCGCGAAAAGCTCGAAACCGCCAACCGCGAACTCGAAGCCAGCCTTAACCTGCTTCAGGAAGACCAGAACGCCGGTCGCCAGGTGCAGATGAACATGCTGCCAGTCAGCCCTTGGACCATCGACGAATTCCAGTTTGCACACCAGATCATCCCTTCGCTGTACCTGTCGGGTGATTTTGTCGATTACTTCCGCGTTGACGAGCGGCGTGTCGCGTTCTACCTGGCCGACGTCTCTGGCCATGGTGCTTCCTCGGCTTTTGTCACCGTGTTGTTGAAGTTCATGACCACACGGCTGCTGTTCGAATCCAAACGCAATGGCACCTTGCCGGAGTTCACCCCCTCCGAGGTGCTGGGCCACATCAACCGGGGCTTGATCAGCTGCAAGCTGGGCAAGCACGTGACGATGGTCGGCGGCGTTATTGACGAAGAAACCGGTCTTTTGACCTACAGCATCGGCGGTCACCTGCCGATGCCAGTGTTATACACTCCGGACAGTGTGCGTTACCTGGAAGGGCGTGGTCTGCCCGTAGGCTTGTTCAATGAAGCCACCTACGAAGACCACATCCTGGAACTGCCGCCGACGTTCAGCCTTACGCTGATGTCCGACGGCATCCTGGACCTCCTTCCAGAGCCTACACTCAAAGAGAAAGAAGCCGCCTTGCCCCAAAAGGTCAAGTCGGCGGGCGGCAGCCTGGATGGCCTGCGGCAGGTTTTTGGATTGGCCACGCTAGGGGAGATGCCGGATGATATCGCCCTATTGGTGTTGAGCAGGAATCTTTGATGAGTACCGGAAGAATCCAATTCGCCGAGCGAGACGGGACCTTCGTCCTGAAATTTGTCGGTGAAGTGCGCCTGACCTTGTGTTCGGCGCTGGATGCGACGATTGAGCGGATTTTCACAGCACTGAATTTCTCGGCGATCGTGATCGATCTGACCGAAACCCGCAGCATCGATAGCACCACCCTTGGGCTGTTGGCCAAGTTGTCCATTCTGTCTCGGCAGAAGGTCGGCCTGTTGCCTACGGTCGTCACTACCCACGAAGACATTACCCGGCTGCTGCAGTCCATGGGCTTCGACCAGGTGTTCAACATCGTTGATCGCCCGATCCCCTGCCCGGAATGCCTGACTGACCTGCCGTCGCAGGACCAGTCCGAGGAAGTGGTGCGTGTGAAAGTGCTGGAGGCACACAAGATCCTGATGGGCCTCAACGAGTCCAATCGCGAAGCCTTCCACGACCTCGTCAACGCGCTGGAACGCCACTGATCCCCAATTGCTGAAATACAGTCAAATGTGGGAGCTGGCTTGAGACAGTGGGCACAAAAAAGGGCGGTACCCGCGAGGGTACCGCCCTTTTTGCCGTCGCCGCGTTTACAGCTTGGCCGACAACAGCGCCTCCAGCTTCTCCTGATCCCGAGCAAACTGACGAATCCCTTCCGCCAACTTCTCAGTCGCCATCGCATCTTCGTTGGACTCCCAACGGAACTGCGCTTCAGTCAGATGCACACGCGCTTCACCGGCATGGCCTGGCGACAATTTACGTTCCAGCTTGCCTTCATCCGCCGCCAGCTTCTCCAGCAGGTCAGGGCTGATGGTCAGGCGATCACACCCAGCCAACTCTTCGATCTGGCTCAGGTTACGGAAGCTCGCACCCATCACCACCGTCTTGTAGCCATTGGCCTTGTAGTAGTTGTAGATACGCGTCACCGACTGCACGCCCGGATCTTCGGAGCCGGTGTAGTCGTTGCCGTTGGCCTTCTTGTACCAATCGTAGATACGGCCCACGAACGGCGAAATCAGGAACACACCAGCCTCTGCACACGCCACGGCCTGGGCGAACGAGAACAGCAGGGTCAGGTTGGTCTGGATGCCTTCTTTTTCCAGCTGTTCGGCGGCGCGGATGCCTTCCCAGGTGGAAGCGATCTTGATCAGCACGCGATCGCGGCCAACGCCAGCTTTGTCGTACAGGTCGATCAGACGGTGCGCACGCTTGAGTACGGCGTCAGTGTCGAACGACAGACGGGCATCCACCTCGGTGGAAATGCGGCCCGGTACCACTTTGAGGATCTCTTGACCCACCGCCACCGCAAAACGGTCGCTGGCCAGGCCCACGTCGCCGTTGCAGTCCTGTACGCACTCATCCAGCAGCTTGGCATAGCCCGGAATCGAGGCCGCCTTGAGCAGCAGGGAAGGGTTGGTGGTGGCGTCTTGCGGCTTGAGCTTGGCGAGGGTAGAAAAATCGCCGGTATCGGCTACGACGGTGGTGAACTGCTTGAGTTGTTCCAGCTTGGAAGTCATGGGCGTGCTCTGTCCTATGGGTCTGATGACATTACCCGAGCGCCGGCAGGCGCTCAAGGGCGCAAATGCGTTCGATCGTTTGCGAGGGCAACAACCTGAAAACAGCCGTTTGAATGGCAGGTCTGGCTGCTAAATTAGGAGGGCAAAACGGCCAGCAGGTTCAACCGAAGTAGCGCATGAACACCACGATTAAATGTGGGAGCTGGCTTGCCTGCGATAGCGGCACCACAGCCGCCGATATCTACCAGGGGTACGCTAATCCAACTGTGGGAGCGGGCTTGCTCGCGAAAGCGCCAGTCCAGTCACCTCCTGCCCCGACTGACACACCCTCATCACCGTCCTTTCAACAGTTCTCCTGCCTGATCCAACAACGCCAACGGATCACTCGCCTTATGGATATCCACCGACAGCAGCTGCCTGAACCTGCGAGCCCCCGGGAAACCCGTCCCCAAGCCCAACACATGCCGAGTAATGTGATGCATCGTCCCACCCCCGGCCAAATGCTCAGCAATATAAGGCCGCAACTGCGCCAACGCCTCAGCCCTACTGATCACCGGCAGCGTGCTACCAAACAACTGCTGATCCACCTCCGCCAGCAAATAAGGATTGTGATAAGCCTCGCGCCCCAGCATCACCCCATCAAACGTCTGCAGATGCTCATGGCACTGCTCCAACGTCTTGATCCCGCCGTTGAGAATAATCTCTAACTCCGGAAAGTCCTGCTTCAACTGGGCCGCCACGTCATAGCGCAACGGCGGAATGTCGCGATTCTCCTTCGGCGACAACCCTTCGAGAATCGCAATCCGCGCATGCACGGTAAAACTGGTGCAGCCTGCCTCGTTAACCTGGCCGACGAAATCACACAGCTCGGCATAACTGTCCCGCCCGTTGATCCCGATCCGATGCTTCACGGTCACCGGAATCGACACCGCATCGCGCATCGCCTTCACGCAATCGGCTACCAGGGCAGGGTGCGCCATCAAAATCGCCCCAATCATATTGTTCTGCACCCGGTCGCTGGGGCAGCCGACGTTCAGGTTTACTTCGTCGTAGCCCGCGGCTTCGGCCATACGTGCGCAGGCGGCCAGGTCGGCGGGCACGCTACCCCCCAATTGCAGTGCAAGCGGGTGCTCGGCTTCGTTGTGGCGCAGGAAACGGTCGTGATCGCCGTGGAGGATCGCGCCCGTGGTGACCATCTCGGTGTAGAGCAGCGCGTGCTTGGAGAGCAGGCGCAGGAAGAACCGGCAGTGGCGGTCGGTCCAGTCCATCATGGGGGCGACGGAGAAGCGGCGGGAGAGGGGAGCGGTTTGTAGGGGCATTGGGAATCTGAGTCAACGTGGCGAATGGGGCGCAGTTTATCAGGGATGCCTGTCAGCTGTCGGGGATGCTGTTTCCGGAAACAGCGTTTGTCGACAGCCGTTAATTGAGTTCGCATCTGCCGCCTAACATTCTATCTCGCTGCCTTACCTCAAACCGGCAACCTGAACCCACACTGTCACTGCGCAAAGTTTCATCATCCTCTGCGCCCTTGAGGTCTACGATCCTCCTTAAGAGACGACTCCCGCGCCTCCAGCCCACAGGGAATTGAAATATGATCTCGAACCTTGTCAAAGTCGTGATGATTGCTGGCACGTTGCTTTTGGGCGCTTGTTCGTCAGGCGTGAGCAGCGATCCTTGTTTTACCGGGGGCTGCCAAGCGTTCGGCGACCACAGCCCCAACAAGGCCGCCAGAATGAGTTTTGGAGGTGGTGGGCTTGGAAGCAGTTATGGCGAGTACGGTTCGGGGCTACTTCACGACGATTGATGCAGCAATGGTGGTGCTGGGCAGCCCAGCCGGCGCAGCGACTGTCGCCACAAGCGTTAGCTCGTCACGACGGTCCCTTTATGGAAAATTTCGCGCCGTGCTCGGCGGCTGATATTTTCATGTTTGCTTGCCGCGTACACCTCGTCAAAACGCTCCCGATCAACCCCCGCATAGTTGGCCAACTCGTCCACTACCATCCGGTCGTAATCCTCCTCGATCACAAATCGAAAGATTTCCCGTCGATAAAAGAATCCGAATTGAAAGGCCAGCACCTCGCTCAGGAAATCCGAAGGGGTGAGGAAGCAGTTTTCCAGGTCGATGGCCTTGGCGAGTGTGGGCTGTTCTAAGTTGACCATCACGTTGTTGGCCCAGAAATCCATATGCACCACGCCTTTGTCGTGCAGGCAGTGCAGCAGTTTGAAAGAGGCGCTGATCAGGCTCTGGATGTCGCGCTCCTGCTTGAGCCATTCCAGCCCGTTGAGGTAGCCATCCAGCATCTGGGTGAAGATGAAGAATTCCTGGATCAGACCCAGTGCCGACTTTCTGTAGCCGAAGCCATACAGGCTGGCAACGGGCGCGCCGCGTTTCTGTGCGCCGAGGGTGTTGATGACTTCTTCGACTGGCCAATCGAATGTGCCGTCGCGCTTTGAGCGACCGAATGTCACTCTCAGTTTTGGTTTGAGGCTGTCGAGTGGTTGGGACTTGGCGAACAGATCATTCTCCATCCCTTTCAGAGGAGCGCTGACGCGATCTTTGAGCTGATAGCGAGTGTCGATCAGGTCTTGAATCGCCTGCTGGGCGCTGTCGTCGGCACTCTGCGTAATGAAGATCGTGGCGTTGCGGTGGTTGAGCGTAGAGGGGAAGTTCTGCAGCACGCTGCTGTCGGGAAAGCTCAAAACACGTCCTTGTCATTCATGAATATGACAAGAATGTTACAGGCTGGCGCCATTGGATCCAACCTGAACGTTACCTGAACAGAGTTTAAATGGCCGTTGATACTGGCTTTTTTGCCTTGACGTGCGTTTGTGGGTTGTGAGTTTTTTCGCAGATTCGTCAAGAAATTGTTGTGAAATAAAGCGGGTACGGTGCAATAATGGCTTAAGGCTACTATTCCACTTCCTTGACGTATCGTTGATGAAAACAACTTTTTCCGCGAAATTGTTTATTGTTTTTATTGCTTCCCTGCTGGTCTGCGCTGTCTATTTCCTGATCGAGGAGTTTCTGCAGTACAGCCTTCCATCAGTTTGACTGCTTGTACTGCCGAATAAAAAACCTGCCGAGTACAAAGACGCTTCCAAGAATCAGCCCTAAAAAGGCACCCAGGAAGGCATACTTCTTGGTGTTCTTAGTGGTGGACGTTTTGATTTCATCCAGGGTATTGAATGCCTTTAGCGTGTTGCCCGCAGCCAATGTCGGCAGGTTCAGCGCTATGGCTTGAGTGTTGGCGTTATCCATGGCGGATTTTAGCTGGGATGAAGCCAGCGCTGCCGTGGTCGCAGTGGTGGAGACGATATACAGAACGGGCTCACTTCCACCTGACTTGGGTGGGGTGTCTTTCAGGGTAATGGAATTGGCTGCCATGACACCCATGGCGGAAAAGAAAATATCGTTTTGTATGGTGCTGTACAGCTTGGTTTCCAGCGACAGCGGGCTTGTTTTGGCTGGAGCGTTCTTTTCGTTCACTTCTTTATATAAATCGTACAAGGATGACTTGGTAATGTAAGTGCTGGCCGTCCATTGTTCAGGTGATGAGGCGTAAAGCGCTAATGAAGCAGCGACGCCCACGAGGGTTGTGGCGATAATCGTAATCTTGCTTGCCCACAATGCTTGGATAAGTGGAATCAAATCAATTTCATCATCGTTGGGGCGGTTGTTTGAATGCATTGGACTGCTCACGAAAAATTCCTTTATTCACGTTCCGGAATTGTAGAGAAAAATACAAAATACGCCCACGAAATAGTGCAGCAAACGGAAGATGCGAATGACTCTTGCCTGGCGGATTCGAAGCGACGCTATACAGCGTCGCTCGGAGCTATTGCGACCCTAACCTACACTGTTGGGCATAGGATCAGCCCTGCTAAGAAATCGTTCCTCAGTGCCCACCTTGCATCCGTCGCGCTACCAGGTAAACGCCCAGCCCGACCAACGCTGTGACCGCGCCGATGTACCCGGTGCTCGTCCACCCCAACCCAGCCGTAATCGCCATACCACCCAACCACGGCCCCAGCGCATTTGCCAGGTTGAATGCCGCATGGTTGGACGCCGCTGCCAGGCTGGGTGCTTCATGCGCGATGTCCATCAGGCGAATCTGCAGCGGTGCGGCCAGCGCCACCATGGTGCCGACGAGGCCCATGCTGAGGAGTACGCCCCATAGCGAGGACGCCGCGAGGGGGAAGAACAGCAACACGGCCATCGACCAGACCAATATCAAACCTACCGCACGGAACTGCATGCGGTCGAACAGCTTGCCGCCGGCGATATTGCCGATAATCCCACCCACGCCAAACGCGGCGAGGCCGAACGGAATCCACTGTGGCGACACCTTGGTCACTTCGAGCATGGTCGGCGCCAGGTAGCTGAACACGCAGAACATCCCGGCAAACCCAATCGCGCCGATGGACAGGGCCATCCACACCTGAGGCTTGGTGAAGGCGCGCAGTTCTTTGCGCGGGTCGCTGCGTTGTTCGTCGTGGCGGTGCGGCACGAACTGCCAGACCAGGGCGATGGTGAAGAGGGCGATCACGCTGACCAGCGCAAACGCCGAGCGCCAGCCCAGGTGTTGGCCGAGGAAGGTGGCGATGGGGTTGCCGAGCAGCATGGCCAGGGTCAGGCCCATCATTACGCGGGCGACTGCGCCGGCGCGTTTGTCGTTGGGCACCATGCTTGAAGCCACCACGGCGGCAATGCCGAAGTAGGCACCGTGGGGCAGGCCGCTGATAAAGCGGAAGGCTACCAGCGAACCAAAGGTGGGGGTAAACGCGGTCGCCAGGTTACCCAGGGCATACAGCCCCATGAGCAACAGCAGCATGTGTTTGCGCAGCAGCTTGGCGCCAAGGATGGCCAGCAACGGCGCGCCGACCATCACGCCGAGGGCGTAGGCGCTGATGGCGTGGCCGACCTGGGGTTCGCTTAGACCCAGGTTCTGGGCGATGTCGGGCATCAGGCCCATGATGGCGAATTCGCCAGTACCGATAGCGAAAGCGCCCACGGCCATGGCCGCTTCCATTTTGGCGGCACTGCGCGCGGGCAGCACGTGCCCGGGAGTTTGGTGGATAGACATGGATCGCTCTGTTGGGATGGATAACACGAAGGACTACCGCCGATGCTACGCAAGTCGCGGCGAAGGTGTCTAGAACAGCCATTTGCCCCAGAGTTCAATGCGCGTAGGGCCGCGGCCTTTGAGATTCGTCTCATTCAACTGGCCCCATGGGCTCTTTACCCTTGCGGCGATGAAACTCAAACATTTCCTGCAACCCCTCGACTCGTCGTTCTCGACGCCCAAGGCTGCCCGCAAGCTGCTGCGCCTGTTCGCGCTGGCGCTGGTGCTCGGCGTGTACGCGGGTGCCTACAGTTATCTGCGCGCGGCGTTCAGCGAGGAGATCTCGCTGCGGCGCAGTTATATGAATGAGGCGGTTTCCGATGCGCAGTGTTTTTTTGTCAGCCGCCAGACACTGCTTAAAACCCTGGGCCTGTCGACGGTGCGCCATATCGCGCCACCGGTCGGCAACCTCAATCAGGTGCCGACCGAAGAAGTGCACATCACCCTGGGCGAGGCGGGCAACATCTGGAGCCTGTGGCTGACCAAGCGCACGCTCGATTACCTGGAGGCCAACCGGGTCAACCTGATCTACGTGCCCCAACGCGCGCAGCCTGCGGTGGAGCGCTTGTATACCGTGGGGACTGAGCCGGCGGCGGTGCCGGAGTCGGTGTTGCACCGGTTGATTGCGGTGGACACGGGCAACGTCTCGGTCAGTGACGAACTGTGGCTGACCGAACAGAGCCGCCTGGATTCGCCGCTGTATATCTTCACCCGGCTCGATGAGCGCAGCCCCACCTCGGGTTGGCTTGGCCTGGAGGTCGACGCGCCGGACCTGATCAATGCCTTGCAGCACGAAAAAGCCGGCGACTTCATGTTGCTCGACAGCGCCGGCCAGTTGATTTTCAGCAGCGCGCCGCATCAGCCGGCCGCCGCGCAGGCGCTGCGCCAGTATCACGCCACGGCCAGTTTCGGCTGGGAGGGCAGTCGCTGGTTGCCGGACCGCCTGGCTATCCGCAAGCACCTGGGGTATTCCCAGTGGCAGATCGTCTACAGCCTGGAGTTGCGCTCGCTGTTGCCCAGCCTGGCGCTGCCGTTGCTGGTGTGCCTGCTGTTGTGCGCACTGGCCAGTGTGTTGATGCTGCGCTTGGTGCGGCGCATCGATCAGCGCCTGATCATCCCGGCCGCGCTTCGTATCGAAGCACTGGTGGAAAGCGAGGCGTTCAGCAGCGCGGTCATCCGTATCGCGCCGGTCGCCCTGTGCGTGCTGCGCCGCAGTGACGGCGCGGTGGTGCTGGAGAATCCCTTGTCGCGCCAGTGGCTGGGCAATGGGCATGAGCGTCAGCAGCTTTGCCACGATTGGATTCGTCGCGCGTTTGATGACGCCGAACAAAGCAGCACCGACGAGCTGCAAATGGCCGACGGACGCCACCTGTTCCTGAGTTTCGCGCCCACCCGTTACCAGCGTGAGGAAGTGCTGATCTGCGCGTTCAGCGACATCAGCGAGCGCAAGCAGGTGGAGCTGGCGCTGCAGCAGGCGCGCACGCTGGCGGACGCGGCCAATGAGGCCAAGACACTGTTCCTGGCGACCATGAGCCATGAAATCCGCACGCCCCTCTACGGCGTGCTCGGTACCCTGGAATTGCTCACGCGCACCGACCTCAACAGCCAGCAGCGCGGCTACCTGAATGCCATCGAGGGTTCGTCGGCCAACCTGCTGCAACTGATCTGCGATGTGCTGGATGTGTCCAAGATCGAGGCGGGGCAACTCTCCCTGGAGCTCAACGTGTTTTCGCCGCTGGAGCTGGTGCAGGAAGTGGTTCAGGGCTACGCCGGCGCTGCGCAGAGCAAGGGTTTGCAGCTGTTCGCCTGCCTTGACCCGCAATTGCCCGACCGCGTGCGCGGCGATGTCACGCGTATCCGCCAGATCCTCAACAACCTGCTCAACAACGCGCTGAAGTTCACCGAGAGCGGGCGGATCGTATTGCGCTTACGCCTGGAGAGCCGCGAAGGCGAGCGCGCGATGTTGCAGTGGCAAGTGGTCGACACCGGCAAGGGCATTGCGGCGCAGGACCAGCAGTACCTGTTTGAACCGTTCTTCCAGGCCAGCGCCAATGCCAATGTGGTGGCGGGCACCGGGCTCGGGCTGTCGATTTGCAAGCGCCTGGTGCACTTGATGAACGGTACGCTGCGGGTGGTCAGCGAGCCGGGTCTGGGCAGCAGTTTTACCTTCACCTTGCCGCTGGAGCAGGTGGCTGCCCACGAGGATGAGCATGAGCCCTGGGCGCTGCCGCTGCTGGGTGAACGGGTCTATGTGGTGTCGCCGGTGCGTGAGCTGGCCGAAAGCATCGGCGGCTGGCTGCGGCGCTGGGGCGCGCGGGCGCAATTGGGCCTGCCCGAATCGGTCGAGGCCGACCCTGGCGCGGTGCTGGTAGAGCTTTACCCTGGCCAGGTCGAGCCCGGCCATCGGCTGCGCTGGTGTGGCCCACGGGTGACGGCGGCCGCCGATGAGCATGGCGTTTACCAGGGCCCCGGCGCGTGCTGGCAGATCGGCCTGAACAACCTGCATGCGCTTAACCGTGCGGTCAGCCGTGCCCAAGGCGTCGAGGAAGCGTTGTCGCAGGTGCCCAGCGAAGCACCGGCCAAGCTCAACCTGAACCTGCGTTTGCTGGTGGCTGAAGACAACCTGATCAACCAGCTGATCCTGCGCGATCAACTCGAAGAACTCGGCTGCAGTGTGGTGCTGGCGGGTGATGGCATTGAAGCGCTGTCGCTGTGGGGCGAAACCGCGTTCGACATGATCCTCACCGACGTCAATATGCCGCGCATGAACGGCTACGAACTCACCGAGCAACTGCGTCGCCTCGGGTGCGCGCTGCCGATCATCGGCGCCACCGCCAACGCGATGCTCGACGAAGCCGAGCGCTGCCTCAGCGCGGGCATGGACCATTGCCTGGTCAAGCCCTTCACCCTGCGCGCGCTGTATCAATGCCTGCAGCGCTACCAAAGGAGCGTGCTGTGAGTGCCTACCGCGTGCTCATCGTGGAGGACCATCCCTTTCAGCATGAGTACTTGATGAACGTGTTCCAGGCCATCGGCGGCTTTGACGTCGACGTGGTCTGGGACGGCGCCAGCGCCTTGCAGCGCCTGGCCCGCCAGCGCTATGACCTGTTGCTCAGCGACCTGATGATGCCGGGGATGGACGGCGTGCAGTTGATCCAGCAACTGGCGCGCCTGCAAGCCCCGCCGGCCCTGGCGCTGATGAGCGTGGCGTCACGGCGCATGCTGGTCGGCGCCGGGCAGGTGGCGGGGAACCTGGGCCTGACCGTGGCCGGGCTGATCTCCAAGCCGGTGCGTGAGCCGCAGGTGCGCACCCTGCGCGATTGCCTCGACAAACTCGCCGAGCAGGCCCGCGCGCCGTGCTGCCATCGCGGTCTCAGCCTGGCGCGGGAGAACCTGGTGCGCGCCTTGGGCAACGGCGAAATCCAGGCCTGGTTCCAACCCAAGAAATCCCTGCACGACGGGCGCATCGTCGGCGCCGAAGCCTTGGCGCGCTGGGTGCACCCGGTGGAAGGGCTGCTGCTGCCAGGCGAGTTCCTCGGTGAACTCGAGCGACTCGGCCTGGAAACCCGGCTGCTGACCTGCATCCTCGCCCAGACCCTGACCGCCCAGGCCCAGTGGGCGCAGCTCGGTTATCGGCTGCCGGTGTCGATCAACCTGCCGACCCATCTGCTCGACCAATGCGACCTGGTCGACCGCCTGCTGGCCCAAGTCCAGCAAGGCGATGCCGAGCCGCGACAAATTACCTTCGAGTTGATGGAAAGCTCCACCACACAGTTGCCCAGCAACTACTACGCTGGAGCATGCCGCCTGCGCATGATGGGCTTTGGCCTGGCACAGGACGATTTCGGCAAGGGTTTCAGCTCCTACTTCAACCTGGTCTCCACGCCGTTCAACGAAGTGAAGATCGACCGTTCGCTGGTGCATGGCTGCGCCGAGAACGAGAGCCTGGCCTCAGCGTTGCAGAGCATCGTCGAGCTGGGCCGCAAACTGGGGCTGACCACCATTGCCGAAGGCGCCGAGACCCAGGCGGAGTTGGCGGTGTTGCGGCGTATTCGCTGCGACCAGGTGCAAGGCTTCCTGATCTCGCAAGGTGTAACGGTGGATAAATTCAGTGCGTTACTGATTGAAGATGGCCCTGCGCCAGCACTTCTCTGAGCGGCCGGGGTCACACAGTCAAGAAGCCCGAAGGAAGGGTCGCCTGGTACGCCGGGCGTTATTGGCCAATGCCGGGATCATTGCATAGGCCCCACGTCCTGATTCAGGCTTTCCCGGTACCGACAATGAAACATGCAAGTCTGCGCCTGGACAAACTGGCGCAAAGCTCCCAGCGCCTGAACAAAGCCCTGTTACTGCTCACCGGGCTGGCCTTGTTGCTGTCCAGCAGTTGCTATTGGGCGGTGTCGCGGTTGCTGGATGCCGAGCAGGAAAAGGTCGCGTTCCACTTCGCCCGCGTGGTGGAAATCATCCATGAGCACGAGGCGTTCCTGCGCAATGTGGCCACCGGCTACAACCGCATCCATGCGCCACCGCTGCCTTCCGTGCAATCCACCGAAGTGGTGGAGTTGCAGCGCGACGCCGGGCAAGTGGTGTTGCAGGCCAAGGGTTTTGCCTTGTCGTTGCCGTTCACCTTGTCCCACGCGGCCGGGTTTACGGCGGATGACACGCGCCGGGCGCTGGCGTTTGGCGTGCAGTTGAGCGACTACTACGGCGGTTATTGGGCCAGCTCTTTTTATGCCTCGCCGCAGCTGTTCGTGTTTACTCCCAATGACGAGGCCAGCCTGGCCGTGCCCGGCATTGGCGGCCTGCGCCAGCACCAGCCCTTGTTGCGTGAGCAGTACCGTGGCGTGGTGAGCCGCTTGCACCAGTTGCAGCAAAGCCAAAGCCTGCTGCTCACCGACAGCCGCGTGCGTTGGGTGCGTGCGCCGTTGCAGCTGTATAAGAACAGCCGCAGCGTGGTGGCGATGATCGGCCTTGATGCGCCCGCCGCCCTCCTGCCTGCCAATCAACCGCAGGGAATGCTCACCTTGGCGGCGGTGGTGGATACCTCGCAGGTCGATGAGTTCGAGCGGGTGCTGCAATTGTCGGTGTACAACCAGTTCACCCTGATCTCGCCCCAGGGCGATGTGCTGCTCGGCAGCCTCGGCGATGAACAGATGGCGCCCCTGGGCCTGAGCTTCAACAGCCAGGGCTTGCGCTTCAAGATGCTCAGCGAAGGCGGCGAGCATTGGACCGGCTTGTACGCGATCAGCTATCAGGATTTCCTGCGCTACGCCAAGTGGCCGCTGCTGGGCCTGGGCCTGACGTTCCTCGCCGCGGTATTGCTGGGCTGGTGGATCAACCATTGGTACAAGACCCGTATTGTCAGCCCGGCCCAGCGCGCCCAGGAGCGTTTGTTCGAGAGTGAAGCGTTCAACCGCATCATGCTCCACAACGCCCCGGCAGGCCTGTGCGTGGTGCGGCGCAGCGACTGCCAGTTGCTGCTGGAAAACCAGCGCGCCCTGCAACTGGGCGGCACCGCGCAACTGGTCGAGGCCCTCAGGGCCAACGACGGCGCGGACACCCCCGGCGAGATGTGCCTGGCCGTGCAGGGCCGCTACCTGCAAGTCGTGGTGGTGGCCGCGCGTTACGAGGGCGAGGACGTGTTCCTCTGCGGCTGCAATGACATCACCCGGCACGTGGATGAAACCTTGCAGCTGGACCTGGCCCGCCAGGAAGCCACTGCGGCCAACGAGGCCAAGACGGTGTTCCTGGCGACCATGAGCCACGAGATCCGCACGCCGCTGTACGGCGTGCTGGGCAACCTCGAGCTGATGGCCCTGACCGACATGAGCGAGCGCCAGCGCCAGTACCTGGAAATTATCCAGGGCTCGTCCACCGTGCTGTTCCAACTGATCAGCAACGTGCTCGACGTGTCGAAAATCGAGTCCGGGCAAATGGCGGTGGAAGCTGCGCCGTTCGGCCCGCGTCAATTGGTCGAGGAATCGGTGCTGGGCTTCACCGCCACCGCGCGCAACAAAGGCTTGCAGATCGATGCGGAAATCGACCCGCAAGTGCCGCAGCAATTGCTCGGCGATGCAGGGCGCATCCGCCAGATCCTGCATAACCTGCTGGGCAATGCGATCAAGTTCACCGAGTCCGGGCGCGTGCGTTTGCGCCTTACCGTGCAGGAATTGCTCGAAGACCATGTGGCCCTGCAATGGCAGGTCACCGACACCGGCGTGGGCATTCCGGAGAAGGCCCTGGACCAGTTGTTCAAACCCTTCTATCAAGTGGCGGGCGGCCAGGACGGTAATGGCGCGGGCCTGGGCTTGTCGATCTGTTCGCGCCTGAGCGAATTGATGGGCGGCACCATGCGTGTGGTCAGTGAGCCAGGCCTGGGCAGCAGTTTCTCGTTGTTTATCACCTTGCCGATCCTCAGCAGCGCCGAGTCGGTCGCCGGCCCGATGCTGGCAGAACCTTGCCTGGATGCGCCGTGCCTGAATGTGCGTGTGCTGGTGGCCGAAGACAACCCGGTCAGCCAGGCCGTGTTGCAGGAGCAGCTCGAAGCCCTCGGCGCCCAGGCCACCGTGGCGCGGGACGGCGAGCATGCGTTGCAGATCTGGGGTTCGCAGCCGTTCGACCTGGTGATCACCGACATCAACATGCCGCGCCTCAACGGCTACGACCTGGCCCGCGCCCTGCGCGAGCAAGGCGTGCAGGTGCCGATCATCGGCGTCACCGCCAACGCCCTGCGTGAAGAGGGTGAGCGCTGCCTGGCGGTGGGCATGAATGCCTGGGTGGTCAAGCCGCTGAGCATGAACATGCTGCGCCAGGCCTTGATGTCGCACTGTCGCCGCGCGACGGCCCTGGCTGCGCCGACGCCAGACCGCGACCGCGAAGGCTGGATCGAGCTGTCGCCGGCCATGCGCCAACTGATGGGCGACACCTTGCTGGCCGACGTGCAGCAGATCGAACAGGGCCTGGTCACCGGCGATTCGACCCTGGTGCGCCAGCGCCTGCACAGCCTCAACGGCGCGCTCGCCAGCGCGCGTGCCGGGGCTTTATCCAATGCCTGCCAGAAATGGGAAAACACACTGTACGACGGCCCCCTCGACAGCCACGCCACTGCGCAGATCCGCGAGTTGTGCGCACGCCTGACGGCGGTGGCGCAGTGCCTGGTGGCAGAGTCAACCGCTCACAAGGAAGACAAATAATGCGAGAAATGAACGTCGTCATCGCCGATGACCACCCGATCGTGCTGGTGGGCGTGCGCGAGATCGTGCAGCGCGATGCGCGCTATACCCTGGTGGGCGAGGCGGTCAGTTCCAGCCAATTGATCGAACAACTGCGCAGCCATCGCCCGCAAGTGTTGATCACCGATTTCAACATGCCCGGCGACGACACCTACGGCGATGGCCTGAAGCTGATCGAGTACATCCTGCGCCACTTCCCCGAGACCCAGGTGCTGGTGCTGACCATGATTTCCAACAGCCTGATCCTCACCCGCTTGCAGGAGCTGGGCGTGGCGGGCGTGATCCAGAAAAACCACCTGCACGGCGAGATCGAAAAAGCCCTCGGCGCGATCAGTGCCCAGCGCAGTTACCGCGCACCGGAGCCCGCCGCGACCTCGGTGGTGGCCAATGCGACCCAGGTGCAGGAGCGCTTCCAGAGCCTGTCGCCGCGGGAGATGGAAGTGCTGCGTTTATTTGTGACGGGCATGAGCGTCAGCGACATTGCGCGGCAGTTGAGCCGCAGCAACAAGACCGTCAGCGCGCAGAAAGTCTCGGCCATGCGCAAGCTGGAGGTGGACAGTGATCAGGCGTTGCTGACCTATTGCATTGAGGCCCGGCAGTTTCAGTAATCAGCGGTACGTCATCTGCATCAACAGGGTGGCTTTGTAGCCGCCCGCTTCGGGCAGCTCGCCCAGGGACACGGGCTTGACGCGAAGGGTCAGCGCCAACGGTTCGTCTTCTACCGGCCAGGTGCCGGTTTGGCCCAGGCCGATGCCCGGCTTGTCGGTCTTGTCACGCAATTGCACCTGCAACCCCAGGGATGGGAGAGTGGTGAGCAACACCGGGTTGACGGTGATAGCCCGGCCCATGTTCGCCGACAAACTCAGCTCGACCTGGACGCCCGCCTGACAGTCGAAGACCAGCGGTACGTCGGTGGCGACGGCGCTGTCGTTGGCCAACTGGCTGAGGTTGACCTTGCCCAGGTCCACCTGTTGCGTACTCGGAAATCTCGCGGTGCAGGGCGGTGCGATCAGCTTGCCGCTGACGTCGATCTGCGCTTCATCCGCCGCTTGCGCAAGGGCGGTGCCGGCTATGGCCAGCAGTATCCAGGCAAGCGCTTTCATAGGTAATTGAGGGTCATGACCATCGACGAGGTGAACGCGCCGGGCGCCAGCGTGCCCCGTTCGACCAGTTGCGCATTGAGGCTGATATCCACGTCGCCGCTAAGGTTGGTGTATTTCTTGACGGTGCCATTGAGGTTTGCCGCCGTGTTGTCCGCCCACAGCAACGACACACCAAGGTTATCCGCGGTGGTCTTGGCCACGGTGGAGGTATAGGTGCCGTTATTGGACGTGAAGCTGACATTGAGCGAAGAACCCGACGAGCACTTCAAGCGCACCGGCACTTGCACAGTGCCGGTGGTCGCCACCTGGTCAGTACGCACGTCGCCAAATGCGGCGGTCAGGGTGGTGCCGGTACTCAGCACGCACGGTGGGCGGGTGAGGGTGCCGCTGACGGTGATATTCACCACGTCGGCAGCGTGAGCGGTGCTGCTGAGCAGCACCAGGGCGAGCAGCGGAGTTTTCATGGCAAGGCCCTCATTGATAGTCGATGTTCAGCGTGTATTGGCTCTGAAACGCACCCGTCGGTGATTGCCCAGCCGCCAGTTGTGGCTTGAAGCTCAGGTTTACGTCATTGCTGCCCACGCGTAACTGCATAAAGCGCGGGGTAGTGAAGTTCACCGGGTTCAGGGTGTCGGTCCACAGCGCCTGCATGTTCAAACCCGCCAGTGAGGTACGCGTCACGCCGGTGGTGGCGTTGACTACCGCCTGGTTGGGCAGCAGGTAAACGTTGGCCCGCATCGCGGACTTGCAGTTGATCGACACGGTGGTCGATTGCATCTGGTTGTTGAGTTCGCTGTTGCTGATAGAGCCAAAGCGCAGGTTGACGCTGCCGGGTGAGCTCAGGCTGCACGCCGGCGGCAAGACGGTGTATTCAAACAGCGTTTGCACGAACCACTCGCCATACCCCAGGTAGTTCTGCGAAGTCACGCCCAACAGCACCGCTACATAGCGTACGCCAGGGGTGCGGGGCGCGTTGCCCACGAGGATGAAGTGGTAGGGCACCGAGGTATTCACGGGTAGGCGCTTGCAGGTGCCGCCGAGGCAATTGCCACTGTAGATGCCGAGTGGCAGATCGGAAAAGTAGGTGTTGTGGTACGGGTCGAGCAATTTCAACGTAGCTTGATCCGAGCCGCTCATGTAGTTGATTTGCGTATTCAAACCGGCGGAATAGGGAAATGTCCGGCGAATTATGCAACTTCCCTGATAGGTGACCCTGATCGCCTGGCCCGGCTCAAACGTGTAGCCGTCGGGGGGGATGCTTTGCTGTGTGCAGTTGACGTTGCCTTCGACCAACGCCTGCGCTGGCTGGGAAATGCAGGCCAACACGCCGCACAGCAGCGCAAGGCTCAGGCGTACGCACATTTCATTGATGATGTTCATGCTCAGGAATCCTTGGCACCCGACCCACCGGCCGCGCGCTCACATTGAATATTCAGTTGGGTAATCCCGCCCTCGGCAGGCTTTGTTTCGTCCAGCGTCAATTCGCGGCTGCACCACGCCTGGCCGTCGACGCTGATCAACAACCGTGCCTCGGGCGGCACGCCGGTCAGGAACGCGCGGCCTTTGTCGGCCACCAGGGTGTTGCCCAAGGCACGGCCGTCCGGCGCGAACAGTTCGGCGCGGGCAGCAAACGGCGCTGCTTTGCCACGGGTGTCGCTGATGCGAAACAGAATGCGTTGGCCGCGCCGGGTGTCGAAGTCGGCCAGTACAAACGCGCCACGGTTTGGCGTGACTTCCTGCACCGGCTCGGCGATGTCGACGTCAGCCGGCATCGATTGGGTGTCCAGCGACACGCGGTTTTTGCGATAGGGCAGGGCCTGTGGCACCACGGTGTAGCCATTGCTGTTAGTGCGCACTCCGCGCTTGTTGCTGATGCCCACGTCGGCGGCGCCTGGTGTGGCGACGATTACATTGGTTTCGCCCAATGGCTGGCTGAACATCAGGTTGCTGTCATACGCCACCACCGAGCCTTCGATGCCCATGTCCAGCTGGCGGCTGCCGCTGGTCTCGTTGTAGGCGCCGCGCACAATCGCGCTTGGGGCGTCGTATTGCGCGGCGAAGGTGCCGCCGGTCTGACGTTGTACGCCGTTGACTTGCTGCGATACGCCCGCGCTGTAGGCCAGGGTGTCATCCTCGAACGCGTTGCCGCTCAGGGTCGCGGTGCGGGATGCCGAGCCACGCGCGCTCTGGTTCAGGTTGGCCGTAACGCGCTGGCTGCGCGTGCCGCCCAGGGGCATGCTGATGCTCAGGGACAGGCTGCGATCGTCGGTGTTGGCGCCTTTGCTCATGGCCAGCCCGAGGGAGTAGGAAATGTCGCCGACGCTCGCGCTGTAACCCAGCTGGATCGAGGTGTCGGCCTTGCTCTTGTCCCAGTAGGCGGTTTTCGACACGTTGGCGTACACCCCGCCGTAGCCGCCCAATTGCTGCGACACGTTGGCGGTGAAGTTGCTTTTCATGTGGCCGCTGCGGTACGTGTCCAGGCTTTGCTCGGTGCTGCGGTTGTTCAGCGCTTCGTTGAACGAGTAGTAGCCGCCGGTGGAGTAGCGGTAGCCGATCAGGCTGAAATTAGTGTCGGTGGCCGCCAGCGACTTGGAGTAGCGAAAACGGAACGACTGGCCGCTGGAGGTGGTTTTTCCCCAGCCCATGCCATCGCTGCGGGCGTGGGTCACGTCCACCGAGATCGCGCCAAAGCCGGCAAAGTCATGGGCAAAGCCCAGCAGGCCGGCGTTGTATTGATCACTCAGCAGGCTGCCGCCAAACAACGTGGTGCTGCCGCTCAAGCCACGGCGCAGGGAGGCCTGGATAAATGTCGGGGTTTGCTGCACAAAGGACGATTGCGCCGGGCGGTACTGGCCGGCGAACACCGAGTAACTTTGCTGGCCTTCGCGCAGCATGTAGGGCACCGACGAAAACGACTGGGTGTAGACCTGGCGCTGGCCGTCCGGGCCTTCCACCGTCACTTCGATGTCGCCGTTGCTGGCGGTGGGGTACAGGTCGGTCAAGGCGAAGGGCCCCGACGGCACCCATTGTTCATGGATCACATAACCGCGCTGGCGGATGATCACCCGCGAGCGGCCATTGGCAATACCGCGAATCACCGGGGCGAATTCGCGGGCCTGGTCGGGCAGCATGTCCAGGTCCGAGGCGATGCCCAGCCCGCGATAGGGGATGGCGTCAAACAGGTCGCCTTCGGTGGTGGAGTCACCCAGGGTGGCGATCGCCATCATGTTGCCCATGTCGCGCTGGGCGTAGGTTTCCAGCGACTCCCAGCGCCCGGGCGTGGTGCTGCCTTTTTGCCAGGTGGAAAAATTGCGCAGGCGCCAGGCCCCGGCATTGATGCCGCTGCGCAGGCTGCCGAACTGGTCCTGGCGGCGACCGGCGTCGGACTCCACGGTGCTGCCGGTAAAGCTGTAGTTGGTGAACGCCACCTGTTCGCCATTGCTCCATTGCCGACGGCGCACTTCAAACGGGATGCTGCCCAGGTAGGCCTGGGGGATTTCAATCGACAGGATCTGGCGGTTGAAGTCGTAGTCGTAGCTCACGCCGGCCAGGCCCTGGTCGAACGCAATGCAGGTGGGGTCGGCGTCGCTGCGGTTTTGCAGGGCGGTGGCGGCCACGCCCTGGGCGCGGAAAAACTCGACATCCAGGCACGGGAACAGGCCGGTGCTCGAGCGTTCCTGACTGCCGATGGCGCGCATAAAGCGCACATCACGCTGCTCCACCGAGCGCTCGTTGAGCACCACATCCACCCGATAAATCCCCGGTAACTGGCCGTCGCTCATGGCGCTGACTTGTTGTTTCACGGCTGCCGAACTCTGCCCGCCGCCGATCTCGAGGAACGACGCATCGAACTCGTAGCCGGCGTGTGCGGGGGCCAGGTGCAAGGCTGCGGCGGCCACGAGCGGGCAGCCGAAAGCCTTCATGGCGCGGCAGCGCATGAATGGGAATGAACGGGGCATGGGCGTTCCTGCAAAGGTGTTGCCGGGTTGGCGCGGGGTCTTAGTGGATGCGGATGACCGGTGCGTCCACGGTGCTGCCGTAGTCGTCGATGTAGCTGAGCGACACTTCATCGCCAGCCTTGGCCTGGATCGGCAGCTCACGGGCTTCGCCTGGGCGTAGCACATCCGGCGCCCGGGTGATCGGCAGGCCGTTGAGCGTCAGTTCGCTGACCACCACGTGCAGCTTGGAGGCATTATTGAAGGCCAATGCACCCGCTTGGGCCTTCCAGTTCACTTGCGCCACTGCGTCCTTGAGCGAGCCTTTGACGCCGGCCGGGCGGTAAAACAGTTTGATGGTGGTCTTGAGCGCGATCTGCAGCACGTTCTTGCCTTTCTGGTCATCGCTCATGGCCGGGATCGCCTTGACGTTCATCAGGTACAGGCTTTCGCGGTCCTGGGGCACTTCGGGGCCACCGGTAAAGATCACGCGCAGGATGTTTTCCTTGTTGGCATCCAGGCGGAACAGCGGCGGCGTGACGATAAAGTTATCGACGCTGTCCTCGTTGCCACTGCCGAAGCGGCTGACCCAGGACTGCACGAGGTAGGGTGAGGTGTCTTCGCGGTTGCTGACGGTCAGGTTGGCTTCATTGGCCGCGCCGTCGTAGATCAGCCGCGTGGCGCCGACGGTGACGGCGGCGTTGGCTGCCGTGCTGTGCCAGAGCGGCAGCAGGGCGAGCAGGAAACAGACTTTCAAACGCATGACAGGGAACTCCGGAAGCCCGCGGGCCTGCGCGCAAACGCCTGGCCCACGGTGTTGACGAGCAATTACTTGTAGGTAACGTCGAAGCTGGCCAGCGCGTGCACCTGACCGGTACCGATGCCGGAGGTGGTCACAGCGTCGTCGCCTTCACCGGTGGTGGTGTCGGCGACGGTGCGCACGTAAGCAGCGGTGAAGTCAAAGGTGTTGGACTGGGCACGCAGGTCGTAATCGGCGGTCGGCGTGTTCAGTGGCAGCTTTTTGCCGTCCCGCGCGTCGGCGATCTGGATCGCGATACCCTTGACCTGGTTTTCGCCGGTCAGGCCGAGCAGGGTGGAGTCGTTGGCGTCTTGCTGGCCGCTGAAAGTGATCGCGACGTTTTTCTTGGTCGCGAAGCTGCAGTTGTCCAGGCTGATGGTGAATTTTTTCGCCTTGGCGGTGGAACCGACGGTCGGCTGGAAGTCAGCGATGCGCACCGCGTCCAGGGTCACGGACTTGTTCACGTCGCCGGTGGTGATGGTGCAGGCGTTGTCGGTGACCGAACCGGTGAATTCGATCTGCCCGTCCGCTGCCTGTGCGGCGCCGGCCAGCAACCAGCAAGCGCCGCAGGCGAGGGTGAGTTGGCTCAGTTTGTTCAGCATTGCAATGCCTCTTTCAAGAGATGGAAAGTTGTCTGCCTACCCGTCAGGTAAGCCAATCCATAGTGCAATGCTGTGATTTAGAGGCACATGAGACGGATCTTAAAAACTGGCGAAGTGATGGCCGCGCGACCGGTGAGTCCATATCCGCCGCAGGGCGTGATATTCTGCGCGCCATCTTGGACTAGTCTCTCTCTGGTACGTACATCCGTATACGTCCCCGCGGGTCGATGGCGCCCAGGTAGCTGAAGCCAATAATGATAAGAAGTCAGCGCAGAAGGGACATAAAAGTGAGGTCGATACGTCGGTCTTGTGTGCCCACCCTGCGGCCTTGAAGATTCAAGGGCGGTAGGGCGGATGGCGTTTTATCATAGGTGCTACTGATGTTTAAAAAAGTAAACACTGCCCTGCTGGGGCTGGCTTTGTCGATGGGGATCACGTCCGTTCACGCGGAAGAGGCAAAGAAAGTCGATGTGCTGCTGATCGGCGGCGGCATCATGAGTGCGACCCTGGGTGTCTGGCTCAATGAGCTGGAGCCGGGCTGGTCGATGGAAATGGTCGAGCGCCTTGATGGCGTTGCCGAAGAAAGCTCCAACGGCTGGAACAACGCCGGTACCGGTCACTCGGCCCTGGCTGAGTTGAACTACACCCCGGAAGACAAGAACGGCAACGTTGAGATCCCTAAAGCGGTCGAGATCAACGAAGCGTTCCAGATCTCCCGTCAGTTCTGGTCCTGGCAGGTCCAGCAGGGTGTGTTGAAGAACCCGCGTTCATTCATCAACTCCACACCGCACATGAGCTTTGTGTGGGGCGATGACAACATCAAATTCCTGAAGAAGCGTTATGAAGCGCTGAAGGCGAGCCCGCTGTTCGCCGGCATGCAGTACTCCGAAGACCCGGCGCAGATCGCCAAGTGGGTTCCGTTGATGATGGAAGGGCGTGACCCAAACCAGAAAATCGCGGCCACCTGGAGCCCGCTGGGTACTGACATGAACTTCGGCGAGATCACCCGCCAGTTCGTCGCTCACCTGCAAACCACCCCTAAGTTCGACCTGAAACTGTCGAGCGAAGTGCAGGACATCACCCGCAACGACGACGGTTCGTGGCGCGTGAGCTACAAAAATCTGAAAGACGGCACCAAGACCGAAACCGATGCCAAGTTCGTGTTCATCGGCGCCGGCGGCGGTGCCCTGCATCTGCTGCAAAAGTCGGGCATTCCTGAAGCCAAGGAATACGCCGGCTTCCCGGTGGGTGGTTCGTTCCTGGTGACCGACAACCCAACTGTCGCCGAGCAGCACCTGGCCAAGGCCTACGGCAAGGCTTCGGTGGGCTCGCCACCGATGTCGGTTCCGCACCTGGACACCCGTGTGCTGGATGGCAAGCGCGTGATCCTGTTTGGCCCATTCGCGACCTTCTCCACCAAGTTCCTCAAAGAAGGCTCGTACCTGGACCTGCTGACCAGCACCACCACCCACAACATCTGGCCGATGACCAAAGTCGGTATTCGTGAATACCCGCTGGTCGAGTACCTCGCTGGTCAACTGATGCTGTCGGATGACGACCGCTTCAAGGCATTGCAAGAGTACTTCCCGAACGCCAAGCAATCCGACTGGCGCCTGTGGCAGGCCGGTCAGCGCGTGCAGATCATCAAGCGTGACGAAGAGCAGGGCGGCGTCCTGAAACTCGGTACCGAAGTGGTCAGCTCCGCCGACAACACCATCGCAGGCCTGTTGGGTGCATCGCCAGGCGCGTCGACCGCGGCTCCGATCATGCTGACCGTGCTGCAAAAAGTGTTCAAGGATAAGGTAGCGACCCCTGAGTGGCAGGCCAAACTGCACCAGATCGTACCGAGCTACGGCACCAAGCTGAATGACAGCCCAGAAGCGGTTGCCAAGGAATGGGCCTACACTGCCGGCGTCCTGCAGCTGCCTACACCGCCTGTGATTCCGCAAGCGGCTGCTCCAAAGGCGACCGAGGCTGCCAAGCCTGCGGCTGAGCCGAGCAAGCCAGCGTCTGACCTGGCGCTGTAAGTAACGGCTAAGAAAAAGCCCGCTGAACCGGTAACGGTCAGCGGGCTTTTTTGTGCGCGGGTGTTTATGCGTGGCTGTGGTTTCGCTCAACGGCCAGCAGTTCAACTGTACGCTCAGCCGCCGCCAACGCTGCTTTCAATCCAGCCTGGTCCAGCGGGACGCAATACGCCGGCTTGGCTCGCTCAAACCGCCAGCTATCGTCCAGCCCACCTGCGTCTACGGCATCGAAACCCAGCTCATCGAGCAACGTGATCACGCGTGCCTTGGCCGTCGCGTCATCTGCTGCCACCGGCAGTGCGCGACGGTCAGGCGCGCCGTGAGGGCGGGCATCCTGCGTCAGGTCTGGCGCGAAGATCGCGTTGAACACTTTCACCACGTGTGAATGCGGCAAATGGTCAGCAAGCAGCCGGCTGGTGGTGGTTTCAAAACGGTCCAGTGCCGGGATATGCCCATCGCGGTTGGGATAGTAATTGTTGGCGTCCATCACCGTTTTACCCTCCAGCCACTGCGCAGGCACACTGCGGTAATGCTCCAGGGGAATCGCCACGAGCACCACATCGCCAAATTGTGCGGCATCATCTGCGCTGCCCACTTGAACCCCCAGTATGCCGCTCAACACACTGCTCATGGTCTGTGGGCCGCGGGAATTGCTCAACATCACTTCGTGCCCGGCCGCCAATGCCAGTTGCGCGACAGCGCGCCCGATAAAACCTGCTCCAATCACGCCAATCTTCATGTGCTTGCTCCAGTGAAGGTATGAAGTGGCTATGATGATTGGCAACCATCTGGTGATAAATGACGGTTCCGGCGCGGATGTTGTTACTGGGAGTAGGGAATGATGGACCGTTTATCAAGCATGAACGCCTTTGTGATGGCTGCTGAGCTGGGTTCCTACGCCCGCGCGGCCGAGCGTTTGGACATGTCTGCGCAGATGGTGGCCAAGCATGTCACCGCGTTGGAACAACGGCTGGGTGCGCGCTTGCTCAACCGCACTACGCGAAGGCAAAGCCTTACAGAGTTGGGTAGCGCGTATTACGAACGTTGCAAGCACATCCTGACGGAGGCCGAGGCTGCCGACTCTCTCGCGCAGATCATGAATGACACGCCGCGTGGCAAGCTGAAAATCACCGCCCCGGTGACCTTCGGCTCCTACAGCCTGATGCCGTTGATTACCGGTTTTTTGCGCGACAACCCGGATGTGCACATTGACCTGCACCTCACGGATCGTTTCGTCGACTTGGTGGAGGAGGGTTATGAAGCGGCCTTTCGCATCGGTCCCTTGGCGACCACCGGCCTGACAGCTCGGCCGCTGGCACCCTATCGCCTGGTGGTCTGTGCAGCGCCGGCGTACCTGAAGGCCAGCGGCACACCGTTGAAACCGGCAGACCTTGAGCATCACGAGTGCCTGGGCTATGCCTTCTGGTCGCGTCCGGCAGATCGGGAATGGGTGTTTTACGAAGGCGCGGTGCCGCATAAGGTGCAGGTAAGCAGCCGCTTGC
The DNA here is from genome assembly GCF_054685145.1 of Pseudomonas sp. H1_A03. Taxonomy (NCBI): domain Bacteria; kingdom Pseudomonadati; phylum Pseudomonadota; class Gammaproteobacteria; order Pseudomonadales; family Pseudomonadaceae; genus Pseudomonas; species Pseudomonas sp. H1_A03. The sequence goes on from NZ_CP162829.1 coordinate 3,007,479, forward strand.
AGATCAACGAAAGCAGGGCGCTGATGTCGGCTGCACTGGATGGGTTCGGCATTGTGCTCGGTCCGCAAGACTTCCTGCGTACGGCGTTAGCGAAGGGCGACTTGGTGCGGGTGCTGCCGGATTTCGACGCGCCGAGCCGGGCGATGCATTTGGTCTACACCGCTAATCGGCAACGTACGGCTAAGTTGCGACGTTTCGTCGAGGCCGTGTTGCAGCGCTTTGGCCCGGTTTGAGGGGATAAATGCGCACTGTACCTTTCGTCTGCGCTTATAAGCGCAACGCCCTCAGGTTCAGCAACCTGACAGACACTTCCTGTTAAAAAATACCCATGGCCGATCAGGAGAGCGGCTGGAAAAGGGGGCATTTTCAATTTTGCAGGTGTTTGGGCGTCAGCGTCCGAGGGGTTTGTATGTTGCTACGTTATGCAGCATTGGCGGCCGTGGTCGTCGCCGCATCCGGATGTGTACAAGAGCGCGTCGTGCATGAGCGCAGGCCGGTTCAACGTGAGTATGTGGAAGTCGTTGCGCCGCAACCGCCGCCGGTGCAGGTGATCGAAGTCGAACCGCCCGTGCGCTACGGCTATGTATGGTCACGTGGTTACTGGCGCTGGGACGGTGGGCGCTATGTCGCGGTCCATGGTCATTGGGAGCCGGTGCGCGAGGGTTACCGTTATGTGCATCCGCACTGGGTGCAACGTAATGATGGGTATCACTGGCAGGGCGGTGGTTGGGTTCGCTGAGCCTTGGCTGGTTCGGCTTCCTGGTGCCAGGCAGCCGAACCTCGCGCAACGGCGCCGAGCCCAGTTGATCGGTGCCCAGCGCTTTACAGCATCCGCTTTGACCTGAGTGGCGCTGCAACGGCAAGCCTCAGGTCAGTCGCTTCATGCCTGCCGCCTTCGCAGCATTCAGGTCAAAGGTGGCGGTATATTCGCAGCCAGCTGCATGGGCACAGCGTTCTATCAGGCAGTCCGCAAAATCGGCCTTGCTCGCCGTGAAGCGTCGCAGGGCCTGCCAAATGATCTCGGCGTGCTCAATGGTCAATTCACGGGTGCGCAACAGCGTTTCCAGAACGGTTACCACCTCACTCTTGGCTGACTGGTAACAACTTTGTAAAACCCACACCAGTTCCACCACGGACACCAGGCTGACAAAACCCGGTGAAACGCTGGTGAGTGATTCGATCAATTCGGAGGCCTTGGACGATTGGACGGGATCATCCTGGGTGACATAGCGAACCAGCACATTGGTATCCAGCCCGATCATCCAGCTTTCGCTCCTTGTGCCGCGATGGCGCGGTTCATTTCATCCAGGGAGACGGCGTTGGCGGGTTTTCGGATCAGGCCTTTGAGGTCATGTACGGTTTTACTCGCTGCCATGATGGAAAATTTACCGTCCTCCATTTCAACGAATTCAACGCGGTCTCCTGTTTCCAGGCCCAAGGCGGTTCTGACCTGAACGGGAATGGTGATTTGCCCTTTCGACGTAAGCGTGGCGGTAGCCATATTGAAGATCTCCATCGTGATACTCCTTACCTTAGGGTAAGGAATGATGGAGGACAAGATCCGTTGGTCCATAGGTTGCTCTCTGGTGTGTGTGAGTCGGGACAAGTAAAAACCTTAGTCCGACTCACGCCACCTGCACGCTTTAAAACGGCGTTAAAGCGCTACAACGTATGACTGAAACCGGCGGTTTATTGCACCACGCGATAGCACGGCACATACGCCGCACCGCCTGGAAGCTTCATGCGGTGCTGGGCCACGAACGCCTTCAACAGTTCGTCCAGCGGTTTCATGATGGCCGGGTCGCCATGGATTTCGTAAGGGCCGTTCTGCTCGATCAGGCGGATGCCCTTGTCTTTCACGTTACCCGCCACAATCCCCGAGAATGCACGGCGCAAATTGGCGGCGAGTTCGTGGGGTGGCAGCGCGTGGCTTAGTTGCAGGCTGGCCATATTTTCGTGGGTCGGGTCGAACGGGCGCTGGAAGCCCTCATCGATTTTCAGCAGCCAGTTGAAGTGGAAGGCGTCGTTGCGTTCGCGACGGAACTGCTTCACCGCCTTGAGGCCAATGGTCATCTGGCGGGCCACTTCGGCCGGGTCGTCGATGATGATCTGGTAGTGCGCCTGGGCCGCCTCGCCGAGGGTGGCGCCGACAAATGCATGCAGTTGTTGCAGGTACGGGGCCGCGTGTTTTGGCCCGGTGAGGATGACCGGGAACGGCAGGTCGCGGTTGTCCGGGTGCATCAGGATGCCCAGCAGGTACAGGAACTCTTCAGCCGTGCCGGCGCCGCCCGGGAAGATGATGATGCCGTGGCCTACACGGACGAAGGCTTCCAGGCGCTTTTCGATATCCGGCAGGATCACCAGCTCGTTGACGATCGGGTTCGGCGCTTCAGCGGCGATGATGCCCGGCTCGGTCAGCCCTAGGTAGCGCCCGACGGTAATGCGTTGCTTGGCGTGGGCAATGGTCGCGCCTTTCATCGGGCCTTTCATCACGCCAGGGCCGCAGCCGGTGCACACGTCGAGACTGCGCAGGCCCAGTTCGTGGCCGACCTTCTTGGTGTATTTGTATTCTTCGGTATTGATCGAGTGCCCGCCCCAGCACACGACAATCTTCGGCTCGACACCCGGGCGCAGCGTACGGGCGTTGCGCAGCAGGTGGAACACGTAATCGGTGATGCCCTGGGAATTGCTCAGGTCGATGCGCTGGCTGTCCAGTTCATTCTCGGTATAGACGATGTCACGCAGGGCGCTGAACAGCATTTCGCGGGTGCTGGCGATCATTTCGCCATCGACGAATGCGTCGGCAGGGGCATTCAGCAGTTCAAGGCGCACACCGCGGTCTTGCTGGTGGATACGGACTTCAAAATCCTTGTAGGCGTCGAGAATGGTCTTGGCGTTGTCGATGTGCGCGCCAGTGTTGAGGATGGCCAGGGCGCACTGGCGGAACAGGGTGTAGATGCTACCGGAACCGGCTTCGCTCAGTTGCTGCACTTCACGTTGGGACAGGGTTTCGAGGCTGCCCTTGGGGCTGACGGAAGCATTGATGACTTGACGTTGGGGCATTCTTAATCCTTGAAAGCACAGCCACCGCACCCGCACAGGGCCGCGATGGCTTGAGAATGGTGGGCGCCGAATTCGGACGCACGAGACGGATGTTTACCTCAGGCGCGAGGCCGAGCGCAAACACCGTCCAGCACCATAATGCCGCAGAACTTACTGAATCAGCTTCCAGTTTTTGTAGAAAACCCGACGCAGGGTAAAGACCATCCCGGCAAACCCAGCGATTACGGCGTTGAGAACCAAGGGCAGCGGGGTCGGCCGCACGATATCGATAAACAGGCAGTAACGCTTTGCATCGTTTTTGTTGAAAGACGCATGCATCAACGTGTCATCGAAGATAAACAGCGGGTCGTCGTGCCAGTAATGCTTTTGCTTGCCCACTTGGATGTATACGCCCTCGTGATGCGCTGCCGGTGCCATGTTGTAGAGCACGCGGAACATCATGCGCAAGGGGCCGAAGTGAAACGAGGTCGAGCGGTTTTCATTGAACACCGACACGCCGATGGTCTTCACGAACGGCAATTTTTCGCGCAGTTTCGGAATGTCCAGCGCGGTCTCGATCGGCCGGCCGTACCACTGGAAAAACAACATGCCGCGCTTCTTCTCGGCCATGCGTTCGTCTAGGTAGCCAATGATTTCGTCCTTATGGGCCATGGCTTCATTGATGACCTGTTGCAGGTCTTCACGCCAGGCCGGGGGCAGGTCGTCCATCCTGTAGACGTGTTGGTTACCCGAGCTCAACAGGTCGAACAGGGTGTTGAACGGCGCCAGCAGCCAGGTGTTTCGACCGCTGCCAATAAAGTATTTTTTGAAGGTCGGCGCGTCATACAAACCATTACGCAGGAAATCGTAAAGGCCGCAGATCACGACCAAGCCGAGAAATACCAGGGTGGTCTCGGGGAAAATATCAATAATCAGCAGCACGCCGAATACCCAGGCGACCGATACTGCCTTTTTACGCAAAGCAGGCTTGTTCATCTAACTCAGCTCCAGCAGGACGCCATTCGACAGGTCCGGATCCGTGGCCGCGAGTGGTGAGGTTTTGAAATATATTGAAACAACTTCGTCATGATAAGGCGTTCAGCGTCTGTTAGGCGTTTTAAATAGCGCGAAATTGTGAAGGCTTTACACAGGTTTTAACCCTGGCTGGGCTGTGTGGATTGGATTTTGTAAACGGAAGATTTGCGACTATCGTGACGCTTCGGTTTTTTGGACGTCATAGACCGGTACGATTGAAGTTGAATGGCCACCACTGGCCTTCGGCACCTTGGAAGAGGCAGAAATTTTATGATCATCAAACCGCGGGTTCGTGGCTTTATCTGTGTGACCGCTCACCCTGTTGGCTGTGAAGCGAACGTCAAGGAACAGATTGACTACGTCACTGAGCACGGCGCCATCGAAGGCGGCCCGAAGAAGGTGCTGGTTCTCGGCGCATCCACCGGCTATGGCCTGGCAGCGCGTATCAGTGCTGCGTTTGGCTGCGGCGCCGACACCCTGGGCGTGTTTTTTGAAAAAGAAGGCGAAGAAGGCAAGCTGAGCTCCGCTGGCTGGTACAACAGTGCCGCGTTTGAGAAGTTTGCTGTCGAAAAAGGTCTGTACGCCAAGAGCATCAACGGCGACGCGTTCTCCAACGAGATCAAGCGCCTGACCATCGAAACCATCAAGAAAGACCTCGGTAAGATCGACCTGGTCGTCTACAGCCTGGCCGCGCCACGCCGTACCGACCCGCAAGGCGTGGTGCACACCTCCACCCTCAAGCCGATTGGCAAAGCCGTGACCCTGCGCGGTATCAACACCGACAAGGGCGTTGTGGTCGACACCACCCTGGAGCCTGCGACCCAGGAAGAAATCGACGGCACCGTCAAAGTGATGGGTGGCGAAGACTGGCAGCTGTGGATCGACGCCCTGCGTGACGCCGACGTCCTGGCCGAAGGCGCCAAGACCACCGCGTTCACCTACCTCGGCGAGAAGCTGACCCAGGATATCTACTGGAACGGCTCCATCGGCGAAGCCAAGAAAGACTTGGATAAAAAAGTCCTGACCCTGCGCGACAACCTTGCGGCACTCAAGGGCGACGCCCGTGTGTCGGTGCTCAAGGCTGTGGTGACCCAGGCCAGTTCGGCAATCCCGATCATGCCGCTGTACCTGTCGTTGCTGTTCAAAGTGATGAAAGAGCAGGGCACCCACGAAGGTTGTATCGAACAAGTCTACGGTCTGTTCAAGGACAGCCTGTACGGCAGCCAGCCGAAACTCGACGCCGACGGCCGCCTGCGTGCCGATCTTGCCGAGCTGGAACCTAAAGTCCAGGACGCCGTTGCTGCACTGTGGAACCAGGTCACCGACGACAACGTCAACGAGATCAGCGATTTTGCCGGCTACAAGGCTGAATTCCTGCGCTTGTTCGGCTTTGAAATCGACGGCGTGGATTACGACGCTGACGTCAATCCGACCGTGAAGATCAACGGTCTCATCTCGGCATAAGACGGCTTAGACAGCAGCCTCGATAACCCTGTTATGAGGCTGCTGTTTGAAGCGCACAGAGCATCAGCCTTGGCGAAAGGCTGAGGCCAGCCGCTCTTGGGCATGGATGAAACCAGAGCGCTTGATGCCGACCACTTCTCTCTCCCAAAGCGGATTCAGTGGCACGTGATAGCCACTGTCCTTGGCCGTCTTTATCAGTTCCGCCATTTCCTTGCCGTCGTTGATGATGCTGATTTCATCGAAGCGCCCGAGCTTGGTCGGCAGGAAAAACGTAGCCGGGTAGTTAGCGGCGACTTCCGCTGCCGGGCTGCCCGAATCCGCATTATGGTGGACCACCCGCTCTCCGTTGCCGACCAACCTGTGATTGATCAGTTCTATCATTTGCCTTATTCGCGGCGTGGCGTTGCCCAGGTCGGGATCTTCCTTATGATAGAAATGCGCGGCGCTTTCATAGTCTGCGCGTAACGCTTGCGGCACCTGAAACGCCTTGGCGTCTGGATGATGCTGCCTGTAGCGATCAATTCGTCCCTTGAACACACTGTGCGCAATATCGGGCACCGGGAGTACATCCTGGGGGCCGAAGTCACTGAGGTGCGGCGCCACCATGTGCAGGTCATAGTCGGCCGTCAGTGCCTTGCCATCGGCCTTTTTCGCGAGCACTTCAACGGGCTTGCCCTCATGGGTAATGAGGTAGTCGTCTTCCAAAGGTGACGTTCGCTGGCCTTCGAATGCATACAGCTGCTGACTTGGCCCCTTCGCGCTGAAACGCAGCGTGCCTTCCTGCTCGTTCGACGCCAGTTGAGTGATCTGGCCGAGTTTCATCAATTCGCCAAGACGGCTGCCCGAGAGCTTCAAGGGAATTGCGACGGCATGCCCGTCGCTGATGCATTCCTGGATTTGCTCATTGGCGCGGCTGACTTTGCCGGGTGCATCGCTTTTGAATTTTTCGAGCTTGCTGAAGGCCTGGTCCGTGCAGATCAAGCCGGCTTGTGGTCCCCAATTGGCGCTTTTACCCTTGATATGAAAGTCCTTGGTGGGATGACCGGCTTCTATCAGCCCGGTTGCGACGGTTTCCACGGGACGTACGCCAATGATGGAGTTGGTCGCCAGCGCAATTTCATGCAAGGGAATGAGGTGGCTCGACACTATTCCGGTTTTTTCGCGTGCGCGCGCAAATGCGACGTCTATCGAATTCGTTGTCTCTTGAGCGGCGTCAGTCGGCTGGCTGGGTTGAGCGTGTTGCAAGGTATCCAGGCTGAGTGCGGAAGGTGAGATAGCAGGGGTAATTACGTCTTTCATTGAATATCTCCAAGCCATGTTTCATAGGCACGTTGGATGATCCCTTCCAGACCAAAGCATTCCTTCCATTGCACAGGGCACACTAAAGAAGTCTTCTTTTTTGTGGGCAAGAACAAGTATTGCGAGCTGTTTTAAGCACCGTCGGAAAAAGAGCGCGCAAGGCGGGGATACACGGAGGCGGCGCTCTTTTTGCAGTGCGCGACCCATGAAATTATCAGAGCGGTCCTACGCCTGTTTACATGCGGCGTGCTTTCGCTGGCATGCGAGACTGGTGCATCACACTCAGGGGAGGGGCGTATGACAATTCGCGCAGTGGTTTTTGATTTCGGCGGTGTCCTGTTCGATTGGAGCCCGCAGCACCTGTACCGCAAGTTGATTACCGACGATCACGAACGGCAATGGTTTCTCGAGCACGTTTGCACTCAGGCCTGGAACACCGAGCAAGATGCCGGTCGCACCCTGGCTGAAGGCACACGCAGCCTGATCGAGCAGTACCCGCATCATGAGCGTTTGATCCAAGCCTATTACGACCGTTGGCACGAGATGCTGCGCGGCCCGCTACCGGAAGGCGTGGCGATCCTCAAGGCGTTGCACCATGTTGATATGCCGCTGTTCGGGCTCACCAATTGGTCCGCCGAAACGTTCCCCTATGCACGGGCCAATTACCCGTTCCTGCAGTATTTTCGCGACATTGTGGTGTCCGGCGAACTGAAGATGATCAAGCCTGATGCAGCGATCTACCATGCTAGCCTCAGCCAGGTACGGGCCCACCTGCCGGATGTCCAGCCGGCTGAAGTGGTGTTTATCGATGATGTCGCCGGCAATATCGACGCGGCCGTCGCCCTCGGTTGGCAAGGTATCCACCACGTGTCGGCTGAGCGCACTGCCGCGCGATTGCGTGAGTTGGGCGTGGGCTTCTAGCGTGCCCACTTTTCCATAGCGAAATCGACGAAGGCGCGTAGCTTGGGCAAGCGATAACGGTCCTGGCCGTAGAGCAGGTGCATCGGGCGGCTGGGCAGTCGATAAGTGGTTAACAAGGCCACCAGCTTGCCACTCTGCAGATCCGGCTGCACCAGCGCATCGGCCAGCATGATGATGCCCATGCCGTTGACCGCTGCCTGGCGCAAGCCTTGCGAGCTGTTGATGGTCAATGAACCGGACACCGGAACCTCCACCTCGACGCCATCGCCGGTCATGCGCCACAGTTTGTCGGTGTCGCGCCAATTGTCACTTGCCGGGTAGGCGAACGCCAGGCAGTCGTGCTGGCGCAGGTCATCGGGCGTCTGTGGCGTGCCACGTCGCGCCAGGTAGGCCGGTGACGCGCAGAGCGTGAGGGTGTAGGCCTGCATTGGCCTGGCGATCAGGCTGGAGGTTTCCAGTTCGCCAAGTCGGATCGCGACATCGAAGCCGCTGTCGACCAGGTCCATCCGCTCATTGCTCAGCACCACGTACAGGTTGATCAGCGGGTAGCGTCGGGAAAATTCGCTCAAGGCCGGTGTAAGTTGTTCGGTGCCGAACACGGGTGGGGCGGTGATGCGCAGGGTGCCTTTGGGGATGTCGCTGTTGGCTTGCTCGGCGAGCTGCTCGGAGTCGGCCACCAGCCCCAACACTTCCAGGCACCGCTGATAATATTGCCCGCCAAATTCCGTAAGGCTTTGTTTGCGCGTGGTGCGCTTGAGCAGGCTGACGCCCAGGCGCTGTTCCAGGGCCCGCAGGTGGTTGCCGACCATGGTGGTCGACATGCCGCAGGCTTGGGCCGCTGCGGTCATGCTGCCGGTCTCGACCACCTTTACGTACACCGACATCGCCTGGAACAGATCCATTATCAAGCCTTGATTTAAAGTCATTGCAGGAATGCACAGTTTATCCAGCTCGGGTGGCTAACGATACTGCAGCCATCACAACGAAGCACTGGAGCCCGCATCATGACCGCCGCCTGCCTGATGACCACTTACCAACCCTTGGCCTTGAGTTTTACCCGTGGCCTGGGCACACGCGTGTGGGACCAGCAGGGCCGCGAATACCTCGATGCGGTGGCCGGCGTGGCGGTGACCAATGTCGGCCACTCGCACCCCAGGCTGGTGACGGCGATCAGTGAACAAGCGGGTTTGCTGTTGCATACCTCCAACCTCTACAGCATTGACTGGCAACAGAAGCTGGCCCAGCGCCTCACCCAGCTGTCTGGCCTAGACCGTGCCTTTTTCAACAATTCCGGGGCCGAGGCCAACGAAACAGCGCTGAAACTCGCACGGCTGCATGGCTGGAAAAAAGGCATCGAAGCGCCGTTGGTGGTGGTGATGGAAAATGCCTTTCATGGCCGCACGCTGGGCACGATGGCCGCCAGCGATGGGCCATCGGTGCGCTTGGGCTTCCAGCGTTTGCCGGGGGACTTTCTCAAGGTGGGCTTTGGTGATATCGCCGCGATCGAAGCGGTCACAAAAGCGTTTGGCACGCGCATCGCGGCGGTCCTGCTGGAGCCGATCCAGGGCGAAAGTGGCGTACTGCCGCCGCCGCCTGGCTACCTGAAAGCCCTGCGCGATCACTGCACACGCCACGGCTGGCTGATGATGCTGGATGAGATCCAGACCGGCATCGGCCGCACCGGCGCCTGGTTTGCTTTCCAGCATGAAGGCATTTTCCCGGACGTGATGACCCTGGCCAAAGGCCTCGGCAATGGCGTACCCATCGGCGCCTGCCTGGCACGGTCCGCCGTGGCGCAATTGTTTACACCGGGCAGTCACGGCAGCACCTTCGGCGGCAACCCATTGGCGTGTCGGGTGGGTTGCACGGTGCTGGACATTATCGAGGAGCAAGGCTTACTGCAGAACGCGGCGCAGCAGGGGGAGCGTTTGCTCGCGCGGTTGCGGGTGGAGTTGAGTGAGCACTCGCACGTGCTGGCGATTCGCGGGCTGGGTTTGATGATCGGTATAGAGCTGGCCAGTCCTTACCGCGACTTGGCTTTGCGTGCGGCCCAGGAACACGGCCTGCTGATCAACATGACGCGGGGCAAGGTCATTCGCCTGCTGCCGCCGCTGACACTGGATGCCAAGGAAGTCGAGATGATCGTGCGCGCCATTACCCGGTTACTGGATCAGGCCCATTGAGCCATTCCTGATTCAGGGTTTCAGTATCTCCCAGGTACTCCAACAACCATGCCATGGCCGGGGACAGTTTGCTCTGCGCCCAGGCCACACACGACGGGCTGGCCGGAAACGGCCGGCTCAATTGCAGCGCCACCAACTCGCCCCGTTCGATCCACGGCAGCACCTGATGCGCCGGCGCCATGCCAACGCACAGGCCATCGTGCAGGCAATCGATCGCCGAGGCCCAGTTCGGCACCACCAAACGCCGCTGGTTATCCAGGGTCCACGTGTCGCGCTTGGGCAGGTTGCGTGAGGTGTCGGTCATGCACAGCGAGGCGAAGGGGCGCAGTTGGTCGTCACTCAGCAGCCCTTCGACGCTCGCCAACGGATGCCGTGCGCTGACCACGCACAGCCAGTTCAACAGGCCCATGTCGCGGAAAGTGAAGTGACTGGCCACTGGCACTGCACTGGTGGCACCGATCACGATGTCAGTGCGCTCATCCGCCAGGGCATCCCACACACCGTTGTACACCTCGTATTCCAGCAGCAATTCCACCTCGGGAAACTGCCGATAGAAATCCAATACCAACTGTCGGCAACGCTGGGGTTTGACGATGGAATCCACCGCCACCTTCAACTGGCCGCTCCAGCCGTTGGCGACCTGCTGGCACAGCCGCCGCGTGCCGAGCATTTTTTTCATCACGCTCCGGGCCTCGTCTATAAATAAACGGCCGGCAGGTGTCAGTTCTACATCCCGATGGCGTCGCACGAACAATGGCACCGCCAGCCACTCCTCGAGCTGACGCACGGTATAGCTGATGGCCGACGGCACCCGGTGCAACTCCTGGGCGGCGGCGCTGAAGCTGCCATGGCGCGCCACGGCATCCACAACATCCAGGGAGTATTCGGACCACATAGCGGGTGCCTTCAAATTTATTGATAAGAGTATCCAATTATTATCGCTTCACACAGAAATTGTCAGCTTCATAATGGGCGTCAGTCAGCAAATAGTTTGATGGCAGGGTTAACAAGGCTTCGATGAAAAATTCTTTTGGTTTCACTTGGTATCTGGCGGGGCTGAGCATGCTCGGTTACCTCGCGATGGACATGTATTTGCCGGCGTTCGGCGCGATGGGCGAGCAGTTGCAGATTAGCGCCGGTGCAGTGGGCGCCAGCTTGAGTATTTTCCTCGCCGGCTTTGCGGTGGGGCAGTTGCTTTGGGGGCCGCTGTCGGACCGGTTGGGGCGCAAGCCGATCCTGCTCGCAGGCCTGAGCCTGTTTGTGCTGGGCTGCGCGGGCATGTTCTGGGTCGAGACGGCGCCGCAACTGCTGGCGCTGCGCTTCATGCAGGCGATTGGCGTGTGTTCCGCCGCTGTGAGTTGGCAGGCCCTGGTGATCGACCGCTACCCGGCCGACAAGGCTCACCGCGTGTTCGCCAGCATCATGCCGCTGATGTCGCTGTCACCGGCGTTGGCGCCGTTGTTGGGCGCGATGGTTCTGAATCACTTTGGCTGGCAGGCGATCTTCGGCGTATTGCTGGGGGTGTCGCTGTTGTTGCTGTTGCCGACCTTGTTCCTGCGCACCCCTCCGAAACGTCAGGCAGAGAAGAGCGAGCCTTCGCTCCTCGGCTATGGGCAGTTGCTGGCTTCTCGCGTGTTCACCGGCAACGTCATGATTTTCGCCGCGTGCTCGGCCAGCTTCTTCGCCTGGCTGACGGCTTCGCCCTTCATCCTTGGCGACATGGGCTACAGCCCGAATGACATCGGCCTGAGCTATCTGCTGCCCACATTAGCGTTTCTGGTGGGTGGCTACAGTTGCCGCAGCGCGCTGCAGCATTTCCAGGGCAAGACGCTATTGCCCTGGTTGCTGCTGGCGTATTGCATCAGCATGGTGGCGCTGTACCTAGTGGCCACTTTGACCGTGCCGACGCTGACCACCTTGCTGATTCCGTTCTGCTTGATGGCCCTGGTCAATGGTGCCAGTTACCCCATCGTGGTGGCGAATGCGCTGATGCCATTTGCGGAAAATTCCGGCAAAGCGGCGGCACTGCAAAACACCCTGCAACTAGGGCTGTGCTTTCTCGGCAGCTTGCTCGTGTCATCGATGATCGACCAGCCGCTCCTGATTACCGCCATCGTGATGCTGGCAACCGCGCCGCTGGCGGTGTTGGGGTATTGGTTGGCGCGGCCCAAAAAGGGTAATTCGGCACTGGCACAAGCCTGAAGTGACAATCGGATCCCACACTTGATCGGATTCCTTCAGGGGTTAGAAGGTGACTTCAAGGTTCACCGTCGGCGTCGATGTGCGGCTACCCCGGCCACCGTCCACGCCGAACTTGTTATGCCAGTACTCGTAGCCCACCCCGAGATACAGGTTTGGCTTCACGTTCTTGCCTGGCCGCACCGCCACCATCAGCGCCGTGCGCATCAGGGCTTCCGGCGCGGTGTCGCGGCCGTGGTAATCCTCACCTTTTTCCCCGACATAATTGATAAAGCCCTGGAATTTCGCCGCGTGGTTGGCGATCTCGAACGGTCGCATCCAGGTCAGGTTGAGCATGTAGGTAGCGTCGAAGGTGTGGTTCGACTCCTGCGCACCCGGGATGCCGGTGTGGTTCCTCTCCTTGTAGTGCATCAGGCTCAGGTCCAGCACACCGACGGTGTTGAACTTCAAGGTCGGGCCGATCACCAGCGCGCGTTTTTTTGCTGAAGCGAAGTTGTTGTTGCGGTTGGCATCGAAGCCCAACGTCAGCGCGTAATCCTTGACCAGGCCGGTACCCAGCGGCACATCGAATACCCGCGATGCATACACCTGGTGGCGGTACACCGCGTACACCTCACTGCCCCCATGATCAGTGCCCTTGCGCGGGTCGCGGCTGTCGGACAGGAACACATCAAGGTTGAGGAAGTTGCTGCCGTATCGGTAGCCGCTGGCGTGGGTGAAGCTGTAGATGCGCTTGCTGAATTCGTCGGGGTTATTCGGATTGGTGAACTGCTGGCCGTAGCGAAAGCCTACGCTGTTGTTCATCCATTCCACCGCGACGGCCTCCCCGCCGCCGAGAAGGGTGAGTGCAACGGTGGCGCCCTGTAATGCCTTTTTCATTGTTCTGGGTCCTTTGGCGTTCTGGCTCATCACGGCCGAATTGTTTTTGTAACGCCGAGGGAGGGTAACTTGTCTGAATGATTGTATACAACTCTATGGACATCCAGCCCGTACATTGCATACAGTGGCCGCACAACAAAAACAGAGAACCCCTCACCATGACTAACCCGAAGGCGTCACCGCAGCGGCCAGAAGATGAGAATCTCGGCGTCGCCGCCAACATGGCTTACGGCCTGCAACATGTACTCACCATGTACGGCGGCATCGTCGCGGTACCGTTGATCGTTGGCCAGGCGGCCGGGTTGTCGCCGGCGGATATCGGCTTGTTGATTGCCGCATCGTTGTTTGCCGGTGGCCTGGCCACGCTGTTGCAGACCCTGGGCCTGCCGTTCTTTGGGTGTCAGTTGCCGCTGGTGCAAGGCGTGTCGTTTGCTGGCGTGGCGACCATGGTGGCGATTGTCGGCAGTGATGGCGCCGGCGGGATACCGGCAATTCTCGGGGCGGTGATGGCCGCGTCGCTTATCGGGTTGCTGATAACCCCGGTGTTCTCGCGGATTACCAAGTTTTTCCCGCCGTTGGTCACGGGCATTGTGATCACCACCATCGGCCTGACCCTGATGCCGGTCGCGGCGCGCTGGGCCATGGGCGGCAACAGTCGCGCTGCGGATTTCGGCAGCATGCCCAATATCGGCCTGGCGGCATTGACCCTGGTGCTGGTGTTGCTGCTGAGCAAAATCGGCAGCGCAACCATTTCACGCTTGTCGATCCTGCTGGCAATGGTGATCGGCACGGTGATCGCGGTGTTCCTCGGCATGGCTGACTTCTCTGGCGTAACCCAGGGGCCGATGTTCGGTTTCCCTGCGCCATTCCATTTCGGCATGCCTACCTTCCATGTGGCCGCGATCATCTCCATGTGTATCGTGGTGATGGTGACCTTGGTCGAGACCTCGGCGGACATCCTGGCGGTGGGTGAGATCATTGACACCAAGGTTGATTCCAAACGCCTGGGCAACGGCCTGCGCGCCGATATGTTGTCGAGTATGTTCGCGCCGATCTTTGGTTCGTTCACCCAGAGCGCCTTCGCCCAGAACGTCGGCCTGGTCGCGGTTACCGGGGTGAAGAGCCGGTTTGTGGTGGCCACGGGCGGGCTGTTTCTGGTGATTCTCGGCTTGTTGCCGTTCATGGGGCGGGTGATTGCGGCGGTGCCGACATCCGTACTGGGCGGGGCGGGGATTGTGTTGTTCGGTACCGTGGCGGCGAGTGGTATCCGCACCTTGTCCAAGGTGGACTACCGCAACAACATGAACCTGATCATTGTTGCCACCTCCATCGGTTTTGGCATGATCCCCATCGCAGCGCCAAGTTTTTACGATCAATTCCCCAGCTGGTTCGCGACCATCTTTCACTCGGGGATCAGCTCGTCGGCGATCATGGCGATCCTGCTGAACCTGGCGTTCAACCACTTCACCGCTGGTAACTCGGACCAGCAGTCGGTCTTTGTGGCAGGCACAGACCGCAGTTTGAGCGCCCGAGATGTGTCATCACTGCGTGATGGGGACTATTTCAGGGGTGGCAAATTGTTTGATGCCGAGGGCAAGGAGATTCCGTTGGTGGCGGATGTGGCGAGGAAAGCGCCGAAGACAGAAACCACCGAGGTCTGACGCCGAACAGGGGGGCAGTGTGGGAGCTGGCTTGCCTGCGATAGCAAGGGTGAATTCACCGCCGTCATCGCAGGCAAGCCAGCTCCCACATTGATTTAGCCAGCTTTGAGTTCTTTGTACTGCGCTGAACACACCTCATCCAAAAACTTCACCACGGTCCCCATGCACGCCTGGCGTTCTTCCACATGGGGCATGTGGCTGGAGTCTTCAAACAGCGCCCAGCGCACATCGGCAATCTCATCCAGGAACGGTTTGACCACCAACGGCGTGGCCTCGTCATGCCGACCGGAAATTACCAGCGTGGGTACATTGATCGCCGACAGGCGGCCAATGGATTTCCAGTCCTTCAAGCTGCCGATCACGTGGAACTCGGTCGGTCCGCTCATCGCGTGGTACACCGTCGGGTCTGCGTCGACCTGGGCGAACGTGCGCGCCACTTCTTCCGGCCACGGGTTGACCCGGCACACGTGATGGTCATAGAACACCCGCGAGGCGGCGAGGTATTCCGGGTCCTGGTAGGTACCGGCGGCCTCATGCTTGAGCAGGGTTTCATGCACGCCTTCGGGCAACAATTTGCGCAGGCGGTTGGCTTCGCTGACCCAGGTGCGCATGCAGGTCGGCGAGTTGGCCGGGATGAACGCACGCAAGCCTTTGGGCTGCAACATTGCGTGTTCACTGCCGAGCATGCCGCCCCAGGACTGGCCGAGGATCGCGTAGTTATCGCTGATTTGCAGATGATCCAGCAGGTTGTTCAGTTCTTCCAGGAACAGGCCCACGGTCCAGAAAGACGGATCTTTTTCGGGCAGGTGGGTGGAGCGGCCGTTGCCCAGTTGGTCGTAATGGATCACGGCGTGGCCGCTGGCGGCGACGTCCTTGAACGCATCAACATAATCATGGGTGCATCCGGGGCCGCCGTGGATAACCACCAGTGGGGTGCGCCCGCTGGAGAGGTCACCGGTGACGCGGAACCAGGTTTGGTAGGCGCCAAACGCCGCATACCCTTCGCGGATTTTTTCGATGAATTCCATTTCGTACCTGCTCTGAAAAAATGATCAGGGACACGATAGAGCGTGGAAGCAGTTTAAGTAACTAGCAAAACAGCTAGGTTTTGCCGAGGGGTCAGTCTTCCAGCAGGCGGTAATGGGTGGCGCGCACCACCGCCTGTACGCGATTCTTGGCCCCCAACTTGTGCATTGCCGAGGCCAGATGCAGGGTGACCACCGCCAGTGAACGGCTCAATTGCGTGGCGATTTCAGCGGCGGTCAGGCCGTCGGCGGCCCATTTGAGGCACTCGCGTTCACGTTTGGTCAGGTGGATATGCGGGTAAGTGCGCAGCTCTTTACTGAACAGCGGGTAGGCCGCTTCCTGCAGGGCGTGGGAAATCAGGCTGAAATCCGACAAGGTCTGCTGCGCATCCTGCAGGACGTTGCCGGCTTTACCGGTACGCAGGCCGGTCAGCGAGGCGAAGCCGCCACGGGGCAGGTGAATGGGCACGCTGACGCCGCAGGTCAGTTGTTGGTCGTGCAGATAGGATGAAACGGGGGCGTGGCAGGGATCGATGATCTTTTGCAGGGGGGTATCGGCCTTGATGTCGTAGGACCAAACAAACGGCGACACCGTACTCAGGGCCAGGTGTTGCACCGGGTCGATCTGGTAGAACCCTTCGCTGCACCACAAGCTATGCCAGCCCGGCGGGGTA
Organism: Pseudomonas sp. H1_A03; assembly: GCF_054685145.1. Taxonomy (NCBI): domain Bacteria; kingdom Pseudomonadati; phylum Pseudomonadota; class Gammaproteobacteria; order Pseudomonadales; family Pseudomonadaceae; genus Pseudomonas; species Pseudomonas sp. H1_A03. The sequence goes on from NZ_CP162829.1 coordinate 3,023,861, forward strand.
TTGCGCAGTTCGAGCACCGAGGGGGTGATCAATGCACCATCCTGGTCGATTGGCACCGGGGTGTAGTCATACACCAGTGCATCGAAACCCAACTGCTGGGCGAGGATGAATGTGTTGTCCATCTGCTCATCCAGGCTCCTGCCCGGCATCAGACGGTGATTTAAGGCAGTCAGCTTGGCCAGCATCCGTTCTGCTCCCGAATTCATTTGAATCTCGACTTGCTGCAAGTAGAATGCCACGCCCCGGCGAAGGACTGCCAGGCCCAAACCTATAAGAAATGCTAGGTTATGGACGCGCGGCATCCTCGGTAGTGTTGGCCTGATAAACGGCCGCTACCTGCCAGGCCGACACAACACAAGGAATGTATGCATGTGGCGTGAAGTTGCCCCCGACCAGCAGTACAACGTGCAAGTCGACGGCCATGACCTCGTGGTCTACAGCTTCGGCGAAGGCGATGAGGTGCTGTTGTGCCTCAACGGCGGGCCCGGCCTGCCGTGTGACTACTTGCGCGACGCCCATGGCTGGCTCAAAGACCATAACCTGCGAGTGGTTGCATTCGACCAGCTTGGCACGGGCGCATCAGCCAGACCGACCGACGTTTCGCTGTGGGAAATCGGCCGTTATGTCGAAGAAGTCGAAACCGTGCGCCAGGCACTGGGCCTGGGCCGCGTGCATTTGCTCGGGCATTCCTGGGGCGGCTGGCTCGGTATCGAATACGCCATCCATTACCCCGATGTGCTGAAAAGCCTGATCCTCGAAAACACCGTGGGTGACATTCCACACCTGTCCCAAGAGCTGGAACGCCTGCGCGGCGCCCTTGGCAGCGAAACCGTTGCCATGATGCAACGCCATGAAGCCATGGGCACCCTCGACCACCCGCAGTACCAGGCCGCGATCACCTTGCTCAACTATCGCCACGTGTGCCGTCTCGACGAATGGCCCGCGCCGGTCAAGCGATCCCTCGACGACTGGAACATGGGCCCCTACGAAACCATGCAGGGCCCCAACGAATTCCTCTACATCGGCAACCTCAAGGACTGGAACCGCATCCCTGAGATGGCCGCGTTCAAGATGCCCATGCTGATCACCACCGGCCAGCACGACGAACTCACCCCGGCCTGCGCCCTGCGCATGAAGATGGCGGCCAAACACGCCGAATTGCACGTATTTCCCAACAGCAGCCATATGCCCTTTTATGAGGAACCCCAGGCGTATTTCCCGGTGTTGCTGGACTTCCTCGCACGTCACCGAGGCTGACGGATGAACCTGGCGCGTTATCGTTTTGTGCTGTCCCGGCCGCTGCAATTGCTGCCGGTGCTGTTTGGCATCAGCCTGATCACCTTTGTGCTGGTGCGCTCGATCCCCGGCGACCCGGCGCGCGCGCTGCTGGGTTCGCGCAGCACGCCCGACGCGTTGCTGAAAATCCGCGCCCAGTTCGGCCTCGACCAGCCTTTGTGGCTGCAATATTTCTACTTCCTGAAAAACCTGCTCAAGGGCGACCTCGGCCAATCGCTGCTGTACAAGGTCGACGCGCTCAAGCTGATCGTCACGCGCATCGAGCCCACGCTGGTGCTGGTGCTCGGCAGCGTGGTGCTGGCGCTGCTGATCGCGGTGCCGCTGGCCACCGTGGCCGCGCGTAACAAAGGTGGCTGGGCGGATAACCTGATTCGCGTGTTCACTACGGTTGGCCTGGGCATGCCGGCGTTCTGGCTGGGCTTGATGTTGATCTTGTTGCTGAGTGTGCAGTGGGGGCTGTTTCCGGTGTCGGGTTACGGGCGGACCTGGCTGGACAAGGCGCACCACATGGTTCTGCCGTGCCTGACGATCGCCCTGGCCCTGTCGGCGGTGCTGGTGCGCAACCTGCGGGCGAGCATGTTGATGGAGTTGCAAGCCGACCACGTTACCGCCGCCCGGGCGCGCGGGGTGTCGGAAGCCGCGGTGTTTCGCCGCCATGTGCTGCCCAATTCCCTGGTACCGGCCGTTAACCTGCTGGCGGTGAATATCGGCTGGTTGATCAGCGGCACGGTGGTGATCGAAAGCCTGTTCGCCATTCCCGGCATCGGCCAGTTGCTGGTGCGCGGCATCTTCACGCGCGACTACATGGTCGTGCAGGGCGTGGCCATGGTGCTGGCGTGCGCGACCGTGGTGGTCAACTTCCTGGCTGACGTGGCCACTGTCGCCCTCGACCCTCGGGTGAAGATGCAATGAGCACTCGCCCCTTGATTGCCCCATGGCGTTTGCGTCTGCGGTTTGGTTTTCGCAACGGCCGGCTGACCGCTGCGTGGGGCCTGCTGATTCTGCTGCTGTGGTTGGCGCTGGCGTTGTTTGCGCCGTGGATCGCGCCTTATGACCCGATTGCGCAAAACACGGATTTCAGCCTGCTCGGCCCAAGCCTTGCCCATCCCTTCGGCACGGACAACTATGGTCGAGACATTCTGTCGAGGGTGATCTGGGGCGCTCGCATCGACTTGCAACTGGCGATCGTCGGGGTGATCTTTCCGTTCCTGATCGGCACCTTTGTCGGCGCGGTTTCAGGCTATATCGGTGGGCGTTTCGACAGCTTCTGCATGCGCGTGATCGATGTGATCCTGGCGTTTCCGTTCCTGGTGCTGATGCTGGCGATCATGGCCATTCTCGGGCCCGGCTTGAAGAGTTTCTATATCGCCATGGCGCTGGTGGGCTGGGTGTCTTACGCGCGGCTGATCCGTTCGCAGATCCTGGTGCTCAAGGAAAGCGACTTCGCCCTGGCCGCCAAGAGCCTGGGCTTTGGCCATGGGCGGATTCTGTTCCGGCATCTGCTGCCGAATGCGATGTTCGGCTCGATTGTGTTTTCCATGTCTGACGCGGTGCTGGTGCTGCTCAATGGCGCCGCTGTGAGCTACCTGGGCCTGGGCGTGCAACCGCCGACCGCCGAATGGGGCACGATGGTGGCCGAGGGGCAAGCCTTTATCACGACTGCCTGGTGGATTTGCACCTTTCCGGGGCTGGCCATCGTGACGCTGGCCATGGGCTTCAGCTTGCTGGCTGATGGCGTGGCGCAAGTGCTGGGGGATCGCTCATGAGCCTGCTGCAAGTACGCGACCTCAGCGTGATTGCCAACAATACCGGGCGTGATGTGACCCTGGTCGACCGGGTGTCCTTCGACCTGGCTGAAGGTGAAATCCTCGGCCTGGTCGGGGAGAGTGGCTCAGGCAAGACCATGGCGTGTCGCGGGCTGATGCGCCTGTTGCCGTCGCCTGCGCTGCGCGTGCAAGGCGGCACGGTTCGGTTAGCCGGCCAGGATCTGCTGCAACTCGATGACGCTGGCATGCGTGCCGTGCGCGGCGGTCAACTGGGCATGATCTTCCAGAACCCCAGCAGCCACCTCGACCCGCTGATGCGTATCGGCGAGCAGATTGCAGAGGGCATTCGCCTGCACCAAGGTGCGTCAAAAAGACGCGCGGCTGCAAGCCATCGAGGTGTTGCGCCAGGTTGGAATCCCCGATCCCCAAGCGCGGGTCGACAACTACCCCCACGAGTTTTCCGGCGGCATGCGCCAGCGCGCGATGATCGCGGTGGCCCTGGGCTGTAACCCTAAAGTGCTGATCGCCGACGAGCCGACCACGGCCCTCGATGTGACGGTGCAGGCGCAAATCCTGCGGTTGCTGCTGGAACTGCGTGATAAACGCGGTCTGGCGATCATCATGATTACCCACGACCTTGGCGTGGTTGCGCAAACCTGCGACGCCATCGCCGTGATGTACGCCGGGCGCCTGTGCGAACACGGCAGCAAATACGAGCTGTTGGCGCATCCGCAACACCCGTACACCGCTGGCCTGATCGACTGCCAGCCCGCCCACAGCAGCGGCCACGCCTTGCTGCGCACGATTCCCGGGCAGCCGCCCTTGCTGGACGCCTTGCCCGCCGGCTGCCGGTTCAACCCGCGTTGCCCGCAGGTCGGCGCCTTGTGCACCGAATTGCTGCCGGAGGGCGCGCGAGTCGCCTGTCATTACCCTTTGGGAGCGCACCCATGAGCCTGTTGCAGATCAAGGACCTTGAGGTGAAGTTTGCCGCGTCCGGCACGGGTTTGTTCGGCCTGAACAAGCAGTGGGTGAGGGCGGTGAACGGCGTGTCGCTGGACCTGGCGGCGGGTGAAACCCTCGGGTTGGTCGGCGAGTCCGGCAGCGGCAAAAGCACCTTGGGCCGGGCGGTTTTGCACCTCAACCCGATCAGCGCCGGGCAGGTGTTGTTTGATGGCATCGACATGGCCCACGGCAGCGCCATCGATATCACTCGCCTGCGCCATGAAACCGCGATGATCTTCCAGGACCCATACGCCGCACTGAATCCACGCCACACCATCGGTGACACCATCGCCGAAGTGTTGCGCGTGCAGCGCAAGGTGGCGCCGGATCAGATCCCCGCTCGCGTCAACGAGCTGCTCGACCTGGTCGGGCTGCGCCCCGAACTCGCCAGCCGCAAACCCGGCTCCCTCAGTGGCGGCCAATGCCAGCGCGTCGGCATTGCCCGGGCATTGGCGGTAGAGCCACGGCTGATCATCGCCGATGAATGCGTGGCGGCGCTGGATGTGTCGATCCAGGGCCAGATCATCAACCTGCTGCTGGAACTGCAGCAGCGTATGAACCTGGCGATCCTGTTTATCGCCCATGACCTGGCCATCGTGCGGCGCCTGTGCGACCGCGTGGCGGTGATGTACCTGGGCAAGATCGTCGAGGAAGGGCCGGTGGAAGCGGTCTTCACGTCGCCACGGCATCCTTACACGGCGGCCTTGATCCAGGCGATTCCAGAGATTGATCCGCATCGGCCGTTGCCTACGGAGCCCTTGCCGGGTGAGCCACCCAGCCCGCTGAATTTGCCTACCGGTTGCGCCTTTCACCCGCGTTGCCGGCACGCCCGATCCATGTGTTCCGAGGTGTTGCCGCCCACGCATTTCCTGCACGAGCATCGATACAGTTGCGTGCTTGAAGAACCTTTGCTTTGACCCTTACCTGCCATTCATTAACAAGGAGTTGTGATATGCAAACGCGCCACTTGAAGTTGCTCGCCGCCGCTACGTTGACCGCTTGGTCCCTGACTGCTGGGTTGGCACACGCCGCCGGCGTCCTGACCATCGGCTGCCGTGAGGACAGCACCACGTTCGACCCGATCAAAAGCGCGCAAAACCGCGACACGTGGGTATTCGCCAACGTCTACGACACCCTGGTACGCGTCGACAACCTGGGCACCAAGATGGAGCCGGGGCTGGCAGAAAGCTGGGACATCTCCAAGGATGGCCTGACCTACACCTTCAAACTGCGCGACGCGAAGTTCTCGGATGGCTCGCCGATCACCGCTGAGGATGCGGCGTTCAGCCTGTTGCGTATCCGCGACAACAAAGCCTCGCTGTGGGCTGATCCGTTCAACTTGATCAACACCGCCAAGGCGGCCGACCCGAAAACCCTGGTGGTCACCCTCAAGACGCCGGCTGTAGCTTTTCTCTCGCAATTGGCGTCGCCGACGGTGTCGATCCTGTCGGAAAAAGCCATGACCAAAATGGGCGAAGACGCCTACTCGGAAAACCCGGTGACCTCCGGCGCGTTTACCGTAGACGAGTGGCGCAAGGGTGATCGCGTCATCCTGAAAAAGAACCCGAACTTCTGGCAGGCCAAGAACGTCAGCCTGGATGGCGTGGAGTGGGTCTCCGTCACCGACGACAACACGCGTATGCGCATGGTGCAAAACAACGAGCTGGACACGGCGATCTTCGTACCGTTCTCCCGCGTTGAAGAGCTGAAGAAAGACAAGAACGTGGTGATCCACTCCGACCCGTCCACCCGCGAAGATCACCTGTTGATCAACCACGCTCACGGCCTGCTGGCCAAGCAGGAAGTACGCGAGGCGCTGGACATGGCCATCGATAAACAATCGCTGGTGAAAACCGCCACTTACGGTCAAGGCACTGTGGCCTATTCCTACATCCCGAAAGGTTCGCTGTTCCACTACGCCAACAACCTGCAACGCCCGTATGACCCGACGGCCGCCAAGAAACTGCTGGAGGCTGCAGGTGCCAAGGACTTGAAGCTCAACTACGTGGTCAACGCCGGCAACGAAGCCGACGAGCAGATTGCGGTGATCATCAAGGACCAGTTGGCCAAGGTCGGCGTGACCGCTAACCTGCAAAAGGTCGACCCGACCCAAAGCTGGCAGATGCTGGTGGACGGTGAATACGACATTTCGGTGATGTACTGGACCAACGACATCCTCGACCCGGACCAGAAGACCACCTTCGTACTGGGGCACGACACCAACCAGAACTACATGACCCGTTACAAGAATGACAAGGTCAAGGATTTGGTGGCAGCCGCGCGGATCGAGGCCGACCCGGCCAAGCGTGAGCAGATGTATGTGGAATTGCAGAAACTGGCGAAACAGGACGTGAACTGGATCGACTTGTACTACAGCCCGTACATCAACATCTCACGCAAGAATGTGAGCAACTTCCTGCAAAACCCGTTGGGGCGTTTCACGCTTGAGGAAGTGGTGAAAAACTAATATTTCCAAGACAACACACATCAAATGTGGGAGCGGGCTTGCTCGCGAAGGCAGTGGATCAGCCAATGAATCTGTTGACTGACACACCGCCTTCGCGAGCAAGCCCGCTCCCACATTTAGTTCTGCTGCATGCCTGTTATTGCGCGTCAAACGCCTGCCCACTGATCCCGGTGCTGTCCGGCCCCATCAGGTACAAATACACCGGCATGATCTCTTCCGGCGCGGGCCGTTCCATCGGGTTTTCCCCCGGATACGCCTGGGCCCGCATGCTGGTGCGGGTACCGCCCGGGTTGATGCTGTTAGCGCGTACCGCCGCCACGTCTTCGAGCTCGTCGGCCAAGGTCTGCATCAGGCCCTCAGTGGCAAACTTCGACACACCGTAAGCCCCCCAATACGCCCGGCCTTTGCGCCCGACGCTGCTGGAGGTGAACACCACCGACGCATCCTGGGACAGCTTGAGCAGCGGCAGTAGGGTGCTGGTCAGCATGAACATCGCGTTGACGTTCACGTGCATCACGCGCATGAAATTCTCACCGGACAACTGCTCGATCGGCGTGCGTGGGCCGATGATCGACGCGTTGTGCAGCAGGCCGTCGAGGTGGCCGAATTCTTTCTCGATCATCGCGGCCAGCTCATCGTATTGATGGGGCAGGGCGGTTTCCAGGTTGAACGGAATCACCACCGGTTGCGGGTGGCCTGCGGCTTCGATTTCGTCATACACCTGGGCCAGATTGGCTTCGGTCTTGCCCAGCAACAGCACAGTGGCGCCATGGGCGGCATAGGTTTTTGCCGCTGCCGCGCCAATCCCGCGACCGGCGCCGGTCACCAGGATGATGCGGCCTTTGAGCAGGTCTGGACGTGCGGAGTAATCAAACATAAATAGCCTCGACAGAATTCAGCAGGTTACAAACACCACGCTTGAGAACAGTGGAGATCCCTGTGGGAGCGGCGGTTCGACGCTTCGACTTGCTCGCGAAGGCGGAGGGTCAGTCAATAAATGTGTTGAATGAAACATCGCCTTCGCGAGCAAGCCCGCTCCCACATTTGGATCTTCACTGGTCAGCGGGGGCGGCAAACAATCAGCAACTGCACAGCGCGTTATCCAGCACCTTGCGCAGCTCCAGTGGGTGATCCACCACGACATCGGCGCCCCAATGGCGCGGGTTGTCGTCCGGGTGGATGTAGCCGTAAGTGACCGCCGCCGTGCGGGTGCCGGCATCACGGCCGGATTCGATATCGCGCAGGTCATCGCCCACGAACAACACGCTGGCCGGGTCCAGGCCGAGCATCTTGCACGCCAGGATCATTGGCTCCGGGTCCGGCTTGCTGTGTTTCACATGGTCCGGGCAGATCAGCAGCGCCGAACGCTCGGCCAGGCCCAGTTGCTGCATGATCGGTTCGGCAAACCGCAGCGGCTTGTTGGTGACCACGCCCCAGATCAAATGGGCCTTCTCGATGTCTTCGAGCAACTCGGCCATGCCATCGAACAGTTTGCTATGGACCGCGCAGCCCTTGACGTAGCGCTCCAGGAACTCCAAGCGCAATGCTTCAAAACCTGGGGATTCCGGGTCCATCGAAAAGGTCACGGCGACCATCGCCCGCGCACCGCCGGAGATTTCATCGCGGATGTGCTGGTCGTTGATCGGCGCCAGGCCGCGATCGGCGCGCATGGCCTGGCAGATGGCGATGAAGTCCGGCGCGGTGTCCAGCAAGGTACCGTCCATATCGAAGAGAACCGCTCGCAACTTCACAGGCTTACTCCTCGCGCAGGGTCTGGATCATGTAGTTGACGTCCACGTCGCTGGCCAGCTTGTAGTGCTTGGTCAGCGGGTTGTAGGTCAGGCCAATGATGTCCTTGACGGTCAGCCCGGCCTGGCGGCTCCAGGCGCCCAGCTCGGACGGGCGGATGAATTTCTTGAAGTCATGGGTGCCGCGCGGCAGCAGCTTCATGATGTATTCCGCGCCGATGATCGCGAACAGGTAGGCCTTGGGGTTGCGGTTGATGGTGGAGAAAAACACCTGGCCGCCCGGCTTGACCATACGGAAGCAGGCGCGGATCACCGAGGACGGGTCCGGCACGTGCTCGAGCATCTCGAGGCAGGTGACCACATCGAACTGCTCGGGCATTTCTTCGGCCAGGTCTTCGGCGGTGATCTGGCGGTATTCGACGTTAACGCCGGATTCCAACTGGTGCAGTTGGGCGACGGCCAATGGCGCTTCGCCCATGTCGATGCCCATCACGGTCGCGCCGCGCTGCGCCATGGCTTCGCTGAGGATGCCGCCGCCGCAACCGACATCCAGAACCTTCTTGCCGGCCAGGTTGACGCGCTCGTCAATCCAGTTGACGCGCAGCGGGTTGATGTCGTGCAGGGGCTTGAACTCGCTCTCGCGGTCCCACCAGCGGTGAGCCAGGGCTTCGAATTTGGCGATTTCGGCGTGGTCGACGTTGCTCATGGTGAATCCTCTAAATCTGATAAAACGGTTGGCCGTTTCTGAACGTCAGGGTTCAAAACCGGCGTTATTCGCTGTGCCCGCTGATGCGTTGGCCCCAGGCAATGGCCGTGGCGGTCAACTGTTGTTCATCCATGCGGGTCAATTGCCGGTCGTCGAGCAACTGCTTGCCGGCGACCCAAAGGTGTTTCACACAATCGCGTCCGGTGGCATATATAAGCTGTGAGACAGGATCGTAGATCGGTTGTTGCGCCAGCCCCGACAGATCGAAGGCGACCATATCCGCCGCTTTGCCCACTTCCAGTGAGCCAATCTCGTTTTCCAGGCCCATGGCCCGCGCGCCATTGAGCGTCGCCATGCGCAGGGCGCGGTGGGCATCCAGCGCGGTAGCTGAACCGGCGACGGCCTTGGCCAGCATCGCGGCGGTGCGGGTTTCGCCCAGCAGGTCGAGGTCATTGTTGCTGGCGGCGCCATCGGTGCCGATGGCCACATTGACGCCAGCCTGCCACAACCGCTCCACCGGGCAAAAGCCGCTGGCCAGTTTCAGGTTCGACTCCGGGCAATGGATGATGCTGGTGTTGCTTTCTACCAGCAAAGCCAAGTCGTCCTCGCTGATTTGGGTCATATGAACGGCCTGGAAGCGCGGGCCCAGCAGGCCGAGTCGACCCAGGCGTGCCAGTGGGCGCTCGCCGGTCTGCTCGACCGCTTGCTGCACTTCAAAGGCGGTTTCGTGAACATGCATATGGATCGCGGCATCCAGCTCCTCGGCGATTACCCGGATTTTTTCCAGGTTGTCGTCGCACACCGTGTAGGGCGCGTGCGGGCCGAAGGTGATTTTGATGCGCGGGTGGTGCTTGAGGTCGCCGAACAGCTCGACACCCTGGCGGATCGCTTCATCGGCGGTGCTGGCGCCGGGGATCGGGAAGTCGAGGATCGGGATCGCGATCTGCGCGCGCATGCCGCTGTTGTGCACGCAGTCACTGGCGACCTTGGGGTAGAAGTACATGTCGGAAAAGCAGGTGATGCCACCTTTGAGCTGTTCTGCGATGGCCAGCTCGGTGCCATCACGTACGAAGGCTTCATCGACCCACTTGGCTTCGGCGGGCCAGATGTGTTTTTCCAGCCAGGTCATCAGTGGCAAATCGTCGGCCAAGCCGCGAAACAGGCTCATCGCCGCGTGCCCGTGGGCATTGATCAGGCCGGGGCTGAGCAGCATGCCCGGCAGTTCGCGCACTTCGTTGGCCGAAAGCTTCAAGGCCGCGGCCCGTGGCCCGATAAAGGCAATGCGCCCATCGCGGATGCCCAGGCCATGTTCCTTGAGCACCACGCCGGCAGGTTCGACAGGTACCAGCCAGGTTGGCAGCAACAACAAGTCGAGCGGGGCGGCAGTGGCGGTCATCGCAGGCTTCTTCCCAGGCAGCTATAAAAGAAGGGCGAAGTATACCCGAGCGTCCTGGCTGGCGGATCGCTATAATCGGCGGCTTTGTTTATGAGTGCGGAGTAAGGGATGCGCGATCGACTGTTGGCAGCGGAGAAAGTGAAGGCCATCGATTGGCGTGATGGCGCGCTGTACCTGCTCGACCAGCGTGCCTTGCCGTCCCGGGAAAGCTGGGTGGCCTGCGTTACGGTCGATGAGGTGGCTGCAGCCATTCGTTCGATGGTGGTACGTGGTGCGCCGGCCATTGGTATCAGTGCCGCGTATGGCTTGGTGCTGGCGGCCCGCGATCGGATCGCCGAAGGCGGTGACTGGCAGGCAGCCTGGGAAGAAGACTACGCATTGTTAGCCGATACCCGACCGACCGCGTCGAATCTGTTCTGGGCACTGAAGCGCATGCGCGACCGTCTGGACCGCGTCAAGAAGCACGCCGATCCGCTGGCGGTGCTGGAAGCCGAAGCGATTGCGATCCATGAGAGCGACCGCGAAGCCAACCTGACCATGGCCCAACTGGGCGTCGAACTGATCCGCAAGCACCAGGGCAATGCCCAGGCAATCCTCACCCATGGCAACGCTGGCGCCCTGGCGACCGGCGGTGTAGGTACCGCGCTCGGCGTGATTCGCGCGGCCTACCTGGAGGGCATGGTCGAACAGGTCTACGCCAATGAAACCCGGCCCTGGCTGCAAGGTTCGCGGCTGACCGCGTGGGAGCTGGCGGGCGAGGGCATCCCGGTGACGGTGAATGCCGACTCGGCCGGTGCGCATATCCTGAAGACCAAAGGCGTGACCTGGGTGATCGTCGGTGCCGACTGCATTGCCGCCAATGGTGATGTGATCGGCAAGATCGGCACCTACCAGCTGGCCGTGTGTGCGATGCACCACGGTGTGCGTTTCATGGTGGTGGCACCGAGTTCGACGCTGGACATGATGATGGCCACTGGCGATGACGTTGCGCTGGAAGAGCGCGATGCCGCGGAGTTGCTGGAGGTGATGGGGCAGCGCCTTGAGGTTGCTGCGTTGAACCCGGTATTCGATGTCACACCGGCTGATTTGATCGATGTGATCGTCACGGAGAAAGGCGTAGTCGAGCGGCCGGATACAGCCAAATTGGCCAAGTTGATGTGCCGTAAGCGCCTGCATTAGAAGCCTTGGCGCCTACCCGATCGCCCTCGCGAGCAAGCCCGCTCCCACATTTGACTTGTGAACACATTCAAAATGTGGGAGCGGGCTTGCTCGCGAATGGGCCTGTAAGTCAATAAAACGCTCGGATATACCCTCAAAAAATAGCACCACCCCACTTCTGAGCCCCTCTCGTCCCTCTCAAGCCTGTCATCCGTCAACTTACTATGCTCCATGCGCATCAGGGGGATAGGTGCGTGGCGGCGATTGTGATAACATCCGGCGGTTTCCAGGGCTGCCCCAAGGGGTAGCCTATAACGTGCAGATCCGTGTCATAACTCGTTGATTTGTCGTAAGTCGTTGTCAGGCACTCTGCCGGCAGCGGCGAGCTTCGTTCGTCCCATATGGATGTGACGAGGTTTCACCCGAAAAAGGAATCAGGCTTCTCATGGGCGAACTGGCCAAAGAAATCCTCCCGGTCAATATCGAAGACGAGCTGAAACAGTCCTACCTCGACTACGCGATGAGCGTAATTGTCGGTCGGGCACTGCCTGATGCGCGCGATGGCTTGAAGCCCGTGCACCGGCGTGTGCTGTTCGCGATGAGCGAGCTGGGTAACGACTGGAACAAGCCGTACAAGAAATCTGCCCGTGTTGTCGGTGACGTGATCGGTAAGTATCACCCTCACGGCGACACTGCGGTGTACGACACCATCGTTCGGATGGCCCAGCCGTTTTCCCTGCGCTACCTGCTGGTAGACGGCCAGGGTAACTTCGGTTCGGTCGACGGCGACAACGCCGCGGCCATGCGATACACCGAAGTGCGCATGACCAAGCTGGCGCACGAGCTGCTGGCTGACCTGCACAAAGAAACCGTGGACTGGGTGCCGAACTACGACGGCACCGAAATGATCCCGGCGGTCATGCCAACCCGTATTCCCAACCTGCTGGTCAACGGCTCCAGCGGTATTGCCGTGGGCATGGCCACCAACATCCCGCCGCACAACCTCGGTGAAGTCATCGACGGTTGCCTGGCGCTTATCGACAACCCTGAGCTGACCGTCGATGAGCTGATGCAATACATCCCCGGCCCGGACTTCCCGACCGCCGCGATCATCAACGGTCGCGCCGGCATCATCGAAGCCTACCGCACCGGTCGCGGCCGCATTTACATGCGCGCCCGCTCAATGATCGAAGACATCGACAAAGTCGGTGGTCGCCAGCAGATCGTCATCACCGAACTCCCGTACCAGCTGAACAAGGCGCGTCTGATCGAGAAGATCGCCGAGCTGGTCAAAGAGAAGAAGCTTGAAGGCATCACCGAACTGCGCGACGAGTCCGACAAAGACGGTATGCGCGTAGTGATCGAGCTGCGTCGTGGCGAAGTGCCTGAGGTGATCCTCAACAACCTTTACGCCCAGACCCAGCTGCAAAGCGTGTTTGGTATCAACGTGGTTGCACTGATCGACGGCCGCCCGCGCATCCTGAACCTCAAGGATCTGCTGGAAGCTTTTGTCCGTCACCGCCGCGAAGTCGTTACCCGCCGTACCGTGTTCGAACTGCGCAAGGCCCGCGAGCGCGGCCACATCCTGGAAGGCCAGGCGGTAGCGCTGTCGAACATCGACCCGGTCATCGCCCTGATCAAAGCCTCGCCGACCCCGTCTGAAGCTAAAGAAGCACTGATCAAGATGCCGTGGGAATCCAGCGCCGTAGTGGCGATGGTTGAGCGCGCTGGCGCCGACTCCTGCCGCCCAGAGACCCTGGACCCGCAATACGGTCTGCGCGACGGCAAGTATTTCCTGTCGCCGGAACAGGCCCAGGCCATCCTGGAATTGCGCCTGCACCGCCTGACCGGTCTTGAGCACGAGAAGCTGCTGGCCGAGTACCAGGAGATTCTCAACCAGATCGGCGAGCTGATCCGCATCCTCAACAGCGCTGTGCGCCTGATGGAAGTGATCCGCGAAGAACTGGAAGTGATACGCGCCGAATACGGTGATGTGCGTCGCACCGAGATCCTCGATGCACGCCTCGACCTGACCCTGGGTGACATGATCCCGGAAGAAGAGCGCGTCGTGACCATCTCCCACGGTGGCTACGCCAAGACCCAGCCATTGGCTGCGTACCAGGCCCAGCGTCGTGGTGGTAAAGGTAAGTCGGCTACCGGCGTCAAGGATGAGGACTACATCGCTCACCTGCTGGTCGCCAATAGCCACACCACGCTGTTGCTGTTCTCCAGCAAAGGCAAAGTGTACTGGCTGAAAACCTACGAAATTCCGGAAGCCTCCCGCGCCGCCCGTGGTCGCCCACTGGTCAACCTGCTGCCGCTGGACAGTGATGAATACATCACCACCATGCTGCCGGTCGAGGAATACACCGAAGGTCACTTCATCTTCATGGCCACCGCCAAGGGCACCGTGAAGAAGACCCCGCTGGAATCCTTCAGCCGTCAACGCAGCGTGGGCCTGATCGCCCTGGAGCTGGACGAAGGCGACGTACTGATTTCGGCTGCCATCACCGATGGCGAGCGTGAAGTCATGCTGTTCTCCGACGGCGGTAAAGTAACGCGCTTCAAGGAATCCGACGTTCGCGCCATGGGCCGTACCGCCCGCGGTGTGCGCGGCATGCGTCTGCCAGAAGGGCAGAAGCTGATTTCGATGCTGATCCCGGAAGAAGGCAGCCAGATCCTCACCGCTTCCGAGCGTGGGTATGGCAAGCGTACCGCTATCAGCGAGTTCCCGGAGTACAAGCGTGGCGGCCAAGGTGTGATTGCCATGGTCAGCAACGACCGCAACGGCCGTCTGGTCGGCGCAGTCCAGGTGCTCGATGGCGAGGAAATCATGCTGATTTCCGACCAGGGCACCCTGGTACGTACCCGCGTGGCTGAAGTCTCGAGCCTGGGTCGTAACACCCAGGGCGTGACCCTGATCAAGCTGGCCAAGGACGAAAAACTGGTCGGCCTGGAGCGTGTCCAGGAACCGTCGGAAGTTGAAGGCGAAGAGCTGGAGGGCGACGAGCTTGAAGGTGAAGGCTTCGATGGCGAGGTGATTGCAGCCGGCGATGACAACGTCGACGAGCCAACCCTCGATGCAGCCGCAGACGAAGAAGAACCGCAGGAATAAGCGGACACACAGGGGGCGGATGAAGATTCGCCCCCTTGTTGTTTGTCCGGATGGAAATGTTGATACCCAAGCAGATTCCTTGTGGGAGCGGGCTTGCTCGCGAAGGCGGACTGACATTCACTACAAATGTCGGCTGTTAGATTGCTTTCGCGAGCAAGCCCGCTCCCACATTGGATCGGGTGTCGCCTGATATGTTTGCGTGACTACCACCAGATCAGAGTGAGATTGGATGTGAGCAAGAGAGCCTATAACTTCTGTGCCGGTCCCGCGGCGCTTCCTGAAGCAGTCCTGCAGCGTGCGCAGGGTGAACTCCTCGACTGGCATGGAAAAGGCCTCTCCGTGATGGAAATGAGCCATCGCAGCGATGAGTTTGTGTCCATCGCCACCAAGGCCGAGCAGGACCTGCGCGACTTGCTGGACATCCCTTCCGACTACAAAGTGCTGTTCCTGCAAGGCGGCGCCAGCCAGCAGTTCGCCCAGATCCCGCTGAACCTGCTGCCGGAAGACGGCACGGCCGACTATATCGACACCGGTATCTGGGGCCAGAAGGCGATTGAAGAGGCCTCGCGTTACGGTCACGTCAACGTGGCGGGCACCGCCAAGCCGTACGACTACTTCGCGATTCCCGGCCAGAACGAGTGGAAGCTGTCGAAGGACGCGGCCTACGTGCACTACGTAGCGAACGAAACCATCGGCGGCCTGGAATTCGACTGGGTGCCGGAAGTGGGCGACGTGCCGCTGGTGTGCGACATGTCTTCGGACATCCTCTCGCGCCCGATCGATGTGTCCAAGTACGGCATGATCTACGCCGGCGCGCAGAAGAACATCGGCCCGAGCGGCATCCTGGTCAACATCATCCGCGAAGACCTGCTCGGCCGTGCCCGCTCGCTGTGCCCGACCATGCTCAACTACAAGGTCGCGGCGGATAATGGCTCGATGTACAACACCCCGCCAGCGTTCGCTTGGTACCTGTCCGGCCTGGTTTTCGAATGGCTGAAAGAGCAGGGCGGTGTGGCTGCCATGGGCAAGCGCAACGAAGAGAAGAAGCGCACCCTGTACGACTTCATCGACGCCAGCGGCCTCTACAGCAACCCGATCAACCTCACTGATCGCTCGTGGATGAACGTGCCGTTCCGCCTGGCGGACGACCGTCTGGACAAACCGTTCCTGGCCGGTGCCGACGCGCGCGGCCTGCTGAACCTCAAGGGTCACCGTTCGGTCGGTGGCATGCGCGCCTCCATCTACAACGCTGTCGACATCCACGCTATCAACGCGCTGGTTGCCTACATGGCAGAGTTCGAAAAGGAACACGGCTAATGTCTGAGCAAGAACTCAAGGCCCTGCGTGTACGCATTGACAGCCTGGACGAGAAAGTCCTGGAGCTGATCAGTGAGCGCGCGCGGTGCGCCCAGGAAGTGGCACGGGTGAAGATGGCGTCCCTGGCAGAAGGCGAAGTGCCGGTGTTCTACCGGCCTGAGCGTGAAGCCCAGGTGCTCAAGCGCGTGATGGAACGTAACAAGGGCCCGCTGGGCAACGAAGAGATGGCGCGGTTGTTCCGCGAAATCATGTCGTCGTGCCTGGCGCTGGAGCAGCCGCTGAAAGTGGCGTACCTCGGCCCGGAAGGCACCTTCACGCAAGCGGCGGCCATGAAGCACTTCGGCCACGCAGTGATCAGCAAGCCGATGGCGGCGATCGACGAAGTGTTCCGTGAAGTGGCGGCCGGTGCGGTGAATTTTGGCGTGGTCCCGGTGGAAAACTCCACCGAAGGCGCGGTCAACCACACCCTGGACAGCTTCCTCGAGCACGACATGGTGATCTGCGGCGAAGTCGAGCTGCGTATCCACCACCATCTGCTGGTGGGCGAGAGCACCAAGACCGACAGTATCAGCCGCATCTATTCTCACGCCCAGTCCCTGGCGCAGTGCCGCAAGTGGCTGGACGCGCATTACCCGAATGTCGAGCGCGTGGCGGTGTCCAGCAACGCCGAAGCCGCCAAGCGGGTCAAGGGTGAGTGGAACTCGGCGGCCATCGCCGGTGATATGGCGGCGGGCCTGTATGGCCTGACGCGCCTGGCCGAGAAAATCGAGGATCGCCCGGACAACTCCACGCGTTTCCTGATGATCGGCAGCCAGGAAGTGCCGCCGACCGGCGACGACAAGACCTCGATCATCGTCTCCATGAGCAACAAGCCCGGCGCGCTGCATGAGCTGCTGGTGCCGTTCCACGACAACGGGATTGACCTGACGCGCATCGAGACTCGTCCTTCGCGCAGCGGTAAATGGACTTACGTGTTCTTTATCGACTTCATCGGCCATCACCGCGACCCACTGGTCAAGGGTGTGCTCGAGAAAATCAGTCAGGAAGCCGTGGCACTCAAGGTGCTGGGCTCTTACCCGAAAGCGGTTTTGTGAGGCGTTAACATGAGTGACAACTTTCTCGCCCTGGCTCAGCCGGGCGTGCAACAACTGTCGCCTTACGTTCCGGGTAAGCCTGTGGACGAGTTGGCGCGTGAGTTGAATCTGGATCCTTCCAAGATCGTCAAATTGGCGAGTAACGAGAATCCGCTGGGCCCGAGCCCTAAAGTGCTCGCGGCGATTCGTGAAGAGCTGGCGGAGCTGACGCGCTATCCCGACGGCAATGGCTTTGCTCTAAAGTCGCTGCTGGCGCAGAAGTGCGGCGTCGAGCTGAACCAAGTGACGCTGGGCAACGGTTCCAACGACATTCTCGAGCTGGTCGGCCGTGCCTACCTGGCGCCTGGCCTGAATGCGGTGTTCAGCGAGCACGCGTTCGCGGTGTATCCAATTGTCACCCAGGCTGTCGGTGCGGATGCACGCATCATTCCTGCGAAGGACTGGGGCCACGATCTGCCGGCCATGCTGGCGGCCATCGATGCACAAACCCGCGTGGTGTTTATCGCCAACCCGAACAACCCGACCGGTACCTGGTTCGACGCCCAGGCGCTGAACGACTTCCTGCAAGACGTACCGGAACACGTGCTGGTGGTGCTGGACGAGGCGTACATCGAGTATGCCGAGGGCAGCGACCTGCCGGACGGCCTGGACTTCCTGGCGGCCTACCCAAACCTGCTGGTCTCGCGCACGTTCTCCAAGGCCTATGGCCTGGCGTCGCTGCGGGTTGGCTACGGTTTGTCCAGTGCGGTGGTTGCCGATGTGCTGAACCGCGTACGCCAACCCTTCAACGTCAACAGCCTCGCGCTGGCGGCGGCCTGTGCGGCGGTGAAGGATACCGAGTACCTGGAAGAGAGCCGTCGCGTCAACGAAAGCGGCATGCTGCAATTGCAGGAAGGCTTCCGTGAGATGGGCCTGGGCTGGATTCCGTCCAAGGGCAACTTCATCTGCGTCGACCTCGGCCAAGTGGCCGCCCCGGTGTTCCAGGGTCTGCTGCGCGAAGGCGTGATCGTGCGTCCGGTGGCCAACTACGGCATGCCGAACCACCTGCGCATCACCATCGGTTTGCCAGCTGAAAACAGCCGCTTCCTGGAAGCGCTGGCCAAGGTCCTGGCCCGTGGTTGATGTCACTGCATTGCAACCTGCTGTGCCTATGATCGGTCGCCTGGTGGTGGTCGGTCTGGGCTTGATCGGCGGCTCCTTCGCCAAAGGCCTGCGTGAAAGCGGGCTATGTGGCGAAGTGGTTGGCGTGGACCTGGACCCGCAATCGCGTAAGTTGGCGGTGGAGTTGGGGGTGGTGGATCGCTGTGAAGCGGACCTGGCGCTTGCGTGCCGTGGCGCTGACGTGATCCAGCTCGCGGTGCCAATCCTGGCCATGGAGAAATTGCTCAGCGTGTTGGCCGGTATGGACCTCGGCCAGGCGATCCTGACGGACGTCGGCAGCGCCAAGGGCAATGTGGTGCGTGCGGCGCAACAGGCGTTTGGCTGCATGCCTGCGCGGTTCGTGCCGGGCCATCCGATTGCCGGTTCCGAGCAGAGCGGGGTAGAGGCGTCCAATGCGCAGCTGTTCCGTCGTCACAAAGTCATCCTCACACCGCTGGAGCAGACCGACCCCGCTGCGCTGGCAGTGGTGGATCGTCTGTGGCGTGAGCTGGGCGCGGATGTCGAGCACATGCAGGTCGAGCGTCACGACGAGGTGCTGGCGGCGACCAGTCATTTGCCGCATTTGTTGGCATTTGGCCTGGTGGATTCGCTGGCCAAACGCAACGAGAACCTCGAGATATTCCGTTACGCCGCCGGTGGCTTCCGTGATTTCACGCGGATTGCCGGCAGCGACCCGGTGATGTGGCACGACATCTTCCTTGCCAATCGCGAAGCGGTGTTGCGCACCCTGGACACCTTCCGCAGTGACCTCGACGCCTTGCGCGATGCGGTCGACGCGGGAGATGGCCATCAATTATTGGGCGTGTTCACCCGTGCACGGGTGGCGCGTGAGCATTTCAGCAAGATCCTGGCGCGCCGGGCCTATATGGAAACCGCTGTGAGCGCTGATGAACTGACCTTTCTCGCCAATCCGGGTGGCCGCTTGAGCGGGCGCATGCGGGTGCCGGGCGACAAGTCGATCTCCCATCGGTCGATCATGCTTGGTTCGCTGGCTGAGGGTGTGACTGAGGTCGAGGGTTTCCTCGAGGGCGAAGATGCCTTGGCGACCTTGCAGGCGTTTCGCGACATGGGCGTGGTGATTGAAGGCCCGCACCATGGGCGTGTGACCATTCATGGCGTGGGTCTACATGGCTTGAAACCGGCGCCGGGGCCGATTTACCTCGGTAACTCTGGCACCTCCATGCGCCTGCTGTCTGGCTTGCTGGCAGCGCAGAGCTTTGACAGCGTGCTGACGGGTGACGCGTCCCTGTCCAAGCGCCCGATGAATCGCGTGGCCAAGCCGCTGCGGGAAATGCGCGCGGTGATCGAGACCGGGCCGGAAGGGCGTCCGCCGCTGACCATTCGTGGTGGCCAGTCGTTGAAAGGCGTGGCGTATGACATGCCGATGGCCAGCGCCCAGGTCAAATCCTGCCTGTTATTGGCTGGTTTGTATGCCGAGGGCAAGACCGCCGTGACCGAGCCGGCACCGACCCGTGACCACACCGAACGTATGTTGCGCGGCTTTGGTTATCCGGTGGCGGTGCAGGGCGCGACGGCTTCGGTGGAGTCGGGCCATGCGTTGACGGCTACCCATATAGAAGTACCGGGGGATATCTCTTCTTCTGCGTTCTTCCTGGTGGCTGCGTCGATTGCCGAGGGTTCCGAGTTGTTGCTGGAGCATGTCGGTGTCAATCCGACGCGTACCGGGGTGATCGACATCCTGCGGCTGATGGGCGCAGATATCACGCTGGAAAATCAGCGCGAAGTCGGCGGTGAACCTGTAGCGGACTTGCGGGTGCGCGCAGCGGCACTGAAGGGGATCGAGATTCCCGAAGCGCTGGTGCCGTTGGCAATTGATGAGTTTCCGGTGCTGTTCGTCGCGGCAGCCTGTGCCGAGGGTCGTACGGTGTTGCGCGGGGCTGAGGAGCTGCGCGTGAAGGAATCTGACCGTATCCAGGTGATGGCCGACGGTCTGCTGGCGCTGGGGGTGAAGTGTGAACCGACCCCCGATGGGATTATCATTGACGGTGGCCTGATGGGGGGTGGTGAAGTGCATGCCCATGGCGATCACCGGATTGCCATGGCGTTCAGTGTGGCTTCCCTCCGGGCGGCGGCGCCGATTCGTATCCGTGACTGCGCCAATGTTGCTACGTCTTTTCCGAATTTTCTTACACTGTGTGCCCAAGTCGGCATCCGTGTTGCCCAAGAGGCTCAATTGTGAATATCAAAGCACCGGTGATTACCATCGACGGGCCAAGCGGTTCGGGCAAAGGCACGATCGCCGGCATCCTGGCCAAGCGCCTGGGTTGGTGCCTGCTGGATTCCGGCGCGCTGTACCGCTTGCTGGCGTTTGCCGCTCGCAACCACGGCGTCGACCTGACCAACGAAGAATCCCTGAAGCTGCTGGCCGCACATTTGGATGTGCAGTTCGTCGGCGCGACGGAAGGTCATCCCCAGCGCATCATCCTCGAAGGGGACGATGTGACCGATGATCTGCGTAACGAACAAGTCGGCTCCTGGGCGTCCCAGGTCGCCGCGCTGCCGGCCGTGCGTGACGCTTTGCTGCAGCGTCAGCGGGCGTTTCAGGAGCCGCCGGGCCTGGTGGCCGATGGCCGCGACATGGGCACCGTGGTGTTCCCAGAGGCGCCGCTGAAGATTTTCCTGACCGCCAGCGCCGAGGAGCGGGCTCGCCGCCGTTACTTGCAGTTGAAGGGCAAAGTCGATGGTGTTAGTCTGTCGAGTCTGCTAGATGAGATCCGTGCACGCGATGAGCGTGATACCCAGCGCGCAGTAGCCCCGCTAAAGCCGGCGGCTGATGCGATACAGCTGGATTCCACGGAGTTGTCCATCGAGCAGGTGCTGGAACGCATCATGAGCGAGATCGCCATTCGCGATATCGCCGGGTGACCAAGAAGGCCGCAGGGGACCAGTCATAGTCCTGTGGTGCTTCTTTTAATTGAAACTGACCCACACCGTCTGGGGTGTGGAGATGGGCGTATTCTTCGCCCTTATCAACAGGAATTAAAATGAGCGAAAGCTTTGCGGAACTCTTTGAAGAAAGCCTAAAAACCCTGAACCTTCAGGCAGGCTCCATCATCACCGGTGTTATCGTTGATATCGATTACCAAGCTCGCTGGGTAACCGTTCACGCTGGTCTGAAGTCTGAAGCTCTGATCCCGCTGGAACAGTTCTACAACGATGCTGGCGATCTGACAATCAATGTCGGTGACGAAGTTCACGTTGCTCTGGACTCGGTTGAAGACGGTTTCGGTGAAACCAAGCTGTCCCGTGAAAAAGCCAAGCGCGCTGAATGCTGGATTGTTCTCGAAGCAGCCTTCGCAGCTGAAGAAGTGGTCAAGGGCGTTATCAACGGTAAGGTTAAAGGCGGCTTCACTGTCGACGTTAACGGCATCCGTGCGTTCCTGCCAGGTTCTTTGGTCGACGTTCGTCCAGTGCGCGACACCACGCACCTGGAAGGCAAAGAACTCGAATTCAAGGTCATCAAGCTCGACCAGAAGCGCAACAACGTTGTCGTTTCCCGTCGCAGCGTCCTGGAAGCAGAGAACTCCGCCGAGCGTGAAGCTCTGCTGGAATCCCTGCAGGAAGGCCAACAAGTCAAAGGTATCGTCAAGAACCTCACCGATTACGGCGCATTCGTCGATCTGGGTGGCGTCGATGGCTTGCTGCACATTACCGACATGGCTTGGAAGCGTATCAAGCATCCTTCCGAAATCGTCAACGTTGGCGACGAGATCGATGTCAAGGTTCTGAAATACGATCGCGAACGCAACCGTGTTTCCCTGGGCCTGAAGCAACTGGGTGAAGATCCATGGGTCGCTATCAAAGCCCGTTACCCAGAAAGCACTCGCGTCACCGCGCGTGTTACCAACCTGACTGACTACGGCTGCTTCGCTGAGCTGGAAGAAGGCGTTGAAGGCCTGGTACACGTTTCCGAAATGGACTGGACCAACAAAAACATCCACCCTTCGAAAGTCGTACAAGTCGGCGACGAAGTGGAAGTTATGGTTCTGGACATCGACGAAGAGCGTCGTCGTATCTCCCTGGGCATCAAGCAGTGCAAATCTAACCCATGGGAAGATTTCTCTGGCCAGTTCAACAAGGGCGATAAAATCTCCGGCACCATCAAGTCGATCACCGATTTCGGTATCTTCATTGGTCTGGACGGCGGCATCGACGGCCTGGTTCACCTGTCCGACATCTCCTGGAACGAAGTGGGCGAAGAAGCTGTTCGTCGTTTCAAGAAGGGCGACGAGCTGGACACCGTTATCCTGTCGGTTGACCCAGAGCGCGAGCGCATCTCCCTGGGCATCAAGCAACTGGAAAGCGACCCGTTCTCTGAATACGTTCAGGACAACGACAAAGGCGCAATCGTTAAAGGCATCGTGAAAGAAGTTGACGCTAAAGGCGCCATCATCACTCTGGCCGACGATATCGAAGCGACTCTGAAAGCCTCCGAAATCAGCCGTGACCGCGTTGAAGACGCGCGTAACGTTCTGAAAGAAGGCCAGGAAGTAGAAGCCAAGATCATCAGCGTTGACCGCAAGAGCCGTGTAATCCAGCTCTCCATCAAGTCGAAAGACGATGCTGAAGAGAAAGAAGCCATCCAAAGCTTGAAAGACAAGCCGTCGGATAGCATCGCTGCTGGTCCTACCACTCTGGGCGACCTGTTGCGTGCACAAATGGAAAAACAGAACTAAGTTCTGTCAGACCATAGAAAAAGGGCGACTTCGGTCGCCCTTTTTTGTGCCTGAAATTTGTTGAATCAACACCGAGAACCAAGCTGCTCAGCTCAGTGTCAGAAGTGACTATAGTCATAGGAAAAGTGGTTCGCGTGTTGCGGCTTCAATAAGGATTTGAATGAACAGGCTTATCTTAATATTCGCAGTGGTAATGCTTGCAGGCTGTACCGCCACCAGCGCCAAGACCCACGCCAAGCGAGGCGTCAGCGGCATCGAGATCGATTGTTCGGGCCTGGGCAACAACTGGAGCAAGTGCGAGAAGCGCGCGGCCAGAGAGTGCAAGATGCAGGGCTACAAGGTCATCACCAAGTCCAGTGATGCCAAGGACGAAGAGGGCGACTACCTATTCGGCTGGAACCCTGCTGGCGCGGTGACTCGCAAGATGCTCGTCATCTGCAATTGAGGCGGTTACGTGTTTCACGCAGGTGTTTATTTAACCAGCAGATAAGTTTATCCATGGGCTGTTCAAATTCATCAAGTCATGCTAAAACCTTCGAAGCGCTTTTCCTAGCTGCTTGAAAAAGAAGGGAAAAATATGACGAAGTCGGAGTTGATCGAACGAATTGTCACCCATCAAGGGCTGCTCTCATCCAAGGATGTGGAGCTGGCTATCAAGACCATGCTCGAGCAAATGTCCCAGTGCCTGGCGACGGGTGATCGGATTGAGATTCGTGGGTTTGGGAGCTTTTCGCTGCACTACCGCGCACCGCGGGTAGGGCGGAATCCTAAGACCGGGCAGTCTGTGAGTCTGGATGGGAAGTTTGTGCCTCATTTCAAGCCGGGGAAGGAGTTGCGGGATCGGGTGAATGAAGAGGAGGAAGAAGGCGTCTGAGTGTTTTTTGGGGTAGGAGAAGGTTATGAGTAGGGTTAAGCGCGTTGTTGCTGTGCTGATGGTGCTGGTTGTTGCACTAGTGGTGTTAGCATTTGTCTTGGAGAACCAACAGGAAGTCTCTCTCTCATTCCTAGGGTTTGGTACAGGGCAGATGCCAGCCTCGGTGTTCGTGGTGATGGCGTTGGTTGTTGGGATGTTTTTCGGGCCGTTGTTAATGGTTTTGTTGCGCAATCGGCGGCCTAGGTCGATCCCCACTGGACGGAGTTAAAGAATCACGTTTACTGAAAATCGATAAGTGGCTGCATAACTGTTTATCAGTAAGCCCTGCTTTTCTTCTATATAGTTTTTTCGGGTTCAGTTAACGGTCGCGTAAATTTGGGGTTGCTAACGATCGCTGGCTCGTCTAAACACATTCCTTCCCCTTAAATACCCACTCTTCAATCATAAATGCTTGATCGCGACTGGCAGATGCTGGATCGTCTTCGGCACTTACAAATTGTGGCCCAAACAGCCATGCATTGGTACTTCTGAGATTGACTTCAGCGTCGGGCGAAGCCGTCGAATGGAATGGCGCCAGCTTGTAGTTCCAGTAGATCTGGTTTGCGCAGTAGTCGCTCATCGCCAAACAGTGCTGGCTGAACCTGAGGTAGATTTTATGGCTCGTGACCTGAATCAGCCCACAGCCTCGACACTATCCGCGGCGGAGGTGTTGTCCGATTGGCAGTCAGCGTGCCGTTTTCGTATTTGCTGAAGTATTGATCGCTCCTTAGTTCGCGCACTGCAACTGGCAGGATTTATGGCCTGCTTGTTCAATGAAAGCCGCCTGGCTATATTTTGCGGATACAAGAACTTCGTTCGGCGGCGGCGCTGGGTATGGTGCGTGGAAACTGTGCTTCGGCTGGCCCCATGATTTTCTCCAGATGAAAAGAAAACCGGCGAGTGCGGGGTTTGCTTACAAAATTTATTCAGCTGTCAGAGGGGTGCAGTAATTGCTTTAGCCTCGGGGCAAGAATCGTTCGCCCTACGTACAAGGACGCCGAAGGGGTCAGATGACCGTAGTCTACCGCCATTAGCGACTTCCCGTCATCGACCTTGGCCAGGCAGGCCATGCCCTCACATACACCATCGATAACAGAAATGTAGTCAATCATCCTCGGATCGAGTTTTTCTTTGAGTAGTGCGTCAGTTTTGAGGATCCGTTGATCCAGCCCCTGATCGATGATCTGACTGTCAGCAGAGTTCCAGTGACGCTTAGTGATCACCAGTGGCAAGGACGGTTGCCATTGGGGTGCAGGCCCGACCAGAACGACCTTCTTAACTCCCAGCGTCTTGAGATGTTGAGCAATTTCATTCCAATCCGTAAGCTCGTGAGAATTCTGTTGAGCCATCACCACCATCTCAGGTCGGATCCGAGCAATTTCCTGTAGTGCAAATGCATTGGATGCATTACAGGTTGCCCGGAACGCCACAGGCGACTTGTTTTGGTCGAGAGTAGCTCCACAAGCAGATGAGGTGACTTGGTAGAAAGGAATGCCGGCAGGTAAATTGCTCCGAATTCCAAAGGAGAGTGCTTCAGCGTGGGAGTCTCCCCAGAGAAAGACACCACCTGCCCCCTTCTTTTCAGTGCAAGAAGCATCAATATTTTTTGCGCCTGTAGCGGCAAATACTTCATAAGAGTTGCATTTAAGCCAGTATGCCTCACCAAGATTCTTATGCAGCGCTGCATAACTATCCACGAATTTTGTTTTCTCAGTGATGTTCTCACCTCTTATATCCGAGTTGAGGCCATCGGATTTAAAAACGAAAACACTGAGTAACACGAGACTTACGAAACCGCCACTCCAAGCCAAAGAACGAGCACCGCTCTTAGATTCTCCCCTCTTACGCTCAATCAATTCATAGGATGCATAACCGAATGCCAGTGAAATAACGATGCCTATCAAAGCACCGGAAAAACTATTGAGCTGCCCCGAATAAGTCATGTAGACCATGACAGGCCAGTGCCAAATGTAAATCGAGTACGAGTACAAGCCTACGCGCTGAAACACCCAATTACCGGTCAACCGAGAAGTCTTTCTATTGGCGAGGATTACCATCATCGTTCCCATGACCGGCATGAGCGCGTAATAGCCGGGCCAAGTCGTAGTTTTTGATATCACGATATAGCCAGACAGGATTAGCGCTAACCCTGCCCATTCGAGGAGACGGCTTTTGGCTTTGTTCAATGCGAGAGGGAACAGGAACGCAAGTCCACCGGCGCAAAGCTCCCAGGCGCGGGCTTTCAGCAGATAAAACGCTTGTTCTGGGTACCGTGGAGAAAGTATGAGCGAGTAAATAAAACCAATCCAAACCGCCGCCAGCAAAAACCAACGGATAGCCTTGATTCCAAATAATTTACTCAGGACTAGCAATACAATTGGATAGATAATATAGAACTGCCACTCAACAGAAAGCGACCAGGTGTGAAGCAGCCAATTCTCATTCGTACTTGCGGCAAAATATCCGACTTGCTTCAAATAAACTATGTTCGAATAAAATGCAAGGCTACTATAAGCGTGTTGTGCCAATTGTTTGTATTCAGTTGCTAATAAGTTGAACCAACCAAACACCATTAACGCAAGGCACATAACAGCTAGGACGGGAATGATCCGCTTAGCCCGCGCAATATAGAAACGAACCAAACTGAAATCATCGCCACTCAACCCACGGCAAATAATCGCCGTCATCAAATAGCCAGAGATAACAAAGAACACATCTACCCCAGCAAACCCGCCCGGCATCCATAACGCATTGAAGTGGTAAATGACGACAGCCAGTACAGCTAGCGCTCTTAAACCATTTATATCTTTTCTAAAATCCATTATTCGCTATCCGATGACTGTCTTTTCACGAGGCATTTGACTTGGTATTTTTTTTGGGGGGGGGCGGCTGACTCCCAGACTGGTCGCGGGCGAGATATTACAGGATTTCTTTCTACCGCAGCCTCGTACTCACCAAAGTTACAACGCTTGACTTCTTTGGATTTTTTTGCGTCTGTGTTGGGTAGCCATTGTCTTTCTTTCCGATGTCACGACTCACCTTAGAGCTCCAGCCGATGAGATTGAACACCCGCTCCGATTGAAACCTCGAGAAGGTTTTTCTAACGGCTCCGCAGCGGCTCTGTTCGGAGGGAATGTGTCGGTCGGCATGGACCTGATACGCTTCGCGGTTCTAAAGGCACACGCAGGGACCGAAACCCGTCGATCTTGTGTTTGGTTGGCTGAAGGATGTCGTATCGTTGCGTGCTTCGTCAAACTCGCAAAAAACTCACTGGCGATGGTTTCGCTGACCAATGCCACGGGTTGTCTAAGGTATTACCTAGTACAAAGCCTAACAGCCGATTTGCCACAACCGTCCCCCCCGATGGGGCATTCAAGTGATTCAGATTGTTAGCGAAGCGTATCCAGTAGGTCGCCATCAGGCGTTGTGAGTTTGTTTGCTAGCGCGCAATCCCGCAAGCGACCATCGCGCCGTACTTCTCATTGAGACTCTGTTGCGCTAGTTGCTTTGGCCGTTTGCACTGGGGAGATTGCCGCTCTTGAGGCAGAGCTAATCGTCCCTCATTCTCAAGGTCTGTTGTGCCGGACGACACATGACACAAGAAAATCGTGGGTGAGGCGATCCTATGCGCCATAGAGAACGGGCGAATTTACTATCGAGCTACTGCGGTCACCGTGCGTTTCAGGCGACGCCGGCACGAAAGAGGATCTCAGCAGATCTCGACGGAAAGGAGGGAGCGACGTATCGGGAGATTCATCGCGTTGGTTTTTGGTATATAGAGCCTTTCGTGGTCTAATAATAAATATTTCTATGCGGTTAGGCCTCGTGATGGCGACTTGACATGGATCGTGATTCTGAGGGGTACTAAATGAGTTTGGTAGATTTGGTCGACCTGCAAGTGCTAGGTGACGAGCGTGGACAGCTGGTCGTGCTAGAGGCGCAAAAAAATGTCCCATTCGACATTAAGCGCGTTTATTTTCTGATGGGGACGCGACCAGGCGTATCGCGTGGCTTCCATGCGCACCGAGAGCTTCGACAGGCTGCTATCTGTGTCTCTGGCCAGTGTCGTATGGTGATGAATAACGGGCTAAAAATTGAAGAAGTTATTCTGGATACCTCAAGCAAAGCGATATTCATAGATAAAATGATATGGCATGAAATGCATGACTTTTCAGCGGACTGTGTTCTTCTAGTATTGGCCAGTGATTATTATGATGAGCAGGACTATATTCGGAGTTACCCAGAGTTCATAGGGCTTTTGAATCATGCCTAAAATACATGAGCTTGCAGATGTAAAAAGTCAAGATATTGGCGAGGGAACACGTATATGGCAATTTTGTGTTGTGCTGGAGGGGGCGATCATTGGTAAAGGCTGTAACTTGTGCGCCCATACCCTAGTCGAAGGTGACGTTATTATTGGTGATAATGTTACTTTGAAGTCGGGTGTGTATTTGTGGGATGGTACTCGTATAGAAGATAACGTATTTATAGGGCCGAATGCCACATTTACCAATGATTCAATGCCTCGTTCGAAAGTGTATCCAGGAAAGTTTGAAGGGATTACCGTTAAGTTTGGCGCCAGTATTGGAGCGAATGCAACGATTCTCCCAGGAATTACAGTTGGTCGCTCCGCGATGGTAGGCGCAGGAGCTGTCGTGACTAAAGATGTTCCTGATTTTTCAGTAGTCGTTGGAAATCCAGCCAAAATAATTCGGTATCTGACAGTATGATTAAGTTTTTAGATCTGAAAGCGATCAACCACGAAGTGCGTAATGAATTATTGGACGCTTGCGCCCGTGTTATTGATTCCGGTTGGTATATTGGGGGAGAGGAGCTACAGCGCTTTGAGCAAGCGTTCGCGCAGTATTGTGGGGTCAAACACTGTGTGGGCGTCGCTAATGGTCTTGATGCGCTAAGTTTGACGTTACGAGCCTGGAAGGAGCTGGGCCGTCTTCGCGATGGTGACGAAGTAATTGTTCCCGCTAACACTTATATAGCAAGTGTTCTCGCTATCACTGAAAATGGTCTGGTCCCGGTTTTGGTTGAGCCCGATCCGGTGACGTATAACTTGAATGTCAACAATGTTGAGCAAGCGATCACCTCGAGAACTAAGGTTCTTTTACCTGTGCACCTTTACGGGCTGCTTAGTGATATGCCTGCTTTGATTTCAATCGCTGAAAAGCATGGGCTCTTGGTGCTGGAGGATTCCGCCCAATCGCATGGTGCAAGCCATAATGGGAGAAGGGCAGGTGCTTGGGGAGACGCATCAGGTTTTAGCTTTTATCCTGGAAAAAACTTGGGAGCGCTCGGTGATGCTGGAGCCATCACGACTGATGATGAGGAGCTAGCTCAGGTACTACGTGCTCTTCGAAATTACGGATCGCATGAGAAGTACCAGAATCTATATCGAGGTGTAAATAGTCGCCTGGATGAAATCCAGGCTGCGGTGCTATCTGTAAAAATAAAGTACTTGGACGCGCAAGTAACACGGCGTCGTGAAATTGTACAAACATATTTGCAGGGTATAAAGAACACCCAGATAACCTTGCCAGTGTCTACGGGTACCCAAGTTATGGAATTTGAGGCGCACGTGTGGCACTTGTTCGTTATTCGAACAACTCATCGCGAGGCACTTCAAAAGCACCTGCAAGATAAGGGGGTTCAAACGTTGATTCATTACCCAATTCCGATTCATAAACAAAAAGCGTATGCAGAATTGTCAGCATTGTCTTTACCCATTACGGAAGCCATCCATCATGAAGTGCTAAGTTTGCCCCTGGGGCCTACGATGACTTCGGAAGAGGCGCAGAAAGTTGTGTTAGCCTGTAATAGCTTTAGTGTCGGCACCTGCTGATGACACTGATAAAAACGGGGCTGTTGAACAGTATTGCTGTCACGATAAAGATGTTGACTCTCTTGGGGCTCAACAAAGTCCTCGCTGTTTATGTCGGGCCTAATGGTTATGCGGCGCTGGGGCAGTTTCAGAACGCCATGCAAATGATTACAACCTTTGCGAGTGGCGCTATTAATACCGGCGTCACCAAGTATACTGCCGAGCACGTGAATGACCATTTAGCACAGCGCAGAGTGTGGGGAACTGCGGGGACAGTTGCCTTGGTGGGCTCTTTATTGAGTGCGATTATCATCGTCGCGTGCAATGAAGTGTTGGCTAAATGGTTTTTAAACAGCGAAGAGTACGGAGGTGTATTTATATGTTTTGCAGCCGCTCTGGTTTTTTTCTCATTTAATACACTTCTCTTGGCTGTGTTGAATGGCAAGAAAGAAATAGAGCGGTATGTGATTGCTAACATAGCGGGAAGTTTATTTTCCCTAGTGATTACCTCGTTTATGGCCATGAATTTTGGATTATATGGCGCTCTAGTTGCTCTTGCAGTTTATCAGTCAATCGCGTTTATAGTAACGCTTGTGCTTTGCTACAGGGCACCGTGGTTCAAGCTTGCATATTTTTTTTCGGGCATTGATGTGCCCGTTATATTAAACCTGAGTAAATATGCGCTGATGGCGTTCACTTCGGCTGCGTGCGTTCCCGTCAGTCACATGGTCGTGCGTGAATACCTTAGTAACACATTCGGCTTACAGACTGCCGGCTATTGGGAGGCGATGTGGCGTTTGAGTGCGGCTTATTTAATGCTCGTGACGACGACGTTGAGCGTGTATTACCTTCCGAGGTTGTCCGAACTCAAAAGCGCCAGTGAAATAAAGCTCGAAGTGCTGCAGGGCTATCGGATTATTTTACCGATAGCTATTTTGAGTGCGTTAATTATTTATTTTATGAAAGACTTTATAATTGTTACGTTGTTTACAAAAGATTTTTTACCGATGCGCGAGTTGTTTGCCTGGCAGATGCTTGGGGATACCTTGAAGATAGGTGGCTGGATATTGGCTTATCTTATGCTAGGTAAGGCTATGGTAAAACTTTTTATCTTTTCAGAAGTTATTTTCGCAGTTGGCTTTGTTGTTTTTACTTGGGTGTTTACTAACCTGCTCGGATTTCAAGGTGTTGCAATAGCGCATGCAGTGAATTATCTACTTTACTGGTTGGTCATGGCTTTTTTTGTGTGGCGTAAACTGGTTGGGCAGCAAGCCTTTACAGAAAATTAAAGTCAGTTGTTAGTATAGTTGAGAGCTTTTTGAGTAAAGCCGGAGTAGTGAATCGTGGTGAAGGGTACGGTATTGATCTTAACTCAGGGCCGCTTCGGAGGGACGGATTTCCTCCTCGCACGCCTCAGTAGTTGGTTGAAGTTCAACCAATACGACGTTGACGTAGTCACACCTGCCGATACAGCGAAACTGAAGGAATACGATATTGTCTTTCTTCCAACCTCCGAGATAAGTCGGCTCTGGCTTTTTGCAGCAACATCCGTAAAGTTTAAACACATCTGCGTATGGTGCATGGGGTATGCAGCATTTCGCGGCGCGTACTTATCCATAGCTAACGAAGAATATTCCCAGCACAATAGTACCAAGGGACTCAGAGTCAAGGTGATTGAGGCTTTAAAAGGAAGGGCGAGGCAATCACTTGCTACATTTATAAAATATGAATCTATAGTATTTACTGATGAAGTCGGAGCCTATGCTGATCTTGGTGCTTTGGCGATTAACAAAGATATACAGGATATAATTTGCCCAATTGTAATAGACAAAAGCCCGGCTGCGAATTTCGAATACTGTGCCCCGGCAGGTGTTCTTCGAGTTGGTTGGGTTGGCCGAGTTGATATGGATTTTAAGTTTTATGCCCTAGAGCGAGTTATAACTGATATACGCTCTTTGAGGGAGGGGGTGCTAAGGCGATACAACAGGATTGTGTTTTATATTGTTGGTAGTGGCGACGCTATTGATGCTTTGAAGGAGCTTATTAATTCTGACTCAAGTATGGAATATCATCTCATTCCGTCCATTGATAAAGACAACCTTAGTGGATTTGTCCGCGAGAATATTGATCTTATGTTTGCTATGGGGACCTCTTCTTTGGAGGCTGCCAAAAATAAAGTCCCTACTATAGTAGTTCCTCCCAGGGCGCGTAGGGACGATTCACAGGTACCGCCTTACCGATGGGTGTCAGAGTCTAAAGGCTATTCATTGGGCGAGTTAAGTTATGCGGGTGTAAAGCCAGTACAACAATCTAACTCCATGGATGTGCTAATGGAGCAGTTTGTCGGAAGTGCAGATGAGATATCACGCGCGGCACATGAGTATTCGAAGCTTTTTGAGGCTGAATTGGTTTTTAGAAAAATGAATGACGTGGCGTGTAAAAGCATCCCTTCAATCATGATATATGTAAAGTCTTTCGAACTATTTGTACTGAATAGGTTGAAGGCAGCCATCAAAATAGTGTTGAGGCGGTCTTTATGATTTTGGTCAAGAGAAGTGAGCTTATATTTGGCTTGTTTTTGTTGTTTAATTTTATTTTGACTCTATTTGTAGCTTTGACGTTGGGCGAGGAAGGTAGTTATATTGGTGGCTTTTTATTCAACATGTTTCTAGTCTCTATCACACTGCTTCTTGGCCATTTTTGCTTTCAAGGAAATTATAAGGGCGCGTTAAGTATTCCTTCGCTTGTATCGATCTCAATATTTTTTTTCATGTGGGCTCGTCCATTTTTGACGTTGTTTTTTGATAAGGATGTCGTAGAAGCTGGGATAGTTTTAGGTGAAAGTTCTGTAAGTAAATCAATCGTTATACTGGCGCTGGGGTTTATATTCATTGCTTTTGGGTACCTCGTGACTCAGGGGGTAAGTTTGAAATTGGCAAGGGGGCTGGTAAAAATTCCAGTTCTAGCTATGCCTCGACTAGTCAATGGTGTAGTTATATTTTTTGCCTTATGCAGTGGGACGTACTTTTTAGCTAAGTCTTTCATCCTGGCTCAAAAATATATGGTTGGGGATTATTTTGCTGCACTGGAAAATCCTGAATTTCATGCGCATATTTTTACTTTTTTTATCGCAAAAAATCTTCTGTTGTTGTGGGGAGTTTTTGGAAGGGACTCTAATCGATTATTGATTATTTCATTTGTCTGGGTGTTTTTCGCTCTAGGCTTTTTAATGATCGGTCTTCGAGGGTATTTTTTTGCATATTTGTTTTTATTCGTATTTGTTTATGGGTTGGAACGACAGATAAACTATTTTTCTTAATGGCGTTGGGAATAGGATCACTGATTTTTGCCAATATGTTGCTTGAGTACAGGTTAGGGTTTGAGGTCGCCAGTGGTGTAATGGCTAAGATATCTCAAACACTGCACGGGCAGGGCGCATCGTTCGAAGTTTTATATGGGGCAGTAAATTTTGATAGTGCAGTGACTCATTGTTTGAAATCTACGGATCAGTCGTTTGGCATATGCGTTGATCAGGCCCGTAGTATAAACTTTGCCAGTGGCGGTTTTTCTACAAGTTTCTTTGCTGAGGCTTACTATCAAGGATGGTTGTTCTATCTATTGTGGTGTCTACTTCTTGGGTGTTTGGTGCGCACATTGGACTGGGTGGTCGCAATATATAAAGAAAATCGTACTGCTCCTGGAAATCATGGAGGGGTTATCTTTTTGGTATTGTCAGTTTTGCCAAATCTTGTGTATTTTTCTCGCTCTAACATGCATGAATTTTTACTAAAGTTTTTACAGGTTTCTATAGCGCTAGTGATCATTGGGGTTGTCTTGGCGAACGTAAATAAATATCGCGGAGTATCTAGGTGAGCCTGCATATTAACGTAATGCTTCAAGGTGGGTTGGGTAATCAGCTATTTCAGTTTGCGTGGGGTCAGTATGTAAAGTCTGTTTCAGGGGGTAGCGTTTCATACGATAGCAAAATGCTGCTCGGTAAAGGTATTCATGGTGGAATTCGTTTATCAGATTTGATTGAGTTTGATCATAACGAAACGTGCGAAAGCTGTATTTTTTTTAAAAAAAGCATTGTTGCTAAAGCGGCCCGGTTAGTCGCCAGAAAGTTACGAGTACGTAAGTTGGGCGGGTATCTTCTCTATGATTATGATGCAGATACGGATTTTGATCATTCGCGTAATGCTGTAAGTTCAAAGTTTCATTTTGGTTATTTTCAGTACGTTCAAAGCGCTTTGTTTTTTCGTGAAGAACTTCTCTCGCTGATACTTGATAAACATGCGGCGTTGCTCGTTAAGGGTAGAGAGCTATACTCTGACAGTATTGGTGTTCACGTTCGCCGAGGTGACTTCTTATTATCTACGGATCCTCGCCATGCAGTGATGGGCGAAGAGTTTTATTTCAGAGCTATTGAGCGTTTCGAAGGGCGCCGCTTTGTAATATTCACAGATGATAAAGAGTGGTGCGAGAAGGTATTCAAAGGACAGGATTTTAAGATTTGTGGATTGCTTGGGACTGAAGTGAAACCTGCAATCGCCGATTTTTTAAGCTTGATTTGTTGTAAGGATTACATTATCGGTGCGAGTACTTTTGCTTGGTGGGCTGCTTTTTTAAGTTTTAACAGTGATCCGCTGGTTTATATGCCGGACTTGAATCTGTCATTTCAAACTGAAGCAAGTAATAAGCTAATTGGCTGGAATTATATTTTAGGCGAGTAATGTCAGTTTAGTTTGATTCATGAGGTTTTTGAGAGGGGTGGGAGATGTTTTGTGTGGCCAGGTTGCCATTGTCTTTGTGTACGGCTTTGCGGCACTGCGAGGTTAAATGCTGGCGATTGAGTCACAGGTCTTCGTTATCGCGATTGCATTTTTTAATGCTGCTGAAATCAGTTTTGACGCATTCACGATGGCCAGCTTAGGCAAGGCAGCTGAGCATTGTCTGGCTGAGAAAACGCAGGGCCAGAACTGCTGCTTGAAAACCGCCACCATACTCGCATAATAGGTGACTCGCATTGCCTCCCCATTCACTTAAAAAGCTTTAGAGATTTTTGCTGAACAGTGACATTTGGCATGCATCCTGTAAATTCGCATCTCACCACGCTGTTCGGTTTCGAATAGGCGTCATAGGCCTCTTCGAAGGTAATCAAAGGACGATATTATGTTTGTTCCAATTATCATGGCGGGTGGTTCGGGCACTCGCTTGTGGCCGTTGTCTCGCGAGCTTCATCCAAAACAGTTTCTTCCATTGGTAGATAGCCAGTTTTCTATGCTGCAAGCCACAATCAATCGTTTGGATGGCTTGACCCATGCCTCGCCACAATTGATTTGCAATGAGGAGCATCGTTTTTTGGCGGCGGAGCAATTACGTCTGCTTGGTCTTGAGGAAATTAATATCCTGCTTGAGCCCGTGGGCCGCAACACCGCTCCCGCGATTGCCTTGGCGGCGCTTCAGGCGACGGCTGAAGGCTCTGATCCTCTAATGCTTGTGCTGGCTGCTGATCATCTTATCCAGAATATTGAAGCTTTTCATGATGGGATACGCACTGCGGTAGTATTTGCTGAAGCGGGTAAGCTCGTTTCCTTCGGTATCACGCCCACGAGGCCTGAAACCGGCTACGGCTATTTGCTGCGGGGGCCCTCAGTTGGGGATGGAGGGTTTGAGGTTGCTAGTTTTGTTGAGAAACCTGATGCAGAAACTGCTCAGGTTTACATTTCTAACGTCGGTTATTATTGGAACAGCGGCATGTTCATGTTCAGGGCCAGCCGTTATTTGGAGGAGTTGCAGACCTTTGAACCCGATATTCTTTTCTGGTGTCGTGAGGCACTGGCAAAAGGACAGCGGGACATGCACTTCACACGAATCGACCGCGAAGCATTCTTGCAATGCCCTGATAACTCAATTGACTACGCAGTGATGGAGAAGACTCAGCACGCTGTCATGATTCCGCTTGACGCGAATTGGAGTGACATCGGTTCATGGGCGGCATTATGGGAAGCCGGTACTCGTTCCGAAGAGGGCAACGTGCTGACGGGAGACGTGATTTCAATCGGAACTTCGAACAGTTATATTCATTCAGAGAGCCGTTTGGTTTCTACGGTCGGTATTAACGATCTTATCGTTGTCGAAACCAAAGACGCATTACTTGTAGCTCATAAAGATCATGTTCAAGATGTAAAAAAGATTGTCGAAAAATTGAAGGCGGACGGTAGAAAGGAGCACGTATTTCACCGTGAAGTCTACAGGCCTTGGGGGATCTATGATGCTATTGATAGTGGTCTTCGTTATCAGGTGAAAAGAATAACTGTTAAGCCAGGGCACAAGCTTTCAGTCCAAATGCATCACCACCGCGCTGAACATTGGATTGTCGTCAGTGGTACGGCCAAGGTCACAAATGGGGAAAAGACCTATCTGGTGACTGAAAATCAGTCGACCTATATCCCAATAGGCGGTGTCCATGCGCTGGAAAATCCAGGTGTCATACCTCTGGAACTTATCGAAGTGCAGTCGGGTTCTTATCTAGGAGAGGATGATATTGTCCGATTTTCAGATAACTACGGGCGGTGCTGAAGTGGGAGGTTTCGATGAAAAACAGGAGCCGTTTTTTAGTGTTGTAATGTGTTGTAATCGCGATGAGGGTTATATTCATCAGGCGATTCAAAGTGTCTTGGCGCAGAGTTTCAGTTTTTTCGAATTCGTGATTGTTCTGAATCGTTGTACAGACGAATTATATGAATCTGTAGCCGCGATACAGGATTCGCGAATTGTATTGCTTCGTACAGAAATAGGTCAGTTGTCGTTTAATTTGAACGTGGGCGTCAATAGTGCGAGGGGTAAGTTTATAGTCAGATTTGACAGCGATGATGTCTGTCATATTGATAGGCTTGAGGAATCTTACAATATTATTATAAAAGACCCAGAAACGGATATTGTTGCTGGCTCCTGCCGAATAATTGATGCTGACGGTAAAGTCGTTGGATCCCGAGTGCTGGTACAGCACGACTGGCGTTCTAGACTCGCATTTGCGAACCCTTTTATACATCCGGCAACGGCAATCAGAAGAGATCTGATTCTTTCAGCGAGAGGATACTTGGGTGGTTTTCAGAGTGAGGATTATGATCTTTGGATGCGATTGGCTAAGCGTAGAGATGTAAAGTGTGTGTTCACATCATTCCCAATGATTGACTATAGAGTTTCCGACTTTCAATCGAAGGGCAGTCGTCAGGCCTACGCAGAAGTTGCATCTTATTTTTTAAGAGAGCTGCTCATTGAGCCTGGCTTTAAAAGGCTACTCAGCCTCATTGTGTCTGTATTTAAAGTTTTTTTAAAGTCGAAAAAATAGTTTTCGGTGTGAGGTGGTTTCGTGAAAACAGTTTTAGTTACTGGGGGGACCGGATACATTGGATCTCATGCAATTGTAGAATGTCTTCAGAGTGGCTATCAAGTAGTGGTCCTTGACGACCTCAGTAATAGTTCCAGTGAAGTACTGGTTAGAATCAAAGATATTACAGGTGTCAGCCCTATATTCTTTGAGGGGAGTATCTGCGATGGTGAGTTGCTTGCTAGAATATTTAGTGCCTATTCGATTGACTTTGTAATTCATTTTGCTGGCGTTAAGGCGGTTGGCGAAAGTGTTGAGGATCCTTTAAAATATTATAATAACAACGTACTTGGTTCGATTGTGCTCTGCCGCACCATGGCCAGTATGAATGTTTATAGGTTGGTATTCAGTTCGTCTGCGACTGTGTATGGCGAGTCCAGTGAAATGCCGCTTCGGGAGGACTCGTGCAGCTCCGCCCCGACCAATCCTTATGGGCGCTCTAAGTTAATGGTCGAGCAGATGTTGCTTGATTTGGCTAATTCTGATTCCCAATGGTCTATCGCAATTCTGCGTTATTTCAATCCTGTAGGTGCTCATGCAAGCGGATTGATAGGGGAGCATCCCAAAGGCACTCCTAATAATTTGTTTCCTTACATTAGCCAAGTTGCTGTTGGTCTCCGTCCCTCTGTGTCTGTTTTCGGTAACGACTACCCTACTCCCGATGGTACTGGTATCAGGGACTACATCCATGTCGTGGACTTGGCTAAGGGGCATTTGTCTGCTTTGGATTATCTTGACATACATAATGGTTGTTTTTTGTGGAATTTGGGAGCGGGGAGAGGCTATTCGGTCTTGGAGGTAATAACGGCATTCTCCACGATTAGCCAAATGGATATACCCTTCCAATACCTCAAACGTCGTCCTGGTGATTTGGCTGAGTGCTGGTCTGATCCGTCCAAAGCAGAGGAAGATCTAGGATGGACCGCGTCATTGGACTTGTATGCAATGGTTGGGGATTCCTGGCGTTGGCAGACTCTGAATCCTCGCGGTTATGATCGGGAGGAAGAGAATTGAGAATTTTGTATGTTATTACCCGTTCTGATGTTATCGGAGGGGCAAGCGTTCACCTTCTCGATCTTGCCACCGGCCTTCAAGACGCGGGGCATGAAGTCGTCGTTGTCGTAGGCGGCCACGGTATTTTTGTCGACCGGGCCAGAGAGCGAGGGCTTACGTGTATTTGTGCGGCGCATCTGGTCCGACCGTTGAATGTGATCAGCGATTTTCGCTTTTATTTCGAGCTTCGGCGAATTGTGTTGGCATGGAAACCGGATATTGTTCATGCTCATTCTTCAAAGGCCGGAATAGTAGGGCGTTTGGTTGCGAAAAAACTTTCTATCCCGTGTGTTTTTACAGCACATGGTTGGGCTTTTACCGAAGGCGTATCAACGTCTCGACGCATGTTGTATCGTTGGATAGAGCGTGCGGTTTCGAACCTGACCAGCAAGATTATAACTGTCTCTGATTATGATCGTTCTTTGGCGCTGAGGTCAGGTGTAGGTGATGCAGATTTGATTGTCACGATTCATAACGGCATACCTTCGGTTAGAGAGACAGCCCCTGTCACGGGAACATCCGATGTAATACGGCTCATAATGGTCGCAAGATTTGATGCACCCAAAGATCATCTGTTTTTAATCCGCGCATTAGCGTCACTGGTTTGCCGTAATTGGACTATGGAGTTTGTGGGGGACGGCCCTACTATGCCGCAGGCTAAACGTCTTGTTTCCGAATTGAATCTGGAAGATAAGATCTCATTCTCGGGGGCATGTTCTGATGTCTCCGAGCGGTTGTCTAAATCCGACGTCTTTTGCCTTATCTCGAACTGGGAAGGATTGCCATTAACGGTACTGGAAGCGATGCGTTCTGGCCTGCCGGTAATCGCGTCGCGCGTGGGCGGCGTTCCAGAGGCGGTGACACAGCAGGAGACCGGAATATTGGTGGACAAGCATGATCATGACGGCCTAGTTTCCGCATTGAGCACCTTGATCAGCTCGCACGATTTGCGTTCGAAGATGGGCGCCACGGGTAAATCAAGATTTTTTAGTGATTTCACTTTTGAGTTGATGCTTCAGCGAACAATCAACGTTTATTCAAACGTCATCAAGGTGTGATATGCGTGTTCTGGTAACGGGAGCCACCGGATTTGTTGGGCGCGGGTTAATTCGAGCATGCGTAGATTTTGACTGCATTGATGTAGTCGCCGCACTACGCAACGCCCAGAGTTACGGAGAGCCACACGTTGATGTTGTAGTCATTGGCGACATCAGCGAGGCTGCTAATCGGGGAAGCGCGCTTAAAGATGTAGACGTAGTCGTCCATCTGGCCGGTAGGGCGCATGTCGTAGGCGAGGCACATGCGGGCGCACTTGCAAAGTTCAGAGCCGTAAATCTTGAGGGAACCAGGAGGCTCGCCGAGCAAGCACGTGAGGCTGGAGTGAAACGATTTGTCCTTATCAGTTCGATTGGGGTCAATGGTGCTCAAACCCTAGGTAAAGCATTCAGGGAGGATTCAACTCCCGCGCCTCATGCAGACTATGCCGTTTCCAAGCTTGAGGCTGAGCAGGCATTACGCCAGATTGCTCAAGGCTCTGCGATGGAGTGGGTAATTGTTAGGCCCCCGCTCGTCTATGGCGCCCAGGCTCCGGGAAACTTTGGGCGACTGCTTAAATTGGTATCATCGGGCTTGCCTTTGCCTCTTGCGGCGGTGGAAAACTCAAGAAGCATGATATCCCTAGAAAATCTGGTGCATTTTTTGCTTTGTTGTATCACTCAGCCAGCCGCTGCGAACCAGCTATTTCTGATTTCTGACGGTGTTGCAATGTCAACTCCGGAGATCATTAAACACCTGGCCGTGGGTATGGACATGAAAGCCCGTTTGCTTCCATGCCCACCAGTGTTGATGCGGTGGGGGGCCAGCCTGATTGGCAGGCAGGGTATGTATACTCAGTTATGCGAATCTCTGGTTATTGATTCAAGTAAAGCCAACTCTGTGCTCGAATGGGTCCCACCATTAAGCCCCAAGCTTGCGCTACAAAAATGTGGTCGCGAGTTCCTGGCGATAAAGTCATGATGCAAATTAACTTTTCGTAGCTCCAAGGACGTGCCTTTTTTATGAGTGTGTGGTTTTTATTCCCTCTCGCAGTGTTTTTGTCCGCAGTGTTGACTGGCGGTATTCGCCGGTACGCCATTAGTCGAAGTCTGATCGACGTTCCTAATTCGCGCAGTTCGCATACAGTTCCCACGCCAAGAGGGGGTGGAGTCGCAATAGTGCTGACTTTTTTACTGTTCGTTCCTATCTTCGGTATGACAGGGTATTTGGAATGGCCCGTAATTTGGTGCATCCTCGGAGCAGGTATGGGCGTTGCAGCTCTTGGCTTTCTTGATGATCACGGTCATATTGCGGCTCGCTGGCGACTGCTCGGTCATTTCTTGTGTGCAGGGTGGGCGTTGTATTGGCTGGGCGGTCTTCCCCCGCTTGAGTTCTGGGGGGCAGCGTTTGATCTGCAATGGTTCGGCGTAATTTTGTCTGCCTTCTACCTTGTGTGGTTGTTGAACCTATATAATTTTATGGATGGTATAGATGGACTTGCAAGCGTAGAGGCTATAAGCGCGTGTGTTGGAGTCTGCATTGTTTACTGGTTAACTGGCTTTACAGCTCTGATTGGACCACCGTTACTCCTGGCACTGGCCGTCAGTGGCTTTCTCATCTGGAATTTCCCTCCAGCGCGTATTTTTATGGGGGATGCAGGTAGCGGTTTTCTGGGAATGATGCTAGGCGTTCTGTCACTTTACGCTGCTTGGAAGGCACCGTTTTTCTTCTGGGTATGGTTGGTTCTTTTAGGGGTGTTTATAGTTGATGCAACCTATACGCTATTTTCTCGCTTGCTGCAGGGGCGTCGCGTGTATGAGGCTCATCGAAGTCATGCTTACCAGCATGCGGCACGTAAGGCCGGCAATCATTTAACGGTGACCGGAGTTGTTGCCGCCATCAATGTATTTTGGCTGTTGCCAATAGCGATCTGTATATCTGTGTATAGGCTGAACGGTCTGCTGGGGGTCGCTATTGCTTATCTACCATTGATAGTCTTAGCTTATAAGTATCGGGCTGGGACAGATAGTTACACCTCTTAATCAAGATGTATCAATTCTCGAATGACGGTCTGTATCCCGGTTAATAGGGAATCAATGGCCTGTTGTGCTAGAACAATAGCTGCGTAAGGTGCTGGAAATTATGGATAAAATCAGAGCATTTTTGCTGAGCCTCCCGCGTAGGCAAAAGCGAATCCTACAAGTCGCTGCTGACATTTTGCTGGTTTGGATCGCGCTGTGGATGGCTTTTTTGGTGCGGTTGGGGCTGGATGAGCTGGTTAATCCGTTTACTACGCACTTTTGGTTGTTTTTGAGCGCACCTATCGTAGCCATCCCGCTTTTCGTACGATTTGGAATGTACCGTGCCGTTATGCGCTATTTTGGTAACGATGCACTTATCGCCATTATCAAAGCTGTCAGTTTATCGTCTCTCATTCTTGGCGTAGTTGTCTATTGGTATAGCAATCACCAGAACGTAGTTCCTAGATCTATCGTTTTTAACTACTGGTGGCTTAGTTTGATATTGGTCGGCGGACTACGACTGGCAATGCGCCAGTACTTTCTCGGTGA
Organism: Pseudomonas sp. H1_A03; assembly: GCF_054685145.1. Lineage (NCBI taxonomy): Bacteria > Pseudomonadati > Pseudomonadota > Gammaproteobacteria > Pseudomonadales > Pseudomonadaceae > Pseudomonas > Pseudomonas sp. H1_A03. The sequence goes on from NZ_CP162829.1 coordinate 3,065,581, forward strand.
TTGGTTCTCGGCGGCGCAACATATGCCCTTTACTAGTCGCGAGGATGGTTTGCCCAGGGTTGCGATCTATGGTGCGGGCGCTGCTGGCAACCAATTGGTGGCTGCATTACGGATGGGCCGTGTCATGCGCCCGGTTGCTTTCATTGACGACGACACCAGTATTTCCGACCGCGTAATTTCTGGGTTGCAGGTATATAAGCCCAAACATATTCAGCGCATGATTGAGGCTACAGGTGCTCAAGAAATTTTACTCGCAATTCCTTCTTCCAATCGCGGTCGTCGACGTGAAATTTTAGGGTTTCTCGAAGGTTTCCCTCTGCATGTTCGCAGTGTTCCCGGGTTTATGGATCTCGCCAGTGGGCGTGTAAAAGTTGATGACATTCAGGAAGTTGACATCGCGGATCTACTGGGGCGGGATGCAGTGCCGGCGCAAGAGGACTTGTTGGAGCGCTGCATCAAGGGGCATTGCGTATTGGTCACGGGTGCAGGCGGGTCAATCGGCTCCGAGCTCTGTCGGCAAATACTGAGTTTACGCCCAACTACCTTTTTATTGTTCGAGCATAGTGAATTCAATCTGTACAGTATCTTGTCCGAGTTAGAGTTGCGAATTGCGAGGGAATCGTTGCCTGTTAAATTGCTCCCGATTTTAGGCTCGGTGCGTGATGAGAAAAAGTTAGTAGATGTTATGAGGACCTGGCGCGTTGACACAATCTATCATGCCGCTGCATACAAGCATGTACCAATGGTTGAGCACAATATCGCGGAAGGGGTGTTAAATAATGTGATCGGAACGCTCAACACTGCTCAGGCGGCTTTGCAGGTCGGGGTCGCTAACTTTGTGCTTATCTCTACTGACAAAGCGGTTCGCCCTACCAACGTTATGGGAAGCACAAAACGTTTGGCTGAGTTGACCTTGCAAGCTCTCAGCCAGGAGGTGGCTCCTGTATTGTTCGGGGAGAAGTCTAATATTTCACGAGTTAACAAAACGCGTTTTACGATGGTGCGCTTTGGCAACGTTCTGGGATCTTCTGGCTCTGTTATACCGTTGTTTTACAAGCAAATTAAGTCGGGAGGCCCGCTCACTGTCACCCACCCGAAAATCACGCGTTACTTCATGACTATTCCCGAGGCCGCGCAGTTGGTGATCCAGGCAGGCTCCTTGGGACAAGGCGGCGATGTTTTTGTTTTGGATATGGGAGCGCCAGTAAAAATTGTCGAACTGGCCGAAAAGATGATTCATCTTTCAGGCTTTAGCGTTCGCTCCGAGAAGAAACCTCATGGAGATATTTCCATTGAGTTCACTGGTTTGCGCCCGGGTGAAAAACTCTACGAAGAGTTGCTCATAGGTGATAATGTCATTGCAACACAGCACCCCATGATTATGAGAGCCAACGAGGACTATCTGTCTTGGGAGTTGCTAAAAGAGAAATTGTCTGAGTTGCTCATTGCAGTGGACAAAGATGACTATGCCCGCGTTCGTCAACTGTTACGTGAAACAGTAAGCGGGTATAAGCCTGATGGTGAGATTGTTGATTGGATTTATCAGCAGCGCCGTTTTGAACCTTGAACCTAGGCAGCTTACGCCTTAGTGGAATTGTGTTGCAGTATCTTCGTTGACAGATGAATCCGGTCGGCGCTTTATACAAGTTTACAGATGGTTGGAGCAGGGAAGTCTACAAGCGATAGTTAATATTGTTATCGCTGTGAGTTCCTGCTCCGTCCTACCATGCTTGTGTGTTAAAAGCTAACTCAGGCTCGGATGCTATTAAGCAGTGAGAACGCCTCCGAGATTGAGTAGTGATGATTCCCAATGAACAGGCCGAATTTGTCGATATGTTCGGCATTCTTCAGTTCCCCATGAACCTCGGAGTCAAAATATTTTACAACTTCGTTTTTGGCGAAGTTTCCGGCCACAATCGGGCGACATTCAAATCCGAGGCTGTTCAGCTTTTCAACGAGCGCCTTGCGCGTCAGCTTGCTTTCAGGTCGTATTACTAGACTGAAACCAAACCAACTGGACTTGCCAATCTCTTGTTGAATGATGATGTCCGGGTGATCTGCCATTTCTGCTTGTAGCAGAGCACCGTTTTTACGCCGTTCCTGAATGAGTTTTGGAAGACGCTTGACTTGTTCTACACCCAACGCGCCTTCGAGTTCCAGCGGTCGAACATTGTAGCCAGGTAAAACGAAGCGGAACGACTCTTCGAATGGGTCGTCACTTTTTTCGCTGCAGACCAAGTTTTGCTTGGGCAGGTTTCGGGTCCAGCCATGAGCGCGCAGAGAGAGCAAGATTTGATAGAGCTCTTCGTCGTCGGTGACTATCAGGCCACCTTCCATCGTCGAAATGTGATGACTGAAAAAGGAGCTGAAACTACCCATGACGCCGAAGGTACCAGCTTGTTTGCCGTTGTAAGTTGCTCCCATCGACTCGCAGTTATCTTCGATCAGAACAATCTTGCGGTCCCCGATAATCTCTTGAATGCGCCCGAAATCGTTCGGATTGCCGAGAAGGTTTACGGCCATAATGGCTCGGGTCTTATCAGTGACTGCTAGTTCCAGCTGTTCCAGATCGTAATTCAAAGTGTGAAGATCGATATCAACAAACTTTATTTTCAGGCCGTATTGATAAAGCGGGTAGTAGGTAGTGCTCCATGATACGGCGGGAACGATGATTTCATCGCCGCGCTTGAGTTTCAAGTCCGCATTTTTAGTATAAAAAAGGGCGGCAACGATCAGGAGGTTTGCGGATGAGCCAGAGTTAACCATTACGCAGTGCTTGCTGCCTACGAACTGCGCGAAGTCTTGTTCAAATGCTTTGACGTTTTCGCCCATCGTGAACATGCCGGTGGCAATGACACGTTGCATCGCGTCGAGCTCTTCTTTTTCCCATGTAGAAGCAGCCAGAGGGAATCTAGTACTCATTGTTGATGCTCCAGATAATAACGATAGGTTTTTTCAATGCCCTCTTGCAGGGTATGACGTGGTTTCCAACCCCATAGTGACTGCCGCTCGATATTCACTAGTTTGCGCGCCATTCCAACGGGCTTGGTCACGTCATGTATGAATTGGCCTCGGTAGTCCATCACTGCTGCTGCGGCGTGATAGTACTCGTTGATAGAGTGATCATGTCCCAGGCCTACGTTCATATTCAGGGGCAGCGAATCGAACTTGTCTACGGCCTGTATGATAGAGTCGGCGAGGTCTCCACCATACATGAATTCACGCCTTGCATTGCCGTCGCCCCATATCTCCACGTTGGGATCATTATTTGTCTTTGCTAAGTGAATCTTATGTATGATCGCAGGCAATAGATGTGAGTGTGAAGGTTCGAACTTGTCGAATCGACCGAAGATGTTGCATGGGATTAAGGTCTTGTAATGAAAGCTCGTATCCTCTCGCGTGATATATTCACATAAGCGTGCTGTCGTTACTTTCGCTAATGCATATCCCTCATTGGTTGGTTCCAGCTCGCCCTTCAGGATCATGTCTTCGCTGAGGGGCTCAGAATGATTACGGGGGTACATGCAAGAACTGCCCAGGTTGATTAGACTTTTTACGCCAGCCATGCGAGCTGCCCAGACGATATTGCGGCCCATATCGAGGTTATCCAGCAGAAACTTTACGGGCTCTCTGATATTTGCTTGAATGCCACCCACTTTACCCGCTGCATGAATTATCAAGTTCGGCTGGGAGCGCTCTAGATAGCTCTGGACTGCTTTGAAATCGAGCAGGTTCAGCTCAGTACTTGGCGGGGCGAGCACTTCAAAGTCGTCAATGCGGGAGTGTTCGAGGAGATTACGCCCCACCATGCCACTGCCGCCGGTCAACAAGATTCGTATTTTTTTCATCTAATAGATTGCCAAATACAGTTATTCGTTATAGCTGAATGTGGGATACCCGTGCTGTTTGATGAGTTCATCTCTTTCGGCACTTTTTAGGTCCTCACGCACCATTTCACTAACGAGTTCAGCGAACGTGATCTTTGGGCTCCAGCCAAGTTTCGCCTTCGCTTTGGAAGCATCACCCAACAGCGTTTCGACCTCGGTAGGGCGGAAGTATCGTGGATCGACCGCAACGATACATTTACCAGTCTCGTCATACCCTTTTTCATCTTCGCCTTCACCTTTCCAGGTGATGGACATACCCAACTCTTTAGCCGCAGCGTTTACAAAATCACGTACGCTATATTGGACTCCCGTTGCAATGACGAAGTCTTCAGGTTTTTCCTGTTGAAGCATCAGCCACTGCATTTCGACGTAGTCTTTCGCATGGCCCCAGTCTCGAAGTGAGTCCATGTTGCCTAGATAGAGGCACTCTTGCAGGCCAAGTTTGATACGAGAAAGAGCGCGGGTGATTTTACGTGTCACAAAAGTCTCACCGCGAATTGGGCTTTCATGATTGAACAAGATACCATTGCAAGCGTAGATGCCATAAGCTTCGCGATAGTTAACGGTAATCCAATATGCATATAATTTCGCAACTGCATAAGGGCTGCGTGGGTAAAAAGGCGTAGTTTCTTTCTGTGGGGTTTCTTGCACCAGCCCATAAAGTTCTGAGGTTGATGCTTGGTAAAACCGAGTTTTTTTCTCAAGACCTAGAATTCGGATTGCTTCCAGGATACGTAGGGAGCCGAGTGCGTCTGAGTTTGCGGTATATTCCGGCTCTTCAAATGAAACGGCCACATGACTTTGCGCTGCAAGGTTGTAGATTTCATCCGGTTGAACTTTTTGAATGATATGGGTCAGGCTTGATGAGTCCGTCATATCTCCGTGATGAAGGAAAAAGGGCAATCCTTTATCGTGAACGTCATGGAAAAGATGGTCGATACGAGCTGTGTTAAATAATGAGCTGCGTCGTTTTACACCGTGAACTTCGTAACCTTTGTTCAGTAAGAATTCAGCAAGATAAGCGCCATCTTGTCCTGTTACACCGGTAATGAGTGCTTTCTTAATCATTTCTTCTTCCATAATTGTTTTTGAAACTTTGAGTGTCGCTTTCGCCGAGAGATATTCGCCTGAATAACGATGATTTATAACTCAATTATTTCAGGATGTTCACTGCCGCGGGGCACCACAGCGTCGTGATAGCGTTTTTGCATATTGGCTGTGTTTTTCTATCCCCATCGTAAAAACGGCCTCGGTTTGGGTGTCGAGTTGTTCCGGCTGTTACCAAAAGCGGTTCAGCCAAATTTGAAATCATAAATTATGTGTCAATCGACTTTGCGTTGAGCCGAAGGCCCATAGCTTAACCCACATCGGGAGCCTGACAAATTTTAACTCATACCATGACTCGAGACCATTTTTTCACTGAAAGGTCTGCTCGGTGCTGTTCGTATCGCTCAACCTTTGATGCATTCGCTCTTGTTGGAAATTCAGTGATCGAGCGTCCACCTCGGGGTGCTACATACCTTGTAACCGAGTCTTTTTTGACTGCCTGCCAACATCACCTAACTTAGAAAAGCAGCTTCGGAAAAGCTGCTTTTCTCTTACCAATGTCATGGAGCGTCAAATGCAAAACACCTACCTCACCGCCCTAATCTTTACCTTCCTCACCACCCTGTCCGTCACCACCACCGCAGCCCCGTCCATCAAACCCGAAGCCCCAATCCCCATCACCACCCAAATGTCCAAAACCGACCAATCCGCCAAGGTCAACCTCAATGCCGCCGACGCCGAAACCCTGCGCCGTGACCTCTTCGGTATCGGTGCTGCCAAAGCCAAGGCAATTATCGCCTACCGCGAAAGCAATGGCCCTTTCACGGCGGTGGATGAGTTATTGGAAGTGAAAGGGATCGGCAAGGCGTTGTTGGAGAAGAATCGCGACAGGCTGGTGATCAACTAAGTCAGCAGGGAAGGCCGGTCATTGACCGGCTTTTTCATCTTCTGAAACCTGGGTTTTCAAATTTTCTCGCACGACATCCAATATGCGCATCGCCAGTGCTTTGTCCTCGACGCTCCGGGCCAGTACCAACGCTCCCACCAGTGTCGACATCATCACCAGGCTTTGTGCATCACCCTGTTCATTCCCCAGCGCCGTTTCAATCTGTTTGAGTCGTGCGCCGAGCACTGTGTCCGTTGTTGCGCTGTGCTGGCCTCTTAACCCGAGTTCGGAGGACATGGTTGGCAGCGGGCATCCTTGATCCGGGGAGGTCAGGTGCCATTCCGACAGGTAGCTGTCGATAAACGCTTCCAGCGGCCGTTTCTGGCTGAACAGCATCTCGCAATGCGCGTCCAGCTCTGCTGCTGCGACTTGCAGCGCCTTTTCCACCAGCTCGTTCTTGGACTTGAAGTGTGCGTAGAAGCCGCCATGAGTAAGGTTCAGCGCTTTCATCAACGGCTGTAGGCCGGTGGCGCCGATGCCGTCGCGGCGAAAACGCACGGAGGCTTCCTTGATGATGCGTTGGTGGGTCTGGGCTTTATGGTCGGATGAATAACGCATAGGAAGGCCTCGGTTACAGGTTGGCATTCTAACCAGGTTGTATCGATTTACATGTATGTCCTCTGTCTTGGACGTTGGCATGAAAAGTGGTTACCTCTACGCATGAGATTGTTCAACAATCGTGAGGCAGTCATGACAGCCAGCTTGTCTTTAGCCGACCAGATTGCCCTGGAGCTTCGCGCCGACATCATCGGCGGGCGGCTTTTGCCGGGGATGCCGTTGGTTGAGGTGGACCTGGTTAAAGCCTACAACGCCTCGCGCAACACCATCCGCGAAGCACTGCACCGTCTCGGCCAGGAAGGCCTGACCCGCTACGTGCGTAACAAGGGCGTCATGGTCCGGCGGCTGGAACGTGATGAGGTGCGTGATTTGTTTGTAGTCCGCCGCACCCTGGAGTTGCAGGCCATCGCCCAGAGCGGTCCGCTGACAGAGGCCCAATCCGAACGCATGCAAAACGCTATCGACGCCACCACCCTGGCCCGTGAGCGCGAAGACTGGCGTGCGGTTGCCACCCACAGCCTGGTGTTTCACCAGCAGATTGTCGGGTTGATGCGCAGCCCCTTGTTCGATGAGTTTTTTGCTCAGGTCATCGCGCAACTGCGTTTGGTGTTCTGCGCCGCGCCTGATGAGCAGCGCTTCCAGTCGCCGTGGCTAGAGCGTGATCGTGAGATTTACACATTACTGGCCCAACAGGATAAACCGGCGGCAGGGGAGGCGATGAGCCTCTACCTGGATGATTCGGAACGCCTTTCCCTGGCCTTGTTTCACCACCCCTGATCGAGGATCTGCATCATGTACAAAGACTATCCGGCCGCTTATCAGGTCAGCAAAGGTTCGGCGTTGCAGGTCGACACGGCGTTTTACGAGCGCATCCGTGACCAAAAACAGCAACGCACGTTGATCGAAGAGTTCGAAGTGCCGATCCGAACGGGCAGGGCGTGGAAGGTGCCGGCCGGGCATGTGTTTCGTGTGACGACGCCGGTTGGACCACAGGTGGGTGACTTCAATGTGTGGAATGCCAACGACCCTCGTGAACGCCTGTGGGCAGCGCGCACGCGTCAGTTGCAGGGCGCGCATGTGAGCACTCATGACCGGTTGTGGTCGAACCTGCCATTTCTAAGGCCTCTGGTGACGATCACCGATGACAGCCTGGCGGGCTACGGGATCGATGAGCACGGCGGGCGCTTGCATGATTTGCTCGGCACGCGTTGCGATCCGTATGTGAATCGGATGCTCACCGGCGAGGACTTCCATCACCATTGCCATTCGAACCTGACTCGCGCGGTGTTACCCCACGGTCTGACGGAATTCGACGTGCATGACGTACTGAACATTTTCCAGTGCACGGGCCTGAATCATGACGACATGTATTTCATGAAGGCTTGCCCGGCGCAGAAGGGCGATTACCTGGAGTTTTTTGCAGAGATTGATTTGCTGTGTGCGCTGTCGACGTGCCCGGGCGGGGATTTATCGCTGCCGATGTGGGGGCCGGAGGCGCAGGACCCGTTGACGGTGTGCCGTCCGCTGGGGGTTGAGATTTATAAGTTGGAAGATGAATTGCTGAACGGCTGGAGCCAGCCGGAGCGTGCTGCTTATAAAGGGCAGCACGGGTTGCACATTGCCAAGGCGGATTGGGAGTAACGCTTTAGAGGGGCTGCTTCGCAGCCCAACGGGAGCGAGCACCCTCGCCACAGGTGTGTGTCAGGGCAGCCAAGTCAGCGATCCTGCGCGTCCTTCGCATCCGCCTGGGCGTTGCGGTCGGCCACGCGCTTACGTTGTTCGTCGGTGAGTTCCACCTTGTTGGCGCTGTCTCGCAGCATCATCAGCCCACCGACGATCGACCCGATCGCGACCACCATAATCAACCACGCATACCACGGCATAAGGCTCTCCTTGAGGCAGATCACCGTGGGAGAATTTTCCCACGGGAATAACTGCTTTGAGTAACAGGCTTTCTCAGGAGTTCAGTGTAGGCCTGTTCCGCCTTGTTAACCTCAGAGTCCGGTCAACATCGCATCCGCAGGGGCATCCGCGCGGTCTTGCGCGGTCATCTGGAAGTAAACGAACCCAACGGCCATAAAGCCCAGGAAGATCAGTCCGATCAGCGTGTTGAACCAGGCCATGGCCACCAGGCACACCACCGCCAGCACCAGCGCAATGCCCGGCACGATGGGGTAGCCCGGTGCGCGGAAGGTGCGCTCCAGCAACGGTTCGGTCTTACGCAGTTTGAACAGGCTGAGCATGCTCATGATGTACATCACAATGGCGCCGAATACGGCCATGGTGATCATCGCTGCGGTCAGTGTCATGCCGCCCAGGTTGATCAGGCCGTCGCTGTAGATCGCGGCGATACCCACCACGCCGCCGGCGATGATTGCCCGGTGCGGTGTCTGAAAACGCGACAGTTTGGCGAGGAAGGACGGCAGGTAGCCGGCGCGGGCCAGGGCGAAGAATTGGCGCGAGTAGCCCAGGATAATGCCGTGGAAACTCGCCACCAGGCCAAACAGGCCGATCCACACCAGCATGTGCAACCAGCCGGAGCTGTCGCCGACCACGGTTTTCATGGCTTGTGGCAATGGGTCGTTGATATTGGAGAGGGTGCGCCAGTCGCCCACGCCGCCGGCAAAGAACATCACACCCATGGCCAGGATCACCAGGGTCAGGATGCCGCTGATGTAGGCTTTTGGAATGGTGCGCTTCGGATCTTTCGCTTCTTCGGCGGCCATGGCCGCGCCTTCGATGGCGAGGAAGAACCAGATAGCAAACGGAATCGCGGCAAACATGCCGGCAATTGCCGGGGCGCCAAAGGTGTCGGAACCGGCCCAGCCGTTCAGGGCGAAGTTGCTGAAGCTGAAGGCGGGCGCTACGACGCCCATAAACACCAGCAACTCGGCGACGGCGAGTACGCACACGACCAATTCGAAGGTGGCGGCGAGTTTCACACCAAGGATGTTCAGGCCCATGAAGACGATGTACGCGCCGACGGCCGCGTGTTTCGGGTCCAGTGCCGGGAATTGAACGTTCAGATAAGCGCCGATGGCCAAGGCGATCGCAGGCGGCGCGAAGACGAACTCGATCAAGGTCGCGAGCCCCGCGATCAAGCCGCCTTTCTCACCAAAGGCACGACGGCTGTAGGCAAACGGCCCACCCGCGTGAGGAATCGCGGTCGTCAGCTCGGTGAAACTGAAGATGAAGCAGGTGTACATGGCGGCGACCATCAACGAGGTCACCAAAAAGCCCAAGGTCCCGGCGACGCCCCAGCCATAGCTCCAGCCGAAGTATTCACCGGAAATCACCAGGCCGACGGCGATACCCCACAAGTGCAGGGTGCCCAAGGTGGGTTTGAGTTGTGTGTTCATTGTGCTGCTCCCTGAACGGTTTGGAATGATTCAAGGTGTTGCAGCGTGCATGCCAGGCTGAGAATCATTGTCGTAAAGCCGTGCAACTGTCGCCACGGGAACGGTTTGGCGTTTGAATTTGCCCTGCGTTGCACCAGATAAGTGCTGTGTTGACTGAGCTGACGCCTTCGCGGGCAAGCCCGCTCCCACATTGGAGCGCGTATTTCCTGCTGAAACGCGGTCGAGTGTGGGAGCCGGGCTTGCCCGCGATGAGGCCTTCCCATCCACAGCAAATCCCCCTGTAAACCCCGCATAAACCCACTCTTTACGCCGTCTTTACGCCCCGCCCATACCCTCGCTCTCGTTCCTTTACACCACTCCTGCCGACAATTGACCCACACGCGGCACTCGCCGCTAAACGGAGAGACTTCCATGAGCGTTCTGGACGGGGTGTCACTGCTATTGGCCGTGGCGCTGTTCATTTATCTGCTGGTTGCGCTGTTACGCGCGGATCGGAACTAGGAGTTGGCCATGCACAGTTATGACTATTGGCTGATCATTGCCTTCTTTGCCGTGGTGCTGGTGCCGGCCCCGTTCCTGGGGCGGTTCTATTACAAGGTGATGGAAGGGCAGCACACCTGGCTGAGCCCGGTTCTGGGGCCTGTGGAGAAAGCCTGTTATCGCCTGTCGGGCGTGGACGAGCAGCAAGAACAAAGCTGGCAGAAATACATGCTGGCCTTGCTCGCGTTCAACCTCGCGGGTTTCTTGCTGTTGTTCGCGATCCTGGTGTTCCAGGACTATCTCCCACTGAACCCGCAGAAATTGCCGGGTCAGGAATGGACGCTGGCCTTCAACACTGCGGTCAGTTTCATGACCAACACCAACTGGCAGTCCTACAGCGGTGAGGCGTCTTTAAGCTACCTCAGCCAAATGGCCGGCCTCACCGTGCAGAACTTCGTCAGTGCTGCCACTGGCCTGGCAGTCCTGGTCGCGCTTTGCCGTGGGATTGGTCGCAAATCGGCGCAGACTTTGGGCAACTTCTGGGTCGACATGACCCGCGCCACCCTCTACGGCCTGCTGCCGTTGTGCCTGGTGCTGGCGTTGTTCCTGGTGTGGCAGGGCGTTCCGCAAACCTTCGCTCACTACGTTGATGCCGTGACGATGCAAGGCGTGGATCAAGTGATCCCCCTGGGCCCGGCAGCCAGCCAGATTGCGATCAAGCAGTTGGGCACCAACGGCGGTGGCTTTTTTGGTGTCAACTCGGCGCACCCGTTCGAAGACCCGACTGCCTGGGCCAACCTGTTCGAAGTGGCATCGATCATCCTGATCCCGGTGGCGCTGGTGTTCACCTTCGGCCACTACGTCAAAGACCTGCGTCAGAGCCGCGCGATTCTCGGCTGCATGCTGGCGCTGTTCCTGATCGGTGGCGCGACCTCGTTGTGGTCCGAATACCAGCCCAACCCGACCCTGAACAACCCGGCCGTTGAGCAGACCGCGCCGCTGGAAGGTAAGGAAGCGCGCTTCGGCACCACCGGCACGGTGCTGTGGTCGGTGACCACCACCGCAGCGTCCAACGGTTCGGTCAACGGCATGCAGGACAGCCTCAGCCCCCTCAGCGGGATGGTGGCGCTGGTCAACATGATGGTCGGCGAAGTGATCTTCGGCGGCGTCGGCGCCGGCATGTACGGCATGTTGCTCAACGTGTTGATCGCGGTGTTCCTCGCCGGCCTGATGATCGGCCGCACCCCGGAATACCTCGGCAAGAAGCTGCAGGCCAAGGAAGTGCAATTGCTGGTGGTGACCCTGCTGGTCATGCCGGTTGGCGTACTCGTGCTCGGCGCCATTGCCGCGAGCCTGCCTGGCCCGGCCGGTGCCATCAGCAACCCAGGTCCGCACGGCTTCAGCCAGTTGCTCTACGCCTACACCTCGGCCAGTGCCAACAACGGCTCGGCGTTCGGCGGCTTCAGTGCCAACACGCCGTTCCACAACCTGATGCTCGGCCTGGGCATGTTGATCGGTCGCTTCGGCTACATCCTTCCGGTACTGGCCCTGGCCGGCAGCCTGGCGATGAAGAAGGCCGCACCGATTGGCCAGAACAGCTTCCCGACCCATGGCCCGCTGTTCGTGACCCTGTTGACCGTGACCATTTTGCTGGTGGGCGGCCTGACCTTCCTGCCGACGCTGGCACTGGGCCCAATTGCTGAACACTTGAGCATGGCTGCCTCTAAATGAAGAGCGAAGGGGATATGAAAATGAATATGCCTGCAAAAAACGCGGCCCCGGTCCAAACCCAGCAGCCCGCCAAAACCGCGATCTCCGCGCTGTGGCGCCCGGCGCTGGTCCAGGCGTTCGTCAAGCTGGATCCGCGCCAACTGCAACGTTCGCCGGTGATGCTGGTGGTCGAGCTGACCGCCATCCTCACCACCGTGCTGTGCTTTGTGCCGGACACGACCGTGCCGACCTACGTCGCCGTGCAAATCGCCGTGTGGCTGTGGTTCACCGTGCTGTTCGCCAACTTCGCCGAGGCCTTGGCCGAAGGACGTGGCAAGGCCCGCGCCGACAGCCTCAAGGCGGGCAGCGAAGGCTTGAGCGCACGCCGCAAAGAGGCCGATGGCAGCTTCAAAGTGGTGCCGGCCACCAGCCTGCGCAAAGGTGATGTGGTGCGCGTTACCGCTGGGGAAATGATCCCTGGTGACGGCGAAGTCGTCGAAGGCATCGCGGCGGTTAACGAAGCGGCGATCACTGGCGAATCCGCCCCCGTGATCCGCGAGTCCGGTGGCGACCGTTCTGCCGTCACCGGCAACACCCGTCTGGTATCGGACTGGCTGCTGATCCGCATCACTGCCAATCCCGGCGAGTCGACCCTGGACCGCATGATCGCCCTGGTGGAAGGCGCCAAACGCCAGAAAACCCCCAACGAAGTCGCGCTGGATATCCTGCTGATCGGCCTGACGCTGATCTTCCTGTTGGTGGTGGTGACCCTGCAACCGTTCGCCCACTTCGCCAATGGCAGCTTGCCGTTGGTTTTCCTGGTCGCACTGCTGGTGACGCTGATTCCTACGACCATTGGCGGCTTGTTGTCGGCCATCGGCATCGCCGGTATGGACCGCCTGGTGCGCCTCAATGTGATCGCCAAGTCCGGCCGCGCCGTGGAAGCGGCGGGGGATGTGCACGTATTGCTGCTCGACAAGACTGGCACCATCACCTTTGGTAACCGGCGATGTGCGGCGGTGGTCGCGGCGCCTGGCGTCAGCGGCAAGGACGTGGCCGAAGGCGCGTTGTTTGCCTCCCTGGCGGATGACACCGCGGAAGGTAAATCCATCGTTGAATACCTGCGCGCCTTGCACCCGCAAGCCGAGCCGACCGCGGATGAGCTGACGGCCGTGCCGTTCAGTGCTGAAACCCGGTTGTCCGGTGTCGATTATCAGGGCCGTGTGTTCCGCAAAGGTGCCGTGGATTCGCTGCTGGCGTTTATCGGTCAGCAACGCAGCGACCTGCAACCAGCATTGTCGCGGGAAATCGACAAGATCGCCCAAAGCGGCGGCACCCCGTTGCTGGTGTGTGCCGATGGCAAGTTGCTCGGTGCGATTCACCTGAAGGACGTGGTCAAGCCTGGCATCCGCGAGCGTTTCGCCGAGTTGCGCAAACTGGGCATTCGGACCGTGATGGTGACGGGCGACAACCCGCTGACCGCCGCTGCGATTGCTGCCGAAGCGGGCGTGGACGACGTGCTGGCGGAAGCCACGCCGGAGAAAAAACTCGCCCGTATTCGTCATGAGCAGAACGACGGTCGCCTGGTGGCGATGTGCGGCGACGGCGCCAACGATGCGCCGGCGCTGGCCCAGGCGGACGTTGGCATGGCGATGAACGATGGCACCCAGGCCGCTCGCGAAGCCGCCAACATGGTCGACCTCGACAGCGACCCCACCAAGCTGCTGGACGTGGTGCAGATCGGCAAGGAATTGCTGGTGACGCGCGGTGCGCTGACCACCTTTTCCATCGCCAACGACGTGGCCAAGTACTTCGCGATTTTGCCGGCGCTGTTCGCTTCGATCTACCCGCAACTCGGCGTGCTCAACGTGATGCACTTGCAGAGCCCGCAGAGCGCGATCCTCTCGGCCATCGTGTTCAACGCACTGATCATCGTGGTGCTGATTCCCCTGGCGCTGCGCGGTGTGCGCGTGCAGGCGGCGAGTGCGGCGGCATTGCTGCGGCGCAACCTGCTGATCTACGGGCTGGGCGGGCTGCTGGTGCCGTTCGTGGGCATCAAGGCGATCGACATGCTGCTGACTGCGTTGCACCTGGTGTAACCGAACCTGCTCTTTGTAGTGAGCGGGCTTGCCCCGCGTCGGGCTGCGAAGCAGCCCCATTGCAACACGGCAGAGCGTCCCACAAATTGAGGAATCCAAAATGTCCAACATTGTCCGCCCGGCCCTGAGCCTGCTGGTGCTCATGACCCTGATCACCGGCGTCGCCTACCCATTGGTAGTGACCGGCGTCGCCCAAGTCGCTTTCCCGGACCAGGCCAATGGCAGCCTGGTGCGCGACGCCAGCGGCAAAGTGCGCGGCTCCAGCCTGATCGCCCAGGACTTTACCGGTGACAGCTGGTTCCACCCGCGCCCCTCGGCCGGCGCTTTCGCGACGGTTTCCAGCAGCGCCAGCAACCTTGGCCCAAGCAACCCGGCGCTGGCGACGCGCATCTTTGATGATGCAAATAAACAGCTCGTGCCCAGCCAAGGGCCGGTGCCTTTGGCGTCGCTGACTACCTCCGGCAGCGGTCTTGATCCACACTTGCCACCGGAGGCGATTGCCTATCAACTGGCGCGGGTGGCGGCGGCGCGGAGTGTGCCGGTGTCGACCTTGCAGCGGTTGCTCGATGAGCATATCGAAAGCCCGTTGGTTGGGCCGCCGGTGGTGAATGTGCTGGCGCTGAACATGGCTCTGGAAAAGTTATAGGCAGGAATACCGCTATCGCGGGCAAGTCGAATCGTCGCACCGCCGCTCCCACATTTGGAATGCATTCCCCTGTGGGAGCCGGGCTTGCCCGCGATGGCGGCATAAAAGACTCCATATGAATACCTGAAGGAACCCCCAAGCATGAGCGACTCCGGCCGCGCCGATGCCCTGCTAGCCGATCTGCCCCGCAACGGCCGTGGCCGGCTCAAAGTCTTCCTTGGCGCCGCGCCCGGCGTGGGCAAGACCTACGCCATGCTCCAGGCCGCCCACACCCAATTGCGCCAGGGCGTGAAGTTGATCGCCGGCGTGGTCGAGACCCATGGTCGCGCCGAGACCGAAGCCTTGCTCAGCGGCCTGCCGCAGCAACCGTTGCTGCGCACCGACTATCGCGGCGTGATGCTTGAAGAAATGGACCTCGACGGCCTGCTCGCCGCCAAGCCCAAGCTGGTGCTGGTGGACGAGCTGGCCCACAGCAACGCCCCCGGCAGTCGCCATGAAAAGCGCTGGCAAGACATCCAGGAACTGCTCGCCGCTGGCATCAACGTGTTTACCACGGTCAACGTCCAGCACCTGGAAAGCCTCAACGACCAGGTGCGCGGCATCACCGGCGTGCAGGTGCGTGAAACCCTGCCGGACTGGGTGCTGCAAGAGGCCGACGAACTGCTGCTGATCGATCTGCCCTCTCGCGAGTTGCTGGAGCGCCTGCGCGACGGCAAGGTCTATGTGCCGGAGCAAGCCCGCGCGGCCATCGATGCGTTCTTCACCCAGACCAACCTCATGGCCTTGCGCGAGTTGGCGATGCAAACCGCCGCCGCCCATGTCGACGATGATTTGGCCCAAGGCTACCGCCAACTTGGCCAGGCCGCGCCGGCAGTGCGTGGGCGTTTGTTGGTCGGCGTGGACGGCGATGCACAGGCCGAACGCCTGGTGCGCCATGCCAGCCGTGTTGCCCAACGCCGGCATTTGCCGTGGAGCCTGGTGCACATCGACAACGGCCGCGCGCGGGACGAGCAGTTTCGATTACGCCTGCAAAATGCCCAGCAACTGGCCGAACGCCTGGGCGGTGAAGTGGTGTTGCTGCGAGCCGGCGAGGTGGCCAAGACGCTGATCCAGCATGCCGCCGAACGCCGCGCCAGCCTGGTGTTGGTGGGGCAGTCGCGGATGCGTTGGCGGCGGAGGTTGTTCGGTGGCGGCCTGGCTGCACGGTTGCTGCGGAATGCCCGTGGCTTGGAAATCAACGTCCTCGACAGCGATGACATCCCCGCACCGTCACGCTTGCCGGACGCGCGCGGGCTGGTGTGGTTCGACTATGCGCTTGCGGTCGTGGCGACGGTGGTTGCTGCGGTATTGGCTTGGGCAGTGTCCAGCGTCTTGCCGCTGCCGAATATCTCGCTGGTGTTCCTGGCGGCGGTATTGCTGGTGGCTGTGCGCAGCAGCCTGGGGCCGTCGCTGGTGTGTGCGGCGTTGTCGTTCATGACCTACGACTTCCTGTTTATCCCACCGAATTTTTCCTTCGCCATCCAGCGCGAAGAGGACGTGCTGACCCTGTTGTTCTTCCTGTTGATGGCGGCGCTGACCGGCAACCTCGCCGCGCGTCAACGCCGTCAGTTGCAGGCGTTGCGCGACACCCAGGAAGAAACCAGCGAACTGCTCGACCTGTCACGCAAACTGACGGCCGCCACCGATCGCCAAGCGGTGATCAGCGCCGCGGCGCATCACCTGGAAGGCTGGAGTGACCTGGACCTGTGCCTGGTCAACCGCGATGGCCAGGGCGGTTGGGCGATTGAGACCGGCGGCCCGCTGACGCTTAGCGAAGCCGAGCGCGCCGCTGCTGATTGGGCCTGGCAGCATGACCAGCCGGCGGGCATGGGCACCGGCACCTTGCCGTTCGGGCGTTGGTGGTGGTGGCCGTTGTCGGGCGAAGAGGGCCCGTTGGGTTTGCTGGGCGTCAGTCCAAAACCCGGCCAGGAGCTGAGCGGCCAACGCCGTCGCTTGCTGACTGCCCTGAGCCAGCCATTGGCCCAGGCGCTGGCGCGGGCGCAACTGGCCCAGGAGCTGGAGTCCGCACGGTTGCACGGTGAGACCGAGCAACTGCGCAGCGCCTTGCTGGCCTCGGTGTCTCACGATTTGCGCACGCCGCTGACCTCCATGCGCGGCAGCATCGACAGCCTGTTGGCGCTGGGTGAGGCCATCCCGCTGGAAGATCGCCGCGAGTTGCTTGAAGGCACCCGCGATGAGGCCGAGCGTCTCGACCGCTATATCCAGAACTTGCTCGACATGACGCGCCTCGGCCATGGCGCGTTGAAACTGGCGCGGGATTGGGTGTCGCCGGGCGATATCGTCGGCAGCGCACTTGGCCGTTTGCGTGCGGTGCTGGCGCCGTTGCAGGTGAGTACCGACGTGCCGCCTGAATTGCCATTGTTGTATGTGCATGCTGCGCTGATCGAACAAGCGCTGGTCAATGTGCTGGAAAACGCCGCGCGTTTTTCACCGTCTCAAGGGCGCTTGCAACTGAGCGCAGGCGTGCTGGATAACCAGCTGTTTTTTGCCGTCGCCGATGGAGGCCCAGGTATTCCCGAAGACGAGCGCGCAAAGATTTTCGACATGTTCTATACCGCCGCACGCGGTGATCGGGGCGGGCAGGGCACAGGCTTGGGCCTGGCAATCTGCCAGGGCATGGTCGGTGCCCACGGCGGGCATATCAGCGTAGCCGACGGCATTGACGGGCGCGGCACCTGCATCACCTTGTTCCTGCCCTTGCCGACTCAGCCTGGCCTGGAGCGCGAGGCATGAGCTACCCTGTTTTCTTCACGGATTTTGATTGGACACCATGAGCCAGACCGCGACGATTTTGGTCATTGATGACGAACCGCAGATCCGCAAATTCCTGCGCATCAGCCTGGCCTCCCAGGGCTACAAAGTGATTGAGGCCGGCACCGGCAGCGAAGGCCTGGCCCAGGCGGCACTGAGCAAGCCGGATTTGCTGGTGCTCGACCTTGGCTTGCCGGACATGGACGGCCAGCAGGTGCTGCGCGAATTCCGTGAGTGGTCGACGGTGCCGGTGTTGGTGCTGTCGGTGCGGGCCAGTGAAGGGCAAAAAGTCGAAGCGCTTGACGGTGGCGCCAATGACTATGTGACCAAACCCTTCGGCATCCAGGAGTTTCTCGCCCGGGTACGTGCGCTGCTGCGCCAGGCGCCCGCGGGTGAAGCCCAGGAAGCGGCCTTGCGGTTTGGCCCATTGACGGTGGACCTGGCCTATCGTCGCGTGCTGCTGGACGGCGCCGAAGTGGCGCTGACGCGCAAGGAGTACGCCGTGCTCGCGCAGCTCGCCCGGCACCCGGGGCGGGTGATTACCCAGCAGCAATTGCTCAAGGACATCTGGGGGCCGACTCACACCGAGGACAGCCACTATCTGCGTATTGTGGTGGGGCATCTGCGGCAGAAGCTGGCGGATGATCCGACTCAGCCGAGGTTTATCGTGACCGAGGCGGGGGTGGGGTATCGGTTGTTGAGTGCTTAGATGTTTGGCGTCGGCTCCGAGGCCATCGCGGGCAAGCCCGGCTCCCACAGGGGCGTGCATTCCAAAGGTGGGAGCTGGCTTGCCTGCGATGGCGTCATCAGCAGCACCTTAACCCTCAACTCTGCTCACTCTCATACCGATCCAACGTATCACTGGCAATTTCCCTTCCCAGCGCAATCAACTCCGGCGCTTTGTAGAACTCGAAAAACCGGCACACCCGCTTCGGCACGTTGATCAGCACATCCGGCGGGTAGCCGGCAATCTTGTACTGCGCCAGCGAGGTTTGCATCACTTCGAAGCTCTGGTTGATCAAGTCGAGCAGCGACGCCGGGCCGACGTTATCGATGATGAATGAGCCGGTCGCTGACCTCGGTGCACCGGGTTTTTCCGGTGCGGCGGCGGGTTGTTGGGATTCCGGCTCGGCCGAGTCCAGCCACGGATTGATCTCTGCCGCTTGCGCCTCCAGTGCCTCTTGCTCCAGCTTCAGCAATTGTTCGGCCTGCTTGCGGCGAAACGGCAGGTGCGAACCGAGTGATTTCGCCAGGTTGTTGAAGCGACTCTTGAAGGCTGGCGGGCGTTGGATCACCGGCAATCGGTACTGCTTCTGGTTGGTGGCGTTGAGGTTGACCGCGATGATCAAGTCACAATGACTCGACACCACCGGCACGATGGGCAGCGGGTTGAGCAGGCCGCCGTCCACCAGCATGCGGTTGCCTTGCATCACCGGGGTGAACAGGCTGGGAATCGCCGCTGAAGCGCGCATGGCCTGGTGCAGGCAGCCTTCCTGGAACCAGATTTCCTGTTGGTTGGTCAGGTCGGTGGCGACGGCGGTGTAGGGGATTCGCAGTTCTTCGATATTGATCTCACCGACGATCTTGCGGATCTGCCCGAAGACCTTCTCGCCGCGAATCGCCCCCAGGCGAAAACTCACGTCGACCAGGCGCAGCACGTCGAGATAGTCGAGGCTTTCAATCCAGTTTCGATACTCCTCCAGCTTGCCGGCGGCGTAGATCCCGCCGACCACGGCCCCCATGGAACACCCGGCGACACAGGCGATGTCGTAGCCGCGCCGTTCGATTTCCTCGATAACCCCGATATGGGCGTAGCCCCGGGCTCCGCCGGAGCCCAGCACCAAGGCAACACGTTTTTTCATGGTCCAGGTCCTTCCCAATGCAGGTGCCCACAATGCACCCATTGAGGTGGCGGCTTCAATCTTCGCAAGGCATGTAATATTTTTCCTGAATACTCGCGGCGCTCGGGTATGCTCTGGGATGTTGGGGTATATAGGTACTATCGATTTCAGGCTAAGGATTAGGCACTTTTCCATGTAGGCAACGTCTACAACGTACGACTGTTTTTTCTTTATTTTGAGGTGTCATCGATGAAAGCCTGGATGTGTGTGCCTGTGATCGTGTTGGCCCTGGCCGGTTGTGCCGGTAAAACCGCGTACCGCGACAGCTGTGGCTCGCAATTGGACGCCGCCTGGAAAGAACTTGACCTGGCCAAGGCTGAAGGTTTTGCCGGCACGGTGAGCTACTCCAAGGCCTTGTCTTTGTTGACCGGCGCCAAAACCCAGCAACAATTTGAAGCCTTTGAAGGCTGCTCCAATAAAGCCGAGAAAGCGCGGTTCTATATTCGTGAGTCTCGCGCCGGGCGTTGACGCGTAGCAGCTGTCGAGTGCAACGAGGCTGCGTCGGCGGCCATGAGTTACCTGGGAATTTTCGTCGTCAGGGGGAGGAAGGGATGTCAGCTTTGGTCGATCAGTTAGTCGCTCAGGTCATTGGCCTGGAAGTAGGGTTACTGAGCTGCCAGGCTCGCCTCGCCGCCGTCACCGACGATGAAGCCTTGCATGACCTGCGCACCACCGTGCGCCGACTGCGCAGCCTGTTGCGCCCCCTGCGTGGGTTGCCAGGGGTTGAACAGCTTGAATCGGCCGCCAGCAGTGTGGGCCAGATGACAACGCCGCTACGCGACCGTGAGGTGCTGGCGGCGTATTTGCATCAGCATGGCCATCACGAGGCCGCTGACCGGCGCCTACGCCTGCAACCCGATGCCTATCGCCAGGTGGCACAAAGCCCGGAAGTTGCCCATTTGCTGCGGATACTCGACGCCTTCCCGCGTTTTATTCGTGCCTCTGAACACCAGAAACTGCTCAAAGGCCTGCGCCCACGTATCGAGAAGCGTCTGGCCAAGCAATGGCAGAAACTCGGTGAAGCCTTGAAAGACCCCGACCATGATCGCCACCGCCTGCGGTTGCTGATCAAGCGCGTGCGCTACGCGGCGGAAGCGTATCCCGAGCTGGACAAGTTGCCTGCCAACGCCATGTCACGCCTGAAAAAAGCCCAGGCTACCCTCGGGGATTGGCATGACTGCTGGCAGTGGTTGGCCCAGGCCGAGCACCAGGCAGACCTGCAACCTTGTGTTGCGGTATGGCATCGCACCATGGCCAAGGCGGAAGGGCAGGCCGATCGCGTGCTGGACAAACTCAGCGCCGATTGTTTCTGAGCCGGTCCGGCTTTTGGCCGGAATAGGCGCTGCACCTCATGGGGCCGATGATTAAGATCACCCATCTGTTCCTTCTGATGTGAGACGCGCCATGCGCTTTAGTGATTTGCTCGACGCCGCACGAAGCAACCCGCTGGATGTGACCATCCCCGCCGAATGGGCCCAGGGCCGCGCAACGTTTGGTGGGCTGGTCGCCGCATTGCAATACGAAGCCCTGCGCGCCCAGGTGCCAGCTGATCGGCCTTTACGATCACTGGCAATCACCTTTGTTGGCCCGGTCGCGCCGGACGTTTCTGCCAGTTATCAAGTCGAAGTGTTGCGCGAAGGCAAGGCCGTCAGCCAGTTGCTCGGCCGCGTAGTGCAGAACGGTGAAGTGGCGACACTGGTACAAGCCAGTTTCGGCGCCTCCCGTGAGTCGGAAATTGCTGTCGAGAGTGAAGCGCCGCCCGTGTTCAAACACTGGGACGAGTGTCAGGAACTGCCCTATATCAAGGGCGTTACCCCTGAATTCATGCGCCACCTGGCGATGCGCTGGAGTGTGGGCGGCTTGCCGTTTACCGGCAACAAATCCCGCGACATGGGCGGTTGGGTGCGTTTACGCGGGGATGTGAAAGAAGAGCCACTGACCGAGGCGCATATCCTCGCCCTGGTCGACGCCTGGCCGCCGGCCTTGCTGCCGCACCTGAAAAAGCCAGCGCCGGGCAGCACCCTGACCTGGACCATCGAGTTCATCCAACCCCTGCAGACTCTGAGCACCCTCGACTGGTGCCAGTACCACGTCACCATCGAACACGCCCGCGACGGCTACGGCCATGCCGCTGCCGCGTTATGGAGCCCGACCGGCGAATTGATCGCCATCAGCCGCCAGACCGTGGTGGTCTTCGCCTGACCTCAATGCCTGTGGCGCTGCTGCCAAGCGCGCCACCAGCTACCGCTCAATACAAAACGCGGAAAGGTCACGAACTGCTCAACCACCAGGCGTTGTACTGCGTCTTTACGATCACTGAACGGCTCACTGGCCTGGGCTTCCAGGCTATGGCCATGGCGCTGTAGCGCCAAGCCGGCCAGGATGCCGACAACGCCGACGGCAAAACTGGCCAGGCTCAGGCTGAATACCCCGGATACGATCAACAGGAACCCGACGATAAACAGCGGCACGGCAATCAGGTGCAACGCCAGGTTGGTCGGGTGCTGATGGTTTTGCGGGTAGCTGCGCCATTGCCAGGCGGGGAGATTGGGGTGACGTTTGCCCATGATGGTGAATCCTCTGTCCGTTGAAATAGCCTGGGCAGAGTTTAGGTGGGAGCGGCTGGGGCGGCGAATTGGGGCTAACTATGGGGGTCATAGAGCGCAATTGCCGCAAGCCACTTTATGCCCAAATTACGCAGTCATGGTCATCCAAGTGCACCAGAAAAGTGAGTTCGATATCGGCCACCCAAAATGGGTATCCGATCGATTCACCTAGGATGTCTGCAATGTCTTGGGAATTGCTGACCGTCCAAGCGCTGTACGTTGAGTCGAGCACTAATAGAATCAGTTTTTTTTAATGATGCGATGCTGTATTTCTTTCCAGAAGTCGGGTTGTGCTCGGTGCTTTTTTCGAACAGTTTGACCGGGTCGAGTATATCGCTTTCTGATTTGAAGAACTTTCTCGTCAGAGCGTGGATGAAAGTGGCAAGTTCGCTCGATTGCAGTTTCTAGAGCGGATATGCAGCTTTTTAAAGCTTGGCCTATTTCCTTTTCAAGGTGACTCAATACTCTGGTACCGTTTGGATGTGTGTTTGCGAGTTAAAACACTCGAACTATTTGAAGTAGTAGTCGTCCGGTCCGTTAATATAAACATTAGGATCTTTAAGTGAAATGAATTTTGCATTGAACTTTATGGAAGCGTTGTTGCTGACGGCTTCAAATGTGAAATAGTCACTATCTTTGTTGATGTTTACGGTAAATACCTCATGTGCAGGAATATTTGAAATTTTTAAGTCTTTGATTTCATAAAAAGTTAGACCTAATCTACACATGTTATACCCTTTATTCTTCCATTTTTCTGGTAAGTTATCTGGAAACTCGGGTATGTCGAAACCCATGCCAATACAAGGTTGGTCATTTTCTATCCTTATAGAAAAAAGAGCTATTTTTCCAATTTCAATAGAGGAGCTAAAAAGTTTGTTAAAAAATATGCTTCCATCTAAGTCATTCCAGTATTTCATGCTTATTTCCTGAATGGATAATGTTTTTTTGCTCCTTCGATATAACCTTTTCGAGGCTTGTCGATTGGCCGCAAATTGAAGTGCGAAGAGTGATCTCCAATGCTATCTACTCTACCGAATTTATGGCCCGCTGAGTGGTCTTGAATAAGGATTTTTGAACCATTTGATCTTGTAAATTGATATACCCTTGTGTCGATGGGCATACCGTTGTCATCCAGTATTCTTTTTTCATTTTTGTCCGTCATTTTTTCAATAGCGTATTGTTTGGTCTTTCCTGTGTCTGGGTCTACTACCATGTCCGGGCTCTGGCTCATTGGTATACCGGCATCTCTTTTCGCTCCTCTGAAAGCGCCTTTGCGTGAAATATCGGGTGCTTCTGGTTCATTCCATGTTTTACAGGCTGACGGGTATTTCCCTTTCGGCGGGCAGTTGGCGCTCAGCCCTAGCGGATCCACCCACCCAGTAGGATTTGGTACGTACTGGTAGGCATTGATCCCACCCGCGAGCTTCACCGGATCCGGTGTCAGGTAACGACCAATATCCGGATTGTAGTAGCGATGGCGGTTGTAGTGCAGTCTGCTTTCCGGGTCGAAGTATTGGCCCTGGAAGCGCAGCGGGTTGTCGATTTTATTGGCGTCGAGGCGGGTGATTTCGCCGTAGGCGCGGTAATGGGCGGACCAGACGACTTCACCGTTAGGGGCGGTGAGTTCTTGTGGTGTGCCAAGGTGGTCGAGTTGGTAGTAGTAGGGCTTTGTTTCTTTTGGGCCGAAACGTTCCTGTTCGCCTTGGGAGTGGTGGACGCGGGTGAGGCGGCTTAGCGGGTCGTAGTGGTAATGGCTTTCGCCTTTGCGGGTGTCGATGAGGCGGGTGAGGTTGCCGGATTTGTCGTAGTGGTATTGGCGCTGATATATCGCACCTTCGACGTCGCATAGGCCATGGTTGAACAAGCGTCCTTGTTCGTCGTATTGGTAGCTGCTGAGTAGACTTCCTTGGCCTCTTTGGTGTTCTCGACCCGTATCAAATCGGTGGGCGGTGAGCGTGCGGCCATTGAGCTCTACTTTCTCGAGTTGACCGCCTTTGCTGTGATTGAACACCAGGCGATTGTTGTCCGGCAAACGTAGGTTTTTAAGTTGGCCGCAGGCGTCGTAGCCATAACGCAGAGTGCCCCAGCCCTGGTGCTCGGCGGTGAGGCGGTTCTGGGGATCGTATTCGTAGGCCAGCGCCCAGTGGCCGTCGTCGACGCTGAGGAGGTTGCCTTGGCGGTCGTAGGCGTAATCGACGATGTTGCCGTCGGGTAGGGTTTTTCTTACGAGTCGTCCGGCGTGATCGCGCTCGTAGCGGGTGACTAGCTGACTGCCGTCGTCGCCGTGTTCGGTCTTTTCTTGCAGGTTGCCGTTCAGGTCATAAACGTAAGCGGTGCGCTGGCCGTCAAACCCGGTTTCCTGTTGGATCAGGCCATTGCTGTGGTACTGGAGCCGGTAAGTTTCGCCGACTTCGTTTTCGATTTCGGTCAGCAACAACCGCACGTTGTCGTAACGGTATTTGACCTGGGTGCCATCGGCGTTGATGCGGCGACTGATCAGGTGCAGGCCGTCGGCGTATTCGTAGCGGGTGATATTTCCCAGTTCATCGCGGTCGGAGGTGATTTTTCCGTAGGGGTTGTAGCTGTATTCCCGCGTTGCGCCGTCAGGCTGAGTCACTTTCAGCAAGCGGCCTGCTGCATCCCACTGATACTGAGTCAGCGCGCCATGTTCATCCTCACGCGCAACCTGCCGCCCCAGATCGTCATAGCGATAGCGCTTGATCCCGCCATTCGGTAGCAGCTCTTCAAGCAGTTGTCCGCGTTCATTCCAAACCAGCTTCTGACAGCTGTGATCCTGATACCAAACCCCAACCAGCTGCCCATATTTGTTGTAGCTGTAGTCAGTAGCGTTGCTGTCAGGATCGGTCCTGCGCGTAACGTCGCCTTGGTCATTACGCTCATACTTCCAAACCGCTTCACCACGCCGCACAACCCGTACGAACCCATTCTCATGCTCGTAGGAAGTCGGCTCATCATCCCCAGGAAACAACGCCACCAAGCGTCCGGCTTCGTCGTACTGGTAGGCCGTGATCGCGCCGAGAGGATCCTGCTCAACCGTCAGCCGGCCTTTCTCATCGTAGGATTTAAAGTGCTCGGCACCATCCGGATCCACCCGCTGCACCAGCCGCGCCCGCTGGTCATGCACGTAGACTTCCTGGCTGCCATCGGCGTTAAAAACCGTGACCTGCCCGTTGTCATCCCACACATACCGCGTGTCCGTCTGCGAAAAGCTTGCCCAATGCCGGACACACCGCGCCGCCTTGCCAGACCGTTCCCATTCCCAAAAGAAACTCGCCCCACCGGCCAGTCCGCGCTCAAGAATGACGTGCTGATCGTCGTACCGATAAACCTCACTTTCGCCTACAGCGTTAGTCGCTGAAACCAACCGACCAGCAGCGTCATAGGCGTAGGAAACAACGTTCTGCTCCGTCACCCAGACAAACGGACCGTCATCCACAGCCCGCTCAGTCTGGTAATCCACCGCAACAATGCGGCCCGACGCGTAGCGCAAAAACAACGAGCGTCCCACACCGTTGTCCAGCCGCTCGATCTGCCCGAGGTAGTTACGGAAAATGCGCAGCCGGTTGTCATACGCGTCGCTGATTGCTGTCAGCACACCGTCACGGAAGTGGTAGAAACGCGACGCCTGAGCCAGCACCAGCTCATCAGGCAACGCCCCCAAGTAGATCGCCGCTTCGGCAAGGCTGTTGGTGATCGCGGGCCGAGAAGCAGATGGCAAGGGCAGGGTGGTGGAGCGATTCTCATGGTCTGACCACACCACCGAATCACCAGAAACCGCGAGCCGATGCGCCAGCGAGTGACTCCAGCCAAACCCCAGCCCGCAATCCACTTCCACCGCACTGGTGCGGTACAACAGTGTCCACTCAAACGGCAAAATCCCATCGAGCGCACCATCGGTCAGTGTCAGCAGTTCCTCCCCGGTAACCATCGATACCGGGCAGCCATTGGTCGCGGTCTTATCCGAAGAGGCCGTCGCATCGCCAGCTGGGTTTTTCGCAACCGCAGGGGCATCGTCGATAGGTTCCTGTCGCACCAACACCGTCCGCTGGGCCTTGTCCCGAATCACCGGCACCGGGTTGGAAACCACCTGATTCCCAGCCTTCAACGGCACATCCGGAATCGTCCGGATCGGCGTCGCCGGGCTACCCACCAACAACGGCTTGGCCGCTTCAACATGCTGCTCCAAGCGCGGTTCGGCAAGCTGATCGGCCAGCATCTCCAGCCACTTACGCACCCGCCCGGACTTGATATGCCCCAGCACCTGCGCACCCAGGCGTATCTGCACCCCCATCCCCCCGCGTAGCCCAGATCAAAAACAGATTGATCAGCACCTCGCCGGTAATCTCGCCCAGCAGTTCGTACATCTGCGGCGGCGGGAGCATGCGTATCCAGGCCACCATCGCTGACAAATAGATGAACAACAGCGGCTCATCGCTAAGCACCAGCAGGCCGTGGGCAATGGCGTCTTTGCCCAGTTTCAGCAATTTATCCAGCTCGGCTTGGGTGATGTACTGCAACAACTTCTCGCTGTTGGCCTTGAGGTCCGCCAATAGCTCGTAAAGCTGTGTGAAATTGTCCCAGAGGTTATAGAGCGCTTTACCAATCCCTGTTGAAAACGCCACGGCCTGCATCGCGCTGCGCTCGAGCGGCGCGGTATTGGCAAAGCGGCTCCATTGCGGCTTGAAGGTGGTTTTCCATTCATCACGCAGACGACCTTCCAACCCCGCGATCACCGACTGATAAGACGCATACAGCGCCTTGACGTGATCCTTGGAAACGTTGGGATAAAAAGTGATCTGGTAGTGCTGGTCGCGGGTGCAATCCTTGATTTCAAGAATGCCGCTGGGGCCAATGGTGTGATGGATCGGCGCGCCCATCGGGCTGCCATCAGGGGCAATCGCTTGCAGCATCACCGGCGTATTGCCGATGGGCACAAAGCGTGTGCTCTCGAACATATGCACCAAGGTCAACGCGCCCTGGGCTTTGCAGACGGCCACCGTGCGATTGGTTTTTTTGGAAGACGCCGGAGCGACGAGAGAAACCTCTTCCCCCACCTTGAACACCTGCTCGACTTCCAGCGAAGAGCCACTCCAGAAGCGCTCGGCCCATTCGTCGAAAGTGTTCAGGCAATCCCGAAAGTCACGAAGGACGCCTTCGACGTCGGGCGCTTTGGCATTCATCGGCGACAGGACAAACTTGCCAATGACCGGAATCAAGAGGCCGTCCAACGGGTCAGGGTGTTAACGGAGAAGTGCATCGGCGGTCCCTCGCGCTGATTGATCAGGCGAGAGACTTTGGAGAGGTTGGTAGGGAAAAGAAGTCGGCGTTATTCGCCAGGATAGCTAGGAAGTTTCACCAAAACCTCGGGTAAACCGAGGCTTCGTTGTAGGCAAGGGATTACAGGTTGAACAGTCCTACAGCTTCAACTGCCCAATCGCTTTGCTCAGTTCCCCGGCCAAGGTCGCCAATTCATTGCTGGTAGTCGCCGAGTCCACGGTTTGTTGCACGGTGTTCTCAGTCACGTCTCGAATACTCACTACCGCGCGGTTCATCTCTTCGGCGACGTGGCTTTGCTGTTCGGCGGCGACGGCGATCTGGGTGTTGCTTTCGCGCATCTGCGCCACGGCGCCGGTGATTTCGGCGAGTGCGGCGCCGGCTTCCTGGGCTTGTTGGACGCAGTCGTCGGCCTTGAACGAGCTTTCCTGCATGAAGTCCACTGCGTCGCGGGTGCCGTCTTGCAGTGCCGAGACCATGCGGGTGATTTCGTCGGTGGAGTTTTGCACGCGTTTGGCCAGGTTGCGCACTTCGTCGGCAACCACGGCAAAGCCACGGCCCATTTCCCCGGCGCGGGCGGCTTCGATGGCGGCGTTGAGGGCGAGTAGGTTGGTCTGTTCGGCGATGCTATGGATCACGCTGACCACGCCGTTGATTTTCTGGCTGTCCTCGGCGAGTTTCTGGATCATTTCGGCAGTCTGTTGCACCCCCGTGGAGAGGCCTGCAATCGAGCGTTGCACGCGGGTGACCACTTCCTGGCCGCTGCCGGCTAGGGTGTCGGCGGTCTGCGACAGATCCCGGGTAGCGCCGGCATGTTGGGCAATGTGATGGACGGTGGCGGTCATCTCGTTAATGGCAGTGGCGGCCTGGTCGGTTTCACTTTGCTGGCCGAGCATGCCGCGCTGCACCTCGTTCATGCTGCTGGCCAGCCGCGCAGCACCCTCGTCCAGTTGCCGGGCGGTACGCGCCACGGTGTTGACCACGCGCTGGTAACCGGCCTGCATGGCGTTGAAGGCGCTGGCCATCTGGCCAACTTCATCCTTGCACGCCAAGGGCACGCGGGCGGACAGGTCGCCGGTTTTTTCCACGTGCAGCATCACGTCTTTTAGAGTGTTGAGCTGGCTGAGCAGGAAGCGGATCAGCAATTGCGAGGCGCCGAGCATTGCCAGCATCAGGATCAATACCGCCACCGCGTAGTTGGCGAAGCGTTCGGCGAACACCTGGCTCAAGCTGGGGGCGTAGGCGAGCACGGCGACGTGTTGCCCGTCGGGGCGGGCGATCACTTCGGCACCCATCAGTGGGTTTTCGCCAAAGAGGGGCATGTGATTGAGTTCGACCCAGCCGTTGGCGTTTCTCAGGGCTGAAAGATCTTGATCGGCCAGTTGGGGGACTCGGCCACCTGCGAACGTCAGCCAAAGCTCTCCGTTGGGCAGCGTTTTGTCCGCCGGCCAGGCGCTGAGTAACCGCGCTTGCGCCTGCGCCGAGGCGTGTGACGCCGTGCTGCGGGCCTGTTGTTCAAGCTGTAAGGCGTAGAGCACCAGCAGCAGCGTGGTAATGAAGGCGACCGCATTGACGGCCCAAAATTTGTACTTCAGCGAGATATTGCTAAGCCAGGCACCCATGGAAGGTTTTCTCTGATAGCGGAAACAGCATTGGCAAGGTGCCATTATTGTGCCGCTACTCAGGAAAACCGTTTTGACATGGGTCAATGCGCCGCATTAAGCGAGGGTGGGCAAGCCGAAAAAAGCGCGTGCGCTGGCGGTGCTGTGTTGGGCCAGGTCTTCCACGCTTTCGTTGCGATGCAGGGCGACTTCGCGCAGTACCTCCGGCAGATACGCGGGCTCGTTGCGACCATTTTTCGGTTTTGGGCGCAGTGTGCGTGGCAGCAAGTAGGGCGCGTCGCTTTCCAGCATCAGACGGCCTCGGGGAATTTCCCTGACAAGTGGGTGCAGGTGCGTCCCACGGCGTTCGTCGCAGATCCAGCCGGTGATACCAATGTGCAAGTCGAGGTCGAGGTAGCTGAACAACGCCTGCTGTTCGCCGGTAAAGCAATGCACCACGGCGGCGGTGAGGTGGTCGCGGTAGCCTTTGAGGATCTCCAGCAGGCGCACGTTGGCGTCACGCTCGTGGAGGAACACTGGCAGTTTCAGCTCGACGGCCAGGGCCAGGTGTTCTTCCAATACTTTTTCCTGTTGGGGGCGGGGCGAGAAGTCGCGGTTGAAATCCAGCCCGCATTCGCCCACGGCACGCACGCGGCTTTCACCGAGCAATTCACGCAAGCGCTGGGCGCTGTCGCTGTTCCAGTCACTGGCAGAGTGGGGGTGAATACCGGCGGTGCTGAACAGGCGCTGGCCGCTTTCATCGAGTTTTACGCACAGCTCCAGGGCGTGTTCGCTGCCCTCGACGCTGGTGCCGGTGAGCACCAATTGTTGCACGCCGGTGGCATAGGCACGTTCGAGCACGGCCTGGTGCTTCTCGTCGAAACTGGGGTTGGTCAGGTTGACGCCGATATCAATGAGTTGCATGGTGCTATCTCCGCCTGCGGCCGGAAAGCATATCAGAGCTGTAGATTTATAAGAAAAACTAAGAACTACAACGAGTTATAGCTGTCTTTGAACGTCGCCAGTGACATTGGGTTGTGTCCAAAGCTTTGCCCTGTGTCACCGTTGCGCGCAAAGCCTGCGCTTATAGCGCTCTGTTTCTGACCCCCACCACCTCGTTTTTCGCGAGGATGTTGGCCAGTATTCTTTTCCGGAGAGCGGATGATCCGACCCTCGGCGTTGCTTATGTTGTGCCTGACGCTGCTGCTGCCCATGGCCGCGGTTGCGCGCCTGGACGGGCCGCTGGAAGTGACCAAGCCCGGCAAGGTTCGCGATCTGGCGGAGATTCGCTCGAGCCGCACCCTGCGCGTATTGGTCAACCAGAGCCGTAACAGTTCCGGCGAGGTTCAGGGCCAGGCCATCGGTGTGGAATACCATCGTTTGCGCGCCTTCGAGCAATACCTCAACGGCCATGCCCGTGACGGCCAGGAAATCAACCTCAAGATCATTCCCAAGGCCAAGGACCAGTTGCTTGGCGCGCTGGCCCGTGGTGAAGGTGACCTGGTGGCGCCCGGTGAGTTGGTGGATGTAAAGGCCGCGCACAAGATCAGCACAAGCGATCCGATTGCCAGCGATGTGCCGCTGTGGCTGGTGGGTGTGAAAGGTGAGCGGCGCTTTACCAAGTTGGAGCAACTGTCCGGACGCACCCTGGCGCTGACCACCGGTAGTGCGGCGGCGGATGCCATCAGCCAGGTCAATCAGAAGCTGGCCCTGCACAAGCAGCCACCCATCAAGGTGGAATGGGTTGACCCGACCTTGGCCGTGGAAGATGTGCTGGAGATGGTCCAGGCTGGCATTTTCCACCTGACCATTGTCGAAAAGCCGATTGCCGAGCGCTGGTCGAAGATCCTGCCCAAGTTGCGTTTCGATAAACAAGTGGTCATCAGCGAGCCGGGCGACGAGTACTGGTTTGTGCGCCAGGATGCCTCGATGCTGCGGGCCAGCATTGATCGATTCCTCAAGACCTATCGAACCCCCGCAGACCAGGATGTGGCGTTTCAACGCATCTACCGTCGCCTCTACCAAGTACGCAACCCGCTGGCCCGCGTCGACCGCCAGCGCCTGGAAAAATTGCGCCCAGTGTTGCAGAAACACGCCCGCGAGCAGGGCATGGATTGGTTGAACCTTGCCGCGCTGGCCTTCAAGGAATCCGCGCTTGACCCTGGCGCACGCAACAGCGGCGGCCCCACCGGCCTGATGCAGATCACGCCCTCGGCGGCGCAGCGCGTGGGGGTCAACAATATCGAAAGTCTCGACAGTAATGTGCAGGCGGGTGCGCGCTACCTGGCGATGATCCGCCGCAAGTTCTTCGCCAGTCCCAAGCTCAATGAGCGCGAGCGCATGGCCTTTGTGCTGGCGGCGTACAACATGGGGCCAGAGCGGGTGCAGGGTATGCGCACAGAGGCCAAGCGCCGGGGGCTCAACCCCAACCAGTGGTTCTTCCAGGTTGAACGCATTGCCATGGAGCAAGTAGGCATGGGCGGCGTCAGCTATGTTAATAGCGTCAACAAGTACTATCTGGCGTTCGATCGGGAGCGGGAATCCCTGGAACCGCCAGCGCCGAAAATCGCTTCACGGAAGTAATCGATTTAATCGATATTAATCAGGCATTTTTTCGGCTTTTATCATTGTTTAAACTGATTAATATAGCGGCCAACCAACCCCTACTTTGAAAAGGATTATCACCATGAGCCCACTGATCAAAAGCGTCCTGTCCACCCGTGCCGGTTACGGCCTGACCATCCTGCGTATTATTGTCGGCATTATCTTCGCCGCCCACGGTTCGCAAAAACTCTTTGGCTGGTTTGGCGGCTACGGCCTGGCAGGCACTGCCCAGTGGATGGAAAGCATCGGCCTGGCGCCGGGTACGCTGATGGCGCTGCTGTCGGGGGGGACCGAGTTCTTCGCCGGCCTGGCACTGATCATTGGCCTGCTGGCGCGTCCGGCGGCACTCGGCTTGACCATCCTGACGCTGGTGGCGATCTTCTCGGTGCATATTCATAACGGTCTGTTCATGGCCAACAACGGTTATGAGTTCGCACTGGCCTTGCTCGGCGGCACCCTGGCGGTGTTGTTGGAAGGGGCGGGCAAACTGTCTGCCGACCGCGCTATCGCCAACTGATCGTTCTGCAAAACCTTGAATCGGCCCGCCATGTGCGGGCCTTTTCGTTGCTCGGGATTGTTGACATCGCCCCACCGGCTTCTCTAGGATGCCGTTCATGCGCCGATTTAAACAGCTAATTGCGGGGCGCCATGGGTGATCGCTATCGGTCCCGACAGAAGCATGTTCCATGCTTCGAAATTCCGCTAAAGCGCTGGTTCGGTGTTGCCTCTCACCTGCCCGCAGACTTTTGAGGCAGAGACACGACACGATGAATGCACTACGCCCCCTGATACGCCTGGCCCCGATCACCGCGGACCTGACTCAACGCAATCCTAAAATTCTCCTTGGCGGCAAGCACCAGCCTACGCTCTTGCGTTACTTGGATGGCTGGCCGCGCCGTACTGGCCGACCCTCAGCGTTCCTGATCCAGTTTGTCGAAGATGGCGATTCCCTTGCGCGTTTTGCCAGCAACTGCTTTGACCTCGCGGTCATCCAGGCCCCGAGTGCCAGCGACGCCGCAGAAGTCATCCGCCAATTGACCCGCATCGCTCGACAAGGGCTGATCGCCCGACGTTAATCGTTTAGTGAATCAGGCTGCCAGCGTGCAGCCGACGACGGCGATGACCCCGGAAGACCCCCCAGGCGATCAGGCATAACGTCAGCGGAATGGCAAACGTCACGACCAGTTTTATCGCCAGTTCCAGGTGACGCACCTGGGCATAGGCTTCGCGTTGCAAGGCATGCAGCTCCATGGGCAAGCGCAGGCGTTCCTTGTTGAGTGCTTGCAACTGGGTGGTGGTGTCCACCGCCTGGGTGCCGAGGGCAGTGGTCCACGGGATCAGCCGTTGCCATTCCTGCTCCGTTCGTTGCAGGCGTCGTTCCAGTTCGCTGGCCTTCGAGCGATAGGCGTGCTTCGCGACCTCGTGCATGCGCTCCAGCACTGTCGGCTCCCGTTCCTGCGGCACGCGAGGGCGAATTGCGGCGAGTGTGTCGGGGGCGGACAGGTTGTCCAATGTATTCAAGACAAACAACGCGTTGCTGTCAGGTGCCGAATTGCTGACCTTGTCCGTGAGCAAGTCGGTGTCAGCAATGACCACGACATGTATCTGCGCTGCTTTCTGCACACCGGGCGGCTGCCCCTTGAGGCCATCCGGAAAGACAGAATAGCTCGGCCCCTCGATACGTGCGGCGATCACATGACGCCGCTCTTGGCCCGACGCCTGTTCAATCAATGAGTCGACCGTGGTAGCGCGGGTGAAGCTATTGGCATCCAGCAGCACCGATTGCTCGGAGCTGTGCAGGAGAGGGGTGAAGGTCGTGCGACTTTTACTCATTCGTGAGAGAGCGCCACTGCTCGATACCGTCACCCTGTTGAGGTTCCAGGTGCTGATATCGTTTGTGTTCATCGCCTGCCGAGGCAGGTTCAATCGGACCTGAGTGGGCGCCCCTGGCGTTTCCCAAGGCGTATAGAGGTCGTCGGCCAGCAGCTTGTCCGCTGGCATCTGGATACCCCAGGCAGCCAGTAATTGGTCCACTAGAGTGTTGGCAGGGGCAGCGTTTGAGCGTTGCTCGCTCAAGGGGTCAATAAACATCATCAATCTGCCGCCCCTCAATACAAATTGTTCAATCCCATACAGCGTTCGCTCAGATAACGCCTGTGGGTGCACAACCATCAGCGTTTTTATACGCTCGGGGACGTGCGCGGCAGTCGACTCCAGGTTGACCAGATCAAATTCACGTCGTAGATCCTGCAACAGCCGACCTGCAGCTTCGTCCATCGCCAGCCCCGACAGCAGTGCAATGACCGGGCGCTCCGGGTGCTGCAACTTATAGAGCAGGTGGCTGATTTCATACTCGAGCAAGGGCTCCCGGTCGAGGCTGAAGGAACCGATACGGCGCACACTGTGACCGGCGCGGGTGCCGATAAGGCCGAGAAACCCAGCGTTGTGGTCGAGTCCGGATAGCCGGGCTTTATAGGCGTCCTCGGAAAAAGGTGCAGGTTCAATAAGGTGCAGGTTAATCATGCCATTGGCCGTTTTTTCGTACTCCTTGAGCAGTTCCTCTACACGCTTGCTGTAGCGTTGCACGGCGTAGTTTCTTTTCGGGTCGTTGTTCGAGTTGAAGTAATACAGGTCGACGGGGCTTTCCAGTGTGGCAACTAGATGTTGTGCTGAAGACGATAAAGTGTGAACTTTTTGTTGAGAAAGATCCCACTGGATATCAGGAAGTTTACCTATCCAAACCAGATTGAACGCCAGGAAAAGCAACAAGGTGACGGTGAGTGTCATGCCGGTGCGCAGAGTGGACCGCATTAAGGGTTTCCCTTCTCAGCTGTGTTTGTAGTTGAGTGTGACGGTCGCCGCAGCGAGAAAGGCGAGGATCATGCTAATGAAGTAAAGCGTGTCGCGAAGTGTAAGTTTTCCATCATCGATACTGCTGAATCGTAAAGCCGGGCTGAGTGTGGCCAGGCTGTCGATCAACCCTATCGGGGCTTGGTGCTCAAGCGCATCCAATACACTAGAGAGTCCACTGGCGGTCAGCAGCAAGCCCAGGGTCAGTACGAAAATGACAGTGCGCTGGCTTACAAATGTGCAAATAAAGCAACCAGCGGACAGGTAGCTGCCCGCGAGCAGCCAACTCGCCAAAAATTGTGAAGCGATAACGCTGTTGTCCGCTCTGCCCAAGTAGTTGGCAATAATGACGAGAGGAAACATCAGGAGCAGCGTTGTACCTGCGACGAGCCAGGCGGCGAGGAATTTCCCGATAACCCATTCAAATGTCGTGATGGGCATGGTTTTCATCACGCCGAAAAAACCTGCATTGGCTTCATCCGACCATAGTTGCGTGGCCAGGGCGGGAATCAACAATAAGTACAGCCAGGGATGGAACTGGAAAAAGACCTGCAAGTCGCCGCTGTTTTGTTCCGGCCACGAGCTTATGTACATGCCCAATGTGACTGACAGTATCAGGAAGATCGCAATGTTCAGGTAAATACTGGGTGTGCAGGCAAAGCTGGCAAGTTGACGCTTTAAAATGACAGGCAATAGTTTCAAAGAGACGCCTCCTGGCTCAGTTGGTGGACTACATCATTGAGGCGACCTGGTTCCAGATTCAGTGAGTTGATTTTCCAGCGACGACTGGCAATCAGCGTGTTGATATGGGGATAGATGGTGTGCCCCGGCATCGCGAGAACGGTCACCGTGCCGGGTGCATGCCGATGCTCCTCGATGCCTGCCACGCCTGGCAGTACGGCGAGGGCCAGCAGATCCAACGGGGTGTCCGCAGCAAGTGTGACGGCCTGGAAGTGACGGGAGTCGCGCTGTAGATCGGGCAGTGGGGTATCGGCCACCAGGCGACCGCCGGCTATGACCAGTGCGCGTGTACACAATTCGGACAATTCATCGCAGTGACGAGAGGCGATGATCACTGTCATTTCTTGCGTCAGTGATTGGATAAGCGCCCTGAATGTATGTTTCTGATCAGGTGCGAGCCCTTCGGTTGGTTCATCCAGCAGTAACAGGGCTGGACCATGCAGGATGGCTTGGGCAATAGCGACTTTGCGTTTCCAGGCAAGGGAGAGCGCGTCGAGGGGGGCATTGAGCACCGGAAACAGTTCCAGTCGTGCAACAACGTGTTCCAACCGTGCGCGCTTTTCGGCGCCGTGGAGGCCGCGAACGGCCGCGATAAAGCCAAGGAATGTGTTGACGGACATTGTTGGATGGCCGAGGTCTTTGGACAGTTGGTAGCCGACGAGTTTTTTCGCGTTAAGTGCGTGGGTTTGAGTATTGAAGCCCTGGATATTTATATAACCGCTGGACGGCTGCGTCGAACCGGCTATTAGATTGAGCAGGGCTGTTTTGACCGTATGATCTTCTCCGAATAAACCCAGGCATTCTTGTGAATGGGCGCTAAATGAAAAGTCGCTGATTATAGTTGTGTTACCCGTGTGTTTTGTCAGATTGCTTATTTCGATCATTTTTTTACCGAATAAGTTTGGCATGACGTAGGGGGCGTGAAAAAAGGGTACGGGTAATGACTGTTTTTGGGAACGCCGATAACTATTAATAAGACAAGTCCTACGTGCGCGGCAGTCAAGCCACTGAAACAATGTGTCGTGTTTTAAAAGCGTCCAATTTTTGAATGTTTATTTGTTGTTTATATAAACTTTCTGCCCCGCATAATGAGGCCTGAATGCCATGATGCTGCTACGTACCCTTGTGCTTGAACGCGACGGTCAAGATGCTCCAGTTAACGGTGCACTGCTCTGTGGGTTTGCTGTAGGTCAGACGGCCTCCAACTTTCTTGTTTACAGTTTGGATGAGGAGGTAGAGCCGGGAAGTTCCAGGGTCTATATCGCGGGCTTGCGTAAGAAACTTGACCGGTATTTCCTGGGCGGGGTCGAGTCCAAGGAAGACTTGCAGGTGGCCTTACATGTGTTTAAGCAAATACTGACATTGGCCGCTTCGGGGGTTAAGGCGGGCGGCGTTACTGAGACCCAGGTGCCCTATCATTTTGTCGATTTGAAAGGTTGCAAGCTGCCGCCCGCCAGGCCCGAGGATCATCACTCGGTGATTATCAAGAAAGCGCTTGTGATGAAAGTGATCACCCTGGGCATGTCGGCCTCGACACTGCCGGCTATCGAAAGTGCTTCATTGATTGTGCCGTCCATTCGTTTTTCGTCACAAATGAGCTCCCCGGTCAAAGGGGCAGGCCCCTCAGAGCCACCCCGGCCGACGCATGAACATCTGGTTGAGGAGCCCCTGCCAGCTTCCGTCGAAACGCCCGTGATCATCGCGCCGCAGCCACCTGCAATCCCACCTGCACCCGTCGCGCCGGCGCAACCGCAACCCCCTGCGTCAGGTGACCACAGTACGTTGTTCGAGGTGGACAGTACGTTGACCAACCTTGCCCGTGTCGCCCAGGAGCTGACCCAGCAAAAACTCGCGGCAATCGAGCAGGAGGCCGCACTTGAGCAGTGGCAGGCGCGGTTGCAGCAGGGGCAAACCCAGTTGGATGAGAAGGTTCGAGAACTGGAACAACGCACCGCTCAACTGCATGATCAGTCGCTTGCGGTCAGCCAGAGGACCGAAGCCCTGAAGGTGATGACGTCGCAGGTGGCGGGCCTGCGGCAAAGCCTGAGAGGCATGCTGCTTGAGCTGGATCGGGCGTTGGATAGCTAGACTGGCCTGGCTACTTTCCCGGGTTCATTTATCATCAACGCCAGCCAGCCAACGCCCGGGCTTGAAACCCAGGCGTATCGGCACCTATGGACATTGCCTGGGGATGCAAGCGTTTGAGTACCAAGCTGATTACCAAAGAAGGCCATGAAGCGCTGAAGAAGGAGCTGGATTACCTCTGGCGTGAGAAGCGCCCGGACACCACGCGCAAAGTGACCTGGGCGGCCTCGCTGGGGGACCGCAGCGAAAACGCCGATTACCAGTACAACAAGAAGTTGCTGCGCGAGATCGACCGTCGCGTGCGCTACCTGCGCAAGCGCCTGGAAGACATGCGTGTGGTGGAGTACATGCCCGAGCAGGAGGGCAAGGTGTTTTTTGGCGCCTGGGTGGACATCGAAAATGAACAGGGCGAGACCAAGCGTTTTCGTATCGTCGGCTATGACGAGATCTATGAACGGATGGACTACATCTCCATCGACTCACCCATGGCCCGTGCGCTGCTGCGCAAGGAAGTAGACGACGAGGCCCTTGTGCAGACCCCGAGTGGTGAAGTGTGCTGGTGGATCACCGGGATCGAGTATGTGAAGTGAGCGGGGCTCCGAAAACACTAGAGATCACATGTGGGAGCTGTCGAGCTTCAGCAACGCTGCGATGCAGGCGCTGCGGTCTGGCAAAGACCGCGCGGTGATCCCTTCGCCGCGTTGCTAAAGCTCTCCCACACGGCGCTTCAACCTTCGCGCAATACAGTCAGCGGGCTGGCGTTCAGTGCACGACGGGTGCCAAACACACCGGCACCGCCGATCAGCACGGCGCCAATCACCGGTAGCAACAGCAACCATGGGTGAGGCTGCCAGGCCAGGTCAAATGCATAGCGGTACAGCACAAAGGTCACCAGTTCGGTCCCCAGTGCCGCCAACAGGCCACTGACGGCACCCAGCAAGCCGAACTCGATACGCCTGGCCTTGACCAGCAGCTTGCGTTCGGCACCCAGTGCGCGCAACAGCGCGCCTTGGCGGATACGTTCGTCGAGCGTGGCCTGCAGGCCCGAGAACAACACCGCCATCCCCGCTGCCAGGACAAACAGCAGTACGTACTCCACCGCCAGGGTCACTTGGGCGAGGATGCTGCGCAACTGCTCCAGCAGTGCCTCGACCTGCAGGATGGTTACCGCCGGGAACGCCCGGGACAGGTCGACGATTTGCTGGTCATGCCCGGGTGCCAGGTAGAAGCTGGTCAGGTAGGTGGCCGGCAGGTCCTTCAAGGTGCCTGGCTGGAAAATCATGAAGAAGTTGGGCTGGAAGTTATCCCAGTTGATGGTCCGCAGGCTGGTCACCCGCGCTTCACGATTTTCGCCGCCCACCGTGAACACCAAGTGGTCATTGAGCTTGAGCTTGAGGCTTTCCGCTACCTTGGCTTCTACGGAGACGCCAGGGATTTCATCGGTGGGTTGCGGTGACCACCATGAGCCCGCCGTCAGGGCATTACCCGGTGGCAGGTCGGCAGCCCAGGTCAGGCTCAGGTCGCGTTGTACCGCGCGATCGCCGCTTGAATCCTTGCTGACGATTTCCTGTACTGGCTCGCCGTTGATACTGATCAGGCGACCCGGCACCACCGGGTACAGCGGCGCGGATTGCGCTTGCAGTTCCAGCAGGCGGTCGCCAAAGGCATCCTTGTCGGCCGGCAGGATATTCAAGGCGAAATAGTTGGGCGCGTCCTTGGGCAACTGGTTTTGCCAGGTGTCGAGCAACTCGCCACGCAGCAGGGCGATCAAGCCCATGGACAGCAGGATCAAGCCAAACGCCAGGGATTGTCCGGCCGCCGCTAACGGGTGGCGCAGCAATTGGCCCAGGCCCAGGCGCCACGGCAGGGAGGCGCGTGCCAGCAGGCGGCGCAGGCTTTGCAACAGCAGCAGGAGCAGGCCGCCGAGGACCAGTGCAGCCACCACGCCACCGCCCAGCAGGGCGAAGGTCAGCACCAAGTCGAGGCTCAGGCGCCACATGATCAGGCCCAATGCAAACAGTGCCGCGCCGTAGACCATCCAGGTACTGGAGGGAATCGGCAGCAGGTCGCGACGCAATACCCTTAGCGGGGGGACACGACCCAGGGCGGCCAAGGGCGGCAGGGCGAAACCGGCGAGGGCGACCAGGCCGGTGCCGATTCCCGCAATTGCCGGTAACAGCCCGCCGGGTGGAACGTCCGCAGGCAGCAGGTCATGGAGAAAGTAAAACAGGCCAAACTGCGCCAGCCAGCCGAGCAGGGCGCCGGTCAGGCTCGCCAGCAGCCCCAGTACGCTCAGTTGCAAACTGAACAGCAACATGGCTTCGCGCCGTGACAATCCCAGGCAGCGCAGCAAGGCACTGGCGTCAAAACGCCGGGTGGCGAAGCGATTGGCCGACAGCGCCACGGCCACGCCGGCCAGCAGCACTGCGACCAGGCTGGCCATGTTCAGGTAGCGCTCGGCTTTGCCCAGCGCGCCGCCGATCTGTTGGTTGCCGTCCCGT
Source organism: Pseudomonas sp. H1_A03 (assembly GCF_054685145.1). NCBI lineage: Bacteria > Pseudomonadati > Pseudomonadota > Gammaproteobacteria > Pseudomonadales > Pseudomonadaceae > Pseudomonas > Pseudomonas sp. H1_A03. The sequence continues at coordinate 3,105,308 of NZ_CP162829.1, forward strand.
GAGTCCTGCAGCCGCTGGTTGGCGGCGAGTCCTGGCTTAATCAGGTCACGATAGGTTTGCAGCGCCGTGCTGCCCTGTGGCCCGCGCCACAGTTCGCGGTAGCTGACACGGCTGCCGGGCTGTACGACACCGGTAGCGTCCAGGTCCGACAGGTTGATCATCACCCTGGGCGTAAGGCTGTAGAAGTTGCCGGCGCGGTCCGGCTCATAGGTGAGCACGCGGGCCAGGCGCAGGGTTTTCATACCCACATCAATGCTGTCGCCGACCTTGAGGTCCAGTGCTGTCAGCAGCCGGGCTTCAACCCAGGCTTCCCCGGGTTTGGGCTCGCCGCCAGGGGTCTCCTCACCGAAGGGCGCAGCAGCGCTTTTCAGTTCGCCGCGCAGCGGGTACTGCTCGTTGACCGCCTTGATGCTGGAGAGCTGGATGCCGTTATCAGTGGCTATAACGCTGGAGAACTCCACCACGCGAGCGTGATCGAGGCCCAGTTCGGTGCCAGACTGGATTTGCTCGGGGCGGGCCGGCGAGCTGCCTTCCAGCACCAGGTCGGCGCCCAAAAACTCGGTGGCGCGCAACAACATGGCGCCATTGAGGCGAGCGCCGAAGTAGCCGATGGCGGTACTGGCGGCCACGGCCACCAACAGGGCGAAGAACAACACACGCAATTCGCCAGCGCGGGCATCGCGCAGCAATTGGCGCATGGCAAGGCTGAACAGGCGCAACAGGGGCAAACGTGCCATCAAGGCTCCAGGGGCGCGACCATCAGGCCGGCTTCAAGGCGGATCAGGCGTCGGCAACGGTGGGCCAGGCGCTCGTCGTGGGTGACCAGCACCAGGGTCGTGCCGCTCTCTTTATTGAGCTCGAACAGCAGGTCGCTGATGCGCTCGCCGGTGTGGCTGTCGAGGTTGCCGGTAGGTTCGTCGGCAAACAGCACGTCCGGCTCGGCGGCAAAGGCGCGGGCAATCGCCACGCGTTGTTGCTCGCCACCGGAGAGTTGGCGGGGTGAGTGGGTCAGGCGTTGGCCCAGGCCGACACGTTCGAGCAGGTGCCGGGCGCGCTCGCGGGCGTCTTTGCGGCCGTCCAGCTCCAAGGGCAGCATGACGTTCTCCAGCGCGTTGAGGCTGTCGAGCAGTTGGAAGGACTGGAACACGAACCCTACGTGCTCGGCACGGATGCGCGCGCGCTGGTCTTCGTCCAGGGTGCTCAAGGCTTGGCCGGCGAGGGTGACTTCGCCGCTGCTGGGCAGGTCGAGGCCAGCCAGCAGGCCGAGGAGGGTGGATTTGCCGGAACCGGAGCTGCCGACGATAGCCAGGCTATCGCCCTTGTTCAGTTCCAGGCTCAGTTCGTGCAGGATAGTCAGTTCACCTTCCGCGCTGGGAACCACTTTGCTAAGGTTTCGCGCGGTGAGAATGCTTGCGCCCATGGAGAATCCGATGCGAATGTGGTTTTTGAGTGCTGGCCTGGCCTTGATGTGCATGGCCCAGAACGCAGCGGCGGGTACAGTCCTGATCGTTGGCGATAGTATCAGTGCCGGTTTCGGCCTGGATACCCGCAAGGGGTGGGTTGCCCTGCTGGAGCAACGGCTCAAGCAGGAAGGTTTCGACGATAAAGTGATCAACGCCTCCATCAGCGGGGATACCAGTGCCGGGGGCTTGGCGCGGCTGCCGGCGGCGCTTGCAGAGCATAAGCCGGACGTGGTGGTGATCGAGTTGGGCGGCAATGATGGATTGCGTGGACAACCCCCGGCGCAATTGAAACAAAATCTTGCGTCGATGATTGACCAGTCCAAGGCCGGTGGTGCCAAGGTGTTGTTGCTGGGTATGCAGCTGCCGCCCAACTATGGCCCGCGATACACCACCGCATTTGCCGAAGTCTATGGTGTGTTGGCCAAGGAAAAAAACGTCCCGCTGGTACCGTTTTTCCTCGATGGCGTGGGCGGTCATCCGGAGCTGATGCAGGCGGATCAACTGCACCCGGCGGTCGGCGCCCAGGGCAAGTTGCTGGAAAATGTCTGGCCGACGCTAAAACCACTGTTATGACGCTTTTCTACCGGCAGGCTTTCGGCTAAGGTGGCGCCCCCCCGATTTGGAGCCCCTGATGTCGCGTCCCGCCTGGTCCCTGTTTAATTACCAACTGATCGAGCCGGACGAGCAGCTGGATCTGTTCGCCTGCCAGGAAGTGCGGGTGCATCTGGTGACGCGTCAACTGGAACTGGGCGGTACCATCGATCGCACGCTGTGCGGCACGCTATTGCCGGCGCAACCGCGTTGGTCGCGGGTTGATCGCTCGATCTTCCAGGACCAGCGACTGTGCCCCTTGTGTCGTGCGATCCTGGAATCCCAGAAGCGCGGTACGCCGCCGATCTGGCCGGAGCTGCGTTTCGAGCTGTAAGGGGCAGCTAGAAGCGCGCTTCACGTATACAATCGATCTTTACCTCCCCGTCGTTCTGCGAAGGATTTTCCGGATGTTGTCGCGCCTTTCCGTCGTCACCTGCTGCCTGTCTCTCGCTGCACTCTGTGCGGCTGGTTCTGCGTCAGCTTTGCAGTTGCCCTTGCCACCGCCGGGTGAAGACATCGTCGGTCAGGTCCAGGTGATCAAGGCCAAGTACGAAGACACTTTTGCCGACCTGGGCACCACCTATGACCTGGGCTATTCGGAGATGGTCGCGGCCAACCCGGGTGTGGATGCCTGGTTGCCGGGGGCGGGCACCGAGATCGTGCTGCCGACGCGGTTCATCCTGCCGCCGGGCCCGCGCGAAGGTATTGTGATCAACCTGGCGGAGTACCGGCTCTACTACTTCCCCAAGGGCCAGAACGTGGTCTACACCTTCCCGCTGGGCATTGGTCGTGAAGGCTGGGGTTCGCCTATCGCCCATACCAGCATCATTGCCAAAACGCCGAAGCCGACCTGGACGCCGCCCGCCTCGATCAAGGCCGAGCACGCTGCCAACGGTGACCCGCTGCCCAACGTGGTGCCGGCCGGCCCGGACAACCCCTTGGGCCCGTTCAAGTTCACCCTGGGCACGCCGGGTTACCTGATCCACGGCTCCAACGCGAAGTTCGGCATCGGCACCCGTACCAGCCACGGCTGCTTCCGTATGTTCAACAACAACGTGCTGGAGATGGCCGGCATGGTGCCGGTGGGCACGTCGGTGCGCATCATCAACGATGCCTACAAGTTCGGCGCCAGCGGCGGCAAGGTCTACCTTGAAGCACATACCCCATTGAACGACGACGGTACGCCGTCGGTGGTGGACAAGCACACGGCGGTGATCAACGCCTTGCTCAAGCGTGAGGACCTGTCCAATCAGTTGCGCGTGAACTGGGACCAGGTGCGGGATGTGGTGGCGGCAGAAGATGGTTTGCCGACGGAAATCGGCGTGCCGGGCCCGGCACCGATCGCCTCCAGCGCGCCGATCGACCTGCAGCAATAAGGCGTTCGTTCAAAAGCCCGTCAAGGCCTTGCGCCTCGGCGGGCTTTTTATTGCGCGTTATTCAGGTATAAATCCCAGGCAATAAAAAAGCCGACCCATAAATGGATCGGCTTGATAACAACCCCGAAGGATTATTACTTGCGGCTAGCTTTTTCAAGCATACGCAGTGCGCGCTCGTTAGCTTCGTCAGCAGTCTGTTGTGCTTTTTGAGCAGCAGCCAGAGCTTCATCAGCTTTACGGTAGGCTTCGTCTGCACGAGCCTGGGAGCGAGCTGCTGCGTCTTCAGTTGCAGTCAGACGAGCTTCGGTTTCTTTGGAGACGCTGCTGCAACCGGTAGCCAGAACTGCGGCCAGAGCCAGAGCAGAGAATTTCAGAACGTTGTTCATCGTGTTCCCCTTCAAGGACTTTCTATTAGATGGCTAGTTCGCCCAGAGTGAGCTAATAGCCGGCGTACATACTACCCATTACTTGTAGTAAGTAAACTGACGTAGCGCAAGAAGCAAAAAAATTCTCGTGCCGAATCTATTTTGGCTAACCTTTTGAAGGTTTGTATAAAAAGCGTCCAATTTTTTTCAATCAGGCGACAATTGGATCCAGGCTGGAAGGGCCGGCCCGCATGTGTTAAGCCCTGTAAATAGATGAAAATTTATATATACAGCTGACACTTTCGTTCAGCACGGCTTTGCGTTGCCCGGCATCTTTTGCGCATGTAGAGGTGACTTTAAGAGCGTCTGTTCGTCTCAAGGTTCAACTGCCGGCAATGTACAGGCTTTCGATCATCGGTTGATCGAGGCTTTTTCTATATCCACCAGCGGCAGGGGATGACAGGTGCGCCTTGAGCAATCGCAGGATTGGTGCCTACTATTCCCTACGTGCTGGTTGTGAGCGCTCAGGGTTTTCTCGTTGTCGGAACCGGCACGGGGTGGCGTAGATGTTCCTTCGCCGGAAAAACATCGGTAAGGTAGGGGTCAGAAACCAAGACCCGCGAGGAGTAGTGATGAGCGAGGCGTTGTCCATCCACCATGACCAGGCTGGTCATCAGTTCGAGACCAATGTGGACGGTCATCGTGCCTATCTGACCTATATGGACCTCGGCAAACAGACCCTGGATATCTATCGGACCTTTGTGCCCAACGCACTGCGGGGCCGTGGTATTGCGGCGGCATTGACCGAGGAAGCCTTGAAGTTCGCCGAACAGGCAGGCTATACGGTGATCCCGTCCTGCTCCTACGTTGAACGCTACATGGAGCGCCACCAGCGCCATGCCGCGAAGCTCTAAGGCATAAATAGCACCATAAAAAACGCCGGGCTCAGCCCGGCGTTTTTGTGTGCGCAGTGTTGTGTCAGGTGCGTTTGCGTTTCGGCAATACGTCCTTGAGCTTGGCGTGCATGCTGCGCAGGGTGTTTTCAGTGGCGGCCCAATCGATGCAGGCATCAGTGATCGACACGCCGTATTGCAAGTCGGCCAGGTCTTTTGGAATCGCCTGGCAACCCCAGTTCAGGTGGCTCTCGACCATCAGGCCGATGATCGACTGGTTGCCTTCGAGGATCTGGTTGGCGACGTTTTCCATCACCAGCGGTTGCAGGGCCGGGTCCTTGTTGGAGTTGGCGTGGCTGCAGTCGACCATGATGTTCGGCTTGATCTTGGCCTTGTTCAGCGCCTGTTCGCACAGCGCAACGCTGACCGAATCATAGTTGGGCTTGCCGTTGCCGCCGCGCAGCACCACGTGGCCGTAGGCGTTGCCCTTGGTGGTGACGATGGACACGCCACCTTCCTGGTTGATACCCAGGAAACGGTGCGGGCTGGAGACCGATTGCAGCGCGTTGATCGCCACGGTCAGGCCACCGTCGGTGCCGTTCTTGAAGCCCACGGCCGAGGAAAGGCCGGACGCCATTTCTCGGTGAGTCTGGGATTCAGTGGTGCGTGCGCCGATGGCCGACCAACTGATCAGATCCTGCAGGTACTGCGGGGAGATCGGGTCCAGGGCTTCAGTGGCGGTGGGCAGGCCCATTTCAGCCAGGTCCAGCAGCAATTGACGACCGATGTGCAGGCCATCCTGGATCTTGAACGAGTCGTCCAGGTACGGATCGTTGATCAAGCCTTTCCAGCCGACGGTGGTACGCGGTTTTTCGAAATAGACGCGCATCACCAGATACAGGGTGTCGGATACTTCCGCCGCCAGTACTTTGAGGCGCTCGGCGTACTCGTGGGCAGCCTTGAGGTCATGGATCGAGCAGGGCCCGATGACGACAAACAGGCGGTGGTCGGTGCCGTCGAGAATGTCACGGATGACTTCGCGGCCCTTGGTGACGGTCTGCAGGGCAGCGTCGCTCAAAGGGATTTCGCGCTTGAGCTGATCAGGTGTGATCAGGGTCTCGTTGGATTCGACGTTTAGGTCATTGATCGGTAAATCAGCCATCGTGTTACTCGTCAGGGTCACGGGTGCCGGCCGCCAGCCATCCCCGTGCGGCGGAGCACAGCATGATTTGGATGCAGGGGGAAGGAACCTTAGCGCGTAACACGGGCCCGCGACAATGGGCAAAGCCCGCTTTAATCCAGCGCTGGCGCCACAAACGCCTCATGGGAGAACTCGCAGGCATGGCGCGATACCCACTCGCGGGCCAATGCTTCGAATTGCTGGGCAGTGGGTTCTGCGTCTTCGTGCTGGCGGCAATAGCGCTCTATCCGGCATGCTTGCTCACCCATTCGCGCACCGAACAGTGCATGTTCATCGGTAAACGAGACACCGACGCGGTAGCCGTTTTCCACCTTGCGGCACCACGCCACATAGCCCGGATAGCGTGCGCTGGCGCCCAGGGAAGGGATGTGCAGATCAACTGCCGTGCCCTCGCGCCAGGCGCGTGGCCAATGGCAGGCAACACCGCCCAGGCCGATCGTGTGCAGGCGTTGGCGGGGGATGGCAGGAGAGGGGCGTTGGATTAACTCGACAGCGACATCATCAGGGTGAGGTAAAAAACGACCCATGTACACGGACTCCGAGCACCGTCCAGTTGACGGCGGCAGCAGCAGTATAGTGAAGGAACTGGAATTGACCGACCTGGATATTGACCAGCAATTGCTGGGATTGCCAGGTATTTCGCTTGTCGTGTTCACAAGCGTAGGGTGTTCCAGTTGCCGTTGGGCGCGCCAGCAATTACCAGGCTGGCCGTTGCCGCTGGACCGGGTGTGCTGGGTGGATGCCGGGCACAACGGCGGCGCGGTCGAACGCTACCAGATCTTTCATTTGCCGGCGTTGTTCGTGGTGTGCGAGGGTCAATTCCTCGGACAATTACAGACGCGTCTTACACCTTCTGACCTTGCTGACTCTATAAAACATGCGCTTACCCGCACTCCAGAGGATCTGCCATGACCGCACAATCACCCCGCATTGGCATCATCGGCACCGGCGCCATCGGTGGTTTCTACGGTTTGATGCTGGCACGCGCCGGTTTTGATGTGCACTTCCTGTTGCGCAGTGAGTACGCAGCGGTCAGCGAGCACGGCCTTCACCTCAACAGCACCGTGCATGGCCCCTTGCACCTGCACCCGGTGCAGGCCTACGCCCGGGCTGCTGACATGCCACCGTGCGACTGGCTTCTGGTGGGCACCAAGTCCACCGGCAACGTCGACCTGGCCCCGACTATCGCCCAGGTTGCGGCGCCGGATGCCAAGGTGGTGTTGCTGCAAAATGGCCTCGATGTGGAAGACAGTCTTCGTGAGCACCTGCCAGCGTCGCTGCATTTGCTGGGCGGGCTGTGCTACATCGGCGTGCATCGTTCTGCCCCCGGTGTTATCGAGCATCAGGCGTTGGGCCGGGTCAACCTGGGGTATCACAGTGGCTCGGCGGCCAATGATGAAACCCGCCAAAAGGCGATCGTCGAAGCCGGCGCCGCGTTGTTTCACAAGGCGGGCATTGAGTCCCAGGCCATGGCGAATGTGCATCAGGCCCGTTGGCATAAGTTGGTGTGGAACGTGCCCTACAACGGCCTCTCGGTATTATTGGGCGCGGGCACCACGGCGATGATGGCGGATGAATCCAGCCGCGAGCTGATTCAGGCGTTGATGGCCGAAGTGGTACAAGGCGCCCACGCCTGCGGCCATGAAATCCCCAAGAGTTACGCTGAGCAGATGTTCGCCATGACCGAAACGATGGTCGACTACCTGCCGAGCATGTACCACGACCACGTGCACAAACGCCCGCTGGAACTGGCGGCGATCTATGCCCGGCCACTCGCCGCGGCAAAAGCTGCCGGTTGCGAACTGCCGCGGATGCAGGCGCTGTACCAGGCCTTGAGTTTTATTGATCGGCATAACCGCTGAGCCGGGGGACACACCATGGCAAAGGGATTGGGCGACAAACTGGTGCTGGCGATCTCGTCGCGCGCCCTGTTCGACCTGAGCGACAGCCACAAGGTCTACCTCGCCCAAGGCGTCGAGGCCTACCGCAAATACCAGATCGAACACGAAGAAGAAATCCTCGAGACCGGCGATGCCTTCCCGCTGGTCAAGAAACTGCTGAGTCTTAACGCCAGCCTGGGCCGTGCCCGGGTCGAAGTGGTGCTGGTGTCGCGCAACAGTGCCGATACCGGCCTGCGCGTGTTCAATTCGATCCAGCATTACGGCCTGGATATTTCCCGCGCCGCTTTCGTGGGCGGGCGTAGTCCTTATCCTTATTTGGCGGCGTTTGGCTGCCATCTGTTTCTGTCGACCCATGCTGAAGATGTGCGCAGTGCCTTGGATGCCGGTTTCGCTGCGGCGACGATTTTATCCGGCGGTCCAAACCGTGCCTCCAGCGAAGAGCTGCGCATCGCCTTCGACGGTGACGCCGTGTTGTTTTCCGATGAGTCGGAGCGTGTGTACCAGGCTGGGGGGTTGGAAGCGTTCCAGGTCAACGAGCGGGAGTCGGCGCGCCAGCCGTTGCACGGCGGTCCTTTCAAGGGTTTTTTGGCGGCGCTCAACCTGCTGCAGCGCGAGTTTCCCGATGAGTCCTGCCCGATCCGTACCGCTTTGGTCACCGCGCGCTCGGCGCCGTCGCACGAGCGAGTGATTCGCACCTTGCGTGAGTGGGATATCCGGCTGGACGAGTCGTTGTTCCTCGGCGGCCTGGAAAAATCCGCGTTTCTGGAGGCGTTTGCTGCCGATGTGTTTTTCGATGACCAGGCCGGGCATTGCGAGAAAGCCAGGGAGTTTGTAGCGACCGGGCATGTGCCCCATGGCATCAGTAATGAGGTGAAGATCTAAGCTAATCGTATTCGCCCGGGCACTGCTAAGCTCATTTCATCTCCGCCATCCTGGCAGTTCCGGGGGGGTTCTATGATTCGTTCGATGCTGTACGCCACGGACCTCGGTCTGTACGCGCCTTATGTGATGCAGCACGCGCTGGCGCTGGCCCGAACGTTCAAGGCAGATTTGTATGTGATTCACGTGGTCGAGCCCATCGGGCTGTTCGCCGAATCGGTGTTACAGAGCTACCTTGATGAGAAGGCCCTGAGTGAATGGCAGAGCCAGGGGCTGACCACGGTGATGGCGACGATTGAGCAGCGGGTGCTGGACAGCTTTCGCGAGGAGTTGGGGGAAGGGGAGCAAGACCTGAAGTTGATCCGCTCGGTACGGGTGATCCAGGGGGACCCGTGCGAGGTGATACTCGACCAACTGCGCAAACTGTCCGTGGACCTGTTGATCGTAGGCAGTCATAGCCACGCGATCGCGGCGGCCACCCCGTTGGGGCGCACCGCGGCACGGGTGCTGCAGTTGTCTACGGTGCCTGTGTACCTGGTGCCTTCGTTACAACGTCGACGCAGTGATGATGCGTGATGGGTAAAAACGATAAAAAGTTCTAGATTTATCCATCAAACCTTTAATATAGTTATATACCGTCGCTGATACCCGTGGCGTCTATCTGCTTTGAGGGACACATATGAAGCTTCAACAACTGCGCTACATCTGGGAAGTGGCGCACCACGACCTCAACGTTTCCGCTACCGCTCAAAGCCTGTACACCTCGCAACCTGGTATCAGCAAGCAGATTCGCCTGCTCGAAGATGAGTTGGGCGTCGAAGTGTTCGCCCGCAGCGGCAAGCACCTCACCCGTGTCACCCCGGCCGGTGAGCGTATCATCACCACCGCCGGCGAGATCCTGCGCAAAGTCGAAAGCATCAAGCAGATCGCCCAGGAATTCTCCAACGAAAAGAAGGGTACCCTGTCCATCGCCACCACCCACACCCAGGCTCGTTATGCGTTGCCGCCGGTGATCCGTGATTTCATCAAGCAATACCCGGACGTGGCCCTGCACATGCACCAGGGTTCGCCGATGCAGATCGCCGAGATGGCCGCTGACGGCACCGTCGATTTCGCCATCGCCACCGAAGCCCTGGAGCTGTTCGGGGACCTGGTGATGATGCCGTGCTATCGCTGGAACCGCTGCGTGGTCGTGCCGCAAGGTCACCCGTTGGCCAAGCTGCCGAAACTGACCCTGGAAGCCCTGGCTGAATACCCGATCGTGACCTACGTATTCGGTTTTACCGGCCGTTCCAAGCTCGACGAAGCCTTCAGCCATCGTGGCCTAACGCCGAAAGTGGTGTTCACTGCGGCCGACGCCGACGTGATCAAGACTTACGTGCGCCTGGGCCTGGGCGTCGGTATCGTCGCCAAGATGGCGGTCGACACGGCCCTCGACAAAGACTTGGTAGTGCTTGATGCGAGCGAGCTGTTCGAGTCGAGTGTGACCAAGATAGGTTTCCGTCGCGGCACTTTCCTGCGTGGTTTCATGTGCGATTTCATCGAGAAGTTTGCGCCCCACCTGACCCGTGAAGTCATGGCCAAGGCGATCCAGTGCCACAACAAGCAGGAACTGGAAGAGCTGTTCGACGGCGTTGAACTGCCCGTTCACTGAGTGGTTTATTTGGCCTCGGTAACCGTAAACAGTTGCCGAGCGCCTGCCACCAGAATCTCCACCTCATCACCTTCAAACTTGCCCAGCAGGCTGTTGCCCAGCGGCGAGCGCGGGGTGATGACGGTCACCGGTTGCCCGACCACGTCCACTTTCAAACCCGCCGCGTCCGGCGCCAGGAACAGCCACTGCTGGCGACCGTTCTCATCATCCAGGCCCAGTAGCGCGCCGATTTCTATGCCCCGCTGATCATCGTAGGCACGCAGTGCCATGTTCTGGCACAGCGCCAGCGACTGCTTGATTTCCTCGACACGCTTGGCTTGCCCGGCTGCCAGGTAGGAAGCCTCCAGCCCCAGAGTGTCGTATTTGTTTTCGGCGATGTTTTCTTCGTGGGTCGCAGTTTCGTAGGCGGTCTGCGCGGCCCGTTGGGCAATGTCGAGGTCGACGCTGAGCTTTTCCAGGACCAACTGGTGGACGGCGTGTTTATTCATAGTGATCAATCGCAGAATTGCAGGACATTGGCCCGAGTCTTTTCGTTGGGAGCGTTCTGGTCTTGTTGCAGCCAGAACTGGCATTTGGGGTTGGACAGGTTGCGTGCATTGTTGCGGGCCTGATCCAGGGCTTGCTGCTGTTCCTGCTTCTGCAGGTTCTGCTGGTATTGCTCGAACAGGCGGTTCGGCGGTTCAGGTTCCACAACCGCAGGCTTGCCCAATTGCTGGACCGCCTGGGCCACCGGCGCCAAGCTCTGCGGGAACAGATAGCGCGAAGCCAGCCAAGTGGTCAGCACGATGGCGATAAACCCCAGCCACACGCCAAACGCGATAGAGACACTGAGCTTGAGCAGCGAGAACGAACGATCAGACATGGCGGCCTCCTGGCAGGCATTTGCGGCGTGGCGGCGATTGTCGCACAGCCGCTGTGCAGAATAATCGCGATCAAGCCTTCTGCATCGGTGCATTTATGCGGACAATCGAGCCTTTGATCGTTGGAGCCCGGAATGAAAGCCCGCTGGGATATTTTTTGCAGCGTCGTCGACAACTACGGCGACATCGGCGTGACCTGGCGCCTGGCCCGGCAATTGGTGGCGGAGCACGCTTGCGCTGTGCGTTTGTGGGTCGATGACCTGCGTGCCTTCGAACGCATGTGCCCGGAAATTGATGTGCAGCAAGACCTGCAATGGCAGGAAGGCGTCGAAGTGTGCCATTGGCCGGCCGAGTGGGTGGGGGCGCCTGCGGCGGACGTAGTGATCGCCGCCTTCGCCTGTCAGTTACCGCCCGACTATATGGAAGCCATGGCCGAACGCGAGCGTACGCCGTTATGGATGAACCTGGATTACCTCAGCGCGGAAGACTGGGTAGTGGGGTGTCACCGGTTGCCTTCGGTGAAATTCAAAGGCGTGCAGAAGTACTTCTTCTTTCCCGGATTTCGTCCCGGCACCGGAGGCTTGCTGCGCGAGGCGGGTCTGCTGGAGCAGCGTCGGGCCTTTCAGCAGGATGCCAGCGCGCAGCGAGATTTCCTGCAAGCCTTGGGCATATTTCCCGCAGCCGATGCGCGGCTGATCTCACTGTTTGCCTACGAAAATGCCGGGCTGGCCAGTTGGCTGGACGTGTTATCGACGGATGGGCGTGCCACTCATCTGTTGGTTCCGGAGGGCCGTATTCTGGGTGATGTGCAGCGCTGGCTGGGCCTGGACCGGCTAGCAGCGGGGGACATCCAGCAACGCGGAGCGCTGACGGTGCAGGTCATCGCGTTCGTACGCCAAGAGCAATATGACCACCTGCTGTGGTGCTGCGACTTCAATGCCGTACGCGGCGAAGACTCGTTCGTGCGCGCCCAATGGGCCGGCCGGCCGCTGCTGTGGCACATCTATCGCCAGGACGAAGACATCCATCTCGACAAGCTCGATGCCTTCCTGGAGCTGTACACGGCCGGCTTATCAGCGGCGGCAAAGGCTGCCTTTATCGGGCTCTGGCAAGCCTGGAACACGGAGGGCGATATGGCACAACCGTGGAAAATGCTGCTGGAACACGGGTCGGAGGTGAGCCAGAACGCCGAAACATGGTGTCTGGAACAGGGCTTGCAGGCCGATCTTGCGACGGCGCTGGTGAAGTTTTATGAAAGTTGGATATGATACGCCACCTTGAATTTTGTAAATCCCATCCAAATTTCGGATATATGCAATGAAAACTGGTAAAGAACTGAAACCCGGTACAGTGATCCGTCTCGAAAACGACCCTTGGCTGGTTCAGAAAGCTGAGTTCACCAAGTCTGGTCGTAACAGCGCAATCATGAAGACCAAGCTGAAGAACCTGCTGACCGGTTACAAGACCGAGATCGTCTACAGCGCCGATGACAAACTGGACGACGTAATCCTCGACCGCAAAGAAGCGACCCTGTCCTTCATCAGCGGCGACACCTACACGTTCATGGACACCACCGACTACACCATGTACGAGCTGAACGCTGAAGATATCGAAGCCGTTCTGCCGTTCATCGAAGAAGGCATGGAAGACGTTTGCGAAGCTATTTTCTTCGAAGAGCGCCTGGTTTCCGTAGAGCTGCCGACCACCATCGTGCGTAAAGTGGCCTACACCGAAGGTTCCGCTCGCGGCGACACTTCCGGCAAGGTGATGAAGCCTGCCAAGCTGAGCAACGGTACCGAACTGCAAGTGGCCGATTTCATCGAAATCGACGACATGATCGAAATCGATACCCGCGAAGGCGGTTCGTACAAAGGTCGCGCCAAGAAGTAATTCTGGCCCAGCCGATACGAAAAAAAGCCCGACCTTGTGTCGGGCTTTTTCGTGGGCGTCGTACTGACTTACTTCAGGTGTTGCTTCAGTTCGTCCGACGCTTGCAGCAGGGCTGAGCGCACCGCTGGTACCTGGCTGACCACATTGAGCAAACCGTAGTCGTGGATCATGCCGTTGTAGCGCACGGCAGTTACCGGCACACCGGCTGCATCCAGTTTGCGGGCATAGGCCTCGCCTTCATCACGCAGCACATCGGCGCCCGCCGTCTGGATCAGCGCGGGCGGCAAGCCTTTGAGCTGAGCAGGGGTGGCCCGCAGCGGCGAGGCGTAGATCTCGGCGCGCTGGTTGGCGTCGGTGGTGTAGTTGTCCCAGAACCACTTCATCATATTGCGGGTGAGGAAGTGCCCTTCGGCATACTGGTCGTAGGACCCCGTGTCGAAGCTGGCGTCGGTCACCGGCCACAGCAGCAGCTGGAATTTGATGGCTGGCGTGCCCTTGTCCTTGGCCATCAGGCTGACCACGGCCGCCATATTGCCGCCGACACTGTTGCCCGCTACCGCCAGGCGCTTGCCATCGACATTGATCTCTTTGCCATGCTCGGCCACCCATTTAGTGGCGCCGTAGGCCTGGTTGATCGCCACCGGATAGTGCGCTTGCGGCGAAGGCGTGTAGTTGACGAACACCGCCACCGCACCTGAGCCCGCCACCAAATCCCGCACCAGGCGTTCGTGAGTCGGGTAATCCCCCAGCACCCAGCCGCCACCGTGGAAGAACATGAACACCGGCAATGTGCCCTTGACCCCGGCCGGACGCACGATGGTCAGGTCCAGCGGCTTACCATCGACCTGAATGGTCTTCTGGCTCACTTCCGCCTTGGGTAAGGTCAGCTTCACACCGGCCTGGGCGCCAGTGAGTACGGCACGGGCGTCCTTTGGCGTCAGTTGCTCTATTGGTTTACCGGTGCCGGCGTTCAACGCATCCAGGAAGGCCTGGGTGTTGTGTTCCACATCACCCGTCGCAGCAAAGGCATTGGTGATAGACAGGGCGAGCAGGGTACCGGTGAGCGCTTTACCAATTGTGTTCATGTCGTTCTCCAGGGGCGGCCAAGGTCATCAGACGGTCACGTGCAGGCGCACATCGACGTTGCCACGGGTGGCGTTGGAGTACGGGCAGACTTGGTGAGCCGCGTCGACCAGGCTTTGCGCGTCGTCCTGAGCCAGGCCCGGCAGGCTGATGTGCAGGTCGATATCCAGGCCGAAACCACCGGGGATCTGGCCGATGCCGACGTGGGCAGTGATCGAGGCGTCATCCGGGATTTTGCGTTTGGTCTGGCTGGCGACGAATTTCAGCGCGCCGATAAAGCAGGCCGAGTAGCCGGCAGCGAACAGTTGTTCAGGGTTAGTGGCCTGGCCACCGGCACCGCCGAGTTCTTTGGGGGTGGAGAGTTTGACGTCGAGGATGTTGTCGTTGGAAACAGCACGACCATCACGGCCGCCGGTGGCGGTGGCTACTGCGGTATAGAGCGTTTGCATGGTGTTGTCCTCTTGGGTTGTAGCGCTAAATGTTTGTGCGCTAAGTAGTTGGTGAGGCGAATGTATAGCGCTAATGTTTAGCGCGCAAGCTAAATTTATAAAAAAGTTTGCATTGAGTAGTTTTCTGACGCGCCACAAAACCAAATGTGGGAGCTGGCTTGCCTGCGATAGCGGTGGGTCAGTCAATGCTGCTGTGACTGATAGACCGCTATCGCAGGCAAGCCAGCTCCCACATTTAGATATTGGGTGGCTGGTCTAGCGCGTTAGATGCTGGCTTGCAGGTTGGTGCGCAACGCAATCAAATCGCCTTGCAGCTTGCGCAACTGGTCCAATTCCAAGCCGCTGGCGCCAAGAATGCACTGAGGTATCCCCATGGCCTTGTCCTGCAACGCCCGGCCGGCGTCGGTCAATTCCACCACGACCACGCGCTCATCTTCACGGCTGCGTGTACGGCTGAGCAGGCCTTCGACCTCCAGGCGCTTGAGCAGCGGAGTGAGGGAGCCCGGATCGGTCAGCAGGCGGCTGCTGATTTCGCCGACGGTCAAACCGTCCTCTTCCCACAGCACCATCATCGCCAGGTACTGCGGATAGGTCAGGCCCAGGGCCTGCAACAAAGGCTTGTAGACCTTGGTCATCAACAGCGAGGTGGAGTGCAGGGCGAAGCACAGCTGGTTGTCCAGCATCAGCGATTCGCACGGATCAGGGTTTTTGCTCATGGCGGTGCCTCGAAAAAACGTGTCTGGGCTGGAATCTAGCGGGCAAATCTTTAATGCGCCAGATAATTCTGTCCGGGTGGTCAGACCAAGCCGCTTTGCAATGCCAGGTCCCAGGGCGGTACTGGGCTGAAACGGGTTTTGAGGTATTCCAGCAGCAAGCGGCTACGTGCATTGGGTTGCTGCTCCAGGCGCAGCGCATAGATCCCGGTGGTCTCGGGGCTGGGCAAGCCGTTTTCGCAAAACAACGGTAACAGCTCGCCGCGCACCAAGTACTCACTGGCGAGCCATGTGGGCAGATGGGCAATACCCAGCCCCGCCAGTGCGCCGGACAGCAAGGCTTCAGCGTTGTTGGCGCTCATGCGGATGCGCTGCGGGCGATAGGTCGCGCGGCGCCCATCCAGCTCAAAGCGCCAGGCGAACATCGGCGCCAAGCCATCCCAGTCCAGCCCGTCGTGTTCGCTTAGCTCGCGAGGATGCAGCGGCGTGCCACGGCTTTTCAGATAGGCCGGGCTGGCGCAGGCGATGCGTACGATGCTCGCCAGGGGCGTGGCGATCAGCCGGGTATCGACGATATGCCCGGCGCGCAGCACCAGATCGACCTTGCCCAGGTGCGCGCCCTGCATATCCACAAAGCTGTCGATCAAATGCAGGTGCACATCCAGCCCCGGATACACATTGAGGAAATCTGCAATCACCGGCGCCAGATGCCGTCGTCCAAACGCTGCCGGCGCATCCACGCGAATCAAGCCTTCCGGCGCATGGCTGAGGGACACCGCTTCGGCGCGCGCCAATTGCAACTCGCTGACAATCCGTCGCGCCCGCTCGGCAAACGCCAGGCCTGCCGGGGTCGGCACTACCGCGTGGGTGCTGCGCTGGAACAGGCGGCTGCCCACTGAGCTTTCCAGGCTGTCGATGCGCCGTGCCACCGCTGAGGGCGTCAGCGGGTGGCGACGTGCGGCGGCGGAAAAGCTACCGGTCTCCAGTACATCGAGAAACAGGCCCAACTGATCGGTCAAGGTATTCGGGTTCATGACTCAAACGCTTATGCGAGATTGGCACAGCCATTGTGCGTTGCTGTGCGTTTCCACGCCATAGCCGACTGCGTAGCATGCAAGGCCTGGGATTGAGGAGTAACGCGCAGTGTTGGATTTAGTGATGTATTTGATCTTGGGCGCGGCCCTCGGCACGGTGGGCGGCCTGTTTGGCATTGGTGGCGGGCTGATTGCGATTCCGGTGCTCGGCGTATTGTTCGGCCTGGACCAGCAATTGGCCCAAGGCACGGCGCTGGTCATGGTGGTGCCCAACGTGATGCTTGCGCTGTGGCGCTATCACCAACGCAACCGCATCGAACTGCGGCATGCGCTGCCGTTGGGGATCATGGGCTTCAGTTTTGCCTGGCTCGGTTCGATCTGGGCGGTGGGCCTGGATGCGGGGGCGATGCGCATCGGCTTTATCGTCTTTCTGATGGTGCTGGCGGCCTATAACCTGCTGCGCATGTTCACCCGCAACGCACCCCCGACTGCGCAGATGCGTTACTCCTGGCCCTGGCTGGGCGTACTGGGTGCGGCGTCGGGCTCTATGGGCGGCCTGTTTGGCGTGGGGGGCGCGGTGGTCGCCACGCCGGTACTCACCAGCGTGTTTGGCACCAGCCAAGTGGTCGCGCAAGGATTGTCGCTGGCCTTGGCGCTACCCAGCACCGGCGTAACGCTGGTGACCTACGCCTGGCACCAGGAAGTGGACTGGATGATCGGCGTGCCGTTGGCCGTCGGCGGCTTGCTCAGTATCAGTTGGGGTGTGAAGGTGGCGCATGCGCTGCCGGAGCGCGTGCTGCGCGGCTTGTTTTGTGGCTTCCTGGTGGTGTGCGCGGTGATGCTGACCTTTAAAGTCTGAAACCTTCGAGGATGTAGTCCGCCAGGCATTCGGTGATGGGCGAATTCATCTGTGGGTTGCGCAACAGGTGCAGGTTCATCGACGGCAGTGGCGGCAGGCCCTCGTCCTTGCCAAGCACGCGCAGGTCATCAGTCACCAGGCTTTCCATGCTGACCATCATCGCCAGGCCGGCGTTGACCACCGCCTGGATCGCCGCCACGTTGGAGCTGTGATAGGCCAGGCGATAATCCCGTCCGGCCGCCTCCAGTGCCGAGCGTGCCCACTGGGTGTAAAGACAATCGGCACCGGACATCGCCAGTGGCAGGGCCTCATGCTCGTCCGTGCAAAAGCATGGCGCCGCCGCCCACACCATGCGTTCTGTGCGCAACAGTTCACCGATTTCATTGCCTGGCTCGCGACTGACAACGGTCAACGCCAAATCACGGCGCTGCATCAGCACTGGTGAGGATTCGCAGTGCATCTCGATCTGGATCAGCGGATAGGCCTTGGAAAACTGCTTGAGAATCCCTGGCAGGAAACGCATCACGTAGTCATCTGGCGTGCCGATGCGCACCAAGCCCACCATGTGCGGCTCACGCAGGGTGTTGAACACCTCGCTGTGCAGTTTCAGGATGCGCCGTGCATACCCCAGCAACACCTGGCCTTCGGGTGTGAGCCGTACCTGCCGACCATCACGCTCGAACAGCTTGCGCTGCAACACGTCTTCTTCCAGGCGCTTCATCTGCATGCTCACCGCCGACTGGGTGCGGTTGACCAATTCCCCGGCGCGGGTGAAACCGCCCTGATCGGCGATGGCGACGAAGGTGCGCAGCACTTCTGTGTCGATGCTTGGAAAACTGGACAAATGATCAATCTCTGAGATGTATTGCATAAGAAACATTCGTTGGATTGATCATAAGCCCGAGCACACACTTGCGCCATCCCCACTGGAGGGCGAGAAGATGAAAGGTCAAAGAGGTTTTGTAGTGCTGGTGAAACGTCCATTTTCCGGGCTGTTTCACAAGATTTCCCATTGGCAGGTGGTGCACGAGGAGCGGCAGATGCTGGCAACCTTGAGTGATGAGGCACTCAAGGACATCGGGCTCAATCGCGGCGACGTAGAGCAGGAGCGACACCTGCATTTCTGGCAAGACCCGCTGCGAAAATGATCGCGGATGCAGTAGGGTGGTCGGTGAGTCCACACGGAGAACCTCATGCCCGCCGACCTGTCTTTTTCACTCAAGCAAGCTCGACGCATGGCGCTGGTGGCCCAAGGTTTTTCCGGACGCCAGGCGCCTGCGCTGATTAAGGCTACGCATCTCAACCGGATGATTGAGCGCCTCGGCGTGTTGCAGATCGACTCGGTGAACGCCGTGGTGCGCTCGCATTACCTGCCGCTGTTTTCCCGATTGGGTAATTACTCCCCTTTGCTCCTTGAGCAGGCGGCCTGGAGCCAGGGCCGGCGGCGTTCGTTGTTCGAATACTGGGGGCATGAGGCGTCACTATTGCCGCTGGCGCTTTACCCGTTGATGCGCTGGCGCATGGTACGGGCGCAGCAGGGGCAGGGTATCTATTCACAGATGGCGCGTTTTGGTCGGGAGCAGCAGGCCACGATCCAGCGCGTTTTGCGCACGGTCGAGCAACAGGGCGCATTGGGTGCCGGCAGCCTCTCGACGCGTGAGGAGCGCGCCGGCCCTTGGTGGGACTGGAGCGATGAGAAACACGCGCTGGAATGGTTGTTTGCGGCCGGCCTGGTGACGGTTGCTGGCCGACGTGGCTTTGAGCGTCTCTACGATTTGCCGGAGCGGGTCATTCCCAGCGCTGTCCTACAAACCTCTGTGACTGAGGCCGAAGCCCAGCGCGGCTTGCTGCTGCACAGCGCCACGGCGTTGGGCGTGGGCACCGAGAAGGACCTGCGCGATTACTTCCGTCTCGATCCTGCCGACAGCCGCAATCGCCTCGCCGAACTGGTGGAACACGGCCGGCTGCAGGTTTGCCAGGTACAAGGTTGGAAACAACCGGCCTACTGCCTGCCCGAACCCAAAGTGCCGCGCAACGTCACGGCCAGCGCATTGCTGTCGCCATTCGATTCGTTGATCTGGGAACGCAGCCGCACCGAGCGCTTGTTCGATTTCCGTTACCGCTTGGAGATCTACACGCCACAGGACAAACGCGTCTACGGCTATTACGTGCTGCCGTTTTTGCACAACGAACGGATCGCCGCGCGCATCGACTTGCGCGCCGAGCGCGCCAATGGTCGTTTGGCGGTGCATGCGGTGCATGAGGAGGCGCCGGGGCTTGATGAGGAGGGGATGTTGGCGCTGGCGCTGAACCTGCGGCAGATGGTTGATTGGCTGGGACTTGAACAGGTCCAGCTCAATTGCCAACGGCCGAGTGCCGACCGGTTAAGGGCGGCAATGATGACTATGGATATTGGCCTATAGGGCCCCATCGCGGGCAAGTCGAATCGTCGCACCGCCGCTCCCACATTTGGAGCGCATTCCCCTGTGGGAGCCGGGCTTGCCCGCGATGGCGTCGGCTCAGTCGACAAAAATCTCAGCGCTTGACCTGCTTCAACGTCTCAGCAATCAAAAACGCCAACTCCAGCGACTGATCGGCATTCATCCGCGGGTCGCAATGGGTGTGATAGCGGTCCGACAAACCATCTTCAGTAATCGGCCGCGCGCCGCCGATGCATTCGGTGACGTTCTGCCCGGTCATTTCGATATGAATCCCGCCGGCATATGTCCCCTCGGCCTGGTGCACCTGGAAGAATTCCTTCACCTCGCCCAGGATCTGCGCAAAGTCGCGGGTCTTGTAGCCGCTGCTGGCCTTGATGGTGTTGCCATGCATCGGGTCGGAGCTCCACAGCACCTGCTTGCCCTCGCGCTGTACCGCACGAATCAGGCCTGGCAGGTGGTCGCCGACCTTGCCGGCGCCCATGCGCGCGATCAGGTTGAGGCGGCCGGGGTCGTTGTCCGGGTTGAGGATGTCGATCAAGCGGATCAAGTCATCCGGGTTCATGCTCGGGCCGACCTTGACGCCGATCGGGTTGTTCACCCCGCGCAGGAATTCGACGTGGGCACCGTCCAACTGGCGCGTACGGTCGCCGATCCACAGCATGTGCGCCGAGCAGTCGTAGTAGTCGTTGGTCAGGCTGTCACGGCGCACAAAGGCTTGTTCGTAATTGAGCAGCAGCGCTTCGTGGGCGGTGAAGAAGCTGGTTTCGCGCAGTTGCGGCGAGCTGTCCATGCCGCAGGCGCGCATGAAGGCCAGGGTTTCATCGATGCGGTCGGCCAGTTGGCTGTATTTTTCGGCCAGGGCGGAGTTGGCGATGAAGTCCAGGTTCCACTTGTGCACCTGGTGCAGGTCGGCAAAACCGCCTTGGGCAAACGCGCGCAACAGGTTGAGGGTGGCGGTGGACTGGTGATAGGACTGCAACAAGCGGTCCGGGTCCGGCACGCGGCTTTTTTCATCGAAACCGATGCCGTTGACGATATCGCCACGGTAGGCGGGCAGGGTGATGCCGTCGATGGTCTCGTCGTTGGCCGAACGCGGCTTGGCGAACTGGCCGGCCATGCGCCCGACTTTGACCACCGGGCAGCCGGCGGCGAACGTCATCACAATGGCCATCTGCAGCAACACCTTGAAGGTGTCGCGGATTTTTGCGGCGGAGAATTCGGCAAAACTCTCGGCGCAATCGCCACCTTGCAGCAGGAACGCGCGTCCCTGGGTCACTTCGGCGAACTGGCGACGCAACTCGCGGGCTTCCCCGGCAAACACCAGCGGCGGGTAGCTGGCCAGGCTCTGCTCCACGTGCAGCAGGTGCGCAGCGTCCGGGTACTGGGGTTGTTGCTGGATCGGCAGGGCGCGCCAGCTGTCGGGGCTCCAGGGTTGGCTCATCATGCACTCGATTGTTGATTGACGGTCGGGCGCCAATGTTATCAGCAATTAGTGCGTGACCTGTTGCCGCCGGTTGGCCGACAATCGCGCCTTTGCCGTGCAGCAAACCCTTTAGGAGTAGTGATGACCGAGGAGCGTGTCGAGCGCCTGCTCGCCGAAGTCCATGATGATTTCGGCATGATCCGTGTGCTCGAAGTGGCCGATTACCGTTTTCTCGAGTTCGGCGATGCCATCGAGCAAAGCTGCGTGTTCACGGCAGACCCGAGCTGGCTGGAGTACGACTACACCCGCGCGATGCTGATCGGCGCGTTGTGCCATGAGCAGCCGGAAAGCGCGCTGTTCCTCGGCCTGGGCGCCGGCACGTTGACCCAGGCGTGCCTGAAGTTCCTGCCGCTGGAGGACGTGGAGGCCATCGAGTTGCGTCCCGACGTACCGCGCCTGGCCATCGAATACCTGGGGCTGGACGATGACCCACGGCTGTATATCCGCGTCGGCGACGCGCTGCAATTGCTCGACACGGCTGAGTCGGCCGATCTGATTTTCGTCGACCTCTACACCGACGTCGGCCCCGGCGTCGGGCACCTGGCCTGGACCTTCCTGGAAAACTGCCAGAAAAAACTCAACCCCGGCGGCTGGCTGGTGATCAACCAGTGGGCTACCGACGATGGCAAACCGTTGGGTGCGGCGTTGTTGCGCGGGTTGTATCACCGGCATTACTGGGAACTGCCAGTGAAGGAGGGGAATGTGATTCTGCTGGTGCCTTCGGAGTTGGATCAGGAACTGGACCTTGGCGCGCTTTCGGCTCGTGCTGAAGCGCTGGCACCGCGGTTGGGCTATTCGTTGCAGTCGCTGATCAAGGCGATTCGGCCGGCTACTTAGTTGCCTGGAACGACGCCATCGCGGGCAAGCCCGGCTCCCACATTCGACCGCATTCCTACAGGATGCACGCAGTCAAAATGTGGGAGCGGCGGTTCGACGCTTCGACTTGCCCGCGATGAGGCCATCACTGTCGACGGCTAATTCAGGTTGTTCATATACCCTTGAACACCCCCGGCCGCTTCTCAATCATCGCCCGCACACCCTCCTTGGCATCCTCGCTGTTAAGCAACTTATCCACCACTGGCGGCAAAGCCGCTGCCGCGACGGCTTCGCCTTCCATGTGCGCCAGCCGTGCCGACATCAACGTGGCTTGCACACCCAACGGTGCCTGGCGCGCAATACGGTTAGCCAGTTCGACGGCGCGCGGCAGCAAATCTTCGCTGGCCATTACTTCCTGCACCAAACCCAAGCGCAGCGCGTCATGGGCATCGAATTCATCGCCGGTCAGCAGCCAGCGCATCGCATTGCCCCAGCCTGCGACTTGATGAAAGCGCAGCGTCGCGCCGCCAAACGGAAAGATCCCACGCTGTACTTCCATCTGCGCAAAGCGCGTATTGCTCGCGCACAGGTTGATGTCCGCCGCGAGCATCAGCTCGATCCCGATGGTCAGGCAGTAGCCCTGGGCCGCGACGATCACCGGTTTGCTCACACGCGGGCCGGCAAACACGCCCCAGGGATCGCAGCCTCCCAGCGGTGGTTGCCAGCCGCCGGCCATCACCGCGCTGACATTGGCCAGGTCCAGCCCGGCGGTAAAGTGATCACCATGGGCAAACACCACCGCCACCCGCGCATCGGCATTTCGATCAAATTCACCATACGCCAGGCTCAGCGCGTTGAGCAGGTCCAGGTCGAAAGCGTTGCGTTTGGCTACCCGGTCCAGGCCCAACAGCAGGACATGGCCCTGCAGTTCTCGGCTGACGCGGCTGCTGCTGGCTTGATTCATCGGGTGTGCCCTCGGGCGCGGGGAAGGGTTTCAGACCAAAGGGTCGGAAGGGTTGGGTGAACCGTTTAAGCGTAATGACCAACAGGGCCGGGCCTTTGAAAAATAGACCTTACGCGTGTTATCTGCAAAGACTGTGACGCAACGCGGTTTATCAGTGCTTTACGATAAAAAAAGCTCCCTTTTTCAGCTATTTCCGGTATAGTGCGCGCCGGCCTTTAACCGGGCCGCGTTTAGGTAGCGCAATTCCCCGAAGTCAGCTTCGGCTGCACGTCCGCACAGCGGACTCTCCCTTGACGAATCTTTTTCATTCATTCGTTTTCGCAAATCCCCGCCGACAAAGCAGCCAGGGCGACTCTTGAGTCTCAACACGGCATGCGCAGCTTTGGAGCATGGGTCTTTGCGGATGCACTTAGAGGCAGACCCATGACCCAGGAAACCGGCGGCTTCGCCGCTTTTAATCTTAACCCGAACATTCTCGCTGCCGTCATCGCGACCGGCTACGAAGAACCTTCGGCGATTCAGCAGCAATCGATCCCGATCATCATGGCCGGCCAGGACATGATTGGCCAGGCGCAAACCGGTACTGGTAAAACCGCCGCGTTCGCCCTGCCTATCCTGCACTGCATCGATCCTGCCAAGCGCGAACCGCAAGCCCTGATCCTGGCGCCAACGCGTGAGTTGGCGCTGCAAGTAGCAACCGCTTTTGAAACCTACGCCAAGCAAATGCCAGGCGTTACCGTTGTGGCCGTTTACGGCGGCGCGCCGATGGGCCCGCAACTGAAAGCAATCCGTAACGGCGCACAGATCGTTGTCGCCACCCCGGGCCGTCTGTGCGACCACCTGCGTCGCGACGAGAAAGTCCTGTCGACCGTGAACCACCTGGTTCTCGACGAAGCTGACGAAATGTTGAAGCTGGGCTTCATGGATGACCTGGAAGTCATCTTCAAGGCGCTGCCACCAACCCGTCAGACCGTACTGTTCTCGGCCACCCTGCCACAGTCGATCCGTGCCATTGCCGAACGCCACCTGCGCGATCCGCAACACGTGAAGATCCAGACCAAGACTCAGACCGTTACCGCGATCGAACAGGCTCACCTGTTGGTTCACGCTGACCAGAAGACCTCGGCTGTATTGAGCCTGCTGGAAGTCGAAGACTTCGACGCCCTGATCATGTTCGTGCGCACCAAGCAAGCGACCCTGGACCTGGCCAGTGCCCTGGAAGCCAAAGGCTACAAAGCCGCTGCGCTGAACGGTGACATCGCCCAGAACCAACGTGAGCGCGTGATCGACTCCCTCAAGGATGGCCGTCTGGACATCGTTGTGGCGACCGACGTGGCTGCACGTGGTCTCGACGTTCCACGTATCACCCACGTGTTCAACGTTGACATGCCGTACGATCCAGAGTCCTACGTTCACCGTATCGGCCGTACCGGCCGTGCCGGTCGCGAAGGTCGTGCACTGCTGCTGGTGACTCCACGTGAGCGCCGCATGCTGCAAGTGATCGAGCGTGTGACCGGTCAGAAAGTCGCCGAAGTCCGCCTGCCGGATGCCCAGGCCGTTCTGGATGCTCGCATCAAGAAACTGACCAACAGCCTGTCGCCGCTGGTGGCTGACGCTGAATCGACCCACGGCGAACTGCTTGACCGCCTGACCGCCGATATCGGTTGCACCCCACGTGCCCTGGCTGCAGCCCTGCTGCGTAAAGCGACCAACGGTCAGGCCCTGACCCTGGCAGCCATCGAGAAAGAACGCCCACTGGTGCCGAACAACGCGCCACGCGGTGATCGTCCAGAGCGTACTGGCGACCGTCCAGACCGTGGTGATCGTGAGCGTCGTGCTCCGGTTCCATTGGCTGAAGGCCGTGCTCGTTGCCGTACCGCGCTGGGCGCGCGTGACGGTATCGCTGCCAAGAACCTGCTGGGCGCTATCCTCAACGAGGGTGGCCTGGCACGTGAAGCCATCGGTCGCATTCAGGTCCGTGACAGCTTCTCCCTGGTGGAGCTGCCGGAAGATGGTCTGGAAAAACTGCTGACCAAGCTGAAAGACACTCGCGTTGCCGGTAAGCAGTTGAAGCTGCGTCGCTACCGCGAAGATTGATCCGCCCTTGGGCTGATTGATCACACATAAAAAATCCCCGACTGGTTCGGGGATTTTTTTTGCCTTGGATTCAGGCTGTGTCCGGATCAGCACCCAATCCAATGTGGGAGCTGGCTTGCATGCGATAGCGATGTATCAGTGATAAATGTGCTTGACTGAACCACCGCCATCGCAGGCAAGCCAGCGCCCACAAGAGGAGGCGTTCGTTAGTCGAAGCGGTAAATGTCCATTCCTAGGGCGCCCATGGTGAACCCCTGGTGCGCCACGCTGAAATCGCCACCGGCGCCACGTGCAAAGTACAGCGGCAACAAATGCTCATCGCTGGGATGGCTACGTACCGCATGCGGTGCCTGACGGCGATAGTCGTGCAGCGCGGTCTCATCGTTGGCCGCCAGCTTATCCACCACCCAGTCCCGGAAATCCTGCGCCCAGGGCTCTATGCTCTCAGGCCCCGCGTGCCAGTCCAGTTCGCCCAGGTTATGGGTGATGCTGCCCGAGCCGATCAACAGCACACCTCTGTCGCGCAGGCTGGCAAGCGCATGCCCGACCCGCGTCTGCAGGGCAGGGCCCATACGGCTGGGCAGGGAAACCTGCACCACTGGAATGTCTGCCGCCGGGTACATCAGCGACAACGGTACCCAGGTGCCGTGGTCGAACGGGCGTTGGTCGTCTATGCGTGCATTCAAATCATCGGCGTGCAACAACTCGACTATTTCGCCGGCCAACTGCGGATCGCCCGGCGCGGGGTATTGCACGGCAAACAATTCGCGGGGGAAGCCACCAAAATCGTGCCAGGTGTCAGGCGCGGCGCTGCCGCTGACCAGCAGCTCATGGCTTTCCCAATGCGCCGACACCACCACGATTGCCTTCGGCCGTGGTATCTCGGCGGCAAGTCGCTGAAGCGCCGGGCCGCTGGCGCCGGGTTGCAGGGCGAGCATGGGCGAACCGTGGGAGATAAACAGGCTGGGGAACATAAGTGGGGTCCTGAGCGTTAACATGGGCCCATCTTTAATCAGATCATTGATCTAAATCTAATATAAGTTTTAGCACCATTTGATCGAATTTTTGGGGGCATCCATGGAGCCTGAGTTTTGGCGGGAGCGCTGGGCGCGCAATCAGATCGGCTTTCATTTGCCCGAGGTCAATCCTTACCTGCAACGGCACTGGCCGAAGTTGGCCCTCGCCGAGGGCGCCAAAGTGCTGGTGCCATTGTGTGGCAAAAGCCTGGACCTGATGTGGCTGGCCAGCCTGGGGTTTCGGGTGCTGGGCGTGGAGCTGTCGGAACAGGCGGTGGAAGCCTTCTTCACAGAGCAGAGTCTGACACCGCGCGTCACCGAACGAGGCGCCTTCAAGGTGTATCAGGCGGATTTGATCGAAGTATGGTGCGGCGATTTCTTCGCCTTGGACGCGCAAGTCCTGGCTGATTGCACCGCGCTCTATGACCGCGCCGCGCTGATCGCCCTGCCACCGCTGCTGCGTGCGCAGTATGCCGAACACCTGAATACGTTTTTGCGGCCGGGTTGCCAGGGGCTGCTGATCACCCTCGACTACGACCAGACGCAAAAGTCCGGCCCGCCGTTTGCGGTGACGCATGATGAGGTGAAGGTGCTGCTTAGCTCGCATTGGGCCTTGGCGGTGCAGGAAGAGCAAGACATCCTGGGCGAAAGCTGGAAGTTCGTGCAGGACGGCGTTACGCGGCTTGAGGAACGGGTGTATCAGCTGACGATGCGCTGAGCCCGCGATGACCACAGAGTAGGGTAGTGAGCGGGCTTGTCCCGCGCTGGGCTGCGGAGCGGCCCCAATAAGACCGCTGCGTTTCTTCAGGTAAAGCTCGATATCAGGTTTTTAGGGCCGCTTCGCAGCCCAGCGCGGGGCAAGCCCGCTCACTACAGGATGCTTCTGCGCTTTCAAAAGAGGTGTAGATAGCTATGCCGCGATAGTCAAGGACGTACCCACGAAAAAGGGGCGATCAGATCGCCCCTTTCGGTGTCACTACCGAGCTATCAGCCCCGACGACGCAGTGCGTCGATACGCTCTTCCAGTGGCGGGTGGCTCATGAACAGGCGAGCCATGCCCTGCTTGATGCCACCGTTGATACCAAAGGCCGTCAGGCTGTCCGGCATATGCACCGGCAGGCCCTGTTCGGAGCGCAGGTGTTGCAGCGCTGCAATCATCGCCCCGGTACCGGCCAGGCGGGCACCGGCTTCGTCTGCGCGGAATTCGCGTTTGCGCGAGAACCACATGGTGATCGCGCTGGCCAGGAAGCCCAGCACCACTTCGGCGAAGATGGTTGCCACGAAATAGGCAATACCGCGGCCTTCTTCGTTCTTGAAGATCACCTTGTCGACAAAGTTGCCGATGATCCGCGCGAAGAACATCACGAAGGTGTTCACCACGCCTTGGACCAGCGCCAGGGTGACCATGTCACCGTTGGCCACGTGGCCGATCTCGTGGGCCAGCACCGCCTTTACTTCATCGTACGAGAAGCGTTCCAGCATGCCCTGGCTGACCGCAACGAGTGCGTCGTTTTTGTTCCAGCCGGTGGCAAAGGCGTTGGCTTCATAGGCCGGGAAGATCCCGACCTCGGGCATCTTGATGCCGGCTTCTCGGGACAATTGCTCGACGGTCTGCAGCAACCATTGCTCATGCCGGGTACGTGGCTGGGTGATCACCTGGGTGCTGGTGCTCATTTTCGCCATCCACTTGGAGATGAACAGCGAGAACAGCGAGCCGGCAAAACCAAAGACCGCACAGAAAACCAGCAGCTGATTGAGGTTCAGGTCAACCCCGTTGGCCGCCATGAACCCATTGAAGCCGAAAAGGCTCAAGGTAATGCTGGCAATCAGCACGACCGCAAGGTTAGTGGCCAAGAACAGCAGGATGCGCATCATGGTTGTAGAGTTCTCCTCATGCTTAATATGTCGCGTACTGCGGGGTATATAAGGTGCGGCATGGGGTGATTCAACCGAGCGACTATTTCAAACTGTGTCCTACAGCCTGAATGTAGAGCCTTGAAGGGATTTTCCGACGTGAAAAAGACCCCCTGATCGGTTCATCTATACCTTCCAGCCCAGTAATTATAGGGGGGGAGATAGCTTTTGCTGCGCCAGCAAACGGCTGGAACGGAGAAGGGGCAGAGAAGTGTTGCCAGATACTCGCTGTACGACCGATTGTCGATCGTACAGCGCCGTTTCCGTTACTGGCGATAGGACTTGAGGAAGCTACCGATGCGACCAATGGCCATCTCCAGGTCATCCACACGCGGCAATGTGACCACGCGGAAGTGATCCGGCCACGGCCAGTTGAACGCCGTGCCTTGCACCACCAGCAGTTTTTCCGAGAGCAGCAGGTCGAGCACAAACTTCTCGTCGTTGAGAATCGGGCACACCTTCGGGTCGATCCGCGGAAAGGCGTACAGCGCTCCCATGGGTTTCACACAGCTCACGCCCGGGATGGCGTTAAGCAGTTCCCAGGTGCGATTACGCTGTTCCAGAAGGCGACCTTGGGGCAAGACCAGGTCGTTGATGCTCTGGTAGCCGCCCAGCGCGGTCTGGATCGCGTGCTGGCTCGGCACGTTGGCGCACAGGCGCATGTTGGCCAGCATGTCGATACCTTCGATGTAACTTTGCGCGTTGTGCTTGGGGCCGGAGATGGCGATCCAGCCGGAGCGAAACCCCGCCACGCGGTAGGACTTGGACAGGCCGTTGAAGGTCAGGCACAGCAGGTCTGGCGCCAGGGACGCGGTGCAGATGTGCACCGCGTCGTCGTAGAGGATCTTGTCGTAGATCTCGTCGGAGAACACCACCAGGTTGTGCTGGCGCGCCAGTTCGAGCATGCCCAGCAACAACTCCCTGGAATACACGGCGCCGGTCGGGTTGTTCGGGTTGATGATCACCAGGGCCTTGGTGTTCG
This sequence comes from Pseudomonas sp. H1_A03, assembly GCF_054685145.1. Lineage (NCBI taxonomy): Bacteria > Pseudomonadati > Pseudomonadota > Gammaproteobacteria > Pseudomonadales > Pseudomonadaceae > Pseudomonas > Pseudomonas sp. H1_A03. The sequence goes on from NZ_CP162829.1 coordinate 3,134,232, forward strand.
GGGTGATCTTGGCCTTGATGTCGGCCAGGTCCGGGAACCAGTCGGCGCCTTCGTCACACAGGTAGTGCACCGGGTTGCCACCGGCCAGGGTCACGGCGGCGGTCCACAGCGGGTAGTCCGGCGCCGGCACCAGCACTTCGTCGCCATTGTTGAGCAGGGCCTGCATGGACATCACGATCAGCTCGGACACGCCATTGCCCAGGTAGATGTCTTCGATGCCAACACCTTCGACCTGCTTTTGCTGGTAGTACTGCATCACCGCTTTACGCGCGCTGAACAGGCCTTTGGAGTCGCTGTAGCCCTGGGCGGTGGGCAGGTTGCGGATCACGTCCTGGAGGATCTCGTCCGGCGCCTCGAAACCAAAGGGCGCCGGGTTGCCAATGTTCAGCTTGAGGATGCGATGGCCTTCCTCTTCCAGGCGTTTGGCGTGCTTGAGCACCGGGCCGCGAATGTCATAGCAGACGTTGGCGAGCTTGTTCGATTTGCTGACCTGCATGGCGATGTGATCCTGAAAATGAACGATCCAGACGGTGTGGACACTACCGTACTGTGAATCCCGCGGGGCCGCCCCCATAAATACGTTTGAATGCCGGTAGCGCGGGTGCCAGACTGGCGTTTTGAAGAGGCGCAATCATACGTGCCGCCTGATCTACGGAAAAGACACAGATCAGGCTTTTTCAGTTGCCGAGGTGTACCGATGGAAAAGCTGCAGAAGACCATTGATGAATGGAAAGCCATGCTCGACCCCGAGCAGTACAACGTATGTCGTCTCAAGGGTACCGAGCGACCTTTCAGCGGCAAGTACAACGGCACCAAGACGGACGGTGTGTACCACTGCATCTGCTGCAACGAGCCGCTGTTCGATTCGACCACCAAGTTTGATTCCGGCTGCGGCTGGCCCAGTTTCTACGCGCCGATTGCCGACAGTGCGATGATCGAAATCCGTGACGTCAGCCACGGCATGATCCGCACCGAAGTTACCTGCGCCAAATGCGATGCCCACTTGGGCCACGTATTCCCCGACGGTCCGCCGCCGACTGGCCTGCGTTATTGCATCAATTCGGTGTGCCTGGACCTCGTCCCGCGATAAACACATCGTCTGTGGCGAGGGAGCAAGCTCCCTCGCCACAGAAGCGGTTATCGTCTGATATCGGCCTATCATTCTGGTCAATTGAATTGCACACAATTGAATTGATCACTATGTTTATTCTTTCTTTCCGTTATCGAGGCACTGCCATGAGCGACAACCTGCTGAGCATCCCTTGCACCACCATCAAAGGTGAGCAAAAGACCTTGGCCGATTTTGCCGGCAAGGCCATCTTGGTGGTGAACACTGCCAGCAAGTGTGGCTTCACCCCGCAGTACAAGGGCCTGGAGCAACTCTGGCAGCAGTACAAGGACCAGGGGCTGGTGGTACTGGGTTTCCCTTGCAACCAGTTCGGCAAGCAGGAGCCGGGTAACGAAGGGGCGATCTCCGAGTTCTGCGAGCTGAACTTCGGCGTCAGCTTCCCGCTGTTCAAGAAAGTCGACGTGAATGGCAGCAATGCCCACCCGTTGTTCGTGCAACTGAAACAACAGGCCCCGGGCCTGCTTGGGTCCAAAGGCATCAAGTGGAACTTCACCAAGTTCCTCATCGGTCGTGACGGCCAGGTAGTCAAGCGTTTTGCCCCGACCACCAAGCCGCAGGACCTGACTCAAGAGATCGAAGCCCTGTTCAAATGAGCGTATCCCTGGCCCTCGATAACCAGCTGTGTTTCAAGCTCTACGCTGCGTCCAGGGCGGTGACCCGCGCCTATAAGCCGATGCTGGATCAACTGGGCCTGACCTACCCGCAATACTTGGTGATGCTGGTGTTGTGGGAATGGCACGACACAGCCCCCGCGCAACCCACGGTCAAGGCCTTGGGCGAGCGCTTGATGCTGGATTCGGGCACGCTGACGCCGTTGCTCAAGCGCCTTGAGCACCTAAAGTGGGTCAAGCGCCAGCGCAGCGCCAAGGATGAGCGAGAAGTGCACCTGAGCCTCAGCGAAAGCGGTGTGCAGTTGCGCGACCAGACCCATGCGCTCAAGACCCGGCTGCTGTGCGACAGCGGCATCGACCTGAACCAGGCCGATGCCTTGCGCGACGGCTTGGACCAGTTGCTGCTGCAGATCAGAGACGTGTCGTCTTCGGCACCCACACGTCCAGCAAAGCGCTGAGTTCCTCGCGCCGAAACGGCTTGGCCAGGTAGTCATTCATGCCCGCAGCCCGGCAACGCTCGCGTTCTTCGGAAAGGGCGTTGGCTGTCAACGCGACGATCGGCAGTTCCGGCCAGCGCCCGCTGCGACGGATCTGCCGGCTGGCTTCGTAACCGTCCATCACCGGCATATTGCAGTCCATCAACACCATGTCGAAGTGTTGTTCTTCAAGAAACTTGAGCGCCTCCCCACCGTGGGCGGCCACGATCACTTCACACCCCAGTTTGCTGAGCATGCCTTTGGCCACCAGTTGGTTGACCGCGTTGTCCTCCACCAGCAGGATGCGCGCCCGGCGTGCCAGGGGCACGGCTTCTATCTGGATGGGATCAAGGATGAGTGGGTGATCGCTGCGCAAGTTACGTTCCAGGATTTGATACAGCGCATTGCGGCTCAGCGGGCGCGCCTGTTGCTGCAACGGCGCCAGTGCCGCGACTTCTTCGCTGGGCATGAAATTGCCATAGGCGGTCACCAGCAGGATCGGCGCGGTGATGGAAGGCCGCAGGCGGAACAGGCATTCGGGGCAGTCGGTGATCAGCAAGTCCGGCGTTTGCCCGCTTAAATCCTCATCACGCGGGTAGCAGCGCGGTGTCAGCCCCCAGTGGGGCAGGAGGGTGGTCAGCAGTTCCGTCAGGCCGCTGCCGGCACTGGTGATGGCGATCACCTCACCCTTGAGCGGCACCTGTTGAACGGCGGGCAAATGGATCGGCAACGGCAGGTCGGCGCAGAACTGGCTGCCGAAGCCGACCTCCGAACTGATGCTCAGTCGGCCTTTCATCGCTTCGCACAGGTTGTGCGTCAACGCCAAGCCGAGACCCGTGCCGCCAAACTGGCGTGTGATACCGGCTCCGGCCTGGGTGAACGGTTGGAAAATCTTTACCTGGGCTTCCTGCGCAATGCCGATGCCGGTATCACAGACCTCGATGCGCACTCGGCCATCCAGCGCGCTGAGGCGCACATCGACCCGGCCGAAGCGCGTGAATTTTAAGGCATTGGACAGCAGGTTACTGACGATTTGCCGCACACGGGTCGGGTCGCCCAGCACCTGGGCGGGAAACTGCGGGTCGATCAGGCAGGTCAGTTCGACACTGGGTGCCGCGTTTTGTGACAGCAGGTTAGCGGTGTCCTCCACCAGCGAGCCGAGGTCGAAGGGGATGTGTTCCAGCTCCAACTGGCCAGCATCGAACTTGGACAGGTCGAGGATATCGTTGAGCAACTCCACCAGCACTTTGCCCGAGTCATGGGCAATAGACAGTTGCTGGCGCTGCTCGGCATTGAGCGGGCTGTCCAGCGACAGCGCGATCATCCCCAACAGGCCGTTGAGCGGGGTGCGAATCTCATGGCTCATGTTGGCCAGGAACGCCGCACGCGCCTGGGCCATGCCCAATGCATGCATCTTCGCCGCTTCCAATTCGTCGTTGGACTGGCTCAGCCGCTGGTTGCTGGCCTTGAGCTCCAAGGTGCGCGCGGAGACGATGTCCTCCAATTGCCCCAGGTATTCGGTCAGTCGGTCTTCCGCGTGGCGGCGTTGCTGGATCTCCGTCTCCATGTTTTCGAACTGTTGGTTGGCAACGTTCACCAGTACGCCGATTTCGTCGTGTTCATGGCCCGGCGGGCAATCCAGGCGTGCCTGCCTGCGGTTGCTCAGCTCGCGAATAATACGCACCAGTGGCTGGGTCAGCATGACGTAGAACAGACCCAGCAGGATGCCGGTCAGCAGCAGGCTGCGGGCAAACCCGTTGAGCAGGGTGATCTCGGCACGGCGCAGGAAGCGGCTGCCAAAGGCATAAGTGTCCACGTCCAGCCGTAGCACGCCGAGGGACTCGTTGGGCATAGGGTTCAGGAACAGCCGATCTTCAAACTGGCGGTTGGCCCCAAACAGAAAATCGCTGAGGGGGCGGTAGGTGCTTTCTTTGCGCGGCCGGTCGACATCGGCCAGTACCACGCCATTATTGTCGATCAACTGGGCATGGATGATGGCGGGGGAGTGCAGCAGGCCCAGGGTCAGTTCCTGGGCCAGTTCGGCGTCGATGTTGTAGGCGATGCGTGACGCGGGGTTGTGGCTGATTTCGATCAGCGAGCGAATTTCACGGTTGATGGATGCGTCTTCGCTGGCATAATCAATGCCGATTTGGATCAGGCTGAGCAAGGTTCCCAACACGAAACCGACCAGCACAGTCAATCTGGCTTGTTTATAAGACAAGCGGTGGGCGAACTTGATATCCATTGAGTGTTGAACCACTTTACGTTTCCCTTCGCCCGGCAAGCATAGCTGAACATCCACAGGCTCTGGCTTACCCGGCATGAATCGTTTTTTACGCAGCCTCGTGCGGTCTGCCGCAGGGCTGCCAATACGCCATCTTTTGCAAGAACTTGCCAGAGGAATAATTGTGGATTCTCGATTGAGTGCCTTTCTTGAGCGGGCCGATGCAGTGCTCGCCCGCCTCGAACCCTTATTGCCTGCACCACGCCAAACCATTGATTGGAACCAGTGCCTGGCTGCCCGCTGGCAGCGCGAAGGCCGCAGTGGTTTCCTGTTGCCGTTGGACGTGAGCCTGGACATGCGCCTGTCGGACCTGATCGGTGTCGACAAGCAACGTGAAACACTGGCGCGCAACACCCAACAATTCATCGATGGCCTGCCCGCCAATCATGCGCTGCTATGGGGCTCGCGTGGCACGGGTAAATCGTCGATGGTGCGCGCCTTGCTGGCACAGCACGCCAAGGCCGGTTTGCGCCTGATCGAGATCGAACGCGACCATCTGGCCGACCTGCCGCGTGTGGTCGAGCAACTGCTCAAGCTGCCGCAGCGTTTTATCCTGTTCTGCGACGACCTGTCATTCGAGGCCGGTGAAGGCGATTACCGTGTGCTGAAAAGCGTGCTCGACGGCTCTCTCGAACAGGCCCCGGAGAACGTGCTGCTGTACGCCACTTCCAACCGCCGCCATTTGGTGCCGGAAAACCAGAGCGACAATGACAACTGGAAACGCGTGGATGGTGAATTGCACCCAAGCGAAGCGGTGGAAGACAAGATCGCCTTGTCCGACCGTTTTGGCTTGTGGCTGTCGTTCTACCCGTTTACCCAGGAACACTTCCTGGATGTCGTGGAGCACTGGATCGGCGAACTGGCGAGCAAGGCCGGTTTGCAGTGGCAGCGCGATGAAGCGCTCGACATTCTTGCGGTACGCTGGGCTACCGGACGTGGCAACCGCAACGGTCGTTGCGCGTACCAATTCGCTCGTTACTGGGTCGGCCTCAAATTACTGGAACGTCAACCATGATTGATTTACAAAGCGCCGGTACTGGCCTTGATGGCTATGCCATGCTCTGCGCGCAACTGGAGTCGCTGCTGGCCGATGAGCGAGATTTCATCGCCAACAGTGCGCAGTTTTCTGCCTTCCTGTTCAACCAGCTGGACGATTTGAACTGGGCCGGCTTTTACCTTAACCGTGACGAAGAGCTGGTGCTTGGCCCGTTCCAGGGCCAGATCGCCTGCGTGCGCATACCGTTCGGCCGTGGGGTGTGCGGTGCGGCGGCGGCGACGCGGCAGACCCAGCGGGTGGAGGATGTGCATGCGTTCCCAGGGCATATCGCCTGTGACAGCGCATCGAACAGCGAGCTGGTGGTACCCCTGGTCAAGGACGGCAAATTGATCGGCGTCCTTGACCTCGATAGCCCGTCGTTGGCGCGTTTTACCCCCCCCAGGACCAGGCGGGCATTGAACGGCTGGCAGCAATTTTCCTGCGCTTGACCAACTGCTGATCACGTAAGGGGCGGCAGCCGCCCCTTGCTGGCATCGAGTGCTTGAAGCTGCATCTGCAGTAACCTCTCCAGTTCCATCATGAGCTTTTCCAAGGATTTCGCACTGGCTTCAATCAACGCCCAGTCATCACCGCGGGCACAGGCTTGTTCAAGGGTTTCGCACTGCCTGGCCAATGGGGTCGCCTGAACAATACGGGCAGCGCCTTTGATTTTGTGAGCTTGCTCGATGATTTCCTGGAGCGGGGCATGTGCACTGATCAGCGCCGTCAGTTCCTGGCGATCATGTCGGCTGCTGCTCAACAGTTCCTCCAGCAAACGCCAGCTCAACTGTGGATCGCCGCCGGTCAGGGCCTCGAAGTTGCCGAGGTCCAGGTACAGGTCGCTGGGTTGAGGGGCGATCTTCGCCAGTTGTCGCTCCAATGCCGTCAGGCTGATCGGTTTGAACAGGCAATCGTTCATACCGGCTTCGGCGCAGCGTTGCTTCTCTTCGGGCTGGGCATTGGCGGTAAAACCCAGTACCACGCACGGTGCGAGTTGCTCACGCTGTTCGTATTCCCGGATCGAGCGACTCAGCTCGTAGCCATTCATGATGGGCATGTTGCAGTCGGCGATGATCAGGTCGAAGCGTTCCTGGCGCCAGGCCTGGAAACCGGTGGCGCCGTTCTGGGCGGCGGTAAACTGGTGTCCCAGGTAACCCAGTTGCTGGCACATCAGCAAGCGGTTGGCGGGATGATCGTCCACCACCAGCACATTGAGCACTGGCGCGGTCGCAGGGGCTTCGGGTTTCGGTTCGACCGTTGCCTGTTCCGGCTGCAGGCGCGTCATGTTCAAGCTGACATGCACCTGAGTGCCCACCATAGGCACGCTGCTCAGGCTCAGTTGCCCGCCCATCATTGCGCACAGGCTGCGGCAGATCACCAGCCCCAGGCCGGCACCGCTCCTGGCGAGCTGCCCGGAATTGTCGGCCTGGGCAAAGGGTTCGAACAGGCGTAACTGGTCATCCCGGCTGATACCTATCCCGGTATCCTCGACCACCAGTTTCATCTCGACTTGCTGCGCCAGCTCGGTGGGCAATACCTCAACCTTGATTTTGACCTCGCCGCGCTCGGTGAACTTGATCGCGTTGCTGACGAGGTTGGACAGCACCTGCTTGAACCGCAGCGGGTCGATCAACACATCGGTGTCATCCAGGTTGGGCTTGAACTCAAGGGACAGGCTGAGGGTTTTCTGGCGGGCCAGGCCGTCGAACACACGCACCACCGACTCGATCACCTCTCGCAGGTTGACGCGTTCCGGCGCCAGGCTCAGGCGCCCGGATTCGATGCGCGCGATGTCGAGGATATCGCCGATCAGCTCCAGCAGGTCCTTGGCCGAGTTGTACGCCACTTCGATGGCCGGGCGATCAAGATGGCCCTGGTCGGCACGCTTGAGGGTCAGTTCGAGCATGCCAATCACCGCGTTCATCGGTGTGCGGATTTCATGGCTCATGGTGGCGAGGAACGTGCTCTTGGCCCGGTTGGCTTCGTCGGCGCGTTCTTTGGCGGCGCGGATTTCGTCGAACAGTTGGCGTCGCTCGCTGATGTCAATCCAGCCACCAATGATGCCCTGCACCTCTGCGGTAGAGTCGCGGTATGGCAGGATCCAGTGGTAGATCGTCAGTTTTTTTCCGTGGATATGCAGGGTGCGATCAAGGATCAGCGGGTTGCCTTCGGCCATCACCCGCTGGTAATCGGCGTGATATTGAACCGCGTCGGTTTCAAGGGCCTCACTCATCTGGATGGCGCTTTTGCCGATCACATCCTCGCGTTTGACGTCGAATACCTGCAGGTAGCTGTCATTGCAGGTCTGCAGCAAGCCTTTACGATCACGCACGTAGATCGGATGCGGGGTTTCATTGACCAGCGCACGCATGAACTCGAACTGGTCACTGAGCGCGCGCTCGGCCATCTTGCGGTGTTTGATCTGGCGACGCATATAGGCGTTCCAGCCCAGGGAGACCAACAGCAAAAGGCCCGTACCAATGATGATGCGTGCGATCAGTTGATGATAGTTGCGCCAGTAGCTATCGGAGGCGGAGGTGTAGCCTCGCCAGCGACTGTTGATCACCCCCAGCTCATCCGGGGCGATGCTCAGCAAGGCCTTGTCGAGAATCGAGCTGAGTTCGGTGGCACTGCGTGCGGTTGCCAGGGCAAACGTGGCGGGAAAGGTGCCGATACTGGTGCTGATCTGAAGTTTGTCCTGGAACATCTGGGACGACAGGAAGTAGTTGGCGACTACCAGTGAGTTCACTGCGCCTTCGACATGCCCTTGGGCCAGCATTTCCGAGGCCTTGAACGTGTCGCTGGCGTTGACCAGATGCACCTCTGGGAAGTCGCGGCGCAGGACGGTTTCCAGCGGGTTACCCGGCGTAATTGCCAGGCGCTTGCCGGCCATCTGCTCCAGGTTCAAGGGCGCATCGGGCTCTTTCCGGGTCAGCAGCACATAGGAATTTTCCAGGTAAGGTCGGCTGAAATTCAGCTGCGCTTCCCGTTCAACGCTGGGCACGATTGCGCCGATGATGTCGACTTTGCCGGCGTCCACCTGTTCGATCATCGCATTCACGTCACGCCCGCGCTCAATGTCGAAACGCAGCCCGGTGCGCAGGCGAACCAACTCCAGCAGATCGGCGGTAATGCCACGAAAATTGCCGTCGGTATCGAAGAACGTCAGGGGGGCGAAGGTTTCGTTCACCGCCACCTTCACCACCGGGTGGTCCTTCAGCCAACGCTCCTCACGTTGAGTCAGTTGTAGCTTCTCGTCGGTCAGCAGGATGTCGCTGCCGGCGCTCCAGCGCTTGGCGATCGCGTCCCGTTCAGCGGTAGGCACGGCCGTCATTACCGCATCGACGATACTCAAGAGGGTGCGCTGCTGCTGGGGCATGGCAAAGCTGAACCCATAGGCCTCGTGCTTGCCGAAATTGGCCATGCGGATGTTCTTCAGGTAGCCCTTGTTGATCATGTAATGGGTGGAAATGGTATCGCCGAGAAACACGTCCGCCTGGTCGAATGCCACCGCATTCAAGGCATTTTGATAAGAGGGATAGACGCGGATGCGCGCCTCGGGGTAAAGCTTTTCCACCTCGCCCAGTGGCAGGTAGTGGTAGACCAGAGCCAGGCGCATCCCGGCCAGGCCATCCTTCAGGCTGCGGGTCTCACCTTCGCGGGTGACCAGTACCGGCTGGTCCACTGCATAGGGTTCGGACAGCGTGAGATTCGGGTTTGCCGCCTCAAAGCCGTTGGACGAGCCCAGCAGGTCGATATCCCCCGCTTCAAGGGCGCGGATCGCGGCCTCTCGGGAGGGGTAGCGCAACACTTTCACCGGCAGTGCCAGTGCCTTGGACAGCAGGCCGGCGTAATCAGCGGTGAGTCCCTCGTAGTCGCGGCCGCTGGACGTGAGGTCAAAGGGCGGATAATCAGGGGACGCAGTGCCCAGCACCAACTCCCGCTTGTTTTGCAGCCATTGGCGTTGGGCCTTGTTGAGGTGGGTTTCCAGTTGAACCGAGCCTGCACGGCTCAACAAGGTGAAATGTTCCGGGCTCGCTGGGTGGTTCGCGAGCACGACCGTGCTGAAGCACAAGCCGGCACTCAATGTAATCAGATAGTCCTTTATACGCCTGGGCATCCGCTTTCTCACACTAGCGCGTTTCGTTTTGCCATCTCGATAAGTTCTACCAAGGATTTGGCTTGAAGTTTTTGCATCAGCCGCTTTTTATAAGTGCTTACTGTTTTATTACTCAGAAACATACCTTTGGCGATTTCCTTGTTGGTGCGGCCTTGTGCAAAAAGTTGCAATACCATTAGTTCGCGGTCGTTGACGGTCTTGAATAGTTCGAGTTCCTGGGATTCCACGCCGTCTACACCATTGCTGTTCAGTGCCTGGCTCGGGAAATAGTTGTAGCCGGACAACACCGCGCGAATGGCGCTCAGCAACTCACTCAAATCGCCTTCCTTGCACACGTAGCCATCGGCGCCCGAGCGCATGCAGCGTGTGGCGAAGAGGGTGGGGGACTGGGCTGTCAGGATCAGGGTCTTCATTGACGTGTTCATCGCGTTGAAGCGGCAGAGCACTTCCAGCCCATCCAGCTTGGGAATGCTGATGTCCAGGATAATCAGGTCAGGCAGGCATTCGCGGACCATTTGTATGGCGTCGCAGCCGTTATCCGTTTCGCCCACCACTTTGTACCCTTCGTGCTCCAGTAACATTCGGATGGCAAGTCGTATAACAGGGTGGTCATCGATAATAAAAACTGAGTTCATGATCACATTCCATGCAAGTGCAAATAAAGCGGGCACATTAGCTTAGAAGAGGAGGGAGGAGCATGAGTCGAGGGGGAAGTAGATATAAAACAGGAAAAGTCCTACATGAGAAAAGGTAAATGCCTACCGGCTGCTAAGGCGTTGTGAAGCGATATGTCAGTGCTGTGGCAGTGAGTGAACTAAATGCTGCTGTCATGGATTTAACGGGTGCGGCGCCGACGTTTTTCGTCAGTCCATGATGTTTAATTCCTACATTTGTAACTTAAGTAAAGGGCACAGCAAGTGCGCAAGTTCATTCTTGTTCAGTGGCTTTGATAAGTAACCGAGTAGTGGCAGGCCACGATCTGCCGCTTGGGATATCAGGCTGGCGAGTTCCGCCACGGGCAATCCGCTCAGCAGGATGGCGGTCGTGGTAAAGCGTCGGCGGCTGGCGATATCAATCAGTTCGAGTCCGGGCAGGTCAGGCAAGCATTGGTCACAGAGGATGATGTCGAAAGGCTCCTCGGCCCGTGACATCAAACAGATTGCCTGCTCGGCGTTTTCGGCTGGCGTCAGCCGGGCGAAGCCGAAGCTTCTGAGCAGGCACTGGGTGGCGAGAAGTTGAAAAGGATGATCCTCCACCAGCAGGATACGAAGTGGGTAATTGGGCATTGGGGGCCACGCGGTGAGTCAAGCGTCGATGGGGGCGCGTAGGAACAGATCGCCAGGGTCGCCGGGAGCGTGCGTGATTATTCATCGGGTGGCTGTGCGAATTCGATCAGGCCGCTCTGTTCCCTTTGTAGGCAGATTCCTTTCAGGAAACAGGCGACGTGATCGTGCTCGTTATTGAGGGCTGGAGCGTCCGGTCATTTCCCGCGCCATCTCGGTGGCATAGCTGTCGGTCATGCCCGCGATAAAGTCGATCATGCGTAGGAACGACGCGTGTAACGGCCACTCGGGGTTCGGCGCGTTGTTGCCAAGCAAGTCGAGAATGCGCCGGTTCTTGAACGACGGCGTGCGCCCGCCATGTTGCTCAAGCGCGGCACCGCAGAAGGCGTTCAGGAGAATCTCGAGGGTGGTGTAGGCGCCGATCTCATGCAGGGTCTTGCGCTTGTCCTGAAAGATTTTCTTGCGCGCCATGTCTTTGGCATCCAGGACGCAGCGTTTGGCCGGGCCGTGCATATGCTCCACCAGATCCCCGGGCAGGGTGCCGGCCAACAAAGCGTCTTGCTGTTCCACGAAGGCCCGTGCCGCCGCGTTGGTCAAATGCTCGATGGCCTTGCCACGCAGGATCGCCAACTTGCGTCGACGGGAGTCCTGGGCGCCGAGTTGGCGATAGGTCTGTGGCAGGTCATCGCCCACCAGGTCCAGCAGCAGCGACTCGACTTCGGTGTACTCCAGCAACTCCATTTCCAGACCGTCTTCCAAGTCGATCAAGGCGTAGCAAATGTCGTCTGCCGCCTCCATCAGATACACCAGCGGATGCCGGGCCCAGCGCTGATCCTCGAGTTGCGGCAGGCCGAGCTTGTGGGCGATCTGCTGGAGGATCGGCAGCTCGCTCTGGTAGCAGCCGAACTTGTGTTTCTTGTACCCCAGCGAGTCCGCGTGCCGGGCGGTCCAGGGGTATTTCAGGTACGTGCCCAGGGTTGCGTAGGTCAGCCGCGTACCGCCGTCGAACTGGTGGTATTCCAGTTGGGTGAGCACACGAAAGCCCTGCGCGTTGCCTTCGAAGTTGAGGAAGTCATTGCGTTCGGCGCTGCTCATGTCGTCCAGCCAGCCGCGCCCTGCAGCCTGCTGGAACCAGTGGCGGATGGCGTCTTCGCCGGAATGCCCGAATGGCGGGTTGCCGATGTCGTGGGCCAGGCAGGCCGATTGCACCACCATGCCCAGGTCGCTCGGGTCGCACCAGTCGGGCAGGGCGCTGCGCAAGGTCTCGCCGACGCGCATGCCGAGGGAGCGGCCCACACAGCTCACTTCCAGGGAGTGGGTCAGGCGTGTATGGATGTGGTCGTTGCTGGAGACCGGGTGTACCTGGGTCTTGCGGCCCAGGCGGCGAAATGCGCCAGAGAAGATAATACGGTCGTGGTCTTTGTGAAACGGGCTACGCCCCAGTTCTTCCGGGCTGTGCAGCGGTTTGCCAAGACGTTCGCGAGTCAGCAGGGTGGGCCAATCCAAGGCGGGTACTCTCCGTACGGTGAATGACCCTCCCAGCTTCCCGGTTCAGCGCGACCTGGGCAAGCGAAAATCTACAGCCCGGCTGCGTCGATATCGATTAACAGCAAACGCTGACCGTTATCGAAGAATTGTCCGGCCGTGAGGCAATACTGATTGGTGGTCGCGTCGCGGTAGGTCGAAGACAGGGTCAGGCGCCGCTCCTCCCACCCCTCGGCCAGCAGGTGATAGAAGTACGGGCGCCACGACCAGTTATGGCCCAGGTAGCGACTGTCGGCCTGCCAGGCGTCCTGGCGCCATTCGAAGTTGGGGGTCAGCTGCGTGCCATGCCGGTCGCACTGGTAGAAGCGCAGCAGCCAGGGAAACGCCGGCAGTTGCGGTAACTGGCTCAAAGGCGCCTGGGCCTGCGCCCAGGTTTGCAGGATGTTCATCAGCTCGGCCAATTGCTGGCGCAGTTGCATAATGCGCCCACGCTCTGCGAGCTTTTGTTGGACATACGCGGTGCGCAGCTGGGCGAAACGCGAGACGAAGGCATCGGCGGCGAACCAGTCCAGCTGCGCCTGGGCAAACAGATAGCCCTGTACGTACCGCGAACCACATTCCAGGGCGAAACTTAACTGTGCCTCGGTTTCCACGCCTTCGGCGATGATCCAGCACCCGGTCTTCTCCGCCATTTGCGCCAATGCCCTGACCACTTCGCTGCTCGGCCCGCCGCGGGCGGCGGCCTGGAACAGGCGCATGTCCAGCTTGAGAATATCCGGCTGCAATGCCAGCACCCGGTCGAGCTGCGAATAGCCAGCGCCAAAGTCATCGATGGCGATTCGCGCGCCGGCCTCGCGATAACGCACCACCACGTCGGCCAGGCGCTGGATGTCGCCGCCCAGTTCGGTGATCTCGAACACGATGCGTCGTGGGTCGACGCCATGGCTGTGGATCTGCTTCAGGCTCGGCAAGGCTTGGCCCGGGCGCAGGCGATTGATCCAGCGCGGCGAGATGTTCAAGCTCAGGAACCAATCTTCGGGGGCTTCGTGCAAGCGGCTCAGTGCGTTGTCACGGATCTGCCGGTCGAGACGGCGCAAGGTCACGCCCGGCGTGCGTGGGTCGGCGAACAGCGGGCCCACGGACTGCAAGCGGCCGTCAGCCTGGCGCAGACGGCCCAGGGCCTCAACGCCGGCGATGCGGCCGGTGGCGGTGTCGATAAATGGCTGGAAGCAGGCGAGCGGTTGCCCGTCGATCACGGGGCCTCCTTAAGCGAGGTGGCGAAAAAAAGGCCCGGCCCTCGAAAACGAGGGTCGGGCCGATTCTGTTAGCAAGAATGCAGCCAGCCAGGCTCAACCTTTGCGCGATGAACCCTGCATGGCCAGTTTGATCAGCGGGATCAAGCCGGCGCCCAGGCGCACCATGCGCGTCAGGCTGCCGATACCGCCGCCCTTGGCGCCCTTACCGGTAAAGAAGCCCATCAGCGTCACAGCGGCCACGCCCCACAGCGGCGCGTGCTTGATGCCCAGGCCGTCCTGAAAGTTCTGGCCCAGGTTGCGCACCTTGTTCAAGGGCGACATCAATTGCTGGGATTCGTGTCGAATCTCCTGGCGGTGCATTTCCATGCGCAGGCGAATCAACGCCTTGCGCATTTCCCGCCGTGAGGTGTTTGTCGGTAGTTGAGTCATGGCAGCAGGCGCTCCCGGTCATTGGCCAGCTCTTCGAGGGTGGCGTGGAACGGCGTGGACTCATCGAACACCGCCGCTTTCAAGCGTACCCCGCAGAACGCTGCGGCCAGCGTGTAGAACACGCAGAGGCAGATGATCCCGGTCAGGCGGTAGCCGGTGTCCCACACCAGGATCATCACCAAGGTCGACAGCCCCACCAGCAACAGCAGCGCAAACACCAGCGCCAGGCCGGCAAACAGCAGCAGGCTGACGGTGCGGGCCTTCTGTTCCTGCAATTCAATGCCAAACAATTCGACGTGGCTGTGCAGCAAGCCCAACACGGCCGCGCCCAAACGTCTTGAGGTAGTGCCCGTGGACGAGCCAGTTTCGCCGATAGACATGATTAGCGCCTTGTGGCCAACAGGCCGATCAGAAAGCCCACGCCGGCGGCAATGCCCACCGACTGCCAAGGGTTGGCCTGCACGTAATCTTCAGTGGCGGTGACCGCCGCCTGGCCACGTTCGCGCAGGGACTCTTCGGTCTGTTTCAGGGTTTCGCGGGCCTGCAGCAGCGTGTCATGAATCTTCGCACGCAGCTCATCGGCCTGGTCACCGGCAAGCACCTTGGTGTCATCCAGCAACCGTTCGGTGTCAGTCACCAAGGTTTGAAAATCCGCCATCAATATTTCTTGAGCAGTCTTTGCAGTTCTTCTGGCCATGGTTATCTCCGTGATTGGCTGATCGGTACGTCGGTTCGATACGCAGTGGTTTCGAGTCACCGGCACCGGTGAAGGTTCAGTGCAATTGTCTGGTACAGCTTTTGCTTTGCCTTGGTGCGCAGGCCCCGGGGCTTGCGCTGAATCCGGGCGGCTTTAGGCAATGCCTTGAAAAACCTTACCCTAAATAACTGAAACCCGCGGAAAAACCCTTTCGGCAACGGCCTGTTGTGTTGATCGCTGCGCTAAAGCGGTTCACATTCTCTGTAGAGGGGTGGGGCCGGCGGTGCCAATTTAGTGCGCGCAACCCTGGCTTGAACCGCTTTGGTGCTTTTTGCCTTTATTACAGGCCTGCCAACCTCCATGGAAAATCTGCAAAGTGCAGTGGACACCCTCGTCCATAGTTCCAATACCCTGTTTATCCTGATCGGTGCGGTCATGGTGCTGGCCATGCACGCCGGCTTCGCGTTCCTGGAAGTGGGCACCGTGCGCCAGAAAAACCAGGTCAACGCCTTGTCGAAGATCCTCAGCGACTTCGCCATTTCCACGCTGGCCTATTTCTTTATAGGCTATTGGATCTCCTACGGTGTGAGCTTCATGCAACCGGCCGCTGTGATCAGTGCCGATCATGGTTATGGGTTGGTGAAGTTCTTTTTCCTGCTGACCTTCGCGGCGGCGATCCCGGCGATTATTTCCGGCGGTATCGCCGAGCGTGCGCGGTTTGCGCCGCAGCTCTGTGCAACGGCGTTGATCGTGGCGTTTATCTACCCGTTTTTCGAAGGCATGGTGTGGAACGGCAATTTCGGCCTGCAGGCGTGGCTGCTCGCGACCTTTGGCGCCAGCTTCCACGACTTTGCCGGTTCCGTGGTGGTGCACGCCATGGGCGGCTGGCTGGCGCTGGCGGCGGTGTTGTTGCTTGGCCCGCGCAATGGGCGCTACCGCGACGGGCGCCTGGTAGCGTTTGCGCCGTCGAGCATTCCGTTCCTGGCGTTGGGCTCGTGGATTTTGATCGTCGGTTGGTTTGGCTTCAACGTGATGAGCGCGCAAACCCTAAACGGCGTCAGTGGCCTGGTGGCAGTCAATTCGCTGATGGCCATGGTCGGCGGCACGGTTGCGGCCCTGGTCATCGGTCGCAATGACCCAGGCTTCCTGCATAACGGTCCATTGGCCGGGCTGGTGGCGATCTGCGCGGGCTCCGACCTGATGCACCCGGTGGGCGCGCTGGTCACGGGGGCAGTCGCCGGTGGTGTGTTCGTGTGGTTCTTCATCGCGGCCCAGGATCGCTGGAAGATCGACGACGTACTGGGTGTGTGGCCGTTGCACGGCCTGTGCGGGGTGTGGGGCGGCATCGCTTGTGGCATTTTCGGCCAGACCGCCCTCGGTGGGCTGGGGGGTGTCAGCCTGATCAGCCAGTTGATCGGCACCGCCCTCGGTGTGCTGGTGGCGCTGGCCGGCGGCCTGTTGGTGTACGGCGTGATCAAGCGCGTGACCGGGCTGCGCCTGAGCCAGGAAGAGGAGTACTACGGCGCGGACCTGTCGATCCACAAGATCGGCGCGGTCAGTCAGGATTGATCGGCGCCTCTTCTGCGTTGTTCGGGTGCGAGTAAAAACCGTGCAGCAGGTGATAGCGGTTCTGCCGCACTTCATCGACACGCGCCTGTACCTGTTGGTCCGGCAGGCCTAGCAGGATCAAGGCATGGGAGGCGAGCATCAGGCTCGACTCCAACAGCTCGGGCACCACTTCATTGGCGCCCGCGGCTTTCAGTTCGGCCAGTTGGCTGTCATCGCGGGTGCGCACCAGAATCGGCACTTCGGGGTTGATCCGGCGCGCTTCTTTCAACACCACCAAGGCAACGTCGCTGTTGTCCACCGCAATCACCACCAACCGTGCACGCTCCAGGCCGACTGCACTGAGCAGGGCACCACGCCGGCAATCGCCGTAATGCACGCTGCTGTCTTCGGTCGTGGCTTCCTGGACCCGTTCCGGGTCGTCATCCAGGGCGATAAACGCCTGTTGCTCATTGCGCAGGAAACGTCCGATGGATTGGCCTACGCGTCCATACCCGCAAATCACTGCGTGCCCGCGCAACTCGGCGTTCAGCGCGGTGATTTCTTCCAACTGCACTTGCTGGTTGGGCTTGCGGTGCAGGCGCAGGGCAATGCGTGGTGCGGCGCGCAACAGCAGCGGCGTCAGCAACATCGAACAGAACGTGGCAGCGAGCAGCAGGCCGTTGAATTCATCCGGGATCAGACGGCTTTGCTGCATCTGCGCCATCAACGCAAAACAGAACTCGCCACCCTGGGCCAGGGCCAGGCCACTGCGCCAGGCGGTTTCACTGTCGCTGCCACGCAGCTTGACCAGCGCGGCGACCACACAGCCTTTGGCCACCATCAATGCCAGGGTCATGCCGAGGATCAGCAGGCTATGGCTGACGAACAGTTGCAGGTCGATGAGCATGCCGATGCTGACGAAAAACAGCCCCAGCAAGATGTCGCGAAACGGGCGGATATCCGCCTCGATCTGATGGCGGTAGTGGCTTTCCCCTAACAACATGCCGGCGAGGAACGCACCCAGCGCAGGGGAGAGCCCAAGCAGGTGGGTGAGCCAGGCGGTCAGCAACACAATCACCAGCGCCAGCAGCACAAACAGCTCTGCCGAATGGGAGGCGGCGACCTCGCGGAACAAACGCGGCAACAGCCAACGGCTGGCGAGCAGCAGGCCGACAAACAAGAACACGGTTTTGCCGAGTGTCAGCGGCAGCGCCAGGTACCAGGCTTGCTCACCGGTGCCGGCAAACACCGGCACCAGGGTCAGCAGCAACACCGCCACTACGTCCTGAAACAGCAACACGCCAATCGCGTTCTGGCCGTGGCTGCTGAAGATTTCACCAAGGCTGGTCAGCTCCTTGCTGACAATCGCCGTGGATGACAACGCCAGCCCGGCCCCCAGCAACAGGGCGATGCCCGGCGCCACACCAAAGGCCATCAATAATCCGCCCAGCAGTACTGCGCACCCCAGCACCTGCAAACTGCCCAGGCCAAACACCACACGGCGCAAGGCGAGCATCCTGGTCAGGGAAAATTCCAGGCCCAGGGAGAACAGCAGAAACACCACACCGAGTTCGGCGAGGTCGGGCAGGTCCTCGCTGTCATTCACCCAGTCCAGCGCGGTGGGCCCCACGGCCAGGCCGACGCACAGGTAGCCCAGCACGGGCGGCAATCGCAACCGGCGAAACAGCGCAATCACCACCAGGGATGAGGCCAAAATGATCAGCAGGTTGGCAAACACACGCATCTCCGTTGCTAGGGGGCAGGCAAAAAGCCGCGAGAATCGCCGAATCAGTTATACGCCATGGTGACCTGGGTCAGGGTTTTAGTGAGGGTGGGCGAGAGGCCGTAACCGAGCTTAGAATGGTGGCCTGTTTTCTGACCAGGTCCATTGCCATGCTTCCTGAATGCCAGTTATTCGGCACCCTGGGTTGCCATCTTTGTGAAATCGCCGAAGCCGAAATCATGCCGCTCGTCGAACACGGGTTGCTGGTGGAACTGGTGGATATCACCGACCCCGAAGACCTGACCGAAGCCTACGGCCTGCGGATCCCGGTGCTTCGCCGGGTAGACACCGGGGCGGAACTGGATTGGCCATTCGACACACAACAGGTTGTCGCCTTCCTTCGCTGAGTTTTATGCGATGGCAGGTTTCCGATTATTACGTTACTGTATGTTTGTACAGCGATTGAATAGAGGGAACGCCCGTGGTGAATGTTGAACAACTGAAAAGCAGCGTCAATCGCATGTCCGCCGATGTCGTGCGCGACGCGGTGAACGAGCTGCGCCTTGACGGCCTGGTCACGGAAGGCAAGACGCCGTTTAATAAAGTGCATTTCAATACTTGCTTCGCCGAGATCGAGGCGCTGTTCCAGCGCGCCGGTTATCACAAGCAGCTGGATGTGGTGGGTTACCAGGGCTTGTTGTACGCGTTGTACGACCCGGGCCGCTGGGAAGCGGTGGACGTGCTGCGCTGGCTCAAGGAGTTCACCGACGCCGCCAGTGCCTCGAAGGTTCTGCGGGCCGCGTTGGCCAAGGCCTGAGATTCGCCCTAGGCTCAATCCCGCGCAATGCGGGATAATGCCTGCCGGTTTTCCCAAGGCTTGAGCATCTGCATGTCCACTTCTGTTTTTATCGCCTCCGAGCATCAAGCCAGTACGTTGTACTTGCCACCGGGCCCTTGGGCGACGGTGCTGGATTGCCTGTGCGAACACTTCCCGGCGATCAGCCGTGAACATTGGCTGGACCGCATCGCCCGCAGCCGCGTATTGGATATCAACGGCAGCCCGATCAGCCAGGACCTGGCCTACAAGGAAGGGCTGTGCATCTATTACTTCCGCGAAGTGCCCAACGAGAAAATCATCCCCGTACAGGAAACCATCCTGTACGCCGACGAGCACCTGGTGGTGGCAGACAAACCCCATTTCCTGCCCGTGACCCCGGCCGGTGAATATGTCGAGCAAACCCTGCTGCGGCGCCTGATTCGCCGCCTCGACAATCCATCGCTGGTGCCCTTGCATCGCATCGATCGGCATACGGCGGGGTTGGTGCTGTTCTCGGCCAACCCGGCCAGCCGCTCCGCGTATCAACAACTGTTTCCCACGCGCAAGATCGATAAATTCTACGAGGCCATCGCACCGGCCTTGCCTGAACTGGCGTTCCCCAGGGTGCATAAAAGCCGCCTGGTCGATGGCGAGCCGTTCTTTCGTATGCAGGAGGGGTCTGGCGCCGCCAACACTGAAACGGCTGTGGAAGTGCGCGAAAAGAATGGCGATCTATGGCGCTACGGCCTGTTTCCCGTGACCGGCAAGAAGCACCAGTTGCGTGTGCACATGACCGCACTTGGCGCGAGTATCTGTAACGACCCGTTCTACCCGGATGTGATCAAGGACGCGGTGGACGACTACGCCAACCCACTCAAGCTGCTGGCCCAGGGCGTGCGTTTTATCGACCCGGTCACCGGCGTAGAGCGCAGCTTCCGCAGCGAGATCACCCTGGACTGGTAACCCCTCGGAAACGACAAGGCCCGCGCGAGGCGGGCCTTGTGGCAAACGCTAAGACTTACAGGTCTTTAACGGTGCGAACCTGATCTTTGTTGATGCGGGTGCGCTTGCCGTCAAGTTGTTCGAATTCGTAGAAACCCGAATCTTCATTGTATTTCGGGGTGTCGACGGCCTGGATTTCGCGACCGTCATTCAGGGTGATCACTGTCGGCGAGGCGCAACCGGCGAGGGTGGCGAGGCCCAGTGCAAGCATGAGAGCGGCGATGGTCCGTTGAGTCATGAGTTTGTCTCCGAGAGAATACTTTTTAATTGCTGACCTTGTGACGCGTGCGGCGCCGACAAAGTTCCTGATGCGAGGTTCATTCTGACATGCCCGACAGCGTCTGTAACAGCTCGGGCGTATTAAGGTTGGCCAGTCGCGGGTCATCCGCCGGGCACTCCAGTCCCACGCCACCCAGTTGCAGGAAGATCTTGCGTGGGCTGCGTTCACCCGCACGCCATGCCTGTTCTACCTCAGTTTGCAGGTGGGTAGGGATGATGCAGATCAAGGGTTCCCAGAATTCACCATGGCGCACCATCACTGGCAGTAGCGGGTTGCGCTGCGCTGTCTGCCGCAGGTCGGCGAGCAATCGGGCGTCGATATGCGGTACATCGCACGGCAATATCAGCAGGTGCGCGTGGCGCGCGGCGGCGAGTCCCGCACGGATACCGGCGAGCGGGCCGGGAAAGTCCGGGCTGTCGTCATTCACCAGTTGGTCGGCATAGACGGCGTACTGTTGCGGGTTGCGGTTGCACGAGATGATCAGGTCATCCGTGAGCGGTCGCACCAGGCTCTGTAGATGCGCGATCAAGGGCTGGCCACGCCAATCCAACAGGCCTTTGTCCTGGCCGCCCATGCGCTGCCCGCGCCCACCGGATAGCAGCAGGATCGAACACGGCAGGGGGGATGAGTCGATAGGCATGGCGGTTCCGCAGCGGCAGCAAAAGGGGGGCCTGTGATATAACATCGGGCTGTTCCTTCGACAACCGGACCGTGCCATGAACGCCAAGGCAGATGCGCCCTTCGTACCCCTGAATATCGCTGTATTGACCGTCAGTGACACCCGCACCCTGGACACCGACACCTCGGGCCAGGTCTTCGTCGACCGTCTCACCGCCGCTGGCCATACCCTGGCCGAGCGCGTGCTGCTCAAGGACGACCTTTACAAAATCCGCGCCCAAGTCGCCCACTGGATCGCCGAAGACGTGGTGCAAGTGGTGTTGATCACCGGCGGCACCGGCTTCACCGGCCGTGACAGCACGCCTGAGGCCGTCAGTTGCCTGCTCGATAAACAGGTCGACGGTTTTGGCGAGCTGTTCCGCCAGATATCCGTGGCTGATATCGGCACCTCTACCGTGCAGTCTCGCGCATTGGCAGGCTTGGCCAATGGCACCCTGGTGTGCTGCCTGCCGGGTTCCACCAATGCGGTGCGTACCGGCTGGGATGGCATCCTCGCCGAGCAGTTGGACAACCGTCATCGCCCGTGCAACTTCGTACCGCACCTGAAGCAGGCCGAGCCTTGTGAATCCCGTGGGTAAGCCTGGCAAGACCGGCGCCCTGATGCCGGTGGAAGAGGCCTTGCAAAAACTGCTGGCGATGGCCGAAGCCGCGCCGATCCGCGAGCAGGAAACGCTGCCCCTGGCTGACTGCGATGGCCGTGTATTGGCCCAGGACCTGATCTCTACGCTCGACCTGCCGCCTTGGCCGAACAGCGCCATGGACGGTTACGCCGTGCGCTTGGCGGACTGGACCGGTGAACCGTTGGCAGTGAGCCAGCGCATCTTCGCAGGTCAGTCGCCACAGCCCCTGGCCACCGGCACCTGCGCGCGGATCTTCACCGGCGCGCCGGTTCCCGAAGGTGCTGACTGTGTGGAAATGCAAGAAAACGCTGTGGTTCACGCCGACGAGCGCGTGAGCTTCACCGAAGCCCTGCACATCGATCAGAACATCCGCCCCCAAGGCCAGGAAACCACCGTAGGCGAGCTTGTGTTAACGGCCGGCACGCGCCTGGGCCCGATTGAGCTGGGCCTGGCCGCTTCCCTTGGCCGTGATTGCCTGGCAGTAGTACGCCGACCGCGTGTGGCGGTGTTGTCCACCGGCGATGAATTGATCGAGCCGGGCTTGCCGCTCGGGCCGGGGCAGATCTACAACAGCAACCGTGGCGTGCTCTGCTCATGGCTGGCGCGCATGGGTTGCGAAGTGATCGACGCCGGCATCCTGCCCGATGACTTGGACCGGACCCGCACTCGCCTGGCCGATCTGGGCAATGTCGACCTGATCCTGTCGACCGGCGGTGTGTCGGTAGGCGAGGCGGACTTCCTCGGCATTGCCCTGCGTGAAGAGGGTGAGCTGGCGCTGTGGAAACTGGCGATCAAGCCAGGCAAGCCGCTGACCTTCGGCCACTTCCGAGGCGTGCCGGTGATCGGCCTGCCGGGCAATCCGGCCTCGACGCTGGTGACGTTTGCGCTGCTAGCGCGCCCTTATTTGTTGCGCCGTCAAGGCGTGCAAGATGTCGAGCCGCTGCGCTTTGAAGTGCCGGTGGGGTTCGTGTGGCCCAAACCGGGCAATCGTCGCGAATACCTGCGCGGGCGTATCGAGCAGGGCCAGGCGATCATCTATCGCAACCAGAGTTCCGGCGTGCTGCGCAGTGCGGCGTGGGCGCAAGGGTTTGTGGAGGTGTTGGAAGGCACGACATTGACGATTGGCGACCGGGTCAACTTCATTCCTTTGAGTGAAGTAATGGGCTGACGCGCAGTTCATCGGTGGCTGACTGACGCTCAAGAAAAGTCCTATGAGTAAACCTGAGCGGGCAGGCTAATTTGCCGAGTTCTGGTTAACTGGAGGACTGACGATGACTATCCAACGTGCTACATCCATTAATAGCGTGGAGGCGCCCGTTTACGCCGAGCCCGGCATGCCCACTGCAGCCTCAATCAATTCAACCAATGCGCGTAGGGTCTTGAGCGAATTGATTGGCCGGCCGCCTTCCGAGGACAATTATCGAGAGCGACTTGCCTGCATGATCGCCGATCCGAATATTACTTCCTGGCAGGCGTTGACGCGCAACCCAGGGCAGTTGCAACGGCTGCAGGATAACGAGCGGTTGGGCTGGTCCAACCCGGCTGCGGCTGACAGCAGTATGCCAACACTGGCGCAGGCTCTGGGTAAAAGAAACGTCTGGCTGCCTGAGGTGGAAAGCCTCAATGCCAACATCCTGAAAAATCTGACGGCGCAGTTGGCAGAGAAGTACCTGACGCAGTTCCAGTCAATCCTCCACGACCAGGCACCTGCCGTGTCGCAAGATGTCTCGATAGTTCGCGGTGCGCCGTCAGCGGGTAAAACCACCTTTCTGACTGGCCAGTTCGCGCTCAACACCGATGTTGTGAAGAATATGATCCAGAACCGTATGCCCGGTACCAGCATGCTGCAAGTGCATGATCAGGGCGCGGCACTGGTTCAGCAGTTCATGGGGCCTATGGAAAAGCGCTTGGGGCAGCCATTGACGCGGGACGCGTTGTACCTGTGGCCAAATGACTTCAATCAGAAGATCGCCGATGTCGCACGTTTGAGCCAAGCGCCCAAGCTGCATTTCCATGATATCCAGGTGGACCTGGCGACCTTGTGCTGCCGGATTCTCAAACGTGGGACGGATGAGGCGGTGATGGACTTCAATGTCCTGAGCCAGTTTTTCAGTGCGGGTCTGGAGCATCGTGGCCAGAGTATCGAGTCGGTCAAGAGCAATCAGGGCAGGCTCAAAGAGTATTCACTGTCGGCCTGGGACGGTCAGCAAAACGTGCTCGTCGCCCAGCGCGCACCAGGTACGAAGGCGTTTGTGATCAAGGATCAGGTCCTGTTCGATCATGTTACTGCCCGAGATAGCCGTTCCATCAAGGCGGAGATAGACAATGTTCGCAACACCGTCATTAACGCGCAGTTCATCGAGGCCTTCACTGCTCCACTTCCGCCGGCTCAGGCCAGCGCGTTCGGTGCAGCATTGCGGCGGTACGAGGGGCAGACGTTCGAGCAGGCGTTGAAGCAGCATGCGCAGCGCAAGCCCGTTGCCACGTCGGTCGCGGCCCGCGTGTTGGCCGGTGTGATGCCCGGCTGATTCAGTAGTCATCCCCACGTTCGGTCACGTCGCGCTCCACCGGCCCCGCATGCGGGTCATACCCCACCGGAAACTTGCCTTTCAACGTCCAGGCAAACGCAATGATCTCGGCAATCGTGCGGTACAACTCCTCCGGAATGCTGTCGCCCAACTCCATGCGCGCCAGCAGCTTCACCAGCTCTGCGTTTTCATAGATGGGCACTTCATTTTCCCGCGCCAACTTCAGGATCGCTTCGGCCAGGGCATCATCGCCCTTGGCCGTCAGGTTGGGTGCCTGCTGGCCGTCGTACTTGAGGGCAATCGCCTGGCGCGGTGGGCTTGGGTTTTTCATGCGGTCTCATCCACCCAGCGTTGCTCCAATCCGGTTTTGGGCCCGCGCGGCGGGGTGCCGAGGTGACAATCGAGGTCGCCGACGTTAAGGCCCGAGGTCACCAGGCGTTCGCGCAGGTTGCCCAAGTGGCTTTCGATCAGGCTGGCGGTGAATGGCCGGGTCGCCCACAGCTGGCTGGACAGTTTGCCCTGGCTCAGTTGCGCCTGGACCTGCAACGGCCCCAGTGGCTCCATATCAAACGCCAACTCGACGCGCCAGAGCATCTGTTTGGCGTCCTTCTTGTCTTTGCGTTCGGGCTGGTCTTTGTCCTGCGCCGGTTCTTCGCGCTGGAACTTGACCTGCAAGGGCACGATGTCCTGCAGGGTGCGCATAGGGATTTCCAACTGCCACGTGGTTTGCAGGCGACCGTCGGCGGTGGTGCCGGTCTGCTCCAGGCTCGACAGTTGATGGCTTTGCAAGCGCGAGATAGCCCCGGCGGCCAGGCGCAGCAGGTTTTCCAGGTCGCCTTCGCCTTCCAGTTTGGCCATCAGGCGTTCGGGCAGCGGAAAGCCAGCGGGCAGCTGTCGGGCGCTGACTTGGCCGAGGGTGTTCAGCGGGCTGCGTACGAAGTTGGGCAGCACCTGGGCCAGGGTATTGGCGGCGAGGATGGCGTTCAGGTTGGTGCTGGCGGGCAGGGCGGGCAACAAGTCCGCGACCAGGCGCAGCAAGGCACCTTTCATGTCCAGTGGGGGAACTTGCGGGTTTTGCCCGGCAAGCAGCTTGGCTTCAAGAAACGCCCCGCTGTTCTGGATGACTTGCGCTAGCACCTTGGGGTTGCTGACCTGGGCCAAATCCGGCAAGGCGGCCAGCAAACGGTCGGCGGCGGCGCGCAGGTTGGCGGAGGTGCTGTCGCCGCGCGGCAGGTTTTGCAGCGCAGTGAACACCGCATCCAGCGAGCCTTGGCGACTTTGTTGGGTCGACAGTTGCTGCGTGACGGCCAACTGATCCTTGAGCCCGCTCAAGGGTACAAAATTCAAGGTCTGCGCGTTCTGCACCACGGCACTGAGCAGGCTGCCGACGCGCAACGGCTGCGGGCTTTCCACGGTCAGGGTGGCGCCCGTCAGTGCGCTGTTGAGGACGGTCACCAGTGAGCGGTAGATCGCCGGTTGCGCCGTGCCTTGGGGCAGCATTTGAGTGGTCAGCACCTTGGCCTGCAACAGCGTGCCCACCGGCATCTGATTGGTATCGATGCGGGTGAGGGCGGCTACATTCGCGCTCAAGGCCTGCTGCAGGCTGAGCGTCAGGTTGCCGGCGGGCGTCTGGCTGACCGCGACATTGCTGCCCAGCGGCAAGGGTTGGGCGCTGCTGGCTTGCACCAGGGTCTGGCGGCCACCTTCCAAGGTCAATTTGAGTAGCAACTGAAAGGCTTCACCGCCTTGCTTCAGGGCGATCACTTCGGCGTTTGCGGTTTTCCCGGGGTCGATCAAGCCGATCTGCGGCTCCAGCAGTTTCAGCAATTCACCGGCCGCAGGCGCAAGGCTGGGCCCGGCCGCAGTAGCAGGTGGAAGCGTAGGAAGGTTGATCTCACCGGTCATCGCGCGCGTCGTCTCTGGGGAAATTGCCCTCTTTAGAGTAGGGCATCACATGTATAATGCCGCCCGTCTGCAAAGAGAGCGCTAAAAACCTCACAACTATTTGATCCAGCTCTCTAAAATCGGTCGCCAAAGCCGTTATTGTGCATTTCTCTTTAACGGCCGCTGCACCGCCGACTTGAACCGTAAAGGCCCGCGATCTTTTGACCAGCCCTCTTCTTGAAGCCGTAGCGCTCTCCTGTGAACGCGACCTGCGCCTGCTGTTCGAGCATCTCGAACTGCGGCTGGCGGGCGGTGACATGGTGCAGATCAGTGGCCCCAACGGCAGCGGCAAGACCAGTTTGCTGCGCCTGCTGGCCGGGCTGATGCAGCCGACGGCCGGCGAGGTACGCCTCAACGGCAAGCCCCTCAACGAACAACGCACCGAACTGGCACGCAACCTGATCTGGATCGGCCACGCCGCCGGCATCAAGGACGTGCTCACCGCCGAAGAAAACCTCAGTTGGCTCAGCGCCCTGCATCATCCTGCTGCGCGCGATGCCATTTGGCAGGCTCTGGCCGCTGTTGGTCTCAAGGGTTTCGAAGACGTGCCCTGCCACACCCTGTCCGCCGGCCAACAGCGCCGCGTGGCCCTGGCGCGTTTGTATCTGCCCGGCCCGCCGTTGTGGATTCTCGATGAACCGTTCACCGCCCTCGATAAACAAGGCGTCGCCCAGTTGGAAGAACACCTGGCCCAACACTGCGAGCGGGGCGGCCTGGTTGTGCTCACCACTCATCACACGCTAAATCGCATGCCCGCCGGTTACCGTGACCTGGACCTGGGGCGGTGGTCGGCATGAGCGTATTCGCCCTGCTGGTTGCCCGCGAAGCGCGGCTGCTGTGTCGTCGCCCGGCCGAGTTGGCCAACCCGCTGGTATTCTTCGCCATTGTTATCGCGTTGTTCCCGTTGGCGGTCGGCCCCGAGACTAAACTGTTGCAAACCTTGTCCCCGGGACTGGTGTGGGTCGCCGCACTTTTATCCGTCCTGCTCTCGCTGGACGGGCTGTTTCGCAGTGATTTCGAAGACGGTTCCCTGGAACAGTGGGTCCTTTCGTCGCACCCTTTGCCACTTCTGGTACTGGCCAAGGTACTGGCACACTGGGCTTTTTCCGGCCTGGCGCTCGTCTTGCTCTCGCCGCTGCTGGCGATGATGCTGGGCCTGCCCACCGAATGCCTGCCGATCCTGCTCCTGAGCCTGCTGCTCGGTACACCGGTGCTCAGTTTGCTGGGCGCGGTGGGCGCGGCATTGACCGTGGGTTTGAAGCGCGGCGGCCTGTTGCTGGCCCTGTTGATTCTGCCTTTGTATATCCCGGTGCTGATCCTGGGCAGCGGTGCGTTGCAAGCCGCGCTCATGGGCATGCCGGCGACCGGTTACCTCCTGTGGCTTGGTAGCCTGACCGCCCTGGCGGTAACCCTGACACCCTTTGCTATAGCGGCCGGCCTGAAGATCAGCGTTGGCGAATAATGAGGTCTGACTGAGCGCTATACGTTCAGTCAGTAAAGACCCTACGCTTCTTGCCACGACAAGAAGCAACCGTGATGGAAACAGCAATGAACTGGACCTGGTTTCATAAGCTCGGCTCGCCCAAATGGTTCTATGGCATCAGCGGCAAACTGCTGCCGTGTTTGAGCATCGCTGCCGTGTTGCTGATCGGCATCGGCCTGGTCTGGGGCCTGGCCTTCGCGCCGCCGGACTATCAGCAAGGCAACAGCTTTCGCATCATTTATATCCACGTTCCCGCCGCGATGCTGGCCCAGTCCTGCTACGTGATGCTGGCCGTGTGCGGCGTGGTCGGGCTGGTGTGGAAGATGAAGCTCGCAGACGTTGCCCTGCAATGCGCCGCGCCCATCGGTGCGTGGATGACCGCCGTGGCGCTGGTCACCGGCGCGATCTGGGGCAAGCCGACCTGGGGGTCATGGTGGGTGTGGGATGCGCGACTAACGTCCATGTTGATCCTGCTGTTCCTGTACTTCGGTCTGATTGCCCTGGGCAATGCGATCAGCAATCGTGACAGCGCCGCCAAGGCCTGCGCGGTGCTGGCGATTGTCGGTGTGATCAACATCCCGATCATCAAATACTCGGTGGAGTGGTGGAACACCCTGCACCAGGGCGCCACCTTCACCCTCACCGAAAAACCGGCGATGCCTGTGGAAATGTGGGCGCCGCTGCTGCTGATGGTGCTGGGGTTCTACTGTTTCTTCGGCGCCGTGCTGCTGATGCGCATGCGCCTTGAAGTGCTCAAGCGTGAAGCCCGCACCAGCTGGGTCAAGGCCGAAGTGCACAGCAGCCTGGGAGCGCGTGGATGAGTTTTGCTTCTTTCAGCGAGTTTATCGCCATGGGCCACCACGGCCTGTATGTCTGGACGGCCTATGGCATCTGCCTGGCAGTGCTGGCCCTCAACGTCGCCGCGCCGATCCTGGCCCGCAAGCGTTACCTGCAACAAGAGGCGCGTCGTCTGCGCCGGGAGACCGAAAAGTGAATCCGCTGCGTAGAAAGCGTCTGTTGATCATCCTTGCCATCCTCGCTGGCGTCGGCATTGCCGTGGCCCTGGCCTTGAGCGCTCTGCAGCAGAACATCAACCTGTTCTACACCCCGACCCAGATCGCCAACGGCGAAGCGCCTGTCGATACGCGCATCCGTGCTGGCGGCATGGTGGAGAAGGGCTCCTTGAAGCGTTCCGGCGATTCCCTGGACGTGACCTTTGTGGTCACCGACTTCAGCAAATCTGTGACCATCACCTACCGCGGCATCCTCCCGGACCTGTTCCGCGAAGGCCAAGGCATCGTCGCCCTGGGCAAGCTCAACGCCGACGGCGTAGTGGTGGCCGATGAAGTGCTGGCCAAGCACGACGAAAAATACATGCCGCCAGAAGTCACCAAAGCGTTGAAAGACAGCGGCCAGTCCGCGCCAATGCCTGCCAAGGAGGGCTGAGCCATGACGTCCGCACTGTTTATTCCGGAACTGGGCCAGTTGGCGATGATCCTCGCCCTGTGCTTTGCCATCGTCCAGGCCGTGGTGCCATTGCTTGGCGCCTGGCGCGGTGACCGCTTGTGGATGAGCCTGGCGCAGCCGGCCGCCTGGGGCCAGTTCGCGTTCCTGCTGTTCGCGTTTGGCTGCCTGACCTACGCCTTCATGACCGACGACTTTTCCGTCGCCTATGTCGCCAATAACTCCAACAGCGCGCTGCCGTGGTACTACAAATTCAGCGCCGTGTGGGGCGCCCACGAAGGTTCGTTGCTGCTGTGGGCGTTGATCCTCGGCGGCTGGACCTTCGCCGTGTCGGTGTTCTCGCGCCAACTGCCGCAAGTGATGCTGGCGCGGGTGCTGGCGGTGATGGGCATGATCAGCATCGGTTTCCTGCTGTTCCTGATCATGACCTCCAACCCCTTCACGCGCATCTTGCCGCAGATCCCGGTAAACGGGCACGACCTCAACCCGCTGCTGCAAGACATCGGCCTGATCGTGCACCCGCCGATGCTTTACATGGGGTACGTGGGGTTCTCCGTGGCCTTCGCCTTCGCCATCGCCGCCTTGCTCGGCGGGCGTCTCGATGCAGCCTGGGCGCGCTGGTCGCGGCCGTGGACCATCGTCGCCTGGGCGTTTCTCGGCATCGGTATCACCCTCGGTTCGTGGTGGGCTTACTACGAGCTTGGCTGGGGTGGCTGGTGGTTCTGGGACCCGGTGGAAAACGCCTCCTTCATGCCTTGGCTGGTCGGCACGGCATTGATTCACTCGCTGGCCGTCACCGAAAAGCGCGGCGTGTTCAAGAGCTGGACCGTGTTGCTGGCCATCGCGGCATTTTCCCTCAGCCTGCTCGGCACATTCCTCGTGCGTTCGGGCGTGCTGACGTCGGTGCACGCGTTTGCGTCTGACCCGGAACGCGGCGTGTTCATCCTGATCTTCCTGCTGTTTGTCGTCGGCGGTTCCCTGACCCTGTTCGCCCTGCGCGCCCCGGTGGTCAAGAGCCAGGTTGGCTTCAACCTGTGGTCGCGGGAAACCCTGCTGTTGGGCAATAACCTGGTGCTGGTGGTCGCCGCGTCAATGATCCTGCTCGGCACTCTGTATCCGCTGGTGCTGGATGCCCTCAGTGGCGCCAAACTGTCCGTCGGCCCGCCGTACTTCAACGCGCTGTTTATCCCGTTGATGGGCCTGTTGATGGTGGTGATGGCGGTTGGCATGCTGGTGCGCTGGAAAGACACCCCGGTGAAATGGCTGGCCGGCATGCTGATGCCGGTGTTGCTCGGCAGCGTGGCGTTGGCGGTGATCGCAGGTGTAGCGTATGGCGACTTCAACTGGGCAGTGCTTGCGACCTTCCTGCTGGCTGCCTGGGTATTGCTGGCCGGCGTGCGCGACATCTTCGACAAGACTCGCCACAAAGGCCTGCTCAAAGGCTTGCCGACGTTGACCCGCAGTTACTGGGGCATGCAGATCGCCCACATCGGCATCGCCGTGTGCGCCCTGGGCGTGGTGCTTTCCAGCCAGAACAGCGCCGAGCGCGACCTGCGCCTGGCACCGGGTGAGTCCATGGACCTGGCCGGTTACCACTTCATCTTCGAAGGCGCCAAGCACTTCGAAGGCCCGAACTTCACCTCAGACAAAGGCACCGTGCGCGTCGTGCGCAACGGCCAGGAAATCGCCGTGCTGCACCCGGAAAAACGCTTGTACACCGTGCAGAGCTCGATGATGACCGAAGCCGGGATCGACGCCGGTTTCACCCGCGACCTCTATGTGGCGCTGGGTGAACCGCTGGGCGAAGGTGCCTGGGCAGTGCGCGTGCATGTGAAACCGTTCGTGCGCTGGATCTGGTTCGGCGGTTTGCTCACCGGTTTCGGTGGTTTGCTCGCCGCGCTGGATCGGCGTTATCGGGTCAAGGTCAAGAGCCGGGTGCGTGAAGCGATTGGTTTGACCGCTCAAGGGGTTAGCTGATGAGTATTGATGGTAAGCGCTGGATAGTCGTGGGCTTGATAGCCGCAGTACTTGGCGCGTTCGCTACGATTGTAGTTGTGCAGCTTAAAAAGGGTGATCCCACTACATTGCCCTCGGCGCTAATAAATAAGCCGTTTCCGGAGTTTTCACTGGCAGACGTGCAGGGCACTAAGCAACTCACCAGGGCCGATCTTCTTGGAAAACCTGCGTTGGTAAATGTATGGGCCACCTGGTGCATCTCGTGCCGCGTCGAACACCCGGTGCTGAACAAACTGGCCGAGAAGGGCGTGGTGATCTACGGCATCAACTACAAGGACGACAACGCAGCGGCCTTGAAGTGGCTGGCCGAGTTCCACAACCCGTACCAGTTGGATATCCGTGATGAAGACGGCAACCTCGGCCTGAACCTTGGCGTGTACGGTGCCCCGGAAACCTTCTTCATCGATGCCAAGGGCGTGATCCGCGACAAATACGTGGGTGTGATCGATGAGGTGGTCTGGCGCGAACAATTGGCCGCCAAGTACCAGGCGCTGGTCGATGAGGCCAAGCCATGAAGCGCTTGTTAGCCGCC
The DNA here is from genome assembly GCF_054685145.1 of Pseudomonas sp. H1_A03. NCBI lineage: Bacteria > Pseudomonadati > Pseudomonadota > Gammaproteobacteria > Pseudomonadales > Pseudomonadaceae > Pseudomonas > Pseudomonas sp. H1_A03. Next base: position 3,165,673 of record NZ_CP162829.1, read on the forward strand.
GCTGTTCTGGCGCTCGGATTGGCTGGCGTGGCCCACGCCGCCATCGACACCTACGAATTTGCCAACGACGCCGAGCGTGAGCGTTTCCGCGACCTCACCAAGGAACTGCGCTGCCCCAAATGCCAGAACCAGGACATCGCCGATTCCAACGCGCCCATCGCCACCGACCTGCGCAGAGAGATCTTCCGCATGCTGGGGGAGGGCAAGGACGACCAGCAGATCATCGACTTCATGGTCGACCGCTACGGTGATTTCGTGCGCTACAAACCGGCCCTCACCGGCAAGACCGCGCTGCTCTGGTTCGGCCCTGCCGGGCTGTTGCTGGCCGGCGTGGTGGTGATGGCCGTGATCGTGCGCCGCCGCCGCGCCGCGCCTACCGATGGTTCCGACGCGCTGTCCCCCGAAGAGCGTAAACGCCTCGACCAATTGCTGGACACCAAGACTGATGATTGATTTCTGGCTCGCAGCCGGCTTGCTGCTACTGATTGCCCTGAGTTTCCTGTTGATCCCTGTGTTGCGTGGCCGCCGTGCCCAGCGTGAAGAGGACCGCACTGCGCTGAACGTGGCGCTGTACCAGGAGCGCGTCGCCGAGCTGCAAGTGCAGCAGGACGAAGGCGTGCTGAATGCCGCGCAACTCGACACCGGTCGCGCCGAAGCTGCCCGCGAATTGCTGGCTGACACCGAAGGCGTGGAAAAGCCTCGCGAATCGCGTTTGGGCAAACCGCTGCCATTGTTGGCGGCCTTTTTGGTGCCTGTCCTGGGCGTTGCGCTGTACCTGCATTACGGCGCGAGCGATAAGGTCGAGCTGACCCGCGAATTCTCCCAGCCGCCAGTGTCCATGGAAGACATGACCCAGCGCCTGGAGCGCGCCGCGGCCGCGCAGCCGGATTCGGCGGAAGGCCTGTATTTCCTCGGTCGCGCCTACATGGCTCAGGACCGTTCCGCCGATGCCGCGAAAGTCTTCGAACGCACCGTGGCACTGGCCGGGCGCCAGCCGGAACTGCTCGGCCAATGGGCCCAGGCGCAGTACTTTGCCGACAATAAACAGTGGTCGCCGAAGGTCCAGGCGCTGACTGACGAAGCGTTGAAGCTTGACCCGAAGGAAGTCACCAGCCTTGGCCTGCTGGGTATCGCGGCGTTTGAAGGTCAGCGTTATCAGGAAGCGATCGATTACTGGAACCGTCTGCTGGCGCAATTGCCGCCGGGAGACAATTCCCGTGCGGCGCTGCAAGGCGGCATCGACCGTGCGGCCGAGAAGCTGAAAGAGAGCGGCGGCACCGTCGCCCCTCAAAAATCCGTGATGAACGTCCGGGTGGACGTGTCCGCCGACGTGAAGGCCAAGGCGCTGCCAACCGACAGCGTATTCATCTTCGCCCGCGCCGTGAAAGGTCCGCCGGCACCGTTGGCAGCCAAGCGCGTCACCGTCGCCGAACTGCCGATCACCGTCGAACTGGGCGATGCCGACGCGATGATGCCGCAGTTGAAACTGTCGAACTTCCCTGAAGTCCAACTGGTTGCGCGCATATCCCGGGCCGGTCAACCGACCGCTGGCGAGTGGATCGGCCGCAGCCAACCCCTGGCCAGCTCCACCACTGCGCTGCAGCAGCTGACCATCGACAGTCCGGATAAGTAAACTTGAGGAAACGCCTATGACCGCACTCGCACGCATCACCCTGCTCAGCCTGGTATTGGGCCTGAGCGCTTGTGCGGTCCACCGGCCACCTCCTGCGCCTACCGGCCCGACCATCCCACCGTCGGGCCCGTCGACCCAGCCAGGCACCAAGCCTTCCGGTCCGGTGACCCCGCCGCCGAAACCAGTGCCAACCAAATCGCCAACCTTCGCACCACCTCCAGGCGCCGCCAGCCACTGGGACGGCAAGATGCAGGTGTATGTGCTGGAAGAGCAGCCCGACACCTTCTACCGCCAGCGCACGTATTACCGCTGGAGCAACGGCTGGAGCCGCTCCATCAGCCCGAACGGGCCGTGGGAAGAGACCGACGTGCAGGGTGTACCGCCGGGGTTGAGCAAGCAGTACGCGCAATGACAAAAGGCGACCTTCGGGTCGCCTTTTTCATGGCTTGAAACGCCTGCCTTCATCCAATGAAGCTGCCACAGGAGATCTCCTCGGCCATCAGCCCAGGGTACGCTACTGTAAACAACGAAATACCCGGTGGCGAACCGGCCTTCCTGGGGTAATGTGTGCGCCGTCGGCCCGGTGACCGGCGACAAGTAACGAGGGTGTTCTGATGGCAGGCAGGTTGATCTATCTCATCGGGCCTTCCGGCTCGGGCAAGGACAGCCTGCTGGATGCCGCACGTCCGCGTTTGGCCGAGCGCGGTTGCCACATCGTGCGCCGCGTCATCACCCGCTCGGCAGAAGCGGTGGGCGAGGCCGCGCGAGGTGTGAGCCCGGAGCGGTTTGCCGCGATGCAGGCCGAGGGCGCGTTTGCCCTCAGTTGGCAGGCGAATGGCTTGTCCTATGGCATTCCCAAGGCGATCGACGACTGGCTGGCGGCGGGGCACGACGTGCTGGTCAACGGCTCGCGCGCGCACTTGGCGCAGACTCGAGAGCGTTATCCGACGTCGCTGGTGCTGCTGCTGACGGTGGATCAGGCGGTGTTGCGCCAGCGCTTGATCGCACGGGGGCGTGAGGCGCTGGCGGATATCGAAGCGCGCCTGGCACGCAATGCACAGTTCACCGCCGAGCTGATCGACGGCAACGGTGCGGGGTTGTTCCTACTGGATAATTCCGGCCCGCTGGAGCATACGGTCGAGCGCCTGCTGTGCTGCCTCGACCACGGGCACTCGGCATGCGCTTGATTATCTGGGCGCCCTAAACCCTGTGGGAGCAGGCAAGCCAGCTCCCACAGTTGATCTTCATTACCCTGCTGTTTCTATTCCAAACCGACCCGCCAATTCCTTGCGCCCCTTGGCCGTCACTCCCAATGCGCGGCTGTCCAGGTCCTGGGTCACCCATCCACGGCTGATCACGCTTTGCAGCAACGCCGCGCCCAATGCGCCGGCCAGGTGCGGGCGGCGCATGCTCCAGTCCAGGCAACCACAGGCAAAGCGACGGCGTTGCGCCCGCAGTGCGGTGACATCCAGACCCAGGTCAAGCATGGCTTTCTCACCCGGCGCGGTGAGCTGGTAATTACCGTCGCCGGCCAACCATCCGGTTGCTATGAAATGGTCGTGCAACTGCACGGCGAGTGTGCCGGCCATATGGTCGTAACAGGTACGCGCGAACTGCAGGCGACTGGGCGTGTTCGGCACAAACGCCTTGGCGCTGTGGCGGCTGATCACCATCAGGCTCTCGATGGCTTGGGCGATATGGGCCCCCGCCAAGCGGTAGTAACGATGACGTCCTTGGGTGTGCAGTTCGATCAAACCGTTCTCCTTGAGCCTGGCCAGGTGAGCGCTGGCGGTGGATGCGCTGACCTCGGCAATCACCGCCATTTCGGTGCTGGTACGCGCATGGCCGTCCATCAGCGCACAGAGCATTCGAGTGCGTGCGGGTTCTGCAATTGCGCCGGCGATGTGTGAGAGTGCGGCGTCATCGTCGTGGGCGTTCATACTTCGTTCCTGAGCGAATCATCACCGTGCGAGAGCGCCGATAGTAACGGTTCTTTTTGAACAGGACGTACTCAATGACGCCGCTTGACGCCCCCACCCATGCAGACCCCTACGTCTACTACGCCCGTTTGCGGCGCAATGAAGAGCTGCTGTTCGATGCCCAACTTGGGCTGTGGGTAGCCAGCCGCGCAGAGACGGTGGAGGCTGTTTTGGCGCATCCCGACTGTCGTGTACGCCCGCCCCATGAGCCAGTGCCTCCCGCCATCGCGCAACGTGCAGCAGGCCAGGTGTTTGCGCGGTTGATGCGCATGAATGAAGGCGCTGCCCATCGCTGCCCTAGGGCGATCATCGAACCGGCGCTGGCCGCCCTGGACGCGCAGCACGTTGCGACCGTGGTGAGGCAGCTCAGCACCCGTATGAAAACCCCGGATGAATGGATGTTCACCCTCCCGGTGTCGGTGGTTGCACACCTATTGGGCGTGCCCTGTACGCAGTTAAAAGCCGTCGCCGGTTTGACGCGCGATTTCGTGGCCTGCCTCTCACCGTTGAGTAACGCCGCTCAACTGCAGAAGGCCGACATTGGTGTGTCGCAATTGAGTCAGATGTTCAACGGTGTGCTTGAGGAAATAGGGTTGCTGGCACTGATTCGTAGAGGTGACTGGCAGGACGCGCAAGTGCTGAATGCCAACCTGATTGGACTGTTGTCGCAGACCTGCGAAGCGACGGCTGGCCTGATCGGCAATACGCGGGTATTGCTCTGTCAGCGACCTGATCTGGTTGAGCAGATCCTACGCGCACCAACCCTGGTCGCTGCACTGGTGGAGGAAGTGGCCCGCTACGATTCGCCGGTGCAAAACACGCGGCGATTCGTTGCCAGGCGCTGCACGATTGGCCGCCGTGTCGTAGAGGCTGGGGATACGATTCTGGTATTGCTGGCGGCTGCCAATCGGGACCCTGATGCGAACCCGGACCCTGACACGTTCCAGCTTGAACGTGCGCATCGGCGAGTCTTCAGTTTTGGTTCGGGGAGACACCATTGCCCAGGGCAGACGCTCGCGTTGACCATCGCCTCGCACGTTATTCTGGCAATGTTGCAGCGTCAGCCGAGCTTATTCGCCAGCGCAATCCCGTTCAGCTATTGGCCCTCGTTGAATGGCCGCATCCCCAGCTTCTGCAGTACGGTCCTACAGCAATAATCCCTCCACATATTCGACAAACGCCCGCGCCTTGGCACTCGCCATCCTGCCGGTGGGGAACACCGCCCATAAATCCCTGGGCGGTAATGTCCAGTCGGTCAGTACCCGCTTCACTTCGCCGCTGGCCAGTTCCGGCGCAAACATCCAGGTGGACGACAAGGTCAGTCCCAGATGACTCAATACGGCTGCGCGGACACCTTCAGCCGCCGTCACGCGTACGCGGCCGTGGGCGACGAGCGGGTATTCGATGTCGCCTTGGGTGAAGGTCCAGTGCGAGCCTTCGCCGCGGGTGTAGATGATTGCTTCGTGTTGCAGCAAATCCGCCGGCGTGGCGGGTTCACCGAAACGTTCGAAATAGCGCGGGGTGCCCAGGATGATGCACGGCGATTCGCCGATCTTGCGCGCCGTGAGGCTCGAGTCATTCATGTTGCCCATGCGCAGGGCCACGTCGATGCCTTCTTCGACCAGATTGAGGCTGCGGTCGTCGAGCACCACGTCCACATTCAATTCGGGGAACTGCGAGAGGAAGGGGCTCAGGTGAGGAATGATATGCATCCGGGCGAAGGTCACCGGCGCGCTGATGCGCAGGTTGCCGGTGAGTCCCGCGCCTGCGCCACGGGCGGCGTCGTCGGCCGCGTTGGCTTCATCGATGGCGCGCTTGGCTTTCTCGAAAAAGGCCAGGCCTGCCTCGGTCGGCGTCAGGCCCCGTGTGGAGCGCAGTACCAGGCGCACCGCCAGGCGCGTCTCCAGTTGCGCAATGCTTTTGGAGACGGCGGGCTGGCCAATGCCCAGGCGTTTGGCGGCAGCGGAGAAAGAGCCGGTCTCGACAACGTGGACGAAGGTCTCCATGGCGGTGAGGCGGTCCATCGGTGATTCCTGTTTGGGTTGGCGGCGCCCAAGCCTAAGGCGATGGCCTGCGTGTGTCATGTGTTTAAGCGTTGAGCAGATGGGTCTTCAACATCCGGTAAAACAGCCGTCAGTCAGGATTGGTCATTTTATGCTTGAGTAAAGATAACTCTAGGGTTATTTTTATTCAGGCCAGGCCAAGGAGGCTGAGGTGCAAAGCAGGTTATTGATCAAGGAACTGCAAGAGGCAGGCTGGGTGTTAGATCGAGTTACGGGCAGTCATCATATATTCACCCACCGCTATAACCCGTACACGATCCCCGCTCCCCATCCTAAAAAGGATTTGCCGCTGGGCACTGTCAGAAGCATCAGGAAACGCGCCGGCCTGTTTGAGTTTTAAGGAGAATATTCATGCAATACCCAATCTGTATCGAATGGGGCGATGACTTCACCGCCACCGGTATCCAGATCCCCGATATCCCAGGCGCGGTCACGGCCGGGGACAGTTTTGAAGAGGCCTACAAGGCCGCAGTGGAAGTCGCGCACATCAGGCTGCAAGAGATTGCCGCAGAGGGTGGGCCGATTCCGATGCCAACGTCGGTCGCCAATCATCACGCGCACGAAGACTACGCCGGCATGGGTTGGGGGATGTTGGAATTGGACATCTCGCCCTACCTGGGCAAGACCGAGAAGGTCAATGTGACGTTGCCTGGTTATGTCATCCAGCGCATCGACCGTTATGTGCGTGAGCATAAGATCAAGAGCCGTTCTTCCTTCCTGGCGGATGCTGCGCTTGAGAAGCTGGTGCGGTCCTGAGGAAGGGTTAATGGATGTGTCCTCAGCGCTGGAAAAACGGCGTACTTGAGTAACCACTGCTTTTTTAGATTTTGTTTTTCTCTTGCCAAAACAACCCGATACCGCCCGGGCATTTGTGTTGTCGAGTGTTTAAATTGCAAAGGAATTCCTGGGTGTATCGCCTTGTGTTTCGGGGCTCACAGGTGTTGCGGTTAGAACCAAATCTGCGTTGGTATCAGATTTTTCAACGTGCGAATTTACCTCTGGAGTGATTGGCCGACGATCCGTTGGCCGGCCCTATTTATTAAAACCAAAGGTGCCGCACAATGAACAATTATGACCTGCGTAGCGTTATTCCTCTTCACAACCTACCGGTATCGGACCCCGGCCCGTTTGGTGTGGGGGCTGGTAACAAGCCGACTTACACCACGGACCAGGCAGCCCAACACATCACGCGGGACAACCTGCGATTTCATGACCGTAATGGCGACTCGAAGGTCGACGTGAATTACACGGTGGACAACAGTTTCACCAAACCACAGCAGCAACGCGTCCGCCAGGCGGTGCAGTCCTGGCAGGACGTAGCCAATATCAATTTTCGCGAGCAGTCAGGCAACTCGGACGGCACGCTCAATATCCGCAATAACCCTCGCGGTGATCGTGGGGTTGCCACATTTCCCGGTCGCTCCACTGCCAACACATCTGCCACGATCGGCACGCTAAGAGAGAGCGGGTCGCCGGCATTGGGCAGTCACTTTTCAGTCACTGCGATCCATGAAGTGGGCCACGCCATTGGCCTGCACCATCCGGGGAACTACAACGGCGGTGGCTCCAATTACCAGAACGGCGCGGTCTACGCCGAGGATACAAAGGCGCGCACGGTGATGAGTTATTGGTCGGAGAAGAATCAGAAGGGGCACGACTTCAAGGGGCAGAACCCCTCTGCGCCGATGATGGACGATATCGCGGCGGCGCAACGCTTGTACGGGGCCAACCACCAAACCCGTAACACCGACACCACCTATGGCTTCAATTCCAATACCGAGCGGGAGGCGATGAGCCTCAATAGCGCCAAGGACAAACCCGTGTTCTGTGTCTGGGACGGTGGTGGTGTCGACACGCTGGATTTCTCCGGCTTTTCCCAGGACCAGAACATCAACCTGAATGCCGAATCGTTTTCTGACGTAGGTGGGTTGAAGGGCAATGTGTCCATTGCCAAGGGCTGCACGATTGAAAACGCGATTGGCGGCTCTGGCCGGGACACGATATCGGGGAATGAAGCCGGTAATCGGCTCAAGGGGGGTGGGAGGGGCGACACCCTGCGAGGCGGTGGCGGCGCAGACACCTTTGTCTACGACAAGGCCAGCGACTCCACGCCATCCGACCCTGACATGATCGAGGACTTCACCAGCGGCACCGATAAGATCGACGTTTCGGGCGCGATGAAGGACGCGGGTGTGGGGGCCCTGGTGTTTACTGACCGGTTCACCGGGCGAGCGGGTGAGGCGATGCTCAAGCATGACCCCCGTACGGGCCTCTCAAGCCTGGCTATTGACCTGAAAGGCACGGGCAACGCAGACCTGGTAGTCAAGAGCAAAGGGGAGATCAAGCCAGCCGACGTGCAGGGGGGCGGCAAGACACCTAACGTCCAGCCTTTACCTACGCCGACGCCTGCCCCTGTACCCGTGCCTGCACCCGCCCCGTTGCAGGATAAGACACTGGAAGGCGCCGCCGGCTTGATCCAAATGTTTGCCATCACCCTGTTAGCGTTTTTCGCGCAGCTGATAAGCCTGATAACCTCGCCGTCCGGCCAGGCATCCGCGGGGGAAAACCAGCCTTAAACCCGTCACTCAAGCGGTGGCAGCCGTGGCCTGACGCGAAGCGCTGAGGAACCGCAACAGCGCCAGCAACGGAAACGCGCTGCCCACCAGCATCACACCCAGCCAGCCGCCGTGTTCATACACGCTGCTGGCAATCGCCGAGCCGAAGGCGCCGCCGATGAAGATGCTGGTCATGTACAGCGCGTTCAGTCGGCTGCGGCTGTTGGCGTCGAGGGCGTAGATGGCGCGTTGGCCAAGCACCATGTTCATCTGCACGCAGAAGTCCAGGACCACGCCGGTCACGGCCAGGCCGATGACGCTGTACAACGGATGTACGAAGGCTGGCAGGAAGCTCAGCGCGGCAAACAGCATGGCCAGCAACGAAGCGCGGTGGGTATGGCCGGCGTCGGCCAGGCGACCTGCGATAGGCGCGGCGATGGCACCCAGGGCACCGACCAAGGCAAACAGCGCGATTTCACTTTGGCTCAGGCCGTGGTTACGCGCCAGCTCCAGTGGGGCGGCGGTCCAGAACAGGCTGAAGGTGGCGAACATGCAGCCCTGGTAGAACGCCCGTTGGCGCAGTACCGGTTGCTGACGCAGCAAGGTGCCCAATGAACCCAGCAATTGGCCATAGCTGGCGGAGTGATCCGGCTGACGTTTAGGAATGGTCAGCATCAGCACCACGCTGATAAATGCCATCAACGCCGCCGCCGCCATGAACATTGCGCGCCAGCCAAAGTGGTCCGCGACCACGCTGGACACCGGTCGGGCCAGCAGGATACCCAGCAACAGGCCACCCATGATGCTGCCGACTACACGGCCACGGGACTCGGCGGGCGCCAGGTGCGCGGCCAGCGGGATCAGGATCTGCACCGACACCGAACTGAAGCCGATCAGCAACGACACCAGCAAAAACAGGTTGGGTTGTTCGGTGTACGCTGCCCCCAGCAGGCTGGCGATAGCGAGCACGGTAGTGGCGATCATCAGCTTGCGGTTTTCCAGCAGGTCGCCCAGGGGCACCAGGAAAAACAAGCCAAGGGCGTAGCCGATTTGCGTCAGCGATACGATCAGGCTGGCCATGGCAGGCGTGAGGCCGATGTCCGGCGCGATCAGTTCGATGATCGGTTGCGCGTAGTAGATGTTGGCGACGATGGCGCCGCAGCAAAACGCAAACAGCATCACCATGCTCCGGGTCATGGTGCTTGTAGCGTGGGAAGTAGCGTTCATGGTGTTCTCATAAAAGCGAAGGAAGTGGGGCGAGCCTAAAGACAACACCGTAGCCTGGGTAGGCTGGTGGCAGTGATAACACCCATGCCCGGTAATGATGAGTGAATCGTTAACTTTCTGCGCGAAGGGGGATGATACATTCAGAAACAACCGCCGAAACAGGAAATCCATTGCAATGAAGATCACGTTGAACAAGATGCTCCTGGCTTCCACGCTTGCTGCCGCCATGGCCGTAGGGCTGGCCCAGGCTGCCGAGGCCCCGCGCGTGGGCGTGCGCGGCGCCATCACCGCCATGGACGGCGATACGATGCAGGTCAAGGTCAACAGCGGCGAAGACGTCACGGTGCATTTGACACAGGCCACTCAAGTACGCGCCGTCACCCTGGCCAAGATCGACGAGATCAAGCCCGGCAGTTACATCGGTTCGGCGGCCATGCCCAATGCTGATGGCACGTTGACTGCGCTTGAAGTGCATGTGTTCCCACCGGCCATGGCCGGCACGGGCGACGGGCACCGCGCGTTTGATTTGAAAGAAGGCAGCAGCATGACCAACGGCACCGTTGGCGACTTGGTGGTCAGCAACGGCCGTACCCTGACCGTGAAGTACAAAGGCGGCGAGAAGAAGATCGTGGTGCCGGAGGGTGTGCCGATCGTCAACCTGGAACCAGGGGATCGCAGCTTGCTCAAGGCGGGGGTGAAGGTGGTGTTGTTTGCGGCGCAGGGGGCGGATGGGACGGTCACTGCCCAGGCCATCTCGGCCGGCAAAGATGGCGTAACACCCCCTATGTAGTTGGCTTTTTCATATAGGCTGGTTCCGACGCAGTTACAGGACTTGTCTGGCAAGGCCGCAGGGGCTGCCTGTCGTAGATTCGACGCATGCACGCTCGCAGGCCGAATCAAGACAGGAACCTCACTATGCGGATTATCCAGATGTTGATGCCTTGCCTGCTCATACCGGTCATCACAGTCGCCGCTGAAAAACAGCTCGAAACGATCACTCACACGGTTTACGTCGAGCGGATGGCCGCGGCTACCGCATCCGCCTGGCCGAGGCTGGCAACAATGGAGCGCCTGAAAGGCCAGACCGGATTTTATGCTCAGGCGCAGATTCTGGTGTACGACGGCGTTTCGGCCTGGCTGATCGATGCAAACGGTTATCGGGCGATTGCGGCGGGACCTGTACACGCGCTTGGTTTTTCGTCGGATTACAAATCCTTCAAGGAACTGCTGTGGGAGGGGCGACCCACCGTCTATATGGGCCTGGGTCAAACCTTGCCAGAGGTTGAAGCGCGCAACATGCTCAAAAATCCCAGCGCAGTGCCAGCATTGTTTGCACTGGCAACCCATGAAGCCTTTCATTTCTTTGGTCAGGCCGGTTGGCAATTGATTTCGGGCTCGCGCGCCGGGCGCTATCCTCTTCAGGCCCAGCCCAGGCAGTACCGGCAACACTTGATCAACGCCTTATATGCATCGCTGCAAGGTGATCCCCAGGCGTTGGGCAAGGCGCGCTATTGGCATGACCGTTGGCAGACCGAATTTGCCCTGGAGGCTCAGGACATTCGCTACTACGACATTCTCGAAGGCACCGCCGAATACATAGAAGGGCTTGCTCGGACTTTTGCGAGTGTTGCTGCGGATGAGCCTGAAGCCTGGGCGCAAGGCGTGATGGCACGCTTCCCGAGCGCTGCAGCCTTGTCTCTGGATGGCGAAAGCTACGCGTTGGGCGCATTGGCCATTTATATCCTGGACCGTCTGGACGCCAATGGGTGGCAGTCAATCATCGAGGGGCAAACTCCCGTCCAACGTTTGCTGGCGAACGTGAGGCAGAGCGTCGATGTGCCTGATGCAGCGCTGAATCGACGGATCGCCGAGGAGATTAGCGAGCGCAATCGGCACCTGGCGCGGGTCATTGATCCTGTCATTACACAGCTGAAGCACCCCGACACGGTACGCCTCATGGTCCCCATGAGCGCTGTGGCCGGGTCTATCAGCATGAGCGGCAGCTATCAGGTTGAAGAGGCGCCCGACGAGATGCTCGTGGATTTCTCGGCACAGTTCTCACCATCAAAAGGTCGTGTCACGTTTGATCGTGCCACGGTAGCACTGGCCGTCAGCGAGGCCTGCGGTGAGAAGAGTGGCTTTGTGGTAGTGCCCATCGCCGCGAGTGAGTTCCCGAACGGTCCGGCCGGGCGACTGCGGTTGAAGGGGGCTGGGTTTGAAGTCGATGCGCCGTTTCCCAGGAAGGGTACAGGCAGTGAGGGTGTGTGGTGTATCCCTGCATAAAGCAAAAGCCCCTGAAATCAGGGGCTCTTGAACCAAGGCTTATTGACCGGAATAGATCTGGTCAAACACCCCACCATCATTGAAGTGAGTCTTCTGCACCGTGCGCCAGTCACCAAAGGTCTTCTCCACCGACAGGAAGTCAACTTTCGGGAAGCGGTCGGTGTATTTGGCCAGCACTTTCGGATCACGTGGGCGCAGGTAGTTGTTCGCCGCGATCTCCTGGCCTTCCGGCGACCACAGGTACTTCAAGTAGTCTTCGGCAGCCACGCGGGTGCCTTTCTTCTCGACCACCTTGTCGACCACCGACACCGGCGGCTCCGCTTCGGCAGAGACGCTTGGGTAGATCACTTCGAACTGATCACGGCCGAATTCACGGGCGATCATTTCAGCTTCGTTCTCGAAGGTCACCAGCACGTCGCCGATCTGGTTGGTCATGAAGGTCGTGGTAGCCGCACGGCCGCCGGTGTCCAGCACAGGCGCCTGTTTGAACAGTTTGCCGACGAAGGCCTTGGCCTTCTCTTCATCACCGCCGTTTTTCAGCACATAACCCCAGGCCGAGAGATAGGTGTAGCGGCCGTTACCCGAGGTTTTCGGGTTGGGCACGATCACTTGCACGCCGTCCTTGAGCAGGTCCGGCCAGTCTTTCAGGGCTTTCGGGTTGCCTTTGCGCACGATGAATACAGTGGCGGAAGTGAACGGTGCGCTGTTGTCCGGCAGGCGGGTGACCCAGTTGTCCGGCACCAATTTGCCGTTGTCGGCCAGGGCGTTGATGTCGGTGGCCATGTTCATGGTGATGACGTCAGCCGGCAGGCCGTCGATGACCGAGCGCGCTTGTTTGCTGGAACCGCCGAAAGACATCTGCAGGGTCAGCTTGTCGTCTGGGTGCTCGGCTTCCCAGTGTTTCTGGAAGGCGGCGTTGTAGTCCTTGTAGAAATCGCGCATCACGTCGTAGGAGACGTTGAGCAGTGTGACCGGGGCAGCCTGTGCGGCGCCCGCCAGGGCAAGGCCGGCGGCCAGAAGAGAGGCGCTAACGAGTTTTTTCACTGCTCATTCCTTGTTGTTCGAGAAGGTTACTGTACGCGTGAGGGCATTTTGCCAGCGACTATAGCTGGCGGCGCATAGACGTTTAAAGATTAAAACGCACTTTGCTTATTCCACTTTACGAAAAAGATTACTCCCACACCGCGAGCAGAACGCGGCGTTGGGCTCATGGCTGTCTTTCTTGCACACCGGGCAGTCGGTCTGCAGCTGTTCGCCGCGCATGGCACTCGCCAGTTCGGCGGTGAAAATACCGGTAGGCACGGCGATGATCGAATAACCGGTGATCATCACCAGCGACGAAATCACCTGGCCCAGCGGCGTCTTCGGCACGATATCGCCAAAGCCCACGGTGGTCAGCGTGACGATGGCCCAGTAAATACCTTTGGGGATGCTGGTAAAGCCGTGTTCCGGGCCTTCGATCACGTACATCAAGGTGCCGAATACCGTGACCAGCGTGCACACGCTCACCAGGAACACCACGATCTTCTGCTTGCTGCCGCGCAGCGCCGCCATCAAGTAATTGGCCTGCTTGAGGTACGGGCTGAGCTTGAGCACGCGGAAAATCCGCAGCATCCGGATGATGCGGATGATCAGCAGGTACTGCGCGTCGCTGTAATACAGCGCGAGGATGCCGGGCACGATGGCCAGCAGGTCCACCAGCCCATAAAAGCTGAAGGCATAGCGCAACGGTTTGGGCGAGCAGTACAGCCGCAGCCCGTACTCGATCAGGAAGATGAGGGTAAACCCCCACTCGATATAGGCCAGCACGTCAGCGTAGTTCTGGTGGATCTGGTCGATGCTGTCGAGCATCACGATCACCAGGCTGGCGAGGATGATCAGCAGCAGGATGCCGTCAAAACGCCGTCCGGCCTTGGTGTCACTTTGAAAAACCATGACGTAGAGCCGCTGGCGCCAGTCGTTGTTGCTGTCCATAAATCCCGCCTGAAACTGATATCGGGCAAGCCTAGGGGGATTCGAAGGGCCTGTCCATGCAGGGTTTGCGTAGCACGCGACCGCCTGCGCGCACCAGCCAGCAAGCAAGGATGAATGGCGCGGTCAACGCGGGCAGGTGCAGGGCGGCAAAGCCCGGCGTGAGGAGGATCGCCAGCACGATGCCGAGCAGCGGCAGCCAGGGTTGCCGGCGCACTTGGCTCAATGCCAGCGCTGCCAATGCAGGGTTGTAGCTGTGCAGGCCGAGGAGGGCGCTGGCGTGTTCGTCCAGCCACAGCGCAATCAGCACGCCGACACTGGCGCCAATCAAGGCCCACACGGCGGCGCGGCGGTTGGCCAGCCACAAGCCCAGCGCAATCAGGGCCCCGGCGATGGGCTGGTCCAGCAGCATGATTTGGGCGAGTCCGATAAAAGGTGCCGTGAGGATGTTCAAGGTGTCGGGTTCGCTCAGGGTAAGTGTACTCTCCGGGACCATGCCCAGTAGCAACCAACCCAGTACGACAAAAGGCGCGGTATACGCTGGCAAGTCATCGGGCTGACTGGCGCGCTTCAACCATTGCCGGGTCAGGATCGCACTCAAGCCACCGCACGCCAGGATCAGCGGTGGCAACAAGGCCGACCAGGCGAAGCAATGGCTGATCAATACGCCCAGCAACACGCCGTTGTAGCTATAAAGGCCGGCCTGGCGCTCAGCCTTGGGATAGCCGCGGCGCTGAGCCGTGAGCAACCCCGCCACACCACCCAGCAACGCCCCGCCGAACAAGGCGGGGGCGCCGATCAGGATGGCCAGCAGGCACAGCAGGCCACACAGCGGCTGGCGCTGCAGGAAGATCTGGCTGAAACCGTTGAGCAGGGCTTCGGCCCAGTCGGGGCAGGATGGGTTGTGCATTTGGGGTCATTCAGTCAGACCGAGTTGCCCCCTTCGCGAGCAAGCCCGCTCCCACTTTCGACCGCGTTTTACCTGACTGAACGCGATCGAATGTGGGAGCGGGCTTGCTCGCGAAGGGGCCCTTACAGACGCTAAATCAACGTCTCGATACGCAGTGAGTTGGTCGAGCCCGGCTGCCCGAACGGCACCCCCGCCGTAATCACCAACGTATCCCCGCGCTGCGCCATGCCTTGTGCCTGGGCAATCTCCAGCGCCGTGGAACACACCTCATCCACCTGGCGCAGCCGATCATTCACCACCGAATGCACGCCCCACGCCACGCTCAACCGCCGCGCCGTGGACAGGTTCGGCGTGAGGTTGAGGATCGGCGCCACCGGCCGTTCCCGCGCCGCGCGCAAGCTGGAGCTGCCGGACTCGCTGTAGTTCACCAGCACCGCCACCGGCAGGATGCTGCTGATGCGGCGGATCGCGCAGCTGATGGCGTCCGACACCGTGGCATCCGCCTTGGGCCGGCTGACATCCAGCTGGGTTTGGTAATCCGGGCCGTTTTCCACCTGGCGGATGATCTTGCTCATCATCTGCACGGCTTCCAGCGGGTACTCGCCGGACGCGGTTTCGGCCGACAGCATCACCGCGTCCGCCCCTTCGGCCACGGCGTTGGCGACGTCCGTTACCTCGGCACGGGTCGGCGCTGGGGAGAAGCGCATGGATTCAAGCATCTGTGTGGCCACCACCACCGGCTTACCCAACTGGCGGCAGGTGCTGATGATGTCTTTCTGGATCTGCGGCACGCTTTCTGCCGGCACCTCCACGCCGAGGTCCCCTCTGGCCACCATGATCGCGTCGCTGAGTTCGGCGATTTCCCGCAGGTGCTGCACGGCGGACGGCTTCTCGATCTTCGCCATCAGAAACGCCTTGTCGCCGATCAACTCGCGGGCTTCGCGGATATCTTCCGGGCGTTGCACGAATGACAGCGCCACCCAGTCCACACCCAGCTCCAGGCCGAAGCTCAAATCGCACCGATCCTTGGCGGTCAGTGGGCTGAGTTCCAGCAAGGCTTGTGGGACGTTGACGCCTTTACGATCAGACAATTCGCCGCCATTCAGCACCGTGGTGTCGATGGCGTCCGCGTGTTTGGTGATTACCCGCAGGCGCAGCTTGCCGTCGTCCAGCAGCAGGTCCATGCCCGGTTCCAGCGCCGCGATGATTTCCGGGTGGGGCAGGTTGACCCGGCACTGATCACCCGGCGTCGGGTCCAGGTCCAGGCGCAAGGCCTGGCCGCGCACTAGTTGCACCTTGCCCTCGGCAAAACGCCCGACCCGCAGCTTCGGCCCTTGCAGGTCCATGAGGATGCCCAGCGGGTAATTCAACTGGCGTTCGACTTGGCGAATCCACTGGAAGCGCTGGGCGTGGTCGGCGTGATCGCCGTGGCTGAAATTGAGCCGGAAAATATTCACCCCGGCTTCCACCAGCTCGCGGATGTCATCGATACCGTCGGTGGCCGGGCCCAGGGTGGCGAGGATTTTGACCTTCTTGTCAGACGTCATGGTGGGCAGTCTCAAGAATCAGGATGGCGCGGAAGTCGTTGACGTTGGTGCGCGTCGGCTCAGTGATGATCAAATCGTCGAGGGCGGCGAAGTAGCCGTAGCCATTGTTGTTGTCCAGCTCGTCGCTGGCTGACAGGCCCAGGGCTTCGGCGCGGGCATAACTGCACGGCGTCATGATGGCGCCGGCGTTGTCCTCCGAACCGTCGATGCCGTCGGTGTCACCGGCCAGGGCGTACACGCCGGGCAAGCCTTTGAGGCTGTCGGTCAGGCTCAACAGGAATTCCGCATTGCGCCCGCCACGGCCATTGCCGCGCACGGTCACGGTGGTTTCGCCGCCGGACAGGATCACGCATGGCGCTGCCAGTGGCTGGCCGTGCTGCACGATCTGCCGGGCGATGCCGGCGTGCACCTTGGCCACGTCCCGCGCTTCGCCCTCAAGGTCGCCGAGGATCAACGGGCTGAAACCGGCCTGGCGGACTTTTACCGCGACCGCTTCAAGCGATTGCTGTGGGCGCGCGATCAGTTGGAAGTGGCTGCGGGCGAGCACCGGATCACCGGGCTTGACGGTTTCCGAGGCTGGGTTCTGCAACCAACTGCGCACCGAGGCGGGGGCTTCGATGTTGTAGCGCTTGAGGATCGCCAGGGCCTGCTGTGAGGTGCTCGGGTCACCGACCGTGGGGCCGGAGGCGATCACCGTGGCCTGGTCACCCGGCACGTCGGAAATCGCGTAGGTGTAGACCGTCGCGGGCCATGCCGCTTTCGCCAGGCGGCCGCCCTTGATGGCCGAAAGGTGCTTGCGCACGCAGTTCATCTCGCCAATGGTCGCGCCGGATTTGAGCAGGGCTTTGTTGATGGCCTGCTTGTCGGCCAGGGTGATGCCTTCGGCGGGCAGGGCCAGCAACGCCGAGCCGCCGCCGGACAGCAGGAAGATCACGCGGTCGTCTTCGGTCAGGTCGCTGATCAACGCCAGCACGCGCTTGGCCACGGCCAGGCCGGTCGCATCGGGCACGGGATGAGCGGCTTCGACCACTTCGATTTTTTGGCACGGCGCGCCGTGACCGTAGCGGGTGACGACGAGGCCAGTGACTTCGCCCTGCCAGCAATTCTCGACCACAAGGGCCATCGCGGCGGCAGCCTTGCCGGCGCCGATCACGATCACACGGCCACTGCGGTCGGCGGGCAGGCAGGGTTCAAGCACGTGCCGGGGGTGGGCGGCGTCGATAGCTGTGGCAAACAGCTCGCGAAGCAGGTGTTGCGGATCGACCGACATAAGCGGGCTCCCGGGGGGATTCTTGTTATTAGGTGTGCAGCAAACTTGAGTATTGGAATGCGATCAAATGTGGGAGCTGTGTGTCTTACTTATCGCGAATCGAGAAATTCGCCATATGCTCCAGGCCCTTGATCAGCGCCGAATGGTCCCAGTTACCGCCGCCAATGGCAGCGCAGGTACTGAACACCTGCTGCGTACCCGCCGTGTTCGGCAGGTTGATCCCCAACTCCTTGGCACCGGCCAGCGCCAGGTTGAGGTCCTTCTGGTGCAGATTGATGCGGAAGCCCGGATCAAAGGTGCCCTTGATCATGCGTTCGCCATGCACTTCAAGGATCTTCGATGACGCAAAGCCCCCCATCAGCGCTTCACGCACTTTGGCCGGGTCGGCGCCGTTCTTGGCGGCGAACAGCAGTGCTTCGGCCACCGCCTGGATGTTCAGCGCGACGATGATCTGGTTGGCGACCTTGGCGGTCTGGCCATCGCCATTGCCACCCACCAAGGTGATGTTCTTGCCCATGGCCTGGAACAGCGGCAGGGCGCGTTCGAAGGTCTGTGGCTCGCCACCGATCATGATGCTCAGTGTGCCGGCCTTGGCGCCGACTTCACCACCGGATACCGGCGCGTCGAGGTACTGCGCGCCAGCGGCGTTGATCTTGGCCGCGAAAGCCTTGGCCGCCGTGGGAGAGATCGAACTCATGTCGATCACTACCTTGTTGGGCGACAGGCCTGCGGCCACGCCGTCGGCGCGGAACAGCACGTCGTCGACCTGCGGGGTATCGGGGACCATGACGATAATGAACTCGGCTTCCTGCGCCACTTGCTGCGGGTTGGCCAGGGCCACGGCGCCGGCGTCGATGAGCGCTTGCGGGGCCTTGCCGTGGTGCTCGGACAGGAACAGTTGGTGACCTGCTTTTTGCAGGTTGGCGGCCATGGGTTGGCCCATGATGCCGGTGCCGATAAATCCGATTTTAGCCATGATGAAAATCCTCTTGTTATTCGATAGGCAGGCCCAGCTCGGTCTGCCAAACACCGAAGATCTACTGTGGGAGCTGGCTTGCCTGCGATGGCAATCGTTCAGTTACAGACTGATTGCCTGCTACACCGCTATCGCAGGCAAGCCAGCTCCCACATTGTTTTGTGTTGTGTCTGTTAGATGGCGTTGTGGGTTTTGAGCCAGCCCAAACCGGCTTCGGTGGTGGTCAACGGCTTGTACTCACAGCCAACCCACCCCGGGTACCCAATCCGGTCCAAATGTTCGAACAGGAAGCGGTAGTTGATCTCCCCAGTCCCCGGCTCATTGCGCCCCGGGTTGTCCGCCAGCTGGATGTGGTTGATCTCACCCAGGTGCGCGGCCATGGTGCGGGCCAGGTCGCCTTCCATGATTTGCATGTGATAGATGTCGTATTGCAGGAACAGGTTGGCGCTGCTCACTTGCTCGCGAATCGACAGGGCCTGCGCCGTGTTGTTCAGGTAGAAACCCGGGATGTCGCGGGTGTTGATCGCTTCCATCACCAGCTTGATGCCCACCGCTTGCAGCTTGTCGGCGGCGTACTTGAGGTTGGCGACAAAGGTTTTTTCCAGGGTTTCATCATCCACGCCTTGTGGCCGAATGCCCGCCAGGCAGTTGATCTGGGTATTGCCCAGCACTTCGGCGTAGGCAATCGCCAGCTTGACCCCAGCTCGGAACTCCTCGACGCGGTCCGGGTGGCAGGCCAGGCCGCGTTCGCCCTTCGCCCAGTCGCCGGCCGGCAGGTTGAACAGCACTTGGGTCAGGCCATGGGCGTCGAGTTGCGCCTTGATTTCAGCGGAGCTGAATTCGTAGGGGAACAGGTACTCGACACCTTCGAAGCCAGCATCGGCGGCCGCTTTGAAGCGAGCAAGGAAGTCCTGTTCGGTAAACAGCATGGACAGGTTGGCGGCGAAACGCGGCATAAGGTTCTCCTTAATCGAGCAGGGAAATGGCAGTCGGCGCATCGTTGCCGACCAGTGCCAGATCTTCGAATTCGTTGACGGCGTTGATCTCGGTGCCCATGGAAATATTGGTCACGCGCTCCAGAATAATCTCAACGATCACCGGGACCTTGAATTCTTCGATCATTTCCTCGGCGCGGCGCAAGGCAGGCGCGATCTGGCTTGGCTCGAACACGCGCAGGGCCTTGCAACCCAGGCCTTCGGCGACGGCCACGTGGTCCACGCCGTAACCGTTGAGTTCCGGGGCGTTGAGGTTGTCGAAGGACAACTGCACGCAGTAGTCCATTTCAAACCCGCGCTGGGCCTGGCGGATCAGGCCCAGGTAGGAGTTGTTCACCACCACGTGGATGTACGGCAGCTTGAACTGCGCGCCCACCGCCAGCTCTTCGATCATGAACTGGAAGTCATAGTCGCCGGACAACGCCACCACTTTGCGGCTCGGGTCGGCTTTGACTACGCCGAGCGCCGCCGGAATGGTCCAGCCCAACGGGCCGGCCTGGCCGCAGTTGATCCAGTGGCGTGGCTTGTACACATGCAGGAACTGCGCGCCGGCAATCTGCGACAGGCCGATGGTGCTCACGTAGCACGTGTCTTTGCCGAACACCTGGTTCATCTCTTCGTACACGCGCTGCGGCTTGACCGGCACGTTGTCGAAGTGGGTCTTGCGGTGCAGGGTGGCTTTGCGCTGCTGGCAGTCATTCAACCAGGCGCTGCGATCCTTGAGCTTGCCAGCGGCTTTCCACTCGCGGGCCACTTCAATGAACATCGTCAGTGCCGAGCCTGCGTCGGAAACGATGCCCAGGTCTGGGGTGAACACGCGGCCAATCTGCGTCGGCTCAATGTCGACGTGAATGAATGTGCGGCCTTCGGTGTAGACCTCCACCGAACCGGTGTGGCGGTTGGCCCAACGGTTACCGATGCCCAGCACCACGTCCGACTTGAGCATCGTCGCGTTGCCATAGCGGTGGGAGGTTTGCAGGCCGACCATGCCGACCATCTGCGGGTGATCGTCCGGGATGGTGCCCCAGCCCATCAGCGTCGGGATCACAGGGATACCCGTCAACTCAGCAAATTCAACCAGCAGCTCGCTGGCGTCGGCATTGATCACGCCGCCACCGCTGACCAGCAGTGGGCGTTCGGCCTGGTCCAGCAAGGCCAGGGCTTTTTCGACCTGGATGCGGGTTGCCCGTGGCTTGGCCAGTGGCAACGGTTGGTAGGCATCGATATCGAATTCAATCTCGGCCATCTGCACGTCGAACGGCAGGTCGATCAGCACCGGACCTGGGCGGCCGGAGCGCATTTCATAGAAGGCTTTCTGGAACGCGTAGGGCACTTGGCCGGGCTCCATCACCATGGTCGCCCATTTGGTCACTGGCTTGACGATGCTGGTGATGTCGACGGCCTGGAAATCTTCCTTGTGCATACGGGCGCGGGGTGCTTGGCCGGTGATGCACAGGATCGGGATCGAGTCAGCCCAGGCGCTGTAGAGGCCGGTGACCATGTCAGTGCCCGCCGGGCCCGAGGTGCCGATGCACACGCCGATATTACCGGCCTTGGTGCGAGTGTACCCCTCCGCCATGTGCGAGGCGCCCTCAACGTGGCGAGCAAGGACGTGATCGATGCCACCCACCTTCTGCAAGGCCGAGTACAGCGGATTGATCGCGGCGCCTGGGATACCGAAGGCGGTGTCCACGCCTTCACGGCGCATCACCAGGACGGCGGCTTCGATTGCTCTCATTTTGCTCATTGTTTTGGTGCCTCTTGCGTTTTGTAATTGTATACAAGTGGTTTCTACTTGAAGTGTATTCACGGCCGCCCGCGCAGGTCAATGCATTTTATTTTCTGGCCTGCGCGTTCGTCGGATGGCCTTAAGAGCGAGTTTTATCGACGTATGGCGACTTTGTTTGAAAATATTGTATACAAAAATAAATATCATTGTGTTCTATTTGCTTGATCGAGCATCTGATCTCTCAGACCTCCACCGCTTTCCCAATAACAAAAGAAGGACGGCACCATGAGCGCTTTAACCTTGAAACTCGCCACCCAACTGGTCAGCCAGGCCCTCAGCGCAGGGCGCACCATTGCGGCGGCGCCGCTGACCATCGCAGTACTCGACAGCGGCGGCCATCTGGTCACGTTGCAACGCGAAGACGGCGCCAGCCTACTGCGCCCGCAAATCGCCATCGGCAAGGCTTGGGGCGCGATAGCCCTGGGCAAAGGCTCACGCCTGTTGGCGCTGGACGCGCAGCAGCGCCCGGCGTTTATCGCGGCGTTGAACAGTTTGGGGCAGGGCAGCGTAGTACCCGCGCCGGGCGGGGTGTTGATTCGAAGTCACGAGGGTGTGGTGCTGGGGGCGATCGGGATCAGCGGGGATACGTCGGATATTGATGAGCAGTGTGCGATTACAGCGATTGAGGGGGTGGGGTTGATGGCGGATGCGGGGGTGTCTGCTTGATTTTTGGTTGACTGATATGGCCTTTTCGCGAGCAAGCCCGCACACACTTGATTGGGTTCACACATCTATATTTGTGAATACGGTCAAATGTGGGAGCGGGCTTGCTCGCGAAGGCGGCAGCTCGGTCCCGGCTCTAAACCCAAATCGCGTCCCACAACGCATAGTCGCCAATCCGCGTCACCAGCCCGGCGCGCAATGGATTGGCCACCACATACCTGGCCATTTTCACCAAGTCATCTTCCTTGCGCAGCGCGCGATCATGAAAGCTGGTTTGCCAAAGCCGACCTTTGCGCCCGGTAGCCCCGTTTACGCTTCGAGTGCTTTTGGATTTCACTTGGCACATCAGATCCCCCAGTGAGCCTTTTTGTAGTTCGAGCAGCCAGTGGAAATGGTCGGGCATCACCACCCAGGCTAGCGAGTTTGCTAATCCTTGATACTGGGCAAGCCTGAATTGCCAGACCACCAAACGGCCCAGATGAAAGTCACTGAATATCGGCACACGTTCGTGGGTATTGGTGGTAATCAGGTAAATGCGGTTGGGTTCGCTGAAGAGCCCGATACGCAGGCGATGTGACGTAGCTAAATCAGGCATTCCATGGCCTCTCTTCAGTGGGGGTTCTGAGAGGCTAGATCCAGGTGGCTGATGCTGAATGGCAGGCTTTTGGCAGGATGTGTCTGGGAGGGCGCATTCGCGAGCAAGCCCGCTCCCACATTGGATCTGCTGTGTTCATACATTGTGTGTCTGGCGCGGATCAACTGTGGGAGCAGCGGTGCGACGATTCGACTTGCTCGCGAATGGCACAGGCACCCCCGGTCTCTCAGTCCAACTCACACCCCTTCAACACCAACCGAATAATCGTCAATGCCGCCGCCTCATAATCTGCCTCATCCAACTTGGTCTTCCCGGTCACCGCCGAGATCTGCCAGTCAAAATCCGCATATGTCTGCGTCGCCGCCCAGATGCTGAACATCAAGTGATGGGGGTCAATCGCTGCGATCAGGCCGCGATCCACCCAGCTCTGGATGCACGCGATGTTGTGTTTGGCCTGGGCGTTGAGTTGTTCGACCTGATCAGCGCTCAAGTGCGGCGCGCCGTGCATGATTTCGCTGGCGAAGACCTTTGAGGCAAACGGCAGGTCACGGGAAATGCGGATCTTCGAGCGGATGTAGTTGCTCAGCACCACCGAAGGCTCGCCCTCAGGATTGAACGGCGTGGAAGCGGCCAGGATCGGCTCGATAATGCTTTCGAGCACCTCGCGGTAGAGGTTGTCCTTGGACTTGAAGTAGTAGTACACGTTGGGCTTGGGCAGCCCGGCCTTGGCGGCGATGTCGCTGGTTTTGGTCGCGGCGAAGCCTTTGTCGGCAAACTCCTCGCTGGCCGCCCGCAGGATCTTTTCTTTGTTGCGCTCGCGAATGGTGCTCATAAACCAGAGGTTTCCTTGCCAGTACAGGCGGTTGCGCATGGTAGCACCGGCCATCCGCGAGCCTCAACAATGTGCCCGCAAAGCTGTGCGCCGCGTTATGCTCGCGCCATCTCACTCTTACGGAAGTCCGATTCATGGCAGGAAGCAGCTTGTTGGTGTTGATCGACGATATCGCCGCCGTACTCGATGACGTTGCCCTGATGACAAAAATGGCGGCGAAGAAGACTGCCGGCGTGCTGGGTGACGACCTGGCACTCAACGCCCAGCAGGTCTCCGGGGTGCGGGCCGAGCGGGAAATCCCCGTGGTGTGGGCGGTGGCGAAGGGCTCGTTTATCAATAAATTGATCCTGGTGCCCACCGCACTGTTGATCAGCGCATTTGCGCCTTGGGCGGTGACGCCTTTGTTGATGCTTGGCGGTGCCTACCTGTGTTTCGAAGGCTTTGAGAAGCTCGCGCACAAGTTCCTGCACAGCAAGGATGAAGATCAAGCTGAACACGCCCAGTTGGTCGAAGCTGTTGGCGACCCGGCGACCGACCTGGTGGCCTTCGAAAAGGACAAGATCAAGGGCGCAATCCGCACCGACTTCATCCTCTCCGCCGAAATCATCGCCATCACCCTTGGCACCGTGGCTGACGCGCCATTGATGCAGCAGGTGGTTGTGCTGTCGGGCATTGCCATCGTCATGACCGTGGGCGTCTACGGGCTGGTGGCCGGCATCGTCAAGCTGGATGACCTGGGTTTGTGGCTCACCCAGAAGCCTGGCCAGGTGGCACGCAGTATCGGTGGTGCCATCCTGCGCGCGGCGCCTTACATGATGAAGAGCCTGTCGGTCATCGGCACGGCAGCGATGTTCCTGGTGGGCGGTGGGATTCTCACCCATGGCGTACCCGTGGTGCATCACTGGATCGAGACGGTCAGCCAGGGCGCGGGTAGCGTGGCATGGTTGGTGCCGACGCTGCTGAATGGCGTGGCGGGGATTGTTGCGGGGGCGGTGGTGCTGGCCGTTGTCAGCGCAGTGGGTAAGCTCTGGAAAACCGCGAAGGCTTGATCCAATCGCAATAAAAAAGGCCATTCAACCGAATGGCCTTTTTTTGTGGCGCTGATTACTCCGCAATCTGCAACTTGCGCGATTCCGTATAGATGTACCGCACCTTCTCATACTCGAACGGCGAGTTCATCTGACCATACCGGAAGCTGGTCTGGTAGCGCTTGTCGACCGCGCGCAGGGCCCAGATTTCCGGGTGGTTGGAGCTGACTTCAGCCACATTGAGGAAGTTGATTTGGGTTTCGGCGGTGTAGTCGACCAGCAAGCCACCGGTGTCGCGCAGGTTTGAGGGGCCGAAGACCGGCAGCACCAGGTACGCGCCGCCAGGCACGCCGTAGAAGCCCAGGGTCTGGCCGAAGTCTTCGCTCTGGCGCGGCAGGCCCATGGCGGTAGCAGGGTCCCACAGGCCGGCGATGCCGATGGTGGTGTTGACCAACAGGCGCCCGGTGGTTTCCAGGGAGCGGTGGCCCTTGAGCTGCAGCAGGCTGTTCAACAGGTTCGGTACGTCGCCCAGGTTGTTGAAGAAGTTGCTCACGCCGGTGCGCAGGAAACTTGGGGTGACGTAGCGGTAACCGTCGACCACGGGCAGGAACACCCATTGGTCGAAGCGGTAGTTGAAGTGGTACACGCGACGGTTCCACGCTTCCAGCGGGTCGTAGACGTTGAGCGCGGTGAGCGTTGAACGCTCGAATTCACGCTGGTCCAGGCCCGGGTTGAACTTGAGCTTGGTCAGTGGCTCCTTGAAGCCGTCTGAGCCAACCACGGTGGGTTCGTGAGCCTTGCTGTTGTCGGCATTGGCCACGCCTGCGCACATCAAGGCGGCAAGCAGCAGAAGATATTTAGCCACGGAAGAACTCCAGCATGGCGTCGGCGTTGACGCGGTAATTAAGGTTGCCGCAGTGGCCGCCCAGCGGGTAGACGGTCAAGCGATCGCCGAAGGTTTCACGCAGGAAACCGAGGTCACCTGGGCCGAGGATCACGTCGTCGGCGTTGTGCATGACGGCGATCTTCGGGTTGGTGTGCAGGTAGTCCTTGAGGGCGTACAGGCTGACTTGGTCGACCAGTTGCAACAGGCTGCCGCCGTCGGAACGCGCGCGCCACATCGGGATCACTTGTTCGGTGAGGTAGCAGTCGAAGTCGCATTGCAGCGCACGCTTGAGGAACGGCGTGAGGCTGGTGCCTTCGGTGATCGGGTATTTCGGCGGGATGATCAGGCCGCGGCGGTTGATCAGGTCCGAGGTAAAGGCGATGTCAGCGGCCGAGAAGCGGAACGAGGTGCCGATCAGCATGGCCATCTGTTCGTTGGTCAGGTGCTGCTTGGAGTTCTGGAAGTCGTAGAGCAGGGCGTCATTCAGATCGATGTAGCCCTTTTGCTGGAAGTAGCGGGTCAGCTTGTTCAGCACCAACTCATAGAAGGTGGTGGTGTTGTTGATGCCCTTGACTTCGGTCTGTACCAGCTTGTCGAGGTTGGTGATCGAGGTGTAGAGATTGACCGGCGGGTTCAGCAGCAACACTTTCTTGAAGTTGAAGCTGCGGCGGGTCTCATCGAGTTTGGCGACAAACGCTGCATCCAGGCCGCCGAGGCTGTAGCCGGTGAGGTAGAAGTCGGTCACCGGCAGCGAGGCATTCTGCGCGCGCACGGCTTGCATCACGCGGTACATGTCCTCGGCGTCTTCCTGGGTGATACCCGGGGTGGCGAAGCGCGAGGCGGCGCTGATGAAGTCAAAGCTGGTGGGCGACGACAGCTGCACCACGTGGTAACCGGCCTGGTAATACAGCTTTTTCAGGTATTCGTTGATGCTGCTGTCAAACCGCGCGCCGGTGCCCGCGATCAGGAAGATCAACGGCGCGGCGCGATCCTGCTTGGCGATGCGGTAGGTGAGTTTCTTCACCGCCCAGAAGTTGTCCGGCAGGCTGAACTCGCGCTCGGGGCGCATGTTCAGGGTGTAGTCGGACTGGTTGATCTCGTCATCGCTCGGCAATTTCGGCCGAAGGTCAGGCGGGGTAGTGGCGATGGTCGCTTCGAACGGATTCGTCAAAGGGAAGCCATAGGTGGCCTGGTCGATGTCGACGGCCAGTGCTGACGCACTCAAAAAAAGGCTGCCCAACAAGGCAGCGCAGCGCAAGGAACGGAGCATGACTTAATCCCTAGGAGGAAACGTGCTTAATAAAGTTCGCAGGCTATGACCACCGCGTTGCCACCGAAGTGCCAGCTCTCGGCACGAAAAGTCGGAAAATAACGTCGGAATCGGGGTAATAGTAGCGAGAAGATACACTTTGCCGCGCATTGGTGAACAGTTATCTGCGCGTACACCTTGCTAACGGCCGCCGGAGCATTAAGCTGAGCGCCGTTTTTGCCTATCGGAGTACCCCATGTCCCGTCGTTTGCCGCTGATTTTGCTGCTTATTGCCTTGCCGTTGTGGCTGGCCGCCAGTTATGGCGCGCGTTACGGCTTTATGGAAGATGGCCGGTGGGTTGGCATCTGCGCCGATGAAGCCAGCCGCTGGGAATGTCAGCTGCGTTCGAACCTGGGGCTGATGATTCACTTCAGGGTGCTTGGCTGGGCAGCGTTGGTTACGTCGGTGCTGGCGTTTTTCGTGCCGGGTCGTGCGGGATGGGGGTTGGCAGTGCTGGGGATGGTGTTCGGGTTGCCGGCGCTGGCGTTGTACAACACTGCGTTTGCGGTGTTTGCGGTGGTGATTGCGGGGTTGCGATTGGTCAGGAAGCCTCGGGCTGCTTGATAGGGCCTCTTCGCGAGTAAGTCGAAGCGGCGGTTCGACGCTTCAACTTGCTCGCGAAAGCGGTCTTAAGCCTTACGCACCCGCAAGCAACGCCACAAAGCCACAACCATGAGCAGGCTGGCCACCGCCCAACCCCAAGCCTGCTGGTTCAACAACCCTTCACGGTACAACTGCGGCGCGATGCCGGCACCGATGATAAAAGCCAGCAGCGCAATCTCCCGACGCGGCCCCGTCACCGGACGTACCAGGTATACCAGGGCAGGCAACACCAGCGCCGCACTCGGGAAGCTGCGATAACGCGGGTCGAACACCAACGCCAACATCATCACTGCGCCGGCAAACCCGGCGATCGCCACCAGCCAGCCTGCACGCTGCTCCAGCCAGTTGAACGCCCGCTCACGCCAGCCTTCCCGCGCGCTCAAAGCCAGCGCGGCGTGAGCCAGCACCAACAAGTTCAACACCATCAGCAAACCTGCCCACACCCATTCCTCACTGAAGCGTGCGGTCACGCGGCTCAGCTCAGCCCAGGTGCCTATGGAGCAGGCGGCGACTGCCCCCAGCAGCGGCAGGACAATGGCAGCGCGCGTGCTGCGTACACGCCCACCCAGCGCCAAGGTGCCCAACAGGATAATCCCACCCACGCCCAGCCACAGTGGCCAGTACGGCACATTGGTCACCGGCCCGGCGAGGATGCCCTTGTCCTGGCGATCGGCATCGAACAGGCCCCAGTAACCACCTACGGCGCCTTCGCTGGCGCGCTTCCAGGGCTGGTCAAACGCTTCGATCAAGTTGTAACGCCAGCCATTGGCCTCAGCCATGGCCACAAAGCCGCGCATGAACTTGGCTTCGTTGACCCGGCTTGGCACCGCGGTTTCGCGCTGGCGGCCTTCGCTGGGCCAGCCGGTTTCACCGATCAGAATGTCCTTGGGCGCAAACTTGTTGCCAAAGGTCTGGCGCACATCGCCCACGTGCTTGAGGGCCTGGTCGATGCCGGACGGATCATCTTCCCAATACGGCAGCAGGTGAATGGTCAGGAAATCCACCGCCGGAGCTATTTCCGGGTGTTGCAGCCAGAACTCCCACACGTCCGCGTAAGTCACTGGCTGCTTGATCTGGCGTTTGACGTTCTGAATCAGCTTTACCAGTTGCGCGGCGGTGACTTCCTTGCGCAGCAGGGCTTCGTTGCCGACGATCACCGACGTCACGACATCCGGGCTGGCGTTGGCCGAGGCGATCAACTGGTCGATTTCCTTTTCAGTCGCCACCGGGTCGCTGCTGACCCAGGCGCCGGCCATCACCTTCAGCCCATGCTTGCGCGCCATGTCCGGCAAGGCTTCCAGGCCGGTCATGGAGTAGGTGCGAATGCATTCAAAGCGAGTGGCCAGCAGGGCCAGGTCGGCGTCCATGCGTTCAGGGCGCAGCCTGAACGGCTGGTCAAACGGCGATTGGTCTTTGTCGAACGGTGTGTAGGACGCGCACTGCATCTTGTGCGTAGCGCTGGCAACGTCTGGCAACACCACGGGCCGGCCGAGGCCATACCAGTAACCGATCAGGGCCAACAGGCCGAGGAGCAAGGCAAAGAAATAGGGCAGGGCAGGGAAGCGGGCATTCGCGGGCATGGTCGGCTTATCTGGAAGAGCAAAGGCGCGCATCTTAACCGGATTTGGCGAGTCCCAGTGGGGCAGCATAATTTTGACATGCAAAGTTCGGGCGGGATTTTGGCGTCAAGTCCTACAAAGCGTCCTACTGGCGATGTGATGTCGTTTCTTGCTTGTACAAGGTCGCTGACAGAGCAGGTTCCAAGTCCAGTCAGGTCGATGATCGAGGTGTCAGCACTCCACTGACGGCGCAGCAGCCGGATCGATGCGCGTGAAGGGGGCGCGGTGCACCACAGAACAACAGGTTGACGTCGCTCGGCATTCGCTGGGCGCAGCACTTTCGGGGAAGCACAATGAAGATGCGACGACTCTTGGGCGCAGCTGCCACTCTGGTAGTTGCGATGAGCTCCACACTGGCCAGCGCCGACAGCAAAACCCTGAGCATCGGCTACGTAGATGGCTGGTCGGACAGCGTTGCCACCACGCACGTGGCGGCAGAGGTGATCAAGCAAAAGCTCGGCTATGACGTGAAACTGCAAGCGGTCGCCACCGGGATCATGTGGCAGGGTGTTGCCACCGGTAAGCTCGACGCCATGCTTTCTGCCTGGCTGCCGGTCACCCACGGTGAGTATTGGACCAAGAACAAGGACAAGGTGGTCGATTACGGCCCCAACTTCAAGGACGCTAAGATCGGCTTGATCGTGCCGGAGTACGTCAAGGCCAAGTCCATCGAAGACCTCAAGACTGACACTACCTTCAAGAACAAAATCGTCGGCATCGACGCGGGTTCAGGTGTGATGCTCAAGACCGACGAAGCCATCAAGCAATATGGCCTCGACTATAAGCTGCAAGCCAGTTCGGGCGCGGCGATGATCGCCGAGCTGACCCGTGCCGAAGACAAACAGGAGTCCATTGCGGTTACCGGTTGGGTGCCACACTGGATGTTCGCCAAGTGGAAACTGCGTTTTCTGGACGATCCAAAAGGGATTTATGGTGCTGCTGAAACCGTCAACAGCATCGGCAGCAAGGGCCTGGAGAAGAAAGCGCCGGAAGTCGCAGCCTTCCTGAAGAAATTCCAGTGGGCTTCCAAGGACGAAATCGGCGAAGTCATGCTGGCGATACAAGAAGGTGCCAAGCCTGATGCAGCGGCCAAGGATTGGGTCGCCAAGCACCCTGAGCGTGTTGCCGAGTGGGTCGGTAAATAAACCCCGAAGTGTCTAGATAGCACCTTGCAGGCCCGTCTGGCGTTGTCGTCAGGCGGGCTTTGTCGTTTCTGGGTCAAAACCTGTCAATTCAGTCAGTGCAAAACTGGCGATAACCCTCATGTCGTTCTAATACTAAGGTCGTCTGGAACCCTTTGTGCAGCCGCATACAGTGGATACGTACCAATAATAAAAAAGCTGTGCTGCGAGGATAAAAACAATGAACGACAGCATTTACCTCTCGATTCAAAACAGCCCGCGTTTCAAGGAGCTGGTGAGAAAAAGGGAACGGTTCGCCTGGATTCTCTCGGCGATCATGCTAGGGCTTTACTCCGGTTTCATCCTGTTGATCGCCTACGGGCCACAAGTGCTGGGGGCAAAACTCAGCCCTGGCTCGTCGATTACCTGGGGCATTCCCCTGGGTGTCGGGCTGATTGTGTCGGCCTTTATCCTGACCGGCATCTATGTGCGGCGGGCCAACGGCGAGTTTGACGACCTGAACAATGCGATTCTCAAGGAGGCTGCGCAATGATCCGGCGTCTACTGGCAGTATTCGGGGCTTCGCTCTTTGCTCCGGCCGTCTGGGCGGCGGATGCATTGACCGGTGAAGTGCAAAGGCAACCGCTGAACATCTCGGCCATCGTGATGTTTGTCGCGTTTGTCGGTGCCACCTTGTGCATCACCTACTGGGCCTCCAAGCGCAACAAGTCGGCGGCCGATTACTACGCGGCTGGCGGCAAGATCACCGGTTTCCAGAATGGCCTGGCGATTGCCGGTGACTATATGTCGGCGGCGTCTTTCCTGGGGATTTCCGCACTGGTTTATACCTCCGGTTATGACGGCCTGATCTACTCGATCGGCTTTTTGGTGGGCTGGCCGATCATTCTGTTCCTGATCGCCGAGCGCCTGCGCAACCTGGGCAAGTACACCTTTGCTGACGTTGCCTCCTACCGCCTGGGCCAGACCCAGATCCGCAGCCTGTCCGCGTGTGGCTCTTTGGTGGTGGTGGCGTTCTACCTGATCGCGCAGATGGTTGGTGCGGGCAAGCTGATTCAGCTGTTGTTCGGCCTGGACTACCACGTAGCGGTCATCCTGGTGGGTATCTTGATGTGCATGTACGTGCTGTTCGGCGGCATGCTGGCGACCACTTGGGTGCAGATCATCAAGGCAGTGCTGTTGCTGTCCGGTGCCTCGTTCATGGCGCTGATGGTGATGAAGCACGTCAACTTCGACTTCAACGCCCTGTTCTCCGAGGCGATCAAGGTTCACCCTAAAGGTGAAGCGATCATGAGCCCCGGCGGCTTGGTGAAAGACCCGATCTCGGCATTCTCCCTGGGCCTGGCACTGATGTTCGGTACCGCTGGCCTGCCGCACATCCTGATGCGCTTCTTCACCGTAAGCGACGCCAAGGAAGCGCGTAAGAGCGTGCTCTATGCAACTGGCTTCATCGGCTACTTCTATATCCTGACCTTTATCATCGGCTTTGGCGCGATCCTGCTCGTCAGCACCAACCCGGCGTTCAAAGATGCGGCAGGCGCCTTGCTGGGCGGTAACAACATGGCGGCAGTGCACCTGGCCAATGCGGTGGGTGGCAGTATCTTCCTGGGCTTCATCTCGGCCGTGGCGTTCGCCACTATCCTCGCGGTGGTTGCCGGTTTGACCCTGGCCGGTGCTTCGGCGGTGTCCCATGACCTGTACGCCAGCGTGATCAAGAAAGGCAAGACCAACGACAAGGATGAGATTCGCGTATCGAAGATCACCACCATCGCCTTGGGCGTGTTGGCTATCGGCCTGGGTATCCTGTTCGAAAGCCAGAACATTGCGTTCATGGTCGGCCTGGCGTTCTCCATTGCGGCCAGCTGTAACTTCCCGGTGTTGCTGCTTTCCATGTACTGGAAAAACCTCACCACCCGTGGCGCGATGATTGGCGGCTGGCTGGGCTTGATCAGTGCCGTTGGCCTGATGGTGCTGGGCCCGACCATCTGGGTCTCGATCCTGCACCACGAAAAAGCCATCTTCCCGTACGAGTACCCGGCGCTGTTCTCGATGATCATTGCGTTCGTCGGCATCTGGTTCTTCTCCATCACCGACAAGTCGGCGGCGGCAGAGAAAGAGCGTGCGCTGTACTTCCCGCAGTTTGTGCGTTCGCAAACTGGCCTGGGGGCGAGCGGGGCGGTTAATCACTAAGGTTGTAACTAAATAAGAAATGCCCCGGCCGAAACGCTGGGGCATTTTTTTGCCTGGGGTTCTGTGTTGCCTGGGCTATTGCTTTCGCGAGCAAGCCCGCTCCCACAGTTGACCGCATTTCAAAGGATGTACACGGTCAACTGTGGGAGCGGGCTTGCTCGCGAAGGCGGTATGTCAGGCGGCACAAACAAAAACGGCCTCCACTAAGGGAGGCCGTTCTCAGTACAGCTTGCAGCCAGTGCTTACTTGCGATCTTCCAGCTTGGTGATGTCACGCGACTCGTAGCCGGTGTACAGCTGGCGCGGGCGGCCAATCTTGTACGGGCTGGAGAGCATTTCTTTCCAGTGGGAGATCCAGCCCACGGTCCGCGCCAGGGCGAAGATCACGGTGAACATGCTGGTTGGAATGCCGATCGCCTTGAGGATGATCCCCGAGTAGAAGTCGACGTTCGGGTACAGCGAGCGTTCGATGAAGTACGGGTCGGTGAGAGCGATCTCTTCCAGGCGCATGGCCAGTTCGAGTTGCGGATCGTTCTTGATACCCAGTTCCTTCAGCACTTCGTCGCAGGTCTGTTTCATGACGGTGGCGCGCGGGTCGCGGTTCTTGTAGACCCGGTGACCGAAACCCATCAACTTGAACGGGTCGTTCTTGTCCTTGGCCTTGGCGATGAATGTGTCGATGTTCGAGACATCGCCGATTTCATCGAGCATGGTCAACACGGCTTCGTTCGCACCGCCGTGGGCAGGGCCCCACAGTGCGGCGATACCGGCGGCGATACAGGCGAACGGGTTCGCACCCGAAGAACCTGCCAGGCGCACGGTAGAAGTCGAGGCGTTCTGTTCGTGGTCGGCGTGGAGGATGAAGATCCGGTCCATGGCCTTGGCAAGCACAGGGCTGATCGGTTTGATCTCGCACGGCGTGTTGAACATCATGTGCAGGAAGTTTTCCGCGTACGTCAGGTCGTTGCGCGGGTACATCATGGGTTGGCCCATGGAGTACTTGTAAACCATTGCGGCCAGGGTCGGCATCTTGGCAACCAGGCGGATCGCGGAGATTTCGCGATGCTGCGGGTTATTGATGTCGAGGGAGTCATGATAGAAGGCCGACAGGGCGCCGACCACGCCGCACATGACGGCCATCGGATGGGCGTCGCGACGGAAGCCGTTGAAGAAGGTCTTCAACTGCTCGTGAACCATGGTGTGGTTCTTCACGGTGCTGACGAACTGGGCTTTTTGCTCGGCTGTTGGCAATTCGCCATTTAGCAGCAGGTAGCAGGTTTCCAGGTAGTCCGACTTCTCAGCCAGTTGTTCGATCGGGTAGCCGCGGTGAAGCAGAATGCCATTATCGCCGTCGATATAGGTGATCTTCGACTCGCAAGAGGCGGTCGACATGAAGCCTGGGTCGAAAGTGAAACGGCCCGTGGCCGTCAGGCCCCGTACGTCGATAACATCGGGACCAACGGTGCCGGTTAAAATGGGCAGCTCGACGGGGGCTGCGCCCTCGATGATCAACTGCGCTTTTTTGTCAGCCATGTGGCCTCCTATTTATGCTTCAAATCATCAGACAGACCCCCCACGCAGGGCCCGCACCACTATAGTGAGATAAATTCAGATGTCAATTTGCCTAAAGTCTTGCCCCAGAAGGCTTTAACCGTACTTTTTCCTCGAAATTACCTGCCGTTTACGCCTTTTATCCCGCCAGCGCAATCCGCTATTAGGGTGAGGTGAGCGCGTTGTCATTAGTAACCTAACTGTCTATACTCGGCCACCGACCGCCAAGGGCTTTTGGGCTTGCTTTCATTGGGGGTCGCACTCCCTGGGTGGTGCTTACCTGACCAGTGCACTCCCCGACAACTTTGCCCTGATTGTTAGGGGCTCTTAAGTGTGAAAAAAAGCCGTGAATAGCCAACGACCTGTAAACCTAGACCTAAGGACCATCAAACTCCCCATCACCGGCGTTACGTCGTTCCTGCACCGTGTTTCCGGCATCATCCTGTTCCTGGGCTTGGGCATCATGCTTTATGCATTGAGCAAATCCCTGGGTTCCGAGGAAGGTTACGCCGAGGTGAAGGCATGCTTGACCAGCCCGCTGGCCAAGTTCGTAGCATGGGGCCTCCTGTCCGCTCTGCTGTATCACCTGGTAGCCGGTGTGCGCCACTTGATCATGGACATGGGCATCGGTGAGACGCTGGAAGGCGGCCGCCTGGGCTCGAAAATCATCATCGCCATCTCCGTGGTGCTGATCGTTCTGGCAGGAGTTTGGATATGGTAACCAGCGTTACGAACCTATCGCGTTCGGGCCTCTATGACTGGATGGCACAACGTGTGTCTGCGGTTGTTCTCGCGGCTTATTTCATTTTCCTGATCGGATACCTCGTCGCAAATCCGGGCATCGGCTATGAGCAATGGCACGGCCTGTTTTCCCACAATGCGATGCGAATCTTCAGTCTGCTGGCCCTTGTTGCCCTGGGTGCTCACGCCTGGGTTGGCATGTGGACCATCGCGACCGACTACCTGACGCCAATGGCGCTGGGCAAGTCCGCGACCGCAGTACGTTTCCTCTTCCAGGCAGTATGCGGCATCGCGATGTTCGCTTACTTCGTCTGGGGTGTGCAGATTCTTTGGGGTATCTGATTCATGGCTAACATTCCAACTATTTCATTCGACGCCATCATTATTGGTGGCGGCGGTGCTGGCATGCGCGCTGCGCTGCAGCTGGCACAGGGCGGTCACAAGACTGCCGTGATCACCAAGGTGTTCCCGACCCGTTCCCACACCGTATCGGCCCAGGGTGGTATTACCTGCGCCATCGCCTCCGCCGACCCGAACGATGACTGGCGCTGGCACATGTACGATACCGTCAAGGGTTCCGACTATATCGGTGACCAGGACGCTATCGAATACATGTGCCAGGAAGGCCCGGCCGCGGTGTTCGAGCTGGACCACATGGGTCTGCCGTTCTCCCGTACCGAGCAAGGCCGTATCTACCAGCGTCCATTCGGCGGCCAGTCGAAGGATTACGGTAAAGGCGGGCAGGCTGCCCGTACCTGCGCCGCGTCCGACCGTACCGGTCACGCGCTGCTGCACACGCTTTATCAGGGCAACCTGAAAGCCGGCACCACGTTCCTGAACGAATACTACGCGGTTGACCTGGTGAAGAACGCCGACGGCGCATTCGTCGGTGTGATCGCCATCTGCATTGAAACCGGTGAAACCACCTATATCCGCGCCAAGGCTACTGTTCTGGCGACGGGCGGTGCAGGCCGTATCTACGCGTCGACCACCAATGCCCTGATCAACACCGGTGACGGCGTTGGCATGGCACTGCGTGCCGGTGTGCCAGTGCAAGACATCGAAATGTGGCAGTTCCACCCGACCGGCATCGCCGGCGCCGGTGTACTGGTTACAGAAGGTTGCCGTGGTGAAGGGGGTTACCTGATCAACAAGCACGGCGAGCGTTTCATGGAGCGTTATGCGCCGAACGCGAAAGACCTTGCTGGCCGTGACGTTGTAGCCCGTTCGATGGTTAAGGAAATCATTGCCGGCAACGGCTGTGGCCCGAACGGCGACCACGTACTGCTCAAGCTCGATCACCTGGGCGAAGAAGTGCTGCACAGCCGCCTGCCAGGCATCTGCGAGCTGTCCAAGACCTTCGCACACGTTGACCCGGTAGTTGCACCGGTTCCGGTTGTTCCAACCTGCCACTATATGATGGGCGGCGTGCCGACCAACATTCATGGCCAGGCGATCACCCAAAACGCTGAAGGCGTGGACGAGATCATTCATGGTCTGTTCGCCGTAGGCGAAGTGGCGTGCGTATCGGTACACGGTGCCAACCGTCTGGGCGGCAACTCGCTGCTCGACTTGGTGGTATTCGGTCGTGCTGCCGGCCTGCACCTCGAAAAAGCGCTGACCGACGGCATCGAATACGATGACGCGACCGACGCCAACATCGAAGCGGCCCTGGCCCGTCTGAATGCGCTGAACTCGCGCACTGATGGCGAAGACGTAGCTACCCTGCGTCGCGAGCTGCAAAGCTGCATGCAGAACTACTTCGGTGTATTCCGTACTGGCGAATACATGCAGAAGGGTATTGCCCAACTGGCCGATCTGCGCGTGCGCATCGCCAACGTCAAGATCAACGATAAGAGCCAGGCGTTCAACACCGCTCGTATCGAAGCCCTTGAACTGCAAAACCTGCTGGAAGTGGCTGAAGCGACTGCGATCGCCGCCGAGGTTCGTAAAGAATCCCGTGGTGCTCACGCGCGTGAAGACTTTGAAGATCGCGATGACGAAAACTGGTTGTGCCACACCCTGTACTTCCCGGGTGACAAGCGCGTAACCAAGCGTGCCGTGAACTTCTCGCCGAAGACGGTACCGACGTTTGAACCGAAGATTCGGACTTACTAAGGGTGGCTGCCATGTTGAAAGTCAGTGTTTATCGCTACAACCCTGATCAGGACGCTGCGCCGTTCATGCAGGAGTTCCAGGTTGATACCGGTGGTAAAGACCTGATGGTGCTGGATGTATTGGCGCTGATCAAAGAGCAGGACGAAGGTTTCTCGTATCGTCGCTCTTGCCGTGAAGGTGTGTGCGGTTCCGACGGCATGAACATCAACGGCAAAAACGGCCTGGCGTGCATCACGCCGCTGTCTGCCGTGGTTAAAGGCAACAAGTTGATCGTTCGTCCGCTGCCAGGTTTGCCGGTTATCCGTGACCTGGTCGTGGATATGAGCATCTTCTACAAGCAATACGAGAAAGTTAAGCCGTTCCTGCAGAACGACACGCCGGCCCCGGCCATCGAGCGTCTGCAGTCCCCGGAAGAGCGTGAGAAGCTCGACGGTCTGTACGAGTGCATCCTGTGCGCTTGCTGCTCGACGTCGTGCCCGTCCTTCTGGTGGAACCCGGACAAGTTCCTGGGTCCAGCTGCCCTGCTGCAAGCGTACCGCTTCCTGGCAGACAGCCGTGACACCAAGACGTCCGAGCGTCTGGCTTCGCTGGATGACCCGTTCAGCGTATTCCGCTGCCGCGGGATCATGAACTGCGTCAACGTATGTCCCAAAGGCCTGAACCCGACTAAGGCCATTGGTCACATCCGTAACATGCTGCTGCAGAGCGGCGTGTAAGCGACGTGTAGTAAAAGCAGGACCGTTGTGCCCGTAAATGCTACGGCGCAGGCTTCAACCGGCGCCGTAGTTTTAACTTGAGCAGCGACTTACAAAGCCGCGGCTCTTATTTTGAAGAAATGAGACAAGCAGGGGCATTCGGGTTGGTACCCGAACTATCAGCGTGATCCTAAGTGGCTTGTTTTGGTCGCTGCACTTGGCCTTTTGCAAGCAAACTCGGTGTTTTCGCCGGTGGTGTCCCCAAATCGAGGGTGACCAAGCATGCAAGAAAGCGTGATGCAGCGCATGTGGAACAGCGGCTATCTTTCAGGTGGTAACGCTGCCTATGTGGAAGAGCTTTATGAGCTCTACCTGCACGACCCTAACGCTGTGCCAGAAGAATGGCGCACCAAATTTCAGACGTTGTCTTCAGACGGCAACGCTGCCACCGATGTATCGCACGCCACGATTCGCGATCAGTTTGTGCTGCTGGCAAAGAACCAGCGCCGCGCCCAACCGGTTTCCGCCGGCAGCGTGAGCAGTGAGCACGAGAAGAAGCAAGTTGAGGTATTGCGACTGATCCAGGCCTACCGGATGCGTGGCCACCAGGCGGCCCAGCTTGACCCGCTGGGGCTCTGGCAGCGTCCTGCACCTGCTGACCTGTCGATCAATCATTACGGCTTGACCAATGCCGATCTTGATACGACCTTCCGTGCCGGCGACCTGTTCATCGGCAAAGAGGAGGCGAGCCTACGCGAAATTCACGAAGCGTTGCAGCAGACATATTGCCGCACCATTGGCGCTGAGTTCACGCACATCACCGATTCCGAGCAACGCCACTGGTTCCAGCACCGTCTGGAAGGTGTGCGTGGTCGTCCGGTGCTGTCTGAAGATGTGCGTAGCCATCTGCTCGAGCGCGTAACCGCTGCCGAAGGCCTGGAAAAGTACCTGGGTACCAAGTACCCGGGCACCAAGCGTTTCG
The DNA here is from genome assembly GCF_054685145.1 of Pseudomonas sp. H1_A03. Classification (NCBI taxonomy): domain Bacteria; kingdom Pseudomonadati; phylum Pseudomonadota; class Gammaproteobacteria; order Pseudomonadales; family Pseudomonadaceae; genus Pseudomonas; species Pseudomonas sp. H1_A03. Next base: position 3,203,822 of record NZ_CP162829.1, read on the forward strand.
GTCTGGAAGGCGGCGAAAGCCTGATCCCGATGCTCGACGAGTTGATCCAGCGTTCCGGTTCCTACGGCACCAAGGAAATCGTGATCGGCATGGCTCACCGTGGTCGCTTGAACGTGTTGGTCAACACCTTCGGCAAGAACCCGCGTGAGCTGTTCGACGAGTTCGAAGGCAAGAAGAAGGTTGAGCTGGGTTCCGGTGACGTTAAATACCACCAGGGCTTCTCGTCCAACGTGATGACCACTGGCGGTGAAGTTCACCTGGCCATGGCCTTCAACCCATCCCACCTGGAAATTGTTTCTCCAGTGGTCGAGGGTTCGGTCCGTGCTCGCCAGGATCGTCGTAATGACACCACCGGTGAAAAGGTTCTGCCGATTTCCATCCACGGTGACGCGGCTTTCGCCGGTCAAGGCGTGGTCCTGGAAACGTTCCAGATGTCGCAGACCCGCGGCTTCAAGACCGGCGGTACCGTTCACATCGTCATCAACAACCAGGTTGGCTTCACCATCAGCAACCCGCTGGACGCGCGCTCTACCGAGTACGCGACCGACGTTGCCAAGATGATCCAGGCGCCGATCCTCCATGTGAATGGCGATGATCCGGAAGCTGTGCTGTTTGTGACCCAGTTGGCCATTGATTACCGCATGCAGTTCAAGCGTGACGTGGTGATCGACCTGGTTTGCTACCGCCGTCGCGGTCACAACGAAGCGGACGAGCCAAGCGGTACTCAGCCGTTGATGTATCAGCAGATCACCAAGCAGCGCACTACCCGTGAGCTGTACGCCGAAAGCCTGACCAAGGCCGGCGTGGTTGACGATGCGCGTGTTCAGGCGAAAGTCGATGAATACCGCAACGCGCTGGACAATGGTTTGCATGTTGTAAAAAGCCTGGTTAAAGAGCCGAACAAAGAGTTGTTCGTTGACTGGCGTCCGTACCTGGGCCACGCCTGGACTGCGCGTCACGATACGTCGTTCGATCTGAAGACCTTGCAGGAATTGTCCGCCAAGCTGCTGGAAATCCCGGAAGGTTTCGTGGTTCAGCGCCAGGTTGCGAAGATCTACGAAGACCGTCAGAAGATGCAAGCCGGCGGCCTGCCGATCAACTGGGGTTACGCCGAAACCATGGCGTACGCGACCCTGGCGTTCGAAGGTCACCCGATCCGCATGACTGGCCAGGACATCGGCCGTGGTACGTTCTCGCACCGTCATGCCGTGCTGCACAACCAGAAAGACGCGGGCACCTACATCCCGTTGCAGAACCTGTACGCAGGCCAGCCACGTTTCGACCTGTACGATTCGTTCCTGTCCGAAGAAGCCGTACTGGCGTTCGAATACGGTTACTCGACCACCACGCCTCAAGCGCTGGTGATCTGGGAAGCCCAGTTCGGCGACTTCGCCAACGGTGCCCAGGTGGTTATCGACCAGTTCATCACCAGCGGCGAGCACAAGTGGGGCCGTTTGTGCGGTCTGACCATGCTGCTGCCACACGGTTATGAAGGTCAGGGTCCGGAGCACTCCTCGGCCCGTCTGGAGCGTTACCTGCAGCTGTGCGCCGAGCACAACATCCAGGTGTGCGTGCCGACTACCCCGGCCCAGATCTACCACTTGCTGCGTCGCCAGGTGATCCGCCCGCTGCGCAAGCCGCTGGTGGTACTGACACCGAAGTCGCTGCTGCGTCATAAATTGGCCATCTCGACCCTGGAAGATCTGGCGGATGGTTCGTTCCAGACCGTTATTCCAGAGATCGATACGCTGGACGCGGCGAAAGTGACTCGCCTGGTCCTGTGCAGCGGCAAGGTCTACTACGACCTGCTGGAAAAACGCCGTGCCGAAGGCCGCGAAGACATCGCCATCGTGCGTATCGAGCAGCTTTACCCGTTCCCGGAAGACGACCTGATGGAGGCCATTGCGCCTTACACCAACCTCACTCACGTGGTGTGGTGCCAGGAAGAACCGATGAACCAGGGCGCTTGGTACAGCAGCCAGCATCATTTGCGTCGCAGCATCGGTAACCATAAGCAGGCCCTGGGCCTGGAATATGCCGGTCGTGACGCTTCTGCTGCACCTGCGTGTGGTTATGCGTCGATGCACGCCGAGCAGCAGGAAAAACTGCTGCAAGATGCTTTCACTGTTTAACGCCTTCGCGCTGACTGAAACCGAATTTTAAGGACCCACAGATAATGGCTATCGAAATCAAAGCCCCGTCATTCCCGGAATCGGTTGCCGATGGCACCGTTGCCACCTGGCACAAGAAACCAGGCGACGCTGTAAAGCGTGACGACCTGATCGTCGACATCGAGACCGACAAAGTCGTTCTGGAAGTGTTGGCCGAAGCTGACGGCGTACTGGGCGCAATCGTTGCCGAAGAAGGCGCTACCGTTCTGTCGAACCAAGTGCTGGGCTCGATCGAAGAGGGCAGCGCTGCTGCCGCTGCTCCTGCCGCCGCTGCACCGGCTGCTGCTTCGGCTCCCGCTGCTGCTCCGGCCGCAGGCGGCGAAGATCCAATCGCTGCACCGGCTGCCCGTCAGTTGGCTGAAGAAAACGGCATCAACCTGGCGTCCATCAAAGGCACCGGCAAAGACGGCCGTGTGACCAAGGAAGACGTGGTGGCTGCAGTTGAAGCCAAGAAAAACGCCCCAGCTGCCGCACCTGCCAAGGCAGCTGCCCCGGCTGCCGCTGCGCCTGTGTTCGCCGCTGGCGACCGCACCGAGAAGCGCGTACCGATGACCCGCGTACGTGCCACCGTGGCCAAGCGTCTGGTTGAAGCACAGTCGAACATGGCGATGCTGACTACCTTCAACGAAGTCGACATGACCGAAGTCATGGCCCTGCGTTCGAAGTACAAGGATCTGTTCGAGAAGTCCCACAATGGCGTGCGCCTGGGCTTCATGTCGTTCTTCGTGAAAGCGGCTACTGAAGCGCTGAAACGCTACCCGGCAGTCAACGCTTCGATCGACGGTACCGACATCGTTTACCACGGCTATGCAGACATCGGCGTTGCCGTGTCCAGCGACCGTGGCCTGGTGGTTCCAGTCCTGCGTAACGCCGAGCTGATGAGCCTGGCTGAAATCGAAGGCGGCATCGCCGGCTTCGGCAAGAAAGCCCGTGACGGCAAGCTGACCATCGACGAGATGACCGGCGGTACGTTCACCATCACTAACGGTGGTACCTTCGGTTCGATGATGTCGACGCCGATCGTCAACCCGCCACAAGCTGCGATCCTGGGCATGCACAATATCATCCAGCGTCCTATGGCCATCAACGGCCAAGTCGTGATCCGCCCGATGATGTACCTGGCACTGTCTTACGATCACCGCCTGATCGATGGTAAAGAAGCCGTGACTTTCCTGGTGACCATCAAGAACCTGCTGGAAGACCCAGCTCGTCTGCTGCTGGATATCTGATTGAAGCAGCTTCAAGTTGCGAGCTACAAGCTGTAGGAAAAAGCAGCTTGGCTTGCAGCTTGGGGCTAGAAGCTTGTCGCAAATAGAGGATCTATTTTCATGACACAGAAATTTGACGTCGTAGTGATTGGTGCAGGTCCTGGCGGCTATGTTGCCGCCATCAAGGCCGCACAACTGGGCCTCTCGACTGCTTGCATCGAAAAATACACCGACAAGGAAGGCAAACTGGCGCTGGGCGGTACTTGCCTGAACGTTGGTTGCATTCCTTCCAAGGCGCTGCTGGACAGCTCCTGGAAATTCCATGAAGCCCAAGACGGTTTCGCGATCCACGGCATTAACCACGCTGGCGTGACCATGGACGTGCCAGCAATGGTCGGCCGTAAAGCCAACATCGTTAAAGGCCTGACCTCCGGCGTTGCCACCTTGTTCAAGGCCAACGGCGTGACTTCCCTGCAAGGCCACGGCAAGCTGCTGGCCGGCAAGAAAGTTGAAATCACCAAGCCAGACGGCTCGGTTGAAGTCATCGAAGCCGAGAACGTAATCCTGGCCCCAGGTTCGCGTCCAATCGACATCCCGCCTGCTCCAGTTGACCAGAACGTGATCGTTGATTCGACCGGCGCCCTGGAGTTCCAATCGGTTCCTAAGCGTCTGGGCGTGATCGGCGCTGGCGTGATCGGCCTGGAACTGGGTTCGGTATGGTCCCGTTTGGGTTCCGAAGTCACCGTGCTGGAAGCCCTGGACACGTTCCTGCTGGCTGCCGACACCGCGGTGTCCAAAGAAGCCCTGAAAACCCTGACCAAGCAAGGTCTGGACATCAAACTGGGCGCCCGTGTTACCGGTTCCAAGGTCAACGGCGAAGAAGTCGTTGTGACCTACACCGATAAAGAAGGCGAGCAGACCATCACATTCGACAAGCTGATCGTAGCCGTTGGTCGCCGTCCAGTGACCACCGACCTGCTGGCAGCTGACAGCGGCGTGAACATCGACGAGCGTGGCTTCATCCACGTTGACGATCACTGCGCTACCACCGTGCCTGGCGTGTACGCCATCGGCGACGTGGTTCGCGGCATGATGCTCGCGCACAAGGCTTCCGAAGAAGGCATTATGGTTGTCGAGCGCATCAAGGGTCACAAGACCCAGATGAACTACGACCTGATCCCATCGGTTATCTACACTCACCCGGAAATTGCATGGGTCGGCAAGAACGAACAGCAGTTGAAAGCTGAAGGCGTTGAAGTTAACGTCGGCACCTTCCCGTTTGCTGCTTCTGGCCGTGCCATGGCAGCCAACGACACCGGTGGTTTTGTCAAAGTCATCGCTGATGCCAAGACTGACCGCGTATTGGGCGTCCACGTGATTGGCCCAAGCGCTGCAGAACTGGTTCAGCAAGGCGCGATCGGTATGGAATTCGGCACCAGTGCCGAGGACCTGGGCATGATGGTCTTCTCCCATCCGACCCTGTCCGAAGCGTTGCACGAAGCAGCGTTGGCAGTGAATGGCGGTGCCATCCACATCGCCAACAAGAAGAAGCGCTAAGCGAGATAATAAGAAACCACGGCGGAGTTGCCCGTCGTGAGCCTTGCGCGCAAGACTCACCGCGGAATATCCGCTGGACGCAGTCTTGCGCAGCTTTACGGGCCTTGAGCCCCGCAAGTTGCGCAAGCAGCAGTCACAGGTGGCGCGGCACTCATAATGAGCGCAGCGCCGAATGCGCAGTACCTAACGAAGACGGTAAAAAGCATGAATCTTCACGAGTATCAGGGTAAGCAGCTGTTCGCTGAATACGGCCTGCCAGTATCCAAGGGCTACGCAGTAGACACCCCGGAAGCAGCAGCAGAAGCTTGCGACAAAATCGGCGGCACCGAGTGGGTTGTCAAAGCCCAGGTCCACGCTGGTGGTCGCGGTAAAGCGGGCGGCGTTAAGCTGGTTCGCAGCAAAGAAGACGCCAAGGCCTTCGCACAGCAGTGGCTGGGCAAGCGTCTGGTGACTTACCAGACTGATGCCAATGGCCAGCCAGTCACCAAGATCCTGGTTGAATCGTGCACTGATATCGCTAAAGAGCTGTACCTGGGCGCTGTCGTTGACCGTTCGAGCCGTCGCATCGTGTTCATGGCTTCCACCGAAGGTGGCGTGGACATCGAGAAAATCGCTCACGAGACCCCAGAAAAAATTCTGAAAGCCACTATCGATCCACTGGTTGGCGCTCAGCCATTCCAGGGTCGCGAGTTGGCATTCCAGCTGGGCCTGGAAGGCAAGCAAGTTGCCCAGTTCGCCAAGATCTTCGTGGGTCTGGCCAAACTGTTCCAGGATCACGATCTGGCCCTGCTGGAAGTGAACCCGCTGGTGATCAAGGCTGACGGCGATCTGCACTGCCTGGACGCCAAGATCAACATCGACGCCAACGCCATGTACCGTCAGCCTAAGCTCAAGACTTTCCACGATCCGTCGCAAGACGATCCGCGCGAAGCGCACGCTGCCAAGTTCGAACTGAACTACGTAGCCCTGGAAGGTAACATCGGTTGCATGGTCAACGGTGCTGGCCTGGCCATGGGTACCATGGACATCGTCAACCTGCATGGCGGCAAACCAGCCAACTTCCTCGACGTGGGCGGTGGTGCTACCAAAGAACGCGTGACCGAAGCCTTCAAGATCATCCTGTCCGACGCCAACGTCGCTGCAGTACTGGTCAACATCTTCGGCGGCATCGTTCGTTGCGACATGATTGCCGAAGGCATCATCGGTGCAGTGAAAGAAGTCGGCGTTAAAATCCCGGTTGTTGTTCGCCTTGAAGGTAACAACGCTGAACTGGGCGCTAAAGTACTGGCAGAAAGCGGTTTGAACATCATCGCGGCTACCAGCCTGACCGACGCTGCTCAACAAGTTGTCAAAGCTGCGGAGGGCAAATAATGAGCGTCCTGATCAATAAAGACACCAAAGTTATCTGCCAGGGTATTACCGGTTCGCAAGGTAGTTTCCACACCCAGCAAGCCATTGAATACGGCACCAAGATGGTGGGTGGCGTTACTCCTGGTAAAGGCGGTACCGAGCACCTGGGTCTGCCAGTGTTCAACACCGTGAAAGAAGCCGTAGAAACCACTGGCGCTACCGCCAGCGTGATCTACGTTCCAGCTCCTTTCTGCAAGGACTCCATCCTGGAAGCAGCCTTCGGCGGCATCAAGCTGATCGTCTGCATCACCGAAGGCATTCCTACCCTGGACATGCTGGACGCTAAAGTTAAGTGCGACGAGCTGGGTGTTACCCTGATCGGCCCTAACTGCCCAGGCGTGATCACCCCAGGCGAATGCAAGATCGGCATCATGCCAGGTCACATTCACTTGCCAGGCAAAGTCGGTATCGTTTCCCGTTCCGGCACCCTGACCTACGAAGCTGTTAAGCAGACCACTGACGCCGGTTTCGGTCAGTCGACTTGCGTCGGCATCGGCGGTGACCCGATCCCAGGCTCCAACTTCATCGACATCCTGAAGCTGTTCCAGGAAGACCCGAAGACCGAAGCGATCGTCATGATCGGTGAGATCGGCGGTTCGGCTGAAGAAGAAGCGGCTGCCTACATCAAGGCACACGTGACCAAGCCGGTTGTTTCCTACATCGCTGGTGTGACTGCCCCTGCTGGCAAGCGCATGGGCCATGCTGGCGCAATCATCTCTGGCGGCAAGGGCACTGCAGACGAGAAGTTTGCTGCCCTGGAAGACGCAGGCGTTAAAACCGTGCGTTCGCTGGCAGACATCGGCAAGGCTTTGTCCGAGCTGACCGGTTGGGCTGTCAAGTAAGCCTCGCGCTTAACTGACGCTTCACCCACACAAAGGCCACCTTCGGGTGGCCTTTGTGCATTCTGGGACAGCTGAATTCGCGACTGGCGCAGATCAAAATGTGGGAGCGGGCTTGCTCGCGAAAGCGGTGTATCAGCTAGCCAATCAGGTGCTGAAACACCGCTTTCGCGAGCAAGCCCGCTCCCACATTCGATTGTATTCCAACATTTAGATATATGAATGCGACATAGAAATGTCGCTTATCGGACAGTACGCCCCGCAACAGTGCGTTTGTCAGCCCAATTCTGTACCCTAGCCGCCTCTTTATGCGCCCGCATCCCAAAAGGAAGCCGCGCGCTAGACCGGTCGGCTCCCATAAGGGCCGGCAGTATTTCCCTCATCCATAGGGAATCCCTCTCTAAATTCCGATTCAGTAGTGTGGTATTTCCTCAAATGAAAGTGTTGAAAAGCCAGGACATCCTGGCGCTGGGTTTTATGACCTTTGCCCTGTTCGTGGGCGCCGGCAACATCATCTTCCCGCCTATTGTTGGTTTGCAGTCCGGGCCTCATGTCTGGATGGCAGCGCTGGGCTTTTTGATCACCGCAGTGGGTTTGCCGGTGGTCACCGTGATCGCACTGGCCAAGGTTGGTGGCGGTATGGACGCGTTGAGCAGCCCGATCGGCAAGATCGCCGGTGGCCTGCTGGCGGCGGCGGCGTATCTGGCGGTAGGGCCGCTGTTCGCCACCCCGCGTACCGCGACCGTATCCTTTGAGGTGGGCCTCGCGCCGCTGACCGGCGAAAGCCCGTTGGCGCTGTTCCTCTACAGTTCGGTGTATTTCCTGGTGGTGTTCTTTGTCTCCCTGTACCCAGGCCGACTGCTGGACACAGTGGGTCGCTTTCTGGCCCCGCTGAAGATCATCGCGCTGGCCATCCTCGGCATCGCCGCGTTTGCCTTGCCGGCGGGTGACGTGGGTGTCGCTACCCCGGAATACGTGGCTGCGCCGTTCTCCCAAGGCTTCATCAATGGCTACCTGACCATGGATACCCTGGGCGCCCTGGTGTTCGGCATTGTGATCGTCAACGCGATTCGCTCCCGTGGCGTTGAGTCGCCGAAGCTGATCACCCGCTACGCAATTATCGCCGGCCTGATCGCCGGTGTGGGCCTGGCACTGGTGTATGTCAGCCTGTTTCGCCTTGGTTCGGGCAGCCATGAAGTCGCCGCCGGTGCCGCCAATGGCGCCGCCGTGTTGCACGCCTATGTGCAACACACGTTTGGCTCCCTGGGCAGCGGCTTCCTGGCGGTGCTGATCTCCCTGGCGTGCCTGGTCACGGCTGTTGGCCTCACCTGTGCCTGCGCCGAGTACTTCAGCCGCGTCTTGCCGCTGTCCTACAAGACCCTCGTGGTGATCCTGGCGCTGTTCTCGCTGTTCGTGTCCAACCTGGGCCTGACCAAGCTGATCGCGTTCTCGATCCCGGTACTCACCGCGATCTATCCGCCGTGCATCGTGCTGGTGGCGCTGAGCTTCTGCAAAGACTTCTGGCAGGAGCAGGGCCGGATCGTTGGCCCAGTGATGTTGGTGTCGTTCATCTTTGGCTGCATCGACGCGCTCAAGGGCGCGGGCCTGGCGGGTTGGTTGCCGTCGCAGTTGGCGAATTTGCCGTTGAGCGAGCAGGGCCTGGCGTGGCTGGTGCCTTCGGTGATGGTGTTGGTCGTGACGGTGGTGATTGACCGTATGCTCGGCAAGCGTAGCGAAGCGATCGCATAACCCACGTTCGCGCAGTACTGAAATGCCCCGTATCAATCGATACGGGGCATTTTTTATGCTTATGACACAACAACCTTCTAAAGTTGGAACTCTTTAGACTGCGTTAACATCCACACACACCGTGTAACAGGACCCACATGTCGTTCGTCGAAACCAATCAGATCCACCTGCTCGCTGCCCTCTGGTTCGTCCTCTGCTGGGGCGGTTACACCCGCTACGCCACCTGGAAAGCCCGGGACACCGCGTGCCTCGCCAGCGTGCTGCATCTGTATCGCGAAGACTGGATGCGCCGCATGCTATTGCGCGACAACCGCATCGCCGACGCCAGTGTGATCGGCAACCTGGAACGCAACGCCTCGTTCTTCGCTTCCAGCACCTTGATTATCCTGGCCGGCATTCTCACCGTGCTCGGCGCCTCGGAGCGCGCGGTGTCGCTGTTGGCAGACATCCCCATGGTGCAGCAGGCCTCCCAAGGCATGTCAGAGATCAAGCTGCTGTGCCTGGCGCTGGTATTCGTCTATGCGTTTTTCACGTTCAGCTGGTGCATGCGCCAGTACAATTTCGCAGCGGTGCTGGTGGGCTCGGCACCGATGATCGGCGAGCGGCACGTGTCGGAGCAGGAGCGCAACGCATTTGCCCTGCGCGCGGCACGGGTGATCTCCATGGCCGCCAACCAGTTCAACTTTGGCCTGCGCGCTTATTACTTCGGCATGACCATGCTCGCGTGGTTTGTCAGCCCCTGGTTGTTCATGTTGATGAGCAGTGGGGTGGTGCTGGTACTGTATCGCCGGGAGTTTCATTCCGACGTACTGCAAGTGATGGTGTATACGCAGACCGATACGCCGTTGCCGGAAGTGGCTAAAGAGGCGGCTTAGTTAAGCCTTCAACTCTAAATGACAGACAAAAGAAAGCCCGCTATCTAAGCGGGCTTTCTTCTTGCAGCAACGCTATTTCAAGCCGCGGTCTCAAGAACCGGTGGCAGGGGTAGCAGGTGCTGCTTCTTTTGCGGCGGCGGCGTTCGATTCAGCCTGAGCTTTGGCAGCATCGGCGTTTTCTTTCGCAGCGTCGTTCACTTTATCCTGAGCCTTCGCCATATCTTTCTGAGCTTGCTCGGAATGTGCTGCGGCGTCTTGGGCTTTGTCTTCGGATTTCTTGTCGCAGGCAGCGAGACCGAGGGCAGCGGCCAACATCATGGAAATAGCTAAAGTCTTGCGCATGGGGTGTTTCTCCTTATTGAAGATATCTACTGGCCTTTCGAGCATGGCCGTTCAGCATTAGTTCCTTTTGTTACGAAGATATATAAAAACAGTCACCCAGGAACTTTCACACGCGCCACCGATACTGCGAATCCATACAAATAAGAGTCCAGACACGATGACTGAAAATCCCCTGCTAGCGCGTGCGGCACGCTTTGTATCGGCCTTGCGCCATTGTCAGGTGTTGGGCATTACCGCTCATCACGCCGACGCGCAGGGCGTCACACTTGTCATGCCCTACGCCGCGCATCTGGTAGGAAACCCCACTACCGGCGTGATCCACGGCGGCGCGCTGACCTCCCTGATGGACACGGCCTGCGGCATGGCCACCCTGTGTGTATTGCCGGAATTCGAGGTGTGCCCGACCCTCGACCTGCGGGTCGATTACATGCATCCCGCCGCGCCACATCAACCGGTGTATGGCTTCGCCCAATGCTATCGAGTGACCACCGACGTGATCTTCACCCGTGGCTTCGCCTATCAGGATGACCCGCAACAACCCATCGCCCATGTGGTGGGTACGTTCATGCGCATGGGCAAGCGCCTCAAAGGCACGCAAGGGCTGGGCAGTACGATCAAGGGAGAACAGGCATGACCCACCGTTTCAAGACCCGCCTCGAGCAGGCCCATGCGCGCGGCGATTACGAGGCGCTGCTCAACCTGATCCCTTACGCCAAACTGATCGGCATCGAATGCACCCGCCTTGGAGATGAATTGCTGTTTCGGCTACCGGCCAACAAGGACAATATTGGTAACCCAATATTGCCGGCGCTGCACGGCGGAGTGATCGCGGGCTTTATGGAGCTGTCGGCGGCGCTGCACCTGCTGGTGTTTACCGGTGCGCCAGGCATCCCGAAAATCATCGATTTTTCCTTGGATTACCTGCGCGCCGGGCAATTTCGCGACACCTACGCCAAATGCCAGGTGTGGCGCCAAGGCCGACGAGTGGCAAACGTGGCGATCACCGCCTGGCAAAGCACTGCGGCCGAGCCTATCGCCACCGCTCGTGCGCATTTCAAAATCGAGGAACAGAGCCGCCCTTGAAATCCTGGTCTTAGCCCCCAACTTTGATGACAACCCGCCGCCAACCCTCAAGGGCGCGGCCACTGCCATCCAATTGGAGTTTGATGACCATGAGTGTGGAAACTCAAAAGGAAACCCTGGGCTTCCAGACCGAGGTGAAGCAACTGCTGCACCTCATGATCCATTCGCTGTATTCCAACAAGGAAATCTTCCTTCGCGAATTGATCTCGAACGCCTCTGACGCTGTCGACAAGTTACGTTTCGAAGCCCTGTCCAAGCCTGAGTTGCTGGAAGGTGGCGCCGAACTGAAAATCCGTGTGAGCTTCGACAAGGACGCCAAGACCGTCACCCTCGAAGACAACGGCATCGGCATGAGCCGTGAAGACGCGATTACCCACTTGGGTACCATCGCCAAATCCGGTACCGCTGATTTCATGAAGAATCTGTCGGGCGACCAGAAGAAAGATTCGCACCTGATCGGCCAGTTCGGCGTGGGCTTCTACTCGGCCTTTATCGTTGCCGATAAAGTTGAAGTGTTCAGCCGTCGTGCCGGCCTCGACGCCAGTGAAGGCGTGCACTGGTCATCCAAAGGTGAGGGCGAGTTCGAAATCGCTACCATCGATAAGGCCGACCGTGGCACGCGTATCGTGCTGCACCTCAAAGACGGTGAAGACGAGTTTGCCGATGGCTGGCGCCTGCGCAACATCGTCAAGAAGTACTCCGACCACATCGCTTTGCCGATCGAGCTGCCGAAAGAACAAGCGGCCGCCGAAGGCGAAGAAGCGCCGGCCCAGGAATGGGAAGTGGTCAACCGCGCCAGCGCGCTGTGGACCCGTCCTCGCACCGAGATCAAGGACGAGGAATACCAGGAGTTCTACAAGCACATCGGTCACGACTACGAAAACCCGCTGAGCTGGAGCCACAACAAGGTCGAAGGCAAGCTGGAATACAGCTCGCTGCTCTACGTGCCGGCCCGTGCTCCGTTCGACCTGTACCAGCGCGAAGCGCCGAAGGGCCTCAAGCTCTACGTGCAGCGCGTGTTCGTGATGGACCAGGCGGAATCCTTCCTGCCGCTGTACCTGCGCTTTATCAAAGGCGTGGTCGACTCCAATGACCTGTCGCTGAACGTGTCGCGGGAAATCCTGCAAAAAGACCCAATCATCGACTCCATGAAGTCGGCGCTGACCAAACGCGTGCTCGACATGCTGGAAAAACTGGCGAAGAACGAGCCTGAGCAATACAAAGGCTTCTGGAAAAACTTCGGCCAGGTCATGAAAGAAGGCCCTGCTGAAGATTTCGCCAACAAGGAAAAAATTGCCGGCCTGCTGCGTTTTGCCTCGACTCATGAAGAGGGTGGCGAGCAAGTTGTGTCGCTGGCCGAGTACCTGGCACGGGCCAAGGAAGGTCAGGACAAGATCTACTACCTGACCGGCGAAACCTACGCCCAGGTCAAGAACAGCCCGCACCTGGAAGTCTTCCGCAAGAAAGGCATCGAAGTGCTGCTGCTGACCGACCGTATCGATGAGTGGCTGATGAGCTACCTCAGCGAGTTCGACGGCAAGACCTTCGTCGATGTGGCCCGTGGTGATCTGGACCTGGGTAACCTGGACTCCGAAGAAGAGAAGAAAGAAGCCGAAGAAGTCGCCAAGGCTAAAGAAGGCTTGGTTGAGCGGATCAAGGCGTCCCTGGGCGAGGCTGTCAGCGAAGTGCGGGTTTCCCACCGTCTGACCGATTCCCCGGCGATCCTGGCCATCGGCGAGGCGGACCTGGGCATGCAGATGCGCCAGATCCTCGAAGCGAGCGGCCAGAAGGTTCCGGATTCCAAGCCGATCTTCGAATTCAACCCGGCTCACCCGCTGATCGGGAAGCTCGATGCAGAGCAGAATGAAGAGCGCTTTGGCGACCTGTCGCACATCCTCTTCGACCAAGCGGCCCTGGCCGCTGGCGACAGCCTGAAAGATCCGGCCGCTTATGTGCGCCGCCTGAACAAGCTGTTGGTTGAACTGTCGGTTTGACACCGTTGTAGAGAAAACCCGCCTCGGCGGGTTTTTTCGTTCTACTGCACCTCAACTGGAGAAAATGATGAGCCAAGTCACTGTGCGTTCCGTGGTCTATCAGATTGATGGCCAGTCTTATGAGAGCCGCCTGGCATTCGATGCCAGCCACAAAGGCCCGTTGCCGGGCCTGCTGATGGCGCCGAACTGGATGGGTGTGAGTGCAGGTGCCGAAGAGATCGCCAAAAGCGTGGCCAGCAAGGGCTACGTGGTGCTCATCGCCGACCTGTACGGGCAAACCGTGCGCCCGTCAAATGGCGATGAAGCCGGCGCAGCGATGATGCCGCTGAAGAATGACCGCGTGTTGCTGACCAAGCGCATGCAGGCGGCCTTCGAGCAGTTGCAAGGCCAGACCGAAGCGGCGGTTGATACCGCCAGGTTGGCGACCTTTGGGTTCTGCTTTGGCGGTTGCTGCTCCTTGGAGCTGGCGCGTACCGGTGCGCCGTTGAAGGCTGCGGTATCGTTCCACGGCACCCTCGACACGCCGAATCCGGCGGATGCGAAGAACATCAAGGGTTCAGTGCTGGTGCTGCACGGTGCTTCCGACCCGTTGGTACCGAAAGAGCAACTGCCGGCGTTTGAAGATGAAATGAACGCGGCGGGTGTGGATTGGCAGTTGCTGAGCTACGGCGGTGCGGTGCATTCCTTCACCGATCCGCATGCGAATATGCCTGGCAAGATGATGTACGACGCGAAGACCGCTGCGCGGGCCTTTCAGTCGATGCATAACCTGTTGGATGAAGTGTTCAAGGGCTAAATCTCTAGCGCTTGTTCGGGCCTCATCGCAGCATAGGTATCTACACATCTTGAGGGAGCCCTCTGCGTAGCAGCTGTCGAGCCCCGGCGAGGCTGCGTCAGCGGTGTGTCAGACAGCCCGCAAACGCAGCCTCGCCGGGGCTCGACAGCTGCTACGCAATTTCACTTTGAAGATGTGTAGATACTTATGCTCATCGCAGCGGTGCGGCGACCCGACAAGCCAGCTCCCACAGTTTGATTTGTGAACACAGTCAAAAGTGGGAGCTGGCTTGCCTGCGATAGCTACCTCACAGGCAACTCAATTCTTTCAGACTCACCCGGCACCGTCGGCCAATCCCCAGCCGCCCAGCGCTGCCGCGCCTGCTCGATTCTTAAGGGATCACTCGCCACAAAATTCCAATTGATCCGCCGTGGCCCATCCAGCGCTGCGCCGCCAATCAGGACCAGGTGACAATCGGTATCGGCAGACAACGTCATCTCCCGTTCGACCGGCAACACCACCAGGCTATGCACCTCCAACGGCTCACCCTCCAACTGCACCTCACCCTCCAGCACATACACCGCGCGTTCCTCATGCTCATCAGGAATCAGCAGCGTCGTGGCCGTTTGCATGCGCACCTCGGCATACAACGTGGGCGATAGCACCGGCACCGGCGATTTGAGGCAGAACCCATCACCCGCAATCAGGCGGATCTGCACGCCGAGGTTGTCACTTACCGGCAAGCTCGCTGCCGGGTGATGGCTGTAATGCCCCGGCCCCGTTTCGTGGTCTTTCGGTGATGCCAGCCACACTTGCAGCCCATGCAGGCTGAAACCACTGGCCTTGAGCCCCTCTGGCGTGCGCTCGACGTGGGCGATTGCACTGCCGGCAGTCATCCAGCTGACATCGCCGGCCTGTACCACTTGGTCCGAGCCCAGGCTGTCCTTGTGCTGCAGCGCACCGTCGAACAGATAAGTGAGGGTCGACAGCCCGATATGCGGGTGCTGGCGGATGTTCATACCATCGCCCGGCGCGTAGCGGGTGAGCAGCATATGGTCGAAGAACACAAAAGGCCCGACGCTGCGGCATTCTCGCGACGGCAAAGGGCGCAGGATCGGTTGGCCTTCGACGTCTTCGGGGCGAGGGCGGATCACGGTGAGGGTGGTCATGGTGCATCCCAGTCTGAGCGGGTTGGATGCTTCTGAGCATAACCCGCTCGGTAGGATGTTGCCGCTATTGGCTGAAGGCGCCTTCCGCCAGTTGCGTCTCGATGCTGACCTCGGCGGTGGTCATTAGCTTGTGCACCGGGCAGCGATCCGCCACGCGGTGCAGCTCGTCGCGTTGTTCGTCGGTGAGTACGCCCTTTAGCGTCAGCTTGACGTTGAGCTTGTATTTGCCCTTTTGCTCCTCGGTGGCGTCGTGGGTAACTTCCACGGTCACGCCGGTCAGCGGGATGTCCTTTTTCTGGGCATAAAGCTTAACCGTCAAGGCTTTGCACGACGCCAGTGCCGCGTCGAAATAGTCATGGGGGAGGGCGCCGAATCGTCGCCGCCCAGGCTTTTGGGCAGGTCAGTAAACAACTCATGGTTGTTGATATTGACGCTATGGCGAAAGTTGTCCTGGTTCAGGGTATTTACGGTAACAGGCATGGCAAACCTCACAGGATGGCAGGATGAAGGTCATGCAGTTATAGAGCATGCTGGTACTTCGGTGTTCCGCGTTTTTTGCTGGATGAACCCCGGCATGGCGCGCAAGGTCTACCTGTATTCGCTGCTATTGAGGTTTCACCGTGCCTTGGACCCGCTTGAGTCTTGCCCTGTTGCTCGCCGCCAGTAGCCTTGCTGCGCAGGCCCGTGACTATGCCTACAGCGACGCGCACCTGCATTACGTGGATTTTTTCCAGGAAACGGCGGGTATGGACAAGCTGCTCAAGGCGATGGCCGACAACCGCATTGAGCATGTGATGATTTCCGGCATACCGGTCGCGAAGAAATGGCACGAAGACGAGCCCAAACGCCCACGCTATTACGCCGGTGATGACGCCGATGCCTATTGGTACAGTGCCACTGACGTGATCGTCGCCGCTGCGGTCAATAAACTGGCCCCTGAGCAGCGCCAGTACTTTCATCCATTCCTGTCGGGCTTTAACCCTAACGACAAAAACTCCGCGGCCCATATCCAGCGCATGCTCGACCTGAACCCGGGGCTGTGGCAGGGTATCGGTGAGGTGTTCACCCGTCACGACGACCTCACCGCCCTGACATCAGGCGACACCCCACGCGCCAATAACGAAGCCATGACCCGCATCTACCACTTGGCCGCTGAAAACGACCTGCCGGTGATGCTGCACTCCAATATCACCTCCAAGCGCGAGCGTAACCCGCTGTATCTCGCCGAGGTCGAGGAGTCGCTGCGCAACCATCCACACACCCGCTTTATCTGGGCCCATGCCGGCACCAGCAAGGAAATCCACCGGCATCAGGTGCAGATGGACTTCTTACTGCCCACGTTGAGTCGCCTGCTTGAGGCTTACCCCAACCTGTATATCGACCTGTCCTGGAGCATGCTCACGCCTTACTTGCTCGATGAGGCGGGCAAGCCCCGCCCAGAGTGGGTAAAGCTGGTGGAGCGCTTCCCGGAGCGCTTCATGCTGGGTTCTGACGTGGTAGGGCGCTTCAACAAGCTGGGTAAGGAAATGCGCCGCTTTGATCCGTTCCTCGATGCGCTGCCTGCGCAGGTGGCCCACAAAGTGGCGCGGGATAACTTCCTGGCCATCCTGCCTAAGCCGTCGAGGTATTGATTTCACCCAATAAAAAGCCCCGAACCAGTCGGGGCTTTTTATTCGATCAAGCTACAGGCCTTACTTACCCTGCCAGCGTTTCAGCACCAAGGTAGCGTTAGTGCCACCAAAGCCAAAGCTGTTGCTCATCACGGTATCGATCTTGGCGTTTTCAACGGTCTTGGTCAGGATCGGCATATCAGCCACAACCGGGTCAATCTCGTCGATGTTGGCCGAGCCGGCCATGAAGTTGCCTTCCATCATCAGCAGGCAGTAGATCGCTTCGTGAACGCCAGCGGCGCCCAGGGAGTGACCGGACAGGCTCTTGGTAGAGCTGATGGCCGGGGCCTTGTCGCCGAAAACCGCACGCACGCCTTCCATTTCCTTGGCGTCGCCGACCGGAGTCGACGTGCCGTGGGTGTTCAGGTAGTCGATTGGGGTGTCAACGGTAGACATCGCCATCTGCATGCAACGGATGGCGCCTTCACCGCTTGGCGCAACCATGTCGTAGCCGTCGGACGTCGCGCCGTAGCCAACGATTTCCGCGTAGATCTTGGCACCACGGGCCAGAGCGTGTTCCAGCTCTTCGACCACTACCATGCCGCCGCCGCCGGCAATGACGAAACCGTCACGCTTGGCGTCGTAGGCGCGGGAGGCCTTTTCCGGGGTTTCGTTGTACTGGGTGGAGAGTGCGCCCATGGCGTCGAACAGGAACGATTGGCTCCAATGCTCTTCTTCACCGCCGCCGGCGAACACGATGTCCTGCTTGCCCAGCTGGATCTGCTCAACGGCAGTCCCGATGCAGTGAGCACTGGTGGCGCAGGCGGAGGAGATCGAGTAGTTCACGCCCTTGATAGCAAACGGCGTGGCCAGGCAGGCCGAAACGGTGCTGCCCATGGTCCGCGTAACACGGTACGGGCCAACGCGCTTCACGCCTTTTTCGCGCAGGATGTCCAGCGCTTCCATCTGGTTGAGGGTCGATGCGCCGCCGGAGCCGGCGATCAGGCCGGTGCGTACGTTGGATACCTGGTCTTCGCTCAGGCCGGAGTCGGCGATCGCGTCTTTCATCGCCAGGTAGGCGTAGGCGGCAGCGTGGCCGACGAAGCGATAGATCTTGCGATCGATCAGTTCTTCGAGGGGCAGGTCGATGGAGCCGGAAACCTGGCTACGCAGACCCATTTCGGCATATTCCGGGTTGAAGCGGATGCCAGGGCGACTTGCACGCAGGTTAGCGGTGACGGTCTCTTTGTCATTGCCCAGGCAAGAAACGATGCCCAGACCAGTGATAACGACGCGGCGCATGCGGATAACCCTTAAAAGTTGTCAGTGGAAGTGAATACGCCGACTCGAAGACCTTCGGCAGTATAGATCTCGCGACCGTCGACAGTCACCGAACCGTCAGCGATAGCCAGGTTCAGCTTGCCCTTGAGGACGCGCTTGATTTGAATGTTGTAGGTGACTTTCTTGGCGGTCGGCAAGACCTGGCCAAAGAATTTCACTTCGCCCGAACCCAGGGCGCGACCGCGACCCGGCAGGCCTTGCCAGCCCAGGTAGAAGCCAACCAGTTGCCACATAGCGTCAAGGCCCAGGCAGCCTGGCATCACCGGGTCACCTTCGAAATGGCAGGCGAAGAACCACAGGTCCGGGGTGATATCCAGCTCGGCGACCAATTCACCTTTGCCGTACTTGCCACCTTCTTCGCTGATATGGGTGATGCGATCCACCATCAGCATGTTCCGGGGCGGGCAGTTGCGCGTTACCTGGGCCGAACAGCTCACCGCGACTGCAGCGCAGCAGGTCTTCCCGAGTAAAGGCGTTTTGTTTGGTCATGCGAGCTCCTCAATAATCCCATGCGGCAGGGTAGGGCAAATCTTCCCGAACCGAATGAAGCGTTCATGCCTCATGTCGGCAGCCTACACATAGACTATTGCGTTGTAGTGAAAGTCACAGCGGCAAGGCACTCAATGTACACTTGTTCACTGAAATTTTAAACCGGGCCTGTTTATGGGTCCGTTCGGGTGCCTAAGACTGCCGCACTTTCGCCTTTCACGCCAGTCGCAGTTGGCTGATGGCGCGGCGCTATTGCACCCAACGTTGCAGGATTTGCTGCAAATCCGTGCGTTTGAACGGCTTGGCCAGGTAATCGTTCATTCCGGCTGCAAGACAGGCTTCACGGTCACCCTGCAAGGCGTTGGCAGTCAGGGCGATGATCGGCAGGTCAGCGCACCCCGGCAATTGGCGAATCTGTCGGGTGGCTTCGTAGCCATCGATCAGCGGCAGTCGGCAATCCATCAGGATCGCCGTGAAAATCAGGCTTTCGGCGCTACGGATCGCCTCGGCGCCGTCGGTGGCAATGCTCACTGCGAAGCCCAGGCTGCGCAGCATGGCTTCGACCACGGTGCGGTTGACTGGGTTGTCTTCCACCAGCAGCACATGGCGGCCATCGCCGGCGCTGCCTTTGCCGTCGGCGTCGGTAGCGATGGCCGGCAAGCTCTGCTGATCAATGGCCAGGGGAATTTCCAGGGTGAACACCGAGCCACGGCCTTCTTCGCTCTGTGCGCGTAGGGTGCCGCCCATGCGTTCAGCCAGGGTACGGGCGATGGGCAGTCCCAGGCCGGTGCCGCCGTAACGTCTTGAAATGGAACTGTCGGCTTGCTGGAATGCATCGAACATCAATTCCAGGCGCTCGGTGGAAATCCCGATGCCACTGTCACGCACGGTACAGGTGAACCACACCAGTTCATGGTCGAGGGCCTGCCACTGGGGTTCAACGCTGACCGCGCCGTGCTCGGTGAACTTCAGTGCGTTGCCGATCAGGTTCACCAGAATTTGGCGGATCCGCGTCGGGTCGCCCTGCACCCGCAAGGCGTCCATCCCTTGCGGGATCGACAGCTGCAGCGCCAACCCACGCTGCTGCGCGCTGTGCTGGAAGGCCTGGGCGCAGCTGTTGATCAGCTCCGCGAGGTTGAACGGAATGTGCTCCAACTCCAGCGCGGCGCGTTCGATCCGCGAGAAGTCGAGGATGTCATTGATGACCTTGAGCAAATGCTCGGTGGACTCGGAAGCCAGCGCCGCGTACTCGGTCTGCTCCTCGGTCATCTCGGTGGTTTCCAGTAACTGCAACATGCCCAGCACACCGTTCATGGGCGTGCGCAGCTCATGACTCATCATCGCCAGGAAATCCGACTTGGCATTGTTGGCGCGCTCGGCTTCTTCGCGGGTCTGGATCAACTGGGCCATGGCCTGCTGTTGTTCGCGACTGGCCTGGTTGAGCCCTTCGGCGAGGTTATTGATATGCCGCGACAGGTCGCCGAGCTCTGAGTCATCCACGATCGGCAGCGGCGTCTTGTAGTCACCTTGCTGGATGGCCTTCACCGCATTGCCCATGGCGCTGATTGGCTGTGACAGGCTGGCGGCCAGGCGCCGTGCGAGCAGGAAGGTGAACAACAGGGCGAACAGCGCCAGGATGCCGGCCTTGAACAGGATCTCCTGCTGGCGCTGACTGAACGCG
Organism: Pseudomonas sp. H1_A03; assembly: GCF_054685145.1. Classification (NCBI taxonomy): domain Bacteria; kingdom Pseudomonadati; phylum Pseudomonadota; class Gammaproteobacteria; order Pseudomonadales; family Pseudomonadaceae; genus Pseudomonas; species Pseudomonas sp. H1_A03. Next base: position 3,224,115 of record NZ_CP162829.1, read on the forward strand.
TCGTTGGACATGCCGACGATCACCCGGCCCAGGTAGTCCGCACGCGGTGCCTTGGGTTCGTTGAGGTTGTCCTGGAAAAAGTCATTGCCCAACTGGATGTGTTGCAGGCGAATCGGCGCCTGGAACACTTTTACCGACAGCGAACGGTCGTGTTTCTCTGAAGGTTGCTCGACGTACACCAGAATGTTCTCGCTGCTGTCCTGGATCTCCAGGAAGCGCACATGGGGCGTGGCCAGCGTGGCGCGCAACAGGCTATCAAGCACATCATTGTTGCCGGAAATCACCCCGTATTCGGTGGCGGGCGCCAGTTGGTTAGCGATCAATTGGCCGGTGTGGTCCAGTTCCTGGCGCAGGTCCTGGATACGCACGAAGGTAAAGAAGCTGATCAACAGCAACGTCAGCAACAGTGCCGGGCCCAGGGTGATGAGCTGGGTACGGGTGTTGATATCCCAACGGCGACGCAAGGTCATGGGCGTTTTTCTCCTTCGGCCAATCGCGTGGCAACGCTGGCTTCGTCCACCTGTTCGATCCCCAGTGAGCGCGCGACTTGCGGGTTGCCCACGACTTTGAAGTGTTCCGGATACAGCGAACTCGGCCAATTGGCTGGCGGATGGTCGAGCAGGCGGTCGAGCACGCGCAGCCAGTCGTCCTGGTCGCTGTAGGTGCTGGCCAGGCTGCCGGCCCGCACAAAGCCCGCATTCGGGCCCACCAACGGCAGTTGCTGGGCATAGCTGCTCAGCAACAGGTTCTTCGCGGTTTTCGGGTTGTACAGCTGCGGGTCGTCGAGGCCAAGCAACACGTCACTGTTTCTGAACAGGGTTTGCAACGGTCGACTGTCATTAATGTTGTCCCAGAGCTGCGGCACGATTTCCAGGCCCAGGGGCGTGGCGTGCTGGCGCAGTTCGGGCAGGAGAAATTCACTTTCGGCGCCATAGAGCACGCCGATGCGCCGTGCTTGGGGAAGGATGCCGGTGATCAGGCGCAATTGGCGCTCCAGCGGCGGGTCGCTCCACAACAGGCTGATGCGTGGGTGCTGCGTTGTGCCCAGGCGCTGGTGGGCCTGCAGCCGACTGATGCGCAGCACCAGCGTCGGCGGGCCCTGGGTGTCTTGCAGGCGCCAGTCGAGGCCGGGCAGGTCGAGCAGGATCAGGCGTGTGTTGGCCGGCAGGTGGCTGGGAGCCGGTAGATCCTTGAGGGCGGTGAAAGTGACTTGGTCTTCGGGGCGTTGTTGGGCCAGCGCCTGGGCAAAGGCCTGCACGCCCGCGCCGTCTTCGGCGGCGGTCAGCAGGATCTCGGCGCTCCAGGCAGGAGCGGCAAACAGCAGGCAACCGAGCAGCGCAGCGCGTCGCCAGAGCGTATTGATAAAAGAACGGGTCATCCGTGACGAGTCGCCCATCTCAGAACTCTAACTCCGCGCTGAAGTAGAGCACGTGGCGACTGTCGTAATTGTTGTCGGCCCAGGTGGTGGGCTGGTTATCGAGGCGTTGTTGCAACATGCCGGCCAGCTCCACGTTGGCTTTGCCCAGGGCAATGCGCTTGGCCACCCGCAGGTCGGCCCGTTCGAAGCGGTAGCCGTTGAGTGCGTCGTCGCCATAGTAGAACAGCGCGCTCGACCAGCCGCGACCCCATTCACGCAACCAGCCGGCGGATCCACTGTTACGCGCGGTTTGTGCTTTATCACGCGGGTTACTGCTGGTGGCATCGACGTAAGCATAGGTCAGCCGCAGGCGGTCGGCGTTGCTCACGCGCCAGTCGAACTGGGATTCAGCGCCGGTAAACCGTGAGCTGTTGGCGTTGCTGGCAATGTATTGGTTATTGCGCAGCGGCGAGCTGATCATGTTGGTGATCTCGTCGTAGAACAGTTTCACGTCCATGTTCAGCCCGATGTCGGCAAAAAAGCCGTTGTACCCTAGTTCCCTCGATTTCATCATCTCTTTATCGAGGTTGCCCGGGCCCCGGGTCTTTACGAAGTATTGCCCGGTGGTCTGCCCATAGGCCGGGGAGCCGAGGTTGGTGACGCGATAGCTCCAGTTGACATTGTTCTCGAACATGTCCGGCGAGCGGATCGCTTCGGAATACACCGCGCGCAGACCGTGGCGCGGGTTGATCAGGTAGTTGACGGCCACCCGTGGCGTCAGCGAGTTGCCGCTCAGGTGCGTGTCTTCGTACATCGCGCCGCCTTGCAGCAGCCAATGCTCGCTGGCGCGCCATTCCAACTGGCCGAACAGACGCCAGGTGGTGTCGTCCAGGGTGCCGTTGAAATAGGTGTCCGAGTCGGCGCGGTCGTAGCGGTAGTTCATGCCGCTGACCAGGCGCAGGCTGTCGGACAGGCTGAGGGTGTCCTGAATCTCCAGGTCGTAGCGGCTTTCGCGGGTGCTTTGGTCGATGTCACCGCACACGCTCTGGTTGGCGCCGTTACGCCATTGGTCCAGCACCTGGTCGGCCAGGGCTTGCTCGGCGGGGCTGCCCGGTGGCGCACTGCCTTGGCTGTAAGTGTCCATGTGCCGGGCCAGCTGTTCGGCATAATTGGGGTTCAGCTGCCATAACTGGGTCAGCTCCGGGCTGAACGAGACCTTGGCATCACAGGCTTTCCAGATTTGCCGGCGATCCCACTGTTGGGCCGAGCCCTGGATATACAGGCTGTGGTCAGGATTGAAATCAAAATTCCAACGCAGGGAACCCGCGTAGTCCTTGGCTGTGACGTCAGAATTGTTACCGCCTTCGGTAATCCCGGCAAACACTGGAGTGTAGGTATAAGGTCGTTGGTTGGTGCCTTCCTTTGCATCCAACTGCACGTCGATGCTCTGTTGGGTGTTCAGCGTCTGGCTGATTGCCAGGCTGAAGCGGTTGAGGCGGCGGCCGTCACGGCGGTCGGCACCGGCAGCGTCGCTGTCGAAGCCGTCGTCCTGCTGCCCGGAGAGGGACAGGCGCAAGTCGCCGGTTTCCCAGCCTGCGCCCTGGCTGGCATAGAAGTCGTTGATGCCACGTGCGCCACGCACCACCTTGACCCGCGAGCCATGACTGTTGGCCGGCGAGCGCGTGAGGATGTTGACCACCGCCATCAAGGCATTGGCGCCGTAGCTGACGGTGTTGGGGCCACGGAACACTTCGATGCGCTCTATATCTTCCATGGCGACCGGAATGTCGCTCCAATCCACGGTGGCCAAGCCCGCGCGATACACCGAGCGGCCGTCTATCAGCACCTGCATGCGCCGCGCATCGCTGGCACTGGTGCCATGGTAGTTCACCGCCGCCTGGTTGCCGGTGGTGTAGCCGACCATCATCCCTGGTACCAGCCGCAGCAGTTCACTGATATCCCGCGCGCCACTGGCCTTGATCAGCTCGCTGTCGATCACGGTCATGCTGCCAGGCACGGCGGCGGCCGATTGCTTGAGACGCGTGGCGGTCAGCACTTGGGGCAGGGGCTGGCTGTCGAGGAACAGGTCATCGGCCATGACCGGCGCGCTGCACAGCAGCATCAGCCACAGAGGTAGACGAGGAGGAGGGCCCAAATACACGGCACGGCCTTGATAATTGCGGATAGCCGCCCATGTTAACTGAGGTGGGGCCTTTTGCCAGTCGTCGGACTTGTAATTACTTCATGCAAACCTGCCATTTTCCGACAAACGCACGAATTGATACGGGGGCTGGCCGCAAGCGGGTCGGCCCGTATAATGCGCCATCGCCACTGGTATGGATTAACGGATTGCATATGACTGAACAGCGCCCTATCGCGGTCCTGGGAGGCGGAAGTTTTGGTACCGCCGTGGCAAATTTGCTGGCCGAAAACGGTCACGCTGTGCGCCAGTGGATGCGCGATCCCGAACAGGCCGAGGCCATTCGGGTTAACCGGGAAAATCCGCGTTACCTCAAAGGCATCAAGATTCATCCGGCGGTCGAGCCTGTCACCGACCTGCTGGAAACCCTCACAGCCTGCGACCTGTGCTTTGTCGCGTTGCCGTCCAGCGCACTGCGTTCGGTGTTGGCGCCCCACGCCGAACGCCTAGCGGGCAAGCTGCTGGTCAGCCTGACTAAAGGCATCGAGGCGCAGACCTTCAAGCTGATGAGCGAAATCCTTGAAGAAATCGCTCCTCAGGCGCGCATTGGCGTGCTGTCCGGGCCGAATCTGGCGCGGGAAGTGGCCGAGCACGCGCTGACCGCCACCGTGGTCGCCAGTGAAGACGAAGCACTCTGCGAGCGCGTCCAGGCCGTGCTGCATGGCCGGACCTTCCGCGTCTATGCCAGCAACGACCGCTTTGGCGTCGAACTGGGCGGTGCGCTGAAAAACGTCTATGCGATCATCGCCGGCATGGCCGTGGCGCTGGGCATGGGCGAAAACACCAAGAGCATGCTGATCACCCGCGCCTTGGCCGAGATGACCCGTTTTGCCGTGAACCAGGGCGCCAACCCGATGACCTTCCTGGGGCTGGCGGGTGTGGGCGACTTGATCGTCACCTGCTCCTCGCCGAAAAGCCGCAACTACCAGGTGGGTTTCGCCCTCGGCCAGGGCTTGAGCCTGGAAGACGCGGTCACGCGCCTGGGTGAAGTGGCCGAAGGCGTCAACACCCTCAAGGTGCTCAAGGCCAAGGCCCAGGAGGCCGGCGTGTATATGCCGCTGGTCGCCGGGCTGCACGCGATCCTGTTTGAAGGGCGCACCTTGGACCAGGTCATCGAGCTGCTGATGCGCGCCGAACCGAAAACCGATGTCGACTTTATTTCCACCAGTGGTTTCAACTGAGGAACGCGTCATGAACGATCCAAAAGCAGCGCCCACGTACGAATCCATTGGCCTGCGCATCCTGTGGATGCTGGTGTTTGCCCTGGTGTGGCAAGTGGCGCAGTTCCTGCTCGGCGCGCTGGTGGTGGTGCAGTTGATCTACCGCTTGATCTATGGCGCACCGAACCTGGGCCTGATGAACTTCGGCGACAGCCTCAGCCAGTTCCTGGCGCAGATCGGCCGTTTCGGCAGCTTCCACTCCGAACAGAAACCATGGCCGTTCGCCGACTGGCCGACCCCGCGCGCACCCGAGGGCGAAGCCGCCCACAGCGTGCCGCCAGCGCCGCACCCGGTGCGTGATGAGGAGCCAAAGCTGTGAAGTTGTGGATTTTGCGTCACGGCGAAGCAGAAGCCCATGCCCCCTCCGACGCCCAGCGCAACCTCACCGAACACGGGCGCGCTGAAGTGTTGCGCAGTGCCGCGCACCTGATCGGCCAACCCCTCAGTGCCATCATCGCCAGCCCTTATGTGCGGGCACAGCAGACCGCGCACCTGGTGCGTGAGGCCTTGGGGTTCGAGCCGGATATTCGCACGGTGCCGTGGCTCACGCCGGAGGGCAATCCTGGGCAGGTGCTGGAAAAGCTCGACACCGATGACAACGTGCTGCTGGTCAGCCACCAGCCGTTGGTGGGCAGCCTGATCAGCTTTCTGCAGCATGGTCACCCGCGTCAGCCGCAGCCGATGCACACCGCCAGCCTGGCGGAACTGGAGGGGGATTTCCCGCTGGCGGGGTTGATGAGCCTGGTAGGCGTGAAACACCCGTAGGCGATATCGCTGCTTTGTGTGTGCTATATATTCAACCAAGCAAGTGCTTGGTTGGCTATCGTCGGACCACAAAGGAGCGCGTCCCATGCCCGTCGCTTTTCGTTTGCCGTTGCAGGTCTTCTTTGAACGTGAAGCGCGCCACCCGCGCCAGACCTTTCTGGTCCAGCCCATTGGCGGCAGCGAGGTGCAAAGCCTCACGTGGGGCGATGTCGGCCACCAGGCCCGTTGCGCCGCGCACTGGCTGCGTGCTCGCGAGTTGCCCCAGGGCTCGCACATTGCCCTGATCTCGAAAAACTGCGCGCACTGGATCATTGCCGACTTGGCGATCTGGATGGCCGGGCACGTCTCTGTGCCGCTGTACCCCAACCTCACCGCCGACTCCGTTGCCCATGTGCTCGGCCATTCCGAGGCGGCACTGGTGTTTATCGGCAAGCTCGACGATTGGCCCGCCATGGCGCCCGGTGTGCCGGCGGGTGTGCCGACCATCAGCCTGCCACTGTGCCCGTCGGGCGCGTTCGATTTCAGTTGGGACGACCTGCAAGTGTGCCCGCCGATTCACGATGCCCCCCAGCCTGCCGCTCCGGACCTGGCCACCATCATCTATACCTCCGGCACCACCGGCCTCCCCAAAGGCGTGATGCACAGCTTTGGCGCCTTGGGGTTTGCCGCCACCCGCGGCACCGAGTTATTTGGGCTGGGGGAGAGCGACCGGCTGTTGTCCTACCTGCCGTTGTGCCATGTGGCGGAGCGGATGTTTGTGGAGATGGCGTCGATTTACACCGGGCAAACGGTGTATTTCGCAGAAAGCCTGGATACTTTTCTAACCGATCTGCGTAGGGCACGTCCGACCGCACTGTTTGGCGTGCCGCGGATCTGGACCAAATTTCAGATGGGCGTCTACGCCAAGATCCCGCAAAAGCGCCTCGACACCTTGCTGCGCCTGCCCTTTATCGGCAAACGCGTAGGTCACAAGGTACTTGCCGGCCTGGGCCTGGACGCGTTGCGCATCGCACTGTCCGGCGCGGCGCCCGTGCCTGAGGCGCTGCTGCGCTGGTACCAACGCCTGGGCCTGGATGTGCTCGAGGTGTATGGCATGACCGAGAGCTGCGGCTACTCCCATGTGTGCCGTCCCGGCCAACAGATCCTCGGCTGGATCGGCCTGCCGTGCCCCGGTGTTGAAGTGCGCATCGACCCCTCGGGCGAAGTGCAGGTGCGCAGCGGTGCGACCATGCTCGGCTACTACAAAGACCCGCAGAAAACCGCCGAGACGATTACCGCCGATGGTTTCCTGCGCACCGGTGACAAGGGCGAACAGGATGCCGATGGCCGCCTGCGCCTGACCGGGCGGCTCAAAGAAATCTTCAAGACCAGCAAAGGCAAATACGTAGCGCCAGCGCCGATTGAAAACCGCTTGGCTGAACATGCGCGTATTGAGCAGGTGTGCGTAGTGGGGGATGGGCTGCCCGCGCCGATAGGGTTGTGCGTGTTATCGGCGGTGAGCGAGGACCCGAACGCACTGCGCAGCAGCCTTGAGCGCTGGCTGGCACAGGTCAACCAGGCGCTGGATAAGCATGAACGCTTGCGCCAACTGGTGGTGGTGAAAGACAACTGGGCGGTGGAGAACGGCTTCCTGACCCCGACCTTGAAGATCAAGCGCAACGTGATCGAATCGACTTACGGTGCGCAATTCCACGCATGGAGCGAGCGTTCCGAATCCGTTCTATGGCAGGATTAGGATCATCATAAAACCAATAAGGACAATGGCATGAGCCTCTGGCGTACCCAACCGAATATCGACCAACTCAATGCGGCCCAGAAAAACACCATCGGTGAACTGTTGGATATCCGCTTTGAAAGTTTCGACGACGACTCCCTGACCGCCAGCATGGTGGTCGATCATCGCACCCACCAGCCTTACGGCCTGCTGCACGGCGGCGCTTCGGTGGTGTTGGCCGAGAGCGTCGGCTCCATGGCGGCGTACCTGTGCATCGACGCCAGCAAGTTCTATTGCGTCGGGCTGGAGGTCAACGCCAACCACCTGCGCGGTGTGCGCAGCGGACGCGTGACGGCGGTGGCCAAGGCGATCCACATTGGGCGCACTACCCAGGTCTGGGACATCCGCTTGACCAGCGACGATGGCAAAACCAGCTGCGTGTCGCGCCTGACCATGGCCGTTGTACCCCTGGGCGAGAACCCACCGGCGCGATAGGCGTGGCGTGAGTGTCATCATTCCTGGCAGTTACAGTCATTGCTGTGCCGGCCAGGCATGGTGACAATCAATCTCTGTTTTTGTAGATGGATCCGGTATGTCGCAGCATGTGTTTTTTGCCCACGCCAATGGCTTCCCTTCGGCCACCTACGGCAAGTTGTTTGCCGCGCTGGGCCCGGAATACGCAGTAGCTCACGTGCCGCAGCACGGCCACGACCCCAGGTTTCCGGTGGACGATAACTGGCAGAACCTGGTGGACGAGTTGATCCACCACCTGGAGCAGCAACCCGAACCGGTGTGGGGCGTGGGCCATTCCCTCGGCGGCGTGTTGCACCTGCACGCGGCCATGCGGTGCCCGCAGTTGTATCGCGGAGTGGTGATGCTCGATTCTCCGGTGCTGACCCGTGCCGACCGCTGGGTCATTCGCGCGGCCAAGCGCTTGGGTTTCATCGACCGCCTGACCCCGGCTGGGCGCACCCTGGGCCGTCGCGAGGAATTTACCGATCTGGAGGCTGCGCGCAGTTACTTCGCCGGCAAGACGTTGTTCCGTGGCTTTGACCCGGAATGCTTCGACGCTTACCTGCAACATGGCTTGTATCAGGTGGGTGATCGCCTGCGCCTGCGCTTCGACCCGGCCACCGAAATCAGTATCTACCGTGGCGTGCCGCATACCAGTCCGGGCCAGGTGCGCCAATTGAAGGTGCCACTGGCAGTGGTGCGCGGCCGACAGAGCCGCGTGGTGATGCGTCACCACGCCAGCGGCGTCGGGCGCCTGCCCATGGGCGAAATGCTCACCATGCCCGGCGGCCATATGTTCCCCCTTGAGCGCCCCCAAGACACCGCGACCTTGATCAAGAACCTGTTCTCCCGCTGGGACGCGCGCGAGCGTAGTTGCGCATGAGCACACCCGTCGAAGAAGTCCGCCTGAGCCTGCCGCATATCGAACTGGCGGCCCACCTGTTCGGTCCCGAGGACGGTGTGCCGGTGATCGCGCTGCATGGCTGGCTGGACAACGCCAACAGCTTTGCGCGACTGGCCCCGAAACTTCAGGGTTTGCGCATCGTTGCACTGGATATGGCCGGGCACGGGCATTCTGCGCATCGTCCTACAGGTGCCGGTTATGCCTTGTGGGATTACGTCTATGACGTGCTGCAAGTCGCCGAGCAACTGGGCTGGAAACGTTTTGCATTACTTGGTCACTCCCTCGGTGCCATCGTTTCCCTGGTGCTCGCCGGCGCCTTGCCTGAGCGCGTGACGCACTTGGGGTTGATCGACGGCGTGATCCCGCCGACCGCCAGCGGTGCCAACGCTGCCGAGCGGCTGGGCATGGCGTTGCAAGCGCAATTGAACCTGCAGGACAAGCGCAAGCCGGTCTATAACACCCTGGATCGTGCCGTCGAAGCGCGTATGAAAGGCGTGGTCGCGGTCAGTCGCGAAGCCGCAGAACTGCTGGCCCAGCGCGGTTTGATGCCGGTGCCGGGTGGTTACACCTGGCGTACCGATAGCCGCCTGACCCTGGCTTCGCCGATGCGCCTGACCGACGAACAAGCCATGGCCTTCGTGCGGCGCGTAAGTTGCCCTACGCAGTTGGTGGTCGCTGCCGACGGCATGCTGGCGAAACATCCCGAATTGCTTTCTCAGCTACCCTTTACCGTGACCACCCTGCCCGGTGGCCATCATTTGCACCTGAATGATGAGTCTGGGGCGCTCCTTGTTGCAGACTGTTTCAATCGGTTCTTCCGCGCGCCTTGACTTGGAGCGGTCAACTGCCGAGGCTGGGCGGATTGAAAGGGAGTCAACCATGAACAACTTCAACATCGCTATGACCAACGATGGCCAGGGCTCGTTGATCTTATGAGCGTGCGTAACGGATGTATCCGTGTCCTGGGCTTAAGCCTGCTTAGCCCATTGGTATTCGCCGCCGACCTACCGGGTAGCCAGGACCTGCCCGCCGTAGCCCGCCAGGTCGACGCGCAAATCGTCGATTACCGGCCCGCCGAAGAAAAAGAACGCATCTACCCCATGGGCGCGATCCGCAAGATCAGCGGCCAGCTGCGCTATGAAGGCCAGGCCATCGCGCGCGGCCAAGCCACCGCCATCACCTATGAGTTGCCCGCCGAACACAGCGCCAGCGCCGCGTTTACCGCGACGCGTGAAGCGTTGCAGGAAAAGGGCGCGCAGTTGTTGTTCTGGTGCAAGGCCCGCGATTGTGGTGAAAGCAGCCTGTGGGCCAATGAGATTTTCGGCAACGCCAAGCTGGTCGGCGCCGACAGCCAGCAGGAATACCTGTTGCTGCGCCTGGCCGAGCCACAGGCCAACTCCCTGGTGGCGCTCTATGGCATCACCCGGGGCAATCGCCGCGCCTATCTGCATGTGGAGCAATTGGACGCCAGCGCGCCATTGGGCGATCTGTTGCCTACCTCGGCGACCCTGTTGCGCGAGCTGAAAAGCACCGGTGAGCTGGGCTTCCCCGCGCTCGCCGGCGCACCCGACGCCACCTGGCTGACCTTGATTTCCCGTGGGTTGAACCTCGACACCACGTTGCGCGTCAGTTTGACCGGGCCGAGCGCCGAAGCCTGGCGCCAGGGCCTGATCGACAACGGCGTGCGCGCTGCGCGCCTGGAAAGCGGCACGGGTGACGCCAAAGGCCTGCATGTGCATCTGATACGCTAGGCTTGACCAGGCGAACGGACCCGCGCCGTTCGCCTAAGCTGTCTTCCTAAGTCTTCTTCTAGAGATACCCCATGCTCAATAACGATCGCCTGCTGGTGCAAATCCTGCTGCTGGTGCTGTTTGGTGCCAGTCTATGGGTGATGGCACCGTTCTGGTCGGCGCTGTTCTGGGGCGCAGTGCTGGCGTTTGCCAGTTGGCCACTGATGGTCCTGCTCACGCGTTGGCTCGGCGGCCGGGAGTCTCTGGCGGCCGCCATCCTGACGCTGGGCTGGATGTTGCTGGTGGCAGTGCCGCTGGTGTGGCTGGGCTTCAACCTCGCGGACCATGTGCGCGACGCGGTGGCGTTGATCAAGGATATCCAGGTCGACGGCTTGCCGGCGGCGCCTACCTGGCTCGGTTCGATTCCCTTTGTCGGCGAGCGGCTGGTGGCAACCTGGGACAGCATCGACCAACAAGGCGCGGCCTTGATGGTCAGCATCAAGCCGTACCTGGGGCAGGTTGGCAATTGGTTGCTGGCGCGCAGTGCGCAGATTGGCGGCGGCATTCTTGAACTGACGTTGAGCCTGGTGTTCGTGTTCTTTTTCTATCGAGACGGGCCGCGCCTGGCGATGTTTGTCCATCGTTTATTGGAACGCTTGATCGGCGAACGCGCCGGCTACTACATCGAACTGGTGGCTGGCACCGTACAACGGGTAGTCAACGGCGTGATCGGCACCGCCGCCGCCCAGGCGGTGCTGGCACTGATCGGCTTCCTGATCGCCGGCGTACCGGGCGCGCTGGTGCTGGGCGTCGTCACCTTCCTGCTCAGCCTGATCCCCATGGGCCCGCCGCTGGTGTGGATCCCTGCCACGGCCTGGCTGGCCTGGAAAGGTGATTACACCTACGCGGTGTTCCTCGGTGTATGGGGCACGTTCATCATCAGCGGCGTGGACAACGTGCTCAAGCCCTACCTCATCAGTCGGGGCGGCAATCTGCCGCTGGTCATTGTGTTGCTCGGCGTGTTCGGTGGTTTGATTGCCTTTGGTTTTATCGGCCTGTTTATCGGCCCGACCTTGCTGGCGGTGGCCTACAGCCTGTTGACGGATTGGAGTGCGACCCAGGCTCAGGGGCGTCGGGAAGATAAGCCGCTGTAACGGTTGTATGAGGGCTAATGTGGGAGCGGTGCTGGGCCTCAGGCCCTGGGCAACCACATCACGGCCGTCAGTCCACCACCAGGGGTTTCCTCCAGGTTCAGGCGACCGCCGAGGCGTTCCGCCGCTTCCTTGGAAATCGTCATGCCCAGGCCGACGCCGCCGGAGTTGCGGTTGCGTGAGCCTTCCAGCCGGTAGAACGGCTCGAACACCGCTTCACGCTTGTCGGCGGCGATGCCCGGGCCATGATCGATGACGCGGATGACCAGTGCCTCGTGACTGTCCGTCAGCTCGATGCGTGCCGAGCCGGCATAACGCAAGGCGTTGTCGATCAGGTTGTTCAGGCATGAACGCAAGGCCATCGGCTGCACTTGCAACGGCGCGCAGGTGCCGGCGAATTGCACATCCGAACCCTGGTCCTGGGCGTTTTCGCTCATCGACTCCACCAGCGCTTGCACGTCCAGCCAATGCCGGGTTTCGCTGGTGCGTTGTTCGTGCAGGTAGCTCAGGGTGGCGTCGAGCATGCCGATCATGTCGTCCAGGTCCTGGCGCATCTGGCCCTGCAGCCGCGTATCTTCGATCTGTTCCAGGCGCAGCTTGAGGCGTGACAGCGGGGTACGCAGGTCATGGGAGACCGCACCGAGCATGCGCGCGCGTTGGCTGACCTGTTCGCGGATGCGTTTTTGCATCAGGTTGAAGGTCGATGCCGCCTGCCGCGCTTCCAGCGGCCCGGACTCTTCCAACGGCGGGCTGTCGAGGTCCAGGCTTAAACGCTCGGCCGCCTCGCTGAGGCGTTGAATCGGTCTGCTCAACAGCTTGGCCCCGTACCAGGCGGCGATAATCAGTGAGACAAATTGAAACGTCAGGGGCACCACCGGGCCGCCAAACCAGGGGCGGTGGCGCTCTTTGCCCTCCGGTACCATTGTTCCGTCCGGTTGCTCGATAAACCGCTCAGGCGGTGGCGGCGGCGGTTGGCCGTAATGGTGGAACCAGAAGAACGCCAGCGCGTGGGCCAGCACAATCGCTACCAGCAACACGCCAAACAGCCGACCAAACAGCGTATTGAAGGGGGCACGCATCAGCCAATATCCCGCGCGTCGAACAGGTAGCCTTCGCCACGCACGGTCTTGATCAACTGCGGTGCCTTGGGATCATCCCCGAGTTTCTGCCGCAGTCGCGACACCAGCAAGTCGATGCTGCGATCAAAGGCTTCAATTGAGCGGCCACGGGCTGCATCCAACAACTGCTCGCGGCTCAGCACGCGGCGCGGGCGTTCGATAAACACCCACAGCAAGCGGAATTCCGCGTTGGACAGCGGCACCACCAAACCATCGTCGGCCACCAGCTGGCGCAGCACACTGTTCAGGCGCCAGTTGTCGAAGCGGATATTCGCGCGCTGTTCAGTACGGTCATCACGCACGCGGCGCAGGATGGTCTGGATGCGCGCCACCAGTTCGCGCGGCTCGAACGGCTTGGACATGTAGTCATCGGCGCCCAGTTCCAGGCCGATAATGCGGTCGGTGGGTTCGCAGCGGGCGGTGAGCATCAGGATCGGGATGTCCGATTCCGCGCGCAGCCAGCGGCACAGCGAAAGGCCGTCCTCGCCTGGCAGCATCAGGTCGAGCACCACCACGTCAAAGGTTTCGGCTTGCATGGCTTGGCGCATCGTGGTGCCGTCGGTGACGCCGGTGGCGAGAATGCCGAAGCGGGCCAGGTAGTCGATCAGCAGTTCGCGAATCGGCACATCGTCGTCAACGATCAGCGCACGGGTGTTCCAGCGCTTGTCATCGGCGATCACCGCGGCTTTTTGCTCGTCGTTCATAAAGACGGAAGGGGTATGCATAATGCGATCATCTGCCTGGTCGTTGCGGTCAGCATAGGCGCCCAGCCCCATGGCTGGAAGTGCTGGTCGGTGGGTCGTGCAGGCGAGGCTAGCCGTAGGGCGTGTTGTGGGCATGTCGTGAATGTATCAGCTTTGAAATAATCTCCAGAAATGCCCGCCTGACGGCGCTTGGTCAGTATTTACCGATCATCGGATCCCGCAACGGCGCTGCTTGCGCTACAATCCGCGCCGATTTCGACTTGCCTGAGAGCCCATTCCAATGTCCGTCTGCCAGACTCCTATCATCGTCGCCCTGGATTACCCCACTCGTGACGCCGCACTGAAGCTGGCTGACCAGTTGGATCCCAAGCTTTGCCGCGTCAAAGTCGGCAAGGAACTGTTCACCAGTTGCGCCGCGGAAATCGTCGGCACCCTGCGTGACAAAGGCTTCGAGGTGTTCCTCGACCTGAAATTCCACGACATCCCGAACACCACCGCCATGGCGGTCAAGGCTGCCGCCGAAATGGGCGTGTGGATGGTCAACGTGCATTGCTCCGGCGGCCTGCGCATGATGGCCGCCTGCCGTGAAGTGCTGGAACAGCGCAGCGGCCCCAAACCGCTGCTGATCGGCGTGACCGTGCTCACCAGCATGGAGCGTGAAGACTTGGCCGGTATTGGCCTGGACATCGAGCCCCAGGAGCAAGTCCTGCGCCTGGCCGCCCTGGCGCAGAAAGCCGGCCTCGATGGCCTGGTGTGTTCGGCGCTGGAAGCGCAGGCGCTGAAAACCGCGCACCCATCGCTGCAACTGGTGACGCCGGGCATTCGGCCGGCGGGCAGCGCCCAGGATGACCAGCGCCGTATCCTGACCCCGCGTCAGGCACTGGATGCGGGTTCGGATTACTTGGTAATTGGCCGCCCGATCAGCCAGGCGGCGGATCCGGCGCAGGCGCTGGCGGCCGTGGTAGCCGAAATCGCCTGATCGATCACAGAGCAAAATGTGGGAGCTGGCTTGCCTGCGATGCTGACAACTCGGTCTTTTAGTAATACCGAGGTGATGCTATCGCAGGCAAGCCAGCTCCCACATTGAGCAGTGCTTACAGTGGTATTCGGGGTGTGTCAGTTGACCTTGAGTACCAGTTTGCCAAAGTTCTCCCCGTTGAACAGCTTCATCAACGTCTCCGGGAACGTCTCCAGCCCCTCTACGATATCTTCCTTGCTCTTGAGCTTGCCCTGCGCCATCCAGCCGGCCATTTCCTGTCCGGCCGCGGCAAAGTTCGCCGCGTGATCCATCACCACAAAACCTTCCATTCGCGCGCGATTGACCAGCAATGACAGGTAGTTGGCCGGGCCCTTCACGGCTTCCTTGTTGTTGTATTGGCTGATGGCACCGCAAATCACCACGCGCGCCTTCAGTGCCAGGCGGCTGAGGACGGCGTCGAGAATATCGCCGCCGACGTTATCGAAATACACATCCACGCCCTTGGGGCATTCGCGCTTGAGCGCGGCGGGCACGTCTTCGCTTTTGTAATCGATGGCGGCGTCGAAGCCCAGTTCATTCACCAGGAACGTGCACTTGTCTGCACCGCCGGCAATGCCCACCACGCGGCAGCCTTTGAGCTTGGCGATCTGCCCGGCAATGCTGCCCACGGCGCCGGCCGCGCCGGAGATCACTACGGTTTCGCCTGCCTTGGGGGCGCCGGTGTCCAGCAACGCGAAATAGGCAGTCATGCCGGTCATGCCCAGGGCAGACAGGTAGCGCGGCAAAGGTGCGAGTTTTGGATCAACCTTGTAGAAACCACGCGGCTCGCCCAGGAAGTAATCCTGCACACCCAAGGCACCGTTGACGTAGTCCCCGACCGAAAATTTCGGGTTGTTGGACGCAATCACTTTCCCCACACCCAGCGCACGCATCACTTCACCGATGCCGACCGGCGGAATGTAGGACTTGCCTTCATTCATCCAGCCGCGCATGGCCGGGTCGAGGGACAGGTATTCGTTGCGCACCAGCACTTGCCCATCCTGGGGTGTGCCCACCGGCACTTCCTGGTAGGTGAAGGTTTCCCGGGTAGCCGCGCCGACCGGGCGCTTGGCGAGCAGGAATTGGCGGTTGGTCTGGGCGGTCATGGCAGGGACTCTTCTGGAAATGAACCTGAAGTGATAGACCCTGAACGGCCAGGGAGCAAGGTTCACCCAATGCGCGAATGCTTGTCGATAGGCATTGCTGATAGTCAGCCTAGGTCTGTTATCACTGCGATCCATGCAGCCTTAACCGGCCTTTTGATAGTGCTGACGCGTCCGGCGTGGCGTTGGCTAGACTCGGCCCACGGTTAGATTCCCCATAAAACACTCTGCAGGACATCCTCCATGAGCATGACGTTTTCCGGTCAAGTCGCCTTAGTAACCGGTGCCGCCGCCGGTATTGGCCGCGCCACCGCCCTCGCATTCGCCGCCGAAGGCTTGAAGGTCGTGGTTGCCGACCTGGATGCAGCGGGTGGCGAGGGCACCGTCGCCCTGATCCATCAAGCGGGTGGCGAAGCGCTGTTTGTACGCTGCAACGTCACGCTGGAGGCCGATGTGCAGCAATTGATGGCCCAGACCATCACCGCCTATGGCCGCCTGGACTACGCCTTCAATAACGCCGGGATCGAGATCGAGAAAGGCAAGCTGGCCGACGGCAGCCTGGATGAGTTCGACGCGATCATGGGCGTCAACGTCAAAGGTGTGTGGCTGTGCATGAAGTACCAGTTGCCGCTGCTGCTGGCCCAAGGTGGCGGGGCGATCGTCAACACGGCGTCGGTAGCGGGTTTGGGCGCGGCGCCCAAGATGAGCATTTACGCCGCTTCCAAGCATGCGGTGATCGGCCTGACCAAATCGGCGGCCATCGAGTATGCGAAGAAGAAAATCCGCGTCAATGCGGTCTGCCCGGCGGTGATCGATACCGATATGTTCCGGCGTGCCTATGAAGCCGACCCACGCAAAGCCGAATTTGCCGCCGCCATGCATCCGGTCGGGCGCATTGGCAAGGTCGAGGAGATCGCCAGCGCGGTGCTCTACCTCTGCAGTGATGGCGCGGCCTTTACCACTGGCCAGGCCTTGGCGGTGGACGGGGGGGCTACGGCTATCTAGGACCTCACGTCGCCCGCTATTCGAAAAGGTTTGGGAGGGCTGTGGGGCGTTTCCATAGCTGGCAATGGGCCCTGTCAGAATGTGTATCAGTAGGTAAATAACTTAATAAAATCAATACTTTAATAAGATTTGGCGACGGGTTGCGAGGGGCTTCTGTGCTTAACTGTTCTGGGTTGAATAACAAACAGTTGAAGTGAGTGGCGCATGGATTTAGGGATCGATCGACAAGCCCTTGTACCGGTGGTGCAGCAAATCATCAGCGCAGTGGCGCAGTGGATTCGCAACAGTGGGGCGAGCCCCGGTACACGCTTGCCGTCCATTCGACAGGTGGCCCTCGATAACCTGCTCAGCCAGTCCTGCGTGATCGAGGCGTTCGAGCGGATGGTCGCCCAGGGCTTGCTGGTGTCGAAACACGGCTCGGGGTTCGTGGTCGCGCAGCCGTCCGGCTCGCATGAGGGCCAATGGTACGAAGGCGCAGAGCGGGAATGGGGGCCGTTCGTCGATAACCCAATCGGTGAGCTGAAACTGGGCTGCGGCTGGTTGCCGGATGCCTGGCGCGAAAGCGATGACATCAGCTATGCGATTCGTGAAGTCACCCGTACCGACACCGCCGGCTTGTTCAACTACAGTACCCCATTGGGTTTGCTGGCGCTGCGCGAACAACTGCTTAAGCGACTGACCCAGATCCACATTGCCACCCACCTTGACCGCATTCTCACCACGGCAGGCGCCAGCCATGCACAGGACTTGCTGATACGCACGCTGCTCAAGGCTGGCGATTGCGTGGTGGTCGAAACGCCGGGGTACGGCAACCTCTATCGGCAGCTGGCGTTCCACGGCGTGCAACTGCTGCAAGTGCCGCGCACCCAAGGAGGCCCGGACCTTGCGGCGCTGGAAGCATTGCTGCAGCGGCATCGGCCCAAGTGCCTGTTCATCAACAGCCTGTATCACAACCCCACCGGCACCAGCCTGAACCGCACAGTGGCTGAACGTTTGCTGGAACTGGCGCACCGCGAGAACTTCCTGATCATTGAAGAGGATGTGTTCGGCGACCTGCAACCCGCCAGTTGCACGCGGCTTTCAGCGTTGCCCCATGGTGATCGGGTGATCTACGTCGCAAGCTTTTCCAAGACCCTGAGCAGTGCCCTGCGCGTGGGTTTTCTCAGTGCCAGCACGGTGATCATCGCGCAACTGGCGAGCCTCAAGACCATGACCGGGTTTGGCACCTCGCGATTTGCCGAGGCGGTGGTGGCCACGCTGCTGGCTAATGGCACCTATCGCAAGTGGGTGCAGCGCCTGCGCAAGCGACTGCGTGCGCAAATGGCCGCTACGTTGCAGGTACTGGAGGACGAGGAGTGGGAGGTGTTCGCCAAACCCGCTGGCGGTATGTTCCTGTGGGCACGGCCAGGGTTGGGGGATCGGTCAAGGGTGCAGGGGTGTGCCCGGCGGCTCGGCGTCTTGTTGTCGCCGGGGGTGCTGTTCAGTCCAACCGGCGAACCCAGCGATTGGCTGCGCATCAATGTGGCCTATGCGGCCGATCAACGAGCCTTGGCATTGTTCCGCGCCATGGGGCCTGCCAGATCGACCTCAACCATCCTGAAAACGACGAGCGTGTAGCTTTTTGCCATTATTGTGGCGCCAACGACTTGTGTTCAATGCCTTGTGGTTGCGAATCTCGCCTGAGTTAACCGGGCTTGATGGCATCTGCCATTGCAAGAGGATTCAAGTGCAATGATTTCGGCCGTGCAACGACATTTCGCCAACCTCGGTATGGCAAAGAAACTGGGCTTGGGCTTCACGCTGGTATTGCTGCTGACCGCGTTGGTCGCGGCCATCGGCGTGTGGTCCCTGCAATCCGTTGGGCAGCGTTTTGAAGGCCTCAAGGCCATGTCTTCGCTCAACAGCGGCCTGCTCAAGGTGCGCCTGATCGAGCAGGACTACGCGTTGCATGCCGACCCCAAGGCCGTCGATGCCCTGCATGAGAGTGTCGATACCCTGGCAGCGCTCGCGGCCAGCCTCAAGGCTCAATCGCCCGCCAACGTGCCGGTGATGACCGATGTCGAGCAAGCATTGGCGGAATACCGCAAGGCATTCGATGAGTTTGTCGAATTGACCCAGACCAAGGACCTGGCCTTGGAAATGGCCAGTTGGTCGGTGTCCAGCGTGGCGAACAACCTGGACGTCTTGCAGGCCGGGCTGGCAGATGACGGTGCCTATGGCCTGAAGGAAAGCCAGGGCAAGGAGGGCGCTGAGTTTATCGAGCAGGCGGGACAGGTCAGCCAAGTCTCACGCTTGATGTTGCAAGCCATGAACGAAGCCCATGTGCGTCTGGATCAGAGCCGCAAAGTGAGCGAGGAAGACACCGAGCAGGGCAAGATCGAGCAGGCGGACCAGGCCCTGGTGCAGGTCGAGCAACTGAAGACCTCGGTCAAGGATTCGGGCTACCAGACCGTGCTCAACGAAGTCTCCGGGCATATCGCCGGGTTCAGTGAAAAGCTCGGCGAATACACCGGCCTGCTGGCGCAGGAGAAAGTGGTCTACAAACAGTTGCATGATCGGGCGGAGCAAGTGGTCAGCCGGGTTAACCAGGCTTACAGCGCCGAAGATCAGTCGATGCAGGCGCAGTTAAAGAAAAGCGCAGGGCTGATCATCGGTTCTTCGGCCCTGGCACTGCTGGTAGGGTTGATTGCGGCGTGGGTGATAACCCGATTGATCGTTGCACCGCTGCGCAGTGTGATCGCCGTGGCCCAGCAGATTGCCGCCGGCGACTTGAGCGGGCGCATGGAAGTCAGTCGTCGCGATGAAATCGGCCAGTTGATGCAGGCGATGCAGCAGATGGGCAGTGGCTTGAGCCAAATGGTCAGCGGCCTGCAAGCCGGTATCGAACAACTGGCCAGCTCGGCGCATTCATTGTCCAGCGTCACCGAGCAGACCAATATCGAAGTCAGCAGCCAAAAAGAAGAAACCGAACAGGTTGCCACGGCGATGAACCAGATGACCGCCACCGTGCACGACGTGGCGCGCAATGCCGAAGAGGCTGCGCAAGCCGCGCAGACGGCGGACGACAAAGTCGACAGTGGCCAACGGGTGGTGCGCCAAAGCCTGCAGCGCATCGAATTACTGGCCACCTCCAGCACCAGTGCCAGCACCAGCATCGAGAGCCTGAGCGCAGAGATCCAGCATATCGGCACCGTGTTGAGCGTCATCAAAAGCGTGGCTGAACAGACCAACCTGCTGGCCCTTAACGCCGCCATCGAAGCCGCCCGCGCGGGTGAACAGGGGCGGGGTTTTGCGGTGGTCGCCGATGAGGTGCGCGCGTTGGCCAAGCGCACCCAGCAATCCACGGAAGAAATCGAGCGGTTGGTCAGTACCTTGCGCAGTGCGGCGCAGTCGTCCGTGCAGCAGATCCAGCAAAGCGGCGAGCTGGTGAAGCTGGCAGTGAGCGATGCGCTGGAAACCGAAAGCGCCCTGGGCAGCATCGCAGTGGCGGTGTCGTTGATCCAGCAGATGAACCAGCAGATTGCCGCTGCGGCCGAGGAGCAAAGCTCGGTGGCCGAAGAGATCAATCGCAGCGTTACCAGTATCCGTGCCAGTGCGGATCAGTCGGCGCTGAGCATGCAGGGCAACGCTGCGTCGAGTATTCAACTGGCGCAGTTGGGGGCGGAGCTCAAGGGCATGGTGGGGCATTTCCGCCTGTGATCGCAGCGTGTGGGCTGCGATCACAGGGGAGGGCGGTCAGGCGTGGTTGGCCAGGAAGGTCAGCAGCGCTTCGTTGACGAAGTCCGGATTTTCCCTCGCACTGATATGGCCGGCCTGCGGAATCAGGATCAGGCTGCAGCCGATCAGGCCGGCCATCTCCTCGGACTCGGCGGGAGGGCGCGGTTTGTCCTGTTCGCCACACATTACCAAGGTCGTGTCGGCATCCAGGCGTGGCAGCTGCGCCAGCACATCCTCGCGACTGAAGATCAACCGGCCCAGGGGCACGATGCTGCGCAGCAGGCGCTCTTTGGAGTAACCCTGCAATTGCTTGCGGAAATCCTGGTACAGCGCTGATTCACGATCGATGCCTGGGCGGAAGAAGATCGGCGCAATCACATCCAGCAAAGGTTCAGGGATGGCGCCGGCGTCTTCGATCATCTTGAACAGCGAGAAATAGTACTGGCGCGTGGCCTCGGGCTCGGCGCCGAGGTAGGTGTCCATCAGCACCAGGCTGTTGACCCGCTCGGGTGCGAGCAACGCCAGCCGCGCCCCCCACATGCCACCGACCGAGAGACCCACCAGGTTGATGTGTGCGATGTCCAACTGGTCCAGCAGGGCCAGGGCCTGGCGTGCGAGGTCGTCGAGGGAATGGGTTTGCGCCGGCAGCGGGCCGGACTCGCCATGGCCCCACAGCTCGGGCACGATCACGCGGTACTGTTGCGACAGGGCTTCGACCTGCGGCGACCACATGTCGCGGTCCCACAGGTAGCTTGAGCCCAGCAGTACGACGGGGCCGGAGCCCTGGTCGACGTAGTGCAGCGGTTGTCCATCAATGACGGCGACAGGCATAGCAGGCCTCTGACTTCACGGAGTGAGGGGCACTTTTTTACGCTAGTCGAGGGGCGGGGGATAGATGCAAAGTGATGGCATGTGGCGAACAGGGTTCGCCACATGGAGAGGGGCCAATCAGTCGTAGATGGCTTTTTTCTTCCATTCCGCGTCGGCGTCGACCACTTTGAGGCCTTCGGTCAATTCGTTGACCTCGTCTTCGGCAGGCTTGCTGTTGGTCAGTACCGTGGAGTTGGCACGGACCAGTTGGGCTTCCAGTTGTTGCAGCTGCGCGCTGTAGATCACCGGCTCCGGTTGTTTGCGCAGGTACTGCACGCCACGTTCGAATGCCAGGCGCGCCTGGCCCGGCTGGCTTTGCTGCAAGGCATGCTGGCCGAGGTTGTTGAAGAACTCGATATGCAGCAACACCAGGATATGGCGGATTTCCTTGATCCAGTGCTTGGCCTCGTTGGTCGACAGGAAGCCGTCCTGGGCCGCGCGGGTGACCTGGCCGTGCAGGGCTTCAAGCAGGAAACGCACGTCCTTGGCCTTGGCTTCGGTCTGGATCGGCGCGGGCGGGTTGTTCACCGGGATCGATTCACCCTGGGCCACCAGCGTATTCAGCTCGGCAATGCGGGCCTTGATCGGTGTGCTGGTCTTGTTGAGGTTCAACAGCCGCTGGTTAACGTTGAGCTCCAGTCGGGTCAGCAACAGTTTGAGCGCCGGGGTCATCAACTGGCCGGGAAAGGTCTCGGTGATCTCACCGCAACGGCGTAGCCGATCATTGAGTTCGATTTCGGTACGTTTCTTTTCCAGCTTGTTGTTTTCCACCACGTGGTTCATATAGCCAATGGCAATCAGGATGGCGATAACGGCTATTACCAACAGGGTGATCATGAGTGGTGTCACCGGTGTGACCTCTTTATAGGGTTTACAGTGGAGTGTAGTGACTGGGCGTTGCGGCGGATAGAACTGATCGACCAGTTGCCCAGGTAGTTTGCTTCTATATAGATAGGCGTTCCCTGCATGGATGCACATTGCCATCATTTGCCGGAGTGAACTATAGCGTCTTGTCGGGCGCCAGAATATAGGCGTCAAAGCCCGAACGGGCATAACGCCCGCACAAGCCCGGAAAGCAGGGGGAAGTCATTGATTTAAATAAATTTATCCTTGGGGGTTGACGACCTTTCAATCCATCCATAGAATGCGCGCCACTTACAGCGTAAAGCACACAGCGAAACGCGGTAGGGAGTGAATGTTGTACGTGTGTCCCCTTCGTCTAGTGGCCTAGGACACCGCCCTTTCACGGCGGTAACAGGGGTTCGAGTCCCCTAGGGGACGCCAATATGCGGGAATAGCTCAGTTGGTAGAGCACGACCTTGCCAAGGTCGGGGTCGCGAGTTCGAGTCTCGTTTCCCGCTCCAAATTTATGCAGTGTTGCTCTCGGGCGACACTGAGTGAAACCAGGGCATGATCTTCGGATTTAATCTCTGGGCACTGAAATACACACCATGTGTTTCAGTAGCGTGTCCCCTTCGTCTAGTGGCCTAGGACACCGCCCTTTCACGGCGGTAACAGGGGTTCGAGTCCCCTAGGGGACGCCATTTGCGGGAATAGCTCAGTTGGTAGAGCACGACCTTGCCAAGGTCGGGGTCGCGAGTTCGAGTCTCGTTTCCCGCTCCATATTCAATGAAAACGCCGATCAGAGATGATCGGCGTTTTTGTTTGCGCGCTCGAAAAGGCAGGCGTGATATCGCGTAAGGTTTGCGATTTATCGCTTTGCTCGAATCAAGGGCTCGCCATTGCGGCGAGCCCTGGTAACGTCAGAGCTTCGGCAACTGCCCGATACGCCCCATCATTTCCGTGACGATCTGCAAGTCCAGCAAGAACTGGTCGACCGTCTTGAACTCATTGTCGGTGTGCCCGGTGTATTTCACTTCCGGGCGTGCCAGGCCGAATTGCACGCCGTTGGGCAGCTCGTGCACGGACGTTGCGCCGGCCGAGGTACCGAACTTGTGCGCCATGCCGAGGTTTTCGCTGGCCACTGCCAGGAGGGCTTTCACCCATTCACCTTCCGGGTTGCGGAACATCGGTTCGGCCACCGAGTAGGTGAAGTCCACCTTGACCTTGGTTTTCTTGTCCCAGGCGCTTAATTTATCGGCGATTTCTGCCTTGAGTTTCTCCGGGGATTTGCCCTTTGGCACACGCAGGTTCACCGCCAGTTTGAAGGCTTTGTCATCCAGGCCGACAAAGGTCAGCGAGGTGGTCAGCGGCCCCATGAGTTCGTCAGAGAAGCCCACGCCCAGCTTGCCGCCGAGGTAGTCCAGGCCCCAGTTGTCAGACGCATAACGTGCGGCATCGGTAATGTGGTTGTGCTTGAGGGCGATTTTGCCGTCGATGCTGTGGATCAGCTCCAGCATGCGCGATACCGGGTTGATGCCGGACTCCGGCTCGGACGAGTGAGCCGAAACACCAGTGACCGTCAGCTTGACGTCTTTACCGTCGACCTTGGCGGCGACCTCGAAATCACCGCCGTTACGCTTGGCATATTCAGTGCCGGCCTTTTGCAGGCTGGCGGCCAATTCAGCAGGTTTGTCGCTGACAAACGTTGCAACCGAGGCCGACGGGATCTGGTTAGTCGCCATGCCGCCGGTCATCGAGATAATTTCCGCGCCTTTGCCTTCACCCTTGCGACGCGGGAACGTCGCCATCACCGTGCCGTAGCCTTTTTCGGCAATCACCACCGGGTAGCCGCCATCCAGCGCGAGGTTGTATTGCGGCGTCGGGTTCTTTTCAAAGTAATACGGAATTGCGTCGCCGGAGGTTTCTTCGGTGGTGTCCACCAGCAGCTTGAAGTTACGCGCCAGCGGCAGCTTCTCTTCCTTGATGACCTTCATGGCATACATGGCTACCACAATGCCGTTTTTGTCATCCTCGGTGCCACGGCCGTACATGCGGTCGCCGATCCGTGTGACTTTGAATGGGTCGAGTTTGGTGCCGTCTTTCAGCACCCAGTTTTCCGGCGTTACCGGTACCACATCGGCGTGGGCATGAATGCCGACCACTTCATCGCCGCTGCCTTCCAGAGAAATTTCGTACACACGATTATCGATATTGCGGAAATTCAGGTTGAAGGCCTTGGCCAGGTCCTGGATCTTGCCGGCGATCTTGATGAATTCCGGGTTTTTATACTGCGGTACACCGTCCACATTGAACGTCGGAATTTCCACCAGCTCTCGCAGGGTTTCGAGCGCAGCCTTGCCGTATTTCACTCGCGTATAAATGCCCAGCAGGCGGTGGATTTCGTTTTGCTGCTCGGCGCTCAGGGTTTTGTTATCCAGGAACGCGCTGATTGCCGGCCCCACATCGCCGGTTTTGCCCAACTCCCCCTTGGTCAGAGTAGCGAGGAAACCACGAAAGTCAGTGACTGAGGTTTCGCTGAAATTTTTCAGTATCACCGTGCTTTGAGCGGGGGTGATGTTGGCAAAGGCGGGGGCGCAGATGGCCGAAAGGCTCGCTGCAACCAGGGTGGCGGCAACCAGGTGCTTGAGTGGAAAGTGCATTGTTAGAAGCATTCCTTTGCAGGTAGTGAGTAGGAGGTTTCTGATCGATCTGTCAGAAACATTTCCACACACTACCATCACCCCGCTTGAGAGTGGGAGCGCCAATCCCATGAAGTGTCTGCCAAATGGGTGGGGAGATCACACCGCTATGACTTCGCCGATGCTATAGCGCACCGACAGCGCGCCCTTTTTCTCCGATAGCGCCAGGATGCGGATCTGGCCCAATTCACTCAATGTTTGCACGTGCGTGCCGCCACAGGCATAGGCGGGCAATTCACCGAAGCCGACTTCGCGGGTGCCATCGTCCAGGGTTGTATGGCGAGAATAGTCGGCGCTGATCCATCGATTGACCTGCTTTTGAATCAGTTCGGCCTCCATGGCTTGTGCGGCTTCGCCACGGATAAAAGTAATCTTGCCTTCGCCGGGCCAGTGGTGGGCCTTGATGGGCATCCATCCCAGGGTTTCGCCGGCATTGCCAATCAAGTGCCCTGCCGAATGCAGGCGCGTATGCAGGGCCCGACGTTGCTCGTTGACCCGAGCGGTGATCGGGCCGGGCGGCAGGGGGTGGTCGACGTAATGCACCACGCGGTCGGCGTCCTGGCTGACTCGCAGTACGTTGCTCTCACCGAGCCAGCCAGTGTCGCAGGGCTGCCCGCCACCTTGGGGATGGAAAATCGTCGACTGCAAGGTGACTGCAAAGTGATCCTCATGCGGGGTGCAACTCAGCACTTCTAGCTCGGCAGTCAGGTGATCGTGGGTGAAAAACAGGCGCTCGGTCATAATCTACATCCGCATCGGGGTTCTACCGACAGTATAAATAGTGCGCAACTGGGTGATAATCTGCCAAATCTTCAATGGACCTGTGCACCATGAGCATCAATCTACCTTTGCCGCTGCTGGGCGAAATGGCGATTTTCGTCAAAGTGGTGGAGGCCGGCAGCTTCTCCGAAGCCGCCCGGCAAATGGGCGCCTCACCCTCCTCGGTGAGCCGCAGCATCTCGCGCCTGGAGAAAGCCCTGGCGACTCGGTTGCTGCAACGCACCACACGCAAATTGCGCTTGAGCGAGGGTGGCGAAGAGGTGTTCAAGCGCTGCCAGGAAATGGTCAGCGCGGCGCGTTCGGTGATGGAAATCAGCGGGCAGTTCACCCATGAAGCCGAAGGGCTGGTGCGGGTCAGCGTGCCCAAGGCGGTGGGGCGGTTTGTGGTGCACCCGCACATGCCGGAGTTCCTGCGGCGTTATCCCAAGGTCGATGTGCACTTGATCCTCGAGGACCGGCCGGTGGACCTGATTGATGACAATGTCGACCTGAGTATTCGCATCACCGACAGCCCGCCGCCGGGGTTGGTGGGTCGGCAGTTACTGCCTATCGAGCATTTGTTGTGCGCGACGCCGCAGTACTTGGCCGAGCACGGTACGCCGGCCCATCCTCATGATTTGCTGGAGCACAGTTGCATCTACCTGGGGGAAACGCCGGGGGATTCTCGCTGGAAGTTCCGCCAGGCCGGCAAGGCCGTGACGGTTGCCGTGCGCGGGCGCTATGCGGCGAACCATACGGGTGTGCGCTTGGATGCGGTGTTGCAGCATGTAGGGATTGGCAGCTTGCCGTATTTCACGGCGCGCCATGCCTTGGAAGAAGGGCGGTTGGTGCAGGTGTTGGCGGGGTGGGACTTTATTGCGTCCTACCATGGCGAGGCATGGTTGCTGCATTCACCCACGCGGTATCTGCCACCGAAGTTGCGGGTGTTTATTGATTATCTGGTGGAGTGTATGGCGAAGGAGCCGACACTGCGCCGACGGTAGATGTGGGAGCTGGCTTGCCTGCGATGCAGGCAACTCGGTCTGCAGTTAAACCGAGGTGATGCCATCGCAGGCAAGCCAGCTCCCACAGGAATCAGTGCTTGCTCTGGTCTTGTGGCATGGCCAGCAGCTGTTTTTCCCGGTTCCAGTCGAACGGTTCGTCGTTTTGTTCGGCTTCGAAGCGACGTTCTTCCAGGGCCTGGTACAGGTCCAGTTCTTCGTCGGGCATAAAGTGCAGGCAGTCACCGCCAAAGAACCACAGCAGGTCGCGCGGCACCAAGTGGGCAATTTGTGGGTAGCGCAGGATGACTTGGCTCATCAGGTCCTGGCCCAGGTATTGGCTTTCAATCGGATCGATCGGCAGCAGGGCGCGCAATTCGTCAAAACGCTCCAGAAACAGCGTATGGCTTTCCTCGGGCACCTGCTCGGCTTCGCCGACGGCAACCAGGATGCTGCGCAAGTGGTCGAGCAAGACGAGATGATCGGCAACGATGTTGGACACGAGATAAGTCCTCTAAAGCAAAAACGGGCGCGAGAGTATATGCCTCGGTGCCCTGCCTCACAAATACGATTCATTTTGACGAGTGGCTGTTGTTGTCAGGCAACGCAGCGTGGCGACAACAGACGCCGTCAAAATGGATCAGTATTTGTGAGGCAGGGCACTTTGCCCGTAGTTATATGACCGCTGGGGTCAGCGGACTTTACCCTCAGCCTGGGTCAGCTCTTCCTTGCTGAAATCATCCACGTCGATGACCTTGCGCCGTGCCGCTTCGGCATCACGCAACGTTTGCGCCTCAGCCGGTTGCAGTACCCCGGCGTGCAGCGCGGCGTCGATGGCATGTTCCCCGGCAGCCGGTTTGACCTGGCCGCTTTTCAACGCGGTGTGCAGTTTTTTCTGCAGCGGATGGCTCGCGCCGAGCAGGTCGTAGGCATGTTGCAGGGCACCCACTGGGTCTTCCGCCGATTGCGGGCGGTAGCAGCCGGCGAGCAGTTCTTCCAGGGTTGGGTCGCCTTTGGCACGGCCGATTACCGCAGCCACTTCGGCATCCAGTGCATCGGACGGACCGGTATGGCGACGCCCGAACGGGAACACGATCACCCGCAGCAGGCAGCCCAGGACCTTGTTCGGGAAGTTGCTCAGCAGTTCATCCAACGCCCGCTCCGACTCGCCGAGGCTCTCTTCCATGGCCCAGGTGAACAGCGGTTGCAGATGATCCGGTGAATCCAGGTCGTGATAACGCTTGAGTGCGGCCGAAGCCAGGTACATATGGCTCAGCACATCACCCAGGCGTGCCGACAGGCGTTCGCGGCGCTTCAGCTCGCCACCCAGCAGCATCATGCTCAGGTCGGCCAGCAGCGCGAACGCGGCAGCCTGACGGTTCAATGCGCGGAAATACCCCTGGCTCAAACGGTTGCCCGGCGCTTTCTCGAAATGACCTACGCCCAGGTTCAGCACCAGAGTGCTGGCGGCGTTGCTCACGGCGAAACCGATATGTTGCATCAGCAGGCCGTCGAATTCCTTCAGCGCCTGGTCATGGTCTTCGCGACCGGCCAGGGCCATTTCCTTGAGCACGAACGGATGGCAACGGATGGCGCCCTGGCCGAAGATCATCAGGTTGCGCGAGAGGATATTCGCGCCTTCCACGGTGATGAAGATCGGCGCACCTTGCCAGCTGCGGCCCAGGTAATTGTTCGGGCCCATGATGATGCCCTTGCCACCGTGCACGTCCATGGCGTGGCCGATGCACTCGCGGCCACGTTCGGTGAGGTGGTATTTGAGGATCGCCGACAGTACCGAAGGTTTCTCCCCAAGGTCCACGGCATTGGCGGTCAGCATGCGCGCGCTGTCCATCAGCCAGGCGTTGCCGCCGATACGGGCCAGGGCTTCCTGGATACCTTCGAAGGCCGACAGTGGCACGTTGAACTGTTCGCGCACCTGCGCATATTGGCCGGTCACTAGGCTGGTGAACTTGGCGGCGCCGGTCCCTACGGCGGGCAGGGAAATCGAACGGCCTACCGACAGGCAGTTCATCAGCATCATCCAGCCCTTGCCAAGCATTTCCTGGCCACCGATGAGGTACTCCAAGGGAATGAACACATCCTTGCCGGAGTTGGGGCCGTTCATGAAGGCGGCGCCGAGGGGGAGGTGGCGGCGGCCGATTTCCACGCCGGGGGTGTCGGTCGGGATCAGCGCCAGGCTGATGCCCAGGTCTTCTTCTTCACCCAGCAGGTGGTCCGGGTCATGGGCCTTGAAGGCCAGGCCCAGCAGGGTCGCGACCGGGCCAAGGGTGATGTAGCGTTTTTCCCAGTTCAAGCGCAGGCCGAGGGTTTCCTTGCCTTCCCATTCACCTTTGCAGATCACGCCAGTGTCGGGCATGGCGCCAGCGTCGGAACCCGCCAGCGGGCCGGTCAACGCAAAGCAAGGGATGTCATCGCCACGGGCCAGGCGCGGCAGGTAATGGTTGCGTTGTTCGTCGGTGCCGTAGTGCAGCAGCAGTTCGGCCGGGCCGAGGGAGTTGGGCACCATCACGGTAGACGCGAGGTCACCGCTGCGGGTGGCAAGTTTCATCGCGACCTGGGAGTGGGCATACGCCGAGAAACCCTTGCCGCCATATTCCTTGGGAATGATCAGCGCGAAAAAGCCGTGGGTCTTGATGTGTTCCCAGGCAGCCGGCGGCAGGTCCATGGCCTGGCCGATTTCCCAATCGCTGACCATGGCGCAGAGTTCTTCGGTCGGGCCGTCGATAAAGGCCTGTTCTTCTTCGGTCAGTTGGACCTTGGGATAGGCCAGCAACTTGTCCCAGTCAGGGCGACCACTGAACAGCTCGCCGTCCCACCAAACGGTGCCAGCGTCGATGGCGTCGCGCTCGGTTTCGGACATCGGCGGCAGGACTTTCTGGAACCAGCTGAACAGCGGCTTGGTGAAGTATTGGCGGCGCAGATCGGGTAGCAACAGCGGCGCGGCCACAACCGCGATCAACACCCAGAAGATCAGCAGCAGCCAACCCGGCGCGTGGCTCCAGGCGCCCATCGCCAGCAAGTAGACGGCGACCACGCCCAAGGCGGGCAGGGGGGCGACGCGGCGGTGTGCGAGGTAGGCAATGCCGACCACCAGCACCAGTATCCACAACAACAGCATATTCAATCCTCCGTGAAACCAGGGGCGAAACCACCAGGGAGCTTAGTCGGCATCCGAGCAAGCGGGGTGATCAGGGTGTAACGAGATTTGGCCGATTCGTCGTTAACTCCACGGCAGGCCTGTGGTTAGACTCCAGGCTTCCTTTGGAGATAACACTCATGGATACCTACCTGAGTCCCAGCCGCTTCATCGATAGTGACCACCCTGCGGTGGTGGAGTTCGCCGAAAAACATCGCGGAACCCGTGCGAACTTAAGTGACCAGGCAGTCAGCCTTTACTACGCCGTGCGTGAGGCGATTCGCTACAACCCCTACACCTTCAGTCGCGATCCAGACACATTAAGTGCCAGCTTCGCCCTGTCCACCGGCGAAAGCTACTGCGTGCCCAAGGCCACGTTGCTCGCGGCCTGTGCCCGCCATTGCGGCATCCCGGCGCGCATCGGCCTGGCGGACGTGCGCAATCACTTGTCGACCCCGCGCCTGCTCGCCTTGCTCAAGAGTGACGTGTTTGCCATGCACGGTTATACCGAGCTTTACCTGAATGATCGCTGGGTCAAAGCCACGCCCGCGTTCAACAGGCAACTGTGCGATGTGTTCGACGTGCCGCCGCTGGATTTCGACGGTATCAACGACAGCGTTTTCCACGCTTTCAACCGCCAGGGCCAGCGTTCGATGGAGTACGTGATCGACCATGGGCAATTTACTGACGTGCCCGAGGCGTTTTTCTTCGCCCATATCCAGCAGTGTTACCCGCACCTGTTTGCCGAGGATATGCCGCCCCTGCTTGGCGATATGCACAGCGATTTAAGCCGCGCCTGAACCGGCGTATGCTGCTGCGTTCATCCAGCCATGTTCATCAACAATAAAGGCGCGGTCATGCTGAAGATCTGGGGTCGTAAAAATTCATCAAACGTCAGGAAAGCACTGTGGTGCGCCGAGGAGCTCGGCCTGGACTATGAGGCAATTGATGCGGGCGGGGCGTTTGGTGTGGTCGACACACCGCAATACCGAGCGTTGAACCCTAACGGTCGGGTGCCGATGATCGAAGACGGCGACTTTGTGCTGTGGGAATCCAACACCATCGTGCGTTACCTCTGCGCCAAGCAGGCGTCCAGCTGGTACCCGAGTGACCTGAAAACCCGCGCCAACGCGGAGAAGTGGATGGACTGGACCACTTCCACGTTCGCCGAACCGTTCAAGATCGTGTTCTGGGGCGTGCTGCGCACCCCGGCCGAAAAACAGAATTGGGACAGCATCCACGCCGGGCGCCAAACCTGTATCGATGTGCTCAAGACCGTTGACGAGGCGCTCGCCACACAGCCGTATCTGTCGGGCAATGAGGTCGGCATGGGCGATATCCCCTTGGGCAGCTTCATCTACGCCTGGTTTGAAATGCCCATCGAACGGCCCGCAATGCCCCATCTAGAGGCCTGGTACCAGCGCCTGCAGCAGCGACCGGCCTACCGCAAGGCGGTCATGACCGCGTTGACTTAATACTGACTATTAATACAGGTGACTGTACTTGTGCCGCGCGGGCAAGCACCATGCCCGCCATGCATCGCAGGTTGAACTACCTGCGCTGCGCCCTCATCTATTCTTTCTATTCCCTTCTTTGGTGCGTATCCCGATATGAGTTCCGCTCTGTCCATCCGGCAGCTAACCAAAACCTACGGCAACGGTTTCCAGGCCCTGAGTGGTATCGATCTGGACGTTGCCGAAGGTGACTTCTTCGCCTTGCTCGGCCCCAACGGCGCCGGCAAATCCACCACCATCGGCATCCTCTCGACCCTGGTCAACAAGACCAGCGGCTCGGTAAATATCTTCGGCCACGACCTGGACAAATCCCCGGCGGCGCTCAAGCGTTCCATCGGCGTGGTGCCCCAGGAGTTCAACTTCAACCAGTTTGAAAAGACCTTCGATATTGTCGTGACCCAGGCAGGCTACTACGGCATTCCGGCGAAAATCGCCAAGGAACGCGCCGAGCAATACCTGACCCAACTGGGCCTGTGGGACAAGCGCGATGTGCCTTCGCGCTCGCTGTCCGGCGGCATGAAGCGCCGCTTGATGATCGCCCGTGCGCTGGTGCATGAGCCGCGCCTTCTCATCCTTGATGAGCCCACTGCTGGCGTGGATATCGAGCTACGCCGTTCGATGTGGACATTCCTCACCGAGCTGAACGAGAAAGGCATCACTATCATCCTCACCACCCACTACCTGGAGGAGGCTGAGCAGCTGTGCCGCAACATCGGCATCATCGACCATGGCACCATCGTCGAGAACACCAGCATGCGTAACCTGCTGGGCCAGTTGCATGTGGAAACCTTTTTGCTCGACCTGAAAAATAACCTGTCGGTGGCGCCGCAGCTGATGGGCTACCCAAGTCGTCTGCTGGACAGCCATACCCTGGAAGTGCAGGTGGATAAAGCCATGGGCATCACCGCGCTGTTTACGCAGTTGGCGACCCAGAACATCGAAGTGCTGAGCCTGCGCAATAAAACCAATCGCCTTGAGGAGTTGTTCGTGTCCCTGGTGGAGAAAAATCTGGCGAAGGTGGCGGTATGAGTTCCGAACTGCAACCCAACCTCGTCGCGCTGCAAACCATCGTCTATCGCGAAGTGAAGCGCTTTACCCGGATCTGGCCGCAGACCCTGCTGCCGCCGGCGATCACCATGGTTCTGTACTTCGTGATCTTCGGTAATCTGATCGGCCGGCAGATCGGTGACATGGGTGGTTTCACCTACATGGAATACATCGTGCCGGGTCTGATCATGATGTCGGTGATCACCAACTCCTACGGCAACGTGGTCTCCAGTTTCTTCGGCAGCAAGTTCCAGCGCTCGATTGAAGAATTGATGGTGTCGCCGGTGTCGCCACACACCATCCTGATCGGCTACACCGCCGGTGGTGTGCTGCGCGGCCTGATGGTCGGCGTGATCGTGACCTTATTGTCGCTGTTCTTCACCCACCTGCAAGTGCATCACCTCGGGGTCACCATTCTGGTGGTGGTACTGACGGCGACGATCTTCTCGCTGCTGGGTTTCATCAACGCCGTGTTTGCACGCAACTTCGATGATATTTCGATCATTCCGACCTTCGTGCTGACGCCGCTGACCTACCTCGGTGGCGTGTTCTACTCGATCACCTTGCTGCCGCCGTTCTGGCAGACCGTGTCGCTGGCCAACCCGGTGCTGCACATGGTCAACGCCTTCCGCTACGGTATTTTAGGTGTGTCGGATATCAAGATCAGCGTGGCGATTACGTTCATGTTGGTGGCGACCGTGGTGCTGTATATCGGTTGCGCGAAGCTGCTGGTGAGTGGGCGCGGGATGCGCACGTAACACAGGATTAATGTGGGAGCTGGCAAGCCAGCTCCCACATTTTTGATCGGCGTGTAGGGCTTTGATTATTGCAATGCCAATTCGATCAGCTCATGCAGCTCTTCAACCTGCAACGGTGCGCTGGCAAACAGAATCCTGAACACCGTCGGCGCCGCCAGCAGGTTGATCAGCCGGTCTACGCAGGGTGGCGTGTTGTCGGGGTAGCGATCCACAATCGTCTGCAACTGCCCGCCAATCAGGGTCACGCAATAGCCCGGCGTCTGGCTGCACTGCACATCACGCATCATGTTCCGCCCAGGCTCCGAACTCATCTCATCCAGATACTGCTCGGCCCAGGCCTGCAGGTCGCCGCGCAGGCTGCCGGTATTCGCCGGTTCGTTGTCCGGGCGCATCCGCGCCAACGCCACATCCGCCAGCAGCACAGAAAGATCGCCCCAACGCCGGTAGATAGTCGACGGCGTCACCCCCGCGCGCGCAGCAATCATTGGCACGGTGACGCTGGAGCGCTCGTTGGCTTCCAGCAATTCGCGTACAGCGCTATGCACTGATTCTTGTACCCGGGCACTACGGCCCCCCGGGCGGAGGCCTTCTTTAATAATCGCCATGCGTAAAACCTTAACACAAAGAATTTGCTTTAAGCGCCGCCTGGTAGCACACTCCGCAAAAGCAAAATATTAGCTTTAGCGGAGCGTGCGCATGTCCAACCCTATTTCTCAACGTTCCAGCCTGGTGTTCCTGGCGATCACCTTGCTGACGTTTCTCGCCGCCTCCAGTGCGCCGACGCCGTTGTATCACCTGTATCAGGAGGGCCTGCATTTTTCGGCGGGCATGCTCACGCTGATCTTCGGTGTCTACGCCTTGAGTCTGCTGGCGGCGCTGATGACCGTTGGCTCACTCTCGGATCACCTGGGGCGCAAGCCGGTGATCTTCGCTGCATTGATCCTGAACATGCTGGCGATGCTGCTGTTTATCAATGAAGGCAGCGTGGCCTGGTTGATCGCCGCACGTACGCTGCAGGGCTTTGCTACGGGCATGGCCACTGCCGTGCTGGGCGCGGCACTGCTCGACACGGATCGCCAGCAAGGGCCACTGGTCAACAGCGTGGCGCCGCTGCTGGGCATGGCGTGCGGTGCGATGGGCAGCAGTCTGCTGGTGGAATTCGCGCCGCTGCCGACCCAGTTGATCTACTGCACGCTGTTGGTGCTGATGCTGTTGCAGGCCGTGTACGTATGGCGCCTGCCGGAAACTGTCAGCCGTATTCCCGGTGCACTGGCTTCGCTGCGTCCGACTTTGCATGTACCGCCGCAAGCGCGCCGGGCCTTGTGGTTGTCGCTGCCGGTGGATGTGGCGGTGTGGGCGATGGGCGGATTCTACCTGTCCCTGGCGCCGTCACTGGTACGGGCCGCCACCGGTTCGACCTCCAACCTGATCGGCGGCGGCCTGGTGGCGGTGTTGACCTTGAGCGGCGCATTGATGATCTTCACACTGCGCAATCGCCACGCCGACAAAGTGCTGCGCCTGGGGGCCGGCTTGCTGGCAGTCGGTGTGGCGCTGATCCTCACGGCCGTGCACAGCGCCAGCCTGCCGTTGTTTTTTATCGCCACGCTGATCGCCGGCAGTGGTTTTGGCGCGGGCTTCCTCGGTGCCCTGCGCAGTGTGGTGCCGCTGGCTTTGCCCCATGAGCGCGCGGGCTTGATGTCGGCGTTTTATGTGCTGAGTTACCTGGCGTTCTGTCTGCCGTCTTTGCTGGCGGGCAACCTGATTCGCAGCTTTGGTTTGATCGCCACCACCGACGGCTACGGTGCGGTACTCATCCTGCTGTCCCTCGGCGCACTGGTCGGCCTGCTGTTGCAGGGTTCGGCGCGCGCCAAGGCGACGACAGGCGGCTGATAGGTAATAATCGCCTCTCGTATCGCCCGACCGAGATTCAAGCATGAAGATCATCCGCAGCAAGGACTTCACCGGCAGCCGCGCCTGGGAGGCGTTGGATATCGCCAATATGAACGGCATCACCACGCGCCTGCACTGGACTGACCAGCCGTATCGCTGGCACATCAATGATGGCGAGGAAGTGTTCGTGGTGCTGGATGGCCGGGTGCAGATGCACTACCGCGACAACGGCTTCGAACAGGTGGCGGAGTTGGGCGTAGGGGATATCTTCTATGCCAGTGTCGGCACCGAGCATGTCGCCCATCCCCAAGGCCCGGCGCGCATTCTGGTGATCGAATGCGAAGGCAGCGTTTAGACTATATCTGCAAAGTAGATAACAGTTAGAGATATTACCCGTTATATAGATATTCGATCAGGTTCTACCATGGTCTTAACCTCATGCGAGGAAGAGGATTGCCATCATGACCTGCTCGAATACCATCAGTTACAAACCTTTCAGTCACCTGACCCGTCCGCGGGAAGTGATTCGCCAGTTCACCCCTAACTGGTTTGCCGCCACCATGGGCACCGGCGTGCTGGCGCTGGCGTTGGCGCAGTTGCCGGTCAACCTGCCAGGTTTGCACGCCATCGCCGAAGCGCTGTGGTTGTTCACGGTCGGCCTGTTCGTGTTGTTCAGCGTGTTGTACGCAGCCCGCTGGGTGATGTTTTTCCACGAGGCGCGGCGGATTTTCGGGCACTCCACGGTGTCGATGTTCTTCGGCACTATCCCCATGGGGCTCGCGACCATTCTCAATGGCTTGCTGCTGTTCGGCCTGCCGCGTTGGGGCAGCGAAGTGATCCCGCTGGCTGAAGCGCTGTGGTGGCTGGATGTCGCGATGGCCTTGGCCTGCGGCGTGCTTATCCCGTTCATGATGTTCACCCGCCAGGAACACAGCATCGACCAGATGACCGCCGTTTGGCTGCTGCCCGTGGTTGCCGCCGAAGTCGCCGCCGCCAGCGGTGGCCTGCTGGCACCGCACCTGGCGGACGCCCATTCGCAACTGGTGATGCTGGTGACCAGCTACGTGCTGTGGGCGTTTTCCCTGCCGGTGGCGTTCAGCATCCTGACCATCCTGATGCTGCGCATGGCCCTGCATAAACTGCCCCACGCCAATATGGCCGCGTCGAGCTGGCTGGCGCTAGGCCCCATCGGCACTGGTGCGTTGGGCATGCTGTTGCTGGGGGGAGATGCGCCGGCGATCTTCGCGGCCAATGGCTTGCCGGGTGTCGGTGAAATGGCTGACGGCCTCGGGCTGGTAGCGGGCATTACACTGTGGGGCTTTGGCCTTTGGTGGATGCTGATCGCCGTACTGATTACCCTGCGTTACCTGCGCGCCGGTATCCCGTTCAACCTGGGGTGGTGGGGCTTCACTTTCCCGTTGGGGGTGTACGCCTTGTCCACACTGAAGTTGGCGAGCCTGCTGCACCTGGGTTTCTTTAGTGTATTCGGGAGTCTGCTGGTGGTGGCGTTGGCGCTGATGTGGCTGATCGTCGCTAAACGCACGGTGCAGGGCGCCTATAAAGGTGAGCTTTTTGTTTCGCCATGCATTGCAGGACTAGCGAATAAGTAAGCCGGATTAGGTAAAGTCGTGGCCTGAATCGATAACAGGCCACGCAGGAACACGGACGATGAGCCACCCCTCGCAATTCACCTTGCTGCGCACACGGCGTTTCCTGCCGTTTTTCATCACCCAGTTGCTGGGTGCGTTCAACGACAACATCTTCAAGCAATCGCTGATCCTGGCCATTCTCTACAAGCTCACCATCGACGGTGACCGGTCCATCTGGGTCAACCTCTGTGCCTTGCTGTTCATCCTGCCGTTCTTCCTGTTTTCGGCGCTGGCCGGGCAGTTTGGCGAGAAGTTCAACAAGGACGCATTGATCCGCGCAATCAAGATCGGCGAGATTGTGATCATGGCTGTGGGCGCGACGGGCTTCCTGACCAACCACCTGGAACTGATGCTGCTGGCACTGTTTGCGATGGGCACCCACTCGGCGCTGTTCGGCCCGGTGAAGTACTCGA
This sequence comes from Pseudomonas sp. H1_A03, assembly GCF_054685145.1. Classification (NCBI taxonomy): domain Bacteria; kingdom Pseudomonadati; phylum Pseudomonadota; class Gammaproteobacteria; order Pseudomonadales; family Pseudomonadaceae; genus Pseudomonas; species Pseudomonas sp. H1_A03. The sequence continues at coordinate 3,260,934 of NZ_CP162829.1, forward strand.
TCATGCCCCAGGCGCTGCACGACGATGAGCTGGTCGGCGGCAACGGCCTGGTGGAAATGGGCACGTTCCTGGCGATCCTGGCCGGTACCATTGGCGCCGGGATCATGATGTCGTCCACCTATTACGCGCCGGTGGTCGCCGTGGCGATCGTCGGTGTGGCGGTATTGGGTTACTTGGCCAGCCGCAGTATTCCGAGGGCGGCGGCGTCGACCCCGGGGTTGCGCCTGAACTGGAACATTTTCAGTGAATCCTGGGCCACCTTGCGCCTGGGCCTGGGGCAGACACCGGCCGTTTCGCGCTCCATCGTGGGTAACTCGTGGTTCTGGTTTGTTGGCGCGATCTACCTGACGCAGATTCCGGCCTACGCCAAGGAATGGTTGTACGGCGACGAAACCGTGGTGACGCTGATCCTCACGGTGTTCTCTGTGGGTATCGCCCTCGGTTCGATGCTCTGCGAAAAACTCTCCGGACGTAAGGTGGAAATCGGCCTGGTGCCGTTCGGCTCATTCGGCCTGACCGTGTTCGGCCTGTTGCTGTGGTGGCACTCCGGCGGTTTCCCGCAGAACGTGCAGGCCAACGATTGGCTCGCCGTGCTCAGTTACGGCCAAGCCTGGTGGGTGTTGTTCGATATCCTCGGCCTGGGCGTGTTCGGCGGCTTCTATATCGTGCCGCTGTACGCGTTGATCCAGTCGCGCACCGCCGAGAACGAGCGTGCGCGGGTCATCGCTGCCAACAACATTCTTAACGCACTGTTCATGGTGGTCTCGGCGATTGTGTCGATCCTGCTGCTGAGCGTGGCCAAGCTGTCAATTCCCGAATTGTTCCTGGTGGTGTCGCTGCTCAACATCGCGGTCAACACCTACATCTTCAAGATCGTCCCCGAGTTCACCATGCGTTTCATGATCTGGCTGCTCAGCCATTCCATGTACCGCGTGGAGCATCGCAACCTGGAAGCGATCCCGGACGAAGGCGCGGCGCTGCTGGTGTGCAACCACGTTTCATTTGTCGATGCGCTGCTGATCGGCGGCGCGGTGCGTCGGCCGATTCGCTTTGTCATGTACTACAAGATCTACCGTTTGCCGGTGCTGAACTTTATCTTCCGCACGGCCGGGGCGATTCCCATTGCGGGGCGTCACGAAGACATCCAAATCTATGAAAAGGCTTTCACACGGATTGCGCAGTATCTGAAGGAAGGGGAGTTGGTGTGCATCTTCCCGGAGGGCAAGTTGACCGCCGATGGCGAGATGAACGAGTTTCGCGGTGGTGTGACGCGCATCCTGGAGGAGACGCAGGTGCCGGTGATTCCGATGGCGTTGCAGGGGTTGTGGGGGAGTTTTTTCAGCCGCGATCCGAACAAAGGGTTGTTTCATCGGATCTGGTCGCGGGTGGTGTTGGTGGCGGGTGAGCCGGTGACGGTAGAGGCCGCGACGCCTGCGCAGTTGCAGGAACGGGTGGGGGTGTTGCGGGGGAGTGTCAGGTAGTTTCGGGCTGGATTAATGGCCTATTCGCAGGCAAGCCAGCTCCCACATTGGACCGCATTGTTCAAGCGAACGCGGTCTGGTGTGGGAGCGGCGGTTCGACAGCGGTAATGGATCAGGTGCTGATCTTGAGCCCAATAAGCCCGCAAATGATCAACGCCACACTGGCCAACCGGAACAGCGCCATGGATTCCCCAAACAGGATAATCCCGGCGATCACGGTGCCCACGGCACCGACTCCGGTCCAGATGGCATAGGCCGTGCCCAGCGGCAGCTCCTTCATCGCCAGCCCCAGCAGGCCAAGGCTTACGGCCATGGCGGCAATCGTCAGGGCCGTGGGCAGCGGCTTGCTGAAACCGTCGGTGTACTTCAGGCCGACGGCCCAGCCCACTTCAAACAGACCCGCAAAAAACAGAATGATCCAGGACATGATGACCTCCTAACGCTAGGTGGGGTCGTCCCCGGATTAGGCGCTTGAAAGCGTCGCGGGGTCGTCCCCGCGAAGCTCGTAAGAGTGCCCAAAAGTGATCGACTGATCAAGTTTGCGGGGTGTTCTCCAGGGCGCGACGGTCTTCCTTCTCGCTCATGCGGCGGAAGTAAGTCGAGAGCAACGCCCCGGAAATATTGTGCCAGACGCTGAACAACGCACTCGGCACCGCCGCCAAGGGCGAGAAGTGCGCGCTGGCCAATGCGGCACCCAGCCCGGAGTTCTGCATGCCCACTTCCAGCGCCAGCGACTTGCGCTGCGCCAATGGCAACTTGAACACGCGGCCGGTGAAGTAGCCCAGCAAGTAACCGAAGCTGTTGTGCAGCATCACCACGGCCATGATCAACAGGCCCGACTCGGCAATCTTCGCCTGGCTGGCGGCAACCACCGCCGCGACGATGATCACGATGCTCACCACCGACACCAGTGGCAACACATCCACCGCGTGGCGCACCCGATCACCGAGCACGCGTTGCGCCAGTACGCCGAGCACGATCGGCAGCAGCACAACTTGCAGGATCGACCAGAACAACTCCATGAACGATACCGGCAGCCAGGCCGACGCCAGCAGCCAGATCAACGCCGGCGTAAGCAGCGGGGCGAGGAGGGTGGTGACGGCGGCGATGGCCACCGACAGCGCCAAGTCGCCGCGGGCCAGCCAGGTCATCACGTTGGAGGAGGTGCCGCTTGGGCAGCAACCGACCAGGATCACGCCAACGGCAATTTCCGGCGGCAGGTGGAAGGCCTGGCACAGCAACCAGGCCACGCCCGGCATGATGACAAAGTGTGCGACCACGCCCAATGCCACGCGCCACGGATGGCGGGCGACTTCGGCGAAGTCATCAATCTTGAGGGTCAACCCCATGCCGAACATCACCAGGCCCAGCAACGGGACGATGGCGCTTTTCAGGCCGATGAACCAGCCGGGTTCGAGGAAGGCGACGACGGCGAAAATCAACACCCAATAGGCGAAGGTATTGCCGACGAAGCGGCTCAAGGCGGCGAGTGCGCGCATGGGGATGTCCTTGTTATTAGAGTGCTGGAGGTGGCAACTCGATCAGATGTGGGAGCTGGCTTGCCTGCGATAGCATCAACTCGATTTAACTGAAGACCGAGGTGCCTGCATCGCGGGCAAGCCCGGCTCCCACACTGACCGTGCCCACATAAGATCTAATGAGCTTTTAGATGCCCTGTGGGGTCTCTTCACCGCCGAGTGCTTCGACCAGCGCGGGGATGAAGTCACCAAACGTCAGCATCATCAGGGTAAAACTCGCATCCAGTTGGCCCAGGGCTTCTTCACCGCCGTCCTGTTCCGCCTGGTCTTGCAGCAGGTCTTCGAACTTCAGGCGCTTGACGGTCATCTTGTCGTCGAGCATGAAGGACAGTTTGTCCTGCCAGGCCAGCGACAGTTGGGTCACGACTTTGCCGGTGGTCAGGTGCAGTTGGATCTCTTCGCCGGTCAGGTCCTGGCGCTTGCAGCGCACAATGCCGCCGTCTTCGTGGGTGTCGCGCAGTTCGCACTCGTCGAGCACGAAGAAGTCATCTGCCGGCTTTTGGGTGGTGACCCAGTCGGTCATGATCGCGGTCGGTGCTGTTTTCACGGTGAGTGGGCGAACCGGCAGGGTGCCGATCACTTCACGCAGTGTGGACAACAAGTCTTCGGCGCGCTTGGGGCTGGCCGAGTTGACCAGGATCAGGCCCTGTTTTGGCGCGATGGCGGCGAACGTCGACGAACGCCGAATAAAGGCACGCGGCAGGAAGGCCTGGATGATTTCATCCTTGATCTGGTCGCGTTCCTTTTTGTAGACCTTGCGCATTTGCTCGGCCTCGATCTCTTCGACTTTCTCCTTGAGTGCATCCCGCACCACGCTGCCCGGCAGGATGCGTTCTTCCTTGCGCGCGGCGATCAGCAGGAAATCACCGCTGACGTGAACCAGGGGAGCCTCTTCACCTTTACCAAAAGGCGCGACGAAACCGTAAGTGGTCAACTCCTGGCTGGCACAAGGGCGCGCCAGTTTGGTGGCCATGGCCGCTTCCAACGCCTCGGCATCAACAGGCAGATCTTGGGTCAGGCGATAGATAAGCAGGTTCTTGAACCACATGGGGCGAGTCTCTCCTTTATACAAAGGGGGGCATTATTCTCTTGATAACGTCCCAGGCCAACCCTGCCTAAGCCATTGGAAGCTATCAAAAAAAAGATTTAAGAAAGTGCTTGCCAGACCTGGGGCCGCTCCGTAGAATGCGCGCCACACCGAAACGAAGGGTGATTAGCTCAGCTGGGAGAGCGTCTGCCTTACAAGCAGAATGTCGGCGGTTCGATCCCGTCATCACCCACCATTCGCTTCAAGTGTTACGCGCAGCGGTAGTTCAGTCGGTTAGAATACCGGCCTGTCACGCCGGGGGTCGCGGGTTCGAGTCCCGTCCGCTGCGCCATATTCGGTTACCTGGAACGCTGAACGCCAGGTACCACAGGAAGCCCGCTCATTGAGCGGGCTTTTTGCTGTCTGGGCTTTGCAAAAATAAAAAAACGCCGCCGATCATTTCCGATGATCGGCGGCGTTTTTTATTGGGGGATCAGAAATCCCAGCGTGTGGTCACCATGAAATTGCGTGGCTCACCATAAGCGGCGGAGTTATAGAAGCCGATGTTGGTGTAGTAAGACTTGTCGAAGAGGTTGTTGACGTTCAGCGTCGCCGACAGGTTTTTGCTGACCTGATATTTGGTCATCAGGTCGACCAGCCAATAGGCGTCCTGGGAGAACGCTTCATAGCCGCCATGGGGAGAGTTATAGATGTCCTGCCAGCCCACGCTTTGCCAGCGCACGCCACCGCCTACCGTCAACTTGTCGAGGTTGCCCTTGAGCTTGTAGGTGGTGAACAGCTTGACCTGATCTTCGGGCTCGAAGGTGGAGATCTTCACGTCCTTGTCGTCGCGCACGACCTTGTGGGTGTAGCCGGCCTGGAGTTGCCAGCCGGGGGCAATCTCGCCGGACATCTCCAGCTCATAACCTTTGGTGACGGCCTTGCTGCTTTTGTAGGCGTAGTTGTTCGGGATCGGCGTCTGGTTGTTGTACTCGTCATCCGAGAGCGCGCGGTTGGATTCATGGATTTCAAAGTAGGCCGCGCTGGCGTTCACGCGACCGTCAAGGAAGTCGGCTTTTACGCCCAGTTCCCAGTTCTGGCCTTCATCCGGCTCAAGCAGTTTGTTGTCGCGATCGCGGTTGTAATTCTCTTGCGGCATGAAGATATCGGTGTAGCTGGCGTAGACCGCGTACGTGTCGTTGAGGTCGTACACGGCGCCGATGTACGGCACGAATCGTCCGGACTCGCGGTAGTTGGGGTTATAGCCCGTGACCTGGTAGTTGACCACGCGCCCGCCCAGCAGCAGCTTGAGGTCGTCGGCGAGGTTCAGCCGCGTGGTCACATAGGCGCCCGTCTGGCGCACGGTGTCATCGGTCAGTGATTGCGCCTTGCCCCAGTCCGGTATCGTGGCGTGGCCGCGCCAGTTATTGAAGTCGACGATATTTGGGGAGAGGTTCCAGTAGCCTTTGCCTTTCCATTCCGAGGCGCTGATAGAACCGCCGAGCACCAGTTCATGTTCGCGCCCGCCCAGGCTGAAGGGGCCGCTCACGTACAGGTCGGCGGAATCGCTGACGGTTTCCCCGGTGTATTTGCCCGAGGTGAGTTGCGCGGTGCCGTCCGGCTGCGGCTGGTCGCCCTGGATCGAGCCCATCAAGGCGTGATAGCCGTTGATCTTGTGGTCCAGTTGCAGCTTGCTTACCCATCCATTGCCCAGGTCGTGTTCGAGCATGGCAAATACGGTGCGGGTGTATTGCTCCCAACTGCTCCAATCGGCAGCGTTGTTGAACGAGCGCTTGACGCTGTTGCGGTCGCCGTTGGAGTTGATCAGCGGAAAGCTCCCCGACCATGAGGAGCCTTTTGGCAGAGTGTCCTGGTAATCGCCGCCGACGGTCAGCAGGGTATCGGGCGACAGGTCGAACTCCATGATGCCGTAGTACGTCGGGCTCTGGCGCGAGTAGTGATCCATGAACGAATGCTTGTCCTGGTAGGCCGCCACGGCCCTGCCACGCACGTTGCCGCTTTCGGTCATCGGGCCGCTCACGTCCAGCTCGCTGCGGTAGTTGTCCCAGGAACCGGCACCGAGGGTCGCGTGGCCCTGGAAGTCCGCTGTAGGTTTCTTGCGCACCAAGTTGATCGTCGCGCCCAGGGAGCCTGCGCCGGTGAGCAGGCCGGTGGCGCCCTTGAGCACTTCTACGCGGTCGTAGATCGCCATGTCGCTCAGGGTGTTGCCCGCCGAGTAGGCGACGTTGCGCGCCGTCGAGGGAATACCGTCGTACTGGAAGTTATTGATCGAAAAGCCGCGGGCGTAGTAGTTGGTACGCTCGGTGTCGAAGGCCGAAACGGTAATGCCTGGAGTGTGGCGCATCACGTCGTCGACGCTGTTCAGGCCGAAATCGTCCATGTGCTGGCGGGTGACCACGCTCACTGACTGCGGGGTTTCCTTGGGGGTCAGCACCAGGCGTGTGGAGGTCGCGATCGTGCCGGGCGTGTAGGAACCTGTACCTTCGGTGACGTTGCCCAACTGGTTGGCGGTGACGGCGGTCGGGCTCAGCTCCATGGTGCCGTTGCCGGCGAGAGGGGAGGGCTGCAGTGCGTAGACCTGATCACCCTTTACCGCGCGGTAGCCGCTGCCCTGCAGCAAGCTGTCGAACCCGTCCTGTATACCGTAGCTGCCTTTCAAGCCTGGGCTTTTGAGGCCTTCCAGTTCGTTGGACTGGAACACGATGGCCACACCCGCCTGCTGGGCAAAGCGGTTGAGCGAATTGCCCAGCGGCCCGGCCGGGATTTCGTAGGTTTGGGCGGCGACGCTGACGGCGTCGGCCTGGGCCAGGCTGGTGTTCAGCGTACTGGCAGTGAGCAGGGCCAGGGACAACGGCGCGCTTTTCAGTAGCCGAAAGCGTCCGCGCGGGTAGGAAGGGGTGTGCATGGTGAAGGCAGTCCTTTATGTGTCGAATTACCTTCCTTGACGGGCAGCCTCGAAAAAACCGGAAGCAAATGCGAATAATTATTTATTGGGTAAGTGTCTGTGGGCTTACGACGATCAGCCACGGCGTAAAGGTCTGCACCTTGATCGGCAAGGTTTGCGCGAGTAACTGCAAGGCGTGGTCGCTGTCATCCAGCGGGATCACGGCTGACACCCGCAGGTTTTGCAGGGCGTCGCGATCAAATTGCACGCGACCGGCGCGATGCCGAGCGATTTCATCCAGCACCTCCGGCAAAGGCCGGTTCTCCACCACCAATTGATGTCGACGCCAGGCTTCGTTGATGCTCGACGGGTCGACAGTGCCAACCAAGCGCACGGCAGTCGACTGCATCAGGGCCTGCGAACCGGCGTCGACTTCCAGCGTCTGCTGGCCGTTGGCGCTTTGTGCGGCCACACGGGATTCGAGTATGCTGAGTACGGTGATATCGCCCTCGCGCTTGACCACAAACCGCGTGCCCAGCGCACGCAGTGTGCCTTGGGGCGTCTGTACGACAAACGGCCGCGTGCGATCGTGAGCGACCTCCACCAGGATTTCGCCCTGCAGCAGTTCAATGCGACGCTGCTTGCCATCGAAATGCAGGTTTGCCGCGCTGATGCCGTTGAGGGTCAGCGTCGAGCCATCCGCCAGTTGCAGGGTTTGCCATTGGCCTGGCCCGTTGCGCACGTCGGCCATCCACTGCTGGGGATAAGGACTCACCAGCAATGCTGCCGTCGGAATCGCCAGGCTGCACGCCACTGCCAGCGCGCGCAGGGCGTTCTTGCGGCGACGGCTTTTTGGTTGGGTAAACGCTGCGTTCAACGCTGCCCGCGCCGGTGCTTTTTTACCCCGCAAGGCCTGCATGCGGGCGATGACGGCTTCCATGCGGGCCGCGGCCTCGGCGTAGTGCGGACCTTGCTGTTTCCAACCTTCAAATGCCAGGCGCTGGGCTTCGCTCAGTTCGCCCTCATGCAGGCGCAGCAGCCATTCGGCGGCTTGTTCTTCGATCTGTTGGTCCGACATGCTCAATCAGGTATCCATGCTGTGGCCGCAGTGCATGAGCGCCTGGATCAGGTACTTGCGCACGGTGCGTTCCGACAACTTGAGCTGTCGGGCGATCTGTTGTTGGGTCATTTCCTCAAGGTAATACAGCACAAATGCCTGGCGCGAATAGACGTGCATGCCCTCCAGGATAAAGGCGATCTGTTCGAGGGCTTCAAGCGTGGTGTGGATTTGCTCGGGCGATTGAAACCCTTCGAGCGCGTCCACGGTGAGGGCCAATTCCTGCAGGTAAGCCTGTTCAATCTGCCTGCGCCGTGCCTGGTCGATGATCAGGCGTCTGGCCGTCGTGCTCAAGTAGGCCCGGGGTTCGCGAATGCCGGCTACGGATTCGCGCGCGTTCAGGATGCGTGCAAACGTGTCCTGCGCCAGGTCAGCGGCATTCTGGTGGCAGCCGAGCTTGCGCCGCAGCCAGGTGAGCAGCCAGCCATGATGCTCGCTGTAGAGCTGGGTAATTTCCCTTTGGAATGGCGGTTCACCCACAGACATAAGCGTGGCTCAGGCGTTATTGAGAATAGTTTTTAATTGTGCGGCTAAGCACCCGGTAAACGCAATAGACTCGCATTTGCGCGAGCAGAAGCCCGTTTTTACGGGGTTTTGCTGGGCTCTGGAAAAAATCCAAAATAAAGTGCATTTAAATCAAGACATTGCGAATTTTTGGTGTATGATGCCGCCCACACCGAAAGTGAAGGGTGATTAGCTCAGCTGGGAGAGCGTCTGCCTTACAAGCAGAATGTCGGCGGTTCGATCCCGTCATCACCCACCATTCGCTTCAAGTGTTACGCGCAGCGGTAGTTCAGTCGGTTAGAATACCGGCCTGTCACGCCGGGGGTCGCGGGTTCGAGTCCCGTCCGCTGCGCCATATTCGGTTACCTGGAACGCTGAACGCCAGGTCACCACAAGAAGCCCGCTCATTGAGCGGGCTTTTTTTCGTCTGCGATTTATCCTCAATGCGCCTTGCCATTGTGCACTGCATGTTCGCCCTGAACTGTGCTGGTGCGACATGACGTGGCGGAATACCCCCATGCACATTGGTTGATTGCGTCCCTGACCGCTTAAACGGTTATCTATAGCCACGCGAAGACTTCCAGGCGAGTCACGGCAGCAGGATGCTGCAGTGCCCGCTCTCTAAGATAAAAATAGTCTGCAAGGGGAATGGCTCTCTATGAAATATCCACTGCGTCCGTTGGTGTTCTGGCCAACGTTCCTGATCCTGCTGGCGGCGGTGATCGCCAGCTACGTCGACCTGAATGCCTTCCTGGCGATCAGCAAACAGCTCAATAACCTAATCCTGAAAAACTTCTCATGGCTGTTCAGTGCCGGCTCGTTTGCCATGGTGGTGCTGACGGCGATCGTCTACTTCTCCGCGTTGGGCAAGGTGCGTATCGGCGGCGAAGACGCCCAGCCATTGCTGAGCAAATGGCGCTGGTTCATGGTGGCGCTGTGCACCACGCTGGCCGTGGGCGTGCTGTTCTGGACCACCGCCGAACCGCTCTACCACCTGTATGGCCCACCCACCAGCCTGCCGATCGAGGCGGGCAGTTCGGCGGCGAAGAGCTTTGCCATGTCGACGATGTTCCTGCACTGGACCATCACCCCCTACGCCATTTACCTGGTGCCCTCGCTGGTGTTTGCGCTGGTGTTCTATAACCGTCGCAGCAACTTCTCCATTGGCGCCATGCTCGAGCCGCTGCTGGGCGCAGCGCGGGTCAAGCGCTACGCCGGGCTGATCGACACCCTGGCGATGTTCGCCCTGGTGGCGGGCATGGCCTCATCCCTGGGCACTGGCGCGCTGACCCTGGCCGGTGGCCTGGCCCAATATATCGGCGGTGAAACCACGCCGTTCCGCCTAGCCATCATCATTGCGATCATCGTCATCACCTTTGTCGCCTCGGCCGCTAGCGGCCTGCAGAAAGGCATTGTGATGCTGTCCTCGTTCAACACCTGGATCATGCTGGCGCTGGGATTGTTTGTGCTGCTGTGTGGGCCGACCTTGTACATGTTCAGCCTCGGCGTCGAGTCCCTCGGCGTGTACCTCGACACCTTCTTCAGCCGCAGCCTGTTCACTGGCGCCGCGAGTGGCGACACCTGGCCGCACAGCTGGACGGTGTTCTACTGGTCGGTGTGGTTTGCCTGGGCGCCGGTGAGCGCGCTGTTCCTTGGCAAGATTGGCCGTGGCTATACCGTGCGCGAATTCATCCATATCAACATGCTCTACCCGGCGTTGTTCACGGCGATATGGATCTGCATTTTCTCCGGCACCAGCCTGTACTTCGATGCCCTCGGTGACGGCAGCCTCAACCGTGTGCTGAACGAGCAGGGCGTGGAGCACGTGCTGTACCAGATGTTCCAGCAATTGCCGGCCAGCGGCCTGATGATCGCGTTCCTGCTGTTCGTAGCGTTCATCTCGTTTGTCACGGCGGCGGACTCCAGCACCGATGTGATCGCCAACCTGTGCAGCAAGGGCGTGACCGCGGATTCCGATCTCGACGGCAACCCGCTGCTGAAGATCGTCTGGGGCCTGATTATCGGCACGGTGTCGTGGGTCATGGTCGCGTTTGTGGGCATCGACGGGGTGAAGATGCTCTCCAATCTCGGCGGTTTGCCCGGGATGATCCTGGTGTTATTGGCCAGTACCTCGCTGATTTTCTGGCTGAAAAATCCCGCGTTGCTGGATGTGAAACGCCTTCAGCGGACCCCCGAAACGCAATCGCGTGGCGCCAGCCCGGTGCCGGATTTCGCCCGCTGATCGATTGAACCGCTGTAGGAGTTACTGATGGAAATCGTCACTGAATTTGCTTACACCGTGCGCGAAATCGAGCACTGCCTGATCCCCTTGAAGGACGGTACCCAACTGGCCGCCCGCCTCTGGTTGCCGGAAGTCGCCGGCCTGCAAACCTTCCCGGCGATCCTGGAATACCTGCCGTACCGCAAACGCGACGGCACCGCCGTACGCGATGCGCTGACCCACCCGTGGATGGCGGGGCAGGGCTATGTGTGTGTGCGGGTGGACATGCGGGGCAACGGTGAATCCCAAGGTTTGATGGCCGATGAATACCTGCTGCAGGAACAGGAAGACGCCCTCGAAGTGATCGACTGGCTGTGCCAGCAACCCTGGTGCGACGGTAATGTCGGCATGATGGGCATCTCCTGGGGCGGCTTCAACGGGCTGCAAGTCGCGGCGCGCCAGCCCGAGGCGTTGAAGGCGATCATTACCCTGTGCTCCACCGATGATCGCTTTGCCGACGACATCCATTACAAGGGTGGCAATCTGTTGATGGAGAACTTCGGCTGGGCCGCCACCATGCTCAACTTCAGCGCGGCGGTGCCGGATCCTTTGCTGGTGGGCGACGACTGGAAACACCTCTGGCACCAACGCCTGGACGCCATGCCGTTGCTGGCGGAAACCTGGCTGCAACACCAGACCCGCGATGACTATTGGCGCCATGGCTCGGTGTGCGAGGACTATTCGAAGATCAAGGCGGCCGTGTATGCAGTGGGGGGCTGGGGCGATGCCTACCGCAACACCGTTTCGCGCCTGATGCAAAACCTACCGGGCCCGAAGAAAGCCATGATCGGTCCTTGGATACACAAGTACCCGCATTTCGCCGTGCCCAACCCGGCCATCGGCTTCCTGCAAGAGGCCAAGCGCTGGTGGGATCATTGGCTCAAGGGCATCAAAAACGGGGTGATGGATGACGCATCTTGCACTTTTTACCTACAGGATATTCTGCCGCCGAAGGGCAGTTATGCCGAGCGGCCGGGGATCTGGGTGCAGACCTCCGGCTGGCCGGATCCGCAGGTGCAATGGGCGGATTTCAGCCTCGGCGAACAGGGCCTGAGTGCAGGCTCACTGCCGTTGGCGGCGCCGCGCAGCATCTGCTCGCCGCTGACCACCGGCCTGCACCAAGGCGAATACTGCGCCATTTGGTTTGGCCCCGATGGACCGACGGATCAACGTCGTGATGACGCCAACTCGCTGTGCTTCGACTCCCCGCTGCTGACCGAGCCGCTGGCGTTGCTCGGCGATGCACGTCTTAAGTTGCGCCTGGCAAGTGACACCGCCTGTGGTCAATTGGTCGCCCGGCTGAATGCGATAGCGCCGGACGGGCAAGTCACGCAGATCAGTTACGGTGTACTCAATCTCACACTGCGTGAGGATTTTTCCCAGGTAACACCTGTAGTCCCCGGTGAACCCATGGACGTGCAGTTAACCCTCGACCACATCGGCATGCGCCTGCCCGTCGGCTACCGTTTGCGTCTTGCCCTGAGTACCGCGAGTTTCCCGTTACTGTGGCCGAGCCGTGAGTTGACCACTCTGACGTTGCTGCCGAGCCTGCAAAGCCTGCAACTGCCGATATTCAAAGGCGAGGCGGTGGACTGCCCGTTCGAAGCGCCGCAGTCGGCTACGCCGGTGGCGATGGAAGTCCTACGCGCCGCTGCGCCGAAACGCACCTTGATCGAAGACGTGGGCAGTGGCGAAGTCTGCGTGAAAATCGAAGATGACTTGGGTTCGGTGCGTTTTACCGACCACGGCCTGTCGGTGGACCAGCGTTGCACCGAGCAATACCGCACTTTGCCCTGGGATCCGCTGTCGACGCGGGCCGATATCGAATGGCACTACCGAGTCGGCCGCGACCAGTGGGCCGTGGAGGTGGAAAGCCAATTGAGCGTGCACGCCGACGCCGAGTGGTTCTACATCGAAGCGGAGCAGACCGCCTGGGAAAACGGCCAGTTGGAACACCGTCGGCAATGGAGTAAACGCGTGGCCAGGGTCGCACTCTGAGCAGGCAACTGGCAGGATGCTTGCCAACGTGATCTCTGCGGGCCTGGGGTAACCTGGGCCCGTCATTGCCAATGGACTTGCTCATGTCGCGCCGAAACGTCGATCTTCCTCCCCTCAATTGCTTGCAGACCTTCGAAGCGGCGGCCCGCCATTTGAGCTTTACCCAGGCGGCCCATGAATTGAACTTGACCCAGAGCGCGGTCAGCCGCCAGGTCAAACGCCTCGAAGAAGACCTGGCCCGCCCGCTGTTTTATCGGCTGGCCCAGGGCTTGAGCCTGACACCCGCCGGGGTGCGTTATTTTCGTACTGTCCAACGCCTGTTGCGCGAGCTTGACCGCGAGTCCGCCGAGTTGCGCAGGCGCGGTGCCGATCGCCAGTTGACCCTGGCCAGTACGCCCACCATCAGCTCTATCTGGCTGGCCGGTCTGTTGCCGCAGTTCCAGCGAGACCATCCGGACCTGGATATCCGCGTCCTGTGCAGCGAAAGCCCCAGCCATCTGGATGTCAGCGAATATGACCTGGGTTTGTTCTATCACTTGGATGAAATGGCCGCGCCCCACGGCCTTGAGCTGTCGCCGGTGTTCGACAGCGAACAGGTCATCACCGTGTGCAGCCCCGGTTACCTTGAGCGCCACGGCCCGATTCGCGACCTGCATCATCTGTTGCACGCGCACACCTTGCTGATCGTGGAAGACCATCACCACGACTGGCTGACGTGGGCCGACTGGTTTGCGGATGCGGGTGCCGATTACTACTCGCCGCGCCATGCCTTGCGCACCAACAGCTATCAACTGTTGATGCAATCGGCGGTGATGGGCCACGGCGTCGCCCTGGGGTGGAAGCGCTTGCTGGAAAGCGACCTCGACTCCGGGCGCCTGCAAACGGCCTTGCCCCACAGCATGCACAGTCGCGGCCGCTTGCACCTGATGCAGCCGCATCATCGCAATCCACCCGCGGCGGTGCGCAGTTTTCGTCAGTGGTTGCGGGCCCGTACCGAAGAGGCTGGGCTCGCTGGCTGAAGGTCAGTGCTGACCGGTTTTTTTCTTTTTTGATCTGGCGCGTCGCCAGGTGTTCGAAGCAAAAAGACGCGGTGCCGAACACGGCGATCAGGGTGAGTACGATCATGCCGAGGGTTGAGCCTTCCACGGTGATTTCCTACGGGTGATGGGGTAGGTACTCACGGTAGAGGCGGGGTGGAAATGGCTCAATAGACCCGACGCAATCCTTACGCCGTCGGGTCCATTGTTACGCATTCTTTATGGCGCGTTGCGGCTGTGGCGGTAATCGCTGACCGCTTCATACACGGCTTTGCGCAAACGGTTGATACCGCCGATGGGGCGGTGCTCCGCTACGCCAAACCAGGGGTTGAAGGATTGGTTGTCGCACGCCAGGTTCTGCTCGGGCGTGTCGAAATCCTGCGCCGGGATATGCACCTTCGCCACGGTTTCATACGGCGCGTCGCTTTCTTTCCATTCGATGCTGGTGTCTTCGATCGGCATGAATTTCTGCGGGTTCTGGCGCTGGATCTGCAGCACGAAACACGCAGGCACGCGGTCGGTGGACAACTGCTGGCTCAAGGCGCCGCGCAGGAAATTCGGCAGGTCCTGGTTTTGTTTCGGCAGTTGATATTCCGGGCAGTTTTGCGGGTCGGGCGCGACGCGGAATTTGGCGTTGGCCGTGCCGAACTTGTAGGGTGAAACTGAAAAGTACGTAGTCTGCGTCGGGCTGGCCGGTGCGGGTGCGAGGGTCGCCAGGGCGATGAACAAGTGACGCACTTGCCAGCTGCGCGGGTCGGCCTTGGGGAAGAACGCCAGCACCTTCTTGCCGTCCGCCTGCGCGCCGATGTTCTGCGCGTACTCCGCCACATCGCTGACAAAGAAGTTCGGGTGGCTGAACATCACGAAGTCTTGTTCCGTGCGGGTCTGCTGGTCGGCCAGCAGCTGCTTGCCCGGCACATCCAGTAACTTGAGCGCCATGCCGCGGGCATCACGGATGCTGTCGAACTGCGGGTAAGCGTTGCCGTTGGACAACCGCATCATCGCCTGCCAGGTCTTGCCCGGTTCGGCGAACACGCCCTGTCGCAACGCCGGGTCGAGATCGGCGAGCACACTGACTTCGGCTTTCACGCAACCGTGGGCCTTGGCGTGAGCATCACGCAGGTAGCGCGTGCCCTCGCGGTGCTGGTCGACGATGCGCACCGCCGTCTGGATGATGCCTTGGGTCATCGCCGCTTCGCCCGCTGGGATTTGCTCATCCGGTGACACCGGGCCGCTGTGTTGCCAGGCGTACCAGGCAGTCGCCGCCAGCCAACCGAGCAGGCCGAGGCCCACCAGCCACAGCAAGGTTTTGCCGAGAAATGCGCCGATGCGCAGCCTGAGGCGGCCGAGCAGGGAAGGTCGGTCGTAGGGGGATCGAATCATCATGGCAGTTGTTGCTCCAGCGGGCCGCCCAGCACTTTGAGGTATTCCAGCAGCGCCCAGCGTTCCTGCGGTAGCAGGCCACGGCCGATCACGCCATTGCCACGACTGCCGGCACGAAACTCGTGGCCGCTGTTGTGGTTGCCGGTGATTTTGGTATCGAACACAAAGGCATTCTTGAACGCACCGGTTTCAAAGCCGAGATGGCGCGGGTCGTAGTCGAAAGTGCCTTTATAGAATGTGGTGCTGCGCTCGTCCTGGGGCGAGAGCAACTGGTAGATCGTCGGCACCGAACCGTTATGCAGGAACGGCGGCGTCGCCCAGACGCCAGCCAGTGGCCGCGCCTTGTAGGCGCGCAACTCGCGTACGCCGATGGGCAGGCCGTAACCGTCCAGGCGCGGGCGCTCGGCCGGGGTCACGCCGGCGGCGCGGTAAGCATGCTCTTCGACGAAGGCAGTGACGTAAGCCAGCCCCTTGGCCACGGACATTTTTTTCAGGTCCAGTGGCTCGGTCGGCGTGGGGTGCAGTTCGACGTTGAGCGTGGCCAGTTCCGCGGGGTCCCACTGCAGGGCGCTGAGGTCGTAGCGTTGGTCGGCAATGTTGCTGGCGGTGCCGGGGTCGGTACCGATGTAGTCCACGGGCAGCATTTTAAGCTGCTGCACCGGGCGCCCGTTTTCCTGGGTGACGCTGGGCACATGGCAGCCGGCGCAGTTCTCGGCGAACAGTGTGCGGCCTTGAGCAGCGAGGGGTTTGTCGACGGCGCCGAACAGGTCCTCGGGCCAGGTCGGTGGCTTGAGGCGTTGCAGGGTTTCTTCGATCAGGTTGAGGTCGCGCACGCGGACGCTGGACGGGTAGCGCGCATCGCCCTGGAGCGGCTGGCCGGCGGCGTCGAAAAAGCCCAGCGTCGCGCCTACGCCCAGGGCTTCACCGATATTGCGCGCCATGGGTTGCTGGGCCGAGCCGTTCCATTGCACCCAGTCGAAGGTCCAGATATCCCACAATTGCGGGTAGTCCACCGGGGCGTTGGCAACGCGATAATTGTCCGGGGAAATCGCGTCGCCAAAGCTGGCGTTGGCGATACGGCCAAAGGCGTCCGTGCGGCCGGGGCCTTCTTCGGTGGGGTAGAGACCACGGTGAGTGTCGTTCCAGGCCACTTTGAGAAACTTGTTCAGGGACTGCTTGAAGTCCTCGCGCAGTTGTTTGTGCTCAGCGTCATAGCGATCGCCCAGCACTTGGCGGGCGAAGCGCTCGAACTTCCATGGGTTGTAGTAGGTAGCCGCAAGGCTGGCGACCAGGGCCTGACCGAAACTGCCGCCGCGCAAGGTTGGCACGCTGGAAGGCAACACGTGCTGGGCGGAACCGCCGTCGACACGCAGCGCCTGGTTTTTGAAGTGCAACTCGCCGGTGTGGCAGGCGGCACAGGTGATATCCAGGTACTCGACGTTGCTGCCGGCGTTCTTGTGTCGGGCGAAACCTACCGGCAGATTGCCGGGGTTTTGCGCGGTGGGCACCTGTTTGGGATCGACCAGGAAACCGAAGCGCGCCAGGTAATCCGGCGTGGCAAAACGTCGCTCGGAAAACGGCAGTTCCAGGGCGGTGAACCAGTCGTAGTGCAGGCCTTTTACTTGAGTGCCCTGGGGCGTGAAGTAATAAGTCTGGCGGTCGGCGGCACTCCATTGGTCCTGATAGTGCACCTGCTCCACGGGCACGTATTCCGGCAGCTTGGGGTTGACGGTGTAATAGAGCACCACGGCCAGTAATAGGACCAGAAGGGTGAATATCAGCAGTAATACACGGGAAAAAATGCGCAAGATGGCTATCCTTGTCTCGGTCTTGTCGAAGAGTCGTGTTGTTATGCCACTACGCCACAAGTGCGGCAAGTGGCCATGAGCTTGGTAGTAGGCGGTCCCACGATCCTTCGCGGGGCCCCATCATGAATGAAAATGCTTTTAAACACGTGAACTTATCAGAAGTTTCCTGCTCACATGCCGGTAGCCATTGGTCGTGGCCGCCTGATAAGCTCGCGACTTTATTCGAATGCCCTTTTGGCGCATTAACAAGGAAATAGCATGAAACAGCATCGGTTGGCGGCGGCGGTGGCCCTGGTTAGCCTGGTACTTGCGGGTTGTGATTCGCAGACCAGCGTAGAGCTGAAAACCCCGGCGCAGAAAGCTTCCTACGGCATCGGCCTGAACATGGGCAAGAGCCTTGCCCAGGAAGGCATGGATGACCTGGATTCCAAAGCAGTAGCCCAAGGCATCGAAGATGCCGTCGGCAAAAAAGAGCAGAAGCTCAAGGACGACGAACTGGTTGAAGCGTTTGCAGCACTGCAAAAGCGTGCTGAAGAACGCATGACCAAGATGAGCGAAGAGTCGGCAACCGCCGGCAAGAAATTCCTCGAAGACAACGCCAAGAAAGATGGCGTCGTCACCACCGCTTCCGGTCTGCAGTACAAGATCATCAAGAAAGCCGATGGCGCCCAGCCTAAGCCGACTGACGTGGTGACTGTGCACTACACCGGCAAGCTCACCAACGGCACCACCTTTGACAGCTCCGTGGATCGCGGTAGCCCGATTGACCTGCCGGTCAGCGGCGTGATCCCAGGTTGGGTCGAAGGCCTGCAACTGATGCACGTTGGCGAGAAGGTCGAGCTGTACATCCCGTCCGACCTGGCTTACGGCGCCCAGAGCCCGAGCCCGGCGATTCCAGCCAACTCCGTGCTGGTATTCGACCTGGAACTGCTGGCCATCAAGGACCCAGCCAAGGCTGAAGCCCCTGCTGCACCAGCCGCCAAGAAGTAATAGGCGCCTGAACACACAACGCCCCGTCTCGACGGGGCGTTGTTGTTTCCGGGCGCAGCATCTACATGATCTTGTAGTGAGCGGGCTTGCCCCGCGCTGGGTGGCGAAGCCGCCCCGTATCAGGCACTGAGTTCTCCAGTCAGAACTGAGGTGCCTGGGGTTTGGGCGGCTTCGCCACCCAGCGCGGGGCAAGCCCGCTCACTACGGGCCGATGTCCACAGGCTGTGCAAATCCAAACGAACGTCCACACCTGGCAACAGTCTGATATAAAACCCGAGTATGGCTAGCCGCACAGCAACACCAAGTCAATGAAATCTTGGGTTTTTTTAATGTGCGCAAAAAACGCCCGATCTGACTGCAAGCCTTGTATATCGTGGCTTTCAGCCGATAAAACAGGCTCTGTTCACAAGGTTATCCACAATTTGTGTGGATAACCTTTTATGTTGCCTGGAACTGGAGTGACAGATGAAACCACCCTTCAATTTCACCCGTTTCCTGCCCATGGCCGCACGCCTGCTGGGGCGTGGGCGTTTACCGACGCTGCTGTTCGCTGTCGCCGCTAAAGGCTCCAGCCAGGGCAATCGCCTGGGTAAGCTCAAGGATGACTTCAAGTTGCTACAGTCCCTGTGCCTGGCCTACTGGCGTGGCGAGTACCGCGCAATCAGTCCCAAGGCGCTGATTTCAGTTGTGGCAGGGCTGATGTATTTCCTCAGCCCGATTGACGCGATCCCGGACTTTATTCCCATGTTCGGCATGCTCGACGACATCGCCGTGCTGGCATGGGTCATGAAGACCCTGGACGGCGAACTGAGCGCTTTTCGCGCCTGGCGTGACGCTCAGCGTCCGGAAAAGCTCGCCGTGGTTGAGCGTCTGCCCGCGACGCCAGCCCTGTTGGCCAAGGAAAACCCGCAAAAAAACGGATGACGCGGCATATCCCCCTGCGACCTTTGTGGCTGTTAGGATTACACTCCTAAGGAAAGTGCTTACTCAGTAAGTGTTGTTATCCTACGGGGCAGTCATGGATATTCAGATAATTTCACGGAATGGCGAACCCGAATACGCGGTGTTGCCATGGGATCAGTACCAGGCGCTGCTAAAAGCTGCCGGTCAGCAACAACCTTCGCCACCTCCTTCTTCTACTGCCCAAGCTGCTCCCGAGCAGGATCTGCGCCTGCTCGCAGACCTGCGTGGCCTGCGCGAAGCCAAGGGCCTGGCGATCGAGACCCTGGCCCGCACCGTGGGTATCAGCCCCTCGTATCTTGGATTGATCGAAAGTGGTGAGCGCCAGCCGGATGCCGCGATCCGCCGCAGCCTGGCCTGGGAATTGGGCGTTGCAGGTTGGAGGGATGAATCGTGAGCCTACGTATCAGTCGTCAACACTGGGATGGGTTACTCAATGAACTGGACCAGGCGCGCCGCCAGCGCCATCTGCTGACTTACCGCGCGTTGCTGGAGCGCTTGCAGTTCCCCACGCCGGCCATGCAAACCCTGGCCGCCGCCCTGGAACACCTGGCCGCGCTGGACGCCAAGGCCGAGCAGCCGTTGCGCAGCTCGCTGGTGATCAGCCAGGGCGCCAGCCGCCTGCCGCGTACCGGTTTCTTTGAATGTGTGGAGCGCCTGGGGCGATTCAGCGGGCCATCCGATGGCGTGGCGGCGGCTTCCTGGCACGCCTCGGAAGTGGTGCGGGTATTCGAATACGAGTACCCGGAGTCTGCCGAGGCCTAAAGCGCGGGGGACAAGGTGTCCATGCTGTCGATCACATGGATGCTGTAGCCGGCCACATTCTTGGCGTGATGCTTGGCTTGCGACGCCAGCTCCGCCAACTGGCTGGCATCGAGTTGTCCACAGGCCTGTGGATATAAATGCACCACGCCGATGGACAGCGACAGCAGCGCAAATTCCTGACGCACGCCCTGGCGATTCAGTGCCACGAAGCAGCCGGCATCAAGGTGTTCGGCGCGGTAGAAACGCCGGCATTGGGTGTGGAAGTCATCCAGCAGTTGATTAAGCCGCTTGCGCCAGTCCTGCGGGCCCAGCACCAACAAAAAGTCATCGCCACCGATGTGCCCGACAAAGTCGCGGCTAGGGTCTACGCGGTCGTTCAAGCACTGCGCCAGGCACAACAACACCTCATCCCCGCGCCCGTAGCCGTAGATATCGTTGAACGGCTTGAAGCTGTCGATATCCACGTAGCAGATCACCGACTCGCGCTGTTGTTGCAGCAACCGCGTGAGGCATTGCTGGATCGGCACGTTGCCCGGTAATAGGGTGAGTGGGTTGGCGTAGCGCGCTTGCTGGATTTTCAGCTCGGTGATCAGCTTGAGTACATCGATCACTCGGCCCAAGCCCAGGTAGTCGCCATTGAGCGTAATAATGAAATCTTCTTCGATGCGTTGCCGTGCGCGGCTGGTGAGCAAGCGACTGACCTGTTGCAGGGACTGGCTCAGCTCCACCGCCAGAAAGTCGGTACTCATCAAGCGGCTGATGGGCTTGCGCGCAAACAGGTCGGTGGCGAACGGCTTGAGCAACGCATCCGACAGCGAATGCCGGTGGACGATGCCGATCGGGTGCCCGCGCCCATCCAGTACGGCCAGGGAATTGAGGTTGGCCTGACGGCGAAACGCTTCGAGCACTTGGGCGGTGGCGGTGTCTTGGTCTACCGCGGGCTGTTCACTGAGCAAGGCGCTGAGGTCACTGGCTTCATCGTTCAGTGCCACGTTGGCACTGTCGGGCTTGGGTAGCATCAGCCGCGCTTCCTGCGGCGGTTGTTCCTGCGGGCGGCAGAGCAGGTAGCCTTGGACCAAGTCGACGCCCATCTCCGTCAACACCGCCAGCTCCTCGGGCAGCTCGATGCCTTCGGCGATCACCTGGGCGCGCGAAGCCCTGGCGATTTGCAGGATGGAACCGACAAACTCACGCTTGAGCGCATCCTGATGAATGCCGTCGATGAAGTGCCGGTCGATCTTCACGTAATCCGGGCGCAACTCCGACCACAGCCGCAGGCTGGAATACCCAGCGCCCAAGTCATCCAGGGCAATCGAGAAACCCATGTTGCGGTAGTGGTGCAAGGCGGTTTGCAACAGGTCGATATCGTTGGTGGGGGTTTGCTCTGTGAGTTCGATCACCACTTGGCTCGGTGGGATGCCGAAGTCATGCAGCAGTTGCAAGGTGCGTCCCGGTTGGTGCGCGGTTTCCATCAGCGATTGTGGCGAGACGTTGAGGAACAGCTTGCCCGGTAACTTCTGCTCGCTGAAGCGCCGGCACGCACTTTCGCGGCAGGCGATCTCCAGTTCGCTGAGGCGCCCGGCCTGGCTGGCGATCGAGAAGAGGGCGACGGGGGAGTGCAGCGGGCTGTTGGACGGGCCGCGACTGAGGGCTTCGTAGCCGAGGATGCGCCGTTCGGACAGGCTGATGATCGGTTGGAACAGGCTGTGCACACTGCCTTGAGCCAGGATAGAGCCCAGTGCATTCAGCTGTTCGGTCATGGTCATGGCGATCTCAATCGAAAAAAAAGGACCGCAGGCTGGAAACCTGCGGTCCTTCATTTCACGACAGAATGATGTCTATATGATGACACTCCGAGGAGCGATCACATTAAATTGCCATCGTTTACTGCTTGGCCACCTGCTTGGTGATCTTCAGGTAGTCCAGCAGGATCCTGCCAGTCTCGGCCAGGTAGGCGTCATCTTCCGGCTTGGTTTTATCAGCTTCGGTCGGGAGCGCGTCTTCGTCTTCTTTCTTCAGCTCCTTGAGTGGATCTTCACCCTTGGCCTTGCGGCGGATATTTTCCAGTACAAGCTGCTTGTTCTCGATGTCGGAGTGCTGCGCGCGACGGTCCACTTCGTTCAGGCTGACGGTTTTTTCTTCCATCAGCTTCTTGGCCAGGGCCAGCTTGTCGCGGATAAACACGAACTCGGCATCCTTGGCGGAGCGGGTGTCGTGATCAGCCTTCAACTGCGTCAGGAATGGCTTGAACGGATCCGACGCCGGCTTGATCGCAGGGCGGATGGTGTCCCACGGCATGGCTTCCGGCAGGGCGCTTTCGCCGATTTCCTTGGTGTCGATGATCGACGGGAAATCGATGTCCGGCAGTACGCCCTGGTGCTGGGTGCTCTGCCCGGAAACCCGGTAGAACTTGGCCAGCGTCAGCTTCAGTTCGCCATGGTTCAGCGGCTGGATGGTCTGCACGGTGCCTTTGCCGAAGGTCTGGCCGCCGATGATCAAGGCGCGGTGGTAGTCCTGCATGGCGCCGGCGAAAATCTCCGAGGCCGACGCCGAGAGGCGGTTGACCAGCAGCGCCATCGGGCCTTTGTAGAACGCGCCTGGGTTCTCGTCTTCGAGCACGTCGACGCGGCCGTCAGCGTTGCGTACCAACACGGTCGGGCCCTTGTCGATAAACAGGCTGGTCAGCTCGGTGGCTTCCTGCAGGGAGCCGCCGCCGTTGTTGCGCAGGTCGATGACCACGCCGTCGACTTTTTCCTTCTGCAGCTCTGTCAGGATTTTCTTAACGTCGCGGGTGGTGGACTTGTAGTCCGGATCGCCAGCACGGAAGGCCTTGAAGTCCAGGTAGAAGGCCGGGATTTCAATTACGCCCAGCTTGTAGTCCTTGCCATCCTGCTTGAGGTTGAGGACTTTCTTCTGCACGGCCTGGTCTTCGAGCTTCACCGCTTCACGGGTGATCGACACGATCTTGCTGGTCTGGTCGTTCGGCGCATTGGTGTGCGGAATCACTTCCAGGCGCACCACGCTGCCTTTTGGCCCACGGATCAGCTTGACCACTTCGTCGAGGCGCCAGCCGACCACATCGACCATCTCTTTGTCGGCCTGGGCTACACCGATGATCTTGTCAGCCGGAGCGACCTGCTTGGTCTTGTCTGCCGGACCTGCCGGCACCAGACGCACGATCTTCACCTGGTCATTGTCGCTTTGCAGGACGGCACCGATGCCTTCCAGCGACAGACTCATGTTGATATCGAAATTTTCCGCGTTATCTGGCGACAGATAATTGGTGTGCGGGTCGTAGGACATCGCGAAGGTGTTGATGTAGGCCTGGAAGATATCTTCGGCACGGGTCTGGTCCAGACGCGCCAATTGATTCTTGTAGCGCTTGGTCAACAGCTCTTGAATCGCCTTGGGTTCTTTGCCAGCGATCTTCAAACGCAGCACTTCGTCCTTGACGCGTTTGCGCCAGAGGTCGTCAAGCGCAGCGGTGCTGGTCAGCCAAGGGGCGTCCTTGCGGTCCACCAGAAGGGTTTCCTTCTGGGTGAAGTCGAGCTTGTCGACGCCTTTGTTCAACTCACCCAGGGCGAAGTCCAGACGCGCTTTGACGCGGTCCAGGTAACGCTTATAGATGGTGAAGCCAGGCTGCAGGTCGCCGCTCTTGAGGAGGTCGTCGAACTGCGTCTTCCACTTGTCGAACTCAGCGATATCGCTGGCCAGGAAGTAGCTGCGCGACGGATCCAGCAGCTTGAGGTAGCTGTCATAGATGATCACCGAGCGAGCGTCGTCCAGAGGCGGCTTGCTGTAGTGATGACGCTTGAGCAACTCGACGACGTTAAGGCTGGCAATCACCTCATCGCGATCCGGCTGAAGGTTGTCCCAGCTGTTGGCTGCGAACGTATTGGTCGACATCGACGCGAAGCCGAGACCAATGAAAAGAGCGAGGGCGGTGCTGGGGAACAAATGCTTCATGCTGATTCGACGCGGGGGCAATTGATAACGCATATTAGGCCGTCTTTGAGGGAGCCGGTTCCATATGGTCCGGTCGCATAATGCAAAAAGCCCGGCGATACAGCTACGGGCTCAGTCCAGACTCACTATGGAGGCACTGTGAAAGCATTGCAAGGCGTTGACGGTCATGTGGAGTGGTTGGAAGAACCCAGTCCTACCTGCGATGTAGGGCAAGTTCGCATTCGTGTGGCGGCAGCGGGCCTCAATCGCGCCGATTTATTACAGCGTGCGGGGCTTTATCCACCCCCGCCGGGCGCCAGCCACGTGCTGGGCCTGGAGTGTTCCGGGGTGATCAGCGAAGTGGGGGCGGGTTCATCCTGGCAAGTCGGCGACCGCGTCTGCGCGTTGCTCGCCGGTGGCGGCATGGCCGAAGAAGTGGTGGTGGATGCACGCCACGTATTGCCGGTACCGGAAGGCCTGTCGCTGATCGAAGCGGCCGCGTTGCCTGAGGTGTACAGCACGGCGTGGCTCAATCTGTTCCAACTGGCGAGCCTCAAACCCGGTGAAAAAGTGCTGTTGCACGCAGGCGCCAGCGGCGTGGGTTCCGCGGCGATCCAGTTGTGCAAGGCATTTGGCAGCCCGTGCTGGGTCAGTGTCGGCTCGGCGGAGCGCCTGGCCTATTGTGAGGAACTCGGCGCCCAGGGCGGCGTGGTGCGGACCGACGGGATCGAAGGGCTACGGGATTTCGGGCCGTTCGATGTGATTCTCGACCCGGTGGGCGGCAACTATGCGGCGCTGGACCTCAAGCTGCTGGCCCTGGATGGGCGCTGGGTGTTGATCGGTTTGATGGGCGGGCGCGACGCGCAGTTGGACTTGGCGCAGGTGCTCGGCAAGCGTATTCAACTGTTGGGCTCGACCCTGCGAAGCCGCAGTGATCAGTTCAAGGCGGACCTGCTCAGTGATTTGAGCCAGCATGTTTGGCCGTTGTTTGTTGAAGGGCGGCTGAGCCCGCAACTGGCCAAGACCTTCCCGATCGGGGATGCCGAGGCGGCGTTTGCCGAGTTGGCGACCAATCAGATTTCCGGGGAAGTTGGTGGTGGTGATTGACGAGAGCCTGGCCTGATTTCAATCTCGAATTGGAATCAAATTCAAACTGTGGGAGCGGGCTTGCTCGCGAATGCGGTGTGTCAGATGAAACATTCTTTACAGAGACACCGCATTCGCGAGCAAGCCCGCTCCCACATTTGATCGCATTGAAGTCGGTTTCAGACCCAGTGATGGATCGGCCAGCCAGCCCTTTCGGCATGCTCGCGCAACACCGGATCCGGATTCACCACCTGCGGATGATCCACCTTCAGCAGCAACGGCAAATCATTGCGCGAGTCCGAATAGAAGTACGCGCCTTCCAGCGATTCGCCTTCCTGCTCAAGCCACTCCATCAACCGCGTGATCTTGCCTTCGCGATACGTCAGCACACCCATCGTCCGCCCGCTGTACACGCCATGGCTGACTTCAAGGTTGATGCCCAGCACTTGATCAATGCCGATCCGCGCCGCAATCGGCGTGACCAGATGCGTGCCCGATGCGGAGATCACCAGAATCCGGTCGCCGTTCGCACGGTGGCGGGCGATGGTCTTGGTGGCGTCGCTGTAGATCAACGGTTCGATCACGTCCTCGACCCATGGCTCGACCAGATGCTCGATTTCCTCCGGCGTGCGGCCGATCATCGGCTCCAGGCTGAAGTCCATGAAGTCTTCCATCAACAACTTGCCCTGGCTGTAGGCGTCCATCAGTTCATTGTTCTTGCGCATGAACGACTCAGGGTCGACCCAGCCCAGGCGGCCCATCTGTTCGCTCCACAGGGTGGCGCAGTCGCCATGGATCAACGTGTCGTCCAGATCAAAAATTACCAATGCCATCGGTCATGCTCTCTCAATAAAACGTTGCATCAGGCTACTTCACACAGGGCGCTTGGGTCGATGGTAAGTGCCAGGCGTTGCCCGTCAGGGTGCAGATCGTCGGCCGAGCGGTTGAGCACGTCCACCACCAATTCCACACCTCGTGCTTCGATGCGGTAGCGAATCACGTTGCCCAACAGGCTATGGCTGCGCACCAGGGCATCCAGCTCGCCGGTGCGGCTGAGTTCGATGGCCTCCGGGCGAATCGCGATGCGGCTATTGAAAGGGCGTTGCAGCAGTTGCGCAGCCTTGTCGGCGTCCAGCAGGTTGTAGTTGCCGATGAAACCTGCGGCGAACACGTCGACGGGGGCTGTGTAGAGGGTTTCGGCATCGCCGCTCTGCACGATCTTGCCCTGGTTCATCAGGAAGATGCGGTCGGACATGGTCAGGGCTTCTTCCTGGTCATGGGTCACGAAGATGGTGGTCAACCCCAGCTCGCGCTGGATCTGGCGGATCTGTTCGCGCAGGTGCTTGCGAATCCGTGCGTCCAGCGCCGACAGCGGCTCATCCAGCAGCAGCAGGCGCGGGCGGGTAACCAGGGAACGCGCGAGCGCCACGCGCTGGCACTGGCCGCCGGACATCTGGTGCGGATAGCGGCCGGCGAGGTCCTTGAGTTCCACCAGTTGCAGCACTTCCTGCACGCGCTTGTGGCTGTCGTCGGCGTTGACCTTTTGCATGCGCAGGCCGAAGGCGACGTTTTGTTCCACGGTCATGTTGGGGAACAACGCATAGCTCTGGAACACCATGCCGATGTTTCGTTTCTGCGGGCTCAGCGGGACGATGTCCTGCCCATCCAGCAGAATTTTCCCACTGTCCACCGAGGTCAGCCCGGCGATGCAGCGCAGTAGGGTGGACTTGCCGCAACCTGACGGGCCGAGCAGGGTGACGAACTCACCCTTGGCGATCTCGCAGTTGATATCACTGAACACCGGGGTGCCGGCGTAGCTTTTTTGCAGGTGTTGGACGCTGACGAAGCTCATTGGCTTTTGTCCTTGTTCAAGATGTTGGCGGCCCAGGTCAGCACCAGCACAAAGAAGAAATAGGAAATCACAACGGCACTGGTGAAGTGGCCGCTGCTGTTGCGCATATTGTTCAGGTACACCTGCAGGGTTTCGTAGCGGGTGCCCACCAGGATGTTGGCAAACACGAACTCACCGAACAGGAACGAAAACGACAGCAACAGCGCGACCATCAGGCCTTTGCGCAAATTCGGCAGCACCACAAAGATCGCGGCCTGCCAGGTGCTGGCGCCGAGTAATTGTGAAGCGTCCATCAGGTCGCGCAGGTTGATGGCTTGCAAGTTGTTGGTGATCGCCCGGTACATGAACGGCAGGGCTACGGTGAAGTAGCAGCCGATCAGGATCCACGGCGTACCGACCATGGCCAGCGGCCCGGAGCCATAAAGTTGCAGCAAGCCCACCGACGACACCACCGGCGGCACCGCAAAGGGCAGCAGGATGAGGATGTTCATCAGCGCATCCAGCTTGGGGAAGTGGTAATGCACCACGAACAGCAGCGGCAGAATCAACACCACCGACAGGATCAGCGCCCCCACGCACACCAGCAGCGATTGCCCGAAGGCCATCAAGAAGCGCGGGTCGCTCCACAGCTGCACGTACCATTTCACGGTAAAACCGGCGGGCAGAATGGTTGCCGACCAACTGCTGGCAATGGAGTAGACAAAGGTGCCCACCAGCGGCAACACCAGGATCGCAAATAACAACCACACCACTACCCGATGGTAGAGGGAGGCCGGGCCGGCTTCAGCGCGAGACATGGTAGCTCCTCTTGAGCAGCAGTTGATGGACCACGGTGACCACGGTCATCAGCGCCACCAGCACCACGGCCAGGGCGCTGGCCATGTTCGGGTCGAGGGACACATCGCCGGACACCAGGCCCGCGATGCGGATCGGCAGCACGTTGAAGTTGCCGGTAGTCAATGCGTAAACCGTGGCGTAGGCGCCCAAGGCATTCGCCAGCAGAATCACGAACGTACCGAGCAGGGCAGGGGTGAGCACCGGCAGGCCGATATGCCGCCAGAACTGCCAGCCATTCGCGCCGAGCAAGGCGGCCGACTCACGCCAGTCTTCGCGCAGCGCGTCGAAGGCCGGGTACAGCAGCAACACGCCGAGCGGAATCTGGAAGTAGGTATAGAGGATGATCAACCCGGTTTTGGAATACAGGTTGAAGTCCTGAATGATCCCCGCCTGCTTGAGCATGATGGTGATGCTGCCGTTGAAGCCCAGCAGGATGATGAACGCGAACGCCAGTGGCACGCCGGCGAAGTTGCTGGTCATGTTGGCGAAGGCGGTGACGAAATTGCGCAGCGGCGAATCCACCCGGCGCAACGAGTAGCTGCCCAGCGTGGCGATGATGATGCCGAAGATGCTGGAGTAGACGCTGATCTCCAGGCTGAACTGAATGGCTTGCAGGTAGAACTTCGAGCTGAAGATGCGTACGAAGTTTTCCAGGCCCCAGCCGGCTTCTTCAGTCTGCAGGCTGTTGATCAGTACCCAGACGAGCGGGGCAATCTCGAACACGATAAAGAACAGTGCGAAAGGCACCAGGCACAGCAGTGCCAGCCATTTGCCACGGGTCATTTCAACAGCTCCCGGCATACAGGTTTGTCGTGGGGCACGCCGAGCAGTTCGCAGACGGTGCCGCAGAGGTCGGTTTGTTTCGGCGTGGCAGTGGTGTCCAGGCTGAACGCATCGCCGAGCACAAACAGTGGTACTTCGCGTTCTTCGGGCAACAGGCCGTTATGGGAGCGGTCGTTGTTCATGCCGTGGTCGGCGGTCACCAGGACCTGGTAGCCAGCGTCGAGCCAGGCTTGCAGGTAATCAGCCAGGATGATGTCGGCCGAGCGTGCGCTGTTGCGGTATTGCGCGGTGTCGAGGCCGTGCTTGTGGCCGGCGTCGTCGATGTTCATCGGATGAACCACCAAAAAATTCGGCGTGTGTTTGAGGCGCAGGCTTTCGGCGTCGGCGAACAAGTGGGAATCCGGGTAATGGTCATTCCAGTAGAAATGCCCGTGTTGTATCGCCAGCGCCTTGTCGTCGGTATGACGGTCGCGGGCGGCGATAAAGGGCGTGCGGTTATACAACTCGCTGACCCAGTGGTAGGCCGCCGCCGCAGTGGTAAGGCCGGCGTCGGTGGCGTAATGAAAAATGCTGCGCTGGTTGGACAGGCGCGAGACGTTGTTGTGGACGATACCGCTCTGGATCGGAGGCACGCCGGTGAGGATGCATTCATACAGCGGGCGGGACAGGGCGGGCAGTTCACATTCCAGCTTGTAGAGGGCTGCGCGTCCTGCGCCGACATAGGCCTGCAAGTGCCCCATGGCGTGCCGGGCAACCTCGAAGTTCAGGCCGTCGAGCACCACAAGGATGACATTGTGCTTCATGGGGGCTGGCGCTCCGCAACAGTAGGCTTGACTCAATTTCTCTGACACAACCGGGTCAAATTGTGGGAGCTGGCTTGCCTGCGATGGCGGTGCATCAGTCGACACAGAGGTTGAATGTCAGACCGCTATCGCAGGCAAGCCAGCTCCCACACTGACTGCATTTCAGGCCGGGAGCCTGATTACTTCATCTCTACGATGACCTGCTCGTTCCACAACTGAGGCAGCTTCTTGGAAGTCGCCTCCCAGGCATCGGCATCCTTGATCGGCTGCGGGTTGGCCTTGGTGTACTGCTCGCCCGGGATCAGGTTCTTGGCGATATCGGCCGGCAGTTTCAGGTCGGTTTCAGCGCGGATCGGACGTGCGTTGCCTTTCGCCAGGTTGAGTTGGCCGGCATCGCTGAAGATGTATTCGCGAGTCAGCTTGGCGGCGTTCGGGTGCTTGGCGTATTTGTTGATGATGGTGGTGTAGCCGGATTTAACCGAACCGTCCGATGGGATCAGCACTACATAGTCATCCGGGTTGGCCATCTTGGCCTTATAGCTCAGGCCGTTGAAGTCCCAGACGATACCCACTTCGACTTCGCCTTTTTCCATGGTGGCAATGGTCGGGTTAGAGAGGCCGAGACGACCTTGCTGGGCAATCTTGGTGAAGAATTGCAGGCCTGGCGCGATGTTCTTCTCGTCGCCTTTGTTGGCAATGGCGGCGGCGAGTACGGCGTTGGAGGCTTGGGCCGCGGTGCTCACGTCACCGACGGAGACCTTGTATTTGCCGGTCTGCAGGTCAGCCCAGCTGGTAGGCACCTCGGAACCGTGCAGCAGCTTTTTGTTGACGATAAACGCGATGGTGCCGGTGTAGGCCAATGCCCAGTGACCGTCTTTATCTTTCGCCCAATCCGGAATCTGGGCCCAGGTCGACGGTTTGTACGGCTGGGTGACTTCCTGCTTCACCGCAATCGGGCCGAAGGCTGCGCCCACGTCGCCGATATCGGCACTGGCGTTGTCTTTTTCGGCTTTGAACTTGGCGATTTCCTGGGCCGAGCTCATGTCGGTGTCGATGTGCTTGAGGCCGTAGGTCTTGGCCAGGTCTTCCCAGGTGCCTTTCCAGTTGGCCCAGTCATCGGGCATGCCGACGCTGTTGACGGCGCCTTCCGCTTTCGCGGCGGCTTCCAGAGTTTTTAGATCGGTATCAGCGGCCATGGCGACGGTGCACATGGCAATGGTCGAGCCTAACAGTGATGCCAGGAAAAGCTGTTTCATCCGAAGCTCCTTTGGGCGTTTTCAACGCGGCGGTTTTTTCTACGGTGTTGTTGGTCTAGGTCAGAGCAATACCTGAGCCAATCTAGACGCGATGGATGACAGTTTCATGTCGATGTCGTTTTCAAAGCGCCGATGTCGCAGCGCGCAGGCTTAGCGTAGACCATGCCCAAGTGCCCGCTGCGGTTGGACTTGGCCGATGTATTGCAGGGTGTGCTGTGCGGGATCGACGCGGACTGTCATCTGTCGGTCATCTGTAATGCCTAGGCTGGCACGCAGCAGCGCAAGCCCAATTACGGAGCGGTTTGTGCACCTGATCGGTGCTGGTCTAGTCCAGATAGGTAACGTTGATGCGTGATGAGGCAATCAAGGCGGTGACATCCATCGGCCTGGCGCTGCAAGAGCAGATCGACCACGGCCTGCTGCCGCCTGCAAGCAAACTGCCCGCCGAACGCAAGCTCAGCGAGTTGTTTGGTACCACTCGGATTACCGTGCGGGAAGCCTTGTTACAACTGGAGGCCCAAGGGCAGATCTATCGCGAGGAACGTCGCGGCTGGTTTGTCTCGCCGCCACGGCTGGCCTACAACCTGATGCAGCGCAGCCACTTTCACGCCATGGTCGGTGACCAGGGGCGGGTGGCTTCCACTGAAGTGATCTCTGCACGGCTGCAACCGGCGTCGGCGGCGGTGTGTGCGTGGTTGCAGTTGCCGGCGTTGTCCCGCGTGATCCAGATCTGCCGGGGCCGGCGGATTGATGGGCGTTTGGTGTTGTATGTGGAGCACTACCTGAACCCGCAGTATTTTCCGGGCATTCTGGACTGCGACCTGAACCAGTCGATGACCGAGCTGTATGCGCGCAAGTACGACTTGCACTATGGGCGGGTGCGTTTCGAGATTGTGCCGACGTCATTGCCGGTAGAGGCTGCCGCTGCGTTGCGTGTGTCGGTGGGCAGCCCGGGCTTGCGGATAGCCCGGGTCAATTATGACCAGCACCAGAGGCTGATCGATTGCGACCTGGAGTTCTGGCGGCATGATGCCATCCATGTCGGCGTGGATGTGGTGTGACATTCAGGCGGGGACTGATTCAACTGACGCACAGCGATCTAAGTGTGGGAGCTGCGATAGCATCAACTTGACCTGTCTGGTGTACCGAGGCGCCTGCATCGCAGGCAAGCCAGCTCCCACATTTGAACCAAGCTCGACATGATGGATCGCTCACCTATGGCGTGAGTGCCTTGATCACCTGATCCACATTGGTCTCCAACTCCGTCACCGGCTCCGCACCGTCGACATTCAGTACCAACAATTTCGCTTCCCCCGCCGTCACAGCGGCCTTCACCGCTTCACTCGGCTGACGATGATGCAGCACCACCGCCACATCGTTGTCCTTCAACTCTGCGCTAAGTTTCTGCAAAGCCTCAGGCGTCCAATCCGCGTCAGGCCGTGCATCGGTGCTGAGCACTTCCAGGTTCAAACTGCTGACCAGATACGCGAAGTGGTCGCTCAGGCTGACCACGCTGAGATTATCCGCCTTGGCCAGCCGCGCTTCGCTGGCGGCGCTCAGTTTGAGCAGGCGCTGCTTGAGGGCGGCAAGGTTGGCGTCGATCTTCGGCTTGGCGTCGGGGCTCAGGCGGCTCAGGTCCGCGGCCAATACATCGGCCATGCGTCCCATATTGTTACTCGACTGCCATGGCTGGCTGTTCAAGCCATCGGTGACGCCCGGCTGCACGGCGATGCCCGGCAAGCCGCCGTCCACCGGGCGTGCGGCGTCGACTTCGACGATGCGGATATTGCTGCGTCGCGCCACCGGGTACAGCGGGTCGTCGGCCCACAGCGAGCGCAGGCCAATAGTGGCGTCGGCGTCCAGCGCCAACGCGCTCAATGCCGGCGCGCCACGACCGGTGAAGTAGGACACCTGCCGCGAACCGGGCAGGTTGGCCGGGGCGGCGCGCTCCAACTGCACATCGGTGCCTTTGAGCAGCACCTCGGCCAGGCCGTAGGTGATCGGCAGCGAGGCCAGGACCTTCACCGGTTTTACGGACTTGGCCTTGCTCAGTGCGGCGTGACCCAGGCCGGGATGGATTTTGAGGGTCTTGGGTTCTGCACCATCGACAGCCAGTGCCGAAGTGCTGATCAAACAAGCGATGGCCAGGGCCAATGGACGAAAGACAGGGCGCATTATCCAAGATTCCCTTTGAGGCTGGGCACTGTACCGCGCGCGATGGCGGCCAGGGCGAAGGCGATACCGGCAACCAGAATGATCGCGGCGCCGGATGGGATCGGCAGGTCGAAGATGATCGGCAGCAGGATCCCGCACAGTGTGCTGACGGTGGCAATCACCACCGAGACCCAGAAGAACCCCTTGAGCGACCGGCTCAGCAGGCGCGCCGCTGCGGCCGGAATCACCAACAGCGCGCCTACCAGGATCGCGCCGATGACCTTGACCGCCGCGACGGTGATCAGTGTCACCAGAATCACAAATAAGTAATCCAGGGTCTTCACCGCCACCCCGCGCACTGCCGCCAGTTGCGGGTTAAAGCTGGCCAGCATGATGCGGTTGTACAGCGGCAAGGCCAGGGCCATCACCAACGAGCCGACAATCGCCAGCACCAGCAGGTCATTGCCATTGACCGTCAGCACCGAGCCAAACAGCACGTTCTCCAGAATATGCACGTTGATCTTGCCGGCGAGGATCAGCAACAGGCTCGCGCCCAATGCCAGTGACACCGACAGGAACACACCGATCAAGGTATCCGGCGCCAGGCCGGTGCGGTTGCGCAGGTAGTTGAGCAGGATGCCGAACAGCAGGCAGTAGCCGAACAGGCTGCCATAGGGCCCGGTGTAGGGTTCGCCCAGCAGAATACCCACGGCCACGCCGGTCAGCGCGGCATGGCCGACCGCTTCGGAGAAAAACGCGAAGCGCTTGACCACCACCAGCGTGCCCAAACCACCCAGCACCGGGCCGATCAGCAGACCGGCGAGCAGCGCGTTGACCACAAACCCATAGGCCAGCGCCTCCGGCAGATAACCGGAAGAGGCCCAGCCCTGGACCATCAAGCGAAAGGCTTCATAACTCATTGCGCCGGGCTCCGAGGGTGGGTGGAGAACAGGGTCAGCAGGCGATCCGGGGTCAGCGCCTCTTTCGGCGTGGCGTCGAACAGCACGCGGCGGTTCAGGCCGGTGACGCGGTCGGCCAGGCGGCCCACGGCTTCCAGGTCATGCTCGATCCACAGCACGGTGATCCCTGCCAGGCGCCAGTCACTCAGCAGGCGTTCGAACACTTGGATTCCGGCTTCGTCGAGCGCCGACATCGGTTCATCCAGCACCAGCAGTTGCGGCGCCGGGATCAATCCCTGTGCCAACAACACGCGCTGGCGTTCACCGCCGGACAGGGCGCCCATGCGCCGCTTGCGTTTGTCCTGCATGCCAACGCGCTCGAGCGCATCACCTATCGCGCCGGCGTAATGTTTGGACAGGCCAAGAAACGCAGGGCGCCGCTGGCACATGGCGGCCATGAAATCATCAACGGTCATCGGCAATCCGCGGTCGAACTCCAGGGCCTGGGGCACATATCCGATGGTGCCGGGAGTGGTCGGCCAGTGCAGGCTCAACCGCCCCTGATGCGGCGTTTGCCCCAGCAAGGTCTTGATCAGCGAGCTTTTGCCACCGCCGTTGGGGCCGACCAGCGCGTGGATGCTGCCCGGTTGTACCTGGAAGCTCACGTCATCAAGGATCACGGTACGACCCAGGGTCAGCGACACCTTGTCGAACGCCAGCGTCGGGCCGACGCTAAGCGCATTCAGTTGCTGCGCCGCGGTCATGACCCGGACTCCTGAATTGCGCGGACCACGGTGTTGAGGTTGCCGGTCATTTCCACTTCGTACTTTTCAGCGCTGTATTCGCCGTAGGAAATGTGCGACAGCGGGTACAGCTTGACCCCGGACTCACGCTGGATGGTGTCGACGTAGGTGGACGGGAAGTCCATCTCCGAGAAGATTACCTTCACGTCCAGTGCGCGTAGTTCATCAATGGTTTTCTTCAACTGGCTGGGGCTTGGCTCAATGCCGTGGGCCGGTTCGACCACGGCGGTGACTTCCAGGCCGAATTCGCGCAGCAGGTAGTCGTAGGCCGCGTGCACGGTGGCCACGCGCAGGTCCGGGTTGGGCGCGCTGGTCAACTTGGCCAGGGCATCGGCGCGCATCTGGCGCAGGCGCTTGCCGTAGGCGCGGGCGTTCTGGGTGTAGGTCTTGGCGTTGTCCGGGTCGAGCTTGCCCAGTTCGCGGGCAATGTTGTTGACCTGGGCAATCGATGCGCTGATCGACAGGAAGGTGTGCGGGTTGACCACCTTGCCCGCACCGCGCGCGGCATTGCCGGTGGCGGCCAGCAGCGGCACATTGGCGTTGGCTTCGATCACCGGAATGTCCGGGCGCTCGCTGGTGGCGATCATGCGATCGGCGAAATCATCATGGCCGACGCCGTTGAGCACGATCACGTCCAGGGTGCCGATGCGCTTGATGTCCTCGGCGCGGGGCTCGTAGGCATGCGGGTTGAAGCCGGCCGGAATCAGCGGCACCACCTCGGCCTTGTCGCCGACGATATTGGCCACGTAGCTGTAATAAGGGTGAAGCGTGATGCCGATACGCAGGCGTTTAGCCGGCTCTGGGTTTGAGAGTGCATTGGCCAGGGGAGCGAGCATCAGGCTGAACAGACCAACCAGCAACAGACGCAACAGGGGAGATGAAATAGACATGGGCAATCGGTCTTCTCGTTCAGTGACGGTGCTGGCGGGTGACGCCGGCATCGAATTGCGCGACCACCTGCTGCCAGCCGGCTGCGATCAGCGCCTGGTCAGTGAGGTCGGAAGGGGCGGCGAGGTTGGCTTGGCGATTGAGCCAGATATCCGGTTCGGCACCGTGCACGCGCATGAGCAGCGAGCCGCTGGTGCCGGGCACTTGGCTCAAGCCCAGGTAGGCCGAGGGTTCCAGCAACTGCCAGCGATGATCGCCACGGCTGACCGAGCTGGCGTCCTGGGCAAACGGCGCGAAGCCCTCTTCGGCCAGTTGCGCCGGGGTGGGCAGTGCACTTTGCTCCTGCTGCAACAGCTGGATCTCATCCAGGGTCACCCGCAGGTCGGCGTAGATGCCTTGCTCGGCGGCGCTCAGGTCGCGACGGGCGTCCAACTGGTGGCTGGGCACGGCCGCGACTTCCTGGGTTTCACCGTGCAAGGCCACCACCGTGCCGGCCACCGCAAGGATGATCAGGCACAACAGCAGCACGTAGAGGGTTTCGTGACCGGCCCCGGCGGGGCGTACAACCTGTGTGGTACTCATTGCGGCTGGATATCCGCTTGGTCGATTTCCACCACGTGGCCCGGGCCTGCATCAAACAGCACATAGAACTCGGCGGACGGCTTCTTGAAGGTCAGGGTCGAGTCTTCGCCAAGCTTGCCGGGCACCAGGATGGTTTCGTCATAGCCGATCACGTCCAGGGTCACGCCGGGCGCGCCGCTACCGTCAGAGAAACCGCCTTTGCATTGGATCTGCTCGCCGGGAATTTCCTTGCACTCGCACATCGGGTTGTGGGCCAGGGCGACGGTACTGAAACCGGCGCAAGCCAACAGGACGGCACAGGCGCGGGTCAGGCGCATCAAAGTCATGGTTTAACTCCTTGCTTGTTCAGCCAGGCAATGGTGGCAGGCGAGGCCTGGCTCAACGGGATGGAACCTTGGTGCATAGCGCCGTCCCAGCCTTCCATGGTGACCCACAGTTCGGCGTCGGCTGGTGTGCGTTCCGGGATCGGCAGGGCAGCGCCCATGCGGTACGGCGTACCGAAGAAGATCACCCCAGCGGCCCGCAGGCTGCGTGGCTTACCGATACGCAGGTAGGTGGCCTTGACCTGGTCGGCGCAGGTGGCGCACAGGGCAGCGTTGAAAAACTTCATCGGGCCGGCCGGGTCTGGGCGCGGTCCTTCATTACGGAATTCGGCGAGGGTCAGGCTCCAGGGCCCGACCTGCACTTCACCGGCCACACGCTCGCCGATGCCAGTGTCGCCGCGAAACAGCGCTGCATCGGCGAAGTACTTGGGCATGAAGCCCAGCGGCACAAGCAACAACAGCACATTGATGTGGAAGCGCCATTTCAGCCAGAAGGCCCGCAGCGGCGAAGGCTTTGCGGTAGCGACCTTGCTCATGATCGAGCCTCCGAGGTTTCAGCCTGCCTGGCCGGAATGGAAACAGGCTTGCGCTGGGTCTTGGCTTCGCGCTTGAGCGCATTGAGGGTGGCCAAAGCGGTGCGCTTGGTCCAGATCAGCAGGCCGCTCAACACCATCATGCTCATGACCAGGCCGAAGAATGCCCAGATCAGTTTGATCCACAGCCCGCCAAAGTCGCCGGTGTGCAGCGGGCGCATGGATTCGGTCACGAACTCCAGCTTTGAACGGTCGGACAGCAAGTGCGCCGCAGCGACTTCGCCGTCATACGGGTTGATTTGCGCGGTCTGGAACATCAGTGGGTACCAGCCTCGCCCGCCAATCTGCAGGTGGCTGTAGGCATTGAGCGGCAGGCTGATGAAACTCGGCTCCAGGCCAGGAATACGCTGGGTGGCGATCTTGATCGCCTCGTCTACCGGGATCATCGGCGCTGGCACGCCGGGTGCCGACATCGGCACTTTCTCCCGGGCAATCACTGGGATGACGGGTTCGGTGGAAATCGAAATCTGGTTGTCGCCCAGGATCGCCCGGATCAAGAACCAGATGCCGGTGATAGAAATCACTGCGATAAACCAGATTGACCAGATACCGCTCAAGCGGTGGAAATCACCCCAGAAGATCCGCGCGCCATGGCGCACACGCAGGGTCGGGCGCAGGAAACCCTTCCAGAACTTCTTGTACACCACCAGTCCGGTGACCAGCGACGCCAGCAGCGGGATGCCGAGCGCCGACACCAAATACCAGCCCCAGCTGTAGCCATTGGTAAACGGCACCAGCCACCAGCCGTGCAGGGCGCGTGTGAATTGCTGGAAGTTGAAGGACGGGCTGATGCCCTGGATCGCTCCGGTGTACGGGTTGACGTAAACCTCCACGGAGCGCCCGTCGGGGTAGCTGAGGTCGACGCTGAGGGCGAAATGCGATTCATCAGGGCGGCTGATCGACTGGACGAATACCTGAGGTTCATCGCGTTTGATCGCGGCGATCACCTGGTCGTAACTCAGTGGCTCGGCATCGTCGGACGGCTTGCTCGCACGGATATCCGGGTTGGCCAGCCAGACGATCTCCTGGCTGACCACCGCCAGGGTGCCGGTGACGCAGACGATCAGTACAAAGAACCAGATGGGCAATGCCAGCCAGCTATGCACGAGAAACCAGAGTTTGGAGCGTGACTTCTTCGACATGTGAATGAGGGTCTTGATCGGAGGGGGGCAGTGAAGGCCCAGAAAAGGCCAGTCGTAGCTTTTGCTGACGCGACAGGCTGTATCTAAGTTAAGACGGATGAGAATGAGAAATCCCTAACCCAGATATGAAAGAAAATGTTTCAGGTTCACATTCAGCGCGTTCGAACACCTGCACCCACAGTGATTGGGGGGCAGGTCAGGTTTCGGGTGTTGGCTCAAGTAATTGAGCTCCAGGCCCACGCTCACCCAACTGATCATCCTGATTACGCAACGGACACGCTTCCATCGACAGGCACCCACAGCCAATACAACCACTGAGCTTGTCCCGCAGCAGCATCAGCTTATTGATGCGCTCGTCCAGGTCCTCCCGCCACAGCGCCGACAACCGCTCCCAATCCTGAGCGTTGGGCGTGCGTCCATCCGGCAACGTTTGCAACGCGTCACCAATGGTTGCCAGCGGAATCCCCAGGCGCTGGGCGATCTTGATCACCACCACGCGGCGTAATACATCCCGTGGATAACGGCGTTGGTTGCCCGCGTTGCGATTGCTCTTGATCAGCCCCTTGGCCTCGTAGAAGTGCAGGGCCGTGACGGCCACACCGCTGCGTGCTGCCAATTGGCCGACAGTGAGTTCTTTTGTAATCATGCAAAAACCCCCAAACAGCGCTTGACCTTGACTTAACTAGAGGTTTTACCCTGCGTGGCATCGAATCACAAGATTCTGCCTACAGAGGAAGGGGAGTGTTCATGCAGGTAACAGAGAAGAATCGCAGTTTCACTCAGGTGATCGAGTTTCAGATCGAGCCCCAGCAACAACTCGCCCTGGTGGCGGCCTTGAGCACCCAGAGTGAGCGTCTGGCGCAGGGCCATGGCGGTTTTATCAACGCAAGTGTGCAGGTCAGCGATGACGGGCGGCGGGTGTTGAATTACCTGCAATGGCGCACGCGCGAAGACGGCGAGGCGGCCTTTAAGTGCTTTGAGCACGGTGAGGAAGATTTCTGGACGCTGATTCGCGCCCACCAGGCGACCGCCGTGACCTTTGGTTCGTTCCAGGTGCTGCGCAGTATTGAGCGCAGCCATGACAACGCGTTGCACTGCCGCCTAAATGGATAAGTGCAGCATGCGCTCGCCCTGCACGTTCTCGCCAGGGCGGCGCTTGTTGACCGCCAGCTCGCCGATCTTGATCAAGCGGGTGCGCGTAACGTTGCGGCTCAGGCCCAACAGATTGGCGGTGTGCACCTGGTTGTAATGGCTGAAGCGGTAAGCGGCGCGGAGCAGGGCGTCTTCAACCTTTTCATGCAGGGCCCCGGCCTGTTCCTCGAACAGTTTCTGGAAGGCGCGCGCCAGCAACGCTTCGGCGCTGTTGTCGGTGCCGTGTTGGCTGTCGTCCTGGCGCTCGATGCGCATGTTCGACAGGCGCAAATCGTCGCGTTCAATCAGGCCGTTGCGGCAGATCAACAGGGTGTGGTGAATCACGTTTTCCAGCTCGCGGATATTGCCCGGCCAGCTGTAGCTTTTGAGTTTGTGCTCGGCTTCGCGGCTGATGGTGATCGGGCCATAGCCAAGGCGTTGGCTGTAGGCTTCGATGAAGTGCCGGGTCAGCGGCAGGATATCGCCAGGGCGGTCGCGCAGCGGGCTGAGTTCCAGGCTGACCACATCGAGACGGTAGTAGAGGTCTTCGCGGAAATGCCCGGCGTTGATGGCTTTTTCCAGTTGCACGTTGGTCGCGGCAAGCACCCGCACATCAATCGGAATGCTCTTGCGCGAACCCAGGCGAACCACCTCGCGCTCTTGTAGGACGCGCAGCAGCTTGACCTGGATCGCCATCGGCAAATCGCCGATCTCATCGAGGAACAAGGTGCCGCCGTCGGCCTCTTCAAACCAGCCGGCCTTGGCACTGAGGGCGCCGGTAAAGGCGCCTTTTTCATGGCCGAACAGTTCGGCTTCCACCAAAGATTCGGAGAACGCCCCGCAGTTCACCGCCACGAACGGCCGGTTACGCCGCGCACTGAGGTTATGGATATGGCGCGCCACCAGCTCTTTACCGGTGCCGGTCTCGCCGATGATCAGCACGCTGGCTTCGCTGGGCGCCACTTGCTGGATATGGTCGAGCAGCGCCTGGGATTTCGGGTCTTCGAAGACCTGTGCCGTGGCGCGGATCGACGTCGCAAGGGCGGGCGAGGGCGGTAAGGTCAAAAGCTGCATGGGCACCTCTCTTAGGAATAGAACGTCGGAATTGGCAGGGATTGGTTCAACGCCCAATCCCCCAGTTCATGGAGCTTGTAGTCCACCGGGTCGTGCAGGGTCTGCGTGCGCAAGTTGCGCCAGTGACGGTCCAGGCGCAGCGAAGCATGGGTGGAGCGCGCGCCGGTGACTTCGAACAGGCGGCTGCATAGCTCCAGGCCCTGGCGGGTCGCGGCCACTTTGGCGGTGGCGATGGCAATCGCCAATTGGCCGCGCTCGTGTTCGCTGAGGTTCGGCCCCTTGGCCCAGGCTCGATCGAGCAAGTCGGCGGCGCGTTCGACTAGAAGACGCACGCCTTCCAGCGCCACCCAGAACTCGCCGTAGTGATGCAGCACGTAAGGGTCTTGGCGAACATCTTCGGCGCTGGATTTATGCCACGAACGGGTTTCGGTAAGCGTGTAGTTGCGCGCCTCTTCAAAGGCGCCCTCGGCAATGCCGAGAAACATGTGCGTGAACGTCAGTTGGGCGATCAACGGGCGCAGGCAGGCGAAGGGCGTACTCAATGGGCCGGGATCGAGCAGCAGTTCCGATTCCTCGACGCGCACCCGTTCGAAGCTGGCGCTGCCGCTGTCGGTCTGGCGCTGGCCGATATTGTTCCAGTCGTTGTGCAACGTGATGCCGCTGCGACCACTGGGAATGGCAGCGATCAACAGCGTGCCGCCGGCGGTCTCATCCACCGCTGAGGCAATCAGCATTTCCGAGTCGCTGGCGCCGGAGCAGAAGCTCTTTTGCCGGAGAACTCGCGCCAGCCGCCAAAGTCCTTGACCACCGTGCGCGTGTCCAGCGGGTTGAGGGCGTTGCCCCAGAACCAGTTTTTGCGTGCGGTCTGTTCGAACCAGGGTTGCCATTGCTCCGGGCGCGAAAACAGCCGCACCGTGGCGAGCATCAGGTGGTGAAAGCCAAAGACATGGGCGATGGAGCTGTCGACCTTGGCGAATTCGCGGACGATTCCAAGGGTGTCGCTCCAGCGTGCGCCGAGGCCGCCGTATTGGGTGGGAATGCTCAGGGCCAGCAGGCCGCTCTGGCGCAAGGCGTCGCGTTCG
Organism: Pseudomonas sp. H1_A03; assembly: GCF_054685145.1. NCBI lineage: Bacteria > Pseudomonadati > Pseudomonadota > Gammaproteobacteria > Pseudomonadales > Pseudomonadaceae > Pseudomonas > Pseudomonas sp. H1_A03. Next base: position 3,301,961 of record NZ_CP162829.1, read on the forward strand.
GCCTTGGGTGTGCCAGCGCGCTCGTCACGTTCGACGGCGGTGAGGGCGAACTCGGCGGCCAGCAGTTTGGCGGTCTGCAGCGGTGAGGGCAGGACGCTGTGGGGTTTGGCTGTCACGCGGTGTTCCTCAATTAGGTCAAAGGCCAAGCGCTATCTGATGGGTGATGAACGTCAAATGTGGGAGCTGGCTTGCCTGCGATTGCATCACTGCGGTCCTACTGGCAGATCGCGTCGCCTGTATCGCGGGCAAGCCCGGCTCCCACAGAAAACCAGGCTCTACCTTCAGCAGATGTAAACGTCCTCAGGTCTTGTTAGTCGTTGGCAATACATCGTTGGCAATCATTTCGCCGAACGGGCCAGTGAGGTTGGTGATGCCACGTCCGGCCAGGCTGGCATAGGGTTCCGGCAGCAATGGAAACACCCGTTCAGCAAAGCGATAGGCTTCTTCCAGATGCGGGTAGCCGGAGAATATGAAGCTCTCGATGCCCAAATTCGCGTATTCCTTGATGCGCTCGGCCACTTGTTGCGGGTTGCCGACCAGCGCGGTACCGGCACCGCCGCGTACCAGGCCGACGCCTGCCCACAGGTTGGGGGCGATTTCCAGGTTGTCGCGGCGCCCGTCGTGCAGGGCGGCCATGCGGCGCTGGCCCTCGGAGTCAAAGCGCGCGAAGGACTTTTGCGCGGCGGCGATGGTTTCGTCGCTGATGTGCTCGATCAACTTGTCGGCGGCTTTCCAGGCGTCCTCTTCGGTCTCGCGCACGATCACATGCAGGCGTATGCCGAACTTCACAGTGCGCCCGTGGCGCGCGGCACGTTCACGCACATCCGCGAGTTTTTCGGCGACGGCGGCAGGCGGTTCGCCCCAGGTCAGGTACACATCGACCTGCTTGGCGGCGAGATCGTGGGCGGCGTCGGAAGAACCACCGAAATACAGCGGCGGATAAGGCTTCTGCACGGGAGGGTAAAGCGCTTTGGCGTTCTGGACCCGCAGGTGTTTGCCTTCAAAATCTACCGACTCGCCCTGCAATACGCGGCGCCAGATCTGTAGGAATTCGTCCGAGACTTCGTAACGTTCGCTGTGATCGAGGAAACTGCCGTCGCCACGGTTTTCGTCAGGGTCGCCGCCGGTCACCACGTTGATCAGCAAGCGGCCGTTGGACAGACGATCAAGGGTCGCTGCCATGCGCGCCGAAACGGTCGGCGAGATAATCCCCGGACGAATCGCCACCAGGTAGCGCAGGCGTTCGGTCAGCGGCACCAGCGCCGAGGCGATGACCCAGGAGTCTTCGCACGAGCGTCCGGTAGGAATCAGCACGCCGTGGTAGCCGAGGCTGTCAGCCGCCTGGGCGACTTGTTTCAGGTAATTGAGGGTGACGGGCCGCGCACCTTGGGTAGTGCCCAGGTAATGACCGTCGCCGTGGGTGGGCAGGAACCAGAAAACATCCATGACAAATCCTTAAGCGATTTTCAGCAGAGAGGAGGAATGCGCAGCGAACAAAGGCGCAGCGCGTTCTGCCGCCAGTTGAATACGGGCTTTTAATAATTCACTGGTGATTTGATAGTCGGTGAAGTCGGCTTCGGTGGCGTACACGCCAATCGGCAGGGTCAGTGCCTGGAAGAAGCTGAACAGCGGGCGCAGTTGGTGATCGAGTACCAGCGCATGGCGTTCGCTACCGCCCGTGGCAGCCAGCAATACGGGTGTGTCGATCAATGCGTTAAGGCCGACCAGATCAAACAGGTGCTTGAGCAAGCCTGGGTACGAACCGCGATAGACCGGCGCGGCGACAATCAACAGGTCGGCTTGTTCGATGGTCAGCAATTGGGATTCGACCTCAGCCGGCAGTTCATCACGTGACAGCGCACCGCCCAACGGACGCGCAATGTCGCCCAGTTCGATCAGGGTGGTCTGGATCGGCAGCAAGGTGGTCAGTTCAGCCAGTATGGCTTGGGTCAGCACGAGGGTACGAGACGGGCGCCAGGTTCCGCCGGAGAGGGCAACGACATTCAGGGGACGGGTCATGAACAGTTCCTTTTTCAACAGTGGTTCGTCGCAGGTGGAGTACAACCGGTTGAGCAAGAGCTGTACCAACGGGTGCAGGCCTTGATTGGCGGGGGTTGCAGGCTCACTGCTGAAAAATGCTGCTGTTGTCTGACTGGTGATTTGTTGAACGGCTGTTGCCAGGGCAACAGTTGCGTGGGCAACAGTGCCGTTGGGGCGTAGCAACATTTATAGAGGGTTAGGTTTATTCCGTAAATGAACGTATTTCCATATTTATAGATCATAAAGAAATATGAAGGCGCCGCTATCGGAGGTGCCTTGGCGGTTGATAGCAACTATCACGGGAGGTGATTTTTCACCGTGCGAGGGCGGGAGTAGCCTGTGTTCATTGACTCGAAACCTCTTCTGCAGGGCTACCGCCATGAACCGATTCTTCGCTGTTTCCTTATTGATTGTCAGCTCTGTCCTTGCCGGATGTGCGACCCATCCTTCGCCTGAATTGCGCCCTTACACAGCGGAAGAAACCAGACAGTTGTCCCTGGAAGCGTTAAGCCGTCGTGGGTTGTCGTTTGATGAGTATCAACAACAGCGCGCGGCACTGACCGGCCAACCACAGAAACCTTTCGGTTTTGATCGCCAGGGTGAAATGAACGCCGAACGCAGCGTGACCCTGCATGGTCGTCCCAGTTGAGCCTGCGCTCAGCGGCAAAAAGCCCGAGGCTTCCTTTAAGGAACCTCGGGCTTTTTGTTTGCCATGGCGCGACTTCAGCCTGTTAAGCTGAGTTTCAGGAGCGTTCCTACGCACATTTTCATAAAGTGGTCCTTCTTTAATGGCATCCGATCGGTTAAACCTGACGACCTCTGTTCCGGTCGGTGCCCCTGAGACGCTGCTCTCGGGAACCTGCTCTGCGAGTTTTTAACGTCATGAATAAACGTCCGTTGTATTTCGACTACGCCGCCACTACCCCGGTAGATGAGCGGGTTATCCAGGTGATGGTCGAGTGCCTGGGCTTCAATGCCAACTTCGGTAACCCTGCGTCCAGTTCCCATGCGTTCGGCCAAGCGGCCCGGCAAACGGTTGAGCAGGCGCGTCGCCAAGTGGCCGAACTGGTCGGTGCCAATCCCGAGCAAATCGTCTGGACCTCTGGCGCCACTGAGTCCAACAACCTGGCGATCAAGGGCGTGGCCCAGGCGCGGGGTGTGGCGGGTGGGCATATCATCACCAGCCAGATCGAACACAAGGCTACGCTGGATACCGCACGGCAGCTGCAGGAAGCCGGCGTGGCGGTGACCTATCTGGTGCCGGACGCGGATGGGTTGATCAGTGTCGACGCGGTCAGCGAAGCGTTGCGCGAAGACACCTTCCTCGTGTCGCTGATGCTGGTGAATAACGAACTGGGCACCCTCAACGATATCCCGGCCATCGGCGCTCGCGTGCGTGAGCATGGCGCGCTGTTGCATGTGGATGCGGCGCAAGGCGCGGGTAAGGTGGCGATCGACCTTGCGCAGTGGCCGGTGGACCTGATGTCGTTTTCCGCCCACAAGCTGTATGGCCCCAAAGGTATCGGCGCTTTATATGTTGGGCCGCGGGCGCAGCAGAAAGTCTTGGCGCAGATTCACGGCGGTGGGCACGAAGGCGGCCTGCGCTCCGGCACCCTGGCAACCCACCAGATCGCCGGCATGGGCACTGCGTTCGCCCTGGCGGCGGCGTCTTTTGCTGAGGAAAAAGCAGTGATCGTCGCCTTGCGCCAGCGCCTGCTGGATCAGTTGGCATCGGTGGCGGGCGTGCGCCTGAATGGTAGCGCTACACAACGTATTCCCCACACCCTGAGCCTCACGTTCAGTGAAGGCGAATTCAACTCCGCTGCGCTGAGTGCGGGGATCGCGTTTTCCGCGACCTCGGCCTGCAATTCGGCGAGCAATGCACCGTCCCATGTGTTGCTGGCGCTGGGCCATGATGCTCGCAGTGCTGGCCGTACCATTCGCTTGAGCCTGGGCCGGTTTACCACCGAGCAGGATATCGACCAGGCGGTGCAATTGATCAAGGCTTCCCTGGCCAGTGCGCCGGCGTTCTGGGCGGTCTGATTCATCTATCGCAACACATAATAATTATTCGTGGTTAGCAGGAGACACAATGAGTACGCAGCCTTTGACCCATGGAACGGTTACCCAGCGCCTGGCGCATACCCGTGAACTGATGAGCCGCGAGGGCATTCATGCCTTGCTGGTGCCGTCGGCCGACCCACACTTGTCCGAGTACCTGCCGGGTTACTGGCAGGGGCGGCAATGGTTGTCGGGGTTTCATGGCTCGGTGGGAACGCTGATTGTCACCGCGGATTTCGCCGGTGTGTGGGCCGACAGCCGTTACTGGGAGCAGGCCACCAAGGAACTCAAGGGCAGCGGCATCGAATTGGTGAAGCTGCAACCGGGCCAACCTGGCCCGCTGGAGTGGTTGGCCGAGCAAACGCCGGAAGGTGGTGTGGTGGCGGTGGATGGTGCGGTGATGGCTGTGGCCTCGGCACGTACCCTGGGCGGAAAATTGGCGGAGCGCGGTGCACAGCTGCGTACTGATATCGACCTGCTGAGTGAGGTCTGGAAAGACCGCCCGGCGCTGCCGGACCAACCGATCTATCAACACCTGCCACCGCAAGCCACCGTCAGCCGTGGCGAAAAACTCGCGGCACTGCGCGCCAGCTTAAAAGAGAAGGGCGCCGACTGGCACTTCATCGCCACCCTGGATGACATTGCTTGGCTGTTCAATTTGCGCGGCGGTGATGTTTCGTTCAATCCGGTGTTTGTGTCCTTTGCGTTGATCAATCAACAGCAGGCCACGCTGTTTGTGGCATTGAGCAAAGTCGATGCCGAGTTGCGGGCAGTGCTGGAGCTGGATGGCGTGACACTGCGCGATTACAGCGAAGTGGCAGAGGCGTTGCGCGCGGTGCCGGCGGGCGCCAGTTTGCAGGTCGACCCAGCGCGCGTCACCGCCGGCTTGCTGGAAAACCTTGATGCCGGTGTCAAGCTGGTCGAAGGACTCAACCCGACCACATTGGCCAAATCCCGCAAGAGCCTGGCCGACGCGGAGCACATCCGCCAAGCCATGGAGCAGGACGGCGCGGCCTTGTGCGAGTTTTTCGCCTGGCTGGACAGTGCGCTGGGTCGTGAGCGCATTACCGAACTGACCATCGACGAACACCTGACCGCTGCGCGCACCCGTCGCCCGGGTTATGTGTCGCTGAGTTTCAACACCATTGCCGCGTACAATGCCAACGGTGCGATGCCGCATTACCACGCCACTGAAGAGGAGCACGCGCTGATCGAAGGCGATGGCTTGTTGCTGATTGATTCGGGTGGCCAGTACCTGGGTGGCACCACGGATATCACCCGGATGGTGCCTATCGGTACGCCGAGCGAAGAGCAGAAACGTGACTGCACCCGTGTGCTCAAAGGTGTGATTGCGTTGTCCCGTGCGCATTTCCCAAAAGGCATCTTGTCACCGCTGCTGGACGCGATTGCCCGCGCGCCGATCTGGGCCGAAGGCGTGGACTACGGCCACGGTACCGGGCACGGTGTAGGCTATTTCCTCAACGTGCATGAAGGTCCGCAAGTGATTGCCTACCAGGCTGCCACTGCCCCGCAAACGGCGATGCAGCCGGGGATGATCACCTCCATTGAGCCGGGCACTTACCGTCCGGGACGTTGGGGCGTGCGTATCGAGAACCTGGTGTTGAACCGCGAAGCGGGCAAGACCGAGTTCGGTGAATTCCTCAAGTTTGAAACCCTGACCTTGTGCCCGATCGACACGCGCTGTCTGGAACCGTCGCTGCTGACGGCGGACGAGCGAGAGTGGTTCAATGCTTACCACGCCCAAGTGCGTGAGCGCCTAAGCCCATTGCTCAGTGGCGCGGCGCTTGAATGGCTGCGGGTGCGTACGGCGGCTATCTGATCGCTTGCCGTTCCGGCGCCTTGATCAGGGCGCCGGCTATAGTGTCGACAGCTAACTCAGGGCTTCGCGCACAAACTCCAAACGGTCCTGACCGAAGAACAGCTGGCTGCCTACAAACATGCTGGGTGCACCGAACACGCCGCGCTTAACGGCCTGTTCGGTGTTGTCCTTGAGGGCCGCCTTTACAGCGTCGTCATTGGCAAGGGCCAGGACCTTTTCTGGATCGAAACCGTGCTCGGCAAGCACGGCAGCCACGACCTGGGGGTCTCCCAGGTGACGGCCCTCTACCCACAGGGCACGGAACAGGCAATCCACAAAGTCGTCGAATCGTTCAGGTTGGTGCAATTGGATGCCGGTGACTGCACGCATCAACATCAGCGTGTTGATGGGGAAGTGCGGGTTGAACTTGAGCGGTACGTTGTAGCGACGTGCATAGCGCGCCAGGTCATCAAACATATAGCGACCTTTTGCGGGAACGGTGATTGGAGAGGCGTTGCCGGTAGCCTTGAAAACACCGCCCAGGAGCATGGGCTGATAAACCAACTGCGTGCCGGTTGCCGCGCACAACGCCGGTAGCTGGGTGTAGGCCAGGTAGGTGGCAGGGCTACCGAGATCAAAGAAGAATTCCAGGGTTTTACTCATGGTCGATGCTCGCTGCTTATTGTTATGGGGCATGCTTACCAGGGTTCATTCCAGGGGCGCAGGTCCAGTTCAAATGTCCAGGCGTCACGTGGCTGGCTGTGCAGGTACCAATAGTTCTCTGCGATATGCTCGGGGTTGAGGATGCCGTCCTGGTCCTTGAGCGCGTACTTCTGCGGGAAATTGTCGCGAATGAAGTCGGTGTCGATGGCGCCATCGACCACGATATGAGCAACGTGGATGTTCCTGGGCCCCAATTCCCGCGCCATGCTCTGCGCCAGCGCCCGGATGCCGTGCTTGGCGCCGGCGAATGCGGCAAAACCCGCCGCACCGCGCAGTCCAGCGGTGGCACCCGTGAACAGAATGGTGCCTCGATTGCGTGTGACCATGCGCTTGGCCACTTCGCGGGCATTCAGGAAACCGGAGAAGCAAGCCATCTCCCAGATTTTGAAATACTTGCGCGCGGTTTCTTCCAGGATGCTGCAGGGCACGTTGGCGCCGATGTTGAACACGAAGGCCTCTATAGGGCCCACTTCGGTTTCGATGTGTTCGATCAGCGCGATGACGTCTTCTTCTTTGCGCGCATCGCAGGCAAAGCCATGGGCTTCGCCGCCCGTCAATTGGATGCTGTCAACTAACGGCTGTAGTTTGTCGGCGCTGCGGCGGGTCACGCAGGCGACGTAGCCTTCGCGGGCGAAGCGTTTGGCAATGGCGCCGCCGGTTGCATCACCGGCGCCTACTACCAAGACGATTTCTTTATTGTGCGTCATGGGAACTCCCTTGGCTCGAATGTCGAGCAGGAGTCTAGTCGCAGATGTGCAAAGGGCCGGGTTTGTGTCGGAAACTAGATGTGAGCAGCCAGGAGGTGACTGCTCAAGCGATTACTTACAGATGACGATCATGCTGCGGCTGGTGTAGCCGGCAGGGTTGAGGCCGAAGGGGTAGTCCCCTGGCTCCTCGGAATTGTCACCGGACTTTGCGATTACCCGGTAGCCCTTGGCGCCGCAGGCGTTGGTAGCACTGGTGTAGCACTGGTCCCAGGAAGAAGACAGGCCGGAACAGTTGATATGCAGCCCTTTTTTGCCACGTTTTACTTCTGTCTTGGTGGTCGCGGCGCAGCCAGCAATGGCCATGACCATTAACAGTATCAAAATTCGCTTCATTCCTATCCTTAATAGCCGCCTCGCAAAGAGTGAAGCTTGCTCTACTCGCTCTCGGGTGTCGCGTTCGCGCTGTCCTTGTCGAAATTCTCCATGAAAGACATTCGTTTACGGCTTAAACATGGCCTAAATGCGCGCCAAATGCCAGAGCTACATTCAAACAGATTTCAATCCGCTGGAACCAACGGCTTTGACTCGCTGCGCATCGTTACCGTGGCACCTACGGAGGCCAGAATGATGCAAGTAATTGCCAGCCACTGCGCCAAGGACAGGTGCTCGTGCAGGAAGAACAGGCCAGAGAGCGCGCCAAACGCCGGTTCGATGCTCATGAGGGTGCCGAAGGTGCGGGCGGGGAGGCGCGTCAGTGCGACCATTTCCAAGGTGTAGGGCAGGGCGGTGGACAGGATAGCGACACCGATGGCGACCGGGATCAGCGCGGGAGTCAGTAACGCGCTGCCTGCATGGACGATGCCGATCGGCGCGACAAACAATGCGGCAATCATCACGCCGAGGGCGGCGGTTTGTACGCCGTTGTCATTGCCGGCTTTCTGGCCATACAGAATGTAGAGCGCCCAGCAGACCCCAGCGCCCAGGGCGTAGCCTGCGCCTACCAAGTCGATGCCGCTGCTGGCCTCACCCATTGGGATTAACAGGAGCAGGCCGGTGATCGCGAGGGCTATCCACAGAAAGTCTACCGCTCGACGCGAGGCGTAGATCGCCACGGCAAGCGGCCCGGTGAATTCCAGGGCAACGGCAATACCCAGGGGCACGCTGCGCAAGGACATATAGAAGAGGAAGTTCATGCCGCCGAGTGCCATTCCATAGACGATCACCGTGCGCAGGGACTTGGCTGTCAGTTTGGCGCGCCAAGGACGCAATAGAAGCAGCATGATCACACTGGCGAAAATCAGACGCAGGGTCGTAGTGCCTTGTGCGCCGACGAGAGGGAACATGCTCTTGGCCAGCGAGGCGCCGGATTGGATGGAAGCCATGGCGATCAGCAACAGGCCGACAGGGAACAATGTCGAGCCCAGGCTGCGGGGGGAGGTATTCATTGGGGTGTACGTCCGAGGTCATATTAAGAGAAGCGTCGGCGCTATGATGCTTAACTGTCGGGGGTTGAGCAATATATTGCTCAATTATCCTAGTAGGCAACTTACAGAGTGCGAGTTTTGAGGTTTTCAGCCACTTTGATAGAAAAACCAAATTAAGGGTTGACGGCAGATTCTGGAAGTCTATAATTCGCCCCACTTCCGGCGCAGTCGAAACGGAAAACTCCTTGGTAAACAAAGAGTTATGCGAGATTCGACAGCGAGTTGCTTCAGTTGATCGAAGCCCAGAAGGAGTTGGTAGAGCAGCGTTGTTTGGCTCTATTAACGTTTCGATCCTCTCGGTCGAAAGCGGAGAAAAAGAGGTGTTGACAGCAGCGTTTAACGCTGTAGAATTCGCCTCCCGCTAACGAGAGATCGGAAGCGCAAGTGGTTGAAGTTGTTGAAGAATTCTTCGAAAACTTCTGAAAATAATCACTTGACAGCAAATGAGGCTGCTGTAGAATGCGCGCCTCGGTTGAGACGAAAGATCTTAACCAACCGCTCTTTAACAACTGAATCAAGCAATTCGTGTGGGTGCTTGTGGGGTCAGACTGATAGTCAACAAGATTATCAGCATCACAAGTTACTCCGCGAGAAATCAAAGATGTAACCAACGATTGCTGAGCCAAGTTTAGGGTTTCTTAAAAACCCAAAGATGTTTGAACTGAAGAGTTTGATCATGGCTCAGATTGAACGCTGGCGGCAGGCCTAACACATGCAAGTCGAGCGGTAGAGAGAAGCTTGCTTCTCTTGAGAGCGGCGGACGGGTGAGTAATGCCTAGGAATCTGCCTGGTAGTGGGGGATAACGTTCGGAAACGGACGCTAATACCGCATACGTCCTACGGGAGAAAGCAGGGGACCTTCGGGCCTTGCGCTATCAGATGAGCCTAGGTCGGATTAGCTAGTTGGTGAGGTAATGGCTCACCAAGGCGACGATCCGTAACTGGTCTGAGAGGATGATCAGTCACACTGGAACTGAGACACGGTCCAGACTCCTACGGGAGGCAGCAGTGGGGAATATTGGACAATGGGCGAAAGCCTGATCCAGCCATGCCGCGTGTGTGAAGAAGGTCTTCGGATTGTAAAGCACTTTAAGTTGGGAGGAAGGGCAGTTACCTAATACGTGATTGTTTTGACGTTACCGACAGAATAAGCACCGGCTAACTCTGTGCCAGCAGCCGCGGTAATACAGAGGGTGCAAGCGTTAATCGGAATTACTGGGCGTAAAGCGCGCGTAGGTGGTTTGTTAAGTTGGATGTGAAATCCCCGGGCTCAACCTGGGAACTGCATTCAAAACTGACTGACTAGAGTATGGTAGAGGGTGGTGGAATTTCCTGTGTAGCGGTGAAATGCGTAGATATAGGAAGGAACACCAGTGGCGAAGGCGACCACCTGGACTAATACTGACACTGAGGTGCGAAAGCGTGGGGAGCAAACAGGATTAGATACCCTGGTAGTCCACGCCGTAAACGATGTCAACTAGCCGTTGGAAGCCTTGAGCTTTTAGTGGCGCAGCTAACGCATTAAGTTGACCGCCTGGGGAGTACGGCCGCAAGGTTAAAACTCAAATGAATTGACGGGGGCCCGCACAAGCGGTGGAGCATGTGGTTTAATTCGAAGCAACGCGAAGAACCTTACCAGGCCTTGACATCCAATGAACTTTCTAGAGATAGATTGGTGCCTTCGGGAACATTGAGACAGGTGCTGCATGGCTGTCGTCAGCTCGTGTCGTGAGATGTTGGGTTAAGTCCCGTAACGAGCGCAACCCTTGTCCTTAGTTACCAGCACATAATGGTGGGCACTCTAAGGAGACTGCCGGTGACAAACCGGAGGAAGGTGGGGATGACGTCAAGTCATCATGGCCCTTACGGCCTGGGCTACACACGTGCTACAATGGTCGGTACAGAGGGTTGCCAAGCCGCGAGGTGGAGCTAATCCCAGAAAACCGATCGTAGTCCGGATCGCAGTCTGCAACTCGACTGCGTGAAGTCGGAATCGCTAGTAATCGCGAATCAGAATGTCGCGGTGAATACGTTCCCGGGCCTTGTACACACCGCCCGTCACACCATGGGAGTGGGTTGCACCAGAAGTAGCTAGTCTAACCTTCGGGAGGACGGTTACCACGGTGTGATTCATGACTGGGGTGAAGTCGTAACAAGGTAGCCGTAGGGGAACCTGCGGCTGGATCACCTCCTTAATCGACGACATCAGCTGCTCCATAAGTTCCCACACGAATTGCTTGATTCATTGAAGAAGACGATAAGAAGCAGCCCGAAATTGGGTCTGTAGCTCAGTTGGTTAGAGCGCACCCCTGATAAGGGTGAGGTCGGCAGTTCGAATCTGCCCAGACCCACCAATTTTGTGTGGGAAACGCCTGTAGAAATACGGGGCCATAGCTCAGCTGGGAGAGCGCCTGCCTTGCACGCAGGAGGTCAACGGTTCGATCCCGTTTGGCTCCACCACTACTGCTTCTACGTTATGAAAGCTTAGAAATGAGCATTCCATCGTTGTGATGGTGAATGTTGATTTCTAGTCTTTGATTAGATCGTTCTTTAAAAATTTGGGTATGTGATAGAAAGATAGACTGAACGTTACTTTCACTGGTAACGGATCAGGCTAAGGTAAAATTTGTGAGTTACTCAGTTTTGAGTATTATCGAATTTTCGGCGAATGTTGTCTTCACAGTATAACCAGATTGCTTGGGGTTATATGGTCAAGTGAAGAAGCGCATACGGTGGATGCCTTGGCAGTCAGAGGCGATGAAAGACGTGGTAGCCTGCGAAAAGCTTCGGGGAGTCGGCAAACAGACTTTGATCCGGAGATGTCTGAATGGGGGAACCCAGCCATCATAAGATGGTTACCTTACACTGAATACATAGGTGTATGGAGCGAACCAGGGGAACTGAAACATCTAAGTACCCTGAGGAAAAGAAATCAACCGAGATTCCCTTAGTAGTGGCGAGCGAACGGGGACTAGCCCTTAAGTGGCTTTGAGATTAGCGGAACGCTCTGGAAAGTGCGGCCATAGTGGGTGATAGCCCTGTACGCGAAAATCTCTTAGTCATGAAATCGAGTAGGACGGAGCACGAGAAACTTTGTCTGAATATGGGGGGACCATCCTCCAAGGCTAAATACTACTGACTGACCGATAGTGAACTAGTACCGTGAGGGAAAGGCGAAAAGAACCCCGGAGAGGGGAGTGAAATAGATCCTGAAACCGTATGCGTACAAGCAGTGGGAGCCCACTTTGTTGGGTGACTGCGTACCTTTTGTATAATGGGTCAGCGACTTATTTTCAGTGGCGAGCTTAACCGAATAGGGGAGGCGTAGCGAAAGCGAGTCTTAATAGGGCGTCTAGTCGCTGGGAATAGACCCGAAACCGGGCGATCTATCCATGGGCAGGTTGAAGGTTGGGTAACACTAACTGGAGGACCGAACCGACTACCGTTGAAAAGTTAGCGGATGACCTGTGGATCGGAGTGAAAGGCTAATCAAGCTCGGAGATAGCTGGTTCTCCTCGAAAGCTATTTAGGTAGCGCCTCATGTATCACTGTAGGGGGTAGAGCACTGTTTCGGCTAGGGGGTCATCCCGACTTACCAAACCGATGCAAACTCCGAATACCTACAAGTGCCGAGCATGGGAGACACACGGCGGGTGCTAACGTCCGTCGTGAAAAGGGAAACAACCCAGACCGTCAGCTAAGGTCCCAAAGTTATGGTTAAGTGGGAAACGATGTGGGAAGGCTTAGACAGCTAGGAGGTTGGCTTAGAAGCAACCACCCTTTAAAGAAAGCGTAATAGCTCACTAGTCGAGTCGGCCTGCGCGGAAGATGTAACGGGGCTCAAACCATACACCGAAGCTACGGGTATCACGTAAGTGATGCGGTAGAGGAGCGTTCTGTAAGCCTGTGAAGGTGAGTTGAGAAGCTTGCTGGAGGTATCAGAAGTGCGAATGCTGACATGAGTAACGACAATGGGTGTGAAAAACACCCACGCCGAAAGACCAAGGTTTCCTGCGCAACGTTAATCGACGCAGGGTTAGTCGGTCCCTAAGGCGAGGCTGAAAAGCGTAGTCGATGGAAAACAGGTTAATATTCCTGTACTTCTGGTTATTGCGATGGAGGGACGGAGAAGGCTAGGCCAGCTTGGCGTTGGTTGTCCAAGTTTAAGGTGGTAGGCTGAGATCTTAGGTAAATCCGGGATCTTAAGGCCGAGAGCTGATGACGAGTTAACTTTTAGTTAACGAAGTGGTTGATGCCATGCTTCCAAGAAAAGCTTCTAAGCTTCAGGTAACCAGGAACCGTACCCCAAACCGACACAGGTGGTTGGGTAGAGAATACCAAGGCGCTTGAGAGAACTCGGGTGAAGGAACTAGGCAAAATGGCACCGTAACTTCGGGAGAAGGTGCGCCGGTGAGGGTGAAGGACTTGCTCCGTAAGCTCATGCCGGTCGAAGATACCAGGCCGCTGCGACTGTTTATTAAAAACACAGCACTCTGCAAACACGAAAGTGGACGTATAGGGTGTGACGCCTGCCCGGTGCCGGAAGGTTAATTGATGGGGTTAGCTAACGCGAAGCTCTTGATCGAAGCCCCGGTAAACGGCGGCCGTAACTATAACGGTCCTAAGGTAGCGAAATTCCTTGTCGGGTAAGTTCCGACCTGCACGAATGGCGTAACGATGGCGGCGCTGTCTCCACCCGAGACTCAGTGAAATTGAAATCGCTGTGAAGATGCAGTGTATCCGCGGCTAGACGGAAAGACCCCGTGAACCTTTACTATAGCTTTGCACTGGACTTTGAATTTGCTTGTGTAGGATAGGTGGGAGGCTTTGAAGCGTGGACGCCAGTCTGCGTGGAGCCAACCTTGAAATACCACCCTGGCAACTTTGAGGTTCTAACTCAGGTCCGTTATCCGGATCGAGGACAGTGTATGGTGGGTAGTTTGACTGGGGCGGTCTCCTCCTAAAGAGTAACGGAGGAGTACGAAGGTGCGCTCAGACCGGTCGGAAATCGGTCGTAGAGTATAAAGGCAAAAGCGCGCTTGACTGCGAGACAGACACGTCGAGCAGGTACGAAAGTAGGTCTTAGTGATCCGGTGGTTCTGTATGGAAGGGCCATCGCTCAACGGATAAAAGGTACTCCGGGGATAACAGGCTGATACCGCCCAAGAGTTCATATCGACGGCGGTGTTTGGCACCTCGATGTCGGCTCATCACATCCTGGGGCTGAAGCCGGTCCCAAGGGTATGGCTGTTCGCCATTTAAAGTGGTACGCGAGCTGGGTTTAGAACGTCGTGAGACAGTTCGGTCCCTATCTGCCGTGGACGTTTGAGATTTGAGAGGGGCTGCTCCTAGTACGAGAGGACCGGAGTGGACGAACCTCTGGTGTTCCGGTTGTCACGCCAGTGGCATTGCCGGGTAGCTATGTTCGGAATAGATAACCGCTGAAAGCATCTAAGCGGGAAACTAGCCTCAAGATGAGATCTCACTGGGACCTTGAGTCCCCTGAAGGGCCGTCGAAGACTACGACGTTGATAGGTTGGGTGTGTAAGCGCTGTGAGGCGTTGAGCTAACCAATACTAATTGCCCGTGAGGCTTGACCATATAACACCCAAGCAATTTGACTACTCGAAAGAGCATCAGATTGCGGTGTGTGAAGACGATAGAACCGAAAGTTCGATCTCACGAAAACACCGAAAGCTGTCACATACCCAATTTGCTGAAGCGAGGCCATCTGGTCACGACTCAGTACCCGAATTTCTTGACGACCATAGAGCATTGGAACCACCTGATCCCATCCCGAACTCAGTAGTGAAACGATGCATCGCCGATGGTAGTGTGGGGTTTCCCCATGTGAGAGTAGGTCATCGTCAAGATTAAATTCCAGAACCCCTGTTTGCTAACGCGAACAGGGGTTTTGTTTTGGACGGTCGAAAAGTCTCAGGAGTAAGGGCCTGTCACCGTTCCCCTTGCCGTACCCCGAACCTCCATGAAAAATCCCTCATCCGGCATACCGTTGGGGAAATCGATACAAAGTGTTTCTGCATTTTTGGTATGGTGCAGCACATTTTCACAGGGATTGATCTTTCATCCGCAGGACGCGGCGTCGACCTTCTTTAACGAGATGCTGTAGAAATGCCTGAACCGATACCGATCAAAGATCACGAAAAAGAAAACCGCCTGGTCAACAAGCGCCTGCTCGCCTGCGCACTGTTAGTGATCGGCATCACCTGTGCCTTGGTAGGCCGCATGTATTTCCTGCAGGTGGTGCAATATGACTATCACTCTACGATTTCTGAAAACAACCGTGTCCACGTGTTGCCCATCACACCAACGCGCGGGTTGATCTATGACCGCAATGGTGTGGTGCTTGCCGACAACCGCCCCAGCTACAACCTGACCATCACCCGTGAGCGCACCACTGACCTCAAAGGTGAGCTGGATGCCATCGTCAGTTTGCTGCACCTGCCCATCGAAGACCGTGCAGTGTTCGACAAGGCGCTAAAACAAGCACGCCACCCCTTCGTGCCTGTGACATTGTTTTACGAGCTGACCGAAGAACAGATTGCGCTGCTGGCTGTGAACGAGTTCCGCCTGCCTGGGGTAGACGTAGAACCGCAATTCGTTCGCCACTATCCTCTGGGCGCCCACTTTGCCCATTCCATCGGGTATGTGGGGCGGATCAATGAGAAAGAATCCAAAGCCCTCGACTCTGTGGAGTATCGCGGTACGCAATCCATCGGCAAGACCGGTATCGAGCGCTTCTACGAGTCCGAGCTGCATGGTCACGTAGGCTATGAAGAAGTCGAGACCAATGCTCAGGGCCGCGTACTTCGCGTACTCAAACACACGGATCCGATCCCGGGTAAAAACATTGTGCTGAGCCTCGACGTGCACCTTCAGGAAGCGGCGGAAGAAGCCCTCGGTGATCGCCGCGGCTCGGTGGTTGCCCTCGACCCGCAAACCGGGGAAGTGCTGGCCATGGTCAGCAAGCCGAGTTTCGACCCAAACCTGTTCGTTACCGGCATCAGCTTCAAGGAATATGCCGCGTTGCATGACTCCATCGACCGGCCACTGTTCAACCGCGTCCTTAGAGGGCTTTACGCGCCGGGCTCGACCATCAAGCCTGAAGTCGCCATTGCCGGCCTCGACAGCGGTGTCGTCACGCCGCAAACCCGTGTCTTCGACCCTGGTTACTACCAACTGCCGGATTTTGACCACAAATACCGCAATTGGAACCACAGCGGCGACGGCTGGGTAGACATGGACGCCGCCATCATGCGCTCCAACGACACCTACTTTTACGACCTGGCCCACAAGCTTGGCATTGACCGCTTGCACGACTACTTGGCGGAATTCGGCCTGGGCCAGAAAGTGTCGCTGGATATGTTCGAAGAGTCAGCCGGCCTGATGCCATCCCAGGCCTGGAAGCGCGCCACCCGGCGTCAGCCGTGGTTCCCGGGTGAAACCGTGATTCTCGGTATCGGTCAGGGCTATATGCAAGTCACGCCGCTGCAACTGGCCCAGGCCACTGCTTTGATCGCCAATAAAGGTGTGTGGAACCGACCGCATCTGGCCAAGACCATCAACGGCGTGCCGCCCGTGGATGAAAATCCTATGCCTAACGTGGTCCTTAAGGACCCGCGCGATTGGGAGCAGGTCAACCACGGCATGCAACTGGTGATGCACGATCCACGCGGTATTGCCCGCGCGGCGGCACAAGGCGCGCAATACCGCATTGCCGGCAAGAGTGGTACGGCGCAAGTGGTGGCGATCAAGCAGGGTGAGCGTTACAACCGCGAAAAGACCCTGGAGCGCCACCGTGACAACGCCTTGTTCGTCGGCTTCGCTCCGGCGGAGCACCCGAAAATCGTGATCTCGGTGATGATCGAAAACGGCGAGGCCGGCGGCCGCGTCGCGGGGCCGGTAGTGCGTCAGATTATGGATGCCTGGTTGCTCGATCAGGAAGGCCACCTGAAACCGCAATATGCGACGCCGGCTAAGACGCCTGGCGACCCAAAGGTTTAAATCAAACTTGCCATTCGTCCCATTGCTCTACGCCTTCGTAGGCAAGCCAGGGCACGTCATGGGCTGTCCAGATATGCGCGGTGGCCGTGACGCCCGGGTCATCATCCAGCGTCGCCACCCGCACAATGACATGGGGTTGATGCCCACGCTCTGCCATCAGATGCGAGCCACAGCGCGAGCAGAAATGCCTGAGTTTGCCTGGCGAAGATTCGAAAGACGCTAGCAGTTCCACGCCTCGCGTCCAGCGAAAGTGTTCGCGCATCACGCCGGCCGTCGCCACAAAGGCCGCCGCATGCACCTTGCGGCAGCTGTCGCAATGGCAGTGGCTGATGGGCATATCCAAGCTGTCCAGCTGATACTGCACGGCTTTGCAGAAACAACTTCCATGGAGCTGTTGAGTCATGGTGCGTCACCTCAGGGGGAGGGGGAGAATCTACCTTTTACCGCCGTGTTGCGCATCACCGTCATACAAGCCATTGCCCTTAGTCCTACATTGCTCTAAATTGCGAAGCGTTCTCATTCGTGCGCAATATCACTATGCCGTTGTCCGCTGGGCCTCATCCTATCCACGAACCTATTGGCCAACTCTACGGTGACCACCACCGCTGGTTGGTCAGTTGGCTACGTGCGCGCCTGGGTTGTTCCCATCAGGCTGCAGACCTGGCTCAAGACACCTTTATCCGTTTGTTGCTGGCCGAGCGCGCGCAGCCGGTGGCCGCTGACTTGAAGGAGCCCCGGCACTTTCTGGTGACGATTGCCAAGCGCGTGATGATCGACAGCTTTCGCCGCAAAGCCCTTGAGCAGGCTTACCTCCAGGCCTTGGCCGAGCAACCGCAGGCCTATGCGATTTCGCCGCAAGAGCGGCTATTGATCATAGAAACCCTGCAGCGTCTTGATGTCATGCTTGACGGTCTTGGGCACAAGGCTAAGCGCGCCTTTCTGCTCTCGCAGTTGCAGGGTATGCCTTACAAGGAAATTGCCGAAGAGCTACAGGTATCGGTAAGTTCGGTGACCAAATATATTGCCAAGGCCACCGAGCATTGTCTGATTTTCGCCCTAGAGCATTAACGGTGGCCAGTAATCTACAACGCCATGCACTCAGCGCGGCAGCCCAATGGGTCGCCCGTTTGGCTGCCGAGCCCGGTGACTCTGAGTTGCACTCGGCT
Source organism: Pseudomonas sp. H1_A03 (assembly GCF_054685145.1). Classification (NCBI taxonomy): domain Bacteria; kingdom Pseudomonadati; phylum Pseudomonadota; class Gammaproteobacteria; order Pseudomonadales; family Pseudomonadaceae; genus Pseudomonas; species Pseudomonas sp. H1_A03. The sequence goes on from NZ_CP162829.1 coordinate 3,319,986, forward strand.
TGGCTCGCCTGGCGTGAGGAAAGTTCGCTGAACCAATGGGCGTGGCAGCGCGTTGAAATGCTGCAGAGCCAACTCCAGTGCTTGCCAGGTGTGGTAGCCATCAATGTGATGGACGCCGCCGCCGATCAATCCCGGCGATTTGGGCGCCGCACATTGCTCAAGAGCGTGGTGATCGGCGCCGGTGTGAGCGCCGTTGGTTGGTCGGGGTATCGACAGGCACCGCAATGGATGGCCGATCAACGCACTACCACGGGCGAGCGCCATAGCCTAAGCCTGGACGATGGCACGCGGCTGTCCCTCAACACTGCCAGTTCCGTGGATATCCGCTACACCGCCGAGCAACGACTGCTGATTTTGCGCGCCGGAGAAATCCTGGTGGAAACCGCCCCCGACCCACGTCCATTGCTGGTCCGCAGTGCCCAGGGTGAAATACGCGCGTTGGGCACACGCTTTACCGTGCGCCAGTTCGATGACTTCACGGCGATGAGCGTATTACAACACGCTGTGGCGGTGCGTCAGGGCAGCGAGCCGGCTGAGACCGTCGTCACCGCCGGCCAGACAGTCACGTTCGATACACAGCGCATGCTGTCCCGACGGGCCAACGAGCCCGGTGACGGCGCATGGGCGCAAGGACGGCTGATCGTCGACGATTGGCGACTGGATCGCCTGCTGGCCGAACTGGCTCGCTACCGCCCGGGTTATCTGGGGTGTGCCACTGAGATCAGCCATCTGATGGTCTCGGGTGCTTATTCCCTGGACGATATCGACCTGACCCTTAACGCCTTGACCCACGCCCTGCCGGTGCGACTCATTACACGCACCCGTTACTGGACGACAGTCGTCCCGCGCGGTTGAAAATAATTATCACCCACTGTTGTCGATTTGCCGCACCTCGTTCGACTCCTCCTGCAAACCCCCCTTCATTCGTTTCGAACCCTCAGGAGTCAACATGCGCGCAGGGCATATTTCAGTCGCCACTCAACCGCTTCGCTCATTTCGCAAAAAGCCCTTGCAGGTGGCGTTGTTTGGCGTGTCGCTGATGGTGCAGACCGGGCTGATGGCCCCGATATTTGGGACAGGCTCCAACGCAATGGCGGCCAGCCAGCAGCAGGCTTTCTCCATTGCCCCCGGCCCACTGGGTTCGGTGTTGAGCCGATTTGCCAGCGACGCTGGCGTGGTCTTGTCCTTCGATTCCGGCCTGACTGCTGGCAAGCAAAGCGTCGGTCTGCAGGGTACGTATAGCGTCGAACAAGGCTTCGCCCGACTATTGGCCGACAGCAATCTGGCCCTGGCCGCGAATAACGACGGCAGTTACGGCCTCGCGCCCCAAGGCACTGGCGGTGCGTTGACCCTTGGGGCCACCAGTATTAACGCCGAAGGGCTGGGCCTGACCACCGAAAACAGCGGCTCCTACACCACTGGCGCGACCAGCACCGCGACCAAGTTGCCGCTGACACTGCGCGAAACGCCGCAGTCGGTCAGTGTGGTCACCCGCCAACTGATGGACGACCAGCACCTGTCCACGCTCAACGAGGTGCTGAGCTTCACGCCCGGCATCACCAGCAACCATCGTGACAGCGAGCGATACTCCTTTTACTCCCGCGGCTTCGATATCCAGAACTTCCAGTACGACGGCATTCCGTCCCAGGTTGCCAACGAGTCCCAGCAGTTCATCGGCCCGCTCTCGGACATGGCCATCTATGACCGTGTCGAGGTCGTGCGGGGCGCCACAGGCTTGATGAGCGGTGCAGGCACTCCGTCCGCCACCATCAACCTGGTGCGCAAGCGTCCGACCAAAGACTTCCAGGCCCATATTTCGGGAGAAGCAGGCGCGTGGGATCGTTACCGTTCCGAAGTCGATGTGTCTGGCCCGTTGACCGAAACCGGCAATGTGCGCGGACGGTTTGTCGCGGTATACCAGAAGCAGAACGCCTTCGTGGATTGGTACAAGCAAGACAAGCGTGTGATGTATGGCGCGCTCGATATCGACCTGAATGACAACACGACCCTGCGCACCAGCCTCGATTACCAGAACAACGATGCCAATGGCAGCAGCTACGGCCATATTCCGTTGTTCTATAGCAATGGCAGCCAGACCCATTTTTCCCGATCCTTCAACCCGGCTACACGCTCCAGCTACATGGACAACACCAGCTACACCTTCACCACGATGCTGGACCATAAACTGGATAACGACTGGGGCCTGAAGACGGCGTACAGCCATCAGTATTCCTACCGCAAAGGGCAGGGCGCCTCCGCCAGTGGCAGCTACCCGGACCCGATCACCGGCCAGGGCGCCAAGGCGTTCATCTACCGTCTCGACAGTTACCAGACCCAGGACACCCTGGATGTGTATGCCAGTGGCCCGTTCCAGCTGGGCGCGCGCGAGCATGAGTTGGTGGTGGGCGCGAGCACTTCGCGCACCCATCTGAATTTTCCGGACTACAGCAGTACCTTGGTCGACCAAGACAATGACTATGGTGATGTAAACAACATCTTCGCCTGGGACGGCCGGCAGTATGGGCGTCGTTCCTACAACGAAGTCGGCGGCACTGTGACTACGCTGCAACAGACCGGGATTTACGGCGCGCTGCGTTTGAAACCGATGGACCCGCTGACCCTTATTCTCGGCACCCGCGTCAGTTGGTGGAAGCAGCTCGATGAGGTGACTGAGGACGCCCCCTACTCGAAAAACACCGACAAAACCAAGAAGAGCGGCGTCGTGACACCCTACGCGGGCATCATCTACGACCTCAACGACACCTACTCGGTCTACGCCAGCTATACCAGCATCTTCTTGCCGCAGACGTTCTACAAGACCGCCAGTGGTGGCTCGCTTGCACCGCTGGAAGGGGATAACTACGAGATCGGGCTCAAGGGCGAATTTTTCCAGGGGGCGCTGAACGCGAGCATCGCCCTGTTCGACATCGAGCAAAAGAACACCGCTGCCGACTCGGGCAACGATGCCACGGGCAAGACCGTTTACAAGGCCATCGCTGGCACCACCACGCGCGGTGTCGAAACGGAGATTTCCGGTGAAGTGGCCGCAGGCTGGAACGTGTTCGGCGGCTATACCTACCGCGAGTCTCACAGCAAGGACGGTGAGCGCGTCCAGGTCAATCAGCCAATCAACCTGTTCAAGCTCGGCACCTCTTACCGCCTGCCAGGTGCCCTGAACCGCTTGACCGTGGGTGGCAACGTCACCTGGCAAAGCGAAATGTACGCCACCACGCAGATCAACTACACCGGGCCTAACTACAAGGCGGTACAGGACCCTTACGCCGTGGTGGGTCTGTTAGCCAACTACAAGGTGGACGAGCATCTGTCTGTGGGGCTGAATGTCAACAACCTGTTCGACAAGAAATATTACGACGGCATGGGTACATTCAACTCCGGTTCCTACGGCGATCCGCGCAATGCGATGGTCAACGCCAAATGGAAATTCTGAAGTAAGTAGCAACACCAATGCGTGACCGAAAGGTTGCGCATTGGTCGATGTCGCCTACTGTCAATGCAGGAGGTGACGTATGCACGTATTGGACCGCATAGAACGAAAAGTACTGCTCAATGCTCCACGTAAACAGGTGTGGGGAGCTCTGACAGACGCCGAGCAATTCGGCCGATGGTTTCGGATTGCGCTCACGGGCAAGGCATTTGTCGCGGGGCAAACCATTGAAGCGCCTATCACCTACCCAGGTTACGAACATGTGATCTGGAAGGTGAAAATCGAACGCATCCTGCCGCAAACACTGTTCTCTTTCTGGTGGCATCCGTTCGCGGTAGAAGAGGGCGTCGACTATGACCAGGAGACCCCGACGTTGGTGGAGTTCACCCTTGAAGACCGTGCTCCGGGCATTCTGCTACGGGTGGTCGAATCGGGTTTTGACGCGGTGCCTGAGGCGAGGCGCCAAAAAGCCTTCAAAATGAATTCCCGTGGCTGGGACGAACAGATGAGCAACATCGAAACCTATCTGAGCCAGGCTGGGCCCTAAACAGCGTCATGATTGCGGGGCAGCCTTCATGAGCGTTAACGTGCCGCACGCGTGCGATGCCGAGTAGAATCACGCCCTGAAAGCGATTCCTGAGGTGCGTTACGGTGGATTTACAGCAGGGTTTTGTCCTGACCCGGCATTGGCGTGATACCCCGGCGGGCACGGAGGTGAGCTTTTGGCTGGCGACCGACCACGGCCCTAGGTTTATCCGCCTACCCGTGCAGACCTCGGTGATGTTTATCCCCGAAGCCCATCGCAAGCCGCTGGATTGGCTGCTCAAGGGTGAGCGCGATATCGAATTGCGCCCGTTGCAGCTGTGCGATTTTCATCATCGCCCGGTCCTGGGTCTCTACACCCGCCAGCACCGCCAGGCGATGGACGTGGAAAAACGCCTGCGCGCTGCCGGTGTGGATGTCTACGAAGGTGACGTGCGCCCACCCGAGCGCTACATGATGGAGCGTTTCATCACCGCACCGGTGTGGTTCGGTGGCACTCCCGACGCAAACGGCGTGCTCTGCGACGCGCAGATGAAACCCGCGCCCGACTACCGCCCGCCGCTGAAACTGGTGTCCCTCGACATCGAGACCACTGCCCAGGGCGATCTCTATTCCATCGCCCTCGAAGGCTGCGGCGAGCGCCAGGTGTACATGCTCGGCCCGCCGAACAAAACCGACGCGGTGAACTTCAAGCTCGACTACTGCGACACCCGCGTGCAATTGCTCGAACGCCTCAACCAATGGCTTGCCCAGCACGACCCCGATGCGATCATCGGTTGGAACGTGGTGCAGTTCGACCTGCGTGTCCTCCACGAACACGCCCAGCGCCTCAACGTGCCGCTGATGCTTGGTCGTGGCGAAGAGCCGATGGCCTGGCGCGAACACGGTAGCCGTAATCACTACTTCGCAGCGGCGCCGGGGCGGCTGATCATTGATGGCATCGAGGCCCTGCGCTCGGCGACCTGGAGCTTCGAATCGTTCAGCCTGGAGAACGTCGCGCAAACCCTGTTGGGCGAGGGCAAGGACATCTCCACGCCATACCAGCGCATGGACGAAATCAACCGCATGTTTGCCGAGGACAAGCCCGCCCTGGCACGATACAACCTCAAGGACTGCGAGCTGGTCACGCGGATTTTCGAGAAGACCGAGCTGCTCAAGTTCCTGCTGGAGCGCGCCAGCGTCACCGGGTTGCCGGCTGATCGCAACGGTGGCTCTGTCGCCGCGTTCACCCATTTGTATATGCCGTTGATGCACCGCCAGGGCTTTGTCGCGCCAAACCTGGGCGACAAACCACCCCAGGCCAGCCCCGGCGGATTTGTCATGGACTCGCGCCCCGGCCTCTACGAGTCGGTGTTGGTACTCGATTACAAAAGCCTCTACCCGTCGATCATCCGTAGTTTCTTGATCGACCCGGTGGGCCTGATCGAAGGCCTCAAGTACCCCGATGACAGTGCGTCGGTGGAAGGCTTTCGCGGCGCGCGTTTTTCCCGCACCCGGCACTGTCTGCCCTCCATCGTCGCGCGGGTCTCCGAAGGCCGCGAAGTGGCCAAGCGCGAGCACAATGCGCCGCTGTCCCAGGCCCTGAAAATCATCATGAACGCCTTCTACGGCGTACTCGGTTCCAGCGGCTGCCGTTTCTTCGATACACGGCTCGCGTCGTCAATCACCCTGCGCGGTCACCAGATCATGCGCCAGACCCGCGAACTGGTCGAAGCCCAAGGCTATGAGGTGATCTACGGCGACACCGACTCCACCTTCGTCTGGCTCGGCAGTGCGCATTCCCAGGAAGAGGCCAGCGGCATCGGACGGGCGTTGGTGCAGCACGTCAACGACTGGTGGCACGAGCACCTGCAAACGGCGTTCGGCCTGCAAAGCGCCCTGGAATTGCAATACGAAACCCACTTCACGCGCTTCCTCATGCCCACCATTCGTGGCGCGGAGGAGGGCAGCAAGAAGCGCTACGCCGGCCTTGTCGTGCGTAGCGATGGCAGCGAAGAAATGGTTTACAAAGGCCTGGAAACCGTGCGCAGCGACTGGTCGCCCCTGGCTCGCCGATTCCAGCAGGAGCTGTACCAGCGCATTTTCCATCGCCTGCCCCATCAGGACTACATACGCGACTACGTGCGCCGTACCCTGAGCGGCGAATTCGATGAGTTGCTGATCTACCGCAAACGGCTGCGCCGACGGCTGGACGATTACGAGCGCAACGTGCCGCCGCATGTGCGTGCTGCGCGCCTGGCGGACGAATACAACGACCGCCTGAACCGCCCCCGTCAATACCAGCGCGGTGGCTGGATCAGCTACGTGATCAGCGTCAACGGCCCGGAACCCCTCGAAGTGCGGCAAGCACCCATCGACTACGACCACTACGTCACCCGGCAATTGCAGCCGGTGGCCGACGCGATCCTGCCGTTTGTGAATGACGATTTCAGCACGCTGGTCGGCGGGCAAATGGGCTTGTTTTAAAACACTTGATTCGACTCCGTGGTTACTTGCACTCTTGGGCACAGGCACCGCTAGGAGGACAGGCCCATGTACACGCTCTACGGCATCGACGAATCCGGTTCCTGCATGATTGAAATCGCCCTGCAACGATGTGCGGTGCCGTGGCGAAGGGTAGACGCGGCCTCCTGGGCGGAAGGTGAGGGCAGTGATGAGCTGGCCCGTATCAACCCGCTCAAACAGGTGCCCACCCTGGTCACCCCCGACGGCCAGGTGCTGACGGAAAGCGCAGCGATCCTGATCCACCTGGGCCTGGAGTTTCCCGGCTCCGACCTGCTGGCCGGCAACCGTGCGCAGATCATTCGCGGCCTTGTGTATATCGCAGCCAATTGCTATTCGGCGATCGGCATTATCGACTACCCGCAACGCTGGATCGGCGACGTCGACGAAACGGTGCAGGCGCAGCTTGTTGCGGGCACCCGGCGCTACCTGCACCAGGCCTGGGTGGTATTTGCCGATCAGTTTGCCGGGCAGTTGTTTGGCCCGAACCATACGCCGAATGCACTGGGCTTGATGGCCGCAGCGGTGTCGCGCTGGGACGAGGCACGGGACGCGTTGAACGGGCTGGCGCCGAGCTTTGCCCAGAGCCTGGGGCAAGTGGATGCCGATCCCATTGTCGCCCCCGTATTTGCGAGGCATTGGCCGGAGTGGAAGGTCGCATGATGTTTCCGCAATCAGTGGAAACAATGACGGTTGAACCCATCAAACCCTTGCGCAGCGGGCGCCCTGACCTACGCTTTCTTAAAGTGGTGTAGGAATCATCCTTGAATTTGACTGTCGCAGACATGAAACTCAAGAACCCTGCATGGAATTCAAAGGAGGTGCGCATGCTCATCCGGTCGCTGACCCTGGCTACCTTGATGGCTTTAACGGGGCCGCTGTTGGCTGCTGATGATATCAACCCGCTCAAGCAGGACTTGGGCAAAGCCCGGCCGCTGGTGGTGGTGGAGCTTGATTCTGGCAACGACACCTTGGCGACCCTCAAGAAACAGTTGGACGAGCCTGCGACCAAGCAGTCCTTTGAAGAGCGCAGCATGGTGTTCTACACCGTGAAATTCGGCAGCATCGGTGCCGAAGGGGAGAAGTTCGCCAAGGACCCAAAGGACAACAAAAAGCTCACGCCGCCTGAAACCAACGCGCTGATTCGTGCCCTCAAACTGGGCGCCGGCAGTGGCACTAAAGTGATCCTGGTGGGCAAGGACGGTGAGAAGAAAGTCGAGAAGACCGTGCCACCGGATACCCTTGATCTGAAGGAGTTCTTCAGCGCCATTGACCAGATGCCGATGGCCGAAAAGAAGCTGCAGCCGCCGCAGAGCCTGAACCTGTTGCCCCGGCACCAGTAAAGGGGGCCAAGCCCGCCAAACACGGTAGCAAGCCAGCCCCGCAACAACTCGACGACTGAAACAAACAACCCCCTGTGGGAGCGGGCTTGCCCGCGATGGCTATAAGTACCTACACAACCCTGTAGTGAGCGGGCTTGCCCCGCGCTGGGTGGCGAAGCCGCCCCCATAGAGGCACCGCCGAGTTCCAGACAAAACCAAGTCGCCTGGTTTGGGGCGGCTTCGCCACCCAGCGCGGGGCAAGCCCGCTCACTACAGGTTGCTCTCGAGATGTGTAGCTACCAATGCCGCGCATCTTCCAGTGTTCCTTAAGTTGCCGCCTTCTCCCCGGTCGCGTTACGCAACGGAAAGTAGAAGAACCGCAAAAACGCCACCCGCTTGATCACTTCCCCGATCAACAACGGCACCACCACCGCCACCACAAAACCCACGCACGCCGCCGGCAGCGCAGGCAGCCCCAAGCGCTCCATCAGGTCGAAGGTCTTGTGCTGGATCTCGCCGTGGAAGATCAGCAGGATCAAGGTGTTCTGGCCGATGTAGGTCATGGCCCGCGTGACCCTGTCCGAGACCATCATTACCCGCGCCAGTGCCCAGCAGGCGTACACGCCGATCGCGGCCGACAGGGTGGTCCAGAACCAGTGATCGTAGCGCCGCTGCGCCAGGTCCATGGTGTCCCAGGTGAAGGTGAACACCAGGGCAAACGACGCGATCGAGACCAACAGCGTCAGCCAGGAACCCGAGTGCCGGCGCAACCAATCGCGCAACAGGTAGCCGACAATGAAGTAAGTGCTGCTGATCAGCGTGATATCCAGGCTGAACGGCAGGCCGGGCAGCACCCACGTATGCTCGCCGAAGGTGACCGGCAGTTGCCAGAACCACGGCAGCATCCAGGCGCCCACGATCAATTGCAGTGCCACCAGCGCGAGGCTCAACCACAGCGACAGCTTCAAGCGCTGGATCAACCGCAGCATCACCCAACTGAACAGGATCGCCACCCAGAAGTGCGGCAGAAACCACAGCGCCTGCCACGGGATGGTGTCCACCGAGGCATACAGCACGCCACCCACATCCGGTAGCAGCGGCTGGCCGCGCAGAATGCTGCGCACGATCACATAGGTGAGCATGGTGAAGAAAAACGGCTTGAGCAGGCCATCGGCCTTGCGCACCGCCATCTCCACGAACGGTTGTTCAGGCTTGAAGAATACCCCGGACAAAAAGAAGAACAACGGCAAGATAAACGACGCCAGTACCGGGTACAGCAAGTCCGGCGAGGTGGCGACGAACCAGCTGTGGGCAAATACGATCACCAGGATGCCGATACCCTTGGCAATATCCATTTGAATCCAGCGATGTTTCATCTGAGTCGTCCCGATTGATCGTTCATGCCTTGCGCCACGGCTTCAGCCACAGCCCCATCCCGAGCAACACCACCGCGCCGGCCAGGGTGCTCAGCCCCAGTTGCAGCCACACGTCTTCAACCCGAAACAGCGCCAGCGCCGCCGCGCCCATCAGCACTGCGCTGAGCAGCCAATGCCGGGCCCAGTGCAGGGCGCCAAGCAAGGCCTGGCGCTGCATCAGCAGTAGCGCGGTGCAGATCACCCCGGCCAGCGCAGCCAGGGGAATGCCCGCCATGCCGAACACAAAAGGCAGAGCGCTGAGCAGCAGCACATTGACCAGGCTACCGAGCAATTCGCAGCGCAGTGGCTGGCGCGTATCGCCGGCGGCATAGGCATAGCGCGCGAGCAAGGCGTTCCAGGCGCCGAACACCAGTGGCACAGCAAACCAGGCCAGCAACAGCGGCAACGGCGAGTCCACCGATTGCTTGGGCAGCAGCAACGCCACCAGGCTCGGTGCCGCCGCCACCAGGCCAACGCCAGCGGGCAGGGTCAGCACGCTGGCGGTTTCCAGGCCGCGCTTGAGCAGGGCCAGGCGTTCATCGCGCTGGCGACGGCTCATCATGCCCAGCAGCACCTGGTTGAGGCTCATTAGCGCAATCAGCGGCAGGTTCATCAGCTTGCGCGCCAGGTTGACCCAGGTCACCGCGCCTTCCCCCAGCAACGACGCCACCAGCCGCTCGATCAGCGCCAGGCCCTGGCTCGCGCCATTGCTCAACAACAGCGGGCCGATGCGCTGGCCCAACTCCCGTAGTGGCGCCAATGACAATTGCCAATGCCATGGCCGCCAACCCTGACGCCACATCGACGGCAGCAGCGCCAACGGCATCAACACGCTGCCGGCCAGGCAGGCCAGTGCCAGGGCGTGCGGTTGGGTGGCGGTGCCTGCGAGCGCGAGGTAGGTCACCGGCGGCAGGTTGAACAACAATGAGCCCAAGCCTGCCAGCACAAAACGCTCGCTGGCCTGCAACGGAATACTGAACAGTGCATGCAGCATCAGACCCGGCACGCACCACGCGACAATCTGCAAGTTGCTGCTTGCCAACGCCGTCGCACTGGCCGCCAAGCCCGGCCCGAGCAGTTGCACCAGCCACGGCGCCACCAGCGTCAGCAGCAGGCTGATGAACAGCGCGATCAGCAGCAATGCCGGAAACAACACCGCCAACCAGCCCAGCCGCTCGTCGTCTTTGCGCGCGAGATAAAGCGGCAGCGCAGCGGCACTCAGCACACCGCCAGCCAGGGACATGCGCAACGCCTCCGGCAAAAACAGCGCGATCAGGAACGCATCACTGCGCTCACCCGCCCCCCAGGCCGCCACCAGCAACCATTCGCGGGCGAAGCCCAGGCACAAGCCCAGCAGTGTCGCCAGGGTCAGCCAGACGGCGGAGCCCAGCATCAGGGTTGCGCGCCATTAATCAGCGGTTTGCGCAACGCCACGCTTTTTACCTGTGGCAGGCGCGCCGGAAACAGTCGGCGGGCTTCCAGCACATTGATCCCCACCATCAGCCAGAACAGCGCGACCATCACCACCGCAAAGCTGAAGTAGTGGTCGAACAGGCCGCTGACCAGCGCCGAGAGAATCCCGGCGGTGGTGCCCAGCCATAGCGCATTGTCCTTAGTCAGGCGGATCGGGCCGCTGTCCGGGCGCGCTTCACGCCACCAGCGCACCGTCACCGCCACAAAAAACAGCATGCCGACGATGCCGGTCTTGTAGATGAAGTTCAGCCACAGGTTCGAGATGCCTAGCAAATGCGTGCCTGGCACGGGCGGATCGACCTTGAAGCCAATACCGAACGGGTACGACACCACCGCCTGCGGGAACATGCGGTACTCGTCTAAACGCACTTCGGTACTGGCGTTATCCGACGAAAAGATCGTCGCCAGGCGCTCCTGCAAAGGTGGATAAGCCATCACCAACGCCACCGTCAGCGCCGCGCCGATCATCAGCAGGCGGCCGGTGTAGGGCACCCGGCGAGTGGCCATCCACAGCAGCACCAATGCCAGGCTGACCATCGCGCCGCGGCTGCTGGCCAACAGCAGCGCCGCCGCGCCCAGGCACGCCACGCTCAGGCCCAGCGCGCGTTTCCAGCCTTGCTCGGTCATGCCGAAACAGAAGGCCAGGGGCAGCAGCAACGCCATGATCCCGCCGATGGCATTCGGGTGCATCCACGGCGAGCCCATGCGCGAAGACATGGCCTCCAGGCCAAACTTCAACATGTCGAAGTTGGCGTAGTTGAACAGCCCCAGGATCGGCGCAATGCTGGCCCCGGAGCGCGTGCGCACAAACACTGCAATCGACAGCACCAGCATCGCCAGGCTGCCCAGCAGCAGGGCGATTACCAGCGATTCGCGGTGCTTGTGATCCACCAGCAATTTGGCGCAGAGGAATACCGACGACAGGCTCAACAACCAGCGCAACCAGTTGGCCACACCGCTGGTGTCGGCGTGGATGGTGACCTGGCCGACGATAAACGGGAACACACTGAACAGCATCAGCCACAGCAGCATCTGGTCGGTAGGCCGGCGGGAGAGGCTCGGTGTGTCGGGCAAGCGGGCCAGGAAGTTGTGCCACAGCACCGCGCCCCATGTCAGCGCCAGGATGGCTTCGCTGACGGTACTGCGAATGCCCAGGTTGACCGTGGAGTACGGCATGAACGTGGCGATCAGGGCAAACAGCAACAAGCCCCAGAGCGGAAAGCGCAGAATGGTCACGGTCCCGGCCAGGCCGATCACGGCGAGGAACGCCTTGGCCGGTGACAGCAGCAGCGCGAGGGCGCCAAACAGCAGGCCGAAGAGGATCGCGAAGAGGCTGGGCAAGTTTATTTTCACTTCAGATCCTCAATCAGTTCGCCCAGGCGCCTGCGATAGGCGTGATGGTTGAAGCGCTCCGCCCACTGGCGCTGTTGCTCGGGCAATTCCTCATTGGCGCGTTCGCCCAGGCTGATCATCAACTGCGTCAGTGCCGGGCCATCGGTGGGCGAGAAGCGCGGTGCCGACGGCGGGGTGATTTCATCCAGCGACGTACCGCTGGCCACCGCCACCGGGGTGCCCACGCTCAGGGCTTCGATCACAGGCAGACCAAAACCCTCGGCATACGAAGGTTGCCACAAGCGCGATGCCCGGCGGTACAGCGCGTGCAATTCGGCATCCGACACGCCACTCAGCGCGCGAATGCCCGGCAGGGTGCGCTGGGCTTCGGGCAAATGGTCGAGGCTGCCCACCAGCACCAAATCCGGCACGGCAGGGGATTGGCGTCGCGCTTTCTGCCAGGCCTCCACCAGGAATGGCACGTTTTTGCGCAGCTCGCGGGTGCCCACCAGCAGCCAGTAGTGCTCGGGGAGTTGGCGGGCGCTGAGGTCCGCCGCCAGTTCGGAAAACCCATCGACCTGATTGGGCAGCACACGAATTTTGCCCGCCGACTTGGGAAACAACCGCACCGTTTCATCGGCACTGTATTGCGACGGCGTCCACACCCGGTCGGCGCTGTGCACCGCGTAGGCAATCGACAGGCGATCGCTGGTCTTGTAGATCAGCGCCTTCAAACGGTTGGCGTGGTAGTTGTCCAGGGTGATTTGAAACAGGTCATGCAGCAGCACCACGGTGCGCAATCCTTTCGGCCTGGGCGGCAACGGCAGGCCCATGTTAAAGGTGCTGATGTACAGATCGATATGCTGCTCACGCAACGCGCGCGGTAGAAAACCGGCCTCGAAACGCAGGCGATTCTGCGGCTGGTGCATGGCGGTCTTCGCGCAGCCCCAGGCTGGGCAGTGGGCCTGCAAACGGGTTTCATCGCCCAGGGGCGCCACGGTAAACCGTTCAAGCTCAATGCCCGGCAGGCTGTGCAGGGCGCTTTCCAGCGCGTACACCTGGCGGCTGATGCCCGATTGCGGCGAGGTGCCGACGGTGCGGTAATCCAGGCCTACACGCATACGGGCTCCTTTTGATTCAACGGCGAAAGGCTCGCGTACACCTGCTCCAGCTGGCTGGCGGCGACGCTCCAGTCATGGGCGCGACGCACGTACGCGCGTCCCGCTTCACCCATGGGCACGGCGGCATCGGGGAACTGCAGCAGGCGCACCACGGCGTCTGCCAGGCTCGCGGCGGTCTGTCCGCCCAGGTAGTCCAGGCCTTCTACCAGGTCGAGCCCCGAGACACCTTGCTCGGTACTCGCCAGCGGCAGGCCGGCGGCCAAGGCTTCAAGCACCTTGAGTTTGGAACCGCCGCCATGGCGCAACGGCGCAAGAAAAACCGAGCAACTCGATTGCAGGTCTATCAGGTTGGGCACAAAACCTTGCCACTCAATGCGCGGGTCCTGCCAGCGCTCGCGCCAGCTGGCTGGCATGCCGAAACCACACACGCTCATGCGTGCCTGCGGGCAGCGCTCCCAGACCTTGGGCAGGATCTCATCCAGCGCCCACTCGATAGCGTCCACATTGGGGGCGTATTCGTAATTGCCCAGGAACAGCACGCGGCGTGCCGATGGATCGGGACGGGCCACCGCGAAGTGATCGCAATCCACGCCATTGACCACCACCGACACCGGTTTGCCGGCGATCTTCGTCAGGGTCTGTGCATCGCTGTCAGTCACCGCCACGACCTGCGTGGCCTGGCGCATCACACGACGTTCCCAGCGCGTGTAGCGCCATTGATCGTAGCGAATGAAGGGCAGCGCCCAGCTCGGCAAACGGTCATAGGTGGCCGCGCCGAGGGCCGACTCGACATTGTGTTCGGTCAGCACGAACGGCTGGGATTTACGCGCCAGCGCGTCCTCGTAAGGCTGGAAGCTGTAGCTGTGCTCAACCTGCACCACGTCCCAATGGTCACCCAGCAACCAGTTGAAGGTTTCCTGCAGTTCATTCGACAGGCCATTCACACTGGCCAGCAGCGGGTAGGGTGCAAACAGCCCGGCCACGAGGGTCTTCACACTGCGCAACGGGCGGCGCGGCAGGATGATCAGTTGTTCGAGAAATGCTTCCAGCACCTGGCGGTCTGTGAGGGAGACCGGGTGCTTGTCATGCAGCAGCAGGGTGATCCGATGCCCGCGCGCGGCCAGGCTGCGCAGCAGGTGAAACTGGCGCGTCTTGCCGCCGCTGGTGGCGGGCCAGGGTGAGTAGGGCAGGATCCATAAAATACGCATCGCAGGCCTCAATCCCATAACAGAATTTGCAGGTTCGACTTGACCGGTACAGTCAGGCCGTTGGTGCCGCTCACCGGGGTCTGGGTGCCGCGCAACGGGTCGTACAAGGTGGCGCTGGCCAGGCCCGGCAAATGTGCGTCGCCGCCCTGGGCCGACCAGAAAAACCACAGCTTGCGCCCGTCCGCACGGGTCCAGCCGATGCTGAACAAACCGCCGGGCAACTGGTCGGCAACCGGTGGGTCGCCCGGCGTGAGTTGCGGCCCGCTGACGTCGAGGAAGTTTTTCAGCGCGGTGTAGGCGGGCTTGGGGTTGGCGTCGATATCGAGCAGGCCATACGACTGGTCGCGCACGCTGGCGCGCTGGTCGAGGTCGCTGAGGGTGAACAGGAAGATTTTGTCGTAATCCATCGCGCTCATCAGCGCCACGCGCCGCACGATGTAATCGGCCTGGGCTTTTAGCGTGATGATGTCCTGGGCGTCTTTTGGCCCAGGGTAAGTCGACCAGCCCCACTCGGTGCTCCACAGGGTTTGCACGCCGCCGTTGCGCAGGGCCTGGTTGAGTTGGGTGGTCTTGGCGATGAAGTCCAGGTTCGCCGGATCGTTGCCTTCAGGCAGTTGGGTGTAGGGGTGATAGGAAATTACCGTATTCAAGCTGGCCACACCCAGCGCACCGAGGGCCGCGAGCATGGTCTGCCCATTAGGCATTTCACTGAAGAACGCCATACCAGCGGCCACCACCGGCTTGTTCGGGTTCACGGTGCGCAAGGCATTGGCGGTGGTCGTCAACAGGGCGGCATAACCGGCCGGGTCCGCCACCGGGCGCCAGAAGCCCAGCAGGTTCGGCTCGTTCCACACCTGCCAGGCATCCACACTGGGATAACGCTGGGCCAACAGCGCCATGCGGTTGGCGAACACGTTCGGATCCTTGGGCGGGTATTGATCCTGATACGGCGCACCGGCTGGCGCGGTGGTCGCGAAGGGCGCCGAGCCGACCAGGTAGAACACCGACTTGAGCTGGTTGTCCTGCAACTTGCCGACCAACTGATCCAGGGTTGCGACCTGGTACTGGTTCTCGGCAGGTTCAAGCTGATCCCAGTGCAGATCCAGGCGCACCCATTCCAGGCCCAGGGCCTTTAGGCGGTCGATCTGCATCTGGTAACGCGCAGGGCTGAACCACAGGAATTGCGCGTTCACCCCCAGGAAATCCTTCCACACCACGACCTTGCTGCCCTTGAGCACATGGTTCTCGGCATCGGCCTGGCGCCCCCACAAAAACGCGCTGAGACCCAGGGCTGCGACCACCGCCAGGGTGGCCAGGTAAGTGCGTTTACGCGACATGGCGGGCTCCGACGATGGCCTCGTCAAACAGCGTGACAAATTTCTGCGCCGTCAACGGCCACAACCGTTCGCGACCAATTTCCCCGGCACGCTCGGCCCAATCCCGCGCCAGCAGCGGCGTGCGTGCCAGGCGTAACAGTTGTTCGCCGAGCGCAGCCACATCACCCTCTGGGTAAATGGCGCCGTTGCCACTGGCGACTTCCTCGGCAAACGCGCGCGCATCGGAGGTGATCGCGCCGCGCCCGCAGGCGGTCGCCCAGGACAACGCCCCACTGGTGCCGCGCTGGCGCCCGAGCAGGCCGAGTTTTTTCGATTCGCGGTACGGCAGCACCATCGCATGGTGGGCCTGGATGGTGTGGGCAATTTCATCGGCAGGCAGGTTCAGCCGCCAGTCGATGGACGCGGTCAGGCCCAGTGACGCGATCTGCGCGTTCAGTTGCTCCAGGTAATTACCGCCCGCGCCAAACGCCATCTCCGGGGCAGTGCCGCCGGCCAGGGTCAGGCGCACGCGGTCGCGTAATTCGGGGGCTTGCTTGAACACATCCGCCAGGGCCTGCACCAGGTCTTCGATGCCCTTGCCGCGGTAGATGAAGCCGAAGTACAGCAGGTGCAGCGTGTCCAGTGACGGCAGCGGTGCCGGTGTAATCGCCAGGTTGGCATGGTTGATCACCGCCACTTTGCCGGCGGGCAATTGCATGCGCTGGCTCAAGCACTCGGCACCCAGGCGGGTGAGGGTCACCAGCCGGGTCAGCCCTTTGGCGACCTGGCGTTCTTCGCGCAACGTCAGCGGGTCGGCCAGCACCACGGCCGCCTGGGGCAATGGGCTGGGTAAACGCTCCAGCAAGCTCAAAGGGAACGGCAGATGCTCACGCCGCCACACCATGCGTTCCGGGTCATGCACGGTGGCGGTCAGTGGCAGTTGCGGGTAAGCCTTGCGCAGCTCGCGCAGGGCCAGGAACTCCCCCAGCCGCCCGCCGCCCAGCTCGGCGTGCACCACGTCGACGGTTTGCCAATCGAAGCCAGCAATGGCCAGCTTTATCGCCTCGGCGTTGCCCGCCACTCCGGCCAACGGCGTCAGCACCGTCACACCGAGTTGTTCCAGCGCCGTACGGAAATGGTTCGCGTAGTCGGCGATGCCGTTTTTTTCCGGTGGCAAGGGCGCGAGCAGGGCGATACGCATCAGAACGCTCCCCGGTATTTGCCAATGGTCTGCAGCACCTTGCTCGGCACTTCGAACTTGCGCCGGTTAATGATGATGCCGTCCACCTTGCCGAACGCCGTGTTGAGAATCGACAGCGCATGCTCCACCACCGGCACGGTACTTTTGCGCGCCTCCACCACCAGCGCGATCAGGTCGGCGCGGCGCAGGGTCACAAACGCATCGCGGTTAGCCAGCAACGCCGAGGCATCCAGCAGCACCACCTCGCCGGGCGCCGCCGCTTCAAGCCCTCCGACCCGCACATTGATGCCGTTTTCGGCCAGCAACTGGCGCAGTTGTTCGACCACAAAGGTCACCCCCTCGCCGTGACGCGCCGAGGTCAGCCCGAGTGTCAGGCCCTGTTCAGCGATACGGGCGGGCTGCAGCAAACTGTACAGCCGGTAGATGCTCGCATTGAACGCGTTGGCGCTTTGCGCGGTGGTGGTGTCCAGCTCGGGCAGGGTGGTCCACAGCGGCAGGCCAAACTTGCGCTCCACCAGGCCACCGTCGTGAATACGCTGGTCGAGCAGGTAGCACAGGTAGATCACCAGCAAGCCGACGACGATCGCAAACGGGATTGCCAGGACTAGCATCACCAGGGTTTTCGGGAAGATGCGGCCTGGGTTCAAGGTTGCTTCTTCGATCACGGCAATGTTGCTGATCTGGCTGTTGTCCAGCTCACGGTCGATGCGCGATTTTTCTAGGTTATCCACGTACAACGCGTAATTGCGCTCGGTGGTGTTCAGCTCGCGGGAGAGGCGGGCCAGCTCCGGTTCTATCTCCAGGGCTTGCTTGCGCTGCGCTTCCAGGTTCACCAATTGTTTCTGCTGTTGAACCAGCTGCGTGCGCAGTGCCAGGTTGTTACTGGTTTCATCCAGCAGCACGCGCTGCAAGTGGATTTCCAGGGTGTTCGGCGCGCGGTTTTCCGAGGCTTGAATGGTGTTGCTCTCGCTGGCGACCTGGACCTGCATGGCACGAATCGACGCGTCCAGGGCTTTGACCGGCGGCGCATTGTCCGTGTACGTGCGCATCATGTCGGCCTTTTCCAGCAGCTTCTGGTTAAGCAGGCGACGCAAGTCCTGCTGCTGCGGGTTCAGAGCGATCTGGCGCACCGTGGTGACTTCCTTCGGCTGGCCCTTGAGTTGATTGCGCGTGCTCTGGATTGCGCTGTCGGACGAGGCGATCAGCCGCGTAGTGTTGAAGGTCTCGCCGCGCAGTACGTTGATGCGCTCGGACAAGTCTTCCAGGCGGTCGGTGATACTCGCCGCGCCGATCTCGTTGAGGTGCGTGAGGATCTGTTGCTTGTAGCTCTTGATCTCGGTCGCGCTGTTGGCCGCCTGGCCTTCATAAAAGGCATACAGGCTCTTGCGCCCCAGGGCCTGGGTGCGTTCGTTGATATAGGTTTCGACCCAATCCTTGACCACCGCCTGGGCGATTTGTGGGTCGCCCCACTTGAAGCTGATATCCATCACCGTCGAACCGGCGGCGTGACTCACTTCAAAGTTCTTCTCCAGGCCGGCGGCCAGGCGTTCAACCGGGGTAGTCTTTTCAACCACGCCAACGGTTTCCAGCACCACGCGCAGGCCATCGAATACCGCACCCACGCCGCTCTTGACGTAGTACTTGGTGCGCTTCCAGAAACCTTCCGGCGGTGGCGCGTTGTCGATCACTTCCAAGTAGTGTTCAGCCACCGCGCGCACGATCGGGCGACCGGTGAGCAGGCGCTCTTCGTCGACAATCGGGTCACGCTGCGTGCTGGGCATCACCAGCGCCTGGCGGTTGCTGATCTCGATGGGCAGGGTCGAATCCCGCCCAGGCTTGACCAGCAGGCGCGCAGTGGATTCGTACTTGGCCGGCAGCAAGAAAGCCCCCAGCAGGATGATCACCAGCGCGGCAATCGCCGCCAGTTTGAACTCGCGCCGGAAAATGAAGAACAAACGCAGAAGATCACGAAAAGAACGGATCTCGATCATAGGGATGTCGCTCCTTTAGTTACTGCCGCCGCTGGTTCGTGTGTAGTTGTAGCCAACCCCAATGGACTTGGTGAAGGGGATCAGTTGGTTCAGGTAGGTATCCACCCCTTGGATGCGCTCGCCCACGTTGGATTTGGGCACGAACACCACATCGCCGCGTTGCAGGTGCACGGGCTTGCGCCCGTTGGGGCCGGTCTTGAGCAGTTGGCTGAAGTCCAGGAAGTAGGCGTGATAGGCACCCTGTGCGTCTTCACGCAGCAGGGCGACCATGCTGGCATTGCCCGCCGGGCTGACCCCGCCGGCACCGATGATTGCCTGCTCAAGGGTGTTGGCCGTGGCAATCTGCACTGCCGTCGGGTTGTTCACCGCGCCACCGACGATGATCGAGCTGCCCGGTGCCTGGTTGATGTTTACGGTCACGCGCGGTTCGCGGTAGGTCGGCGCGAGCTTGGTGGTCAGCTCCGTGGCCAATTCCGAAGGCTGGCGCCCGGCCACTTGGATCGGCCCCAGGAACGGGTAGTTGATCTTGCCGTCGGTCTGCACCGTGTACAGCGTCAGCTCATAGATGGTGCTGACGTTGAACGCTGACAGCGTCGGCATCTCACCGGCATCGCGCACGATGCGCAGCTGGTCGCCGATGCGGATACGTTCCACCGCCGGCGGTAGCTGTGCGAGCTGGTCGAGGGCGCGCTTGCCTTCTTCGACGGTCTTGCCGTCCGGCGGCACAATGCGCGCCGGCGTGTTACAGCCTGCCACCGTCAGCAGGGCGAGCACGAGCAGGGTCTGTTTGATCAAGGGGGACTTCCTGTAGGTCATGATGCTCACCTCCAATAACCGGGAAACATGCTGATGCGCCGCTTGAGGGCGAGGGGGAGACGGCGCTCCAGATGGCCCAGCCGGTAGCCGAGCAATTTGAACGCGCTGCGCACCAGCACTTCGGGAATGCGGTGCAGGGCGCCGGCCTTGCGCAAAGCCCTGAGTTCAGCCAGCACATAGCGCTTGCCTTCGCCACCCGCATCGCCGAAGGCCTGCTTGATCCACGGCTCGCGGCCGTAGAACACGCCAATGTCGAAGTAGCGGTGAAACTCATCCATGAGTTTGTAATCGTGGGAGTGGTGCACCATCGCCGTGGCGGCGTAGCGCACCTTGTAGCCTTCGAGCAGCATGCGTGCGGCCACGAAGGCGTCTTCGCTGCCGATCACGTCTGCCGGGAAACCGCCCACCGCTTCCAGCACGCTGCGCCGGTACACGGAAAACGAGTCGGAACTGAAGCAGGTCTTGATCCCTAATTCCGGTGCATCGGCCAGGCTCTTGCTGCGGCTCTGTTCCGGGTAGTTGAAGTGCCGCGATTGCGCGCCCAGCACACCGGCATCGGGGTGTGGCAGTTGGCGACCGTAGGCCACGCCGTTGAGCGGGTCTTGCTGCAATTCTGCGAGCAGGTTGGCGAAGGTTTCCGGGGCGGCGGGGATCGCGTCCTGGGTCATCACGATCAGCGCCTCACCGCCTACTTGTTCGCTGGCCCAGCGCCGCGTGCCGCCATGGTTGAAGTCGCGCGCGTCGATCACCTCGACCCGTGCACCAAACGCGCGAAAGCGCGCCACGGTGTCATCGCTGGAGGCGCTGTCCACCACCAGCATCTCGTCAGGTTGCAGGGTTTGCATCTCCAGCGCCGGCAGCAGGCGTGCCAGGTGGCTGGAGGCGTTACGGGTCGGGATGATCAGAGACGTACGCATGTCATTTTTTCACTTCAGCCGGGGCGCGCCCGTAGATGTCGTCGAAGCGCACGATGTCGTCTTCGCCCAGGTATTCGCCGCTCTGCACCTCGATCATCACCAGGTCGATGATGCCGGGGTTGGTCAGGCGGTGTTTATGCCCGGCGGGGATGTAGGTGGACTCGTTGGCGTTGATCAGGAATTCGCGCTCGCCGTTGGTGATCTGCGCGGCGCCGCTGACCACTACCCAGTGTTCGCTGCGGTGGTGGTGCATCTGCAACGACAGCGACGCCTGCGGCTTGACCACGATGCGCTTGATCTTGAAGCGGCTGCTTTCCTCGAGCACGGTGTAGGTGCCCCACGGCCGGGTGACGGTGCGGTGCAGGCTGTACGCCGGATGGTTCTGGCGCTTGAGTTCGGCGACGATGTAGCGCACATCCTGGCTACGGTGGGCGTCGGCGATCAGCAGCGCGTCGGGCGTGTCGACGATGATCAGGTCGCGCACGCCCACCGCGCCGAGTACGCGCTTGGGCGAGTCGATGTAGCAGTTGTGCACGTCATGCAGAATCGCTTCGCCATTGACTTGGTTGCCATGGGCGTCGCTGGGGGTGAGCTGGCGCAGGGCTTCCCACGAGCCGATATCGCTCCAGCCGATGTCGCAGGGCACCACGGCGACTTGCTTGGACTTCTCCATCAAGGCCACGTCGATGGAAATATCCGGCGCGCTGCCGAAAGCATCCGCGTCCAGCTCACGCTGGCGCGAGGTTTTGTTTTGCAGGCTCTGGCTATGGTCCAGCGCGTTGCGGGCGGCTTCCAGCACGTCGGGCGCATGGGTGGCGAGTTCGTCCACCAGGGTGCTGGCCTTGAAGCAGAACATGCCGGCGTTCCACAGGTGCTTGCCGCCGTCGAGATAGCCCTGGGCGGTGGCCAGGTCGGGTTTTTCGACGAAGCGTTTGACCCGGTTGCCCGTGCTTAGCGGCTCACCCTGTTCGATGTAGCCAAAGCCGGTTTCGGGGTGATCCGGCTGGATACCGAACGTCACCAGGTAACCGGCTTCGGCCAGGTCGCGGGCCTGGGTCACGGCCTCGGCAAACGCCACTTCATTGAGGATCAAATGGTCGGCGGGCATCACCAGCAACTGCGCATCGCCGCCAAAATGCTCCTGCACGTGCAACGCCGCCACCGCAATTGCCGCTGCCGTATTACGCCCGAACGGCTCCAGCAGCAGGTCCAGGGGCAGGTGCGCCTTGTTGACCAGACGGTAGTCATCCAGGGTGCGGAACAGCAGGTCGCGGTTGGTCACCGTCAACACGCTTTCCACGCCGGGCAGTTTGGCCGCGCGCTGAAAGGTTTTCTGCAGCAGGCTCATGCCATCGCGCATGCGCATGAACGGCTTGGGCATGTTCTGCCGGGACACCGGCCACAGCCGCGTGCCCGAACCACCGGAAATGATGCAGGGAATTAATCCGTTGAGGGTGTTCATCAATAGACTTCCTTGGTGGAAAGGACGGCCGGGACCGTCATGAAGACGATGTACAAGTCAAACCACACCGACCACTTGGAGATGTACTCCAGGTCGTACTCGACACGTTTCTGGATCTTGAACAGGGTGTCGGTCTCACCCCGGTAACCGTTGATCTGCGCCCAGCCGGTGATACCCGGCTTGACTCGGTGCCGCGAGCTGTATTCGCTGACCGCCACTTCGAAGGGCACGCCTGCGGCCTTGGTTGCCGTGGCGTGCGGGCGCGGGCCGACGATGGACATGTTGCCCAGCAGCACATTGAACAGTTGCGGCAGCTCGTCGATGCTGGTCTTGCGGATGATGCGGCCCACGCGGGTGATGCGCGGGTCTGCGCGCGTTGTTTGGCGTTCGGCGGTGAAGTCGCTCTGGTCGGTGTACATCGAGCGGAATTTGAACACGCGGATTTCGTTGTCGTTGTAGCCATAGCGGTTCTGGCGAAACAGCACTGGGCCCTTGGAGTCGAGCTTGATCGCAATCGCTGTCGCCACCATCAGCGGTGACAGGCACACCAACGCCAGGCTGGCCAGCAGGAAATCCTCACAGCGCTTGATCACCGGCGACCAGCCACGCAACGGCAACTGTGAAGTGTTGAACATCAGAATGCCGCCCACATCGGTGATTTTGCTGTGGCCGTAGCGCAGGGCCGCCATGTCCGGCACCAGCATGACGTTCACCGACAACTGCCGCAGGCGGTTGACCAAGCCGTGGATGCGTTGCTCGGCGGCCCAGGGCAGGCAGATCATCACTTGGTTGACCTGCTCGGCACGGATCAGTTTTTCGAGGTCGCGGGTATTGCCCAGCAGGGGCAGCTTGCTCAGCTCCTTGGGAATGCGCTCGGTGCGGTCGTCGATAAAACCGACCAGGCCGGAACGGATATCGCCGTTGCGCTGCAGGTGATCGGCGACGTGCACAGCGGTCTCGGTAAAGCCCAGGATCACCGTGCGTTGCAGGTATTTGCCAGCCCGCATCAGCCTGCGATAAAGGCGCAACATCATCAGGCGTTCCAGGCAGAACAACGCCAGGCTGGCGACGTACCACGTCGCCAGGTTACGCGGGGTTAATTGCGGGAACATCTGCAGGATCTGGTACATGAACAACAGAATGCAAAACGCCGCCGACCAGGCTTTGATCTTGGTTTTCAAGCGCAGCCGGTTGCTGAACAATTCTTCGGAATATATGCCCAGGGCCTGAAACAGAATAATGGTCAGGACCGCGAAAAAAACCAGCAGGCCCACGAAATGAGGGCGCAGTTCAGGGTCCATCGGGTCCAGGAAAAGCACCAGGACCAGAGGGGGCAAAATGGCCGTCAGGCCGTGGATCAATTTGACGAAAACGACAAAGAACTCAACAAAACCAGCACGTGTTAAAAACAAGCTGTCGACTGACGACTTCTCTCGCATAAAACCATCCCTCATTGCACTCCAGGCTGCACTGTTCGACTGTTTGCTCAATAAAGCAGCGGGCTGCTTTAGCGTTCAGCTCGAACTGGTTGCACTGGGTAATACGCAACTTTCCAATTCAAATGCACCATCCAAACACAGCTATTCATTTGAAGTGTTTTTGCGGGGGTAGTGACTAAAGGACTGTTCCCTTTATGTGCTCAGTCAATAAATTGACAATGGTGCGGGAGCTGCGTAGTAGACAGTTTTATCATTCTTTTTAGTGGCATTTTATTGACATTCCTTGTCCGAATACGCGGTGATTGGGTGTGTTTTTGAGTGTAGGAACAAATAAGGAATTTTTCCTGCTTAAAGGAGAAAGCTTTTTTGCAGCGCGGTGGGAAAGAGGGACAAAACAGCGGTGGCAGGGCGCACTAAGTGCCCTGCCCATGGGGCTTTCGCCCGATCAGAAGTTACCTTTCAAACTCACCATAAAAATTACGCGGTTCACGATAGAAGTTGCCGCAAAAGCTACGCCTGCGTTCCATTTCGACAGGGCAGTGTCGAACCGGTAGTCACCCCACTCGCGATTACCAGAAACAATGTATCCAGCACAATTTTTTGTTCGCACACGGTACGCCGATTAATCTGCAGGCTTTTGCGGTGGATGGCTTGAGCATGATTGACCTTGCAACCCTGGCGGTTTTTTCGGGGGCTGTGCTGTTGCTGCTGTTATCGCCTGGGCCGAACATGGCCTTTGTGATCAGCCACGGCGTGACTCATGGCTGGCGCGGGGGAGTGACATCAGCCTTGGGTATCAGCGTGGCCGACCTGTTGCTGACCGCATTGACCGCCACAGGGGTGACGGCATTGGTCGCCAGTTGGCCGCCATCCTTCGATTTGATCCGCTATGCGGGAGTGGTTTACCTGCTGTGGCTGGTGGTCAAGACGTTGCAGAAAACCCCAGGGCTGGGCGCGGCCCAGGTCAATCGCATGCCCCTGGGACGAGTGTTTCTGCAGGCCATGTTCAACAGCCTGCTCAACCCCAAGGCATTACTGTTTTTCGTGGTGTTTTTGCCGCAGTTTGTACGGCCGGAGGCGGGGTCCATTGCCGTGCAGTTGATGGTGCTCGGGGGCGTGCTGACGTTAGTCGCTGGGGTGTTTCATGCGGTGCTGGGCATTTTTGGTGGTGCGCTGAGCCGATTCTTCGCCAGGCGCTCAAAAGGCGCCTGGCTACAGAAATGGGGCTTGGCGACGGTGCTGATGGTGCTGGCCGTGCGCCTGGCGGTGATGTCTCGCCCAAGCTGATTCAACTCACGGTGTTAGCCCAGGCGTGCAGCTGCGCGTGCGACGATCTCGCCGCGTACTCTGCGCGATTCGGCCGTGCGGTTGTTGGCTTCCTCCAATACGTGCTTGGGCGCAGTGTCCGGTCGGCCTGCATCGAACGGTGGCGCTGGCGCGTATTCAATCTGCAACTGCACCAGTTGCGCCGTCGCGTCGCTGTACAACTCGGCCGCCAGGGTCAGGGCGAAGTCGATGCCGGCGGTGATGCCGCCACCGGTGAACAGGTTGCCGTCACGCACCACGCGCTCTTGCACCGGGGTCGCGCCGAGCGGGGCGAGCAGGTCGTGGTAAGCCCAGTGAGTCGTCGCCCGGCGCCCGCGCAGCAAACCCGCCGCGCCCAGTACCAGCGAGCCGGTGCACACCGAGGTCACGTAGCGTGCGGTTTGCGCCTGGGCCTTGAGGAAGTCCAGCGTGAGCGGGTCTTCCATCAACGCGCCCACGCCGGAACCGCCGGGCACGCAGATCACATCCAGCAGCGGGCAGTCGGCGTAGGTTATGGTCGGGGTGAACATCAGGCCGGTGCTGGAGGTGACCGGTTCCAGGTCTTTCCACACCAGGTGCAATTTCACGTCCGGCAGCGAACCAAGTACGTCATAAGGGCCGGTGAGGTCAAGTTGCTGGATGCCGGGGAACAACACAAAGCCGATCTGCAAGGTCATGGATAGCGCTCCGATAAAGGGGTGGACGGCTTCACTTTAGTGATTCAGGATTTGGCCTACACGCCATTACGCCCACGAATTACGCCAACATGACAAAAATTATCCATGTACTCGCCTTTCCAGGCGCTCAGATACTTGATGTTACCGGCCCCTTGCAAGTGTTCTCGTCCGCCAATGACCTGGCGCGACAACGGGGCTTCGCGTTGCCGTACGCGGTCAACGTGATCGCTGCTCAGACCTCGGCGGTCATGACCTCGGCAGGCCTTGCAGTGGTGGCTGAGCCCTTGCCGGTGATTGATGCCCCGTGCGATACCCTGGTGATCGCCGGTGGTTGGGGGGTTTATGGCGCTGCCGAGGACGCTGACCTGGTGGATTGGGTGCGACAAAAGAGTGTCAACTCACGCCGGACGGCGTCGGTCTGCACGGGCGCTTTTTTGATGGCGGCCGCAGGCTTGCTCGATGGCTGTCGTGTGGCTACCCATTGGACGCGTTGTGAGGAATTGGCGCTCAAGTATCCGAAATTGCAGGTGGAGGCTAACCCGATTTTTATCCAGCAAGGGGCGCTGTGGACGTCAGCGGGG
The DNA here is from genome assembly GCF_054685145.1 of Pseudomonas sp. H1_A03. Classification (NCBI taxonomy): domain Bacteria; kingdom Pseudomonadati; phylum Pseudomonadota; class Gammaproteobacteria; order Pseudomonadales; family Pseudomonadaceae; genus Pseudomonas; species Pseudomonas sp. H1_A03. The sequence goes on from NZ_CP162829.1 coordinate 3,346,052, forward strand.
GTCACCGCCGGTATTGATTTGTGCCTGGCCCTGGTGGAAGACGATCTGGGTGCCGCCGTCGCCCTGGAAGTGGCACGGCACTTGGTGGTGTTTCTGAAACGCCCGGGAGGGCAATCCCAGTTCAGCGTCACCCTGTCTCTGCAACAGGGCAGTGGTCGGTTTGCTGAGTTGCATGCCTGGATCGCCGAGCGTCTGACGTTGAATTGGAATATCTCGACACTGGCGGCCCAGGCCGGGATGAGCGAGCGCAGTTTTGTGCGTCACTACCGGGCTGAAACCGGACGGACGCCAGCACGGGCAGTGGAGCTGATACGAGTGGAAACCGCACGGCGGCGACTGGTTGACGAAGACACGCCGATCAAGCGAGTCGCCTCGCAGTGCGGTTTTAAATGCGAAGAAACCATGCGGCGCAGTTTTCTGCGCGTGCTGGCGGTGACTCCGCAGGCTTACAGGGAGCGATTTTCTCGAATATCAAGCTCGACAGCGTAGGTGTCAATCCAACGGCTCAGCCGTTCGGCAGACTCCACCAGAATACGCTCGAGATCGGAAAAACTGCCAGTGTCACTCTTCGCGCCTAGTTGCTGCAGTGCGACAGGGTCGATGTACGACGTCAGTGAGCCGTCGTGGTTCTGGATGGAGGCGTTGAGCCTGGCGATCAGTCCTTGGTCGTAGCCCGGGTCCTGAATCGACGGAAAGGCTGATTTACCTCTACGCAGGATCGAGTCAGGCAACAGGTCAGCGGCAGCTGCCCGCAACAGCGCTTTGCTCTCGCCGTTGAAGATCTTCATGGCCCACGGGATGTTGAATACGTACTCCACCAGGCGGTGATCGCAGAACGGGACTCGCCCCTCAAGGCCGCTGGCCATCCCCATGCGATCTTTTTTGTCGAGCAGCATCGGCAGCCATCGGGTGAGTGTGAGGTAGTTCAACTCGCGAGTACGTCGCTCTTCCGCAGACTCTCCGTCGAGCCTGGGGACCTCGGCCAACGCTGTGCGGTAGAGTTCGGCTTCATAGTCGTCCAGTTTCAGGTCATCGATAAACTGTTTATGAAACAGCGCTTTGGGGGACAGCCCGCGATGAGCCCCGAGTTTTAGCCATGGAAAGGTTTGCGCCGCCCGAGCCTGCGGGTCAGAAATCCACAGGTAGCCCCCGAATAGTTCATCGGCAGCCTCGCCGGAAAGCGCGACGGTGGCGTGTTGGCGCACGTTGGCAAACAGTTGATGCAGTGAGATGTCCAAGTCGCCAAAGTTGAAGGGCAAGTCCCAGGCACGCATGACTTTTTCACGCAGAGTCGGGTCAAGTAAACTTGCGCGATCCAGGACGATGTTGTGGTGCCGGCTGCCGATGTGGCGTGCGGCTTCGGCTGCGAAAGGCGCGTCGGCGGAGGGCCGGACGGGATCCGGCCGATAGTTTTCAGTGTGTCCCACAAAGTCGATGCAGAACGTCGATAGTGGATCCTCGCCATTGGCCAGACGCTTCTTTTGTGCGAGTGCAGCGACGGTACTAGAGTCCAACCCTCCCGATAGCAGTGCACACAACGGAACGTCAGCAATCATTTGTCGGGCCACAATGTCATCGAGTAGCTCGCGGATGGTGGCAATGGTGGTTTCAAGATCGTCTGTGTGCGGTTTTGCTTCGAGCGCCCAATAGCGTTCTTCGCGTATTTGTCCACGACGCACCCGCAGCAGGTGGCCAGGCTTGAGTTCTTTCATACCGCTGAAGGGCACTTGCCCCGGAGTACGTAAAAATAGGAGTGCGTCGCAGAGGCTTTCACGAGTGGAGAGTGCTTTGACGTCAGGGTTGGCCAGGAGCGCCTTGGGTTCCGAGCCGAAAAGAACGCCGTCGGCCGTTGGATAGTAAAACAGTGGTTTTACCCCAAGCCGGTCCCTGACCAAAATCAGTTCATCATTCGCGCTGTCCCAAATTGCAATTGAGTACATGCCGTTAAGGCGATGCACGAAGTCAGCGCCCCAGTGCAGGTATGCCTGCAGCACCACTTCGGTATCGCAATGCGTCGCGAATCGATAGCCCGCCTGCATCAGTTCAGCGCGCAGCTCGATGAAGTTGTAGGTTTCGCCAGCATAGGAAATGACGGCTCTGGGCAGATTGCCAGGGCCTGTCTGCTGGCTCTGCATCGGTTGCAAACCACGTTCTGGGTCAATGATCGATAGCCTGCGGTGACCCAGGGCTACGTGCTTGTCGATCCAAACACCGCGTGCGTCAGGGCCACGCAGTTTCAGGGTGTCTGTCATCGCGTCGATGGTGGCTGTTTCGTGTCTCAGGTCGTGGGCAAAGTCAACCCAACCGGTTATTCCACACATGGGAATGTACTCCGCTGAAAAAGAGAAATAATGGATGTCCCTGACACCTCCCCTTGGGTTAGGACCAGGCGTCAGGACCAGGCGTCAGGCCTGAGATGGGATATGAGGGTTGCGCAATGGCGGATCGCTGTGGATATGAACCCGGCGCAGATGTCGACCATTTTTGCTGGTGAAGCTCTCTCGGCCGTGGAGCAGGCTGAAGTTGTCGGTGAGCACGACATCGCCGGTTTGCCACTGATGGGCGTAGTAGGCACGCGGGTCATGCAATGCGGCGCCAAGGCTATCGAGTAATGCGGCGTGCTCGCTGTCGTCGATCCCGCTGAAAGTGTATTGCGATGGATTTATGAAGTCAGTGTCCCCCGCAACCGGTTGTTCGCAATATCGCAGTACAGGGAATTCCCTCCGCGGATGTCGATTGATGATAGGTGCGCTGGCGCAGTTGCTGTAGAGCTCCACCGTTCGTCGGTACGTGCCTTGGGCCCGGCTCCATAAGTTGCGTGTTTCGGGCGTTGCGATGCGCAATGCAACGGGCGTGCAGGCGAACGTGGTGCGCCCACCGTGGGGACAATCGTCGGCTCTCACGCAATGAAATATCTGGAATTCGGGTACGCTCTCCAGATACATGCCGTCCCAATGCAGTGGTACGTAGCTGTTGGAGAAAATATGGTCGTCCGGTGCCAGTTGCTCCTGCAGCTCCAGTACAGCGCCAAAAGGCCACATCATGATTTCGCCGAACGTAGAGCAATATCGCGTGAGGCTTTCTGCTGTATCAAAACTGTCAAAACCGCGAAGAATGACGAGCTGGTGGTTATGTACCAACATGCGGAGCCAGGCAGTCGATAGCTCCCCGAGATGGACGTCGGGATGCCGTGGTGTGATCATCACGCCGAATTCAGGTGGAGTGAGTGTGGCAGGCAGACGCGCCGTGGTGATCAAGTGTGACAGGTTCGGGTCCGTCATACTGCAGCCGCCAGCAAGGAGGTCGTTTGGGATGAGTCAATCGCATAGTGGCTGCGCAGGTCATCTTGCATGATCAGGTGGGCTCCACAGCGTTGTGCGTCCTTGCGGTTCATTAGCTTGAAGTCATCTCCCATACCTACCGCTACGCCATGCCAAGGCGTAATCCAGCTGTCCTGGGCCGGCATCATATGAATGCCTATCTTCAAGCTGCTAACTGGCTGCGGATGGATGGATAATCTGATGGCGTTGGGGAACTCCTGTGCCAAGAGCTCGCCCCACGCCCAACTGCGTTGAATGACCTCGACGGACAGCAGCTTGGCTTTCTTCTGTAGGGCACTTCGTGATCCTGAATAGCCGGGTATCAGGTTGTCTTCAAACATGAAGCGGGTGATTGCCCGATACAACTCAACGCCCTCTGGCGTTTTCATTAACGTTTTTTTAACTGTCGTCAGTGGTTCTGCATAGCCCTCGATCAATAGCCTACGCAACTGGTCAAAGTCATCTGTTAACGCATTGAGTCGAGTGCAATCTTCGAGATTATAGAGCCGTAAATGATGGGCGTGTTTTTGCGCAATTATATGGCCGATTGCAGATTGATACCGACTCACATCTTCGTCATCGACACCTATCACATCGCTGAATACACGCCCATCTGAGCAGATGGTCAGCCGCGCGCCTGGCGCGTAGTGGGATTTTATATCGGTGCATAACTTATCCAGAGACTGTAAGGAAATTCTTTCCGCCAGATCAGGAAGTCGGCCGATCACTTTATCCGGATTAGGCGATTTGGCGGGAAAGGCAGGCAAGACCAATTCGATCGGTCTACCCGCTTCCACGAATCGTTGGATCCGTGGAATCTGAATGGAGTGGATTTGATCGGCTTCCTCGTCCAGCGCGATGGGCAAGGAGGCCCGCTCATCTCGCCGACGAATACGCAGAATTTCGTTCAGAATAATAGAGGACGTATCACTTGGCATGTTATGCATCGGATGTACCTTTTTTGTAGTTGTTTGGTCATTGTTTTTAAGGCGCGGTTTTTTCTGTTTTGGATGGTATTGCCAGCTGCCGTGCACGGCGCTGGCGTAAAAAATAGTTAAAATGTTAGCGATGCCTCGAGCAAGCCTGCACTAACGTTTTGTTACTTTTGCTTTTTTGGGGTTGGCTTTTGTTTATGTTTTTTTCAAGGTTGAGAAAGTACTGGGGGCAGCATTCTTTTTACGCAGGGGTGGCTGAAGTGTCTGTGCTGTATGGCGTTGAGGATTTTTGATGGTGAATGAGTCGCGCGCTGAGGTGGTTTCTAAAGTATTTATATGTACGCATGTTTAAAGTTTCAAACGGTTGTGTATATTTTTCTGTTTGTGTCGACATAATGATTTGTTATTTTTTTTGGCGTTTCTTCATTGGTAGGTAGGTTTTTCTTTATCTGTGCGTCGAAATTGGTTCGAACGCGTAGCGCAATGACTTACAGCAAAGTGTCGCCGAAGAGGGTAGGCATGTAGCACTGATCTACTGCGAAAAAATCCTGCGTCCCTTGTCAAATGCGAGTAATTCCAATAGCGCGTCAAGGGTAGTCTGCGGCGCTTCCTGGGGGATATTGTGGCCCACGCCGGGCAGCACCTGGCGCCGGTAAAACCCGCTGAAATGCGCCACGTCATCATCCTCTTCGGGCGGCGGGCCCACCCCATCATCGGCACCGCACAGCGAAATGCTTGGCACCGAAATCGGCGGCTGCAATACCAGGGCTTGCTCGATGGCTTCGAGTGCGGGGTCACCAGGCGCATACATAAAACGGTGGCGATAGGAATGGATCACCACCTCGACAAAATCCGGGTTATCAAACGACGGCGCCGTCTGCTCATACAGCCCCGGTCCTTCGGTCCAGGACGGCGACCACAGTGACCACAGCAGTTCGCAGAGTTCGCGACGGTTGGCGGTCAAGCCGTCGACACCGCGCTGGGTATGAAAGTAGTACTGGTACCACAAGCGGTGTTCCGTCTCGGGTGCCCGTGGCGCCAGCGACTCGGCGATGTCCTGGATGTTGTAGCCGTCACCGGTCACCAATCCACTGACGCGCTCGGGCCACAGCGCCGCGACGATACACGCGGCACGTCCACCCCAATCGTAGCCGGCGAGGGTCGCCTGTGGGATGCCCAGCGCATCCATGAAGTCCAGCAGGTCCTTGGCCAACGCCGCCTGCTGTCCGGAGCGCATGACGTGTTCGTTGATAAAACGCGTCGGGCCGTAACCGCGCAGGTACGGCACCAGCACCCGCAAGCCATGCCCGGCCAGTGCCGGCGCTATCGCGTCATAGGCGCGAGGGTCGTAGGGGAAGCCGTGCAGCAGGATCACAGGTTTTCCATCAGCGGGGCCGTGGGCTTCATACGCCACATCGAGCATGGACGTACGGACGTAAAGCAGCGGGGCAGTGGTGGTCATGGTGAGCGTTCATCGGCTGGCCAGAGGTGCTGGAACTCTAGCCGAAAGCCGTGAACGGGAGGGGTGGAATTTAAGGCAATAGGCTGACGTGTGTAGCCCGAGGTCAGCGCCGTTCGGCGACCTCAGGGTTGCCAGGTGGTTTTTTCCCCGCTGAGCTTACGGTCCAGGAAGGTCGCAGCGCTGATCAACGCCAAGTGGCTCAAGGCTTGCGGCGTATTGCCCAAGTGGCGGGCCTGGCTGTCGAACTCTTCTGCGTACAGCCCCAGAGGGTTGGCGTAACGCAGCAGTTGTTCGAATTCCAGGTGGGCCTTTTCCACTTGCCCGGCGCGGGCCAGGCATTCGACGTACCAGAACGAGCAGGCCGCAAATGCGCCTTCAGTGCCTTGCAGGCCGTCGATCTGGCTGTCGTCGTTGCGATAGCGGTAGACCATGCCGTCGCGCACCAGGCTTTTCTGGATGGCTTCCAGCGTTGAGAGCCAGCGTGGATCGGTCGCCGCGACGAAGCGCACCAACGGCATCAGTAGCATCGAGCCGTCGAGCGCGGTACTGCCGATATGCTGCACAAAATGTCCGCGTTCTTCGTTCCAGAAGTTGCTCCAGATGTCGGCATAGATCGCTTGGCGGGTCTGGTCCCAACGTGCAAAAGGCGCCGGCAGCGAACGCTTGGACGCCAGGCGGATGGCGCGGTCCAGCGCGACCCAGCACATCAGTCGCGAGTGCAGGAAGTGATGCTGCTCGCCGCGCATTTCCCAGATGCCTACGTCTTTGGTGTTCCAGATCTCGCAGACCTGATCGGCGACTTCTACCGTATGTTTCCAGCCCTCATGAGAGATGGCTTCGCCGTACTTGTTGACCAGGTACACCGCGTCCATCAGTTCGCCGTAGATGTCGAGCTGGATCTGGTCGAACGCCTCGTTGCCAATGCGCACCGGCTTGGCGCCGCCGTGGCCGCTGAAGTGGTCCAGCTCGGCTTCCGGCAGCTCCTGGCGACCATCGATGCCGTAGAGAATATTGATTTTGGTCGGCTGGCCGCAGCAGTCACTGACCCGTCCTTTGAGCCAGCGCATATAAGCGTTGGCTTCTTCGACAAACCCCAGGCGCATAAAGGCGTAGACGGTGAACGAGGCGTCGCGGATCCAGGTGTAGCGGTAGTCCCAGTTACGTTCGCCACCGGGCGTTTCCGGCAGGCTGAAGGTGGCAGCGGCGATGATTGCGCCGTGTTTGCGCGAGGTCAAAAGCTTGAGCGCCAGGGCCGAGCGGTTGACCATTTCGCGCCAGCGGCCACGGTAGTTCGACTGCGCGATCCAGCCGCGCCAGAACTTCAAGGTGTGGGCCAGCGCCAGGTCGGTGCAGCCGCCGTCGACGCGTTCATCCTCCTGGCCGCCCAAGACGAACTCGGCACCCTCTTCCTGGTCCAGGGTAAAACTGGCCACGGCGGCGCCGTCCTTGATCTGCGCCGGCTGGCTGCTGGCCAGGCGCAGGCCAGGTTGGCCGTCGGCGCTGAAACACACCTTGCCGTTGTCGAGGCTGGCGTGGGTAGGCGTGCGTGCGTAGTCGTGGCGCACCGCGCAACGCAGATGAAGGGTGGCCTTGCCACTGACCACGCGCACTCGGCGGATCAGCAGCGGCAGGTCTTCGATTTCTTCGCTGATGACCAACAGATCAGTGATCTCCACCACGGCTTCGTCGCTGAGCCAGCGGGTCTGCAGCACGTTGGTGTCGGGCAGGTAAATTTGTTCGCGCCGCGCGTTGGGCAGGTCCGGGGCGAGTTGGAAAATGCCGGCGTCGGGGCTGTCCAGCAGCGAGCAGAAGATCGACGGGCTGTCGAATTCCGGCCAGCAGAAGAAGTCGATGCTGCCTTTATCGTTTACCAAGGCCGCACTGCGCATATCGCCGATGATGCCGTGGGCATCGATGGCGCTTTGTTGTTCGTTCAAATCAACCATTGCCACGAAACTCCGGATAAAGGCTCATGCCGCCATCGATAAAGAGCGTGCTGCCCACGACGTAGTCGGAAGCATCACTGGCCAGCCACACCACGGCGTTGGCTACATCTTCTACATCGCCGACGCGGCCATAGGGAATCAGCTTCAGCAACTCCTTCTCTGCGGCACCTTCAGTGGCCGCACGGTTGATCGCCGTACGAATCGCGCCGGGCGCAATGCCGTTGATGCGGATGCGCTGTTCGCTGACTTCCTGGGCGAGAGTGCGCATCAGCATTTCCACGCCACCTTTGGACGCCGCGTAATTCACATGCCCGGCCCAGGGGATCAACTGGTGCACCGAGCTCATGTGGATGATTTTGCCTGCCGCCCGCGACACACCCTCGCGCACGCCCTGGCGATTGAAGATCCGCACAGCCGCCCGCGCACACAGAAACTGGCCGGTGAGGTTGACGCCGATCACTGCGTTCCAGTCGTCGAGGCTCATGTCGACCAGGTTGGCGTCCTTTTGCATGCCGGAATTGGCCACCAGGATGTCCAGGCGGCCAAAGGCATCCAGCGCCTGGGCAAACAGCCGCTCCACGTCCGCTTCTTTAGACACGTCGGCGCCGATCGCAATCGCCCGGCCGCCGCTGGCATTGATCTGTTCGGCAAGGGCTTCGGCGGGCGCCGCCTGGGCATTGTAATTCAGCACCACGGCCGCTCCGGCCTGTGCCAGAGCCTTGGCCGCGCCGGCACCGATGCCGGAACTGGCGCCTGTCACCAGTGCCACTTGTTGTTCCAACGAAATATGCATTGCTCACCCAGCCTTAAATCCGTGAGTTCAAGTAGCTGACTGATAGCGCGCAAGGGAAGTTCACCCGTGTGAAATTAGCGACTACAACCATGGTGAAAAATGGAATAACAGAACTATAAAAAATAACCATAAGATACTAAAAAACCGCTCAAAAGCGTTTGACAGGCTTTTTCGCCCCGTGTCTTATAGGCACACCTCAACCCGCTCCGTTGGTAGTTCGGAAGTCATCGCGGGGCCAGCAATAAGAGATATCTATGTGCCTCTCGGCCGATATAGGGGAACAGCCCGTTCAGGAAACAGCCGCTGCCTTAGTTGGCGTGCCTAAGTTAGTTATCTTCGATTGCGACGGTGTGCTTGTCCAAAGCGAAGAAATAACCCTGTCTGTGTTGATCGCCCTGCTAAATGCGTTAGTACCGGACGACGCGATGTTAGATGCCACACGTTTTATCGAACACTTCCGTGGGCGCAAGGTTGTTGAGTGTTTACGCGAGGCGGAACAGCTTTTAAATGTTCGCCTGGACAGTGAGTTTGAACAGCGCTTTCGAAAGCAGGCATTGGACGCACTGACAAAACGTTTAAAAGCCACTGATGGAATGATTGAAGTACTGCAAGCGCTGACCGTTCCTTTTTGCGTAGCGTCCAGTGCGCCACGTGACAAGATAGAACACTGTCTGCGCCTTACCGGGCTGCTCTCTTATTTCGAAGGGCGAATATTCAGTTGTTATGAGTTGGGCAGTTGGAAGCCTGATCCCTTAGTGTTTCTGACGGCGTGTGATGCTTACGGTATTGATGTGAGTGATGCATTGGTTGTTGAAGACAGTGTGACCGGTATTCAGGCTGCTGTTGCCGCCCATCTACGTGTCTTGGGCTTTGGCCCTCCGCATCGGCATCCGCAGTTAGTGGCTGCCGGCGCACGGCCGATTGCCGATATACGTGAAATGCTGGCCGTTTTTAATTGATCTTATTACTCAGGGAGGAGGCGTCGTGAATATACGTGGTTACGTAGAACGGCTTAAACGCAACAATCATTATTCAGAAGTGTGGTGGGATTCATCGCCTGCCGTGTACCTGCCTTATAAACAGCACTTGTTGGAAAAGTACCCGGCGGCGACGACTTATATAGATGCGTTGATGCCGGATGATATCGCCCAGCCCAGAGGCTTGTGCAGTGTGACCACCAACCCGCGGTTGGTGACGGCCGTTATCCTCGAAAAGCGCGAGTATTGGTCATCGCGTTTCAACCTCGCGGGCCTGTCTCCCAGTGAGCTGCGCAAGCAGTTGTACAACGAAGTCATCCTCGAAGGCGCCGCGACGCTCAAGCCGCTGTGGGTTCAATCGGCGCAGGTCGAGGGCTGGATTTCCGCCCAGGTCGACCCGGTGGATGTGCGCTGCACCGAGCGCATGACCGCCAGGGGCCTGGAACTGCATCGCCTCGCACCTAACGTGATGGTCAAGGTGCCGGGCAGCCTCGAAGGGATGGCGACTGTAGAACAGCTGGTCGCCCTGGGCGCGTCGGTGAATATCACCTTCTGCTTCACGGTGGCGCAGTTCCAGGCCGGTATCCAAGCCATCGAACGCGGCCTGGCGACTGCACGCCGCAACGGTATCGACACCCGTCGCTGCAAGTACGTCATCACCTTCATGATTGGGCGTTTCGCCTGCCAACCTGAGTTCACGTTGCAGGCGGCGGAGCGTGGTCTGGTCTTGAGTGCCGAGGAACTGCGCTGGGCTGAATTGATGATCTACGAGCAGGTCCAGGCGCTGGTCGCGGCCTCGACCGTGCCGGTCAAAACCTTGCTTTCCAGTATAAAAATCGACGTGGACGAGCGTGGCAACAAGCACTGCTGGCACTTGGAAAAGACCGGGCAGACGGCGACCTGCTACACGCTGACGCCGGAGGTGGTGGAGTTTCTGATCGAGCGCGAGAGCCATGGCAAGCCGGTGGTGCCTGCGGTGGAACCCCAGAAGCCGCCTGCGTCGACCTTCGCCAAGCTGATCCGCATCCCGTATTTCTACGAAGCCTATTTCATCGACAGCATCGAGCCGTACGACTTTGGCAACCACGAGGCGTTTATCAACGCCTGCAATGAAGCCAACAGCGCACACCGGCGCCTGGCGGACTACTGCGTGCGGCTCTGCCCGGTAACCAAACCCTTCAAGCGCGCGCTCAACGCGCTGCTGGCCGCCGAATTCGGGGTGATCGCATGAACCGGATGATCGGGTTGTGGGCCCACCCACGTTCGCGCTCCACCGTATTGGAGCGCGTGTTTATCGAGCGGGGGGATTTCGAGGTCTTCCACGAGCCCTTTGCGCATATGGCGTTTTCAGAGGACTCGGCGATCCCTTCGGATGAGTGGGATCACAGTTTGCCCACCACTTACCAGGGCATAAAAGAACACTTGGTCACGGCGCGCGAACGAACTAACGTTTTTCATAAAGATATGTGTTACCACTGTTTGGATGATTTGAAAGTTGATGTCGGCTTTCTGGCGCAACAGGATAATATCTTTCTTATTCGCGAACCCGCCAGCAGCATTATTTCCCATCATCGAGTCCACCCCGATATGCCGTTGCAGGCCATCGGGCATAAAGCGCTGTACGACATATTCTGTGTGGTCACTAAACTCACAGGCCACGTTCCTTATGTCATTAATGCAGATGATTTGGCCGCCGAGCCGGAGCGGGTGATTCGCAAACTGTGTGATCACTTGGGTATTGAATTTCTGCCGCACGCAATGACCTGGAAACGCGAGTGTCCACAACAATGGAAAACCTGGCGGAGTTGGCATGTGGCTGCGGAAAATAGCGATCGCATTGTTTCGCCGGATCATCACACTATCGATATCGAGGCTTTCGAACAGTACCCAAAGTTAAAGAAAATGTATGAATACCATCGGACTTTTTACGCGCGCATGAATGAGTTTTGTCAATAAGGATATTTGTATGAAGAAGCTGATTATCACCGGAGCGGCCAACGGAATTGGTCGAGCGACTGTCGAGATGGCTATTCAACAGGGTTACTTTGTTATCGGCGCCGACAAAGATGCCGGGGGGCTGAAAGTGTTGCAGGACCTTTACAGCGCGGACGTGTTTGAAGCACAGGTTGCCGACTTTTCTGATATGACCGTTATCAAAAGTTTTATCCCAACCCTGTATGAGCGCCACGCGACTGTTTATGGACTGGTCAATAACGCCGGCCTTTATCACGGCAAAAGTGTCTACGCCTATTCCGATGAGCAAATAGACGAGATCCTCAACGTCAACCTCAAGGCGCTGGTCTATCTCTCCAAAGACTTCGCCGAACGGGAAATGAAGCACGAGGCCCCGCGCAGCATCGTCAATATCGCCTCGGTGGCCGGTGAAGTCGGCAGCTGCGATGCCCTCTACGGTGCCACCAAGGCAGCGGTGATCGGCCTGACCAAGGCCAACGCCTGGAATTTCGCACCGTTTGTGCGGGTGAACGCGGTGTCCCCGGCGCTGATCCACGAAACCGCCATCTACGACACCATCCCTGAATACCGGCGTGCCGAGTACGCACGCCAGGAAGTCCTCAAGGACCCGATCCTGCCCAGCGGCGTTGCCGAGGTCATCATGCTGCTGGTTGGCGATGCAATGCGCCACATCACCGGCAGGGTCATTCCGGTCGACAACGGAGCCTACCCACGATGAGCCAGTCGATGCCCAGGAAAAAACTGCTGCTGGTCGGCGCCGGCAACCTGTGCCTGCAGATCCTCAAGATTCTCGGCCCCAAAAACGCTTTCGACTTTGTAGTACTGGGCCGCAATGAAGAGTCGACGATTCGGCTGTGTAACCTGGTAGAGCTGTCGTGTGCGCAATTAGGGCAATTCATTGCCATCAAGCCGGTGGTCGCCGACCTGACAGATATCGCGACAGTCGCGCAATTGCTGCGTGAAGAAGCGCCGGATATGCTGGTGAACTGCGCGTCGCTGCAGTCCTGGCGGGTTATTACCGGGTTGCCCAAGCTGTCGTTCGAGAAGCTTGACCAAGCTCAGTTCGGTCCCTGGCTGCCCATGCACCTGACGCTGATGCATTGCCTGATGCGAGCGGTAAAAGCCTCGGGCATCACCACTAAAACCGTTAATGCAGCGTTCCCCGATGCGGTCAATCCGATTCTGGCGCGCATTGGCCTGGCGCCGGATATCGGCGTGGGCAATGTGGCCAACCTGGTTCCCGCTGTGCGGTTTTCCATCGCCCGCTTGCTCGAATGCGCGCCCGCTGATGTGCAAGTGCAGCTGTATGCCCAGCATTACTTCAGCCACTACGTGCCGCGTGGTGGCTTGCCCCCGCGTGCCAGTTACCGGTTGTTGTATGAGGTGCGCGATCGGCCGGAGCTGGCTGGTCCGTCGGCCGAGGCGATTTTCTCTACGGTGAAATCCGAATTCCGTCGCCTGGGCGGGGTGGATGGGCAGTTCCTCACGGCATGTTCCGCCGTCACCGTCATCGAAGGGCTGTTCTCACCCACGCCGGTTGTGGTGCACGCACCAGGCCCCCTCGGGCTTCCGGGCGGTTACCCGGTGTTGCTGCACGAGGGGCGGATCGAGGTGCAGTTCTCCGAGGCTTGTCCAAAGGACGAAGCGGTGCGCATCAACACCATTTGCCAGAGCCAGGATGGCATTGACGAAATCCATTGTGACGGCTCAGTCAGCTACAACCCCCAGTGCATGGCCGTCATGCAATCGATGCTGGGGTATTCCAAGAACACCATGTCTATCGAGCAGTCCGCCGAGTTCGCCCTCGAGTTGGCGAGCAAGTACCTGTCCTTCAAGAATTCAACCTGGTAGGTGTGTGATGAATCAGATTTCCGAGCGCAAGCACAACGAAGTTGCCAGTTATTCCACGCAGTACTCGGCGGATTTCGTCGAGCGTTGGGATGAGTTGATCGACTGGGAAAAACGCAAGGCAGGGGAGGGCGGGTTCTTTGAAAACCTGCTGCACAAGCACGGCGTGCGCTCGGTCATAGACGTATCGACGGGCAGTGGTTTTCATGCGGTGCAGCTCAAGCAGGCGGGCTTTGATGTGGTCGCCACGGATGGCAGCAGCACGATGTTGACCAAGGCGCGGGCGAACTTTCGCAAACACGGGCTGGACATTGAGTCCAATTACCGCGACTGGCACTCACTGGACCCGCAGGAGCTGGGCCAATTCGACGCCGTGGTGTGCCTGGGCAGTTCGCTGTGCCATGTGTTCGCCGCTCACGACCGATTGAGCGTGTTGGCGAAGTTCAGGGCATTGCTCAAGCCGGGTGGCCTGTTGATTGTGGACCAGCGTAATTTCCTGGCTATTCGCGCAGGTAATTTCAAGGCCAGCGGCAATTATTATTACTGCGGTACAAACGCATCCGTGAGCTTGGGGCAGGTCGATGAGCACCTGTGTGAGTTCATCTACAACTTTGATAACAAAGAACGCTACACGTTGAAGGTTTACCCGTTGTTGCCGGGCGAGTTGGCCACTGAAATGCTGGCTTCCGGGTTTCGCGCCCATGAGAGCTACGGTGATTTCAAGTCTGTCTACGACATGATGAATTGCGATTTCGTCATCCACACCGCGCGCGCTGAATGAGAGGTCGATGATGAGCACACTGGTTCAGAGCAATACCCGCCCCTTGGACAGCGTCGTATTGGCGGTCGTCCTCACTGGCTTCGTGGCCAGCACCTACGGGTTTGGTGTCTACCTGTTCGCCAACCTCGTGGTGGACATGCGCCGCGACATCGGCTTCGACTACACCACGGTGGGCTTGATCACCGGCGGCGCGCAGATCGGATTCCTGCTGTTCTCGTCGGTGACAAGCGTAATCAGCCGGTTTTTCGAGGGCTGGAAAATCAGCCTGGTGTCCACGGTGATGACCTCCCTGGCGCTGCTGGGCCTGAGTATCAGTGACAGTATCTGGTTGTCGGGCGCTCTTTTGATCCTGCTCGGTGGCTGTTCCGCCTCGGTGTACATCCCGTTGGCGGAAATCGTCACCAAGGGTTTCAGCCCGGGTAATCGCTCCCGGGTCATGGGGCTGATTTCCAGTGGCACCAGCTACGGCGTGTTTATCAATGGCTTGCTGGTGTCGTTCCTGACATTGAATGGCGGCTGGCGCTCGATCTGGCTTACCGCAGGCCTGATATCGGTTGTGCTGTGCGTGGTGGCGTGGTTTCTGTTGCGCACCCTGGCCACGAGCCGGGACACCGGATTTTCCGGGGAGCGCGCCGCTGCATTTGACAGTCAACGACCCTGGCTCAGCCGTTCGTTGTACCTGACGTGGGCCATCGCCTTTCTCAATGGCATGGCACTGCTGCCGTTCCAGACGTACCTCGCGCCGTTCCTGCGTGATGAATTGGGCGTGTCGGTACAAGACGCCGGGTTTATCTGGACCACCATCGGTGCCGTGGGCATGGCGTCGGGCTTTCTGGTGGGGTGGATTGCCGACAAGGTCGGTGTGCGGGCGTCGCTGGCGATGTGTTTTCTCAGTGCCGGGCTGGCCGCCACCCTGGTGTTCAGTTTCAACAGCCTCCCGCTGTTCTACCTGGCGGCGTTTCTGTTTGCACTGGCGTTTTACCCCATCTTCGGGTTGGTCCCCAGTTACATCGGGCAAATCGTGCCGGTCAACCGGTTGACCCAGGCCTTTGGCATCGCCAACGTTCTGATCGGCTTGGGTGGGGTGTGCGGCAACTTCCTGGGCGGCTTTTCCAAGGACCTGACCGGGTCGTTCTCGACGGTCTACTGGGTGGTTGCGCTGTTGCTGTTCGTGCAATGCGTGATGGTGTTCATGTTGGGTAAACAGCCTGTTTCGGTCGAGGAGGGCGAGCAGTCATGAGTTATTTTCCAAACAGTCAAAACCAGAATCTGCATGCGTTTGCGTTCAGCCACCGGCGCGCCGAACACGTGCGGATGAACCACAAGCCTGCCGTCATCTGGATGACCGGTATCTCTGCTTCCGGCAAGTCGACCATCGCTGATGCGTTGGACATTGCCCTGCAGGAACAGGGGCGGATCACGGCCATTATTGACGGCGACTCGGTACGTGGTGGGCTGTGCCGGGACTTGGGTTTTACCGACAGCGACCGCGATGAGAATATCCGCCGGGTCGCCGAGGTCGCGCGGCTGATGCTCGACGCGGGGCTGATGGTGATTGTCGCGCTGATTTCACCCTCGTCGGCCAGCCGGCACTACGCGCGCTCGATTATCGGCAATGAGTACTTCGTGGAAGTGCATGTGGACGCGCCGCTGGAAACCGCCGAACAGCGTGATCCTAAAGGCCTGTATAAAAAGGCCCGCGCGGGGTTGATCAAGAACTTCACCGGTATTGACTCCAATTATGACGTGCCGGTGTTTCCGGAAGTGCACTTGAACACCCAGGCGCTTTCCGTGGCGCAGTGTGTGGCGGCTATCCTTGATTGGGTGGCGCATAACGACAAGCGCACCTAGCCGTCTGTCTTTGCGTCGGGTTTGCGCCGGGATCGCAATGTCTGCCATTCGAAAAAACAAGGTAATCTGCGCCATCGCAAGGAGAATGCGTTTTTTCGGGAGCAGGCATGACACATTTTACGGGCACTGCAAAATCGATCCGTCTGATTGGTGGGGCTCGGGTATTGGACTTTATCAATACCACCAATGGTCGTCGTCCCGGCACCGGACTCAAGGTCCTGGAAGAGCGACTCACGAGCTTTCAGTTCTTCTTTGAATGGGCATTCCATGCGTCGTTGATCTCGGCCCAGGAGTTTGCGGACTACAAGCCGATGGTGCTTGGGTCATCGATCGCCTACCAACCGGACCTGGACGCCGTTATCGCATTCAGGGAGTGCCTGTACGAGGTGTTCTATCCGTTGTCGTTGCGCGGCGCTGCACCCGATGAGGCGTTGCAGCAGATTAACCAAACGTTCCAGCACGGTGTTGCACGGCGCGTGCTGCGTACTGTCGACGGCAAGCCTACCTGGGAGTGGAGGCCTTGCAGTACGGCACAGGAACTGACGGCCACTGTGCTGGGGCGCCTGGCGATAGACGCCACGCAATTGCTGGTATCGTGTGATTTGCAGGCGTTGCGCAGTTGCACCTCGACTGACTGCGATTGGGTGTTTCTGGACATCTCCAAGAACAAACAGCGCAAATGGTGCCAGATGAGCGTGTGCGGCAGCCGCGAAAAACTCAGCCGACTCAAGCAGGTTGGCGGCGCGCAGTAGTTTCGAGGTCATACGGCGGGTAGCAATTGCTCCACTTAATAGGAAGCATTACTATTCACGCCCCGCCTCACCAGTGCACCCGCAATGATCCCTCAGCCGCCCCGCAGAACAGGCTTTTTCGAACACTACGAAGAGTTGATCGGGACCTGGACGCGCCGCCTGAGAAACCGTCAGCAGGCCGAAGACCTGGCCCATGACACCTTTGTGCGGGTCCTTGAATCAACCGCCTCCGAGGTTGCGCAACCGCGCGCCTACCTGCATCAAACTGCGCGCAATATCGCCGTGGACGCCTATCGACGCGAAGACCGTCGCGAGGCCCTCACGCTGCAAGCCTGTGATCAGCGTTCGCCGCACAGTGACGACCCGGAGCATTTCATGCACGCGATCCAGTTGGCGGACTCTATCGAGCGGGCCCTGGCGGAGCTGCCGCTCAACTGCCGCCGAATTTTTATCTGGCAGAAAATCGAGGGCCTGACTCAACAGGAAATCGCCGAACGCCTGGGGCTGTCTAAAAACATGGTGGAAAAGTATATGATCCGCACCCTGCGGCATTTGCGCGACCGCCTGGACGCGATGGCGCCATGACCGCCCGTTTGAAACAGGATCTTCCATGACGGATAACCGTGCCCGAGACGAAGCCGCGCAATGGTTTGTGCGCCTGCAAGACGCCGAGTTGAGCGCTACCGAGCGCCAGCACTTCGACGCATGGCGCAATGCGCATCCCGACCACCAATACGAATTCGATGTGCTGCAAGGCGTGTGGCGCGCTACCGATTTGCTGCCCAAAGCGCATCTGCAAGCGCTGTGCGAAGCCCCGGTGGTGCGGCCCAAGCGTCGCACCGCTTTGCGTTACGCGGTGGCGGCCAGCGTGGTCGGTGTTGCTCTGGGATTGGGCCTGTTCAGCGGGCTTGGTGATCCCAAGCCTTTCAGCGCGGAGTTCAGTACACGCTTGGGCGAGCATCGTCAGGTGGCATTGCCCGATGGCTCGGTGATGGACCTCAATAGCCGCAGCATCGTCGCGGTGCACTATGAAAAAGGCCGGCGCGGTGTGGAGCTCAAGCGGGGCGAAGCGATGTTCAGTGTCGAGCATGACACCCGCCGGCCTTTCGTCGTGGCCGCCGGGGCAGGGCAGGTGACAGTGACCGGCACGCGGTTCGATGTGCGCCGTGATGAAGATCAGACCCGCGTCATGGTCGAAGCCGGTACGGTGAAGGTGCAAGGTAGTGCGCCGGACAACGTGGTGACGCTGACGGCGGGCCTGGGCACCCATGTCGACAATAAGGGGATGGTAGCGGCAGCTTACTCAGTGAATACCGAGGAACTGACCGCCTGGCGCACGGGCAAGCTGGTCTTCAATAACGCTACGTTGGGCGATGTGGCGCGGGAGGTCTCGCGTTACCGCGAGCAACCGCTGCGGGTCAGCACGCCGGCCGTGCGCGACCTGCGGCTGACCAGCGTGTTCAAGGCCAACGATACCGACGCCTTGCTCAAAGCCTTGCCGCACATCCTGCCGGTGGCCCTGCGAACCTTGCCAGACGGCAGCCAGGAAATTATTTCACGCTGACATTCAGGTTTTTTCCACGTTCTTCGTCTTCTCCTGCAACTGCAACTGGTTTGCATTAACAGCCGCGCACTCTTGCGATCACAGGACTGGGTTCGACGTGAAAAAACTTGCCGTCAACAACAATAAAATCTCCCGCTGGGCGCCACTGGCCCTGGCGCTCGCGGTCAGTGCCGCGCTTCCTGCGGCTTATGCCGCCGACGCCATTCATATCGAGGCCCAGCCCCTGGGCGCGGCGCTGAGCCAATTGGGCCAGCAGACGGCCCTGCAAGTGTTCTTCAGCCCCGACATGGTCGCTGGCAAACAAGCGCCAGCGGTAGACGGCAACCTTTCCCCTGAACAAGCCCTGCGCCAGTTGCTGCAAGGCAGTGGCCTGGATTACCGGATAGATGCAGGCTCCGTGACGCTGCGCCCGCTGAGCGTTGGCAGTGGTGAGACCGGCTCCCCGCTGGAACTGGGCGCCACTGATATCAAGGTGGTGGGCGACTGGCTCGGTGATGCCAACGCCGAAGTGGTGCAGAACCACCCCGGGGCACGCACGGTGATCCGCCGCGAAGCCATGGCGGAGCAGGGCGCAATGAACGTCGGCGACGTGCTGCGGCGCGTGCCCGGTGTGCAGGTGCAGGAATCCAACGGCACCGGCGGCAGTGATATTTCCCTCAACGTTGGTGTACGTGGCCTGACGTCGCGCCTGTCGCCACGCTCCACCGTGCTGATCGATGGCGTACCGGCTGCATTCGCGCCGTACGGCCAGCCACAGCTGTCGATGGCGCCGATTTCGGCGGGTAACCTCGATAGCATCGACGTGGTACGCGGCGCCGGTTCCGTGCGTTATGGGCCACAAAACGTCGGCGGTGTGATCAACTTCGTGACCCGCGCCATTCCCGAGAAATTCTCCGGCGAAGTCGGCACTACCCTGCAGACCTCCGCCCACGGTGGCTGGAAGCACGTCGAGAACGCCTTTATTGGCGTCACTGCCGACAACGGTATCGGCGTTGCGCTGCTGTACTCCGGTGTCAATGGTAACGGGTACCGTACCAGCAACAATTCCAACGACATCGACGATGTGATGCTCAAGACCCACTGGGCGCCGACCGATCAAGACGACTTCTCGCTGAACTTCCACTACTACGACGCCAGTGCCGACATGCCCGGCGGCCTGACCCAGCGGCAATTCGACGCCAACCCTTACCAGTCGGTACGCGACTGGGACAACTTCAGCGGCCGCCGCAAGGATGTGTCCTTCAAGTACATCCGTCAGATCGACGACCGCACCCAGGCAGAAGTACTGACCTACTATTCCGACAGTTTCCGCGGCAGCAACATCGCTAACCGCGACTTGCGCACCGTTGGTTCTTATCCGCGCACCTACTACACCTTCGGCATCGAACCGCGAGTGTCCCATGTGTTCGATCTGGGCCCGAGCACCCAAGAGGTCAGCGTGGGTTATCGCTACCTCAAGGAAGGCATGCATGAGCAGGCCAGTAGCCTGGGCCTGGTCAACAACGTACCGACGCCGGTCGGTCGCAGTGATGGCCATGTCTACCAGGACCGTACCGGCGGCACCGAGGCCAACGCCTTTTACGTCGATAACAAGATCGATATCGGCAAGTGGACTATCACGCCAGGCATCCGCTTCGAGGATATTCGAACCGAATGGCACGACCGTCCGGTCATCCCTTTGACCGGTCCGCGCACCCTGGAAAAACGCCGCGAAGTCCACAACAACGAGCCGCTGCCGGCGTTGAGCGTGATGTACCACGTCTCTGATGCCTGGAAACTGTTCGCCAACTACGAGACTTCGTTTGGTAGCCTGCAATACTTCCAGCTGGGCCAGGGCGGCACCGGCGACCAGACCGCCAACGGTTTGAACCCGGAAAAGGCCAAGACCTACGAGGTCGGCACGCGCTACAACGACGCTGTCTGGGGCGGTGAGCTGACGTTTTTCTACATCGACTTCTCGGATGAGTTGCAATACGTCAGCAACGATGTGGGCTGGACCAACCTCGGTGCTACCAAGCACACGGGTATCGAAGCCTCGGCCCACTACGACCTGGCAAACCTGGACCCACGCCTGGACGGCCTGACCGCGAACGTCGGTTTCACTTACACCAAGGCCACCTCCGAAGGCGACGTACCGTTCAAGGGCCGTGACCTGCCGTTGTATTCCCGTGAAGTGGCGACGTTGGGCCTGCGTTACGACGTCAACCAGTGGACCCACAACCTGGATGTGTACGCCCAGTCAGGCCAGCGTGCGCCAGGTACAACGAGCACCTACATCACCCAAGGTACCGCCGATGGTCAATTTGGCGATATCCCCGGCTATGTCTCGGTCAACGTGCGCAGTGGCTATGACTTTGGCGAGCAGTTGTCTAACTTGAAGCTGGGAGTCGGCGTGAAAAACGTTTTTGATCAACAGCACTACACCCGTTCGAGCGACAACAATGCCGGGCTGTACCTGGGGGAGCCACGTACGTTCTTTGTACAGGCAAGCGTCGGGTTCTAAGCCTGCATTGACTCGACATGTCCGCTCATCCTGGCCAGGTTGGGCGGCCACCCATGCCGATGGTGTGGTTTGTCTCTCACGCCTTCAGACGTTCTTCCTACCTCGATTCTGGAAACTTTCAGCGGCCTCAGGAACCGGCTCCCACAGTTATGCCACACAGGATATGCCTGCCTCCACTGGTTTCCCTGACGACTCATTAAGCGCCGGGGTCGCTGGAACAGTGAGGCCAGGCACCTGAATACACCGAACTGGAGAACTAGAATGTCGGTATCAGCATACAACCAGAGCGTCGCTCCTTCCCTCGATAACGCCTCCCTCGCAGATGCAAAGCCCAGCACCGAGCGGACTGCTACCGCGTCTAGTGCCCAGGTCACGATAGGCGTCAACTTCAGCTCGCAGCCTGATCAATGCGGCCCAGTATTCGGTGGCCCGCCGCCGCGCCCAGTCCCAGAAAACGTGCGCCCCAATCCCGGCCCGCCGTCGCGCCCAGTCCCAGAAAACGTGCGCCCCAATCCCGGCCCGCCGCCGCGCCCAGTCCCAGAAAACGTGCGTCCCAATCCCGGCCCACCTCCGCGCCCGACCCCCACGTTGCCAGACCCTTACTACTCCAAGCAAAGCAATGAGCAACTGGCCCAGGGGCTTTTGAATAATTATGACGCGCTCAAGGGCCGCTGGCCTTCGCGCGAGGTCACGCGCCAGAGCTTGCAGAAAATGGCCGATCAACCGTTAACGGGCAACCCCTATAAGGACCCGAACATCCGACTGGCAAACGAGGTGCTGCGGCGTCCCGGGTTGCTGCAATCGCTTGACCGAAATGGCAGCACCGGTGCATTGGATGGCCGTTTGTCCAAGGACGATATCCGGAGCTTTGTTCGTTCAGATAACCCCTTGAAACTGAATGACGACAAGCAGATCGTCCAAGACGTACTGAATAATTTCAACGCATTGAAAGGTGGCTACTTCAGCAGCACGATAAAGCTCAGGGAACTCAACGCACGCGCCATGCAGCCGTTGACGGGCAACCCTTACACCGACCATCTCACCCAGCTGTCGAGGGAAGTCATGTCCCGTTCAGATCTGAGGTCGGCGATGGACAATATTGTCAGTTGGCAACGCGATGGCAAGATCTCTCGACAGGAACTGTACGCGCTGCTTCGTTAGACCTGGCTGTCTTCTGCCGTGCACACGCGGCAGAAGTTGGCAGGCGTTTGATGCAGTAAATACAACCCAGGCGTGCAGAAACCGTTTACGAAAATGCACCACCAAGAAAATATCCACCGGTCATTGATTACCGGTGGGGGCCTTCATCTACCGGATTAGGTCTGGACCATGAATTCGACATCATTTGAATCCCGTCACTCCCAGTACAACGCCTCGGCCCTGGTCGGGCTTGCGCAGGAGGCAGAAAGCCCAACAGCATCCCGGCTACAGGGGCTCAACCTCACATCCTCGCCCAAGTCCAGCTTCAAGGCGCCCACCGCCGAAGATTTTGACAAAGGCTCTCGGGTGTTCATGGAAGAGCCGGCGCCCAGCCCTGTACTTTCGATGTTTGCCAGCTTTTGGAGCAAGTTGTCCCGCCGCTAGCAGGCCGTTCCAGGCCATGGATGGCCCACAAAACTGAGGCGGTTACAAACGCTCAAGGTTCACCGGGGCATATCGGGCGTCTTGGACGACCGTCTGCGGAACCATTGTTTTCTGAGAGCCACTCAGTCGGTGCTTGTGCCATGTTGATTTCGAGGCGTTTTCGAGGATCAGGCAATCAGGCCCAGGCTACGGAATCTAGATAGGGTGGAGGTGAATCATGATTGGTAGTGTCAATAATCCGGGCTTTACGCAAATGGCGGCGCCAGCGACATCAGGGTCGGCGGGAAGCGGTCACTCTCGTTTTGAGGTCGATGCTCGCGCATTAGGTAAACCGCTGCCAGCGGCGCAGCCAATCAACTCCCGATTCGCGAATGGCGCCGACCGGCACTTTGACGGTCAGAATCTGTACGGAGGCATGACGAAGGTTGGTAACCCCTTTGTCAGCTCAGACGATCATCTGTTGGCGACTGACCTGAAGAACAACCTGCCATTGCTGGACGCCTTCAAAAAAGAGGGACGACTGACCCAAAGCTCTTTGCAGGAGATTGCCAAAGAGGAACCCAGCAGCAGTAAGGTCTCCGAGCGCACGATTATGTTGGCGCGAGAGATACTCAACCGCCCCCGGCTGAACGATGCCATTACTGCAAAGGGCGGTGAAATCACCCATGAAAGCCTTACCTCGGCGAGCGACTCACAGATCGGTAATACCAACCCCAACACGCAGAGCGCGGATCCGTTCCATGGGAAAACTAACGCGCAGGTCGTCCAGGCATTCAAGGGGAAATTCAATGATTGGCGGGACAAGTCACAAGACAACGATATTTTGTTTGGATTAGAAAAACATCGCTACGTTCGAAGGGAGACAATTATTGAGATTAGCAAGGACCCTAACGTAACGGATGCTAAGGGTGAGGTTGTGCGGGATCCGCGCACCGGGTTCCCTTTGAAAAAATACAGCGAGGATGAGGTATATCTGGCCAAAAATCTTGTGGGGAGACCAGGCTTATTGGACTCTCTGGACAGTTACAAGGCTAACGGTTACAACATCTTCGGTAGCCGTAACGACGATGGGTGGTTGAAGAACTACAGCATTGATCGCTGGCTGGAGAACGACAAGAAAGAGAGAGGGTAATTAAAGAAGCGCACAGCGGCATGAGCAGCTGAAAGACTCAAGCTGCTCATGCCGCTGTGCGGTCATACCCGCAGTATTTTCCCACTGACCGCCACTGCCGCCAGCAACATGCCTATCAACAGGAAGGCGGTTGCCAGGCTGCTGCCATGGGCGATAAATCCAATCACGGCAGGCCCGGCCAATATCCCCGCGTAGCCCAGGGTTGTAATGGCCGGCACGGCAATGTGTTCTGGCATGACATTCTGTTTGCCAACCGCGGTATAGAGCACCGGGACAATATTGGAGCACCCGGCACCTACGAGTGCATAACCCAACAATGCCACTTCCCAGGCTGGGGATAATGTGGCGAGGAATGTGCCGGCGGCGGCGAGGGCGCCACCGGCCACGATGACCCAGGTCGCGCCCAGCCGGCGCACGATTGCGTCACCGGTCAACCGCCCGGCAGTCATGGTCAAGGCAAATGCCGCGTAACCCAGGCCAGCATAGGCTTCGTCAAGGCTGCGCTCGTCACTGAGGAACACTGCGCTCCAGTCGAGCACCGCACCTTCGGCAAGAAACACGATAAAGCACAGGCAACCGATGAACAGCACCACGCCGTGGGGCACGGCAAAAGCCGGGCCCGAACTCTCACTGCCATAAGGCAACAGATGCGGTGCGGCCTTGAGCAGCGCCGCCAGCGTAATGACGATCACCACGAGGGTTGCCTGCAGCGGCGACAGGCCCAGCCCCAGCAATGCCGAAACCCCCGCCGCGCCGACGATTCCTCCCAGGCTGAACAGCCCGTGAAAGCCAGACATCATGGTTTTGCCGCTGGCCCGCTCCACGATCACCGCCTGCAGGTTGACGGTGGAATCCACCGTGCCCAAGCCAGCACCAAACAGAAACAAGCCCGCCATCAGTAACGGAATTGAACTGACCGTCGCCAGCATCGGCAACGCCAGGCAAATCATGATTGTCCCGGCGCTCAACACCTTTCGGCAGCCATAGCGCGAAGCCAGCGCACCCGCTGCGGGCATGGCGATGATCGAGCCGACACCCAGGCACAACAACAGCAGGCCCAGCGTACCTTCGCTCAGTCCGGCGCGCGCCTTGGCATACGGCACCAGTGGCGCCCAGGCCGCGATGCCGAAACCGGCGATAAAGAAAGCGATACGGGTCGACATTTGCTCCAGCCGCCCGGGAACCACGGGCGCTGAGGTGGGGATGGCAGTCATGAATAATCCTTGGTCTTGCGTTCAACGAACGATGTCCGGCGCGACATCGTTGCATATCAGGCCGTGGCACGCGAGCCGGGCTCCCCTGGGATTCTGCTGGTCGTGGATTTTGTTTTAAAAACCTGGAACGTAAGGGCAGTTTGCAGCCACGTATGCCGTATCGAGTGTGTAGGAGGCGGTCTGGAAGGTGCGTAATCCCTGTGGGCGCTTTTGAACCCCTGGGTGCTCACGGTGGATTACCACCTTCCAGCCCGCCTCCCATCATCGGTAGGTTCTGTAATACGCTGTTGTCTCAATAGGTAGGCAAGCGCACGGACTCATCGATGAAACACTTCAGGCAAACAACGTCATGACCCTGTTCTATGACGCCCGCGGCAATATCTACGGCGTGGTCAGCCCGGCCTCATTAAGAAGCAAGGGTATTGATCTGCCCGAAAGCGCTGCCTTGGCCGCGCAGACTCGTGACCGTTGGGCAACATCCGCCATCGCCCGCGAATGCGATTGGGGCTCGACACCGCGCCCGGCCGGCGCAAAGGCCCACCGCAGCGACGGTCTGCTGGTCGGCCCGTTCCAGGCCGAGCCGCCGTTTGACCTGCTGATCGTTAACACCGACGGCTCTTTGGCCGAGCGCAGTGGCAATGGCTTGACGATTTTCGCCCAGGCGCTCACTGACCAGGGCCTGATGACTGGAGCCAGTGAGTTGCGGGTGCATCACGACAAGTCGGATGCGTTGACACCGGTACCGACACGGGTTGAGCCGGCAGTCCACGAACAGGTTGCCGGGTTCTGGCTTGAGCTGGGTTTTCCAGCTTTCGGGCCCATGGCGGTGGGGGCGCAGGCCGTTGGGCGGACGATGCTAGGCGCAACTGAACTGAGCCACGTGAGCGCGTTGGCGGTGATCAACCCACAGTGGGCAACCAGTCAGTTTGTGCGGGTGGGCAACCCTCATTGTGTGACGCTGGTCGAGCACGTTTCGGCATTGCCGGATAACGCACAGATGCGGCAGCCAGCCCTGTTCGAACCCTTGAAAGCGATTGCCTTCGCGCCCCCAGCGGGTGGCGGTGAACCCTGTGTGGCCGGTATCAACTTGCAATGGGCGGCGCGCCAGCCCGGCAACCGAGTCATCGCACGGGTGTTTGAGCGCGGGGAAGGGCCCACCGCGTCTTCCGGAACCAGCGCCAGCGCTGTGGCTTGCGCGGCATGGCGTGCTGGATGGGTTGAGAGCGGTGAGGTTGCCGTGGTGATGCCGGGTGGCATTGCGCCGGTGCGTTTGCACGCTCAGGGCGAGACGTTGCTGAGTGTCAGTCTCTTCGGGGCTGCACAGCCGCAGGCGTGAGGTTGTTCAGCCGCTGACGCTGCGATCCGGTGTCAGCTGTTTCTCTATCAGTTAGTCATTCCAGCGAAAGTTTGCGTAGGGCATTTCTTATTGTTAGGAAGTGGCTCATTGACTCATTTTCTTATTTTGTAAAAGACACTTCCAACTTCGTCGTACGAAACTTCTTTTTTATTTTAAAACGGCCGATTTTTGCCTGGAATCGCTAAGCTTCGAGGCGTTCAAGGACTTTTTCTCAGCAACTTATTCCATGTTTAGCGAGAGGAAGTATCTCAGGGCGCTCATTCATTAACGGCGGGTAACAACGGATGGTTAACGCGTTTGTTTCGTCACGTTTCAATCTGATTCTTCCACGCATAAATATCGACTTACAAGTACTGGCATTCAAAGGCAGTGAGGTCCTTGATCAACCGTTCTTTATCCACGTGCAGGTGGTCAGTGAAAACCCTTCCCTTGATCTACAGGCGTTGCTTCACCAACCCGCCTACCTGGACTTCGGCGAAATCAACGAAGGCCTGCATGGTCAGGTTTACGCCGTGGGCCGGGATGACCCGGGCCGGCGCATTACTCGTTATCACCTGACCCTGGCGCCCCGCCTGGCTTACCTTGCACACCGGCATGACCAGCGGATTTTCCAGCAGCGCAGCGTGCCGCAGATCATCGCGGCGGTCCTGGAACAGCATGGCATCCTGGCGGACGCCTATGCATTCGAGCTAGGCCCTGTGGTTTATCCGCCGCGCACGTTCTGTGTGCAGTACGCGGAAAGTGACTTGCACTTCATCCAGCGGCTGTGTGAAGAGGAGGGTATTCACTACCATTTTCGTCACAGCGCGGACGCTCACCTGTTGGTCTTTGGTGATGACCAGACCGTGTTTCGCCGCTTGCCCGTGCAGCGCTACTGCCCTGACGGCGGGCTGCAAGCCGATACAAAAGTGATCCAGCGTTTCGACCTGCGCTTGGCCATCCGTAGCCAAAAGACGGTGCGCCGGGATCACGACTTTGAACATCCCTCGTTGCACCTGCAGGACAGCGCTGGTTCTGCTTCGATACTCCCGCTTGAGGACTATCGGTACCCCGCAGGTTTTGCCGGCCATGCCCGCGGCAGGCAATTGGCGCGTCGAGGGCTGGAGCGTCACCAACGCGACCGGCATCGGGCATTGGGCAAGAGTGATCAACCCGCACTGCGCAGTGGGCATTTCCTTGAACTGCGTGATCATCCCGACCCCTCCTGCAACGACCTTTGGCTGATCACTTCGGTGCGTCACGAGGGTTATCAACCGCAGGTGCTGGAGGAGGCTACACCTGCGGCTGACGTGTTCCGGGGGTATCGCAATCGCTTTATCGCGACACCCTGGCAAGCTGTGCATCGGCCGCCCCTCAAGCACCCCAAACCGACCATCAATGGCAGCCAGACCGCAACCGTGACGGGGCCAGACGGTGAGGACGTGCATTGCGACGCCTATGGCCGGGTGAAGGTGCGCTTTCACTGGGACCGCCTGGACAAGGCGGACGACAAAAGCAGTTGTTGGGTTCGGGTTGCGTCCGGGTGGGCCGGAGACGGGTTCGGCGCAACGATGATCCCGCGCGTGGGCATGGAAGTGCTGGTGACCTTCCTGGAAGGGGACCCGGACCGGCCGCTGATCAACGGTTGCCTGCCGAACGCGCTGCATCGGCCGGCCTATCCTTTGCCCCAGCACAAGACCCGCAGTGTTTTGCGCAGCCGCAGTTCCCTTGGCGGCGAGGGCTCCAACGAAATGTACCTGGAAGACCGTCGTGGCGAAGAGCTTGTTTACCTGCGTGCGCAGCGCGACCTGGAGCAACGGGTCGGTCATGACAGTCGGTTGGAGGTCGCGGGGGAACGGCGAGAAGTTATCCATGGTTTAAGCACGACTCACGTTGAAAGTGAAGAGCATCGTCATGTCACCGGCGATCGCAAAGTCGTGCTCAAGGCGAGCGATTACCTTGATGTGCAAGGCGATAGCCGGACCCACGTGACTCAGAACTTGGTCATTGAGGCGGGGCAGCAGCTTCACCTCAAGTCCGGTGCCAGCCTGGTGATCGATGCCGGTGCGCAACTGAGCCTCCGAGCGGGAGGAGAGCATCTGGTCATCCAGGCGGGCGGCATCTTCAGCAGTCGCCCTATCACCCAGGGGGGCTCACCGTCAGGGGGCCTACTGGAGAACACCTTTACGGTGTCCGATGTGCCACGGGTCTCCAAGGTACAAAGCAGCATCATGAACCTGTCCAGGCACCTGGGGGCGGATTACTGCCCGGTGTGCGAGCGCTGTCGTGAAGGCCAGTGTGAGCTGCCGGGGAGGGCTGCCTGATGCAGAACTTGCCAGGCCAATGGATGGCTCAACAGCAGCAGGCTGGGCGACAGCTGTGTTTGATCCTTGAGGGGCACAGTAACGCGCGACAGCCGCTGCTGGCGGCGCGCAGTTTGTCAGAGTATCGCAGCCTCTATGGCCAGACCGTGCTGGCGGAACTGGCGGTGGAGGGCCCGGTGATCCTTCTGTTGAAACAGATGAGCGAGCCCGCGCTGCTCAACCTCTTGCAACAGCCCGAAACGAACTGGGGCTGGCTGGGCGCTTTGCCATGCGAGGACCTGACAGGCGTGGCTCAACACTGGCGCGACCGTTTGCTGGTGGGGCAGGAAGGCGAGCAATCGCTCTACCGTTTTCACGACAACCGCACTCTGGCGCGTGCATTGGCCTATCTGTGCCTGGAGCACTGGCCGGTATTCCTCGGCCCGTTGATCAGCGTGTGCTACTGGCACGAAGACCGCTGGCGCACGGCTGACAACCCAGCCCCCGGTGAGCATTCGCTGCCTGACCCGGTCCCTTGGCTGAACACGCCCAACCCAAACGCCGAATCCATTCTGCACGCCAATATCCTGCGTTACCTGTTGACCGAACACAGCGAAGACTTGGTCGCACTGGTGGAATTCCAGGACCCGAGAATCTGGCTGATACAGGTGCTGGAACAGGCGCGGGCCTGGCAATGGCAGGGGCCGGAGCAGTTGGAGTTTTTGGTGGTACGCAGGTTGGAGGAGGCCACAAGGAACAGCTTTATCCGGTGGCAACCGAAAGTGGGAGAAACACCGCAGGATCATTTTCAACGGATGGTGGAGCAGTGGGAATTGATGGGGGAAAAGGATGGGTAGGCGAAGTGTTGGGGTGTTGGTCGCGCTGGGTCTAATGGGTTGTGCGGGAGAGCCGGTTGATAGCGTTACGTTGGAGGTGGATTTACCAGCGGAATTTGAACTCAAAACGGCTGCGAATTATCTGCCCGCGACTGGTGAGACCTGCACTTTGCCGCGACGTCGAGGCAAGAGGTCGGAACGGAAAGTGTTCTTTACTGATTACAAATCTTTGCCAAGTCGGGTGAGCTATGAACTACCGCTGAGTGAAAAAATCGAGGGTTGCCCTTCGGTGCTGCGAAGTCTGGAGTTTGAGTTTTATGCGAAGTGGGGTAAGCGTGATACGGACGTAGGTGGGGATCGTGCAGGTATTGCCATTCGAGATGGCTGGAATGATCAACTTGGTATGCCTGAGTCGGGTGTACAGGAGCTAATCGGGCAATGTCAGTGGCGGTTCAGGACGGTGGGGCCGTTTCATGCGATCAGGAAGCTTCTGCGATGTCGCTCGATGAATGAAATGGGAGAGTTGCAGAATTCTCTGGCCGGTGGTGTTGCTCAACGTGATCAGTTAGCAGGGAAAACGCTCAGGATGGTGCTGACGGTCACTGATGAGGAAGAGCCAGCTGTTGGGGATAACTGGGTAGTCGTACCAGGAGGCTGGAGGCGTTGTAAAGGTAAAAACTTTGAGGACCTTTACGGCTTTTGTGACGGCAATACCACCGACTTTAAGCCTATAAAAATGCCGGATGGTCGTGTTTGTGATGTCTATCCATCGTGTAAATAACAAGGAGCAAGTTCATGACGCTGGATGCATGGAAGCAATCTTTTTTTCAGTGATAGAAAGCCGGCCTGTTCAGTGCGTGGGCATTGGGTGAGCTTTTGCCTCGTCGATGAACTGGGCGTGGGAACGGCATACGGTGGCCTGCCTTACACTGTCCACGATAGTGCAGGGCAGCAGTACAAAGGCAGGTTAGATGGAGAAGGGTTTGCCAAGTTGCAAGATATTTATTGTGGGCCTGTGGTGCTTGTTTTTGATGACCTGTATTCAGGTACAGAGCAGCCCTATCATTGGCTGATGTTGCGTTCTACCTATAAGCTCCCTATCACCGAGCTTCAAATTCGGGCGGAGCAGACTCGGTTTGCTGCTTCTGATGGCCGGCGGCCCGACAGTAATCCTGCTCAGCAAAAGGCCAACCGGTTTTATCAAGTTGAAGTGCGTGATTTAGTCCGTCATGTCGCCCACTTGCCACCGATTATGCGACGGACTTATCAACCCCAGCAGCATGCATTGAAAATGATGGGTGACTTGGGATTCGGGCCCCCTCAGTCGATCTTGGCAGGAATCGTGTTGTTTCCCAACAACCACACCGCTATGGAGGTTCGACCACTGCGGGCCTTACGCCCGATGCTTTCAACGGCAGACAGTTTCTGTGCCTTGAACCTTTATCAGCTGGCACTGATGGCCACCTTGAGTTATTGCCATTTCGGCCAGGAGCCACCTAAAAAGCCTCACGACCAGGTTCAATTCCCCCTCAACCCAAGCGTCGGCCATCTATTTGCCGAAGAGCTATCGGGTTACCACGAGGCTTGGCGATTTGATGCAGAGCAAGTGGACCGTTTCTACCCCCTTTACGAAGAGGTCCCTTACTCCCGGCGTTTTGAGATTCTACCTTTCGATCCTGAGTTATACCCACAAAACCAACCGGAGCTGGAGGATGAGCAGGAGCACCCAGCCAATTTGCACTTTTTCGATGATGAAAAGTTTGGGACGGATACCCAGGCTTTTATCACCCATCACGATGACGTAATCCTGATTGCCGTGCGTGGTACCGCGAGCGCTGCAGACGGGTTGCGAGATGCCAACGCCCATCAGGTGGATTTTCTCGAGGGTGTCGGCAAGGCTCACGAAGGTTTTTATGAGGCCTACCGGGCAATGCGCAATTTCGTGCTGCGCTACCTAGACCAATTCCACACCGACCAACGAATAATCATCTGCGGCCACAGCCTGGGCGGCGCAATCGCTTTGCTTTTGGCAGAAGGCCTACGCCGAGCACCGGATGCCAACTACAACATCCTCCTCTATACCTACGGCGCCCCCCGCGCCGCTGATGCCGAATTCACAGCGGGCGCCTCCACCTTGGTCCACCACCGCATCGTCAACCACAACGACCCAGTTCCCAGCGTCCCGGCGCCATGGATGAACACCACCGCCAAACTCTGGGTCCCTGGTGCCGTCACCCTGTTCAGTGCCCCTGCACCGGGCGGCCTGCTGTTCGCCGCCGGTCTGGTTCGTTTCGGTGGGAACCCTTATCAGCACCATGGCGAACAACAACACTTCATGCCGATCATGCTCGCGGATGGCACGCGTTCTTCGGTGCTTTGGAAGCCCGGTTGTGAATCCATTCAAGAAGCGGGTTGCAACCGAGCGTTGCAAGTCCACGGCGACATGCCCGACCGCGAAAACCTGCTAAAACAGCTGTTCCAGGCCAACCAGCACTTCATGACCGCCAGCTACATCCCGGCTGCCTGGGCGACGTTGCGTCGCTGGCAACAAACCCAGGAAAGCGACGGCCCATTGGTCACGCCAAGAGAGTTTGAATTACTTGATCATGCACTGGAGGGCATGCGCCAGCAGTTGCGAAACAAACGCAGGGAACTGGCCCGGCTAAGACCTGCCAACGACCGTGGCTATGAACACAACGAAGCCTTGAACGCCGAGATCGATCGCTTGCACACCAGCCGCGAGCGCCTTGCCACCCTGCGCTGGCGCCGTCTGGACGCCCGTGATGTCTACGGCAGTCACGCCCACGGCGCTCATTTGCAACCCAGCCTCAAGCGCTGGTTCAGCCACCGTGAAAACCGTGAACCGGCCCAGGTCGCCAGTATCCCTCCCGCCACGCAAACCGAATGGGGGAGGGCGCAAACGCTGGATATCGACTCGATCGTATGACCGAGACGTTTACATAAACTCCACCTGCGCTGGCTGACGCTTCATCAACACGTTGCCATTGCGGATCGAGTACAGCGGCAAGCCCTGGCTGCGGATGACCTCGTAGTCGCTGTCCGCCGACAGGATCAACAGGTTGGCTGGCCGTCCAGGCTCCAGGCCGTAGCGGTCACCCAGGGCCATGGCCTTGGCGCTGTTGTCGGTGACCAGGTCGAGGGCGCTTTGCAGGTTGCGGTAGCCGAGCATGTGGCAGATGTGCAAACCGGCTTCGAGCACCCGCAGGATGTTGCCGTTGCCCAGGGGGTACCAGGGGTCGACGATGGAGTCCTGGCCGAAGCACACGTTCATGCCGGCTTCCAGCAGTTCGTTGACCCGGGTGACGCCGCGGCGTTTCGGGAAGGTGTCGAAGCGGCCTTGCAGGTGAATGCTCTCGGTGGGGCAGGAGACGAAACTGATACCTGAGTGCCCGAGCAAGCGAAAGAGTTTGGCGCAATAGGCATTGTCGTAGGAGCCCATGGCCGTGGTGTGACTGGCGGTGACGCGGGCGCCCATGTCGCGGCTGCGGGCTTCTTCGGCCAGCACTTCGAGAAAGCGCGAGTGCGGGTCATCGGTTTCGTCGCAGTGCACGTCCACCAGGCAGCCGGTCCGTTCAGCCAGGTCCATCAGGAACTTCACCGAACTCACGCCTTGGTCGCGGGTGTATTCAAAGTGCGGGATACCACCGATCACGTCGGCGCCCAGGCGAATGGCTTCTTCCATCAGCTCGCGGCCGTTGCGGTACGACTCGATGCCTTCCTGGGGGAACGCGACGATCTGCAGGTCGATCAGGTGCGTGCTTTCTTCACGCACTTGCAGCATGGCCTTGAGTGCTGTGAGGTCCGGGTCGGTGACGTCGACGTGGGTGCGCACATGCTGGATACCGTGGGCGGCGAGGGTCTGGATAGTCTTTTTGGCGCGGGCCTTGGTGTCTTCCTGGGTGATGGTGGCTTTGCGTTCGCCCCAGCATTCGATGCCTTCGAACAGGGTGCCGCTCATGTTCCAGCGCGGCTCGCCGGCGGTCAGGGTGGCGTCGAGATGGATATGCGGTTCGACAAAGGGTGGAATCACCAGGTTGCCGGCGGCGTCCAGGGCGTCGGCCGCCGCACTCGGTGCGCCCGATTGTGGGGTGATGCTGGCGATCCGGCCATGTTCCAGGTGCAGATCATGCAGGCCTTCACGGTTGCGCAGGCGGGCGTTGATGATGTGCATGGGCAAGTTCCTCTTGGCTAAAAACAGTCAGGCAGACAGCCGCCAGATCATCAGCGCAATGCCGATGTCCAGGCGATCATAAGCATTATCCAGCGTCAGCCCGCACAGGGCTTCGATGCGCTGGACGCGGTGCGTCAGGGTGTTGCGGTGCACGGCCAGGCGCTGGGCGGCGGCCACAAGGTTACCATTCTCGTGAAACCAGGCTTCCAGCGTGGGCATGAGGCTGGGGCCATGGTGCCGGTCGTGGCGCAGCAAGGGGCCGAGGCGTTCATTCAGGAATTGGTCGAGCAGGGCGCGATCACGCACGCCGCTGAGCAGCTTGAGCACGCCCAGTTCGTCGTACACGCATAGCCCGGCGCGTTCGCTGAAACGCCGCGCAGCCGCGAGTGCCTGGCGTGCTTCCTCCTGCGCCTGGGCCAGGCGTGCGGGTGGGTGAGCGGCGGCGCTGAGGCCAATAAACAATTTAAGCGGCGACAGGCGCAGATTCAGTGGGTTGAGCCAGTTGGCCAATTGCTGGCGGTTGGCCAATGCTGCGGCAGCGTCCTGTGCCGGCAGCAGCAACGTCCATTGGCCGGCTCGACCCTGCACCGGCAACCCGGCCGAGAACTGACGTAAACGGCGGCTGATGGCGTCGTGTTGTCGGGCCAGTTGCGCCTCCACAGAAGCCGCATCACCCTGGGCAAACAGCGATTCACTGCCTTCCAGTTGCAGTTGCACCACCTGCCAATGCCCGGCCAGCGGCATGCCCAACTGCGTGGCCCGGTGCAACAAGAGATCCAGGGATTGGTAGTCGCCGGTCAGCAAGCGTTCCAGTACGTCATGCCGCGAGCGCCCCAACTGCTCGGACTGGATCAGCGCCGAACCGATAGCTTGGGTCACCAATACCATTTTCAGCGAGTAGGGCTGTTCGACCAGCGGCATGCCGGCGGCTTCGGCAGCGTCGAGTAAGCGCTGGGGGATCGCCTGGATATAGGACGGCCCGGTCAGAACCACCAACCCAGCCACTTGACGCTCGCAGGCTTCCTCCAGCAATTGCAGCAGGTTGGCTTCGTCGCGCGGGTGATTGATCCCGGTGACGAATACCAGTTCGCCGCCCAGCACCCATTCGGCGATCCCGCTGTTTTCCGCCACATAAGGCCAGCGCACGCCGTTATCCAGGCCCGCCTCGCCCGCGCGCAGGCGCATGGACTCCAAGCCTGGCAGTGCGAGCACATCGGCAAGGGTCAGGCTCATGCTTGAGCGTCAGCCAACGGCGCTCGCACCCGTAGTACGGCGGTGAGCGCGATGTAGGTCAACGACGCGGCGACGATACCCACCAATGGCGCGACCCAGGGCGAGTTGAACGCCAGCACCGTGCCCACGGCATAGGCGACCAGTCCTGGCCAGTTGAACGCAGGCAGGCGGGCGTCGGCCAGGCGTGGATAGTGGCCGCGATAGCGATAGAAGAAGTCCGCCATGATTACCCCACCAATCGGCGGGATCACCGTACCCAGCACAATCAAATAGGGCACCAGCAAGTCGTACATGCCGAGTAACGCCAGCAGGGTGCCGATCACCGCACCGGCCAGGGTCACGGTCTTGCGCCGTTTGGTGCGCAGCAAGTTGCAGCCGGCCACGGCGAAGTTGTAGATGGTGTTGTCCTGGGTACTCCAGATATTGAGTAGCAACATGGCCATCGCCGCCATGGCAAAGCCTTGCAGCAACAACACTTCGACTACGTCCGGTTGCTGGTAGACGATGGCACCGTAGGCGCCGATCAGCACCATCAAGCCGTTGCCGATAAAGAAACCGATCAGGCTCGCCAGCACCGCCACCTTGGCCGAACGCGAAAACCGCGTCCAATTGGTGGCCTGGGTCGCACCGCTGACAAAGGTGCCGAACACCAGGGTAATCGCCGTGGACAAGTCCAGCTCAGCGGTCGGTACCACTGCCAGCAGTCCGTCCAGTCCACCGACTTTCACTGTGGCTACCCACATCGACAGAAACAGCAGAATGCCCATGGCCGGCACCGCGATATAGGACAGAATTTCCAGCCCACGATAACCAATGTAGGCCGTGGCGCAGAACACCAGACCAAACAACACCATCAACGCAAGCACACTGCCCTGGCTCAGTTCGAAATACTTGCCAAGCACTACGGCAGCAGTGGCAGTACCCCAGGCATACCAGCCGATTTGAGTGAAGCCGAGGATCAAGTCGCTGAGTTTGCTGCCCACTTCGCCAAAGCAGAAGCGCCCCATCAACACTGAATTCAGCCCGCTCTTGAAGGCGATGTAACCCAGGCCTGCGGCGTACATACCCAACAAAAGGTTACCCAGGGCCACCACGCCGAGCATGTCGACGAAACTGAACGCCACCCCCAGCTTGCCGCCGGCAAACATGGTCGCGGTAAAAAAGGTAAAGCCCAGCAGCACCATGGCGGTCGATGCCAGACCCTTGCGCGCATGCATGGGGACTTCGCTGAGGGGGTAGTCGTTGCCCGGTTCTTGCTGCGTCATGTGCCTTGCTCCCTGAGTGAGTGACGCAGCCCTGTTGCACCGTGCGTGCCAAATCGGCAGCAGTGACAAACGCACGGTGGGCGCTGTGCACCGTGCACAGTTTTTATAGCGAAAGAGGGGGGAAGCACAGCAAGGAATGGTCGCAGTGCCCAGTCGGGCACGAAAGCAGTGCAGCAGTGATACAAAGTGGATCAGTCAAACAGCGTCTGAGTCGTCTCGCCGCGATGGAAGGCAAAGGCGGCCTCCAGATCACTTTCGATGGTGCGCCCACGGGACAGCGGCGGCAGTGCACCGAGGCGGAAAAAGCCCACGTCAGTGGTTTCGAACCCTGCCATCGGTGCCGACTGATCCACCGATTCACACAGGAAGTACAGCTTGTAGAAATCCCGCACATCCGGTCGATACAAGCCTTTGGCCTTGTGCGTCACGCTGTACAGTGCCCTGGCGGTTACCGTCAGCCCGGCTTCCTCGCGAATCTCTTTGACGATGTTTTCGGCTGCCGACAAGCCGATATCCGCATACCCACCCGGCAACGCCCAGCAGCCATCGGTCAACTCCCGCACCAACAAAATCCGGTCGCCTTCGATAACCGCACCGCGCACGTCAATCATTGGCGTCGAATAACGCTGGGCAAAATCTGTGACCAGCCCGCAGATACGTTCCAACGGGACATTGCCCAATTGCGCCAGCATGCTGTGGGCAATCTCGGCAATTTCTTCCAGGCGCTCGCGCTCGAAATCATCAGTGCAAAAGTGCAGCCCCGTGGACGCCAGCGCCTGCAAGCGTTTGGCTTGGGCCAGCCAGATGTTTTCCATGGGTTACTCCTGGAGAGGCTTGGTCATGTACACGCGCCGCAGGCCGTGTTCCTCGGCGCGATGGGTTTCAACATAGCCGCGGCGATGGTAGAGCGCGATGTTCTCGGTCATGGCTTCATTGGTGTACAGGCGGATCACAGCGAAACCTGCGTCGATCGCCTGCTGTTCGGCAAAATCCAACAGCAACCGCCCGAAACCCAGGCCCTGGGTCTCAGGGGCGACGGCCAGGTTATCCAGCAACAGCGCGCCGTCGGCCTCCAGCAGGACAATAAAGCCCTGGACTTGCCGGGCGTTTTCCAGCACGTGCACGCCGCCGGCTTCCACCCGTTGGCGATAATCCTCGAGCATCGGCCCGGGCTTACGGCCGATCCGTGCGATATACGGCGAGTAAGCTGCCTGGACGATGGCCTCGATGGCTGCAACATCATGGACAGTGGCGGGGCGCATCATTGCCGCGTGCTCCTTGTGGCAGGGAAGCCACGACTGTAAGGGAGGCAGGCACAAAAAAACCACCGCGTGGGTGGTTTTTTCATATCGCAGGCTTACTCGCCGTGATAAATGCAGCCGCTGGTGCAGGTCTCGTGGATGCGAATCGCACTGAGCTCAGGCAGCAAGGGTTTCAGCTCATTCCAGATCCACTTGGCGAGCACTTCGCTGGTCGGGTTTTCCAGGCCAGGGATGTCATTCAAGTAGTTGTGGTCGAGGCGTTCATAGAGCGGCTTGAAAATCGCCTTGATCTCCGAGAAGTCGCGAATCCAGCCGGTATGGGGATCCAGGTCGCCGCTCAGGTGGATCGCCACCTTGAACGAATGCCCATGCAGGCGCCCGCATTTGTGGCCTTCCGGTACGTGGGGCAGGCGGTGGGCGGATTCGAATGTAAATTCCTTGAAGATTTCCACAGTGTTTTCAGCTCGGTCGGTGTCTGGCAGGCGGCGAGTTTAACAGCTTGATCCCTTGCCGCGCATACCGCTTGGTCATAGCGCCAGTAAGTGCTCGCCCAATTTGCCGTTATCCGCCAGCTCAAGAAACTCATCCCCCAACCGCCGGCTTTCGCTCATCGCGGTCTGCCAATATCTGTTGCGGCTCGGGTCGTCGCCCATAAAGCGCTTGAAGTCGCTGCGGTCCGGCAGTTTGCCGTGGGGCAGGCGGGCGAGGTAGTCCTTGGACGGCGCCAGCAGCAACACGTCCTGCAAACCCTGTGGATTGCTGCGCCGCCACGGCAGGCCTTTGTCGAACCAGCCGGGAATGACCCGGTCAGTAAAGTGCGGGTACAGCACAATGTCATCGCCTTGATAAGGCAGGTCGAGGTGGTAGTCGAGCAGGCCGCCGTCGCGGTAGGTGCCGGCGCCCGCGCCGGGCAGGTCGCGTACGCCTTGCATCACCATGGGAATCGAGCCCGACGCCAGCAGCGCCTGGCGCAGGTTGCCCAATTCCAGGGCGAGGAAGCGTGACGGGAAATCCTTCAACGGATGCACTGGCGGCGCCTGGCGCGGGTCGTGGATGATCAGCCGTTCGAAGTGCCGCGACAGCCGTGCGCGGCCACGCAAATTATCGGCAATCACCGACGACAGGCCCAGCCCGAGGCGCCCACGGTGATCATCGGCAAGCAGTCCGTGGCTCTTGACCACCATGATGTTGAGGCGATAGTTGGGGTTTTCCAACACCTGCGCATCGCGGCCGGCCAGCAGGTCGTCGAGCATGCGCTGGCAGCTCTGGCTGACCGCAGCCATGGTCACGCCTTTGGCAAAGCTTTGTTCGTTATACAGGCGCCCGAGGTCCAGCAGACCTTGCACCGGGTCCGGCAGGCACGCACTGGCAAACCGCCAGGAGCCGATGGACGCGCCGATCAGCGCGCGTTCCCGTGGTGCACGCGGCAACCAATCGCCAAACAGCGCCAGGTCCAGGCCTTGGATACCCAGCGCCTTGGGGCCGCCGGCCGCGCCAGGCAGGATGCCAACGTCGGCAGGCGCCAGGCCCTGTTCGCGAATGCGCGCAAAGGCGCGTTTACCGGCCTTTAAGGTCAGGGCGGAAAACTTGATGTGAATCGCTGTCATACCGGTCTCTGTGGAAGCGAGCAGGGTTGTATAGGAAATCTCGCACAATAACTGGGGAAGGAGGATGTCGGAAATTGCCATGGTGGCAATTCAGTTTCAATTAAGTTGCTACAGGTACGGTGGCCGACGTAGGAAAAATCTTGAAACGGAGACTCCCCATGAAGCGCCTTACAGGGCTGGTCGCCGCCGGTATCATCGCCTTCACGGCGATCCAGGCCCAAGCCGTGGACCCCGACAAACCACTGAAAGTGCCTGCCACTGTTACAATTATCGCCTTTGATCAATTGGAAGCCACGGCCCTGGCCTTGCACCCGGGTTCAACACTGCTGGATACCGACCTGGACGAGGAATACGGCAAGTATCTTTACCAAGTTGAACTGGAGGATACCGACGGCATCGAGTGGGAGGTTGAATTGGACGCGCTCACCGGGCAGGTTCTCAAGAATCATCAGGAAACGTAATGAAGGTAAATTTATACGCCGGCAGTCGAATGGCGTTGCTGCTCCTGGTTTTTTGCTCAAGCCTGGCAGCCCGCGATCTTGATCAGGACGAGGCCTTGGTCCTGCGCCAGAACGGCGTGATCCTGCCGCTGGAGCAGTTGCTGGAACAGGCCATGGCGCGTCATCCGGGTTCGCGCCTGCTGGAGGCCGAGCTTGAGAAA
This sequence comes from Pseudomonas sp. H1_A03, assembly GCF_054685145.1. NCBI lineage: Bacteria > Pseudomonadati > Pseudomonadota > Gammaproteobacteria > Pseudomonadales > Pseudomonadaceae > Pseudomonas > Pseudomonas sp. H1_A03. The sequence goes on from NZ_CP162829.1 coordinate 3,385,383, forward strand.
AAGCACGGTAAATATGCCTATGAAGTGGAACTGGTCACCGCCGAAGGCGTGGTGCGTGAGATCAAGTTGGATGCATCCACGGGTGCGCTGATCAAAGACGAGGAAGACTGATGCGCCTGCTTTTGGTGGAAGACAACGTACCTCTGGCCGATGAACTGTTGGCCGGCTTGCAGCGCCAGGGCTATGCCGTCGATTGGCTGGCTGATGGCCGCGATGCTGTGTACCAGGGACGCAGCGAACCCTATGACCTGATCATCCTCGACCTTGGCCTGCCCGGTTTGCCTGGGCTTGAAGTACTCGCGCAATGGCGCGCCGCCGCGCTGGCCGTCCCGGTACTGATTCTCACCGCGCGCGACTCCTGGGCCGAGCGCATCGAAGGGCTCAAGGCTGGCGCCGACGATTACCTGAGTAAACCGTTCCATCCCGAGGAACTGCACCTGCGCATCCAGGCACTGCTGCGCCGCTCCCATGGGCAGACCAACCAGCCCACCCTGCAGGCGGCCGGCCTGCACTTGGATGAAGGGCGTCAGTGCGTGTTGCGTGATGGCGCAGAGATCCAGCTGACCGCCGCCGAATTCCGCCTGTTGCGCTACTTCATGCTGCATCCCGAGCAAATCCTGTCGAAAAGCCACCTGGCCGAGCATTTGTATGATGGCGAAACCGAGCGCGACTCCAATGTGCTGGAAGTCCACGTCAACCACCTACGCCGCAAGTTGGGGCGCAGCGTGATCGAAACCCGGCGCGGCCAGGGTTACCGGTTTGGCGCCATCGCCGAATGAGGTCGATCCAGCGGCGCCTGAGCCTGGGCCTGGTCAGCGTGATGGTGATTGTCGGCGTTGCGTTGGCGCAAACCAGTCTGTGGTTGTTTGAAACGGGTTTGCAGCGCTACCTGGAGGCGGGGCTGCGCAACGACAGTGAGAGCCTGCTGGTGGCGCTGGTACGCGGCCCGGATGGCTTGCAACTGCATGAAAAGCGCTTGTCGCCAGCGTATCAACGGCCGTTTTCCGGGCACTATTTCCGGATTGATTTCGCCGATACGCACTGGCGCTCCCGCTCGCTGTGGGACCAGGACCTGCCGCAACTGCCCGAGGCCGGCCTCAAGGGCAACCTGCAACTGGGGCCGGAAGGTCAGCAACTGTTGGTGTTGCGCGAGGACTACAAACGCTTCGGGCAGTCGATTTCCATCAGCGTGGCCCAGGACTACACGCCGGTGCGGGAAAGCTTTCGCCTGATGCGTCAGATCGGTCTGGTGCTGGGGCTGGCGGCGCTGCTGCTGGTGTTGATCCTGCAACGGCTCACCGTGCGCCGCGCCTTGCGACCCTTGGAAACCGCGCGTAACCAGATTGCTCAACTGCAACAGGGCCAGCGTTCGCAACTCGACACCCAGGTGCCACTGGAGCTGGAGCCGCTGGTGGCGCAGATCAACCACTTGCTGGCCCACACCGAAGACAGCCTCAAGCGTTCGCGCAATGCCTTGGGCAACCTCGGACACGCCCTCAAGACCCCGCTGGCGGTACTGTTGAGCGCGGCGTCAAGCGAAGCGCTGAAGGATCACCCTGAACTGAGCAAGCTGCTGCGTGATCAGTTGGAACACGTGCAGCAACGTCTCAACCGTGAACTCAACCGCGCGCGCCTGGCCGGTGAAACCTTGCCGGGTGCGTTGTTCGACTGTGACAAGGAATTGCCGGGCCTGCTCGCCACCTTGAACATGATCCACGGGGAGCACCTGGACCTGAGCTATCACGCCGCGCCCGGGCTGCAACTGCCCTGGGACCGTGAAGACCTGCTGGAGCTGCTGGGCAATCTGTTGGATAACGCCTGCAAATGGGCGGATGCCGAGGTGCGCCTGACCGTCACAGAGACTGCGCACAGCTACGTGCTGGCGGTGGAAGACGACGGTCCCGGTATCCCCGAAACCCAGCGCGATCAAGTCTTCAGCCGCGGTGCACGACTGGATGAACAGATTGATGGGCATGGCCTGGGATTGGGCATCGTGCGGGATATCGTCGAGGTGTGGGGCGGGGTGTTGCAGTTGCAGGAAAGTGCGTTGGGCGGTTTGAAAGTAACGATTGAGTTGCCCAAGCGTTAGTGCTGACACACTACCTATCAAAATGTGGGAGCCGGGCAAGCCCGGCTCCCACAGAAAAGCGCTCTCACATGGGTTCTATTTCGCCCTTTAAACGCGGAACTGATCCATCAACCCCTGCTGCTGATTCGCCAGGCTATTCAACGCCTGGCTCACCCGCGCCGATTCATTCGCCTGTTCCGACAGCGATTCGGTCACATCGCGAATCGTCGCCACATTGCTGTTGATTTCCTCGGCCACCGCGCTTTGCTCTTCGGCGGCGCTGGCGATTTGCAGGTTCATGTCGCTGATCACCGTGACGGCCTCGCCGATCTGGCGCAGGGCGGTCACCGCCTCGCCAACTTGTTCGACGCTGCCCTGGGCCTGGCGATAGCTGTTGCCCATGGCGCTGACGACCTCTTCGGTGCCGCCTTGCAATTGCTCGATGACCTGGCGGGTTTCTTCGACCGACTCCTGGGTGCGTCGCGCCAGGTTGCGCACTTCATCAGCCACCACCGCAAAGCCACGTCCAGCCTCACCGGCGCGGGCTGCTTCGATGGCGGCGTTGAGCGCCAACAGGTTGGTCTGTTCGGCAATACCGCGAATCACTTCCAGCACCGAACCGATTTTTTCACTATTGGCAGCCAGGCCTTCGACCTGGTTCATGGCCGTGCTCATATCCGCCGCCAACTCCCCGATATTGCGGGTGGTGCGGTCGATTACTGTGAGGCCGTCGCGGGTCGCCTGGTCGGCATCGCGTGCAGCTTGGGCCGCCTGCGCAGCGCTGCGCGCCACATCCTGGGCGGTGGCACTCATTTCGTGGGACGCGGTGGCCACCTGGTCGACCTGACGATATTGCTGTTCCATGCCGGCACTGGTTTGCGTAGCAATCGCGGCGGACTGGTCGGCGGTGCCACGGGCGTCCTGCACCGAGCGCTTCACCTCGGCGATAATCGGTTGCAGCTTGTCCAGGAAGCGGTTGAACCAGCCGGCCAGTTGGCCCAGCTCGTCCTGCTTGTCGTAGGCCAGGCGGCGGGTCAGGTCGCCTTCGCCGCTGGCAATGTCTTCGAGCATCTGCGCCACGCCGAGGATCGGCCGGGTCACGCTGCGTGCCATCAGCCACACCAGGATCAGGCCGACCACCGCCGCCAGCAGGCCCAGGCCCAGTTCCAGCAGGGTGCCGCGCGTGTTATCGGCGTCCAGTTGCGCCTTGAGCGCTTCGGCCGGGCCTACCAGGACTTTTTCCGGCACATCCAGCAACACGCCCCACGGCTTGCCATCCGGGATCGGCGCGAACGGCGCCAGCACCTTGAGTTGGTGGTCGCTACGCAGGCTGCGGATGTGGGTGCTGCCAGACAGGGCGCTGATCAATTGCGCGCCGTTGGCGCTGTCGACCTGGTCCAGGCGCTGACTGAGCTTGCTGGCGTCCGGGCTGTGGCCGGCGAGCAAACCTGTAGGGCTGAGGATGCTGACCTGGGTCTGGCCGTCATACAGCTTGTGGCTGGCCTGTTGGCTCACGGCCTGCAGGCTGTTGAGGTTGATGTCGACCGATAACGAGGCGATGACTTTGCCATCGACCATCAATGGGAAAACGATGCTGGTCATCAGCACGTTTTGCCCGTCGATCACATAAAAGTAGGGTTCGATCACGCACGGCTTGAGGGTGGTGCGCGGGCAGGTGAACCAGGCGTTGGCCTTTTCACCGCTGGGGCCGACGCTGGCGTCGGTCATGTCGCTTTCCGGCAAGGCCATTGAGGTCAGCTTGCCGGGTGTCGGCTGCGACCAGTACAGGGCGAAGCGGCCTTTGTCGTTACTGCCCAACTCGGCTTGGCCGGCGAACAACTCATCCTTGCCATCCAGGGCATTGGCTTCGAACACCAGGGACAAACCGAGCAAGTCCGGGTTGGCCTGCAACGCGGCCCTGACCTGGCGGGTCAGGTCTTCGCGGGTGTCGAAGGCGTCGAGAAAGCGTTTTTCCGCCTGTTCGCGCAAGAACAGCACCTGACGGGAAAAACCATGGCCGTACTGATAGGCGTCCATGAACTGCTGCCGAATACCCAGCGCCTGCACTTCGCCTTGGGCTTCGATGCGCGCTTGGGCGGCTTCATCCAGCATCTGCATGCTGGACGCCTTGACCTGCTGCGAACTCTGCTCCATGCGATACAGCGACAGACCCACCAGCAGGGTCACGATTCCCAGCAGGCACAGGCCGGCGAGCAGGGTGATTTTCCATTGAATGGAGAGCTGCCTAAGCGACATCGGTACATCCTTACCTGAAAACACATAGAGCCCGGTTATCGGCTGATTTCACATTTTCTTAATTCAAACGATCAATTTAACCCTGAAAGCGGCGCCGCTTTTTGACATGCGCGCCCACCTGCTGCAAAGTGCGCGCCCTCTAATAAGACCTCCTTCAAGCCTGTACGCCGGCTGCCGCCCGATGGCCGCCCGGGCGCAGGCATGCCTGTTGTTTACGTTTTTTGCTTGAGGTAACCATGATTAACGCAGTTATTGCCGCGGTCGGCACCATGCTGGTGCTCAGCCTGTCCCGCGTGCATGTGGTCATCGCCATCATTGTGGGCGCGCTGGTGGGCGGCCTTAGCGGTGGGCTGGGCATCGAGGCCACGCTCACGGCCTTCAACGGCGGTTTGGGCGGTGGTGCCACCGTGGCCTTGTCCTACGCCTTGCTCGGCGCTTTCGCGGTGGCGATTGCCAAGTCTGGCTTGGCCCATGCCTTGGCCGACAAGGCGCTGCTGCTGGTGGACCGCCAGGAAGCCAGCGGTGGCAGTCACGTCAAATGGCTATTGATCGGCCTGCTGTGGGTGGTGGCGATTGCCTCGCAGAACATCCTGCCGATCCACATTGCGTTTATCCCGTTGCTGGTGCCGCCGCTGTTGTATGTGCTGACCAAGCTGCAACTGGACCGCCGCCTGATCGCCTGCGTGATGACCTTCGGCCTGATCACGCCCTACATGTTCCTGCCGGTGGGCTTTGGCAATATCTTCCTCAACCAGATCCTGCTGGCCAACGTGGCCAAGAGCGGCGTGGACATCAGCCAGGTCAACGTCACCCACGCCATGAGCCTGCCGGCCCTGGGCATGGTGGTTGGCCTGCTGGTGGCGGTGTTTATCAGCTACCGCAAAAAGCGTGTGTACGACCTGGAAAAAATCGAGCGCGTCGAGCAGGTAGCGGTGCAGTACAACCCGTTGACCCTGCTGGTGGCCGGCGTGGCGATTGCCTCGGCGTTCATCATCCAGCTGTGGCTGGACTCGATGATCATCGGCGCGCTGGCCGGCTTCCTGATTTTCTCGGTGTCGGGCATCGTGCGCTGGCGCGATACCGATGACCTGTTCACCGAAGGCATGAAGATGATGGCGATGATCGGCTTCATCATGATTGCCGCGTCGGGGTTTGCCGAAGTGCTCAAGGCCACGGGCGATGTGCGCTCGCTGGTGGAAACGTCGGCGGCGTTCATCGGCCACAGCCGTGGCGTTGGGGCATTGCTGATGTTGCTGGTGGGGCTGCTGGTGACCATGGGCATCGGTTCGTCGTTCTCCACCGTGCCGATTCTGGCTGCGATCTTTGTGCCGCTGTGTGTGCAACTGGGCTTCAGCCCGGTCGCCATTGTGTGCATCGTCGGCACGGCGGGTGCCTTGGGTGACGCCGGCTCACCGGCCTCGGACTCCACCCTCGGCCCGACCTCCGGCCTGAATATCGACGGCCAGCACCACCATATCTGGGACACCGTGGTGCCGACCTTCCTGCACTACAACCTGCCATTGCTGGCGTTTGGCTGGCTGGCGGCGATGACCCTCTGACCGGATCGTCCTACAGAAACTCGACCATTGGCCGTTAACCTCTCAAGTCGTCACTAATAAGAGAGAAAAGCCATGCGTCTGAGCCTGAAGGCCAAAGTCCTGTCCCTCGCCGTAGTGCCGGTGTTGCTGTTTGCGGTGGTCATCAGCCTGACCACCGTGTGGATCCTGCAGGGGCAGGCGCGCAACGAGGTGGATGAAACCCGCCAACGCCTGCTCAACGACGCCAAGGCCACCCTGCAAAGTTATGTTGAAGTGGCCATGAGCACCGTCAAGCCGCTCTACGACGCGGCCGCGCCCGGTGATACCGCCGCGCGCGCAGAGGTGGTCAAGTTGCTCTCCAATACCAGCTACGGCAAGGACGGCTACTTCTTCGGCTACGACTCCGAGACCATCCGCCTGTTCAAGGGCAACAGCCCAGACGGCGTGGGCAAGAGCTTCAAGGACAACCGCGACCCCAACGGCGTCTACGTCAACCGCGACCTGGTCAAGGTCGGCAAGGACGGCACCCACTACCTGCAATACAGCTCGACTCAACCGGGGCAGACCGAACTCGTGCCCAAGATGGGCTACACCGAATACCTGCCCAAATGGGACATGGTCATCGGTACCTCGGTAAACCTGGACGGCATCGAAGCCCAGGTTGCGGTGGTCGAGGCCAAGGTGCAGAAACGCATGGAAGGCGTGTTGTTGAGTATCCTCGGCCTGGCGGTGGTGGTGCTGCTGGTGATCGCCGTCGTGGGTATGGTGGTGGCCAATACCATCCTGCGTCCGCTGAACTTGATGAAAGCCAACCTCGACGACATCGCTGCCGGCGAAGGCGACTTGACCCGCCGTTTGGCCATCACCAGCCAGGACGAGCTGGGCGATCTGGCCGGCGCGTTCAACCGTTTTGTCGACAAGATCCACGGGCTGGTGCGCCAGATCACCGAGATGACCAGCCAACTCACCGGCCTGGTCAGCCAGGTCTCCGACCAGGCCCAGCGCTCCGAACAGGCCATGGAACGCCAGCGCCACGAGACCGACCAGGTGGCGACCGCGATCAACCAGATGTCGTCCGCTGCGCAAGAAGTGGCGCGCAGTGCCCAGGGCGCCTCGGTGGCTGCCCAGCAAACCGATGCCGAAGGCCAGGCCGCCAAGCGCGTGGTGGACGGCAGCATCGCGCAGATCCATGCGCTGGTGAACGACATCCGTAGCAGCGGCGTGTCCCTCGACAGCTTGCAGCAGGACGTGTCCTCCATCGTCAGTGTGCTCAGCGTAATCCGCTCCATCGCCGAACAGACCAACTTGCTGGCGCTCAACGCGGCAATCGAAGCGGCACGGGCAGGGGAGGCCGGGCGTGGTTTTGCCGTGGTCGCCGATGAAGTGCGCGCCCTGGCCAGCCGCACCCAGACCAGCACCCAGGAAATCCAGAGCATGATCGACCGCCTGCAAAAAGGCACCGAAGCCGCCGTGGAGGCCATGCGCCGTTCCAGCGATGCCGGCGACGGCACTTCGGCCCAGGCCAACGAAGCCGGCGCGTCGCTGGACACCATGGCCCAGTTGATCGGCACCATCAATTCGATGAACGCCCAGATCGCCAGCGCCGCCGAAGAGCAGACGGCCGTGGCCGAAGAGATCAACCGCAGCGTGCATCAGATTGCCGTGGCGGTGGACAGCGTGGCCGACGAGACCCAACTGGGCGCTCAGACCTCACGTAGCCTGGCGGATTTGGGTCAGCGGTTGGGGCAATTGGTCGGCCAGTTCAAAATCTGACCCCTTCGTAGCAGCTGTCGAGCTTAAGCGAGGCTGCGTCAGCGGCGCGCCTGACACTCCGCAAACGCAGCCTCGCTTAAGCTCGACAGCTGCTACGCAAGCTGACACCACCCATGCTCGGTGGTGTTAAGCCGGTATCCAGCGGCTACGAGACATCACGCATCAGCAAGCCAAAGCGCACCTCCATCTCCGCCGGGACCGGTACATACACCGTGTGCCCATCTCCCGGCGCCACCTCGACAGCCTCGCCCTGGCTGTTGTGCATCCTCTCCAGATCAAAGTGAAAATTGCCGGCCGGGGTCATCAATTCCAGGTGATCGCCCACCGCAAAGCGGTTCTTCACCTTGACCTCGGCCAACTCGCCCCTACGCTCGCCGGTCAGTTCTCCGACGAATTGCTGGCGCTCCGACACCGAGCTGCCGTTCTGGTAGTTCTGGTACTCATCGTGCACATGGCGGCGCAGGAAACCCTCGGTGTAGCCGCGTTGGGCCAGGGATTCGAGGTCGTTCATCAGGCTGCGGTCGAAGGCGCGACCGGCCACCGCATCATCGATTGCCCGGCGATACACCTGGGTGGTGCGCGCGCAATAGAAGTGGGACTTGGTGCGGCCCTCGATCTTCAGCGAATGCACGCCCATGTGGGCCAGGCGCTCCACGTGCTGCACCGCGCGCAGGTCCTTGGCGTTCATGATGTAGGTGCCGTGCTCGTCTTCGAAGGCGGGCATCTGCTCATCGGGGCGGTTGGCCTCTTGCAGCAGGAACACCTGGTCGGTTGGTGTGCCAATGCCCAGGGTCGGTTCCGGTTGAAACACCTGGACGATATCGCCCGTGGCGTTTTCCACTGCTGGCGTGGCCTGGTATTTCCAGCGGCACGCGTTGGTGCAGGTGCCCTGGTTGGCATCGCGCTTGTTCATATAACCCGAGAGCAGGCAGCGCCCTGAATACGCCATGCACAAAGCGCCGTGCACAAACACTTCCAATTCCATGTCCGGCACTTGCTGGCGAATCTCGCCGATCTCTTCCAGGGACAGTTCCCGCGACAGGATCACCCGGCAGATCCCTTGCTGCCGCCAGAACTCTACGCTGGCCCAGTTCACGGTATTGGCCTGCACAGACAGATGGATCGGCATCGATGGGAAGTGTCGGCGCACCAGCATGATCAACCCGGGGTCGGACATGATCAGCGCATCCGGGCCCATGGCGATCACCGGGGCCAGGTCCTTGAGGAAGGTCTTCAACTTGGCGTTGTGCGGCGCGATGTTCACCACCACGTAGAAACGTTTGCCCAGCGCGTGGGCTTCCTTGATGCCGAGAGCCAGGTTGGCGTGGTCGAACTCGTTGTTGCGCACGCGCAGGCTGTAGCGCGGCTGGCCGGCGTAGACCGCATCGGCGCCGTAGGCGAAGGCGTAGCGCATGTTTTTCAGGGTGCCGGCAGGGGCGAGCAGTTCGGGGGCGAGGATGGGAGGCATGGGCACGGGTCGCAAAAGGTCGCGAAGGTAGCCGAGCGGTCACGACGGTTTATTGATCCAGGTCGTCGTTTGGGCTTTTTGTATCGCTGTGTATCGACAGGCGCTGTTGATACGTATCGATTTGCCCGCGCGGGTTCTCGACACAGGCGCGATACCTCAGGGGCATTTAATTGACTCCAACGAGGCACACACCGCCTCCACTCCTGAAACCTGGCGTCAATCCATAAGGTGAACATCATGCTGATTATCGCGTTCCTGGGCGGCATCCTGACCGTCCTCAGCCCTTGCATCCTGCCAGTGGTGCCGTTCCTTTTCGCCGGCGTTGACCGCACTCGCCGTTCGGTCCTGCTGACCCTTGGTGGCATGGTCCTAACCTTCGCGTTGATATCCAGCCTGGCCGTGGTCAGCAGTGAGTGGGTGGTGCAGGCCAATGACACCGGTCGCCATGTGGCACTGGTCGTGATGGTGCTGTTTGCGCTGTCGTTGATCTCGGCGCGGGTCGGCAGCTGGCTGGCACGCCCGTTTTTACGGTTGGGCAACCACATCGATCCCGACAGCCGCACACTGTCCGGGCCACTTAAATCGCTGTTGATCGGCGTCGCCACCGGCCTGCTGTGGGCGCCGTGCGCCGGGCCTATCCTGGGGGTGATCCTGACCGGTGCGATGCTGCAAGGCGCCAGCGCGCAAACCAGCTTGCTGCTGGTGGCGTACGGCCTGGGCAGCGCGTTGTCCCTGGGCACCTTGCTGTTTGCCGGACGCGGCCTGGTCAATCGGCTCAAGCGCTCGATTCCCGTCACCGGCTGGCTGCGCCGTGGGGCTGGGGTGGCGGTACTGGCGGCGGCGGTGGTGATCTCAACCGGTACCGACAAAACCTTGCTGGCCGGTACCTCATCCGAAGGTGTCAGCAGGCTGGAAAAAGGCGTGCTGGAAAGCGTCCCCAAGGCGGTCGATTACGTGGTGAGCAAGATCAAGGCCGAGCCGGCGCCGAGTGAAGAACAGGGCGCCATGCCATCGCTGGCCGGTGCGGTCGAATGGCTCAACTCGCCGGAACTGACTTCGCAGGCTCTAGAAGGCAAGGTGGTGCTGGTGGATTTCTGGACCTACGACTGCATCAACTGCCAGCACACCCTGCCCTACGTGAAAGCGTGGGCAAAAAAGTACGAGAAGGACGGTTTGGTGGTGATCGGCGTACATACCCCGGAATACGGCTATGAACGCATCATCGGCAACGTCAAGGACCAGGTGCGCAAGCTGGGCATCACTTACCCTGTGGCCATCGACAACAACTACGCGATCTGGCGCAACTTTGAGAACCAATACTGGCCCGCCCATTACTTGATCGACGCCAAGGGGCAGGTGCGTTACACGCATTTTGGCGAAGGCCGCTATGAGGCCCAGGAGCAGATGATCCAGGCGCTGTTGAAGGAGGCCAAAGCCCTTCAGTGAGGCGGTCTATGCTTGTTCGATAACCGAGGGCACTCCCAGGTTTCGCTGCGGACTAAGCAACAGGGCCTACACGAGGCCACTGCTTTTCTGACATGGACCGGACATGAATCAAACCAACCTGCAATTCAAAACCCTGCTATTGCTGCTGGTCCTGGTGACCATTGCCTTTATCTGGATATTGCTGCCGTTTTACGGCGCGGTGTTCTGGGCGGTGATCCTTGGCATTATCTTTGCCCCGATGCAGCGCCGCCTGCAGCAACGCTTTGGCTGGAACCGCAACCTCACGTCCCTGGCCACCTTGAGTGCCTGCTTGATCATTGCGATCCTGCCGGTGATCTTCACCAGCGCCTTGCTGGTGCAAGAGGGCGCGACGCTCTATAAAAACGTCGAAAGCGGTAAGTTGGACGTGGCGGGGTATATCGAGCAGTTCAAAAACGTGCTGCCGCCGTATTTCCAGCACCTGCTCGACCGCTTCGGCATGGGCAACCTGGAAGGCTTGCGCGAAAATATCGTCAAGAGCGCGATGCAGGGCAGCCAGTTCTTTGCGACCCAGGCGTTCAGCTTCGGCCAGGGCACGTTTGATTTCCTGGTGAGTTTTTTCATCATGCTGTATTTGCTGTATTTCCTGCTGCGCGACGGCCCGGAGCTGGTGCGCAAGGTGCGCACGGCGGTGCCGTTGGCCGAGCCGCAGAAGCGCCGGTTGCAGCTCAAGTTCAATCGGGTGGTGCGTGCCACGGTCAAGGGCAATGTGCTGGTGGCCGTGACCCAGGGTGCGCTGGGCGGGTTGATCTTCTGGTTCCTCGATATCCCGAGTGCGTTGCTCTGGGCGGTATTGATGGCGTTTCTGTCATTGTTGCCGGCGGTGGGCGCGGGGATTGTGTGGGGGCCGGTGGCCGCTTACTTCCTGTTGAGCGGCTCGATCTGGCAGGGCGTGGTGCTGGCGCTGTTTGGCGTGTTTGTGATTGGTTTGGTGGACAACGTGCTGCGCCCGATCCTGGTGGGCAAGGACACCAAAATGCCGGACTACCTGATCCTGATCTCGACCCTGGGCGGGCTGTCGGTGTTTGGCTTGAACGGCTTTGTGATCGGGCCGCTGGTGGCGGCGCTGTTCATGTCCAGCTGGGCGTTGTTTGTGGAAAGCAAGCCGCGGGTCAAGTTGCCATTACCCTGAGCCTCAGGCGTGCAACCTGAAGGTCGAGGCGTGTTGCAGCTGTTTTTCGGCGGCGGACAAGGACGTGAGCGGGCCGCTGATGGCTTCGCCATCGCGTACTACGTACCAGCAGGCGAGCAAGCCCAGCTCTCGAAGAGGGGCGGGGACGGCGCTGCCGATGACGGACATGATCTGAACAGTGGGCATAAGGACCTCCAATCGCTATGGAGGTCACCTTACGGGGCTGGGCGGCGTAGGAAAAATCAACTGTCTCGATAGTCGACATCAACGCGAGCGTCAGTCCACCACCTGATCAAGCATGTTCACCACTTCCTGCTCACTGAGCAGACCCTTGCGCACCAGGTTTTCTGCCAGCAGTGCGAGGAATTTGGCGCTGCGGTGGCCTTCCAGGTGCTTGAGCTCGGTGAGGGCGCTGTACACCTTGCTGGACGTGCAGAGGCCAGCGGTGCGGTGTGGGTTTTGCGTAGGCATGGTCAGTCGTCCTTGTTGTTATTGGGTGGACAGGCTCGATAGTGGGAGTGTGTCGTGACACAAACATGACAGCGTGAGGCCCGGTCGAGCAAGTAGACATTGGTGTTGATGATGTGCGATTACGCGGCGGGCATTGTCCTCGGAGCGACCTTTGCAGGATGAATCCAGACTTTTCAGGCAAAAAAAAGGCCCCGCAACCTGCGAGGCCCGTTTCAGCGGGATCAATTACCAGCCGCGGCCGTAGTAGCCGTGGGGAGGGCCGTAGCCGCCGCGCGGTGGGCCGTAATAGCCACGCGGTGGACCGTAATACACCGGCGCCGGGCGGTAGTAGACCTGTTGTTGCACATACACCGGTGGCGGCGGTGCGTAGTAGACCGGCGGCGGCGCGGCATACACCGGCTGCGGTTGCACATACACCGGCTGCTGCACATAGACCTCACGTGGCTGGCTGGCAACCACGGAGCCCACGACTGCTGCGCCGACCAGGGCACCCAATACGGCCGGGCCACCCCAACCACCACCGTGGGCGGAGGCTTGGCCTGCCATCGCGAGTGCGCCAACAAGCAAGGCGATCTTGGGGATTGTACGAATCATGGTCATTCCTCGGTTAGCCCCTGCGCTTGTGGTCTGCAATCAATAGACTCAAGTAATGTCGCGGGGATACTTTTAAGACAACGTATTTCTGAAAAACAGCACAGCCGCTAGGTAAAGGTTGTGTAAGGTCTGTATCGAATCGCTTACTCAAGGAGTTACCCATGCAGATGCACCCCAACAAGGACACTCGGCTGTGCATGTCACTGTCGGCGCGCCCCGGGAATTTTGGCCTGCGTTTTCATAACCACCTGTACGAACAGTTGGGTCTGAACTTCTACTATAAAGCCTTCAGCAGCCAGGATTTGCCCGGTGCGATCGGTGGTATCCGCGCGTTGAACATCCGTGGTTGCGGGGTTTCCATGCCGTTCAAGGAGGCCGCCATTGCCTTAGTGGACGAACTCGACGATTCAGTTCAAGCCATCGACTCGCTGAACACCATCGTCAACACCGATGGGCATCTCAAGGCCTACAACACCGATTACATCGCCATCGAGCAACTGCTGAAACAGCACGCCGTGCCGCAGTCATCCACATTCGCCCTGCGTGGCAGCGGCGGCATGGCCAAGGCCGTGGCCAGTGCCTTGCGCGATGGCGGCTACGCGAATGGCGTAATAGTGGCGCGTAACCAAGCCGCAGGCCGCGCCTTGGCGCAGAACCTGGGCTATGAGTGGTTGCCCGAGCTAGGGGGCTTGCGCCCGCAGATGCTGATTAACGTGACACCTATCGGCATGACCGGTGGGCCTGAGGCGCACGCCCTGGCGTTTGATGCTGAAGCCGTGGATGCTGCCGAAACGGTGTTCGATGTGGTAGCGATCCCCTCTGAAACCCCATTGATCGTGCGCGGCCGTGCCAAAGGCAAACGGGTAATTACCGGCTTGGAAGTGATCGCGATCCAGGCGTTGGAGCAATTTGTGCTCTATACCGGTGTGCGTCCGACCCCAGAGCAATTCGAGAAAGCCGTGGTATTTGCGCGTGCCTGAAACCTCATCCCATCGCATCCCCCACCCAGTACCCAAGTAGCATAGGTCTCCCCCCTGGCCCTTCGTACACTTGTGTCTCAGAGGGGGAGCCAACGATGCACAACAGTGAAGGCGTAGTCAGTGCCATGTCCCAGGCCACCGATGCCGGGCAGGCCGCCGAAGAGCTGGCGCGGCAACTGTTGCATCCGTACCTGGGTTTCGTGCTGTTTTTCTGCTCTGCCTCCTATGATTTGCAGGCCCTGGGCCACGCGCTGCAACAGTGCTTCGGCAGCGTGCGCGTGGTCGGCTGTACTAGCGCCGGCGAGATCACGTCCCAAGGCTATGGCCGCAACTGCATCACGGCGGTGGGCTTCAACCACGCGCACTTTTCCATCGCCACTGAGCTGATTGACCAGGTGGAACACTTCAGCCTGATCAACGCCCAGGACATGGTCGAACGCCTGGTCGGCGGTTGCCGCAGCAATACGCTGGCGCCGATCAAGGGCAACACCTTCGCCCTGACCCTGCTCGATGGCCTGTCCAGCCGAGAAGAAATGGTGCTCGCGGCCCTCAGCGCCGCGTTGGGCGATATCCCGCACTTTGGCGGTTCGGCGGGTGACGACAACTTCCTCACGCACACCCATGTCTACTTCAACGGCGTGTTCCACAGCGGCGCAGCGGTGGTGGTACTGGTCAATACCTGGCTGGATTTCGAGGTGTTCACCACCCACCACATCCTGCCGCGCTCGGAAAAGCTGGTGGTCACCGGCGCAGACAGCCCGTCGCGACGGGTCTTCGAACTCAACGCCGAGCCTGCCGCCGAAGAATACGCGCGGCATATCGGTGTGGCCGTGGCCAACCTCGACCATCGCACCTTCGCCGCGCACCCGCTGGCGGTGCGCATCCACGACCAGTACTACGTGCGCGCGATCCAGCAGGTGCACGAAGACCTGAGCCTGAGTTTCTACTGCGCGGTGGAAAACGGCATCGTCCTGACCGCGATGAAGCCCGGCCCGATCCTGCCGAACCTGCAAACCCTGTTCGACGGCCTGCAGTCGCGCCTTGGCGACCTGCTGCTGACCATTGGCTGCGACTGTTTCCTGCGGCGCCTGGAACTGGAAGACAACGGCACCCTCGAGCAGATCGGCAGCTATCTGAGCGACCAGCGGGTGATGGGCTTCAACACCTACGGAGAACAGTTCAATGGCATGCACATCAACCAGACCTTCACCGGGGTCGCCATTGCCCGAGGCCGACGCTGACCTGCTCGCCCAGGTGGCGCGACTGCAACAGGACAACCACAAGCTGGCGCGGATCAATGCGGCGCTGATCGAGCGCATCGAGTCCGGCATGACCCAGGGCAACAACCCCTACACCACCTTCCAGCATTCGGTGGTATTGGCCGAGCAAGTACGCGAACGCACTGATGCGCTGAACCAGGCGATGGCTGAACTCAAGGCCAGCAACCACCTGCTGATCAACGCCCGGCTGCGCGCCGAAGCCCTGCGCGGCGAACAGGCTGCGGCGCAAAAGGCCCAGGAAAGCGAACGCTGGATCCGCCTGATCACCGACAACGTGCCGGCGCTGATCGGCTACCTGAACGCTGAGCTGGTCTATGAATTCACCAATAAAGTCTATGAAGAATGGTACTGCTGGCCGCGCGGCATGATGCTCGGCCAGAGCCTGCGCGAAGTGCACAGCGAGCAGCATTGCCAGCGCCTGGATGCCTACGTCGCCCGCGCCCTGGCGGGGGAAAGCGTGACGTTCGAATTCGCCGAAACCAACATCAACAACCAGGAGCGCTACATGCTGCGCTCCTATGTGCCGAACCTGTTGGCCAGTGGCGAAGTGGTGGGGATCTTCGTATTGATCCGCGACATCACCGAACGCCGTCGCACCGCTGAGGCCTTGCACCAGGCCTACCAGCACCTGGAGCAACGCGTGGCCCAGCGCACCTCGGAACTCACCTCGCTCAACGACCAGTTGCTCAAGGAAATCGACGAGCGCCGGCGCATGGAAACCCGCTTGCGCGAAGCCAAGCGGGAGGCCGAACAAGCCAACCTGTCGAAAACCAAATTCCTCGCCGCCGTCAGCCATGACCTGCTGCAACCGCTGAACGCCGCGCGCCTGTTTACCAGCGCATTGCTCGAACGCCCCAGCGAAACCCTGGTGCGCAACGTCAGCAATTCCCTGGAAGACGTGGAAAACCTGCTCGGCACCCTGGTGGATATTTCCAAGCTGGATGCCGGGGTGATCAAGGCCGATATCGCGCCGTTTGCCCTCAGTGAGTTGCTGGACAACCTCGCCGTCGAATACACCGAACTGGCCCGTGCCGAGGGGCTGGCGCTGCACTTTATCGGCTGCTCGGCGCTGGTGCGCAGCGATATCCAGCTGCTGGCGCGGATCCTGCGCAACCTGCTGAGCAATGCGATCCGCTACACCTACAAGGGCCGCGTGGTGCTGGGTTGCCGACGCCAGCATCAGCGCGTGTTGATTCAGGTATGGGACAGCGGCATGGGCATTGCCGAAGAGCGTCTGGAGGAGATTTTCCAGGAGTTCAAGCGCGGCGACGTGCAGCGCCCCGACCAGGATCGCGGGTTGGGCCTGGGCCTGGCCATCGTGGAAAAGATCGCCGGGATTCTCGGCCATCGCATCAGCGTCAAATCCTGGCCGGGTAAAGGCTCGATGTTTTCGGTAGAGGTGCCGTTGAGCGCCACCGCGCCCAAGTCCTTGCCGGCGCCGTGCATGAGCGAGCCGATGCTCGAACGCTTGCAGGGCGCGCGCGTGTGGGTGCTGGATAACGACGCGGCGATTTGCGCGGGCATGCGCACGTTGCTCGAAGGCTGGGGCTGCCGGGTGGTCACCGCGCTGTCGGAGCAGGACCTGGCGCGACAGGTAGACAACTACCATGCCGAGGCGGACTTGCTGATTGCCGATTACCACCTCGACAACGACCAGAACGGCGTTGACGCGGTGGCCCGCATCAACGCGCGACGGGGCCGAGCGATACCGGCGATGATGATTACTGCCAATTACAGCAATGAGTTGAAACAGCAGATTCGTGAACTGGGGCATACGTTGATGCATAAGCCGGTGCGGCCGATGAAGCTGAAGACCGCGATGAGTCATCTACTCAGTCGGCCCTGACACAGGCAATCTAAATGTGGGAGCGGGCTTGCTCGCGAATGGGGTGTATCAGACAGCACATCTGATACTGATGCACCGCATTCGCGAGCAAGCCCGCTCCCACATTTGGTTTTGTGTTCTGTCTGGAGGTTCAGCGCCGCAGGTAGGAGCCGAAATCAATATCCCCGGCACTGAGTATCGCCTGCACCCGATTATGCACATTCAACTTGCGCAGGATCGCCGACACATGCGCCTTCACCGTGGTCTCGGCAATCTCCAGGGTGTACGCAATCTGCTTGTTCGACTCGCCCTTGGTCATCCGTTCCAACACCAGCAGTTGCTTGCGCGTCAGCGCCTGCAACAGTTCCGGGGCGAAACCGGGGTTGTCGTTCATGCGCCGTTGCCCGGTGTTTTTCTGGGAGCGGATGATGTCCGGCGGCAGGTACACGTTGCCGTTGAGAATCTGCTGGATCGCCTCGGTCATTTGCAGGCGTGGCGAGGACTTGGTGATAAACCCCACGGCGCCATACGTGATGGCTTGCAGCACGATTTGCTTGTCCTGTTCGGCCGAGACAATCACCACCGGGATGGTCGGTGACTCGTTGCGCAGGTTGATCAAACCGTTGAGGCCGTGCATGCCGGGCATGTTCAAATCCAGCAGGATCAGGTCGAGGTCGTCGTGTTCCTGGGTCAGGGCGAGGGCACTCTCCAGGTCGGCGGTTTCCATCACCTCGCTGCCGGGAAAGCCGTCGCTGATAACGTTGTGGATCGCCTCGCGAAACAGCGGGTGATCGTCGGCAATCAAAATTTTGTACATGGCCGTTCACCTTCTTGTTGTGGTTTTTTATTCAAAGGGTTCGGGTGTCGCAGCCATCACTGGCAGGTTTGCCGCTTCCCATGCATCCAAGCCATCGCGATACCAGTACACAGAGGTATAGCCCAGCTCGGCGGCTCGTTTTACCGCGTTCCAACTCAGCCAGCAATCGGAGCGGCAGTAGAACACCAGCGGGCGTGCCAGGTTGCCGCCGGTGAACTTGTACAGATGTCGCACGAGATAGCCTTGCCATTCCGGTGAGAGGTCACCGTCGCCGGTGTTGGCCAGCCAGTGGCTGCCGGGCAGGTTGGCGTGGGGCTGGTCTTCGATGAAACGGCCTTGCAGCCACTGGCGCCGGTACACGTCGATCAGAACCGGTGCGGGCGTCTGGTTGAGCAGGGCTTGCAGGGCCGGGGTGTCGACGATGGTCGCACCGGGCAGTTGATCGGGCGTAGGACTGCGGTACAGGCTGATGCGGTAGCCGTCGGCGGAAAACAGGGGTGGGTCGGCGTGTACGTGCGTGATGAACAGGCACAACAGGGCCGCTAGGGGCAGTCGAACGGGCAGCATGGTGGGTCCAGTCGTTATCGTTATGCACCTATTACACGCCAGTCCCGCTGCCTTGGGAATGCGACGATAGACAGCAAAACCAGTACCAAAGTAGTAGGTCGCGGCGCGGCGCGGGGTTCTAGCATGGGACGAGAGCCGCTGCCATTGGAGGCATTATGAATATCCTGTTGGTCGATGATCACGCCGTGGTCCGCCTGGGCTATGCCGGGCTGTTGCGCAGCGGCCTGCCGGGCGTGGTGGTGCGTGACGCGGCCAGTGGCGAAGAAGCCCTGGCGCGCGTGCATGAGGCGGTGCCCAACCTTGTGATCATCGGCTTCGGCCTGCCGGGCATCAGCGGCCTGGAAACCACCCGCCGCCTGCGCCAGCGCTTGCCGCAGTTGCGCGTGCTGTTTTTCAGCCAGCACGCCGAGTTGCCCCTGGTGCGCCAGGCTCTGGAGGCGGGCGCATCGGGCTACCTGACCAAAAGCGCGTCGCCTGCGGTGATGCTGGATGCGGTAGAGCGCATCCTCGACGGTCACACCTATATCGAACAGGACCTGGCGACCCAACTGGCCTATCACCCCACAGACCGCCGTTTGCAGAGCATGACCCAGCGCGAACTGGAGATTTTCCTGATGCTCGCCAGAGGTACCCCGGCCCGCTCGATTGCGGCCCAGCTGAGTATCAGCAGCAAGACCGTGTCCAATTACCTGACCTTGCTCAAGAGCAAGCTGCAGGTGAGTTCCCATGCTGAGTTGGTGCATTTGGGGATCGATATGGGGGTGGTGCGGGTGGCGGGATGACAGTGGCGACGCAAATCCCCTGTGGAAGCGGGCTTGCTCGCGAATGCAGTGTGTCAGTCACCCAATCCATTACTGATCCACCGCATTCGCGAGCAAGTCGAATCGTCGCACCGCCGTTCCCACATTTGGATTGCGTTGTCTCAGCGATCCCAAGTTGTGGGGCAGTCCGTGCAGCCCTCCATATGCGCATCCTGAAAGTTCGCATAGTGCTGGCGACTCCCCGTGAGCGTGGCCTTCTCCAGGTTGCTTTCACCGAACTTGGCCTCCTGCAGATTGGCATCACTGAGGTCCGCGCCTTGCAGGTCGGCCTTGCTCAACCACGTCATTTCCAGGTCAGCCGCACGCAGGTTGGCCTTGTGCATCTTCGCCCCTGACAACCGTGCAAATTGCAGGTAGGCCGCGCTGAGGTTGGCGTTTTCGAATTGCGCGCCCTGGGCAAACATCCCCCAGCCTTGCACGGCCATCAACGTGGCACCGGTAAAGTCGGCCAGGCGCAGATTGGCTTGCTGCAGGCTGGCGCGGGTCAGGTTGGCGCCTTGCAGTTGGGCTTTTTCCAGGTTGGCGAGGTCCAGGTTGGCGTGGCGCAAATCCGCATCGCGCAAATCGGCACCGGCCAGGTTCATTTTGCTCAGGTTCTGGTTGCGCAGGTTGGCGCCCTTGAGGTTGGCGCCGGGGCACTGGCTGTGTTCGGCGATGGTGCAACCGTTGATGATCAGGGGGGCGTCGTCGCCGTCGTCGGCATGGGCGAAGGGTAGGGACAGTAGCAGTAATAAAGGCAGGTAGTTCATCTCGAAACCTCTTCAAACAGGCTCCCGGCCGTAGCAGCTGTCGAGCCCCGGCGAGGCTGCGTTGGCGGCGTGCCTGACACACCGCGGACGCAGCCTCGCTGGGGCTCGACAGCTGCCACGACGGGGATAGGGGGTTATTTCTGGGCGGTCTTGTTATCCCAACTCGGGATCTTGAACACCCAGAACGATCCACCCTGTGCCACCGGCTTGGTCAGCTCGGCCATGTCGCCGCCCCACAGCGGCACCGCGCCGCCATAGCCGACCGTCACGCCGACGTACTGCTCGCCATCCTGTTCCCAGGTGATCGGCGGCGAGACGATGCCGCTGCCGGTCTGGAACTTCCACAGTTCCTTGCCGGTTTTTGCGTCGAAAGCCTTGAAGAAACCGTCGCCGGTCCCGGTGAACACCAGGTTGCCCTTGGTCGCCAGCACGCCGGCCCACAGCGGCAGGGCTTCCTTGTGTTCCCACACCACCTTGCCGGTGGTCGGGTTCATCGCACGCAGGGTGCCAACGTGGTCGTCATACATACGCTTGATGCGAAAGCCCATCCCAAGGTAAGCCGAGCCTTTCTTGTAGTTGACCTCTTCGGTCCAGTACTCCTCTTTCCACTGATTGCCCGGGATGTAGAACAGGCCGGTGTCCTGGCTGTAGGCCATGGGATTCCAGTTTTTGCCACCAAGGAACGGCGGCGAGACTTCCACCGGCTTGCCCTTGGTTTCACCGGGCAATGGCTTGGCCGGACGCTGGCCTTCGTTCTCCACGGGGCGGCCGGTCTTCAGGTCGATGTGGCTGGCCCAAGTGATGTTGTCGACAAACGGGAAGGCGTTCTGCAGCTTGCCGTTGTTGCGGTCCACCACATAGAAGAAGCCGTTGCGGTCAGCGTGGCCGGTGGCCTTGATGACCTTGCCGTCCTTGTCCTTGTAGTCGAACAGCACCAGTTCGTTGTTGCCGGAGAAGTCCCAGGCATCGTTCGGCGTGTGCTGGTAGAACCACTTCACTTCGCCTGTGCTGGGGTCGACGCCGACCTGGCCCGAGGTGTAGAGGCTGTCGAAATCGTGGGGGTTGCCGTCCTTGGAGGTGCGCGCCCAGGTGTTCCATGGGCCAGGGTTGCCGGCACCGACGATGATGGTGTTGGTCTCGGCATCAAAGCTCGCGCTCTGCCAAGGCGCGCCGCCGCCGTGGCTCCAGGCCTCGACTTTGCCGGTTTCGGTGGTCGGGTCATCTGGCCACGAAGGAGCCTTGACGTCGCCGGTCGGGGTGCTGTCCTTGCCGTTCAGGCGGCCCATATGGCCTTCCACGAACGGACGCATCCAGACCTCTTCGCCGGTGTCCGGGTCGCGCGCAAACAACTGGCCGACCACGCCAAATTCATCGCCGGAGCTGCCGTGGATCAGCAGCACCTTGCCGCTGACCTTGTCTTTGACCAGCACCGGGGCGCCGGTCATGGTGTAGCCGGCGGCGTGGTCACCAAACTTCTTGTTCCACACCACTTTGCCGGTGTTTTTGTCGAGGGCAATCAGGCGCGCGTCGAGGGTGCCGAAGTAGATCTTATCGCCAAAGATCGCCGCGCCACGGTTGACCACGTCACAGCACGGGCGAATGTTGTCGGGCAGGCGGTGGTTGTAGGTCCACAGGCGCTTGCCGGTCTTCGCATCAAGGGCGAACACACGGGAATACGAGCCGGTGACGTAGACCACGCCGTCATTGACGATGGCCTGGGATTCCTGGCCGCGTTGCTTCTCGTCGCCGAACGAGTAGGACCAGGCCGGGGTGAGCTTGAACACGTTCTTGTCGTTGACCTGGGCCAGGGGGCTCCAGCGTTGGGCGTTGGTGCCCATGCCGTATTGCAGCACGTCCTTGGTCGTCAGGTGGTCGTTGGCGATGTCTTCCCAGGTGACGTTGTGGGTTGGCTTCGCAGGTTCGGCGGCAGCAGAGCTTGCAGCACTGAGGGACAGGCTGCCCACCAGCAGAAAGGCTTGCACGGCAAGGCTTAGGGGTGAGCGGGCGGGTAGCGATCTTATTGTCATGGTTGCAGTTCCCAGTGGAGGTTTTGGCCTGCACAGGTTGCTGCCTGGACGGGTTGGCGAATACGGAAAAAGTCCCGGTGTTGCCGGGACAATTTCCCGAACCGCCTCTGATTTAGCAGTGCCCCACAAGGCCTGCTACCAACGGATGAGAACCCGCCCACCAAAGCAGCATTCGGGTGCTGCCGGGCGCTTCCTAAGATGGTTGCCATAGCCTCTGCCAAGAGGTTTTGCGTGCACTCCTGAGGGAAAAAATAATGACAACAAAACGCAACGCCTTGCTGACCGCCTGCCTCCTTACCGCTGCGATAGGTGCCGGTTCCGCCTGGGCCCACGGCAACGTGACCCCAACGGCCGTGGAAACCAAAGGCCTCACCCCGATCAAGGAGGCCGGCGTGCCGCTGGACGCCGATGGCTGGGCCGCGACCAACCCGTATCGCACCTCCCCAGAGCATGACAAGGCCGTCGAAGTCGGTGCCTCGGCGTACAACCAGAACTGCGCGGCGTGCCATGGCCTGGAAGCCAAGTCCGGCGGGATCGCCCCCGACCTGCGCATGCTGGATGCCGGTGACGCCGGGGATGAATGGTTTGTCGAGCGGGTCCGCCACGGCGCCGTGCGCGATGGCCGGGTGTACATGCCGAAGATGGCTGACTACCTGAGCCAGGAAGCCCTGTGGGCGGTGCGCACCTACCTCGACAGCGTGCACGTCGAGGAGTAAGCCATGCGCCTGCGTGGGTGGTGGGTCTGCTGTTTGCCGATGCTGGCCTGGGGCGCGCCCGTCGACCCGGTGCCCTCGGTGATGTGGGGCTACTACCACCAGCGTTTCCTCGACAATGCGCCGTTCGTATTCGACGCGCGCGTGAAGCTCTTGGCGCCGCCGTTCGCCGAGGACGCGCGCCAGGTGCCGCTGGAGATTGATGCTCGTGCGTTCAAGGGCGAGGTGGTGAAGATCCTTGCCTGGGCCGAACTCAACCCGCTGCCACAGATTGTCGACTTCCAGCCGGTGCAGCGCGTGCTGCCGTGGCTGTCGATCCGGATTCGCATCGAACAGGCCACGCCGTTGCGCGCAGCGGTGTTGACCCGGGATGGCATGTGGCACGTCGGCTCAACCCTGATCGATGCCGCCGGCGGCGGTTGCACGGCGCCGAGCGTGGTGCGCACGCAAGCGGGTTGGGAAGACCACCTCGGCGAAGTGCTCGGCGGGCGCTACCCGCGCGCCGAATTCAGCCGGGTGAAGCTGCAAGTTGCCCATCCGATGGATAACGGCATGGTCAGCGGTATCCCCGAGTTCTTCATCAACAGCGCTGAGTTGCGCGGCGCTGATAACGCCGTCTTGGCGCGCCTGGAACTGTTCCCCGCCGTCAGCGAAAACCCCAACCTGGCCTTCGACATCGAAGGCACCGGCCCCACGCGTTTGACCTTGCGCGACACCAGCGGCAGTCAATTCGAAGCGGTCATCCCATGACCCGGCGCTGGATTCTGCTCTGGCTGATCATGCTCAGCCAGCCGGTGCTGGCCGAGCTGGATTACGGCCTGAAACCCCGCCTGATCGCCGACGACACCTGGCTGCTGGAGGGCAGCACCGACAATTTCGGCAAGGACAATGGCGGCAACATCGTCAACGTCGGGTTCATCGTCACCGAACCCGGTGTGGTGGTGATCGACACCGGGCCGTCCAAGCGCTACGGCGAAGCCTTGCGACAGGCCATCGCCAGCGTCACCGATAAGCCGGTGATCCAGGTGTTGCTGACTCACCACCACCCCGACCATGCGCTCGGCAACCAAGCGTTCAAGGCGGTGCCCATCGGCGCCCTGGCCGGCACCGCCGAGTTACTGCACGAGCAGGGCGACAGCATGGCCGAGAACCTGTACCGCAGGGTTGGCGACTGGATGCGCGGCACTGAAGTGGTGTTGCCGAGTGAAGTGTTGCAAGCGGGTGTAAAAACCTTCGGCAGCCACGACCTGCAACTGCTGCACCTGCGCGGCCATACCGGTGCCGACCTGGCGATACACGACCGGAAGACCGGCGTGCTGTTTGCCGGTGACCTGGTGTTCTACCAGCGCGCGCTCACCACGCCCAATTCACCGGGCCTTGCACTGTGGCTGGCGGATATCGCCACCCTGCAAGGCTTGCCCTGGACCCTGATCGTGCCTGGCCACGGCCCTATTGCGGCGGATGCAAAACCCTTCGAACAGATGCGCGACTACCTCACCTGGCTCGACCAGCTCCTGCGTGACGGCGCCGTCCAAGGTCGCGATATGCCTGAGCTGATCCGCAGCCCGATCCCCGAACGTTTCGCGGCGATCAACCTCAGCCGCTACGAACTGATCCGCAGCGTGACCCACCTGTACCCGCAGTACGAACGCGAGCAGATGCAACGCCTGCACCCCAGACAACACCCACAACAAACAGAGGCCTCACCATGATCTACGCACAACCTGGCACCCCCGGCGCCATCGTCAGCTTCAAGCCGCGCTACGGCAATTACATCGGCGGTGAGTTTGTCGCGCCGATCAATGGCGAGTACTTCACCAATACCTCGCCGGTCACCGGCGAAGTCATCGCCGAGTTCCCGCGCTCCAGCGCCGCCGATATCGACAAGGCCCTCGACGCCGCCCACGCCGCCGCTGATGCCTGGGGCAAGACATCGGCCCAGGACCGCTCGCTGGTGTTGCTGAAAATCGCCGACCGCATCGAGCAGAACCTCGAAGTGCTGGCCGTGGCCGAGACCTGGGACAACGGCAAGGCCGTGCGCGAAACCCTCAACGCCGACGTGCCGCTGGCTGCTGACCATTTCCGCTACTTCGCCGGTTGCATCCGCGCCCAGGAAGGCGGCGCCGCCGAGATCAACGAACTGACCACCGCCTATCACTTCCACGAGCCATTGGGTGTGGTCGGGCAGATCATTCCGTGGAACTTCCCGCTGCTGATGGCTGCTTGGAAACTTGCGCCGGCGTTGGCCGCCGGTAACTGCATCGTGCTCAAGCCGGCTGAGCAGACGCCGCTGTCGATCATGGTATTTGCCGAGCTGATCAATGATCTGCTGCCGCCGGGCGTGCTCAACATCGTGCAAGGCTTTGGCCGCGAAGCGGGGGAGGCGTTGGCCACCAGCAAGCGCATCGCCAAGATCGCCTTCACCGGCTCCACCCCGGTGGGCGCGCACATCATGCACGCGGCGGCCGAGAACATTATTCCGTCCACCGTAGAGCTGGGTGGCAAGTCGCCGAATATCTTCTTTGAAGACATCATGCAGGCCGAGCCGCAATTCATCGAAAAAGCCGCCGAAGGCCTGGTGCTGGCGTTCTTCAACCAGGGCGAAGTGTGCACCTGCCCATCGCGGGCGCTGGTGCAGGAGTCGATCTACGATGCGTTCATGGCCGAGGTGATGAAGAAGATCGTCAAGATCAAGCGCGGCAACCCGCTGGACACCGAAACCATGGTCGGCGCCCAGGCGTCCGAGCAGCAATACGACAAGATCCTTTCCTACCTGAAGATCGCTCAGGAAGAGGGCGCGGTACTGCTGGCTGGCGGCGCGGCCGAGCGTCTGGAAGGCGACCTGTCCAGCGGCTATTACATCCAGCCGACCCTGCTCAAGGGCCACAACAAAATGCGCGTGTTCCAGGAGGAAATCTTCGGGCCGGTAGTGGGCGTGACCACCTTCAAGGACGAGGCCGAAGCGTTGGCGATTGCCAATGACAGCGAGTTCGGCCTGGGCGCCGGTTTGTGGACCCGCGACATCAACCGCGCGTACCGCATGGGCCGAGCGATCAAGGCCGGGCGTGTGTGGACCAACTGTTATCACCTGTACCCGGCGCATGCGGCGTTTGGTGGGTACAAGAAGTCGGGCGTGGGGCGTGAGAACCACAAGATGATGCTCGACCATTACCAACAGACCAAAAACCTGCTGGTGAGCTACGACATCAATCCACTGGGTTTCTTCTAACCCTCAAACCTGAAATGCAATCCACTGTGGGAGCTGGCTTGCCTGCGATAGCGGTGTATCAGCGACTGATTTGTATCTGACCCAGCGCTATCGCAGGCAAGCCAGCTCCCACATTTTGATTGGCATCTATCCGCGACTAATGCAGTGTCTTCGCTACTTCGAAAGTAGCATTCGCTCCTCCACCCACCCATGCATTAATGCCCTTACCGGAATCTTCCGGCACAACAAGAGGACTAACCCCCATGTGGACCAAACCCGCGTTTACCGACCTGCGTATCGGCTTCGAAGTCACTATGTACTTCGCTAGCCGCTGATCTCGGGTGCTGCAGGAAGGATGCCTCTTTGGTCTGATTGCAATCGCAGCCGGATGAGTTAGTGTGGAGCGCATTCTTCCAAAATAATAAAAACAGGCTTTCCAATGAGCCCAAATCTGAGCCTTCTGCGTAAATTCGTCTCGCCTGAAATCATCTTTGGTGCCGGCTGCCGGCACAACGTCGGCAACTATGCCAAGACCTTTGGCGCGCGCAAGGTGCTGGTGGTCAGCGACCCCGGGGTGATCGCCGCCGGTTGGGTGGCTGATGTGGAAGCCAGCCTGCAAGCCATTGGTGTCGACTACTGCCTGTACACCGCCGTGTCGCCCAACCCCCGCGTCGAAGAAGTGATGCTCGGTGCTGAGGTGTACCGCGAAAACCACTGCGATGTGATCGTGGCCATTGGCGGCGGTAGCCCGATGGATTGCGGCAAGGCCATCGGCATTGTGGTGGCCCACGGGCGCAGCATCCTTGAGTTCGAGGGCGTGGATACCATTCGTGTGCCCAGCCCGCCACTGATCCTCATCCCAACCACCGCCGGCACCTCGGCGGATGTCTCGCAGTTCGTAATCATCTCCAACCAGCAGGAACGCATGAAGTTCTCCATCGTCAGCAAGGCGGTGGTGCCGGACGTGTCGCTGATCGATCCGGAAACCACCGCCACCATGGACCCGTTCCTGTCCGCCTGTACCGGTATTGACGCACTGGTGCATGCCATCGAGGCGTTTGTCTCCACCGGCCATGGCCCGCTTACCGACCCGCATGCGCTGGAGGCGATGCGCCTGATCAACGGCAACCTGGTGCAGATGATCGCCAACCCTGGCGACATTGCCCTGCGCGAGAAAATCATGCTCGGCAGCATGCAGGCCGGCCTGGCGTTTTCCAATGCGATCCTTGGCGCGGTGCATGCCATGTCCCACAGCCTGGGTGGCTTCCTCGATTTGCCCCATGGCTTGTGCAACGCGGTGCTGGTGGAGCATGTGGTGGCGTTCAACTACAACTCGGCGCCGGAGCGTTTCCAGGTGATTGCCGAGACGTTCGGTATCGACTGTCGCGGCCTCAATCATCGGCAGATCTGCGGGCGGCTGGTGGAGCATCTGATCGCGCTGAAGCATGCGATTGGCTTTCATGAAACCCTCGGCCTGCATGGCGTGCGCGTGGCGGACATTCCGTTCCTGTCCCAGCATGCGATGCATGACCCGTGCATCCTCACGAATCCGAGGGAGTCGAGCCAGCGCGACGTCGAGGTTGTCTATGGCGAAGCGCTCTGAGGACCAGCAACGCGCCCTCGCGGGGTTGCTGGGGCTGGGCAATCACTCCGCGCGCAAGAGCCATTACCCGGAACTCGCCGCGCGACTGGACGAGCTGGAGGCCGAGCGCAACCGCTATATCCGCCTCAACGATGAGCTGGAACAGCGCGTCGCCGCGCGCACCGATGAACTGCTCGAAGCCAACCTCAACCTGCAACAGCAGATCGCCCAGCGCGAACAGATCGAACAGGACCTGCGCGATGCCCGTGACGCCGCCCAGGCCGCCAACCGCAGCAAGGACAAATACCTCGCCGCCGCCAGCCATGACCTGCTGCAGCCGTTGAATGCCGCGCGATTGCTGATCGCCACCTTGCGCGAGCGACAGTTGCCCAGCGTTGAGCAGGTGCTGGTGGAGCGCACGCACCAGGCGCTGGAAGGCGCCGAGGATTTGCTCACCGATTTGCTGGATATCTCGCGGCTGGACCAGGCGGCGGTCAAACCGGATGTGGCGCTGTATCGCCTCGACGAGCTGTTCGCGCCGCTGGTCTCGGAGTTTCAATCGGTGGCCCAGGCGGCCGGGTTGAACCTGCGGGTGCGCACCGGCTGTTATGCGATCAATACCGACTTGCGGCTGTTGACGCGGATTCTGCGTAATTTCCTCAGCAATGCCTGTCGTTATACCGACGAAGGTTGCATCCTGCTCGGTGCTCGACGCCGAGGGGATCGCCTGCGCCTGGAAGTGTGGGACACCGGTCGCGGGATTGCGGCCGACCGGCTGGAGGCGATCTTCCTCGAGTTCAACCAGCTCGACGTCGGCCGCGCCTCGGACCGCAAGGGGGTAGGGCTGGGGCTGGCGATTGTCGAGCGTATTGCCGAGATTCTGGGGTATCCGATTGCCGTGCGTTCCTGGCCGGGGCGGGGTTCGATGTTCAGCATCGAGGTGCCGTTGAGTGACGAAATGCCCCTGCCGATCAGCCAGTTGCCGGTGCAACCGACCACGGGCAACCCGCTGCCAGGGCGGCGTTTGCTGGTGATCGACAACGAAGTGAGCATCCTCGAGAGCATGCGCGCGCTGCTCGGGCAGTGGGGCTGCGAAGTGGTCACCGCCACCGACCAGGCGGGTGCGTTGCTGGCCTTGCAGGGCAGGGCGCCGGAGCTGATCCTGGCGGACTATCACTTGGACCATGGGGTGGTGGGCTGTGCGGTGGTCAAGCACCTGCGCGAGCATTTCGAGCAGCACATTCCTGCGGTGATCATCACGGCTGACCGTACTGACCAATGCCGACGTGCCTTGCGTCGCCTCGAAGCACCGCTGTTGAACAAACCGGTTAAGCCCGGCAAATTGCGCGCGGTGTTGAGTCAGTTATTGGCCTAGGTCAACACGCCGCAGGTGGTTTTGCCCCATGCTCAGGGCTCTGATCTAGAGCCTTGGAGCACCCGATGAGCGCGGCATCCTTTAAATTACCCTTGGGCCTGGTTATCGCGGTGCTGGTAATGACCGGCGTGCTGCTGTTGCCGCTGCCCGCCGACTTGCCGGTGGCCGGGCACCGCATGCTGGCGATCCTCGCGTTTGCCGTGGTGGTGTGGATCACCGAAGCGGTGTCCTATGAAGCCAGCGCGATCATGATCACTTCGCTGATAGCGTTTTTGCTGGGTACCGCGCCGTCGCTGCAAGACCCGACGCATGTGATCGGCACCAGCCCGGCGATCAGCATGGCCCTTACCGGGTTCTCCAACCCGGCGTTGGCGCTGGTGGCCGGCGCGCTGTTTATCGCCGCCGCCATGACCCACACCGGCCTGGATCGGCGCATCGCCTTGGTGACGTTGAGTCGGGTCGGCACCAGCACCCGGCGCATCCTGCTGGGGGCGATTGCGGTGACTATCCTGCTCAGCCTGGTGGTGCCTAGCGCTACGGCGCGCAGTGCCTGCGTGGTGCCGATCATGATGGGTGTGATCGCGGCCTTTGGTGTCGACAAACGCTCGAATATCGCCGCCGGCATCATGATCGTCGTCGCCCAGGGCACCAGCATCTGGAACGTCGGCATCCAGACCGCCGCCGCACAGAACCTGCTGACGGTCGGCTTCATGGACAAGATGCTGGGTCAGCGCGTGTCATGGATCGACTGGCTGATCGCCGGCGCGCCGTGGGCATTGATCATGTCGGCGGTCTTGCTGTTCCTGGTGCTCAAATTGCTGCCGCCGGAAACCGACAGCATCCCCGGCGGTAAAGAGGCGGTGGCGCAGTCGCTGGTGGAGATAGGGCCCATGACCGGGCCGCAGAAGCGCCTGTTGAGCGTTTCGGTATTGCTGCTGCTGGCCTGGGCCACGGAAGGGCGCCTGCACAGTTTCGACACCACCTCCACGACCTACGCCGGGCTGGTGTTTCTGCTATTGCCGGGTATCGGCGTGATGACCTGGAAGGATGTGCAGTCACGCATTCCGTGGGGTACGGTGATTGTGTTCGGGGTTGGCATCAGCCTCGGCACGGCGCTGCTGACCACCCAGGCCGGGCAATGGCTGGGTTCTGCTGTCGTGGCCCACACGGGGTTGGATCAAGTTGGGCCCTTGGGTGTGTTTGCAATCCTCGGCGCATTCCTGATCCTGATTCACCTGGGATTCGCCAGCGCCACGGCGTTGACCTCGGCGTTGCTGCCGATTTTGATCGCGGTGCTGCAGACCTTGCCGGGGGATTTCAGCCGGTTGGGCATGACCATGCTGTTGGGGTTTGTGATGAGCTATGGGTTTATCCTGCCGATTAATGCGCCGCAGAATATGGTGTGTTTGGGGACTGGGACGTTTACGGCGCGGCAGTTTGCCAAGGTGGGGATTCTGGTGACGCTGATTGGGTACCTGTTGATGTTGGTGTTTGCGGCGACTTATTGGAGTTGGTTGGGTTGGGTTTGATTGAGTACATATCCGTTATTTGGGTAACGGCTGCAATGGGTTCCGCCCTTACGGCGGCTCACTTTTGATAGAGCGCAAAAGTAAGCAAAACGCTCTTGCCCCAACACTCGGCACACCGAGCCTAGGCGAGGTGCCGAGTGTTGGGGCAAGAGCCCTTTTGGTTACTTTTGGGGCTCTTTTCCAAAAGTGACCCGCCGTAAGGGCGGAACCAATAGCCGCCATGACCGCAAAAACGGATATGTACCCAATCCCCCCAGGCCGGCCTAAAGGCCGCCACACCAAGACCAATTCCACCCCCAACATGGCAAGATGAACTCCGCTCAGGTTTACTACTCCCTGAGTAACCGTTTTACCGACTCCCCCGTCGGGCCATCTAGGTCATCGAATGAACACATACACCCCCCACACCTGGGAACCCCACGAGCGGCCAAGCCTCCCCGGTTCACCGTCAACCCCGCTGCACCCCACGCACAAGCGTTGGCTGTTCGCGATGGTCGGCGTGCTGGTGGCAATCACCGGGGGCCTGGGCAACGCGCTGGTGATCGCCAACCTGCAATACCTGCAAGGCGCACTCGGTGCGACCACCGCCGAAATGGCCTGGCTGCCCGCCGCCTATGTCATGACCAACGTATGCATGAACCTGTTGCTGGTGAAGTTCCGCCAACAGTTCGGCCTGCGCGCATTCACCGAGGTGTTCCTGGTGCTCTATGCCCTAGTCACTTTCGGCCACTTGTTCGTCAACGACCTCAGCTCAGCCATCGCCGTGCGGGCGGCCCACGGTATGGTGGGCGCGGCGCTGAGTTCATTGGGTTTGTACTACATGATCCAGGCATTCCCGGCCAAGTGGCGTTTGAAGGCGCTGGTGCTCGGGCTGGGCACGGCGCAACTGGCGTTGCCATTGGCGCGGTTGTTCTCCGAAGATTTGCTGCAAATCGCCGAATGGCGCGGCTTGTACCTGTTCGAGCTAGGCCTGGCGCTGATCTGCCTGGGCTGTGTGTTCCTGCTCAAGTTGCCGCCGGGCGATCGCTTCAAGACCTTCGAAAAACTCGACTTCCTCATCTTCGCCATCCTCGCGACCGGCGTCGCCTTGCTCTGCGCAGTGCTGTCCCTGGGCCGCATCGACTGGTGGCTGGAAGCCCCGTGGATCGGCGTGGCCTCGGCCTGCTCCCTGGTGTTGATCATGGCCGGCCTCGCCATCGAGCATAACCGCAGCAACCCGATGCTGATGACCCGCTGGCTCGGCAGCGGCACCATGATTCGCCTGGCGCTGGCGGTGGTGCTGATTCGCATGGTGCTGTCCGAGCAGTCCACCGGCGCCGTGGGTTTCATGCAGATGCTGAACATGAGCTACCAGCAGATGCACACGCTGTACGTGGTGATGCTGGCTGGGGCAATTGCCGGGCTGGTAGTGAGTGCGTTGACGATCAACCCGGCGCACTTGCTGATGCCGCTGGTGATTTCCCTGGCGCTGATGGCCACGGGGTCGGTGATGGACAGCTTCTCCAGCAACCTGACCCGTCCGCAGAATCTGTACATCAGCCAGTTCCTGCTAGGCTTCGGCGGTACGTTCTTCCTCGGGCCGACCATGGTGCTGGGCACCAAGAACGTGCTGACCAACCCGCGCAACCTGGTGAGTTTTTCGGTGATGTTCGGTATTTGCCAGAACCTCGGCGGCCTGATGGGTGCGGCGTTGCTTGGCACCTTCCAGATCGTGCGCGAGAAGTATCACTCCAGCATGATCGTCGAGCACCTGACGCTGCTCGACCCGCGTGTGGCCGCGCGAGTGCAGAGCGGCGGTTCAGCCTACGGCGGTATTGTCGCCGACCCCGAGCTGCGTAATCTGATGGGCATTCGCAGCCTCGCCACGGCGGCCACCCGTGAAGCGAACGTGATGGCCTACAACGATGTCTTCATGCTGATCGCGATCATCGCGATACTGACCATGAGCTGGATCTTTATCCGCAGTCTGTGGCTGATGAGCACCACCAAGGCAGCAACCACTCCCGTTCAACCCAGCGGCGCACCTTCATGACCGAACCTTCAACCACCACCACCACCGCCATCGCTTCCACCCCGGAGGGCAGCACGCCACCAGGCGCCGTGCCTACCGAGTTGCGGCCGTTGCGGGTGCGGATTATCTCGTCCCTGGGCTTTGCCGCGATTGCCATCGTCGGTGTGCTGATCGTGCTGTACGCATGGCAATTGCCGCCGTTCAGCAGTGCGGTGGAAACCACCGAAAATGCCCTGGTGCGTGGGCAGGTCACGATTATCGGGCCGCAGCTCAGCGGCTACGTGTTCGAAGTGCCGGTGCAGGATTTCCAGTACGTGAAGACCGGCGACCTGCTGGTACGTCTCGACGACCGTATCTACAAGCAGCGCCTGGACCAGGCGCTGGCGCAGCTGGCGGTGCAGAAGGCGTCATTGGCCAATGTGGTACAACAGCGCAACAGCGCCGAGGCCACGATCAAATTGCGCCAGGCCGCGTTGGCGGACAGCCAGGCGCAGGCGCGCAAGAGCACGGCCGATCTGCGCCGTAACGAAGCGTTGATCAGCGACGGCTCGGTGTCCAAGCGCGAGCTGGATGTGACCCGCGCCGCCAACGCGCAGACCATTGCAGCAGTGGCCCAGGCCCAGGCCAGCCTGGAAATCGCGCGGCAGGATTTGCAGACGGTGATCGTCAATCGTGGCTCCCTGGAAGCCGCCGTGGCGAGTGCCGATGCGGCCGTGGAGTTGGCACGTATCGACCTGTCCAACACCCGCATCACGGCGCCGCGTGACGGCCAACTGGGGCAGATCGGCGTGCGCCTGGGGGCTTACGTCAACTCCGGTGCGCAGTTGATGGCGCTGGTGCCGCCGCAGCTGTGGGTGATCGCCAACATGAAAGAAACCCAGATGGATAATGTGCAGGTCGGCCAGCCGGTGACTTTTACCGTGGATGCGCTGAACCACCGCAAATTCCACGGCACGGTGCAGCATATTTCCCCGGCCACCGGCTCGGAGTTCAGCCTGTTGCAGGCGGATAACGCCACCGGCAACTTTGTGAAGATCGCACAGCGGGTGCCGGTCAGGATTACGGTGGATCCGGATCAGGCCGAGAGCGAGCGGTTGCGCCCGGGGTTGTCTGTAGTTGTCAGTATCGATACCGCAGGCCGCCTGAAAAACAGCCCACCCTGACGGAACGCGGTCAATGTGGGAGCTGGCTTGTCGAATCGTTGAACCGCTGCGATAGCTCTCTGTCAGCTGATGCAGCGCTCACTGATGTACCGCTATCGCAGCATAGGTATCTACACATTTTAGATGTGATAGTGCGTAGCAGCTGTCGAGCCCTGGCGAGGCTGCGTCAGCGGTGTGTCAGACAGACCGCAAACGCAGCCTCGCCAGGGCTCGACAGCTGCTACGCAGAGGACTCGCCCAAGATGTGTAGATACTTCTGTCTATCGCAGCGGGTGGACGATTCGACAAGCCAGCTCCCACAGTTGGACTGTATTTCAGGGTGAAATTGAGGCGGGTGGACTGGTTTTGTTCCAGCAGTCTCAGGCCCGGCCTGCCGGGCAGGTGATGAGCATTCACCGGATGGCTCACTGGCTCGATGCAAAAGAACCCCAGCCCCGGTGGACAATACAGCAGGAAATAATCGGCGCCGCTGGCCTGGCATTCCAGCGTATAGCCCAGCTCTGGTTGCTCGATCAGGCAATGCCCATCCCACTGGCAAAAGCCGTTGTCTACCAGGCTTTCGGGCAGGGCTTTCAGTTCCCGGAAGTCCCAGGCATCCGGCACTGGCGCTAGCACCGTAGGCAACTTGGACGCGTCACTCATCCACACCTGTGACGCCTCGGCCTGTAAGCGTGTGCCCGGCCGACGTGGCAAGTAGGGATGCAATCCCAGGCCATGCCACGCGGGCGCTTCCGCCAGATGGGTCACGCTCAGCGCAATGCTCAGTTCACCCTTGCTCAATCGAAAGCGCTGCTCGGCGCGATAGGCGAACGGCGTCTCGCATTCCACCGCCACTATCACTTCACTTGCTGACTGGCTCACCACCTGCCACGCCTGCTGCCAGGCTGAGCCATGAATCGGCAAGGGGTCCGTGAGGCTATTGGGCGCCAGGGCCAGCCAGCCGTCGGGGTTGTCGAAACCCCCTTGGGCAATTCGGTTGGACCAAGGGGCCAGCGGATAGCACCCCAGTTTTCCAGGCAAACCGGTATTTATCGCGTGCTCATCGTTATGGCGCAGCAAAGGCTGCCCGGTGGTGTGTACCGTCCAATTGACGATGCTGCCACCCGTGGCCGGCGCGAGGGTGAGGTGGGTGAGTTGATCGCTGAGTTCGATGAAGGATGAAGACATGGTGTCCCGCCGTATGGAATAGACCCAACGCAGAGGTTCAATGTGTATTTGATAGAGGTTTACAGCACCACGCTCGGCAGCCACAGCGACAATGCCGGGATGTAGGTCACGGCGATCAGCACCAGGAACAGCACGGCGTAAAACGGCAGCAACGCCTTCACGGTCTTCTCGATGGTGGTCTTGCCCACCGCCGCGCCCACGAACAGCACCGCGCCCACCGGCGGGGTGATCAAACCAATGCCGAGGTTCACCAGCATGATCATGCCGAAGTGCACCGGATCGACGCCAATACCCAGCACCACCGGCAGCAGAATCGGCGTAAGGATCAGGATCAGCGGCGCCATGTCCATCACCGTGCCGAGCAACAGCAGCATGGCGTTGATGCACATCAGGATCACGTAGCGGTTGTCTGACAGGGTCAGGAACATCGTGGTGATCTTCGCCGGGATCTGCATCAGGGTCATGATGTAGCCGAAGCTGGCGGCGAAGGCGATCAGGATCATCACGATGGAAATGGTGCGCACCGTGCGGTGCATCAGCTTGGGCAGCTCGCTCCATTTGTAGTCGCGGTAGATGAACATGGTCACGAAGAACGCCCACAGCACGGCGATCGCGGCGGATTCAGTGGCGGTGAAAATGCCCGAGAGGATGCCGCCGAGGATGATCACCATCGCCATCAAGCCCCAGAGCGCGTCGGCGGCAATTTTCAGCGCCTGCTTCAAGGGAATGACTTCACCTTTGGGGTAGTCACGCTTTTTCGCGAAAATCAGGCACAGCACCATCAGGCATGCGCTCATCAGCAAGCCCGGGACCACGCCGGCCATGAACAGCGAGGCGATCGACACCGTGCCGCCGGCTGCCAAGGAATAGAGCACCGAGTTATGGCTGGGCGGGGTCAGCAGGGCCTGCACCGAGCCGCTGACGGTCACCGCCGTGGCAAATTCGCGGGGGTAACCACGGCGTTCCATTTCCGGGATCAGCACCGAGCCGACCGAGGCGGTGTCCGCCACCGACGAGCCGGAAATCGCCCCAAAAAACGTCGAAGCCATGATGTTCACCAAGGACAGGCCGCCGCGTACAAAGCCCACCAGCACCCCGGCAAACGCCACCAGCCGCCGCGACATGCCGCCCTCGGCCATGATCGCCCCGGCCAGCACAAAGAACGGAATCGCCATCAGCGAAAACTTGTTCACCCCGCCGGCCACCTGAATCATCAGGGCCTGGAACGGGATGTCGATCCACCACGCGCCGATCAGCGCCGACAACCCGAGGGCGTAGGCCACCGGCATGCCGATCAGGATCAAGGCGATAAAGCTGCCCAACAGAATCAATGCGTCCATATCAGGCGGCCCCTTCGCTTTCTTCAACCAGGTCGAAGCGCACGACCCGACGGTTGCTCTGGTCACCGAGCAGGAGTTTTTCCACGACAAAAATCAGCGTCAGCAGCCCGCCAATCGGGATCGGCATGTAGGTGATGCCCACCCGCAGAGTAGGAATGGCGCTCATGAACTGGTTCCAGGTGGACAGGCACAGCTTGGTGCCCCAGATCGTCATGAACAGGCAGACCGTCGCCATCAGCAATTGGGAAAAAATGCTGACGAGGCGGCGTTGTTGCGCCGGCAAACGGTCAGTAACCATGGCCACCGACATATGCGCCCCGGCGCGGTAACTCGCGGCGGCGCCGATAAAGGTGAACACCAGCATCAGCAGGATGGCGGTAGGTTCCGGCCAACTGGAGCCGGTGCCGAGGACGTAGCGAGCGAAGATGCCCCAGGGGATGATCAGGGCGACCCCCAATACCGAGAGGCCGGCGACCCAGATGCAGGTCATGTAGATGCGGTCGTTGATGCGCAGCAGTAAATTCTTCATGGCGTTCACCGTAACCGGGCGCGTCAGTGCGGACCGCGCCTGGCCTTGCTAGGAGGAGGGGCGTTATTGAACGGCGTCGATACGCTTGATGATGTCGGCGTAAGGCGCGCCGTACTTCGCACGCACGGCGGCGGTGGCGTCATAGAAGGGTTTTTTGTCGACGGTGATGAACTCGACGCCAGCGGCCTTGAGCTTGGCTTCGCTGCTGGCGGACTTGGCGTCCCACAGCACGCGCTCGTCAGCCTGGGCGGCCTTGGCGGCTTTCTTGACCATGTCCTGTTGCGCAGGGGTGAGTTTGTTCCAGGTGATTTTCGACATCACGATGGGTTCAGGCAGGATCAAGTGCTCGGTAAGGGTGTAGAACTTGGCGTTCTGGAAGTGGTTGTGTTCCAGCATCGTCGGCGGATTGTTTTCCGCGCCGTCGATAACGCCGGTCTGCAGGGCGCTGAAGATCTCGCCGGTGTCCATGGCAATGCCGTTGGCGCCCATGGCATTGAAGGCGTCGATGAACAACGGGTTGCCTTGCACGCGAATCTTCATGCCCTTGAGGTCTTCGATCTTGCGCACCGGCTTTTTCGTGTAGAGGTTGCGTGTGCCGCCGTCCATCCAGGCCAGGGCCACCAGGCCGAACTCGGAGTCGGTGATCTTGGCGAGGATTTCATCGCCGATTTCACCGTCGATGACCTTGCGCATGTGCGCCTGGTCGCGGAACACGAACGGCAGGTTGAACACGTTCACGTCCGGCACTACCGGCCCGACGATGCCGAGGCTGACGCGGGTCATCTGGATGGCACCGACCTGAGCCTGTTCGACCACTTCTTTCTCGGAGCCGAGAACGCCGCCAGGGAAATACTTGAAGGTCAGTTCGCCGTTGCTTTCTTTGGTCAGGGCTTTGCCCATGTTCTCTTCTGCAACGACGGTGGGGTAGCCGGCGGGGTGGATGTCGGCGAATTTGATTTCCAGCGCGTGGGCGGCGCTGCTGAGGGTGAAAAATGCAGCGGCGAGCAAGGTGCGTTTGAAGTCCATGGGGTTTCATTCCTGTCTTGTTATTGTTGTATTCAAGTCACAGCGATGCAGCTAGAGGGTGAACGTGGGCTCCGGTAGACCGGTGATGCCTGGGTTGAGGGCAAACACGCCGCCGGACAGCGACTGCTCACTTTGGTCATCACGGATCGAGGTGACGAACAGGGTGTCCAGGCGGCTGCCGCCAAAGGCGCACATGGTGGGTTTTTTCACCGGTACGGTGAGGGAGCGATCGAGGCGCCCCTCGGGGGTGAAACGGTGGATAAGCCCGGCGTCGTTGGCGCAGATCCAGTAGCAGCCGTCGGCGTCCACCGCCGCGCCATCGGGGCGGCCGAGGTGTTTGTGCATATCCACGAACACGCGGCGATTGGACGGCGTGCCGCTGTCGATGTCGTAGTCGAACGCCCAGATCTGCTGCACCAGCGGGTGCGAGTCCGAGGCGTACATCGTGCGGCCGTCGGGGCTGAAGGCCAGGCCGTTCAGGGTCATGAAACCGTCCAACTGAGCGTGGGGCGCCAGGCCTGACGCGTAGCGGTAGAGGACGCCCTCGGCCGCGTTCAAACCCATGTTCAGCACCATGCTGCCGGCCCAGAAACGACCCTGGCGATCACAGCGGCCATCGTTCAGACGCATGTCCGCGCGTGGGTGCGTAACACTCGCCAGCGGCGTGGTGTCGAGGCTGCCATCGTTGTGAGGGGTGAGCTGGAAGAAGCCGGTTTCCATCCCGGCAACCCAGTTGCCCGCATCGGTGCGGGCGATGCAGGCGAGCATCTGCGGGGCTGTCCACGCAGCGATATGCCCAGTGGCGGCGCTCCAGCGTTGCAGGCCGCCGTTGGGGATATCCACCCAGTACAGGGCGTTTTCCTCGGGGACCCACACCGGGCATTCGCCCACGGCATTGCGCGCATCGACAATCAGTTCAGCGGTCATGGCAACTCATTCCCTTGGGTGGGTGTGCGCTCAGTCACCGAACGGCCCAGCAGCGCAGAATGCGCCACCCTGGTAGACCTTGGCCGGGTCGTCGGCGGCGACCGGTGGCTGGGTTTCGACCTGGGCGCGGAACACTTCGGAGCTGTCTTTGGGGACGAAGCCCAGGTGCGCGGCGTAGCGGTTGTCCCACCAGGTGTCGAGGTTATCCGACATGCCGTAGACCACGGTGTGGCCGACGTTGGGTGTGTACAGCGCGCGTTCGAGCAGTTGGGTCAGGTCGTCGAAGCTCAGCCAGGTGTGCATCATCCGGCGGTTCTGGGGTTCCGGGAACGAGGAGCCGATGCGGATGCTGACGGTCTCGATGCCGTAGCGATCGAAGTAGAAACTGGCCATGTCTTCGCCGTAGGACTTGGACAAACCGTAGTAGCTGTCTGGACGGCGAGGGGAGTGGGCGTCGATTTTCTCGCCTTGTTTATAGAAGCCGATGACATGGTTGGAGCTGGCGAAAATCACGCGCTTCACACCGTGGCGGCGGGCGGCCTCGTAGATATGGAAAATGCCGCTGATATTGGCGCCGAGGACTTCTTCGAACGAACGCTCCACCGAAACGCCGCCGAAGTGCAGGATCGCATCGACGCCTTCTACCAAGTGGTGCACGGCTTGTTTGTCGGAGAGGTCGCAGGTTTGCACTTCTTCGGACGCGTCGGCAGCCGGGGCCATGTTGGCGATGTCGGACAGGCGCAGCACGTGGGCATAAGGACGCAGGCGTTCACGCAGGACTTTGCCCAGGCCGCCGGCGGCGCCGGTGAGTAGCAGGCGGTTGAAGGGAGCAGGGGTGGTCGTGGTCATGGGGATTCCAAATTTTTGTTGTAGGTTGTCATATGACTATGTCGAAGTATTGTGAGTGATCCCCCAGGTTGTCAACGTCCTTCCGGTCAGGTGATGGCCAGAATGTGGGAGCGGGCTTGCTCGCGAATACGGTGTGTCAGTCGACTCATTCGGGTCTGATATACCGCATTCGCGAGCAAGCCCGCTCCCACAGGGGGGTTGTGTTGGCTGCCAGTCTGGGTCCGACGCGAAACCTACAACAGTGAGATGGGATAGCTGACAAAAATCCGGTTCTCATCAAATTCGTTATTGCTGAAATCCCGACGCATGGTCGAGTTGCGCCATTTGACGTTGAGGTTCTTCAGCGCGCCGCTCTGTACCGTGTACGCCAGCTCCGATTCCCGACCCCATTCCTTGCCATCGGTGATCGCCCCGGTGTGCACGTTACTGCCGCTGATATAGCGGTTCATCATGGTCAGCCCCGGGAGGCCGAGCACCACGAAGTTGAAGTCATGGCGCACCTGCCAGGATTTTTCCTTGGCGTTGTCGTAGCTGGCGTTGTAACTGTCGTTGGCCAGGGTGCCGCCGCTGGTGCCGTTGATCCGCATCCACGCGCTGTCGCCGGTGAGTTTCTGCAGGCCCACGTAGAAGGTGTTGCCATTGTATTTGGCCGAGAGCAGGGCGAAGGCGGTCTTGTTGTCGAGGTCGCCAGCCAGGGCGCTGCCGTCTTCCTTGCCATTGAAAAAGCCGAGGTTGGCGCCCAGGGTCCAGTCGCCCACGGGTTGGCTGTGGGTCAGGTTGAAATATTGTTGCTGGTAGATATCGCTGAGTTCGGCGTACCACACGCCGACCTGGGTGCGTTTGTCGTTGAACGTGTACTCGCCACCGCCGAAGTTGAAACGGTCCGAGGTGAACGCGGCTCTGCCGTTCATGAACATGTCTTCCATGCTCGCGTCGTTGCGCGGGCTGTTGCCGCGGAACTGACCGCCGTAGAGGGTCAGGCCGGCGATTTCGTTGGAGGTCACCTGGCCGCCGCGAAACGTCTGGGGCAGGGAGCGACCATCATCGGAGCGCAGGATCGGCAGCACGGGCATCCATTCGCCCACCTTCAATTCCGTCTTCGACAGCCTGGTTTTCAGCGCCACGCCCAGGCGCCCAAAATTATCGGCGGGGCGGCCGTCATCGTGGATCGGCAGCAACTGGGTGCCGCCGGTGCCTTTGCCGCCATCGAGCTTTTGCGAGTACAGGCCCAGCACGTCAATCCCGAAGCCGACCGTGCCTTGGGTAAAGCCGGATTTGGCATCGAGAATGAAGCTCTGCGTCCACTCTTCGGCTTTGCCCTGCGGGTTGGTCGGGTTGGTGAAGTTGCGGTTGAAGTAGGCGTTGCGCAGGTTTAGCGTGGCTTTGGCGTCGTCGATGAAACCTTCGGCCTGGGCATTGAGGGGTAGGGTGAACGCCAGGCTGCTGAGGCCGAGAAGGCCGATACGTGCGCAGGAATTGCGGGCGAATTGACTCACAGTGAAGCTCCCTTCTATTGTTGTTTTTATTATTTGTCATACGTTGTCGTACAACATTGGGCGGGATATTTGCGGGGATTTCGTGCCGTGTCAAGCGGAAGTTATACGATGACCTGCCGTGATCTGGTCGAGAGCGGGCACAGTCAATGTGGGAGCTGGCTTGCCTGCGATGCAGGCGCTGTGGTCTGGCAGGAGGACCGCAGCGATGCCATCGCAGGCAAGCCAGCTCCCACATGATTTAGCCTGCGATGACCATCGGCGGCAGGGTTCCGAGGAGGGAGACAGCGGCTACCGCTGAAACACCTAGTAACCATTCAATCATCACACTGGCCTTCAAGGCGCCCAGTCGCTGTTCGCAATGCTCAAGACGCAATCGATTCAGCAACGCCAGGGCCAACATACCTAACACTAACATCACCTTGATCAACAGAATCAGCGCAAACCCGCTGAACAATGGCGTCGGCCACAGCTGCCCGGTCAACACGCGCACATTAATCAACCCGGTCACCAGCAAACCGGCAACCAAGCCATAACCCACGCCGCTGAAACGCCGCAGGACTGGCTCCAGCGCAATACCTTGCGGTTGCCGCAGGATCAGCACCAGCACCAGCAACCCCCCAAGCCACGCGCCCACGCAGACCAGGTGCACCACCTGATTAAGGATCAGCAATTGCCCGCTGAGCCCATCCAGCATGGCGCCATGACCCACAGGGGCGAGGGTCGCCAGCAGCAATGCGGTCAACGGCAGGCGCAATAGCGGCCAGGGTTTGATCAGCACCATCACCAGCAACAGGTTCAGCAGCAAATGCCAGACCCACACCTGGCCAAAAAAGGTTTTGCCCAGCACCAACTGGAGGGTGGCCGGTTGCAACGCCGCGTCCCAGCTGCCCGCCATACTGGCGGTGATCAACAGCAACCAGGCGACGCCGGAAAACAGGCCCAACCCAGCGAGGCTGCGGATGATACGTTCGAGTTGCCGGTCCAGCACCGGTTGCGGTTCAGCGCCCAATAGCCAGGGCCTGAACGCACAGGCCCCGAACATCAGCAACACGACGATGAAATGCAGGAAACGGCACAGCACCAGCAGGGTCGCCATGGGTTATCGGCCGACCTTGAAGCTGTATTCGCCATTGCTCTTGTGGGTATCGACCGAGACGGCGTTCCACACCACTTTGTAGTTACCAGCAGCGAGTGGGGCGGCAGGCGTCACTACCAGGGTTTTCTTGTCGGCGTCCGGGGTTTCCAGGCCCTTGATGGCGATTTCCGTGCCGTCCTTGCTCAGGGACACCTTGGTGAAGGTGGCCTCGACGCCTTCACTGAAGGTCAGGCGCAGAGCATCGGGGGCGGCGACGGTGCTGTCGGCGGCGGGTGTGGCGCTTTTCAGGTGAGCATGGGCAAACGCTGCCGAAGCCCCCAGTAAGGATGCGAGCAGGGCGACGGAGGTCAGGGTTTTCTTGATCAACATTGTTCAATACCAATCAATGGGCAGGAGCAGGCAGTGTACGAAGTTTCGGTTCAGCCTGTCGCCCCGATCTAGAGCGGATGGTAGTCTTTGGGCTCTCTCGTTGTCAGGGAGCCCTCATGGGCAATCACAAGATCGGAATTCGTCGGGTCAACGTCGAAAAAATCCTGCTGGCGGCGGAGAAAATCTTCGCCGAAAAAGGCTATGGCAGCACCGCCATGGCGGATATCGCCGAAGAAGTGCAACTGCCGCGCTCCAACCTGCACTACTACTTCACCACCAAAAGTGAGCTGTACAGCGCGGTGCTGTTCGACCTGCTGGAAGTGTGGAAGCAGGACGCCCTGAGCTTCGAGACCTTTGATGACCCACGGGTGGTGCTCAGCAGTTACATCCGCGCCAAGATGCAGCGCTCGCGCACCCGGCCGTATGGCTCGAAAGTCTGGGCCAATGAAATCATCCACGGCGCGCCGACACTCGGTGAGGCGCTGGATGAAAGCCTGTACGACTGGGCCAAGATGAAGGAAGCGAAGATTCGCCAGTGGGTGGAGGACAAACGCATCCTGCCAGTTGAGCCGTCGAGCCTGCTGTACATGATCTGGGCCTCGACCCAGCACTATGCCGACTTTGATCATCAGGTGAAGATCCTGAATGATCACCAGCCGTTGTCGGATATGCAGTTCGAGAAGGCGATACAGACGGTGACGGGGGTGATTCTGCGGGGGATAGGGTTGGAACCTTGAGCTGTGCGGTGAGGCTTAAGGCCTCATCACAGGCAAGCCTGCTCCCACAGTTGAGCGCATTCTTCCTGGAGGAATGCAATCGAATGTGGGAGCTGGCTTGCCTGCGATAACGATCTAGAGAGCTACACAGCCTCGCGATAGGGATTCCTCGGATCCTGCGTCCAGTTCAAATACGGCTTGCCCGAGTCGATCGGCACCATCTCGATGCAGTCGGCCACCGGGCAGGTGATCTGGCACAAATTGCAGCCCACACATTCATCATCGATCACTTCGTACTTATGCGTGCCATCCGCCAATTTCAAACTGGCAATCGCCTGGTGCGACGTATCCTCACAGGCAATATGGCAACGTCCGCAGCCAATACAGGCTTCCTGATCGATCTTCGCAATCACCTGATAGTTGATATCCAGGTACTTCCAATCCGTCGTATTACCCACCGCGCGCCCGGAAAACTCCTGCAGGCTGGCGTAACCCTGGCTGTCCATCCAGCGCGACAGCCCGTCCTTCATCTCTTCCACAATCCGAAACCCATGCAGCATTGCCGCCGTGCACACCTGCACCGCGCCACAGCCCAGGGCAACGAATTCCGCCGCGTCGCGCCAGTTGCCGATGCCGCCAATGCCGCAGATCGGCAGGCCCTGTGTCTGCGGGTCACGGGCGATCTCGGCGACCATGTTCAGCGCAATTGGCTTCACCGCTGAACCGCAGTAACCGCCGTGGGTGCTTTGCGTGCCGACCACTGGCAGCGCGACCATGCGTTCCAGGTCGACGCTGGTGATGGAGTTGATGGTGTTGATAAGCGACACCGCATCCGCGCCACCGCGATACGCCGCGCGCGCCGCCACGCGAATGTCGGTG
Source organism: Pseudomonas sp. H1_A03 (assembly GCF_054685145.1). Lineage (NCBI taxonomy): Bacteria > Pseudomonadati > Pseudomonadota > Gammaproteobacteria > Pseudomonadales > Pseudomonadaceae > Pseudomonas > Pseudomonas sp. H1_A03. The sequence continues at coordinate 3,429,209 of NZ_CP162829.1, forward strand.
ATATTCGGCGTGAGCTTGACGATCACCGGCAGCGAGCAATACGTCTTGCACCAGCGCGTGACCTGCTCCACATACTCCGGCACCTGGCCGACCGCCGCGCCCATGCCTCGCTCGGGCATGCCGTGGGGGCAGCCGAAGTTCAGCTCAATACCGTCGCAACCGGTGGCTTCTACCAACGGCAGGATGTTTTTCCAGGATTCCTCAACGCACGGCACCATCAGCGACACGATCAGCGCGCGGTCGGGCCAGTCCTTTTTCACCTGGGTGATTTCCCGCAGGTTGATCTCCAGGGAGCGGTCAGTGATCAGCTCGATGTTATTGATGCCCAGCACTTCACGGTTGGCGCCGTAGTGCGCCGAGTAACGTGACGACACGTTGACCGCCGCCGGGTCTTCGCCCAGGGTTTTCCACACCACGCCGCCCCAGCCGGCTTCAAAGGCACGGACCACGTTGTAGGCCTTGTCGGTGGGCGGCGCGGAGGCCAGCCAGAACGGGTTGGGGGCTTTGATACCGGCGAACACAATCGAGAGATCGGCCATTACGCAGCCTCCACATTCAGCATGAGTTGGGCGTGCATGGCTTCAGCGGCCAGCTTGCCGTGTTGCACTGCCTGCACGGTGAGGTCCTGGCCGAGGCTGACGCAATCGCCGCCGGCGTATACACCGGGAATGCTGGTGCGCAGTTGTTCATCGACGAAGATTCTTTCACCGACACGCTGCAGTTGCTGGGCCAGCGGATCGTGCAGGGCCTCGCTGTCAAACCCTTGGCCGATGGCCTTGAAGATTGCATCGGCGGCCAGTTCGAAGGTTTCGCCGGTAGGGTGCAGGCGGCCGTTTTCCAGGCGCGTGCGCTGGAAGCGCATGCCGCGCACGTGGCCCTGCTCATCCAGCAGCACTTCTTCAGGCTGGGCCCAGGTCAGCAGGCGGACCTGGTTGGCTTTGGCGATGTCCTGTTCGTGGTGGGTGGCGCCCATATCTGCCAACCCTCGACGGTAGACGAGGTTCACATCACGAGCACCGAGGCGGGCCATTTGCACGGCCATGTCGATGGCGGTGTTGCCGGCACCGAGCACAATGCAGCGGTCGGCCAGGGGCAGTTGGGTCAGGTCGTCGGCTTGGCGCAGCTCGCGGATGTAGTCGGTGGCGGCAAGCAGGCCGGGCGCGTCCTCGTGGGCTAAACCGAGCTGTTTACTGGCGGCCAGCCCGAGGCCGAGGAAGACTGAGTCGAATTGCTGGTGCAGGTCGCTCAAGGTCAGGTTGTCGCCCAAGCGCTGGCCGTGGCGGATCTCGATGCCGCCGATCTGCAGGAGGAAATCCAGTTCCTTCTGCGCAAAGTCATCCACCAGTTTGTACTTGGCGATCCCGTATTCATTCAGGCCACCGGCTTTTTCCCGGGCTTCGAAGATCACCACGTCATGGCCGTGCAAGGCGCTGCGATGGGCGCAGGCCAAGCCTGCCGGCCCGGCGCCGACCACGGCGATGCGTTTGCCGGTCGGCGCGGCGCGGTGGAAGGGGTGTTCGCTGAAGTGTGCGTTGTCGATTGCATAACGTTGCAGCAAGCCGATCAGCACCGGGGCGCATTCTTCGGCGTTGTTACGCACGCAAGCCTGCTGGCAGAGGATCTCGGTGGGACACACCCGAGCGCAACTGCCGCCAAGGATATTGGCCGAGAGGATCTTCTGCGCGGCGCCTTGCACGTTTTCGGTGTGGATATTGCGGATGAACGACGGAATGTCGATTTCGCTGGGGCATGCGTTCACGCACGGTGCGTCGTAGCAATACAGGCAGCGCGAGGCTTCCAGTTGGGCCTGGCGGGCGTTGAGTGGTGGCGCCAGGTCGGTGAAATGGCTGGCGAGCGTGGGTCCATCCTCAGCGGGATGGGGGAGGTGGGTCAGGGTCTGGATCACGGTGTTGGCCTCACGGTAGTTGAGGTACTGCCTCTGATGGGCATTGGTTTTTTGTTGTCTGTGCTGGCCTCTTCGCAGGCAAGCCAGCTCCCACATTTGGTCGGGTTCACACAGTTCAAATGTGGGAGTCGGGCTTGCCTGCGATAGGCCGAAGGCCGCTTTCAGCGTTTCACAGCAGTGGGCTTGGAATACGCCGCCCGCTTGCTCAACTGCTCAAACACCGCCGGATACGCCGGCCGCTCCACATACCGCCCGGCACCGCGTTCGGCGCGCAGGTCGCCATCGGCCCAGACCAGCTTGCCCTGGCTGATGGTATGGCTCGGCACGCCGCGCACGGTCTTGCCTTCGAAGATGTTGAAGTCGACTTTCTGATGATGAGTCTTGGCGGAAATGGTCCGTGTACCCTCGGGGTCCCACAGCACCAGATCCGCATCGGCGCCCACGCGGATCGCGCCTTTGCGCGGATAAAGGTTGAAGATCTTCGCGGTATTGGTGGAGGTCAGCGCAACGAACTCCTGCATCGACAGGCGCCCGGTGTTGACCCCCTCATCCCACAGCAGCGCCATGCGGTCTTCGATACCGGCAGTGCCATTGGGGATCTTGCTGAAGTCGTCACGGCCAGCGGCTTTTTGCTCGGCGCAGAAGCAGCAGTGGTCGGTCGCGGTGGTGTGCAGGTTGCCGGACTGCAAACCATGCCACAGCGCTTCCTGATGCCCGCGCGGGCGGAAGGGTGGGCTCATCACGTAGCCGGCGGCGGTCTGCCAGTCAGGGTGCTGGTAGACGCTGTCATCCAGCAGCAAGTGGCCGGCGAGTACTTCGCCATAGACCGGCTGGCCTTTGCTGCGGGCGTAGGTGATTTCATCCAGCGCTTCCTTGGTGGACACGTGCACCAGGTATAACGGCGTGCCGATGGTTTCGGCGATGCGAATGGCGCGGCTGGCCGCTTCGCCTTCTACCTGGGACGGGCGCGACAGCGGGTGCGCTTCTGGCCCAGTGATGCCCTGGGCCATCAGCTTGCGTTGCAGGTGGTAGACCAACTCGCCGTTCTCCGCATGCACCGTGGGCACCGCGCCCAGTTCCAGGCAGCGCTCGAAGCTGGCGACCAGGGTGTCATCCGCTGCCATGATCGCGTTTTTGTAGGCCATGAAGTGCTTGAAGCTGTTGATGCCGTGGTGGCTGACCAGTTCGGCCATTTCCTCGCGCACCTGCTCGCTCCACCAGGTGATCGCCACGTGGAAACCGTAGTCGGAGGCGGATTTTTCCGCCCAGCCGCGCCACTGGTGAAACGCTTCCATCAAGGGTTGCTGTGGGTTGGGAATCACAAAGTCGATGATCGACGTGGTGCCCCCCGCCAGGCCTGCCGCCGTGCCACTGAAAAAGTCTTCACTGGCCACGGTCCCCATGAAGGGCAATTGCATATGGGTATGGGGGTCGATGCCGCCGGGCATCAAGAATTGGCCGCTGCCGTCGAGTGTTTGAGTGCCTGCGGGAATCTCCAGATTCGTGCCAATGGCCCGAATGAGACCGCCTGCGCATAAAACATCGGCGCGGTAACTTTCATCATGGGTAATAACGGTGGCGCCACGGATCAACAGCGACATGTCGAGTTCCTCACAGGCTTGACCGGCTTGTGCCAGTTCTAAGTGTTGTAATGCTGCTTACCGATGGCGGGGTGATTCCTGTCATCGGTGACAGGAATAGAAACTAGCCCGAGTTTTTCGATTGGGCAAGAAGATTTTTTATAAGCATATATCCATGTTAAGTTATTGATTTATATGTATAAAAAACATAAATCACCAAAATGTAGCGCTCGCTCACCATTTTGACGCACTTGACAGGTTCTTAAATTGAGCAACATTTCTTATTGCAAATCAGACGCTTGAGATATGCCTCTTGACGGGGGTGGGAAATAAAAATAATTGTGTTGCACCAGATTGAGTCCTGAAGGTTCGGACAACTTTCGCATTGTTTAGCCTGAGCAGTGCGGCAAGTACCGAGGGATAAGTCGGAAAGCTGATAAACATCAGCACGTTATATAAGCCGTGCGGGTTCAAGGTGGGTTGTCGGCACGGATATTGAGTGCAGTGGCGGCTGGCCGGACCCGTGATGTCATGTTGTTTACGAGGTACTCCGGCCATCCAGCGCACAGCGCTGGATGAGCAAAAATAATTCGAAAAAACCGTGGAGCGGCCATGCAACAGAACAGATCGCAAGTCATTGAACGCAACGGCCTATACGAGCTAGACGCCGGCCCCGACGTCCTCGACAGCCCTCGCTATAACCACGACATGGCACCGACCAAGGTGCACGAACGCACTTGGAACAAGTGGCACATCACCGCGTTGTGGGTCGGCATGTCGATCTGCGTGCCCACCTATACGCTGGGTGGGGTGCTTACCGCGTATTTCGGGTTGTCGGTGGGTGAAGCGCTGATGGCGATCCTGCTGGCCAATATCGTGGTGCTGATCCCGTTGACCCTCAACGCCTTCCCTGGCACCAAGTACGGCATACCGTTTCCGGTGTTGTTGCGCTCATCGTTTGGCATCCTCGGTTCGAATGTGCCGTGCCTGATCCGGGCGCTGGTGGCGTGCGGCTGGTTTGGTATCCAGACGATGTTTGGCGGGCTGGCGATTCACCTGTTCCTGGGCTCGATTTTCGACGGCTGGAAGTCCCTTGGCGGCACCGGTGAAGTGATCGGTTTCATGATTTTCTGGACGCTGAATCTATGGGTGGTACTGCGCGGCGCCGAGTCGATCAAACGCCTGGAAACCCTGTCGGCACCGCTGCTGGTGGCAGTGGGGATTGGTCTGCTGGTGTGGGCGATGCCTAATGTGTCGATCAGCGAGTTGATGGCGATCCCACCCAAGCGCCCCGAAGGTGCGAGCCTCACTGGTTACTTCATGGCCGGCCTCACGGCGATGGTGGGTTTCTGGGCGACGTTGTCGCTGAATATTCCAGACTTCAGCCGCTACGCCAAAAGTCAGAAAGACCAGATTCTCGGGCAGATCTTCGGCCTGCCGCTGACCATGTTCCTGTTCGCCTCCCTTGGCGTGATCATGACCGCCGCGTCGGTAAAACTGGTGGGTGTGAGCGTGTCCGACCCGGTGACCCTGATCGGCCATATCCAGAGCCCGGTGTGGGTCGCCGTGGCGATGGCGCTGATCATCGTCGCGACCTTGTCCACCAACACCGCCGCGAACATTGTTTCACCCACCAATGACTTTCAGAACATCGCGCCCAAGCTGATCAACCGCACCACCGCCGTGATGCTCACCGGTCTGGTCGGGTTGGCGTTGATGGGGCATGAACTGCTGAAGAAGCTCGGGCTGATCGTTTCCGATGTGAGCCTGGAAACCGTCTATTCCAATTGGTTGCTGGGTTATTCAAGCCTGCTGGGACCGATCGCCGGGATCATGGTGGTGGACTACTTCATCACGCGAAAACAACAGCTCGATCTCGCAGGGCTGTACCGCGATGACGTGTACCCGGCGTGGAACTGGAGCGGATTTATCGCGTTTGGCGTCCCGGTGGTGCTGACCCTGCTGTCGCTGGGCAGCGATGCATTCAGCTGGTTCTACAGCTACGGCTGGTTTACCGGATCGGCGCTGGGTGGCGTGTTGTATTACGGGCTGAATGCCAAGCGTGGTGTCAGCCCGGCCGCAGTGAAAACACCGCTGTAAATAAGTTGAAATGCAATCCAAATGTGGGAGCAACTGTCTTGATGGTTTTCATCAAGCCATTTTTTCCAGAGGCGGCAACGCTCCCACGGCTGTACTCCGTGTAACTGCTTTAGGAAATAGCTACCGCAGGATTTTAGGCGGCGTGCTCTTTCCATTCAGATCCATCACGGATCATTGCGTTTAGGCGTACCAGCAAAACACGCATACACGCGATGAGTGCCACTTTGGCGCATTTTCCTTTCTCGCGCAGCGCCTTATATCGCGCGGCAAACTCAGGCTGAAACCGGATCACTGACCAACAGGCCATATACAGTGAACGCCTCGCGGCGAACCTGCCGCCGCTGATATGACGCTTGCCTTTGTGCTTGCCGCTATCGTCGTTGTAGGGCGCAGTGCCGCTCAATGCTGCAATCTGATGTCTACCCACCTCGCCTAGCTCCGGAAGATAGGACATCAAGCTGGCCGCTGTAACAAGTCCTATGCCTTTGACTGAGCACAGAAGAGCTACTTTTTTACGATCCAGACGTTCTGTACTTTGGCGGATCAGGCTTTCCAGCTCCTTCAGCACTTTTTGCAAATAGTCGATATGACTCTGCAGCGCAGGCTTGACCACGTCAGAGGAGGCCGTTTTAAGCCGCCGTTTGTCGTCATCTCTTTGCTGAACAAAGTGCTCTCGCTGTTGGACTAGGGCGCGCAAATCATCCTGCTCGGCGCTGGTAACCCGGCTATCGGGCGATTTGATGACCGCTGCGAACTGCGCAAGAAGGCGTGCATCTATCGGATCGGTTTTGGCTTGTTGCCCCATAGCCCGGGCAAAGCTTTTGGCTCGGCCAGGGTTGATCCGTATGACTTCAAAGCCCGCAGCTTGAAGCGCTTTCATGACTTTGCGCTCGTAACCGCCAGTGGCCTCCAGCAACACTCGACCCACGCGATGCAGGGTTAGCCATCCAATTAACCCAGGAAAATCACTCTGCGAATTGGAACAACTCATCGCTACATCCAGTTGATCAACCCGAATCTCGAGGCTACCGCTGGAGACATCAATACCTGCTGGATAGGAAAACATAGCCAAATCCTCTTACACTCAAGGTGAGAGCGCTCTGGCTTGGCCCACGCTTGTAACTGTTCGAGGTGGGCTCGTTCAACTGTTCGGGCTCAATGACCAGAGTGGAGAGGTGAGTGACAGCATGGGCTCCCACACGTGCTTTAAGCACTTCGGGCATTCAGCTTGTCACTCACCGCTCTCACCTTCAGTTTAAGCCTGGTTCAAGACACAAGCGGGCTTGCTCGCGAAAGCGGTGGCCCAGTTGGAACATCTTCGACTGACCCTCCGTATTCGCGAGCAAGCCCGCTCCCACATTTGATCGGCGGTATCGGCGGGGATCACCTTAATGAGAATGTTTTTTGATCGCGCCGCCCCAATATGGAATAGTACCCGCCGTTTTCCCCAACAGGTCTAGCTGGGGTGTTCCAACGCCGAGGTCCTTGTCATGCGAATGTTGCGCTCCATCCCCACCGTTGCCGCCTGCCTCTTGGCGTTCTCTTCAAGCCTGCTGAGCGCCGCCCCGATCGACCTCAATGACGGCCAGCACGCGGTGCATCTGCCGGACGCGCCCAAGCGTGTGGTGGTGCTGGAGTTTTCCTTTCTCGACAGTTTGGCTGCCGTTGACGTAACGCCCGTTGGCGCCGCCGATGATGGTGATGCCAACCGCGTGTTGCCCCGTGTGCGCCAGGCTATCGGTGAGTGGAAGTCCGTAGGCCTGCGCTCGCAGCCGAGCATCGAGGAAATCGCCCGGCTCAAGCCCGACCTGATCGTCGCCGACCTCAATCGCCACCAGGCGTTGTACAGCGACTTGGCGAGCATCGCGCCGACGCTGTTGTTGCCCTCGCGTGGTGAGGATTACCAAGGCAGCCTGAAATCTGCCGAGCTGATCGGCAAGGCGCTAGGCAAGAGCGCGCAGATGGAAGCGCGTATCCAGAAGAACCGTGAAAACCTCAAAGCCATCGCGCAACAGATTCCCGCTGGCGCCAGCGTGCTGTTTGGCGTCGCCCGTGAAGACAGCTTCTCCGTGCACGGCCCAGACTCCTACGCAGGCAGCGTGTTGCAGGCCATCGGCCTGAAAGTCCCATCGGTACGCGCCAACGCCGCGCCCACCGAATTTGTCAGCCTGGAGCAACTGCTCGCCCTCGACCCGGGCTGGTTGCTGGTCGGCCATTACCGTCGCCCCAGCATCGTCGACAGCTGGAGCAAGCAGCCGTTGTGGCAAGTGCTCAGCGCCGTGCGTAACAAGCAGGTAGCCGAAGTCGATGGCGACAGCTGGGCGCGCAACCGTGGCGTGCTGGCCTCGGAGCAGATCGCCGAAGATGCGTTGGCGATTCTTAAAGGCGGCAAAGCTGTGTTGAGCCAGTAAGCGTGCAACGCGGTTTTGCGGCGGCAGGCATTGTATTGCTGGGCGCGTTGTTGTTCTGGCTCTCGCTGTACAGCTGGTCGCCGTTCACGCTCACGGCGGCGGACGCGTGGAATGGGCTGTTCCATCAAGGCAGCGTAGGCGGCAACATGGCGTATATCGTCGCCCAGTTGCGCGTGCCGCGTGCCGTGTGTGCCGCCTTGGTCGGCGCCTGCCTGGGCCTGGCCGGCGCGCTGATGCAGGGCATTACGCGCAACCGTCTGGCCTCGCCGTCCTTGTTTGGTGTGACAGCGGGCGCGGCGTTGGGCTTGGCCCTATTTTCCACCGGCCTGGTCGCGCCGCCGTTTGCCGGTGGTGCATTGTTGATGACCTGCCTGGGCGGCGCGTTGGCCTGGATCACGGTATTCAGCCTTGGCGGCGCCTGGTCGCCGACCACGGCCCAGGGTCGTCTGGTCTTGGCCGGCGTTGCGGTAGCGGCATTGTGTGCGGCACTGACCCGGCTCACGGTGATTCTGGTCGAGGCCCAGGCGCAAAGCGTGCTCAACTGGCTGGCCGGCTCCCTGGCCAATGTGGGCGCCGCGCAAGTGCAGTTGCTCTGGCCGTGCACCTTGATTGGCGGGCTGTGGGCGCTCTGGTGTGCACCGCGCCTGAACCTGATCAACCTTGGCGAAGACGCCGCACGTTCGTTGGGCGTGGGCATCGCCAGCCTGCGTTTGCAGGTGTTTATCGCCAGCCTGTTGCTGGTGGGGGCGAGTGTCTGTGCCGTGGGGCCGATCGGTTTTGTCGGGTTGATCGCGCCGAATATTCTTCGCCAGTTCCTCGGTAATGACTACCGCTGGCTGATCCCGCTGAGCGCAGCGTTGGGCGCGGTGATCGTGCTGGGGGCTGACCTGCTCAGCCGCGCCGTGGCTTTCCCGGTGGAAACGCCGGCTGGCGTGGTCACCGCGTTGATCGGCGCACCGTTCTTTCTCTTTCTTGCCAGGCGCGCCTTATGATCCGGCCACGATTACGCCTATGGCTGCTGCTCGGCCTGTTGCTGCTGGCGACCTTCGTCAGCCTCAGCGCCGGCACCCTGTGGCTCACGCTCGACACCGTGCTGGACCGCCTGCTGGCCCACGATGCACTCGACTTCGAAGTATGGAACCACCGCCTGCCACGCAGCCTGATCGCGATCCTCGCAGGTGCAGCCTTTGGCCTGGCCGGGGCGATTGTGCAGGGCGTGATCCGCAACCCGCTGGCTTCGCCGGAAATTCTCGGCGTGACCCAGGGCGCGGGGCTGGCGCTGACCGTGGTGATCATCAGCTGGCCGCACTTGCCAATTGCCTGGCTGCCGCTGGTGGCCTGTTTGGGCGGGGCGGCTGGCGCGTTGCTGCTCGCGCTTTACAACACCGGGGTGAGTTTTTCCGGGGTGCGCTTTGCGTTGTCCGGGGTGGCGATTGCGGTGACCTTATCCAGCGTCACCGAGTTTCTGATCCTGTCCCACCCGCTGGATATCAACACCGCATTGCTCGCGCTGACCGGTAGCCTGTGGAGCCGCAATTGGCACCATGTGGCGCTGCTGCTGCCGTTCCTGGTGTTGATCCCCGTGGGCCTGTGCCTGGCCAAGCCGCTGAACCTGGTCGCCCTCGGCGATGAGGCCGCCCACAGCCTCGGCACGGCACTGAACCGCACGCGCTGGCTGGCAATGGCCTGCGCGGTGCTGCTGACCAGCCTGGGCGTGGGCGTGATCGGGCCGATTGGGTTTATCGGCCTGGTCGCACCGCATATGGCGCGGCGGTTGGTGGGCGGGCATCACCAGTACCTGCTGCCGGCGTCGATGCTGATCGGTGCACTGTTACTGGTGCTGGCCGACACGTTGGGACGCACGTTGATCGCGCCCAGCGAAATTCCCGCCGGGGTGCTCACGGCGGTGATTGGCGCGCCGTATTTTCTTTGGTTGCTGGCACGGTTCAAGGGCTGATGACATGAGTATTCTTCAAGCACATCAACTCGATATTGGCTACGGCGCGACACGCATCGTGCAAGGGTTGTCATTCACGCCACCCGCCGGAAAGGTCACTGCGCTGATCGGGCCGAACGGCTGCGGCAAATCCACCTTGCTCAAGGCCTTTGCGCGCATCCTCAAACCGACCCAGGGCGAATTGACCCTGGATGGCCAGGCCTACGCCGGCCTGTCCGCCCGCCAATTGGCGCGGCAGATTGCGTTTTTGCCTCAAGTATTGCCGGTGCCGGAAGGTGTCAGCGTGCGCCAATTGGTCGCCTATGGTCGCAGCCCGCACAACTCATTGTGGGGGCGCCTGAGCGGCAACGATCAATCCCATGTGACCCAGGCCATGCAACGCCTGGAACTGGACAGCCTGGCCGACCGCGCCCTGGCGGATCTATCCGGTGGTCAACGCCAACGTGCCTGGCTGGCCATGGTGTTGGCGCAGAACGCGCCGGTGGTGTTGCTGGATGAGCCCACGACCTACCTGGACATCAGCCACCAGGTTGAACTGCTCGACTTGATGGGCGAACTGGCCGCTGAAGGGAAGACGGTGATTACCGTGCTGCACGATATCAACCAGGCTTGCCGTTATGCCGACCACCTGGCGGTGATGCACGGTGGCAAGCTGGTGGCCGACGGCGCGCCGGGGGACGTGATCAGTGCCGAGCTGATGCGGCAGGTGTTTGAGGTGCAGGTGCAGATCATGAACGAACCGGTGTCGGGCACGCCCATGTGCGTGGTCGAAAAAAGCACCCGCCATTCCGCCTGACGCAAGGGTGAGGTGCAGCGCTTGAACCTGTTGGGCTGCCGCTTGATCGAACGGGAGAGCACCTGAGCTTTATTTGCGGCTCAGGGCCGATTTGGATACGGTGCAAGCCTGCCCACAAGGACGTCCTCATGAAAGAACCCGCCCCCAAGACCCGTCGCGCACCCAAAGGTGAAAAACGCCGCGAAGAACTGCTGGACGCAGCCTTGCAGGTGTTTTCCCTGGAAGGTTACAGCGGCGCCTCGATGGCCCAGGTGGCAGCGATTGTCGGCATTTCAGTGGCCGGCCTGCTGCACCACTTTCCCAGCAAAATTTCGCTATTGATGGGCGTGTTGCAGCGTCGCGACGAGGTCAATCAACGGATTGCCGACGAAGTGCGAGCTGAAAAAACCCTCAATGGCTTGCTCGGCAGCCTGCGTGCCATTAACCGCTCGAACGCCACGGCACCGGGGGTGGTGCGGGCGTTTACGATTCTGAATGCCGAAAGTTTGCTGGACACCCACCCGGCGTGGACGTGGTTCCAGGAGCGCTATGCGGCGATTCATCAGCGGATGCAGGGGCAGTTTGCCGACCTGGTGGCGGCGGGGGAGGTGCGCGGTGATGTGGACATCGCCGGGCTGGTGGAAGAGATTCTGGCCATGATGGATGGGTTGCAAGTCCAATGGCTGCGCTTTCCCGAGCGGGTGGACCTGGTGGCGCGTTTCGATACCTACATTGCGCGGGTCGAAGCGGCCATCAGAACCTGAGTCTCATGCGCCTGATGCATGAAGATCCAAATGTGGGAGCTGGCTTGCCTGCGATAGCGGTAAGTCAGGCAGCAAATGTACCGACTGAAACTCCGCCATCGCGGGCAAGCCCGCTCCCACAAAAAGCACTCCTCTTATCTGTTAGTTAGCGGTGGCACTGCCCTGGCTGCTGTCATCGCTCATGTCATAGCCATCACCGTCGCTGGTGCCGCTGTCACCTTCATTCTGATGCAGCACGCCACCGGTCTTCACCGTCGATTCACGCAGCGTCGAATTGAGCGCTGAGCGCGGCAGCGGGTTGCTGGTGGTGGTCGACAGTTCCTGGCGGAACGGGTTGACCAGCTTGGCGTTCAGGCGAATATCCTGGGACGACGCCCCCACCGACAGGTTGAAACTGTCCGCATCCACCACCCATTGCTTGCTCGCCACGTCGTAGTAGGCCAGCGAGCGGTCGTTGAGCTCGATGGTCACGCGCTTGCTCTCGCCGGGCTTCAAGAACACCTTCTTGTAGCCCTTGAGTTCCTTGATGGCGCGCTCCACTTTCGGGTTGTTCTGGCCCACGTACAACTCGGCGACCTCGGCGCCTGCCACCTTGCCGGTGTTGGCCAGGTCGAACGACACCTTGATCGGTGCACCGGCCACCGCCACCCCAGGGGTCACGCTGATGTTGCTGTAGCCGAAGGTGGTGTACGACAAGCCATAACCGAATGGGTAGAGCGGCTTGATGCCTTTTTTCTCATAGCCGCGATAGCCCAGGAACAGGTCATCCTTGTAGCTCATCTCGGCCAGGGTTTCCTGGTTGTCGAATTTTGGGAAGGTCGCGTAGATCGGGTTGTCTTCGATGTTGCGTTCGATACTGATCGGCAGCTTGGCCGACGGGTTGACCTTGCCCAGCAGAATCTCCGCCAGGGCCTGGCCGCCGTTTTGCCCAGGGTAGAACGCATGCAGCGCGGCCGGTACCTGGTCGATCCAGTCGCTCATCTTCAAACCGGTACCGCCGTGCAGCGTGACCACGGTGTTCGGGTTGACCTTGGCGATGCTCTGGATCAGCAGGTTCTGGTACTCCGGCAAATCGAAGCTGTGGTCGAAGCCTTCACCCTCGTATTCGTTGCTGTTACCGGCTGCCACCAGCACGGCGTCGTACTGCGCCAGATCCTTGGGCGCGACCAGCGAGGCCCAGCTCATTTGCACGCCGACCAAGCCGCCCATGGTCGAGAGGTAGCCGTTGCGACGCGAGTATTCCAGCTTGATATCGACGGGTTTGCCGGCCTCCAGGTTGACCTTGGCAAACACCGAGATGGTCGGCGGGATGCTGTTGTTTGGCAGCGGCTTGCCGTCGCCGTTATCGAGGACTTTCTTGCCGTTGACATAGAGGCGCACCGCACCGTCGGCGCGGATCTTGAACACCTGTTCGCCGCTGACGGCTGGGGTGATCTGGCCGCTGTAGCGAATCGAAGTGGCGGCGGTATCGCCGTTCACCGGCAGGCTGTCGGTGGACCAGTCCAGGTCGACATGCGTGTCAGTGCGGCTGGCGGCCGGGTCACCGGACCAGTTGGTGTTGCTGAAGAACTCGGTCTTCAAGCCTTTGGCGCTGTTGCCATTGCTGTCGGCATGGGTCCAGGTCGAAGTGGCCGGGTCCAGGGACAGCCCGTCGATGAACTCGACCTTGGCGCCCGGCGCCAGTTGCTGCAGGCCGCTCAGCTCGCTGATGTAGTTAGCGGCCATGACGTTGGCACTGCCAAAACCGGTGGGTGGCGCGTACTTGGCCAGGGTGCCGACCACGGCGATGCGCTTGACCTTTTTCGCGTCCAGCGGCAGCAGGTTGTTCTGGTTTTTCAGCAGCACGATGCCTTCACGGGCGGCGTTCAGCGCTACGCGATTGCTGGTGGCGCTGTTCATGTTGTGGCTGGTCAGCGGTGCCTTGCTGTCGAACTTGTACAGGTAGATCTGCTTGAGAATGCGGCGCACCTTGTCATCGATGGTCGCGCTGCTCAGCTCGCCGCTGTCCAGGTACGGCTTGAGGATGGTGCTGTTCATCTGGTAGCCCATCATGTCCAGGTCGGTGCCGGCCTGTGCCGCTGGCAAACCGCTGACCACAGCGTTGTAGTCACTCTGCACGAAGCCGGGGTAGCCCCATTCGGTTTTCAGAATATCGCGCATCAGGTGCTTGTTCTGGCACGCGAATTCGCCGTTCACCTTTTGGAACGCGCACATCATCATCGCGACTTTGCTGTTCTTCGAGGCGGACTCGAACGGCGGCAAGGTCATTTCGCGCAGCACGCGCTCGCTGATGATTTCATCAAGGTGGAAGCGGTTGCTTTCCTGGTCGTTGGCGGCGAAATGCTTGGCATTGGCCCACACCCCGCGTGACTGAATACCGTTGATCAACGCCGGCCCGAGGCTGGCGCCGAGGAACGGGTCTTCACCGGACAAATACTCGAACGCACGGCCGCTGTATGGCATGCGATACAGGTTCACGCCGGGGCCGGTGACAAACTGATAACCGCCGCTGGCAGTGTCATAACCCAGGGCACGGCCCAGGTCGATGGCGCGGCGCGGGTTCCAGCTGGCGGCCAGGTTTGGCCCGGACGGGTAGACCACGCCTTGTGCGTTGCCTTCGCTGGTGTAGCGCACACCCACGCCGCCATCGGCGCCGTGAATCTGCGGGACACCGTACTGGGTCAGCGGCTTGACATCCCAGCCACCGGTGCCGCCGATGTAGGCGAGTTTTTCTTCCATGGTCATCTTGGCCAGGGTTTTGTCTGCGGCGTTTTCCGCACGGCTCACACGACCTTCATCCAGGGCAGGGCTGGTCGCCGCGTGCACCTGGGACACGGCCAGTGCCAGCAGGGCGAATGCCGACTGTGCACCGATCATTTTGCGTTTATTCATGGGTCTCTCCGACAACTGTTCAGTAAACATGGCGCGCCGAGAAGTGCGGGTTGCTGTGCACGCTCGTCACTTTTTTCTGGGCAATAGTTACCCGTGATCGCAATTTTTAACCGATGGCTAATTGCAACTATTTGGCGAATTACGCAGTTTTATAAGTGTAATAATTGTAGTGGTTATTGTTGTAAGTAGTGTCTAAGCGATATCACGAGATGGCATTTTGAACCGCGAAAACCGCATAATTAAGGCAATTCTTGCGGTTATAAGTCAAACGAAAGCTAATTTTTGCGTGAAATAAGAAATAATTTCTTACGTTTTGGAACTTGTGTTAAACCTACTAGTCGATTGGTTTAAGGAAATATGTCGTGGCATGGCTAACTAGTGGCATTGCTCGGTAGTTCTAAAGTGCCATGTCTTATACAAGCTGTAATACACACTGCTTTGGTGTAGGGTCTTGATCGAGTTCAAGGCGCCACTTGGGCTATCTGCTGTTTTTGATCTGGAGAAAGTTGATGAAGATTTCCTTGCTGGGTGCCGGTGTTGTACTGAGCGTCGCGCTGAGTGGCGCGGCGATGGCGGCTGAGTCCACGGACGCTGATGCGACATCCGGGGCCACCGATTCCACCGTGCTGACCCAGGCCCACGACGCCAAGGCGGCAAAAAAACAGAAGGCTGAAACCACCAAGGGTGGCCGGCCGCTGAACAGCAGCCAGACGACCGCGCCGAAAACGTCCAACTGACGGGAAAACGCGGACTCCTGTGGGAGCGGGCTTGCCCGCGATAGCGGTGTATCAGCCAGCATATTCGGCCCTGATCCACTGCCATCGCGGGCAAGCCCGCTCCCACAAGGGGTTTACACAGCCCTTTAGCACATCGCCCCTCAGATTTTTACCCATGTCCCAGCCCAGCCTTTCAACGCCCATCAATGCCTGCCAACTGCATATCCCGAACACCGAACAGGTGTGCGCGTGGTTGATGCAACAGGCCGGCTTGAAAACCGTCGACCTGGAGCGCGCCCGACGCCTGTCCCAGGAAGGCGGCGACAGCGAGTTGCTCGGCTTGCTGACGCGCCTCGGGCTGGTCTCCGAAGTGGAATTGGCCCGCGCCTGGGCAGACTTGCTCGGCGCACCGCTGCTGCTGGCGGATGCCGCGCCGCCGCTGCTGGACCCGTTGCCACAACTGACCGAGCGTTTCATGCGCCACTACCAGGTGGTGCCCGTGGGCTGGAGCCAGGGCGGCCTGCGGGTGCTGGCGGCGAACCCGTCGCTGGTGTACCCGTTCCAGGCTGTGGCCTATGCCTGTGGTGTGCCGGTGTGGTTGGCCGTGGGGCCGCGCAATGAAGTCGAGACGCTGATCGAGCGCTACTACGGCCAGGGCCGCTCAGCCATGGGCACCTTGATCGAAAACCTCGATGAGCAGGGCGGTGCACTGGAAGACATCGAACACCTCAAGGACATGGCCTCCGAGGCGCCGGTGATTCGCCTGGTCAACCTGATCCTGCAGCGCGCGGTGGAACAGCGCGCCTCGGACATTCATATCGAGCCGTTCGAAAACCAGTTGAAGGTGCGCTATCGCATCGACGGCGTGCTGCACGAAGCCGAGGCGCCGCCGTCGAGTTCCTCAGCGGCGGTGATTTCGCGGGTGAAAATCATGGCGCGCCTGGACATTGCCGAGCGGCGCCTGCCGCAGGACGGGCGGATCATGCTGCGTATCCAGGGCAAGGAGCTGGACTTACGGGTGTCCACGGTGCCCACCAGTTTTGGCGAGTCGGTGGTCATGCGCCTGCTCGACCGGCAGACCGTGCAGTTCGATTTCCAGAGCCTGGGCTTCGATGGCCAGCGCCTGGAAACCTTCCTGGAAGTGCTCGAACGGCCCCACGGCATCCTGCTCGTCACCGGGCCCACTGGCTCGGGCAAGACCACCACGTTGTACACCGCGCTGTCGCGCCTCAACACCGCCGAGCGCAAGATCATCACGGTCGAAGACCCGGTGGAATACCAGCTTGAAGGCATCAACCAGATCCAGGTCAAACCCGCCATCGGCCTGGACTTTGCCGGCGCGCTGCGCTCCATCGTGCGTCAGGACCCGGACGTGATCATGATCGGTGAAATCCGCGACCTGGAAACCTGCCGCATCGCGATCCAATCGTCCCTCACCGGCCACCTGGTGCTGTCGACCCTGCACACGAATAGCGCGGCGGCGAGTATCACGCGGCTGCTGGATATGGGCGTCGAGAGCTACCTGATCGCCTCGACGGTCAATGGCATCCTCGCCCAGCGTCTGGTGCGGCGCCTGGACCCGACCACGCGCGAAGCGTTCGAAGCACCCGCGGAGTTGATCGCCGAACATGGCCTGGATCGGTTTACCGAGCAGCGCCCGATCATGCTCTATCGCCCCCGCGCCGATGCAGCGGGCGGTGGCTACCACGGTCGCAGCGCAATCACCGAACTGCTGGTGATGAACGACGAACTGCGCAGCCTGTTGATGCGCCAGGCCGACGCCGCCACCCTTGAACAGGCCGCCCGCCGTGGCGGCCTGCGGACCTTGCACGAAGAGGGCCTGCGCCAGGCCGTGGCGGGTGTCACCTCGCTCGAAGAAGTGCTGCGCGTCACCCGTGGGGAGGGCGCGTGAGCCTGTTCAAATACCGCGCCCTCGACAGCCAGGGCCAGGCGCAAAACGGCACCCTGGAAGCCAAGGACCACGCCGCTGCCGTCGCCGCCTTGCACAAGCGCGGCTTGCTGTTGTTGCAGATCGATGCGGCGGGGGGCCAGGGGCTGCGCAAGGCCTTTGGCCGTGGCCAGTTGAACGGCGCGGCACTGGTCAGTTTCACCCAGCAACTGGCCACGCTGTTGGGCGCCGGCCAACCGTTGGAGCGCTCGCTGGGCATCCTGCTCAAGCAGCCTGGCCAGCCGCAGACCCGCGCGTTGATCGAGCGCATCCGCGAACACGTCAAGGCCGGCCAACCGTTATCCAAGGCGCTGGAGGAGGAGGGCGGCCAGTTCTCGCCGTTGTACCTGAGCATGGTGCGTGCGGGTGAGGCGGGCGGCGCCCTGGAGGACACCCTGCGCCAGCTCAGCGATTACCTGGAGCGTAGCCAGTTGCTCAGGGGCGAGGTGATCAACGCCCTGATCTACCCGGCCTTCCTGGTCGTGGGCGTGCTCGGTTCGCTGGCCCTGTTGCTGGCCTACGTGGTGCCGCAGTTCGTGCCGATCTTCAAGGACCTGGGCGTGCCGATTCCGCTGATCACTGAAGTGATTCTGGCGCTTGGCCAATTCCTCGGTGCCTATGGCCTTGCGGTGTTGGCCGGTTTGATCGTGACGATCTGGACACTCGCCGCCCGCCTGCGCGACCCGCAGCGCCGCGAAAAATACGACCGCCGCGTGTTGGGCATTCGCATCATCGGCCCGCTGCTGCAGCGGGTCGAAGCCGCGCGACTGGCCCGCACCCTTGGCACCTTGCTCAGCAACGGCGTGGCCCTGCTGCAAGCCTTGGTGATCGCCCGGCAGGTTTGCACCAACCGCGCCCTGCAAGCGCAAGTCGCCCAGGCTGCCGAGTCGGTGAAGGGCGGCGGCACCCTGGCGAGTGCCTTCGGCAGCGAGCCGCTGCTGCCCGATCTGGCCCTGCAAATGATTGAAGTCGGCGAACAGGCCGGCGAACTCGACAGCATGCTGCTCAAGGTCGCCGATGTGTTCGACGTCGAAGCCAAGCGCGGCATCGACCGCTTGCTGGCCGCCCTTGTGCCATCCCTGACCGTGGTCATGGCGGTGCTGGTGGCGGTGATCATGCTGGCGATCATGCTGCCGCTGATGAGCTTGACCAGCAATATATGAACCCTTGAGGACTGCACCTATGCGCCATACCCGATTCAAGCCCGCCCGCCGCCAGGGCGGTTTTACCTTGCTGGAAATGCTCGCGGTGATCGTGCTGCTGGGCATCGTCGCGACCATCGTGGTGCGCCAGGTCGGCGGCAATGTGGACAAGGGCAAATACGGCGCGGGCAAGGCGCAGCTCGCCAGCCTGAGCATGAAGATCGAAAGCTATGGCCTGGACGTCGGTTCGCAGCCCAAGACCCTGCAGCAGTTGGTCGACAAACCCGGCAACAGCGCCGGCTGGGCCGGGCCGTACGCCAAGCCGTCAGACCTCAAAGACCCGTTCGGCCATGCCTTCGGCTACCGCTTCCCCGGTGAACACGGCGCCTTTGACCTGATCTTCTACGGTCAGGACGGCCAACCCGGCGGCGAAGGCTACAGCGCCGACCTGGGCAACTGGGAATAACCCGCTAACATGATCAGCCCCCAACGCGGCTTTACCCTCCTGGAAATGCTGGTGGTGATCGTTTTGATCAGCATCGCGGCCGGGTTGGTGGGGTTTGGCCTGCAACAAGGCCTGCGTGCGGCGAAAGAGCGCCAGGCCGTGGGGCAGATGGTCGAGGCCTTGCGGGCCACGCGGGCGCGGGCGATTGTCAGCGGCAGTACAGAAAAAACCCTGTTCGACCTGCACGCGTTGAGCTTTCAGGCGCCGGGTCGACCGTTGAAACACTGGCCGGCCGACCTGCAAGTGACCCTGCACACCGCCGAGCACGCAGGCGCCGCGATCGAGTTCTACCCCGATGGCAGCTCCACCGGCGGCAACCTGCTGCTGACCAATGGCAGCCGGCGTTGGCGCATCGATATCGGCTGGCTGACCGGCAGCGTGCAGTCCAAGGCGCTGCCATGAAGCACCAGGGCGGTTTCACGTTGCTGGAGATGCTCGCCGCGCTGACGCTCATGGCGATCTGCAGCAGCGTGCTGCTGGTTGCGTTCGGCCAGAGCGCGCGTTCGCTGTTGCAGGTTGCGCACAGCGACCGGCTTACCCACGCCGCCGTCAGCGTGCTGGACCAGGAAGCCACGGGGCCGCTGGCCAATGGTGTGCGCCACGGCGATCTGGACGGCGTCGCCTGGCAATTGCGCATTGCCCAGCAGCCCACCCGTATCGGCCAGCCACAGCTGTTTCGCCTCGACCTCAGCGTCAGTGAAGGCCCGCGCAACGCCAGTTTCAGTACCTTGAAACTGCGCGCAGCCAGCGACAAGGCCGGCCTGTGAAGCCGCGTCAGCAGGGCTTCACCTTGCTCGAGATCATGATCGTGCTGAGCTTGCTGGGCGTCTTGCTGGTGCTGGTCGGCGGCGCGTTGCTGGGGGCCAATCGTGCGGTGCTCAAGGCGCAGCGCTACACGGTCAGCCTGGATGAAATGCGCGCCGCGCAGCAGTTTTTGCGTACCTCCATCAGCGAGGCGCTGCCCTTGGACGTCACCGAAGACGACAGCCAGACCGATGGGTTTTTCGCCGGTGGCCCGCAGCGCATGCAGTTTGTCGCGACCTTGCCCGGCGTGCTCGGTGGCGGGATCCAGCGCTTCACCTTGCAGTTGGCTGGCGCCGAGGCGCAGCGCGATTTGCAGGTGGCGTTCGCGCAGTTTGAGTCTGCGGCGCAGGTCAGCGTGCCGGCCTCGCGCAGTGAGCCGCAGGTGTTGTTGAAGGGGGTCGAGGACCTGCAATTCAGCTACCGCGGCCTGTCGCCCAAGGGCCAGGCCACCGGCTGGATCAGCGAGTGGCCGTGGACCAAGCGCTTGCCGTATGCGGTGCGCATCGCGGCCCGTGTGAATGGGCCGGTGCCCTGGGTGACCCAAGTGGTTGCGTTGCGCTTGAACCTGTCGGGCGGGGCACCGGAATGATCAGGCATCAGCGTGGCGTGGCCCTGTTGCTGGTGCTGTGGGTGCTGGCGTTGCTCAGCCTGTTGCTGGGCGGCCTGGCCGGCTGGGTGCAACTGGAAACGCGCCAGGCCGCCTGGCACCGCCAGCACACCCAGGCCGTGTTGGCCGCCGAGGCAGGCGTGGCGCTTGCGATGCAAGGGCTGGCCGACCCGATGCAACGTAAGCAGTGGGTGGCCGACGGGCGAGAAATCCCGCTGGCGTTTGACGATGCACAGCTGCACGTGAGCCTGCACAGCGAGCGCGGCAAGTTGTACTTGAACAGCGCCGAGGTCGCCGACTTCGCCCGCCTGGCTCTGGCCTGCGGCGCCACCCAAGCCCAGGCCAGCCAGCTCGCCAGGGACTTGGACGTGCGGCGCAACCAAGGCCTGGCGCCGTTTCGGGTAGTCGAAGAACTGCGGCAACTGCCGGGCATGACCCAGGCGCTGTACAGCGCACTGGTGCCCGAGATCAGCCTGTGGAGCGGCCTTGATCGGCCTGATCCGGCGTTCGCCAGCGCCTTGATGCGCCGCGCGCTGAACCTGCCGCACCAGAGCGCGGTAGGGGCCGACCCCGGCGAAGTGCTGGTGGTCAGCAGCCGCGCGCAACGGCCCGGCGGTTACCACGCCCGGTTGCAAGCCACGGTGTTATTGAGCCCCGCGCAAGGCAGCGCACAACCTTATCGAGTCCTACGTTGGCAAGAATGAACGAACCCTTAACCGCACGGCTTCAATGGCTGACGGAGCCCATCACCCAACGCTGGCGCGGCAGCCTGCTGCAACTGGGCTGGCGCCTGTGGCTCAAGGAACTGCGTGGCTGCCTGCCGGCGTGGCTGTCGCTGCAGGACATTCCCGAGCACTGCTATCGCTGGCCGTTGACCGCACCCGTGGCAAAACCCGCAGGCGAAGCACGCCAGGTGTTGCTGTTGGCACCCGATGCGGTGCTGGTGCAAACCCTGCAATTGCCCCCGGCGGCAGCGCGCAACCTGGCGACGGTGGTCGGCTATGAGCTGGACCGCTTTACTCCGTTTGACGCCGCCCAACTGTACTTTGTCGCGCGCCAGGAACGCCGCACACCCACGCACGTGCACGTCACGCTGGTGGCGATCCTGCGCGAGCGCCTGGACCCGATTCTCAATGAGTGTGCGGCCCTCGGATTGCACCCCCATGCGGTGGATGTGGACACTGGCGCAGGCACGCCCATGGGCATCGACTTGCTGCCGGCACCCTTGCGCCCGCGCCAGCGCCCACAGGGCAAGGGCTTGCAGCGCAGCCTGCCGTGGCTGTGCGGTGCCTTGCTGATTGCCGCGATGCTGCTGTGGCTCAACGACCGCCAGCGCGTGCTCGAGGCCATGCAGCACAGCGTGCGCGAGCAGAAAGCCCAGGTTGCCGAGGTCCAGGCCCTGCGCCAGCAACTGCTCACTACACGTGGCGCGGCACAGTACCTGATCCGCCGCAAGGCAGCCCAACCGCCGTTGTCGGCGCTGCTCAACGAGCTGACCGCTTGCCTGCCATCCGACACCTGGATCGACCAGTTGGAGGTCAACGACGGCGCCGACGTGTCCTTCTCCGGGCAAAGCGCCAAGGCCAGCGCCTTGATCACACGGATCAAGAACTGCCACAGCCTGGAAAACGCCCAGTTCGAAGGGGTGATTCAACCCGATGCGCAAACCGGCAAGGATCAGTTTTCCTTGCGCGCCCACCTGCACCAGGAGGCCGCCGATGCGCCGACCACTGACACCCCGTGAACGCCGTGGCGCCGCCCTGATCGGCCTGGCCCTGGTGCTCGGCCTCGGTTATTGGCTGTTGATCGACAGCTGGTTCGCCGGTCCCTTGCGCGACATGGGCGAGCAGGCCGAGCAGCTACGTGAGCAACAACAACGCTACGCCGGCGTGTTGCGCCAGGGCGCCAGCCTGCGCCAACAGCTTGAGCTCGCACGGCAGGACCCGGCCAGCAGCACCAGCCTGTTGCCCGGCGATGACCCCAGCGCCGTCGCGGCCGACCTGATGCAGCGCATCGCCGACCTGATCAACAGCCGCGCCGGCCTCGGTGGCGGCTGCAGCCTGACCCAACGCATGCCCATCACCCCGGAGCAGGATGACGCCGAGCCGTATCGCCAGGTCAAAGTCAGCCTGACCCTCAACTGCGCCATCGAACCCTTGACCGCGATCCTGCATGAACTGGAGTACCAGCGGCCGTTCCTGTTTGTCGATGAGATGAGTATCCGCCGCCCGCCCAACGCACCTGCCAGTGGCGGTGCCGGCCAGATGATCGTGCATTTGCTGGTGCGCGGCTACCTGCAGCCGGCCGCCGCACAGCAGGTGCGCCAATGATCCCTGCATTGCGTCCTCTGGAATGGCTGTTGCTCGGTATGTCCGCGCTGCTGGGCCTGTTGATGGTCGGCATCCTCAGCAGCATTGGCGATGCGCCGCAGTGGTTGCCGCCGCCTGACCCTGATGCGCGCGCCAACACCTCGGCCAACGCGCTGGTGGCCCCGAGTGCGACCCTGGAGAGTCTCGCCGGCACCTGGCAAGCCCCCTTGTTCAGCCCCGACCGCAGCCCTGATCGCGCGGTCGGCCAGGCGGCCGTCTCCAGCCTGTCGAGCCTGACCCTGACCGGCATCGTCCTAGAGGGCAACCTGCGCGTTGCACTGCTCAAACGCAGCGACGGCCCGCCGCTGAAAGTCCACCAGGACCAGACCCTGCCCAACGGCTGGCGCCTGGAACAACTGACACCCCGCGAAGCGCGCTTTGTGCTTGACGGCCGCACGCAGACCCTGAGCCTGCGCGCGCCGCGTTTGCCCGCGCCGTCCACGACACCCCCGATTACCCTTCCTCACGAGTCCGCCCCTTGATCGATACCTTCCCCGGCGCTTTGCGCACCACCGTGTTTTGCCTGGCTACCGCCGTTTCCCTCGGTGGCTGCGGGACATTTCCTGAGCACCTCGACCCGGACGAAGCCCTGTTGCACGAGGCGATGCAAGGCACTGGTTCGCAACGCCCGCCAGTGGACCCGGCCAGCGAACAGGCCCCGGTCGACAGCGGCCAACCCCAGGCGAAGACGCCCCCTCAACGCCAGTTGATTCGTGGCAATCAGCAGTTCGTGCGCGCGCCGGCAGCAGCGCCGGCAAGGAAGGAGGAGGGCAGCGGTGACATCGTGTTCAACTTCGCCGACCAGCCGATCGAAGCGGTGATCAACAGCGTGATGGGCGACCTGCTGCACGAAAACTACAGCATCGCCCAGGGTGTGAAAGGCAACGTCAGCTTTTCCACCTCCAAACCGGTGAACAAGCAACAGGCCTTGTCGATTCTGGAAACCCTGTTGTCGTGGACCGACAACGCGATGATCAAGCAAGGCAACCGCTACGTGATCCTGCCCGCCAACCAGGCGGTGGCGGGCAAGCTGGTGCCAGAGATGCGCGTGTCGCAGCCGTCCAGCGGCCTGTCGGCGCGGCTGTTTCCGCTGCGCTATATCTCGGCCACCGAGATGCAGAAACTGCTCAAGCCGTTCGCCCGCGAAAATGCATTCTTGCTGGTCGACCCGGCGCGCAATGTGCTGAGCCTGGCCGGCACCCCGGAGGAGCTGGCCAACTACCAGGACACCATCGACACCTTTGATGTGGACTGGCTCAAGGGCATGTCGGTGGGCGTGTTCGGCCTGCAACGTGCGTCGGTGGCCGAGCTGATGCCCGAGCTGCAGAAAATGTTCGGGCCCGACAGCGGCATGCCCCTGGCGGGCATGGTGCGGTTCCTGCCGATCGAGCGGACCAACTCGGTGGTCGCGATCTCGTCACAGCCGCAGTACCTCAGTGAAGTGGGCGACTGGATTCACACCATCGACGAAGGCGGCGGCAACGAGCCGCAGATGTACGTCTACGATGTGCGCAATATGAAAGCCACCGACCTCGCCAAGTACCTGCGGCAGATCTACGGCACGGGCGCGATCAAGGATGACACGCCGGCCAAGGTTGCCCCCGGTTTGCGCACGGCGACCCTGTCTTCGCCGGGCACCAACAGCACGTCCGGCAGCACGCCTGGTGGCCTGAGTAACAACCTGAATAACAGCCAGCCCGCCGCTGATGACGAGGATCAGGAGCCGGAAGCCGAGCAGGACAGCGCCGAGCAGGGCATGGGCGAAGACGCTCCGGCCAAAAGCCTCGACGCCGGCACCCGCATCACCGCGCAGAAAAGCAGTAACCAACTGCTGGTACGCACGCGCCCGGTGCAGTGGAAAGAGATTGAATCGGCGATCAAACGTCTGGACAACCCGCCGCTGCAAGTGCAGATCGAGACGCGCATCCTCGAAGTCAAGCTTACCGGCGAACTGGACCTTGGCGTGCAGTGGTACCTGGGCCGCCTGGCCGGCAATTCCACCAGCACCACTGTGGGCAACACCGCCGGCAGCCAGGGCGCCCTTGGCGGTGGCGGCGCGGGCCTGGGGGCAGCGGACTCGTTGTTCTACTCCTTTGTCAGCTCCAACCTGCAAGTCGCCTTGCACGCCCTCGAAACCAACGGCCGCACCCAAGTGCTGTCGGCGCCGTCGCTGGTGGTGATGAACAACCAGCCGGCGCAGATTCAGGTGGGCGACAACATTCCCATCAGCCAGACCACGGTCAACACCGGCACCTCCGACACCACCTTGAGCAGCGTTGAATATGTGCAGACCGGGGTGATCCTCGACGTCGTGCCGCGGATCAATCCGGGTGGCCTGGTGTACATGGATATTCAGCAGCAGGTCAGTGATGCGCAGGATCAGGCGTCGTCGAGTAATGACACGCAGACTAATCCGCGTATTTCCACGCGGTCGGTGTCGACTCAGGTGGCCGTGCAGAGTGGGCAGACGGTGCTGCTGGGGGGGTTGATCAAGCAGGACAATGCGGAGTCGGTGAGTGCGGTGCCGTATCTGGGGAAGATTCCGGGGTTGCGGTGGTTGTTTGGGAATACCAGTAAGTCCAAGGATCGGACCGAGTTGATTGTGCTTATTACTCCGCGGGTCATCACCAGTAGCAGCCAGGCGCGGCAGGTGACGGATGATTATCGGCAGCAGATGCAGTTGTTGAAGCCGGCTAACTGAAGGAACGTGATCAATTGACTGAAAATCATCGACTCTTGGCAATCACTTCGCCCATGTATTGATTCAAATCGCGGAAATCGTTAACCCTCCAAGTGAACGGCGGTAGCTTTACGCCGTTCTCTCGCAACGTTCTGGGGATCAAGTCTCCATTGGGGCGAAGTATGATCGAAGAGACGATCACGCCCGGATAATCATGCAGTCGCTTTTTGAAAGCGGCTGTTGTCAGGTCGGGTGTAGGCGGGTTGCTTTTATTCGCCAGTGGCCCAGTACCTTTGATATCCGCTCCGTGGCACATCGCACAGCGCTGCACATAGAGATTTCGTCCGTTGGTGTTATCTGCGAAGGCCAGGGATGTGTGTGCCAGCGATAAAATGCCGAGCGAAGCGATGAACACTATTTTCATTTCCATATGGCCTTGTTGTGTCGAATGGCGAACAACTCATTGAACAAATAGTACACCTGCCTGTTGTTATTTTTATGAGAAAAATCCTACAGATAGGCGGGATTTTTCATTCTTCTAGTCGATATTTTTCCTCCTAGGATGGCGCGCTCGCTTGATCGCAAGCGAGACGACAAGGGCCGCTCCATCGGTCCTGCAGCTATAAGAACATGCTTAGGAGTCAACACATGAAGATGACCAGTGTGAGCAAACGCCTGCGCCGCTCGGCCTGGGCCGTGATCGTCGCCGGTGCATTGGCAGGCTGTGCTACGCCGCAGCCGCCTGCGGCAAAAATCTCCCTGGCGCGTGATTCGGTTGGGCGCGCCTTGGCGGCGCAAGCGACCCAGTTCGCCCCGCTGGAGATGAAAACTGCCCAGGACAAACTGGCACGCATGGAGCAAGCCCTTGGCGAAAAAAATTACATCCAGGTCGACGCCTTGGCCGATCAGATCGAAGCCGATGCCGGCCTGGCCGAAGCCAAGGCCACTGCGGTGCGTAAACAACAAGTCTTGAAGCAAGCGCGGGAGGGCATCCAGGTGCTCAAGCAGGAAATGCTCAACGCCCCCGCGACTACCCACTGAGGATCTTGCCATGCGTGCCACTCTCGTCATTCCTGTTCTTTCGGCCCTGGGCCTGGCCTTGGCCGGCTGCGCTACGCCACCGGAAAACCCGCAACTGCTGCAAGCGCGCAGCCAGTTCTCCAGCCTGCAGCAAAAGCCTGAGTCCAACACCCTGGCGGCGGTTGAAACGCGCATCGCCTCCAACGCACTGGACCGCGCCAACCAGTTGTCACTGCACAGCCGTACTGACCCGCAGATCGATCAGCTCGCGTACCTCGCGACGCAGAAAATCGCCCTGGCTGAGCAGACCATCGTCGGTCGCAAAACCGATGCGCAACTCGACAACATCGCGGTCGACCGTACCCAGGTGCAACTCGACGTTCGCACTGCGCAGCTCAAGGCCTTGCAGGCGATGAAAGCGCAGCCTACCGAACGTGGCCAGGTCGTCACCTTTGGCGATGTGCTGTTCGATACCGGCAAGGCTGAGTTGAAGCCGGGCAGCCAACGGGATTTCCAGGGGCTGGCGAACTTCCTGTTGCAGAACCCGGAGCGCCAGGTACGCGTTGAAGGTTTCACCGACAGCACCGGTGGCGATGCTTACAACCAGAGCTTGTCCGAGCGCCGTGCCCAAGCGGTTGCCCGTGGCCTGCAACGCCTCGGCGTCGGGGCTGAACGTATTGCAGTGATGGGCTACGGCAAGCAGTTCCCGGTCGCCGATAACCTCAGCGCGCCGTCACGCCAGTTGAATCGCCGTGTGGAAGTGATTGTGTCCAACGATGCGTCGGCGGTCAGCGCTCGTCGCTAAGCGGGCGGGTTGTTCGATGTGGCAGTTGTCGCGCCCCGGCGCGGCATGCCCATGAACCGGGAGCGGCACTGCCGCTCTCGGACTTGACGCTTGCCAGTCGGTAACGTGTATCAGCCGAAGCCAACGATGGCTTTGGTTTCCAGGTATTCCTCAAAACCATAGATACCGTACTCGCGCCCATTTCCCGAGCGCTTGTAACCGCCGAAGGGCGCCATGGGGTTCCAGGCCGGGTAGTTCAGGTGCACTTGCCCGGCGCGAATGCGCGAGGCGACGGCACGCGCAAGCTCAAGGTCTTGCCCCTGAACATGGGCACCCAGCCCGTAAACCGTGTCGTTGGCGATAGCGACTGCTTCATCGACTGTGTCATACGCAATGATGCAGAGCACCGGGCCGAATATTTCCTCTTGAGCAATGCGCATGGCAGTGGCCACTTCAGAGAACACAGTCGGTCGGGTATAGAAGCCCTTTGCAAAACCCCGCACACGCCCTGGCCCACCGCACAGCAGTTTTGCACCCTCGTCGAGGCCAGCCGCGATCATTGCTTGCACGCGATCGAATTGTGCGCGGTTGGCGATGGGGCCCAGTTGCGTCTCTTCCAATTGCGGGTCACCCACGATGAGTGCATTGGCAGTCTGCGCGGCCAGTGCCTCGACCTCCGCCAGGCGGTTTCTGGGCACAATCATTCGGGTCGGTGCGCTGCACGATTGCCCGACATTGCGAAACGCTGACATCACGCCCAGCGGCACAGCCTTGGCGAAATCTGCATCGGGCAATAGCAGGTTCGGCGACTTGCCGCCCAATTCCTGTGTGACCCGTTTCACTGTAGGCGCGGCGGCTTGTGCAACCAGTGCGCCGGCGCGGTTTGAGCCGGTGATTGAAATCATGTCGATATCGGGGTGGGCCGCGATGGCTGCACCCACGTCGGGACCGCTGCCGTTGACCAGGTTGAACACACCGGGCGGCAAGCCGGCGTCGTGCAATAGTTGTGCAAAGAGCAGGGCGCTCAGGGGGGACAGTTCGCTGGGTTTCAAGACCACGGTGCACCCGGCGGCGATGGCCGGGGCGACTTTTGCGGTGATTTGATACAGCGGCCAATTCCACGGCGTGATGAGACCGCACACCCCGATAGGTTCGCGTTCGATCGCCGTGCCGTCTTCCACCGTCCGAAAGCGGTAGCTGGCCAGCAGGTCACGTGCGACGCGAACGTGCTCGGCCGCCAGCGGCACCTGCATGGCCCGCGCAAAACTGATGGCAGCGCCCATCTCCAGAGAAAGCGCCTGCGCCAGCGCTTCTTTGCGCTCAAGGATCAATTCATGGACTTTTCCGAGGATTTGCGCGCGCGACTCGACGGAGCGCGCCGACCACGCGGGGAACGCTGCACGCGCCGCCGCGACCGCACGGTCGACATCCTCGGCCGAGCCGCGCGCTACCTCGGCTACCACCTCTTCAGTGGCCGGGTTGACCACCGGCAAACTGGCCGGGACGGCAGGGGGCGTCCAACGGCCGTTGATATAAAACTGCTGAGACGTTGGCAGATCAACGCGGTCGTTATTCGAAGAGTGTGTGGTCATCCAACGAGCTCCTTGGAGCGGTGATAAGCGCTGCGAACAGCGGGGCCGGGCGTCTGGATACGCTACCAAAACGACCCAGGCAAAAGATGCCGTTGTTCAAGCCTGCAAGGAATAATCTGCCGTATCCGGCGGGCTGGCCTTGCATCATGCTGAGCCCTAGCCGATCGCTTGAGTCACCAGCGCAAACTGTTGGATCCCGTCGCGCGATTGCGGCGGCACGCCCAGTACCATCCGCGGCGCCCGATCAACGCACGGCAGCCCCAGGCTTTCCAACCAGTCGGCCAACCCGCACTCGCTGAGAATGTCGAAGCGTACAAACGCACCAGGAATCAACGGCAGCAGGTGGCTGATCAACTGTCGGGCCTGGTCCAGGTCCTGCGCGACCACCGGACCAATGATATGGCCGCGACCAAAGCGACGGAGCAGGGCGCAACCCTTCAGGTGCCCGTCTACATCGATGCCGACGACGTGCTCGGCCGTTGGCAGCAGATCGTTGAGGACTGCGGTACGGTCCAGTCCACTGCCGGCATTGGCCAATTCAATCACCTGAGGGTAATCGGCCAGGTTTAACGCACGACATTTTGCAAAGGGCGCCGGCGTTTGCGGCACCCCTTGGTGTTGCTGAATACGCGCGAAGTCAACGAACCCCATGCTTGCATACAGCGGCGCGCCTGACTCGGTGGCATTGAGGATCGGCGTGCGCGGCGCCGCGGCGTCCAGGCACCGCTGCATCAACTGGCGGCCGATGCCTTTGCCTTGATGTTGATCGCTCACGATCACCAGGCCGATGGACGAGTAGGCCCCCTGGTGGCAAGCGAACGCTACGCCCACCAACTGCCCCGCATGCTCGGCGACAAAGCCTTCCGACGTGCGCTGCACCATGGCCCAGTCTTCCTCGCGGTGCGGCCATTTAAGGTGCACCGAGA
This sequence comes from Pseudomonas sp. H1_A03, assembly GCF_054685145.1. Taxonomy (NCBI): domain Bacteria; kingdom Pseudomonadati; phylum Pseudomonadota; class Gammaproteobacteria; order Pseudomonadales; family Pseudomonadaceae; genus Pseudomonas; species Pseudomonas sp. H1_A03. Next base: position 3,458,687 of record NZ_CP162829.1, read on the forward strand.
GCGCGTGGGCGGCGGGCATGTCTGCCGCGGTAGCCGTGCGGTACGCATAGGCGTGGGTCATATGAGTTTTCCTGTGCTGAGAAGGCTTGTGGACAACTGCGCTGTAAGCGATGGCTGTGTGAACCGGCGGATATCGAAGGGGCTGATCGAGGTGCTGGTACTGCCGGTGCTGATCAGTTCGGCCATGACATCGCCAACGCCGGGGCCGAGCTGGAAGCCATGGCCGCAGAAACCAAACGCATAAAACAGCCCGTCCACCATACCGCTTGGGCCCATCACCGGCAGCGAGTCCGGTGTGTAGCTCTCGATGCCGCTCCACACGCGGATGATGTTGAGCTGCTCTGCGCCCGGCAAAAGTCGGCGCATCTGCCGCATCTGGTTAAGCAAACTTTCCGGCTTGAAAAACGCCCGTCGGTTGACCATATCCGGGGCGCAACGGTTACCCCCGCCGATGATGATGTTGCCGCGTGGGATCTGCCGGAAGTAGATCACCTCTTCCTTGATTTTGGTGAACACGCCAATCACGGTCGGCAAGGCGTAGGGCACTGGTTCAGTGACGGACATCTGCGGGCCGTTGGGTTCCAGCGGCACCGGCTCACCGAATTGCTCGGACAACCGGGCTGCCCAGGCGCCGGCGGCAATCAGCAATTGCTCGGCGGCGAACAACTGCCCATCGGTGGTGGTGACGTGGAACAGGCCGTTGACCTTCTGCACGTCGGCCACTTCGGTTCTTTCCTCGATTCGCGCCCCTAGGCGACGCGCCGCACGGGCAAACGCCGGGGCGGCCAGGCGTGGGTTGGCGTGACCGTCGTGGGGCGCGTAGGAACCGCCCTTGACCTCCGGGCCAAGGAAGCCGAAGCGTTGATGCAGCTCGGCGCCGCGATAGATTTTCAAGTCCAGTTGCACCGCTTCCGGCGCGGCGGCATAGGCCTCCAACTCGGCGATTTCGTCTTCGCGGTAACACACGCGCATGTGGCCACTGGGGATGAATTCGAGGTCATCGTCGATCAGTTCCGGCAGGCGCTTCCACAGCGCCCAGGAACGGTTGGCCAATTCAAGCTGCCCCAGGTAGCGCCCCTGGCGACGGACGTTGCCGAAGTTGACGCCGCTGGCGTATTGACCAATCTGATCGCGCTCCAGCAGCGTCACCGCACGGCCGCGCCGGCTTAGGAAAAACGCCGATGAGGCGCCCATGATGCCGCCGCCAATGATCAAGACATCACTTTTTTGCGCGTTCATGAAGGCTCCTCTTGTGCGCCTCGGGCCACGGCTTCGATTTCGATCAGGTAACCATGGTGCAACATCGGGACCGGTACCACGGCGCGGGCTGGCCGGTGCTCGCCCAAATAGTGTGCATAAATGCGGTCAAACGCCGGCCAATGTTCTATCCCGACCACATACACCGTCACTTTGAGCAGGTCGCGGGGGCTCAGCCTGGCTGCCCTGAGGATCGCCATCAGGTTGTCGAGGGCAATCGACGCCTGAATCTCAAACGGTTGATCGGCGCTGTGCTCGCCATTGGCGCGTACCGGCAATTGCCCGGACACGTACACCACGCCGGCGTGGACCACCGCCTGCGAATAGTGCCCGCCCGGCGCTGCCGCGTCTGCGGTATGAATCACCTCTGGATTACCAGCCATGCAAGCGACTCCATGTATGCAACGCGCCGTCGGCGTCGAGGGCGTGATAGTCCGGGAACTGCGCGCCGGTGGCGCAGGCATGGTTGGGCAGGATGCGAAGGCGACTGCCGATAGGGAAGCGCGCGGCAAGCGCGTCACTGTTGGCGGCGCCCAGGGTGATGATGCCGTGTTCTTGGTTGGCGCCCGTGACCAGCGCCCCGTCGATCCAGTCGCCCGCTTCGGTACACACTTGGCCATAGCCAAAGTCCTGGCGCTGACGCTGCGTGCCGCGGTCACGGCTCATGGCCATCCAGCCGGCGTCGGTGATGATCCAGCCTTTGTCCGGCTGATGGCCGATCACCGTGGTCAGCACGCTCAACGCCAATTCGTCCGCCCGGCATACGCCAATGTTGTGCATGACCAGGTCGAAGAACACATAGACGCCTGCGCGCACTTCGGTGACGCCGTCGAGGTTGAGCGCCGAGAGCGCGGTGGGCGTGGAACCGATGCTGACTTCCGGGCACGCCAACCCGGCTGCGCGGATGCTCTCGGCGGCGCGCACGCAAAGGTCGCGTTCCTGTTCGGCCAGCGTTTGCAGGGCTTCCAGGGTGTCCAGCTCGTAACTGGAACCGGCGTGGGTCATCACACCACGCAGGCGCATACCGCCACTGCTGAGGATGGACGCGACGTCTATAAGCGCAGGATCTTCAGCGGCCAGGCCGGAGCGATGGCCGTCGCAGTCAATTTCAATCCACACGTCAAAACGTTCAGCGTGCTGCTGTGCAAACGCGACGATGGCCTGGGCACCCTGGACGCTGTCGGTGAGCACGCTCAGGTCGCAGCCTTTGCGCCGCAGTGCCAACGCCTGGGGTAACTTGCCCGGTGCGATGGCAACGGCGTAGAACACATTGCGCAGGCCTTGGGTGAAGCAATGCTCCGCTTCTTTCAACGTGGACACCGTGACGCCGCTGGCCCCCGCAGCGAGCTGCGCCTCGATCACAGGCAGGCACTTGCTGGTTTTGATGTGGGGGCGCAACCGCACGCCGAGGCTGTCCATGCGTTGCTGCATACGCTGGATATTGCGCTGCATTCGCGGGACATCAATGAGCGCTGCTGGCGTGTCGAGAGAGGCAATCGGCGTGGGCATGACGGGACTCGGATGGCTGGGTACGGCAACACTCTACTCAGGCATCCTTAAGGTGTGGTTCAATCCAGGCTCATCAATCATTAAGTAAAAGTGAATGATCTCCATCGAAGACCTGCGCCTCGCCGTGACGCTTGCACGGTCGGAGTCGCTGAGTGCAGCGGCCAGGACGCTGAACGTATCGCCGCCAGCGCTCTCCATGCGCCTGCGTAAGTTGGAGACGCTGCTGGGGCTGACCCTGGCCAATCGCGACGCCCGGCGTCTCAGCCTGACGGCCGATGGCGAGCGGTTTTCGCGTGAAAGCGCGCTGCTGCTGGAACAGCTTGAGGCGCTCCCAGAGTCGTTCAGGCAAAAGGACGAGAGGCTGGTGGGCACGTTGCGGCTGGCGGCGCCGTTTGGCTTTGGCCGGCAGCGACTCGCGCCGTTGCTGGCGCGCTTCATACGCCTGCACCCGCAGCTTTGCCTGCACTTGGATTTGCGTGAGACCCCCTGGCCTGATCGGCATGACAGCGACGCAGTGATTCACATCGGCCACCTCAATGACAGCCTGTGGACGGCGCGGCAACTGTCGCCGAACGAACGCTGGCTATGCGCGAGCCCGGCTTATCTGCAAGCGCAGGGCGTGCCGTCGACACCGGACGAGCTCACGGCGCATCGCTGCATTTGCATTCGTGAAAACGATGAAGACGTCACGCTGTGGCATCTGCGCAAGGGGCAGGGACGCAAGACGCTGCGCATCGAGCCCGTCTTGTTGAGCAACGATGGCAGCGTCGCCCGGCGCTGGGCCGAGCAAGGGCTGGGGTTGGTGCTGCGTTCGCAGTGGGACGTGAGTGACGCCATCGCCAGCGGCAGCCTGGTACGGGTATTGGCCGATTGGCGTTTTGACAGCGCGCCGGTCAACCTGCTGGTGCCGTCGCGCAAGCTTCGCAGCCCGCGCGTGCAGGCGTTGGTGGCGTTTCTGGAAGAGGCATTGAAGGTGTGATCAGCTCGCGCTGATCATTGTTATTTCACCGCATACACCTTGCGTACATAAACCGTGCTGGTCCAGGCGCAGGGGGCGCCTTTGGCGACGAATACGGTGTCGCCGGTGTTGACGGTCACGTCGATACTTTTGTCGTCCTGCAGCGTGACACTGCCCTCAAGCAGGTGCATCAACTCGTGCAGTTTGTGCGGGCGGCCGTGGCGGGCGTAAGGCGTCGAGTCCCAGACGCCGATGCGCAACTCGGTGGCCGCGTCGTCGAACAGGTTGAGTGCGCGGCACTGCGGCGTGGGGCCGATCAGGATCGCAGGTTCCGGGGCGGCCGAGGGGTTGAGCAGGGTGTATGGGTCGAGGAAGGTCAGGCCGGGGCAGGCAGGGGCGTCGGACAGGTCGAGGGCGCAAAACGCCCATTCACTGTTGGCACTCGCCTGTACGGTGAGGTGGGTGCCACGGCCGATCACGGCACTGGCGCCGACACCCAGTTTCAGTGTTTGTCCTGCGCTGCTGAGTACCACTTGGCCGGCGTGCACCACCAGCGTCTCGCTATGGGGGAAGTCTTCGATCACGGCTTCACCGCTGAACTGCACCCGGCCTGCGGACACACCGTCGTCGCCCCGCCAGGCGAGTTGGCGGCTGTCGCCGAAGGGGTCAAGTACGCTCAACGCTGCGTTGTTGAAAGACGTGGCAACGCTACTGCCGTCGGCGCGAGCCAACAGCAGGATTTGGGGAGATGACATGTGGAGTGCTCCGGGAGGAAAGTCAGCCGATCGCCTGGGTGATCAGGGCAAACGGGTATACGCCTTGGCTGGCCTGGGGCGGCGTGCCCAGGGCCATCTGTGCGACGGTGTCGATGTTTTTCAGGCCGGCGCTCTCGAGCCAGTCGCTGAGGCCGCAGACTACGGGGATATCGATGCGCACAAAGGTGTCGGGGACCTGCGCCAGTAACGCCGCGATCAGGTGCTTGGCCTGGTTGAGGTTCTCGGCGACCACCGGGCCGATGCAGCGGCCACGGCCAAACGGGCGCAGCAGGGCGAAACCGCGTAGCTGACCATCGCGCTCGATGCCCACGGCCTGTTCGACCTGCAGGTCGCGTAGCACTTCGCGGCGGTCCAGGCCGCTGGCGGCCTTGGCCAGGGCCAGCAGCGTGGCGTGGTCTTCGGCGCCCAGCGCACGGCAGCTTTCGCCGGGTGCCAAGGCCACAAGGTCGGGCACCAACGCTTGGCCTTGATGCTGCTGGACCCGACCGAACTCGACGAAGCCCTGGCTGGCATACAGCGGCGCGCCGGCGAGGGTGGCGTTGAGCAGGGGCGTGCGTGAATCGCAGGCGGCGAGGGCCTTTTCCATCAAACGACGGCCGATGCCTTGGCCTTGGTAGTCATTGCTGACGATCACCAGGCCGATGGTCGCGTAATCGCCTTGGGGGCAGGTGAAAGCGCTGCCGATCAGGCGTTCGCCGTCCATCACCACGAAGCCGTCGCTGACCCGTTGCAACATCGCCCAGTCTTCCAGGCGGTGGGGCCATTTCAGTTGCACTGACAAGGCATGGGCGGCGGGGAGGTCGGTCACTGTCATCGGGCGGTAGGTATAAGCGGGGTGTGGCAGGGTGGACATGGCGAGCCTCCAGGGAACGTGGTTTTTAGCACGGCGAGGGTGCTTGTATCCCACCTGGCCTGGAGGCTGGCAAGAGGGGCGGGCACATTCGGTAGATTCCCCGAGCTGTTCAAGGCGGGACCACAGTTGCTACTTAATTGGTGCAGGTGCGCAGCAGCAAATGCTTCCTGTAGTGAGCGGGCTTGCCCCGCGCTGGGTGGCGAAGCCGCCCCAAACCAGGCGACCTGGATTTATCCTGATACTCGGTGGTGTCCTTATTGGGGCGGCTTCGCCACCCGCGCGAGGCAAGCCGCTCACTACAGGTGGCGGGTCAATCAGCCCGCCACACTTTCTGCCGCCCACACCCCCTATTCTTGAGGCCCTGGCCCTGGAAATCCCCATAAAAGCGCACAAACAAAGGCCCTGCCCAAGCCTGGCGCGCACCGCAAACTCTGCTGAGCCCAACCCCCAAAACGGTGGTTTGTATTGAGCGCGGGTCGTTTTAGACGGCATATGCTGATTTCACAGTGGTGTAATGAACCTGTGCTGCAACGAGGCCGACGCGCCGCCAGGGCAGCGAACGCTTGTCACATTCAACTGACTCCAGGACCGCACTCAATGAGCTTTCTTCGCCCCAAATTCATTACGTTCGACTGCTACGGCACGCTCACCAACTTTCATATGGGCACCATGACCCGCGAGCTGTTCGCTGACCGCATCACTCCTGAGCAGATGGACCAGTTCGTCAAGGACTTCTCGGCCTACCGTCTTGACCAGGTCATGGGCGACTGGCGCCCGTACGATGAAATTCTCAAGACCGCCCTGGCCCGTACCTGCAAGCGCTGGGGTATCGACTACCGCGAAGAAGGCCAGCTGTATTACGACGCTGTGCCGACCTGGGGCCCCCATGCGGACGTGCCGGCCGGTCTGTCGAAGATTGCCGACAAGATCCCCTTGGTGATCTTCTCCAATGCCATGGACAGTCAAATCATGTCCAACGTCGACAAGCTCGGCGCGCCGTTCCATAAAGTGTTCACGGCTCAACAGGCCCAGGCCTACAAGCCGCGGCTGGCGGCGTTTGAATTCATGCTCGACAACCTCGGGTGCGGTCCGGAAGACATCTTGCATGTATCTTCCAGCTTCCGTTATGACCTGATGTCGGCCCATGACATGAAGATCAAGAACAAGGCCTTTGTTGCCCGTGGCCACGAAGTGCCCGCCAATGCGTTCTACGGTTACCAGCAGATCACCGATATCGGTGGGTTGCCGGCGTTGGTCGGTCTGTAAACGCGCACCTTGAGGGTAAGACATGGGCAGTGAATCCTATTGGCTCGACACCGCACCGGCCTTTACCGGTGCCCAGCTGGGCGGCTTGCCCAAGCAGGTCGACGTGGCCGTGGTCGGCGGTGGGTTTACCGGCCTGGCGGCTGCGCGGGCCTTGGCGCTCAAGGGCGCCAGCGTCGTGGTGCTGGACGCCGGGCGCGTGATCGGTGAAGCCTCGGGGCGTAACGGTGGGCAGTGCAACACTGGCGTGGCCCAGGATTACGCCGGGCTGCACGCCAGCCTCGGTGCCGCCAAGGCGCGCGCTTATTACCAGGCGTATGAGCGCGCGGTACAGAGCGTGGTGTCGCTGGTCGAGCAGGAAGGGATTGCCTGCGACATGGTGCGCAACGGCAAGCTCAAGCTGGCGGCCAAGCCCATGCATTACGAAGGCCTGGCCCGCACGTGCGAGCTGATCCGCCAGGAGGTGGATGCCGATGTCGAGCTGCTCAGCGCCGAACAGACCCACGCCGAAGTCAACTCGGCGCAGTTCCATGGCGGTTTGCTGCAACGCAACGGCGTGCAGATGCATGTCGGGCGCTTTGGCGTCGGGTTGGCCGAAGCGGCGGCGCGGCGTGGTGCGATGATTTACGAGCACACGGCCGTCAAGGATTGGAAGGCCCAGGCCGGCGGTTATCAGGTCAATACCGCCAAGGGGTCGCTGCACGCCGGGCAAGTCTTGCTGGCCACCGGCGCCTGTCAGCATGGCGACCTTGGCTGGTACCGCCGGCGCATCGTGCCGGTGGGTAGCTTCGTGATTGCTACCGAAGTCTTGCCCCAGGCGTTGATCGACCAATTGTTGCCGCAGCACCGTGCGTACGTCACCAGCCGCATGATCGGCAACTACTTTCGCCTGACCCCGGACAACCGCCTGCTGTTTGGTGGGCGTGCGCGGTTTGCCATGTCCGACAGCGTCTCCGACGCCAAGAGCGGCAAGGTGCTGCAAGCGGCGATGCTGAACATATTCCCGCAGTTGGCGGGGGTAAAAATCGACTACTGCTGGGGTGGGCTCGTGGACATGACGTCCGACCGCCTGCCCCGCGCCGGCCAGCATGGCGGCGTGTTCCATTCCATGGGCTACAGCGGCCATGGCGTGCAGATGTCGGTGCACATGGGCCAGGTCATGGCCGACGTCATGGCTGGCAACACGGCGGCCAATCCGTGGCGTGAACTCGAATGGCCGGCGATTCCCGGGCATTTCGGCAAACCCTGGTTCCTGCCTTTCGTGGGCGCCTATTACCGTTTCCAGGACTATTTGCACTGAGTTGCCGTTGTTGCGTCACCGTCGTTTGCGTTTCCAGGACGCTCCGGACATCCGTGAGCACTCGATTCTTCCGATTATCGACAGGTAGCCTTGCTATGACTGACAAAAAAAACACACCCGAGCTCATTTCCGGCCAGGAAAGCCTGCGGGTGTTTGAAAGTCTCAACCGCGGCATGTCACGCCGCAACGCTTTGCAAATGCTCGGCGTTGCCGGTGTGGCCGCCGCCGGTGCGGGCAGCCTGTTCGGCAGCGCCGGTCAGTTGTTCGCCGATGAAGCCGCCGTTGAGGGCAAAGGCAAGCCCGGTGGCAAGATCCGTGTCGCCGGCATGTCCAGCTCCACCGCCGATACCCTCGACCCGGCCAAGGGCGCACTGTCCACCGACTACGCACGCCACTACATGTTCTACAACGGCCTGACCCGTTTCGATAAGCACCTGGTGCCGCAACTGGAACTGGCTGAGCGCATCGACAATACCGACGCGACCGTGTGGACGATCACCCTGCGCAAAGACGTGACCTTCCACAACGGCAAGGCCCTGACGGCCGCCGACGTGGTGTTCTCGCTGAACCGCCACAAAGACCCGCTCACCGGCTCCAAAGTCATGCCGCTGATGGAGCAGTTCGCCGAGATCAAGGCCAGCGGCCCGAACGAAGTGCAGATTCGCCTCAGCGCGCCAAACGCCGAGCTGCCGTCGATCCTGGCGGTGTCGCACCTGCTGATCGTGCCCGAAGGCACCACCGATTTCGGTAAAGGCATCGGCACCGGACCGTTCACCGTGGGCGAGTTCAAGCCAGGTGTGCGCTCGATTGCCGTGCGCAACAAGAACTACTGGAAACCGGGCCTGCCGTACCTCGACGAGATCGAATTCATCGCCATCGCCGACGAACCGTCGCGGGTCAACGCGCTGTTGTCGGGCGACGTGCACATGATCAACGAGGTCAACCCGCGCTCCACCACGCGCATCGCCGCGAGTGCCAAACACCGGGTCGTGGATGCGCCGTCGGGCAACTACACTGACTTGATCATTCGCCAGGACCAGTTGCCCGGCAAAAGTCCGGAATTCACTCAGGCCATGAAGCTGCTGCTCGACCGTGAGCAGGTCAAGTCCGCGGTGTTCCGTGGGTTTGCCGTGGTCGGCAACGATCATCCGATTGCGCCGGGTTCGCGTTACTTCAACACCGACTTGCCGCAGACGGTCTACGACCCGGAAAAAGCCAAGTTCCTGTTGAAGAAAGCCGGCATGGAAAGCATCACCATGCCCGTCATGGCATCGCCTGCCGCCACCGGTTCGGTGGACATTGCTGTGCTGTTGCAGCAATCGGCCAAACAGGCCGGGCTCAAGCTCGACGTGAACCGCTTACCGAGCGATGGCTACTGGTCCAACCACTGGATGAAACACCCGCTGAGCTTCGGCAACATCAACCCACGGCCGAATGCCGACGTGATGTTCTCGCAGTTCTTCCAGTCCAAGGCGCCGTGGAACGAGTCCGGCTGGCAGAACGACCAGTTTGACCAACTGCTGATGCTCGCCCGTGGCGAAACCGATGACGCCAAGCGCGCCAAAATGTATGGCGACATGCAGGCGCTGGTGCACGACCACTGCGGTATCGGCGTGCCGGTGTTCATCAGCAACATCGACGGCGTGGACCAGCGCGTCAAAGGCTACGGCACCAACCCGTTGGGCGGTTTCATGGGCTACATGTTTGCCGAGCAGGTGTGGTTGGACGCGTGAGGAGGGCGGTACGATGAATAGCAATACACTGTGGTTGATCGCCCGGCGCGTCGGCGCCGGGGCCGTGACCTTGTTGATCGTGTCCATGGTCGTGTTTGCGATCACGGCGGTACTGCCGGGGGACGCGGCGCAACAATCCCTCGGCCAGTTCGCGACCCCTGAACAGGTGGCGGCACTGCGCCTGAAGCTGGGGTTGGACCAGCCCGGTGTATTGCGGTACCTGCACTGGTTGATGAGCCTGCTCACCGGCGACATGGGCGTGTCGGTCTCCAACGCGATGCCGGTGGGTGAACTGATGGCCGGTCGCGTGCCTAACACCCTGATGCTGGCGGGCGCCACGGCACTGGTCTCGGTGCCGGTGGCGCTGGTACTCGGTATCGGCTCGGCGATGGGCCGGGGCGGGCGCATTGACAGCTGCCTGAGCTTTGTCACCCTGGCCATGGTCGCGGTGCCGGAGTTCCTGGTGGCGACCCTGGCGGTGCTGATCTTCGCGGTCAACCTGGGTTGGTTGTCGGCACTGTCTTACGCCAGCGACATCACCTCGCCGCTGCAATTCATGCGTACCTATGCGTTGCCGGTGATGACGCTGTGCTGCGTGATCGTCGCGCAAATGGCGCGCATGACCCGCGCCGCCGTGATCGACCAGCTCGACAGCCCCTACGTGGAAATGGCCCGGCTCAAAGGCGTCAGCCCCATACGCATCGTGCTGCGCCATGCCCTGCCCAATGCGATCGGGCCGATTGCCAATGCCATCGCCCTGAGCCTGTCGTACCTGTTGGGCGGGGTGGTGATCGTCGAAACCATCTTTAACTACCCCGGCATTGCCAGCTTGATGGTCGATGCCGTGACCAACCGTGACATGGCGCTGGTGCAAGCGTGCACCATGTTGTTCTGCGCGGCCTACCTGGCGTTGGTGCTGCTCGCCGACCTGTGCGCAATCCTGTCCAATCCGAGGCTGAGAAACCAATGAACCCGCTCATTGCGAAATCCAAGCCCGCGTCCTCCGCCCTGGCCCTCGCCAAGGTTTCCAGCGGCCCGTCGTGGCTGGGCCTTTTGGGCGCCGTTGTGTGCGTCGCCTGGTTGCTGGTGGCGCTGTTGGGCCCCTGGCTGGCGCCACACCCCGTGGGTGAAGTGGTGTCCGATAACATCTTCGAAGGCTTCAGCCTCACTCATCCGTTCGGCACTGATTACCTGGGCCGCGACATGCTCAGCCGGGTATTGGTGGGTGCGCGATTCACGGTCGGGCTGGCGTTGGTGGCGGCGTTGTTGGCCAGTACCTTTGGCACCGGGTGTGCGCTGCTGTCGGTGGTGTCGCCCAAGTGGCTGGACGAGATCATCAGCCGCATCATGGATGCCTTTATCTCGATCCCAAGCAAAATGCTTGCACTGATCATGGTCTCGGCGTTTGGCTCGTCAGTCACGCTGCTGATCTGCACGGCGGTGATCAGTTATATCCCCGGCTCGTTCCGCGTTGCCCGCAGCATGGCGGTCAATATCGAGGCCCTGGAATATGTGCAGGTGGCGCGTACGCGCGGCGAAGGCCGTTTGTACGTGGCGTGCATGGAAATCCTGCCGAATATGCTCAACCCGGTGCTGACCGACCTGGGGCTGCGTTTCGGCTACATCGTGCTGTTGCTCAGTGGCATGAGTTTTCTCGGCCTGGGCGTGCAACCGCCAGACGCCGACCTTGGCTCGCTGGTGCGCGAAAACATCGGCGGCCTCAATCAGGGCGCGCTGGCCATCATTATTCCAGCGTTGGCCATTGGCACACTGACCATCGGTGTAAATCTGTTGATCGACTACCTGTCCTCACGACGCAGTCGACGCACGGGAGGCCATTGAAATGACCCAATTGATTCGCGTCGAAGACCTGCGCGTCGTTGCTGGCGACGAAGGCAGCGAGGTAGAAATCGTCAAAGGCGTGAGCTTTTCCCTGGAAAAAGGTGAAGTGCTGGCGCTGATCGGCGAGTCCGGCTCAGGCAAGACCACCATCGCCCTGGCATTGCTCGGCTATGCACGGCGTGGCTGTCGCTTGTCCGGCGGGGTGGTGCAGGTGGGTGAACACGACATGCTCGCCCTGAGTGAAAAACAGCTGCAGGGCCTGCGTGGAAACCGCGTGTCCTATATCGCCCAAAGCGCCGCCGCCGCGTTCAACCCGGCGAAAAAACTCATCGACCAAGTGGTAGAGGGCGCGTTGATCCATGGCCTGGGCACCCGGTCCGAGTTGCAAGCCAAGGCGATCGGCTTGTTTCGTGACCTGGCCCTGCCCAATCCCGAGCGCATCGGCCGGCGTTACCCGCACCAGGTCTCCGGCGGGCAACTGCAACGGGTGATGGCGGCGATGGCGCTGATCAGCGACCCGCTGCTGGTGGTGCTCGACGAGCCGACCACCGCGCTGGACGTGACCACCCAGATCGACGTGCTGCGCGCATTCAAACGCGTGGTGCGCGAGCGTGGCGCGACGGCGGTGTATGTGTCCCACGACCTGGCCGTGGTTGCGCAAATGGCCGACCAGATTGTGGTGCTCAACGGTGGGCAAATCCTCGAGCAGAGCGCCACCGCGCCGCTGCTCAAGACACCGGCCCATGAGTACACACGCAGTCTGCTGGCCGCCGCGCGGCCGGATACCACCATTCGCCCGCCTTGCGGGATTGCCGAAGACGTACCGCTGTTGACCATCAGCGGCCTCACCGCCGGTTACGGCAACAAGAACATGCAGGGCATGCCGGCGATTCGGGTGCTGGAAGACATCGACCTGACCGTGCGTCGCGGCCAGGCCATCGGTGTGATCGGTGAGTCGGGCTCCGGCAAATCCACCCTGGCGCGTGTGGTCGCGGGGCTGTTGACCCCGGCCATCGGTGGGCTGACGTTTGACGGCCAGCCGCTGGGCGGCAGCCTGTCTGAGCGTACCCCGGAGCAATTTCGGCGCATCCAGATGGTGTTCCAGAACGCCGACACCGCCCTCAACCCGATGCACAGTGTGGCGACCATCCTCAGCCGCCCGCTGAAGATGTATTTCGGCCTCAAAGGCGCAGCGCTACAGGCGCGTATCGGCGAACTGCTCGACCTGGTGCGGCTGCCGCGCACCCTGGCTGAACGTCGGCCCAATGAACTTTCCGGCGGGCAAAAACAACGGGTCAACCTGGCCCGCGCGCTCGCCGCCAAGCCTGACCTGATCCTGTGCGATGAAGTCACCTCGGCCCTCGACACCGTGGTCGGCGCGGCGATCCTCGAACTGCTGCGCGACCTGCGCCAGCAACTGGGTGTGTCCTACCTGTTTATCAGCCACGACATCTCCACCGTGCGCGCGCTGTGCGATGACATCGTGGTGATGTACAGCGGCCATAAAGTGCAGGCCGGCAGCCGGCAGTCGTTCGCCGAACCACCGTTCCATCCGTATACCGACCTGTTGATTCACTCGGTACCCGAGTTGCGTCAGGGCTGGCTGGAAAGCTGCGCCACCACCTGCGCGACACTGCCGTCGATTGGCGAGCGGGCCAACGTACCGGAACTCTGCACCTTCCTCAGTCGCTGCCCGGTACGGGTCGACGGCCTGTGCAACCGCACCGCGCCGAACCGCCGCACCCTGGACAACGGCGGTGAAATTCTCTGCCACCACGACAGCGCCCAGCTGCTGAACACCCAGCAGGGCGTCACGACCATGACCTTGGGAGCGTATGCATGAAAGGGCGTTTTGTGAGGCTGGCCGAGCAGGGCCGGCCGACGGTCAGCCTGACCGTGGATGGCGCACCGGTCGAAGCCTTGCAAGGCGATACCTTGATGGTCGCGCTGCTGACCCAGGGCAACGCCTTGCGCCAATCGGAATTCGACAGCGGGCGCCGCGCCGGCTTCTGCCTGATGGGCGCGTGCCAGGATTGCTGGGTGTGGACCCGCAGCGGCGAACGCCTGCGGGCTTGCTCCAATGAGGTCCGTGACGGACTGGACATTGTCACCACACAACCGGAGGCGACATGGCCACTGCACGGGTAATTATTGTCGGCGCCGGGCCGGCCGGCGTTCGCTGCGCGGAAACCTTGCTGGCGGCCGGCATCAAGCCGATCGTGATCGATGAAAATCGCCGCGACGGCGGGCAGATCTACCGTCGCCAGCCAGACGGCTTTACCCGCGATTACACGACGCTGTACGGCACTGAAGCTGCCAAGGCCCAGGACCTGCACCAGAGTTTCGACCGCCTGCGCGGCGCCATCGACTACCGCCCCGACACCCTGGTGTGGAACCTCACGCCGGGGCAGTTGTGCTGCGTGAGCCAGGGCCGCCACAGCACGGTGGATTACGACGCGCTGATTCTTTGCACCGGCGCCACCGACCGCTTGATGCCCATCGAAGGTTGGCAGTTGGCGGGCACCTACAGCCTGGGCGGCGCGCAGATCGCGCTGAAAAACCAGGCCGTGTCCATTGGTCATCGCGTGGTGTTCATGGGCAGCGGGCCGTTGCTGTATCTGGTCGCGAGCCAATACGTCAAAGCCGGCGCCGAAGTGGCAGCGGTGCTCGACACTTCGCCGCTGAGCCTGCGCCTCAAAGCCTTGCCCAAACTGCTGGCGCGCCCGGCGGTGCTGTTCACCGGGATCAAGCTGCTGGCACAACTGTATCGGGCCAAGGTCGCGGTGCACCTGGGGATCAAGCCGCTGCAAGTCATGGGCGATGCGGCCAATGGCGTGATGGGCGTGCGGTTCACCACGGGCAGCGGGCGGACTGAGACGGTGCAAGCCGATGCCGTCGCGCTGGGTTACCACCTGCGCCCGGAAACCCAACTGGGCGACCTCGCCGGGTGCGCCATGGCGTTTGATCATGCGTCCAGCCAGTGGTGGCTGGCGACCGATGAGGCCGGGCGCACGTCGGTAAAGGGCGTGTATGCGGCTGGCGACGGTTCGAAAATTCGTGGTGCGGATGCCGCTGAGCACGCCGGGCGCCTGGTGGCGTTGGCACTGCTGGAAGACCTGCAGCAACCGATCAATGCCGGCCTGCGTGATGAACAACAGCAGGCCCTGGCCGTGATGGATCAATTCCGCCTTGGCTTGGCCGAAGCGTTCCCGTGGCCCAGCGAACAGGCCAAGGCGCTGCCGGACAGCGCCATTGTGTGCCGCTGCGAAATGATCAGCGCCGGTGAACTGCGCCGCACGGTGAGCGAGAAGGGCGCCTGCGAGGTTAACCGCGCCAAGGCGTTCAGCCGCGTGGGCATGGGCCGTTGCCAGGGGCGCTATTGCTCCCAGGCCGGCGCCGAAGTGATCGCCGCCGCCGCCGGTGTGCAGGTCCAGGAAGTCGGTCGCCAGCGCGGCCAGGCACCGGTCAAGCCGTTGTCGATGCTCACCGAGGAGGTGTCGCCATGAGCGTGCAAAAAGCCGATGTGGTGATTGTCGGCGGTGGCCTGATGGGCTCGGCGACCGCGTTTTTCCTGCGGCGTCGCGGGCAGTCGGTGATCCTGCTGGAGCGCGACCAAATCGGTCAGTACGCCAGCGGCGTCAATTTTGGCAATGTGCGCCGGCAAGGGCGGTTCCTCGGCCAACTGGCCCTGGCCAACCGTTCCTGGGCCTTGTGGAAACGCCTGCCGGAGCTGATTGACGATGACCTGGAGTTCATCCCCAGCGGGCATATGCGCGTGTGTTATCGCGACGATGAAATCGCCGAGTTGGAGGCCTATGCCGCCGCGCCGGAAGCCGCGCAACTGGACCTGAAAATCTATCGTGGCGCCGAGTTGCGTCAACGTTTCGGTTTTCTGGGGCCGGACGTCAAGGGTGGCTCCTACGCGCCCCACGACGGCCACGCCAACCCACGGCTGGCTGCACCGGCGTTTGCCCGGGCCGCCAAGCGCCTGGGCGCGCAGATCGAAGAGCGCACCGAAGTGGCCGAGGTTCAGAAAGTCGGCGCCGACTTCCATATCACCACCACCGACGGCCGCCAGTTCCAGGCCGCGCAACTGCTGATCACCGCCGGCGCCTGGGGCCAGAAACTCTCGGCGCAGTTCGGCGAGCCGGTACCGCTGGACACCCACGGCCCGCAAATGGCGGTGACTGAGCCGGTGCCCTATGCATTGCCAACAGTGATCGGCGTGTACACCAAGATTCCCGAGGAAGTGATCTACTTCCGCCAGATTCCCCGAGGCAATATCGTCATTGGCGGCGGCTACCGCAGCAAACCCGACATGCTTAACCGCCGCGCCTATGTGGAACCGCGCAGCATCCTCAATCAGGTCAACCAGATGCGCCGCCTGCTGCCGGGCGTAGGCAACCTGAGCATCATCCGCGTGTGGAGCGGCATCGAAGGCTACCTGCCGGATTCGTTGCCGATAATGGGTCCCAGCGGCACCGTCGACGGGCAGTTCTATGCCTTCGGTTTTTGCGGCCACGGCTTCCAGCTCGGCCCTGGCGTGGGGGATGTGATGGCCGAACTGCTCAGCACCGGCAGCACCAGCACGCCCATCGAGTCGTTCTCCATCACCCGCTTTGCGGAACCTGCCGAACAACGGAGCCACGCCTCATGAAACCCCGCGTCCTCGAGATTCTCAAACAACTGATGGCCTTCGACACGGTGTCATCGGAATCGAACATGGCCCTGATCGACTACGTGCGCGGCCTGCTGCTGGGCAAAGGCATCGAGTCGTTGATCGTCAAGGACCAGAGCGGCAAGAAGGCCAACCTGTTCGCCAGCACCGGGCCCAAGGATCAGCCTGGCGTGTTGCTGTCCGGGCACACCGACGTAGTGCCGGCGGCAGGGCAGGCGTGGACCTTTCCCGCCTTTGCCGCCACCGTGCAGGACGGGCGCATCTATGGTCGGGGCAGTTGCGACATGAAAGGTTTTATCGCCCTGGCCATCGACGCCATGCTCGATGCCGCCGACTACAACCTGAACCGCCCCCTGCAACTGGCCCTGTCCCATGACGAAGAGATCGGTTGCGTCGGGGTGCGGCGCTTGCTCGACGTGTTGCACCTGGCACCGATGCGACCCTTTTTGTGCGTGATTGGTGAACCGACCAATATGCAGTTTGTACTCGGCCACAAGGGCAAGGGGTCCTACCGCACTTATTGCCGTGGGCAGGAGGCGCATTCTTCGCTGGCGCCGCGTTCTGTCAACGCGATCCATGTCGCCTGCGACTTTATCGCCGCCCTGCGTGAGAGCCAGCAGCAGCTGCAACAACAGGGCGCCCAGGACCATGACTACGACGTGCCCTACAGTACGGTGCACGTCGGGCAGATTGTCGGCGGCAAGGCGCTGAACATCGTGCCCAACCTGTGCACCTTGGATTTCGAGGTCCGCAACCTGCCGGCCGACGATCTGGATCAGTTTCTGGAGCAGATGCGCGAGCGTGCCGAAGTGATCGTGCGTGAGGCGCAGAAGCTGTCCAGCGTGGCCGCCATCGAGATTGAAACCGTCAACGTCTACCCTGGCCTCGACACGCATCCCAGCGTCGAAGCGGTGCGCTTCCTCAAACAGTTCGCGGCGCCGGACACCGGCACCTCCAAGGTCTCGTTCGGCACCGAAGGCGGCTTGTTCAAGCAGCGCCTGGATGTGCCAGTGGTGGTGTGCGGGCCGGGCTCTATCGAGCAGGCGCACAAGCCCGATGAGTTTATCGAGATCAGCCAGATGGACGCCGGCGAGCGCTTTTTGCAGGGCTTACTGGGCTCCTTGAAGGTGTAGCAGAGCCTGCCGTCCTGGGGTGAATTTCAGCACGGCACGCTGCTGTAACCGCACTTTCGGCATCCTCATCCGTGGCAGCTCCCTAGACTGGAACCTGTCTCGGATCAGGACTCGACCATGCTCAAGAATCGCTTGCAAGACCCCAGCCTGCTGGCTGAACTCGCCTACGTGGATGGCCAATGGATTGCTGCCGACAGCGGCGCCACCCTGGACGTCCGCGACCCCGCTACTGGCGGCCTGCTCGCGCAGGTCCCGGCGATGGATGCGGTAGATACCCGCCGTGCCATCGAAGCTGCCGAAAGCGCCTGGCCCGCCTGGCGTGCGCGCCCGGCGGCAGAGCGCGCGGCGCTGCTGGATCGCTGGTACCAGGCGATGCTCGACAACCTCGACGACCTCGCACTGATCATGACCAGCGAGCAGGGCAAGCCGCTCAACGAAGCGCGCGGCGAGGTGCGCTACGGTGCCGGTTTCGTCAAATGGTTCGCCGAGGAAGCGCGCCGGGTCTACGGCGAAACCATGCCGGCGCCCAGTGGCGATCGCCGCCTGCTGACCCTCAAGCAACCGGTGGGCGTATGCGCCGCCATCACCCCGTGGAATTTCCCCAACGCGATGATCACCCGCAAATGCGCACCCGCGCTGGCGGCCGGGTGCCCGATCATCGTCAAACCGTCGGACCTTACACCGCTGTCGGCCCTGGCCCTGGCGGTGCTGGCTGAGCGCGTCGGCATTCCTGCAGGGGTGTTCAATGTGATCACCGGGCTGCCCGCCGGCATCGGCGCAGAGCTGACCGGCAACCCGGCGGTGCGCAAGATTTCCTTCACCGGCTCCACGGCGGTGGGCCGCTTGTTGATGCGCCAGAGCGCCGAGCACATCAAGCGCCTGAGCCTGGAATTGGGCGGCAATGCGCCGTTTGTTGTGTTCGATGACGCCGACCTGGAACAGGCGGTGGCCGGCGTGATGATCAGCAAATTCCGCAACGCCGGGCAAACCTGCGTGTGCGCCAACCGCATCCTCGTGCAAGACGGCATCTACGAGCGTTTTGCCGCGCGCCTGGTGGAAGAGGTGGGCAAGCTCAAGGTGGGCAACGGCCTGGAAGACGGCGTGACCATCGGCCCGCTGATCAACCCCGCTGCGGTAAACAAAGTGGCGCGGCATATCGACGATGCCCTCAGCCAGGGCGCTCGATTGTTGTGTGGTGCGATCCCTGCTGGCGACAACCAGTTTGTGCAGCCCACGGTACTCGGGGACGCCCATGCCGGGATGTTGCTGGCCAATGAAGAAACCTTCGGCCCGGTGGCGCCGCTGATGCGCTTTACCGATGAAGCCGACGCGCTGGCCCTGGCCAACGCGACGCCGTACGGCCTGGGTGCCTACTATTTCACCCAGGACTTGAAGCGTTCGTGGCGCTTTGGCGAGGCCCTTGAGTTCGGCATGGTCGGGCTCAATACCGGGATTATCTCGATGGAAGTCGCGCCATTTGGCGGCATCAAGCAATCGGGGCTGGGGCGTGAGGGCAGCAAGTACGGCCTGGACGAGTACCTTGAAGTCAAAGCCTTCCACATCGGCGGCTTGAACTGACAGTCAGTGAGGAGTGGTGCATGAACAAGGCATTCAGGATCGCCGCGATTGCCGGCGATGGCATTGGCAAGGAAGTGTTGCCCGAAGGGCTGCGGGTATTGGAACAGGCCGCGAAAATCTGGGACCTGAACCTGAGCATTGAGGTGCTTGATTGGGCCCACTGCGATTACTACCTGGAGCACGGGCAGATGATGCCCGAGGACTGGTTCGAGCAACTCAAGGGCTTTGACGCTATCTACTTCGGCGCGGTCGGCTGGCCGGAAAAAGTCCCGGACCATATTTCCCTGTGGGGCTCGCTGCTCAAATTTCGCCGAGATTTCGACCAGTACGTGAACATCCGCCCGGTGCGGCTGTTCCCCGGCGTGCCGTGCCCGCTGGCCGGGCGCGAGCCTGGGGATATTGATTTTGTGGTGATCCGTGAGAACACCGAGGGCGAGTATTCGTCGGTCGGCGGCAAGATGTTTGAGGGCACCGAGCATGAGTTTGTGTTGCAGGAGTCCGTGTTTACCCGGCGGGGTGTCGACCGCATTCTCAAATTTGCCTTCGACCTGGCCCAGACCCGCCCGCGCAAGCGGTTGACGGCGGCGACCAAGTCCAACGGGATTTCCATCAGCATGCCGTACTGGGATGAGCGCACGGCGTTGATGGCGGCGAACTACCCCGACGTGACGTGGGACAAGCAGCACATCGACATCCTGTGTGCGCGGTTTGTGTTGCAGCCGGACCGGTTTGACGTGGTGGTGGCGTCGAATCTGTTTGGCGACATCCTGTCTGACCTGGGGCCGGCGTGTGCGGGCACGATCGGGATTGCGCCGTCGGCGAACCTGGACCCGCAGCGGCGGTTTCCCTCGTTGTTCGAGCCGGTGCATGGCTCGGCGCCGGATATTTATGGGCAGAACATTGCCAACCCGATTGCGATGATCTGGTCGGGGGCGCTGATGCTGGATTTCCTGGGGAATGGGGATGAGCGCTATCGCGCGGCGCATGATGGGATTTTGCGGGCGATTGAACAGGTGATTGCCGAAGGGCCGATTACGCCGGATCTGGGCGGGCAGGGCTCGACGCAGGATGTCGGGCTGGCGATCACTGAAAGGCTCGATTTCTAAGCAGAGCACGGTCAAAAATGTGGGAGCGGGCTTGCTCGCGAATGCGGTGTATCAGTCAAAGATGTACTGACTGAATCACCGCATTCGCGAGCAAGCCCGTTCCCACATTTTGATCTTCATACATCAGTAGCCCAGTGAACGATCCACTTCGCCGACCATGCGCTCGCCGCGCTCAAACCGGCGGATATTTTCCAACAACACCCCAAACGCACTCGCCGGCTGGGTCATCGCCGCAATATGCGGCGTCAGCACAATCTGCGGATGATCCCAAAACGGATGACTCGCCGGTGCAGGCTCCTCCTGCAACACATCCAACACAGCGCCACTCAACCGGCCGCTGCCCAATGCCTCCAGCAAATCCGCTTCAACCAGATGCCCCCCACGGCCCATATTGATCAACGCCGCCCCCTGTGGCAGTTGCGCAAACACGCGCCGATTGAGGATGCCCTGCGTCTGCTCGGTCAGCGGCAGCACACACAGCAGAATGTCGCACTGACTGAGAAACGCCGGCAGTTGCGCTTCTCCTGCATAACACTCCACCCCTGAAACCTGGTGCGCGCTGCGTGCCCATCCCGACAACGCAAACCCCAGCGGCGCCAACGTCGCTAGAATCTCTCGCGCCTGGGCGCCCAGCCCCATCACCCCAACCCGCCGATTCACCGCCGGTTGCAACAGGTGCGCCTGCCAGCAGCGCGCAACCTGCTGCTGGCGATAACGCAACATATCCCGGTGCAGGCTGAGCACGGCCCAGCTGGCGTATTCGCACATGCCACGGGTGATGCCCGGGTCGAGCAGGCGCACCACCGGCAGCGCCGGCGGCAAGCGAGACAGGTCCAGTTGATCGACACCGGCCGACAGCGCAAACAGCACTTTGAGGTTGGGCAGCAATTGCGCCACATCCTCCGGGGCTGTCCAGGCGGCGAGGTACTCGACCTCTTCGGGGTTGCCGATGTCTGGCCAGGCACGCCATTCGATATCCGGGGCATGGTGGGCAAAGAGCGCCTGCCACTGTTGGCCGCGCACCGGATCAGCTTTGTAGAGCAAGGCCATGGGCATTTCCTGCTGGATAAAGGGAAGCCTCATCATCGCCCATACCCCGGCGCAGGATCTGTTGAAAGGCGGGGGCAAAACAGTTGATCCGAATTTCTCACGGGGCAAGTTCGGCTGAGTGCGTTGCCCGCAGGCCGTAATCTGAACAGCATCGCAACCACCTCCAGGTTGCCGGACTCACGATGGGAAATGCCATGAATAGCAAAGTCGACGAAACCCCTCATTTGCTCCGTCAGCGCGAGCAGTTCGTGCCCCGTGGGCTGGTGACCGCGCATCCGCTGGTGATCGACCGCGCCCAAGGCGCTGAGTTGTGGGACGTGGATGGCAAGCGTTACCTGGACTTCGTTGGCGGCATTGGCGTGCTGAATATCGGCCACAACCACCCTAAAGTCGTGGCGGCTGTGCAGGCCCAATTGCAGAAGGTGTCCCACGCGTGTTTCCAGGTTGTGGCTTACCAGCCTTATCTCGACCTGGCCCAGCGCTTGTGTGAAATGGTTGGCGGTGAGGAGGCCTATAAAGCCGCGTTCTTCACCTCCGGCGCCGAAGCGGTAGAAAATGCGGTGAAGATCGCCCGCGCCCACACCAATCGTTCGGCGGTGATCGCCTTTCGTGGCGGCTTCCATGGCCGTACGTTGCTGGGCACTACGCTCACGGGGATGAGCCAGCCTTACAAACAAAACTTCGGCCCGTTCGCGCCGGAGGTATTCCACACCCCCTACCCGAACGCTTATCGCGGGGTGACCAGCGAGGTCGCGCTCAAGGCGCTGGATGAGTTGCTGGCAACCCAGGTCGCGCCGGAGCGCGTTGCGGCGATCATCATTGAACCCGTGCAGGGCGACGGTGGTTTCCTCACGGCGCCGCCGGAGTTTCTGCAGGCGCTGCGCGCGTTGGCCGACAAGCACGGCATTGTATTGATCCTCGACGAGATCCAGACCGGCTTCGGTCGCACCGGCACCTGGTTCGGTTTCCAGCACGCCGGCATCAGGCCCGACCTGGTCACCGTGGCCAAGAGCCTGGCCGGAGGCTTGCCGTTGTCCGGCGTGGTCGGCAAGGCGCACATCATGGATGCGCCGCTGCCCGGCGGCCTCGGCGGTACCTATGGCGGTAACGCCCTGGCCTGTGCGGCGGCGCTGGCGGTCATCGAAGCGTTTGAGCACGAGCAGTTGCTGGCGCGCAGCCAAGTGCTGGGCGAGCGTTTGCGTCAGGGTTTACTCGGTTTGCAGGCGCGCTTCGCGAACATCGGCGACGTACGCGGCACCGGTTTTATGCTGGCCATCGAGCTGATCAAGAATGACCCTGAGCGCACCCCGGATGCCGACCTCAATCAACGGGTGATCGACGCCGCCCGCGCCGGTGGTTTGCTGGTGATCAAGTGCGGCGTACACCGCAACGTACTGCGCTTCCTCGCGCCGTTGGTGACCACCGAGGCGCAGGTCGACGAAGCCTTGCAGATTCTCGACGCGGCCTTGGCACGGGTCTTGAACTGAGGCTGTGCCCGCTAGGGGCGAAATGCATCAAGGGAGGCTTGACCCACCATGGGGCTGACAGATTATCGGGCGTTGCTGATTGACTGCGATGAAGTGCTGGTGGATCGGGATTCGGGGGTGTGGGCGGCGTTGCAACCGCTGCTCGACAGCCGTGGTGGGCAGCCAACCCGGGAGGCCGTGCTGGCCGAATACGACGCGGTCGTTGCCGCGCTCTACCCGCGGTTTGCTGAGCTAGGCTTCAGTGGCGTGTTGTGTTTCGCTCATCGCCAGCTGGCTGAAAAGTGGGGCCTGCATGCCAGTTGGGAGGAGGGCATGAGCTTTGCCCGTTCCGCGGGCAATTGGTCGCTGTTCGAGGATGCGCCGGGGGCGATGCTGTACCTGCGTAAGTTTTATCGCCTGCTGGTGCGTGGCGACCGCGATGCCGAGGATCGCGGGATGTTGTGCGAGCGCCTGGGGATTGCACCGGAAGATTTCATTTCCCTGGCCGATGACCCGCAATGGCACAATCCTCAAGCCTTTGATGAGCAGCCGATCCTGCACGTGACGCGTCCGTCGGTCGGCGCAGAGCACGCGCTGGACCGCTGTTTGATCGGCCGCCAACGGGCCAGACAGCCTTCGCCTTGCGCGGCGGAGTACTGCATCAACAGCATGGCGGATCTGGTGGCGCAGCATCAGCTGTCTTTACGGCGCTGATTTTGCTAGAAGATTGTCTTACAAACGGCAGTCAAGAGGTACGCAATGGAAGGGCAAGTCAAGCTGGACCGGATCGACATCAGCATTCTGGTTGAACTGCAAAAGGACGGCCGGATGACCAATGTCAGCCTTGCCGACGCCGTGGGCCTGTCTGCCAGCCCCTGCCTGCAACGGGTCAAGCGGTTGGAGTCGGCCGGGTATATTTCCAGCTACAAGGCGCATTTGAACCTGGCCAAGATCACCGACTCGGTCACGGTATTCACCGAGATCACCCTCAGCGACCACAAACGCGAAGATTTCGCCAAGTTCGAATCCAATATCCGCCTGGTTGACGAAGTGCTCGAATGCCACCTGATCAGCGGCGGCTACGACTACCTGGTGCGCTTCATGACGCGCAGCATCCAGCACTATCAGGAAGTGGTCGAGAGTTTGCTGGACAAGAATATCGGGATTTCCAAGTACTTCAGCTACATCGTGATCAAGTCGCCGGTGCTCAAGGACGGTGTGCCGCTGCGCAAGTTGCTGCGGCACTGAATCGGGTTTGCGTGGGCTGTACTCGGTTAACAGTGTGGGAGCAAGCCCGCTCCCACAGTTTTTGCTCTGCGGTGTGTCACATGCCCGCGCTACTTGTCGGTGCGCGCATCCAGGGTCTTCTGATGCTCCGCCAGAAACGGCTGTTCCGCCGGATCAAAGCGGTCGATCCCGGCGGTAAAACGATGCCAGTACGGGTACAACGGCTGGCGACGCGTCACGACCTCGATGCGCAAAGACTGCTCTTCGGTGAGTTTCAGTTCAGTCGCCGCAAGGTTGTCACGCAGGTGCTCTTCGGTGCGCGCGCCGACAATCAGCGAGGTGATCCCCGGTCGATCCTTGAGCCATGCCAGGCACGTGCGGGCAACCGAGACGCCGTGTTCATCACCGACAGCCGCGAGGGTTTCAATAATGTCCAGGGCGCGCTCCTGGTCGTGCACATAAGGTTCCGGCCAATCGCTGCCCTGACGGGTGTTGGCAGGCGGTTTTTGCCCGCGACGGGTGGAACCGGTCAGCAAACCCTCGCCCATCGGGCCCCATACCAGGGTGCCCACCGACTGATCCAGCGCCAGTGGCAGCAACTCATACTCGGCTTCGCGGGATTCCGGGGTGTAGTAGATCTGCTGGGTGATGGGCTTGAGCATGCCGTGCAGCTCGGCCTTGCCCAGGGTTTTCATCATCTGCCAGGCGGTGAAGTTGCTGGTGCCGAAGTAGCGGATTTTGCCCGAGCCCACCAGCAACCGCAGCGCTTCGAGGGTTTCCTCGATGGGCGTCATACCATCCCAATTGTGCAATTGGTAAAGGTCGATATGGTCGGTACCCAAGCGTTTTAAACTGGCCTCGCACGCACGGATCAAGTGATAGCGCGAGGAACCGGAGTTGTTCGGGTTCTTGTCCACGGGGCTGCGGCCCTTAGTGGCCAGGAGGATGTCGTGGCGCTTGTCGCCCAGGGCTTTACCGACCACTTTTTCGGCCAGCCCGTGGGAGTAGAGATCGGCGGTGTCGACCATGTTCACACCCGCATCGAACGCGATATCGAACATGCGCTTGGCCTGGGGCACGTCCACCGATCCGCATTTTTCAAACTCTGCGCGACCGCCAAAAGGCACGGTGCCCAGGATGATTTCGGACACCAGCAGGCCGGAATGGCCCAGTTGTCGGTATTGCATGTTGCCTCCTACTGAACGTTGCACGTGAAGGTGTGAACGACGTGGATGGCGATAGTTTGAATTTTTTCATGAAAAAATCGTGCGTCTGCATCTGTGGTGTTGGCTGGAATTCGGTCTTGGCTACGGGCGCAATTTCAGCAGCGACGAAGATCAAATGTGGGAGCTGTCGAGCCCCAGCGAGGCTGCGAAGGCGGCAGTACTGCCAGCATGTTCGTCGCCTGACACTCCGCTTTCGCAGCCTCGCTAAAGCTCGACAGCTCCCACAGGGGATCAGTGTTGTTGGGAGGCCTGCATTCCTGGATCAGGCACGCCGAAATCCAACACCACCTTCATCGCCTGCGTCTTGTCCGCTGCCAGTTCAAACGCCTGCGCCGCCTGCTCAAATGGCACCGTATGGGATATCACGGGGCGCACGTCGATGATCCGGCGGTTGAGCAAGTCCACCGCCTGGGCGAATTCCGAGTGGAAGCGGAAGGTGCCGCGCAGGTCGATCTCGCGGCTCACCAGCAGATTGAGCGGCAGCGACACGTCGCCGCCCAAGCCCACGGTGACCAGCACGCCTCGCGGCGCGATGCATTCCAGGCCGTTGCGCAGGGCCTGGGCGCTGCCGGAGACTTCGAACATGACGTCGAAATAGCCTTTTTCAGTGGTGTAGCGTTTGAGCGCATCAACACCGCTGGCGAGGTTGTGGGTGCGCGTGGCACCCATTTTTTCAGCGCAGGCGAGGGCGCTGGTGGACAGGTCTACGGCGACAATTTCAGCGGCTCCAGCAGCGCGCAGGCTACCGATCAACAGGTTGCCGATGGGACCGCAGCCGGTCACCAGCACGCGCTTGCCGAACACCGCGCCGGCCCGTTGGATCGCGTGCAAACCCACCGACAAGGGTTCGGCCAACGCACCTTCGGCCAGGCTGACATCATCGGCCAGCAGATGGGCTTGGTGGGTCTCGATCACCAGGCTTTGGCGAAACGCGCCCTGGATATGCGGGAAAGGCATGGCGCTGCCGTAGAAGCGCATGTTCAGGCAATGGTTGGGCAAACCCTGATGACAGTAACGGCAACCGCCGCAGGGGCGCGACGGGGACACCGCCACGCGTTGCCCTACCTTGAACAACCCGGCATCGCTGCCCACCGCGTCGATCACCGCCGACACTTCATGGCCGAGCACCATCGGCTCGCGCAGACGCACGGTGCCGAAGCCGCCGTGCTGGTAGTAGTGCAAATCGGAGCCGCAGATACCGCCCCGGGCGATGCGTACCCGCAGTTGGGCGGGGGCGAGGGTCTGTGGTTCGTCCAGGCGGTCGACTCGCAAGTCTTTCGAGGCATGGCAGACAATGGCGTGCATACAATTCTCCAGGGTTACAGCGACGCGGTGATGCCACCGTCGACGTAAAGAATATGACCGTTGACGAAGCTGGCGGCGTCACTGGCGAGGAATACGGCGGCGCCGGCCAGCTCGTCCACCTCACCCCAGCGGCGGCTGGGTGTGCGTTGCACCAGCCAGTCGCTGAATTCCGGATTGGCGACCAGATTGGCGTTCAGATCGGTCTTGAAATACCCAGGTCCGATCCCGTTGACCGTCAGCCCATGGGGGCCCCAATCGATGGCCATGCCCTTGGTAAGCATTTTCAGCGCGCCCTTGCTCGCCGCGTACGGCGCAATACCCGGGCGGCCCAACTCACTTTGCACCGAGCAGATATTAATGATGCGCCCACGCTTGCGCGGGATCATCGCCCGCGCCACGGCCTGGCCGACCAAAAAGGCGCTGTCGAGGTTGGTGCTGATCAGTTCGCGCCAGTGCTGCTCGCTGTAGTCTTCCAACGGCCCACGGCGTTGCATGCCGGCGTTGTTCACCAGGATATCCAGCGGGCCGAGGCGTTCTTCGATGTTCGCTACGGCGGCCTGGATGGCCGCGCTGTCGGTCACATCAAACGCCTGTGTGTGCACGTCGAGGCCTTCCAGCGTCAACAGTGCGGCGGTGTCGCGCAAGGTACTGCGGTTGCGCCCGTTGAGCACCACCCGCGCACCGGCCTGGGCCAGGCCGCGGGCGATCGCCAGGCCGATACCGGCGCTGGAGCCAGTGACCAGCGCAAGCCGGCCATCCAGGCGAAAGTGGTCTAAAACGTTGTGCATGGGGCCGTTGCTCCTGGCGCGCTCATTGTTATAAGCAAAGTCCGATGATGTCCTGCTTGGTTGGCCTAAGTTCACTCCGGTACAGGCAGTGGGTCCAATGTTCATTTATGATCGGGTGATCAACATCTGTGATAACCGGGGAGGCCTGATGGAGCTAAAGCACTTGCGCGCCTTTGTGGTGCTCGCCCAGGAGCTGCATTTCGGCAGGGCAGCGGCGCAGCTGTCGATTGTGCAACCGGCGTTGAGCATGCAGATCAAATTGCTGGAAAGTGGCCTGGGCGTACGCCTGCTGGATCGCAATCGCCATTCGGTGACCCTGACCGATGCGGGTCGCGTGTTTCTGCCTGAGGCCCAGGCCACTTTGCATCAGGCGGCGCGTGCAGCGGATGCGGCGCGGGCGTCCAATCGCGGCGAAATCGGCCGGGTGCGCCTGGGGTTTGTGTCGTCGGTGCTGCCGCAGCTGTTGCCGGAATTGATTCGCACGGTGCACCAGCGATACCCGCGTATCGAGCTGGAGCTCAAGGACATGCCCGGGCCCGACCAGGCTGCCGCGCTGAAGAACGGCCTGCTGGACTTCGGCCTGATGCGCCTGCCCGCCAGTCACCCCGGCGTACAGACCCGTGCGGTGTTGCACGAGCATTTCTGTGTGGCGTTGCCGATGGATCATCCCTTGGCATTGAAAACGTCGATCCACCCCACCGATCTGCTCCGGGTGCCGGTGTACATTCTCGCGCGACGCTATGCGCCGGGTTTCTACGACGAATTTATCCAAGCCGTGGGCATGCCCCTGGAGATCGCTTCTGAGCTGGGCGAATTTACCACCATGCTCGCGCTGGTCTCCGCGGGGCTGGGTGTTGGGGTGCTGCCGCAGCAGGCGGCACGGGCGCTGCCGTCCAATTGCGTGTCGCGGCATATGGAGCTGGGCGCCTTTCAGGCCACTACGGGTTTGGCTTGGACCGAGCTGGACAGCGCGGTGAAGACCACCTTGTTCAACCTGATCGTGGAATTGTCCGGCGAGTGATTGTTTCGCCAGATGAAATGCTGGATTGTAAATCCTGGTGATTCCAACGCTCGGGGCAGGGGTAGAACATGCAGAGCGTCGACCCCATTCTTCTGGAGCTTCTCATGATCAAACTCTACGGTTTCCCGTTGTCCGGCCACTCCCACCGGGTCGAGCTGATGCTGTCCCTGCTGGGGCTGCCCACCGACTACATCCTCGTGGACCTCAAGCAAGGCGCCCACAAAGCCCCCGACTTTATTGCCAAGGTCAACAGCTTCGGCCAAGTGCCAGCGATTGATGACAACGGCACTGTGTTGGCCGATTCCAACGCAATCCTGGTCTACCTGGCGACCCAATACGGCAACGGAAAATGGCTGCCGAGTGACCCCCGGGGGCAGGCCCGCGTGCAGCGTTGGCTTTCGGCCGCCGCCGGTCAACTTCACGCCGGGCCCGCCACCGCACGCCTGGCCCTGGTGTTTGGTGCCGAGGTCGACACTGTCACTGCCATTACCAAATCCCACGCTTTGCTGAAATTGATCGAAGCGCAACTGAGCCAAAGCCGATTCCTGGCCAGTGAGCAACCGACCATTGCCGATATCGCCTTCTACACCTACGTGTCCCACGCGCCGGAAGGCAATGTATCGCTGGCCGACTACCCTCATGTGCGTGCGTGGCTCGCCAGCATCGAGGCGTTGCCGGGCTTTGTCGGCATGCCGCGCACGGCGGTAGGTTTGCAGTCACAGTAACGTTCAAGAGGGCCACCGATGGATCGATTTCATGAAATGCAGGTGTTCCTGGCGGTGGCCGAGGAGGAGGGCTTTGCCGCCGCCGCGCGCCGCCTGAAAACCTCACCCCCGAGCGTGACCCGGGCCATCGCCGCGATGGAGGCGCGCATCGGCACTCAACTGCTGGCGCGCACCACCCGCAGCCTGCACCTGACTGAAGCCGGCCAGGGTTACCTGGAAGATTGTCGGCGCATCCTGGCGGAACTCAATGAAGCCGAGGAAGCGGCGGCGGGCAGTTATTCCATCCCTTGTGGCCACCTGACGGTGACCGCGCCGGTGCTATTTGGCGAGCTGTATGTGGCGCCGGTGCTGGGGGAGTACCTCGACCGGTTTCCCTTGGTCAACATCAACGCCTTGCTGGTCGACCGCGTGGTCAACATGACCGACGAAGGCGTCGATGTGGCGGTGCGTATTGGCGATCTGCACGAGCCGGGGCAACAGGCGATCAAGGTCGGCGAAGTGCGTCGGGTGGTGTGTGCAGCGCCGGCCTATCTCGACCGGCACGGGCGGCCCCGGCATCCGACGCACTTGCGTGAGGCCAAGATTGCCACGTCGTCGTCCAGCCAATTGGTGAGCGAGTGGAATTTTGTCGACGCGGATCAGCCGCTGACGGTGCCTATTGAGCCGCGCCTGGTCGTCTCGGCGAACAATGCCGCGATCAACCTGGCGAGGCTGGGCTGGGGCATGACGCGGGTGCTGTCCTATCAAGTCGCAGCCTCGGTGGCCGCCGGGGAGCTGGAAATTGTTCTGGAAGCCTTCGAACCGGCCCCCTTGCCCATCCAGGTGGTGTTCCAGAAAAGCGGCCGCGTGCCTGCCAAGATCAACACCTTTGTCGACTTTCTCAGCCATCGCCTGAGCCAGGACGCCGCCCTGAACCCGGCGATGAAACGGCGCAGCTGATGGAGCGTTATCGCGATATGCAACTGTTCGCCGCGCTGGCCGGACAACCGAGCCTGGCCTCGGCAGCGCGGGATGCGCAGGTGTCGGGGCCGACCCTGGTGCGGGCGATTGCACGCCTGGAAGCGCGTTTGCGCGTGCCGTTGCTTGAGCGCAGTACGCGCGGCGTTAGCCTGACCGACGCCGGCAGCGCCTACCTGGCCGACTGCGTGCGCCTGATCACCGCCGTGGACGCCGCCGAAGCGTCAGCCAAAGGGTTGCATGTGCAGGCCGAGGGCAATCTGCGGGTGTTTTTGCCATTCCTGTTCAGCCGCTATGTGATGGCGCCGGTGTTGGCCGACTACATGGACCGCTACCCTGAGGTGCGCGTCGTCGCTCATTACCATGACTATTACCCGAACCTGCATGAAGAGGGACTGGATGTGGCGATCCTCGTCGGCGAACTGCCCAGCTCATCGTTGATTGCACGGCCGGTGGGGCGGGTGCGGCATATCCTTTGCGCCAGTCCCGATTACCTTGTGGCCCACGGCGAACCCCTGCACCCGGATGACCTCAAGCAACATCGGCTGATTGCCAGCGCCGCTCAGGTGTATTGGGATTTCCATGGCTATCAGCTCAAGACCCGCGCGCGCCTGAGCTGCGCCACGGTGCAGGGCACGATCAATGCGGCCGTGCATGGGGCGGGGCTGATTCGCTGCCTGAGCTATCCGGTTCACGAGCATCTGCTCAAGGGTCACCTGCGGCAGGTGTTGCCGGGCTACGAACCGCCGCCGCTGCCCGTGCACGTGGTGTATCGCGAAGGCCGCAATGCACCGATGCGTGTGCGCAGTTTTGTCGATCACTGCGTGACAGCGCTGCGCGAGCATCCAGCCTTTCAGCTGGCGTAATAGTGGATTGCCCGGCGTGGTTATTCCCTCGGTGGCTGGCAGGGCGCAGCATCGAGGTATCCAACATGAGGTGCTCGCCATGAACCTGATCGAACAAAGTCCCTGGCATGCTGGCGAACGGCAGATGCAAGCTGCGGTTGGCGTGGCCGAACGCATGGCCGTGATCGGGCCCAAGGTGATTCGTGATCACCTGCCGGAGCAGCATCGGGATTTCTATCCCTTGTTGCCTTACCTGATGCTGGGCGCGGTGGACGAGCAGGGCATTCCCTGGGCGACGATGGTGGAAGGGGCGCCGGGCTTTGCCCACTCGCCAGACCCACAGACCTTGCAGATCGACAGCCTGCCGTCTGCGGGCGATCCGGCCCGCAACGCCTTGCTCAACGGCGCGTCGGTGGGCGTGCTGGGCATCGACCTCAACACCCGCCGTCGCAACCGCATGAATGGGCGAATCAGCAGGCTCGATCACGAGGGTTTTTCGGTCGACGTGGTGCACACCTTCGGCAATTGCCCCAAGTACATCCAACGGCGGCCGGTCGATTCCATCGCGCGCAAGCCCGGCACGCAGGTGGAACGCTTCAATGACCTGGACGACGCGGCACACACGATGATCCGCGACGCCGACACGTTTTTCGTCGCCAGCTACGTGGACCTGGACGGCCAACGCTCGGTGGACGTCTCCCATCGCGGTGGTAACACCGGGTTTGTGCGGGTTGAAGGCAACGTACTGACCATCCCCGACTTCGCCGGCAACCTGTTCTTCAACACCCTGGGCAACTTGCAGAGGAACCCGGTGGCGGGGTTGCTGTTTTTCGATTTTGCCTCGGGTGATGTGTTGCAGGTTGCCGGGCGGACCTCGCTGATCCTCGACGGCCCGCAAGTGGCCTTGTTTGAAGGCGCCCAGCGCTTGTGGACAGTGACCGTCGAACACGTGGTCCGCCGCCCGGCGGCGTTGGCGCTGAGGTGGCAGTTCGTGGAATTTTCGCCGTTCAGTCTGGCGATGGGGAATTGGTAGGCTGTTTCGTGCCGTAGGGCGCATTGGGAAGCAACGGGTTGGTCATCTCGATGATTGCCCATCGGCGCGCCGCCCCTGTAGTGAGCGGGCTTGCCCCGCGCTGGGTGGCGAAGCCGCCCCAAACAGACCGCTGCAGTGCGTCAGGCGAATTGAGGGCGACTGGTTTTAGGGCGGCTTCGCCCCCCAGCGCGGGGCAAGCCCGCTCACTACAATCGGCGCCCGGGCACGATGGTTGAAATGTTGCCAGATGTTGAATCACCAGATTGCGTTAACCCAGTGCGTTAGCCTTGTTTTCCCACCGACAACAAGGACTCGTCATGCTGCGAAAAGTCATCAATCCCACAACCGTGTTCAACTCCCTGCAATACGGCTTCAGCCAGGCCCTCGAAGTGCCGGAAGGCCGGCGCATCCTGCTTTCCGGCCAGGTGGGCGTGGATGCCCAGGAACGTAGTGTCGGCCCTGGCATCGCTGAGCAGACCGCGACCGCCCTCGACAATATTGAAAAGGTTCTGGCCGAGGTCGGCGGTGATCTATCCCATGTGGTGATATTGCGGCTGTATATCGTCGAGTCCGCCCGTGATCAGCAGGAGCCGATTGCCCAAGCGCTGCGTGAGCGCTTCCCGCACAACCCACCGCCGTCTTCGTGGATCATCGTCAGTGGGTTGTCATTGCCGGAATGGTTGATCGAGATCGAGGCTGAGGCTGTGATTCCTTTCAGTTAAGCGATCACTCTTTTGAGCACACGAGGCTCAAAGGTGGGAGCTCAATACCGAATCATCACCGATTTAAGCTCGGTGTAATCCTCGATAAACGCACTGCCAAATTCTCGCCCAACCCCCGAAGACCGACTGCCCCCAAACGGCACCGCTGGGTCGAGCAAGGTGTGCATGTTCACCCACACGGTGCCGGCATGGATGGCCGGCACCATGCGCAGGGCTTTGCCGAGGTCGTTGGTCCACAGGCTGGCGCTGAGACCGTAAGGGCCGTTGTTCATCAGTGCGAGCAGTTCTTCTTCGCTGTCGTAGGGCAGGAAGGTGGCGATGGGGCCGAAGGTTTCTTCGTTGAGCAGGGTGTCGTTGATGCTGTTGGCAAGGATCACCGTGGGCTCGACGTAGCAGCCGGGGCGGTCGATGAGGGTACCGCCGTGGATGATCGTGTTGTTTTCGGCGCGGGCCTGGGTGAAGTAGCCGAGCAGTTTGAGTTGGTGCTGATGGTGGGTGACCGGGCCGAATTCGGTGTGTTCGTCCAGCGGCGAGCCGATGTTCAGGCGACTGAGGCGAAGTTTGAGTTTCTCCAGCACTGCGTCAATCTGTGAGCGGTGCACGAAGAAGCGTTCGGCCGCTGCGCAGATTTGCCCGGAGTGCAAAAAGCCCGCTTCGATAATGCCGTCCACCGCCTTGTCCACGTCCACGTCGCGCAGGAAACCCGCGGCGTTCTTGCCGCCCAGTTCCAGCGTTGCGCGGGTCAGGCCGGCGCCCATGGCGCTGCGGCCGACGGCGATGCCGGTGGGCACGGAACCGGTGAACGACACTTTGTGAGTGCCGGGGTGTTCCACCAGGCCTTTGCCGACATGGCCGCCACCGGTGAGCACGTTGAGCACGCCGGCCGGCAACCCGGCTTCGATGGCCAGCTCGGCAATGCGCAGGAGAGTCAGCGGGGTGAATTCGCTGGGCTTGATGATGATGCTGCAGCCAGTCACCAACGCCGAGGCGAGTTTCCAGATGGCGATCATGGTGGAAAAATTCCACGGCACGATGCCCACCACCACGCCCACCGGTTCGCGCAGAGTGAACGCGGTGTAGCGCTCGCCGTTGAACGAGGGCAGCGAAGGGGTAAGGGTCTGGCCGCTGAGCTTGGTCGCCCAGCCCGCGTAATACCGCAGGAAATGCGCGGCCTGGTCGACTTCGAAGGCGCGGGAAATCTGGATGATCTTGCCCGACTGGCAGGTCTCGATCTGCGCCAGTTCTTCGCGGTTGCGTTCCAGCAGGTCGGCGAGTTTGAGCAGCACATTGCCCCGCGTCGCCGGAGCGGCTTGCGACCAGCGCTGAAAGCCCCGGTTGGCAGAATCCACTGCCGCATCGATGTCCGCCAGGTCCGCATCGGCCACTTGGGCGATCACCTGCCCCGTCGCCGGGTTGGTCACGGCGAGGGTCTGGCTGGAATGGCTGCGCACGGTGACGCCATCGATAAACAGCCCATGGGGTCGACGCAGGAAAGCTTCGACTTGAGGCAGCAGCGGGATATCACTCATGGCAGGTTCCTGGCAGTTCTGAGAAAACCCGAGGGTAACCAACGGTGGGCAGGGTCGCTTGACTGTGCCTGCCGCACGCTATGTCTGTGCCTGCCACCCTATGAAAAGTACAATCTTGCCTGCGGAACGTGCATTTCCCATCCGCGTGTCCCATTTGATACTCGCCCTGCATCAGGCGCCGCTCCTCAAACCGGAGCGCCTGCCGGACTCCCAATAATAAGCAGGGCCCTCCATGAAAAAGCCAAACCCGCTGCTCGAAGACCTCAAGCCTCTCTTGCCGACCATCGCCGCGAATGCCACGCGGGCCGAACAGATGCGCCAGGTGCCGGATGAAAATATCGCCTTGCTCAGAAGCATCGGCCTGCACCGCGCGTTTCAACCCAAGGCGTTTGGTGGCCTGGAACTGTCGCTGCCCGAGTTCGCCGACTGCATTGCTTCTCTCGCCGGCAGTTGCGCCAGCACTGCCTGGGCCATGAGCTTGTTGTGCACCCACAGCCACCAACTGGCCCTGTTTTCGGCAGAACTGCAGCAGGAAATCTGGGGCGAAAACCCGGATGCCACCGCCAGCAGCAGCATCGCGCCGTTCGGGCGCGTGGTAGAGGGCGAGGGGGGTGTGTATTTCAGCGGCGAAATGGGCTGGAGCAGCGGCTGTGACCATGGTGAATGGGCGATTGTCGGCTGCCGTCGGCAGAACGCCGAAGGCACCCAGGATTATTGTTTTGCCGTGCTGCCTCGCAGCGACTACCAGATCCGTGATGACTGGTTCGCCGCCGGTATGAAAGGCAGTGGCACCAAGACCCTGATCATCGACAACGCCTGGGTGCCCGAGCACCGTATCCAGAAAGCCAAGGACATGATGGAAGGCAGGTCCGCAGGCTTTGGCCTTTACCCCGACAGCCAGATTTTCTACGCGCCGTACCGGCCGTATTTCGCCAGTGGTTTTTCCACCGTCAGCCTTGGCGTGGCCGAACGCATGTTGGAGGTGTTCCGCGAAAAAACCAAAACTCGCGTGCGCGCCTACACCGGTGCCGCCGTCGGTGCTGCAACACCGGCATTGATGCGTCTGGCCGAATCCACCCACCAGGTGGCCGCCGCCCGCGCGTTTCTGGAAAAAACCTGGCAGGACCACGCCGAACACAGCGCCGCGCACCGTTACCCGAGCCGCGAAACCCTGGCGTTCTGGCGCACCAACCAGGCTTACGCGACCAAAATGTGCATCGAGGCTGTGGACCGGTTGTTCGCCGCAGCTGGCGGTAATGCCTGGTTTGAACACAACGAAATGCAGCGCCTGTTCCGTGATTCCCATATGACAGGCGCCCATGCCTACACCGACTACGACGTCTGCGCTCAGATCCTCGGCCGTGAGCTGATGGGCCTGGAGCCGGACCCAAGCATGGTGTGACACGTTCTTCCTCAACAACAATCAGGGCGCCCGTTCGAGGACGCCTGGGAGTCTTGCATGTCTGACAGCAGCGTTTTCGACCCACGGGCGTTTCGCCGTGCCTTGGGTAACTTCGCCACCGGGGTGACCGTGGTCACCGCCGCCACCGCGTCCGGGCGCAAGGTGGGCGTGACCGCCAACAGTTTCAACTCGGTGTCCCTCGACCCGCCGCTGGTGCTGTGGAGCATCGACAAACGCTCCAACAGCCACGAAGTATTCGAGGAGGCCAGCCACTTTGCGGTGAACGTGCTGGCGGCAGACCAGGTGCACCTGTCCAACAACTTTGCGCGCCCGCGTGAGGACCGCTTTGCCCTGGTCGAATATGAACCGGGGGAGGGTGGCTCACCGGTGTTCGCCGATTGCTCGGCGCGGTTTCATTGTGAGAAATACCAGCAGCTGGACGGTGGTGATCATTGGATCATGATCGGCAAGGTGGTGGCCTTTGATGACTTCGGCCGGGCGCCACTGCTCTACCATCAAGGGGCGTATGCCGAGGTCCAGGCGCTGCGTCCGTGCGCGCCCGAGACGATTCAGAACGGCACGGCGACCACTAACTGACTGTAGACGTTAGTGCCGTTGCCACCGACCTGGTTGCCACCGGTCTCTGCATCCTTATTCGGTTTGTAGAGGCCGAGCAGCGGCGTGATGATCAGGTGCTCGTTCACCGCCCACTCGACGTACAGGTCCAGCTCGCGGCCATCCAGGTTCAGTTGGCCACGGGTGCTGACGGTGTTGTAGTCGAAAAACAGCGCACCGAGGGTGACGTTCTCCAGCGGCTTGACCTTGAACGCCACGTGTTGCACCGCTGTATTGGTGTTGTACGGGCCGGAGTAATTGCCCGTCACTTCACCCTGCACCCAGGTGCCGTAGCCACGGTTGAAGCCGGCGAACATCGCGTCCCAGTTTTTTGAATAGCGCGCGTAACGGTAGGTCAGGTCCGGTGACCAGGGAAGGTCGGCGAAGGTGTAGCCGGCTTCGGCGTAGCCGGCGTTTTCCTGGCTGTCACGGCGGTCCTGGCGAGCCAGTTCAAACGCGAAATGCGCGTTGTCGATCCCTGCGTTACCCGCACCGCGCAGGCTGTAGAGGTTCATGCCTTTGCGCTGGCGTTGTACGTCACTGGCGAAGCGTTCATCCACATCGACCCCGTGAAGATAGGTCAGCCCCAGGGTGCCCGGCGCGGCGCTGTATTCCAGGGTGCCGACGGCCATTTCGGTCATGGCCTGGGCGGGGTTGTCAGATTTGATCCACATCAGGCTGCCGTGCACGCCATCCTTGCCCCCCAGGCGGACCACGGCGGTCTTGTCGAAGGCATGGCGTGCGGCGATGTAATAGGCGCCGCCACGGTTGAATTCACCGTCTCCCACGCCCTTGCCCAGGTTGGGCCCGTCATCGTTGACGATAAAACCGTCGCCCAGCGTGATGACCTGCCGGCCAAACGACAGGTCCACGCCATCCTTGCCCAGCACCGGGAACAGGTCGCCGGAGCGCCAGCCGGCAAAGGCTTCGTCAAACTTGGTGGTGCGCTCCTTGCCCGTGGTGACCCCAGACGCATCACCATCGCCCCAAGTCCCGGAACTCACCAGGTTGGCCGTGCCGTACACACCGCCAAAGGTGCCCAGGATTTGCTCCACGCTCAGGCCGTACTTGATAAAGGCCTCGCGCCAGGTGGAACCACCGCTGCGTCCATCGTAGTTCTTCGGGCTGTTGAACATCCCGTACACGGAGAGGAAGTTGCCGGTGACCTTAGTGTCTGCGTCGGCATACAACTCGACTGCCTGGACCTGGCCCACCAGCAGGGCAACGCCCAGGCCGACCGCCTGGCGCAGGCGACGATTTTTCAGTGTGTGCTCCATTGTTATTGTCCCCAGCTTGGTTAAGAGTGAGGGCGTATTAGGGCGAGCACTGGGGGCCCAAGTCTTTTCTCTGCGTGCCAGGGAATTGACCGAGGCCGCCAAGCTTTACACGATGGCAGGGAGCAACAAAACCGGCGGCAGACAGGGGCAAGACGACTAACTCGAGTGGGGCGCAGAGTACTGACACATTAAAAAAACCGTCTTCGAGGACCCCCCCATGTCGATCAACGACCGACTCACCGCGCACCTCAACCGTGGCACGGTAGGTTTCCCCACCGCGTTGGCCAGCACCATTGGCCTGATCATGGCCAGTCCGGTCATTCTCACCGCCACCATGGGCTTTGGCATCGGTGGCAGCGCGTTTGCCCTGGCGATGTTGATTGCTGTCGTGATGATGCTGGCCCAAGCGACCACTTTCGCCGAGGCCGCGTCGATCCTGCCTACCACTGGCTCGGTGTACGACTACATCAACTGCGGCATGGGGCGGTTTTTCGCGATTACCGGCACCCTATCGGCCTACCTGATCGTGCATGTATTTGCCGGAACCGCCGAAACTATCCTGGCCGGGGTCATGGCCCTGGTGAACTTCGAACACCTCAATACCCTGGCTGAATCCGCTGGCGGCTCGTGGCTGCTCGGCGTGGGTTTTGTAATCGTATTCGGTGTGCTGAATGCGTTTGGCGTCAGTGCGTTCGGCCGCGCGGAAATCATCCTCACCTTTGGCATGTGGACCACCCTGATGGTGTTTGGCGTGCTGGGCTTGATCGCCGCGCCCGCCGTGCAGTTGGACGGCTGGTTCGGTGAGTCGCTGGTGGGCACCGACCTGATCACCGTGTTGTCGTTGGTGGGCATGGCAATGTTCATGTTTGTCGGCTGCGAATTTGTCACGCCACTGGCGCCGGACCTGCGCCAATCGGCCAAGGTGATGCCGCGTGCAATGATGCTGGGGCTGCTGGGCGTGGCCACGTGCATGTTCATCTACGGTGCGGCGATGAAACGCCAGGTGGAAAACGTGCTGCTTGACGCCGCTTCGGGTGTGCACTTGCTGGACACGCCCATGGCCATCCCCAAGTTCGCCGAGCAGGTGATGGGGCATATCGGCCCGCTGTGGCTGGGCATTGGTTTTCTATTTGCCGGTGCGGCCACTATCAATACCTTGATGGCGGGCGTGCCGCGCATTCTGTACGGCATGGCCGTGGACGGCGCGCTGCCCAAGGTGTTCACCTACCTGCACCCGCGCTTCAAGACGCCGCTGCTGTGCATCCTGGTGGCGATGCTGATTCCGTGCCTGCACGCGCTGTACCTGGGCGGCAACACTGACAACATCATGCACCTGGTGCTGGCGGCGGTGTGTGCGTGGAGTTTCGCCTACCTGCTGGTGACGATCTCGGTGGTGAGCCTGCGTATTCGTCGGCCGGATTTGCCACGGGCCTACCGTTCGCCGTGGTTTCCGCTACCACAGATCGTCTCGAGCATCGGCATCCTCCTGGGCATGTGGTTTATCACGCCCCCGGGCATGAACCCGGCAGACATCTATGTGCCGTTTGGCGTGATGTTGGGCGGCACGGCAGTGTATGCGTTGTTCTGGACCCTGGTGGTGCAGAAGGTCAGCCCCTTCAAGCCGGCCTCCGTGGAGGAGGTGTTGGCAAGGGAATTCAGCAACTATCCGGAGCAGGCCGACCATGTCTACAGCGACTTTGCGGCAAAAACTGTTTGAGCTGTTTCGCGCTGATCGTGCCCCGGCGGGCTATCGACCGGGCGTGACCCTGGAGCGTTTGCGGCGCAACCTCGGGCTGGAAAAGCTGGAAGTGGAGGGCATGCCGTTTGAGATTGTCGAGCGCACCGAGTCGCAGTTGTTGATGCATGTGGTGATGACCGAATTTGTGCTGCACGTACCTGCTCTCGCAGGAAGCACAGGTAGCTTCGAGGTGCACCATGGCGGCGCGATTCGCCGCCATGGCATTCGTGTGCGCCGCCGTTGCGGCAACCAGGCGTTGGGCCATGAATTGCACGCGCGCATCCTGGCAGACGACGCGCTATTCCAGGCGCTGATGCCGCTGGACTTCAAGCGCCTGCGCATCGAGCTGCAAGGCCAGCAATGGTGCGTGCGGCTAGAGCACATGGGCGGTAGCGAGGTGGTCAATCGCCTGCCGGCCTTTCGGCGTTACATTGCCCTGAGCCCTATGCAGCGCAGCCATTTGCTTGCGACGCTGGCGGGCTTGAAACGGGTGTTGTCAGACCTCTGATTGGCATCATTAGTGCTTCTGTAAAGGGCAAACAGGTTGTTGTTGCGTGCATATAGATAACATGTTAACTATTGCACCAGAACAACAAAAAGAAGCCATTGCGGAGACACCCCATGAGCATCCCACAGCATGCGCACGACGGGCTGGACACTTGGAACCGCGAGCTACGCGCCGCGTGCGGTCACTTCGATACGGAACTGGCGTTCAACCGCTCGCTGTTTATCGGCGAGATCAGAGACTTGCCGCGCGGCGTGGCCCTCCTGCGCACCAATGCCGGGCTGATCAAACGCCCGGCGCACCACGCCGACCACGATAACGACCAGGACTGTTTCCTGGTGAGCCAGCGCAGCGGTTACTCGCAAATCGTGCAGAACGGCCAGACGCTGCAACTGGCCCCCGGCGAAATGTTGTTGATGGACTCTGTGGGTTCCATCGAAATCACACCCTTCGGCCTGATCGAGCACGCCTCGTTGTCACTGTCGCGCCTGCAGGTGTGCAAGCACCTGGGCGGCGACGCACGGGCTTTCGGCAAGATATCCTCGACCAAAGCCTGCGGGCGTATGTTGCATGTGCTGATGGATCAGCTGTGCAAGGACGACACCGAAGACGGCGCGGGGGAAGTGGAGGCGCTGCAAACGGCCTTCGTTTCGTTGCTGGGTTCGGCCCTGGAACAGGGAGATGAGTGCCGCGAAGGCATGGCGTCGTTGCAGGGCAACAACCTGCGCAGCTATGTGCAGAAGATTATTGATGAATCGCTGAGTCAGCCTGGGCTTAGCCCGATCGGCCTGGCCAATCGGCTGAATATTTCAGTGCGGCACCTGTATCGCTTGTTCGAAGAGCAGGACGACAGCGTCTGCCGCTATATCCAGCGGGCGCGGCTCAAACGCAGTGCGGATGACTTGACCAACCCGTTCCTGCGCAGCGAGTCGATCACCTCGATTGCCTACAAATGGGGCTTTACCGATTCGGCGCATTTCAGCCGTTCGTTCAAGAAGCAATTCGAGGTGTCGCCCAAGGATTTCCGCTCCAGCCGGATGCAGGCGGTCGGTGCGTAGCCACATTTGAATCGATTTTCAGACTTCTGGCAGGGTGGACCCACCGTCCACCACCAGGGTCTGCCCGGTGATGTAGCTGGCCAGGTCAGATGCCAGGAACAACATGGCTCCGGCGATATCCACCGCCGCGCCCAAACGACCCAGGGGCACACGGCTGGCGATCGTGTCATTCAGCGCGGCGTCACCCAGGTTGCCCATCGCCGGGGTTGCGATCATGCCCGGCTCCACACCATTCACCCGCACATTCAACGCTGCCAGTTCCAAAGCCGCATTGCGGATAAAGCCATTGACCCCGGCCTTGGACGCTGCGTAATGGCTGAGCCCCGGATAACCGACCCGGTTGCCGGTCACCGAAGACGTCACCAGCACGCAACCCCGACCCTGTTCGCGAAACGTCGGCAATGCAGCCTGGGTCAGCCAGAACAACGCCGACAGGTTGACCGCCAACGTGCGCTGCAGGATCTGCGGGGTGATGTCTTCAAACGCCGTCAGCGGAAAATACCCGGCGTTGTGCACCAGGATATCCAGTTGTGGCAGCCCTTGAACGCAGTCAAAAATAGCCTGTGCCTCTGCCAGATCGACACCCACGGCTTCAACCCAATACCCCTGCGCCGATAGCGCTGCGGCCACGTCCTGGGCCTGCGCCAGCAGACGGTCGGCGATCACCACCCGTGCGCCACGCTGGGCAAACGCCTCGACGATGCCCCGGCCGATGCCCTGGGCGCCGCCGGTAACAAGCACCACTTGCCCGCTGAAATCCAGATCATTCGGCATACGTGGGCTCCAGGCGCGTGAAAGCCAATGTTGGCACATCGACGATGCTTGAACCGCCGTCCGCCACCAGCGTTGCTCCGGTAATGATCGATGCCTCACTGGAGGCCAGGAATCGACAGACCTTGGCGATCTCTTCGGCACGCGCGGCACGGCGCAGCGGCACATCGGCACAGACCCGCGCATAGGCCTGCTGCAACGTGTCGCCATAAGCGTCCATCAGCGGCTGCATCTCCGCATCGGCCATGGGTGTGTGCACCCAGCCCGGGCAGACCGTGTTTACCCGCACGCCGCGCGGCCCGAAATCCCGCGCGAGCGAGCGATTAAGCCCGAGCAACGCATGCTTGGCCGTGGTGTAGCTGCACACCTCAGGGCCCGCCGCGAGGGAGGCGATGGAGCCGATCAACACGATATTCCCGGCGCTTTCCTGCAAAAGCGGCAGGCAAGCACGGGCACTGTAGAACGCGCTGTCCAGATTGCTGCGCAGCGCGCCTTCCCACGTGGCCGGGCTGGTCTGGGTTGCGCTGCCCAGGCCATGGCCGCCGGCACAGGCCAGCAGCACATCGAGGCGCCCGTAATGCTCGTGGATCTGGCGGATAAACCCGTCCCACGTAGTCGGACAGGCGGCGTCACCCACCAAAATCAGCCCGCCGGTGTCCCGCGCCACCTGCTCCAGTGGCTCACGCCGCCGGCCGATCAGCACCAGACGCGCGCCTTCCTGCGCATACAGCCGAGCACACGCGGCACCGATGCCCGTGCCGGCCCCGGTGATCACCACCGTGCGCGGCTCAGTCACGGGGGTATTCCGTGCGGTTGAGTACCTGGCAGTACGAGCTGATCGGGAAGTTTGACAGCGCGTCAAAGGACGCCCCCGCATAACCGAAGATCTTGCCGTCACTGCGGTGTTGTTGCAGGTCGATCAGCACCAAACCGAGCGTGGGCACGATCTTCTCCTGCCACACGAACAGGTACAGCTGCTCGGCGATTTTGTAGTAATGGCAGCGGTCGGTGTCGCACAAGCCTTGCTCCACACCCTTCAAGCATTGCCAGGCGTAGAAGCGTTCGTTGAGATAGATGTGTTCGTAGACTTCGCTGGGGCTGTAACGGTATAGGTTGCGCAGGCCGATCAGTTCATCGGTCGGTGCATGCAGGCAATGGCCGTCCTGCCATGGGCGGTCGAGGCTGCCATGCAGGAAGTCGACTTCTACCGAGGTCAGCGGTTTACCGGCGAGGGCGCGGTGGTAGAGGCCTTCGTGGGTCTCAGCCTGATCCGGCAGACGGCCGATCACGGCGGTGAATGAGGCGTGCGCGGTGTCCAGCACCAGGCTGATCGACCAGCTGTGCCCGGCCTCATGCTTGACGAAGTCGACCAGGTACAGGCCTGGGCGAATCGAGGTGGCACGGTACGCCGCGCTGCCGCTGGAGTGGCCATCCGCGGCGTGCCAGGCCAGGCGGTCCTGCTCGAAACGATGCTCGATCTGCCAGCCATTGGCGAAGTGCAGGGTGAAGGCCTGGCCTGCCAGCTCGGCGAGGTTGGGCAGGATGAACGCTTCTGGGGCAAAACCGTCGGCGAGGGCGCCCACGGTGATCCAATCGGACGAACTCGTCATGGCAATGCCTCCTTACACGACGGCGAAGTAGTGTTTGACGAAGCTTTCGCTGACCACTTCCCACAGCACCGGCGTGCCTTTGGTCACGAACCAGCTGTCACCGGCCTTGTAGCGCGTGGTTTTGCCTGTGGATTCGTCGGTCAGCAGCACTTCACCGGTGACCACGGTGGCCTGTTCGGCGAACGGGTAGACCATGCGGAATTTGCCTTGGGTGGTGCCGAAGTAGGCGCTGCTGACGGCATCGGTGGGTGCGCCAAAGGTCATCTTGCCGAAAGCGCGGACTTCACCTTCGAGAATCTCGGAACCGAGGTCGGCCACGGTGCCCCAGGCGTCGAGTTCCGACAGCTGGGTATTGTGCTTGAGGGTGGTAAGGGTCATGGCAGTTGCTCCTGATGAGAAAAAATGGGGTTAACGGCGCCCGTTCCAGTAACCGGATAGTTGGTGCCAGGATTTACCCGCCGTCAGCAGCAAGGGGCGGATCGCGTCCTTGCCGATGATGGACGGGCGATGAATAGAGCTGATCAGGTCATAGCGCGCCGAGCCTTCGCTCATGCCCTCGGCCAAAACCTTGCAGATGATGTGGCTGGGGGTCACGCCGAAGCCCGAATAACCCTGCACGAAAAATGCATTGCTGCGCCCCGGCAGGGTGCCGATCTGCGGGAACAGGTTGGGGCTGCACGCCATGGGGCCGCCCCAGGCCAGGTCGATTTTCACGTCCTTGAGGTAGGGGAAGATCTTCAGCATGAGGTGGCGGTTCCAGGCTTTCAGGTCGCCGGGAATATGCTCCACCAGCGGCGTAGCAGCGCCGAACAACAGGCGGTTCTCGTTGGTGACGCGGTAGTAATCGATCACTGGGCGAATATCGCTGTAGGCGCCGCGAATCGGGCTGATGCGCTGGATAAGCTCCTCGGACAACGGCTCGGTCATCATCTGGAACGCGTAGGTGTTGATGGTTGAGCGGTGCAGCTCCGGCTCCAGCTTGTTTAGGAAGCTGTCGCAGGCCCACAGCAACTTGCTGGCGCGTACCGAGCCACGGCCGGTGCGCACGGTGATGCGCTCGCCGTAGCTGACTTCCAGCGCCGGGCTGTTCTCGAAAATCCGCACGCCATGGCTGGCCAACGCAGTGGCTTCGCCCAATAGCAGGTTCAGCGAGTGCACATGCCCGCCGCCCATG
Organism: Pseudomonas sp. H1_A03; assembly: GCF_054685145.1. Classification (NCBI taxonomy): domain Bacteria; kingdom Pseudomonadati; phylum Pseudomonadota; class Gammaproteobacteria; order Pseudomonadales; family Pseudomonadaceae; genus Pseudomonas; species Pseudomonas sp. H1_A03. The sequence continues at coordinate 3,502,717 of NZ_CP162829.1, forward strand.
TGCAGGAGGGCGCTGCTATAGGCTTTGGAGCCGATGATTTGCTGCACGTCGGAGCCGCCAAGAAAGCGGATCTCGTGCTGGCTGTTGACCGACTTGAAGTCCTTTTCCCAGGCGCGCAGGGTTTTCTCTTGGCGCGCATTGAAGCCCATATAGCCGTAGCCGTGGCAGAAGTCCGCGTCGATGTTGTACTTGGCGATGCGGTTCTTGATGATGTCGGCGCCCAGGTCGCTGATCTCGAACACCTGGCGCAGGCCGTCTTCGCCGACGTCTTTCTTGATTTTCTCAAGGTCATGGCCGATGCCCGCCATGATCTGGCCGCCGTTGCGGCCTGTGCCGCCAAAGCCCAGGTAGCGTGCTTCGAGCACGACGATATTGGTGATGCCCGTTTCCGCCAGTTCCAGGGCCGTGTTGATGCCGGAGAAACCGCCGCCGATCACCACGACGTCGGCGTCGATGTCCTGCTCCAGGGTGGGGAAGCTGAGGTTGTATTTCTTGGTGGCGGTGTAATACGTGGGGGTTTCGATGTTGATCATGGCGCAGCCTGAAAAGGTGAAGGAAGGCTCTAAAGCGGATGCCTCCATTAGGGGCCCTGACGGGATGGAAGTCTTGATCCTGCGTGCCCAGGCTTTTGATTCAGCGCGCCATGGGCGGTGCGATCAACAAGTTATAGCGCGCTCGCTGGCAGGGAATGCTAGAGTTTCGTTAAATTATTAACTAAATACGTCGTGACCCTGATTCCTATGCTCAAACCTCGCCAGTCCCTGACCTTGACCCTGCTGCAAGCCCGCGAAGCCGCGATGAGTTTCTTCCGCCCGTCCTTGAACGAACACGGCCTGACCGAGCAGCAATGGCGGATCATCCGCATCCTCGAGCAGCACGGTGAACTGGAGATTTACCAACTGGCGGAACTGGCGTGCATCCTCAAGCCGAGCATGACTGGCGTGCTGGTGCGCATGGAAACCGCCGGCATGGTGCATCGGCGCAAGGCCGAGCAGGACCAGCGCCGGGTGTTGGTGACGTTGGCCGATAAGGGCAAGGCGAGTTTCGAGTCGATGAGCCATTGCATGGAGGCCAACTACCAGCGGTTGCAGGAACAGTTGGGAGAAGAGAAGTTGCAGACGTTGCTGGGCCTGTTGGATGACCTGAAGAACATCAACCTCAAGCGCTGAATCAATGCATGGCCCACTACAGGCCAAAGGTGGGAGCTGGCAAGCCAGCTCCCACAGGAGATCTCAGTAGACTCCTCCTCCTGGGGTGGCCTCGGGAATGCCTTTGAATTTCCCCGCCAGCGCCTGCAACCCACGCATCAACACCGTGGTATCCACTCCCACTGCCACAAACGTCGCACCCAGCTCGATATAACGGCGCGCCAGGCTTTCATCAGCACTGAGAATCCCCGCCGCCTTGCCCGACTGCACGATGCGCGCGATTGCCTGTTCAATCGCCACCTGCACCTCCGGATGCCCAGGATTGCCCCGATGCCCCATCGACGCACTCAAATCCGCCGGGCCGATGAACACGCCGTCCACCCCCTCAATGGCGGCAATCTCATCCAGATTCGCCAGGCCTTCACGGTTTTCAATCTGCACCAGCAGGCACATCTGTGCATCCGCCTGATCGAGGTAACCGGGAATGCTGTTCCAGCGCGAAGCCCGGGCCAGGGCGCTGCCCACACCGCGAATACCCTGTGGCGGATAACGCATGGCGCGTACCAGTTCGCGGGCCTGGGCGGCGCTTTCCACCATGGGCACCAGCAGTGTCTGGGCGCCGATATCCAACAGCTGCTTGATGAGCGCGCTGTCACCAATCACCGGACGAATCAACGCCTGGCTAGGGTAGGGCGCTACCGCCTGCAACTGGCCGAGCATGCCGTGCAGGTGATTGGGCGCGTGTTCGCCGTCGATCAGCAGCCAGTCGAAACCGGCGTTGGCGGCCAATTCCGCACTGTAAGCGTTGGCGAGGCCGAGCCACAGGCCGATCTGTACCTCGCCCTTGTGCAGGCGTTGTTTGAAGTGGTTGACGGGCATGTCCATGACGATCCTCCAGGGTTCAGACGAAGCGGCAGGCAATCGAGCCGAGCATGTCGTAGTCGACATGAAAGGTGTCGCCAGGCCTGGCCGCGACCGGCCGGGTGAAAGAGCCGCCAAGAATGATTTGCCCCGGCAACAGCGTCACGTCATAGGCTGCCAGCTTGTTTGCCAGCCAGGCGACGCCTTTTGCCGGGTGATTCAGCACCGCCGCCGATACACCAGATTCTTCGATTACGCCATTGCGGTACAGCACAGCGGGTACTTTGCGCAGGTCGATCTCGGTAGGCCGCACGGCGCGGCCGCCCAGCACCACACCGGCATTGGCGGCGTTGTCGGAGATGGTGTCGAAGACTTTGCGGGTAGCGTTGGTCTGCGGGTCGACCTGCTGGATGCGCGCGTCAATGATTTCCAGCGCCGGGATCACCCATTCGGTCGCGTCGAGCACATCGAACACCGTGCAGTTCGGGCCCTTGAGCGGTTTGCCGAGGATAAACGCGAGTTCCACCTCCACCCGCGGCACGATGAAGCGTTCGAAGGGAATGTCGCTGCCTTCGTCGAAAAACATGTCATCGAGCAGAGCCCCGTAGTCGGGCTCGGTGATGTTCGACGACACTTGCATGGCCCGCGACGTGAGGCCGATCTTGTGGCCCTTCAACGTACGCCCGTCCTTGATCTTCTGCGCCACCCAGGCGCGCTGGATGGCGTAGGCGTCGTCAATCGTGATGCCCGGATAGTCGAGGGAAAACTGGCGGACCTGTTCGCGGCTGCGTTCGGCGCGGTCCAGGTTGGCAGCGGCCTGGAGGATTTGCTGGGAGTCGAGCATGGCAAGCGTCCTTAGTGTGGGTTAACGATGGCAGCGTGGGTGCGCAGCACCAGCAGGCCGCCGAGGGCGATAAACAGGGCGAGTACGTAAAGGGCCAGGCTGGCGCTATGGGTGGCGTCGCGCATCCAGCCGATCAGATACGGCGCGAGGAACGCGGCGATGCTGCCGAACGAGCTGATCATGGCGATGCCGGCCGCTTGGGTCGTGTTGGACAGAAACGCCGGCGGCAGTTGCCAGAACATCGGCAACGCTGCACTGGCGCCCATGCCGGCGACCACCAGCCCGCCCATCACCAGCAATGGATTTCCCGGCGCCAGGCCGGCCACGGCGATGCCGACGGCGGCCATCAGCAGCGGCACACACAGGTGCCAGCGGCGTTCGCGATGGCGGTCGGATGAACGCCCGCAGCCGATCATGAAGAAACACCCGGCCAGGTACGGCACGGCGCTGAGCAGGCCGACCTGGCTGTCGCGGCCAATGCCGGCGCCGTGGATCAGGGTGGGCATCCAGAACGCCAGCGTGTTGACCGCCAGCATCACGGCGAAATACACCGCCACCAGCAACCACACCTGCGGGTCGCGCAGGATGCCGCCGAACGAGGTGATGGTCTTGCGCTGTTCTTCGCTGCGCAGTTGGGCGTACAGTTGTTGTTTCTGCTCAGGCGTAAGCCAGCGCGCCGAGTCAAAGCTATCCGGCAGCCACTTGAGCACCACCAGCCCCAGCAACACCACGGGCAGGCCTTCGATCAAGAACATCCACTGCCAGCCGCGCATGCCGCCCACATTATGGAAATGTTCGAGGATCGCCCCGGACAAGGGCCCGCCCAACACACCGGCCATCGGTACCGCAATCGCAAACAACGCCGTGACCTGGGCCCTGCGCCGCGCAGGGTACCAACGGTTGAGAAACACCAGGATCCCGGGGAAAAAACCGGCCTCGGCGACCCCCAGCAAAAAGCGCAGTACATAGAAACCACGCGCGCTCTCCACCCACAGCATGCCGGTGGACAACACGCCCCACACCACCATCAGGCTGGCGATCCAACGCCTGGGGCCGACGCGGTCGAGTGCGATATTGCTCGGCACGCCAAACAGCGCGTAGGCGATAAAGAACAGTCCGGCGCCGAAACCGTAGACCGTGTCGCTGAAATGCAGGTCGCTGCTCATCTGCATCTTGGCGAAGCCGATGTTGATGCGGTCCAGATGGGCGAACAGGTAACACACCAGCAACAGCGGCATCAGGCGCCACGTCACCAAACGATGGGTGCGGTCGTGCTCGGCCAGCGCGCGGCTGGCAGTGGATTGGGCTGTGCTCATGATGTTGTACTTTTTGTCTGAGTGGCCGTGAGGGGAGCGGCGGGATTCAGCCCGCCGGGTTGTTCAGGAACGCATGCACATTGTTCAGCTTGTAGTTGAGCTGCGGATGTAACTCGACCATCTCGAATGACAGTGCCAGCAAGCGTTGCGCCTGCAACGGGGCGAAGTGTTCGGTGATCAGCGCAAACAACGCCTCGGCCACCGCCTGGCGCGTGGCCAGGTCGCGGCCATGGCCGACCTTGAGGGTCATGTGCACAAAGGCGTAGTCGTGCTTGCCATCGGCCATGCGCCAGGTGTCCAGGCGCACGCCGCGGCTGCGAATACCGCCCAAGGGAAACACGTCACTGTCTCCCAACACGCGGTGAACCTTTTCAAACAGGCCAGGCAGGTCGGCCTGCTGTTCAATGTTGTCGGTGTACTCGGCGATAAAATGCGGCATGGGTTTCTCCCAGTTCTATAGCGGGAAAATCGCGTTGATCTGGCCGGTGCCCGAACTGCCGAACGGCGGCGTAATGATCTCCGCCGGCTGGGCATATTCCGGCCCGCCGAGCAGGCCCAGGAGCATGGCGGTGTCGTGCATCTTGCCTTCGCCAAAGCAGTGTTCGGCGTAGTCCGGCAGCATCGCGCAGAACTCTTTGAAACGGCCTTGCTTCCACATTTCCACCACGTGCAGGTCCATCTGTTTGTCGAACTCGCGGGTCCAGTTGTGGATATTCGCCTCGGCCTCGCGGTCGTCCGAAAACCGGTGGGACAGCGAGCCGGACGCCAGCACCAGCACCTTGCGATCGCTCTTCTCGATCGCCCGGCGTACGGCGGCACCGAAGGCAAAGCTGTCTTCCAGGCGGTGCCAGGCGCACCACGCGGCGATCGAAATGACCTTGAATTTCTCATCCTCCGGCACGCCCATGTGCATGTAGCGCATGGGCACCAGCGTGCCGTATTCCAGCTCCAGGCTCGGGATGTTATGGGCCATGCTGCGCACGCCGGCCAGGTTGGCCTCGGCGGCGATCAGCTCGCCCAGTTCCGGGCAACCGGGGTAGGCGTAGTCCATGTTCTTGATGAAATGCGGCAGCTCGTTGCTGGTGTAGGTGCCCTGGAATTGCTCGCCGCAATTGATGTGATAACCGCTGTTGACCAGCCAGTGCACGTCAAACACCACCGCCGTGTCGGCGCCCAGCTCGCGGGCGCGGCGGCCGATTTCCTTGTGCCCGGCAATCGCCGCGTCGCGACAGCCGTGATGCTTGCCGGGCAGTTCCGACAGGTACATCGACGGTACGTGGCAGATCTTCGCCGCCAGGACCACTTCGCCCATGATGATTCTCCTGAATAATTATTCTTGTAATGACAATGAGATCCCTGTGGGAGCTGGCTCGCCTGCGATGGCATCGACGCGTTCTCCTGAGGCACCGCATCGCGGGCAAGCCCGGCTCCCACAGGACAGCTAGCATGTCCCGAATTACACGCCCCAACGCGGGATGTGATGACTGCCCATGGAAATGCACACGTTCTTGATCTCGGCAAACACTTCAAAGCTGTACTGGCCACCTTCGCGACCGGTACCTGAACCTTTCACCCCACCGAACGGCTGACGCAAATCGCGCACGTTCTGGCTGTTGATAAATACCATGCCGGCTTCAATACCGCGCGCCAGGCGATGGGCCTTGCCGATGTCCTGGGTCCAGATGTAGGAGGCCAGGCCGTACTCGGTGTCGTTGGCCAGTTGCAGGGCCTCGGCCTCGTCCTTGAAGGGAATGAGGCACACCACCGGGCCGAAGATTTCTTCCTGAGCGATGCGCATGTTGTTGTTCACGTCGGCAAATACCGTCGGCTGGATAAACTGGCCGCGGCTCAAGTGCGCCGGCAAGTTGGCTGGCCGTTCCAGGCCACCGGCGAGCAGGGTCGCACCTTCCTCGATACCAATCCTGATGTAGCCGGTGACCTTGTCGTAATGCGCCTGGGTGATCATCGAGCCGACCTGGGTCTTCGGGTCTTGCGGGTCCCCTACGATCAGGCGTTTCGCGCGGGCGGCGAATTCGGCGACAAACTGCGGGTAGACGCTTTCCTGGATAAAAATGCGGCTGCCGGCGGTGCAACGTTCGCCGTTCAGCGAAAAGATCGTGAACAGCGCCGCGTCGAGGGCCCGCTCCAGATCAGCGTCTTCAAAGATCAGCACCGGCGACTTGCCGCCCAGCTCCATGGAGTACTTTTTCAGGCCTGCGGTCTGCATGATTTTCTTGCCGGTGGCGGTGCCGCCGGTAAAGGAAATAGCGCGCACATCCGGGTGACGTACCAGGGCATCGCCCGCCGTGGCGCCATAACCCTGGATCACGTTGAGCACGCCGTTGGGAATCCCGGCTTCTAGCGCCAGGCGCCCCAGTTCATTGGCGGTCAGCGGCGACAGTTCCGACATCTTCAACACCGCCGTATTGCCCAGGGCAAGGCACGGCGCGGTCTTCCAGGTGGCGGTCATGAACGGCACGTTCCACGGCGACACCAACCCGCACACGCCCACCGGTTGGTACAGGGTGTAGTTGAGCATCTGGTCGTCCACCGGATAACTGTGGCCGTCCATACGTGTGCAGACTTCGGCGAAGAAGTCGAAGTTGTGCGAGGCGCGCGGAATCAATACGTTTTTGGTCTGGTGGATCGGCAGCCCGGTGTCGAGGGTTTCCAGTTCGGCCAGGTGCGGCACGTTCTGCTCGATCAGCTCACCGAGCTTGCGCATCAGGCGTGCACGTTCCTTGGCTGGGGTGTTGGCCCACTTGGGGAACGCTGCCTTGGCTGCCGCTACGGCTTGCGCGACTTCCTCCGGGCCGCCGCTGGCGACTTCACCAATCGCCTCGCCAGTGGCCGGGTTGTAATTGATGAAGGTGTCTTTGCTTTCGACTTCACGGCCGTTGATCCAGTGTTTGATCATGTCTCTCACGCCTCTTTACGGACGGAGAAGAATTCCGTCTCGCTGACAATTCGGTTGACCAGCCGGCCCACGCCTTCGACTTCCACCACCACTTCATCGCCGGGCACCACATCGGCCAGGCCCTCGGGCGTGCCGGTGGCGATCATGTCGCCGGGTTGCAGAGTCATGAAGCTGGACAGGTATTCGATGAGGTAGGGGATATCGAAAATCATGTCGCGGGTGCTGCCTTCCTGGCGCAGTTCACCGTTGATCCACGTGCGCAGCTTCAGGTTGCTCGGGTCGGGTACGTCTGCGACATCGACGATCCACGGGCCGACCGGGGTGGTGGCGTCGCGGTTTTTTACGCGCAGGTTGGGGCGGTAGTAGTTTTCCAGGTAGTCGCGGATCGCGTAGTCGTTGCACACCGTATAGCCGGCCAGGTAATCCAGGGCGCCGGCGCGCTTGACGTTGCGTGCGACCTTGCCGATCACTGCCACGAGCTCGCACTCGTAGTGCATGTAGGCGACGTTGTCCGGGCGCCAGGTGAGTTGGCGGTGGCCGGTGTAGGTGCCGACGGACTTGATAAAGGCCAGCGGTTCCGTGGGTGGGGTGAAGGCCAGCTCGGCGGCGTGGTCGGCGTAGTTCAAACCGAGGGCGAACATGGTGCCGGTGGCCGGTGGCAGCCATTCCACCTGATCCTCGGCGAGCAGGCGACCATCGCTCAGGCGCACGGCGTTATCGGCCTCGACCTGCACAGCGTGGACATTATCTTCAAAGCGGATGCGGGCGTGTTTCATGCTTGAGTCTCCGCTTGAATATGGCTAAAAAGGCGGCCCACGCCGCTGATCTCGACCTCAACCTTGTCGCCAGGCAGCACATCCACGCGGCCTTCAGGGGTGCCTGTGATCAGCACATCGCCGGGATGCAGGGTCATGAATTCGCTGATCTCGGCGATCAATTGCGGGATATCGCGGACCCAATTGGCGGTGGAGTTTTCCTGGCGCAGTTCGCCGTTGACCGACAGTTTGAGGCTCAGCTTGTTTGGGTTGGCAATCTGATCCCGCGGGACAAGGTGTGGCCCGAGGACGCAAAAGCCATCGCGGCATTTGGCTTTGACGGCGGGGCGGTAGTAGCTGTCTTCCGGCAGGCTGAACTCGTTGACCACCACGTAGCCCGCCACATGAGCCATGGCATTTTCCAGGCTGACGCGGCTCGCACGCTGGCCGATCACCACACCCAGGGCGGGGCCGGGTTGCAGGCGTTCACCCTGTGGATGCAGCACCACGGCGTTGTGCCCGTTGCGCGTATTCGGGGTTTTGATAAACAGCACGGGCTTGGTCGGCGGCTTCTGGTAGGGCGCCTGCTGGAAGGCGGCGAGATGCTGGTCCAGCAGGCCCCGGTAGTTCAGCGCAACGCCGAACAGGGTGCCGCTGGCAACATCATGCAGGGTACGGCTCATGCGTTTCTCCTGACGGTGGCGACTGCTGCATAGGCAGTTCGTTAAGTTGTTAACGTTATAATTAATATGTTAACTACCGTCAAGCGTGGCAAAATCCAACGGCACTCAAACAAGAACCAGGTGACAACGTGCAGCCGATTCCCAACATCAACATCGGGCAGGTCTACGACCAGCGTTACAGCGATGCCGAGGTGCATTACGACAAGCTCGGCAACCTGGCGGGTTTTTTCGGGCGCAACATGCCCGTGCATCGGCATGACCGTTTTTTCCAGGTGCATTACGTGAAGAGCGGTGCGGTGCGGGTGTATCTGGATGACCGCCAGTACGTGGAGTCCGGGCCGATGTTTTTCCTCACTCCGCCCACGGTGCCGCACGCTTTTGTTACCGAAGCGGATGCCGACGGACATGTGCTGACCGTGCGCCAGCAACTTGTGTGGGGAGTGATTGACGCCGACCCCAGCCTTGCCTCTGGCGCAGCCTGTGTGGCGCTGACGGCGGGTGACCACGGCCTGGATCAACTGTTTGAAGACTTGAACGATGAGATCAACGCTGAACGGGCAGGGCGCGCCGCTGCGCTGGAGAGCCTCACGCGGCTGATCATGATTCGCTTGCTGCGCCTGTGCGCGCACTCGTTACCCGCGCGCCCGACCCGCCATGAGGACCTGCGCATCTTCCATCGCTTCAACGAATTGATCGAGGCCCACTATCTGGAGCACTGGCCGCTGGTGCGGTATGCCGAGGGGATTGGCGTGACCGAGGCACGCCTGAATGAAGTCTGTCGACGCCTGGCTGATCTACCGTCCAAGCGCCTGATCCTGGAACGCGTGATGCAGGAAGCCAAGCGCCTACTGCTGTTTACCGGCAGCTCCGCGAACGAAATCTGCTACCAGTTGGGTTTCAAGGACCCGGCGTATTTCAGCCGGTTTTTCCTTCGTTATGCGCAGCTGACGCCGGGAGAGTATCGGCTGCGACAGTCGGGTTTGCGCTGACACTTCAGGCGCCTACCCTCGCGAATGCGCTCAATTTATTCATCAAACACCGATCATCCATTTGGCCAAACCATGTCGCCCACTGACGCCCAACTTCGCAGCAGCGCGCTTGAGGTAGGTTTCGATGGAGCTGTTCTTCACGCTGAGTTTTTCCGCCATCTGCGGCACGGTGCCGCCCGTCAGTAGACCGAGGCACACCTCCTGCTCGCGTGCCGAGAGGGTGATGTCGCCGAGGGACAGGCGCTTGTAGAACTCACGCTGCAATTGCGATTGTTCCAGCAACGTGTGGGCCGGTTCGACTTCGGCGTGCGGTGCCTGGCGCAGGCTCTGCGCATGGAACTCGATCAGTGGCAGCAGGGTGTCCGACAGGCACTTGAGAAACGACAACTCGGCCAGGGAGAACCCGCGCTGGTTGGGCGGGCGATAAAACGAAATCACAAAGCGCCGTTTGCCCTGGCGCGACACCAGGTTGCACTGGTGCGAGGTGCCGCGTGGGTACGCGCTTTTGGCCTTGGCCTTTAGCTGGATCAGCAGCGGGTCCTGCATGCCGAGCATTTCCCGCAGCAACGGGTGGTCGTCCATGGAGTTCAGCGGCTGGGGCGGCGGCAGGTCCTGCGTCTGGCCAGCGCTGCCGAGCAACGTGATATCGAGCACGCGGTCGCGTAGCTCGTCGAGGGTCCATTCGCTGAGGTCCACCAGGTGGATCGGTACCCATTTGTCCACCAGGTGCAGCATGTGCGCGGCGAAGTCGGCGTGCCCACTGTTGGCAATCAACTCGCCCATTTCGGCATAGAAATTCGGGCTCTGGGTGTTCGCAATAGTGCGGGTCAAGCTCATTGCCATCTCATCCTTGATGTCGAAAACCGTCTGCAAATTCTCTGGCCTCTGCGGGGCGATCCGTGGCTCACACACCAGAGTTGGTACTCGAAATTGTAGTTACCTAGGGGATTCGTCCTACGCATGTAGCAGAAACGATGGACACAAAGTGCCATAAAAACAACGTCATTAATTCGACGTTTCTGAGAGGCAATTCCGGATGCAAAAAACCAAAGGTTTTTTTGATTTTCGTTAACTTGTTGATAATTAAGCAATAATTACTATTTTTAGGCGACCATGAAATCCAATAGCGGCCAAACATAGCCAATGTCCTACAACTCTTTAATCGTTTCAGCGGATCGCCGTCAGCCAAGCGCTCAACGAGCTGCTGACAAGGGCCTTATAACTCAAAATATTTTTGATATGCGATTCAGCTATTGGATTGTTCATGAGGTAATGCATTTAATTTGGTGCCTAACTCATTGTTGTTTTGCATAAATCAGCGCCCTGGCGCGTTGCAATGAGTCATTGTTCCGCCTTAGAGATTAGCCATGAGCAACCCCGTTGCCCCCGAGCCGCTGGTCCGCCTGCTTGGCCTGTGCAAGCGCTTTGGCGCCCAATGGGCACTGGATCAGATCAACCTGGATATCTACCCGGGGGAGGGCGTGGCGCTGCTCGGCGCTGCGGGGGCGGGAAAATCTACCCTGGTCAACATCCTCAGCGGCATCCTGGCGCCGGATGCTGGCGAACTGTGGGTGGATGGGCAACGCCAACGCTTTACCTCGCCCTTGTCGGCACGCCGAGTCGGCATTGTGGCCGTGCACCAACAGCCCGACGACGCCATCGCCCCTGGCCTGAGCGTGGCTGAGAACCTGTTGCTCGATGAGTTGGGGCAGCCTGACGTGGATTTTCTGCTCAACCGCAAGAGCCTGTTACAACGCGCCGAAGCCATCGCTGCCGGCCTGGGCCTGGACCTGCCGCTGCAATACCCGGTCGAACGCCTCGGCCAGGCGGATCGCCAACTGCTGGTACTGGCCCGCGCTTTTGCCCTGCAACCCAGGCTCCTGATCCTCGACGAACCCACCGCGGCCTTGCCGGAACCCGACACCGAACGCCTGCTTGGCCTGATCGACAGCCAGCGCGCACAAGGCGTGGCCATCCTCTACATATCCCAGCGCCTGTCCGACCTGCAACGGGTCACCAACCGCGCGATCGTATTGCAGGAAGGGCGGCTGACCAGCGACCTCAACACCCGGCACTTGCCGAGTGCGGCTTACACCTTGTTTGGGGATGTGGCCGAGCATTCTGCGATAACCCCTGACAAAGCGTTGCCGGTGCCGTTTCTGGAACGGTTCACTCGGGCTGGGTTTATTCGCAATCGGGCCGAGGGGCGGGCCGTGCAGGCGCAGGTGAGGGGATTGCCAGTCCACAAGACTAGCTCGCAACTAAACGACGAAGCGGAGTCAAGTTAGGGTTGCATATCTGTTCGGGCGCGCGATATGAGTTGTGCCATTTGTCGGATTGTTTTATGCATGCTTGTAGGAATAATCCTCATCCTACAAAAAATATCTGAGTTGGCGCTTTCTGTTTTTTATTATTTGGTAAGTCGTATCGTATTGATTTTATGCAAGGTCGCATTTGATGAGGAAGGCTGGAATAAACTTTGGCGTTTTGCGCAATTATTGGAATTCTGAAAGTGGTGAGTGAAACTTCCTAATTGGAATAGTCAACTTTCCTACGCTAAATTTTTATAACTATTGCGGTTTTCTCCGGTAGAGCTACATTGTTTTCGTTGCTGGTTGATAGGCGGTGCATTATTAGAGAGGATGGTCCCATTTCCGTGAGGTGAATAATGAAGCCATATTTATTGTTCGCGCCATTTTCACTCGCGGCGCTATTCATAAAAGAACAATTAAAAGAGCCTATTGCATTATTTTGGACAGTGGTGTCTCCCGTGGTGACCTACTATTTGATCACCTATGCTAAGACTCCAGTAAGTGATGCGTCTGTCGATTATTTGTCTGGCACTTCCTGGTTTTACGCGTTTGTAGCGTCAAGTGTGGCGCTATTTGGTCTGGCGTTTTACATAGTGGGTCCGAGGGAAAGTGGCTTTCTGCGATCATTCGTTTATACGGGCCGAACAAGAATTATCTTTCTTATTGGGCAGTTTCTCGCGTATTCGGTTGTTGCAGTACTGTATTGCACTGTCTTCTATGTGCTCGCGCGTCATTCTTTTGGCGTTTTTAACGGCGCTGAGTACTTAGTTGTGGTTGCGCGGTTTTATATATGTTTTCTTATTTTTTCCATACCTTCGCTATTGCTGACGCTGGTGCCGCTGGGCTTCAAGAATGCGAGTACTGTCTTTTCCATGTTGTCGTTAGCGATGCTGGCGCTTGGGATTATGAGTTCTGGTTCTTCCAGTCCAGCCTTTGCCATTGTCAGTTTTTTTAATCCGATGGGGTGGGCAAACAAGGTTATGTTAGTCGGGGTGGCGGAGTGTTGGTTGGTTGTTCTACTGGTTGTCGTGTTGTTGGTAGTTTCGTTCTTTTTGATGTTTCGCTTTTTACGTATTAACCCCGTATGGAGTCGTTATTGATGAAACGGCTTATCGTAAACGCTCTTGACGTCAGGTATGCCTCTCACATTTTGTTGCAGCATGCGACTCTGACAATTGAGGCGGGTTCAATTTCAGGGTTGTTAGGACCCAATGGCTCCGGAAAAACCACGTTTTTCGATGTGATTTGTGGCCTGAAGAAGATAGCGGGCGGTGAGATAAACAACTCTTTTTCCAAACTGCTTTATCTGTCGCAAATCATCAACACACCCCCTGTGTTTCGCATGTTCGACATCTTCAAAATGACCATGCTCTTTTGCTCTGAAACACAGGTCACTCAACAACACGCTTTGGAGAGGATCGGAAAGTGGAGCCCCGGCATTGCAGAAAGGTATTGCGACATTTGGAACAAAAAATCCTCCCTCTGTAGCTACGGAGAAAAGCGTTGGTTTTTCACTTTGTCATTGCTCTGCGCCAACGCGGACCTGGTGATACTGGACGAACCCACGGCGGGTGTAGACCCTGAGTTTCGTTATCACATTTGGCGATGCCTGGAGGGGGCGGCGGCGGAAGGTGTCGCGGTGTTGGTTTCATCGCACAACGTCGATGAGATCGTCACGCATTGCGATGACTTTTACATGCTTAGCCAGCGGCGATTCAACCGTTTCACTGACGCGCAAAGCTTCATGAGCACGTACGGTGGTAACAGCCTGGATGAGGCATTTACCCATGCCGCCAGCCTGCCAAAGGGATAGACCACGCCCAGTAACAGCAGCAGGATCACCGCGTTCAGTTATCCAGAATGCCGCCCTCAGGCCGATTTCGGGTAGATGATCAGTTCCAGGCAACCCTTGTAGTAGCGTTTGCCCCCAGGCGGCAGTTGCCCCGCTTCGCGCATTTCACTGGTGCTGTTGACCCGCATCAGCACGCCTACCGAGCCGTGCTGGCGCGCGTCCTTGAGCCAGGTTTGTACCTCCTCCAATTCGACTTTGCGATGTACCGACCCCGCGTATTGCAAGCCGTAGCGCAGTTCGCCTTCGGTGTCATACAGCGCCACTTCCGGGCGTTTCAGGCGCCAGGCCAGGGCGCTGGCATTGCTCAGTTCATTGCTCAACAGCGCGTTGGTCTGCTGCAGTTCTTCAAGGTGTTCGAGCACGAACTGGTCGGGCATTTCGTTATCTGCGATCCACGCCGGCATGCTCGCTGGCAGCAGGGTCACCAGCAGGCCGATGCCCAGCACCGGCATTGCCCACAACGTCAGCGGGCGAAACGCTTGCAACAAGTTGGCGAGGATCCACACCAGTAACACGATAAAAGCCAGGGACAGGCTGAACATCTCGGCGTGGCTGTTGCTGTACAGCGGCCGAGCGATCTGCAGATAGATCAAGCCGATCATGGCGACCATGCCGATCACGAAGTTGAGCAGGCCATTGAGGCAGATTGTGCGGGCGCGGCCGGTGCGGATCAGGTCGACCAGGGTATGCCCCATCAGCAATGCCAGGGGCAGCAGGCACGGCATGATATAAGTCGGCAGCTTGCCGTTGCTCAGGCTGAAGAAGCCCAGCGGCAGCAGCAACCACAGGGCCAGGAAGGTGATCGCCGGCTGGCGCTTTTCCTGCCAGGTCTTGCGCAGGGTGGCGGGCAGCAGACCTGCCCACGGCAGGCAAGACACCGCGATGATCGGCAGAAAGAACCACCACGGGCGCACGTGTTGCGCGTTGTCGGCGCTGAAGCGGCGGATGTGTTCATTCCAGAAAAAGAAGCGCCAGAAGTCGGGTTCCTGAAGGTGGATCGCCAGCGCCCACGGCAGGCACACCAACACCGCAACCGCCATGGCCAGCGGGCCATAGCGCAGCAACTCGCCCAGCCGGCGTTGCCAGAGCATGTAGGGCACGGCAATCAACACCGGCAGGGCCCAGGCCAGGAAGCCTTTGGTCAGGAAACCCAGGCCGCAGGCCAGGCCCAGCACGCCCCAGGCGCATAGGCGAGCACGCGTCGTGGCGCTTTCAAGTGCAAACCACAGGGCGACCAGGCTCAGGTTGACCCACAAGGTGAATTGCGGATCGAGGTTGGAGTAGCCCGCTTGCCCGGCCACCAGCCCGAAACTCAGGTAGAGCAGGGCGCAGGCGAAACTTTTGCGCGGATCATTCCACAGACGGCGGGCAATCAGGTAGGCAAGCAGCACGCTCAGGCCGCTGGTCACGGC
Source organism: Pseudomonas sp. H1_A03 (assembly GCF_054685145.1). Classification (NCBI taxonomy): domain Bacteria; kingdom Pseudomonadati; phylum Pseudomonadota; class Gammaproteobacteria; order Pseudomonadales; family Pseudomonadaceae; genus Pseudomonas; species Pseudomonas sp. H1_A03. The sequence continues at coordinate 3,517,806 of NZ_CP162829.1, forward strand.
TGAGGCGATGCGCACACCGAACAGGTTTTGGCCAAACACTGCCTGGCCCAGGGCGATCAACCAGTAGCCGCCGGCGGGTTTTTCGAAATAGCGGATACCCATGAAGTGCGGCGCCAACCAGTTGCCGCTTTGCAGCATCTCCTGGCTGATCTGGGCGTAACGGGTTTCGTCCGGGGTCCACAAGCCGTGCAGGCCCAGGGGCAACAGGTAAAACGCGACAAACGCCAGCAACACTACCGGCAGGGGTTTTAATCGATTCATGAAAACGTCGCTCCTTGACGTTTAGTGGCGGACGTTTGAAGTAATGAACTAATAACGGGAATAGTCACAGCATTCACTGAATTGCGGGAAATAGTCATGACGTCCTTAATTAAAAGGCGCAACTAAACATGCCAGAACAGGGCTGTCTTTTTGCTGAACAGGCCGAAGGGTGAGTTAATAGAGTTGTTTAAGAGCGGCGGGCCAGTCGGGATTGTTGACGATGCCCAAGGTCTTGAATTTGCCGTGGGGCAATACCTGTACGAACAGCGCACTGCCGTACTGGGGGAACGTGGCGTGGGGAAAGCCGAGGGTGGCTTCGAAGTCGGCAATGCAGCCGCTGTGGGTGACGAAAACCAAGTTGCGTCCCGGGGTTTTGTGGCTGAGCAGCTCTTCACCCATGGCCGCGCCGCAGACGGCTTGCTGGCCGGAGGTCACTTCGTTTTTGCCAAACATGAAGCGCAGCGTCTGAGCCGTGCGGATCGCGGGGCTGGCCAGTACGTCGCTGCCCTCCATGCCCAGTGTTTTAAAGGCGTTGCCCAGGGTTTCCGCCTGCTGGCTACCGTTGATCGTCAAGCCTTCCACGGGGCCCAGGCAAGGGTTGGCCGAGCGGTCGCAGCGCTCTTCGTGGCGCACCAGTACGATCAGGTCACCGTCGCGCCAGAGGGGCAGCACGTGGGAAGTCAGCAGGCGATCACTGACGCCCAGGTCGCGTGGCGAGGCGTGCCAGAGCAGGTTGCCGGCGACCAGCAGGCCGACCACGAATAGCCCCAACCATAGCGGTCGCAGGCGCTTGCTCAAGGCTCGGCGCGAGCGCGGTTTGGTCAGGGTAAGGTCAACCACTTCATTCACCATGGGCATTGTTGGCAGTGTCGTGTTAGTTGATCGCAACGTGTTGGCGGATGCCCGTAGTGGTGCCAGAGGCTGTCACAGGCGGGCTGTCTTTTCGCTGAACATGTTGTGGTTAAAAGTTGTCAGGCGTGGCAACTAACAAGTTGCCGACGAATGACCCATGGCCGGCAATTTAAAGTGCAGTGAGTGGGCAGCCGGTGAAATCAATGTGAAAAATTTGCGTGGTTGGGAGCAGCAGCCGTTATTCTCGATTGCCGCCCATCAAACGAGTGTTGCCATGTTGCAGGTGCAAGGAGTGTTTAAAAGCTATGCCACCCCCCAGGGTTCGTTAGCGGTGTTGGCCGGCGTCGATCTGCTCCTGGCCGAGCGCAGCAGCCTGGCGTTGATGGGCGAATCGGGCAGCGGCAAGAGCACCCTGTTACACCTGGTGGCCGGGCTGGATCGGGTGGATGGCGGCAGTATCCAGGTGGGTGAGCAGCGCCTCGATCAGCTCAGCGAGGCGCAACTGGCGCATTGGCGGCGTACGCAAATCGGCCTGGTATTCCAGCAGTTCAACCTGATCGGCAGCTTGCGGGTCGAGGACAACCTGGCGTTCCAGGCGCGGCTGGCGGGGCGGTTTGACCCCCAGTGGCAGGCGCAACTGGTGGAACGCCTGGGCCTGGGTGATCTGCTCAAGCGCTACCCGGAACAACTCTCCGGTGGTCAGCAGCAACGGGTCGCGGTGGGGCGGGCTTTGGCGTCACGACCGGGCCTGTTGTTGGCCGATGAACCCACCGGCAACCTTGACGAAGCCACCAGCGATGAAGTCCTGCAACTGCTGCTCGATTTGCTGCGCGACAGCCCCACCAGCCTGTTGATGGTCACCCACAGCCCGCGCATTGCCGCACGGCTGGACCGGCAGGTGGTGCTGCACCGCGGCCGTGTCGTACCGGCAGGCGCTGCTTGAGATGGCGGTGTTTTATTGGACATTACGCGCGCTGCTCAGCCACTGGCGGCGGCATCCCGTGCAGTTCTTCAGCGTGCTCACCGGCCTGTGGCTGGCCACCGCGCTGTTGATTGGCGTGCAAGCGCTCAACAGCCAGGCGCGCGACAGCTACGCCCGCGCCAGCCAATTGATCGGGGGTGAGCCGCAGGCCAGCCTCAGTGCGCCGGACGAGGCCGCTTTCCCACAGGCGGTGTTTGCCCAACTGCGTCGTGCCGGTTGGCCGGTGTCGCCGGTGGTGCAGGGGCGCGTGCAGCTCAAGGGGCTGGAGGATGTTCGCTTGCAGTTGATGGGCATCGACCCGGTGTCGTTGCCCGGCAGTGGCGCGGTGGCGGGTCAGCGCTTGAGCCAGGCGCAGATGCTGGCGTTTTTCGAACCGCCGGGGCGCACGTGGATCGCGCCGCAGACCTTGCAGGTCCTGGGGCTGCACGAAGGCCAGCAGCCGACTACCCTGAGCGGCCATACACTGCCGCCGCTGCAAGCCCAACCGGATATGGCGCCCGGCGTGTTGCTCACCGATATTGGTTTTGCCCAACCTGTGCTGGAGCTGCCCGAGCGCCTGTCGCGCCTGCTGGTGGACAAGGCTTTTGCCGCCGGCCACCCCACGCCGCCCGCCGGATTGCAACTCAAGCAGGGCGAGGACAACAACCTCGCGCGCCTCACCGATAGCTTTCACCTGAACCTCGATGCGCTGGGCTTCCTGTCGTTTGTGGTGGGGCTGTTTATTGTGCACGCCGCCATCGGCCTGGCCCTGGAGCAGCGGCGCGGGCTGTTGCGCACCTTGCGTGCCTGCGGGGTCAGCGTGCGGATGTTGATCGTCAGCCTGAGTGTCGAACTGGGCGTGTTGTCATTGTTGGGTGGCGTGCTTGGCGTGGCGAGCGGCTACCTGTTGGCCAGTCTGTTGCTGCCGGATGTGGCGGCCAGCCTGCGTGGCTTGTATGGCGCCGAGGTGGCGGGGCAGTTAAGCCTGAGCCCGTGGTGGTGGGGCGCGGGATTGGGCTTGAGCTTGTTCGGCGCGTTGCTCGCTGGCGCCAGCAGCTTATGGCGGGCGGCGCGCTTGCCCTTGCTGGCGCTGGCCAACGCCCAGGCCTGGCATGAGGCGCATGGACGCTGGTTGCGCCGTCAAGGTTGGGTGGCCAGTGCTGCGCTGCTGATCGCGGTGCTGGCGCTGTGGTTGGGCAATAGCCTGGCCGCCGGCTTTGTGCTGATGGCCGCCTTGTTGCTTGGCGCTGCCCTCGGTTTGCCGGTGGTGCTCAATGGCCTGCTCAAAGCCGTGTTGGGGCGCAGCCGTTCGGTGCTCGGCCAATGGTTTCTGGCGGACTGCCGCCAGCAGTTGCCGGCGTTGAGCCTTGCGCTGATGGCTTTGCTATTGGCCCTGGCCGCGAATATTGGCGCGGGTTCCATGACCTCGGGTTTTCGTCACACATTCAATAACTGGCTGGAGCAGCGTCTCACCGCCGAGCTGTACCTCAACCCGCAAAACCCGGCGCAGGCGCAGCAGCTCAGTCATTGGCTGGCGCAACAACCGTTGGTAAAAACGGTGCTGCCCACCTGGCAGGTCGCGGTGCAATTGCAGGGCTGGCCAGCGGACCTGTTTGGCGTGGTCGACGACCCGACCTATCGCCAGCACTGGCCGTTGCTTGAGGCGACGAATGAACCGTGGGACCAGTTGCAGCAAGGCGACACCTTGATGCTCAGCGAGCAACTCGCGCGCAGGCTCGGTGTGCAGCTCGGTGATAGCGTGAGCATCCCCACGCCACACGGCGTGTGGGCGCCCAAACTGGTGGGGATCTACGCCGATTACGGCAACCCCAAGGGCCACGTGCTGGTCAATGCCCAGCACCTGTTGGCCCACTGGCCGACGCTGTCACCGGCGCGTTTCAACCTGCGGGTTTCACCGTCGGACGTGGCGCCGCTGGTGCGTGAGGTGCAACGCGCCTTTGCCCTGGAAGACAGTCGCATCGTCGACCAACAGCAACTCAAGGGCTGGTCGAGCCAAGTGTTCGAACGTACGTTCGCCGCCACTGCCGCGTTGAACAGCCTGACGTTGGGTGTGGCCGGTGTCGCGCTGTTTATCAGCCTGTTGACCCAGAGCCAGAGCCGCCTTGGCCAACTTGCACCGCTGTGGGCATTGGGTGTCACGCGCCGGCAATTGATGCTGCTCAACTTGGGCCAGACTTGGCTGTTGGCGGTACTCACGCTGGTGCTGGCGTTGCCGCTTGGCCTGCTGTTGGCCTGGTGCCTGGACGCCGTGATCAATGTGCAGGCCTTTGGTTGGCGCCTGCCGTTGCAGGTGTTCCCGTGGCAGCTCGCTCAATTGCTCGGGTTGGCGATGCTCGCGACCTTGCTGGCCTCGGCCTGGCCGTTGTGGCAGTTATACCGCAGCCGTCCTGCGGATTTGTTGAGGACGTTTGCCAATGAAGATTAAGTGCCTGTTGTGGGCGTTTTTATTGTTACTGGGCGCTTGCGACAAAGTCCCAGAGCCGCAAGAGAGCTTTGCCGGGTTGGGCAGTGACGCGGCGGATTTTGCCCAGGTGGTGCCCGGCAAGGTCTTCAGCTTTCCCGAGGACCACGGCCCGCACGCAGGCTTTCGCATTGAGTGGTGGTACGTCACCGCCAACCTCAAGGATGAACAAGGCAATCTATTCGGCGTGCAATGGACGTTGTTTCGCAATGCCCTCAAGGCAGGGCCGACGCAAGCGGGCTGGCACGACTCGACCATTTGGCTTGGGCACGCCGCTGTCACTTCCGCCACCCACCACTATGCTGCGGAGCGCTACGCCCGAGGTGGGGTCGGCCAGGCCGGCGTCCAGGCGGTGCCGTTCTGCGCCTGGATTGACGACTGGAGTTTCGCCACCCGCCCCGGTGCCGCGAGCGCGTTGGCGGACATGCAGCTCAAGGCCAACGGCGCGCAATTCGCCTATGACTTGCACCTCACTTCCAGCCGCCCGTTGGTGCTGCAGGGCGAGGGCGGCTACAGCCGCAAATCCGACCAGGGCCAGGCGTCGTACTACTACAGCCAGCCGTTTTTCAGCGCCAAGGGCAGCGTCAGCATCGACGGCAAGGCGTACCAAGTCACTGGCCCGGCTTGGCTCGACCGCGAGTGGAGCAGCCAACCGCTGACCGCCAACCAGACCGGCTGGGACTGGTTCTCCCTGCACCTGGACCGGGGCGAGCAGTTGATGCTGTTCCGCGTGCGACAAACCGATGGCGCGTCGTATATGACCGGCACTTGGATTGATCACGAGGGGCGTACGCAAACCCTGCACAACGCGGATATCGAGCTGAAACCGCTGGAAACCACCGACATTGACGGCCGCAAGATTCCCACACGCTGGTCGCTGAAAATTCCTGGAAAACAGCTGGATATCACCCCCCAGGCCGTCAACCCAAACGCCTGGATGAACCTGAGTATTCCGTACTGGGAAGGGCCGGTACAGTTTGACGGTGGGGTGGGGTATCTGGAGATGACGGGGTATTAGGCGAAAAGATCCCTGCAAAAATACTGGACATGCATACAGTTGTTGGCTAGATTCCATCCCAGGTGACCGGATGTCACCTGAGCTTCACTTTTTAACTATGGATGGATAAAAAATGAAATCGAAAAAAGCCTTTATGTTGGGCGCGGCCATGGCGGCCTCCTGCTTCGTTTCGGCCTTTGCCCTGGCCGAGCAATACCCTCACCTCGCTGCGCAAGCCGTTAAACCTGACATCAAGCAAAGCCTGAAAGCCGCTGGCAAAGTCCCGGCCACCAAGGCTTCGGCGGCGCTGAAAAAGCAACTGAACGCAGGCGCCCAACTGAAAAAGCCGGTGTTCGCCGCGAAGGCCAAGGCCGACTCGGTGGTGGAAGACCACAGCGCACCTGCCCCGGTAACCCAGGTCAAGAAAACCGGCGCTCAGCCAGCCACCGCCGTGCAAGCGGCGCTGGTCCAAGGCTGTGAAACCACGCTGGACGTGAATGAGTTGTACACGGTCAATGGTGTGCAAACCGGTGACCTGCTGTGCTACCACTTCAACCTGCCGCAGACGGCCCGGATCAATGCGCTGCTGGTCGGCCAGACAGCCGGTACCGACATGTCCTTGACCCTGTTCCAGGACGATGGCCAAGGCAATCCGATCCCGCTGGGCACTTCCAATAACCCCGGTACCGGTGACGAAAGCCTCAGCGGCGTATTGCCGGCGGGTGACTACTACTGGTTCATGGAAGCCAATGCGGCTGTCTCGGGTTCGAGCTTCCAGTTCGGTGTGGCGGTCAATGCCAATATCGATGCCTTCGAACCGAATGACACGCCGGACACGGCCTTTCAACTGCCGGACACCCTGAACTACATCAGCGGCAACGCCGACAGCCTCGATGATGTCGATTACTTCGACTTCACCGCCGTGCGTGGCCAGAGCGTGGGCATTGCCCTGTCGGCCGATGCCGCCAGCGGCAGCACCCGTGGCAAATGGATCCTTGAGCGCTTCGATGGCAGCCAGTGGGTCACCGTAGGTGCCAATATCGTCTCGACGTCGATCCCGAGTCCGGGTGTGGGCGGTGTGGTCAAGGTGCGGGTGCGCCCGAACCAGCACCCGAACGAGCCGTGGAGCGCGACGGGTAAATACACCCTGTCCTTTGGTTCCAACCCACGTGTCGACAACCCGGATATGAAAGGCGAGGCCAACGTGTTGCGCATCCCGTATTCCGCGTCTGATGTGGGCTACGGCTACATGACCACCCAGGCTTATCGAAACCTGACCTGGAAAATGAACCTGTCCGACAGCACCGGCGCGCCACTGGTGGGGCTGCACCCGATTGTTTATCTCGACCAGCACATCAACCCGGACACCGGCAATATCGTCTACAAGGCGTATTCGGCGGCGACCGACAGCTCCGGCCAAGCCGGTGGCACGATCAACGTGGGCACGTGCGCCGGTGACTTCCAGACCACCTTTGTCGATTACTCCCAGGGCTACAACAACACCTGGCGTACCGACTTCAACTACGGCGTGTGGCGTATGGAGGTGCTGGAATACCCAGGCATTGGCGTCGGCGGTGAAAACACCGAGTTCGTCAGCTTTGGTCACCTGTGCAAGCAAACCTTGCTCAGCAGCACCAAGAGCTAAACGCGTGTAGCCGCAAGCAATGAGGGCATACAGGCCGAGCGCCTGTGTGCCCTTTTTGCGTCAGGGCGCCAACGCCAGCGCCAATGGCACGCGCGCCATGCTCGTGCTTTTCAACGAACCCAGGTACAACCAGTTGCCATACTCCCGGGCCGTGGTGATGGGCGAGTAATTGCCAGCACTGCCATCCTGCAGATTGGCGATGACGTTACCCTCAGTATCCAACCCCAGCACAAAAGCTTTGCGCTCGATGGGTTTGGGCACCACCAGCAGCGCCCTTACCATGACCTTGCGCAGCAGGGGGTAGCCGGCAAAGCTGTCCAACAGTGGATTGCGCGGCGAGTACAGCGCCACCCAGAAACGGTCCCTGCCGTTGAAGCTGAGGTTGTCCGGCAGGCCGGGCAGGTTGTCGATGAACAAATCATGGGTGCCGGCTCGTTCGCCTTTGAGCCAATAACGGCTGATGCGATAGGCGCCGGTCTCATTCACCAGCACATAGCTTTCATTCGGACCCAACGCCACGCCGTTGGCGAATTGCAGCTGGTCCAGTAGCACATCGGTGTTGCCGTTGCTGAAGTCATAGCGCAGCAGCCGACCATCACCGCCATGCTCGATCACCGCTTCACCGTCCTGTCCGTAACCCCAACGACTCGATGCATCGCTGAAGTAGGCATAACGTCCGCTGGCGTCCACGATAACGTCATCGGTGAAGCCAAACGGCAGGTCATTGGCGCCGGTGCTGAGGGTGGTGAGTTGGCGTTGGGCATCCAGTGCAAGCAGCCCCTTGATCCCATCGGCAATGATCAGGCGACCATCCGGGTGTAGCGCCATGCCCAGGGGGCGCCCGCCGGTATTGGCCAGCACTTCCAGGCTGCGGCTGTCGGGCGAGGTGCGGATGATGCGTCCGTCATGCAGGCCACTGATCAAAAATCCCTGGGCATCCAGCAGCAAGGCCTCGGGCCCGGTGATGTCCTGGGCGCCGATTTTCTGCACACCCTTGAGGCGCTGGTTCTCGGCGTAGGGGCCGTCTTTCATCGAGGGCGCCTTGGGCGGCGTCCAATTCACCGGTTGCACCCTGGTCGGCATCAACAGCAAAAAGGCGATCACTGCCAGAAACAGCACAAACAGCAGATGGCGCAGTTTTCTTGGGCGGGTACTCATGTGGATTCCTGGTTGTTGTGGGGAGTCGGTTCCCAGTGCAGGGTGCCGAACAGGTAGTCCATCAGGGGAAGCACGATATTGAAATTACGCCCCTGCATCAGCTCACGGCGGTGATGCAGGGCGTGCAGCCGGTGCATCTGGCGGATCCACGGCAGGCGCGCCACCGGGTGGTTGGCGGGCAAGTGCTCGCAGGCGTGAAACACTTCGTAAAGTAAATACCCAAGGATCATGCACCCGGCGAACAGCCCGGCGACGTTGGGGCTCAGTTGCTGAAGCAGCCACCAGGCGGGCAAGGTGATTGCCAGGCTGTGCAACACGATCAGCCAGGCCGGGAACAGGATGACGCGCCAGTCCCTGGGGCTGTCGAACGTCATGTGGCCGGGGGTGAAGAAGCTGTGGTGATCACCGGTGTGGCGCGCGTAGAACAAACGAGTCAAGGCATGTTTATGGTGGCCGAGGTGGCGGTGCACCAGGTAGATGCAGAGGTTGAAGAACACCAGCGTCACGGGCACGGTCAGCCATTGCAATGCGGATAGATGGGCGGTGGATGACCACGCCAGGCCGATGCAGGCAACGCCGTAGCCGAACACGAAACTGGCATGAAGCCAGGGGTTGTAGTGGCGCGCGACGTTGGCGCGGTAGCGGGCGCGAAAGGTCTCGGTGGGGTGGGCCATGGCGGGCAGCTCGGTGTTTTTATTGTTAGAACGTGAGCTTAGTTGGTGGCGGGGAATGTGCGAGTTTTCGAAGGCAAGGCCAATCAAATGTGGGAGCTGGCTTGCCTGCGATGCAGACGCCTCGGTCCTTCAGCCAGACCAAGGTGATCCCATCGCAGGCAAGCCAGTTCCCACACTTATCCGAGTTCGCTCTTGAGTGTTATCCCACCCCGACCGACCAGTGGGGGCTTGCACACGCCTAATTTCCTTGCTAGTTTCTCGCAAAATGTTAACGATAACATTTGCTCTAAAAATAAAAAAAAAACAGAGACCCACGCCATGAAAATGCTTCCGAAAACCCTGTGTTTATTGGCTGTAAGCATCACCCTCGGCACCGCTTCCCCTGCGTTTGCCGACACTGCCAAGCCGATCCGCATCGGCGCGTCCTTCCAGGAAATCAACAACCCCTATTTCGTCACCATGAAAAACGCCCTGGAAGAAGCCGGGGGAACCATCGGCGCGAAATTGATCATCACCGACGCCCGCCATGACGTGTCCAAGCAGGTCAGTGACGTCGAAGACATGCTGCAAAAAGGCATCGATATCCTGCTGATCAACCCCACCGATTCGGTGGGCGTGCAGTCGGCCGTCAAATCTGCCCACGCCGCCGGTGTGGTGGTTGTCGCGGTAGACGCCCAGGCGGATGGCCCGCTCGACTCTTTCGTCGGTTCGAAAAACTTCGACGCCGGCTTCCAGGCCTGTGAATACCTGGCCAAGAACATTGGCAACAAAGGCAATATCGCCATTCTAGATGGCATCGCCGTGGTGCCGATCCTGGAGCGTGTGCGCGGTTGCAAAGAGGCGGTGGCCAAGCACCCGGACATCAAGATTGTCAGCATCCAGAACGGCAAGCAGGAGCGTGACCAGGCACTGACCGTCACCGAGAACATGCTGCAGGCCCAGCCCACCCTCAAGGGTATTTTCAGCGTGAATGACAACGGCTCCCTCGGCGCTCTGTCGGCCATCGAAGCCAGCGGCCTGGACGTGAAGCTGGTCAGCGTCGACGGCGCGCCGGAGGCGATCAAGGCGATCCAGAAACCCGGCAGCAAATTCATCGCAACCTCGGCCCAATACCCCCGCGACCAGATCCGCCTCGCCCTGGGCATTGCCCTGGCGAAGAAGTGGGGCTCGCAAGTGCCGGCCACCATTCCAGTCGACATCACCCTGATCGACCAGGCCAAAGCCAAGGATTTCAGCTGGTAAATCGCCCAGGCCCCACGCCAGCCGTGGGGCTTAAGGTTTCCTTCTGAATACGAGGTCGCGGCATGAGCAGTCTTCTGAAGCTGGAAAACATCTGTAAGCGGTACCCGGGCGTACAAGCCCTCAAGTCCATCAACCTGCAAGTCGAGCGCGGCGAAATCCACGCCCTGCTCGGCGAAAACGGCGCGGGCAAATCGACCTTGATGAAGATCCTCGGCGGCGTCGAGCATCAAGACGAAGGCCAGATCCTGATCGACGGCCAGGCGCAGCAGTTCGCGACCTATCGCGATGCGATTGCCGCCGGTATCGGTATCGTTTTCCAGGAATTCAGCCTGATTCCCTACCTCACGGCGGTGGAAAACATCTTCCTCGGCCATGAGCTGAGCAACCGCTTCGGCCTGCTGCGCAAGCGCGAGATGGTCGAGGCCAGCGAGGCCTTGTTCAAGCGCCTGGGCGTGACCATCGACCTGCAATGCGCGGTCAAGCACCTGAGCGTGGCCGAGCAGCAGTTTGTCGAAATCGCCAAGGCCCTGGCCCTGGATGCGCGCCTGCTGGTGCTTGATGAACCCACCGCAACCCTTACGCCCAGCGAAGCCGAGCTGTTGTTCGAGATCATGCGCGAACTCAAGCGCCAGGGCGTGGCGGTGATTTTTATCTCGCATCACCTGGAAGAGATTTTCCAGGTGTGCGACCGCATCAGCGTGCTGCGTGACGGCGGCAATGTCGGCGTCACCGATGTGGCCGACAGCGACATCGACCGCCTGGTCGAGATGATGGTAGGCCGTCGCCTGGAATGCAGTTTTCCGCCCAAACCGACCACCGCACGCGGCCCGCTGTTGCTGGAGGTCAAGGACATCCAGTTGGTGCGCAACGGCCCCCACAACAGCTTCCAATTGCACAAGGGCGAAATTCTCGGCTTTGCCGGCTTGGTCGGCTCCGGCCGTACCGAACTGGCCCTGGGCATGATGGGCGCGCTGCCGTCAGTGAGCAAAGAGGTGTGGCTGCGCGGTGAAAAAATCACCCTCGATGACCCGGCCCAAGCGTTGGCCCACGGGATCGGCCTGCTCCCGGAAAGCCGCAAGAGCGAAGGGCTGATCACCGATTTCAGCATTCGCGAAAACATCTCGCTGAACAACCTGCCCAAATACCAGAACGCCTCCGGCCTGATCGACAAAAGCCGCGAATGTGCGAGCGTCGAAGGCCTGATGAAACAGCTGTCGATCAAAGCCCCGAGCAGCGAAAGCCGGGTGTTCAACCTCAGTGGCGGCAACCAGCAGAAAGTCGTGATCGCCCGCTGGATCAACCACCACTGCGACGTGCTGGTGTTCGACGAACCCACCCGTGGCATTGACGTGGGGGCCAAGGCGCAGATCTACGCGCTGATGCGCAGCCTCACCGAACAGGGCTACGCAATCATCATGATTTCCTCCGAATTGCCGGAAGTCATCGGCATGTGCGACCGCGTCGCAGTGTTCCACAAGGGCGCCATCGTCAAGGTACTCGAAGCGTCTGCCGTCAATCCTCAAGAGGTCATGCGCCATGCAACAGGGGGCTCAAGTGAATACGTCCATTAGCAGCGGCGACAGCAACCGGCTGCGCCTGAACCTGGCGCGGCTGGTACGTTCGCCGGCGTTTTATCCGTTTGTGGGGCTGGTGGTGGTGACCCTGGTGATGATCCTCGCCAGCGACACGTTCCTCACCGCCAGCAACCTGTCGAACATCGCCCGCCAGGTGTCGATCAACGCGATTATCGCGGTGGGCATGACCTGCGTGATTCTCACTGGCGGCATCGATTTGTCGGTGGGGCCGGTGATGGCCTTGTCCGGCACGCTTACCGCCGGGTTGATGGTCGCGGGGCTGCCACCAGGTTTGGCGATTGGCGCGGGCATGTTGATCGGTGTGGCCTTCGGCATTGGCAACGGCCTGTTCGTGGCCTACCTGCACATGCCGCCGATCATCGTCACCCTGGCGACCATGGGCATCGCCCGTGGCCTGGGCCTGATGTACACCGACGGCTACCCGATTTCCGGGTTGCCGGAGTGGTTCGGCTTCTTCGGCCGCCAGAGTCTGTTCGGCATAGAAGTGCCGATCCTGATCATGCTGATTACCTACGCCGCCGCCTATGTGCTGCTGCAACACACGCGCATCGGCCGCTACATCTACGCCATCGGCGGCAATGAAGAAGCGGTGCGTTTGTCCGGCGTGCGCGCCGCGCGCTTCAAGTTGCTGGTGTACGGCATCAGCGGCCTCACGGCGGCGATTGCCGGGCTGGTGCTGACCTCACGCTTGATGAGCGGCCAGCCGAATGCCGGCGTGTCGTTCGAGCTCGATGCGATCGCTGCCGTGGTCCTTGGCGGCGCGTCGATTGCCGGCGGGCGTGGGGTAATCGTCGGCACGTTGCTCGGCGCCATGCTGCTCGGCGTATTGAACAACGGCCTGAACATGCTCGGCGTTTCGCCCTACGTCCAAAGCGTGATCAAGGGCGGGATCATTTTGCTGGCGATTTTTATCAGCCGTCAGCGCCATAAATAAACTCCTAACAAGAACGGGATCAGACACCATGGATAAGCACACCGAAATGCAAGCCGTCGTCTGCCACGGCCCCAAAGACTACCGCCTGGAACGCATCGGCAAACCTCAGGCACGCGCCAATGAACTGGTGATTCGCATCGCCGCCTGTGGCATCTGCGCCAGTGACTGCAAGTGCCACTCGGGCGCGGCCATGTTCTGGGGGGGCGACAACCCGTGGGTCAAGGCACCGGTGGTGCCGGGCCACGAGTTTTTTGGCTATGTGGTGGAGGTCGGCGAGGGCGGCGAGGAGCACTTCGACGTCGCGGTAGGCGACAAGGTGATTGCCGAACAGATCGTGCCCTGCGGCAAGTGCCGCTTCTGCAAATCCGGCAAGTATTGGATGTGCGAAGTGCACAACATCTTCGGCTTCCAGCGTGAAGTGGCCGAAGGCGGCATGGCCCAGTACATGCGCATTCCCAAGACCGCCATCGTGCACAAGATCCCTGAATCGGTGTCGCTGGAAGACTCGGCTCTGGTGGAGCCAATGGCCTGCTCGATCCACACCGTCAACCGTGGCGATGTCCAGCTTGACGACGTGGTGGTCATCGCCGGTGCCGGCACCCTTGGCTTGTGCATGGTCCAGGTTGCCGCGTTGAAAACCCCGAAGAAACTGGTGGTGATCGACATGGTCGACGAGCGTCTGGAACTGGCGAAAAAATTCGGCGCCGACGTGGTGATCAACCCGTCACGCGACAACGCCCGCGAGATCATCAATGGCCTCACCGACAATTACGGTTGCGACGTGTACATCGAAACCACCGGCGTACCGGCCGGCGTCACCCAGGGCCTGGACTTGATCCGCAAGCTCGGGCGCTTCGTCGAGTTCAGCGTGTTTGGCGCCGAAACCACGGTCGACTGGTCGATCATCGGCGACCGCAAGGAGCTGGACGTGCGCGGTGCCCACCTCGGGCCTTACTGCTACCCGATCGCCATCGACCTGTTCGAACGTGGCCTGGTCACTTCCAAGGGCATCGTTACCCACGATTTCCCGTTGGATGACTACGCCGAAGCGTTTGAGCTGGCCAACTCGACCAAGTCAATCAAGGTGCTGTTGAAGCCGGTGGCCTGAGCATGAACTACGTGATGGGTGTCGACATAGGAACCCAGAGCACCAAGGCGCTGCTGGTGGATGGTCAAGGCACGATCATCGCCCAGCACAGCCAGGGGTATCGCGTAGATACCCCGAAAGTGCGCTGGGCCGAACAATGGCCGCAGGTCTGGCTGGACGCCGTCGAAGCCTGTGTCGCGCAGTGCATGGGCAAGGCGGGCGTGGCGGCGCAGCAGGTCAAGGCGCTGTGCATCAGCAGCCTGTATGGCGGTTCGGGAATTGCGGTGGATGCACAGATCACACCGCTGCACCCGTGCCTGATCTGGATGGACCGCCGCGCCGGCGAGCAGGTGGCCTGGGTGCGCGAGCAGGTGGACCTGGAGCGTTTGTTCGAGGTCACCGGCAACTCGGTGGACAGCTACTACGGTTTCACCAAGATGCTCTGGCTCAAGCAGCACCAGCCTCAGGTGTGGGCGAAAACCCGCTACCTGCTGCCGCCCAACAGCTATATCAACTGGTGCCTCACGGGTGAGTTGGCGGTGGACCATAGCAGCGCCGGCAACATCGGTGGTGTCTACGATGTGAAAGCGCGTGATTGGTCCGGCGAGATGCTTGATGCACTGGGCATACCGCAGGCGATGATGCCTGAACGCCTGGTGTATTCCGGTGAAGTGGTCGGTGGCTTGTTGCAAGACTGGGCATTGCGCCTGGGCCTGCAAGCCGGCACGCCGATCCTGGCCGGTGGCGTCGATGCGGCCATGGCCACCTTGGCAGCGGGCGTGACTCAGCCGGGCAATCACGTGGCGATGATCGGCACCAGCATGTGCTGGGGTTACCTGAACCAACAGGTGGATGCACACCACGGCTTGGTGAGCATGCCCCACGTCTATAACGGCCACCGGGACCTGTACATATTCGGCGGTGCGATCACGGCCGGTGCCTCGGTCAGCTGGTTTCGCGAGCAGTTCTGCCAGGCTGAAGAGCTACAGGCCAAGGCCACCAGCCAGGACAGCCTGGCGCTGCTGGAACAGAGCGCGATGAGCATTCCGGCGGGCAGTGAGGGCCTGTTGTTCCTGCCGTACCTGATGGGCGAGCGCAGCCCGGTGTGGGATGACCGCGCGAGTGGCAGTTTTGTCGGCTTGAACCTGTATCACAGCCGCATTCACCTGTACCGCGCGGTGCTGGAGGGGGTGAGTTTTGCCCTGCGGCATAACATCGAAGCGGGCACTCGCGGGGCGCATTCCCTGGACCCGCGTTTGATCGTGGTGGGTGGCGCGAGCCATTCGGATTTGTGGATGCAGATCATCGCGGATATCACGCAGTACCCGGTGTACACCATCGTTCAGGAGGTAGAAGCTGCGTTGGGTGCGGCGTTGTTGGCGGCGCATACGGTGGGATTGGTAAGTGATGGGGAGATGGATAAAGGGTGGGTGCAGCTGGCGCTGCGGGCGGAGCCAAAGGTTGAAAACGTCGGGGTTTATGACCGGGCGTTTGCCGAGTATTTGAAGCTGTATCCCGCCCTGAAACCGATCATGCATAACCTGCAAACGAGCTGATTCAACACAGTCCAAATGTGGGAGCAGGCAAGCCAGCTCCCACATTGGATCTTCATTGTTTTTGAGATCTCTATTCATGAACGCAGCCTTTGACTTCACCCACCACCGCATCCTCGTCACCGGCGCCAGCAGTGGCATCGGCCGCGAGATCGCGCTGCAGCTGATTGCCAGCGGCGCCGACGTCTTTGCCCTCGGCCGCGACGCCCAAGCCCTGGCCCAACTCGGCTGCCACACCCTCTGCCTGGACATCGCCGACAGCACCGCCCTCGACAAAGCCCTGCAAGACCTGCCGCCGCTGCACGGCCTGGTCAACTGCGCCGGCATCTCGCGCCTGGAACCCGCCGCCGCGATCAGCGCCGACGCGTTCGACCAAGTGATGAACGTCAACGCTCGCGCCGCCGCGCAAGTCGCCAGCCGCGTGGCCGCCAAAATGATCGAGGCACACATCGCCGGTAGCATCGTCAACGTCTCCAGCCAGGCCTCGCTGGTGGCCCTGGACGATCACCTCGGCTACTGCGCGTCCAAGGCCGCGCTGGATGCGATCACCCGCGTGCAATGCGCCGAGTGGGGCCGTTTTGGGATTCGCGTCAACAGCGTCAATCCTACGGTCACGCTCACACCGATGGCGACCATGGCCTGGTCCGAGCCGGCCAAGCGCGATCCGGCGCTGGCGGCTATTCCCTTGGGACGCTTCGCTGAAACCGTGGAAGTTGCGCTGCCGGTGCTGTTCCTGCTGAGCCGCGCCGCCAGCATGATCAGCGGCGTCAGCCTGCCCATCGACGGTGGCTACACCAGCCGCTAGCCGTTTTCCAACCGGCCGGCTATCACCACCTTGTCCCGTGGTTTGAACGGGTCTTCGAGGCGGTCGAGCAACAGGCGTACCGCGCTGCTGCCGGCCAAGGACGCGTCGTGGGCCACGCAGGCGATGGGCACGCCGAAGATATCAGCGAAGGGCAGGCGATCGATGCCGCAAATGGTCAGGCTGTCGTGGGGGATGTTGTGCATGCGCAACGCGCGCAGGGCACCGAGGGTGATCAACTGGTTGAAGCCCATGATCGCATCCGGCGCCGAGTGTTCGGCCAGGTAGTCGAGGGTGTGCAGGTACGACGGCATCAGCGTGTAGTCGCCTGCCTGCACCTCGACCTGCACCTGGGGATGTTCGGCCAGTACTTCACGCAGGCCCTTGAGGCGTTCGACGGTGATGCGTGAGTGTTCGGGACCCGTCAGCACCAGCAGGCGCTTGAGCGCGGGTGTCTGGCGCAGCAGGTAGTGCGCGGCCTGGATGCCGCTGTGATAGTTGTCCAGCACTACACGGCTGAACGGGCTGTCGTGAATCGTGCGATCAAGCAGCACCACCGGGGTCTTGCCGTTGCCCAGGCGTTCAAGGTAGTCGGGCTGGTAGCTCGGCTCGTCCGAGACCGGCGACAGGATGATCCCCGCCACGCGGTAGCCCAACAGGGTGTCCACGGCTTTGCTTTCCAGTTCTTCCAGTTCGTCGGTGTCTACCAGCATGATGGTGTAGCCGTGCTGCTTGGCCTCGCGGGAAATCGCCTTGATCATTTCGCTGTAGAACGGGTTGTCCACTGAGGCGGTGATCACGCCGATGATCAGGCTTTCGCTGCGCTTGAGCCCGCGCGCGAAGGCGTTGGGCACGTAGTCCAGCTCCCGCGCTACTTCGAGGATGCGCGCCAAGGTGGCCGGTTTGACCAGGTCGGGTTTGCTCAGCGCGCGGGACACCGTGATGGTGGTCATGCCGACCCGTTTGGCGATGTCGCTGATGGTGACGGACTTTTTCTTGTTCATCGGTAAGGCTGCAAAAGGAAACACCCGCAGGCTAGCATGCGCGCGGGGTCAGGGTGATTCAAATCAAGGGGTCCCAGCGCTGCGACCAGTCACTTTCAGCCTTGACCACTTCGCGCAACAACCCCAGTGCCTGTTGCAACACCGCCGAATCCCGCGCCCGTGAATACACCAGGTAAGTGGGGAAGCTGAACTCCGGCGCCTTGGGCACGCGCTGCATCACGCCACTGTCCAGGTAGCTCTGCACCACGCGAGTACGGAAGTAGCCGGCGCCGCCGTTTTCCAGGATGTACTGCAACGCCAGCGGGCCGAGGTTGAAACTCAGCGCGGCGCGGGCCTTGTCGGGCAGGGCGGCATCGTGTTGTTGGCGAAAGCCCGGGCCCCAGTCGATATACACGTAGGGGGCCGGATTGCTCACCAACTGCACCAGGATCAGTTTTTCTTCCAGCACCTGCTCCACCTGCAACCCCGGCCAGTATTGCGGCTGGAACACCAGCGCGGCGTCGAGCACGCCGAGTTCCAGCTGGCGCAGCAGGTATTCGCCTTCGCGGATTTCGGTACGCAGCGCATGGCCCGGAATATGTTGGCGCAGCGCCTGGGCCCAGCCGAGCATCAACGGGTTGCACAGGCTGACCTCACCGCCGATGTGCAGCACATTGCGATAGCCATCCGGCAGCGGCAGGTCGCGGCGCGCGGCTTCCCAGGTTTGCAGCAATTGGTTGGCGTACACCACGAAGGCTTCGCCGTCGGCGGTCAGGCGTGCGCCGGCGCGGTTGCGGATGAACAGCGTGCTGCCCAATTGGCTTTCGAGGCTCTTGACCCGCGCGGTGATAGCGGTTTGGGTGACGTGCAGTTTCTCGGCCGCCGCAGCCAGGCTGCCGCAGCGGGTGATTTCGAGGAAAGTGCGTGCCAGTTCGATGTCCATGAAGCCCCCGGGGATGAATGGGGGGCATTGTAGTGGAATGTGGTCAAACCTGTGGGAGCAGGCTTGTCGAGTCGTCGAACCGCTGCGATAGCCATAAGTATCTACACATCTTCAACGTGAAATTGCGTAGCAGCTGTCGAGCCCTGGCGAGGCTGCGTCAGCGGTGTGTCAGACAGCCCGCAAACGCAGCCTCGCCAGGGCTCGACAGCTGCTACGCAGAGGGGGCCCCCAAGATGTGTAGATACCTATGCTGCGATGGCGGTGATTCAGTCAATCCAGTTGTCACTGATGCACGGCTATCGCAGGCAAATCAGCTCCCACAGTAGATTGCATTTCAGACTGGGTTTTTTGGTGCCTGCAAGTGCGGGGTAGGGAATGCTTTGGCGTACACCTGGCACACCCGCAAAACCTTTTCATCCGCAAACCGCGCGCCCACCACGTGCAACCCCACTGGCAAACCATTCGCCGCCAACCCGCACGGCACCGAAGCTGCCGGTTGCTGCGTCAGGTTGAAGGGGTAGGTGAACGGCGTCCACTGCGTCCATTCCTGCAAACCCGAACCCGGTGGCACGTCGTGCCCGGCGTCGAACGCGGTGATCGGCATCATCGGCGACACCAGCACGTCGTAATGCTCATGGAATGCGGCCATGCGCGCCACCAGGGCTGCGCGCGCTTCGAGGGCCGCGTTGAAGTCATCCAGGCTCAAGCGTTCGCCGCGTTGTGCGATGCGCAGCAAACCAGGATCGAGCAGCTGCTTTTGCGCCTCGCTCATGCTCCCGGTCAGGCGTGCGGCGCCGGCGGCCCACAGGGTGCTGAAGACTTCCAGCGGGTCACTGAAGCCGGGGTCGATTTGCTCGACATGGGCGCCCAGTTGCACCAGCCCTGCCACCGCTTGAGCGACGACCTTGGCCACGTGCGGGTCGACGTCAACGTAACCGAAGTTCGGGCTATAGGCGACCCGCAAACCTTTCAGATCCGTACCCGGCATGAGCCATGGCGTGGTGCGTGGCGCACCGACCAAGCCATCGCGCGCATCCGGCTGGGCGATGGTCTGCAGCATCAACACGCTGTCTTCCACCGTGCGGGTCATCGGCCCCAGGTGCGAGAGGATGGTCATGGAGCTGGCCGGCCATTGCGGCACATAACCGAAGGTGGGCTTGATCCCGAAGGTGCCCGTGAATGCACAGGGAATCCGGATCGAACCGCCCGCATCGCTGCCCTGGTGCAACACACCGAGGTTCAATGCGGCCGCTGCCCCTGCGCCGCCGGACGAACCGCCGGCCGTGGTGCGTGTGTCCCAGGGGTTGCGGGTGACGCCGTAGAGCGGGTTGTCGGTGACGCCTTTCCAGCCGAATTCCGGGGTGGTGGTCTTGCCCAGCAGCACCGCGCCGGCCTTGCGCATAAAGGCGGTGAAGGGCGCGTCGATGTCCCATGGGCCCTCGGCGGATGTGGTGCGCGAGCCCTTGCGGGTGGGCATGCCGATCGTCAGCGTGAGGTCTTTGATCGACGCCGGCACGCCGTCCAACGCGCCGCAGGGTTGGCCGTCGAGCCAGCGTTGTTCGGAAGCACGCGCTGCGTTCAGCGCGCCTTCGGGGTCCACGTGGCAGTAGGCGTTTACCACTGGGTTATAGCGTTCGATACGCAGCAAGGCATCCTCGGTGACTTCCACCGGCGACAGGCTCTTGTCGCGAAAATGCTGCAGCAGTTGCACCGCCGTCAGTTCGCCGATCTCACTCATGCCACATCCCCCTGAGCCGCATTGACCATGGCCCGCAGCAATACCGCGCAGCCCGCCGCCAGGTCATCCGGCGCGGCGTTTTCGATTTCGTTATGGCTGATGCCGCCCTCGCACGGCACAAAGATCATCCCGGCGGGGCCCAGTTCGGCCACGAAAATCGCGTCGTGCCCGGCGCCGCTGACGATATCCATATGGCTCAAGCCCAACACACCCGCCGCGTCGCGCACCGCGTTGACGCAGGCCGGGTTGAAGTCCAGCGGCGGGAAGTCGGCCGTCGGCGTCAGCTCAAAGGTGAGGCCGTGTGTTTTGGCGGTGGCTTCGATCACGCCGCGCACTTCATCGACCATGGCTTGCAGCGTGTCCGCATGCAGGTGGCGCAGGTCGATGGTCATGTGCACTTGGCCAGGAATCACGTTGCGTGAACCGGGGTGCAGGCTCAGGCAACCGACCGTGCCACAGGCGTGGGGTTGTTGTTGATGGGCGATACGGTTGACCGCGCTGACCACCTCGGCGGCGCCAACCAGGGCGTCCTTGCGCAGGTGCATCGGCGTCGGGCCGGCGTGGGCTTCGACGCCGGTTAAGGTCAGGTCGAACCACTTCTGGCCCAGGCAACCCATGACCACGCCAATCGTGGTGGCCTGGTCTTCCAGCACCGGACCTTGTTCGATATGGGCTTCGAAATACGCGCCTACCGGATGGCCCAGCACCGCCCGGGCACCGGCATAGCCGATGCGCTGCAACTCGGCGCCCACTGACAGGCCTTGGTCGTCGAGCTTGTCGAGGGTGTTCTGTAAATCGAATTTACCGGCAAACACCCCCGAACCCATCATGCACGGCGGGAAGCGCGAGCCTTCTTCGTTGGTCCATACCACCACTTCAATCGGCGCTTCGGTTTCGATGTTCAAATCATTGAGGGTGCGGATCACTTCCAGCCCGGCCATCACCCCGTAGCAACCGTCGAACTTGCCGCCGGTGGGCTGGGTGTCGATATGGCTGCCGGTCATCACCGGGGGCAGGGCAGGATTGCGCCCGGCGCGGCGCGCGAAAATATTGCCGATGGCGTCGACACTGACGCTGCACCCGGCCGCCTCACACCATTGCACAAACAGGTCGCGGGCCTGGCGGTCCAGATCGGTGAGGGCCAGGCGGCACACGCCGCCTTTGGCCGTGGCGCCAAGCTGGGCCAGGTCCATCAAGGATTGCCACAGGCGGTCGCGGTTGATCAGCGGGGCGTTGCTCTTGAGCGGTTGCGCAAAACTATTCATCAGCAGTCTCCGGTCAGGCACTCAGGGCCAAATAGCGGTTTTTGATGGTCGGGTCGGCGCGAAAGGCGGCGGCGCTGCCCTCGTAGACCACGCGGCCTTGTTCGAGCACGTAATGGCGGTCGGCGAGCTTGTCGCAGACCATCAGGTTCTGTTCCACCAGCAACACCGGCAGGCCGTCGTCCTTGACCTTGCGCAGGATCTTCACCAACTCGTCGACGATCACCGGGGCCAGGCCTTCGGTGGGCTCATCAAGGATTAGCAACTTTGGATCGTTGAGCAGCGCACGGGCGATGGCGAGCATTTGTTGCTCGCCGCCAGAAAGCGCATGGCCGGCGTTTTTGCGACGTTCCTTGAGGCGCGGGAACATGCCGTAGACGTCTTCGAGCTGCCAGCGGCTGGTCTTGCGTGCGGCGATGCGCAGGTTTTCTTCGACGGTCAGCAGGCGGAAAATTCCGCGGTTCTCCGGTACCAGCGCCAGGCCCTGGCGAGCAATTTCAAAGATCTTCTGGCCCACCAGTGCCTGGCCGTTGAAATGGATCTGGCCCTGGCGTGGGCAAATAATCCCGAGGATGCTGCGCAGCGTCGTGGTCTTGCCGGCGCCGTTGCGGCCCAGCAGCGTCACCAGCTCGCCAGGGTTTACGGTCAGCGACACGCCTTCCAGCACGTGGCTCTTGTCGTAGTAGGAATGGATATTCTCGACGATCAGCATCAGGCAGCCTCCCCAAGGTACGCACTGCGCACACGTTCATCGGCCCGCACGAATTCCGGCGTGCCTTCCACCAGGATCTGCCCGTGGCTCATCACCGTGATGCGTTGGCTGATGGACATGACAATGCTCATGTTGTGTTCGATCAACAGCACCGTGTGGTCGCGGCCGAGGTCGCTGATCAGTTGGGTCATGATCGGGATGTCGTCGATGCCCATGCCCGAGGTGGGCTCGTCGAGCATCAACAGTTTGGGTTTGGAGCAGATCGACATGCCCACCTCCAGCACGCGTTGCTGGCCGTGGGACAACTCGCCGGCCAGGGTGTCGGCGCGGGCGGTGAGTTGCAGGCGTTCCAGCACGTGGTCGGCCATCTCCAGGTGTTCGCGCTTGCTGTCCACGCGGCGCCAGAAATTCAGGGCGCGCACACCATCGCGGCCTTGGGCGGCCAGGCGCAGGTTTTCGCGCACGCTGAGGTTCTGGAACAGGCTGGTAAGCTGGAACGAGCGCGCCATGCCCAGGCCGACACGGGCATGGGCCGGTTTGCGCATCAGGTTCCTGCCGTCGAAATGAATCGCCCCGGCGGTGGCCTGGCGCTCACCGGTGAGGCAGTGGAACAGGCTGGTCTTGCCCGCGCCGTTGGGGCCAATGATGGTGTGGATGGTGCCGGCTTCGACCTTGAGGTTTACGCCATTCACCGCATGGAAGGCACCGTAGGCCAGTTCCAAGTCTTTGGTTTCCAGCAGGATGCTCATAGCACTTCCTCCTTGGCGACAGCGGCGGCCTTGCGACTGCCTCGCACCCGTTCAAACAGCGACACCAGGCCGCCCCACAAACCACCGCGCATGAAGATCACCACCAGGATCAAAATCACCCCCAGCAGCATCAGCCAGCGCGGCCACAGGTCGGAGAGGAAATCCCCCAGCAGCACGATGGAACCGGCGCCCAGCAACGAGCCGAACAACGAGCCCGTGCCGCCGACGATGGTCATGATCAGGATGTTCTCGGACATCATCAGGTCGATATTCGACAGGGGCACAAAGTGCAGCAGCATGGCGTACAGCGCGCCGGCAATCCCGGTGACCGCGCCAGACAACACAAACACCAGGATCTTGAAATGCCGCGTGTCGTAGCCGATGGCCGAGGCACGGGTTTCGTTTTCGCGGATCGCCATCAGCGTGCTGCCGAACGGTGAAGCGATCACCCGGCGTGCGCCGATAAAGATCAGCAGGAACAGCACCGCGACAAAGCCGTAGAAGGCGCGGGCGTCGGCCAGCGACAGCAACACGGTGTCACCGAGGCGGATTTCCGGGCGTGGCACGCTGAGCAGGCCGTTGTCGCCGCCGGTCCAGTCACTGAGGGTATAGGCGACGAAGTAAGCCATTTGGCTGAACGCCAGGGTCAGCATCACGAAGTAGATGCCGGTACGGCGGATCGCCAGGGCGCCCACCAACAAGGCCAGGAACCCACCGGCAACGGCGGCGCCGAGCAGCGCCGTGAACAAACCCATTTGCAGGTGGATCATCAGCAACGCCGCACAATACGCGCCGGCACCAAAGAAGATGCCTTGGCCGAAGGACAGTAGCCCGGTGTAACCCAGCAGCAAGTTGCAGGCGAGGGCGGCCATGGCAAAGATCAGGATCTCGGTGGCCAGGGTCGCCGAGGGCAGTATCAAGGGCAGGCCAATCAGCACTGCCAATACCCACAGCAACATCGCGCGCGATTGCGTCTTGGCAAACGGCAGGGGGTTTTTCTCGCTCATGTCAGGCTCTCCCAAACAGGCCGTAAGGACGTACCAGAATCACCACGGCCATTGCGCCGTAGATCATCAGGCTCGCGCCCTGGGGCCAAAGTGTGGTCATCAGGCTTTGCACCACGCCCACCAGCAAACCGCCGACCAGCGCACCGCTGAACGAACCCATGCCGCCGATCACCACGACCACAAACGCCACCCCGAGAATTTCCGGGCCGACGAAGGGCTGGGCGCCGCGCAACGGCGCGAACAGCACACCGGCCATGCCGGCCAGGGCAACGCCAAGGGCGAAGGTCATGGAGAACAGGCGGAAGATATTGGTGCCCAGCAACGAGACGGTTTCGGTGCTCTCACTGCCTGCCCGTACCAGGGCGCCGAAGCGCGTGCGTTCCAACAGCAGCCACAGGCCCAGGCCGACCAGCCCGGAAAACACGATGAGGAATAGGCGGTAATAGGGGTAGACGAAGTCACCCACCACCAGCACGCCGCGCAGCAGCTCAGGCACGGCGACGCTCTTGCCCACCGGCCCCCAGATCATCACGCTGGCTTCCTGGATGATCAGCGCGATGCCCAAGGTCACCAGGATCTGGAACATGTGCGGCAAGTGGTAAATCCGCTGGATCAATAATCGCTCGATGGCCCAGGCCAACGCGGCCACCACCAGCGGGGCGATCAACAGCGCCAGCCAGAAATTGCCGGTGAGGCTCACGGCGGTGTAGCAGATGTAGGCGCCCAGCAAGAAGAACGCGCCGTGGGCGAAGTTGACGAAGTTGAGCAGGCCGAAAATGATCGTCAGCCCGACCGCGATCAGGAAGTAGATCATCCCCAATCCAAGGCCGTTGAGTATCTGGAACAGGTAAAGATTAAGCATGCAGGAACCCTCTGCAGGAGGCCGCTCGCACGGCCCTGCGCTACCAAATTCAGGGGATCAGCCGAGCGTGCAGCCCGTGGCTTCTACCGGCGGGAACGACTGGCCGGCGCTGAGCACCTTGGCCAGGTCGTCCTTGTCGGCCATGTCGCTGGTGGCCTTGCCGATCAGCAGGTAGTAATCCTTGATCACTTGGTGGTCGCCAGCGCGGATCGATTCCTTGCCGGTCGGGCCTTCAAAACTCAAGCCCTGCATGGCTTTGGCCACGGTTTTACCGTCGAAGCTGCCGGTGCTAATGATGGTTTCGAGCATGACCTTGGTGCTGATGTAGTCAGCGGCCAGCGGGTAGGTGGGGTTGATGCCGTACTTGGCCTGGGTCAGCTTAACCAGTTCGCGGTTGAGCGGGGTGTCGACCTGGTGCCAGTACTGCGCGCCGAGGTACACGCCTTCAAGCACATCGCTGCCCAACTCCTGGAATTGGTCGAGGCCGGCGGACCATACCAGCAGCACTTTCATGCGCTCCTTGATGCCGAAGTTCACCGCCTGGCGCAGGGTGTTGGACGACTGGCTGCCGAAGTTGAGCAGCACCAGTACATCGGGCTTGGCGGCGATGGCGTTGGTCAGGTAGCCGGAGAATTCTTGTTCTTGCAGTGAGTGGTAGCTGTTGCCGATGTGTTCCAGGCCGTTTTCCTTGAGCACTGTTTTTGCGCCTTCAAGCAGCGCTTCGCCGAACACGTATTGCGGGGTGATGGTGTACCAGCGCTTGGCGTCCGGCAGCAGTTTGATCAGCGGCACCATGGTTTCGCGGATCGCACCGTAGGTGGGCACCGACCAGCGGAAGGTCGCGAGGTTGCAATCCTTGCCGGTGACTTCGTCGGCGCCGACCGGGGTCATGAACACACCGCCGACTTTGTCGACTTCCTTGGCCACCGCCAAGGCTGACGATGACAAGGTGCAGCCCTGGAAGAACCGCGCGCCGTCCTGCTGGATGGCTTCCTGCACCTTGCGCACGGCCTTGCCGGCGTTGCCTTCGGTGTCGATGACTTTGTAGTTCAGTGGCCGGCCGAGCAGTTCGGGGTGCTGTTCCACCGCCAGGCGCGAACCCATGTCGGCAAATTTGCCATAGCTGGCAAAGGCGCCAGACATGGACTTGAGGCCGTAAAAGGTAAAGGGCTCGGCGGCGAATGCCGACCGGATACTCAGCGGGAGGCTGAGGGCGGCGGCTGCGGTGAGACTGGCTTTCAACAACGTACGACGCTGCATGGGGTGACTCCCTGGTTTAGTTATTGGCAGGAGTGGCAAGGGCGATACGGTGGAGCAAGGGCCTGTGGGCAGGCCTGTTATTGAATTGGGTGAAACGGTCTGAGGGTTGGAACCCGGTCAACTGTGGGAGCTGGCTTGCCTGCGATCGCATCGACTCGGTGTAACTGAACACCGAGGTGCCTGCATCGCAGGCAAGCCAGCTCCCACATTGATCGGGTTTCCACAGTAGGTACCGCGGTGTTTTCAGTGGTTGTGATCGAACTCCAGCAGAAAATGCGGGCTGACTTCACCTTCCAGCGCCGTCATATGGTGTTCCGCATCGCACATGTGCTCATGCATCAAACCGCGCACCGCGCGTTCATCCCCGGCACGAAAGGCGATCAGCAACTGTTTGTGATAATCCAGGTTGGCCGCGTCGAACTGCTTGCGCTTGGGCTTGTAGGCCTTTTTCAACACCACCAGGTCGCGCAGCAGGTCGTTGAGAAACTGCGCCATGAAACTCAGCAACGGATTGGGGCAGGCCTTGGCCAGCAGGTTATGGAACTCCAGTTCCGCCAGGCGTTGCTCGCGCTGGCCGGCCTCGCTGTCTTCCGGGGCGCTGCAGAAATCCACGTTGTCTTGCAGGGCCTGGTAGTCGTCTTCGCTCAAGCGCCCGAGCACCGACACCGCGAGTTCCACTTCGATGACTTTGCGCAGTTGGTACACCTGCTCGCCATCCAAATGCTGGAAGTGCAGGTAGTTGCGCAGCGCGCGGCTGGCGGGCTCAGTGCCGGCCTGGTTCAGGTAAGCACCACCGCTGGGGCCGGTGCGTGTGCTCACCAGGCCTTCCACTTCCAGGGCCTTGAGCGCTTCGCGGGCCGAGCCCTTGGAGCACTGGAAGCTTTCCATCAGCTCACGTTCAGTGGGTAGACGGTCGCCGGGCTTCAAGGCGTCGGTGACGATGGAGCGCTTGACCGACTCGACAATCACATCGGACAGCTTCTGGCGTTTGCGTCGGAGCGGGCGACTTAGCATGGGTTCGATTTATCGTATTAATGCGGATAAATAGCACTTAATAGCGATCGGGATGCAGCGTCAACGCCACGTGTCGTTTTCGATGGCAACAGGTCGCAAACGGGTGTCTGCTCCGCGGTTACCTGAGTCAAGGCAACGGGTGGACGGCGGTGGCTGCTTGCCAAAGACCAGGAAGTCTGCGACCCAGCGGTTGATGCAACTGCTGGCGGCGTGCTTGACGGGTTCTTTCAGCCGCAGTTGCTCGACCGGCGAAGCCGCTTCTTCGGCCTGTTGCGCGTTGACCAGCACCATGCGCGCCACGCGATCGGGAAACAGCGCAGCGTAACGGCTACCCAGGCGGGCGGCGTTGTCATTGCCCAGGTAGAGCAGTTGGGCGTCGCCAAGTTGCCTGCGGACGTACTCCATGTCCTGGGCGGCCTGTTCGATGCCGTTGTCGTTGCTGAGGTCGCGGGGGCTGAGTTCGATCACGTCGTAACGGTCGACCAGCGTGCGATAGGCGGGGTTGGCGTAGGCGCCCCAGAGGCTGGTCAAGTGAATGACAAAGGTGCCGCCCTGGTTGTTGGCGGCGGCGTCGCCAGCCTGGGCAAACACCACGCCTTCACGGTTCAGCGGGTCACGGGCGCCGACGCGAGTCAGGTAGAGACGCAAGCTGCCTTGCCGGGGCGCGGCGTAATTGCGCGGTACGTTCACAATGCCGCATTGGGTGCGTTGCAGCACCTCGGGGTCCAGGCGCTCAACGGTGGGCAGGGGGCAGTCCAGCAGCCAGTCGATGGTGGTGGGAGGGATCAGTGGTTGGGCAGAGGCAAGGCTTGCCGTCAGCCAGAGACAGGCGCACGTCAGGTAGTTTGCAACAGTCATCGAGAGGTCCTGGGCGGCCGTGTAATAGCGGCTTTTTTACCAAGGACCTCAGGTCGAAGAATGTAGGGTGAAAAGACAGCTAATGTACGAGATCGGAGTTTTGTTTATCGGATCTGTGCCTGCCAGCCACCGCCCAGTGCCTTGTACAGCGCGATGCTGGCCTGCAGGCGTGACAGCCGCAGTTGCACATTCTGGTCTTGGGCCGCGTACAGCGTGCGCTGGGTTTCCAGCACCGTGAGCAGGTCTTCGGCACCTGCCTGGTAGCGGCTTTCGGCGATCTGGAACGCGGTCTGGGCCTGTTTCAGCTCTTCACTTTGCCATTCGCGTTGCTGGTCGAGGCGGGTGATGCCGCTGAGGGCTTTTTCCACATCGGCAAAGCCATTGATGATCGCGCCGCGATAGGTTTGCAGCAGTTCATCCTGGCGTGCGCGAGCCTTGTCACGTTCAGCACTTAAACGGCCGTTGTTGAAGATCGGGCCGACGAGGCCGGCGGTCAGCGTGTAGTAGGGGCTGCGCAGCACATCCATGGCCTTGTAGGCGTCGGAGCCCAAGGTTGCACCAAGGGTGACGGCGGGCAGCATGGCCGCGCGGGCCACGGTGACGTCGGCCTGTGCTGCCGCCAGTTGCGCCTCGGCCTTGGCGATATCGGGCCGGCGGCTGAGCAGTTGGCTGGGCAGGCCGGCGCCGATGGTCGGCCAGGTCAGTGCCTGAAAGGGCTCGGCGCCCAGGTCCAACGCCTGCACCGGTTGGCCGAGCAGGGCGGCCAGGGTGATCTGCGATTCTTCGGCCAGTTGCTGGATCAGCGGCAACTGGCGTTGCTGGCTGGCCACCAGGCTTTTTTGCTGTGCCAGTTCCAGGGCCGTGGCGGAGCCGGCGTCGTAGCGCGTCTGTACCAGGTCGAGCACGTTGCGCGCATTGGCCAGGTTCAGCTCGGCGATCTGCTGGCGTTGGTGGGCGGCGAGAGTTTGTGCGTAGCGGTCGGCCACGCTGCTGAGCAGGGTCAGTTCCACGGTGGCCCGGTCAAACTCGCTGGCGCGCAGGCTGTGCAGGGCGCTGTCGCGGGCGGCGGCGCGGCCACCCCAGAAGTCCACTTCGTAGCTGGCGGTGAGGTTGGCGCCGAAGTTGTCGACGGCGTCGTCGCTTTGGGACGCATCCAGGTCCGGTCCACCCGGGCCGCGTATGAGTTTCTGGTGACTGGCCGCGAGGTTGAACTTCACCTCGGGCAACAATGGCGCACCGGCTATCACAGCACTGGCCTGCGCCTGGCGCACACGGGCCGTGGCGGCGGCAACGTCGAAACTGTCACGGCGGGCCTGCTCGATAAGACGGTTCAACTGCGGGCTGGCGAAGTGTGTCCACCATTGCTGGTTGGTGGCCTGGGCGGCGTCGCGCTCGGCGTATTGCCAGGCGGCAGGCGGCGCAATAGCCGTGTCGATGGCCGGTGGGTTGCCGGCGCAGGCGCTGAGCAACACACACAAACCGGGCAAGTAGATGGATCGTTTATTCACTGGTCAACGCCTTAACCGGATCGAGCCGGGCAGCTTTACGGGCCGGCATAAAGCCGAATACGACGCCGGTGACCAGCGCGCAACCAAATGCGCCACACACCGCCACCAGGGAAAACTGCACCGCCACCTCGGCCAGTACCAGCACGCCACCCACCAGCAGGGCCAGGGCGATGCCGCACAGGCCGCCGACCACCGAGAGCATCACCGCTTCGGTAAGGAACTGGCGCAGGATGTCGCGCTGGCGTGCGCCGGTGGCCATGCGGATACCGATTTCGCGGGTACGTTCGCGCACGGTCATCAACATGATGTTCATCACGCCGATACCGCCCACCAACAGGGAAATCGCGGCAATCGAACCGAGCATCAACGACAGCGTGTTCTGCGTGTGGGCTTCGGCCTGGATCATCGCCGCGTTGTTGGTCAGCTCGTAATCGCGCTTGCCGTTGTGCAGCGTTTGCATCAACTGGTCGATGGCCAGCTCGGCCTCGTGGACCTTGCGCGCATCAGCCGCCGCGATCACCACGTATTCGGGGTTATAGCTGCCGAACAGGCGCACGCTGGCGGCGGTATAAGGAATGGCAATGCGGTCGTCGCTGTCCTTGTTGCCGGAGCTGGCGCCTTTTTCCGCCAGCACCCCGATCACCTGGAACGGCACGTTCTCAATCAGGATGTACTGGCCGATGGGGTCGACCTCGCCCTTGAACAGCTTCTCGCGCACACGATGCCCGATCACCGCCACCGTGGCGGCGGCGCGCTCGTCCTCGGCGGTAAAATAATTGCCCTCGACCACCGGCCAATTGAAGATCTCCGGGAAGTTGGTGTCATTGCCGCCCACATAGGCCATGTAGTCGACATTGCCAAAACGCACCCCGGCTTCGCTGCCGTTGACCGGCATGATGCGCTGCACCTGAGGCAGGGCGGCCAGTGCGTGGACGTCATTGAGCGTCACGATCCCCGGCGGCGTACGCGGGTTGGGCGACGATCCACTGAGGTAGATGATGTTGGAGCCGAACGCGCCCATCTGCGCCATGACCTGGCGCTTGCTGCCTTCGCCCACCGCCAGCATCACCACCACCGATGCCACGCCGATAATGATGCCCAGCAGGGTCAACGCGGTGCGGAAGCGGTTGATCCACATCACCCGCCAGGCAGCTTGCACGGCATCCACCAATTCGGCTTTCCATGCGCCATTGTGCTCGGCGCCGTCGGCCAGGCGTTGGCGCAGGTCAACGGCTTGCAGGGCGCCGTTGGCTAATGCAGGAGCTATTTCGCTGCCATCGGCCGAGTCACTGATGATCAAGCCATCGCGAATCTCGATGATGCGGTTGGCCCGCGCCGCCACTTCGCGGTCGTGGGTGATCAGGATCACCACGTGGCCTTGGCTGGCCAGTTCGTCGAGCAGGGTCATGACCTCGGCGCCGCTGTGGCTGTCGAGGGCGCCGGTGGGTTCATCGGCCAGGATGATGTGGCCACCGTTCATCAACGCGCGAGCGATGGACACGCGTTGCTGCTGGCCGCCGGAAAGCTGGTGCGGACGGTTGCCGGTGCGGTCGGCCAGGCCCAGGCGCGTGAGCAGCGCGTTGGCGCGGGCATGGCGCTCGGTGGCGCTGATGCCGGCATAGATCGCCGGCATCTCGACGTTTTCCTGGGCCGAGCCGGAGGGAATCAAGTGGTAGCCCTGGAACACGAAGCCAAAGGCTTCGCGGCGCAGCCAGGCCAGTTCGTCACTGTCCAGGTGCGCGACGTTTTCCCCGGCGAACAGGTAGTCACCGACGCTTGGGCGGTCGAGGCAGCCGAGGATATTCATCAGCGTGGACTTGCCGGAGCCCGAGGCGCCGACGATGGCAACGAACTCCCCGGCATGAATCGACAGGTCGATGCCGCGCAACACGTCGACCTGCGGGCTGTCGCCGCCGCCGTAGGATTTGCGGATGTTCTTGAGTTCGATCAGGGGCGTGGTCAACTCAACCCCGTTGCCGTCGGCCGGGCCGATCACCAATTGATCGCCCTCGTTCAGGCCGTCGAGCACCTGGACGCGCAGGCGGTCACTGATGCCCAGGTGCACGTGGCGTTCTTCGATACGGCCGCTTTTGGTCAGGACCCGGGCGATCTGGCGGTCGGCACTGGACGTGCCCCGCAGCGCGGCAACCGGTGCAGTGAGGGCGTCCTTGACCTGGCTGGCGACGAAAAACACCTGGGTGGTCATCTCCGCCATCAACGCGTTGTCGCTGTTGTCCACGTCCAGCAGCACGGTGTACAGCACCACACGGCCACTGCCGCTTTTGCTGGAACTGTTGGGGCTACCGCTGCCTTGGGTTTCATTCAAGGGCTTGGGCGGGATCGGCAGGATCTGCCGCACGGTGCTGGTCCAGCGCCGGTTGCCGCCGCTCAGGGTGGTGAAATAGGCGGTCATGCCCGGTTTGACGTGGCCGATATCGGCTTCCGAGACTTCCGCCCAGACGGTCATCGGTGACAGTTTGGCGATGCGCAGGATCAGCGGTGTCTGCTGCTGGGCGTTCAGGGTCTGGCCGACGCGCGCGTCCACCGCCACTACGGTGCCGGTCATCGGGGCATAGATGCGCGTGTAGCCCAGCTCCGCTTCATCGCTGCGCAGGCTGGCCTGGGCTTGCCGGATCTGCGCCTGGAACATGCTGACCCGGGCCGCTGTGGCGCTCAATTCAGCTTTGGCGGTTTGTACATCTTCTTCGCGGGTCGCATTACCGGCGGCCAGGCGCTGCTGGCGCTGGTACTTCTGGCGTGCCAACTCATGCTGGGCGTTTTGCTCCTGCAACTGAGCCTTGAGGTTTTCGATGGCGTAGCGGCTGGCGTCGAGTTTGGCTTTTTGCGTGGAAGGGTCGATCTCCACCAGCAACTGACCTTCCTGGACCTGATCGCCGGCCTCGACGTGGATCTTGCGGATCTGCCCGGACGCCTGTGCGCCTACATCGACATAACGCCTGGGTTGCAGGGTGCCCAGGGCCGTCACGCTGTTTTCGATATTGCCGCGGGTGACGCTCACAGTGGTGAGGGTGTCGGGCCCCGGCGGCAGCACTTGCCAGGCCGCGATGGCGATGACGGGGATCAGGCACGCGATAACAAGCAAGGCGCGTCGGGCAGGTCGAGGGCGTTTCATGCTTTGGTTCCAGCCAGGAAAGTTCGGACCGCAGTTGCGGGGAGCTGACAAGTAGACGAGGGAATTGCGCGGGGATTTAGGCTGTTACATAAGCAGTTACAGCTCCCTTGAAGAAAAATAATCGTCCGTTGATGCAAGTGTGCTTTAAAAGTAGATGAGAATTACTATAAATTGCACGCACTCAAACTGCCATCACCTAAACGCTGTCTTTTTTGCACCCAAGGGCCTAATGCCGCCACCCGGCGGTCGGGAGTCATGTTGGAAAACTACTATCGCGAGCTGGTGTGTTTCCTCAACGCCAAGCTGGGCAACCGTCAGGTGGCCGAGGATGTGGTGCATGATGCTTATGTCCGGGTGCTGGAACGTTCCAGCGACACGCCCATCGAACAACCCCGCGCCTTTTTGTACCGCACTGCGCTCAACCTGGTGATCGACGGTCATCGCCGCAACGCCTTGCGCCAGGTTGAACCCCTGGATGTGCTGGATGCCGAAGAGCGCTTCGCCAGTTGCTCGCCCCACACCCACCACGACCACGGCCAGCGCCTGGAATTGCTCGAACGTGCCCTGGCCGAGCTGCCGCCTGCCTGCCGCGACAGCTTTCTGCTGCGCAAGCTCGACGGCCTGACCCACCTGCAAATCGCCGAGCGCCTGTGCATTTCCCGCGCCCTGGTGGAAAAACACATCGTCAACGCCATGAAGCACTGCCGGGGGCGGATGCGAGAGTGGGAAGCGCACTGATCACCTGTTAGTTAAATTTTATTTCACTGTCCTCGTTTCCTATCAACAGATGACCTGTTGTGCAGGTCTTGAAAGGTATTCCCGCCCCACCGCCAAGGGGCTTATCCAGAGGACACTGGAATGACACAGGCTATTGCTTCGCCCGCGGTTCACGACCTGATCGGTATCGGTTTCGGCCCTTCGAACCTGGCGCTGGCCATCGCCCTGCAGGAGCGCGAAAAGGCCCAGGGAAAACTGGACGTGCTGTTTCTCGACAAACAGGCCGACTACCGCTGGCACGGCAATACCCTGGTGACCCAGAGCGAACTGCAGATCTCGTTCCTCAAGGACCTGGTGACTCTGCGTAACCCCACCAGCCCGTATTCCTTCGTCAATTACCTGAAAGCCCACGACCGCCTGGTGGACTTCATCAACTTGGGCACCTTTTACCCGTGCCGCATGGAGTACAACGACTACCTGCGCTGGGTCGCCGGGCAGTTCCAGGCCCAGGCGCGCTACGGCGAGGAAGTGCTGGCCATCGAGCCGATCCTGCATCAGCAGCAGGTTGAAGCGCTGCGCGTGATTTCCCGCGATGCCCTGGGCGAGCAGCATGTACGCACCACCCGTTCGGTGGTGGTCAGCGCTGGCGGCACACCACGTATTCCGGAGGCGTTCAAGGCGCTCAAAGGGGACAGCCGGGTGTTCCACCATTCTCAATACCTGGAGCGCATGGCCACGCAACCGTGTGTCGAGGGCAAGGCCATGCGCATCGCCATCATCGGCGGCGGCCAGAGTGCAGCCGAAGCGTTTATCGACCTGAACGACAGCTTCCCGTCGGTGCAGGTCGACATGATCCTGCGCGGATCGGCGCTTAAGCCCGCCGATGACAGCCCGTTCGTCAACGAAGTGTTCTCGCCGGCCTTTACCGACCTGGTGTTCCAGCAGGAAGGCGCCGAGCGTGAGCGCCTGGTCGCCGAGTACCAGAACACCAATTATTCGGTGGTAGACCTGGACCTGATCGAGCGTATCTACGGCATCTTTTATCGCCAGAAAGTCTCCGGCATCGCCCGCCAGGCGTTCCGCACCATGACGGTGGTCGAGAAAGCCACCCCTGGTCCGTTGGGCATCGAGCTGGTGCTGCGCAATAACGCCAGCGGCGAAACCAGCGTCAATCATTACGATGCGGTGATCCTCGCCACCGGCTACGAGCGCCAGACTCACCGCGCCTTGCTGGCGCCGCTGGAAGGCTACCTGGGCGACTTTGACGTGGCGCGCGACTACCGCATCGTCACCGACGAGCGTTGCAACGCCGGGATCTACATCCAAGGTTTCAGCCAGGCCAGCCATGGATTGAGCGACACCTTGCTGTCGGTGCTGCCGATTCGGGCGGATGAGATCGCGGCGTCGTTGTATGCGCTGGACCGTGGGCGCGGCAAGGGGCGGTCGGTGCAGGATTTGCTACTCGCTACCGCCAGCTGATCATTGTGGCGAGGGAGCTTGCTCCCGTTCGACAGCGCAGCTGGAGCCGGCTTTTTGGGACCGCTGCGCAGCCCAGCGGGAGCAAGCTCCTTCGCCACAAAATCTCTGTCCTACAGACGGCACTGGCGTGATGGTTGAGCTACTGGTACTGTACAAAAAACCAGTACCGGTAGCCCTCCATGCAGTTGATCGAAAAACTCAGCATCCTCGCCGACGCCGCCAAGTACGATGCGTCGTGCGCCAGCAGCGGCGCGCCCAAGCGTAGCTCCGAGGGCAAGGCGGGGCTGGGTTCTACCGATGGCATGGGCATCTGCCACAGCTATACGCCCGATGGGCGATGCGTGTCATTGCTCAAGGTGTTGCTCACCAACTTCTGTCTCTACGACTGCCAATACTGTGTCAACCGCCGCTCCAGCGACGTGCCCCGCGCGCGTTTCAGCCCGGAGGAGGTGGTCACACTGACCCTGGACTTCTACCGGCGCAATTGCGTCAGCGGGCTGTTTCTCAGCTCCGGCATCATCCGTTCGTCTGACTACACCATGGAGCAGTTGGTGCGGGTCGCCAAGCTTCTACGCGAAGAGCACGACTTTCGCGGCTATATCCACCTCAAGACCATTCCCGACGCGGACCCGGCGCTGATCGCCGAAGCCGGGCGTTATGCCGACCGCCTGAGCGTGAATATCGAACTGCCTACCGAGACCAGCTTGCAGACCCTGGCGCCGGAAAAACAGATCGTCTCGATCAAGCAGGCCATGCAGACCATCTACACCGGCGAGCAGACCGTGCTCAACGAGCCGCGCGCGCCGCGATTCGCCCCGGCAGGGCAGAGTACGCAAATGATCGTCGGCGCCGACGACACCGATGACAGCACCATCCTCCACGGTGCCGAGGCGCTTTACGGCAATTTCAAGCTGCGGCGTGTGTATTACTCGGCGTTCAGCCCCATCCCCAACAGCCCGAAGAGCGTGCCCCTGGCTGCACCACCGCTGATGCGCGAGCATCGCTTGTACCAGGCCGATTTCCTGCTGCGCAGCTACGGGTTCAGCGCCAACGAACTGTTCGCAGGCCCCGGCCACCTGGCCCTGGATATCGACCCCAAGCTGGCCTGGGCCCTGGAACACCGCGAGGTATTCCCCCTGGACCTGAACCGCGCCGAGCCGACCTTGATTGCGCGCATTCCGGGCATTGGCCTGCGCACCACCCAGCGCCTGGTGGACCTGCGGCGTGAACGCAAGATCCGCTTCGAAGACCTGGCGCGCATGCGCTGCGTACTGGCCAAGGCCAAGCCGTTTTTCATCACCAGTGACTATCACCCGCAACAGGCCGAAAGCACCAGCGTGCTGCTACGTGAACAATTGCGCGACCGCCCCGCACCCCAGCAAATGGGGCTGTGGGGATGATCAGCCTGGAATGCGACAACCTGTTCAGCACTTGGCGCGACCAGGCGCGATGGCTGCTCAGCCATCAGGTCGATCCCAGCCAGGTGAGCTGGGGCGAGGCCGAGGTAGCCGATCTGTTTGCCACCGACCAGTCCATTCCCGAAGGCCTCGGGCCGTTCCAGACGCGCGTGCCCAAGGCGTTGTTGGATCTGCTGGAGTCGGCCGCCTGCTACCACGGCGACCAGCGCTGGAGCCTGCTGTATGAAGTGTTGTGGCGTGTGAGCCATGGCGATCGTACTGCGATGCTGGCGGGGGACAAGCTGGGCAGCGAGTTGCAGCGGCGGATCAAACAGGTCAGCCGCGAGGCGCACCACCTGCATGCGTTTGTGCGGTTTATCGCATTACCCGCCGGGGCGGGGGCGGAGCTGCCGGAATATGTGGCCTGGCACGAGCCTGCACACGACATTCTGAAATCCGCCAGCCAGCATTTCGTCGGGCGCATGGGCCGTCATCGTTGGATGATCGCCACGCCGCTGGACGGGGTGTACTACGACGGAGAGCAGCTTATTCATCAGCGCGAGTGCCCCGAGGCGTGGCGGCAGCTGGCGCAGAATGTGGAGGATCCGCACAGTGCGATGTGGCTGACCTATTACAGCCACATCTTCAACCCGGCGCGGTTGAACCCCAAGGTGATGGAAGGGCACTTGCCGAGCCGGTTCTGGAAGAACTTGCCCGAGGGCAAGTTGATCCCAGGGTTGATCACTGAGGCGCGGACGGGGAAGCAGAAGGATGGGCAGGCGAAGTTGATTGGGGCAAAAGCCGGTCGCCAGATTGCCAGCCCCCACCGAGCGCGGTGACCAATCCCACGCTTGCCTGTAACTGACGGGTCTGCACCGCCTGCAATGTTCGTTGTGCCTGCAAGGCTGCCGTTTGTGCGGTCACTACATCCAGGTAACTCACGGCCCCGGCTTGGTAGCTGTTCATCGCCAGCGATTGCGTATGTTGCGCGGCATCCGCCGCCGCCTGTTCGTCCTGGGCTTCCTGTTGCAAGTCCCGAAGCTGCGCCAGGTTATCTTCGACCTCGCGCACCGCTTTCAGTACGCGGCTCCGGTATTGCGCCGAGGCTTCTTCAAACTCCGCTTTGGCTTGATGTTCATTGGCGCTCAAGCGGCCGCCATCAAAGATCGGCAAGTTGACCAGCGGCCCCAGCGCCCAATACCGATTGCCCGCCGAAAGCAGATTGCCGACGCCTTGCGTCTGCCCGCCAACCAACCCGGTCAAGCTGAAATCCGGATACCACGCGGCCTTGGCCACCCCGATATTCGCATTGGCCGCAAACACCCGCCGTTCCGCCGCCGCAATATCCGGGCGGCGCTGCAGCAACTGGCTGGGTAACTGCGTAGGAATTCCCGGTAACGCGATCAACTGTTGGCTCGGCGGCAACGTAAAATCACTGGCTGCGACACCCACCAGTTCACCAATGGCATGCTCAGTAAGGTTGCGCTGGCCGCGCACCTCATCCAATTGCGCCTTGGCTTCTGCCAACTGATTCTGCGCGCGGGTCAGGTCCAGCTCAGAAGCAATCTGGCCTTCATACCGGCTGCGGGTCAATTGCAGCGCTTGGCTGAAATCGTCCAGCGAACGGTTGAGAATTCGCGCCTGCGCATCCAGCCCATTGAGCTGCACATACAACGTCGCCAACTGGTGCTGCAGGCTCAAGCGTGCCACCGCCAAGTCATCGCCGGACGCTTGCGCCTGAGCATCACCCGCCGCCACCTGGTTGCGGATTTTGCCCCACAGGTCCAGGTCGTAGCTCAATAAAAAGCCTGCGGTGTTGCTGTTATACACGGACGGCTGAGTCGTCCCCCGCAACGGTCGCGAGTCCGATTGCCGTTGCCGCAACGGCTGCGCGCTGGCAGTGATTTGCGGGAACAACCCGGCATGCAGTTGGCTGGCGTACGCCTGGGACGCATCGAAGTGCGCCAGCGCTGCATCCAGGTCCGGATTGGCCTTGAGCAGTTGCTGTTGCAGGTCATTCAGGTGTGGGTCGTTGTAGAGTTTCCACCATTCGGGCGCCAGTTGGTCGCAGGGTTGAGCGCTGTGCCACGGGCCGTCACGGGTCTGTTCGCGGTAGCCCGTCGGGAGGTTTACCGAAGGCACGGTGTAGGTCGGCGCCATTGAGCAACCTTGCAACGCCAGCAGTATCAGGGCTGCGACAGGTTTAAGCCTTGGGCACATGTGCACCTCCCGAGGCGTTGGCCAGTTGCACCGGGTCGCCTTCACGCAGGGCGTCAGGTGGGTTGTCGACGACACGGTCGGCGCGTTTCAGGCCCTGGTCGATCACCAAGCGTTCGCCCAAATCCAATCCGATGTGGATGTTCTGCAGGTGCACGTGATTCTGCGCGTCCAGCACCGCCACTTGCGTGCCTTGGGCGCGGAAGATCAACGCGCTGGCCGGGATGCTCACGCCATGGGTGTCCACCGGAATCGGCAGGGTGGCTTCGGCGTAATCACCGGGCAGCAATTCGCCGTTGGGGTTGTCTGCCACGAACTGCGCGAGCAGGGTGCCTGAGCGGCGGTCGATGGCGGTGGAGTCGCCGATCAGGCGGGCCTTGAAGTGTTCGCCAGGATGCTCGGGCACTGTCAGTTCGGCTTCAAGGCCGGGATGGATGACGGCCGCGTAGTTCTGTGGCACCGGCACATACAGGCGCAACTGGTGGGTGTCAGCAATGTTGAACAACTCGGGATCACTGTCGGTATCGGCTTTGATCAACTGGCCGATATCGGTGTTGCGCGCGGTGATGGTGCCGGCGAATGGCGCACGAAGGGTCTTGTAGCTTTCCAGCGCGGTGAGCCTCGCGTAGTCGGCAGCGGCGGCTTCGGCGTTGGCCTTGGCCGCGGCGGCATTGGAGGTTTTTTCATCGGCCTCCTGGCGTGATACCGAGTGGCTGGCGAGCAGGTTTTGCCAGCGGGTGGCGGTGGTTTCGGCCAGGCGTGCGTTGGCTTGTTCCTGCACTAGGCGTGCGTGGGTTTGGGCCAGTTGCTGGTCCAGGTCCGGGCTGTCGATCTCGGCGAGGACCTGCCCGGCCTTGACTTGAGTGCCGATGTCGGCTTTCCAGTCTTTCAGGTAGCCGCTGACCCGGGCGTGAATCGGCGCCTTGCTCCAGGCTTCCAAATGCGCGGGCAAACGCAGGGTATCGCCGGCGGCGTTCTGTTGCGGTTGGACCACCCTCACTTGAGCGATGGCGGCAGTCTCGGTCCAGGCGGCAACCGATTGTTCGTGCAGCGTACGGGCGTGCAGGCCGTTGGCGACCAACAGGGCGGCCAGGGTCAGGCCGCCGACACCCATGAGCATCAGACGCTTGCGCGAGGGTTTTTGATCAGACGACATGTGGGGGAACTCCTGCAACTGCGCGAGTAGAGTGACGACCGTGGACCAGGCTGAAGACCACGGGAACAAACAACAGGGTGGCGACGGTGGCGAAGATCAAGCCACCGATCACCGCACGGCCGAGCGGTGCGTTCTGCTCCTCGGAGATCGCCAGTGGCAGCATGCCGATGATCATCGCCAGGGCGGTCATGCACACTGGGCGAAAGCGCGTGTAGCCCGCTTCCAGCGCGGCCTTCAGCGCATCACCATGTTCGGCCAGGCGTTCGCGGCAGAAGCTCACGACCAGGATCGAGTTGGCGGTGGCGACGCCCATGCACAGGATTGCGCCGGTCAACGCGGGCACCGACAGCGAGGTGCCGCTGAGGAACAGCATCCACACGATCCCCGCCAGGGCCGCCGGCAAGGCGGTGATGATCACGAACGGGTCGGCCCACGACTGGAAGTTGACCACGATCAGCAGGTAGATCAGCACCACCGCACCGAGCAGGCCGACGCTCAAACCGCTGAACGCTTCATGCAACGCATCGATCTGCCCGTGCAGGCTGATCACCGCGCCTTTGGGGCGCATCGACGCGGTGTCATCCAGCACTTTTTGCACATCACGGGCTACGCCGCCGAGGTCGCGGCCTTGGACATTGGCGTACAAGTCCAGGGTCGGTTCGATGTTGTAGTGAGTCACCACCGCCGGGCTCTGCACACGGGAGATGGTTGCCACGCCGCCGAGGATTTGCGACTGGCCGCCAGCACCCGTTACCGGCAGCGCTTCCAGTGACGGCAGGCTGTCGAGGCGGTATTGCGGGGTCGCGGCAACGATGGAATAGGACACGCCGTTGGCCGGGTTGAGCCAGAAGGTCGGCGCCACCTGGGAGCTGCCGGCGAGGGAGGCGACCATGCTGTTGGTCACGTCACGCTCCGTGATGCCCAGGCCGTTGGCGCGCATCCGGTCGACATTCACCTGCAAGGACGGGTAGCCGGTGGACTGTTGGATACGCAGGTCGGCGATGCCCGGGACGTGCTGCAGGCGGCGCTCCAGTTCTACCGCATAGGCGCGGTTTTCTTCGTCGCTGCGCCCGGAGATCTTCACGTCCAGCGGGGCAGGCGCGCCAAAGTTGAGGATCTGGCTGCTGATATCCGCCGGCAGGAACGCAAAGTGGCTGCCGGGAAAACTTTGCGGCAAGGCTTCACGCAGTTTCTTCACATAGTCCGCGGTGGGGGCGTGGTCTTTTTTCAAGGTGACCTGGATGTCGCCATCCTGCGGGCCGATGGTGCCGCTGCTGCTGTAGGCCATGTCGATGCCGCTCAGCGGGATGCCGATGTTATCGACAATGGTGTCGAGTTCTTCGGCGGGAATCACTTCACGAATCCGCGCTTCGATGCGGTCGAAAGCGGCGGCGCTTTCTTCGATGCGCGTGCCCAGTGGTAAACGTACGTGAAGGGCGAGGGCACCGGCGTCGGTGGCTGGGAAGAAGTCCTGGCCCAGGCTAGGCAACAGCAGGAATGACGCGAGTACGCAGGCCAGGAAACCGACGATAAAGCGTTTGCGATTGCCCAGCGCCAAGGTCAGCAGGCCGTAATAGGTATCGCGGATATTCGAGAAATGGCGCTCGAACCCCTGTTGGAAATTCAGCATCGATTGCAGCAGGGCGTTGCGCTGTTTCGTGTGCTGCTCACCTTCGTGATGATTGATGAATTCATCTTCCGGGTGATGCCCCGCGCCTGGCTCCGGCATGTGCGGCTTGAGCAGGAACATCGCCAGTGTCGGTACCAACGTACGCGAGAGGATGAACGAACTGGCCATGGCAAAGATGACCGCCAGGGCCATCGGGCGGAACAGGTAGCCGGCGATGCCTTGCAGCAAGAACATCGGCACAAACACGATGCAGATGCACAGCAGCGAGACGAACGCCGGGCCGACGATCTGCGCGGCGCCGTCGAGGATCGCGGTTTTTACCGCCTTGCCTTGTTCCAGGTGCCAGTTGATGTTTTCGATGGTGACCGTGGCGTCGTCCACCAGGATGCCCACGGCCAACGCCAGCCCGCCGAGGGTCATCACGTTGAGGGTTTGCCCGGACACCGCCAGCAGCGCGATGGCCGAGAGTACCGCCAGGGGAATCGACGCCGCGATGATCAGCGTCGAACGCCAGCTGCCAAGGAACAGCAGGATCATCGCGCTCGTCAGCAGCGCGGCAATGATGCCTTCCTGGGCCACGCTGCCCACCGACTGTTTGACGAACACCGAGGCGTCGCCCAGCAGCGAAGTCTTCAGCGACGGCGGCAGCGTTTCGTTGATGCGCGGCAGCATCTGCCGGATGCCGTCGATGATCGACAGGGTAGAGATGCTGCCGTTTTTCAATGCCGGCATCAGCACCGCACGGTGGCCGTCGACGCGTACGATGTTGGTCTGCGGCGGCGAGCCGTCACGTACGTGGGCCACCTGGCCGATGGTGATCAGCGCACCGTCGACGGTTTTGATTGGCAAATCGTTGAGTTCATCAATTGCCTTGGGGCTGTTGTTGAGCAGGATCGTGTATTCGTTGGGACCGAGTTTGGCGGTGCCCACTGGGATGATCTGGTTTTGCAACGCGAGTGCATTGCCCACGTCCTGGGCCGACAGCCCTTTGGCGGCCAGCGCCTGCGGGTCGAGGTCGAGGGTGATCTGGCGTTGTTTACCTCCCATAGGTGTGGGCATCGCCAGGCCGGGCAGGGCGCTTAAAGGCAGGCGGATGTTGTTTTGCACCAGGTCGCGAATCTTCGCCTCCGAGAGGCTCGGGCTGGAGAATGCCATCTGCAGGATCGGCACCGTGGAGGCACTGTAGTTGAGGATCAGCGGCGGCGTGATGCCCGGTGGCATCTGCTTGAGTACGGTTTGAGAAACTGCTGTCACCTGAGCGTTGGCGGTGCGGATATCCACGCCGGGCTGGAAGAAGATCTTGACGATGCCCATGCCGGGCAGCGATTGCGATTCGATGTGTTCGATGTCGTTGACGGTGGTACTCAGGGAGCGTTCGTAGGTGTAAATCACCCGG
The DNA here is from genome assembly GCF_054685145.1 of Pseudomonas sp. H1_A03. Classification (NCBI taxonomy): domain Bacteria; kingdom Pseudomonadati; phylum Pseudomonadota; class Gammaproteobacteria; order Pseudomonadales; family Pseudomonadaceae; genus Pseudomonas; species Pseudomonas sp. H1_A03. The sequence continues at coordinate 3,560,070 of NZ_CP162829.1, forward strand.
CCGGCCATGGCGTCCGGCGACAGGCCGTTGTACTGCCACACCACCGCTACCACAGGGATGCCGATATCCGGGAAAACGTCAGTGGGGGTACGCAGGGCCGCCATTGGCCCGATGATGCAGATGAATATGGCCAACACGATAAACGTGTACGGCTTTTGCAGTGCGGTCTTTACCAGCCCGAGCATGCGTGAACCTCCAAAGGAGCAGGATTGCAAACCCCGGCAGTCTTGCCCGACCCACCTAACACGCACCTTTCAGCCAGGTGAAGGAACATTTAGGTAAGGGCTGAAGATCGTTTCATATGTATTCATTTGTTCTAAACAGGCGCGCTCACCAAGCTTGTAACCCATCGGACATATCGTCTTTCTTTGGAGCCCTGCCATGTCACTCAAACCCCTGTTGTTGATTCCCGCCCTCGGTGCTGTGCTGCTGTTATCGGCCTGCGCCGGTCCCATTCCAAAAGCCGACCCGAGCGAAGCCTGGATCGGCTTGAAGGAAGAAGCGCCGAACGACCTGATGGCTGAGCGAGTGGATGGAAAACGCGTGGATGACGGGCGTTTTTTTGAAGTGACGCCGGGAGATCATCGCCTGGATGTGACGTTATTCGAGGAAGAACCAGGCGACGACAACCAGCAGGACTGCCAGGGTCGGGTCGAGTACAAGGACTTCAAGGCGGGTGAGCACTACACCTTGGTGGAATCCAGCCTGGGCACGACCGTGCGCGCATCCCTGGAGGATGGCCACGGCAAGGAAGTCGCGGCGACTCAGGATTTCAATTGCATGCCTGGCTAGGCGTGATGCACCGCTGCCTTATGAGGCTTGGCGGGTTTGGCGTGGGGGTGATGGTGCCGGCGGGTAATGCGCAACACCCCCCACAACATGGCGCCGGCTACCGCCAGCCAGCCGCAGATCAACAGGAAAATCGTTGTTGCAAGGCTCATTCGGGCCTCCTTTCGCCCCGTTCGGGGCACACACAGTCTTCTCAAGGGACAGTCTAGCTAGCTGGCGGTTGCCTGCTATTGACCAATGGTCGTGTCTGACCAACTTCTTTGCTCTATCCACTCCCTTTACTAAGCCTGCGGGCTATACCCGCGTGGCAGAGCGTCCTATGATCAGGGCCCTCACCGGCAGTTGATCAAGAGAGTAGAAAATTGCGGTTACGGTCGAACCTTAAAACATCCGTGTTGCTCGCCTGTGCCCTGGGGCTTGCGGCCTGTTCTGCAACCCCATCGAGGCTGGCGGGCCTGCCGGAGCGCGTCGAGCTCAATGGCGTGCCGACTTTTCGGAGCGAGGCTTATCAGAGCGGTCCTACGGCTTTAGCCAGCATGCTGTCGCAACAAGGCATTGTCATGACACCGGGCCTGCTGGATAAGCCGCTGCGTTTACCGGGCGCCGAGGCAGACCTTGAACGCAACATGCAGGTGCTGGCGCGTGAATACGGGCTCATGGTGTATCCGCTGGATGCAGAGCTGACGGCGGTGCTGGCGCAGGTGGCGGCGGGTTACCCGGTGATGGCGCGAATTGGCGGCGGGGTGTGGTCTGACGCGCATTATGTGGTCGTGGTCGGGTTCAATCAGCAGAAAAGCACCGTGCTGCTGCGCTCCGGGATGGACCGGCGCCTGTTGATGAGCTTCAGCGACTTTGAATCGAAGTGGAAGAATGCGGGGAGTTGGGCAGTCCTCACCCAGCGTCCAAGCCAGTTGCCGGCCAATGTGGATGCGCAACGCTGGCGGGAGTCGGCTAATGCAACGGCCCAGGCGGGGCAGGAACGGGCGGCGGCGCAGGCCCTTAAAGTGTTGGCGGAACGCAAGTAAGGAATACACCGAAGATCCAGTGTGGGAGCGGGCTTGCTCGCGAAAGCGGAGTGTCAGTCAATGCATTTGGCGACTGATTCACCGTATTCGCGAGCAAGCCCGCTCCCACATTAGAACTGTTGTTTAGCGACGCACTTCCGCAGCGTTAGGACGGTTCTTCAGGTTCTTGTCCGCCTTGTAGCGCAATGCCACATCCGGCACCGAGCCGCTCTTACCGGTTTCAACCCAATTACGAATCCGGCTGGCATCGGCAAAGTGCGTGAATTTGCCGAAGGCATCCAGGATCACCAACGACACCGGGCGGTTACCCATGCTGGTCACCAGCACCAGGCAGTGGCCGGCCTGGTTGGTGAAGCCGGTCTTGGTCAGCTTGATGTCCCAGTTGGCGCGGTTGATCAGGTGATCGGTGTTGGAGAAACCCAGGGTATAGTTGGGTTTGCGGAACGAAACGGTCTTTTCCTTGGTGGTACTCAGTTGGCTGAGCAGCGGGTAGTGGCGCGCGGCGGCCAGCAATTTGCTCAGGTCACGGGCGGTGGACACGTTATGAATCGACAGGCCAGTAGGCTCGACGTAGTGGGTGCTGGTCATGCCCAGCGCTTTGGCCTTGGCGTTCATCGCCGCGATAAACGCTGGATAGCCGCCTGGGTAGTGGTGGGCCAGGCTGGCGGCGGCGCGGTTTTCTGACGACATCAGGGCGATCAGCAACATCTCTTTGCGCGGCATTTCGCTGCCGATTTTCACGCGGGAGAACACACCTTTCATTTCCGGTGTGTCCTTGATATTGATATCGATGTACTCATCCATGTTCTGCTTGGCTTCGAGCACGATCAGGCCGGTCATCAGCTTGCTCACCGAGGCAATGGGCACCACCACGTCGGGGTTGCTGGAATAGATGACCTTATTGGTCTGCAGGTCCACCAGCATGGCGCTGCCTGAAGCGATCTGCAGCTTGGAGGTATCACGCGGAGCCTGGGTGGTTTCGGCTGCTTGCGCGAAGGTGCCTGTGAAAGCAAAAAATAGGCTGACAATAGAGAGACGAATTTTCACGCGGATGAACTCGCTAAAAAGTAAGGAAATGCCGTTGGGGAACGGGTTTTTGATAAATGCCGTTACATTTTAGGAGTATGGATCAGAAACTGTCGAATGTTCTTCTAAAGCCAGATGAAAGTTCCTAAAAACTAAGAAAAAAGAGTTTTTTGCGGGCAATAAAAAGCCCTGCGATAAGACAGGGCTTTTTCAGTACACCTGGTTATTAATCGTGCAGGGTTTCTGCGGCGTACAAGGTGTTTTCCAATAGGCAGGCACGCGTCATCGGGCCAACTCCACCCGGTACTGGAGTAATCCAGCCGGCGCGGGGCAGGGCGGTTTCGTACACCACGTCCCCCACCAGTTTGCCGTCTTCCTGGCGGTTGATGCCCACGTCGATGACGATGGCGCCTTGCTTGATCCACTCACCCTTGACCAGGCCCGGCTTACCGGCGGCGACAACGACCAGATCGGCGCGGCCAACGTGGCCGGCGAGGTCTTTGGTGAAGCGGTGGGTGACGGTCACGGTGCAGCCGGCCAGCAGCAGTTCCATGGCCATCGGGCGGCCGACGATGTTGGACGCGCCGACAACCACGGCATCAAGGCCATACAGGTCGACACCGGTGCTTTCCAGCAGGGTCATGATGCCTTTCGGCGTGCACGGGCGCAGCAGCGGGATACGCTGGGCCAGGCGGCCGACGTTATAAGGGTGGAAGCCGTCGACGTCCTTGTCCGGGCGGATGCGCTCCAGCAATTTGGACGCGTCCAAGTGCTCGGGCAAAGGCAGTTGGAGCAGGATGCCATCGATCTTCGGGTCGTCGTTGAGACCGTCGATCAGGTCGGTAAGCGCCTGCTGGGTGGTCTCGGAAGGTAAGTCGTAGGCCTTGGAAATAAAGCCGACCTCTTCACAGTCTTTACGCTTGTGCGAGACATAAACCTGGGACGCAGGATCGCTGCCGACCAGGATCACCGCGAGGCCAGGCGTGCGCAGGCCTTGCTGGCCACGCTCGGAGACGCGTTTGGCGATCTGCTGGCGCAGGCTGGCGGCGATTGATTTGCCGTCGATAAGTTGTGCAGTCATTACGCGTGATTAACCATCGAGAGGGGGAAGAAAAGTGCGCGCATTCTCGCATGCCATGACGTGAGGGCAAAGGCGCTTGGTCTGCAAATTGCCCTAACCCCTTAAATAAAATCAGTTTTTTTCAAAAAAGATTTGACGGGTTTCCAGGCCCTCTATACTATTCGTCGCACTTGTCGGGCACAGCCTAGCACTGGTTAAGAAGGTCGAGCAGAATAGAGTGTTGTTCTGCAAGGCTGGAAGCACTTAGTTTGTAATCCTCCAAGAGTACAGATTAATCAGGCGCCCGTAGCTCAGCTGGATAGAGCATCCGCCTTCTAAGCGGATGGTCGCAGGTTCGAGTCCTGCCGGGTGCGCCATTAGGCAGCTTTGGCACAAGTAGCGCTAGTTGGTGGGCGTAGCTCAGTTGGTAGAGCACGGGATTGTGACTCCCGTTGTCGAGGGTTCGATCCCCTTCGTCCACCCCATATTTTGAAAAGGCGCCAGATTAATCGTCTGGCGCCTTTGCTTTAAGAGCTACAAGCGCGGATGTGGTGGAATTGGTAGACACACTGGATTTAGGTTCCAGCGCCGCGAGGCGTAAGAGTTCGAGTCTCTTCATCCGCACCAAACAAGGCTTGGCCATGTCGAAAGGCAGGGCAGGGCTAAACAAAGAAGTGGTTTGGTTTCTTTGTTAACGCAATATGGTGGGCGTAGCTCAGTTGGTAGAGCACGGGATTGTGACTCCCGTTGTCGAGGGTTCGATCCCCTTCGTCCACCCCATATTCGAAAGGCGCCAGATTTAACAGTCTGGCGCCTTTTTTGGTTTCAGCGGTACGAATATTCGGCGGCTGCAGGTAGTGGGTCGCAACGGCAGGGCGTTTCGTCGTATTTATGTATCTCGATGATGCCGCACTGCCTGCTGGCCCTGTTTGAGGGGTTGGCCGCCAAGGGGGTGCAGACGACTTCTTCTATATATAGAAGAGGCGGCGCGGAGCCCTGGCGTACTTGGCTGTATTTGTCACCGGGGCGAGGTGCGTCAGTGCCTTCGTACCGATAAATTGCCGGCTGTTTTCGGGCGTATTTTCAGTAGGGTGACTTCTTGAGTTTGACCCACTAGAATGCATGCCCTTGATTGGGGTCGGAAATGGCCGGCTAACGTCTGTGCAACGAGGAATATCCATGCAAGTTTCTGTTGAAAATACTACTGCTCTCGAGCGCCGCCTGAGCATCACCGTTCCGGCAGAGCGTATTGAGACTGCGGTCAACAAGCGTCTGCAGCAGACTGCCCAAAAGGCCAAGATCGCTGGTTTCCGTCCAGGCAAAGTGCCAATGAGCGAAATCAAGCGCCGTTTTGGTGCTGATGCGCGCCAGGAAGCTGTTGGTGACGTAATCCAGGCTTCTTTCTACGAAGCAGTGGTTGAGCAAAAGCTGAACCCAGCAGGTTCGCCGTCGATCGAGCCTAAGTCCCTCGAAGCGGGCAAGGACCTGGAATACGTTGCCGTATTCGAAGTGTTCCCAGAATTCGAAGTGGCCGGTTTCGACGGTATTGCTATCGAGCGCCTGAGCGCCGAAGTGGCTGATTCGGACCTGGACAACATGCTGGAAATCCTGCGCAAGCAGAACACCCGTTTTGAAGTAGCCGAGCGTGCTGCCCAGAACGAAGACCAGTTGAACATCGATTTCGTTGGCAAGGTTGACGGCGAAGTCTTCGCTGGCGGCTCCGCCAAGGGTACTCAGCTGGTGCTGGGTTCCAACCGCATGATCCCTGGCTTTGAAGACGGCCTGGTTGGCGCCAAAGCCGGCGAAGAGCGTGTTCTGAACCTGGAATTCCCTGCTGACTACCAGAACCTGGACCTGGCTGGCAAAGCCGCCGAGTTCACCGTGACCGTCAACAGCGTTTCCGAGCCTAAGCTGCCTGAGCTGAACGAAGAGTTCTTCGCTCAATTCGGTATCAAGGAAACCGGCATCGAAGGCTTCCGCACCGAAGTTCGCAAGAACATGGAGCGCGAGCTGCGTCAGGCCATCAAATCCAAGGTCAAGAACCAGGTCATGGACGGTCTGCTGGCTGCCAACCCGATCGAAGTGCCTAAGGCACTGCTGTCCAACGAAGTGGATCGCCTGCGCGTACAAGCTGTTCAGCAATTTGGTGGCAACATCAAGCCTGATCAACTGCCGGCCGAGCTGTTCGAAGAGCAAGCCAAGCGCCGCGTCGTCCTGGGTCTGATCGTGGCAGAAGTGGTCAAGCAGTTCGACCTCAAGCCTGACGAAGACCGCGTTCGCGAAATGATCCAGGAAATGGCTTCGGCCTACCAGGAGCCTGAGCAGGTTGTGGCTTGGTACTACAAGAACGACCAGCAACTGAACGAAGTACGTTCGGTTGTGCTGGAAGAACAAGTTGTGGATACTGTTCTGCAGAAGGCTAAGGTGACCGATAAAGCGGTCTCTTACGAAGAAGCAGTCAAACCGGCGGAAGCACCACAAGCCGACTGATTGTCCAACTCGTTGGAAATTCAACCATAAGCCAGCCTCGCGCTGGCTTATGCGTTTTCAAGACATGACTATTTGGGAGTAACTGCAGAGCATGTTCCGTAATTCCTATATTCAGCAGAACTCTGATATCCAGGCCGCTGGCGGCCTGGTCCCGATGGTTGTCGAGCAGTCCGCTCGTGGCGAACGCGCCTACGACATCTACTCGCGCCTGCTCAAGGAGCGAGTGATTTTTCTGGTGGGCCCGGTAGAGGACTACATGGCCAACCTGATCTGTGCGCAGCTGCTGTTCCTTGAAGCGGAAAACCCGGACAAGGACATCCATCTCTACATCAACTCACCGGGCGGTTCGGTGACTGCGGGCATGTCGATCTACGACACCATGCAATTCATCAAGCCGAACGTATCCACCACTTGCATTGGCCAGGCTTGCAGCATGGGCGCGTTCCTGCTGACTGCGGGTGCCGAAGGCAAGCGTTATTGCCTGCCTAACTCGCGCGTGATGATTCACCAGCCACTGGGCGGTTTCCAGGGCCAGGCGTCGGACATCGAAATCCACGCCAAGGAAATCCTGTTCATTCGCGAGCGTCTCAATACGTTGATGGCCAAGCACAGCGGGCACACCCTGGAAGAAATCGAGCGCGATACCAACCGCGACAACTTCATGAGTGCCGAGGCCGCGCGTGACTACGGGCTGATCGACGCCGTGATCGACAAGCGCCCCGCTTAATATAAGCCGCTCAAAATAGGGCCGGTCGGCATGTCCGACCACTGGCGGGCTTGAAAAAGCCCGCATAAGCCTTCATCTTGTGTTGCAAGCCTATCGGATTTGGATCGAACGAATGACTGACACCCGCAACGGCGAGGACAACGGCAAGCTGCTCTATTGCTCCTTCTGTGGCAAAAGCCAGCATGAAGTACGCAAATTGATTGCCGGCCCCTCGGTCTTTATCTGCGACGAGTGCGTCGACCTGTGCAATGACATCATCCGTGAGGAGGTGCAGGAAGCCCAGGCCGAAAGCAGCGCGCATAAATTGCCTTCGCCTAAAGAAATCAGCGGCATCCTTGATCAATACGTGATTGGTCAAGAGCGTGCAAAGAAGGTTTTGGCCGTAGCGGTATACAACCACTACAAGCGCTTGAACCAGCGTGACAAGAAAGGCGACGAAGTCGAACTCGGCAAGAGCAACATCTTGCTGATCGGTCCTACAGGCTCGGGTAAAACCCTGCTTGCAGAAACCCTCGCTCGTCTGCTCAACGTTCCGTTCACTATCGCCGACGCCACCACCCTCACCGAGGCTGGATACGTGGGTGAAGACGTCGAGAACATCATTCAGAAGCTGCTGCAGAAGTGCGACTACGACGTAGAGAAAGCCCAGATGGGTATTGTCTACATCGACGAAATCGATAAGATTTCGCGCAAGTCTGACAACCCGTCGATCACTCGGGATGTTTCCGGTGAAGGCGTGCAGCAAGCCCTGTTGAAACTGATCGAAGGCACGGTTGCTTCCGTACCGCCACAAGGCGGCCGCAAGCACCCGCAGCAGGAATTCCTTCAGGTTGATACGCGCAACATCCTGTTCATCTGTGGCGGTGCGTTCTCCGGGCTGGAAAAAGTTATCCAGCAACGTTCCACCCGGGGCGGCATTGGTTTCGGTGCAGAAGTGCGCAGCAAGGAAGAAGGCAAGAAGGTGGGCGAGTCCCTGCGTGAAGTCGAGCCTGACGATCTGGTCAAGTTCGGTCTGATCCCGGAATTCGTTGGCCGTCTGCCCGTCCTGGCCACGTTGGACGAATTGGATGAGGCTGCTCTGATTCAGATCCTCACCGAGCCGAAAAACGCCCTGACCAAGCAATACGCCAAGCTGTTCGAGATGGAAGGTGTAGACCTCGAGTTCCGTACCGACGCACTCAAATCAGTGGCCAAGCGGGCACTGGAGCGCAAGACCGGTGCACGTGGCCTGCGTTCGATTCTGGAAGGCGTGTTGCTCGACACCATGTACGAAATCCCCTCGCAGTCCGAGGTGAGTAAAGTGGTGATCGACGAAAGCGTTATAGAAGGCAAGTCCAAGCCACTGTATATCTACGAAAACAGTGAGCCGGCTGCCAAGGCTGCGCCCGACGCGTAAGCGTTTCGCAGTTTCGGTATAAACAAGGGGCCTCCAGGGGCCCCTTTGTTTTTACAGCGTTTTTACTCCAAAGCGTTTACTGCGTTTAACTGCTGGCAATAAGCTTGTTTTTTTTGCATGCAGCCCCCATCTTGGTTTCAAGTTTATTTTTCAACTGTCATAGAGGCGAAATCATGAAGACAACCATTGAATTGCCTCTCCTGCCGTTGCGTGATGTCGTCGTCTATCCGCACATGGTTATCCCGCTGTTCGTGGGGCGCGAGAAGTCTATCGAAGCCCTCGAGGCCGCGATGACGGGCGACAAGCAGATCCTGCTGTTGGCCCAGAGAAATCCTGCTGATGATGATCCAGGCGAAGATGCCCTGTATCGCGTGGGCACCATTGCTACCGTGCTGCAATTGCTCAAGCTGCCTGATGGCACTGTCAAGGTGCTGGTGGAAGGTGAGCAACGGGGTGCGGTCGAACGCTTCATGGAGGTGGACGGCCACCTGCGCGCCGAAGTCGCGCTGATCGACGAAGTCGAAGCCCCTGAGCGTGAGTCGGAAGTTTTTGTACGCAGCCTGCTCTCGCAATTCGAGCAGTATGTGCAGTTGGGCAAGAAAGTCCCGGCTGAAGTCCTGTCTTCCCTCAACAGCATTGATGAGCCAAGCCGCCTGGTCGACACCATGGCCGCGCACATGGCGCTGAAAATCGAGCAGAAGCAAGACATCCTCGAAATCATCGACCTGTCGGCCCGTGTTGAGCATGTGCTAGCGCTGCTGGATGGCGAAATCGACCTGTTGCAGGTTGAGAAACGCATCCGTGGCCGTGTGAAGAAACAAATGGAGCGCAGCCAGCGCGAGTACTACCTGAATGAGCAGATGAAGGCCATCCAGAAAGAACTCGGCGACAGCGAGGAAGGCCACAACGAAATCGAAGAGCTGAAAAAGCGCATCGATGCCGCCGGCCTGCCGAAAGACGCCCTGACCAAGGCCAACGCCGAGCTGAACAAGCTCAAGCAAATGTCGCCGATGTCGGCTGAAGCCACCGTGGTGCGCTCCTACATCGACTGGCTGGTGCAGGTGCCGTGGAAGGCCCAGACCAAAGTACGCCTGGACCTGGCTCGCGCTGAGGATATCCTAGACGCCGATCACTACGGCCTCGAAGAAGTCAAAGAACGCATCCTCGAATACCTCGCCGTGCAAAAGCGCGTGAAGAAAATTCGTGGGCCGGTGTTGTGCCTGGTGGGGCCGCCTGGCGTGGGTAAAACCTCCCTGGCTGAGTCGATTGCCAATGCCACCAACCGTAAATTCGTGCGCATGGCCCTCGGCGGTGTGCGCGATGAAGCGGAAATTCGTGGTCATCGCCGGACTTACATCGGTTCGATGCCAGGAAGATTGATTCAAAAGATGACGAAAGTGGGTGTGCGCAACCCGCTGTTCCTGCTCGATGAAATCGACAAAATGGGCAGCGACATGCGTGGCGATCCGGCATCGGCCCTGCTCGAAGTGCTCGACCCGGAACAGAACCACAATTTCAACGACCATTACCTGGAAGTCGATTACGACCTGTCCGACGTAATGTTCCTGTGCACCTCCAACTCCATGAACATCCCGCCAGCGTTGCTGGACCGGATGGAAGTGATTCGTCTGCCGGGCTACACCGAAGACGAGAAGATCAACATCGCGGTCAAATACCTCGCGCCCAAGCAGATTTCGGCCAACGGCCTGAAGAAGGGCGAGATCGAGTTCGAGCTCGAAACGATCCGCGACATCGTGCGTTATTACACCCGCGAGGCCGGTGTACGGGGCCTGGAGCGCCAGATCGCGAAAATCTGCCGCAAAGCGGTCAAGGAACATGCGCTGGAAAAACGCTTCTCGGTGAAGGTCACCGCCGACTCCCTGGAGCATTTCCTGGGCGTGCGTAAATTCAGTTACGGCCTGGCCGAGCAACAGGATCAGGTAGGGCAGGTCACTGGCCTGGCGTGGACCCAAGTGGGCGGCGAGTTGCTGACCATCGAAGCTGCGGTGATCCCGGGCAAAGGCCAACTGATCAAGACCGGTTCCCTGGGTGACGTGATGGTCGAGTCCATCACTGCCGCGCAGACCGTGGTGCGCAGCCGCGCCAAGAGCCTGGGGATCCCCCTGGACTTCCATGAGAAGCACGACACGCACATCCACATGCCGGAAGGGGCGACCCCGAAGGACGGCCCTAGCGCAGGCGTAGGGATGTGCACGGCCCTGGTGTCGGCATTGACTGGCATTCCGGTGCGTGCCGATGTCGCTATGACCGGGGAAATTACCCTGCGTGGTCAAGTACTGGCTATCGGTGGTCTGAAGGAGAAATTGCTCGCCGCACACCGGGGTGGCATCAAGACCGTGATCATTCCTGAAGAGAATGTTCGCGACTTGAAAGAAATTCCTGACAATATCAAGCAGGATCTTCAGATTAAACCGGTTAAATGGATTGACGAGGTCCTGCAAATTGCGCTGCAATACGCGCCGGAGCCCTTGCCGGATGTGGCTCCGGAGATTGTCGCGAAGGATGAAAAACGCGAGTCAGATTCCAAGGAAAGAATTAGCACGCATTAATGCGATTAAGCCGGGTGGCTTCCTTGACAGCTTTTTAGAGCCCTTGTTATAAAGCGGCTCTTAAGTGTCTGTAGGCCATTCAGCACTGGCTTTTGTTTTTACCAAAAAACTTAGAATCATACTCAATAGAAATATAAGGGGACTTAGAGTGAACAAGTCGGAACTGATTGATGCTATCGCTGCATCCGCTGATATCCCGAAAGCTGCTGCTGGCCGTGCGCTGGATGCAGTAATCGAATCCGTCACTGGCGCTCTGAAGGCCGGCGACTCCGTGGTCCTGGTAGGCTTCGGTACTTTCTCTGTGACTGACCGCCCAGCTCGCACTGGCCGTAACCCACAGACTGGCAAAGCACTGCAAATCGCTGCTGCCAAGAAACCAGGTTTCAAAGCCGGTAAAGCCCTGAAAGAAGCCGTTAACTAAGCTTCGCTCAAGCCTTACCTACCCGGGTCGGACGCAGGTCTGGCCTGGCAGCGGAGCGGCAGCTGACCTACGTATCCATTGGGTCGCTACGCCGGGGGTGTGGGTTCAAACCCCCGTCCGCTCCGCCAGTTACGAGAAGGCGCATCCTCGGATGCGCCTTTCTTCTATCCGGACTCTACCCACGCTCCACGGTTGCCTATTTTTGAAGTTCAACCGTTTCTGGGGGACGCATGCTGCAAAATATCAGGGACAATTCACAAGGCTGGATTGCCAAGACCATTATCGGGATCATCGTCGCATTGATGGCGTTCACCGGTATCGAAGCCATTTTCCAGGCTTCGGGTAACAGTAAACAGGACGTGGCCAAGGTCAACGGTGAAGAGATCACCCAGACCGAGCTGAGCCAAGCCGTCGACATGCAACGTCGCCAGCTGATGCAACAGCTGGGCAAGGATTTCGATGCTTCGCTGCTGGACGAAAAACTGCTGCGCGAGGCGGCCCTCAAGGGGCTGATCGATCGCAAGCTGCTGCTGCAAGGTGCGGCCGATTCCAAGTTTGGCTTCTCTGAAGCTGCGCTGGACCAGGTGATCCTGCAGACGCCGGAGTTCCAGGTGGACGGCAAGTTCAGCGCCGAACGCTTTGACCAGGTGATTCGTCAACTGGGCTACAGCCGTATGCAATTCCGTCAGATGCTGACCCAGGAAATGCTCATCGGTCAGGTTCGCGCAGGTATCGCCGGCAGTGGTTTCGTCACCGACGCCGAAGTGCTGGCATTCGCCCGTCTGGAAAAACAGACCCGCGACTTCGCCACCGTCAACATCAAGGCCAACCCTGCCGCGGTGAAACTCACCGACGACGAGGTCAAGGCTTACTACGATCAGCACGCCAAAGAGTTCATGACCCCTGATCAAGTGGTTATCGACTACCTGGAACTGAAGAAGTCGTCCTTCTTCGACCAGGTCAGCGTCAAGGACGATGAGCTGCAGGCTGCCTATCAGAAAGAAACCGCCAACCTCGCTGAACAGCGTCGTGCGGCGCACATCCTGATTGAAGTCAACGACAAGGTCACCGACGCGCAAGCCAAGGCCAAGATCGAAGAAATCCAGGCCCGCCTGGCCAAGGGTGAGAAGTTCGAAGCCCTGGCCAAGGAGTTCTCCCAGGATCCAGGTTCGGCCAACAGTGGCGGCGATCTGGGCTTTGCCGGCCCAGGCGTGTACGACCCGGAGTTTGAAACCGCGTTGTACGCGTTGAACAAGGACCAGGTCTCGGCGCCAGTGCGCAGCACCTTCGGTTGGCACTTGATCAAGCTGTTGGGCGTTGAGGCACCGCAAGTGCCAACGTTTGCCAGCCTGAAAGACAAGTTGACCAAAGAGCTCAAGGCGCAGCAAGTCGAGCAGCGTTTTGTCGAAGCGACCAAGCAATTGGAAGATGCGGCATTTGAAGCGTCCGACCTGGCCCAGCCGGCATCCGACCTGAAGCTGACCGTGCATACCTCCGCGCCGTTTGGCCGTGAAGGTGGCGAAGGTGTTGCAGCCAACCGTGCCGTGGTCACTGCTGCGTTCAGCCCGGAAGTACTGGATGAGGGTGCCAACAGCACCGCCATCGAGCTGGACCCGGAAACCATCATCGTGCTGCGTGCCAAGGAGCATCTGAAGCCTGCGCAACTGCCGCTGGAAAGCGTCAATGCCGCGATTCGTACGCAGATGGCCAAGGAACGCGCCAGCGCGGCTGCCAAGACCCACGCTGACGAGTTGATCGCCAGCCTGCGTGATGGCAAGACACCGCTGAACCAGCCGGTCGACGGCCAGGCCTGGAAGGTCACTGAAGCGGCTACCCGTAGCCAGGAAGCGATCGACCCTGCGGTGTTGCAAGCCCTGTTCCGCATGCCCAAGCCTGCGGCCAAGGACAAGCCGACCTTCGCCACCGTGACCCTGGCTGACGGCAGCCTGGTGATCGTGCGCTTGAACGGCGTCAACGAAGCCGCTGCACCAACGGATGAAGAAAAGGCGCAATACCGCCGCTTCCTCGCTTCCCGTGTCGGGCAGCAGGACTTCGCGGCGTACCGCAAGCAGTTGGAAACCAAGGCTGACATCAAGAAGTACTGATGTCGGTTTGAACAAGAAGCCCCCGGCCTGAAAAGTCCGGGGGTTTTTTTATGTGCGCTAGACTGGGCATTCACTGTCGCGGACCAAGGAGTTTTCAGCGTGTTCGATCAAGGAAGTGAGGGGGTGGTGATCCGCCGGGCCAGTGTGGCGGATGCCCCGGCGGTTTTGCAGGTGTTCGACGAAGTGATTGCCTGGTTCGTGTCCATCGGCAATAACGGTCAATGGGGAACCGAGCCTTGGTCGGCCTCGCCGCGGCGGGTTGCGCAAGTAACCGATGCCTGCGCGATGCCGGGTGCGTGGGTGGTAGAGGAACACGGCGGCCGGGTCCTGGCCGCACTCGTGTTGGGCGAGCCCATGGCTTATGTGCCCGCAGCGACAGAGCCGGAGGTCTATGTGCGGCTGCTGATCGCTGCGCGGGATCAGCGTGTACGGGGTATCGGTCGGCGCCTCATGGCCTTCGCCGACGACCGTGCCCGTGCTGCGGGAGTGAGGCGTTTGCGTGTGGACTGCTACGGCGGTGGGACCGGCGACCTGGTGCGGTTTTATGAGTCCTGTGGCTATGAGCGCATTTCAACGTTCGACCTGGAGGGATGGCCGGGCCAGTTGTTGGGGCGCAGCCTGTAGAGCGCCGGCCAGGGCCAGCAGCATCAGCAGCACAACCGCCCACGGAAATGCGCCGACACCCCACCCCTGGAGCAACACGCCGCCTGCCAAACCGCCGCCCGCGATGCCCAGGTTCCAAACGGTCACCAGCATCGACTGCGCGGCATCCGCCGACTCGCCCGCCGACTTGGCCAGCGCTGTTTGCAGGAGCGCGGGCAGTCCGCCGAAGGCCAGGCCCCATAGCGCGACGGCGGTGTAGATGACCGCTGGCAGGTCAATCCAGAACGCCAGCGCAAAGGCGATCAGGCCAAACAGCGCGCAACTGATCAGCAACAGTGCGCGCAACCACCGATCAATCAATACGCCGGCCAGCCAGATGCTCAATAATGCGGCGAGGCCGAACACCAGCAGCAGCCGGTCGATATCCGCAACAATTCCCGCCGGTACCAACAGCGGGGCGATATAGGTATAGAGAATGTTATGGGCCAGCACGTAGGTGAAGGTCACCCACAGCACCGGACGAATGCCCGGCAATGTCAGCACTTGATGCAGCCCCAAACGTTTTCCGCCGCGTTCGCCGGCAAAATCCGGAAGCTGCCAGCGCGCCCAGATCAGTAGCACCAGGGTCAGCCCGGTCATGATCGCAAAACTCAGGCGCCAGCCAACCGCGGCGCCCAGAAAGGTGCCGGCGGGTACACCCAATGACAGCGCCAACGGGGCGCCCAGCATTGCCACCGCAATCGCCCGGCCCTGCAGATGTGGCGCAACCATTCTGCTGGCATAACCCGCCAGTAACGCCCAGAGCAGCCCGGCGAATACGCCGGCGAAGAAGCGCGCCACCAAGGTCAGCCCATAGTGGCTGGAAAGGGCGGTCACGCTGTTGACCAGCGCAAAGCCACCAATGGCCACCAGCAACAAGGGCCGCCGTCGCCAGCCTCGCGTCAACAGCGTCAACGGGATGGCCGCCAGCAGTGACCCCAGGGCGTAAAGCGTAACCAATTGGCCAACCAGCGCGGGCGAAACGCCCAGGCCTTCGCCCATCTGCGGCAGGAGCCCGGCAGGCATGGCTTCGGTGAGGATGGTGATAAAGCCGGCACTGGCCAGGGCCAGCAAGCCTGCCATCGGCAGTGTTTCAGGCCGGGTTGTGACGGGGGAATCGGTGAGGGAGGTCATCGCGCTCTGTCCATGCAAAAGGTCGAGCACGCAGAGTAGGGGGCTGTGGTCGGCGCAAAAACAGGCTAAGGTTCCGAACTTATCGGACCTTAGTGTCCGCAATCTTCAAAGGCCCATCATGGACAGTCTTGGCAGACTCTCGGTATTCGTGCAGGTGGCGGAGACTCGCAGTTTCACCGCCGCCGGGCGTGCGCTGGGGGTGTCGTCTTCGGCCGTAGGCAAAAGCATCGCGCGGATGGAAGAGCGCTTGGGTGTGCGGCTGTTTCACCGCAGCACCCGCAGCATCACCTTGACCAGCGAGGGCGCGCTGTTCCTTGAGCGTTCGCGGCGTATCCTTGCCGAAGTCGAGGCCGCTGAGCGCGAGCTGACCGAAGCCAGCGCCACGCCTCGGGGCAAGCTGCGCATCAGCGTGCCGCAAGTGCGTGGTTTGTTGATGCCGGTGCTCAGCGATTTTATGCGGGCCTACCCGGATATCGAGCTGGATGTGGATTTTTCCGACCGCATGGTGGACGTGATCGAGGAAGGTTTCGACGCGGTTATTCGCACTGGCAAACCGGAAGATTCGCGCCTGATGGCCCGTCATCTGGGGCATTACCAATTGGTGCTGGTCGGTACACCGGCTTATTTTCGCCAGCATGGCACGCCGAAAGAGCCGCAGCAGTTGAGCGAGCATGCCTGCCTGCGCCACAAGTTCTGTACCACAGGCAAACTGGAACCTTGGCCGCTGCGCATCGCCCCCGGCGCCTCGGAACCCTTTTTACGCGCGCCTCTGGTCAGTACCACCATCGAGTCCCTCAACCATGTGGTGCACGAAGGGTTGGGTATCGCTTGCCTGCCGGACTATATGGTCAACCGCGCTGTGCGCGAGGGGCGCCTGCAACGGGTACTGGATGACTACCTTGAACACCGGGGCAGTTTCTGGATGTTGTGGCCATCAAGTCGCCATGCGTCGGTTAAATTGCGCGTATTTGTTGATCACATGTGCGCCGGGCTTTTTCCTACAGGTGGCGTCTCATAGGGCTGTGACGTTTTACCGACAGGAATGCGCGCGCCAAGGCCTCGTTCTGTTGCACAATACGGCCCTGACTGTTTTCCTCGGGATTTTCAATGTCGACATCATTTTACTTGCGTGGCCTTGGGGTGGCGCTGGTGTTGGCGGGCGCCGCGGGCTGCTCGTCACCCAAGACCGCTATCTATGAACATGAGAGCTTCGACGACTCCGGCACGTTTTCACGGGATTACCCGGTCAGTGATGTCGCCGCGTGCGAAGCTGCGCGGCGTGCCCTGCTGAGCCAGGGCTACATCATCACCAGTAACGATTCGAAAGTGGTCGTGGGTAACAAGAGCTTTCAGCAGACGGGCGAGAGCCACCTGCAGATCAGCTTCAACGTGGTGTGTGCCGATGATGGCAAAGGCACCAACCATTCAACGATGTTTGCCAACGCCTTGCAGGATCGCTACGCGCTGAAGAAGGTCAACAACTCCGCGAGTGTGGGGGTGGGTGTGCTGGGGTCCGTGTCGATGCCAATCGGCTCTACCGATGACTCGATGGTGAAGGTGGCCAGTGAGACCGTGTCCGCGCCGAAGTTCTATGATCGTTACTTTGCGCTGGTGGATGTGTTCCTGCCGCAAGAGGTGAAGAAGGCCGAGAATATCCCTGAGAAGCCGAAGGCTGACCTGGGGGTGCCGGAACCTAAAGCCGCCCCGGCTGCCGAGAAGGTCGAGCCGCCGAAGGACGCGCCTGCCGCTTCACAACCCGTCACGCCGCCTGCCGAGGCCGCGCCGATTGCCCCGCAAGCAGAGCCTGCACCGGCTGCCACCAACCCGGAGTTGCCTGCGCCGACCGAAGCGATTCCGCCCCTGCCGACGCCTGCACAGTAACTCAGACCGCTACGGGGTTCGTCTTGTCGACGTTGATCCCGTAGCGGCTGATTGCCTCACTGACTTTATCGCGACCGATCACACCGTCATCCGCCAGCGCCTTCAAGGCCGCCAGCACGATGAAGTGCCGGTCCACTTCGAAAAATGCCCGCAGGGTTTCTCGGGTATCCGATTGCCCGAAGCCATCCGTACCCAGTGCCACAAAGCGCCGGCCAGGCACGAAAGGGCGGATCTGATCGGCGAATAGCTTCATGTAGTCCGTCGCCACCACCACGGGTCCCGTTTCACCGGCCAGGCATTGCTCCACATAACTTGGCCGTGGCTCGCTCTCCGGGTGCAGCAGGTTCCAGCGCTCGGCCTCATGGCCATCGCGACGCAATTCGGTAAGGCTGGTTGCGCTCCACACGTTGCTTTGCACGCCAAAGTCTTTCTCCAGCAATTCAGCCGCCGCCATGACTTCCCGCAGGATTGAGCCACTGCCCATCAGTTGCACCTGGGCCTGCTCGCTGGCATTCAGTCGGTACATACCCTTGAGAATTCCATCTTCCACGCCATCAGGCATCGCCGGGTGCGGGTAGTTTTCGTTGAGCAGGGTGATGTAGTAGTAAATGTCCTCTTGGTCGACATACATCCGCCGCATGCCTTCGCGAATGATCACCGCCAGCTCGTAGGCAAACGTCGGGTCGTAAGACACACAGCACGGAATCACCGACGACAGGATATGGCTGTGCCCATCGTCATGTTGCAAGCCTTCGCCCATCAGCGTGGTGCGGCCGGCCGTGGCGCCGAGCAGGAAGCCGCGCGCCCTTGCATCGCCTGCCGCCCAGGCAAGGTCACCGACGCGCTGGAAGCCGAACATGGAGTAGAAAATATAGAACGGAACGGTCATCAGGCCGTGGTTGCTGTAGGACGTACTCGCCGCGATCCATGAGGAAATGGCGCCGGATTCATTCAGGCCTTCCTGCATGATCTGTCCGTCCTTGCTCTCCTTGTAGTAGCTCAGTTGCCCGGCGTCCTGTGGGGTATAGAGCTGGCCGACGGCGGAATGGATACCGATCTGACGGAACAGGCTTTCCATGCCGAAGGTGCGCGATTCATCTGGCACGATGGGCACGATCAGTTTGCCCAGGTGCGGGTCCTTGAGCAGGGTGCCAAGGATGCGCACGAAGGCCATGGTAGTGGAGATCGCGCGTTCGCCGGTGTCTTTAAGCTGGGTGGCAAAGGCGCTCAGTTCAGGGATTTGCAACGATTCGACCGCACTGTGTCGCGCCGGTACGTAGCCGCCGAGGGCCTGGCGGCGTGCAGCGAAGTAGCGGGCTTCTTCGCTATCCGCGGCAGGCTTGATGTATGGGATTTCGGCGAGTTGGTCGTCGGCCACTTCCAGGCCGAAGCGGTCGCGGAAGGCTCTTACAGCGTCGGCGCCCATTTTCTTGAGTTGGTGGTTGATGTTCTGGCCTTCGCCAGCTTCGCCCATGCCAAAGCCCTTGACGGTTTTCGCCAGGATCACGGTAGGTCGGCCGTTGTGGCGCACGGCGGCGGCGTAGGCGTTGTAGACCTTGTCCGGGTCATGCCCGCCCCGTGAAAGTTTCCAGATATCGTCGTCGGACATGTCCGCAACCAACGCCAGCAATTCCGGATATTTGCCGAAGAAATGTTCGCGCACATAAGCGCCGTTCTGGGACTTGTAGTTCTGATAGTCGCCGTCCACGCATTCCATCATGCGCTGGCGCAGCAGGCCGCTTTGATCTTTTTCCAGCAGCGCGTCCCAGCCACCGCCCCAGATCACTTTGATCACGTTCCAGCCAGCGGCGCGGTACAGGCTTTCGAACTCCTGGATCACCTTGGCGTTGCCGCGCACGGGGCCGTCCAGGCGTTGCAGGTTGCAGTTGACCACGAAGATCAGGTTGTCGAGTTTCTCGCGACCCGCCAGGGAGATGGCGGCCAGGGATTCCGGCTGGTCCATTTCGCCATCACCGAGGAAGGCCCAGACTTTGCGCCCTTGGTGCTGCTTGAGGCCGCGCAATTCCAGATAGCGCATAAAGCGCGCCTGGTAAGCGGCGGTGATCGGGCCGAGGCCCATGGACACGGTGGGGAATTGCCAGAAGTCCGGCATCAGCCGTGGGTGCGGATAGGACGAAATGCCCTCGCCACCGGCCTCGCGGCGGAAGTTGTCGAGTTGCGCTTCGCTGATGCGGCCTTCCAGGTAGGCGCGGCCGTAAATGCCAGGGGAGGAGTGGCCCTGGATGTACACCAGGTCGCCGTCAAAGGTATCGGTGCGCCCACGGAAGAAGTGATCGAAGCCTACGTCATACAGCACAGCAGCTGACGCATAGGTCGCAATATGCCCACCAACGCCGGAGTGTTTGCCTGCACGCAATACCATCGCCATGGCGTTCCAGCGAATAAACGCATTGGTCCGGCGTTCGATGGCCAGGTTGCCAGGGTAGGGCAGTTGGCGGTCCACCGGGATGGTGTTGACGTAGGGGGTGGTCACCCGCCCATAGAAGTCGCCATGCCGCGCCACGTCGAAATCCAGCAACTGATCGATCAAGTAGTGCGCGCGCGGTCGGCCTTCGGTGGACAACACCGATTCGATGGACTCCAGCCACTCGCGGGTTTCCTGTGGATCGTCGTCGCGTCTGACTGCGTTGTTCGGGGTCATGTGGAGCTCCAGGGTAGGCGGAATTCAAGTGGCGGGCTCTTTGTGGGAGTGCCGTCAATGTAATTGCAATTGCAACTACATAGCCGAATCTAGCGCGGGATGAGCTACTATTGCAACCTTCTTGAAATCCCTCGGATGGTGTTGCATGTCGTCGAAAGAGCCTGATGTATGGTTCCGTTTTGTCAGGGCCCACAGGACGGTCATCCGTGAAATCGAACGCCGCCTGGCCGAGGCGAACCTGCCGCCCTATGCCTGGTACGACGCATTGTGGGGCCTGGAAAGCGGCCCCGATGGCACCCGCCGCATGCACGAGCTGGCGGATGTGCTGGCCATCGAGCGCTACAACCTCACGCGCCTGGTCGACCGCCTGGAAAAGGATGGCCTAGTCGTGCGTTCGCGCTCCGATGGCGACGGCCGCGCGGCGTTTGCCTCGATCACCGATGCCGGCCGGGTGTTGCGTAAAAAAATGTGGAAGATCTACGAAAGCACGGTGGATGAGTTGTTCCTGTCGCAGATCGAACCGGAGCAGCGCCAGGGGTTTGCGGATGCGTTGGAGCGCACGGCGGGGCTGGCGATGGAGGCCGGGGTACAGACCCGCAGCCGGCGCAAAACCTGAAACTCAGTGGAGATCCAATGTGGGAGCAGGCAAGCCAGCTCCCACAGTTGACGGCGTTCCAATTCATTTGAGCGGGTACCGGGCCATCGCTGTTTCCACCTGCTGAAGATCAATACGCCCCTCATCCGCCAGCGCCCTGAGCGCCATCACCACAATCCAATACCGACTCGGCGCCCCGGCCTGCACCGACCCGGCCCCCAGCGCCACAAACCGCGCATCCGTATGAGCGGCCAACTGATCGACAATCGCCTGCGGATATCCGGTGACAGCAATCACCGGCGCCGCAGTTGCGGCCAGGCATTCACGCAGATGGCAACTGCGCTTGGGCGCTGTGGGGTGCAGCCGATTCCAGCGTTCAGCCGCTGCAGCCTCACGCGCCAGTCGCGTGTAACTGGGGCAACTCCACACCTGCGCCGTGATGTCCCAGTCCTGCTTCAATAACCGTGCGGCATGCAGCACGTCTTCCAGTGCCCGGCCCGCACCGAGCAAACGTACGTCGCCCGTGTGGTCACGCTTGATCGGGTACATGCCCTTGAGCGCGTCCTCGCGATCCTGCGCGCTCAGCACCCCCTGCGCTTTGCTGATCATGTAACGCCAGGTAATAAAACCCCGGTTCACCGTCGACATACAGCGTGTGCAAGCCTGCCAGCACAATCGCCCGGGCTTCTTCACCGGAAGCCGGGTCGTACGGCGTGCAACGTGGATGGGTAGCGAGCCACAGCGGCAGGGAAGGTTGTGCACCTTTGGGCCAGGGCGAAGGCTGGTTTTCGATGTCGTTGCACAGGATGCCGCGCTGCTGGGTCACGTCCGCCAGCGCACTCAACTGTGCCGATGATTGCGCACTGTGCAGGTACAGCAAGGGTTTTTCGACGGTATTGCGCGCAAACCAGCTGGGCCAGTTCCCCACGCGCCGGGAGCGTGACTGGCCGCGAATCACCCACGCCTGTCGGCTGGATTCGAGCGTGTTGGCCATGGTCATCACGGTGTACAGCGGTGAGTTGGGAGCGTCTTCTGCGGCGCTCAAAACGTCGATGCAGCGTTGCGCGCAGTCGAGGGTGGAGGTGGGCATGGGCGAGTCACCTGGTCACGGATGCGCCTACCCTAATCGAATCCATTATGTGATTGCAATTGCAATGATTGCAATCGCACCTCAAGTCCTGGCGGCTAAATCCATAAAGCGCTGCTACGTTTAATCCTGGAGTGCAGGAACGTCATGGCGCAGACATTTTTTCGTCATCACGGCACTTTAGGCTGTTGATGAATGTCATTTGTTTGCAACCGCTGTTAATTCAAAAAAGGAGTCCCCCATGGACGATTACCAGGAAGAGCTGCTCGAGTACCAGGCCTTTGAATGGGACCCGCTGGAACCCGCAGACGATGCAACCGAGCTGTAAGACCGACTTCAGGCGGAATGCCGCTGACTGCGGCGAAATTCCCCTGGGGTCTGGTTGTTCCACCGCCTGAACGCCCGCTGGAAGGCTTGGGCGGAGGCAAAACCGAGCAAGTAGGCGATCTCGCCGAACGCCAGTTCCGTATCGCGAATATAGGTCATGGCCAGGTCGCGGCGGGTATCGTTGAGAATGGCGCGGAACTGAGTGCCTTCTTCGGCCAGTTTGCGGCGTAGCGTCCAGGTCGGCAGCTTCAAGCGTGCCGCCACTTCTTCCAGGTCGGGTTCCCGGCCACCATTGAGCATCGGCCCGAGCAACCGGGTAATGCGCTCGCGCAGGCTGCGGGTGCGAGTCAATTGCTCCAACTCTCTCTCACAAAGTTGTAACAACAGGTTCCAGGTACTTGGGCAGTGCTGCGGGTTGCGCAGGGCCAGGGTTTGCTGGTTGAGGCGCAATTGGTTGGCCTCGGCGCTGAAGTGAATGCCTCCGAGCGCGTTGTACTGATCGGCATACACCGGTGTTTCAAATTCGATGTCGATGCGTTGTGCCTGCACCCGGTGTTGGGCCAGGCTCGACAATTGATGCAGCCAGCCGGCGATGATCGAGTCGACCACAAAGCGGTTGAAGGCGTTGTAGGGGCTGATGGAGTAGAAGCGCAGCCAGGCGCCTTCGGCATCTTCGACAAAACTCGACTGCCCGCGATAATTGGAGCCGTACAGTGCTTCGAAGCGCGTCAATGTGCGCGCAGCCTCGCGTACGTTGGGCGCCTGGGCGGCGGTGACGCCCGCGAGCCCTGCCTGGCTCAGGCGGCTGAACTGGCCCATGCGCAAACCCAGGCCCGGGTCGCCGGTGAGCTGGATGGCCGCATGGCCAAGGCGCATGTAACGCGGGATCGACAAGCGTGCACCGGCCTCGGCGAGGCGCGCCGGGTCGAGGCCGTATTGCAGCAGCAGCGGCTGCGGGTCCAGGCCGTGGCTGTGGATGGCATCCGCCAGGGTGTGCACGAAGCCCACCGACAGGTCCCCCAGCCGTACGGGCTTCACAGCCAGATATTCAACAAGCGCGCACCACGGGCGTCGCTATCTGCGCTGATTTGCCCGTTGCTGCTGAGGAAGCTATGCCCAGCGGTGCCCAGGTCCCAGAATTGTCCACGCAGGAACACGCTCATGCCGGCGCTTGCCTGACTGACGGGGGGCTGGCTGATCAGCGTGAGACGGCGCCAGGCTTCGCCTTCACTGAGTTCTTCGGGCTTGAGGCTGATTTCAGTCGGGGTGGACACGCTTTTGAAACCGCGCCATGGGCCGTCCCAGGTGTCACGTCCCAGCACAAAGGCCGGCACTGCGATCAACTGCGCGCCGTGTTCGTTGAGTTTGCGGTAGTTTTCCGGGTACCAGCTGTCGCTGCCCACCAGCACGCCCAGGCGACCGGCCGGGGTGTCGACCACGCTGACGACGTTTTCATCACCTGGTTCGATAAAGCCACGTTCATCGTAGATCGGGTAGAGCTGACGCTGCGGCTCGCCGACGGGCAAACCGTCGGCGCTGAAGACCACGCTGGCGTTATACAGCGCACCATGGCCGACCTGCAGCTGTCCCTGACTGACGCTTGGGTTGGGCAGGGTGATGGAGCCGGCCACCAAGGTCACGCCAAACTCCTTGGCCAGGCCGCCAAACAACACCTGATAGTCCCGCGCCATGCCATCGGCTTTCATGCGCAGGTAGGCGTCGTCGGTGCGGTTGTCGCCCGTGGCGCTGATCCACGCGCGCGCAAACATCAGTGGGTTGCTGACCGACAGCCAATTCATCGCATCTTTCGCGTGGAGGGCTTGGTAGACCTCGTTCTTCTCGCCTATGAGCATCAGCCAGGTGCCGATATGTTCGGGCAGTACCACGATGGTCTTGTCGTTGATCAGCCCTTGGTCGCGGGCTTTTTGCAGGTAGGCCGACAGCTTCAGGTGCAGGCGTTCCAGGCTCTGGTAGTCGGCCGGAAACAGCTCCGGCTGGATGCCCAGCAAGTTGCCACGGTCAGCCGGCAGGCCTTCGTTGACGGCGAGGGTGATGCGCAGGTCCGACAGGTAATGCGCCACGGGGCGCTCCTGGGTCCAGACCAGATACGCGGCGACGGCGGCAACCAGGGCCATGGAGACGGTAAAAGCGAGAAGTTTACGCATGGGGCAACAGACAACAGACCGTGTGCAGGCGTGGGTAATCACTCATTATGAGATTTTGCCCGACGGCATATCAATCAGTTACGGCTAATCTTTCAGATTAAGTGAGTTTTTTTTTGCAGCTACTCTGACTTTCTCGCCGAACTTGAGCTTCACTTATGGAATTCGCAGTGATTACGGGATCTCAAATGACACAAGCTCCAGAAGCCCTCGCACGCAGTTGTTGCCTAAGGCTCATCGCCTCTCGATAGGCCGACTTTTCGGTTCAGTGCCTCACGCAACCAAAGTCGCCGGTTGCTTTTTGAAGTGGAAAAGGCGCTACAGCCAAAACAACCGATGCTCAGTACGGGAAATATTCAGCGCCCAGTTCTGTGCCCAAACGCTCTTTAAAAGCTGAAGAAAGTTTGTTTACCGCGCTCAACGGACCGTGGTGAACGCCAACGGCGACGATTTCTCCTTCCAAGCCTCGTGTCAGTGTCACCACACCGTGCACGGCGACGTTGCCGAACGCCTGCGCCTCATATTCGAACAGTTCCCGATTCCCGAAGCTGGCACTGAAGGTAACCGAGTGAGTCTCATACAGCGCGCCAGCGGCCTGTATGACTTTGATGATCGCATCCCTCCCTACGACCGTACGTTCGAGTACTGACGAAATCATGGTCGCGTCGGTCGCTAACTGGTTTAACCACGGGGGAGTTAGCGACGGGGTGGATGGCGCGCTCATGGTGTGACCCTCAGCACGACCTTGCCCGATGTGCTTCCTTGCTCCACCAGCGCATGCGCCTGTGCGCCTTCGCTAAGTGGCAATTCGTGGCTAACGTGTGGCGTCAATTGGCCGGACCCCACCCACGCCGCCAACTGTTGCAGACCCGCTCCATCTGGCTCTACCGCAACGCTAGAAAAGCGCAATCCGGAAGCAGCCGCCAACGCGGGCATGTGAGCATGACTGAGGCCCATTGACGTCACTACGATGCCGTTCGGCTTGAGCACCGACAACGAACGCTCGGCATACCCATTGCCAACGGTATCGAACACCAAAGCATGCCCTCAGATGTGCCCCCAATGTAGCAATCCACTGGAAGTGAATGGAGCTCCATGGTTTGTGGAGGGGCAAAAATGATCAGATGAACAGCCAGCCCGACGAGGCCTAAAGACTCCCAGGATAGCCAAAAAACATTTTTACTAGGCTCTAAAGCGGTATTTACAGCCAGAAAAAATAGAATTATGCCCCCATTTTTGCCCCCATTTGCACTGGGTGTGCGAGCGATCGCGAGTGGCGATTTATGACATGGATCTGGGTGGCAGTGGCTGGTATTCAGTGCGCCTCCGGATACTGGATGAGCAACCCGAATGTGGCAGGTCCGTGGTCGTTCGGAAACTGCCGACACAGCGGGCAAGTGAGATTGGGGAGTTGTTGCCACACGATTGGAGCCACCCTTGATAGCCCAGATATGTAAGGATGCTTTCATCACACGGATGGAAAAAAGGAAGATGCCATGGACGCAGTAATCCGGCTTGCCAAACTTGCCGATATCGATGCGATTTTTAAGATTCGAACCAGTGTTCGGGAAAATCACTTATCTCAAGATCAGTTAACGGAGATAGGCATAACGCCTAAAGCTATAAGTCAGGCAATTTCAGAGAATCCGTGCGCTTGGGTCGCGGAGGTCAGTGGCGTTCCAGTCGGTTTTTCGATGGTCGATATTGAAGATGGTTGCGTATTCGCGGTCTTCGTCTTGCCGGAATTCGAAGGGTACGGGTTGGGGCGCAATCTGATGCACAAAGCAGAGTCTTTTCTATTTCAACGCCATCAGAAGATATGGTTAGAAACCGCTGAAGCAAGCCGTGCGAGCGGATTCTATAGAAGCCTTGGCTGGCAGCCCGTGAAGAACCTACCGGAAGGTGACATTCGTTTTGAGAAGCAACTGAAGTAAAGCGAGAATAAAGGTATCGAGACGGTTAGATGGGCGCCCGGCCAATTGCGCAAGGTGTGTTTGGCGGACGCTTACGAAGCAGCAACAGGCCATCGCCCAATCGACCCTGGTAATCCACCGTCCCACGGCTGGGCGTAAAGGTGCAGGCCATCGACGACGTGCTTTACGACGCCTTCGGTCAGCGACAGATTGCGATAATTTTTACCCAGCTTGATCAGAACCACGTGTTCCTTGAACTCGACCCGAGCTGGTAAACATCCGCCGCCACTCTTGAACATTTGTTTGTCCGCGCAAGTTCCGGCGCCATGGTGCCACTGAGCCTGCTGGCCAGCGTCAAGACCGAATAAGTGCCGATCATCATCAACCATCAGGGCGTGTTCCCGGCCATTACCCTGTCGTTCGACCTCGCGCCCGGCCATGCCCTGAGTGAAGCGGTCACGGCGATCAATCAGGCGTCCCTGGCCGTCGCAATGCCCGATACCGTGCTGGGTAGTTTCCAGGGCGCCGCTCAGGCCTTCCAGGATTCATTAAAGTCACAACCCTGGCTGATTCTCGAGGCGATCCTCACGGTTTACATCGTATTGGGTGTGCTGTACGAGAATGCTATTCACCCGTTAACCATCATATCTACCTTGCCGTCAGCTGGTTTCGGGGCACTGCTGGTATTGATGCTCTGTGGTCAGGATCTATCGGTGCTGGGGATGATCGGCATGATTTTGCTGATTGGTATCGTCAAAAAGAACGCGATCATGATCGTCGACTTCACGTTGCAGGCCCAGCAGCAGGGCCTGTCGCCCCGAGATGCGGTGCGCGAAGGTTACCTGTTGCGCTTGCGGCCGATTCTGATGACCTCACTGTCTGCCTTGCTGGGTGCCTTGCCGCTGGCGTTCGGGCACGGTGCCGGCTCCGAGTTGCGCCAGCCATTGGGCATCGCAATTGCCGGTGGCCTGGCGGTGTCACAGATTCTGACGCTGTACACTACGCCGGTGGTTTATCTATGGTTTGAACGCTGGCGTCGAAAAACACTGCTCGACCGCGCTGAGGTTACGTTTTGAAACCCTCAACTGCCCAAAAAACTCTGCACCCGGTCGGGGTTTTGCAATTAAAGCCATTCTGACTTGTAACAACCAACCCATAGTTAGCGGTGACGAAAGGCAGAAATCGGCCAAAAGCAGCCGTGCACAAAAAACACCTTCTAGCTGGAATATGGCCACCTTGCTTAAGAAGCAGTGGTCACTGGATCGCGTAATTTCCAGATCACAAAAAAACTGAGGTACTGCATCCATTCCGAACGCCGCCACGTATATCAAACACGGACAGACCTTCCTGGCCGAATCTCCTCATAAAGGATCATCGCGATGAAAAGCATTTCGATCAAAACGCCATTGATAGTCGGCCTCCTGACCTTGGCGGCAGGTAGCGGCTTAGTGTTCAACGCGGCACAGGCAGCGACGATGAGCCACGACAGCGTAATGGTAGGCGGGCAAAGCATGTTGCCGAGCAAGGACATCGTTGATAACGCAGTAAATTCCGCAGATCACACGACCCTGGTCGCCGCTGTCAAAGCTGCCGGTCTAGTCGACACTCTCAAGGGCAAAGGTCCCTTTACCGTGTTCGCACCGGTCAATTCAGCCTTTACTGCTTTGCCCGCCGGAACCGTCGATACGTTGCTGAAGCCGGAAAACAAGGCAACCCTCAGCAAGATCCTCACTTACCACGTTGTGAGCGGCAAACTGGACATGGCCACCCTTGCCGAAAAGATCAAGGCCGGTGGCGGTAAGGCCGAACTTACCACTGTCTCAGGAGGCAAGCTGTGGGCAATGATGAATGGCCCGCACAACATCACCATCAAAGACGAGAAGGGTAACGTCGCCGACATCACCACCTATGACGTGTACCAGTCGAACGGTGTGATACAGGTCATCGATAAGGTGCTGATGCCGAAAAGTTGACTGACATCGCCGGTCGCCATCCGCAGGATTGGCGAGTTTTCCGAGGAGCCCACCCGTGAATGGAACAACAGCGCGCTGTGGGCTAACCTCTGGCTGCAATCGACATTTAGCACCTCACGACTTAATCGTTTGGAGAAAGGCTATTCCAATCGCCGACATCGACCAACTCAAACACCTTTTAGCCCAGTGCTCCCTGGGTGATCGACGCGCATTTGAAACGCTGTATCGTAGCGTGAGTCCGCGCTTGCACGGCGTGGCTTTGCGGCTCATGGGACGTTCGGATCTCGCTGAAGAGGTGCTGCAGGAAAGTTTTGTGCGCATTTGGAACAATGCTTCACGCTACCAATCCCACCTGTCCGCGCCGATGACCTGGATGATCAGCATAACGCGAAACCAGGCCATCGACCAATTGCGAAAATATCGCGACCGTCCGCTGAATGATCTCGACGCGCAGATGTTGGTCGATGACAGCCCCTCGGCACATGAGCAACTGAACAGTTCCCGTGAGGCCAGCACATTACATCGGTGCCTGGATAAGCTAGAAGGGATGCAACGCCAGTCGATCACCATTGCCTACTTTGGGGGACTCTCCTGTTCAGAGTTGGCCGAACACCTTTCAGCACCGCTAGGGTCGGTGAAGTCTTGGATACGCCGGGGCATGGAGCATCTGCGCAGGTGCCTTGAGTCATGAACTACCAAACTCCAAGTATGCGTCGCGCACTTGCCGCCGACTATGCCATCGGGTTGATGCCGCACACCGCACGCCGGCGCTTTGAGCAACTTTTACTAAAAGACTCGGAACTTCGCGCGGAACTTGCGCAATGGCAGGAATGCCTCATGAGCCTCACTGAGGCTCTGCCTGAACAACCTGTACCGGATCGTGTTTGGCGCAAAGTTACGGCTCGCATAGATCCGCAAACAATGCAGCTGCCTATGAAACGGCCTCTCTGGAACTGGCTCCGAATGACGATCGCAGCATGTTCACTCGTAGCAGCAGTATCGCTAAGCGTTATCTACAGCCGTGACGATGTACGCTACGGTGCCACGTTGTATAGCGCTGACGCACAGTCTTGGATGAGCATTGAAACGCGAGAGGACTACCTGAGAATCAAACCGCAGGCGTTAGCGAAAGTTGAAAAGGGTCGTAGCCTGCAAATGTGGCTTATTCCGCTAAGTGGCAAACCCGTGTCCCTTGGGGTGATACCGCCAGGTGGAGATGGGGAGATTAAGTTGGCCAGCGCGCAGAAAGCTCTCATGGGTGAGTCAAGCACTTTGGCCGTCAGTCTTGAACCCGATGGCGGATCGCCGACAGGACAGCCGACAGGTCCGGTGCTTTACCAGGGCGCGCTTACGGTACTGTAACTCCGTGGCGGTAAGTCTTTAAATCTTTTCGTGAGTAAACGACTCAATGATCGGTCGTCCAGAGTTCGAAGCCAGCTCAACCGACTCATGAGTAGTGAACGGCAGCTTCTGGCCGGTTAGCGACCGTCGCTCTGATTAGCCATCCTTGTCTTTCCACACGTGGAGGACTTGTCATGAACATCATCGCTACCTGCGGCCGTCAGCCCTGGAACAAAGGAAAACTAGTCGGGCAGAAAGCCCCACTCCGACTGAGAGATATCTGGGCCATCCGAGTAAGGCTTCAAATTGCGAAAAGAACCCGGGATCTGGCTCTCTTCGATCTGGCCATCGACAGTAAGCTTCGAGCCTGCGACTTAACCAAGCTCCGCGTGCGTGATGTCGCCCATGGCGAGCACGTATCATCACGAGCCATGGTGATGCAGCAGAAAACGCAGCGACCAGTGCAGTTTGAGATCACTGAGCAAACACGGTCAGCTCTCGTGGCCTGGATACATCAGGCACAACTTCGCAGCGAGGACTGCCTTTTTCCTAGCCGGCTACATACCTCAGACCATCTATCCACTCGTCAATACGCTCGTATCGTCAAAGGCTGGGTGAAAGCCGTAGGCCTTGATCCAGCCATGTATGGCACTCACACAATGAGACGTACGAAGGCATCACTAATCTATCGCAGAACGAAGAACCTACGGGCGGTTCAGTTGCTGCTCGGCCATACGAAGCTGGAGAGCACTGTTCGATATCTGGGTATTGAGGTCGATGACGCCCTGGAGATGGCGGAACAGACTGAGGTTTGATCATGCATAGCGACGGTCGAAGTCAGGCCGTCGCTAACCGGCCAAAAGCGGTCATCAGGTGTCTACAGAAACAGGGGCTATTCAATCAGCCATCCAGACCGTTGGAAAAATCCTCCTAGGGTTTGTCTGAAAAGTCGCTTTGGCTAAGATGACGTGCTCTGGTTGCTGGGAGGGCCGTTATGGCAGGCCGATATGAAATCTCATCTGCACGTTGGGCGATGATCGAATCCATCGTTCCCCTCCTCAACGCATGGGACGCCCAAGGCGCGATGACCGTCAGATGCTTAACGGTATCTTCTGGATATTGTGCTCGGGCGCCAAATGGCGGGATCTTCCAGAGCGCTTTGGGCCTTGGAAGACTGTTTGTGACCGCTGATGACGGATTGCCGCTGTTGCGGACGGGACGCTTACCCGGTCAGCTCGCGAATTACCCAGAGCCAATGATCGTTTACGTCACAACAGCCCGGGTCAGCTAAATATCAGCAACTGGATCAATCTCGCTCCAGCGCCAACAATGGTCTTTCAGCATGGCCACGCCTACCGACACTTGGCCAATCGGTCACCATTATTCAGAGCATATTGCGATCAAGCTTTACGGCTCCGTCCGATACCCTGAAGCATTCAAACACCCAACTATAGAATGCTACCTACATTTAGGCCCACTACTCCTAAGCGACAAGTCGGCTCCTCGCTGCATCGACTCTATGCAGGCGACTGGCAAACGGCTCATTGCATATGTCGCCGTTGACCTATAAAAGCAGATTGAACGATTATGCGGGATTTTTCCAATAGTACTTGGAGTACTCACGGCATGAACTAGAGTTCGTTAGCGCAATTTATATCGCCGTCAGCCCAGCGCTTGATATCACTTATCTTCGGCGATCTAGCACCGACACTCAAGATGCTCTTTGTTGTGTACAACCTGACCTGTGCTTTGTTCGCATCATGTCTTTCTATTTCAATTAGGGCGTTGTTAATCAACAGTCCTTCCGAAAGGAGCTTTTGATTGATCTCACCTTCACTGCGCTCATCACTAAACTCGCTTAATACGATGACCGGTTTTCCTGTATATGTCTCATGTTCCAGGCATTGTCTTGCCATTAGTCTTAAGTTTCGATAAGTATCGGAGGGCGTCTTCTCGCTAGTGAAGCTGCCGTCATAAGATGAATGACTACTTTTTAATTCGCTGACGGTTATAGCGCACCCGCTGATTGAGATAGAAAAGAATAGTATAGGCAAGGATAAATATTTCAATTTCAACTCCATTGTTCTGGTATGGGCCCTCCGCCGGGCAGGCATCAAATCATGCTTTTTCAGTCGGAATTGTGTTTTGGAAAATCAACAGTCGCCAGGAGTCCACCCTCTGCAGATGTACTTAGCCATACGTTGCTGTTGTGTTGCAGTGCAACCGCTTTGACTATTGCGAGCCCCAGTCCGCTGCCGCTTTGCATTTGATTGGGTTCGCGAAAAAACCTATCGAAGACTCGCGCCCTTAATTCAAATGGAATGCCAGGGCCTGCATCTGAGACACGTAGCTGAGTAGATTTATCAAGTGATCGCACATCTACCTCAACGCGTCCGCCCTCAGGGCTGTACTTCACGGCATTTTCAATTAAGTTATCAATCAGCGACATAAGGCGTTCCCTGATGCCATTGATCCAGCTTTCACCATCAGAGTAGAATTCAAGTTCAATCCTACGCTCAGCCGCTAGGGGGGCCAGCGCAGCCATTTGCTCTTGTATGAGGGTCGTCAGCGGCACAGCCTCCATAACAGTGTCGATGCTTGCTTCGCTATGCATCAGCAGCAATAACTGATTGACGAGACGCGCAGCACGGCTATTGCTGCGAATAATCCCTGCAAGCAGCTCCTGTTGATTAGTGCTGCTTACATAGGACTGCAAAGCCTCAACATTGATTCGCATTGCAGCCAGGGGAGTACGCAGCTCATGAGCGGCATCTGCAATGAAAACCCGTTCCCTCTCAGAACTTGCTCGCACTCTGGCAAGAAATAGATTAGTCGCGTCCACCATTTGGCGAAGCTCTATCTGCTTTGGTCCTTCTTTTAAGGGGGAGAGATCTTCTAAAGTTCGCAAAGAAATACCATTTATCACCTTGCTCCAAGGGCGCATTGCAATACGGACTGATAGCCATGCGGGAAAAAAAGAAAAGGAATGCACACCAGCAGCGGCAATATGTAGTATCCACGAGAGTTCAGGTATATGAAGAAGTTCCAGCCTCCGGCAGGGGTAATAAGTGTTACCTCCGCGTCGGAGTTCCCTGATTTGAGAGTACGGCTATTCCAGCTGCGCCCCTCACTCTGAATGCTCTGAATTTCTCCATACCTGCTATTTGTTACTCCTGTCGGAGCACCATCAGATGAATAAATTATCTTTCTATTCTTACGAACAATGAGGCTGATTGACAGTTTGGGATCTTCACCTCCGCCATAACCTTCCTGCAATGCTTCGCTGAACTTTTCCAGCACAGTAGTGAGGTCCTGCGGGCGATCATCCATGCGCTTAACTAATGTAAGAATGGTTTCGTAAGTATTGCTACCCGTGAGCATAGAGGGGCTTCGCAAGTTCTCCCACAAGATGTAGGTCAGAAAAAGACACCAAAGCAGTGTAAGTAGTAGCATCTGGGCGAGTATAATTCGTCTTACAAGCGTTGGAGTTTTCAAGTTGAGCCAAAAATTTCGCATCAACCAATCCCTTTCTGAATTGTAGCGGTATCAATGACATACCCCACACCCCGCACCGTTCGCACATAGCCTTCGCCAATTTTGCGACGCAAATTTCCCATATGCACATCCAGCGGATTACTCATATTTTCTTTCGCGCCGAATAGCCTTTCCTCCAGAAAACGTCGTGTAAGCACGCGGTCAGCGCGCATCATTAAAATTTCAAGCAGGGCGTATTCACTTGCCGTTAAATCAACATTACGTCCACTAACTGTCACGCGACGAGTCGGCATATGAAGAAATAATCCTCGAATTTCTATCACCTCATTTTGAAAACCGTAACTGCGTCGGGCCAGTGCTCTCACCCTAGCCAACAACTCGGCGAGAACAAATGGTTTTACCAGATAGTCGTCTGCACCCGCATCGAGCCCACACAGGCGATCTTGCAGAGTGCCTCTTGCAGTCAGGATGATGACGGGGATCCCCCTGAACTGCTGACGTAAGCATGCTACCAGGCTCATGCCGTCACCGTCGGGCAGTCCGAGGTCGAGTAGCACAAGTTCTGGTACGCAGACATCGAGCTGATGCAACGCATCTACTTTTCGGCGAACCCATATGACATCTAACCCTTGATCTGCAAGTGCGATACGAACGCCATTGCCGAGATCCAGGTCGTCTTCGATTAGGAGAATTTTCACAATAGTTACGTTATCAAAAGTGAATGAAGAACGTCTGAAGAAAAAATATATTAGGAAATCTATTAGGATTTGTCTGAAAAGTCTCTTTGACTAAAATGATGCCCTCTGATTGCCAAGAGGGCCGTCATGACAGGCCGCTATGAAATTTCATCTGAGCGTTGGGCGATGATCGAAGCCATCGTTTCTCCTCCTCAACACATGGGGCGGCCAAGGCGCGATGACCGCCAGATGCTTAACGGAATCTTCTGGATTTTGTGCTCTGGTGCCAAATGGCGAGATCTTCCAGAGCGCTTTGGGCCTTGGAAGACCGTTTACCAGCGTTTCCGACAATGGCGTGACAACGGCACTTTTGAGCAGGTTCTGCGCCATTTACACCTTCGTTTGTGCGAAGATGGCTTTATCGATCTGAATACCTGGATGGTCGATTCGACATCGATTCGAGCTACCCGAGCGGCCAGCGGTGCTGGAAAAAAGGGGCCCGCAAGAACCGCAACACCACTGCCTAGGCCGTAGCCGAGGCGGATTGACCACCAAAATACATCTCGCCTGCGACAGCCATGGCTTCCCCCTGGCTGTCATGTTGTCGCCCGGTCAAGAAGCCGACTCGCGCTATTTCATGCCGCTACTGGAACAGATCAGCCTGCCAGGCAGCAAGGGTCGTCCGCGTAAGCGTTGCCGATGTGTACTGGCGGACAAGGGCTATGACAGCCAGATACTGCGTCAGTACTGTGACCGCTACGGCATGCAGCCGATCATTCCCTTGCGCAAGATGCATCGCAAGCCTCGACCAGGCCTGCCTCGACTGTTCGACAGGCCACAATATAAAAAGCGCAACGTGATCGAACGGCTGTTCAGTTGGCTCAAAGAAAAACGTCGGCTCTGTACGCGATACGAAAAACTGGCGAGCAGCTTCAAAGCCATGGTTACACTGGCCTGTATCGAGAAATGCTTGCGGGCTGACTTTTCAGACAAACCCTAATGCTCACATATCAAGAGCGGACTGGTACTTCGCTATTGCAGAAAAAACCTTTAAACGAGCTCGGTGCAATAGCACTCTTACGTTAGTCAGCGATATCCCAAGAAGCGTAGAAATTTCGTTTAGATCCAACCCAGAGCGCTCCCTCAATATCAATACGCTTCTCTGCAATTCCGGTAGAGTCTCGAGAGCAATGTTGATGCGAGCATATAGCTCGGATTCGCTCAGAAGTGCTTCAGGGCTATCTTCATGCGATATCACGGAAGGAGTGTAGGAATAATCACCTACGACTAAAACGCCTCCTCCCTCAATCCACGAGGTACATGGAATACAATTCGACTCACTTCGCCGAGCTTTATATCGGCACTTCGCCGTATTGGACGTGACGGCCATCATCCAGGTTCTTAAGCTAGATCGTCTCTGAAATTTGCCTATGCCTTTCACAATCGCAAGCCATGCCTCTTGCACTACGTCATCTGCATGGTGCCGCCCCACGATTCCATAAGCTATGGCCTTCATGGCTCCCTGATGCGTGCACACCAAATCACGATATGCGTCTTGTTCTCCGCGCAATAGGCGGTCCAAAAAATGAGCGTCATCCTTGGCGTTCATGGCAGTACCTAACTGTGGTCGTATCATGATCGTAGCTGTCCTTGGCAGAGATGACGGTTCGGATCATGAAATGCCTAACCACTCATCGCACTGCATCGCTTGATAATCTCGGATACTCATCGCACTCGAGCCCTCAAGAGCACATACGGATCAACCCATTCACTAGATGCACAGCGAAGATAATTAAATGTGGAAGGAGTGAAGCGCCGCTACTTTTCAAGACGCATGCGGCTGGCAGCTTCTGGCCGATCTCTGCCTAAGTCCACCGTCAGCTTTGGGTCGTGTAGCGACGGTATCCCTCCCGCCGCCAGCATAGGTAGAAACCGGCCAAAAGCAGCTGCTCATAGGTGTCTAGGAAACTAGGGACCATTCACTTCACCTTTCGACGACTTGCTTCAAGTTTTCAGCTTTGGGTCGATAGCCTTTTGAGCATCTCAACAATCATTGGAAAGCAGGAACGTCGTATGCGCGTCAGAAACCTCAATTTAGCTCCACGAGCTGCCCTGTTTTTCGCTTCAATCATAGTTCTTGTTTTTGTACTCGGCGTATTCGCAGTCCTGCAAATGGGCAAGCTTAGGGATGCCGAAAAAGACGTTGAGCTCAATTGGATGGCCAGTATCCGACAAACGGCTTTGATGGACAAAGCGACACTTCGCCTGAGGCTCGAAACCCAGCGAGCCATTGCCGATCCTCAGTCCATTCAAAAGAACATTGAAAGCTTCGCCGGCTATCGCAAGGCTTTCACCGATGCGGTGGCAAACTATGATCCTCTGATAGCGAGTGATAAAGAGCGCTCGTTTTACACACCGGTAAAAAACAGCGCCGATGCATATTCCAAACAACTAGATATTCTCGAACCTTTGATGAGGCAAGGTGAGATCGCCACAGCGGTCAATCTGGTGAGTACAGGCATTCGCCCGCTCACGAATACAATGGAGCAGCAAATTAAAGACTTGACCAACTTTAACAACGAAGGCGCAGCGCAGGCAGGGCAAACCGCGACCGATCTCTATAGCCATGGTTTTTGGCTTGTTATCGGACTTATAACGGGCGTGGTCATTTTGACGGCAGGGTTGGCTTTTGTGCTCACGAAAAGTATTACCTCTCCGATTAACGATGCCCTGTCTGTGGCAGAGCGTATCGCGGCTAGTGATCTCTCCAAGGAGATATTGGTCAGTGGTACTGATGAGGCTGGGAGACTGTTGAAAGCTCTGGCGCAGATGCAGGCAAACCTGCGTGCCACAATTATGCAGATATCCGATTCTTCCACCCAGTTGGCCTCAGCTTCGGAGGAGATGACAGTGGTTACTGAAGAGTCAAGCCGGGGCCTTGTTTCCCAGAACGATGAAGTCAATCAGGCTGCAACAGCGGTCACAGAAATGAGTGCGGCAGTTGATGAGGTCGCTCGCAACGCGGAGTCAGCTTCCGAAGAGTCAAAGCGTACCCAGGGTTACACTGAGGTAGGTTTGGCGCGGGTGGCTCAGACGTTAAAGTCAATTCAAAAGCTGAACGGTAACGTCGAAAACACAAGCCAACAGATTCAAGGGTTGTCAGATCGTGCCCAAAGCATCACTAAAGTTGTCGAGGTGATTCGGGCAATTGCAGAGCAAACCAACCTGTTGGCGTTAAACGCCGCTATCGAGGCCGCGCGAGCTGGCGAGCAAGGTCGTGGATTTGCAGTGGTCGCTGATGAAGTAAGGGCATTAGCCCACCGCACCCAAGTGTCGACTCAGGAAATTGAGCAGATGATTGCTGCTATTCAGAGTGATTCTGACCTAGCCGTGAAGGCGATGAATACAAGCAGAGACCTGGCCACCGAATCTCTTGGTGTTGCCCAAGAGGCCAGTACCTCACTGGATCAAATATCAACGGGCATTATTCAAATTAACGAACGCAACCTAATGATCGCGACAGCCTCTGAAGAGCAATCTCACGTCGCTAGGGAAGTTGATCGAAACCTGGTCAGCATTCGTGAACTTGCAACACAGAGTGCTGCTGGAGCCGCCCAAACAGCGAGTGCGTGTGGTGAGATGTCAAAGCTAGCGGTGAACCTGAATCAGTTAGTTAACCGATTTGTTGTGTGACAAAGGCTTTTTGGGGGCGCTGATGGCTAGCTTCAGACTAGCCACTCAATGACCGCCTAATTGATGCAATCGTCGCAACACCAGGCAGTTCCTATAAACCGAACTTCCGCTTTTGGCCGACTACTGCACTTTGTAACGGGCAGCCATCGGCCATTTCCGGACATTGGAGAAACTCAGGTGTGCGAGTATTAAGTAAGCGTCCGGAAACTCACTCTCCGAACGGTGAGTAGCAGTGGGAAGTTGCTAGCTGGCCCAGTTTTTGTTGCTGGCGCTTGCTGCAGCGTATGCCTACACTCCAAAAACCTATAATACCAGTGCAGAACGGCGGACAAGCTCGTGCAAGGGCGTTCACAAGGATATGTGGAGTTGGATAGTGAGCAATTACCTACCAGCAGGAGCATTTTTAAAACAGAGCCGCGCTTGGGAGCGTTGCTTGCACTGGTAAGCTTGTTGGTGTTGGGCATGCCATGCGTGGAAGCACGTACGCTGTCCCAGATTCGGGAAAGCGGCGTCCTGCGCATAT
The DNA here is from genome assembly GCF_054685145.1 of Pseudomonas sp. H1_A03. Lineage (NCBI taxonomy): Bacteria > Pseudomonadati > Pseudomonadota > Gammaproteobacteria > Pseudomonadales > Pseudomonadaceae > Pseudomonas > Pseudomonas sp. H1_A03. The sequence goes on from NZ_CP162829.1 coordinate 3,597,784, forward strand.
GCGTGGCTGGCTCAAGCGCTTCTTTCTACCGGACTAACGCGGAGGCGTTCGCGCGGTCACTCGGTTTACGCCCACAGGTAACGGAACTGCCGAGTTTCGATGCGCAGTTTCACGACGATCGGGGCGAGACCGTACGCGAGGCAAGCTACGACCCGAAGCTACTCGCCGAAGGCCGCTGTGATCTTTATCCAAATGACTTGCAGATCGTCCCTTGGCGCGAAACGAAGATGTTGCTCGTGCCCTATTACCGGGTACGCAACCTGGTCATCGCCCATCGCTCCAACCAGTCCCTTGGCAACGAGGTGTCTGATCTGCTCGGTCTGACGGCGGCAGTGCAGAAGGGTACGGGCTACGAGCAGTGGATCGATGAAGCCAACCGCGGTCCTCTATCCAGTCAGCCGGTCAGAATCGTCTATGCGCCAACCGAGCAGGCGGTGAAACTGGTAGCCGATGCGAAGGTGGACTTCACGGTGTTGGGTAGTGAAAGCGCGCTGCGCTGGGCTCGTGAAGATCCCGAACGTCTCTCCATTGCGTTTCCGGTCAGCGAAGCGACCAGCGTTGGGTGGGGTGTTGCGCGCAACGCGCCGGATCTCGCACGAGCGCTGGAGCAGTTCTTCCAGTCCAGCAATCGCATTGATTCGCCGCTCGATGCGAGCTGGCGGCGGTACTATCGCGTATCGCTCATGGAATACCGGCTGTTCGAGGAGTCCCTCAACGAGGACGGCCTCGATATTAAAACCGTAATGAGCTGGGCGATACCGAGCTTGGTCGCGGTCCTGCTGTTGCTCGGCGCCATGCTGGCCTGGAACCGACGCCTCAACCGGGAAGTAGACGAGCGCAAGCGCGTTGCCGCAGAGCTAGCCGAGCGCGAGGCTTTCACCCGCGTGCTCATGGATACCAGCCCCGCCAGCCTGGTCCTGGCAGATCGGAACGGAGCTGTCAGGGAAGTAAGCCAACGCTTTTCGCAGGCGACCGGTTATGTCAGCGAGGACCTGCTCGGGCGCAACGCCACGAGCCTGTATTTCGACCCTGAGGAGCGCGAACGCTTCCTCGAACTGCTGACACGAAACGGCAAGGTCGAAAACTTCGAGACCCGCCTGCGGCACAAAAATGGATCAATTCTCTGGGTTCTGGTCGGTGCATCATTCGTGACAATCCACGGTGAGACCCTGGTCGCCAGTTGGGTGCGCGATGTCACGGATCATCATGCGGCAGCAGTGGCGCTTAGCGAAGAACGCGCGCGGCTGCAGGCAATCCTCGATACGAGTCCAATCAACATAGCCTTTTCTACCCAGGGCGTGATCCGCTTCGCCAACCCCCGCTTCTGTGAAACGTTCGGCGTAGGCGTCGGTGACGCTGCTTCGCAGATTTACGCGAATGGGCATGATCGCGAAGCCATCGTCGAACGCCTCACGGACGACGGCATCGCAAAGGACCAGGAAGTACCGATGCGTGACCGGCAGGGACGCGAACGCACCATGCTTGTCACCCACCTGCCAATCCAGATCCAGGGGGAGCAAGGGCTGCTCGGCTGGCTGCAGGACATCACCGAGCGTAAGGCAGCAGAGCACGCGCAGCAGCGGGCGAAGGAGATTGCTGAAGAGGCGACGCGGGCAAAAAGCGACTTCCTTGCAAACATGAGTCACGAAATCCGCACGCCCATGAACGCGATCATCGGCATGTCTTACCTTGCGCTGAAGACTTCTCTGGACCAGCGGCAGCGCGATTATGTCTCGAAGATCCACAACGCGGGCACTTCGCTGCTTGGCATCATCAACGACATCCTCGACTTCTCCAAGATCGAGGCCGGCAAGCTTAGCGTCGAGGCAGTGCCATTTGAGATAGACGCAGTGCTCGACAACGTGTCCTCGCTGATTGCGCAAAAGGCCTACGACAGGGGCATTGAGCTGCTGTTCGACCGGGCGTCGGACGTTCCCGATACGCTGCTTGGAGATCCGCTGCGTCTGGGCCAGGTCATCCTGAACCTGGTAGGCAACGCAGTGAAATTTACCGAACAGGGGCAGGTGACGGTCGTGGTTCGCAACCTGGGCCGCACCGGCGACAAAGTTCAACTGCAGGTTCGTGTCCGCGATACCGGTATCGGCATGACTCCCGAGCAAACCGGGCGACTCTTTGAGGCCTTTGCCCAAGCCGATAGCTCCACAACGCGACAATTCGGCGGTACCGGCCTGGGCCTTGCCATCTCGAAGCGCATCGTCGAGCTGATGGGCGGAACGATCGCGGTTGACTCCAGAACCGGGCAACGGCAGCACTTTCTCTTTCAGCGTCTGGCTTGGTCTTGACCAGCACATGCGTACGCAGCGCCAGATTGTCCCTGCGGAGCTCGCCGGAGCGCGCGTCCTGGTCGTCGATGACAATGCCGACGCGCGCCAGATCCTTTCCGACATGCTTCGCGTAGCGGGGCTTTCGCCGGTCGCGGTGGCGTCAGGCGAGGCTGCTCTGGAGAGCCTTCGCGGTGCTTCGGCCGACCACCCATTCCTGGCGCTATTGGTGGATTGGCAAATGCCAGAGATGGATGGCATCGAGACGACGCGCCGGGCGCTTGGCCTGCAGCCTGCACTGTACGCCGTCATGGTCAGTGCATTTGGGCATGACGAAATGCACGCCGCTGCGCAAGCGGCCGGCATTCGCGCGTTCCTGGTCAAGCCGGTCAACCAGTCCTCGCTGGTAGAGGTACTGGTCAACTTATTCGCGCCGCAAACGGGCGTGGTGGCGCTAACCGTACCCATTGCGCAGGCGAAGGTGCTCGCCGGAGTGCGCCTGCTCGTCGCGGAGGACAACGAAATCAACCAACAGATTGCCAGGGAGCTTCTCGAGGCTGCCGGTGCCCTGGTGGAAGTTGCCGGCAACGGCTGCGAGGCGCTGTCGATGTTGGCTGCAGCGCAATACGACGCGGTGCTGATGGACGTACAGATGCCGCAGATGGATGGTCTCGAGACGACCCGGCGTATTCGCGTCGGGCCTCACTGCGCACAGATCCCGGTGATTGCTATGACCGCACATGCCAGGGTCGAGGACCGGGAGCGCTGCATCGAGGCGGGCATGGTCGACCATGTGACCAAGCCCGTGGATCCGCAAGCACTCATCGCCACGGTTCTGCGCTGGGTCGTACCTCGGTCGGCGGCAGTGGAGCCGTCCAGCGCCGCATCGGGCGAGGAGCGCCTACCGGACATTCCAGGGCTAGATAGCGCCGACGGACTGAGGCGAGTGGCGGGCAATCGCCAGCTATACATCAAGCTGCTGGGTCAATTTGCCGACCGCAGGGCTATGGAAGGGCAAGCGCTGGGGAACGCGCTACGCGCGGGTGATCGGGCGACGGCCGAGCGAATGGCCCACACCGTGAAAGGCGTTGCAGGCAACCTCGGTTTCAGCGGCCTGCAAGCCATGGCCGGTAAGCTGGAAACCGCGATCAGGGCACACGCTGAGTCGGACGCATTGGTGAATGAATTGATCGAGGCGCTCTCGCTGGCCGTGCATGCAATCCGTCAAGCGCTGGGTAGCGGCCAGGCAGCACCGGCGGTGGTATCGAGCTTCGACTGGGCACAGCATGCCATAGCGCTCATCCACCTGCTGGAGGCCAATGACGGAGCAGCGCCGGATTATATGGAACAGTATGCGGATTCGTTGCGCGGAGCACTCGGCCAGGACAGTTTCGAGCAGTTGATGAATGAGGTGAACAACTTTGACTTCGAGGCCGCACGGCTAACCCTCAAACGTGCATCGACGAACCGCGATACCCCGTGCTGGAGGGAGCATCATGAGTGAAACGCTAAACTACTCACTTCGCCCGATCATCCTCATTGTCGATGATACACCGGAGAACATTACGCTGATCAATGGCCTGCTGAAGGACATCTACCGCACGCGGGTTGCCATCAGCGGTGAGCGCGCGCTGAAGGCAGCGGTGCAGGAGCCTCGCCCGGATCTGATTCTGCTCGACATCATGATGCCTGATCTGTCGGGGTATGAGGTGGCAGAGCAGCTCAAGCGCGATCCGCGCACCGCTCATATTCCGATAATCTTCATCACCGCCATGGCAACAATGGAAGACGAGATCCTGGGTTTGCAGATGGGCGCCGTGGACTACATCACCAAGCCGATCAACCCACCCATCGTGCTGGCACGGGTGGAAACCCAATTGAAGATCAAGGCGGCCGCCGACTTTTTGCGTGATCAGAAGGCTTACCTTGAGCAGGAAGTCCAGCGCCGCACCGCCGAGGTCATCGCCATCCAGGATGTGACCATTCAGGCCATGACCTCGCTGGCCGAAACCCGCGACAATGAGACGGGTAACCACATTCGACGAACTCAGCACTACGTCAGACTACTGGCCGAGATGCTTCGCGAACATCCGAGGTTCCAGCAGTTTCTCAATGACGAAAGTATCCGCCTGCTGTTTAAGTCAGCTCCGTTGCATGACATCGGCAAGATCGGCATCCCCGATGACATACTGCTCAAGCCGGGGCGCCTCACGCCGGAAGAGTTCGAGACGATGAAGACCCATACGGTACTGGGACGCGATGCAATCCGGCATGCCGAAGAGCAGTTGGGCACCTCGGTGGGATTTCTGCGCCTGGCCAAGGAGATCGCCTACAGCCACCACGAGAAGTGGGATGGTACCGGTTATCCCGATGGGCTGAGTGCCGATGACATCCCCATCAGCGCCAGGCTCATGGCATTGGCGGATGTCTATGACGCGCTGATTAGCCGACGCGTATACAAGAAAGGCATGTCACACGATCAGGCGCTGGAGATAATCCGCCAGGGATGTGCTACGCATTTCGATCCAGATATTTGCGAGGTTTTCCTGGCCAACCATGAGCAATTCCAGGCTATCGCGGTGCGTTTTGCTGATAGCGGTCAGGATGGCTAATGAACGCGTCGCCGTGAAATCAATGCCATGTACGGGACAACCACCGTTTCGCGGATCGCGTGCTGGCTGACCAAGGCGCTCAAGGTGTCTGACTGGATCGCTTCACCATTCATGGCGCCAGATCCCGCCGGCGGCGTGCTGCGGCGTCTTCAACAGCGATAAACAACCGCTCAATCGTAGCGGGGGTTAGCGCACGTGCGGCTTCCACCCCCTCCACAAAACCTTCTGCGCGCTCTTCGGCCAGTGCCAAGGCAGGCACATCTGCTGCGCGGCCGAGGCGTGCCAGGTGATTGGCGAGTTTGGTGCGGACCAGATCGGGCATGCTGACACCATTGCGCGAGAATACGACGCTCATTCTTTCACCCATTATTGTTGAGGTGAGGGATAACGCCAGGAAGGCGCTTCCTGATCGAATTAGCGGTCACTGCGTAAAACCACCGCTGTGGGGGTTGGTCTACCAGCGCAGGGGGGCTGGTTTTCACCGGCCCACAAAAAAGCCCCCACACTGGCTTCAAGTGTAGGGGCCTTTTGAACATAAGCGGCGATATAGGTATATCGACGCTACACAACACTCTTGTGCGTGGCAACTTGAACGTCTTCTTGCCGATTAGCTGCCAAGATGGCCTGCAAACGGCCAAACGCAGGCTGCCGAACCTTAATTCTCCGTACGCTGCCCCGGATAGTGTTTGTTGCTGCTGTCCGAAAATGCCATTTTGAGAAATTCACTCTTTACGGTGCAAAAGAAAAATTTTCTGATGCGTAAAAACTAAGTCTATAGTGTGAGTAGGGAGAACTTACTATGCTGCAGGCTTTCAAGGGGGCATCGTGGCAACTAAAGAATATCGTAACAATCATTACGTTCCTGAGTGGTACCAGAAAAAGTTTTTATCCGCAGACGGCGGAGAGGCTAAATTTTATTACCTTGACTTAAAGCCTGAAACAATTACTACAGCAAATGGCACACGATATAAGCGCAAGGACATGATGCGCTGGGGCCCCGATAGCTGTTTCAAAATAGAAGATCTTTATACAACAAAACTAGGCAACTTCGAATCAACAGAAATCGAAGAAAAGTTTTTTGGACAAATTGATACTGAAGGGCACAAAGCTGTTGAGTACTTTTCTAAATTCCAGCATCCTGATGTAGATCCTCAGTCTTTTCACAATCTACTACTTTATATGAGCACTCAAAAACTCAGAACTCCAAAGGGCTTGAAGTATTTGGCATCTAAAACACAGTCACGTGACAAAAATGAATTATTATTTATGCTACAGAGACTACAGAGTTATTTTTGTGCGTTATGGACTGAATGTGTTTGGCAATTGGCTGACTGCAAGAGTACGGATACAAAGCTAATCCTGTCAGATCACCCCGTTACCGTATACAACAAAGGTTGTTTCCCTCAATCCGCATTGGCGAAAAAGGTAGGTGATCCTGAGGTTTGGCTGAACGGCACTCACACATACTTTCCATTGTCGGAAGAACGCGTCCTGATTCTAACTAACCTGTCTTGGGTCAGGTGTCCGTACGGAAACCCTATGAAAGAGCGGCCAAACCCAAAGCTATTTCGAACGGCAATGTTTAACTTCACGAGCATTCAAACTCATAGAGAACTCACAGAGTTAGAAGTACTCCAAATTAACTACATAACAAAAATTCGAGCTGAGCGGTACGTTGCGGCACGAGAAAAGGAATGGCTATATCCTGAAAAAAAGGTGACACCTTCTCTATGGCCACAACTAGGGGATAGTTATTTATTAATGCCTGACCCGCGATCCGTAACATATTCTACCTCTACGATGGTTGGTTATGAAAATGGTCGATCAGAGACAATGGATGAATACGGTAGACGACCTGGACAAAAAGGTTATAGCGGTGAGAGCAATAATAGAAAAGACTGGAACAGTTTCTTAGCTTTTCAAGGTGAATACGCTAGACGATTTGGCCCGAAACGGCGCGGTCGATCATTCGAATTGAATAGAATTTCAAACGAAGAGGACTCTGATGACTATCATGCGTACCATCTGGGTTTAGAGAGAACACACAGAAAACGTTAAAAACGAGGTCAGGGGTTAGCGTTTAAATAATGTGGTGATCAAGAACAGACTCCACAATAGAGCACGTTATATCGATTTATATGATTCCTTAACTTTATTCGCTCAAAATTTCACGGAGGCGCCTCTCAAGTGCTCCTCTGAACAAGATTCGTAGATTGTCTGCATCGAGCTTTGAAATGGTCTCTTCAAGGTGAAGCTTAAAAATCAGGTCATGGGTGCAAGCCTCACGCCTCCGTGCTTCAAGTGCGGTGGGTGAGCAAGCAATCCCAGCGAGGAAATGAGCCGACACGCTACTCGCGGGATGAATATCGCTCTTGGCAACAGACATGACTTCCTACCTGGTTCTCAAACGATTGAAGACACGCTTACGAATCTGCGCCCTTCTCTAAGGAGTAGTGGGTCTAACACTAAGTTCATAACGGAACGAAGTGCACCCGTCTCGCGAGTAAAAAAACGCACCAAAAAGACGCGCCAGTCCCATGGTGGTCCCATGGGGCTATTTTTTGGACGCCAAAAACCACAAACCCCAGACTTTCTCTAGTAAAATCAGGGGCTTGTGTTTTTACAATTTGGCGATGAAGGAGAGATTCGAATCCTCATCACCTCACGTGTCCACAGCCTCCGATTCAGCGCCTAAGCAATGACTGCTATTGGCCGATAGCTGCCCGTCACGAGCGGCAGTAATCGGCCAGAAGCAGCCACTCGGCCCACGGCACCAAACGGTCCAATGAGCTCAAAGGTGAGGATGGAATCTCGGTTGAGAAGGCCAATTAGCTCGGCGATCAGACACTGGCTGCTCGAAAGCACATCACTACCCAGCATTGAGAAGGCATACTGCCACTCTGAGAAACTGCTTGGATGGCTAAGAGGGCTTACCAGCCATGCCGAAACGCTTAAGAATGTAATTAGCCCAGAGGCGCAAGCGGCCCGACAGGCAGCTTTAGATACTTTAAAACGTATCTCTGACCTCTAAATGGTGCGGGTATATGAAAAAGACATTTCGTCAAATAGATGAGAGTAATGGGTTTAAGTGGGAAGTTGAGCCTGATGAGTCTGCGCTTGAGTCATGGCACAGGTCGATTCTGGACACTCCGATTACTGAGCTCGATATTGGCGACCTTTGCAGATCGGTCAGGCAAGATATGTATACGTCGGAATTATTGCCTATCGTGGTTCGCGAGTTGGATAAGGAAGTGCTGGTAGGATTTCTGGATGACGCCGAGTTGCTAAAAGGAACCTCAAAATTATCGGAGGCAGTCTGGGCGAAAAATTTACTGCTGACGCAAAAAATGTTGAATATTCTGAGGCGAGATAAAGAGCTTATTGCTGTGGAGCCTCGCGCTGTCGAATATGCTCAGGCTTTAGAGAGGAAACTGCTGGCAGCGCTTAATGGTAAATGACACAAGAAGGAATAGGGGAAAGGGGGACAGATTTGAATGGCACTTACTTAACAGCTAACAGGCTGATCTGATTACAAAAAAATAAAAAAAGGCCGCCCTCGGTCTACGGTGATAGTTGCGAAAAGGTCAGTGACATAAAGGACTATACACAGCCGCATTTGCGCAATTGTATGACCGATATTCCATCCATCCCGACGCAGAGCAGCAGGGAATTTATCTTGTGATCTGGTTCGGCGGCGATGAACTGGTCGCAAACAAAAAATACAACCTTAAACTCCGCTTCGGAACTGAAGGCCAGCATCAAAGAGACGCTCCCGCCTGAGCTAGTTGGGCTAATTGATGTGTTCGTCTTGGACGTTTCCGAGTCCTAAAGTTATGCCTGAAACGCAGAGACGAAGACTATATGCGACAAGCCCAGGAGATTCGAAAAATAGCACTCTGAGTCGTCCAGATTTTTTATACGCTTGGTGCAGTGACAACGCCCGCTAATGGGCCGGTAGCGTGCGTTTCCAAACGTCCGCTTATGGCCGGTTAGCAACCGTCGCTCTGATTAGCCATCCTTGTCTTTCCACACGTGGAGGACTTGTCATGAACATCATCGCTACCTGCAGCCGTCAGCCCTGGAACAAAGGAAAACTAGTCGGGCAGAAAGCCCCACTCCGACTGAGAGATATCTGGGCCATCCGAGTAAGGCTTCAAATTGCGGAAAGAACCCGGGATCTGGCTCTCTTCGATCTGGCCATCGACAGTAAGCTTCGAGCCTGCGACTTAACCAAGCTCCGCGTGCGCGATGTCGCTCATGGCGAGCACGTATCATCACGAGCCATGGTGATGCAGCAGAAAACGCAGCGGCCAGTGCAGTTTGAGATCACTGAGCAAACACGGTCAGCTCTCGTGGCCTGGATACATTAGGCACAACTACGCAGCGAGGACTGCCTTTTTCCTAGCCGGCTGCATACCTCGGACCATCTATCCACTCGTCAATACGCTCGTATCGTCAAAGGCTGGGTGAAAGCCGTAGGCCTTGATCCAGCCATGTATGGCACTCACACAATGAGACGTACGAAGGCATCACTAATCTATCGCAGAACGAAGAACCTACGGGCGGTTCAGTTGCTGCTCGGCCATACGAAGCTGGAGAGCACTGTTCGATATCTGGGGATTGAGGTCGATGACGCACTGGAGATGGCGGAACAGACTGAGGTTTGATCATGCATAGCGACGGTCGAAGTCAGGCCGTCGCTAACCGGCCAAAAGCAGTCATTACAGGATGCTGAATGAATGCGGTAGGAGTATTAAGTGATGTGGGTTCGAATCTCTCCTTTACCGCCAAGTCACGAAAACGCAAACCACTAATTTTCCTATAGAAAGGCGGGGTTTTGTGGTTTCAGCGCAGGTCTTGCTTCGAACCATCAAGATGGCGTAATTGTCTCGACTGATTTAGTGGAAAAGGCCGACAGTCTTCTGTATCGCGCAAAAAAACTGGGGCGCAATCGAGTTGAACATGAGGCGCGGGAAGTTCTCGAAATATAGAGCGTCGCTGCTGCAGGCCAACCCCCGCAGGTCCATCTAAATCAACAGCGCAGAATTCGTCTGATCATCGGCGTACTACCACCACATCGAGGTAGGGAGATGCTGGCGGGTTGTCATCGATGCCGTAGACGGGTGTGGCTATTCCTCCGGTTTCAGGTGGGACTTAGCATCCGCCCAAGCTTTTCGAGCTTCCGCGTATTTTGCGTCCGCAAGATCTTTAGCTACCCGAAATTTTTTTATGGTGTCATCTGTTGTTGGCCTCTCGCTAAGCAGCGCATAGGCGAGATCATTCAGATGATCGGCTTCAGCAAACAAGCGATTGCTCTCCGAGGTTTCTTCAATCCAAATCCGTTTGGAAATTGCCTTGCATTTCATATTTCCTCCTTGTGGTCTGAAATCCCAGCAGTAGGGCCCGTTTCAACTATTGATAAATGTGGCTGAAAACTTGATAAAAGCAATGATGGCGTAATGCTGGAACCCAGCCTCCCCTAGACTGGGCTACCGAGCCCTCCTATTCTTGCGCCTACAACGACCCTACGCTCTTAAGGACCAGCCCATGGACCGTGAGACCACACTTTTCCCCATCAAAGGCTTACCGGATGGTCCGCTTAGACTCGGCTGGGATGATCAGATGCGGGGAATCGAGCGCTCCAGTAACTTGAAAGAGTTGATCATCAAGCATCACGGCGCTATCTGCTGGCTCGCCGCATTAGTCGAAGCCGGCATTCTTGATCGCGCGTCGGCCTCTGCACTCGCGGCTCAGCGGGAGGCGGTTAAAAAAAAGACGGAAGATCGATTACAAAGAAATATGCCATGAGTTTCGGCGATTCACTGAGACCGTTGTGTTCACTGTAGAACTGCGACTGGTGAAAGTTTCAATGCCAGTTGCAGCATCCCCACCACATCTGGCCCGTCCTTTTTGATCCACGTGCCATAGTGCTGACGGATCATGTTGCCATTGGTATGCCCCATGTGTACGGCAATACAGTCAATTGAAGCAATGCCAGTGGTCAGCAACTGGCGTACGTGTCCACGTATTGGAGAAGTTCTCGCGAATGAGCGCTTTTGGCCGATCTCTGCCCTTCGCGAAGGGCAGCAATCGGCCGATTTTGTTGAAAAAGTCGGCGTCCCCAAGTGGTCGGAACATTTCGACCCGCGCAGCGAGGCCGTCGATGGATTTTCAAAAGTCCACCGGTTTGGGGTAGGGGTACATTTTTTCGACTTTTGCGTCGGGTCGCATCATGGCGGGGCTGGCTCCGGAAAGAGAGCGGGAGCGCAGCATACATAACGGAGCGAAATAACTACTGCGCGAAGCAGATGGCTTTAATAGAAGTGCATTCTGCTAACAAAGTTTTCCTTGAGTATACGGTTTTTATAGTCCAGCGGAGTTACGCTGACCAAACGTTTGAATTCTCTTAAAAAATGAGGTTGATCACTAAAGCCCAAGTCAAATGCTAAATCGCTAAACCCAATATTATTATGATGAATTTTATAAATCGCGGACTGGCAGCGAATGATGCGACAGAACATTTTTGGTGTCATTCCCAGATCATCGTGAAATGAGCGCTGTAAAGTTCTAATGGTATAGCCCGTTAGCGACTCCAGATTTTTAATACACACATTCCCTTGGGCTTGGCAAATCATATTTACGACTGGAAGAGTCAGCTTTAATGATTTTCGCGGAGCTGTATTCGTCAAGAAAAATTGCTTGAGAAAAGTGAGTTGCGTTATAAAGCTTTTCTCACGCACTACCTGCTCAAAGACACGTTCGGCATTATCGCTAACGTCAAGAAGGTCGAAAGAGCCTTCAATCAACTCTTCCGCAGAAAGATTTAAAAAATCAGGAACAAAGCCAGGTGAAAACCGCACGCCAACATAGCGGCGCCCCTTGCAAAATTCCACAGAACCGGCTTGCAGCATTGTTCCATGTACGCTTACAGAAGGATTGGTGTCATCACAGTCAAATATTATATCGATACAGCCGTCCGGAACCGACAGCATGAATGCCGAGGATAGTTTTGTTTCAAAACTATAAAAGTGTGAAATTAACGGGCTGTCCGATATCGAAACTGAAAATTCTTTAGCGGCTTGCAACACAAACCATGGTTGGTGGGAGTGCATGCTTAAATAGGGACAAGCCAATGAAGATACTGACATAACCTGCACCTGCTTATTAAAATGATCACCTGAGTCCAAGCAGGTATCGTGCCATGTTGGTTGATAATAAATTTTGCAAATGTCGTGAAAATTCAATACTTAAAAATATCAGAGTTATAGGTTTGTTCCAGCCGAAAAATCGCTACAGCGCCTAAGCTTGATCACTAAGGGGGCTCTAAAAATTCCTGATCTTGGCAAGCAATCAGGATCCTGAAAGCGGAGCCTTCCTGTGAGGCAGGTTACCTTCGTTGATGCCGAGCACTCCGGCAGGCGCAAACAGATCCGTAACGAGTTGTTCTTGATCGGGCTCGATCAAGTGCCTCCCTGGAAGGGCTTGATTGGCTTGATGCGAGCCGCACTGTCGTAAAGGGCGGAGGCGGCCGTCAGGCCTACTGGTTTGGAAAAGCTTCCAGAAAATGATGGCGGTAAGGTTATCTGGCAGATGGTGGCACATCGCAGCACCAACAAAGGCTCTACAAGTGGGGTGTTCTGTAACAAAGCCATACTGGGGTCGAGGATCCATTGTGGGTGTTCACGCACCAGTTCAGTGCGCCTTGTTCAAGATATATATCGTGTAAGTGGCATTGGCGCTATTCAGTAATGCATCGATTACAACTGGTTTTCAGACGTAACATAGTTGTTACGCTACATGCAGAAGACGTTCGTGAAAATTTTGAAATTGACGAAGCTTTTCTTGGGAAATCCGACTCGGATTTATGGTTGTCTCAATATAAAAACGGTTAACGATATGACGATTTCAAGTTCTTGTTCTGTTCAGGGCGTCACTGATCAGCGCGTATTTAATTATATTGATACGAACCTGGGCCAACTTCATTACGCGGAGTCGGGTGCAGGTGATGTGATGATTTTATTGCATCAAACACCGCGCTCACTGGATGAGTTCGCTGAAGTCCAACCGCTGTTGGCAACTCGCTGGCGTACAATAGCTATGGATATGTACGGTTTTGGGCAGTCTGCAAAATTTGCTGCTCCACAGACGGTTGAACACTATGCCCAAGGTGTTTTGGCACTGGTTAATGCGTTAAATATAGAGAGGTTTTCTATACTTGGGCATCACACAGGTATGTTTGTTGCTTCAGAGGTGGCGGCTATCGCTCCAGAGCGTGTGACCGCTGTGGTTCTTTCTGCTGGTGATATTGTTGATGCAGAGTTTCGAGAAGCAATGGAGGCGCTGGACGTAGATGTAGCTGAAACGAGAGAGGATGGCTCACACCTCATGGAACTTTGGCGAAAACGTTTGAATTTATACCCAGCAGGGCACACTGATGTGTTAAATCGATTTATTCGAGATGCGCTTGCTCCTGGGGTAACTCCTTTAGAGGGGCATCTTGCAGTTGCAAGATATGATATGGAAAATAGAGTTGGCCTTGTCAAGGCGCCGGTGTTGGTTCTGGCAGCTACAGAGGATCCTGTAACATACTCTCGGGCTCAGGTAGTAGTTGATGCTTATTGTAATTCCTGTTTCGTGTCCCGCGCAGAAATAAAGGGAGGCGGGATACCTTTAATGGAATTAAAATTTAAAGAAGTTGCAGGTGCAGTGCATGGTTTTTTTGATTATCTTGAATGTAATGTTATAGGCAAGAAACGCGACTGATTTCTTGAATCGACTTTATACGTGGCAGTTGCGGGAGCTGAGTGCAATACGGTTATTGAATTGAGGGTTGAACGTCATACCGCATCGCCATGGCGTCCTGCATCACCTTGCCCATAACTTCGCTTGGCATCTGAAGTCAAAGCGCTTACGTGGGCCCATTGGTCAGTTGCAGTGCGATCGGATCCAGTTCTTCCTGACGGTGTGTTGGGCCACGCGGGCCGAGTAGCCGTCACGGGCTCTCGATTGCGGCGCAACTCCCGGCTGATGGTCGAAGGGGATCGGATGATCAAGCAGGCAATCCTACGCAGGCTGAAGCCTGGGCATGACCGATTTGATGTCGCAAAAATTCAATATCCCGGCAAATAATAACTTTAGGATTGTTTGAGACGTTAAATACGCCAGGGTCATTTTTCATCGCCCTGCGCCGGAAAATTCAAAGCAAGTCCGTTTAAGAATTTTTCTTGATCCTGAAGGGGTGGGTAGTGATGGGGAAGATTTAGATTTCCTTGAGCGACAAAATGGCCGCCTAGTGCGAAGGCAGCTGTCAGCCTTATATGAATAGCTACTCGCTTGGCATGACCAGGTGCACTACGAAACTGGAAATGGAATTTGCGTCTTTGAGTGGGTGAATGACACGTCGATAAAGTGCGGGAGATGTGACCCACATCCCTTAGACGTAAGCCTGGAAGAAAATCCGAACAGATTTTCAATTAATGCCAATTACAACATAATAATATTGCGGATAAAAACTATGTCAAAACATAATGCCAAGATCGATTTCATTTATCTCTCCGAGCAGGACATGATCAAAGCCGGAGTGATGGACATGGCTGAGTGCGTGAACACCATGGAGCAAATGTTTATTCTGCTTCAGCAAGGTGATTATCGCATGGCAGGTGCTAATAATGACTCTCATGGCTCACAAATTACATTTCCCGCAGATTCTCCCTTTCCCAACATGCCGAAGCCTACACCTGATCGTCGCTTAATGGCTATGCCCGCCTACCTTGGCGGGGACTTCCAGGCCTGTGGTGTGAAATGGTACGGCTCTAACGTTGCGAATCGCGAAAAAGGTTTACCACGTTCAATTTTGACGTTCATTTTAAACGATGTCGATACCGGCGCGCCACTGGCTTATATGTCAGCCAATCTGTTGTCGGCTTATCGAACTGGGGCGGTTCCTGGCGTAGGTGCTCGTCACCTTGCGCGGAAAAATTCAAAAGTTATTGGCTTGTTAGGCCCGGGCGTCATGGGCAAAACATCGGTCACTGCATTTATGTCGACGTGCCCAGAAATTGACACAATCAATATCAAAGGCCGTGGAGAAAACAACTTAAATAGGTTCGTTAAGTGGGTTAACGAAGTATTTCCTCAAATCAGAAATGTCAATGTGGTCGATACAGTTGAAGACGTAGTCCGCGGTGCTGACATCATTACTTACTGTAACTCCGGTGATGTCGGCGATCCATCGACGTATCCCTTGGTCAAGCGCGAGTGGGTTAAGCCGGGTGCTTTCCTTGCGATGCCTGCCTTTTGCCGTTTGGACGACGGCATGGAGCAAGCAGATGTACGCAAAGTACTTGATAACACAGGGCTTTACGATGCGTGGTATGAAGAACTACCCAAGCCGGCCCATAACCTGATCCCGTTAGTGGGTATGCGATTTATGGATCTGGTCGGGGAAGGGAAAACTTTCCCGCGATGCGCTGGAGGACTTGGGTGACATCTGTGCAGGCATAACACCCGCGCGCCAAAACGATGAGGAAATCATCATTTTGTCTGTTGGCGGTATGCCGGTTGAGGACGTAGCTTGGGCGACAGTGATTTACCGCAATGCAGTTCAAAAAGGCATTGGGGTAAAACTTAATCTATGGGATGAGCCAGTACTTCGTTAAATATAATTTATTATTTAATGTCATAGGCGTTTCTCATGATGAAAGATATTATAAAAGTAAATGCCGGCTCAAAATTTGAAGTGCTAGGCAGCTACTCTCGAGCGGTGGCGGTAGATAACTGGATTTATGTATCTCTCACTGCGGGGCGTAATCCAGATACTAAGGAAATTCCTGAGGATGCCGTTGAGCAGGCTGTGCAAGTGTTTCGGATTATTGAAAAGATCCTGGCTTCACTGGGCTCTTTTCTGGCTGACGTCGTGATGTCTCGTGTCTTTGTCCAATCACCCGAGCATGTAAATGCTGTGATGGGATTCATCGCGCAGAAATTCAAAGGCATCAATCCGGCCACGACGATCACTTGCCCACCATTAGGCTCAACCGTATACAAAGTAGAGGTGGAGGTTACAGCGTACCGTGGTGCGTCAAATCTAAATAAAGTTAACGTAGAACTAGAGTAACGACGGTTGAGCATTTCAGATACTCTCGCGGGCACCTCAGGAAATTGTCATGACGAAAACTCTCGAGTCAGTGAGGACTACTGATCAATTACCAAAATCCACCACTGTCGTCATTATCGGAGGTGGCATTATTGGTGTGACAGCGGCATTGACCTTAGCCGAGCGAAATATTCCAGTTGTCCTCCTGGAAAAAGGGCATATTGCAGGCGAGCAATCCTCGCGAAATCTTGGATGGGTGCGCAAGACTAATCGGCACGCAGCTGATGTGCCATTAGCTCTGGCGGCAGATCGCCTATGGGCAGGTATGCCTGAGCGCATTGGCCGCGAAGTGGGTTATCAGCAATCCGGTATTATGTTTCTTGCAGCAAATCAAGAGCACTTAGCGTTACATGAACGCTGGTTGAAGTCGGTGGAGTCTTTATCCTTAGACTCCCAAATGCTTAGCGCACGCGAGATTAATGAGCGTGTACCTAGAGGCAAAGGTGAGTGGGCGGGTGCTCTCTACACACCTTCAGACGGCAAAGCAGAGCCCCATCTGGCCACCTCTGCGCTTGCACAGGCAGCCATCGAAAAAGGGGCAGTCTTAATTCAGCACTGTGCCGTTAGAACACTATCAACGACGGGTGGGAAAGTTAGCGGTGTCGTTACCGAGCACGGTGAGATTCGCTGTGATCAGGTGCTATTAGCCGGTGGCGCCTGGTCTCGCCGTTTTCTAGGTAATGTTGGAGTTAGTTACCCAACTCTTCCTCTCACATGCTCCGTGCTTCGCACTACCCCAATGGAGGGTCCCACTGATATTGCCGTTGGAGGCCCTGATTTTTCATTTCGAAAACACATAGAGGGTGGTTACATCATCACCCAGCGCGCGGCCTTGGACGCTAATCTAACCTTGGATCACTTATTAATTGGCCACCGGTACCTCAGTCTGCTTCGTGGGCAAGGTTCCTTTTTACGCGTTTCTTTAGGCAAACCTTTCCTCCAGGACCTTGCCCTAAAGCGCCGCTGGCGTGCAGACCAAACCTCACCGTTTGAGCGCGTTCGAACACTCGACCCGTCTGTCAACGAAAGCCTTATCCAGGAAGCCTTGAGCAACCTTCGCAAGGCCTGGCCGATTTTTGAAAACGCAAGCATTTGCGAAGCTTGGGCGGGGCAGATTGATATAACCCCAGACTCAAACCCTGTCATTGACCATATTAAGTCCATTCCTGGGCTGACGATTGCCACTGGCTTCTCAGGTCATGGTTTTGGTACCGGCCCCGCTGCTGGGCAACTGGCAGCAGACCTCGTAACCCATATGACCCCACTCGTTGACCCAGCTCCATACCGGTTTGATCGCCTCTGAAGTAATCGAGTATTGGCCCTTAAATAATAAATGGACACTACACATGAGCGAATCTACGAAGATATCCAGTTCCAATCTCACGGCTGCTGGTGCGAACCCGCAACTATCCAAAAAGTTCGGATTACTCACGATGATGTCAATTTGTATCGGCTTGGTTGTTGCTCAAGGCGCAATGATATCGACGGCACAGGGCGTTGGTTTTGGTGCCATGACATTTCTGGCTGCCATGGTGGCAGCGTTGGCAATTTCACAATGTAATGCGATGAGTTTTGCCGAGCTTTCTCTGATGTTTCCTCAAAAAGGAACACTGGCTACCTATACCCAAAAAGCACTAGGTCATGTCCCAGCTATTGTTGCCGTTTTTGCCGGTTACATTGTTGTATCCGTGCTGGCGGTGCCGGTTGAGATGTTTATGATTGATATTATTGTGTCCAAACTGCTGCCTGGCTTCGTGCCAACTAAGTCAATATCTCTACTTATTCTGGTCGGCCTTACCATTACTAATTTAATGGGGGCAGACGTATTCGCACGAGTACAAAACCTGCTTGTTGTAGTCATGGTGAGCGCAATTGCACTGGTGTCATGTGTTGCTATCACGGGAACAGCACAACCACACCCAGAGTTGGCGGGTACTCCGGTTGACTGGAGTTTTGCTAGCGTGACTAACTTCGGTTTTATCGGATTCATTGCACTCTCGATGTGGTGTTTTGTCGGCATAGAGTACATTTGCTCGCTGATAGGCGAGGTAAAAGGTCCACATAAAAATGTTCCTCGCTCCATGCATCTTTCCTTGTTCGTAATATTTTTCTTATTCGTCGGGTTTGGCTATGGTATAACCTTTTATATGGACTCGGAAACCTTGGTTAGTGCTAAAATGCCATATGTTGACTTTATCATGGCTGTATTTGGTAGCTCTACCGGCTTGGTGATTACAGCCGTTGTTGCACTTACTGCGACTTCCAGTTCTGTTAATACTGTACTGGCAGCCGTTCCAAGAATGATGCATGGGATGGCTGAACAAAATCAGTTGCTACCCATTTTCAAAAAAGTTAATCGTTATAATGTGCCTTGGGTAGCCACCGTAGTGCTGAGCATTTCGATAGTTATTCCTTACTTATCGCTTGATATTGACTCGATCATCCTATTTGTTATCGCGGCCAGCACCAGTTACCTTATCGCCTACTTGATTGCGCATCTGAATGTGATTGTCTTGCGTAAGCGGATGCCGGATCACCCACGTCCATACCGCTCTCCGTTCTTCCCTTTACCGCAAATCTTTGCAATTGTTGCCATACTGTATGTGGCCATCAATAATTCCCCCTCGCCGGCGTTGACGAGTTCTGTTTATGCCATTACTGGCGGCATGCTTTCGTTCATCACCATCTGTAGCGTTATCTGGGTTAAATTTTATATGAAACGGGGTATTTTTGAGCCTGATATGGACTAATAAAACTGGGCGCAAGGTAGGCGTTCATTGGTAAGCGCCTACCCGCTACGCTCAATCGATTAACTTGGCCATCGGTATTTCCACTCTTGCAGCGTTGATCGCTGGCAGCATACAAACCAGCGCCTACGAACTTTACTCAGATGAAGATACTCACCTCAGCGCTAACCTCGAAGCCACGTGCGGTGTCTTTAACAGCCAGCAGAACTACTCGAACTCCGGCAGTAAGTCTAAGGGTTCGTCTACCAGGCGCGAAGGTTATATCAAGTACGGAATCAGTGGTGATCAGGGCCTGGCTGGCGCTCTGGCGAACGGTTCGAGGCACTGGGTAAAGACGGCCCAGACGTGTCCTTCGGCCGCCAGAGGGTTACGGTCGGCGATGGTTTTCTAATTTGCGGCGACGGCACGAACTTCGATAACGGTTTGGCCGATAGCGAGTATAAACGGGGTGGCAGTACCTACTTGGTTGGGAGCATGCAAGAACTTCGACAAAACGGCCGTGCTGCGTCTCGATGGTCAGGAGGGTTGGCGCAGAGAAACGTGAACCACCTAAGCGATGAGACGTGTCCGGGATTCAAAATGCGTCTTAGTCGGACAGAAAGTAGCCTGATGAGCGGTGACAGTAATGAGATCCAATGTCCTACTGGACTTCCAGGACCAACAACTCAAATATCTCTTCTTCAGCCATCAACTCGGATCGATGCGTGCAGCGGCTGACGAGCTAGGCATTGCCCCCTCGTCGATCAGTCGACAGATTGCCAAGTTAGAGGCGGAACTAGACATTGATCTGGTAGAGCAGGGCACTCATCGGATTCGCCTGACTGAGGCTGGGCAGGTTGCGATTGATTATTACCGTGCCAGGGCTAGCCAGCATGAAGCGTTGCTGGATCAGCTCAGCGAGTTGCGAGGGCGTTTTCTAGGTACGACTATCATTGCCATCGGAGAAGGATTGCTGGGCTCCCAGGCAATCGTGGAACTGCAAAACTTTTTCAAGCAATACCCCGATGCTCATATCGAAATCATCATCGCGCCGTCTTTTGAGGTACAGCGGATGATCCAAGATGACGAAGCGCACATTGGCCTTGCTTTTTCGCCAGCAAGCACAGCCACCCTCCGCAGTTTGTATGCGTTCGAGCAGCCGCTCCGTGCGATTGTGTCCAGGGAAAGTCCGTTGGCAAAAAAGCATGTGCTGACGTTAACAGATCTTGCCAATACACCGTTGGTTTTGCCTGGCCCCAAATACCGCGTTAGGGAGCTGGTTACTCAAGCTTGCAAGGATGAGCCGTTTACGATTGAGCCGGTGGTTACCGCCAACTCACTACAGGTCATCCTGGACCTGGTCCGCGCAGGGATAGCCAGTACCGTGCTGCCAGAACTGCCCTTGGTTTCCGAGCTGACATCAGGGTTGTTCAAGGCGATCCCGTTAGCATGTGAGGCAATGAGCAGTACCGAAATGCGAATCATCGTTCGCCCATCCCGCAAGCTTTCCCCAGTGAGCCACGCGTTGATACGCCATCTTGCCAGAGCTATTTCATTGATGCGTAGAGGCGATGGCCGTACTGCAAAGAGTATGCTTGTCTGAGTGTGTTTCTCATTAAAAAGGCAGCACGGGAGGCGGGCAAGGGAGCAAGGCGGATGATAGCGTTTAGATGTTTTTGCAAAATTTGAATGGTTGATTTATCCATGCGCCACCTTCCCCACAGCCAGAGACAGCGAATCACCAAGAATGCGCCACAAAGCGGTAAGACGCCGACAGTAGGTGCCTTCACTACAGTAAATCAACTCGACATGAAGGCTGTCGACAACCGCTATATAAGCATCCTGAAACATTGAAATCTCGTTCGCCGACAGGGCTGGATACCTGTTCTCAAGGCTTGCGCCAAAGCGTTCATGAAGACGGTCCAGATAGGCTTCAAAGCCACTTGTCACCGATGCCTTTAACTCCGAAGGCGGAAAGAATGCCGTTCGCAGCAGGAAACGCAGGGCAGCGGAAGACTCGTAGCGGTTTGAAAGATTGTCCGTGTACAGCTTGCCGGGCTCGTCATCATTCGCCGGGACGCTTGCAAACATCTCTTCGATATAGTGCCTCTCCGTCGCCAGCGCCAGATTCAGCACGGCGTTGAACAGATCATCCTTGCTCTTGAAGTGCGCGTATAACGAGGGCTTGCGCATACCTGCCACGACAGCGATTTCATTGAGCGACGAGGCGTCGTATCCCCGCTCAGCGAAATGCACCAGAGCGATATCACAGATTCTGCTTGCGGAAGGGCTCAGCACTTTCATCGGGATGACCTTTTAATTCAGTGATTTAACGCGGTGATGTGCTCGGCCCTGCCTTCGCGCACACTGACCCAGGTCAGCGCACCCACCATAACGGCGCAGACTATCAGGAATGCGCACCAGGCAATGGCGCCATAGCTGCTCGCCCAACCGGTCAACGGTGTGGCGAAGGCCGAGATGCCAAGCTGAAACGCGCCGAGCAATGCAGCCGTTGAACCCAGGGCAGTGGTTTGCGAAGACATCACCAGCGTCATCAGTGAGGTTTCTGCAATCCCCAATCCAAGCAGTGCTACCGCGACACCGGCAGCCAGCCAGTACAAACTAGAACCAGATACTGCTGCGCCGTAGGCCATGACAGAACCTGCAAAGATGCAAAAAGCTCCAGCCGTTGCCATGCGGGCCAAACCGTACTTGCCCACCAGTCTGGTAGCCACGACGGCCCCTATGAGAATCGCGATGCCGGTTGCGCCAAACAGCGTACCGAACTGGGCAGCAGGCAGTCCGTATTCCTTCTGATAAACAAATGTAGCGCCGCCCACATAGGCAAAGAGAAAGAAGAACACGGCTGACAGCGCTAAAGCTGGCCTTAGAAAACGACCGTCTTTTGCGAGGCGCGCATACGTGCGTATCGCAAGGCTCATATTCAATGGCTCGCGCTTTTGCATTGGTAGTGTTTCAGGCAAAACAGCCATCGAATTCACCGCCACCAGCGCACCGAGAACAGCCAGTACCAGCATGACGGCCCGCCATCCGAAATGCGCCTCAATGTAACCACCCAACCCCGGGGCGATGATGGGAGCAACACCTTGAATGGTCAGCAGCAGGCCAAAAAGTTTTGCTGCCTGAACGCCCTGAGTGACGTCACGCACCATGCTCATGATGACCACCAACGTCAAAGCACTGCCTATCCCTTGGGCAAATCGTGCCACGAGTAGCCACTCAAGGGTTGGTGCCGCTCCTGCAGCCAGCGCACTCAAACTGAACAGCAACAAGCCTGCTATCAGTGGACGTCGACGGCCCAAGGCGTCGACTACCGGCCCGAACAGCAATTGTCCAAGCCCCATTGCCAATAAAAAGACCGTGAGCGTCAGCTGAATGCTGGCAACACTGGTCGAATAATCAACCGCCATTTCGGGCAGGCTTGGCAAATACATATCGACGGCTGAGGGCCCCAGTGCGGCGATGGCCCCCAAGGCAATGGCAAACTTCAGTGAAGGATTGCCGAAATGACTCTTTTCCATAACAAACTCATGATTGACTTCCTACCGGAAGGTAGGAAAGTGGCGTGAAGTTAACGAGAACCGAGAGGCAAGGTCAAGCGGTTATTTTCTTAGTGGCCAGGCAGCACCTGCCAGCGCTCCGCGCAATGCATGCGCACGAAAGTGTTTTAGGCTTCAGTTCAAAGTGTTTTTTCAAGAAGCGGCTGAAATGAGCGGAATCTGTGAAACATCATTTTTAAGCGATCGAGGTAAGCGACTCAGTGCGCAGCAACGGGTTGGCCAAATCGATCACGCTGCGTTCGAGCCTGGCGCGCTGGATGTATCGACAGACGCCGTCACCTTCCGCACCAGCGATGGGGCGGAGAGGGTGGCCATCTCGTTGTAGTCGGGGCAATTTTGAGGCAACACAGAGGACCACCTGGCGCCGTTATCCAGCGCCACGGTTGGCCCACACGCCAACGGGACGCTTAGCGCCAATGGCCGTAACTTTGTGGGCGGGATCAGGGTTCAAATTGAACTCTATGAGAGCCAGACTTGCCTGCGAACTAGGCGCCTTGGTGTATCAGGCAGACCTCTTCATCGTACGCGCGGGCAAGCCTCGCTCCAACAGATGGCCTCCGATACCTATTACAAGCGAAACCTCGACACCATGCTGTTCAGGTCAACCGCCAGGCGGGTCAACTCGCCGCTGGCGGCGCTGGTCTGGGCGGCGCCGTTGGAAGATTGCGTCGACAGGTCTCGGATGTTGACCAAGTTGCGGTCCACTTCACGGGCGACTGCAGCCTGTTCTTCCGCAGCGGCGGCGATGACCAGGTTACGCTCGTTGATCTCGATCACTGCGGTGTTGATGGTTTCCAGCGCCAAGCCTGCGCCTTTCGCGATGCTCAGGGTAGATTCAGCACGGTCAGTGCTGTTACGCATTGAACTGACCGCTTTTTGGGTGCCGCCTTGAATGCTGCCAACCATACGTTCAATTTCGCTTGTGGACTGTTGGGTGCGATGGGCCAAAGCGCGTACTTCATCGGCGACAACCGCAAAACCGCGACCGGCTTCACCGGCCCGGGCCGCTTCAATAGCTGCGTTCAGCGCCAGCAGGTTGGTCTGATCCGCCAAGCCACGAATCACGTCCAGAACCTTGCCGATGTCGCGGGACTCCTCCGCAAGATTACCAATCAGATCGGCGGTGCTTTGCACATCCCCGCTCATGCGTTCGATAGCGTTGACGGTTTCGTGAACTAGATCCCGGCCATCGCCTGCTGACGCCGTCGCGTTTTTTGACGCCTCTGAAGTGCTCACTGCGTTACGCGCCACTTCTTCGACGGCGCTGGTCATTTCGTTGACTGCAGTCGCGGCTTGTTCTATTTCGTTGTCCTGCTGCGCAAGGCCGCGGGCGCTTTCATCGGTAACTACGTTCAGCTCCTCGGCAGCGGAAGCCAGTTGTGTTGCGGATCCGGAAATACGCATCAAGGTATCGCGCAGTTTCTCCTGCATTTTTTGCATGGCGAGCAGCAACCTGCCCGCTTCGTCAGTGCCATCAACCTTTATCGGTCGGGTCAGATTACCTTCGGCTATGGTTTCAGCCGCTTCAAGTGCCAACGCTATAGGTTGGGTGATGCTCTTGGTCAGCAGCCAGGCAAACAGCATGGTCAGCAGCGAGGCAATAATGAGGAGGCCGACAACCCAGTTGAACGCAGAGCTGTACTGGTCAGCAGCGGATTGATTGATGATAGCCAGCTGGGCGTTATTGAAGTCAGTAAGCTTACCCAACGCCACGTTTATCTGCTCAGCGTTAGCCGCAGACTCGGCGTTCAGCACGCGCGTTAGCTCCTGCAGATCGCCAGCCCGACTGAGGGTAACAAGGCGCGTTTCAATCTTGCGATATTCACCCATCAGCCGCATATAGTCGTTGTAGTCGGATTGCTCTACAGGGGATGAAATCAGTTTGGCGTATGCTGCCTGCGACTGGTTAAGTTGTTGGTTTTGTTCCGCAAGTAATTCGATGGTCCTGTTCTGAATATTTGGTTCGCGATCAGTTAACAGCCGATGCGATAAAACCCGCATGCGGACGCCCGTCACCGTTAGAGCATTCAGGGTCTGAAAGCTAGGGACGCCATTTATCGCGATGTCGTCGCCAGCTGCTCGGATCTTGCTCATCTGAGAAAGGGCGAAGAGGCCGAGAATCAGCATGAGCGCGCCTATCAGGGAGAACCCCAGAAATGCGCGCGGAGCAATGTTCATTGTTCTTATTGTCATGGTTTTCCCAGAGCGTGGAATGTGCTCCCCGCAAGCAGCGGCGGATGGCCCAGCGCATAAGTTTTTATCGGTCGCTTGATGACACACTTGAGCGAAAACAGCTGTGTGCCGCATATTAAAACTGATATTGCCCACTCACCAACTTACATACATCGACTGATGTCGGCCCGATGCAGCCCGATTGCGACAATCTTCAACCCAGACGGCCTGGACGCGATTTTCGTTCAGTTGGTAGAGACTCGCTAACAAGGTTGCATATTTCTCTTACAGAATCAGCTCTAGAGGCTGCAGCAGCGTGACAGAAGCTGCTGTGCATAGTGGTGCTCAAGGATAGGGGATGGTCGGTTCGATGCCCGCGAACACCGCGCCAGCGCCGTCGTAAGTCGCTTCGCCGAGGAAAGCATGCTGTGTCACTACCATGGAGTCGCGTACGATCCATTGCAGACGATTGTCATTGAAGATGGCTGCAGTCCCCGCCAGTCGATAAGCCTTCATGACTACGTCCGCTCCGGTATGAGCGGCATGGGTGGCGCTGAGACGTAATAAGTTAGTCTGCTGCAGGGTCACCGGATTACCGGCGATGAGCGAGGCCCATACAGCTTCGGCGGATTCGTAGAAAAACGCCTGGGCGCTTCGCAGCATCGCCTCTGCCTTACCCAGTTCGCTGCGGTAATAAGCGCGATCACCCAAACGCGGGGCACCGGTGACAGTCTTGGTGCTGCCCGACATTGCGATCACCAAGTCCAGTGCTGCGCGTGCCAGCCCGAGGTTAACGGCGGCGTGAACTTGCGCCTGGTAGGAAACAGACGGGTAATGATAGAGGGGCTCGTCAATTGTGGAGGCACTGCCCCGCACGAAAGTCCACTCGCGTTGGACGTTCTTTTGGTGCAATTTGAGGTCATGGCTCCCCGTGCCTTGCATCCCGACAACATTCCAGTTGTCGACGATCTGCACTTCGCTTGCCGGGAACACAGCGGTCAGCGGTTTGCCTGCCGTCGGTCCTCCACCGTTGGCCGATGTGCCACCGATGCCTACACCAATCCAGTTGGCACCTTTGCACCCACTAGCAAACCGCCAGTGCCCGCTGACTTCCCAGCCATTTTCAGTCTCTTTGGCAGGTTGTAGAGGGTAAAGGCCGCCAGCATAGACCTGGTCTGGCCCGTTGGCATAAATCAATGCTTGGGTTGCCGGGGGGAGTGCCGCCAGGTAGATGTTGGCTGAGCCGAACGCGGTCACCCAACCGACCGAACCGTCGGCTTCGGAAACCCGCTCTACGATGCGCAGGAACTCGGCTGGAGGCAGCGCATCGCCACCGAAACATTTGGGAGTACTGGCGCGGAAGATACCCACTGCTTTCATTTTTTCAATCATGTCTAAAGGGACATGGGAGCGTTGGTTAAACTCGCTGCGACGCTCGGCAATCTCCGCAATCACATCATCCAGGGAAATCGCCTTGATGCTGATTGGAGCGCCTTCACGTGTGTCACGATCATCGAAATTGTTTTTGCTGTTCATGTTTATTGTTCTCTGGCTAGGGTGATTGCATACACGTTCAGAATGCGTGGGATGATAAGAAAAAATCAAATTCGGAATATGAATAAGCTAAATAATCCGTGGGAATTAACTGTCGTGCCATGCGCCTCTAAAGGGGAGGGCGTTTAAGGGCGATGGCTATTCCTGCTGTCAATAGTACGTATGAGTAAAGCGAATTTGACCGAATGAACAATCCCTCTCAACATGGATTCACCAAGTCAATAATTAAAAGGTGAAGGTTATGGTTAGCGATCAATCAAAACAACATTTTCGGCAAGCGCTGTCATTGTTGTCTGCGGCGGTGAATATCATTACTACCGATGGCCCCCATGGTCGCTTCGGATTAACTGCGAGTGCGGTCTGTTCGGTCACTGATACGCCCCCAACATTATTGGTTTGCATCAACCGTAACAGTTCAATTCATGAAGCGTTGCTGGGCAACAGGGCGTTGTGCGTAAATATACTGACCGGTGATCTGGAGGGTGTTGCGCGACAGTTTGCTGGCATGACCGACCTGCCGCCTGCTGAACGTTTTGCCGGCCAGGATTGGCGGACAGGCTCCTCGGGCTTACCGGTGTTGAACGACGCCCTAGCAAGCCTCGAAGGAAACATAGTAGATATCAAGGAAGTCGGATCGCATTCGGTATTATTTGTCGAAATTAACCAAATTCAGGTCCGTGAAGAGGGGGAGAGTCTGATTTACTTTGGGAGAAACTTTCACCGTCTGGGGCGGGCTGCAGCCGTCAACGTACAGACGTCGGCATCCTGAATAGTTGCAGTTCCCCATTCGTGGGTTACAGGGTTTATAAAGAATGCTCGCACGCCTCATTTGATATGAACTCCAGTATGGCTGCCGGAGGCAAACAGACTAATGATTAACCCGCGCAGCCAGGTTATCCCGGCATCCGATAGGAAACGGCTATGGCAATAAAGTCCCACCGAGATGGCTGGCAATTCGATGGGCAGACTCAGCAGCCGATAGCGCTGGTCGTGGTTTAGCTGCATGGCAATGGCACGCGGCAGAATCAATGCCAGATCAGTGTTGGCAACGATTTTCGGGGCAATCGTGAAGTTAGGCACTTTCAGAGCGATTTCGCGCGCAATGCCGGCCTTTCCGAATGCTGCATCGGCGGTTACGCCATGGCCGGTAATATTGCTCGAAACGTCAACATAGCGCAGGGCGAGTATGTCCTGAACGCTCAATTCATCTTCCTGAAAAGGATGGCCGTCGCGCAACAGACAAATGAATTCGTCGTCTAGCAAGTTTTCGTGGATGCACTCTTCACCAAGTTCTACCAGATAGCCTATCGCGATATCTACATCACCTTTGCGCAATGCCATAGCCAGTTGCTCTATAGGCATTTGACGCACATCCAGGCGTACTTTCGGCGCCTCGCGCGCTAGCACTTCCATCACCGTCGGTAGCACATAAAGTTGCGACATATCCGACATGGAGATGCGAAAAGTACGATCCGCTGTTTTCGGTTCAAAGTTCGAAAACATCATTAATGCGCTTTGAATAATAATCAGCGCATGTTCAATGGGTCCGTGCAGGCGAATAGCTGCGTCAGTCGGCTCCATCGACGTTGCTGTTCGTACGAACAGCGGATCGTCAAACACATCGCGTAGTCGACGCAGTGCGTGACTGACGGCGGGCTGGCTGAGGTGTAGGCGTTCGGCCGCGATTGTCAGGCTGCGGTGTTCCCAAATAGCCACAAAAGTCCTGAGAAGATTCAGATCGATCGTGGCCATGTTGATGTGCGTCATTTATTTACCACGAGCCTTACGCGTGATGCTGGAAAAGACGCCGTCGCGGTATATCCAAGCATGTATCAGCGCTGCGCAAAGATGTCCTAACACAAGCAGAAACAGAGCCCAGGCGAATAACCCATGTGCGGCCCGAAACCAAGCGTAAAGCGCGGAGCTGACAGGAGCAATGGGTGGAAGGTTCCAGCCCGCGAACATGGTGACAGGCCAATTTCCGGCAGAGAGCGTCGCCCAACCGAGCAGTGGCAGGCAGAGCATCAGCAAGTAGAGCAATAGATGCGAAACATGCGCCGCCATTGCCTGCCAGTACGGTACGCTGGCAGGCAATGGCGGCGTGGTGCTTAAAAACCGATTGCCTAGACGCAGGGTAGCCAAAAGAAGAATGGCGATTCCCAGAGGCCTATGAAGATCAATGAGCCAGGGACGCAGGCTCAGAGAAGCCATCATGCCTACACCTATAAATAGCATAGCCAGGATAAGGACAGCCATGAGCCAATGGAGAAGCCGTGCCGCGAAGTTGAAACTTTGCACACCGGTGTGCTTCTGCTGGGTATGCATTATTTGATTTCCTTTTTGCCAACCGCGTCAGTGGCTTTACCAAAACCGACTTCTCGTAATCGGGCGTTATAGGACTGGGAGTAAATACCCGCACGGGCTGCAAGCACCGGATCGTCTGAAAGCGCTATTCCTGAAGGTACAAGCGTCGGGTCAAAGTTAATGTCACGACATGCCCCATGAGTTTGCTCTACCACCTGGTTGACCTCTAACGTCCCAGCGATTACCTCCTTGCGGTTGCTCGGCCATGGTTGAGAAGGGTCGTTCACCGGATCTCCCGCCTCGGCCAGTTGGAATACCAGATCCCAGTACAAGGGTGCTACACCCACACGCTGAGTTATTTCATTAAACAGGAAGTCATGACTGGCTTGCGCATGAGCCTCTTTGCTCAACATCTCTACCGCCGCATGAGGGCGCATGGACCAGCGCACAGGTTGACGTTTTCCATCCGCTGCAATGAGTACGAAGGCGTTGATGGAATTATATTCGGTTCCTGCAAAACTGGCCGGCCAAGTCGCGTTCGCCTCTCGCTCTACAGACTTGCGAGCCTCTGGATATTTTTGAAAAAACGCGGCCACCTTGTCCGGGGCTGGTTGTCCAGTGGCAGCCACCGGTTCAAAGGCCTCGACCTGCGCCAGGAAACCCTCGGCATCCCGAGTCGCGAAGTAGGGTTCGTTGTTGAGCTTCATTCGCCACTGTGACTTGTCGTCGCCTACCAGCATGAGTGCCATGCTGACGGTCGCCGTCGAATTGTCCGCCGCATGCGGGTCCACGGTGCCGATTGAAAAACGCCCGACGGCGGGGATGTTGGCCGGTAGAAAAATACGTGAGGTCGACAGAGGGACGGCCTCGCCGCTCGCATGAAAAGTCCCACTGAAACACATACCCTTACCGTGGGCCCGTCGATAGCCTGGTGGAAAATTATCTAGGGAGTCACCCAGAAACTCTTTTGTGGTAACGCCGGTGCCTAAGAATCCTCCTGCCCAGGCAAAAGCCAGCACAAGAGCAGTCGCGATACTGAATATGCCCAACAACGGCACTCGATATTTCCATAAACCCTGAAGGTTATTCTTAAGCATAAAATTCTCAGCTGCACGTTGTCAGGCAGCGCTGGATTGAAACTGCCGAATGGCTAGCGCCAACACTAACCGGCGCAGAGCAGTAGTCATGTGTAAGACAGGGGGATTTGAACCGCCGATACGGCAAAAAAAATCCCGGTGGGCTCAATGGGTTTGCTTGAGCGGCAACGCATGACAATCCCTGCACCATAGCCTGTGTGTCATTACATTGCTGAGGACGGCCAAGGCAAATGACGCCGGCGATGCACCGCTTTTGACGTTATATGTCCAGCACCAATCGTGGAGATTTTGATCGTGAACAGCATACCAATATCGTATCGTTCGCCGCTTTTTCATCAGCAGTGAGATACACATCGCGATGGTCTGGTTCACCCTCTAAAACATCACAGAGGCATGTGCCACAAACACCCTGCTCGCAGGATATTTCGATATCAATACCTACTTCAGCCAGTGCTTGATAAATGGTCTGCCCGGTCATGACATTGACGGTTTTACCGCTGCGCGCCGCCACAACCTCAAAACCAGACCCATTGGTATCAATGTCGGCCTGAAAGTATTCGCGGTGAATGTGTGCATCAGGGTAGCCGAGTTCGAGAGCATTATTGATAACCCACTTCATAAAACCTCCCGGTCCACATGTATAGATGTGAGCCGTGTCCTGGCTGCCTCCTAATACGCGTTTGAGGTCCAGTTGGCTTTCAGGTTCATCGTCGAAGTGCAGCTGGACAGCTTGGGAAAATCCGGAGAGCTCCAACTCTTCAAGAAACGCACTTCGGCTACGTGAGCGTGCGCAATAATGCATTTCAAACGCCTTGCCCCTGGCTTCAAGCGCATAGGCCATGGCCAGCATCGGTGTGATGCCAATACCCCCTCCGAGCAGGATTGAACGTTCGGCATTCAAGTCCAGCGGGAAATGGTTACGAGGCAGGCTTATGTTTACCTTTACGCCTTCAAGTAATTCCTGATGGACTGCAATGGACCCGCCCCTGGATTGAGGATCTCTCAATACCCCAAGGCGATAAATGCCTGCGTCAGCGGGATCGCCGCACAACGAATATTGGCGGATCACATTTGAGGGTAGGTGCACATCAATATGGGCACCGGCCTCAAAGGTCGGTAAATTGCCGCGGTCTGCCCGCGCCAGCTCGATGACGACCACATCATCACCTTGCAGCACTCGTTTAAGCACGACTACGTTTAGGAGTTCATTCATCGGGTAATACCTGTACGCACGCGGGAAGACAATTCATATTGATGGTTTAAAAAAGGTCGCCAATCTTCATTCAGCCTGATCAAAAACACGCATAACACCGGCCTTGAGTGACGTATGGGCGAGTAAGCCTTCTTCACCCAATTCATGACCTGCGCCTGAATCCTTCATGCCGCCGAAGGGGAGACTGAGATCCAGCACATTGTGGTTATTGATCCAGATAGTGCCTGCTTTCACGCCGCCGAAGAAGCTCGTGATCCGATCAACGTTTTTGGTCCAGATACTGGCCCCCAAACCAAATGAGGTCGCATTGGCGCGCTGGATAACCTCACGGTCGTCCTTGAAGGAAAAGGCTGTTAGCACCGGCCCAAAAATCTCCTTTTGGGATGTGATGCTGTTGTTTGTAAGGTCGGTCAAAATGGTAGGCTGAATATAAGCGCCAGGGCTGTTGATCGTTTCGCCCCCACACAGTAATTCTGCACCGGACTCAAGGCCCTGGTGGATCATGCTCATCACCTTGTCGCGGTGGGCGTGATGAACGAGTGGACCCATCTGCGAACTTAAATCCAGACCCGGGCCAATTTTGATGGTCCGTGCGATTTCAGCGACTCCAGCAGTGACTTCGGCGTAGTGGCGTTCGTGGACGTACAGCCGAGAACCTGCGCAGCAGTTTTGACCATGATTGCCGAAAATAGCCCAGGCAGCGCCGGGAATAGCGATGTTCAGATCGGCATCTTCGGCGATGACGACCGGTGACTTACCGCCGAGTTCAAGCGTGTATTTTTTCATCAGGGGCGCTGCTATTGCGGCGATTCGTTTCCCTGTCTCAGTCGAGCCTGTAAAACTTATCTTGTCCACGCCAGGGTGCTCAACAAGCGCCGCACCTACTTCATGACCTAGGCCGGTAATGACATTGACAACTCCAGGTGGAATGCCAGCTTCATTACACAGCTCCGCCAGGCGCAAAGTAGTGAACGGGGTTTGCTCAGCGGGCTTGAGAACAACAGTGCACCCTGTTGCAAGAACAGGTGCCAATTTCCAGACCGCTTGGCAAAGCGGAACGTTCCACGGGGTAATTGCTGCGACGACACCCAGTGGCGATCGTTTTGTGAAACCAAAGAATTTTTGATCCGGCAGGTAAGGAACGGACAGATCCAGGGTTTTTCCAGAGATTTTGGTGGACCACCCGGCCATATAACGCAGCGTATAAACCGACAGGTCCGCATCGAATGCGCGAGTGTTTCGAATAAGGCGGCCACTGCTGAGCGTCTCGAGTTCAGAAAGCTCCTGAGCATTTTCCGCAATCAAATCAGCGAGCCGCAGCATCAAAGCTTCACGTTGATAGGGTCTCATTCTGGACCAGGCGCTGTCTTCAAATGCCTTGCGTGCAGCGGCCACTGCCAGGTCGACGTCAAATTGGTCTGCCTGTGCGATTTGACCTAATTCAAGACCGTTACTAGGATCGGCGATAGAAAAGTATTTTTCTGAATGCGGGTCCCTGAACTCACCATTAATGAAGATTTGGGTACGTTTGCCGATCCTGGATTTAGCCCCAGAGGTGAGGTGTTCGTAGTTATTTGCCAATGTCATGATCGAATGCCCATTGTTATTGTTTCAGGGGCCGCTATCGTACTAGCGGAATATAAAGGAAATTAATATCCCGCACCGTCACGAGTTGGACAATGACAGCAGAGGTACCTATTGTTGCCCTTGCTGCAACAAAGGCGAATCATCCAGGTGGTGCGTCCAATGTCTCACTTGCGTGTAGGGCGGATTGGTTTTTGCTGATCGTGCCCTAGGTCGTGGACCATGACTGCACTAAGCTGAGACGATGACGATATCGGGTAAAACAGTAGTTCATCTGACCGGGCAGGTATATCTGGCCTGTATGGAATACAAGCAAGTATGGTCTTTAAGGCGAATTAAGAGTGTTGTATAATTTCTGCAAAATTTTTAGGTAAAAAGGAAATTCTCAATGAGGGTTGCTAAAAACAATCAAAAGACTGAAGAGAAACGTACGGCTATTTTGGTCGAGGCAAGGATGGTATTTCTCGACTCGGGAAATGCTGGATTCAGTATGAGAAGCGTGGCTAAAAAAGTCGATATGTCGCTGAGTCATCTTCAATATTTTTTTCCGACCAAAGATCAACTATTTTTGGAGATGGTCAGGTATACCGTAAATGACTATCTGAAAAATTATAAACTCATCATGATGGAGTCCTATAATAGTCCCGAACAACAGATGTGTGCTGTGTTGGATTATTTGTTTAGCGATCTCATGCGACTGGATGTTACAGCTATCTTCGTCGAGCTCTGGGGGATGGCACTCCGGGATGTAGAGGCGCGCCTTTTTCAGCGTAAACTGTACAGAGTCAATAGGCGAAAATTTTCGACAATCCTTACCAGGGTTTACCCTGATGCATCGCGTGAGACCATCAAGCGGGTCGCAACCCAGGTGCTGTTACACATCGATGGCATTATGGTGCTTTACATGGTGGATTGGCCGGATGCGCAGAATTATGAGCGAATAGTTCAAGACGCTAAATCCATCATATGGAGAATCATGGAAAACATCGCTCAGAAAAAAGAGGCTAGTCAACTGCCGTAGCTATGGCATTTTTCCGAACCAAGAAAATCTTATTGGGATTTCTGCTGGTGCAGTCACGAATGCGCCGAATCTGTGCGTTTATCGCCATTGCCAAGTAATGCACCAAATCACGCGAAAGAGGGGACAGCTTCCTGGATTGGCGCGAAATAATTTGTACTTGTGTTACATTCAATGCGTGATAATCGATAGGAATAGCTTTTAATGTGCCGTTGCATAACTCATCAATGACGGGAAAGTCACTGAGTATTGTCGAGGCTATGCCATTGCGCGTGAGGTCCAACATTATCTTCAGTGAGTTTGAAGTAATGTAAGGCTGGAAGTGAGCGCTGCTTTCACTTTGCAACTGATCAATAATTCCTCTGATCCGGTACTCAGGCGGGGGTAGAACAATATCTTCGTCAGCCAGGTCTTGAAGACTGAGTATCGATCTGCCCGCCAGCGAATGGTCGGGGTGGACAATAGCTCTCATGGGTTGATCGAAAGAATGGAGCCTATTGATGTTGGTGGTCTTGGTAGGGGAAAACACCAATCCTATGTCTGCTTCGTCTTCAGCGACCATTCGCTCAACTTCGTGAGAGGGCGCAATCAACAGCTCAGTGTGCGATTGTCGGTTAGCTTTGAAAAATTGATAAAGCTCACCTATGGCCTGAGTACTAAGTAGTCCTTCGCCCACCGCAATGCTGGTTCTATTTAAATATCCTTCTTTGAGTTGGCCGAGTTTTTTCAAAAGTTGATTGTGATGACCCATACGCTCAACATAATAATCAACTGCAGCCTGACCTGCGGCGGTCAGGCAGATCCTGTGAGTACCTTCTTGTATGAGCTGAATACCTAGATCGGACTCCAGTTTCGCAATCTGGCGACTGATGGAGGAGACGGCGAGCTCCAGCTCTTCGGCCGCCGCGCGCATGGTTCCCAGTCTGGAGCTCAAATACAGATACTTGAAGCGTTGATCTTGAAGCTCAGTTTGGGAATTCATCATGGGTGCCTCGCACGGTTCGCATCATCAAGTTTTTTATTATGTTGATGAATCTATGCTAGTGAATGCCGGGAAGCAATACTGTGGGCTAGTTTTTTTGGTCAGTGACCTACAATATTTTTATAGCTTTTTGATCTAAGAAGGTTTTTCTGTCTGCGCCGAAATTTGCGGTTCTAGGTTGCATAGTTAGCTTTCTATAGGACTCTTGATTGCTGAGGTACCCCTGATTTTCTGGCTTGATCAGCTGTGCTGGCGCTTGAGGTGATACGGTGCGGGATTAACTATGGGGGTGTCGCCAGTGACGAGATCAGCGACCAGTTGTCCGGCTGCTGGAGAGGTGCCAAAACCATGCCCTGAGAATCCGGAAGCAAGCGTCAAACCCGGAATTTTATCTACGGGGGATATCACTGGGAGGCCGTCCGGCGTTACATCGATCATGCCAGCCCATTCGAGTTCTATGGTGGCTTTTTTAAAAGCGGGCCAAGCTTCAGTGAGATTGCGTAATGCAGCCCGATTCAGTCCGTGATTGACGTTTGGGTCTATTGTCCGTCTCTGCTCGAAAGCAGAGGTACCTTGGTCAGAACTGCGTCGCGACAGGGCCAGTTCTGTCATGAACTCTCGTCCCAGGGAAAGATTCATGTTTTTCCATTGAGAACGCAGTGTGGAAAAGTAGTGATGCCCGATCAGCAAGCTGTCAGGTACGATCGGCACCATGAAAGCTCCCCGGTTCGTAATGATGTATCCGCCGTCCTGGTGTTTGCGAAAAGAGATATCTGGAGTGCCTACTGCGACTTCAGTCATTCCCTCTATCGTCAGAGGAGCCGTTCGAAGGACTGAGGCGACTACCGGTAACGTCAAGAGGGGAACACCGCAGGTAGCCAGAAAGCGTCTCGACCACATGCCGCCGGAAAGGATTACGTTATCGCAACGCACTTCCCCCCGCTCGGTTACAACACCGCTTACTCTGCCTGCCGACATGGATAGCGTTCGCACCGCGCAGTTCTCCACGATGATAACGCCTTTAGCGATAGCCGCCCGTGCGATGGCACTGCTGGCAAGAGTAGGTTCTGCTCGGCCATCAGAGGCTGTATAAATTCCGCCTGCCCAATCGACGGTGCCCCCTGGAGAAATATCAGCGATTTCTCTCGCCGTGACCAGGCGTGAGTCGAGCGAGGCATCAGCGACTGAGTTCAACCATTCTTGATGTGAAGCCATTTCCCCGGCTGAGCTGGCGGTATACAAAATACCGGTCTGTCTGTAGCCAACATCGGCATTGAGCCGTTGTGCCATGGTGCTCCATAGTTTTTCTGCGGCGATTGAAAGAGGGAGGTCCAGTTTGGCCCGCCCCATTTTCCTGATCCACCCCAGATTTCGGGAGGATTGTTCGCCAGCAATTCGGCCCTTTTCAAGTACTGTGACGGGGATGCCACGTTCTGCCAGCGACAATGCCGCAGTGAGTCCGATAATGCCCCCTCCGATCACCACCACTGTCGTGGCGGCAGGAAGAACGACAGAGGTCTGAACGGGAGAGATAGAGGGGGCCAAGTTTCTTGTCCTTGATACTGTATACGTTATCGAAAGTGCACTGAATCGCTACGCCCTGAGGCTGCTAAGTGTCACGTATTGTTATGAGTAATCGTGATTTCTTTGACATTGGCCTTTGAGACCCCGCGATAGGCGGTGACTTCAATTTCAACTTTGTATATCTCAGATCCCAGAGGAGGGCTGGTCAGCGTCAGCGTTGGATTAATACCGCGCATTTTTTCTGCGTATGTAGCCATTACGATATCTATGTCCTTCGCAAACGGTATGAACACGCGCGCGGCAACGATATCGCCAAGCGAAGCGTCAACGGCCGAAAGGGCATGTTCTATATTGGCCAAGACTTGAAGGGTCTGCTCAGCCGGGTCTTCGGGCATTTCCTTCGTGGCGGGATTGCGGCCGGCGGTATTGGATACGAAAATCAGATCGCCGACGGCGATGAGGCGCGAATAGCTACCCAGCTCCTCAAATTTGGATCCGGTTTTAACTTTAATAACGTCGATAACTTCTTTCATGTGGAGTGTCCGATATTCAATGAAAACTCAGAAGGCGCGGTGGCCGTGCGGGATCAACTTAGCGTTGGGGTTTCCCAGAGATTAAGTTTGACGCCTATGCCTTTTTCGCAGGCGTTGCGATAAATCACGGTG
Source organism: Pseudomonas sp. H1_A03 (assembly GCF_054685145.1). NCBI lineage: Bacteria > Pseudomonadati > Pseudomonadota > Gammaproteobacteria > Pseudomonadales > Pseudomonadaceae > Pseudomonas > Pseudomonas sp. H1_A03. The sequence continues at coordinate 3,634,253 of NZ_CP162829.1, forward strand.
CCCCACGCAACGTCTTCTACCGGCATACCGCCGACCGACATGATGATGATTTCATCGTCGTTTTTGCGTCCAGGTGCTTCACCGACAACAATCTTGCCCAGATCCTCGAGCTGGTCAGGTGACATTTTTCCTTCGTCTATCAGATCCAGGAATTGGATGCCCACTACTGGCACGATGTTGTGCACTGGCTTGGGATTTTCTTCATGCCATGCCTGGTAGAGAGAAGGATTGTCCAGAACCTTGCGGATGTCGGGTGACTGCATGCCTTCATCGATACTCGTCAAGGCGGGCATGGACAGAAACGTACCAGGGCTTACCCATTCACGCTTCACCACAGGGTAGGCAGAGGCATCACCAATTGCTCCGGAATTGCAGAATGTGACGATGTCACAGTCGCGTACCACAGCTTCGTTGGTGTCAACCACATGAATGTTGACAATCTGCGGAAAAGTCTCACGAACCCACGATGTAAACGCATCGATATTTTTTTGGCCGCGTCCCTTGACTTTAACTGTGTCAATCTCAGGACATTCGGCAACGAATGCCGAAAGTGAGGTCTTCGCCATCACACCTGGACCCAGGATGCCAACCACCTTCGAATTCTTTTTGGCCAGATGGCGGGCGCCTACGCCAGGCACGGCGCCTGTTCGATAAGCAGAAAGAAGATTCGCTGACATGATTGCCAGAGGAGCGCCCGTATCGGCATCGTTGAGTACGAACAGAAGGATGGAGCGGGGGAGGCCCTTCTCTCTATTCGCGATGTTGGATCCGTACCATTTCATCCCGGCTGTTCGAAATTGACCGCCAAGGTACGCAGGCATCGCCATGAAGCGTCGATCGGGGGTGGGTTTGGGCATGTCCGGAAAAGGTGAGTCTTCGGGAAATACCACCACAGATCCGTGGGAATTGTTATTGGGACCTGCCATCCGGTAGTCGCCGTGGTACATCAGGGAAAACATTTCTTCCATCGTGTCAACGCAGGCTGCCATATTGGTGACGCCCGCCTGAATCATGTCCGGTTCGGAGAGGTAAATGAAATCAATATTTGGTAAGTTGTGCATAGTCGTTGATGCTCATTTTGAAATACTGCTCTTGCCGCTGATACGAACCTTTCTCAGCGGGGACGTGATCTGACCGGTTGGGCTCTAACCTTCAACGCCGTTGTCATTCTGAATCGAACGGTCCAAATCGCAGGGCCTTCGAATAATCGGGTGAGCCATGACGGTTATGCGCTTTTTTCGGCGCTTAACTGCTCCAAATCCGCCTTGGAGCATTCGGCATGAGTTCTGGCGCTCAAGCTAAACTAGGTAACAGACCACGCTTATCCTACAGTTCGTTTTTTTGAACTCGATGACATTCGAGGCGACACTTGTTGTGGTAATGACAACGCTTGCGCTAGCAGGGTATAGCGGCTATTCCGGTCAAGCTCCGATCAACATCATTGCCTAAAAAGCAACATGATCCCTGGTTGCTGTGATTGTGGCCCGATTTCTATGTCAGTAATTTCCTTGTCTTGTTTTTGCAGATTCGACAGGAGCCTTTTCATGATTTCCCCCATTTCTGACATTTCCCTGCTGGAAGAGCGTATTCGGGTACTTGAGGCCGAATCTGCGGTTCGCCATTTACTGAATCGGTATATGTTTTTGTGCGACGTTCCCGGGCCTGAAACACGTGAAAGCGAGCTGGGCCAATTGTTCTGCCAGGACGCAGTTTGGCAGGGGGTCGGATCTCGGTATGCCCTTAAGTTTGGTCGTGTACGCGGACGCAAAGCGATAGTGGAGATGCTCATGAGTTACCTGCCACCGGCTCCGCACTTTCTGTCAAATATGCACTTTCTTTCCGGTGAGCAGATATCTGTCGATGGTTTTCAAGCCAAAGGCCGATGGGTAATGCAGCAACTCAGTCGCTACGAGTCTGGCCAATCAGGATCAATTGTCGCCGCCCTCAGCGTGGAATTTCTCTGGGAGGCAGACGCCTGGCGCATCTCCTCTTTTTCAACTGAACGCGTTGATGCCTTTCGTCTCGAGAATGTCCAGGGGGCGTCACTGTGATCCCGCTGGTCATTGAAGGTTGCATCGGGGGGCCAGGTCGGACGGTCGCCATCAAGGATTCTTTGGATGTGGCAGGTTGGCCAACACGGTGTGGGAGTCGTGCTTTCGAACACGCCCCGCCAGCCCAAAACCATGCAACTGTTGTGAAGGCGCTTCTCGACGATGGTTGGCAAATCATTGGCAAGACTGTGCTGCATGAGCTGGCTTTCGGTGTGACCGGTATCAACGAGTGGGCTGGAACGCCAATTAATCCACAGGCACCGGATCGGATACCTGGTGGCTCTTCCAGTGGCTCAGCGGTCATCGTTGCTCAGGGAAATGTGGATGTGGCATTGGGTACTGATACAGGAGGTTCTGTGCGCATGCCGGCTGCCTGCTGTGGGGTCTTGGGTCTCAAGCCATCGTTCGGTCGTTTGAGTCGTCACGGTGTGTATCCGGCTTCCAGTTCTCTTGATGTTGTAGGACCCATGGCTCGTGATCTCGAGACGCTCGTGGCTGCGATGACTTCAATGGACTCAACTTTCTCGGCGCATAAGCCTCTCGGGAAATTCCGGGTAGGTTTAGTCAATGTCTCTTGCGATCCTGCGATTGAGCAAGCCATACGGGACGAGATGAATCGTCGCGGCTGGGCCTGGGAAGTCGTCACGCTGCCGCTTCTTGATCAGGCATTCGAAGCTGCATTGACCGTCATTAATGCTGAAACGTGGGCTGCCTATGGTCATTACACCGGCCAGGCTTTACTGGGTGCCGATATTGAGGCGAGGTTACTGCGTGCGGCCAACACTGATGCCGTAGCCGTACAAGCTGCGCATGCGGTGCGCATGGCATTCAGCGAACAAGTAGACCATTTGCTGGAACGCTTCGATACACTCGTCCTTCCGAGTTTGCCTCGTCTGCCACCGCTATTGGTTGATGTATGCAAGGGTGAATCGGTGATCGATCTGACGCGCTTCCTCAGGCCGTTCAACTTGAGCGGGCACCCGGCATTGAGTGTGCCAATTCCCTATCCGGGTTCCTCCATTAAAACCAGCCTGCAACTCATCGGAGCAAAGGGTGACGACGCACGTCTATGTGCCATTGCTGGCGCGTTCCTTTGAATAAATCAGCGTTCGTCATCGAGCGCAGCAAGCACGCGGGTCAGGCGGTGCAATCAGCAGGCGGTGCAAGCAAAAAGTGACTCAGTTCCTTCTCGGGCGACCAAGGACCTGATCAGGGATGTCACTCAAAAGGTTGCAGCGTTGCAATTTTTACAACGAATGTCGCTTACGGTGTCATCGTTTTCGCGGCGAAGTACTGCAAGGATACCGGTAGGCCGTATACCCCTATGAAGCCGGCTACATGTGATGCGCAATCTACATCGCGCCGACAATTAGAAGGATACGCTTGAACCAGATTCAATCCGCTTGCCAAGGCCAGGAATATACATTGCACATTGATGCCTCGTTGAATAGGCGTCATGAATCGTGTCATCGAAGACAAGTGATTGGTTTGAGTTTCTGAGTGCCCGCCTTTTGGCAAGATAAGAGTTTGATGAACTCGGCAACGAGTGAAGAGCGATATAAAGAATGGCCAGGCTGCGGTTTTCAGGGGCAGCGGGCAGGTATCGCTTGCGCTTGAGGAGCGCTCGCGTTGGTCCGCAAGGACGCTGCTGCATCGATTTATTTCCGTTATTCATAAAATAATTAGAGTGGAGAATTGGGATGACAGAGCTATCCGAGCCCCTATCTGCAGATGTGCCTGCAGGCGGCCAGCAATTAGAAGGTAATCTAAGTGCTTATAAAATCGCGTTATTGGTGATTGCAGCCGCAGGACCGTTAGGGGCCGTTCTTACCGCAGCCCCCATTGCTTTTGAGCACGGTAATGGCGCTGGCCTTGCCGGAGCATTCCTGCTGGCAGGAATTCTGATGATTTTTTTCTCGATAGGGTATGGCGAGTTAATCCGGGCGATCCCGGGGGCCGGCGCATTTTACAAGTACCTCACGGTGATCTTTGGACGGGGCGTAGGAGCGGGGGCGGCATGGGTTGCCTTAGCCTCTTATCTGGCGATTACCACGGCGATTGCCGTGGCGTCCGGGTATTACACGAATATGACCATGCAAGGGTTTGGTATTGATATCGGCTGGGCAGCATGGACCGTCTTATACGTGGGGGCGATCTGTTACCTGGGTCGGGCGAATATTGATTTTGCCGCAAAGATCCTCGTGCCTTTGGTGCTTGCAGAGTTCTTTGTGCTTTTTCTACTGGGTATTTCCATATTCTTGGATAAAGGTCTTAACGCCTTCCCGGTTCAAGCCATCTCGGTAGACGCAATAATGCTGCCGGGGCTGGGGGTTGGGCTCATGGTGGCGCTGGCATCATTCCTCGGTGTTGAGTCCGCCGCGCTTTATGCGATGGAAGCCAGGAAGCCAGCAAAAACCATTCCGCATGCCACTCGTTTGGCGGTCGTTTTGGTAGGCGTCGCCTATTTGATCATTATCTGGCTGATCATCGGTGAGGTTGGGTTTGACTCCATCAAGGACGAGGCAGCAATAGCGAAGGGCGGGTTGGTCATTAATTTGTTCACGACTCGTTTGGGTAGCACGATGGCGACAATTGTTTCTCTCATGCTGTGCACCAGCAACTTTTGCTGTTTGTTGTCACTGCATAATGCTGCGACGCGGTATGTTCAAGTTTTGGCCAAAGACAGGCACTTGCCGAATGTTCTTTCACATGTTCATGAAACGAAAAAATCTCCAGCCAATGCAAGTTTGCTTGTGACCGTGCTCGTTGCACTGACCATTATCGTCTCTTCCTCCCTGGGCTATGACGCCTTTGTATTTTTGTTTCCCGTAACGGTGGCATTGTCGACGCTTGGATTGATAGGGCTTCAGACATTTGTCACATTGGGGGTCGTCGTTCACTTCAAAAAAGCCAACGATAAACGGTATTTTAAAACGTTACTCAGCCCACTCATCGCACTGGCTGGGCTTAGTACTGCCGTTTATCTCATCTACGACAATTACGGCATGCTGACGGGCAGTGAATCTGCCTGGGTCAATGGCACTCCATTACTTCTGGTTGTCTTGTTTCTCTACGGGATAATCAAGGGACGCTTCAGGAAAGCCGACTCGTCCGGGATCAAATGATATAGGCCATGCCTACACCACCGTTAAGCTTGATCCAGGTGGCCTGACGCTTGTTGTCTTTAAAACAATAAATCTCTCGCGGTCGGCGGTTGATGAGTTGTGGGTGCGGGCTTAAGGTTATTTCAAAATAACTCTCGTCACATTGCGATAGAAAGGTAATTAATTGTGAGTGATTTAATTAACGTTGTCGGGCTTGATATGGAACCCGCAAGCTTGATCAAGCACGACCGCGTGCACACCTCGTTGTACACCGACGCCAAGCTGTTTGACATGGAACTGGAAAAGATTTTCTACAGTACCTGGGTCTGGGTCGCGCACGTCAGCGAGATCCCGGAGGCGGGCAGCTACAAAAGCACCTACATCGGTAAGCAGCCGGTGATCGTGGTGCGCGACCGCAAGAAACAGGTCCATGTGCACCTCAACCGCTGCCGCCATCGCGGCGCTACGGTATGCGAACACAAGAAGGGCAAGACCAACAGCTTTGTCTGCCCATATCACGGCTGGAGTTACGCGCTGGATGGTTCACTGCGTGGTGTGCCGAGCCCTGAAAGCTACGGTGATTGCCTGGATAAGGGCGAGCTGCCTCTGGTCAGCCTGCGTGTTGAAGAATATGCGGGCATGCTGTTTGCCACTCTCAAGGATGACATCGAACCACTGGTCGACTTCCTCGGGCCTGCCAAGAAATGGATCGACCTGTTCATGAAACAGGGCGCCGGTTACCCGATCAAGGTCCCAGGCGAGCACCGTTTCCGCTTTCCGGGCAACTGGAAAATCCAGTTGGAAAATACCACAGACGCTTACCACTTCCCGCTGGTGCACAAGTCGTTCCTGGCATCGGTTGATGAGCAAACCCTCAAACTGTTCGACTTCGTTGAAGGGCCGGGTTACGTCGAAGACCTTGGTAACGGGCACAGCGTAATGGTGATGATCCCCGACCTGGTGGATCTTGAAGCCGATCTCGACAAACCGATTCCGGAGCGCTTCGAGGAGCTTGCTGCGCAATTGCGCGAAGACGGTATCGAAGAGCAGCAAGTGCGCCGTATTGTTCGTGCTGTCGGTGGCTCGGGTTTCAATCTTAACCTGTTCCCCAACGTTGCCTGTTCCATGGCGTTTTTCCGCGCGCTGCAACCGATATCGGTGACAGAGACAGAAATTCATCACTCGGTAATCACCATGGACGGCGGCCCTGCTATAGCCAACCGCTACCGCCTGCGTTTGCATGAGCACTTCCAGGGTCCGATGGGCTTTGGTACTCCGGACGATTCCGAAGCCTGGGAGCGTGTGCAGAAAGGCGCCAGTGCTGGCGAAGACCTGTGGATCATGTTGAACCGTGGCCTGCCGGGTGAGATACCGACCGAAGACGGGCTGGTCAGCGACGTAAGCGCCGAGACCGGCATGCGAGCTGCTTACCAGCAGTGGAAAAAGATGATGACGGCAGAGACTAAGTAAATGAACCTGCAATTACTGAACCAAGTCACCGCTTTTATCTGGGCTGAAGGCGACATGCTCGACCATGGCGAATTCGGCACCTGGTTGAGCCTGTGGAACGAAAAGGGTACTTACATTATCCCGATCAATCCCAAGGAAGAAGACTTCGAAAACACCCTCAACTACGCCTATGACGATCATCACATGCGTCAGTTACGAATCCAGCGTCTGACCGGAGGTGATTCGATTTCCACCAGCCCGCAGCCGCGTACCGTGCGCACCCTGTCACGTTTTCGTGTGCTGTTCGAAAGCGATGAAAAAGTGACGGTCCGTTGCGCGCAAAACGTGCGCGAGTTCCGTAAGGACTCGCTCAAACATTACAGCGCGGACATCGTCTACGAGCTTGAGCGCGTTAGTGACACTTTCAAAATTCAGCGTAAGTTGATTCGTTTGATCAACGCTGACGACGCACTCGCCGGGATAGGTTATATACTTTAAGTTAACAGTTCGGGTGCCGGAGACGAGGAGTGCCCGCACTGTTTCTGCCGGCTATAAGAGCGGTGCCTTCTGACACTCGCCAAGCGTTTTGATCGGAAGGCACTTTGTCGGGGTTGAACAGGGTCTACTGAGGGTGTCGGTTATAGATTTAAATATCAGTCTCTATAGAAGCGGGTGTTTTCTGTTGGGTCAGCATACTTAAATCTTTAGCCCTTCTTATACGTGGCACAGGCTCTACAGACAAAGCACGTCAGACTCGATTGTTGTAAAGATAATAATGCTCATGTTAGGCCTGCTAGAGAGGTATTCAAGCAAGCTATCGCGAGGAGGTGAAGATTTAAAAAAACGCAACAGATGTTTAAAACTTAAACTACGCAACTATTAATCGGTAGCTCCCATTGACTACCCCAACGACTGCAGAATCCTGGCGGCATTTAAATGCAGGTGAGGAATAGCCCATTTAATGTATCGCTTAACCCAATAAAAAAAATGGAAATGCAACCATGCGTCGATATTCCCTGCTTCACTTTTGTACCCTCGCTGCACTGTTCAATGCAACAACTCCCGCGGGCGCTTATGAGCTTTTTTCCCGAGATGACACCCATCTCAATGCTAACCTGGATGCGGTTTTTGGCGTTTTCCACAGTCGTGAAAGTTATCCAGCCTCTGGCCGGTTAACACAGGGGGCGTCCTCATGGCGAGAGGGCTACATCAAGTACGGCGTGAGCGGCGATCAGGGATTGCGAGGCGCAGGGACGGCCTATGGTGCCTTCTCACTGGTCAGTTCGGCCACTTGGGGGGACGGGGACGCTGCTGGCTACACAGATGGATCTGAGCGCACCACCAAGATTGAAGATGCTTATTTGGGATGGCGCTCGGGCAACCTAGTTGAAGTCCTTGGCAAAGACGGCATCGACTTTTCATTCGGTCGACAGAATATTGCAGTGGGCGACGGCTTCCTTATTCAGGGCGATGCCTTCAGTGCAGGTCGCGGCCTCGGCGACGGACAGTACAATCGTGGAGGTGCTTTCTACGTGGCTGCCCGCAAAGCGTTCGATAAGACAGCCGTGTTGCGCATTGGCGGTAAAGAGGGCTGGCGTGGCGATCTGATGTGGCTTAAATCCGATAACCCCTCTCAGGCCAATACCGAGATGTACGTCGGTACGCTGGAACACGTGGCTGCAGCCGGTACGGTTGGCCTGACGTACATCAATACCACGAAAATCGCTGAACAGTACGCTTCGCCCCTGCAGCTTGAGCGTGAAGGCATGAAGACCTACAGCGTGCGCGCAGTGGGTAATGCGGGCGTGGAAAACCTGTTTTTGTCGGGTGAATACGCCAGGCAAAACAAACCGAATGCGGCGAATGAGGACGCTTGGTATCTGGAAGCAGGGTGGACCTTTGCTGATGCTCCGTGGAAGCCGAGCGCCAGCTATCGCTACAGCCGCTTTTCAGAGGGTTATGACACCTTGTTTTATGGGACGGGTCGTGGCTACGGCACATGGTTCCAGGGTGAAGTGGCCAGTAACTATGCCGGCCCCTTCAACAATAACGCTCGTATCCAGAATGTTACGTTCAAGGTCAATCCTTTGGAAAGCCTGACCCTCGGAGCCATGTACTTTAATTACGACACCATCGATCGTAACGTGAGTAACACCGATGGTCATGAAATCGACTTGTATGCCGAATGGCGCGTTAATCAGCACCTGACCGTTTTGCCGTTGTTAGGCATCTACCAGCCAGACAAGAGTGCAGAGAAGGGGGGGACGCAGTTGGGTAACAACGATACAAATGTGTACACCCAGTTGGTGTTTGCTACGACATTTTGATACCTGGCAGGTGACTGATGTCACCTGTTTTTGTTCCTCGCCGTTTAGATAAAGTTGTATCCCTGCACACGCCATAGCTCACCGTCGGATCGCCGAGTTTTGCCTGGCAAACGTTCTGTACTTCTTGCGAGATCTAGCTTGATCAAAGAAAAGCATGACGTAAATAACGCAGTTAGCACTAGAAACCGGCAGAGCGTTTCATCCGTGCGCCTGGAATAGTTTCCACTTTTGCTCCTTGGTGGAGGTGCCCTCGTTCCCGAGGGCACCCTTTTTAGACAGCCACTCTTTTTGAGCGGTTCTTGGCCGCTTTATTCTGGGGTCGCGTGGCCCAAGATTATTTCGTCTGGAGCACCCACGATTTTAGCCCAATCGACTTTCCTGACAGCGTCGCCGCGACATCGCATCATGCCCCAGAATAAAAATCCGACGGTGCTGGAGTATCTCAAGGGGCGCAGCGGGCATATCGTCGGTCTGCTGATGGGGGGCGAGCATCAGCATCAAGGGAAGCAATTTCTCCCATACCGGCGACGGCGACCGGGAGGGCGCCCGTGGGTTCTGGTAGGTGGTGGAAGAAAGCCTGCGCTGCCTGAAACTCCTCTACCTGGTGTTGCGCAGCGCGGCGCCGAACATCGAGCTGGCACACTTGATAGTGCAGGAAGCGGATCTGTCGTTTCGCGAGGCCTATCACATGGTACGTGTGGTGGTGCGCAGAGCCATGGACGCAGGCCTGCTGACGCACCAGATCGACGCCGGCTGTGCTAAAGCTCATTCATGTTCCAGAGCTGCTTTCGCAAGCACCAGACCCTTGGTGGGCTCCGTTTCAAGCGATATCTAACGAGGCGTTGGCATCCTGCGCCAACGCCTTCCTGGTTCATAGCATGCGACGCAGCACGTCTTTGCGCGGGTCCTTGTCGAAAAACCGGTGCTTGAGCGCACCCACCACATGCAGCACGATCAGCGCCAGCAGGGTGTAGGCGAGGACTTTGTGCAGCCATTGGAACACGGCGAACCAATCGTCATTCTTGGGCAGCAGCTCCGGCAAATTAACCCCGAAAAAGAACACGCCGTCGCTCATCGTGTAGGTGCTCGACATGGAGTACCCCATCAAGGGCACGATCACTACCAGCGCATACATTGCACGTTGCGTCAGTCTGGAAAGGATCCGCTCGTACGGTGCCAGTGTCTCCAGCGGTTGCGGAATGCTCGGTGCCCGCCAGCGCAGGGTGATCTGGGTCAGCACCAGCAGAAACGTCAGTAACCCGAAGGATTTGTGCCAGGGGTAATACAGCTCGTATTTGCTCGGCACTTCATCGTTCAGGCCGGTCATGTGCCACCCTGCCCAGAGCAGGCCCAGGACCAGTACGGCACGTACCCAGTGCAATACGCGCAGGGCGGTTGGGTACCGATCTATTGTCGGTTGATCTAATGGGGTCATATAAGGCTCTCCACGGTTCTATGCACGTTTGAAGGGCCACCCTTGTCGAGGGTGGCGCGGTCAGTGCGGAAAGTACGCTCAGGCAGGCAGCAGCACGGTAATCACTTTTTCCTCGGTGTAGGCCAGCGCGCCGCTGAACCCGCCTTCACGGCCGATACCGCTGGTCTTGAGGCCGCCCCAGGGCAGGTTGGCGTCCAGCGGGCTCCAGCAGTTGATGCCCACGGCGCCGGCCTTCACCGCCGCCGCGACGCGGTGCGCGCGCGACAGGTCGGTCGTCCATACCGTGGCCGCCAGGCCGTAGCTGGAGTCGTTGGCCAGGGCGATCGCTTCCTCTTCGCTGTCGAAGGCGATCAGCGTGCCCACGGGGCCGAAGATTTCGTCCTGGGCAATCGCCATGTCATTGCGCGCATGGGCGAAGATCGTCGGCCGCACAAACCAGCCCCGTTCAGGACTCGATACCCCGCCGGCGAGTAGCACGGCGCCCTCGTCGATGCCGAGCTGGATGTAGCGGTTGACGCGCTCGAACTGGGCTTTCTTGGCCACCGGGCCCATCTGGACGCCGGGCTGGCGCGGGTCGCCCACGTTCACCGCCTGAGCAGCCTCGGCCAGCGCCGCACCGAAACGCTCGGCGATGCTGCGCTGCACCAGAATGCGCGAACCGGCGGCGCAGACCTGGCCCTGGTTGGCGAACAGGCCGAGTGCACAGCCGCGCAAGGCGTCGTCGAAGGACGCGTCGTCGAACACGATCTGCGGGCTCTTGCCACCCAGCTCCAGGGCCACGCGCTTGAACAGCACGCCGGCGGTGCGCTGGATCTCGCGTCCGGCCTCGGGGCTGCCGGTGAAGCTGATCTTGGCGATGCGCGGGTGTTCGCACAGGGCCCGGCCTACTTCGTTGCCGTAGCCGGTGACCACGTTGATTACGCCGTCCGGGAAACCCGCCTCCTGCGCCAGCGCCGCCAGGTGCAGCGCCGATTGCGGGGTTTCTTCCGAAGGCTTGATGACCACCGTACAGCCTGCCGCCAGCAAGGCGGCGAGCTTCCACACCGTTATCATCAGCGGCGAATTCCAGGGCACGATGGCACCCACCACGCCCACCGGCTCGCGTACCGTGTACGACAGGGTCCGGGTGCCGAAGTAGCCGCCGCTGGGAATGGTCCGGCCTTCAAGCTGGTTGGCCCAGCCGGCCGCGGCGCGCAGATTGGCGATCGCGTTGGGCAGGTCCATCCGGCGTGGTTCGATGGGCGAGCGGCCGATGGCGTTGGCGTCCAGGTCGGCGAGTAATTCGCTGTCGCGCTCTACCAGGTCGGCCAGCTTCGACAGCAGCCGGCCACGCTGTGCGCCGTCGAGCTGGCTCCAGGCGCCGCCCTCGAGCTGGCTGTACGCGGCTGCCACGGCGCGGTCCACGTCCTCGGCCGTGCCGCGCGCGGAGCTGGCGTACACCTGTTCGGTCACCGGGTTTATCAGGTCGAGGCGACGGCCGTCGGAACTGTCGACGGCCAAGCCAGCGATGAAATGCTTCAAGTGCTCAGTCATTTTTTGTGTTCCATAAGAGGGCAGGATCAGGCCTTGAGGGACGCCAGGGCGTCGCCGAAGATATCCAGGGCCTTGAAGAACAGCTCGCGGGAAATGGTCAGCGAAGGCATCACGCGCATCACGTTGCTGTAGCGGCCACAGGGGATCATCAGGACGCCGTGGTTGAGCAGGTAGCCCATCAACTGACCGATCTTCTCGCCCGCCAGGGGCGCTTTGCTGACGGAGTCTTCGACCAGTTCGATACCGATCATCAGGCCGCGCCCGCGCACTTCCCCCACGAGCGGGCTGTTGAAGCCACGGATACGTTCCTGGGCTTCCAGCCCCAGCGCGTGGGCACGGTTGAGCAGGTCGAGATCGGGGTCCTGGAGGATGCTGATGTTGGTCAGCGCCACGGCCGCGGACAGCGAGTTGGCGGCGAAGGTATTGGGCATAGAGCCGTCGGGAATCTTCGCCGCCAGGTCCGAGCGCATAATCAGGCCGGCCATCGGCAGGTCGCTGCCGATGCCTTTGCCGAAGGTGAGCATGTCGGGCTTCACGCCGGAATGTTCGACCGCCCACATCTTGCCGGTGCGACCCGCGCCGGATTGCACTTCATCGACAATCAGCAAGGTGCCGCTGCGGTCGCAGGCCTGGCGCAACCGTTGCAGGAACTCCGGCGAGGGCGGCACGTAGCCGCCTTCGCCCTGTACCGGTTCCACGATCACGGCCGCCACGTCATCGGCGGCGGTGTACGGGGTATTGAGCAGATAGTCGATGTAGTCGCCGGCGATCTGTTCGGCGCTTTTGTGGGTGGTGTCGAAGGGAAAGCGGTAGGCGTAAGGGTAGGGCGCGTGAATCACGCCGCCCATCTGTGCGCCAAAGCCCTTGCGGTAGGCCGTGCCGGTTGTCAGCGAGCCCGAGGCGTTCCAGACACCGTGGTAGCCGCCATGGAAGGCGATGATCTGGTGCCGCCCGGTGATGCGCTTGGCGAACTTGATGGCGGCTTCCAATGCGTCGCTGCCGCTTTGCGTGAAGAAGGTAATGCAATCGCCACGCAGGCCGTCAGGGGCGATTTCGGACAGTTTGGCGGCCAGCTCGGTGCGGCGGGTGCTGTTGATTTCCAGGGCATGCATCAGCACTTCGGACTGTTCGCGAATGGCCTGCACCACTTTGGGGTGGCAACGGCCCACGCTGCTCACGCCGACCCCGGCGGACAGGTCGATGTAAGTGTTGCCGTCGGGATCCTTGAAGGTGGCGCCGAAGGCGCGGTCCATGGCGATCGGCATGCGCCCGCCGCCGCGTGCCATGGACTCGGTGCGCGCCGACAGTGCCAGGGCCTCGCACGTCTTGGGCCCGGGAAGCGCGCTGGAGGTGATTCGCGGTGCATCGGCAAAATGGAGGGCTGCAAGCTGGGCTTCACTCATGACGGATTCTCTGCAAGGGTGTTTTATGTGGGGTTGATCATCTCCGTAGCGGGCGCCAGGCAGGTAGCCCGAATCGGCACATGGGCGTGCTGGCGCAGGTCATTCGGCGTGCCCTTTAAATGGCGCTGGAATTTGCATAAATTGCTTTATGTGAGAATATAAAGAAATAAAAACGCCTTAAAAGAATAAATAATTAGTAGGTGTCGCTCATTATGAGAAATAATAGCATCGGTCATTTTAAGGACGTGCACGTTCATGCCGCCAACGTGCAGCAGTGGAACCAGGACTACAACCAGTTAACCGCCGGCTCGACCGAGAGTACGCTGATGCAGCTGACCACGGGCGGTTGCCACGTTTTCCTCGAACAGATCAACCAGCGTGTCGTGCAACACGGCGTCGCGCCGCGCGGCAAGATGTGCTTCGCGGTGCCGATCAACGTGCCGGGTTCGATGCGCATGCAGGGGCGTGAGGTGGACGACAGCAGCCTGTTCTTTCTGCACGGCGGCGAGGAGTTCATGTTCCATATGCCGATGGGCATGCAGCTGCTGTCGATTACCTTCGAGCGAGAATTGTTCGAGCAGGCACTGGCGCAAACGGCATCGGCGAAGGACGTCAGCCTGTTGCTGCGCCAGCCGGTTATCAGGGTGTCCAGCCAGCGTTTCTCCGAGGCCCGTCGGCGCTTGCTCGCGCTGTTCGCCCAGGCCATGGCCGATGGGACTCACGACAGCGTGCAGGAGCGGCAACATGAACAGGCGCTGGAACAGGCCATGCTCGATGAGCTGGTGCAACTGATGGCCGACCCGGCCTGCGACAAGCAGCAGCGCACGCCCAGTTCCACACGCAGTTTTATCGTCGAGAAATGCCACCGTATGGCGGCTGCCGGGCAGTTCGACGTGCCCAGTGTGTTCGAACTGTGCGAACGCCTACAGGTGAGCCGGCGCACCGTGCAGAACAGTTTTCGCGCCGTGGCCGAGACCACGCCCCTGAACTACCTGCGTTGCGTGCGGCTCAATGGCGTGCGCCGCAGCTTGATGTCCACCCAGACCGCGGGCCTCTCGATTGGCGACGCAGCGGCCCAATGGGGGTTTTACCACCTCAGCCATTTCGCGGCCGAGTACCATGCGCTGTTCGCCGAGTTGCCGTCCCAGACGTCACGCGCCACCCTGGCGCCGTGCGCTATACGCGGAACTGGTCCATCAGTGTCATCTGTTGATTGGCCCGTGCGTTGAGCTGACTGCTGATCTGCGCCGACTCGGCGGCCTGCTCGGTAAGGGTCTCGGTCACCCCGCGGATGGTCGAGACGTTTCGGTTGACCTCTTCGGCCACCGCGCTTTGTTCTTCCGCCGCGCTGGCGATCTGCATGTTCATGTCGCTGATTACCGTGACCGCCTCGCTGATTTTGCTCAGGGCCTGCACGGCCTGGTGGATCTGCCCGGCGTTGTCCTGGGCCAGTGTCTGGCTGGAATACATGGTGGCGACCACGCCGCGCGTACTGGTCTGGATGCGCTCGATCACCAGGCGGATTTCTTCCACTGAATCCTGGGTGCGCTTGGCCAGGTTGCGCACTTCATCGGCTACCACCGCAAACCCCCGGCCGCTTTCCCCGGCGCGCGCCGCTTCAATCGCCGCGTTGAGTGCCAACAGGTTGGTTTGCTCGGCAATGCTGCGGATCACTTCCAGCACCGAACCGATCTGCTCGCTGTTGACCGCCAGGGCCTCGACTTCATTCACCGCCTTACTGACCTCGCTGGCCAGGGCGGTGATGTCGCGGGTGCTGCGCTCGATAAGGCTGATGCCGTCCCTCGACGCCTGGTCGGCACCGTGTGCCGCCTGGGCCGCATTCGAGGCGCTGTGGGCGACTTCATGGGCGGTGGCGCTCATTTCGTTGGACGCGGTTGCCAACTGGTCGATCTCGCGAAATTGCACCTGCATGCCTTCACTGGTCTGCCGCGAGATTTCCGAGGATTGGTCGGCGGTGCCGCGCGCATCGGTGATGCTCTGCTTGATCTGCGCGATGGTCGGTTGCAGTTTGTCGAGGAAACGGTTGAACCAGTTCACCAGTTCGCCCAGTTCATCTTTCTTGCTGTAGTGCAGGCGTTGGGTCAGGTCGCCGTCGCCGCTGGCAATTGCCTTAAGCATCTGCGCGACACTGTTGATCGGGCGCGTCACGCCGGAGGCGGTGAGCCAGATAAGCAGCAGGCCCAGCAACCCGGCGCCGATGGCCACCAGCAGCGACTCCAGCGTGTCGCGGGTTTGGGTCTGGTCAAGCAAGGCCTGAAGCGCGATCGAGTCGGCCAGCAAGACTTGTTTGGGCAAATCGATGACCACGCCCCACGCCGCCGCGTCGGGGATGGGCGCGACGGGGTAGACGGCACGGATCAAGTCATTCTCGGCCAGCACCGCCGGTTTTTTTTGCGCCACAGCCGCGAGTATCGTCTTGCCTTGCTCGCCCAACGTGACGTTGACCGGTTTGGCGACCTGGCCTGCGTCCTTGCTGTAGGCCGCGAGCACGCCGCTGTCGGACACAATCAGCATGCTGCCCGAGCCGTTGAACAGCGTCCGCTGGGCATCGCTCGCCGCCGCTTGCAGGGCGCCGAGTGCGAGGTCCACACCGAGGGTGCCGATGACCTTGCCATCGGCAATCAGCGGTGTCGACAGCGTGGTCATCAGTTGCACTTGCCCGGCCTGGGTATCGGCGTAAGGCGACAACAGGCAGGTGCGTCCTGTGTCTCGCGGGCAGGTGTACCAACTGTTATAGGGGGTGCCGCTGATGCTCAGCTCGGTCTTGTGCAAATCGGCTTCGGGAATAAGGATGTTCAACGATTCGCCGCCACCGCGGTTCCAGGCGCTGGAAAAGCGGCCCTTTTCATTGGAGGCGCGCGCCGCGTCATTGACGAACTCGCTGTCCTGGCCTTCCAGCGCGTTCGGTTCGAAAACCAGCCACAGCCCCAATATCTGCGGGTTGTGCTCGAAGGTTGTCTTCAGGCTCTGGTTCACTTCCTCGCGCAACGTCGCGGCCGGCAAGCCGCGTTGGGCGGCCATGTTCCGTAATTGGATCGTCTGGTCGGAGAGGGCGGTTATCAGCAACAGGTTGTTGCCAAAGGCGCGCTGCAAATTGCCCGCCTGTTCCGCGGCCTTGGCCAGCAGCAGGTTCTCGCCGCTGTCGGTCAGCATCTTGCTGCTGGACGTACCGATCAACCGGCTGTTCTGGTTGCCCTGGTAGAGGTTCATGCTGACGATCAGGCCGATCACGCCCAGAAGGCACAAGCCGGACAGCAAGATGATTTTCAAGCGGATGGAGAGCGTGTCGAGCATCGGAGTATCTCGCTAGTGAACAGCGTGCCGGTTGACCAGTCATTGGCCTGGGCCACTGGCTTTTTATTGGGTATGTCATATATCGGCCGGCCTTGGGGTTTTAACGAGCCCGGTTCGGTCATTTTTCTACGCTCGCGGCATGACCGCTGCTTGCCGGCCGGGCCGGACCCGCAGCGCCGCGATCAACAGCAGGGCTGCCAGTACCGCGAGTACGGCCACGAAGCCCGTATCGAACGCCGAACGGGCCAGCCCTGTCAGGAGCGCCGCGTCATCGCTCGATAACGTTGCCGACACCAGCAGCGCGTCGTCCAGGCTCTCGAACGTCAGGGGATTGAGGCTCAACCGGGCTGGCATGCTCAAACTGGCGGACCAGGCATATATCGCCGACAACAGGCTGCCTGCCAGTGTCACGCCGGCGGCACCGCCCAGTTCGAAGGAGACTTCCTCGATGGACGCGGCCATGCCGGCCTTGTCCGTGGACACGCTGAGCATGATGGTGCTGGACGCCGCCGTCAGCGCCGCGCCCATGGCCATGCCCAGCAGGGCGAGGCTGACAATTTGCAGCGGTACCGCCGCGTTGTGCAGCAACAGGTACGCCAGCATGGCGGCCGCCGAGAACAGCAAGGTCCAGAACAGCATGCGCCGGTTGCCCAGGCGCGACAGGTAGTAGCCGGCCAGTGGCCCGGCCACGAAGGAACCCAGGGGCAGCGGCAGGATAAACAGTGCCGCTTGCAACGGT
Source organism: Pseudomonas sp. H1_A03 (assembly GCF_054685145.1). NCBI lineage: Bacteria > Pseudomonadati > Pseudomonadota > Gammaproteobacteria > Pseudomonadales > Pseudomonadaceae > Pseudomonas > Pseudomonas sp. H1_A03. The sequence goes on from NZ_CP162829.1 coordinate 3,651,609, forward strand.
GACATCCCCAGTACCAATTGCAGACGCTGGCTGAACACCAGTTCCATGCCGATAAACGCGACGGCTGAAGCGACGGCCGCAATCACCGCATTCCTGAACAGCGGCATGGCGAACAGTGACAGTTCCAGCATCGGCTGTGCGACCCGGCGCTGACGTCGAATGAACAGCGTCAGGAACAACGCACCCAGCAGCAGCGCCACCAGCATGGCCGCGAAGGAGGGCGACCGCTTGCCGAGTTCCTTGACGGCATAGGCCAGGCTTATCAAACCGATCATCACCTGCAGCGACCCCAGCCAGTCCCAGTGCCGCTGCGCATTGCCCGGATGGTCGTGGATCAACAGCGTTCCGAGCAGCAGCGCCGCCAGCACAATCGGCACGTTTATCAGAAACACCGAGCCCCACCAGAAATGCTCCAGCAGCAAGCCGCCCACGACCGGACCGAGCGCCGCGCCGCCGGAGGCCACCGACGCCCACACACCAAAGGCCATGGCCTGTTCGCGTGCGTCGCTGAACGTCAGCCGGATCAGCGCCAGGGTGGCGGGCATCATCATCGCCGCGCCGACGGCCAGGCCACCTCGGGCGCCGATCAAGACATTGGCCGAGGGCGAGAAGGCCGCGATGAGCGAGAACAGGCCGAACACAACCAGCCCGCCGAGGAACAGACGCTTGTGCCCCAGGCGATCCCCGAGTGTGCCCATGCCCAGCAACAGGCCGGCGGCAATCAACGCGTAGATATTCAGGATCCAGAGCTTTTGCGAGGCTGTCGCGCCAAGCTCGCGGGTCAGGGTGGGTAAGGCGGTGTACAACACGGTCATGTCAATGACGATGAGTAGCAATGCGCTGGAAATAATGCCGAGGATCAGCCAGCGGCGCTTGGCGGACATAGGGTGCACTCGATAATTGAATGGCCGACGCCGGCAACTTCAGGCTCAGGCAGGCGTAGGGTGGGTGATGCTAGCTTGCACGACTGCAGGCCCGTAGCGTTATCCCAAATCGGCGGGGAGTGAATCGGGCCCTGACCTGTTTTGGGGCGCCGCCCGCGATGTTACCGATTTGGGATAGCGAGGTGTTCGTGGGCGGGCATAGCATCGAATACAGCGCCCAACCTCAACAATAAAAGCGCTACCCGGCACCGATAGCGCCTGGATCGGGGCTACCCCACAGCGACTGCCTCATACAATAAGGTCAAGAACATGAGCGTAACTCTCCCGGTCAACAGCTCCACGGAGCTCAAGCGTGGCGCCCTGGGTGTCGGCTTCATCATCTTCTTCGTTATTTCCGCGGCGAGTCCGCTCAGTGTGATCGCCGGCGGCTTCCCGATCGGCATCATGCTGGGCAACGGCGCGGGCACCCCGGCATTGCTGATCCTGGCCTTGCTGGTGCTGATGGCGTTCTCGGTGGGTTACACCACCATGTCGCGTCACGTTACCAACGCCGGCGGTTTCTACGCCTTTACCTCCCGGGGCCTGGGTGGCCTGGCCGGCGGTTCGGCGGCGGTGCTGGCGATGTTCGCCTACAACATCCTGCAGATCGCCTTGTATGGCATGTTCGGTGGCGTGGTCGCCGGCACCATGGAGAGCGTGGCGGGCGTGGTCTTGCCCTGGTGGGCCTATTCGCTGATGGCGATGGCCAGCATTGCGTTTCTCGGCTATCGCAAGATCGACCTCTCGGCGCGGGTCCTGTCGTTGGTGGTGATCGCCGAATACCTGGCGATCCTGATTCTCGACTTCGCCATCCTGAAGACCGGCGGCGACAGCGGCGTCAATCTCGACTCGTTCACCAGCCAGCATGTGTTCAGCGGCACTCCGTCCATCGGCCTGCTGTTCTGCTTTGCCGCCTTCATCGGCTTCGAGGCCACGACCATCTACGGCGAAGAGGCGAAAGACCCGCAGCGCACCATCCCGATTGCCACCTACAGCTCGGTGCTGCTGATCGGCGGGTTCTACGCGCTGTCGGTATGGTCGATGGTGGTGGGCGTGGGCGCGGACAAAATCGTGCCGATGCTGCTGGCCTTGCAAGACCCCACCACCTTTATCTACGGCATGTCCGATCACTTTGTCGGCCCGCAGCTGACCCAGGTCATCCGCGTGCTGTTCATGGTCAGCATCTACGCCGGACTGCTGGCGTTCCACAACGCCGCGGCGCGCTATTTCTACGCCATCGGCCGTGACGGCCTGCTGCACAGCGTGCTCGGCACCACCCACCGCGTGCACCAGAGCCCGCACATGGGGTCGGCCTTACAGAGCCTGATCGCGGCGGTGGTGGTGTTGATCTTCGCCGCGATGGACGCCGACCCGATTCTGCAACTGTTCGCCTGGTTCTCCAACCTGGCAACCCTGTGCGTGATCCTGCTGATGGCGATGACCTCAGTGGCGATCTGCGTGTATTTCCATCGGCATCCCGAGCACAAGGTCGGCTTGCTGCGCGGGCGCATTCTGCCAGTGCTCTCGTGCCTGGCGTTGCTGGGCGTGCTGGTGCTGGCGGTGGCGCATTTCGATGTGCTCACGGGAGCCAGCCAGCTCTTGTCCTACAGCTTGTGCGCAGTGATTCCCGCAGCCCTGCTGAGCGGCCTGTACCTCGCCATGCGCCTGCGCAAGGTGTCGCCGCAGCGGTTTATGGCCCTGGGCAGCCACAAGCTCTAAGGTCTGGATCGATACCTCTCTACTGTGAATTGTTCGCTTGCCACTGTCCGGCAAGGCTCGTCTGCGTTAAAGGAAATTGCATATGCACCCTTACAAGATGTTCATCAATGGCGTTGCGGTTGGCGGTGAAAGCGGCCAGTTCGACGTGATAAACCCGGCGACCGGCGCCGTATTCGCGCAATGCCCGGCCGGTTCGCTGTCGCAGCTGGACGAGGCGGTAGCCGCCGCCCAGGCGGCTTTCAAGACCTGGCGCCACAGCGCCCACGCTCTGCGCTGCGAGCGCCTCAATGCGATCGCCGATGACATCGAGCAGGACGCCGACGCCCTGGCTCGGCTGATCGTGCAGGAACAAGGCAAGCCCCTTGAACTGGCGTTTTCCGAAGTCATGGGCGCCGCCGCCTGGACCCGCTACGCGGCCGGGCAAGAGATTGCCGTGGAATTGGTGGAAGAGACCCCGACCCAGCGCGTCGAGCTGCATCGCAAGCCCCTGGGCGTGGTGGCTTCCATCACGCCGTGGAACTGGCCGTTCATGATTGCCGTGTGGCACATCATGCCGGCGCTGCGCGCGGGTAACTGCGTGATCAGCAAGCCGTCGAGCCTGACGCCGCTGAGTACGTTGCGCCTGGTTGAAATCATCGGGCGGCATGTGCCCCACGGCGTCATCAACTCCGTGACCGGCGAGCAGGGTTTCGGCAGCGCGATCACCTCGCACCCGGGGATCCAGAAGATTGTGTTCACGGGCTCCACCGCCACCGGCCAGAGCGTGATGCGCGGGGCCGCCACCAACCTCAAGCGCCTGACGCTCGAACTGGGTGGCAACGACGCGGCGATTGTCTTGCCTGGCACGCCGGTGGAGGAGGTGGTCGAAGAGATCTTCCAGGCCGCCTTCCTCAACATGGGCCAGACCTGCGCCGCCCTCAAGCGGTTGTACATTCACGAATCCCAGTACAAGGCGTTTGCCGAGGCACTGACAAAAATTGCCGAGCGGCAGGTGGTCGGTGATGGCCTGGAGCCCGGCGTCAACTTCGGCCCGGTGCAGAACCTCGATCAACTGCGCCTGGTGGACGCCCTGATTGCCGATGCGCGGGCACACGGTGCGCGGGTGCTGTGTGGCGGCGCACGCCTGGATCGTCCTGGTTTCTTCTACCCGCCCACACTGGTGGCGGATGTGACCGATGGCCAGCGTCTGGTCGACGAGGAACAGTTCGGGCCGGTATTGCCGCTGATCGCTTATCAGGATGTCGAGGATGTGTTGCGCCGCGCCAATGCCGGCGACATGGGCCTGGGCGGTTCGGTCTGGGGCCCGGACGTTGAGCAAGCGCAGGCATTGGCCAGCCGTCTGGAGAGTGGCGTGGCCTGGGTCAACTGCCACGCGCGCATTCAGCCGAACACGCCGTTCGGCGGCAGCAAGATGTCCGGCTTCGGCGTCGAGTTTGGCCTGGAAGGGTTGCTGGAATTTACCGGCCAGCAGTTGCTGTTCGTCAACAACCGCGCAGCCGAATAACGCCTCAACAACTAAGACAGCCTCTCAAAAGGCGCACCCAAGGAGCTTCGATCATGCGGTATCCCTCCACGTCATTTCTCAGCGGTACGTTGGCCTGTACGTTGACGCTTTGCGCCATCAGTCAGGCTCAGGCCTATGAGTTGTACAGCGATGAGAGTCGGCATCTGAATGCCGACATGACCGCCGTGTTCGGCATGTTCAACAGCCGCAACAACTATGACGGCACGCCGGGCGGTTCGACCTGGCGCGAAGGTTTCATCAAGTATGGCTTGAGCGGCGACCAGTCCCTGGCCGGAAATGGCACCGCCTATGGCGCCTTCGCGCTGGTCAGTTCCGCGACCTGGGGTGACGGTGACCCGGCCGGCAATACCCTGGGCAGCGAACGCACCACCAAAATCGAAGATGCGTACCTGGGCTGGCGCTCCGGCGACCTGTTTCCGGCCCTGGGCAAGGACGGCGTGGACATTTCCGGCGGTCGCCAGGTGGTCAAGCTCGGCAGTGGCTTCCTGATCAACGACGACGGTCCGAACCTGGGCAAGGGGCCGGCCAATGGCACGATGAACCGTGGCGGTGCGTATTACCTGGCCGCGCGGCACGCCTTCGATCAAACCGCGTTCCTGCGGCTGGGCGGCAAGGATGGTCTGCACGGCAGCCTGTTGTGGCTCAAGTCCGATAACCGCGCCCAGGCTGAAACCGAAGTGGCCGCCGGTACCCTTGATTACACCACCAAGCCGGGCACTCTGGGCTTGACCTGGGTGCACGGCATCGATGTGAACGAACGCTGGGCCAGTGATTTTCAACGCCAGCGCAAGGGCATGAATGTCTACAGCGTACGCGGCGAAGGCGACGCAGGCCTGCCGAATGTCAGCCTCGCGTTCGAATATGCCTGGCAGGACAAGGATACCGGCCCCGAAAAAGCCTGGTACGGCGAAGCCGGCTACACCTTTGCCGATGTCGCCTGGGCGCCAAAGGTAAGCTACCGCTACACCCGCTACTCACAGCAGTGGGATTCGCTGTTCACCGGCTTGAGCACTGGCTATGGTACCTGGCTGCAGGGCGAAGTCGCGGGCAACTATGCCGGGCCGTTCAACAGCAACACCAGCATCCAGCACGTGGCCCTCAAGGCCACGCCTCTGGAAAACCTGACTCTGGGTGCGCTGTACTTCGACTTCGACACCGTGCGCAAGAGCAATGCGCTGAACCTCAATGCTCGGGAGCTGGATGTATACGCCGAGTGGGCCGTCAACCCGCACCTGATCGTCACGCCGCTGATCGGCCTCTACAAGCCCAAGCAGGACGCCACCACGGGCGGCAACCAGGTCGCCGGCAACGGCACCAATGTTTACAGCCAGTTGACCATCGCCGTGCCGTTCTAGCCCACCGCAGCCGCCGCGCCTGAACCTCAGGATGCGGCGGCGCCCGGCGGATTGCGCAGGTTCTCGGCAATCCGGCGGGTGGTGTCCATGACCATTTCAATCACGGTTTCCTGGCGCAGCAGCTTGAAGTTCTGGGTGCTGCCGACGGCGGACAGGCTGCCGATCACCTCGTCGATATCCGGCTGGATGATGGGCGCGGCGATGCCGGTCAGGCCGAGGTTGAGTTCATCATGGGTCATGCAGTACCCATCCTTGCGAATCTTCTTTGTGGCCTTGGCAAAGCTGGCCCAGTCGTACGGGCTTTCCGGGTCGCTGGCCATATGCTCTTCGAACAGACGCTGCAGGCGTCGACCTTTCTGGAAAGCGATCAATACCTTGGACTGCGCGCCGCGAAAAAGGGCAGCGGATGCCCGCGCCCGAAGGAGAAGTGATACGTGTCGGTGGGTTCGGCAATGTAGGTGTTGATGATGCGTCCGTCGTAGAAGACGCTGGCGAACACCGCCAGGCCGGTCTGCGCCGACAGCTCGTGCATCAGCTCGCGCCCCGCCAGAAGTATGGGGTCGTACTGGCGCATCATCCAGTCCAGCTCGATCACGCGCGGCCCCAGGCCGTAGTGGCCGGCGTCCACGCGGGTCAGCAGGCCGGCGTCGCACAATTCCTTGACATAGCGATACGCGGTGGCGCGCGACAGGCCCATGCGCTCGGCGATGGTGTCCGGGTCGATCTTCAACGTCGCCGGACCGAACAGGTCCAGGACATTCAGCAATTTACTCAGGCTGCTCATTTCGTTCCTAGAGAAGGGATGGCATGCGGGTAAGCACTATAGGCGAAAACAGCGCAGATCCAATGTGGGAGCGGTCTTGCGCGTGAAAGCGGTGGGCCAGTGATGGAAGTTACTGACAAACCGCATTCTCGAGCAAGCCCGACCCTGCAGGTCGACAGACTAAGCTTTTCAGATTATAAATTCACTTAAATCTCAAATAAAGAGATTGCCTTCATAAAATACTTGTTTGTTACTATATATTGTGTGATAAATCTCAACAAAGAAAACGCTCAAGCGAGAGGGCTGACAATGAATGGCGCGCAACTGATAGTGAATGCGGCAGCGGCAAGCGGTATCGAGTACTGCTTTGCCAACCCGGGCACCACCGAGATTCCGCTGGTGGCGGCCATGGCCAGCGCACTTGCCCTCAAGCCGGTGTTGTCATTGTTCGAAGGGGTATGTACCGGCGCCGCGGACGGCTATGGCCGCATCGCCGGCAAACCGGCGATGACCCTGACGCACCTGGGCCCGGGCTTTGCCAATGGCATCGCCAACCTGCATAACGCGCGTCGGGCCAATACACCCATCGTTAACGTCATCGGCGATCACGCCTCCTGGCATGTCAACTACGATCCGCCCTTGGCGAGTGACATCCAGGCCTTAGCCGGCACCGTTTCTGGTTGGGTGCGTACCTCGCGCACGGCGGCGGGTATCGGTGAAGACTTGCAGGAAGCCGTGCGTGCGGCATGGCAGGCCAAAGGCCAGATCGCCAGTTTGATCCTGCCTATGGACCTGCAAGCCCACGCGGTGACGCACAACGGTGTATTCGCCCCGTTGCGCGCACCGGTTCGCCGGTTTGCCGGTGACCGGATCGAAACCGTGGCGCAGGCATTGCGTGACGGCAAGCGGCTGGTGTTCATCGTCGGCGATGAGGGCTTATCAGTCGCGGGACTGGAAGCAGCGGGGCGCCTGGCGCAACAGCCCGGCGTGCGCCTGTTTGCCGAGACCTTTCCGCGCCTGAGTTACCGTGGCGGTGGCTTGCCGGACCTGGATCGCCTGCCGTATTTCCCGGAAGTGGCGATTGAAATTCTTGAGCAGTACGACCTGGTCATTTGTGCTGGCGTGCCCGAGCCCATTAGCTACTTTGGCTACGAAGGCATCCCGTCGCGCCTCGCCGAACGTGAACGTCTGCTGACGCTGGCCGAAGTCGGTGACGATGTTTCCGCCGCGCTGACGGCGTTGGCCGATGCCCTGAATGCACCGGCCTATGTGCCGACCCCGGAGGGTATCGAACTGCCACCCGGCCACGCCGAGCTGACGCCACAATCCATCGGCCAAGTGCTGGCCGCGTCACTGCCCGACGACAGCATCGTCTCGGTTGAGGGCGGCACCTGCGGCTATCCCTTTTTTACCGCCTCCGCCCGCGCCGCGCGGCATCGGGTATTGACTAATACCGGTGGCGCGATTGGCCAGGGGATTCCGGTGGGGTTCGGTGCCGCCTTGGCGGAACGCGGCAATAGCGTGTTCTGCCTGCAATCGGACGGCAGCGCCCAGTACACCATTCAAACCCTGTGGAGCATCGCCCGCGAGCAGTTGCCGGTGGTGATCCTGATTGCCGCCAACCATCGCTACGCGATTTTGCAGAACGAGCTGCGTCGTTTCGGCATGACCGAAATGGACCCACAAGCCCTGCGCCTGACCGTGCTCGACAGCCCGCGTATTGACTGGAAGGCCCTGGCCAAAGGCTACGGGGTACCGGCCTGCACGGTACAGACCAATGCCGAACTGCAACGGGCGCTGGCCAATGCCAAGGCCGACCGTGGTCCTTGCCTGATCGAAATGGCGCTGTGAAGGAGTCGACCATGAACCTGCCCCCATTATTGCCTGCCGTCCAGGCGTTCCTGGATCAGCCCGGTCGCCTGTTCATCGGCGGCACCTGGCAGGACGCCGCCAGCGGTCGGCGCTTTGCCGTGCAAAACCCGGCCACCGAGCAGACCCTCACCGAAGTCGCCCAAGGCGATGCGCGCGATGTGGATGCAGCCGTCGCGGCTGCCCGCGCAGCCTTTAGCGGTGCCTGGGCCTTGCAGTCGCCGGCACAGCGCGGCCTGTTGCTGTTTCGCCTAGCCGATCTGCTGGACCAGCACCGCGAGGAACTGGCGCAGTTAATCACCCTGGAGAACGGCAAGCCGATTGCCAACGCGCGCGGTGAAGCGGCCAGCGCGGCGAACATCATTCGCTACTTCGCCGGCTGGCCAACCAAGATCGAGGGCAGCACGCTGCCCGTCTCGCCGGCCAGCGGCGCGCCGATGCTCAACTACACCTTGCGTGAACCGGTGGGTATCTGCGCGCTGATCGTGCCGTGGAATTTCCCGTTGACCATGTGCGTGTGGAAGCTCGGCCCGGCGCTGGCCACCGGTTGCGTGGCGGTGCTCAAGCCCGCCGAGCAGACACCGCTGATCGCGATCCGCCTGGTGCAACTGATCGAGGCCGCCGGCTTCCCGGCCGGGGTGGTCAACCTGATTACCGGCCTGGGCGCCGACACTGGCGCACCGCTGGCACAGCACCCGGACGTGGACAAGATCGCCTTTACCGGCTCGACCCAGGTCGGGCGGCTGATCGCCCAGGCGGCCACCAGCAACATGAAAAAGGTCTCGTTGGAACTGGGCGGCAAGTCCCCCAACATCATCTTGCCCGACGCCGACATCGTGCGTGCCGCCAAGGGCGCCGCCGATGGGATCTTCTACAACCAGGGCCAGGTGTGTACCGCCGGCTCGCGCCTGTATGTGCACGCCAGTGTGCTCGACCAGGTGCTCGAAGAGCTGCAGCGTCATGCCGCCGCGCATGTGCTCGGCAATGGCCTGGACCCGGCGAGCAGCATGGGCCCGCTGGTGTCCGCGCGGCAGTTGAACACCGTCAAGGGCTACCTGCAGCGGGGCCAGGAAGAGGGCGCCGAACTGATCTGCGGTGGCGGCCGTCCCGCGCACCTGGAGCATGGGCATTTCATTCAACCGAGCGTGTTCCTCGACCGTGCCGAACGCGCCTGCGTGGCCCGCGAAGAAATCTTCGGCCCGGTACTGACCGTCATGAGCTGGACCGAAATCGATGAACTGGTGTTGCGCGCCAACGATTCGCCGTATGGCCTCGCCGCTGGCCTGTGGACCCGCGACTTGCGTTCGGCGCACCGCGTGGCTGCACAGCTCAAGGCCGGCTCGGTATGGATCAACTGCTGGAACGTGGTCGATCCCTCTTCACCGTTCGGTGGCTACAAACAATCCGGCTGGGGTCGGGAAATGGGCAAGAACGTGATCGACGCCTACACCGAGACCAAAAGCGTGTTTGTCGATCTCGCCTGAACTGAATAATCATAAGAGGAAATGGCAATGGATCTGGAATTGAAAGGCCGCGTGGCGATCGTCACCGGCGGCGGCATGGGCATCGGCAAGGAAGTCGCGCGTTTTCTGTCCGAGGAAGGCTGCAAGGTTGTGATCTGCGCGCGCCGCATGGCGTTCCTGCAGCTGGCTGCCGAAGAAATCACGGCACAGACCGGCAACGAAGTGCTGCCGCTGTTCTGTGACACCAATGACATGAAGGCCGTGTCGGAGATGGTCGATGCTGCGTACAAGCATTTCGGCCGTATCGACATCCTCGTCAACGGTGCCGCGGCCCCGTCCGGCGTGGTGCGTAATGACATCGAACACGCCGGCGACGGTGAACTGCTGTCGGACCTCAACACCAAGGTGATCGGCTATTTCCGTTGTGCCAAGGCCGTGACGCCGCACATGAAGGCCGCCGGCTTCGGTCGCATCATCAACATCGGCGGGCTTACCGGGCGCAGCAGCAAAGTGCTTTCGGGCATGCGCAACCTGGCAATCGCGCACATGACCAAGACCCTGTCCGACCAGTTGGGCCCATTGGGCATCACGGTCAACCTGATTCACCCCGGCGTCGTCGATACCCCGCATATCCAGGAGTTGTACGAGCGCGAAGCGGTCAAGCAAGGCAAGACCGCCGAACAGGTCGAGCAAGCCTATATCGACGCCACGCCGATTCGCCGCACCCTGGCACCGATTGAAATGGGCTGGCTGATCGGTTTCCTGGCCTCGCCGAAGGCCGGCGCGGTGACCGGTGAGTCCATCGGCATCGACGGCGGTTTGACCCGTGGCATCTATATCTGAGGAGGATCACAGATGAGTAACGGAACCCTTTTGGTGGCCACCGTCGGGCAGGCGGTGATCCGCAGCGCCGACGACGGCAAGACCTGGCATCGCCTGGGCCTGGGGCAGGACCTCGAGTTCGATGCGATCACCCGCTCCCTCAGCGTGCACCCCGACACGCCCGAGCGCATCTATGCCGGCACCGACGTGGGCTTGTGTGTCAGCCACGACACCGGTGGCCATTGGCAGCGTGTCGATTCGCCGTTCAACGGGCAGACGGTGTGGAAAGTCGCCGTCGACCCGCAGGACGCGCAACGGATTTTCGTCGGCACCGGCGCGCCTTCGCGCGCCGTGTTGTGGCGTACCCTGGACGGCGGCCTGAGCTGGGATCGCGCGCCGGTGGAAATCCCCGAGTTCTGCGACGGCGTCAGTCGCCCACGCCTGCTGGCCTTCGCCTATGACCCCAGCGACCGCAACCAGTTGTGGTTCGGCCTGGAGGAGGGCGGGTTGTTCCATTCCCGTGACGGCGGTGACACCTGGACCCGTGTCGATGACCGCCTGTTGTGGGACTACAACTCGGACATCCACAACATCGTGGTCCTGCCCAATCACGGCGAGAAAGTCATCGTGGTGGTGTGCGTGAACGCGGTCTACCGCAGCCTGGATGAAGGCCTGACCTGGACCGGTATCATCGGCCGCGAAGCCTTCGGTTTGTACTACCTGCGCGCCATGAACGCGCCGCTGGGCACGCAAAACGAGCTGTACCTGAGCATTTCCGACGGTACGCCAGGCACCACCAGCAAGATCCTCGTTTCCCGCGATGCCGCGCTCAGCTGGAACGTCTTGCCCCTGCCACAGCAGCCCAACTCCTGCGTCTGGGCGCTTGCCTTCAACCCGGCCAACCCGCGCCAGATCGTGGCGGGCACCAAGTACGGGCACTTGTTCACGTCCGACAACGGCGGTGATGGCTGGCAGAAGCACTGGCGTGAATTCAGTGAGATCGCCGATGTGCTGTGGACGCCCGCCGTGGCGCAGATCAAGGCCGGGCATCAATCCATCGTCAAGAAGAACTGAGGTAACCGGTGATGAAAGTCAAAATCCTTCGGACCCACATATCGCTGTTTGTGAGTGATCCTGATGTGTCGGCGCGCTGGTATGCCGACATCCTGGGCATGCACGAAAGTGCCCGGGGCGAAAGCTGGGTCATGATGGCGTTTGGCACCAAGCACCACGATATCGCCTTGATTCGTGCAGAACCCGGCGCCCACCAGGGCGGCCTGGGCCTGCAGCACTACGGATTGGAAATCGACGGTGATATGACCACCTTGCGCCAGCTCTACGGCATGTTGCTGGAGAAGGGCGTCGAGGTGGTGAAAATCACCGATCACGAAATCGGCAACGGCCTGTATTTCAACGACCCCGATTGCAATCGCATGGAATTCTTTCTCGAGACCGAGCATGACGATGCGTGCGGCAAGGCCCGCTTCAAGGCCGCCGGCGCGCCGAGTCGCAACATCACGCTTGACCCTCTTGACCCGCTTTGAACCGAGGTTTACCTGATGAAAACTGCAAATTTCGCCAGCTATCACATCCGCAAATGGTACAGCTTCGTTGAAGAAACCCTGGCCAACGAGACCGGTCAACTGGCCGATGGCGAGCCGTTGTTCAAGTATGCCGTGGCCGCGGTGATCGACAACCCGTATGCCGGGCGCTTCAGCCAGGACCTGGCGCAATTGGTCGAGCCGTCGCCGCTGTTGGGCGAAGAATTCGGCCGGCGCATCCAGGCACTCGCCGGCAGCCGTGAAATCATCAGCTACGGCAAGGCTATCCTGGTGGGCAGCGCAGGCGAGTACGAGCACGGTAACGCGCTGCTGACCAACCCGGCCGCCGATCCCATCCGCGTGGCCCTGGGCGGTGGCAAGTCGTGGGTGCCGTCCACCGGCAAGCGTGGCGGCCCAGGTTCGACCATCGACGTGCCGCTGGCGCACAAGGACGCGTTGTATGTGCGTTCGCACTATGACAGTTTCTCCCTGACCTTCGGCGACGGCCCTTCGCCGGATGAAATCGTCGTGATCTGGGCCTTCGCCACGCGCGGGCGTTTGCATGCGCGGTTGGGCGGCCTGAAAGCCGAAGAGGTCAAGGGCCTGGACGGCCTGCACTGAAAACACCCATGTAGGAGCGAGCTTGCTCGCGAAGAACGTTAACGATCACGCGTTCGTTCTGGATAAATGCAGTGCCTATGCGTTCTTCGCGAGCAAGCTCGCTCCAACAGAAATGCGCATGCCCGGACTCAACTCACAACAAGAAAAGCGGTGAATAGCGATGAAGCAGGAGAAGACCCAGGTTGTCATCGTGGGCGGTGGCCCCAACGGGATCACCGCCGCGCACTCTATGGGGATATACGGCATCGACTGCGTCGTCCTCGAACTGGCCGACGGCATCCTGCCGTATCCCCGTGCCGTGGGCATGGACGATGAGGCGCTGCGCGTGCTGCAGGGCATCGGCATCGCCGACCTGGCGGTGCGCGACATGATCTGCGATGTACCGCTGCGTTATTACAATGCGCGCGGCGTGTGCTTCGCCGAGGTCAAGCCGAGCACCGCGCATTATGGCTGGCCGATGCGCAATATCTTCATGCAGCAGCTGCTTGAAGGCACCCTGCGCGAACACCTCGGCCAGCACCCCTGCGTCGAGTTGCGCCAGGGCCACGAATTGTTCGAACTCGAGCAGGACGCAGAGGGCGTGACCCTGCAGGTGCGCGATGCCCACGGTGAGCTTTACCAGCTCCGGGCGGACTACGTGATCGGTGCCGATGGCGGGCGCTCCACGGTGCGCAAGCAACTCGGCGTCGAGCTGCTCGGGCTGACCCATCCGCGTAAATGGGTGGTGGTCGACACCGCCAACGACACCCTCGATGCGCCCTTTACCGCGCTGCATGCCGACCCGCAGCGGCCCTTCGTGTGCATCTACCTGCCATACCAGCAGCGCCGCTGGGAATTCATGCTGATGGAAGGCGAGGACGAAGCGAAAATGTGCGAAGAAGCGACGATTCGCCAGTTGATCCACGGGCATATCGGCGATGCCGTGAACGACCTCAATATCATCCGTATCCGTGCCTATACCCACCACTCGCGGGTCGCGGCGCGGTTTGTCGAAGGGCGTGTGGCGCTGGTGGGCGACGCCGCGCATATTTCCCCGCCGTGGGCCGGGCAGGGCCTCAACTCCGGCCTGCGCGACGTGGCCAACGTGGCCTGGAAACTGGCGGCGATCATCCAGGGTCGCGCGGCGCCGTCGATCCTCGCCAGTTACGACCAGGAGCGGCGTGGTCACGCAACCGAGCTGGTGTCCCTGGCCGACAACATGGGCGCGGTACTCGGCCTGACCAACCCGTTGATGGCCGGTGTGCGCGACTGGCTGTTCCAGGCCGTCAACACTGTGGATAACCTGCGCTCGCACTTGCTGGAATTCAAGTTCAAACCCAAGGCCACCATCACCAAGGGCCTGGTCCACCATGAACGGGCCGAGTTGGGTGAGGATGATCTGGTCGGGCAGTTGTTCATCCAGCCGAATATCGAAGACGCCCAGGGCCAGCGTCGGCGCCTCGATGAGGTGCTCGGCAATGGCTACGCCGTACTGGGTTATCGGGTGAACCCGCGCGACCACCTCAGTGAGCCGATGGCCGAGTATTGGGCGCGGTGGGAGACACGTTTCATCCAGGTCAATCGCTCGCGCAGCGGCGTGGGGCGCAACCAGCCGTTGACAGCCAACGCGGCCTTGAGTGTGGAGGACGTGGATAACCGCCTCGGCCAATGGTTCTCCAAGGTGCGCGACTGCATCGTTGTAGTGCGTCCGGACCGTTTCGTCGCGGCGATCACCACCCCTGAGCGGCTTGACGGCGTGCTGCGCAAGCTGGCGGCGCAACTGTCATGAGCAGCGCTGACGAGTTAACCGGCCAACTGCACGAGGCCGGGCGCAGCGCCCGGGCCATCGCGCCGTTGTCGCCCGAGGCGCTGGACAAACAGCAAGGCTATGCGCTGCTGCGCCAGGGTTTGGCGCAGCGCCTGGCAGGCGGCGAGCACCTGAGCGGCTGGAAGGTGGCCTTCGCCGGGCGCGCGGCGCAGGCGCGTTTTGGCCTCGACGAACCGGTATATGGCGCGCTTACGTCGGCCATGGTGGTCGCGCCGGGCAGCACGGTGTCGTTGGCGCGGCTGATCCAGCCCAAGCTCGAGGTTGAACTGGCGCTGGTGTTCGGGCGCACGCTGGTGCCGGGCGACTACAGTGATGCGCAGATTCTGGCAGCGATTGCCGAGGTGGCCCTGGCCTTTGAAATCGCCGATTGCCGCTGGCAGGGTTGGACATTCGGGCTGGGCGCGTTCCTGGCCGATAACGCTGCCGCCGGGCTTTACTGTGTCGGGCCGCGGGTGCCATTCGATGCGGCGCGGCATGCCTGCGTGGAATATCGCCTGGAGCATGCGGGCGCGCTGCTGGGCAGCGGCAATACCCAGGCACGCGAGGACAGCCCGCTGTTCAATCTCTGCTGGCTGGTGCGGCGCCTGTTGGCGGACGGTCATCCCGTGGCGGCCGGGCAGGTTGTGCTGTCCGGCGCGTTACTGGCACCGCTGGAGATACAAACGGGCGCTTATCGTCTGCAGATGCTTGGCACGGAACTGGCTTTGGATTTCCACGCCGGCCCCGCGCCTGCGCAAACGCCCGCTACCGTTATGGATGACTGAGCCCCCTTCAGGCCAAAAAACAAGCATCAGGCCGCCGAGGAATGACCAACATGCTCGCCGAAGTCCGCACCTTCAATGACTCTCAACAGCACGCCGGCTCGATCCAGGGCTGGCAGCAGGTCTATGACCAGCTCGGTCGCGGCTGCCTGACCAGTGAGCTGCGCCAGCTGTCCGGCGATCGCTTCCAGATCTTCCAGGAAGTGCTGGACAAGCGTGTGGTGCAGCATGGCCGCTCGCCCAAGGGCCGCTTGTGCGCGGCCATGTCACTGGGCAGCCCGCCGGTGGTGCAGGGCCAGCAGGTGGGGGCCGAGAGCGTGGTGCTGTTGCGGGACGGCGAGGAATTTGTGCTGCATGCACCGCAGGGCACACATTTCTTCGCCTTGAATGTGGACGCGTTGCGCTTTGCCAGACTGGCGGCGGTCGAGTTGTCCGGCGAGCAGCTCAAGCGTTTGACCAGCGTCTCGGCGCTCAGCGTGGATGAAGCGTTACTGTTGCGCATTCGCCAGCGTATCCATCCACTGTTTCGTCACTTTTTGGAACACGCCGACACGATCAGCCCGGCGGCGGAGAAGATGCTCGAGGATGAATTGCTCGGTGCGTTCCTTGATCTGTTCACCCACGCCGGCGATGAAGTGCGTGGCCGGCGTGGCAACTTCGCGGTCAGTGCGTATCTGGTCAGGCGCAGCCAGGAATTAATCATCGCCAGTGGCGATACCCCGTTGAGCATTCTTGACCTGTGCGAGCAACTGCGCGTGAGCCGCAGGACCTTGCAGAACAGTTTCCAGGCGGTGACCGACATGCGCCCGGTCGAGTACTTGCGCAATTTGCGCCTGAATGCGGTGCGCCGTCGACTGATCGCGACGTCCGCGAGCGAAAAAAACGTCGGCGAGATTGCTGTGGCCATGGGTTTTTTCCACCTGAGCCACTTCGCGACGCATTATCGCGAGCTGTTTGGCGAGTCGCCTTCGGAAACGCGCAGGGCGTCTTGCTGATGCTCCAAGGATCTGATGCACTGCAATCCAAATGTGGGTTCGGCGTGAGTTATCGGTCCAGGCCGGGGTCCACGCGTTTGCCGATGTCCTTGAGCCGCGCCAGTTGATCGATCATCGAGGGCGCTTCGTCCAGGCAACTGACGAAGGTCCACAAATAGGTCATCACCGCGTAGATGTGCCCGGCTTTTATCTGCGGTGCCAGGGCCAGTTGCGTAATCGCGACGACGAACAGCAGCGCCGCCAGCAGGCCAATGGACAGGAAGGCAATGGCCTCGCGGTCGGATAAGCCGATGCGCAGGCGCGACAGCAGGTGATAGTGACGGCGCAGGGTGTGTGCGCCGACTTTTTCCACCAGGCCGATCTCTTTTTCCAGGCGATTGTTCAAGCGCTCGTGCAAGCGCTGGTTGCGCCGCGCAAAGCCAGGCATGAACGTGACGCACAGCAACAGCGCGAGCAGGCACGCCAGGCCGACCCAGGGCTCGATCACCAGCAGCATCGCCGCCGCGCCGACGATCGACACCAGTGCGGTGGCGATGGTTGGTACGTGCTTTTCGAAAAAATCGACGAAATCCCGCGCCAGCACCACGCGCGCCGCTGCCCTGGAGGTGCTGTGGCGTTGCAGGCGCTGGTTGAGAATCACCGGTACCGCAAGGTCGGCGTAGATGCGCGTGAAGGTGCGCGTATCCAGGGCCCGGCGGGCCGCGCCGACCACCCAGAAACCGAGCACGACGGCGGCGTACCACACGGCACTGCCGGCATCGCCACGAATGATCGAGTCGACGGCAAACCCGGCGAACAGCGGATAGGCCAGCAGCAAGGCGTTTTCCAGCGCGACCAGCGACAAGGTGCCGGACAGTTTGCCGGGGTAGGCCCTGGCGATAGCCTTGAGGGTCTGGCTGGCGGATTGCTGCCCCAGCTTTTTACTTTCTTCGAGCAGAATCGGCGGCGTTACGGCTGGCATGGGGCGCCTGTGGGGTACGTGTTGCGTTGATAAATGTCACGGGTGACGTCGAGCAGGTAACGCACTTCGTCGGTCATCAGTAACAGATCAATCTGGACTTCTTCGACAATGATTTCCGCGGTAATCAATATACAAATAGCCGGGGCGATGACCAGCCAGTGGTAGTACGACAGTGTCAC
The DNA here is from genome assembly GCF_054685145.1 of Pseudomonas sp. H1_A03. Lineage (NCBI taxonomy): Bacteria > Pseudomonadati > Pseudomonadota > Gammaproteobacteria > Pseudomonadales > Pseudomonadaceae > Pseudomonas > Pseudomonas sp. H1_A03. The sequence continues at coordinate 3,668,913 of NZ_CP162829.1, forward strand.
TAATGAAACGCACACGCCGATTAACCATAACGCCAAGACACTTTGCGGGGCGTACTTCTGCAGGGGAATCCAGAAGCGTTGCAACTTTCTCAATTTAAACTTGTAGAGCGAAAGTGACGCTTCCAGTTGTTTAAGGTCGATAGCGTTGCGAGCTGAATGCTGTGTCGGCATAACAGTTATCCACGTGAGAACGTTAAACATCAGAGCCAAGCAGGCGACAATGCGGCTATTCTCTGTCCCGGCGCTCATGGCCTGGCAGCGTTTGGCTGAGCCAGGCGAGATTGACTTCACTGACTTCCATCCATTCGCCCCTGGCGGGAATCCTTTCGCAACTCATGAAAGCAATACAACGTCCGTGTGTGTCCAGTAAGGCAAAGTGGCGGTATTTTCTTGCCCGCTTGAACAGGCCAATACACAAACGCATGCCATCACCTTGGTGGGTATTCATATACAGCGGGTTTGTTTCAGCGGGTATCAGGTCTGGGCAGTGAAACGTGATGCTGCGGGCCAACTGAGTTCAAACAATGTGCCGCTGTTTATCAATGTTCGACACGTCACCGCGCCGCCGTGGGCGATGGCTATCGCGCGCACCACCGCAAGACCCAGTCCACTGCCGCCCTGGGCGCGCGAGCGTGAACTCTCGCCACGCTGGAACGCCTCGAAAATATGCTCGGCGAACGCCGCATCGATCCCCGGACCTTCATCCGCGACCCTCAGGAAGTGACCGCGCTCGTCACTGCCCAATTCAATGCTGACAGTGCCCGGCGTGGCATGCCGGCGAATATTGTCGAGCAGCGCCAGCAAGCCCTGGCGGATGCGACCGGGGTCGCAGTAGACGGGGCCCTTGCGCAGGTTCAGCTGCAGGCTAAAGCCGGCGCTGTTCAAGCTCGGCTCGAACAGCCGCGCTTCGGCTTCCAGTGCGTCGGCCAGTTCCACCTCACTGAGTGCCAGGACCAGGTGGCCGTTATCGCCCATGCCTACCACGCGCAGGTCTTCGACCAGGCGGGTCAAGCCTTCGACCTGGCCGAGCAGGCTGTAGAACTGCGCGGTGTCCGGCTCGAAAACGCCCTCGGCCAACCCCTGCAGGCGGCCGCGCAGGATCGTCAGCGGGGTGCGCAGTTCATGGGCAATGGCGGCATTCCAGAAGGCTTGCTCCTCGGCCATGTGTTTGAGTCGATTCGCCATGCTATTAAAGTCATCCACCAACAGAGCGGCTTCGCCCAGGGAAAGATCGGGCGCCACGGCGCGTGCATCCAGGTCGCCGGCAGCCAGGCTGCGCAGGCTCGTTGCCACCGAATTGAGCGGCATCAGAATGCGCTTGGACAACTTGACCGCCATCGCCACGCCCAAGCTCAGGCTGACGCAGGTAATCAGGCTCATCCACAGCCATTCCACGCCACTGGGCAGCCATTCATCCGCTTCCAATTCCAGCTGCGTGGGCGGCGACAGGCTCCAGAGCACGGCGTAGAACACATAGGAGCCCACGACCGCGAGCGCAATCACGCACAGGACCACAGCCGACATCGACAAAATGATCTGCCGGCTCAAACTGTTGGGCACTCTCATGCCTGGCTCCCGAACCGGTAGCCGACGCCACGGATGCTGGTTGGTACGCCGTGCAGGCCGAGGTCTTCGATCTTGCGGCGCAACTTGCTGATATGGCTGTCGACGGTACGTTCCAGGCTGTCGCTCTCCGGCGAGCAGAGCACCAGCAGTTCGGCACGGCTGAACACGCGGCGCGGTGCCTTGGCCAGCTGTGCGAGCAGGTTGAATTCGGTCACCGTGAGGTGCAACGGCTGTTTTCGCGTGCCGATGTAGACGTTCACTTCATGGCTGTCGATGTCGATTTCAAAGGCGTCGACGCGCACCACGCTGTGGCCGGCGCCGCGGTCACCGCAACGGCGCAGCACCGCCTGGATCCTGGCGATGACTTCCGCCGGGTTGAAGGGTTTGACGATGTAATCGTCCGCGCCGATGCGCAGGCCCATCAGCTTGTCCATGTCCTGGTCGTGTGCCGTCAGCATGATTACCGGTGTATTGCCGCGATGACGCAATTCCGCCAGCACCATCCAGCCGTCCAGCTTGGGCATCATCACGTCGAGCAGCACCAGGTCGGGCTTGAGCTGTTGATGCAGTTCCAGCGCGCGCCGTCCGTCCTGCGCATGCGCGGTGCGAAAACCGGCGCGCTTGAGGTAGGCCGTGAGGATATCGGCGATTTCCGGCTCGTCTTCGGCGATCAGCACCAGCGCCTGGTTGGCGGGCGATGCGAGGAGTGATTCAGTCATGGTCTGCTCGTTCGATGTGCGGTGTTGCGGGTCAATGCGCTAAACATGCACTGTTTTCCAGCAACGGCGTGAATGATGCACCGCAAGCATGCACGTTCAGCGAAGGGTTTGTGGAGAATTGATGGAGAGGTGAATTAATTTTTCGCAGCCCGGGGGCGGGCGCTCAGGCGAAGCGGATGCGCTCGTTGTAGGCGCTCTGCAGCATTTTGCGCTGGTAATCGCAGGGTGTCGTACTGACCAGCTTCTTGAAGTCGCGCAGGAAGTGCGACTGATCGGAAAAGCCCAGGTCCAGGGCCAGTTCCGAGAACGATACATCGTGCCGGGTATTCAGGCTTTCCAGCGCCGCCTGGCAGCGAATGATCCGGCAGAACGTCTTGGGCGAGAGGCCGGTGTCCTGGCTGAACTGGCGGTGAATGGTACGGCTGGTGTAGCCGCTGAGGTCTTCCAGGTGCTGGATGCGCAGGTCGCCGCGATGGGCCAGCGTCTGCTGGATGACCATCGCGGTGAGCTTCGAGGTACGGCCCATCAGGCGCGGGGCGAGATAGTCGTTGAACAGCTTGATCTGGTCCTGCAGCAACGGGGCGTTGACGATGCTTTCGAAAATGCGCTGGGCGAACGCCGACACTTGCAGCAGGTCCCATTCCTGTTCGGTCAGGTCCTCGGCCATCACATTGATGAAGCCCGGAATCACCCCCGGCGCAAAGCGCACGCCGAAATAATGATGGCCCTGCAGCAGTTCGACCCGCTGGGCCTCCAGCGGGGTGCCGCAGATCCTCACGCTGGGACGCGTTGCGTCGCAGTCGAACACGATGTCCACGCAGCCGTCCGGCACCGCCAGCAGGTCAGCCGAGTGGACGACATCGAAGGCGTAGAAATGCGAAATCGCCGGGTGTTCGGAGGGCATGACCGAATACCGAGATGAGTTGAGTACGAACCAGGGTTGTTCGTAAGCAGTGTGCTGCCGCAGGGTCGGTGAACACAGGTTGAGCATGACCGGACCTTCAGGTGGATATATGCGGGAATATTCACGCATTTTTCACGCCAACTCCGAGGGCCCGCTCGAAACTTGATGTCCGAAATTTACAATACCGTCACCCACCGCACGCCGATACTCGACCTCGATAGCGTGGGAGCAGCGCCTACCGCTGCGATATCCCTTTCAGTCGAGAATAATAATGTCCAGTACTACAAACATAGACTTCATCTACTTGTCCGAGCAGGACATGATTCGGGCTGGCGTCACTGACATGCTCGCCTGTGTTAATACCATGGAGGAAATGTTCGGCCTGCTCTACAGCGGCGACTACCGCATGGCCGGGCCGAACAACGATTCCCACGGCGCAATGGTGGTGTTCCCGAAGGATTCGCCGTTCCCGAACATGCCCAAGCCGACAGCCGACCGCCGCATGATGGCGATGCCGGCCTATCTGGGCGGCAGCTTCTGCACCGCGGGCGTCAAATGGTATGGCTCCAACATCGCCAACCGCGACAAAGGCCTGCCCCGTTCGATCCTGATGTTCACCCTCAATGACCCTGACACCGGCGCCCCGTTGGCGCATATGTCGGCCAACCTGTTGTCGGCGTATCGCACCGGTGCGATACCCGGTGTTGGCGCGCGCCACCTGGCCCGCAAGGACTCGAAAGTGGTCGGTCTGCTCGGCCCGGGCGTGATGGGCAAGACCACGCTCGCCGCGTTTATCGCCGTGTGCCCGCAGATCGACACCTTGAAGATCAAGGGGCGGGGTGAGAAAAGCCTGAATGACTTCCTGGGCTGGGTGAAGGAAACCTACCCGCAGATCACCACGATCAACGTGGTCGACAGCCTCGAAGAAGTGGTCCGTGATTCCGACCTTGTTACTTATTGTAGCTCCGGTGAGACCGGCGACCCCTCGATCTACCCAATTGTGAAGCGCGAGTGGGTCAAGCCAGGGTGCTTCATGGCAATGCCGGCGTCCTGCTCGCTTGATGAAGGCATGGAGCTCGGCGACGTACGCAAAGTGCTCGATAACACCGGTCTGTACGAAGCCTGGTTCGAAGAGCTGCCCAAGCCTGCGCACCACTGCGTGCCGGTAATCGGCGTGCGCTTCATGGACATGATTGCCGAAGGCAAGATGCAGGCCGATGAGCTCGAAGACATTGGCAAGATAGTCGCCGGCGATGCCCAGGGCCGCCGCAACGATGAAGAGATCATCATCATGTCGGTCGGCGGCATGCCGGTTGAAGACGTGGCGTGGGGCACCGTGGTGTACCGCAATGCCATCGAAAAAGGCATCGGCGTGAAATTGAACCTGTGGGAAACCCCGGTACTGCGCTGAGCCATTCCTTACCCAACTGACGAGGCCTTCGACATGACAAAAATCATCAAGCTCAAGACCGGTTCGCCGTTTGAAGACCAGGCCAGCTATTCGCGCCTGGTGGTGGTGGACAACTGGATCTATGTGTCCAATACCGCCGGCCGTAATCCGCAGACCAAACTGATCCCCGAAGATATCCTGGAGCAGACGCACCAGGTGTTCGCCAACATCGAAAGCGCCCTGGCTGCCGTGGATGCCAGCCTGGCCGATGTGGTGTGTTCGCGGGTGTTCATCCAGGACCCCAAGGACGTGCCGACGGTGATGGCCCTGATCGGCGAGAAGTTTCGCGGCGTCGACCCGGCCAGTACCGTGACGTGCCCGCCGTTGGGCTCGACGGTCTACAAGGTTGAACTGGAAGTGACGGCTTACCGCAACGCCTCCAAGGCGCAGGTCGAAGTGATTCGCCTGACGCAGTAATCCGCTACGCAGCCGTGCGCCCGCGCGGCCGACCTTTATTGTTTTGCGAGTCTTGACCATGGCCCCGACTATTGCGCCCGTGAATACCTGCACCGAATGTCCCACCGCCACCTCCGTCGTCATCATTGGCGGCGGAATCATCGGCCTGACGGCTGCGCTGACTCTGGCCGAACGCAACATCCCGGTGGTGGTGCTGGAAAAAGGCCGTATCGCTGGCGAACAGTCCTCACGCAACCTTGGCTGGGTGCGCAAGACCAGCCGCCACGCCTATGATATTCCGCTGGCCCTGGCCGCAGATCGCTTATGGGCGCAGATGCCCGAGCGGGTGGGCGCGGACGTGGGCTACCGGCAAGAGGGCATCATGTTCGTCGCGCGTAACGAAGCGCAAATGGCGATGCATGAAGGCTGGCTCAAATCGGTCGAGCACCTGTCCCTGGATTCGCGCTTGCTGAGCAATAGCGAGATCGCGCAGCGGGTACCGGGCGGGGCGGGCGCGTGGGCCGGCGGGATCTATACGCCGTCCGATGCGCGTGCCGAACCGACCCTGGCCAGCAGCGCGATTGCCAAGGCCGCCATGGCCCTGGGCGTGGTTATCATCGAACAGTGCGCGGTGCGTACGCTGCAGATGTCCGCCGGCAAGGTCAGCGGCGTGGTCACGGAAAAGGGCGAGATCCGCTGCGACCAGGTGTTGCTGGCCGGTGGCATGTGGTCGCGGCGCTTCCTGGGCAACCTCGGTGTGTCCTTGCCGACCCTGGCCTTGACCTGTTCGGTGTTGCGTACCCATCCCATGCAAGGCCCCACTGAAATTGCCGTGGGCGCTCCGGACTTTTCCTTTCGCAAACACAAGGACGGCGGTTTCATCATCACCCAGCGCGGCAAGCTGGACGCCTTCCTGACCTTGGACCACCTGTTGCTGGCCAAGCAATACATGCCTCAATTCCGTGCGCAGCGTAGTGTGTTGAATGTGTCGCTGGGGCGGTATTTTTTCAAGGACCTGGCCTTGTCCCGACGCTGGTCGGCCGACAGTGTCAGCCCGTTCGAACGCGTGCGCGTGCAGGACCCGGCCGCCAACCCGCAGCTCAATAACGACGCGATGAACAACCTCATCGCGGCCTGGCCGGTGTTCGAGCAAGCCAAAATAGCCCAGGCCTGGGCCGGCACGATCGACGTGACCCCGGACTCCAACCCGGTGATCGGCCCGGTCGCGCAGATCCCAGGCCTGACCGTGGCCACCGGTTTCTCCGGGCACGGTTTCGGCACCTCGCCGGCGGCCGGCCAGTTGGCGGCCGATATTGTCAGCGGGCACACCCCGATCATTGATCCGAGCCCGTATCGCTTCGATCGTTTCTGATCCGATCCAGGCCCATGCCCCTGTAGGAGCGAGCTTGCTCGCGAAGAACGTCAACGAAAACGCAGGCAGTCTGTATGACCGCGGCGCACTTGAGTTTTTCGCGAGCAAGCTCGCTCCTACGCAGATTAGCGGAGCGAAGTTATGCACTCAGTCAGTAGTTTCTTCACCAACCGTTCAGGCCTGAACCTGCATGTCCTGCGCTGGGGCAACCCGAGCGGCGTGCCTCTGGTCCTGCTGCACGGCTTGCGTGCCTACGCACAGACCTGGGAGTCGCTGGTTGCGGCGCTCGGCCCGGGCTTCTGCGTGTACGCCCTGGACCAGCGCGGTCGCGGCCTGAGCGATTGGGCGCCGTCCGCCAGCTACCACACGCAGTCCTATGTGGACGACCTGCAGGACTTCGTCGCCCACGCCGGTCTGCAGCGCTTCGTCTTGCTCGGGCACTCGCTGGGCGGCGCCAACGCCCTGGAATACGCACGGCAAAACCCGGGCCGCCTGTTGGGCCTTATCATCGAAGACATCGGCCCCGGCTCCTCGATCCAGGGTGACGGCGCCGCGCGCATTCGCCGCGAGATGAACCAGACCCCACTGCAATTCGACAATTGGGACGCCGCCCGCGCGTTCTGGCAGACCTCACGCCCCGGCTTGTCGGAGCAGGGCCTGGCTTCCCGGCTGGCACACTCGATGAAGGAAAGTGCCGGCGTGATTACCTGGCGTCACGATCAGCAAGGCATCGCCGAGGCGCGCCTGAGTATCGAGCCGACCGACCTGTGGCCGGCGGTGCGCGCCCTGGATTGCCCGACTCTGTTCATTCGCGGCACGCGCTCGGATTTCTTGCCGGCGGCGACGCTGCAAGCCATGCGCGACAGCAATGCTCTGGTGCGCACCGCCGAAGTCGCGGACGCCAGCCACTATGTGCATGACGACCAGGGCGAGACGTTCAACCGGCTGGTCATCGCGTTCCTTGACAGCCTTGCGATTGCTGCTCGATGAAACCGCGGGCCCGCTTGATCGTGCTGCTTTCATCGCTGACGGCCTTCGGGCCGTTTTCGATTGACACTTACCTGCCCAGCTTTCCGCAAATCGCCGAGGACCTGGGGACCAGCACCGCGCAAGTGCAGCACACCATCAGCGCGTTTCTTGCCGGGCTGTGCCTGGGCATGCTGTGCTACGGGCCATTGTCCGACCGCTATGGCCGGCGCCCGTTGCTGCTCGGCAGCCTGGTGTTGTACGTGGCAGCGACCCTGGGCTGCCTGTTTGCCGGCAGCGTCGAGCAACTGATTGCCTGGCGCTTTTTCCAGGCTTTGGGTGGCGCGGGCGCGCTGGTGCTGGCCCGTGCCGTCGCCAGGGATCTGGTCGGCCTGGTGGAGGCGGCCAAAGTGCTGTCGTGGATGCACGTGCTGACGATGATGGCGACCCTGGTCGCGCCGATGATCGGCACCTGGCTGGTGCTGATCCAGGGCTGGCGCACCATCTTCGCGGCGTTGTTCATCCTGTCCAGCCTGTGCCTGTTGCTGGTTGCCTTGACCCTGAAGGAAAGTTTGCCCGTGCAGCAGCGCGGTGCGTCCGTGCCGGCGGCCTTCGCGGCGTACCTTGCCATTGCCCGGCAACCCAGGGCAGTGGCGCTGATCCTGTGCATGGCCTTGGGGTTTGGCGGCATGTTCGCCTTTATCACCGCGTCGCCTTTTGTCTACGTGGTGTACTTCGACGTCTCGCCACGGGTGTTCAGCGCATTGTTCGCCCTGAACATCCTCGGCATCATCCTGGTGACCTTCATCAACGCCCGTTGGGTGGGCCGTTTCGGACCGCAACGCATGCTCGGGGTGGGCACGGTACTGGCGAGCGGGGCAGGGCTGGCGATGATGCTGGTCGGCTATACCGGATGGGGCGGGCTGGCGAGCATCGTGTGTTGCATGGTGCTGTACATGGGTGTGACCGGTTTGATCGGCGCCAACTGCATGGCCAGCCTGATGACGCTGTTTCCACGCCAGGCCGGCGCGAGCGTGGCGCTGGGGATTTCGGTGCAATTCGCTACCGGGGCGCTGGCCAGTCTGTGGGTCAGCCATTTGGCTGATGGCACCGCATGGCCGATGTGCCTGGTGGTGGGGTGTTGCGGGTTGGGCGCGTTGGTTGCTTATGGGGTGACCCTCCGCCTGCCTGCCCGGGCGGTCGCCGTGAGGACCGTCGTCAAGCAAATGTGAACCTCTGTTCAAAAACCAGGATACATACATGAAAACTATAAAAATAAATCCGATCGATAGAACTTCCGTCTATGTGTGTGCAGGGCTGGTCTCCGGCGCGGGGGCCTTGTTATTGAATGTGCTCCCCGTACTGTTTGGTGCGCTTGCCGAACGTTTCGGGCTTGGCGAGCACCAGTTGGGCAACCTAGCGATGGCCATGAACCTGGGGTTTGGCGCGTTCGGGCTGGCGTCCCTGCTGTGGATCCACCGGCTCAGCTGGCGGCTCATTTCGGCGCTGTCGTCGGCTGTGGTGGTGGGCGCGGTGCTGACGGTTATGCGCGACCCGTCCTATGAAATGCTGCTGCTGATAATGGCCCTGGCGGGCGCCGGCACAGGAGCGTTGTATGCCCTGGCCATGACGATTTTCGGTGACAGCTCCCAGCCTGAGCGTGCGTTCGGGTTCAAGCTGGGTATCGAGACCGTGCCGGGGGCTCTCCTGCTGATCGTGCTGCCGGTAGCGGTGGCGCCGGCGTGGGGCTTTGAAGGTATGTTGATAACCATCGCCCTGGCCATGGTGGCGATGGGAATCCTGCCGCTGCCCTGGGTACCGCGCCGCAGCGAACGCCAACTGGATGCGTCCGAGGCCGCCGTGCGGATAGCCAGCACTGAAAGCCGCGCCATTGTGTGGTTGAGTCTGTTGGCCAGCCTGGTGTTCCTGACCGGCATTATGTCGGTGTGGGCGTTCCTGGAACTGATGGGCAAAAAGACCGGCTTGACCTCGGATACGATCGGGCTGGTCCTGGCGCTGGGCTTTTTAATCAATGCCGGCGGGGGCTTCATCGCCTCGGCGATCGGCCTGAAAATGGGACGCTTCCTGCCGGTGGCGGCGGTCATCCTCGCGGAGTTGCTGGGCCTGGTGGCCCTGGCGCAATTCTCCTCGCTGACGAGCTACGTGACCGGGGTTATCTGCTTTCTGTTCTCGATCAGCTTCGTGCTGGCCTACACCTTTGGCGTCATGGCCGAATTCGACCTGTCGGGCAAGCTCGTCGCGCTGGGCGCGTTGTGCCTGTCTCTGGGTGCGGCGTTCGGGCCGGCCGCGGGTGGGTTCCTGATCGAGGCGTTTGGCTACTGGGCGGTGTTGGTGTTCTCCGGGGCCTGTTCGGTGGCGGTCCTGGTCATCTATGGGGTGGCGGTGTTGCGGGCTCGGTTGGCGTTCAATCGTGTCCAGGTCTCATGCGCCGCCGTTATGCCGGGTGTGTGACGCAAGCGAGCAGGGAGGTTACCCATGAACGGTCAAGCCTTGTCGGCCTGGAACGAGCGTGTGCACGCGGCCTGCGGTCGTTTCGACACGCGCTATGACCACTGCCAGAGCCTTTTCATCGGTGAAATGCAACAAACACTGATGGGCAGTACGGCGGTGGCGCACATTCGCAGCAATGCCAGTGTGATTGCCAAGGCTGCCCGCTCAGGCGAGCGTGATTCCTCGGGGCGTTGTTTCCTTGTGCTGCAACAGCAAGGCTCAATGGCCATCGAACTCGGGGACCGAGTGGTCGACCTGCGCCATGGTGACCTGGCGTTGCTGGACTTTTCCGGCGCGGTGAAAATGACCCCCAACGGCTTGTTTTCCCACGTGTCGATCCCTCTGCCGCGTGAGTTGTTCAAGGGCCTGGAGCGTAGCCGCTTCGGCAAGCTGTCGACCACCGGTGTCTGTGGTCAACTGCTTTGTACGCTGGTGCGGCAGGTCGCTGGCGGCGAGTTGGCCCAATGGTCTTGCCCGCAGGATGGCGATGGCGTGCAGAGGGCGTTGGTGGCCTTGCTTGAATCGGTGCTGGAGTATCAAGTCGGCGCCGACTCCCCGGGCTGGCAGTTGCATGAAGTGCAATCCGTCATCCGGCAGCGGCTTGACTCACCGAGGCTTTCGCCGGCGTCGCTGGCCGAGGAACTGGGCACTTCCAGCCGCCAGCTTTACAGGCTGTTCGAAGCCAGCGGCGACAGTGTCTGTCGCTATATCCTGCGTGAGCGGCTGTTGAAGGCGGCGCAGGACCTGCGCGATCCGGTTTGCGCGCAACGCTCGATCACCGATATCGGCAGCTATTGGGGGTTTACTGATTCGGCGCACTTTTCCAAGACGTTCAAGAAGCAGACCGGGATGACCCCGAGTCGCTATCGAAGCCTTGGGCACTGAACCACGGATTGCCCTAATGCTGTTCAGTCAGGGTGGGCGTTCGCCATTTTCTCATCTAGCACAAAACCACTGTGGGAGCGGGCTTGCTCGCGAATGCGGTGGTTCAATTGATGCAGTGTTGCCTGGCCGCCCGCTATCGCAGGCAAGCCAGCTCTCACCCATTTCTCATCTAGAATGCTGCGAAGAATTCACAGGCGCCGCGTTCAGCCAGGAAACACGCGTTATCGTTGACGTTTTTCGCGAGCAAGCTCGCTCCTACAGAGAGCGTGTTCAGTAGCGGATGATTACCGATTTCAGCTCGGTGTAATCGTCGATAAACGCACTGCCGAACTCACGCCCGACACCCGATGCCTTCATCCCGCCAAACGGCACGCTGGGGTCGACGAAGGTGTGCATGTTGACCCACACCGTGCCCGCTTCGATTTGCGGGATCAGGCGCAAGGCCTTGGACAGGTCGTTGGTCCAGATACTGGCGGTGAGGCCGAACGGGCTCTCGTTCATCAGCTCGACCAATTCTTCTTCATCATCGAACGCCAATACACACACCACCGGGCCGAAGGTTTCCTCGTGCAGCAGTGGGTCGTCCTTGCCGGTGGCCACGATCAGCGTCGGCTCCACGTAGTAACCGGCGCGGTCCACGGCCCGCGCGCCGCATGCCACCTGGTTGCTCTGCAGGGCACGCTCGAAAAAGCCGAGGATTTTGTCGAAGTGCGGCTTGTTCGACAGTGGGCCGAACTGGGCGTGTTCATCCAGGGGCGAACCGATGACCATCTGCGACAGCATCGCCGCCATCTTTTGCGTCACTTGCTCGACGATTGAGCGGTGCACGAACAAGCGCTCGGGTGATGCGCACACCTGGCCCTGGTGCACATAAGCCGCTTGCACGAAGCGAGCCACAGCGTCATCCACGTTGGCGTCGGCCAGCAGCGCGGCGGCGTTCTTGCCGCCCAGTTCCAGGGTCACGCGGGTCAGGTCGGCGCCCATGGCGGCCTTGCCCACGGCAATGCCGGTGGGCACCGAGCCGGTGAACGACACCTTGCGTACCTGCGGGTGTGCGATCAGTTGCTGACCGACCTGGCCGCGGCCGTTGACCACGTTGATTACGCCAGCCGGAATCCCGGCCTCGATCGCCAGTTCCGCCAGGCGCAGCAGGGACAGCGGCGTGTATTCGCTGGGTTTGAGCACGACGGTGCAGCCGGTGGTCAGCGCGGCGCCGAGTTTCCACACGCCGATCATCAACGAGAAGTTCCAAGGCACGATGGCTGCCACCACGCCCACCGGCTCGCGCAGGGTGTAGGCGCTGTAGTGCTCGCCGTCCATGGAGGGAAACGACGGGGTCATGGTCTGGCCGCCGATTTTGGTGGCCCAGCCGGCGAAGTAACGCAGGAACACCGCGCTCTGGCCCACCTCGATATGCCGCGACAGGTTGATCGATTTGCCGGAACTCACGGTTTCCAGTTGTGCCAGTTCTTCGCCGTTGGCCTCGATCAGATCGGCCAGGCGGTTGAGCAGGACGCCGCGCTGGTAGGGCGTGACCTGTGCCCAGGCGCCCTTGAAGGCTCTGGCCGCGCTGTCGACTGCCAGGTTCACATCTTCGGCCTGGGCGTCACGCAACTGCGCGACGGTCTCGCCGGTACCGGGGTCGACGATGCCGATGCGTTGTGTCGACGCGCTGGTGTGCACGGCGCCATCGATGAAATTGGAATGGTCACGGCCCAGGAAAGCAACGACTGAGGGCAATACGGCAATGTGCATGGCGGCGCTCCAATGAAGGGTTCGTCGCGCCCGATGGGCGCTCGAAAGACCTCTGCATTAAAAGCCGATACACAGCCTGGCTGCTTGTTCGAGCCTGCCAGAAAGTTGGTTATGCGTGACAGGCTGTGTTGCCGCCGGCCTAGGGTTCGCCGAGGTTGTCGAACACCGTTTCGAGCATGCGGTTCAGGCGCTGGATCTGTGCTTCGGTCATGCCGTTGAAACTGCGCTTGAACACATCACCGGTGGCCACTTGGATGCGTTCAATCGCTTCGCGCCCCTGCGCGGTGATGCGCACCTGAGTGACGCGGCCGTCGTCCTCGCAGGGCGCGGTGTCCACCAGGCCGTCTTCCTTCATGCGATACACCGTTTTGGTGATGGTCGAAAGCTTGGCGATGGCGTGGGTGGAGATTTCGGAAATACTCGACTGGCCGTTCTCCTTGAGGATGAACAGCACCCGCCAGCGCGGGATGTCCAGGCCGATTTTCTTCAGGGCCTTTTCCATGTACTGGCTGTAGCGGCCATGCACCATTGCGAGCCAGTAGAACGGGAAATCTTCTTTGTGAAAGTCTTCACTGCCGGGGTCGTAGCGGCCTGCGTGTTTTTTTGGTGGGCTCATGATGTGCTCATGTCGAGGGAGGCGAGCAATCATAGACTTTTCTCGTGAATTGGGCACGGTTATTGAACCGTGCGATCCAGGCCGACATTCAGAAATATAATTGACAATTCACGTAATATTCGGTGAGTGTGAAAAAAGGAAAGGGCGCATCGGGCGCCCCCATTCCGCAATTCGTACTGAAGGTAACGTGACATGACCCTGGTGATTGAACAGCTTTCCCTTGGCGGCGATGGGCCGACCGTAATGGTCAAGGACACCCTCGATATCGCCGGCCTGCCTACCCGGGCATCGAGCCACGCACTGGACGACGCGGCGCCGGCCAGTGCCCACGCCGATGTGGTGCAGGCCCTGCTGGACAAGGGCTGCCGCCTGGTGGCCAAGACCAGCCTGCACGAGCTGGCCTTTGGCACCACAGGGATCAATCACTGGGCCGGCACCGCGCCGAACCCGCGTTTCCCCGGGCGTATTCCAGGCGGATCCTCCAGCGGTTCAGCCGCCGCCGTGGCCGCCGGGCTGGCGGATTTTTCCCTGGGCACGGACACGGGCGGCTCGGTACGTATTCCCGCTTGCTGTTGTGGCGTGTTCGGTTTTAAACCGACGTTCGGCCGGATCAGCCGCCGTGGCGTGATGCCAACGCACAGTAGCCTTGATTGCGTCGGCCCGTTTGCCGCGAGCCTGCCGATGCTGGTCACGGCTATGCAGGCGATCGACCCTACTTTCCAGCCCGTAGCTGCACCGGCCGCGCCGCGCCTGGGCATTGTGAGCGTGCAGGCCAGCGCAGCGGTACAGCGCGTGATCGACGCTGCCATCGCCGACAGCCGGCTGCCCACCGAAACCCTCACATTGCCGAGCCTCAAGGCGGCCTATGAGGCCGGCATGGTGGTGATAAACCGCGAGACCTTCGATGCCTGCGGGCACTTGCTGGAAACCGGCAAGGTCGGCGCCGACATCGCCGCGCGCCTGGCGGCCGCCGGTAACACCACGCCTGCGGCACTGGCGCAGGCCGAGCAGGTGCGCGCGCAGTTCAGCGCCGAAGTCGATGCCGCACTGCAGCAGGTCGACGTGCTGGTGCTGCCAACCATGCCGGACTTTCCCTTGACCCTGGCCGAAGCGACCGACACTCAGGCAGTTCTGGGCATGACCGCTTTCGTGCGCCCGTTCAACCTGTCGGGGCACCCGGCGTTGAGCATTCCGTTGGCCAGCGCCGAAGGCTTGCCGGTAGGCCTGCAACTGGTGGCGGCCAAGGGCGCCGATGAACGACTGCTGGCCATCGCTGGCCGCCTGCTTGAACGCCTGTACGCCGGACATGAGGTGTGAGATGAGTACAACCATTCCCCGCGCAGACCTGGAACAACGCCTGCGCCGCTTTGAGGTCCAGGACAGCGTCCGTGCCTGCATGAACCGCTACATGGTGTTGTGTGACGCCCTGGATGCCCGCACGCCGCTTGACGAACTGGCGGGCCTGTTCACCGAGGATGCGGTGTGGGAGGGCAAGGGCGCCAAGTACGCCCAGAGCTTCGGCGGTTATCGCGGGCGCGCAGCCATTGCCGCGATGTTCGCCGGCTACATGAAAGCCCCGGCGCACTTTGCCCTCAACGTGCACTTTCTCACCAGCGAGCTGATTGAGGTGCGGGACGACGCCGTGCGCGGCAGTTGGGTGATGCTGCAGACTTCCACCTTCGCCAGCGGCGCCTCCCATCTCAACGCTGCGCGCCTGAGCGTGCGCTTTGCCGAGGAAGACGGGCAGTGGCGCATGGCGCATTTCCAGACCGAAAACCTGTTCAGTCGCCCGGTGCTGGCATGGAACAGCGACGCCGAGCTGCCGGTACCCAAGCCTGCCGCTCAGTGAGCGATAACGCGCACTGATTAACCCCACCCTTTTTTATTTCCAGGACTGCCCGGCAAGGGCGGTCGTGCCGTGCGCGTAGCGCTGGAGACTGCCATGAAACACTTCGAACTGTTGACCTTCACTTTACGGGTACGCACCGTGCCGCAAGCCTTGCCGCGTCTGGAGCAGAGCTTGCGCGAGACGGGCGAGGGCGTGCATTTGATGGGCTGTTGGGTCTCGGAAATCGGCTCGCAGAACCGTATCGCGGTGCTGCGCGGGTTCGACGATGGCGAGTGTCGTGAACGTGAACGCCAGCGCTATCTGGTGGCGTCCGATGGCTTTGCGATTGGTGAATTTCTGCTTGAGCAACAGGTGGATGACTACAGCGCCTTCGCCTTTGTCGAACCGCTGCCGCCCGGCGTTCATGGCCCGTTCTATGAGTTGCGCGAATACAACCTCGTGCCCAGTGGGCTGATGCCAACGTTGCGCGGTTGGGGCAAGGCCGTGGATCGGCGCACCGGGCCGGATTATTCCCAGGTGTATGGAGCGTTCTACGCCACCAGCGGGAAGATTCCGCGCTACCTGCACATCTGGCCCTACAGCTCGCTGGAGCAGCGCCTTGAAGTGCGCACCCGTGCCGTGGCCGAAGGCGCCTGGCCGCCGGAAAACTCCGCGCCGCAGCTGTTGCAGATGCACTCCACGGTCTATCTGCCGGCGCCGTTCTCGCCGCTGCGCTGAAAAAATTGCACAGAGCACCCCCTGTAGGAGCGAGCTTGCTCGCGAAGAACTCTCGGACACCGCGTTTATCCAGGTGGTACACGTCATCGTTGAGGTTTTTCGCGAGCAAACTCGCTCCTACATTTTTATTTTTTTAAAAAAATTCTGAATTCATTGACAATAATTCTATTTAAAACAATGAGTTATATTGATTTCATTCAATATTTACGTAAATTAATACGTGATTAGTGTTGTTTTTAAACGTGACAAATCAATTGACAATTCACGTAATAAAGCTCAAATTCACCCCAACGGCACCCACAAAAACAAAGGTAATCACTATGCCGATCCATCGCCCTCGTTCCGTCCCGCGCACCCCCTCGACGCCGACTTCCCGCCCAGCCCAATACCGTTCCTGACAACGGAGTCAATCCTATGCACTCGCTTAAAAAACCAGCGGTTGAGACGGTGAGCTCGCTTGCCAGTGGTCCCGCCTTCGACGCCTTGCTGGTCGATGTGCGTGAACGTGCCCGCACCGGTGAGTTCGACCGTCAGCGTCGTATTTCCCAGGACGTGATCGAGGCCTTCAAACAGCACGGCGTTTACCGGGCACTGGTGCCCAAGCGCTTTGGTGGCCTGGAATGTTCGCCCGCCGAGTTCTGCCAGGTGATAGAGCGCATTGCCCAGGCCGATGGTTCCGCCGGTTGGGTTGCCAGTTTCGGCATGAGCCCGGTCTACCTCGCGGCATTGCCACTTGAGAGCATCGCCAAGGTGTATGCCAACGGCCCGGACGTGGTATTCGCCGGCGGCATCTTTCCGCCGCAACCGGCTGAAGTGGTCGAGGGCGGTTTTGTGGTCAGTGGTCGCTGGAAGTACTCCAGCGGTTCCCTGGGCTCTGACATCGTCGGTGTCGGCATCGCCCCGAAAAGCGGCGACACCTTCGGCCTGCCGCGCATTGCAGTCATGCCGCGCAGTGCGATCCGCATCGACGAAACCTGGGACACCGTCGGCCTGCTGGGTACCGGCAGCCACGACCTGGTCGCCGACAATGTGCGGGTCAGCGAGGCGTGGACCTTCGTGCGCGGCGGCCTGCCCAACCTGGACGAACCGTTCTTCCGCTACCCATCGCTGTCATTCGCCACCCAGGTGCTCTCGGTGGTTGGCCTCGGCGTGGCGCGTGCCGCACTCGATGCCCTGGCTGACATGGCCAGCGGGCGTGTCTCGGTGACCGGCGCCCCGGCGATTGCCGATCGGCCCCTGGCCCAGGTCGACATTGCCCGGGCGGAAGCCGAGCTGCGTGCCGCGCGTGCGTTCTTCTACGAATCCATCGACCGCGCCTGGGATTACGTGCTGGCCGGCGATGCGGTGCCCGTGGCCGCGACCAACCTGCTGCGGTTGTCGTCGACCCATGCCACCCGTGTCGCCGCCGATGTGGCGCGGACCGCGCAGATGCTCTCGGGCATGAGCGGCGTGTACAACGACAGCCCGCTGGCGCGCTGTGTCAACGACGCCCAAGTGGTGACCCAGCACGCATTCATGGGCGACATCACCTATCAAAACGCCGGAGCCATATTCTTCGGCAAACAGCCTTTGCCTGGCTACCTCTAACCGTCGAGGAAATAAAATGAGCGATAAAAAGACCTTGCGCGTGCTGTTCTGCATGGGCATCAACCAGAATTTTTTCGATGCCGCGCGCGATGAGCAATTGCAGGTGTGGGCAGCGTTCAGTGCAATGTGGAACGGTATCCACGACCTCGCCGGCGTCAAGGTGCTGGGCAACATGGATGACGACCAGAGCATGGTCGGGCCTTCCGATGGCTTCCCGTGGACCACTTACCTGCTGGCCGACGTGCCGGACATCGAGACCGTGCATGCCGCCTGCAACCTGTTTCGTACCACGCCGGTGGGCGATGGCCCTTACAAGCTGTGGCGCTACACCAAGGTTGAAGCCCGGGTTGGGCGCGAGCTGATTATTCAGCGCACTTGATGCCGACGAGGACATTCCCATGAGCAAGCTGATTCCCGCTGTAAACCTTGACGTCGACCCCGCCGACCTGGTGCAGGCCGACCGCGTCCACACCTCGATGTACACCGACGCACAATTGTTCGACGCCGAGCTGGAAAAGATTTTCTACAGCACCTGGATCTGGGTCGCCCACGCCAGCGAGATTCCCGACAACGGCAGCTACAAGACCACCTATATCGGCAAGCAGCCGGTGATCGTGGTGCGTGACCGCAAGAAAGACGTGCACGTGCTGCTCAACCGCTGCCGCCACCGTGGCGCCACCGTGTGTGAACACAAGAAAGGCAAGACCAACAGCTTCGTCTGCCCGTACCACGGCTGGGGCTATGCGCTCGATGGCTCGTTGCGCGGTATTCCGCACCCGGAAAGCTACGGCGATTGCATCGACAAGTCCGAGCTGCCGCTGGTCAGCCTGCGCATCGAAAGTTATGCCGGCATGATCTTCGCCACCTTCAAGGACGACATCGAGCCGCTGGAAGACTACCTCGGCGCCGCGAAAAAATGGATGGACCTGTTCATGAAACAGGGCGCCGGCTATGGCATCAAGGTCCCGGGCGAGCACCGTTTCCGCTTCCCGGGCAACTGGAAAATCCAGCTGGAAAACACCACCGACGCCTACCACTTCCCGTTGGTGCACAAGAGCTTTCTGTCGTCGGTGGATGAGCAGACCCTTGAGCTGTTCGACTTCGTCAAGGGCCCCGGTTATGTCGAGGACCTGGGCAACGGACACAGCGTGATGGTGATGATTCCTGACCTGGTCGACCTCGAGGCCGACCTGGACAAACCGATCCCCGAGCGCTTCGAAGGGCTGGCGGCCGAGCTGCGTGACGAAGGCATCGAAGAGCAACAGGTGCGCCGCATCGTGCGTGCGGTGGGCGGCACCGGTTTCAACCTCAACCTGTTCCCCAACGTCGCCTGCTCGATGGCGTTTTTCCGGGTGCTGCAACCGATCTCGGTGACCGAGACCGAAATCCACCACTCGGTCATCACCATGGACGGCGGCCCGGCGGCGGCCAACCGTTACCGCCTGCGCCTGCATGAACACTTCCAGGGCCCGATGGGCTTCGGCACGCCGGACGACTCCGAGGCCTGGGAACGGGTACAGAAGGGCGCCAACGCCGGTGAAGACCTGTGGATCATGCTCAACCGCGGCCTGCCCGGCGAGCAGGCCAGCGCAGACGGGCGGGTGTCCGATGTGAGTGCCGAGACCGGCATGCGCGCCGGGTACCAGCAGTGGAAGAAGATGATGTCGGCCTGATCCGTGGAGAACCTTATGAACCTGCAATTACTGCAAGAAGTGACCGCTTTCATCTGGCAGGAAGGCGACATGCTCGACCACGGTGAGTACGAGGGCTGGTTGAAGATGTGGACCGAGAAGGGCACTTACATCATTCCCATCGACCCCAGGGAAACCGACTTCGAAAATACCCTCAACTACGCCTACGACGACCATCATATGCGTGAGTTGCGGGTGCAGCGCCTGACCGGCGGCGAATCGATCTCCACCAGCCCGCAACCGCGCACCGTGCGCATGCAGTCGCGGTTCCGGGTATTGGCCGATGACGGCACGCAGGTAACGGTGCGCTGCGCGCAGAACATCCGTGAGTTCCGCAAGGAAAGCCTGAAGTTCTACAGCGCCGACCTCACCTATGAACTGATCCGCAGCGAGGGGAGCTTCAAGATCCAGCGCAAAGTGATCAGCCTTATCAACAGTGACGATGCCCTCGCCGGTATCGGCTACATCCTTTAAGGAGCGCCGACATGAGCCAGATCGCATTGGTGACCGGCGCGGGCCAGGGCCTGGGGCAGCATTTCTGCGCCAGCCTGCTCCGGGCGGGGTACTCGGTGGTGGTCACCGACCTCAACCTTGCCGCCGCACAAGCCTGCGCCAAACAGTTGGACCCGGCCGGCGAGCACACGCTGGCGCTGCAACTGGATGCCGGCAGCAAGACCGATTTCGAAGCGGGCCTGGAGCAGGTGCTGGCGCGTTTCGGCGCCCTGCACGTGGTGGTCAATAACGCTGCCGTGACCAAAACCACGCCGCTGATGCAGATCAGCCCCGAGGAATTCGACGCCGTGGTCGGCCTGAACCTGCGCAGCGTGTTCCTCGGCTGCCAAGTGCTGGGCTCACACATGGCCGAAACCGGTTATGGACGCATCATCAACATGGCCTCCCTGGCCGGGCAGAACGGCGGTACCGCGACCGGCGCGCATTATGCCGCGAGCAAGGGCGGCATCGTCACGCTGACCAAGATCTTCGCCAAGGAATTTGCCGCACGCGGGGTCACGGTCAACGCCATCGCCCCAGGCCCTATCGAATCGGCGGCGGTGCGCGCGGCGATTCCGGCCGAACGCCTGCCGGGCCTGCTGGCCAATATTCCGGTGCAGCGCCTGGGCGATGCGGACTTTCTCGGTGACTTGATTGTGCAGTTGGCACGGCCCGAAGCCTATTTCACCACCGGGGCGACCTGGGACGTGAACGGCGGCCTGTTCATGCGCTGACTGATAGCGGCCGCCACGGCGGCCTTTGCGAACTCCATGGAATAACGGCCATGACTGAAGAACTGTTGGACGTAGTCGTGCGCAAGCGCGAGCTGCAAGGGGACGGCGTTGTCGTCCTGGACCTGACCCGTCGTGACGGCGCGCCGTTGCCGCTGTTCGATGCCGGTGCGCACGTCGATATCCATATCGGGCCGGGGCTGGTGCGCCAGTACTCGTTGTGCAGCAACCCTGCCGACCCGAGCCTTTATCGCCTGGGCGTGCTCAAGGATCCGGCCTCGCGCGGCGGTTCGGTCGGGGTGCACGACACCCTGCTCGAAGGCCGCGAGGTGCAGATCAGCGTACCGCGCAACCTGTTTCCGCTGGCACCCGAGGCGCGGCGTTCGGTGCTGCTGGGTGGCGGTATCGGTGTCACGCCGATGATCGCCATGGCTTATGCGTTGCACGCGACCGGCCAGACCTTCGAGCTGCACTACTGCGCACGTGAGCGTGGGCGCAGTGCGTTTCTCGCGGAGCTGACCAGCGCACCGTTTGCCGCGCAGGTGTTCACCCACTTCGATGACGAAGGGCCGGAGCAGAAGCTCGACCTGGCCACGGTGCTCGGCAAGGGCGAGGCCGGCGTGCACCTGTATACCTGCGGCCCCGCAGGCTTCATGGACTGGGTGATCCAGGGCGCTCGCGAGCAGGGCTACAGCGAGTCGCACATCCACAAGGAATATTTCCAGGTGGACGTGGACAGCTCGGGTGGCAGCTTTGAAGTGGTGGCCGCTCGCAGCGGCAAGACCGTACAGGTGGCCGAAGGGCAGAGCATTCTCGCCGCGCTGGCGCAGGTGGGCATCAAGATCGAGATTTCCTGCGAGCAGGGCGTGTGTGGGACCTGCCTGTGCGACGTACTCGAAGGCGAGCCGGACCATCGCGACGTGTACCTCACGGACGATGAAAAGGCCGGCAATGACCAAATTCTAGTGTGCTGTTCACGAGCCAAATCCAAAAAACTCGTGCTGGATATCTAAGGGGAACGACCATGATAGATGTAGGCAGCTTTCGCAATGCAATGGCCATGCTGGGCGGTGCCGTGTCGGTCATCACCACCGATGGCGCCGCAGGACGGTTCGGCTTTACCGCGTCGGCGGTCTGCAGCGTGACCGACTCACCGCCCACGCTGTTGGTGTGCATGAACCGTTCCTCTCATTCCAACGAGCATTTCAAGCGCAATGGCGTGGTGTGTGTGAACACCCTGTGCGGCGATCATCAGCACCTGTCCGGTGCTTTCGCCGACCGCACGCTGAGCATGGATGAGCGCTTTGCCGTGACGGGGTGGACCACCCTGGAAAGCGGCGCGCCGGTGATGCTCGAAGCGCTGGTGAACTTCGACTGCCGGATCGCGCAGGTCCACGAAGTGGGTTCCCACAGTATTTTCTACTGCGAGGTGCAGACCATTCGCCAGAGCGGTGCGGACGAGGGCCTGGTCTATTTCAACCGCGCCTATCACCGCCTGGGTGAAGCCTCCAAGGCTTGCTGAATGCCACGTTCGCTGGAGGGGCGAACGGCAGCCGGGTTCAGTCAAACCCGGCCAGAGGAACTCAGATCAACTCTTCCACCAAATGCAGGCAATGTGTAAGCCCCGGCGACTGGTCATTCACCCGCCGGCTCAGAATGATCGGCGAGGTCGCGGTGGCTTCCACAACCGGCGTGTAGCCGATGTCCGCGCGGTGCAGCACCTGTACCGAGGCCGGCACCAGAGTTACGCCCATGCCCGCGCCGACCAGGCCGATGGCGGTCTGCAGTTCGTTGGTCCATTGCGCCACCTTGAGGCTCAGGCCGTGGGCGTCGAACAGCGCGATCACGTGGTCGGCATAACTGGGGCGCGGGTTGCCGGGGTACAGCACAAACGGCTCGGCGGACAATTGCGCAAGGGTAGCGGGCGCGGCGAGCAACGGGTGGCCGGCGGGCAGTACCGCCACCAGACGGTCCTCCACCAGGACGCGCTGGACGATGGCTGTGTCATCGATGCGGATCCGCCCGAAGCCCACGTCGATGCGTCCGGCCTTGAGGGCTTCGACCTGCTGCAGGGTGGTCATCTCCGACAGCCCCAATTCCAGCTCCAGCGCCTCGTGGGTGCGCAACCGCCGAATCAGTTCCGGCAACACGCCGTACAGGGTCGAAGGCGCAAAGCCGATGCCCAGCCAGGTCTTCTCGCCCTGGCCGATGCGCCGGGTGTTGGCGCACACCGTGTTCAGTTGTTCCAGCAGCACATTGGCGTGCTCATAGAAAAACCGCCCGGCCTCAGTCAGCCGCAGAGGCCGGCCGCGTTCGAGCAGAATCACCCCCAGCTCATCTTCCAGTTGCTGTATCTGCCGGCTCAACGGCGGCTGGGCAATGTGCAGGCGTTCGGCGGCGCGGGTGAAGTTCAGGGTTGCCCCCAGTACCTGGAAATAGCGCAAGTGACGCAGTTCCATAATCACTCCATTCATACCCTAGGGGTATTGTTCGAGACCCATTCTATATTGGATGCCTTTAAAAATAGGGAACAGAATCGGATCAAATCTAAAAAGAACTCAACAGGTATCGCCATGCCCATTTGCGCCATAGAGTCGATCGAGACCATCATCGTCGACCTTCCCACCATTCGCCCGCACAAGCTGGCGATGCACACGATGCAGAACCAGACCCTGGTGGTCATCCGCGTGCGCTGCGCCGATGGCATCGAGGGCATCGGCGAATCCACCACCATTGGCGGCCTGAGCTACGGCAATGAAAGCCCCGACAGCATCAAGGTCAACATCGATCGCCATTTTGCGCCGCTGCTGATCGGCCAGGACGCCAGCAATATCAATGCGGCCATGTTGCGCCTGGAGCGCAGCATTCGCGGCAACACCTTTGCCAAGTCCGGTGTCGAAAGCGCCTTGCTCGATGCGCTGGGCAAACGCTTGAACCTGCCGGTCAGCGAACTGCTCGGCGGCCGTGTGCGCGATGCGTTGCCGGTGGCCTGGACCCTGGCCAGCGGCAACACCGAAAAGGACATTGCCGAGGCCCAGAAGATGCTCGACCTGCGCCGCCACCGCATCTTCAAATTGAAGATCGGCGCCGGTGAAGTCGACCACGACCTGGCCCATGTGATCGCAATCAAAAAGGCCCTGGGCGACCGCGCCAGTGTGCGCGTTGACGTTAACCAGGCGTGGGACGAAGCGGTGGCATTGCGCGCGTGCAAAGTGCTGGGCGACAACGGTATCGACCTGATCGAGCAACCGATTTCTCGCTATAACCGTGGCGGTATGGCGCGGCTCAACCTGTCGAGCCCGGCGCCGATCATGGCGGATGAGTCCATCGAATGTGTCGAGGATGCCTTCAACCTGGCCCGTGAAGGTGCGGCGTCGGTGTTCGCCCTCAAAATCGCCAAGAACGGCGGACCCCGTGCGGTGTTGCGCACGGCGGCGATAGCAGAGGCGGCGGGTATCGCCCTGTACGGCGGCACGATGCTCGAGGGCGGTATCGGCACCTTGGCTTCGGCGCATGCCTTCCTCACGCTGAACACGCTGGCGTGGGACACCGAGCTGTTCGGCCCGCTGCTGCTGACCGAGGACATTCTTGCCGAACCGCTGGTGTATCGGGATTTCCACCTGCATGTCTCAACCGCCCCGGGTTTGGGACTCACCCTCGATGAGGAGCGTCTGGCGTTCTTCCGTCGTGACAAACACTGAGAGGCACTTGCCATGTTGTTCCATGTAAAAATGACCGTGAACCTGCCCCTGGACATGAGCCCCGAGCACGCGGCCAACCTCAAGGCCGATGAGAAAGCCCTGGCACAGCGTCTGCAACAGGAGGGCAAATGGCGCCACCTGTGGCGTATCGCCGGACATTACGCCAACTACAGCGTGTTTGATGTCGACAGCGTGCAAGACCTGCACGACCTGCTGATGCATCTGCCGCTCTTCCCTTATATGTCCATCGAAGTGAATGCCTTGTGCCGGCACCCTTCGTCGATCCATGAAGATGACCGCTAAGCCTGTTATTCACCCAATAATTACAAGATGAGGAACGCACCATGTCCATCCGACTGTCACAGACCGACCACGCTCAACAGTTCCTTGAAGAGGCGAGCGGCAACCTTAACGATGTCGGCAACCCGCGCACCAAGGCGTTGGTGTACCGGATTCTGCGCGACACAGTGAACATCATCGAAGACCTGGAGGTGACCCCCGAAGAATTCTGGAAGGCGGTCAACTACCTCAATGAACTGGGCAAGAACCAGGAAGCCGGGCTGCTCGTCGCCGGGCTGGGCCTGGAGCATTACCTGGACATGTTGATGGACGCCGCCGATGTCGAGGCCGGCAAGACCGGCGGCACCCCGCGTACTATCGAAGGCCCGCTGTACGTGGCCGGTGCGCCGCTGTCGAAGTACGAAGCACGGCTCGATGATGGGACCGATGCCGCTGTGCCTCTGTTCATGCGTGGTCAGGTGCGCGACACCGACGGCAATCCCCTGGCTGGCGCGATTGTCGATGTGTGGCAGGCCAACACCGGCGGCACGTATTCCTGGTTCGACAGCAGCCAATCGGCGTTCAATCTGCGCAGGCGCATCGAGACTGATGCCCAGGGCAATTACCGTTTTCGCAGCATCGTGCCGTCCGGCTATGGCTGCCCGCCGACCGGACCGACTCAGCAGTTGCTTGATCAACTTGGGCGTCATGGGCAGCGGCCGGCGCATATCCATTTCTTTATCTCGGCCCCGGGTTATCGTCACCTGACCACGCAGATCAATCTGTCGGATGACCCCTACCTGCACGACGACTTTGCGTATGCGACACGCGATGAGCTAATCGCCGAAATCCGCTTTAGCGATGATCCACAGCTGGCGCGGGAGTTGGGTGTGCAAGGTCGCTTTGCGCAGATTGATTTCGACTTTGAGCTCCAGGTAGCCGCTGCACCGGTAGAACAACAGCGCATGCAGCGCGTTCGTGCGCTCGAGGACTGAGCGCGGTAGGGCAGGTGAGTACCGGAGTATCCGGGATCACGGTGTGTCGGTCGGCCCATCTATCGACCGACCCACTGCAACGGGGAGCAAGCAGGCTTTAGTTGCATTTCCTGGTCAGCGGATGCTGACCAGGCTTGGCACAGAGGCTATTTGGAGAAGCTCAGCCGAATTGATTTGCCGATTCAACTATTGCATTAGACTTACTGCTACGTGTTAGCTGATAAGAAAAAATTGCCAGCCATATGAACCAGCCTGGCATCACCATCAAGACGACACTCAGCCATTTCGCGGCTGAGTACCATGCACTGTTCGCCAAATTACCGTCCCTGAGTCACTCACTGCAACGGCCGTTTGTTATATGCGGAATTGGTCGATCAACTTCATCTGTAGATTGGCCCGTGCGTTGAGCTGACTGCTGATCTGCGCGGAATCCGCGGCCTGCTCAGTCAAGGATTTCGGTCACACCCCGGATGGTCGAGACACTGCGATTGCCGCATTGCGCTTTCTGGACGACCTGGGCTTTGAACGGTTTGGGATAAGAGCTACGTTGGCGCATGGAAATCCTAGCGATAAGGGTGATCGCGTTCGCTAAAAAATACGCGGACACCATCGCCCTTAATGCTGGAGTTCGGTAGGTGTGTTCGCCGCCCGCTTACGGCTATTCAGTCTCCGTCCTAGGTTAAAGTTATATCGTGTCGGAGAGCTTGATAATGGTATGCGTCCGGCCAAGTCATCTACCAGTGCCGGGAGTTGATCGGTATCCAGCTCCATTTCGCTGGATTGGGCACACTCCTGAATGACCTGGGCTTTGAAGGAGTTGGAGTCGGAATAGCGTGTTGGCTGCATGAAATACCCGCTTAAAAGGCTAGAACTGGTGTCCACTTAAACTTAAGTGCATACCATGTCTGGGCTTTGCGGGGTTGGGTACCCCCTCTGCTCTGAATATCGTCTGGATGTCTGATGAACCTGCGCGCGATCATTATTCTCGGTGCCTTGAGCGCCTTCGGCCCCTTGGCCGTCGACTTTTATCTGCCTGGCTTCCCTGCCATTGCCCTCGCGTTTGGCACTGACGAGAAGCATGTCCAGTTGACCCTGGCGTCATATTTTCTGGGCTTGTCCATCGGTCAACTGGCTTACGGGGCGGTGGCGGATCGCTTCGGCCGACGTGTCCCGCTGCTGTTCGGGGCTTCGCTGTTCACCCTCGCATCGCTGGCGTGTGCCTTCGCGCCGAATCTGGAATGGCTGATCGGCGCGCGCTTCGTTCAGGCGCTCGGCGGCTGTGCGGGGATGGTGATTGCCCGAGCCATTGTCAGCGACAGGTGCGATGCCGTTCAGTCGGCCAAAGTATTCTCGCAATTAATGCTGGTTATGGGCTTGGCGCCGATTCTGGCGCCCATGCTCGGCGGCTTGCTGGTCAACCTCTATGGGTGGCAGTCGATCTTCATCAGCCTGACGGCGTTCAGTGCGCTGGCTTCAATAGCCGTGGCGCTGGGCCTGCCGGAAAGCATGCCCGCCACTCATCCTCGCCAGCCTTTATCAGGCGCACTGACGCAGTACCGCCGCTTGTTGGGCGATCGTATTTTTCTAGGCCACGCGCTCACTGGCGGGATCGCCATGGCTGGGATGTTTTCTTACATCGCCGGTTCGCCGTTCGTGTTCATCAAGCTCTACGGAGTGCCGCCTGAGCACTATGGCTGGCTGTTCGGTACCAATGCGGCGGGTTTCATTCTGGTCTCGCAGCTCAATGCCCGGTTGGTGGGCAAAAAGGGGCCTGCGTTCCTGCTGTCGCGGGTTATCTGGATGTACCTCGCTGCTGCACTGGCATTGTTGGCGATTGCCGGTCTGCGCACCGAACAGCTCTGGCCCCTGCTGGTGCCCTTGTTTGTCTGCATTGCCTGCCTGGGCTCCATCACCCCCAATGCCTCAGCCTGCGCCATGAACGGGCAATGGGCGCGTGCGGGCAGCGCGTCGGCATTGCTCGGTTGCCTGCAGTTCAGTGTGGCGGCAGCAGCGGCCGCGCTGGTGGGTGTGCTTCACGATGGTACGGCGTTGCCAATGGCGCTGGTTATCTGCTCATGCGGTGCGTTGGCCGTGACGCTTGCAATGCTGACCCGCCGTTTGCAGCACAAACGTGATGTAGCGCTCCAGGGCTCATAGGAGATTACTCGATGCTTCACCGCCGAGTAACGAAACAGGTACATACGGCAATGATCAGCAAGGCCAGAAACATGCCGCCGAAGCCTTGGGACAGGCCCAGGTTCCAGCCGGAATACTGCCCCGCCACCACCGCACCGACGCCGAAAATCAGCAGGGTGAAGAAGCCTGCATGACGCTGCAGGCGACGTTGCTCAAAGTAAAGCACCCAGAGGTCAGCGGCTTTGATTGCTCGGTTGATTGCTGCCAGTAGCGAGCCTCCGAACATGCCAAGGAGGAAACCAATCCCGGCGACGATCTTGGGCTCGGTGACACTCAGGTAGGCGCTGACCATGCTCGTCAGGTACAGCGAGCAGGCAGCACCCGTAACCAAGAACACCATCCAGGCGCGCCAGTCGGGCAAGTCGTCCTTGTGCCACCAGCTCGCAACTACGGCCCCAATGAGGCCCGCAATCAAAAATTCGAACCTGTCGATCTTGTCGAGCAGGCGCTGTAGATACTCCATGCGCTCGATTCCGTGGGGCATGTTTTTTGGAATTGAATCGGCTCACACAGCACTCCCAGATCGGAGCAATGGGTGTGGTGGGTCGGAAACGAAAAAGCAGCGGGAGGTGTCAAGTCTCGGAAAGGCGCCTAACTGGTAGCACAAGTTTTCACGCTATTGATTCGAAAGCACTGGACCCATTAATCGCTGGTTAATCCCGACCTCTGAGAATGGCAAACGGAAGCGTGGCAGCAGTAGCTTCCATGACCATTATCAGAGAGATGCAAAATGAACCTTCGCAAGCTTGCCATTATTTCACTGCTCAGCATCAGTGCCACTAGCGCGCTCGCTGAAGGCGGTGCTGACCGTTTGATACAACGAAATTTGGAACAGCAGCAGGCCTATCTGGCCGCTCAAAAGTCCGCAGAGACAAAGTCAGAAATCGCAAAAAAACAGCCGAGTGTTGATGCCCCTAAAACTCAGTCGAGTTCAAACGATAGCTGACATCTGGCCGCTGGTAGGTCGCCCTTAGGTGGCTTGCCACAAGCATATGAGACAACCGCTACCCAATCGCTGGAGCCCAGCTTCGCTCCCCTAACAGCTAGTGCTCCCAAAGGCTGCCCTGGCTGCAGTGAAACTCAGGCAATAAAATCTATGGTCACCCCCATTTTTGCAATACTGGGTGGCCAACGCCGTGTCGGTGCCAGCACGCATGTCCATGGGTTCGGTGGAGAGCCAGATGGCATCGATGCGGATCATTGGGTGAGCCCTCGAATGAGTCGGGCGCATCCTTCGGGATCGTAAATTGGCCACTTCACCGTAAGCGTTTGCTGGCCAATCGGTAATTCAATGATCGCCGACGCTTGAGCTACTGGTTTCGATTCGACTTTCAAAGGAATGAACGCTGGCAAGGTGGCGACCGGCTGATCGCGGTAAAGCGGTAGCCAACGGCGCACGACATTAGCGTTGATACCATGACTCATCGCGATGGCTGCCACGGAAACGCCAGGTTGCAGGCATTCCTGGACGACTTGGGCCTTGAAGGATTTTGTGTAGGAATTACGTTGGCGCATGGCGATCCTGACATTAAGGGTAGTTGTGTCCGCATAAAATTACGCGGACACAATTGCCCTTATTGGTTGGCCGGGGTCGGAAGGTGGGTTTGCCGGTCCCTTACTGATAATGATCAAGAACCGTAGGGCACGTTCTTAGCCCTTTCCAGTACGTTATGAGCGGAGGGAGAAGCAGCAGGTGCGAACGATTACATCGAGCTGCTCAGGGGTACTCAGAGAGGTCTTAAAGTCAGGACGTCTCGCGGTAACATAACGAGGAGTGGGTCTCCGAACCTCCCTGAATTTCTTGTTACAATGTTCCGTAACAAACTGCTTGGCCTCATTGGCTTTGAAAAGGATCAGTCCCTTGACAGCATCTGCGTGCTCTGGTGTCAGCGGAATAAGTAATTTTTTTTCGAGGAACGAATTTAAAGCTCCTACCCCCATTTCCGTCATCGAGCAGAGATCGCTCCAAGTAATATACAAGTTTAAGTGCTTTTCGATAATTTTTGCAGAATCGACGTGCATGAAATAGGCATTAAGCTTAATGAACGGAATCGCACCGGTATCCAGATATCTCATGTGAATAGTTCGCGTACTATATCCAGTTATTTTTGATAACTCAGATACGGACAGATGCTGTTTGCGCCATTCGGTTGCGAGCTGTACTCCCTCAGCAGTGCAGCGTTCGCTTCTCGCCCCCCTGTTGCCAATACAGGGAGCCGTCAATAAAATCCCAGCTTCCCGAAGTTCCCTGACATCCTTAGTATCGAGATTGAGATTTTTTTCCACTGTTTTAAATGACAACAAGCCATCCGCAGGTAGCAGCGGCTGCAAAAAAGCGAGGTCTTTTTTATCCAGTCGCAATCTCATTTCTTCTGAAAGGTGCTTTCGCTGGTAAATCAGTAGCCTGCTTCCAAATCGAGTGATGTTGATTGACATGGGGGCAAGTCCCGTAAGTAACTTTTTCAGGCTCCCACCTTCGAGACCACTCCTGCGTACTATTTCAGATCTCAGCGCGTATTTTTGGCCGAACTTCTGCAGAGACTCTAGTGAAGTCCTCCATCCATTGGGATGAGATACTGAATGACCTTTCAGTAGTCCTGAAGTGATGAGCGCGCGAACAATGCTTGTGGTGGTGTCCAAGAAAACTGCAGCCGACTTTAAACCGAGCAGATCAAAGCTTTCACCTGGTTCGCCAGGGAGGTCCTCATTATCCCACTGAAGATCCCTCTGGCTATGAAGAAGTTTGCACAATTCATGGCATTGGTAGCGTTGCTGAGACGCCGGTTCATTTTCGGCAAGGGCCACAGCATTCAGCGACAAATCCCGCCCCTTCGTTTGAACAATGTTGTGGGTGTTTAGGATAAAGCTCAGCTCCTTTCCAGTGTAACTTAACTGCCCACATAGGCACTGAAATGGATGGCTCATAGGCTGAGTTTGGGAACTCCGGAACAAATACTCCATGGCATACTCGCCGAGTATCACATTGTCACTCAGGATGAGCGGCGCCAGAATGGCTCGTCTGTGCAAGCTGGGAAAATGTTCTTGAATTCTATCCATTTCTCGGAAGAATAGGGTTTTGTTTCCGGTGGCTATTCGTGCGCAGTGATCTATGATCAAAGGACGATTATCAACGGTATGCAAGAATCGCATGGCAGCGATCGCTGCTAATAGCAGAGTAAAGAAATGCTCATTTTTTGCTTCTACGGCGTTGCTGATGAGCCTCGACGTTTGAGTGTTGAATTCGGTTGTCGGTGTTTCTCTCAGATCGAACTTGCATGGGCAGATATAGTCGCTGAGTTCGGGCCAGTTTAATGGTTTTTTGCAATTAGGACATTGAGTTATGTAGCGCTCACCATGAGCTGGACAGGTTTCATTGAAGGTAAATATGTGCATATGGTTCAGGTAGCCATCCCTTGCACAGCCAGGACAGAGCGCAAGATGCTGTCTCAGTAGGGGCGATGGGAAGGCTATACCTGCTACTTCCACATAAGGATACTTATCGTGACGTACGGATCTGTAGAAGCATGATCTGATTGCTTCCGCCTCCTCACTAGAGAGGCCGTCATAACTTGTTAGGAGCTCACATGGGCCAAAGCCTTGCCACAGTGCGCGCGCCTTTTTAACGGCTCGCCCATCCGTGCTCGCTTCCACAAGCAGGTGCGCCGTTGAAATACCATTACCCGCTGCACAACGGAAAATCAGCGATATAGCGCTTTCTTGAGGTTTGGGCAAAGGATAATAGTTCAGCTGATTCATTGCATCTTACCTTTGGACTTTTGTGCGATAATTTTTTTAAGCTCGCCAATGCCTAGTGTAAAAGAGTTCTTAGTTGTAAGCCGTGATTTGACCTCGACCGCGCCGCATCCAACGATCAAGTCGTCCATGGAGAAAATGCTATTGTCCCGGCGCAAAGCTGTTATGACGGATTCTTTGAGGATGTTGAAGAGTCCGCGAAAGTTTCCGCCAGTGGCTGTATAGAATGCGAGGACCAACTTTTCGTCAGTCATCTCCGGCACCTCTTCAAACCCTAGCTCTCGTCTTAGGAGTCGCTCATAGGCCCTGATAATTTTTGTAAATATTTTTTGGCTTTCTAGTGTTGCTAGGGTAAAAGGGTAGAGGTGTGCTCTATAGGGGCAGCGATCGGCTAAAGCGCTATGGCAGTTGAAGGCATATTCATACCGTTGTTCGCCAACGAATAAAATAGGTCGGCCAAAAGCGTCCATAAGCGTTTTGGCGAACTCGGCCGCATATTTTATGGCTCTGTCCGTTTCAGTCCGATAGAGGTGCTGCCATTCATCCATTATCACCAACTGAGTCTGGCAACTCTTGAGATTATGCAAGAGGCAATGCTCAAGAGCTTCGTGAGACCGATACTCCCTGTGGTCGCTAAATTCCCTGAGCGCGCTAGTCATGAGCGATTTGACCGTAGAGTCGTTAGGCACCCTGCAGTAAAAAACCGGTATGATTCTCTGCTTGTCGCCGTCCAGGTCGACAAAATGCTTCCGGGGATATTCTGATATAAGCTGGTCGCAAATCCGGCTTTTACCAGTTCCTGGATCCCCCAGCAGGATTGACCCGCAGCTATCCCCAATTGCTTCGCCTAGATCAATGGCACGATGGATAGTCTCGAGTGCTGCACTGTACCCGGGATGTAGGATAGTGAGGCTAGCCAACATTTTCAGCTTAGTCCTGGTTTCAGGGATCATCACCGGTATCCCCTCGTTGGGTGTATACGCTCTCAAAATCCTCTTCATCCTTCAGTCCAGCGGCGTCACGAGGCTGGCGGATGTCTGTGGTATTTGATCGTTCATCCGACTCAGTAAAGACAGACGATGATGCGGTGGTTTTGTGTTTCTTATTGGTGGCTTTTTTGCAGTCCTCTATGTAGTCGGCCAGTTCATACAAGGCAATCAATGCATCGTCGGTATTAAAAGCTTTCTTCTCCGCCAGCAGTTTTGCCACGACCAACTCGTGATCACCCAAAGTAAGGTCATTTTGATACTCGGGCCTGTCGGCGATCGCCTCGCGCCAGTCCTCGGGTGTGTCTGGATGGGCGACCCAGACTTTCCCCAAGTCGCAGGGGTTGTAGCGCACGATCGCTTTCTGATTTTTTTGAGCCGCTGCCTGATTTCGGGCAAGCCTACGCCGTGCCAAGAAAGATGATGGCTGACGACACGGCCACCCGTGAGCCGGTACTCCCATCGGCTCAGGCAGTGTTGCTTGAGCTCTTCTTCGTCATAGCGCTCGGCAGGCAGGGCGCTGGTGCTTAGCTGTTCTTTTTTCAGCGCAGGGCTCGCGCATAGGTCGTCCTGCCAAGTGTTGTGATACGCCTTCAACCACATTTCGAAGGATGTACGAAGCTGTTCAAGATCCAAGCAGGCGTATTCTTCAGAGGCATAATCCCCGCGTTCGGTCGGCGAGGATTTTGTGGTGCCCGGCAAGTTGTTTGAAAAGCCGACGCTAACGGTACCGTTAAACCGCTCGATCAATTTAGCGTCTGGTTCTCCCACCGGAACGAAGTCCGGATCGATGCCCAGTTTGTCGAAGGTGGTAATCCCCCACACGTTCAAAATTTCCGAACCGTGATCAGACACGATGCCGGCCATTTTGCCGTTAGCAAGAATTGCCCGGATGGTGGCGCGCATCATCTTTTCTGCACTGGGTGTTCCGAGCGAGATATCCCAACCCGAAACTTCCCTGGTGGCCGGAACCAGATGCGCCGACAGGACCGCGCGGCCCACCGTTCCGGTCTTTTTATCCTTGACCATGACATTGAGATCATGGCTGTCAAAAACGGTGCAAGCGTAAGGGTCATCATCAATGAACAGCTTCCCGCTAGCCTTGTTCAACCGCCTGGCAGCCTTCTTGCCCTCTCTTCGTGATGTGACGTAGTAACGATCCATCGCGAGCGCCCTGCGACGAAAAGTGGCGTATGAGGGAGGCTTCTGGGGGTTGCCTCCGGAGCGAAGGCGTTCCTTGTTGTCGTGGAGGATGTGACCCAGAAGCAGCTTGTAGGCGTGTGTCAGCGATGGCCGCTCAGGTTTGAGGTACACCGTGTCGATGTAATGGTCGATTAACTCCTCGGCCCCAGCCGCTAGCCTCTTGCGCCGTCGTCTGGGTTTTTGTCGAGCGAGAGCAATTGGTTCTAGGTCACCGACGAGATAGCGCCTTTTCCACCGCCATACGCTGGACACCCCCGGTGGATGTTGATCGCCGATCCGGGCTGCGACTTGCGCAATCATCTCTTTTGCGGCTTCCTGAGGAAGGCTGCCACCCAGTTCAGTCAGGCAGGCATCCACATAGGCTCGATTGCGCGTAGCTCGTTGCTGCTCATGTTCAGGCAGTGAGGTCCATCGAGCGCAGGGACCGATATCAATGGCGGCCTGTCGATGCAGCACCAGTC
Organism: Pseudomonas sp. H1_A03; assembly: GCF_054685145.1. Classification (NCBI taxonomy): domain Bacteria; kingdom Pseudomonadati; phylum Pseudomonadota; class Gammaproteobacteria; order Pseudomonadales; family Pseudomonadaceae; genus Pseudomonas; species Pseudomonas sp. H1_A03. The sequence goes on from NZ_CP162829.1 coordinate 3,702,694, forward strand.
TGCCCTTCAGCTCCATATCTGCAAAATGTATCCGTGTGATGAATCGGCGGTACTTATGAATGAGCGAGCACATCGCGATATCGTCATCATTGATGCTGATGATCTCGTAGACTTGTCCATCCAGCCTGTACTGCGCCCCGGGCTTGGGGTTGCTAAAGGGCATGCCGCTCTCCAACGATGCACGAGTCCAGCGTCAGACGCTCACCTAGGTCGTATTCCACCAACCGCTCGAACATCGCTCGATAAATTGCACGTTCACGTACTTCGGCAGGGTGGCTTAGGAGAGCCCGCAGGGACACGGGATAGTCCAATACAGACAGGAGCCGCTGGCAGCCGCCGAATTCGTCCGCGGATACATTGAAGGAGTGGAAGTATAGGAACTTCAGATTTCTCAGCTTCGTCCCCGCTCGGATACTGTCTATATCTGCGAATATCAGCTCACTCCCTAGCGCCTCGATCGAAGATTTAGCAGCCTGCAGTTTCGATCTGACCCGTGTGGAAAGCTCGTTGAAATCGACCTTCACTTCGGTATAGGTAGTCTGATCCACGGTTTCAATGCAAAAGTCTGGCTGATACTTGCGCTCGCGACCGTTCACCGTGACCAGCAGCGGCTCAGGCTTGCAGTAGCTGACAACGTTTGGATCGTATTCAAGAAAGACGCAGTAATCGGCCTCTAAAACGCTGTGGCAGATGACCTGCGAGTGAGTTTTTCGTGAAGGAAAAAATAGCAGGTGTTTGCCATAGCCATTTTTTGCTGCGACTTTCCTGACTTCGATTGGCTTGCCCATGACCATTCTCCTGATCCTAGATCAGTCATCTTTAATACGTTGCCGTCCAACAATCGGCCTGTTCACCGCCACATGTAGTTCTCTCAGAGGGCGTAACCGCCACACTCCTTGTGTTGCTTACCGCATTTCAAGCCTGAATAATTCTCTCCCATACCCATGAACTGCCTTGGCGCCTGAATGATCGCTGCCAGGTAGTTTGGCCGCTTCAATCCGGCACGCTGTCCGATCGCTTTGCTTTTGCGGCTTTCAATACGTCCTGCGGGGCAATTTGAATGCGGTCTTTAGGGCGCTGACCACCGAGTGCGCTACAGGGCGTGTCGAACCAGAAGGCCAATCGCCAGTTATCCTCGATAGGGATCAGCGCCGTGATCACCGGAGCAAGTCCCGTGAGAGGTCGATAGGAGTTCTTGGCATCGAGAACGTATCTAGGGAAATAATCAGTGCCCAAATGACGCAGATAGAAAATCAGTCCGGAGGATTTCCACTTCTCCACCTGAAGATGGACAGTTTCCGATGGCAGCTCAGCCAAAGTGCCCAGCTCGCGGTCGGATATCCAGTCACCATTATTCAGCAGATTGATCTGTGCTTGCGCCAACGCTACACGCTCCCATAACGCCAGGGAGGACTCCGGCGTCTTGTAAATTGATCCTTGGGACATCAGGCACCTGGCCTCGTCAATGACCTGTTCCAAGATGTCGAGAGTCGCCTGGCCGAGCCCGTCCGTGATCCTGACTGAAATTTTCTGCATGACTCTGCCCGGGGCTTTGAAGGTAATGACTGCTGTCACGTCATTGATCACAGATTGCACTGCTTTTAGTGGCGGGGCTTCCAGAGATGAGCTGAAAATCGGTCCAGCAATTTCCAGAATCGATCCGCCTTCCTCTTCAAGCCTGCCCGCCAGGAGAACGACGAAACGGCTCGGGTAATGACGCAGCAGGAATTTTGCGTTTTGCCGGACTCGGTAGGGAAGTGCCTGGTCCTGCGCTAGCTCGGCCAAGAATTCCCCCGTCTGGACTACAGTTCTGGTGCGCTCATGTGGCATCGTCATGTCCACGACCTCCGTCGGTAGGGATGCTTAAGCGCAGCCCCAGTCGTTATCGGTGTTAGTGCGAGCATGCTCACGTCTGACGCTATGCTTTGTTGAGCCCGCTTGACGTGTGCTCCGGTTGTGGCGCCATTTCGTGACGCCGATGAATGGTGGTTACTCCTCAGCATGGCTCTAGCGGCCCGTGCATATTTCACGTCCGACGCATTGGCCACGAGACGTGCCAAGTCGTCCCACGGTCCACGCGACGCTGAAGTTGCCGGCACTAGCCACTTTCATCGGCGTGAATATTGGGGAACTTTTAACCCGTGCTGGACATTATCGTCGCTGATGGTTACGCCGAACTCCAGACCATCGAGAATGCAAAATCTATCAATTAAGATGATATTGTTTTCAACAAAATCAATTAGTTAATAAATATATAAATATTCGCATGTGTTATCTGCCCCATTGAAAATTTTCTGGTATCGGCCTCGCTTGCAGAGCGGTGTAGCCGGACTACATTATTTGTAGTGCTGCTACATGCTGGACGGATCGCAAGCGGATGTAGTCGCCTAACCATCCTGTTTCTAAGAGGAGGCTGCTCATGAGGGATAGCCGTCTGCATACCTCCGAGATCAGACGCGCGCGTGCGATCGCGTTCTCGATTTCGGTCGCCGAGGCGTATGGCTGCGCTAGCGATTCTCGGGAAGTGGCTGGCTGTGAGGCTACATTGGACAGGACCGTTCTCCCTGGTGAGGCAACCCCTCCTGAACTACTCAGGTTGTGGAGACGCCGGTTCATCGGGGCCGTCGCCTCTGAGCCTTCTCGAACTCTGCTGTATGAGCGATTTTCGGGACTGCGAGCAGTTTTCGATTCATCGCTGTGGTCGCTGTTGAAGCCTTCGTGCGGGCAGAGATCCATTGAGGAGATCGTCAGCGGCACGCGCATGGACGGCGAGGGGCTGGAGATATTTCGCTCGAACTCGCTCGCTCTGCTCTGCAGTTGTCCAGACTGGCATAACCTAGCTCCACTCTTGGCGATTCTACGGTCTCAGTCTCCACAATGGCTATTTGAAAGAAGCTGGTTACGCAAGAACTTCGCGGCTTGTTGCGAATTGATGTGCCTACGGCCTTCAGACAGAAAGCTGGCAGTGCCGCTCTGGAGCGCAGTCAAGATCCTGGTGGATCAAGGGCTGTTGGGAGATATCAAATATTGGCTGGACAGTGAACAGTCCTTTGACTACCTGCTGCAGGGGCAAATCCGTTTAGGTGAATGTCTTATCCGCCAAGGATGGGTATCTGGTTGGACCGACGACTGTATCGTGTGGCTGTGGTACTTGGGCGAGCGCTCTTGTTCTTGCACCGTAGATGCCTTGCGTTCGGCGGCGGAGGGCACTTCCGTCGACAAACCGGCCGATTTGTATATGCGGGTCAGGCGCGCATCGGCGAAATTGGCGAGCACGGTCATCAGTATTCCGGCGTGAAGCTACGCAAGCAATAGCAGGGGTAGATCCAAAAGCTCATGGAGTCTTCCGCTGAGATTTGCCCGGTGTCTTCATTGATTGGCTAGGTTCGTGGAAGGGTGAATTAATGATGTTACTTCGCAGAGGTGCTCCACTTCTGTCGATTAAGCGGGCGGGGAAGGAGGAGAATAACGATAGCGCGAATAACTGCACACGCTTGCGCCGACTGGCGATCAAACATTGCATCAGAATATGCGCGGAAGGGGAGAGCTCGAAGATCCGTGGCACTGAGCCTCTCTGAGATTACTCTGTACGCTACCTGTAATAGCCCCTTGCTGAGCAGCTTCTGATGGCCCTTCTCAAAACCTTCATGGGCCCGGGTGGTCAATCTGGGCCAGGTGCATGAAAGCCTGCAGACGGTTTATTTGCTTGGCCTGAGCACGAATCAGCCGCTGATCTTGACGATGCGCCAACAGGTAATACTTTGCCTTCTCGTGCTGGGCTGCGAGATCACTCGCCATGGTTTCGCCGTCCTGGCGAGACTTGGCCAGAGCGGCATCTTGGCTGACCCGTTGCTGCTGGGTGAGGGCCACTTGACGTTCGAGCTGACGCAACTGTTGTTGGAGGTGTCCGTGCGCACTATTCGTGCGCTCAAGATCCCGATATAACTGGGTCAGTTCTTCTTGGCGCACCGTCAGTTGCTCGCGCAGACCACGCATCTCTATCTGAGCTTGGCCCATCTGTTCAGCATGACGTTGCAGCTCTTCCTGACGCTGGATCTGATGCTGCTCGCGGTAGTGACTCATGGCCTCCCGGGCCTGCTGGTGCTTCATTTCCAGTGATCGGATTTGCCCTAGCCGCTCCTCGAGCAGTTGTACCTGTTGCCGGCAGGCTTCCTCCAGACGCTGCCGTTCACCTTCAATGCGCTGTAATTGGCTATTGAGTTCCACCTCGCGCTGACTCAATACGCGGTATTCGTCGCCTTGGGCGGTATGAGCGATTTGCAATTGCTCAAAGCGCGCACTGTCCACTGCGCGCTGTTGCTGATAGGCCGCCTGTTGGCGCTCGAGGCGGGCGCGATCCGCGGCCACACTATCCTGTGCCTCGCGGGCCAGCCGTGCAGCTACACTCTGAATGAATGCTTGTAGTTCCTCGGATAGGCTTACCCGTGGCGGCTGCGGCTCGGCGTCCGCCAGCTCACGCAGGTAGCGATTTATGGTGGTCTTAGAGCCGGTGTGACCCAGTTCGGTCCGCACCGCCTCAATGCTCGGTGCCAAGCCGCGCGCCAGCAAGGCATCGCGCGCGCACTGAACCTGCGCTTTGTTGATTCCAGAACGGGCCATGGCTTGCTCCGATTTTTTCGTACCGTTCAAGCAGTATGGATGTACACGTGTACAACCGTGACGCCCACACCTAGAAATCGGACAGACTGGGGTTCGAGAATCCTGAATTCTCAAACGTGATAAGCGGTTTTCGCCTTTCATGCCCACGCGGCGGTATGCAATGAGAAGTGCGAGATGAGTTCTGCAACTGACCGTTATCTCAAGGCGGCGCGCCGAGCGAGCACCGAGCGTCGCTACCAGCGAGCGCTCGAACATTATGAACAGGAGTGGGGCGGACTGCTGCCGGCGTCCGGTGATAGCGTGGTGCGTTATCTGGCAGGGCACGCCGAGCAGCTGTCGGTCGGCACGCTGCGCACCCACCTGGCCGCCCTGGCCCAGTGGCACCAACAACACGGCTTTGTCGATCCTACTAAGCTGCCGCAGGTGCGCGACGTCCTGCGCGGGATCCAGGCCGAGCACCCGCAGCCGGTCAAGCAGGCCCGCGCGCTGCAACTCAATGCGCTGGAGGCTTGTATCGAGGCTTTACAGGCGCAGCGGAACAGCGAAGACGCAAGTGTTCGCCTGCGCGCCTATCGCGATCAGGCCCTGGTCCTGATGGGCTTCTGGCGCGCTTTTCGCGCGGACGACCTGTGTCGCTTGCAGGTGGAGCATGTTCGGCTGGACGCCGGGCAGGGGCTGGAGCTGTTCCTGGGCAGCGGCAAGACCGATCGCAGTCATCGTGGCCGGACCTTCACCTTGCCGGCGTTGAAACGCTTGTGTCCGGTTCAGGCTTATGAGGATTGGCTGGCGCAGAGCGGTTTCGAACAGGGGCCGGTGTTCCGGGCGATCGATCGCTGGGGCCATATCCGGGCGACGGGGCTGAACCCGAACAGCATCTCACGTCTGTTACGCCTGGCGTTCGCCCGCAACGGTCTCGACGGCGAACGCTACAGCAGCCATTCGCTGCGCCGCGGGTTCGCCACGTGGGCCAGCCGCAATGCCTGGGGGACCAAGGCACTGATGGATTATGTGGGCTGGCGCGACGTTCAGTCAGCCACCCGCTACATCGATGGACACGCGCCGTTTGGTGAGTGGCGGCGTGAGTGAGACCGCCACCGGGGCGGTAGCCGATGCGAATTTTTCTCACCGGTACTGGCGCCGCGCACCCTGATCGCCTTGATCAATCACGGCCTGTCGGCCGCGATGTATTAAGCTCGCGCCATCCGGTAAGTGCAAAGAGATGCCGGCGGTATTACTGACGAGCTCGCTTCAACGCATCGGCAGGTGCCATGGCGAGGACGTCTGGCATTCCTGCGGCCATTAACTTCAATTCCATCTCCGACCCCAGTAATCCCAACCAAGGGGACGATCTTGAATAGTGGTCTCACAATTCAGGTTCGGCCGCCAGCTTGTGCGATCTGCATTCCGCCAGTACAACAGGAATTGCCCCGACATAGCCGTACAGCAGGGCGAGCGCTTTGAACGGTAAGGTTGAGCGCTACATGCTGGCGCACGTTTACGTGCAGGATTGCTAGGATTTGCATGAGGTGGAGGATGTATAGCCAGTGGGAACAATGAGCACCTTCGGTCAAGTAGAAAAACCAGCTCGGCTCTGGTTCATGCTCGGCAAAGTGCTCAAGCGCCAGGGCAAAATCTCCTCGGGTAAGTGTGGCGAATTCGGTCGCGATGGGCGTGGCTGTGCGAAACATCGTCCTGATGGGCGACCAGATGCAATTGTCGCAGCCGGTGCAGGCGTGCATCCGGGCCGCTCGGACGTTTCCAACCTCGATGAATTTAGAGAATTAAAATTTTGCGGAAGGGTACCGTGTTTCGCGGCCTATAGCCTCTCGTGGAGGAAACGCAAAACTGTCGCAACCCGAACCGACGCGGCCTTAACGTATATTCAAGCGTGCCCGCGGTTGGTGAGCGGTTGATCCCAATATCTCGCGCCGCGCTGGGAGCTCTGACTGGTTAGGGCTGTGGTTGCGGAGAAATGACGGGACTTAGAGAGGCAGCGGTCATTTCTGATCGTCATGACGTTTTGACGATCCCTCAGCAGCCCTTCGACTGCCAGCGAGTATCCCAATAGGTTCGTCAACCTCCGCTTGTGCCGCAGCGTTGATAAAACGCCCAACATTGGGTTTAGAAGCCAGGGTGGCCCTGGCAGCTTTGATGAACTGATCTTGCATCAGCCACTTATCTGTTCTGACTTTACGGCGCCCCTTCATTTTCTACCTCGCTGGTCGAATTGATGCTGCGGCATCTCGGCCCTGACGGCTACATGAACTAGTGGTCGAAATCTGGAGTAGCATTTCTGTACCGTCGTGGCCGCTGGTCGAGCACTTCGACGCCGGCAGGGTGAGTCAACAATTTCTGAATATACTGAAAATTACCCAAGGACGAGTGGGTGCATTCGTACCGGGTCAGAAGCCAGCGGCAGGCACAGTGGCTTTGTACGCTCGGCACGCCAGTGATCTCGCGGATAGGCTCTTTCCCACAGTTGGCAATAAGCGGCATAACTCAGGCAAAGGCCCACACAGCTCCATCCGGGAGATGAACATGACGGTACCATTCGCACATATTCGTACCCAGCGCGAGCCTCATGCTCCCTCAGGTACATCAGAAGGCAGTGTAGCTCTGCATGCCACTATCTCGATTGAAGCCAATTCAGATAGCACAATCGAGGCCTATTTAGCCGGCTTACAGATGTTCAACGAGCTCTTTGAGTGGCGCCTCGCAGATTATTCACAAAAGGTGCTCGATATCATCATCGACTGCTTCCTCCCGGCAGAATCAATCCCTCGATCGCTTCTGGACAAGGGTGTAGCTCAAGGCACCATCCGCTCCGGGATCTTCGAGAGCGGGGACTGGATTTCACGAGGGCAGTGGCTTCAGCTGGCATCCGCCAGCAGTCACGAGGTGGTCGTTGATCCCGATCAGATGCTCGCTGATGGGCGGATTTTTCACTACGGCCTGGCAAAGTCGATTTCTTCCCTATTTATGGGTTGGATGGCACGAACGGCTACCGGCCAATCGAAAGCCTTCATAAGACGCTCTCAATCCTGAGCGCCAGGATGAACGCATGGTCAATAGCTGCATGGTTTCAGTCCGAAAATTCGACGCTTGGCGGGATAGCACCAAAGGCCCTGCTCGCGCTCGCGCCAGACAGAGTGCTCGCCGCTGCTGAACGCAAACCTCGAAAGCGCACTAAGAGCAAACCAAGGCGTGGCTCCTCCCCACCCGACAGCCGTTGACCGGTCGTGCCTCAGGCGTCAAGTCGAGCACGGCTCACAAATCTCATAAAACGAGAAGATGAGGGCCTGCCCGATGAAAATCACGAGCCGCATGGGGGGCGGCGTAGTCACCGACGTACGTTGCGACCGACGTGTGCGATTGCTCCATGCGCCTAGACAGCGGCAACGTCGAGTACGGGGTTCTATTGGCCTACTGAGGTTACGGCGCGTCATACGAGGGTGCGCAGTACGAAGTGCATCTGTGCGAGGGCTGCTTCTTCGGCGCCCTCGTATACCTTAGACAGGCACGACGCATCCAAAACATGTTCCGCGATACCGCTCAGTCCGCAGAAGCCGTGTAGCATTGACAAAGAGTTAGGGCCATATCAAGTATAAAGCGCCATCACAATCCGCCCGATTGCATCTCTCACTTGGGCTTTCTGTTTTCGGGTAGTCTCGACATTTCGTCCATATCGTCCAGACGGCAGAGTTCAATATAGTGCTGAAACTTAGCCACATTCGCGAAGTCCTTCTGAGCGGCAAGATTGGTCGCGCGATTATTGATTAGCTCCTGCTCAATAACTGCCGCTGCTGCATCTATGTAAATAAGCTGATTCGCCCGACAGAGCTTAACGAGGAATTGTGCCAAACGCAGTGCGCCCGGGTCGAGGTTCATCACGTGCCTTACCTCGCCTAGGTGGCGTCCGGAGCACCCTGCCCACATGACGCTCACGGCATGCCCCTCTCTGCAAAGGGCTTGTCGCAAAACTGACATTTCTTCAGCAATTCAACATTGTGCTTAGCCCACACTTTAACCTCAGGAAGAAAGCGACGCCAATACGTGTATCCCAGATTTTGGCGAACCTCGTCGGCGCAGGCAGGGAAGTAAGCGCTCTGCTCCGACGCTCTGTCGAGCTTCTCGTATATGAATAAGTAATCACGAGCTGAAAATGAATGGTTGAATCTTGACTTAAAAGCAGCTTTCAAGGGATGGTTAGTATGTTGACGAAGTAGTCTGTTGAAAGCCAAAGCATCCGTGCCAGCCGAGATGATCAAAAATTAATTTTACCTGCCTAGAGCTCCAATTACAGCGTGATAAACTTTCTGCAACTTTTTTGTCGAGAACAAGATTTTGGATGAACGGGTTTCGTTTAGCATGCGAACGTAAAGATTCGTCGTTCTGAATTCGCGTTATCAGGCGCTCGCCAAGACAGGCAGGAAGGTCGTGGGAAGTTAGAATCAGAGGCGTGACAGGAGCCGAGGTGGGTGACCCTCGTTGACTCCTGCGACGGCCATAATTTTCTTGAGACAGCTTTAATTTTCTAAAATCATTGAAGAGTCCATTCCCATTGAAACCCCTGGACAGCACCAGTGTGTCATCGTGTCTGCAACGAGAAAGCGGCTTGCGATTTTTGAAGGGTGATTGGCGATCTCCCATTTGCATTCTTACGACGTTCAAATCGACATTACTAACATTATGTTTTGCGGGAAAGCACCATTGTGAGTTCTCTATGAGCGATCGAAGTGAAGGTACGAAATAAAGTCTGTCGGAAATAAATAAAAGCTGTCGCTGGCGCCTTCGAACCCCCCGATTGAGTAACCGGTGACACTTTTTTTCCGGGCCACCGTGCTCGGGACGCACTTCAGGGTTTTGACGAGCAAATGATCTACTGCACATCCGGCCGTATAGACAACTGGGCATAGCAGCTATTGTGGAAGATATCTTAGGCACTATTGCACCCTTTTTGCGGTGTTGCCCCTGGTTTCATCTTCTAAACCGGAGTTCGCAAGGCACGTGGTTTTCATTTTTAAGTGCAAATAATCTCATCACAAGTGAAAACCCATGGCAGGGTTCGCCGACTAGGGTAGGGCCCATGGGCCGGCTTGCCAAGGGGCGCTGTGCATTTGGATCAATAACTTGTCAGTTTCAGTCATTGAGCGGGCGTCCATCGGCTCTTAGTCTGTGGGACATAAACCGATGGCGGACCGCATGAGCCCGCCACGCCCCCGTGATGATCCGTTGTGGAGCTTGACCATGACCGCTATTGCCTACCCGCACCTGCTGGCCCCGTTGGACCTGGGTTTTACCACCTTGCGTAACCGTACCCTGATGGGCTCGATGCACACGGGCCTTGAAGAAAAACCCGGCGGTTTCGAACGCATGGCCGCTTATTTTGCCGAGCGCGCCCGTGGCGGCGTTGGCCTGATGGTCACCGGCGGCATTGGCCCGAATGACGAAGGCGGGGTGTACGCCGGCGCGGCCAAGCTGACCACCGACGAAGAAGCGCAAAAACACAAGATCGTGACCAAAGCCGTGCATGAGGCGGGCGGCAAGATCTGCATGCAGATCCTCCATGCCGGTCGTTATGCCTACAGCCCTAAACAAGTTGCACCGAGCGCGATCCAGGCGCCGATCAACCCGTTCAAGCCCAAGGAGCTGGACGAAGAAGGCATCGAAAAGCAGATCCAGGATTTTGTCACCTGTTCGTTGCTGGCCCAGGTCGCCGAGTACGACGGTGTGGAAATCATGGGGTCCGAAGGCTACTTCATTAACCAGTTCCTCGCCGCCCACACCAACCATCGCACCGACCGCTGGGGCGGTAGCTACGAAAACCGCATGCGCCTGGCGGTGGATATCGTGCGCCGTGTGCGTGAGGCCGTGGGCCCGAATTTCATCATTATCTTCCGCCTGTCGATGCTCGATCTGGTGGAGGGCGGCAGCACCTGGGAAGAAATCGTGCAGTTGGCCAAGGCCATCGAAGGCGCCGGTGCGACCCTTATCAACACCGGGATTGGCTGGCACGAAGCGCGTATCCCGACCATCGCCACCAAGGTGCCGCGCGGCGCGTTCAGCAAAGTCACCGCCAAACTGCGCGGTGCGGTGCAGATTCCGCTGATTACTACCAACCGCATCAACACCCCGGAAATCGCCGAGCAGATCCTCGCCGAGGGCGATGCCGACATGGTGTCCATGGCACGCCCATTCCTGGCCGACCCGGAATTCGTCAACAAGGCTGCCGCTGGCCGTGCCGATGAAATCAACACCTGTATCGGCTGCAATCAGGCCTGCCTGGATCACACCTTCGGCGGCAAGCTGACCACCTGTTTGGTCAACCCGCGCGCGTGCTATGAGACTGAGCTCAACTACCTGCCCGTGAAGCAAATCAAGAAGATCGCCGTGGTGGGTGCCGGTCCTGCCGGTCTGGCGGCGGCAACGGTGGCTGCGGAGCGCGGCCATCAGGTGACGCTGTTTGACTCCGCCAGCGAGATCGGCGGCCAGTTCAATATCGCCAAGCGCGTGCCGGGCAAGGAGGAGTTCTTCGAAACCCTGCGCTACTTCAAGCGCAAATTGCAGACCACCCACGTGGAGCTTTGCCTCAATACCCGTGTGGACGTGGCGCAACTGGCGGCGGGTGGTTATGACGAGATCATCCTGGCCACCGGCATCGCGCCGCGTACCCCGGCGATCCCGGGGGTCGAGAGTGCCAAGGTGCTGAGCTACCTGGATGTGATCCTCGAACGCAAACCGGTAGGCAAGCGCGTAGCGGTGATCGGCGCCGGTGGTATCGGTTTCGATGTCTCGGAATTCCTCGTGCACCAAGGTGTGTCCACCAGCCTGGACCGCGAAGCGTTCTGGAAAGAGTGGGGCATCGACACCCAGCTGCAAGCCCGCGGTGGTGTTGCCGGTATCAAACCGCAACCCCATGCGCCGGCGCGTGAAGTGTTCTTGCTGCAACGCAAGACTTCCAAGGTGGGCGACGGCCTGGGCAAGACTACCGGCTGGATCCACCGTACCGGTTTGAAGAACAAGCAGGTGCAGATGCTCAACAGCGTCGAGTATTTGAAAATCGACGATGAAGGCCTGCATATCCGCATTGGCGCCGAGGGTGAACCCCAAGTGCTGGCGGTGGACAATATCGTCATCTGCGCCGGCCAGGACCCGCTGCGCGAACTGCAGGACGGCCTGGTCGCGGCGGGCCAGACCGTGCACCTGATCGGCGGCGCCGATGTGGCGGCCGAGCTGGATGCCAAGCGCGCTATCAATCAGGGTTCACGCCTCGCTGCCGAACTGTAAGAACCCAAACGGGGCGGTGTTAGACTACCGCCCCGTTTTTCATACAGATGTCCCGATGGGCCCCTTCGATTGGCTTCCCCGCGCACCGCTTGAACCCTTGCAGCTGGATTGGCTGCAAGGTGTCGAGCTGGCCGTGTTGCGCCTGGATTGTATCGACCCGCTGATCAGTGGCAACAAATGGTTCAAGCTCAGCGGGCATTTAGCGCAGGCGCAAAACGCCCGCGGCATCATCAGCCTGGGCGGCGCTTACTCCAACCATTTGCACGCGTTAGCCGCCGCCGGCAAGCGCTTTGACTTCCCCACCGTAGGCCTGCTGCGCGGGCATCCACAAGACACCCCTACTGTCCTCGACTTGAAGGCATTTGGCATGCAATTGCATTGGCTGGGGTATGGCGGTTATCGCGCGCGCCATGAACCGGACTTTTGGCTGCCGTGGCGTGAGCAGTATCCCCATCTGCATCCCGTGCCTGAAGGCGGCGGTGGTATTGCGGGTGCATCGGGTTGCTCCGTGTTGGTCGAGCAGGTGCGGGCGCAATTGCCCGCGTTGGGTTGGGCCGGTTACGACGCTTGGTGGTTAGCTGCAGGCACTGGCACCACGTTGGCCGGTCTGGTGCTGGCGGAGGCGGGTGCACACACGGTGCACGGCGCCATGGCGGTGCCGGATGATCACGGTGTGGCGCAGAACGTGGAGTCTATCGTTCAAGGTGGGTATGAGCTGGTGGACGCCAGCCGAGGTGGCTTTGCCAAGGTCGATCCGCTGCTGCTCGAGTTTATCGAAACCACAGAGCGGGCCTGCGGCTTGCCATTGGAGCCGCTCTACACCGGCAAGGCGTTACTGGCCTTGAAGGCGCAGATCGAAGCAGGGCGCTTTACTTCCGGCACCCGCCTGATCTTCGTGCACACCGGCGGCCTGCAAGGCCGCCGAGGGTTCAATGCCTGACACAGAACCCCTGTGGGAGCGGGCTTGCTCGCGAAGAGGGGTGTCAATTGGCATATCTGTACCTGGCCTACCGCATTCGCAGGCAAGCCAGCTCCCACATTTGAACCGGTTACCCTCGATCCAACCTATTTGACTGCCAGACCGTCACAGGCACGACGCAGCACGCTACCCATGCCGTAATCGCGTTCCATCATTCAGCAGTTTTCTTGGCAAACCGCCCCGGCATCATCCGCAACGCCGTGTTGTCCCGCAGGACGTAATGGTGGGCAATCCCCGCCAGTGCATGCAGCCCGATCAGCCAATAACCGACCTTGCCGAACCAGACATGCCAGCCTTCAATCCGCTTGGCGAGGTCCTTGTTCTCGCCAATCAACGGCGGCAACTCCATGCCATAGAACATCACCGAATGCCCCTCGGCACTCACAATCAGCCAGCCGGCAATCGGCATGCCGATCATTAGCGCGTACAGCGCGACATGCATCAGCGTCGCCAGCAGGCTCTGCCATTGCGGCGGTGCCGGCACGATCTTGGGGGCAACCCCCAGGCTGCGCGCAAACAACCGCAGCCACACCAGCACAAACACGGTAAGGCCAAACATAAAGTGCATTTCGACGATCAACGTTCGCGCACCGCTGCCTTTCGGAAACTGGCCACGCAGTTCAATGCAGGCGTAGACCACCGCCAGCAGCACCACCATCAACCAGTGCAACGCGATCGACATGGTGCTGTAGCGCGTATCGGAGTTTTTCCACGGCATCGCTGGGTTCCTCACTTATCAGGTACAGTTTATTCACGGAACAACATTGCGTTCTTTGGTGACGCAGTGCGTTAACTGTAAGCCGATTTTGAGCGTTTTGCCCCACGCAAATGCCGTTGTTTTGACCTCTATCAGTGGCTCTGCGGCATTTCCCCACGGGCCAGGCGCGCATTGATGTCGGCGATCACCGAAGGCAGGTCGTTGATGGTGTCGATCAGGTAGTGCGGGCGCGAGCCTTCGAACATCGCTTCGACGCGCTTGCGCTCGCTGGCCAGGGTGGCGGTGTCAAGGGCGCGGAACTGCGCGTAGGTCAATCCCAGTGCGTTGCCGGAGCAGGTCAGGGCCACGGTCCACATCCCGGCGCGGCGGCCTTCGAGGATGCCGGGCACGGTGTCGTCGACTTTCACGCACGCTGCCACATCATCGATGCCCAGCGCGATCACATTCGCCAGCGCCTGGGCCGGCCATGGGCGGCCGTTGGGCACTTCATCGGTCGCGACTACATGGTCGGCGATATAACCGTTGGTGGCCGCCAGGGCGACGACTTTATCCATCACTTGTTTGGGGTAGCCGGAGCAGGAACCGATCTTTATGCCTTGCACGCGCAGGCGTGCGATGGTGTCGAGGGCACCGGGAATCAGCGCCGAGTGTTCGGCGATCTTCTCGATCTGCAACGGCATGAAGCGTTGGTAGATGGCGGTTACGTCGTCATCGGTCGGCGTGCGGCCGAACGCCTTGCGGTAGCGCTCGGCGACCTGCGGCTGGTCGCAGAGGGTGCGGATGTGATCCCACTTGCCCATGCCCATCGGGCCGCGGGCTTCTTCGATGGAGACTTGCACATCGAACTCGGCAAAGGCTTCGACAAAAATCTGCGTGGGTGCGAAGGAGCCGAAATCGACCACGGTGCCGGCCCAGTCGAGGATCACAGCTTGCAGGGCATTGGGGTTCTGGTAGTTCATGCGTGTGCTCCGAAGGAAGAAAGGGTGATGCCCATGGCTTGCAGTGCCTCGGCAATGGCGGTGACGGCGGCGTGCATGTCGGTGGCGTCGACATGGCCGATGCAGCCCACGCGAAAGGTTTCCACCTGGGTCAACTTGCCCGGATACAGGATGAAACCCTTCGCCTTGACCCGCTCGTAAAAATCCTTGAATTGATAGTGCGGGTCTTGCGGAGCATGGAAGGTGACGATGATCGGCGCCTGGATCGCCGCCGGCAGGAAGCTGCGCAGGCCCAGTTCGGCCATGCCATCCAGCAGCACCTGGCAGTTGCGTGCATAGCGTCGATGGCGCGCGGGCAGGCCGCCTTCTTCAACGTATTGCAGCAGCGCTTCGTGCAGGGCGGCGACCACGTGGGTCGGCGGGGTGAAACGCCATTGGCCGGTCTTGGCCATGTAGCTGTGCTGGTCAAACAGGTCCATCGCCAGGGAGTGGCAGTTACCTTGGGCCGCGGCCAACGCGGTTTTTTCGGCGAAGACAAACCCCATCCCCGGTACGCCTTCCAGGCATTTGCCGGAGGCGGCAATCAGTGCGTCGAACGGCACTTCATGGGCGTTGATCGGCAGCGCACCAAAGGAGCTCATGGCGTCGATGATCAAGCGCTTGCCGTGGTTTTTAATGACCTGGGCGATTTCCGGCAGTGGGTTGAGAATGCCGGTGCTGGTTTCGCAGTGGATCAGCGCGACGTGGGTGATGGCCTTGTCGGCCTGCAGCAGGCGGTCGACGTCGGCGGCGGTGGTCGGTTCGTCTTCGGCGGTTTCAAAGGTGCTGAAATCGCGGCCGAGCACGTCGCAGATCCTGGCCAGGCGCTTGCCATAGGCGCCGTTGATCAGCACCAGCACCTTGCCATTGCGCGGTACGAGGGTGCCGATGGCGGCTTCGACGGCGAACGTGCCGCTGCCTTGCAAGGGCACGCAATGGTGAGTGTCGGCGCCGTTGAGAATCGCCAGCAAGTGTTCGCACGCACTGGCGGTGAGCTGGTTGAAACGGTCATCCCATGAACCCCAGTCCACCATCATTGCCTGACGGGTCCGGGCGGAGGTGGTCAGGGGGCCAGGGGTCAGCAGGATCGGCGCGGTGGTCATTTCGAATTCTCGCAAGGCATCGGGGGCTGAAGCTACGGCGACTAAATTGCAGTTTGGCTTGTCATCAATCAAATTGTTTGTTGTTATGCGAGCTATCAGTGAGGCCGATAGCTATGACTCTGTTTCAATTGCGCGCATTCGATGCCGTGGCCCGCGAGGGCAGTTTTACCCGTGCGGCGGCGCGGCTGTTCATCAGCCAACCCGCGGTAACCGGGCATATCAAGGCGCTGGAAGAGCACTACCAGATCCCGTTGCTGCGGCGTACCGCACGTCGGGTAGAGGTGACGGAGGAGGGCGCGCGCCTGGCGGCGATCACGCGGGCGATCTTCGGCCTGGTAGATGAAGCGCAGGCGATGCTGGAGGCCAACCAGCAATTGCTCACCGGGCGCCTGGAAGTGGCGGCGGACGGCCCGCATCTGGTGATGCCGATGATCGCCAGCCTGCGCGCGCGTTACCCTGGGATTACCGTCAACCTGCGCTTGGGCAACGCTCAGGAAACCCTGGCCGCGTTGTTGTCCGAGCATGCGGATGTGGCGGTACTTACCGAGGTCGAACCGCGCAATGGCCTGCATTTGCAACCTTTGAGCGAGTCGCGGATCTGCGCGCTGGTGCCTGTCAGTCACCCCTGGGCGACGCTGCCCAAGGGTATCCGCCTGGGTCAGCTTAACGACGTGATCATGGTGCTGCGCGAGCCCAGCTCCATCACCCGGCGCACCTTTGATGACGCCTGCCTGGCTGCCGGTCTACAGCCCAAGGTGCTGCTGGAACTCGACAGCCGTGAGGCGGTGACCGAGGCCGTTGCTGCCGAGTTGGGCGTAGGCGTGGTGTCGTCGATGGAAGTCAGCCCGGACCCGCGCGTGTGCGCCGTGCCGATCCAGGGCGAAGGGCTGCTGAATCGCCACATGCTTGGTTGCATGGAGCGGCGGCGCTCATTGCGCTTGATCCAGGCATTTTTCGAGTTGGCACCCTGACGGTTTTTTGGTGGAACGATGCGTTCTTGCGCTATAAACTCTGCCCCCAAAGCGCCGGCCAGTAGACGTTTCGGCGCGATGGACGAAAAGAGAGTGAGTCATGGGCGCACAGTGGAAAGTCAAACATAAAGAAGCGGCATCCAATGCCAAGGGCAAGATCTTCGGCAAGCTGGTGAAAGAAATCACCATCGCCGCCCGCAACGGCGCCGACACCGCGACCAACGCCCACCTGCGTCTGGTGGTGGAACAGGCCAAAAAGGCCTCGATGCCCAAGGAAACCCTGGAACGCGCCATCAAGAAAGGTGCCGGTCTGCTCGGCGAGACCGTGCAATACCACCGTGTGACCTACGAAGGGTTCGCGCCGCACCAGGTGCCGCTGATCGTCGAGTGCGTGACCGACAACATCAACCGCACGGTGGCTGAAATCCGTGTGGCGTTCCGCAAGGGCCAACTGGGCGCCTCCGGCTCCGTGGCTTGGGACTTCAACCACGTCGGCCTGATCGAAGCCTCGCCGGACAGCCCGGACGCCGATCCGGAAATGGCCGCGATTGAAGCCGGGGCCCAGGATTTCGAAGACGGCGAGGAAGAGGGCACCACCCTGTTCATCACCGAAACCACCGACCTGGATGCTGTACAGAAGGCGCTGCCGGAGCAGGGCTTTACCGTGTTGTCGGCCAAGCTGGGTTACCTCTCGAAAAACCCGGTGAGCGGTTTGAGCGCCGAGCAGATGGCTGAAGTCGAAGCCTTCCTGGAAGGCCTGGACAACCATGATGACGTGCAGGATATGTTCGTCGGCCTGGCTGGCTAAAACGCGGTAAAAAATGTGGGAGCTGGCTTGCCTGCGATGGCGGTGTATCAGTCACTGGAAAGGTGAATGACACGACCTCATCGCAGGCAAGCCAGCTCCCACAGTTGGATTGGGTTTTAGCCCTGGTTCAGCAGCGCTTCGATTTCCTCGAAGCCAGGCCGTGCCATCACCTCTGGTTGACAGCACTTTCTTTGCAGCTCCCTCCACTGCGCGTTCACTCCCGACTCAACCCGCTCCAACAACTCCCCCAGCAACACCCCGAACGCGCGCACTTCAATCCGTTGCAGCGCTCTGGTTTCCACGGTGTCCGCCGTGGCATGGAACGACGCTGCGCCAAAGTCCCCGAGCAAACAATCCCCGGCTTCATTCCACAAAATGTTGTGGCCATACAGATCGCCATGGGTAATGCCATGCCGGTGCAAATGCGCGCCCACCGAGGCGATACCCCGCGCCATGCGCAAGGCCACTTCAACGCTAAAGCGCACGCCCGGTTCGTAGATATCCCGGGTGCACGAGGCCAGGCTCGGCAGGGCTGCAAGGTTGCGGTAGCTCGGGTCGATCAGGTCCATCACCAGTGCGGCCTGGTCATCGGGGTGGCCGATAACGCGGCCTTCAACCTTGATCAGGTTGGGGTGCAGCCCGGCAGCAATGCAGGCCTGCATTTCGTGCAGCGGTGAGCCGTCGCTGGTGATGGTGCCTTTATAGAGTTTGACCGCGACGGGTTTGCCTGACGGTTTCCACAGCGCTTTGCGGATAACGCCGGAAGCGCCTTCGCCGAGGACTTCGGCCAGTTCCAGTTCGGACCAGGGAATATGTGGTGTGGCGTCATCACCTGCCACCTCCATCGCCATTTCCACCGGGTTACCGGCATAGGCCAGCCAGGTCAGGCTTGGCAGGGCCAGTAGCCATTCCGGCAGCTGGGTGAAGCGGTTGGAGGCGATACGCAGCAATTCGAGGTTGTGGCAGTGGGTCAGGCTTTCCGGCAGGTGCGTCAGTCGGTTGCCGGCCAGCATCAGTTTTTGCAGCAATGGCCGTTCGCCCAACTCGTCAGGCAGCTCGCTGATCTGGTTATCGGTCAGGATCAGCCAGCGCAACAACGGCGGTAACGCGGCGGCAGGCACGTGGCGGATCTGGTTGGCCTTGAAGCCGATCATGCTCAGTCTGGTGCACTCGCCCAGGCAGGCTGGCAGTTCAGTAAAGAGGTTATTCGAGCAAAACAGCACGCGCAGGTGAGGCAGGCGGTGCAGGTCGTCGGGCAGGCTGCTCAGGGCGTTACCGCTGAGGTTGAGGATCTCCAGCGAGTCGGCCAGTTCGAAAATTTCCTGGGGGAATTCGGCCAGTCCGCAGGACAGGTCCAGCCGTGTGATACCGGCCAGTTGGCCGGCCTTGAGTTGGGCGAGGGTATTCATGAACGGCGCAGTCACTCGGCAAGGGGGCGTGAATGGCGTTCATGATACCGGGTCGCGCGAGCGTTGCGGGCTGGCCTGTTGCAATTGTCCGAGACGGCTGGCGGTGCGGGCGAGGTCGATGGCTTGGCCACCCAAGGCAATGTTGAGGGGCTGCTCGCCGATCAGAATCAGTTGCTTGTCCCGGTCGTAGAGTACGTCCACCAGGTTGATGAATCGCTGCTGCACGGCAATCGGGCACTCCGCCAGTGGTGGCAAGCCGTCGATGACCCAGTAATCGTAGTCCTGGCACAGCAGCAAGTAGTCCATCACTGCCGTCAACTGTTCGCACAGGTCGTTGAAGGTGAAGGCAATGGAGCGGCCTGTATGGCGGCGACATATCAAGGTTCGAGTGCCGACGGGCAAGGGCTGAGGCGTGCAGTTTACAGGAGGCAAACCGAGTGCTTCGCGCTGGCTCGCGGTCCCCGGCCAGACATAGTGACCGCTGGTAAAGCGTTGCGCGCTCCGAGTCTGGGGCAGGCTGCGAAAATCCTGGGGCGAGCTGACTTCCAGCACCTCCATACGCGCGGCGATCAGGTCGATCACCGGCTTGAAACGCTCGTGATACAGGGGGTTGGGTAGCAAGTCTTGCGGCGCATAGTTGGACGTTACCAGCACCAGCACACCGCGTCCGAACAGCGCCTTGAACAGCCGCGATATCAGCATGGCATCGCCGATGTCGTGGACGTGGAATTCGTCGAAACACAGCACCCGGCAGTCCGTCAGCAGTTCATCCAGGGTCAAGGCCAGGGCATCGTCTTGCCCGCGATGCTTGAACATGCCGCGATGCAGTTGGGCAAAAAAGTCATGGAAGTGCACACGTTGCTTCTCGGTAATCGGCAACGCCTGAAAAAAACCATCCAGCAGCCAGCTTTTGCCGCGCCCCACCGGCCCGTGCAAATACAGGCTGCGGGTGGGCTGGCCGGCCAGCAGGTGCTGGGTTTCACGGGCCAGCGCAGCAATGGCGCGGGTTTGACCGGTGCTCAGGGTAAAGCCCTGTTGCTCGGCTTTTTGCTGAAAAAATGCAGGGATGGGTGAGTCGTCGAGGCTGTCGGTTCTTTTACCGAGGAGGCGACGGATAAGGGGAAGCACGGCCAATGCAAGTCACTCTGTATTTCAGTGTTCGCTTACTTTAGGGCGCCCGCCGCGATTTGACCAATGCTGGACGTGGGCTTCTAGAACTTCAGCATCTGCGGGGTAGGCTGGTCCACGGGGCTGACCACCGCGTAGTTGTATCCGGCACCGGACCAGTATTGGGCCTGCAAGCCATCGGCGCGGCGGCTGCCACTGGGCAGGAAACCGTTATCCGGGCCCGGCGGGCGGATGTAGAAACTGATGCGCCGCCCTTGCGGGTCTTCGTAGAGCACCATGGCGGCGGCGCCTTGTTCCGTGGTGAGCAAGCGTCCGCTGACCGGCGTGAACCCGGACGCGCTCAAGTCGGGCAGGCGGTGGGCCTGGTTGAAGTAGCGGTCGAGCCAAGCCTGCATCGTGCCGTTGCCCTGGACTTTGTAGTCGGCGGGCATGATGCCGTCCTGCGCAAACAGGCGGAAGGCTTGCATCGCATCGGCCATCGGCAACAGGGGAGGCTGAGTGGCTTCACGGGCGTGCCAGCCACCCAGGCCACCGAGGCTGACGGCGATCAATAGCATGGCTGCCGTAGCGAAATGGCGGCGCGATTGGCGCTTGATGCGCTGGCGAATCAGTGCCGGGTCCAGGTCCGGGTTAGCCGGCTGTTGCAGGGCACCGCCCAACGCGGCGCGCAGCAATTGCGCGTCGTGCTGCCAGGCGTGGACCTGGGCTGCGACGTCCGGATGGGCCGCCAGATAGGTTTCCAGGACACGGCGATCACTTTCCAGCAGTTGGTGATCGACGTAGGCATGCAAATCGCGTTCGCTGGGAGGCAGGCTGATCATTTGAGTATCCGCAGGGAAGGGCTGGCAATTTCGCCATCACTGAGTTGACGCAGGGCTTGGCGTGCCCGGGACAGGCGCGACATCACGGTGCCGATGGGCACATCGAGGATTTCGGCGACCTCCTTGTAGCTCAAGCCTTCGACCGAGACCCACAGCAGCAGGGCGCGCTGCTCGGTGTTGAGTTGATCGAAGGCTTGCAGGGTTGACTGGGCGATCACCGTACGTTCGACCGACGGCTGCGCATCGTCGCGTCCGGTGAAAAATTCGAGCATGCGAGCGTAGCGCCGGGTGCGGCGATGGGCGTCGAGGAACTGCCGATAGAGAATCGAGAACAGCCAGGCGCGCAAGTCGCCTTCGACGCGTTTGTCGGCCCAACTGATGATCGCCCGCTCCAGGGTTGACTGTACCAAGTCGTCGGCGCTGCTGGCGTTACGCGTCAGGGACACGGCAAAACGCCGCAGCCTGGGGATGAGTTCACGTAACGGTTCGTCGAGTTCATGCATGGGGAGCTGGCTGTTCACTACGCTGGGACTAGAGAGACGTGCGGCGATGAAGGTTATTCCCCCTTGCGGGGAAATAAATCCAAGGCCAGGGAATAGAGCCGATCGGCGTTCGTCTTAATGCTCCGACCTTATGTTCACCCCTACGGCCTTGGGCCCTGGAGTTTCTTCATGGTAGATCACTCATCACCGCCCCGTCCCCCCTTGAGCACGGCGAGCCTGATCGCGCGCCTGGCGGGGATCGGAGCTGTGGTTGCGGTTGTGGCGGGGGCATTTGCCTACGTCAATGGCACCCTCGACCCACAGCGCCTGCGTCCGAAAACCCTGGTCAATGCCCTGGAAACCAACAACGGTGTCCACCCTGGCTTCCGGCGTAACCATGCCAAGGGCGTGTGCGTGGCCGGGTATTTCGAGAGCAGCCCCGAGGCGCGTGCCTATTCCAGCGCCCAGGTGTTCAACGAGGCCAAGACCCCACTGATTGGCCGATTTGCGTTGCCCAGCGGCAACCCCTATGCACCGGACAGCAGTGTGCCGATCCGCAGTTTTGCCGTGCAATTCAGCCAGGCCAACGGCCAGCAGTGGCGCACCGGCATGAACAGCATGCCGGTGTTCCCGGTGGGCACGCCTGAGGCGTTCTACCAACTGCTCAAGGCCGGTGCGCCGCAGCCTTCCACCGGCAAACCGGACCCGGCGGGCATGCCGGCGTTCTTTGCCGCCCATCCCGAGACTGCACCGTTCCTGGCGTGGGTCAAGACCGCCAAGCCTTCGGCCAGTTACGCGACCGAAACCTACAACGGCATCAACGCGTTCTACCTGGTGGGGGCCGATGGCAAGCGCCAGGCCGTGCGTTGGGGCGTAGTGCCGCAGAGTCAGGATGCAGCGGGTGATACTGCGCCTGCCGGCAGCGATTTCCTGGAAAAGGACTTGGTACAGCGCCTCGCTGTCGGGCCGCTGCGCTGGCAGTTGAACATGACCCTGGCCAACCCCGGCGATCCTTTGGACGATGCAAGCAAAGCCTGGACCGGCGAGCATAAAGTCATCAACGCCGGCACCCTGGTGCTGCAAAGCAGCCAGGCTCAGGCCGATGGCGATTGCCGCGACATCAACTTCGACCCGCTGATTCTGCCCAGCGGCATCGAAGCCTCCAATGATCCTTTGCTGGCGGCACGTTCGGCGGCGTACGCCAGCTCGTACCTGCGCCGCGCCGGTGAAGTCAGCCCGTTGCACAGTGCCCCTCAGGAGTCGAAGCCATGAATGCTCAACCACGGTTTTTCGCTCCCCTGGCGCGCCTGCTGCACTGGTTGATGGCGCTGATGGTCATCGCCATGCTGTTTATCGGGGCGGGCCTGGCGGCCTCGGTCTCGGAGCGGCATGAATGGTTGATCCACCTGCACAAGCCGCTGGGGATCGCGATTCTGGCGCTGGTGATCGTGCGGCTGGTGGTGCGCTTCTCCACGCGCCAACCGCCGTTGCCCGCCGACTTGCCGCTGTGGCAAGTGTTGGCGGCCAAGGCGTCTCACGTGGTGCTGTATGCCTTGATGCTGGTGTTGCCGCTGCTGGGCTGGGCGATGATTTCGGCGGCGGGCGACCCGGTGATGCTCAGCAGTTCAGTGCAGTTGCCGGCGCTGGTGGGGGCAAATGCGCCTTTGTTTGCGGTGCTGCGCAAGGCGCATGGGTTCCTGGCCTATCTGCTATTCCTCACCGTGTTGTTGCACCTGGCGGCGGCGCTGTTCCATGGGCTGATTCGCCGTGACGGCGTGCTGCAAAGCATGACCGGCAGTAAAGACTGAGACCGGTTTCGGGGGCAGTGTGGCCAGCCAGTAGATCAACGCCAGCAGGTTGATCGCCGCGCCCAGGCCGCACACCCCGATCCACCCGGCCCAGGCATACATCGCCGTGGCACTGACCGATCCCACCGCACTGCCCACTGAGTAAAACACCATGTAACCCGCCACCAGCCGACTCTGTGCATCGGGGCGTACCGCATAGATCAGGCTTTGGCTGGTGACGTGCACGGCCTGCAAGCCCAGGTCGAATACAATCACCCCCAGCGACAATGCCCACAGCGACGATTGGGTAAAACCGATGGCAACCCAGGAGAGCAGCATGAGCAGCAGTGCCGTGCCGCTGACCCATTGGGCGAAGCCCTTGTCGGCCAGGCGTCCGGCGTGCGCAGCACCCAGGGCTCCGGCGGCACCGGCGAGCCCGAAGAGGCCGATCTGCGTGTGCGAAAGCGACAGCGGTGGGGCGCTCAAGGGCAGTACCAATGGCGTCCACAGAACGGTGCCGGCGGCGAAAATCAGCATCGCCAGCACGGCGCGGTCACGCAAGACTTTTTCCTCTTTGAACAAGCTGAAAACCGAGCGGATCAACGCGCCATAGGTGCCGGTCGCCTGCGGTTGCTCGGTGCGTGGCAGCACTCGCCACAGTAGGATCGCCATCAATAACGTCAGGCCCGCCGATAGCAGGTACACCGAACGCCAACCCGCGAGGTCAGCCATGGCGCCTGAAACCGAGCGCGCCAGCAGCAACCCGACCACGATACCGCTGGTAACCAGTCCGACCACGTGCCCGCGCTGTTCAGGCGACGCCAGATGGGCCGCCAATGCCACCAGCACCTGGGCGATAACGGCCAGCAGCCCGGTGAGCGCCATGCCGGCCAGCAGCCAGAAACTGTTGGAAGACAACGCCACCACCAGCACGGCGAGCGTGGAAAGCAGCAATTGGGTGACGATCAGTTTGCGTCGGTTGAGTAGATCCCCGAGAGGCACCAGCAGCAACAGTCCTACGCCATAACCTATCTGGGTGAGGGCGATGATGATGCCAACGGTGGCGTGGTCCATGGCAAAGGTCTCGGCCATGGCGTCGAGCAGCGGCTGTGCGTAGTAGACGTTGGCCACCGACAGGCCACAGGCGATGGCGAACAGCGATACCACGGCGCCGCTCAAGGGGGATGACGACATGCGGCTTATCCTTTTCTGGTTTTAAAATGAAACCAGTTGTACGGTAAGGATTCCAGTTTTATATTGCAACTACATTGTTAGTCGAGTTCAGGCAGCCTGATGGTCAAGCTCACCCGTTTTGAAAATGCCGAATGCCCGGTGGCGCGTTCGTTGGATGCCATAGGCGATGGCTGGTCGTTGCTGATCATTCGCGACGCGTTTGATGGCAGCCGTCGCTTTGGTGAATTCCAGCGCAGCTTGGGGATGGCCAAGAATATTTTGTCCGCGCGCTTGCGCAGCCTGGTGGCCCATGGCGTGCTGGAGGTCGTGCCGGCGTCGGATGGTAGTGCGTATCAGGAGTACGCCCTCACGGAAAAGGGTCAAGGCCTGTTCAACGTGATCATCGGGTTACGGCAGTGGGGGGAAGGGTTTTTCTACGGGGCAGGCGAGGCGCATTCGGTGATGGTAGACCGCGCCCAGGGTGAGCCGCTGCGAGCGCTGGAATTGCGCTCCGCGGATGGACGCTTGCTGGGGCCCGAGGATTGTCGGCGGGTGCCCGCCGAGTCGGTTTAACGCAGCTCGTCGACGATATAGGCCACGGTGCTCAATACATCCTTGCCCAACTGCATCGAGCGTTTACCTGACCAACCGGTGTGCGGGTTGGGGGCGTCGTCGTTGTCCTTGAAGGGCATTTCAAGGGTCAGGGACAGGCAGTCGTATTGCTCGCCTACCGCGTTGCAGGCCAGGCTCATGTTGGCTTCTCCCGGCAGGTCGCGGGTGTAGCCGAAGGTGGTCTGGAAGTCGCGGGTCAGGCCACTCAAGTGGCTGCGGAAATGTTCTTCCAGCGTTTCGATGCGCGGGGTATAGCCGGGGTTGCCTTCACAGCCAGCGGTGAAGACGTAGGGGATTTCCTCGTCGCCGTGGATATCGAGGAACAGGTCAACGCCGTACTTTTCCATTTGTTGCTGCACGAACAGTACTTCCGGGCTGTTCTCTTGGCTGGCGCTCTGCCAGGCGCGGTTGAGGTCCTGGCCCATGGCGTTGGTGCGCAGGTGGCCGTGGAAGGCGCCGTCCGGGTTCATGTTGGGCACGAGGTACAGGTCGGCGACTTTCAGCAGCTTTTTCATCTCATCGTCGCCGTCCTGTTGCAGGCGTTCGATGATGCCTTCCATAAACCATTCGGCCATGTGCTCGCCGGGGTGCTGTTGAGCGATGATCCAGATGTTGCGCCGGCCTTCGCCCCCTTTACCCCGCCGTAGCAGTTGGATATCACGGCCTTCAACACTTTTACCGGTGGCCAGCAATTGGGTGCCCGTGCGGTTCAGGGCCTGTTCGATCAGCCAGTCATGACGCTCGCGGCTATAGGGTTCGAAATAGGCGAACCAGGCATGTTTTTCGCGGGTCTCGAGGCTGATATGCAGGATTTCCCCATCAAATCGCGAAGGTACCCTAAACCAATTGATGTGGTCGTAGGACGCCACGGCGTTGTAGCCGCTCCATGCGTTGGGGTAGGAGGACTGTCCCGCGTTGCTCAGGCGAAAGGTATGGGTGTGGCCCACATGCATGCCTTCGGCCTTGAAGTGGAACCACTGGTAATGCGCGCTGCAGGTATCGGGTTTGATTGCCAGCAACAACTGATAGGCATCGTGGGCATCCAGTACCTGGATATTGCCACTGTCGAAGTCGGTGCTGATTTTGATGGAGGTCAAGGCCACGGTCATAGTCTGGTTGCCTGAGTATGAGTGTTGTGGCGGCTATATTACACAGGAGTCTGGTAAAGACCGGATGCAAAATTGTTGCGAGAGGGAGGGGGCGTCGTCCTTGACGCCGCGGCAGCTTAGAATCTATGAGATTGATTCTCAAGCGCTAATTCGCAAAGATGTGGGCTGGAGCTACCCGCTGGCTTTCTTTTGGCGATGGTCTTTTGCTACCATGCGCACCATCAAGTAGCACACAGTCTTCATTAGCCTGAAGCCACGCCAGGGAAACTGGCAAAAAAAAGACCCGGCCAAAGAGCCGGGTCAAAAACCGTGATTAGCCTGATGAGGAGATATTCCAAGAGTCCGACCTAAGGTCCCTTGGTCTATCGACTGATCTCGCGATCAGCTAGGTCCAATAATAATCATTATCATTTGCAAGTCAAATGTTTTTATCCGTGGGATAGAAATATTTTTTCTAAGCGCCAGTTATTTGTTCGCTTGAGCCTCTGGCACCTGCAATGATCGCTCCACCATCGCCTTCGCCATATCGATCAAATACACCACTGAAAACGCCATGTCACGATGACTGCCCTGATGGCTGCTCGCTGATTCATAGGCCGTTGCCGCGGCGCTGCGCAACAGCTCCGAGGCGTGCACCAGGGCTTCCTCCTGGCTGATGCCTGGATTGATGGCGAACAAGGCCTCGTCAGGGGTTGATGCCGACATATCTTCTTTCAAGTAAAAGTCCAACGCACGCTTGGCGGCACCGCTGCTGCGCAGATCGTGCAATTCGTTGTCTTCCGGGATTTCAGGCAGGATAAGCGGGCTTGTCGTCATAAGGGGCGGTACTCTGGGTGGATGTCGAAAACCTTATGTCCGATGATAGTACGTATCGTATTTATGTCGTTTTATGGATTACTACAAACTGTTTATTGCCCTGAAAACTACGTGACGTATTGTCAGCCCCATGGATAACTGGATCGCGTTGGTCAAGGCCAACATGGAAGACCGCAAGGTCACGCAAGGTGAGTTGGCTGAACGCTTGGGCATGTCCCAGGGCGGCGTGGGCCATTGGCTCAACAAGCGCCGTGCACCCAGCCTGGCGGACATGAACCGGGTATTGGCGGCGTTGGGCCTGGGGTATCTGGAGGTCGCGCTGGACATTCGCGAGCGGGCCGATGAAGTGCCACTGGAGAAAAACTACAACCCGTATTTCCGCTATCCGGTCAGCGATTGGAAAGGGCTGTGCGAAATCCGCGAAGAGCGAACGCCTTATGGCACCGCCCGTTTCGAGTTGACGGATTATCATGCCCACGGCGATGCCTTTTGGCTGCCGGTTACAGGCGATGCCATGACGGCACCCAGCGGGCTCAGCGTGAGTGCGGGCATGATGATTCTGGTCGATCCGGCCATTGCCGCCGAGCCCGGCAAGCTGGTGGTCGCCCAATGGGCCGAGAGCCCCCAGGCGACCTTCCGTCAGTTGCTTGAAGAGAGCGGCCAGCTCTATCTGGTACCGCTCAATCCCACTTATCCGAAACGGCAGTTCACCGGCGATTGCCGCATTCTCGGCGTCGTTGTGCAGGCCACGGCAAAGTTCTAGCCCGCTGTTTCCAGCTCCACCAACGCGCAACCTTCGGCAACCATTTCGCCTTCCTGGCAGAACAGCGCCTTGACCACTCCAGCCTCGGGCGCGCGGATGCTGTGTTCCATCTTCATTGCCTCCAGTACCACCAGTTGCGTGCCGGCCTCCACGTTGTCCCCGATCTGCACCAGCACGCGCACTATGCTGCCGTTCATCGGCGCCGTAAGGCCACCTTGATGAGCGCCGCTGGCGTCGACCGCTGCAATCGGGTCAAACAGGCTGACGGTATGCATCTCGCCGTCCCAACGCAGGTACACCGTACGGTCGTGGCGTACAGCCAGATGGCTACGGCGCACGCCCTGGTGCTCGATCAACAACTGTTCGCCGCGCATTTGCGCGGTATCGGCAGCCAGTGTCACCAGCCGATCCTGACCATTGCAGCTCAAATGCAGCGAAACCTCGGCAGGTAAACCGGTACGAAAGCCTCGCTTATCTGCCCAAGGCCCGTCACCGGCCGGCAAGGTCTGTATGAACGCCGCGCCCGCTGCCTGCCAGAACTCATTGCTCAGTTCGCCAGGTATCGGCAGCAACTCATCCTGATAGCGCGGAATAAAGCCGGTATCCAACTCGGCTGCCGCAAACGCCGGATGCCCGATAATGCGCCGCAAAAAGCCCAGGTTGGTCTTCAGGCCACCCACGGCAAACTCATCCAGCATGCCCAGCAAGCGCAGGCGCGCCTGTTCACGGTCCTCGCCCCAGGCAATCAGCTTGCCCAGCATCGGGTCGTAGTAGGGCGACACGCTATCGCCTTGCTCGACACCGCTGTCCACGCGGCGGCCAGCGCCCGGCGCGGATTCGCGGTACAGCGTCAGGTGCCCGGTGGCGGGCAGGAAATCATTGGCCGGGTCCTCGGCATACAGTCGTACTTCGATCGCATGGCCGATCAGCGGCACCTGTTCCTGAGTGATAGGCAGCGCCTCGCCCTGGGCGACACGAATCTGCCAGGCCACCAGGTCGAGGCCGGTAATCGCCTCGGTCACCGGATGCTCCACCTGCAGCCGCGTGTTCATCTCCATGAAGAAAAACTCACCGCGAGCGTCCAGCAAAAACTCCACGGTACCTGCGCCGACATACCCGATGGCCTGGGCCGCACGCACGGCGGCTTCGCCCATAGCCTTGCGTTGTTCAGCAGTCAACCCAGGTGCCGGCGCCTCCTCGACAACCTTTTGGTGGCGCCGCTGGATCGAACAATCGCGTTCATTGAGGTACAGGCAGTGCCCATGCTGATCGGCAAACACCTGGATCTCCACGTGACGCGGCTTGAGCAGGTATTTTTCCACCAGCATCTGCCCGTTGCCGAAGGACGACAGCGCCTCACGCTGTGCAGAGGCGAGGGCTTCGGCCAATTGGCTGACATCCTCGACCACCTTCATGCCTTTGCCACCGCCACCGGCCGTGGCCTTGAGCAGCACCGGATAGCCGATACGCTCGCAGGCCGCGCGGAAGGTTTCCAGGTCCTGGGCCTCGCCGTGATAACCCGGTACCAGCGGCACGCCGGCGGTTTCCATCAGCGCCTTGGCGGCCGATTTGCTGCCCATGGCGTCGATGGCCGAGGCGGGCGGCCCGAGGAAGATCAAGCCGGCGGCTTCGATCGCACGGGCAAACCCGGCGTTCTCCGACAGAAAACCATAGCCCGGATGAATTGCCTGGGCACCACTGGCCTGGGCGGCGGCGATCAGTTTATCGATTTGCAGGTAACTGTCGGTGGCTTTGCTACCGCCCAGGTCGACACGGATATCGGCCTCACGGCTGTGGCGTGCATCGCGGTCGGTGGCGCTGTGTACGGCCACGGTTTTCAGGCCCATGGCCTTGGCGGTGCGCATCACGCGGCAAGCGATCTCGCCACGATTGGCGACCAGCAGGGTCGTGAGTGGGCTCATGAACGCGGCTCCTGTGGCTGCCAGCTCGGTGGACGTTTTTGCAGGAAGGCGCGCAAACCTTCCTGGCCCTCGGCGCTGACGCGAATGCGCGCAATCGCATTTTCGCAATAGCGACGCAGGGCCGGAGTGAGGGCGCCGTTGCCGACTTCGCGCAGCAAGTCTTTGCTGGCACGCATCGCCGCCGGGCTGTTTTGCAGCAGGTTGGCGACCCACTGTTCCACCTGCTGGTCCAGCGTGTCGATTGGGTAGCTCTCCGCCAACAAACCGATCTCCCGTGCACGCTGGCCGCCGAAGCGTTCGGCGGTCAGCGCATAGCGCCGCGCCGCGCGTTCACCAATGGCCTGCACCACAAACGGGCTGATCACCGCCGGTGCCAAACCAATGCGCACTTCCGACAGGCAGAACTGCGCATCGTCCGCGCCAATCGCCATGTCGCAGCAACTGATCAGGCCCAGTGCGCCGCCGTAGGCCGCGCCTTGTACCACCGCCAGTGTCGGGATTTTCAGCTTGGCCAGGTTGTACATCAGCTCCGCCAGTTCGCGGGCGTCGTCCAGGTTGGTGTGGTAATCCAGTTCGGCCGATTGCTGCATCCAGGCCAGGTCTGCGCCGGCACTGAAGTGCTTGCCGCGTCCGCGCAGGACTAAAAAGCGCAAGGACGGATCGCCTTGCACCTGGTCGAGGGCGATGATCAGTTCGCGGATCATCTCGGCGTTGAACGCGTTGTTCTTGGCTTCACGACTGAGCCACAGCGTGGCAAAGCCACGGCTGTCGGTGATCAGTTCGAGGGTATTGAAATCGCTCATGGGTGCAGCTCCATTTACATGCGAAACACGCCGAAGCGGCTCGGCTCGATGGGGGCGTTCAGCGAGGCGGACAAGGCCAGGGCCAGCACGTCACGGGTCTGCAACGGGTCGATGACACCGTCGTCCCACAGGCGCGCGCTGGAATAGTAGGGGTGGCCCTGGCTTTCGTACTGGTCGAGGATTGGCTGCTTGATCGCGGCTTCTTCTTCGGCGCTGAAAGCAACGCCCGCGCGTTCAGCCTGCTCACGTTTAACCTGCACCAGCACGCCGGCCGCCTGTTCGGCCCCCATCACGCCAATGCGTGCATTCGGCCACATCCACAAGAAACGCGGGTCATAGGCACGGCCGCACATACCATAGTTACCGGCACCAAAGCTGCCACCGATGATCACTGTGAACTTCGGCACCTTGGCGCAGGCCACTGCGGTGACCAGCTTGGCGCCGTGTTTGGCAATGCCGCCAGCTTCGTATTTCTGCCCGACCATAAAGCCGGTGATGTTCTGCAGGAACAGCAGGGGAATGCCGCGCTGACAGGCCAACTCGATAAAGTGCGCGCCTTTTTGCGCTGCTTCGGCAAACAGAATCCCGTTGTTGGCCAGGATCGCCATCGGGTAGCCGTGCAGGTGCGCAAAGCCGCACACCAGCGTGGTACCAAACAATGCTTTGAACTCATCGAACACTGAGCCGTCGACCAGCCGTGCGATCACTTCGCGCACGTCAAAGGGTTGCTTGGCGTCGGCCGGAATCACACCGTAGAGCTCTTCGCAGCTGTACAGCGGTGCTACGGGCGGGCGCTGCAACAGTTCGCCCTGCTTACGCCAGTTGAGGTTGGACACGCTGCGTCGGGCCAGCGCCAGGGCGTGTTCATCGCTGTCGGCGTAGTGGTCGGCCACACCAGAGATCTTGCAGTGCACATCGGCACCGCCGAGGTCTTCGGCGCTGACGACTTCACCGGTGGCAGCCTTCACTAAAGGCGGTCCGGCGAGGAATATCGTCGCCTGGTTGCGCACCATGATTGCCTCGTCCGCCATCGCCGGCACATAAGCACCGCCGGCGGTGCATGAGCCCATCACCACGGCAATCTGCGGGATGCCTTGGGCACTCATATTGGCTTGGTTGAAGAAGATCCGCCCGAAGTGCTCGCGGTCCGGAAACACTTCATCCTGACGTGGCAGGTTGGCGCCGCCGGAGTCCACCAGGTAAATGCACGGCAGGCGATTCTGCTCGGCGATAGTCTGTGCACGCAGGTGCTTTTTTACAGTGAGGGGGTAGTAGGAGCCACCTTTCACGGTGGCATCATTGGCGACGATCATGCATTCGACGCCTTCCACGCGGCCGATCCCGGCAATCACGCCAGCGGCGGGCACATCTTCGCCATACACCTGATAAGCGGCCAATTGGCTGAGCTCAAGAAACGGCGAGCCTGGGTCGAGAAGACGGTTGATGCGCTCGCGTGGCAGCAATTTGCCGCGCGACGTGTGCCGCTCCTGAGCCTTGGCGCCGCCGCCTTGCTGCACATCGGCGAGCAGGCTGTGCAGGGCGTCGACCTGTTGGCGCATCGCCGCGCTGTTGGCGGCGAACTCCGCCGAGCGTGGGTTGAGCTGGGTGTGCAAGGTGGCCATGGTGCGCTCCTTCAGCGGGTTTCGTTGAAGAGTTCGCGACCGATCAGCATCCGGCGGATCTCACTGGTACCGGCGCCGATTTCGTACAGCTTGGCATCGCGCAACAGCCGCCCGGCAGGGAATTCGTTGATGTAGCCGTTGCCACCGAGAATCTGGATCGCATCGAGGGCCATTTGTGTGGCGCGTTCGGCGCTGTAGAGGATCACCCCGGCCGCATCCTTGCGCGTGGTTTCGCCACGTTCGCAGGCTTGGGCTACCGCGTAGAGATAGGCGCGGCTGGCGTTGAGTTGGGTGTACATGTCGGCGACCTTGCCCTGGATCAGTTGGAATTCGCCGATGCTCTGGCCAAACTGCTTGCGGTCGTGGATGTAAGGCACGATGAGGTCCATGCAGGCCTGCATGATCCCGGTGGGGCCACCGGAGAGCACCACGCGTTCGTAGTCCAGGCCGCTCATCAGCACTTTCACGCCGCCATTGAGTACACCGAGGATGTTCTCTTCGGGCACTTCCACGTCATCGAAAAACAGTTCGCAGGTGTTGGAGCCGCGCATGCCCAGCTTGTCGAACTTGTTGCTGCGGCTGAAGCCTTTCCAATCGCGCTCGACGATAAACGCGGTGATGCCGTGGGCACCTTTTTCCAGGTCGGTCTTGGCGTAGATCACGTAGGTGCTGGCGTCGGGGCCGTTGGTGATCCAGGTCTTGCTGCCGTTGAGCACGTAATGATCGCCGTGCTTGTCCGCGCGCAGTTTCATCGAGACCACATCGGAGCCGGCGTTCGGCTCACTCATGGCTAACGCGCCGACGTGTTCGCCGCTGATGAGTTTGGGCAGGTACTTGAGTTTTTGTTCATGGCTGCCGTTGCGGTTGATCTGGTTCACGCACAGGTTGGAGTGCGCGCCATAGGACAAGGCCACCGACGCCGAACCGCGGCTGATTTCTTCCATGGCCACCACGTGCGCCAGGTAACCCAGGCCGGCGCCGCCGTACTCTTCCGGCACAGTAATGCCTAGCAGGCCCATGTCGCCGAACTTGCGCCACAGGTCGGCGGGGAACAGGTTGTCGATATCGATCTGTGCCGCACGGGGCGCGATTTCCTTGCCCACGAACGACTGCACCTGGTCGCGCAGCATGTCGATGGTTTCACCGAGGGCGAAGTTCAGGGACGGGTAACTCATGGACAGGCACCTTAATGTGAGCTTTGTTTTTGTGTGGATGGCGCGCCAGGGAAGGGCGCTCACCTTTACGTTAACGTAAGCTTGCGTTAAGGCGCTGTCAATCGTAGTTTACGTTTACGTCAACCTACAAAAAAGACAACAGGGGTCGTTATGGATCAATCGAATCAGAGCTACAGCCGTGGCGTTCAGGACAAGACCTTGCTGGCCATGACGATTGGCCAGGCCTTTGATCGCACCGTTGCACAGTTTCCCGATGGCGAGGCTCTGGTGGTGCGCCATCAACAGCAGCGCTACACCTGGCAGCAACTGGCCCACGCCGTGGATTTACATGCCCGCGCATTCCTCGCACTGGGCATGCAGATCGGTGATCGCCTGGGTATCTGGGCACCCAATTGCGCCGAGTGGTGTATCAGCCAGATCGCCAGTGCCAAGTTGGGTGTGATTCTGGTCAATATCAATCCGGCGTACCGCAGCAGTGAATTGGAGTACGTGCTCAAGCAGTCCGGTTGCCAGTGGCTGGTATGCGCCGGGTCGTTCAAGACGTCCGATTACCACGCGATGCTCCAGGAATTGAAGCCCGAGCTGCGCGGCATCATCAGCCTCGACCCCAGTCCGCCCACGGGATTCCTGCCCTGGTCGCAGTTGGCCGCGCTCGGCGCTGGCATCGCGCCCGAACAATTGCACAACCGCCAGGCCAGCCTGCACTTCGACCAAGCCGTGAATATCCAGTACACCTCCGGCACCACCGGCTTCCCCAAGGGCGCGACCCTCAGTCATCACAATATCCTCAATAACGGCTATATGGTCGGCGAAAGCCTGGGTTTAACCGCGCAGGATCGCCTGGTGATCCCGGTGCCGCTGTATCACTGCTTTGGCATGGTGATGGGCAACCTGGGCTGCATCACCCACGGCACCACCATGATCTACCCCAATGACGGCTTCGACCCGCTGCTGACCCTCACTGCCGTCGCCGAAGAGCGCGCCACCGGCTTGTACGGCGTGCCGACCATGTTTATCAGCATGCTCGATCACCCACGTCTCGGCGACTTCGAGCTGTCTACCTTGCGCACCGGCATCATGGCCGGTGCGACGTGCCCCATCGAAGTGATGCGCCGGGTCATCAACGAGATGCACATGAGTGAGGTGCAGATTGCCTACGGCATGACCGAAACCAGCCCGGTGTCCCTGCAAACCGGCGCGGATGATGACCTGGAGCGTCGCGTCACCACGGTCGGCCGCACCCAGCCGCAGCTGGAAAACAAGATCATCGACGCTGACGGCAATACCGTCGCGCGCGGTGAAATCGGCGAGTTATGCACCCGTG
This sequence comes from Pseudomonas sp. H1_A03, assembly GCF_054685145.1. Taxonomy (NCBI): domain Bacteria; kingdom Pseudomonadati; phylum Pseudomonadota; class Gammaproteobacteria; order Pseudomonadales; family Pseudomonadaceae; genus Pseudomonas; species Pseudomonas sp. H1_A03. The sequence continues at coordinate 3,737,103 of NZ_CP162829.1, forward strand.
GCTACAGCGTGATGCTTGGCTACTGGAACAACCCCGACGCCACCCGCGAAGCCATTGATGACGCCGGCTGGATGCACACCGGCGACCTGGCGAGCATGGACGCCCACGGCTACGTGTGCATCGCCGGGCGCAACAAGGACATGATCATTCGCGGTGGAGAGAACGTGTACCCGCGTGAGTTGGAGGAGTTTTTCTTCACCCATCCGGCGGTGGCGGATGTGCAAGTGATCGGTATTCCGGATGAGCGTTACGGTGAAGCCATCGTGGCCTGGGTCAAGTTTCATCCAGGCCATGTGGCCAATGAATTGGAACTGCACACCTGGTGCAAGGGGCGCATCGCGCATTTCAAGACGCCCAAGCATTTCAAGATCGTGGAGGAGTTTCCAATGACGGTCACGGGCAAGGTTCAGAAATTCCGCATGCGCGAGATCAGCATCGAGGAGTTGCGCGACGACGCCTGAAGCGGGGTGCATGTCTACTGCTGCGCGCGCCAGCGCGGTGCCTAAAGTGGCGCACGACTTCGCCACTTGACGGCCATACCGATGACACACCGCACGATTGATCCCCCGACGCGCCCTCTTCAGGACGAGCACAGTCCACATGGACGGCTTATCAAGGACAACACACCTGACTGGTACACCGATGCGCTGGATCAGCGCAAAACCGAACTGGCCTCGTTGGCACTGAACATCCCGGATTGGTACAAAAAGGCCCCGGCGGCTGCGCGCGATCGCATGAGCACGATCCACTCACGCAGCAGGACGTCCTTGAACCAACTCGATCAGATGTTCAGTGAACTGAAGGGACCGGCAGAGTACGCCGAGCCGTTGTTGGTGGCAGCGATCGAGAAAACGTTCGGGCAGAGGTTGGATACCAGAAAAGCGTTTTATGCCCGCAAGCTGACCCAGCTGGAATGCGAGTCCGCCCCCAGAGAAGTCTCGATTTCCCACGCCAGCACATTGGCCCCGCAATTCTATTTTTACAAAGGCATCAGCTTGCTGGAGGCTGCGCTGAACAACTTCACCTCGCAAGAGGCAAGTGATCCGGTTTGCCAGGACTGCCACTTGATCACCTATTACAACTTTTACCAATATCCAAGCGACAAGCTTCATTCGCCAGGTAACGTCCAGTCACTCCCAGTGCGTATCAAGCCTCATGAGTTCGCCAAACTGTGTCGGGAACTCGATCTGGGGAGCTCCTACTACGAGTACGTGCGCACCTTTCTCAACAATCATATTCGGACCACCACCACGCCGGCGGGAATTGGCAAGCTTTACAGCAGCCTGATTACCAGCCATCGGAACCAGTTGAAACTGGCCGCTGAGATTGCCTTGATGAAGGGGGACATCGGCGCTGCTCACCACCAGTTGATCAACGATCTGTTAATAGATCAGGCAGACCGCAAATGGGACGGCGAAGTGGTGAAGGTTTCGCCGTTGCGGTTACTCAATTTTGTGATCGAGAACATCCTGGTCATCGGTCCGGTGGTGTGGCGGACAAATGTGAGGAGTGCAGAGCTCGTGCCCCGACCATGCCTGGTATACATTCCCGGCGATCCACTCCATCCACTCAAGGTCTATGACCATGTTGCGGCCTTTACCGACGAGCTGACGACGCGTTTGTGTCATGTCGAATACCGCACATTCTTCAGCCAGTTCGTGCCACTTGCCGATCAGGATGGTTTTTTTACACAGTTGAAGACACTGCTGGATCCGGGGGCGGTATACGCCCACGATCAGGATTTTGCCCCGGCGCAAAAAAGCCGGATCCATCGTCAGGGAACCTATGCGTCGCCGTGGCGAGACGTCTGGATGGACTGCGCGATGCAGCGCATACGGCTGATCATGAGCAATGCCCGCACCAGTGTGGTGTCCACCCAGGATGTCGACGATCGGGTTTACAAAGCCTGGCTCTGGTCGTTCGGCAGCAAAGCGCTGGATATTCTCAATCTTGCCTCTTTCGTGGTGCCTTTCCTGGGAGAGGTGATGCTGGTCGTTGCCGCCGCGCAAGTGCTCTACGAGGTAGGTGAAGGGATTGATGCCTGGTCCCAGGACGATGCCCAAGCGGTTTGGGCACATTTTTCGGCGGTGGGTTTCAATCTGGCGGGGCTGGCGCTGCCCAAAGTGTTGGAGACAGCGAAAAATACGGCGTTCATCAAGCGGCTGGTGCATGTGGAACTCGGAGGGCGACCGCGTTTGTATGATTTCCAGCCGAGGTCATATCTGCATCAAATTGCGTTGCCCGACGGACAACGGCCAAACGCGCTAGGGCTCTATGTGCACGAAGCAGGTCTCTACTTGCCGGCAAAGGGGGGGGGTCATTACAAGGTCAAAGCCAGCGGTACCGATAACGAATTCAGGTTTGTGCACCCTGAGGGTGATACCCGCTATGCGCCACGTGTGCGACATAACGGCGAAGGTGCTTGGGTGCATGAGTTCGAACAACCGTTGACGTGGGATCGCCAAACCCTGTTGCGTCGCATGGGGCATACGGTCGATCACCTTAGCGATAGTCAGCTCGAGCAGGCGAGGGCGATCAGTGGCGTCACAGATGACGAGTTGCGTCGGGTGTTCATCGAGCACCGGCCGCCTGCGCCACTCCTCAAAGATATGCTGCGGCGGTTTGAATGCGCCGCTAAATACCAGTCATTTATTGATCGGTTGAGCCACTCAGACCCTTGGTTTTTTAGCCAGGTCGATTGGTTCACACAAGTCCAGTTGTTGCTCGAGTGTGGGATGTGGCCCGAGTCGCGCGTGTTGGTGGCGCTGGATGCTGAGGGCAATCAGGTGTGGTGTTCAGCTGTTCCGAGTGATTCGTCCTCGGTCGTCACGCTTGGGCATGAGGAACTGAAAAGTGGCCGCCTCTTTTCGTCATTCAGGGAGCAGTTGACGGAGCCCGAAATTCGCCACTTATTGGGCGAAAAAAAGATGACGCAAGAGGCTGTATCAACGCTGTTCCTAAGGACCCGAGACGTTTCATCCGAGACTTCGTCCTCCGCGATCGAAGAACGTGACGATGGAGATACTGATCCGCTGATGCAGTATTTGCGTACACATTATGCGAGGGTGGTGAGGTACCGGGATTGCTTGCTTGAGGCGGCCTATAGCACCAAAGTCAAGCTGTTCAACCGGGAGATATCAGCCGGTGATGTATCCAGTGACGCGAATGTAAAACTGATCCAGCGCGACTTTCCGGGTCTGCCTAAACTGGCCGCCGAAGAAATAGTCAGCCATGCCACTAGTCAGGAACTGACAAGCATGCAGGCCGGGTCACGTTTGCCTTTACGCCTGGCCGAGGAAGCGCGTGTTTACTGGCAGAAGGCGCGAGTCATGCGGGCACACGCTGATCTTCTGTTCGACAACCAATTCACGTTGGACGTCGTACGGCTGGCCTTGCACAAGATGGCCTCGCTGCCCGGACTTCTGGAAGGGGTGTCTGTTGAGCTACGCGAGGGCGCTTACGATGGTCCTCTGCTGGACCGGGTGGGCGATACGAGCGCGCCCAGGCAACTGCGTCTTATCCATACCGACCTGAAGGAGTGGAAACTCTGCAGCGGCCCGGAAAAAGCAGAGTACTGGCGCAGTGATGAAGGCGCGTTCTTTAACGCGCTCTGGATGGCAAGCAGTGGCAAGTTCACAGGGTGGGCCGAATTCAATAGGGCTGCCCAACGCTTGAAGATGCAGATTGCGCAACAGCCGCTGAGCGAGCTGGCGAGCCGGCGCGCACTTGGCTTGAAAACAATCAAACCCGGTTTCAAATCACCCATGCGTCTGGCTGACGGGCGCATAGGGTATCCACTCAGCCCGGTGGGCGGCGCTGGCGAGCGTCCGTCTGTTTGTACGATGAAAGCAATGTCGCTGTACCCGTCGAAGTCCATGGCAGAGGTCGAGGTCATGCTCGACCTTCAAGGCGCTGGCGACGCAGTACTTCTGGCGAAGTTGACCCAACTCGAAGCTGAGCTTGCAGACTTGGACACGGCGCTGGCCCGTTGGCAGCAGGAGGGCGGATCGGGTTATGCAAGCGCCAGGCGCAGAGTGTCGGGCACCATCAAGGCTGCCTGGCGTAGAAGTTCTGCGCAGGCATTGGCTGGGGATCAGACGCCGATCGGCCATGTACTGGACTTGTCGCATGAAGTGATTGGCGAATTGCCTGCGATAACCGCAAATATGGATCACGTGGGCAGTCTGGTTCTACGTCGAATGGCGCTTTCAGACAGCTCACTGCCTTTTCTGAACGCATTCGGCGGCTTGCGCTGGCTGGACATGCGAGAGAACAACCTGACGCAACTGCCAGATTTCGCTAATGGCGGGTCCGGGCTGACTAAACTCTATTTGAGTGGAAACGATATCCAGCTGACCGAATCGAGCCGCCTGCGTCTGGAGAGAATGCAGAGCCTGAAGATTCTGAATCTCAGCGATAATCGTCGCCTGGGATGGCAGGCCGACCTACGCCGCCTGCGCAATTTGAACCAGCTTTATCTTTCGGATACCGGCACGGAGACCTTTCCTATCGGCGCCGAACAACTACCTCAACTGGCCCGCGTCGATCTGCACACCAATCGGATCACGACGTTACCTGAATACGCTTATCAGCATCCGGACCGCATCATCGTGCACGACAATCCATTGTCGGCGGCTACCCTGGCGCGGCTGGGTGAGCCTTTCAACGCGGCGCATTTGGGGGAGCACATCACGGTCGACGAAGCGCGCGGCTTGTGGCTGGGAGCGTTGTCGGCCAGCGAATCAGCCCGGCGCGGCGGGATCTGGGACGAACTCAGGGCCCATCCTGAGTCAGCCGCTTTTTTTACCGTGGTGTCCGATACTACTCGCAGCGCGGAATTCAGCAGTGATGTGACGCGCCCGGTACTGGCGCAGCGCGTGTGGAACATGCTCGAGGCCGCAAGCGAAAGCCAGGCTATCCGAGCGTCGTTATTTGCAGCTGCCGATGATCGAGTCACCTGTGGCGACGGCAGTTCGGTCGAATTCATGAATCTTGAGAGTGAATTGCTGGGGGCGAGGGCACTCGAGTTGGCAGGCGTTGAGAGCGAAGAGGGCGCCTTGGTATCCACGGGCAGAAAGTTGTTTCGTCTAGCGTTGGTAGACGCCATTGCCGAACGGGATGTCGCGGCGAGAGGACCCGGGTTTACCGAGCAGGTTGAAGTCATTCTGGCTTATCGCACCCGGCTTGCGGTATCGCTGGATTTGCCGGTCCAATCCCGGGACATGTTGTTTGCGCAACAGGCCGCTGTGAGTCAAACGGATATCGATAATGCGGGCGCAGAGGTGCAAAGAGAAATGCGCAATGCGGCTAAAGAGGCGGACTTTTTTATCGGGCGCCTGTTCTGGGATAAGCACCTGCGCACCCGATACCCTCAGGAACTTGAGGCGTTAATGAAGCCGGACCTGGTTCTGATAGACGAAAAGAGCACTGCGCTGTTCGATATTTCGGATTTGCAAGGCGAGCAAGACGCCGCTGTAGATCCAGCCACAAAAGCACTGTGGCAGACAAAACATGATGAGGCAGTCGACCGGTTGGCGCGCCTGTTGAGTATGCGCAGGGATCAAATCCTGGTGAACGGTTCGATGCAAAGCGTGTTTTTTGAGCGTGAACTCAAGCAGCTAGGGGCTGAGCGGCAGGCGCTGGAACAACGAACGCTGCACACCTTGACGCGGCGAGTGTTCAACAACTTCGCGGCCTCAGGTGGGACCGCCCTGTAATCGCACGGTGCAGAAAGCACAAAGGGGACCCTAGGGTCCCCTTTAATTTGTCGTTGCGTGCTCTTTTTTTATTATTGAGGGGCGGTCTATTGTTGTTTTTGGCAACCGTTACCCTTTACCGCTGTTTTTGGCGACCCCCATTCGGGGTCAAGAGCAAACGTATTTTTTTGAGCGCTGATCTGCTTCTTCGTTATCGATCCAACCAGTGGGTAGCTACCTGAGGTAGTTTTATTTTTCTCTAACCGGTTGCGGGTTTCGGCACGCCGTACCCTGCAAAGCACATCTTCTCCAAAAAAATCTGTTAGCTGCGTCTCTGCCGTGTTGTTTTTGTTATGTCAGAGTCGTTTCGTCTTATTTTTATTAGGTTTGGCGCTTTTTATTCTTGTTATGCCATAGAGATAGCAGAAGCCGTGCCAACTTTGTAAATCCCTTTAAAATCAATGGTTTGATTTTTTTTGTGGAAGGTGGCCTACGGCAAATACGACAAAATATGTTCCCGTGTTACTCGTTGTGTAGGTGTGCGGTAACACATTGTCACGGCTACGCTACTCAACTGGCGTTGCGTGCCTTGGCCACGCGCGACCCTGTCGGTCGGCCCAGCACGTTGCTGATTTGCTGGCCCGCACGAATCAACGCCTCCAGGTCTATACCGGTCTCGATGCCCAATCCGTTGAGCAGGTACACCACATCTTCGGTGGCAACGTTACCGCTGGCGCCTTTGGCATAGGGGCAGCCGCCAAGGCCCGCGATAGAGCTGTCGAACACGGTGATCCCTTCCAACAGGCTGGCGTAGATATTCGCAACGGCCTGGCCATAGGTGTCATGGAAGTGCCCGGCCAACTTTTCTCGTGGCACCTGGGCGCCGACCACCTCGAACAATCGCCGCGTCGCGCCCGCCGTACCAGTGCCGATGGTGTCGCCCAGGGACACTTCATAGCAGCCCATGGCATACAACTCGCGTGCGACCATCGCCACCTGTTCCGGCGCTATCTCGCCCTCATACGGGCAACCCAGCACGCACGAGACATAACCACGCACGCTGATCCCATGTTGCTTGGCCGCGGCCATGATCGGCGCGAAGCGTTCCAGGCTTTCGTTGATGGAGCAGTTGATATTGCGCTGGGAGAACGCCTCGGACGCCGCCGCAAACACCGCTACTTCCTTGACGCCGGCCGCCAACGCGTCTTCAAAACCACGCAGGTTCGGCGCCAGGGCACCATAGGTCACGCCAGCTTTACGCTGAATCTGTGCAAACACCTCGGCAGAACCGGCCATCTGCGGCACCCATTTGGGCGATACAAAACTGCCGACCTCGATATAGCTCAAGCCCGCAGCGCTGAGGGCGTCCACCAGTTGAACCTTGTCCGCCACGCTGATGGGTTGGGCTTCGTTCTGCAAACCGTCGCGCGGGCCGACTTCCACCAGGCGTACGTGTAAGGGGAGGGACATGGCAGTTACCTTCTGATCAATGGCCAACCTGGCTCATGGTGTGGGCCAGGGCCTGGGTGCAGCGCTCTTCGGCGGTGTCCAGCTCCAGCTTCATTTGTTCGATATCCAGCAGTTGCTGTTCCAACTGTTCACGGCGCTCGGCGATCTTGGCCAGCATGCTGTTGAGTTGGATGTGGTTGCCGCCGGAGGGGTCGTAGAGCTCGATCAGTTCGCGGCATTCGGCCAGGGAAAAACCGATGCGCTTGCCACGCAGGATCAGCTTGAGGCTGACCTTGTCGCGCGCCGAGTAGATGCGCTCCTGGCCCCGGCGTTCCGGGGCCAGCAGGCCTTGTTCTTCGTAGAAGCGAATGGCGCGTGTGGTGATGTCGAGCTCGCGGGCGAGGTCGGAGATGCTGTAGGTCGTGCTCATGGGTGTGCCCGAGAAGATGTCTTGGGCGCTAAGCTAATGGCTGCTTGACGTTAACGTCAAGGGGCGCGCTCTTGTAGTGAGCGGGCTTGCCCCGCGCTGGGTGGCGAAGCCGCCCCAAACCGGGCGACCTGGGTGTATCTGGGACTCGGTGGTGTCTCGTCTAGGGCGGCTTCGCCACCCAGCGCGGGGCAAGCCCGCTCACTACAGTCAGGATTGTTTTCCATCCAACTTCTTCTCATGGGCCGTCACCTGCTGGCACAACTCGATCATCTGCTCGCGCATCCAACGGTTCGCCGGGTCTTGATCGGTGCTTTCGTGCCAGTACAGGTGGGTTTCGACCGGCGGCACATCGTTGACCGGAAGGTTGAACCAGTGCAGTTCGTGGCGGCGGGCGAAGCGTTCGGGCACGGTCATGACCATGTCGGTCTGCTGCAACACTTGCGAGGCCATCAGGTAGTGCTGGGAGCGCAGGGCGATCTTGCGCTGGATGCCCATTTTGCCCAGTGCCAGGTCAACGTGGCCCAAGCCGTTGCGGCGGCTGGAGATATGGATGTGGGTCAGCGCCAGGTAGTCATCCAGCGTCAGCTTGTCTTTGCCAGCCATGGGATGACCCTTGCGCATGGCGCACACATAGCGGTCTTCCATCAGCTTGACGTGGCGCACCTGCGGGTCGGTGTTGAGCGGCGCATCCACGGCAAAGTCCAGGCGCCCGGCGGCCAATTCCTTGGTGGTCTCGCGGCGTTTGGACAGGAAACTCTCGATCACCACCGTCGGCGCCAGGCGGCGCAAGCGCTGGAACAGCGGCGGCAGAATCACCGCCTCGGTGAGGTCGGTCATGCTGATGCGGTAGGTCTTGGCCGCCTGCTGCGGGTTGAAAATCCGGCTTTCCTGCACCGACACCCGCAGCAACGACAATGCATTACGCACGGGGCCGATGATGTTCTGCGCCATCGGCGTGGGCACCATGCCTTGGGCAGTACGCACGAACAGCGGGTCGTTGAAGGTCTCGCGCAGGCGTGCCAGAGCGTTGGACACCGCCGGTTGGGTGATGCCGACAATCTGCCCGGCGCGGGTCAGGTTGGCTTCGGTGTAGATCGCGTCAAAGACGATAAACAGGTTGAGGTCGACCTTGCTCAGATTCATTGGGTTGCGCTCTTATTGTTAGGGTGCCGATAGGCCGATCATATATCGGTGATGAATGTTAATACACGCCGAGAATAGGCTAGGTAAATTATCAACGCTGTTCTAGCATCGATTGCATGACCTAAACAACCTCTCAGAGAAGGGAGCTGCTCATGGATTTCGCCTATTCGCCCAAGGTTCAGGAACTGCGTGAACGCGTCACTGCATTCATGGATGCTTACGTTTACCCGGCCGAGCCGGTGTTCGAACGCCAGGTCAGCGAAGGTGATCGCTGGCAGCCCACGGCAATCATGGAAGAGCTGAAAGCCCGCGCCAAAGCCGAAGGCCTGTGGAACCTGTTCCTGCCGGAATCCGAACTGGGCGCTGGCCTCACCAACCTTGAATACGCGCCGCTGGCCGAAATCATGGGTCGCTCACTGTTGGGCCCGGAGCCGTTCAACTGCTCCGCCCCTGATACCGGCAATATGGAAGTGTTGGTGCGCTACGCCAACGAAGCGCAAAAACAACGCTGGTTGGCGCCGCTGCTGCGTGGTGAAATTCGCTCAGCCTTCGCCATGACCGAACCGGACGTAGCGTCTTCGGACGCCACCAACATGGCTGCCCGCGCCGAGCGCCAGGGCGACGAATGGGTGATCAACGGCAAGAAATGGTGGACCTCCGGCGCCTGCGACCCGCGCTGCAAGATCCTGATCTTCATGGGCCTGAGCAACCCGGATGCGCCGCGCCATCAGCAGCACTCGATGATCCTGGTGCCGGTGGACACCCCCGGCGTGAAGATCGTGCGCCCGCTGCCAGTGTTCGGCTACGACGACGCGCCCCATGGGCATGCTGAAGTGCTGTTCGACAATGTGCGCGTGCCCTATGAAAACGTGCTGCTCGGCGAAGGCCGTGGTTTTGAGATTGCCCAAGGCCGCCTTGGCCCAGGCCGTATCCACCACTGCATGCGCTCCGTCGGCATGGCTGAGCGTGCACTGGAGTTGATGTGCAAACGCTCCGTCAGCCGCACCGCGTTCGGCAAGCCGCTGGCCCGTTTGGGCGGCAATATCGACAAGATCGCCGACTCACGCATGGAGATCGACATGGCGCGCCTGCTGACCTTGAAGGCGGCGTACATGATGGACACTGTGGGCAACAAGGTCGCGAAAAGTGAAATCGCCCAGATCAAAGTGGTCGCGCCGAATGTGGCATTGAAGGTGATTGACCGTGCGATCCAGATCCACGGCGGCGCGGGCGTCTCCAACGACTTCCCGCTGGCCTATATGTACGCCATGCAACGTACGCTGCGATTGGCGGATGGGCCGGATGAAGTGCACCGCGCCGCGATTGGCAAGTTTGAGATTGGCAAGTATGTGCCTAAAGAGTTGATGCGCAGCGGGCAGTAACACCGCGTCGCCTGCATTCGCGAGCAAGCCCGGCTCCCACATTAGACCGAGTTTTTAAGGAGAACACGGTCTAATGTGGGAGCCGGGCTTGCCCGCGATGAGGCCAGTCTGAACAACCCAAAACCCAAGGTTCAGTACACCCAAACCTCCACCCGCCGATTCTTGATCCTGCCTTCATCCGCCGTATTTGCGGCCACCGGCATCTGTGCCCCAAACCCACGAATATCGCGCAATACCACACCGTTCTTCACCAGCTCCCGACGCACCGCCATCGCCCTCAACTTAGATAACAACGCCGCCCGTTGCGGGTCATTCTTGGCATCACCAAACCCCACCAATGTCACCTGCTTATCCAGCTTGTCGTGGCTTTTCAGATACGCCACCACCCGTTGCAAATCCTGGCGCGCCTTGTTGTCCAGGCTGGCACTGCCTTCTTCGAAGCGAAAATTCACGGTCAAACGCTGAGCGTCACGCGCGATGGCCTGATAGTCCTCGGGCATCGACGCGCGCGGCTCGACGGCGATCGCCTGTACCTGCTGCGCGATAAACCCGTTGGCCGCCACAATCGCCTGGCCCTTGCTGCTCTGGGTAAAGTCCACCAGTGCCTTGGCCCACGGGTTATGACCCGATGGCGGCAGGTAGAAAAACAACCGTCGCGACAGCGGGTAATCCTCGGTGGCAATCAGGCTGTTCAGCGGCAACATGGGGTGCGAGTCGCCATCCACAATCGCCACCGCCTTCGCCTGACGCACATAAGGCAGGCCGATAAAACCGATGCCCTGAGGGTCCTGGCTGACCGCGTCGGACAGCTGTTCGCTGGACTCGAAGCGTTTGGCACCTGCGCCGAGCGGCTTGCCACGCAAGCGCAGCACCAGTTCCTTGAAGGTGTCGTAGGTGCCGGACTGATCATCGCGCGCATACAAATGAATCGGCCCGCCGATGCCGCCTAATGCTTCCCACGTGCTGATTTCGCCATTGAAGATCTGCGCCAGTTGCTCGGTATTCAGGGTGTTCAACGGGTTTCGCGGGTTGAGGATGATGGCCAGCCCGTCGATGGCGATCACCTGTTCGGCTTCGGGGCTTTTCAGGTCGCCGAGGGGTTCGAGGTCGACCAGTTCGCTGTCCTTGATCGGACGGGACGAGGCTGCCAGGTCGGCCGTGGCTTTTTTCAGCGCCATGAAACCGGTGCTGGAGCCGTGGGCAGCGACCTCGATCGACACGGTCTTGCCTTGGCGCGTCTTGCCGGTCACGCGCTGTTCATTGGCACCTTGCGCCGGTTCAATGCGCACCGCCTGCAGGCCCTGATGTTCCATCAACCCCTTGGCCAGCGCGGGCCCCAGCGCCGCGCCAATGGTATTGGAACCCTGGATGCGTAATGCAGGGCCTTGATCGGGAGCGGGTAGGGGGGCGGAAGCAGCGTAGAGAGGAAAGAGTGCCAGCAGAAACAGAACGCGCAGCATCATGCCGGCACCTTCTTAAGCCAAAGGGAGTGCCGCGAGAATAAGTCAGGCCGGTTGCAGAAATATGACTGATAAGCCAGGGGTCCAGTTGTGGGAGCAGGCAAGCCAGCTCCCACGTTGAAGGGGGGTGTCAGCTCAATTCAAGCCAGATCGGCGCATGGTCGGACGGCTTCTCCAGCCCGCGCAGATCGTAATCCACGCCCGCATCCTTGACCCTTGGCAGCAAGCCATTGGACGCCAGGATCACGTCGATGCGCAGCCCGCGCTTGGGCTCATCTTCAAACCCACGGCTGCGGTAGTCGAACCAGCTGAAGCGGTCGGCCACGTCCGGGTTGAGGTGGCGGAAGCTGTCGACCAGGCCCCAGTTCTTCAGGCGGGCCATCCATTCGCGTTCTTCGGGCAGGAAACTGCACTTGCCGGTCTTGAGCCAGCGCTTGGCGTTGTCGGCGCCGATGCCGATGTCGCAGTCTTCCGGGGAAATATTCACGTCGCCCATCACTACCAGCGCCTGGTCATTGCGGAACTGGCTTTCCAGCAACTGTTGCAAGTCTTCATAGAAGCGTTGCTTGGCCGGGAACTTGGTCGGGTGGTCGCGGCTTTCGCCTTGAGGGAAGTAGCCATTCATGATGGTGACCGGTTGGCCGTTTTCGTCGGCGAAGGTGCCCCAGATAAACCGGCGCTGGGCGTCTTCTTCGTCGGTGGCAAAACCCTTGTGCAGGCTCAACGCCGGCAGGCGCGAGAGCAGCGCCACACCGTAATGGCCTTTTTGCCCGTGGTAGTACACGTGATAGCCAAGAGCTTGCACTTCGGCCAACGGGAACTGGTCGTCGTGGACTTTGGTTTCCTGCAGGCCGATCACATCCGGCTGGTGCTTCTCGATCAGCGCCGCCAGCTGATGAGGGCGGGCGCGCAGCCCGTTGATATTGAAGGAGACGATTTTCATGGTCGGCAGTCCAGTCCTGGCAAAAGGGCGATGCTAGCCGACAAGTCGGACGGGGGCCAGCGTGGCGGTAGGGCAGTTGCGCTGCTAATGTCTGGGAACGACTCGTGCTGCGTGGGTTCGTACCCATAAGAACGCCGCCTTCTGAGCGGTGCCCAGGGAGATTCACTGTATGCCAGACACTTCGACCGCCATTGGCGAAATCCGCTTGCTCAACAGCGGCTATTCCCGTGAGGCCCGTTCCCTGCTGTACCAGGCCTATCGGCATGAGCCAACATTTGCCTATATCTTTGAAGCGGAACGTTCAGGTTATGAGCAGCGAGTGCGCGCCACCGTGCGCGAACTGGTCAAGCAGCATTTCTTCCAGAAGCTTCCGGCCATCGGCCTGTTCGTCAATGACCGGCTCATCGGCATCGCCCTGATCGCTCCCCCGCAGCGGCGCCTGGGGATTACCGAGAGCTGGGCCTGGCAAATCCGTATGTGGCTGAGCACCGGCGTGCGCGGCACGCGGCGTTACCTCGACTACCACCATGCGGTGCTGGCGTGCCTGCCAAGCGAGTCGGTGCATGTGCTGCCGCTGCTGGGTATTCACCCGCAATTCCAGGGCAAACACTACGGCGAGCAGTTGCTTGAGGCGGTGCACAACTGGTGTGCCGACGACCCGCACTCATCCGGTGTGGTGCTGGACACCGGCAATTCGCGCTACTTGGATTTCTATAAGCGCCAGGGGTATGAAGAGATCGGTGAAGTCGCTGTAGGACCTGTCGTGGAGCACGTGTTTTTTCATCCCAACCCGCAGTCGTCACATGCTGCAACGGCTTGATGCAGAATTTTTCAGAATTTTCCGAGTTCTAAAGTGCTCTCCAGCTCGTGTAGCATCCGCGCCTATGAAGTTTCCAGGAAGATTTACCAGCGGCTTGATTCTGCTGTTCACAAGCTGCGGCGCGTTGGCGCAAAGCGAACTGGACGTGCGGATCAAGCCCTCAAACGATGCGTTGAAAGCCAACATCGAAGGCTACATCGGCGGGGTGGGCGATCGTGATGAAGAGGCCTTGCTGCGGTTCAGCCGTGGCGCCGAGGAGCAGGCGCGAAAAGCAGCCCAGGCCCTGGGCTTCTATCAGCCACAGATCGAAAGTGATGTGAAGGGCGGCAAGAACCCGCGCCTGATCCTCACCATCGACCCCGGCGAGCCGGTGCATTTGCGAGACGTGACCATACGGGTCGACGGCCAAGCCGCAGACCTCAAGGCCTTTCGCGTGCCCGTCAGCGACGACCTCAAATCCGGCGCCGTGCTCAACCACGGCCATTACGAAGATGCCAAGCGGCTGATCCAGAACCAGGCCTCGCGCTACGGTTTCTTCAGCGGGCGTTTTACCAAACAGAAGCTGTCGGTGGACCCGCAGGCGGGCGTCGCCGATATTGAACTCATCTATGACAGCGGCCCGCGCTACACCTTGGGCAAGGTGAGCTTTGCCGGCGACACGCCGTTTGACGAAGAGCTGCTGCAACGCATGGTGCCGTTCAAAAGCGGCACGCCCTACGATTCCGAATTGATCGCCGAACTCAACCAGAACCTGCAAGCCAGCGGCTTTTTCGAAGGCGTGCGCGTGGACGCTGCGCCGGCCGCCTCGACGGATGACATCATCCCGGTGGCTGTGCGCCTGGAGACCCGCAAGCCCCGCACCATGGGGCTGGGCCTTGGTTTTTCCACCGACGTTGGCCCGCGCGGCAAAGCCAACTGGACCCGTCACTGGGTCAACCCCCAGGGCCATAGCTATGGCTGGGAAGCCGAGCTGTCGGCGCCGCGACAGAACGTCGGCCTGTGGTACGACATTCCGCTCGACCCCCCTCTCACCGACAAACTGCGCTTCGCCGGTGGCTATCAGAACGAAGAAATCGCCAACACCGACACCGTGAGTAAATTGCTCACCCTTGGCCCCGAGTGGCATAGCAAGTTGCCCAGCGGCTGGACCCGGGTGATCTCGCTCAAGTATCAGCGTGAAGAATATCGCCTGGGCAACGACTCCGGCTTGAGTAACCTGGTGATGCCGGGGATCAGCTACTCCTACCTGCGCAGCGACAACCGCATTGACCCGCACCACGGCTACCGCCTGCAATTCGACACCAAGGTCGCCAAAGAGGGCTTGGGCTCCGACACCAACCTGCTTTACGGCACGGCCATGGTCAAGGGCCTGACCACCTTGTGGGACAACCACCGCTTTCTGGCCCGCGCCCAGGTCGGCGGCAGTGCCACCAACGGTTACAAATCGGTGCCGCCGTCGTTGCGCTTTTTTGCCGGTGGTGACCAGAGCGTGCGCGGTTATGAGTACCAGACGCTGTCGCCCGAGAACGACCGCGGCGACCGCATCGGTGGCCGCTACATGGTTGCCCTCAGCGCCGAGTATCAATATTCCATCGCCGAGAAATGGCGGATCGCGACGTTTATCGACCAGGGCAACTCGTTCAATTCCCTGGACCTGCCCAGCCTGAAAACCGGCGTCGGCGTCGGTATCCGCTGGGTCTCGCCGGTCGGCCCGATCCGCCTTGACCTGGCCCACGCCCTCGAAGATCCGGGCGGCGTTCGATTGCACTTTTCCATGGGGCCTGAGCTGTGATGCGTGGTGTGAAAAGAGCGGGGCTGGCCGTGGTTGCCATCCTCGCCGTGCTGTTATTGGCGCTGTGGGCGTTACTCGGCACCCAGGCCGGCAGCCGCTGGGCGTTGGCCCGCGTACCGGGTTTGAGCGTAGAGAATTTCCAGGGGCATTTGGGCGGCCAGTGGAGCGCCGACCATCTGCTGTGGCAGCAAGACAGCAGCCGCGTCGAACTCCAGGCACCGACCGTGGATTGGTCGCCCGCCTGCCTGTTGCGCATGACGGTGTGCATCAATCGGTTGGACGTGGACCAGGTCAGCCTGCAATTTCCGCCGGGCACTGAGGAAAGCAGCGGTCCGATCCAGTTACCCGACCTGAAACTGCCGGTAGCGATCCAGTTGGGCGACGTTCGCGTCGGTCGCCTGCTGTTCAACGGCAGCGAAGAACTCAAGGGCCTGCAATTGGCGGCGCATTGGACGGCTGCCGGCCTGCAGATCGACTCTGTGCACCTGCAACGCGATGATCTGGTACTGGACCTGGCCGGTTTGCTGCAACCCACCGGCGATTGGCCGCTGACCGCGACTGGGAATGTAAGCCTGCCGTATGCGCCAGGTGGTGCACCTTGGGCGGTGGCGTTGAAGATTGATGGGGATTTGTTAAAGACGCTCAAGCTTGATGCAGACAGCAGCGGCTATCTGCCAGCCAAGCTCACGGGCGAACTGCAACCCTTGGCAGAAAACCTCCCGGCCCAATTGCACATCACCGCCGACGGTTTCAAGCCCAGCGCCGATCTACCGGACACCTTGCAACTCAACAAACTCGATCTCACCGCTAAAGGTGACTTGCAGCGCGGCTACCAATTGTTGGGCAAGGCCGTGCTCCCTGCGGAAAAAGGCCCGGTGGATGTGCTGCTGCAAGGCCGGGTTGACGCCAAGGGCGCGCAGATCGCCGGCCTGGACCTGAATGCCGGAGACAAGCAAAGCCTCAAGCTGACGGCCCAACTGGATTGGCAACAAGGCTTCAGCGCCGACGCCAGGATCGACTGGCTGGACTTCCCTTGGCATCGTCTCTATCCGGTTATCGACGAGCCGCAAGTCGCACTGCGTACCTTTAACGGTGAGGTCTCCTACAAAGACGGTAACTACCTGGGCAACCTCAAGGCCGACCTCGACGGCCCGGCGGGCAAGTTCAATGTGGTCACGCCGTTCAGTGGCGACCTCAAGCAAGTCTTCCTGCCCGAGCTGAAACTCACCGCCGGCCAAGGCAAGGCCGAAGGCCACTTGAACCTGCAATTCGCTGACGGCATCGCCTGGGACACCGCGCTCGACCTGTCGGCCCTGAACCCGGCGTACTGGGTTGCTGAACTGCCCGGCACCCTGGCCGGCCCCCTGCGCAGCAAGGGCGAGTTCAAGAACGAGCAGCTCAAGCTGAATGCCGACCTCGACCTCAAGGGTCGCCTGCGCGGGCAAACTGCCGTGCTGGCGGCCAAGGCCGAAGGCGCGGGCGAGCAGTGGACCCTGGCCAACCTGGATATCCGCCTGGGCGACAACCGCATCAACGGCAGCGGCAGCCTGCAACAACGCCTGGCTGGGCAGATCGATATCAAGCTGGCGCGCCTGGCCCAGCTGTGGCCGCAGTTGCGCGGGCAGGTTAATGGCCGACTCGACGTGGCCGGCAGCCTCAAGGCCCCCCAAGGCAAGCTCGGCCTCAAAGGCCAGCAATTGGCGTTCGCCGACAATCGCCTGCAAAGTCTTACCCTCGACGCCAGCCTCGATAACGCCCAGCGCGCCAGGATCGACCTCAAGGGCAGCGGCATTCAAAGCGGTGACACTCAGGTCGGCACCCTGACGGCCAGCGCCCAGGGCGATATCAAGAACCAGAAGGTCCAACTGGACCTGGCCGGCCCCTTGGTCAAGCTGGCCCTGGCGTTGGATGGCAACCTCGACAAAGGCAATTGGCGCGGGCGCCTCGCCAGTGGTGATGTGCAAGCGGGCGGCCAGGACTGGAAGCTGCAAGCACCAGCGAAGATCGAACGCATGGCCGATGGCAAGCTGACGTTTGCCGCACACTGCTGGGTCTCCGGCCCTGCCAGCCTGTGCGGCGAAGACCAGCGGCTGATGCCCGAGCCAAAGTTGCGCTACCACCTCAAGCAATTTCCCATCGACAGCCTGGCGGCGTTTTTGCCCAAGGATTTCGCCTGGAAGGGCAAGCTCAACGCCGACCTGCAGCTCGATCTGCCGGACAGCGGCCCCAAAGGCGTGGTTTCGGTTGACGCCAGCGGTGGCACCTTGCGCGTCAAGGACAAGGACCAGTGGCTGGATTTCCCCTATGACACGCTGAAGCTGGAAACCACGCTCAACCCCAAGCGTATCGACACCCAGCTGGACTTCCGTGGCGGCAAGCTCGGCGAGCTGATGGTGCAAGCGCAGATCAACCCGTTGCCGAAGAACAAACCGATCACGGGCACGTTCACCCTTGCCGGCCTGGACCTCGCGGTGGCGCGGCCGTTTGTGCCGATGGTGGAAACCCTCAGCGGCAAGCTCAATGGCAACGGGCGCATCTCCGGTGGCTTGTTGGCACCTCTGGTCAACGGCAGCGTGAACCTGGTGGGCGGTGAGATTTCCGGTCCGGAACTGCCCATTAGTCTGGAAGGCCTGAACGTGCAGGCGCTGATCGCCGGTGAAAGCGTGCAGCTCAACGGCGGCTGGCGCAGCGGCAAAGCCGGGCAGGGCAGCCTCAAAGGGCAGATCGACTGGGGCCAGGCCCTGGTGGTGGACCTCAGCCTGCAAGGCTCGCAGTTACCGGTCACGGTTGAACCTTATGCCGTGCTGGAAGTGGCGCCCGACCTGAAAATCACCCTCAAGAATGACAAGCTCGCCGTCGCCGGCAACGTGCACATCCCGCGAGGCGATATCATCGTGCGCGAGTTGCCACCGTCCACCGTGAAGGTCTCGGATGACACCGTGATCGTGGGCAGCCAGACCGAAGAGGGCAAGCCGCCGATGGCGATGGCCATGGACATCAACGTGGTGGTGGGTGAAGACAAGCTCAACTTCTCGGGCTTTGGCCTCACCGCCAAGGTGCAGGGCCAGGTGCACATCGGCGACAACCTCGACACCCGTGGCGAGCTGTGGCTCAACGATGGCCGCTACCGCGCCTACGGGCAGCGGCTCGATGTGCGGCGTGCACGGCTGCTGTTCGCCGGTCCGTTGGACCAGCCGTATCTCGATGTCGAAGCGATCCGCAAGACCGACGATGTCATCGCCGGTATCCGCCTGAGCGGCAGCGCCGAGCAGCCCACCACGCAAATCTTCTCCGAACCGGCCATGAGCCAGGAACAGGCGCTGTCCTACCTGGTGCTGGGCCGTCCGCTGAGCTCCACCGGTGAAGACAACAACATGCTTGCCCAGGCGGCGTTGGGCCTGGGGTTGATGGGCAGCGCCGGGGTGACCTCGGACCTTGCCACCAAGTTGGGCATCCAGGATTTCGACCTGGATACCCAGGGCAGCGGCAACAACACCGCCGTGGTCGCCAGCGGCAAAATCACCGAAAAGCTCAGCCTGCGTTACGGGGTAGGGGTGTTCGAACCGGCCAGTACCATCGCCTTGCGCTATTTGTTGAGCAAGAAGGTGTACCTGGAGGTGGCGAGTGGTGTGGCCAGTTCGTTGGATATCTTCTACAAACGCGATTTCTAAAACCCGGCACTGTTCAAAACGGTGGGAGCTGGCTTATGTGTGCGCTGGCTCCCACATTGTGTCTGCCTTCCAAACCACTCGTCGCGTAATTACAAAGCAAGCTAACTATTCCATTTGACATTCGCTGCCTAAGCAGTAATATCTCGTCACACATTCACTGCCTAGGCAGTAATAAGGTGACTTCCGATGAAACACTTCACCCCGGATAACTTCCACAACTGCCACCTCGGGCTTTTGCTTGGGCGTGCCGCAATCCTCAAAGACCGCATCATCGACACCCACATGGAACCCCACGGCATCACCGCCGCGCAGTTCAAGGTGTTGATCATCATGGCTCAGTTTGGCGTCGACACCCCGGCTGAGCTGTGCCGCCACCTGTCTCTGGACAGCGGTTCAATGACGCGCATGCTCGACCGCCTGGAGCATAAGGGGCTCCTGGGCCGCAAGCGTTCAGAGCTGGATCGACGCCAAGTGCAGCTGGTGCTCACCCCGGACGGCCAGCGCCTGGCAGACATGCTGCCGTTCATCGGCGCCGATGCGTTGAACCAGTTGGCCGGCGCACTGGAGCCGGGTGAGTTGGAAACCCTGGAAAAGATCCTCAAGAAAATTCTGATAGCTGCAGGTGATCCGATCACTATCCAGCGGGTAGGTAACCAATGAACACACGCGCCCTTTGCCTGGTGCTGGTGGCCATGAGCATGGCCGGTTGCGCCAATTACAGCGGCCTCGACACCCAGGGCAAGCGCCTTGACGCCAATACCCTGCAAACCGGCAAGTCCTTGAGTGGCGTGGCCTTGTCGAGTGCCGCCTGGCCCAGCGCCGACTGGTGGAAAAGCCTTGGCGACCCGCAGCTCGACGGCCTGATCCAGGAAGCCCTGCAAAACAGCCCCGACATGCAAGTCGCCAGCGCCCGTGCCCATCAGGCCGAAGCCGCCGCCTACGCCGCCAATGCCGAGCGCATGCCGACCCTGGATGCCAGCGCCGGTGTGAGCCGCTCGCGCCTGGCCAAAGACCAGGACCCTCGCGGCGAAGGCGATGCCTATTCGACCGTGCGCAACATCGGTGCCAGCTTCAACTACAACTTCGACCTCTGGGGCGGCCAGCGCGCTGCCTGGGAAGCCGCGCTGGGCGAGGCACGCGCCGCCCAGGTTGATCAACAGGCCGCGCGCCTGACCCTGGCCGCCAACGTCGCCAAGGCCTACAGCGACTTGGGCCAGGCGCATATCGTGCGTGACCTGGCCAATGACGACCTCAAACGCACCCGGCAGATGCTTGACCTGAGCAAACGCCGCCTGGACTCGGGCATTGACAGCCAGTACCAGTACCAACAAACCGAAAGCCTGGAAGCCAGCTCCCAGTCGCAACTGATCGATGCGGAAAAACAACTGCAGAGCGCAAAAATCGCCCTGGGGGTGTTGCTCGGCAAAGGCCCGGACCGTGGCAACGAGCTGGCCCGTCCCAACGTGCTGAAGCCCAGCGCAGTCGCCGTGCCTTCAGTGCTGCCGGCTGAACTGCTGGGCCGTCGCCCGGACCTGATCGCCGCGCGCTGGCGTGTCGAGGCGGCGGGCAAGAATATCGACGCGAGCAAAACCCGCTTCTACCCCAACCTCAACCTGAGCGCGAGCGCCGGGGCCGAGTCGTTGCTGGGGGACGCGATGTTTGGTTCGGCCAGCCGCTTCTTCAATATCGCGCCGACGATCTCGCTGCCGATCTTCGACGGCGGCCGCCTGCGCGCCGACCTGGATGCCCGCGACGCCGACTACGACCTGGCCGTGGCCCAGTACAACAAAACCCTGGTGCAAGCCCTCGGTGATATCGGCAACACCCTTTCGCAACTGCGCGACACCGGCCGGCAGATCCAGGCCCAGCAACACGCCGCGGACATTGCCCAGCAGTCCTACGACACCGGCGTTCAACGCTACAGCTCCGGCATCGGTAACTACCTGGATGTGCTCAGCATCGAGCAGCAGTTGCTGCAGGCCCAGCGTCAGTTGGCGAGCCTGAATGCTGCGCAGATCGATCTGTCGATTCAATTGATGCAGGCCCTGGGTGGCGGATACGAGGCCAACAATGTGGCCGCGACCACCCCAGCCACCCGCTCGGAATAATTTGAGGTATTTGTCATGGCCACTGCCGACAGCAACACCGCAACTGAACAAACCAAGGACAACAACCCACGCAAACGCAAAGTGATGCTGATCGGCCTGGCACTGATCGTCATCCTCGGTATCGTCGGCGTGTGGGGCTGGTATGAGCTCTACGGCCGCTTCAACGAAAGCACCGACGACGCCTATGTGAACGGCAACGTGGTGGAAATCACCCCGCTGGTGACCGGTACCGTGGTGAGCATCGGCGCCGACGATGGCGATTTGGTCCATGAAGGCCAGGTGCTGATCAACTTCGACCCGAACGACGCGGCCGTCGGCCTGCAAAGCGCCCAGGCCAACCTGGCCCGCACGGTGCGTCAGGTGCGTGGTTTGTACAGCAACGTCGACGGCATGAAGGCCCAGGTCAATGCGCAGAAAGCCGATGTGCAAACGGCCCAGGACAACTTCAACCGCCGTAAAACCCTGGCCCAGGGCGGGGCGATTTCCCAGGAAGAACTGTCCCACGCCCGTGACAGCCTGACGGCGGCGAAAAACGCCCTGACCAACCTTGAGCAGCAACTCAAGACCAGCAACGCGCTGGTGGATGACACCGTGATCTCGTCCCACCCGGACGTGCAGGCCGCCGCCGCGCAATTGCGCCAGGCGTACTTGACCAATGCACGCAGCACCCTGATTGCCCCGGTCACCGGCTACGTGGCCAAGCGCACCGTGCAACTGGGCCAGCGCGTACAACCCGGCACGGCGTTGATGGCGGTGATCCCACTCAACCAGCTGTGGATCGACGCCAACTTCAAGGAAACCCAACTGCGCGATATGCGCATTGGCCAGCCGGTGGACATCGAGTCGGACATTTACGGCAGTGACGTAAAGTACAGTGGTACCGTGGACAGCCTTGGCGCCGGTACCGGCAGCGCATTTGCCCTGCTGCCGGCGCAGAACGCCACCGGTAACTGGATCAAGATCGTGCAACGGGTGCCGGTGCGCATCCACATCAACGCCGACGAGTTGGCCAAACACCCGCTGCGCGTGGGCTTGAGCACCGTGGTCAATGTGGACCTGCACGACCAGAGCGGCCCGGTCCTGGCGCAACAGGCGCCGCAAAAGGCGTCGTTCACCACCAATGTGTATGACCGCCAATTGGCCGAGGCGGACGCCATGATCAACCAGTTGATCCATGACAACAGCACCGCCGCGCCCAAGGCTGCGCAACGCTGATGAGCAATAACGCCTCCTTCACGCCACCCAGCCTGTTGATGGCCACTATTGGCCTGTCGCTGGCGACCTTTATGCAGGTGCTCGACACCACCATCGCCAACGTGGCGCTGCCGACTATTTCCGGCAACCTCGGCGTGAGTTCGGAGCAGGGCACCTGGGTCATCACCTCGTTTGCGGTGAGCAACGCCATCGCGTTGCCACTCACCGGTTGGCTGAGCCGCCGGTTTGGCGAGGTGAAGCTGTTTTTGTGGGCGACGATGCTGTTTGTGCTGGCGTCGTTCCTCTGTGGTATTTCCACCTCGATGCCCGAGCTGATCGCCTTTCGGGTCGTGCAAGGCCTGGTGGCCGGGCCGCTGTACCCGATGACGCAGACGCTACTGATCGCGGTCTACCCACCGGCGAGGCGCGGCATGGCCCTGGCGTTATTGGCGATGGTCACGGTGGTGGCGCCGATTGCCGGTCCCATCCTCGGCGGCTGGATCACCGACAGCTACAGCTGGCCGTGGATCTTCTTTATCAACGTGCCCATCGGCATCTTTGCGGTGATGGTGGTGCGTTCGCAACTGAAGAAACGCCCGGTGGAGACCAGCTACCAACCCATGGACTACGTGGGGCTGCTGAGCCTGATCGTGGGGGTTGGCGCCTTGCAGATCATCCTCGACAAGGGCAATGACCTGGATTGGTTTGAATCCAACTTCATCATCATTGGTGCCGCGATTTCGGTGATTGCCCTGGCGGTGTTCATCATCTGGGAGATGACCGACAAGCACCCGGTGGTGAATCTGCGGCTGTTCGCCTACCGCAACTTCCGCATCGGCACCATCGTGTTGATCCTGGGTTACGCAGGCTTCTTCGGCATCAACCTGATCCTGCCGCAATGGTTGCAGACCCAGATGGGCTACACGGCCACGTGGGCGGGCCTGGCGGTGGCGCCGATCGGCATCCTGCCGGTGCTGATGTCGCCGTTTGTCGGCAAATACGCGCACAAGTTCGACCTGCGCCTGCTGGCAGGCCTGGCGTTCCTGGCGATTGGCTTGAGCTGCTTTATGCGTGCGGGTTTCACCAATGAGGTGGACTTCACGCACATCGCGATGGTGCAGCTGTTCATGGGCATCGGCGTGGCGCTGTTCTTCATGCCGACCTTGAGCATCCTGATGTCCGACCTGCCGCCCAACCAGATTGCCGACGGTGCGGGCCTGGCGACGTTCCTGCGGACCCTGGGCGGCAGCTTTGCGGCCTCGCTGACCACCTGGATCTGGATTCGCCGGGCGGACCAGCACCATGCGTACATGAGCGAAAACATGACCACCTACGACTCGGCGACCCGCGATGCGTTGCAGGCGCTGGGTGGGGCAGGTCACAAGGCGTATGCGCAACTGGACCAGATCCTCACCAGCCAGGCGTACATGATGTCCACCGTGGATTACTTCACGTTGCTGGGGTGGATGTTCATGGGGTTGATGTTGCTGGTGTGGTTGGCCAAGCCGCCGTTTGGCGCCAAGGCTGGGTCGGAAGCCTCAGGCCACTAGTTCGGCGTTTTGTAGTGAGCGGGCTTGCCCGCGCGAGGCAAGCTCGCTCACTACAAAAAGCCAGCCAGGTGCAGTCGGTTCAGGCGCCGGGCAACGCCAATTGCGGGTTCACAAAATCAAACGCCGTCAATTGAAACCCGTGCTCATCCACCTGCAACGCCCACCCTTGCTTATCCCAATCCCCCAGCACAATACGCTTGGCCGCCTGTTCACCAATCTGCAACTTGTGAATGGCGGGGCGGTGAGTATGGCCGTGGACCAGGGTGCGCACGCCAAATTGCTGCATCACCCGCGGCACTTCTTCGGGCGTCACATCCACAATATCGTTGGCCTTCATGCGCGTCTGCGCACGGCTTTCACTGCGCAGCTTGCGCGCCAGCTTGTGCCGGGTGCGCAACGGCAGGTGGCGCAGGATAAACAGCACAATCGGGTTACGCAGGATGCGCCGCAGCTTCATATAGCCGACGTCGCGGGTGCACAGGCTGTCGCCGTGCATCAACAGCACAGGTTCGCCATGGAGCTGCACGACACTCGGGTCCTTGAGCAAGGTGGTACCGGCTGCTGTGCAGAACGCCTTGCCGATCAGGAAGTCGCGATTGCCATGCATGATAAAAATCGGGGTGCCGCTGTCGCTTAGCTCGCGCAGGGCTGCGCAAATCGAGCGCTGGAACGGTGTCATCCCATCGTCGCCAATCCAGGCTTCAAAGAAGTCCCCCAGAATGTACAACGCCTGGGCGCCACGGGCGCGGCCATGGAGCAGATCCAGAAACGCCCGGGTGATGTCCGGGCGCTCCTCTTCCAGATGCAAGTCTGAAATCAGCAATATCACCCAACGATCTCGGCTTTCTCGACGATAACGTCTTCTACCGGCACGTCCTGGTGACCTGCTTTGCTGGTGGTCTGCACGCCTTTGATCTTGTCAACGACGTCCTGGCCTTCGGTCACTTTGCCGAATACCGCGTAGCCCCAGCCCTGCACGTTCTTGCCGCTGTGGTTCAGGAACGCGTTGTCGGCCACGTTGATGAAGAACTGCGCGGAGGCCGAATGCGGCTCCATGGTGCGGGCCATGGCGACGGTGTACTTGTCGTTGGAAAGGCCGTTGTCCGCTTCGTTCTGGATGCTTGGGCGCTTGTCTTTCTTTTCTTTCATGCCAGGTTCGAAACCGCCGCCCTGGACCATGAAGTTGCCGATGACACGGTGGAAAACGGTGTTTTCGTAGTGGCCGGCTTTAACGTACTCGATGAAGTTGGCGACCGTGATCGGGGCTTTCTCGGCGTTCAGCTCGATGACGATGTCACCGTGGTTGGTGGTCAGTTTGACTTGAGTCATGTTCACTACTCTTTTCAGGGAATTCGTGGGTTTGGGTGCCTGGGCACCACGACCGGTATGGCGAAATTGCGGCCAAGACGCGCAGTTTAGCGTGCCTTGCAGGAATTTCGAGGTGGTTTTTTACCGCCTATGCAATAAATGCAGCCGTTTTCAGTGCTTCTCTGTCAGGTGCTTGACAGCATCGGCTATGATATCGCCTTTGTTTTGTCGGCCTAGCCCGGCCACGTACTTGTCTGTTCAAGGATCCTATGAGCAAGCCCACTGTCGACCCTACCTCGAATGCCAAGGCCGGACCTGCCGTCCCGGTCAATTTCCTGCGCCCGATCATCCAGGCGGACCTGGATTCGGGCAAGCACACGCAGATCGTCACCCGCTTCCCGCCAGAGCCCAACGGCTACCTGCACATCGGTCACGCCAAGTCGATCTGTGTGAACTTCGGCCTGGCCCAGGAGTTCGGTGGCGTCACGCACCTGCGTTTCGACGACACCAACCCGGCCAAGGAAGACCAGGAATACATCGACGCCATCGAAAGCGACATCAAGTGGCTGGGTTTCGAGTGGTCCGGTGAAGTGCGCTATGCGTCCAAGTATTTCGACCAGTTGTTTGACTGGGCGGTCGAGCTGATCAAGGCCGGCAAGGCCTACGTTGACGACCTGACCCCGGAGCAAGCCAAGGAATACCGTGGCACCCTGACCGAACCGGGCAAGAACAGCCCGTTCCGCGACCGTTCGGTGGAAGAGAACCTCGACTGGTTCGCCCGCATGCGCGCCGGTGAGTTCCCGGACGGCGCTCGCGTACTGCGTGCCAAGATCGACATGGCCTCGCCGAACATGAACCTGCGCGACCCGATCATGTACCGCATCCGCCATGCCCATCACCATCAGACCGGTGACAAGTGGTGCATCTACCCCAACTACGACTTCACCCACGGTCAGTCCGACGCCATCGAAGGCATCACCCACTCCATCTGCACCCTGGAGTTCGAAAGCCATCGCCCATTGTATGAGTGGTTCCTCGACAGCCTGCCGGTACCGGCGCACCCGCGTCAGTACGAATTCAGCCGCCTGAACCTGAACTACACCATCACCAGCAAGCGCAAGCTCAAGCAACTGGTCGATGAAAAGCACGTGCATGGCTGGGATGACCCGCGCATGTCGACGCTGTCGGGCTTCCGCCGTCGTGGCTACACGCCTGCGTCGATCCGCAACTTCTGCGACATGGTCGGCACCAACCGTTCCGACGGCGTGGTTGACTTCGGCATGCTCGAATTCAGCATCCGCCAGGACCTCGACGCGAACGCCCCGCGCGCCATGTGTGTGCTGCGTCCGTTGAAAGTCGTGATCACCAACTACCCGGAAGACAAAGTCGAGCACCTCGAACTGCCGCGTCATCCGCAAAAAGAAGAACTCGGCGTGCGCAAGCTGCCGTTCGCCCGTGAAATCTACATCGACCGCGATGACTTCATGGAAGAACCGCCAAAAGGCTACAAGCGCCTGGAGCCAAACGGCGAAGTGCGCCTGCGTGGCAGCTACGTGATCCGTGCCGATGAAGCGATCAAGGACGCCGATGGCAACATCGTCGAACTGCGTTGCTCGTACGACCCGGAAACCCTCGGCAAGAACCCTGAAGGCCGCAAGGTCAAGGGCGTGGTCCACTGGGTGCCGGCGGCTGCCAGCATCGAGTGCGAAGTGCGCTTGTACGATCGTCTGTTCCGCTCGCCGAACCCTGAAAAGGCCGAAGACAGCGCGAGTTTCCTCGACAACATCAACCCTGACTCCCTGCAAGTACTCACGGGTTGTCGTGCGGAGCCCTCGTTGGCCGACGCACAGCCGGAAGACCGTTTCCAGTTCGAGCGCGAAGGTTACTTCTGCGCGGATATCAAGGACTCGAAACCCGGTCAGCCGGTATTCAACCGTACCGTGACCTTGCGTGATTCGTGGGGCCAGTGAAGCCTTTGGCGGCTTTGCGTAGAAAGAAGGAAATGTCGTGCTAACGATCTACAACACACTCAGCAAGACCAAAGAAGTCTTCAAACCGCTGGATGGCAACAAGGTGCGCATGTACGTGTGCGGCATGACCGTGTACGACTACTGCCACATCGGCCACGGCCGCAGCATGGTTGCCTTCGACCTGGTGACCCGCTGGTTGCGTTTCAGCGGCTACGACTTGACGTACGTGCGCAACATCACCGACATCGACGACAAGATCATCAACCGCGCCAATGAAAACGGCGAGTCGTTCGACGCGCTGACCGAGCGCATGATCGCCGCGATGCACGAGGATGAGGCGCGCCTCAACATCCTCAAGCCGGACATGGAGCCGCGCGCCACGGACCACATTCCGGGCATGCACGCGATGATCCAGACCCTGATCGACAAGGGGTACGCCTACGCCCCAGGCAATGGCGACGTGTACTACCGCGTCGCCAAGTTCATGGGTTACGGCAAGCTGTCGCGCAAGAAAATCGAAGACCTGCGCATCGGCGCCCGCATCGAAGTCGACGAAGCCAAGCAAGACCCGCTCGACTTCGTGCTGTGGAAAGGCACCAAGCCCGGCGAGCCGAGCTGGGAGTCGCCGTGGGGCGCCGGGCGTCCGGGCTGGCACATCGAATGCTCGGTGATGTCCACCTGCTGCCTTGGCGAAACTTTCGACATTCATGGCGGCGGCAGCGACCTCGAGTTCCCGCACCACGAAAACGAAATCGCCCAGAGCGAAGCCGCCACCGGCAAGACCTACGCCAACGCCTGGATGCACTGCGGCATGATCCGCATCAATGGCGAGAAGATGTCCAAGTCCTTGAACAACTTCTTCACCATTCGCGACGTGCTGGAAAAGTACCACCCGGAAGTCGTGCGTTACCTGCTGGTGTCGAGCCATTACCGCAGCGCCATCAACTACTCGGAAGACAACCTCAAGGACGCCAAAGGCGCCCTGGAACGTTTCTACCACGCGTTGAAAGGCCTGCCCGCCGTGGCGCCGGCTGGCGGCGAAGCCTTTGTGGCCCGCTTCACCGAAGTCATGAACGACGACTTCGGCACCCCGGAAGCCTGCGCCGTGTTGTTCGAGATGGTGCGTGAGATCAACCGCCTGCGCGAGAGCGATCTCGACGCGGCGGCGGGTCTAGCGGCACGCTTGAAAGAGCTGGCCAGCGTGCTGGGCGTGTTGCAGATGGAAGCCGATGACTTCCTGCAAGCCGGCGCCGAAGGGCGTGTGGATGCGGCTGAAGTGGATGCGCTGATCCAGGCGCGTCTGGCTGCTCGTACCAATAAAGACTGGGCGGAGTCCGACCGTATCCGTGACCAACTGACCGCGATGGGTGTGGTGTTGGAAGACGGCAAGGGTGGGACGACGTGGCGGTTGGCTGATCAGGCCTGATCGGTAAACGCTGAACAAAAACGCCCCGACTGGTTCGGGGCGTTTTTTTGCACACTGTTTAACGTTTCACTCGATCCACTGTGGGAGCTGGCTTGCCTGCGATGAGCATAGGTATCTACACATCTTGAGGGAGCCCTCTGCGTAGCAGCTGTCGAGCCCCGGCGAGGCTGCGTTTGCGGGCTGTCTGACACACCCCTGACGCAGCCTCGCCAGGGCTCGACAGCTGCTACGCAATTTCACTTTGAAGATGTGTAGATACTTATGCTGCGATGAGGGAGTGTCAGTCATCGAAGATGTTGACTGACCCACCGTAATCGCAGGCAAGCCAGCTCCCACATTTTTTACCGTGCCCACTTTGCGAACTCTTCAATTTCAGATTTATGTGTGAGTTGGATGGTCTTTGAGGCTTAGTGTTTTATCCACCATTAGCTGGATCCCCTCCAGCATCCGACACATTCCCAAGGCCACGCTGCGAGGATTGCCGTCGATCTCAAAAGCCAAATGGCTTGCCAGCGCTTGAACCGAGGCAAGATCCTCCGACGCGTTGACCAGCAGCGTCTCGACGTCTAATCCTTCGCGTACGGTAAATAAACTATGGTCCTCAGTAGAAGGCTCTGGTTTCTCAGGTGGGTTCAGATAGTGGTTGATTGCTCGATGAGCCGCAGTATGAAACGCGGCTGAGTCTGACGGCGGATTCGGACTGTCTTTGATCATGACGAAGCTCCTAGAGTATTGGAGCCACCACCCATCGCTGCGAAACGATACCGGGGTGGCAGCTGTACGCAGGTTCGCAGACCGGGACTCTAGGCACCCGGCATACCCGAAGGTATCCCGCGCACAGCCGCCATAACATCAGGCATAAAAAAGCGCCCGCTATCTTGAGGTGGACGCTGTGCGTCTAGAGTTTAACCGGGCTGCGAAACCCGGTCGCTGAGTTTTCAGCGACCACCGAAGATTAGGGCGTCATCTTCCGAGGGGCAACCTTAGAACGCTGTCGGAAATTTCCGGGAGCTGATGCCTGAGCATCAGCGCTTGTCAGTGACTTCGTACCGACTCTGAACAAATCCATTCTCCGACACATACGTGCCGATATGGCGAAGATCATGCTCGTTGCCGACCTGGCTGAAAAATGGAATCCCTTGCCCCAGCAGCACCGGAATACGCGTAATGATCAGCTCGTTGATCAGCCCTGAGTCTAGAAACGCCTGGATCGTTTGGCCACCATCGATATAGAGATGCTTCATGCCGCGTTCGGCTAACTGTGCCACCAGCGCGATTGGGTCCAGGGACATCACCTCGACCTTGCCCTGCAAATACGTCGGGATTTCTACGGCCTGGTGAGAAAGGGCGATGACCGGCATACCCTCATAGGGCCACTCCGCAAACGACTGGACTTTTTCCAGGGTTTTGCGGCCCATCACCAGCGCATCAACCGTCGCGATGTAGCTTTCATACGTCAGGCCGTTCAACGCTGCCAGCTCATATTCCGGCCGGTGCAGCCACTCGATATCGCCATCTGGCCGGGCGATAAAACCGTCAACGCTCGCGGCGATAAACACGGAACACTTGATATCCATAATGGGAATTCCTTTTCCTGATGTCCGAAAGACGTCCCCGGCACACATCCGATCTCGCGCCTGGCACCCATTCAAATGTGGGAGCTGGCTTGCCTGCGATGAGGGCGTGTCAGTCACCGAAAATGTTGACTGACCCACCGCAATCGCAGGCCAGCCAGCTCCCACATTTTTACGCTGCCCACTTGAGGGATCAGCGGCGGCTGCTGACCTCGGCGGGGACGTCGTCACCGGCCATGCGCTTGCGGAACAGTCCGGTGCGGGCCAATAGCAATGTGGTCACCGGCACCGTGATCGACAACAAAATCGGAATCAACCACCCGTGCAACACCGGCCCGGATTTGAGCACCGAAAAGTAGATAATCGACGCCAATGCTACACACCACGCGCCTAATGTCGAAGCCAGTGCCGGTGGGTGCATGCGTTGAAAAAAGTCCTTCATCCGCAGTAATCCAATCGCGCCAATCAATGCAAACACACTGCTCAACACCAGCAGCACCGCGACCACCGCTTCCATCCATAACGGCATCATTCAATCACCTCCCCACGCAGCAGGAATTTCGCCAGGGCAAACGAGCCCACGAAGCCAAACAGCGCAATCAGCAGCGCCGCTTCAAAGTAGGTGTCACTGGCATAACGAATGCCCAGCACCAGCATCATTAGCATGGCCAGGATGTACAGGTAGTCCAGCGCCAATACCCGGTCTTGTGCCGACGGGCCTTTGAACAGGCGCACCAGGGGCAGCACCATGGCCAGGGAGAACAGGAACAGGCTGAACAGGATCGCGTTGGAGAGCAGGGCGCTCATTCGAAGATCTCCATCAGGGGCCGCTCGTAGGTGGTCTTGAAGTGCTCGATAAACGACGCTTCGTCCTCGAGGTCAAACACGTGCAGCAGGAGGATGCTGCGGTCCAGCGCCAGTTCCGACCAGATGGTGCCGGGCACCACCGTGGTGATCATCGACAGCGCGGCCAGGCCGTTGGCGTCGCGCAGGTCCAGGGGGATCTTGATAAAGCGCGAACGCGGCGGGCGTGAACCACAGATCAATACGCCCCAGGCCACTTGCAGGTTGGAGATGATTACATCGCGACCCACCCGGAAAAACAGGCGAATGATCACACCCGGGCGGCGGATGCGAATCGGCAGCGGGCGCAGCGGTGCCATCAACAGCGGTGCAAGAAAGCCCAGTGCGGCACCCAGCAGCAGGTTGCCAGCGCTGAGTGACACGTTCAGCACCAGCCACAGCAGCCACAGGGCCAGGGACAGCCACGGGGCAGGGAACAGGCGCTTCATGGCTGCACCTCCAACGCGGCTGTCTTGGCTTCAGGGCTGGGGACGGGACGTGTTGCCATGACGGCCATCACGTAGCGTTCCGGGTTGTTCAGGCTGGCGGCGGTGGCCTGGGTGTAGCGCATCAGCGGTTCGGCCTTGAAGGTCAGCAGGATGCTAAGGCCGAGCAGAAAGAAGATCGGCACGCACTCGTAGCGACGCAGCAGCGGTGAGGGGCGCTCTTCGGGGGTCCAGAAGCGCTGGATGCCCAGGCGCGCAAAGGCGATCAGCGAAGCCAGGCCGGAGAGGATCAACAGCGCCACAAGGCCCCAGGCAGCGGGACGGATTGGCTCGTCGACACTGACGCCCAGGCCCAGCGGATTGACCAGCGCACTCAACAAGCTGAGCTTGCCGATAAACCCGGACAACGGCGGCATGCCGATAATCAGCAGCGCGCAGGCGACAAAACTCAAGCCGAGGAACGCCATGGTCCACGGAATCACCTGGCCGACGACGGCTTTCTGCTCATCATCCAGGTTGACGCCGGGGCGCGGATGCAGGGATTCCATGGCCTTGGGCAGCGCATCGATTTCTTCGTCCAGCGGCAAATCGTTGGCCGAACGCGAACGCTCGATCAGCTCAGCCAGCAGGAACAGCGCGCTTAACGCCAAGGTGGAGCTGACCAGATAGAACAGCGCGCCAGCAGTCAGGCTCGGCTGGGCGAAGCCTACCGCCGACAGCAGAATGCCGGCTGACACCAGAATGCTCAGGCTGGCCATGCGCTCTAGACGCTGCGCCGCCACCATCGCCAGCGCCGCGCAGATGATGGTCGCCATGCCGCCATACACCAGCCAGTCGCCGCCAAACAGCGCTGACGCACCGGCCTGGCCGGAGAACAGCAGGGTGCACAGGCGCAGCACGGTGTACACGCCAACCTTGGTCATGATCGCAAACATCGCCGCCACCGGCGCACTGGCCGAGGAGTAGGCCGGGGCCAGCCAGAAGTTCAGCGGCCACATGCCGGCCTTGGCCAGGAACGCGGTGGCGAGGATCGCCGCACCGGCATGCAGCAGGCCGCGATCGGCTTCCGGCACCAGCGGGATTTTCAGCGCCAGGTCGGCGAAGTTCAGCGTGCCGGTGACGCCATAGATCATCGCCGCGCCAATCAGAAACAGCGACGACGCCAGCAGGTTGATTGCGATGTAATGCAGCCCCGACGACACCCGCGCGCGGCCGGAACCGTGCAGCATCAAACCGTAAGACGCCGCCAGCAACACTTCGAAGAACACGAACAGGTTGAACAGGTCGGCGGTGAGAAACGCACCATACAACCCCATCATCTGGATCTGGAACAGTGCATGGAAACTGGTGCCCGCACGGTCCCAGCGGGCCATGGCGAACAGCAGCGCGCTCACGCCGATGATCCCGGTGAGCACCAGCATCAGCGCCGACAGTTGGTCCACCACCAGCACGATGCCAAACGGCACTTGCCAGTTGCCCGGCAGGTACACGCCGATCGAGCCGGGGCCGCCTTTTTGCGTCCAGTACAGCAGCAGAATGGCAACGCCCAGGCCAAGCATGCTCGACACCAGGTTGATCTGCGCCTTCAGCGGGCGACGTTTTTCACCCAGCATCAGCATCAGCGCGGCGGTGAGCAATGGCAGCAGGATCGGTGCGACGATCAGTTGGTTGACCCAATTCATTCCTTGGGCTCCCGGCCGTCAACATGGTCAGTACCGGTCAGGCCACGCGAGGCCAGCAGCACCACCAGAAACAGCGCGGTCATGGCGAAGCTGATCACGATCGCCGTGAGCACCAGCGCCTGGGGCAGCGGGTCGGTGTAGTTGAGCAGGTCCTGCGGCACGCCGTCCTTGATGATCGGCTCTTTACCGATAAACAGGCTGCCCATGCTGAAAATGAACAGGTTGACCCCATACGACAGCAGGCACAGGCCCATCACCACCTGGAACGTCCGTGGCCGCAGGATCAGCCAGACGCCGGAAGCGGCCAGGACTCCAATGGCAATTGCGATGACTTCTTCCATCAGGCGGCTCCTTCTGTTGCAGCAACGACCTTGGCCTGGTTGCTCGGTTTATGCGCTCGCACCGACTGGTGACCGAGGGCAGTGAGCATCAGCAGCGTCGAACCGACGACCATGGCGTACACGCCGACGTCGAAGAACAGCGCGCTGGCGACATGAATATCGCCCAGCACCGGCAAGCTGAAATGCCAGGTGTGCGTGGTGAGGAACGGGTACCCGGCAAACAATGCGCCCAGGCCCGTCAAGGTCGCGGCGAGCAGGCCGAAGCCCATCCAGCGCATCGGCCGCAGGCTCATCTGCGCCTCCACCCACTGCGTTCCGGCGACCATGTATTGCAGGATAAACGCCACCGACATCACCAACCCGGCGACAAACCCGCCGCCCGGCTGGTTATGGCCGCGCATGAACAGGTAGAACGACACCACCAGCGCAATCGGCAATAGCAGGCGCACCAGCACCGCCGGCACCATCATGAAGCCCAGGGCGGTATCGCTGGCCTGGCGCGGGTTGACCAGGTCGGTGGCCACGTCCGGCGCGAGTTGGCGCTGTTGCGCGGGCAGCTGCATGCTTTCCCTGGACGGGCGGAAGCGCCGCAGCAGGGCGTACACGGTCAGCGCCACGGCGCCGAGCACAGTGATTTCGCCGAGGGTATCGAAGCCACGGAAGTCCACCAGCATCACATTGACCACATTGCTGCCGCCGCCTTCGGGCAGGGCGCGGCTCAGGTAGAACGAGGAGATATCGTTGGGCGTCTGGCGCGTCAGCATCGCATAGGACAGCAATGCCATGCCGCCGCCGACAACGGTGGACAATAGGAAGTCACGCAGACGACGGATGCGTGCCTTGCGCAGCGAACTGGGCAGTGGCGACACTTCTTCGATCCGCCGTGGCAACCAGCGCAGCCCCAGCAGGATCAGCACCGTGGTGACCACTTCGACCACCAGTTGGGTCAACGCCAGGTCCGGCGCCGAGAACCACACAAAGGTGACGCAGGTCATCAGGCCGCACACGCTGACCATGGTCAGGGCCGCCAGCCGGTGATACTTGGCTTGCCAGGCGGCACCGAGGGCGCAGGCGATCGCCAGCAGCCACAGGGTCACAAACACGATGGAGCCCGGGATTTTCGGCCGGTCGCCCCAACTGAGGCCACTGTTGATCATCGGGATCATGCCGCCGATGACCGCCACCAGCACCAGCAGAAACAGCTGGGTCTGCAGGCGCTTGGTGCTGATGCGTTTTTCGATCTTGCGCACGCCGCGCATCATCACCACCAGGCAGCGCTCAAAGCCGCGCTTGCCATTGAAGTAGCTGATGACGGGCGGGTATTTGAAGCGGCCCAACTTGAGTTGCTTGCGCAGTAGCAGGTAAAGCACCACCCCCCCGGACATGGCCACCAGGCTCATGATCATCGGCGCGTTCCAGCCGTGCCAGATCGCGAGGCTGTACTCCGGCAGCACACCGCCCACCACGGGCAAGGCGGCGGCAGCGAGGATAGAGCCGACGACCTGGGCCGGGAAAATCCCCACCAGCAGGCAAGTAAACACCAGCAGCTCAACCGGGGCGCGCATCCAGCGCGGCGGCTCGTGAGGGATGTGCGGCAGGTCTGTCGCGGTCGGGCCGAAGAACACATCCACGGTAAAGCGCAGGGCATAGGCCACGCTGAACGTACCGGCGATGGTCGCGATCAACGGCAGGGCGAATTCCACCCATTGAGTCGAGGAGATAAAGACGGTTTCGGCGAAGAACATCTCTTTGGACAGGAAGCCATTGAGTAACGGCACGCCGGCCATGGACGCACTGGCCACCATCGCCAGGGTCGCGGTAAACGGGATCAATCGCACCAGCCCGCTGAGCTTGCGGATATCCCGCGTGCCGCTTTCGTGGTCGATGATGCCCGCCGCCATGAACAGCGACGCCTTGAAGGTCGCATGATTGAGAATATGGAACACCGCCGCGACGGCGGCCAGCGGGCTGTTAAGGCCCAGCAATAAGGTGATCAGCCCGAGGTGGCTGATGGTGGAGTAGGCCAGCAGGCCCTTGAGATCATTCTGGAACATGGCGCAGTAAGCGCCGAGGAGGAGGGTGAGGGCGCCGGCGCCGCCGACGATATAGAACCATTCTTCGCTGCCGGACAGCGACGGCCACAGGCGGGCCAGCAGGAACACGCCGGCTTTCACCATCGTCGCCGAATGCAGGTACGCCGACACCGGCGTGGGAGCCGCCATCGCGTGGGGCAGCCAGAAGTGGAACGGGAACTGCGCGCTTTTGCTCAGGGCACCGATCAACACCAGGGCCAGCATGACCGGGTACAGCGAATGCGCGCGAATCTGATCGCCCGCCGCCAATACCAGGTCCAGGTCATAGCTGCCGACGATATGCCCCAGCAACATCACGCCCGCCAGCAGGCACAAGCCGCCGGCGCCGGTGACCATCAGCGCCATATACGCGCCGCGCCTGGCATCGGCACGGTGGTGCCAATAGCCGATCAGCAGGAACGAGAACAGGCTGGTCAGTTCCCAGAAAAACACGATCTGGATCAGGTTGCCGGAAATCACCAGCCCGAGCATGGCGCCCATGAAGGCCAGGAAAAACGCGAAAAAGCGCGGCACCGGATCATCCGGCGACATGTAGTAACGCGCATACAGCGACACCAGCGAGCCGATGCCGAGCACCAGCATCGAGAACAGCCAGGCAAACCCATCCATGCGCAGCACGAAGTTCAGCCCAAGGCTGGGCAACCACATGAATTCTTCGCGGATCACGCCACCGTGGGCGATCTGGGGGTAGAGCAGGGCGACTTGAATGGTGCCAACCAGCGCCACCAGGCCTGCCAGCAGGGATTCGGTGTTACGTGCATTGTGCGGCAGCAAGGCCGCCAGACAGCTGCCAATAAAAGGCAGAAGCAGTAGAACTATCAGGGACATAGGCTTCTAATCTGCGGGAGTTTGGGATGCATCATACGTGCCGCTTTCGCGATCACCAAACGGCAAGATGTGTAAGGATCCTACAAAGTAGGCCGAAAACTCCCATAACGCATTGTTTCGAGGGAGTGGGCTTTGAAGTGCTTACCCCTGTGGGAGCCGGGCTTGCCCGCGATAGCGATTTCCCAGTCACCACAGGGTTCGGCTTTACCCCTGCTGTTCCTGTTCCCGAGCATCCCGCAATTCAAGGGCCTTCTGCCCCTTGGTCTTCATCTCACTCACAATCACCGCCGCCACAATCAACACGGCCCCCAGCATCGCAATCGGCGGGAAGCGTTCTCCGGCAATCCGCCCCACCACGCCCGCCCACACCGGCTCACCGGCATAGATCAACGTCGCCCGCGTTGGCGAAACACTCTGCTGCGCCCAATTCATCGCGACCTGAATCACCGCACTGGTCAAGCCCAGGCCCACCGCGCTGAACAGCAGTAGCCACGAAAACCCCGGCAGCGCTTCGCCCATCGGCACCACCATCAGGAACGACAGCAGCGAAGCGGTGGCCAGTTGCACAACCGTCACCCGGCGCACATCCACTTGCCCCGCGAATGCACTGATCAGGATGATTTCCGCCGCAATGGCGATGGCGCCGATGAGCGTAGCGATTTCACCGGGACTGAAATTCAACGAGGCCCCCGCCGGCCCCGTCAGCAGCATCAAGCCGGCAAACGCCAGCATGATGCCAATGCTCGGCATCAACCCCGGGCGACGGCCCAGCACCAGCCATTGCAGCAGTGGCACGAAGGGCACATAGAGCGCGGTGATAAACGCCGACTGGCTGCTCAGGATGGTCTGCAAACCGATGGTCTGCAGGCCGTAGCCAAACATGATCGCCACCCCAATAAACACACCGGCCTTCAATTCGAACAAGGTCAAGTCACGCAGGGTACGCAAGGAAAAGCAGCCCACCACAATGGCCGCAGCGGCAAAGCGCAGGCCTACGAAAAACATCGGCCCGCTGACGGTCATCGCGTGCTGCACCAGCAAAAACGTGCCGCCCCAGATCATGGTGATCACCACCAGGATGCATTCGGCTTTGCTGAAGCGGTTGAAACGCGGGGACGCGGTCGAGGTAGTCATGGCGGCTCTGATCTTGCACAGTGAGAACGCGGCACGCACAATGCGCCGCACGCTGGGCAGTATACTGCGCACACCCACCCATTGAGCAATATAGTGCACAAAGAAAATCCACAACGGGCCTCGGTCCTGCAGCACGTCAGCCAGAACGTTCGTCGCCTGCGCCACGCCGCCGACCTCAGCCAGACCGCGCTTTCGGAAAAATCCGGAGTCAGCCGGCGCATGCTGGTGGCGATCGAGGCGGGGGAGAAGAATGTTAGCCTGTCCACCCTCGACCGCGTGGCCGAAGCGTTAAACGTGGCCTTCAGCGACCTCATCCAGGCGCCGGACGCGCCCGACCACAGCCGCATCAATGAGCTAGCGTGGGCCGGTGAGATTCCGGGCAGCAAGGCGGTGCTACTGGCCAAAGCCAATGCCCGGCGCGAAGTGGAATTGTGGGAGATGCGCCTGGAACCCGGTGATCGCTACAGTCCCGAGCCCGATCCGGATGGCTGGAGCGTGCAGCTGTTCGTGTATGAGGGCGCACTGACCCTGATCCTCGACGACGAAGAAAAACACGTCGTGGCGGGTGAGTTCTATATGTTCGCCAGCCGCCAATCCCACGGCTATCGCAACGAGGGTGACGTGGCGGTGTGCTTTGTGCGGACCGTGGTGATCTAACTGTTCGCCCGGCAACAGTAAATGCACACTTTGCTGGTTTGAAACGCGCTCTACTGCGCTGATTTAACAGCAAGTCGCTGATTTTATTTGCGATTAAATTCAGGCACGACTCCTGCAATCACTCCAGCATCCCATCGGAGCCTGGAGTCGGCCCATGTCTGCCCACCCTCAACACCCTGCCCATATCATCCGCTCGGACGCGGAAGCCATCGAGGTTGCCACGCGCCTGGCCGCACGGTTTGCCGTCGACGCCAGCGAGCGCGACCGCGAGCGTCGCCTGCCCATCGCTGAGCTCGACGCGTTTTCAGCCAGTGGCCTGTGGGGTATCACCATTCCCAAGGCCTACGGCGGCGCCGAGGTGTCCTATGTGACCGTGGCCGAGGTGATCAAACTGATTTCCGCCGCGGACCCTTCACTGGGCCAGATCCCACAGAACCACCTGGGCGTGGTCGACATCCTGCTGCAAACCGCGACCGAGGAACAAAAGCGTCATTATTTCGGCAAAGTCCTGGCCGGCTACCGTTTCGGCAACGCCTTCTCCGAAGCGAAGAGCAAAAATGCCGGCACCTTTGACACGCAGATTCGCTTCCATGGCGACACCGCGCAAATCAATGGCGAGAAGTTCTACTGCACCGGTGCATTGTTCGCCCACATCGTGCCCACCGTTGGCAACAACGAAAACGATCAAGCCTTCATCGCCTTCGTCGAACGTGATGCGCCGGGTCTTAGCGTGATCGACAGTTGGGACGGTTTCGGCCAGCGCACCACGGCCAGCGGCGGTGTGACCCTCGACGGCGTCACCGTGCCGCGCAGTGCGGTGATCCCCGCCCACCAGGCCTTCGACACGCCCACCGCCAACGGCCCGATCTCGCAGATTATCCAGGCCGCCGTCGACACCGGCATTGCCCTGGGCGCTCTCGAACACGCCAAGATCTACGCACGCCAGGCGCGCCCGTGGATCGACAGCCAGCAGGATCACGGCTGGCAAGACCCGTTCACCATCGCCGCCATCGGCGACCTCGAATGGCGTGTGCACGGCACCGAAGCGATTCTCGCCAAGGCCGGCAAGGCGGTCGACCAAGCACTCGCCGAACCCAGCGAAGACAGCGTGGCCCACGCCTCGCTGGTGGTCGCCCAGGCCAAAGTGCTGTCGGCCGAAACCGCCTTGCTCGCCAGCAGCAAGCTTTTCGAACTGGCCGGAACCCGTTCGGTCACCGGCAAGCACAACCTTGACCGCTTCTGGCGCAACGCGCGCACCCACACCCTGCATGACCCGGTCCGCTGGAAATACCACCTGATCGGTAACTTCGTGCTCAACGGCGTGAAACCTGCGCGTCACGCCTGGAACTGAGGAGCCTGACCTATGACCGTACTGAATCTTGCGCGCCAACTGCTTGAAACTACCCGCCACCACGTCGAGACAAGCGATGACCCGTACGTGATCAGCCGCTTCGGCGATTTGCAGATCCGCGTCGATGTCGCCGCCGCGTTGCTGGAGCGTGCCGACACTCACCCGAGCCCGGTTGCCGCCACCGAAGCGCAGATCGCCGCTGCCGAAGCCCTGATTGCCGCCAGCAACGCCGAGTTTGAACTCACCGGCCATCGCACCGCACTGCCGTCGACACTCGATGATCCGTTGCGCCTCAAATACCAAATCGTTGGCAACTACCACCTCAACGGAGTGCTTTGATGGCCCGTGAAATCCGCTTGAATGCCTTCGACATGAACTGCGTCGGCCACCAATCCCCCGGCCTGTGGGCGCATCCGCGTGATCGCTCGTGGCAGTACAAGGACCTGGAATACTGGACCGACCTCGCCAAAATCCTTGAGCGCGGCAAGTTCGACGGCCTGTTTATCGCCGACGTGTTGGGCATTTATGACGTGTACAACGGCAATGGCGACGCAGCGATTCGCCAGGCTACCCAGGTGCCGGTCAACGACCCGTTGTCGCTGATCGCGCCGATGGCGCTGGTCACTGAACACTTGGGTTTTGGCCTGACCGCCTCGTTGTCGTTCGAGCATCCTTATCCGTTCGCCCGGCGTCTCTCCACACTTGATCACCTGACCAAGGGCCGGATCGGCTGGAACATCGTCACCTCTTACCTGGAAAGCGGCGCCAAGAACCTCGGCCAGAAAGCCCAGACCGAACACGACGCGCGCTACGACTATGCCGAGGAATACCTCGAGGTTTGCTACAAGCTTTGGGAAGGCAGTTGGGAGGAGGGCGCGGTGCTGCGCGACCGCGAGCGGCGGATATTCAGCGACCCGAGCAAGATCCACGAGATCCGCCACGTGGGCAAACACTTCCAGGTGCCCGGCATTCACCTGTGTGAACCCTCGCCGCAGCGCACGCCGGTGCTGTACCAGGCGGGTGCGTCGAGCCGTGGCAAGCAGTTCGCCGCCGAACAGGCGGAATGTGTATTTGTGGCTGCGCCGTCCAAAGTGCTGCTGAAAAAGACCGTCGCCGATATCCGTCGCCGTGCCGCCGAAGCCGGGCGTGATCCGAAGAAAATCCTGATCTTCAACCTGCAGACGGTGATCGTCGGCGAGACGGACGCACAGGCAAAAGCCAAGTTCGACGACTACAAATCCTATGTCAGCTACGAGGGCGCGATGGCGCTGATCTCCGGCTGGACCGGTATCGACTTCAGCCAGTTCAAGCCGGATGAGCCGCTCAAGCATGTGCACACCAACGCGATTCAGTCGGCGGTGGAAGCATTTTCCACGGCGGACCCAGACAAGGTCTGGACGCCGAACGAACTGGCTGATTGGGTTGGCATCGGCGGCTTTGGCCCGTTGTTTGTCGGCAGCCCGGAAACCGTGGCGGACTTGCTGCAGGAATGGGTCGAAGAAACCGATGTGGACGGCTTCAACCTGGCGTATGCACTGACCCACGAAACCTTCATCGACGCCGTCGACCTGCTGGTGCCGGAGTTGCAGAGGCGCGGTGTGTATAAGACCGAATATGCCCAAGGGACGTTGCGCGAGAAGCTGTTCGGCGACGGCCCACGACTCGGAGCGAACCACCCTGGCGCCGGCTACCGCAATCTATCGGGTGTACACAAAACGAATGTGGGAGCGGCGGTGCGACGACTCGACTTGCTCGCGAAAGCGGACTGACATTCAGCATTGATGTTGACTGACCTACCGCATTCGCGAGCAAGCCCGCTCCCACATTTTGATCTTCATTGTTTGATCTATTTCAGCCAGCGGACCACCGCACGCTTAACCACCCAATAGGAGCATCTGCCTATGAGCGTGCACGAACTCAAACGCCCGCTGACCCTGGAATGGCCCGCCGAACTGCTCGGCAACCTGTCCAAGGCGCTCGAACAACTGCATCACTGGGCGCAGATCACACCGTTGCACACCGCCCTGCGCCACAAACGCCAGGGCCAGTGGTATGCCAGGCGCTGGATCGATGCATTACGTGACGTGGAGCGCCTGGCCGACGGCCTGCGCCAGCGGGGTTTCAGCGAGCAGTCGCGGCTGGCGCTCAGCGGGTTTTTCGAGCCGAACCTGCTGCTGCTGGCGCTCGCGGCGCAGGCCATCGGCGGGCAGGTCTTGACCCTGGACGATGACCTGGAGCCCGAGGCGCTGCAGCAACACCTGTGGCGCATCCACCCCACCCATTCTTATGCGCCGGGCCGCCAACACCTGCGGCATTGGCAGTCCGCCAACCCAGTGGATTTCACCCAACTGCTCGGTCCGGTCGAACCGGCCCAGCACCTTACGCGGTGGTGGCAAGCCACCGACGAGGCCGCGCTGTGGAGCGAAGAGGGCACCCATTGGCAGGGGGGCCTGGTCGTGGTGCTGGAACAATGGCTCAACACCGGTCACGGCCTGGCCTTTCCGGAAAGCCAGGCCTCGGCGCGGCGTGATCGCAGTGAAATTGCTCCCACCGGCTTGCTGTTGTCGCCCATACGTTTGCAGTACCTGGCCGACGAGATTGAACGCCGCCTCGCGCCCCACGGGACCTGGCGTCGGCGCTTGTGCGACTGGGCCATCGCCCACCCGCAAAGTGGCCTGCGTCGCCTGCTGAAAAACCGTGTGCGCAAACTGCTCGGCTTCCAGCGCCTGGCCTATATCTGGCAACCCCTCAAATCCACAGCCGAGCCGACGTGGCTGGATGAATTCAAACGGGACATCGCATGAGCCAAGCCATCCTCCAGGTGCGGGATATCTCGCTGTCGTTCAAGGGCGTCAAGGCGATCAATGCGTTGTCGTTCGACGTAGTGCGCGGCGAGATCTGCGCGCTGATCGGGCCCAACGGTGCCGGTAAAAGCTCGTTGCTCAACGTGCTCAATGGCGTTTATCGCTTCGATGCCGGCGAGATTGTCTTTGAAGACCAGCACTTCCACCGCATCGATCCGTTGGGTGCCGCGCGGCGGGGCATTGGCCGCACCTTCCAGAACAACGCGCTGTTCAAGAAGATGAGCGTGCTCGACAACATCCTCACCGGCCTGTCGCGGCATATGCGCAGCAGCGTTATCGAGCAGGCTTTAGGGCTGCCCCGCGCGCGGCGAGAAGCCGAAGCGTTCCGGCTGCGTGCCCAAGGCATCCTCGAATTTCTCGAACTGCAAGCCCATCGCGATGTATTGGTCGGCAACCTGTCCTACGGCCTGCAAAAACGCGTGGAGCTGGGCCGGGCGCTGATCGCCGGCCCCAGCCTGTTGCTGCTCGACGAACCCATGGCCGGGATGAACGCCGAGGAAAAACACGAAATGGCGCGCTTCGTCGCCGACGTCAACCGGGACCTCGGCACCACCGTGGTGTTGATCGAACACGACATGGGCGTGGTCATGGGCCTGTCCGACCATGTGGTGGTGCTCGACTACGGGCGCAAGGTCGGCGACGGCACGCCCGCCGAAGTGCAGGCCAATCCCGAAGTGATCGCGGCTTACCTGGGAGCGGTGCACTGATGACGTTCTTCCTTGAAACCCTGCTCGGCGGCCTGCTCGCCGGCACCCTGTATTCGCTGGTCGCTATCGGCTTCGTGCTGATCTACAAAGCCAGCGGCGTGTTCAATTTCGCCCAGGGCTCAATGCTGCTGTTTGCGGCGCTGACCTTTGTCAGCCTGCATGAGCAGGGCGTGCCGTTTGCCCTGGCATTGCTGCTCACGGTGATCGTGATGATCGTCGGCGCCTTGCTGATTGAGCGCCTGGTGCTGCGGCCGCTGGTGAACCGCTCGCAGATCACGCTGTTCATGGCGACGCTGGGCTTGTCGTTCATCATCGAAGGCCTGGCCCAAGGCTTGATGGGCTCGCAAGTGCGCGCGCTGGACCTGGGCATCGACGACGTGCCGCTGTTCGTTGGCCCGCTGATGCTCAGCCAGTTCGACCTGATCGCCGCCGCTGCCGCTGTGGTGCTGGTGACGGTATTGGCGCTGCTGTTCAACAAAACCCGCATCGGCGTGTCGCTGCGTGCGGTGGCGGATGACACCACGGCGGCGCTGTCCATCGGCATCAACCTTAACCGCATCTGGCAGATCGTTTGGGCCGTGGCCGGGATTGTCGGGTTGATCGCCGGGCTGCTGTGGGGCGCGCGCCAGGGTGTGCAGTTTTCGCTGTCG
The DNA here is from genome assembly GCF_054685145.1 of Pseudomonas sp. H1_A03. NCBI lineage: Bacteria > Pseudomonadati > Pseudomonadota > Gammaproteobacteria > Pseudomonadales > Pseudomonadaceae > Pseudomonas > Pseudomonas sp. H1_A03. The sequence goes on from NZ_CP162829.1 coordinate 3,780,615, forward strand.
CTGGTGGTGCTCAAGGCCCTGCCAGTGTTGATCATTGGCGGTTTTACCTCGATTGGCGGGGCGATTGTCGGCGGGCTGATTGTCGGCGCGGCGGAGAACCTCGCCGAGGTCTACATCGGCCCGCTGATCGGCGGCGGCATCACGCCGTGGTTCGCCTACGTATTGGCCCTGGCCTTCCTGTATATCCGTCCCGCCGGCCTGTTTGGCGAGCGCGCCATCGAGCGAGTCTGAAACCATGTCGATCCCCGTTGCTCAAGAAACCGCGCCGCTGTTGCTGATCCAGCGGCGTATCCCCTGGGGCCTGATTGGCCTGTTGGCGCTGGCGTTTATCGTGGTGCCGCTGTGGGGCAATGATTATTGGCTCAATGCGATTCTGATCCCGTTTCTGGTGCTGTCGTTGGCCGGGTTGGGCCTGAACCTGCTCACCGGCTACACCGGGCAAACCTCGGTGGGCGCTGCCGGTTTCATGGCTGTCGGCGCGTTCGCCACCTACGGGTTCCTGCTGCGCTTGCCGGAGCTGGGCTTGCCGGTGGCCTTGCTCGGCGGTGGGGTTATCAGCGCTTTGGTTGGCCTGCTGTTCGGTTTGCCCAGCTCGCGGATCAAAGGCTTCTACCTGATGGTGACCACGCTGGCCGCGCAATTTTTCCTGGAGTGGCTGTTCGTCAAATTCCCCTGGTTCTACAACTACGGCTCATCCGGGACTATCTCTGCGCCGAAGCTGGCGCTGTTCGGCCATGACCTCAACACCCCGCTGGGTCGTTACCTGCTGACCCTGGTCACGGTGCTGCTGTTGACCTGGACCGCGATCAATCTGGTGCGCAGCCAGGTCGGGCGCAACTGGATGGCGATACGCGACATGGACACCGCCGCCGCCGTGGTCGGCATTCCCGTGGTGCGCTACAAGCGCCTGGCGTTTGCGGTCAGCTCGTTCTACTTAGGGATAGCCGGCGCGCTGTGGGCCTTTGCCTATCTGGGCACGGCCAGCGCCAGCAGTTTCGATATCAACCGCTCATTCCAGATCCTGTTCATCATCATTATCGGTGGCATGGGCAGCATCGCCGGCAACTTCGTCGGCGCGGCCTTCATCAGTTTGCTGCCGATCTTTCTCAGCCATGCCGGGCAGGCGCTGTTCGGCGGTTCGGTGGATGCAGGGCAGTTGCAGAACCTGCAGAAAATCATCTTTGGCGTGTTGATCATCGTGTTCCTGATCAAGGAACCCGACGGCTTGATTCGCCTGTTGCACAACCTGCGTGACCGTGTGCGGCAGTGGCCGCTGCGTTTCTGACATTCCTCGAAGAGAACTCCTATGCGTGCATCCTTGAAACGTTCCCTGATCGGCGCCGCTTTCGCGCTGGCCTCACTGGCCGGCGCTGTACCCCAGGCAATGGCCTCGCCGGACCAGCAATTCATTCCCCTGGCGACCTACCGTGTCGGCGCCTATGCCTCCAGCGGCGTGCAGGTGTGGGCCGGGATGATTGACTACCTGCGTTACATCAACGAGGTCGAAGGCGGTATCAACGGCGTGAAACTGGTGTGGCAGGAATGCGAGACCGAATGGACGGCGGAGAAGGGCATCGAGTGCTACGAGCGCTTCAAGAATGGCCTGGATGGCGCGCCGGTCGCGGTGTACCAGCCTAACGGTGCGCCGGCAGCCTATGCGCTGAGCGAGCGTGCCGAGGTGGACAAGATCCCGCTGATCACCCTGGGCTACGGTCGCACCGAAGCCACCGACGGCACGGTGTTCCCGTACAACTTCCCGGTGATGCTGACCTTCTACAGCGAGGCATCGACGCTGGTGAACTACATCGCCGAGCGCGAGGGTGGTTTCGACAAGCTCAAGGGCAAGAAGATTGCCACGGTCTACCACGATTCGGCCTACGGTCGCGAAACCCTCGGCCCGCTGAAGTTGCTGGCGGAGAAATACGGCTTTGAAAATATCCAGATTCCGGTGGCCGATCCTGGCAACGAGCAATCGGCGCAATGGCGCCAGGTGCGCCAGGCCAACCCGGACTGGGTGTTCCTGCGCACCTGGGGCGTGTCCACCCCGGTGGCGGTGAAGACCGCTGCGCGCTTCGGCTTTCCGGTGGACCATATCATCGGCGATATCTGGGCCAGCTCCAGCGAAGACGTCTTGCCCGCAGGCGCTGCCGCCAAAGGCTACCTGGCCCTCACACCGTACCCGGCGGGTGCGGACTTCGAGATCCACAAACGGCTCAAGCAATACATCCTCGACAAGGGCCACAGTGATCTCAAAGACCTGAAAAACTTCGGCAGCGTCTACTACAACTCCGGCCTGGTGAACGCCGCCGTCGCGGTGGAAGCGATCCGCACCGGCCAGGCCAAGTTTGGCAAGCGCCCGCTCAATGGCGAAGAAGGCCGTTGGGGCCTGGAACACCTGAATATCGACGATGCGCGTTTGAAGGACATGGGCTACCTGGGCCTGATGCAGAACCTCAAGCTGTCCTGCCGCGACCATGAAGGCGGCGGCTCGGCGCGGGTGCAACAGTGGGACGGCGCCAATTGGACACTGATCAGTGACTGGATCGCCGCCGACCGCGCATTGCTGCGCCCGTTGATCGATGAAAAATCCGCTGCGTTCGCCAAAGAAAAAGGCCTGACGCCGCGTACCTGCACCGGGGATGAATAAACCATGAGCCAGCCTGCCACCGACTCTGCGCGCCCGTCGCTGCTGACGGTCAACGATATCGAAGTGATCTACGACGGTGCGATCCTGGCGGTGGCCGGCGTGTCGCTAGACGTGCCCAAAGGCGCCATCGTCGCGTTGCTCGGTGCCAACGGCGCGGGCAAGAGCACCACGCTCAAGGCTATTTCCGGGCTGGTGCGCGCCGAGCGAGCTGAGGTCAGCCGCGGCGTTATCGAGTACGCCGGCGGCGACCTGGCCGGTGTCGATCCCAGCCAACGCGTGCGCCAGGGCATGGTGCATGTGCTGGAAGGTCGCCACGTGTTCGGTCAGCTCACCGTGGAGGACAACCTGCGCAGCGGCGGCTTTGTGCGGCGCTTGAGCCGCAAGGAGATGGCGCACGACCTGGAACGTATCTACGCCTGGTTTCCAAGGCTCAAGACCAAGCGCAACACCCGCGCCGGGCTGACGTCGGGCGGCGAGCAACAGATGGTCGCCATTGGCCGGGCGCTGATGACGCGTCCTACTTTGGTACTGCTCGACGAGCCGTCCATGGGTTTGGCGCCTATGATCGTGCAGGAGATTTTCGAGATCATCGCGCAACTCAACCGTGAGCAGCAGGTGAGCTTTTTGATCGCCGAGCAGAACATCAACGTTGCGCTGAACTATGCGTCCCACGGCTACGTGCTGGATACTGGGCGCGTGGCCCTGAGTGGCAGCGCCGCTGAACTGCTGGCGCGGGGCGACCTGCATGATATTTATCTGGGCAAACAGTAAGGGCGATTTCGCATGACTGAATCCATCCGCAACGCTGATGTGCTGATCATCGGCGGCGGCCTGAGCGGCACGATGCTGGCCGTGCAACTGCTGCGCTTGCCGGGCAAGCGGCAGATTCTGGTGATCGAGCCGCGCGCTGAACTCGGCCGGGGCGAAGCCTACAGCGCCGTCGAGCTGGGCCACACCCTGAACGGCAACGCGGCGCGCATGAGCGTCGACCCGGACAATGCCGACGACCTGACCCAATGGCTCACCGACTACATCAGCGCGGGTGGTTGGCCCGAGTCAGGCCAGCAGGCTGTGCCGATCAGCGAGCTGTTTCCGCCGCGCGGCATTTTTGGTCTGTATGCCCAGCAACGCTTGGCCGAAGCCAAGGCGCAGTCCGCTTCCAGCGTTGAGCATGTGCGCGGTGAAGGGGTCGACCTGCAAGTGGATGACGCCTCGACGCTGCTCACCCTTGATAACGGGCAGCAACTGCGCGGCGCCGTTGCGGTGTTGGCCACCGGCATGTTCCCGGCGGCGCGTACACCGCAGACCGAGTCCAGCGGCTTGAACGCGGCGGCGGTCGACCCTTGGGACGTGCAGGCGATGACCTTGATTGACCCGCAAGCGCCGGTGCTGATCATCGGTTCCGGGCTGACCATGGTCGATGCCGTGGTGTCCCTGGAACAGGCCGGGCATTGTGGGCCGATCGAAGTTTTCTCGCGTCACGGCCTGCTACCTCACGTGCGCCGACAACCGCCGAGCTGGGTGGATTTTCTCGGCGAAGACTACAGCCTGCGCACTCCTCGGCAATTGCTGCGTGAGGTGCGTCGCCAATGCCGGATTGCGCAAGCGCAGGGTATCGATTGGCAAGCGCCACTGGACACGGTGCGCGCGCATATCGCTCGCCTGTGGAGCCAGGCCAGCGAGCGTGAAAAACGTCAGTTCGTGCGTCATGTCAGGCCGTGGTGGGAAAGCCATCATCACCGCTCGCCGCCGTTGAGCGCGCAGCTGGTGGCACGGTTGCAGGAAGAGGGGCGGTTGCGGATTCGGGCGGCGTCTTACAGAGGCCTGGAACCTTCGGTTGAAGGGGTGACCATCCGTTTGCGTCACCGCGGCGAGCAAGCGGTCACGCAGGTTTCAGGGGCGGCGTTGATCAACTCCAGCGGCATCGAATACGACTGGCGCCGCGTGGCCCGGCCGTTGCCGCAGCAGTTGCTCAAGCGTGGGTTGATTCAGCCAGGGCCATTGGCGTTGGGGATTGCGGCGGATGCTTCGGGGGCTGTGGTGGATGCCCAGGGGCAGGTCAGCTCGCGGTTGTTTGCCATGGGGCCGCCGTTGCGGGGGATGTGGTGGGAAAGTACGGCGGTAACGGATGTGGCGATTCAAGCTAAAGCCTTGGCCGCAAAGCTGACAAAAATCTAAATGGATCTTCATTTATCTTGAGACTTTCACAAGTCCAGGCCTAAGCCCAAACACCTCAACCCCCTGCGCCGTCGATTGCCCAGTCGTCACCTTCACTCGCTCCACCGGCTTATCCATCGCCTCCCGGTATTCAACCGTCATGTCCGGCTGGATCGCCTGGCTCGGAATCACAATCGCCTGCGCATTGTTGTAGGTCACGATGGTCAGCCGCGCGCTCATCCCCAGCCGCACACGCTGCAACTGTTGCGGCGTGAGCTTGGGAATCGACAAGGTCACCGGGAATTGCGCACTGCCCTGGCTGTCGGTGGCAATCGCCAAACCACTCACCACGCTTACCGACCCTGTCAGCCGCTCACCCTCAAAACCATCCCCCAGCACTTCCACCGCCTGGCCCTGGTGCAACTGGTTGATGTCCAGCTCCGACACCTTGGCAACGATTTTCAGCCGCTCGATATTTGCCAGGCCAAACAACACCTGACCCTGGCTGACCTTACTGCCGGCCTGCACCGGGGCATTGTTGTTGCCGCCGCCTTGGGAGGAGGAGCTATTGCCCGGCGGTGGCACCACGATGCCGGAGAAGGGTGCCTTGACCTCTTTGCCTTCGAGCAGTTGGTGCAGGGCGTCGTATTTCACCGTGGCGTTGGTCAGTTCCATGTCGGCGATCTGGCGGTATTCGCCCTTGCCCTGGTCGATCGCCTGTTGCAATTCGCTGCGGGCGGAGGCGAGGTCCAGTTGTTGCTGCTGGGTCTGTTGCCTGAGGTCGTCCAGCTCATTGCGCGGGATGATACCGCGCTGGAATAGGTTTTCACTTTCGGTGAGTTTGCGCTGGGTGTTACTGGCGGTCATTTCGGTGGTGCGCAGGCTGCGGCGTGCACGACTGACGGTGGGGCCGTTGTCCCAGTCCTGCATCTCTTGCACGGTGCGCCGGGCCTTGAGTTGGGCGGAGAGGGCGTCGCGCAGTTGCACCTCCAGGGTCGCCGGGTCCATGCGCAACAGCACTTGGCCGGCCTCGACCCGCTGGCCTTGCTCCACCAGATTGGCTTGCACATTGCCATCGAAAGGCGCGGTAAGGGTGATGGTGGTGTCGGGCTCGATTTTGCCCACCAGGCCGATCTCGTGCACCAGCGCGTCGGGCTTGACGGCCAGCCACTGCTCGCTGGTGCTGGCCGGCGCGGACGCAGGGCTGCGCAAGGCCAGGCCCGCGCCCCCCAGCAGTACGATCAATACGGCGCCCAGCAGGCGTTTTTGATTAGTAGTCATTGAGGGCGATTTCCCAACTTTCCAGCGTCATGCCCAGCGTCAAGTCGAGCTGGGTCTGGGCGTTCAAATAAGCGATCAGCGCATTGAGCTGCGCGTTTTCGGCGTTGCGCAGGTCGGTCTCGAAACTCAGCACCTGGAAGTTGGTGGAGCGCCCGGCGCTGAGTTTTTCCCGCTCGATCTCGATCTTGCGCCGCGACAATTCCACGGCGCGCTGGGAGATTTCATATTGGCGCCAGCGGGTGCCGAGGTCGCGCACCACATCGTTGACGCTGCGCTCCAGTTCCTGGCGCGCGTCGGTGATGCGGATCTCCTGGTCCTCCACGTTTACCCGTGCGCGGACTTCGGCCTGGCGCGTGCTGATATCGCCGATGGGGATTTGCACCTGCACCCCGGCGTAGCTGTCCCACGTGCGATTGTTGCTGCTGCCGGCATCGTTATTGTAGGCGTCGCGCACCTGATTCGCGCCGGCCACCAAGTCCACCTGCCAGCGCCCGGAGTCCTTGGCGATCACCAGGTTGAGGTCAGCCTGCTGGCTGCCGAGCAAGGCGGCAAGGTATTCAGGCTGCTGGGTCTGCGCCAGGTTGAAGGCCTGGCGCTTGTCGATCTGCATCGGCCGGGCCTCCAGGGCTTCGGTGGCGCGGACCGGCGTGGACAGGTCCAGGGCCAGCAGGCGCAGTAGGGAGAGACGGCTGGTGTCCAGTTGATTCTGCGCCTCTTCCACGCCCAGTTGCTGGGTGGCGATGTCGGCTTCGGTCTGCACGATTTCAAACTCGGCCATGCGCCCGGCACTGATCAGCGCCTTGTTGACTTCCAGCAAGGTGCCGGAGCGCTTGAGGGCGTCCTGCACGATGCTCAGTTGCTCCTGTGCGCGCAGCAGCTCGCGGTAGGTCGCGATGATCTGGCTGATGGTCTGCGCCACGGTGGCCTTGAGGTTCAGGCGGTTGGCCTGTTCCGACAGGCGCGACAGGCGCAGCGGTGCGGTGGTGGCGTCCCAGCCGGCGCCACGCAGCAGCGGCTGGATGATCGCCAGGTCGAGGCCGTCGCTGCGGTAGCGGCCGGCGCGGTCAGCGTTGTTCAGTTGCTGGGTCCAGGCCATGCTCAGGCGCGTGCCGTATTCGCCGAGCAGGCTGGTGGCCGGCGCCACGTTGGCATTGCGCGCGTTGTCGGCGGAGCCGCGGGTATTACGGTAGTAACTGTTGAGGGTGAGCTTGGGGTTGAACACATCTTCGGCGACGCGCAGGTCGAACTTCTGCGCGACCCGTTGCAGGTAGGCGCTGCGAATCGCCGGGTTGTTGCGCAGGCCCAGGTAGACCGCATCGCCCAAAGTCATGGTGGTGGCCTGGGCATTCAACGAGACGCCGCGGTCATAGCCGCTGCGCGTGGTGCTCGGCGCCGACGGTTTGATCACCACGTCGGCGGCCACGCCCGGCAGGCTGACCAATGCGAGCAGCCAGAGCCATTTACTCATCGCGCAGGGCTTCCACCGGCTGCAACCGTGAGGCCGAGACCGCCGGGTAGAGGCCGAAGAACAACCCCACCAGCAACGTGCTGCCCACCCCCAGCGGCAAGGCCGCGACGGCGAGGGCGAATTCCCAGCTCGACAGCCAGGCATACAGCCACGCGGCGGTCATGCCCAACACTGCACCGCACAAGGCCCCCACCGCCGTGAGCGTGATGGCTTCGAGCAGGAACAGGTTGCGGATGTCCCGCTGGCGCGCGCCGAGGGCCATGCGAATGCCGATCTCGCGGCGGCGCTCCGAAACGTTCATCAGCATCACATTCATTACCCCCACGCCACCGCCCACCAGGGAGATCGCACCCAGGGCCAGCAGCAGGTAGGCGAAGGTACGGCTTTGCCGGGTCATGCCGTCGATCATTTGCTGGGGCACCTGGATGTCCACATCGTGGTCGGGAAGTTGCGGTTTGAGAGCGGCGGCTACGTCCTTGGCAACGCGCTCCATGTCCTGGCCCTGCGTGGCGCGGATGATCACGTTGCCGATCTGCGGCGCTGCATAGATGCGGCGCATGCCTTCGGCGGGGATGAACAGTGATTCGTTGGCCTGCACCGGCATCAGCATCGCCCGCGGCTGGCCCTGCAAAATGCCCACAATCAGGAACAGGTAATCGTTGATGCGCACACGGTCGCCCAGTTGCAGTGGGTCACCCGGCGCGCCCAGGGCCTCTGCCACCTGCGCGCCGATCACGCCGTAGGTTTCGTTGGCATCAAAGCTCGACAGGAAACGCCCCTGTTGCAGTGCCAGGCGCATCGCGTCCTTGATACCCGGTGTACTGCCGACGAAGTTGGTGTTGACGGTGCGGCCATGGAATACGATGGGCCCGCTGAATAACGAGAGGGCGCCGATGTGCGCAACGCCGGGCACCGCTTGGCGCACAGAGTCCAGGTCCAGGCGGGCGGGCATCGGTGAACTGCTGCCGCCTTTAGGTGGGAACTGGGCGATCAGGGTGTCGGTGCCCATGTCCTTGAAGATCATCGCGGCATCCACCGCCGCGTTATGGCCGATATTGATCAATGCCACCACCGACGAGCTGCCGATCACGATACCCAGCAGGGCCAGGATCGAACGCTTGCCCAGGGTGCGCAGGCTGACAAACGCTTCATGCAGCAGTTGGCTGAGGCTTTGTTCGACCCGCAGGCGGCTCTCTCCCTGCGGGGTCATAGGCAGCCGGCCTCTTGCACCACGCCATTGCGCACCAGGATCTTGCGGTCCAGGCGCTCGGCGATGTGCGGGTCGTGAGTGACGATGATCAGCGTGACCTGTTGCTCGCGGTTCAAGGCCAGCAGCAGGTCCATGATGTCCTGGGCGGTGGTGCTGTCGAGGTTGCCGGTGGGTTCGTCGGCCAGTATCACCGAGGGTTTGCCCACCAGGGCCCGGGCAATCGCAACCCGTTGGCGCTGGCCGCCGGAAAGGTCGGCGGGGCGATGGTGGGCACGGTCGGCCAGGCCCACTTGCTCGAGCATGCGCAGGGCTTGCTCCACCGACTCGTGGCGCGATAGGCCGCGATAACTTAAGGGCAGGGCGACATTGTCCAGGGCGCTGAGGCGCGGCAGCAGGTTGAAACTCTGGAACACGAACCCGATCTGCTGGTTGCGGATGGCCGCCAGCTGATCGGGGGTGGCGTTGAAGATATCGTGGCCGGCAAAGTGGTACTGACCGCAGTTGGGCAGGTCCAGCAGGCCGAGGATATTGAGCAGGGTACTTTTGCCGGAGCCGGATGCGCCGAGGATGCCGCAGCTGTCGCCGCTGGCGATGGTCAGGCATACATCATTGAGAATGGACAGGTGTTGCCCGGCCAGCTGATAGCTTTTGCCGATGCCTTGCAGCGAGATCAAGCCTGGGTGCGCGGGGGTAGCTGTCATGAATATGCCTTCAGTCTGGGCGCCGCCCTCATCTGCTCCGGTAAAGCTTTGTAACAAGTTGGGGAGACTGAAGGAGTACACGCCATGGACTGGTTTTGTTTCTTGTTTTTAAAATATTGTTTGAATACTAACCGGCTTCCCGTCGCTTCGCCAGCCATCGATGTAGAGCGGTATTACCTTGGGAAAATGCTTACTCCCGGTGGAGAAAGGTGGCTCAACACTTTGATGAATCATCCATGGCGAGCCCGTCGTTCGAGGCTTTCGATCATATGGCGGTGTGTCACTACTTGCTTTCGAGCGACGTCCCCGGTATAAAAAAATCAAATAATTTTTTAAAACAATATTTCCCACGTGGAACTTCTATGGTCGCGAAGAAAGTCAGCGCTCCAAACATTACCAAGACTCGATTGCTGGATGCGACAGAGGCTCTCTTCATCAAGTATGGATACGACGCCGTTTTGTTGCGGCAGATTACCGAGCGCGCCCAGGTGAACCTGGCCGCGGTGAACTACCACTTCGGGGACAAGGACTCCCTGATGAAAACCCTGCTGATGCAGCGCCTGGAACCGCTCAACGAGCAGCGCCTGGAGCTGTTGGCACGCTGCGAAGCCGAGTCCGACGGCCCACTCGATTGCGACACCTTGCTTGGCGTGCTGTTTGCCCCGGCCATGGGCCTGGAACGCAGCGATCCAGCCAGCGCGAGTGGGGAAGGGCGTTCGTTTATCCGGTTCCTGGGTCGGGTCTACAGCGACACGTCGCCGTTTATCCAGGAATACCTCAAGGTGCATTACCAGCCGGTGTTCCAGCGTTTCTTCGAAGCCTTCGCCCTGGCCTTGCCGGATCTGCCGCGCAATGAACTTGGGGTGCGCCTGCAGTTTGCCCTCAAGGCGATTTCCGGCGTGATGGCCGGGACTGAGCTGCGCCTGCTGATGAACTCCATGAGCCTGGGCCGTCCGGCGACGGATGCCGAGGTGATGGCCAAGTTGATCACCCTGGTGTCGGCGGCGATCCGCGTGCCACAGCAAAGCCCGGAAGCGGAGCATGCTTTGGCCAAGGTGCTGGATACCCAGCGGGCCATTCGTGAGCAGGCGGTCGCGCCCGCGAACAAGGCGGCGCGCTAGCTCAAATTCCAGGCAAAAAAAAGCCCGCTGGGGCGGCGGGCTTGATATGCAACGTTTGTAACGGATGAGGCTTCACACTACGTTCCGGGATGTGAATAAAACGTGAAAACTTTGTAAGGTAAAGTGTGAAAACCTTGAAATCTGTAATCGCATGGGGAATTTCTTTTCCTCCCGGCGAATTCAGATTTTCCAGCGCCCGGCACTCTTGGCCAGCCGCTGGCGCATCGCATCGATGTTCTGCGCTAGTTGCAAGGTCAGCAGCCGGTAGCCATCCAACGCGCTATAGACCGGCACGTCCAACCCAGGCTCAACGCTGGCGTGGCTCGGCCGCTCCAACCGCTCCGTTACTCCAGATTTCAACGCCCGTGCCATGCCCACCAGTTGCACGCGAATTTGCCGATGCTCGGCCTTCAACATCACCTGCATCCGCGCCATCGCCGGTTTATCGCGAGGGTCGGGCCGGGTATTGCCGAGAATTTCCAGGGTGCTGATGCACATCCGTAAATGCCGCTGGATCGCGTCCAGCTCAGTCATGGAGATGCGTACCTCCTTGGACACCGACGGCATTAACGAGCGCAACTGCAACATCGCCGCATTCAGCCGATTGAGCAGCTTCAGGTGCTGATCATCCGTGACCGACTCGCCATTGATAATCCGGCTGTAGATCTCGGCGCAATCGCGCAACGCGCTGGCCAGGTTGTAGCGCCAGGAGTACACGGCATACAGCGGCAGGGCGAAGGAAAAGGCCAGGGCGAGGGCGATACCGATCAGGATATCCACGGTGCGCCATAACCCGTCCGACAGCGGGTTGTCGCCGTGACCCGCGACGATAAACACAGTGATCGCCGAGAGCAGCGCGGTGTAACCGCCCTTGCCGATGGCGTGGTAGGAAAAGAAGCCGCACACCACCGACATCAGCAGGTAGGTCAACAGCGGCTGGCCGACGTACGCCTCCTGCACCACCAGCAACAAGCCGACACTGGCGCCGATCAAGGTGCCATAGGCACGCTCCACGGCTTTCTTGCCGATATTGCCGTGGTGCTGCAAGCCGCCGATCACCACCAGCATGGTCACCGAGGCCCATTCACCGTGGGGCAGGTTGAGGCCAGTGGTCAGCATAATCGTCGCCAGCAAGCCGATGGACACGCGCACGGCGTGGATCAGCTTGGCGTGGCGATAGCGGCGGTAGGGGTCGAGCAGTGGGCGCAACAGGCGCCGGGCGAAGAGGGGCAGGTTCATCGGTATTAAAGTGGCCTCGGTGATCAGGGCAAACTCGATCACATGTGGGAGCTGGCTTGCCTGCGATGCAGGCACCTCGGTGTTTCAGGTACACCCGGTCGATGCTATCGCAGGCAAGCCAGCTCCCACATTGTGAGCGGTGGCACGCTTAAAAAATGTAATCAGTGGTCAAGAAACTCGAATCACGGTTACGCAAAATATCGCTGACCAGCGCCTTGTTGCTCTCCTGGAATTTGGTCGCCACCAAGGTGCGGATCGAGAACACGCGCAATGCGTCATGTACCGACAGCGTGCCCTCGGCCGAGTTCTTGCGCCCGTTGAAAGGGAAAGTGTCCGGCCCGCGCTGGCACTGGGCGTTGATGTTGATACGGCCGACCTGGTTAGCGAAGGTATCCACCAGGCGCCCGACTTCCACGGCATTCGTACCGAAGATGCTCAGTTGTTGACCGAAATCCGAGTCCAGCACGTAGTCGATCACCTTCTCTACATCACGGTAAGGCACGATCGGCACCACTGGGCCGAACTGTTCCTCGTGGTACACGCGCATCTGCGGGTTCACCGGGTACAGCACGGCCGGGTAGAAGAACGACCCGCGACTCTCACCGCCATGCTCATTCACCACCTTGGCACCGTGTTGCGCGGCATCGGCCACCAGGCTGTTGAGGTAATCCACCTTGCCCACTTCGGGCAATGGCGTCAGCGTCACACCGTTTTCCCACGGCATGCCGGGTTTGAGCGTGGCCAGCCTCTTATTGAATTTGTCGATAAAGCTGCCGACGACATCTTCATGCACGAACAGGATTTTCAACGCGGTGCAGCGCTGGCCATTGAACGACAACGAGCCGGTGACGGCTTCACTGACGGCATTGTCCAGGTCTACCTCAGGCAGCACGATGCCGGGATTCTTCGCATCCAGGCCCAGCGCCGCACGCAGGCGGTGCGGCTTGGGGTGCAGTTTCTTCAAGTCACTGGCGGCCTTGTTGGTGCCGATAAACGCGAAGATATCGATCCTCCCGCTGGCCATCAGCGCGCTGACGGTTTCGCGGCCACTGCCGTAGATCACGTTGATCACCCCGGCTGGGAAGCTGTCGCGAAACGCCTCCAGCAATGGGCGGATCAGCAGCACGCCGAGCTTGGCTGGCTTGAACACCACGGTGTTGCCCATGATCAGCGCCGGGATCAGCGTGGTGAACGTTTCGTTCAGTGGGTAGTTATAAGGGCCCATGCACAAGGCCACGCCCAGCGGGACGCGGTGGATTTGGCCGAGGGTGTCCTGTTCCAGCTCGAAACGGCTGGAGCGACGGTCGAGTTCCTTGAGGGCATTAATGGTGTCGGTGATGTAGTCGCAGGTACGGTCGAATTCTTTCTGCGAGTCCTTGAGGTTCTTGCCGATTTCCCACATCAGCAACTTCACCACCGCGTCGCGTTGTTCACGCATGCGTCGCAAGAACGCTTCGACATGCTGGATGCGGTCGGCCACACGCATCGTCGGCCATTCGCCCTGGCCCCGGTCATAGGCGCGCACGGCGGCGTCGAGGGCGGTCAGTGCGGTGTCGGCATCCAGCAGCGGCGTGCTGCCGATATGCACACGCTCGTCGCCCAGTTGCACCGGGCTTTGCACCTTGGCTAACGGGCCGTTCCATACTTGCAACTGGCCGTCGACCAGGTAATCGCGCTGTTCGATGGGCGCTGCCAGGCGGAATTCTTCGGGAATGTCGGCGGCGGAGGCGGGAAACAGCTGGGCGAGCAGGTTGCTGGTGGTCATGTCGCTACCCCTGGAATAGTTGCAAAACATGACTAGAGAGTCACTCATCCAAGGGCTGCGTGGCAAGCGCCAGGCGCATCAGAGCAGCCCGCCGGCCAGCGCTACGCCTAGCGCCGCGCCGATTTGCCGGGCGGTGTTGAGGATGCCGGCGGCCACCCCAGCCTGTTCCTTTTGCACCCCATTCATCAGCGCGGCAGTGGCGGCGGGGGTGATCAGCCCCGCGGCGAGGCCGATCAGCGGCATGGGCACGACGATCAACGCGTAATCGGGTGTTGAGACGCTCATCAGCAGCAGGGTGAAACCCACGGCGTATGAAAACAAGGCGCCACCGATCAGCCAGCGGCTGCCAAAGGCGCGAACCAGTTCGCCGGCCATTAGGCTGCCAAGGCTGACCATGACCGTCAGTGGCAGGAAGGCGGCGCCGGTCCTCAGCGGTGAGAAACCCAACGTCCGCTGGAAATACAGGCTGAGTAAAAACATCAGGCCATACAACAGCAGCGCCGACACCAGGGACACTGCCACGCAGGCGCTGAACACGCGGTTGCCAAACAGTTGCACCGCGCGCCACACCGACGCTCGAGGCTGTGGTGCACTGGCGGCAAGGCGCGCGCTCAAGCCGATGGCGATCAGGCCCAGTGGCAGGTTGGCGAGGAAAATGCTGCGCCAGCCCAGGGTCTCGATCAGCACGCCGCCTACCAGAGGCCCGGCAGCCATGGCGATACCGCCACAACCGGCCCAAATGCCGATTGCTTTCGCGCGCCCGACCGGGTCGTCGAGATACGCCTGGTTGATCAACGCCAGTGACGCAGGCACCAGCATCGCTGCACCCATGCCTTGCAGTACCCGAGCGGCAACCAGTGTCATGCCATTCCCGGCCAAGCCACACAGCAACGACGCCAGGGTAAACAGCAGCAATCCATGCAGATAGAGACGGCGCGCGCCAAACCGGTCCGCCAGTGCTCCGCCGCCGAGCAGCAGGCAGCCAAAGCTCAACGTGTAGGCGCTGACCACCCACTGCAGCGCTGTATTGTTGCTGTGCAAGGCGAGGGCGATGGGCTCCAGCGCGACGTTGACGATGGACGTGTCGAGGATCACCAGTACGTAGCTGAGGCTGGTTGCGGCCACTGCCTGTCGTTGTTGCATCGCGGGTCATCCTTGAAAGGGGCAGGCGGCGAATCTAGCCGAACGGTTGACGTGGATGCTTCGACGGCGGCCGAAGCATGCACGCGGTCGGCGCGCCTATACTGCGTCGGTCCTGATGGAGAGCTGCCATGTCAAACCCGTCCACCTTCACTGAAGTTGCCGCCCTGATTGCCGAGCCTGCCCGCGCCGCGATCCTGCTGGCGTTATTCGACGGGCGTGCGCTGCCGGCCGGCGAACTGGCCTTTGCCGCCAGCATCACCCCGCAGACGGCCAGTACCCACCTGGCCAAGCTGGTCGCCGGTGGGTTGCTCGCCTGCGAAACCCAGGGCCGGCATCGTTATTACCGCTTGGCCGGTGCGCATGTGGCACAGGCCATTGAATACCTCAGCGCAATTGCCCCGATGTCGGCGATAGTGCTCAAACCCCAGAGCCGCGAAGCCCAAGGGCTGCGTTTTGCGCGTTGCTGCTACAACCATCTGGCCGGGCAATTGGGCGTCGCCGTGACCCAGGCGTTGGAGAAAAACGGCTACCTGCGCGCCATCGACGATAAACACTTCGAGGTGCTGCCTGCAGGCGAAATATGGTTGCGCACCTTGGGCATCGACTCTCCTACCGTGAAGCCCGCCCGCCAATGCCTGGACTGGACCGAGCGCACTCATCACGTGGCCGGCCCGCTGGGCGTGCAACTGCTGAGCGCCTTGTGCGAAGCCGGTTGGTTGCGCCGTTCCAAAAACTCCCGTGCGGTGCTGGTCACGCCCAAAGGGTGGGCGCAGTTCAAGGCGCAACTGGGGCTGGCCCCGCGTGACCTGGAAAACCTTGAGCACAAGCCCGCGCTGGCCGGGTAAACTTGGCGGCTTTCTTGAAGGAGTTCACATGAGTCAGTACCAGCCGGGCATTCTTGCCGCACCGGTGCCGTTGCAGGCACGCCATCTGTTTTTTGCCGTGGATTCCCTGGCTGCCGTTCCCGCAGCGCTGGACGCGTTGGTGCAGTTGGCCGATTCGGCGGCAGTGGTCGGTTTTGGCGAGCCGCTGGTAAGCGCTCTGGGCGCAGGGATTGAAGGCTTGCGCACATTCCCCACCGTCAGTGGGCCGGGCGCGCATAACCCGTCGACCCAGCAAGCACTGTGGGTGTGGTTGCATGGCGTGGATCGTGGTGAACTGCTGTTGCGCAGCCGCGCGTTTGAAAAGGCGCTGGCCCCGGCGTTTCGCCTGGTGCAGGCGACCGAAGGTTTCCGCTACAAGACCGGCTTCGACCTGACCGACTACGAAGACGGCACTGAAAACCCCCATGACGACGCAGCGGTTGAAGCGGCCCTGACCGACAGCGGCGCCAGTTTTGCCGCGATCCAGCAGTGGCAGCACGACCTCGACGGCTTCGCCGCCTTGCCTGCGCAAGAGCGCGACCACATCATCGGCCGTCGCCACGGCGACAACGAAGAACTCGACGACGCCCCCGAGTCCGCCCACACCAAACGCACCGCCCAGGAAAGCTTTACCCCGGAAGCCTTCGTGGTACGCCGTTCCATGCCATGGGCCGAGAATGGCCAGGCCGGGTTGATGTTTCTTGCGTTTGGTCATTCCTTTGATGCGTTTGAAGCGCAACTGCGCCGCATGAGCGGCCTGGAAGATGGGATTGTCGACGGGTTGTATCGCATCAGCACGCCGCTGACCGGCGGCTACTACTGGTGCCCGCCGATCAAGGAGGGGCGTCTGGACCTGAGTGCACTGTTCGTCACTGCAAGCCACTGAAAATGTGCGAGGGGGGGCAGCTACCTACCGGCTCGGCGGGTGAATACCTGGCCACCTGGCTTGGCAGTGAATTATTGTGGGGCTTGGCTAAAACGGAGCATCGGTGAACATGAAGATACGGACAGCCACGCAATCAGCCACTGAAAAAATTCGCCGCCGCCCTTAATCTAAACGCCTTTGTCACCTGCCCGGACCGTTCATGTCTTCTGTTGCCGATGGGTTGCCCCTCAATAAACGCCTGCCGGCCGTCATTGCGATCTCCTTGGGGATCGGCATGGCGACGCTGGACACGGCCATCGTCAACACCGCGTTGCCGACCTTGGCCGAGGGGATTGGCACTGACTCTGCGTCGGTGATCTGGGTGGTCAATGCCTACCAGTTGGCGATCATCGCGACGGTGCTGCCGTTTGCTTCGCTCAGTGACGTATTGGGACATCGCCGCGTTTACCTCGGCGGGTTGCTCGTCTTTATCGTGTCGTCGCTGTTTTGCGGCCTCGCCGGTTCGCTCGTCACCCTGACCGCCGCGCGGGTGGTGCAGGGGCTGGGGGCGGCGGCGATCATGAGCGTGAATACGGCGTTGTTGCGGCATATCTATCCTTCAAAAATGCTTGGACGGGGGTTGGGCTATAACTCGTTGGTGGTGGGGCTGGCGTTTACGCTTGGGCCGACGGCGGCGTCGGCGATACTGTCTGTGGCGACCTGGCACTGGTTGTATCTGATCAACGTACCCTTGGGCTTGCTCGCACTGGCGCTGGGCTTGCGCTCGTTGCCGACCTTGCCGATGACTGGGCACGCCTTTGATCGAGTCGCCGCCGTGTTGTGTGCCGGGTTGTTTGCCTTGCTGGTCTTGGGGCTGGGCACGGCAGTGCACGGTGCACAAGGCACTCTGACCCTAGGCCTGGTCGCCGTGGCGCTGGCGTGCGGCGCCTTGCTGCTGCGGCGCCAAGCCGGGCACCCGGCGCCGATGCTGGCGCTGGATCTGTTCAAGCGCCCGGTGTTTGCTTTGTCTTCCCTTACCGCTATTTGCGCCTTCAGCGCCCAGGGCCTGGCGTTTGTGTCGTTGCCGTTTCTGTTGCAAGCGGCGCTTGGCCATAGCCAGGTCGAAACCGGCTTTCTAATGACGCCGTGGCCGGCTGTGGTGGCGGTGATGGCGCTGGTAGCGGGGCGCCTGGCGGACCGTGTATCCCTGGGCGCGCTGTGCGGCATCGGCCTATTGATGCTCAGCGTGGGAATGGCCGCGCTGGCAACATTGGGCAGCGGCGCCTCGGCGTTTGATATCGGCTGGCGCATGGCGCTGTGTGGAGTCGGTTTTGGCTTCTTCCAGTCACCTAACCTCAAGGCGTTGATGACCAGCGCACCGCTGGCTCGCAGTGGTGGAGCCAGCGGCATCGTGGCGATTTCGCGATTGCTGGGGCAGACGCTGGGCGCGTCGTTGGTGGCGTTGTGTTTCCACCTGTCGCTGGGCAACGGCCCGCATTATGCGCTGTGGCTGGGTTGCGGGTTCGCACTGGTGGGCGCCGTGGCCAGTGGCTTGCGTTTGTTGCCCTACGGGAAAAAGCCGTTGTAAAGCACGGTTGCGGAAGGCTACCGTGGCGCCTGAATATTTCGGGATATTTCCAGATTTATGTCCAGCCTGGCCCTCCGCACTGCTGATACCCATTCCCGCCGCGCCGCGCTGACCCTGGCTTTATGCTTGCCCAGCGACGTGTTGCTCTACCTGCTGCTGCCGATGGAATCCCAGGCGTTCGGTATCACCCTGGCCCAAGCCGGGGTGCTGCTGGCGGCCAACCGCCTGGTGCGGATTTTCGGCTACCGGCATGTGCTCAATTTCTACGCGCGCAACGGCGACCGCCTGACCTGCATGATTGCCGCCGGCGCGGCGACCCTGTGCGCGTTGGGCAACTCGATGTTGTCGGGCTTCGCGGCCCTGTTGGGGTTGCGGCTGGTGTGGGGGCTGTGTTTTGCCGCGTTGAACCTGTCGACCCAAGTACTGGCCACCTCGGAGCCGGCCGGTGCCGCACGCCGGGCCGGGCGTTCCCGGGCGATGATTGCGCTGGGGCCGATGCTGGCGCTGCCGCTCGGCGGCTGGCTGACGTTGTGGGCCGGGCCGCGTCCGATCTTTTTGATTTTGGCCGGGTGTTGCCTGGTGGGCTTGTGGATGGCGCGCGGCTTGCCTACCGCTGGGCATGATTTACACAGCACGCCGGGGCGTCGCTTCAAGTGGCCGGACAGCGTGGCGGTATGGTCGTTTATCGAGGGCGTGGCGCTGGATGGTCTGTTTATCTTTGGCCTGTCGATCCAGGCGCAGAAGCTGCTTGGCGGTGATGCGGTGCTGATCGCCGGTGGCCTGATGGCCCTGCGGTATGTGTCGGAAATGCTCCTGAGCCCGTTGGGCGGCCGCGCCGCGCAGCATTTTGGCGCCACCTCGATGTTGCTGTTGTTTTCGTTCCTGAGTGCCCTGGCCCTGACGGCGTTTGGCAGTTACTGGGTGATTGTCGGCGCGGCGGCGGTGTTGGTACTGCGCGCGCTGCAACTGCCGCTGGTGACGACCCTGGTGGCGGAGCGTAACCCCGGTTCGATGCGCGTATCGGCCCTGGCCTCGAATGCCGTGTGGCGTGATGTCGGCGCCGGCCTCGGGCCATTGCTCGCAGGCCTGCTACTGCCGATTGCCTCGGCGCCCTGGGTGTTTGGCCTGGCGGGCGCGGCGATTGCGCTGAGCGCGGTGTTCTGCTGGAGGGCCAACACGGCAACGCAATGATTCAAGGGGTTTTGAAGCTTTGCAGCCAGGCCGGATCGAAGCGGGTTTGTTCGGTATCCATGCCCAATGCCTGCATCTTGGCCTTATGGGCCTCGACCTCACCGACCAATTGCGCCTGGGCGCTGGAGTTGGCGTCCAACTCATGCATTTGCGTCAGGCCCAGGTGATAAAAACGCAGCACCTTGATCGCCGTCGGGTCATTGGCCTGGACCCGCTCGGTGACCTTGTGCATCACATTGGTCACGCTCATCAGGCTGCGCTTGAGTTGCCAGCCGTACACCGCCGGCGCCAGCCAAGGCTGGGTCCAGAACGGCCCGCGCACCAGGGCCAAGGTGATCAGCACCCCGGCGAAGACGCCGCCGACATTGAAGCGGAAGTTATCACCGCCGGGCTCGCCGAACAGCATCACTGCCAGGCTCGACAGCAACATACCCAGGGCCAGGAAGAGCACCGCCACAATCAGCGTACTGCGCCGGGTCTGTTGGCGAAAGGTGACAGGGTCGCAGGGTTTGAGCTCGAACATCCGGGTCGTTTCTCCAGAAGGGGCTGGCATCATCTCACGCTTGGGCAAACAAGTTGAACGATGGCGCACAGCGGTTTCTCTAAAGCTGTGTAGACCCTTTGAGGTGAACCATCATGTCCGACTACAAGCAGCCGCCGCCCGGCACCCCGAATCCTGATCGCACACCCGGTGAAGAGGAGCGTGACAACGATGCGTTGCGCCCCAATGACCCGGCGGAACGTCAGAACGACGACGTGGAACGCGTCGAGGAAGACCTGGAAAACCTTCACGACAAAGCCCGCCCGCTTTAAACAAGGAGATCGCCGTGAGTAATCCACCGAAAGGTCCGTCTTCAGACGAGCATGCCAGCGGTAAGGATGAATTGGGCTTCGACCCGGATTCGCCGGATGTGGCAGACCCACAGGTCGACCCCATCGGCCCTGCCATTGCACCGCTGGACAAGGACAAGAAAGACCCGGCAGAAAAAAAGCCGCCCTACGATCCGTTGGGCGACTTGAAGCCTTGAATCGAGCCCCGCCTTTGTGCGGGGCTTTTGTTTATTTGGGCGCGATCCAGATGACGTCGGTAATGCCGAATTTCTCCGCCCAAGGTCGGGTGGTTTTCTTCACCTGTTCGTGGCCCACGCGACCCACACGGCTGACATGCGCAATGTCGGCATCAACGGCCGCCCAGTGCCATGCCTCGGCGTTGTTCATCACTTCGGCGCGCACCACAAAGGACTTCGGTTGACCGTGCAGTTGGTAGTTGATGGTGTAGATTTTTGCGGTACTCATGTTGCCTCCCTGTGTTGTTATAGATGGATACGGGAGCGTTCAAAAAGGTTCATTCAAAATGACAACCTGCGTGCTGGCGCGGCATAGTGTCGCCTCTATCCCGCGCCCAAGGATTGCGCCATGTCACTGTTGACCCATAGCCGCCTCTACCTGCAACGCCTGGGCTATGACACGCCGCCCGCGCCAACCTTGCACACCCTGCAGGATTTGCAGCTGCGCCATGTGTGCACCTTTGCCTTCGAAAGCCTGTCGACTTTGATGCGCCTGCCGGTGCCCATTGACCTGCCCAGCGTCGAGCAAAAAGTGCTGTTGGAGGGGCGGGGCGGATACTGCTATGAGTTGAACCAGATGTTCCTGGCCCTGTTGCAGGAACTCGGTTTCGATGCAAGAGGTATCACCGGTCGGGTGGTGATGGGCGGCCCGCCGGACGCGCGCACCTCGCGCACTCATCGCTTGAGCCTGGTGACGCTGGAAGGCGTGCGCTATATCACCGACGTGGGTTTTGGCGGCATGGTGCCCAGCAGCCCATTGCAACTGGACACCGATGCGGTGCAGGCCACGGCGCACGAACCTTATCGGCTGAGCTTCGACGGCCAGGGCAGTTACACCCTGTGGGCGCAAGTCGCCGGGGAATGGCGGGGCTTGTATGTATTCGACCTGCAAGTGCAGGGGGCCATCGACTATGAAATCGGCAACTGGTACGTCTCCACCCACCCGGATTCGCCGTTCGTGGGCCAACTGAAAGTCGCGCGGTTGGCGGCGGGTAAACGCCATACCCTGAACAATGCCAGCTATGCAGTGCACTCCCTGGACCGGCCGAGTGAAAAACGTACGCTCCAGAGTGCCGATGAAATGGTGGGGATGCTCGCCGACATTTTTGGGATTCGCGTGCCAGTCTCGCCCCAGCTTCGCCAAATCCTTGCGGGCTTGGCAGCGTCTGAATCTGGAGGCCGTTGAGCTAGAGCCTTGGTTGGCCCGTTTTATCTTCAGATCGGTGCAAATTATTTCGAACCTTTCGCGTAAGCCAGGGTTCGAAGCGGTTCCTGAATAATTTGCTCACCAGACAAGGAGATGTAAAACGATGTCCAAGCTATTCGGAAAATTCTTCAAGGGTTCATCGCTGCTGGCGCTGGTCGCTGCGCCTGCCGTGGTGTTCGCCGCACCGTCCACCGACCCGATTTCCACCTTCGGGATCATGGGCAGCTACAACGACTTCAAATTTGAAGGCGGTAGCCAAAGCGACAAGAGCCACATGCCCGAAGCAGGCCTGTTCTACAACTTCGGTAACAAGCTCACTGCCGAATCCGGCTTTATCTACCAGGCCGGTATCGAAGCCAAGTACGGCGAAAAAAGCGACAACAAACTCAAGGAAGGCCAGGCTGACCTGGACCTCGGCTGGCGTGCTGCGCTGGATGCGCGCAACTTTGTCGACGTGATCGTGGGTGGTGGCTACAGCTGGACCCGCTACGAGCCGGAAATCAACGACCTCGATGTGAAACTCACCAACAAATCGCCGTTCGCCAAGGCGGCCCTGGGCTACAACCACCAGTTCGACGACATGACCCTGCGCGTCGAAGCGGGCGCCCGTCGTACTATCGATGGACGCACCAGGCTCAAGGTAGATGACGTTGGCAGCGACACCGTGGACCTAAAGGACCGCACCAACCCGTACGCCGAAGTCAGCCTGCTGATGAATCAGAAAGGCGACCTGCCGGTGATGGCGGGCCTGTACTACACCCGCACCGAGTACAAGCTCGACGGTGATTCCGACGTAGCCGACAACACCAAGCTCAAGCGTGATGAGTACGGTTTCAAGGTCGGTATCGCGTTCTAACGCCGTTGCAATGGAAAACGCCCCGAATGTTCGGGGCGTTTTTTTTGGGGTAATTGCAGGTCAACCCAAGGCAGCAAGTTGCGCCACGGTCTCAGGAAAACGTGCCACCAGGCGAATCAGGGTGGCGGCCTGAGCGTTGGGTTTGGCCCGGCCTTGCTCCCAGTTCTCCAGCGTACGCGTGTTGGTGCGCAGGTACATGGCGAAGACCGCACGGGAGAGGTTGAGCTGTTGGCGCACGGCGACCACTTCCTCTGCGGTGAGCGGCTCCAGGTTGTTGAGATGAACCTTGTGGGTCCGCAGGGTGACTTTGCCTTGGCGTTCGTTTGCCAGGGCGTCGAAGCCTTCGACCAGTTCGGAAAAGATTTCACGTTTCATGGTGTGTTCTCGCTTTGATTTCCCTGTCCAGCATGTGTTTAAGGGCTTTTTTGTGCTGTGGCGTCAGGTCGTCCTGTTCGTGTTTGCCGTACAGGGTGAATAACCAGAATTGCGTGCCGCCCGACCACCAGTAGTAAATGACCCGCAGGCCACCGCGCTTGCCTTTGTTGCGTCGTTCGTCGACAAAGCGAACCTTGCGTAACCCGCCTGTTCCCTCGATCACGTCTCCCGCTTCCGGGTTCTTCATCAACGCCTGTTGAAAACCGTGGAAAAGCTCGTCACTCAGATAGTCCTTGCGATGCCGCTCGAAGGCCGGCAGTTCGATAAATAGAGCATCCATGTTCTGTACGTAGCCTGCGTATAGTTTGGTGGCCCACTCGCTTTGGGTCAAGTGACCCTGCTGTGGGAACTTTCCTAAAACGCAAACACCATACGGCGGCCTTCATTGGGTAGATGCCAGATAAGGAGGCAGGTGCAGGAGGAAACTTCCCTGAGTAGGGGAGGGTAAAAGCACCGGCCCCAGAAACGCAAAACGGCGCCCGAAGGCGCCGTTTTGTTTACTGCATCCCGCTAAGCGATCAAACGCCCAGTACCGCGTGCTGCACCAGGGTGAGCAACGGTTGTGGGTACACGCCCAGGAAGAACGCGAGCAGGGCGATGGCCAGCAGCATTACGCCGCCTGCCTTCTGTTCCCAATGCAGCTCGGCGTCCACACGGCGCAGGTTTGGCTCGATCAGGTACAGGGTGACCATCACGCGCAGGTAGTAGAACACGCCGATGGCGGAGCCCAATACCAGCGACGCAACCAGCCACCATTCATGCGCTTGAACACCGGTCGCCACGATGTAGAACTTGCCGATAAAGCCTGCGGTCAGCGGGATACCGGCCAGCGACAGCATCATCACGGTGAGTACGGCGGTCAGGTACGGACGGCGCCAGAACAGGCCGCGGTATTCGTACAGGGCGTCGGCGTCACGGCCTTTGAATGGCGAGGACATCAGCGTGATCACGCCGAATGCGCCGAGGCTGGTGATCACGTAGGTGACCAGGTACACGCCCATGGCTTCCACGGCCAGGCCTTTGCTCGCCACCAGGGCGATCAGCAGGTAGCCGAAGTGGGCGATGGACGAATAACCCAGCAGACGCTTGAGGTTGTTCTGGGTCAGCGCCAGCAGGTTACCGAACAGGATCGACGCAATGGCGATCACGGTCAGCACGTCGCTCAGCACGCCGGTGTTGGCCGCAGGCGAGATCTGGAACAGACGCACCATCACCGCAAACACGGCCACTTTCGACGCGGTCGCCAGGAACGCAGCCACTGGCGCCGGGGCGCCTTCGTACACGTCCGGGGTCCACAAGTGGAACGGCACCAGGGACAGCTTGAACGCCAGGCCGATCAGCATCATGGCCAGGCCCAGTTGGGCAATCGGCGCAGGCATGCTGGTCGCCGCCAATGCGTGGCCGATGCCGGTGAAGCTCAGGCTGCCGGCTTCTGCGTAGAGCAGGGCCATACCGAACAACAGGAACGCGGAACCGGCGGCCGACAGCACCATGTACTTGATGCCGGCTTCCAGGGAGCGCTTGTTGAAGAAGGCGTAGGCCACCAGGCCGTAGGTCGGGATCGACAGCAGTTCCAGGCCGATGAACAAGCCGGCCAGGTGCTGAGCGCTGACCAGCACGATACCGCCGGCCGCAGCCAGCAGGATCAGCAGGTACAGCTCTTCCTTGTTGCCCGGGTAGCCGGTGCCGCCTTCGCCAAGGTAGGCGTGGGCGAGGGTGACGCAGGCCAGGGTCGCGACCAGGATCAACGCGATGTACAACAGCGCGAAGTCATCGACCATCATCAGTGGCGTGACCGCCAGTGGTGCGACCTTGAGGGCCGGAATGATCGACAGCAGGGCCAGGTTGAGACCGGCACACGACAGCAGGAACGTTTGCGAGTGATTGCGGCGCCAGGCGATTGCCAGCATCACCACCACGATGGTGAGGCTGGTAATCAGCAGCGGCGCAAGCGCGATAAAGTGTTGGATCGTGAATTCCATA
Source organism: Pseudomonas sp. H1_A03 (assembly GCF_054685145.1). NCBI lineage: Bacteria > Pseudomonadati > Pseudomonadota > Gammaproteobacteria > Pseudomonadales > Pseudomonadaceae > Pseudomonas > Pseudomonas sp. H1_A03. Next base: position 3,805,402 of record NZ_CP162829.1, read on the forward strand.
GCGCTCTTACCGGGCCGAAGCGAGTTGAGAGAAGGCGGTGCCGAACCACTGCTGCACGCCATGCATCGTCGCGGCAGAAGTGTCCAGGAACGGTTGCGGGTACACGCCGATGTAGATCAGCAGTACCGCAAGGCCGAGCACCATGATCAGTTCGCGCGCATCCATCCCTTGCAGGACGGTGTCGGACTTGGCCGGGCCGAAGTAGGCGCGGTGGATCATGATCAGCGAGTAGACCGAACCAAACACCAGGCCGGAGGTAGCAATCGCACTGATCCACGGTGTTTGCACGAAGGCACCCATCAGGATCAGGAACTCGCCGATGAAGTTACCGGTACCCGGCAAGCCCAGCGACGCGGCGGCAAAGAACAGGCTGATCGCCGGCAGGTAAGCGATGCGCGACCACACGCCACCCATTTCCCGCATGTCACGGGTGTGCAGGCGTTCGTACAGCTGGCCACTCAGGATAAACAGTGCAGCGGCCGAGACACCGTGGGCCAACATCTGGATCACGGCGCCTTGCAATGCCAACTGGCTGCCGGAGTAGATGCCGATCAGTACGAAGCCCATGTGGGAAACGGACGAGAAGGCAATCAGACGCTTGATGTCGGTTTGTGCGAAGGCCAGGAACGCGCCGTAGAAGATCCCGATCAGACCCAGGGTCATGGCGATCGGCGCGAACTCGGCCGAGGCATTCGGGAACAGCGGCAGGGCGAAACGCAACAGGCCGTAGGCGGCGGTCTTCAAGAGGATACCGGCCAAGTCCACGGAACCGGCGGTCGGTGCCTGTGCGTGGGCATCCGGCAGCCAGGAGTGGAACGGCACCACCGGCAGCTCCACCGCGAACGCGATGAAGAAGCCCAGCATCAGGATGTACTCGGTGGTCAGGGACATCTTGGTTTTCAACAGGTCGGCGTAGTTGAACGTAATCACGCCCGTGCTGTTGAAGTTGACCAGTACCAGACCCAGGATCGCCACCAACATGATCAGGCCGGAAGCCTGGGTGAAGATGAAGAACTTGGTCGCCGCGTAGATCCGGGTTTTCTTGCCGTCCGAAGAACTGTGACCCCAGAGCGCGATGAGGAAGTACATCGGCACCAGCATCATTTCCCAGAAGAAGAAGAACATGAACAGGTCGAGGGCGAGGAACACGCCGACAACGCCGCCCAGGATCCACATCAGGTTCAGGTGGAAGAAGCCCACGTGACGCTGGATCTCTTTCCAGGAGCAGAGTACCGAGAGGATACCCAGCAGGCCGGTCAGCAGAATCATCAACAGCGACAGGCCGTCGAGGGCCAGGTGCACGTTGATGCCGAAGCGCTGGATCCACACGTGCTTGAACTCAAGCGCGAAGGTTGGATCGGCACCCGGTGCCGGAGCAAATGAATAGTCGCCATGGGCCCACAGCCAGAGGCCGAGTGCGAGTTCCAGGGACATGGTCAGCAACGCAATCCAGCGGGGCAGGGTGGCGCCGAAGCGTTCACCCATCCAGCAGAGCAGGCCGCCGATAAAGGGGATCAGGATTAGCCAGGGCAGAATCATGACAGGCTCGTTTCCTTTCGCAAGTTCGCAAAGATCGCAATGTTCATAGTCAAACCGCTACCACAACGATGGCGCCGATCACCAGCACGGCACCTGCCGCCATGGAAGCTGCATACCAACGCAATTGGCCCGTCTCGCTGCGACTCAGGGCGGTGTGACCGGCCTTGGCGGCACGCGGGATCAAACCGATGGTCTGGTCGAGCGGGTCTTTACGCAGTACATGGCTGATGGCGAGGTAAGGCTTGACGAACAGTTTGTCGTAGAGCCAATCGAAGCCCCAGGCAGCAAACCACCAGGCCGACAGGAAACGACCAATGCCACTGTTGGCAACGGCCGTCACGAAGCGACGTTTGCCGAGGAACAGCAGGGCCGCCAGCAGGATACCCGCGATGGCGATGGCGCCCGAGGCGATTTCCAAGCTGTGCTTGGCCGCGCCGCCAGCATGGCCAGCGCTTTCCGGCAGTACACCGGCCAGGGGTGGGGTGATCAGTGCGCCGATGAAGGTCGACAGGATGATCAGTACCGACAAAGGCAACCAATGCGAAATGCCGTGGCCTGCGTGTGCTTCGGTCTTGGCTTCACCGTGGAAGGTGATGAAGATCAGGCGGAAGGTGTACAGCGAGGTCATGAACGCACCCACCAGGCCTGCGTACAGCAGGTTCTGGTTACCGCTGGCAAAGGCTTCCCAGAGGATTTCGTCTTTCGAGTAGAAACCGGCGGTCACGAGCGGCAGGGCTGCGAGGGCGGCACCACCGACGATGAAGCTGGCGTAGGCCAGTGGCAGTTTCTTCCACAGGCCGCCCATCTTGAAGATGTTCTGCTCGTGGTGGCAGGCAACAATCACCGCACCGGACGCAAGGAACAGCAGGGCCTTGAAGAAGGCGTGGGTCATCAGGTGGAAGATCGCCGCGTCCCAGGCACCCACGCCCAGGGCCAGGAACATGTAGCCGATCTGGCTCATGGTCGAGTAGGCGAGGATACGCTTGATGTCGGTTTGGACCAGCGCGGCAAAGCCGGCCAGTACCAGGGTCACGCCGCCCACTACGCCCACCAGGTGCAGGATATCCGGCGCCAGGGTGAACAGGCCGTGGGTACGCGCGATCAGGTAGACACCCGCAGTCACCATGGTTGCCGCGTGAATCAGTGCGGAAACCGGGGTAGGGCCGGCCATCGCGTCCGCCAGCCAGGTTTGCAGCGGCAGTTGCGCGGATTTACCGACAGCGCCGCCCAGCAGCATCAGGGTGGCCAGGGTGATCCAGAAGTCGCCGACCTGGAATTTCTGCGGTGCCAGCACCAGCAGTTCCTGGATGTTCAGCGTGCCCACCTGTTGGAACAGGATGAACAGGCCGATGGCCATGAACACGTCGCCGATACGCGTGACGATAAACGCCTTGAGTGCCGCGTTACCGTTGTTGCGGTTGCTGTAGTAGAAACCGATCAACAGGTACGAGCACAGGCCCACGCCTTCCCAGCCGAAGTACAGGAACAACAGGTTATCGCCGAGCACCAGGAACAGCATGCTGGCGATAAACAGGTTGGTGTACGAGAAGAAGCGCGAATAGCCCGCTTCACCGCGCATGTACCAGGACGCGAACAGGTGGATCAGGAAGCCCACACCGACGACCACGCCAAGCATGGTGATCGACAGGCCGTCGACATAGAGGGCGAAGTTGGGCTTGAAGCCCTCCACCGACATCCACTGCCACAGCACCAGGGTGTAGTGACCGCCTTCCGGCGGCGCCACGTTGAATTGCCAGATGACGTAGGCGGCCACGATGGCCGACAGGCCAATGGAACCCACACCGATCAGGGCAGAAAGGTTTTCCGACCAGCGTCCGCGAGAGAACGACAGCAGTAGGAAACCGATCAGGGGGAATACGAAAGTCAGAAAGATCATGTTCATCCGCGCATCTCACTGGCAGCGTCGATATCAAGCGTGTGGAAGCGACGATACAGTTGCAGCAGGATCGCCAGGCCGATACTGGCCTCGGCGGCTGCCAGGCTGATCACCAGGATGAACATGACTTGTCCATCCGGCTGGCCCCAACGCGCGCCTGCCACGATGAACGCCAGTGCTGCGGCGTTCATCATGATTTCCAGGCTCATCAACACGAACAAAATGTTACGGCGAACCATCAGGCCGACCAGGCCAAGGCAGAACAGGATGCCGGCGACCGCCAGACCATGCTCCAAAGGGATAGCAGGCATCGTCATTGCTCCTTGGCTTCGTTGCGGCCCAAGTGGAAGGCAGTGATGGCTGCGGCGAGCAGCAGCATCGAAGCCAGTTCGACCACCAGCAGGTACGGGCCGAACAGACTGATGCCCACGGCCTTGGCGTCTACGGTGGTGTGGCCGATGGCCTGGCCGCTCTGGTGAGCGAACAGCACATACAGCAGTTCAGCCAGCAGCAGCGCTGCGAGGATGACTGGGCCGAGCCAGATGCCGGGCTTGAGCCAGACGCGTTCTTGGGCGACCGAAGCCGGACCGAGGTTGAGCATCATCACCACAAACACGAACAGCACCATGATGGCGCCGGCGTAGGCGATCACTTCCAGCACACCGGCGAACGGCGCGCCGAGTGCAAAAAAGGTCATGGCCACGGCGATCAGCGAAATGATCAGGTAGAGCAGGGCGTGCACAGGATTGGTGTTGGTGATCACGCGAAGCGTGGACACCACTGCAATACCGGACGCGAAATAGAAAGCGAATTCCATCTTTCTTCCTTAAGGCAGCAAGCTCTTCACGTTGATCGGCTCGGCTTCGTTTTGTGCGGCGCCTTTCGGCTTACCAGCAACGGCCATACCTGCAACACGATAGAAGTTGTAATCAGGGTTTTTACCGGGACCAGAGATCAGCAGATCTTCTTTCTCGTACACCAGGTCCTGACGTTTGAACTCGGCCATCTCGAAATCCGGTGTCAGCTGGATTGCGGTGGTCGGGCAAGCTTCCTCGCAGAGGCCGCAGAAAATGCAGCGCGAGAAGTTGATGCGGAAGAAGTCCGGGTACCAGCGACCGTCTTCGGTTTCAGCTTTCTGCAGGGAGATGCAACCCACCGGGCACGCCACGGCGCACAGGTTGCAGGCTACGCAACGCTCTTCGCCGTCGGGGTCGCGGGTCAGCACGATGCGGCCGCGATAACGCGGCGGCAGGTACACCGCTTCTTCCGGGTATTGCAGGGTGTCGCGTTTGCGGAAGCCGTGACCGAACACCATCACCAGGCTTCGCAACTGGGTACCGGTACCCTTAACGATGTCGCCAATATATTTGAACATGGGTCAAATCCTCACTGAACCGCGGCCGCTGGCGTGTTCAACAACACAACGGCAGCAGTCACCAGCAAATTGATCAGGGTCAGTGGCAGGCAGAAGCGCCAGCTGAAATCCATCACCTGGTCGTATCGTGGACGCGGAATGGAAGCGCGCAGCAGGATAAACAACATGATGAAGAACGCGGTCTTCAGGAAGAACCAGAAGAACGCCAACTGCGGCAGGATGCCAAACGGTCCGTGCCAGCCGCCGAAGAACAGCGTGACCAGCAGTGCCGAGATCAAGATGATGCCGATGTACTCGCCAACGAAGAACATGCCCCATTTCATGCCGGCGTATTCAATGTGGTAACCGTCAGCCAGTTCCTGCTCTGCTTCCGGCTGGTCGAACGGGTGACGGTGAGTCACGGCGACGCCAGCGATGAAGAAGGTACAGAAGCCAAAGAACTGCGGAATGATGAACCACAGGTTCTGCGCCTGGTACTCGACGATGTCGCGCATGTTGAACGAGCCGACCTGCACCACGATGCCCATCAGCGCCAGGCCCATGAACACTTCGTAGGACACGGTCTGGGCCGAAGCCCGCAAGCTGCCCAGCAGGGCAAACTTGTTGTTACTCGACCAACCCGCGAACAGCACCGCGTAGACCGACAAGCCGGCCATGGCGAAGAAGAACAGCAAGCCGATGTTCAGGTCCGCCACGCCCCAGGTCGGGGTGATCGGGATGACCGCGAAGGCGATCAGCAAGGCGCTCATGGCCACGACCGGTGCCAGGGTGAAGATCACCTTGTCGGCAAACGGCGGGGTCCAGTCTTCCTTGAAGAACATTTTCAGCATGTCGGCAGCGATCTGGAACATGCCGAATGGGCCAACGCGGTTCGGACCGTAACGGTCCTGCCACCAGCCCAAGAGGCGACGTTCGACGAAGCTGAGCAGAGCGCCCGCGACAACCACGGCCAACAGGATCACGATGGCCTTGACCACCGAGATGATCACGTCAATCACTTCAGGCGTGAACCAAGTCATTGCGCTGCCTCCTGCAGACCGTCAACGGTTTTGCCAAAGATCGCCGCTGGAATACCGGCGATGCCTTTCGGCAGGGCAACCATGCCAGCACCCAGCTCTTCGTTGATGCGCAGCGGCAGGCGCAGGGTCTGGCCAGCCACGTTCAGGCTGAGCAGGGCACCGTCGTTGACGCCCAGGCGATCGGCTTCGGACTTGGCCAGGGCCACGTAGGCTTCTGGAATGCGCTCTTGTACCGGCGCGGCCTTGGAAGAGGTCTCTTCGCTGCCAAACAGGTGGAAGAACGGCACAACCTGCCAGGTGCCCGGGGCCGGGTTGAACGGACGCGGTACGGCGGCGAACCAGTTCAGCGAGTCACCGGTGCTTTCGATCAGGCGGGTGCCCGGGTCGCCAGCGCGGATGTGACCACCGACTTCGTCCTGGAACTTGTTCCAGGCCTGCGGCGAGTTCCAGCCCGGCGACCAGGCAAATGGCACCTGCTGACGTGGCTCGACCGAACCCGAGTAACCTTCCATCGAGAAGTTGAACGCGGTGTCCGGGTCTTGCGGCGTACGCGGTTCGTGCACGCTGATGTTGGCGCGCATGGCGGTACGACCGGAGTAACGCAGCGGCTCACGGGCGAGTTTCATGCCCTTGATGCGGAACGCGGCGGATGGTGCGGCGTCGACGATACGTGCCAGCTGCGGCGCGCTTGCGGCGGTGGCAGCGGTGACGTGGTCGAGCTGGGTCCAGTCGATTGGCTGGTTCAGCAGGGTCGCGCGCAAGGCATGCAGCCAGCGCCAGCCTTCATGGACCAGGATGCTGGCGTCCATGTATTTCGGGTCGAACACTTGGAAGAAGCGCTGGGCGCGGCCTTCCTGGCTGACCAGGGTACCGTCGCCTTCGGCGAAGGTAGCGGCTGGCAGCACCAGGTTGGCACGCTCGCTGGTGGCGGTCTTCTGGTGGTCGGCAACGATCAGTACTTTGGCCGCGTCCAGCGCGGCGTCGACCTTGGCCGAATCCGTGCGGGTGTACAGGTCGTTTTCCAGCACGACGATGGCGTCGGCGTTGCCGTCGATCACGGCTTGCAGGGCCGCGTCCAGGGACTCGCCACCGAGCATGGCCAGGCCGAGGCTGTTGGCTTCCGGTACGACCAGGCTGATGGAGCCGTTTTTGTCGCGCAGCTTCAAGGCCTTGGCGATGTTGGCGGCGGCTTCGATCAGCGCCTTGGAACCCAAGGAGGTGCCGGCAATGATCAATGGGCGCTTGGCGGCCAGCAGGGCGTCGGCGATACGCTGGGCCAGTTCAACGGCTTCAGTGTCCAGGCCTTCGACCGCCGGTGCGCTGGCGTCGAGGGCGTGGGCCACGGCAAAACCGATGCGCGCCAGGTCGTCCGGTGCTGCGTGTACGCACTCTTCAGCGATATCGTCGAGCTTGGTTTCAGCAAGGCTTGCAATAAACAGCGGGTTCAGCGCGTGCTGGCCGATGTTTTTCACCGCGGCGTCGAGCCAAGGCTGTACGCGCATGGCGTCGGCCATGTCTTCAGCCTTGCCTTTCACCGACTGGCGCAGCGACAGCGCGATACGCGCAGCGGTCTGGGTCAGGTCTTCACCGAGCACGAAGATCGCGTCGTGGTCTTCGATGTCGCGCATGTTCGGAACGGGCAGCGGGCTGTCGTTCAGCACTTGCAGGACCAGGCGGATGCGCTCCAGTTCACCGGCTTCGATACCGCTGTAGAAGTGCTCAGCGCCGACCAGTTCACGCAACGCGAAGTTGCTTTCGAGGCTGGCGCGTGGCGAACCGATACCGACGATGTTGCGGCCGCGCAGCAGGTCGGCGGCTTTATCCAGCGCCGCGTCGAGGCTCAGCTTGGCGCCATCGGCCAGCAGCGGCTGGCGTGGGCGGTCTTCGCGGTTGACGTAGCCGTAGCCAAAACGGCCACGGTCGCACAGGAAGTACTGGTTGACCGAACCGTTGAAGCGGTTTTCGATGCGACGCAGTTCGCCGTAGCGTTCGCCCGGCGAGATGTTGCAACCGCTGGAGCAGCCATGGCAGATGCTCGGCGAGAACTGCATGTCCCACTTACGGTTGTAGCGCTCGGAGTGGGTCTTGTCGGTGAACACACCGGTCGGGCAGACCTCGGTGAGGTTGCCGGAGAACTCGCTTTCAAGCACGCCGTCTTCAACGCGACCGAAGTACACGTTGTCGTGGGCGCCGAACACGCCGAGGTCGGTGCCGCCGGCGTAGTCTTTATAGAAACGCACGCAGCGATAGCAAGCGATGCAGCGGTTCATCTCGTGGGAAATGAACGGGCCCAGTTGCTGGTTCTGGTGGGTGCGCTTGGTGAAGCGATAACGGCGCTCGTTGTGGCCGGTCATCACCGTCATGTCTTGCAGGTGGCAGTGACCGCCTTCCTCACAGACCGGGCAGTCGTGGGGATGGTTGGTCATCAGCCATTCGACGACACTGGCGCGGAACGCCTTGGATTCTTCATCGTCGATGGAGATCCAGGTGTTGTCGGTGGCTGGCGTCATGCACGACATGACGATACGACCACGGGTGTCGTTCTCGTCGGTGTATTGCTTGACCGCACACTGGCGACAGGCACCGACGCTACCAAGCGCGGGGTGCCAGCAGAAATACGGGATGTCGAGGCCTAGTGAGAGACATGCCTGTAACAGGTTGTCTGCCCCATCGACTTCGAGCGCTTTGCCGTCTACGTGGATAGTGGCCATGGTTCAAAGTTCTTCGTTGGCCCGTTGTCAGCGGGCGTGGCTAATGGAATCTTGTTATTCATGTGCATCTACACAGCCCTAAAGGCGTCAGCACATGAGAAGGCGAAAGGCACGAACCCTTCGCCTTTTAAAGCGTTACGCGCCGACTACGATCGGCCTCGCCAGAGGCGGGACGGCGGCGCTGGTAGGCGCGATGCCGGCTTCGAACTCCGAGCGGAAGTATTTGATTGCGCTGCCCAATGGCTCCACGGCGCCCGGTGCGTGAGCACAGAAGGTCTTGCCTGGGCCAAGGAAGCCGACCAGGCCGAGCAGGGTTTCGATATCACCCTCGCGGCCTTCGCCATTTTCCAGGGCCATCAGCAGCTTCACGCTCCATGGCAGGCCGTCGCGGCAGGGGGTGCAGAAACCGCACGATTCACGTGCGAAGAACTGCTCCATGTTGCGCAGCAACGAAACCATGTTCACCGTGTTGTCGACCGCCATCGCCAGGCCGGTACCCATCCGGGTGCCCACCTTGCCGATGCCGCCGGCATACATTTGCGCGTCGAGGTGCTCAGGCAGCAGGAAACCGGTACCGGCGCCGCCTGGCTGCCAGGCTTTCAAGGTGTAGCCGTCGCGCATGCCGCCGGCGTAGTCCTCGAACAGCTCGCGCGCGGTCACGCCGAATGGCAGCTCCCACAGGCCAGGGTTCTTGACCTTGCCGGAGAAGCCCATGAGCTTGGTGCCCATGTCTTCGCTGCCTTCGCGAGCCAACGATTTGTACCAGTCGACGCCGTCGGCGATGATCGCCGGCACGTTGCACAGGGTTTCCACGTTGTTCACGCAGGTTGGCTTGCCCCACACGCCCACGGCGGCAGGGAAGGGCGGCTTGGAGCGCGGGTTGGCGCGGCGGCCTTCGAGAGAGTTGATCAGTGCGGTTTCTTCACCGCAGATATAACGCCCGGCGCCGGTGTGCACGAACAGTTCGAAGTCGAAACCCGAACCAAGGATGTTCTTGCCCAGCAGGCCCGCTGCCTTGGCTTCCTGCACCGCACGGTTGAGGTGCTTGGCGGCGGTGGTGTATTCGCCACGCAGGAAGATGTAGCCACGGTAGGTTTTCAATGCGCGGGCGCTGATCAGCATGCCTTCGATCAGCAGATGGGGCAGTTGCTCCATCAGCATGCGGTCTTTCCAGGTGTTCGGTTCCATTTCATCCGCGTTGCACAGCAGGTAGCGGATGTTGATGGATTCGTCCTTGGGCATCAGGCCCCACTTAACACCCGTGGGGAAACCTGCACCGCCGCGGCCTTTAAGGCCGGCGTCTTTCACGGTCTGGACGATATCGTCCTGGGCCATGTCGGCGAAGGCTTTGCGCGCAGCGGCGTAACCGTTCTTGGCCTGGTACTCGTCGAGCCATACCGGCTCGCCGTCGTCACGCAGGCGCCAGGTCAGCGGGTGAGTCTCGGCCGAACGCTTGATCAGGTTGGCCGGGCCGAAAGAGGTCAGGGTCATGGGTAGCCCTCGAGCAATTGGGTCACGCCAGCAGGCTGTACGTCACCGAATGTGTCGTCGTCGATCATCAACGCCGGCGCCTTGTCGCAGTTGCCCAGGCAGCACACCGGCAGCAGCGTGAAGCGGCCGTCCGGGGTGGTCTGGCCGAGGCCGATGCCCAGTTTGTTCTGGATCTCGCTGACCACCGACTCGTGGCCACCGATGTAGCAAACCATGCTGTCGCACACGCGAATGATGTGGCGACCCACCGGCTGGCGGAAGATCTGGCTGTAGAACGTCGCCACGCCTTCAACGTCGCTCGCGGGGATGCCAAGGATCTCGCCGATGGCGTAGAGGGCACCGTCAGGCACCCAGCCACGTTCCTTCTGGACGATCTTCAAGGCTTCGATCGACGCCGCGCGCGGGTCTTCGTAGTGATGCAGCTCGTGCTCGATGGCCGAGCGCTCGGTTTCACTCAGGGTGAAACGGTCTGTCTGGATAAGCGTGCTATTCATGCTTAGCGGTCCACGTCGGCCATAACGAAATCGATACTACCCAGGTACGCAATCAAGTCCGCGACCATCTCGCCTTTGATCACCGAAGGGATCTGCTGCAAGTGCGGGAAGCTTGGGGTACGAATCCGGGTGCGGTAGCTCATGGTGCCGCCATCGCTCGTCAGGTAATAACTGTTGATACCCTTGGTCGCTTCAATCATCTGGAAGGATTCGTTGGCCGGCATTACCGGGCCCCACGAAACCTGCAGGAAGTGCGTGATCAGGGTTTCGATGTGCTGCAGCGTGCGCTCTTTCGGCGGCGGCGTGGTCAGCGGGTGATCCGCCTTGTACGGGCCGGCCGGCATGTTGCGCATGCACTGCTCGATGATCTTCAGGCTCTGGCGCATTTCTTCGACGCGCACGATGCAACGGTCGTAGGCATCGCCGTTGGCCGCCAGCGGGACTTCGAATTCGAAGTTCTCGTAGCCGGAGTACGGGCGCGCTTTACGCAGGTCGAAATCGCAGCCGGTCGAACGCAGGCCAGCACCGGTGACGCCCCATTCCAGGGCTTCTTTGGTGTTGTACTGGGCGACGCCGATGGTACGGCCTTTGAGGATGCTGTTGTCCAGCGCTGCCTTTTGGTACTCGTCCAGACGCTTGGGCATCCAGTCGATGAATTCCTTGACCAGGCGCTCCCAGCCATTCGGCAGGTCGTGGGCCACACCGCCGATGCGGTACCAAGCCGGGTGCAGGCGGAAGCCAGTGATGGCTTCGATGACCTTGTAGGCACGCTGACGGTCGGTGAAGGTGAAGAACACCGGGGTCATGGCGCCAACGTCCTGGATATAGGTGCCCAGGAACAGCAGGTGGCTGGTGATCCGGAAGAACTCGGCCATCATGATGCGGATGGTGTCGACGCGGTCCGGTACCTTGATGCCGGCCAGCTTCTCGACCGAGAGCACGTACGGCAGGTTGTTCATCACGCCGCCGAGGTAGTCGATACGGTCGGTGTACGGGATGAAGCTGTGCCACGACTGACGTTCGGCCATCTTCTCGGCACCACGGTGGTGGTAGCCGATGTCCGGCACGCAGTCGACGATTTCTTCGCCGTCCAGTTGCAGGATGATACGGAAGGCACCGTGAGCCGAAGGGTGGTTCGGGCCCAGGTTGAGGAACATGTAGTCCTCGTTGGTGCCGGAGCGTTTCATGCCCCAGTCTTCCGGACGGAAGCGCGCGGCCTCTTCTTCAAGCTGTTGCTTGGCGAGGTTGAGGCTGTACGGGTCGAATTCGGTGGCGCGGGCAGGGAAGTCCTTGCGCAGCGGGTGACCTTCCCAAGTGGGCGGCATCATGATGCGCGTCAGGTGCGGGTGGCCCGGGAAGTCGATACCGAACATGTCCCAGACTTCACGCTCGTACCAGCTGGCGTTCGGCCAGATGCCGGTCACGGTCGGTACGCTCAGGTCGCTTTCGGACAGCGCGACCTTGATCATCACGTCGCTGTTACGTTCGATCGACAGCAGGTGATAGAACACGGTGAAATCGGCGCCGCTCGGCAGGCCTTGACGCTTGGTGCGCAGACGCTCGTCCACGCCATGCAGGTCATAGAGCATGACGTACGGCTTGGGCAGGTTGCGCAGGAAGGTCAGGACTTCGACAAGCTTGGCACGCGCCACCCACAGCACCGGCATACCGGTGCGTGTGGCCTGGGCGGTGAAGGCGTCAGGGCCAAAACGGTTATTGAGTTCGACGACCACATCCTGGTCGTCTGCCTTATAAGGCGGGATGTACAGAGCGCTGCCTGTAGTCATGGTTTTTTATCGCTTTCGGTCAACGTAAAGAATGAAGCCAGGTTTTCGTTCTATAAAAGAAGCGGTGCTGGATCAGACTTCGTCGGGGCTGCGCAGGTTGGTGACTGCGATACGCTGTTCGCGGCGCTGTTCCTTTTGCGACGGCATCTCGGCGCGATACACGCCTTGATCGCCGACGACCCAGGAAAGCGGGCGACGCTCCTTGCCAATCGATTCCTGCAACAGCATCAAGCCTTGCAAGAACGCTTCAGGGCGGGGCGGGCAGCCAGGCACGTAGACGTCCACGGGCAGGAACTTGTCCACCCCTTGAACCACGGAGTAGATGTCGTACATGCCACCGGAGTTGGCGCACGAACCCATGGAGATAACCCACTTTGGTTCGAGCATTTGCTCGTAGAGACGCTGAATGATCGGCGCCATCTTGATAAAGCAGGTACCGGCGATAACCATGAAATCCGCCTGACGCGGCGATGCCCGGATAACTTCGGCGCCAAAGCGCGCGATATCGTGGGGCGCCGTAAAGGCGGTGGTCATTTCCACGTAGCAGCAGGACAGACCGAAGTTGTACGGCCACAGGGAGTTTTTACGCCCCCAGTTGACCGCGCCACTCAGCACGTCTTCCAGCTTGCCCATGTAGATGTTTTTGTGGACTTGATCTTCTAACGGATCGGAAACGGTTTCCCGTTCGCCGATAGGGTACTGATCGTTAGGAGCATCCGGGTCGATCCTGGTGAGATTGTATTGCATCGCCAAAGCCTCATTGTTTCAGCTTCGCTTGCCGCTTACGACGAGCTTCCGGAGCCCAATCAAGGGCGCCCACTCGGAACAAGTAGACAAGGCCTGCCAACAGAATTGCTATGAAAACGAGGGCTTCGACGAATCCGGTCCAGCCGCTTTCGCGGACGGACACAGACCAGGCAAAGAGAAAAAGGGCTTCGATATCGAAGATCACGAACAGCATCGCGACCAGATAGAATTTGGCTGAGAGCCGCAAGCGGGCGCCACCTGTAGGCAGCATGCCGGACTCGAACGGTTCATTCTTGCTGCGGCCCCAGGCTTTTGACCCGAGGAGGCTGGAGACACCGAGCATGAAGGCGCAAAGGCCGACAACACCGAGGAGGAAAATGGCAAAGCCCCAGTTGTGGGCCATGAGTCCTGTCGCTTCGGTCATGCTGGAAATCCTTAACAGAGAGCAAAGGTCTCTGAGCTCGAAAAAGTAACGATGCAGTGACGATATGTCGCACTGCAATCAATCGCGGTGATTTTATGGCTAAACACCGGGCAAGTAAAATTCCTAGGGCGAAATTATTCGATGGAATAAGCACATAGTGCACCTTCTTGGGGCTGTAGCCCTTATGGGGCGGGCATTAGCGGGCATTTAATCAAATGTGTTTTGTTTAACCGGTAACGAAGTTTTTATGAGTCAAATGATAATGAATATTGTTTGCGTGGGGTTTAAGCGAATGTTTCTCGTGTGGCGCGGGAAGTTGCCGTTACTTGGTTGATTGCGGCTTAGTTGCCGATGGGGATCTTTTAACCGATTGGGCTCTGGCAAATACCGCTCTGGATCAATGTTTTGCACAAAAAGTACCCGGCTCGGTCTCTGTGGGAGCCGGGCTTGCCCGCGATGGCGGTGTGTCAGCAAAAGAATGTGGTGACTGGCACGCCGCCATCGTAGGCAAGCCAGCTCCAACATCTGCTCTGCATTGCGTCAGTCAGATTTTTTCACGCAAAAAAACGCCCCGAACCAGTCGGGGCGTGATTGTTGTGCGGCACTGCGGTTAGCTTTTGAACGGTTACGCAGTGGCCGTGTACTCGATACTTAGTGGAACTGCTCTTCTTCGGTCGAACCGGTCAGCGCGGTCACGGACGAGGAGCCGCCCTGGATCACGGTGGTCATGTCGTCGAAGTAGCCGGTGCCCACTTCCTGCTGGTGCGCCACGAAGGTGTAGCCCTTGGCGGCGTCAGCGAACTCTTGCTCCTGCAGCTTCACGTAGGCGGTCATGTCGTTGCGGGCGTAGTCGTGCGCCAGGTTGAACATGCTGTGCCACATGTTGTGAATGCCGGCCAGGGTGATGAACTGGTGCTTGTAGCCCATGGCGGACAGTTCGCGCTGGAACTTGGCGATGGTCGCGTCGTCCAGGTTTTTCTTCCAGTTGAAGGAAGGCGAGCAGTTGTACGACAGCAGTTGGTCCGGGTATTCCTTCTTGATCGCTTCGGCGAAACGACGGGCTTCGTCCAGGTCCGGCTTGGCGGTTTCGCACCAGATCAGATCGGCGTACGGCGCGTAGGCCAGGCCACGGGCGATCGCCTGGTCGAGACCGGCGCGCACTTTGTAGAAACCTTCCTGGGTGCGTTCGCCGGTCACGAATGGCTGGTCGTACGGGTCGCAGTCGGAGGTCAGCAAGTCAGCGGCGTTGGCATCGGTACGCGCCAGGATGATGGTCGGTGTGCCGGCAACGTCAGCGGCCAGGCGGGCAGCGGTCAGCTTCTGTACGGCTTCCTGGGTTGGCACCAGTACCTTGCCGCCCATGTGGCCGCACTTCTTCACCGAAGCCAGTTGGTCTTCGAAGTGCACGCCGGCAGCGCCTGCCTCGATCATGCTCTTCATCAGCTCGTAGGCGTTGAGTACGCCGCCGAAACCGGCTTCAGCGTCAGCCACGATGGGGGCGAAGTAGTCGATGTAGCCTTCGTCGCCCGGACCTTTGCCGGCTTTCCATTGGATCTGGTCGGCACGACGGAACGAGTTGTTGATGCGCTTGACCACGGTTGGAACCGAATCCACCGGGTACAGCGATTGGTCGGGGTACATGGATTCAGCGGAGTTGTTGTCCGCCGCCACTTGCCAGCCGGACAGGTAGATTGCCTGGATACCGGCTTTGACCTGTTGGACTGCCTGGCCACCGGTAAGGGCGCCCATGCAGTTGACGAAATCTTTGTCGGGACGGAAGGAAGGCTTGGCACCTTGGGTGACCAGGTTCCACAGCTTCTCGGCGCCGAGTTTTGCAAAGGTGTGCTCAGGTTGAACCGAGCCACGCAGGCGGACGACGTCAGCAGCGGAATAAGCGCGGGTCACGCCTTTCCAGCGTGGGTTTTCAGCCCAGTCTTTCTCAAGGGCTGCAATTTGCTGTTCGCGTGTCAGTGCCATGGAAGTAAACCTCGTCGCGTCTTCGTGTGGTGGAAAAATCCATTTGCCAGCCCTGCATTCAATGCGTGGGCAGGGCTGCTCGCTGACCAGAAGCTTAGGCGGTCATGTCGGGTCTGGCGGGGAATGCGACGGGATGAACGATTGGCGAGAGGGGGGAGCAGGTAAAGGCAGACCAGGAACAGTCTTCAGGCGTCGTGGGCCCTTAGGTGTTCAGCAGCGTGTAGCCGGGTTACCTGGTTAGCTTCCGTCCCTCGGGACAACTTCGTTCCAGTCGCAACCTCGTCAAACACACCTTGTGGGCGGTACAGACACGAATCGGCTCAGGTGGGTAGCTTAGAGCGGCGATCCGAAGGCCCTTGCCAGGGCCCCTGATTAGCGGGAGCGAGGCCATCATGCCCATGCTTTTTTGGATCGTCAAATGGTTTGTAGTGCTTTTTTTTGAGCACTACATCTTTAGTCTAATACGACTCATCAGTCAGTTTTTGGTGCTTCAGTTCAGGGTGTCGACCTTGACCCGCACCGTTAGGTCGTCGCGGCCCTGAGTAGAGTAGCTGCGGGTTGTAGAGGATTTGTCGGCCTGGGTTTCGCGATTGATGCCAGCCAGGGTAATCCACTCGCCCAACTGCCCGCTGACGGTTGTGTCGGTGCTTTGCACGTTCACTACATCGGGACGTTCCTGGCTCATGCGGTCACGGTTGGTACTGATTGCCAGGTGCACGGTTTCACCGGTGACGCTGGCTGTGACGTAGAAGCCCTGGGTGACGTTGCGGTACTGGGTCTGGTTTTGCAGACGGCCATAGCTGTCTTGCTGGGTGGTAGTGAGCGGTACGCTTTGACCCACCTGGATCAAGGCGGGTACGCCTTCACTGGCCTGGATCTGCTGGATACCGCCGTCGCGGCTGGTGGTGCCGTAGCTGATGATGCGGGTCTGGCTGTCGCCGCTGTTCTGCTGATTGCTTTCGTTGGTGTCGACGGTGATCAGCAAGCGCTTGGCCGGGGTGTCCAGTTGCGAGAGCAGGGCGCGCAAGTCCTGGATCTTGGCGGGGTCGGCCTTAACGATCAGTTGGTTGCCGTAGGCACTGACGGTGCCGTCCTTGCCAATGAAGTTCTGTGCCACAGGCAGTAGGTCGGCGCTGGTGCGGTTGCTCAGGTTGACGACTTCAGTGTCGGCCATGGCCGAGACGCTGGCGGTCAGGAGAAGGGCGGTGAGCAGGGTGCGTAGGGACATGTCCGTGATCTCTGCGAGTCATTTGGGCTTGAGTTTGCCAGTTTGTCGGCCTGGCGTGTAGTGAGCGGGCTTGCCCCGCGCTGGGCTGCGCAGCAGCCCCAATAAAAACGCCGAGTTCTTTCTGGAAGAACTCGGCGTCTGGTTTTAGGGCTGCTGCGCAGCCCAGCGCGGGGCAAGCCCGCTCACTACAAACCAGTGCCCCGGATCAGTCCCCGCGCACCATATCCACATGCGGAATCCCGACTTCAAGAAACTCATCACTGACAATCTTGAAACCCAACCGCTCATAGAACGGCGCCGCATAAACCTGCGCACTCAGAAACTGCCGGGTCTGGCCGCGTTTCTCGGCCTCGCCAATCACCGCTTCCATCAGCTTGTCGCCGACCTTCAGCCCGCGCCAGTCCTTGAGCACCGACACGCGACCAATCTCGCCGCTGGGCAGCAGGCGAGCAGTGCCGATAGGAAAGTCGCCTTCAAATGCAAGAAAGTGCATGGCGCCAGCGTCGTCCGCGTCCCACTCCAGCTCCGGTGGAACCGATTGTTCAGCGATAAACACCGCTTCACGAATGCGCCGAATCTCGTCGATATCCTTTCGCCAGTCCGCGACACGTACGTGAATCTTATTCATCGGCAAATCCCAGGCTGCCTTGCTTGACCAATTCGCACAGCAGGTCGCGACCGTCTTCATCCGCCAGCCATGGGCCGAGGTTTTCAGCATGCAAGGCGTCGGCGGCGCAGATCAGCTTCAACAGCTCGCGCAATTTGCCTGGCAAGTAACGGCTCTGGCCGCTGGCGAACAGCAGCACGTCGTCGTCCACTTCCGACCAGGCCATTCGCGCGCTCGGGTTGCGCACGAGGATCGCGCCGTCTTGCAGGCTGCTGATGAAGTCTTCTTCGCCCACTTCTTCACCGGCCACCAGTTCCGGGTAACGTGGCTCGGTCATGAACTGGCCGAACCAGGTCAGCAGCATGCGCTCGTCGCTCATGTGCTCGGCCAGCAGGCTCTTGAGGCGGTCGAGGGCGTCGCTCTGGATCTGGTGCGGGTCGCTGACGGGTTGGGCGTCGGCGTCGGTGTAACGCTCTTCGTCGGTCAGGTACTGGGCCAGGAAGTCGGTGAAGTGGGTCAGCACTTCAGCAGCGCTTGGCGCGCGGAAGCCGACCGAGTAGGTCATGCAGTCATCTTCGGCAATGCCGAAGTGCGCCAGGCGCGGCGGCAGGTAGAGCATGTCGCCCGGTTCCAGGACCCATTCGGCGCTTTCTTCAAATTCGGCGAGGATACGCAGGTCAGCGTGTTGCAGCAGCGGGCTTTCGGAGCTGCACATCTGGCCGATCTTCCAGTTGCGCTTGCCCTGGGCTTGCAGCAGGAACACATCGTAGTTGTCGAAGTGCGGACCCACGCTGCCACCCGGGGCCGCAAAGCTGATCATCACATCGTCGATGCGCCAGCTCGGCAGAAAGCGGAACTGCTCCAGCAGCTCGGCCACTTCCGGTACGAACTGGTCGACGGCCTGCACCAGCAGGGTCCACTCACGCTCGGGCAGGGTGCTGAAGGCGTCTTCAGCGAACGGGCCGCGACGCAGTTCCCACGGACGCTCGCCGTGTTCGATCACCAGGCGCGATTCGACTTCTTCTTCTAGGGCCAGGCCGGCCAGTTCGTCGGCGTCGATCGGGCTTTCGAAATCAGGAATGGCCTGACGAATCAGCAGCGGTTTTTTCTGCCAATAGTCGCGCAGGAATTCCCGTGCCGTGATGCCGCCCAGAAGTTGAAGAGGGATATCAGGATTCATGTGTAACCTATTGAAAAAATGCACTTTTCAGACTGAAATAAAAACGCCCGGCGCGGCCGGGCGTCTCAAGGGTCTTGCGGTAATCAGATGCGCTTGGCTTGCTCTACAGCGTTGCCGATGTAGTTGGCCGGGGTCAGCAGCTTCAGCTCGGCCTTGGCGGCGGCTGGCATGTCCAGGCCGTCGATGAAAGTTTGCAGTGCTTCGGGGCTGATGCCCTTGCCGCGCGTCAACTCTTTCAGCTTCTCGTAAGGGTTTTCGATGTTGTAGCGGCGCATCACGGTCTGGATTGGCTCGGCCAGGACTTCCCAGCACGCGTCCAGGTCAGCGGCGATCTTCTGCGCGTTGAGCTCAAGCTTGCTGATGCCTTTGAGGCTGGCTTCGTAGGCGATCACGCTGTGAGCGAAGCCCACACCGAGGTTGCGCAGTACGGTGGAGTCGGTCAGGTCGCGCTGCCAGCGGGAGATCGGCAACTTGCTGGCCAGGTGCTGGAACAGGGCGTTGGCGATGCCGAGGTTGCCTTCGGAGTTTTCGAAGTCGATCGGGTTGACCTTGTGCGGCATGGTCGACGAACCGATTTCACCGGCAATGGTGCGCTGCTTGAAGTAGCCCAGGGAGATGTAGCCCCAGATATCGCGATCGAAGTCGATCAGGATGGTGTTGAAGCGCGCAATGGCGTCGAACAGCTCGGCAATGTAGTCGTGCGGTTCGATCTGCGTGGTGTACGGGTTGAAGCCCAGGCCCAGCTCGTCTTCGATGAAGGCGCGGGCGTTGGCTTCCCAGTCGATCTCAGGGTAGGCGGACAAGTGGGCGTTGTAGTTGCCTACGGCGCCATTGATCTTGCCCAGCAGTGGCACGGCTGCGACCTGAGCGATCTGGCGCTCCAGGCGGTACACCACGTTGGCCAGTTCTTTGCCCAAGGTCGTTGGCGATGCCGGCTGGCCGTGGGTGCGCGACAGCATCGGCACATCGGCGAAACGGATAGCCAGTTCGCGGATGGCTTCAGCGGTCTGGCGCATCAGCGGCAGCATGACGTCATCACGGCCTTCGCGCAGCATCAGGGCGTGGGACAGGTTGTTGATGTCCTCGCTGGTGCAGGCAAAGTGGATGAACTCGCTGACCTGGGCCAATTCCGGCAGCTTGGCCGCTTGCTCTTTCAGCAAGTATTCGATGGCTTTGACGTCGTGGTTGGTGGTGCGCTCGATCTCTTTCACACGCTCGGCGTGCTCCAGGGAGAAGTTTTCCGCCAAGGTGTTGAGCACAGCGTTGGCTTGCGCGGAAAACGCCGGCACTTCGCTGATGGCGGGGTGAGCGGCCAGGCGCTGGAGCCAGCGCACTTCAACCAGTACGCGAGCACGGATCAGGCCGTATTCGCTGAAAATAGGGCGCAGGGCCTGGGTTTTGCCGGCGTAGCGGCCGTCAACAGGGGAAACCGCAGTGAGCGAAGAAAGCTGCATGGGGTGTTCTCGGACAGTCGGGCAACGAAATGGGGCGCGTATCATACATGAAAAAATCCGCCGGTCCGTTGCCAACTGACCGGCGTATTACGCGTAACGGCTTGAAAATGAGCGGCTGGTGCGACTTATTCGTTGCGCATCAACGGGTAAAGTTCTTTGAGCAATTTGCGACGGCTGATGACCAACTGCCAACGATGTCCGCCCAACTGGCGCCACAAGCGCGCCGAGCGAATACCGGCCAGAAGCAGGGCGCGGATTTTCGAGGCGTTGTTTGGCTGTTGCAGGTTGCGCATGTCGCCGTGTACCTGGATTCGTTGGCGCAAGGTGCTCAAGGTGTCCTGGTACAGCGCACCGCAGGCGGCAACCACGTTTTCGTGGGCCGGGCCGAAGTGTTCCACTTGGGATTGGATTTGCGGCAGGCGCTTGCCGATGACCTCGAGCATGTCCTCGCGCTTGGCCAGTTGACGCTCAAGGCCGAGCATCGACAGCGCGTAGCGCAACGGCTCGCGCTGCAAGGTGCTGGGGTCGCGCTCAAGGGCGCCGATCAGCGC
This sequence comes from Pseudomonas sp. H1_A03, assembly GCF_054685145.1. Taxonomy (NCBI): domain Bacteria; kingdom Pseudomonadati; phylum Pseudomonadota; class Gammaproteobacteria; order Pseudomonadales; family Pseudomonadaceae; genus Pseudomonas; species Pseudomonas sp. H1_A03. Next base: position 3,825,883 of record NZ_CP162829.1, read on the forward strand.
GCGGTAACCTTCACGCAGCGCGATATCGTCACCCCCGTAGACTTCCAGGGTGTCCTTGGGGTCGCGGATCAGCAGGCTGCCAAGCATGCAGGTCAGTCCGGCTTCGGTGACCTGGCCGGTCTTGGCGATCTTGTCCACCAACACCGCAGCAAGGAAAACCCCGCCCAGCGCGGTCAATTGCTCCTGGGTCGGGCTCATGCGGGGTTGCTCCAGGCTTCGGCCACTTCAATCACGCCGCCGCCCAGGCAGATTTCGCCGTCATAGAACACCACGGACTGGCCAGGGGTGACTGCGCGCTGCGGGTCATCGAACGTCGCACGATAGCCGGTGGCGGTTTTTTCCAGGGTGCAGGGCTGATCGCCCTGGCGATAGCGCACTTTGGCGGTCAGGCGACGCGGGCTGCTCAGGTCGATCGGGTTGACCCAATAGATCTCGGAAGCCAGCAGGGCGCCGGAGAACAGCAATGGATGTTCGTTGCCCTGGCCAACAATCAGCACGTTGTGTTCCAGGTCCTTGACCAGCACGTACCACGGCTCTTCACCGGCGTCTTTCAAGCCGCCAATGCCCAAGCCCTGGCGCTGGCCGATGGTGTGGTACATCAGGCCATGGTGACGGCCGATGACGTCGCCTTCGGTGGTTTTGATTTCACCCGGTTGCGCCGGCAGGTATTGCTTGAGGAAGTCGCTGAAGCGGCGCTCGCCGATAAAGCAGATCCCGGTCGAATCCTTCTTTTTGGCGGTGGCCAGGCCGTGTTTCTCGGCGATCCTGCGTACTTCGGGCTTTTCCAGCTCACCCACCGGGAACAGGGTCTTGGCGATCTGTTCACCGCCAACGGCGTGCAGGAAGTAGCTCTGGTCCTTGTTCGGGTCCAGGCCCTTGAGCAGTTCGGTGCGGCCCTCGATGTCGCGGCGGCGCACGTAGTGGCCAGTGGCGATCAGATCGGCGTCGAGCGTCATCGCGTAGTCGAGGAACGCCTTGAACTTGATTTCACGGTTACACAGGATGTCTGGGTTCGGCGTGCGGCCGGCCTTGTATTCGGCCAGGAAGTGCTCGAACACGTTGTCCCAGTATTCGGCGGCAAAGTTGGCGGTGTGCAGCTTGATACCGATCTTGTCGCACACGGCCTGGGCGTCCGCCAGGTCGTCCATGGCGGTGCAATATTCCGTTCCATCGTCTTCTTCCCAGTTCTTCATGAACAGGCCTTCCACCTCATAACCCTGCTCCATGAGCAGAACGGCGGAAACGGAAGAATCCACGCCGCCGGACATGCCGACGATGACGCGCTTCTTTTGGGTGTCAGAAGGGGCTGGATCACGCATAGGTTTCAACGGGTGTCTTGAAAAAGGACGCGATTCTATCAGGCCCGAGCCTTCAAGGCTAAAGAGAAGGGCGGATCAATTCGAGACTGTGGCGCTGGCCGGCCAGATAATCGTCGATACAGCGGATGATCAGCTCGCTGCGCCAGCTGTCGCGCAGGGCCATCAGCTCGTCACGGGTCAGCCAGCGGGCGCGGATGATGCCTTCGTCGAGTTGATAGTCCGGGTGGTGTTTCAGGGCTTTGGCGGTAAAGCAGACTCGCTGGTAGGTCACGCCATTGCTGGGGGCGGTGTACAGGTAGATGCCGACGAGGCTGGTGGCTTCGACGTCCCAGCCGGTTTCTTCAAGGGTTTCGCGTACGGCGGCCTCGATCAGGGTTTCATGCGGGTCGAGGTGGCCGGCGGGTTGGTTGAGTACGGCGCGGCCGCCCTTGAGTTCTTCGACCATCAGGAAGCGGCCGTTGTCTTCGACGAGGGTAGCGACGGTGATGTGGGGTTGCCAGGTCATGGGAGTTCTCGATGAATCAGAGGGGCAAACGCGCATCATACAGGGGCGCCCGCCGAGCGCCCCTGTCGTTTACTTCGCGGCCTTGGTGATGGCGTCGAAGGCGACCATGTCGTCAATGACTTCACCGCCGGTGGCTTTGGTTTGCGCTTGCCACACGACGATCACCACTTTTTTGCTAGGGTTGATGTAGATGAACTGGCCGAAAATGCCTGCAGCCGTGAAGGCTTTGTCGGCCTTGGAGGCGTCGGTCCATGCGGGCCACCACATGGAGGCAAAATCACCGTACGCGGGGTCGGTGCCGGTGGTGGCGCTGGCAAAGCTCATCCAGTCCTTGGGCAACACTTGCTTGTCGCCGGCCTTGCCGCCGCTGAGTACGAATTGTCCGAACCGCCCGTAATCTTCCAGCGTTGCGCTGATGCCGCTACCGCCCACTTCATTGCCGTTAGGGCCATCGAGCCACCAGTTGGCGTCGGTTTGCATGCCGTACGGCGCCCAGATCTTCTCACTCAGGTACTGCGCCAGCGGCTTGCCCACTGCGGCGCTGACCAGTTGTCCCAAGACTTGGGTTTCGCCGGTGCTGTAGTTGGTTCGGGTCCCAGGAGGCGCGGCGCTGGGCAGGCTGGCCATGAATTTGAGCGCGGAGCCGGGTACTTGCTCGGTTTGCAGCTTGAGCATCATGCGGCGGTCTGATGTGGGGTCAGCATACTTTTCGCTCCATTTGACCCCGGAGCGCATCGCCAGGACCTGACGTACCGTGGCCTGGTCATAACCGCTGCCAGCCAGTGCGGGCAGGTAGCGGGTCACTTTGTCATCAAGGCTTTTGATCGAGCCATCCTGCAGTGCAGCGCCGACGAGGGTCGAGGTAATCGATTTGGCCACTGACATCGACATCCAGCGGGTAGCCGGTGTGTTGCCTTTTTCGTAGCGTTCAGTAACGACTTGACCGTCCTTGATCACTAGCAGGCCTGTTACCCGGTTCAGGGTGACATAGTCATCGAGGCTGTAGCGTTTGCCTTCGTAGTCGAATGTGACCGGGCCCAGTGGTTGGCTGCTGCGCGGCAGTGGAAGCGGGTGGCCGCCGGCTGGAATGGTGCGCACCGGGAATAAGCGGTCGATGTTGCGAAAGGTGCTGACAGCTGCGTCGGGGCTTAGTTTGCCGTCGTACATCGTCTGCACGTCGCCAATCGGCTCCTGTGCGTGGGGATAGGGCGGCGAATGGGTTGCGCAGGCGGTCAGCAGTGCGATCGCTGAAGCCCAGGCCAGCGCTTGGAAGTGAGCTCTTTGCATGGAAACTTCCCTATGTATGGTTTTCTGAATGGCTTGAGCCAAAACCCAAAGCAAGTCCTGCGCCCATTCTCCAAAAAAAACGCAAAAAAAATCCGGGACCCTTTCGGGTTCCGGATTTTCCTGCTGTGTGAAGATCAGCCCGCAATCGTCACATCAGCGACACCGTGAAGCATCACACCAGCGCAGCAATCGCCGCATTGAGCGTGTTGCTCGGACGCATGGCCTTGCTGGTCAGCTCTGGGCTCGGCGCGTAGTAGCCGCCGATGTCCACTGGCTTGCCCTGTACGGCGTTGAGTTCGGCAACGATGGTTGCTTCGTTCGCGGTCAGGGTTTTTGCCAATTCGCCAAACTGCGCTTGCAGTGCAGTGTCTTCGGTCTGAGCGGCCAGGGCTTGAGCCCAGTACAGCGCCAGGTAGAAGTGGCTGCCGCGGTTGTCGATGTTGCCGACTTTGCGCGATGGCGACTTGTTGTTGTCGAGGAACTGGCCGGTGGCCTGGTCCAGGGTCTTGGACAGTACCAGGGCTTTCGGGTTGTTGTACGTCACACCCAAATGCTCAAGGGAGGCGGCCAGGGCCAGGAACTCGCCCAGGGAGTCCCAACGCAGGAAGTTCTCTTCGACCAGTTGCTGCACGTGTTTCGGAGCCGAACCGCCAGCGCCGGTTTCGAACAGGCCACCGCCGTTCATCAGCGGCACGATGGACAGCATCTTGGCGCTGGTGCCCAGTTCCATGATCGGGAACAGGTCGGTCAGGTAGTCACGCAGCACGTTACCCGTCACCGAGATGGTGTCCAGGCCCTTGCGGGTGCGCTCCAGGGTGAACTTCATCGCGTCGACGGGCGACATGATGCGGATGTCCAGGCCTTCGGTGTTGTGGTCTTTCAGGTAAGCCTGAACTTTCTCGACCACGACACCATCGTGTGCACGCTGTGGGTCCAGCCAGAAAATGGCCGGGGTGTTGCTGGCGCGGGCACGGTTGACGGCCAGTTTGACCCAGTCCTGGATCGGCGCGTCTTTGGTCTGGCACATGCGGAAGATGTCGCCGGCTTCGACTTTCTGTTCCATCAGCAGGCTGCCCTTGCTGTCGGTGACGCGGACTACGCCGTCAGCCTTGATCTGGAACGTCTTGTCGTGGGAGCCGTACTCTTCGGCTTTCTTGGCCATCAGGCCAACGTTTGGCACGCTGCCCATGGTGGTTGGGTCGAACGCGCCATTGGCCTTGCAGTCTTCGATGACGGCTTGGTAAATGGTGGCGTAGCAGCGATCCGGAATCACAGCCTTGGTGTCGTGCAGCTGGCCGTCGGTGCCCCACATTTTGCCGGAGTCACGGATCATGGCAGGCATCGAGGCGTCGACGATGACGTCGCTCGGCACGTGCAGGTTGGTGATGCCTTTGTCGGAGTTGACCATCGCCAGGGCAGGGCGAGCGGCGTAGACCGTCTGGATGTCAGCTTCGATCTGCGCTTGCTGGTCAGCCGGCAGGGCCTTGATGCGTGCGTACAGGTCGCCGATGCCGTTGTTCAGGTTGAAGCCGATCTGCTCCAGCACGGTCGCGTGCTTGGCCAGGGCGTCTTTATAGAACTCGGCAACGATCTGGCCGAACATGATCGGGTCGGAGACCTTCATCATGGTGGCTTTCAGGTGAACCGACAGCAGCACGCCTTGTTTCTTGGCGTCCTCGATTTCAGCGGCGATGAACGAACGCAGGGCTTTTTTGCTCAGTACGGCGGTGTCGATGATTTCGCCAGCCTGTACCGAGGTTTTTTCCTTCAGGACGGTCGCAGTGCCGTCTTGAGCGATCAGCTCGATCTTGACGGCATCAGCGCCTTCGATCTGTACGGCTTTTTCGCTGCCGTAGAAGTCGCCACTGTTCATGTGCGCAATGTGCGACTTGGAGTCGGCAGCCCAGGCGCCCATTTTGTGCGGGTGCTTGCGTGCATAGTTCTTGACCGACAGCGGTGCGCGGCGGTCGGAGTTGCCTTCGCGCAGTACCGGGTTCACGGCGCTGCCCTTGACCTTGTCGTAACGTGCGCGGGTTTCTTTTTCCGCGTCGGTAGTTACGGTTTCCGGGTAGTCCGGCAGGGCGTAGCCCTGGGCTTGCAGTTCCTTGATCGCGGCTTGCAGCTGCGGGGTCGAGGCGCTGATGTTAGGCAGCTTGATGATGTTGGCTTCAGGCGTAACGGCCAGGTCGCCCAGTTCGGCGAGGTGGTCCGGGATAGCCTTTGCGCCCAGTTGCTCGGGGAAGCTTGCGAGGATACGCGCGGCGAGGGAGATGTCGCGGGTTTCCACGGCAATATCAGCGGAAGCGGTGAAGGCCTCTACGATAGGCAGCAGTGAATAGGTGGCGAGTGCCGGGGCTTCGTCGGTGAAGGTATAGATGATCTTCGAGCGGGTGGGCATATTCGGATTAACTCTCTTCTTTGCTGAAAGCGTGCGCAGAAACTTCGAGATGCGCCGGGTGGAGCGCGTTCGTTCAAAGTCATCCATGAGCGAAATGTCGAGGTTTCTTCGCGGTGATGTTGGGTTGCATCAGTCGAGCGTCAAGCGGGTGGACTATTGTAATAGTCCTGCTTTGCGAGCCGAGGGCATCTGTTCTAGAGCGGTCGGCTATCGTGACTCTTTGGTCAGCGGCGGCATTATACATAGGTCGCTATGCTTACGCCGAGCCTTCATACAAAAGGTGTGTCGTCCATTGGTCTAAAGGTCGCAGGTGTCGGGTTACGCCTAAAGTCGCACGATGTGCTCAAGATTGGCGCTTTTCCCTTTGCTTTCAGGCTTGTAGGCGACAATTTATGCTGTTTTCGGGACAAATGAGCATGGCGCGAGGTTTCAGTCGCCATTTATCTGGAGTAGGCTCGAACGCAGCCAGATGTTCAATCCATAGATGGAGTTCAGCATGGGATACAAGAAGATTCAGGTTCCGGCAGTCGGCGACAAAATCACCGTCAATGCAGACCATTCTCTCAATGTTCCTGACCAACCGATCATCCCTTACATCGAGGGTGACGGTATCGGCGTCGACATCAGCCCGGTGATGATCAAGGTGGTCGACGCAGCTGTTGAAAAGGCTTACGGCGGCAAGCGCAAGATCTCGTGGATGGAGGTTTACGCCGGTGAGAAGGCGACCCAGGTCTACGATCAGGATACCTGGCTACCCCAGGAAACCCTGGATGCGGTCAAGGATTACGTGGTGTCCATCAAGGGGCCGCTGACCACGCCGGTGGGTGGCGGCATCCGTTCGCTGAACGTGGCCCTGCGTCAGCAGCTCGACCTTTACGTGTGCCTGCGCCCGGTGCGCTGGTTCGAAGGCGTGCCCAGCCCGGTCAAGAAGCCAGGCGATGTGGACATGACCATCTTCCGTGAAAACTCCGAAGACATTTACGCCGGGATCGAATGGAAGGCCGGTTCGCCCGAAGCGATCAAGGTGATCAAGTTCCTGAAGGAAGAAATGGGTGTGACCAAGATCCGTTTCGACCAGGATTGCGGGATTGGCATCAAGCCGGTGTCGCTGGAGGGCACCAAGCGCCTGGCGCGCAAGGCCCTGCAATATGTGGTGGATAATGACCGCGATTCGCTGACTATCGTGCACAAAGGCAACATCATGAAGTTCACCGAAGGGGCCTTCAAGGAGTGGGCCTACGAAGTGGCGGCGGAAGAGTTCGGCGCGACGCTGCTCGATGGTGGGCCGTGGATGCAGTTCAAGAGCCCGAAGACCGGCAAGAATGTAGTGGTCAAGGATGCGATTGCCGACGCGATGCTCCAGCAAATCCTGCTTCGTCCGGCTGAGTATGACGTGATCGCCACCCTCAACCTGAACGGTGACTACCTGTCTGATGCCCTGGCCGCGGAAGTGGGCGGTATCGGTATCGCGCCGGGGGCCAACTTGTCCGACACTGTGGCGATGTTCGAGGCAACCCATGGTACTGCGCCTAAATATGCAGGCAAGGACCAGGTCAACCCAGGTTCGTTGATTCTGTCGGCAGAGATGATGTTGCGCCACATGGGCTGGACCGAGGCGGCGGATTTGATCATCAAGGGCACCAACGGTGCGATTTCGGCCAAGACCGTGACTTATGACTTCCATCGCTTGATGGAGGGCGCCAAGTTGCTGTCTTCGTCGGCCTTCGGCGATGCGTTGATTTCGCATATGTAAGACAGAAACACAAAAAGCCAGCCACCCTCGTGAATCGGAGTGGCTGGCTTTTTTATGGAAGTTTGCTCAGTGGCTGATCAGGCCAGTTGCGTTTTTGGTTTTTGAGCTGGTTCTGTTTTAACGGTGCCGATGCAGATTGATGCTTTGATTTTCACAGCGTGCTTGCCTTTGGGGCCTTGAATAATCTCAAAATCGACGCCCTGGCCCGCTTTCAGGGTTTTGTATCCTTCCATGTCGATCGCTGAGTAATGCGCAAAAAGGTCTTCATCCTTGCCTTCTTCAATGATGAAGCCGAACCCCTTGGCATTGTTGAACCACTTGACCTTACCAGTTGCCATACCCATATCCCTCTGCACCAGACTCCATCACTGGAGTATCATCCAGTTTATCCGTCCTAACCCGAATAAATAAGGTTGACTGCGCGGACCTTTTTTACCCACTGTGGGTTCTATTGGTTGTAACACCGATTTGCCGATAGTCAAGGCGACCCGTTGGTCAGAGTTGAAATTCTGACAGGTCGCCCCCACCACTGTATTTGAACCACTGACGAACCTTTCTTTCCATGCATGCAAACAGCCAGATTCGACTAACATTCAATCAGGATCGACCGGATCAGGAACATGATGACGACGGTTCTGCAGGCATTGCTGTTCAAGAGGCCAAGCCTGCTTTACAGGCGCCGCCGATGTACAAGGTGGTTTTGTTCAATGATGACTACACACCGATGGATTTCGTCGTCGAAGTGCTCGAGGTGTTTTTTAACCTGAACCGCGAGTTGGCGACCAAGGTAATGCTGGCCGTTCACACAGAAGGACGGGCAGTATGTGGAGTGTTTACCCGCGACATCGCCGAGACAAAGGCCATGCAGGTCAACCAGTACGCCAGGGAAAGCCAGCATCCGCTACTCTGTGAAATCGAGAAGGACGGTTAACGCCGACCACTTGGGTATGAGGTGAAGCTATGTTAAACCGCGAGCTCGAAGTCACCCTCAATCTTGCCTTCAAGGAGGCCCGTTCGAAGCGTCATGAATTCATGACCGTCGAGCACCTGCTGCTGGCACTTTTGGATAACGAAGCTGCCGCCACCGTTCTGCGTGCGTGCGGCGCTAACCTCGACAAACTCAAGCATGACCTGCAGGAGTTTATCGACTCCACGACGCCACTTATTCCCGTCCACGATGAAGACCGTGAAACCCAGCCAACCCTGGGCTTCCAGCGGGTGCTTCAGCGTGCTGTTTTCCACGTGCAGAGCTCCGGTAAGCGTGAAGTCACGGGCGCCAATGTGCTTGTGGCCATTTTCAGCGAGCAGGAAAGCCAGGCAGTGTTCCTGCTGAAACAGCAGAGCGTTGCCCGTATCGATGTCGTCAACTACATCGCCCACGGTATCTCCAAGGTGCCTGGGCACGGCGATCATTCCGAGGGTGAGCAGGAGATGCAGGACGACGAGGGGGGTGAGTCTTCTTCTTCGGGCAATCCACTGGATGCCTATGCCAGCAACCTCAATGAACTGGCGCGCCAGGGGCGGATCGATCCGCTGGTGGGGCGTGAGCTTGAAGTTGAGCGCGTCGCGCAGATCCTTGCGCGTCGTCGCAAGAACAACCCGTTGCTGGTAGGGGAGGCGGGCGTGGGTAAAACCGCGATCGCCGAAGGCCTGGCCAAGCGCATCGTGGATAACCAGGTGCCGGACCTGCTGGCCAACAGCGTCGTCTACTCCCTTGATCTCGGCGCTTTGCTCGCCGGGACCAAGTACCGGGGCGATTTCGAGAAGCGCTTCAAGGCGTTGCTCGGCGAGCTGAAAAAACGCCCGCAGGCCATCCTGTTCATCGACGAGATCCACACGATCATTGGTGCCGGTGCGGCCTCCGGTGGGGTGATGGACGCCTCCAACCTGCTCAAGCCGTTGTTGTCCTCGGGTGATATCCGTTGCATCGGCTCGACCACGTTCCAGGAATTTCGCGGCATCTTCGAGAAAGACCGTGCCTTGGCGCGTCGCTTCCAGAAAGTCGATGTGTCCGAGCCTTCAGTGGAAGACACCATCGGCATCCTGCGCGGGCTCAAGGGGCGCTTCGAAGCGCACCACGGTATCGAGTACACCGATGAAGCCTTACGTGCGGCGGCTGAGCTGGCGTCGCGCTACATCAATGACCGGCACATGCCTGACAAGGCCATCGATGTGATTGACGAGGCGGGTGCTTACCAGCGCCTGCAGCCGGTCGAGAAACGCGTAAAACGCATTGACGTGCCTCAAGTCGAGGATATCGTGGCGAAGATTGCGCGGATTCCACCTAAACACGTCAACAGTTCTGATAAGGAACTGCTGCGTAACCTGGAGCGCGACCTCAAGCTCACCGTATTTGGCCAGGACGCGGCCATCGACGCGCTGTCCACTGCGATCAAGCTGTCGCGTGCGGGCCTCAAGTCGCCGGACAAGCCTGTCGGTTCGTTCCTGTTCGCAGGCCCGACCGGCGTCGGCAAGACCGAAGCGGCGCGGCAGTTGGCCAAGGCCATGGGGATCGAGCTGGTGCGCTTCGACATGTCCGAATACATGGAGCGGCACACCGTGTCGCGCCTGATCGGTGCGCCTCCTGGCTATGTCGGTTTCGACCAGGGCGGCCTGTTGACCGAGGCGATCACCAAGCAGCCGCATTGCGTGTTGCTGCTCGATGAAATCGAGAAGGCCCACCCGGAAGTCTTCAACCTGCTGTTGCAGGTGATGGACCACGGGACCCTGACCGACAACAACGGGCGCAAAGCGGACTTCCGCAACGTGATCGTGATCATGACCACCAACGCCGGTGCCGAAACGGCCGCGCGCGCTTCGATTGGCTTCAGTCATCAAGATCACTCTTCTGATGCCATGGAAGTGATCAAGAAGAGCTTTACGCCTGAGTTCCGCAACCGCCTGGATACCATTATCCAATTTGGTCGCCTCAGCCATGAGGTCATCAAAAGTGTGGTGGACAAGTTCCTCACCGAGCTCCAGGCGCAGTTGGAAGACAAGCGCGTGCAACTGGAGGTTTCGGAAGCGGCGCGCAGCTGGATCGCCGAAGGCGGCTACGATGCGGCAATGGGCGCACGCCCGATGGCGCGTCTGATCCAGGACAAGATCAAGCGGCCGCTGGCCGAAGAGATCCTGTTTGGCGAGCTTTCCGACCATGGTGGCGTGGTGCACATCGATCTGAAGGACGGCGAGCTGACCTTTGACTTCGAAACCACGGCTGAAATGGCCTGATAGCTGACTGCAACAAAGCAAAAGGCGCCGAAAGGCGCCTTTTTGCTGTCTCTGATTGTGCAATGCAGTCTTCAGGTCAATAAAGACCAAATGTGGGAGCTGGCTTAACCAGTATCTGTTAAATCGCACACACACAAAAACGCCCGGCATAACCGGGCGTTTTGTATTGACTTGCTTAGCGAGCGCGGTAAGTGATGCGCCCTTTGCTCAAGTCATAGGGCGTCAGCTCGACGCGCACTTTGTCGCCGGTAAGAATACGAATGTAGTTCTTGCGCATCTTGCCGGAGATATGCGCGGTTACGACGTGCCCATTTTCCAACTCCACACGAAACATGGTGTTGGGCAGGGTGTCGACGACAGTGCCTTCCATTTCGAAGCTGTCTTCTTTCGACATGCAGTAAAGCCCTCGGTATCCAGTGAATGGCCCGGTGCAACTGCGCCAGGCAAAAGCGGCGTGCATTGTGCCCGAAAAAGGGTGTTTAAGCCAAGGGGTTCTAGTTAAGTGTGACCCATCTTTGATTAATCAGCAGTTCAATCGGTCGATATTGGGTCTTGTAATTCATCTTTTTGCAGTTCTTGATCCAGTAGCCGAGGTACACCGCCTCCAGTTCCTGGCGCAGCGCTTCGCCAATTTGCCAGAGGATCGCGAAGCGTCCCAGGCTACGGCGTTCTTCCGCAGGCTCATAAAAGGTATAGACCGCTGAAAGCCCGTTTGGCAGCAAATCGGTCACGGCGACGGCCACCAGGCGGCCGTCCGCACGAAACTCGTAGAAGCGTGAGAAGGGCAGGTCGCGCACCAGGAACGTGGAAAACTGGTCGCGACTGGGCGGGAACATATCGCCGTCGGCGTGGCGTTGCTCGATATAACGCTGGTACAGGTCGAAGTATTCTTCGGTAAAGCGCGGCTTGGCAGGCATCACCGTCAGGTCGGCGTTGCGCTTGAGGATGCGTTTCTGGTTACGGTCCGGCAGAAACTGCGCCACAGGGATACGTGCCGGCACGCAGGCATTACAGTTCTGGCAATGCGGCCGGTACAAATGATCGCCACTGCGCCGAAAGCCCATTTCCGAGAGATCGGCATACACATGCACGTCCATCGGCTGGCTGGGGTCGAGGAACAGTGTGGTGGCCTGCTCGTCGGGCAGGTAGCTGCAAGAGTGGGGTTGAGTGGCATAAAACTTCAAACGCGCCAACTCGGTCATGATCAACCCTCGGATAAGCTTTGAAATAAGTGTAAGCCAGGAGTGCGCAAGTCGCTTAAGAAACCCACGGTCCGGCGTTGGGCTGGTCCAGATGGTCGCGCAGGAAACCTGCGAAGTCGCTGCGGGATAGGGCGCGGGCACCCAGGCTGTGCAGGTGGTCGTTGGGCATCTGGCAGTCGATCAGCACGAAACCCCAGGCCTGCAATTGGCGGGTCAACGTGGCGAAGCCGAATTTCGAAGCGTTGTCGGCGCGGCTGAACATCGATTCGCCGAAAAACAATTGGCCCATTGCCAGGCCATACAGGCCGCCCACCAGTTCCCCGTCGTCCCAGACCTCTACCGAATGGGCGTAGCCGCGCTGGTGCAGTTCCAGGTAGGCGCTCTGTATGCTTTCAGTGATCCAGGTGCCATCGGCATAGACGCGCGGTGCGGCGCAGGCCTGGATGACCGCAGCGAAGTCCTGGTCGAAGGTGACACTGTAGCGCTGCTGGCGCAACAGTTTGCCCAGGCTGCGAGACACATGCAGTTCGTCGGGGAATATGACGGTGCGTGGGTCAGGCGACCACCAGAGGATCGGCTGGCCCTCCGAGAACCAAGGGAAGCAGCCATGACGGTAGGCTTGCACCAGCCGTTCGGCCGAGAGGTCGCCACCGGCCGCGAGCAGGCCATTGGGCTCGCGCATGGCCTTGGCCAGCGGGGGGAAGGTCAGTGAATCGCGTTGTAACCAGGTCAGCATGGCATCCAGGCTTACGGAAGGGGAGGGGAGTGACAGGTGTGACACCTGCTTGCGCAGTGCTGATTATTGTCGACCTGGCGCCATCGGGCCAGCCCGAATCGGCCTTTCAGGCGTATTAGCGTGAGCAGGTGTTTCTGCAACTCTGTGTCGGGGACGCGGTCGTAATCGGGTCGGTTCGATGCAGGCCATTTGCCAAGCTGGCCTGGATTGATAAAAACAGCTCATAAGCCTTTGTCAGCAAAGACAATGCATGCTCAAATTGAACATGTTGTGAGACGCGATTGGCTAGGCTGCCGGGTGAAGGGCCAGGGCGTGGCATCGCAGTCACAAACCCGTACAATGCGGGCATTGTGGCGCTTTCCTCATTTCATCCAGCAATCGCCCAATGGTAAAAAGTAGATTCAACGACACTCGTTCATTTTTCAGCTGCTCGGATTGGGCAGTATTTGCAGTCATTCAACAGATGGACGCGCTAAAGGCGCAGGAAAAGACCCGTTTTGAAGAAATCCGCCGCAACACCTAAAGCAGCAGTCGTGCCGGCCTGGCGCCAGCACCTGCATTATCGCCTCAAGGAAGGTGCGCTGATCGCTATCGGCGCGCTGTGCCTGTTCCTGATGATGGCCTTGCTCACGTATGGCAAGGACGATCCTGGCTGGAGCCATAACAGCAAGATCGAAGACGTGCAGAACTTCGGCGGCCCCGCCGGTTCCTACAGCGCCGATATCCTGTTTATGGTGCTGGGTTACTTCGCGTATATCTTCCCGTTGCTGCTGGCGATAAAGACCTGGCAGATCTTCCGCCAGCGTCACGAACCCTGGCAGTGGAGCGGTTGGCTGTTTTCGTGGCGCCTGATCGGCCTGGTGTTCCTGGTGCTGTCCGGCGCGGCCCTGGCCCATATCCATTTTCATGCACCCACCGGCCTGCCAGCGGGTGCGGGCGGCGCGCTGGGCGAAAGCCTCGGCGACCTGGCGCGCAAGAGCCTGAATATCCAGGGCAGCACCCTGATGTTTATTGCGCTGTTCCTGTTCGGCCTCACCGTGTTCACCGACCTGTCGTGGTTCAAGGTGATGGACGTGACAGGCAAGATCACCCTCGACCTGCTGGAGCTGTTCCAGGGCGCGGCCAATCGCTGGTGGTCGGCCCGTGTGGACCGCAAACGCATGGTGACCCAACTGCGTGAGGTGGACACCCGCGTCAACGAGGTGGTGGCCCCAAGCACGCCGGACCGACGCGAACAGGCCAAGGTCAAGGAACGCCTGATCGAACGCGAGCAAGCCCTGAGCAAGCACATGTCGGACCGCGAGAAGCAGGTGCCGCCAGTGATTGCCCCGGCACCGCCCAAGGCCCCCGAGCCCAGCGCTCGCGTGCAAAAAGAGAAACAGGCGCCGTTGTTCGTCGACAGCGCCGTCGAAGGTACCTTGCCGCCGATCTCGATTCTCGACCCGGCCGAAAAGAAACAACTCAATTATTCCCCAGAGTCGCTGGCGGCCGTCGGCCACCTGCTGGAAATCAAGCTCAAGGAGTTCGGCGTCGAAGTGACGGTGGACTCGATCCACCCCGGCCCGGTGATTACCCGTTACGAGATCCAGCCGGCTGCGGGCGTCAAGGTCAGCCGTATTTCCAACCTGGCGAAAGACTTGGCGCGTTCCCTGGCCGTAACCAGCGTGCGCGTGGTGGAAGTGATCCCCGGCAAAACCACCGTGGGTATCGAAATCCCCAACGAAGACCGCCAGATCGTGCGCTTCTCCGAAGTCCTGTCGACGCCGGAATACGATAACTTCAAATCGCCGGTCACCCTGGCCCTGGGTCACGACATCGGCGGCAAGCCGGTGATCACTGACCTGGCGAAAATGCCTCACCTGCTGGTCGCGGGTACCACCGGTTCCGGTAAGTCGGTGGGTGTGAACGCGATGATCCTGTCGATCCTGTTCAAGTCCGGCCCGGATGACGCCAAGCTGATCATGATCGACCCGAAGATGTTGGAATTGTCGATCTACGAAGGCATCCCGCACCTGCTGTGTCCAGTCGTCACCGACATGAAGGACGCCGCCAACGCCCTGCGTTGGAGCGTTGCCGAGATGGAGCGCCGCTACAAGTTGATGGCGAAGATGGGCGTACGTAACCTGTCGGGCTTCAACGCCAAGGTCAAGGAAGCCCAGGACGCCGGCACACCGCTGGCCGACCCGCTGTACAAGCGCGAAAGCATCCACGACGAAGCGCCGCTGCTGACCAAGCTGCCGACCATCGTGGTGGTGGTCGACGAATTTGCCGACATGATGATGATCGTCGGCAAGAAGGTCGAAGAACTCATCGCACGTATCGCCCAGAAAGCTCGGGCGGCCGGTATCCACTTGATCCTCGCGACCCAGCGTCCGTCGGTGGACGTGATCACCGGCCTGATCAAGGCCAACATCCCGACGCGCATGGCGTTCCAGGTGTCGAGCAAGATCGACTCGCGGACCATCATCGACCAGGGCGGTGCCGAGCAACTGCTGGGCCACGGTGACATGCTCTACATGCCGCCAGGCACCAGCCTGCCGATCCGGGTGCACGGCGCGTTTGTTTCCGACGATGAAGTACACCGCGTGGTGGAAGCCTGGAAACTGCGCGGCGCGCCGGAATACAACGACGACATCCTCGCAGGCGTTGAAGAAGCCGGCAGTGGCTTCGACGGCGGCAGCAGTGGCGACGATGATGCCGAGACCGACGCGCTGTACGACGAAGCCGTGGCCTTCGTGCTGGAAAGCCGTCGCGCGTCGATTTCTGCCGTGCAACGCAAACTCAAGATTGGCTACAACCGCGCCGCCCGCATGATCGAATCCATGGAAAATGCCGGCGTCGTCACCGCAATGAACACCAACGGCTCGCGCGAAGTCATTGCCCCCGGGCAGATGCGCGACTGACCCCGTGCCGCGTGGCAGCACGCGGCGCGCCCTGACTACTCAATGAGGACTCCCATGCGTCTTATCCGCATGCTGTTGTTGCCGGCACTGGCCCTGACCGCTGTTTCGGCTCACGCTGACCCGGCTTCCGTCGCCAGCCTGAAGAACCTGTTGGACAAATCCCAAACGCTGACTGCGCGCTTTTCCCAGCTGACCCTGGATGCCGGCGGCACCCAGTTGCAGGAAACTGCAGGCGAAATGGCTGTGCAGCGCCCGGGCCTGTTCTACTGGCATACGGAAGGCAAGGCTGAGCAGACCATCGTGTCCGATGGCCAGAAGGTCACCCTGTGGGACCCGGACCTGGAACAGGCGACCATCAAGAAGCTCGACCCGCGCCTGAACCAGACCCCGGCGCTGTTGCTGTCGGGCGATGTGTCGAAAATCAACGACAGCTTCGACATCACGTCCAAGCAAACCAGCAACGTCATTGAGTTCACCCTCAAGCCGAAATCCAAGGACACCCTGTTTGACACACTGTCCCTGTCGTTTGGCAACGGCGTGATCAATAACATGCGCCTGGTCGACAGCGTCGGCCAACGCACCGATATCCTGTTCTCCGGGGTCAAGGCCAACCAGCCGGTGCCGGCGTCCAAGTTCAAGTTCGACATCCCCAAGGGTGCCGATGTGATCCAGGAATAAATCCCCCAGAGGTTTCAAACGCTGCCCATGGACCTGTTTCGAAGTGACCCGATTGCCCAGCCCCTGGCCGCGCGCTTGCGCTCGACCAATCTGGATGAGTACGTCGGTCAGGAACACCTGCTCGCGCGCGGCAAGCCCCTGCGCGAAGCCTTGGAGCAGGGCGCACTGCATTCGATGATCTTCTGGGGGCCGCCGGGCGTGGGTAAAACCACCCTGGCGCGGCTGCTGGCGAAGGTCTCGGATGCACACTTCGAAACGGTCTCGGCGGTGCTCGCCGGGGTCAAGGAGATCCGCCAGGCGGTGGAAGTCGCCAAGCAGCAGGCCGGGCAATACGGCAAGCGCACCATCCTGTTTGTCGATGAAGTGCATCGCTTCAACAAATCGCAGCAGGATGCGTTCCTGCCCTATGTGGAAGACGGCACGCTGATCTTTATCGGTGCCACCACCGAGAACCCTTCTTTTGAATTGAACAACGCCTTGCTCTCGCGGGCGCGCGTCTATGTGCTGAAAAGCCTGGACGAGGCGGCGATGCGAAAGCTGTTGCAGCGTGCGTTAAGCGAAGACAAGGGCCTGGGCAAGCGCCAGCTGAGTCTCAGCGATGAAGGCTTCAAGATACTGATGAGCGCCGCCGACGGTGACGGGCGCCGCTTTCTCAACCTGCTGGAAAACGCCTCGGACCTCGCCGAAGACGGCAATGAAATTGGCGTCGACCTCCTGCAAAGCCTGCTCGGCGATACGCGTCGGCGCTTCGACAAGGGCGGCGAAGCCTTCTACGACCAGATATCGGCGCTGCACAAATCCGTACGCGGTTCCAACCCGGACGGCGCGCTGTACTGGTTCGCGCGCATGATCGACGGCGGCTGCGACCCGCTTTACCTTGCCCGCCGCGTGGTGCGCATGGCCAGCGAAGACATCGGCAACGCCGACCCGCGTGCGCTGAGCCTGTGCCTGGCGGCGTGGGAAGTTCAGGAGCGCCTGGGCAGCCCGGAAGGCGAATTGGCAGTGGCCCAGGCCATTACCTATTTGGCCTGCGCACCTAAAAGCAACGCGGTGTACATGGGCTTCAAGTCCGCGCTGCGCGCCGCTGCTGAACACGGCTCCCTGGAAGTGCCGCTGCACCTGCGCAACGCGCCGACCAAGCTGATGAAACAACTGGGTTACGGCGATGAATACCGTTATGCCCACGATGAACCGGACGCCTATGCTGCCGGTGAAGATTACTTCCCCGACGACCTTGAGCCACAACCGTTCTACCAGCCGGTGCCCCGTGGCCTGGAGCTGAAGATCGGTGAAAAGCTCAATCACCTCGCCCAACTCGATCGACTCAGCCCAAAACAGCGGAGAAAGTAGTGCTCAAGACGATTCTTGCCGTGTCCGCAGCCGGCATCGCTGGTACATTATTGCGTTTCGCCACTAGCACCTGGGTCAGCGCCAACTGGCCGAAGCATTTTTATGCGGCGACCCTGGCGGTCAACCTGGTGGGCTGTTTGATCATCGGGCTGTTGTACGGCTGGTTCCTGCTGCGCCCGGAAGTACCGATTGAAATTCGGGCTGGCTTGATTGTCGGCTTTGTAGGCGGTCTGACGACCTTTTCATCCTTTTCACTGGATACGCTGCGCCTGCTGGAAAGCGGGCAGGCCCTGGTCGCCTTCGGGTACCTGGGCATCAGCGTGTTCGGCGGGCTGCTCGCCACCTGGGCTGGCCTGTCCTTGACCAAACTTTGATAAACGAGAGACCGACATGCTCGATTCCAAACTGTTACGTAGCAACCTTCAGGACGTAGCGGACCGCCTGGCATCCCGTGGCTTTGCCTTGGATGTCGCGCGCATCGAAGCGCTGGAAGAACAGCGCAAGACCGTCCAGACCCGCACCGAAGCACTGCAGGCTGAGCGTAATGCGCGTTCCAAATCCATCGGTCAGGCCAAGCAGCGCGGCGAAGAGATCGCGCCGCTGATGGCGGATGTCGAGCGCATGGGCACCGAGCTGTCCGACGGCAAAGTCGAGCTGGACAAGATTCAGGCCGAGCTGGATTCGATCCTGCTGGGCATCCCTAACGTGCCGCATGAGTCTGTGCCGATTGGCGAAGACGAAGACGGCAACGTCGAAGTGCGCCGTTGGGGCACGCCAAAAGCCTTTGATTTCGAGATCAAGGACCACGTTGCCCTGGGCGAGTTGACCGGCGGCCTGGATTTTGAAACTGCCGCCAAGATGTCCGGCGCACGCTTTGCCTTGCTGCGCGGCCCGATCGCGCGCATGCACCGTGCCCTGGCGCAGTTCATGATCAACCTGCACACCGCCGAGCATGGTTACGAAGAAGCCTACACCCCTTACCTGGTGCAGGCGCCGGCGCTGATGGGCACCAGCCAGCTGCCGAAGTTCGAGGAAGAGCTGTTCAAGATCAGCCGCGACGGTGACGCCGATCTGTACCTGATCCCGACCGCCGAAGTGTCGCTGACCAACATCGTGGCGGGCGAGATCCTCGACGCCAAGCAACTGCCGTTGAAGTTCGTGGCTCACAGCCCGTGCTTCCGCAGCGAAGCCGGTGCATCGGGTCGTGACACTCGCGGCATGATCCGCCAGCACCAGTTCGACAAGGTCGAGATGGTGCAGGTCGTCGAGCCGTCGACGTCCATGGAAGCCCTGGAAGGCCTGACCGCCAACGCCGAACGCGTCCTGCAACTGCTGGAGCTGCCGTATCGCGTGCTGGCGCTGTGCACGGGCGACATGGGTTTCAGCGCCGTGAAGACCTACGACCTCGAAGTGTGGGTGCCGAGCCAGGATAAATACCGCGAGATTTCGTCGTGCTCCAACTGCGGTGATTTCCAGGCGCGTCGTATGCAAGCGCGTTTCCGTAACCCGGAAACCGGCAAGCCGGAGCTGGTCCACACCCTCAACGGTTCGGGCCTGGCCGTAGGCCGTACGCTGGTGGCGGTGCTGGAAAACTACCAACAGGCTGACGGTTCGATCCGCGTGCCTGAAGTGCTCAAGCCTTACATGGCTGGCGTCGAGGTCATCCGCTAAATGGAATTTCTGCCGCTGTTTCATAACCTGCGCGGCAGTCGTGTGTTGGTCGTCGGTGGTGGGGAGATTGCCTTGCGCAAATCCCGGCTGCTGGCCGACGCCGGTGCGGTGTTGCGGGTGGTTGCTCCCCAGATCGAAGACCAGTTGCGTGAGCTGGTGCAGGGCAGTGGCGGGGAACTGATGTTGCGCGGTTATCAGGAGGCCGACCTCGACGGTTGCACCCTGATCATCGCGGCAACGGACGACGAGCCGCTGAACGCGCAAGTGTCCAGCGATGCCAAGCGTCGTTGCGTGCCGGTCAATGTGGTGGATGCGCCGGCCTTGTGCAGCGTGATATTCCCGGCGATTGTCGACCGTTCGCCTTTGGTGATCGCGGTGTCCAGCGGCGGCGATGCGCCGGTGCTGGCGCGCCTGATCCGCGCCAAGCTGGAAACCTGGATTCCTTCCACCTACGGTCAGTTGGCCGGGTTGGCGGCGCGTTTTCGTGCCCAGGTCAAAGGTTTGTACCCGGATGTGCAGCAACGTCGCGCGTTCTGGGAAGAGGTGTTTCAAGGCCCGATTGCCGATCGCCAGCTGGCCGGGCAGGGGGCTGAAGCCGAGCGTTTACTGATCGAAAAGGTCAACGGAGCGCCGCCTTATGCGCCGGGTGAGGTTTACCTGGTGGGCGCAGGACCGGGTGATCCTGACCTGCTGACCTTCCGCGCCCTGCGCCTGATGCAGCAAGCCGACGTGGTGCTGTACGACCGCCTGGTAGCGCCGGCAATTCTCGAGCTGTGCCGCCGTGATGCCGAGCGCGTGTACGTCGGCAAGCGTCGCGCCGACCATGCTGTGCCGCAAGATCAGATCAACCAGCAACTGGTTGACCTGGCCAAGCAAGGCAAACGCGTGCTGCGCCTCAAAGGTGGCGATCCATTCATCTTTGGGCGAGGTGGTGAAGAGATTGAGGAACTGGCAGCCCACGGCATCCCGTTCCAAGTGGTGCCGGGAATCACGGCGGCCAGCGGTTGCGCAGCGTATGCGGGCATTCCGCTGACCCACCGCGACTATGCGCAGTCAGTGCGATTTATCACCGGGCATTTGAAGAACGGGACGTCTGACCTGCCTTGGCAGGATCTGGTCGGGCCATCGCAAACCCTGGTGTTCTACATGGGCTTGATTGGTTTGCCGATCATCTGCGAACAGCTGATCAAGCATGGGCGGGCAGCGGATACCCCGGCAGCATTGATCCAGCAGGGCACCACATCTAACCAGCGTGTGTTTACTGGCACGCTGGCCGACTTGCCGCGCATGGTGGCGGAGCATGAAGTGCATGCGCCGACACTGGTGATCGTCGGTGAAGTGGTGATGTTGCGTGAGAAGCTGAAGTGGTTTGAAGGCGCCCAGGCACAGGTTTAAGCCTTAAAAGCATCACGGGCAAGCCCGCTCCCACAGGGGATTGCATTCCAATGTGGGAGCGGGCTTGCCCGCGATGGTGCTTCAAAGCCAGCTCATAATTCGGATCAGTTCCGGACACCTTTGCCGCTCAAACGCAGCCGATCATGCTGCGCATCAAACACCTGCAACGGCCCCTTCGGCACAATCCCCGTCGGATTGATCGTGCGATGGCTGGCGTAGTAATGCCCCTTGATATGCTCAAAATCCACCGTCTCAGCCACACCTGGCCACTGATACATCTCCCTCAGCCAATTCGACAGATTCGGGTAGTCCGCAATCCGCCGCAAATTGCATTTGAAGTGGCTGTAATACACCGCATCAAAGCGAATCAGCGTGGTGAACAGGCGCACATCGGCTTCGGTCAGGGGCTCACCGGCCAGGTAGCGATGATCGCCTAGATGCTGTTCCAGGTGATCCAGTTCGGCAAACACATCATCAAACGCACTTTCATACGCCTGCTGCGAAGTGGCAAAGCCTGCGCGGTACACGCCGTTGTTCACGGTGGGATAAATGCGCTCGTTCAGCGCGTCAATGGTAGGGAGCAGCGCTTCGGGGTAAAAATCCAGGGTGTTGCCGGTCAGCCCGTTGAACGCGCTGTTGAACATGCGGATGATTTCCGCCGATTCATTGCTCACGATGCGCTTCAGCTTTTTGTCCCACAGCACCGGCACGGTGACGCGCCCGCTGTAGTCGGCGGTGTCGGCCGTGTAGCGTTGGTGCATGAAGGCGAAATCGTCGAGCGCGTCGCCGGTCGAGCCGTGGGCCTTGTCGAACGTCCAGCCGTTTTCCAGCATCAACCAACTGACCACGGACACGTCGATCAAGCGTTCGAGGCCCTTGAGCTTGCGCAGGATCAGGGTGCGATGGGCCCACGGGCAGGCGAGGGACACGTAGAGGTGGTAGCGACCGGCCTCGGCTTTGAAGCCGCCTTCGCCGCTCGGGCCTGGCGAACCGTCGGCGGTCACCCAGTTGCGGCGTTGCGCCTGTTCCCGTTGGAATGCGCCGTCTGCGCTACTTTCGTACCACTGGTCTTTCCAGCGTCCTTCAATCAGCAAACCCATGACTGGCTCCTCTGCTATTAAGCGTTGGAGGCCAGTCTAAAGGGCTGAGTTCGATTTAAAAGCGCAAAGACTGCAGGTGAATGATCGATTAAATCGATTTATCCCGCGCGTCCCAGTATTGCTGGGCCACCACGAACGCCTGTTCACGTGAGTGACCCAAGCCGCGCAAGGCCAGGGCCATGGTGGCGATCAGGGCCAGTTGTGGGTAGCTGTCTTCGACACCCCCGCGCCACACGGCCTTCAGGTGTTCGGGTTCCAACGTGGCAGGTTTGACGTGGCGTTGGGCGGAGAGGGCGGGCCATTCCTCGTCCCAGCTTTCGCCACCGGCGGTGCCGTACAAATGGCTGGCCGAGTCGGGGTTGATCTCGATTTCGCCGCCATCGCCCTTCACGACAATCACATTGTCGCCGAGCAGGCCGCTGGCATCGCGGTGCACGCCCTGGTAGCCGGGGTGGAAAATGCTTTGCAGGCCAAGCCGCGCATTCAGCGGGTTGAGCAGGCGCGCCAGGGAATGGATCGGTGAGCGCAGGCCCAGGGTGTTGCGCAGGTCGATCATGCGCTGCAACTGCGGCGCCCAATCGCCCAGTGGGATAAATGCCAGGTTGCCTCGCTCATAGGCGGTCTCCACCTGCTGCCAGTTACGGCACAGCGGAATCTGCAACGCTTCCACTAATTGCTCGGTGTACAGCCGCCCCGCCGTATGCGCGCCGCCGCCGTGCATCAGGATGCGCACGCCATTTTGTGCCAGGCACTTGGCGGCAAGCAGGTACCACGGCAGGTGACGCTTCTTGCCGGCGTAGGTGGGCCAGTCGACATCCACGTTCAGCGCCGGGGCGTTGAGGCGTTCGCGCACGGCTTCGGTGAAGCCGGCGAGTTCTTCCGGGCTTTCTTCCTTGTGGCGCAACAGCATCAAGAAGGCGCCGAGCTGGGTGTCTTCGACTTTTTCGTCGAGCAGCATGCCCATGGCTTCGCGGGCTTCCTCGCGGGTGAGGTTGCGCGCGCCGCGCTTGCCTTTGCCCAGGATGCGCACGAACGGCGCAAACGGGTGCTCGGCAGGGGTTTCAAGGGTCAGCGGGGCAAAGTCGGTCATAAGCAATTCGTCGGCCTGGGCAGGCCCGCCAGCTTGGCGGCGAGTTTGGCGGGAGTGCCGTTGAACAGTTTGTTGAGGTGCAGGCTGTTGCCCTTTTCCGGGCCCAGCTTCAAGGCGGTGTACTTGATCAGCGGGCGGGTGGCGGGCGACAGCTGGAATTCGGCGTAGAACTGGCGCAGCAGCTGGAGGATTTCCCAATGGTCCGGGGTAAGCTCCAGCGTCTCAGTGGCGGCCAGGGCGATTGCCACCTCATCGGACCACTCGTTCAGGTCAACGAGGTAGCCGTCCTTGTCCAGTTCCAGGGTGCGTGCGCCGACGGTCAGGGTGTTCATAGCCAGGTGTTGACCTTGTCGTAGTCGATCGACAACTGCACGAAACCTGGGTAGTCCACGCTGTCGGCCCAGTCCGGCAGAGGCAAATGGCGCGCCTGCATGTCTTCGGCCAGCACAAAGACCTTCACGCCCTTGGTTTGCAGCGCCGGGTTGTGCAGCGCGTAGGCGCCATCGCCGCAGAGCAGGATGGCGTCCTTGGTGCCACAGATGCGCAGGCAGCTGTCGAGGCGGCTATCGGTAAACGGGGAGTGGGAAACCACATGCAGAGTCGACATCAGAGGGTCATCACCTGGTCGTAACGGTCAATCAACTGGGAGATCGCTTCGCTGTCCAGCGGCTGGGCGCTGGCGGGCGGCGCGAGGCCGCGCTCGGCCAGGCTGTGGCGGCAGGCAAATACGTCATCGATGCCAAAAAGGCCCAATGCCTGCAAGTTGGCGCTGAGGTCTTTTTGCTGCACGGCCTTGGCATCCTGGTGCGGCGCCAGTTGGAACACGCCGTCATCAAGGAACAGCAGGCCAATCGGTAGATCGAAGGCGCCACCGGCCAGGACGATATCCAAGGCTTCCCGGGCACTCGGCCCGGACCATGGCGCCTGACGGCTGATCACCAACAAGGATTTGGACATGTCACGGCCCTCCAAAGCAGATCAGGCGGTCAGCGGCCTGGGCGGCGTCATGCAACTGACCCAGGCCCGACAGCGCCCACGGCGCATCCAGATTCACCGCGCTGCGTTGATAGCGCGCGGCTTCCTCTTGGTTAAGCACGCCACGGCGCAAGGCGGCAGCGATGCACACCACACCGTCGAGTTGGTGCTGGCTGACAAACTCACGCCATTGGCGGGCAATGTCTTGCTCATCCTGGGGCGCAACGATGTTATTGGACGCGCTATACACGCCGTCCTGGTAGAAAAACAGCCGCACAATCTCATGCCCGCCGGCCAACGCCGCTTGGGCGAACAGCAGGGCACGGCGCGAAGAGGGCGCGTGGGCGGCGGAAAACAGTGCAATCGCGAACTTCATGGAACACTCTGCAAGCAAACGTGGGGCAATGATAAAGCCGCTGCCACGAAAAAGCCCGCCGTGATCAAAACGGTCACTGTTGGTGACCGTTCCGGCGATTGCCGGTAAGCGCAAGGCTGCCTAGTCTGTGTGCATTCAAAACAAAAATGGAGTGCCCATGTCAGGTCCCTTGGCGTCCCTCAAAGTGTTGGATTTTTCCACCTTGCTGCCGGGCCCGTTTGCATCGTTGATGCTGGCGGACATGGGCGCCGAGGTGCTGCGTATCGAATCGCCCACGCGCCCGGACCTGCTGCGGGTATTACCGCCCCATGATCAGGGTGATTCGGCGAGCCATGCCTACCTCAATCGCAATAAGCGCAGCCTGGCGCTTGACCTCAAGCAGCCTGAAGCGCTGGAGATCGTGCGGGCGTTGGTCAAGGCGTACGACATCGTGCTCGAACAGTTCCGGCCAGGGGTGATGGAACGCCTGGGCTTGGGGTATGAGGCGTTGAAGGCGATCAACCCAAAGCTGATTTACGTGTCTATCACCGGTTACGGCCAGACCGGGCCCTATAAGGACCGCGCCGGGCACGATATCAATTACCTGGCACTGGCCGGCGTGGCCAGCTACACCGGTCGTGCCGACAGCGGGCCGCTGCCGTTGGGCGTGCAACTGGCGGACGTGGGAGGAGGGTCGCTGCATGCGGTGGTGGGGTTGTTAGCGGCTGTTATCGCCCGACAGCAGAGCGGGGTCGGCCAATACCTGGATGTGAGCATGACCGACTGCTCGTTCAGCCTGAATGCCATGGCCGGCGCGGGTTACCTGGCGTGTGGGGTGGAGCCGGAGTGGGAGAGCCATGTGCTTAACGGCGGGAGTTTCTACGACTATTACCGCTCGCGGGAGGGGCGCTGGATGGCGGTGGGCAGTTTGGAGCCAGGGTTCATGCAACAACTCTGTGAAACGCTGGGACGGCCGGAGTTGGCGGCACAAGGCTTGTCGCCCAGGCCGGAGCAGCAAAAAGCCCTTAAGCAGGCGCTGAAAGTCGAGTTTGAAAAGCGTAGCTTCGAAGAGTTGTGTGAGTTGTTTGCTGGGGTCGACGCCTGTGTCGAACCGGTGCTCAGCCTGAGCGAGGCAGTGGAGCATCCGCAGTTAAAAGCGCGCGAACTGATCAGCCAGGTGCCTCGGGGTGACGGTTCGACCCAGGCGCAACTGGCCTGCCCGTTGAAGTTTTCCGAGGGGGTGCCAGCGCCTCGGCATATCGGAGCTGCAGTGGGGGCGCACAGTGATGAGGTATTGGCGGAGTTGGGGCTTAGTGCTCAGCGGATAAGCGAGCTGCGACGGGCTAAGGTGGTTGGGTAGCCTGAGCTGACGCTATCGCAGGCAAGCCAGCGCCCACATTTGATAGGCGGCGCGGTCAAAGTGTGGGAGCTGGCTTGCCTGCGATGAGGCCCTCACTCCACCCGAGTTTCCCCGGTAAACACCAACGTCTGCCGACACCGCCGACACAAATACCGCCGCCCCTGCGCCACCATACCATGTCGCTGCGACGAAAACGGAAAGTCGCTATCGGCACACGGGCATCGGTAAATATAGCGAGTCACCTGGCGACGCTTCACCTCATACGTGTGGCAACGGTCAGGCGGCAGTTCGTAAACCCCGCGCATGATCAATTGCCATTCCTCGCCATGGGGCTGAATGCGCTCGCCGAACAATTGGTGGGCGATCAGGTGCGCCACTTCGTGGGCCACGGTCTGTTTCAGGAAATGCTGGCTGTTTTCACGGTACAACTGTGGGTTGAAGCGCAGCAGGTTCTCGTGCAAATGCGCGACACCGGCCTTCTGGCCCCGCAGCTTGAGGCTGACCTGGGGGCGTTTGAAGCTTCGTTTGAAAAAGGATTCGGCTTGTTGGAAACAATCTTCGACGCGGGTATTGAGTTGCTCGGGCATGCTGTACATATCTCCAGAGACCCCCAGTATGCCGCAAAGCTGAGTGTTTCCGAATCTGTCAGGCGCCGAATGGTCATGCATAACGCACAAAGCCACCTTGCGGTGGCCTTTCCTACGGTTTAATCGGATCAGTTGGTATAGATCGGCCCTACGCCGAGGCCCCAGACAATCACGGTAAACGCCATGATCGCCACCAGTACCACTAGGCCTACGGCCAGCACCGAGCTGGAAAACAGGAAACCCTCATCCGGGTCGATGTTCATGAAGGTCGGCAGCCCCACGTACAGCAGGTACACCGTGTAGCAAATCGCCGCCGTGCCCACGACCATGCCCAGCCACATATGTGGGTAGAGCGCCGCCAGCCCGCCGATAAACAGCGGCGTGGCGGTGTAGGTGGCAAACGCCACGCAGCGCGCCATGCTGGGGTTGGCGTCGTAGGTACGCGCCATCCAGTGGATGAACGCGCCCATCACCGCCACACCGCCAAGCATGGCGGCGTAGGACATGAGCGTCATCCACAGGGCGCTTTCCTGGGTCAGCATCACTGGCGAGCGGTTGCCGATGACCCAGCCAACCTGGGTGGTACCGATAAAGGCTGATACGGCGGGGATCGCCGCGAGAATCAGTGTGTGAGTGAGGTACATGTGGCTGATGCTTTCTTCTTTATCGCCACGAATTTCCCGCCATTCCTGGTCGGGATGGGTAAAAAGCCCCACGACGTGATGGATCATGCCGGTCACTCCTGTCGTTATTGCCATCGCCCCCCCATCGGAGCGCCCACGGGCCAAATGGCCTCAAAGGTCCCGGATAGCTGTGCGACCTCTAGTCGCAGTATAGGAAGAGATGCCCGGAATAACTGTAGGGCCTTTAGAGCAAATTGCGCTGTAAACATTGGGCTTAATCGCGGTGAGGTCTGTCAGGCGCCACTCGGTCGACTGTGGGAGCTGGCTTGCCTGCGATGGCGACCTGTCAGAAACCGATACGTTAACTGGCCCACCGCTATCGCAGGCAAGCCAGCTCCCACATTGGAACTCGGTCGCTCATAACGGTAAAATACCCGGCTTTTCGTCACACACCTCCAGCGGATCCAAGCGCCATGGGCACTCTTACGGTCAACCAGAACAAACTGCAAAAACGCCTGCGTCGCCTGGCCGGTGAAGCGGTCGCCGATTTCAACATGATCGAGGACGGCGACAAGGTCATGGTCTGCCTCTCCGGCGGCAAAGACAGCTACACCTTGCTTGATGTGCTGCTGCACCTGCAAAAGGTCGCGCCGATCACGTTTGAGATCGTTGCCGTCAACATGGACCAGAAACAACCGGGCTTCCCCGAGCATGTGCTGCCGGCCTACCTCAAGGCGTTGGGCGTCGATTACCACATCGTCGAAAAAGACACCTATTCGGTGGTCAAGGAACTGATCCCGGAAGGCAAGACCACCTGCTCGCTGTGCTCGCGCCTGCGCCGTGGCACGCTGTACACCTTCGCCGATGAGATCGGCGCGACCAAGATGGCCCTGGGTCATCATCGCGATGACATCGTCGAAACCTTCTTCCTCAATATGTTCTTCAATGGCTCGCTCAAAGCCATGCCACCCAAGCTGCGCGCCGATGACGGGCGCAACGTGGTAATCCGCCCGCTGGCGTATTGCAACGAGAAGGACATCCAGGCCTACTCCGACCTCAAGCAATTCCCGATCATCCCGTGCAACCTGTGTGGCTCCCAGGAAAACCTGCAGCGCCAGGTGGTCAAGGAGATGCTGCTGGACTGGGAGCGCAAGACGCCCGGTCGCACCGAAAGTATCTTCCGCAGCCTGCAGAACGTGCAGCCGTCGCAGTTGGCCGACCGCAGCCTGTTCGACTTCACCAGCCTGAAAATTGATGAGAGCGCCGCTTCGCGCTTCGTTAATGTTGTGAACCTCTGAGCCTGTTCAATGCTCTGACACACGGCGCTCGCGGGCGCCGTTTTCAATTCGAATCCCAGGAGAGGGCATGCGCGATTACAAGTGGCTGCACGAATATTGTCTGAACCGCTTCGGTTCGGCGGCCGAGCTGGAAGCCCACCTGCCTGTACCCAAGACCCCGGCGCAGTTACGCAAGATCAGTGATGACCGCTACCTGTCGACATTGGCGCTGCGGGTATTTCGCGCGGGTTTGAAGCACAGCGTGGTAGACGCCAAGTGGCCGGCGTTCGAGCAAGTGTTCTTCGGCTTCGATCCGGAAAAAGTCGTGCTGATGGGCGCCGAACACCTGGAGCGGTTGATGCAGGACACGCGGATCATCCGCCACCTGGGCAAGCTCAAGAGCGTGCCGCGCAATGCGCAGATGATCCTCGACATTGAGCAGGAGAAAGGCAGCTTTGGTGCGTTTGTCGCCGATTGGCCGGTGACCGATATCGTTGGGCTGTGGAAGTACCTGAGCAAGCACGGCCACCAACTGGGCGGGCTGTCAGCGCCGCGCTTTTTGCGCATGGTGGGCAAGGACACGTTTGTGCCGAGTTATGACGTGGTCGCGGCGTTGAACGCGCAGAAAATCGTCGACAAGGCGCCGACCAGCCTGCGCGACCTGGCGGCGGTGCAGGGGGCGTTCAACCAGTGGCATGCCGAGAGCGGGCGTCCGATGTGCCAGTTGTCGATGATGTTGGCCTATACGGTGAATCATTGAGACCGAGGTGAGGCCATCGCAGGCAAGCCAGCTCCCACAGGGGAATGCATTCCAAATGTGGGAGCTGGCTTGCCTGCGATAGCGGACGTCAGGCTGGCAAAGGACCTGCTGCCAGGCGGCGATTCAACTGATGCCGCCACCGCACATAAAGCAACGCCGTACAAAACACCGCCAGACTCGCCAGCATCTCCAACACCCCGAACCACTGCCGGTTCGGGTCGTACGCCGCCAGCGCGCCTTTGATGAAATACAGGTTCACCACAAAACACATCCACGAATGCCCGCGCGCGCTGCCTTGCAGCATGCCGGGCGCCAGCACCAGCAGCGGCACCAGTTCGATCAGCAGGATCACCCACGGCCGCGCGCCGTGCAGGTCGGCGACGAACAGGTAGTAAACGCAGAGCAGCCCCACCAAGCCAAAAAACGCTAGCAGGCTCAGCGTGCGCGCCACCTTGACCCGTGGCGCCAGCCACGCCTCGGAGGGCAGGACCTTAGGCTTCCTGGCCACGGCCGTTCTCCAGCAACCTAGCGGTTTTAGCCAGGCGCAGGCCCAAGGCGCGGCACAGGGTGATTTCGTGTTGATCGAGCATGCGCTTGCCGTCAGGCCCGGCATGGTGGCTGGCGCCATAAGGCGTGCCGCCGCCTTGGGTGTCGAGCAATGCCTGTTCGCTGTAGGGCAGGCCGGTGATCAACATACCGTGGTGCAACAGCGGCAACAGCATCGACATCAGGGTGGTTTCCTGGCCGCCATGCAGGCTGGCGGTGGAGGTAAACACCCCGGCCGGCTTGCCGACGAGGGCGCCGGTGAGCCACAGGTTGCTGGTGCCGTCGATAAAGTACTTGAGCGGCGCGGCCATGTTGCCGAAGCGGGTTGGGCTGCCCAGGGCCAGGCCCGAGCAGTTTTTCAGGTCATCGAGGCTGGCATACAGTGCGCCTTCGTCCGGAATGCTCGGCGCGACGGCTTCGCACTCGGTGGAGATCGCCGGCACGGTGCGCAGTCGGGCCTCCATTGCGCCTTGTTCGATGCCCCGGGCAATGTGCCGGGCCATTTCGCTGACCGAGCCGTTACGGCTGTAGTACAAGACCAGCACATACGGGGCACTCACGGCAGGATCTCCAGCACGTTCTCTGGCGGACGGCCAATGATGGCTTTATCGGTGGTTTCGAGGATCGGGCGTTCCATCAACTTTGGATGCTCGGCGATGGCGGCGATCAATTGCGCTTCGCTGAGGCTGGCGTCGGCCAGGTTGAGGGTCTTGTATTCGTCTTCACCGGTGCGCAGCAGTTGGCGCGCGCTGATGCCCAGCTTGCCGAGCAGTGCTTTCAGCTGCGCGGCGTTCAGCGGGGTTTCCAGATAGCGCACCACGGTCGGGGTGAGGCCGCGGGCTTCGAGCAATTCCAGCGCACCGCGGGATTTCGAGCAGCGCGGGTTGTGATAAAGCGTCAGATCGGTCATGTGCGGGTCGCATCTTGCGTAAGGTGGCGGGTATTCTACCCGCGCTGCGGCCCGTCCTTAAACCGTAAGAGGCGATAGGTCGCAGTCAACGTTCATTTTTGCGAAGGATTACCCCATGACTAGGCGACTGATCGGTGCATTGGCGATCATCACAACCCTGCTGCTCAGCGGCTGCGGTAATGACTACGGCGTTGACCAGTATGGCCAGAAAGTGGCGGCCGAACGCTTGGACAAACAGTGGCTGGTGGTCAATTACTGGGCCGAATGGTGTGGCCCGTGCCGCACGGAAATTCCTGAGCTCAATGCCTTGGCCGAACAGCTGAAGGCGCAGAACGTAGGGGTGTTCGGGGTCAATTTCGACAACGTGCAGGGTGAAGAGCTGAAAGCCGCCAGTGACAAACTGGGCATCAAGTTCACCGTGCTGGCGCAGAACCCGGAGGGGATTTTTGATATCCCGCGCAGCGAAGCGTTGCCGGTGACCTACATCATTGATGACAAGGGCAAGGTGCGCGAGCAGCTGATGGGTGAGCAGACGGCGGAAGGGGTGTTGGCTAAGCTCAAGGCTTTACGCGGCTGATTTGGTAGGCGCTGGCTTGCCTGCGATACAGGCGACTCAATGTGTCTGTGGTACCGAGTCGATGTGATCGCAGGCAAGCCAGCTCCCACAGAAAAGCCAATCCGCAGTGAAATCAGCCTTCGTCCAGCCACAGGCGAATCGGCTTGCCCTCGGCCGGCCAGAAGCGCGTTTGGTCAATCGGTGAGATATCCCAGCGCTGCACCCCCTGCAGGGCCTGGAAGAAGCGGTGTTCCTGCTCCATCAAGGCTTCGGCGCACAGCTTGCGGGTGCTGCCGATCTTGCCGAAGCTGATCTTGTCGCCTTCGACGGTGTACGGCGCAAACCAGTGGTTGCAACCGCCATTGCCGTAGGCGCGGCCATCGGTGCCGAGGGTGACGGTCAGGTGCGCGTAATCCATCAACGGCCGCTCACCAATCCATTCCACCACGTAGCTATGATCCCGCTTGAGCTTGACCGCGTCCCCGGCGCAACCCGTCAGGGCCGCCCCGAGGGCGGCGAGCAAGAGCAGGCCTCTCATTGCGCGGCCTTTTGGCATTTCGGGCAGCGGTGCTTGTCGCCTTCGCTGGCCCAGCCCAACTCGGCAATGCGCGCGTTGGCGGCCGGTTGCAGGGGTTCTTTGGTCAGCTTGGTTTCCACCGCAAACTCGAACTCCAGCACCGCATCGCAGCTGTCGCAGTTGACCTTCCAGGTGTGAATCTCCAACTCGCCGAATTTCGGCCCCTGGGCCATGGCGACCCATTGGCCGGCCGGGCGGATGGAGTAGCGTGCGTCACCTTCGACGGTAAGGCGCATCGACAGGGTTTTACTGCCACGCAGGGTGACGATCAGCACGTCGCCATGCTTGATCGAACCACCGTTGCCAGTCACCTGGTAACGGCCCGGCACCAGGGCGCGGCATTCGATCAGGGTGTGTTGCGGGCTCAGCAAGCTGAAGCGGAAATCGTGTTCGGCCATGGATCCTCCAAATAGGCGCGGCATCCTATCACGGGTGCTGGCCTATCATGAGCCTGGTATGTGACCGCTGATCATCCTTCGACAAGGTTCTGCGCCCGGCCATCGGCCCATGCGGCAATGTTGGCCAAGGTGGTGCCGGCGATGGCCGCCAGGGCTTCGCGGGTAAGAAATGCCTGGTGCGCGGTGATGATCACATTGGGAAAGGTCAGCAGACGCGCGAGTACGTCGTCTTGCAGGGGCAGGTCGGAGCGGTCCTCGAAAAACAGCTGCGCTTCCTCCTCATACACATCCAGCCCGAGGTAGCCGAGTTGGCCCTCCTTGAGTGCCTCGATCAGCGCCGGGGTGTCGACCAACCCCCCGCGACCGGTGTTGATCAGCATCGCACCCGGCTGCATCTGTGCCAGCGAGCAGGCGTTGATCAAGTGTTTACTGTCGGCGGTCAGCGGGCAGTGCAGGCTGATGATCTGCGCTTGGGCCAGCAACTCAGGCAGGCTCACGTAGCGCGCCCCCAAGGCCAGGACCTGCGGGTTTGGGAAGGGGTCGTAGGCGAGCAGTTGGCAACCGAAACCGGCCATTATCTTGGCGAACGTCGCGCCGATCTGCCCGGTGCCGACCACGCCGACGGTCTTGCCCACCAGGTCGAAACCGGTGAGGCCATGCAGGCTGAAGTCGCCGTCGCGGGTGCGATTGTAGGCGCGATGCAGGCGGCGGTTGAGGGCGAGGATCAGTGCGACCGCATGTTCGGCCACCGCGTGGGGCGAGTAGGCCGGCACGCGCACGATGGTCAGGCCCAGGCGCTTGGCGGCGGCCAGGTCCACATGGTTGTAGCCCGCCGAGCGCAGGGCGATCAACCGCGTACCGCCCTTGGCCAAGTGCTCCAGCACCGCGGCGCTGAGGTCGTCATTGATGAAGGCGCACACCACTTCGTGATGCTCGGCCAGGGCCACGGTGTCGAGGTTGAGCCGTGCAGGCTGGAATTGCAGCTCCAGGCCGGGTGGCAGCGGTTCGCCGAGAAAACTGTCGCGGTCGTAGGTCTGGCTACTGAAAAGAATGACGCGCATTGGAATGCTCCCTGCACTAACTGACTGACTGAATAAATACATAAACCCTGTGGGAGCTGGCTTGCCTGCGATTACGGCCTGTCAGGCGACGGGGGTTTGGAAAGACCCAAAAGTAAGCGGCCAGCGTGGTTGACGGGGCGCCTGAGATTAAGATCAAAAGCAGATCCAAAGCGGAGCATTAGGCATTGACCCTTGCTTCACTCGCCAGCCGGGCAATCGCCATGTCCAGTTCGTCCAGCGCGTGCAGGGCCTTGGCGTCGTCCTGTTTGAGCAGGGTCTCGGCGCGGTGGCAGGCGGCACGCAGTTGCGGTACGCCGCAGTAACGGGTTGCGCCGTGCAGGCGGTGCACACGTTCGATCAGGGCGTTGTTGTCATTGGCTTCGCGGGCGATGGTGATGGCCAGGCGGTCGGCTTCCAGGGAGGCCAGCAACATGGCGAGCATGTCCGCCGCCAGGTCAGCCTTGCCGGCGGCCAGGCGCAGGCCCTCTTCATGGTCGAGCACCGGCAATTTCACGCCAGGGCCGAGGCCGTCCGTTGGGCGTTCCGGGCCTTGGTTACGCAGGGCCAGGCCGGTCCATTTCAACACCACTTGGGCCAGTTGCCGTTCGCTGATGGGTTTGGTCAGGTAGTCGTCCATGCCGCTTTGCAGCAAGGCGCGCTTTTCGTTGGCCATGGCGTGGGCGGTGAGGGCGACCACCGGCAATGGCGTGCCGCTGCGCTCGCTTTCCCACTGGCGGATCGCCTCGGTGCTTTGGCGGCCGTCCATGCCAGGCATTTGCACGTCCATCAGCACCAGGTCGAAAGTGTCCTGTTTCACGGCGTCGACGGCCGCATACCCGCTTTCCACTGCACGCACCCGCGCGCCCATGTCTTCCAGCAGGGTTTGGACCAGCAGCAGGTTCGCCGGGTTGTCATCCACGCACAATACGCGCGGCGCCCGGCTGGACAGCGGCTCGCCCGGTTCGCTGCGCGATGGTCGCGGGCTGATCAGGTCGGACAGCGCGCGGCGCAGCTTGCGCGTACACGCCGGCTTGGCCTGCAATTGGCTATTGGGGTTGGGTACGGACTGGTTGAACAGCATCTGTTCAGTGGTGGGGCACAGCACCAGCACCTTGCAGCCCAGGTGCTCAAGGTCCCATAGATGCTGGTTGAGGCGCTCGGGCGGGATGTCATTGGCGGTTACGCCAAGTACCGCCAGGTCAATCGCCTGATCGGTCTGATGGGCACTGGTGATGCCGTTGGTCAGGCTTTCCAGACTGTTGAACGGGGTAACTTCCAGGCCGCAGTCTTCCAACTGATGTTGCAGCGCCTGGCGCGCCAGTTCATGGTTTTCCAGCACCGCCACGCGACGGCCGAGCAGCGGCGCGCAAGGCAAATCCTCGACATCGTCACGGGTCTTGGGCAGGTTCAGGCTGATCCAGAACTCCGAACCTTCGCCCGGCGTACTGTCGACGCCGATTTCACCGCCCATCTGCTCGATCAGGCGCTTGGAAATCACCAGGCCCAACCCGGTGCCGCCGGGCTGGCGCGACAGTGAGTTATCGGCCTGGCTGAACGCCTGGAACAACGCGCGCACGTCTTGGCTGGACAGGCCGATGCCGGTGTCCTGCACGCTGATGCGCAGTTGCACGCTGTCTTCCTGCTCGTCCTCGATCATCGCCCTGGCCACGATGGTGCCTTCACGGGTGAACTTGATCGCGTTGCTGATCAGGTTGGTCAGGATCTGCTTCAGGCGCAGCGGGTCCCCGACCAGCGCCAGCGGCGTGTCGCGGTAGACGAGGCTGACCAGCTCCAGCTGTTTGGCATGGGCGGCGGGAGCGAGGATGGTCAGGGTGTCCTGCAGCAAGTCGCGCAGGTTGAACGGGATGCTGTCGAGCACCAGCTTGCCGGCTTCGATTTTCGAAAAATCGAGGATCTCGTTGATGATGCCCAGCAGGTTGTCGGCAGACTTTTCGATGGTGCCCAGGTAATCGAGCTGGCGTGGGGTCAGTTCGCTTTTTTGCAGCAGGTGAGTAAAGCCGAGGATACCGTTGAGCGGCGTGCGGATCTCATGGCTCATGTTGGCCAGGAACTCCGACTTGATGCGGCTGGCCTCCAGGGCTTCCTTGCGCGCCAGGTCCAGCTCGATGTTCTGGATCTCGATGGTTTCCAGGTTCTGGCGCACGTCTTCGGTGGCCTGGTCGATGCTGTGTTGCAGTTCTTCCTGGGCGTTCTGCAGGGTCTCGGCCATGCGGTTGATGCCCGACGCGAGCTGGTCCAGCTCCTGGCTGCCCAACGCAGGCAAGCGGGTTTGCAGGTTGCCGTCCTTGAGTTGGGCCACCGCCTGCTTGATCTGGCCGATTGGCGAGTTGATCGTGCGGCTGATGCGCAAAGCCAATGCCGCGGTGCAGATCAAGCCGATGGCGATCAGCAGCAGGCTGGCGAACAGGCTGCGGTAGCCGCGCAGCAACATGCCGTTGTGGGAGAGTTCCACCTCGACCCAGCCCAGCAGGCGGTCGGCTTCATCCGGGATCAGGTCGCCCGCAAGGTTGCGATGACGACCAAACACCGGCAGCAGGTAGCGGGTGGCGTCATTGCCGGTGCGCTGCAACAAATGGGAACTGTTGCCGATGGGCGCCTGGTTGAGCATGGTCGGGCCCGCATGGGCCAGGGAGATGCGGTCCGGACTGAGGAACGCCACGGTGCGCACGTCCGGCTGCTCCAGGGATTGAGTGGCGATGCGCTCCAGCAGGTCGGTGTTGCGGGCGCTCAGGGCCGGCGCCACCAGCGGAGCCAATTGCTCGGCGATCATTTCGCCGCGTTGCAGCAATTGGGTCTGCAGTTCCGAGAGCTGCATCCAGGTGAAGTAGCCCCCCAGCAACGAGGCCATCAGGCTGGTCGGTAATAAGGTCAGCAACAGTACGCGGCCTTTTATCCCCATTCTTGTCAGCACGCTACTCTCCTGCTACCACATTGATATCTATGATCGGCACGGGCATCCGGCCCGCGCCACCTGCGCAGTGTAGCCATTTGCGCGGCGTGGAATCTTGCAAATTAATGACATACGGCAATCTTGAAGTCATTTGGCGCCCGGTGGCGATTGCCTGCGGCAAGGCAATCTTGAATAATCGGCCATTGAGAATGACTTGCAGATACTAATGAATCCCGCATCAATCGGCCTGCCCAGTATCCTGACCATCGAAGATGACCCCCGTGCTGGGCGCCTATGTCCATGAGCACCTGGGGCGCTGTGGGTTCCAGGTGACCTGGTGCCAGAACGGCCAGCAGGGCCTGCAGATGGCGCGGGACAGTGAGCAAGACCTGGCGCAACTGCGCGAGCGGTTGGGGCGTGAGATCGACGCCATGCAGCGCCTAGTCGAAGACAGCCTGCAACTGGCCTGGCTGGACACCGAGCGCGCGCCGCTGCCCCAGGAGGATATCCAGCTTCAGGCGTTATGGGACATGTTGCGCGAAAACGCGTGTTTTGAAAGCGATTGGCCGGCGTCGCGCCTGCCTTGCCTGCTAGGCACGGAGTGCTCGGTACGGGGCAACCTGAATGCGTTGGCCCAGGCCCTGGAAAACATCCTGCGCAACGCTATTCGCCATTCGCCTGTGGGCGGCGTGGTCAGCCTGGATAGCCGGCGTGAAGGGGATTATTGGCATGTGTGGCTGGAGGATCAGGGCGGCGGGATCGATGACGGGGACCTGGAACGGATCTTCGCGCCCTTTACCCGCCTGGACGGTTCACGCCCCGGCGATGGTGGCTTCGGCCTGGGCTTGAGCATTGCCCGCAACGCCGTGCAACGCCAGGACGGCAGCCTGTGGGCGGAAAACACCGGGCAAGGGCTGCGCGTGCATTTGCGCTTGCGGGCTTGCTAAGCGCGGCGTTGTTTGCGCTTTTTCCACTGATGGGCAACCCACCAGCGCCAATAGCCCATGGTCAGGCAGTAGGCGAGGGCGCCCAGCACCAGTCCCAATACCACTGAACCGAGCAGGAACGGCTGCCACAACGTACTCAGTTGCCCGCTGATCCATTCCCAGGTCAGGTCATCGGGCAGGCTGCGGGGTGGCACGTTCATCAGCCAGGCGCCGGTCATGTAGGTGCAGATAAACACCACCGGCATGGTGATCGGGTTGGTCAGCCACACCAGGCTGACCGCGATGGGCATGTTGCCGCGCACGGTAATCGCCAGGACGGCCGCCAGCAGCATCTGCAAGGGAATCGGGATAAAGGCCGCGAACAAACCTACGGCCATCGCGCGCGCGACCGAGTGCCGGTTGAGGTGCCAGAGGTTCGGGTCATGCAGCAATGTGCCGAGAAACTGTAATGACTTGTGTTCCCTGATACTGCTGGGGTCAGGCATGTACCGTTTGAATAAGCGCCGTGGCATAAGGGGTCCAGGTCAGTTCGAGGGGCAAGTATGCCCGCATTCTATAAACAGAAAATTCAGACTTTGTGACAAAACATCATAGGCAATGTCGGACGCCCGGCTAAGACTGAGTGGATCACTTGAAAGGGATGATTCATGAGGACAGGGATGTTCGCGTTGGCGCTGGGGTTACTGGCCCTGCGTTTTTTACCGGCATTGCCGCCTGCGGGATGGCTGATCGCCTTGCTGGTGCTGGCGTTGATGCTGTTGCCGTTTCGCACTTACCCACTGGCGTTTTTCCTGCTGGGGCTGAGCTGGGCATGCATC
The DNA here is from genome assembly GCF_054685145.1 of Pseudomonas sp. H1_A03. Lineage (NCBI taxonomy): Bacteria > Pseudomonadati > Pseudomonadota > Gammaproteobacteria > Pseudomonadales > Pseudomonadaceae > Pseudomonas > Pseudomonas sp. H1_A03. Next base: position 3,863,162 of record NZ_CP162829.1, read on the forward strand.
AGTGCGCAGTGGGCGCTGGATGATCGCCTCAAGCCGACCCTGGACGGCCAGACACGTTGGGTGGAGGGGCGAGTCATTGGGCTGCCGCAGCAGACGGGCGAAGGGGTGCGTTTCGAATTGGCCGACAGCCGGTCGCGAAATGCCCGGTTGCCCAAACGCATCCGAGTGTCCTGGCGTGGCGGGCCGCCTGTGCACAGCGGTGAGCGCTGGCGCCTGGCAATCACCCTGAAGCGGCCGGCCGGTCTGCTGAATTTTCACGGATTTGACCAGGAAGCCTGGCTGCTCGCCCAACGTATTGGTGCCACGGGCACGGTGAAGGACGGCGAACGTCTGGCTGCGGCGCGCAGCGCCTGGCGGGATGGCGTGCGCCAGCGCTTGATGGCGGTGGATGCCTTTGGTCGGGAAGCAGGCCTGATCGCCCTGGTGCTGGGAGACGGCTCTGGATTGGCCGCCGCTGATTGGCAGGTGCTACAGGACACCGGCACTGTGCATCTGCTGGTTATATCCGGCCAGCACATCGGCATGCTGGCGGGCTTGATCTACGGGTTGATCGCCGGGTTGGCACGTTATGGGCTTTGGCCCCGAACCTGGCCGTGGCTGCCGTGGGCGTGTGGCCTGGCGTTCACGGCCGCGCTGAGTTACGGCTTGCTGGCCGGGTTTGGCGTGCCGGTGCAGCGCGCCTGTGTGATGGTGGGGCTGGTGTTGTTATGGCGGCTGCGCTTCCGGCACCTGGGGCTGTGGTGGCCGTTGCTGTTGGCACTCGATGGGGTGTTGGTCCTGGAGCCGTTGGCCAGTTTACAGTCGGGGTTCTGGTTGTCGTTTGCGGCGGTGGCAGTGCTGATCCTGGCGTTTGGTGGGCGGCTGGGGGCGTGGAGCGTGTGGCAGGCGTGGACCCGCCCCCAGTGGTTGATTGCCGTTGGATTGTTACCTGTCTTGCTGGTGCTGGGGTTGCCCATCAGCCTGAGTGCGCCGCTGGCCAATCTGGTTGCCGTGCCCTGGATCAGCCTGGTGGTGTTACCGCTGGCGTTGCTGGGGACAGCGTTGCTGCCGCTGCCGTTTATAGGGGAGGGAGTGCTATGGCTGGCGGGCGGTGCGTTGGATGGGTTGTTCAAGGGCTTGGCATGGCTTGCCGGACAACTGCCTGCCTGGATTCCGGCCGAGGTACCGCAGCGGTATTGGCTGCTGAGCCTGCTCGGTGCGCTGCTATTGCTATTACCCAAGGGCGTGCCATTTCGTGTGCTGGGCTTGCCGATGCTGTTGCTGGCGGTGTTTCCCCCGCGTGAACTGGTGCCCCATGGGCAAGTGGAGGTGGTGCAGTTGGACGTCGGCCAGGGGCAGTCGCTGATCTTGCGTACTCGCCATCACACCTTGCTCTACGACGCCGGCCCGCGCTCCGGAACCTTTGACCTGGGTGCGCGGGTGGTATTGCCGTCGCTGCAAAAACTCGGGGTAAAGGCGTTAGACATGATGTTGATCAGCCATGCCGATGCGGATCATGCCGGCGGCGCGGGGGCGATTGCCAAGGGGATGCCAATCAAACGCGTGGTGGGCGGGGAAACCGAGGGCCTGCCGGCGTTTCTCGGTACGCAGTCGTGCAACAGTGGCGAGCGATGGACCTGGGACGGTGTGACGTTCGAGCTGTGGCAGTGGCCGGACGCTATCAGTGGCAACCCGAAGTCCTGCGTGTTGCAGGTGCAGGCCAATGGTGAGCGCTTACTGTTGACCGGCGATATCGACCGCGCGGCGGAACAGGCAATGCTCGCCTCACCTCTGGCAGTGCCCACCGATTGGTTGCAGGCGCCACACCATGGCAGTCGCAGTTCTTCGTCCTGGGCGTTTGTGGAACACCTTGCCCCTCGTTCGGTGCTCATTTCACGAGGGCGCAGCAATGCGTTCGGCCATCCGCATCCGCAGGTGATGGCACGCTACCAGCGGTTGGGCAGCCAGGTCTATGACAGCGCCGAGCAGGGCGCCGTGCGCCTGCAACTGGGGGCATTTGCACCACCGGTTGTTGCGCGCAGTCAACGCAGGTTCTGGCGTGAACGGTTACCTTAGGCGCTTGTGGCCGCAGCCGATGGGGTCTGTGGTCGACGAACCTATATGGTAAAGTGGCGCACTTTTTCGAGGGGACATTCACTGTGTGGGAATTGGTCAAATCCGGCGGCTGGATGATGTTGCCGATCATCATGAGTTCTATCGCCGCACTCGGCATCGTCGCCGAACGCCTGTGGACCCTGCGCGCCAGTCGCGTCACCCCCGAGCACCTATTGGGGCAGGTCTGGGCCTGGATCAAGAACAAGCAACTGGACAAGGAAAAACTCAAGGAACTGCGCGCCAACTCCCCGTTGGGTGAAATCCTTGCCGCCGGCCTGGCCAACTCCAAGCATGGTCGCGAGATCATGAAAGAGTGCATCGAGGAGGCTGCCGCCCGTGTCATTCATGAACTGGAGCGCTACATCAATGCCCTCGGCACCATCGCTGCCATGGCGCCGTTGCTCGGTTTGCTGGGGACGGTGCTGGGCATGATCGATATTTTCAGCTCGTTCATGGGCTCCGGCATGACCACCAACGCGGCCGTATTGGCCGGTGGTATCTCCAAGGCGCTGATCACCACGGCAGCGGGCCTGATGGTCGGTATTCCTTCGGTATTCTTCCACCGTTTCCTGCAACGGCGCATCGATGAGCTGGTGGTCGGCATGGAGCAGGAAGCCATCAAGCTGGTGGAAGTCGTGCAGGGTGACCGTGACGTTGATCTGGTTGGGGACAAAGCGTGAAATTTCGCCGCAAGCAACGGGAAAATGTCGATATCAACCTCGCGTCGCTGATCGACGTGGTGTTTATCCTGCTGCTGTTTTTTGTCGTCACCACCACCTTTACCCGGCAAACCGAGCTGCGCGTTGACCTGCCGGAAGCCGTGAGCGGTTCGCCGGCCGAAGACCAGGAGGTCAAGCAACTGGACATCGCCATCAGCGCCGACGGGGTGTTTTCAGTGAATAACCAGTTGCTCGAAAAGAACGATCTCAACAGCCTGATGGAGGCCTTGCAGAAAGAGTCCGGCGGCGATACCAAGCTGCCGCTGTCGATCAGTGCCGATGGCAAGACCCAGCACCAGGCCGTGATCACTGCCATGGATGCCGCCGGCAAGCTCGGTTTCAGCCACCTGCGCATGACCACCGTCGAGGCAGCGAGCCAACCCTGATGGCCATGTCCGATCGTTTGCTTAAGGCCTGGTACGAGGGCCATCCGGCGCTCACGTTGCTGCGGCCGCTGGAATCCTTGTACCGCCGAGTGGTGCAGCGCAAGCGCGCACGTTTCCTCGCGGGTGAGGGCGAGATCTATCAGTCGCCGGTGCCCGTGGTGGTGGTCGGTAATATCACCGTGGGTGGCACCGGCAAGACCCCGTTGATCCTGTGGTTGATAGAGCACTGCCGACGCAGCGGCTTGCGCGTGGGGGTGGTCAGTCGGGGGTATGGGGCCAAGCCGCCGCAGTTGCCGTGGCGGGTTGAATCCAACCACAGTGCCGAAGTGGCGGGTGACGAACCCTTATTGATCGTGCAGCGCTGCGGCGTACCGTTAGTGATCGACCCCGATCGCAGCCGTGCGGTCAAGGCGCTGCTGGCCAGTGAAACCCTGGACCTGATCCTCTCCGACGATGGCCTGCAGCATTACCGCCTGGCCCGCGACCTTGAATTGGTGCTGATCGACGCCGCCCGTGGCCTGGGCAACCGCCGTTGCCTGCCGGCGGGGCCGTTGCGCGAACCCGTGGAGCGGCTGCAGAGTGTCGATGCGCTGTTGTATAACGGCGCCGCAAGCGACCGAGACGATGGTTTTGCCTTTCGCTTACAGCCTTCCGCACTGGTCAATCTGAAGACCGGCGAGCGCCAGCCGGTCGATCACTTTGCGGCGGGCCAGCAGGTGCATGCGGTCGCCGGTATCGGCAACCCGCAGCGTTTCTTCAACACCCTCGAAACGCTACACTGGCAGCCGATACCCCATGCGTTTGCCGACCACGCGCCGTACAGCGCCGAAGTCCTGAATTTTTCACCGTCATTGCCGCTGGTCATGACCGAAAAGGACGCGGTGAAGTGCCGCGCCTTTGCCCAGCCCGACTGGTGGTACCTTGCGGTGGATGCGCTGCCGTCGCCGGCGTTTGTCGCCTGGTTCGACACGCAGCTGATGCGCCTGTTGCCTGCCCGTCTCTTGCCTTAAATCGCTTCTTTCCAGGAAACACTCATGGACACCAAACTGCTCGATATCCTCGCTTGCCCGATCTGCAAAGGCCCGCTCAAGCTCAGCGCCGACAAAACCGAGCTGATCAGCAAAGGCGCCGGCCTGGCTTACCCGATCCGTGATGGCATCCCGGTAATGCTGGAAAGCGAAGCCCGCACCCTGACCACCGATGAGCGCTTGGATAAATGACCACAGCCTTTACCGTTGTCATTCCCTCCCGCTACGCGTCGACCCGCTTGCCGGGCAAGCCGCTGCAACTGATCGGCGACAAGCCGATGATCCAGTTGGTGTGGGAACAGGCCTGCAAAAGCAGCGCTGAGCGCGTGGTGGTGGCCACCGATGATCCACGCATCATCGAAGCCTGCAAAGGCTTCGGCGCTGAGGCCGTGCTGACTCGCGAAGACCATAACTCCGGCACCGACCGCCTGGCCGAAGTGGCCACTAAACTCGGCCTGGCACCTGATGCCATCGTGGTCAACGTGCAAGGTGACGAGCCGTTGATTCCGCCGAGCGTGATCGACCAAGTGGCCGCCAACCTGGCCGCCCATGGCGAGGCGCGCATGGCGACCCTGGCCGAACCGATTGAAGACATCGACACCTTGTTCAATCCGAACGTGGTGAAAGTGGTCAGCGACATCAATGGCCTGGCGCTGACGTTCAGCCGTTCGACCTTGCCGTGGGCGCGCGATGCTTTCGCCAAGCACCCCGACGTATTGCCGGAAGGCGTGCCGTATCGCCGTCATATCGGCATCTATGCCTACCGTGCCGGTTTCCTGCATGACTTCGTCAGTTGGGGCCCGTGCTGGCTGGAAAACACCGAATCGCTGGAGCAGCTGCGTGCCTTGTGGCACGGCGTGCGCATTCATGTGGGCGATGCGCTGGAAGCGCCGCCGGCGGGTGTCGACACTCCGGAAGACCTTGAGCGCGTCCGTCGCCTGCTGGGGGGCCTGATGGAGGTCTTGTTTGTCTGCCTGGGCAATATCTGTCGCTCGCCCACCGCAGAAGGCGTGCTGCGCCATAAATTGCGCGAAGCGGGTTTGGCAGGGCAGGTCGAGGTCGCGTCCGCCGGTACGGGTGAATGGCATATTGGCAACCCACCGGATAAGCGCAGCCAACGTGCGGCGCTGGTGCGCGGCTATGACTTGTCGGCCCAGCGGGCCCAGCAGGTCTCCCGCGCCGACTTTGCGCGCTATGACCTGATCCTGGCCATGGACCACAGCAACCTGCGCAACCTCAAGGCCATGCAGCCGGGCCAGGGCACAGCGGAGCTGGACCTGTTCCTGCGCCGCTACGACGGCGAAGTGGACGAAGTGCCAGACCCTTATTACGAAGGTGAACAAGGCTTCGAGCGGGTCCTGGACCTGATCGAACGCGCCTGTGATTTATTGGTGATCGAATTGAAGGGGCGGTTATGACCTTGCAGGTGCTCTCACAGGTATCGCTCAAGCCCTTCAATAGCTTTGGCATCGACGTACGCGCCCAGTTGTTCGCCGAGGCTCACGGCGACGATGACGTCCGCGAGGCCCTGGCTTATTCAGCCGCACATGCGGTGCCACTGCTGGTGATCGGTGGTGGCAGCAACTTGCTGCTGACCCAGGACATTCCTGCGCTGGTCTTGCGCATGGCGACCCAAGGCATCCGCGTGGTCCACGATGACGGCACGCAGGTGGTGGTCGAGGCGCAAGCGGGCGAAGCCTGGCACCCCTTCGTGCTATGGACCCTGGAACAGGGTTTCTGCGGCCTGGAAAATCTCAGCCTCATCCCCGGTACTGTTGGCGCAGCACCGATGCAGAACATCGGCGCCTACGGCGTGGAGATCAAGGACGTATTCGCCGGGCTGACCGCCCTGGATCGCCACACCGGCGAACTGCGCGAATTCAGCCTGGAAGAATGCAACTTTGCCTACCGTGACAGCCTGTTCAAGCACGAAACCGGCCGCTGGCTGATCCTGCGGGTGCGCTTCGCCCTGAGCCGCACCAGCCACCTGAAACTTGACTACGGCCCGGTGCAGCAGCGCCTGGCGGGGCAGGGGATCACTGAAGCGACGCCGAGTGACGTCAGCCGTGCGATCTGCAGCATCCGCCGCGAAAAACTGCCGGACCCGGCAGAGCTTGGCAATGCGGGAAGCTTCTTCAAGAACCCATTGGTGTCCCAGGTGTTGGCAGCTGAGCTGCAGGCGCTGTACCCGGACCTGGTGGCTTATCCGCAGCCCGATGGGCAGATGAAGCTCGCGGCCGGTTGGCTGATCGACAAGGCTGGCTGGAAAGGCTTTCGTGAGGGGGATGCAGGTGTGCACAAACTGCAGGCGCTGGTGTTGGTCAACTATGGCGGTGCCTCGGGGCACGATATTGCCAACCTGGCTCAGCGGATCCAGCAGGATATTGCGCAGCGTTTCAAGGTTGATCTGGAGATGGAACCCAACAAATACTGAAACCGGCTCTTAACAGCCTAAAAACAAAAATGCCCCGTATCTTTCGATACGGGGCATTTTTATTGCGTTAACTAATCAATCGTCGCGGCTCATGATGCCGAAGATCTGCAACAGGCTGATAAACAGGTTGTAGATCGACACATACAGGCTCACGGTCGCCATGATGTAGTTACGCTCACCGCCGTGGATGATGGCGCTGGTCTGGAACAGGATGCACACCGAGGAGAACAGCACAAAACCCGCGCTGATCGCCAGTTGCAGGCCACTGATCTGGAAGAACATACCTGCAACCACAGCCGCCAGCAGCACAAAGAAGCCTGCGGTGATGAAGCCACCCAGGAAGCTCATGTCCTTGCGGGTGATCAGCACGTAGGCCGACAGACCACCAAACACCAGGGCCGTCATGGCAAACGCCGAGCTGACCACTTCCGCACCGCCGGCCATGCCGAGGTAACGGTTGAGGATCGGGCCGAGGATAAAGCCCATGAAACCGGTCAAGGCAAACGCCGACACCAAGCCCCAGGCCGAGTCGCGCAGCTTGTTGGTCAGGAAGAACAGCCCGTAGAAGCCGATCAGCACGACAAAGATGTTCGGGTAGCCGACGCGCATCTGCTGAGCCACAAACGCCATTACGCCGCTGAATGCGAGGGTAAGGGCGAGCAAGCCATAGGTGTTGCGCAACACGCGGCTGACTTCAAGCTGCTCAGCCTGCGCGTTGCCATTCACTGCGTAATTCTGTTCGCGCATGGCGACACTCCTTCGGTTTTGAAACGTTCAGTCGCAAAGATCATAACAGACGCTCTGTAACAAGCGATGCCGAGAGTTTGACAGTGTGTTTCATTCGGGTATTATGGCGCCCGCTGAGACAGGATGGGCTACTATAATCCTGTGATGCACAAGGGAAATTGGCAGAGTGGTTGAATGCACCGGTCTTGAAAACCGGCGGACGTTAATAGCGTCTCCAGGGTTCGAATCCCTGGTTTCCCGCCAAGATTCACACGAAAGCCTCGCGAAAGCGGGGCTTTTGTGTTTCTGGGGTTTGGTAAAGCTATCAGCGTACAGGCTGATAGTTTCCGCATCCTTTCAGGCGGTTTCCGCAACTCGTTGCAAATTGCGGTCAGCGAGTCGGCTTCACGATCTCCCCAACGCGTCGATATACGGTCTCGGTTATCCGCTTATCTGTGTGTCCCAGGAGCCGGCTTGCATCTCCTAGGTCGAGGATCTCGCTTGCGGCCTTGGGGCGGATGTCGCGGAACTGGAACTTTCGAATGCTGGTTGCCAACACTCATCAATACAGGTCGACGTGGGCGTGTGCCGAACGGTGCGCAGGATCGCCAAGCACTGTACGAAAGAGCTCTGAAGGTGCTGCCATGACGCCCGTGAATTGCCTGGCGTCGATCCTGCTGGCGATGGTGGTCAGCGCTGGTGGAACTTGGCGCGTACAGGATTGGCGTTATAGGGAAAAGCTGGCTGGCATTGGCGAGGCCCAAGCGCTTGCTATCATCGAGGCTGGCAATGTGGCCCGGAAAGAAGAACAGCGCCGTCAGGCTCAAGTTAATAAGGAAGCAAGCGATGCGCGAGAACAGAACAACGTCAGGTGATTTTCGCGCTCACCACCCTCTGTCGGGGGACACGCGCATCCGAAGAGAGTTACCGCAGTCAGTAGGCAGGTTGCAGCAGCGCGAACAAGAGCAAAGGACATGAGGGTGGGCTTCCTTGCGAGTAAAAATTTGCTCACCAACACCGGCAATGTGCCACTTTTTCAGGCTTTAGAGAGCGTCCCTGACAACCCAAACTACTAGAGTCGCTATGGGGCGTGATATCGTTTTGCCTCTATTGGTGGAGGCAGCAGATGAACGTCAAAAACTGGCAGGGATGGGAGCCTGAGTGGTTAAAGCTCACGGAACACTATAAGAGCGCACCTGTTGTCCCCGGGGCATATATTATTTGCGCAGACAGGGCGCTCAATCGCGCGATAGGCGTGGATGAGAACGGAATATTGACCATTGGAGAGTCAGATAATCTTAGGCGCCGCCTCTCTGCATTTGTTCGATGCGCAAAAAATCCTGGAGCAGCCGGGCATATGGCTGGCTGGCGTTTCAACTATGCGGCGTTTGAGAAAGTCTTCCCTCTAGAAACGCTTTGGGTGAGTTGGTATCCGACTTCTGATAAAGCGGCTGCGTACGCGAAGGAAGGGGAAATGCTGGCGTTGTATCTGGCTGAACATTACGAGCTGCCTCCGCTGAATTACAAGTTCAATTGGCCAAGGATTGAAGAGTAACGGCACTCGCTTTGCTCACTAGCCCGGTGGTCGGCTGTCGGTATGCCGCAGTAAGCGACTGGCTCCGTGCAAACCCAGAATTTTGCTGGCTGTTATCGGACGAATACCGTGGTAGCGATTGGGTATAGGTTGATGTATTACTACGCAAACTAATTTGAAGGATCAAAGCAATGCGTTTTTTGATTGGCTCATTGATGTTGCTCACCTCTGCTGTAGCGCTCGGCGATGAAGCCCAAATGAAGCAGTGGGAAAAGATGGATCGCTGCTCGAATGCGGCCTTTATCGCGGTACAGATCCTGGAGGAAAGCGCGGACACCTCCAAGCAGGCGCTGGCGCTACATGGAGCGGTAGAAGGGCTCAAAACCAACACAACGTTGAAAGAAGCTACACCCACTGGAAATGAAGTCAGGGGTGCCTACAACTTTGCTCTCCGGATTTCTTACGGGATGCCTCGGCCCTTCGCGAAGCGTGAGCATGATTGGCTCATTGCCCAAGCTGCGACTTCGTGCACTTTATGGGTTCAAAGCGTTAGCGCCCAGTAATCATAGCGAGTGGATGGCTGGCGCTTCCTTGAGTCAGCATCGAGGGTGTGCGTCATTGGTAATACCTACGCTGCACCCCTGGAGCCTGCTGGATGAATCCTCAAAGCCCACCTCGCCATGTCGCAACGACTCAAGTCGCGCCAGGCACTCAAGCCCCTGTCGTCCACCCACCTATTTGGCATAGTGGTCCGGATTTACCGATCATTGGCAGCACGGGTTCGGGCATTTTGGGTTTCTGCTTTGCGCTGCTTATGTTGTTGCCGGCTTTTGGCCTGGCGATATTGCTTCTTCTCGGACTTGGCGCGATGCAGGATGTGCCGTCCAGCGATGAGTCGAGTTTTACGACGTCGTCGCTCATCCTGTTCCTGCTTGGTTTTGTTGTGCTCATGGGGCTGGTCTTCGGGTGGTTTTTCTCTGCGCCTAGCGTGCAAGCCTTCACGTTTGACGAAGGTCAGCAACTGCTTACCCTCACGGTCACCCGTCGCGGCCGTAAACCCTCCGAATTGCGCGTGCCGTTTAGCGACATCCTTTATATCTGCCCCTACCAGCTCGCCATGTTTGATCGCGATGGCCATTTTAGCGTTGTGTATAAGGGGCCGAAGGACAAAGTGTTCGAATACCGATTTGCTGAGGGTACTTCTCTGGAAGAAATCGAATTTCATTCGGCGTGGTTGCGAGGAATAATTGGCGAACGGATGCATGAACTACTGAATCTGGACAAATGAACGAAGCACGTGGGTAATTGCACTCCACCTGACCACACATTTGCATTCGACTTGACCAGTCATTTGCATCGGGTTTGACCAGTACACTGGGTGGCCCTAACTGGCAGAAATCGGCCAGAAGCAGCCTTTCATGATCGGCTGTTAGCCACCTGTAACCTCGCGCTGCACCCGGATCGCGACCCATCGTCCGGCTTTGCGAAATGTCAGGCAAGCCATACCATACCTTCACGTCATCAAAGGCTAATGGAATGGCACTACAACTCAGACAAGCACGTGTTACCGATCTTCCGGCCATCTACAGAGGCGAGGAGAGCTATATCCGCTGTTGGGAGCCCGAGCATGAAGCATCGTGGCGAGCCCAACTGGAACGGCACCTGACGCGTTGGGTAGAGAATTTTGAACGTCTGAACGTCGCGTTCATGGGTAATGCCTTCGCAGGTTACTCGCTCTGGAATACCTGAGCAGAGTTACGCAGAACTTTGCACTATCCATGTAAGTCCAGAACATCGGCGTAGCGGGGTGGGACTTGCCCTCTTGGAAGCCTATGCACTGGACGCGGCACGGCACGGATTTACGCAGTTGCGGTTGAGTGTGCGACCTGATAACCCCGCGAAGAGGATGTACGAGAAGGCGGGGTTTTTATGCACCGGTACCGGTGCCCATGATTACCTGACGTATAAGCGCCAAGCGTGAGGGGTGTTCGGTGCGGGTCCGCTTCTGGCCCAAAACAGTCACGATGTATTTCGTAAATCGTTGGGCAATGCTGTGGCTTGCCTTCATTCGACAGGATGCTTGGGAGGGCAAAAACGGTTCCCAAACTCAAAACGCCCCCCTGCAGAATGCGGTCTGTAGACTGACCGGTTGCCATGAGTAATGGAACGCCGACGGCCTTCAGGGCGTCGGCCCGCTTGAATTTGCCTATCGGTCTTGAAAACTGGCGGATGTTAATAGCGTCTCCAGGGTTCGAATCCCTGGTTTCCCGCCAAGATTCAAACGAAAGCCTCGCGAAAGCGGGGCTTTTGTGTTTCTGGGGTTTGGTGGCGGAACACGGTTTTTCGTAGGCGTTCCGAAACGTTGCCTATTTGAAAGGCTTGGCGATTGCACCTATTGCATGAGTCGCCTCATCTTGCCCTGCGATCCGAACACGGCACAATGAGGGTGCATGCTCAGCTTGGACCCACCGCAATTGTCCCGTTAAATCTGTGGCTTTTCTGACGAGCTTTTACTCGTCATCTCTTTGTTTTTTTACTATTATCACTCACCTGCGCACTCAAGGAAGAGAGGCTGAGCGCCTTGAGTCTGGTAGAAAATTTATACTCGATCATCGAGTGAGTTATTACTTTTACCCAGAACCTAACGACTCAGCCAACCATAATTACGTCTTGGTGAAACCGATGTATAAACTGTGTGGCATCGCTGTAGTGGTAGGACTTGCCCTCTCTGGATGCGCTACGAAAACGCCAGAAAAATCTAACGTGACTCCACCTCCTGCCGTCGTCCAGGAAGCCCCCCCTGAAGTCGCGCCTTCGACACCACCTAATTGGACTGTGCGATATGAGGCTGCACCTGCGGGCGCCAGTGCTGACTCCCACGTCCCTGCCTCTGCGGAAGCTGCTCAGTCAGAATCAGAAACAGACTTAAATCAAAATCGCGCAGAGCAATGCCGTAAAGAACTGGACGTTTTGAAGGTTTACAACAAAGCGTCTTACGTTAAATACGAGGCGGAGTACCAAGCCATTGCTGCCAAGACCGCTAAATATATGGAAATCAAAGACTCATTAGGTCCTGACTTGAACTACATGGTTATGCCCGCTTATCAATTTCAAATTCGTGAGTTCTGCTTCCGCGTTAAGACCCGTCTATCGGAACTTGTGCTTCGCCAAGCCAAATAGCCTCGTGCATGATGGTCAGCAAGCGGTTCTTCACCCGTAAGGCTGAAAAGCCCTTTGATTTATCCAAGACCATAAAAGCCAATGCCCCGACTCGTCGGGGCATTGGCTCTTTACCGACGCGGGTTGCGAGACCCTACGCTACGGTGTACTTCATATCTTCACTCACTCGCAACCCGCAGCCTCTTCACCCGATACATCTCCCCATCCGCATGACTCAACAGCGTATCCGCATCCTCTCCATCCTCCGGATAAAACGCCACGCCGACGCTGCAAGACGGCATTTTCACTCCGCCAAACTCGGCTCCCAGTGGCTCAGCCATGACCGCAAGTATCTGCGCCACCTTCCCGGCAACCGCATCCGGCGACTGGATATCCGTGATCAGTACCGTGAATTCATCACCGCCCATCCGGGCCACTAGATCTCCTTCGCGCGCACAGCGCTCTAGCCGTCGTGCAATCACACAGAGCACGCGATCGCCCATGGCATGACCATGCACATCGTTGATGCACTTGAAGTCGTTGATGTCCAGAAACAGCAACGCCAAGCTCCGGTCATGGCTCTGTGCACTTTGCAGCGCACTGTCGAGCCGATCGTTGAACAGCGATCGGTTGGTGAGGGCCGTCAGCGGGTCATGATGGGCGAGGAAGCGTAACTCTTCCTCGGCCTGGGTGAGCGCCGTTACGTCCCGCGCGACACCGATCCGCGCACCGACTTCTTTGGACCAGAAGGCCGCCCACAAAATGTGTACGACGCTGCCATCCTTGCGCAGATAACGGTTGCGGAAGTCGACGTGGGCTTGGCCATTCATGACCCGAACTATTGAAGCGCGGGTGCGCGCGAGGTCTTCAGGGTGCATGTAGTGGATGATCAGGGTGCCGATCAGCTCTTCGGCGCGGTAGCCGAGCAGTGACTCACAGGCGTCGCTCACGAAGACAATCTGGTTGTCGCTGTCGACGACGAATACCGTATCCAGCATCAAGTGGATCAGTTTTGGATAGAGCGCTTGTAGGTCAACGGGCATGGGGCATTGGGCGTCCGGTTCAGATGGCCTGATCATAGCCCGATCATGACGGGCGGCGGCGGGGAGTCCTGCGAGTTTTTAATACCGTTCATACTCGTCGAACCCCGGTTATTCAAAACAGGTGCTCACACATATGATCAGGCCCAGCGCCTCACTTGTTCGCTAAGCTGACCCGCCAAACGGCGTCTGCATTTATTGGCGCCTACTGCAAGCACGAGCCATGGCTCATCAATGGCGCTTGTTCTTATGCTTGTGCTTATTGTTGCCTTTGTGCTTTTTCCCGTCAGATCGATGATTGCTCTCATCATCCGCCAGGTTGTTGCCGAGCGCGCCACCTGCAGCGCCACCGAGACCCGCTCCGATAGTCGAACCAGTTGTGCCGCCCAGACGATTGCCTATAAGTGACCCACCCGCAGAGCCAACTCCGCCGCCTATCGCAGCTTCTGTCCTCTTACCCTTCTGGGCACCGACTGCTCCACCGGCGGCCCCCCCTAAGCCTGCGCCTACCGCTGCACCCGTTGAGCCGCCAAGCTGTTGGCCGACGATATTGCCAAGTGCACCACCAACGCCACCTCCAAGAGCGGCTGTACCATCACCGGCGGCTATCGCTCCTTGCGATATCAGAACACCCAACACCAGGGCGGGTAGTGTCATTTTCATTTTGTGAACCTCTATGGGCTGTCAGCAGGCGTTAATCTTTAAAGCACGCCTGGGATTAAAACAAAAGCTCGAAGTTCTGCGCGGGCGGCATATGGCAAGCATGCTGGCCCCCGACTCGCGAAATTAAATCTGACATTGAAACGCAGATGCCGACCTCACGAGCATAGACGGTGGAAGGCACTGGAAGTAGCGCCTGATAGCAACTCTCGCCGTCTCGCTATTCCACACTCACCATTTTTCGGTAAACCAGTATCTGGCGAGCTTCACTTGGTTTCTGAGGCCTGTCTGACCTTTGACACATACGTCCTCCAGTTCCTCGGCTGATTTTGGAGGCGCCTTCTTAAGGCTGGGCTTCAGGCCGTCCTTAAAGGTCGGTCCAAATTCTGGGCTGGCCTCTGAAAGGAATCGGATCGCCTTCGCGTAATCGTCTTCAAGGTCTTGCGGGAGAGTGCCACATGCGGCTTTTGTATGCTGGTAGACCTGCCCCCACATGAATCCCGATTTATCAGGCGTGCTCAGCTCCGAGTAAGTGTCTGCGGCAACACAGGTGCAGGAGAAAACCAGCGAGATTGCAGCCATGCAAATGTGCTTCTGGTTAATCAGCAAGCGCTTTCCATTGTCGTCACTCATTTACCTTTCCTGGTCCCGAAAAAACGAACGGCAAGCTTATACAAACACCGAGAAATAAACAGGCCGTTGCGGCGGTTCCACGGCCAAGGTTGTTACTGATGCCCGCCGAAACGTATGATCAGGCCGAGCGCCTCATCTGGTCGCTAAAGCCTCACCTTCTATAAAGGACATGAGCATGGAAAAGCACTTCGGTAATTCAGGCCTGTTCAAGGCTGCTTCGTCTCACTGCAACGAAACTCTGGGCAGCGGCATTGCCCACTGGGAGTTGAAGAATATTGCGTTGAATACGAAGGAGTTTTTGATATGTCCAAAGAACTACTCGGAGTTTCTGCTCTAGGGTTGATGATCATCGGTGAGTTTTGTGCAATCTACAGTGAGGTGGTGACCGCCAAGTTGGCTCAAGCGGGCGACGGCTCATGGCACGCTTTCATCATGCCTGTTGTGTTGATGTGCTTTGCCGGGCTTTGTCTGCTGGGGGCTTATTGGCTGGGGTATCTTGCGGTCGGTGACATTTGGGTGGTGACGGTTGTGTCCGTTACCTCCTTATTGCTGCTGGAGCCTATCGTAATCTGGGCGCTGTTTCAGGAGTTCCCCGGTCGAGGCGCATTGATCGGGTTTTGCCTGGGCGCCTTAGGTATGTTGTCCACGATCTTGCTATAGCTGCACGCTCTGGCCCGGCAATCGACTGTCGGGCCAGATGATGGCTTATAGCTGGCAATACCTCTCACTGCCGCAACTGCAGCTGAATGTGAAGGCAGTCACACGCCGCTCAACAAAAAAGCTGAGCCACCGAAAGCAGGCAAATCACCTGAACAACCATTTGAGCGCGAATTGGATGTTTCATTGCCGTCTCCCTCATGTACAGCTGCTGGTGAGTATGCCGGGGCGATATAGAAAAACGCGCCAAGCCGTTCAAAGGTTGAAATGCCACCCTGGATCGCCAACAACACACGCAGCTGTTGCAAACAGTATAGAGCCTAAAAAAATTCTTCACGTTTGAGCCCGTTCACCGGCCGGACGGTATCTGCTTACAACTATCTAGCCACGGCCATTGCACTTTTTTTGATTTCTTAGCTCTATCCTTGTCCCAGCCCCGCCGATTCCCGCGTGGGCAGATGAGCCAGATCGGGTGCCGATGGATCGCACGTTTCCTCGTTTCAATATTCGACGGCTACGCCAGCCCATGCTGCTGGCTGCCGTGCTGATGCTCTGCGCCAGCGGTTGCAGCCAGCAACAGGGTCGGGATATCGCCAAGCAGTTCAGCAATGGCAAACCTGATGAATTCTTCCAGACCAGTGTCGATCGCATGGCAACACTGGGCATGCGCGACAATTTGCAAAGCCTGTATTTGCTCATGAACAAGCTCTATCTGCGTAATCCCAGCCAGTGGCGTCAGTCGGGTTACCCGGATGCGGTGACCGCTGCGCGGGAGATTCGCCAGGCCATCGAGCAACGCCGATCCCTTCCAGCGCTGGGGGAGCGCCGTGACTTGGCGGCGCTGAGCTATTCCTTGAGCCCGGAATTCAAAGGCGACCGCGTCGGCGCTTTTATCTATGCCATCGGCAGCATGATCGTGACTGCTCACGGTGGGCGCACGGAGTTTTACATCACCGATGCGATCAACCCTGAATTCGTCAGCAATGCTGCGCGCAATATCGAGAAGGCCACCTGGCTGCTGAGCAAGCGCCAGGATGCGAATGGGGTGTTGCTGCTGTTTTCCAACGAGATATCGGAGGAGGGCAGCAACCTGAGTTTCGCGGTGGAGTTCGGCAAGATTGTCGCTCGCCTCGATCTGCTGACCCAGATGCTCGATGAGCGCTACCGGCGCATAGGTGTCAACTACGCGCAGAGCTTGTTGCTGATGAATTTTCTGCCGGTGCAGTAATCGTGCGGTAGCCGCCTGCCTGAAACCAATCGGCGAGGGCGTCTGCCCCCATTGGCTTGGAGATCAAGAAACCCTGGGCCTCCGAGCATCCCCATTGAGTGATCAATTCGAGGGTATCCGCGTTTTCCACGCCCTCTGCGACTACCTTGTAGCTGAGCCCCCTTGCCAATTCGATCAGGGTTTTGACCAGACGCGCATCTTTTTCATGGGTTTTTATGTTGCTGATCAATGACTGGTCCAGCTTGACCGAATCAATGGGCAATTGGCGCAAGTACGTCCAATTGCTATAGCCCGTGCCGAAGTCATCAATAGCAACGCCTATGCCGTATCCGCGGGCTCGTTCAAGTTGCCGGCTGACCGTGTCTGCATCAGTCATCAACGCGCTTTCGGTAAACTCCAGCTCGAACGTGGCAGGGTCGAGTTGGAGCCTGTGGATGTCATCGATCATCTTGTCGATAAATCGCGGTGTTTCCAGGTCGCCCGCGGTGACGTTCATGGCGATGCGAATCACCAGCCCTTGCTGTTTCCAGGACAGTGCCTGATGGAGGACTGCGTCGAGTACCCAAAAACTGATCGAATGCATCAGCGCGGTTGTTTCCGCCAAGGGAATAAATTCCGAAGGGGAGATCGCGCCGAATAGCGGATGCTCCCAACGCAGCAATGCCTCGACACTGCTGCATTCACCCTGCGGCAGTTGGATCTTCGGCTGGAATACCAGGCTTAATTGATGACGGGCACGCATAGCGTCCGGCAACGAACTCAAGAGCATAAAAGCACGCTGCTGCGCCGCATCGATGTGCGGTTGATAAAGCGACCACCCCAGGTTTCTGTCCCTGGCGTCGTCCGCTGCGGCAACGACGAGCCTGATCCAATCCTGCGGCTCGCCACTGGTGACTGCCAGGACACCAATACCGGCATGCATGAGAATCGGGATCCCGTGGCACTCGACGGGGGTATGAAAATCTTCAAGAATCCCGGCGCACACATCCTCCAGAGGCACGCTGCCTTTTGACAAAAAGCCGAAGCGCGTCGGGCTGATTTTATATAACAGGCATTGGCTGGGCAGCAGCGCGTGCAAACGTGCTTTGATCGCCAGGATCAGGTCCTGGACGAAGTTGTAGCCGAGCGCTTTGACCACGTTGTTCAAGAAGGCCGGGGAGACAATATCAACGGCAAAAACGTGAAAATGCTCGGACGTCGCCGCTGCCTGGCGGATGTCTTCCTCAAACCGCAGGCGGTTGAACAGCCCGGTAGGCTGGTCGATGTAAATGCGAGCACGCGCGCCAGTGATGTGCATCATCACCAGCTCAGCGAAATACACCAGCATGGAAAAATCACGCTCGCTCATTGGCTCGCGGGGCACGGTGTCGATGATACACAGACTGCCCAGCGAGAAGCCGTCAGCCGTCATCAGTGGCGCACTGGCGTAATACCGAATGTAGGGCGTGCCGGTGACCATCGGATTGTTTATAAAGCGCTCGTCGTTGTGCGAGTCGAGAATCTCAAGCGGTACCCGGTCGAACAGCGAATAGGCGCAAAATGAAATTTCGCGCGCGGTTTGCTCTTCTTCAATGCCGATGCGTGCTTTGAACCACTGCTGATGCTCATCGATGATTGAAATCAGCGCGATGGGCGCACCGAAATAGTTCGAGGTCATCGCGACCAGTTTTTCGAAGGCGTCGTCGTGTTCGGCATCGCGAGCGCACAAGGCTGCGACGCGCTGCAAGCGTTGTACTTCATAGTCTGAAGTCGGAGTTGCTTCGTCCATGTTGACCCCTGCGTATACGTAGACTTGCCTGAAACCTATCAGCTACGGTGTCCTACCGGATTACCTATTTATCTATCAAGACAATAGCAAATCATTGTGCAGGGTTGCAGCCTTGTGCCGGCGGTGGAAGCGGGCGCTTGCCTCGTCGACACCGCTCGGAGCAATAGCGCACCTCGTCCCAGCATTATCTTGCGGCTTACGACGCGCTTGAAAGCGGCGCCTTGACGACGCCATCCCGTCAATCGTCCAGGCTGAACGTCAACCATGCGGCGTGTTCAGCCTGACGGTTGATTTCCACGATCACACCCTTCACAACGCTGCCATCAGGCAGCCTGACTTCCACGTGGTTAGCGTGTCCTGGCCACTGTACGGGCTGATCGACTTCCAGGCGTGCGATGGTCGGCGTGCCGCTTTCCGAAAGGCGCACGGTCACATTTTCGTTCAAGCACTCGTCTGGCTCCACGCCCAAGTGGCGAGAAGCCAACAACACACTGGCAGTGCCCTGATAAGTTTGAGACATGAGATTGCTTCCTTTAATTAGCGGGCGGATTCAGGCGGTAGACCTCCTGCCTGACCCAGAGGTTTCCACGGAGTGATTGCCGGTTATGCAAGGCCTTAGAGAAAACCGGATGGCCGGCCCTATCTGCCAGTAGGGGGTTTCACTTTTGCATGTAGGAGGCGGCCTATCTTGCACCCCGTGGCTTGAAACACCTGTCTGCCGGCAATAGCCTCGGATTTTTCTGAAAGTGAAGCCTTCACGATGGGTAAGAGAAAAACGGTTTGGCCGACTGAACGCGAAATACGCCTGCGCTTTATCCTCTTCGCGGTAATCGACGCGGCAAGCGCTCAGGGTGTTTCCTCCGAGTTGTTGCTGCCAGCGCACAAATTACTGCGTGAATCGCCCACTGAGGCGCAGGTATTGAGAACGTTGGGCGAAATTCTCGACACTGATGAAATGGTTGGGTTCAGGTTTGCTCCAGGATCAGAAGCAGAGGAATTGATGCGGACGTTAGGCGAACCTGGCGGCTGAGTTCTTTGCGTCCGAAATGACAGTATCTGCGAACCAGCTACAGTTGATGCTGTTTTGTGAAGGGGCTGGTGCGTTAATAGGGAGTGACCTGGCGGGCGTCTCAGTCTTCCCACCACGTGCCCCCGAATTCCAAGGACTTGCCCGATGCTGTTGCGCCACCCTCCGTTCCTGTTTGCCGCCCTGACGTTAAGCTCACTGGTGCACGCCGAAGACCTGCAATTGGCCCCGGTCGAAGTCACCGGCAGCGAAGCCAGCGCCGGTGAAATGGCGCAGGCGCAGCTCAGAAACGTCCCCGGCGGCACTAACTACATCGACATGAACAGCGTGCAGCAGGGGCGGGTGAGCACCAACGAAGACGTGTTCAAGTACCAGGCCGGGGTGTACGCCAAGGCAGCGAACAATGAAGGGGTGAAACTCTCGATTCGCGGTTCTGGCCTGAACCGCAGCCCCGGTTCCCATGCCTCCGGCTTGTATGAAATGTTCGACGGTCTGCCACTGACCGGGCCTGGTGGCACCCCCTATGAGCTGAAAGACCCCTTGTGGCAAAGCCGCGTCGAAGTGCTGCGCGGCGCCAATGGTTTTGACCAGGGCGCCCTGGCCCTCGGTGGCGCGGTCAACTACGTGACCCGCACGGGCTACGATGCGCCTAAGTTGCAGGTGCGATACGAGGCGGGCAGCAAGGGTTACGCCCAGCGCGAGATCAGTTCCGGCCAGGTCTTGGGAGATGCCGACTATTACATCAGCCTCACCGACTCCGCGTCTGACGGCTACCAGCACCAGAGCGCCGCCACCGGCAAGGGCGTGGCCGCTAACTTCGGCTACCGCTTCAACCCGGACCTGGAAACCCGCTTTTATTTCCGCTACCGCGAAACCACCAACGACACCCCCGGCAAGCTCACGCGCGCGCAAATCAGCCATGACCCGCGGGCGGCCAACAGCCTCAACGCCGCCCGCGACTCCAAGCGCCTGCAACCGGGCTCCACCTGGATCGCCAACAAGACCACCTTGCAGTTGGACGACAATTCCCGGGTCGAAGTCGGGCTGGCCTACCACGACTACCCGATGGACCTGCGCGAAGGCACCAACCGCCTTAAAGTCGCCTACACCGATGTCAGCGGCACCCTCAACTACATCCGCCAGGACACGCTGTTCGGCCACGACAGCAAAACCACGCTGGGCCTGCGCACTACCCAAGCGATGCCTAACAACGGCGCTGCGGAATATGTGCGCACGCCCGCCGTCAATACCGCTGGCTACGCCCCGGGCACCAAGACCCGCGACTACAGCTATCTGGGTTCCGACACCGTGCTGCATATCGGCAACGACCTGGAGCTGGTCCCTGACCTGTGGCTGACGACCGGCCTGGCCGCGATCTACACCCGGCGCGAAACCCAGGTCACCTACCCCGAAGGCCAGGCGCCGCTCAGCCAGCACGACTGGGACTATGCGCCGCGCATCGGCCTGCGTTATGACTTCAATCCGCAACTGCAGGTGTACGGCAACCTGAGCCGCTCGGTCGAGCCGCCGCACGCGTGGTCGATGATCTGGGGCTCCAACAAATACTTCACGAGTGGGCCGGCCAAAGGTTTGGCGCGCGAAGGCGTGAGCCTGGAAAACCAGACCGCCACCACCCTGGAAATCGGCGGGCGTGGCGAAGCGTGGCTCGGCCAATGGGACCTGGCGCTGTACCGCTCTGAAGTGCGCCACGAACTGCTCACCGTGGAAACCCAGGCGCAAACGTCCACCAGCAATGCCATTATCGCGGAAGCCAATGCCAGCCCCACTGTGCACCAAGGCCTGGAAGTGAGCCTGCTCAGCCCCTTGTGGGACGGCGGCCGCAACGGCCAGCTCTCCCTGCGCCAGGCCTATACCTTCAGCGACTTCCACTACCGCGACGACGACCGTTTCGGCGACAACACCTTGCCCGGCATCCCCAAGCACTACTACCAGGCGCAAGTGCGCTACAGCCACCCGACGGGTTTCTTTACCAGCCTCAATAGCGAATATTCCTCGCGCGTGGCGGTCGACTACGCCAACTCCTATTACGCTGCGTCCTACACCATCCTCGGCGCCACCTTTGGCTACGACGCGCCAAAGCAAGACTGGCAAGCCTGGGTCGACCTGCGCAACCTCACCAACCGCCGTTACGCCAATACGGTCACGCCGGGCTATGACGACAAGGGCCAGGATGTAGCGCGTTCGACGCCAGCGGATGGCCGCGGCATCTACACCGGCGTCTCCTGGAGCTGGCGCTGACAGGCAAGCCAGCTCCCACATTTGATCGGGGCTACTTTCAGAGAGGGACAGGCCCTTGCTCCTACACCGATTTACTGGCATTGTTTGCGCAATTGGTAACACTTCCCATTTGAGATCTTTTTGCGCATGCATGACATTCCCGCCGCGCTGGGCGACTCCGTCCGGCAGCAGACTCTCACGGCGATGTACAGCGAGCACCACGGCTGGTTGCACGGCTGGCTGCGCAAGAAACTTGGGTGCTCCCAGCATGCCGCCGACCTGGCGCATGACGCGTTCATCCGCGTACTGATGCTGGCCGAACCGCAAACTATCAAGGAACCCCGCGCCTTCCTGGCCACCACGGCAGGGCGGTTGTTGATCGACGGCGCTCGTCGTCGCCGTATCGAAAAAGCCTACATGGAGGCGTTGGTGATCCAGTGCGAAGACGCCGGCATGCCCGACCCAGCCGCGATTCATGTGGCGCTGCAAGCCCTGGAACGCATCGCCGAGATGCTCACTGGCCTGCCTGCCAAAGTCCGCGAAGCCTTCCTGTTGAGTCGCCTGGATGGGCTGACCTACAGCGAAATCGCCACGCGCCTGGACGTCTCTTCCAGCACCGTCAAAAACTACATCTCCAGCGCCCTGGTGCATTGCTACCACAGCCTGCACCCGACAGACCCGCTGGTATGAGCACCGAGCAGATCATCCAGCAAGCGGCGCAGTGGCTGACCCGCCTGCACGACGAGGACGTCAGCGACGCCGACCGTCACGCGTTTAATGCCTGGTGCCAGGCCGACCCGCGTCACGCCGTGGCCATTGAACGCATGCGCGCCTTGTGGGGCAGCCTCGACACCTTGCCCGCCAAGCCCGCCCGTGTTGCCCTGAACCGCGCGTTTACCCCGCAACGTCCGCGTGGTGCGCAGGTGGCGGGCTTGCTCGGCGTGGTCTTGTGCAGCTGGCTGGGCTTGCAACACGTGCCGGTCTGGATGGCCGACCAGCGCACCGCCGTCGGCGAGCGCCGGCAGATTGCCCTCGAAGACGGCAGCCAGTTGCAGCTCAACAGCAACTCGGCAGTCGACGTGAAATTCGACGGGCATCAACGCGTGATAGAGCTGTTGCAAGGTGAACTCTGGGTCGAAGTGGCCAAGGATGCGCAACGGCCTTTTGTGGTGCGCACCGACCAAGGCACGGCCACCGCATTGGGTACACGTTATCTGGTCAAGCGGGCGGCAGACGGCACCACGGTCGTCACGGTGATCGAGTCCAGCGTAGCGGTCAAAGGTGAAGCCAGCGAGGGGGTCAAGGTCACGGCCGGCCAGCGTTCGGTCCTTGACCACGGCCGCGCCCAGCCGCCGCAAGCCATCGCCGATGCCGACCCGGACGCTTGGACCCGCGGCCTGCTCAAAGTCAACGACCAACCCCTGAGCGAGGTGCTGCAAACCCTCGCCAGCTATCGCCACGGGATGCTGCGCTTCGACCCTCAGGCCCTGCAGAACCTGCGGGTATCGGGGGTCTTCAAGCTGGATGACACGGCGGCGGCGCTGTCGTCACTGGCGGATAACCTGCCGATCCAAGTGGAGTACTTCACCGACCTGCTGGTGGTGGTCAAGCCGCGCTAGCCTTCGTTCTGGCGCAGGCGCTTGTACAAGGTATTGCGGCTCACGCCCAGCTCGCGCGCCAGGTGGGAAATATTCCCGCCGGCAGCCTTCAAGCGCTGGTTCAGGTCGATGCTGTCGTCCAGCTCGTCACTGGCGGGCCGCGGCGCCGCCATGTCCAAATCCACAAAAAAATCATCCGGCAGGTGTTCCGGGCGGATCGGCTGCTCCTCGGCCATGGCTAGCGCCACCTGCAACACGCTGCTGACCTGGCGCAAGTTCCCCGGCCAAGGGTGCTGATCGAACAGCGCCAGCACTTCGGCGCTCAGGCCCGCCCATTGGGTCGGCTCGCGGTGTTGCTGCCACAGTTGCTGGAACAGCGCCTGCTTGTCCGTACGCTCGCGCAACGGCGGCAGCTCCAGCGTCAGGCCGCCGATACGGTAGTACAAATCCTCACGAAACCGCCCGGCCTGCACCAGCTCGCGTAACGTGCGGTTGGTGGCCGAAATGATGCGTAAATCCACCGGGAACAACTCGCTGCTGCCCACCGGCTGCACGCAACGCTCCTGCAATACCCGCAGCAGGCGGGCCTGTGTCGGCAGCGGCATATCACCGATTTCATCCAGGAACAGCGTGCCCTTGTCGGCCTTGCGGATCAGGCCGATGCTGCCTTTTTGATTGGCGCCGGTGAACGCGCCTTTTTCGTAGCCGAACAGTTCCGACTCCACCAGCTCTGCCGGAATCGCGGCACAGTTCACCGCAATAAACGCTTTCTGGCTGCGTGAGCTCGCCTGGTGCAGGGCTTTGACGAACACTTCCTTGCCCACGCCGGTTTCACCGTGGATCAGCAGGGGGATGTCCTTCTCCAGTAAGCGCTCGGCCTGACGCACGGCTTTCTCCACGCGCACATCGCCAAAATGCAGGGTCTTGAGGCCAATCGACGTGGGTTTGGCCGGCACCGGCTCCGTGAATACGCGGGCCTGCACCGGCATCTGCTGAGGCCGCTTCAACACGCACTGGAACCGGTTGCGTCCCGCCGCTTGCAGCGAGAAGGGCAACCCCTCCGGCTGGTTCAACAACTCCAGCAACGACACCTTGAACAAACTGTCGATCATCACCCGCGACAAACTGATGCCCAACAGGTTGTCGGCGCGACGGTTGGCCGACAGCACTTGGCCGCTCTCATCAAAAATCAGCAGACCGGCCCACTGGCTATCCAGATTGCTCAAGCCAGTGTTAAAGGTCAGTTGGAAATGTTCACCGCGAAACAGGTTGAGGATGAGCCGGTTCTCCACGGTCTGGCTCATCATCTTGACCATGCCCAGGGTGTGGGAGGGCGGCAGGTAGCTGTCGCTGGACACATCCAGCACCGCGATGATCTCGCGCTGGGCATCAAAGATCGGCGCCGCTGAGCCCGTCATGAAGCGGTTGGCCTTGAGAAAGTGCTCATCGTGTTCGATATGCACCGCCTGGGCACAGGCCAGCGCGGTGCCGATAGCGTTGGTGCCGCTGGAACGCTCCATCCAACTGGCGCCGGGGTTGAAGCCCCGAGCCAGCTTGGGCTCGATAAAACGCTGGGTGCCCCAGCTGGTCAGCACCTGGCCCTGGTTGTCAGCCAACATGATCAGGCAATTGGAGTTGCTGAGGATGTTCTCGTAGTAGGGCAGCACTTCCTGATGGGTGGTTTGCACCAGCGAGTGCTGGCTTTCGAGCAATTGGCTGATGCCCTCGGCGGGCAGTTGGTCGAAGCTGGGCGTGCTCTGGTGGTCCAGGCCGAAGGCGCGGCAACGGCGCCAGGATTCCTGGATAAGGGTGTCGTGAGCCAAGGGTTCGGCCATGGGGGCGACCTTCGTTTTTATTGTTATTGGGCTTGCACAATCTACCTGAAGAAACCGGATCAAAATGTGGGAGCGGGCTTGCTCGCGAAAGCGGTGGACCAGTCGACCTATGTATTGACTGACACACCGCATTCACGAGCAAGCCCGCTCCCACATTTGTCCTGTGTTGGTGATGAGAGTGTTGTTCAGAACTGTTCATTGTCAAGGCCCTGAGTGTTCAGTTGTTCAGCCTGCGTTGTTCATTTCTGTTCACTCCTGAACATCCCATTTAAGCCATTTCCTTGCGCATCAAGCACTTGCCGTTTTGGCACGAAACTCGCTGTCACATCTGGCCAGATTCATTCCAATAATAAAAAGGTCGTGTCATGTCATTGACCCTGGAAAATGTCTCCCGTGTTGTCGAAGGCCAAACCTGGATCGACGACGCCAACCTGCGTTTCGAAGCCGGTTCCTTTAACGTCCTGCTCGGTCGCACCCTGTCAGGCAAGACCAGCCTGATGCGCCTGATGGCCGGCTTGGACAAGCCCAGCAGTGGCCGCATCCTGATGAACGGTGTGGATGTCACGCAAAAGCCGGTGCGCCTGCGCAACGTGTCGATGGTGTATCAGCAGTTCATCAACTACCCGACCATGACCGTGTTCGAGAACATCGCCTCACCGTTGCGCCAGGCCGGTGTGTCCGACGAGGTGATCCAGGGCAAGGTGCTGGAAACCGCGAAGATGCTGCGCATCGAGAAATTCCTCCAGCGCCACCCGCTTGAACTCTCCGGTGGCCAGCAGCAACGCACGGCCATGGCCCGCGCGTTGGTCAAGGACGCCGAATTGATCCTGTTCGATGAGCCCTTGGTGAACCTGGACTACAAACTGCGCGAAGAGCTGCGTCAGGAAATGCGCGAACTGTTCGCGGCACGTCACACCATCGCCATCTACGCCACCACCGAGCCCAATGAAGCGTTGGCCCTCGGTGGCACCACCACCATTCTTCACGAAGGCCGGGTGGTCCAGAGCGGTAAAGCCGCCGAGGTGTATCACCAGCCGCAGACCGTGCTGGCCGCTGAGCTGTTTTCCGAACCGCCGATCAACCTGATGCCAGGGCGTATCAGCGGCAACGAAGTGAGCTTCGCCAATTTCGTGCACTTCCCGCTGAACGTCGACCTGCGCCCCATCGGTGAAGGCGAGTTCCGGTTTGGCGTACGCCCCAGCCATATCAGCCTGGTACCGAGCAACGACGACGACCTGGAGCTGGCGGTGACCGTGGAAGTCGCGGAGATCAGCGGCTCGGAAACCTTCCTGCACGTACGCAGCGAGCATTTCCTGTTGGTGCTGCACCTGTCGGGGGTGCACGAATACGACGTCGACGCGCCGATTCGTGTGTACATCCCCACCCATAAACTGTTTGTGTTCGATGGCCAGGGCCGTTTGGTCCAGGCCCCCGGACGCCGTGTCGCGAGGGTTGCCTGATGGCCGAGATCCACTTGCAGAACCTGGCGCATAGCTACAGCCCTACGCCGAGTGGTCCTGAGGACTACGCGATTAGGGAAATGAACCACGTGTGGGAGCAGGGGGGAGCCTACGCCTTGCTCGGGCCGTCGGGCTGCGGCAAGTCGACGTTGCTCAATATCATCTCCGGCCTGCTCAGCCCGTCTGAAGGCCAGGTGCTGTTCGACAGCAAGGTGGTTAACGACCTCACCCCGGAAAAACGCAACATCGCCCAGGTGTTCCAGTTCCCGGTGGTGTACGACACCATGACGGTGTTCGATAACCTGGCATTTCCCCTGCGCAACCAGGGCATGGCCGAAGCGAAAATTCACAGCAAGGTGCAGGAAATTGCTGAAGTCCTTGACCTGCAAAGCCTGCTGAGCAAAAAAGCCCGCAACCTCACCGCCGACGAAAAGCAGAAAGTCTCCATGGGCCGTGGCCTGGTGCGCGACGACGTGTCGGCGATCCTGTTTGACGAACCGCTGACGGTGATCGACCCGCACCTCAAGTGGAAACTGCGGCGCAAGCTCAAGCAGATCCACGAGCAATTCAACATCACCATGGTCTACGTGACCCACGACCAGTTGGAGGCCTCGACCTTCGCCGACAAAATCGCGGTGATGTACGGCGGCCAGATCGTGCAGTTCGGCACGCCCCGTGACTTGTTCGAACGGCCGAGCCACACCTTTGTCGGCTATTTCATCGGCAGCCCTGGGATGAATCTGATCGAGGTGCAGGCCGAAGCGGGCGGAGTACGGTTTGCCGGCATGCACCTGCCATTGTCCGAGGCCATGCAGCAACGTATTGCCAGCGCCGATTACAAGAAATTGCAGGTGGGTATCCGCCCGGAATTTATCCACGTGTGGGACGAGCACAATCCTGACGCCTTGCAGGCTGATGTCACACACCTTGAAGACCTCGGTACCTACAAGATCGTGACCCTCAACCTCGAAGGCGCCACGCTCAAAGTGCGCCTGGCCGAAGACAAACCGGTACCCGAAGGCAAGGCCTCCATCAGTTTCCCGGCGCAATGGCTGATGGTGTATGCCGACGATTACCTGCTGGAGGTGCTGCCATGAACAAGGTGCAGAACAACAAGGCCTGGTGGCTGGTGTTGCCGGTGTTCCTGCTGGTGGCGTTCAGTGCGGTGATCCCGATGATGACCGTGGTCAACTATTCGGTGCAGGACATCTTTGACCAGTCCAGCCGCTACTTCGTCGGTGCCGATTGGTACAAGCAGGTGCTGCTCGATCCGCGTCTGCATGACTCATTGCTGCGCCAGTTCATCTACTCGGCCTGCGTGCTGCTGATCGAAATCCCGCTGGGCATCGCCATCGCCCTGACCATGCCGACCAAGGGGCGCTGGTCGTCGCTGGTGTTGATCATCCTCGCTATTCCGCTGCTGATTCCATGGAACGTGGTGGGCACCATCTGGCAGATTTTCGGCCGCGCCGACATCGGCCTGCTGGGTTACAGCCTCAATGCCCTGGGCATCAGCTACAACTACGCGGCCAACACGGCGGACGCCTGGGTCACCGTGCTGGTGATGGATGTGTGGCACTGGACTTCACTGGTAGCGCTGCTCTGTTATTCCGGGCTGCGGGCCATTCCGGATGTGTACTACCAGGCTGCGCGGATTGATCGGGCATCCGCCTGGGCAGTTTTCCGACATATCCAGTTGCCGAAGATGAAGAGCGTGCTGCTGATCGCGGTGATGCTGCGGTTTATGGACAGCTTCATGATCTACACCGAACCCTTCGTCCTCACGGGCGGCGGACCGGGTAACGCCACCACCTTCCTCAGTCAGACACTGACCCAGATGGCTGTAGGCCAATTCGACTTGGGCCCGGCGGCGGCATTCTCGCTGGTGTATTTCCTGATCATCCTGTTGGTGTCCTGGCTGTTCTACACCGCCATGACCCACTCCGACGCCAACCGCTGAGGCCGCCAACATGAGCAAGCGCAAGCTGATTCCATTGCTGATCTACATCCTGTTCCTGCTGGTGCCGATCTACTGGCTGCTGAACATGTCCTTCAAGAGCAACACCGAAATCCTCGGTGGGCTGACGTTGTTTCCGCAGGACTTCACCCTGGCCAATTACAAGGTGATCTTCACCGACCCGAGTTGGTACACCGGCTACCTCAACTCGCTGTACTACGTGAGCCTGAACACGGTGATCTCCTTGAGCGTGGCGCTGCCGGCGGCCTATGCGTTTTCGCGCTACCGTTTCCTCGGTGACAAGCACCTGTTCTTCTGGCTGCTGACCAACCGTATGGCACCGCCGGCGGTGTTTTTGCTGCCGTTCTTCCAGCTGTATTCGTCGATCGGTCTGTTTGACACGCACATCGCCGTCGCCTTGGCGCACTGCCTGTTCAACGTGCCGTTGGCGGTGTGGATCCTCGAAGGCTTCATGTCCGGCGTGCCTAAGGAAATCGACGAAACCGCCTACATCGACGGCTACTCGTTTCCTAAGTTTTTCGTGAAGATTTTTATCCCGTTGATTGGCTCCGGCATTGGTGTGACCGCGTTTTTCTGCTTCATGTTTTCCTGGGTCGAACTGCTGCTGGCGCGCACCCTGACCTCGGTCAACGCCAAGCCTATTGCGGCGGTGATGACGCGCACGGTCTCGGCGTCGGGTATCGATTGGGGCGTACTGGCGGCGGCGGGGGTGTTGACTATCCTTCCCGGCATGCTGGTGATCTGGTTTGTTCGCAACCACGTGGCCAAGGGCTTTGCCCTGGGCCGGGTCTGAGGAGTCGATGATGGAATGGATGGCCTGGACCACCCCCACGGCGCTGTTTTTTGGCGGCATAGCCCTGATCCTGGCGGGCATGACCACTTGGGAACTGCGCTCGCCGAGTATCCCCCGGCGCGGTTTTCTGCCGATCAGCACCACCCGTGGTGATCGCTTGTTTATCGGTCTTCTCGGTAGCGCCTACCTGCATTTGCTGGTTATCGGCGTTACCGACTGGAGCATCTGGGTGGCGTCCGCGCTCTCCCTGGTATGGCTGTTGAGTGTGATGCGTTGGGGCTGATGCCCTTGTGAATAAACCACCTGGAGGTCTCTATGTTGAATAAAAACAATAAGCTGCGACATAGCATTTCATTGGCCGCCGTACTGGCCCTCAGCGGTTTGAGCGCCTCGGCCTGGGCCGATGCGTATGAAGATGCCGCAAAAAAATGGATCGGCAGCGAGTTCAAGCCGTCGACGCTCACCGAAGCCCAACAGCTCGAAGAGTTGAAGTGGTTCATCAAAGCCGCCGAACCCTTCCGTGGGATGAAGATCAACGTGGTGTCGGAAACCCTCACCACCCACGAGTACGAGTCCAAGGTGCTGGCCAAGGCCTTCACCGAGATCACCGGGATCAAGCTGACCCACGACCTGCTGCAGGAAGGCGACGTGGTGGAGAAGCTGCAAACCCAGATGCAGTCCGACAAAAACATCTATGACGGCTGGGTCAACGACTCCGACCTGATCGGTACGCACTTTCGCTATGGCAAGACCGAATCGATCACCGACCTGATGGCCAATGAAGGCAAGAACTTCACCTCGCCGACCCTGGATATCAAGGACTTCATCGGCATCTCCTTCACCACCGCGCCGGACGGCAAGATCTACCAATTGCCCGACCAACAGTTTGCCAACCTCTACTGGTTCCGCGCCGACTGGTTCGAGCGCCCCGAGCTGAAAGCCAAGTTCAAGGAAAAATACGGCTACGACCTCGGTGTGCCGGTGAACTGGTCGGCCTATGAAGACATCGCCAAATTCTTCAGCGAAGACGTCAAGGAAATCGACGGCAAGCGCATTTATGGGCATATGGACTACGGCAAGAAGGACCCGTCCCTGGGCTGGCGCTTCACCGATGCCTGGTTCTCCATGGCCGGTGGCGGCGACAAGGGCCTGCCCAACGGCTTGCCGGTGGACGAGTGGGGCATTCGCGTGGAGGACTGCCACCCGGTGGGCTCCAGCGTCACCCGTGGCGGCGACACCAACGGCCCGGCCGCGGTATTTGCCACACAGAAATACGTGGACTGGATGAAAGCCTACGCGCCACCGGAAGCGGCGGGCATGACCTTCTCGGAATCCGGCCCGGTGCCGTCCCAAGGCAACATCGCCCAGCAGATATTCTGGTACACCGCGTTTACCGCCGACATGGTCAAACCGGGCTTGCCGGTGGTGAATGCCGACGGCACGCCGAAATGGCGCATGGCGCCGTCACCTGTCGGACCGTACTGGGAAAAGGGCATGAAGAAGGGCTATCAGGACGTAGGTTCCTGGACCTTCCTCAAGTCGACGCCGGAGAAACAGAAACTCGCGGCCTGGCTTTACGCGCAGTTCGTGACCTCGAAGACCGTCTCGCTGAAGAAAACCATCGTTGGCCTGACGCCGATTCGTGAGTCCGACATCAACTCCCAGGCCATGACCGACATGGCGCCGAAACTGGGTGGTTTGGTGGAGTTCTACCGCAGCCCGGCGCGTACCGAATGGTCGCCAACCGGCACCAACGTGCCGGACTATCCACGCCTGGCGCAACTGTGGTGGAGCAACATCGCCGCGGCCGCCAGCGGCGAGAAAACCCCGCAGCAGGCCCTCGACAACCTGGCCAAGGAGCAGGATGCGATCATGACGCGCCTGGAGCGCTCCAAGGTGCAACCGGTGTGCGGCCCGAAAATGAACCCCGAGCGTGACGCGCAGTACTGGTTCGACCAGCCGGGCGCGCCAAAACCCAAACTGGCGAATGAGAAGCCGAAAGGCGAGACCGTGAGCTACAGCGACCTGCTCAAGTCGTGGGAGGCGGCGCGTAAGTAATAACGCCAGTGCAGAAGGGTAAAACGACACGCTTGCGTGTCGTTTTACTGTCCGCAGTTTGCCCGCATCAGGCTTTGTTGAATTGCACGCATCAGCACGGGATCAAACGCATCATGCCCGGCGCGCAATAGTCTGCATTTCAGCAGTGCTCGTTGGCGCAACCAACGCAGGCTCGACAGGCCGATAGGGTCATTGATGCCCTGTATCACGTGGCACGCACAGCTCAGTGTCAGCCCCTGATCCTCCTCGCAAAAAAAATAACCGGCGCGATGGTAGTGCACCTCCAGACGGATTGCGCGCAAGGCGACTTCATCAATGAAGTGCTCCAAGGCTGCCTTGCCCATCCGCTGGCGATTCAGGCGCAGCGCTGCGCCGACCCATGCCATCGCTGCCTTGTGTTGCAAGCGTTCGCAAGATTGTTCGAGGTCCTTGCACACTTGTTCAAACGATGTAACCGCCTCGGC
Organism: Pseudomonas sp. H1_A03; assembly: GCF_054685145.1. Lineage (NCBI taxonomy): Bacteria > Pseudomonadati > Pseudomonadota > Gammaproteobacteria > Pseudomonadales > Pseudomonadaceae > Pseudomonas > Pseudomonas sp. H1_A03. The sequence goes on from NZ_CP162829.1 coordinate 3,894,679, forward strand.
CTTCAAGTAGCACGCTAGTGCTCGATGGTAGGTGGCAAGGTGATTGGGAGTGGGTACGAACAGTGATGCCAGCACCAATCGGCATACTCGCGATGGGGCCTGCCAAGCATATTTGAGCGCCAGCCAACTACCCCAGGAAATACCCAGCAATGTGATCTGGGTAAAGCCAAAATGCTTACGCAACGCTTCAATGTCTTCGATGATCCGGGCCGTTTCGTTGTTCTGCCACTCGCCATGGGGACTCGAGCGTCCGCCACCGCGCTGGTCGAACAGGACGACTTCGAAGTGTTCCAGGTTAAAAAACGCCAGGTGATCGTGGCTGGAACTACCGCCCGGCCCGCCGTGCAAGAAGAACACCGGTTCACCACCTTCCTGGCCGTGCCGCTCCCAATACACCTGATGGCCGCCGGATACCGGCAAGTGCCCACTGCGATACAGAGGCTTCATGCCGAGGGGCGACTGAGCAAGTAAAACTGAAACAGCTCAAGCTGTCCTGGCCGGGCTGCCACACAGGATTCCAAGGTGATGCCCAGCGCTTGTGCGATCCAGGGGACTGCCGGCAGTACCGGCGTATGACCAAAAACCAAGGCCAGGCCACTCGGCTTGAGGCTGCCGAGTAATGTGCGCAACAAGGTTTCGGCGTCGCGCCGCGTGACCACCTCGGCGTTGAGAAAGCGTAGGATCAAGGCATCGCAGGCAGGGTTTTCCCGTGCAGCGTCAGCTTGCCTGAAGCGCACGGTTGAACCGACGTGGCGTTGCGATGCGTAGCGAATCATCGAGGCCGAAAGGTCCGAGCCCAGGCACCGGCAACGGGGCAGCGCCTGGGCCAGATGGGCGATCAACTCGCCGGTGGAGCACGCCGGGTCATGGATCAGCGCCCCAGGCTTGAGGCGCTCGCGTAGCACAGCGACACACTGTTCACGAAAGTGCGCTTCGTCGATGTTCAACTGCGTGGCGCGCTCATCGTCACACTCCCAAAAGCTCGGCGGGCAGACGAATTCCTCAGCGTGCATCTCCAGCGGCGGATACGGAAAGCACACGTCGCTATGGATTTGCTGCTGTGCTTCGATAAATGCCAGGTGCTTGGCCGCAGGCGTAGCGGCCTGATAGAAAAGTGCAACGCCTTCATTGCTCCAGTGATGGCTGGTGAGGGGGCCCAGCAGCATGGAGGGACGCAAGAGGCTGCTCAGGCGGCGTTGCCCCTGATCGTCGGGCATCGGCCTGTTGCGGCCTGCCCAGTGGCGGCTCCCGGTATTGAGTACAAACAGCTGACTGAGCCCGAATCCCAATGGCTCAAAATGACGTTGCACGGTGCTGGGGTTCATAGCGTGGCAACTTGCGATTCACCGCATAGACGCCTGCCGCGCTGTTGCGGCACCACGATATTGCCGGTGGAGACCAGGAAAAAACGCTCCAGCCCCGGGATCACCACCTGGACGAGCGTGGTGCCAAGCTGGCTTTGAAACAGGCGGCACACCCCGGGTGTCAGGTTGTGGCTGGCCATATCGCCCACCAGGAGAGTGATTTGTTCGCCTAGACCGGTTGGCGCCGGCCGCTCGTGGAGTTGCACCCATTCGACGGGTTGCGCCATCAGGCGCTCAGGGGCGAATTGCAGGCAGCGTTGCAGGCGCGGGAATCGTGCCAGGTGTCGCTGGGCATTGAGCAAATGACGGCTCAAAGGCGGTTCGACCGCCAGCGCTTGCAACTGTGCTAGTTCGGTCAGTGCACGCCAGGCCGCGTGCGCGGGCGTCAGGGAGGTGCCTGAGCCGTAGACGGTTGGCATCGCGCAAGGCGTGTTGATAAAGGCCAGGCAGGTGGTCGCGCAGAATTCGCGGCTGATATCCAGCAAGACCACCTCTGCATCGAAGGGCTGACTCAGTGTTTGCAACACGGCTCGGGCCTCGGGGCCAAGGCTGTCCGGATAGACGCGGCGTAGACGACTGAGCGGGCGCTGGTAGTAGAAATGCTCCAGCAGAAACAGTGAAAGGGCATCCCGTTCGATAGTCTCGTTCAAGGCATGCAGAAGCGCTTCGTCAGCCGTGGCTCCGATGGCAGTTCCGCTGTTGCTCGAATAACGGCGCAGGACGCGCAGGTCTGTCGGATCGTTATGCAGTGGCTGCTCGCAGTAGCGTGGGCAGGTCAACGCTAGCGGGTAGGAAAATGACTGGTCATCCACCAAGCTGCGATAGGTGCGGCAAACGACAGCGTCTTCTTGTTGTGCGACCAGCAATGCCAACGCGCTGTCATCGACAAACTGTGGGTGATCAACAAAGTAGCCGGACGCCTGGCAGTGAAGGGGCGACGCATGCAGATCGTCGCTCAAATAGTGTTCCAGTGCCTCATATAACGCGCCTACACGTGCCGTTGCCGGAGGACCCTTGCCCGCGCCGCGTGCGACCTCTATCGCATGTGCGTCGTACAAACAGGCTTGGACGCACAGCTCGCCTTCACCCACGATGCGCAAGTGTGCGCGCAAATTCAACGCACTCAACTGGGCGAGAATCTGATGGTGGGCGAGTACGAGTGTCTGGCAGCGTTCGGGGGCGATGGCTTGGGGAATGCTCATGAAGGTAACTCCTGGGAAGGAGGAGAGGCATTGCCTCTCCTCGACTCACTTACTCGGCTTCCAGCTCCGCTCTTTCCGTATCAGTGAGTTGCAGGGTCTCGATGAAATCATCCGCGTGCTCCTGCTCCAGCTGTTCCATCTCGGCGATTTTATTTGCGTTTGCACTAGCCATGTAGCCCATGTTTGAAGCCTCATTTTTGTTTGAAGGTAGGGTGACGTGCTCTCGATGAGCACGGCTAGAACCTATTAAAAATGGCCGGCGTGGGCAAATGTGAGCAGCTGTTGCAAAAGCGTTGGCGGAGGGCTATGGAAATGAATTCTTTCACTTCAATATTTGACCGCTGTGGAGAGGTTGCTTTGCTTTGGAACCGGGGGCTGCGTCTGTGGTGAAATCCATCGCTAAGAGGAGTAGCGGTAGGCATTGCCCTGGGCAGGGGCGGGTAAGTCTTCCAGAGGTGTTGAATTTTCGCGGTGGTGAAGCGGTGATGGCCGTCCCGATATTGATCTTGGTTTGATGTACTACTGACGCTGTCGGGCTTGCTTGCAAAAAGATTGATAGGAGCGCTCACTAGCCTGCGATGGCATCACCACGGTGCGCCTAACGCCCAGATCAGTCCTGCATTGAATGACGGCTTTTGTTCTCGCCTAAAATTCGCGCTGTATCCCTCGCCGGCGGCAGCCCAAACACCCGCGCATAGTCCCGGCTGAACTGGGTCGCGCTTTCATACCCCACTTCAAACGCCGCACTTGTCACGCTGCTCGCGCTGGCCACCATCAACGTGCGCGCCTGCAACAATCGCACGCGCTTCTGATACTGCAACGGGCTCAGATTAGTCACCGCCTTGAAGTGCCGGTGAAACGCCGAAACACTCATCGCCGCCTTCTGCGCCAATGCTTCCACTCGAATCGGCTCTGCAAAATCCCGGCGAATCCACTGGATCGCCTGGCTGACCCGCGCTATGGCGGTATCCGGCGCAGCAATCTCGCGCAACATCCAGCCGTGGGGGCCTTGCAACACGTGGTAGAGGATTTCCCGCTCATACACCGGTGCCAGGGCGGCGATCGCCACGGGGTCACCCATCAGGCGCAGCATGCGCACCCAGGCATCCATCAAGGCCGGCGTCACCGCCGCCACTGAAAAACCGGCTTCCTGTTCGCGACGACCACTGGGCGCCGGCAAGTCATTGAGCAGTGTGGTCAGCACGCTCGGGTCCAGGGTCAGGCTCACCGCCAGGTAAGGTTCGCCGGTGCTCGCCGGGTTCACCACCCCCACGGCAGGCAGCTCGATGGACATCACAAAATACGTCGCCGGGTCGTAGTGCAAGGTGCGGTCGCCCACGGTCATGCACTTACTGCCCTGCAGGATCAGGTTGATCATCGGGTCATACACCGCCGCGAGCATATGCTCGGGAATCGCCCCCTGGACCATCGCCACGCGGGGGATACCAGTCTCGGTGCGGCGGTTTTCAGCCTTGGCGGCCAGGGCACGCAGTTCGATCAATTGAGTATTCATGGCCGCCATGCTGTTCCTTCCTACAAACCTCGCGCAAGCAAAAAGCAGAAACAGGCAGGATTGGAGTAGGAACGGCTGCGTGGAGGCGTAGGGTGATGGCTACTGTGGTCACTCAACTTTTTAGCAGTGGAGCAGGCCATGAGCGTCATCGTAATTACCGGAGGCAGCCGCGGGATCGGTGCCAGTACCGCCCAATTGTGTGCGCGCCAGGGGCACGGCGTGATCCTTACTTACAACAGCAACCCGGATGCGGCGCAGGCGGTGGTCAAGCGCATAGTGGCTGAAGGCGGTAAAGCCGTGGCGCTGCAATTGGACGTTGCCGCCGTCAGCACTTTCGCTGCATTCCACGATGCCGTGGCGCACGCCCTGCAAGCCACTTGGGGCGTAAGCACCCTGAGCGGCCTGGTGAACAACGCGGGCTACGGCCTGTTCAACCCCCTTGAATCGGTGACCGAGGCGCAATTCGACGGCCTGTTCAACGTGCACCTCAAGGGGCCGTTTTTCCTGACCCAAACCTTGCTGCCGCTGCTGGAAGAACACGCCAGCATCGTCAACCTCACCAGCGCCACCACCCGCGTCGCTACGGCTGGCGTCGCACCTTACGCCGCTTTCAAGGGCGGCCTGGATGTGCTCACCCGCTACATGGCCAAGGAGTTCGGCGAGCGGCGTATCCGCGCCAACGCCGTGTCCCCCGGCGCGATCCGCACCGAACTGGGCGGCGGCTTGAACGACGAGTTCGAAGCCCAGCTGGCCGGGCAAACCGCCCTTGGCCGTGTAGGCGAACCGGAAGACGTGGCACGGGTAATCGCCCTGTTGCTATCGGAAGAAGGCCGCTGGATTAATGCCCAGACCCTTGAAGTCGCGGGCGGCTACATCATCTGAGTCGGGAGACCCCACCATGCTGGATCATCTGTTTATTTCGGTGAGTGATATTGAGCGCTCCATTCGTTTCTACGCAGCCACCCTGACGCCCCTCGGCATCACTGCGCGGCATGACTACGACGGCAAAGACGGCCCACCCGGCCACCCGGACTTGAAGGGCTTTGGCGCCAATGGCCGGATATTTTTCTGGTTGCGCGAAGGCGTGGTGGAAGGGCGAGCGGTGCATGTGGGCTTTGTCGCCAATAATCGCGCTGAGGTGGAAAACGCCTACGCCGCCGCCTTGGCGAACGGCGCCACCGACGACGGCGCGCCGGGTGCACGCCTGCATTACGACCCCAACTACTACGCGGCCAATGTCCTTGACCCGGACGGCTACAGCCTCGAATTCGTCTACAAGAGCTGGCAGCACACCTCATGAAAACCCTGATGATCTACGGCGCCACCGGCTACACCGGACGCATGGCGGCGCAACACGCGAAAACACTCGGACTCAACCTGGTGCTGGCCGGCCGCAACGTCGAACGCCTGGCTTCCCTGGCGGCTGAGCTGGACGCGCCTTACCGCGTATTCACGCCAGATGCCGCCCAGTTGGAAGGGATTGACGTCCTGCTCAATTTCGCCGGCCCTTTCGCCCAGACCGCCGGAGCCCTGATGCGTGCGTGCATCGCCAATGGCACCGACTACCTGGACATCACCGCCGAAATCAACGTGTACCGCTTGGCCGAGCAACTCGGGGCTGGAGTGCAGGTGATGCTGCTGCCCGGTGTGGGCTGGGACGTGGTGCCCACCGACTGCCTGGCCCTGCATGTTGCCCGCCGTGTGCAGCAGCCGCAGTCGATAAAAATCGCTCTGCAGGTGCCCGGCGCCATGTCCCGTGGGTCGGCCATGAGTGTCGGCGAGATCATCGGTGCCGGCGTGATGGCGCGGATCGACGGCCAACTGGTCGCCACGCCGGACGCGCAACCGCAGTACCTGGACTTTGGCGATGGCCCGGCGCTGTGCGCGCCCTTGTCGTTTGGCGACCTAGTGACGGCCTGGCATTCCAGCGCTATTCCGAATATCGCCATGTTCGTGCACATCACCGGCGAAGCCTTTCCCGAAGGCGACCTGTCGCTGCTGCCCGATGGCCCCACCCAGGCACAGCGTGACGCCCATCGCGCCCTCGCCGTGGCCGAAGTTATGGGTGCCGATGGTTCGGTGGCGCGTTCGGTCATCGAGACCGTCAACGGCTACAGCTACACCCCACTGGCAGCCGTCGAAGCCGCGCGCCGGGTACTCGGCGGTGAGCGCCGGGCCGGCTTCGAAACACCTGCAAAGCTGTTCGGCGTGGGCTTTGCCCAGACGATTGCCGGTACGCAGATCATCGATTATTGAGCTATCGGGAATTGCCATCGGCGGGTATTTGAGAACGTCGCAGCTCAAATGTGGGAGCTGGCTTGTCGAATCGTCGAACCGCTGCGATAGCCATAAGTATCTACACATCTTCAACGTGAAATTGCGTAGCAGCTGTCGAGCCCTGGCGAGGCTGCGTCAGCGGTGTGTCAGACAGCCCGCAAACGCAGCCTCGCCAGGGCTCGACAGCTGCTACGCAGAGGGTTCCCCCAAGATGTGTAGATACTTATGCTGCGATAGCGGACTGTCAGTTTACAAGTGCTTTGCTGACCCGCCGCTATCGTAGCGGTGCGACGATTCGACAAGCCAGCTCCCACCTATTGTCGTGCGGTGATTTCAAGATCACGCCGCCTGTGGCTGAACCAGCAACTCCCCCTCGACATCCTTGACCAACTCACTGGCCAAAAACAGCGGTGCCAGGCGTTTATGCAGTTGTGGCTCGACAAACTCCTTCACCGTCTCCAGCGCCAGTACGCCGCTCAACGGCAACTCGGCCTTGGTGTACGACAACCAGGCTTTCTTCAGTGCCTGCAACACATCACTGCCGGCGGTGGTGGCGAAGCGGCGGTGGGTAGGTTTACCGTCAAAAGTGAAGGTGTGCTGGAACGCGTAGCCGGTTTCATCACCCTGGCTGGCGGTGCAGCGGATGCAGCTGCACGGGCCTTCGCCGAAAGCACTGCGCAGGTAGGCGTTGAAGTCCACCACGGGTTTGAGTGACAGGCGCTTATCCACCTCGAACAGGTCCCCGGTCATTTTTTCGTCAGTGTTCAACGTCCATTTCCTCGCAGGTTCGGCGGTTTTTCAAAGCGCGGCACAATAGCAGCCGAGCGGCTGTTTGTGGGTTATTTGCATAACAATAGATCTCGATATTCTTTTCCCGTCTTAAAAATCGTGGCTACCCTCGTTCACCTTCTCAAAAGTGCGGCAGATCCCCATGACCCTCAAGCGCTCCTCTTTGACCCTTCTGGCTGCCTCGCTGGCTGCCGCAAGCACTTTGCTCAGCCCCGGTGCCCAGGCTGAGGGCAAGATCAGCATTGCCCAGCAATTCGGCATCGGCTACCTGATCCTCGACGTGGTGCGTGACCAGCACCTGATCGAGAAGCATGGCAAGGAGCAGGGCCTGGATATCCAAGTGGAGTGGAACAGTATTTCCGGCGCCACGGCGATGAACGAATCGCTGCTGGCCGGCGCGCTGGACGTGGTTTCCGCGGGCGTGCCGCCGATGCTCACCCTGTGGGACCGCACCAAGGGCAAGCAGAACGTCAAGGCCATCGCTTCGCTCGGTTCGATGCCCAACTACCTGCTGACCAACAACCCCAACGTGAAGACCCTCAAGGACTTCAGCGAAAAAGACCGCATCGCCGTGCCCGCCGCTGGCGTGGGTTTCCAGTCGCGGACCTTGCAGATCGAGACGGCCAAGCAGTTCGGCGATGCCAACTACAAGAAGTTTGATGACATCTCCATCAGCCTGGCGCACCCCGACGCGACTGCCGCATTGATTGCCGGTGGCTCGGAGATCAACTCGCACTTTTCCAGCCCGCCGTTCCAGTATCAGGAATTGCTCAATCCGAATGTGCACAAGGTGCTCAGTTCCTACGACATCCTCGGTGGGCAGGCGACGTTCAACGTGCTGTACACCACGCAGAAATTCCACGACGAAAACCCCAAGACCTACAAGGCGTTCTATGCCGCGCTGGCCGAAGCCGAACACATCATCAAGGCTGATAAACCGGCGGCGGCCAAGACGTACATTCGGGTAGAGCAGTCGAAGTTGCCGTTGGACCTGGTGGAGAAGATCGTCCAGGACCCGGAAATCGACTTCACCATCGTGCCGCAGCGAACCTATATCTATGCTGAAAAACTGCAGGAACTCGGCGTGCTGAAAAACAAGGCCGACAGCTGGAAGGACTACTTCTTCGAAGAAGCCCACAGTGGTAACGGCAGCTGACCTCCAATGTGGGATCTGCAGTGTTTGAGCGGTCAGCGGAAAAACTCACCGGGCGTGGCGTCAAACTGCTGCCGAAACGCATTGATAAACGCCGACGTCGACTCATACCCACACCCCAACGCCACATCCGTTACCCGCTCGCCTTGCTCCAGGGCGGGCAGGGCGGTGAGCAACCGCAAGCGCTGGCGCCATGCGCGAAACGTCAGCCCGGTATCCCTCAAAAACAACCGGCTCAACGTCTTCTCACTCACGTCCAGCTTTTGGCTCCACTGGCCCAACGTTGTCTGCTGCTCCGGGTGCAGGTTCAAACTGCGATAGATCTGCCGCAAGCGCGGGTCCAGCGGCAGCGGTAACATCAAATCGACCTGCGGCGCCGCTGCCAATTGATCCAGCACCACTTGCGCCAAACGCCCATCCGGCCCGTCCTCAGCGTATTCCACCGGGAGTTCGCTGAAGCTGCGGATCAACTCGCGCAGTAAATTGCTCACTTCCAGCACATGACAGCGCTCAGCCGCCCAGGCCGTGACGCTGCAATCGAGGTACAGACTGCGCATTTCTGTGTGGGGCGAGCTGAACACCCGGTGCGGCATTCCCGCTGGTATCCACACAGCGCGCTGTGGCGGCGCCACGAAACGGCCGACGCTGGTCTGGATCTCCAGCACCCCGGAAATCGCGTAGGACAATTGCACCCAAGGGTGGCTGTGTCGGCGGGTCAGCGCACGGTTGGGCAGCGATTCGGTGCGCCCATACACCGGCCGTGGCAGGCTGGAAAGCCCAGGGACACTGCGGCGGACGGTCTTTTCATGTCCTTTAGGCGGCATTTACTGGCTCATTGGCGTTAGTCGGTAATAAGCCGTTACGTTAGAGTCGCGGTGACGCTCTTGGCAACCCCTGGAAGATCCTGCTTATGACTCGCCCGCGTTTCGTGCCCGACAACTTCACCCTGACGCTGATCGCCACGGTGATCCTCGCCTCCCTGTTGCCCGCCAGCGGCCAGACCGCCGTGGCCTTCGGCTGGGTCACCAACCTGGCTATCGCACTGCTGTTTTTCCTGCACGGCGCCAAGCTGTCGCGCCAGGCCATTGTTGCCGGCGCCGGTCATTGGCGCCTGCACCTGCTGGTGTTCAGCCTGACCTTCGTGCTGTTCCCGCTGCTGGGCCTGGCGCTCAAGCCGCTGTTGTCGCCAATGATCGGCAACGACCTGTACATGGGCATGCTTTACCTCTGCGCTCTGCCGGCTACGGTGCAGTCGGCGATTGCCTTCACGTCCCTGGCACGCGGCAATATCCCGGCGGCGATTTGCAGTGCGGCGGCCTCCAGCCTGTTTGGCATCTTCCTCACGCCGCTGTTGGTGACATTGCTGCTCAACGTGCACGGTGACGGCGGCTCGACCGTCGACGCAATCCTGAAAATCAGCGTGCAATTGCTGCTGCCGTTCATCGCCGGGCAGATCGCGCGTCGCTGGATCGGCGAGTGGGTGGGGCGCAATAAATCCTGGCTGAAATTCGTCGACCAAGGCTCGATCCTGCTGGTGGTGTACGGCGCGTTCAGCGAAGCGGTCAACGAAGGCATCTGGCACCAGATCCCGCTGTGGGAACTGGGCGGGCTGGTGGTGGCGTGCTGCGTGTTGCTGGCCTTGGTGTTGGTGGCGTCGGCGGTGCTGGGCAAGGCCTTCGGCTTTAACCAGGAAGACCGCATCACCATTCTGTTCTGCGGCTCGAAGAAGAGCCTCGCGACCGGCGTGCCGATGGCGCAGGTGCTGTTCGCCGGGGCGACCATGGGGGTGCTGATCCTGCCGCTGATGCTGTTTCACCAGATCCAGTTGATGGTCTGTGCGGCATTGGCCCAGCGTTATGCCAAGCGCCCGGAAAGCATTCCGGAATTGATGGGGCAGGTGGATCCTTGATCTACGTCACAGCCTTTGCCGAGTAAGCTCAATAAACGCCCGGCCAGACAACTTAGTGGTAAGAGCCCAGTAAGGCGTGTCGGCATGAGCACTAAAGGTATTTCGCTGCTTACCGGCCTGTTGTGCTTCTGGGCGGGGGCGTGCGGCGCGGCGCAAACCGTGGGCAGTGTCGTCGAGCCCGGATGTGCGACAAATACGCACAGGGGCACGGTCATTGAGTTGAACGGCTGTGCCGAGTCCAGGCGTGTAACTAAGTGATCATCCTGACGTCGCCCTGACCCCCTTAGGCGACGATCCGCGTCAACAGCGGGGCCAGAAACCTATAGAATGCTCGGCGGCGGCGCTTGTCCTGGGTGGCCGCTCGATCACCGTCAGAGTACCGCGCCGTTCAATGAGCATTTCAGCCGCAACCCCCAAACCAATTGGCAACCGGTCATCGCCCTCGCGTTGGCCGCCTTTGTGTTCAATACCACCGAATTCGTGCCCGTTGGGCTGCTCAGTGCCATCGGCGCCAGCTTCGACATGCCGGTGTCCAGCGTCGGCCTGATGCTCACGATCTACGCCTGGATCGTGTCCCTGACCTCCCTGCCGGTGATGCTGCTGACCCGCAACATCGAACGGCGCAAGCTGCTGATCGTGCTGTTCTGCATGTTTATTGTCAGCCACATCCTTTCCAGCGTCGCTAACAGCTTCGGCTTGCTGATGCTCAGTCGCATTGGCATTGCCTTGTCCCATGCCTTGTTCTGGTCGATCACCGCATCGTTGGCCGTTCGCCTGGCGCCGGAAGGCAAGCAGGTGCAAGCCCTCGGCCTGTTGGCTACCGGTACGTCCCTGGCCATGGTCCTGGGCATTCCCCTGGGTCGCCTGCTCGGCGAAGCCATGGGCTGGCGCACCACGTTCCTGGTGATCGGCGCCTTCGCTGCCGCGCTGGTGTTCTGGCTGGCGCGCACCTTGCCGCTATTGCCGAGCCAGAACTCCGGCTCCCTGCGCAGCCTGCCGCTGCTGTTCAAGCGCCCGGCGCTGGTGGCGCTTTATGTGCTTACCGCGATGACCGTCACCGCGCAATTCACCGCCTACAGCTACATCGAACCCTTCGTCGAAGGCGTGGCCGGCATGAGCGGCAGCGCGGTGACCCTGATCCTGCTGGTATTCGGCGGCGCGGGCATCATCGGCTCGCTGCTGTTCAGCCTGGTGCACCGCTTCAACCCGCATTTATTCGTCGTCGGCGCGGTATTTATCCTGGCCGCGTGCCTGGCGCTGCTGCTGCCGTTGAGCGGCGCGGAATCCTACCTGGTGGTGCTGAGCATTTTCTGGGGCATGGCGATCATGGGCTTTGGCCTTGCCATGCAGTCCAAAGTGCTGGTGCTGGCACCGGATGCCACCGACGTGGCCATGGCGATGTTCTCCGGCATCTACAACATCGGCATCGGCGGCGGCGCACTGATGGGCAGCTGGGTCGGCAGCCAGTTCGGCTTCGCCTGGATCGGCGCGGCGGGCGGGTTGCTGGCGGCGGTGGCGTTGATTGGGTATTGCTTGGCGATTCGCAAGTTTGGGCAGGGTGTGGCGGGAGCCTGAATCAAACTCTCGCGCCAGCCACCGTTGGGTTAAAGGGCCAACGCATTCAACACATGGACCGGGTCATTGTGAATGGCCCTCAACAGCGCCTTTGCTGGCCCTGTTGGTTCGCGTCGCCCCTGTTCCCAATTACGTAGCGTGCCGATTTGAACATCGATGATGGCTGCGAATTTGGCTTGAGTCAGGCCCGTTGCCTTACGGATTTGTTTGACTTGAAGCGCGTCAACAATGAATTCGCGAGAGGGCTTGCGCTCGCCTCGGACGATTTCGTCCATCTGTTGCACGCTTTCCATCAGCTCATCGAAGAATTTGCTCATGGTTATCTCCAGTGTTCGATGACGGCTTTCAGTGCTTTGCGTTCATCGTTAGTCAGGTCTTGCTGTTCGTTTTTTGGATAGATCATTAATAACGCAATTTTTGAAGCCGTTACAAAGTGGTAGTAAATCACTCTGGCGCCGCCTCGTTTGCCGTGACCTTTTGAAGCAATACGCAGCTTTCGGATGCCGCCCGTTCCTTCGATCACATCTCCAACGCACGGATTGAACATCAACGCTACCTGCAAACCCAGGTAGGCGTCGTGATTCATGAGCTCCGTTACACGCCGGGTGAAAACCGCAGTTTCAATGAAAATCATAGCAAATGTACGCCATTGACTTAGTCGGCGGCAATGCTAGTGCAGTCAGGGAAGGGGAACAGCAGGTTAGTTGTAAGCGGGTTTTATACAAAGGGCCGGCGTGCTTCAGAAGCAACGTGTTCAGGGGCTAGAACTCCAGACAAGTCTTACACAGTATTTTGATACCCATTGCTACCGTCGCCCAGGACCGCCCACGGCCTGTGGTGACGGCACTTGAGCAGCAATGGAGTCCACTGTGCAAAAGCGTTTGACCGCCGAGTTTATCGGCACTTTCTGGCTGACGTTCGGCGGCTGTGGCAGCGCCATTCTGGCGGCTGCCTTCCCCGGCTTGGGCATTGGCTTTGTGGGCGTTTCGCTGGCGTTTGGTCTCACTGTATTGACCATGGCCTACGCGGTCGGCGGCATCTCCGGCGGGCATTTCAACCCGGCGGTGACCATTGGCCTATGGGCAGGGCGCCGCATTCCTGCGGGTGATGTGCTGCCGTACATCGCGGCGCAGGTCAGCGCAGCGATCGTCGCCGCTGCGGCGTTGTACCTGATTGCCAGCGGGCAGCCTGATTTCGCAGTGGGTGGTTTTGCCGCCAACGGCTATGGCCCATTGAGCCCAGGCCTCTTCGACATGAAGGCCGCGTTGCTGGCCGAACTGATCGCCACGTTTTTCTTCGTATTCATCATCATGCGCGTGACCGCACCGGGCGCTGTGCCTGGCTTTGCGCCGATTGCCATCGGCCTGGCGCTGACGTTGATTCACCTGGTGCTGATCCCGGTGACCAATACGTCGGTGAACCCGGCGCGCAGCACCGGACCGGCGTTGTTTGCCGGGGGCGAATACATGGCGCAGCTATGGTTGTTCTGGGTGGCGCCAATTGTTGGCGGAGTGTTGGGAGCGTTGGCAGCTCGCACGCTGGGCGAGCAAAAGCCGAGTTGACACCTTATACGTTTGAGAAAATCGGTACAGACTTAGCTTTCGGCAGTGTTGGCTTTGGCGTTGGCCTTGGCTTTTGATCTGTTTTTGATGTTGATCTCAGGAGCCCCGTCAACCACGCTGGCCGAACGCAGGCTTGAATCCGTGGGTAACCCGGCAGGACGCCGGGTTAGCCGCGCTGGGCCAAGGATGGCCCATCGCGGCGGCCCACGGATTCAAGCCGGAGTGAGGGCACACCGAGCCTGGGCGAGGTGCCGAGTGGTGGGGCAAGAGCGTTTTGGTTACTTTGCCGCTTTTGCAAAGTGACTCGCCGTAAGGGCGAAACCTATATTAGCCATCACCTAAATAACGGATATGTACTCATTCCAACCACAACACATGGCCGCCCTACAAACCGCCATCGCAGGCAAGCCAGCTCCCACATTTTGATCGATTTACACCTGATAGGGTTCGGGCGGCTATCAGGTTGCCACCGGACCAAAAGTAGACAGCGTCATCACAGCGCAGCCAATACCGCCTCAAGCTTCTCCTGATCCCGCGCAAACTGGCGAATGCCTTCGGCCAGCTTCTCGGTAGCCATCGCATCTTCGTTGGAAGCCCAGCGAAATTGCGCCTCGTCGATGGTCTGGCGCGGCTCGCCCGTCGCCCCCGGTACCAACTTGCGCTCCAGCGGGCCGTGGTCTTCATCAAGTTTTTGCAGCAATTCGGGGCTGATGGTCAGGCGATCGCACCCGGCCAATTCCTCTATCTGGCTGAGGGTACGAAAGCTGGCGCCCATGACCACAGTCTTGATGCCGTTGGCCTTGTAGTAGTTGTAGATCCGCGTCACCGACTGCACGCCCGGGTCTTTAGCGCCGGTGTAGTCCAGGCCCGTGCTCTTGCGGTACCAGTCGTATATGCGGCCGACGAAAGGTGAAATCAGGAACACCCCGGCATCGGCGCACGCTGCCGCCTGGGCAAACGAGAACAACAACGTGAGGTTGGTCTGGATACCGGCTTTTTCCAAGCGCTCGGCGGTGCGAATGCCTTCCCAGGTAGAAGCCAGTTTGATCAGTACACGGTCGCGGCCGACACCGGCTTTGTCATACAGCTCGATGAGCTGGTTGGCCTTGGCCCACAGCGCGTCTTCGTCAAACGACAGGCGCGCGTCGACTTCGGTCGAGATGCGACCTGGAATGGCCTTGAGGATGCCGCAGCCTACTGCCACTGAAAACTGGTCGCAGGCCAGGCCCAGGTCACCCTTGGACAGGTCGACCGAGTGACGCAGGATGTCGCCGTAGTGTGCGATAGCCGAGGCTTTGAGCAGCAGCGACGGGTTGGTGGTGGCGTCGACCGGTTTCAGACGGCTGATAGCCTCAAGGTCGCCCGTGTCGCAGACCACCGTGGTGAACTGCTTGAGTTGTTCGAGCTTGGATGTCATGAGCGGTCGATCTCCCTAATGAGTTTAGTGATTCAAGGCCTGTGCGGTATCCAGGTCGGTGATCAGGATGTCCAGGTAGCCGCCCTCGAGCGCGCCGCGAATCGCCTGGACCTTGTTCAACCCGCCGGCCAGGCCGAGCACGCGGTGGATCGAGCGCAATTTGGGCAGGGCCACCGACACTACGAATTCTTCGTCTTCCTCCAGTACCGGCTTGCCCTGGGCATCGAAGTAGCGCAGGCAGATATCACCTACGGCACCGCGCTCGGCCAGCAGGCGCAGCATGTCTTCGGTGTAGTAGTTACCGCTGTTGCGCAGCAGTTGCGACGGTTCCAGGTCGCCGATGCCGACAATCGCCAGGGTGATGCTGTCAAAGCGTTGCAGCACCTCCTTGACCTCTTCCATCTGCATGATGCGCTGCTTGCTTTGCACTGATTGCTCGATGCTTTGCGACGGCAGCAAAAACGCCGGGCAGTTGAGCAGGGTGGCCAGGCGCTGGGTGAGCAGGGTGGCTTCAAACGCGCCCTTATGGCCGACGCCGCCCAACAGTTGTACCACTTCCTGGGCTGCCTGTTTGCCCGGCTGCGCATGCAAGTGGCCAACCATGGCGCGAATGGTGCTGCTCCACGACGAAATACCGATATGGTCCTGGGGCGACAGGCTGGTTTCCAGGTAATGCGCGGCCGCTGAACCGATGGCCTGCTTGATGCTTTCATCGTTACCGGGCTCGGTGGCTTCCACCACGATCACCTGGCGCACGCCGTAGCGGCGCTGCAATTGGGTTTCCAGCTCCAGGTGAAGGCCCTGCAGGCGCATCACGCTGATCTTCACCACGCCTTCCTGCAGCGCCCGACGCAGGGCGCGGCTGATAAAGGACTGCGACAAGTCCAACTGTGCGGAAATCTCGGATTGCTTGAGCCCTTCTTCGTAATAGAGGCTCGCGATCTTGGTGATCAGGCGCTGTTCTTCGATCTGGCTCATGAAGGCCTCAGTGATGACATCAATGCGGGTGAGGATACCAAACCCTTACGACATGATCAGGCCGCCGTCGATATTGATCGCCTGGCCGGTCAGGTAAGCCGCGTCATCGGACGCCAGGAACGCCACCAACCCCGCGACATCCGAGGGTTTGCCGGCGCGGCGCAATGGGATGTTCTTGACCCATTCGGCCATCAACTCCCCCTTGCCGTAGCGCTTTTCGTCGGTGCTGAGAATCTCGCCCCAGACGCGGTCGTTGTAGTCCCACATCTCGCTTTCGATGATGCCGGGGCAGAACGCATTCACCGTGATGTTGTGCCGCGCCAACTCCAGCGCCAGGCTCTGGGTGATGCCGATCACGCCCATTTTGCTCGCGGCGTAGTGCGGCGTGTAGATAAACCCCTGGCGGCCCTGGCCGGATGACGTGTTGATCAGCCGTCCGCTGCCTTGTTTGACCATGTACTTGGCCGCTTCCCGGCACCCCAGCCACACGCCGGTAGTGTTGACCTGTAGCACCTTGTCGAAGTCGGCGCGGGGCATGGTGTCGTAGTGGTCGATGGTGATGATGCCGGCGTTCTGCACCGACACGTCGATGCTGCCAAAGCGGGCATGGCCTTCGCGGTAGAGCTTTTCGATGTCGCTTTCGTCTGTGACGTCGATGCCCAGGGCCAGGGTGTCCACGTTGTATTCCTGGGCGAGCTGGTTGGCGGTAAAGGTCACGCGTTCCAGGTCGTTGGAGGCCAGTACCAGGTTGGCGCCCTCTTGGGCGAAGCGCTCGGCAATGCCGGCGCCGATGCCACGGCAGGCGCCGGTGATGACGATGGTTTTACCGCTGAATCGTTGCGACATGATGAACTCCTACCAGCACACAAAGCCGCCATCGACCAACAGGTCGACACCGGTGCAGAAAGACGACGCCTGGCTCACCAGGAAGATCGCCGGGCCAACCATTTCTTCCACGCTGGCCATGCGGCCCATGGGCGTGGTCTGTTCAAATATCTTCACCTGGTCGGCCACTTCCGGCCGCGAGTTCATCGGCGTGGCGGTGTAGCCGGGGCTGATGCAGTTCACGCGCAAGCCCTTGTCGGCCCATTCCATCGCCAGGCTTTTGCTCAGGTGGATCACCCCAGCCTTGGAGGTGTTGTAGTGCGCCTGCAACAGGCCACGGTTGACGATGCTACCGGACATGGAGGCGATATTGACGATGGCGCCTTTGCCACGCGGCAACATCACCGCGGCCTGGGCCTGGCAACTGAGGAAGATGCCGGTGAGGTTGATGTCGAGGGTGGTTTGCCAGCGTTGCAGTTCCAGGTCTTCGGCAGCCTGGGCGTTGGCGATGCCGGCACAGTTGACGGCGACGCTGAGTTCGCCGAGTTCGCTTTCGGTGTGGGCGACGGCCGCATCCAGGGCGGCACGTTCGGTGACCGTGCCGCTGAGGGCCAGGGCGCGACGGCCGAGGGCTTGGATGCGTTCGACGGTGCTGGCGATACCCGGGCTGCCGGGTAGATCGAAGCAGGCTACATCGGCGCCGGCTTCGGCGAGGCCGACGGCGATGGCTTGGCCGATGCCACTGCCGGCGCCAGTTACAAAGGCGACTTGGCCCTGAAGACTAAAAAGCTGCATGAAATACTCCATTGTTGAAATCACAGTGGGACCCCTGTGGGAGCTGGCTTGCCTGCGATAGCGGTCGTTCAGTCACCTCTTCGGTGGCTGGTACACCGCCATCGCAGGCAAGCCAGATCCCACAGTTGATGTGTGTTGTCTTTGCTCACGCGGTGGCCATTTCCATCACTGACACCGGTGTGGCTTCACCACGCTCCAGAATCCCCATCTGCCGTCCCCGGCTCATCACCATCACGCGATGGGACAATCCCAGCACCTCATCCAGGTCCGAACTGACCACTATCACCGCCATGCCCTTGGCCGCCAGGTCTGCAATCACCTCATAAATCGCCGCCCGCGCGCCCACGTCGATGCCTCGAGTCGGCTCGTCCAGAATGAACACCTTGGGATTACGCGCCAGCCATTTGGCAATGATCACTTTCTGCTGGTTACCGCCGGACAGGCTGGAAATCCGCGACTGCGGCGCGCCTTTCACGCCGAGTCGAGCCACCGCCGTACGCGCGAATTCACGTAGCGGGGCAGGGAACACCCAGCCGCGTTTATCCAGCAGGTCGGTGTTGCCATAGATCAGGTTGTCTTCGATGCGATGTTCCACCACCACGCCTTGCTGCTTGCGGTCCTCGGGCACCAGCACCACGCCGGCCTGGATGGCTTCGAACGGCGAGCGCAACTGACGCACCTCGCCATCCAGCACCATAAGCCCCTGAATGTCCTGGGCCGCGCCGGCAATGGTGCGCACCAGTTCGGTCCGCCCGGCGCCGACCACGCCGGCAATGCCGAATACCTCACCGGCGCGCACGCTGAAATCGATGCCGTGCAGGGCGAATTCACGGCAGCTTAAATCCTTGACCTGCAACATCACTTGGTCCTGCGGCGGTTGCAGCGCGGGGAAAATTCGCTCCAGGCTGCGTCCGACCATTTGCTCGACCAACTCACGCACCGGCACCTGGGCCGTGGCGTGCAAGGCAATTTGGCGACCGTCACGCAGTACCAGCACGCGGTCGGCAATACGCGCGATTTCTTCCAGGCGATGGCTGATGTAGATAAACGACACCCCCTCAGCCTTGAGCCGTTCCACCTGTTTGAACAGCAGCTCGGTCTCTTCCCCACCCAACGCCGCGGTGGGTTCATCGAGAATCAACAGGCTCGCCTTGAGGGTCAGCGCCTTGGCGATTTCCACCAGTTGCTGCGCCGCCACGCTCAGGCCTTCGACCTTGCGCGACGCCGGCACCTTGAGCCCCAGGCGTTCCAACTGGATCTGCGCCTGGGCTTCCATGTATTCGCGGTCCACCTTCCCATAACGCATGGGCAGGCGGCCGACGAAGATGTTTTCGGCGATCGACAATTGCGGCAGCAGGCGGATTTCCTGATGGATCAGGCCGATCCCGGCGCTCAGCGCGGCCCCCGGCGAACCCGGTGCGTAAGGCGCGCCGAGCCAGGTCATGCTGCCGCCGGCTTCGGGCTGCACAAGCCCGGCGATGATCGACGACAGGGTGGATTTACCCGCGCCGTTCTCGCCGAGCAGGGCCAATACTTCGCCGGGGCGAATGTCCACGTTGACCTGCGACAGGACCTGCACCGGCCCGTAGGCCTTGCTGATATTGCGCAGGCACAACACCGCTTCGGCGGTGTTATCCAGAGCTGCTGCTCGCATGACGACCTCCAAGGTTTACGGGTGCTGTTGCAGGAACGGCGCGACGTTGTCTTTGGTGGTCAGCACGGTGGGCAGCAGTTGTTCCTTGGGCACGTCTTTGCCGGCCTTCAGGTCAATCGCCGACGCCACCGCCAGGCGGCCCATCTTCTGCGTCTGCTGGGTCATAGTCGCGTTCAGCACACCGCTTTGCACCGCCTTGAGCCCGGCGACGTCACCGTCAAAACCAACCACCACGACCTTGTGATCCAGGTTGCCGACTTTCACTGCCTGTGCAGCGCCCAACGCCATGGCATCGGCACGGCCGAAAAACACGGTGATGTTCGGGTCACGCTGGAGCAAGTCCTGGGCCACGGCGAAGCCTTTGTCCTGGACCCATTCGGCGGGTTGCTGGGCGACGACTTTGAGGTCCGGGAAGGCTTTCAAGCCTTCTTCGAAGCCTTTGGCTCTATCGTTTTCAGGGGTGGTGCCGAGCTGGCCTTGCAGGATCGCGATGCGGCCCTTGCCGTCGGTGATCTTGCCGACGTATTCGGCCAGCGTCTTGGCACCTGCCACGCTGTCGCTGGCGATAAAGGTATCGCCCGGCGCGTCAGGGGCGTTGCGGTCGACGGCGATCACCGGGATGCCGGCGGCCTTGGCGGCTTTGACTGGCACACCGGCGGCGGTCGCACCGGCAGGGATGTAGATCAGCACGTCGATCTGGCGGGTGATCAGGTCTTCAATCTGGCTGACCTGGGTAGACGAGTTGCCCTGGGCGTCCACGGTGATCACCTTGATCCCCTTGGCCTTGCCCTCGGCTTCCACCGATTGCTTGATCTGGTTGAAGAAGTCGGCCTGCAGGTTGGCCACGGCGAGGCCGATGGTCAGGTCCTTGGCCCAGGTGGTGCCGGCGGCGGTGAGGGTGGCGGCAGCGAGAGCGGTGGCCAACAGCAGTTTCTTGGGGCTGAACATGTCGGTGACTCCTGGTTTTATTGTTGGAGGGTGTCAACTGTCGAACAGGTTTTAACGGGCAGTGCTGGAGCGGCGTCGCAGGGTGTCGATGGTCACGGCGAGGGCGATGACCACGCCGATCACCACTTGTTGAATAAAGGGTGAAACGCCCAGCAGGTTGAGGCCATTGCGCAGCACGCCAATGATCAACACGCCCACCAGGGTGCCGCCGATGCTGCCGACGCCACCGTTAAGGCTGGCGCCGCCAATGACCACGGCGGCGATGGCGTCCAGTTCCAGGCTCAGGCCGGCACTGGGTTGCGAGGAATCGAGGCGCGCGGCCAGGGTCACGGCGGCGATACCGGCGAGGGCGCCACTGATGGCGTACACCCACAGTGTGATCGCGCGCACCTTGATACCCGACAGTCGCGCCACTTCCGGGCTGCCGCCCATGGCGTAAAGGTTGCGGCCACCGGCACGAAAGCGCAGGAACACCCAGGCCACTACCAGCATCACCAGGAAAAACCCGACCGTCGCCGAGAGAAAACCGAAATGCCGCACCGTGGCCAGATTGGTAAACCACTCCGGGTAGCCGACAATCTGCCGGCCTTCGGTGAGGATATTCGCCAGGCCACGGGCCACCGACATCATGGTCAGCGTGGCAATGAATGGCGGCAACTTGGCATAGGTAATCAGCGCGCCCGACACCAGCCCGGCGAGCATGCCGGTGGCGATCGAGATCGGAATCGCAAAGCCCAGCGGCACGGCCTGATCCTGATAGAGCCAGCCGAGCATCATCATTGAGAAGGCCAGCACCGACCCTACCGACAGGTCGATGCCGCCGATCACGATCACGGCGGTCATGCCAATCGCCAGGATGCCCAGCACCGTGACCTGATCAAGGATGTTCAGGCCATTGCGTAAAGAGAAGAAGAATTCCGAACTGAAGGAGAAGACCAGCACCAGCAGCACCAGGCCGATCAGCGGGCCGCCGATGTTGCTGGGGAGCAGTTTCACCAGCCGTGGGCGGTGGGGCGGCTTGAGTTCGGCCGGGTGCTGGACAATAGCTTTGGCGTCCACAGTGTTCTCCTGATTTATTTTTTTTGGAGTGCTTTCAGGCGACTTGAATATTTATGCGTGCCTGACTGTTAATTCAGATTCCAGTGCCACCGTGTCAAAGTCAAGCGCTTAATTTTTCAGGTATGCCTCTAGAACGCAGCTTTTACCGGGCGCAAAGCCACGGGATAGAGTGGCGCGCCTGGGATTTTGGCCGTTTGTCCGAGGGATCTTTCCGGGTTTTATTTCATTTTTCCACCGTCCGCTTACTTGACCTGCGGGGCGTTCGGCGTCTAAATAGAAATATATTGTCACTGCTGAATAAATATTCAAACACAGCTTTCGGCACTTTCACCTCGCGTGGTCAGCCCACAGGAGCCGCTGCATGAATGCCTTCCAGTACGACGCTCACCAGATCAAAGAACAGGCCCGCCTGATCCGGCGCCACGTGATCCGCCTGAATGCCGACTCTCCGGCCGGCGGGCACACCGGGGCCGACCTGTCGGAAACCGACATCCTCGCCACCCTGTACTTCCGCATCCTCAATACCGGTCCGGAGCGCACCGAAGACCCGGAGCGGGATATCTACATCCAGAGCAAGGGCCACGGCGTCGGCGGTTTGTATTGCTGCCTGGCGCAGGCGGGCTACATCCCCACCGAGTGGTTGCCCACCTACCAACACTTCAATTCCCACTTGCCCGGCCACCCGGTACGCCAGAAAACCCCCGGCATCGAACTGAATACCGGCGCCCTCGGCCACGGTCTGCCGGTGGCGGTGGGGCTGGCGTTGGCGGCGAAGATGTCCGGCAGCAAAAAGCGCATTTACGTACTCACCGGCGACGGCGAGCTGGCCGAAGGCTCCAACTGGGAAGCCGCGATGGCGGCGGCCAAATACGGCCTGGATAACCTGTTTGTGATCGTCGACAAAAACAAGCTGCAGCTGGCGGGGCTGACGGCCGACATCATGCCGCTGGACCCGCTGGACGTGAAATGGGCCGCCTTCGGCTTCAGCGTCAGCGAGTGCGACGGCAACGATGTGGGCCAGTTGATCGCAGCCTTGGAAAGCATGCAGACCAAAACCGGCGCGCCCCAGGTGCTGATCGCCCACACCATCAAAGGCAAGGGCGTGTCGTTTATCGAAGCTCGCCCCGAATGGCACCACCGTGTGCCCAAGGGTGATGAAATCAACGCAGCACTGGAGGAGTTGAACCATGGCGAGTGAACATTTGGCGAGCGTCATGGTGGACGCCTTTATTGCCGCCGTCGATGCCGGGCTCGACGTGGTGCCGGTGGTCAGCGACTCCACCTCCACGGCCAAGATCGGGCCGTTTGCGCAGCGTTTTCCCGAGCGCCTGATCAACGTTGGCATTGCCGAGCAGTCGCTGGTCAGCGTTGCGGCGGGGCTGGCATTGGGCGGCAAGATCGCCGCCACCTGCAATGCGGCGCCGTTCCTGATTTCGCGGGCCAATGAACAGATCAAAGTGGACGTCTGCTACAACCAGGCCAATGTGAAGATGTTCGGTCTGAATGCCGGCACCAGCTATGGCCCGTTAGCCAGTACCCACCACAGCCTCGACGATATTTCGGTGATGCGTGGCTTTGGCAATGTGCAGATCTTTGCCCCGGCCGATGCCGTCGAGTGCCGGCAGATTGTCGATTACGCGCTGCGGTATGAGGGCCCGGTGTATATCCGTCTCGACGGCAAGGCCTTGCCCGACGTTCATGGCGCCGATTACCAATTCAAACCCGGGCACGTGGATATCCTGCGCCAGGGTACAGACCTCAGCATCGTGGCCCTGGGTTCGGTGGTGCACGAAGCGGTCGACGCGGCGGCGTTGCTGGCGGAGCAGGGCATTCAGGCGCAGGTGATCAACCTGTCGTCGATCCGCCCCTTGCAGCGTGATGTGCTGTTGAGCGCGTTGCGTGGCACGCGCGCAGTGATCACGGTTGAAGAACACAACATCAATGGCGGTGTCGGCAGCCTGGTCGCCGAAGTGCTCGCCGAGGCCGGCCTGGGCATTGCGCTGACCCGCCTGGGCATCGGCGATGGCGAATACGCCGCCGCGGGCGCGCGCGAACCGACGCGCGCCTTGCATAACATCGACGCGGCTGGGATTGTGGCGGCTGCCACTCGGTTGCGGTGACCCCCATGAATAACCATACGCCGCTGATCCTGGCGATAGATGAAGGCACCAGCAACGCCAAGGCGGTGCTGGTCAACGAGCTCGGGCAGGTGATAGCACGCGGCTCTCGGCCATTGAGCATCATTCATCCACAGCCGGGTTTTTCTGAGCAGGATCCGCTGTTGATCTGGCACAGCACCCTGGCCGCCATTGAAGAATGCCTGGCCCAGGTGGATCGGCCAGTCACTGCATTGGCCATCAGCAACCAGCGTGAATCGGTGGTGGCCTGGGATCGACATACCGGTGAAGTGCTGTCGCCGTGCATCAGTTGGCAATGCCGGCGCTCCACGGCGTTATGTGCCCAGTTGCGCGAGCAAGGTCATGAGGCGCTCATTCTGGAAAAAACCGGATTGGCCCTCGACCCGATGTTTTCCGCCGGCAAATTTCGCTGGATTCTCGACCACCTGGAAAATGGCCATGCCCGCGCCGCTGCGGGTGATATCTGCCTGGGCACTGTCGACAGTTGGCTGCTGTGGAAACTCAGCGGCGGCCAGGTATTTGCCACCGACTATTCCAACGCCGCGCGCACGCAATTGTTCAACCTGCACACCTGCGCCTGGGACCCTGAGCTGTTAGCGCTGTTCGCCATCCCGCTGGCGGCACTGGCGCCGATTCGGCCCAGCGCCGGCTTCTTCGCCGAAACCGTCGCGGTGGGCGGTTTGCCCGCCGGCATCCCGGTGATGTCGATGATCGGCGACTCACACGCCGCGCTCTACGGGCAGGGTGGTTTTGCGCCGGGCCTGGTGAAAGCCACGCTTGGCACCGGCTCATCCTTGATGACGCCCATGAGCGGCCCGATTGCCTCCACTCACGGCCTTTCGACCACACTGGCCTGGCACGACGGCGGTAAACCGACCTTCGGCATGGAAGGCAATATCGTCCACACCGGTGCCGCCGTGCAGTGGGCTTCGCGGCTGGTGGCCGGGGAATCCCTGGACGCCTTGACGGAGCAGGCCGCGCAACTGCCCGACAACGGCGGCGTGTACTTCGTGCCGGCGCTGTCCGGGCTGGGCGCGCCACATTGGAAAGCTGACGCACGCGGCTTGATCTGCGGGCTGACCGAAGCCACGTCCGGCGCACACATCCTGCGGGCTTCACTGGAATCCATCGGTTATCAGATCCGTGATGTGTTCGAAGCGATGCAGCAGGACATCGGCAGCCCGTTGAAGGCGTTGTGGGTGGATGGCGGCGCGACGCGCAACCGCTGGCTGATGCAGTTCCTGGCCAACCTGCTGCAACGCCCGGTGGTGCGCAGCCTGTCACCGGAGGTGTCGGCATTGGGCGCGGCGCACCTGGCGGGCAGGGCGTCGGGAGTGTGGGCGAGCGATGAAGCGCTGGGCGCGTTGGAGCGCCAGCGGGAGCGGTTTGAGCCGCAGGAAGATCCGGCGATGGCGGGGCGTTATGGCGAGTGGAAAAAGGCCTTGAGCCGTACTCTTCTCTAACTATTTATGCAGCCTAAAAGTGTGGGAGCTGGCTTGTCGAATCGTCGCACCGCTGCGATAGCGGTTTTTCAGCCAATATTTTCATTGCTGACCCACCGCCATCGCAGGCAAACCAGCTCCCACAATTGATCGAGTTGTGCCTGTTATTCGCTCAAGGCTTCCAGGTCTGCACATCCTTCGCATCCACCGCCTTGGGCAACAACCCCGCCTTGAAGAATGCATCGGCAATCTTCTGCTGTTCACCCAACTGATCGATTGTCACCGGCTGCACCTGATAGCTGCGGAGTGCATTCGCCGCTTCAACCGTGGCGACATCCAGATTGCCCCACAACGGGCCGAGCACTTTAGCCGCGTCCTGCGGGTTGGTTTTCACCCACTTGCCCGCTTTTTCCAACGCGTCATACACCACCTTCAACGCACCCCACGATAGCCTGGGCCTCGGCGCTTATGCCGATGGAAAAAGCCAGCAACCCGATTACTGCGGCGAGGGGACGACGTATGGACATGGTGTGCTCGATCTCTAACGAAATAGTTTTGAGCTTAAGGTTCTAAAAACTATTCGTTAAATACTCTTTCGATCTTAGCTTAGGGCGCTTTTCCCAGGTTCCGACGAATTGGGCATAACCATAGAATTATAGGGTTCTTTCATAATTTCTCGTCATTAATATAATCGAATTAACTCTACTGCCAGGCCTTGCGCGGGTTTTTGGCATATGCAGCTCTTTTCATTTCTCCCACGCCAAGGTCTTCCATGACGTTCAAGAAACTTATTGTTGCCGCCAGTTTGCTGTTCGCCGCTGCGGCGGCCCATGCCGAGCAAAGCCTGGATATCAGCTACCAGCGTTCGTCCACCTTGTGGATCCTGCTCAAGCAAAATGGCCAGTTGGAACAGCGCCTCAAGCCGCTGGGTTTCACAGTTAACTGGCATGAGTTCAGCACCGGCCTGCTCAGCTCGCTCAACGCTGGCAGTGTCGATCTGCACGCCGATGTGGCCGACGCCTTTGCCCTGTTTACCCAGGCCGCGGACGCGCCGTTGACCTACTACGCCCAGGAAAACTCATCGCCGAGTGCCCAGGCGATCATCGTCCAGGAAAAATCACCGATCCACAGCATCGCCGACCTCAAGGGCAAGACCGTCGCCGTATCCAAAGGCTCGGGCAGCAACTTCCTGCTGATCTCTGCGCTGAAAAAAGCCGGGCTGACGCTAAGCGATATCACCCCGCGTTACCTGGAAGCGCCGGATGGCGGCGCCGCCTTCGCCAATGGCAGCGTGGACGCCTGGGTGATCTGGGACCCGTTTCTCGCCACCCAGCAACTCGATCATCATGTGCGTGTGATCGCCGATGGCAAGGACGGCTTGGCCGACTACAACCGCTTCTACCTGGCCACCACTCAGTTCGCCAACGCCCACCCGGACGTGTTGCAGGTGACCTTCGACACCCTGCGCGAGACCGGCCAATGGGTGAAGGCCCATCCCAAGGAAGCCGCCGAAATACTTGGCCCACTGTGGGGCAATATCGCCCCTGCCACGGTGGAGCGCGCGAACAGTCGCCGCAGCTACGACATCATTCCCGTGAAGGTTGAACACCTCGCCGAACAACAACGCATCGCCGACACCTACTACGCCGCCAAGCTGATTCCCAAGGCGTTGAAGGTCAGCGCAATCACCGTGTGGACACCCAAACCATGAGCCGCCAAATCCATTTATCCGCGTTCCTGTTGAGTGGGCCGGTGGTGCACAGCCATGCGGTGTGGCGCCACCCGGAAACCGTCGGCAATTACCTCGACCCCGAGTATTACGCACGGGTAGCCAAGGTGGTGGAGGAGGGGCTGTTCGACTTCCTGTTCTTCGCCGATCGCCTCGCGGTGGGTGACCAGATGGGCGGCTCCCGCGAGTTCGCCTTGCGCTACGGCGCCCAGGACGCCACGCGCCTGGACCCGTTGCCGATCCTCTCTTACCTGGTGGGCAAGACCACCAAGCTGGGCCTGGGCGCCACCCGCTCCACCACCTATTACGAGCCGGCGCACATTGCCCGTGAATTCGCGACCCTCGACCACCTGTCCAAGGGCCGTGCAGCGTGGAATATCGTCACCTCGATGAACGACAGCGAAGGGCGCCTGTTCGGCAAGGACAAGCACCTGGAACACGACCTGCGCTACGACCGCGCCGACGAGTTTGTCGAAGTCGCGCTGAAGCTCTGGAACAGCTGGGGCAAGGACGCGCTGAAGCTGGATCGCGAAAGCGGGGTGCTGGCTGACCCTGAGCTGATCCGTTCGGTGCAGCATCAGGGCGAGTGGTTCAAGGTTGAAGGCCCGCTGAATATTCCGCGCACGCCCCAGGGCCGGCCGGTGCTGATCCAGGCCGGTTCTTCGGGGCGTGGCCGGCGTTTTGGTGCGCGTTGGGCCGAGGCCATTTTCACCATTCACTCGCACTTGGCGGCGATGCGCGCGTTTCGTGATGACGTACGTGCCCAGGTCGTGCAACAAGGCCGTGCCGCTGACAGCTGCAAAGTGCTCACGGCGGTGATGCCGTTTATTGGTGGCAGCGAAGCCGAGGCCCGCGCCAAGCGCGACAAGCACAACGCGCTGGCACGTCCGGAGTTGGGGTTGGTGACCTTGGCTTCGCAGCTGAATGTCGACCTGTCGCCATTCCCGCTGTCGGCGACGCTGGCCGAGATCGCTCAGTCGCCCCTGATCCCTCGGGCGGCCGCTGAAAAGCTATTGATGCAAGGCCCGGAAACCACCCTCGAACAACTCGGCCGCATCTTCGCCAGTAGCGTGCGTGTGCCCCAGTTGGTGGGCACGGGCGCACAAATCGCCGACCAGTTGGCCGAGCTGTTCGAGCAGGGCGGTTGCGATGGGTTTGTGATTTCGCCGGGGTATCTGCCGGGCTCGTTCACGGAGTTTGTGGAGAGTGTGATTCCGCATTTGCAGCGCAAGGGGTTGTTCCGCACGGCGTATGAGGGGACGACGCTGCGCGAGCACCTGGGCCTCGCTGATCTCACACGCTGAACGCCCACATGTCATATCCGCAAATCTATCAATTTAGAAGGGACACTTTGCATGACTGATTTCGATTATTTAACCCGTCGTCGCCTGCTCGGCCTGGCCGGTATCACCCTGGCCAGCCTGTCGCTGCCGCGCCTCGGCTTCGCTGCCGACGCGCATGCCGGCCATAATGTCGCCCAGGAACCTGCCGGCACCGGTGAGTTCATCCGCCTCGACGCACCGCGCAAGTTGAAACTCGCCGTCAACCTGAACGCCGTGTGCCTGGCCCCGGTGGTGATCGCCCATGGCCAGGGCTTTTTCACCAATCACAACCTGGACGTGGAACTGGTCAACTTCGGTAACTCCACCGAAGTGCTGTTGGAAGCGATTGCCACCGGCAAGGCCGATGCCGGCGTGGGCATGGCGCTGCGTTGGCTCAAGGCGCTGGAGCAGGGTTTTGACGTGAAACTCACCGCCGGCACCCACGGTGGCTGCCTGCGCTTGCTCAGTGCGGTGAATGGCGGCGTGACCAAACTCGAAGACCTCAAGGGCAAGGCCATTGGCGTGACCGACATGGCCAGCCCGGACCGCAATTTCTTCTCGATCCTGCTGAAAAAACACGGTGTCGACCCGGTACGTGACGTGGAATGGCGTCTGTTTCCAGCCGACCTACTCGGCACTGCGCTTGAGCGCGGCGAAGTGCAGGCGGTGAGCGGTAGCGACCCCTTCATGTACCGCCTGATCAAGTCTGGCGTGGCGAAGGAGCTGTCCACCAACCTGGTGGAGGAGTACGCCAACCTCAGCTGCTGCGTGGTCGGTGTCACCGGCAAGCTGGTGCGTGAAGAAAAGCGCGTGGTCGCGGCACTGACCCAGGCGATCCTCGAAGCTCACGACTATTCGGTGCAACATCCGGAAGAAGTCGCCAAAGGCTTCCAGGCCCATGCGCTGAACACCTCGGTGGAGGAAGTGCAGGCGATCCTCCACGACCACACCCACGGTCACCACGCGGTGGGCGCGGCGCTGACCCAGGAAATCCTCACCTACATTACCGACCTGAAAACCGTCGAGGTGATCAGCAAGAGCACCGACCCGTTGGAGTTTGCCAAGGAGATCACCGTCGATGTCTTCAGCTGATGCAACAACCCTGAACCCCTCCCTGGCGTTCAAAGTCTGGTGGCAGGGCGTGGCGGTGGTCGGGGCCTGGGTCGCCGTTGCGCTGTTGATCAGCTACTGGCCCAACGCGACACGCAACTGGCCGATGACCCAAGGCTTGGCCAACCTGTGTGTGGCTGTGGCGGCGCTGTTCATCGTGCTGAGCCTGCTGGGGCGCAAGCTGCCAGGGCTAGGCCTGCGCTTGCGTAATGCCGGCCCTTGGTTGATCGCCTTGCCGGTGCTACTGGGTATCTGGGAGTTGGCCACCGCCAAGCTGGCGCTGTTGCCGGTGCCGTTTTTTGCGCCGCCCCAGGCCTTGCTGGCGGTGTATCTCGAAGACTATCCGCGACTGGCCGACAGCCTGCTGCATTCGGCGTTGCTGCTCGGCTCGGGCGTGGCCCTGGGCGCGATCACCGGGTTTATTGCCGGGGTGGCCATCGGTTGGTCCACGCGCATCGGCTACTGGTTGCACCCGGTGCTGCGCATCCTTGGCCCGGTGCCGTCAACGGCGTTGTTGCCGCTGTGTTTTTTCCTGTTTCCGAGCAGTTGGAGCGCCAGCGTGTTTCTGATCGCCCTGGCCACGTGGTTCCCGGTCACGGTACTGACTTGGTCCGGCGTGTCGAGCGTGGATCAAGCCTATTACGACGTGGCCCGCACCTTGGGCGCCAAGCAGGGCTTCCTGGTTTTCAAAGTGGCGATTCCCGCGGCCTTGCCCCACGTGTTCGTTGGCCTGTTCATGGGCCTGGGCGCTTCCTTTTCGACGCTGGTGGTGGCGGAGATGATGGGCGTCAAATCCGGCATCGGCTGGTACCTGCAATGGGCCCAAGGGTGGGCCGCCTACGCGAATATGTACGCCGCATTGCTGATCATGGCACTCGCCTGTTCAGGGTTGATCACCGGGTTGTTCCTGGTGCGTGATCGGTTGCTGGCCTGGCAGAAAGGATCAATGAAATGGTAGCCCTGGCACACGCAGTATCGGCGTCGGAAGGCTTGGCGCTGCGCATCGAAAACCTCAGCCATGGCTTTGCCCTGGACGGGCAGCACCTGCCGGTGTTGGAGCGGGTGTCTCTGGAGGTGGCGCCGGGAGAGTTTGTGGCCTTGCTCGGGCCTTCGGGTTGCGGCAAATCCACCTTGTTGCGTTTGGTGGCTGGCCTGGAACCGGCGGATTCCGGCCGCTTGCTGGCGGATGGTGAAGCCATCACCGGCCCGGACCCAAGCCGCGTGGTGGTGTTCCAGGACCCGACGCTTTACCCGTGGCGCCGCGTGTGGGACAACGTGGCGGTCGGCCTGGAAGCCCAGGGCCTGCTCAAGACCCATTCGGCCAAGGTCGATGAAGCCTTGGAAAAGGTCGGCCTGAGTCAGTTCGCCCGTGCCTATCCTCGGCAACTCTCCGGTGGCATGGCGCAACGGGTGGCCCTGGCGCGCGCACTGGTCAATCAACCGCGCCTGCTGATCCTCGATGAGCCCTTAGGCAAGCTCGACTCCTTGACCCGCATTACCATGCAAAAAGAGCTGATCGGCCTGTGGCAACGCCAAGGCTACACGGCGTTGCTGGTGACCCATGACGTGGAAGAGGCCTTGCTGCTGGCCAACCGGGTGATTGTGTTCAGCGACCGTCCGGCAAAAATTCAGGCGCAATTGAGCATTGATCGGCCGTATCCACGGCACCGCGATGATCCTTATCTGGTTGACCTGCGGCGCCAGATACTGGGCCTGCTGGGGTTGGGCGGCAGCTGGTAGTCATTCAGGGTCAGCTTCTTTCAGCGCAATGGCCTGGGGCGTCGCGCTAAATGCTCCGGCGCGGTCTGCCAGGTAACGCGCCGGCGGCTGGCCCACCGCCTTGCGGAACATGGTGATAAAGCCGCTGGCGTTCTCATAACCCAGGTCCAGCGCCACCGTTTGCACGCTCTGGCCTTTGGCGAGGCGCTGCAACGATAGGATCACATGCAACTGCCGGCGCCAGCGGCCAAAGCTCAGCCCCAGTTCCTCCAGCAGCAGGCGCGTCATGCTGCGCTCGCTCATGCCGATGCGCACCGCCCATTGGCCGAGGGTGGTTTTGTCCGCCGGTTCGGCCAACAAACTATCGGCCAGGCGACGCAGTCTAGGGTCCTTGGGCATGGGCAAATGCAAGGCTTCGATAGGGGCGGCTGCCAGTTCATCCAGCAGCGTATTGATCAAACGGCCCTGGGCACCCCCTTCGTCATAGAGCTGCGGGAAACTCACGGCCTTGCTGATCAACTCATGCAACAGCCCCGACACGGCCAACGTGCAGCATCGCGGGGGCAGGGCGCATGCGACGCCAGGGTCGATCAACAGGCAATAGACTTCCGCTTCGCCAGACCCGCGCGCCGCGTGGGACGTGCCGCCGGGAATCCACAGTGCACATTGCGGCGGCACGATCCAGATACCCGCCTCGATCTCGCAATGGATGATCCCGCGCAGGGTGTACATCAACTGGCCCTTGCGATGGGCATGTTGCGCATGTTCCCAGGTGTCCGACGTGCTGGTGGCGGTCACGGCCACCACGGCGCGGGGGAACACATCGGCGTCCTTGGCCATCAGCGGGTCGTGCATGTCAAGGCGATGGTGCTTCATGGCGGGGATCGCAAGTTGGCTGAATTGCGAAATAGTCTGGCTATTCTGTGCAATGCCGTCTAGTGGTGCGATGGATATAGTGAGATCCATTCTCAACAAGGAGCTCTGCCATGCGACTCGACAGCACAACATTTCCGGTGGTGAAAATCGTCTTTGATGCGCCCAGCGAGAGAGGTCCGGAAGATGCCTTCCGGATT
The DNA here is from genome assembly GCF_054685145.1 of Pseudomonas sp. H1_A03. Lineage (NCBI taxonomy): Bacteria > Pseudomonadati > Pseudomonadota > Gammaproteobacteria > Pseudomonadales > Pseudomonadaceae > Pseudomonas > Pseudomonas sp. H1_A03. Next base: position 3,926,232 of record NZ_CP162829.1, read on the forward strand.
TTCGAAAGCCTGTTGGCCCGTCAGCAATCCTTCGTGCTGCTGCACGAAAAAGCCGTGGCTGAAAACAACCACGAACACTCCCACGAGGAACGCAAGCAAGCCTCGATCTGGATGAAGAAAAACAAACAGGCGCTGCGTGCCTACGTCAAAGGCATGATCCAGGTGGAACCCAGCGCCGCGCAGCGCCTGGCGCTCAAGCCGTTCGCCGCGATGTTCGGCAAGGCGTGGGGGTACCCGTTGCTGGTGGTGGAATCCAAGGACCTGGCCTGGGCGCTGGCGCGGGATGTGCTGGATGAGCGGGTGTCGGATGTGGCGCATTTTTGAAGGGTAATGTGGAGCAAAAAATGTGGGAGCGGGCTTGCTCGCGAATGCGTTTGATCAGTGGATACATCGTTAACTGATACACCGTATTCGCGAGCAAGCCCGCTCCCACATTTGTTCGGTGGCGAGGCTCAGTCCACGCAAATCGCCCGGCCGAGCTTGCCTTTTTCCACCGTCGCCGAGCAGCCGAAGTGGCTGTTGTCCACCTGGCACGCGCCTGTCACCGGGCCATTGCCCGTTTGGGTGGTGACACTGGTCTGGCACTCGCCATCACACTGACTAGAGTCGGTACACGCCTTACCTGCATCCTTGTACGGCGTGATGCATTTCCAGCTCTGCAACTTGCCGACTTGCTTCATCGTGCCGCCGCCTGCCAGGCACGTCGACGCGGCGGCGTCTTGCGCAGGGGGCGTGGTGGGCGCTGTTGAGGTGCAAGCCGATACCAACAGCAGGGCGGCCAGGCCGATCATCAATTTCATGCAAAAGTCCTCATAGGGTAAGCGCAGCGGTGCAGTGTACGGGCAATTGGACTACTTTGATTGACGAGCGATCCCTACCCGGTACTTACCCATGCACACGTTATGGAAGCGGTATTTGGCCTTGCTGGAAAACGATCTGAGCACACAGATTTTCGACAACGTGAAAAACCTGCTGGTGTGTGCGCTGTTGTTTGCGGCAGGGACCAATACGCTCGTGGGCCAGCAGGACCTGTTTATCGGGGTGTTTGCCTCCAGCGTGGCCGGCTGGGGACTGATTGTGCTGTCGACGCTGTTGATGCTGTTGAACGTCAGTGATGGTATCCGTCGATTGGCCAAGCTGCGTTATCACCTGGCGCTACAGCTGTTGTTGATCCTGGTGTATCTGGTGGTGGCCGAGCGGGTGGTAGAGATTGTGTGGGGCTTCCGCGCGCATTGAAGTATCCTCCGCGCCCCGCTTATCACTGATTCAAAGACAGATGACAGGACAAGACATGCAGGCGCTGCTGGACTCGATCCTTGACGAAGTTCGTCCATTGATCGGCCTCGGCAAAGTCGCCGACTACATCCCCGCGCTGGCCGATGTACCCGCCAACCAGATCGGCATCGCCGTGTACGGCAACGACGGCTCGGCCTACCGCGCCGGTGACGCCGATACGTTGTTCTCGGTGCAGAGCATTTCCAAGGTGTTCAGCCTGGTGCAGGCCATCGACCACGGCGGCGAAACCATCTGGGAACGCTTGGGCCACGAACCGTCCGGGCAACCGTTCAACTCCATGGTGCAACTGGAATTCGAGCGCGGGCGCCCGCGTAATCCGTTTATCAATGCGGGCGCGCTGGTGATTTGTGACATCAACCAATCGCGCTTTGCCGTACCGATCCTGTCGATGCGCGACTTTGTAAGGCGCCTGTCCGGCAACCCGCAGATCCTGGTCAACAGCGTCGTCGCCGATTCCGAAGCCCAGCACGGCGCGCGCAACGCGGCCATGGCATACCTGATGAAGTCGTTCGGTAACTTCCACAACGACGTAGACGCGGTGCTGCACAGCTACTTCAACTATTGCGCGTTGCAGATGAGCTGCCTGGACCTGGCCAAGGCCTTCAGCTTTCTCGCCAACGAGGGCACCAGCGCCCACAGCGGCGAGCAGATCCTGACGGCGCGCCAGACCAAGCAAGTCAACTCGATCATGGCCACCAGCGGGCTGTATGACGAGGCAGGGAATTTCGCCTATCGCGTGGGGCTGCCAGGCAAAAGCGGGGTCGGCGGCGGGATCGTCGCGGTGGTGCCGGGGCAGTTTACGGTGTGCGTGTGGTCGCCGGAGCTGAACGCGGCGGGGAACTCGCTGGCGGGGATGAAGGCGTTGGAGTTGTTGAGTGAGCGGATTGGGTGGTCGGTGTTCTAAGGTGTAATGGCGTTTATCTGCTGAAATGCAATCTACCAGCACCATGATTTCCCTGTGGGAGCGGGCTTGCCCGTTCCCACACGGGTTCAGCAATCACTTTAGGCCTTACGTTTCAAAAACAAATCCACCATCAAGTACAGTGCTCCAGCGGTGATCGCTATATCGGCGATATTGAACACGCCGGTATGCGTCTGTCCGACATTCAGGACCATGTAGTCGACCACATGACCGTGGCGAAAGACGCGGTCGATCAGGTTGGCAATGCCACCCAGCGCAATCGCATACAGCGGCAAGACCTTACGCAGTGGTTGGCTCCAATTGGACAGCGACCACCACATCGCCCAGGCCACCACTACTGCCACGCCGACGATAAAGATCAGCTGTTTGACCTGCGGCGGCAAAGCAGCGCCCAGGCTCAGGAAGGCGCCTGGGTTCAGGCTCAGTTCCAATGCGAGGTTGATGGGGTTAGAGCCGATTTTGAAACTGTTGGCTTGCAGTGAAACCAGGGCCAGTAGTTTGACGAGTTGGTCGACGGCAACAAAGGCGATACCGGCGAGGAGGGCGAAGGTGCGGCCTCGCAGTAGGGGTGACGTGCTCAAGCGGTAACTTCCTGTTTGGGGGCGGTCGATAGAGCGCCCGAAGATAGCTCAGGCGCTCTATCCCGTCCATCTTCAGGCCGCCGGGTGGGCTACGTCCAATGCCTTGTCGACCAGCAGTTGCACACCTTCGAGCATGCGGCAGATACCCAGTGCGACGTTGCGTTGAGCACCGTCGATTTCAAAGGCCAGGTGAGTGGCGATATCGTTGATGGAGGCCAGGTCCTGGGAGGCGTTGACCAGCAGGGTTTCCGTGCCTAAGTCGGCGCGGACGGTGAAGAGTGTTTCTGGGGGATTTGGACTGTCTTTGATCATGGTGAAGCTCCTTTGTAAATGGAGCTGCCACGATTCGCGGTCAACCGAATTAGGGTGGCAGCTATACGCGGGTTGACCGACCGGCCAAAGAAGCAAAACCGGCATACCCGAAGGTATCCCGCGTACAGCTGCCGCGACACAATACATCAGGCGTAAAAAAAACGCCGAAGATCGGTGTAGGCGCAGTTGCTCTTTGAAGTCGGACGGTCAAATCCGGTCGCTGAATTGGCAGCGACGGCAGAGAGGTTAGTCAGCGAACTTCCGAGTGACAACCTGAAACGGTTGTGGGATATATCCGAGAATCTGGGGCGCAGTGCCATCCCTGTGGGAGCTGGCTTGCCTGCGATGCAGTGTGTCAGCTAGCACATCCGGCACTGGCACTCTCGCCACATCGTAAATCATCGGCTGGAGTGTCTATTCACTGTCTTTATTGGCATCCCCTGGCTTTCCTCTTCGGCACCGGCACGATCATGCTCACCTCACCCTGATACCGTTGATACCTTTCCCCAAACAGCACCACCAGATCCTTTTCTTCAAAGTGGGTCCCAACGAAGAGATAGATGGTCAGCCCCACCGCAAACAACAGATGACCTGCCGTCATGTCCGGTGTTGCCCAAAAGGCAATCAAGAACCCCAGGTAAAGCGGGTGACGAACGATCTTGTAGAGCAGCGGCGTTCTGAATGCCGGCGCGTGTTGTGCCGTGCCGCGCCAGCGGTCAATAGCCTGTTTGAGCCCGAAAAGTTCGAAGTGGCTGAACAACAACGTCGCCAGCTATAAAAACGTGACCAGGAAAGTCAGATAGCAGCCGATGCTGTACACCCGCACGACGAGGCTGTTTGAGTTTTTTTGCGAGATCATGGACGACTCCTTTCGTGCATGGTGAATGGGTAAACCAGTCGACGTACGAATTCGACTGGCTAAGGCTAGCGGGGTTTATGAGATCAGTAACCTGTGAGAAGTGACAGTGTCTTTGAAGCGGTGGGGGCTGGTCGCCGGAATTGAATGCGCCGGGATATCCGCTGGCGGGGATGAAGGCGTAGGAGTGACTGAGTGAGCAAATTGGGGGGGGGGCGGTGTTCGGACGCTATAGCAATTAGATGAAGTCAGTCTAAAAAACTGTCATTTCTAACAGGAGAAATGTTCTGGAAATCAGAAAAAAATAACAGCTCGAAGGCGGCAGTACATGGCCAAGGAGAGAGAACCAGGAGGGTTTAACATGTTCCCGCACACGGTTGTGAGCGCATTTGCACAACAGGTCAAGGTCAACCCCGATCGGTTGGCTGTGGTAGGCCACGAGCAACGGCTGACTTACGCAGAGCTCGACCATCAAAGCACTAAGGTGGCGGCTGGTTTGCAAGCGTTGAAGATCGGTGTCGGCGATCTCGTGTTGGTTCAGGCTGAGCGCTCGGTGGCGCTGATCATTGCCTTTTTGGCCGTACTCAAAACCGGTGCAGCGTACGTCCCGCTCGACAGGACATTGCCACAGAACCGCAAAGAATACGTTGCCCGGCAATGCGGCGCTCGGGTGGTGCTCTCTACCCTGGCTGATGATCGAGCGCCATTGCCTGAGTGCACATTAACAACGGTCGACGAGTTGCTGGCCGGCCCCGAGTCCGTGCTGTCTCGACCTGTCTGGGTCAAGCCCACGGACGTTATGTACGTGATTTTCACATCGGGCACTACGGGCAATCCGAAGGGCGTGGTCGTCGAGCATCGTAGCGTCATAGGGTTGATGCTCGAACACAATGCACGTCTGGATATCGACCCGAGCAGCCGATCCACGGTGATGGCAGCAGTAGGGTTTGACTTGATCCAAGCAGAAGTCTGGTCAAATCTGGTTGTCGGAGCTTGCCTTTATCTGCTGGATCAAGAGTCGTTACTCAGCAGTGATGCATTCCTGGCTTTTTGTGTGACGCATCAAATCACGCACGCGTTCGTACCAACCCTGAAAGTCTACAACATCGTGAATGCCCGCCAGCCGCCAGCCCTCTCACTCAAATACATCTATACCTGTGGCGAAAAGCTGCATCCCCTGAGAGTGGAGCACTTATCCTTTAAATTGGTGGACTGTTATGGCCCCACCGAAGCGACCATTTTCGTTACCTCGCACCTTGTGCAAAGCAGACGTTTGAACCAAGCCGATTCCATTGGCCTTCCGATCGGGCAGTGCAAAATCTACATCCTTGATGAGCATTTGCAGGAAGTAGGCGCTGGCAAGGTAGGTGAGTTGTGTATTGCCGGGCCCTGTTTAGCCAGAGAATATCTGGGCGCGCCTGAATTGACCCGGCAGCGTTTCATCTATTCCAAAGTGCTCAGGCGTCGCCTATATCGCAGCGGCGACCAAGCGCGGATCCTTGAGGATGGCAGTATCCAGTTTCTAGGGCGGCTGGACGGTCAAGTCAAGATACGCGGCTACCGGGTTGAACTAGGTGAGATCGAGGCACGCCTGCTTAAGGAGTCGCAAGTCACCAGTGCGGCGGTGGTTGTGGAAGATGGGGGCACTCAGGCTGACAAACGTTTGGTTGCATTTGTCGTGCCCTGGAATCGACACGTCCATCCGAAGCGGCTGGAGGCCGACCTGCGCCGTAGCCTTGGGCGCGACTTGCCTGAATATATGGTGCCTTTCACCTTCCACTGCGTGGCCGAACTGCCAAGCAATGGCAACGGCAAGACCGATAAGCCAGCCCTGCTCGAATTATTGAAAAAACTGCAACCCGACCTGTTGGCAGTGGATCGCTTCAGCGATGAAAACCAGCGCAAGGTCGCGCTCGCTTGGTATGCGGTGCTCGGGCATGGCAATTTTTCAGTGGACGATAGTTTTCTTGAGGTGGGCGGGCATTCGTTGCGCGTGGCGCAGTTGGCTAAACAGCTGTCTGAAGGCTTCGGTATCAGGGTGGCAGTGCGTGAAATCTATGAACATATCGTATTGAAAGATCTTGCCGCTGAGCTGGCCCACCGCTGTCAGCCTTCCGCGCAGGGCGGCGCTCAGCCTGCCATCAATTTCGAAGATGATGTATTCCTGGATGCCGGTACGGATTTTAGAGGTGGCTTTGATACCGCACAGGTAGGCGACCCAAAGCATGTCTGGCTTACCGGGGTGACAGGGTTCGTTGGGATTCATCTGCTCCAGCAGCTTTTAGCCACGGGCGCCGCGTGCATTCATTGCCCGGTACGCTGTGAACAGCCCGAAGCCGGCCTGGCGCGGCTTCAACAAATCAGCGAGCGTTACCGGGTGGAGCTTAAAGCGAGTGATTGGGCGCGCATCCGTGTGTATGTCAGCGATTTGTCGCAGCACAACATGGGATTAGAGCCCGGCGAGTATGCGTGACTTTCTAAAATGATTGATGCGGTGGTCCACTCGGCCAGCGCGGTCAATTTCATCATGCCGTATTCCTACATGAGGACTGATAACGTCGAGGGCCTCAGGCGCATTCTCAGTTTTTGCGCCGCAGGAAAAAACCAAAGCGCTGATGTTGATGTCGACTATTTCCATCTACAGCTGGGGGCACCGCTATACCCTTAAGCGCCGTGTGTACGAGGACGATTGCATCGATGAAAACCTACCCGCAATACGGCACGATCTTGGGTATGTTCAAAGTAAGTGGGTGATGGAAAAAATAGCGGATATGGCGGCGGCCAAAGGCCTGCCCTTGATGACTTTCCGCCTCGGTTACGCGACCTGTCACAGCCGCACCGGCGTATGTGCCGACTACCAGTGGTGGGGCCGGTTTATCAAAACCTGTCTTGAGCATGGCGCGGTGCCAGACCTGCGAAAAATGCGCGAAGGCCTGACGACTGTTGACTACATGGTAAAGGCCGTCGCTCACATTGCTCGCCAACCTGCGGCCCTTGGCAAGAAATTCAACCTGTGCCAGACGCTGCACCGTGATCCAAATCTCAAGCAGTTTTGTTCGCGGGTTGGCCGTTACTATGGGCGCCGCCTTGCTGTCTTGCCGTACGAGAAATGGGTTGGGCTGTGGGAAAACCAGACGGATGCGTTGCTGTACCCGCTATTGGGGATGTTCAAGGACGACATGCATGAGGGGCAAACGATATTGCAGCTTTACCAGCACAATTACGCTTGGGATAGGCGCAATGTCCGGGCTTTTTTGATGGGCAGCGGGATTCGGCAATCGGAATTCTCGGGAGACGTGCTGGCGCGCTACCTGGACCGGTTGGGAGGCGGCGTTGGAAATATCTGAGAATTTGGGGCGCAGTGCCATCCCTGTGGGAGCTGGCTTGCCTGCGATACCGGTGTGTCAGCAGTCTCTCAGTCACTGGAAGACCGCTATCGCAGGCAAACCAGCTCCCACATGTTGATCTTCATTCTTCTTTGGGATTTATGTGAGCCCCAACAAAAAATGCGCCCCTGAGGGCGCATTTTTTTGTTCGGTCAGCTATCGCCTATTCAGGCAGTCGCATCCCAAGCACGATCACCATTCTCGTCTTTAATCCGAGTTGGCAACCCCATCACGTCCAGCGCCTTCAGGAACGGCTCAGCCGGCAGTTCCTCGACGTTGGCCATGTGCTTCACATCCCACTCACCACGGGCAACCAGCAGCGCAGCGGCTACGGGTGGAACGCCTGCGGTGTACGAAATGCCCTGGCTGTCAGTCTCGGCAAAGGCTTCTTCATGGCACGCCACGTTGTAGATGAACATCTCACGCGGCTGGCCGTCCTTGGTGCCTTTGACCAGGTCGCCGATGCAGGTCTTGCCGGTGTAGCCGGGCGCGAGCGAAGACGGGTCGGGCAGCACGGCCTTGACCAGTTTCAGCGGCACGACTTCCAGGCCTTCGGCGGTGGTGACCGGCTTCTCGGAGAGCAGGCCGAGGTTTTTCAGTACGGTGAACACGTTGATGTAGTGTTCGCCGAAGCTCATCCAGAAGCGCACGTTGGGCACGTCGAGGTTTTTCGACAGGGAGTGCACTTCATCGTGGCCGGTGAGGTAAAGGTTCTGCGAACCGACGACCGGCAGGTCGTCGGTGCGTTTGACTTCGAACATGGTGTTGCTGGTCCACTGGCTGTTCTGCCAGCTCCACACCTGTCCGGTGAACTCGCGGAAGTTGATTTCCGGGTCGAAGTTGGTGGCGAAGTATTTGCCATGGGAGCCGGCATTGACGTCGAGGATGTCGATCGAGTCAATGCGGTCGAAATGCTGTTGCTGCGCCAGCGCGGCGTACGCGTTGACGACACCTGGGTCGAAGCCCACGCCAAGGATGGCGGTGATGTTCTTCTGTTTGCACTCTTCCAGGTGGTTCCATTCGTAGTTGCCGTACCACGGCGGGGTCTCGCAGACCTTGCCCGGCTCTTCGTGGATGGCGGTGTCGAGGTACGCAACGCCCGTGTCGATGCAGGCACGCAGTACCGACATGTTGAGGAACGCGGAACCCACGTTAATGACGATCTGCGATTCAGTCTCGCGGATCAGGGCCTTGGTCGCTTCCACGTCCAGGGCGTTCAGCGCGAAGGCTTGGATGTCGGCGGGAACCTTGAGGCTACCCTTGGCCTTGACGCTGTCGATGATGGCCTGGCATTTGGAGATGTTGCGCGACGCGATAGCAATACGACCGAGTTCGTCGTTGTGCTGCGCGCACTTGTGGGCCACCACCTTGGCGACACCTCCTGCACCAATGATAAGAACGTTCTTTTTCAATTGCTTTATCTCTCCTTTATCCGCCAGCTTACGAAAGGCTGGACAGGTAGTCGTCGTAACCAAATTCACGAACCACCTCGACTGTACCGTCGAGTTGTTTCACTACGATGGACGGCATTTTCAGGCCGTTGAACCAGTTTTTCTTGACCATGGTGTAGCCCGCGGTGTCGATGAACGACAGCCGATCGCCGATGGCCAGCGGACGATCAAATTGATACTCACCGAAAATGTCCCCGGCCAGGCAGGATTTGCCACACACCATGACGGTGTGTTCACCCTCGCTCGGTGCCAGCTTGGCATTGAGGCGATAGATCAGCAGGTCCAGCAGGTGGGCTTCGATGGAGCTGTCTACCACGGCGAGGTTTTTGCCGTTGTAGAGGGTGTCGAGCACGGTCACTTCCAGGGAGGCGCTGTTGGTGATCGCTGCTTCGCCCGGTTCCAGGTAGACCTGCACGCCGTACTTCTCGGAGAACGCCTTCAAGCGGGCGCAGAACGCGTCCACGGCATAGTCTTCACCGGTGAAATGGATGCCGCCGCCAAGGCTGACCCACTCGACCTTGTGCAGCAGCGCGCCGAAGCGTTCTTCGATGGTGCCGAGCATTTTGTCGAACAGGCTGAAATCGCCGTTCTCGCAGTTGTTGTGGAACATGAAGCCGGAGATCTGATCAATGACGCCTTCGATCTTCACCGGGTCCCATTCGCCGAGGCGGCTAAACGGGCGCGCCGGGTCCGCCAGGAGGTAGTCGGAGCTACTCACCTGTGGGTTCACGCGCAGGCCACGGGTCTTGCCTTCGGAGCGTTCGGCAAAGCGCTGCAGCTGGCTGATCGAGTTGAAGATGATCTTGTCGCAGTGCTCCAGCATCTCTTCGATTTCATCGTCGGCCCAGGCCACGCTGTAGGCGTGCGCTTCACCTTCGAATTTCTGGCGGCCGAGCTTCAACTCGTACAGCGACGACGAGGTGGTGCCGTCCATGTATTGCTGCATCAGGTCGAACACCGACCAGGTGGCAAAGCACTTGAGCGCCAGCAACGCCTTGGCGCCGGACTGCTCGCGCACATAAGCAATCTTCTGCATGTTGACCAGAAGTTTCTGTTTATCGATGAGGTAGTACGGCGTTTTGATCATTTTTGAGAGCCTGCGGCGGTGCCTGCCAAAAAAGGACAGGCATTGTGCCCGCACTTGGATTGAATCGAAAGGTTAGTGGGCGGAATTTGCTGCACCCGGTTTTCAATCGTAGTTGCGAAGTATGACTGTCTATAGGCATACACAGGTCGAATGTGGGCGCTGGCTTGCCTGCGATAGCGGTGGGTCAGTGCCAACAGTACTGGCTGATAGTCCGCAATCGCAGGCAAGCCAGCTCCCACCTTTGATCATCACCCAGCGGGAGAGGGCGCTTAATGCTCAGTGACATCAAACCGTCATCTCCCCACCACCGTCCTGCCACATTCCCCCGCTACTGTCCTCGCCAATGAGATCGATCTCAAGCGAGTGACAATGACTGACCTGAAAGACGTTGCGCGCCTGGCTGGCGTATCCCGCGCCACCGCCGCCCGCACTTTTGCTTCCCCTGACCAAGTGCGCCCGGCCACCCGTGAACAGGTGTTCGCCGCCGCCCGCGAGTTGGGGTTTCGGCCCAATCTGCTGGGCCGCCAACTGCGCCTGCAAACCACCCAGTTGATCGGCGTGGTGGTGCCCAACCTGCTCAACCCGGTGTTCGCTGAACAGTTCCAGGCCATGGAGCGCGCTGCACGGTCGCGCGGCTACAGCCTGTTGCTGGCGACCACCGACTACAGCAGCGAACGTGAGTGCATTGTGGTGGAAGAACTGCTGCGCCAGCGCGTCGACGGCTTGGTACTGACGGTCACCGATGCCGAAAGCAACAGCGTGCTCAGCAGCCTGAACACCGAGCAGACCCCGTTCGTGCTGGCGTATCACCAGCCGAGCAACCCCAACTACAGCGCTGTGTCGGTCGACAACCGCGCTGGCATGGCCCTCGCCACGCGATATCTGCTGGAAGCCGGGCACCGCCGCATCAGCATGGTCGCCGGGCCCGCGTTGCAATCGGACCGTGCTCGCCTGCGCTACGCCGGCTACTGCGATGCCATGCAGGAATACGGCCTGAAGAGCCGTCCGGTGATCGAAATGCCGGCTCACACCCAGGCTGAGTTCGCCGCCATCGAACCTTTCCTCCAGGGCGCCGATGCACCGACCGCCTTGGTGTGCTCCAACGACTTCCTGGCGATCAGCCTGATCGCCGAACTGCGCCGCAACGCCTGGAACGTGCCCCAACAGCTTTCGGTGATGGGCTTTGACGGCATCAGCCTCGGCACCCAGATGCACCCGACCCTGTGCAGCGTGGTGCAGCCCATTGCGCTGTTGGCCAGCACCGTGATTGACCAACTGCTGGCGCAAATCGCCGGCAACACCCCGACGTCCCATTGCCTGCCTTGCCATATCCGGCCCGGCGAAAGTACTCAACCCTATGAGGAGACCCTTGATGCGCGCACTCAGTAAAACCCTGGCAGCCCTGTTGCTGTGCGGTGCGGCCAGCCTGGCCCAGGCCGCCGAAACCGCGATCTGCTACAACTGCCCGCCGGACTGGGCCGATTGGGGCACCCAGCTCAAGGCCATCGCCGCCAGCACCGGCGTGCAAGTGCCGCTGGACAACAAAAACTCCGGCCAGTCCCTGGCGCAATTGGTGGCGGAAAAAGCCGCACCGGTCGCCGATGTCGTTTACTACGGCGTGACCTTCGGCCTGCAGGCGCAAAAAGCCGGCGTGGTCGACACCTACAAACCCAAGGCCTGGGACCAGATCCCCGCTGGCCTCAAAGACCCGGCCGGCCATTGGTTCGCGATCCACTCCGGCACCTTGGGCATCATGGTCAATGTCGACGCGCTCGGCGGTTTGCCGGTCCCGCAAAGCTGGGCTGACCTGCTCAAGCCGGAATACAAAGGCATGGTCGGTTACCTCGATCCGTCCAGTGCCTTCGTCGGCTACGTGTCGGCAGTGGCGATCAACCGCGCCATGGGCGGCGACCTGGACAACTTCGCCCCGGCCATCGACTACTTCCAGAAACTCGCGAAAAACGCCCCCATCGTGCCCAAGCAAACCGCCTATGCGCGGGTGCTCTCCGGCGAATTGCCGATCCTGGTGGACTACGACTTCAACGCCTATCGCGCGCGCTACAAAGACAACGCCAACGTCGCCTTCGTGATTCCGAAAGAAGGCAGCATCAGCGTGCCCTACGTGATGAGCCTGGTCGCCAATGCACCGCACCGCGCCAATGCCGAGAAAGTCCTCGACTTCGTGCTGTCGGACGAAGGCCAGGCGCTTTGGGCCAAGGCTTACTTGCGCCCAGTGCGTCCAATGAAAATGCCGGCTGACGTGGCTGCGCAGTTTCTCCCGGACAGCGACTACGCCCGTGCCGGTGTGGTGGACTACGAAAAAATGGCCGCTGTGCAGGAAGCCTTCGCCGCCCGATACCTTAACGAGGTCAAGTAAGTGGCCGCATCGGCAAGACATGCAGCCTGGGCGCTGGCCCCGGCTTTTGCGGTACTGCTCGCGTTCTGGTTGTTGCCGCTGGCGCACCTGATGGTGCTTGGCGCCGAGAGCCGCGACAGCAGCGGCAGCGGCTATTGGCAGGTGCTCAGCAGCGCGCAGTACCTGGGCAGCCTTGGGCAAACCCTGATCCTGGCAGTGGTGGTGACGCTGGTCGCTTTGGTGATTGGCGGCATCAGCGGCGTGTTCCTCGCCCGCCAGCAGTTTTTCGGGCGCTCGGCGCTGGTGGCGTTGCTCACTTTTCCTTTGGCCTTTCCCGGCGTGGTGGTGGGCTTTCTGGTGATTTTGTTGGCAGGCCGCCAAGGCCTGCTGGCCTCACTGGGCCTGCAACTGGCCGGGGAACGTTGGATCTTCGCCTACTCATTGGCGGGGCTGTTTGTGGGCTACCTGTACTTCTCGATTCCGCGAGTAATTCTCACGGTAATGGCCGCCTGTGAAAGCCTCGACCGCAGCCTGGAGGAGGCCGCGCATTCACTGGGCGCAGGGCACTGGCGCGTGGTCTGCGACGTGATCGTGCCCGGTTTGGCACCCGCGTTGGCGTCCTGTGGGGCGATCTGCTTTGCCACGTCCATGGGCGCTTTCGGCACCGCCTTTACCTTGGGCACGCGGCTCAATGTCACCCCGGTGGCGATCTACAACGTGTTCACCAACTATGCCAATTTTGCCGTCGCCGCTGCGCTGTCGGTGGTACTCGGTGCGGTGACCTGGGCGGTGTTGCTGCTCACGCGACGCCTGGTGAAAAACGCGGGGACTGTGCTGTGAAACGCTCATCGCTGTTTGTGATTCAACTGCTGTTCACCCTGCTGGTGTGTGCCTTCATGCTGGTGCCGGTGCTGATGTCGTTGTTGGCCGGGCTGACCCGCAACTTTTTCGTGGGTGTGTCCAGTGGCTTGACCTTTGATTGGATTATTCAGGTGTGGCAGGCCTATTCGCCGACTGTGTGGCTGTCGCTGCAATTGGCCTTGGCCTGCGCGGTGTGCGTCTGTGTCATCGGTGTGCCGGCAGCCTACGCCTTGGTGCGTATGAACAACCGCTTCAGTCGCGCCTTCGAAGAGTTGATGGTGTTGCCGGTGGCCATGCCCGGCCTGGCGAGTGCGCTAGCCTTGCTGCTGACCTACGGCCAGTTCGGCAGCTTTCGCAGCAGTTGGTTGTTCATCCTCGTCGGCCACGTGTTGTTCACCTTGCCGTTTCTGGTACGCCCGGTGATGGCGGTGATGCAACGCCAGCAATTGCCGGTATTGGAGGAAGCAGCGGCCAGTCTTGGTGCGGGGCCGATCAAGCGCTTTTTCAGCGTGGTGGTGCCCAATTGCCGGGCGGGGATTCTGGCGGGTGTGCTGATGGTGGTCACCTTGTCCCTGGGTGAGTTCAACCTGACCTGGATGCTGCACACGCCGATGACCAAAACCTTGCCGGTCGGCCTGGCCGACAGCTACGCCTCGGCCCGGCTGGAAATCGCCAGCGCCTACACCCTTATCTTTTTGCTGATGATCGTGCCGCTGCTGATTGCGTTGCAGGCCATCAGTGCCCGTTTGTCCCGTGGAGAGCGTCGATGACCGCTATCACTATTCGCCTGCAAGGCTGTCGCAAGGCGTTCGCCGACGGCACCGTGGCCGTGCATGACTTGAACCTGACCGTCGAAGGCGGCGAAACCCTGGCGATTCTCGGCCCGTCCGGCTGTGGCAAAACCACCACGCTGCGCCTGATTGCCGGCCTGGAGCGCCCGGATGTGGGCCAGGTGTTTTTCGGTGACCAGGACGTGACCCGCTTGCCCATCGAGCGCCGCGATGTGGGCATGGTGTTTCAGAACTATGCGCTGTTTCCCAACCTGGATGTGGCGGGCAATATCGTCTACGGCCTGAAAATTCGCGGTATGTCGGCACCGGAGCGCAACAAGCGTTGTGATGAATTGCTGGAATTGGTGGGTTTGCAGGACCACGGCAAGCGCAGCATCCATGAACTCTCCGGCGGTCAGCGTCAGCGCGTGGCGTTGGCCCGTGCGTTGGCGCCGCGCCCCAAGGTTTTATTGCTGGATGAACCTCTGGCAGCACTGGATGCGCAACTGCGCGAACGCCTGCGCAGTGAGCTGAATGAACTGCTACGCGGTCTCGGCATTACGTCGGTGTTCGTTACCCACGACCAGGGTGAGGCCATGGCCCTGGGCGATCGTATCCTGGTGATGGAGCACGGTCGCGTCGCCCAGTTGGCCAGCCCACGGGACATCTACCAGAAACCGGCCAACGCCTTCGTCGCGGGCTTTGTCGGCAACCTTAACGCTTTCGTGGTGATCGAGCCGTCAGCCCATGGCTTGAAAGTCTGCGGCGGCGAGTTGCCGTGGCACGAAGCCAACCTGCCGGGCACGGTCTACTGCCGCCCTGAACACCTGCGGGTGATGGAGGGCGAAGGGCACCTGCACGGCCATCTGCTGGCGCAGTTTTTCCAGGGCGCGCAAAGCCGCCTGCTGGTGGATGTCGGCGGCCCGCAACCGCTGTTGGTCGACAGCAGCGACAACCAGCTGTACGCGGTCGGCGCGCCGATTGCCCTGGCGGTTGCGCCGCACATGTTGTTCACCCTGAATGCTTGAGAATCTATTGTGAATCGTCCGTTTCTAGTCGCGCAGATCAGCGACCTGCACCTCAAAGCCGGCCAGCGCCTGACCTATGGCGTTGTCGATACCCTGGGTGCGTTGCGCCGCGCCGTCGACCATTTGAACGCAAGCCACCCACGGCCCGATATCGTGGTAATCAGCGGTGACCTGGTGGACTTCGGCCGCGCCGATGAATATGCCGTGCTGCACCCCGAACTCGCACGCCTGCACATGCCGTGCTACCTGGTGCCGGGCAACCATGACACACGCGGGCCGTTGCTGGAGGCGTTCCGTGATCACCCTTATTTGCCACTGTCGGCAGATGGCCCGTTGGACTGGGTGGTGGACGAGTATCCGCTGCGCCTGATCGGCCTCGACTCCACCATTCCCGGCGGCCATGGCGGGCAGTTGTTGGACAGCCAATTGCAGTGGCTCGATGAGCAACTGGCGTTGCGTCCTGATGCACCCACCTTGCTGATCCTGCATCACCCGCCGTTCATCAGCGGTATCGGCCATATGGACCGCGAACCCTTCATCAACGCCGCTGGCCTGGAGCAGGTCGTCGCACGCCACCCGCAAGTGGAGCGGCTGTTGTGCGGGCATCTGCATCGGCCGATGCAGCGCCGTTTCGGCGGCAGTTTGAGTTGTGTGTGTCCCGGCACGTCTCACCAGATCGTGCTGGATTTGCAAGAAGCGGCGCCCGCGCATTTCAACCTGGAGCCGGCGGGCTATTTGTTGCATCGCTGGGAGGCGCAACAAGGTTTGATCAGCCACAACGGCGTGTTCGGGGAGTACCCGGGGCCGTATCCGTTTTATGACGCTCATGGATTGATTGACTGAGGTTTTACGGAGGTTCACTTCGCGCAACTAAGTCGTAAACGTTAGTTAACGCACCGGCCAAGCCGAGTTTGGCCACGTGCTTCCTGCTGCCCATTTTTTGCGCCCGGAACTTGGATTCCGCGCCGGAGTTCGTCCTGATGAAAGCCACTTTGAATGTAATAAGCGTATTGACCGGCGGCCTGGGCATTGCCCTGAGTCCCTTGGCCTCGGCTGATTTCTTGAGTGACAGTAAAGCCAACGTGAGCATGCGCAACTTCTACTTCAACAACGACAACCGTGACGGCGCCGCCGCACCGTCGAAGACCGAAGAGTGGGGCCAGGCGTTTATCCTCAACTATCAGTCGGGCTTTACCGATGGCACGGTGGGGTTTGGTCTGGATGCGGTCGGCATGCTCGGCCTGACCCTCGACAGCGGCGCCGGCCGCCATGTGGGCAGCTCGATGATCCCCAACGACGACGGTAAGGCCGCCGATAGCTGGAGCCGTGGCGGCGCCACCGCTAAGGCGCGTTTCGCCAAGACCGAGGCGCGCTACGGTTACCTGCGACCGAACCTGCCGATCCTGGTGAGCAACGATGGGCGCCTGTTACCGCAGTCGTTCGAAGGCGGGCAAATCACCAGCAAGGACATCGACAACCTGACCCTGGTCGGCGGCCAACTGCAACACACCACCGGTCGAGGCTCCAGTGATCGCAGCGGCCTGGCCGCGGCGGGTGGCACTCAGGAAAGCAACAAATTCAACTACGCCGGTGCCGACTACCAGGTGACCAAGGACCTGATGGTCCAGTACTACTACGCCAACCTTGAAGACTATTACCAACAGCACTTTGCCGGGCTGATCCACGTGTTGCCGCTCGGCGAATACGGCTCGCTGAAGACTGACCTGCGTTACTTCAAAACCACGTCCGACGGCAAAAACAGCACCGTCGCCGGTCGTGCCGAAGGCTACAAACTTGGCGGTTATACCAAGAACGGCACCGGTGAAATCGACAACAACACCTGGAGCGCCGCGTTCATCTATTCCCTGGGCCCGCACGCGATTACTGCCGGTTACCAGCAAGTCTCGGACGACAGCAACTTCGCCCAACTCAACCAGGGCGGCCTGGTGAATAAAGGGGAGGGTGGTTCCAGCCTGTACCTTTACACCGACCGCACCGTGCAGACCTTCATCCAGGCCGGCGAGCGCACCGCGTTTGCGCAATATGCCTATGACTTCGCGTCGCTCGGCGTGCCGGGTTTGAAGGCGTCGCTGATGTACTTGAAAGGCGACCATATCCTTACCGCCAGTGGCAACGATGCCAGCGAATGGGAGCGGGATATTTCCCTGGATTACGTGGTGCAGAGCGGTACGTTCAAGAACGTTGGGTTTGGCTGGCGTAATGGGGTTTCGCGCAGCGAGGTCGCACGGGATCAGGACCAGAATCGGCTGTTCGTGAGTTATTCGATTCCGTTGATGTAATTACTCTCAAAGCTCTGCAAAAACCAATGTGGGAGCCGTCGAGCCCCAGCGAGGCCGCGATGACGGCGGCATTGCCGATAGAGATGCCGCCTGACACACCGCCTTCGCAGCCTCGCTAAAGCTCGACAGCTCCCACAGTTGATCTGTGTTGCTGAGTCGACAGTGTCCGCCTCAGCAGCCCTTCAGTGTTTTGGCGTGCGTTGCAGTGTCATCGTCCAGCTGGTGAAAACCGCAGTGAAGATAGAAAGCTGCGGCCTCAGGAGTGTCTGTAGACAGGCGGATTTTTTGAAAATGCACGGCGGCGTGTTCCAGCAACTGTTGCACCAAGGCCTTTCCTACGTGGCGTCCACGGGCAGCCCGCACTACGTACACCCGGCGAAGCCGACCAACCCCTGTCTCAGCGAAGGGGTCACAGCAAAGGCCGCCGATTGCCACCAACTGCGTGTCAAAAAACACGCCCAGAAGACACTCGCCCGGTTGATCAAATCGATTGGAGGCGTCCTCCCATTCTGTGATCAATCGCGTCAGAAACCTGAAACCTTCAGCGACGGCCTGCGCTTCCAACACGCGGATTTGCTCCGGAAGGTGTTCCAGTTTGCGTATCGAGAATTCTTCGTTGAGCTGACTCACAGGAACTGCCCGCGAAGCCAAGGTACCTTGGAGTCGGTGCAAGTGTGCACCTGGTTCTCTGCATTGAAAGATGTATCGAGAGTGCCCAACGCAATCGAAATCCACTCTGGGTACTGCCCTTTGGCGTCGCTCCAGAACAGTGATGATCCGCATGCTGAACAGAACTGGCGAGTAATACCCGGTGACGACTCATAACTTTTCAGCGCGTCCCGCAAAGCAATGATAGTCACGGCTGATTGGGGTGCGCTGGCATATGTGGCGAACGCTGCACCATGACTTTTCTGGCACGTTTTGCAGTGGCAGTGGGTGACGGCCTTGAGTGATGTCGAGACGTGATAAGTGACGGCGCCGCAGAGGCAACTGCCTTGAGTCATTGCATCCATGTGGGTTCTTCTCCTGACGGTGCCGGCACGATAACCTGAAAACACCTCAACTCAAATGTGAGGGCCGCCCTGTAGTGAGCGGGCTCGCCCCGCGCTGGGTGGCGAAGCCGCCCTAAACCCAGGCGCCGCAATCTTTCTGAAAAACCGAGGTGGATTTATTGGGGCGGCTTCGCCACCCAGCGCGGGGCAAGCCCGCTCACTACCTTTCAACATGAGCAGATCTTGTGATCATCTCGAATTAAATGAGTTTGTCTCACTATCGCCGTCTGCCGACAATGGCTGCCATAAATACCGACATTGGAGTTGTAAGTCATGGCAGTCGCTCATTCCCTTGGTTTTCCGCGCATTGGACGCGATCGTGAATTGAAAAAAGCGCAGGAAGCGTTCTGGAAGGGTGAGCTCGACGAAGCCGGCCTCCGCGCCGTTGGCCGTGATCTGCGCAAGACCCACTGGGACCTGCAAAAACAGGCCGGCATTGAACTGCTGCCAGCCGGTGACTTCGCCTGGTACGACCAGGTACTGACCCACTCGCTGATGTTCGGTGTGATCCCGGAGCGGTTCCGCCCGGCGGATGGCATAGCCACCCTGCAGACCCTGTTTGGCATGGCCCGTGGTGTCAGCGACAGCTGCTGCGGCAGTGCCCACGCCCAGGAAATGACCAAGTGGTTCGATACCAATTACCACTATCTGGTGCCTGAATTCAGTGCTGACCAGCAGTTTCACCTGGGTTGGGATCAGTTGTTCGAAGAAGTCCAGGAAGCCCACGAGCTGGGCCACAACGTCAAGCCGGTAGTGATCGGCCCGCTGACTTACCTGTGGCTGGGCAAGGCCAAGGGTGGTGATTTCGACAAGCTCGATTTGCTTGACCGCCTGCTGCCGCTGTACGGCCAGATCTTCCAGCGCCTGGCAGAACTGGGCGTGGAATGGGTGCAGATCGACGAGCCGATCCTGGTGCTGGACCTGCCGCAGGATTGGAAAAACGCCTTTGAACGTGCCTACAACCAGATCCAGCGCGACCCGTTGAAAAAGCTGGTGGCGACTTACTTCGGTGGTCTGGAAGAGAACCTCGGTCTGGCCGCCAACTTGCCGGTGGATGGCCTGCACATCGACCTGGTGCGTGCGCCGGACCAGTACCCGACCATCCTCGACCGCCTGCCGGCGTATAAGGTGCTGTCCCTGGGCGTGGTCAACGGCCGTAACGTCTGGCGTTGCGACCTGGAAAAGGCCTTGGCTACCTTGCAGCACGCCCATGAGAAACTGGGTGATCGGTTGTGGGTTGCGCCGTCCTGTTCCTTGTTGCACAGCCCGGTGGATGTAGGCCGTGAAGACAAATTGGATTCTGAGCTGAAAAGCTGGCTGGCGTTTGCCGTGCAGAAGTGCGCTGAAGTCGCCGTGTTGGCACGTGCGGTCGACGTGCCAGAAGCGCCAAACGTACTGGCTGCCCTGGCTGAGAGCCGCACCGTACAAGCGGCCCGCGCCGCGTCGCCGCGTATCCATAAACCTGCGGTGCAGGCCCGTGTCGCCGCCATTACCGCCAGGGACAGCCAGCGCCAGTCAGTGTTTGCCCAGCGCATCGAGAAGCAACGGGCCGGCCTCAACCTGCCGCTGTTCCCGACCACCACCATCGGTTCGTTCCCGCAGACCGCGTCGATTCGCCTGGCGCGTCAGTCGTACAAGGCTGGAAAACTGAGCGAAGCCGAATACGTCGAAGCCATGCACAGCGAGATCAAGCACGCCGTGGAGGTGCAGGAAAACCTCGGCCTGGACGTGCTGGTGCACGGTGAAGCCGAGCGTAACGACATGGTCGAGTACTTCGCCGAGCAACTGGACGGCTATGCATTCACCCGCTTCGGCTGGGTGCAGAGCTATGGTTCGCGCTGCGTGAAACCGGCGGTGATTGTGGGCGACTTGAGCCGCCCGAAAGCCATGACCGTGGAGTGGATACGCTACGCCCAAGGCCTGACAGGCAAGGTGATGAAGGGCATGCTGACCGGCCCGGTGACGATGCTGATGTGGTCGTTCCCCCGCGAAGACGTGAGCCGCGAAGCGCAGGCCCGTCAACTGGCCCTCGCCATTCGTGATGAAGTGGTGGACCTGGAAGCCGCCGGCATCAAGATCGTGCAGATCGACGAAGCCGCATTCCGCGAAGGCCTGCCGCTACGCCAGGCGCAGTGGCAGCCTTATCTGGATTGGGCCACCGAAGTGTTCCGCCTGTGCGCCTCGGGTGTGCGTGACGAAACCCAGATCCACACCCACATGTGCTACAGCGAATTCAACGATGTGATCGAAAGCATCGCGGCGATGGATGCTGACGTGATCACCATCGAGACGTCACGTTCGGATATGGAGTTGCTGGATGCGTTTGAAGCCTTCGCTTACCCGAATGACATTGGGCCGGGCGTGTATGACATCCACTCGCCGCGCGTGCCAGAGGCTTCGGAGATGGCCAATCTGTTGCGCAAGGCGGCGAAGCGGATTCCGGCTGAGCGGTTGTGGGTGAACCCGGATTGTGGGTTGAAAACCCGTGGCTGGCCGGAGACTGAGGCGGCGTTGATCCACATGGTGACGGCCGCCCGTCAACTGCGCGCCGAACTGGCCTGATTCCTGAGTAGAACACGGTCAAAAATGTGGGCGCTGGCTTGCCTGCGATGCAGGCACCTCGGTCTAACGTGATACCGCGGTGATGCAATCGCAGGCAAGCCAGCTCCCACAGAAAAGCAACCGGGGCGCTACAGGTATTTGAGCCAGGCCAGGTCGCGGCGCCGCGCTTTTAGCCCGGCGAACCAGCGCACTGGCAGGTAGAGCCCCAGGGGCAACAACAGCGCCATTAGCCATATCGCGCCCATGCCGTCGAACCCAAAGTAGTTGCCATGGTTCAGGCCAAACAACGCCACACACGCGACATACAGCACTTTCAACACATACAGATGCAGTAAATAAAAGAACATCGGCGCAGCCCCGAACGTGGCGAGCACGCCAATCCAGCGTTTCTGCCCCTCACGTTCAAACGCCAGCAACAGCAACAACCCAATCCCCAACGTCAGCGCCAAAAACAACAGCGAAGGCGGGTACTTGGTGACGTTGAAAAAGCTCATCAACGTCTGCACGCCACTGTCATACGCCTGCCAGGGCTTCTCGCCATAACCATTGGCCGCGCGCACTACCACAAACCCCACCAACGCACCCACACCGGCCAGCAACAGATAACGTTGGCGAAACGCCGGTTGCATGCCATTGGCAAACAGCGGGCCCAAGCCGTAACCCAGGGCAATCACACCGATCCACGGCAGCACCGGATAAGTGGTGCGCAGTCGCAGCGAGTCGCCCACGTCGATCCAGTTGCGCTCATGCAGGATCGTCCACGGAATATGCAACGCCGAACCCGCGTCGAAATGCAGCCCATCCAGCAGGTTATGCCCGGCGATGATCACCACCGCCAACACGATCAACGCCGGACGCGGCAACCACACCAGCGCGGCCAGAGCGATCATGCTCACGCCAATCGCCCAGATCACCTGCATATAGATCACGCTGGGCGGCAGCTGGAAGGTCCAGGCGAAGTTGACCAGGGTAAATTCCAGCACCACCAGGAACAGCCCGCGCTTGAACAGGAACCCCGAGACATCGCGGCGGCCCTGGTATTTCTGGCCGTATAGCCACGCCGACAAGCCCGTGAGCAATACAAACACTGGCGCACACAGGTGGGCGAGGGTGCGGCTGATAAACAGTGCGGGCTCGGTGCTGTCGATGGTCATCGGGTCGCTGACCTGGCGGTGCAGCAGGAAGGTTTCGCGCACGTGGTCCAGCAGCATGAACAAGATCACCAGACCGCGCAGGGCGTCGATGGAAAGCAGGCGTTGGCGTAGCGGAACAGCATCGGTCATGGGCAGGGTCACAGGGCAGGGTGGAAATGGGGCGTTATCCTATAACATTAATTTGCGCGTTGCCGCGATTCGTTGCGCGGATTAGAATGCGATCAATTCTTAATTACTCCTTGGCCCCTGTGCCGGTGACTCGCATGTCGTCCCCCGTCAATCTGCCCATTCAGGACCTGTACTGCGAACACCACGGATGGTTGTACCGCTGGCTTGACCGCAAGTTGGGCAATGCCAGCGACGCGGCCGACCTGGCCCATGACACCTTTATGCGCCTGCTGACCCGTCAGAACGGCGCCGGGTTCGGCACTGAGCCGCGCGCGTTGCTCACCCATATCGCCAAGGGCTTGATGATCGACAGCTGGCGTCGCCAGGAAGTTGAGCGCGCCTACCTGGAAACCATCGCGCACTTGCCGGAGCAGGAAGTGCCGTCGCCGGAAACCCGCTGGCTGATCCTGGAGGCGCTGTACCGTATCGAAGCCATGCTGCGCGATTTACCGGACAAGACTCGCCGAGCCTTCCTGATGTCGCAGATCGACGGCCTGACTTACCAGCAGATAGCCGATGAGTTAGCGGTGTCGCTGGTCTCGGTCAAACGCTATATGCGCGAGGCCTTCCTTGCGTGCCTGAGCGTGGCATGACCCCCGCCATTGACCCGCTGATCCTCGGCGAAGCCGCTGACTGGATGGTGCAGTTGCAGTCCGGCAGCGCCACCGATGAAGACCGCCGCGCCATCGCCCAATGGCAGGGCCGCAGCGCCCAGCACGCCCAGGCGTGGCAACGGGCGCAGGCGATTCTGGGGGATTTCAACAGCGTGCCGGCTGCGATTGCCGGCGACACCCTCAAACGCATCGGCCGCAAGCAAGCCCTCGGACGCCGCCAGGCCCTCGGGCTGTTGCTGCTGGCGGCGCCGGCGACTTGGCTGGCCTATCGGCACAAGCCTTGGCAACCGTGGACCGCCGACCAGCACACCGCCGTCGGCGAGCAACGCAATCTCATGTTGCCCGACGGCACGCGCCTGTTGATCAACACCGCCAGCTCGCTGAATATCGCCTTCACCGACCAGGTGCGGCGCCTCGAGTTGCTGCAAGGCGAGGTGATGATCACCACCGCCAAAGACCCCGCGCCGACACCTCGACCGTTTGTCGTGCAGACCCGCCACGGCACCGCCCGTGCGCTGGGGACGCATTTCAGCGTGCGGGTCGGCGAGCAGAGCAGCCGCGTGGCTGTGCTCGACGGCGCGGTGGAAATGCTGCCGCAGCGCGCCAGTCGTGGGTTGATCCTCAAGGCCGGCGAGCAAAGTGCCTTTGGCAGTGACGGCGTCGCCGCAGTGCAGCCGCTGGATATCAGCGCGACGACCTGGCAGAGCGGCATGCTGCTGGCCCAGCAGATGCGCCTGGCGGATTTGCTCGATGAACTGGGGCGCTATCGCCATGGCGTGTTGCGTTGCCACGACAGTGTGGCCGGGTTGACCGTGTCCGGGGCATTCCCCTTGCGTGACACCGACGCCAGCCTACGCCTGTTGCAGGAAACCCTGCCGATCAAAGTCAGCAGCCTGACCGGTTACTGGGTGACCCTCGAACCGCGCTGAAATTTTTTCATTTTTCGCTGATACCTTTTCAGTTGTCGCCCGGTGTAGAGGAGAACCCTCAACATTTGTACCGCGCCGACAGGAATTCCCATGACCTTCACACCGCATCCCATCCGCCCTTTGAAGGCCTTGAGCCTGGCTGTTGCCCTGGCGGCGATCGCACCGTTGCACAGTGCCGTGGCAGCGGACGCGGCGTCGACCAGCGCAGTACGCAGCTACAGCCTCGCGCCGGGCCCCTTGGGCAATGTGTTGGCGCAGTTCGCGGCGTTGTCCGGGGTGCCGTTGTCGTTTGATTCCACACTGCTCAATGACCAGCAAAGCGCCGGTTTACAGGGCAGCTATACCGCGCAATCGGGTTTTATGCAGCTGCTGCAAGGCAGCGGCTATACCCTGCAAAACACTGGCGCGAATGGCTACACCGTAGTGCCCCAGGCCACTGGCGATGCGCTGGAGCTGGGCGCGACCACTATCAGCGGCGAGAGCGGGGCGCAGGCCGACACCTATGCCGGTGGCCAGGTCGCGCGTTCGGCGCGTTTGGGGGTGTTGGGTAATCGCTCAATCAATGACGTGCCATTCAGCGTGGTCAGCTACACCGCCAAGACCATTGCCGACCAGCAGGCGCGCACCGTGGGAGATGTGCTGCTCAATGACGCGTCGGTGCGCCAATCCTCGGGTTTCGGCAATTTTTCCCAGGTGTTTACCATTCGCGGCCTGCCGCTGAACACCGATGACATTGCCTTCAACGGCCTGTACGGCGTGCTGCCGCGGCAGATCATCACCACCGAAGCGTTGGAGCGTGTCGAGTTGTTCAAAGGCCCCAATGCGTTCGTCAATGGTGTATCGCCAGCGGGCAGCGGTATTGGCGGCAGCGTCAACCTGGTGCCCAAGCGCGCCGAAGACACGCCGACCCGCAGCGTCACCCTCGACACCACCACCGATGGTCAAAGCGGCGGCCACCTCGACCTGGGCCAGCGTTTTGGCGAGGACAACCGCTTTGGCGCGCGGGTTAACCTGGCCAAGCATGGCGGCGACACGGCCATCGAGGATGAATTCAGAAGCTCGCAATTGGTGGCCGTCGCCCTGGATTACCGTGGCGATCGCCTGCGGGTGTCCACCGATTTCGGCTACCAGAAACAGCGCATCAACAATGGCCGCTCCGTGGTGTACCCGAATGGCACCCAAGTGCCAGAGGCGCCATCGGCAAGGCACAACTATGCCCAGGATTGGAGCTGGTCGGAGCTGGAAGACACCTACGGCATGTTCAATGCCGAGTACGACCTGAATGAAAACTGGACGGCCTACGTGGGCGGCGGGGCCAAGCACACGCGGGAAAATGGTCAGTATTCGTCACTTTACGTGGGCAACAATGGCAGCGGTCGCGTGGGCTTTTTGTACTCGCCTCACGATGAAGACAACAAAAGCGCCATGGCCGGCTTGAACGGGCATTTCAACACGGGGGCGGTAACTCATCAGGTCAACGTCGGTTTGTCTGGCATCTGGGGTGAGCAGCGTTCGGCGTTTGAAGCGATCCAGCAGGCCAATCGTCAGCCGGGCAATCTGTATGACCCGGTGCAGATTCCGCGTCCGTCTGTCACCTACTTCGGCAGTGATATCCACGACCCGCGCATCGTCGGCAAAAACCGCATCAAAAGCGCGGCGGTGTCCGACACCCTGGGCTTTATTGACGATCGTGTGTTGCTGACCCTGGGCGTGCGGCGCCAGACCATTGAGGTGGACGCGTGGAATACCACCACAGGCGTGCGCAATGCCAACTACGCCGAGACCATCACCACACCCGTTTATGGCCTGGTGGTAAAACCGTGGGAGCACGTGTCGTTTTACGCCAACCGCATTGAAGGGCTGGCCCAGGGGCCAACTGCGCCGTTGACCAACGTCACCAACCCTGGCGAGGTATTTGCGCCTAACCGCAGCAAACAGACGGAAGCAGGGGTCAAGCTGGATTGGGACAGCTTTGGTGCGACCTTGGGTGTTTACCGTATCGAGCAGCCGAACAACGCCACATCGCGCCTGCCCGGCAATACCCTGGACACCTTCAGCGTCGACGGCGAGCAGATCAACAAAGGGGTGGAGTTGAACGTCTTCGGCGAACCAATTGACGGCCTGCGCCTGCTGGCCGGTGCGACCTGGATGAACACCGAACTGAAGAACACCTCCAACGGCCTCAGCGACGGCAATCGCGCCGCCGGCGTGCCGCGCTTCCAGTACAACGTCGGCGCCGACTGGGACATTCCCGGCATCCAGGGCGCCGCCGTCAACGCACGGATGCTGCGCACCGGTGGCGAGTACGTCAACGCCACCAACACCCTGAGCATCCCCGCCTGGACCCGTGTCGACCTCGGCGCCCGTTATGGTTTCAAGGCCGACGACAAGTACATCACCCTGCGCGCCAACGTCGAGAACGTGGCGAACAAAGCGTATTGGGCGTCGGCGTCGACGGCCAATAATTACCTTACCCAGGGTGAGCCGCGCACCGTCAAACTCTCGGCGACGGTGGATTTCTAACCAGCGACGCCGCTCCCATATTTGATCCCGGCCAGGCGATGGATTCTGATACCGTCAGATGAATCGCTTGCCTAGGCCTCTCATCATGACAACGCCAAATGCCGTCATCGACTTCTGGAAACACGCCGGCCCAAAACGCTGGTTCGCCAAGGACGACGTCTTCGACGCCACGTTCCGCGACACCTTCCATGCTGCCCACTTGCAAGCCGCCCGGCGCGAACTGGAAAGCTGGCTGGACTCGGCGGAGGGCGCGCTGGCCCTGCTGATCCTGCTCGACCAATACCCCCGCAATACCTTTCGTGGCACCGCGCATATGTTCGCCACCGACCCGCTGGCGCGGCTGTATGCCCAGCGCATGGTGGACGCCGGGCTGGACCGGCAGATCGAACCGGCGTTACGCGCGTTCTGCTACCTGCCGTTCGAACATTCGGAACACCCGGCGGATCAGCAACGCTCCCTGATCCTCAACCAGCAACTGGACGCCAACACCTACCATTGGGCCAAGGAGCACGCCGCGATCATCGAGCGCTTCGGACGTTTTCCCCATCGTAATGAGGTGCTGGCTCGAGAGACCACGGATGAAGAGCGTGTGTTTCTGGATGAGGGTGGCTTTGCTGGATAGAGCAGGGTTTTATTGGGCGGGTCGGTAGATGTCCAGCCGCTCGCGCGCATATGGGCAACCGTTGCTTGCCAGCGCTTTCTCTAAGTATTCGATGCGCAGGGGCAACGCCTTCCTCTTATCAGTCTGACTGGCGAGCAATTTGTAGAGCTCAGCGCGGAAGTCGTTTGCACTGCCCAATTGCAGTTCAACGCCCGTGGGGGGCGCCCCGCACGTTAGCCAGACGGTCGGTTGCGGGTAATAGCGAGCATAGTCGGGCAATTTCGCGAGAGCGCCTTGCAGCGCCGGTTCATACCGTGGGCCTTGGGTGTAACTCAGGCAGGCATTGGCCAGATACAGGGCGGCAGGGGCGAAGCCTGCCTCCAGGCTTGACGCCGAGAGGTCGCACATCTCCTGTTCTTTACCGGGGACCAGATAAGACTGGTAAAGCAACACCAGCCGATATTGCGCGACAGGGTGGCCGGCCGTTGCCGACTCGCTCAGCAGTCGCTCGGTGAGACGAAATGGCTCGCCCAGCTCGCGCATTTTCTGATCAAAGTCCGCCGCCTTCTGGTTGGCCTGCACGGACCGCATCAGGTCGGCGAGCTGTGGGTCGGTTTTCGCCAGGACCGCGACTGCTTCCTGGTACTGCGCTTCGCCGGGAGGCGATGAGTTTTCGTCGGCCATGGCTATCCACGAAGCGGCGAAGAGGGGCAGGCAAAACACAAAAGGCAAGCGCAAGACGAAAATCCCTTTCCGGCCGTGCAGGGTTGCACGCGAGGCGGCGAGTCTACCTTGACAGGCCTGGCCGTCAAAGCCTAGCTTGGCTATTCCTGCCAGGAATGCCCCCATAAAAACAGCGCATTGTCTTTCTCGCGGCACATCTCGTAGCGTGGTGTTCCATTCAAGGAGAGCCGTTATGAGCCAGCGACCGTTGCGTCTGTATGTTGATCATTTGTATACCAGCCCCTACGCCATGTCGGTGTTCGTGACCCTGAAGGAAAAGGGCCTGGCGTTCGACACGCTCACCCTGGACTTGGACGCTGCGCAGAACCAGGCGGCTGATTTCGCCCAACTGTCCCTGACCCAGCGTGTGCCCACCTTGGTAGAAGGTGAATTTGCACTGTCGGAGTCTTCGGCGATCACCGAGTACCTGGAGCAGGTTTATCCCGAAACGCCGGTGTACCCGGCCGACCCCAAGCAGCGGGCGAGGGCGCGGCAGGTGCAGGCGTGGCTGCGCAGCGATTTGCTGCCGATTCGCCAGGAACGCTCGACGATGGTGGTGTTCTATGGGCAGAAGATGCCGCCGCTGTCACCCGTGGCCGAAGCCGCCGCCGCGAAGTTGATCAGTGCGGCACAGGCGTTGTTGGTGGGTAACCCGGGCTATCTGTTCGGCGCATGGTCAATTGCCGATGTGGACCTGGCGGTAATGCTCAATCGCTTGATTCTCAACGGCGACAGCGTGCCCGCCGAGTTGGTGGAATACGCGCAACGCCAGTGGCAGCGGCCGTCCGTGCAGGCGTGGGTCAATCAACAACGCCCTGCACTGTAGAGCGTTCAGTGATCTGCAAGACGCGGCGGTCCAGGTCTTCCCAGTCCGCCATGCCCAGCACTCGCGTGGTGTTCAGGCCGCGCAGGTAGCCGCGCAGTTGCTGGGCACTGGCCGTGACTCGGCTGGCATCCGCCGCGTCATCCTGCAGCACGTTTTCATAATCGACCAGGTAATCGGCGACCCGCTCGCGAAACTCCGGTAGTACGGCTTCGCGGATGCGGTCGAAGGTTTTCTGGTGGGGCTTCATGGCGTGGTCCTTATAGGTTTTATGGGTGCACTATCGGTTCAGATAATAGTCACCATCACGGATCGCAAGTTCTGTTTTTGCAGGAAAAGCGGAAAATCTCCCCATCGAGACGCTGTTCAAGGAAATGCGCGATGAGGACGTTTATTCAACTAGCTTTGATGGCCCTGATGCTTGGCACGGTCGTCGTGAACAACGTCGCACTCGCCGATGATAGCCATTTGCTACCTATCGTCAGTAGCGTAGACTCGCTACAGCACACGCAGTCGGTAGGTGTGTTGTTGAGCGATAACACCCGCGACAACCTCAGCTACCTTGAACGCTACCACGACATGGCCTTGAATGGCGCCAAGGATGCCCTCGACGGGCGCATCCGCCAGGCGTTCGTCAACAGTTCCGACCCGGAACTGGCCATCGATTGGTTGATGAACTCGCTGCAAGGCAGTTTCTTGTCGGTGACTGTCTACGACAACCTGGATGCCCTGGTGCAGGCTCATCCGGATGTGGTGGTGATGCTCGATACCCATAACCAACTGCTGACCCAGCGTAACGACCAGGTCGAGGCGCGTTTTATTGCGCGGTTCTATGACGCGAACCTGCAATACATCGCCAAGGCCGAAGGCTCGGTGCACAAGCAGGTGCCATCGGTGTGGGTACGTGACAAGGCCGCGCCAGAGATTGCCGCGCAGATCGAGCAGCAGCGGGATGTGCAGCTGGATGCCTTGAAGCAGTTCGATGCGTCGCTCAAGGCGTTAGTCCGTGCGGGTTGATGTGAACCCTTATTTTTATAGTCAGGAATTTTTCATGCGCTCTTTTTTCGCCCCGGGCTTGGCCTTTGCTTCCCTGTTGCTGGCCGGTTGTGTTTCTGCTCCCAATGCACCAACGCTGACCCTGCAAACCAGCAAGGCCCCCGAGGCTTATGTGCAATGTGTGTTGCCCAAGCTGGAAAAGCACGGGATTACCTCCACCGTGACACAAGGCTCGCGCCACGCCAGGGTGTTGTTGACCAGTAAGATTGCCGCCGACGATGTACTGGAAGCCTACAAGTCCCAGGAGGGCGCCAAGGTGTTCTTGTATGAACGCAAGCCACTGGCGTCGACGATTACGCCGTCGCGGTTGGAGCTGGCTGCACAGGAATGTAAGTAACACACGATCCCTGTGGGAGCAGGCAAGCCCGCCCCCACAGTTTGGATGTGTGTAGGGCCTAGGGTTTGGCTTCGTTGCTGAAGGTGTTGACCGTCTTGATCAGCCCTTGAGCCGCCAACGCCACCAATTCCCCACCTTTCTCTACCGTCGCCAGCGCTGGGTCTGAGCCCATGCGCCCATCAGGGAAGCGCGCGCGGAAGTCCAGCGCTTCGCGGATCGGCCCGGTGTTGGCGATTTGTGGCGAATAGTCGGCGGTCTTGATCGATTCCGGGTACGCCCACTGCGTCACCGCGATCTCCGATGGCGTGGCATGGCTGCCATGGCCTACCGGGAATTGGCGTTGAGCCAGGTCATTCACACCTTCTAGGTCCCACCAGTTCACCAGCTTTAACGCAAATCCGGCCGGGCGGCGGGCGAAGCTGGCTTCGGCGTACAGCTCGGAAAATGCCGCTTCAATGGTGGCAACATTGCCACCGTGGCCGTTCAGGAACAGGATCTTCTCGAAACCGTGCCCGGCCAGCGAACGCACCCAGTCGCCAATGGCGGCCATGAAGGTGGAAGGGCGCAGGGAAATGGTGCCGGGGAAGCCCAGGTGGTGCTGGGCCATGCCGATGTTGAAGGTCGGGCCGATGAGGATGTCGGCATTCTTTTGCGCCTCGTGGGCGATGATTTCCGGGCACATCCAGTCGGTACCGAGCAGGCCGGTGGGGCCGTGCTGCTCGTTCGAACCGATGGGGATCACCACCGTGCGGCTGCGCTCCAGAAACTGCCCGATCTCGATCCAGGTGGATTGGTGTAAAAGCATTCGACGCTCTCTTTTTTATCTATGGGGACAGGCTATCCGCCACGGATTGTACGACTACTCGCCACCTGTTGGGGTTTGCAATTGAGGTACGTCGAGGACTTCAACCAGCGCTGGTCGGGGTACCACGAAAACATGAACTGCCCATCCTTGAGTTTATCCACTACCTGGCGCGCCACCTGCGGGCGCACGGCTGGGCAACCCTGGCTGCGGCCGATACGGCCTTCTCGCTTGCTCCACAACGGGCTCACGTAGTCGGCGGCATGAATCACGATGGCGCGGTCGCGGGCCTGGTCATTGAAGCCCGGCTCCAGGCCATCCATGCGCAATGAGTAACCGTGGGTGCCCAGATAACTCTCCTGGGTGCGGAACAGGCCCAGGCTGGATTGGTGGCTGCCTTCCAGGTTGGAGAACTGCGTGGCGAAGTTCTCCCCGGATTTGGCGCCATGGGCCACCAGGTCGCGCAGCACCAGGGTCTTCTTGCGCAAATCGAAGATCCACAGCCGACGGGCGGTCGAGGGCTGGGAGTAATCAATGACGGCCAGGCGATCGGAACGTTCTTCGCCGTTATTGACCGCGCACTGCACCGCGTTCAGGGCACTTTTCAAGACTGTGGGATTGAGTTCTGGAGCCGAGCGCGCCAGGCTGCTATACAAGGAAGGAGGAATCCCATTGGCGGCGAGCGCAAAATTGCTCAACGTAACCAAGGGCATGGCGATCAGGCCGAGGCGGCAAAGAAAATTCAACATCTACAGTACATCCCCCCGCTGTGGATTGGAGCTAAGACAATTGTTCAAAAAACACGCATGTTACTTGAGCATTTGCCTGCTCGTTGCACCATTGGTCGCGACAGCCGACGCGCTGCCGGTTGAGCCGTTGCCAGTGACCACGCCGGCGCCGGTCGATCTGGCGCCCGTGCAACAGGCGTTGGCGCAACTGCCCAGTGTCTGCCCAGGCCTGGCGCCGCAGATCGACGCCGTCGGCCAACTGCGCCTGCAAGCGTTCTACCAACAGCAGGGCAACGCGCCGTTGTGGTCAGCCGAAGAGCGCCGCCAAGCCTTGCACACCCAACTGCAAATGCTCGCCGATGACGGCCTGAACCCCACCCACTATAGCTTGCCTTCGGCGGACGCCACGGCCAACGTGCTGTGCAGCGATATCAGCATCAGCCAAAGCTACCTGCAAGCCCTGCAGGATCTGCACTACGGGCGCCTGCAGCAATCGCGCTTCGAACCGTTGTGGCATTCCCAACCGCCCACCCGCGACCCCAACATCGAAGTGCTGGCCTTTGCCGCCACCGGCCTGCAAGACATGGCCCAGGCGTTTGACCAGGCCCGTCCCAGCGCGGACCTCTACCGCAGCCTGCGTAACGCCTATTCCACTGTACGCCAGCAGCCGTTGCCCCATTGGGACCCGGTCGCCAGCGGCCCACTGTTGCGCCCCGGCATGGAAGACCCGCGCGTGCCGGAACTGGCGCGACGCCTGATCAGTGGCGGCTACCTGGCCAAGGCCTCCAGCGGCAAGCAGTACCACGACGAGCTGGTCAAGGCGGTCAAGGCCTTCCAGCTCAGCCACTCATTGCAGGCTGACGGCGTGATCGGCGCCGGCACCGTGGCGGAACTGAATATCAGCCCGGCGATCCGCCGCGAACAACTGCGCATCAACCTTGAACGCTTCCGCTGGCTGGCCCAGGACCTGGAGCCTGAAGGCGTGCTGGTCAACGTCGCCGCTGCGCAACTGAGCGTGTATCAGAGCGGCATCCCGGTATGGCAAACTCGCCTGCAAGTGGGTCGCGCCGAACGTCAGACGCCACTGCTCAAATCGCGCATCACGCGGCTGACGCTCAACCCCACCTGGACCATCCCGCCCACCATCATGCGCGAGGACAAGCTCCCGGCCATCCGCCTCAACCCCGAATACCTGCGCCAGCAAAACCTGCAAGTGCTCGACGCCGAAGGCCACCCGCTGGCACCCGAGCAAATTGACTGGGCGCGCCCCGGCAATATCCTGCTGCGCCAGGAAGCCGGCCCGCGCAACCCGCTGGGCAAGATTGTGATGCGCTTTCCCAACCCGTTTTCGGTGTACCTGCATGACACGCCCAGCCAGCCGCTGTTTACCAAAGGGCCGCGGGCGTTCAGCTCGGGCTGTGTGCGGGTCGAGCAACCGTTGTTGCTCAGGGATTTATTGGTAAGCCCGGCTGAGCGCGCCCGTACGGATGAGCTGCTGGCGACCGGCGTGACCCATGAGTTCAGGTTGGCGACACCGGTGCCGGTGCTGTTGGGCTACTGGACGGTCGAGGTCGACCGCCAGGGTGGGTTGGTGTACGCGCCGGATATTTATGCGCGGGACCTGGTGTTGATGAAGGCGATGGGGAGTGTGCTCTGAGGCACTCGCTCGACACCACCGCGGGCCTGTAGTGAGCGGGCTTGCCCCGCGCCGGGCTGCGGAGCAGCCCTGAATTCGGGCTAGGTTCTCGCGGGAGTGATGCGGGGTGGTCTTACTGGGGCTGCTTTGCAGCCCGGCGCGGGGCAAGCCCGCTCACTACAAAGACCTCTTTTGCCGTAGAGGTGAGACTTGTCAAAATCATTGCAGTTGCCTGATCTGGCGTCATGAAGGCGGTGTCGACTGTCAGCGGTGCTTCATTCCAATCTTCGTACTCATGCACCAGAACCGACGCCCAGGTTGGAGGCGCCAGGCCGGCAATATCCCCCGCACGGGCTTCTACCCGCCGTTGATGTTCCAGCCGGTCAGAGCAAATCACCCTGACATCCAGCAACGCCACCTCTGCCGTTGCCGCTACGGTCTTCCACGCTTCCCGACTTTCCTCGACCGGGTTCACGCAGTCGGCTACCACTGTGTGACCCAAGCTTAGATTGCTCAACGCCAGCGCGTTCGCCACGCCATAGCCGCTGGCGCCCACATCAGTCGCCAACACGCCAGCCTCGCGGATCGCCTGTTCGATCACGTCGATGCGCAGGTAAACCGCGCCGATCTGGCGCGACAGTTCGCGGGCAATCGTGGTTTTGCCGGTGCCGGGCAGTCCGCTGAAGACAATTAACATGCGTTGCTCTCGATGGGGTTGGGCCGGTTCAGAGTATCCTTCAGTTCCCCCACAGGTCGACCACGGGACAGCCGATGCCTTTGCCGTTCGTAAAAATGCACGCCCACGGCGACGATTTCATCATCGTTGACCGCCGTGGACTCGACGATCCGATTAGCCCGCAAATCGCCCGCCAGTTGGGTAACCGCCACACCGGAATCGGCTTCAACCAGCTGGCTGTGCTGCTCGACTGTGAAGACGCCGCCGCGCGCATCAAGTTCTGGAACCCCAACGGCACGCCACTGGCAACCTGCGGCAGCGCCACCCGTGGTGTGGCCGACCGTTTGATGCATGAGGCCGGCACGGATTCGGTGGTGCTGCGCACTGATCGGGGCCTGCTGACCTGCGTGCGTGCGCCGGGGCGGCAAGTGTCGGTGAATATGGGCGAGCCTTCGCTGGAGTGGTCGGCAGTACCGCTGGCTGAAGCCATGGACACACGCACCTTGCCTCTGGAAGGCAACCCGGCGGCGTGCAGCATGGGCAACCCCCATTGCACGTTTTTCGTGGAAGACATCGCGGCTGTCGACGTAGCGGCCCTGGGCCCGGCGCTGGAAAACCACCCACTGTTCCCGGCCAAGACCAATGTGCATTTCGTGCAGGTGCTCGACCGGGGCCACATCCGCCTGCGTATCTGGGAGCGCGGCGGTGGCGTGCCGTTGGGTTCCGGCTCGTGCTGCTGTGGGGCGGTGGTCAATGGGATTCGGCGTGGGTTGCTGGATGCCACGGTGCAGGTGCAATGCGACGGCGGCACCGTGACCGTGCACTGGGCAGGCGAGGGCGATGTGGTGCTGACGGGCAGTGTGGAGCCGGTCATGCAGGGCAGCGTCTACGTGCCCTGAAACTTCACGGTAAATGTGGTGCCGAGTGTGGTACAGGAACTCACCGCCACATCCCCGCCGTGTACCTTGGCCAACTCGCGCACGATATACAGGCCAAGGCCCACACTGCGCACATCGCTGCCTTGGTCGGTGCCACGGGTCATGGGCTCGAACAGCCCGGCCAGCAGCACTTTGGGAATCGCCGCCCCATAATTGTGTACTGACACTTCGCAGGCACCATCGCCCAGCCGCGACGTCACCGTGATCGGCTGTTGCAGGTCGCCATAGGCCACGCTGTTGGCCACCAGGTTGCCGATGATCTGCTGCACGCGGTCGGCGTCCAGGTTGGCATCGCCATGGCCTTGTGCGTGATGCTCCAGTGTTGCCTTGGGAAACGCCACGCGCAGTTCATCCACGGCGCGGTGAATCACGCTGTGCAAATCCAGAGGGGCCGCCTTGATGACGATGCCCTGGCCGACACGGGCCTGGGTGAAGTCCAACAGGTCGGCGATCATGCGCTGGGCGCGCTCGGACGATTGACCGATATGCCCCAGCAGTTGGCGTTCCTTGGCCGTGCGTTCGCCACGGCTGAGAAAGTCGGACGCCATGCGGATCGCGGTGAGCGGGTTTTTCAGGTCATGGCTGACAATCGCGACCATCTGCTCGGCGAACAGCGCACGGCGTTGAGCGATGGCATAGGCCTCGCTCAACTCGGCCTGGGCTTGATGCAGTGCCAGTTCAGCGGCGGTTTTTTCCTGCAGCAGCGCTTCGGCCGTTTTGTGGGCGTTCAGCAGCTCCCGCTCGTATTTGTCGCGATCAGTCGTGCCAAACAACGCGAGGTCGTAGACCACGTGATCGGCCAGTTCGCGTTTATTGCCGTTGAGCAGCATGGTCAGCTTGTGCCCGTCGCGGTGCAGCAGGTCCAGTTTCACCTCGGCGACACTGCCGTGCATGCGCAGCATCGGCGCCAGGTGGGTCTGGTGGAAAATCCGCCCGCCCATGGTCAGCAGGTCCTGGAAACGCTGGCCGCACAATTCGGCAGTGCTGAACCCCAGCCACTCGCTGAAGCGCGCGTTGGCCTGCAGGATCGTGCCGTCTTGCGCGGTGACTGCCAGGGCGCAGGCGGCGCTGTCGAATAGCTCAGCCGGCATCGGGCACGGCCCACGGTGCCAGAAACGCTTGCATAGCAGTCGCGCAGGCGTGCGGCGCGCTCATGTGAGGGCAATGGCCGACGTTGTCCACCAGGCAATAGGTGCTGTTGGGCAGTACGCTGTGCAGGTATTCGCCCACGGCGATGGGGGCGATCAGGTCATCGGTCGATTGCAAGATCAGCACCGGGGTGGTCAGGCCGATCACGTCCTTGCGGTTGTCCGACATAAACGTGACCCGCGCGAATTGCTTGGCGATGTCGGGTTCGGTGCGGCAGAAACTGTCGGTCAGCGTGTCACTCAACGCCGGTTGGTCGGGCGCGCCCATGATCACCGGGGCCATGGCACTGGACCAGCCGAGGTAATTGCTGTCGAGGGTGTCGAGCAGGTCATTGATATCGCTGCGCTTGAAGCCGCCGACATAACCGTCTTCGTCGATATAGCGCGGCGACGGGCCGATCATCACATGGGCGGCAATACGGCCGGGGGCCAGGCGGTCGGCGAGGGTGCCGATCATCGCGCTGACCGAGTGGCCCACGTGAATGACGGGGCCGACCGCGTATTGATCAATGATCTCGTTCAGATCGCGGGCGTAGCCATCCAGAGCACTGTATTTAGCCTTGTCAAAAGCGCTGAGGTCCGACAGCCCGGCGCCAACCAAGTCGTACAGCACGACCCGAAAACGCTCGCAAAATGACGGGACCAAGTAATTCCACATGGCTTGGTTGCAGCCAAACCCGTGGGAAAACACCAGCGTCGAGGCGCCGTTGCCCATCACACTGACGTTGTTGCGCTTTTGTAAGTCCATGCAGGGCCCCGGTTATGGCTTATTGCTATGCGTGCGGCAGTTTAAATAGTCAATGCCGCAGGGTCACGCGTTATAGCGCTGATAAGGTAAAGTCGGCGCCTTCAGGAAGAAACTTCAGGTAACAAAACATGATGCGGTGTGTGCGGCAATCCGTCTTGAGTCTGCTGGTGATTGCCAGCCTGTTTGCCACCGCCCAGGCAGACACTTCGCCCATCGGCGTGGCCCTTGACCAGCGAGTGATCGACCTCACCAACACCCTCGATGCCATCACTACCACCCGTCTGAAAAAGCAACTTGCCGATCTGGAGCAGCGCAAAGGCTCGCAGGTTGCCGTGTTGCTGGTGCCCAGCACCGGCGGCGCGAGTATCGAGGATTTTTCCAACCAACTGTTCCGGGCCTGGAAGCTGGGGCGCAAGGGCGTTGACGACGGCATCCTACTGGTGGTGGCCAAGGACGACCGCAAAGTGCGCATCGAAGTGGGCTATGGCCTGGAAGGCACGGTCACCGATTTGCTGACGCATCAGATCATCGAAGCGCACATCAAGCCGGCGTTTGCTCAGGGGGATTTTGCAGGCGGTGTCTCCGAGGGCGTGAACGACCTGGTGGTGTTGGTGGACGGCGGCGACTTGCCCAAAATCGCGGAGCCAGGGATCAATCCCCAGTTCATTGGGATATTTCTCGCGTTTATCATCGGTGCCATTGGCGGTGTGCTGCTTGCCGCCGGCAAGCTGCATTGGCGCCGCGCCGTGATTGCCGCAGTGGCGGTCACCGGCCTGTTGGCGATTTTTTGCGGCGGCCGCGAATGGCCGATGTTCCTTATCGTAATGCCGCTGATCCTGCTGATCGGCGGCGCCGCGTTTGGCGCGTTGTGGCTGGCGCGCGGGGTGTTTTACGGCGTGACTGGGCTGCTGGCCTACACCCTTGGGTTGGTGGCGGTGGATCGTTGGTACGCAGACGTCAACTTCATCCACTGGCTGGGGTTTCCGGTGGGGGCGTTGGTGGTACTGGGCTTATACCTGATCCTGTTCGTGGTGTTGAGGGACGCCTGGAAGCAAAGCCGAGTGGGCTTTTTCGCGCGGCTGGCGGCTGCTGTGGCGGTCTATGTCGCGGCGGGGACGCTGATGGAACTCGGCCGTAATGGCTGGCTGTACGCGTTCCCCATTGCTTCGTTTGCGGCGCTGTTCATCTTTGGCAAGACCCGCGGTGGGGTGGGGTCGAGCTCGGACGACTCTTCAAGCTCAAGCTCCAGCAGTTCCAGCTCCAGCAGCAGCTCGAGCAGCAGCTCCTCTGGTGGCGGTGGTTCCAGCGGTGGCGGCGGAGCGTCCGGAAGCTGGTAGTAGCTACTGCAAATCGCCAGTGGCATTCACCTCAAGATATTCGCGATGATGTCGATAGGATCTCATCGCTCACAAGGACAGTCCTCCCGATGAAACTGCTGAAACTCGCCGCCGTATTGACCCTTCCACTGCTCGGCGCCTGCTCCGACTACCACTACAAAAACTACCAGGGCGACTGGGCCCCGGAAAAACTTCACCCCGTCGACCTCTCCAACAACGCGCCGGACGCCGTGCTGGTGTACTTCGACACCTGGCGCGAGCGCGAGCTGGGCGTGCCGTTCCACCGCCTGGTATTGGCCGTCGAAGTAGATGGCCAGCCGCTGCCCGGGGCAGGGCGTCGTTCGATCCTGGACGTCAGCGGCGAGCAAGCCCTCAAACTCACGCCGGGCAAGCACTCGCTGCGCTGGTGCAACGTGTCGATGAATGCTCTGGGCACCGGTGGCGCGTTCTGCAACAAAGGCGCGGACGACGTCGACTTCAAAGCCGGCCAGCGTTACATGGTGACCTACCGCCTGACGGCCAGCACCAAAGGTATCGGGCCTGTGGGGCCGCACTACAGCACTGAATACCGCACCTATTCGAGCATCCGGAACCTGGACACCCAGGAAGTGATTTTCCCATTGCCGGGTGAGGAAGAATGACCCCGCCGGTGCGCGTCACAACACCTTAGACAAAAACACCCGGCTGCTGCCCTGCGGTTCGCACGGTATCTCGCCGAACCGCACCCAGCCACGCCTCTCGTAAAACCCCGGCGCCTGGAAACTCAGGGTATACAACACCGCGTTAGCACAACCCCGGCGCCGGGCCTCATCTTCAAAGGCTTGCAGCAACTGGCTGCCGAGCCCAGTGCCGCGCAGCGAATCGGGCAGGTGGAACAGGTCGAGGAAGGCCATGCCCAAGGTGGTCTTGCCGGTGATGCCGCCGAGGATTTGCTGGGTGTCGGGGTCCTTGATCAGCACCGTGAGCAAGCGCCGATCGTTGTAGCCGGTGATGGCTTCGTTGAAGGCCGCCAGGCCGCTGCCCAGGATGCGCTCGGCGTCGGGGTTGGGTTGGTCGCTGACCTCAATACGCGGCACGTTCATCCCTGGAGCGCCATGACCATCTCATGCCACGCCATCCCGCCGTGATCCGACGGCGAAGGTCGCACATAGCGATAGCCCATGCGCTCGTACAGCGGCACATGCCGTTCCTTGCACATCAAGTGAATCGTCTGCTTGCCCATCCCGCGCATGCGCTGCACAAACTCGGTCATCAACGCCGTGGAATACCCCTTGCCCTGATGCGCCGGGTCGACCACCACCGACATGATCACCACATTCGGCGCCTCGGCCGAATGCCCCACCAACTCCTTGAATGCCTCGTCCGACATCACCACATCGTGAGCGCAGCCGCAGTTGATAAAACCTACCACCTCGCCATCGGCTTCCAGGATCAGAAAGCCCTGCGGATATTGCGCAATGCGCGTGGCGATTTTTTCCAGGGTGGCGGCTTCGTCGCCTTCGTAGGCGGTGGTTTCAATCTCGAAGCAACGAGCGGCGTCAGCGGGGAGGGCGTTGCGGAAAGTGAGGGCGGGCATGGGGTGTCCTGGGGGTGTTGAGCGAAAGGCCACATCATAGGCATCACGCAAGATCACTGCCAGTCATGCTGCCGTCTTCGCGGCCTCGCTAAAGCTCGACGGCTCCCACAGGGGAACTGCATTGTCGGGCCGTTTGGCGATCTAAATGTGGGAGCTGTCGAGCTTTAGCGAGGCTGCGAAGGCGGCGGTACAGACACCATCAAGTCTTGGTCAATTAGAAGTTTTTAGATCGCCAGAAACCAGAGAACCCGCCTAAGCGGGTGCTCTCACAACTCAAATCACATCAACCCGCAGCAGGCGAATCAAACCCCCGCTTCTCAATCACCGTAAACACGTCCGCAACATCCTGGACCATGATTCGGGCGGTATTGGCGACGGTATTGATATCGTGCTCGGCATAGTCGGAAACGTTGGAACAGGCCATCAAGTGCAGATAGGCGAGGGCAGCATTCAAACGCTCGCTGGCGCAGGCATGCAGCTCGCTGAGTGGGGCCTCGCTGTCGATCAGCAAAAAGGGGTAGTCGGTTGCGGTTTGGGACATGGGGGTGAAGCGGCGGGGCGGGTGTTGATTAGTCATAAGGTTCGATTCTATTTTGGGTAAAAAGAACTGCCACCTAGCTGCTGCGAAACAGATTGGGTGGCGACTGTGCGCGGGTTCGCAGACCAGGAAGAATCACCCCCGGCAGACCCGAAGGTCTCCCACGCACAGCCGCCATAAAGCGAGACGCAGGCGGACTTCGCCTGAGGGTCTGATGACTGTGCAGGTTGATTCTATTTTTTAGGGCTGCGAAACCCTGTCGCTGACAAAGGTTGGCGACGCGCCGAATAATAAGGTGCGGCTCTACCGTATGCAAGAAAGTATCAGTGCGCCGATGTAACCATTTAGAGATCAGGCGAGAGTTACCAGTGGTAGATGTCGAGCCACATAATGTGCGTGGTCTGGACACCGGGGCAAGCCTTTAGAGCTGAAGGTACAGTCATACACTCTGGTTTTCTAAAATTACTGATACACAGCACCTATCTCAGATCCTCAGAGTAAGCTAATGTAGGTGGCTCTATGCCACCTTGTTGGTTTGGCTGACAACGGAGAGTCAAAAGTGAGGATAAAATCAATAACTATCACCAATATTGGGGGTGTTAGTAATTTAGAAGTTACGTTTGACAAGTCTATGAATATTATCTGTGGTCCTAATGGGGTCGGAAAAACCACTATATTGGAGTGTGTAGCTCACAGCTTTGCGGCTTATGGGCATAGTATATTAAAACGAAGTGCTAACTCTACTTCTGGTAAATTTGTCACAAAAATAGCGTTGGGGGATACCAGCGAATTTGATGTTTCAGTGAATATCTCGGAATTTGTCGCTAACGGTTCGGGCGTGAATTTTGGAGGGCGTGCAGATATGAGTAAATATCTGTTATCGCTAAAAGCGATCAGAACTATAAGCTACAAGTCACTTGGTTCTGTTTCTGTTGACGTCGAAAAAGCCTCTCAGCACACGCAGCAGGAGGCTTTGAATGGAAGTAATATTTCGGAAACTAAAGCGTGGTTTGTTCATCGGGTTCTGTGGTCTGGGCACGAAGGCTCTCTTTCGAAAGAACAGATATATAACTTAAGTCGCATTCAAGGTTTTTTCTCTCTACTTGATAGTAGTGTTAAATTTAATAGGGTTCTTGCATCCTCTAATGATATTATGATAAGTACCTCGGCGGGTGAGATTTATTATGAATACCTTTCGTCAGGATTTAAGGCTTGTCTTGCATTGTTGTTTGGGATTGCTAAAGATATTGAGTTTAGATTTAAGGATCCAAATATTAAAATTGATGAATTTGATGGGGTGGTTTTGGTCGATGAAATTGAACTTCACCTACATCCTGCTTGGCAGAGCAAAGTTCCAGAGTTGCTGAGAAAAGCTTTTCCTAAAGCTCAATTTATTGTTACGACTCATAGTCCTCATGTGATTCAGGCCGCTCAGCCTAGCGAAGTAATAGCTCTAGAAGTCAGCGATGGGAATGTTCATGTACGCCCCCTCCCGTCCAGCGAATTCGGATTTCAGGGGTGGACGGTAGAAGAGGTATTATCCGATGTCATGGGCATGGAGGATACTCGAACGCCACTTTACCACAAGCTATTATCAGGATTTGAAGGCGCAATTGAAGAAGAAGACTACGAGGTGGCGCGTGGTTTTTATAACAAAATTGATGCCTTGCTTCATCCGGAAAATCACTTGCGCAAGCTTTTAAAGTTTCAACTGGCTGCGGTCAAGGTGTAATGATTATGATCAAGTTGACCAGGGCGGAACAGCCATTATATTTGACTGGTGAGGTAGTTGAACTACTCACTCAGAAGTTTAAAAATTCCAAAGAAAGTGTCTGGAATGATGATCGTATCAAAGTGCCTTTGTTGGTTTCTAGTCAGGGGAAGTGTGCGTATTGTGAGTGCAGTGTTTCGGAGGAAAGCAAATATATGGAGGTGGAGCATTTTCGGGATAAGCATAGTTATCCGGATTTAGTCGTTGAGTGGCATAATTTGCTGCCTTCTTGCAAACGCTGTAATGGGAAAAAGGGAGGTCATGATGTGGGTGATATTCCGATTGTAAATCCCTATGAGGATTTGCCGTCCGATCATCTCTACTATCAAGATTTTCGAATAAAGGGCCGAACGGAGAAAGGGGTGGATACGGTCGAGGTCATTGATCTTAACAATATCAAGCGCGCAGCGATCAAGAGGTTTGAGGTAGGGCAGGCTGCTTTGGATTCCATATTGTCGTGTCAGAGACTATTGTCGGTTTACTTAGTTGAGCGGTTACCGCGCATGCGGAACAGGGTCTCTCGTCATATGGAGGGTATATTAGAAGAGTGTCAGCCGTGTTCAATCTACGCCGCAACGACCGCAACCGTTGTGCTGAACTCCGCCGATTATATATTGCTGAAGTCTGAAATGGTGGCATGTGGTGCGTGGACAGATGAGTGCGAGAGGATGGACTCCGTAGCACGTCAAATAGCTTTGCCACCGACTTCTGTGTTAGATGAGGATGCTATTATATGAAGCTGCGGGCCGTTGTCTTTTAGTTTGTTCGAGTTTCTTAGCTGTGGACATATTCGCTTTATTTGCACTGCCCGGACCTAAATCCTGGGGCCGGGCGGTGCTGTGGAGTGCTTTCAATGGCGTAGAAGTGTGTTTTTCAAACCCCACCCACCAACTTCCCCCCCTCCATCCTGCGCTTATAAGCACTGTCCCGACTCGCCAACCAGAGATACAACGGCGACGTCACCACTAACCCCACCACCCACGACAAATGCGCCCCGTTGATGTGCTCCGAAATCGGCCCCACATACAGCGGCGTGTTCATGAACGTAAAAACGGGGTCAGACCACCATTATTTGTGTCATTTTGGCATCGCTCCAGCCCCGGTCAACCTTCCTGTTACCGGAGTGCAAGCCCGACTCCACTTATACTGCCTGCCGCCGCAAGGTCAGGATGTCAGCTCGGGTCGGCATCTGCCCGTCATGATAGACGTCTGTCGGCCAGAAGCAGCCCTTCGAGGCGAACCGCATTTGGCTCTTCATCCACCACTGATATGGAGGAACTATCCTTGGAAAACCGTTCAGGGTGACTCTCCGTATGCTCCAGATTTATTAGCCTGCTGTTCTTCCTGTTTTCACCGTCGCGTGAAAAACTGCGCGCTCTTTGCCGCTCACTTTTTGTCTGTTTTGATGGAACTGCCGATGGACATCATGGATACCAAGCAAGAAAACACCCTTGAAAAATCACTCAGGCTGGCGGCGGATGAACCGGCCCATCGACCTGACTTTTTCAAGACTCTGTTGAATTCCACTATCTACGTCCTTGGCACTGCCGGCACTGGCGAAGGGCAAGTCAACCTCGAGGCTGGTAGCAACATCAGCATCGCGCATTGGCAAAAGCCTGACGGCTCCGCTGTCATCCCGTTTTTTTCTTCGTTGCAAACACTACAAATTTCCATAGATAGCGAAGAGTCCTACGTAGAGATCCCGGCCAGATCGCTGTTTGAAATCACACTGGGTACCCCTCTTTTCCTCAATCCAAAGTCTCCTTACGGGAAAGAGTTTTTCCCGGAGGAAGTGCGCCATCTGCTCTCCGACGAGATCGGCCAAAAGCCGATGCAACGCACGGTCGAAAAAGACACCCAAGTGCTGCTCGGACAGCCGTCGCAATATCCGTCGAAGATGGTCAACTCAGTCACACAATTACTCGCCAAACATCGCAACGTAAAGCATGCATTTCTGGCCTTGATGCATGACGCATCGTCTGATCAAAAGCCTCATCTGATCATTGGTATTGAAGCGGACGGAGATATTGAACGGGTCATGCGCGAAGCAGGTAACGTTGCCGGGGATACCGCTCCGGATGGCGAAACCGTTGACCTCTATCGCGTTCACGAAGGGGAATCAGGCCTTAGCGATTACTTCCTCAAACAAACCACACCCTTCTATGAACGAAAGTCGGCAGGCTGGCTGCGTTCATTGTTTGGCTTGGGCAAAGCGTGACAGAGATCAACGCCGTGCTAACCGCCGAGCAGGCCTGCGAAATCGTGCTTGGCCTGTTTGACGGCGTCATGAGAGATGGCAAACCTGAGCGTTTTGTCATTCAGTCATGTGAGCTTTCCGCCAACGGTGATTACTGGGTTATTCGCAGTAACAGTGAGGATTACGTCGTCCACGGAATGACGGAGTTCTGCTACGTCGGTGTTAACGCGCACTTGATCAACGTCATGACGGGCGAGCGTGAGACAGTCGTCAGTTGCATGAGTGTCGATGAGTATCTGCAAGACAAATACGATCTGGAGGCAGTGTCGGGCAACCAGTATGTACTGACCCCCGCAATTGACCGAGGCGACAAACGGGCGCTGGTCAATTTGCGTCGAAAACTGCAGTGCACCTATCCGCAAACCCTTGCGTTGCTGACGGGCAAACAACGACTTTGGCTTACAGGTAAACGCAGCCTTCTTGAAGAAGCGCAGCGACTGCTTCTCGAACAAGGCATAACCACCCAAATCGAGTTAGTGCTTGATGCCGGCGAAGCAGTCGCCATCGGCGTCGAAACCTGGCACATCGAAGCGGTGTTGAGGGCTGTGCGCAAGAGGTTGTGCTGAGCCGACGCCAAGGAGCAGTCATATAAAATGCCGTAACCCACCATCAATAGAGACGGCCGGCGCCATGCCCCAGCACACAAGTCACCTATTTGCTTATGTAAGGAAAATCAGCGATTTCCGGCCTGACGTTACCGCTATCGTGCTTTTCGGCCTGAGGGCCGAAGACGATGACCTGGTGTATCTGGAGATACGCTTTAAGGACTACGCAAAACTCCAAATTGAAGGCGACCACTTGATACTTGGATTGGATGAGGCACTGGAAAGCGCCGAGTTC
Organism: Pseudomonas sp. H1_A03; assembly: GCF_054685145.1. Taxonomy (NCBI): domain Bacteria; kingdom Pseudomonadati; phylum Pseudomonadota; class Gammaproteobacteria; order Pseudomonadales; family Pseudomonadaceae; genus Pseudomonas; species Pseudomonas sp. H1_A03. The sequence goes on from NZ_CP162829.1 coordinate 3,970,975, forward strand.
GAGTACGGTATTTTGCCAAATGATTGGCGAGTAATGAGCGAGGCGGAAATTCAGCGAATCCCATTCTTTGTCGGTGGAGCATGCGTTTAGTGAGTTGACCGCTTTGGGTCGATTTCAATAAGTCGTGACAGTCAATAAATGACCCAGAGTGAACGCCCTAAAAAAACAGAGCAGTCTCCTCCCTCCGCCAAATCAAATCTCAAGCGCGGCTCTTACAGTGCGCACGTAGGAGGTTGAGCTGAATACGAATGGGCCAACGCCAGGTACTACGCGAGGTTCTTCATATCCATTTTCGTAAGCAAATGCCTCCCAAATTATCTCAGCACAGAATCTGCGAATTTGCACTGAGTAGGCTCCGCATCCGATGTCACCACACTCGGGGCAAATATAGATGAGCACCCGATAGGGCTCTGCCTGGGGCTGGTCGCATCGAATCAAGCTCTGGGCAAACCGGAGATTCTGTTCTGGATAACCTGATACGAACCCACTCATGTAGTCAGAATGCCCACCGTCAGCGGTCACCAGAATTTCCAGTAAAGAATGCTCGTCGATTTGAAAATCAGCAAAGCTACGCTCAACACTGCTACAGCCGTCCGATGAGCTTCCGGGGCGAACCCTATCCTCAAAGGTCATAGTGTTGTGCGGCATGCCTTACTCCTTGCTTAAAGGTACTCAGAATTAGACACATTGGGCACGAGTCAGGCAAGGCCGGAGGACTTCGGCGAATGTCCGGTTGTGGCCGATTGTGTTGAAAAAGTTGGTTTGTCCAAAACGCTCGGATACAGATAGGTAAAAACACCTGTTTTGCGTGCTGCTACATGAAATCCGAGTCGTGAACCTTCTGCCAAAAACACAGATTTCAATCTCGGGCGCGAACTTTTCTACCGTGGAAACCGAAGCCGACTTTTTCAACACAATCGGCCGATAGCAGTCTTTAGGAAGTGCGGCCGCTGGACAAGCATGCGGGTACCACTATGGCCAAGCGACTTCGCAATGATCAGATCCGGTCCGTTGTTCCGAGCGTTCCCAACGGCAGTGTCGACCTGAACCACTCGAGCACCTCTGACTGCTCACTTTGGTGAAGCATCATCTGCTCCGCAAGCTCCGTTGGTGTGGCCGGGTTAAGCCGTTCCCTTGTTCCAAGGCTGATGGCTGCGTATTGCAAAAATGTTCATGACTTATCCTCCGCGTTGAGTGAGAGCAGGTCTGGATAAGTGCGAAGCGGGCTTGCGCTGGTTCCGCGCTGTCATTGCCCGACGGGTTGATTGTATCGATCCTGGATGCGCTCCAGCTCGCCCGAGTGGCGCAGTTGCTCTAGGGCGTGGGCCCAGGAGGCTACCAGTTCGTCGTCACAGTCGCGGCTGAAGGCGATGTACAGCGATGAGCGATAGAGCTCGATGGGAATCTGCCGCAGCGTGCCGGGGGCGATGTTCAACTGGCGGGTGTAGTAAGCCACTCCCGCATCGGTGTCGCCTATGATGATATCGGTGCGCCCGGCTTGCAGCATGCGATAGAGCTGCAGGCTCTCGGTTGCAGTTTTTTCGAGGTTGTTGAAGCCCCGCGACTGCAGAGTCTCGGGTATCAGGCCGGCATGTCTCGTGGTAATTTTTGGGGCGTGCAGTAGCTGCTCCAAGGAATTCACCGGCTGCTGCGCATTGGCTAACTGATAGGGGTGAATGGACTCTTCCACGATCGGTCCGACCCACTTGTATAGCGGTTCGCGCTCTGCCGTGCGGAATAGTGAATACATGATGGTCTTGGGCCGGGTCTTCAATGCGCGGGCGCTTCGCATACTGGGCAGCAGCACCACCTCAAAGTCATCCCCGGTCCGCGCCATTATGGCTCGAACGATCTCCGTGGCCATGCCGGTGAGCTGATTGTTCTCCTGGTAGTTGTACGGCGCCCACTCTTCAGTAACGACCTGATACTGCTCGGCCCTGACGGGAGTGCCAAGTAATAGGCAGAGCAGCGCGGCAGTAAGTGTCGAATGTTTCACGTGTTCTGCCTGGTGGGCTGTGCGGTGATCAAGGGTGGATCTGATCAAAAGAGCGAAATTAGTATAGACCCTGACACGCGTCAAACGCCTGATCCAGTCCCGTAAACCGTCACCACGGCGATTGATACATACGAACCAGTACGCATGGCACAGGTTTCTCAAGAGCGTTTAGCGGATTGCCTCTTATCGGTTCGGTTGGGACATATAGTGACCGTCCGGTTCTGGCCGAACGCAGCCAATAGCAACTGCAGATTTCGACCAATCGCGCACGCTCAATCTCGCTTCTCAGACTCTCCTGATGCCACTGACAAGATCGCCCCATATGCGCCTTCCTCAGGGACATAGGAAACAAATCTGTCACTGGCATCCTTTTGCACCCAAAGGCGTCCACAGTTCTGGCATTCGTAGACATTCGACATGCGGTGAATGTAGATGCGGGCTATTCGGCCTTGCAGTTCGTCAGTAGCGCTGCTCCAGGGTGCGAACCCGCCAAATGCCTCAGCTATCGCAGCCTTGTCTCCGGATTCCGCAGCCTCTACCAGAGGTTTGAGTTCGCGGTGCACCTCATCCCAACATTCATTTTCTACCTCGTCGCGAAGCAGGCTCGCCTTATAGGGCAAGCTGTCGGTTTGATCGGTAATCACATGACCACACTTACAACCCAGTTTGCTCATTTGCGGTTCATCCCTAGTGTTCGATCACTTCGTTAAATGGCGGGCAACTCTTTGGCAAAATTTTCGACTTGGGCAGGGGTAATTCATTCAGCCCTTAGGCTTTCATCAGCCTGTAAAAGTCCTCCAGCGCCTCGCGAAATTCCGCCAGGGAAAAACTGATCGGGCGATTCTCGGCGTCCCATCGAGTGGTAATACCGACTTCCAGACCGTTGGATACGCTCAACCCAAAACGGCGCCAGTGCAGAGTCTCTCCGTCAATCACCTGTTCGGTCATCAGCACAAAGCAATCGAAGTCCATGTCATCGCCGCAGTGGGAACGCGCTTGAGTCCGCGCGAGTCGCCGAACAGGTTATCGCCAGGTTCAACGCTTGCTGAAGGGCACCCGCGTGGTGAGCGGCGAGTGCCAATAGCGGGCGTCAAACCTTGGCATTTTTTTGTTTACGTGTCGTAGCATAGCCGATGCGGGAAGTGTTCCAATTACGGAATTTCCGACAATGATAGATAGGTACCCAGCAATGCCAGATGCCACCGATGAAGCATTCTTTGATCGTGCAGACGCGCATATAAACCTGTCGAACGAGCAGCTTAGGGCGCTCGGAGACCTTGGAAAGGTTAGCGCGTCGATGATGTTTGGCACCACTCGATTCAATGCTTGGGTGAGCACTCGCAACTTCAAATCAGGCGAGGAAATGGCGCAGGCTCGCGAAGCGATGTTGAAGTATTTTTGTGAGCAGTACCGGATGATGCTTGAGGATAATCTCGACGACCATATCAACAACTTCAGCAAGTATATGACTGCGCAAGACGCCTGATTAATCTTGGTTACTCTCGGTGATTGACTGTTTTTTGGCAGTCGATCTCGATGGGCCACTATCGACCAGGCGCATGCTGGTACACCTCGACGGTTAGATTGGCTGCCGCTTCACAACCTGGCGCGGGGCAAGCCCGCTCACTACAAAAAAGGCGATGCCCGGCCATCCCCTAAAATCAGAAAACCCGCCAAGGCGGGTTTTCTGACAGCTCAAGTCACAGCCGACGGATGTTTCAAATCCCGCCCACCAACTTGCCCCCCTCCATCCTGCGCTTATAAGCACTGTCCCGACTCGCCAACCAGAAATACAACGGCGACGTCACCACCAACCCCACCACCCACGACAAATCCGCCCCGTTGATGTGCTCCGAAATCGGCCCCACGTACAGCGGCGTGTTCATGAACGGAATCTGCACCGCAATCCCAATCCCATACGCCAACAAGGCCTGCGGGTTGTAGCGCCCGTAGATCCCGCCGTCCACGCGGAAGATCGAGGCAATGTCGTACTTGCCCTTATGGATCGCGTAGAAGTCGATCAGGTTGATCGCGGTCCACGGCACCAGTACCACGAGCAGCACCAGCACCATGTCTACGAAGTGGCCGATGAAGTCTTTGGAGGCGAATACCGCTGCAATCGCGCAGGCGGCCAGCACGATAATCGAGATCACTGCGCGGCTTTTCGCGGTGGGAATCCAGCGATAGGCAAAGGTCTGCACCAGGGTGATGATCGACAGCACTGCGCCGTACAGGTTGAGGGCGTTGTGGCTGATCACGCTGAGCAAGAACAGCACCAGCATCAATGGGCCGATGGCGCCGGTGGCGAGTTTGACGGCGTCCATGGTGTCCATGCCCACCGGGGTGGCGAGCACGGCGACGGCGCCGAAGATGAAGGACAGGCTGGAACCCAATGCCGAGCCGAGGTAGGTGGTCCAGAACGTGGACGCGACGGGTACGTCTGCCGGCAGGTAGCGGGAGTAGTCGGAGACGTAGGGCGCAAATGCGATTTGCCACAGCGCCGCCAATGACACGGTCGCCAGCCAGCCGGAGATGTTGAAGCTGCCGCGTGTCAGGAAGTCCGTGGTCTGCACGTGGGTGAAGATGTAGCCAAACCCGAGCACGATCCCGGCGCCCAGTACCCAGGTGCCGATGCGGTTGAGCACGTGGATAAAGCGGTAGCCGATGATGCCGATGATCCCGGAGCCGATGGCGCCGATCACGATGCCCACGGGTACGGGCACTGCGTCGACCACGCCGTGCAGGGATTTGCCGGCCAGCACGATGTTGGAGGCGAAGAAGCCGATGTACATGACGCCGGCGATGACCACCACCAGCAGTGCGCCGAGGGAGCCGAACTGGGCGCGGCTCTGGATCATTTGCGGGATGCCCATTTGCGGGCCCTGGGCCGAGTGCAGCGCCATCAGCACGCCGCCGACCAGGTGGCCGACAAGGATGGAGACGATACCCCAGATGAGGTTGAGGTGGAACAATTGCACACCCAGCGCACCGGTAACGATCGGCAGCGGCGCGATGTTCCCGCCGAACCACAGGGTGAACAGGTCTCTTACCTTTCCATGGCGATCTTCCGGGGGCACGTATCCAATCGTGTGTTTTTCGATAAGCGGGGCGGAGGATGTTGCAGTGGTAACCAGGTCATGCCTTGCTGGGCCAGTTCGCGGAAGTCGATGGTCTTGCCGCCGTGTGCGCCGCTGACCGCGATGGTCACGTGTTCACGGCCCGGTTTCATGGCTACCTGATCCCACTCGCCCAGCACCCCCAGCCACCAGCAGAAGTCGCGGTTGCGATAGGCGCGGGGCGGGCGGTCATGGGCGCCAACTGACAGGTAGACCTGGCGGCCCGAGCGTTGCAATTCATCGGCGATCTGCACACCGGACGAGCCGGCACCCACCACCAGCACGGCGCCCGTTGGCAATTGTGCAGGGTTGCGATAGTCAGCGGAATGGATCTGGTGCAGTGCCGTGTCTTTGGGTGCGATGGCTGGGATCACTGGCGTCTGGAACGGCCCGGTCGCCGCCACCACGCGGTTGGCTTCGATCACACCGTCGCTGGTGTGCACGGTGAAACCGGGGCGGCCGACATTGCGTACAACGGAGGTTACGTCCACGCCGGTGCGGATCGGGGCATTGAACGTGCGTGCATAAGCCTCAAAGTAATCCGCTACGCATTCTTTCGGCGCGAAGCCATCCGGGGCGACATCATCGAATACCAGGCCTGGAAACCGGTCATGCCAGGCCGGTCCGTTCGCCACCAGAGAATCCCAACGCCCGGTGCGCCAGCGCTCGGCGATGCGGCTGCGCTCCAGCACCAGGTGGGGCACGCCTTGCTTGCTCAAATGCTCGCTCATGGCCACGCCCGCTTGACCGGCGCCCACCACCAGGGTGTCTGTTTTTATTATTGCTTCAGTCATGTCTCTGTCCTTGCGTAATGCAGTTGGATTCAGCGTTGGCATGACTTCAAGGTAGGGGGAGGGGGGCTATAAATAAAATATTATTAAGCTGGGAATTGAGCATAAATATCGGATGCAGCAAGGCTGGCCCGGCTGTGACTAGAACTCTCCGGAATACTTCACCGCCGCTGCCGCCCGCGAAGGCACATCCAGTGCGCGCAACAGCGACGACACATGGATGCGCACGGTAAACGGCGAGATATCCAGGGCCTTGGCGATTTCCTTGTTGGTCTTGCCCTGGGCGATCAGGCGCAGCACGTCATGCTGGCGCGCAGTGAGGGTGTGGGTGTCGAGGGGCAGCAAGCCTGAGGGCGCGAACTTGACCAGCACTTCGCCCTTGCGGATGGCCAGCAGCGCCTGGCCGATTTCGTCGGGGGCGATGTTCTTGCCGATAAAACCGTCTGCGCCCAAGGCCATCACCTGATCGATCAGCGCTGGGTCGTCCACCATCGACACTACGATCAACATGGTGCGTCGCAGTTGCTGGCGCAGTTCTGCCAGCTGGCTCAGGCAGGTCAGGCCCGGAAAGCGCAGGTCGAGGATCAGGGTGTCGATCTCGCCGTCTTCACGGAGCAGCGCGTGTACCCGGTCCAGGTCGCCGGCCTCCTGCACCACGGCCTCGGGCAGCAGGCGCTGCACGGTGCGCAGCATGCCTTCGCGAAACATCGGATGGTCGTCGGCAATGATGATGCGACCGGTCATGAGGGTGCTCCTTCCTGGGGCAGGGTTGTGCTCTGGCATGCTACCTTACCACTGCGCCCGGGGCCTGCCTGTGGAGCGTGAAGGAATTGATGATTGCCGCACAAGGACGTAACCCCATGAGTCTTGAGACCAACTCCGAGCTCGACCAGGCCAACCTGCGCATCGTGGTGGCCGGTATCGCGATTGTCTACATCAGCATCCTCGGCTTTTTGCCTGGGCATTCGTTGGACACGTACCTGCCGGTAATCGTGTATATCGTCCTGTTCCTGCTGGCCTCCATCGTATTTCGCCAGGTGATCGCCCGATGGCCCGGGCATTACCCGGCGCGGCGGATCTTCGGCATGATCCAGGACTACACCGGCACCTCGTTCGGCATGGTGGTCGGCGGCGAGGCGGCACTGCCGCTGTATGCGGTGATGGTGTGGGTCAACCTCGGCAACGGCATGCGCTATGGCTCGCGTTACCTGGCGATTGCCACGGGCCTGGCGTTGCTGGCGCTGTTGATCGTGTACCGCCTCACGCCGGTGTGGCAGGCGCAACCATTCATGGTGCTGATGCTGATGACCACCAGCACGGTGATCCCGGTGTACGCGCATATCCTGCTGGAGCGCACGCGCAAGGCGTCCGAGCAAGCCATCGCCGCCAATCTGGAAAAATCGCGTTTCCTCGCCCAGGCCAGCCATGACCTGCGCCAGCCCATCCACTCCATCGGCCTGTTCACCGCCTGCCTGCGCGAAGCCCGGCTGGGCGATGAAGAGCGCCGACTGGTGGACAACATCGACCGCTCGCTGCTTAACGTGTCGCAGTTGTTCCGCTCGATTCTCGACCTCTACACCCTCGACAACGGCCGCTTGCTGCCCAAGTACCAGGCGGTGCACCTGGGCGAGTTTCTCGCCGACCTGGTGCGCCAGAACGCCGAGGCCGCACGTTGGGCCGGCGTGGAGTTGCGCCTGCGGCCTTGTGCGCATTGGGTGCTGGTCGATCCGGCGCTGTTGGCGACCATGGTGCAGAACGTGCTCTCCAATTGCTTCAAATACGGCGCGCAACGGCCGGTGCTGATCGGCGTGCGCATTCGCGACGGCGGCTTGGCAGTGGAGATTCATGATCGGGGGCGGGGGATTGCCGAGGAGCATCTGTCAAAGGTCTTCGAAGAGTTTTATCGGGTGCGCCACCTGCGTGACAAAGACGTCGAAGGCGTAGGCCTGGGGCTGTCCATCGTCAAGCGCCTGGGGCAGTTGATGAGCGTGCAAGTGAGCCTGCGTTCACGGGTCGGCCGTGGCACCTCGGTAAGCCTCTACGGCCTGACCCTGGCCACCGCGCCGCATGCAGCGGCACCTCGCGACGACACACGTCAGACCGGCCTGCTGACCGGCTTGAAGGTGTGCCTGGTGGAAGATGACTACAACGTATTGCTCGCCACCCAGGCGCTGTTGGAGCGTTGGGGCTGTGAGGTACAGGCTGAAACCTCGGGGCGCGACTTGGTCAGCGACTGCGACATCATCGTTGCCGACTACGACCTGGGAAACCACGCCACCGGTATCGAATGCATCGATGCCCTGCGCGAACAACGCGGCTGGGCAGTCCCGGCGCTGATCCTCACCGGGCACGACGTGGAGAAAATCCAGGCCGCGTTGCACGACCGTCAGATCGCGATTCTCTCCAAGCCGGTGCGCCCCGCTGAACTGCGCGGTGTTCTGCGGGACTTGAGCCAGGAGGCCGTTACTGAGTGAAGCCCTGCAATGCATTGCCGCGCGCACCTTTGGGTTGGCAGTAGGCTGCAGGCTTTATCAGGCCAAAGCTTCCTACCGCATGCAGCGCCCCGCCGACGCCGGTTGAGAGCACGCAGTTATAGTCGCCGGACGCGGTGCTGGCGATGTAATAGGTGGTCATGGAGTCACTGCGCACGTTAGCAATACGCTTTACCGGCTCGCCCAGGTTGGTTTCCGACAGCGTCTTGAGATGGTCTTCGGTGGGCTTGATGTTGCTGCAGCCGGCCACGCCAATGATCAAGGCGCCCAACAAGGTGAGGCGGGTAACGGAGGATTGCAGTTTCATGGTGATTCTTCCTTGGGGTTGTTAGGGCTTTTCCGGCGCGCAACAGGCCCACCCGCGATAAATGCGCGGTGCCAGAGGAGCGTTGGAAGTGCCGAGGAATATAGCGCCGCAAGGGGGAGGGGTCGATTAGCACAAGTGTGCTAGTGGCGCGATGATTTCATGGAGGGAGAGTGAAATGCTGGAGATAAAACGGGCTGCCCCGGAGGATGCCCAGGTGGCGTTCGACATCCGCTTGCAGGCCATCCGTAGCCAGTGCATCGGCGCCTATACGCGCGAGCAAATGATGCTGTGGACGCGGGGAAAGGCCGAGGATGGCTACGACGTGCTGATGGATAAACTGTTTTACCTGGGGTGTATACAGGGGGAGCCGGTTGCCACCGGGATGCTCGACCTGGACAACAACGAAGTAGGTGCGCTGTTTGTACTGCCCGAATTCACCGGGCGTGGATATGGCAAGGCAATGCTCGATCACCTCGAAAACGTTGCGCAGGAACGGGCGATTGAAACCGTGGTGCTGGATGCGACGTTGAACGCAGCGACATTCTATCGAGCCTGCGGATACGTGGGGGACGAGCAGGCGACTTACCACTCGCCCTCGGGGTTAGCGTTAGCGTGTATTCCGATGACAAAACGACTGAGTGCCTGACTGAACACTGTTCAAGAGGTGGGAGCTGGCTTGCCTGCGATGGCGGTGTGTCAGGCGCTTAAAGTGTTGGCAGTGCCGCCGCCTTCGCAGCCTCGCCGGGGCTCGACAGCTCCCACATTTGATCTGCGTCGCTGCTGAAATTGCGCCCGCAGCTATAACCGAAATCCAGCCAAAACAGCAGATCCCCTGTGGGAGCTGTCGAGCTTTAGCGAGGCTGCGAAAGCGGAGTGTCAGGCGACAAAAAAGCTGGCAGTGCCGCCGCCTTCGCAGTCTCGCCGGGACTCGACAGCGCCAATGTTCATCACGCCGACCGAAAGGCCGTGCGCAACCGCGCAATCACTGGGTAGATTGATTCCCCCGGACCTGCGGCGGCGTAGTGCTCTCGCCAAATTCGCGCCACACAAACAGCGTCAGCTCGGCCCCGTCGGTCAGCGCCTGCGCGGGAGGCTGCGGGCCAAAACCCTGCAGAATCCGATATCGCTCATCCCGCCAAAACGCGTCCTCCACCCAGTCGTACACCGGGATGAAATGAAAATGCAGCGGGAATCCCGGCATGTGCCCATAACGGCTGATGTACAGCCATTTCGGCTTTAGCTGCGCTTCCATCACTCGCTGAGTCTTCGCGAGCAACCCGCCCAGCTCGGCCAGCGCTGCGTCCGGCATATCCGCCAGGGAGTGGATTGGCGCTTTGGCACCCAGCATCAGGTACCCCGGCAGTGCCGAAGCCACGTGGTGGTTGAGGCGCCAGTGTTCGGTTTGGTGGAGGACGAAGGCAGGGTCGATCTGCATAAGCGTATCCATGGGAGCTGGACCGGCAGAATACCTGTATCCCACAAATGCGGTCGATCTGTGTCTATCGCACGCGGCACCCGGTGGATAGCCTCAAACGACTCCAACCACCACCGAGCCCACCATGGATCTCACCGCCGTCCCCTTTGGCACCACCGATTGGTCCACCCTCGAACCCAGTATCCACGCTGGCGTCACCGGCAGCGCCTTATGGCGTACCTGTCACTTTGGTACCACCCGGGTGCGCATGGTCGAGTACACGCCCGGCTACCTGGCGGATCACTGGTGCTGGCGCGGGCATGTGCTGTTGTGCCTTGAAGGCGAGTTGCACACGGAGCTGGAAGATGGCCGCCAGTTCACCCTGACAGCTGGAATGAGTTACCAGGTGGGCAATGACATGGAAGGGCATCGCTCATCGACGGGCGTCGGGGCGAAGCTGTTTATCGTGGACTAAACCGTCATTCTCCGTAGGCGCGAGCAGGCCCGCGCCTACGGTCTTCCATCAATGCATCTTGCTGTGGTCCATATGGCCATGGTCCATGCCATCCAACCCACGCGCCTTGGCGTTGACGTCGACAACCTGCTTTTCGCCCTTGGCGTTTTTCACGGTGAGGGTCAGTGGCACCTGGTCGCCTTCCTTGATCTGGCCGGTCAGGCCCATCAGCATCACGTGGTACCCGTTGGGGTCGAGGGTTACGGCTTTGCCGGCAGGCAGTGCCACCGAGTCCACCGGGCCCATGCGCATCACATCGTCCTTCATGCTCATCTCATGGATCTGCACGTCCTTGGCCACGGGCGAGGCCACGCTCAGCAGTTGGCTGTCGCTGTCGGCCGTGACGGTCATGAACGCACCGCTGGAAGGCTGGCCCGGCACGGTGGCGCGCACCCACGCGTCGGTCACTTGCACCTGGGCACTGGCGTGCGCTGCGAGGCCGAGCAGGGTCAGGCCGAACGTCAGGCGCTTGAGGTGTTGAACGGCAGTCATTAGCAGACCTCCATGACGGTGAGCAGGTCTTCTGCGCACTCTTTAGCGGTAAGGGACGCCTGCAGGCCCAGGCGTAGGTTGCCACGGGTGTCGAACACGAAGCTGGTGGCGGTGTGGGACAGGGTGTAGGTGTCGCCGGCGGGGATCTTTTCATAAAAGATGCCGAATTCCTTGGCGGCCACGGCAATTTCTTCCGGGGTGCCATACAGCGCTTCGAAGCTGGGGTCGAAGGCCTTGACGTACTTGTCGAGAATCTCGGGCGTGTCGCGTTCCGGGTCCAGGGTGATAAACACCACCTGCATGATTTCGCCGTCGCGGCCCATCAGCTTCTTGGCCTGGGCGGCACGCGCCAGGGTGGTCGGGCACACGGCCGGGCACTGGGTGAAACCAAAGAACACCACTGGCATCAGGCCACGGTACGAACTGAGGGTGACGGTTTCGCCAGCGGTGTTCTTGAGCTTGAAGGTGCGACCCATGATCTTGTCGCTCAAGTCCTTGCCGTACTTGAAGTTCAGCTTGGGGCTGTAGTCACAGCCGCCCAGCAGGCTGCCCAGGCCCAGCAGGCCCATACCGGTCAGCACTTTGCGGCGGGTGAATAGCGTACTCATCAACGGTGCGTCCTGTGAAACGCCTGCATTGCTCTGGATCTACACATCAGGCTTTGAAAAAGAGTAAAGGAGGAGGGCGCCAAGTCTACCAACCCTGGCTGCGACACGTAATCTGCGACGTTCTGTCACAGGGGCGTGCCGTGCTTCATCCTTTTGCGGCTCTGGTGGTAGAGTCGCCGCCATGAAATTGAGCCACCCCGACCGTTCACTGATCGCCTGGGCCCTGTACTTTTGCGTGCTGATGAACCTGTTCGTCTGCGGTTTGGGTCATGGGCAGATGATGGGCCAGGCACTCAATGGCGTCGGCGGGACGTTCTGTTCGGTGGACGGCAGCCAGGCGCCAGTTTCCGACAAAGGGTTGGGCAGCCCGTCTTCCAGCAACATCTCGAACTACTTTGCCTGCCCAGTCTGCAACGCGTTGACGCCTGCGCTGGTGTTTCTGGTCGGGTTGGCCTGGCTGTTGGGCCTGGGCCGAACGCCACGTCCGGCCCATGAACGGCGCAACAAGGCGCCGCCGCGTTATTCCTGGCCCTCGGCCAACCCCCGCGCTTCACCTGCATGCTGACGTACGCCCCGGGGCCTCCTGAAACCAGGAGGCGTTCCATCGTCATGACTGTGAGTGCGTTTGATGAACCTCCTATTGCCCGCAGGCGCCAGCCGCCTGGTCAGCAAGGCGTCCCGTCGCCTGCACGCGGAACCTGTTCCGCCTGAATACCCCAGTAATTCGCGTAATTTCGTGCATCTGGATGCGCGCCTTTTGCCCTATTGGCACACCCTGTTCGATATCTGCCCGGCGCTGCTCAAGCTCGACCCGCCCGAAGGCCTCAACCTGTTTCGCAGCTTCATGACCTGGGCCTATCGCAACCGGCCGCCGCTGGATTGGACCTACCACGTGAATGTCTGCCGCTGGCTGCTGGGCTCGGTGTATGGCGCGCAGATCGATGATGAGCCCATCGAGGCATTCATGGCGGCGGCGGCCGCGGGCTGGGTCAATACGGACGAAAGCCAGGCCCGGGGTGTTGTCCTGGCCTGGCAGTCGTCGCGGGTTGTCGATTGGAAACACGCTCAGCGTACCGGGACCGAGCTCCCGGCGCTGCCACCGCCACCCTGGGATTTCGCATGGTGCCCGTTGACGGTATCGCGTGGCTTCAGCGGATGGTTGCCGGTGCCTTGAGCGGCTGCCGAGTGCCTCTGGTCGAGCTTTTTCCGCTTCACCCCAACCACCAACCACCGGGTCACGGATGAGCCGTCAACTGCCTGAGCGAGGTTTTTCCTTGCTGTCTTTATGGCTATCGGCGGGCTTAGCCGGTTTGCTCGGCGGTTTGTCGGTGTCTTTGGTTTTCTTATCGCTGTCGGAGGGGCTGCTGGGGTAGGTCCCAGGCGGCAGCGCGGAACCGGCGGCGCTGTCGCCAGTCAAGGCGTTAGCGGCAGGCTCGGGGTTATCGCCAAAAGCGGCGAGGGCGGGGCCCGCGAGCAAGGCTGAGAGGCCGACGATAAGCAAAATCCGTTGGTACGATCTGGTCTTCATGACGCAATCCCCTACCGTGTGGGTACATCCAGAAACAGCCCCGAAGCCTGGATTACGTCCAGGCTTCGGTCATGCTTCGATCAAGCCGCCATTGGCTTGGTCGACTGCGCCTTTTTATGCGCGGCTTTCATGGCTTCCATTTCAGCGCCCAACTCTTCCAGCAGCGTCTTACCCAGCAGTTTTTTAGCCTGCGGGAACATCTCGGTTTCCTCTTCTTCGATATGGTGCTCCAGCAACTCCTTGACCACTTTAACGCGGCCGGAGAACTCGGTTGTCGAAGGCTCAGTCTGCTTCAAGTCCGGCAGCACCAGCGAGTCGACGGTGCGATGCTCTTCCTTGGCTTCGTGGTACATGATGTCCTGCTCCTTGCCGCCGGCCTTTCTGAATGCCGGGTACAGAATCTCTTCTTCCAGCTTAGTGTGCAGGCTGATTTCTGCTTCCAGCTTGGCCAGTAGCTCAGTACGCTTTTTAACCCCGCGTTCGGTTGACTCACTCAATTGAGTCAACAGGGCCTTCACGCGTTCGTGGTCGGCTTTGAGCAGGTCAATGGCATTCATGGGTGACACCTCACGGGAAAATCAGGGCGTGTCGAAATGCACGCCTCGTCCTGAGGAAACATTGCATCAGGTGTACCAACCGGAGATTTTTCTGAATGTTCAGATAAATCATGCGGTTAGCTGCTACAGAACAGGCCGGGTGTCGTGCAGCTTGCATGGTTGCCTGCGTGGAGGGTTGCATTCCACCCTGAATGACGGGCGTATTAGCTGTTGCAGGTATTTTTAATGAACCCTCAGCGCCGATACTTGACCTAATGCACAAGACCTCAGGAGGTGACTCATGCAATTAGAATATATCTGGATCGGTTTGGCGGTGATTTTGCTGCTCGCGGAGCTGTGGGCGATTAACGTTGTGTTGCGTAGCACAAGTGGCTGGGAGACTAAGGGGTTGTGGCTGATAATCCTGATCTTCGTGCCGCTGTTTGGGTTGATTGCATGGGCAGTGCTCGGGCCGAAACGTGAGATGCCCGAGCAGCATCGAGGCTAAATCAGAGGTAAAAAAAACAGGCGCCCATTGGGCGCCTGTTTGCGTTCAAAGCCAGCTGTTTAGCCTGCGACAGCCTTGGCAATCGTGTCGTTGAATGCCGGCAAGTCGTCCGGCGTGCGTGAGGTAATGAGCGTCCAGCCATTGGCTGTGCACGTTTTGGTCTCGGCATCGACCCAATCCGCGGCGCCGGCATTGACCAAGTCGGTGCGCACGCTCTTATACGAGGTCAGGGTCTTGCCCTCGACCACGCCCGCATCGATCAACGCCCACGGTCCATGGCAGATCGCTGCCACGGTTTTACCCGCCGTGACGAATTCGTTGATCAACTTCAAGGCTGCTGCATCCTGGCGCAAGGTGTCGGCATTGACGGTGCCACCGGGAATCACCAGGGCATCGAAATCCGCACCGGACAGTGCCGACAGCTTGGCGTCTGACTCTACGGTGCGGTCCTTTTCGGTGTCGCCGACAAACGTCTGGGTGGTGCCGCCCTCACTGGATCCATGGGTCACCGTAGCGCCAAAACCGCGTAGCGCTTCCAGGGGCTTAAGCAGTTCGTCGCGCTCGATACCCGTGTTGGACGTGATGATGAGGATGTTCTTGCCGTTGAGTTGCGAACTCATGTTTGAGTACCTCCTGAGTCGTGGGGTTACTTGGCGTATTTGGCTTGCAGATCCTTGGCGGCCTTCAGGTGAGCTTCAAGGGTTGGCAGCGTCTTGGTGGCGAAGGCTTTCAACTCGGCATTGTCCGAAGACGTGGATTCTTTCTTGAACAGCTCGACGGTCTTTTCATGGGCGGCGACCTGATTGTTGGCGTAGGCCTCGTCAAACGATTCGTCGCGCATTTCCAGAATGGCTTTCTTGGCCTTATCCGTCAGGGCAGCATCATCCGGTACTTCGATGTCGAGCTTTTTAGCCAGGGTCGCCAGTTCCTGATTCGCCTCGGTGTGTTCGGTCACCATGTGTTGGGCAAAGGTCTTCACATCAGCCGAACTGCTCTTTTGCAGGGCCAGCTTGCCCGCTTCGATTTCGGTGATGCCACCTTCGGCCGCATTGTCGACAAAACTATTGGACGTGGCGGCCATGGCGGTCGAAATCGAGCCTGCAACCAATACGAAGGTCAGGCCCATTTGTTTCATTAACTGAGTAGTCATGGTGTGGCTCCTTAAAGGTGGCTTGATGCCGTTACCTGAGTGTTGAGAGGGCGGCTGTGCAAAAGGTTTAATTTAATTCGCGCTTATTTCGCCAGTGGCCGTGCCCGGTTGAATTCTTGAACTATCGAAATTCAGTGGCCTCTGCTGCTTAGGTGCCCGCGGATTTTTGCGGGCTGCAACTGCCAGGAGATTGACCATGACCGATCACAAAAATGCTGACAAAACCCCAGACCCGATCAGCTCGGAAAACGTGCAGAAAGGCATTGAACAGCCGTCCAAGGGGAAGACCCTGGACCGTCCGAACCCCAAGACCGAAACCGTCGATAAAGTGCTGACGCCGACTTCGATCAAAGAGACTGAGCGCCAGACCGATGCCATTAACGAGCAGGCCGACAAAGCCGAGCGCAAGTTGGGGCACTAACCATGGCTCGGGCGATTACCGCTTCTGAATTGGGCATCGAGCTCAAGGCTGATGATGACGCGAGCCTGTTCAAATGGTTGATCGCCAGCTTCTTGATGGGCAAGCGGATCCAGGCACCCATCGCTGCACAGGCCTACAAGGTGATCGTTGAAGAACAAGGTCGCGACACTGCACGCAAGTTGCAGCACTGCACTTCACGGGAATTGGTCGCAATGTTAGGGCGTGCTCACTACGTGCGTTATGACGAAACCACCGCGCAGCGCTTGCTGGACCTCAGTGCCAAGCTGAATGCCGAGTACGCCGGCAAGCTCACCCAGATGCGCAGTGCCAGTAAAGACCGGCAGGCGTTTGAAAAGCGCCTCGGGGAATTCGACGGCGTGGGACCTAAAACCATCGAGATTTTCATGCGTGATGCGGCGACGGTGCTGTTTTGACCGCGCCGCTTTTTGTGGGATGCGCGGGCTGGAGTTTACCGCGTGAGCATTGGCCGGCATTTGTGGCCGAGGGCACGCATTTGCAGCGCTATGCGTCACGCTTCAATGCAGTGGAAATCAACAGCTCGTTTTACCGCCCCCATCTGTCAAAGACTTATGAGCGTTGGGCGCAATCAGTGCCGTCGACGTTTCGTTTTTCGGTCAAAGTGCCCAAGCGCATCACCCATGAATTGCGCTTGCAGCGTTGTGAAACCGCGCTGGATGAGTTTCTTGAACACAGCCTGCAGCTGCGTGAAAAGCTCGGCTGCTTGTTGATTCAACTACCGCCGTCGCTGAGCTATGAACCTGCCATCGCCAGCGCTTTTTTTACGGCGTTACGCCAACGCTTTGCCGGCGCCGTGGTGCTTGAGCCGCGTCACGCTACCTGGCTCGCAGCCGAGGTGATGTTGCAGGATTTTGAAATTGGCAGGGTCGCCGCTGACCCTGCGGTGATTGAAACCGGCGGCGTGCCCGGCGGTTGGCGGGGCGTGAGTTATTGGCGCCTGCATGGATCACCGCGTATCTATCACAGTGCTTATGGCCCTGAGCGAGTGCAGGCATTTGCGCAGGCATTGGTTCAGGCTACGAACGCCGGCATTCCCACGTGGTGCATCTTCGACAATACCGCCAGCGGGCATGCGACGCCCGACGCCTTGTCACTACTCGACCTCTACTCGCAACACTTCCAAGCCTAACTGCTCATACGCTTCCACACTCGGCACATGCCATTCGGTAATCAGTGTATGAATGCGGCTGCAGGGCGCCACCACAAAGGGCTCCACCGCACCGAGCTTGTCCGCCAGGGTCACCGCCACTACATGGGAGGCGCTGTCGAGCAAAGCTTGCTTGACCGCCACTTCATCAAAGTGCAGCGAGCTGATGCCCACTTGCGGATGCAGCGCGCACACCCCGGTAAACAGCAGGTCGGCCTTTATGCTTTGGATAAGGCGCACCGTTTCGTGGCCGCTGGTGGAGAGAGTCGCGGGGTTGAGTTGGCCACCGGTGAGGATCACTTTTACATCGGGGTGGTCGGCCAGTGCGATGGCGATCATGGGCGACGTTGTGACCACGGCCAGGCGAATCGAGCGGGGCAATGACTGCGCGATCTGCAGCGTTGTGGACCCGGAATCGAACAGCACGATCTGGCCATCTTGCACGCGGTCGGCCGCCAGTCGGGCGAGGCGGCGCTTAGCCTCGTTGGTTTCGCCGACGCGGGTGAAAAAGTCTTTGCCAGTGTCCTTTGGCCGAGGCAGGGCGCCGCCGTGCACGCGTTGCAACAGGCCGGCGGCGGCGAGTTCGCCGAGGTCGCGGCGGATGGTGTCTTGGGATACGGCAAAGTGGTCCACCAATTCCGAGGCGGTGACCTTGCCGTCGCGTTCCAGCAACAACAGGATCTTCTGTTTGCGCAAAGAAGGCAGGTCAATGGCTTGATGAGTGTTGTGCATGGTTTTGCATCATTTTGCGGGTTTATGCGAGATTATGCGCCTACCGATATAAACGCAATGGCTGGTTGAGCAGCCGATGGGCGGTTACTCTCAGTGTTCAGTTCAGGGAGAGGTGACTTAGATGTCGTTGATTACAACCATCGAAGATTTACGCAAGCTCGCGCAAAAGCGTGTCCCACGGATGTTCTACGACTACGCCGACTCCGGCTCCTGGACTGAGAGCACCTACCGGGCGAATGAAAGCGATTTTGCCAGCATCAAATTCCGCCAGCGGGTGGCGCGCAATATCGACGAGCGCTCGATCCGTGCCAGCATGATCGGCCAGGACATGGCCATGCCGGTGGCGCTGGCACCGACCGGATTGGCCGGCATGCAGCATGCCGATGGTGAGATCCTGACCGCCCGCGCGGCTGCCGCGTTTGGCCTGCGCTACACCTTGTCGACCATGAGCATCTGCTCCCTGGAAGACATCGCCGAACACGTCGGCCAGCCGTTCTGGTTCCAGTTGTATGTGATGCGCGACCGCGCTTTTATCGAACAATTGATCGAGCGCGCCAAGGCTGCCGGCGTGGATGCGTTGGTGCTGACCCTCGACCTTCAGATCCTCGGGCAACGCCACAAGGACTTGATCAACGGCCTGTCGGCACCGCCCAAGCTGACCTTGCCGAATATTCTCAACATGGCCACCAAGCCGCGTTGGGTGATGGGCATGCTGGGCACTAAGCGCCGTGGTTTTGGCAATATCGTCGGGCATGTGAAAGGTGTGGCGGACATGAGTTCACTCTCTTCCTGGACGGCCCAGCAATTCGACCCGCGCCTGAGCTGGGACGATGTGGAGTGGATCAAGAAGTGCTGGGGCGGCAAGTTGATCATCAAGGGCATTCTCGATGTAGAAGATGCGCGCCTGGCCGCGAATTCCGGCGCCGATGCACTGGTGGTGAGCAATCACGGCGGTCGCCAGTTGGATGGCGCACCGTCTAGCATCAGCCAACTGCCGGCAATCGTGGAGGCTGTGGGCGAGCGTATTGAAGTGTGGCTCGACGGCGGCATTCGTTCCGGCCAGGACGTGCTTAAGGCGATGGCGTTGGGGGCAAGGGGCACCATGATCGGTCGGCCGCATTTATATGGCCTGGGCGCGATGGGCGAGGCGGGCGTGACCAAGGCACTTGAGATCATCGCCCGTGAGTTGGACGTGTCGATGGCGCTGTGTGGGTATAACGATATACGCGATGTGAATCGCGAGATTTTGTTGCCGGGTACATTTCCAGAAAACGTTTACTGAGCAAAAAAAACGTAAAAATATAAAAAGAGTTGTCCACGAAAACCGTGGGTATCTCTGTGGATAACTTTGCGAAGCCCCGGCAGGGTTGGCGATTTAAGCCAAGATCAATATTTGATCAACTTCTGATTTGGCCCAGCATGGGCAGGGTTTGCGCTTGACAGGCAAGCGCGAACCCAGTGCCGGAAAGTGTTTTCAAGAGTCGCCGTTGCGGCCTGTGGCGTGCGTGACAACCTGGGGCGGCATCTTCGCTTGCATCAGTTTGTCCAGCGCCTGGCCGTAGCTGCGACCGCCCAGGCTCATGCTGTTGTTATGGCTGGCGCCGGGCACCAATAACAGTCGTTTAGGTTCCTGGGCGGCTTCAAACAATTGTTGGCTGAAACGCGGCGGCACGTAGCGGTCGTCCAGGCCATGCACCACCAGCAGCGGCATATGGATATCGGCAATCTTGTCGATGGAATCGAATTTCTGCGACAGCAGCCAGCGCACCGGCAACGAAGTATTGGCCACCGCCGTGGCTACATCTGCCAGCGAGGTAAAGGTGGATTCAATCACCAAGCCGCGAACCGGCAGTGGTGTTTGTTTGCCTAACTCGGCGGCCAGGTCGATGGCCACCGCACCGCCCAGGGAGTGCCCGTAGATCAGGCGTTTGCCGGGGTCCGGTTGCAGCACTTGGAAACGTTCCCAGGCAATTCGAGCGTCTTCATACACGCTGGTTTCCGACGGAAGCTCGCCGTGGCTCTGGCCGAAACCGCGATAGTCGATGGCCAGCACCGAGTAGCCCAGGGCGTGCAATTGCTCGATGCGAAACAGTTGCCCGGTGAGGTTCCAGCGGACGCCGTGCAGGTAGAGGATTGCGGGTGCGTCCTTCTTATCCGCCGGGTACCACCAGCCATGTATGTTCTGCCCCGATTTGAAACTGGTAGGTTTGAGTTCGAACTCCTGCACGGCCTTGGGCAAGCCGCTGTACCAGCTGGCGGTGCCCGGCTCGATGCGAAACACCAGTTCGCGCTCCTTGTGTTGCAGCACGGCGCACCCCACCGGCAGGCCGACGATCAACAGCGCCATGCACAACAGCGGAAACCAGCGCAGGCTCAGGCGCGAGAGAAAACGTGAAGACATGAAGGTTCCAGAGAAAAGTTGAAGCAGGGTTTTTACCAGATGGCCCACACAGGCAGGAATTAATTCGACAGCCGTCCACCGGGATTGCTTGCAAAGTGTTACAGCATTGAACAATGCGTGCCGGGATTGTTAGGGTGGGGGCTGAACAGGAGAGCAAGCACATGGATTTCACAGGCAAAACCGCAATCGTCACGGGTGGCGCCCGCGGGTTGGGACTCAGCTATGCACGGGCACTGGCCCAAGGTGGCGCGCGAGTGGTGATCAGCGATATCGGCGCCGACAATGCCGGCTCAGGCAGCGATGCCTCGGTGGTGCTGTCGGCGGCAGAGGCCTTGCAGGCCGAAGGCTTGACTGTCATCGGCCATGGCGGTGACTTGTCCACGAACGAGGGCTGCCAACAACTGGTTGCGTACGCCATCGAGGCATTCGGCCAACTCGATATCCTGATTCACAACGCTGGCTGGGTGGGTTACCAGAACATCGCCGACCTCGACGTGGCGTTCCTGCAACGTGCCATGGACATCAACCTCTACGCACCACTTTGGCTGTGCAAGCACGCCTGGCCGCACCTGCTGCGTTCATCTGCGCCGCGCATCATCCTCACCACCTCCGACCGCGCCATGTATGCGCAATATGAACAGACCGGCCTGGTGGCCTACAGCGCAGGCAAGATGGCGCAATTGGGGATCATGAACGCGTTGAGCCATGAAGGCTTTGATGCGGGGATCAGAGTCAATGCGATCTCACCGGTCGCCAAGACGCGCATGTGGGGCGTGACCGAAGAACCGGATGAACTCAAGCCGGAGTGGGTGACGCCGGGGGTTGTGTTCCTTGCATCAACGCAGTGCGACGACACGGGTTACATTCTGCGTGCCAGCAACGGGCAATTCACCGCCACGCGCTTTACGGAAAATCCCGGTGTGGAATACCCCCGTGATTTGGCCCGAATCAAAGCCCGCAGCGCAGAAGAAGTCGCTGCCGCCTGGGATCGCATCAAACAAACGCAGACACTTTCTTGAGAAAACCGATCATGGACAACAGCCCCGTTCGCATCACCGCAGAAGAGACACTCTCGGAAAACTGGTACCTGCTGAAAAAATACAGCTTCGACCTGCGCCGCCGCGACGGCAGCTGGCAAGCCCAGACCCGCGAGGTGTACGACCGCGGCAATGGTGCGACCATCCTGCTGTACAACCGCGAGCGGCGCACAGTGTTGTTGATTCGCCAGTTTCGGATGCCGACGTTCGTCAATGATTACCACGGTTACCTGATCGAAGCGGCGGCGGGATTGCTCGACAATGCCAGTCCCGAGGAACGTATTCGCCTGGAAGCGGAAGAAGAAACCGGGTATCGCGTGGGGCATGTGGAGAAGGTTTATGCGGCGTTCATGAGCCCGGGCTCGGTGACGGAGCGGATTCACTTTTTCATCGGTGAATATAAACCGGGGGATCAGGTGGGCAGCGGTGGCGGTCTGGAAGAAGAGGGCGAGGATATCGAGGTGCTGGAGCTGGGCTTTGAGCAAGCGCTGGCGATGGTGCAAAGCGGGGAGATTGCGGACGGGAAGACCATCATGCTGTTGCAGCATCTGGAGTTGCGGATGTTGAAAGAAGGGTGGTGAGTCAGTTCTTCCTCGGCGGCATATTTATTGTGGCGAGCGAGAAAACTCGCCACATAGGTTGCTTTTAAATAGGGTTTTCTTGTTTCAGTAAGTGCTCATCGAATTTAACAATGATGTGATTTAACCATGAGGGTCCTGATGCCCATTGATTAGGGTAGTAATAGTAGCAGTGCTGTTCATGAAATAAGTTATTTTGGAACTCTGGTTCATTTGTGTAGGTTTTTATTAGTTCTATTATTTCCATTTTTACAGTGGTGATGACATCTCTTTGTGAGTCAAGTAGGAATGAGCCAATTACTTCATCGGCTGAAGAGTATTCCGCTGTCCAATCCTGATTAAAGTAGGCGCCAAAAAATTGCTGAAGTTCAGTCAGTGGTAGGTTCATTTTTCAGGATATCCCGTCAGTAATAAATAGCCATCTGGCATCTTAGGTTTTCTCTTCAGAACCAGAATGAAGTTGTAGACTGGAATGGACGATTCAACGCCTCTAATAGCGCTCAATCCTACCGGAAAGTTTGAACTTTCGTTGATGATATGTTTATCTTTTTTTCCTTCTAAAAAATTTAAGATTTCCTGTCTACGGTTGGTTAAGCTTTTAGAAACAAGAGCTTCTGCTTCCTTTTTGTTTCTGAACGTAGATGCCGCTGGAATATGTGGTTCCAATTCCAGCCTTGCAAACAATTGTGCATCCGTCTGCTCAACGTGCTTCTTGAGCAAATGCCCCCCTGCATCTTCGTGTGTATCTAGTATGCCGCCAGGGCAATTTCCAATCTTACAACTCAATCCTAATGGGTCTATCCATCCCGTAGGGTTAGGGACGTATAGGTAGGCGTTGATCCCACCCGCCAGCTTTACCGGATCCGGCGTCAGGTAACGACCAATATCCGGATTGTAGTAGCGATGGCGGTTGTAGTGCAGTCCGCTTTCCTGGTCGAAGTACTGGCCTTGGAAGCGCAGCGGGTTGTCGACTTTTCCTATGTCGAGGCGGGTGATTTCACCGTAGGCGCGGTAGTGCGCAGACCAGACGATTTCGCCGTCTGGGGCGGTGAGTTCCTGTGGGGTGCCGAGGTGGTCGAGTTGGTAATGGTAGGGCTTTGTTTCTTTTGGGCCGAAGCCTTCCAGCAGCGCCAACGGACGGAAGCTGTCCGGTTCGTAGAGGTAGCTGCGGTGCCGATCCGCGTGGTGTTCGGCGATGAGTTTGTCGCCTTGCCAGAAAAACTCGGTGGTGATGCCGTCAACGGTTTTGCTGATCCGACGACCAAACGGGTCGTAGCGATAGCTGGCGTCCTGGCCGTTAGGTTTTTTAATACTGATCAGGCGGTGCTGGCAGTCGTAGCGGTATTCGGTGACGAGTTGCTGGCCTTTGCCTCGGCGTTCACGGATCAAATTGCCGAAGGCGTCGTAGTCGTAGTGGCGGTCGCCTTGGATCATCAGGCGGTTGCCGGCGACGATGTCCGGGCCGGGGCGGTCTTGCATGAGCAGGTTGCCGGCCGGGTCGTGGCCGAAGCGTTCCTGCTCGCCTTGGGAGTGATCGGCGCGGGTCAGGCGGTTTAGCGGGTCGTAGTGGTAGTGGTGTTCGCCTTTGCGGGTGTCGAGCAGGCGGGTGAGGTTGCCGGCTTTGTCGTAGTCGTATTGGCGTTGGTAAAGGTAGTGTTCCTGTTGGGTAACGGCGTGGGCGTGCAGGCGTTGCTTATCGTCGTAGTGGTAATGGCTGATCAGTTGGCCTTGTTGGCGTTGCTGTTCCTGGTCGGCTTTGAACAGGTGCGAGGTGAGGGTTTCACCGTTCAAGTCGACAGTGGCTAGATGGCCGCCTTTATCGTGGTTGAAGGTGAAACGGTTGTTATCCGGCAGGCGCAGGTTTTTCAGCTGACCGCAGGCGTCGTAGCCATAGCGCAACGTGCCCCAGCCTTGGTGTTCAGCGGTAAGGCGGTTTTGTGGGTCGTATTCGTAGGCCAGCGCCCAGTGGCCGTCGTCGACGCTTAGAAGGTTGCCTTGGCGGTCGTAGGCGTAATCGACGATGTTGCCGTCGGGCAGGGTTTTTCTTACGAGTCGACCGGCGTGGTCGCGCTCGTAGCGGGTGACTAACTGACTGCCATCGTCGCCATGTTCGGTCTTTTCTTGCAGGTTGCCGTTGAGGTCGTAAACGTAGGCAGTGCGCTGGCCGTCAAACCCGGTTTCCTGTTGGATCAGGCCGTTGTTGTGGTATTGGAGCCGGTAAGTTTCGCCGACTTCGTTTTCGATTTCGGTCAGCAACAACCGCACGTTGTCGTAACGGTATTTGACCTGGGTTCCGTCGGCGTTGATGCGGCGGCTAATGAGGTGCAAGCCGTCGGCATATTCGTAACGAGTGACGTGCCCCAGTTCATCGCGTTCGGAGGTGATTTTTCCGTAAGCGTTATAGGTATATTTACGCGTGTCACCACTCGGCAAGACTATTTGGACTAGGCGCCCAGCGTTGTTCCATTCGAACTGTGTGAGCGCACCATATTCATCCTCACGCGCAACCTGCCGCCCCAGATCGTCATAGCGATAGCGCTTGATACCGCCATTCGGCAATTGCTCTTCAAGCAGTTGTCCGCGTTCATTCCAGACCAGCCGCTGACAACTGTGATCCGGAAACCAAACCCCAATTAGCTGCCCGTATTTGTTGTAGCTGTAGTCCGTGGAATGCCCGTCTGGATCAGTCCTACGCGTAACGTCGCCCTGGTCATTACGCTCATATTTCCAAACCGCCAGACCCCGCCTTACAACCCGTACGAACCCATTCTCATGCTCGTAGGAAGTGGGCTCATCATCCCCCGGAAACAACGCCACCAAGCGTCCGGCTTCGTCGTACTGGTAGGCCGTGATCGCGCCGAGAGGATCCTGCTCAACCGTCAGCCGGCCTTTGTCATCGTAGGACTTGAAGTGCTCAGCACCATCCGGATCCACCCGCCGCGCCAGCCGCGCCCGCTGGTCATGCACGTAGACTTCCTGGCTGCCATCGGCGTTATGAACCGTGACCTGCCCGTTGTCATCCCACACATACCGCGTGTCCATCTGCGAAAAGCTCGCCCAATGCCGGACACACCGCGCCGCCTTGCCAGACCTTTCCCACGCCCAAAAGAAACTCGCCCCACCGGCCAGTCCGCGCTCAAGAATGACGTGCTGTTCGTCGTACCGATAAACCTCACTTTCGCCTACAGCGTTAGTCGCTGAAACCAACCGACCAGCAGCGTCATAGGCGTAGGAAACAACCTTCTGCTCTGTCACCCAGACAAACGGACCCTCATCCACCGCCCGTTCAACCTGGTAATCCACGGCAACAATGCGGCCCGACGCATAGTGCAAAAACAACGAGCGCCCCACGCCGTTGTCCAGTCGTTCGATCTGCCCCAGGTAGTTACGGAAAATGCGCAATCGGTTGTCATACGCGTCGCTGATCGCTGTCAGCACACCGTCGCGGAAGTGGTAGAAACGCGACGCCTGAGCCAGCACCAACTCATCAGGCAAAGCCCCCAGGTAGATCGCCGCTTCGGCCAGGCTATTGGTGATCGCGGGCCGAGAAACAGATGGCAAGGGCAGGGTAGTCGACCGATTTTCATGATCTGTCCACACCACCGAATCACCGGAAACCGCGAGCCGATGCGCCAGCGAGTGACTCCAGCCAAACCCCAACCCACAATCCACTTCCACCGCACTGGTGCGATATAACCGTGTCCACTCAAACGGCAAAATCCCATCGAGCGCACCATCGGTCAGTGTCAGCAGTTCCTCCCCGGTAACCATCGACACCGGGCAGCCATTGGTCGCGGTCTTATCCGAAGCAGCCGCCGCATCTCCCGCGGGATTTTTCGAACCAACAGGCACATCATCGACATGCTCTGTCTGCTTCAGCACCGCGTTCTGCCGCGCCTTCCAGCGCATCTGCATCGTGCCTTGCTTCAGCCCGCCAACCACCCCGCGAACGGCCACCGCCTTATAGCGATCCACGGCCTGCATAAACTTCGTCAGAATCACCAGAAGCCCCCTGACAAAGCCCACCGCCGCCTCGAGGATCTGCGCGCCATACTTGACCAAGCGCAAACTCAAATACGCCACGCCCGCCGCAGGCAACGCGATGGTCAACACCACGCCAATCACCAGGTCAATCAGCAACGCCACCACTAACCCAGCCGCCACCTCGGCCATTTCACCGGGCGGCAACGCGTCCAGCCAGATCATCGCCGTGCGCACCAACAGGAACAGCGCCGCCTCATCACTGGCCAGCAACATTGCCTGCTCCATGACCTTGGGTGCGTCTGTGGCGATTTGCGCCAACTGGGCGGCCTGATCTCCCAGTTGCTCGACGAACTTCAGTGGGTCTTCAAGAATTGCCTGCACCCGCTTGATGCTGTCCCACACATCACGGATCGCCGCCCAACTGCCCGCCAATAGGCCGCTGCCAATTGCGCTGGCAGTAGATCGCTCCCAATGCGGCTTAAACCCGGCCCACTGCGACCGAAGCCACTGCTCCAGATCCGCCATCAACCCGGCGTAAGAGGCAAACAACGCGTCCACCTGTTCCTCGGAAACGCCGCCCTGCACCCGCACCTGATACCGCCCGCCAGCCGCGCAGTGGTGTGAGCCTTTACCTTGTTCATCCAGCAAGATCACGGTGGAACTGCCGTCATCCAGCCCCATCACCTCCACCGGGATATCGCCGATCGGCACGTCATACACCGACTCGAACAGGCTCTGAATCTTCAGCTCACCGCCCAGCGGGCACTGGGCCACGGTCGCAAAGTCCGTATCAGCCATGCTCACCGACCGCTGCGAATCCCCGACCCGCAACACCCGATCCATCCCCAGCAACGACGGCATGTCCAACCCATGGCTCACCGAATCCAGCGCACGCGAATACCAGGCACCCATCTGCTGGCGATAAATCTCCAAGCTCTGATGAAAGCCATCCAGCTCAAATTCGATAAGGGCGATGTGGGAAGCGTGGGTCATCCGTGACGGCTCGGCAAAGGGCAAGGCGTCGGAGCATGCCGCA
This sequence comes from Pseudomonas sp. H1_A03, assembly GCF_054685145.1. Taxonomy (NCBI): domain Bacteria; kingdom Pseudomonadati; phylum Pseudomonadota; class Gammaproteobacteria; order Pseudomonadales; family Pseudomonadaceae; genus Pseudomonas; species Pseudomonas sp. H1_A03. The sequence goes on from NZ_CP162829.1 coordinate 3,997,802, forward strand.
GGAAAAAGCGCCTGGATGAACGGTTGAGAAATTCAGAAAAGGCCCACTACAACGGGGAAAAAACCGCGCAATACCAACCCCAAGAGCTACACAAAATGGCGATAAAACTGATTGCAGCAACCACTCTCAAATAAAAATCGCTCTCATCCTTGCCCGATTCCCCGACATGGCCGTCATGGTTAATAGAACCTCCATTACGCAGGATTTCCCATGTCGCGCCTTGCTCGTCCCTTGCATCCACTGACCCTGTCAGTGGCGATGGCTTTTGCCGCCGTGCCGTTGCTGACTGCCCAAACCGTCTTCGCCGAAGAAAGCAGCAGCGCCGTGCGCAGTTTCTCGATTCCTGCCGGTGACCTGAGCCAGGCGCTCAATAGCCTGGCCGAGCAGGCGGGCCTGGTGTTGGCCTTCGATGCAAGCTTGACCCGGGGCAAGCGCAGCAACGGGGTGAGCGGGCAATACGACACCGACGTGGCGCTGAACCAACTGCTCGCCGGCAGCGGCCTGCAGGCGATGAAACTCTCCGCCGATCGCTACCGCCTGGAAGCTATCCCGGATAACGGCGGGGCCATGGAGCTGCGGGCCACCACCATCAGCGGTGCGTACCAGGCCGAAAGCCCGACCGGGCCGGTGTCGGGTTATGTGGCCACGCGCAGTTTGTCGGGCACCAAGACGGATACCGCGTTGATCGAAACCCCGCAGTCGATCTCCATCGTCACCAAAGACCAGATGCGTGCGCAAAACGCCGAGAGCCTTAACCAGATCCTGCGCTACAGCGCCGCTGTCATCCCGGAAACCCGTGGCGCCACTGCGTCGCGTCTCGATCAGTTGACCATTCGCGGTTTCGCCCCGGCCACTTATCTCGATGGCTTGCGCATGCCTTCGAGCCGTGACGCCTTGCCGCAAAAGGATGCGTTTGACTTGGAACGCGTCGAAGTGCTGCGCGGCCCAGCGTCGGTGTTGTATGGGCAGGGCACGCCGAGCGGGGTGATCAACATGGTCAGCAAGCGCCCGTTGGACGCGCCGTTTCATGAAGTGGGTGTGGAATACGGCACCTTCAACAAGAAGCGCACCACCTTTGACCTCAGCGGCCCAATCGATGACCAAGGCGTTTATTCCTACCGCGTGGCAGGCCTTTTCGATGATGCCGATGGCCAGGTCGAACACACCGAGACGCGTCGCCAATCGCTCTCCAGCGCTTTCACCTGGCGCCCGGATGATGCCACCTCGCTGACCCTGCTCGGGCATTTCCAGAAGGACCCCAAAGGTGCGTCTTACGGCTCGGTGCCGGCCTGGGGCTCGGTGCTGCACAGCCCGACCGGGCGCAGCATCGATGTGGATTTCTATGATGGCGAGAAGAACTTCGAAAAAAGTGATCGCGAGTATTACTCGATTGGCTATGCCTTCGAACATCACTTCAACGATGTCTGGACCCTACGCCAGAACGCACGTTACCTGCGCGCCGAGGGCATTTACCGCAGCATCTATAACAGCAATTTGCAGGCTGATTACCGCACGTCGAACCGTTCGACCATCGCCACCGATGTCGACATGGACGCCTACACCCTGGACAACCAGGTTCAGGCCCGATTCGATACCGGGCCGTTACAGCACACGTTGTTGATGGGCCTTGATTACCAGAACACCAGCACCGACACCAAGGCGGGTTACGGCAAGGGACCGAGCCTGGATATCTTTGATCCGGTCTACGGCGCGCCCGTGGTGACGCCGGCGTTCAGCACCGATGCTACCTCGCGTAGCGAGCAGACCGGGGTCTACCTGCAGGAGCAAATGAAGTGGGATAAGTGGGTGTTGTTGCTCGGCGGTCGTTATGACTGGGCCAGTACCGATAGCACCACCAAAACCCTTGCTACGGGCGCCAAGAGTAAGTCTTCGCTGGACAGCGAGGCGTTTACCGGACGTGTAGGGCTGGTTTACCTGTTCGATAATGGCTTGGCGCCTTATGCCAGCTATGCGGAGTCGTTCAACCCGCAGTCAGGTACCGGTTATGGCGGTTCGGTGTTCAAACCGACCGAAGGCAAGCAGTATGAGATCGGCATCAAGTACCAGCCGCCGGGCAGCAACAGCTTCATTACGGCTGCCATTTTCGATCTGCGCCAAACCAATGTACCGACGCTGGACCCGAACCCGGACCATCTATGTGGTAGTGGCCGTTGCAACATTCAGGACGGCGAACAACAGTCCCGTGGCTTTGAGCTGGAAGGCAAGGCCAGCCTCAACGACAACCTGGACATTACGGCGGCGTACGCTTACCTGGATAACCGCGCGAGCAAGTCCAACAGCACGGTGCAATACGCACCGATCACTGACGGGGGCGTAGGCCCGGCGATCCCGGTCGAAGGCACCACCACCTACGGTTTACCCCGTCACACGGCCTCGGCCTGGGCGGACTACACCCTTCATGACGGCCAGCTCAAAGGATTCGGCGTGGGGGCCGGTGCACGGTATGTCGGTTCGTCCTGGGGCGATCCAGCCAACACCCTGAAAGTGCCGGGCTACACCTTGTTCGATGCGGCTGTGCACTACGACATCCCGAACATCGCCAACCCCAAGGACAATCTGCGCCTGGCCTTAAATGCCACCAACCTGGCGAATAAAGAGTATGTGGCGTCTTGCCTCTCCTACTCGTGGTGCTGGTATGGCTCGCAGCGCACCGTGCAGGCGAGCGCCACTTACCAATGGTGATGGCACTCAGTAAGGCAATTTAATGGCCCCTTTGTAACAAAATCCTCGCCAGAATCGCTTTTATTTTCAGGTGGTTAGGTGGGGATGCAAATGCGCACTGTTGGAATCATGCTGATCGCCTGCTCCCTGGCCGGTGGCGCAGCTGCCGTGCAGGCGCGGGAGCTGCGCGAGGGTGACAAGTACATGTGCAGTTGGGGCGCAGGCACCGCCGCCAGGGCTCAGGAACTCAAGTTGTCGGGGGTGTCGCTGTACGCCGCGCGGCAGAAAATCCAGACCATCAAGTTCAACAAATCCTGGATGCGCATGATGGCCATGGGCATCACGGAACAGACCTACGACAGCGGCTCACGGCTGAAACCCGAGGCAATTCGCCAGAGTTTCTATCAGGACTGCGTGCGCTACAAAGTTGCGCGCAAATGACCGCTTAGTGCGACAGCGGTGAGCTGGCATCTTCCTGGAAATACACCTTTGCCGTTTCAATAAACCGTCTATTGGCCTGTGACAGGTATTCACTGGCGCGCCAGCACAGGTTGAAGTGCATGAATTGCGCGGGTTCGAAAGACACTCCCGCGAGCCCAGGCTCCTGCTCTTGCACTGAACGCAGCAGGGTCGATACGCCCATGCCGCTGCGGGTAGCGGTAATCACCAGCGGGACAAAGTTGCTTTCCAGGGCGATGTTGAAACGCACGCGGGCGTTGCTGCAAAACGCATCCAGCAAATGGCGTTGCAGGAAGGTGTTGTCGAAGACCAGCATGGGTTCGTCTTGCAACCGCGCAGCCGGGATAGATGAAGCGGCCGCCAGCGGATGCTGCTCATGCATGCACAACACCATCTCGTCGCTGCCGAGCAGCACTGACTCCCATTCCGGGTCGACCCGCCGCGACTCCAGCAGCGCCACGTCAATATCCCGCGTGGCCAGGCGCTCGCTGATGTCATCGGCACTGCCTTCCACCACATGCATCGCAATGCCGGGGTAGCGCGCGCGAAATTGCATCAGCAGTTCGGGGATGTGGCGGATGCCATACATCGGCGGCACACCGACGCGGATTTCACCGCTGTGCAGTTGCGTCAGGTCCTGCAGCTCACGGCGTGCACCGGCCAGCCCCTCCAGGCAGGCTTCGGCGCGCGTCAGGAACAACTGGCCTTCAGCGGTCACGCTGATTTGTCGCGTGGCGCGGTTAAACAGCGCCACGCCCAATTCTTCCTCGAGTCGGCCAACGGCCATGCTCAGTGCCGGTTGCGCCACATGCAGCGCCTGCGCCGCCTTTGTGAAGCTGCCTTGGCGGGCGATCTCTACGCAGTACTCCAGCGCTTTCAGGTTCATACGGGCTCGCATAACAAAGAGTGATGACTGGTTTCACAAATGGATATTTTCTGTGATGCGAACGAGTCTATAACCTGTCGGCATTCTTCTCCATGCCGAGTGCTTCCTGATGCCCAATCTTCGCCAATACTGGCTTGTAACCCTGATCGTCGGCGCTTTGGGCGGCAGCCTTGCGAATTGGGCGGGGTGGCCGTTGCCTTGGGTGATTGGCGCGTTGGTCGCGGTGATGTTGACTCGCTGCGCCGGCAGCCTCGTACCGGAAATCCCCCATGGTCGCCAAGTCGGGCAGCTTATCGTGGCAGTTGCCATTGGCTGTCATTTCACATTGCCAGTGATGCAACAGGTGGCGGCCCATCTCGGGCTGATTCTCTTTGCGGTGTTACTGACGCTGGTGTTGGCGTTGTGTTCGGTGCTGGTCCTGCATCGCTGGGGCGTGCCCTTCGGCACCGCGTTCTTTGCCTTGATGCCAGCCAACTCCAGCGAGATGGTTCACCTGGGCCGACAACGCCAGGCGGACACCAGTTTTATCGCCGCCGCCCACAGCATTCGCCTGCTGCTGATCCTGTTGACGGTGCCTGCGGTCGCAACCTTTGGCATGCCGCAGGTCGTGGCCCATGCCCCGTTGCCGGTGATCTGGCCGTGGCTGATTTTCATCCTGGCGATGGGCTGGCTCGCGGCGCTGGGTTTCAGACACTGCAAGCTGCCCAATCCCTGGACGTTCGGGCCGTTCCTGATCTGCGCGGTGGGGGTGGGCTGCAATAACTTGTCGATGAGCATGCCGGGCTGGCTGAGTGGCTGCGGCCAGTTGTTGATCGGCTGTGCATTGGGCGTTGCGTTTGACCGCAGCTTCTTGCGCCGCGCCCCAGGACTACTAAGCAAGGTGCTGCTGTTGTTGACGGGCTCGGTGATCACCACGGCGATAGCCGCATGGGCGCTCGGCGCCGGCTTGGGCATGCCATGGCTGTCGCTTGCCCTGGGCATGATGCCTGGCAGTGCGCCGGAAATGAGCCTCACCGCCGAGGCCTTGGGCCTGGCGGTGACACTGGTGACAGCGATGCAGGTGATCCGCATGTTGGTGATCCAGGCGGCGTGCCTGCCGCTGTTTCGCCTGCTGGACCAGACCGCGCCGGTCCAAGCACCGGCCAGTGCAAACGCCGCGTAAGCCTGGCCAACTTCGTCCTCGCACCTGTAGGGCGCTTTACAAATCCACGACATTCACTGTGTTTCTATTTGCATACAATTGCGTCCTCTATCAGGGAGGCCAGTATGCAAACGCTAATCCGCACCGCGACGCAGGACGATATCGACACGCTGTTCAGCATCCGCACGTCGGTGGTGCAGAACCATTTGAGTGTCGAACAGATGGCTGAGTTGGGCATCACGCCGCAGGTGCTGGCTTCGAGCATCGAAGCAGCGCCCTGCGTGTGGGTCGCTGAAGTGGATGGCCGCGCCGTTGCCTTTGCCATGGTCGACCTGGCCGAAGGCGAGGTATTTGCGCTGTTCGTACGGCCCACTCACGAAAACCTGGGCCTGGGCCGTCAACTGATGGCGGTCGCCGAAGCCGCGCTGTTTGAACACCATGACCGACTGTATCTGATCACCGATGGCCGCGACGAAATACGCGCCAACGGTTTTTATCAGCGGCTGGGTTGGGTCGTGGTCGGCCAGGTCGACGGCGATGATGTGCGATACGAGAAGATCAGGGCGCAGTAGTCTCATGAACGCGCCCGAGCCTTCATCTTCTAACAGCGTGCGCTACTTCGTGCTCGGAGTGCTCTGCGTTGCAGTAGTGCTGGGGATTTATTTTGTCCAGCTCAACGCCCAGGTTGACCGCGCGCGGGAAACCGCCAACGAGCGCTTGGCACTCTGTCGGCAGGTGGAAAGTATCGCGCGTTCATTACTGCCTAATAGCCTTGATACACGCGAGACATGTGAGCCGTTGAACGGGCGTATGTCGAAAAGTGCGACGCTGCCTTAATTCAATAACCCTTTTTTATAAGTGGAAATATTGGTGGTATTTGCACCAAAAAGTGGCACTCATAGCGTCCGCTACCTTAAAAAATGTGTGGTTATTGAATGACTTACAGCGCTTTTAATCCGACGAAAGGATTAAAATAATCTTGTTACAGCTTTTTACAGTCGTTACTATAGCCGGGCGTTCACCTCCCACGGTTTATGCATTTTTAAATCCCAAGTTTCCATCAGCTACTTGGGATTTTTTTTGCCTGCAATTTGACCTCAACGTCAAACTTCACCGCTGGCGAACTCTGCACGCATCCGCCCGTTGCGTTTGGCCTGGTACAGCAACTTATCGACCTTTTCGACAAACTCCAGCATCGGGCTATCGGGTTTTACGATGTGCGTGCCGACGCCCAGGCTCAAGGTCAACAGATTCGATACCGCCGAAAAACCATGTTCGATCTGCTGCTGGCGAATCAGGTGCAGGCAGCGTTGCGCCACTTGCCTGGCCGACGCTGCATCGGTTTCCGGCAGCAACCATACAAACTCTTCGCCGCCGATACGCGCAATGAAATCCCGTGGCCGGTTGGCCGCCTGTGACAGGGTGCGCGCGACTTGGCGCAGGCATTCGTCGCCCTTGATATGGCCATAGTGGTCGTTGTACTGCTTGAAAAAATCGATATCCAGGATGATCAGCGACAGTGGCAACTGGCTGCGCTGGGCGCTGGCCCATTCCCGTTCCAGCACCGTGTCGAACATGCGACGGTTAGCGATGCCGGTCAGTCCATCCTGATAGGAATATTCCTCAAGTTGTTTTTGCAGGCGCACCAAGTGTTCTTCGGTCTTCTTGCGCTCGCTGATATCGAACATAAAGCCGATCAGCGCGTCGACTTCGCCGTCCTTGCGCACCACGTGCACCACGTCGCGAATCCACACGTAGTCGCCATTCGCGGTCAGCGCCCGGTAATCCGCCTCGTGGTCGACGCCTGCGCGGGATTGCGACACGCAGAAATTCACCACGTATTCACGGTCGTCCGGGTGCATGCGTTCGACCCAATCGTCCACGCTGACCCAGCTTTGCGGGGTCCAGCCGAGCAGGGTCTCGATCTGCGGGCCGATATAACTGAAGGTCATGCTCTGCCAATCAATGCGCCAGGGGATGGCCTTGGTCGACTCCAATAACGTCTTGTACACATCGCTGTCGGGCTGGCTGGGAGGGTCGATACTCATGGGGGCTTGGCTCAGAGTGATGGCGAAAGGCCAAGAGCCTCTTGTGATCGACGCGTGGAGTCAAGTGCCCTCCGAAACAGCAGACGAGAGGTTGCAGGCAGGGGTTTTTGACGTCAGCGAATCGACATCTTCGAACGGTGTCCGGCCGGGTCGACCTGCTGCTGACCGGCGCGTCCCCCGAGGGTTTGGACAGCATCCGTTCCATCTCAAACCTGATTGTCGAGTTGCGCACCGAGATCAAGGCCGGGCGCCGTGGGTTTGCGGGAGTAGGCTAGCCGTTGACGGTGTGGGTCGGTGTATCGAGCGCGCCGTAATAGCGCCAGCAACAATGGCGGTGTTCCGGCAGGATCACGCAGCCGCTGAGGCTGACGATCAGCAACGCGGCAACCAGCATGGAAAGTCGACGGTACATGGTGTGTCCTCTTGGGTTGATAGGCGTTAATCCTTCAACGCTGCCAGCGGCGTAAATCCGTCGCGAAGCTTTCAAACATTTCATCAAGCGCCGCCATCCCCCGGGCAATACTGCCTGCGCAAATAACCTGCACATTCTGCGACGGATTTTTTTGCACCCACCGTTCAACCCATCAGCAACCCGCACTTTCGCGCGTTGAATGAAGGAGTTGCCATGAGACCCCTGGCCAAATTGCGTTTTGCCTTGCTTGCTCCGCTGGCGCTCGCCGCGTTTGTCAGCACCCCCACGTTTGCCCAGACCGAAATCATCATCCGCCAGGCGCCGCCGCCGGAGCGCGTGGAAATGATCCCCGTGGAGCGCCCGGGTTACGTCTGGGACCGTGGACACTGGCGCTGGGAGGGACGCGGCTACGCTTGGAAGCCCGGCCACTGGCAGGCTGTGATGCGCAATGCGCGCTGGGAACCTGGCCATTGGGAAGCCCACGGCCCCAATTGGTACTGGCGTGAGGGGCATTGGATCCGCTGAATCAGCCACCCGGACTGAGAGTTGCCCGATTGAAAGACACTGATCCGGATGTTGAACTGCTGGCACGCATCGGCAACAACGAACCCGCGGCCGTCAACGAAATGGTGACGCGCAAACTGCCGCGTCTGCTGGCGCTTGCCAGCCGGATCCTGGGGGATGCCGACGAAGCCAGGGACGTGGCCCAGGAAAGTTTCCTGCGCATCTGGCGCCAGGCGGCGAGTTGGCGCAGTGGCGAAGCGCGCTTCGACACCTGGTTGCATCGGGTCGCGCTGAACCTTTGCCATGACCGCCTGCGCCGGCGCAAGGAGCGCCCTCTGAGCGACGCGCAAGCGCTGGAGCTGGCCGACAGCGCACCGTCCTTGGATGAACAGTTGGAGACCGCCGACCGCAGCGAATGCATGGCCGCCGCCTTGGCGGCATTGCCCGAACGCCAGCGCGAAGCCATTGTGTTGCAGTACTACCAGGAGCTGTCGAACATCGACGCCGCGGCCCTGATGAATATCAGCGTCGAGGCACTGGAGAGCCTGCTGTCGCGGGCCCGACGTCAGTTGCGCAGCAGCCTTGCCGACACACCCGGGCTTGCCCGCCCAGGAAGGGGAAAGACATGACACCCGAACGATTTGCGTATCTGGCCGACGCCTATGGGGCCGATTTAAAGCGCTGGCCTCTGGCGGAGCAAGGCGCAGCGCAGGCACTGCTTGAAAGTGCTCATCCCAGTGCCCGCGAGGCCTTGGAGGAGGCTGGTTGGCTCGACGTCCAGCTGAACAGCTATCTACTGGCGCTCACCGACCCGGCGCTGGCGAGGCAGATCCGCCAGTCTGCGCCGCGCCGCAGGTCGTTCTGGTCGCGCTACGCCAACTGGTTATCGCCGGCGGGCTTGGTGGGCGTGGGCATTGCCGGCATCGTTACCGGGATGCTGGTAGCGTCGATGAGCGTGCCGCTGCCCATGTTGTCATCCGAAGTGTTGCCCAGTGTCTTCGATCAGGGCGATGCGCAAGTGATCTTTACCGTCAACGCCGAGGACACCGAGCAATGACCGCTAAATCCCTGAAACCGTGGTTGCTTGTCTCGGTATTGCTCAATGTATTTTTGATCGGCGGCGTGGGCGGAGGCCTCTACCATTGGAGGGTCAACGCCAAGCCCGCCGTAGCGATGGTCAACCAGCACGGCCTGCGCCAGGCCATGGTCAACTTGCCGCCGGAGCGGCGCAGGGAGTTGCGTCAGCTGTTGCGCCGTAACAGCGCTGACAGCCAGCCGCTGGTCATGGCTGGCCGTGAGGCGCGGCTTGGGGTGATCAAACAGTTGGAAGCGCCGGCGTTGGACCGGGATGTGCTGGTGACTGAATTGGCCAAGGCGCGTGAGGCGGATATGGCGCTGCGGGCGTTGGTGGATACGACATTGGCGCAGTTTGCCAGTACGTTGCCTCGGGAAGAGCGGCAGACGTTGGTGGAGGCGTTGTATGTGCGCGGGCAGATGGCCGGGAAAAAGCCTCGGTCTTGAGCATTGGTCTTGGCGACACCAAGGATCAAAATGTGGGAGTTGTCGAGCGCCAGCGAGGCTACGATGGCATCGCCGCGCAGCAACTGCCAGACCACAACACCCGCATCGCAGAGCACGTTCAACTTGCTTCCTTTAGCAGTTCGCGGTTATTACCTGAGCCGCGTGGCAACCCTCTAAAACCTGATTCGCAAGGACCGCTCAATGATTGACCCCCAGGTACTGCAACAACTGGCCCCCAACGGCGTGCTGTGCGCCGCCATCAACTTCGGCAACCCGGTGCTGGCGCAACGCGGTGCGGGCGGTGAACCCCTGGGCGTGTCCGTGGCACTGGCCAAGGCGCTCGCCGATGAACTGGGTGTCGAGTTGGAGCTGATCACCTTCGAGTCGGCGGGCAAGGTGTTTGCTGCATTGGCTGAGGATGTGTGGCGCGTGGCGTTCCTGGCCATCGAGCCGGTGCGTGAGCAAGAGATTGCCTTCAGCGCGCCGTACGTGGCAATCAAGGGCACCTACCTGGTGGCGAAGGACTCACCCTTCACGCAGGTTGCGCAATTGGATGCGCCGGGTCGACGTATCGCCGTCGGCCAGGGTGCGGCCTATGACCTGTATTTGAGCCGCACGGTCCAGCATGCCGAACTGGTCCGGGCACCCACCTCATCTGCGGCGGTAGACGTGTGTATCGAGCAAGGCCTGGACGCAGCGGCGGGCGTACGGGATTTCCTGCAAACCAGGGTTAACGAGCAGTGGCGGCTGGTAGAGGATGACTTCATGACCATCCGCCAGGCCATGGCAGTACCGATTGCGCACGCAGCCGCTGCCGCGTTCGTCAGATCCTTTGTCGAACGGCAAAAAGAGAATGGCAGGGTGAAGCGAGGATTGGTCGCCAGCGGGCAGAGCGCTGAACTACAGGCGACGTAGGAAGGATTTAACGATGTGCCGGGTGGCGTCGGTGGTGTCGAGTTCTTCCATCGCGCCGTAGGGATGCCACTGGCAATCGATTATTTCGTTGCAAGGTTTTGCATCGGCGATGTTCACAACGGATGCTTCGAAAACGTGGTGAACGGTGTCGCGGGCTTTCAGCTCCTGCAAGTAGAGCAAGCCGTCCACGTTCAATCCGGTTTCTTCTTGCAGCTCGCGTTCGGCGGCGCCGACCGGGCGCTCGTTGCGTTCTACCTTGCCGCCCGGCAAGGCCCATTTTGATCTGGCCTTACGCACGAAGAGGATATGCCCCTCGTGTTCGCAGATGACCGTGGCGCGTATTTTCATCGTTTAGCCCCGCAGCGCAATGAATGTCATAAAAGTGTAATGCAATTGTCATGCTAAGTGGTTATGGCGCTGACGTGTGGGGATGTGGATACTGCCCGATTGATCAAAACGGACGAGGAGAGCAGATGAGCACCGTACGCTGGGGCATGATCGGCTGTGGCAGTGTCACTGAATTGAAGAGTGGACCGGCTTTCTACAAAGCGCCAGGTTCTGCGCTGGTGGCCGTGATGGGGCGCCGTGAAGCTGCTGTGCGTGATTATGCGGCACGCCACGGTATTGCACGCTTTTATACCGACGCCCAGGCACTGATCAACGACCCTGACGTTGACGCGGTCTACATCGCCACGCCGCCCGACAGCCACCTCGAATACAGCCTGATGGTGGCCGCAGCCGGCAAACATTGCTGCGTCGAGAAGCCCATGTCGCTGAATGCCGAGCAGAGCGCATTGATGCAGCGCACCTTCGAACGCGCCGGTTTGCATCTGTTTGTCTCCTACTACCGCCGCTCGCTGCCGCGCTTCCAGCAAGTGCGTGACTGGCTGCGGGACGGACGCATCGGTGAACTGCGTCACCTGAGCTGGACCTTGTGCAAACCTGCGGGTGCCGACGACGCCAGCGCTGCCAACTGGCGTACCGACCCGACGATTGCCGGTGGCGGCTATTTCGCCGACCTGGCCAGCCATGGCTTCGACCTGTTCCAGTACCTGGCCGGGGACATCATCGAAGTCTCGGGCTTCACCGCGCGCCAGGCCGGGCGCTATGCGGCCGAGGATGCAGTGACGGCGTGCTGGACCTTCAGCTCCGGCGCGTTGGGCATGGGCTGCTGGAACTTCGTCGCGGACCGGCGTGAAGATGTGGTCGAGATGATCGGCAGTCGTGGGCGCATCCGGTTCTCGGTGTTCGAGGACCAGCCCCTGCACCTTGAGGGCGAGACCCATGAGGTGCTGGAAATACCCTGCCACGCGCATATCCAGTGGCATCACGTATTGGCCATGAATGCGCATATCCGTGGCGAAGCCGAGCATCCGTCATTGGCCATCGAAGCGTTGAAGACCGATCGGATCCTGGACAAGGTGCTACAACGTAACCCTCATCATCCTGGGTAGTCGCGATAGGGTTTTCTTTTTCCAAGGAACAGACCGATGAAATATTGGATGATGGTGTGGCTGGTACTCGCCACAAGTGCAGTGGCGTCCCCGCGTAGTCAAGGCACGCCGGGGGAGTTTGATTTCTACGTGTTGTCGTTGTCATGGTCGCCAACCTTCTGCCTCACGCACCCGGACAATGAACAGTGTTCGGGCAAGGGCTACGGCTTTGTGCTGCATGGCTTGTGGCCGCAGTACGCACGGGGAGGGTGGCCGGCTTCGTGCTCAGCGCAATCGCAGTTGAGTCGCGAAGAAATCGAAAAGGGTGCTGCACTGTTCCCGACCCGTTCACTGCCCAAACACGAATGGGCCAAGCATGGCACCTGCAGCGGGCTGGAGCCGCTGGCGTATCTGGAAAAAACCGACGACGCGCTGGGTGTGGTGACGATTCCGCAGCAACTGCAGCCGTTCAATACGCCGCCATCGCTGCAAGCCCGTGAGATCGAGGCGCTGTTTCGCGAGAGCAACCCGCGCATGGGCAACCATGGGCTGGCGGTGATCTGCAAAGGCAAGGTGTTGTCGGAAGTGCGCGTGTGCCTGACCAAGGACCTGGCTTTCGCCGGCTGCCCGCGCAGCGTCAAAACCCAGTGCCGCGCCGGCGATATCCGCATTCCCGCGCAGCGCTAGGGCAGCATCGCGACGCGGTAGCGCTCGTCAAAATCCTCGGCCAACTGCGCCAGCGTGACCTTGCCCAGGCGTTCCAGCAGCAACGCCTGGGCTTGCTCGAAAGCCCCCGTGAGTGCCGCATTGACGGCCTGTTCCACCAGGCACTCCGGATGATCGGTGGACAGGCCGATAGCAAACAGCGACGGCGTGCCCAGGGCGTTGTGAATATCCAGCAGGGTGATTTCACTCAAGGGCTTGCCCAGGCACCAGCCGCCCTGGTGGCCTTTTTCCGAGCGTACGTAACCCTTTTCCTTGAGCAGCCCGAGCGTGCGCCGCACCACCACCGGGTTGGTGCCGAGCATCTGCGCGATGGTCTCCGAGGTGGCGCGCTCTTCATGGCGGCCCATATGGATCAACACGTGGAGCATGCGCGAGAGGCGGGTGTCGTTTCTCATCAAGGGATCTCTGATCAATTCGGCGGAAAGTATCGTTTGTAACCTGAAAAGTTGCGAGACCCTTGACGGGGTATTTTCACGTAACTTATGGTGTGTCGTGAAAGCGCTCGGATAACCGAGGGCACCACCTGGGGTTACTTTCATGATGTACGACGTGATTATCGTGGGCGGCAGCTATGCCGGGCTGTCGGCGGGCCTGCAATTGGCGCGGGCGCGACGCCAGGTGCTGGTGATTGATGCAGGGCAGCGGCGCAATCGCTTTGCGGCCACGTCCCACGGTTTTCTCAGCCAGGACGGCCAGGCGCCGGCGGTCATCGCCGCGCAAGGGCGCAGCCAATTAATGGCGTATTCGACCGTCACCTGGGTGCAGGGCAATGCGGTGCAGGCGGTGGCGCAGCCGGAAGGTTTCAGTGTGCGCACCGAACATCACGCTACGTTTCACAGTAAGCGCCTGATCCTTGCCACCGGCGTGGTCGACGACTTGCCTGACATCGAAGGCCTCGAAGAGCGTTGGGGCAAGCACGTGTTCCACTGCCCTTACTGCCATGGCTATGAGCTGGACCAAGGCCGCATCGGCGTACTGGCCACATCACCCCTGGCCATGCACCACGCGCTGATGCTGCCCGACTGGGGCACCACCACCTTGTTCACCAATGCTGTGTTTACCCCAGATGCCGAGCAGCAAGCGCAGTTGGATCGACGTAGGGTCAGCGTCGAACACGGCGCTGTACGGCGCATCCGCGGTGAGCGCGCCGACCTGGAATTGGATGATGGCCGGGTGTTCGCCCTCGATGGCATCTTCACCATGGCGCGCACTCGCATCAGCCCATTGGCGGAGCAACTGGGCTGTGAGCGCGTCGATGGCCCGACCGGCCGTTATCTGCACACCAATGAAATGCGCCAGACCTCCGTGCCCGGTGTGTTTGCCGGTGGTGATGTCTCCCTTGCCGCCGGTTCCGTCGCGCTGGCCGTGGCCGAGGGCGTGCGTGCCGGCGTGGGCGCGCACTTCTCGTTGATCGACGGTTGAGGCGCCCAGACGGCACTGGCACCGCGCCGGGCACGTGAAAGCCCGGGATCGGGAGTTGTTTGTCAAATAAGCCGGCGGGGGGCATTTTCTTCAATACCGCCGCTGTTTTGCCCTTTACCGTGATGCCATCTGCACCCATCACCCTAAAAGGGAACCTCCATGAGCTTGATCATTTCCATGGCTGCCTTCGCCCTGGCGACCTCCATCACACCGGGGCCGGTGAATGTCGTCGCGCTTAGTACAGGCGCACGCTTCGGTTTTGCCGCCAGCCAGAAACACGTGCTTGGCGCCGCCGTGGGCTTTACGTTGCTGTTGGTGTTGATTGGCCTCGGCTTGCATCAAGTGCTGCTGCGTTGGCCGATCCTGACCCAGTTGATCCAGTGGGGAGGGGTGGCGTTTTTGCTGTACATGGCCTGGAAACTGGCGGTGGACGACGGCCGGCTGGACGCCGACGGCACGGCCACTGCGCCGTCGATACTCTATGGCGCGATCATGCAGTGGCTCAATCCCAAGGCCTGGCTGGCCTGCGTGGCGGGGATGGGCTTGTTTGTGGCGGATGGCGATACCGCACAGGTCTGGCTGTTTGCGGCGATTTACCTGGTGATCTGTTACCTGTCGGTCGCTTGCTGGGCCTACGCCGGCACGTTCCTGCGCCGCTACCTCAGCAACCCCCAGGGCGTGCGGCTGTTCAACCGCTCGATGGCCGCGTTGCTGGTGGCCAGTGTGGGTTATTTGCTGATGGCTTGAGGCGGTCACGGTACTGCCCCGGCGTGGCGGCGAAATGCTGTTTGAACGCGCGCTGGAAATGCGCCTGGTCGGCAAAACCTGCGGCCAGGGCCACATCGGCGATCAGCTCGCCCTGGCGCAATTGCGTACGGGCGAACTGGATACGCTGGTTGACCAGGAAGGCATGGGGCGTCAGCCCGTAATACTGCTTGAAGGCGCGGATCAGGTAAGACGCCGACAACTCGGCTGCCGCGCAGATATCTTCCAGTTTCAACGCCAGGGTGCAGTGTTCGCGGATGTACTCGGCGGCGCGCTCCAGCTTGTGGTTGACCTCGCGTACCGGGGTGTCGGAGGGGTTGAGGCGCTGTTGCACCTCGGTGAAGTAACTCACCAGCGCGCTCTGTTTTTGCAGGTGTTCAGCCTGTTCGTCCACCAGTATTCGATACAACGCCAGCAGGCCGTTGTACAGCAGCGAGTCACGCGTGTAAGGCGTATCAAAGGGCCGGTAACCCTGGTCCGTGCTGAAACCCAGTTGGTGCTGCAGGTCGGTCAGCCAAGGCGTGTCGAGGTACACCATCTGGTAGGACCACGGTTCATTCTCGATGGGATTGCACGCGTGGACATCACCGGGGTTCATCAACACCACGGTGCCGGCGCTGATCTCAAAGGTTTGCGCGCCGTAGTGGTAGTAGCTCCTTCCGGTGGTGATCGCACCAATGGAAAAGTGCTCATGAGCATGACGGGTGTAGGTGACCTTGCGCCCGTCGTCGATGGTCCGCGCTTCAATGAACGGCAAGCGCTCATCACGCCAAAAGCGTGGTGCGTGTGCGGGGTGAGCGGTGGTGTTCAACGACATGGCGGTGGTTCCATCCCTTGAAATCGAGGCAAGATCATTGCACAGACCGCCAGGGTCGTCAGCCCGCAAATCGGTCAAAAATGTGGGAGCGGGCTTGCTCGCGAATGCGTTCGATCAGTGAATACATCGTTGGCTGACACACCGAGTTCGCGAGCAAGTCGAAGCGTCGAACCGCCGCTCCCACATGTCTATCTATGTACGTCAGGCGGGTACGAGGAAGGCGGCTTCCAACAGTTGTCGAGTATAGGCATGCTGCGGATCGGCAAAAATCGCCCGCGCATCGCCTTGCTCTACGACTTGCCCGTGCTTGACCACCATCAACTGGTGACTCAACGCCTTCACCACCGCCAGGTCATGGCTGATAAACAGGTAGGTCAGGTTGTACTTGGCCTGCAAACTGCGCAGCAATTCCACCACTTGGCGTTGCACCGTGCGGTCCAGCGCGGAGGTGGGTTCGTCAAGCAGGATCAGGCGAGGCTTGAGCACTAGCGCGCGGGCGATGGCAATGCGCTGGCGCTGGCCGCCGGAGAACTCGTGGGGGTAGCGGTGCCGGGAATCCGGGTCGAGGCCCACTTCCTTGAGCGCTGCGATGATCGCCGCTTCCTGCTCGGCGGCTGTGCCCATCTTGTGGATGCGCAGGCCTTCGCCGACGATCTCGCTGACGCACATGCGTGGGCTCAGGCTGCCGAATGGGTCCTGAAACACCACCTGCATTTCCCGGCGCAACGGGCGCACCTGTTGCTGGGTCAGTTGATCCAGTTGCTGGCCTTCGAAGCGAATCCCGCCCTTGCTGGCGATCAACCGCAAAATCGCCAGGCCCAGGGTGGATTTGCCCGAGCCACTTTCGCCGACGATGCCCAGGGTTTGCCCCTGGGGCAGGCTGAAGTTAATGCCGTCCACCGCCTTGACGTAATCGACGGTGTTGCGCAAAAAGCCCTTCTTGATCGGGAACCACACTTTCAGGTCATCGACTTCCAGCAACGGCGGGCCGACTTCATTTGTCGCCGGCCCGCCGCTGGGTTCAGCCGCGAGCAGTTCCTGGGTGTACGGATGCTGAGGTGATTGGAACAGCGTCTCGCAATCGGCCTGCTCAACGATGCAACCCTTTTGCATCACGCACACGCGATGGGCGATACGCCGCACCAGGTTCAAGTCATGGCTGATCAGCAACAGCGCCATGCCCAGGCGTGCCTGCAACGCTTTGAGCAATTCGAGGATCTTCAATTGCACCGTGACGTCGAGGGCGGTGGTCGGCTCGTCCGCGATCAGCAACTCCGGCTCGTTGGCCAGGGCCATGGCGATCATCACCCGCTGGCGCTGGCCGCCAGACAGCTCGTGGGGCAGGGCCTTGAGGCGCTTGTGCGGTTCGGGAATACCCACCAGCTCCAGCAGTTCCAAGGTGCGCAGTGTGGCGGCTTTGCCGGTGAGCCCCTTGTGCAGGCCGAGCACTTCGTTGATCTGCTTTTCGATGTTGTGCAGCGGGTTCAACGAGGTCATTGGCTCCTGGAAGATCATCGCAATGCGGTTGCCGCGAATGTGCCGCAGGCTTTTTTCCTGGAGCGTCAGCAGGTCTTGCCCGGCGTAGTTGATGGTGCCGGATGGGTGCCGCGCCAGCGGGTAGGGCAGCAAGCGCAGGATCGAGTGGGCGGTCACCGATTTGCCCGAGCCGCTTTCGCCGACCAGGGCCAGGGTTTCGCCGCGCTTGATATCAAAGCTGACGTTGTTCACCACACGGTGGTGATGTTCGCCCGTGACGAACTCGACAGAGAGGTCGCGGATTTCGATCAGATTGTCCTGATTCATCTCATTTCCTCGGGTCGAAGGCATCGCGAGCAGACTCGCCGATAAACACCAGCAAACTCAACATGATCGCCAGCACGGCAAAGGCACTCATGCCCAGCCACGGCGCTTGCAGGTTGGATTTGCCCTGGGCCACCAGTTCACCCAGCGACGGCGAACCGGCGGGCAAGCCAAAGCCAAGGAAGTCCAGCGCGGTGAGGGTGCCGATGGCGCCGGTAAGAATGAACGGCATGAAGGTCATGGTCGACACCATGGCGTTGGGCAGGATATGCCGGAACATGATCGCGCCGTTCTGCATGCCCAAGGCCCTGGCCGCGCGCACGTATTCCAGGTTGCGTCCGCGCAGGAACTCGGCGCGCACCACGTCCACCAGGCTCATCCAGGAAAACAGCAGCATGATCCCCAGCAACCACCAGAAGTTGGGCTGCACGAAACTGGCGAGGATGATCAACAGGTACAGCACCGGCAACCCGGACCAGATCTCCAGGAAGCGTTGCCCGGCGAGGTCGACCCAGCCGCCGTAGAAGCCCTGCAACGCGCCGGCGATCACGCCGATGAGCGAGCTGAGCACGGTGAGTGTCAGGGCAAACAGCACCGACACACGAAAGCCGTAGATCACCCGCGCCAACACATCGCGGCCCTGGTCATCGGTGCCGAGCAGGTTGACGCTAGAGGGTGGCGCCGGAGCTGGCACTTTCAGGTCGTAGTTGATGCTCTGGTAGCTGAACGGGATCGGCGCCCACAAGGTCCAGGCATCCTTGGCCTTGAGCAGTTCCTGGATGTACGGGCTCTTGTAGTTGGCCTCCAGCGGGAATTCACCGCCGAACGTCGTTTCCGGGTAACGCTTGAGCGCCGGGAAGTACCAGCCGCCGTCATAGTGCACGGCCAGCGGCTTGTCGTTGGCAATCAGCTCCGCGCCCAGACTCAGCACGAACAGCACCAGGAACAGCCACAGCGACCACCAGCCACGCTTGTTGGCCTTGAACCGCTCGAACCGGCGGCGATTGAGGGGGGACAGGTTCATCTCAATGCTCCCGGCTGGCAAAGTCGATACGCGGATCGACCAGGGTATAGGTGAGGTCGCCGATCAGTTTTACGATCAGCCCCAGCAAGGTGAAGATAAACAGCGTGCCGAACACCACCGGGTAGTCGCGGTTGATCGCCGCTTCAAAGCTCATCAGGCCCAGGCCGTCGAGGGAGAAGATCACCTCCACCAACAGCGAACCGGTAAAGAAAATACCGATAAACGCCGACGGGAAACCGGCGATCACCAGCAACATCGCATTGCGGAATACATGGCCGTAGAGCACGCGGTGGTTGGTCAGGCCCTTGGCTTTGGCGGTGACCACGTACTGCTTGTTGATTTCGTCGAGAAAGCTGTTCTTGGTCAGCAGGGTCATGGTGGCGAAGTTGCCGATCACCAACGCGGTGATCGGCAGCGCCAGGTGCCAGAAGTAATCTAGGATCTTGCCGCCCCAGCTCAGCTCGTCGAAGTTGTTCGACGTAAGTCCGCGCAAGGGGAACCAGTCGAAATAACTGCCCCCGGCAAACACCACGATCAACAGGATCGCAAACAGGAACGCCGGGATTGCGTAGCCAACGATGATTGCCGAACTGGTCCACACGTCGAAATGGCTGCCATGCCGCGTGGCCTTGGCGATCCCCAGGGGGATCGACACCAGGTACATGATCAGCGTGCTCCATAACCCAAGGGAAATCGACACCGGCATCTTTTCCTTGATCAGGTCGATGACCTTGGCGTCACGGAAGAAACTATCGCCAAAATCCAGCGTGGCGTAGTTCTTGACCATGATCCACAAGCGTTCCGGCGCCGATTTGTCGAAGCCGTACATCTTTTCGATTTCCTTGATCAGCGCCGGGTCCAGGCCCTGCGCGCCGCGGTAGCTGCTGGAGCCGGCCACCGAGACCTCGGCGCCGCCACCGGCTATGCGGCTGGTGGCGCCTTCAAAGCCTTCAAGCTTGGCGATCATCTGTTCCACCGGCCCACCGGGAGCGGCCTGGATGATGACGAAGTTGATCAGCAGAATTCCGAACAGCGTGGGGATGATCAGCAACAGGCGACGAAAGATATAGGCCAGCATTTAATCGCCTCCGCTCGCCGAATCGGCGCTCGTGTTTGTGCTTGTGTCTAGGGTGACAGCCGGTTTGACGTCGGGTTTTGCCCACCAGGTGGCGGTGCCGACGTCGTAGCGCGGCGGGACTTTGGGGTGACCCAGATGGTCCCAGTACGCCACGCGGAAGGTCTTGATGTGCCAGTTGGGAATCACGTAGTAGCCGAACTGCAGTACGCGGTCCAGGGCCTTGGCATGGGCCACCAGGCTTTTGCGCGAATCGGCGTCGATCAGCTCTTCCACCAGTTGGTCGACGGCCGGGTCCTTGAGGCCCATGTAGTTACGGCTGCCGGGTTTGTCGGCGCTTGAAGACTTCCAGAATTCCCGTTGTTCGTTACCCGGCGAGGTGGATTGCGGAAAGCTGCCCACCAGCATGTCGAAGTCCCGCGAGCGAATGCGGTTGACGAATTGCGAGACGTCAACCCGGCGGATCACCAGGTCGATGCCCAGGTCGGCCAGGTTGCGCTTGAACGGCAGCAGGATACGTTCGAACTCGGTCTGCGCAAGCAGGAACTCAATGGTCACCGGTTTGCCGGTGGTGTCGACCATCTTGTCATCGACAATGCGCCAGCCGGCTTCCTGCAACAGTTGGTAGGCTTCGCGCTGCTGTGTACGGATCATGCCGCTGCCGTCGGTTTTGGACGGTTCAAACGCCTGGGTGAAAACTTCGGGCGGGATCTTATCGCGCAGGGGCTCGAGGATTTTCAGCTCATCCGGGCCGGGCAGGCCGGTGGCCGCCATCTCCGAGTTTTCAAAGTAGCTGCGGGTGCGCGTGTAGGCGCCGTTGAACAGCTGTTTGTTGCTCCACTCGAAATCCAGCAGCAGGCTGATGGCCTTGCGCACGCGCACGTCCTGAAACATCGGCTTGCGCATGTTGAACACAAAACCTTGCATGCCGGTAGGGTTGCCGTTGGGGATCTCTTCCTTGATCAAACGGCCTTCTTTGACTGCCGGGATGTTGTAGGCGTTGGCCCAGTTCTTCGCGCTGAATTCCAGCCAGTAGTCGAACTGCCCGGCCTTCAAGGCCTCCAGGGACACGGTGCTGTCGCGGTAGTAGTCGGTGATGCGGTTATCGAAGTTGTAGAAACCTTTGGCGACCGGCAGGTCCTTGGCCCAGTAGTCTTTGACCCGCTCGTAGCGGATCATGCGCCCGGCCTTGACCTCGGCCACTTTGTACGGCCCGCTGCCCAGTGGTATCTCGAGGTTGCCCTTGGCAAAGTCGCGGGTCGCCCACCAATGCTTGGGCAATACCGGCAATTGCCCGAGGATCAGCGGCAACTCGCGGTTGTTGGTGCGCTTGAACTTGAACAACACCTTCAGTGGGTCTTCGGCGATCACTTCGTCGACGTCGGCGTAATAGGTGCGGTAGATCGGCGAGCCGTCCTTGATCAACTCCTGAAAGGTAAACACCACGTCTTCGGCGCGGATCGGGTGGCCGTCGTGGAAGCGTGCCTCGGGGCGCAGGTAGAAACGCACCCAGCTGTTGTCCGGGGCTTTTTCGATCTTGCCGGCGACCAGTCCATATTCGGTGATCGGCTCATCCAGGCTTTGCATGGCCAGGGTGTCGTAGATCAGGCCCAGGTTGTCGGCCGGCACGCCCTTGCTGATGTAGGGGTTGAGGCTATCGAAACCGCCCATGGCCGACTCGCGGAACGTGCCGCCCTTGGGCGCTTGCGGGTTGACGTAGTCGAAGTGCTTGAAGTCGGCCGGGTACTTCGGCGGTTCGTTGTAAAGCGTCAGTGCATGTTGCGGAGCGGCATGGGCGGCGGTGCACAGCAGCAGGCTGCCGAGCAGTGCGTTGCGCAAATACATCATTGGGCTTTCTCCGAAGCTTTCAGCCACCATGCGCTCAGGCCCAGGGTATAGGGCGGCGTGGTGACAAAGGCGAACCGGTTGCGGTAGGCCAGGCGATGATAGTTGAGGTACCAATTGGGAATGCTGTAGTGCTGCCACAGCAACACGCGGTCCAGGGCACGGCCGGCGGCCAGTTGCTCTTCGCGGGTCTGCGCCGCCAGCAGTTGTTCCAGCAAGTGATCGACAATGGGGTTGTTGATGCCGGCGTAATTCTTGCTGCCCTTGATCGCGGCCTGGCTGGAGTGGAAGTACTGCCACTGCTCAAGGCCCGGGCTCAGGGTCTGGTTGAGGGTGATCAGGATCATGTCGAAGTCGAATTGATCCAGGCGCTGCTTGTACTGGGCGCGGTCGACGGTGCGCAGGCGCGCGTCGATGCCAATGCTGATCAGGTTCTCGACATAGGGCTGCAGGATGCGCTCAAGGTTCGGGTTGACCAGCAGGATTTCGAAGCGCAGCGGTTGCCCATCCTTGTTCAGCAGGCGCTGACCCGATAGCTTCCAGCCGGCTTCACCGAGCAGGGTGAGCGCATGGCGCATCGTCTCGCGGGGGATGCCGCGACCATCGGTCTGCGGCAGGCTGAACGGCTGGGTAAGCAGGCTGGCCGGCAACTGCTCGCGGTACGGTGAGAGCATCAGCCACTCACGGCCGGTTGGAACACCGGTAGCGGCGAATTCGCTGTTGGGGTAGTAGCTCAAGGTGCGTTTATAGGCATTGCTGAAGAGGGTGCGGTTGGTCCATTCAAAGTCGAACATCAGCCCCAGTGCTTCGCGCACCTTGGTCTGGCTGAAGGTTGGCCGACGGGTGTTCATGAACAGGCCCTGGCTCTGGGTCGGGATCTGGTGGGCAATCTGCGCTTTGATCACATCGCCACGGTTCACCGCCGGGAAGTTGTAGCCATTGGCCCAGTTCTTGGCCTGGTGTTCGATATAGATATCGAATTCGCCGGCCTTGAAGGCTTCGAAGGCCACATCGCTGTCGCGATAGAACTCCACTTCGACCCTGTCATAGTTATAGAAGCCCTGATTGACCGGCAGGTCTTTGCCCCAGTAATCCTTGACCCGTTCGAACACCAGTTGCCGGCCTGGGCTGACTTTGCTGATGCGGTATGGCCCGCTGCCCAACGGCGGTTCGAAGGTGGTGGCCTTGAAATCGCGATTTTTCCAGTAGTGCTGGGGCAATACCGGCAACTCGCCCAGGCGCAGGATCAGCAGCGGGTTGCCGGCGCGCTTGAACACAAAGCGGATGCGGTGACGATTGAGGATGTCCACCCGCGCCACTTCCTGCAGGTTGGTGCGGTATTGCGGGTGGCCTTCGGTGAGCAGGGTGCGATAGGAAAACGCCACATCATAGGCGGTGATCGGCTTGCCATCGTGGAAGCGTGCTTCCGGGCGCAGGTTGAACACCACCCAACTGCGGTCCTCGCTGTACTCCACCGACTGGGCGATCAGCCCGTAGCTGGAGGTGGGTTCGTCGCCGGAGGGCGCGTACTGGCCGGTACCGACCATCAACGGCTCGTTCAGCTCATTTATGCCGTATTGCAGGAAATTGGGGGTGGAAACCGGGCTGGAGCCCTTGAAGGTATAGGGGTTGAGCGTATCGAAGGTGCCAAAGGCCATTACCCGCAATGTCCCGCCTTTCGGCGCTGCAGGGTTTACCCAGTCGAAGTGGGTGAATTTGGCCGGGTACTTGAGCCTGCCGAACTGCGTATACCCGTGGCTCTCGGTAATCGTCGCGTTCGCACCAAAGCTCAAGGCCAGACTTATTAGTAGAAGGAGGGGACGCTTCAAGTCAGAGATCCGATCCAGGCGGCTTGGGCTTTATGATCGGTACAGTAACAGCTTGTTCCGGTTGGAAAAAGGCCGTTGGGAAGACCCTTTGAGGGCTGGCGCGGTATTGAATGGTGTGAAGATCAAATGTGGGAGCTGGCTCGCCTGCGATAGCATCACCTGGGTGTCATTGATACACCGCGGTGTCTGCATCGCAGGCAAGCCAGCTCCCACACAAGCCAGCTCTCATGCGGCTTATCTTGGTCCGGAAACCACCAGCATCTGCCCCGGCTTGAGCGCCTGGCCAGTGCGTGGGTTCCAACGCTTGAGATGTTGCATCTCGACGTTGAAGCGCTTGGCGACGATATACAGCGAGTCGCCTTTCTTGACCTTGTATTGCACCGGCTTCTTGCTACTGGCTACCGCGCGGCGGGTGTCCTGCATCACCAGGGTCTGGCCGACCTTGAGGGCCTGGCCATTGAGCTGGTTCCAACGTTGCAGGTCATGCACGTCGACCTTGTTGGCCTTGGCAATCAGCGTCAGATTGTCACCCGTACGCACCTTGTAGCTGCGGGTACGCCCGGCAACCCGTGCGGTCTCAACTTCGTCGAACACCTGCTTTTTCGGACGCATCGCCAGTAATTCTTCCGGCTTCATCGTCGAAAGGGTGCTGGTGAGCAGTTGCGCCTTGGAACTTGGCACCAGCAGATGCTGCGGGCCGTCCAGGGTGGTGCGCTGTTTCAGGGCCGGGTTGAGCTGGAACAATTCGTCTTCGTCGATCTCGGCCAGCGCGGCAACCCGTGACAGGTCCATGCTTTGCTTGACTTCAACCACTTCGAAGTACGGTGTGTTGGCAATCGGGTTCAGGTTGACGCCGTAGGCTTCCGGCGCCAGCACTACCTGGGACAGCGCCAGGAACTTGGGCACGTAGTCCTTGGTTTCCTGGGGCAGCGGCAAGTTCCAGTAGTCGGTCGGCAGGCCGAGCTTCTCGTTGCGCTCGATCGCCCGGCTCACCGTACCTTCGCCGGCGTTATAGGCAGCCAGGGCCAGCAACCAGTCACCGTTGAACATGTCGTGAAGGCGGGTCAGGTAGTCCAGGGCGGCGGTGGTGGAAGCAGTGATATCGCGGCGGCCGTCGTAGGCGCGGGTCTGGCGCAGGTTGAAGTAGCGCCCGGTGGAGGGAATGAACTGCCACAGGCCGACCGCATCGCTGCGCGAGTAGGCCATTGGGTTATAGGCACTTTCAATCACTGGCAGCAGCGCCAGCTCCAGGGGCATGTTGCGTTCTTCAAGGCGTTCGACGATGTAATGAATGTAGAGGCTGCCGCGTTCGCCGGCGTTTTCCAGGAAGGAGGGGTTGCTGGCGAACCACAGGCGCTGTTGCTCGATGCGCGGGTTGACGCCTACGCCGTCCTGCAATTGAAAGCCGCGTCGCATGCGTTCCCAGACGTCTTGTGGGACTTCGGGAGCAGGCTTCTCTGAAAGCCAGATGACGGGTTTCTGTTTGATCTTGGCGGTAAGGTTTGGCTTGGGTTGCACGGTGGATTGTGCGGTGAAATTGTTTGATTGGCAGCCCGCCAGCGTGGCGGACACAGCCACCGCCACAGCTTGAGCCAGGCGGGTCAATGCGTCTGAATGGTTGGATTTACGAATAGATGACGACATTGGCTGGAAGTAAGTTCCGGGCAAAAATGTCGGGCGATTCTAGAAAGCGCTTTGGTTCCGGTCAACCATTCAGAAATTACGTATCAGATTGCTTCCTGTTAGAACTTATCTTTCCAGGCCCTCAAGCTAGCAAACACCTCGGCCCCAGAGCGGTTGTCGCGCCCATTCCGTTCGTCCGCTTTTTGTTTAACGGATGTTTCAGAGGTGCGCAGAAAGGGGTTGGTGCGCCTTTCCAGGGCCAGGTTGGAAGGCAACGTGATCTCGCCGCGGGCCCGCAGTTGAAGGACGTTTTCCACGCGTTCGGCGATATCGGCGTTGTGGGGTTCCACCGCCTGGGCAAACTTGAGGTTACTTTGTGTGTATTCGTGGGTGCAGTACACCAAGGTATCGGCAGGCAGCGCGGCCAGACGTTCGAGAGAGGTATACATCTGTTCCGGCGTGCCTTCGAACAGGCGCCCGCAACCGGCGGCGAACAGGGTGTCGCCACAAAACAGCACGCCTAGGTGATAAAAGGCGATATGGCCCAGCGTATGGCCAGGCACTGTATAAATGTCGAAGTCCCAGCCGAGCACCGTGATGCGGTCATTGTCGTTCAACGCTACGTCCCGCGCCGGGATCATCTCGTTGGCCGGGCCGTAGACCTTGGCGTCGGTAGCACCTTTGAGCTGTTCGACACCGCCGACATGATCATGGTGATGATGGGTAATCAGGATGTCGCTGAGGGCCCAGCCAGGGTTTTGCTCGAGCCAGGCCAGTACGGGCGCGGCGTCGCCGGGGTCGACCACGGCGCAGCGCTGGGTGCGGGGGTCTTGTAACAACCAGATGTAGTTATCGGTGAAGGCGGGCAGGGCAGTGATCTGTATCATTCTTCGATTCGCCAAGCTGAACACATTGGTGCATCTTAGAACGTCTAGGCGAGTTGGAGAATGCAATGACTGATAAAGCGTTCGCCCAGGCCGATCCTGAGTGGCTGGCCCTGATCAGCGCAGCCCGTGAATGGCTGTCCGGACCCATCGGGCAATTTCTGCTGGACGAAGAACGGCGCATGCTCGAAGACGAGTTGGGCCGGTTCTTTGGTGGCTACCTGGTGCATTACGGACCATCAGCCGATACGCCACCCACCGCGCCCCAGGTGCAACGCAATGTACGCCTGGGCGCACCGCTGCCGGGGGTGGAGATTGTGTGCGAGGAACAGGCCTGGCCGTTGAGCGAGCACGCCGCCGACGTGGTGGTGTTGCAGCATGGCCTGGATTTCTGCCTGTCACCCCACGGTTTGTTGCGCGAAGCAGCGAGCAGTGTGCGCCCCGGTGGCCATTTGCTGATTGTGGGCATCAACCCCTGGAGCAGTTGGGGCCTGCGCCATGTGTTTGCCCATGACGGCCTGCGCCAGGCGCGCTGCATCTCGCCGCAACGGGTGGGGGACTGGCTGAACCTGCTGGGCTTCGCGCTGGAGAAACGCCGCTTCGGGTGCTATCGTCCGCCGCTTGCTTCGACCAAGTGGCAAGGCCGCCTGGCTGGCTGGGAGCGCCGCGCAGGTGCCTGGCAGCTGTCGGGCGGCGGCTTCTATTTATTGGTCGCACGCAAGATCGTGGTCGGGCTGCGGCCGGTGCGTCAGGTACGTCGCGAGCCTATCGGCAAGCTGGTGCCGATGCCGCTGGCCAAGGTTAGCCGTGAGCAAAGCGATACGTAACTTCTTTTTTGAATTCAGACCGAGCAACCGATGACCGATAGCGTAGAACTCTTCACCGATGGCGCCTGCAAGGGCAACCCGGGCCCTGGCGGCTGGGGCGCACTGCTGGTGTGCAAGGGCGTGGAGAAGGAATTGTGGGGCGGTGAACCCAACACCACCAACAACCGCATGGAGCTGATGGGCGCCATTCGTGGCCTGGAAGAACTCAAGCGCCGCTGCAACGTGCTGCTGGTGACCGACTCGCAGTACGTGATGAAGGGCATCAACGAGTGGATGGTCAACTGGAAGAAGCGTGGTTGGAAGACCGCGGCCAAGGAACCGGTTAAAAATGCTGACCTGTGGCAACTGCTCGATGAGCAATGCAATCGCCACGACATCACCTGGAAGTGGGTGCGTGGTCACATTGGCCACCCTGGCAACGAACGTGCCGACCAACTGGCCAACCGTGGCGTGGACGAAGTGCGCGGCTACAAGCAGAGCTGATGCCGGCTCACGTGTTAACATCGCGCCCTTTGATTCACACCACACCGTTGAGAGCTGAACCCTGATGGCCATCCGATCTGTTGTACTCGATACCGAAACCACCGGCATGCCGGTGACTGACGGCCACCGGATCATTGAAATCGGCTGTGTCGAACTGATGGGCCGCCGCCTCACCGGGCGTCACTTCCACGTCTACCTGCAACCGGACCGGGACAGTGACGAAGGCGCGATCGGCGTCCACGGCATCACTGACGAATTCCTCAAGGGCAAGCCGCGCTTTGCCGAAGTCGCCGATGAGTTTTTCGATTTCATCAATGGCGCCCAGCTGATCATCCATAACGCAGCGTTCGACGTCGGCTTCATCAATAACGAGTTTGCCCTGATGGGGCAGACGGATCGCGCCGACATCTCCAAGCACTGCTCGATCCTCGACACCCTGATGATGGCCCGTGAGCGTCACCCGGGCCAACGCAACAGCCTCGATGCCTTGTGCAAACGTTATGGCGTCGATAACTCCGGCCGTGAACTCCACGGCGCCTTGCTCGACTCCGAGATCCTCGCCGACGTTTACCTGACCATGACCGGCGGGCAGACCAGCCTGTCCCTGGCCGGCAATGCGTCCGATGGCAATGGTTCGGCGGAAGGTTCGGGCAACCGCCCTTCGGAAATCCGCCGCTTGCCGGCGGATCGCAAGCCGACCCCGATTATCCGCGCCAGTGAGCAAGACCTGGCCGAGCATGCGGCGCGGTTGGAGGCGATTGCCAAGTCAGCGGGTGCGCCGGCATTGTGGACCCAGTTGACCCAGCAATAACCCTGGCAGAATACGGTCAAAACTGTGGGAGCGGGCTTGCTCGCGAATGCGGTGGTTCAGTCGACTCATTCGGAGACTGACACATCGCATTCGCGAGCAAGCCCGCTCCCACATTTGTTTCTCATTGCTTTCAAAATCTTCATTCGCATCATCGCCCCCTAGCTTCTACCCTTGAGTGCATAGCCCTCAGGACTCCACGCCCTCATGTACAAAGACCTGAAGTTCCCCATCCTCATCGTGCACCGCGACATCAAGGCCGACACCGTCGCCGGTGACCGGGTCCGAGGTATCGCCCGGGAGTTGGAACAAGAGGGCTTCAGTATCTTTTCCGCCGTGGACTACGCCGAAGGCCGGCTGGTGGCTTCTACCCATCATGGCTTGGCCTGCATGCTGATCGCCGCCGAAGGTGCTGGCGAGAACACCCACCTGCTGCAAAACATGGTCGAACTGATCCGCCTGGCGCGGTTACGGGCGCCGAACCTGCCGATCTTTGCCTTGGGCGAGCAAGTCACCCTGGAAAACGCGCCGGCCGACGCCATGAGCGAACTCAACCAACTGCGCGGCATTCTCTACCTGTTCGAAGACACCGTGCCGTTCCTTGCCCGGCAAGTCGCCCGCGCGGCCCGCACTTACCTGGATGGCCTGTTGCCGCCGTTCTTCAAAGCGTTGGTGCAACACACCGCCGACTCCAACTATTCCTGGCACACCCCCGGCCATGGCGGTGGCGTGGCCTATCGAAAAAGTCCGGTGGGGCAGGCGTTTCATCAGTTTTTTGGGGAAAATACCCTGCGCTCGGACCTGTCCGTCTCGGTGCCGGAACTGGGCTCGCTGCTGGATCACACCGGCCCGCTGGCCGAAGCCGAAGCCCGCGCGGCACGCAATTTTGGCGCCGACCACACCTTCTTCGTGATCAACGGCACGTCCACCGCCAACAAAATCGTCTGGCATTCCATGGTCGGCCGCGATGACTTGGTGCTGGTAGACCGCAACTGCCACAAGTCGGTGTTGCACTCGATCATCATGACCGGCGCGATCCCGTTGTACCTGTGCCCGGAGCGCAACGAACTGGGGATCATCGGGCCGATTCCCCTGAGCGAATTCAGCCCCGAGTCGATCCGCGCCAAGATCGACGCCAGCCCGCTGACCCGTGGCCGAGCGCCGAAGGTCAAGCTTGCGGTGGTCACCAATTCCACCTACGACGGCCTGTGTTACAACGCCGAGCTGATCAAGCAGCAATTGGGCAACAGCGTCGAGGTGCTGCACTTTGACGAAGCCTGGTATGCCTATGCGGCGTTTCACGAGTTCTTTGCCGGGCGCTACGGCATGGGTACGTCGCGCACGCCGGACAGTCCGTTGGTGTTCACCACTCACTCCACCCACAAACTGCTGGCAGCCTTCAGCCAGGCCTCGATGATCCACGTGCAGGACGGCGGTGCGCGCCAGCTGGACCGTGATCGTTTCAACGAAGCGTTCATGATGCATATCTCAACCTCGCCGCAATACAGCATTATCGCTTCGTTGGACGTGGCTTCAGCGATGATGGAAGGCCCGGCCGGGCGCTCGCTGTTACAGGAAATGTTCGATGAAGCCTTGAGTTTCCGCCGTGCCCTGGCCAACCTGCGCCAACACATTGCCGCCGAGGACTGGTGGTTTTCCATCTGGCAGCCGCCGTCGGTGGCGGGTATCGATCGGGTGGGTGACCGCCGATTGGCTGTTGCATCCTCAGGACGATTGGCATGGCTTTGGTGATGTGGCCGAGGACTACGTGCTGCTGGACCCGATAAAAGTGACACTGGTGATGCCCGGCCTGACCGCCGGCGGCGCTCTGAGCGACTGCGGGATTCCTGCTGCGGTGGTCAGCAAATTCCTGTGGGAGCGTGGCCTGGTAGTGGAAAAAACCGGGTTGTATTCCTTCCTCGTGCTGTTCTCCATGGGTATTACCAAAGGCAAATGGAGTACCCTGCTCACCGAATTGCTGGAGTTCAAGCGCAGTTACGACGCCAATGTCAGCCTGGCCAATTGTTTGCCATCGGTCTTTGCACAAGGGCCGGCGCGCTATCAGGGCCTGGGTTTGCGCGACCTGTGCGATCAATTGCACAGCTGTTATCGCAGCAATGCCACCGCCAAACACCTCAAGCGCATGTACACGGTGTTACCGGAAATTGCGATGAAACCGGCCGACGCCTACGACCAATTGGTAAGAGGTGAAGTCGAAGCGGTATCGATTGACGCCTTGCCAGGGCGCATCGCAGCAGTAATGCTGGTGCCGTATCCACCTGGCATTCCATTGATTATGCCGGGCGAGCGGTTTACCGATTCTACGCGCTCGATCATCGACTACCTGGCCTTTGCCCGGACGTTCGATAGCAGTTTTCCCGGTTTTGTCGCCGATGTTCATGGGTTACAACACGAAGATGACGGCAGTGGTCGTTGTTACACCGTCGATTGCATCAAGGGTTAAGAATGTTTATGCAAGCTGTAATGAACCCGAAGTATCCGGGGCTCAGTGTACGGGTCGCTGACGAAGGTTTTGATGCCTACGTGTGGGGCAATGACTTCAGCTTTGAGGTCAGCGCCTATGGGCAGCCGCAGATGGGCGCGCGGGTCGATCAATGGCCCGTGGAGCGCATCGTGCCGTACCGCAAGTGCTATGGCATTGATCCGGAGGAGTTCGCCAGTTTTCGCGATGCGCCCGACAGCGCGATCTTCATGGCCTACCTGGACGACCGCCCGGTCGGGCATATCGTGGTCAGTACCAATTGGAACGGCTATGCCCATGTCGATGAACTGGCGGTGGTCTTGCCCGCACGGCGTCATGGGGTGGCCAAGGCATTGCTGGATGTGGCGCAGTTCTGGAGCCGCAAGAAAAACCTGCCCGGCATGATGCTGGAAACCCAGAACAACAACCTCGGCGCCTGCCGTTTGTATGAACGTTGTGGCTACGTAATGGGGGGCATTGACCACCTGCGCTATCGCGGCATCGATCCGCAAACCCGCGAAGTGGCGATCTTCTGGTATCGGTTATTCAAAAGCGAAGTCAAATAGGCTTAGCCCACCAACAGGCCTTCAGCCTTCTGCGTCACGATCTCCAGCAGTGCATTCAGCGCCGGGGAAGTCACGCCATCCTTGAGGGTCAGCGCATACAGGTTGACCATGATCGGCGGCGACACCGGGCACGCATCCAGCCCGGCTTCACGCGCGCCAAACGCGGTGAACGGGTCAACCACCGCCAAGCCTTCTCCCGCTTCCACCATGCTGCGCATCATTTGATAGGTCTGCACGCGCGTCTGCACCACCGGCAGCGGGCGCAACGCTTGCAGCTTGGCGTCCAGCTGGCGGCTGAGCGGGTCCTGGCCCTCCAGGCCAATCATCGATTGCCCCGCCAGGTCCTGCAGCGCGATGTACTTTTGCTTGGGTTTGAGCCAGCCATGGGGCGCGAGCAATTGCAGCTTGCCCTGGGCCAGTACGGTGCTGTGGATCTGTGGGTGTTCCGGGTCATGCAGGCTTAAACCGACGTCAGCCTCGTGCAGCAGCAGGCTCCTGACGATCTCCCGTGTCGGCTGGCTCGACAGGTTGCACGGTGTGTCCTGGAAGCGTCGGCGCAGCACCGCAATACTGTGCGGCAACAGTTGGTTGGCCAGGGGCGGCGTGCACAGGGCGCGGAGGGTCGGGGCGTGATGGTGTTTCAAGCGACTGGCCAGGCGTTGCACCGGCTCCAGCGCCTCGTACACATGGGCGATTTCCGCCTGCAGCTCCAGGGTTTCCCGCGTCGCCTGCAATCGCCCACGGACGCTGGCGAACAGCATAAAGCCCAATTGCGCCTCGGCTTCCTTGAGCGCCGCGTCCACGTCGCCCACGGGGAGTTGCAACCACTCGGCGGCCAAGCCTGGGTGTCCGGTCTGCAAGATGGCCTGAATCACTTCGATATGACGTAAACGCATCGCCGGAGTCTATGTGCAGCGCGCCGCGTATTCAATAGAATGGCTACACTGATCATCAATGACCACAGCCGGCTACCGGCATTAACAACAAAAACAGGTCTGGTCTCAAATGCCTCTACCCTCGATATTCCTCGGGGTAACGGCCAAGCAACTGCTGGTTCTGGTGACCGTAGGGTGCGTGGCTGCTTATCTCTTCAATACCCAAAGCGAAACCACGCCGGAAAACCTGGCACTTGAAACGTTTATCCGTTCCCAGGAACAGGTGGCCGAACAGGTGGGGGCAGTCCTTGGCATTGAGTTGGTCAGGCAGGTGGACGCGCATCCCGGTTACAACTCGGCGGGCTACCAGCGTTCGATGTTTGCGGTGGAAGGCGAGCGTGGGCGGGTAGTGGTGACGTTGAAAAAGGTCGAGGGGGAGCAGGGCATTGAAGTCACGGAGATCCGCCGCCCGTGATCACCCCAGCCCAGTCAATGCCATCAATGGCCAGGACTGAGCAGGTGGATAGGGCGAGATCTTATGAAGCGAGGGTGGTTTGCGATTCGCGCACGAGAATGGTGCCCGACTGAATCAACTTGAATTCGTCGCCTTCCAGTTTCTCTACACGGTCGCCAATGGCCAGCTTGTAGGTGGTGGTAGGTGCCGAGCCAGCCAGGTCGCCTTGCGCCGGGTTGGATTCCTGGAACTCATGCACCGAATACACGCGTCCTTCTGCGTCTCTGGCATGAAACTGTCCGACTAGTACTGCTGCCATCTGTTTAGAACCTCTGGAGATAAACACTCGATTTGCGGTTCTGTAGACCGTTATGGAGCGGGGTAGTTTACTTACGGAATAAAAATACTATTCGCTGATCTTTTTGGACGCTTCCTACACGTTGTAGGGCGATGCAAACGTCCGGAGGAGGAGCAAAACCTTCTGGTGAACATGCCGCGAAGACTTTATAACTACAAGTTCCTTTAGTCAGACGTCGAGAAACCCCAATGAGCAAGGTCTACACGGTAGCCGTCCTGGTTGGCAGCTTGAGAAAAGACTCGATTAACCGCAAGGTTGCCCTGGCATTGGCCGAACTGGCCCCTGCCAACCTGAAGTTGAACATCGTGGAAATTGGCGATTTGCCGCTCTACAACGAAGACATCGACGGCGCTGCACCGCCCGCAGCCTACAGCACTTTCCGCCAACAGGTGAGCTCATCCGACGCGGTGCTGTTTGTGACCCCGGAATACAACCGCTCCGTGCCCGCTCCGTTGAAGAATGCCATCGACGTGGGTTCTCGGCCGTACGGGCAGAGTGCCTGGAGCGGCAAGCCGGGTGCGATCATCAGCGTGTCGCCGGGGGCCATTGGTGGCTTTGGCGCCAATCATCATCTGCGCCAGTCCCTGGTGTTCCTGGATGTGTGGTGCATGCAGCAGCCGGAGGCCTACTTGGGTGGCGCTGGCAGTGTGTTTGATGAGGCGGGCAAAGTGTCGGAGAAGACCAAGCCGTTTTTGCAGGCGTTCATTGATGCCTACGGCAAGTGGGTGGAAAAACAGAAGGGCTGAGAACGCTGAAGATCCAATGTGGGAGCCGGGCTTGCCCGCGATAGCGTCAGCGCGATGCAGCAGTCAGATCGCGGTGATGCTATCGCAGGCAAGCCAGCTCCCACATTCGGACTGTGCCGACCTTTTGATCAGCGTAGCCAGTTAGTCCGCGCCAGTTCAATCACTTCATCACCGCGCCCGCTCATCACCGCCTTGAGCATATACAGGCTGAACCCCTTGGCCTGTTCCAGCTTGATCGTCGGTGGCATCACCAACTCCTGCGTCGCCGTGACCACATCCACCAACACCGGGCCGTCATGGGCCAGGGCGCGGCGCAACGCCGGTTCGAGGTCTTCGGATTGCTCCACGCGAATGCCTAGAATGCCCATCGCGTTGGACATAGCGGCAAAGTCCGGGTTTTTCAGTTCGGTGCCGGCATCCAGGTAACCCGCCGCCTTCATTTCCATGGCGACAAAGCCCAGGGACGAGTTATCGAACACGATGACTTTGACCGGCAGATTCAACTGCGCCAACGAGATGAAGTCGCCCATCAGCATGGCGAAACCGCCGTCACCGGACATTGAAATCACCTGGCGACCCGGGAAGGCTGCCTGCGCACCAATGGCCTGGGGCATGGCATTCGCCATCGAACCGTGGTTGAACGAACCGATCAGGCGGCGTTTGCCGTTCATCTTCAAATAGCGTGCCGCCCAGACAGTTGGCGAGCCGACGTCGGCAGTGAAGATCGCATCATCATCAGCCAGCTCGCTGAGCAGGCGCGCCACGTACTGCGGGTGGATTGGTCGATTGGCTTTCGACGGTTGAGCAAGATCGTCCAGCCCTTGGCGGGCCTTTTCATAGTGCTTCAAGGACGTTTCGAGAAAGCTGCGATCGGTCTTGCGTGTCAGGCGCGGTAGCAACGCGCCAATGGTTTCACTGACGTCAGCGGCGATGCCCAAGTCCAGCGTGGCACGACGGCCCAGCGCCTGCGGGTTGCGGTCAACCTGGATGATCTTCGCGTCAGTCGGGTAGAACTGACGGTACGGAAAGTCGGTGCCGAGCATGATCAAGGTGTCGCAGTCGAGCATCGCGTGGTAACCGGAGCTGAAGCCGATCAGGCCGGTCATGCCCACGTCGAACGGATTGTCCCACTCCACGTGCTCCTTGCCGCGCAGCGCATGCACCACGGGGGCGCCGAGTGCGTCGGCCAGGGCGACCACTTGGTCATGTGCGCCGGCACAGCCGCTGCCGCAGAGCAGGGTGGTTTTATGGCTGCTTTCAAGGATTTCGGTAAGGCGTTGCAGGTCCTGTTCAGCCGGCAACGTGCGTGGCGCGTGCAGAGCGGGCCAGGGTTTGAGCGTGTCTTCCACTTCCAGCAGCGAAACGTCGCCCGGAATCACTACCACCGCGACGCCGCGATTGAGGATCGCCGAGCGCATGGCACGGTGCAGCACGTGGGGCATTTGCTCGGGGTTGGTTACCAGCTCGATAAAGTGGCTGCACTCCTTGAACAGTTCCTGAGGATGGGTTTCCTGGAAGTAGTTAAGGCCGATCTCCGAAGACGGAATCTGCGCGGCAATCGCCAGTACCGGCACATGGTTGCGATGGCAGTCAAACAGGCCATTGATCAAGTGCAGGTTGCCCGGCCCGCAGCTGCCGGCGCAGACCGTCAGCTCACCCGTGGCCGCGGCTTCGGCACCGGCGGCGAACGCGGCTACTTCTTCGTGGCGCACGTGCATCCACTCGATGCTGTCCATGCTGCGCAGGGCGTCGGTGAGGCCGTTGAGGCTGTCGCCGGTCAGGCCCCAGATGCGCTTGATGCCCGCCTGTTCAAGGGTGGTCGCCAATTGCTGGGCCAGGTTGATTTTCGCCATGAAGAACTCAATCGTCAGTGAGGTTAAAAACTGCTGATCAATAGGGGACAGTTCGATCACGGCGAATGCTCCGCCTTTAATGTGAAGATTGCGTCAGAGAGGGACTTCACCGCCGATCCCCTGTGGGAGCCGTCGAGCTTCAGCGAGGCCGCGATAGCGGTGGGGCAGGCGGCGAGGATTCGTTGATGAACCTCATCGCCAGTGCCCATAAAAAAGCCCTGGCATGCCAGGGCTTCTTCTTTCGCTAAGACTCAGCGACGACGAAACAACGGCAACGGTTCATCCGTTGCTGCCTGGTACGTCACGGAGAAGTCCTTGAGGCTTTCCAGCGCTTCGTACGGGTCTTTGTCGGCGCGCAGGGCGAAGGCATCGAACCCGCAGCGACGCAGGTAGAACAGTTGGTCGCGCAGTACGTCGCCAATGGCGCGCAACTCGCCCTTGTAACCGTAACGGTCACGCAACAGGCGCGCGTTGGAGTAGTTGCGACCGTCGGTGAAGGCCGGGAAGTTCAGGGCGATGACTTGGAAGTGTTCCACGTCGTCGCCGATCTCTTCGGCTTCTTCATCGGCGTCCAGCCACACACCCAGGCCGCCGTCGCGGGCCTTGAGGGCGTGGCCGTGTTCGCGCCACAGCGCCAACGGCACGATCAGGTCGTCGCAATTGGAGATGCCGTCGAAGCTCGCGTCCTTGGGCAGCAGGTGCCAAGTTTCGTCGAGGACCTCGTTGTTCTTAATGATTCGCTGCATAGACGCGCTCCTTGAACAGGTCAATGCCGATGCGCTGGTAGGTGTCGATGAAACGCTCATCTTCGGTGCGCTGTTCGATGTACACATCGATCAGTTTGCCGATCACCTCGGGCATGGCTTCCTGGGCGAAAGACGGGCCTAGGATCTTGCCCAGGCTCGCATCGCGGCTGGCGCTGCCACCCAGGGACACTTGGTAGAATTCTTCGCCTTTCTTGTCCACGCCCAGGATGCCGATGTGGCCGACGTGGTGGTGACCACAGGCGTTCATGCAACCGGAGATGTTCAGGTCCAGCTCGCCGATGTCGAACAGGTAGTCCAGGTCGTCGAAACGACGTTGGATCGATTCGGCGATCGGGATCGACTTGGCGTTGGCCAGGGAGCAGAAATCGCCACCCGGGCAGCAGATGATGTCGGTCAGCAGGCCGATGTTCGGCGTGGCGAAACCACCTTCGCGCAGCTCGCCCCACAGGGTGAACAATTGGCGCTGCTCAACGTCCGCGAGAATGATGTTCTGCTCGTGGGAGGTTCGCAGTTGGCCAAAGCTGTAGCGCTCGGCCAGGTCGGCGACGGCGTCCAGCTGCTTGTCGGTGATATCGCCCGGTGCAACGCCGGTAGGTTTCAGCGACAGGGTCACCGCGACATAACCCGGCTTCTTGTGCGCCAGGGTGTTGCGGGTACGCCAACGGGCGAAACCTGGGTGCTGCTGGTCGAGTGCCGCGAGCTCGGCGTCCTGATGCGTCAGGGCCTTGTACTCGGGATCAACGAAGTGTTTGGCTACGCGGTGCACTTCGGCTTCGGTCAGGGTGGTCTGGCCGCCGCGAAGGTGTTCCATCTCGGCGTCGACTTTCTGGGCAAACACCTCAGGGGTCAGCGCCTTGACCAGGATCTTAATCCGGGCCTTGTATTTGTTGTCACGACGGCCATAGCGGTTGTAGACCCGCAGGATGGCGTCGAGGTAGCTCAACAGGTCCTGCCACGGCAGGAACTCGTTGATAAACGCGCCGACCACCGGGGTCCGGCCAAGGCCACCACCCACCAGTACGCGGAAGCCCAGCTCACCGGCCGCGTTGTGCACCGGCTCCAGGCCGATATCGTGCACTTCGATGGCCGCGCGGTCCGAAGTCGAGCCGTTGAGGGCGATCTTGAACTTGCGCGGCAAGTAGGCGAATTCAGGGTGGAAAGTGGTCCACTGACGGATGATTTCGCACCAGGGGCGTGGGTCGATCAGTTCATCGGCTGCAACGCCGGCGAATTGGTCGGTGGTCACGTTACGCAGGCAGTTACCGCTGGTCTGAATCGCGTGCATCTGCACGGTCGCCAATTCAGCCAGGATGTCCGGCACATCTTCCAGCGCCGGCCAGTTGAACTGGACGTTCTGGCGGGTACTGATGTGGGCGTAGCCTTTGTCGAAGTCGCGGGCAATCTTGGCCATCATGCGCGTCTGGCGCGACGTCAGTTGGCCATAGGGCACGGCCACCCGCAGCATCGGCGCAAAGCGCTGCACATAGAGGCCATTTTGCAGGCGCAGAGGGCGGAACTCTTCTTCGCTCAGTTCACCTGCTAAGTAGCGTCGGGTCTGATCACGGAACTGCTTGACGCGGTCCTCGATGATGCGCTGATCGTATTCGTCGTATACGTACATATAGGTCCTGTTCTCGGCAAATCTGCGCGCACGGCCGCGCACTCCCAACGGAGCCGGCGCACGATACCAGTTTGCGTTTATGCGCAAAAGTGATGTTTGAGTATATGCAAATAACCAGATCGCCTAATGAGGGCCATTATCGAGATACCCACATTTGTCATGCGGGCAATCATCAACTTTACTGTGAGCGTGTTTGACTGCAATCACCTATAAAACCGACAAGAGGCGATGCGATGAGCAATC
Organism: Pseudomonas sp. H1_A03; assembly: GCF_054685145.1. Classification (NCBI taxonomy): domain Bacteria; kingdom Pseudomonadati; phylum Pseudomonadota; class Gammaproteobacteria; order Pseudomonadales; family Pseudomonadaceae; genus Pseudomonas; species Pseudomonas sp. H1_A03. The sequence continues at coordinate 4,035,696 of NZ_CP162829.1, forward strand.
CTACAAAAGCCCGTAAACCCGACAGTACCGTTGATGCCTGGGCCATTCTGTTTTTGATCATCCTGGTGGTGGGAACTGCCGTGTTCTGGGTGAGCCACCAGTAAACGGCCTCGATTGACTGTCGCATTGACACTATCATGGCGGTCAATGTTCTAGGTTTGATAACCATGTTGAAGGTGCTGATTGCGTGTGTCTGGTGGCTGGGATCGGCGTATGGGGCAACGGCCCATGCCACGTCGGTTGTGTTTCTTAACCCGGGCATGTCGACGGAAACCTTCTGGGTCAGCTACACGCAATTCATGCAGGCCGGTGCCAAGGACCTCGGCCTGCATTTACGCGTGCGCTATTCCGAGCGCGATACCCAAAACACGCTGATCCAGGCCCGCGAGGCGCTGCAAGGCAACGAGCGGCCGGATTACCTGGTGCTGGTGAATGAACAATACGTTGCCCCGCAGATTCTGCGCATGGCCCAGGGCAGTGGGGTCAAGCTGCTGATGGTGAATAACGCGCTGACTGCCGACCAGGTGCAAATGCTCGGCCACGACGTCGATTGGCTCGGCAGCATCGTTCCCGACAACGAGCAGGCCGGTTACCTGATGCTCATTGATCTACTGCGCCTGCACGGCCCTGTCGCACCAGGCGAGAGCATTGAGTTGTTGGCCTTCTCCGGCGTCAAGAACACCCCGGCCGCGCAGCTGCGTGAACAGGGCCTGCATCGCGCCTTGGCCGAGCACCCCGAGGTGCGGCTGCGCCAGTTGGTCTATGGCGAATGGAGCCGTAAGCGCGCGTTCGAGCAAGCCACGCAACTGTTCAAGCGCTACCCGAAGACCGCGCTGGTGTGGTCGGCCAACGATGAGATGGCACTGGGTGCCATGCAGGCGCTGCAGGGCCGCGGGCAAATGCCGGGCAAGCACGTGTTGTTCAGTGCGGCCAACAACTCGCCGGAGATCTTGCAGGCGCGGTTGGACGGCCGACTGAGTACGCTGGTGGCCGGGCATTTCACCCTGGGCGGGTGGGCGATGGTGTTGATTCATGATGATGCCAAGGGCGTGAATATCGGTGCATACGGTGGGCGCGACCGCCAGGAGGCGTTATTCCAGCTGATTGATGCCGCCCAAGCGCAGCGCTTATTGGGGCCCACAGCGCGAGTTGATTTCCGCGCACTGTCTGCCGTCGGCAAGCCGGTGCCCTACCGTTACCCCTTCAGCCTGCAACTGCTGCTGCGCTAGACCCCCGGTCAGGAGCAGCACCAGCTTGACGATGCCGAACAACGCTAAGGCAAACACCGCTGTGAACAGAATGCCCAGCACCACAAAGTGGCTGGGCTTGCCGTGGGTAAAGTCGCGGGCGCGGTTCTTGCCACTCTGCACGCCAAAGGCGGCCGCCATGACGCTGTGCAGCATCTGCCAGAAAGTAGGGGGCTTGTTGTTGACTGGATCGTCCATAAATCCCTCGACACAAGGTGTGTGAGGGACAGCATAGCTGACGATGTTTAGATCTGTAGTGAGCGGGCTTGCCCCGCGCTGGGTGGCGAAGCCGCCCCAATCCAGCCATCTCGTTTTACCTGAAAGAACGCGGTGGCTATGTTGGGGCGGCTTCGCCACCCAGCGCGGGGCAAGCCTGCTCACTACAGAACCTGGGGGGCGGTCAATCAGTTGTCGTAACCCAGGTTCGGCGCCAGCCAGCGTTCAGTCACAGCAAGCTCCTGGCCTTTGCGTGCGGTGTAGCTCGTCACCTGGTCCTTGTCGACCTTACCCACGGCAAAGTACTGCGCCTGCGGATGGGCGAAGTACCAGCCGCTGACGGCTGCCGCCGGAAACATCGCGTAGTGCTCGGTGAGGAATACGCCGCTGCGGCCGGCCTGCATTTCGCGGGCCTCGGGATCGAGCAGTTGGAACAGTTGGGCTTTCTCGGTGTGATCCGGGCACGCGGGGTAGCCCGGGGCAGGGCGGATGCCGCTGTATTGCTCCTTGATCAGCGCTTCGTTATCCAGTTGCTCGTCCCTGGCGTAACCCCAGTAGTCCTTACGGACTTGTTGGTGCAGCCACTCGGCGCAGGCTTCGGCCAGGCGGTCGGCCAGGGCCTTGACCATGATTGAGTTGTAGTCGTCGCCAGCGTCCTGGTAGGCCTTGGCGACTTCTTCGGCACCGATGCCGGCGGTGGTGATGAAACCACCGATGTAGTCGGTTACACCGCTGTCTTTTGGCGCCACGAAGTCGGCTAGGGAGAAGTTCGGCTTGCCGTCGGTCTTGATGATCTGTTGACGCAGGTGATGCAGTTGGGCAATCGGCTGGCCGTCGTCGCCGTAGACTTCCAGGTCATCATCCTGCACCTGGTTGGTCGGCCAGAAGCCGAATACCGCGCGGGCGCTGATGAGCTTTTCGTCGATCAGCTTGGCGAGCATTTCCTGGGCGTCGGCGTACAACGCGGTGGCCGCTTCACCCACGACTTCATCGGTAAGGATGCGTGGGAATTTGCCGGCCAAGTCCCAGGAGATAAAGAACGGGGTCCAATCGATGTACTCGGCCAGCACCTTGAGGTCGATATTGTCCAGCACCCTGGAGCCGGTGAACGTCGGTTTGGCCGGGGTGTAGTTGCTCCAGTCGAACTGTGGCTTCTTGGCGATGGCCGCCGGGTAGCTCAGGCGTTCGGTCCGCGCGCTGCGGTTCGAGGTGCGCTCACGCACGTCGATGTATTCCAGGCGGGTTTTCTCGACGAAACCGGCCTTGAGTTCCTTGGACAGCAATTGCGTGGCCACGCCCACGGCGCGCGAGGCGTCGGTCACGTAGATCACCGCGTCGTTGCTGTACTTGGGCTCGATTTTCACCGCCGTGTGCGCCTTGGAGGTGGTGGCGCCACCGATCATCAGCGGCAGGTGGAAGTCCTGGCGCTGCATCTCACGGGCGACATGCACCATCTCGTCCAGGGACGGCGTGATCAGGCCTGACAGCCCGATGATGTCGCATTTCTGCTCCTTGGCCACCTGCAGGATCTTCTCCGCCGGCACCATCACGCCGAGGTCGACGATGTCATAGCCGTTGCACCCCAGCACCACGCCGACGATGTTCTTGCCGATGTCGTGCACGTCGCCTTTCACGGTGGCCATCAGGATCTTGCCCTTGGCTTCCGGCTTGTCGCCTTTTTCCAGTTCAATGAACGGAATCAAGTGGGCCACGGCCTGCTTCATCACACGGGCGGATTTCACCACCTGGGGCAGGAACATTTTGCCGGCGCCGAACAGGTCGCCGACGATGTTCATGCCGGACATCAACGGGCCTTCGATCACTTCGATCGGGCGCGCGAATGACTGCCGGGATTCCTCGGTGTCGTCGACGATGTGGGTGGTGATGCCCTTGACCAGCGCATGTTCCAGACGTTTGTTGACCGGCCAGCCGCGCCATTCTTCGGTCTCGGCTTCCTTGACGCTGCCGTCGCCTTTGTACTTGTCGGCGATGGCGAGGAGCGCGTCGGTACCTTCCGGGGTGCGGTTGAGCACCACGTCTTCCACGGCGTCACGCAGCTCGGCCGGGATCTGGTCGTAGATCTCCAACTGGCCGGCGTTGACGATACCCATGGTCAGGCCGTTGCGGATCGCGTACAGCAGGAACACCGAGTGGATCGCCTCACGCACCGGGTTGTTGCCACGGAACGAGAACGACACGTTGGACACGCCGCCGGAGGTCAGCGCATACGGCAGCTCGTCACGGATATAGGCACAGGCGTTGATAAAGTCGACGGCGTAGTTGTTGTGCTCTTCGATACCGGTGGCGACCGCGAAGATGTTCGGGTCGAAGATGATGTCTTCCGGCGGGAAGCCGACTTCATTCACCAGGATGTCGTAGGAGCGTTTGCAGATCTCTTTCTTGCGCGCTTCGGTGTCGGCCTGGCCGGCTTCGTCGAACGCCATCACCACCACGGCGGCGCCATAGCGCTTGCACAGCTTGGCGTGGTGAATGAACTGCTCGACGCCTTCCTTCATGCTGATGGAGTTGACGATGCCCTTGCCCTGGATGCACTTCAGGCCGGCCTCGATCACTTCCCACTTGGAGGAGTCGATCATGATCGGCACGCGAGAGATGTCCGGCTCGCCGGCAATCAGATTGAGGAAGGTCACCATGGCCTTCTTCGAATCGAGCATGCCTTCGTCCATGTTGATGTCGATCACCTGGGCGCCGGCTTCCACCTGCTGCAGGGCGACTTCCAGTGCTTCGGTGTAGTTGTCTTCACGGATCAGGCGGGCGAAACGTGCGGAACCGGTGATGTTGGTGCGCTCGCCGACGTTGACGAACAACGAGCTGCGATCAATCGTGAACGGCTCCAGGCCCGACAGGCGGCAGGCCTTGGGGATGTCCGGGATCTGGCGCGGCGCATAACCTGCCACGGCTTTGGCAATCGCTTCGATGTGGCCGGGTGTGGTGCCGCAGCAGCCGCCGACAATGTTGAGGAAGCCGCTTTGGGCGAACTCTTCGATGACCTTGGCGGTTTCCGACGGCAGTTCGTCGTACTCACCGAATTCGTTGGGCAGGCCGGCGTTGGGGTGCGCGGACACATGGGTGCTGGCTTTGTTCGACAACTCTTCCAGATACGGGCGCAGTTCGCTGGCGCCCAGGGCGCAGTTGAGGCCCACGGAAATCGGCTTGGCGTGGCTGACGGAGTTCCAGAACGCTTCAGTGGTCTGGCCCGACAGGGTGCGGCCGGAGGCGTCGGTGATGGTGCCGGAGATCATGATCGGCAGTTCGATATTCAGCTCTTCAAACACACCCTGCACGGCGAAGATCGCCGCCTTGGCATTGAGGGTGTCGAAGATGGTCTCGATCAGGATCAGGTCGGCGCCGCCCTCGATCAGGCCTTTGGTGGCTTCGGTGTAGTTTTCCACCAGTTCATCAAAGGTCACGTTGCGGTAGCCGGGGTTGTTCACGTCGGGCGACAGCGAGCACGTACGGCTGGTCGGGCCGAGCACGCCAGCCACGAAACGCGGCTTGGCCGGGGTTTCCAGGGTCTTGGCATCAGCGACCTTGCGCGCCAGGCGTGCGCCTTCTACGTTGAGCTCGTAGGCCAGTTCTTCCATGCCGTAATCGGCCATGGAAACGCGGGTGGCATTGAAGGTGTTGGTTTCGAGGATGTCGGCACCGGCATCCAGGTAGGCTTTTTCAATACCGCCGATCACGTCCGGACGGGTGATCACCAGCAAATCGTTGTTTCCCTTGACGTCACTTGGCCAGTCCGCGAAGCGTTTGCCACGGTAGTCCTGTTCTTCCAGCTTGTAGCTCTGGATCATCGTGCCCATACCGCCATCGAGGATCAGGATACGTTCCTTGAGGGCTTGGTGAAGGGATTGCAGACGAGCGCTACGATCGGACATGGGACTACTCTGGTCAGGCATTTCGGAGGGCGTGAATCATAGCAAACCTGTGCCGATTTGGAGCATGCACGGGTTTTACATGAATATCGTTCATGTTGGCTGGGGGGATGGCCCGGTAGAATCACCGCCACTTTTCGCCGCACGCATTGAATCGGGACCGGATCCATGTCATTTCGCCTCATCACCAGCGCCGTCCTGGCACTGGTTGCCTGCACTGCGCAGGCCGACGGACCCGCCCCGGCGATTTCGTATACCCGCGACATTCAACCGATCTTCACCGAGAAGTGCGTGGCCTGCCATGCCTGCTACGACTCTGCCTGCCAGCTCAACCTGGGCAGTGCCGAAGGCGCGGTGCGCGGTGCGAGCAAAATGCCGGTATATGACGGCGAGCGCAGCCAGGCGGCGCCGACCACCCGCCTGTTTATAGATGCCTCTGGCAAGGCGGCCTGGCAACAGAAGGGCTTTTACTCGGTGCTGGACGCGCAGGGCAGCCAGGCTGCATTGATGGCGCGCATGCTCGAACTGGGGCACAACGCTGCACTGGCACCCAATGCCAAGTTGCCTGAAGACATCGTCCTGGGCCTGAACCGCGCGAATATGTGCGCAATGCCCGGCGAATTCAACGCCTACGCCGGCGCCCACCCCAAGGAAGGCATGCCACTGGCCGTCACCGGCCTGACCGAGCAGCAGTACCAGACGCTGCAACGCTGGCTCGCGTCCGGCGCACCTATTGATGAACAAAGCCTGGCGCCGAGTGCCAGCGAAGCCTCGCAGGTGCAGCAGTGGGAGAACCTGTTCAACAAGCCGGGCGCCCGCGAAAGCTTGGTGGCACGCTGGTTATTCGAGCATTTGTACCTGGCGCATATTTACTTCGAGCATGGCGAGCCGGGGCATTTCTTCCAGTGGGTGCGGTCGCGCACCCCGAGCGGGCAGCCGATTGATCTGATCAATACCCGTCGCCCCAACGATGACCCCGGTACCCAGGTGTATTACCGCCTGTGGCCAGTGCAGGGCGTGATCGTGCACAAAACCCACATCACTTACCCCTTCAGTGCTGCGAAAATGGCGCGCATCAAGGCGCTGTTCTACGCCGGCGACTGGCAGGTCAGCGCCTTGCCGGGCTACGGCCCAGCCCGTCGCGCCAATCCATTCGAAACCTTCGAGGCCATCCCCGCCAAGGCGCGTTACCAGTTCATGCTGGATAACGCCGAATACTTCGTGCGCACGTTCATTCGTGGGCCGGTGTGCCGTGGGCAGATTGCCACGGATGTGATTCGCGATAACTTCTGGACCCTGTTCCAGGACCCGGACCACGACCTCTACATCACCGATGCGCGCTATCGCGGCCAGGCCACGCCATTACTGGCCATGCCGGGACAGAATGACGATGTGGGCAGCGTGCTCAGCCTGTGGCGGGCCTACCGCGACAAACGCAATGAATACGAGGCCCTGCGCCGTGACAGCTATGCTGACCTGCCGCCGCCAAGCTGGTCGAGCCTGTGGGCGGGCAATGATGATGCCTTGCTGAGCATTTTCCGCCACTTCGACAGCGCCTCGGTGACCAAAGGCCTGATCGGCGATGTGCCGCAGACGATGTGGCTGTTCGACTATCCGCTGCTGGAGCGCACGTATTACCAATTGGCGGTGAATTTCGACGTGTTCGGCAATGTCTCGCACCAGGCCCAGACCCGGTTGTACTTCGACCTGATCCGTAACGGCGCCGAGCAGAACTTCCTGCGCCTGATGCCCGCCGATACCCGCGAAGACTTCCTCGACGACTGGTACCAGAACAGCGGCAAGATCAAGCTCTGGCTGGACTATGAGGCCATTGATGATGACAAGCCCACGGGTTTGCACCTGAACGAAAACGACCCGAAGCGCGACTTTGCCAACCAGTTGTTGACCCGTTATGCCAGCTTGAACGCCAGCCCGGACCCGTTTAACCGATGTGTGAGTGCGTATTGCTCGCGCAGCGGTATTGATCCGGTTTTGCAGGATGCGGAGCAGGCGTTGAGCCGCTTGACCTCACGCCCGGCCGCCGGGCTCAAGGTGATCGATCAATTGCCCGAAGCCACGATGTTGCGCATTCAAACTGCCAGCGGCAAGCGCGAGATCTACAGCCTGCTGCGCAACCGTGCCCACAGTAATGTCGCGTTTTTGCTGGGCGAAGCCTATCGCTACCAGCCGGGACTCGACACCTTGACCCTTTACCCCGGCGTACTCAGCAGTTACCCGAACTTCATGTTCAATATCCCCGCCCAGGAAGTGCCCGAGTTCGTGGCTGAAATGGAGCGGGCCAAAGATGCCAATCGTTTCGAAAAGATCGTCGACCGCTGGGGCGTGCGGCGCAGTCATCCGTTGTTCTGGCAGTACTTCCACGATCTGTCGCAGTACCTCCACGAAGTCGCGCCCGTGGAAGAGGGTGTGTTGGACATGAACCGTTATGAGAACCTATAACTACAGGCACTGATCCAGTCATCTCTCCAGGCGGGCGTTGAAGTAATCGGATATCTACTGTGCGGGGTTCTAAAAGGTAGTCCGATGATGTTGATTTCAGTGCAGTTTCTTCGCGCCTTGGCTGCGTGGCTGGTGGTGGGTCATCACTTTATGCAGCTGTTTTTCAACTTTGAGGTGCACAACGCGCTGGAGTACCTGTTCGTCGAAAAAGGCGGCGCAGGGGTGGATGTGTTCTTTGTCATCAGCGGCCTGGTGATCTTCCTTGCGACCGCAGACAAAGCCCTGACACCTTGGCGTTTCATGCTCATGCGCGTGGCACGGATCGCGCCGGCGTATTGGTTCTATACCTTGCTGCTGGCCCTGCTCACCCTGGCTGTGCCCTCGATGTTCCCCGATGTTCAACTCGCGCTGGGCCATGTGCTCCTGTCGTTGCTCTTTATCCCTGCCCAACACCCGGCAGGCTACGGCGTCTATCCGCTGCTGGATGTCGGCTGGACCCTGAACTTCGAGATGCTGTTCTATGGCCTGTTCGCCGTCGCCTTGTGGGTTCGTGGGGACTATCGGTTGTGGGTGGTGGCCGTGCTGTTGTACCTGGTGTGCTACCTCATCGGTCCCGCCCTGGACTTGGCCGACGGTTTTTACAGCAATGATATTGTCCTGGAGTTTCTTATGGGTATCGTCATCGGCATGCTGTATCGCCGCGGCCTTTGCCGGGTCAGGGCGTGGGTGCCGTTGCTGGGGATTGTGGTGGCGTGTGTGATGTTTTATCACGGGGCGGATGTGCCCCGTGCGTTGGAGTGGGGCGTGCCCAGCGCGATCCTGGTCATCAGTTGCGTGGCACTGGAGCCTTACTTCCATGGCTCACGCGTGTTGAAACTGATGGGGGACTGCTCTTACTCGGTGTATCTGATCCACGTGCTGGTTCTGTGCGCTGGGCTGTGGGTGGTCAAGCGTACGGGAATAGATCCCTATGCGATGCTGCCTGTTTGCATTGTATTAACAGCGCTTTGCGCCTTTGCGAGCTATCAATGGCTGGAAAAGTCGACCTATCGCACGCTCAAGCGTTGGTTCGGCATTGATGATCCCGCAGTCCTTTCCCGACAAAAATACTAGGACTTTGTACCTCTGTAATAATTTGGCGTAAACTGCCGGCAAGCCTGTGAGGAGTTTCCATGACTGCCATAACCATTACCGACGCCGCCCACGATTACCTGGCTGACCTGCTGTCCAAGCAGAACACCCCAGGTATCGGTATTCGCGTCTTTATCACCCAACCCGGCACCCAATACGCCGAGACTTGCATTGCCTACTGCAAGCCAGGGGAAGAGAAGCCTGAAGACACCGCCCTGGGGCTGAAAAGCTTCACCGCGTACATCGACGCCTTCAGCGAAGCCTTCCTCGACGACGCCGTGGTCGACTACGCCACCGATCGCATGGGCGGCCAACTGACCATCAAGGCGCCGAACGCCAAGGTGCCGAACGTCAACGCTGATAGCCCGGTGAACGAGCGTATCAACTACTACCTGCAAACCGAGATCAACCCGGGCCTGGCCAGCCACGGCGGCCAGGTCAGTCTGATCGACGTGGTGGATGACGGCATTGCCGTGCTCAAGTTTGGCGGCGGCTGCCAAGGCTGCGGCCAGGCGGACGTGACCCTGCGCGAAGGCATCGAGCGCACCCTGCTGGAGCGTGTCCCAGAGCTCAAGGGTGTACGTGACGTGACCGACCACACGCAGAAAGAAAACGCCTACTACTGAGTAAGGTGTTCACTGCGGACAAAAAACGGCGCCCCGTGAGCGCCGTTTTTTTATTGTTTAAATTCAATGTCTTGAGATGCCTATCTAACAAAACAAATCAACTGTGGGAGCGAGCAAGCCCGCTCCCACAGTTTTAATAGTGTTTATTCATATAAATCAATATGTTGTATCTTTAATTTAATTTGGCTTGTTAAGATCGGTAAAGATGCGCATGCCCTGCGCGATACAGCGAAGACTCACTAAAACCGTCACTGCCCAACACCCGACCCACCACAATCAACGCCGTCCGCCGAAATCCCTTCTCGGCCACCTTCCCGGCAATATCGCTCAGCGTCCCAACGACCCAATCCTGGTCCGGCCACGTCGCGCGGTGCACCACGGCAATCGGGCAATCTGCGCCATAGTGCGGCAGCAGTTGCGCGACGATTTTCTCCAAGTGATTGACCCCCAGATGGATCGCCATGGTGGTGCCATGTCGCGCCAGGCTGTCAAAGTCCTCGCCAGCGGGCATGCTGGTTTTATCCGCATAACGGGTCAGGATCACACTCTGGGCGATGTCCGGCAGGGTCAGCTCGGTTTCCAACAACGCTGCACAAGCCGCCACTGCGGTGACGCCGGGAATGATCTGGAATGGAATGCCCAGCTCACGCAAATGGCGGATCTGCTCGCCAATCGCTCCATACAGGCTTGGGTCGCCAGAATGCACGCGTGCCACGTCCTGGCCTTTCGCATGGGCGGTCTTGATCAGGTCGATAATCTGTTCAAGGTGCAATTCGGCACTGTTGACCAACTGTTCTGCCTGGTGGCCTTTGAGCACTGCCGTCGGCACCAGCGAGCCGGCATAGATGATCACCGGGCAACTGCGGATCAGCCGCTGGCCTTTGACGGTGATCAATTCCGGGTCGCCGGGGCCTGCGCCGATGAAGTAGACGGTCATGGGAATATCCTATGGAAAAACGCACGAGCATGAACAACGCTCATGATCGGAACGGGCGATTATCAGGTTTTCAGCCGGCGCAAGCCAATGCGAAGGTGGCCTGGGCGGTTTGCTTGCGGCTAATCAACAGGCGAGCAGGGGCGTTGGCGAGGTATTCAGCCAGGGCCAGGGCGGCGCTTTCGGCAATGCCGTAGCAGCCCGTATGGGCAAACGCGATCGCGGATTTGTGGCTCAGCTGTTCTGCATAACCCGCCAACTGATCAGCATCGAAACACTGGAATGGCAAGTTCAACAGATCGGCCAGGGCTTGAAGGCCAGGTTCATCGCGCTTGCGGTCGATACTGGCCAGCGCGGTGATCCGTTGAAGCTCGATACCGCCCTCGGCGAGGGCGCTGTCGAGCAGGGCCCGCAGGGTGTGAACGTCACAACCCCGCTGGCACCCCAGGCCGACCACTAAAATCATGCTGAGTATTGATCATCACGATTGCGGCGGAACAGCCAGGCGCTGATCAGGCCCAGCGCCAGCCAGAAGGCGACATTGGTCAACTGCGAAGCAATCTTGAACTGCGCTTCCAAGGCTTCGGGGGCTAGCATCGAATGCACTTCCGGCTGCGGCGCGCCGATCACGTGTGGCACGACCAGAATCGCTACGCCCAGCGCTTTGAGCAGCCAATTGCGGCCGAACACGATCAGCGCTATGCCCGCAGCGGTGGAGGCGGCGGTGCCCACCCACCAGATCTGCCGTTGTGCGAGATCAGCGGCAGCAGTGCCTGGCAGCTCAGGCGGTAGGCCCATTGTCGGCGCCAACACGAAGGTCGCGTAGCCGGCCAAACCCCAAAGCAGGCCCTGGGCAGTGCGGGTGGGTGCGCGCAGGGTATAGAGGCCGGCGAGCATCAGCGCGAAACCGACAGCCACCACCAGATTACCGCCGGTGGTAGACAATACGCGCTGCCAGCCGTCTTCCGGTTCCCAGGCTTCGGCGTCGTGGGTGTGCGCGGCATTACCGGCTGCGTGCTCATGCACCACTTCAGTCGCGGCCGGGGCCTTTTCAAAGGTTTCCGCCTGCAGAATTAATGGGGCGACCCAGAAGCTTTGCAGCAGGGTCAGCAGCAGGGCAGCCAGAAGACCGGTGAAACCTGCAGTTTGCGCAATACGCTTGATCATGTCGGCAGGTCTCAGTGGCACGGGAACGCGGCGCTGTGGCGGGTATCGTGGGCAGCGTTATGCACCGCCTCGATGTGCGAGAAACCGGCGAAATACACCAGGCACGCGCCCAGGATCGACGCGCCGATTGCGGCGGTCAGGCGTTGGCTCAAGGTGGAGGTGCTGCTGGCGGAGTGCGAAGTGCTGCTGATGATCGACATGGCGCGTCCCTTTCAGGTGTCAGGGTGAAACGAGCGCATGAAAACCCCGCGAGCCAGGCACGCAGGGTTCTGAACAGCGCCCGCCCACCGCGGGTTTGTTATCTGATTTTTCGGGCCGGTCTCCGGGCTTGCGAGGGGCGGCTCTTGAAAGAGCCCAGCCTGATAAGCATCTCCTTCCCATGCACAGCACAGTGGATTTGACGCTTCGCTCGCTTACCGTTGCGGGGGCAGCACCGGACTTGCCATAGATCTATGGCGCACCGGTTTCCCGTTTCACCCTGTGAAGGGCACCCGAAACAAGATGTGTAGGAGAGCATGGAGAGAACGCTCCCGTCAAATGAGGACTGCGCCGCCTTGATGGCACGAGAGGTGAAAATGTCTGACGCCGGAGTTTCTATTGGCGGGCTGATGCAGGGGCTTATCCTCCCATGTGTTTCATAAGTTTCGCCTGTTGTTCATCCTGTTGCTGAAATCTAAAAATATATTGTGTAGATATTTGAGTTTAAGTTGAATTTTGCTTTTTTTTCAGTCGGCCATTGGGGCGGCCAGATGCCGTGGAGTAATGTTAAATTGTTATCGTTGCCAGTTATTGTATTTCCAGATTTTAAAGATTGCCGGGTTATTCAGGAACGGGTTGAGTGATTTTTTCCAAATTGTGCTTGTGATCGAGGTTTATCTCCGTCGAATAATTAAATATGGTGGTGATTTTGAAAATAACTAATAGCCAGCAGCCTTCCTATAATCCGTCCGCCGGCCTTCAGCGAGCCGGTTCCTCAGATCCCACGTTGCGCAGCGCCGACCCGCATATAAGGCGGAACTTTGCCAAACCGATCTTTACCGTGGATCAAGTTGCTCAGCAGCTCACTCGAGAAAATGTGAAATGGGCTGACAGAAACGGTGATGGTGTCACGGCAATCTCCTTTTCATTCAACAAATTGACGAGAGGGGATAGAGAGTTCAATACTACACAGAAAAACCAAGCCAGACTGTCCATGCAATCTTGGGCCGATGTGGCGAATGTGTCGTTCGAAGAACGTACCGGCCGTGGCGAAGGACGCTTGGCTTTTTCCAACAACGAGGGCCCCGCGGTTGCTTTTGGCCAGTACCCAGGCCAAGACGGTAAAGTGTTCATCAATCCCCACTATGGCACCAATACTTCTCCTGCACTTCATAATCATGGCCGATATACACTAACCCATGAAATAGGCCATACGTTGGGTCTTGCGCACCCCGCAGACTATGACGCTTCTAATTCTACCTCTCCCAGTTACGCTCGCAGTGCCGTTTATGCGCAGGATACTCGTGGTCATACTGTCATGAGCTACTTCGACGCTCACGAAGGTGGTCAGAACCATAAAGAAAATTACTCTGCTGCTCCATTGATGGGTGATATTGCTGCTGCCCAGCGTTTGTATGGTGCCAATTACAGGACGCGCAATTCAGACACCACTTACGGTTTTAACTCCAATTCGGGTCGAGACTATTATCAACTCAATAATCCCAATGATACGGCACTCTTCTGCGTGTGGGACGGTGGCGGTAACGATACGTTGGATTGTTCCAAGTATCGCCAAAACCAGACTATCAACCTCAACCCTGAATCCTATTCCGATGTTGGAGGCTTGCGGGGGAATGTTTCTATCGCCAAAGGCGTTACGCTGGAGAACGCAATCGGCGGTTCTGGCCATGATGTGATCATCGGTAATCATGCAGACAACATGCTCAAGGGGGAGCGGGCGCTGATTGGCTCAGGGGGGAGGGGGGCAGATACCTTTGTCTACGACAACGTCAGCGACTCCACACTGGAACGCCCTGACCAGATCATGGACTTTGTGAGTGGCACCGACAAAATCGACATTTCGGTCTTGTTGAAAAACGCCGGTATTACCGCGTTAACGTTTGTAAAGCGGCTGTCGGGTGAGCCGGGTCAAGCCGTTCTGCATTACAACCGCAACACCAACGAGTCGAGGTTGGCTATCGATCTGACGGGCAACGGCCGTTTTGACTTTTTCCTCAAAAGCCGCGGTCCGATAAATACACCCGATATCGTCAGTAACGTCCCGATTATGTGGCGTTATTCCTGAAAAAGAGCTTCCAAGATGCCGGATTTTTCCTGATGAGGGTGCGAGCTGAATGCGCGTTACGGCGGCATTCCCCGCCATTTGTTCGCGGGCATATGGCGGGTTTGTTATTCGTGTTTCGTGATATTCAAGCAATCGCTACACCGACATTGACCGGCTGTCACTCACTGCGTAGCCTTGCACCTTCGAGGTTCTTCGGCCCAGGCCGAAGCTAAGAAGGGAACGCGGTCCAAGCCGCGGCTGCCCCCGCAACTGTGAAGGGTTTATCTGACTGCCACGCCACTGCCGATACGGCGGGAAGGCGCAGCCAGCGCCGGTCGCAAGACCCGCAAGCCCCAAGCCAGGAGACCTGCCTCGCAACCGATTTTCAATTCAACCGGGCGGGGTGATCCGGTGACGAAATCCGCTGCTGCGCGCCGTCGCAGGGCCTATCGTCCCGTATGCCCGCCCCAAAGGGCATCCGATGAAAACACTGGCCAAACTCCCTGTCACCATCGTTACCGGCTTTCTCGGCTCGGGCAAAACCACCTTGCTGCGTCATATGCTCGACAACGCCCAGGGCCGTCGCATTGCCGTGATCGTCAACGAATTCGGTGAACTGGGCATTGACGGTGAAATCCTCAAGCAGTGTTCCATTGGTTGCACCGAAGAAGAAGCCAGCGGCCGCGTGTACGAATTGGCCAACGGCTGCCTGTGCTGCACCGTGCAGGAAGAATTCTTCCCGGTGATGCGCGAACTGGTCGCCCGTCGCGGTGACCTTGACCATATCCTGATTGAAACCTCCGGCCTGGCCCTGCCAAAGCCTCTGGTGCAAGCCTTCCAGTGGCCGGAAATCCGCAGCGCCTGCACCGTTGATGCGGTGATTACCGTGGTCGACAGCCCGGCCGTGGCCGCTGGCACGTTCGCGGCATTCCCGGATCAAGTGGATGCCCAGCGCAAACTCGACCCGAACCTGGACCACGAATCGCCACTGCACGAACTGTTCGCTGACCAACTGGCCAGCGCCGACCTGGTGATCCTCAATAAATCCGACCTGATCAGCCCTGAAGACTTGGCCCGGGTGCGCTTGGAAGTCGCCGAAGAGCTGCCGCCGGCGGTAAAGATCATCGAAGCCAGCAGCGGTCGCGTGCCGTTGGACGTATTGATTGGCCTGGGCGCTGGCTCTGAAGAGCACATCGACGGTCGTCACAGCCATCACGATCACCACCACGAGGGCGAGGACGATCATGACCACGATGCCTTCGACTCCATTTCCATCGACCTGCCGCAGGCTGACGAAGCGCTGCTGCTCGATGCGCTGACCCAATTGGTCGTGCAACACGGCATCCTGCGCGTCAAAGGCTTCGCCGCTATTCCGAACAAGCCGATGCGCCTGCTGATCCAGGGCGTGGGCACGCGTTTCGACAAACACTTTGACCGCGCCTGGGGCGCCGACGAAGCCCGCATAACGCGGCTGGTGCTGATCGGCCAGGCGCTGGACGCGGCGGGCCTTGAAGCGCAATTGCGCGCCGCCCTCAGCGTTTAACCCATGCACCTGCTCAGGACCCAGCCCGGTGGTTTCGTCTCGGACGACAATATTGCCGACCTTGGCCAAACCCCCGCTGAACTGGTGATCCTGTGCAGCGGCGATTCGAGCCTCGCACTGCTGGCCGAAGCGGCCCAGCACTTGCCGGACGATTACCCGACGTTTCGCCTGGCCAACCCGATGCAGGTGCAGAATCATGCCTCGGTCGACCTGTACGTCGATGAGGTGTTGCGCCACGCCAAGGTCATCCTGATTTCGCTGCATGGTGGCATTGGTTATTGGCGTTACGGCATCGAGCGTCTGGTGGAGTTGGCGGAACGCGGCGTGCAACTGATCCTGGTGCCGGGGTGTGATCGCCCGGACCCTGAGCTCAGCGGCTTGAGCACTGTTGGCGCACAGGCGCGTGACCGCCTGTGGCACTTCCTACGCCAGGGTGGCTTGGCTAACGCGCTGGATTTTTACCGCTGCCTGGCCAGTGCTTACCTGGGCCGCGACTATGCCTGGGCTGAACCGCAAACCCTGCCGCGCACGGCGATTTATCACCCGCGCAACGCCAATGCTCGCCTGAATGATTGGCAGGCGGATTGGAACGCTGATTGGCCGGTGGCGGCGGTGCTGTTCTACCGCTCGCATTTGCAGGCGGCCAATACCGGCTTTATTGATGTGTTCTGCCAGCGCTTGCAGGCGGCGGGGTTAAACCCGTTGCCGATGGCGGTGGCCAGTTTGAAAGAGCCCGGCTGCCTGACGGTGGTCGAGGATTGGCTGGATGAGGTCGGCGCGGCGGTGATCCTCAACACCACCGGCTTTGCCCAATCCAGCCCCGAAGCGCCGCACGTGCGTCCGTTTCGCCGCAATATTCCGGTGATCCAGGCGATCTGCGCCCAAGACAATCAGCCCGGCTGGGAGGCCAGTGCGCAAGGCCTCGGCCCGCGCGATCTGGCGATGCACATTGCGTTGCCGGAGCTGGACGGGCGCATCATCAGCCGGCCGATCAGCTTCAAGGACCTGGCCTGGCGCAGCGAGCGCAGCCAGTCGGATGTGGTGTGCTATCGGGCAGCGCCCGAGCGTATGGATTTCGTGGCTGAGCTGGCGCGGCGCTGGGTCGAACTCGCGCGGGTGCCGAATGCGCACAAGCGTATCGCATTGATCCTCGCCAACTACCCGACCCGCGATGGCCGTATCGGTAACGGCGTAGGCCTGGATACGCCTGCAGCGGCGCTGAATATCCTGCGTGCCCTACAGGCCGAAGGCTATCCGCTGCCGGACACCTTGCCCGACAGCGGCACTGCACTGATTCATCAACTGCTGGGCGGTGTCACCAACGACCTGGACAGTCTCGACCTGCGTCCGTGCCATCAAAGCCTGGGCCTGGACGACTACGAGACACTGTTCAGTCGCTTGCCCGAGGCCAATCGCCAAGCGGTGATGGAGCGCTGGGGCACGCCTCATAACGATCCGATGTTCCGTGAAGGTCGCATGATGATCGCCGGTCTGCGCCTAGGGCTGACCTTCGTCGGTATCCAGCCGGCACGAGGTTACCAGGTGGACGCCAGCGCGGTGTACCACGACCCGGACTTGGTGCCACCCCATGGCTATCTGGCGTTCTACTTCTGGTTGCGCCACACCTACGGCGCCCACGGCGTGATCCACGTGGGCAAGCACGGCAACCTGGAGTGGCTGCCGGGCAAGGGCGTGGGCCTGTCGGAAAACTGCTGGCCCGATGCGCTGCTGGGCCCGCTGCCGAATATCTACCCGTTTATCGTAAATGACCCGGGCGAGGGCGCCCAGGCTAAACGACGCACCCAGGCGGTAATCATCGATCACTTGATGCCGCCGCTGACCCGCGCCGAAACCTACGGCCCGTTGCGTGACCTGGAGTTGTTGGCCGACGAGTATTACGAGGCGCAACTGCTCGATCCACGCCGCGCCCTGGAATTGCAGAAAGACATCCTCAAGCTGGTGCGCGAAACCCGTATCGACCAGGAGCTTGAGCTGGACAAGGACGCCGACGCCGCCATCTGGCTGCCGCGCCTCGATACCTACCTGTGTGACTTAAAGGAATCGCAGATCCGCGACGGCCTGCACATCTTTGGCGAGTCGCCTGAAGGCCGCTTGCGTATCGACACCTTGCTCGCCTTGCTGCGCATCCCGCGTGGTGACGGCCGAGGTCCGCAATCGAGCGTACTGCGGGTGTTGGCCAAGGCTTTCGAGCTGGACTTCGACCCACTCGACTGCGCCCTGGCCGAACCCTGGACCGGGCGTCGGCCCGACGTGTTGCTGAACATCGATGAGCAGTTGTGGCGCACCGCCGGCGATACCCGCGAGCGCTTGGAGTTGTATGCAGCGCGGTTGATCGAACAGGCGCTGGAAGGGCCGCTTGAACAGTTGGAAGCGCCCGGTTGGGAGGAGGTGAAGGCGGTGATTGAAAGTCTGCGCAAGGTGGTGGCGCCGTGCCTGGACGCCTGTGGCCCGGCAGAAATGCGCGGGCTGCTGGACGCCTTGAGCGGCCGCTTCGTGCCTGCCGGCCCCAGTGGCGCACCGAGTCGTGGGCGTTTGGATGTGCTGCCGACCGGACGCAACTTTTTCACCGTCGACGTGCGCAACCTGCCGACCACTACGGCCTGGCGCATCGGCTTCCAGTCGGCCAACCTGATTCTTGAGCGGCACCTGCAAGACCATGGCGACCACCTGCGCCAGCTCGGCCTGTCGGTGTGGGGCACCGCCACCATGCGCACCGGCGGCGACGATATCGCTCAGGCCATGGCGCTGATGGGTGTGAGGCCGGTGTGGGCGACGGGCAGCCAGCGCGTGGACGACTTTGAAATCCTGCCGATCAGCCTGTTGGACCGTCCGCGCGTTGACGTCACGTTGCGCGTGTCTGGCTTTTTCCGTGACGCCTTCGCCAACCTGATCCGCCTGTTCGACGCGGCGGTGCAGGCGGTGGCCGCGCTGGACGAACCAGACGACATGAACCCGCTGGCGGCCAAAGTGCGCAGTGAACGTGAGGCGTTGCTCAAGTCGGGCCTGGACGCCGAAGCCGCGGCGAAACAGGCCGGCTGGCGCATCTTCGGCGCGAAACCCGGTGCCTATGGTGCGGGTGTGCAGGGCGCGATCGATGGTCGCCTGTGGCAAAGCCGCGAAGACCTGGCCGAGGTCTATTTGAACTGGGGTGGTTACGCCTACGGCGGCTCCGATGAGGGCACCGCCGCCCGCGAGCAATTCGCCCAGCGCTTGAGCCAGGTGCAGGCGGTGTTGCAGAACCAGGACAACCGCGAGCACGACCTGCTCGACTCCAATGATTACTACCAGTTCCAGGGCGGCATGCTCGCCGCCGTGGAAACCCTGAGCGGCGAAAAGGCCGCCAGTTACCACGGTGACCACAGCCAACCGGACCTGCCGAAGATCCGAACGCTGAAGGAAGAGCTGAACCGGGTGATCCGTTCCCGCGCCGCCAACCCCAAGTGGATCGACGGCGTGAAGCGCCATGGCTATAAAGGTGCGTTTGAAATGGCCGCGACCGTGGACAATCTGTTCGCGTTCGATGCCACCACCGCGCTGATCGACGATCATCAATACGCCTTGCTCGCCGACGCCTACCTGCTGGACCCTGACACCCGGGCCTTTGTGCAACAGCACAATCCCGGCGCCCTGCGTGACATGACCGAACGCATGCTGGAAGCGCAGCAACGTGGCCAGTGGCAAGAGCCGGGGGCTTATAAAGAAGCGTTGGAAAACCTGTTGCTGGATATAGAAGAAGACAGCTGATGACTGATATTCCACATTTTCCGCTGTCCGCCGTGGTCGGCGCCGACAACTTGAAGTTGGCCCTGTGCCTGACTGCCATCGACCCGAAGATCGGCGGCGTGCTGATCGAAGGCCCACGCGGCATGGCCAAGTCCACCTTGGCGCGGGGCCTGGCGGACCTGCTGGCCAGTGGTCAATTCGTCACCTTGCCCTTGGGCGCTACCGAAGAGCGGCTGGTGGGAACGCTGGACCTGGACGCCGCATTGGGCGAAGGCCGCGCGCAGTTTTCCCCCGGCGTCTTGGCCAAGGCTGACGGCGGCGTGCTGTATGTCGATGAAGTCAACTTGCTGGCCGATCACCTGGTGGACCTGCTGCTCGACGTGGCGGCCAGCGGCACCAACCTGATCGAGCGTGACGGCATCTCCCATCGCCATTCGGCGCGTTTTGTACTGATCGGCACCATGAACCCGGAGGAGGGCGAGTTACGCCCGCAACTGCTCGACCGCTTCGGTTTCAACGTGGCTTTGAGTGGGCAGACCCTGCCAGCCGAGCGCGGGCAAATCATCCGTCGTCGCCTGGATTTCGACAGCGACCCGGCGGCGTTCTGCGCGCACTGGGCAGCGCCCCAAGCCGCCCTGCGCGAGCGCTGCACCCAGGCGCGGGCGCGACTCGACACTATCGAACTGGATGACCAGGCACTGGCGCAGATCACCGAGCGGTGCTTTGCCGCCGGTGTCGATGGCTTGCGTGCGGATCTGGTTTGGCTGCGCGGCGCCAGGGCGCATGCGGCATGGCGCGGGGCGAATGCCATCGCCGAGGAGGACATTGAAGCCGTCGCCGAGTTTGCCCTGCGCCATCGCCGCCAGGCACCATCGCCGCCGTCTAATGCGCCGAGCGAAGGGCAGTCGCCAACGTCCTCCGACACGTCGCCGGGTCAAGGCCAATGGGGTGACATGCCCGCACCGGCCCTGCCCACGGGCGCACGCCGGGATGTACCCACCTGGCCAAAAAAGCCCTAGGCATTCGCCCTCGACCTGACGCGGGGGCGGATGCCCGGCCCAAGGCAGGGCGGCTGGATAGAGGCAGGCACGGTAAGGCACGGAGTGCGAAACAGGGTTCGATCAATTGGCCGGGCACTTTGCTCGATGGCCGGCCGCAATCGCGAGAAGATCTACGGTTTCACCTGCGCAGTCGCTCGGCCCATGAATTGTGGCTGGTGATTGTCGATGCGTCGGCGTCGACCCGGCGCCATCGTGCGCTCACCGATGCCAAAGGTTTGCTGGCCCAGTTGTTTGATGACGCCTACCGCCAACGCGCGCGGATGGCCTTGTTGACGGCCAGCGGGCAATCGCCCAAATGGCAGGTACAGGGGCTGAAAGCGGCGAAGGGTTTGGCCGGATGGCTGGACCAGTTGGGGGCGGGCGGGGGCACGCCGTTGCTCGCGGCGCTGAACGAGGCTGGGCATTGGCTGGCGGTGCGACGTGAGCGGTTTCCGACTGAGCAGCAGCGGTTGTTGGTGATTACCGATGGCCGGCTTAAGGATGTCGCAGGACTGCCGTTGCTGGAGTGCTCGGGATTGTTGATAGATATCGAGCGTGGGCCGATCCGGTTGGGCCGGGCTCAGGAATTGGCGGCCGGGTTGCAGCTGGATTATCGGCATATCGATAGCGTGTAGTGAGCGGGCTTGCCCCGCGCTGGGCTGCGAAGCTGCCCCAAAATCAGGCACCACGGTTTTCCTGACAAAAAACGGTTGCCTTATTGGGTCTGCTTCGCAGCCCAGCGCGGGGCAAGCCCGCTCACTACAAATCCTTCAGCCTGCCCCCGGCACATTCGGCCAAAGATCCGCCACCAGAAACAGCCGCTCAGCCTCTTCCCAATCCTCACCCACCTGAACCAGCCGCACTAATAGCTGCGCTGGCGCCATCGGATCCAGGTCCGCCAGCCAACCCTGCATCTGCTCTTCACTCCATACGTCATCCACCGGGTAATGCGCCGGCGCCAGCCATGCATGCCGAGGCAGGGGTTGCCAGCGGCCGGGTGCGCTGGCGCTGACAAATGCCCGCCAGTCGCGCTGATGCAACCAGCGCCCACGCAAATGCTGCGGGTGGGCACCCACGGGTGCCTGCGCTTCACCGGGCCAGGGATACAGCAAATACCCGCCCAGCCACAAATGCGCATCGAACTGCTGGATATCCAGCGCCGCCAACACCTCGCGGCTCTCCGCCCGCGCCGAGATTGGCAATTGGTGCTGGGCCAGATGCGCCAGCTTGCGATCCAGCCGATCATGACAGCCAGGCCCCAGCCACTGCGCCGTGTCCTGGCCGTCGCCGTCCTGCGGCCCCAGATAGAGTTTGATCGCCAGTTCCAAGTGATGCACGCCATCGCGGTCGCGCAGCAACATATCCAGCTCGCCGAGGGTATGCCCGGCGCGACGGATCGGCAGGTTGGCGGCCAGCAACTCCACGCCCGGCGCGTGCTGCACGGCAAACTGCCATAACCGCTCGTAATAAAGCCCAAGACGACGGGTACGGGCCAGGCTCAGCCAGTGTTGCAAGGGGCTGCTGTCGTGATCGAGTGCACGTAACCATTGTTCGAGCAGGTGCGGCGCTTGCACCCAGTCACTGCCGGCCAACGGGTGGCGTTGCGGCCACGGCGTCTGCGCCAGCATTGGCGGGGCGAGCATCACCCACGCCAGGTCGCGCACTTCAGGGTGGCGCAGCTGGCGGGGCAGGGTGTGCAGATCCGGGAACACAGTCATGGTCCGAGCATAGCCTTTTAACGGTGGCGCAGGTGGCTGAGAACCGTTGTCATCAAGGGTTCATGGCGACAAAGGATTTTGCCTGGGGCGGCCTTTCGCCCATAATCGTTCTTTTTTGCCCCACCCCAAATCCCGCAGGAGCCCCATGGAGCAATTTCGCAATATCGGCATTATCGGTCGCCTGGGCAGTACCCAGGTGTTGGACACCGTCCGCCGGCTGAAAAAATTCCTGCTGGAACGCCACCTGCATGTGATCCTCGAAGACACCATCGCCGAAATCCTCCCAGGCCACGGCCTGCAAACCTCGTCGCGCAAGATGCTCGGCGAAGTCTGCGACATGGTCATCGTGGTCGGTGGCGACGGCAGCCTGCTCGGCGCCGCCCGGGCCTTGGCGCGGCATAATGTGCCGGTGCTGGGGATCAACCGGGGCAGCCTGGGGTTCTTGACCGATATCCGCCCCGATGAGCTGGAAGTCGAAGTGGCCAAGGTGCTCGACGGCCATTACTTGGTGGAAAACCGCTTCCTGCTGCAGGCCGAAGTGCGCCGCCACGGCGAAGCTATCGGCCAGGGCGACGCCTTGAATGACGTGGTGCTGCACCCCGGCAAGTCCACGCGAATGATCGAGTTCGAACTGTATATAGACGGCCAGTTCGTGTGCAGCCAGAAGGCTGACGGCCTGATCGTCGCCACGCCGACCGGCTCCACCGCCTACGCGCTGTCGGCGGGTGGCCCGATCATGCATCCCAAGCTGGATGCCATTGTGATCGTGCCGATGTATCCCCATATGTTGTCCAGCAGGCCCATCGTGGTCGACGGCAACAGTGAGCTGAAAATCGTGGTGTCCAAAGACATGCAGATCTACCCGCAGGTGTCCTGTGACGGTCAGAACCATTTCACCTGCGCGCCCGGTGACACCATCACCGTGAGCAAGAAGGCACAGAAGTTGCGGTTGATCCACCCGCTGGACCACAACTATTACGAAGTGTGCCGCACCAAGTTGGGCTGGGGCAGCCGCTTGGGGGGTGGAGGCGACTGATGCTCGATCCCGCGCGTAGCTACGACCTGATTGGTGACGTGCACGGTTGCGCCCATACCCTTGAGCACTTGCTCGAGCGGCTGGGGTACCACAAGCAGGGCGGCACCTGGCGTCATCCTTCGCGTATGGCGGTGTTCCTCGGCGATATCATCGACCGTGGCCCGCGTATCCGCGAGGCGTTGCATATCGTCCACGACATGGCCGAGGCTGGCCAGGCGCTGTGCATCATGGGTAACCACGAGTTCAATGCGCTGGGCTGGAGCACGCCAGCGCCGCCGGGCAGCGGCAAGCAGTTTGTGCGTGAACACAACCCACGGCATGCACGGTTGCTCCAGGAGACGCTGACCCAGTTCGAACACCACCCGGCCGACTGGCACGACTTCCTCGGCTGGTTCTATGACATGCCGCTGTTTGTCGACGCCGGGCGTTTCCGCGTAGTCCACGCGTGCTGGGATGACGGGTTTATCCAGCCGCTGCGCGCGACCTTCCCGGACGGCTGCATCGACCAGCACTTCCTGCAGGCCGCCGCTGTCCCGGGCAGTTTTGCCTGCAATGCGTTCGACCGCCTGCTGCGCGGCACCGACATGCGCCTGCCGGATGGCCTGACGCTGACCGGCGGCGACGGCCTGACGCGCTCGTTCTTCCGCACCAAGTTCTGGGAAGACGACCCCAAGACCTACGGCGACATCGTGTTCCAGCCCGACGCACTGCCGGAGCCGGTAGCACGCACGCCGTTGTCGTCCACTGAAAAGAATTCCCTGCTGCGCTACGGCGTCGACGAGCCTTTGCTGTTCGTCGGCCATTACTGGCGCAGCGGCAAACCGGCGCCGATCCGCCCGAACCTGGCCTGCCTGGACTACAGCGCGGTGCTGTACGGCAAGTTGGTGGCGTACCGCCTGGATCAGGAAACCCGCCTGGATCCGCGTAAATTTGTATGGGTCGACGTTGAGCGGCCCGAGGTCATTACATGAGTACTGTGGCTGTATTGCGTCTGCCGCTGAGCGTCGACCTGGGTGGCTTCGTGAAGTTGCTGCAACGCATGCAAGTGCCCCATCGCATCAGCGAGGAAGCGGGCGAGCAAGTGTTATGGGTGCCCGAGACCATCAGTGACGACGTGCGCGTGCTGTATCAGCGCTTTCCTGCGGGTGATCCGGACCAGCAACTGGATATTCCTGAACAGGCGCCGGTCAAGCGCCAGGGTTTTGTCGAGCAATTGCGGCATAGCCCGGTAACGGCGTTGGTGCTGCTGGCGAGCATCATCGTTGGCGCGGTGACCTTGCTTGGCGAAAACCTGCAAGCCATGAGCTGGCTGACGTTCCTGCCGTTTCGCATTCTCGGCGAGTACATCCAGTTCACGCCGCTGGCCGAGACACTGGCCTCGGGCCAATGGTGGCGGCTGGTTACGCCGATGCTGATCCACTTCGGCATCCTGCACCTGGCCATGAATGGCATGTGGTACTGGGAGCTGGGCCGGCGCATCGAAGCGCGCCAGGGCAGTATCAACCTGCTGGGGCTGACGCTCTTGTTCAGCCTGGTCTCCAACTACGCTCAATACGCCTATGGCGGCCCCGGGCTGTTTGGCGGTTTGTCCGGCGTGTTATATGGCCTGCTGGGGCATTGCTGGATTTTTCAACTGCTGTCGCCGAACCCGGCGTATCGCCTGCCCCGTGGCGTGCTGGCGATGATGCTGATTTGGCTGGTGCTCTGTATGTCCGGGCTGATCTCGATGATCGGCTTCGGCGAAATCGCCAACGCTGCCCATGTCGGCGGCCTGGTTATCGGTTGCTTGACCGGCTTGCTGGGCGGGTTGTACAGCCGCCGCAAATCGTCTATTTGATAAGGAAGAGCCTCATGTCCTCTTTTGCTGAAATGATTGAAAACATCACCCCGGACATCTACGAGAGCCTCAAGCTCGCCGTGGAAATCGGCAAGTGGTCCGATGGCCGCAAACTGTCCCCTGAACAGCGTGAGCTGTCCCTGCAAGCCATGATCGCCTGGGAACTCCAGAACTTGCCGGAAGACCAGCGCACCGGCTACATGGGGCCGCAGGAATGCGCGTCCAAGTCCGCGCCGGTGCCGAACATCCTGTTCAAGTCGGATGCGATCCATTGATTGAAATTGGTCGTGGTGCAGTCAGCAAGATGTCGGCGCAACTCGGTGAGCCGACCGTTCAATACGCGTTTCGCCTGGGCGATGCCGAGGTGCCGGTCAACCCGTTGATCGGCACGCACATTCGCCTGGAATATTTGGGTGCCATCCATTGCAGCCATTGCGGCCGCAAGACCAAGACCAGCTTCAGCCAGGGGTATTGCTACCCGTGCATGACCAAGCTGGCCCAGTGTGACCTGTGCATCATGAGCCCCGAACGTTGCCATTACGATGCCGGCACCTGCCGCGACCCAGGCTGGGGCGAGAAATTCTGCATGACCGACCACGTGGTCTACCTGGCGAATTCGTCGGGGATCAAGGTCGGCATCACCCGTGCCACTCAACTGCCGACGCGCTGGCTGGACCAGGGCGCGAGCCAGGCGCTGCCGATCATGCGCGTGGCGACCCGCCAGCAATCCGGTTTCGTCGAGGACGTGCTGCGTAGCCAAGTGGCCGACAAGACCAACTGGCGCGCGCTGCTCAAAGGCGATGCCCAGCCTGTCGACCTCAAGCACGTGCGCGACGAACTGTTCGCCTCCTGCGCCGAGGGCCTGCTGAGTTTGCAGGAACGCTTTGGCTTGCAGGCCATCCAAACGATTGCCGACATCGAACCGATCGAAATCCGCTACCCGGTCGAGCAGTATCCGACCAAGATCGTCAGCTTCAACCTGGACAAGAACCCGATTGCCGAAGGCACGCTGCTGGGGATCAAGGGCCAATACCTGATCTTCGACACCGGCGTAATCAACATTCGCAAGTACACGGCCTATCAGCTCGCCGTGCATCAGTAAAAAGGATGCCACCCATGCGCACCGAACAACCGAAGATGATTTACCTGAAGGACTATCAGGCGCCGGACTACCTGATTGACGAGACGCACCTGACCTTCGAGTTGTTCGAGGACCACAGCCTGGTCCATGCGCAACTGGTGATGCGCCGCAACCCGGAGCGCGGCGCCGGTTTGCCGCCCCTGGTGCTGGATGGCCAGCAACTGGAGCTGTTGAGTGTCAACCTGGCCGATCAGGAACTGACGGCTGATGATTATCAACTGACCGACAGTCACCTGACGGTGCATCCGCAGAGTGCGACGTTTACCCTGGATACCACGGTAAAAATCCACCCGGAAACCAACACCGCCCTGGAAGGCTTGTACAAGTCCGGCAGCATGTTCTGCACCCAGTGCGAAGCCGAAGGCTTCCGCAAGATCACTTACTACCTTGACCGCCCGGACGTGATGAGCACGTTCACCACCACGGTGATCGCCGAGCAACACCGCTATCCGATCCTGCTGTCCAACGGCAACCCGATCGCCAGCGGCCCCGGCGAAGACGGCCGCCACTGGGCGACCTGGGAAGACCCGTTCAAGAAGCCTGCCTACCTGTTCGCCCTGGTGGCCGGTGATTTGTGGTGTGTTGAAGACACCTTCACCACCATGACTGACCGCACTGTGGCGCTGCGCATCTACGTCGAGCCGGAAAACATCGACAAGTGCCAGCACGCCATGACCAGCCTGAAAAAATCCATGCGCTGGGACGAAGAAACCTACGGCCGTGAGTACGACCTCGACATCTTCATGATCGTCGCGGTGAACGACTTCAACATGGGCGCCATGGAAAACAAGGGCCTGAATATCTTCAACTCCAGCGCCGTGCTGGCCCGCGCCGAAACCGCCACCGACGCCGCGCACCAGCGGGTGGAAGCGATCGTTGCCCACGAATACTTCCACAATTGGTCGGGCAACCGCGTGACCTGTCGTGACTGGTTCCAGCTGTCGCTCAAGGAAGGCTTCACGGTATTCCGTGATTCGGGCTTCTCGGCTGATATGAACTCCGCCACGGTCAAGCGCATCCAGGATGTGGCGTACCTGCGTACCCACCAGTTCGCCGAAGACGCCGGCCCCATGGCTCACGCCGTGCGCCCGGACAGCTTTATCGAAATCTCCAACTTCTACACCCTGACGGTGTACGAAAAGGGCTCGGAAGTGGTCGGCATGATCCACACCCTGCTCGGCGCCGAAGGCTTCCGTAAAGGCAGCGACCTGTATTTCGAACGTCATGACGGCCAGGCTGTGACCTGCGACGACTTCATCAAGGCCATGGAAGATGCCAACGGCGCCGACCTGACTCAGTTCAAACGTTGGTACAGCCAGGCCGGTACGCCACGCCTGGCGGTGAGCGAGTCCTACGACGCAGCGGCCAAGACCTACAGCCTGACCTTCCGCCAGAGCTGCCCGGAAACCCCGGACAAGGTAGAGAAACTGCCGTTCGTGATCCCGGTGGAATTGGGCTTGCTGGACGGGAAGGGCGCGGGTATCGCCTTGCGCCTGGCCGGTGAAGCGGTTGCGGGCGGCACGTCGCGTGTGATCTCGGTGACCGAGGCCGAGCAGACCTTCACTTTTGTCGATATCCCTGAGCAGCCTTTGCCTTCGCTGCTGCGCGGTTTCTCGGCGCCGGTGAAGCTGAGCTTCCCGTACAACCGCGATCAACTGATGTTCCTGATGCAGCATGACAGCGATGGCTTCAATCGTTGGGATGCCGGTCAGCAGCTGTCGGTGCAGGTCTTGCAGGAGCTGGTTGGTCAGCATCAACAAGGCCAGGCGTTGAAGATGGATCAGCGCTTGATCACCGCGCTGCGCAGCGTGTTGAGCGACGAACGCCTGGACCAGGCGATGGTGGCGGAAATGCTATCGTTGCCGGGTGAAGCCTACCTGACCGAAATCAGCGAAGTGGCGGATGTGGATGCCATCCACGTCGCCCGTGAGTTTGCGCGCAAGCAACTGGCCGACAACCTGCATGAAGAACTGTGGCTGCGCTACCAGGCCAATCGCGAGCTGTCCAAGCAAACGCCGTATGTGGCTGCGGCTGAGCATTTTGCCCGTCGCGCGTTGCAGAACATCGCGCTGTCGTACCTGATGCTCAGCGGCAAGCCGGAAGTCCTGGCCGCGACGCTTGAACAGTTCGACAGCAGCGACAACATGACCGAGCGCCTGACCGCGCTGGCGGTGCTGGTGAATTCGCCGTTCCAAGCGGAGAAGGCCCAGGCGCTGGCCGTGTTTGCCGAAAACTTCAAGGACAACCCGCTGGTCATGGACCAGTGGTTCAGCGTTCAGGCCGGCAGCACCTTGCCGGGTGGGCTGGCGCGGGTCAAAGCGTTGATGGAACACCCAGCGTTCACGCTGAAGAATCCGAACAAGGTTCGCGCCTTGATCGGCGCCTTTGCCGGGCAGAACCTGATCAACTTCCACGCAGCGGACGGCTCGGGTTATCGCTTCCTGGCGGACTTGGTGATCGAGCTCAATGCCTTTAACCCGCAGATCGCTTCGCGCCAATTGGCGCCACTGACCCGTTGGCGTAAATACGACAGCGCGCGCCAGGCGCTGATGAAGGCGGAGTTGGAACGCATTCGTGGCTCTGGCGAGCTGTCGAGTGATGTGTTTGAGGTGGTCAGCAAGAGCCTTGCCTGAGTCACTGCACTGAAGGAAAAAAC
Organism: Pseudomonas sp. H1_A03; assembly: GCF_054685145.1. Lineage (NCBI taxonomy): Bacteria > Pseudomonadati > Pseudomonadota > Gammaproteobacteria > Pseudomonadales > Pseudomonadaceae > Pseudomonas > Pseudomonas sp. H1_A03. The sequence goes on from NZ_CP162829.1 coordinate 4,064,351, forward strand.
GGCCTGTCGGGCCGTTTTTTACGGCTGTAGATTTCTCCGTAGGTCATAATGGCGGGCATGACTTCTGACTCGCCCCTCGCTGCCTACCAATACGCCATTGCCCAACAGGGCTTCGTTGCCGACGACGCCCAGCGTCGCGCGGTGGACGCGTTACAAACCTGCCATGAAGCCCTGCATAAAGGCCGCACGCCGATCACCGGCGTATACCTATGGGGCCCGGTCGGCCGTGGCAAGACCTGGCTGATGGACCAGTTCTATCAAAGCCTGCGGGTGCCCGCGCGACGCCAGCATTTTCATCACTTCATGAAGTGGGTGCACCAGCGACTGTTCCAGCTGACCGGCACCCACGATCCGTTGCAGGCGCTGGCCCGGGAGCTGAGCGCGGAGGTGCGCGTGCTGTGCTTTGACGAGTTGTTTGTGAGTGATATCGGTGACGCAATCATTCTCGGGCGCTTGTTTCAAGTCATGTTCAAGGAAGGCGTGGTGATGGTGTGCACCTCTAACCAACCGCCTGACCAGTTGTATGCCGATGGCTTCAACCGCGATCGACTGTTACCGGGCATTGCGGCGATAGAGCAGCATATGCAGGTGGTCGCGGTGGATGGCGCTGAGGATCACCGTTTACACCCAGGCGTTGGCATTCAGCGCTATTGGGTGAATCAGCCCGACGCGCTGGCAGATGTGTTCAGACAGTTGGCCCCAGGGCAGGCGGTGCATAGCGGACCGGTCGTTGTCGGGCATCGTTCCATCGTCGCCGTGCAGTCTTGCGACACCGTGCTCTGGTGCCGCTACGCCGACCTGTGCGAGCAACCTCTGGCGGCGATGGACTTCATGTTGCTGTGCGATCGCTTCAAGGCGATCCTGCTGGGCGAGGTGCCTGACCTTAGCGCGCAACAACGCCCGGGCCGCATAGCCCGTGGCACCGAAGACGGGGCCCAACGCGTAGCGGCCGGGGATCGTGAATTGCCGCAGCTGTCGGTGCGTGATAACGGCGTACGTCGGTTCATTGCTTTGGTGGATGAGTGCTACGACCGCAGGGTGCCTTTGTATGTGGAGGCTCAAGTGCCGTTGGAGTGCCTCTACACCGAGGGTTACCTGGAATTTCCTTTCCGCCGCACCCTGAGCCGCTTACGAGAGATGCAGTTGCAGCGTTACGGCTGAAGCGTGTGCGAAAAGATCCGCAAATGAATGATTCGCGCTTTTTTACCGGCGCAACCTTCGCGTTTTCAAACGCATATTTGTAGTTAATCTCCTTCAGCAGGCGGTGCTTCCACGCTTACAATTGGGCCTCTCAAAGGGAACCGAATCCCTTGTTGCCGTTATCGAGGAAGGAAATGGACACCCCTGACATCCTGGTGCTGCAAGCCAGCTACACCAACGCCGTGCATGCCGAAGCCATCTCGCTGGTGCTCAACCATTACGCCGAAGATCCGATGGGGGGTGGGCACAGCCTGGACCCGGATTTGCTAGCGCAACTTCCGGCCGAATTAGCCAAGCGTGCGCACGCGTTCAGCGTGTTGGCGTTTGTGAATGGAGAGCCGGCGGGGTTGGTGAATTGTTTTGAAGGTTTCTCGACCTTCGCCTGTCGCCCATTGGTCAACGTCCATGACGTGGTGGTAATGGATCAGTTCCGTGGCTTGGGCTTGAGTCAGAAAATGCTGCAGAAGGTTGAGGAAATCGCCCGTCAACGCGGTTGCTGTAAGATTACCCTGGAAGTGCTTGAGGGCAATGAAGTAGCGAAGGCCGCGTACCGCAAGTTCGGATTTGACGGCGCTAAGTTTGATCCCGCGTATGGCGCCATGTTGTTTTGGAATAAGTCGCTGTAAAAAATAGGGGTGTGACGGGCAATAAAAAAGGCGCCATTACATGGCGCCAAGTTAATCTTTGTCAACGGAGCGGAATGACAAAGAGTATTACGGTACATCAACTTTTTGGTTGCTGTGCGTCGTCGCTTTTCGAGTTTTTAACATCGCTGGAGGCCGTTTGCTCGGTTGTGCCGTGCGCCTTGTCCTGCATGAAATTAAAGTTAGCGTAAAACTCTTTGGAACGCTCTGAACCGCCTTCGGCAAAGGCGGCGGCGGAACTCAAGGTCATTAAGCCAGCAAGCATCAGCGTCGAGATTTTCATTGTCGGTATTCCCATAAAGTGTGATCGGTGTCTGTTCTCTTGGATCAGACTCGTGGGGCCGATTATGTGCAGGGTGGATTAAGCGAAGCTTAACGGGATAGCCGCCAACCTTAACGATTTTGTTAAGCTTGGCGGTCATATAAGCTGTATTTTAAAGCTTCCAATCCAGCGCAAGCGTGATAGCGCGCGGGTCGCCCCAATAAACGCCGTTATAGAAGCCGACGCGTTCGTAATATTTTTTATCAAATAGATTATTGACGTTGATCGACGCCGAAACGTGTTCGTCGAACTGGTAGCGGGACATCAGGTTGACCACTGCGTAGGCCTGCTGGATGATTTTCGCCCGTTCGGTGACCAGCCGATTACCGACACGTTGCCCTGTAGGCCTGTCGCTGAACTCATAGATATCGCTCTGCCAGTTGACGGCCCCCCCCACCGTCAGGTTTCGCCACGTCCCCGGCAAACGGTAGGCGCTGGACACCTTCAGCAAATTCAATGGCTGCCCGGTGTTGTTGCGCTTGTCCGAGCCATTAACGGAGTGGGTGTAGGTGTAGCCCGCCGTCAGGTTCCAGTCCGGCATCACTTCGCCGGCAACCTCCAATTCGAAGCCGTTGACCTTGTTACCTTTGCCGCCGGACTTGTAGTACTCCTCACCCGTGGTCGGGTTAGGCAGGGCCGATTCATCCCGCTCAGCGACGTTGTCCTGTGTGCTCCAGAAGTACGCTGCCGCCACGTTCAAGCGTTCTTTCAGCAAACTTCCCTTGAGACCCACCTCATAGTTGCTGCCCACCACCGGTTCCAGGTACTTGCGGTTGACGTCCTTGAGGCTTTGCGGCTTGAAGATGTCGGTGTAGCTGGCGTAGACGGTGTATTCCGGCGTGATGTCGTAGAGCAGGCCGGCGTAAGGCGTCCACAGGTCATTGTGGGTCTGGCGAGTCTTGTTGGCCGCGATCAACTGATCATCGTCACCGTATTCGGGCGTCGCGCTCTCCAACGCCCAACTGCCATAGCGGCTGCCCAGTACGGCGTGCAAGCGCTCGGTGAGACTCAAGCGCGTGGCCAAGTAGCCGGCTTTCTGTTGCTTGCTGCTGTGTTCACCCTTGAGGTCGGTAACGGTGTCGCCGAACTTGCCAATCCCGCCCATGTATTTCCAGTCGTCGATCGTGTAGTAGCCACCTGGGATGCTGCTGCGCATCACTGGGGACACGTCCCGCTGCGTGGCCTCGCCATAACCCATCATCAGTGCATGTTCGCGGCCCAGCAACGCGTAGCTGCCGGCAAGGTTGAGGTCGACAGCTTCCATTCTTGAGGTGCCACGCATGTGGCTGGCCCAGGCAGTCATGCCGCTGCGGTCGTCATTGGGGAAACCCGCGCCGCCGTAGTACACCTTGCCATCCGTGTCGCTCTGGCGATGGGTATAGGCTGCCTTTAAATGCCAATCACCGCCCAGCCGATGATCGAGGCTGGCGAAGGTTGTCTTGTCGGTCAGCGGCCAGGAACTCCAGTGCGCCGCCATATTGGTCGAGCGCGACAGCCCGGCCTTGCCACCCTGGCTATTCCAGTAAGGCACGGTGCCCCAGGACGTGCCTTGCACTTGCTTGTTCTGGTAATCAAAACCTACGGCCAGTACGGTTTCATCTGATAAATCTGCTTCAAGAATGCCGTAGCCAACCGCCCGTTGCAGCGCGTAGTTATCACGCAAGGATTGGCTGTCGCGGTAGGCCAGCACCGTGCGCCCGCGCAGCTTGCCGTCGAATGCCAGCGGACCGCCCACATCCATGTAGCTGTAGTAGTTGTCGTAGCTGCCGGCCTTTACCCCGGTTTGCGCCTGCCATTGAGCGGTAGGGCGCTTGCGCACCATATTGACCGTGGCGGAGGGGTCGCCGGCGCCGGTGGTCAAGCCGGTGGCACCACGAACCACCTCGATGTGGTCGTAGATGATGGTGTCGGCATCGGATTTCATGTAGCCAAAGGTGTTGAGCATCCCATCAATCTGGTAGTTGCTGATGCCATAACCACGCGAGGAGTAGGAGACGCGGTCGGAGTCGTTGTGCTGAACGTTGACCCCCGTGGTCTGGCGCAGCCCCTCTGTCAACGTATTGAGATTGAAATCATCCATCTGTTGGCGAGTGATCACCGAGATCGACTGCGGGGTTTCCTTGACGGACAGGTTAAGGCGGGTGGCGGTACTCATCGAACCGGTCGTGTAGGCGCCCGTGTGTTCAGTGGTGGCGCCAAGGCTTTCGGCGGTGATGCTCGTGGCGCCCAGTTCGAACGTTTTCTGTTCGGGGTCGGTTTCAGCCAACAGATCCGGGCTCGCGACCACGCTGAAGAGGCCGAGGGTGAAGGTCATGGAGCGGGTAAGAGGCGCAAACATCGCAGAAGACTCCTTGTCGTCTTTTTGGCCTTTCCGGTCGGGAAAGGCCATGGTTCAAAGACGAAAGGAGTGGGCGAACTTTAGGCTTAAACGAGAATGATTGTTATCTTTCTGTTACGGCGCCGGCTGTTCCTGGAAGACTACGTCAGCCGGGCTTACCTTTTTCGGCTTGATCAGGCTGAAGTCAATCAGGGGTTTTTGTTGGCGCAGGTAGGGGTTGCCTATCATCTGCGGGCGTGCCGTGAAGCTGTCGCTCACCAGGCTTTTCGTACGGTCCAACTCGTTGAAACTCAGGCCGGCGAGGTCGGCCCACGTATGAATCAGCTGCGAGCTGCTGTAAGGCCGTTGCAAGTCGCCGGCAAAGCTCCAGTCGTGGTTTTCACGCCATTTTGGTGAGGCGTAGGCCATGAACGGAATGGTGTACATCGGCGCCGTCGGCTTGCTTTCGTTGCGTCCCAGCGTGCTGTGGCCCGCCGAGTCGAACACGTCTTCGCCGTGGTCCGACAAGTACAGCAGGAAACCGTTTGGATCGGTCTTGGCGTAGTCCTTGATCAGGCTCGACACCACAAAGTCGTTGTAGAGCACGGCATTGTCATAGCTGTTGTAGGTGGGCAGTTGATCGTCGGTCACCCCAGCCGGCACGCCCTGGCGGTCGGTGAATTTATCGAAGGTCTGCGGGTAGCGATACTGGTAGCTCATGTGGGTGCCCAACAGGTGCACCACGATGAACTTACGCTCGGCCGGGTCGGCCAGGGCCTTGGAAAACGGCGCCAGTACGTCGCCGTCGTATTGACGGGCGTTCTGGTTGCGGTTGTTGTTCAGGTACACCTGCTCGTCGGCCTGTTCGGAAAAGGTCGTGAGCATGGTGTTGCGCTTCGTCATGGTCTGTTGGTTGGTGATCCAGTAGGTCTTGTAGCCGGCCTGTTTCATCACGCTGACAATGGATGGCGTCTTGAGGTACAGGTCCGGGTTCTCTTCGTCAGCGAAGGTCAATACCTGTTGCAGCGCTTCGATGGTGTAGGGGCGCGGGGTGATGACGTTGTCGAACACCGCCAGTTGGTCGCGCAGTTTGTCCAGCTCCGGCGTGGTGTTACGCGGGTAGCCGTAGAGGCTCATGCGCTGACGGTTGGTGGACTCGCCGATCACTAGGACCAGGGTTGATGGCTGGCCGGCCATGCTGTCCTTTAGGTTTGTGAGGGGCGGGATCTGGCTGGCGCTGTCGAGCATGCCTTGCATGTTGTCCAACTGCTCGGTGTAGCGGCGGTAGGCGACGATCATCTGCCACGGCACCGCGGGTTCGATGCGCGATTCAAAGCGGTCGATGGCATCGTCCATCGTGTCGCTGCGGGCGATCTGCTTGACCAGCGGGTAACCAATGACGCCCACCAGGATCGCCGTGGCTGCGAGCAGCGCCTGGCCACGTGGCAGATACACCGGGCGTACGCGGGTCCATAGGAAAATGGTCACGGCGGTGTGGGCGATGAACGCAAGCACGATCCACCAAGCGAAATATTGGGTGGCGTATTCACCGGCTTCAGAGATGTTCGACTCGAACATGATGAAGATGACGCTTTGGGAAAATTCCTGCTGGTAGATGAAGAAATAGCCCAGGCTGGCCATGGAGCAGGCCCACAGGACTACACCGATCAAGGCGGCGAACAAGCGTGTACGGCGGGGGAATATCAGCAGTGGCGCCAGCCAGATCGCACTCATGAAGAACGCTTGGCGAAAACCACTGAAACCAGAGGTGCCACTGAGCTGAATCAGCAGTTGGGTAATACCCGAGAAGTACCAGAAAAACAGGAATAGCCAGCCAAGACCGGCCCAATCAAAGCTTTTCGCAGACTTGGTGCTGCGTTCGAACATCGCCATCCAGCGCTCCAACCCGATAATTTTTCAGTCGACGCGCAGGGCTGCGCGCAACAGAGGCCACCCTTGCATGGGGTGGCCCTTCGGGCGGGAGTATCGGGAGGGACGTGTGAAAACTTTGTGAGATTTTTGTAGGTGTAATCTTACAAAGTGATGACGGGGTTTAGCAGAGCGCTGGCTGGGCGCCGGAAGGCTGATCCAACTGGGCCTGGATGATGTGCGAACGCAGGCGTATGACTTCCTGCTGCAGTTGTTCGCGTTCGTCTTTCAACTGGCGCAGCTCGTCGCGTCGAATGGTGACGTAGAGGGTCTGTGGCGGACGGTTCATCTGTGCAGTGCTCATTGCTTACCTCGCAAATAGCCAGTGTGTCGCGGTGTGCCAGAACGCTTGAGTCGAGGTTCTCGGCAGCAGTCAGGGCAATTCTGAATTCTTTTTGCGAGCAATGGAACTTTTTTATTTTTGAAGGTCGTGTGACTTTTTGTGCAGTGATGCTGAAATGATGGCAAATTTTTTGTCATGAAACTACAGGTATCCGCGCTGGACTAACCCTCATTAGCCTCATTGCGCTATAAACTATGTCACACATTTTTTAGTAGTTAGGAGCATCAGCACATGCAACTGGGGATTATTGGACTAGGCCGCATGGGCGGGAATATTGCACGGCGCCTGATGCTCAATGGGCATACCACCGTTGTTTACGACCGTAACGAAGCATTTGTAAAAGGCTTGAGCGAAGAGGGCGCCACTGGCGTTGCTGACCTTAAGGCCCTGGTTGCCGGGCTGCAAAAGCCACGCACCGTGTGGGTAATGTTGCCGGCAGGCGCGCCTACCGAAGACACCATCAACGAACTGAGCACACTGCTGGAAGACGGTGATGCAATCATCGACGGCGGCAACACCAACTATAAGGACGACGTTCGCCGGGCCAAGGCGCTGGCGGAAAAAGGCCTGCACTATGTCGACGTCGGTACTTCCGGCGGCGTCTGGGGCCTGGAGCGTGGCTACTGCATGATGATCGGTGGCGATACCGGGACCGTGCAGCGCCTTGATCCTATCTTCAAGAGCCTGGCCCCGGGCCTGGGCAACATTCCGCGCACCAAGGACCGTTCTGCCAGCGCTGACCCTCGCGCCGAGCAGGGCTATATCCACGCCGGCCCTGCGGGCTCCGGGCATTTCGTCAAGATGATCCACAATGGCATCGAATACGGGATGATGCAGGCGTTCGCCGAGGGTTTTGACATCCTCAAGACCAAGAATTCGGAAAACCTGCCGCAAGACCAGCGTTTCGACCTGAACGTTGCCGATATTGCCGAAGTCTGGCGCCGTGGCAGTGTGGTGTCGTCCTGGCTGCTGGACCTGACCGCCGACGCCTTGGCCACCGACCCGAAACTCGACGGTTACTCCGGTTCCGTTGCCGACAGTGGCGAAGGCCGCTGGACCATCGAAGCCGCCATGGAACAAGCCGTGCCAGTGCCCGTACTGTCCACCTCGCTGTTCGCCCGATTCCGCTCGCGCCAGCAGAGCACGTACGGTGACAAAATGCTCTCAGCCATGCGCTTCGGCTTTGGTGGTCACGTGGAGACTTCCAAAAAATGACCGCCAACGGCAAAAAAACCAAGGCCGAACCCGCACCTCCGACCACCTTGTTTCTGTTTGGCGCCCATGGCGACCTGGTCAAGCGCCTGCTCATGCCGGCGCTGTACAACCTCAGTCGTGATGGGCTGCTGGGCGACGGCTTGCGCATCGTCGGCGTTGATCACAACGCGATCAGCGACGCCGATTTCGCCAAGAAACTTGAAGACTTCATTCGCACCGAAGCGGCGAGCAAGGTCAAGGGGAATGCGGATAACGCCCTGGACCCACAATTGTGGGCGCAGTTAGCCAAGGGCATCAGCTACGTCGAGGGTGATTTTCTCGACGACAGCACCTACGCCGACATCGGCAAGAAGATCGCCGACAGCGGCACCGGCAACGCGGTGTTCTACCTGGCCACCGCACCGCGTTTTTTCAGCGACGTGGTGCAGCGCCTGGGCAGTGCTGGCCTGCTGACGGAAACCGATGACAGCTTCCGTCGCGTGGTGATCGAAAAACCTTTCGGCTCCGACCTGGCCACCGCCGAAGCGCTGAATGCCAGCCTGCTCAAAGTGATGAGCGAGAAGCAGATCTATCGCATCGACCATTACTTGGGCAAGGAGACGGTGCAGAACATCATGATCAGCCGTTTCTCCAACGTGCTGTTCGAAGCGTTCTGGAACAACCATTACATCGACCACGTGCAAATCACCGCCGCCGAAACCGTCGGCGTTGAAACCCGTGGCAATTTCTTCGAGAAGACCGGCACCCTGCGCGACATGGTACCCAATCACTTGTTCCAACTGCTGGCAATGGTGGCGATGGAGCCACCTGCCGCCTTTGGTGCCGACGCCGTGCGCGGTGAAAAAGCCAAGGTGATTGGCGCCGTACGCCCCTGGTCATTGGAAGATGCGCGGACCAACTCGGTACGCGGGCAGTACACCGCCGGTGAAATCGGCGGTAAGCCACTGCCGGGTTACCGCGAAGAAGCCAACGTTGCACCTGACAGCAGCACTGAGACCTTCGTCGCCCTCAAGGTGATGATCGACAACTGGCGCTGGGTCGGCGTGCCGTTCTACCTGCGCACCGGCAAGCGCATGAGCGTGCGCGACACCGAAATCGTGATCTGCTTCAAGCCGGCACCCTATGCACAGTTTCGCGATACCGAAGTCGATGAGCTCAAGCCCACCTACCTGAAAATCCAGATCCAGCCGAATGAAGGCATGTGGTTCGACCTGCTGGCAAAAAAGCCCGGGCCGACCCTGGACATGGCCAACATCCAGCTGGGTTTTGCCTACAAGGACTTCTTCGAGATGCAGCCCTCGACCGGGTACGAAACCCTGATCTACGACTGCATGACCGGCGACCAGACCTTGTTCCAGCGTGCGGACAACATCGAAAACGGCTGGCGCGCCGTGCAGCCCTTCCTCGATGCATGGCAGGAAGATGACGGGATCCAGGCCTACAAGGCGGGTGAAGATGGGCCTGCAGCCGCCGATGCGTTGCTGGCCCGTGATGGCCGTGCCTGGCACAGCCTCGGATGAGTGACGCAGCGATTCATCCCATCCGTTTTATCCTCAGTGATGTGGACGGCACGTTGTTGCATCCTGATCACAGCCTCAGCCAGCGCACTGCCGATGCCGTGCGCGCCTTGCGCGACAGTGGGGTGTTTTTCAGCCTGGCCAGCGGGCGACCGCCCAAGGCCATGCTGCACCTGATCGAAACCTTCGGCATCGATGTGCCGGTGGCGGGCTTTAACGGTGGCACGCTGATCAACCCGGATGGCAGCATCCTGGTCGCCCACCATCTGCCGGCAGAAGCGGCGCTGGTCACCCTGGCGCTGTTTTCAGCGGAGCCGGAGGTGGAAGTGTGGGTGTTTGCCGATGGCGACTGGCTGCGCCGTGACCCGCCAGGGCCGATGGAGCAGCGCGAAGCCGATGGTCTGGGATACGGGCCGGTAGTGGTGGAGAGTTTTGAGCCGTACCTGGACCGGATCGACAAGATTGTCGCTGCCAGCAACAACACGCAATTGCTGGTGGAGCTGGAAGCGCAGCTGCAGCCCAAGGTGCAGGGGTTGGCCCAAGTGTCACGCTCGCAACCGGTGTACCTGGATGTCACCGCGATGTTGGCCAACAAGGGCGAGGCCTTGAAAACCCTGGCGGCGCACCTTGGGGTCCCCTTGGAGCAGACGGCGGCTATCGGCGATGGTGGCAATGACCCGGCGATGTTTCATGTAGCCGCGTTATCGATTGCCATGGGGCAGGCTGAAGAAACCGTCAAGCGCCAGGCCAGTGTGGTCACTGGCAGCAATCTCGAAGACGGCGCTGCCGAAGCGATCGAGCGGTTTATTCTCGCGAAGCGATAAGCGGTTTTCGCTCTAACACTGAACTTGCGCTCATTTAAACCGATGAGCGCAAGTTACAGCGTTGGATTACTTGGGCATTGCCCAGGATTGCAACTGATGGCCATCTTTATCGAGCTCGGCACGGGCTTGCAACAGCAAGTTTTCCAACTGCGTCGGGTCGGTATAGGCACTTGAGGACAGTTGTTTGCTGCCGATGCGGGTATTGGTGCGGTCGATGACACTCAGGCTCAGGGCGCCGTTGCCATCGTGCCAAGCCACGCACTGAAAGGGTTGGAAGGCACGGTCTGCGATCAAAAGAGCTTCGTTGATGCGGAGCGGGGCGTTCATGTGGGTTCTCTCTCATTGCCCATTCAAGTGAGTGCCGGCGGTTGGGCTGACCGTGCGGCGGGTTACTTGTACTGATGCACGATGGCCGGGTACGGGTCACATATTAGAACAACTATTTTCAACATTTAGTGATTAACGTCATGTAAGCGGCTGTTTTGAAAGCTGATTGAAAGTTTCAGCGTCGCGTAACTTTTATCGGCTCGAACGCAGGGAGATGGCTTTCTGCCCAGACTTATAGCGAAACGTTACAAGGACTGCGTCAAGACCTTGCTAGGGTTAGCAACAGACGTTCCAAACTGTTGTTTCTAAATAAATTTAATGATTTTGACGCCAAGGAACAGTCATGGGTGGACCCCCCGTTCAACGCCGATTGCTAGTAGTTGATCCTTGTGATGACTGCCACGGGCTGCTGCCCGGTTTGCGCACGGCGGGGTGGGAAGTCGACAGTTGCAGCTTGGACGCGGTGGGCGACCGATCCTGCGACGTCGGCCTACTGCGCTTGCAGCCCGCTCACCTGGAACGACCCGAAGCCGTCAAAGAGCTGATCGGCCGCAGTGGGACCGAATGGATCGCCGTGCTCGACCAGGATGTGCTACGGCTGCAGAACTTCGGTGACTTTGTCTGCGAATGGTTCTTTGACTTCCATACCTTGCCCTTCGACGTCGCCCGCGTGCAGGTGACCCTGGGCCGTGCCTTTGGCATGGGACGGTTGCGGGGCAAGGGCCATACCCCGGTGGACGAGCCCGAGCACGAATTGCTCGGTGACAGCCGGCCCATTCGCGAACTGCGCAAATTATTGTCGAAACTGGCGCCTACCGAATCTCCCGTGTTGATTCGAGGCGACAGCGGCACCGGCAAAGAGCTGGTGGCCAAGACCCTTCATCGCCAATCCCAGCGGCATGCCAAGCCGTTTGTGGCGATCAACTGCGGTGCGATCCCTGAACACTTGATTCAATCCGAATTGTTCGGCCATGAAAAAGGTGCGTTCACCGGCGCCCATCAACGCAAGGTCGGGCGAATCGAGGCGGCCAATGGCGGCACGTTGTTCCTGGATGAAATTGGCGATCTGCCGATGGAGCTGCAAGCCAATCTCTTGCGGTTTCTCCAGGAAAAGCAGATCGAGCGGGTCGGCGGCAGCCAGCCGATCCCGGTGGATGTGCGGGTATTGGCCGCCACCCACGTCGACCTGGAAGCCGCGGTGGAGAAGGGCACCTTTCGCGAAGACTTGTATTACCGCCTCAATGTCCTGCAAGTGGTGACCGCACCGTTGCGCGACCGCCATGGCGACATCGCGATGCTGGCCAACCACTTTTCACGTTTCTACAGTCAGGAAACCGGTCGTCGCCCGCGTAGTTTCAGTGATGACGCCCTCGTCGCGATGGGCGAGCACTCTTGGCCTGGCAATGTGCGCGAGTTGGCCAACCGCGTACGCCGCGGGCTGGTGCTCGCCGAAGGACGCCAGATCGAAGCCGTTGATCTGGGGTTGCACGGCCAGCAGGCAATTTCGCCGCCCATGGCTACACTGGAAGACTATAAGCACCGCGCCGAACGCCAGGCGCTGTGCGACGTGCTCAATCGGCACAGCGACAACTTGAGTGTGGCGGCCCGTGTACTGGGCGTTTCCCGGCCCACGTTCTACCGGTTGCTGCACAAACACCAGATCCGCTAGGGCGGGTAAACCGAAAAGCCCCGCAACGACCCTTATCGTTGCGGGGCTTTTCCTTGTGCGCTGTATTTACTTGGGCTGCGTGGTGTCAGAAGTAGTACGGGAATTTCAGGCTAAACGTAAAGTCCGGCGCATCATCCGTCATCCCGATCGCCAGGTTAGGCACGATCGTCAGGTTTTCCGTCGCCGCAATCGTCATGCCCACGTTGAAGTAACCCGCGTTGGCATCGCTGGACACCACCGACTGCCAGTCCCCACCGTTAGGCTTAAGCTTGCTCTTGCGCTGGATCAGGTCGGACACCGAGAACGACATACTCATCTTCTCGTTCAGCGCGAAGGCCACACCAAGGCCGAGCTGGAAGCTGTCACCCAGGCTGACCTTGCCGCCGACCTTCTGGTTGACGTCACTGCTGATATCGTCAAACGACTCCTCGAAGTTATGGGTATACGACAGCGAGCCAAACAGCACGGCCGGGTCAAACGTCTTGACCAGCGAGATACCCGGCGTGATCGACCACACGCCGTTACCCGTAGGCAGGTTTTCCGGCACATACAGGTTGTCGTTGGCGGTAGACCGCACCAGCTTGATGCCAAACGGTTCTTTGCCCGTAGGCGCTTTGACGCGTACCGACACCACCGCATCCGGCAGGGTCGGGGTTTCGTCGAGGAACTTGTAGGCCACACCGAAGTTGACGTCGCCGATGGTCGGGTCTCGACTCACCGATTCTTCCGAGGTGGCGTTGGCGTTGTTGCCGGCACCGCCGGACTGGTAGGTCGATTCGCGGTACACCACCGGCACGTTCACGTCGAACTGCCAACGGTTGTCGACGTTGTAGCGGCCGGTCAGGTCCAGGGTCCAGTTATCCGACTTGATCCGGTCCAGGTTGATATTGCCCAGGAAGATCGAGTCCAGCGCCAGGAAGCCGTTGAGCGTAAGTTGGCGAGCGTCGTAGCGCGCATAGGTCACACCGGTTTCAAAGCTGAACTTGCCATTGCCAAAAAAGCCGCTGGCCTCGTTGTAGAGGTTGCTCACGCTTTGCGCCGGCGCCGAATCGTCCTTGAGCGACTGACCGTAGGAACTGCCACCGCCTCCCGCACCGCCTGATGCCGCTGCCGCGCCGGTACCGGCGACAGTTGTGCCGCTGGCCTTCTGAAAGTCTGCCGGGGATTTGGCCAGGCGTTTGGGCGCCGGTGTGGCCGGTTGGTCCTCGACTTGACGAACCCGCTGCTCCAACACCGCCAAGGCTTTTTGTTGTACTTCGTACCGCTGCTTGAGTTCCAGAAGTTCCTGTTTGAGGGTTTCGATATCGGCGTCTGGCGCGGCATACAACATGGATGCGGGCAAGAGCGTACTTAAACAGACCACCGCGCGTAGCGATAACGATCGATGCATGAAATAAGCCGTCCTTTTCTAATGCGAAAGTGTCGAGGGTCAGCGTAGTTCAATACCCGAGAGTACGTAGGCCTTTGAGTTGGTCCAGATTGCAGTTCAATGCCGGGTTGGTCAGGCCGTTGTTCATCACCACATTGAGCTGGGTCATGTTGGTGACGAAGTTTCTATCGCCGGTCAACACCGTGCCTTGGAGCACTTGCCCGCCGCCAATCTGCTGGAGGCTGTTGCCCTGGTTATGATTGCCTTGGATCGCCATCTGCAAGCCGCCATTGTTGGCCGATACGCTCACACGGCCGGCCGCGCTGTCGCCGCTGACTGTGCCACCTGCCACCAGCACTTGCCCCGATTGCACGATGTTGGACGGGGCGAAGCCATTCTCTGTGACGTTGATACCGACATTGTTGTAGGCGGTGTTGCCATCGCCGGCGGTGCGTACGCTTTGGGTCACGCCCGTGCCGGTGCCCAGGCCTGCGCCCCCGACCACGTTACCGGTGCCGGTATTCTGGTGGGTGCCCGTGCCGGACGAGCCGGTGGTCTGCACGTAAAACTGCGGTGTGAGGGTGGACGAGTCGACTTGCATGCTGGCCTTGCCGGTGATGGTGTCGCCTATGGCATTGGTCCAGGTGCTGCTCATGACAATACCGAAACTGATAATCCGCCCCGGCATCACATACCGGCCGCGCAGTTCGGCCATTTCCGAATCCTTGAGCTCAATCGGCTTGAACCCCGATGAAGCATAAGCGGGCATTGAGGCTGCCAGACACAAGACCGTCAGCCAACGGGAAGTGTTCATCTCTTGCTCCTGGAGCGTCCTGCCCCTTGTTGCGCTTCTTAGAAGAAGTCGCTCTGGATGAAACCGAAGTCCATCAGCTCGGCATCGCCTACGGGCCTGAACTCATTCAACTGGTTCTTGGCGGTCAGTGGCGTGGGCGGGTCAAGCAAGGCGTTGGCCTTGTCGTAGCCTTCACCCAGCACGGCGAAGACGATGCCATTCCAGCCTTTGACGAAGTCGTCGTGTGAATAGCGCTTGTGGCCCAGCACTGGGTCACCGACATAGACCCACTCCTTGTCCGCGCGCTGCAACACCACGAAGTGCTTGTAGCCACGAATTTCCAGCAACACCACCACGGGGATCTTCACGGTCGCCAGGGTATCTGGCCCGATTTTGTAGCCCCGGGCACGCATGCCGATGCTTTCGAGGTAGCGCTTCATGTCCAGCATGGAAAAGCCCTGGGTACGTACCAGGTCCTGGTCTGCATTGACCAGCATGCCTTTGATGACGTGGTCTTCGTCTACGTCGAGCCAATAGCCCTGGCGCAGGATGGTGGCGAGTGCCGCAGCACCGCAGCTGAAATCGGTTTTCTGTTCCACCAGGTTGGCGAACCGGCGTTCACGGATACTCTCGACCTTTTTGTAGATGACTGCACCGCCAGGCATGGCGGAGATCGCCATGGTGCCTGCCCAGGTAGGGCCGGTGAGCAGCATCAAGAGGCTGAGGGTTGCTAAGCGCATGATCGTATGACCTGCTGGGTACTGATACAAAAACCAGGAAATAAAAAAGGGCCTTGTTGCCAAGGCCCCGTTGGATCAGAAGCGCACGCCGCTGGCGCAGACGCTGCAACCCTGGCCGATCGACAGGCTGTTGCTGCCTTGGTTGCCGGCACCGGATTGAAGGTTCACACCCACGTTGCCGGAGTTGCGGTTAATCGAGTTGTCGGCGCTGGAGTTGTTCGACACGTATTGAGGTTTGCCGTAATGGCCGTACCCGCTAGCGGCGGTATTGAGGTAGTTGTTGGCGAGCGAGTTTTGCTCGGTGTTGGCGGCGGCTGCGATGTTTTTGCCATCAGCCGTGGTGATTGCCAGGTTGTTTTTGCCTTGGTTGCCTTGACCGGCCTGGCCGTTGTAGCCCAGGTTGCCGGAGTTACCGTTAGCCGATCTATCCAAGGAGGCGTTGTTTTGAGTGCCTTTGTTGACGAAGTTGTTCAGGCCGCTGTTTTGATTCACATCGACTACGGCAAACACGGTGGCGAAGTCGCCTTTGGCGCTGGAGATGGCGCCAGAGTTGTCTGCCTGGTTACCGCTGCCGGCTTGAACGTTCACACCGACGTTACCGCTGTTCCCGGTTACCGAGTCATCGGCAGAGGCGTTATTTTCGGTTTTGGTGTCGTCGAACTTGTTGCCCGCGCTGTTTTGTACATCCGTAACCACGGCGGCAACAGTACCGGTTGGCTGAGGCGCTGGGTGCCAGCCACCAGCTTGAGCGGCGGCAGCCATGAGTGCGGCGAGAGCGAAAACCATTGGTTTCAGAGCCATTTGAGGTTTCATGGTGTTTCTCCTTGCTTCTAATTAGTTGGTTAAGTGTTGGTACGGTCTAACGTGTGCTACCAAGCGGTTACTTGATAGTGATGCCCAGGGTGTTAGCCACTCGGTTCCCCACCCCTGCACTCTGGTTCACCTGAATCACTCCTCGGCTGCCGGTGAAGGCCTGGTCGCTTGTCACGACCTGGCGGCTGCCAGTGGTGGGGGTGAGCCCTGAGTCGGTTGCCAGCGTCGTCGTGTTCTGTTGCAACAGGACGCTGTCGTCGATGCTTTGCGGGCCAGGGTTGATGCTGATCCGCACGGCATTGATTGATTGGTTATTGGCCCCGGCGGACTGGTTGATGCCCACCATGCCGTTGCCATTGGTAAAAGAAGTGCCCTCGATCGACGCCTTGGCGTTCAGGGAGGGGTCGACCTTACCGTTCATGTTCTGGATGTTGCTGGTGGTGGCCTGGCCACCGAGTGCGACGGCACGGTTGTTGGCCATCTGCTGCTGATTGCCCGCCGCCTGGTTGATCATTACGTTGCCGTTGTAGTCTTTGCCGCTGTTGTTGATCACCGCGGTGTTGTCGGCCATGGCCGCCGCGCTGCCCAGCAGGGCCAGAAGCAGCAGGGAACGTTTCATTATTTGCCCCCCATCATGCTGCCGATGTTGTTCAGAGGGGCCATGCCACGCTGGATCGAATCGTTGATCTGCCCGCCCACGGAGGCGCCTGCACCATGGCTGACGGCGGCGCCGGAACCGAGTGTCGACACGCTGCCTTGGGTATTATTCAAACCGGGGATGTTGCCGTTTGGGATGATGGCGTGGGTGATGCTTGAGCCGCTGCTGATGCCACCGATGTCCATGTCACTGAGCTCGCCGGTGGACCCCAGGATCTCGCGGCTCGGGTTGGCATTGGCGGTGGAGGGGTAGGGGTCTTTGCCAAATGCAGATCGGCCATACATGTGGCCCTGTACGTCGCGGCCAGTCACGATAACGCCGTCACCCGCATAGCTCGGAACACTGAGGCCGGCACTGAGTGCACAGCTGATCAGCAAAACGTTCATCGAACCTTGAGTGAATGTATTCACGGCGGCATTCCTTATTCTTCGCGCTGACCCTAAACAGCGCTGTAAGGGATAGAGCAGAAGCCGTGCCGCTTTTTATTTAGCCTTGGTATTCAATGTGTTATGGGAATTGATGGGCAAAGTGATGGCATCGCTGTTTCATCCATGAAACAGCACCCTGCGTGGGCCCACAGACTTAGCCACTGCGCAAACGCTTCACTGGCTGTATCAGCGTTGTAACAACACGTATGACAAAACGGTGAATGCGCTGAGCACGGGCGATTCAGGGCAGGGGGGTGTTAAAAAAATGGACACTGGTGTCGCGACAGCGCCCAGGCGAGCAGGCAGGGGTCAGCCTTTGGGTGTTTTACGCGGAATAGAATTGAGTACGGGGTTGCCGTCCTGGTTCTGGGTCAAGTACACCGGCAAAACCTTGGGCAGGGAGGGAATGAGGTTATTGACCTCATCAATGTTGTAGATACCACCGATGCGTATTGCACCGGTCGTGGCGTCGGCCAGCATCACCGGTTTGCTCAGGTAGCGGTTGATCAGCGGCAACGCGTCGGCCAGGGCCAGGTTGTCGAGGATCAGCTTGCCCTGGCGCCAGGCCAGCGCGGTGTCATTGGGGTTGATCGTGCGCACGCGTGGCGTGGCATCACCCTGCTGGTAGCTGGCCTGCATGCCGGGTGTCAGGGGCACGCTTCCGTGGACTTGGTCGCTGGCAATCTGCACCGAGCCTTCGAGCAACATCACCCGCACCTGGTCTTCATATTTCCAGACGTTGAACTGGGTACCCGTGACACGCACCTGGCCATTGCCTGCGTGCACAATGAACGGATGGGCGCTGTCATGGCTGACCTTGAAGAACGCTTCGCCTTTTTTCAGCGTGACCCGACGTTGGTCCTTGTAGTTGCTGTAGACCAACTCGGTACCCAGGTTGAGTTCCACCTGGCTGCCATCGTCGAGGATGACCTGGCGCAGGTCATTAGCGGCCTCGAAGCGCTCATAGGAACTGGGCAACCAACCGGCTTCCCAGCCAGTGAAGGCGGTCAGGGGCAGGGCGCCCAGGCAGATCGCCGCAGCCACCGCATAGAGGCGCGACCGGCTACGGGGCTTGAACGGCACCACCGTCGGTGTGGTGTCGTGGCGTGGCAGGTGGTCCGCAACGTCCCAGATCTCCAGCATTGCCGCGTATTCGAAGGCGTGCAGCGGGTGCGAATCGTGCCATTGGGCAAAAGCCTGACGCTCACTCGCGGTGCAATCACCCGCGTGCAGGCGCATGCACCAATGCGCGGCGGCGTCGGTGATGGCGTCATATTCGGCTTCTGAAATGGACTTTTCGCTCATTAACTCATCCTGATTTCTTACATTCTAACCTCCCAGGGTGGACCGCGAGAACAGCCATCATGGCGATTGCACATCAATTGGAACTTATTCTCGTTTGAAAGCACCTAAGAAATTCAGGACATTTCCCACAATGGAGTACGAAAATGCTGAAGAAAACCTTAGTCGCTTTGTGTGCAACCTCTGCGCTGATCAGCGCCGGTGCAGCCCTTGCCGATAAGCCGGGGGCGGGTTGGATCCCGATCGAGAAGGCGATTGAAGTCGCCAAGACCAAAGGCGGATACGTCGAGGTGTACGCCGCCGAGGCAGACGACAATGGCTACTGGGAAGTCAAAGGCCGCAAGTCTGACGGCACCGTGTATGAAGCCCGCATTGATGGCGCCTCGGGCAATATCCTGCGCGACCAGAAAGACTGATACCCCCCTCGGGGGCCTGTTCAGGCCCCCGGACCCAGCTTGCACACACGCCAACGGGGCAGATTGCCCAAGCCTCTCAATTACCCATTTTTCGACGGCCACAGGCGGCTCACGGCTTTGACGCGCGGCGTCGGTGTCGGTGTAGTCATCAGCTGCTCGAGATCCTTCAGGGTCAAGCCCAGCGCGCGCTCTGTCTCAAGAGTGTTTGCGAGTGATCGGGCGCAGGAACTCATCGAAAAAATACGCAGGAGTTACGCTTGCCATGGGTTGCTCTCTCAGCACCAGGGGGCTGTCTCGAGCGCAAGATTAGGCAGCGATGGTGCCGTTGCAGCGCTAGATAACGGATGCAAACACAAGTGCTCTGGCAAACGTTGATTGACAGCAGGCGCAAGCCGCGTTGTTTAATCACAGGCTCGAGTCTCCCGTCTTGTCGCCCCTTCCAATCATAATTCGGAGCTTCAGATGTCTACGCCGTCCAAGGTCGTTGAGAGTTCCAATGTCTCCATTAGCTTCAGTGCGCTGGTGGCCTTGTTGCAACAGGTCTTTGAGCGCCATGGCACCTCGCCTGAGGTGGCTGCGATCCTCGCCCACAATTGTGCCAGCGCTGAACGCGACGGCGCCCATAGCCATGGCATTTTTCGTATTCCCGGTTATCTCAGTACCCTGGCCAGCGGCTGGGTGGATGGCCGTGCGGTGCCGCAGGTTACCGACGTGGCCTCGGGGTTTGTGCGGGTAGATGCCGCCAACGGCTTTGCCCAGCCGGCCCTGGAAGCTGCCCGTGCACTGCTGGTGGAAAAAGCCAGGAGTGCCGGGATCGCCTTAATGGCGATCCATAACTCCCATCATTTCGCGGCCTTATGGCCGGATGTCGAACCGTTCGCCGAGCAGGGGCTGGTGGCGTTGAGCGTGGTCAACAGCATGACCTGCGTGGTGCCCCACGGCGCCGACCGCCCGCTGTTCGGCACCAACCCTATCGCCTTCGCAGCCCCACGCGCCGATGGTTTACCTATCGTATTTGACTTGGCCACCAGCGCTATCGCCCATGGTGACGTGCAGATTGCCGCGCGCAAAGGGGAGCGTTTGCCTCTGGGCATGGGCGTTGATGGGTTGGGTCAGCCGACTCAGGACCCCAAGGCGATTCTTGAAGGGGGCGCCCTGTTGCCGTTTGGCGGGCACAAGGGGTCGGCGCTTTCGATGATGGTCGAACTGCTGGCCGCGGCGTTGACCGGCGGGAACTTCTCGTTTGAATTCAACTGGTCCGATCATCCTGGAGCGCGTACGCCATGGACAGGGCAGTTGCTGATTGTGATCGACCCCAGCAAGACCGCAGGGCAGAGCTTCGCCGAGCGCAGCCAGGAGCTGGTGCGACAGATGCATGCGGCAGGGTTGCGGCGTCTGCCGGGAGATCGGCGGCACCGGACGCGGCTCAGGTCCGAGCAGGAAGGGATCGTCTTGGACGCTGAGGAGTTGCAAGGCCTGCGGGCTTTGGCCGCCGGCTGAGCAGGCTGCGCCATGGGCGCAGCCTTTTTATACATCAGTTGCGACGACCCAACAGCAGGCCTACCACCAGGCCAAAGCCTGCGGAAATCGCAACGGTCTGCCAAGGGTGGCCACCGATGTAGGTTTCGGTGGCATCCACCACTGGCTTGCTGCGTTCGCGCACGTTGGACACCGAATCCAGCGCCTGCTTGAGCTTGATGGCGACCTGTTCGCGCAGGGTTTCGCCTTCTTCGCCTACCAACGACGCGCTGCTTTTGAGCAGTTTGTCCGATTCTTCGATCAGCGCCGTCAGTTCACTGAACGCTTGATCCTTGATTTGCTCTTCGACGGCTTGGGCGGCAGATTTGCGGGCCATTGTGTGACTCCTTGCAGGTGAATGTGACAGTGAACAATGGAGTGTCGGGCGTTGGTAAAAGTTGCAGTTTTTTTGCCTGCACCCACTCCCGAGCAAAATCCGAATCAGGATGTTTCGACCTACAGTGTAAGATGTCGTCTATTTGTACAGCAGGAAATTCAACATGAGCTTTAATCTCGCCAACAAGACCCTCGCCGAACGTGCCGAGCTGGAAGATGAAAAGTCGCGCCTCTATGACCTGTGGCAAAGCAACCTGGGCAAGGCCAAGGGCGAGGCCGCGCGGTTGTTCGGCGAACGCGCCAAGCGCAAGGGCAAGTGGGCCGAGTGGGTGCGTGCCGAGCTTGACGGTATGTCGCCGCCAGAGTTTTCCAACATGGTGCGCAGTGAGGTCAACAAGTTGATGGCGGCGACCAAGTAAAGCTCGCCACAATCGCTTCACGCACTTTCAGTAACAGCGGATCGAGCTGCGCCTGGGTTCGCCAGCCCAGCTCGATCGGGTAGCGCGGCAGGGCCAGCGGGCACGCCAGTACGCGCAAACCGGTCATCGCACCGATGACTTCGGCGGCGTGGCCGGGAATAGTCGCAACCGCCTGGCTGCCCTTGAGCAAAAACGGCAGCGCGGCGAAGTGGCTGGTAGACGCACACACCTGACGACTGAGGCCCTGCGCCGCCAAGCCCTCGTCGGTAATCCCGATAAACCCGCCTGACGACACCAGCACATGCTCGCGGGTGACGAACTCGTCCAGGCTCATGCTTGGCTGGTCGGCGTCCACCAGGCAGCGATAATCACCTTCCCCCAACACTTGGCGACTCAGCCTGCTGTGCGCGAACCCGCCTGCGGTAATCGCCAGGTCCAACGTGCGCTCAAGCAGCGCTCCGGCCACGATCTGGCTGTGGGTCTGACGGAAAATCACCCGCAGTCTTGGTGCGCGTCGGGTAATTTCATCCATCAGCCGTCGGCCGTAGGCTATTTCGAAGTCATCGGACAAACCCAGCACCACGGACCGGCCCTGATATTGCTGATTGTCCGGATTAACCATGGCCAGGCTCTGTCGGCAGCGGTCCAGCGCTTCACTGATCAGCGGTTTCAACTGGTTCGCCCGCAAGGTCGGCGCCAGGCCGCGTCCGGTACGCACGAATAATTGATCGCCATACACCTCGCGCAGGCGCCGCAAACCTGCGCTGATGGCCGATTGTGTAACGCCCAGGCGCAATGCCGCGCGGCTGGCGCTGGACTCATCATGCAGGGCTTCGAAGGTTTTCAGCAGGTTCAGGTCGACCTGGGTGATATTCATTTGGCTCATATCATTCAGCACTGAAGTGGGCTTTATTCATGATCGAGGCTGACGGGAGAATGGGCAACCCCTGACTTCGGAGTGATCGTGATGCCTGTATCGACTGTAGCGGCCCTGCAAATTGGGTCCTTGCCGGGTGGCAAGGCTGAAACCCTGGCGCAGATCCTCGCCTATGAAGACGAAATATCGCGCAGCGGCGCGCAATTGGTGGTGATGCCCGAGGCATTGCTGGGTGGCTATCCCAAAGGCGAGGGCTTCGGCACGCAGCTGGGATATCGCCTGCCCGAGGGGCGGGAAGCCTTTGCCCGATATTTTGCCAATGCCATCGATGTGCCGGGCGCCGAGACCGAAGCGCTGGCCGGCCTGTCGGCGCGTACCGGTGCCAGCCTGGTGCTTGGCGTGATCGAGCGCAGTGGCAGCACGTTGTATTGCACGGTGTTGTACTTCGAACCGGCGGGTGGCTTGGTCGCCAAGCACCGTAAATTGATGCCTACCGGCACCGAACGACTGATCTGGGGCAAGGGCGATGGCTCAACCTTGCCGGTAATCGATACGGCAGTCGGGCGCATCGGCGGCGCGGTGTGTTGGGAAAACATGATGCCGCTGCTGCGCACGGCGATGTACGCCAAGGGTGTGGAAGTGTGGTGCGCACCGACAGTGGACGAGCGTGAGATGTGGCAGGTGAGCATGCGCCATGTGGCTCATGAGGGGCGCTGCTTTGTGGTCAGTGCGTGTCAGGTGCAGGCTTCGCCCGAGGCGCTGGGGGTGGCGGTGGCCAACTGGCCGTCGGAGCGTCCGTTGATCGCGGGCGGCAGCGTGATTGTCGGGCCGATGGGCGATATTTTAGCGGGGCCTTTGCTGGGTAAGGCGGGGTTGTTGACGGCGCAAATCGATACGGCTGACCTGGTGCGAGCGCGGTATGACTATGACGTGGTGGGGCACTACGCCCGGCCGGATGTGTTCGAGCTGACGGTGGATGAACGAGCGAAGCCGGGCGTGCGCTATATCACGGACTGAAACGCGGTAGAAAAATGGGTTTTCATTGGCTGAGGGATTTGGATTTCAGCCATTCATCGCGGGTCATTTCCCAGATGTCTTTTGGGAAGCTGCCCTCGACAAACTCGCCTTTCTCCGTCCTGATCAAACGCATGCCTGTGCGTTCGGAGATGCGCCGCGATCCCCGGTTAGGCGCGGCCTTGGGCACGCGCATCACCGGGCGTTTAAGCACACCAAACCAGTAGTCGGTCACCGCCGCGCTGGCTTCACTCATCAACCCTTGCCCCTGCCACTGTGGGCCGAGCCAGAAGCCTCGGTTGTTGTCCGGCTCATCCATCAAGCTGACATTGCCGATCAACTGCTCCGGCGCGCTTTTCAAGCGGATCGACCAGTGCCATTCCTCGCCACGGGCCATGGCGGGCAGGGCGATCTGTTCCAGGTAAGCGTGTGCACCATTGGCCGGGTAAGGCCAACGCACCAGGGCGTTCAGGTAGCGCACCACTTGCCAATGGGGGAACTGCTGTTGGATTCCCTCTGCATCGTCGAGGGTCAGCGGGCGCAGGATCAGGCGGTCAGTCAGCAATACAGGCTGCATGGCGTTTACCAGGTCACCGTATTCGGGAGGTCCAGCGTGCCACGGTCGACAAAGCGCATCGTACCGAACAAGCCACCCGCCAGTTTGCCCCGCAGCACGTAGGGCAGGTTGTTCAAGCTTTGGGTTTGGCTCAGGCCCAAGGTCTGGCGCAACACGGAAAACGCCGAAACACTCACCGGCACCATCAGCACCGTCTCGGAAAACCGAGGGATAGACCCGCTCTGATCACTCACCCCAGACGCCAACGGCCGTCCATTGACCTCCAGGTCCAGGGCCACGCCGTTGTAGTCAATCGCCGTTTCATTGGGGTTTTGCACCCGCAGCTTCACGGCAAAGCGTACTTCCAGATCCTGGCTTTGCAGGGGTTCGATGCCCACCACGTTGATGTTCACCGGGTCGCGATTGGGGAACAGCGCGCAGGCGCTCAGGGTCAGCAGCAGTAGCGATAGAACCATGAGCTTGCGCATATAACAGTGCTCCTATTTCGTGACGTCCGGGTCCTGCATCACCTTGAGGGTCGAGGACTCCGGATCAAATTCATCTTCTTCCAGCTCTATGAACTCTTCCGGCAGGAAAATGTTCAGCAGGATTGCACAGAATGCGCCCACGGTGATCGGCGATTCGAAGATGTTGTGCAGCGCCTTGGGCAGCTCGCGCAGTACTTCCGGCACAGCGGCAACGCCCAGGCCCATGCCCAGGGAGATCGCCACGATCAACACATTGCGTCGGTGCAACCCGGCTTCGGCGAGGATCTTGATACCCGCCACGGCCACGGTGCCGAACATGATCAGGGTCGCGCCGCCCAATACCGGCTTGGGCATCAATTGCAGCACCGCGCCGATCATCGGGAACAGCCCCAGCAACACCAGCAGGCCGGCGATAAAGTACGCCACGTAGCGGCTCGCCACGCCGGTCAACTGGATCACGCCGTTGTTCTGGGCGAAGGTCACCATCGGCAGGCTGTTGAAGGTGGCCGCCATCGCCGAGTTGAGGCCATCGGCCAACAGGCCGGACTTGATGCGCTTGATATACAGCGGGCCCTTGACCGGCTGTTGGGAAATCATCGAATTGGCGGTCAGGTCGCCCGCCGCTTCCAGGGGCGAAATCAGGAAGATCACCGCGACCGGGATAAACGCCACCCAGTCGAACGAGAACCCGTACTTGAAGGGCACCGGCACGCTGATCAACGGCACCTGTGGCAGTGCCGCCAGGTCCACACGGCCCATCAGCCAGGCCACCACGAAGCCCAGGGTCAGGCCGATCACGATGGACCCCAGGCGCAGGAACGGGTTGTTAAAACGGTTGAGCACCACGATGGTCAGCAGTACCAGCGCTGCCAGGCCCATATTGCTGGCGGCGCCGAGGTCGCTGGCGCCAAAGCCGCCGGCCATGTCGGTCACCGCGACTTTGATCAGTGACAACCCCATCAAGGTAATGATGGTGCCGGTGACCACCGGGGTGATCAGCTTGCGCAGCTTGCCGATGAACTGGCTTAGCACCACTTCGATAAATGCCGCGAAAAAGCAGATGCCGAAGATCGTCGAGAGGATCTCATCCGTGCCGCCGCCCCGGGCCTTGACCATAAAACCCGCGCTGAGAATCACACTGATAAAGGAAAAACTGGTGCCCTGCAGGCACAGCAAACCCGAGCCAATCGGGCCGAATTTGCGTGCCTGCACAAAGGTGCCGAGCCCCGACACAAACAGCGCCATGCTCACCAGGTAGGGCACTTCGCTTTCCAGGCCCAGCACGCCACCGACGATCAACGTGGGCGTAATGATGCCGACAAAGCTGGCCAGCACATGCTGCAACGCGGCAAAAATCGCCGCAGTGAAGTGTGGGCGGTCTTCCAGGCCGTAGATCAGGTCGGATTTATAGCGCGGGCGGGGGGCTTGAGCGTCAGACAAAATGCGGGCTCGGGTCAGAAAATGGAGGCGCAGGATGCCAGAAATGGCCAGTCGTCAGAAGTGTAAATAAATATTTATAAAACCCTGCGTAAAACGTCGAAGCCTGCCGATACCTCGTATAGGCCCACATATCAATAACAACAGTGGTGACCAAGGTTTGAGCAGCGCGTTGACGCTGACAGATCGTTTCGCGGCAGGGATGCTCGCAAACACTATTTCTGAGAGCTGCCCCCTATGTCCCTTCGTCAGCTGAATATTGCCCCACGAGCGTTTCTCGGATTCGCGTTCATTGCACTGTTAGTGGTTGTTTTGGGGGTGTTTGCGGTCAACCGCATGACGCAGATACGCCAGTCCTCCATGGACATGGGGACCAACCAACTGCCCAGCGTGACGTTCCTGGGCAACATCACTGAAAACGTGCTGCGCCTTCGCATCCTGTCGTTCCGTGTGCTGGTCAATCGCGAACCGGCC
Organism: Pseudomonas sp. H1_A03; assembly: GCF_054685145.1. Taxonomy (NCBI): domain Bacteria; kingdom Pseudomonadati; phylum Pseudomonadota; class Gammaproteobacteria; order Pseudomonadales; family Pseudomonadaceae; genus Pseudomonas; species Pseudomonas sp. H1_A03. The sequence continues at coordinate 4,090,296 of NZ_CP162829.1, forward strand.
GCCCTGCAGGAAGCCGAAACCCGCATAGGTGTGTTAGCTGATAAGGTCAAGAAGGCCCAGGCTGGCTACGACGAGCTGCCTTCCGGCCCGGAGGAGGCGGCCGTGTACAACGCGTTTGTCACGACGCTGGACAACTACCTCAAGGCCCAGGCTGAGATGCTTGCCCTGTCCAAGCAAGGCAAGGTCGATGAAATGCGCGCCCTGATCAACAGTCGCATCAAGGACGGCACCGACCAGATGGGCGAACAGTTGAACAAGCTGATCGCGCTCAACGCGGCCGATGCCAAGACCGCCGATGCCGAAGCAGGGCAGAGCTATGAAGGTGCGATTACCGGCGTTATTGCCGTTTCGGTCGCTTCCGCATTGCTCACCGTGCTGCTGGCCTGGCTGCTCACCCGCAGCATCGTCACGCCGCTGCGCAAGGCCCTGGCAGTCGCCGAAACCATCGCCAGTGGTGACCTCAGCAAACCCATCGAAGACGATGGCAAGGATGAGCCGGCGCGGTTGCTCAGTGCGCTGGCAGCCATGCAAACCAACCTGCGCCAGACCATCCAGCATATCGCCGGTTCGGCCACGCAACTGGCCTCCGCTGCTGAAGAGTTGAGCGCGGTCACCGAGGAAGCCTCCAAAGGCCTGCAACAACAGAACAATGAAATCGACCAGGCCGCGACGGCAGTCAACGAGATGACCGCCGCTGTGGAAGAAGTCGCACGAAATGCTGTGTCGACGTCCGAAGCGTCCGGGCAGTCCAACCAGGCCGCGCGCGAAGGCCGCGACCGAGTGATGGACACCGTCGGTGCGATCCAGACCATGACCCAGGACGTGCAAAATACCGCCGTGATGATCGAAGGCCTGGCTACCCAGGGCCGCGACATCGGTAAGGTACTCGACGTGATCCGCGCGATTGCCGAGCAGACCAACCTGCTGGCGCTCAACGCCGCCATCGAAGCGGCGCGTGCCGGTGAAGCCGGGCGTGGCTTTGCGGTGGTGGCCGATGAAGTGCGGGCCTTGGCCCATCGCACCGCCCAGTCCACTCAAGAGATTGAGAAAATGGTCGCCGGTATCCAGAACGGCACCGGTGAAGCCGTGCAATCGATGCAGCAGAGCAACCAACGCACCCAAAACACCCTGGAAATGGCCCGCGCCGCCGGGGTGGCTTTGGAGCAGATCACCCAATCCATCAGCCTGATCAACGAACGCAACCTGGTGATCGCCAGTGCCTCGGAAGAGCAGGCCCAGGTCTCCCGCGAAGTGGACCGCAACCTGGTGAACATCCGCGACCTGGCGACTCAGTCTGCAGCAGGTGCCAACCAGACCAGCGCGGCCAGCCATGAGCTGTCGCGGTTGGCGGTGGATTTGAATGGGATGGTGGCGCGGTTTGTGATCTAACAGTCACTGCACGTCAACTGTGGGAGCTGGCTTGCCTGCGATAGCAATCTGTCAGTCAGTACTTCAATGACTGATCTACCGCTATCGCAGGCAAGCCAGCTCCCACATTGGTTTTTGTGGTGTGTCAGGGGTTAGCGTTTCCAAGCCCCTGGATTTACCAGGTTTCGCGGCTTTTCCCCGGCCAACGCCTGCAACAGATTATCCACCGCACATTGGGCCATTGCCTCCCGCGTCTCATGGGTCGCCGAGCCGATATGCGGCGTGGCCACCACATTGTTCAAGCGCAACAAAGGCGAATCGTGATTCAGCGGCTCGCGCTCAAACACATCCAACCCTGCCGCCCGAATCGTGCGCTGTTGCAGCGCTTCGACCAGCGCCGCCTCATCCACCACTTTGCCCCGCGAGATATTGATAAAGATCGTCTCCGGGCCCATCAGTGCAAACGCCTCCGCGCCAATCAATTTCTCGGTTTCAGCGGTGAGCGGCAGGGTCAGGCAGACAAAGTCGGCCTGTTGCAGCAAGTCGTTCAAGCTGCGGTACTGAGCGCCAAAGCGTGCTTCCATCGCCGGCTTGGGCGAGTGGCTGTGGTAGATCACCGGCATGCCAAACCCAAAATGCCCACGCTGGGCCAAGGCTTCGCCGATGCGGCCCATGCCGATGATGCCCAGGGTCTTGCCATGCACGTCGGTGCCGAAATGCGCCGGGCCAACGTTTTTGTTCCACTGGCCGGCGCGCACCATATCCGCCAGTTCGACCACACGCCGGGCCGTCGCGAGGATCAGCGCAAAGCCTGTGTCGGCGGTGGTTTCGGTGAGCACGTCCGGGGTGTTGCTGAGCAGGATGCCGCGCCTCGTCAGGTAGTCGATATCGTAGTTGTCGACACCCACCGACACACTGGCGATCGCTTCCAACTGCGGCGCCAGGTCGAGCAGTTTTGCATCCAGGCGCAGGCTGGCCCCCAGCAGGCCATGGGCGCCGGGCAGGGCGTCGCGCAGCTTGGCCAGGCCAGCGTCATCCAGCGCTTCGATCAGCGTGACGTCGGCCTTTTCATGCAGGCGCGCCATCAGCGGCGCGGACAGTTTCTTGTACAACACGACAGACTTTTTCATGAGGGCTTTACCTTCAACTCCAGGGTTGGCGCCGGCGAGCGGTCGCTGGCGCCGGGCTTGAGGAAAATCGTCAGCACCACCGCAAACATGAGCGCGCCGCTCATCAGCAGGTACGAGGCGCCGGGCGAGCCGGTGCTGCTATTGAGGTAACCCACCAGGTACGAACCGCCGAACGAACCGAGGGCGCCCATGCTGTTGATCAGTGCCATGGCGCCCCCGGCGACGTTGGCCGGCAGGATTTCCGGGACGATGGCGAAAAACGGACCGTAGGGCGCATACATGCAGGCGCCGGCAATCACCAGCAAGGTGTACGACCACCAGAAGTGTTCGGCGCCCAGTACGTAGGATGCGTAGAAAGCGATGGCGGCAATCAGCAGCGGCGGCCACACAAAACGCTTACGTTTTTGCAGCTTGTCCGAACCCCAGGAGACGACGAGCATGCCGATCACCGCCGCCAGATACGGCAGCGCCGACAGCCAGCCGGCCTCGACCATGTCCATCTGCAAGCCGGCCTTGAGGATCGACGGCAGCCACAGCACAAAACCGTACACGCCGATGCTCCAGCAGAAAAATTGCAGCGCGAGGATGATCACCTTGGGCGAACGGAAGGCTTCGGCGTAGTTCTTCACTGCTTTGATGCCGACCTGTTCAGCGGCCAGCGCGGTTTCCAGGTCTTGTTTCTCAGTATCGCTGAGCCACTTGGCATCCTTTGGACGCTCATCGGCCAGCTTCCACCAGATAAACGCCCACAGCACCGCTGGCAGGCCCTCGATGATAAACATCCAGCGCCAGCTGAAATGCTGCACCAGATAGCCCGACACCACCGACATCCACAGCATGGTCACCGGGTTGCCAAGGATCAGGAAGGTGTTCGCGCGGGAACGTTCGGCACGTGTGAACCAGTGGCACAGGTACACCAGCATGGCCGGCATCACCGCCGCTTCCACCACGCCCAGCATGAAACGGATTACGATCAGCATGTAGGCGTTGGACACCACGCCGGTCAGGGTAGCCAGGCCGCCCCACAGGATCAGGCTGACAAAAATCAGTTTTTTAACGCTGCGCTTTTGCGCGTAGATCGCGCCCGGCACCTGGAAGAAAAAGTAACCGAGGAAAAACAGTGCACCCAGCAATGACGACATGCCGGGGGTGATCATCAGGTCTTCGGCCATGCCGGAGGCGGCGGCGAAGCCATAATTGGCGCGGTCCAGGTACGCCAGGCTGTAGGTGATAAACACGATAGGCATGATGTACCACCAACGGCGGGTGGCGAGTTTCACGGTTTCCATGGAGTTGCTCCTGAGCTTGTTGTAGTTGTGGCAACAGGGTGTGGGTTACGCGACGGATCGGGTGGGTAACTCTGAACGGGTGGGCAAACCCTCCATGTCGCCACGGCTCTGCACGGCGCGGCTGCCTATCCAGTTGCCGCGCCGAACCGCCTCGGGGAAGCTGAGGTTTTCCAGCAGAGCGCTGATCATGCCCACGGCAAAACCGTCACCGGCGCCGACCGTGTCCACGACCTTGTCCACCCGCACGGCGGCGACAAAGCCTTGGTCCATCTGGGTGCGGTAGTAGGCGCCGTCCGGGCCGAGCTTGATGGCCACGGCTTCGGCGCCCTGGTCGAGGTAGAACGCGGCGATGTCGGCCGGGTCATCGAAACCGGTGAGCAAACGGCCTTCACTCAACCCCGGCAGCACCCAATCAGCAAGAGCCGCGAGGGCGTTGATTTCGCGGATCATCGTTTGTTGGTCGGGCCACAGCGACGGGCGCAGGTTGGGGTCGAACGACACGCTGCGCCCGGCCTTGCGCATTTGTGTCATCAATTCGGTGGACAGCTCACGCGTCGCCTCAGACAACGCCGGCGGAATACCGGTGGCATGCAGATGGCGGGCTTGCAGTAAGGCAGGGCTGATGGCCGCGATCGACAGATGGCTGGCCGCTGAACCCTTGCGAAAGTACTCCACTTGGGGATCATCGCCGTCCTCTTCGCGGGACTTGAGCTGAAAACCGGTGGGGTGCAACGTATCGACCGCCACATGCCGGCAATCCAGGCCTTCTTTCTTCAGGGTGTCGACCACAAAACGCCCGAGGGAATCGTTGCCCACCTGGCTCAGCCAGGCCACGTTGAAGCCCAGGCGCGACAGGCCAATCGCGACGTTGCTGTCGGCGCCCGCGATGCGTTTATGGAATTGGGCCACGTCGGCCAGATCGCCGGTTTGCTCGGCGACAAACATCGCCATGGTTTCACCAAACGAGAGGATATCGATCTCAGACATGCGCATTCTCCGCACGAGGTTGGCCCAGCAGGGTGAGGGCGGCGACTTGTTGCGCGGTGATTTCGATCAAGTCATCACCTTGCAGCGGAAATTCCACGGCCCGGGTAATACCTGGAGTCATGTGTTTGAGCAGTTGTTCCCACAGATGCAGGTCGGTGGCGCCAGGCGGCAGGGCGACCAACTTGCCATCTGCGCGGCGGGCCACCGCCTTGCAGTGCAGGTAATCCACATGTCGGCCCAGCAGGCGTGCGGCGGTGAGGGCGGATTGGTCCTGCCATTGCCAGTTGCCGATATCGAAAGTCATTTTCACCGGTAGGCCGAGGCGTTCCACCTCGGTGAAGAAACGTTGCATTGGCTCGATCCGGCCGCCGTGCAGGGTCTGGTCGTTCTCTACCAGCAGTTGGACCGGGTGGCGGCTGAGCAGGGCGTGCAAGCTTTCCAGGTCGTTGGTGTCGGTGAAGTAGCCGAGGGAAACTTTCAACCAGCGTGAGCCAAACGCCTGCGCCCGACCCAGGGTCGCCGCGAGTTCGGCATTGGGTTGGGCGCGGCCGGCGACCCAGAGCTCCAAGGGGGACGAGAACACCGATTCCAGAGCCTGCTGCGCCGCGGCCTGGGCCAGTTCGGTAGGCTGTTCATCCGTTAAAAGCTCTTCGCGCCATTCGATGCGCTGGGCGCCGGCGGCGGTGAGTATCTCGACAAAACTCAATTGGCCCTGCTGGCGTACCAAGTCGGCGCCGTAGCTGGAAAGGCTGATGGAAACGGGGTATTTATGCATTGTTGTGTACCTCTGAAACCGGTTTCATTTTTATACGAAAATGTTGAAACAAGAGTGGCGTAGCAGCTGTCGAGCCCCGGCGAGGCTGCGTCAGCGGTGTCTCTGATGTACCGCCGACGCAGCCTCGCTCGGGCTCGACAGCTGCTACGGGGTGTTTCCTCGCTGAGGCTGGGTTGAGCCGCGAATGATCAGTTGTGGCAAGAAATCCACGGTACGCGTTGGCTCGGTATCGCCGCGCAAGCGCTTGAGCAAACAGTCGAACGCCGTGGCGCCAATCGCCTCGGTCGGCTGGGCGAGGGCGGTGATGCCAGTGCCCACCAGCGGGTACCAATCCAGGTCATCCAGGGCGATCAGACCGACATCCTCAAACAGGTTGCAGCCTAGATTCTTGAGCGCACGGGTACAGGCCAGCGCGGCGACGCCGTTCGCGCAGAACAACGCTTTGGTGCCGGGTTTGGCAAGGAAAGTGCGCAGATGAGTTTCCAGCTCGCCATCCAGCTCCAGCACCGCACCGGTCAACGCCGGGCGGCTGGCAACCTCAGCCTTGAAGCTCTCCAGGCGCTCCAACCGCGAACTGGTGCCGTCGGTGGCTTCGCTCACCAGCAGCACATCGCGGTAACCCTGTAGCGCCAGGTGTTCCACCGCCATACGCACCGCCGCCGGGTTGTCCAGGCCGACCAGGTCGCTGTGCAGCGGTTCGACCTTGCGGTCCACCAGCACCAGTGGCATTTCCCGTTGCAGTTCCAGCAGTTGGTCCACGTGATGGCCGAGGGTGTTCACGATCAACCCTTCGATGTTGTACGAACGCAGCGCCGCCAAGTGCTGGCGTTCTTGCTCGTCGTCGCGGTCGGTGTTGCACACCACCAGGCTGTAGCCGTGCTGGCGGCAGGCGGTTTCGACGCCGTGCATCACGGCAATGGAATAGGGGTTGCGGATATCGGCCACCAACATCCCGATCAGGCGGGTGCGGCCGCGTTTCAGGCCTCGGGCCATCTGGTTGGGACGGTAGCCAAGGTGTTCGATGGCTTGCTCGATGCGCAGGGCAATGGCATCGGAGAGCAGGGCGCGGTCGTCGCCGATAAAGCGCGACACGCTGGCCTTGGACACGCCGGCGCGCTCGGCCACGTCAAGCATGGTCACACGGCTGCGCTGGGCGGCAGAAAAGTTGTTCACGGTCATCGACCTTCTATTTTTATTGGAATGACTGAAACCGGTTTCAGGAAACCATCAAATGAGGAAAGTCGTCAAGTTGTTGTAGGACAGAGTCAGATAGCCGGTGCGTCAAACCACCACACTCAGCCAGGTCGCGACCAGCAACAACAGGGCCATGCCTCGGTTGAAACGCTGCATGGCCTTGGCCGAACGAAACACCCTAGCCGACCCGGCACCCAACAGCGCCCAGGTGCCCAGGCACGGCAGCGAGATCAGGAAAAACACCAGGGACAGGTACACCACCTGGCTCTGGCGATCAGCACCATTGCCGGCAAACACACTGACTACCGCGAGGGCCATCATCCAGGTCTTCGGGTTGATCAATTGCAGGCTGGCCGCGCCGATCAGGCCCAGAGGCTTTTCGGGGGTATCCACTTCGAGGGCCTTTGCAGGTGCGCTGAAGATCTGCCAGGCCAGGTAACTCAGCCAGGCGACGCCGATCCATTGCATGGCCATCTGCACTGTTGGCAACTGCACCAACGACTGGCCAACGCCGCTCCCCACCAGCAATACAAGGCTCGCAGCTCCGGCGCAGGCGCCGAGAATGATCGGCAAAGCGGCTTTGAAACCATGACGCGCGCTGTTACTCAGTACCAGGATGTTGGTCGGGCCGGGGGTGATAGACGCAACAAAAGCAAACAGCATGAACGGCAACATGGCAGCAGACTCCGAAAGACCAAGCGATGGTGTCGATCTTCACAAGCCTGTGCGTCACCTGTCTGGAAGATTTGAGCAGCGCTTGCGGTACGCCGCAGGCGTGAGGCCGTAGGCGCGCACAAACCAGCGGCCCAGATGGCTCTGGTCGGCAAAGCCCAGGGCAATCGCTACGTCTGCCGGTTGTTCGCCCTTGGCCAGCAAGTGCCGGGCACGGGCCAGGCGCAGTTGCACCAGGTAAGCGTGGGGCGGTAGGCCAAACGCGCTTTTGAAGGCGCGGCTCAGGCGGAAACGGTCGACGCCGCAGGCCAGGGCCAGTTCGTCCATACCCACATCAACGTGCAGATGGGCATGCAGGTATTCGCGCGCCTTGTGTGCCACCAGCGGCAATCGTGGATCTTCACGGTAACGGGTGCGCCAATAGAGTTGGCCGGTGAGACGTTCGAGTAAGTGGTCCATGGCCTGTTGCCGAACGATACGCAGCTCACCGCAGTGCAAGGTCTGGAAGGCTTGGCTGGTGGCCAGGGCCAAGCGTGGGTCGCTGGTCAAGGTGCTGGCGAAACCCAGTTGGCTGCCCTGCGGTGCCTCTTCGAACACTGCACTTACTTCCCGCGCCAACCAGTGAGGGTCGAGGTAAAGCATGTGGTAGGTAAACCCGTCGGCGGTGGGCGCGTCGCCGTCATGCAGCTCGCCGGGTTCCACCAGAAACACTTGGCCGGGCACGCTGTTGTGGCGGGCGCGGCGACAGTTGAATTGCTGCACGCCTTGTTCGGTAACGCCGATCAGATAGCTGTCGTGCCAGTGCGGGTCGTAGGCGTGGCCTTCAAAGTGCGCGCGCAGGGTCTCGATGCCGGTGTCGGCGTCCTGGGACAGGTCGATCCAATTGTGCGCGGCCATAAAACACCGAGGCGGAATAAGTGAGGCTATTAGCGCCCGGCGCGTGGTGGGCGTCTAGAAGGTTTGTGCAGCGTCAACCGAACAGCCCGGCGGCGATATTGATCGAGAAGCCCAGGATCGCGGTATTGAACAGAAACCCGATCAGCGATTGCCCCAGCACGACTTTACGCATGCCACGGGTGGCGACGCCCACGTCGGAGGTCTGTACCGCCACGCCGATGGTGAAGGAGAAGTACAGAAAGTCCCAATAGTTAGGCGTCAGCAAACCTTCGGCAAAACGCAACGCCGGCTCCTTGCCGCCCCAGGTGTAATACAGGCGCGCGTAATGCACGCTGAAAATCACCCCAATCAGCAACCATGAGCCGATCACCGTCAGCCCGGTAAAGCCGTAGTGCAGCAGACGTTCAGAGGTGGCGAGGTCCTTGCTGCCGACCAGTTCGAAGGTAATGGTTGCCAGGCTGGCGATGGCGGCGATGCACACCGTGAACAGGACCGAACCGGCGTTTTCATCTTCGATCTCGGCGATGCGCTTGACGTCCTCGGCCTTGGCACGACGGGTCAGCCACAGCATCAGCACCAGGTAGGTCCAGACCCCGGCGTTCCAGCCGATGAGGATTTTGCTGACGAGCGTATCGGCGGGCGCCAGGATGCCCACGGCAAGCCCGAACACGGCGGCGGCGGAGAGGCGAGGGTGGGTGCGGGCGAGGAAGGGCATGGTGGCTCACTGCTTACTGTTTGTGAGCACCATAGCTTATTCGACTGAACGCGATCATGAATGTGATCAATAACCCCTGTGGGAGCTGGCTTGCTTGCGATGGCTGCTTGTCAGGCGACCGGGCCTTATGTGTGTAAACCGATTTAAATGTGGGAGCGGGCTTGCTCGCGAAGGCGGTGTTTCAGTCGATACCTACCTCACTGACACACCGCCTTCGCGAGCAAGTCGAATCGTCGCACCGCCGCTCCCACATTTTTGATCCAGTACCCATTCAAGAATGGGTCTACCGGGGGCGTTTCTTCACCAACTTCATGACCACCACAAAAAACACCGGCACAAACACCACCGCCAACGTCGCGGTGATCATCCCGCCGATCACCCCCGTACCAATCGCCTGCTGGCTGGCCGAGCTGGCACCTGTCGCAATCGCCAGCGGCACCACGCCGAGGATAAACGCCAGCGACGTCATGATGATCGGGCGCAAGCGCAACCGCGCGGCTTTCAAGGTGGCGGTGATCAGGTCTTCGCCCTGGTCATACAGGTCCTTGGCGAACTCGATGATCAGGATCGCGTTCTTCGCCGACAGGCCAATGATGGTGATCAAGCCGACCTTGAAGAACACATCGTTGGGCATGCCGCGCAAGCTCACCGCCAACACGGCACCGAGTACGCCCAACGGCACCACCAGCAATACCGAGGTCGGGATCGACCAGCTTTCATACAGCGCCGCCAGGCACAGGAACACGATCAGCAGCGACAGGCCCAACAGTATCGGCGCCTGGGAACCGGACAGGCGTTCCTGCAACGACAAACCGGTCCATTCCTGGCCCAGGCCGGCCGGCAATTGGCTGACCAGGCGCTGGATTTCATCCATCGCCTCACCGGTACTGTGGCCCGGTGCCGCTTCGCCGGAAATCGCAATGGCCGGGTAGCCGTTGTAGCGCGTCAATTGCGCCGGGCCCTGGGTCCACTTGGCTTCGACAAAGGCCGACAGCGGCACCATCTTGCCGGCGTTGTTGCGCACGTGGATCTTCATCAGGTCCGCCACCTGGCTGCGCTGGTCGCCTTCGGCCTGCACCACCACCCGTTGCATGCGGCCCTGGTTGGGGAAGTCATTGATATAAGCCGAGCCGATGGCCGAGGACAGCACGTTGCCCACGTCGGCAAAGGCCACGCCCAGTGCGTTGGCCTGCTTGCGGTCGACTTCCAGCTGCACTTGCGGTGCTTCGGCCAGGGCGCTTTCGCGCACGTTGGCCAGGATCGGGCTTTTCTCGGCGGCGGCCAGCAATTCCGTGCGCGCGGCCATCAACGCGGCATGGCCGACACCGCCCCGGTCCTGCAAGCGGAACTCGAAGCCGCTGGACGTTCCGAGGCCATCCACCGGCGGCGGCAAGACCGCGTAGGCAATCGCATCTTTCAGTTCGGTAAAGGCCATGTTGGCGCGGTCGGCAATCGACGCGGCGGAGTCATCGCTGCTGCGCTCCGACCAATCCTTGAGCGTGGTAAACGCCAGCGCGGCATTCTGCCCCGAACCGGAGAAACTGAAGCCCATGATCATGGTGGTGTCGCCCACCCCAGGCTCTTTGGCGTTATGCGCTTCGATCTGTTCGGCCACCTGCACCGTGCGGTTCTTGCTCGCGCCCGGTGGCAACTGGATGTCAGTGATGGTGTAACCCTGGTCTTCCACCGGCAGGAACGAGGAGGGCAGGCGGCTGAACATCCACCCCAGGCCCACCAGCAGCACCAGGTAAATCAGCAGGTAACGGCCGCTGCGCTTGAGGGCATAGGCCACCCAGCCTTCGTAGCGGTCGGTGAGGCGTTCAAAGCGCTGGTTGAACCAGCCGAAGAAACCGCCTTTGGCATGGTGCTCATCCTTGGCGATCGGCTTGAGCAAGGTGGCGCACAGGGCCGGGGTCAAGGTTAGCGCGAGGAACGCCGAGAACAGGATCGACACCGCCATCGACAACGAGAACTGTTGGTAGATCACCCCCACCGAACCCGCCATAAAGGCCATCGGCAGGAACACCGCCACCAGCACCAGGGTGATGCCGATGATCGCGCCGGTGATCTGGCCCATGGCCTTGCGCGTCGCTTCCTTGGGCGACAGCCCCTCGGTGACCATGATCCGCTCGACGTTTTCCACCACCACAATCGCGTCGTCCACCAGGATACCGATGGCCAACACCATGCCGAACATGGTCAGCACGTTGATCGAGAACCCCAGCAACAACATGGTGGCGAAGGTGCCCATCAACGCAATCGGCACCACCAGTGTCGGGATCAGGGTGTAGCGCACGTTCTGCAGGAACAAAAACATCACCGCAAACACCAGCGCCATGGCCTCGAGCAGGGTGTAGACCACCTTGGTGATCGAGACTTTGACGAACGGCGAGGTGTCGTACGGGATTTTGTATTCCACATTGGCCGGGAAGTAGCGCGACAGCTCGTCCATCTTCGCCCGCACCAGGGTCGCGGTGTTCAGCGCATTGGCGCCAGGTGCCAGCTGCACGCTGACCGCTGTCGACGGTTTGCCATTCAGTCGCGTGGAGAACTGGTATTCCTGGCTGCCGACTTCCACCCGTGCCACATCGCCGATGCGCACAGTGGAGCCGTCGGGATTCGCCTTGAGCACGATGTCGGCGAACTCGGCCGGCGTGGACAGCTGGCCCTTGACCAGGATCGCGGCGGTGATTTCCTGAGTCTTGGTACCCGGCAAATCACCGATGCTGCCCGCCGATACCTGGGCGTTCTGCGCGCTGATTGCGGCGTTCACGTCGGCCGGGGTCAGGTTAAAACCGATCAGCTTCTGCGGGTCGATCCAGATTCGCATCGCACGTTCGGCACCATACAGCTGGGCCTTGCCCACACCGTCGAGGCGCTTGAGTTCGTTCATCACGTTGCGCGCCAGGTAATCGCTGAGCGCTACATCATCGAGCTTGCCGTCGCTGGACGTGAGGGTCACCAGCAACAGGAAACCGGCGGAGACTTTCTCCACCTGCAAGCCTTGCTGGGTCACCGCTTGCGGCAGGCGCGGCTCGACCGCTTTCAGGCGGTTCTGCACATCCACCTGCGCCATTTCCGGGTTGGTGCCCGGCTGGAACGTCGCGGTGATGGTTGCCGAACCCAGGCTGCTCTGGGACTCGAAATACAGCAGGTGATCGGCGCCGTTGAGCTCTTGCTCGATCAGGCTGACCACGCTCTCATCCAGGGTCTGCGCCGAAGCGCCGGGGTAGACCGCGTAGATTTCGACTTTTGGCGGCGCGACGTTGGGGTACTGCGCCACCGGTAGCTGCGGGATTGCCAGCAAACCGGCGAGCAGAATAAACAGGGCAACCACCCAGGCGAAGATCGGGCGGTCAATAAAGAACTGCGGCATGGTCAATGATCCTTATTGGCCGGAGGCCTGGGCGAGCGGCGTCGGGCTGTCATCTACGTCGACTTTTTCACCGGGGCGCGCGTGCTGGAGGCCTTCGACGACGATGCGGTCACCGGCCTTGAGGCCGCTGCTGACAATCCAGCGATCATTGATCACCGCGCCCAGCTCCACCGGCTGCTGGCTGACGGTTTGTTCGGCGTCCAGCAGCAAGACCATCGGGATACCGGCGCTGTCACGGGTAATGGCGCGTTGCGGCACGCTGATGCCTTGCTTGTCGACGGCTTGCTCCAGGCGCACCCGCACAAAGCTGCCGGGCAGCAGGTCGAGGTCCGGGTTGGGGAATTCGCTGCGCAGGATGATCTGGCCGGTACCGGGGTCGACGCTGATCTCGGCAAACAGCAATTTGCCCGGCAACGGGTAGAGGCTGCCGTCGTCCTCGATCAAGGTGGCCTTGGCCTGGTCCTGGCCGACCTGCTTCAAGCTGCCGGCACGGAAGGCACGGCGCAGGTCATTCAGCTCGCGATTGGACTGGGTCAGGTCGGCGTGGATCGGGTCCAGTTGCTGGATGATCGCCAGCGGCGTGGCCTCATTCTGGCCGACCAGGGCGCCCTCGGTCACCAGCGCACGGCCAATACGCCCGGAAATCGGTGCGGTCACGGTGGCGTAGCCCAGGTTCAACTTGGCTCGCTCGACGGCAGCCTTGTTGGCGGCGACCTCGGCGTTGGTCTGGCGCACGGCGGCGCGGGCGTTGTCGTAGTCCTGGCCGCTGATGGCGTTGCCTTCCACCAACTGGCTGTAGCGCTGCTCTTGCAGGCGCGCCTGGAAGGCATTCGCCTCGGCCTTGCTCAGATTGGCCTGGGCGCTGTCGAGGTCGGCCTTGAAGGGCGCCGGATCAATGCGAAACAGCACGTCGCCCTGTTTCACGTCACGACCTTCCTTGAACACCCGCTGCATCACCACACCCGCGACCCGTGCGCGCACTTCAGCGATACGCGGCGCAGCAATACGCCCGCTCAGTTCGCTGGTGATCGACAGGGGCTTGGCTTCAAGGGTTTCGATGCGCACTTTGGCCAGCGGCATTTGCGGCGCTTCGCCCGCGGAGTCACCGCACGCGCTCAGGGCAAGGGTGAGGGCCAGCAGGCAAAACGGCGCAAACAGATTCTTCGACATGCTCTTATCCCAATATTGACTGGCGCATCCTAAAGTCACCTGCGCCGTGGTGCTGTGAAGCTGTGTAGCGGGTCTGTGAAGAAATGTAAGGTGCAACGCGTTGTGAGCGTTGGGCGTATATCCTTGCACAATCCTGCAAGCGCCAACGATTCAACATGTGGCAACCGGCTTGTGTGGGAGCTGGCTTGCCTGCGATAGCATCACCTCGGTCTACCTGATAGACCGCAGTGCCTGTATCGCAGGCAAGCCAGCTCCCACACAAGCAGCGCCCACATTGGATTTGTGTACCGCCCATCACTGCTTATTTGGAAACACCATGCCCAACATTCTCCTGGTGGAAGACGACGCCGCACTCTCCGAGCTGATTGCCAGCTACCTGGAGCGCAATGGCTACCACGTCAGCGTGCTCAGCCGTGGCGACCACGTGCGTGAACGCGCGCGCTTGAATCCGCCGGACCTGGTGATCCTCGATCTGATGCTGCCCGGACTCGACGGCCTGCAAGTATGCCGATTGCTGCGGGCCGACTCGGCGGGCTTGCCGATCCTGATGCTCACGGCGCGGGACGACAGCCACGATCAGGTGCTGGGCCTGGAAATGGGCGCCGACGACTACGTGACCAAACCTTGTGAACCGCGCGTGCTACTGGCCCGTGTCCGCACGTTATTACGGCGCAGCAGCTTGTCCGAACCCCAGGCGGCCAACGACCAGATCATCATGGGCAACCTGTGCATCGACCTGTCGGAGCGCACCGTGACCTGGCGTGAACAACCGGTGGAGTTGTCCAGCGGCGAATACAACCTGTTGGTGGTGCTCGCACGGCATGCCGGCGAAGTACTCAGCCGTGACCAGATCCTGCAACGCCTGCGCGGTATCGAGTTCAACGGCACCGACCGTTCGGTGGACGTGGCGATTTCCAAGCTGCGCCGCAAGTTCGACGACAACGCCGGTGAAGCGCGCAAGATCAAGACGGTGTGGGGCAAAGGCTACCTGTTCAGCCGTTCCGAGTGGGAATGCTGATCGATGGTTCGCGTACTGTTTCGCCTCTATCTGATCACCATCGTCACCTACAGTGCGGCGATCTACCTGGTGCCCACGCTGGTGATCCAGCTGTTCGAACACCGCTACGTGAATTACAACATCGAGCAGACCCGCGGCCAGCAAAAGCTGATTGTCAAACAATACCTGCGCGCACCTGTGGAGCGCTGGTCACAGGTCACCGACCAACTGGGCCGCGAATTCGCGCCGCTCAGGGTTCAATTGCTGCTGCGCCAGGACGCCAGCTACACCCCGGCTGAGGAAAAGCTACTGGAGCAGGGCAGGTCGGTAGTGCGCCTGGGCGAATGGGGCTGGATGGAGCAAATCAGCACTCCGATCAATGAGCAATTCGTGGTCAAGCTGACGATACCGCCTGACCCGATGGACATGAACGTGCTGTATTGGGCGATCAACGTGTTGATTGTTGCCGCGCTGCTGGCCTGCCTGTTGGTGTGGCTACGCCCGCACTGGCGCGACCTGGAACGCCTGAAAAGCACCGCCGGGCAATTGGGCCAGGGCAATATGGCGGAACGCACGCGCATTCCGGCCAGCTCCAGCATCGGCAGCCTGGCTTCGGTGTTCGACACCATGGCCGACGACATCGAATACCTGCTCAATCAGCAACGCGACCTGCTTAACGCGGTCTCCCACGAGCTGCGCACGCCGCTCACGCGCCTGGATTTCGGCCTGGCCCTGGCGCTCTCCGAAGACTTGCCCGAGGCCAGCCGTGAACGCTTGCAAAGCCTGGTGGCGCATATCCGCGAGCTGGACGAACTGGTGCTGGAGCTGCTGTCCTACAGCCGCCTGCAGAACCCGGCGCAATTGCCGGAGCGGGTGGAAGTGGTGCTCGATGAGTTTATCGACAGTGTGCTGGGCAGCGTCGATGACGAACTGGAAAACCCCGAGATCGTCATTGATGTGGCGCTCGACTGCGCCGTGGAGCGCTTCAATCTCGACCCGCGCCTTACTGCCCGCGCGTTGCAGAACCTGCTGCGCAATGCCACGCGTTACTGCGACAAGCGCATTCAGGTCGGCGTGAAGGTCTGCCCCAAAGGCTGTGAAATCTGCGTGGACGACGACGGCATCGGCATCCCGCTGGACCAGCGAGAGCGCATCTTCGAGCCGTTCTACCGCCTTGATCGCAGCCGTGACCGCGCCACCGGCGGTTTTGGCCTGGGCCTGGCCATCAGCCGACGCGCCCTGGAAGCCCAGGGCGGCACCTTGACGGCATTGGCTTCGCCGCTGGGCGGTGCACGCTTTCGCGTGTGGTTGCCCAGCGTCGCCTGATCAGAGCACCTTGACCGCGCGGCCAATTGCCTGGATCGGCCCGGTGGGTTTGCCGGTCGGCGAGCCGCGCGGGTCTTCCAGGGTCAACTCGAACAGCTGGTTCTGCGTGAGCGGCGGCAGCTTGTCCAGCGGTACCGACAGCGTTTGCCCGGGTTTGACCAGGCCCAGGGATACCGGCCCCTGCCAACCGTCACCCTTGGTCCAGAACTGCAGGGCTTTGTCCGCCGGCACTTCCATCACGCCCAGCGGGATCAACTGAATCTGCTGATTGTCACTGGCCTGGATCACCCAGCCCGGGGCCTGGCTTTGCGGCGCCACCAGCACCACGACAAAGGTCGGGTCGGCGGTGGGCGGGCGGGTCAGCAGCAGCGTGGCCAGTACCAGGGTTGTCACCAGCCCGGCACCGGCCAGGCCGCGCCACACGGCCAGCAGATCCCACCAATGCGTGCGGGCGCTGGCGATGTTGCGTTCGATACGCCGCCACAGCTCAGAGGAGGGTGGCACCGGCTCCGCGAGTGCGGTCAGCGGCAACAGGCGATGCTCCCAGGCGTCCACTGCGGCGCGTAATTCGGCGTCGTGCTTGAGCCGTTGTTCCACATCGGCGCGTTGTTCGCCGGGCAGGGTGCCCAGCACGTATTCGCTGGCCAGTTCGTCCAGTGGGTTGCTCATGCCATGCACTCCCGCAGCGCGGCGAGGCTACGTTTGATCCAGGCTTTGACGGTCCCCAGTGGGGTGTCCAGTTTCTGGGCGATTTCGCTGTGGGAATAACCGTCGACGTAGGCATGCAGGATGCAGGTGCGACGGGCCGGGTCGAGCTGCTCCAGGCAGGTGTGGACCTGCCCGGCGCGTTTGCTGAATTCAAAGGTGTCGGTTGCCGCGACTTGCTCGTGTTCTTCGCCCAACGGAACTTCGCGGTAATGGTTACGCACAACGTTGAGCGCCAGGTGCCGGGTCACGCTGAACACCCAGCCACGCGCTGAACCGCGACTGGGGTCGAAACTGCCGGCACCGCGCCAGATCTTGATAAACGCGTCGTGCACGATGTCTTCGGCCAGGGACTTGTCCCTGGCGATGCGCAACGCCACGCCGAGCAAACGGCTGCTGTCCTGCTCATAGAGCTGGTGCAGGGCACGCTGATCGCCACGGGCGCAGGATTGCAGACAGGCTTCGTAATCAAACACGCGGTGCTCCCCCCAACGATCGGCATTGGGGGCAGCGTAGCCGACTTTGCTCAGTTGGCTGCCCAGAAAATGTAGTCGGCCTGGTACTTCACCACGGCCTGCTTGCCCTTGTTGGCCGCCGTGCAGGCACTGCTCGGTGCCACGCCGCCCTTGAGGGCAACCCGCTGGATGTAACTCACGCCGCTCATCGCACCTTTGCCTTCAGCCGGGTTGGCCTTGACCAGTTGATACGGCAGGTTACCCGCACCCGACGGCGCCACGGCCAACTGAGTACCGGTGATTTTCGAACCGTCCTTGGCTTGCCAGGTGGCAGGCGGGCCGAAATAGGTGCCGACTTGCTTGCCGCTGCGGTCATTCAGTACGGCCTTGGGGCCGACGAAGGTCCACTCGGTCTGGCCGGCGGCGTTGGCGTTGTCGCGGCACTCGTAGGTGATTTCGCCGACACCGGTGGTTTCCAGTGCCACCTTGTGGCCGTCCGGCACCTTGATGCTGTCCGGCAGGCCGGTCTGGGCGAAGGCAGCGGGTGCAGCGGCCAGCAGGGCAGTGAGGCAGAACAGTGCTTTAGCGTTCATGGGTGTTTCTCCATTTCAGTAAAACAGCGGGGTGACTGAAAGGACTACCCAGGTCGCGCAGGAATGGATGCACGGATTAGAAAATAAAATTGTGAAGGCGCACACTGTGCCCCCGCTTCACCCCCTGAGGAGAGATTGGCAATGACTGGTGTCCACGCGTCTGCTCAACAAGGTTTCTCCACCCAGGCGGTCACTTACGCCCAAGGCCGACCGAATTACCCCAGGCAACTCACTGGCTGGCTCACTCAAACCCTGCGGATTGATGCGCAGTCGACAGTAATTGACCTAGGTGCCGGCACCGGCAAATTCACGCGCTTGCTCAGCACCTTGGCGCCAACGCTGATTGCCGTCGAGCCTGTGGCGGCGATGGGCGCGCAGCTGGCTAAGCTGCTGCCGGGCGTGCGCTTGGTGAATGGCACTGCCGAATCCATCCCCCTGGCGTCTGCCAGCGCCGATGCGCTGGTCTGTGCGCAGGCATTCCATTGGTTCTCCACCCAGGCCGCACTGGCGGAAATCCATCGCGTACTCAAGCCCGGAGGGCGCCTGGGGCTGGTGTGGAATGTGCGCGACGAATCGGTGGGCTGGGTGGCGGCAATCACCGAAATAATCACACCGTACGAAGGCGACACCCCGCGCTTTCATAGCGGACGTTGGCGTGAAGCCTTCACCGGCAAGTACTTTTCCGACCCTGAAGTCACCTGTTTTGCGTACAGCCACGTCGGCAGCCCCCAGGAAGTGGTCATGGATCGCTTTCTGTCAGTGAGCTTTATCGCGGCGCTCCCAGCCGCAGAAAAGGCCAGCGTTACCGCGCAATTGCGCACTTTGATCGACACCCATCCCGACTTGCGCGGGCGGGACACCATCGCCTTCCCGTATCAAACCCAGGCCTATGCCTGTCATCGCCTGCCATAAAAGGCATAAAGTCAGATCATATTGATATAAGTCGTTATAAGAAAAATCGCTATCCTGCGGCCAGAAATTTATAAGGCCGCAGGTAGCGTTGATGGAAGTGGGTAATTTTGGTTTTGTGATTGCCGGCCTGATCGTTGGTTTTATCGTGGGCATGACGGGGGTGGGCGGGGGCTCGTTGATGACCCCGATCCTGCTGTGGTTCGGCATCAACCCGGCGACGGCCGTGGGCACCGACTTGTTGTACGCCGCCATCACCAAGTCCGGTGGGGTGTTGGTGCACAGCAAGAACAAGAACATCGACTGGACCATCACCGGTTGGCTTACCCTGGGCAGCGTGCCTGCGGTGTTGCTGACCCTGTGGTTCCTGGCCAGCCTGCACACCGACCCCAGCGCGATGAACGCGGTGATCAAACAGGCCCTCGGCGTGGTGCTGCTGCTGACGGCCCTGGCGATTCTGTTCAAGAAAAGCCTGTTGGCTTTTGCCCAGCGGCATGCCGGTGATGACTATCACATGAGCCCGCGCAACCTGAACATGCTGACGGTGGTGACCGGTGCCATCCTGGGCACCATGGTTGCCCTGACGTCCATCGGCGCGGGTGCTCTGGGGACTGTGGCGTTGTTTATTCTGTATCCGTTCCTGGCTACACGCCGCCTGGTGGGTACCGAAATCGCCCACGCCGTGCCTCTGACCCTGGTGGCGGGGTTGGGGCATGCCAGCATGGGGAATATGGACTGGCATTTGTTGGGGTTTTTATTGATGGGGTCGTTGCCGGGGATTTACTTTGGCAGCCATATGACCGGCAAGCTGCCGGACGGGATATTGCGGCCGTGCTTGGCGGTTATGTTGATGGCGATTGGTTACAAGCTCGCGTTCTGATTTTTGCTGGGGCGGCGGTGGGGGGGTATATCCGTTATTTAGGTGACGGCCACTTATGGTTCCGCTCTTACAGCGGCTCACTTTGGAAAAGCCCCAAAGTAAGCAAAGGGCTCTTGCCCCAACACTCGGCACCTCGCCTAGGCTCGGTGTGCCCTCACTCCGGCTTGAATCCGTGGGCCGCCGCGATGGGCCATCCTTGGCCCAGCGCGGCTAACCCGGCGTCCTGCCGGGTTACCCACGAATTCAAGCCTGCGTTCGGCCAGCGTGTTTAACGGGGCGCCCCAGATCAAAAGCAAAGCGCGGCGGCCTTAAAGCCGACCGGTATTGTGTGGCCGAACTCGGTCAAAACTGTGGGAGCTGGCTTGCCTGCGATGGCATCACCTCGGTGTAACTGACATACCGAGTTGCCTACATCGCTGGCAAGCCCCCAAAAACAGCGCTTTTGCTTCCCACCACTCAGGCCGGCTGTCAGGCCGCCGTGCTTTTTGCTTTTGATCTTTTTGATCTTGATCTTGATCTTAGGCGCCCCGTTAAACACGCTGGCCGGAATTCGATATTGATTTGGGGGGTAAACCGGCAGGGATGCCGGTTTAGCCGCCCCGCGCCATGGATGGCGCGTGGCGGCGGCCCCCCAAATCAATGTCGGATTACGGGCACACCGAGCCTAAGCGAGGTGCCGAGTGTTGGGGCAAGAGCCCTTTTGGTTACTTTTGGCTGGGCCGGCATTCCGGGCTCTTTTCCAAAAGTGACCCGCCGTAAGGGCGGAACCCATATCCGCCATCACCCAAATAACGGATACACCCCCCTACCAAAACCGCGACTCAACCCCGGCCCGGCCCATTCCCAATCTGCCAAACAAACGGCGGCTCAGCCCCATTGACCACCCAATCCCCCACAATCCGCGCCTTGTAGATCACCGGATTATGCGACGACACCGTCCGCGCATTACGCCAATGCCGATCCAGCGCTTTACCCTGGCGCACATCCGAAGCCCCCAGTGCGTTAAACAATTCACTGGTAGCCCGCTGAATCAATTCCGACACCACCACTTGAGCCGTCGCCGATTCAATCTCGGCCGCCACATTGGCTTCGCGTTCGGCAATCTCATCCCCGCCAAACCGAGCCACGTACGCCCGTTGCGCCGGTAGCGTGGCTTTCAACGCGCTCGCCTCGGCGGCATAGACCAGCGCTACCACTTCACCTACCACCTGCTGAACCTGTGCGTCCTGGCTGACATGGGCCGCATTGCCATGGCTGTAGATCCGCTTGCGGCTGCGCACCTGATGCGCCACATCGCGCAACGCTGCACGGCCAATACCGGCCAGGCTGGCGAGCAGAACAAGCTGATAGAACGCGGTCTGGTATTTGAACCGGCTGGAAAAGTCGATAACGTTTTCCGCCTCCACCACCGCATCGGTAAAGCGCGACGTGCCGCTGCCGGTGGTGCGCTGGCCAAAGCCGTCCCAGTCGTCGCTGTGCACCACGCCAGGCTGGCGTGCGCGGGTGGCCGCGATCACATCGCCGCCGGTGTCGCTGCGCTGGGCGTATACATCGATCCAGTCGGCGAAAATGCTGCCGGTGCTGTAGAACTTTTCGCCATTGAGTTTCCAGGCGTCGCCGTCGGGGCTGACCTGGGTGACCACATCGCCGATGGCCACATTGCCGATTTCGGTCCAGGCGCAGCCGACGATATCGCCGGCCACAAAGCGCTTGAACCACAGGTCGCGACCAGCACTGGGCGGCGCGTTCAGGCGGTCTTCGGCAAAGGCGAAGTGCCCACGCAAGGCCTGGGGCACGTTGGAGTCGGCTTCGGCCAGCTCGATCAACAATTCGAACAGCTGCGGCAGGGAAGCGCCACCACCGCCGTATTCCACCGGCACCCGTACCGCGCCAAAACCGGCCTCTTTGAGCCACTGGATGGGTTCATGGGGCAGGGTGCGCGTGTGTTCGCGCTCTACCGCGCCATCCGCGATGCGCTGGAAGATCGGTCGGAATCGCGCGGCTAACGTGGGGTAGTCGACGCCAATGGACAGTGGGTTGATGACGTGGTGGTCGGTCATGGGCAAGGTTCCTGGGCAGTGATCGGTACCGGGGTGATTGCACAGTCCGTGCCGGGTGCCGGCGCCCGTATTTGCTGAAAAAGCCCTGATGCACTGTTGCCCTGGCAACAGTTGATCGACAAACCTGCCCAATCCGCGACATTGGCCTCTGCACCCAGCATTGGCGGCAACCCCCTTGGCCTGGGCGTTTCCCCGGCCTGGCACGCTTGCTGCTCAAGCCCTCGGTACATCCCTTTGTGCGAGGTACCGATTGATGAGTCAGCAAGCCGTGAAATTTGCCTATTGGGTGCCCAATGTCAGTGGTGGGTTAGTGGTCAGCAAGATCGAGCAACGTACCGATTGGGGTATCGACTACAACCGTAAACTGGCGCAACTGGCCGAAGCCGCGGGCTTCGAGTATGGCCTGACCCAGATCCGTTTCACCGCCGGCTACGGCGCTGAGAACCAGCACGAATCCGTGGCGTTCAGCCATGCGCTGCTGGCCGCGACCACCACACTCAAAGTGATCGCCGCGATCCTGCCCGGCCCCTGGCAGCCGGCGCTGGCGGCCAAGCAACTGGCGACCATCGACCAGCTCACCAACGGCCGTATCGCGGTGAATATCGTCAGCGGTTGGTTCAAGGGCGAGTTCCAGGCCATCGGCGAGCACTGGCTGGAGCACGATGAGCGCTATCGCCGCTCCGAAGAATTCATCCGCGCCCTCAAGGGCATCTGGACCCAGGACGATTTCACCTTCAAAGGCGACTTCTACCGCTTCAACAATTACACCCTCAAGCCCAAGCCCATCGGCCAGCCGGAAGTGTTCCAGGGCGGCAGTTCACGGGCGGCGCGGGACATGGCCGCGCGGGTCTCGGACTGGTACTTCACCAATGGCAATACCCCAGAAGGCATCAAGGCCCAGGTCGATGACATCCGCGCCAAGGCGGCGGCGAATAACCATTCGGTCAAGGTCGGCGTCAACGCTTTCGTGATCGCCCGTGACACTGAGGAAGAAGCCCGCGCGGTGCTGGCGGAGATCATCAACAAGGCCGACCCGGAAGCGGTGAATGCCTTCGGTGACGCGGCCAAGCAGGCGGGCAAGGCCTCACCGGAAGGCGAGGGTAACTGGGCCAAGTCCAGCTTCGAAGACCTGGTGCAATACAACGACGGCTTTAAGACCAACCTGATCGGCACACCACAGCAAATCGCCGAGCGCATCGTTGCGCTCAAGGCGGTCGGTGTGGACCTAGTGCTCGCGGGCTTCCTGCACTTCCAGGAGGAGGTCGAGTACTTCGGCAAACGCGTCTTGCCGTTGGTGCGCGAGCTGGAGGCCAAGGCCCAAATCAAACAGGTCGCTTAAGGACAAGCCCCGTAGCAGCTGCCGAGCGTAAGCGAGGCTGCGTCAAGTGCGCTGCGATGTATCAGGGAAAACGCGATGCAAGTTTTGGGGCCGCTGCGCAGCCCAACGCAGCCTCGCTGCTACGGGTTGGAGAATAGGATGACGGCTGCGCGCAATTTGTTATTGCCGAACCGGCACATGCGCTCGAACTCCCCATGGCTGACCGGCAAGTGCTGGCAGTCGAGGGGGTGGCGGTGCTGGCTGTGGTCGACGTCCGGGTCGTGCAGGTAGACGAAGTCCTCGTCGCAATCGGTGACCATCACCCAGTGCGGTGACTTGGAGCGGGTGAGGCGGTAGCTGCTGATCAGCACCAAGGGCTGGCCGCCGTCGCGCAGCACTTGGGGCAAGTCCAGTGCGCCGGCGAACACTTGCTCGACGGCACTGCTGGCCAATTCTTCTTCGAAGGCTTCATGCACCAGGCGCATGACATCCTTTTTATGCGTATCGCGCACGCCATCCAGAAACAGCGGCCCGCGCACATTGACCTGCATGCGCACGGCAAACCCGCGACGCCAGGCCGCCAGTGCCAACCCTTGTGGGCTGCAGCCGCCATGGCCGGCAGTCATGAACACGGTGGTTGCTTCGCGCCAGATCTGCAGCTCTTCGCGCCGCTGCGCCGTGCGCGCCGGCATCAGTGCGCCCATGGCCATCAGCAGGCAGGCGGCGCCACAGGTGAAGTCGGTGGTCTGCTGGTAATACGGCACGCTTTGCGGGCGCGCATCCTGGTGCTGGACGATGCGTTTCTCCAGGCGCAGGGCGGCGGTGTGGTCTTCGTAATAGTCGTTAATCACGGCGAAGCGGCGGTAGCCGGCGCCTTCGTACAGCGCAAGGGCGCCGGGGTTGTCGGTGCGCACTTCCAGGCGCAGGTAGGCACAGTCGTGTTCCACGGCGATTGTCTCGATGCGCTTGAGCAACTGTTTGCCCAGCCCCAAACCGCGCGCAGGCTCGGCGATGGCGATGGAGTACAGGCGCGCCAACGAAGTGCCACGGTGGAACAGCACCAGCGCATAGCCGAGTAACTGTCCATCCGCCTCGGCCACCAGCAACTGCGCATGGGCGCGGCTGACCATCCAGTGGAAACTGCGCGATGACAGCCGGTCAGTGGTGAAACAGTGCTGTTCCAATGCCACCAATTCAGGCACATCGCAGGGGGTTGCAACGCGAAAGGAAAGAGCCATATGACCGCCGTAAAAGTTGCGTAACGAAACGGGACTTCTCTAAAAGATCGTGCTTAATAGAAAAGGTCGAGTTCTCTAAAGCGGATCAAATATTATGTCGGCGGTACAAGGTCATTGGCGTGAAGTATCCGAGCAAACCGTCGCGGCGACAATAACCAATAAGGGTTATTTTTCCGCCCCCCTCAAAGGAGCAAGCCAAGTAGTGATCATTGTCGAGCGCAAGGAAGATTGGGCCTCCTACTTCCCCAGCGAAGACATCGTCACTGCTCAAGAGTACCTGGAGCAAACCCGGGAAAACGAGACCGGCAAGCGCGTGCAGGTGATTAACCTATGCCGCAGCTACAAGTACCTAGGGCACGGCTACTACTGCTCGCTGCTCGCCGAGGCGCGTGGGCACAAGGTGATCCCATCGGTGCGCACGATCAGCGAACTGACGAAAAAGTCGCTGTATGGTCTGGCCCTGGACGACTTGGATAAAACCCTTGATAAAGCCTTGAATCATCATCTTTACAGCAATACCGAAGGCTTTACCCTGACACTTTACTTTGGCCGGACCAATATAGAACCGTTGCAGGATCTGGCCCGACAATTGTTTGAAGCGTTCCCATGCCCCATCCTGTTAGTTGATTTCAAAAAGAATAACGGCTGGCACATAGAAGGGGTCAAGTCCGGCGTGTTGCATAAGTTGCGCGATGACCAGGAAGATCAATTCGCCCACGCCCTGGACAACTTCAGTCGCAAGATCTGGCGCCAGCCGCGTTCACGCCGCCTGGCCCGTTATGACTTGGCGATCCTGCACGATCCCCAGGAACAACTGCCGCCCTCGAACGCCAAGGCGCTGGATAATTTTATCCGTGTGGGCAAGGGCCTGGGCATCGATGTGGAGTTGATCGAACGCAAGGACTATTCGCGCCTGGCCGAATACGACGCCTTGCTGATTCGCGAGACCACCAGCGTCGACAACCACACCTATCGCTTCGCCAAGAAAGCCGAAAGCGAAGGCCTGGTGGTGATGGACGACCCGGCGTCGATCCTGCGTTGTACCAACAAGGTCTACCTCACCGACCTGCTCAACAGTCATCAACTGGGCATGCCCGCCACCGAAATCCTCTACAAGGAACGACCGGAAGATTTCGAACGGGTCGGCGAGCGCCTGGGGTTCCCGCTGGTGCTGAAGATCCCCGACGGTTGCTTCTCCCGTGGGGTGATCAAGGTCGAAAGCCAGGAAGCCTTGCTCAAGGCCACCGCCGAGTTGTTTGAGCATTCGGTACTGTTGCTGGCCCAGGAGTTCTTCTACACCGAGTACGACTGGCGCATCGGCGTACTCAACCGCAAGCCGATCTTTGCCTGCCAGTACTTCATGTCCAAGGGCCATTGGCAGATCTATAACCACAAGGCCATCGGTCAGGATATCAACGGCGAATGCCGCACCCTGGCGGTCCACGAAGCGCCCAAGGCGGTGGTGGAACTGGCTGTGAAGACCGCCAACCTGATCGGTGACGGGCTCTACGGCGTCGACCTCAAGCAGTCCGGCGACAAGGTGGTGGTGATCGAGGTCAACGACAACCCCAACATGGATGCGGGAATCGAGGACGCCTATTTGCAGGACGACCTGTACGGCTTGGTGCTGGAGGAGTTCGTGCGGCGCCTGGAGTTGAAACGCCAGGGCCAGGTCTGGTGACCCGGCGATGATCCAGCGTTTTGAGCTGACCGATGGCAAGCTGCAGAGTGGGGAACATGACGACGCCCCGATCATGTTGTTCAACAACCCTGACCTGGCCGAGCGTGAGTGGCTGCGCGACCACCATAAGCTGGACGAACACGCCCTGGCCTCGGCGCTGGACCCTGACGAAGTCTCGCGAATTGAGTTTCACCCGGACAATCTCTTCCTGATCTGGAAACGCCCGGAAAACTACTCGGGTGGCGGCAACCTGGTGTTTGAAGTGTCGTCCTGCGGCCTGCTGTTTTCACCCAGCCGCCTGTTGGTGATCGCCACCGATGAAACCCCACTGACCGGCCTCGGCAAACGCCGCCCGCTGCACACCCCGCTGGATGTGTTGCTCGACCTGCTGCTCAACAACATCCACCACTACCTCGGCCACCTCAAGGTGATCAAGCTGGTCGCACGTGAGTTGCAGCAGCAGTTCAACGCGTCGATGAGCAACCATCACCTGATGCAGATGTTCAGCCTCAGCGAAAGCCTGATCTATTACATCAACGCGCTGCACAGCAACGGCGCGGTGCTGTCGAGACTGCGCAACCACGCGGAGAAAGAGCATTTCGGTGCCGAGATTCTCGGGCTGATCGACGACCTGATCATCGAAAACCAC
This sequence comes from Pseudomonas sp. H1_A03, assembly GCF_054685145.1. Lineage (NCBI taxonomy): Bacteria > Pseudomonadati > Pseudomonadota > Gammaproteobacteria > Pseudomonadales > Pseudomonadaceae > Pseudomonas > Pseudomonas sp. H1_A03. The sequence continues at coordinate 4,116,680 of NZ_CP162829.1, forward strand.
CAGTGCTACAAACAGGCCGAGATCTATTCCAACGTGTTTTCCGGGCTGATCGACGCGCGCGGCAACTTGATGAATAACAGCATGAACAACCTGTTGCGCAAGCTCACACTGATCAACGTGGTGTTTTTGCCGCTCAACCTGATTGCGAGCATTGGCGGCATGTCGGAGTTCAGCATGATGACGGCAGGCACGCCGTGGTGGGTGTCATATCCGCTGTTCCTGCTGGCGATGGGGCTTGGGGCTGGGCTGATGGTGTTGGGGCTCAAGCGCATAGCCGGCGGCGCGAATGTCGTGTGAACACCGATCCCCTGTGGGAGCTGGCTTGCCTGCGATGACCATAGGCATCTACATAACTTGAGCACGCCCTCTACGTAGCAGCTGTCGAGCCCCGGCGAGGCTGCGTCAGCGGTGTGTCAGACAGGCCGCAAACGCAGCCTCGCCGGGGCTCGACAGCTGCTACGCACTATTACATTTGAAATGTGTAGATACCTATGGTCATCGCAGGCAAGCCAGCTCCCACAGGTTTCGAGTTGCTCAGGCGTCAGGTTGCAGGGTCAGGACTTCGAAGCCATCTGCTGTCACCGCCACGGTATGTTCCCACTGCGCCGACAGGCTGTTGTCCTTGGTCACCACGGTCCAGCCATCCTTCAGGCTGCGCACTTTGCTGCTGCCCTGGTTGAGCATCGGCTCAATGGTAAACACCATGCCTTCGCGCAGTTCCAACCCGGTGCCGGGGCGGCCGAAGTGCAGGATCTGCGGTTCTTCATGCATCTGCCGGCCAATGCCATGGCCGCAGTACTCGCGGACCACGCTGTAGCCGTTGGCTTGCGCGTGGCTCTGGATGGCGTGGCCGATATCGCCCAGGCGGGCGCCGGGCTTGACCTGGCGGATGCCGGCCCACATGGCCTCGAAGGTCATTTCCACCAGGCGCCGGGCTTTGGGGGCGACGGTGCCGATCATGTACATCTTGCTGGAGTCGGCGATAAAACCGCCTTTTTCCAGGGTGATGTCGATGTTGATGATGTCGCCGTCCTTGAGAATCTCCTTGGCGCTGGGCATGCCGTGGCACACCACCTCGTTGATCGAAGTGTTGATGGAGAAGGGGTAGTCATACTGGCCAAGGCTGGCAGGGCGGGCCTTGAGCTCATTACGAATGAAGGCTTCGACGGCGCTGTCCAGCTCCAGGGTAGAGCGGCCGGCGGCGACAAAACCGTCGAGCATGCTGAAGACCTGGGCCAGCAGGCGCCCGGCTTCACGCATCACGGCCAGTTGCGGGGCAGTCTTGATCATCAAGTGCGCCCCCGTATCAGGTCGGGCTTGTCGAGCAACAGTTTGTTGATCAACGCGTTGTAGGGCAGGTCAGGGTTGAGTTCGGCAAGCAGGCCGATCTTGATCCAGAACTCGGCCTGGGCGTTGATGGAGCGGTCCATCGCGGCGCTGGCCAGGCGCAGTTGTTCGTGCAGTTGGTCGGTGATCTTGACGATGCCCATAATGTTCACTGTGCGGTATGAATATACAAATCGTATACGTTTCGTATATTCATCGTAAAGCCCCATGCGTTAAATGGCGCTTCGCCATTGACGAAGTCACGGGCTGCCGGTTAGTTTCGTCACATGACCTTTCAAGCCTTGTGCAGCCAGCAGAACATTATTATTACCGCCATTCCTCATTTGGCGGGATAGCGCACGGCTGTACCCAAACCCGCCCTAGAGGCGGGTTTTGTTTTTCCGTCTCCCGGGCCCTTTACAAGAAGCCAGGAGATACCTATGAGCACCTGTACCGCGCCTCACACCGCCGACCCGGGCCTGCTTGAACATTATGTGAAGAAGATTCTCGCCGCCCCGGTGTATGACCTAGCGGTGCGTACGCCCTTGCAGGCCGCTCCGGCGTTGTCAGCGTTGTTGGGTAACCAGGTGCTACTCAAGCGCGAAGACCTGCAACCGACCTTTTCCTTCAAGATCCGTGGCGCCTACAACAAGTTGGTGCAGCTCACGCCTGAGCAAAAGGCGCGTGGCGTGGTCACGGCCTCGGCGGGCAATCATGCCCAGGGCGTAGCGCTGGCAGCAAAGGCGTTGGGGATCCAGGCGCGGATCGTCATGCCCAGCACCACGCCGGAGTTGAAAGTAGTGGGCGTACGCTCACGGGGCGCCGAAGCGGTGCTGCACGGGGCGAGCTTCCCCTTTGCCCTGGCCCATGCGCTGCAGTTGGCCGAGTCATCCGGGTGCACCTTCGTTTCGCCCTTCGATGACCCGGAAGTGATCGCCGGCCAGGGCACCGTGGCCATGGAAATCCTGCGCCAGCAGCAAGGCCCGCTGGACGCGATCTTCGTGCCGGTTGGGGGCGGTGGCTTGATCGCCGGAGTGGCGGCCTACGTCAAATACCTGCGCCCCGAAGTGCGCATCATCGGTGTCGAGCCCGAGGGCTCCAGTTGCTTGTTGGCGGCGCTGCGGGCCGGTGAGCGGGTGGTGCTCTCCAGCGTTGACGGGTTTGCCGACGGCACGGCGGTGGCGCAGGTGGGCGCCTATGGGTTTGAAATCTGTCGGGACTGGGTGGATGAGGTCATCACCGTGAGTAATGACGAACTCTGCAGCGCAATCAAGCTGATCTACGACGATACGCGCTCTATCACCGAACCTTCAGGCGCTTTGGCGGTAGCGGGGATTTGCAAGCATGTTGGTGAGCATGGCGTGCGCGGGCAGACGCTGGTGGCGATTAATTCCGGGGCCAATATCAACTTCGATAGTTTGCGATATGTTGCTGAAAGAGTGGTTGCGCAGCACGCTGACTTCCGCGAGGTAAAGGATTAAACGTTTAATCAAGGCCATTCGACGCTTATCTAACTAAGTCTATAAGTTCAAGTTTTAATTATATGAAATGGAAGCCTGCTTATGAGGAATGGTTACAACGAGGTCGGATTTTGCCGAGTACGCTTGGGTGTCATAAGCGTCTTCCAAGGTCGGTAAGACGCGGCGGGCAAGCGCTCGCTGAATTCACAACAACTGTTGGCAGTCTCAAGAAAGGAGAGTTTGACCATGCTTTCGGAATTAGAACTTCGCAGCATTATTGAAGGAAGTTTCCTGCCCAAGCGGTGCGAATGCACCAAAGCCGAAGATGCTTCGCTGACGATCAAAGTCTATGACGACCGCGACCGTGATCGGGTGGATTTGGAAGTCAAAGGCATAAACGCAGACAAACTCGACAGCAGTCGAGCCCTCTGCAACCTGATCACCGGTTTGCGTGAAAACCTCAAGCACACCCAGGCACCCGTCCTGCAAAAAGTAGCAGGGCGCAGCTACAACTAACAGGACGCCTGAGGTTGGACGACCGAAGACCTGTGGGCCTGGATAAACGCCAGGCCCAATACGGTTTCCGTTGCCACCGCCAGTAGAATGCCGGGTCCGGCATTGCCGTTTATCCATTCACTGAACCCCAACGCCGCCAACACCAGGCATCCGGTGATAAAGCCGGTGGTCATGGCGCGTCGCGTATCGGAGGGCGGTGCATGGCGAGCGCGATAAAATATCACGCCGATGGCCAGGAACAGTGCTGCGTTACGCCGGGCAACCAGGCCCGTGGTGCTGGTGTATTCCACGCTCCACAGCCACAACATCCATTCGGGGCGCAGGCCCCATATTAAGGCCAGGGCGAAGCAGAGCACGGCGGTAAAGAGGGCGAGCGTGTGAAAGCGAAGTTGCATGGCGAATCCTTTCAGCCGTTTGACGAGCGCGCAAGGATATCGCGTGTTGACGCACTACGCCGCCCTTATCTGCAGCCTGTTCAGTTTTGGAACAGGCAAGCCTCGGACATTTTTTTGTAGCTCACATAGTGCAGTTCACCGGCCTTGTCCAAGAACTTGATCTGGGCGTCGATGACCTTGCAGTCATTGGTCTGGGGCTCGGTCATGGCAATCACTTTCTGAATGTCCATGGGCATGCCGTAGTGATACGGCACGGGTTTTGTTTCAGCCTGTGCCATTGCCGATAGAGTGGTGAGCGCCAAGGTGCAGCCGAGCAGGAATACGCTGTGCATGTTCATGAGGATTCTCCATCAGTGGTCCGGTTCATCAACGCGATGAAGCGGTGACCGCCCCTTCAGCCAATAGCCTCGGAAATGCGGTTGGGCTCACTGTTATCTCTCCACCTTAATCATTGATTAAATTAGGGTTTTTGAGAAAAGTCCTACATGTTCATGCGGTGAAAACCGACGGTATAGCCCGATCTTTTAACGGCTCAGTTCTGGAAATCACAGGCTTCGGACATTTTTCGATAGCTCACGTCTTCCACCTTGCCCGCCTTATCCAAAAACTTGATATCGGCCTTGATGACTTTGCATTCGTCGGTCGGGGTTTCGTTCATCGCCAGCACCTTGTCGATATTCATTGGCATGCCGTACTGGTAAGGCACGGGTTTGGCAGTGGCGGGTTGATTGTCGGCCTGGGCCAGGCCTGAGGCTGCGGCCAGCGCCAAGGCGCTGCCGAGCAGTAAAGTGCGCAGTTTCATGGTGGTTCTCCGCAAGTGGGTACGACTTGACTGTCGACTTGCGGGATTAACCATCGATTAATGTTTACGTGGCTGACAAAACCTTCATCAGAGCTGCTCGCGATACGGCAGGTCGGGCCCGGTCTTGCCGCAGGTCAGGGCAGCGGCGCGGATGGCGAAACCCAGCATGGCATCAATCTGCGCGCGCGTGAGCTGTTGCAGGCCTTGCACCGAATCCAGCTGCTGTTCGGTCAGCCAGGCAATCAAGGCGGCCTGGAAGGTATCGCCGGCACCCACCGTGTCGGCCATCACCACCTTGACCGCAGGTGCAGACCAAGTGCCATGCTGACGGCTGAATACGCTGGCGCCATCGCCACCGCGCGTCAGGAACACCAGCTGACAACGGTGTTGCAGCCAGCCCCGCAGCACGCTTTCAGGCGACTGGTCGGGGTAGAGCAGGTGCAGGTCTTCATCGCTGACCTTGATCAGGTCGGCATGCTTGACCAGCTCGGCCACGCGATCGCGCCACAGTTGGATGTCCGGTTGCGGGTTGAGCCGCACGTTGGGGTCGAGGCTGATCAGGCGCTTGCCGCTCTCGCGTTTGACCAACGCCAGCAGGGTGTCGCCAATCGGCTGCACCACCAGCGAGAAGGAGCCGATATGCAGGCCGCGAATGTCATCGCCCAACTCCGGCAGGTGGGCGATTTCCAACAACCGGTCGGCACAGCCTTCGCCACGGAAGTTGTACTGCGGTGAGCCATTGGCGCCCACGGCGACCATCGACAAGGTGGTCGGCGCGGCAAATTCCACCAGGAACTGTTCACTCACGCCTTCATCCTTGAGCACCTGCAATAAGCGGCGGCCGAGGAAGTCGCTGGATAAACCGCCAAACAGCCCGGCGTCGATACCCAGGCGACGCAACCCGACCGCGACGTTGAACGGCGAACCGCCGGCAATCGCCTTGTAATTGACCTTGGAAGCCTGCCCGCTGGGATCTTCTTCGCTGAAGAAATCAAACAGCGCTTCGCCACACACCAGATACATAGTCGTTCGCTCTTAAAGGGTTGCCACAAGCTGCTGATAGCGCTCGTAAGCCTGTTGATAGGCGCTGACATTGGCCGCCACCGGTAGGGTCCGGCTGGCCGGGTCGACGCTCACGCATTTGTCGCACAGGCTGGCCAGGGGCTCGCCGGATTGGCTCCACGCCGCCTGAATCGCCGCGCCCAGGGCGGCGGCTTCGCTTTGTTCAGTGCAGATGACTTCGGTGTTCGTGATATCGGCGACCATCTGCCGCCACACAGGGCTTTTCGAACCGCCGCCGATCAGGCGGATGCTGTGGCTTTGCAGGCCGGTCTGGCGCAGCAGGTCGAGGCCGTAGCGCAGGCCGAACGTGGTGCCCTCGACCACCGCGCGACACAGGTTAGCGCGGGTCAGGTTGGTCATGGTCAGGCCATGCAGGCTCCCAGTAGCGTGGGGCAGGGCGGGCACGCGTTCGCCGTTGAGGAAGGGCAGCATGCTCACGCCCTCGGCCCCAATAGGCGCGTGTTCGACCAACGCATTGAACGCGGCGAGGTCGAGGTCGAACAGTTCGCGGATCACCCCTGTGGCGTTGGTCAGGTTCATGGTGCAGATCAACGGCAACCAGCCGCCGCTGGATGAGCAGAACGTGGCGACCGACGCCTGCGGGCTCACGTTAGGCTGGTCGGCGAACGCATACACGGTGCCCGACGAACCCAGGCTCATGGTGATCACGCCTGGGGCAATGTTGCCGGTGCCGATGGCGCCCATCATATTATCGCCGCCGCCACTGGAGACGATGGCGTTGGGGTTGATGCCCAGGCGTTCGGCGATCGCCGGAAGAACGGTACCAACGCTTTGATCGGCCTCAATCAACTGCGGCAAGGCCTGTTCCAGGCGACCGCTCGGGTCGATGTGCTTGAGCAGTGCCACATCCCATTCGCGGCTGCGCACGTTGAAATAGCCCGTGCCTGACGCATCGCCGTATTCCGCGACCGCACGGCCGGTGAGCCAGTAATTGAGGTAATCGTGGGGCAGCAGGATGTGCGCGATGCGCGCGAAGATGTCCGGATGCTGCTCGCGGGTCCAGAGCAATTTGGACACGGTGTAGCCCGGCGCAATCGCCACGCCGAGGCGTTCCAGCGAACCGCTTTCACCACCAAGGTGTTGCAGCAGGCGGTCGTTCTCCGGTGCGGTTTCGGTGTCGCACCATAACTTGGCCGGGCGCAGCACCTCACCGTTCTCGTCCAGCAGCACCAGGCCATGTTGCTGGCCGGAAACACCGATGCCGAGGATGTCCTGGCCATCCACGCCGGCCTGTTGCAAAGCGCGGTGGGTAGCTTCGGTGAAAGCGTCCAGCCATTCCTGGGTGTGCTGCTCGCGACGGCCATTGGCGCCGCTGATCAACGTGTGCGCCGCCGCGCCGAGGCCCAGCACCTTACCGCTGGAGGCGTCGAGGACGATGGCTTTGGTGCCCTGGGTGCCGCAGTCGATGCCGAGAAACAGGTTTTGCTGGGTCATGAGGATTTGCTCAGCAGTATTATTGTTGGAGTGCTAATCCGATCAACTGTGGGAGCTGGCTTGCCTGCGATAGCGGTGGTCCAGTCAGCCATGAGGTGACTGATAGATCGCTATCGCAGGCAAGCCAGCTCCCACCTGTTTAATTCGGTTTCTTCAGTAGGTGCTGCAGTGTTGCGGTGACGCCGTTGTCACGCAAGCTGACAAAGCACCGCTCGAAAGCTGCCACAAACGCAGGCGAGTTGGGAATAGCCGTACCAAAAATCTCTTCCACCCCCAACAAGCGTTTGCTGATCAGCGCGTCATCACTCACCAGCTCCTGGCAAAATTCGGCACGCGGATCCGGGATTTTGTAGCTCACCCCATTCTCATCCACGCCCTTCAAATACAAGGCCCAGGCCGCCACCACCAACGCCGCACGCTCGGTCTCGCGCCCATCCGCAATCAATCGGTTAATGGTCGGCACGGTGAACTTGGGAAACTTCGACGAGCCGTCCGAGCACACGCGCTCCAACTGATCGGCAATCGCCTGATTGGAAAAGCGATCCACCAAGGTCTGCTTGTAGTCCGTCAGATCAATACCCGGTACCGGCGCCAGGTTCGGCGTGACATCAAGGTCCATATAGGCACGCATGTAGGCGACAAACACCGGATCGTTCATGGTCTCGTGAACAAACCGATAGCCCTTGAGAAAGCCCAGGTAGGTCAGTGCCAAATGACTGCCATTGAGCAGGCCGATCTTCATTTCTTCATAAGGCGTGACGTCATCGGTGAACTGCACGCCGACCTTTTCCCAGGCCGGGCGCCCGTTGACGAATTTGTCCTCCAGCACCCACTGCACGAAGGGTTCGCACACCACCGGCCAGGCATCGTCGATGCCGTGTTCGTCGTGCAGTTGCAGGCGGTGGGCGGTGCTGGTCATGGGCGTAATGCGGTCGACCATGGCATTCGGGAAACTCACATTGGCCTTGATCCAGTCGTGCAACTCGGCATTGTGCAGGGCGGCGAAGGCCAGCAGCGCTTTGCGCGTGACAGCGCCATTGTGCGGCAGGTTATCGCAGGACATCACGGTAAACGCCGGGGTGCCGGCGGCGCGACGTTTGGTCAGGGCGGCGCAGATAAAGCCAAATACGGTTTTCGGTGACGTGGGGTGCGCCAGGTCGTGCTGGATCTGCGGCAAGTGGGCCATGAACTCGCCATTGCTGTCGTCGATGCAGTAGCCGCCTTCGGTGATGGTCAGCGAGACGATGCGAATCTGCGGGCTGGCCAGTTTGTCGATCAGCGCCTGGGCGCCGTCTTCTGCCAGCAGCATCTCGCTGATCGAGCCGATGACACGCACTTCGGTGTCGTCGGTATCGCCCAGTTCGTACAGGGTGAACAGGTAGTCCTGGCCAGCCAGGTCGTCACGGGCTTTGCGGTCCTCACTGCGCAGGCCGACGCCGCAGATGCTCCAGTCCAGGCTTTCGCCCGTGTTCATCAACGCATCGGTGTAATACGCCTGATGCGCGCGGTGGAAACCGCCGACGCCGATGTGCGCAATGCCTTGGCGGGTGTCGGCGATGGCGTAGGCGGGCAGCTTCACTTCCGGCGCCAGTTGGGTGAGGTTCTGTTTATTCAGCTTCATGACGGAATACTCGCGAAATCAGGCGGCAGCGCGCAGTGGGCGGGCCACGGCAACACCGTCGGTGTCGAACAGATGGCAGTGCGCCGGGTCCAGGTGCAGGTGCAGCGTCTCGCCGTACTGGCTGGCCATATCGCCACGAATCCGCAGGGTCAGCGGCTCGCCGTTGGCGGTGATAACGTGACAGAAGGTGTCGCTCCCCAGGCGTTCGCCGACATCGGCGGTGACGGTCAAGGTGGTTTGGCCCGGCGCGGCGATTTCCAGGTGCTCAGGACGGATGCCCAGGGTCACCGCACTGCCGACGCTCAAGCTGGGACCGCTCAACGGCAGGCTGATGGTTGTGCCGGCGTCCAGCTGCACGTCGCAGCCCTGGCCCTCGACGCGGGTGACCTTGCCCTTGAGGAAGCCCATTTTCGGCGTGCCGAGGAAGCCCGCCACAAACAGGTTGGCCGGCTGGTGGTACAGCTCCAGTGGCGAACCGACTTGCTCGATACGGCCGCTGTTCAACACCACGACCTTGTCGGCCAGGGTCATGGCTTCGACCTGGTCGTGGGTCACGTAGATCATGGTCGCCTGCAACTCTTTATGCAGGCGCGCCAGCTCCAGGCGCATCTGCACGCGCAGGGCGGCGTCGAGGTTGGACAGCGGCTCATCGAACAGGAAGATCTTCGGGTTACGCACAATCGCGCGGCCGATCGCCACACGCTGGCGCTGCCCACCGGACAGCTGCTTGGGCTTACGCTCCAGCAACGGGCCCAGCTCGAGGATGCGCGCCGCTTCGCTGACCTTGCTGTCCACCAGCTTCTTGTCGACACCGGCCAGGTCGAGCGCAAACGACATGTTCTTGCGCACGCTCATGTGCGGGTACAGCGCGTAGGTCTGGAACACCATCGCCAGGTCACGCTTGGCCGGGGTCACTTCGGTGATGTCGCGACCATCCAGCTCGATGGTGCCTTCGCTGACTTCTTCAAGGCCGGCGATCAGGCGCAGCAGCGTGGATTTACCGCAGCCCGAGGGGCCGACGAATACTACGAATTCCTTGTCGTTCACTTCCAGGTCGATGCCCTTGATGATGGAAAAGCCTTCGAAGCCTTTTTGCAGATTCTTGATTTTCAGGTTGGCCATGGGATGGGCCTCCGCTTTGAATTTTTATTAAGCAGCCGTTACTTCACGGCGCCGAAGGACAACCCGCGCACCAGCTGTTTCTGGCTGATCCAGCCAAAAATCAGGATCGGTGCGCAGGCCAGGGTCGAGACGGCGGACAATTTGGCCCAGAACAACCCTTCGGGGCTGGAGTAGGAGGCGATCAATGCGGTCAACGGCGCAGCGGTGGATGAGGTCAAGTTCAGCGACCAGAACGCCTCGTTCCAGCACAGGATCAGCGACAGCAACACGGTGGACGCCAGGCCGCCCTTGGCGATCGGCAGCAGCACGCGGACCATTTCCTGCCACAGCGTGGCGCCATCCAGGCGGGCGGCTTCGAGGATGTCCTTGGGGATGTCCTTGAAGTAGGTGTAAACCATCCACACCACAATCGGCAGGTTGATCAGGGTGTAGATGATGATCAGCGCAATGCGCGTGTCCAGCAGGCCAAAGCTCTTGGCCAGCAGGTAGATCGGCATCAGCACGCCCACCGGCGGCAGCATTTTGGTGGACAGCATCCACAGCAGCGTGCCTTTGGTGCGCTTGGTTTCGTAGAACGCCATGGAGTAGGCGGCCGGTACTGAAATCAGTAGGCATAAGGCGGTGGCGCTGAAGGAAATCAGCACCGAGTTCCACGCATAACTAAAGTAATTGCTGCGCTCGTTGATGTGCAGGTAGTTCTCCAGCGTCGGCGTGAAGATGAACTGCGGCGGCGTAGCGAATGCGTCGATTTCGGTCTTGAAGCTGGTCAGCACCATCCAGAAGATCGGGAAAAAGATCAGGATCGCGATGGCCCAGGCCAACGTGCCGAGCAACAGGCTTTGCAGGCGGCGGGATTGTTGAAGCGTCATGGCGCGGCCCTCAAGGCTTGTCAGTCAGGTTTTTGCCGATCATCCGCACCAGGATGATCGCCGCGATATTGGCGATGACCACGGCAATCAAGCCGCCGGCCGAAGCCATGCCCACGTCGAATTGCACCAGCGCCTGGTTGTAGATCAGGTAGGCGAGGTTGGTCGAGGCGTAGCCGGGGCCACCGTTGGTGGTGGTGAAGATTTCGGCGAATACCGAGAGCAGAAAGATCGTTTCGATCATCACCACCACGGCAATCGGGCGCGCCAGGTGGGGCAGGGTCAGGTGCCAGAAGATCGCGATGGCGCCGGCACCGTCCAGGCGCGCGGCTTCCTTTTGTTCCTGGTCGAGGGACTGCATGGCAGTCATCAGCAGCAGGATCGCGAAGGGCAGCCATTGCCACGACACAATGATGATGATCGACAGCAACGGGTAGTGCGCCAGCCAGTCCACCGGCTCGGCGCCGAAAAACTTCCACACGGCGGCGAGAATCCCCGACACCGGGTGGAAAATCAGGTTCTTCCAGATCAGCGCACCGACGGTGGGCATGATGAAGAAGGGCGAAATCAACAACACCCGCACCAGGCCGCGACCGAAGAACTCACTGGCCTCCAGCAGGGCACTGATCAACACACCGAACACCACGCTGATCAGCAGCACGCTGCCCACCAGCAACAGGGTATTGGTGGCGCCCGGCAGGAAGCCCGAGTCGGTGATGAAGTAGGTGAAGTTCTCCAACCCGACGAATTGGTTTTCGCCGGGGTAGAGCAGGTTGTAGCGGATCAGCGAAAAGTACAGGGTCATGCCCAGGGGCACGATCATCCACAGCAGCAGCAGGGCGACCGAAGGGCTGACAAGGAACCAGCCGGGGTTGGCCAGACGGTTTTTGGGTGTTGTATTCATGGTGATCAGAACCAGTCGATTACAGGCAGAACCAGAGTCGGAGCGCGATCAAATGTGGGAGCTGGCTTGCCTGCGATGGCGGTGTGTCAGGTAACAGAATCATCAACTGACAGGCCGCCATCGCGGGCAAGCCCGGCTCCCACATAAAGCGGTTTCCCACAGTTACAGGGGGGAGTCGGGCCTATTTGGGATAACCGGCTCGCTTCATTTCCCGCTCAGTGGTGGTCTGCGCAGCAGTCAACGCAGCATCCACCGTCTGCTGACCGGTCAACGCGCCCGAGAAGAATTTACCGACCTGGGTCCCAATTGCCTGGAACTCAGGAATGGTCACCAACTGGATACCGATATACGGCACTGGCTTGAGCGTCGGTTTGGTCGGGTCCGCGACCTTCAGCGATTCCAGGGTCACCTTGGCAAACGGAGCGGCCTTCATGTACTCGTCGCTGTAGGTCGACTTGCGCGTGCCTGGCGGTACGTTGGCAACGCCATCGGTCTTGGCGACCAATGCGCCATATTCCTTGGAGGTGGCCCAACTGGTGAACACCTTGGCGGCGTCCTTGGCCTTGGAACTGGTCGGAATCGCCAGGCTCCAGGAGTACAGCCACGAGGTGCCCTTGTCGGTTTTCTCGTGGGGGGCAAAGGTGAAGCCGACGTGGTCGGCCACTTTGCTTTGGGTCTTGTCGGTCACGAACGAGCCGGCGACGCTGGCGTCGACCCAAATCGCGCACTTGCCGCTGTTGAACAGCGCCAGGTTTTCGTTGAAGCCGTTGCTGGAGGCGCCCGGCGGGCCGGATTTCTTCATGTTGTCGACGTAGAAGTTCAGCGCCTCCTTCCATTCAGGGCCGTTGAATTCCGGCTGCCACTTCTCATCGAACCAGCGCGCACCGTAGCCGTTGGCCAGGGTGGTGATCAGCGCCATGTTCTCACCCCAACCGGCTTTGCCGCGCAGGCACAGGCCGTATTGCTCTTTGCTCTTGTTGGTGAGTTTGCTGGCGAATTCGCCGATCTGCGTCCAGGTCGGATGCTCGGGCATGGTCAGCCCGGCGTTCTTGAACAGGTCGGTGCGGTAGTAGGTGATCGAACTTTCGGCGTAGAACGGCAGGGCATACAGCGAGCCTTTGACAGACAGGCCGTCACGCACCGAAGGGAATACGTCATCGAGATCGTAGGACGCCGGCAAGTCCTTCATCGGCTCCAGCCAACCCTTGGCACCCCAGAGTGCAGCTTCGTACATGCCGATGGTCAACACATCGAACTGCCCGCCCTGGGTGGCGATGTCGGTGGTCAGGCGTTGGCGCAGCACGTTTTCTTCGAGCACCACCCAATTCAGCTTGATCTCCGGATGCTCGGCCTCGAAGGTTTTCGAGAGCTTTTGCATGCGGATCATGTCGCTGTTGTTGACGGTGGCAATGGTCAGGGTTTGCGCGCCAAGGCTGACGGCGCTGAGGGTCATACAAGAAAAGGCAATTAGAGCTTTTGCTGTGAACTTCATCGCGCACTCCATTTCCGCGCCCAGGGGGCTACAGAAGGACAGTTATTGTTGTTGTGTCTTCCCACAAGGAGTCAGGAAGAGTGTGCGTTGATTACAGCCTTCTAATGGCGCTGTGACAAATCCTTGGGAGCACTGGGACTGATACTTTTTTGCACTCGATAACCCAGCAGCTGAAGCCATTAAGCCAGGTTCTGCTCGGTCAAGCGCTGCACTGCCAGGCGTCGGTAGTGGGAAGGGGTCATGCCTTTTAGCTGTTGAAAACGCCGGTTGAAGTTGGAGATGTTGTTGAAACCCGATTCAAAGCACACGTCGGTCACGGCTTTATCACCATCGGCCAACAGCTCGCACGACTTGCTGATGCGCAGCCGATTGACGAATTCGATAAACGTGCGCCCGGTGGCCTGTTTAAACACCCGTGAGAAATAGGTGGGCTTCATCCCCAAGTATTCCGCAACCTCTTCAAGGGACAGCTCACGCGCGTAGTGGGCAAAGATGTAGTCCACCGCGCGGTTGGTACGGTCGATACTGTGCTCGTCGGCCAACTGCGGTGTCGTTACCCCTGAAAGCAACTGGTAGTCCTCACACGCGCTGAGTACTTCCAGCAGGATAAAGAAATGTCCCAGCCGCGCCATGCCCTGTGCGTCCTCAATGCGCTGCATCAAGGTCATCGCTTGGGCAATCGTGCGCTTGCAGCGAAACTCGATGCCGTACTGCGCCCGTTCCAGCAGCGGCGCCAGGGTCTTGAGTTCGGCGAAGATATGGCTGCCGCCTTCAAACAGCTCATCGGTGAAATTCACCAACATGTCGCGCTTGGGCACTACCTCGTCTTCCTCGACCTGGCTGATCCAGTTGTGGGGCAGGTTGGGGCCGGTGAGGAACAGGCTTTCCGGGTAGAAGTTGCCGATATAGTCGCCGATAAACACCTTGCCCGAGCTGGCGACGATCAGGTGCAGCTCGTATTCCTTGTGAAAGTGCCAGCGCACCAGCGGGCAGGGGAAACCGTGCTGGCGATAGATGATGGACAGACCGTTGTGATCGTCCATCAGCTCGTAGGAAGGGTCGGTGATTCGTGTTGCTCGGGTCATACTGCCGTCGCTTTATTGTGGTTGCTGCGTAGGATAATGCCCCCTCGCGCGCAACCTCGCCAGCGTCGCCGTTTATACGCTGCGGTTTTTTGCCTCGATCCACTGGGACATGTATTGCGTACTTTTATGGGCGTGGTGGCGCAGCATGCTGCCGGTGAAGTTATCGCGGCGATGGGCGGCGAGATGGCTGCGGCACTGTTGCAGACATGCCACCAGCGCGGGGCCATGAATGTTCTGGTCATAGCGGCGCGCTAACAGCTGGCGACCGTTTTCCTGGGCCTGGGTCCAGCGTTCGCGGTCCTGGTAGAGCGCCACGGCGGCGGCGGCCAGTGCAGGTGCGCTGTGTTCGATCAGCCCCGGCCACGGCTGCTCATCACCCATGGCCTCGGCGCCGATGGGCGTGGTGATATTCGGCGTGCCGCAGAGCATCGCATCCGCGAGTTTGCCCTTGATGCCGGCGCCGAAGCGCAGTGGCGCCAGGCAGATACGCGCGGCCGTCATCACCTGCAAGGCATCTTCGGCCCAGTTCATCACATGAAATCCCTGCGCCGGGTTATGCAGCGCAGTGGCCTTGGGCGGCGTGTAGGCGCCATAGATATGCAACTGGGCGTTCGGCAATTGCTGGCGAATCAGCGGCCACAGGCTGTTTTTCATCCATAACACCGCGTCCCAGTTGGGCGCGTGGCGGAAGTTGCCGATGCTGAGGAAGTGCGCCCGGTCTTCAAATGGCGCGAAGGGCTCGGCGGGTGGTTCCAGCATCAGCGGGCACCAGTGGAGCAGGGCAGCCGGCACTTTGAACTGCTCGGTCAGCAGGCGGATTTCCACGTCAGAGATCATCAGGCTGATATCGCAACGGTAAATCGCCGCGATTTCGCGCTTGGCCAGGTCAGTGTCGGCCATCAGCTGGAACTCTTCTTGCAACGCCGGGGAAAACAGCGCGCTGAAGTCGTCGCTGTCGGGGTCGGCCTTGAGGTGGTCCTTGAGGCGCTGATGCCGTGCGTCACGCAGGCTTTGCAGGTCAGAGGTTTCCAGTACGCGCAGGGCATCGGGGCAACATTTCTCGACGCGCCAACCGAACTGTTCTTCCATCATGAAGCGGTCGAACAGCACGATATCCGGAGCGAGTTCGCAGATAAAATCGTCGAAACTGCTGTTATTCAACTCGATAGCGCATTCGGCTATGCCCAGGGCGGGCAGATCGGCCTTGTGCTCGCCGATGGTTGCGGGGCTGCTGAAGGTAATGTTCCAACCTTGCGCCAGAAAACTCTCAAGAATCTGCATCATATGCCCGCCTGCGGCCGAGGAACGTGGTTCCGGCCAGACATAACCAATGACCAGGACTTTGGTGGCGGGCTGATTCATCGACAACGGTTTCCTTGAGGGGCAGGTGAAAAGCGCGCAATTAAACCACAACCGGTGGCATGACAATTTGTGTCTGGCGGTAGGTCGTCATCGTAGTTTGTGGTTAACTTCGGCCTCTCGAATTCGTTTAACCAAAACTCAGCATAAGGATTCCGTTCATGGCTCAAGTCACTCTCAAAGGCAACCCGGTCCAGGTTGAAGGCGAACTGCCGAAAGTCGGCGCCAAAGCCGCAGACTTCACCCTGACCGCCGGCGATCTGTCCAACGCCACCCTGGCCACCTTTGCGGGCAAGCGTAAGGTGCTGAACATCTTCCCAAGTGTCGACACCCCAACCTGCGCGACTTCGGTGCGCAAGTTCAACGCCCAGGCCAACGATGTGGAAAACACCGTGGTGCTGTGCATCTCCACCGACCTGCCGTTCGCCCAAGCGCGTTTCTGCGGCTCCGAAGGCCTGGAAAACGTGAAGAACCTGTCTGATTTCCGCGATTCGGATTTCGCGGTTGATTACGGTGTGGCGATTGCCGACGGCCCGCTCAAAGGCCTGACTGCTCGTGCCGTCGTAGTGCTGGACGAAAACGACAACGTGCTGCACAGCGAGTTGGTCAAGGAAATCGCTGAAGAGCCAAACTACGAAGCAGCCCTGGCTGTTTTGAAGTAACTGTTTCGGTACGTTACTGTCGTTTGGCAGTAACACGTATGATGCATGCTTGCGGCCTGGCCTAGTCCAGGCCGTTTTTATTTGTCGCTCAGGTGCTTAGCGAAATAGCGAACGGACTAAGCGCAGATGTTTAAAGTTGTAAGCCCAAGGTAAATAGCCGGTAAAGGCGCTTTTCTTAACGCGCTCCAGTGCTTATCTTTCAGCCTCCCAAAGAAGAAGCTCTCGCGCCCAATGGTTGATCACTCCATGCAATCCTCCCCCCGCAACTCCCGCCGCTGGTTGTTCGGCCTGCTCGTGCTGCTGGTTATCGCCGGCCTGTGCTGGAAATTCTGGCCCAGCGGTGCCGCCCATAAAGACGCGCCGGCCGGCCATGCGAGCAAGACCGGCATGGCGCGCCCTGGGTTTGGCGGTTCCACTGGCCCGGTGCCGGTACGCGTGGCGCCTGCGGTGCTTGGCGAGTTCCCGGTGTACTACAAGGCCTTGGGCACGGTTACCGCACTGAACACGATCAATGTGCGCAGCCGGGTGGGTGGCGAGTTGGTGAAGATCGCCTTTGAAGAAGGGCAGATGGTCAAGGCCGGCGACCTGCTGGCCGAGATCGACCCGCGCAGCTACCAGAACGCCTTGCTCCAGGCCCAGGGCACGCTGATGCAGAACCAGGCCCAACTGAAAAACGCCCAGGTCGACGTGCAGCGTTATCGCGACCTGTTCGCCCAGGACAGTATTGCCAAGCAGACCCTGGACACCGCCGAAGCGCTGGTTTTGCAATACCAGGGCACGGTCAAGACCAACCAGGGCGCGGTGGATGACGCCAAGCTCAACCTCGAATTCACCAAGATCCGCGCACCGATCAGTGGCCGCGTGGGCCTGCGCCAGGTGGACGTGGGCAACCTGGTGGCGGCCAACGACACCACCTTCCTGGCCGTGATCACCCAGACCCAACCGATCAGCGTCGCCTTCACCCTGCCGGAAAATACCCTGGAAACCGTGCTTGCTCGCTACCACGCCGGCAACAAACTCCCTGTGGAAGCCTGGGACCGTGGCGATGTGAAAGTACAGGCCACCGGCGTGCTGCAGAGCCTGGACAACCAGATCGACGTCACCACCGGCACCCTGAAATTCAAGGCGCGCTTCGATAACAAGGACCAGGCGCTGTTCCCCAATCAGTTCGTCAATGTGCACCTGTTGGCTGACACCCTGCATAACGTAGTGCTGGCGCCGTCGGCGGCGATCCAGTTCGGCAACACCGGCACCTTCGTCTACGTGCTCGACGGCGACAAGAAGGTCAAGGTGCAGCCGCTGGTGGTCGGCGATACCGATGGCGATAACACCGTGATCAAGCAAGGTCTCAAGGCCGGCGACCGCGTGGTGCTGGAAGGCACTGACCGTTTGAAGGACGGCAGCGAAGTCGAAGTGGTGAATGAGAGCAGCGAAGTGCCGACCACGCCTACCGAACACCTGCAAGGCAAGCCCGCCGCGAAAGGGGAGACCGGCGCTGCCGCCGGCAAGGCGCAAAAGGTCGGTTCATGAACCTGTCGCGACTGTTTATCCTTCGCCCGGTCGCCACCACGCTGAGCATGCTGGCCATTGTGTTGGCCGGCATCATTTCGTACCGCTTGTTGCCGGTTTCGGCGTTGCCCCAAGTGGACTACCCGACCATTCGGGTGATGACCCTGTACCCCGGCGCCAGCCCGGATGTGATGACCAGTGCGGTCACCGCGCCGCTGGAACGCCAGTTCGGGCAAATGCCCGGCCTCACGCAAATGGCCTCCACCAGTTCCGGCGGCGCGTCGGTGCTGACCCTGCGTTTCAACCTCGACATCAATATGGATGTCGCCGAGCAACAGGTGCAGGCCGCGATCAACGCCGCGACCAACCTGTTGCCCAAGGATTTGCCGGCGCCGCCGGTGTACAACAAGGTCAACCCGGCGGACACCCCGGTGCTGACCCTGGCCATTACCTCAAAAACCATGTTGCTGCCCAAGCTCAATGACTTGGTCGACACGCGCATGGCGCAGAAAATCGCGCAGATCAGCGGCGTCGGCATGGTCAGCATCGCCGGTGGCCAGCGCCAGGCCGTGCGCATCAAGGTCAACCCCGAGGCCCTGGCGGCCAACGGCTTGAACCTGTCGGACGTGCGCACCTTGATCGCCGCTTCCAACGTCAACCAGCCCAAGGGTAACTTCGACGGCCCCACCCGCGTGTCGATGCTTGATGCCAACGACCAGTTGGTCTCGCCCGCGCAGTACGCCGAGTTGATCCTGGCCTACAACAATGGCGCGCCGTTGCGTCTAAAAGACGTGGCACAGATCGTCGACGGCGCCGAAAACGAGCGCCTCGCGGCTTGGGCCAATGAAAACCAGGCCGTGCTGCTGAATATCCAGCGCCAGCCGGGGGCCAACGTGATCGAGGTGGTGGACCGCATCAAGGCGCTGCTGCCAAGCATCACCGACAACCTGCCGGCCGGCCTCGACGTGACGGTGCTCACTGACCGCACCCAAACCATCCGGGCGTCGGTGAAAGACGTGCAGCACGAATTGCTCATCGCCATCGCCCTGGTGGTGATGGTGACGTTCCTGTTCCTGCGCAGGGTCAGCGCCACGCTCATTCCGTCCATCGCCGTGCCGCTGTCGCTGGTGGGCACCTTTGGCGTGATGTACCTGGCGGGTTTCTCCATCAACAACCTCACGCTGATGGCCTTGACCATCGCCACCGGTTTCGTGGTGGACGATGCCATCGTGATGCTGGAGAACATCTCGCGCTATATAGAGGAGGGCGAAACGCCCTTGGCCGCGGCGCTAAAGGGCGCCAAGCAAATCGGTTTTACCCTGATTTCCCTGACCCTGTCGCTGATCGCGGTATTGATTCCGCTGCTGTTCATGGCCGACGTCGTCGGGCGCCTGTTCCGTGAGTTCGCCATCACCCTGGCAGTGGCTATCCTGATTTCCCTGGTGGTGTCCCTGACCCTCACGCCGATGATGTGCGCGCGGCTGCTCAAGCGTGAACCCAAGGAAGAGGAGCAAAGCCGATTCTACAAAGCCAGTGGTGCCTGGATCGATTGGTTGATCGCGCGTTATGGACGCATGTTGCAGTGGGTGCTCCGGCACCAACCGCTGACCCTGCTGGTCGCCATCGCGACCCTGGGCCTGACCGTGGTGCTGTACCTGGTGGTGCCCAAAGGCTTCTTCCCGGTGCAGGATACGGGCGTGATCCAGGGTATTTCCGAAGCGCCGCAGTCGATTTCCTTCGCCGCCATGAGCCAGCGCCAGCAGGACCTGGCGAAGATCATCCTGGCCGATCCAGCGGTGGAAAGCCTGTCGTCCTACATTGGTGTGGACGGTGACAACGCTACCCTCAACAGTGGGCGCTTGTTGATCAACCTCAAGGCTCACGGCCTGCGCGACTTGAGCGCAGCCCAAGTGATCACCCGCTTGCAGCCGCAAATCGACAAGCTGGTGGGCATCCGCCTGTTCATGCAGCCGGTGCAGGACTTGACCATCGAAGACCGTGTCAGCCGCACCCAGTACCAGTTCAGCATGTCTTCGCCGGATTCCGAGTTGCTGGCGTTGTGGAGCGAAAAACTGGTCCACGCGTTGAGCCAGATGCCCGAACTCACCGACGTTGCCAGCGACCTGCAGGACAAGGGCCTGCAGGTGTACCTGGTGATCGACCGCGATGCGGCGTCACGCCTGGGTGTCAGCGTATCGACCATCACCGATGCGCTTTACGATGCCTTCGGCCAACGGCAGATTTCTACCATCTACACCCAGGCCAGCCAGTACCGCGTGGTATTGCAGGCCCAGTCCGGCGAAACCCTGGGCCCGGATGCGCTGAACCAGATCCATGTGAAAACCACCGATGGCGGCCAGGTGCGCTTGTCCAGCCTGGCCCATGTGGAACAGCGCCAGGCGCAACTGGCGATTGCGCACATCGGCCAGTTCCCCGCGGTGATGATGTCGTTCAACCTGGCGCCTGGTGTCGCGTTGGGCAAAGGCGTGGAGCTGATCAACCAGACCCAGAAAGACATCGGCATGCCGGTGGGCGTGCAGACCCAGTTCCAGGGCGCGGCCCAGGCGTTCGAAGCCTCGCTGTCGAGCACCTTGCTGCTGATCCTGGCGGCCGTGGTCACCATGTACATCGTGCTGGGTGTGCTCTACGAGAGTTATATCCACCCGATCACCATCCTCTCGACCTTGCCGTCGGCGGCCGTGGGCGCGTTGCTGGCGTTGCTGCTCAGTGGCAATGATCTGGGCATGATTGCGATCATCGGCATCATTTTGCTGATCGGTATCGTCAAGAAGAACGCGATCATGATGATCGACTTCGCCCTCGATGCTGAACGCAACCAGGGGCTCGACCCGCAGACCGCGATCTACCAGGCGGCGCTGCTGCGCTTCCGGCCGATCCTGATGACCACCTTGGCCGCATTGTTTGGTGCAGTACCGTTGATGCTCGCCACCGGTTCCGGCGCTGAACTGCGTCAACCTCTGGGCCTGGTGATGGTCGGCGGTTTGTTGGTGAGCCAGGTGCTGACCCTGTTCACCACGCCGGTGATTTACCTGTACTTCGATCGCCTGGGCCGTCGCTGGCGCAAAGAGCCGCAAAGCCTGGAGCCGGTTGAGTCATGAACCTGTCCGGACCTTTCATTCGCCGGCCGGTAGCGACCATGCTGCTGAGCCTGGCGATCATGTTGCTGGGCGGTGTCAGCTTCAATCTGCTGCCGGTGTCGCCGCTGCCGCAGATTGATTTTCCGGTGATCGTGGTGTCGGCCAGCTTGCCTGGCGCAAGCCCCGAGGTGATGGCGTCTACCGTGGCCACGCCGCTGGAGCGCTCGTTTGGCGCGATTGCCGGCATTACCACCATGAGTAGCTCGTCGAGCCAGGGCTCTACCCGGGTGATCCTCGCGTTTGACTCCGACCGGGATATCAACGGCGCGGCGCGGGAAGTGCAGGCGGCAATCAATGCCTCGCGCAACCTGCTGCCCAGCGGCATGCGCAGCATGCCCACCTACAAAAAGATCAACCCGTCCCAGGCGCCGATCATGGTGCTGTCGCTGACCTCGGACGTGCTGCAGAAAGGCCAGTTGTACGACCTGGCCTCGACCATTCTTTCGCAAAGCCTGTCCCAGGTGCCGGGCGTAGGCGAAGTGCAGATCGGCGGCAGCTCCCTGCCGGCGGTGCGCATCGAGCTGGAGCCCAAGGCCCTCGACCAGTACGGCGTGGCCCTCGACGATGTGCGCAACACCATCGCCAACGCTAACCAGCGTCGGCCCAAAGGCTCCCTGGAAGACAGCCAGCGCAACTGGCAGATCCAGGCCAACGACCAGTTGGAAAAAGCCAAGGACTACGAGCCGCTGCTGATCCGCTACCAGAACGGCGCCGCCTTGCGCTTGAGTGATGTGGCGAAGATCAGCGACGGCGTGGAAGACCGCTACAACAGCGGTTTCTTCAACAACGAACCGGCGGTGCTGCTGGTGATCAACCGCCAGTCCGGCGCCAACATCATCGAGACGGTCAGGCAGATCAAGGCGCAGTTGCCGGCGTTGCAGGCGGTGCTGCCGTCCAGTGTCAAGCTGAGCCTGGCGATGGACCGCTCGCCGGTGATCACGGCGACCTTGCACGAAGCCGAGATGACCCTGCTGATCGCCGTGGGCCTGGTGATCCTGGTGGTGTACCTGTTCCTCGGTAACTTCCGCGCCTCGCTGATCCCGACCCTGGCGGTGCCGGTGTCACTGGTGGGCACCTTTGCGGTGATGTACCTGTACGGTTTTTCGTTGAACAACTTTTCGTTGATGGCGTTGATCCTGGCCACCGGCCTGGTGGTGGACGATGCCATTGTGGTGCTGGAGAACATTTCCCGGCATATCGACGAAGGCGTGCCGCCGATGAAGGCGGCGTACCTGGGGGCCGAGGAAGTCGGGTTTACCTTGCTGTCGATGAACGTGTCGCTGGTGGCGGTGTTCCTGTCCATCCTGTTTATGGGCGGGATTGTCACTAACCTGTTCCGCGAGTTTTCCATCACCTTGTCGGCGGCGATCATTGTGTCGCTGATTGTCTCGCTGACCCTGACGCCCATGCTGTGCGCGCGCTGGCTCAAGCCCCATGTCAAAGGCCAGATGTCCGGTTTGCAGCGCTGGAGCCAGAAGGTCAACGACCGCATGGTTGCCGGCTACGCGACCAGCCTGGATTGGGTGCTGCGCCATCGTCGCCTGACCCTGCTTAGCCTGTTGCTGACCATTGGTTTGAACGTGGCGTTGTACGTGGTGGTACCGAAAACCTTCATGCCGCAGCAGGACACCGGCCAGTTGATCGGTTTTGTGCGAGGCGATGACGGCCTGTCGTTCAGCGTGATGCAACCGAAGATGGAAACCTTCCGCAAAGCCGTGCTCAAGGACCCTGCAGTGCTCAGCGTGGCCGGCTTTATCGGCGGCAACAACGGCACCAACAACGCGGTGATGCTGGTACGCCTCAAACCTATCAGCGAACGCAAGATTTCCGCCCAGGCGGTGATCGAGCGCCTGCGCAAGGACGTGCCGCTGGTGCCGGGCGGGCGGCTGTTCCTGATGGCCGACCAGGACCTGCAGTTCGGTGGCAGCCGCGACCAGACCAGTGCGCAGTATTCCTACATCCTGCAAAGTGGCGACCTGGCGGCACTGCGCCTGTGGTATCCGAAGGTCGTCGCGGCCCTGCGCGAGCTGCCGGAACTCACCGCCATCGACGCCCGAGAAGGCCGGGGTGCGGCGCAGGTCACGTTGATTGTCGACCGCGACCAGGCCAAACGCCTGGGGATCGACATGAATATGGTCACGGCGGTGCTCAACAACGCCTACAGCCAGCGGCAGATTTCCACCATCTACGACAGCCTCAACCAGTACCAGGTGGTGATGGAGGTCAATCCCAAATACGCGCAGGACCCGATCACCCTGAACCAGATGCAGGTGATCACCGCTGACGGCGCGCGGGTACCGTTATCGACCATTGCCCATTACGAGAACAGCCTGGCGGACGACCGCGTCAGCCACGAAGGCCAGTTCGCTTCGGAAAACATTGCCTTCGACATGGCGCCCGGTGTGACAGTGGAGCAGGGCACGGCCGCTATCGAGCGGGCGATTGCCAAGGTCGGCTTGCCAGAAGATGTGATCGCCAAGATGGCCGGCACCGCCGATGCCTTCGCGGCCACACAGAAGGGCCAGCCGTTCATGATCCTCGGCGCGCTGGTGGCGGTGTACCTGGTGCTGGGCATTCTGTATGAAAGCTACATCCACCCATTGACGATCCTCTCGACCCTGCCGTCGGCCGGTGTTGGCGCGATGCTCGCCATTTACCTGACGGGGGGCGAGTTCAGCCTGATCTCCTTGCTGGGCCTGTTCCTGCTGATTGGTGTGGTGAAGAAGAACGCGATCTTGATGATCGACCTGGCCCTGCAGCTGGAGCGTAACGACCGCATGGGGCCGATGGAGTCGATTCGCAGCGCCTGCCTGATGCGTTTGCGGCCGATCCTGATGACCACCCTGGCGGCCATCCTCGGTGCGTTGCCTTTGCTGTTGGGCAGTGGTGATGGCGCGGAAATGCGTCGCCCCCTGGGCCTGACCATCATCGGCGGCCTGGTGTTCAGCCAGGTCCTGACCCTTTACACCACCCCGGTGGTTTACCTCTATCTCGACCGCGCGCGCCATCGCTTCAACAAATGGCGCGGTGTGCGTACCGATGCTGCCCTGGACACTGCGCTATGACCGATTCAACCTTTGCCCAATTGGCCATGTTCCGTGGTTGCCGCGTGGCGAGCCTGGTGCTGTGTGGCGTGTTGCTCAGCGCCTGCGCTATTGGCCCCGAC
Organism: Pseudomonas sp. H1_A03; assembly: GCF_054685145.1. Classification (NCBI taxonomy): domain Bacteria; kingdom Pseudomonadati; phylum Pseudomonadota; class Gammaproteobacteria; order Pseudomonadales; family Pseudomonadaceae; genus Pseudomonas; species Pseudomonas sp. H1_A03. Next base: position 4,140,640 of record NZ_CP162829.1, read on the forward strand.
TACAAGCGCCCGGAAGTCGTCGAGCCCGCCCAATTCAAAGAAGCCCAAGGCTGGCGCCAGGCAACCCCGAGCGACGCCTTGGCCCGTGGCGCCTGGTGGGAACTGTACGGCGACCGCCAGCTCAATGACCTGGTGCTGCGCCTCAACAATTCAAACCAAACCGTCGCCCAGGCCGAAGCGCGCTTTCGCCAGGCCCAGGCGCTGGTGCGCAGTTCCCGTGGTGCGTTTTACCCCAGCGTTGACCTCAGCGTCGGTAAAACCCGCGCCAGCCAAGGCACCGGCAGCAGCAGCGCCAGCCTGAGCAGTTCCAGCAGCGGTATCCGTGACACCCTGAACGCACAGTTGGGTGTGAGCTGGGAGGCGGATATCTGGGGCAAATTGCGCCGTGGCCTGGAAGCCAACGAGGCCAGCGCCGAAGCCAGCTCGGCGGACCTGGCGGCGATGCGCCTGAGCCAACAGTCGGAACTGGTGCAAAGCTACCTGCAACTGCGCGTCATGGATGAACAGACGCGTTTGCTGCAAGCCACGCTGGAGGCCTATCAGCGCTCCCTGCAAATGACCCAGAACCAATACCGCGCCGGTGTCTCCGGCAAGGACGCGGTGGCTCAGGCGCAAACCCAGCTCAAGACCACCCAGGCCAGCCTGATCGACCTGATCTGGCAACGTGCCCAATTGGAAAACGCAATTGCCGTGCTGATCGGCGAGGCGCCGGCCAACTTCAACCTGGCGGTGAGCAAAGACATCCCGGCACTGCCGCAGATTCCGCTGAGCCTGCCGTCGCAATTGCTTGAGCGTCGCCCGGATATCGCCTCGGCCGAACGCTCGGTGATCGCCGCCAACGCCAATATCGGCGTGGCCGAGGCCGCTTACTATCCGGACCTGAGCCTGAGCCTGGCCGGCGGCTATTCCAGCAGTACCTATTCCGACTGGATCAGCCTGCCGAACCGCTTCTGGTCGGTAGGCCCCAAGCTCGCCATGACCCTGTTCGACGGCGGCCAGCGTTCGGCGGAAGTCGACCGCACCGTGGCCAGCTATGACGAGACCGTCGCCAAGTACCGCCAGACCGTGCTGGATGGTTTCCGCGAAGTGGAAAACTACATGGTGCAGCTCAAGGTGCTGGAAGACGAGGCGGTGGTCAGCAATGAAGCGCTTGAGGCCGCGCGTGAATCGCTACGGCTGACCCAGAACCAGTACAAGGCCGGGCTGATTGCCTACCTCGACGTGGTCACCGTGCAAGCGACGGCCCTGAGCAACGAACGCACCGTGTTGACCTTGTTGCAGACGCGTCTGGTGGCCAGTGTGCAACTGATCGCCGCATTGGGCGGTGGTTGGGATGGGAAGACACCCATTGCCGAGAAAGACTGATCAACACCTGTGGGAGTTGGCTCGCCTGCGATGACCCTAGGCATCTACACATTTCAAATGTGATAGTGCGTAGCAGCTGTCGAGCCCCGGCGAGGCTGCGTTTGCGGGCTGCCTGACACACCGCTGACGCAGCCTCGCCGGGGCTCGACAGCTGCTACGCAGAGGGTTCGCTGTAAATGTGTAAATACTTATGCTGCGATGACATCAACTCGGTCTGCCTGATGCACCGAGGCGCCTGTATCGCGGGCAAGCCAGCTCCCACAAAAAAGCCAGCCAGGCACACTGTCCACACCGTTTTCGAGCCATCCGATTGACGTCAAAGTGCCAGTGATAGCTATACGATAATTAATCAACTGTACAAGAATTATTCTCGCTACAATCGCCCGCTTTGCCACTTTGCACGGGCCTCTCAGGCCTGCTGCGCACGAGAAGTCCCATGCTCATCGGTAGTTATTCACCCTCCCTGGTTGCGATCTCACTGCTTGTCGCGATCCTTGCTTCCTACACCGCGTTAGATCTGTCCGGCCGCATTGCCACCGCCAAAGGTCGCGCGGTCTATCTATGGATAGCCGGCGGCGCGATGGCGATGGGGGTCGGGGTGTGGTCGATGCATTTCATCGGCATGCTCGCGCTGCGCCTACCGTTTGCGCTGGGCTTCGATACAGGCATCACCGCGTTGTCGTTGTTGATCGCGGTGCTGTCCAGCGGCTTTGCGTTGTGGCTGGTCAGCCAGCCGCGTTTACCTGCCTGGCAACTGGCGTTTGGTGCGCTGATCATGGGCACCGGCATCGCCTGCATGCACTACACCGGCATGGCCGCGATGCGCATGACGCCGGGTATCGATTACGACCCGGCCTTGTTTGGCGCCTCTTTGTTGATTGCAGTCGGGGCCTGCGGCGCAGCGTTGTGGATCGCCTTCAATCTGCGCCGTAATACCCCGTACGTGCGCCTGGCACGGGGTGGCGCAGCGGTCGTGATGGGTTTTGCCATCGTTGGCATGCATTACACCGGTGTGGCGGCGGCGCAGTTCGCCGATGACAGTTTCTGCGGTGCCGCACTGGACGGCTTGAGCGGCAATGGCCTGGACAATCTGGTACTGGTCACGACCCTGGCGGTGCTCGCCATCGCCTTGCTGACCTCACTGCTCGACGCGCGCCTGGAAGCCCGCACGGCGGTGCTCGCTGACTCCCTGACCCAAGCCAACCAGGAGCTGACCCACCTGGCCCTGCACGACATGCTCACCGGCTTGCCCAATCGCACCTTGCTCGCTGACCGCATTCAACAAGCCATGCAGGCCGTCAAGGAGCAGGGCGGTTGCTTCGCACTGATGTTTATCGATCTGGACGGCTTCAAACCGGTCAACGATGCCTTCGGCCACCACATGGGCGATCAGTTGCTGCGTGAAGTTGGCCAGCGCCTGCGTGAAGATTTGCGCAGCCAGGACACCCTGGCGCGTATCGGCGGGGATGAGTTTGTATTGCTGGTGCAACTGACCCAGCCGGATGACGCACTCGGCCTTGCCGAACGCCAGGTGATCCTCATCAATCGCGCGTTCCAGGTAGCCGAGCATGAGCTGAAGATCTCCGCCAGCGTTGGTATCGCCATGTTCCCGGGCAACGGTAGCAACCCCCAGGAACTGCTGATGAACGCCGACGCCGCGATGTACCACGCCAAGGGCGTGGGCAAAAACGGCTACAGCTTTTTTGATGCATCGATGAACACCAATGCGCGCAAGCAGTTGCAGTTATTGCAAGACCTGCGCAATGCCCTGGAACAGCAGCAGTTGCAGCTCTACTACCAGCCCAAGTTCGACGCGGTCAGTGGTATTCCGGTCGGCGCCGAAGCGCTGTTGCGCTGGGAGCATCCGCAACATGGCCTGCTGCTGCCCGCGATGTTCATCGAACTGGCGGAAAAGTCCGGGCTGATCATTCCCATCGGCGAGTGGGTGCTCAATGAAGCCTGTCGCCAAATGAGTATCTGGTACGCCCAGGGCTACGAAGACTGGCGCATTGCGGTGAACCTTTCGGCCATGCAGTTTTGCCATGCCGGACTGGTCAAGAGCGTGGCTGCGGCCCTTGAACGCCATCAGTTGCCAGCCAACAACCTGACCCTGGAAATCACCGAAACCACCGCCATGAGCGATGCCGATGCCAGCATGACCGTGTTGCAGGCGCTGTCGGACATGGGGGTCGATTTGTCCATCGATGACTTCGGCACGGGTTACTCCAGCCTCATGTACCTCAAGCGCCTGCCGGCCAATGAGCTGAAGATCGACCGTGGGTTTGTCCGTGACCTGGAGCACGACAGCGATGACGCCGCCATCGTCTCGGCCATCGTCGCACTCGGCCAGGCGTTGGGGTTGCGCATTGTTGCCGAAGGCGTGGAAACCAATGTGCAGCAGCGTTTCCTGACTCGGTTGGGGTGTGATTCCCTGCAGGGTTACCTGCTGGGGCACCCGTTGCCGGCGGAGGGGTTCATGGCCGATATACAGCGCGCCGAAATAGGCGTTATGCCTGACAAAAGCCGTGCGTGACGGGTATTCTCGGATACGACCCTAAACATCAGGTTGAATCAGGAGAACGCACGCATGGACAAAGTCGTCATCATCACCGGGGGCAGCCGTGGGATCGGCGCCGAGACGGCCTTGCTGGCCGCTCGCGAGGGCTATCGCATCTGCATCAACTACCAATCCGACGAAGAGGCTGCGCACCGTGTGCTCGAGCAGGTCCGTGCGCTGGGCGTCCAGGCGATTGCCGTGCGCGCCGATGTGAGCAGCGAAGATGAAGTGATCGCCTTGTTCAACCGTGTCGACGCCGAACTGGGCCGCGTCACCGCACTGGTCAACAATGCTGGCACCGTGGGGCATAAGGCGCGGGTTGATGAGATGTCCGAGTTCCGCATCCTCAAAATCATGAAGACCAACGTGCTCGGGCCGATCCTGTGTGCCAAGCACGCGGTGCTGCGTATGTCGCCCAAGCATGGCGGGCAGGGTGGCAGCATCGTCAACGTCTCGTCGGTGGCGGCGCGACTGGGCTCGCCGGGTGAATATGTCGATTATGCGGCCTCCAAAGGCGCGCTCGACACGTTCACCCTGGGCTTGTCGAAGGAAGTCGCGGGCGAGGGCATTCGTGTCAACGCCGTGCGCCCTGGTTACATCTTCACTGACTTCCATGCCCTGAGCGGCGACCCGGATCGCGTCAGCAAACTCGAGTCCGGCATCCCCATGGCCAGGGGCGGGCGCCCGGATGAAGTGGCGGAGGCGATTATCTGGTTGCTGTCGGATAAGGCTTCGTATGCGACGGGCACATTCCTGGACCTGGGTGGCGGCCGCTGACCGGACTGACGCCATCGCGGGCAAGCCCGGCTCCCACATTGGAATGCGTACACCTGTGGGAGTCGGGCTGGCCCGCGATGGCTCAAAATGACCGCACAATCCGCCCCAACGTCTCCATGGCCTTCTCTGACGCTTCGGTCCACGGGCTGCCGTAGTTCAAGCGAATACAGTTCCTGAACCGTTGGGTCGCCGAGAAAATCGGTCCCGGCGCGATGCTGATACCTTGCGCCAACGCCATTTGGAACAACTTCAACGAATCCGTCTGCTCCGGCAATTCCAGCCACAGGAAATAGCCGCCGGCCGGTTGACTGACGCGCGTCTGCGCCGGGAAGTAGCGCGCGATGGCAGCCAGCATGGCGCTTTGCTGCTCTTCCAGGGCATAGCGCAATTTGCGCAGGTGCCGGTCATAGCCGCCGTGTTGCAGGTAATCGGCGATCGCTGCCTGGGCGGGCATCGACGGGCACAGCGAGGTCATCAATTTCAAGCGTTCGACCTTCTGCGCAAAGCGCCCGGCTGCGACCCAGCCCACGCGATAGCCAGGCGCCAGGCTCTTGGCGAAGGAACCGCAATGCATCACCAGGCCTTCGGTATCGAACGCCTTGGCCGGTTTGGGGGCCTGTTGGCCGTAATACAGCTCGGCGTACACATCGTCTTCGATCAGCGGCACCTGATGGCCGCGCAACAGTTCCACCAGCGCCTGTTTCTTGGCTTCCGGCAAGGTCGCGCCCATCGGGTTCTGGAAGCTGGTCATGGTCCAGCAGGCCTTGATCGGGTAGCGCTCAAGGCTTTGCGCCAGGGCGTTGAGATCAATGCCATCGCGTGGGTGCACGGGGATTTCCACCGCCTTGAGTTTCAAGCGCTCCAGCACTTGCAGGCACGCATAGAACGCCGGGGCTTCGATCGCCACCAGGTCGCCCGGTTCGGTGACGGCTTGCAGGCACAGGTTCAGTGCTTCCAGCGCGCCGTTGGTGATCAGCAGTTCTTCCATGGGCAGCATCAGCCCGCCGACCATATACCGCAGGGCGATTTGCCGACGCAGTTGGGGGTTGCCCGGTGACATGTCGGTGACGACCAGGCGCGGGTCCATCTCGCGGCTGGCGCTGGCCAGGGAGCGGGCCAGGCGCGGCAGCGGGAACAGCATCGGGCTGGGGAAGGCCGAGCCGAAAGGCACGGTGTTCGGGTCTTTGATCGAGTCGAGCACCGAGAACACCAGTTCGCTCACGTCCACTTCGGTGGATTCATGCACCTGTTCACTCACCACCGGCTCGGAGAACGGGCTGGGCGCATGGGTGTTGACGAAGTAGCCAGAGCGCGGCCGCGCGCGGATCAGGCCACGACGCTCCAGCAGGTAATAAGCCTGGAACACCGTGGACGGGCTGACGCCGTAGGTCTGGCTGGCATAGCGCACCGAGGGCACCCGCTGGCCGGGTCCGAGCACGCCAGAGCGGATCAGTTCTGCAATGTCGTCGGCGAATTTTTCGTAGCGTTTCATGGGGCCTAATCACTTTCTTAAATTGTACGCAGGGCTAAGTGGGATCTTCAGTGCCTGACAGGCCTCAGCGATTCAGCGGCGCCACAAAGCGGCTATCAGCCGCGCTGTAGATCCACGGTTCATCCACATCCGTCACCTTGAAGCGCAGGGTTTGCGAACTGCTCGCCGGTTTATCCGCCAGCAAGGCCACCGACACCGGCACATCGCTGATTTCCCCCGGCGCCAGGCTGATCTCGGTCTTGCCTTGCAGCTGGAAGCCATCGGCGTCCACCAGTGCCAGGCGGTAGTCCTGGTGCTGTTGGGTCTTGTTGATCACCTTGAGGCTGTAGATGTTTTCGATCAGGCCCTCGGCGTTCTCACGGAACATGCCACGGTCCTTGGTGACATCCAGCGACACCATCGGCCGTTCCACCAGCGCCACCACCAACGCTGCAATCATCAACAACAGCACGGCACTGTAGCCGATCAGGCGCGGCCGTAGGAGGCGGGTCTTGCCGCCGTGCAGTTGATGTTCACTGGTGTAGCTCACCAAGCCGCGTGCGTAGCCCATCTTGTCCATGATCGAATCGCAGGCGTCGATGCACGCCGCGCAGCCGATGCACTCCATTTGCAGGCCGTCGCGGATGTCGATACCGGTCGGGCAGACCTGCACGCACAGTTGGCAGTCAATGCAATCGCCCAAGCCGACGTCGGCGGGGTTGACCTCACGTTTGCGCGGGCCACGGTGTTCGCCGCGGGCCACGTCGTAGGAAATGGTCAGGGTGTCCTTATCAAACATGACGCTTTGGAAACGCGCATACGGGCACATGTGCATGCACACGGCTTCGCGCAGCCAGCCCGCGTTGAGGTAGGTGGCGCCGGTGAAAAACAGCACCCAGAACAGGCTGACGCCGCCCATTTGCCAGGTCAGCAATTCGGCGGCCAGCGGGCGGATGGGGGTGAAGTAGCCGACAAAGGTCAGCCCGGTCAGCACGCTGATGCCCAGCCACATCGTGTGTTTGGCCGAGCGTCGCGCCAGCTTGTTCAGGCTCCAGGGCGCGGCTTGCAGCTTGATGCGCTGGTTGCGTTCACCTTCGGTGACCTTCTCGCACCACATGAACAGCCAGGTAAACGAGCTTTGCGGGCAGGTATAGCCGCACCACACGCGGCCGGCAAAGACGGTGATCGCAAACAGGCCGAAGGCGCAGATGATCAACAATGCCGACAACAGGATGAAGTCCTGCGGCCAGAACGTGGCGCCAAAAATGTGGAATTTACTTTCCGCCAGGTCCCACAGCACCGCCTGCCTGCCACCCCAGTTCAGCCACACAGTGCCGAAAAAGGCCAGGAACAGAACGCCTGCACCGCACACGCGCAAGGTGCGGAACAGGCCGGTAAAGCTGCGGGTATGAATCAAGGTGTCGCTGGATTTGGCCTTCACCTTCTTTGGGTGTATGGGCTCAAAGGTTTCCACGGTGGGGATTCGTTCGCTCATGGTCGTTCGCTCATCAGCCTCCATCAGGCGGATGAACTATGCGCGTGGCTCTGTTTGCATAACAGACTCAGCTAGGGCGATAAAAAGCGGATCAGATGGGCTTTGGGAGAGTCGCTGCGACAATGTGCTGCACCCCGTGGAGCAAGGGGCGCAGCGTTGTGCGGGATGTGCTGATGCAGATCAATTAAATCAACGAACCAGGCTTGTCGGCCTTTACATGTTGACGCCCATCGTGGGCGCCCGCGACCGTCAGCGCGTCTGCCTCGGCTTCGGTGATATAGATCCGCTCGGCCGCCAATTCCACATAAGACATGGCTTTTTCGAGGTCGGTAACAATATTGACCCGGGTCGCTGGCACGCTCTGTTCCTGGCCGTTGTCATCAAGCATGAAGTAGCACAGTTGGTTTTCGATACGAATGGGCATGCCAATCTCCTGTTTTGTGAGCTATAGAAGGTTAGGGGACGGCGGCGCGCAGGGGTTCCAGGCAACTGACTGGCGGTCGCCGCTGTCCATCCTTTACCAACAATGACGAAGGACAGCTGAGATGGACGCTTGGTGGCATGAAGTGTGGCAAACCCTGCAGGCCGAATTTGCCGACATCGGCGACGCCAGGCAGCTCACCCAGATCACTGTGCGCTTGCTGATCGCCGCGATCCTCGGTGGCATTCTCGGTTTTGAGCGAGAGAGCAAGGGCAAGGCCGCCGGGGTGCGCACACACATGCTGGTGGCGTTGGGCGCTGCGCTGTTCGTGATGGTGCCGCAGATGTCTGGCAATCAGGCGGATGCCATGAGCCGGGTGGTACAGGGCGTGATCGCCGGGATCGGTTTCCTCGGCGCTGGCACGATCATCAAGGGCAAGGATGATGAAGAGGGCCATGTCAAAGGCCTGACCACCGCAGCCGGCTTGTGGATGACCGCTGCGATTGGGGTCTCGGCCGGGTTGGGCCGGGAATCGACAGCGGTTCTGAGCACATTGCTGGCCTTGGTGGTGTTCAGCGTGATGCCGAAAATCGTCAAGCGTTTCGAGAAGGACTGACGATCACCGGGGGCATGGTCGTCGGCGGTTCTTCGACCGGCGGCGGCTCATTTTCTGGCGGCTCCTTTTCCGGAATGGGCGCCGGCTCAGTGGGCGGCAGGGTCGGGTTGTCGATATTTGGGTCCGGCGTTTCAGCCGGGATTGGGATATTCATCGGTGTGGCCTCCTTTGTGCTTGGCTCCAGCGGTGGACAGCCGCCGGGCCGAATTGATTCCCGCCCAGTGGCGACACATTCACCTGAACTTTTAACAGCGGCGCAGGCTCGGACCTATAAGCGGCCCTGATCAGGGAGAGCATGGCCGCATCAGAATTCGGATCAAGCAAAGAGCGTCCATAGGGCGTAAGGGGAAGATGCTCGATGACTGCTGAAACACAGGTTCCAGAAAACGCCATATTGCCGCTGTCCCAGGCACTGTTGCTGCCCAGGATCGCTATCGAAAGCACCACCCCCGTGATTGACGGCGGCGAATTCGCCGTCAAGGCGGTGGTGGGTCAAAGGGTCAATGTCACCAGCACCGTGTTCGCCGACGGCCATGACAAGCTCGCCGTACTGATCCGCTGGCGCCCGCTGCAGGAAGAGAGCTGGCACAGCGTGGTGATGACCGATGTCGGCAACAATGGCTGGGAGGGCGCGTTCACCGTCAGCCAGCAAGGCCCCCACGAATATTGCATTGAAGCCTGGATCGATACCTTCGCCAGCTTCTGCTACGAGTTGCGCAAGAAGCATGAAGCCGGCGTACCGGTCAGCCTGGAGTTGCAGGAAGGCCGCAGCCTGGTGCTGCAGGCCGCCGAACGCAGCGACAATGAACTGCGCGACCGCCTGATGCTGCTGCACCACGAACTCTCCGGCCTGCTGGAAACCGAGCAAGTCGCGAAGTTCCTGCACGAAGACAGTGCACATCTGATGACCCAGGCCGATCACCGCGCCTATTTGAGCATCAGCGCTGTGTACCCGATTGATGTGGAGCGCGAGGCCGCGCTGTTCGCCAGTTGGTACGAGCTGTTTCCGCGCTCGATCACTGACGATCCTGCGCGTCATGGCACCTTTAATGATGTGCACTCGCGGCTGTCGATGATCCATGACATGGGGTTTGATGTGCTGTACTTCCCCCCATCCATCCGATCGGGCGCAGCCACCGCAAAGGCAAGAACAACTCCCTGACGGCTGGCCCTGATGATCCGGGCAGCCCGTATGCGATTGGCAGCGAAGAGGGCGGCCACGAGGCCATTCACCCGCAACTGGGCAGCCGCGATGACTTCCGTCGCCTGGTGCAGGCCGCTGCCGACCATGGCCTGGAAATCGCCCTGGACTTCGCCATCCAGTGCTCCCAGGACCATCCGTGGCTCAAGGAGCACCCGGGTTGGTTCAACTGGCGCCCGGATGGCACGATCAAATACGCGGAAAACCCGCCGAAAAAGTACCAGGACATTGTTAACGTCGATTTTTACGCGGCGGACGCGATCCCAGGCCTGTGGACCGAACTGCGCGACGTGGTGGTGGGTTGGGTGGAAGAGGGCGTGAAAACCTTCCGAGTCGACAACCCGCACACCAAGCCGCTGCCGTTCTGGCAATGGCTGATCAGCGACGTGCGCGCCAAATACCCGGACGTGATTTTCCTCGCGGAAGCGTTCACCACGCCGGCGATGATGGCGCGCCTGGGCAAGGTCGGTTATTCCCAGAGCTACACCTATTTCACCTGGCGCAACACCAAGGCCGAGCTGAGCGAATACCTGACGCAGTTGAACGCGTCGCCATGGCGCGAATGCTACCGGCCGAATTTCTTCGTCAATACGCCGGATATCAATCCGCCGTTTTTGCATGAGTCAGGCCGCCCGGGCTTTTTGATCCGCGCTGCGCTGGCCACCATGGGTTCGGGCCTGTGGGGCATGTATTCGGGCTTTGAATTGTGCGAAGCGGCGCCGGTGCCAGGCAAAGAGGAATACCTGGATTCAGAGAAGTACGAGATCCGCCCGCGAGACTTCACCGCCCCCGGCAACATCATCGCCGAGATCGCTCAGCTCAATCGCATACGCCGGCAAAACCCGGCGCTCCAAACGCACCTGGGCTTGAAGCTTTACAACGCTTGGAACGACAACATCCTGTATTTCGGCAAGCGCAGTGAGGATGGCAGCAACTTCATTCTGGTGGCGGTCAACCTTGACCCTTATAACGCGCAGGAGGCCAGTTTCGAGTTGCCTCTGTGGGAGTTGGGGTTGCCGGATGATGCCGAGACGCAGGGCGAAGACCTGATGAACGGCCATCGCTGGACCTGGTACGGCAAGACCCAGTGGATGCGCCTTGATCCGCAGATGCCGTTTGGAATATGGCGTATCACCACATCCTGAGCCAAGTGAAGATCAACTGTGGGAGCTGGCTTGCCGGCGATAGCGGTACATCAGTCAACACGTGCTGTGCTGACACACCCTTATCGCAGGTAAGCCAGCTCCCACATTAAACCGCGTTCATTCAGCCGGTTTTTTCAGAATTTCCAGGAGTTTCCAATGGCGAAGAAACCCAACGCTGCCACCTTTATCAAAGACCCGCTCTGGTACAAAGACGCGGTGATTTACCAAGTTCATGTCAAATCCTATTTCGACTCCAACAACGACGGCATCGGTGACTTCCCCGGGCTGATCGCCAAGCTCGACTACATCGCCGACCTGGGTGTAAACACCATCTGGCTGCTGCCGTTCTATCCTTCGCCACGCCGTGATGACGGCTACGACATCGCCGAATACCGGGGCGTGCACAGCGATTACGGGACCATGGCCGACGCCAAGCGCTTCATCGCCGAGGCGCACAAGCGCGGGCTGCGAGTGATCACCGAGCTGGTGATCAACCACACCTCCGACCAGCACCCTTGGTTCCAGCGTGCGCGCAAGGCCAAGCCGGGCTCGGCGGCGCGGGACTTCTACGTATGGTCGGATGACGACCAGAAATACGACGGTACGCGCATCATCTTTCTCGACACCGAGAAATCCAACTGGACCTGGGACCCGGTCGCCGGCCAGTACTTCTGGCACCGCTTCTATTCCCACCAGCCGGACCTCAACTTCGACAACCCGCAAGTGATGAAAGCCGTGCTGTCGGTGATGCGTTACTGGCTGGACATGGGCATTGACGGCCTGCGCCTGGATGCCATCCCGTACCTGATCGAACGCGACGGCACCAACAACGAAAACCTTCCCGAAACCCACGATGTGCTCAAACAGATCCGTGCGGAGATCGATGCGCATTACCCGGACCGCATGCTGCTGGCCGAAGCCAACCAGTGGCCGGAAGATACGCAGCTGTATTTCGGTGACAAAAAGGGCGACGACGGCGACGAATGCCATATGGCCTTCCACTTCCCGTTGATGCCACGCATGTACATGGCGCTGGCCCAGGAAGATCGCTTCCCGATCACCGACATCCTGCGCCAGACGCCGGAGATTCCCGCCAATTGCCAGTGGGCGATCTTCCTGCGCAACCATGATGAGCTGACCCTGGAAATGGTCACCGACAAAGAACGCGATTACCTGTGGAATTACTACGCCGCCGACCGTCGCGCGCGCATCAACCTGGGCATTCGCCGTCGCCTGGCGCCGTTGATGGAGCGAGACCGTCGCCGTGTCGAGCTGCTCAACAGCCTGTTGTTGTCGATGCCTGGCACGCCGACCCTGTATTACGGCGATGAAATCGGCATGGGCGACAACATCTACCTCGGCGACCGCGATGGCGTGCGTACGCCGATGCAATGGTCCATCGACCGCAACGGCGGCTTTTCCCGCGCCGACCCGGCCAGCCTGGTGCTGCCGCCGATCATGGACCCGCAATATGGCTATCAGTCGGTCAACGTCGAGACCCAGGCCCAGGACCCGCATTCGTTGCTCAACTGGACCCGGCGCATGCTGGCGGTGCGCAAGCAGTCCAAGGCGTTTGGCCGTGGCAGCTTGAAAATGCTCTCGCCGAGCAACCGCCGCATCCTCGCGTATACCCGCGAATTCACCGGCGAAGACGGGCGCCACGAGATCATCCTGTGCGTGGCCAACGTGTCGCGCAGTGCCCAGGCGGCGGAGCTGGACCTGTCGGCGTTTGCTGGCATGGTCCCGGTGGAGATGCTCGGCTGCAATGCCTTCCCGCCCATCGGCCAACTGAATTTCCTGCTGACCCTGGCACCTTATGGTTTCTATTGGTTTGTATTGGCGGCCGAGAATCAAATGCCCAGCTGGCATGTGGAGCCTGTTCAAGGCATGCCGGACTTCACCACACTGGTACTGAAAAAGCGTATGGAAGAACTGTTGGAAGAACCCTGCCGCACCTCGCTGGAGCAGACCGCGCTCCCGGCCTGGCTGCCCAAGCGCCGTTGGTTTGCTGGTAAAGACACGGCTATCGACAGCGTGCGCATTGCCTACGGGGTACGTTTTGGCGACCCGCAACACCCGGTTTTGCTCAGCGAGCTGGAGGTGACCGCGGGCTGTCAAGTCAGTCGCTATCAATTGCCGTTTGGCTTCCTCGGTGAAGACCAATTCACCAGCGCATTGCCGCAGCAACTCGCGATGGCCCGGGTGCGTCGGGTGCGCGAAGTGGGCCTGGTGACCGACGCGTTCAGCCTTGAGCACTTTATCCGCGCGGTGATCCAGGGCCTGCAGGCCGGCACGGTGCTGAACTCCAGCGAAGGCGATCTGCGGTTTGAAGCCACCAAACATCTGGACGCACTGCAACTGACAGACGAAGTACAAGTGCGCTATTTGTCCGCCGAGCAGTCCAACAGCTCAGTGGTGGTGGGCGAGGGCCTGGTGCTCAAGCTGATCCGCAAAGTCAGCGCCGGTGTGCACCCGGAGCTGGAAATGAGCGCCTACCTCACCGCAGCCGACTACCCGAATATTTCGCCGTTGCTGGGTTCGGTAATTCGCCGCGACGCCGACGGCCAAGACAACTTGCTGATGATTGCCCAGGGTTACCTGAGCAACCAGGGCGATGCATGGAGCTGGACGCAGAACAACCTGGAACGGGCGATCCGCGACGAGCTTGCCGAAGCCATCTCGGAGCAGGAACAGCACTACAACGCCCTGGGCGAACTGGCCGACTTTGCCGGATTGCTCGGCCAGCGCCTGGGTGAAATGCACGTGGTGCTGGGTGCAAAAACCACAGACAAAGACTTCAAGCCCGAAGTGACCACGGTTAAAGACACCCAGGCCTGGGCCAAGGATGTCGGCGCGCAGCTGGACCGCGCGCTGCAGTTGCTAAAGCTGCATCAAAACCATTTGAACCCTGCGGATCAAGCGCTGGTCAGTGATTTGCTGGCGCAGAAAAAGGCCATCGCCAGCCATGTTCAAGCCCTGGCGAAAGCCACGGCAGGCGGGTTGCGCATCCGCGTCCATGGTGATTTGCACCTGGGCCAGGTGCTGGTGGTGAAGGGCGATGCCTACCTGATCGACTTTGAAGGCGAACCGGCACGACCGCTGCACGAACGACGTGGCAAGCACAGCCCGTATAAAGATGTAAGCGGCGTGTTGCGCTCCTTCGATTACGCGGCGGCCATGGCGTTGAATGTACAAGGGGTGGATCACTCACCCGAAGCGGACATATCGCGCAAGCGTGTGACCGACCGTTACCTGAAAGAAGCACGCCAGGCCTTTATCCAGGCTTATCAGTCAGCGACGTCTACACTGGCGCATGACTGGCAGGATGCCAAAGGCCAGGACGCAGCGCTGACCTTGTTCAGCCTGGAGAAGGCCGCGTATGAAGTGGCTTACGAAGCGGAAAACCGCCCGACCTGGTTGCCGGTGCCCTTGCAAGGGTTACACGGCCTGTTGAGTGGGCTGACACCAATATCGAAAACTGCACGCGGTGGGGAATCGTCATGAGCTTTATACATAAAGAACCGCTGCAACCGAAGTTGACTGCACTGCCGGCGTCCAAGGACGTCGACGCACTGGTACGCGCCGAACACCATGACCCGTTCTCGGTTCTCGGGCCACATGATGATGAGCACGGCGGCCAGTTTATCCGCGCCTTCCTGCCGGAGGCCTTGAGCGTCCAGGTACTGGCGCGTGACAGTGGCGAGCAGATCGGCAGCCTGGACGCGAGCCAGGTGCCGGGGTTGTTTGTCGGGCACTTCGCTACACGCCAGGCGTACCTGTTGAAAATCCAGTGGGCCGGGGGTGAACAGATCACCGAAGACCCCTACAGCTTCCAGCAACTGTTGCTCGGTGAAATGGACCTTTACCTGTTTGCCGAAGGCAATCACCGCGACCTCAGCAGTTGCCTTGGTGCCCAAGTGACCACGGTCGACGGCGTGCAAGGTGTGCGCTTTGCCGTATGGGCACCGAATGCGCGGCGCGTATCGGTGGTGGGCGACTTCAATGTCTGGGACGGTCGCCGTCACCCGATGCGCCTGCGCCATCCTTCCGGCGTGTGGGAGATCTTTATCCCACGCCTGCAACCGGGGGCGGCCTACAAATATGAAGTACTTGGCGCCAATGGGATCCTGCCGCTCAAGGCCGACCCGATGGCCTTGGCCACTCAACTGCCACCCGACACCGCCTCCAAGGTTGCCGAACCCCTGCAGGTCGATTGGCAGGATCACGAGTGGATGCAGTCACGCCTTGAAAAGCAAAAATCCACGGCGCCACTGTCGATCTACGAGTTGCACGTCGGCTCATGGCAGTGCGAACTGGACGAGGCCGGCGAAGTCGCCCGCCAATACAACTGGCGCGAGCTGGCTGAGCGGTTGATTCCCTACGTGCAGCAATTGGGCTTCACCCACATCGAGCTGATGCCGATCATGGAGCATCCGTTCGGCGGCTCCTGGGGTTACCAGGCGTTGTCACAATTCGCGCCGACGGCGCGGTTCGGTTCGCCGGAAGATTTCGCCTATTTCGTCAATGCGCTGCATCAGGCCGATATTGGCGTGATTCTCGACTGGGTGCCGGCGCATTTCCCGACGGATACCCACGGCCTTGCGCAATTCGACGGCACCGCGCTGTACGAGTATGCCAACCCGCTGGAAGGCTTCCACCAGGATTGGGACACGCTGATCTACAACCTGGGTCGCACTGAAGTGCATGGCTTCATGCTGGCCTCGGCCCTGCATTGGCTCAAGCATTTCCATATCGACGGCCTGCGCGTTGATGCCGTAGCGTCGATGCTATACCGCGATTATTCACGCAAGGCCGGCGAATGGGTGCCCAACCGCCATGGTGGACGCGAGAACCTCGAAGCCATCGACTTCCTGCGTCACCTCAACGATGTGGTGGCCCTGGAAGTGCCGGGCGCCTTGGTGATTGCCGAGGAATCCACCGCCTGGCCGGGCGTGAGCCAGCCGACCCAACAGGGCGGCCTGGGCTTCAACTACAAATGGAACATGGGTTGGATGCACGATTCCCTGCATTACATCCAGCAGGACCCGGTGTACCGCGCCCATCACCACAACGAACTGAGTTTTGGCCTGGTGTATGCCTGGTCCGAGCGTTTTATCCTGCCGATCTCCCATGATGAAGTGGTACACGGCAAGCACTCGCTGATCGACAAGATGCCCGGCGACCGCTGGCAGAAGTTTGCCAACTTGCGCGCCTACCTGGCATTCATGTGGATGCACCCCGGTAAGAAACTGCTGTTCATGGGCTGCGAATTCGGCCAGTGGCGCGAGTGGAACCACGATCAGCAACTGGACTGGTACCTGCTGCAGTACGCGGAACACAAGGGCGTGCAGAAGCTGGTCGGCGATTTGAATCGCTTGTATCGGGAGGAGCCGGCCCTGCATGAGCAGGACGACGCGCCGCAGGGCTTCCAGTGGCTGATTGGCGACGATGCGATCAACAGCGTCTATGCCTGGCTGCGCTGGAGCAAGGACGGCAAGCCGGTGCTGGTGGTGGCCAACTTCACCCCGGTGCCGCGTGAGGGCTATCAAGTTGGTGTGCCGTTTGGCGGGCGTTGGAGTGAGGTGATCAACAGCGACGCCGACATGTACGCAGGTTCCAATTATGGGAACGGTGGCGAGGTGTTTACCCAGGATGAACCACTTCATGGTCAACCGCTGTCGCTGAGGTTGAACGTGCCGCCACTTGGGGTGCTGATTCTGCGGCCAGAAACGCTTTAAAGGCTCTACCGTGCTGGATTCTGTTGTCCATGGTAGTGGCAGGGTGCCACAATAGCGCCATTGTCGAGGGCAGCAGATCAGGCGGATTTCATGAATGGCCTTGGGCGTGGGCAGGACCAGGATTGCGTTATAGAGGAGCAGGTGCGAACTGACCGTTTGCACCAGCTGTTTCGGCAGTCATTTGCCGCCATTCTCGGCAGTTTCCTGGCAGCGGTCATGCTCTGCTGGCTCTGCTGGGACCGGTTTGACCATCAGGTCATCCTGGTCTGGCTGGTGGTGTTGGCGGGCTCATCGCTGTTGCGCGTCAAGATGTTTGTAGAGTGGTTTCGCTGCCCCAACGCCGAGCGCACGCCGGATCGGTGGGAGCGCCGTTATTGGATGACGCTGGTGTTTTCCGCCGGGATCTGGGGCCTCGGCGCCTTGGCGGTGATGCCGACGGATGATCGCCTGTCCCAGGTGCTGGTCATGTTGTTTACCGTGGGCATGTCGGTCAGCGCGGTATCCTGTTACTCGGCTTATCGTTACATGACCCTGGCCTCCATGGGCCTGGTGCTGCTGCCCTGTACGCTGTGGCTGCTGTTCCAGCCGTCTTCGATGCAAGTGGGCGTGGCCATCGCCGTATTGGTGTTCTCCACCTTTGTCGTCAGCGCCACGCGCAAGTTGTCCGACGCATTGGAAAAGGCGTTTCGCCTGACCCGGCAGATGGAACGCGCCCACAATATCTCCACGCGCGCCGCACAGACCGATGAACTCACCGGCCTGATGAATCGTCGCGCGTTTTTCGAACATGCCCAGCGGTTGTATGAACAATGCCGCCATCACCAGCAGCCGCTGTGTGCGCTGATGATGGACATGGACCACTTCAAGGAAATCAACGACACCTACGGCCACCAGACCGGTGACCAGGTGTTGCGACAGATTGGCGGGGTGATCAGCGCGTCCTTTCGCAAAGCTGACGTATATGGGCGCGTGGGTGGCGAGGAGTTTGCGGTATTGCTGCCCAATACTTCGCTGGAAACGGCGCGGGGTATTGCCGAGCAACTGATCAAGGCCATTTCCAGCCTGGCCTCTGAACCCGTGCAAGGGTTGACCGCCAGCCTGGGCGTGGCGTCCACCCATGCCCAGGACCAAGACCTGCACGGCCTGATGCATACCGCCGACAAGGCGCTGTACCGCGCCAAGGCGCAAGGTCGCAATCAGGTGGCGGTGGCGGAGTAGACGCAGGGCGCAAAGCAAACTGTGGCCAGGGAGCAAGCTCCCTCGCCACAGAAGCGCACGATGTTATCCGCTTCTAGAGCATTGCCTTGCTCAGCGCCCGCGCAACCTGGTCGGCGGAGTAGGGCTTGGCCAGGAACTCGACGCCTTCATAGCCACTTTCGGCCAGCTCTTCGCTGTAGCCGGAGGTGAGCACCACCGGCAAGTCCGGGCGCCGTTGACGCAGGACTTTGACCATTGCCACACCGGTCATGCCAGGCATCACTACATCCGAAAATACCCCATCGAATGCCAGGGCATCCGCACCGGCCAGCGCAAGTACCTGTTCGGCATCGGTGGCCCAGGTGGTCTGGTAACCCAGGTCCTGCAGGATCTGGTTGGCAAAGCGGCCCACTTCCAGGTTGTCTTCCACGATCAGGATATGGCGCTGGGTCGTATCTTGGGGCAGTGGCTGGCCTGTCGGTGTCGGTGTGTGGGGCGTCACCTGCGGCGCGACTTCGGGCAGGTACAGGGTAAACACCGTGCCCCGGTCTGGGTGGCTGGCCACGTCAACGTTACCGCCGGACTGCTTGGCAAACCCGAATACCTGGGACAACCCCAGCCCAGTGCCTTTGCCTACAGCCTTGGTGGTAAAGAACGGCTCGAAAATGCGCTCGAAGGTGTCAGCCGGAATACCGCTGCCTGTGTCAGCCAAGGAGACGGTTACAAAGGGTTGGCGTACTTGCTCATCGCCGCGGATGCGCGGCATCGCGTCCACATTGGCCACGTGCAAGGTCAGGGTGCCTTGGCCGTCCATCGCATCCCGGGCATTCAGGGCGATATTGATCAGTGCGGTCTCGAATTGGCTGGTGTCGACACGCGCATAGCAAGGCTGCTCTGGCAGTTGCACCTGTACATGGATACGCGCGCCGGTGACGCTTTCGAGCATTTCGCCGATGTTCTTGACCCGTTGCCCGACATCGAAGACTTCCGGGTTAAGGGGTTGGCGCCGGGCGAAGGCGAGCAGTTGGCTAGTGAGCTTGCTGGCGCGCTCGACGGTGTCGGAAACCGCGCCCATATAGCGTTGGCGTCGCGCCTCGGAGAGCCCGGGCTGACGCAGGAAATCCACGGACGAACGAATGATGGTCAACAAATTGTTGAAGTCATGGGCCACGCCACCGGTCAATTGGCCGATGGCTTCCAGCTTCTGCGACTGGCGCAGCGCGGCTTCGGCTTGGGTGAGGGCGGCGGTGCGCTCTTGCACGCGTTGTTCCAGGGTAGCGTTCAGCTCGGTGAACGCGGCCAGGCCTTCGCGTACGGCGGCGTCGGCACGCACCCGCTCGATATGCGCCCAGGAACGCTCGGTGACTTCGCCGACCAATGCCAGGTCATAAGGCGACCAGGCCCGGGCGGTTTTGTGGTGCACGGCCATCAAGGCGGTCAGGCGGCCGTTCTTGATGAGTGGGAAGCACGCCGTCGCCAGCACACCCAGGGCCTGATAGCTGGCGGCAACCTCGGGGGCGAACTCAATGCGATTGTCTTCGACCACCAACGGTTCACCGCCGCGCAGTTGTTGCACCGCCCTTGCGCCGAACGAGGCCAGGCTGTAGCGCCCCACGATGCTTGGCGAGCCGGGCGCGGCCCAATTGCCACGAATGGTAAAGCCGTCTTCATCGTCGTCCATATCGGCGTAGGCGCAATTGGAAACTTGCAGGTGCTCGGCAAGCAGGCGCGTAGTGATCGACATGATGCTTTGCGCATCGGTGGCATTGGCCACGGCGCTGCCCACGGCGTCCAACACGGCCAGGCGGCGGTTCAGGAATACGGTGGCGGTGGTTTCGGTGACGGTATCGAGCATGCCCACCACATTGCCCTTGGGATCACGGATGGGGCTGTAGCAAAAGGTAAAGTACGCTTGTTCGACACCCATGCCGCGCTCGATCTGCAGCGGGAAGTTCTCGATGTAAGTGGCACGGCCTTCGAATGCCGCGTTGGCGATAGGGCTGACATCGGCCCAGACCTCACGCCAGACTTCGCTGAACGGGCGGCCCAATGCATCGGGTTTATCGCCGAGGATCGGAATGAAGGCGTCGTTATACAGCATGGTCAGTTGAGGCCCCCACACGATGGATTGGGGGAAACTCGAGGCAAGGCATAACGCGACGGTGGTCTTGAGCACGTCCGGCCACTGCTCCGGCGGCCCCAGGGGCGTTTTCGCCCAATCATGCTGGCGAACCCGCTCAGCCATGTCGCTGCTGCTTTGCAGCCATTTCATCATTGCACGAGCACCTTGTTTGCCTCGGTCTATTCATTTGCCCCAGACATCAGGCTGCCAAGCTACAGACCGGGACGGCCGCTGCCAGTTCAGCGGGATTATCCATGAGATGGCAATTTGATGCTCCCTGCATTTCAATCTGCCAGTACCGCCTTTACTGCGCGCCGAAAACCCCCGTCCAATAGATGCCTGCGTCACTCTTCGGGTCCATCGCATAGGCCGCACCCAGCTCGCGGAATTGCGGGTTCATGAGGTTGGCGCAATGGCCCGGGCTGGCAAGCCACCCGTCCACGACCTTGCGCGGGGTGTCCAGGCCGGCCGCGATATTTTCGCCAATGGTCTTCGCGGTGTACCCGGCCAGTTCGGCGCGGTCGCCGGGGGTACGGCCGTCGTGGTCGAGGTGGTCGAAGAAGTTACCGTTGGCCATGTTGCGCGTATGGCTGTTGGCGGCGCCGGCCAGGTCTTCATTCCAGGACAATGGCGTGGTCGCGGTAAACGCCTGGGTACCGCATTGGCGCGGTTGGGCGCGGGCGGTATTGATCAGGTTGAGCAATTGCTTACCTTCGGTCTGCCAATCGCCGAGGCCGCTGGTCAGCAGCGGGCGGGCGAGCACGATGCGCCAGTCCTGGCCGCTGTTGCTCACGCCGATGTCGACAAATTGCGGGTCCAGCACCACACGGCAGAAGCTTTCGCGCACGGCCTTCATAGCTGACTGCGCATCCTTGGGCCCCGACAGGCTGATGGCCTGTACGTTGACCATCGGGTACGCGGCCCGCGCCAGCGCTTGCTGCAAGTCGCCCACATTGTTGGCGGGCAGCACCAATCGCGTGTCGCTGGCCAGCGGTGGCAGTTCCTGGGAACCCTGGTCACCGCAGCGTTGCACCTGGCTGCGGTATTGGTTGATCTGTTGGACTAGCTGACTTTCTTCATTCGCCATCGCGCTGGCGCAGAACACCGTAGTGGCGGCCAGCGTCGTAAGACCCATCATCAATGACAGAACGCGCATGGACGTTACCCTTGAGCTTGAAAGTGCCCATGATGCGCGATCCGGGTGCATCCATGCACCCGTTAGTCCGAACTTTTTCCTTTAGTTTTTGAATGCCGAGTGTTTACGGCCCTGATCGCACAAAGCGAACACCACCACCAGCGCTGCAGAAATGGCGAGGATGATCACAACGCCATCAGTGGAATGCGTGGCCGAGGCCGCCACCATCGACAAGGCACCCAGCGGCGCCAGGCCTCCCGCGATGGCCGTGCCGATTTCGCGGCCAGTGCCAAAGCCTGATGAACGGGTCTGGGTGGGGAACTGTCGGCTCAGGAACGAACCCTGGGGGGCAAACATCATCGGCGCAAGAATGCCGGTGCCCACGCCAATGGCGATGTAGATCATCAGGCTTTCGCCCGTGTTGAGCAGGGCCAGGAACGGGTAGGCGAACAGCAACGAAAACACCCCGCCGAGCACCAGCACGGTTTTGCTGCTCCACGTGTCGCACAGCCAGCCGAAGCAAGGCACGGCGACGATAGCAATCAAGCTGGCGATGGTCACCGACAGCGAGGTGACGTGCACATCCACGCCTTTGAACTGGGTCAGGTACGCCAGGGAAAAGGTCTTGAAGATATAACTCAGCGCGTTGTAGCCGATGGCCACGAAGAACACCACGGCCAGGCCCTTCAGGTCGTTCTTGAACAAGGCCTTGAGGGGCGAGGCTTTTTCCTGGGTCGCTGCTTTGCTCAGCTCATTGAATTGCGGGGTTTCCGGAATGCTGTTGCGCACCCACAGGCCGACACCCACCAGGACGATGCTGCAGATAAACGGAATGCGCCAACCGCCGGCCAGCAGGAATTCGTTGCCGTTGATGGTCAGCAGGTACACGGTGAGCGATGACAGCAACAGGCCCAGGTTCAGGCCCAGCGCCGGCCATGCACCCTGGCTGCCGCGCTTGCCCTGGGAGGCGTGTTCATAGGAGGTCACCGCCGCCCCGGACAGCTCGGCACCGGCGCCCAGGCCCTGGATGATGCGGATAAACACCAGCACGATCGGCGCCCAGATGCCGATAGAGGCGTAGCTGGGGATCAGGCCGATCAGCGTGGTGCACACGCCCATCAGGCAGAAAGTCAGCACCAGCACTTGCTTGCGGCCGAACTTGTCACCCAGGTAGCCAAACAGAATGCCGCCGAAGGGACGCGCGATAAAGCCGATGGCAAAGGTGGAAAAGGCCATCAACGTGGCGGTCTTCGGGTCGCTGTTATCGAAGAAGATCTTCGAGAACACAATGGCCGCCATGGTCGCGTACAAGTAAAAGTCGTACCACTCCAGCATCGAGCCAAAGATGGTGGCGGCGGCAACTTTGCGCAGGCGCTTGCGGGTCTGTTCGGGCGTTTCCGTGGTGGGGATGGAGGTTGATGCCGTCATGCTGTACTTCCTTCTGGGTCTTTATAGTTATTGTCAAATGGACGCGTATTGGCGGGTGTTACTCGGGCTTGAACAGGCGGTCGGCGATCATCGCGCCGATGGGCATGGCTGAGGTGGCGGCGGGTGAGGGCGCGTTGCAGACGTGGAGCATTCGCGGGGTCTGGGCGAACAGGAAATCGTGCACCAGGCTGCCGTCGCGCATCACTGCCTGGGCGCGGATACCGGCCTCGTAGGGCAGCAAATCGTCAAGGGTCAGCGACGGGCAGTACTTGCGGCATTGCGCGAGGTAGCCGGACTTGAACAGCGAGTTCTTCATCTCGGTGGTGCCGGAGCCGAGGTTCTGCCAGAGGGTTTTCCAGAAACCGGGAAAGCGGGCGTATTGCGCCACGTCGCGCCAGTTCACCGAGAACTTGCGGTAGTTCTCGCGGCCCAGGCCCAGCACGGCGTTGGGGCCGACGGTCACACTGCCGTCGATCATGCGGGTCAGGTGCACGCCGAGGAACGGCAGCTCCGGGTCGGGAATCGGGTAGATCAGGTGATTGACGATGTTGTTTTTCGACGCCGGCAGACGAAAGTATTCGCCGCGAAACGGGATGATCTGGTGGTCGATCTTTACCCCGGCCAGGGTCGCCAGGCGGTCGGACTGGAGCCCGGCACACACCACCAAGTGGCGCGCCTGCCAGGTTTCACCACGGGTGCTGACGGTGACTTTGTCGGTGTCTTCGTGGATGGCGGTGACGGTGCGTTCCAGGCAGATCTCGCCGCCGCTGCGACGGATCACTTGGGCCATGGTCTCGCACACCTGGCGGTAATCGACGATGCCGGTGGCATCCAGAAACAGCCCGCCCAGGCCGACGATGTTCGGTTCACGCTGACGCAACTGCTCGGCGTCCAGGCGCTCGACCTTCATGCCATTGAGCTGGGCGCGCGCGTACAGGGCTTCCATGCGCTGCATTTCCAGTGGGCTTGAGGCGACCAAAAGCTTGCCGCACACCTCGAACTTGATGCCGTGTTCGGTGCAGAACTGTTTGGTGGCTTCGGCCCCGCGCTTGCACAAGTCGGCCTTGAGGCTGCCGGGCGCGTAGTAGATGCCGGCGTGGATCACACCGCTGTTGTGGCCGGTCTGGTGCTTGGCCAGCACCGATTCTTTTTCCACGATCACCAACGAGGCACCGGGCTGGCGTTTGAGCAGCTCCATTGCGGTGGCCAGGCCAATGATGCCGCCGCCGATAATGCAAAAGTCATGAATCATTGTGTGAAGTCCCCAAGCGTGCACATTTCGGTCTGCTTATCAGGTTGTCAGACTAATGGTTTTGTTAAAAAAATGGCGTGTCAGGGACACGCTGTAAAAAGGGTTAATCGGTCAATGGGTGGCAGGCAATTCCAGTTGCAGGCGCCGCGCCGCCGCACGCAAGTGGGCTTCGGCGCTGGCCGCGGCGCGTTGGGCGTCGCCGTCTGCAATAGCCTGGTACAACAATTGGTGTTCCTCAGTGGCGTCGGCAGAACCGTTGGCAAAGCGCGATGCCGAGTTTTCCCAAGCGGTTTTGCGCGCACTGGCCAATTGGCTTCTTAGGAAGTCATGGAAGGCCACGAAGTAGTCATTCTTGCTGGCGTCGGCGATGGCGCGGTGGAATTCCACATCGGCCAGCGCCGCTGCTTCAAAGTTGTCGCGGTTGTCTTGCATGTCCTGCAAGGCGCTCTTCATGCGTTGCAGGTCGGCGTCGTCGCGGCGTTGGGCGGCAATCGAGGCGGCCGTGGTTTCGATCCACAGACGCACTTCGAACATTTGCGCCAAGTCAGCGCGACGTCCGTTCTGCTGAGGAAAACGGAACACCGTGCCGGCGGGCGTCTGCGAGATAAATGAACCCAGGCCACGGCGGGCGGTGATCACGCCGTCGGCTTTGAGTTGAGCAATGGCTTCACGCACCACGGAGCGACTGACGTTGAGTTGTTCGGCCAGTTGCTGTTCGGTGGGCAGGCGCGACTCAGGCGGCAATTGGCCGGATTCGATTTCTGCGCGAATCGCGCTGACAACCCGTACGACAAGCGAATCGGGGCGCTGGAGCTCAAGCATGGGACAACCTTGTTGATCAGGTTGTCAGACAATAGTCGTTACGATTTTATCTTGTCAATGTCTGTGTCGTATCGCACCTGCGAGCAGGATCACACCCAGCGCCACGCCGAAGGTGACGTGCAGGCCGTTGGCCACTGATTGCGCGGTGGCGTGAGTCACCTCCGGCGTGGCCCAGGCGAACACCGCGCCGAGGACCGACGCGCCGACAATCAAGCCGAGATTGCGCGACAGGTTCAGCAGGCCGGAGACAGTGCCTCGGTTCGCTGGCTGCACATCCTTCATTACAGCGGTGTTGTTCGCGGCTTGGAACAGGCTGTAGCCGGTGGTCAGAATGACCAGCGCACCCAGGTACATGAACAGCCCCGAGGTGAATGACAGCAGCAGTGCGCCACAGGCCAGCACGCCCAGCCCGGCGAGTGTCATGCGTCGGCTTCCGAGGCGGTCGGTCAGGCGGCCGGCGGGTACGCCGGTCACGGCCGCGATACACGGCCCGACCGCCATGGCCAGGCCCATCCACTCAGGCGCAAGCCCCAGGCCACGGGACAAATAAAACGGCCCCACCACAAAGGTGGCCATGATCACGGCGGCCACCAAGGCACTCATGGCCAGGCCGGCGCGCAACGAGGCGTCCTGCAATGACGACCAGAAGTTTGAGCCGGTGGACGATGGCTCATGCTGCCGATCGACCGGTAAATAACGATAGGCGAGGGCGACTGCCACCAACCCCAGCGGTACGCCGACCAGGAAAATCGAGCGCCAGCCCCAGACACTCAGTAACACACCACCGACGCTGGGTCCCATGGCGGTACCGACGGCCGACATCGTGCCCAGCAAGCCCATCACTCGCCCCGTACGTTGCTTAGTCACCGTGTCACCCACCATCCCCAACGCCATCGCCATCATGACTGCCGCGCCCAACCCTTGCAGGACGCGCGCGACAATCAGCCATTCAAGCGCAGGTGCCATGCCGCACAGCCCACACGCCACGGCGAACAGCAGCAGCCCCGCAAGCAGCAACCGTCGACGGCCCAGTCGGTCGCCCAGGCGTCCGGCACTCACAATCACCGCCGTGATCGCCAGCAGGTAGGCCAGCACCACCCACTGCACGGCGTGGAAAGACGCATCGAACGCCCGCGCCAGGCTGGGCAGGCCGACGTTGGCAATGCTGGTGCCGAGGGAGGCCAGCAACATGGAAAGCGACAGGCTGACGAGGCTGCCGCGTGGGGCGTTATGCATGGGGAATCCTTGAATGAAGGCAACTGTCGCAAATCTACGGCGTGGCCTAACATGGCGGAAGGCGCATGGGTTGCAGTTAATACCTGCGCGTAACGCCTGATAAGGAACGCCGATGCCCGATCTCAATCTGCTGGTCACTCTGGATGTATTGCTTGCCGAAGGCAGCGTCGCCGCCGCGGCCAGGCGCTTGTGCCTGAGCCCTTCGGCCATGAGCCGTGCGTTGGCACGCTTGCGTGAAACCACCGGCGACCCGTTGTTGGTGCGCGCCGGGCGCGGCTTGGTGCCGACGCCAAGGGCAGTGGAGCTGCGCGAACAGGTCAGCCGCCTGGTGCAGGAGGCCACTGCGGTGCTGCGCCCTGTGCAATCGGTGGACATGGCTCAGGTCGAACGCACGTTTACCTTGCGTACCAGCGAAGAGTTCGTCGAAAACTTCGGCCCGGCGTTGCTCGCCCGCATCGCTCAGGATGCACCCGGCGTGCGCCTGCGGTTCATCAACAAGACCGATAAAGCCAGCGCGTTGCTGCGTGAAGGCAGTGTCGACCTGGAAACCGGCGTGGTCGACCCCGCCGCCAGCCCGGAAGTGCTGACCCAGGCATTGTTTCGTGACCGTCTGGTTGGTGTGGTACACAGCGGCCATCCGCTCAGCCAGGGCGAGGTGACTGTCGAACGCTATGTCAGTGGCCAGCATGTCTACGTATCGCGCCGTGGCCAGGCGCGGGGGCAGATCGATGACGTACTTGAAGCCATGGGCCTCACGCGGCAGATCAGTACCCTCGTCGCCGGTTTCGCCACCGCCATTGCCCTGGCTCGCGACACCGACCTGATCGCCAGCGTGCCCGAGCGCTACACCGTCCATCAACGTGAAGGGCTGCACACCTTTGTGCTGCCGCTGGCGTTGCCCACGTTTACCGTGGCGATGCTCTGGCACCCCAGGCTGGATGCCGACCTTGCCCATCGCTGGTTGCGCGGATGTTTGCGTGAGGTGTGCAGGCTGCAACGGGTACAATCGCCGCTGCCTTGATGCTAAACCCAGGAATTTGCATGTTCAGCCTTACCCGCTACACCACACCGTGCCCCGAGCCTGTAAATGGCCAGATCCTGCAGATGGTGGTGGACAACCTCACCGACATCAGCAGCGTGGGACTGCCGCCGAGCAACCTGCTGTACAACATCTACCAATACGCCACCGGCTTTGAAGTGCACCTGTACCTGGAAGCGCTGAACGGTTCAAAGGGCATTGCCGTCGAGTTGGTCGTGGCGACCGATGCGCAAGACCCGGAAAAGGTCATTGGCTTTGTGCTGTCTCTGCCAGTGAAGGACGACCCCGAGGCCTGCGGCGTCGCGTTCATGGCGGTGCAAGTCGGTTACCGGCGCCAGGGTGTGGCACGCACGATGATGCGCGACGTGCTGAGTCGTTATCCCCATGCGGAGCTGGCGTGCTCAGTGGAAAAGGTGCCGGCGTTTGAAGGCATGGGCTTTCAAGTGCGCGGCGCGCGCGGCACCCAGGTGCTGATGAACACGCGGGACTATGGCACCGATGGCCTGATGGGCGTGCTGGACGTGGCAGCGATCTACAACTCGCTCGAAGTGCGGCAGATTCATACGTACCTGCTGCAAAAGCACGGCAAGCGAGCGATGGTGGATGCGGAAAAGCAGCGCGATCGGCACCTTGATCAGTTGGCGCGCAAGGTTCAGTTGTTTGTGGCTGGGCACTGACTCGCTTGTTGTCGTGGCCCAAGTGCACTTGTAGTGAGCGGGCTTGCCCCGCGCTGGGCTGCGAAGCGGCCCTAAATCCTGATATCGCGTTCTACCTGAAAAAACGCGGCGGCCTTATTGGGGCCGCTTCGCAGCCCAGCGCGGGGCAAGCCCGCTCACTACAGTGCGATGTGGCCTTGTCAGTCACCCTTTCAGTGGCAGAATCACCGCGATCGCAGGCAAGCCAGCTCCCACATTTGAACCTCATTTACACCTGATAGGGCTCGAGCGACTATCAGGCCGCCACGGGAGCAAGCTCCCTCGCCACAACATCCCAAGTAGCAATGACCTAAACGCGGCCGCGATTAACCATCGCCAGTATGGTCGCCAACAACTCCTGCTGCGCCTCTTCACGACTGATCTCGCCACTGGCTGCCGCCTGGGACAGCGCCTCTGCAGCCCCCAGCATCGCCCGCAAACCGGCCTGGGATAAGCGCCCAAAGGGCGACAGCGCAGCGCGGCACTTGTCGAGGAAGATCGCCTCGTACTGGCGCTTCAGGGATTCCAGCTCCGGCGAGCTGCTGAGTGCCGCAATCACCCCAGGAATTTCCCGGCCTTGCAATAACACACAATCCACATAGGACTCGGCGATCACCCAGGCCCGATCGTCAAGGGTGGCGCTGCTGGCCGCTATGGCGTTGGCAAATACCCGATCCTGGCGCGCATCAAAATCCTCATACAACGCAACCAGCAACCCGGCACGGGTAACGAAATGGTCGTAGACCACCGGCTTGGTCACCCCTGCCAGTTCTGCCAGGCGGCCAAGGGTCAGGGCTTCGGTGCCTTCATCGCGCACCAGTTGCCAGGCCACATCCAGCAATTGGCGCAGGCGGTCTTCGCGGGACAGGCGACGACGTGGGGTAGGGGATTCACTGCTTGACATGCTTATGTACCAAAAGTAACTTACTAATCGTAACTTAAGCCCAGCGTAACCCCAAAGGGAGTCAATGTCATGCACGCACTCATCGTTGTTGCTCATCACGACCCGCAATCCCTCACCCATGGCGTGGCTGCCCAAGTCGCCGTTGGCCTGACAGCCGCGGGTCACACCTACGAAATCGCCGACATTGCCGCAGAAGGTTTTGACCCGCGCTACACCGCTGCCGACCATCTGGTCCATCGCAGCCGCGCCACGCCACCGGCCGACGTACTGGCCGAACAGGCGCGCATCGACCGCGCCGATGCCTTGGTGCTGGCGTTTCCGATTTACTGGTGGTCGTTGCCGGGCCTGCTCAAGGGCTGGATCGACCGCGTCTTCATCAATGGGTGGGCGATCGACTACAGCCCCGATACGCCGGTGGTGAAGAAACTGCGGCACTTACAGGTGCACCTGCTGGCCTTGGGCGCCGCCGATGACGATGCGTTTGACCGACACGGCTATGCCAAGGCAATGCGCACGCAGATCGACTACGGGATCTTCGACTATTGTGGCGCGCAGGTGGTGACGTCGCAGCTGATGCTGGAATCGGAAAGCGGCGGGGCGCAAGTGCATCTGCAAAAGGCCAAGACCGTGGGCCAGGGTCTGTTCGAGAGCGAGACGGTCGCCGGTTGATTCAACCTTCGCGAAACAGGTCGTGGGCATCCAGCAGGCGGTAGGCGATCTCTGGTCGTTTCTCCAGGCCTCGGCGGATCGCGGCCGGGATCGATTGGCGGGTTTTGCGGCACATGCCCGGCAGTTCGTCGATCACGATCTGGATCCCACGCATGCTCTTGACCTCGGTGTGGCCCGGTGCGATATGCACGCGAATGCCCAATTGCTGGTACATCAGCTGTTGCAGGCGTTCCAGGTCTTGCAAGCTCTTGAGGTCTTCAAGGCGGTCGAGCAGTTTCTTCTCTTCCTGACGCGTCAGGTTGAGGATGCGCAAGTCGGCACCTGGCGCTTGCAGCAGGTCGTCGCGGTCGCAGACGCAAGCGCCAGGTGGGCAGGGTTGGCGAATCGTCATGTGCACTGCCTCCCCATTCCGACGCTGATCGCTCAGTAGGTCAGCACGACCCCAAGACTGCCCAAAGCCTTCCAGTACTCAGGATAGGTCTTGGCTACGCAGTCCGGGTCCTGAATACGGATGCCCGACACTTTCAGCCCGGCCAGGGCAAAGCACATGGCGATGCGGTGGTCGGCGTGGGTGTCGATCAGCGCGTTGCACGACGTGCCGGCCAGCGCAGGATCACTGGCGACCAGCAGGTCGTCGCCCTCGATGGTCGCCAGGCCCGGGCGGATCTCGTTCAGGCCGTCATGCAGCGCTTGTACGCGGTCACATTCCTTGACCCGCAGGTTGGCGAGCTCAGTGAAACGCACCGGGGTGTTGTTGAACGCAGCGAGCACCGCCAGGGTCGGGATGGCGTCCTGCATCTGCGAGCCGACCACGGTCGCCTGCATGTCTGGGAATTGCGCGATCACGGCCTGCGCCTTGGCGTCCGGCTGGGTAAAGTCTTGCGCGGCTACGCCGATGTCGATGCGGCCACCGGTCAACACTTCAGCGGCCCACAGGTAAGTGGCGGCGGAGGCGTCGGGTTCGATCAGATAATCATGGGCGCTGTAGCCGGTAGGGGCGACGCGCCAGGTGGTGTCGTTGACTTCTTCAACCTGGGCACCGAAGGCACGCATGCAGTCCAGGGTCAGGTCCACATAGCCACGCGCACCGATGTCCTTGCCGGTCAGCGCCACTTCAATCGGCGCTTCACCGCAGGCGGCGAGCATCAGCAGGGCCGATACGTATTGGCTGGACAGGCCGCCGTCGATCTCGAAGCGCTTGGCTTTGATTTTGCCTACGCCGTGTACGGTGACGGGTGGGCAACCGGTGGGGCTGTCAACCTGGATACCGTTTTGGCCGAGGGTCGCCAGCAGCGGGCCGATCGGGCGTTTTTGCATGTAGTCATCGCCGTCCAGCACAACGGTGCCGTCAACCGTGGCAACGGCAGCGGTGAGAAAGCGCATCGCGGTGCCTGCGTTGCCGAGGAACAGCGGTTGACCCGGCAGTTGCAGTTTGCCCTGGCCGGTGACGACGAAGGTGGTGTCGTCCGGCTCGTCGATGGTTACGCCCATTTGGCGCAGGGCCACTGACATATGGCGGGTGTCATCGCTTTTGAGCGCGCCGCTGAGGCGGCTGGTGCCCTTGGCCAGGGCGGCCAGCAGGAGGGCGCGGTTGGTAATGGATTTGGAGCCGGGGGGCGCGACCTTGCCATTGAGGGGGAAGTTGGGCGGTGTAACGGTCACGGTTTTCTGCGAACTCAAGGTACAGGGCTCCTGATTCAAGGCAAGGTGGCACGGAGTGGCCGACAGGCGGATTCGAATAATCGGGTATAGATGCTGTGCTTGTCGAGCCTGCGTTCGGCCAGCGTGTTTGACGGGGCGCCTGAGATCAAGATCAAAAGCCAAATTATCGTTTTGTCAGCCAGTAATCATGCAGCGCCCGCGCTGCCGGTTCGATTTGGCTGACACGCTGCTGGTGCGCCTGCACATCCAGGTCTGCCGGCAGTTCGAAATTGTCCTGCTCGGCGCACCAGGAAATTTTCTCCAGTGCTGCGGCTTGCACGGCTGGCAGTTCCGGCCAGTTGCCGATGGCGGCGCCGCGGATGTAGCCAAAGCACCATTCTTCGGCGAGGGTTACGGTTTGGCCCTGGTGTTCGGTTTCATCGAAGCGGGCCTTGAAACCCTTGGCATCAATCGCCAGTTGTTCGGCCAGGGTGTTGATATGGCGAACGCACAGTTCAAGGAAGCTTTGCGCTTCGTCCATGTTGTCCCATTCCGGGTTCTGGCCACCCCAGATGGCCGGGAACCACTCAGCCACATCCACCTGGACCGGGCTGGAAACCAGCGCGGTGAAGTAGCCGTCGAGTTCGGCCAGGTTCAATACGGAATGGTCGTCGCCGTATTTGAGCAGGGCATCTTCGATCGATTCGAATTCGGCGGGGGCGAGGGGGTGGGCGTGCATGGGCATATCCTTTAAACGTCGAGCGCCGCGCGTGGGGCGGCTTAAAGCGCGAAGGATGGCGTGTACGCAGGGTTTTATCCAGCGTCTTTTCCTTCACGGTGTACAGTCCCGCTTTTGGCCGATGCGTCCTTGTGCACCCTTGTTATAGTTCGGGCCTAATTACTCGCCAGCCAGGGATTACTGCCATGTCCGAATACCAAGCTTTCGTCGTCGAACTCACCGGCAACGTTGCCCATGTGCAGATCAACCGCCCGGAAAAGATCAACGCGATGAACGCGGCGTTCTGGACCGAAATCATCGACATCTTCCAATGGGTCGAAGACACCGACGCCGTGCGCGCCGTGGTGCTCAGTGGCGCCGGCAAGCACTTCTCCTCAGGGATAGACCTGATGATGCTGGCCTCGGTCGCCAACGACTTCGGCAAGGACGTGGGCCGCAACGCGCGCCTGCTGCGACGCAAGATTCTCGAACTGCAGGCTTCGTTCAACGCGGTCGACAACTGCCGCAAGCCAGTACTGGCGGCAATCCAGGGTTACTGCATCGGCGGCGCCATCGACCTGATCAGCGCTTGTGATATGCGCTACGCCGCCGAGGGTGCGCAATTCTCGATCAAGGAAATCGATATCGGCATGGCCGCTGACGTTGGCACCCTGCAACGCCTGCCGCGCATTATTGGCGACGGCATGCTGCGTGAGCTGGCCTACACCGGCCGCCAGTTTGGCGCCGAGGAAGCGCGCAGCATCGGCTTGGTCAACCGTGTGTACCCCGATCAGGACAGCCTGCTGGCCGGCGTCATGGAAATCGCCCATGAAATCGCCGCCAAGTCACCGATTGCGGTCACTGGCACCAAGGCTATGATCAGCTACATGCGTGACCACACCGTCCATGATGGCTTGGAATACGTTGCCACCTGGAACTCGGCTATGTTGCAATCCAACGACCTGCGTGTGGCCATCGCGGCCCACATGAGTAAGCAGAAACCCGAATTCGTGGATTGACTGACATGACCCCAGGCTGGATTACCACAACGCTGCTGGACAACGACACCCCGGGTGGCTGGGCCGTTGCCCGTAGCCGCGAGGGCTTTTTGCACGACACCAATGGCCCGTTGTTCCCCCGTGAATGGCTCAAGCGCCAGGACCTTTCGGTGTTTGCCGAATATGGCATCGGCCACCTCGACGGCGAGCCGGTGTACCTGCTGGAGCTCAACGCGGCGGCTGAAGTGCCGGGCTGCAGCTGGAAGGGCCTGCGCGGTTTCATGCTGCAAGGGGATCACACCCTGTACAAAGTACTGGGCTACGCCGCACAGATCGGCACGTGGGCACGGGAGCATCGGTTTTGCGGCAGTTGCGGCCAAGCCATGGTCCAGGTGCCACGCGAACGCGCGATGTTTTGCCAGGCCTGTGACCTGCGCAGCTACCCGCGAATCTCCCCGAGCATGATCGTGCTGGTGACCCGTGGCGACGAGATCCTGCTGGCACGTTCGCCGCGTTTTGTCACCGGCGTGTACAGCACGTTGGCGGGGTTTGCCGAACCGGGCGAATCGGCCGAAGACTGCCTGATCCGCGAGGTCCGCGAAGAGGTGCAGGTGGAGGTCAAGAACATCCAGTACATGGGCAGCCAGTGCTGGCCGTTCCCGCATTCGATGATGCTGGGTTTCCACGCTGAATACGCGGGTGGCGACATCGTGCCCCAGGCTGACGAGATTGAGGACGCGCAGTGGTTCAATATCCACGACCTGCCGCCGTTGCCGGCGTCACGTTCGATTGCGCGTTACCTGATCGACCTCTACCTGGCCCGTCGTCTAGGCCACGCTGAACCAGTGCTGCCAGGCTAGGCGCACGGTCAGGCCGAGGACCACGGTGATAAACACTGGGCGAATGAATTTGGCGCCGCCGCTGATCGCGCTGCGTGCGCCAAAGAACGCGCCACCCATTACCGAAATGCCCATCGCCAGGCCGACGATCCAATCCACCGAGCCGTTGAAGATAAACACCGACAGCGCCGCCGCGTTGCTGACGAAATTCATGCTGCGCGCCACGCCGCTGGCTTTGACCAGGTCGATGGGGTGGAGCAGCATCGTGCTCACCGTCCAGAACGCCCCGGTGCCGGGGCCCGCTACGCCATCGTAGAAGCCCAGGCCAAAGCCCTGGGTGGCTTGCCATTTCTTCTTGATCGGCGCGTCGGCGTCCAGCGGCGCCTTGGGCGTACCACCGAACAGCAGGTACACACCACAGGCAAATACGATCACCGGCAGCATTTTGTTCAGGGTTTCAGCAGGCAGGTAGTGGGCGACTACTGCGCCAGCGAGTGCACCCACCAGCGTACCGACGATGGCGTGCACCCACTGGCGCGGGTGGAACAGCTTGCGGCGGTAGAAGGTAAAACTGGCGGTGGCCGAGCCGAACGTGGAGCTGAGCTTGTTGGTGCCCAGTACCAGATGGGGCGGCATGCCTGCGGTGAGCAGGGCCGGCGTGGTGAGTAAGCCGCCGCCGCCGGCGATGGCGTCGATGAAACCGGCGATAAACGCAACGACGGCCAGGATGGCGAGGGTGGTGAGGTCTACGCTGAGTTCGAAGGGCATGGGCAGGACTTAGAATGGCGGGGCGCAGAAAGGTGCTGCGCCGAAGTGTGCCATCTTACCCGCCGGATGTACGCAGATCCAAATGTGGGAGCTGGCTTGCCTGCGATGGCAGTGTGTCAGTTGACGTATCTGGGGCTGACTCACCGCTATCGCAGGCAAGCCAGCTCCCACATTTTAAACCGTGCCCGCTTGACTAGCGGCGTGCCTCGATCCACTCCAGGGCGGTGCGCCAGACACAAATCCCCAGGAAATACGCCGACATCACCGACCACAACCCAAACGTCCACGGGTTGGTGTTCGGATAATCCACCACCATCAAAAAGCTGCACAGCAACCAAATCGTGGTCACCGCGATATTGATCGGCATGAATCGTTTAACCCGGAACGGGTGCAAGAACTTCATTGGCGTTACGGTCAGCAGCGCCAGGCCAATCACTGTGAGCAAGGTGACCCAGGCTTCCGGCTGGATGATATAGACACACAGTGCAACCACGTTCCACGCGGCGGGGAAGCCGACGAAGTAGTTGTCCTTGCTCTTCATGTTCACGTTGCAGAAGCAGAACAGCGACGAGACCAGGATCACCGACACCGTAAACAGGTGGGTAAACTCCGGCAGGTCGATATAACGGTAGATAAACAGCGCCGGAATAAACACATACGTCAGGTAATCAATCACCAGGTCCAGCACCGAGCCGTCGAAACTCGGCAAGACGGTGCTCACGTTGACCCGTCGCGCCAATGAACCGTCGACGCCGTCCACCACCAGCGCCAGGCCGAGCCACAGCAGGCAAGCCTTGGGTGAGTTTTCCAGCAGCGCCAGGGTGGCCAGGAAGGCCAATACCACACCGGTGGCGGTAAAGCCGTGGGCGCCCCAGGCTTTGAGTCTGGCTACATGCAGGGTCGATATCACGGGCGGTTCTCCAAAAGGTGAAACGGGGCAGCCGACAACGTGACGCTGTCGAGTCTGGCCGGGGAATGCAGGTATCGACCGGGAAGGAGGTCAGAAGGTTCACCAACCCGGTGTATCACTTAGCGTAGCAAGCGTAAGACGTTTCGGCATCAGCCCTGGCGAAACACCAAGGCCTTTAAGCCGCTTTGCGCGTCAATATCAGGAAATTCCGGCGGGTTTTGCAGCCGTTCCACGAATCGTAACCCGGGTGCCTCTTGTGTCACACCGTCGATCAGGAAGTCCTCGCCGAAGGCCGGGTCGTTCATGCACGCCAACACGGTGCCCTGTGGGGTCAGCAAGTCCGGCAGGCGCCGCAATACGCGCTGGTAGTCCTTGGTCAGCAGGAAACTACCTTTCTGGAACGACGGCGGGTCGATGATCACCAGGTCATACGGGCCGCTGTTAGTGACCTTGGCCCAGGACTTGAACAGGTCATGGCCCAAAAAGCTGACCTTGCTCAGTTCATGACCGTTCAGGCGATGGTTGTCGCGGCCACGGCTCAGGGCGCCACGTGCCATGTCGAGGTTCACCACATGCTCGGCGCCACCTTCGATGGCGGCCACGGAAAACCCACAGGTATAGGCAAACAGGTTGAGCACGCGCTGGCCCTTGGCCTGTTCGCGCACCCAGTTACGCCCGTAGCGCATGTCGAGGAACAGCCCGCTGTTCTGTTTTTTACCCAGGTCGATCAGGTAACGCAGCCCGCCTTCGGTGATGGTCAGCTCATCGACAGGGTTGCCTGCCAGCCATTCGGTGGTGCTTTGCGGCAGGTACCGGTGTTGCAGGGCGACGGTGTAGGCACCGAACTGCGTCTGCAGCAGCTGTTTCAGGGCGTGCAGGTGTTCTGCCTCAGGCTCCTTGAACAACGACACCAGCAGCACGCCTTCTAGCCAGTCCACCGTCAATTGCTCTAGGCCCGGCCAGCAGCGACCACGGCCGTGGAACAGGCGCCGGGTTTCAGCCGGTGGGCTGGCCAGGGCGGTGAGCAAGTGAGTGTGCAGGGTGGTGAGTGCGTCTGGGTTCATCGTTAAACGTCGGTCGTTGAGCGGGCGGCATTTTAAACACAATTGCGTCGTTAGAAGGCAGCGATCAAGGGTGAACCAAACACGTCCCGAATAAACCCCGGCGCGATATACCGTTCGTAATGCGCTTCGGACAGCAGGAAAAACTCCCGATCAATCGCGTCGCGCAGGTCCGCCAAATGGCGCTCACGAAACTCTGGCAACAGCGCCAGCCCATACGCATCCAACTTGGAAATCACCCGCGCACCCCGGGCTATCAGCTGGTACGCCCAGCAATACGGCGACTGGTGCGGCATAAAGCGGATCTTGCGATTTTCAAGCTGCTGGCGCAGCAGGTGCGCATCAAACACTTCCAGTTTGCTGGCCATCAC
The DNA here is from genome assembly GCF_054685145.1 of Pseudomonas sp. H1_A03. Lineage (NCBI taxonomy): Bacteria > Pseudomonadati > Pseudomonadota > Gammaproteobacteria > Pseudomonadales > Pseudomonadaceae > Pseudomonas > Pseudomonas sp. H1_A03. The sequence goes on from NZ_CP162829.1 coordinate 4,177,231, forward strand.
CTGCACCAGCAATTGCTCCAGGCGCAGCCACACGGCCTGTTTCTCGTCGGCGTTGTAGCCGTTCCACTGGATCACTTCGTGGTGATAACGCTTGCAGCCCCGGCACACCAGGTCCCCGTAAACGGTGGAGCATAGGCCGACGCAGGGTGTCTTGATGGTTTGATTGGGCATAAATAAAGACTGTTGTTTATTCCGGAACAGGAGGGTTCAAGGCGTTGAACCGGTTGCTCAGCCACTGATGCAACTGAGTGACAGCGCGTGACATTTGTCCACGGTGAGGGCAGGCGAAACTCAAGGGGTACACATCCCCAGGGTGGTCGGGCATCAGTACGACGAGGCGGCCGGCTTTCACATCCGTACTTACATCCAGCCTGCACTTGTAGGCGATACCTTCTCCGTCCAGCGCCCAGCGCCGGACCACGTCGGCGTCATCGCTGAACAGTGGCCCCGAGACTTTCACGGTCTGTGTGCCCAATTGCCAGCGATCATGGATCCGACCATTTTGCAGATAAAGCAGGCATGCGTGGTGGGCCAGGTCGTCCGGTTCAACGGGCGCTCCCTGTCGCGCCACGTAGTCCGCAGAGGCCACCAGCACGCGGCGGTTCTGGGGTGCCAAGGGCAGGGCGATGTAGTTGGCGTCCTCGTTGAGTCCGTAACGAATCGCCACGTCCACTGGGTCACGGAACAGGTTGCTCACTTGGTCGGAGAGAAAAAACCGCAGGTTCAGCGCTGGGTGCATGCGCCGAAATTCCGTGAGCCACGGCAACAGGACGTTACGCCCCAGGTCCGACGGTGCCGCGATCTGCAGCGTACCGCGCAGGGGCGCATGGTCACCGCGCAGGTGTTGCCGCCCTTGCTCCAGTTGCTCGAGTACGGAGCGTGCGGTGGGCAAATACTGCTCGCCTTCCGCGCTCAGGCGCAGGCTGCGCGTGGTGCGTGTAAACAGGCGCACCTCCAGCTCGCGCTCCAGCCGCTTGATGGCCGCCGCTACTTGCCCCGGCAGCAAGTCGGCTTCGACCGCCGCCGCGGTGAAACTGCCCAGGGCGGCGCTGCGCATAAACAGCGCCAGATCATCGATGCGGATCATTTTCACTCCAGCAGTGAAAGTGTTGCTGCATTGTGTCTATTTTTCTTTGAAGTGGGAACGGTAAAGATGCACGCAACCCCATCATCAATGAGTTGCCATGAAAGCCATCACCTTTACCGAGCACGGTCGGCCCATCGACGATCCGCGCTCCCTGCAAGATGTGAACATCGCCGCACCCACACCTGGCCCCAAGGATTTGCTGGTGGAAGTCGAGGCCGTTGCGGTCAACCCCGTGGACACCAAAGTGCGCGCCGGTACCTTCGCCAAAGAACCGAAGATTCTGGGTTGGGACGCGGCCGGAACGGTGCGTGAAGTCGGCGTTGACGTCACGTTGTTCAAGGCGGGCGACAAGGTTTACTACGCCGGTTCCCTGACCCGGGCAGGCAGTTACAGCGAACTGCAAGTGGTAGACGAGCGTATTGTCGGGCATCGCCCGCAGTCGCTGAGTGCGGCCGACGCGGCGGCGTTGCCGTTGACTTCGATCACCGCCTGGGAATTGCTTTTTGATCGGCTTGGCGTTACCGAGGATGGCGGCGACGGCGATGTACTGCTGATTGTCGGCGCCGCCGGCGGAGTGGGTTCGATGCTGGTGCAATTGGCCCGTAAACTGACCGGCATGACCGTCATCGGCACCGCCTCGCGCCCGGAAACCGCCGCCTGGGTCAAACGCATGGGCGCCGACCATGTGATCGACCATCGTCAGCCGATGCTTGCCCAACTGCAGGCGCTCGGCATTGCAGAGGTCAGTCATGTGGCCAGCCTGACGCATACCGAGGAGCACCTGGCGCAGTTGGTCGAAGTGCTGCGCCCACAGGGTCGCCTGGGGGTGATCGATGATCCGCGCAGCCTGGATGTGATGCCACTCAAGCTCAAGTCCTTATCCCTGCACTGGGAGCTGATGTTCACGCGCTCGCTGTTCGAAACCCCGGACATGATCAATCAGCACCACCTGCTCAATCGCATCGCTCAGTTGATCGACCAGGGCATCCTGCAAACCACCCTGGGCGAGCATTTCGGCGCCATCAATGCCGAAAATATGCGCCGAGCCCATGCCCTGGTCGAAAGCGGCAAGGCCCGGGGCAAGATCGTGCTCGAGGGCTTCCTGTGAAAACACTGACCGTGTGGCTGTGTGCGCTATTGATCGCAGGCTGTTCAAGCCAGCCCCCATTACGTTCTACAACCGGAGCCACTACCATGCAAAAACCTTTGGTGTCCCTCGCTGTACTCAAGGCCAAACCCGGCAAGCAGGAGGCTCTCAAGGCAGGTTTGTTGACCCTGATCGAACCTACTCGGGCCGAGCCGGGCAATCTGGATTACGTGTTGTTCGAACGTCGCGATGAGCCCGGCACGTTCTACATGCGTGAGGCGTTCAAGGACCAAGCGGCCCTTGATGCGCATTTTGCGACGCCGTACTTCCAGCGCTTTGCCGCCACGACGGATGATCTGCTCAGCGAGCCGTTGCAACTGATTTTTTTGGAGCAGGTTTCCAACTAAGGTCTCCCATGGGCCGCTTTAGGGCGGTCCATGGGGCAAAGCCTAGTTTCTACGCTCGCCGGAAATATACCCTTGAGATATTGCACTCAGCCGTTTGGTGGAAATGGATCATCTCCGTAAGTATTGCGTTCGCGAATCTGGCCATTCTGTCCATGGATGAACATTTCGCTCTCCTGGTTTATTGCGATTTCACGAGCGAGCTTAATGGCTTCCGCTTGAGTACTAACAACCTTCGTGGCTTTTGAGTTTCCTGCACCTTTTACGGCCCAGTCGTTCCCGTGGGGGACTACATGTTGATTTTTTTTAGACATGGCTAATAACCTCTTCAAAACTGATGTCTGAGATCAGGCAAATAATTTGCCTGCTCGTAGGGTTAATTTTGGAATCCAAGATGTCTTACAGAATCTTGTCTCCGACGATCAGCCGTTGACACCGCTTGAAGGTCCGCCATAATCACGCCCCGCATTTCCTCAAATGCTTTCGTGATTGTGGTTCTCCCCAATCGCGGCCCGTGTAGGTGGGCTTCGTTCACCTGTACGGTCAAGACCCATAGCAGCCGCATGAACGGTTGCTATGGGTTTCTTGTTTCTGGTCTCTTCTACTTGAATCCTTCGATCGCAGACCTCGATCTTACTTGCACCCTGCGTCCTAGAATCAATCCCAGCTCAACGCGCCGCCAGTCTGATACTCAATAACCCGCGTCTCAAAGAAATTCTTCTCTTTCTTCAAGTCCATGATCTCGCTCATCCAAGGGAACGGGTTCGTCGTCCCTGGATACTCTTCCTTCAACCCAATCTGCGACAAACGACGGTTCGCGATGAACTTGAGGTAGTCCTCCATCATCGCCGCGTTCATGCCCAACACCCCGCGCGGCATGGTGTCGCGAGCGTATTCGATCTCCAACTGCGTCCCTTGCAGAATCATCTGGGTCGCTTCTTCCTTCATCTCGGCATCCCACAAATGTGGGTTTTCGATTTTGATCTGGTTGATCACATCGATACCGAAGTTCAGGTGCATCGACTCATCGCGCAGGATGTACTGGAACTGCTCAGCCACGCCGGTCATTTTGTTGCGACGGCCCATGGACAGGATCTGGGTGAAGCCGCAATAGAAGAAGATGCCTTCGAGGACGCAGTAATAGGCGACCAGGTTGCGCAGCAATTCTTTGTCAGTCTCAACGGTGCCGGTTTCGAACTTCGGATCGGAGATCGAGCGGGTGTACTTCAAACCCCAGGCGGCCTTTTTCGCGACCGATGGAATCTCGTGGTACATGTTGAAGATCTCGCCTTCATCCATGGCCAGCGATTCGATGCAGTACTGGTAGGCGTGGGTGTGGATCGCCTCTTCGAAGGCCTGGCGCAGGATGTACTGGCGGCACTCCGGGTTGGTGATCAGGCGGTACACGGCCAGGACCAGGTTGTTCGCGACCAGCGAGTCGGCGGTGGAGAAGAAGCCGAGGTTGCGCATGACGATGCGGCGTTCGTCGTCGGTCAGGCCTTCGGGGTCTTTCCACACGGCGATGTCGGCGGTCATGTTGACCTCTTGCGGCATCCAGTGGTTGGCGCAGCCGTCGAGGTATTTCTGCCAGGCCCAGTCGTACTTGAACGGCACGAGTTGGTTGAGGTCGGCGCGGCAGTTGATCATGCGTTTTTCGTCAACGGCGACGCGGGCGGAGGCGCCTTCGAGTTCGGCGAGGCCTTCGGCGACGTCGAGTTTGTCGAGGGCGGCCTTGGCGCGGACTATGGCGGCGGAGTCACTGGCGGTGACGGCGCGGGCTTCAAGGGCGGCGGCAGCGCCGGCACCGTCGAGGCGGTCCATGTTGGCTTCGGTGGCGTGGCCGGCGTTGGCGCCCTTGATCACCGCTGCACCGGTGTCTTCGTTATCGACTTCATCCCAACTCAGCATCGAAATATTCCTTTCAGATCGGGTTTGACGGCCCTTGGAGCCGCCAAAAAATAAGTAAATTGCAGGCTTCAGGCATTGAAATACTGCGCATAGTGTGGTCGATAAATACCGATACTGCACACTATGTAGTGGTCTGTTCTGTTTGTGGGCACACTATATGGTGTGTGGTTACGATGGTCAACGCGCAAGAGGGCAGTGAATGTCGCAGGCCTGCCAGCCGACCTGATCGATGAGGCGTACGCGTTTCCCTGTGGACGCTGGCTTGCCTGCGAAGGCATCGCCCCGGTGTGCCTGATGAACCCGGGCTTCTGCATCGCCGGCAAGCCAGCTTATACATTCGGACTGAGTAAGGCTTAGGGAGCCCGACTCAACCTCACACACTGATCTTGATCTGCGCGCACAATCCGCCTTCCGGGCGGTTACTCAAGGTCAGCGAGCCACCAATCGCCACCACCAGTTGCTGGGCAATCGCCAGCCCCAGGCCGGTGCCGCCGGTGCCACGGTTGCGCGAGCTTTCGATGCGGTAGAACGGCTGCATCACCTGCACCAGTTCGTCCTCGGCAATGCCGGGGCCGTTATCCAAGACCTTGATCGACAATTCCCCGTTGGCCATCGAGCCCACTTCCAGTTGCGCGGAGCCGGCGAATTTCAGGGCGTTGTCCACCAGGTTCACCAGCACACGCCGCAGAGCGTGGGGGCGGGTGTCGAGGACCACCGCGCTTTTGCCGCTGAGGCTGACGTGTTTGTGCATGTCTTGGTAGTCGAACACCAGGCTGTCGAGGAACGCGTCGAGGTTGATGCGGTGGCTGGCTTCGGTCGCACCGTGGACGCTGCGCGCATAGGCCACGCCTTCGCGTACCAGGTGTTCCATCTCGCTCAGGTCGCCCCAGAGTTTGTCGCGGTCGGCGGAGTCGTCCATGAATTCGGCGCGCAGTTTCATGCGGGTGATCGGGGTTTGCAGGTCATGGGAAATGGCCGCCAGGATCTGCATACGTTCCTTGAGGTATTCGGCGATACGTTTTTGCATTTCATTGAACGCGGCGGCGGCATGCGCGACTTCGGTCGGGCCATTCTCGTCGAGCAGCGTGGGATGTGCGTTGGGGTCCAGGGTTTCCACCGCGCGGGCCAGGCGCGTCAGCGGGCGGATGGCCAGGCGCACGGCAAACCAGGTACAGCCGAGCAGCAGTGCCAGTTGCAGCACCAGTACCACCGGCAACCAGTAGGCGACGGGGACCATCGCGGGGCGCACGTCGATGGTGATCGGGCTGCCATCCGCCAGGGTCAGGTGCGCCTGGAAGTGTTTTTGCAGGCCGGGGATGTCGCGCAAGGTCAGCGCGTAGCGTTCACCCAATGCATCAGCAATCGAGGTGGCGGCCATGGGCACAGCGTTGCTGCTCATCGGCTCACCGGTTTCGCCGTCGTCGAGCAGGTAGCGGTAATTCTGCCGGTCGAGACGCGGTAGCCAGCTGGCGCGCTCGTTGGCGGGCAGACGGTCGAGGATCGCCACCGAGGTGGACACATCGTTTTCCAGGTTGCCCAACATGGCGGTGCGCGCGCTGATGTAGCGCTCGTAGAACTGCGCACTGAAAGACAGGCCATGGGCGCAGACCAGGCTGATCAAGAAGATCAGCGACAACTGCGACGCCAGGGTGCGGGGCCAGCCAAGCTTGAAGCTCATTGATCGGCCCCGAGGATTTTCACCGGCAGCGAGAACACATAGCCCTCGCTGCGCACCGTCTTGATATAGGCCGGTTCGCGGGCGTCATCCAGCAGGCGCTGGCGCAGGCGGCTCACCAGCAGGTCGATGGAGCGGTCGTACAGGTCGGCGTCGCGGCCCTGGGTCAGGTTGAGCAACTGGTCGCGGTTGAGCACGCGTTGGGGGTGGTCGAGGAACACCCGCAACAGGCGGTATTCGGCGCCACTCAGGGCCACCAGGGTGTCGTCCGTGTCGAGCAGGTGGCGTGCGGTGGTGTCCAGGCGCCAACGGCCAAACCGGAGCAAACGACCGGTCTCGCTGATGATCAGGTTCGGCGGCAACATCCGTGTGCGGCGCAGTACCGCGTTGATACGTGCCAGCAGTTCACGGGCGGCGAACGGTTTGACCAGGTAATCGTCAGCGCCCATTTCCAGGCCGATAATGCGGTCGGTTTCATCGTTGCGCGCGGTGAGCATCAGCACTGGCGTGGCCTTGTGCTTGCCCACTCGCAGCTCGCGGCACAGCTGCAAGCCGTCGTCGCCCGGCATCATGATATCCAGCACGATCAAGTCCACCGGGGTGGTGTCGAGGAAGCTGCGCATCTGGCGCCCGTCGGCGACCACGGTGGTGCGCAGGCCGTTTTTCTTCAGGTAGTTGCCTACCAGTTCACGGATCTCCCGGTCGTCATCGACAATCAGGATGTGATCGACATGATCCATGCTGCCACCCTCGTTAAATACTCAGTGCGCGCAGTCTAGCCATTGGCGCCGCTGCTGCCTTGTGCCCTTTGTATTGCAGTGTATCTGGCGATAATGAGATACACGACGAAGCAAAAAAACGCTCAACGAACGTATCGGCCTGCGCTAGAGGGCGCTACCCAGCAGCGCCTCAAACACCTGCTGCACCCGTGGCTCGTCACTGTGGGCCACATTGAAGCGCATCAAGTCGCGGTGCGCCGGGTCATAACCAAACAGCGCGCCCGGCGCCAGCACCATGCCTTGTTTCAATGCCGCCTGGGCCAGCTGCTCGCCGTTGATCCCAGGCGGCAGGTGCGCCCAGATAAACATCCCGCCTTCGTAACCCATGGGTAATTCGCAGCCGCAACGCTTGAGCCATTGCTCGACCCGCCCACCGGCCTCCATCAAGCGCTGCACCATGCGCTTGCGGTGCTTGGCGTAGCTGCCTTCGCTGAGCATGCGGTACACGATCTGCTCGAACAGCTCCGAGGTCACGCCGCCGCTCATCAACTTCATATTGGTCAGGTTGGCCGCCAATTGCGGCGCGGCGACCACGAAGCTGACACGGGCGTTGGCGCTGAGGATCTTGGAGAACCCCGACAAGTAGGTGACTTGGTCCAAGCCGGCGAGGGCAGCCAGGCGCGGCGGTGGGTTGGGGTGCAGGTCGCCGTAGAGATCATCCTCGACGATATGGCAATGGTAGTGCTGGGTCAGTTGCAACAAGCGAAACGCTTGGCCAGGGCTGAAGGAGTGGCCGGTGGGGTTCTGCAGCACGCTGGTGGTGAGGTACAGGCTGGGTCGGTGTTCGGCCAACAGTTGTTCAAGTGCAGTAAAATCAAAACCGTCGGGGCGGCGCTGGATCGTCACGACCTTGACCCCATGCAGGGCCAGGTTGGCGTGGAAGTTGAAGTAGCATGGCGTATCCAGCAGCACGGTGTCGCCGGGGCGCGCCAGCAGGCGCATCAGCATGTCCAGGCCTTGCACGGTGTTGGGGGTGGTGATGATCTGCTCCACCGATACCGACAACCCTTCGCCGTGGAGTTTCTGTTGCAAGGCCTGGCGCAACTGTAATAGCCCGGCCGGTGTGCCCAGCCCGGCGATGCGCAACGAGGGCGCACGCACCACGCTGCGCATGGTTTGGCGAATGGCTTCGCTGTCCAGCCACGCTTCCGGCAAGTGGCCGCCACCGGGGCGCAGGTCGCCATATGCCGTGGCAAGCGGGCGGCGCAGTACGCTGAGCAGGTCCTGAGGCAGTAAATCAACCCAGTTCGCCGTGGCCGGGCGCACGCGGTCTATTGCTACGAAATAGCCACGACCTTGACGGGAGGTCAGCAGATTGCGCCCGCGCAGACGGTCGAGGGCTTCGTTGAGGGTGAATTTGCTCACGCCCAGGGTCTGGGTCAGCTCGCGCACCGACGGTAACTGGCTGCCGGGCGCCCATTCACCGTTTTCGATGGCCTGGCTGAACGCCTCCACAATCTGTTGCACCTTAGAGGTGCCCTCTATAAAGGCAATGGCCGATACGAACATGCAAATTCCTTGTCTTTGCCGGTTATTTTACCGGTGAAGTTCGGGCGAATTAGGCCTCACTTTACCTGCCCTGCGCAACGCCCACTGCCTAGACTGCTGGCTCTCTTCCTCGGGGCCCCGGCCATGACCAGTGCGTTAACCCTCTCTTCGTTTCTCTACTTCCTGCTGTTTTGCGCCACCATGACGTTCAGCCCTGGCCCCATGACCCTGCTGCTGTTGAGCCTGGGCTTGCGCGACGGCCTGCGCCGTTCGATCCCGGCGCAGGTCGGTGCCAGTGTGTCGTACCTGATATCGATCCTGATCTTCGCCGTGGGCTTCTCGGAGTTGATCAAGGGCAACCTTGCCATCACCCAGGGCATCCAGATTGTCGGTGTGGCCTACATCCTGTACCTGGCCTACAAACAGTGGACCAGCAGCGGCCCGTCGATCGACCGCGTCGGCGCTGTGGAGGGCTCGCGCAGCCTGTTCGGCAAGGGTTTGCTGACCGGGTTTTCCAACCCCAAGACCCTCATCATGTTCAGCGCAGTGTTCCCGCAGTTCGCCGGGACCGGTGGGCAGGGTTCGACGGTGGACATTGCCATCCTTGGCATGACGTTCCTGGTGCTGCAATTCGCCAGCGGCTGCCTGTATTGCTACTTCGGCCAGCGCATCAAGCATGTGTTGGAAAACCCCAAGCGCCGCGTGGTGTTGCAGCGGGTCACGGCAGTATTGCTGCTGGGCGTGGCGCTGATGCTGGCGCGAGGCTTTTCCCACTGAGGGTTTTGAGCTTATGAAGGGTAGTGGCGATTTGCCGGTGCCCTGATAGACTCCAGGCAATCACTCAGGATTTCATCTCATCATGTCAGCTGCAGAAGGACACGGGCTTCGGCTTGCTTCACGGCTGTACAAATCCCGTACCCTCGGGCTGACGCTCGGCTTTGTGTGCGTGGTGTTCGGGATGTATCCGCTGGACCCCGCATGGTGGGTGTGGGCCTGGATGGTCATCAACGCGTTTGTCTGGCCGCACCTGGCGTTTCAACTGACCTTACGCACCGCCAATGCACTGCGCAGCGAACGACGCCACCTGCTGTTCGATTCGTTTTGCGGTGGGTTCTGGGTCGGCGCCATGCACTTTAATCCACTGCCCAGCGTGACCACGTTGTCGATGATGACCATGAACAACGTGGCCATCGGCGGTCCCCGCTTCATGCTGGCGGGGTGGGTGGCGCAGGCGCTCGGCATCGGTACCTCGTTACTGTTATTCGCCCCCGCTTTTATCGCGGTGACGACCCAAACCCAACTCTATGCCTGCCTGCCGATCCTGATGCTGTATCCGTTGGCATTGGGCTGGATCTGCTATCGCCAGGCGGTGACGCTGGCGCGCCACAAGCGCGAGCTTTTGGCGCTGAGCCGTACTGACAGCCTGTCCGGCCTGCTCAATCATGGCGCCTGGAAGGATCACCTTGAAATCGAATTCCAACGCTGCCGCCGAGGTTTCTCAGGCGGCGCCATCGCGTTGATCGATATCGACCACTTCAAGACCATCAACGACACCTACGGCCACGTCACCGGTGATATCGTCCTGCGCCAATTGAGCAAAGTCCTGCGCCAGAACCTGCGCGCCACCGACCTGGCCGGGCGTTACGGTGGTGACGAATTCTGCGTGATCCTGCCGGACATGCCGCTCAACCGCGCCACCGAAGTGATGGACGCGTTGCGCGATCGCTTCAACGCCCTGGCCTACGCCCAGGACCCGACCTTACGTGCCAGTTTGAGCATCGGCCTGGCGCCGTATCAGCCGACCCATGCCGACTCCACAAGCTGGTTGAACGACGCCGACCAGGCGTTGTACGAGGCCAAGAGCAGCGGGCGCAACCGCGTCAGCTCCACGCAGGGGAGTTGGTTGCGATCGGTCTAGTGGGGTAGGGTGTGGCGGCACCCTCCCACAAAAAACAAGGATCGGTTCATGCACTTCAACTTCCCGCATACTCTCCTGGCCGCCACCCTGGCCTTGTCATTCGCCGTGCCGGCCTACAGCGCCGAACCCCATAAACAGATCCAGGCGCAGTCCGAACAGTACAAGGCCGAAGCCCTGAAATTGCTGGAACGCCTGGTGAACATTGACTCGGGTTCGGGTTATGAGCCGGGCCTGACCCAAGTGCGCGACATCGCTGTTGATGAACTGAAACAACTGGGCTTCAGCATCGAGTTGGTACCGGATAAAGCGGCCAATAACAGTCATGTGGTTGCCACGCTCAAGGGCACCGGCAAAGCCAAGATCCTGCTGATGGCCCACATGGACACCGTATTCAAGGAAGGCTCGGCCGCCGAGCGACCGTTCCACATCAAGGACGGCCGCGCCTATGGCCCCGGCGTAATGGATGACAAGGGCGGCATCGTCGCCGGCATCTACGCGCTCAAAGTCCTCAAGGACCAAGGCTTCAAGGACTACGCACAAATCACCTTCCTGCTCGACGCCAGTGAAGAAACCGGCTCCGACGCCGCTTCTGAACTGATTCGCCAAACCGCCAAGGCCCACGACGTTACCCTCAACCTCGAACCCGGCCGCCCAGCCGACGGCCTGGTGGTCTGGCGCAAAGGCAGCGCCACTGCCTTGGTAGAAGTCAAAGGCAAAGCCGCCCACGCCGGCGTCGCCCCGGAACTGGGCCGCAACGCTGCCATGGAGGTTGCGCACCAGATCCTGCAACTGGGCAAGCTGGGCGATGAAGAGAAGAAAACCACCATCAACTTTACCGTGCTCAAGGCGGGCGACCGTACCAACGTGATTCCTGACCAAGCTACCGCCAAGGCTGACGTGCGTGCGGCGTTGCCGGAAGAGTTTGATCGCATCGAGAAGGACTTGGCGCGGGTGTCGGCGAACAAGCTGATCCCGGACACGGAAGTGAAAACCACCCTGCAACGCGGCTTACCGCCAATGCCGCAGACGCCGGAGTCGGACAAATTGGTGGCGATTGCCCAGGGGATTTATGGGGAGTTGGGCAAGAAGCTGACGATTGAAGGCAGTGGTGGGGCGGCGGATGCGAGTTTGTCGGCTGGGGTTGGGACGCCGACGTTGGATGGGTTTGGGATTGTCGGGGGGGGTATTCATACGGCGGAGGAGTATGCGGAGGTGGAGAGCGTGGCGCCGCGGGTTTATTTGTTGAGTCGGATGATTATGGAGCTTTCGAAGCGGTGATCTCTGCTGATTGAGGTTCTCTTGTAGTGAGCAGGCTTGCCCTGCGCTGGGCTGCGAAGCAACCCCAAAACAGCCAATGCCTATTTAACTGAAAATACCCATTGTCTGTACTGGGACCGCTTCGCGGCCCAGCGCGAGCAAGCTCGCTCGCCACAGGAGGGCGGTGGTGTCTTGGAGAGCGGTGTTGGTTTTACCAAGTTGATGGGTCTTCGAGGCCGGCTTTTTCGAGGTCGTCCTTCCAGACCTCGTTGGCGAGTCGGTAGATGTCGACGAAGAAGCCTCGAGGATCGGCAATTTCGGTTTCGTCCCAAGCCATTTTTGAATACGCCTCTGGATCGTCCTCAAAGTAAGCGTGGAAGTTAAAGTCTTCAGTGTTTAATGCCTGAAGTAAGGTTTCTACTAGTCGGTACCTATGGCGATAGGAAAGCCTATTGAAAGGATCTAAGCAGTACTCACATATAAGCGCTTCCCTGTCTTTCTTTTCGTTAGGGTTGAAGCGGGCGAGTGCTTTCCCTTTGGTTTCCTCCCTGTCATAAATATCAAAAACGCCTACGAAATAGTTCAAGCTGGCATCGAAAGGTATGTGCTCGGAGGAAGGGTGAAATAGCATTTTTATTCCTTAATTGGAAATAGAGTAAAAGGCGTTCCGTCTTCACGAAATTTCATTTCTGCGCCATTCATTGAAGGGTTGAAAGTTGGATTGTTAGGGGCTTTCTTGTTAGGTCTGTAGCCACGTCCAGCTCCTGGTAATTCTAAGCGCACAATATCGTTTGTCTTGTCGTCAATGCCAGTGTAGCGCGGCAGGCCTCGTTCAACCCGAGACGTAGCCTTTGTCCATGCCTGAAGTTGGAGCTTCCAGCTGTTAAATTGGGAACTTGGGACGCCTTTTTTATTTTGCGGAGTTATATCTGTTATTGGGTCTGTTCCATTGATCGAACGCCTTCTTATCTTGTGACTCTCTACCTCTGGGCCGTGCTTGCCAACCATGTGCATGTCGTACTCTGCTTCGTATTCCAGTACTCGACGTTTCGCATTTGCTTCGGTAAGTTCCTCAATTCTCCTCTGTCTAGCTGTAAGCTGCGGCCCGGGAGTTCTTGGCTCATCGGAGTTGACTTTAACGGCATCAAAAGGACTTTGGGCGTTATAGGATGGTTTGCATCCAGCGGTTCCTGGGCAAGAAGTTAATCCCAGCGGATCCACCCATCCCGTAGGATTGGGCACGTACTGGTACGCATTGATCCCACCCGCCAATTTCACCGGATCGGGCGTCAGGTAACGACCAATATCCGGATTGTAGTAGCGGTGGCGGTTGTAGTGCAGCCCGCTTTCCGAGTCGAAGTACTGGCCTTGGAAGCGCAGCGGGTTGTCGACTTTTCCTATGTCGAGGCGGGTGATTTCGCCGTAGGCGCGGTAATGCGCGGACCAGACGATTTCGCCATCCGGGGCGGTGAGTTCCTGTGGGGTGCCGAGGTGGTCGAGTTGGTAGTGGTAGGGCTTGGTATCTTTTGGACCGAAACCTTCCAGCAGGGCTAACGGACGGAAGCTGTCCGGTTCGTAGAGGTAGCTGCGGTGCCGATTCGCGTGGTGTTCGGCGATGAGTTTGTCGCCTTGCCAGAAGAACTCGGTGGTCAGGCCGTCGATGGTTTTGCTGATGCGGCGGCCGAAGGGGTCGTAGCGATAGCTGGCGGTTTGCCCGTTAGGTTGGGTGACGCCGATCAGGCGGTGCTGGCAGTCGTAGCGGTATTCGGTGACGAGTTGCTGGCCTTTGCCTCGGCGTTCACGGATCAAATTGCCGAAGGCGTCGTAGTCGTAGTGGCGGTCGCCTTGGATCATCAGGCGGTTGCCGGCGACGATGTCCGGGCCGGGGCGGTCTTGCATGAGCAGGTTGCCGGCCGGGTCGTGGCCGAAGCGTTCCTGCTCGCCTTGGGAGTGATCGGCTCGGGTCAGGCGGGCGAGGGGATCGTAGTGGTAGTGGTGTTCGCCTTTGCGGGTGTCGAGCAGGTGCGTGAGGTTGCCGGCTTTGTCGTAGTCGTATTGGCGTTGGTAAAGGTAGTGTTCCTGTTGGGTAACGGCGTGGGCGTGCAGGCGTTGCTGATCGTCGTAGTGGTAATGGCTGATCAGTTGGCCTTGCTGGCGTTGGTGTTCCTGGCCGGCTTTGAACAGGTGCGAGGTGAGGGTTTCACCGTTCAAGTCGACAGTGGCCAGATGGCCGCCTTTGTCGTGGTTGAAGGTGAGGCGGTTGTTGTCGGGCAGGCGTAGCTTTTGAAGTTGGCCGCAGGCGTCGTAGCCATAGCGCAAGGTGCCCCAGCCCTGGTGTTCGGCAGTGAGGCGGTTTTGCGGGTCGTATTCGTAGGCCAGCGCCCAGTGGCCGTCGTCGACGCTTAGGAGGTTGCCTTGGCGGTCGTAGGCGTAATCGACGATGTTGCCGTCGGGCAGGGTTTTTCTTACAAGTCGTCCGGCATGGTCGCGCTCGTAGCGGGTGACTAGCTGACTGCCATCGTCGCCGTGTTCGGTCTTTTCTTGCAGGTTGCCGTTGAGGTCATAGACGTAAGCGGTGCGCTGGCCGTCAAACCCGGTTTCCTGTTGGATCAGGCCGTTGCTGTGGTACTGGAGCCGGTAGGTTTCACCGACTTCGTTTTCGATTTCGGTCAGCAACAACCGCACGTTGTCGTAACGGTATTTGACCTGGGTGCCGTCGGCATTGATGCGGCGGCTAATTAGATGCAGGCCATCGGCATATTCGTAACGGGTGACGTGCCCCAGTTCATCGCGTTCGGAGGTGATTTTTCCGTAAGCGTTGTAGGAATATTTGCGTGTGTCACCGCTCGGCAGGACGATTTGGACTAATCGCCCAACGTTGTTCCACTCAAATTGTGTGAGCGCGCCGTGCTCATCTTCTTGGGTGGTTCTCTGCCCAAGGTCGTCATAGCGATAGCGCTTGATTCCGCCATTCGGTAGCAGCTCTTCAAGTAACTGCCCACGCTCATTCCACACCAGCCGCTGACAACTGTGATCCGGGTACCAAATCCCCGTCAGCTGCCCGTGTTTGTTGTAGCTGTAGTCCGTGGGATTACCGTCTGGATCGGTCCTGCGCGTTACGTCGCCCTGGTCATTGCGCTCATATTTCCAAACCGCCAGACCCCGCCTTACAACCCGTACGAACCCATTCTCATGCTCGTAGGAAGTCGGCTCATCATCCCCAGGAAACAACGCCACCAAGCGTCCGGCTTCGTCGTAATGGTAGGCCGTGATCGCGCCGAGAGGATCCTGCTCAACCGTCAGCCGGCCTTTCTCATCGTAGGATTTAAAGTGCTCGGCACCATCGGGATCCACCCGCTGCACCAGCCGCGCCCGCTGGTCATGCACGTAGACTTCCTGGCTGCCATCGGCGTTATGAACCGTGACCTGCCCGTCGTCATCCCAGACATACCGCGTGTCCATCTGCGAAAAGCTCGCCCAATGCCGGACACACCGCGCAGCCTTGCCAGACCGTTCCCATTCCCAAAAGAAACTCGCCCCACCGGCCAATCCGCGCTCAAGAATGACGTGCTGATCGTCGTACCGATAAACCTCACTTTCGCCTACAGCGTTAGTCGCTGAAACCAACCGACCAGCAGCGTCATAGGCGTAGGAAACAACGTTCTGCTCCGTCACCCAGACAAACGGACCGTCATCCACAGCCCGCTCAATCTGGTAATCCACCGCAACAATGCGGCCCGATGCGTAGCGCAAAAACAGCGAGCGCCCCACACCGTTGTCCAGCCGCTCGATCTGCCCCAGGTAGTTACGGAAAATGCGCAACCGGTTGTCATACGCATCGCTGATCGCCGTCAGCACACCGTCACGGAAGTGGTAGAAACGCGACGCCTGAGCCAGCACCAACTCATCAGGCAAAGACCCCAGGTAGATCGCCGCTTCAGCCAGGCTATTGGTGATTGCGGGCCGAGAAACAGACGGCAAGGGCAGGGTAGTCGAGCGATTCTCATGGTCTGTCCACACCACCGAATCACCAGAAACCGTGACCCGATGCGCCAGCGAGTGACTCCAGCCAAACCCCAGCCCACAATCCACTTCCACCGCACTGGTGCGATACAACCGCGTCCACTCAAACGGCAGAATCCCATCGAGTGCTCCATCGGTCAGCGTCAGCAATTCCTCCCCGGTAACCATCGAAACCGGGCAGCCATTGGTCGCGGTCTTATCCGAAGCAGCCGCCGCATCCCCAGCCGGGTTCTTCGCAACAACAGGCGCATCGTCGACAGGCTCCTGCCGCACCAACACCGTCTGCTGTTCCACCTTGTCCCGAACCACCGGCACAGGGTTGGAAACCACCTGATCCCCAGCCTTCAACGGCGCATCCGGAATCACCTTGATCGGCGTCCCGGCGCCCCCCAGTAACAGCGGCTTGGCCGCTTCAACATGCTGTTCCAACCGCGGCCCGACAAGCTGATCAGCCAACATCTCCAGCCATTTGCGTACCCGGCCGGACTTGATATGGCCTAACACCTGCGTACCCAGGCGCACGGTGACACCCATGGCACCCGCTACCCTCACCAGCAGCAGCGTGATCAACACCTCGCCGGTAATTTCCCCCATCACCTCGTTCATTTCTTGCGGCGGCAACATCCGTATCCAACTGGATATCGCCGACAGGTAGATGAACATCAGCGGCTCATCGCTGACCACCAGCAGACCACGGGCAAGGGTGTCTTTGCCTAGTTTCAGCAGTTCATCAAGTTCGGTCTGGGAGACGTATTGCAGCCACTTCTCACTGTTGGCCCGGATATCCGCCAGCAGGTCGTACAGTTGTGTGAAATTGTCCCAAAGGCTGTAAAGCGCCTTACCCATTCCCTGAAGAAACGCCTTCTCCAGCATCCTGCGCTGATCAAGCGGGTTGGCGTCCGTGTAGTCTTTCCACTGGGCTTCGAAAGTGCTTTTCCACTCGTTGCGCAGGCGAACTTCCAACGCATCAATCACCGCCTGATAAGACGCATACAGCGCCCTGACGTGGTCTTTGGAAACATTGGGATAAAAGCTGACCCGATACTGCTGGTTACGCTCGCACTCGTCGATTTCGAGAATGCCGCTCGGGCCGATGGTCTTGTGAACAGGCTCGCCCAGTGGGCCGCCGTTGGGATCGACGCGTTGCAGCATCACCGGCGTGTTGCCGATGGGCACGAATCGCGTGCTTTGAAACATGTGCACCAGGGTTAACGTGCCGTTGGCCTGGCAGGTAGCGGTGGTGGTACTGGGATAAAGAGAACGGTTGATCGGCGCGACCAACGCTACCTCATCCCCAACCTTGAACACCTGCTCGATATCCAGCGCGGAAAAGCTCCAGAAGCTTTCCGCCCAGTCATCAAACGTGTTCAGGCATTCACGGAAATCGAGAAAGACGGCCTCGACATCGACCGTCTTCACATCCATTGGCGTCAGGGCCAGCCTGCCAATGGCCGGGTTCAAGAAACAGCTCCAACAACAGAAAAGTCCATCTGCAATCCCTCGCACTGTGTATTCAGGCGAGGGACTTTGCAGACCTTTTCAGCGGAGGGGAGTAGAGCTTATCCGGCGGTTATGTGGGAAGTTTCGACAGCTTTCGTCTTCTCTCGCCCAAGCACCAAACTGCACAGCGCCGGCAAAAACAACAGCGTCAACACCGTCCCCACCAACACTCCGCCAATCAGCACAAAGGCCAGGGACGACCAGAACACCGACAACGTCAGCGGAATAAACGCCAACGCCGCCGCCAATGCGGTCAAAATCACCGGCCTGGCGCGGCGCACCGTGGCTTCGATGATCGCCTCGCGAATCGGCATGCCGTGGTCCTGGTTCTGACGGATCTGGTCGGTAAAAATCAGCGTGTTACGCATCAGGATCCCGCCAATCCCGATCAAACCCAGGATCGCGTTGAACCCGAACGGCTGGTTGAACAGCAGCAAGGTCGGCACCGCACCGATCAATCCCAGCGGCGCGGTAGCGAAGACCATGAACATCACGCCGAATGAGCGCACCTGAAACATGATCACCGTGAGGGTCAGCAAAATCATGATCGGGAACAGCGCAGCCAGGGCGACGTTGGCCTTGGCGCTTTCTTCGACCGGGCCGCCGATGTCGATCTGGTAACCGGCGGGCAGTTTCGCGATCAGCGGTTGCAGGTCTTTGTAGACGGCCATTTCCACGTCGGGCGGTTGCACGCCGTCGATGATGTCGGCGCGTACTTCCACGGTGGTCGCGCGGTCGCGGCGCTTTAGGATCGGTTCTTCCATCACCGCCTGGAAATGCCCGACCTGGGCCAGCGGTACCGAGGTGCCGGCGCTGTTGGTCAGGGTCATGTTGTTGAGGTTGCCGAGGTTCTCGCGCTGGCTGCCCTGGGCGCGCGCGACCACGGACACCGTGCGGTTGCCTTCGCGCACTTCGGTGATAGGGTTGCCGCTGAGCAAGGCATTGAGCTGGGATTTGACCTCGTTGGGCGTAAAGCCCAGCAGGCGCAGGCGGTCTTGATCCAGTACCAGGCGATAGCCGCTGGTGCGCTCGCCCCAATCAAGGAAGGCGTCCTTGGTCATCTTGTTAGCTGCGACGACCTTGCGCACGTCTTCGGACACGCCGCGCAGTACGTCCAGATTCGGACCTGAAACACGGAACACCACCGGGAACGGGACGGGCGGGCCGAACAGCAGTTGCGTCACGCGGACCCGCGCCGAGGGAAACTCACCGGCGGCAATTCGTTCGCGCATGCGCACTTTCAATGCGTCGCGGGCATGCGAGTCCGGGGTCTGCACGATCAATTTGGCAAACGCCGGGTCGGGCAGTTCGGGGTTCAGCGACAGGAAAAAGCGTGGCGCGCCGCCGCCCACATAGGTATCCACCATTGTGGTTTGCGGCTCTTGCAGCAAGGCTTTTTCCAGCTGTGCGGCCACCGCCTCGGTGCTTTTGAAGGCACTGCCGGGCGGCATGTACACCTCGAGGATCAGCTCGGAACGGTCGGAGTTGGGGAAAAACTGCTTCTTCACCACACCCATGCCCAGCCCGCACAGCACAAACGCGGCCACCACCAATCCGGTTACCAGCCAGCGCTGACGCACGCAGGCTTCGACCAAACCCCGTAGTTTCTGGTAATAGCGTCCGGCGTAAATCGCGTCGTGGCCGCCGGGCACCGGTTTGATCTGCGGCAGCAGCTTTACGCCCAGATACGGCGTGAACACCACCGCCACCAACCAGGACGAAATCAACGCAAAGCCGACGATCCAGAAGATATTGCCGGCATATTCCCCGGCACCCGAGCGCGCAAAACCCACCGGCAGGAAGCCAATAATCGTGACCAACGTCCCGGTCAGCATCGGTGCGGCCGTAGAGCTCCAGGCAAAAGTAGCGGCATGAATGCGGTCGAAGCCTTCCTCAAGCTTCACCACCATCATCTCGATGGCGATGATCGCGTCATCCACCAGCAAACCCAGGGAAATGATCAGTGCGCCCAGGGTGATGCGGTCGAATTCGCGCCCGGTGAGCAGCATGATCACAAACACCACCGACAAGGTCAGCGGCACCGCTGCCGCCACCACCAGGCCTACCCGAAAGCCCAGTGCCAACAGGCTGATCAGCATCACCACCGCCAGGGCGACGAAGAATTTCAGCATGAATTCATTGACTGCCAGGCTGATGTTTTTTGCCTGGTCCGAGACTTTGGCGAAATTCACGCCCAAGGGCAGGTCGGCCTGGATTTTGGCCTCCTGGGCCTTAAGGCTTTTGTCCAGTTCCAGGCCGTTCCAGTGCTTCTCCATGATCACGCCGAGCATCAACGCCGGGTCGCCCTGGTGGCGAATGCGGTAGCTGGGCGGGTCTTCATAGCCACGGCTGACGGTGGCCACATCGGCGATGCGCAACACGCGGCCATTGACTTCCAGCGGTACGTTTTCGATCAGCGACAGGCTGTCGAAAGCCCCGTCGATACGAATATACGCGCGGGCGCCGGCGGTCTCGACAAAGCCCGAGGGCGCTACCGCGTTCTGCGCGGCGAGGGCGGCAAAGATCTGGTCCGGCTTGATGCCCAGGGTCGCCAGGCGCTCATAGGAAAACTCGACAAACACCCGCTGCGCTTGCTCGCCGAGGATATTGACCTTCTTCACCCCCGGCAGGTTAAGGAAGCCCTGGCGCAGTTCTTCGGCCATCTGCACTTGTTGCCGATGCGGCAAATGCTCGGCCTCCAGGGCATACAACGCGAAGTACACATCGGAATATTCGTCGTTGAAGAACGGCCCGATCACGCCGTTGGGCAATCGCGCCGCTTCATCGCTGAGCTTTTTGCGGGTCTGGTAGAACAGGTCCGGGACGTCGCTGGGGCGCGCGGATTCCTTATAGGTCATGCGCATCGATACAAAGCCCGGTTGGGCGATGGTCTCGACACGGTCGTAGTAGTCCAGTTCCTGCAAGCGTTTTTCCAGGCGGTCGGCCACCTGTTCCTGCATTTCCTGCGCCGTCGCGCCGGGCCAGGCGGCGGTGATGGTCATCACCTTGACCGTGAACAACGGGTCTTCGGCGCGTCCCAGCTTGCCGAACGAGAAGACCCCGGCCGCAAGGATCGCAATGATCAAAAACAGCGTGACCGCGCGGTGTTTGACCGCCAGTTCGGAGAGGTTGATGCCGCGCATACTCAGTTGTCCTGTTTGCGGTTGAGGGCCAGCACTTGCGCAGGCAGCAGGCGCACCGCGTCACCGCTGTGCAGCAGGTGCGCGCCGAGGGCGACGATGATCTGGCCAGGAGTCACGCCGCTGTCGAGCAGGGCGTCTTCCTGGCCAAGACTGGCGACTTTCACCGGCGCGAAGCTGACCTTGTCATCCGCGCCGATCAGCCATACGCCAGTGCCTTGTCCCGAATCCTGCAGCGCGCCGATGGGCACCCGGGTTTGCTGCGCCTGACCGTTGCCTTGCAGGCGCACGGTGATGGTGGAGCCGAGCGCAAACCGGTCGACGGCGCCATGCAGTACATAACGCGCGCGGTAGGTGCGGGTGACCGGGTCTGCGCTGGCGGACAGTTCGCGCAGGGTGGCGGTCACCGCCTGGTCCGGGGTGCCGAAGGGAGAGGCCAGGGCTTTCTGTGAAGCCTGGGCGCGGCTGTTTTCCGGCAGGTTGACGATGGCTTCGCGGGCGCCGTCATGGGCCAGCCGCGCGACGATCTGCCCTTCGGCCACCACCTGTCCTCGGTCCGCTCGTACGTCGGTGATGATGCCGTCGCCATCCGCCTTGAGCACTGAATAGGTGCGGCGGTTTTCGATCTGGCTGGCGTCGGATTGCGCCGCGGCCAGTTCCGCTTCAGCGACGCGCAGGTTGGTCGCCGATTGGTCGAAGATCTGCCGCGATACCGCACCGGTACTGGCCAGGCGCTGGTAGCGGTTTTCATCGTCGCGGCGCTGGCGAAGTTGCGCCTGGGCGGCGTTGACGCGGTTTTTAGCCGAGCGCAGGGCCAGTTCGAAGTCACCGATGTCCAGCACCAGCAGGGTATCGCCACGGGACACGTGCTGGCCCGGATCGACCTTGCGCTCGATAACCTTGCCACTGACCCGAAAGCCCAAGTCGCTTTCGGTACGTGCTGCCACCACACCGGTATAGGCGCTTTGCTGGGTGCCGGCGGCTTCGACTTTGGCGGCCAGGACCGGGCGCGGCTGAGGCACTTCAGCAGCCGTGTCGGCCTGGCTGTTACAGCCACTGAGGATGATCAATAGCGCCAGGGGCGTGAGAAGACGCAGGGGGAGAGGGTGCATGGCGGGCTCCGGGGTAACCATAGGGCAAAAAATTATGGACATAATTTTTCGCTCATATTATGGTCGAAATATAAATTAATCCAGCCCCCCGGATGCCTCGCATGACAAACGCCCCGGTCCCATCGCGCAGCTTGTTGTTTTTACTGGTGGCCCTGACGGCACTGGGTGAGGTTTCGACCCAATTGATCATCCCCGGCCTGGGGGCCATCGAACAGGCATTGGCAGCGCCAACGGGGTCGGCACTGATGTCACTGTCCGCATTTGTCGCCGCTTTCGGCCTCGGGCAACTGCTGTTCGGCCCGCTGTCGGACCGCATTGGCCGGCGCCCGGTGCTGATCGGCGGCCTGGTGCTGTATGTGCTGGCCACCTTGTCGATGTTGCTGGTCCACGACATTCATCAGTTCATCGCCGCCCGCGTGCTGCAAGGCCTGGGCGCCTGCGCCGCGTTGGTTTTGGCGCGCACGGTGGTGCGTGATGTGTGGAAGGCCGAAGCCGGCCCGGCCCTGGCGCTGACCATGATCGGCATGCTCTACGCCATTGTGGTGGCCCCGATGGTGGGGGGCCTGCTGATTAAATTGTTTGGCTGGCACGCGCCGATCCTCCTGGCGCTGGCGATTGGCAGCGTGGTGTTGCTGTTGGCCTTGCTGTTCTTCCGTGAGAGCAACCATCACCTCGATCCCAAGGCCGGCCACTGGCGCACCCTCGGCGGGCAATACCTGGATCTGCTCAAGGGCCGCCAATATCGAGCATTCGCCGTGGCCCTGGCGTGTACCTATGGCGCCATGTTTGCGGTGATCGCCGGTTCATCCGCGGTGTTTATCAACTTGCTGGGCTTCAGCAGCCTTGAATACGGCATCAATTTCGGCCTGATCGTGTCGATGCTGATCGTGGGTTCCACCTACACCCGACGCAACATCATGCGCCTGGGCCCGCAGCGGATTGTGGCGATGGGCGTGACAATGGTGGCCATTGGCGGGGTGTCGGCGCTGGTCATCTATGCGCTGTTCGGCCTGTCGGTCCTCGGCCTGGACATCCCGATTGCCCTGGTCACCCTCGGTGGCGGCCTGGTATTACCGGGCTCGGTCACGGGCGGGGTTATGCCCAACGCGCATCGCGCGGGTTTGGCTGCTGGCTTGATGGGGTTTGCGCAGATGTTCGGTGCGACCTGCAGCGGTGTGTTGTTGAGCCAATTGCGCGATGGCAGTGCCGCGCCGATGATCATTATCCAGGCGTGCTTTGCGGTGGCGGCATTCGTCGCGTTTCACCTGCTGCGTCAGCGCCAGGCCAAGGGATTGTCCTATACATAGGACGAACAAGGTCGCTTTTGCCGGCTAGTCTTCAAGCGTTGGCAGACTTATGGTGTAGGCACTTTGGAGGTACACCATGAAAAAACTTATCGGCATCTACACCAGCCCCCGCGCCCATTGGGTCGGCGACGGCTTTCCGGTACGCACACTGTTTTCCTACGACAGCATGGGCAAGCACATCAGCCCATTCCTGTTGCTGGACCACGCCGGCCCGGCTGATTTCACCCCGACTGAACAACGTCGCGGCGTCGGCCAACACCCCCATCGCGGTTTTGAAACCGTGACCATCGTCTACGACGGTGAGGTCGAACACCGCGATTCCACCGGCGCCGGCGGCAAAATCGGCCCGGGCGACGTGCAATGGATGACCGCCGCCAAAGGCATTCTCCACGAGGAGTTCCACTCCGAAGCCTTCGCCCGCAGCGGCGGTGCGCTGGAGATGGTGCAACTGTGGGTCAACCTGCCGGCCAAGGACAAAATGGCCGACGCCGGTTACCAGACCATTGTCGACGGCGACATCCCGGTATTGCCACTGGCCAACGACGCCGGGCAACTGCGCCTGATCGCCGGTGAATTCGCCGGCAGCCATGGCCCGGCCCGCACCTTCACGCCGATAGACGTGTGGGACGTTCGCCTCAACGCCGCCAAGCCAGTCACCCTGGACCTGCATGAAGGACGCAACACTGCACTGGTAATTCTGCGTGGCACGGTGCTGGTCAATGGCGAGGAGGTAGCGCGTCAAGGGCAATTGGCGTTGTTCGAGCGCGCTGGCAGCCAGCTCAGCCTGGAGGCCAGCGACGACGCCAAGGTCTTGCTGCTGAGTGGCGAGCCTATCGACGAGCCGATCGTGGGGCATGGGCCGTTTGTGATGAATACCGAGCAGGAGATTCATCAGGCGTTTGCTGATTTCCACGCAGGCAAGTTCGGGCAGATGCACGCCTAGGGAGCGACCACAGCTCTAATGTGGGAGCGGGCTTGCTCGCGAATGCGGAGGATCAGTCAAAGATATTCCAACTGAACCACCGCATTCGCGAGCAAGCCCGCTCCCACATTTTGTCCTGCGCTATACCCCATCTCTTCATTTCATGCGATCTTCCCGTCATTCGCCCTGGAGTCGCCTGGATGCCCTCATTTATCGCTGAACACCCGATGCTGTGCGCCCTGGCGCTGATCTTTATCGACATCGCCGTGTGGCGGCTCATTTCCGCCGACCTCGCCAATTGGAAGCTGGCGGCGCGGTTGGTGATCTTTGCGGTATTCAGTGCGGTGCTGTTCAACGACGGCATGAACCCCATGCAGCTCGCGCCCTATGCGGACAACACCGCCTTGCACCTGGCGGCCACCGCGTTGCAGATCGGCTGGTGGCTGTTTGCGGCGCGTACGCTGACCGTGTTGCTCGGTACGCTGATGATGCAGCGGGTCGGGCACACTGGGCGGTTGTTGCAGGACCTGATGGGCGCGGTGATTTTCCTGATTGCGATCATTGCCGCCATGGCTTATGTGCTCGACTTGCCGGTCAAAGGCGTGCTCGCCACGTCCGGCGCGGTGGCGATCATCGTCGGCCTGGCCCTGCAGAGCACGTTGAGCGACGTGTTTTCCGGGATCGTGCTTAACACCACCAAGCCTTATCAGCTGGACGACTGGATCTCCATCGACGGCACCGAAGGCCGGGTCACGGACATCGACTGGCGTGCCACGCGCTTGCAAACCTCCCAGGGCAGCATGGCGGTGATCCCCAATTCCCTGGCGGCCAAGGCCAAGATCATCAATTTCTCGCGCCCGGCGGACATGTTTGGCCTGGCGGTCAGCCTGCAAGTCAGCCCGCATGCGCGTCCGCAAACGGTGATCGAGTCGCTGGAGCGGGCGATGCAGGGTTGCCGGCCACTGTTAAGCAAGCCTGCGCCGAGCGTGGCGTTCAAGACCTCGGCCAGTAGCGGCGTCGAGTATGAAATCAGTGGGTTTGTACCGGCCATGACCCTCAAGCGCGAAGTGCGTAACCAGCTCTACGACCTGGCTTTCCGGCACCTGCAGGCGGCGGGCGTGAGTTTGTTGTCCGCCGTCGAAAGCGCCACGCCGGCGGCAACGTCACGGGCGCGGGCGCTGCTGGACAACTCGACGATCTTCTCCACGTTGCGCCAAGAGGAAAAAGACACCTTCAGCCAGAACATGACCCTGCACACCTACCGTACCGGCGAGATGATTTTGCCGGCGGGAGAGGTCAGCGATCATTTGTTTATCATCGAGTCCGGCGTGGTGTCGGTGATGCTGACCAAGGCTGGGCACAAATTCGAAGCCGGACGCATGGGGCCGGGCGAGGTGATTGGCGAGGCGGGGATCCTGACGGACCAGGCCGCGCTGGCGGACTTTTCCGCGAAGACGTTCTGCACCCTGTACCGCATCGAGAAGGAATACTTGACGCCATGCCTGGACGCCCGCCACGACATCAGTGACGCGATGAAAACCCTGCTCGACTTCCGCATGCACGCCGCGCAGGCCCTGACCCAGGAGACGCCGGTGGTGCCGGTGAAGAAGGGCTTCCTGCAGTGGCTGCGCACGCGCGGGTTCTGACCACCGAAACCGACTAACCTGCGTTTTTTTGCACGTTACCCCACGCAATAAGTCGTTTGTCCAACGGCTGGCCGATGACAAAACTGCATGTCACTCGGATAACAACAACGTTGGGCATAATCCAGGAAGAAATCTTCGGCCCAGTGCTGCCGGTGCTCAAGTACCGCGATATCGACGAAGCACTGGCCAGGGCTAACGACCACCCGCTCGGCCTGTCGTCGGTGCTCTACACTGAGAACTACCGCACGGCGATGAACGTGGCGAACACCATCGAAGCCGGCGAGTTGTACGTCAATCGCACCCCGGCAGACCCTTACCAGGGCTTTCACGCCGGCTGGAAACGCTCAGGGCTGGGCGGCAGGGCGCCGACCTGATCCTCCAAGACGCTCACTACAAGGTTTCAGCCACCTGTAGATCCATTACAAGACGAATAATGCTAGCGTCTGACCTTCTCCGACCGTTAGAGGGTTCGACGTTGATCCGACTCACCGACTACATCGCCCATTTCTCCCAATCCGCGCTGGCACCCTGGGCGGACCTGACGCCGTGGGTGCTGGTCACCCAGGCGCCTGCCGTGGTTCGCCAACTACTGGCCGAGCTGCCAGCCGACGAGTACCTGATTCGGGATGACATCGCCATCCACCGTACGGCCACTGTCGAGCCCGGCGCCTTGCTCAAGCCGCCCCTGATCATCGGCGCCGATTGTTTTATCGCCAGTGGCGCGCTGCTGCGCGGTGGTTGCTGGTTGGATGAGGGCTGCATCATCGGCCCTGGTGCCGAGTTGAAAACCTCGTTTGTGTTCAGCGCCAGCAAGCTGGCGCATTTCAACTTTGTCGGCGATTCGGTGCTGGGGCATGGGATCAATCTGGAGGCGGGGAGCATCGTCGCCAACTACCGCAACGAGCGCGATGACAAAAATGTGCAGGTGCGGGTCGACGGGGCCTTGAAACGCACGGGCTGTGACAAGTTTGGCGCGTTGCTCGGTGATCAATGCCGGATCGGCGCCAATGCGGTGTTGGCGCCGGGCGCCGTGCTCAAGCCCGCCAGCGTGGTGGGGCGCGGGCAGGTGTTTGATGCAGAGAACGACTAGAAGTCAGCGATAAACTGCACCCCACCAACGACCGCGCCGGTGGTTTGCGCCAGTCCGCCGGGGTATTTCACGTATTGCAGGTTGGGCCGCACCATCAGCCACTTCGTCGCTTGCACGCCGTAGTTGATTTCGTAGCTGTACTCGCGGCGCTGCTCGGGTACATACAGCGGGTCGTCGATGGCAGTCACGCCATTGGCCTCGTTAAGCATCTGCGTGTTACGCGTGTAGCGGTCGCTGACCTGCAGTTTCGACGCGCCAATGCCGAAGGTGTCGTCCGGGCGTGAATCGAACGGGCCCCGGTAGATCAGGCCGACCTGGATCAGGTTTTTGATCACGCTCTTGTCCGGGTCATTCATCGTCAGGTTGGCGAACACGTTGAGTCCGCGTTTGCTGTTGCCGTCGACCGTGGTCAGTTGCTGCTGGCCCGACAGCCACCAGCCGTCGTTGCTGGAATACATCCGATACGGCTTTTGCGAGCTGGCGGCAAAGTTGCCGTCGGCGTCCTTGAGCATGTCCTTGGTGTCGGCGTTGGCGTAGTAGTAACCCACGTGGTATTCGGCATTCAGCCCGGCAACCTGGCCTTTCCAGATGGCTTCGATGGGAAAGCTGGTGCCCTGGGAGCCGCTGATAAACGGTTTGAAACCATTGCTGGCTTCAGCGTTGCCGGGGTTCTTGTCGTAGGCACCGACCTGCACCGCGAACGCGTCGGTGAACTGGTACTTGGCGCGCACCGCCCACTGGCTGATGGGGAAGCTGTTCCACACGCCGTTCCAGTTGCCTTCCTGGGAACCGCACAGGGTCACGTTCTGGAATTCGCAGGGGAACTGATCGAAGTCTTCGCCATGGCCGAACCGCCCCAGTTTCAGGGCGAACTTGCGCTCAAAGAATTTCTGTTCGTACCAGAACTGCGATAGCCGCCAGGCATTGCCGCCGCCGAAGACTTCCATGGTGGAGGTCAGTCCGGTGGCGTTGGGCTGGTGCACGCGGTCATTGGTGATGTCCTTGCCATGGCGCTCGCCGATGCCGATGCGAAAGGTCGCGTCGCGCCAGCCAAGGAGTTTTTGCAGGTCCATGTTCACGCCAAGAATCAACTGGTCGCTCCAGCGCGCGGTGGTGTGCGAGTTGTACCCACCGCCAAGGTTGGAACCGACTTCGCCGACATATTTGAGGGTGAAGTCATAGCCTTGCTCGGCCAGTTGCGGGCGCAGGCCGTTCCAGTCGCCGAGCATGGCGGGGGAGTTTGGGTCCAGCAAACCGGCGCTGAAGGCACAGGTGGACATGGCGCTGCAGAGCAGGGCCAGGGGGAGGGTGGTGCGCATGGGAGGCTCCTTGGATTGTTGTTTTTATTGGGTTCAGCACAAATTTCAGGCACACAGAGGCCCCCTGTGGGAGCGGGCTTGCTCGCGAAAGCGGTGGTTCAGGCATGAATCTGGTGACTGACACACTGCATTCGCGAGCAAGCCCGCTCCCACATTGGAACTGTGGTGTCAGGAAGAGCGGGGGTTACTGCAGGTTAACGAACAACCCGCCATCCACCAGCAACGACGCACCGGTCACATAGCGCGCCATGTCCGACGCCAGGAACACGATCGGCCCTGCCACGTCATCCGGCTCGCCGAGTCGACCCAACGGCGTGCGCGAGGTCATGTAGGCGAGTTTTTCCTCATCCGCGAGATCCTCCTTGTTGATGTCGGTGGCGATAGTCCCCGGCAGTACCGAGTTGCAGCGAATGCCATAAGGCCCCAGGGCAATCGCACAGGACTGCATCAGCGAATGCAGCCCAGCCTTGGTCGGCGTGTAGTGGGTTTGCATACCGCCGCCGACGAGGGCGCTGATGGAGCTGACGGCAATGATTGCGCCGCCGCGCCCCTGGTTTTTCATCTGGTTGGCCGCCGCCTGCACGGCGAAGTAGGCGCCGTTGAGATTGGTGTTGACAGTTTTCAGGTACACCTCGCGGGGCATGTCGAGGAACGAGTGGAACGGGCAGATGCCGGCGTTATTGACGAACACGTCGACGCTGCCAAAGGCCTTGACTGCGCCCACCACCAGTTTGTCGCCGGTGTCCGGGTCCGCAGCGTCGCCGCCCACTTCGATGGCTTCACCGCCAAACGCCTGTATCTCTTCAATCAACGAATACGCCGCCTCCGTGCCTTGGCCACTGCCGCTGTGGCCGATGACTACGCGGGCGCCTTGGCGTGCGCATTCACGGGCGGCGGCGCGGCCGATGCCACGGGAGGCGCCGGTGATGATCACGGTTTTGTCTGCAAGCAACATAAAAACACTCCTTCAAAAATGGGTGGCGTCAGCCGAGGTAATTGCCGTAGCCGACCATGGCAATCGCGCCGAGGATCACCGCGATACCGGCTACCAAAACGCCCTTGTTGGCGGCGCTCGTGCCGTGCCATTCGCGGAAATACAAGCCCCAGCAGTTGGACACGATGATGATGAACGACATGTGCAGCACCCAGGAGCTGGCGTCGTTCTGCAGGCGGCTTTCGCCCATGCCGTAGAAGAAAAACTGCAAGAACCACAGGGTGCCGGCGATGGCCACCAGCAGGTAGTTGCCCAGCAACGGGGTGCTACGGTCGGTGTAGTTATGAAAGGTACGGTTGCGCCAATTCAGCCACAGGCACCAGATGCCGTTCGTGGTCAGTCCGCCCCACATGATCACCATAAAGGTCACGTTGTTCTGGAACAGGCTGTTGGCGCCGTGCTCTACCGCTGCGGCGGCCAGCGGGCGGCCGGCAGAAATGCCGTAGCTGAAACACGCACTCAGCACCCCGGAAATCACCGCCACCAGCATGCCCTTGCCCAACGCGAACTCGCTGACACTGGCGAACTTCACCGCCTGCGACACTTCGCGTTCCTTGATCAGTCCGGCCTTGCCGCACACCGCAATACCGATCAACGACACCGCGACGCCCCACAACACCCAATGCCCACCTTGAGAGGCCAGCATCGAGGTCAGCGTGCCTTCGGTTTCAGTGGTGAACAGGTCGCGGTACAGCGCCGGCATCAAGGCGCCGAGGGCCGAGGTGAGGCCCATGATCAGCGACATGCCAAGGGACAAGCCGAGGTAGCGCATGGTCAGGCCGAACGTCAGCCCGCCGATACCCCACAACACGCCGAACAGGTAGGTCCAGAGCAGGGTGCTGGTGTCGGCATTGCGCAGGATGTCCACCCAGCCGGGCACCGTCAGTTGCGCCGCGATCAGCGGCACGATCAGCCAGGACACCAGGCCGCCAGTGATCCAATAACTTTCCCAGGCCCAGCCGCGGACCTTCTTGTAAGGGATGTAGAAACTGCCGGAAGCGAAGCCGCCGATGAAGTGCAGAATCACACCAAGGAGAATGATTTCCACGTAGTCGAATCCTTTTTATTGTTGTTGTGGGTCAGTTGGATCAGGGCCGCGTCAGTTCGAACATCGGCAGCAGGTCGACACTGATCGGCGAGGCATCCGCGTGGCTTGGCATGATGTCTTGCATGTAGTTCCACCAGCGTTGCATCAGTGCGGTGCCAGGCAGTTCATCCAGGCCATGGACGTCTTCGTGGGTCAGCGTGGCGAACAGCGCGTTGGCGGGCTCATCGAGGAAAATCCGATAATCCACCACGCCGGCCTCCAGCAGCGCCTGGGCGAGTTCCGGCCAGATCTCATCGTGACGTCGGCGGTACTCGGCGGCCTGGCCCGGGTTGAGGTTCATGCGAAAGGCACGGGTCTGCATCACTGCGCTCCAGCGTGAGGGCCGGGGGTGTAGATCCGCACCGCGTTGTGCACGAAGAACTTGCCTTGCACGGTCTCGGATTTGTCGGCCATGCAGCGCTTGACGAGCCCGAGCGTGGTGGCGAAATCTGCCAGGTGATCGCTGTTGGGCCAGTCGCTACCGAAGAGGCAACGGTCTTCGCCAAAGGCTTCCCAGAGCACGGCCAGGCGGTCGTTGTAGAACGCCGTGTCGGTGATCAAGCCGTGCGGCCCGAGCTGGGGGATTTCTGCCAGTTTGGCGAACACATTCGGGCGCTCTGCCAGGCGCAACAGGTCCGCGTGATACGCCGCTTCTTCACCCGCCGGCACCTGGGCGTTAGGCAGGTGATCGACGACAATGCGCAGCGCTGGCAGGGTATCGCTCAACGTCAGCAGGCCCTTGATCAGGCGCGGGTTCGGGTTGGCGCTGTCCAGGCTGCGGCCCGTGGCGGCGAGCTGGCGCAGGCCGTCGATAAACCCTGGGCGTGTCTGGTCCAGCAACAGGTCGCGGTCCCACAGGTTGCCGTAGCGCAGGCCAAGGAACAGCGGCTCATCCGCCAGGGCATCGAGGTCGGCGGCAAAGCGTGCGTGCAGCGGGTCCAGGTTGCCCACGAAGCCGAGCATGCGCGGATCGCTGCGCAAGGTGTCGAGCAGCCAGCGGTTATCGTCGCGCCAGGGGCTGGCTTCCACGGCAATCGCGCCGACCACGTTGTCTGGCTCGGCCAGGGCCCAGTAATCCGCTGGCAGGTGCGCGGCATACAGCCGGTTTCCCGGCTCGGGCCATGGAATGCCCTGGGGGCGACGCGGGTCGAACAGGTGCAAATGGCTGTCGATGATCGGGCCGCTATAGGAGGTCAGGGGCATGACGCCGTCCTTATCAGAAGCAAATTCGAAAGGCCCAGCACGCTAGCGTGCCTGGCCCGGTTTAACCAGCTCAGCTCTGCAGATACACCACGTGTGTGTGGGTGTACTCGTACAAGCCGTGCTTGCCGTCGGCGCCGCCGATGCCGGATTTGCGCACGCCGGCGTGGAAACCTTGCATGGCCTCGAAGTTTTCGCGGTTGACGTAGGTTTCGCCAAAGTCGATCTCGCGCACCGCGTGCATGGCCTTGCCCAGGTCACGGGTGTAGATCGACGAGGTCAGGCCGTAATCGCAGTCATTGGCCAGTGCGATGGCTTCGTCGAGGTCGTCGACAATCTGGATCGGCAGTACCGGGCCGAAGATCTCTTCGCGCATGATCTCCATGTCGGCGCGGCACCCGGCCAATACCGTCGGCTCGAAGTGAAAACCCGCACCCAGGTCGGCAATCTGCCCGCCACTGACCAAGCTCGCGCCCTGGCTCAACGCGGTGCGCACCTTGCGGTTGACGCTGTCCAGGCCCTGGCGATTGATCAGCGGACCCATTTCCACGTCGGCCCTGGCGATGGGGTCGCCGTAGCGGGTGGCGGACATGGCTGCGCTGATGCGCTCGATGAATTGATCGGCGACCTTGCGCTCCACGTACACGCGCTCGGCGCAGTTGCACACTTGGCCGGTGTTGATGATGCGCGAGTCACGGATGGCTTTCACCGCCAGGTCCAGGTCGGCGTCCGCCAGCACGATGGCCGGGGCCTTGCCGCCCAGTTCCAGGTTGAGTTTGGTGATGTTGGGGGCGGCGGCGGTCATGATCCGCGAACCGGTGGCCACGCTGCCGGTGAAGCTGATCATGTCTACGCCTTTGTGCGCCGTGAGTGCGCCGCCGACCTGGCCGTCGCCGCAGACCACGTTGAACACGCCGGCGGGCAGGTCGGTCTCGGCGACGAGCTTGGCGAATTCAAAGCAGTTGTTCGGGGTTTCTTCGCTGGGCTTGATCACGATGGTGTTGCCGGTGAGCAGCGCCGGCGCCATTTTGCGCGCGATCAGGAAGAACGGAAAATTCCACGGCAGGATGCCGGCCACCACGCCCAACGGCTTGCGGAACAGGAAGATATTTTCGTCCTGGCGGTCGCTGGTGATGATCTCGCCTTCGATGCGCCGCGCCCACTCGGCCATGTAGTCGAGGTAGTCGGCGGTGAAATTCACCTCCACTTCGGCCAAGCCACTGATTTTGCCTTG
The DNA here is from genome assembly GCF_054685145.1 of Pseudomonas sp. H1_A03. NCBI lineage: Bacteria > Pseudomonadati > Pseudomonadota > Gammaproteobacteria > Pseudomonadales > Pseudomonadaceae > Pseudomonas > Pseudomonas sp. H1_A03. The sequence continues at coordinate 4,209,408 of NZ_CP162829.1, forward strand.
TTCCAGGGTGATGGTGCGCGCCAGGTGGGCGACGTTCTCACGCAGTTTGGCGGCGATGCGCCGCAGGTGCCCGGCGCGTTCGATGGCGGGTTTGCGCGCCCAGGCCTTTTGCGCCTGGCGCGCGGCGGCCAGGGCCTGGTCGACATCGGCAGCGGTGGACGCCGGCACCTTGGACAGCAGCGCGCCAGTGGCCGGGTTGAGCACGTCAATGTGCGCTTCGCTGGGCGTGAAGCGGCCATTGATGAAGTTCTGGTAAACGGGAACGGATGACATGGGCAGGTTCCTCAGTAAGTGCGCGAAGGCGCTTGTGTGTCGACAGCAGGGCGATAGCGGGCGAGGGTGGCCAGGGCGCTCTGGCGCAGCAGGCTGATGTCGATAGCCACCGCGATAAAGCGGCAACCCCAGGCCTGGTAGCGACGTGCGTCGTCTTCGTTGGGCGCCAGGATGCCGCTGACCTTGCCGGCGGCGAGGGTGGCGTCGATGGCGTGTTTGATGCGCTCCTGCACCTCGGGGTGGCCGGGGTTGCCGGCATGGCCGAGGCCGATCGACAAGTCGGCCGGGCCGATGAACACCGCGTCAACGCCTTCCACGGCGGCAATCGCGGCGACGTTTTCCACGCCAAGGCGCGATTCAACCTGCACGATCAGGCACAGCTGTTCATGGGCGGTGTCCAGGTAGTTGTCCACGCCGTCCCAGCGTGTGGCGCGGGTCAAACCGCCGCCGACGCCACGAATACCGTGGGGCGGATAACGCATGGCACGCACCAGGGCCTGGGCCTGTTCGGCGGTTTCGACCATGGGGATCATCAAGGTCTGGGCGCCGACGTCGAGCAGTTGCTTGATCAGGCTGGCGTCACCGTTGACGGCACGCACCACGGGCGCCGTGGTGTACGGCGCGACCGTCTGCAACTGGTTGAGCACATTGGGCACAGTGTTGGGTGCATGTTCACCGTCGATCAGCATCCAGTCGTAACCCAGGCTGGCGACGATCTCGGCGGCGTAGCCGGTGGCGAAACCGGCCCAGATGCCATATTGAGTGGCGTCCTTGGCGAGGGCGGCCTTGAAGCCATTGCGGGGCATGTGCATGGCGCTTTCCTCAGCGGTTGTAGGGACGGTGCAGTTGGCAATCGGGGTTCAGGTCCACGCCGAAGCCGGGCTTGTCCAGTACCGATAAACGCATGCGGCCATTCACCGGCACCGGTTCGCCCAACAATTGCGGGTGGAACATCGGCACCACTTCATCCGCCTTCGGCGCCATCATCAGGAACTCGGCGAATGGGCTGTTATGGCGGGTGGCGACAAAGTGGTAGCTGTACACCGATGAACCGTGGGGCACGACCATTGCGTTATGCGCGTCAGCCAGCGCCGAGATTTTCACCAGCTCAGTGAGGCCGCCACACCAGCCGACGTCGGGCTGGATGATGTCGCAGCAGCCCATCTCTAGCAGCATGCGAAAGCCCCAGCGGGTGGCTTCGTGTTCGCCTGTGGTGACCAACATGCCTTTGGGCACGTTTTTGCGCAGGGCCGCATAGCCCCAGTAATCGTCCGGGGACAGCGCTTCTTCGATCCACTTCAAGCCATGTTCATGGGCGCCAATCGCGAGCTTGGTGGCGTAGTTCAGATCCAGGCTCATCCAGCAATCAAGCATCAGCCAAAAGTCCGGGCCGACCCGTTCGCGCATGGTCGCCAGCGCTTCGAGGTTCTTGCGCAGGCCTTCTTCGCCTTCACTGGGGCCGTGATGCAGGGGCATCTTGCCGCCGATAAAGCCCATCTTCTGCGCGAGGTCCGGGCGCGCACCGGTGGCGTAGAACTGCAACTCGTCACGCACCGCGCCACCGAGCAATTGGTGCACCGGTTCCTGGCGGATTTTGCCGAGCAAGTCCCACAGCGCTAGGTCGACGCCGGAAATCGTGTTGATCACCAAACCCTTGCGGCCGTAATAGAGGGTGGACTGGTACATCTGGTCCCAGATTTTCTCGATATCGGTGACGCGGGCGCCTTCGATAAAACGCGCCAGGTGTTTCTCGACGATGTAGGCGGCCGGTTCACCGCCGGTGGTCACGGCAAAACCAACGGTGCCGTCACTGGCTTCGATTTCCACCACCAGGGTGCCGAGTACGTTGATGCCGAAGCTGCGGCGACTCTGGCGGTACTCGGGGTACTTGCTCATCGGCGTGGAAATATGGTCGTCGATCCAATGCCCATCGGCCTGGTCGTGGTAATCGGCGCCGCCGCCTCGCAGTACAAAGGCGCGGACGTGTTTGATGGTGAGATTACCCATGGTGTGACTCCTGGCGTTAAACAGTGGCCGGCGTTTTCGACGCTGTGCGGCCGGGTGAATGGATGCCCAGCACCAGCAATGCAGCCAGTACCGTGGTGGCGGACAGCAGGTACAGACCGGCTGCCGGGGAATTGAAGGCGCCTTCGGCCCAGTGCTTGATCACAGGGGCTATAAAACCACCGAGGGCACCGAAGGAATTGATCAGCGCAATGCTGGCTGCGGCGGCGCTGCCGGCGAGGTAGCTGGAGGGGAAGGTCCAGAACACCGGTTGCACCGCGATAAAACCGGAGGCGGCGAAACACAGCGCGAGCATGCCCAGCAGCGGGTTGGCGAAGGTCACCGAGCAAGCGATGCCGGCGGCGGCCATCAGCAGGGTCAGGCAGGCGGTCTGGCGGCGTAGGCCGGTACGGTCGCAATAGCTGGGGATCCACCAGGCGGCGAACAGCGCGCACAGCCAAGGGATGGCCGAGACCAGCCCGACCATCAAGCCGACCTTGGTGCCGAGCAGGCCGCCGACCTGGGTTGGCAGGTAAAACACCACGCCGTACACGCTGGCCTGGATCAGCAGGTACACCAGGCACAGGTACAACACCGAGGGTTGGCACAGCACGGTCAGCAGGCTGCGGCCGTGGGAGGTTTTGTGTTGGTCTTCGCTGTCCAGCAGGCGTTGGATCTGCTGGCGTTCATCCGTGGTCAGCCACGTGGCATCGGCGGGGCGATTGTCCAGGTACCAATACGCCCAGATGCCCACTGCCGTTGCCATCAGGCCTTCGACCGCGAATAGCCATTGCCAGCCGTGAATCCCAGCGAAGCCGTCCATTTCCAGCAGCAAACCGGACAGCGGGCTGCCGAAGATAAAGGCCAAAGGCGCGCCAAAGTAGAAGAAGCCCATGGCCTTGCCGCGCACGGCCTGGGGGAACCAGTAGGTGAGGTAGAGGATGACGCCGGGGAAGAATCCGGCTTCGGCCACACCGAGTAAAAAGCGCAGCACATAAAAGCTGGTTTCGTTATGGGCAAATACCATGGCCGCCGAAACCAGGCCCCAACTGACCATGATGCGGCACATCCACAGGCGGGCCCCGACACGGTGCAGGATCAAGTTGCTCGGTACTTCCAGCAGCGCGTAGCCGACAAAGAACACGCCGGCGCCAAACGCAAAAGCGGCGTCGCTCAAGCCGGTATCGGCCTGGAAAGCTTGTTTGGCAAACCCGACATTGGCGCGATCGAGAAAGGCCATGATGTACATCAACAGCAGGAAGGGCAGCAGCCGCCAGGAAATTTTGGCGAGCAGGGGCGCAGGCAGGGTTTTCATAGTGGCGTCCGATGTTTTGTTCTTATGGGACGGACTGTACGGCGGGCGAGCAATGCGCTACAAATCGAATCTCGCTTACAACTGATAACCTCAGGGTATCGATAAAAAGGAAATTGATGAGTAGTCCGCCGATCTCCCGCAGCCTGTTCAACCGCCTGCGCTACAAGCATTTGCATATGCTCGTTGCGCTGAGTTCCAGCCAGAACCTGCACCGTGCGTCCCAGGCGCTGAACATGTCGCAGCCGGCCGCCACGCGCATGCTGCGTGAGATCGAGGACATGTTTGCCTGCGACCTTTTCGAGCGTTTGCCCAGGGGCATGCGCCCGACGGCGCTGGGCCAGGAGTTGATCCGCTTTGCCGAATCAGCCTTGAGCGGGCTGGACCGTTGCGCCGAAGACTTGATGGCACGCCAGCAGGGCGGCTATGGCTACCTGTCGATCGGCACCATCATGGGCGCCGCACCGGACCTGGTGATGGACTCCATCGCGCAGATCAAATCCCTGAACCCGCAACTGCGTATCCGCATCATGGGTGACACCAGCGACCAGGTGATCCAACTGCTTGAGCAGGGTCGCATCGACCTGGCGATCTCGCGGCGCAACGCCGCCACTGACAGCGAGCATTACAGCTTCGAACCCCTGGGCAACGAGCGCTTGCTGGTGGTGGTGCATGCGGGCCATCCCCTGGCTCAGCGTGAACACGTGCCCTTGGAGGAATTGGTGCGTGACTGGCCGTGGATCCTGCAACCGCAAACCAGCCCGGCGCGTATCGGCTTCGACCAGGCGCTGCAGGACCTGGCGCTGCCGAGCCCGGCGGACATTATCGAATGCAGCTCGGTGTACTCCATGCAGCAGTTGATCCAGCTGACCGATGCGGTGATGGTGCTGTCAGAAAGCGCGCTGCGTGATTACCTGAAGATGGGTTTGGTGGTGGCGTTGCCGGTAGCCCTGGAGGTGCGGCTGGCGCCGTTTGGCATGCTATTGCGCAAAGGCGAGGTGGTGAGCCGTGAATTGGGGTTGTTTATCGACTTGCTGCGGCAGAAAGCCGCCACGCTCTAAACGCATTGTTGAAAAGGGCATGGTGTGTCGGCGCGATATTAAATAGAATGAATCTCATTTGAGACTCACTCGCGCCGCGCAGGTCGCTCGCCATGAATGATGCTGTTGTACCGACCCACGCCCCCGAACTGACCTTGTCGAGCCTGTACCGCGACCATCGCAGCTGGCTCGAAAGTTGGCTGCGCCGGCGGCTGGGCAATGCCTGGGATGCCGCGGACCTGAGCCAGGATACGTTTTTGCGTGTGCTCGCCAGCGCCCAGCCGATTGCGCAGATGCAGGAGCCGCGGGCGTACCTGGTGACCGTCGGCAAGCGCCTGCTGGTGAATTTTCATCAGCGGCGCAGCCTTGAACAGGCTTATCTGACTGCCTTGGCGAACCTGCCGGAAGCGTGCGTGCCATCGCCCGAGCAGCGCTGGTTGGTGTTGGAGACGCTGCAAGCCTTGGATGAATTACTCGACGGCTTGCCGGTGCTGGTCCGCCGCGCCTTCCTCTGGAGCCAACTGGAAGGGTTGGGCTACCGCGAGATCGCCGAGCGCCTCGACGTGTCCGAACGCACGGTAAAACGCTACATGGCCCAAGCCTACGAGCACTGCCTGGTGGTGGACCTGTGAGCCGCGACGTCGCCCGCGCCGCTGCTCAGTGGTTGGCGCTGCTCGAATCCGGCGCGGCCACCGAGCGTGATCACGCCGCGTTGCAGCATTGGCGTGACAGCCATCCCCAACACGAACAGACCTGGCAGAAGGCCCAAACCCTGCGCCAGCGTTTCAGCGACTTGCCCCAGGCCCTGGCGATGGCCAGCCTCGATCGCCCACAACCGGGGCGACGCGCTGTGCTCAAGCGTGCCTTGGGGATCGCGGCATTGGTGCCGACTGCCTGGCTGGTCAGCCGCCAATTGCCCATCGAGGTATGGCGCGCCGACCTGCATACCGCCACCGGTGAGCGCAAACGCCTGCCATTGGCCGACGGCGGCAGCTTGCAACTCAATACCGCGACGGCAGTGGACATGGACCTGGCGCAGCGCCGCATCACCTTGGTGGACGGTGAGTTGGCGCTGAATGTACCAGGCGCGGCGGCGATGACCGTGCACACCCGATACGGCGAGTTGAGGGTCAGCCAGGCCGACGTGTGTGTGCGGCAACTGGCCGCCGGCTGTCGGGTGTCGGTGCTCAAGGGCTCGGTTGAAGTACGCGACCTGAACGGGCAAATGACGACCTTGCAGGCGGGCCAGCAAGCCCCCCTGAACGCCAGTGGGCTGGCCGCCTGGGCGTCGTTCGATGTGTTGCAGTTGGGCTGGCGCGAGGGGGTGTTGACGGCGCAGAACCAACCGTTGGGGGATTTTCTGCGGGAGCTGGAGCGCTATCGCCCAGGGGTGTTGCGCTGGGATTCACGCCTGGAGCGTTTGCGGGTGACAGGCAGTTTTCGTCTGGACGACACGGACCGAATCCTCAACCTATTGGCCTCGACGCTGGGGTTCGAGGTGCAGGCGCGGACGCGGTATTGGGTCACACTGAGTTAAGTGTGGGAGCTGTTTCAATTCAAATCGCATGGGCGCGTTGCAGCTCGTTCAAGCACAGCGCCTTCAGCTGCGCCAGCACCGGATCACGCCGATTCGCTGGCGCTCGGCGGCTACGGAGGTTGGCAAATGGTTGAAGTGCTGTTGGCAGGGCAACAATCTGCATATATCTTAATCGTATAAATAAAGAGATATATATTCTTTTTAATGTGGTCGGCAATGGCGCATTTTGAGGGCCTGCGCATTCGTGCGGATTGACCCAACAGCCAAAAGGAAAGCCGACATGACCATTAAAGCGATCAACGTGCGCAATCAGTTCAAGGGTGTGATCAAGGAAATTCTGCTGGGGGAAGTGGTGTCGGAAATCGACGTGCAAACGGCGTCCGGTATCGTCACTTCGGTGATCACTACCCGTTCGGTACGTGATCTGGAATTGAAAGTGGGCAGTGAGGTGATTGCCTTTGTGAAGTCCACTGAAGTGTCCATCGCTAAGCTTTGACGATCCACTCATCGCCGCATAGGTGCGCCTGTGGCGAGGGAGCTTGCTCCCGTGGCGGCCTGATAGTCGCCCAAGCTTTATCAGTTGTAAATGAGGTTCAAATGTGGGAGCTGGCTTGCCTGCGATGGCTAGGTTGTAGGCGCTAGAGATATTGGGTCGGAGTACATATCCATTCCTGCGGTAACGGCCTCCTAAGGTTCCGCCCTTACGGCGGCTCACTTTTGGAGAGGCCCAAAAGTAAGCAAAAGGCCTTCGCCCCACCACTCGGTGTCTCGCCTAGGCTCGACATGCCCTCACTCCGGCTTGAATCCGTGGGCCGCCGCGATGGGCCATCCTTGGCCCAGCGCGGCTAACCCGGCGTCCTGCCGGGTTACCCACGGATTCAAGCCTGCGTTCGGCCAGCGTGGTTGACGGGGCGCCTGAGATCAAGATCAAGATCAAAAGCAGAGCAGAGCAGAGCAAAGCAGATCAAAAGCTGAGCAGATTACGGCTCATCGCCGGCAAGTTGGCTCAGGTTTGGGTGAGTCAGGCCTGGCGTTGGCGTAGCGCCTGCTCCATACGCTGCAAACCTTCTTCCAGCATCGATCGTGGGCAGCCGAAGTTTAGGCGTACGAATTGCTGGCTGTCGTCACCGAATTCGATCCCTGCGCTCAAGCCTACCTTGCCTTGCTCCAGGAAGAATTGTTGCGGGTCATCCAGGCCCAGGGCGCTGCAATCCAGCCAGGCCAGGTAGGTGCCTTGCGGTGCATGCATCACCACACCGGGTAGGCGGGTTTGCACGGCGTCGAGCAGGTAGTCACGGTTGGCTTGCAGGTATTGCACCAGCGCGTCGAGCCATTCACCGCACTGGCTGTAGGCGGCGCGGGTGGCTTCCAGGCCGAGGGGGCTGACGCTGTCGACCATGCCGCAACGGGCCGCGTTGAAGCGCTCGCGGATCTCGGCGTTCTGGACCACCGCGAAGCAGGTCTTCAAACCCGCCACGTTGTAGGCCTTGCTGGCCGACATCAGGGTGATGGTGCGCTGGGCGATCTCATCGCTGAGGCTGGCGGTGGGGATATGGCGGCGGCCGTCAAAGCACAGCTCGGCGTGGATTTCATCGGAGATGATCAGTGCGCCGTTTGCCAGGCAGGCATTGGCCACGGCGAGCAGTTCTTCGCGCGGGAAGACTTTGCCAATGGGGTTGTGCGGGTTGCTCAGCAGCAGAGCACCCGCGCCGGCCAGCGCATCGCGCAGGGCGGGCAGTGGCGTGAGGTATTCAGTGTCGATCAGTTCGAAAGGGACTTCGATGCGCGGCAGGTTCCAGTGTCCTGGGGCCAGGCGGATCGGCCGATAGTTCGGGGTTTGCAGCACCACCGGCTGGCCCGGCTGTACAAACGCGTGCAGCGCCATGTTGAAACCCGGTTCGACGCCGGGCAGGAACAGCAGCTCATCCGGTTGTACGCGCCAAGCGTATTTGGCCCACAGGTCGGCAACGATCGCCTCGCGCACATCCGGGCCGGCGACGCTGTAGCCGAGGACCTGCTGGTCAAGACGTGCATGCAGCGCCTGCAGCACGGCGGGGGGCGCGGCGATGTCCATGTCGGCGATCCACATCGGCAAAACGTCCTGCGGGTAGCGGTTCCACTTGGTGCTGCCGGTGCCGAGGCGTGGGTGGATCGTGTCGAAATCAAAGCTCATGGGGGGCTCGTATCAGGAAGTCAGGCGCAAGAATGGCGCTGATTCTAGCGCCATTATTTTTATAGGCCAGAGCTGATTGCCGCGGACAATTGCTGATGCGCCTGTTCCAGCGCGCGGTTGACCGCTTCCGCGCCGCGCACCATGGCCGGTAAATACACGAAGTCGACTGACTGAATGCCCACGGTAGACAGGATCGCGGTCATGTACGGCGTGAGAAAGTCCGGCTCATGGCCCTTGCGGGCGTTACCCGAACTGACCAGCACAAAGGTGCGTCGGTCCTTCAGCAAGCCGACTTTTTCAAACTGCTCATTCAGCGTAAAGCTGCGTTGGATGCGCACCACGTGGTCGATCCAGGCCTTCAGCGCCGCCGGCACGGTGAAGTTATGCACCGGCGTGCAGAGGATCAGCAGGTCGCAGGCTTCGAGTTCCAGGATCAACTGTTCCGACAGCGCGGTCGCGCTGCCGCTGAGTCCGCCGGGGGTGGTCAGCGCGTTAGCGTATTCACGGGTCAAGGGCGGCAGCGCCTGGCGGCCATAGTCGCGCTCGGTCACCTGCGCGTCCGGCACCACGTCGCGTAACAGTGCGCGGGACAGTTTGAAGCTCTGCGCGGCTTTGCCGTGGGGGCTGAAACTGAGGAGCAGGGCGTGGGTCATTGGCTCAAATCCTGGGAAAAGTGCATGCCCAGGGGCAGCAGGCCCTGGCGGAAATAAAAACGCTGGGCCAGGGCCATGTGCATGCCGGTGTCCAGCACCAGCCAGCGATAGCCACGCGCGCGGGTTTCTTCGCGCACGCGATCCAGCAGGTGTTCACCCAGCCGGCGACGCTGCAATGCGGCGTCTATCACCAGGTCATCCACGTAGATAAAGCGGCCATACAGGGTGTTTTCGGTCAACCGGTAGCCGGCCAGCCCAATCACCTGGCCGTTTTCGCGTGCAGCCAGCAGGCGATAGCCGTTTTGCCGTTGGCGCTGGATTTGCGCGGCAAAGGCGGTGGCGTCGGTGAGGTGCGGGCGCAGCTGTTGCATCACTGCGAAGCTGGCAATGAAATCGGCCTGGGTTTCCATCTGTACGCATTCGACGTGTTCATTCATGGCCTTGGTTCTCCAGGTGCGCCTTGATCGCTGCCGGCACTTTGCGGAAGCTGATCGCAACGCGGTTAAGCGCGTTCATCAACGAAATGGCCAGGGTGAGATCGGCGACTTCCTTCTCACTGAACACCGCCGCGACCTCTGTGTAATCCGCATCCGGCACTTGGGTTTGCGCCACGGAAGTGACCACTTCGGCCCAGGCCAGGGCGGCACGCTCACGCGGGGAAAAGAGCGGGAGCCCTTCGCGCCAAGCGGCCAGCAGCATGATTTTTTCCAGGCTCACGCCCTGTTTGAGCAAGTCGCGGGAGTGGCTGTCCAGGCAATAGGCGCAGCCATTGAGTTGCGAGACCCGCAGGTACACCAGGTCGATCAGTTCTTTCTCCAGGCCGCAGGCATGGATGTAGCTGTGCACCGCGCCCAGGGCTTTGTAGCCGACAGGGGCGGCCTGGGCGTAATCGAGGCGGTGTTTCATGGGCAATCCTTTGTTCGGTCAGGGATGCGCCATTGTCGTGGGGGTGAACGGGGGCCGACAGGGGCATGATTGGACAAGTGGGTTGGGACATGATCAGACTTCGGCCTGTCTTCCCGTCGAGCCACTTGTGATGTCGTCACTGCCCAAATACCAGGAAATCTACCGGCGCTTTCGCCAAGCCATCGACCAGGGCCAATTGCGCCCCGGTGAGCGCGTGCCGTCGGTGCGGGCGCTGGCCCAGGAGCTCAAGGTGGCGCGCGGTACGGTGGAGACGGCGTACCAGCTATTGGTCAGCGAGGGCTTCTTTGAGGCGCGCGGGCAAGCGGGAACGGTGATCGCCGAGGCGTTGCCGCCGATGTCGGTCAAGCCAACACCGGTTGCGTTGCCAGGCACTTCAGGGCCGCGTCCGCTGCAGATGGGCCTGCCTGCTTTGGACGCGTTCCCGCGCAAGCTGTGGGCACGGTTGGTCACCCAGCAAGTGCGCCGCACTGACGCCGACAGCTTGGCGATGGGTGATGTGCGTGGCGCCCAGGCCTTGCGCGTGGCGATCGCGAGTTACCTGGCGTTGTATCGGGGCGTGGAGTGCTCGCCACAGCAGGTATTTGTGTGCGCCGGGTATGCGGGGTGCCTGACGTTGGTGTGTGACGCGCTGGCGATGGCGGGGCAACGCTGCTGGTTTGAAGACCCTGGATATTTGCATGCGCGGCAATTGCTGGAGCATCACGGTGTGGAACTGGTGCCGGTGCCGGTGGATCGCGATGGCCTGGATGTCGAGCAAGGCATGGTGCGCGAGCGCGAGGCGCGACTGGCGATTGTCACCCCGGCGCATCAGAGCCCTTTAGGTGTGGCGTTGAGCCCGGCGCGCCGGCAGGCCTTGCTGGAGTGGGCACGGGCGCAAGGCAGTTGGGTGGTAGAGGATGATTACGACAGTGAGTTTCGCTATCGCGGCCAGCCGCTGGCAGCGCTCAAGAGCCAGGATGTGGATGATCGGGTGATCTATGCCGGGAGCTTCAGCAAAATGCTGTTCCCGGGGTTGCGGTTGGGGTATCTGGTGGTGCCCGTGTCGTTGGTCGAGGTGTTTGAGCGGGGTGCCCATGCGTTGCAGCAGCGCAGCGCGCAGTTGTTGCAGCTGACGGCGGCGGATTTTCTGGAGCAGGGGCATTTCACCCGGCATCTGAAGAAAATGCGGCAGTTGTATGCGCAACGAAGGGGGTATTTGGTGGAGGCGTTGCGGGTGCATTGCGCAGCGTTTTTGCGGGTGGATGAGCAGGCGGGCGGGATTAACTTGTTGGCGCGGTTGGTGGTGGATGTGCCGGATCGGGCTGTGGCTGAGGCGGCTGATCGTGCGGGGTTGGCAGTTCAAGCGTTGTCATCGTGGACGCTCGAGGTGGGGCGGGGGCAGGGGTTGATGATGGGATTTACCAATGTCGCGACGGCTCAGGAAGCGAAGGACTTGGCGTTGGTTCTGCGCAGCGTTCTCGCCGAATGTGCCGGCCTGAGCACGCGATAGAACATGGGGTTTTTCAGGTCCGTTCTGTGACCGACAGGTTCTGTAATAAAAACGCCATTGCGCTGGGGATTAAATCCGCAACGGGCTATTTTGGTGCATCTCAATAACCAGAGTAGCCATGGATGAAATACCAACCCTTCAGCCGTACCTTGATTGCCACCGCCCTGGTGTTGACGGTCAGTGGTGTGCAAGCCGCGTCCCAGGCCCCGGTGGCCGGTGAAAATGGCATGGTGGTAACGGCCCAGCATCTGGCAACTCATGTGGGCGTGGATGTGCTCAAGGCCGGCGGCAACGCGGTCGATGCGGCCGTCGCCGTGGGCTATGCGCTGGCCGTGGTATACCCGGCGGCGGGCAACCTGGGCGGTGGCGGTTTCATGACCGTGCAACTGGCTGACGGGCGCAAGACCTTCCTCGATTTTCGCGAAAAAGCGCCGTTGGCAGCCACCGCCAATATGTACCTGGACAAGGACGGCAACGTCGTCGAAGGCCTCAGCGCCAAGGGCCACTTGGCCGTTGGCGTACCCGGCACTGTCTCGGGCATGGAGCTGGCCCTGAGCAAATACGGCACCCTCAAGCGTGCCCAGGTCCTCGCCCCGGCGATCAAGCTGGCGGAAAACGGCTTTGCCCTGGAGCAGGGTGATATCGACCTGCTGCATACCGCTACCGGTGAGTTTGAAAAAGACAAGGACATGCGCGGAATCTTCCTGCATAACGGCCAGCCGCTGCAGGTGGGCCAGAAGCTGGTGCAGAAAGACCTGGCCAAGACCCTCAAGGAAATCTCGGCCAAGGGCAGTGACGGTTTCTATAAAGGTTGGGTTGCCAAGGCCCTGGTGGATTCCAGCCAGGCTGGCAAAGGCATCATCACCCAGGCAGATCTCGACAAATATAAAACCCGCGAGCTGGCGCCCATCGAGTGCGACTACCGTGGCTACCACGTCGTTTCGGCACCGCCGCCGAGCTCCGGTGGCGTGGTGATCTGCCAGATCATGAACATCCTCGAAGGCTTCCCGATGGCCGACCTGGGCTATCACTCGGCCCAAGGCCTGCATTACCAGATCGAAGCGATGCGCCACGCCTATGTGGACCGTAACAGCTACCTCGGTGACCCGGATTTCGTAAAGAACCCGATCGAGCACCTGCTGGACAAAAACTACGCGACGAAACTGCGTGACGCGATTGATCCGCAGAAGGCCGGTGATTCCCAGGCGATCAAGCCGGGTGTATCGCCCCATGAAGGCAATAACACCACCCACTATTCCATCGTCGACAAGTGGGGTAACGCGGTGTCGGTCACCTACACCCTCAACGACTGGTTCGGTGCGGGCGTGATGGCGAGCAAGACCGGGGTGATCCTCAACGATGAAATGGACGACTTCACCGTCAAGGTCGGCGTGCCGAACATGTACGGGCTGGTCCAGGGTGAAGCCAACGCCATTGCACCGGGCAAGGCGCCGCTGTCGTCGATGAGCCCGACCATCGTGACCAAGGATGGCAAGGCGGTGATGGTAGTGGGTACGCCAGGTGGCAGCCGCATCATTACCGCGACCTTGCTGACCATCCTGAATGTGATCGACTACAAGATGAACATCCAGGAAGCCGTGGACGCGCCGCGTTTCCACCAGCAGTGGATGCCTGAGACGACTAACCTGGAGACCTTCGCGGTCAGCCCGGACACCCAGAAGATCCTCGAAAGCTGGGGCCACAAGTTTGCAGGTCCCCAGGACGCCAACCACTTGGCGGCGATCCTCGTGGGCGCTCCATCCCTGGGTGGCAAGCCGGTGGGGAATAACCGCTTCTATGGGGCGAATGACCCGCGTCGCAACACGGGGCTATCCCTCGGCTATTGAGGCCTGACGCAATCCAAATGTGGGAGTTGGCTTGCCTGCGATGCAGGCGATTCGGTAGATCAGGCTGACCCGGTTGATGCTATCGCAGGCAAGCCAGCTCCCACACTTGGAGCCATGCTGGACGGAACATCTGCACACCTTCCAGGCTCTACCCCAAGAGCCCTGGAAGGACCCGCCCCATGAAAGCGCTGAAAATCGCAACCTTCAACATCAACGGTATTCGTGCCCGGCTGCCTAACCTGCTGCAATGGCTGGAACGGGACCAACCGGACATCGTCTGCCTGCAGGAACTCAAGGCGCCTGAAAGCCTGTTCCCCTACGCCGAATTTGAAGCGGCCGGTTACGGTGCGATCTGCCTGGGGCAGGCGTCCTGGAACGGGGTGGCGATTTTGGCGCGGGACGCTCAGCCATTGGAGAGCCGGCGCGGTTTGCCGGGCGATGACAGTGACACGCAAAGCCGCTATATCGAAGCCGCCGTGCATGGCGTATTGGTCGGCTGCCTGTATTTACCCAATGGCAACCCGCAACCCGGGCCGAAATTCGACTACAAGCTGGCGTGGTTCGAGCGGCTGATCGACTACGCAGCGGCGCTGCAAGCCAGTGAACATCCGGTGCTGCTGGCTGGGGATTTCAATGTGGTGCCCACGGACCTGGACATCTACAACCCGCGCTCCTGGCTCAAGGACGCGCTGCTGCAACCGCAAAGCCGTGACGCTTACCAACGCCTGCTGGAACAAGGCTGGACCGATGCGCTACGCCATTTGTATCCCGATGAGCGGGTCTACACCTACTGGGATTACTTCCGCCAGCACTGGCAGAAAAATGCTGGCCTGCGCATCGATCATGTGCTGCTCAACACCGCGCTTACACCCTATCTGAAGGGCGCGGGCGTCGACGCGTGGGTGCGCAACGAGCCTCACGCCAGCGACCATGCGCCGACGTGGATACAACTGGGTACACGCAAAAAGCGCTGATATCGCGGATCAGTTCGAGGCCAGCAAGTGCGTGACGGCGTCGAAGGCTGTGTGACGGCGTTGCTCCCAGTCGCCCCCCATGGCCACCACCGGTTGCTGATGCTGGTGCATCCAATCCAGGCTGGCTTGGTAAAACGCTTGGCGATCCGCCAGTTCCGGTTGGCAGCGTTGGCCGTCGGCGGTCCATTCCACATCATCCGGCGAGAGCAGCAGGTGCAGGTCGTAATGCCGTGCCAGCAGTTCGCTGTCCAGCCACGCCGGGTAGTCGCCGAACAGGGTTTGGCTCCAGAGTCTGTTGGTCAGCAAATGCGTATCGAGGATCAACAGCTCAGGCTGTTCGGCGCGGGCAGCATCCTCCCAGGCCAGTTGGCCGCGGGCGATGGCCGGGATATCGGCCAAGGTGGTATCACGTTGATGATGGTCGATGAAATGGCGCACATATTCACCGACCATCAGCCCGCCGAAGTGCGCTTGCAGTTCAGCCGCCAGCCAGCTCTTGCCGCTGGATTCGGGACCCGCCAGTACCACCACTTTCATGCGTGCAACGCCGGGTCGGCGCGCCATTCACGCCAGCCTTGCACGGCGATCACGGTGAACAGCGCGTACAGCGCGGCGGTGAGGTACAAGCCTTTGTAGAGGAACAGCCCGACGAAGATCACGTCCACCACAATCCACAAGGCCCAGCACTGCACACGTTTCTGCGCCATCCACATTTGCGCCACCAGGCTGAAACCGGTGAGCGCGGCGTCGAGCCAGGGTTGGGCGGCGTCGGTCCAGTGGGCCATGGCGGCGCCGAGCAGCAGGCTGCCGACGGCGCCGACCGTGAGGCTGGCCATGATTGCCGGCACACCCAGGCTGGTGACCTGGCGCCCTTGCTTGACCTGGCCGGCGCGGGTCCACTGCCACCAGCCGTAGACCTGCAGGGCGGCGTAAACCACCTGCAGCAGCATGTCGGAATAGAGTTTCACGTCGTAGAACACCCAGGTGTAAAGCAGCACCATGACCAGCCCGATCGGCCAGCACCAAGGGTTTTGCTTGACCGTCAGCCACACAGCGATCACCCCCAGGGCAGCGGCAAACAGTTCAAGCCCGGACATGGTGGTTCCTTGTGAGAGTGGGAGAGGGCGGGGATTGTAACGAAAGAAGATTGGCGTAGGAATTGGCTTGTAGTGAGCGGGCTTGCCCCGCGCTGGGCTGCGTAGCAGCCCCAATAAGAACACCGCATTCTGTCAGACAGAGCGCGGCGACTGGTTTGGGGCGGCTGCGCCACCCAGCGCGGGGCAAGCCCGCTCGTCACGGGACTAGACTTTGAACTGGCGCAAGAGGCCGTCGAGTTGATCGCTCAGGCCGCGCAAGTGCGCACTTGCTACGCTCGACTGTTCCGCCGCCAACGCCGTGCTGTGGGACAAACCGGCGGCCTGGGTGACGTTCTGGTTGATGTCTTCCACCACATGCGCCTGCTGCAGCGTGGCGCTGGCAATCGACGCGTTCAGACCGTTGAGGTTGTGCAGGGCCTGGCCGATGGCGGTCAGGCTGGCGCCGGCCTGGCCGGCTTGCTCGATGGTCAGTTGCGAAGCGCTGTGGCTGTCGCTGATCACTTTGACCGCCGCTTCCGAATGGCCTTGCAGGCGCTCGATCATGCCCTGGATCTCAGCCGTGGATTTTTGCGTGCGCTGAGCCAGCAGGCGCACTTCATCGGCCACCACCGCAAAGCCGCGGCCTTGTTCGCCAGCGCGTGCCGCTTCAATCGCCGCGTTCAAGGCCAGCAGGTTGGTTTGGTCGGCGATGGAACGGATGACCTCGAGCACGCTGCCGATCTGGGTACTTTCAGCGGACAGGGTACGAATCACTTCCACGGCCTGGCTGATGGTGTTGGACAGTTGGTCGATCTGTTGCAGGCTGCCGTCGATATTGACCTGGCCTTGCTGCGCCTGGGCCTGCGCGTCGCGCATTTCGCTGGCGGCGTGTTCAGCGTTCTTGGCCACGTCCTGCACGCCGTAGGTGACTTCATTGATGGCGGTGGCCACCAGTTCCATCTGCTGGGACTGTTGCTGGCTGCGGTCATGGGCCTGGGTCGCATTGTTGCCCAGCTCCTGTGAGGACTGGCCCAGCGCGTTGGCGCATACCTGCAACTGGCTCACCACCTCGCGCAACTTGGCGGTGAAGGTGTTGAAGTGATGGGCCAATTGGGTGACTTCGTCCCTGCCGTGGGTGTCGAGGCTGCGGGTCAGGTCGCTTTCGCCGCTGGCAATGTTGCCCATGGCGTTCACCGCGTCCTGCAACGGCCGCACGATGCTGCGGGCAATCAGTGAGACCAGCAACGCCATCACCAGCGCAATGCCGAGGCCGATAAACGAGGCCTTCCAGACCTGGGTGCTGAATTCGGCCTGCACATCATCCACGTACACACCGGAACCGATAATCCAGCCCCACGGCTGGAACAGTTGGATGTAAGAAGTTTTCGCCACTG
Source organism: Pseudomonas sp. H1_A03 (assembly GCF_054685145.1). Classification (NCBI taxonomy): domain Bacteria; kingdom Pseudomonadati; phylum Pseudomonadota; class Gammaproteobacteria; order Pseudomonadales; family Pseudomonadaceae; genus Pseudomonas; species Pseudomonas sp. H1_A03. The sequence continues at coordinate 4,226,107 of NZ_CP162829.1, forward strand.
GCGCGTCGGCCCCAGGCTTCGGCCAGCGATAGTTGACGATGCCGGCGCCCTTGGCCTTGGCCAGGATCACGAACTCGTTGAACACGGCAAACCCGTCAGGGTCACGAATGGCCGACAGGTTCTGGCCATCGAGCTTGGGGTTGGCCGGGTGCATGATCATCACCGGCGTGAGGTCGTTGATCCAGAAATAGTCGTCATGGTCGTAGCGCAAGCCACGCACCACGCTCAGGGCCTGTTTCTGCGCGGCTTCGCGGGTCATCACGCCAGTCGTCTCGAGGCTGTGATAAAACGTCAGGATCCCGCTGGCGGCCTGGACCACGTGTTGGGTCTGTAGGCGCTTGGCCTGGTACAAGTCGTCATGGATCTGCTTGAGCATCAGCAAACCCAGGGCCAACAGCATCAGCACGGCGACTATCAGGATCAGCCAGAGGCGCCGGCTGATCGACATATTGCGCAAACTGTTCATCGTCCTGTCACTCCGGGCTTTTTATAATTGTGGGCGTTGCATCGACTTTTCCGCCTTGTCTGATAGGCTTTCGGCCTGTATTCGGAAAACCTGAGTACTGTCTGATTTTTCACAGGATTTTTGCGGGTTGGGGGTAAAACCCAGCATCGTGTCTTGTCGTCAGTGAACCATTAAAAAGATCAACGAGGCTTGCCATAGAGCAAGACCTTTGGGGGAAGCATGGATTTTTGGACCGCCATACAGGCATTGATTCTTGGCGTTGTGGAGGGGCTTACCGAGTTCCTGCCGATTTCCAGCACTGGCCACCAGATCATCGTCGCCGACTTGCTCGACTTTACCGGCGACCGTTTCAACGCGTTCAACATCATCATTCAACTGGGCGCCATCCTGGCCGTGGTGTGGGAATTCCGTGGCAAGATTTTCGAAGTGGTCAGCGGCCTGCCGACCCAGCGCAAGGCCCAGCGGTTCACCGTCAACCTGCTGATTGCGTTCTTCCCGGCCGTGGTGTTGGGGGTGATTTTCGCCGACCTGATTCATCATTACCTGTTCAACCCGGTCACCGTAGCCACGGCGCTGGTGGTGGGCGGCGTCATCATGCTGTGGGCCGAGCGCCGCGAGCACGAAGTACACGCCGAGACCGTCGATGACATCACCTGGAAAGACGCGCTCAAGGTCGGCCTGGCGCAGTGCCTGGCGATGATTCCGGGCACGTCGCGGTCCGGCTCGACCATTATCGGTGGCCTGTTGTTCGGCCTGTCGCGCAAGACCGCCACCGAGTTCTCGTTCTTCCTGGCGATGCCGACCATGGTGGGTGCGGCGGTGTATTCGGGCTACAAGTACCGTGACCTGTTCCAGCCTGCGGACTTGCCGGTGTTCGCCATCGGCTTTGTGACCTCGTTCATCTTCGCGATGATTGCGGTCAAGGGCTTGCTCAAATTCATCGCCAGCCACAGCTATGCAGCGTTTGCCTGGTACCGCATTGCGTTTGGCTTGCTGATCCTGGCGACCTGGCAATTCGGCTGGATCGACTGGGCTGCGGCCAAGGCATGATGATTCAGCATCCACGCTTGAAGGCAGCGCTCTTCGTGCTGCTGTGCGCGGCGCCGCTGTTGGGTTCGGTATTGGTGTGGCAGCGCGGCGAGACCGTGATCCCGCTGGCGGCGTATGGCGTGGTCAGCGTGATTGCGTTTTTCCTGTATTGGAGCGACAAGCGCAAGGCGCGCACTGACAGTTGGCGTACGCCGGAGAATATCCTGCATGCCGTGGAACTGGCGGGCGGTTGGCCGGGGGCGTTGATTGCCCAGCAGGTGTTCCGGCACAAGACGCGCAAGGTGTCTTATCAGGTGCTGTTTTGGGTGATTGTGTTGCTGCACGAGGTGTTTTGGCTGGATCAGCTGTTTTTGGGTGGGACACTGGTTTCGGTGCTTTAGGCTTGGGTATCTGGTACTACGCCAGACCTGTGGCGAGGGAGCTTGCTCTCGTGGCGGCCTGATAGTCGCTCGAGCCCTATCAGGTGTAAATGAAGTTCAAATGTGGGAGCTGGCTTGCCTGCGATGGCTATGTGTCAGGCGCTAGAGTTTTCTGGTTGGGGTACATATCCGTTGCTGCGGTCACGGCCACTTAGGGTTCCGCCCTTACGGCGGCTCACTTTGGAAAAGCCCCAAAGTAAGCAAAGGGCTCTTGCCCCCCCACTCGGCACCTCGCCTAGGCTCGGTGTGCCCTCACTCCGGCTTGAATCCGTGGGCCGCCGCGATGGGCCATCCTTGGCCCAGCGCGGCTAACCCGGCGTCCTGCCGGGTTACCCACGGATTCAAGCCTGCGTTCGGCCAGCGTGGTTGACGGGGCGCCTGAGATCAAGATCAAGATCAAAAGCAAAGCAGAGCAAATTAAAAGCAGAGCAGCCGATAGTCACTTAGATAACTAGGGTGCTTTTGCGTCAATCATCCAGCAACAGCCCGACCTGCGTGCGCTTGGGCAACTTGCTGACCACCAACTGGTGGGACCGCTGCAACAAGTCACGCAGTTCATCGGCCCCAAGCGGGTAGGGCGTGTTCATGATGATCCACTGCGCGCGGGCCAGATACGGCGCCGGGTGGATGCCTGGGCGGTCCACATGGCCGAGGAACAGTTCCTTATCGACCTTGAACGCCAGCGATTCACCGCGCAGGTTCTGCAGGGCGAACATCTTGTTGCCGGCAATCGAGAACACACGCACACCGCCCCATTTATAGTCCTCCCGCGCACCGGGCAGGCTCAGGCAGAAGCTGGCGACGTGTTCTTCGGTCATCCTCATAGCAAGCGGTCTCCACAGCCTTTGAAGCCCTCTTCCAGGTAGTCGATCCAGGCACGTATCGCCGGCAGCACGCCGCGCCGATGCGGGTAAACCGCCTGCAGCCAGCCGCCCGGCAACGACCATTCAGGCAACAATTGCACCAATCGGCCGCTGGCCAGCTCTTCTTCGCAATACATCATCGGTAACACGGTAAAACCCACGCCCATGATGGCGCTGGCTTTACGCACAATGAAGTCTTCGATGCCCAGGCGGGCCTCCATCACCAGTTCGTGAGGGGTGCCCTGTGGGTCGAGGATACGTTGATGCACCATGCGGTCTGCCTCCAGTGCGCCGAGTATGGGCAGTTGCCTGAGGTCGTCGAGGCTGTTGACCCGGCGCTCGCGCACGAATTCGGGACTGGCGACCAGCACGGTCTGGGCCTGGCGCAAGCGTTTGGTCACCAGTAGCGGGTCTTCATCACCGAGTTCACGCACGCGCAAAGCCACATCGATACCTTCCGCCACCAGGTCGACACGGCGATTGACCAGGGTCATTTCCAACTGCACCTGGGGGTGGGCAGCGAGAAAGCCCGCGACCAGCTCCGGCAGAATATGCTGCGCCATGCCCACCGGGCAGCTGACCCGCAGCCGACCACGGGGTTCGCTGGACATGCTGGCCACGGCCTCATCGGCCATTTCCGCTTCCAGCAGCATGGCCTGGCAGTGGCGCAGGTAGCGCTCGCCGACGGCGGTGAGGGTCAATTGGCGGGTGGTGCGTTGCAGCAGGCGCGCGCCCAGGCGTTCTTCCAGCTCGGCGATGCGCCGCGACAGCCGCGACTTGGGAATTCCCAGCAATCGCCCGGCCGCCGCGAAGCCACCGGCTTCCACGACTTTGGCGAAATAATAGAGGTCGTTGAGGTCTTGCATGGTCAGCCTATTGTCCTGTCAGTGGGACGAACTATCGCATTTAAGCTGCCTTGTCGGCTATTGGTTTCATGCGTAGCATCACCACCATCTGATCGCCCCTGACGATCCTAACCGGAGATCCCACATGAAACTCTTGCATATCGATTCCAGCATTCTCGGCGACAACTCGGCGTCCCGTCAGCTCAGCGCGGGTGTGGTCAAGGCCTGGCAAGCGGCGGAGCCGGGTGTGGAAGTGACTTACCGTGACCTGGCGGCCGAAGGCATCAACCACTTCTCCGGCGCGACCCTGGGCGCCCTGGGCACCCCGGCCGAACAGCGCAACGCCGCCCAGCAACAAGAAGCCGACCTCAGCGCAAAGACACTGGCTGAATTCCTCGCCGCGGATGCCGTGGTACTGGCTGCGCCCATGTACAACTTCACCATCCCGACTCAATTGAAAGCCTGGATCGACCGCATCGCCGTCGCCGGCCAGACTTTCCGTTACACCGAAGCCGGCCCGGAAGGCCTGTGCGGCAACAAGAAGGTCATCATCGTATCGACGTCGGGCGGCCTGCACGTCGGCCAAGCCACCGGTGTAGCCCACGAAGAATATCTGAAAGTGCTGCTGGGTTTCCTTGGCATCACCGACATCGAGTTCGTCCGCGCCCATGGCCTGGCGTATGGTGATGAGTTCCGTAGCAAATCCCTGAGCGACGCCAACGTACTCATCAACGAACAATTGTTTGCCGCCGCGTAAAGCTTATGTAAAACAGCACGTTTCCCCGTTTCAATCTGAAGCGGTGCGTCTAAACTCTGTATTCTGATCGCCTCAAAACGACCGGAATATGGAGTTTTTTCGTTTACCCGCTGTCATTACTCTGGCCCAGGTTATGCACGCATTGGGTTATCACCCGGTGCGAGCGCCTTGAACCATGGACTTTTCAACCAGATATGCCGCGGATGTTGAACGTGGGCACACAGCAAAGGTGGCCATCCCCATGATGCGTCTTTGTGCTGTTATGGTTCTTTCCCTGCTCGGCAGCCTGGTTTCAGTGCACGCCGCCCCTGCACCGCACCCCCATTGGAGTGTGGGCTTCCACCGCATGACTTTTCTCGACCCGCTGGACTTGCAGCCGATGAAAGCCATCGCGTTCTACCCGTCCACCGACGCTGAGCACACCACGCCGTTGGGCGCCTATCACGTCGCGGCCTCTGAAGATTCCAAGATTGCCATCGGCCGATTTCCGATGTTGATGTTGTCCCACGGCAACACTGGCACACCTCTGGCCCTGCACGACCTGGCCACGTCGCTGGCGCGTAAAGGTTTTGTGGTGGTGGCGGTGCTGCATCCTGGCGACAACTACAAAGACCACAGTCGACTGGGTACGGTGAGCAACCTGTATGGCCGGCCGATCCAGATTTCTGAAGCGATCACTGCCACCCTGGGCGATCCGATGCTGTCGCCCTTTGTTGACGTCGATCAGGTGGGCGTTATCGGTTACTCGGCCGGGGGTGAAACCGCGTTGATCCTGGCGGGCGCCAAGCCGGATTTCGACCGCTTGCGCCGTTACTGTCAGCAGCGCCCGGAAGATCGTGATGCCTGCACCACCAAGGGCGAATTGGTGGTGGACCGCGATGACCTGCAACCGCAATCCGACCCGCGCATTCACGCCTTGATGCTGATGGCACCGTTGAGCCTGATGTTCGGTCGTCACACCCTGGCCGACGTGCATGTGCCGGTGCTGCTCTACAGTGGCGATGGTGACAAGTTGGTGGCCGTGGACAAGAACGCTGCCGCCCTGGCGCGCAAGCTGCCTGAGCCGCCGGACTTCAAGCTGCTGGCCGGGGCAGGGCACTTCGTGTTCATGGCGCCGTGTGACAGCGACCAATTGGCGGCGATGCCGGCGATTTGCACGGATGCTGACGGTGTCGACCGTGAAGGCATTCACCGTGACTTGATCTCTGAGGCGGGGCGTTTTTTCAGCCACACCCTCGGTCAATCCACCCGCGCCGGTATGCAAACGGCTGATCAGTAAGCGCGGCGCATGAGCAACAGGGTCACGCCCAGGGCGGTGATCGACAACAGCGCGGCGCAGAAGAAGATCCAGCCGTAGCCGAGGTTCAAGGCCACGGCGCCCATCAACGGCCCGGCGATCGCGAGGGCCAAGTCAAAAAACACCGCATACGCACTCAGCCCCGCGCCTCGGCTGCTGTTGGGCACCTGCTTGATGGCTTCCACCCCCAGCGCCGGGTACACCAGTGACAAGCCAAAGCCGGTCAGCCCGGCTCCAATCAAGGCTACCCCGGTGGACGGCGCCAGCCATAGCAACGTAAGGCCGAGGGTTTCGATGGTCATGCAGGCAATCGCTGCCCGAAAGCCACCAAAACGGCTGATGGCGGAAATAAACACCAGCCGTGACAGGATGAAGCACGCGCCAAATACCGTGAGGCAGTACGCCGCGCCGACCCAGCCTCGATAGAGGTAGTACAGGGTGATAAAGGTGGTGAGGGTGCCATAGCCAATCGATGCCAGGCACAGGCTGGCGCCAAACGGCGCGATACGCCCGAACACTGCCCAAAATGGCAGGCGCTCGCCACGCACAACCGGCACCGATGGTTTGTTGCGGATCAGCACCAGGCCCAGCGCCGCCAACACTGACAGCGCAAGGCCGAGGCTGGTATAGCCGTATTCGGCCACCATCACCACACCCAGCGGTGCACCAATGGCAATGGCACCGTAGGACGCGATGCCATTCCACGAAATCGACCGCGCGGTGTGTTCGGCACCGACCTGGCCCATGCACCAACCAATGGTGCCCACGCCGATCAACCCTTGGGCCACACCCAACAACAGACGTGCGACGATCAGAATGCCCAGGCTCAGCGACGGCAGGCTTTCCACCAGCGTCGCGAAGAACGTCAGCACGCCACTCACAAGAATCCCGGCCAGCCCCAACACAATTGCACGCTTGGTGCCGACGTTATCCGACATGCGCCCGGCCATGGGACGGCTGAGCAGGGTGGCGAGGTATTGCGAGCCGATTGTGATGCCGGCCACTACAGCGCTGAACCCAAGTTGCTCGTGTACATAGCCAGGGATGACCGCAATCGGCAGGCCGATGCAGATAAAGGCGATGAAGGTGTAGAAGACGATGGAGACGATCTGCAGGGTGATCGACAGGGAGTTGGGGGTGGCGGCAGGCATGGCACTCGTTCGCTGGCGGGCGGTAGGCGCATCATGGCAAGGGGCCGGGAGAAAAGAAAGCAGCCTAACTATGTAGTGAGCGGGCTTGTCCCGCGCTGGGTGGCGAAGCCACCCCAATAAAAAACACCGCGGTCTGTCAGACAGAGCGCGGTGTTTGGTTTTAGGGCGGCTTCGCCACCCAGCGCGGGACAAGCCCGCTCACTACGGTAAGTCCGGTCAGCAGGGCAAGTCGGGTTAGAACACCACGCCTTGGCTGCGCAGGTAGTCGTCATAGGTGCCGCTGAAGTCGATCACGCCGGTGGCGCTCAACTCGATGATGCGGGTGGCCAGGGAGGATACGAACTCACGGTCGTGGCTGACGAAGATCAGCGTGCCCGGGTAGTTCTCCAGTGCCAGGTTCAGGGCCTCGATGGATTCCATGTCCAAGTGGTTGGTCGGTTCGTCCATGATCAGCACGTTCGGCTTTTGCAGGATCAGCTTGCCGAACAGCATGCGGCCTTGCTCACCACCGGAAATCACCTTCACCGACTTCTGGATCTCGTCGTTGGAGAACAGCATGCGACCCAAGGTGCCACGGATCATTTGCTCGCCTTGAGTCCACTGGCCCATCCAGTCGAACAAGCTCATGTCGTCTTCGAAGTCATGGGCGTGGTCCTGAGCGTAGTAGCCCAGCTCAGCCGCGTCGGTCCACTTGATGCTACCGGCATCCGGCGTCAGTTCGTTGACCAGGGTGCGCAGCAGCGTGGTCTTGCCGATACCGTTCGGACCGATGATCGCCACGCGCTCGCCTGCTTCAACCTGGAAGCTGAAGTCCTTGAACAGCGGTTTGCCATCGAAGCCTTTGGCCATGCGCTCGACAATGACCGCCTGGCGGTGCAGTTTTTTGTTCTGGTCGAAACGGATGAACGGGCTCACACGGCTCGAAGGCTTGACCTCGGCCAGCTGGATCTTGTCGATCGCCTTGGCGCGGGAGGTGGCTTGCTTGGCTTTCGAGGCGTTGGCCGAGAAGCGGCTGACGAAGGATTGCAGTTCGGAGATCTGCGCCTTCTTCTTGGCGTTGTCCGACAGCAATTGCTCGCGGGACTGGGTCGCTACAGTCATGTACTCGTCGTAGTTGCCCGGGAACAGGCGCAGCTCGCCGTAGTCCAGGTCAGCCATGTGGGTGCACACGCTGTTCAGGAAGTGACGGTCGTGAGAGATGATGATCATCAGGCTGGAACGCTGGGTCAGGATGTTTTCCAGCCAGCGGATAGTGTTGATGTCCAAGTGGTTGGTCGGTTCGTCGAGCAACAGCACTTCAGGGTCGGAGAACAGCGCCTGGGCCAGCAATACGCGCAGTTTCCAGCCAGGGGACACTTCGCTCATCGGGCCGAAGTGCTGTTCCAGGGGAATGCCCAGGCCCAGCAGCAGCTCACCGGCGCGGGATTCGGCGGTGTAGCCGTCCATCTCGGCGAATTCGGTTTCCAGCTCGGCCACGGCCATGCCGTCTTCTTCGCTCATTTCCGGCAGCGAGTAGATACGATCGCGTTCGGCCTTGACCTTCCACAGTTCCTCGTGGCCCATGATCACGGTGTCGAGCACGGTGAATTCTTCGTAGGCGAACTGGTCCTGGCGCAGCTTACCCAAGCGCACGTTCGGCTCCAGCATGACCTGGCCGCCGGACGGATCGAGGTCGCCACCGAGGATTTTCATGAAGGTCGACTTGCCGCAACCGTTGGCACCGATCAAACCATAACGGTTGCCTGCGCCGAACTTGACCGAGACGTTCTCGAAGAGCGGCTTGGCGCCGAACTGCATGGTGATGTTAGCTGTGGAGATCAATTACTTTACCTATCAATGGGTTGCGAGCGTGTCGGCAGGAGCCTTCAGGCATGCGTCAACAGCGACATCAAGGCGCGAAACCCGGTCGCTGAGCAGAAAATTTTGGATGTGTGTTGGAATTTGGCGCGCATTGTCGCATATGTCAGGCGACAGTTGTATGTCGAGCGAAGGATGGTTTCACCAACGTCTCCGGCATCGCCAGCCATAAGAGCGCCAGGGCCAGCGCGGCAACGCCGGCGAGTGTCAGGAACGCCGCGTTGTAGCCCGCTTGCTGCACCACGAAACCGGCCAGGCTGCTGCTCAGCGCCGCCCCCAGGCCGAACACGGTGGAGAGGGCGCCCAGGCTGACGTTGAAGCGGCCGGTGCCCTGGGTCAGGTCCTTGACGATCACCGGGAACAACGCGCCGAAAATCCCTGCGCCGATGCCGTCGAGCATTTGCACCGCCACCAGCCAGTAAGGATCGCTGGACAGCGTATAGAGCACACCGCGCAGCGGCAGGATCATGAAACCGGCCATCAGCAAGGGTTTGCGCCCCCAGATGTCGGCCTTGAGCCCGACCAGCCAGGCCATCGGCACCATCACCAATTGCGCGGCGACAATGCAGGCTGATGTCAGCGGCGTGGCCATTTGCAGGTTTATCTGTGAGAGCTTTTGGCTGACCAGCGGCAGCATGGCGGCATTGGCCAAGTGGAAAAGGGCGCAACAGATGGCGAATAACAACAGCGGGCGGTTCGCCAGCAATACCTTGAGGCCGGAAGGTTGTTCATGATCGGTGTGATGCTCAGGATCGAAGCCGCGGGCAACTTCGTGGTCGATCGCTGCTGCTGACACGCAGCTCACTGCCAAGACACTGGCGACTGCCATAAACGCCATCAGGTAAAACACCACCACAGGACCAAACAGGTAGGCCAGGCCACCAGCCAGCAGTGCGGCCACGGCGTTACCCGCGTGGTTGAAGGTTTCGTTACGCCCTGTACGACGGGTGAAGGCGCGTGGCCCGGTAATGCCCAGGGAAATCGCGCTGATCGCCGGAGCGAACACCGAAGCGGCAACAGCACTGGCGGCCTGGGTCAGCGCTACCAGGCCGAAAGAACTGACGAAAGGCAGCAGCACGCAACTGAGGGTCACTACGATGGCGGCCAGCGCAATCACGGCGCGCTTGCTGCGGGTGCGATCAATCAGCGCGCCCGCCGGGCCCTGGGTGAGCAGCGCGGCGATACCGGCCAGGGTCATGACCACGCCGATACTGGCCGGGTCCCATTTATGCACGGCCAGCAGGTAGATGGCGAGGTAGGGGCCCAGGCCATCGCGGACGTCCGCCAAGAAGAAATTGAGGCTGTCCAGGGACAAGGCGTTACGCAGGTCAGACTGTTTGTCCATGGCGAGATCTTCGGAGGCGGCGTTCGAGGGCAGAACGCGCATTGCGTTAATGACCCATGGGATTTGCGATAAGTTTCGCACGCTGCTCGGGGTTTTAATCCATAGGCGCTTGGCTTATTTTCTGAGTCCCGCCGTATTGATTATCTGGAGATGCAATGGACATGCCCTCAGCGCAACAGGCGATTGCCAGCAACAAGGACGCCTGGGACCAATCTGCCAACCTGCATAAAACCACCGACACCTGGAACGCGTTGCTCAACAGCGTGGGTGACGCCGGTTTTTCTTGCCTGGACCCCACCCTTACCGGCTTGCTGCAAGACATCGGCGTGGCCGGCAAGGATGTGGTGCAACTGTGCTGCAACAACGGTCGTGAAACCTTATCGTTATTTGGCCTGGGCGCGCGCTCGGCGGTAGGAGTGGATCAATCACGAGCGTTTCTGCAGCAGGCCCGTGAACTGGCCAGTGTCTCGCCGCACAATCCCGAGTTCATTGAAAGCGATATCCATCACCTGCCGCAGGATTTGCACCAACGCTTCGATATCGCCTTGGTGACTATCGGCGTGCTGGGTTGGATGCCGGATGTGGCGCTGTTCATGCGCCACGTCGCCAGCACCTTGAAACCTGGCGGCACGCTGGTGATGTATGAAACCCATCCGTTCCTGGAGGTGTTTGATCCTCGGGCGCAAAACCCCTTCTTGCCAGCCAGCTCTTACTTCCAGCGCGAGCCCTTTGTGCTGCAGGAGTCAATTGTCTATGAAGGCCAGGGCGAAGTTGCCGGGCCAACGTCCTACTGGTACGTGCACACGTTGGGTGAGGTGGTAAATGCCGCGATCTGCGCGCAGTTACAGATCAGCGACTTGCAGGAATATCCCCACTCCAATCGCGAAGAGCTTTACGACAGGTACGAACACCAGCCTGCGCAATTGCCGATGTGCTTCACCCTGACCGCCATCAAGCGCGCCGATTGAACCGATAGTCGACAGGCAAAAAAAAGCCCGCGAGGAGAGGCGGGCTAAGGGATTCACTGGAGTAGGTAGGCTTCACCCTATAGACCCGAAGGTGAAGGTTTTGTGAAAATACTGTCGCTCATTCGGATGGCGTTCCGATCAGGCGCGCCGCACGAAAGTGCGCATGGTTTGACCTGGGCCAGTACTGAACGCAATTGGCCTGGGCATACTTTCATCGGCTGCAATAAACACGAATTCATCCTCTTCAAGGCGATAACTGGCAGGCAAGTGTTTGCCTGCGTCATCCCCTATGGAGTCGATCCAGGTAATGCTCTTGGGAACGGTGCTGCTGTCCAGGGAAAACCGGCCAGCCAGCAATACCTCGCCGCTGACGGTCTTCACTTCGAATCGGTCGCCGGTAATAGTGGTGATTGCACCCGGGGCGCTGTGGGCATCGACGGGGTTGAGCACGCCACTGTCTTCGAGCGCTATTTGTTCCCAGGCACCTTGAAGGGCTTGGAAATCGGGGTCTGTTATAGATGACATACAAATTCCTTTTTGCTGAAGGGGGTTCCGTCGTTCATTAGAGGAAATGCAGCATTTCTTATTACTTTTTGCGTAATTACGCGTAGGAATAATCCTATTTTTTAGTTTTCACAGAAATTCTTCCTTAAAAGACAGGCAATTCGCGTTACGTTGCCTGGCCTCCGGGTAACGTCTTGTAACGGACCTCCTTTACGCTCGGTGCCTGTCAGTCATGACACCCGTGTCACTGAAATGAAGCCTCTTGTTGCTTAGGTGTAATGCTTCAGTGGATGGGGGTGGTCCCTTTGCCGGCAGAGGGCCGCGTAATGCTCCGGCCCGGACGTTGCCCCCTGTTTATTCAGTCGCTATCCAGGTCTGTGTTTTATGGGCGCTGGATTTCAACTCACCAGGGTGTATTAATTTTGAATAACACTCCCCAGCTGCATCGCCATTTACCGTCGGATGAAATCGATCTCTTTGAACTGTTCGGTGCTATCTGGAAGCAAAAAAAACTGGTCATTGGTTGCACGATCCTGGCGGGCCTTCTGGGAGTAGGCTACGCGTATCTTGCGACCCCGGTTTACCAGGTCAGCAGTGTGCTGCGGCCTGCCGCAATCAATGAACTGGATGCCCTCAACCGTTCCGAAGTGTACAAGCTACCGCCGGCCGAGGCGCTGAGCAAAGTAGGCGCACAGTTGGACTCATACGAAGCGCGCCTGGGCTTCTTCAGGGCCAATCCCGCGCTGTTCGAGGCGTTTGAGCAGCCTGGGCGCAGCCTGGAGCAGAGCTTTGAGACATTCAACAATAATGCCATTCGCCTGGTGCTGCCGGACCCCAAGAAGCCTGACGTCCTCAACACGTCCATCCGCTTGGAAATGCAGTACCCCAATGGGATCGACGGGGTGGCAATTCTCAACGGGTTTGTGGCTTACGCCATCGCGCAGCAGCGCGATCAGGTGGGGGCGGACCTCAAGGTGATCGTCAACAATCGCCTCAATGAGCTCAAAGGCAAGATCGATGCGGCACGTGCCAACTATGAAGCAGGCAAAACGTCGCAAATCGCCAGATTGCTGGAGTCGGATAAAGTCAAACGCGCTCAGTTGCAAGACGAGCTCACCGCGTTACGCCTGCAGATGAGGACGCAACGCACCAATCGGCTGGCCGAACTGGCTGAGGCTATCTCGATAGCCAAGTCAATCGGCATCAAGCACCCCACCACGCCTTCTGCCATGGGCGCTGATGCACTTCGTGGCGCGAACCAAGTGATGCGCACTGAAGTGACCAACCAGAAGATTCCGTTGTACTTCATGGGCACCGAGGCGTTGCAAGCCGAGCGGACCGCGTTGACCCAACGAACCAATGATGATTTTACCAACAGTCGCATTGCTGATATTGGCAAGGAATTGCGCATGCTTGACGTCAATCGCCAAGTGGAGGTCCTCGAAAGCCGTAAAGATGAAGACATATTCCTGCAAGACGTTGAACCCCTCTGGGCAGAGGAGGCCCGGCTGCGTGGCCTGAATATCGACATGAGTGCGCTGAAACTGGTGACAGTCGACCGGCAGGCGCAGGAGCCCTTGAACCCAATCAAGCCAAGGAAGGCCTTGATCATTGCATTGAGCTTGGTGGCAGGGCTGATGTTGGGCGTGTTGGTGGCGTTGATCCGGCATTTCGTCCAAGTTCGTCGGGAATCCGGACCCTTTTCTGTGTTAGATGAGCGTCGGCTGCCACGCCAATAGGACGGGCCGAACCCCTCGCGGGCTTGCCACACAACAAGCCCGCCCATCACATTCACAAGACAGCTTTTCACAATTCTTGTTTAACTTTTGGTTACAACTTGTGGCTAAATAACGGCAAAGGGCTACGGGTCGGATTGTCACTTAGCCGGTCGTGCCGATTGTGTGAATTGTGATTTCAGGTGTTGCTCTCCAACCTCGGCCGTAGTGGGCACGCAGGAGCTGCCTGTTTTCTTCTGACGTGTGACGAATCCCCGTGAAACTCATCATTGTAATGCTCTACGTTGCCTCGATTGCCTATGTACACCTGCGCGGTCGGGTGCGGCATAAGCTAGGCCGCCAACTCAGTGATCATTCGACCTTCCTGGCACCGGTCAACTGCTTTCTCTACCTCTTCTCTAAACTGCCCAGCCGACCTTATCTGTCGCCCGGCGATTTCCCGGACCTGAGCCCGCTGCAGGCGCACTGGCAAGAAATCCGCCAGGAAGGCCTGGCCCTGATGCGCGCCGGGGAGATCAAGCGCTCGGACCAGTACAACGACGTAGGTTTCAATTCCTTCTTTAAATCCGGTTGGAAGCGCTTTTACTTGAAATGGTATGGCGACAGCCATCCTTCCGCGATGAAGCTCTGCCCGCGCACCACTGAGCTGGTCCAGGGCATTGGCTCGATCAAGGCCGCGATGTTCGCCGAACTGCCGCCAGGTTCCAGGCTGGTGCGCCACCGCGACCCGTATGCAGGCTCGTATCGCTATCACTTGGGCTTGGATACCCCGAATGACCCGGGCTGCTACATCAATGTGGATGGCGAAAACTACTACTGGCGTGATGGCGAGCCGGTGATGTTCGACGAGACCTACATTCACTACGCCGAAAACACCACGCAGCAGAACCGCATCATCCTGTTCTGCGATATCGAGCGTCCGATGAAGTACCGCTGGGCCGCGGCGTTCAATCGCTGGTTCAGCCGTACCGTCATGGCCGCTGCGGGCTCGCCTAACGATGCCGGTGACCAGACCGGGGGGCTCAACCGCGCCTTCGCGCGCCTGTATAAAATCCGTCTGCGCGGCAAAGCGCTGAAAAAGCGCAACCGCATGCGCTACTACCTGGAAAAGTGGGCGATCTTCGCTGGGTTGGCGTTGATCTTTGTACTGATCTGAGGCGCACTCTGGGCGCTCTTCACGGCGGCGGATGGGCGCCCAGCTTATCCCACATCTTCTTGCTGATTTTCTGGCGATTGGCATACCCGTCCCAGGGATCAACCTTCAACGCCTTTAAACGCTCATGCACGTTGACGACCGTCCATTGCTGGGCACCACGCAAGCCCTTCAATTCCTCACGACTGACCGGCACCGACACCGGCAATCCAGGCCGCGCACGCACGGAGTAGGCTGCCACGGTACTGGCGCCTCGAGCATTGCGCAGGTAGTCGATAAAGATCTTGCCGACACGGTTTTTGGGCCCTGACGTTGCGGTAAAACGCTCCGGCAATTGCGCGGTCATGAACTGGGCAATCGCCTTGGCGAATGCCTTGACGGTGTCCCAATTGTCGCGCCGCGCCAGTGGCACGACCAGGTGCAGGCCCTTGCCACCGCTGGTCTTGACGAACGCTTGCAGCCCCAATTCGTCAAGCACCGACAGCGTGAGCTGCGCCGCTTCCAACATGGCTTTCCAAGGCAGTGCCGGGTCGGGGTCGAGATCGAGCACAAACAGGTCCGGGGTTTCGATCTTGTCGGTGGTGCCGCCCCAAGTGTGGAACTCCACGGTGCCCATTTGCACCGCACCGATCAATGCAGCGGCGCTGTCGATTTCCATCAGGCGTGCAGGACCAGGGTCGAGCGCCTGATCCAGTTGCTTGATGTTAGGAATCGCGAGCCGCTCGGAATGCTTCTGGAAGAACTGCTCGCCTTCAATGCCCTCAGGCGCTCTGAGCAGCGAAACCGGACGGTGCCGCAGGAAGGGCAGAATCCATTGGCTGATGCTGTCGTAGAACTGCGCCAGTTGCTGTTTTTGCGTACCGGTTTGCTTATCGATTACGCGGTCGGGATGGGTGATGTTCACGTTGCCGCTGGTTTTTTTTGCGGTTTTCATGGATTTGGCCGTGCGCGGTTGCTCATGAATGATCTGCGCAGCCGGTTTATCGGTCCGCATGCCGACGAACGCGGCCTGGCGAACCACGCCTTCCCGGGTCCATTCGGCAAATTGCACCTCGCCAACCAGCGTCGGCTGCACCCAATGCACACCGCGGGCCTGGGCGCTGGTCAGCGGTTTTTCCAGGGGGGACGTGCTGCACTCCAATGGCGTAAGTTGCGCGTAGATCGACTTCAGCGACGCCTGATCAAAGCCTGTGCCCACCCGCCCGGCGTACACCAGCCCGGAATCATCATTCACCGCCAGCAACAGCGCCCCGAAACCACTGCGTGAGCCCTGCGGCCGGGTGTAGCCAACAATCACAAACTCTTGGCGCAAGCGGCATTTGAGCTTGATCCAATCGGCACTGCGACTCGACACGTAGGGGCTGCCCAGGCGTTTACCGATCACGCCTTCCAGGGCCAGGTCGCATGCGCTTTCAAAGATGTCACGATGGTGCGCAGTGAACGCTTCGGAGAAGCGCAGCAACTTGCTTCGACTACCGGCCAGCGCGGCCTTGAGGGCTGCGCGGCGCTCCTCGACAGGCGCCTGGCGTTGGTCCTGGCCATTGAGGAACGGCGCATCGAACAGGTAGTAGACAATGTCCAGGCTGCGCCCAATATCAAACGCGTTTTGCAGCGCCTGGAAGTCCGGCAGGCCGTCGCCGTTTAGGCTGACCACCTCACCGTCGAGCCAGCTGTCCTTGAGTTTCAGCGCTTGCAGGGCCTTGGCTTGACGGGGCAGGCGTTCGGTCCAGTCATGGCCATTGCGGGTGAACAGGCGTACCTCGCCGTCACGAATGCGCGCGAGCATGCGGTAACCGTCGAACTTGATTTCGTAATGCCAGTCGCCTTCTGGCGCGCGGTCCACCAGCGTGGCCAATTGCGGGGCGAATTGCTCGGGGAGGGTGGCTAAGGTTTTTTGCGGCTTGGGCTTGGGTTTGGCTTTAGCGTTGGGTTTGCCGACCGAGGCGTTGCTGAGCACGCTGTTCGGTTGGGCCTGGACAATATCGTAGTCATCGGCAGGGCGTGCCTGTGCGTCCTTTTCCTTGATCAGCAGCCATTGTTGTTTATCGCCGCTGCCCTTCAGGCGGGTGCGCACCAGGGTCCAGTCGCCTGAGAGCTTCTCGCCAACCAAGGTGAATTTGAGCTTGCCGGCGGCGTAGGCCTTGTGCGGGTCGTCATGGGGTTGCCACACGCCGCGGTCCCACACGATAACGTCGCCTGCGCCGTACTGACCCGCCGGAATATTGCCTTCGAAGCTGCCATAGCCGAGGGGGTGATCTTCAACGTGGACGGCCAGGCGTTTCTGGCTCGGGTCCAGGCTCGGGCCTTTGGGTACCGCCCAACTGAGCAACACGCCATCAAGCTCCAGGCGGAAGTCATAGTGCAGGTTGCGCGCGTCATGTTTCTGGATCACGAAGGACAGCGCCGAGGCCTTCCGTTTGCCGGCGGGCGCACTGCCTGCCGGTTCGGCGGTAATCCCGAAGTCGCGCTTGCGGTTGTAGTCGCTGAGGGGCTTTGGCATGACTTATGAGGCCTTGGTAGATTTCTTCACCGCAGGCTTCTTCGCCGGCTTACCGGCCAGGCTGCGCTTGAGCAATTCCGTCAGGTCAATCACATCGGCAGATTTACGCTCCTCACCGTCCGTGCTGCTTTCCACGTCCTCGATCTTGCCGGCCTTGGCCTTCTTGGCCACCAGCGCCATGATTTTCTCTTGGAAGCTGTCGCGGTAGTCATCCGGTTGCCAGTCGGCGCTCATGTCTTCCACCAGACGCTTGGCCATGTCCAACTCACCTTTGGCCAACGTGGGTTTGGTCACGTCGCTGCCCAGTTCCAGATCGTCCAGGCTGCGCACCTCGGCGGGCCAGCGCAACATCACCAGTATCAAGGCCGAGTCCAGGGGCATCAATGCGGCCAAGTGCTGCTTGGTGTGCAGCACCACATTGGCCAGGGCGACTTTACCGGTTTTTTTAAGGGTTTCCCTGAGCAACGCATACACCTTGCCGCCGCGTTTGTCCGGGGCGAGAAAGTAGGGGGTGTCGATGTTCTGCAACGGAATCTGGTCGCTGGCAACAAAAGCGATGATTTCAATGGTCTGGGTCGACTTGGGGTGGGCCGAGCGGATTTCTTCTTCGCTGAGCACCACGTAACGGCCTTTCTCGAACGCGACGCCTTTGACGATGTTCTCTTTCGTCACTTCCTTGCCGGTGGTCTTGTTGATGCGCTTATAGCCCACCGGGTCCATGCTGCGTTTGTCGAGCCAGTCAAAGTCAACGCCCTGTGATGATGTGGCCGAGACCAGTGACACCGGTATATGCACCAGGCCAAAGCTGATGGCGCCTTTCCAGATTGCCCGTGGCATATGTGCGATTCCTTACATAGAGGCTGTGTTCTGGTGACTCGGACCCTGTGCGAAAAGTTTCCACGGACAGATGCACGGACAGATCGTGTTACACCTGATGAGAAACTATTTAGTGTCGAAAGCCGAACCTGAGGCGTAGCGTGTTATCGAAAGCACGTACTCCTCGCCCCAGAGAGGCTATGTCATGAACAGCTGTGTGCGTCACGTTGCGGCGCTGGTGTTGAGTTTGGCCCTTGCCCCTTTGGCCTATGCGCAAAACCTGCCCGGCAACAACAACTCCAACAACGGTCCGATTCACCGGGCCAACCCCAATAGCATGCAGGGCACCCAGCCCAATGCGCCGGCCATTCGCGGTATTCAGACTGGGCCGACCACACGTACGCCGACCCTGGAGAACGGCGGCATCGGCAACCGCTATCCCCAGCGCGATGCCACCCCGAACCGCCCGGCCACCGAAACCAAAGCCCCTACTTATGACGCCAGCGGCAATCGCCGGTAAGGATCCCGCCTTATGTTTCTACGCAAAACCTTGTTAGCCGCCCTTTGCGCAACCACGCTGCTGCCGTTGACGGCCGCTGTCGCCGCCGAGGCCCAGCAGTTTCCCAGCGAACAAGGCAGCATCACTGCCACCCCGATTGCCAAAGGCCTGGACCATCCATGGGCGGTGGCCTTTCTGCCGGACAAGCAAGGCTTCCTGGTGACGGAACGCCCCGGCCACCTGCGCTTTGTCAGCCCGGACGGCAAGCTCTCCGCGCCACTCAAGGGCGTGCCTGAAGTGTGGGCCAAAGGGCAGGGCGGTCTGCTCGACGTGGTGCTGTCGCCGGATTTCAAACAGGACCGCATGGTCTACCTGTCCTACGCGGAAGGCGGCGGCGAGGGCGGCACGGCCGGCACTGCAGTGGGCCGTGGTCGCCTGGCGGCTGACCTCAGTGGCTTGACCGACTTCAAAGTGATCCTGCGCCAGGAGCCTAAGCTGTCCACCGGCAATCACTTCGGCTCGCGCTTGGCCTTCGACCGTGACGGCTACCTGTTCGTGACCCTTGGGGAAAACAACGATCGTCCGACGGCCCAGGACCTGGACAAGTTGCAAGGCAAGGTCGTGCGCATCTACCCGGATGGCCGCGTGCCGGATGACAACCCGTTTGTCGGCCAGCAAGGCGTACGCCCGGAGATCTGGTCCTACGGCCAACGTAATCCCCAGGGCCTGGCATTGAACCCGTGGAGCGGCACGATATGGGAAAACGAACATGGGCCGCGCGGCGGCGATGAGATCAACATCATCGAACGGGGCAAGAATTACGGCTGGCCGCTGGCAACCCATGGCATCAACTATTCGCTGACACCCATACCCGAAGCCAAGGGCAAGACGGTGGAGGGCACGGTGCCGCCGCATCACGTCTGGGAGAAATCACCGGGGATCAGCGGGATGGCGTTTTACGATGCAGACCGCTTCAGAGCCTGGCAGCACAACGTATTTATCGGCGCGCTGGTCAGCCAGGAGTTGATCCGGTTGCAGTTCGATGGCGACAAGGTCGTTCACGAGGAGCGTTTGCTGGGCGGCTTGAAAGCGCGGATCCGCGATGTGCGGCAGGGGCCCGATGGCTTTTTGTACGTGCTGACGGATGAGGAGGATGGCGTGCTGTATCGGGTTGGGCTGAATCAGGACTGAGGTAGGCCGACACGTCCATGTGTGAGCTGGCTTGCCTGCCATGCAGGCACCTCGGTGTATCGCAGGCAAGCCAGTTCCAAAGGGTTACAAGCCCAGGTCGGACAGCCCCGGATGATCATCCGGGCGCCGGCCCAGCGGCCAGTGGAACTTGCGTTCGCTTTCCTTGATCGGCAGGTCGTTGATGCAAGCAAAACGATTGGCCATCAAGCCGTTCTCATCGAATTCCCAGTTCTCGTTGCCATAAGAGCGGAACCAGTTACCCGAATCGTCGTGCCACTCATAGGCATAGCGCACCGCGATGCGGTTATCGGTGAACGCCCACAGCTCCTTGATCAGCCGATAATCCAGCTCCTTGGCCCACTTACGGGTCAGAAAGCCTTTGGCTTCTTCGCGGTTATGCGCGAATTCGGCACGGTTGCGCCACTGCGTGTCCAGGGTGTAGGCCAGGGACACCCGTTGCGGGTCGCGCGAATTCCAGCCGTCCTCGGCCAGGCGCACTTTTTCGATGGCCGACGCGCGGGTAAACGGCGGCAAGGGCGGACGTGTTTCTGCAATTGATGACATCGGGCAATTCCTCAAACAATAGGTTTTATCGAGCGTTGCGCCTGCCAGTGCGTTCAAAGTCCCAATAACGTTTGCGCCATGCATTGCGCATTATCGGCCGCTGTTGAATCGCCCATCACCAGGGCAACGGTAATGGCGCCATCGATCAGGATCAGCAGTTGCGCGGCCTGCCGTTCAGGGTCGGGGGTACCATGTGCCTGACACAGTTCAAGTGCATACTCGAACAGTTTTTGTTTATGCGCCTTGGCCAGCAGGCGCACCGGGTCTTGCGGGTCGCCGGTTTCGCCACTGGTGTTGATAAAGGCGCAGCCACGAAAATCCGCAGTACCGAACCAGGCCTTGAGCGCGCTGAACAGCGCAAGCAGGCGCTCACCTGTGCCTTCGCTGCGCTCCACCTCGTCGCGCAGCCACTGCATCCAGCGCTCATCGCGGCGCTGCAGAGCGGCAATCACCAGTTCGTCTTTATTGGCGAAGTAGCGGTAAATGCTTTTTCTCGAGACACCGGCGGTTTTCACCAGGAAGTCCATGCCGGTGGCGGCGATACCATGGCGGTAGATCAACTTTTCGGTGACGTCGAGGATGATTTCGCGGGTTTCATTACTGATCATGTCGTTCATGTGGCGAACAGTAGAACGATCGTTCTTCTTGGTCAATTAAATTTTTTCCATGCCGCACAGCGAGACCTGAGCACCCCCATGGTGTAAGCTCGGGGCCTCTTCGGATTCGACCCATTGCGAGCCTTATGCCGTCGTTCTTCAAACGCTCCCTGTTGCCCAAACTGCGCGGTTTCCCCCTCACTCCCGACGCCCTTGAGGTGCTGTCCGGCGCCGACGCGTATCGCCGTTGCCTGCTGGAGAAGATTGCCCAGGCCACGCGGCGTATCTACATTGTTGCGCTGTACTTGCAGCAGGACGAGGCGGGGCAGGAGATCTACGATGCGCTGCACGCGGCCAAGGCTGCGCGGCCGGCGTTGGACATCGTGGTGGTGGTCGACTGGCTGCGCGCCCAGCGCGGTTTGATCGGCGCCGGCAAACAGCCAGGCAACAGCGCCTGGTATCAGTCCATGACCCACAGCCACAGCACTGAAGTGCCGGTGTATGGCGTACCGGTGCAAACCCGCGAGTTGTTCGGCGTGCTGCACCTCAAGGGCTTTGTGATCGACGACACGGTGCTGTACAGCGGTGCCAGCCTGAATAACGTGTACCTGCACAAGTTCGACAAGTACCGCTTCGACCGTTACCACCTGATCCACAGCCAGCCGCTCGCCGACTCGATGCAGCACCTGGTGGAACACGGGCTTGTCGCCTCCAAGGCAGTTAATCGCCTGGACCTGCCCAATCCCCCGACCACGCGCAGCTTGCGCAATGATATCGGCGACTTGCGCAGCCGTTTGAAACACGCGACCTACGACACCACGACGGGGCAGTTGCCCAATGGTCACCTGTCGGTCAGCCCGTTACTCGGGGTTGGCAAGAACAACCCGCTGAACCGGGTGATCCTCGAACTGATCGCCAGCGCCCAGCATCAGCTGACCATCTGCACGCCGTACTTCAACCTGCCGCTGCCGGTGACTCGCGAAATCAACCGCGCCCTGGCGCGGGGTGTGAAGGTCGACATCATCGTTGGCGACAAGACCGCCAACGACTTCTACATTCCGCCGAGCGAGCCGTTCAAAGTCATTGCCGCGCTGCCCTACCTCTACGAAATCAGCCTGCGCCGCTTCGCCAAGCGGCATCAGCGCGACATCGACCACGGCCAGTTGAACCTGCACCTGTGGCACGACGGCGACAACACCTACCACCTCAAGGGCATGTGGGTCGACCAGCGCTACACGTTGCTCACCGGCAACAATCTCAACCCGCGAGCGTTCCGCCTCGACTTGGAAAACGCTTTGCTGATCGACGACCCGCAAGGCCAGTGGCTTGAACCACGCCGCACCGAGCTGGCGCAGATTTTCCAGCACACCACGCGTATCGAGCGTTATCAGGACCTGCAAACGCTGCTGGACTACCCGGAGGCGGTCGGCAAATTCCTGCGTCGGGTCAGCCGCGTTCGGATCGAGCGGTTGCTGTACCGCATCCTGTAGAACTGCAGGAGAAAAAAAGACCCAGCCCCTCAACAGGGCTGGGTCTTTTTTTATCCAGCGTTTAGTTCAGGCCCAGCTTGCCACGCAACATGGACAGGTCTTCAGCCAGGGTGTTGACCGGACCCACCAGCGCCTTGCGGTCGCTTTCCTTGACCTTGTCGTAGGTCTCGAAGCCGCCGTCCTTGGTTTTGTACTTGGCCAGGATCTTGTCCACGGTGGCGAAGTTCTTGTCGACTTTGGCCAGGAAGGTTTTGTCTTGCTTCTCGATCTGGCCACGGAACAGGTCGACGATTTTCTTCGCGCCGTCGATGTTGCCCTGGAAGTCGTACAGGTCGGTGTGGCTGTAGCGGTCTTCCTCACCGGATATCTTGGTGGCGGCGACTTCTTCAAGCAGCGCTGCGGCGCCGCCGACGACTTTTTCCGGCGGGAAGGTCAGGCCGTCGACGCGGGTCTTGAGGTCGTTGACGTCGGTGTTGAGTTTGGCCGTGAGGGTTTCCAGGCCCTTGGTGCTGTTCTGCGAGAACAGTGCGTATTCGATGCGGTGGAAGCCGGTGAAATCTTCGGCGGTCACGCCTTTTTCATGGTCATCGACGCGGGAGTCGATGGACGCATCAAGGTCGCTGAACAGCTCGGCAATCGGCTCGATGGACTCATAGTGCACGCGGGTCGGCGCGTAGAGCTTCTTGGCGGTGGCCAGGTCGCCTTTGTTGATGGCGTCGGTGAACGCCTGGGTCTGGGTGACCAGCTCACCGATTTCTTCGGTGACGTAGATCTTGTAGTCCGACACCGGGCCTACCAGGTCCAGCGGCGCGGTAGCGGCAAACGCCGCCAGCGGCGAAAGGGTCAGCAACAACGAAAACGCAATGGTCGACTTCTTCATGGGACGATTTCCGCTCTGGGGGTTGTTTTAGGTAGTGGCAGTGGTTTGAGGGTGGGTTGCAGCCAGCAGCGTGCGCCCGATGAAATCCTTCGGTCCCATGACCCCCGGCAAGGTGAAGAAGTACCCGCCGCCGACCGGCTTGAGGTACTCCTCCAGGGGCTCGCCGTTGAGCCGGGTTTGTACGCTGATAAAGCCTTTCTCCAGGTCAGCCTGGTAGCAGATGAACAACAGCCCCATGTCCAGCTGACCGTTTTTGTTGACGCCGTTGGAGTAGTTGAATGGCCGGCGCAGGATCAGGTTGGCCTGAGTCTGCGGGGTGCGCGGGTTGGCCAGGCGGATATGGGCATCGAGCTTGGTCAATTTGCCTTCCGGGTCCTTGCTGTAGTCGGGCACCTGGGTTTCTTTGTCGCCGTCCATCGGCGCGCCGGTCGGCTTGATGCGGCCGATGATGCTTTCCTGCTCTTGCAGCGGCGTTCGGTCCCAACGCTCGACGAAGTTGCGGATGATGCGCACGGCCTGATAGCTGCCGTTGGCCGCCCAGGCCGGTTCGTCGCTGCCAGGCTGGACCCACACAATCTGGTCCATGGCCGTGGCGTCGTTGGAATTCGGGTTGGCCGAACCGTCACGGAAACCGAGGAAGTTACGCGCGCTCTGCGCAGGTTCTCCGGGTTTACTCGGTGCCTGCGGCGGTACGCTGCCTTCCTGCTTCCAGCGCACCAGCAGCAGGTCCGGCAGGTTCTTCACGATGTCGCGCAGGGCGTGGATATTGGTGTCGGGCGTGTTGGAGCTGAACTGCAGGCTCAGGTCGCCGTGGCACTGCGCCGGTTCCAGCGCGTCGTTGGGGAAACCGACCATGCGGCTCAGGCGCTTGGGCTTGACTGCCGTGAGGCCGAAGCGCTCGTCGAACAGTGACTCACCGACAGACACGGTGATGGTGAGGTTGTCCGGCGTCACCACCGGGCCGAGGATGCCGGAGTCGGTGGGCGGCAGTTTCGGATCGACTTGCGGCACGGTGCCGCCGGTCATCAGAAAAGCGATGCGTTCATTCAACGTGCGGAACAGGCGTTCCAAGTCTTCACGGTCGCTGGCCAGTACATCGAACGCCACCAGCATGCCGCAGGCCGGGCGTGGCGTGACGATGCCAGTTTGGTGCTTGCCAAAAAAATCGTGGTGGTCCTGGGTTTTGTCACTGCGGGGTGCCGTGGTGACTTGTTCCGCTGCGGCGGCCATGGCCGGGCAGCTCAATGTGCTACCGGCAATCGCGGCGCCGGTGGCGGCCATGCCCAGCAGGACACGGCGGCGCTGAAGGTCAAACTGTTCTGAATTACTCATGTAGGCGGTCGTCTTCACTCGCAGGCCGGAAAGGCCAAGGGCGGGGTCGATTCCATCGAGTGCAACGGCCAGAGCCTTGGCCTTGTCGGCGATCTGCTTGCGCTGATCGGCGGTCACGCTGTCGTAGCGGCGGTACTGGCCGTCGACTTTCAAACCATTGAGTTCGCTGTCGAAGGCCGCGAGGGCGCTGTCGACGTTTGGTAACAGGTCGGCGGCGGACTTGGTCAGCAGCGGGCGCATCAGCTCGACAACCTTGTGGGCGACTTCCAAGTTAGCGGCAAAACCATTCAGGTCGACGTGGCTGTAGCGCTCTTCTTCACCGCTGATGGCGCGCACATCGGCCAGGCTATTGAGGTTGCGCACCACGATGCTCACCAGTTGCTCCGGCGGCAGGGACTGGGCCAGCAGTTGTTGCTTCAATGTCGTGACGTCGGTTACCAGGCGCTGCGCAATCGGCGCCAGGCCTTCGAGGCTGCGTTGTTGGAATAGGCTGTATTCGACGCGGTGGAAGCCGCTGAAGGCTGGGTCCTGTTCGCGTTTCTCGAAGTAGTCGGCGCGGGCGTTGATCGCGTTGTCCAACTCCGCCAGGCGTTGCGACGCCGGGGCCAGTCGCTGGTAAGCCTCGCGCGCCGGTAGGTAAAGCGCTTGGGCTTGCGCCAGGTCACCCGCGTCGATTGCTTGCTGCAAGGCGGTCACGGCCTTGACCAATGCGCTGCCTTGGCTGCTCAAGTACACGCGGAATTCCGACAGCGGGCCAATAAACGCGACCATCGACGGCTTGGCCTTGGCCTGTGCGTCGGACTCGGCGGTGGGCGTCACATGCAAGGTGCCACGTGGATTGCTCAGCAGGCCGCAGGTGATTGCATAGTCGCCGGGCAACAGGTTGGCGTTGATCACCTGGCTGAGGCCGGGGGCGATGTTTTCCCGTTCTTCGACCACCAGCACGCCGTCGAGGATTTCCCATTCCACCGCACGCTCGGAGCGGTTGATGATGCGGAAGCTCGCGCGGCCGGCCGGTACCGTCAGTTCATTCGGTTCGCAGGCATGGCCGTGGATCGTCACGGCAATTTCATTGTGGTTGGCCTGGCGCTTGCTGGCCGCCAGTTGCGAGGCGTAATAGAACAGGCCACCGGCGGCGATCATCACGACCACCGAGCCTGCCACGGCCCAACGCAGGGCGCGGGGTGGCAGAGCCGGTTGAGGAGTTGGGTTGGACAAGAGGCGGTCCTTAGTGGGTGGAAACGGAAGAAGGCGTGGTGGCAGGCTTGGGCGGTGCGGCGGGCAGGAAGAACATCACCAGCGCCACCACCAGGTAAATCAGGTAAGCACCGAGGGTGCTGACGGTGGGCGCTTCCTGATAGCCGAACATGCCGGCCAGTACCGAACCCAGCGGGCTGTCCATCGGCAAAGCAGCGCTGAAGTCGAACAGCACGGTTTGCAGGTGGTTCCACACGCCCGCTTCGTGCAGGGCTTGCACCGAGTTGGCGAGGATGCCGGCGGCGACGACAAGGATAAATAGGCCGGTCCAGCGGAAAAACGCGCCGAGGTTCAGGCGCATGCTGCCGGTGTAAATCAGGAAGCCGACGATGATCGCCAGGACCAGGCCAAGCAGGGCACCAATCGGCGCGCCCGGGCCTTCACTCTGCTGGAACACCGCCAGCAGGAAGAACACAGTTTCCAGGCCTTCACGGGCCACCGCGAAAAACACCATCAGGATCAGCGCGGTCACCTGGTGTTTGGAACCGGCCAACGCATGGTCAAGGGAGGCGTGCAGGGAATGCTTGATGGACCGCGCCACTTTGCGCATCCAGAACACCATCGAACTGAGGATGCCCACGGCGACCAGGCCGACGATGCCCTCGAACAGTTCCTGCTGCTTTTGCGGGAACTCCGCGCTGACCAACTCAAGGCCGCCACCGACCAGCAGGGCCAGCGCAGCGGCGAGGAATACGCCGATCCAGACAGCCGGCATCCACTGACCACGGCCAGTCTGTTGCAGGTAGCTGGCGATGATGCCAACGATCAATGCGGCTTCAATGCCTTCGCGCAGCATGATGAGAAAGGGAACGAGCATTCGGCACCGCGGGGTGAACTAGTTAGGAGGCTAAGTTGTAACATAATGATACTCATTGCTAAACAACAATTCTTGACGTTTGCTGAACAGGGACTGAACGGTGGTGGCAAATCGCGGCCCACCTTATGATGCACGCCACTATTGTGTGCAGCCGGATGCCCGATCGCTCATGTCGGAAAAAGACACCATCTCCCTCCACCTCGTGCGCGAAGCCTTGTTGCAGAGCTGCGCACCCGGTGAAGCCGCCGTCGAAGTGTTGAACAAAGCCGGTATCGCCCCGGCACTGTTGGACCAGCCCGATGCGCGCGTCTCGGCCACGACCTATGCGCGTCTATGGCGCCTGCTGGCGCGGCGTATGGACGATGAGTTCTTCGGCATGGACCCGCGCAAGCTCAGGTCCGGCAGCCTGGCCTTCCTTTGCCGCGCTTCCATGGCGCAACCCACCCTCGGCGCAAGCCTGGAAACCGGCCTGGGGTTTCTGTCACTGATGCTGGAGCGAATGCCGGCCCAACTGGTGCGTCAACAAAGTCTGGCGGAGATCGTGCTGCTGGAACCGGAGCCCGAACCCAACAGGGCCTTCACCTACTTTACGTATTGGATGATTGTGCACGGCGTAGCCTGTTGGCTGGCCGGACGGCGGATTCCGATCCTGGCCATTGAGCTGCGCTGCCCAAAACCGGATTTCTGCGCTGACTATCAGGTGATGTTCTCCGACAACCTGCGTTTCGACCGGCCGCGCACCCGCATGATCTTCTCCGCCGACTGCCTCGACGTGCCGATCAAGCGCAGCCCGGAAGAACTCAAGCGCTTCCTGGCCCACGCGCCGGCCAATATCCTGGTCAAGTACCGCGACCCCGATAGCCTCGCTACTCGCATCAAACACGACTTGCGCCAAATGCCCCCCGACACCTGGCCGGAAACCGAAGGCCTCGCCACGAGCCTGTGCATCTCGGCCTCAACCTCTGCGCCGTCGCCTGGCGGAAGAGGGGCAGACTTATCAGGGGCTCAAGGACAGTGTGCGCAAGGAGTTGGCGATTGTGTGGTTGGCGGAGCCACAGATCAGCTTTGCTGAAATTGCCGAGCGACTCGGATTTGCGGACACCAGCTCCTTCTATAAGGCATTTCGTAAGTGGGCGGGGTCGAATCCGGGGCATTACCGCAGTCTGATTCTCAACGAAAACCGGTGATCCCTGGCGCCAACCCCCCCTTCGCTTTACGCGCCTGCCGTAGTAGTTTGCGCCGGTACATTCAAGGAGAGTGATCGTGCGAAAGTCATTGGCTATGTTGCTGTGCTGGGCGCTTTTCCCGCTGACCGCCTGGTCGGCGTTGGGCATTGGTGATTTCACCCTGGGTATGTCACGTCAGCAGGTCCTTGACACGCTCAAGCCCTACTTTGCGCAGGTAAACAGGGAATACAACTTGAGCTATTCAGTTCCAATGCCTTACTACAGGGCGCTAGAGCCCAACCATCCTTACAGCTTGGGCGATGTTCCGATCTATGTCGTGGGTGCCTATTTTGATGATGCTGACCGTCTCAAACAGTTGAGCATCTCGTTTAATACCACTGACGTTGAGCGCGTCAAACGGCAGGTTCCCTTGATGCAGAAGGCGCAATTGGTACCCGACACCGATGGCCGTCATGAGGTGTTTCTCACGGACGGCGAGTTGATCTATCGCGTGTCCAATGTGTTTGATTGGACCACCGTCGAGATTGCGGACAAAGCTACCTCAGCCTTGAACATCGAAACACGTGCGCACTATGACAAGATCGACAGGGCACGAAGGGCGAAATCCAAGTGACGTGATCGTCGCGCCCGTCCCGATCAGTGAGCTCGGGTTTCAGGCAAAAAAAAGCCCCGTGACCGAATGGACCACGGGGCTAAAAATTGGCTGGATGCGACCAACCAAAGGAGCTCTTTACTTCACTTGGCGGTGGCGACAACCGTGTCCGGCTTCCAACCACCCCCCAGCGCCTTGTAGATCGCCACAATCCCGCGATACAAGTCGACTTCGGCCTGCGCCTGGGAGTCTTCAGCGGCCAGACGCTCACGTTGCGCGTCGAGCAGCACCAGGAAGTCCACGGTGCCTTCGCGGTAGCGGATCGCAGCCAGGTCGGCGGCGGCGCGGCTGGATTCGCTTTGGCGGATCAGTGAGACAAGGCGTTGCTGACGCTTGCCGTAGTCACTGAAGGCGTTCTCGGATTCTTCCAACGCCAGCAACACTTGTTGCTCGTAGCTTGCCAGCGCGCCATCAGCCTCGGCATCCGCGCCGCGCAAACGGGCGCGTACGCTGCCCAGGTCAAAGGCTGCCCAGGTGATGCTCGGGCCAAGGGCCCAGGCATTCGCGGCGGACGAGCCGATCTGCGAACCACGCCCGGCGGTAAAGCCGAGGAAGCCGCTGAGGCTGACCCGTGGGAACAAATCGGCCTTGGCCACACCGATACGCGCAGTGGCGGCGGCCAGTTTGCGTTCGGCGCTGAGGATGTCCGGGCGACGTTGCAGCAGTTGCCCCGGGTCGCCAATCGGCAATGCCTTGGCAATCGCTGGCAGGTCTTTAGGACCAAGGTCTACGGTGAGCTTGTCGGGCCGCTGGCCGAGGAGGGTGGCGATGCGGTTGCGCTCGCGCACTTGCTCGGCCTGGAGTTGCGGCACGCTGGCTTCAACCGCCGCGAGGCGTGCGTCGGCACGTTCCACATCCAACTGATCACCCACGCCGGCATCGCGCAGGCTTTCGGTGATGGTGCGCGATTCCTGCTGGTTCTTCAGGTTGTCCAGGGCAATGCGTTCACGCAGTTGCGCGCCGCGCAGTTGACCGTAGGCATCCACCAGTTCGGCAATCATGGTGACTTGCAGTTGGTACAAGTCAGCCTCGGCGGCCTGCTGGTCGGCGTCGGTGGCTTCCAGGTTGCGCTGGATGCGGCCGAACAGGTCCAGCTCCCAGGCCATGTCCAGGCCCAGGTCGTAACGCTCGGTCTTGACGCGGCTAGTGGTCTGGCCCGGAATCTGGCCTTTGCCCTGGTCACTGCTGACGCGGCTGGTGATGGTCGGCATCGCGTCATTGCTGGCGTCATCGCGGATGGCGCGGGCGGCCCGCAGACGGGCAAAGGCGACGCGCAAATCACGGTTGCCCTGCAGCGACTGAGTCACCAACTGGTTGAGGGTCGGGTCCTCGAACTGTTGCCACCAGATGCCTTCGAACTTGGCGTGGTCATATTTCTTGGCATCGGCGGCGGCCATCACATTGGCCGCCTCCGGGGTCTGGGCTTTGTAGTCCGGGCCTACGGCACAGGCGCTCAGCGCCAGTACCAGCAAGCTCGGCAAGAATACTTTCACACTCATTGCTGTGTCTCCAGCTTCAAGGCCTTGGCCGCTTTGCGCGCTTCCTGGCGCTCCACATAGCGACGGATCAGTACGTAGAACACTGGCGTCAGCAACAGACCGAAGAAGGTCACACCGATCATCCCGGAGAACACCGCCACGCCCATTGCGTGACGCATCTCGGCACCTGCACCGCTGGACAACACCAGTGGCACCACACCCATGATGAAAGCGAACGAGGTCATCAGGATCGGCCGCAGACGCAGGCGGCAGGCTTCCAGCACCGCAGCGAGCGGGTCGAGGCCTTCTGCCTGTTTATCCTTGGCGAACTCGACGATCAGAATCGCGTTCTTACACGCCAGGCCTACCAATACGATCAGGCCGATCTGGGTGAAGATGTTGTTGTCGCCACCCGAGATGATCACCCCGGTAATGGCCGACAGCAGCGTCATTGGTACGATCAGGATCACCGCCAGCGGCAGGCTCCAGCTTTCGTATTGAGCGGCGAGTACCAGGAACGCCAGCAGCACGCAGAGCGGGAACACGAACAGTGCGGTGTTGCCCGAAAGGATTTGCTGATACGTCAGGTCGGTCCACTCATAGGTCATGCCGTTGGGCAGTTCGTCTTTCAGCAGTTTTTCAATCGCAGCTTCTGCCTGGCCCGAGCTGTAGCCCGGTGCAGCGTTGCCGTTGATTTCAGCCGTGATAAAGCCGTTGTAGTGCATCACGCGGTCCGGGCCCGAGGTGTCGCTTACCTTGATGAAGGTCGCCAACGGGATCATCTCGCCTTTGTTGTTGCGCACTTTCAGCTGGCCGATCTGGTCTTCATCCAGGCGGAACTGTTGTTCAGCCTGCACGTTGACCTGGTAGGTGCGACCGAAGCGGTTGAAGTCGTTGGCATACAACGAACCCAGGTAGATCTGCAGGGTGTCGAAGATGTCGCTGATCGCCACGCCGTGGGTCTTGGCCTTTTCACGGTCGATAGCCGCATCGACCTGGGGCACGTTGACCGTGTAGCTGGTGAACAGGCCGAACAGCTCCGGCGTGGTGCGGCTCTTGGTGATGATGTTCTGCACTTCTTTGTACAGCTCGTCGTAACCCAGGTTGCCACGGTCTTCGATCTGCAGGCGGAAGCCACCAATCGTACCCAGGCCCTGTACCGGCGGCGGTGGGAAGATCGCCATGTAGGCTTCCTGGATGTCGCTGTATTTACCGTTCAACGCGCCGGCAATCGCACCGGCGGACATGCTCGGGTCTTTACGTTCGTCGAACGGTTTCAAGGTCACGAACACGATGCCGCTGTTCGGGCTGTTGGTGAAACCGTTGATCGACAGGCCCGGGAAGGCCACGGCGGCCTCCACACCCGGTTGTTTCAGCGCGATGTCAGACATGCGCTTGATCACGTCTTCAGTGCGGTCCAGGCTCGCGGCGTCCGGCAATTGGGCGAAGGCCACCAAGTATTGCTTGTCCTGGGCCGGTACGAAACCGGTCGGGGTGTGGGCAAAACCGAACCAGGTCAGCACCATCAAGCCGGCATACAGGAACAGCGCGATACCGCTACCGCGAATCACCCGGCGTACGGTGCCGACGTAGCCGTGGCTGGCTTTGTCAAAGAAGCGGTTGAACGGTTTGAACAACCAGCCGCCGAACAGCTTGTCGAGAACCTTCGAGAAACGATCCTTTGGCGCGTCATGGCTGCGCAGCAACACGGCGGCCAGGGCTGGGGACAAGGTCAGCGAGTTGAAGGCCGAGATCACCGTCGAGATCGCAATGGTCAAGGCGAACTGTTTATAGAACTGCCCGGTCAAGCCGCTGATGAATGCCGCCGGAATGAACACCGCACACAGCACCAACGCGGTGGCAACAATCGGGCCGGTCACTTCGCTCATGGCTTTTTCAGTCGCCGCAAACGGTTCCAGGCCAAGCTCAATGTTGCGCTCGACGTTTTCCACCACCACGATGGCGTCGTCCACCACGATACCGATGGCCAATACCAGGCCGAACAGCGACAACGCGTTGAGCGAGAAGCCAAACAGGTGCATTACCGCAAACGTACCGATCAACGATACCGGCACCGCCACCAAAGGAATGATCGACGCGCGCCAGGTCTGCAGGAACAGGATCACTACCAAGACAACCAGGATCAGCGCTTCGAACAGGGTGTGCACCACCGCTTCGATGGAGCCGCGCACAAAGATGGTCGGGTCATAGACGATGCTGTAGTCCATCCCTTGCGGGAAGCTCTTTTTCAGCTCGTCCATTTTGCCGCGCACTTCGTTGGAAATCTCGATGGCGTTGGAGCCAGGGCGCTGGAAGATCGGGATCGCCACGGCCGGTTGGTTGTTGAGCAACGAGCGCAGGGCGTATTGGCTGGAGCCCAGCTCAATCCGTGCGATGTCTTTGAGGCGGGTGATTTCACCGTTGTCGCCTGAGCGAATCACGATGTTTTCGAACTCTTCCTCAGTCACCAGGCGACCTTGGGTGTTCACCGACAACTGGAAGGCGGTGGCAGTCGGCGCGGGTTGCGCACCCAGGGCACCGGCAGCCACTTGACGGTTCTGCTCACGGATCGCGGTCACCACATCGGTGGCGGTCAGGTTGCGCGAAGCGGTCTTGTTCGGGTCCAGCCACACACGCAGGGAGTAATCGCCCATGCCGAACAGTTGCACGTCACCCACACCGCCCAGACGCGCCAGCTCATCCTTCACATTGAGCAACGCGTAGTTGGACAGGTAGAGCATGTCGTAGCGCTGATCCGGGAGGTCAAGTGCACCACCATGGTCAGGTCGGGGGAGGCCTTGTCCACGGTAATACCGATGCGCGTCACTTCCTCAGGCAGTTTCGGCTGAGTCCGCGTCACACGGTTTTGCACTTGCACCTGCGCGTTGTCCAGGTCGGTGCCCAGGGCGAAGGTGATGGTCAGGGTCAGCTTGCCGTCGGCGGTCGACTGCGAGGACATGTACAGCATGTTCTCGACGCCGGTGATCGCCTGCTCCAGCGGAGCGGCGACGGTTTCACCGATGACCTTGGGGTTGGCGCCCGGGAAGTTGGCGCGGACCACCACAGTCGGCGGCACCACTTCCGGGTATTCGCTGATCGGCAATTGGAACAGCGAGATCGCACCGGCGATCAGGATCAACAGCGAGAGCACTGCTGCGAAGATCGGCCGCGAAATGAAGAACTTGGAAAAATTCATCTTGAGTCGTATCCCTTAACCGCGTGGAGTCGCGCTGGCAAGTTTGGGCGCGGCTTTATCCGGCGCCACTTGTTCCAGGTTGCTGGCTTCAAGCGCTTGTCGTTGTTTGGCCAAGGCGGCGAGGGTTTCCTGGCTGGCCATCGGAATGGTTTCCGGGGCCACCGGCGACCCTGGGCGCACGCGCTGCAGGCCCTTGACGATAATGGTGTCGTCCTTGTTCAGGCCGCTGCGCACGATGCGCAAACCTTCGATCTTCGGCCCCAGTTCCACCGAGCGATAGGCCGGCTTGTCGCCTTCCATCACCAGCACGAATTCCTTGCCCAGGTCGGTGCCGACGGCTTCGTCAGTGATCAACACGGCAGAGTAGGTGCCGCTGCCGACCAGTTTCAGGCGTGCATACAGGCCGGGGGTGTATTCGCCTTTGCTGTTATCGAACACAGCGCGACCCCGGATGGTGCCGGTGGCCGGGTTGACCTGGTTGTCGACGAAGTTCATCTGGCCCAAGTGCGGGTTGCCGGTTTCGTTGGACAGGCCCAGGTACACCGGCGTGGTTGCACCACGGCGGCCTTGGCGAGCCAGCTCGGTGTACTTGAGGAACACGCGCTCATCGGCGTCGAAGTAGGCGTAGACCTTGTCGGTGGAGACCACACTGGTCAGCGCGGTGGTGTCAGCGGTCACCAGGTTGCCGGCAGTGATTTCGGCACGGCTGACGCGGCCGCTGATCGGCGAGGTCACACGGGTAAAGCTCAGGTTCAGCTTGGCCAGGTCCAACTGCGCCTGGATCCCGGCGACGGCCGCGCGGGCTTCCTGGGCAGCGGTGGTGCGCGAGTCGGCCAGTTCGGCGGAAATCGCATTACTCTGGCGCAGGCGCTCGCCACGTTGCGCTTCGTTATCGCTGCGGGTGGCGGCGGCGCGGGTTTGTTGCAACTGGGCTTCAAGGCGGCGCACTTCAGCCTGGAACGGACGCGGGTCGATCTGGAACAGCAGGTCGCCTTTCTTGACCAAAGCGCCTTCGGTGAAAGCGACTTGGTCAATCTGGCCAGAGACCCGTGGACGAATCTGCACGGTTTCTGGGGCTTCCAGGCGACCGGTGAATTCATCCCACTCGTTGACTGGTTGTTCCAGCACCTTCGCCACGCTGACTTTGGCAGCAGGCATGGCGGCCGCTTGTTCCGGGGTCTTGCCGCACGCGCTCATCACCACTACGGCCAAAATCGCCAAGGGGAAGCGCAAATGTTTGAGTGACTGTTCCATGAGGTGCATCCGCCAATGTATTTGAGATGGGCGGATCATGCGCGGCGATGTGCTATGTCACGAATCGAATGAAGCAAAGGTAACTATCATTCGGAATGATATAAGCGCGAGTTTAGCCCTCTAGCATGGGGCTTTCGTTAGGGAGCTATCAATGGCCGTGATAGCAAAGGTCTTTTACGGGAGCTGCAAGGAAGGTTGCCACTAAGCGGATGACGTTGTGTGTCACTGCACATTGACGGCATGACCCTGAATGGCTACCCGGCTAGCGTGCCCGGGCGACCTCAGCCCGAATGTAAGTACGAAACACATGGTCCCACAGCGGCGAAGACACGCCGAAGTTCTTCTCGATACCCTGGCGATGGTGCAGATCATGATTGGCCACGAGCCCTGGAATAAAGGCATAGGCCCAGTGCTGCGGGCGGTGCATCACGTAGTGCACCGAGATGTAATAGAGGTAGCCCACCACGGCGCCGATAAAGGCCGACGTCAGCTCGGTGTACCAGGCGAACAGCAGTAGCGCGGCAAAGGTCGAGCTGGTTTTCCAGCTGGACACACCGATAAAGGCGAGCACATCGACATGGTGGGTCCAATGCTCGCGGCGGTACAGCGAGTGGAATAGGAAGCGGTGTGCCGAGTACTCCACCAGCGTCCATACCAACAGGCCCACGAGCGCCACGCCGAGGTCAAAGGGAGCGAGGCAGAGGGCGAGGATGACGAAGAGGGGGACGGTGAAAAAGTCGAGGTAATAAGCGACTGAAGACATCAGCCATTTATTTGAAGCAGCCATGTGCAGAATATCCCTGTAGTGCCCGATGGTCGGGGGCGCGATTCTGGGTGATCGCGCCGTCGCCGACAACTGTTTCACACGGCACTGCGACACACGTCTCAGGCTGCGGTTGCTGTGACGTTCAGTCAATCAATTCACGGGTGTCATCTGGCGTCAACGACGCGAAGATTGCTTCGCGACAAACCTGCAGAATCTCATCAGCCAGCGGCGAGTCGTCAGGGCAGGCGCGCGACATGACGATGGCGCCCAATGCATGCGCCATTGTGGCGAGGCGCTTTGCCCGAGCCTCGGCAGAGTCCGCACTGTCGGACTTGCCTCGTAACGCTGCTAATTGAGCCTCGATGCCAGCAGCAAATGTGGCCCGCACGTCGTCCTCTTTGCGCGCCGCATCCCCGCACAACGCCGCCATCGTGCAGCCGGTGGCGCGGTTGTCGCGATGCTCACGAGAGAGATACACCTTCAAGAATTCGGACGCTGAACCCTCAGCCGTCAATGCGGTGGACTGCATCAAGCCGCAAGTGGCCGATTCTGCCATCAGATCGGCTTTGGACCGGAAGTGCTTGTAAAAGCCTCCCTGGGTAAAGCCCGCCGCCGCCATCAGATCGGCAATACCGACGCCGTCATAACCGCGCTCGCGAAAAAGCGCGGAGGCGGTTTCAACGATGTGCGCCCGGTTGGCCTGTGCTTGCTGTTTAGTGACCTTCATCGAATACCCAACAACGTTTTGTTCAAGTGTGAGTGCTTCATCATACATTGATGTTGATCGACATCAAACCGTTGACATTTTAGATTATGGCCGTAATCATAAGTGCGTTCCAACAGCAGAATCCTTGAATCTGCGGCTGAAGCTCACACCGTTTCAGCCCGTGCCAAAAACCCTTATGAAGGAATTCATCGCATGACAACGCCTGCTACTGTGCTGATCACTGGCGCCTCCTCCGGGATTGGCGCCACCTATGCCGAACGCTTTGCTCGTCGTGGCCACGACCTGGTGCTTGTTGCACGTGACAAGGCACGCCTTGAGACCCTGGCCGAACGTCTACGTAAAGACACCGGCGTGGCGGTCGACGTGCTGCAAGCCGACCTGACCCGTAGCGCTGATCTCACCGCCGTCGAAACCCGCCTGCGCGTCGACTCCCGTATCGGCATTCTGATCAACAATGCCGGCCTGGCTCAGTCCGGCAGTATGGTCCAGCAAAGCACCGAGGCGATCGAAGGGCTTATCGCACTGAACATCACCGCGGTGACACGCCTTGCAGCAGCAGTCGCGCCACGCTTCGCGCAGGCCGGTACAGGCTCGATCGTCAATCTTGGATCAGTGGTGGGGTTCGCACCCGAGTTCGGCATGACGATTTATGGCGCCACCAAGGCTTACGTGCTGTTCCTGTCCCAAGGCCTGAACGTGGAGTTGTCGCCCAAAGGCGTGTATGTGCAGGCCGTGCTGCCAGCGGCAACCCGCACCGAAATCTGGGAGCGCGCCGGGATCGACCTCAACACGCTTTCCGACGTCATGGATGTTGAAGAGCTGGTAGACGCTGCATTGGTCGGCTTTGACCGTCGCGAGCTCGTCACTGTTCCGCCACTGCACGCGGCGGGTCGTTGGGATGCGCTGGATCAGGCGCGCCAAGGGTTGTTGAGCGACATTCGCCAAGCCCATGCCGCCGAGCGTTATCAAGCGCAAGCCTGATATCCATCCCTCTACGGAATCACAGCACCATGAAAGCGCTCACCTTCAAACGCTATGGCAAATCTCCAGGCATCGAATTTGCCCAAGTGCCTCGTCCAGTGTTGAAACCCAACGAAATGCTGGTCGACGTGCATGCCGCAGCCGTTAACCCGGTCGACAACATGATCACCGCAGGGGTGTTCAAGCCGGTCTTGAAGTTCCAATTGCCGGCCGTCATGGGCAGCGACCTGGCCGGCGTGGTGGCCGAGGTGGGGAGCAATGTGACCCGCTTCAAGGTTGGCGATGCCGTGTTTGCCAATGTGTTCGACCTGGGCACCGGCTCAATCGCTGAATATGTGGCGGTGCCCGAGGCTGTCGCTGCGCCAAAGCCTGCCAACCTGGACTTTGTGCAAGCCGCTTCGATTCCGATGGTCGGGCTCACCTCGTGGCAAGCCCTGAAAGAGCGCGCCGATCTGCAACCCGGCCAGAAAGTCTTCATTCCTGCGGGTTCCGGCGGCATTGGGACGTTTGCGATCCAACTGGCCAAGTACCTCGGTGCCAAGGTGGCAACCAACACCAGTACCGCCAATGTCCAGATGGTCGGCATCCTGGGCGCCGATGAGGTGATCGATTACAAGCAGCAAGCGTTCGAGAACGTGCTGCACGGCTATGACCTGGTGCTCGGTACGATCAGAGGAGATGCCATCGAGAAGGCCGTCGAGATCCTCAAGCCTGGCGGCAAGATCATTTCCCTCGTCGGGCCGTTGGATAAAGCGTTTGCTCGCGCTCGTGGGTTGAATGTCTTCCTCGAGTTCGTCTTCGGGCTGATGAGTCGCAAGATCGTGCGGCTGGCGAGAAAAAACGGCGTGGCGTATTCCTTCCTGTTTGCGCGTCCTGAAGGCGCCCAACTGACTGAAATTGGCAAGCTGCTTGAGTCGGGCCAAATCCAGCCGGTGATCGACAAGGTGTTTGCGTTCGAGCAGGCCAAGGAAGCGCTCGACTATCTGGCACAAGGCCGTGCCAAAGGCAAAGTGGTGATCAAGATCAAATGAAACGGAACATCATCTGCCGGGCGAGGGCGGGGCAATCTGCGGTACATGCTCTGCCATCAACTCCATCACCCAGTCCATGAACACCCTTAACTTGCGGCTTACATGGCGGTTCGGCGTGTAGGCGATATGCAGCGGCATCGGCGCGATGGTCCAGTCTTCGAACAGCCGGACCAGTTCGCCATTCGCCACGGGTTGCATCGCCATGTAGTGCGGCAGCCATAGCACGCCCAGCCCGGCCTGGCCGGCGGCCAGGTAGGCATTGCCATCGTCGACTGTCAGCGCGTGCCGGCCGTGCACTACCACGGTTTCTTCTGTGCGTCGCAGCGTGTAGGGCAGCGCCTTGCCGGTACGCGCCTGGCGATAACCGACGACACGGTGCGTACCTTCCTGCAATTCTCGCGGGTGAGCGGGCGTGCCATGCAGTGCCAGGTAACCGGGCGCCGCGTACACGCCCAGCGGCAAGTCCGCGATGTGCCGTGCCACTAGCGATATATCGGTGATTTCTCCACCGCGAATCACGCAATCAACGCTGTCATCGATCAGGCTGATATTCCGGTCGCTTACGCCCAGGTCCAGCTGGATATCCGGGTAGTGCTCATGAAACGCCGGCAAGGCCGGGATCAGGATCAAACGGGCCAGTGGGCTGGGCACGTCGACCCGCAGGCGTCCGCGCGGCGCGGCTGCGGCCCCGGACAGCGCGGTGTCGGCATCATCCAGGGCGGCCAGCAGTAATTGCACCCGCTCGTAGTAGGCGAGGCCATCAGCGGTGACTTTTACCGTGCGTGTGGTGCGGTTGAGCAGCTTCACGCGCAAGCGCGCTTCCAATTGTTGGATCAACTGGGTGACGGTGGTTTTACTCATGTGCAAGGTGCGGGCGGCGCGGGTGAAGCTGCCTGTCTCTACCACTCGCGCAAAGGCTTGCATGGCGTCGAAACGGTCCATGGACGCTCCAGATTGTTTGGGAATCGCA
Organism: Pseudomonas sp. H1_A03; assembly: GCF_054685145.1. Taxonomy (NCBI): domain Bacteria; kingdom Pseudomonadati; phylum Pseudomonadota; class Gammaproteobacteria; order Pseudomonadales; family Pseudomonadaceae; genus Pseudomonas; species Pseudomonas sp. H1_A03. The sequence goes on from NZ_CP162829.1 coordinate 4,264,702, forward strand.
AACAGTGATGGCCAGCATTGCTGGTTTATCCGCCCTGGGCAAGCGCCCTACAGTGTTGATGTCGCTGACCAACCACTGGAGTTTTGCTGATGAACACTCGAGACGCAGTATTTCCCGCCGCACGCCAGGACCTTTACGAGCGCAATCGTTACTCGGCTGCGGTGCGCAGTAATGGCCTGCTGTTTGTTTCAGGACAAGTCGGCAGCCGTGAAGACGGATCGCCCGAACCGGAGCTCAAGGCTCAGGTTCACCGTGCCTTCAACAATCTCAATGCCGTATTGGCTGCTGCCGGTTGCACCTTTGATGATGTGCAGGACGTGACCGTCTTCATGGTCGATCCGCAAAAAATCTTCGAAGACGTATGGGAAGTGGTACCGCATTACTGGGGGCAAGCGCCTTTTCCAACGATCACGGCGGTCGGCGTGACCTGGCTGTATGGTTTTGATTTCGAGATCAAGGTCGTTGCGCGGTTGCCGCAGGCCTGAAGCTGCGGCCGATAGCCCTTATAGCCAGTCCTTGATCTGCGCGCACACCGCCTGGATAGAAATACCGTAGCGATCGTGCAACGTCGGGAGTGCGCCGGCATCGAGAAACGCATCCGGCAGAGCGATTTGCCGGAAGGTCGGCGTCACCCCGTTGCGCAACAGCACGGTCGCCACGGCTTCGCCCAAGCCGCCGATAATGGAGTGGTTTTCCGCCGTCACGACCAGGCGCCCCGACTTTCTGGCCTCGGCCAGAATAGTCTGCTCATCCAGGGGCTTGATGGTCGGTACGTGCAACACCGCGACATCCACGCCTTCCGCCTGGAGTTCCTTGGCCGCTTCCAGTGCGCGCATGGTCATCAGCCCGGTGGAAATGATCAGGACATCGTTGCCCGTGCGCAGGGTCTTGGCTTTGCCAATCTCGAATTTATAGCCGTATTCGTCGAGCACCAACGGTACGTTGCCACGCAGCAAGCGCATCGCACTCGAGCTTTCGCAGGGTCAGGCGTTTCCTGGAGTGGATGGAGGGAGAACTCGGGCACAGTTTCGTGTTTTAGCCCGCAGGTTTATCCGCCGACAGCGCACCGGTTAGGCCGCGCTCGGAGGCCGCTGAAGCCTTTCGCACCCTCAGGGATGTTCTATCACCATCACCGCAGTGGTGTCCGCCTCGAGTGCTTCGAACACGTGAGGCACATTCGCCAGGTAGCTGATGTAGTCGCCAGCATTCAGCAACACAGGTCCCGTCGCCGGGCCGACATGGGCACTGCCGCTGCACAGCACCACGTGCTCTACGGTGCCCTGTGGGTGGGGCTGGGACCGCCGAACTTCGCCGGGTTGCACGTTGAGCCGGTAGATATCGCGCTGCACGCCCGCCGGGCAATCGGCGAGCAGTGTCGCTGCATAATGGGCAGTCTCGGCATAGGCCGTCATGCCCTCATTGGCGCGAATTATCCTGAGGGCCTGCTGGGGTTGTTCGAAGAACCGGGTGACTTGCAAGCCCATTGCAATCGCCAGTGACCACAAGGTTTCGATGCTGGGATTACCGATGCCTGACTCCAGCTGAGACAACGTCGACTTTGCCACTCCGGCGCGCTTCGCCAGCTCGGTCAAGGAAAGCCCGGCGGCCAAGCGCTCGCGTTTGATTGAAAGGGCCAGTAACTCAATTCGGCTGGCGTTATTCCTCAACGTTTCGTTCGTTTTGCTGTTCATTCGTTCTGCATATCATCCTGGAATGGGTTGACGCTTACCCGTGCACTGTTCAGTATAACGGCCATTAATTCATTATAAAGTTCTATTTTTGAGCCAGGCCCGCGAATGGCGGGTCAGGGTACGGCAATGCCAACAGCAGGGAAGCAGTGAGTGATGAAGTCGAAAACCCGTGGGACGCTGGAAATGATTTCGGCCATGGTGATCTCCGGCACGGTGGGCTGGTTCGTCATCATGTCGGGACAGAGTCCTGAGGCGGTGGTGTTCTGGCGGTGCCTGTTTGGCGCAATGGCGATGCTGATCGCGTGCCTGATGCTCGGTGTACTGCGCCGCTGCCGCATCAACGCTCGGCAGTTCTTGCTGGTATGCCTGGGCGGTGTGGCGCTGATTCTGAACTGGGTGCTGCTATTCAGTGCCTACAAACATTCCACTATCGCCATTGCGACGGTGGTCTACCACGTTCAGCCGTTCATGCTGGTTGGTCTGGGTGTGCTGTTCTTCGCGGAACGCCTCAACCTCGCCAAGGTCGGCTGGCTGCTGCTGGCCTTCGCCGGTCTGATGCTGATCGTGTCCGCCAAAGGCAATGGACAGGCCGCAGGCGCCGACTACCTGCTGGGCGTTTGCCTGGCCTTGGCTTCAGCCTTTTTCTACGCTGTCGCGGCGGCGATCACCAAGCGCCTCAAGGACTTGCCCGCGCACCTGATCGTGCTGATCCAGATGGTGGTAGGCGTGCTGGCCCTGGCACCGTTCGTCGACTTCACCAGAGTCGCTATGATCGAGGGTGCCTGGGCTTACCTGATCATTATCGGCGTGGTCCATACCGGTCTGATGTCGACCCTTTTGTACAGCGCCATCCAGAAAATCCCCACGACGCTGGTCGGCGCACTGTCATTCATCTATCCGATCGTGGCCATCCTGGTTGACTGGGTTGCCTTCGCGCATCCGCTTGGAGGCCTGCAGGTGATCGGGGCGGGCGCCATTCTGCTGGCGGCTGCGGGCATGAACTTCGGTTGGTCGCTGGGCTGCGCGCCGCGCCAGGAAATGACGTAGAGCCTGTCGCGATGTCGCCGTCGCCTATGACATCACCGCTGCCGGCAGCGGCTTCATGTAGGCTGCGTTCGTTGACCCGATGCGCAGGCACCTGCTTGATGACGCTGAGCAGTTCTTGTTTGTTTTGAGGGACTGCCATGAGTCACCCGCACCTTTTAAAGAACCAATTATGAAAGGTCTTTATATAATCTAGTGGAGTTCTGTTACAGGCTGTCCGGATCACCAAAAAACATTTTGACTAGGCTCTAGGAAGGCGTTTTCAGGTCGATAATGCTGTTATTTGCCGCCCCTTTTGCCCCCAATCGCATTGAGTGTGCGAGTGATCTTGAATGGTGACCTGCGACTGACTCCAGTATGGCAGTACCTGGTATTCGGTGCGCCTTCGCGTTCTTTTGGCACGCAAGCTAAAGCGGCGCTCCCGAGCAACGCAATCAGCGTGAGCGAGGATCTTTATTTGATCCGAAACACACTGGTTTTATGCTTGCCTCTCATTCAGCCCTGATTGTTTCGTGAAATATTTCTGCATAAAGCCGAGCGACGGTCGGTGTGAGGTTGTGTACTGAAGGAATCAGAAAATTTGAGTTGGGGGCGAGTCGTTTTGCGTAGATGACTTCGTAAACCCTGCGAACGATTCCTGGCTCTGTTTCCTCTTGGTCGAAGCCAGGCATTATTCCTACGGCTTTGTAACCCGCATGCTCCAATGCTTGTTGCATATACGGAGCGCTGGTTGTCGCCATACCATAGATCAAGCCCGCTCCCATGAACCTTCCCATTTTTTCTCCGAGGTCTTGGGCAGCTACGGCCAGTTTGGTTTGTCTATGATGTTTGGCTACCGCGCCCACTCGCCCGAAGATGACATCAGCGCCGTCAATTTTTTCCCACGTTGCTATCGCGACGATTTCATGATTTCGGCGGACCACTATAGCGAACATCGCCCGCTCCAGATCGTCTTCGAGCACCACGTTGTCTTCATAAAATTGCTGGTTCAGAAAAGGGCTCCCTAACCCCACCGTAATGGAGGGAAACCACGTCTGGAAAAAAATTATCGCTACATCGATCTCCTCGCGTTTCAGGTAATCCCATGTGTAGCCAGAGGGTAAAACAGTGAAACTGCGAATCTGATCGATCATTGGCCATTTCATGCGGTTCTGCTCGTCTTGATAGTCTAATTGCCTTTCAGGAATCGGTCGGAGAAAGGGGCTTATTCAGTCGCTTCTCTATCGAGTTGTCTGCGATCTATCAGCAATTCCCGGGCGTCTAGTGAGGGGAGGCGGCGGGTTAGACGGCGGTGTTTTCAGGTTTGAGGACAGCGCCCTCGCAGAGTCCTGGGTTATGCCTGGTCGCAAATTGTCTGTGGCGGTCGACCACTTCACCGATGACAAACTGCATCAGCTTCTGGACGAAGGCCGTATCGAGGTTGGCCTCCTGGGCGAGGGCTGTCAGACGTTCGTATTGATGCTGCTCTCTCTTCTTGTCCACCGCTGGCAATTGATGTCGGGCTTTAAGCAAGCCGACCTCATCAGTACAGCGGAACCGTTCAGCAAGCATGTGGATGAGCGCGGCGTCGATATTGTCGATGGTTTGTCTGAATGCCGAGAGTTGACGCGTGATGTCGGAATTGTCCATGGATAACCTCGTGGCAGTTGTTCTAAGGGGCTTGTCTGTACCCTTCCTTGGTCCTTCCATGATTGGACGGAGAACCTGAGCAGGCGCTTTACGCGGGATCGGGCATGTTCAACGATTCCTCCAGCCACTGCATGACTACCTTGAAAGCCGAGTCTGAATTGCGTTCATAGATCAATCCGTGGCCGTTGCCGTGAATACCCAGTGCCGGTAGATCCAGGTGGTGAATGTTGGCACCGGCATTTCGCAGGAAAGGGACAATGCTGGATGCGTAAGAAGCAAACGCTGATGTCTCACCTGTCATCAGCGCTACCGGAACGCCCTGCAATCCGGGAATTTTCAGGGTTGATGGTTCTGCTGTGCGGACTTGCTCCGCCGTCTCGCGAGGCGGATCAAAGGTCAAAGGGGCGGCGGTCAGTCCCCATTCGAGGCTGCCTATACCCGGCGTATGGCCAAATACCGGCCCCATAGGCTCCACTGCCACAATCCCTGCGATCAGGTCGGGTCGACGATCGGCGACCAACCAGCCACTGGGCCCGGAAGCGGAATGCGTAACGATGATGGCCTTACCGATTCTGTCGAGCAGTTCGGCCAGTCGGTCCGCGTCCAGGGTCTGCGAGGCCGCAAGGTCAGCCGGCATGGGGCCGTAAGCTGCAATGAAGGCGTCAAACGCTGCTTCGTCATCCGACTCAAACGGCCACTGCGTTTCTCCACCTCCCTCTGGAAAGTAAACTTCGCGGGCGCGTTCATAGGAGAACGCTGGCCCCATCGGTCCCATGATGTCGGGGTGATACGGCGATCGCCCGTGGCCGGGTCTGTCGACGCGAAAGACTACGAAGCCCGCTTCGAGGAACCGCTGCGCCCATCCCGGGCGACCATCGGGTGTATCCAGCCATTCGGTGCCCTGCAGCGTGCCGCCGTGCACCAGCACCACGGGATAGGCTTGAGTGATGTGCTCAGGGGATTCCCAGGCTACGTACATCGGACCCTTCTGGAAATTTTTACCGTTCTGGGTAACACGGGCGCCGGTCACCCAGAAGTTGCCACGCCGCGTACGTTTTATCGGTGCGCTTCGCCAGGGTTGCTGGGCATGAACGGCTGATTGGGTAAGTGTCTGTGTAGCGAAGACCGACCAGTCCTTGTGCCCGTCTCCCCGGGCTACTGCCGACGTCATTTTCGATCGCACTGCATCCGCAGCAGGCAGTTCCAGGTCCTTGAGACGGCCCGCATCAATAGCCAGATTTATATCCTTGAGGCCAAGAGACAGTTTGAAACCCGGTTCAAAGCTGTTGTTGGCGATGTTCTGCCCATACCGTTGATAACTGGGGCAGGCGAACAGGGTCTGGGTCATGAGGTTGACGAAAATCGAAGGGGTCAGTCCGTGGCGTTGAACGAGTCCGCTTGCTTCGCCCAGCGACTGGATGGCTTGAGTGATCATCATGTTGCCGGCGATTTTCGCGATACACGCGTGTTCAGGCTGATCGCCCAGATACCAGGTTTTTTTCCCGAGCAGGTCAAACAGCGGTTGAACCGTCGAGACAGCTAGCTGCGATCCGGCCGCCAGGATGTTCAACTCGCCGCTCGCGGCCACGGCGGGCACGCCGAAAACCGGTGCCGCGACCAATGCCATGCCGATTGCATCATGCATGCCCTGCAACTCGACCATGAGTGAAGGCGACAAAGTCGACATCACGACATGCACGCAGGCCTTGTCTGCATTTTCCAGAGCAGCGCTGGACAGCAGCACTTCCCTGACGGCGGCATCATCGGCCAGCAGGCTGATGACGACCTCTTGCTGAAAGGCCGAGGACGGGGATTCGAGAACGCTTACTCCTTCGAGATCCATAATCGCAGCGTGACTACGGTTCCATGCCGATACGTGATGGCCGGCCCGGATGAGCAACGGAATGATCGCTCTGGTCATGCTTCCCACACCGATAAAGCCAATCTTCATTTGCAGTCCCTCGGTTGGTGTTTCGACGAAGGTGTATGCAGAGAAGTATGTCGAGCCTGGGATTGCTACGGCACTGCCATTACTGCACTCTCACTGTTCATTTTTGTACGGGGTAGAGTATGGACTGGAGTGATGTGCGGATCTTTCTCGCGATTGCCCGCAGTGGGTCATTGGGCGCTGCCGCCAAGCTGTTGGGTGTTAGCCATCCGACCGTGGGGCGGCGCTTGCAGGTGCTTGAGCAGTCCAGTGGCCAGCCCATTTTCCTGCGTACCACCCAAGGTTTGGTACTGACCGACAGCGGAGAGAAGCTGCTCAGCCTAGCGCAGGAAATGGAGCAGAGTGCGTTGGCCATCGAAAGGCGCCTGGCGGGCGACAGCGCCCAGCCAGAAGGTGTGTTGCGCATTTCTTGCGCTGACTGGTTTGCCTGTTATGTGCTGGCCCCCGTCCTCAGTGAACTGGGGCGACGTTACCCTCTGATTGTGCCTGAGGTTATCGCCGGGCATCGATTGTTTGACCTGGCTCGTCGCGACGCCGATATCGCGTTTCGAATCGTCCCTTTCACCGAACCCGATATTGTTCACCGCAAGCTGATCTCCCTGAGCTATGGGTTATACACGGCCGTCGGATCTGCTGATCCCGAGCCACAGGGCGAGGGGGTTGGTTTGATTACCATGAGTGTTGCCCAGTCTCATTATCCCGATGTGCAGTGGCTGCAGCAGCGTTACCCTCTGGCGCGTACCGTGTTCACCAGTAGCAGCCGCACAGTCCAGGCGCAAATGTGCACGCAGGGGCAGGGCGTTGCCGTATTGCCCCGCGCCTTGGGTGACCAATTAACGGCGCTGCGGTTGATTGATCCGCACGAGCCGCCACCGGGTCGCGACATATGGATGGGCTACCACCAGGACATGCGCCAGATGGACAGCCTTCGTGCTCTTGCCGATCTTGCTTCCATCATGATCGGCAATCAGGCATGCGGTTGACTCACTCTGCTGGGTGCATGGCCGCCGTTTGCGGATCAGTAGCAGGTTGGCGCGTCAGGGTAAGGCTCAATCCCGCGCCTACCGCCAGGCATGCTGCGATGCAGAGTATGGAGACGGTGAAAGCGTGGGTGATGGCAGCCGCGTCCGTATCCGTGCCTAGAAGGGTGTAGAAAATGCCGCCTATTATTGCCACGCTCAGTGACGTGCTGATTTGCAGGGTGGAGCTGGTAATGCCTGCAATCATGCCGGAGTATGCGGGTGCCACACGTCCTGTGATCATGCGCATCAATGTCGGAAGGGCTAATCCTTGTCCGAAACCGATCAGAAACAGAATGACGGCAAGGGGCAGCGCAGCGGGGCTGGCGGACATCGGCGTGTGCGCCACGAGCCAGGCCAAGAGCACAAATCCCAACACTTCAAGCCCCATTCCGACGGGATTGACGTATGCCCCCAGAAAACGCCTGAACTGAGGGGTGGAAAGCGGTCCCAGCAAAAATCCCGCGCCGAAAGGAAGGAAGACGAGGCCTGCATTGAGTGGGCTCGTGTGCAGCGCTCCCTGTAGATAAATGGAAAGCAGCAGGAAAAACACGCCGATCGCGTAAAAGGTGAGGGCGACGAGCAGTGCCCGGGCAAGACCGGGCGCGCGCAGTGCGGCAGGATTCAGCAACGGAGCACCTTGCGCTTGATGCAGGCGGGCTTCGTAGCGCCAGAACAGCCAGGCCAGCAGCGGCACCGCTGCAAGCGACAGCCAGGCCCACAAAGGCCAACCCGATTCACGCCCCTCGATCAGAGGAATGATCAGAGCCGCAAGCGTCACCATCGACAATAGCGTTCCGCCCAGATCCAGCTTGCTTGTCTGTGGTGCGTGGGTTTCCTTGACCACTGGAATGGCGACAAGGATGACCAGTAACGAAATCGGTAAATTCACCAGAAATATCGCCCGCCAGCCCAGGTTCATCAGGTTGAGCGATATCAATATTCCGCCAAGTGCCTGGCCGACTACCGAAGCCAGACCAAAGACCGCGCCATACAGGCTCAGTGCCAAGGGCTTTTCGGAGTCGGGGAATATCGCCTGCACTGATGCGAGTGCCTGAGGTGCCATGATGGCTGCCGTCACGCCTTGCAGCGAACGTCCGGCGATCAACACCCAGGGTGACTCGGCTACACCGCAGATCAGTGAGGCAACGGCAAAGCCAACCAGACCAACGAAGAACATTCTCATGCGGCCATAGATGTCACCCAGCCGTCCACCGGTAATCAGTGTCACGGCATAAAGCGCCGCATACGAGGAGATGATCAACTGTTCGGCGGAGGAGGCCGTGCCTAGCGATTGCTGAATTGAAGGCAGCGCTACGTTGACGATGAAAAAATCCAGCGGCGGTAAAAATGCACCGACCAACAAGATGGTGAACATCAACCAACGCCGCGGTTCCGGGGGGGCGACTTTTGTCTTAGGCATAAGGTCTCCTTCCTGGAACCCTTCGGTTCCAGAATATTCTCGATTGCAGGTCATGCTCTGAATCAGCTGACTCCAATCTAAACGATCAAACCTTCCCTTACGCCTCACATAAATGAACGGCCAATGTTCATTTATGGCAGTGCCGCTCAGCCCCTGACTCCTCTCAAAATGGCCGCACTGTGGTTCCAGTCGAGCCACATAATCGAGACTGAGGAGTCAGATATGTCAGGCAAATTCGCTAATCAGGTTGCAGTCGTCACCGGGGCATCCACAGGGATCGGGTTTGCAATTGCGCAAGGTTTGATTGCCGAGGGAGCCAAGCGTGTTTACATCACGGGTCGTTCTGCAGCCACGCTAGAGGCGGCGGTGGCGAAGCTAGGCGACAGAGTCGTAGCGGTCATTTCCGATGTCGCCAGCCAGGCTGATCTCGATAAACTCAAAGCTACAATTGAGGCGCGCGACGATCAGCTGGACTCAGTGTTTGCCAACGCGGGTATTTGCGAAAAGAACCCGCTGGGCGAGACCACCGAGGCGGCTTATTTCAACATGTTCGACATTAACGTGAAGGGGGTTTTTTTTACCGTTCAAACGTTGATGCCATTGTTGAAAAACGGTGCGTCGATCGTGTTGACGGCCTCTATCTGTTCCAGCAATGGGATGGAAGGACTGAGCCTCTACAACGCATCCAAGGCCGCAGTACGGTCCTTCGCCAGGACTTGGGCCAACGAACTCAAAGGTCGCAAGATTCGAGCGAATGTCCTGAGCCCTGGCTTCACCCGCACGCCTCTGATGGATAACGGCTTGAAGATGAGCGAGAGCGACATTGCCGCGCTGCGCCAACACGTCGAGCAGATCACTCCGCTGGGGTATATGGCCCAACCTGAAGAAATCGCCTCGTCGGCGCTGTTCCTTGCATCTGCCGATGCGAAATATGTCAACGGTGTGGAGCTGATGGTCGACGGCGGCCTGTCGCAGATCTGAACACGTGCTCAACCGTAGCGCAGCCCTCGCGGAGGGCTGCCTTCGTCGCTTATGCGAAGCCTCAGCAGGAAACCCCATCATGAACATGGAACAACTGACCGCCCGACTGGACGCCCTGGAAAGTCGCGCCGCCATCGAGTCGCTGATAAACGCCTACGCCAATGCCTTCGACCGCATCGACGCCTCGCTCCTGAGCGGTATCTGGCACGAAGAATCAGCACTGGATCTACCGGGTTTTGGCCAAGCCGGAAACCGTGACGAAATCCTCGCGATGGCGCAAAACAGCTGGCGCCAGATGCCACATATGCATCACTGGATGGCCAACCCGCTGATCGATATTAAGGGTGACAGCGCGGTGGGTACGGTGGCTGCGGATTGCCTGTTTCACGACATTGAAAAAGGCCCGGTGCAAGTCAGCGGGCTGTACCACGACAGGTTTGAACGTCGGGACGGAAGATGGGCGTTCTTGTCACGTCGTTTTGAACTGCACTTTCTTACACCTTTGAAGGACTGGGTACCCGTTGCTGGCGAAGAAAAGTATGCGCCGGTCGAGCACCAGAGCCTGGGCAAGCCCTCAGACAGTTGACCTGCGCGCATGAGTTTCAGTTGGGGGCAGCGAACGACAAGCACTGTCCGCCGACGTCGTTCAAGCTCCAGGGAATGACAGCGAAAAACAGATAACCCCGGGCTTTGGCTGTTCGACACGCACGTGACCTTCATGCAGTTGCATGATTGCCACGACGATGGCGAGGCCAAGGCCGTAGGAGTCAGAGTTCTGGTGGCGAGACGCATCGCCGCGGTAAAAGCGGTCGAAGAGTTTGCCCACGGTTTCGTCACTCAGCACAGGCCCTTGGTTCTCCACTTCAATGCGGGCTCCGCCGGGGGTTTCCATCACCCGGATCTGAATCTCGGTGCCCTCGTAGGCATAGCGAACGGCGTTTGCCACCAGGTTGCTCAAGGCTCTGCGCAGCAGCAAAGGGTCAGCGAGCACGTTTCCATCGCCTGTTATCTGTACGGTCATTCGCCGCTCTTCAGCCAAGCCTTCAAAATAGTCGGCAATGCGCTGCGATTCGTCATGCAGCGATAGTTGCTGGCGCTCCACCAGTGCGTGCGCTTCATCGGCGCGCGCAAGGAACAGAATGCTTTCGACGATGCGCGAGATCCGTTCGAGCTCTTCAAGGTTCGAAGCGATCAGTGCCTGATAGTCATCCTCGCTGCGGCGCTGGCGAAGGGCGACCTGGCAATGCCCCATCAGCGACCCCACCGGCGTGCGGATTTCATGGGCAAGGTCAGCGGAAAATTGCGTCAATCGTTGATAACCCCGGGCAAGACGATCGAGCATCGCGTTATAGGCGTCACTCAGCTGTTGCAGTTCAACCGGCGTATCGGAGCTGTCCATACGGCTGTGCAGACGCTCGGGTGTTATCGCTGCCGCATGCGCGGCCATCTTGCGTAACGGACGCAGCCCTCGACGCAGTACCAGGTAACCCAGCAACGCGGTGGCCAGAAACGCAAGGGCAACGGCCAGGTAGATACGTTCGCGATACGCCGCGAGCATAGCCATTTCCTTGCCCATGAGGTGCGCGGCGGTCAGGCGCACTTCACGTCCCCCCGACGTCGTGACGACGGAGGCGGCGCGCAGCATTGTTCCCGAGTCGGTCACGCCGCTACGCAGGTCACTGACGCTCAGCTTTGTATCCTGGCCGATCACGGGCAGTTCAGGCAACGTGACGTTCAGTGGATTTACCTGGATTACCGGTTGCTGTCCGGGCTCTTCAATGATGAAGATGTCGTCTTCGCTGTCGAGCATGTTCTTGAAAATCTGCGGGCTGTCGCGCAGCTTTTCGATGGCGAGTTCGTAGTGCAGCAGCTTGCGAAAATGTTCCAGGCGGCCCATGACCGCATGATCGCTGTACACCAATACCGAGGCTTTCATCGTCTGATACAGATAAACGCCTGCACCGGCCACGGCCAGCATCGCTACCATGGAAAACGCCACGGTCGATCGCAGGGTCAGAGAGGGTTGGCGTCGGGACCGCATGGCCTCACCTCGCAGACATAGCCGATACCGCGAATGGTATGGATCAGCTTGATAGGGTAGGGCTGATCGACCTTGCTGCGCAGGCGCTTGACCGCTACGTCCACCACGTTGGTATCGCTGTCAAAATTCATGTCCCAGACTTCCGAAGCGATCTGTGTCCTGGACAGCACATCGCCTGCCCGGCGCAGAAACAGATGCAGCAGGGCGAACTCCTTGTTGGTCAGCACGATCACCTGCTGCTGGCGTGTAACGCGGCGCCGGACCAGATCCAGCTCGAGGTCGGCGAGGTGGAAATGGTCGGCTTCGCGCACGACACCGCGACGCAAGATGGTGCGGATGCGTAACAGCAGTTCAGTAAACGAAAAAGGTTTGACCAAGTAGTCATCGGCGCCCAGTTCCAGGCCGCGAATGCGGTCCTGCAACTGGTCGCGCGCGGTCAGGAACAGCACGGGGACGTCTTGTCTGGCGCGCAAAAGCTCGATGATCTGAAACCCGTCAATCCCGGGCAACATCACGTCCAGCACGATCAGATCGTAGGTCGTATGCAAGGCCATGTGCAGGCCGTCGGCGCCGTGCTGGGTCCAGTCGACGTTGTAACCGGACTCGCCGAGCCCCTTTTTGAGGTACTCACCTGTTTTGGTGTCATCTTCGATCAGCAGGATATGCATCGTGAGGCGCGCTCGGGTCTCTTCATGACAGGATTCAGCCCGCGACATCGGTATCTCGGCTGTGCAGTGTAACGGGATGAGCGGGCGCAGTCGGTTACATTTCTGTCATTCATGGGCAGGGCTGACGAATGACAAAAATGTCATTCGGCGGTCATCGTGACGTCCCGGTCTGCGGTCGAGGATGGCGGCACATCACCCCATGAGGAATCGTCACCATGCAACTAAAAAACGCCTTGTCTACCACATTCGGTTTGTTGATGCTCAGTGCTGCCGTCATTGCTACCGCGGCTGACATGCCGGTGATCAAACCGCTGCGTGGCACGGTGGAAAGCGTCAGCAACAATACGCTGACATTCACTGTCCGCTCCGGCGCCCAGCAGACTATCGGACTGACTGACAAGACCGGTATCAACCGGGTATCGAAGGCCAATATCGAATCGATCAAATCCGACAGCTTCATTGGCTCGGCGGCCATCCCGCAGGCCAACGGAACATTGAAGGCGCTGGAGGTGACGGTTTTTGACGCCAGCCTGAAGGGCAGCGGCGAAGGTCATTATGGCTGGCAGAACGCGGATGGCAGCACAGGCACCATGACCAACGGTACCGTGGGGAAACTGTCCAAAGCTGACGGCCGCACATTGACCGTCAACTACAAGGGTGGCGAGAAACAAATCGTCGTACCGGACGATGTGCCAATTGCCTACGTCGAGCCAGGCAAAGCCGATGAACTGGTCAAAGGTACGAAAATTGTCGTGTTCCCCGCCGCAGATGGAACCACCGCGCGCGGCATTGCAGTTGGCAAGGATGGCTTCCAGCCACCGATGTAATCACCTGAAAAGGCAGGGGCGCTGCCGCTTGGCAACGCTCCGCTACATGGCTGGTTTCGAGGGGGAAACACGTGAGACAGAAAAAGCTTCATCCCTGGCCGGTTCGCCTCACCCACTGGCTCAACGCCGCCTGCATGGTCTGCATGTTCATGAGCGGTTGGGCCATTTACAACGCCTCGCCACTGTTCGGCTTCAGGTTTCCAGTGTCGGTAACCGTGGGCGGGTGGTTGGGTGGGGCGCTGGCCTGGCACTTTGCATTCATGTGGCTGCTGCTGATCAACGGCGCAATCTATGCGCTGTATGGCGTCGTCAGTCGCCATTTCAAACGTGAGTTGCTGCCCATTGGGCTTGTCGCATTGAAGCGTGATTTTACGGACGCTTTGCGCTTCCGGCTCGTGCATGAAAAGGGTGTCTATAACGCTGTGCAGCGCCTGATGTACTGGATGGTGCTGGCAGCAGGCGCACTCGTCGTCATTTCGGGTGTGGCGATCTGGAAACCCATTCAACTTCAAGAGCTGGTCGCGCTACTGGGCGGCTATGACGTCGCTCGCTACGTACATTTTGCGGCGATGGCGGTAATTGCTGCATTCGTCGTGATTCATCTTGGGTTGGTAATGCTGGTACCCAAAACCCTGCTGCCAATGATTTCAGGTGGGGTGCGGTCGCTTGATATCAGGAGAAATGGCCATGACTGAATCCAGAAAAGGAACTGTTCAGCGCGTCAGGCTTGAACCTGCGCAACAGCTTGAGTTGGAGAATATCCAGCGCCGGCATTTCCTTCGTGCCGGCTTGACCGTGGGTGCGATGTCGATGCTGACCGGCTGCAACCTGCAGGACGGCGATCAGGTTGACAAGGTCCTTTGGGCCATGTCGCGCTGGAACGATAGGGTCCAGGCATGGCTGTTCAGCGGACAGAAACTGGCGCCGACCTTCACCCGCGCGCAGATCACTACGCCATTTCCGTTCAACGCATTCTATGGCCAGGACGATATCCCTGAAGTGGACCTCGCCAGTTACTCGCTCGCCGTCTCCGGTCGGGTCAGGGACAAGGCTCCATGGACACTCGAAAGCTTGCGCAAACTGCCGCAACGTAGCGATATCACCCGTTTGATCTGTGTTGAAGGTTGGAGCGCCATAGGACAATGGGGAGGTGTACCGCTCAAAACCTTTCTGGAACACATCGGTGCCGATACCACAGCGAAATTCGTCGGTTTCAAATGTGCTGATCGCTATTACTCCAGTCTGGACATGCCGACGGCCTTGCACCCACAGACACTGCTGGCGCTGGATTACGCTGATGTCGCGTTGCCGCCCGAGTACGGCTATCCGCTGCGGGTTCGAGTACCCACCAAATTGGGCTTCAAAAACCCCAAGCATGTTGTCGAGATTTTCGTGAGCAACGACAACCCGGGCGGGTATTGGGAAGACCAGGGATACAACTGGTTCAGCGGGATCTGATAGCGCAAAAACTGAACAGCCACGCCAGGAATGCTGGCGAGACTCATGACACCAGACCTGATATGAGGCGTCCCCATGACCTATATATCTGCGGTACCGCCAGCTTCATCAGTGTTACCGACTTCAGAAAACAAGAAGCGGGCAACGACCCATAGTGCAGATTTCCAATCCCAATTGCAGGCTCAGTCCAGATCACCTGTGCAGGAGCCGGATACAACCCGCGCTCATCTGTTATCGGAATCGACCACAAACCTGTCATGCCGGCCGGAGATGCGAGCGCTGCTTCAATTGTTGCCATGGCGAAGGAACGCCGACGGTTCTTTCAGCAGACCGGGCCGATCAGTGCCAGGTACGCGAGCCAGTGGCTTGGATATTGCGGACTTCAACTTCCCTGATCGAAACATTCTGGATAGCAGTGAGATTATCAAACACACCTGCGGAAATGAGGAGGGTAGACGGCCCTACTCAAAGTCCTTTGATGAGCGAATCGTGTGTACTTTCAATGGCGAGGAAAGCGAATTCTCTTCTGATGTGATCTGCAAAGAGGGATTGAATGCGTTCGCTACCGCAGTGGCTCTTTCCCCGATAACCCTCACCTGGTTACCGATTGAGATTGTTAGAGCACCGCTACGGTCGCCTGGCGTACGGATTTTTCGCCGTCGCAAGTCCTCTTCAGTCGAGAGCCACCTTCTCGACAAGTCAATTTCAGAGTAAGGGCGTTAAACGGGCGGATCTCGATAGCTCTTTCGCCGCGGGGCTAGTATTTCTATCGAGAAAGCAGCTACGCCAATGCGCGTCTTTATTTATTAGTGGTCTGTCGTTCGCTTACTGGCCGGGGTTTCTAGAGTGGCGAATGCGGTTTTATGAGGCTGAGTCCCAGTGACCCGATTGGACGCCGTTCTGGCACGTGAGTTAGCTTTCGTATCCGTTTATATTTTGGGCTCCACAACCATGACTGATCGTCAGATCATTGTTCCAGATGGCATGAGATTGCTCTGCGAGCATGCTGGTTATGCACCAGCTGTAAAGGTAGGAAAGACTCTTTACTGCGCTGGTCAGGTAGGCCGGACGCCGGAATTATCAGTTATCGAAGACCCAGAGCAGCAGTTTTTGGCAGCTTGGGACAATCTCCGGCTCGTCTTGGAAGCCGGCGGGTGCGAATTTGAAGATGTCGTCGAAATGACAACTTATCACGTCGATATGCACCGCCACATGCCAATTTTTAGACGAGTGAAGGATAAAGTCTTTCCTCGGAGTACTTGTGCATGGACATGCATAGGTGTCGGTGAACTGGCTCGCCCCGGCCTTCTCGTGGAGATCAAATGTATCGCCGTAGAACGATAACTTTTCTGATAGGCACCTGAATATACAAATCCTGGATGGGTGTTTATCTATGCGGCAGCAGATGTGACACTTCACTCGCCCGTTGTGTCGGCAGGCACGCCATCCGCACGTTCCCACGCCTACTGGCGACGGGCAAGACAGGATTGTTTGAAGCTCAGTGTGATGACACGAAGGGCGACGGGGTTGTCGGTGCCGGCAACGCATAAGCCTGCTTCATCCGCGCCACCTCCGCTATTGGCGTGCGTCCGAAGAGGCGCTTGAAATCGCGGCTAAATTGCGAAGCACTTTCATAACCCACCAGAAATGCCGACTTGGCCGCTGTCAGGTCGTTACGCAGCATCAGTAATCGCGCTTGATGCAACCGCGTCGACTTGAGGTACTGCATAGGCGAGGAATCGGTCACCTTGCGAAAATGCAGATGAAAGTTAGGCACGCTCATCTGCGCTTCCCGGGCGAGGATTTCTACATCCAGATGCTCGTGGTAACAGCGGTGGATTTTGTGAATGGCGCGCGTCACCTTGCCGAACTGACCCTGCTGGGCGATAGCCGCGCGTAGGGTACCGCCTTGTTCGCCAGTGAGGATGCGGTAGTAGAGTTCGCGCAACATTGCTGGTCCGAGGATTTGCGCGTCGGCGCAGTCGCCCATGACTTCCAGAAAACGCAGGGTCGACTGGCGCAGCGGTTCGTCCATGGGCGAGGCGTACATACCCATAGGCTGAGCCACGCGGATGTTCCATACCTCATCTACCTGCTGAATCAGCTCGCCGGCCAGATTGAAATCCAGACGTATGTACACCGCCAGCATTGGCTCCGCCTCGCTAGCGTCGGTCTCCATTGTAAAAGGCACTGGTACTGACACCACCAGATAATGCTGGGCGTCATAGATGTAAACTTCATCACCCAGATAGCCGCGTTTCTGCCCCTGACAGAGGATGACAATGCCCGGTTCATATAAAACCGGCGTGCGCGTCAGCGGCCGGTTGGAACGCAGAAAACGCACATCATCCAGCGGACTCAGGTTGTAACCCTCCAGCGGTGCAAGCTGGTCCATCAACTGCACCATACGCGCAGTGCTCAGGTTCTTGGGTTTCGGCATCGATTGCCCGTTCTCCACTGTTATGCTCAGCCATCCGTGGAACAGCTAAGCGCTTCCCATTGCTCAATACTCTCCGCCGTCCGGTGCAGCTTGTCACGCACCAGAGCCAGGGCGTCACTGCCCAGCAGCAGTTGAGCCGGCGGGTTAGGGCTGTTGATAATAGTCATCATGGCGCGTGCGGCTTTCTGCGGGTCGCCCAGTTGAAGGCCGCTTTTTTCCTCACGGGCTTTTCGCACCGGGTCGAAGGTCGCATCGTAGTCACTGATGCTGCGCGGCGTACGCTGCATCGAACGACCTGCCCAGTCCGTTCGGAAAGACCCCGGCGCCACGGCCGTTACAAAAATATTGAAGGGTGCAAGTTCCTTGTTCAACGTATCAGAGATGCCCTCCAGGGCAAATTTGCTACCGCAGTAGTAAGCAATACCTGGCATGGTGATATAACCACCCATGGACGTGATATTGAGGATATGCCCCGCCCGTCGCTGGCGAAAAAAGGGCACAAACGCCTTGGTCATCGCCACCGCGCCGAATACATTGACGTCGAACTGACGGCGCATTTCCTCCAACGACGACTCCTCGAAAACCCCTTCGTGGCCATAACCCGCGTTGTTAACCAGCACATCCACTGGGCCATACTGATCCTCAACAGCGACGACGACGGCGTCGATGGCATTAAAGTGGGTAACGTCCAGCACCACGCCATGGGCTCTCTCAGGCAAGAGCGTTTGGAACGTTGCCAGAGAGGATTCGCTGCGAACAGTGCCGATCACTCGATGGCCCTGAGCGAGAGCTTCCTTAGCCAGGGCCTGGCCAAAGCCGCTACTAACGCCCGTGATAAAAATGGTCTTTTTTGCACGCATGGGGCGCACTCCTGAATATATAAGGTCAGGCTATGCTAGGGCGGAGAGTGGTTGGGAACTGTGCCTGATTCGATTTTAGTATTGCCTGATTCTATCGGAGTGCTCGGTGAGCAACTTGAAATCTGCTGGCAAAAAACGAGGCCAAAGGAAGAAAAACGACGGGCTTATTTACCTGCTCTAATGTCTGCTTCGTGTCGCAAGTCGTTTTTCGGTAACGCTGATGTGCATGCGGTCTGGCCGAAGGTGTCGCACCTGCGCTCCAAGGTTTTCGCATTGGCAGTAAAGGCTGCGCGCGCAGTTAATCGCCGAACAGATCGAACATCAGGTGCCTGAACCATTTATTGACGGGGCGCGGTTGTATTTGCTGGGCCAGAATAAATTGATGGCGATTTCGGTGAGGCAACGGGACTGGCGGGCTTGCAAATGAATGGATCTCCATGCCCATGAAAAGCCAGAAATGCTCAGCTAAACAGCCTGCCAGACGAAGCCTAAAGGCTCTCAGGGGCGCCAAAAAACATTTTGACTAGGCTCTGGGACAATGTTTTCAGGTCGATAACACTTTTGTTTGCCCCCACTTTTGCCCCCATTCATACCGAGTGTGCGAGTGATCGCAAATGGCGATCTCCGACGGACTTCGCTATTCCCGGCCAGTTAAGCCGTTGGGCCAGGTCGCTGATCAGTCGTTAGGCAAGTGCAACTGCACTTCCATGGCGTCATGAAGGAGTCTGACGACCTCGATCACGTCGTCGTTTGTCACACGATAGAACACTATATGGCGTGGGCTTTTGACCGTTCCATGGGTGTGTTTGGCCTGCTGGCGTGAATAAATGAGGTGATAGCTGCGAAGGCCCGGTGCAAGTTCATCGCGGTCGTGGCTGCCAATGCGATAAGGCGTGTCGGCAAGCGCTTGCAGCGCCGCGAGGATCAGCGCCTGGTAGCGCTGGCGTGCTTGATCGCCGAACTGCGTCTGGGAGAGCCTGAGGATGTCAACAATGTCGGCACGGGCCGGGTTGGAGATCCGATACTGCGGCATACTCAGTGTTTCTCTCTCGCAGGGAGGGTTGCCTCCAGGCTCAAGCTCTCGAGGTAGTGCTCCAGATCACCCTCGTTCACCTGAGTAAAGCGCCCGTGCTCAAGATCCATGATACCGATCGAGGTCGCCTGACGCAGTGCCTCAATTTTGGCGGTGTCTTCGGCGACGCGCTGCTCCAATAAACGTAAACCTTCTCGCATCACTTCGCTGGCATTCTGATAACGGCCGGACTGCACCAAGTCATGGATAACCTGGTCCTGGTGAGGGGTGAGCACAACGTTTCGCGTCGCCATAACTAGCTCCAGTTCTATGCAGACAGGTACTTTTGATGTTGGCATATTATGCCAATTTCGCTCAGGAGAATAGCTTGGGGCCGAAATCCGGCGATCAGGTGACGGCTGACTCGGCGCCAATCAGCAAGGTTCAAAGTCATCCTCACATAATGAAAGCAACCGGCAGATTGATTTGAAGATTGATATGCCTGACTGTGCGTGGGAGGAGGCGCGCGATGTGTGCTTCTCGATCCGCCCTGAAATCGATCGGCATGTTCGATGCCCATCAATATTTGCGTTTAGAGGCATCAAGAGAGGTTCCAATGCCCTACGAGTTAGAAAATCGCCTAGTGATCGGCGTCGCTTCCAGCGCTGTGTTTGATTTGCTGGCATCGGACGCAGTGTTTCAGAGTCAGGGGGAGGAGGAATACCGCAAGTTTCAGCAAAACAATCTGCACGTCCCGCTTCCTAAGGGGATAGCGTTCCCCTTCATCAAGCGTTTACTGTCAGTGAATGACCTGAGCGTCGATCCTACGGATCCGCTCGTAGAGGTGATACTTCTTTCGCGCAATGATCCCGACACTGGGCTGCGCGTACTGAAGACTATCGAGCACTACGGGCTTGGAATGACAAGGGCGATTTTCATGCAGGGAAAATCTCCTTATGAATATATACCAGCACTGAATATCGCTTTATTTTTGTCGGGTGACAAAAAAGACGTGGAAGCGGCTATCAGGGCCGGGTACCCGGCTGGCCAGGTTCTCGATTCAAAATTTGAAGACGACGAAACTGATAAAACCCTACGCATCGCATTCGACTTTGACGGCGTGCTCGCTGGCGATGAGTCCGAAACAATCATGCAGGCCTCTGGATTGTCTGAATTCCATGCGCACGAAGTGAAGAATGTCATGCAGCCCCATAACCCTGGGCCGCTGAAGGAATTCATGGTGCGGATATCCAAAATCCAGTCGGTCGAGGAGAAGCACAAAAAGCTCAATCCTGAATACGAAAACCGCATACGCGTCTCGATCGTCACAGCCCGCAATGCTCCGTCTCATGAGCGTGCGATGAATACACTCAAGAGTTGGGGTGTCATGGCCAATGACGCATTCTTCCTAGGCGGCATCGAGAAAGGAAAAATTTTAGGTGTATTGAAACCACACATCTTTTTCGATGACCAATCAGGGCACCTTAAATCGACTAGCGCAGTTGCTCCATCCGTGCACATTCCTTTCGGCATCACCAACCATGTCGCTACTGTGGATGCGCTAGAGCCTGAAGCGGATCAGGTCCAGCAGGTGATGTAACACGATGGCTTGAGCGCGTAGTACCACAGGAATTCGTATCGGTTCTGTGCTTGAACTGGCCTAATGATCCCGGACACCTCTTAAGGGCGATATGATTCGCCCAATCAGGAGGTTCCATGCAAGAGCGATAGACCTACACCCGCGAGTTCAAGCAACGTGCTGCAAGCATGGTTCTTGATAGCTGCTCAGTTCCCGACGTCTGTGCATCTATGGACGTTGGGCCTACGGCTCTGCGCCGCTGGATTGGTCAGGTCCAATCGTTGTGTAGATACCTATGCCGATCAATGGGCCGATCAATGGGTTAAAACACGTGGCTACCAGCCACCGGGAAACCATTGCCGGGCGAGCTGCACCGTTACGCGCAAGGTGTGCTGGCTTTGTTCGCACGCAAGCGCCTGTTCTTCAGGCGACGCCGGTTTGCTCCACTTTGGCTGGGTTGCCAAGCGCTGTGCATAGCTAGCTTTAAACGCAGGGCTGGCCTCGCCAGTCAGCCGCATCGCTTTAGCATAGTCCGCCTCGAGATCTTCGGGCAGCGAACCACAGGCCAGTTTGGCTTGCTGATAGCGCACGGCGTACATGAAGCCATCGGTGGGGGCTTCGTCGTAGGTGTAGCGGGAGAGTTCTGCGGCCATGGCAGTACCGGTGAGGAATAGGGCGATGAGGAGGGGGCGTCCGTGCATGGGCGGGGAAAGTCTCGGGTGGTTGACGGTGCGTTTGACCTGAACACGAGTTGTATAGCATTGAACAGGCCACTCGTTAACTATGCGTGCCCGGTTTGAATTGCAGCGACCAAGGCAATGGGCCGTCATTGTTGGCCGCTACGAGCCATTCTTCGTATGCCGTTCGGATTTATAGGGTGTAAGAAATGTTTAGGCGTCTCATGGACTTGAGCAAGCGGTTGCGCAAGGATTTTGCTGCTGTAGCGGTTTCCAAGGAACAGGTTCTGCACTCGATGGAGGTGGACCCTCAGGCAGGACCCGTCGGGAGTTTGCCCGTGAATGTGCTGGACTACTGGCACAGAGCGCTGATTGCCGATGACTTGGGTGGCCTGCAAGCCACCGATGTCCGCATCCCGGTGACAAATTTCGCGGGGCTGGCCTGGCCCAACTTCAATCTCGGTTTCGGCAAGCGTCGGGCGCTGGCACTGGGCATTCTCACTGAGCGTGCCGCAGAGGCCCGGCGAAAACAGCAAGCGCAGGCGCTTGAGGCCTCAGAGGACGACGCAGAGGGGGCGCAGGAGGCGGACGAGCCGGATGACGATCCGCGTATTCCCATGGCGCTGGTGTTCCATCAAACCACCTCATCAAGCGATGAGGTCCAGGTCACGTGGCCCGACCCGGATAAAAAGCCTGCGCCGGGCGCGAAAAAAAAACGCCTCAAGCCCGACCGGCTGAATATCGCGTTCTGGTTTCCTTTCGACCTGAACGACAAAAACCAAATATGCCTACCACGCGACCCCAACGATTGCCGGCCGCGTGTGGTCCGCCAATGGCTTGAACCGCAGCCATTGATGGCGGCCAACGACCTGCCGCCGGCCATTGGCCACTTCGATTGCTATCGCGACGAGCTCAAGCTATTTCTCGCGACGTTGAGCCAAAGCGCCAATTTGAGCGGTTATGTCGACGCCTGTTTTGCCTTGTTCGCCCGCGTTCAAGCGGATGGGGTTGAGACGGGAATGGCCCCGATCACGGGGCAATGGGTTGCGGTGCCGCGACAGCCTGGCTATGCAACACGTGCGCTCGCCAACGTGTATGAAGCGATCCCCAATGCGCCGTCCATCGGCGCACTGGAGCAGCTCATAGGCGCCGGACGACACCGTTCGGCTGTCCAGGCAGGCGGCATGGCAGCGCCGCAGGTGACGATCCGGCACGTGGCCATGGTCGATAAGGCCACACACCTCGACAAGCCAGACGTCAATCGCGGCGCAGACCCCTTGAACGAATCGCAGCGCCGCGCATTGCACGCCCTCGGCCGGTTGGGTGAGCAGGTCGGGGTGGTTGCGGTCAGTGGGCCGCCGGGCACCGGGAAGACGGCCATGCTGCGTGCGATGATCGCCAACCAATGGGTGTTGGCGGCTTACGATAACCGCGAACATTGCCCCGTCACGTTTGTGTGCGGGGCGACCAACCAGAGTGTCGAGAATGTGATGGGCACGTTCAATGGTGCCGTAGGCAGGAAGCATGCCCTGGCACGTCGTTGGTTGGACCCTACGGGCAAGCCACTATTGGGTTTCACCGCCAGCGCACCGTCCAAGGCCAAGGGAAAAACCCATCGCAGCAAGTTCACCACGCTTGAGATCCGGCAAAAGCAGTTGCGCATCTTGGGCGTCGGGTCCTCCAGCCTCAAGCAATCGTACGAAGACGGTGTTGCGGCAGCCCTTGCTTTGGCGCGGCACTTTGAAGATGCCTTCCGCGAGCTGCCAGAGTTGTTCAATGCTTTGTTTAGCGTTGAGCAGAAACATCAGGTCAGTGATGCCACGCGTTTTATCTATCTCATGCAGAAGAGTGCTTCGACAACGCCTACGGCGTCGACCCTCTGCGAGCACTTGAATACGCTGAGCCAGGTATTGCGCAGTGGGTTGGCCTCAGCAATCGAGCGCCAGGCTGACATCGACGCGTTGATCGAGCCCGGTGAACTGGCTGCGCGCTTTCCCAGTGAGGCATGGGCATCTTCCTGGGCCATCGACATCCTCGCGGATTTGCGTGTGGCCGCAACCCCCGAGGCGCGCCAGGCGCAGCAGCAGAAATTGCTGGACGTGGTGTGGCGGCCGATTATTTTCCAGTTGGCCGCGCGTTACTGGGAGACGCGTTGGCTGGCCAGTGTGATCGCAACCCCCGAGCCTGGCAGCCGAAAGAACGCACTCAGGCACGCAGCCATGCTGTTTCCGTGCATTGTCGCCACCTTGCATAGCGCCCCACGGTTACTGGGAGAGGGCCGTAGGCCGCTGTTCGCGTTCCTGGATTTGCTGATTATCGATGAGGCGGGGCAAGCTGCGCCGGAGCTGGGTGTGCCGGTGCTTAGCCTGGCTAAAAAAGCCGTGGTGGTCGGCGATATGAAGCAGCTCTCCCCCGTGTCTTCGGTAACACCCGAGGTCGACGCGCGCCAGGTGCAGGACCGTTGGGCCGATCCGTCGTCTTTGGGCGCCTTGCTCGTGCGTGGCGCGGACTCCGCCACGGGTTCAATCATGAAGCTTGCCGGAACCGGGGCATCGTTTGCCGAGGCCATGCCGGACGGACGGCTACGGGACGGACTGCTCCTGCGGGAGCACTACCGTTGTGCAGAGTCGATCATCAATGTGTGTATCGATTTGCTGTACCACGATCACGACCGTGATGCCGAGGGCGGGTTGCTCAGCAAAGAGTTGGAACCCAAAGTGCCCAACCCGCTGGCAGGGCTGTTCGCGGATGCCGAGTTGCCCTTGCTCGAGGGCGAAGCTGAAATGCAGTTGCGCAAACGCATGAAGGCAACGTTCCCGCTACCGCCGCTCGGGTTCTATCAGACCGGAGGCCCGAACGATGAGCCCTGCAAAGGCGACTCATGGTCCAACCCTGGAGAAGCCAAGGCCATCGTGGACTGGCTTAAAGAGCACGGACCGCGTCTGGCGAAGTGGGTCGCCAGGGTCGAAGGCCACCCGGAGCAGCCGATAGGGTTGGAAAAACTTGTCGCGGTCGTCACGCCATTTCGAGGCCAGGTCGAAGCGATAAAGCGTCGGGTGCGCGAAGAACTCGACCCTGATGACGCTGACCTGAGTGAGCGTTTGACCATCGGCACGGTTCATACCCTTCAAGGGGCGGAGAAACCTGTGGTGTTGTTCAGTGCCGTGAATCGGGAAAGCCGCGCCAGCCGTCGAACCGATACCAATCATCGTGAGCGGGTGTTTATCGATCGTGACGATGGGCGCCTGCTCAACGTAGCGATCAGTCGTGCGCAGAAAAGCTTCATTATGTTTGGCCATTCCGATCTGTTTTTTTCCCAGCAGGCGATGGACCCGAACAACGATTTGCCTTCGGCTGTGGTAGGACGATGCTTGGCCGGTGTGCGTGAGCCAGAGCATGAGCGGCTCACCTGCGCCCCGCGGGTGCCAGCGTGCAAGCTCGGTCCCGCCACGCTGATGGTTGTCGAATCCTTGCACAAGGCGAAAATCATTCAAGAACTGGTACCTGGCGGTACTCAGGTGTTCGGCTGTGGCGGTCATATTCGTGACCTCCCAGGCCCCGGTGCGATCAGTTGGCGTGATGGGTTCAAACCGCACTGGCAATTGAGCGAGCGCGAAGGCAGTGACCTGGCGGCGTCCCTACGCAATACCGGCAGCCGTTTACTGCAATGCACTGAGCTGGTGTTGGGGACGGACGATGATGCCCAAGGCGAAGCTATCGCCTGGCACATGATCCAGGTACTCAAGGAAGCACCGTGGTTCATGCATATCCAGAGGGTGCGTCGGGTAAGGTTTCATGCATTGACCACCCTCGAAATGGCCCGATCATTTGAGGAGGGTCGGTGTGTACAGGTCGAGGGCGCTACCGCCGACGAGCGAGCTGGCAGCGCTTGCCGGGCCTTGAATATGGGCTTGGCATATGGAGCCATTGCCCAGCGGGTGCTGGACAACCTCATCGGCTCGGTCTACATGCGTCACGGTATTGTCGGGGGCGGACGGGTCAAGGGGCCCTTGCTCAGGGTACTGGCGGGCCATGGTGACTCCCCGGGGTTACCCGGTAAACGGTTGGGTGTCGCGATAAGCCTGAAAGTGAACGATACCCTCGTGCCGGCTCGCTTGATGGTGCGGCGCGGCAGCGAAGCCTGGCGCGCGTGGGGCAGTGACCGCACAGAGAGCGTTCACACCTTGATCGACCAACTGAGCGACGCGGTGGTTTCACCGACACCTTGCCTGCTCGAGCATGAGGACTTGCTGCTGGCACCTGCTCAAAGCCTGGGCACTAACCTGGTCCTGCAAGAGGCGTTCAGGCGATTTGGCTGGATGCCGTCGAGCACCATGAGCACGTTGCAAAAACTGTATGAGATGCGCGAGGGGCAGGACGAGCCCGAGTCAGCACCGAACGACAATGGTTGGGCTGCATTGGATGCGCAGGGGCGCCTGTTCCTGACCGAGTCCGGACGGCGCCAGGCAGATAAGGTGCTGAACAACCCTTGGCTGAACACAATCAGCGCCAATGCGTTGTTGATGGCCTTCGACGATGCGCTGACTCACCTGTCCCAATTGCCGGATGCAGGGGAGGCGGACTACCTTGCGTTCGTGCACACCTGGGCGGCGCAGTTTGATGATCAGTGCGGCGCGCAGCCGGTTGCGGGCCCCCATGCACCAACGGTCGATGCGCAAGGCGCTGAGGTCGCGCTGTTTTCCCTGCAGCCCGCCGTCGAGCTGAATACGTGGGGCGCGCCTGCCGGTTCGCCTTCACCCGCTGAGGCCGAGCAGCACGACGATGATCCCGCGCCTGGTGCGCAAACCCACCCGGTTTCGGACGGCGGCCGCAGCGGTGCCCACGGAGCACTGGTGCCTCTGGACATCAGCCTGGAGGCCGACAACCCCAAGATGGCCGCGCTTACCCCGAGGCAGCGGCAACTTTACGACCTGATCTCCAAACTGATGTTGGCCTCTTCCCTGCGAGATGGACAGTTTCAGACTGTACGCCGGATTTACACCCTGACGTGGCCGGGTAAACCGGCTGTCCGGCAGGTTGAAATTGGTGTCGAGGTGATAACAGGCAAGCCGGGCAGCTACCCAGGCTGGTTTACGCTGGACCCCGATGGCCTGCACCAGCACACGCGCAATTGGGCGTCGGCAGAGATGGAGGCAGTGCTCGATGAGCAAAGCCCTCGCTTGCAAGTGATAGTGCAAGACCACGGCATACGCACCCGCTCGCTGCTTGAGCCGACAGTCGATCATTTATTGGCGTGGATGCAAGCGCGTGGACACGGTAGGCCCTCGACATTCGGCAAGCACATCGATGATCTCGTACGTGGCAATACGTCGAACGCGCGCGCGGAGGGCACTGCCGATGAATAGCAGTTTTGCCGCCATGACCCTGATGCGAAACGCCTATGAGGCCGCATTGCGCGACCCCTCGGACGCAGTTGCCCAGGCAGCGTTCGTCGCTGCGCACCAAGCGCAACAGCACACGTTCGTTGATTCATTCGACGTCGCGGGCATTACCTACCCGCGTACTGATGGGCACACACTGAGTGAGCGTGAAGCGCGCGAGGTGATTTCCAGAATCCTGTCCAACCCGGCGTACAGCGTATCGGACCTGCGGCCCAGCGTCATTGAAGCGGCCTACCCGCTACAGGCAGACGTGCTGCGTGTGGAAATCGAAGCCACGGTCGCGCGGGCCAATAAAATCAATGGGCTCGACTGGCGAACCGACGCGCTCGATGCCAGCACCAAGCAAGCGATGCGTGAACTGCTACGCATGCCCACCTTGGCGGGCGGCTACAAAATCATTTCCCAGGTCAAGTCCGCGGCCAACGCCCAGGTGTTGAATATCTACCGTGGCTACGATGCCGATCACTTGATCCCCGACAAGGCACTGCGAGGGTCACTGCACAGGGGGCAGTCTTTCAGCCTTGACCAGAGCTACGCGACGTTTATGCAGGATTCACAGAACAGAGGATCGCAGCATAAATTTGTGACGGACGCCCAGAAACACACACGCAAACGGCTGCGCGGCAATCCGACACTGCTCGCGAAAAACCCAACGACTGGCGAGTACCTGGAGCATGTGCTTGAGTGGATGACCCATGTCTATACCACCGCGGATCTGGGTGTGGATGTGGCCGTCAGGAACAGTGGCCTTGCCAACTCGGATGAATTCAAACGTTTCAACGTCAAAGGTTTTGCCTTGGCGCAGGCAGGGTTCATGACGTGGAATGAACGCAAAAGTGTCGGCCGCGCTGTCGCCATGGTGCTCCTGATTGAGGCGCGAGAGTTCTACACGGCGGTCGGCTGGCCCATGGACAGGGAGTTGCCTTTGTTCTACGACGTACCTTCTACAGTGACCCAACAACCGGTGCCTGTGACATGAGCGACAACATAAACCCATCAACACCCGCCCATGGCGTCCGGCGCTACCAGCTTGCCGACCTGACAATGGCCGCCGGTGTGCCCTGGTTTGCCGTGCACGTGTCGGACGAAAGCGGTCATACATCGTCCTGGATTATCAGGGGGGAACTGGACGGTGAGCATTTACGCCTGCAACCACAGGTTTGGGTGCCAGATGCCATCCAGGCCATCGTCAATGATAGCGACGGCCAAGTCTGGGCGATCACTAGCGAAGATGAACTGATCACCAACACCGTCCTTGGACAGGTGGCTGGATGGCGGCAGGTTACGCCCCATCCACAGCTCAACGCGCGCGATGAGTGGTACTCCCGCACACTGGGTTATGTGGCCACGGATGGCCAGAACGTCGAGCTTGCTGAATGCCTGTGTTGGGCGAGCGATGGCTTGTTGATCGGTACGTTCAGCCGCCGGTTGTATCGTTGGACATCGGGCGATGTTGCTCGCCTTGAACACGACGATCACATTGTCGGAACGCTGGGTGGTGTCAACAACATTGTCCAGACGCAAGACGCAATATACGCGCTGGGGTATGCGGGCCTGATCCTGCGTCGGCCGGTGGGCGGGACCTGGCAGCGAATTGATGGACCATGGCCGACTGAGGCCGGCGCGTTCATCAATATGATTGCCGGTGTCGAAGGTCCGAGAGGGGAATTGTGGGCCATTGCGGCGGGCGGTTCGGTCGTCAGCGTTGCGGGTGATGTGACCCGCACCATTGCACAAGTACCCGGTGAGCCTCTGGGCATCACCCGGTTCCAGCGCCAGTGGTTCGTGTCGACCCTCGACGGTTGCTACGAACTACCGGGGGATGGTGACACGGTCCTGATCAAACGCGATATTTTGATGGGTAAATCGATTGATGCCGGGAACTGCCTGATTGCCGTCGATGCCGAGCCACAACACGCCGATCACGCGCAGGTCCACCTGTGGTTGCGCACCAGAAACCGCGATGCTTGGCTGCGCCCAATCATTTGCCGGGCCTGATTGAGGCGTTAAGGCGCAAGCGCGCGGGATACGGGCTTGCTTTCGAGGCCCAAGCCCGTGGTTTCACCTGGTCGGCCAGGCAGGCTCAATTGGTTTGTGGGCCGCGCCCGCGATGCGCGGTGATGCGGTTGTAAATGTTGGGTGCCGTGACCGCCATTTCTTTGCTGATCTCCGGGACTGAGTAGCCTTTGTCATAGAGATGTTGCAAGAAAGCGTCTTGGTCACGCCGGGCAAGCTGGCCGTAAAAGCCGCGATTTATTTCTTTCTGGATGCCTGAGAAAAAACCAAACATAGGGACCTCTGTATTCGACTCGCGTCATGTTGATGGTGGGAGGAGAAGGCGTGGCTTGGGCCGCTCCTTCTGTATGCAAGCCCCTTGTAAACCCCGGATTTGGAGTCTGAGTGAGCTAGCCGGTTGCAGGTTATTCACTCTGCTGCTTATCGGCCATCCCAACCTGGGTAGCACCCAGCATGGTGTGATTTATGCGAACAGACGAATACACGGATGACGAAGTCGAGACAAAGGACAAGTGGGACAAACTGTTCTGGATTGAGCTCGCTAAGCGCAAAGAGCGTTTGGTAACCGGGGATGCACACCTGATGCTTGTTCAATTGCATGATCAAATAGCCCAGGCCATCGATACACCCGGCCAAGTGATGGATGAGCCCATCGAAGGCATAAGGGGGGCTGCGGTCCTTTTGGACGCGTTTCAGTGGCAGTACGACCCGGCTGATGAGGCTGATGACGAACACCAGGCTCAGTTGTTGCGGGACACGATGAATCGCTTCGGAAGCCAGATTGATGAAGTTTGGTCAAGGTTGCAGTTCACGCGGGGCTTCCGACTTGCCGACCTAGCCGTAGAAAACGAACTTGAGCTGATGTGGGGTTGGTGGGTATTCATCAACTCTTCAGCCGGGCGTGAGGAAATGGGTATCACCACCGGAAAGTTCTCATACCATGGCAAGCAGAGCCGAATGGACGAGGACCATGAGCCGCCACGGATGATTGAGGTCCATACGTTCTATAACCGCCCCGGGCAGTCTCCCATCCCTGTTTCCAATCGCAGTGTCAGGAGCTTCACCACTGACATGGATGAAGTGATCATCAACGGCAAACGGGTCACCGATAGTGTAATTGTGGTGTTTGACTCCGAAACTCCAGCGCCATCCAGAAGGGAAATCGTGAACGCCGCTTATTCCGGCAGAGGAATGATTCGGGCACGGCGTTTAGCGGATGCCCGTGCAAAAGGCGATTACGCCAGACTGCAACGCTTGCTCGACGAACCGTCGCCGACCACGGATTTTGTCGACTTATTCGAGCCTGTACAGGCGCATAAATTGTTCAAGACACTCACCAGCGTTGCGCCGTTGATTCGAGGGCTATTCGCTTGGGATCTTCACCATGACCAGGGACTCAGCAAAGCGCAGGCTTGCCGAGTTACGGCGGAAAAACTACCTGGAATGGGCACTACCCCACGCAGCGTCAACAATGCGCTTATATCAGTGGGAAAAAAGATCAACGGCTACCAACCCGAGCAATTGCCTTGGATTTTTCAACGCTTTAGCGATTGAGGGTTCCGTCGCCGGAACCCGGTCGCGTTGAGCTAGGCAGCGCCGTATTGGGCGATACGCCGTTGTGCCAGCGCCTCGCCCTCGGCCTGCGTCGCCGCGGTTTCATAACGGATGCCAGAGGCTTGTTCGCCAATCTTGCCCATGGCATCGAAATGCGCACGACGCGCCTCATCGGCAAGCACGCTGATCAAGCTGATACACAAATGGCCAAAGGCCTCCTTGTGCGTCTTCAACCACAGGCTGCGCAGCTTGCGGTCGGCGTGGGCTTCGTCGTCCCCAGGTTCCAGGTAGATCAACACAAAGGGTACGCCATGGGCCATGACGGCCTCGATTTCGGCTTGCCACTGTGCACCGTAGCCCGGTACGACCACGTCGTTGCGCACTATTCAGCGCGGCGGGTGTTGCAGGGCTTCAGACAGCCAGCCCAATAGCTGCGTGCGTTGCTGACGCAGGAAAAAGTGCCCGCCGTCCACCAGGCGCCAGTCGAAACCGGCTGCTGCGTGCCGTTTCCAGCGGCGCGCGGCTTCCACCGTGACCAGGTGATCATCGCTGGCGGCAATCATCACCATCGGCACCGCCAGGGTCGTATCGGTTGCTACGCAGTAGCCTTCCGACAAGGCACTGTCGCGTGCCGCCCAGGTGTCGGACTTCGAGGGCGAATCCTCCTCGCTGTAGTCCGACACTTTGCGCTGGATCGGAAAACTCGGCGCCGGGCACGCCATCAGGAACAGCAACTGCGGGTGGCGACCCTCGCTGGCCAAGGTCCGCGCCACTTCGAGGGCGATCTTGCACCCCAGGCTGCAACCCAGCAATGCCCAGGGTTTGTCGGTGTAGGGCCGGATCGCGTCCATGAGCTGGCGCATCAGTTCCGTCATGTCCTGAATGCTCGGTTCGGCGATGCGGCTTTCGCTGAATCAATAGCCCACTTGGCCTAAGGCTGGGGGCATCCTTTTCAAACCATCCAAAGCATGTCCTCAAATTTGCCCCAAATGTAGCAATTCGCTGGAAGTAAATGGCTATTCGAGACTAGAAAAACGTAGAAATGATCAGCTAACAAGCATGCGCGAAGCCTCTAAAGACTCTCAGGATCGCCAAAAAACATCTGAATCCGCGACCGCAACCAGCGCTCGCCCGGGTCATTATCCTGTGATCCACGCCACGCCATATGCAACTCAAAGCTGCGCACGGGCAATGGCGGGTCTTCCGCACGCAACCCACCCGCCGAGGTCAACGCCTCGGCCGCGTAGTCCGGCACGGTCGCGAGGATGTCCGTGCCCGCGAGCAAGGTGCCCAGGCCGTTGAATTGCGGTACGGCCAATACCACGTGGCGTTTGCGGTCGAGTTTTTCCAGTTCTTCATCAATGAACCCGCTCAAGTCGCCGGCAAATGACACCAGCGCGTGGGGGCGGGCGCAGAAGTCGTCCAGGCTCAGCGAGCCCGGCACGCTGTCGGCGCGCAGCAGTTTTGGCAGGCTGCGGCGCAGCACTTTGCGCTTGGCGTTGGCCGGCAAGTCCGCGGTGTAGCTGACACCGATGGAGATTTCGCCGGAGGCCAGCAAGCCGGGCATCAGGATGTAATTGACGCGACGCACGACCAGCACGATACCGGGTGACTCGGCGCGCAGGCGTTTGAGCAGTTGGGGCAGCAGGGCGAACTCGACGTCGTCGGACAGGCCGATGCGGAATACCGCGGTGCTGGTGGCCGGGTCGAATTCAGCGGCGCGGCTGACCGCGGTGGAAATCGAGTCCAGCGCCGGGGAGAGCAGGGCGAAGATTTCTACCGCCCGGGCCGACGGTTCCATGCTGCGGCCGGTGCGCACGAACAACGGGTCATCAAACAGCCCGCGCAGGCGTGACAACGCCGCGCTGATGGCTGGCTGGCCGAGGAACAGTTTCTCGGCGGCGCGGGTCACACTGCGCTCATGCATCAAGGTTTCGAATACGATCAAGAGGTTAAGGTCGACACGACGCAGGTCGTTACGGTTCATCTTGTGTCCTGGAAGAGTCAGCTGACTTGACGAGAGCGGGCATATAACAACAATGGCCAGCACGAATCTTACGGGGAAAGGCTGTTACTCTGCACAGGAAAATTGAGTTTTCTTACAAGAGCTGAGGTCTATTCCTCAGACGCGGAATCAATGACAGACATGTCGACTATTAATGGCGACCGGTGGTCTTACCCGTAAAGCCCAGATAAAGTTCATGGCATTAGAGGTTACTTTGACGAGGTTTGCGATGTCCCGCACGATCCGTTTTCACAAGTTTGGTCCGGCCGAGGTGCTCAAATGCGAAGAGCATGCAGCCGCGCAGCCCGCACCGGGCGAAGTGCAGGTGCGTGTCGAAGCGATTGGCATCAGCTGGTATGACATTTTGTGGCGCCAGAACCTGGCGTCTTCCCATGCAAGATTACCGTCCGGTCTTGGCCATGAAATGGCCGGGGTGGTCGTCGCCGTAGGCGATGGCGTGGATGACTTGGCAGTGGGCGATAAAGTGGCCAGTTTTCCGGCCGAGAGCCCCAATGACTACCCGGTGTATGGCGAGCAGATCGTCCTGCCCCGTTCTGCCCTGACCCGGTACCCGGATGTCTTGAGCCCTATTGAAGCGAGCGTGCATTACACGCCGCTGTTGATCGCCTACTTCGCCTACGTGGACTTGGCACGGGTCAAGCCCGGGCAATTTGCCCTGGTGACTGACGCCAGCCACTGCGCCGGTCCGTCCTTTGTACAGCTGGGCAAGGCCCTGGGTGTGCGGGTGATTGCCGCCACCAAGGACAGCGCGGAGCGTGAGTATCTGCTGTCGCTCGGTGCGGAAAAGGTCATCGTCACCGAAGAGCAAGACCTGCTGATGCAAATCAACAAGTTCACCGACAACCGCGGTGTCGACGTGGTGTTCGACGGTTTGGGTGGCCCGCAGATGTCCTTGCTCGGTGACGTACTGGCACCGCGTGGCAGCCTGGTGCTGTATGGCTTGCAGGGCGGTAACCAGACGCCCTTCCCGGCGTGTGCGGCGTTCCAGAAGAACATTCAGTTTTTTGTGCACTGCATCGGTAACTTCACTGGCAAACCGGAGCTGGGCATCATTCAGGACCACGTAGCCTTGCAACGGGCGTTGCGCGATATCAACCAACTGACAGCTGACCGCGTGCTGGTGCCGTTGAAAACCACCGTGTTTCCGTTCAATCAGTTCGTGGAAGCGCACCGATATATGGACGAATGCCCGTGCCGCGAGCGTGTTGCGTTGCAGGTTGAAGCTGTTTAGTACGTAGGAAGGTTCTCAAACGAGTCTTCCTGGCACCTGGCGCATGGGGCAAATGCGCCATTTGACAGGGCTTAAACTGTACCCCGCTTCAGGTGCCTGGCTGGCACTTTAACCCCTGAATCCTGACTTTTTCGCTGACGCCGCCCTGAATTCCAGTGCGGCGTCTTTGTGTGCGCGTGATTTATGCGCTGGCCGTTGCTCATCTGCACTGGTTTTCGCCAGGGTTCTGTATCTATTAATCATTATTCCAGCATTGATAATTGCGTCTTCACTTTCATCTCAAGGACTGAGCAATGATTGAATATCTGACACTACTGTTGCGAGCGTCTGAAACTAATGTCGTGGCGTTCGCGTGGCCTGAAGGAAATAGGTGCGCTCATGAAAAGTTCCGTGCCCATGAGTGGGAAAGTTGGTGGGTGCGCGTGTCGGACACTTCTTTTAATAGTCGGTTAACGGTGTGTAAGAGTTTGTCGGAAAGTTCCTAGGACTGTGATCGGATTTGTTTTGGCCCAATAGATCCAGATGTTTGCGCGCTTGCAGGGCTTTTGGCTTTGCCCTCGGGCATTCGTGTCGTTGTGTTGCGCGGTGATAGTGTCTAGTCATCGGCGCACAAGGCTCTGCGCGAATTTCTTACATGCGCAATCGGTCGAGCAAACACTGTCAGCAGTTGCTTGAAACTAATATTTCAACTCAGGTAGTAAAACGATGAGCACTATCCACGAACAGGCTATGAACTATGTTTACCAGCAAGTTCTGCAGCGTTTGATCGGGCACTTTACTCGCGCAGAACGCACGGCACTCCAATTGCTGGTCCAGCGAATCGTCGTGGCAGCCGGCGGCATGGAGCAAGTGGGAGGTTACAAGGTGCTGGTGGCGCATGGTGGTGGCGAAGTGAGCAGCTACACCTTGGCGTTGTTGCGTGCCGCGCAGTTGACGATCGCTGGCCGCGCCCCGCATACCTTTCACTTGCGGGTTGCGACGCTGCGGCATGCTGGCATGACCGAGGGCAGGCTCGACAGCCTCAATCAAGGCTATGGCCGCCTGTTTCTGCACGATGATCCACGGGTTGATCTACTGATGGTGGATCGTGAGGAAGTATTGCCCTTCAACCACCTGCGACCCGCCTCTGTCGTTGGGCGAGAAAGCAGCCAGCGCAACAGGTTGATTGTCGGCCACCTGAGTTCCGGTGACTGCCGCGCCACGGTGTGCAGTGACACCTACCTGGCGTTGGGGGATTTTTACCAGCGCGTTACCTCTTGGAATGGCGGGGTACACGCACTGGTCAGCGGGGACTCCCCGCGCAAGCAGAGTCAGTTTATTGCCTGGCTCAAGAACACGGCTGTGGGCGCTGGGATGGCGATGCCTGAGGCCTGGCCGTCGTCGCTTACCGCGCTGTTCGCACGTATGGATGAATGGAGTACCGGTTATTACCGTGATGCATACGGGGAGCATTATGTCGCCAGTGACAACCCCAGCAAGACCGGCCACCGTAACCTGTCCTACATCGGCGTTGCCGATTTGCTGGACAACGTAGACCTCTCATCCTCGCCCATGCTCACCGAGTTCATGGCCTTTGCCCCTGATCCGCTGGGGTTTCATTTCAGCCATCCAAGCTATTCCATCCCGCTGCTGATGGCCCATCTGCGCGGGTTGCAGGCTCAATGCCTGCGAGATATGGACTATGAAGAAGGGGTGCAAGGCTTTATCCAACAGGCAGGACACTTTTTGAGGCGCATGCACATGCCCGAAGAGTTACTCACGCAGGCGGGGACCCGTGAAGGGCGCAGCCAGGCGAGCACCCACGCCCAGCAGTTCTTCGGTCTGGACGAGACTCAATTGATTTGCCTGCTGTTCTCGCCGTTTATCCATCATGGTGAACGCCTGGAAGGCTATTTGCGCCAGTGCCATCCGGGCATGCTGGTTGCTTTGCCCGAGCTGCACAAGGTCCTGCAGGGCAAGCCGTCCGCTGAGATGTTGCAACAATGGATCACTGACACCAGCGGCTTGCCAATGCCCTTGCTGCAGCAGCTCTATCGCAAACGTCCGTTGGTCAATGCGGGCGGCAAATTGCGCAGTGCGGGTGCCACGGCCCATGACAGCGCGCAGGCCTGTCAATTGTCCGGGCAATGATACTGCGCGGCGAACGGCGGGCGGATTTCGCGTATCAGGCGGTTTACCGCTACATGATCAACCTGATCAACGACGTCAGTACTGACGCGCGGGTAAAGCTGCCGTCCCTGCGGCAATTGGCGGGGCGGCTGAACGTGTCGATCTCGACGGTCCAGTACGCGTACTCGCTGCTTGAGAAGGAGGGCAGGGTCTATTCGGTGGCCAAGTCGGGCTATTACGCCTGGCCTATGTCGGCAAACCCACTGGCGTGGGCGGCTGGCGACCTGCTCGATCGGCTTTACGCAGCGGCGCGCCGCCCGGGCATGGTGGTGCTCAGTGGCGATGAACCTGCGTTGCTGGTGTCACTGGATAGCAACCTGTTGCGCCTGGAGCGGGAGTTGGTGCGCCAATACCCGCAACATCTGCAACCCTGGGCCCAGCCCTGCGGTGTCTGGGAACTGCGCGCAGCGCTGGCCGCGCGTTATACCTCTTCGCCCACTCGCTGTTGGCATGCCGATGACGTCTACATCGGCGCCGACCTGCGCGGTGTGCTGGACATCCTTGTCGAAGTCTTGGGCCTGAGGGGGACGACGGTAATTGTGGAATCACCCTGCGACTGGCTGGTCTTGCGCCTGCTCCAAGATGCCGGGGTACGTATTATCGAGTTGCCCTGGACGCTGCAGGGGCGCCTGGACCTGGTGACTCTTGACCAATTGTTGTGCGATGAGCCGGTGCACCTGGTGTTGCTGTCGTCGGCCGTCAGCCTGCCGGCAGGTGTGGCTATGCCGACCCAGGACCGCCTGGCCGTTGCGCAAATGCTC
Source organism: Pseudomonas sp. H1_A03 (assembly GCF_054685145.1). Taxonomy (NCBI): domain Bacteria; kingdom Pseudomonadati; phylum Pseudomonadota; class Gammaproteobacteria; order Pseudomonadales; family Pseudomonadaceae; genus Pseudomonas; species Pseudomonas sp. H1_A03. Next base: position 4,301,158 of record NZ_CP162829.1, read on the forward strand.
GATCAGTACGGTTGCTGGCTATTGGAAAACGACACCTATGGCGAATTGGGGTTCACAGAACCGCAGGCAGCCTTGCGCGAACTGGTGAACACCGAGCGACTGATGGTGTTTTCCTCTTTCGAGAAAGTCCTTGGGTCGGAAGCCCCTTATGGTTATCTGCTGTCTCGGCGCATGAGCAGTGAATTGCAGCGCCAGTTCCTGCTGCGTTCCTTTCGGTTGTCGTCGATTCGCCAGCGAGCGATTGCCCGCCTTTATCAAAGCGGGCGCATCGACCAGCACCTGCGCACACTGCACCTGCAGTTACGCCAGCAGGCAGAGGAAATGCGTCACCGCCTGGATCAGCATCTGGGGGACCAAGTGGCCTACCGCGCGCCGACTGCCGGGGCGACGTTTTGGTTGGGCGCCACAAAGCCCGTGGATATGCGCCAGGTGTTCCAGCGCCTGCTCGCCCAGCAGATAGTGATTGCACCCGGCGAGCTGTTTAGTGTCAGTGGCCTGCATCAACAGAACCTGCGCCTGAGCTACGCCTTTCACGGGCAACCCGACCTGGATATCGCCCTGGCTGCTATAAGCGAAGCACTGCATCAGGCGCAGACCGGATGATCGCGTGAAGTTTCTCTTACTGTTGTAGGATCGATAACGTCGCGCAGCAGTCCAACTCTCAGTAAACTGCCATTTTTTCCAAATTCTTCTTTCCGAGGTTTATGCATGACAATCAGTCCTTTTGCGGGCAAGCCGGCGCCAGCCCAGTTGCTGGTGGATATCCCGCGACTGGTCACGGCCTATTACACCGGCCAGCCTGATGCAGCAATCTCCACCCAACGTGTGGCTTTTGGTACCTCCGGGCACCGGGGCAGCTCATTCGAATTGAGCTTCAACGAATGGCATGTGCTCGCCATCAGCCAAGCCATCTGCCTGTATCGTGAAGCCCAGGGCATCAACGGTCCACTGTTTGTCGGCCTCGACACCCACGCGCTGTCCACGCCCGCCGGTGCCAGCGCGCTGGAAGTGCTGGCTGCCAATGGCGTGCACGTGATGCTGGCCGAAGGCGATGAGTACACGCCGACCCCGGCAATTTCCCACGCGATCATCTGCTACAACCGTGGCCGCACCAGCGGCCTGGCCGACGGCATTGTCATCACGCCGTCGCACAACCCGCCGCAGAGTGGCGGCTATAAGTACAACCCACCCAACGGCGGCCCGGCAGATACGCACGTCACCAAGTGGATCGAAGCCAAGGCCAATGAACTGTTGGCCAACAAACTGGCCGGGGTCAAGCGCATCACCCATGCACAGGCGCTCAAGGCCGACACCACCCATCGCCATGATTACCTCAACAGCTATGTGGCTGACCTGGTCAATGTGATCGACATGGACGCCATCCGCAGCGTCGATCTGCGCCTGGGTGTGGACCCGCTGGGCGGAGCAGGGGTGCGCTACTGGTCGGCGATTGCCGAGCACTACCGCCTGAACCTGGACGTGGTGAACACGGAAGTCGACTCGACGTTCCGCTTCATGAGCGTTGACTGGGACGGTCAGATCCGCATGGACCCGTCCTCCAGCTACGCGATGCAGGGCCTGATCGGTCTCAAGGATCGCTTTGACGTGGCCTTCGCCTGCGACCCGGACCACGACCGCCACGGCATCGTCACGCCGTCCGGTGGCCTGTTGGCACCGAACAATTACCTGGCAGTGTCCATCGATTACCTGTTCCAGAACCGTCCTGACTGGCGCGCTGACGCCGCCGTGGGCAAGACCGTAGTCAGCAGCGGCCTGATTGATCGCGTGGCTGGACGTATTGGCCGTCGCCTGTACGAAGTGCCGGTCGGCTTCAAGTGGTTTGCCGATGGACTGTTCGACGGTTCGTTGGGCTTTGGCGGCGAAGAAAGCGCCGGCGCCTCGTTCCTGCGCAAGGATGGCAGCGTATGGAGCACTGACAAAGACGGTTTGATCCCGGCGCTGCTGGCAGCGGAGATGACCTCGCGCAAAGGCCAGGACCCAAGCCAGATCTACCGCGGCCTGACCGACGCCCTGGGCGAGCCATTTGCGATTCGCGTGGATGCCAAGGCCACGCCGGCGCAGAAAGCCTTGCTCGGCAAGCTGTCACCGGACCAAGTGACGTCCACTGAATTGGCCGGGGAAAGCATCCAGCAGATCCTTAGCCACGCACCGGGTAACAACCAGGCGATCGGCGGCTTGAAGGTGATGACCGAAAACGGCTGGTTTGCTGCACGGCCATCGGGTACTGAGGACATTTACAAGATCTACGCCGAGAGCTTTATTGGCGAAGATCACCTCAAGCAATTGGTGGAAGAAGCGCAGGTGTTGGTAGACGGCGCCATTTCTCAGTAACACCCCAAAACCAGTGTGGGAGCGGGCTTGCTCGCGAATGCGGTAGATCAGTCAGCACATTGGCGACTGACACTCCGCATTCGCGAGCAAGCCCGCTATTGGGACAGCGTCAGGCCAGGTCGACCAAGACAATTTCGCTGTCTTCAATCGCAGTCACCCGCAACACCTGCTCATCCTCTACCGCAATGCCGTCTCGAGCTTGCGCACGCAAGCCATTGACTTCAATCACGCCGGTCGCAGGCACCAGATAAGCCCGTCGACCGCTGTCCAGCCGGTACTCAGCACTTTCCCCAGCCTTCAGATTTGCCGCAACCAGCCGCGCATCCGCCCGGATCCGCAGGCTTTCGCTATCGCCTGCCTTGCCACTGGCCAGTGTTACAAATCCTTCGCGATCATCTTTCGGAAACGGCTTGGCTCCCCAGGAAGGCGGCAATCCGGCTTCATTCGGGATAATCCAGATCTGGAAAATCTGGGTCGGCGTATCTTCCAGGTTGTACTCGCTGTGAGCGATCCCGGTGCCTGCACTCATGACCTGTACATCTCCCGCTTCGGTGCGGCCTTTGTTGCCGAGGTTGTCGGCATGGCTGATCGCACCTTCACGCACATAGGTGATGATTTCCATATCGCGGTGCGGGTGCTGCGGGAACCCGGTCCCCGGCGCGATGATGTCGTCGTTCCAAACGCGCAGGTTGCCCCAGTGCATGCGGTTGGGGTCGTGGTACTCGGCAAATGAAAAGTGGTGATGAGCGTCAAGCCAGCCGTGGTGGGCGCCGCCCAAGGAAGTAAAAGGTCGAAGTTCAAGCATGATCGTCTCCTGTGGATGCGCTTATGATCCTGCAGCCCATGATCGATAAAAAGCGTAAAAAATGCCTGATTCCTATCTATTTACTTGATTGGTTAGTGGCGTTTTGACTTTCAGTTCATCGCCTAACTGCATGACTGCAAAGCAATTGGCTGGAACTGAACGTCGATTCCGGCGACCATGGGGCCCTATGTAAACACCTTGTTCACCGCAGGAGTCCGCGTGTCGCAACAACCGCCTGATTTGCCCCCCGAACTGCGCCCTCTGGCTGAAATGCCTTGGTTGAAGCGCCTGGCCGCGCGCCTGTTTGGCCATGGTCTGACTCGCCTGCGCGCCCAGCACCGGTTTTCATGGCTGCACGGTCAGGCCGACGGTTTTCGCAGCGGGCATGAAGCGGGTGTGGAATATGGCTATCGCGAGGGCAAGGCTGACGGCCTTGAGGAAGGTCGGCAAGTGCTGCTGATTCGCGACTTCCGCCCGGACGAGCACCGTGCGCCGGGAGTTGATGACAGTCTGTTTGATGACTGGCGCCTGCCGCTCACCGCCGAGTTGAAAAAGCGCATCAAAGCGGATGTTGCACGATTGCTGCCTGCTCACGCCCAGCCCAGCGCCGCGCAATGGAAGATGATTTTCAGCGATACACCGTCTACCTCGGTGATTGCCGGTGCCGGTGCCGGCAAATCCACCTCCTTGGTACTGCGTATTTTGCTGCTCACCCATTACCTGGGCTTTGAGCTGAGCTCAATGACGGTGGTGACCTTCACCCGCGAGTCACGCAAAGACTTCATCAACAAGCTCATGGAAATTCTTAGCCTGTGGGGCCAACCCCTTGGTATGAAAGAAGCTCAGGCCGTGGTGCGCACTTTTCACTCGCGCATCCTGCCAATGGTGCGCAGCCTGCCGGGCTTCGAGCGCCTGCAGGCGTTCGAGAACCTGAACTCGGGCGTCGAAGACGCTGACAGCAACCCATTCGACCTGCGTATCAACGAAGCCCAGCGCCAGCAGATGAATGCCTGCTATCACCGCCTGCACGGGCAGCACGCGCGTTTTCGTGAGCTGATTGCGCCGCTCGCGCGCCACGGGCTGCAACTCAAAGCGTTGGAGCGGGACCATCCGGATGTGCAAAAACGCATGGCCGTGACCGAGTTGGCGGCCAAGCGCGATGAAGAACTCTGCGATGCGATCGAGGACCTGTGGTTCCGTGCGGGCGCCTGGCCGATCAAAGGCATTGAGCCCAATCGCCAGACCGTGGAAATCAACGGTGCGCAATTTCACTGCCATGGCTATATCCGCGCGCTGGACGCCTGGGTGGTGCTGGGCTTTGATTCACGGGAAAACGCCCAGATCAGCCGGCCCAACGCAAAGCTGTCGCTACGCGCAGAATGGGCCGTAAAGCGCACCCTTTTTCAAGCTTTCTGCCGTAAGCCTTTGATATGGATTGATAGTTATGAATCATCAAGGCGTCTTTTAAGCAGCTTGGCCGGTGATGCCACGGCCGGGCCAGGTTTTGATTACAAGGTTAAAGGTGAATTGGCTTCGGCGCCGTTGCTGGACTGTTTCGTGATGGCTGCCGGGTTTATCGAGAACCTTGGCCTGGACGTACCGACAGCGGTTGGGAAGATGAGCTTCGCCAAGGATGACCCGGACCGCTTTTTCTTCGAAGCCCTGAGCATCTTCTGGAAAGCCCTGGAAGATCACCTGCTGGACCAGTCGCCACCGATCATGACCTACAACCGCATGTTCTCGCTGTTTGGCGAAAATACGCCGGAAAACCTCAAGCTGCTCAGCGACACGCTGTTGCGGCCCTTGTCGCATTTGATGATCGATGAGTTCCAGGACGTTTCGCCGCAAATTGTCTCGTGGATCCGCGCCAGCCTGCGCGAGATCCGCAGCCGTGGCCCGGCCATGCACGTCGGGCGTGGCGCCCAGCGTTCATCGCTGCTGTGCGTGGGGGACGATTGGCAGTCAATCTACGGTTGGCGCGGGAGTTCGCCAAAATACTTTATGGCGTTCAACAACGAATTCCCTTCACCGGCCACCACCTGCGTGATGCTGGGCGAGAACTACCGCAGTCATCAACACATCATCGACGCGGCCGAGCATATTGTGCGCGCCGCGCCGGCGATCCCCGGCAAGAAGGCCAAGGCCAGTGGCGCGCCCAAGGCGTTGGTGCCGGTCAAGGTGCTGGAACGGGACGACGCGGCATTGGGGCGGCTGTTGCTGGAGCACTACCAGAAGGGTGAGTCAGTGTTGATGCTGTATCGAAAAAGTAGCGATAAGCTGTTGATTCAAGAGCATATTCAGTCTGTAATTAATGTGGATTCTAGCTTGCCGCCGCCGATGCGCAGGTTAAAGCAACTGACCTATCACAGCGCCAAAGGCTTGCAGGCTGATGCGGTATTTCTGCTTGGGGATTGCCAGCATGTCACGAGCTCGCCTTACAAGAACCAGGTGTACCGCATGGCGGGTCTGGGTAAGGACGGTGATAGCGAGCCCTATGACAATGCGCAAAAAGACGAGGTGCTGCGCTTGGCCTACGTGGGCATTACCCGGGCGGTGAGCCACTGCTATTGGTATGTGGAAAAGCCCGAAGCACAGGCGGTGAATATGCCGAAGGCATCGGAGCGGGTGGATGGCAAGAAAGCGTTTTTTGACGATCAACGCAGCTGAGACACACCGGACTAAATGTGGGAGCGGGCTTGCTCGCTCCCACATGGGTAATTCAATGTCCGATAGAGGTGGGTCAGGCCCGCAATGACTGCGGCGGCACAAACGACTCCAGCTCATCCTCCACCGCTTCAATAATCCGCTCCACATCCGCCGCATTCATCACCGTTGCACAAGGGATTCCGGCGATGGCAATCAGCGTCTCGCCGCTGGCGCGGTCGAACAGGCGGACGATCATGCTGCCGGGCGCGTCCATGCTGCCCTCAAAGCCCATCGGATGAAAATGCCAGCGCATCAGCTGGCAGGCGTTGGGGAACGTCACTTTGTTCATATTGCCCACCTTGTTCATTGAGCGCTTCCTTTAGCTCGTGGCAGGGGGGCCAGGACCTTCACTGGTCATGGCGTCGAAGCACTAAAAATAGCATTCGTTCGCAATCGCAAGGTGACTTTTTTGGTCCCGTTCGGCAGTTGTTTTCCATTCGGTTGATGTGGGTCATGTCCTGCTTGAAAGTAGGCGAAAGGCCACTAGTCAGAAGTTCCAATTGACCATTGAAGGCCCCAGCGAAATTCGGCACTCTCCACGGTTTACCCGCCGCCGAGCCTGCCATGCCTGACATCGCTGCTGACGATGACACCCAGCAATCCCAGGTCACACGTGAACTGGTGACGCGCCACCACCTGTGTTGGCGCCATCGGGATCTGGAGGGCGTGATGTCCTACTACCACCCGGACATCCAGTACCACGATTTTTTCCAGAACCGTGTCGTCGGTTTCGCTGAATTACGCGAATACCTGCAAGCCAGCATGCCCCGCGAGGCTGACGAGGCGATTGAGCATACCGACCGCATTCGCGCCGAGGGTGACACCGCGTTCATCCAGTACCGCATCACCCTGCGTGGCGGCCAGGGGCTGGTGTCGTTTCGCACCAGCGAGGCCATCACCGTACGGGATGGATTGATCTGGCGGGTTAACGAGTACGCGTCCCTGGTGCATGAGCAGCCGGCCCAAGCCGCGCGGCCGTCGGTCAGCCGTCTGGGCCTGTCGCCGCAGCAATTGGGGCACATGGCCAATGACCTGCAGCACTATTTTGAGCGCAAGCAACCCTACCTGGACCCGGAGCTGGACCTGCAACGGGTTGCCAAGGAGTGTGGCTACAGCCGCAATCAGATTTCCTACCTGCTGAACCAAGTGCTGGGGCAGAGCTTCTACCGCTACGTCAACCAGGCCAGGCTCCAGCATTTGCTGGCCGCGCTGGATAAGGCCGTACCGCCGATCAAGGTCGACGACCTGGCATTTGCCGCCGGTTTCAACTCACTGTCGGCGTTCTACAGCGCGTTCCGCCAGCACACGGGCCAGTCGCCCAAAGCCTACGTCAAACAAATTTCCCTGCGTGCACGCGCGCAAGACAGCCCCTGACAGCGCGCTCTAGGATCCACCCTATCGAAACGAGGTAGGGGAACCTGGCATGCCGGCATGGCGCACTATCAGCTTATGGATGGACCAGTTGGACGACCCGCTGCAAGCGCGGCCGGCGCTGGCGCATGACCTGGACGTCAACGTGGCCATTATCGGCGCCGGTTACACCGGGCTGTGGACCGCGTATTACCTGAAACGCCAGGCGCCCGAGCTGAACATCGCTATCATCGAGGCGCAAACCGCTGGGTTCGGCGCCTCCGGTCGCAATGGCGGTTGGCTGATGGGCAACCTGCTGGGTGAAGACCGTTTGTTGGCCGGCCTCGATCCCGAACAGCGCCGTGCCTCCTTTGACCTGTTACACGCCATCCCGGATGAAGTGGCCCAGGTGCTGGCGCGTGAAGGTATCGACTGCGACTACCGCAAGGGCGGCGCCCTGTACTGCGCTGCGCGTTACCCCGAGCAGGAAGGCAGCCTGCGCCGTTACCTGGACAAACTTCACGCCCAGGGCCTGACCGAAGCCGACTACCGCTGGCTCAGCCCGCAACAACTGGCCGAGCAAATCCGCATCGCCAAGCCCTATGGCGGTATCTATGCACCTCACGTCGCGACCATCAACCCCGCGAAGCTGGTGCGCGGCCTGGCGCGGGTGGTTGAAAGCATGGGCGTGACGATCTACGAAAACAGCCCGGTCACTCACTGGCAGTCCGGCAGCCTGCGCACCGCCAAGGCGGCTGTTCGGGCGGCCTGGGTGGTGCCAGCGGTAGAAGGTTATGCCACGACCTTGCCGCCACTGGGCCGTTACCAATTGCCGGTGCAAAGCCTGATCGTCGCCACTGAACCGTTGCCGGCCAGTACCTGGGACGAAATCGGCCTGCGCCATGGCCAAGCCTTTGGCGAAAGCAGCCGCCAAGTCACCTACGGACAGCGCACGGCGGATAACCGCTTGGTGTTCGGCGCGCGGGGCGGTTATCAATTCGCCGGCAAACTGCGGCATGACTTTGATTTGACCGACAGCGAAGTGGAGCTGCGTCGCTATCTGTTCGGTGAGCTTTTCCCACAGCTCAAGAACGTAAGGATTACCCATTCCTGGGGCGGCAACCTGGGTATGTCGCGCAACTTCCGTCCGCACATGCTCTGTGACCCCAAGACCGGCATCGCGCTGTCTGGCGGTTATGGCGGGGAGGGCGTCGGCGCTACCAACCTGGGTGGCCGCACGTTGGCCGACCTGATCCTGGGCCGGGACACTCCGTTAGTCCACCAACCCTGGGTGATCCGCGAACGCGGCCTGGATGCGCTCAAGCCCTGGGAGCCCGAGCCCTGCCGCTGGTTGGGTTATAACGCGATCATTCGCAGTTTCGTCCATGAAGACCAGGTGCTGGCCAACCCCAATACCGCCCCTTGGCGCCGCAAGCTGGCCACCGGCGTGGCCGGGTTCATGGAAGGTTTCATGCACTAAGTCGTTTCACTCACACGGGAAAACCCATGAGCATCACTCAATTCAAAGACACGCTGAACGCCCACTTGCCGGACTCGTCACCGGTGGCCGTGCCCTTGGGCGAGCCCATCGCCGTGGCCTCGACCCTGAGCGTTGAGCGCAGCGATGGCGTCGAAACCGGCATCTGGGAATGCACCCCAGGCGTGTGGCGTCGACAGATCAAATCCCAGGAGTTTTACCACTTCATCCAGGGCCGCTGCACCTTCACCCCTGATAACGGTGAAATCGTCCACATACAAGCTGGTGATGCACTGATGTTGCCGGCCAACAGCACGGGCATCTGGGATATCCAGAAAACCGTGCGCAAGACCTATGTATTGATCCTGTAACGCTTTGATCCTTGATCGCCTGCCATAACAACAGCCCTAAAACCGCCAGGAAATCGAACCATGAAAGCCATTGCCCTGTTGCCCTTGATGTTGGTGGCCTCTATCAGCCAGGCCGCCGAGACGGTGAAAATCTACAACTGGTCGGACTACATCGCGCCGGACACCACCAAGAACTTCCAGAAAGAAACCGGCATCGGTTTCACTTACGACGTGTACGACAGCAACGAAACCCTCGACGGCAAGTTGATGACCGGTAAATCCGGCTACGACGTGGTGTTCCCGTCCAACCACTTCATGGCCCGGCAGATCCAGGGCGGCGCGTTGAAGAAGCTCGACAAGAGTCAGTTGCCCAACTGGAAAAACCTTAACCCGGTGTTGCTCAAGGCTGTGGAAAACAACGACCCGGGCAACGCCCATGGCTTTCCTTACCTATGGGGCAGCACCGGTATTGGCTACAACATCGACAAGGTCAAGGCCGTGCTGGGCGACAACGCGCCGGTCGATTCCTGGGACTTGATCTTCAAGCCGGAAAACATGGCCAAGCTGCAGAAATGCGGGGTGGCGATTCTGGATAACGGCCCGGAGCTGTTGCCGGCCGCGCTCAATTACTTGGGCTTGCCGCACCACAGCAAGAAAGCCGAAGACTACAAGAAGGCTGAAGCGCTGCTGATGAAAGTGCGACCTTATGTGGCGTACTTCCACTCCTCGAAATACACCGCCGACCTGGCCAACGGCGATATCTGCGTGGCGGTCGGCTTCTCCGGCGACATCCTGCAGGCGGAAAGCCGTGCCAAGGAAGCCAAGAACGGCGTGAATATCGGCTACAACATTCCAAAGGAAGGCGCCGCGATCTGGTTCGACATGGTCGCCATGCCCGCCGATGCCCCGAACGAAAAAGCCGGTTACGCGTTCATGAACTACCTGCTGCGCCCGGAAGTGATGGCCAGCATCACCAACTATGTGCATTACGCCAATGGCAACAGCGCGGCAGACAGCCTGGTAGACCCGGCGATCAAGGCGGATACCAAGGTGTACCCGAGCCCGGACATGATGGGCAAGTTGTTTGCGCTGGAGGCGATGCCGTTGAATATCGACCGGGTGCGTACGCGGGTGTGGAACACCATTCGTACCGGGCGCTGATTGGTAATATTTGGTCGCGCCTTGGGTTCGCTGTTAAGTCGTTTTTGCCTGTAGCTTCCTTGACTCCTTTGATTGAACAGGGAGCAAGGAATGCTCATATCAAACAGGTCTGGACGTTTGCGCCTAGGCAGAGCTTCAGCGGAGGGTGGCGTGTACCTGCTGACAGCCGTGGTGGACCGGCGAGAGCCCATCTTCGATGATTGGTGGTTGGGGCGCCTAGTGGTACGGCAACTGCGCGAGGCACATGAAGATGAGTGGGTGGATTCGTTGGCATTTGTAGTGATGCCAGACCATATTCATTGGCTTGTTCAGCTTCAGGACAAGACGTTGTCGGAACTCATGTGCCGAATTAAATCGCGCAGCAGTTTGACGGTTAACCGTGCCTTAGGCCGCAAAGGTCGGCTATGGCAGAAGGGCTATCATGATCGTGGCGTTCGGCGTGAGGAAGACTTGAAAGACTTTGCGCGTTACGTGGTGTGTAATCCGATTCGCGCGGGATTGGTGAAACGCGTTCATGATTATCCGCTTTGGGATGTTTGGTGGCTGTGATGGCCTCACGCAGCCTCGCTTGCGCTCGACAGCTGCTACGGGGCTCGGCCGTAGTCGTAGCAGCTGTCGAGCGCAAGCGAGGCTGCGTCGGCCGCACCGCCGATCTCACTGACAGCTAAGGGTTTTCCAAATCATGCCCCAACGACTGGATAAACAACGAAAACAGCTCCGGTTGTGACGAGATATCCAGCTTGGCGTACAAATGCCGACGGTGCACCTTCACCGTGTCCGGCGATATCTTCAGGCGTTCGGCCATGGCCTTGGAGGAAAACCCGCGCAGCACCAGGCGGGCGATTTCCAGTTCGCGGTCTGACAGCACGCCGCAGCCAAATTGGCTCAATGCATCCTTGATCTGGCTGTCCATCGCCGGCGCCCGCCGGTTGCTTTGTTGCCAGTGCTGTTGCATCAACGGCAATACCCACGCCGCTACTGTCGTCATCAGCCCGGTTTCCTCAAAACTGAAGGGCCGCTGCATGCCCAGCGACAGCGATAACGTCCCCGCGCCCGGCAATTGCAGGATGAACTGCACCTCGTCTTCCAGCACGTTGTCGTGGAAGTAATTGAGGAAGTATTCGCTCTGGCGAAAATGATCCGGCGCCACTTCCTCCAGGCGGTACACGCCGCTGGCATACCCCTCGCGACAGGCCTGGAAAAACGGGTCGAGCAGATACAAACCATTGAGGTACACCAGCATCGACGCCGGTTTGCTGCTGGGCTGGGCGTCGTATTCCTCCAGGGCCTGGGGTGCGCCATCCAGCGGATAGAAGATCGCCAGGGCGTTATCGAAGGGCAGGCACTGGTGCAACAACAGCACCAGTTGTTTCCAAAAGCGTTCGGTGCCGATGTGCGCGACAGTGCGGCCCAGGCCTGCGTGCATGCCGACTTCCCGGAACAGGCTCATATCAATGGCTCCCACCAGCAAAAGATCGGCCAAGGGTTCGGCTTTTGCCGGGTGTCGTCAAGGGGAGTACGCCAATAGGGGAATTGGCTGACATAAGCGCAATGTTTATGTTCGTGATCATTCAACGGGAAAGATATCCCGAAAAAACATCATTTTTCGTTTCTGCCTCACACCAAGAACAACGACAGAGGATAACGATATGAGCACTTCCCCCGCGCCCGACGGCGTGTTGAAACCCACCTTGAGTGTCTTCGATGTGGTCGCCATCACCGTATCTGCGGTGACCCCGGCCAGTTCCGTGTTTGTGATCGCGCCCTTTGCCATCCAGCAAGCCGGCAGTGGCGTGTTCCTGGCGTTTGTGATGGCCGGGTTGCTCGCGCTGATGTTCGCCTTTTGCTACGCCGAACTGGGCCGCGCCCACAACAGTGCTGGAGGTGAATATGTGTACGCCAAGCGTGTGTTCGGTGGCATGGCGGGCTATGCGACGTTCTTGACCGTGCTGGTGATGTTGCTGTTTATCCCGCCGGTGCTCGCCACGGGCGCGGCGACTTACCTGAATAACGCTCTGGGTACGACGTTCGATTCCCAAACCGTCGCCCTGGTGATCGTGGTGTGCAGTTACGCGCTGGGCATCCTCAATATCAAGCTGAATGCCTGGATCACCGGCACCTGCCTGCTGTTGGAAATCGCGGCGTTGCTGGTGATCGTGGTGATTGGCTTCGGTAACCCCGTACAGCCGGCCAGCGTGCTGTTCCAGCCGCAAATCGTCGAAAACGGCGTGTTGCACATGGCGCCCTGGGCCCTGGTGATTGGCGCGGTGGGCATCGGCCTGTTTTCCTACAACGGTTACGGCCCGGCGGTGTTGTTGGCCGAGGACATGAAGTGCGGCGGCAAGGGCGTGCACAAGGCGGTGCTGTGGTCCCTGGGGCTGGTGGTGATCATCGAGTTGGTGCCAATCACTGCACTGTTGATCGGTGCGCCGTCGCTCAGTGAGATGATCAGCAGCCCAGACCCCATCGGCTACCTGTTGACCAGCCATGGCAATGAAACCTTGTCGCGCCTGGTCAGCGCCGGGATCTTCCTGTCGGTGTTCAACGCGATTGTCGCCATCGTGATCCAGATCGGCCGCGTGGTGTTTAGCAGCGGGCGCGATGCGCTGTGGACGCCAGGCATCAACAAGCTCTTTACGCGCATTCACCCACGCTGGGATTCGCCCTGGTTGGCTACGCTGTTCCTGGCGATCCCGTCGGCGCTGCTGAGTTTCAGCTCCAACCTGGCCGACCTGACCTCCTTCAGCGTGTTGCTGATCATGCTGGTGTACCTGGTGGTGGCGTTGAGTGCGTTGACGAGCCGCGTGCTGCTGCGTGATCGCGAGCATCCCTATCGCATGCCGCTGTGGCCGCTGCCGGCGTTGCTCGCGGTGCTGGGTGCGGGCTATCTGTTGGTCACCCTGGTGGCGGCAGCCTCGATCCGCGACATCATGATCATCATCGGCTTGCTGGCGCTGTCGGTGATTCTGTATTGCATCAGTGGCCGGTCGAGTCCGGTCTTCCAGAAATTGTAAGGAGTGGTTATGCGCGCACGTCAATTGGGCATCACGTTGGGGCTGGGCACGCCCGGTGAGTGGAACGCGATCACCGATGTGCCCGGGGTTCGGGTCGGCCACAGCACGCTCAACACGCGTATCGACGGCAAGCACGTGCGTACCGGCGTCAGCGTGATTCAGCCGCGCGCCGGGGAGGCACGGCAGCAACCGTGCTTTGCCGGGTACCACGTGCTCAATGGCAATGGTGATGCCACTGGCCTTGAGTGGATCAGCGAAGCGGGGCTGTTGACCACGCCGCTGGCCATCACCAACACCCACAGCATTGGCATTGTGCGCGACAGCCTGATTGCCCTGGAGCGCGAGCGCCTGGCAGACCCGGCGGTGTACTGGTGCATGCCGGTAGTAATGGAAACCTATGACGGCTTGCTCAACGATATCTGGGGCCAGCACGTCGGCCCTGAGCACGTGCGTGAAGCCGTGGACAACGCCGAAACCGGCCCAGTGCAGGAAGGTGCAGTTGGCGGCGGCACCGGAATGATCTGCCATGAATTCAAGGGCGGCATCGGCACGGCCTCGCGACGTTTGTCGGCGGAGCAGGGCGGTTGGACCGTCGGCGTGCTGGTGCAGGCCAACCATGGCAAACGCCAGGAACTGCGGGTAGATGGCTACCCGGTGGGGCGCCAGCTAATGGAGATTTCCTCGCCGTTTGCCCAGCAAGGCACACCGGGCATGGGCTCGATCGTGGTGATCCTGGCCACCGACGCGCCGCTGTTGCCGCACCAATGCCAGCGACTGGCGCAGCGCGCATCCATCGGCATTGCGCGTACCGGCGGCGGCACCGAGGATTCCAGCGGTGACCTGTTCCTGGCGTTTTCCACGGGTAACCGGGATTTGCCAGCGGCGGATTACGGGCGCAAAGGCCTGCCGTTCAGCAGCACGCTGCAGATGGTCAACAACGACCACATTTCGCCGCTGTTCAGCGCGGCGGCAGAGGCGGTGGAAGAGGCGATTGTCAATGCGATCCTGGCCGGCGAGGACATGGTCACTGATGACGGTGTCCGGGTGCCTGGCCTGAGTGGCGATACATTGCTGGCAGTACTACGCGAGACAGGGTGGAGTATGTCCCGGTAATAGGGGGCAAGCGCAGTTATTAATGCAAGTAATGGCTGTTTAATGTTGCCAATGACACCCTGGCAATATAGTGGATCCATTAATTAACAGCGCCGCTCAACTTGCGCGGCGTTAGCGCTATTTAATATTTAAATAACTGCGCGCTGTTTTTTGTCGGACAAAACCAAGGCTGTCCAATAAACACGGCACTGAACTTAGTTGAGTTGAAGGCAGGCTGATTTCTAACGCTGGAAAAGATGTAGACGAAAGATTTCAAGTTGTGTCAGTTTCGTGACGCCTTCAAAAGAGGCGAGTGATAGGACGATCTCGCCCGCGGGGTTCCTATCGATCAAAGACTGATGCACTTGCAAACAAGGAAGTACGTTTATGTCAAAAGTAAAAGACAAGGCTATCGTGTCGGCGGCGCAAGCCAGCACCGCTTACTCGCAAATCGATAGCTTCAGCCATTTGTACGACCGTGGCGGCAACCTCACGGTCAATGGCAAACCCTCCTACACCGTTGACCAGGCAGCCACCCAGCTGCTGCGCGACGGCGCCGCGTACCGGGACTTTGACGGCAACGGCAAGATCGACCTGACCTACACCTTCCTGACCTCGGCCTCTTCGAGCACCATGAACAAACATGGCATCTCGGGCTTCAGTCAGTTCAACACCCAGCAGAAAGCACAGGCCGCACTGGCCATGCAGTCCTGGGCGGACGTGGCCAATGTCACCTTCACCGAGAAAGCCACCGGCGGTGACGGCCACATGACCTTCGGCAACTACAGCAGCGGCCAGGACGGCGCGGCGGCCTTCGCCTACCTGCCCGGCACCGGCGCAGGCTACGACGGCACCTCGTGGTACCTGACCAACAACAGCTACACGCCCAACAAGACCCCGGACCTGAACAACTACGGCCGGCAAACCCTGACCCACGAAATCGGCCACACCCTGGGCCTGGCTCACCCTGGCGACTACAACGCCGGGAATGGCAACCCGACCTACAACGACGCGACCTATGGACAGGACACGCGCGGCTACAGCCTGATGAGCTACTGGAGCGAAAGCAACACTAACCAGAACTTCAGCAAAGGCGGCGTCGAGGCTTACGCGTCCGGGCCGCTGATCGACGACATTGCCGCGATCCAGAAGCTCTACGGCGCCAACTACAACACCCGTGCCGGCGACACCACCTACGGCTTCAACTCCAACACCGGGCGTGATTTCCTCAGCGCTTCGTCCAATGCCGACAAGCTGGTGTTCTCGGTGTGGGACGGTGGTGGCAACGACACCCTGGACTTCTCCGGTTTCACTCAGAACCAGAAGATCAACCTCAATGAGGCTTCGTTCTCGGACGTGGGTGGTTTGGTGGGCAACGTGTCCATCGCCAAGGGCGTGACCCTCGAGAACGCCTTCGGTGGCGCGGGCAACGACCTGATCATCGGTAACAACGCCGCCAACGTGATCAAGGGCGGGGCCGGCAACGACCTTATCTACGGTGGCGGTGGTGCGGACCAGCTGTGGGGCGGCGCCGGCAACGACACCTTTGTGTTCGGTGCCAGTTCCGACTCCAAGCCAGGGGCTGCGGACAAGATCTTTGACTTTGCCTCGGGTTCGGACAAGATCGACCTCTCCGGCATCACCAAGGGTGCAGGCCTGACCTTCGTCAATGCCTTCACCGGGCATGCCGGCGATGCTGTGCTGACCTACGCCGCAGGTACCAACCTGGGCACCTTGGCCGTGGACTTCTCCGGGCACGGCGTGGCGGACTTCCTCGTCACCACCGTCGGCCAGGCAGCGGTCAGCGACATCGTAGCGTGATGCACGGGCGCGGCGCCTCGGCGTCGCGCTTTACGGATGGAGCACAGCGATGCAGCGTTTTTTCAAATTGATCGCCTGCGTGTTGCAGGTGATGTTCGTGTCGGCAGGAGCCCACGCAATGGCGAGCAGTCTTGTATTACCTACCACCGCCCAGTTGGCCGGCCATTGGCAGTTGCACCAGCAGGATCGGGTGTGCGCGCTGGACCTGCTGGAGCAGGCCAATGCCTTGGGTGGCGACGTGGCGTGTGTCGAGCAATGGCTGGGCGACAAGCCCCTGAGCTGGTCGCCGACACCGGACGGAATTTGGCTGATGAACGCCGAGGGCAGCGGGATTACCCACCTGAACCGCCAGAAAGAAGGTGAATATAAAGGTCGCACGCCCACCGGGCTGGAAGTTGTATTGCAACGCACACCTTAGTTGTTGTTATAAGTTTATAACTTGATTTTATTAGTTGGCCACCCTGTGCGTCGGGGCAAGGGCAACTTTTGCGCGCAATTGGGTTCAGGGAAGATCAGAAATCATGGCTAAGTCCCATGCCGTCGCGCCGTTATTCAAGGCGCTGGGTGAATACAAGAGCATTTTGATCAGTGTTGGCTGTTTCACTGCATTGATTAACCTGTTGATGCTGGTGCCGTCGATTTACATGCTGCAAGTGTATGACCGCGTGCTGTCCTCCCAGAATGAAACCACCCTGGTGATGTTGACGCTGATGGTCGTGGGTTTCTTTGCGTTTATTGGCCTGCTTGAAGTGATCCGCAGTTTTATCGTGATCCGCATCGGCAGCCAGCTGGAGCGGCGTTTCAACTTGCGCGTCTACAAGGCCGCGTTTGAACGCAACCTGCAACGCGGCCAGGGGCATGCCGGGCAATCCTTGGGCGATTTGACCCATATTCGTCAGTTCATCACGGGGCCTGCGTTGTTCGCATTTTTCGATGCGCCGTGGTTTCCCATCTACCTGTTCGTGATCTTCCTGTTCAATGTGTGGCTTGGCGTGTTGGCCACCGCCGGTGCCGTGCTGCTGATAGGCTTGGCGTGCCTGAATGAATACCTCACCAAAAAACCGTTGGGGGAGGCCAGCGGTTACTCCCAGCAATCCACGCAACTGGCCACCAGCCACTTGCACAATGCCGAGACCATTCAGGCCATGGGCATGCTCGGCGCGCTGCGCAAACGCTGGTTTGCGGTGCATTCGCAGTTCCTTGGCCTGCAGAACAAGGCCAGTGATACCGGTTCGGTGGTCACGTCGTTGAGCAAATCCCTGCGCCTGTGCCTGCAATCGCTGGTGCTGGGGCTCGGCGCGTTGCTGGTGATCAGGGGGGATATGACCGCCGGGATGATGATTGCCGGTTCGATCCTGATGGGCCGGGTACTCAGCCCCATCGACCAGTTGATTGCGGTGTGGAAGCAATGGAGTTCGGCCAAGCTGGCCTACCAGCGGCTGGATGAGTTGCTGCGCGAGTTTCCTCCGGAAGTCGAGCAGATGAAATTGCCGGTGCCGCTCGGCCAAATCAGTTTCGAACAGGTCAGTGCGGGCCCGCCCGGAAAGCGTGTGGCGACCTTGCAGCAGGTCAGTTTCAACCTGGGCGCCGGTGAAGTGCTCGGTGTGCTCGGCGCGTCGGGCTCTGGCAAATCCACCCTGGCGCGTGTGTTGGTGGGGGTATGGCCGACGCTGGCCGGCACCGTGCGCCTGGACGGCGCGGATATTCATCGCTGGGACCGCGACGACCTGGGGCCGCACATCGGCTACTTGCCCCAGGACATCGAACTGTTCAGCGGCAGCATCGCCGACAACATCGCGCGCTTTCGCGAAGCTGATCCCGAATCAGTGGTGCGCGCCGCGCAGCAGGCGGGCGTGCATGAACTGATCCTGCGGTTGCCCCAGGGCTACGACACCCTTTTGGGCGACAACGGCGGCGGCCTGTCCGGCGGCCAGAAACAACGGGTGGCGCTGGCCCGCGCGCTATATGGCGGGCCGCGTCTGATCGTGCTGGATGAGCCCAACTCCAACCTCGACACCGTCGGCGAAGCCGCCCTGGCCAGCGCCATCGTGCAGATGAAAGCCCAGGGCAGCAGCGTGGTGCTGGTGACCCATCGCTCTTCGGCGCTGGCCCAGGCCGATAAGCTGCTGGTGCTCAGTGAAGGGCATTTGCAGGCGTTCGGGCCGAGCCAGGAGGTGCTGCGGGCGTTGTCGGGTCAGCAGGAAGCACCGAAGGAAAAAACCGGCGTCAGTTTCAGTCGTCAGTACCAGACCGGAAGGAATCCAGGCGCATGAGCAGCATCACTTTTGAACCGCGTTTCAAAGAGCGCGACGCCGGGTTCTTCGCCCGGATGGGCTGGTTGCTGACGGTAGTCGGCGCGGGCGGATTTTTTCTGTGGGCCAGCCTGGCCCCGTTGGACCAGGGCATTCCGGTACAGGGCACGGTGGTGGTATCCGGCAAGCGCAAAGCGGTGCAAACCCTCAGCCCTGGTGTAGTCAGCCGGATTCTGGTGAAGGAGGGTGAAACGGTTAAACAAGGCCAGCCACTGTTTCGTCTCGACCAGACCCAGCACCAGGCCGACGTGCAGTCACTGCAAGCCCAATACCGCATGGCCTGGGCCAGCGTGGCGCGTTGGCAGAGCGAGCGTGACAACCAAACCCGCATTACTTTTCCTGCCGAGCTGGGCGCCAATCCCGACCCCGCCCTGGCGCTGGTACTGGAAGGCCAGCGTCAATTGTTCAGCAGCCGTCGCGAAGCGTTTGCCCGCGAACAGGCCGGCATCCGTGCCAATATTGAAGGCGCCACTGCGCAACTGAACGGCATGCGCCGTGCCCGCAGCGACCTGACGGCGCAGGCCCAATCCCTGCGCGACCAACTCGGCAACCTGCAACCGTTGGCCGACAACGGTTACATCCCGCGCAACCGCCTGATGGAGTACCAGCGCCAGTTGTCCCAGGTGCAACAGGACTTGGCGCAGAACACCGGCGAAAGTGGCCGCGTGGAGCAGGGCATCCTCGAATCGCGCCTGAAATTGCAGCAGCACAGCGAGGAATACCAGAAGGAAGTGCGCAGCCAATTGGCCGACGCACAACTGCGCAGCCTGACCCTGGAACAGCAACTCACCTCAGCCGGGTTCGACCTGCAACACAGCGAAATCAACGCCCCGGCGGATGGCATCGCGATCAACCTCAGCGTGCACACCATCGGTGCCGTGGTGCGCGCCGGCGAGACCCTGTTGGAGATCGTGCCTCAGGACACCCGCCTGGAAGTGGAAGGGCACTTGCCGGTGCACCTGGTGGACAAAGTGGGGACGCACCTGCCGGTCGATATCCTGTTCACCGCTTTCAACCAGAGCCGCACACCGCGTGTGCCGGGCGAGGTCAGCCTGATTTCCGCCGACCAGATGCTCGATGAAAAAACCGGCGCGCCGTATTACGTGCTGCGCACCACGGTCAGCGACGCGGCACTGGAAAAACTCCACGGGTTGGTGATCAAGCCAGGCATGCCCGCCGAGATGTTCGTGCGTACCGGCGAGCGCTCGTTGCTCAATTACCTGTTCAAGCCGCTGCTCGACCGCGCCGGCTCCGCGTTGACCGAGGAATAGACATGAAAGCTGTGTTTATCGCCTTGCTGTTGACCTGCGCGAATGCCCAGGCCGCGATGGGCCCGTTCGATGTGTACGAGCAGGCCTTGCGTAACGATCCGGTGTTCCTCGGCGCAATCAAGGAGCGTGACGCCGGCCTGGAAAATCGCGCCATCGGCCGCGCCGGGCTGCTGCCCAAGCTGTCGTACAACTACAACAAGGGGCGCAATAACTCCCAGGCCACCTTGCCGGATGGGCGCGGCGGCAATTATCACGACGACCGCAACTACAACAGCTACGGTTCTACCTTCAGCCTGCAACAGCCGCTGTTCGACTACGAGGCCTACGCCAACTACCGCAAAGGCGTGGCCCAGGCGCTGTTCGCCAATGAAAGCTTTCGCGACAAGAGCCAGGCGCTGCTGGTGCGGGTGCTGACGTATTACACCGAGGCGTTGTTTGCCCAGGACCAGATCGACATCGCCCGCGCCAAGAAGAAGGCCTTCGAGCAGCAGTTCCAGCAAAACCAGCACCTGTTCCAGCAGGGCGAGGGTACCCGCACGGATATTCTGGAAGCCGAGTCGCGCTACGAACTGGCCACCGCCGAAGAAATCCAGGCGCTGGATGAACAGGACGCGTCCTTGCGGGAGTTGGGTGCATTGATCGGCGTGCAAAGCGTCAACATCAATGACCTGGCCCCTTTGAACCAGGGCTTTGCCGCGTTCACCTTGACCCCGGCCAACTACGACACCTGGCATGAACTGGCGATCAGCAACAACCCCACACTGGCGTCCCAGCGCCAGGCCCTGGAAGTGGCGCGTTATGAGGTGGAGCGCAACCGCGCCGGGCATTTGCCCAAGGTCACGGCGTATGCCAGTTCGCGCCAGCAGGAGTCCGACAGCGGCAACACCTACAACCAGCGCTATGACACCAACACCATCGGCGTCGAAGTCAGCCTGCCGCTGTATGCCGGTGGCGGTATCTCGGCGTCCACCCGCCAGGCCAGCCGCGCGATGGAGCAGGCCGAGTACGAGCTGGAGGGCAAGACGCGCGAAACCCTGATCGAGCTGCGTCGCCAGTTCAGTGCGTGCCTGTCGGGGGTGAGCAAGTTGCGGGCGTATCAGAAGGCGCTGGTGTCAGCCGAAGCGCTGGTGGTGTCGACCAAGCAGAGCATCCTTGGGGGGGAGCGAGTCAACCTGGATGCGCTGAACGCTGAGCAGCAGCTTTACAGCACTCGGCGTGACCTGGCGCAGGCGCGGTATGACTATTTGATGGCTTGGACCAAGTTGCATTATTACGCGGGGAATCTGCGGGATACGGATTTGGCGAAGGTGGATGAGGCGTTTGGGCCGCGGATGTAAATGGGGGGTTGAGGGGCGGTGGTCTGGAATGCAGTCCACTGTGGGAGCGGGCTTGCTCGCGAATGCGGTTTATCAGTACCAGATTTGCTGGCTGATACACCGCATTCGCGAGCAAGCCCGCTCCCACATTTGATGGGTGTTGGCTTGGGAATTAGTCTTCTTTTCGCACGGTGGCTACGTCGTCGGCTTTGACTCGGATGCGTTTGCCGGCGATGTCGGTGAATTCGTAGAAGCCGTCGGCAGTCTTGGTTTTTGGGGTGTCCTTGGTCAAATACTGTGTGCCATTTTGCAGCGTCACCACGGTTTGCGTCGCGCAACCGGCCAATACCAGAAAAGTGAGTGCAACCAGTGGCAGACCCAAATTCTTCATGTTCATAACCCTTACCTTAACCCTGAAAAGTCCCACGCCAGAGGCCGCGGGCGACAAATGTTACGCCATCGACTCACCCATCTGATCACTTTTATGTAAAAAGTTGCAGGCGCCATTTATCTATTACCGATTGCAACCTGGCATCCGCGACGGCACTCTGTATGCATAACCAGTATTTGATCGCTGTGCGCCATGGCCAATCCCCTCGAAGACCCGCTCTATTACCTGCATAACTTCCGCCAGGTCCTGCATTGGCTGGGGCAGCGCTATGCGGATTTGCTTGATCCGGACGAACAGCATTTCATTCAGCAATTTGACAGGTTGCCGCAGGCTTCCCAAGCGTTGTTGGTGCGCATGGTGATGCGCAAGGGTGTGCATTTTCGTGCGGGCAAGCTCAGTTACCTCGAGATCGGTTGCCCGCACGCCGCCGCCGAGCCGTTGTTGGCACTGGGCTGGGTGGATGATCAATGCCTGCTGGGTTTTCAAGAGTTGTTCGCCTTGTTGCAGAAAGGCGAACTTCTCGCGACGTTCAAGCCTTGGATCGACCAACCCAAAGCGAGGAAAACCGACTGGATGGAGGGGCTGGCGGCGCAGTTTGCCGACAGCCGCAGTTTCGCCACCTGGTGCCCCGCCCTGGCTGACACGCTGTACAGCCTCACCGTGATGGATTTGTGCGACCGCCTGCGCCTGATGTTCTTTGGCAACCTGCATCAGGACTGGTCAGAATTCGTGCTGGCCGACCTTGGCATCTATACCTATGAAAAAGTCGAATTCTGTGCCGAGTCCCGGGGTTTGCGCAGCCGTGACGACGTGCACGGATTTTTGTTCTTGCACCAGTGCCAGCAAGCCTTTGAAACGGGCCAGGCGTTGCAAGAGATACTCGTGCGCATCGCCACCCTGAACACCGACAACCCCTGGCTGGAAAAACGCCGGGCCAAGCTGTTGTTCCAAGTGGGCCAGTACTGTGAACGCAATGCGGAACTGGGTTTGGCGGAGCAGATTTATCGCGCGTGCGCCTACCCAGGTGCCCGCGCGCGACTGATCCGCGTGCTGGAGCGCCAGGAGCATTACACCCAGGCCATTGCCCTGGCTTACGCCGCTCAACACATGCCGGAAAGCGCCGCCGAGCAGCAACACGTGTTGCGTGTGTTGCCACGCCTGCGCCGCAAATTGGGCGAACCGGCTTTGCCCAAAACCAAGCCCCGACCGGTCACGCGACTGGATCTGGCCCTGACGCTGCCCGAGCCGTTGATGTCGGTGGAGTACTGCGTGCAGGCTCACCTCAGCGAGCCCGATGGGCCGGTGCATTACGTTGAAAACGGACTGATTAACTCGCTGTTCGGCCTGCTGTGCTGGGACGTGATCTTTGCGCCGCTGCCAGGTTCGTTTTTCCACCCATTCCAGCGCGGCCCCGCAGATTTGCACAGTGAGGACTTCCACCAGCGCCGCGCGCCGCTGTTCGCCGGTTGTTTCGAGCAGTTGCAGGACGAGCGCTATAAAACCACCATCCGCCAGCGCTATAGCGAAAAGTGGGGAATCCAGTCGCCCTTTGTGTTCTGGAACCTGCTTAGCGAAGAGCTGCTGGAACAGGCTTTGGCGTGCCTGCCCGCCGAGCACCTGCATTACTGGTTTGAACGGCTGCTGCTGGACATCCGCGCCAACCGCACTGGCATGCCCGACCTGATCCAGTTCTGGCCCGAGCAAAAGACCTACCGCATGATCGAGGTCAAGGGCCCTGGCGATCGCCTGCAAGACAACCAGTTGCGCTGGCTGGAGTTCTGCGGTGAATACCAGATGCCGGTGACGGTCTGCTATGTGCGCTGGGCAGAGTCCGCTTGAGTTACAGCGTTGCCGTGCGTGCACTGTGCGAGTTCACGGCCAAGGTCGGTGACCTGGACCTGCGCTTTACGCCATCTCCCAGCGCCCAGGAAGGCATTCTCGGCCACCGCACCGTCGCGTCACGGCGCAGCAAGCACTACCAGAATGAAGTTGCGCTTGAAGGCGACTACCAGCAGCTCAAGGTGCGGGGCAGGGCGGACGGCTATGACCCGGACGCCAACCGTCTGGAAGAAGTCAAAACCTATCGCGGCGACCTCGACGCCCAGCCCGCCAACCATCGCCAACTACATTGGGCCCAGGTCAAAATCTACGGTTGGCTGATGTGCCAGAAACTCGGCCTTTCGGACATCGACCTGGCACTGGTGTACTTCGATATCGTCGGCGAAGGCGAGACAGTGCTGAACCAACGCTTTCAAGCGACTGAGCTGGAGGCGTTCTTCAATCAGCAATGCGCGCTGTTCCTCGGTTGGGCCCAGCAGGAAATGCAGCATCGCGAAGCGCGCAACGACGCCGCGCACACCCTGGTTTTCCCCCATGCCGGGTTTCGTCCTGGCCAGCGTTCGCTGGCCGAGTCGGTGTACAAGGCCGTCAGCACCGGGCGTTGCCTGATGGCCCAGGCGCCGACGGGTATCGGTAAGACCATCGGCACGATTTTCCCTTTGCTCAAGGCCCTGGCGCCCCAGCAACTGGACAAGCTGTTCTTCCTCACCGCCAAGACCCCCGGCCGCAAGCTCGCCCTGGATGCCGCCCAAGTGCTATACGTCAGCAGCCCCGGCCTGCCATTGCGCGTGCTGGAGCTGGTGGCACGGGACAAAGCCTGTGAACACTTGGACAAAGCCTGCCACGGCGATTCCTGCCCCCTGGCCCAAGGCTTCTATGACCGCTTGCCCGCCGCGCGCATTGCCGCGTCCAAGGTGCGCCTGCTCGATCAGCGAAACCTGCGCGACGTCGCCCTGGCCCATGACGTTTGCCCTTACTACCTGAGCCAGGAAATGGCGCGCTGGGCCGACCTGGTGGTCGCCGACTACAACTACTACTTCGACTTTGGCGCCATGCTGTTTGGCCTCGCACAGCTCAATCAGTGGCGCGCCGCCGTGTTGGTGGACGAGGCGCACAACCTGGTCGAACGTGCCCGTTCGATGTACAGCGCCAGCCTTGACCAGTACAGCCTCAAGACCCTGCGGGACACCGCGCCCGAAGCCTTGAAGAAACCGTTGCAGCGCGTTAACCGTGAGTGGAACGCGCTGCACAAGGACCAGCTCGCGCCCTACCAGGCCTACGCCGCCCGACCCGAAAAACTGTTGCAGGCCCTGACCCTGTGCGCCAGCGCCATGGGCGACTATTTCAACGCGCACCCCGAGTCCCTCATTGGCGACCTGCAAGCGTTTTATTTCGAGGTGCTGCAATTTGCCAAGGTTGCCGAGCTGTTCAACGAGCACTTTATTTTCGATATCAGCAAGCGCCAGTTCAGTGGCAAACGCAGCAGCTCTACCTTGTGCCTGCGCAACGTGGTGCCCGCCGAGTTCATCCGCCCGCGATTGACCGCGGCCCGCAGCAGTGTGCTGTTTTCCGCCACCCTCAGCCCCCGTCATTACTACGCCGACTTGCTGGGCCTGCCGGCGGATACTGCGTGGATCGACGTGGAGTCACCGTTCAAGGCCGAGCAACTGCAGGTGCGCATCGTCGATGCAATCTCCACACGCTTCGTGCATCGCAACGCCTCGTTGGAACCCATCGTTGAGCTGATCGCCCACCAGTACACCCAACAGCCTGGCAACTACCTGGCGTTTTTCTCAAGCTTTGATTACCTGCAGCAGGTGGCGCAGTTGCTCGGCGAACGACATCCGCGGATCGTGCTCTGGCATCAGTCACGCGGCATGACGGAGGCCGAGCGCCAGGCCTTTCTTGACCAGTTCACCGAGCACAGCCAGGGCATCGGTTTTGCCGTACTGGGTGGCGCATTCGGCGAGGGCATTGATTTGCCCGGCGCTCGCTTGATCGGTGCCTTTATTGCCACCCTCGGGCTGCCCCAGCTGAACCCGGTCAACGAACAGATGAAACTGCGCATGGGCACGATCTTCGGCGCAGGTTACGACTACACCTACCTGTACCCCGGCATTCAGAAAGTGGTTCAGGCGGCGGGCAGGGTGATCCGTAGCCAGCAGGATCGGGGCGTGGTGATGTTGATCGATGACCGGTTCGGCGAGGCGCGGGTGCGCCAGTTGTTGCCGCGTTGGTGGGCACCGACGATCAGAGCGTGACGCCACACAGTCGTTCGCTCAAGGCCCACAACCGCTCGGCGTGCTCCAGGTCGACGGCCCACGGATAGACGCCGTTGCGCCCGCGTTCATCGTGAGCGGGGGCGGCCACATCGCAATCTTCGCAGTACAGGCCGCCCAGCCCCTCAAGTTGGGGACTGACGCCACACCACACCATCGTCGCGGCGCCTTGTTCAGGGTTCTTGTAATGACTGGCCGGGCGAATATTCCCGTGTTCATCCAGCGCGCCGACGAACGCCAGGTCGTCTTTGTCCAGGTAACGGAGCAGGTCAGTGAGGATTTCACCGGGGTGTACCGAAAACGCGCGCACATCGCATGCCCGGCCACGCTGGTCTAGCGCCACGGCGAACAGCGCGTTGGCGGTTTTTGACTGACCGTAGGCCAGCCACTTGTCATAGGCACGGCGTTCAAATTGGGGATCTTCGAAGTGCAGGGGGCTCAAACGATGCCCGAGGGACGACACCGTCACCACGCGCGCACCGCTTGTTTTACACAAGGCCGGCCACAGGCGGGCGGTCAGCTGAAAGTGACCCAGGTGGTTGGTGGCGAACTGCGCTTCCAGGCCGTTGGCGTTCCTTTGCAGTGGGGTAGCCATGATCCCCGCGCTGTTGATCAAAAGATGCAACGCCCTCCCGGACGCCAGGAAGTCCTGGGCGAAGCGGTCAATAGAGGCCGCGTCGAACAAATCCAGGCTGGCCAGTTCAACGCCGCGGATCCCGCGTAGGTTGCGCTCGGCTTTAAGCGCATCGCGTGCAGGAACGATCACTTGCGCGCCTGCACCCGCCAATACCCGCACGGCCTCCAGGCCAATGCCGGAATAGCCGCCGGTAACGATAGCGGTCATACCGTGTAAATCTTTACCCGCCAAAGCTTGTGTGGCTGTCGTCGCACCGTCGAATCCGCTGTTGATAGGGGTTTGCTTGCTGGTCATAAGGCTCTCCACTCAGGAGGACCTATAGTGTTTTTTTGGGGCCGGACTCGGAATAGCCTAAAGTCTGTATTTCTGTCGCGATCGTCCGGAGCTTTTTTATTTATGGATACCCTGTCTGATGTGGTGGCGTTGTTACGCAGTCACCGCTCGTATTTTGCGGGTTTGAAGGCGGGCGGCGACTGGGCGCTGGATTTTCCACCACCGGGTGGCATCAAGTTCAACGCGGTAGTAGAGGGCGAGTGTTGGCTGGAAGTAGAAGGGATGATCGTGCCCGTCCGGCTGTATGAAGGTGATTGCTTTCTATTGACGCAAAATCGACCGTGGAAATTATCCAGCCACCTGGCACTGGAGGGGGTCGATGCTCGGCAGGTCTACAGCAAGGCCGTGGGCGGTATCGCCAGCCTGGGTGATACGGCTGATCTGTTTCTGATTGGCGGACTGTTTTACTACGGTGATGAAGCCCGCCTCTTGCTGGAGGGATTGCCACCGGTGGTGCGTATCAGTGCTCGCTCCGACCAGGCCAGTGTGTTGCGTTGGTGCCTGGAGCGCCTGTCTCTTGAATACGCCAGCCCGAAGCTGGGTGCGGCGTTGATGACCGAGCATTTGGCGCAAATGATGCTGGTGCAAATCCTGCGCCTCTATCAAGCTTCCCTGGGCGCCAGTACCACCGGTTGGCTGGCGGCATTGACCGATCCGAGGTTGGCGCCGGTACTGGCGCAAGTGCACGCAGAACCGGCACGGCGTTGGACATTGAGCGAAATGGCAGGCACGGCCAATCAGTCTCGCTCGACCTTCGCCCAGCATTTCAAGCAACGTGTTGGCATGGCACCTCAGGCATATCTGACCCGCTGGCGTATGCATTTGGCGGTGCAGGCGTTGAACACCTCCAGCAGCAGTGTGTCCAGCATCGGCCAGGCATTGGGTTATCAGTCGGACAGCGCATTCAGCAGTGCTTTCAAACGTTTGATGAATTGCTCACCGCGAGAGTACCGCGAGCGCAAACTACACAAGGACGCCACTGATGAACGCTACCCGGCAGCACAGGATCCAGGTCAACGGCATTGAATTAAGTGTGCAGGTCACGGGAGCCGACGAAGGTCCGCCGATCTGGCTTCTCCACGGTTTCCCGGAATGCTGGCACTCCTGGCGCGAGCAGATTCGCGCATTGGCGGCTGCGGGTTACCGAGTGTTCGCCCCGGAAATGCGCGGCTACGGCCAAACCAGTTCGCCCGCCGCGATCGCCGATTATGATCTGCTGACCCTGTGCGGGGATATCCAGCAGGCCATGGACCATTTTGGCCATGCGCAGGTGGTGATGGTCGGCCATGACTGGGGCGCAGTGGTGGCCTGGCACCTGGCGTTGCTCGAACCCCAGCGTGTCACGCGCTTGGTCACGATGTCCGTGCCTTTCGCCGGACGCGCGCGGCGGCCGGTGATCGAAATCATGCGTGAGCTGTACGCCGACCGCTTCAACTACATCCTGTATTTCCAGGAGCCGGGCGTTGCCGAGCAGGAGCTGAACGCTGACATCGAGCGCACGTTGCGCCTGTTCATGCAGGATCAGGATGTGTTTTTGCAAAAGAAACCGCCGAGCGCCCGGTTACTTGAGGGCGTTCCCGCGCCCGGCGCATTGCCGCAATGGTGTTCCCAGGCAGATCTGGACGTCTACGTAAAAACCTTCGCCGACCACGGTTTTCGTGGCCCGCTGAACTGGTACCGCAACTTTGAACGCAACTGGCAACGCACTGAATGCCTGGCTGGCCAGCAGGTGTTGCAACCCACGCTATTCCTCATCGGTGACCGAGACCCGGTCGGGATATTCGAGGCCCACACGCTCAAGCGCATGCCCGATTCAGTGCCTCACCTTGAACAACACGTGCTGCCCAACTGCGGCCACTGGATCCAGAACGAACAAAGCCAGCAGGTCAACACGCTAATCCTCGCGTTCCTACAAAAACCGTAAACCCACCCCAACCAAATGTAGGAGCGGGCTTGCCCGCTTCCACATTTTGATCAGCGTCGTGTGCTAAACCACTTCCAGATATGAACTATGAATCGCCTGCGCCAACTCCCGAACCGTGTCAATGAATTCCGTCAACCGGCTATGCAACCCATCCTCAAGAATCTCATCAATCCCCGTATACCTGAGCCGCGCCTCAAACTCCGCCGCCAACCGCTGCGCCGTGCGCCCGTAACTGCCGGGCAAGTCCGCCAGGATATGACTCAACTCCTCGATACACGCATGCAACGAACGCGGCACATCACTGCGCAACAACAGCAACTCTGAGACCGAGCGAGCATTCAACGCATTCGGATACAACTCGGTGTACGCCTCGAACGACGACAACGCGCGGAGCAGGGCGCTCCATTGGTAATAACCGCGTGCCGACAAGTCACTGACTTCTTCCGACTCCTCGCCAAACATCTCATAGCGCGCATCCAGCAGGCGCAAGGTGTTGTCCGCACGCTCCACGAAGGTGCCCAGGCGGATAAACCGATAGGCGTCATTGCGCATGATCGTCCCGGAGGTAGCCCCCCGGAACAGGTGTGAACGCTGCTTGACCCAATCACAAAAGTGGCTGATGCCATGCCGCGCCAGGCCGCCGGCGGCGATGCTGCGCATCTCCAGCCAGGTGGCGTTGAGGTTTTCCCACATGTCGGCGGTGATACGCCCGCGCACCGCATGGGCATTGCCGCGGGCCGCGCGCAGGCAGTTATAGATGCTGGCGGGGTTCTCTTCGTCGAGGGCAAAGAAGTGCAACATGCGCTCGGCATCCAGCTGCGTATGCCGCTCAAGGTAATTGTCCAGGGTGCCGCTGCTGAGCAGCGACATGGCCAGTTCATCCAGGCCATCACTGCGCCCGGCCTGGGGCATCAACGACAGGGAGTAACTGACCTCGAGCATGCGCGCCAGGTTCTCGGCGCGCTCTAGGTAACGGGACATCCAGTACAGATCTGCGGCGGTTCTACTCAACATACTCAGTCCTCCACCACCCAGGTGTCCTTGGTTCCGCCGCCTTGCGACGAGTTGACGATCAGTGAGCCTTCCTTCAGCGCAACACGGGTAAGGCCACCAGGTACCAGGCGGGTTTCCTTGCCCGACAGCACAAAGGGCCGCAGGTCGATATGCCGCGGAGCAATGCCGTTCTCGACAAAGGTGGGGCAGGTGGACAGGCTCAGTGTGGGTTGGGCGATATACGCGTGGGGTCGGGCCTTGATGCGTTGGCGGAAGTCCTCGATCTCGGCGGCGCTGGAGGCCGGGCCGACCAGCATGCCGTAGCCGCCGGAGCCCTGGGTTTCCTTGACCACCAGTTGCGGCAGGTTGGCCAGGACGTGGGACAGCTCATCGGGTTTGCGGCACTGGAAGGTCGGCACGTTTTGCAGCACCGGTTCTTCATCCAGGTAGAAGCGGATCATCTCCGGCACATAGGGGTAGATCGACTTGTCATCAGCCACGCCGGTGCCGATGGCATTGGCCAGCACCACGTTGCCGGCGCAATAAGCGGCCACCAGACCGGGCACGCCAAGCATCGAGTCGGGGTTGAAGGCCTTGGGGTCGAGGAAGGCGTCGTCGATACGCCGGTAAATCACGTCCACCGGCTTGGGGCCGTCGGTGGTGCGCATGAACACCTTGAGGTCCTGTACGAACAAGTCGGCGCCTTCCACCAGTTCCACGCCCATTTCCCGGGCCAGGAACGCATGCTCGAAGAACGCACTGTTAAAGCGCCCAGGCGTCAGCACCACCACGTTGGGGTTATCCAGGCGGCTGGCGCTTTTCAGGGTCTTAAGGAGCAGGTTGGGGTAATGGTCCACCGGCGCGATGCGCTGCTTGGCGAAGACCTCGGGGAACAGGCGCATCATCATTTTGCGGTCTTCGAGCATGTAGCTCACGCCGCTGGGGGTGCGCAGGTTGTCTTCGAGCACGTAGTAGGTGCCGTCGCCATCGCGCACCAGGTCGACACCGGAAATATGCGAGTAGATGTCGCGGTGCAGGTCCAGGCCGACCATGGCCTTCTGATAACCCTCGTTGCCCAGCACCTGTTCCGCTGGAATGATCCCGGCCTTGATAATGCGCTGGTCGTGGTAGATGTCGGCAAGGAACATGTTCAACGCGTTGACGCGCTGGATACAACCGCGTTCGATCACGCTCCATTCGCTGGCGGGGATGCTGCGGGGGATGATGTCGAAGGGGATCAAGCGCTCGGTGTCTTGCTCGTCACCATACAGCGTGAACGTAATCCCGGCGCGGTGGAACAGCAAGTCGGCTTCACGGCGACGCTGGGCCAGCAGCTCCGGCGGCGTATTCGCCAGCCAGCGGGAGAAGTCTTGATAATGCGCACGGCACGCGCCGTTTGCGTCATTCATTTCATCGAAGAAAGATCGAGCCATTCCAGTACCTTGTCAGTGCCGAGGATAGCCAAGTGGCACTGCCGCTTCAAAAAACGCATTTTTATAAGGCCGTGGCTGAAGGTGCCAACCGGCCTGGTCCTTACTTTCTTATGGGGTCGGCTCTGGGTCGGTGGGTAACGAATGCTCCTGTAACCGGGCAAGGCAGGTGGGTGATGAAAGGGTTAAGCAATGCCTGTGCCGAAACCGCCAATAACCCTATTGTAGTGAGCGGGCTTGCCCCGCGCTGGGCTGCGCAGCGGCCCCCAAAAGGGCGGGAGCGCTACGCAATCCGGCGCGGGGCAAGCCCGCTCACTACAAAATGCGCCAGATTGGTGCGCGAACTAACTTGAACTTCGCCGCCGCCCCTTCCTTCTAAACAGACTCGATCCAAAACGGAGCACGCATGTGCCCAGAATCATATCCCCTGACAGCCCAGAATCGACCCTGACCGATCACAGTGAGCACAACGCCAAGATCTTCGGCTCACCCAAAGACCGCCTCGACTTCTACCGGCGCGAGATACAGTACGAAACCTCGATCCTGGCCAACCGCACCGACGCCTACCTGACGGCGCAGTCGTTCTTGGTCATCGCCTTTGTGTCTGGCATGGGCAACCTCAACCCGGAATGGGGCAAATTGTTCACCCTGGTGGTCCCGCTGTTCCTAGCGCTCCTGGGCATTCTCAGCTCCCTCAACGCCTGGCCCGGCATCCGCGCAGCGTATGACATCATCGATCACTGGCACTTCAAACAGAGCGAACTGCTGCGCAGCGAGCCGGTGATGGGCTTGGCTTATGACGAGTCGCCGCTGTTTTCCGAAGTCGAGTCCTCGCACAAGGGCTATCGCAAATCCTTGCTGTTCTCGGTGCGTACACCGTGGATCTTCATGGTGTTTTGGATAATGCTCGCCGCCTATGCGTTCTACATTCAGGTCGATAACCCAGGCTCATAAGCAAGTTGAACTTCATTGCCCAGGGCGTGACCTTACCTTTACGCAGGCTTCATTTTCCCAACACTGCGAAGAGGTGACCCATGAGCACACGCGACGATCCCCAAGTCAGCGGTCGCAACGACCCGGCCATCGACGGCGGCGAACCAGCACCAGGTACTGCCGCCGACGCGCCCAAAGACCCGGCACCCGCCAAAGACCCCAAGGCTGAAGAAAACGACTACAGTCCAGACTTCGAGCCTGAGCCAGAGCCCAAGGCTGAAACCGATGCCGATATCGATACCCAAGGCGGTTAGAGGAGACGGTCATGTCAAAAGAACTTGATGAGGAACTCAACGACCCAGGCAATGAAGACCCTGGCTCGTTGATGGATGACGCAGAAGTGCCGCTCAACGATCTGGATGAAGCGGCGGATGTGGGCAATACCGAGCATCAGGACTGAGTGTTGACCTTGGCTCGTCGTTCATACCACGCCAGCATTGGCTGGGTACTCAGGCCATGAACGACGATGCTCAAGGCGATCACTGACAAGGTCAGGTTCACCGCCACCGCACTGCTGGTACCGATCAGCCCATGATTGAGTGCGTAGAACAGGTAATAAATACTGCCAATCCCCCGTATACCGAACCAGCCCATCAGGCCGCGCTGCCGGTGATCGACCAGGCTGCCCCAGGGCATCGCCAGCACACTGACGGGGCGAATCACGCAAAACAGCAGCGCCGCCATCGGCAGCGCCCGCCAATCCCAATGGCTCACCAGCACGATCCCCAGCACCGTCACCAGGAACACCTCCATCGAGCGCTCGACCAGGCTACCAAATGACAGCATGTCGCCCATCATCACGCCGGCGGCGATCTGCGTATCCTGCAGATCGCTCACATCCCCCTGCAATGCGCGCTCAGGCTCGACTTCCAAGTGACCCACCACCGGCAGCGCCAAGTGCTCCGACGGTGTCTGCGAATGACCGGTAGAGCGGAACTCCGCCTGGCGCAAGCCGAGCCCGGCGGCAAACACCGACAGGAAGCCATAACCGCCCACCGCCTCGGCGACCACGTAGGCCAGCGCAATCAGGGCGAGCGTCAGGTAATCGTTAGGCGAGAGCGTGCTGTCACTGTGGGTGATGCGCAACCACAGCGTCACGCGGCCAATGCCGCGCCCCATCCAATAGCCGATCAACAGCCCGGCGGGCACTGCCCAGAGCAGGTTTTTCAACGCCCAGCCGCCCAGCCAATCCCCGTCAAACCCACCGTGCTGCATAAATAGCAGGGCAAAGATCACAAAGGGGAAGGCCGTGCCGTCGTTCAAGCCTGCTTCGCCGGACAGGCCGAAGCGCAGCGCGTCGTAATCCTGAGCGTTATTGACCTGCACCAGGCCCGCCAGCACGGGATCCGTGGGCGCCAGGATCGCACCCACCAGTAACGACGCGCCCCACGGCAACGCAAACACGTAATGCAGCGCCAGGCAGATGCCAAGGATGGTCAGCAACATCACCGGCCCGGCCATGCCAAACGCGATGCGCCAGGTGCGATGTTTGAGCGGCAGGCGCAGCTTCAAGCCGCTGACGAACAGCGAAAACAGCACGGCAACTTCGGTCAGGTGTTCCATCCAGCGCGCGGAGTGCTGGATATCCAGGTGCAGCAAATCCACGCCCAGTGGGCCGATCCCCACGCCCAACAGCAAGCACACCGCCGAGGTCGTGACAGGCATCCAGCGCAGATAGGATGAGGTGAGGGCAAGGGTAAGCAATACAGCGCCCAGTACGGCCATCCATAGAATAAAAGTCATCGAGCATGCACCAGGGCCGTGGTCTGTTCAGGTTTGAGAGCACGCGCCGCAAGCAGGTTCAATGTGATTGCGGCCTCGAACATTCATTCGCGACCTATTTGACCCATAAACGACAGCCCGCTAAAACCAACCTGCGCCGGCGTGCTGGTGTTCGAGAAACGCCTGGGCGACTACGTGGAAGAAGGCCAGCGTGTGCTGGATCCGTAGCGCTCCCCCCCAACTCGACGCAACTGTGTAGTGAGCGGGACCTCTCAACGCTCCAGCAACAAGCGCTCCAGGGTTTCCACCGGCAACGGCCGGCTGAACAGGTAACCTTGGATCTGATCACAACCGGCCTCTTTCAAGAACGCCAACTGCGCCTGGGTTTCCACGCCTTCAGCCACCACCCGAAGGTTGAGGCTGTGGGCCAGTTCAATGATGGTGCGGGTGATCGCCGCGTCCTGCGGGTTGGTGGTGACTTCGCGGATAAACGCAATGTCGATCTTCAACGTATCGATAGGAAAACGCCGCAGGTACGCCAGGCTCGAATAGCCGGTGCCGAAGTCATCGATGGAAATCTTCACGCCCATGGCGTGCAGGCGCTGCAGGCTGGCGATGGTGTGCTGGGTGTTTTCCATCAAGGAGCCTTCGGTCAGCTCCACTTCGAGCCAATGCGGCTCGACCCCGGTTTGCGCCAGGGTGCGCGCGATATCGGCAATCAGGTCGCCTTCGATCAGTTGATGGCCGGAGACGTTCACCGACACCTCCACCGCACCAATGGCGCCACGTTGCCACTCGGCAATCTGTTGGCACACCTGCTCTATCACCCAGCGTCCCACAGGCACAATCAGCCCAAGGCGTTCCAATATCGGCACAAACACGGCCGGGGATACGGGGCCGTAGTCGGGCCTCTCCCAGCGCAGCAGCGCTTCGAGGGCGCAGAGGCGGCCGCTGGCGATATCGACCTTGGGCTGGTAATGCACGGTGAAGTCTTCGCGCTCGACGGCGTGGCGCAAGGCATTTTCGAGGTCCTGAAGGGCCAAGTCATGCACATTCATTCCCGTTTGCAGTTGCCCCAGCTCGCGCGAATGGCTTGCCAGGTCACCACGTTCTTTGAGCCGCAGCAGGTTGCGCACTCGTAACCACAACTCGACACGCTCGACCGGCTTGCTGATGAATTCCTCGGCACCGGCCTCCAGCCCACTGACACGGGCGCTTTGCTCACTGAGGGCGGATAACATGATGATCGGAATACCCGCGGTGGTGTCATCACCCTTTAATTGGCTGGCGACTTCATAGCCGTCCATGCCCGGCATCATCACGTCCAGCAGGATCAGGTCCGGGGGCTGCTGCGCCACCAACTGCAAGGCTTCTTCACCGCTGCTTGCACTCAGGGTCTGGTAGCCCTCGTGTTGCAGCAGGGTTTCCAGGAGTTTGCGCACCTGGGGTTCATCATCAACGATCAACAACGTCGCGGGTTGGCTGGCCATGGAGCGGACTCATGTGAGGGGTCTGTTGGGCGTTTGCAGCAAGGTGTCGATCACTTGGTACAGCTCTTTGTAACGCAACGGCTTGGTGATGTAGGCGTCACACCCGGCGAGCCGGGTCTTTTCGCGGTCTTCTTTCATCGCCATGGCCGTCAGGGCGATCACCGGGATGTGTGCGGTCAGCGGGTCTTGCTTGAGCAGTGCCGTGGCCGCCAGGCCGTCCATGCCGGGCAGTTGAATGTCCATCAGGATCAACGCCGGCTGTTGTGCGCGGGCCAGGGTCAGGCCGGTTTCGGCATCGGGTGCCCACAGCACCGTGTGGCCGGCATTCACCAACAACAAGCGCGCCAGGCGCATATTGGCTTCATTGTCTTCAATGATCAGGATCTCGGCCATGCTGCCTCCGGCGTGCGATGCAGCGGCAACCACGCGACAAACCGCGCGCCACAGCCTTCACGGCTGGCCACGGCAACACTGCCGCCGTGCAAATCCGTCAGTTGCTTGACCATCGCCAGCCCCAGGCCGGTGCCTTCGAATTTGCGCGCCAGGCCGCTGTCGATCTGGCTGAACGCCTTGAACAGCTTGCCCATGTCGTCCTCAGCGATACCAATCCCGGTGTCGCTGACGCTCAACTCGAGGAACTGTTGATGCGCACTGTCGGGCAAGTCGAAGCGGTACACCGGCCATTCGCCGGGAATCTGCCCGACCTGCTCGCGGGCCACCTGGCGCACCGTCAGCGTCACTGAGCTGCCGTGCTCGCTGAACTTCACCGCATTGGCCAGCAGGTTGTAGACGATCTGCTTGGTCTTGCGCAGGTCCAGTTCCAGGCAGCCGAGGTCTTCAGGGCTTTCCAGCTTCAGTTGAATACGTTGCAGCGCGGCCTTTTCCCGCACGATCAACAGACTGTTGGCCAACAAGCCGGAAAGCTCCGCGCTCTCCAGTTCCAGCTCCATCATGCCGGCCTCGACCTTGGACAGGTCGAGAATGTCGTTGATCAATGACAGCAAGTGCTGGCCGCTGGTGAAGATGTCACCGATGTACTCGCGCTGGGTCTCGCTCATTTCGCCGACCAGCCCGTCCTTGAGCGCCTCGGAAAAACCGATCACCGCATTCAGCGGCGTGCGCAGTTCGTGGGACATGGTGGCGAGGAACTCGGACTTCATGTGGCTGGCGTGCTCCAGCTCCAGGTTCTTCTCTTCCAGGGCGCGCTCGAAGCCTTTGCGTTCGGCTTCTTCCTGCTTGCGCGCGGTGTTGTCGGTGCCGATCAGCAGGTAACCGATGATCGTGTCATGCCGGTTGCGCAAGGCGGTCACCGACACCATGGCCGACAGGCGACTGCCATCCTTGCGGATATAGGTCAGCTCGTAGATGTCTTCGATACCCCGGGAGGCCTTGAACACCAGCGCTTCGAAGCCCGGCGTGATCGGCGTGTCCAGTTCCTGGCTGAGCGCGGCTGCGCGGGTGACCAGTTCGATGGGGTCGGAGATATCGGCGGGGGTGATGCGGTTGACCACATCGGCGGCGGCATAGCCGAGCATGCGTTCTGCGCCGACGTTGAAGATTTGGATTACGCCTTTTTCATCGGTGGCGATGCTCGAGAAATAGGCGCTGTTGAAGATGGCGTCTTGCAGGGCGCCGGTCTTGAGCAGGGTTTTCTGGCGTTTGAACTCGACGATTTTTTCGGCGCGCGATTGCGGCTGTTCGGGTAACGGTGTGTCCATCGCTGTGGCGTTCCGTGGTATTCAGGCCCGTCATCGTCAATC
This sequence comes from Pseudomonas sp. H1_A03, assembly GCF_054685145.1. NCBI lineage: Bacteria > Pseudomonadati > Pseudomonadota > Gammaproteobacteria > Pseudomonadales > Pseudomonadaceae > Pseudomonas > Pseudomonas sp. H1_A03. The sequence goes on from NZ_CP162829.1 coordinate 4,337,976, forward strand.
GGCGATGGCGCAGAGCATGCTCACAGAAGATCGCTTGGAGGCGACGAGGAGGAGATGAGGTCCTTGGACAATAGCAGAAATTATGGCGTTTTGATGGCTGGCTAAGGGAGAAATACCTTCGAATGGATATATTCGATCCGAAAACAGTGGTTTTCGAATTTGAGGGTGATGAAACGTTTCATCAATCGACAAATGGTCAACGCAAGCGCTTGCGTAAGAAAATGTATCTGAATTAGAGTCGGCTCACTCGATTACAAAAATAATAATTCCAGGAGCTCATTCATGAGCCTTGAACCCTTGCTTGAGATGCAGGGCATCAGCAAAACCTTCAATGGTTTGCGCGTGCTCAAGAATGTCGGCCTGAAGGTCTACCCCGGCGAAATCCACGCCTTGATGGGGGAGAACGGTGCCGGCAAATCGACCTTGATGAAAATCCTTTCCGGCGCCTATCAAGCCGACCCCGGCGGTGAAATCCGCATTGCCGGCCAGCCCATACCCACCTTCGACCCCGCCACCGCCAAAGCCCTCGGCATTGCCGTGATCTATCAGGAACTGAGCCTGTGCCCGAACCTGAGCGTGGCCGAGAACATCTACCTGGGCCGCGAACTGCGGCGTGGCTGGACCATCGACCGCAAAGGCATGGAGGCCGGGTGCATCGAGGTGCTGCAACGCCTTGGCGCGGAGTTCACCCCGTCAACGCGGGTCAGCAACCTGTCGATTGCCGAGCGCCAACTGGTGGAAATCGCCCGCGCCTTGCATGCCCACGCCAAGATCCTGGTGATGGACGAACCCACCACACCCTTGTCATCCCGCGAGACCGACCGTTTGTTCGCGCTGATCAAACAGCTGCGCAGCCAAGGGTTGGCGATCATCTATATCAGCCACCGCATGGCCGAGATCTACGAGCTGTCGGACCGCGTTTCGGTGCTGCGTGACGGCCAATACATCGGCGAGCTGACCCGCGAGGCGCTGTCGGCCGAAGTGCTCGTGAAAATGATGGTGGGCCGCGACCTGTCGGGGTTCTACAAGAAGGAACACGCTGCGTATAACCCCGGCAACGTGGTGATGCGCGTGCGCGACATGGCCGATGGCAAGCGCGTGCGCAACTGTAGTTTCGACCTGCATGCCGGCGAAGTGCTCGGTATTGCCGGCCTGGTCGGGGCAGGGCGCACCGAACTGGCACGGCTGATCTTTGCCGCCGACCCACGCACCTCCGGCACCCTGGAAGTGGTCGGCAAGACCATCACCCAACTGCGCACCCCGGCGGATGCGATTCGCGCCGGCGTCGTTTACCTCACCGAAGACCGCAAGGCCCAGGGCCTGTTCCTCGACATGAGCGTGGCCGACAACATCAATGTCTGCGCGTGTGTACCGGATGCGCATGCCGGTGGTGTGCTCGATCGTGGCCACGCGGCGCAACGCGCGAGGGACGCGATCCAGTCACTGTCGATTCGCGTGGCGTCGGGCAAGGTCAATGTCGGCGCGCTGTCCGGCGGCAATCAGCAAAAGGTGCTGCTGGCGCGACTGTTAGAGGTCAAGCCGCATGTGCTGATCCTCGACGAGCCTACACGCGGCGTGGACATCGGTTCCAAGTCCGAGATCTACCGCATCATCAATCAACTGGCGCAGGCCGGTGTCGGCATTGTGGTGATTTCCAGCGAGCTGCCGGAAATCATCGGCACCTGCGACCGCGTGCTGATCATGCGCGAAGGCCAGTTGGTGGCCGAAGTCGGCGGGGCTTCCGGCCACGTCATCTCCCAGGAACGCATTATTGACCTCGCCACCGGTGGCGATCAGGTGGTTGCCAATGGCTGAATTGAACGTTGCAACAATAGGTAAAGCTGAACGCGCACGCGAGTTGATGCGCACCGTCGGCATGTTGCCGGTGCTGATCCTGTTGCTGGTGGGCTTTGCCCTGGCCAGCGAGAACTTCCTGACGGTGCAGAACCTGTCGATCATCACCCAGCAGGCCTCGGTGAACGTGGTGCTGGCGGCGGGCATGACCTTTGTGATTCTCACGGCGGGTATCGACCTGTCGGTGGGCGCAATCCTGGCCGCGTCGGCGGTGGTGGCGTTGCAAGCGTCGATGTCGCCGCAGTTCGGCATGTTCGGGATTGCCGCCGGTATTGGCTTCGGGCTGTTGCTGGGCCTGGTCAACGGCGGATTGATCGCCTTTATGCGCCTGCCGCCGTTTATCGTCACCCTCGGCGCACTGACCGCCATGCGCGGTTTGGCGCGCCTATTGGCCGATGACAAGACCGTGTTCAACCCCGACCTGCCGTTTGCGTTTATCGGCAATGACTCGGTGCTCGGTGTGCCCTGGCTGGTGATCATTGCCGTCGCGGTGGTGGCGCTGTCGTGGTTTATCCTGCGGCGCACGGTGATGGGCGTGCAGATCTACTCGGTGGGCGGTAACCCGGAAGCGGCGCGATTGTCGGGGATCAAGGTGTGGAAGGTGTTGCTGTTCGTCTACGCCATGTCCGGTGCGTTGGCCGGGCTGGGCGCGGTGATGAGCGCTTCGCGCCTGTTCGCGGCCAACGGCCTGCAACTGGGGCAATCCTATGAGCTGGACGCGATTGCCGCGGTGATCCTTGGCGGCACCAGCTTTACCGGCGGCGTCGGCACCATCGGCGGCACGCTGATCGGCGCGCTGATCATCGCGGTACTCACCAACGGCCTGGTGCTGCTGGGCGTCTCGGATATCTGGCAATACATCATCAAGGGCATCGTGATCATTGGCGCAGTGGCGCTGGATCGTTATCGCCAGTCCGGTGCGCGGACCTGATTTCACTCATACAACAATCACAAGAGAGACCCGCATGAACGTCAAACGTATCTTTCCCGTTATTGCCTTGGCTGCCTTGATGTCCCAAGCCGTCGAAGCGCGCGAACTCAAAGCCCTCGGCATCAGCATGGGCTCGTTGGGTAACCCGTATTTCGTGACCCTGGCCGATGGCGCCACGGCGCGGGCCAAGGAGCTCAATCCCAACGTCAAGGTGACCTCGGTGTCGGCCGACTATGACTTGAGCAAGCAGTTTTCGCAGATCGACAACTTTATCTCGTCCAAGGTCGACCTGATCCTGATCAACGCGGTAGACCCGTCCGCCATGGCCTCGGCCATCAAGAAAGCCCGCGACGCCGGCATTGTCGTGGTCGCCGTGGATGTCGACGCCAAAGGTGTGAACGCCACCGTGCAGACCGACAACGTCGAGGCCGGCAAGCTGGCCTGCCAGTACCTGGTGGATAAGCTCGCCGGCAAGGGCAATGTGATCATCCAGAACGGCCCGCAAGTCACTGCCGTGACCGACCGCGTCAAAGGGTGCAAGGCGGCACTCGCCAGTGCGCCGCAGATCAAGGTGCTGTCCGATGACCAGGACGCCAAGGGCTCGCGCGAAGGTGGCTTGAACGCCATGCAGGGTTACCTGACGCGCTTCCCGAAAATCGACGGCCTGTTCGCGATCAACGACCCGCAAGCCATCGGCAGCGACCTGGCGGCCAAGCAGCTCAAGCGCAGCGGCATCGTTATCACGTCGGTGGACGGCGCGCCGGATATCGAGAATGCGCTGAAGACCGACACGCAAATCCAGGCGTCCGCCAGCCAGGACCCTTGGGCCATGGCGCAGACCGCGGTGAACGTGGGCAATGACATTCTCAACGACAAAGCCCCAGCCGAAGCGGTGACCCTGCTCACGCCAAAACTAATCACCCGTGACAACGTCGGTACGTACAGCGGTTGGTCGAGTAAACGTTGAATCAGTGAGAGGAACAGCGCCGTGGTCACCATGGATGACGTCGCAAGCAGGGCGGGGGTGTCGACATCGACGGTGTCCCATGTGTTGAACGGTACCCGCAAGGTCAGCCCGGCCACGGTGCAAGCGGTGCAGCAGGCAATCCAGGCGCTGGGGTACATCCCCAACACCCTGGCGCGCTCGCTGGCCCGGTCAAGTACAAGCACGATTGGCGTGGCGATCTCGGCGCTGTCCAACCACTACTTCAGTGAAACGGTGCACGCGATTGAAACCGAATGCGCCAAACACGGCTACATGATGCTGTTTGTCGACACCCACGACGACCCGGAGCAGGAGCTGCGGGTGGTCACGGCGCTGCATCATCGGCGGGTCGACGGGATTGTGCTGGCACCCTCGAACGGCTCCAAGGCGCTGGAGTACCTGCGCGCCAACGAGATTCCAGCGGTGCTGGTGGACCGCATGATGAGCGAGCAGTTTGACCAGGTCGGGGTGGACAACGCCGAGCCCACCCAGGCCCTTATTGAACATCTGATCGCCCATGGTCACCGCCGCATTGGCTTTATCGCCGGACGCGAGGGGTTCAGCACCACCGATGAGCGAGTGGCCGGTTACCGCGCGGCGTTGCACGTGGCGGGGCTGGCGTTTGATCCACAGCTGTTGGTCAATGGCGGCTCCAACACAGAGCCGGCACGCCAGGCCACGGCGCAGTTGCTGGGCCTGGCCGCGCCGCCCACGGCAATCATGGCCGGCAACAACCTGATGACCCTCGGCGCCATGCACGCGCTGCGTGACGCACACATCGCCGTGCCGGGGCAGATGGCCTTGGTCGGCTTTGATGATTTTGACTGGGCGGACTTTTTCGTGCCGCGCCTGACCTTGATCGCTCAGCCGGTCAAGGCACTCGGCGCTCGCGCTGTCGGCCTGTTATTGCAACGCATGGCTTCGCCCACGGCACCGCCCCAGAGCGTGCGCCTGGCGCCAACCCTGCAATGGCGTGACTCATGTGGCTGTAGTTGATTGGAAAACCACGTATGAACCTTCCTGTTTCCCTCGGAATAGACCTCGGCACCTCAGAACTCAAGGCCATCCTGATGGACCTCGACGGTAGGGTGCTGGCCCACGCCGGCGTGCGTCTGAGTGTGTCGCGGCGCCACAGCGGCTGGTCCGAGCAGGCGCCGGAAGATTGGTGGCAGGCGTGTGTGCAGGCGTTGGGGCAACTGCGTGCGCACGAGGCGTTTGCGCGTGTGGCGTGTATCGGCCTGTCCGGGCAAATGCACGGTGCTGTGTTGTTGGGGGAGGACAACCGCGTGTTGTATCCCGCAATCCTGTGGGACGATTCGCGCGCGATCGCTGAGGCTGAACAGTTGGGGGCGGGGTTTGCCGACGTCACGGGCAGCCTGCCCATGGCCGGGCTCACGGCGCCGAAATTGCTGTGGTTGCAACAGCATGAGCCTGAGGTATTCAAGGCCATCGACTGCGTGTTGTCGCCCAAGGACTACCTGCGTTTGCGCCTGAGTGGCGAGCATATCAGCGAGATGTCCGACGCTGCCGGGACGTTGTGGCTGGATGTGGCACAGCGTGAGTGGTTCGCCCCGATGCTGCGCGCGACGGGCCTTGTGCCGGAACAGATGCCCAGGTTGGTCGAAGGCGGCGCCGCGAGTGCGGGTTTGACGGCAACCGAGCTGGGGCTGTCGACTGACGTAGTGATTGCTGGCGGCGGTGGCGATAATCCGGTGGCCGCCGTGGGTATCGGTGCGATCAACGCAGGCGATGGCTTCATCACCCTCGGCACCAGCGCGGCGATTGTCGCCATCACTGACCACGCTGCCGGCAACCCAGCCAGTGCCGTGCACAGCTTCTGCCATGCGTTGCCCAACCGTTGGTACACCATGGGCGCGATGCTGGCCGGTGCCAGTTGCTTGCGCTGGGTGACGCGGCTGACCGGCATGGCGGATGAGCAAACGTTGTTGGACCACGTGCAACTGCAGTTGCCCATAGGGCAGCCTGTGCCTTTGAACACACCGCTGTTTCTACCGTACCTCGCCGGTGAACGTACCCCCCATAACGATCCGTTGCTGCGCGGTGGATTCATGAGCCTGGGCCATGACTGCACGCCCGCCATGCTCGGCTACGCGGTGATGGAAGGTGTGGGCTTCGGGTTGCTCGATGCCTTGCACGCCGTGCAATCGGCGGGTGCGAATGTCGGTGCCTGCGCCCTGGTGGGGGGCGGGGCGCGCAGCGAATACTGGGCGCAGTTGCTGGCGAATATCCTGCAGCGGGAAATCTTCACCTTGCACGGCAGTGAGTTGGGTGCGTGCATCGGTGCGGCAAAGCTGGGGTTCCTGGCGATCGGGCAGGGGGAGGCGTTGTTGCAGGCGGGGATGCCGGTGAAGGCGAGGTATTTGCCTGATGCCACGCAGCGGCCGGTGCTGGAAGCGCGGTACCGCAAGTTCCGAGGCTTGCTGGTAGCGGCCAAAACGCTGCACGAATAAACGAAGCCGTTCGAATTGTGGGCGCTGGCTTGCCTGCGATAGCGGTGGGTCAGCAATGCAAGTATCAACTGGCAGATCGCAATCGCAGGCAAGCCAGCTCCCACATTAGAACTGCCGTGTTAATCCCCCAGCGGTGGCAAACGCCGTTTCACCGGGGTTTTCTTGACGATGGCCGTGTTGGTTTCCGCATAGGCGTTAAGCCGGTCAAGCAAACTGTCCAGATGATCCATGGTGCGCACATGCAGCCGCGCAATAAAACAATCCTCGCCCGTGACCTTGTCGCACTCCGTGAACTCGGGGATCGCTTGGATCTGGCGCTCCACCTCCTGCAACTTGCCGGGTAACGGGCGAATGCGCACGATGGCCTGCAACAGATAGCCAAAATGCTTGGGGTCGATATCCACGGTGTAGTGGGTCAACACGCCGCGCTCTTCAAGACGCCGCAAACGCTCGCCAACACTGGGCGAAGACAGCCCGGTAATGCCGGCCAAGGCCTTGAGCGACAGGCGTGAGTCGTCCATCAAAGCGGCGATCAGTTGCTGGTCGATGGTGTCAATCATGGGGTCCGCCTAATAAGTAAAGGCTATCCAGGTGTTTGACCTTTTTTAGTCACTGGAGCCGCTCTCAAGCAGATTGCCATAATTGAGCCTCACTTGAGGAGCCTTAATCATGGACACATCCATCCGTCGCGGGTCGTGGGAAATGGTCGCCGCCATGCTGATCTCGGGCACCATTGGCTGGTTTGTATTGGTCTCTGGCGTGTCGGTGATCGAAGTGGTGTTCTGGCGCTGCGTGATCGGCGGGCTGACACTGTTGCTGGTGTGCGCGCTGCTCGGGTACTTGCGCCTGGACCTGCTCAGCTGGGCCAAGGTCGGGCTGGCCATGCTCAGTGGCGTGGCGATTGTCGGTAATTGGTTGTTGCTGTTTGAGTCCTATTCCCACGCGTCAATTGCCATCAGTACGGCGGTGTACAACGTGCAGCCGTTCATGTTGGTGATGTTGGCGGCGGTGTTCCTGGGTGAAAAGATCACCGTGCAGAAGCTTGCGTGGCTGAGCGTGGCGTTTCTCGGGATGTTGGCGATTGTTACCGCCCATGGCGATCAACAGAGCAGCGGCGCAGATTACCTGGTGGGTATCGCGCTGGCGTTGGGCGCAGCGTTTTTGTATGCGATTGCGGCGTTGATCATCAAGCGCTTGAAAGAGGTACCGCCGCATTTGATGGCGTTGATCCAAGTCGCAACCGGGGCGGTGCTGCTGGCGCCTTTAGTGCCCTGGAACAGCCTGCCAACGGCGCCAGACGCCTGGGCCGCACTGGTAACGCTTGGCGTGGTGCACACCGGCTTGATGTATGTGTTGCTGTATGGCGCGATCCAGAAATTGCCGACGGCCATCACCGGAGCACTGTCGTTTATCTATCCGATTGCAGCGATCTTCGTCGATTGGATGGCTTTCGGGCATCGCCTGGGCTGGCTGCAATGGCTGGGGGTCGTGGCGATTCTGCTGGCGGCTGCCGGCCTGCAGCGCGGCTGGCGCTGGCCTGTAGTGAGCGGGCTTGTCCCGCGCTGGGCTGCGAAGCGGCCCTAAAATCAGACACCGTGTTCTACCTGGAAGAACGCGGTTTTTTTATTGGGGCCGCTTCGCAGCCCAGCGCGGGACAAGCCCGCTCACTACAAGCTGTTTCCAATATTGGCGATGGATCAGTGCGTGCCCTGAAAGATGATGTTTTCCGGGTTGAAATGCTCCACCGCACTGCCCGGCTGCGGCAGACCGAGGATGTGCCCCTTTATCTTGCCCACCACGTGCATCTCGCACGGCTTGCAGTCGAACTTCAAGGTCAGCACTTCATCGCCATGGATCAACTGCATCGGCGCTACCTTGGTCTTCACGCCGGTGACACCTTTGGCCTGTTTAGGGCACAGGTTGAACGAGAAACGCAGGCAGTGCTTGGTGATCATCACCGGCACTTCGCCGGTTTCTTCGTGGGCTTCGAAGGCGGCGTCGATCAGTTTCACACCGTGACGGTGGTAGAAGTTGCGGGCTTTCTGGTTGTACACATTGGCCAGGAACGACAGGTGTGCTTCCGGGTACACCGGCGGCGGCGAGGTCTCGGCTTTGCGGCCACCGCGCGGGTGAGCGGCGATGCGTGCGGCGGTCAGCGCTTCAATCACTTCGCGGCGCAGTGCCTTGAGCTGTGAGTTGGGGATGAAGAACGCTTGCGGTGCATCCAGCTGGATGTCCGTCGCGTGGTATTCGGTGGTGCCCAACTGGCCGAGCAGGTCGCGCAGAGTGTCCAGCGCCTGTTCCGGCTTGTTGGCCACGCCGAACGGGCCGGGCAGGGTGACGCTGGCGCTGATGCCTTCTTCGCTGGTGGCGGTGACTTCCAACTGCTCTTCACGCAGGCGCGCGGCCCACGCCAGCCCGATACGGCGCTCGGCGGAGGTCTTTTGCAAGGCCTGCTGCCAGTTATGGTCCAGGTTGCGGTTCAGCGGATGATTCGGGCGCAGTTGATGCAGGCCGGCCGGCATTTCGTTCGGCTCGACGCGGTAGCGGTAGCGTTTCTCGCCGTCTTCCTCGAACTCGCCTTTAGGCTCGGCGATGTTGGCGCGGAAACCCACGACTTCACGCTTGACCAGCACATTGAGGCCGTCGCCGTTGGACAACGGCTCATGGGTGACAACCTGCAAGTCGCGCTTGCCGGCTTTTTCCACCACACCCACCGGCAAGCCGGTAAACGTCGGGGTGTCGAAGGCGCCGATGTCGATCTTGCGGTCGCTGACGAAATAGTCGGTGCTGCCACGGTGGAAGGTTTTTTCCGGGTCGGGCAGGAAGAAATGCGCCGTACGGCCGCTGGACGCGCGAGCCAGGTCCGGGCGGTCTTCAAGAATCTCGTCGAGGCGCTGGCGGTAATAGGCGGTGATGTTCTTCACATAGCCCATGTCTTTGTAGCGGCCTTCGATCTTGAACGAGCGCACGCCGGCCTCGACCAGGGCGCGCAGGTTGGCGCTCTGGTTGTTGTCTTTCATCGACAGCAGGTGCTTTTCAAACGCCACGACGCGGCCCTGGTCATCCTTCAAGGTGTACGGCAGGCGGCAGGCCTGGGAGCAGTCGCCACGGTTGGCGCTGCGGCCATTTTGCGCGTGGGAGATGTTGCACTGCCCGGAGAACGCTACGCACAAGGCGCCGTGGATAAAAAACTCAATGGCCGCATCGGTTTCATCAGCGATGGCGCGGATTTCCTGCAGGTTCAGCTCACGGGCCAATACCAGCTGCGAGAAACCGGCCTGGTCGAGGAACTTGGCGCGGCCGAGGGTACGAATGTCGGTCTGGGTGCTGGCGTGCAGCTCGATGGGCGGAATATCCAGTTCCATCACGCCCAGGTCTTGCACGATCAACGCATCGACGCCGGCGTCGTAGAGCTGATGGATCAGCTTGCGCGCGTGTTCCAGTTCGTTGTCATGCAGGATGGTGTTGATGGTGGTGAACACGCGCGCGTGGTAGCGGCGTGCGAACTCCACCAGGGAAGCGATCTCACTCACTTCGTTACAGGCGTTATGGCGCGCGCCGAAGCTCGGGCCGCCGATGTAGATGGCGTCGGCGCCATGCAGGATGGCCTCGCGCGCAATGGCGACATCACGGGCAGGGCTGAGCAATTCGAGGTGATGCTTGGGCAAGGACATAGTTTTTTTAGTCAGGCTTGTCACGGTTGAGGCGCGCATTGTAGCTGTGAAACGCTGGGCGGGCACCTACCGCAGGGCTGGCGGCCTATGCGTCCCATGTTTAGAGGGTGCAAACCCAATCGAATGTGGGAGCGAGCAAGCCCGCTCCCACATTTTTGACCGAGTTCGGCTTAGGCCTTGGCGGCCATTGCGGTGACTTCAACGCGCATGCCTTCTACCGCCAACGCAGCCACACCCACCGCCGCGCGCACGGGCCAGGGCTTGGCGAAGAAGCGTTTGTAGACCTCATTAAAGGCGGCGCGATCGGCCATGTCGGTGAGGTAGATGGTCAAGTGCATCACCCGATCCATGGAACTGCCGGCCTTTTGCAGCGCGACTTTCAAGGCTTGCAGGGTGCATTCGCTTTGCAGGGTGATGTCGCCCAGTTCCAGGCTGCCATCGGCGCGGGTCGGGATCTGGGTGGACACCAGGATGCCGTTGAAGCCGATCACATCCGATGAAATCGAGTCGGCATCTGGGTCAGGGGTGTAGTGCAGGTCGTGGTTGGCCATGGGCGCCTCGCGTTGGCAGGTTCAGAAAGGCGCCCATGGTCCTCGAAAACGACAGCAGGGGCAAACTACGCCCAGCGGCGGAACAGCACACTGGCATTGACGCCGCCAAAACCGAAGCCGTTGGACAGTGCGTATTCAATCGCCATTGGCCGGGCTTCACCGCGCAGCAGGTCCAGGCCATCGGCGAGGGCGTCGGGGTTTTGCAGGTTGAGGGTGACCGGGGCGATCTGATCGCGCAGGGCCAGTACGGTGAAAATGGCTTCGATGCCACCCGCAGCCCCCAGCAGGTGGCCGGTAGCGGATTTGGTCGAGCTTATTGCGAGGCTGCCGTTGGCGCCGAACACCGTTTTAATCGCGGCCAATTCACCTTTGTCACCCACTGGCGTCGACGTGGCGTGGGCATTCAAGTACTGCACCTCAGCCGCCTGGATTCCGGCCTGGCGCAGTGCCTGCACCATCGCCCGCCGTGCGCCATCGCCGTCTTCAGGGCCGGCCGTCATGTGATAGGCGTCGGCGCTGGTGCCGTAGCCGACCAACTCCGCAATCGGCTGTGCACCCCGCGCCAGGGCATGTTCCAGCGCCTCGATGACGAGGATGCCGGCGCCTTCGCCCATGACGAAACCGTCACGCGCCTGGTCGAATGGCCGCGAGGCCCGTTCAGGTGTGTCATTGAAGTCGCTGGACAACGCCCGCGCTGCCGCAAAACCCGCCAGGCTGACCCGATGGATCGCTGCTTCGGCACCGCCGCACACCGCCACGTCGACTTCACCGGCGCGAATCATCCGCGCTGCATCCCCAATGGCCTGCACACCCGCCGCACAAGCGGTCACCGGGGCACCCAGTGGGCCTTTCAACCCGCAGTTGATCGACACATGCCCGGCCGCCATGTTGCTCAGAAAGGAGGGAATAGTGAACGGCGACAACCGCCGCGGGCCTTTGCTGTCGGTGGTGCGCACAGCATCGGCAATCGCCGGGAAGCCGCCCACGCCTGAGGCAATGATGGTGGCAGTGCGCTCTTGCTCTTCAGGTGTTTTCGGTGCCCAGCCGGCTTGCTTCAGTGCTTCATCCGCCGCTGCCAGTGCGAACAAAATAAAGCGGTCCATCTTGCGTTGCTCCTTGGCCGCCAGCAGCCGATCAGGATCAAACCCGGCTTCCGGGTCCTGCTGCACGCTTTGCACCTGGCCGCCAATGCTGACGGCCAAGTCTCCAATCAACGCCTCCGGCAGGCGACGAATGCCCGACTGCCCGGCCAACAGGCGTTGCCAAGTGGATTCCACGTCAGCGCCCAGCGGCGTCAGTGCGCCCATGCCTGTCACAACGATGCGTTTATTCATGATCAATCGACTCCAGTTGCGTTGAGGGAACAGACCCTATGGACGTCACTATCATCATGAAAGTAACATGGCGTCACGCACATTTGTACTCATCCACAGGTTACCGCCATGCAACGCAAGTCCCTCACCCGCGACGAATGCCCCATCGCCCGCAGCCTTGAACGGGTAGGGGAGTGGTGGAGCATCCTGATCATGCGTGACGCATTGCAGGGCCTGCGCCGGTTCGATGAGTTCTCGCGCAGCCTGGGCATCGCGCCCAATATGCTCACACGCCGTCTCAACGCGTTGGTGGCGGCGGGCATGCTCGAACGCCGGGCCTACAGCGAACGCCCGCCGCGCCATGAATATGTGCCGACGGCCAAGGGTGAGGATTTCCGTATGGTGCTGATGTCACTGGTGGCCTGGGGCAATCGGCATTACGCCGAGGAGGGCGCCAGTGTCGAGTTGGTGGAGCGCGAAACGGGCAGGCCGGTGCAGCCGATGTTTGCAAATGCCGAAGGGCGTGTGGTGCCGTTGGACCAGTGCGTGTTGCAGGCTGGCCCTGCAGCCAGCGCCGGCATGCGCGAGCGGTTGGCACTGCTCGACGCAAAGCCTTGAATGACGGGGGCTGCAGCAATTATCTGGCGCCAGAAAATAAACATTTTTGCCGCGTCAAGTCGCGTATTTCCCAGCCGATAGCCAATCAAGAGATTAGTTTTTCCGCGCGGCTGAGGGTACGTCATGTTCAACAAAACACTCAAAACCGAACTGGCGGCCAGGACGGCCGAATCCACTGAGTACAAAGGACTGATCGTCGCACTGGAACGCTCCATGGCCGTGGTCGAATTCGACCTCAATGGCAAGGTGCTGCGGGCCAACGATAACTTTCTCAAGACCCTGGGCTACAGCGCGGGTCAATTGAGCGGCAAATCCCACCGCGACTTTTGCTTGCCGGCGCTGACCAGCAGTGCAGCGTACAGCCAATTCTGGAGTGATTTGAAAGCCGGCAAGTTTGTATCAGGCACCTTCAAGCGCGTCGATGCCAATGGCAAGACGGTCTGGCTGGAAGCGAGCTACAACCCGGTCCTGGATGAACGCGGCCAGGTGCTGAAAGTGGTCAAGTACGCCTTGGACGTCACCGCCAAAGTGGAGCAGGAAGCGGCCACTTCCAGCAAACTGGTCGCGCTGGACCGGGCAATGGCCGTGATCGAGTTTGACCTCGGCGGCAACGTATTGGACGCGAACGCCAACTTCTTGAACGTGATGGGTTATTCGCTGGCGGAACTCAAAGGCAAACACCACCGCCTGTTTTGCGAACCGACCCTGGTCAACAGCAGTGAATATGCCGACTTCTGGCGTCGCCTGAACAACGGCGAATTTTTCACCGGGCAATTCAAGCGCCTGGGCAAACATGGCCGGGTGGTATGGCTGGAAGCCAGTTACAACCCGGTCTACGACGGCGACGGCAAGTTGGTCAAGATCGTCAAGTTCGCCAGCGATATCACCGAGCGTGTGGAGAAGTTCGAGGAAGACTCCCGTGGTGCTTCACGGGCCTACCATATTTCGTCCGAAACCGAGCGTTTTGCCGAGCATGGCACCCAGGTGATCCAGGAGACCGCCAGCGAGATGCGCCGCATCGCCGACAACATTGGCGCTTCTGCGCGACTGGTCGGGCAACTGGGCGATCGTTCGGAGCAGATCACCGCCATCGTCAATACCATTCGCGGTATCGCCGACCAGACCAACCTGTTGGCGCTCAACGCGGCCATCGAAGCGGCACGTGCGGGCGATCAAGGGCGCGGCTTTGCGGTAGTGGCCGATGAAGTGCGGCAACTGGCCGGGCGCACCAGCCGTTCCACGGCGGAAATCGCTGAGATGATCGGCATGATCCTCTCGGAAACCCGTGACGCCGTCACCAGCATGAACGCCACCCAGGAAGGCGCCCAACGCGGTGTCAACCTGGCGGATCAGGCGGGCTCGGTCATCCTGCAGATTCGCACCAGCACCAGTGATGCGGTGCAGGCCGTGAGCATGTTTGCGTCGAAGCTGGACGAGTCGGAAGTGATTCCCAAGACCGCCGTGGGTTGGATGGGCTGATGTGGAGAAGGGGGGGTTGTGGTGAGGGGGGCTTTGGTCAGGGCACCCCTTATTGATCGCGCCAGCCTTGGCGCTGCCGGTGTCGAGGGGGCGGTAGAGGTTGCCGCCGCAGAATCTGCGGCGGATTTTTCACGCCTGCAAGGCGGGCGTATCAAACGAAGGGTGCTCCGATATAAGGCGCTGCCATTCCATCCGGAACCACGGCGTGAATGGGGCCTGTGCCGATGAAAGTTGGGCTGATATTTCAGCGCGGGTCTGCCACTTGATCTCGCTGACTTCTTCGGTAGCCGGCAACACCTTAGCGTCAGATTGGGCAACCAGCACATGGCACAATTCGTGTTCCGCACCGATTTCACCAAAGTGCGCATGGTATTCAAAACTATAGAGAACGCGGCAGGAGGCAGAAATGCCCAGTTCCTCGCGCAGGCGACGAGACGCGGCATCCGTAATGCTCTCGCCAGGGGCTGGATGGCTGCAGCAGGCATTCGACCAGAAGCCTGGCCACAGCATTTTGCCTGCGGCACGCCGTTGGAGCAGATGACGCCCCGCGCTGTCGATCAAATGTACCGAAAATGCGCGATGGCGCTGTCCCGCCCCCAAGTGGGCGACGCGTTTGTCACAAACACCGATTTCTACGTCCTGTGCGTCAACTAACACCACATTATGGGTCATTTTGTATGTCCTTCAGTGCTATGCCTTTTACTCAAGAGTGGGGACTTGTCCCCAGGCGCTGACTAATGTCATCGCTGCGTCGGTAAACGCTGGATCCGCACGCAGGTTGGCCATGGCATTCAGGTCTTCCTGGGTGAGTAGCCCGAGTTTCAGCAGCGCTGGCCCTGCCTGTGCAGTGGTTGACGCCCAGAAGGTATCGGCTGGGCTGCTGTCGCCGATTCGGCCTTCGACGGTGCGGTGCGTAACTTTCGCGAGTCCAAGGGCACGTAATTGGTCGGGGAGGGTATCGGCCCAAAGCATGTCGGAACCGATGGACTGCTCCAGCAGCGCGATGCCGGCCTGGGCCACTTTGCGGAACAGCGGGTGCGCAGTGTTCAAGCTCGGTTGCAGGCTCATGTCTTCGATTACCAACCAGCCACCAGGGCGCAGCCAAGTGATCGCTCGCGTCAATACATCTTCGCGCTCATTGAGGTGACACAGCAGCGCCCGTGCGTGCACGACATCAAAGGAGGCAGCAGGGAAATCCTCGGTTGCCGCATTATGGGAGAGCACCCGAATGCCGGGTAAACCAGTCAGGAATCGGGTATCGATGTCGGTGGCCGTGACCGTCGCATCAGGATATTGCTGGGTCAGCCAACCCGCGAACGATCCAGCGCCAGCGCCCAGATCGAGGATAGCGGGCTTGGCCGGCAGCTCAAGCTGATCAAAAACCGTGTAGCTCAACGGGTCAAAGACATATTCCAGGGTGCGCAGCCGTTCCAATTGGCCGTCGTGCCGATCACCGAGATAGCTGCTGGTGTAGTCGGGCGCCTCGGCGGCGTCGATAGCGGTCATAGTGAGACCTCCAGTCGATCGGGCCCGCGGTTGAGGAACCCACGCTCGATGGGCTGAAAGCCCGGCGACCAGCGTACGTTTGGATAGGTCTGCAGCAGCAGGCGAGCGCCGATCGTGATTTCCATCCGTGCCAGCAGCGATCCCAGGCAGAAGTGACGCCCCGCGCCAAAAGCGAAGTGACTGGTCGACTGATTGCCGCGAGCCATATTGAAGGTGTCCGGGTCGGTGAATTGGTCCGGATCACGGTTGGCCGAACCGATCAGGCAAGCCAGGGTCGCGCCAGCAGGAATCGTTCCGGACGGCAGTTCCAACGCTTCACGGGCCTCTCGCAATATGAGCTGCAGCGGAGGGTTACGTCGCAGGGTTTCGGCGAGCGCATCGTCCATCAACTCTGGATTGGCCATCACCGCATCCTTGAGGCCTGGCTCGCTCAACAGGTTGACGATGAGATTGGCCAGCGCGCCGTGACTGGTCTCGCTGCCCGCTGTCATGAGGATCGCACAGTAGGCCCTCACGAACGTCTCGGACAACGGCTGACCGTCAATGCAGGCTGCCAGGAGTTGCGAGATCAAATCGTCTTTCGGCTCCGCACGGCGGGCGTCGATGTGTGGCTGGATGAAGTCGTAGAAACTGTCTCGGTTGGATAACCCACCGGTCAACAGTGAAGGATCCTGTCGATAGTTACCCATATAAGCGAAGCCGATGGCACACCAGTTCTTTAGCTGCGTCACCTCCTCGCAGGTTTCAGCCGGAAGACCCAGCACCTTGGCCATCACCCGCACCGGCAGTGCGGTGGTGAAATCTTCAATAAGTTCCACCTGGGAGCGGCCGCGCATGCGTTCGAGCAGATCGGTGGTGACCGAGATGATGGAGGTTTCGAGCACGGCGAGTGTTTTGCTGCGAAATGCTGGGGTGAGCAACGCCCGGTGCTGAGTGTGTTCGCAGCCGTCCATGGCGACTAGCGTGTGTCCCAGCAGCGGTCCGATCTGCCAAGCGTAGTTATTACTGCTCACCGCTGGATGGGTGAGTGCGGCTTTGACATCCACATGGCGACTGACCAGCCACACATCGGTGGGCTCGTCGTAGACAATCGGTAGTGTGGTACGCAAACGCTCATACAAGGGGTAGGGGTCGATTTCGAACTGTCGGGACTTGAGGGTCGGCGGGGTGAGATTCAGGTCCACTTGCCGGCCGGCCTGCGCCGCGGAATCGTTGGCATGCAGGTGATACCGGGAAACGCTACGGTGCCAATCGCCCGCCGCCCGCACAATGTGTCGCAGCCGATCCGGGTGGTTCGCGGCGAACGGCGGTTGATCTGCCTGCCGAGTGGCGACAGTGGTGAACTGCGCGACCGCCGTATTTACCATCTGATGGGCGGATTCGATTGCGGCTGGCCAATCGAGGCCAGCGCTGCCCGCCAGTATCGAGACTAGATTGAAGCGCTCACCACACACCACATCTTTGGCAATCGAATGGATATCGTTCGTCCAGGCAATAATGTCGGCACTGTGTTCGCGTAACCTGTTCCACCCTTCGATGTCGGCTGAAGGCTGGTAGGGGTCGAGCGTTTCGGCCCCATCGATCAGATCAAAGAAGAACAGCGCGCCAAACGAGTCCCGACGCAGCGGCAGATACTCGGCCAATGTGAGCGTCGTGTCGGTTTCGCGCATTCGTACCAGCGTCGCCTGCGCATGCAGATGCCGGATCAAATGCCGCACGAGCCTTTGTCGCCAACGCTCGTCACCCAAGTACCGGGTCTGTGGCCACAGATCATCGACCAGGGCAACGAGCATGGGGTCGTCAAATCGGTTCTTGTCACCCGACAGGTCAGCACTGTTCTGCTCGGTGACGGCCCGCACCGCACTGACGAAACACGCCAACGTACCGTTTTCCGCCCATGGCCCGTCGTCGATGCGGTCATCGAGAATGAGTGCCCACAGATACCAGCACACCAGGATCTCGGCCCGATGCGTGGGCGCTTCCCCGCACAGCGCTATCCCCAGTTCGAGCAGTGGAGTGGTGCTCAGACGATGTGCACCGCGGCGGCCGATCAAACCGTAGCGCTGGGCCCAGGCGAGAGCATGCGCGCGCAAATGAGCGCTGTCGGTGCGGGGTGGCGGACAGGAGAAAGGAAGGTCTATCTGAGGAATAATCAGCGTTGATCGCGGTAAATGATCGCTATGGCCGTGGCCGTGGCCGGTGCCGGGATCGCTTTCGCGGTGTTCCGGGGGCATGAAACTCTCCTTTTTTATAGATAATTGACGGCTATTCCAGGAAGCCGCCTGTTTTGCGACCACTGGCCATGGATGTCCGAAACGCCCTGCGGAACGCGTCGAGATCGTTGCCCCAGCCGTTCCGGCGCTAGCGCCTTATCGGTCAGCTTTCCAGCCGGCGTGACCTTACTCGAAAGCGAACAGCGTTCGATGTCGGAAAAGGTTGAGATTGATACGGAAAAAGCCGCTGGATACGGCGCGCAAAGGCCCAGCGCCTGAGTAGTTATGTCGACTTGTCTTTTGTGGGGACAGCGCGAAGCAATGCTGACCAGATGCAACAAGGGCGGTAGGAGGAGGGCAATTAAACAGGAGAACCTGGGGTTACCGCAGGCGGGTAATCGGTTCTTAACCTGAACGAAAAGGGACCGATGTCCCCTCGTTCGGGCTTGAGTCTTACTCTTTTACGTCCATGAACTCTTCAGCCCACGCCACGTAGCTTTCCGGCAACGTGTACGTGTGCGTCAGCTCGGTGGCGCTGAGGTTGTCGGTGCTATGGGTCAACTGGCGCTGGGCACGCAAGCTGTCGTAGGTAGCCTTGATCGCGGCAAAGTAAGCGCCGTGGCCGGCAACGACTACGCGCACACCGAGGCTGGCCAGCCGCTGGGCGTCATTCAACTTAGGATTGCCATACGTCACCAGCATCAGCGGCACCGTCAGGTTCTCCGCGATCTTCTCCAGGTGCTCGAAATCAGCCACACCCACCATGCAAATCCCATCGGCACCGGCTTTCTGATAAGCCAGGGTCCGCTCGATGACCGCTTCGGTCGGCAACACACCTGCGTTGGTCCGCGCAATGATCGACAACTCTGGATCAACCCGCGCCTCCAGTGCAGCCCGCACCTTGCCGATGCCTTCTTCAATGGAGATCAGGTCGGTGGACTTACGCCCAAATTGCGCCGGCAGCAATGTGTCTTCAATCGTCAACGCGGCCACACCGGCGCGCTCAAGTTCTTCGACAGTACGCATTACGTTCAGCGCGTTACCGTAGCCGTGGTCAGCGTCGGCAATGTACGGCAACTGGGCGACGCGACCGATGCGGGTGGCCTGTTCAACAAACTCACTCAGGGTGATCAGCGCGAAATCGGGTGCGGCCAGTACCTGCAACGAAGCGACTGAGCCACCAAGGATGCCGACTTCGAAACCCAGGTCGGCGGCGATACGCGCCGACATTGGGTCGAATACGGAGGCGGTTTCAACGCACGTTGGGGTGGCTAGCAATTCACGGAATTTGCGGCGCAAGGCTGAGTGAGAGAGTTTCGGCATGTTCTTTCCTGGTTCTGGTCATCGTCGAGTGACGATCAATGTCTATTCGTGGTGGTGCGAGATTAACACGCCAGGAAACAGGGGATTATGACGTTTAAGGCAGGCGTATGCGTTTAACGCATACGGCCTCTTCAAAGCAGCGGCAAACGGTTGATCACCTTCATCTCGCGCAGCGAGATATTTGAGCGGATGTTGAACACGCCTGGTAGCTTGCGCAGCACTTTCTCGACGAATCGGCTGTAGTCATCAAGGTCTTTAGCGACGACCTGCAACAGGAAGTCGGCTTCTCCTGTGGTGTTGTAACAGGCGAGCACATTCGGGCTGTCCAGAATGATCGCTTCGAACTGCGCGGTTACATCTTCGCCATGCTGGGTACACGCGATCTGTACGAACGCCATGACGCCGATACCGAGTTTGCGACGATTGAGTACCGCCTGAAAACCCTCGATGACCCCAGACTCTTCAAGCCGTTTTTGCCGCCTCCAGCAGGAGGCCTCGCTCATCGCCAATTGCTCGGCCAATTTCGCATTGGACAGCTTTCCATCCCGTTGTAGACGGTCGGCAATTTCAAGGTCGACTTTATCGAGTTTTTCCACAGTGAAAGATCCTTTCAGCAGACCCGCAGGCCAAATCAGTTTCTTGCAGAACTTACTGTAATGGCGCCTTTATAAGAAAGGTAAATTCATAAGATCAACGCATAATGAATGAACACTTCAAATTAAGGGGGTTCTATGAAGGCCGTGGTCTACGAAGCATTTTCAGCACCGCCCACGCTGCAGGTGGTTGCCGACCCGGCACCGGAAGCACATGGCGTCGTCGTAAAAGTAATGGCCACCGGCGTGTGCCGGAGCGATTGGCATGGGTGGGTCGGGCACGATGCGGACATCGAGCTGCCGCATGTGCCCGGGCATGAATTGGCGGGCATTGTCGAGGCGGTGGGCAAGGACGTTGTGAGGTGGAAAATCGGCGATCGCGTCACCGTTCCGTTCGTGGGTGGCTGCGGCGCCTGCCCACAGTGCAATGCGGGTCACCAGCAAGTCTGTGACAGCCAATTTCAACCCGGCTTCACGCACTGGGGGTCGTTCGCCGAATACGTATCGATTCATCAGGCAGACCTCAATCTGGTTGCCCTGCCTGACGCTATGGAATATGCCACCGCCGCCAGTCTGGGTTGCCGTTTTGTCACGTCGTTCCGAGCGGTCGTGGATCAAGGCAAAACCACCGCAGGCCAATGGGTGGCGGTGCACGGCTGTGGTGGCGTGGGTTTATCCGCCGTGATGATCGCCAATGCATTGGGCGCCAATGTGATCGCGATCGACATTGCCCAGGACAAGCTTGATCTGGCTCAGTCGCTGGGTGCGGCGGTGACTGTGAATGCCAGTCAAGTCGATGATGTAGTGGGCGCCGTGATGGAAATCAGCGGCGGCGGGGTGCATGTGTCCCTGGATGCCCTGGGACACCCGACGACGTGCTTCAACTCCATTAGCAACCTGCGCAAACGCGGCAAGCACGTCCAGGTTGGCTTGATGCTGGGCGGTAATAACACGCCCATCGTGCCCATGAGCACTGTGATCGCCAAGGAACTTGAGATCCTGGGCAGCCACGGTATGCAGGCTCACCGGTACGATGCGATGTTTGCGATGATCAAGTCCGGAAAACTGTCTCCGCAGCGACTGATAGGGCGCACCATCAGCTTGGAACAGTCCATAGACGCGTTAATGAATATGGACAGGTTCGAAGTTGCCGGTGTCACTGTGATTACGCAGTTTTGATCAACTAGAGCGCCCATCCAGCCTGATAAGCGCGCAGGCAGGAGGAGGGCGCTGTCGCCGCATCGCCGACACCTGCCAAAGGTTCGGCATTCAAGCTGGGGTCAACAGGCGCCGTACTTCGGCGATGATCAAATCAATCTTGAAGGGCTTATCCAGCACAGCATCAAACAAGTCTGATCTTTCCATGCCGACATGGGCTTGCGCACCACTCACCAGAATAATAGGCAAGTGATTGAGCGACGGCAGCGCACGTACGGCCGTTGCGAACTCGAGTCCGTCCATAACGGGCATCATGAAGTCGGTAATGATCAACGCTGGCCGTTCCCGCTCCAGCACTTCAAGGCCTTTGCGACCATTACCGGCCTTCACGACCATGAATCCTTCATCCTCCAGCGCATAGCCGAGAATATCGGCGATCAAGTATTCGTCGTCGACGACAAGGATGGTGGACATGTCAATTCAACCTAACCAAGTACTTATGATGCTGAGCCTGGTAGCGCAGAGTGTGCGGGAACTGAGGATGCATGTCGGGAAACCTTTCTCAGTTCAACGGTTTGGTCACGGACGACCACCTCCAGCAATGAGGTGTCATAGAAGCTGTCTCTCACTTTAAGAATGGAAAGCGTCCTCTTTAGTTCAAGTTGAATTTCCTGGAAGCGCATCAGCATCAGGTTGTCGGCGATGCTGGACAGTTCAGAGGCGGGCGCGCTGACCTCGGAGCCGACAAGGTCGTGGATCTCGATGGATGCAAATACCGTGACGCCCCTGGCACGCAGCTCGTTCATCAGAGCGCTGTAGAAGTCGGTGATGCGCGCGGGGTTATTCGACACGCGGGTCATCCCGCTCAAGCTGTCGATGAACAGACGCTTGATGCCTTTCTCCTCGACCACGCGCAACAAGCGTGCACCCAGCCCGTCGAGCAAACCTTCGGTAGTCGGTTGCCAGGCGATCGTCAGCGCGCCACTGTCTTCCAGCTGCTTTATATCGATGCCCAACGATTCGCCTTTCAGGCGCAAGCGCTGCGGGCTTTCATAGAAACCAAAGTGCAGGCCCGGCGACTCTACCGTTGATTCAGCCAGAAACTTGAGGCCCAAGGTGGTCTTGCCGATCCCTGATGGCCCCATCACCAGCGTGACGCTGGAGCGGTGCAGGCCGCCATTCAGGATGTCATCCAACGACCCGATGCCACTGGGGATACGCGTGAGGTCGGCGTTGTCGTGTGAAGACGGGTAGCTATAGAGGCTTTCCAGGCGCGGATAGACCATCAGGCCGTCGTCAGTGATTTCACACTCATGCAGGCCGGTCAGGGCGCCGCTGCCTCGGGTCTTGCGCAATTGAATACGCCGGACCGAACGCGTACCGAACAACTCCTCACCCATTTCGATTACACCGTCGACCATCGTGTGCTCGGGGCTACCGTCATCCAATCGCGAGCTGGTCAGGAACAGGACGGTGCAACCGGCAAAGGCGGCGTGACCTTGCAGTTCAGAAATGAATTTCTTGGTATCGATCGGGGAGTCGGCTTTGGAGCGGGCGTTGAGTAAACCGTCTACGACCAAGACCGTGGCCTTCTGCCGGCTGATTTCGCGCCGTAGCAGCTTGACCACTTCATCAAGACCTTCGTTTTCCAGTGTGTCAAACGCGCTGACGAACTGAATTTCCGCGCCCACCCGGGCTGCGTCAAAGAAGCTCAAGGTCGACAGGAACTGGAACAGCCGGTCATGGGACTCGGCCAACAGCGTGGCAACCAAGACACGCCCGCCGTTGCGCGCATGGTGGAACCCAAGCTGGTTGGCCAGAATGGTTTTGCCGGACCCAGGGCGACCCTGAATGATATAGGAGGCCCCAGCGACCAGTCCGCCCTTGAGGAGGACATCCAACCCTTCGATTCCGCTTTGAAGGCGATTTAGCTTTTCCACAGTACGACCCTGATCGTTAAACCCAATGGGCAGGATGCTAACGCCATTCGAGCGTTGGGGCCATTCAGGATTTGCATAACCTACGCTTTCGGTACTCCTGGCACATCCATATTTATCCTGCGCCAAAACGCTTCAGAAAAACTGTAAACCGAGAAAGCAATCAGCCCCAAGGCCATCACCATCAAAATCAACCATCCACCCGGAAGGTTCTGGAGCGCGTCGAGCGCTTCCTTCATACCAGGTGGGTCCATGGCTTGATAGGTAGAACCGCTGACTGCCAGTAGTAGCGCAATTTCTATAAACACGACGCCACGTGCCATGAGACCGAACCGAGACACTGGCCGGACGTAGCGCATGACATCTTCATCGGCATTAAAGTATTTCTCGAACGACGCCTTCCATCCCTTAATGATGTGAGCCACTCCAACGCCAAGTGGAAGGAGGGCGATCAGGTACACCAACACGTTCGAGTACTCCCAAGACAACAGATGCGCCAGCCAATCTTTGGTTTGCCCTCCGGAATTGCCCGAGCTTCGAATGCCGCTCATGAGGAGGCCGAGTGCAAAAAACGCTAAAGCACCGTTGACGACACCTCCGGAAAACAGGCCCGCTCGAATAACCAAACCCTTGAGTTCTGTGCCGTGATGATCGACATCACGCGTCGCTTGCAGGACACGCCAACCTGCAAAAGCGAGCAGACCTGCCACCACAAGCCCAACCAAAAAATAGCCGAACGGCTGGCCTAGCAAGGCTTCCAGGCTCTTATGGCTGTCCTTCGGTTTTGTCGAATCGTGTGCTGCCAGCAGCGCGAAGATACCGATGATCAAATAAAGCACGCCCCGAGCGGCGTATCCGCCGCGAGCGAGTACTACAAGGCTGTGTTGCGTGGACATTGGATCTATTCCCAAGAGTGATACAAGAGCAGACCCATCTTGCCGGGAGGGGTTCGATTGAGGCGATGCCTCTTTCGATGCTCATCAACGTTGAACTTATCAAGGTGCTCATCCCCCTAAAGCAGTGCAGATGACCTCTCGTTCAGGTTGACCTGGATATACCCACTTACTCGCAAAGATTTGGTGATTTATGAAGCGTGAACAAGTAGAAGGTGTTGCAGAAAAAGTTGCTGGGAAGGCACAGAGTGTCGTCGGGAAACTGTTTGGTGATTCGAAGCTTGAAGCTGAAGGCGCTGGACGCCAAGCTGCCGGTCAACTGACCCAAACTTATGGAGATGCACTGGACAGCGTATCTACGTTTGTTAAAGAGAAACCGGTTGCCGCACTTGCAATTGGTGCAGTTGCGCTCTTGGTTCTAGACCGTCTCTTGCGCCGCTGATTCAGACCAGCAGGCGTATAACGTCTTTTGGTTGCGGTGGCCCCGTATTGACGGTTTCCACCGCAATGAAATCTCTGGAAAAAAGATAGTATGGAAATGTCAGACGTTAAGCTTGCCCGGGTAACGCGCAAAGATGTTGACGAGCTTCTACACGCAAATCGGGAAAGCCGGGAATATCATGGCTGCTGGGTACAGCCGTTCACAACCGCTGCGGGGTTCGAGGAGTGGTATTCGGCTCAAATCATAGGCGCAAGCGTTGGGCTAGTGGCCCGCGATAGAGAATCTGGCCACATTGTCGGAGTCACCCATCTAAGCCAGATCTTCTATAAAGGATTTCAAAACGCCTATCTCAGCTACTGGGGCATGGTCTCGTTTGCTGGGACTGGAAGAATGTCCCAGGCGGTCGAGTTGACAACGATGTATGCCTTTGAGGAGTTAGGGCTTCACCGTATCGAAGCCAATATTCAACCTGAAAATGTGCGATCAATAGCTCTGGTCAAACGTCTCGGATTTCAGAAAGAGGGGTTTTCTCCGAAATACCTTCAGATCGCCGGGGTCTGGTGCGATCACGAGCGCTGGGCACTTCTGGCCGATGAGCGCTAATCGTGCGGGGTTTCCGTTGCGGGACTTCCTTGCTTGACTTGTATGCTCGGCATATTGGCTAGCTCAAATCATGCAGGTCTTTCCCGATAGGCTGACTCAAAGACCATTCAGAAAACTTTACCCGCAACCCTTGCCGTTCCGGTGTGCAGCACATGGGGCCAACTGTATAGCTTTGCGCTTCTGGAAATGGTGCAAGCCTGAGCAATGGCCAAGTCACGCCATCCGTTGAATACTGCAAGCGTAGCGCTCCATCGGAAATGGTTAAGCGAAGCCAAAAATCATTTGGGTTACCGGTGAAGCAGCTAGGCGCCCAGTCCGACCGGCCTTTGGTCAGGACGCTACTGATCATTGGCATTCCATCGTTATATTCTATCCCTGCCTTGAGCCAAGTCTCCTCATTGAGCCTGACCATAATGCCCGCCTGATCATAGAGCTCGCGAAAATCGGCGTTAACTCTGACCTGAGCCGTAAAGCCTCCTGATGTTGCAAACCCTAAGAAATGTCCGCTGTCGCGTATGAATCCGTAGTGCGTTTCACGCCAGAAGTCGGTTTGTGAACCGGTAACCACCTCCAAGGTGCCGTCAGTAAAGGCTTGGCAAAAGCTCGGCTTGTTCAGCCAATTGGCCGTTCGCCAAACTGACGCATCAATGTCCTGACTGACCTCTACAGTCTGCTTCCTATCCATCCTGTCACCTCCACAATTTATTGGGTGGGTCTGCGTTGCAAACTACTGACGAGCCTGAGATTACTGGCTCAATGCTCTAAAAGTTAACGCGACTGTTCATCGATTGATGTTTATAGACCTGGTCTCCTCGACATCCCTAGTCTCGCCGCCTCGACCTCCCACGATCCCAGTCCAGAGGCTAATGGATGCTCGTTCAAAAAAACATGCTTTGGGACCTGGTTGAAATCTGGCAGAAACCAGACGGAAGGCACATTGGATATCTAAAGTTGTTACGCACAGGGCAGATAACTCCTATGTCGTTTATATCCGCAACAAAGTTCAAGGATCGAACCCATGACCCCGCGCCAATCTATCCGCATCACCCCTCCCGGTCATCCGCGTTTTCGCTGGTTCGCTTTCATTCCAGTCGTACCGGCCGTGATTTGGACACTCGTGCAATCAACCTCTGCGGCCAATCTGGCGGCCTGCGCGGTACTGGTGCTGATCGGCCTCGGTGCCTGCGCCTGGAGCGCGAGTTCGCAGCGTGACGCAGTACAGCTGGGCGTTGCGCGGGCGCAGGCGGATCTGGCCGACGCCGACGCGGCGCGCACCGGCATGGCCTCCCGGACACAGCTCGATGAGGTGTTGCTGGGCGCCATGCCGATCTGGGCCAAGCAGGTGGAAAGCTCGCGCCATCAGACCGAAGAAGCGATTGTGAGCCTGGCTAACCGGTTTACCGGGATCGCCGCGCGCTTGCAGGAAACGGTACAAGCCTCGCAGCACGCTGCTGGTGAACTGGATGGCGACGCCGCCGACGGGGCGCTTGAGGCGCTGGCCCGCAGTGACAGTGAACTGAGCCAGGTGATCAATTCGCTCAAGGCCACTCAAAGCAGCCGTGACCAAACCCTGGCCCAGGTCCGCAGCCTGACCGCCTACACTGGCGAACTGCGCACCATGGCCGCTGATGTGGCGGCGATTGCCGCACAAACCAACCTGCTGGCCCTCAACGCAGCCATCGAAGCGGCACGTGCCGGTGAGGCCGGTCGCGGCTTTGCGGTGGTGGCCGACGCGGTGCGCAGCCTGTCGAGCAAATCCAGTGAAACCGGCCAGCAGATGTCGGCCAAGGTTGACATCATCAATAGCGCCATTACGCAATTGGTCCAGGCCGCGTCCAGCAGTGCCGACCAGGACAGCCATTCGGTGGCCGAGTCCGAAAACAGTATTCAAGTGGTGCTCGAACGCTTCCAGAACATCACCGGGCGCCTGGCCGAATCCGCCGACCTGCTCAAGCAGGAAAGCTACGGCATCCGGGATGAGATGACCGAAGTGTTGGTGAACCTGCAATTCCAGGACCGGGTCAGCCAGATCCTCAGCCACGTACGAGACAACATGCACGCCCTGCATGAGCACCTCCTGCAGGCCAGCCGGGCCCCGGACCAGGCCTTGGCCGTCGACGCCCGCCAATGGCTGGCGCGCATGGAAGCCACCTACGCCACCGACGAGCAACGGCGCCTCCATCATGGAGAGGCGGCCGTGCAGCAGAATTCTCAAGACATCACCTTCTTTTAGGAGCACATCATGGCGAAGAATGTATTAGTGGTCGACGACTCCAGCAGCGTGCGGCAAGTGGTCGGCATCGCCTTGAAAAGCGCCGGTTACGACGTCATCGAGGCCAGCGACGGCAAGGATGCCCTGGGCAAGCTGACCGGGCAGAAAGTGCACTTGATCATCAGCGACGTGAACATGCCCAACATGGACGGCATCACCTTCGTCAAGGAGGTCAAGAAGCTGGCCAACTACAAGTTCACCCCGATCATCATGCTGACCACAGAGTCCCAGGAGTCGAAGAAGGCCGAGGGCCAGGCCGCTGGCGCCAAGGCCTGGGTGGTCAAGCCGTTCCAGCCTGCGCAGATGTTGGCAGCCGTGTCTAAACTGATCCTGCCTTGATCCCGGCGCCGGGGAGGCTCCCATGCCGATAACCACTGAAACAGTCGACGACACTGCCCACGTGCGCATTGACGGCGAGCTTACGATCTACACCGTAGCGGAACTGGCGGGGGCGCTGCTGCCGCAGATGGGCGCGGCACCCCGCCTGGAACTGGACCTGTCTGAGGTCACGGAAATGGATGGCGCCGGCTTGCAGTTGCTCGCGGTCATCCGGCGTGAAGCCGGCATCGCCGGTACCGCCTTGAGCGTGACCGGCCAGAGCCAGGTGGTCATGCAGACGCTCCAACTGTGTCGCAGCGCGGCCTCGTAGTCAGCGCTTCCCACGTTTTTTGATCGACAAGGAAAGTCCCGGTGAGCATCAATCTCGATCAGGCACAGCAGACATTCATCGTAGAGGCGCGCGAGCTGTTGCAGGCCATGGAGCAATCCCTGCTGCAATTGGAAAGCGAGCCCGGCGACCAGGATGCCATTGGCGCGATTTTCCGCGCCGCACACACCATCAAGGGTTCGGCGGGCCTTTTCGGCCTGGCGTCGATCGTGGGGTTCACGCATATCGTCGAAGACGTGCTTGACCGCCTGCGCGAAGGCAATGTGGCGGTGGACGCCGCATTGATCGCGCTGCTGCTCAAGTGCGGCGACCACATGCTCGAACTGGTCGAAGTGGTCGCCAACCGCGGTGAAGCGCCGACGCCTGCGGCTCTGGAGCGCGGTGAGGCATTGCGCGAGGCGCTGAGTGCCTATCAGCCGATGCGAACCGCCACTGCCATCGTCGAAACCGCTGAGGTGGCCGACGACGCGGCGGTCGAAGTGCTCTGGCACATCTCCCTGCGCTTCGGCGTGGATGTGTTCCGTAATGGCATGGACCCGCTGTCATTTCTGCGCTACCTCGAGACCTTGGGGCAGATGATGCAGGTCACCACACTGACCGACAGCATCCCGCCCATGGACAGCTGGGACCCGGAAAGCTGCTACCTGGGTTTCGAGATCGACCTGCGCTCGACCGCCGGCCACGCCACCCTCAACGAAGTGTTCGACTTTGTGCGTGACGACTGTGAAGTGCACATCAGTGCCGTCGACGAAGCGCCCGCCAGCACGGCGGCCATCGCTGACGCCCCGGTGACGCAGGCCGAGCCAGGCCTGGTGACGGCCGCACCGCAGCGTCCGGCAGCCAGCGAGGCGAAACCCCGCGACGGCAATTACGTACGCGTCAACGCCGACAAGCTCGACGAGTTGATCAATTTGGTCGGCGAGCTGGTCATCGCCAGCGCCGGCGCGAGCCTGCTGGCCCGTTCCTGTAACAACGACCCCTTGCAAGAGGCCACCTCGACGGTATCGGGGCTGGTGGAAGAGATCCTCGATGGCGCCCTGCATTTGCGCATGATCCCGATCGGCGACACGTTCAACCGCTTCCGCCGCGTGGTGCGCGATATCAGCCAGGAGCTGGGCAAGGACATCGAACTGAGCATCAGCGGCGCGGAGACCGAACTGGACAAGACCGTGGTCGAGAAGATCGGCGACCCGCTGATGCACCTGTTGCGCAACGCCATGGACCACGGTATCGAAAGCGCCGATGCGCGGCGTGCGGCCGGCAAGTCGGCCAAGGGCCACTTGAGCCTCAATGCCTACCATGACTCGGGGAGCATCGTCATCGAGATCGCCGACGACGGCGCCGGGCTCAACCGCGAACGCATCCTGCAAAAGGCCCAGGAACGCGGGCTAGTGGCCGGCGGTGCGGTGCTCACCGACCAGGAGATCTACAACCTGATCTTCGAAGCGGGGTTCTCCACCGCAGAGGCCGTGACCAACCTGTCCGGGCGCGGCGTCGGCATGGACGTGGTCAAGCGCAATATCACCTTGTTGCGCGGCACTGTCGACCTCGACAGCCGCGCAGGGCAGGGCACCGTGGTGCGCATTCGCTTGCCGCTGACCCTGGCGATCATCAATGGGTTCCTGGTCGGCATCGACCAGTCCACCTACGTGATTCCCCTGGACATGGTCCAGGAATGTATCGAGCTGGATGAACACCAGCGCCAGTCCAGCCGCGACACGGGCTATCTGGATCTGCGTGGCGAGGTGTTGCCGCTGGTGCACCTGCGTGATCACTTCAGCCATGAAGGCCCTGTTGGCCGACGCCAGAATGTGGTGGTGGTGCGCTACGCCGAGCATAAGGCCGGGCTGGTGGTGGATGACCTGCTCGGTGAGTTCCAGACCGTGATCAAACCCTTGGGCAAGTTGTTCGGCGCACTGCGCGGCATCAGCGGCTCGACCATATTGGGCAGCGGCGCGGTGGCCCTGATCCTGGATGTACCGGCACTGCTCAACCAAATCGTACACCTGGAAGCCCGCACGACCCAGGCGCCTCAGTCGCTACCGGTCGTCGCCCGCTGACGTATTTGCAATTCCATGGAGGTTCCCCGATGAAATGGTTCTACGATCTTAAAATTTCCACCAAATTGATCTGCTCATTCCTGGTGGTCCTGGCGCTCACCGGGGCCATGGGCGGCTTCGCCGTCCTTCAGCTCGGTGCCGTCAACCAGGCCGCCCAGGACATCAAGGGCAACTGGATGCCCTCCATGCGCGCAGCGGCAGGCATGCGTTTTTTTGCCGCCAACTACCGCTTGAAAGAAAACCGCCACATCGGTACCGAGATTGCAGAGGAGAAGGCCCAGGCCGAACGCGAAGCCATCGACGCGCGCCAACAGTTCGAAACCCGCATGGGCACCTACGAGCAATTGCTGTCGAACGATGAAGATCGACAGCTCCTGGCCAGCGTGAAAAGCGCTTGGGACGCCTACCTGGCATCCAGCAAGCAGTTGCTCGAGTTTTCCCGGCAGAACCAGGAAGCCCAGGCGCGCGGTTTGCTCAGGGGAGAGTCCAAGAGCCATTTTGATGAGGTGACCACTCGCCTGCAGAAAATGGTCGAGCTCAATGACGCCGGCGCGACTGCCGCCGGTGACAAGGGCTCGGCGCTGTATGAAAGCGCACGCGTGTCGATTATCGCGGTACTGGTCGCGGCCCTGTTGATCGGCCTGGGCCTGGCGGTATTCATCGCACGGATCATTTCCCGCCCGTTGCGCCAAGCCGCGAGCGCCGCCGAGCAATTGGCCGAAGGCAACCTCAATGCGCACATCGAGCCGGGTGGGAAAGATGAAACCGGCATGGTGCTCAACGCCATGCGCAATATGGTCGGCAAGCTGGCGCATATCATCGGCGAAGTGCGTAACGCCGCCGATAACCTGGCCAGTGCCTCCGAGGAGGTCAGCGCCACCGCGCAGTCGATGAGCCAGGCCACCAGTGAGCAGGCCGCCAGCGTCGAGGAAACCAGTGCGTCGGTCGAGCAGATGAGCGCCAGCATCAACCAGAACACCGAAAA
Source organism: Pseudomonas sp. H1_A03 (assembly GCF_054685145.1). Taxonomy (NCBI): domain Bacteria; kingdom Pseudomonadati; phylum Pseudomonadota; class Gammaproteobacteria; order Pseudomonadales; family Pseudomonadaceae; genus Pseudomonas; species Pseudomonas sp. H1_A03. Next base: position 4,368,507 of record NZ_CP162829.1, read on the forward strand.
CGCCAAGGTCACCGATGGCATGGCCAGCAAGGCCGCCAAGGAAGCCACCGAGGGTGGCGAATCGGTCCAGCAGACGGTGGTGGCGATGAAAAAAATCGCCCAGCGCATCAGCATCATCGATGACATTGCCTACCAGACCAATCTGCTCGCGCTCAATGCCGCCATCGAGGCTGCTCGGGCCGGCGAGCACGGCAAGGGTTTCGCCGTGGTAGCCGCCGAAGTGCGCAAGCTGGCTGAACGCAGCCAAGTAGCCGCCCAAGAGATCGGTGAACTGTCCTCCAGCAGCGTGGACATGGCCGAGAAAGCCGGCAAGTTGCTCGACGAAATGGTGCCTTCCATCAACAAGACGTCCGACCTTGTGCAGGAAATCAGCGCCGCGTCCGAGGAACAGGCCGCCGGTGTCGCGCAGATCAACACCGCGATGACCCAGCTCAACCAGGTGACCCAGCAAAATGCCTCGAGCAGCGAGGAACTGGCGGCCACGGCCGAGGAAATGAGCAGCCAGGCCGAGCAACTGCAGCAGGCCATGAGCTTCTTCGTGCTGGATTCGGCGCCCAAGGCTGCGGTTCAAAGCAGCAGCGTGGACAGCCCGGGCAGCAAGCCCAACCGTCAGGCACCACGCCCGAAACCACCGGCGCAGCGCAAGGCGTTCGCCTACACCATGGCCAGTGCCCCGGACGAAGCAGATTTCACCCGCTTCTGATCGCACGATCAATACGGGCCTTACTAGGGAGAGTGACATGGGCGCAGTAATGACGAACCGGCAGACCGCGGTGGCGGTAGATGAGGATGCGCAGTACCTGACCTTTATGCTCGGCGGCGAAATGTTCGCCATCGGCATTCTGGGGATCAAGGAAATTATTGAATACGGCAGCCTGACCGTGGTGCCGATGATGCCTGCTTTTGTGCGCGGGGTGATCAACCTGCGCGGCGCGGTGGTGCCGGTGGTCGACCTGTCGGCGCGCTTTGGGCGGGCCAACTCGGCGATCACGCGGCGCTCCTGCGTGATCATCATCGAAGCGAGTACCGAAGATGGTCAGCCCCAGGACATCGGGCTGCTGGTCGATACGGTGTCTGCCGTGCGGGAGATCCCGGCCACGCAGATTGAACCGCCACCCAACTTCGGCGCGCGAATTCGCGCCGATTTCATCAGCGGCATGGCCAAGGTCGACGGCAAGTTCGTGATCGTGCTGGAGGTGGACAGGGTGCTGTCTATCGATGAGATGTCCAGCCTCGCCGAGGCCGGCCAGGCGCCGGCCCTCGACCTCGACCCGCGTTGAGACCCGACCATGCAAGACACTGTCTCCATCGACGACCGTGAATTCGGTCAGTTCCAGACCTGGCTGTACCGCGCGGCCGGCATCAACCTGTCGCCGGCCAAGAAAGCCCTGGTGGCCGGGCGCCTGTTCAAGCGCCTCAAGCACTATGAGCTGCAGAGCTATGGTGAGTATTTCAAGCTGATCATGAATGACCAGCGCAAGGGCGAATTGCAGGTTGCGCTGGATTTGCTGACCACCAACGAAACCTATTTTTTTCGCGAGCCCAAGCACTTCGACTTCCTGCGTCAGCAGGTGCTGCCCCAGGCCGTGCCGGGCAAGGTGTTTCGCGTGTGGAGCGCGGCCAGTTCCTCGGGCGAAGAGCCCTACAGCCTGGCGATGACCCTGGCCGAAAGCCTCGGCAGCACGCCCTGGGAAGTGGTCGGCTCGGACATCAGCTCCCAAGTGCTGGCCAAGGCGCGCACCGGCCATTACTCCATGGAACGCACCGAGACATTGCCCCAGCCGCTGCTGGCCAAGTACTGCCTCAAGGGCATTGGTCGCCAGGAGGGCACCTTGCTGATCGACAAGGCCTTGCGTAGCCGCGTCAATTTTGTCCAGGTCAACCTTAACGAAGCGCTGCCCGCCCTGGGAGAGTTCGAGGTGATCTTCCTGCGCAACGTGATGATTTATTTCGACCAGCAGACCAAGAGCCAGGTAATCGCGCGCCTGCTGCCGCTGCTCAGACCCGGCGGCTACTTGATCATCAGTCACTCGGAAAGCCTCCACGGCGTCAATGACACCCTGAAGCTGGTGGCACCGTCGATTTACCGCAAGCCATGAAAAAGCCTGTCGGTACGGCCGAAGTGGTATTAGCCCCTGGGCAGGTCAGCTTTGCGACGCAGTCGACGCGCCTACGAACCTTGCTCGGTTCCTGCGTGGCGATCACCTTTTGGCACCCGCAACGGCTGATCGGCGGCATGTGTCACTTCATGCTGCCGGGGCGCCTGCGCGACCACCAGCCCCTGGATGGCCGATATGCCGACGAAGCCCTGGAACTGCTGCTGCGCCACGCCGAGGTCAATGGCACGCATGCACGGGATTACCAGGTCAAGTTGTTCGGCGGCGGCAAGATGTTTCCCGAGCAGCAGCGCCGCCTGCCAACGCAGGACGTGGCCAGCCTGAATATTCGCGCAGCGCTGGCCCTTGCCGAGCACTATCACCTGCACCTGACAGCCCAGGACATGGGCAGTACCGGTTACCGCACGATCATGTTCGACCTGTGGAACGGCAACGTCTGGGTCCGGCACCAACCAATGGGAATAATTCAACAAGATGCCTACCAAAAAAATCAGTGTGCTGCTGGTCGATGACTCGGCCGTGGTGCGCCAGGTACTGCTGGCGATCCTCAGCGATACGCCGGATATTCACGTCATGGGCGCCGCCTCCGACCCGATTTTCGCCATGGACAAACTCGCCCGGGAATGGCCGGATGTGATCGTGCTGGACGTGGAAATGCCACGTATGGACGGCATCACCTTTCTCAAGAAAATCATGAGCGAGCGGCCGACACCGGTGGTGATCTGTTCCTCGCTGACCCAGAAAGGCGCGGAAACTTCCCTGCAGGCGCTGTCGGCGGGTGCTGTGGAAATCATCACCAAGCCCAGCACCGGGTTGAAGAGTTTCCTGATCGAGTCGGCGGCCGAGTTGGTTACCGCGATCCGCGCCGCAGCGAATTCCAACGTCAGGAACCTGGGCAAGCGAAGCGCCAGCCCGGCACGGGTCCCGGCCAGCAAGCTCAGTGCGGATGCGATCCTGCCTGCCGCCAATGGCCATGCCATGGCACAGACCACCGAGCGTATCGTCGCCATCGGCACGTCCACCGGCGGTACCCAAGCGTTGGAGGCGGTACTGACGGCATTGCCGAGGGTGTGCCCAGGCATGGTGATCGTGCAGCACATGCCAGAAAAATTCACCGCCTCGTTTGCCGAGCGCCTCAACAGCTTATGCGAGGTCGAGGTGCGCGAAGCGCGCAACAACGACCGCATCCTGCCTGGCCTGGCCCTGATCGCCCCTGGCGGCAAGCACCTGATGGTCACTCGCAGCGGCGCCTATTATCACGCCCAGGTCATTGATGGACCGTTGGTCAACCGGCACCGGCCATCAGTGGATGTGCTGTTTCGCTCGGTGGCCAAGTTCGCCGGCAAGAACGCCACCGGCATCATCATGACCGGCATGGGCGACGACGGCGCGCGCGGACTCAAAGAAATGCTTGAGGCCGGGGCCGCGACAGTCGCCCAGGACGAAGCCAGTTGCGTGGTGTTCGGCATGCCCAAGGAAGCCATCAAACTCAACGCCGCCCAGCGCATCATGGCACTGGAGGATATTCATCAAGCGATTTTGTATAAGTGAACTTGAGGCGCATGACACCTCCTGTGATTTATCGAACACCCTCTGAATGAGGGCACGAATGTAACGATCTGACAGGCCAGCTCGACCTCTGACCGTTGTGACTAGTGGAGTACTCTCCTTGTAAGACGGCAAAGGGGGAAGGGGGGAAGGGAGAGTGTGGTCCGATAACGCTTCAAGTAGGCTTCAATATATTCGTCTCGCACGCTAATTTTCGCGGCCTTGTTGCCCTTACCGACAACGTTGAACCACCCGTTTTCACCGTCGTACTTGAACGAACCCATCGTAGGCTTCCAGTTGTCCCAACCGACGAGATCAGAGATTCGGAGGTAGAGAGAGGGTGGCCACAATGAATAGCGTAGGCTCGTGCCTAGGATCCTCTGCAGCCATGACTTCTGCGGTCTCGATTACATAATTCCACTGGAGCGGAGTCAGCGCCTTACCAGGGCTGATCACCGTGTTGCGCTGCTTAAAGTTGGGTTCTTGTTTGACGGACCGAATAGGATTGGCGTCAGCGGTCAGGCCTTCGTCGATTGTGTACTGGAAAAAACTGCCACAAACCCCATCGGGCCAGCACACCAAATCTTGCGACATTGGAAAATAGAAACTTTTAAAATTTGAAACTTTCTATTTGCAGATCTACTTATTTAAAAATACTTCCAGTGCATTTTATTTTAATAACGCCTAGCTATAAAAAGCTCCCAATAGTGCATATCTTCCAGTCGGTTATTATTTAAAGTGATGCAGTGTCGGATTTTTATATCGAAATAATATAGCGAAAAGTGGCTTCCGGCCCATACTGCTACTGTAATTTTGAAACTCTGTAGTTCGTGTGCAAATTTAAAACTTTGTATCATGATGAATTTTATCAGGAAATCTAAGGATTAGAGCATGGATCCACTTTCTCATCCTTCAAGACCAGCCGGCGCTCCAGAGTTTGTCGTATTCAGTCATAAGCAGAATGAGAAAGTTAGCTTGTTCTGTAGGCCTACGTTGTGGCGCTTTGCCGAGGTAGAGTTTGACCCTTGGGTGAAAGAGGTGAGCGTGAACCAGCGCGTGATCTATCTCGACGAGGGAAGCGTTCCAGTGGCCCTCGCGTTCGAAAGCAGGCACGCTTCCGTCCTCGTATTCTCCAAGCTAAGCCTGGGTACTTGCTCGTCGAGTCAGATTCAACAATATGCCGACGATAATGGCTTCTTGTGTGAAGTTTTAGATTCCCAGTATTTAAAACACGATCACACGCGTTACGAAAATTATCTGCTGATGCTTTCATACATAAACAAACATAGGGAGTCACTTACAGAGCGAAATCTACGCGACACGCTGAAGTGCCTTCCTCGCCAAGACCTATCGCTGAGCGATGCCATGCAGGCAGTCGAACCGGAATTTTCAGAGTCAGGTGCAGCGTTAGTGTTTGAATTGATCAGAAGAGGACGTTTGACCGTCAAAAATCTAGTCTCGACTAAGTTAAGTGGCACCTCCCTGTTGAGCCATGGAGACGCGTTGCATGAGTGAACAGCGCTTTTCGAGATCAGAGCGCGTACGTGAAGGCTATGACTGTGATCACTGGGCCTCAATTGATTTAATGGTTTTGCCGGACAGCATTCGAGGCCAGACAGAGAACCGGATAAAGGCGATCCGAGCCTTCTTAAAGGAGGGCGCCTCGCTTAATGAAATCCAAATAAAGTACGGCATACCCCGTTCGACACTCTACCGTGCGATAGAACGATGCGAAGCGCCTGATAAGAACGGAAGTCCGGTCGGCTGGGCGGCTGCTATTCCCTACATGCGCAGCGGTGAAAAAAAGTACCATCGGATAGCTCCTGCTGGCTCGTCATCTCAGCAGGGGTACTCGGGAGTATTCACTCAGCTCGTCGATCAATACCAACGTTTGGCGGATTGGTTGACCGCGCAAGCAAGTAAATATAAACCCAGAAAATCGGGCGGCGACTACTTCATAGCAATCCATAAAGCGTTCATGCGAGAGTGTATTGAGTGTGGCGTGAAAGAGGATGAGTATCCACTAAATCAGAAAACTCAAGGCATTAGCGGCCTCAGAAAGTGGCTGCAGGATAAGCATCAGGAGTTACAGGCGGAGCAGGAATTACGATCCTACGCGTCCAATGAAAATGTCCGGGATATCGACCCCTCTGATATCTTAGAACAAGTTGAAGCAGATGGGCACAAGTTGGACATACGGCTGGTTATTCGTGATGTGGACGCTTACGGAGAGCCGGTAGAGTATGAAATTCTCAGGGTCTGGCTGATTGCCCTAATTGAGAAGTTTTCACGGTGTGTACTGGGTTACTCATTGGCGTTAGGGCATAACTATGATCAGGTGGATCTGCTTACGGCAATCTACCGCGCCTTGAGTCCGCACACGCGTCCACCTGTCCGTATACCCGACACCTGTTATCACGATCAAGGGGGGTTCCCCTCAGAAGCGGCAGGGGCTTGGCAGACCTGGTCTACATTAAAACTGGACAACGCGTGGGCCCATAAGGCAAGGCATGTAATTGATGTGTTGACGGATAGGTTAGGTTGTGTGGTGGAGTTTGGCAGGCCGCATACCCCAAATGACCGCCCTATCGTAGAACGCTTTTTCCTCTATTTGGTGCAAAACTTCTCTCATCGCGTAATCGGCACTACGGGCAGTGAGTCTAAAGATGAAATAAAAGCGCGCTTATCACCAAAATCAAAAAATCCGCTAAAGATGCTGTTGTCGCTCGATGATTTGGAAAGTGCATTAGATATAGTCATCTCTGATTATAATGGCCGGCCCCATTCGGCCATTCAGAACCATGCCCCCTTGGATCTCTACCTGTTGCGCTTGTCCGCTAGAGCGCTACCACCGAACACGCTGCCTGTCCGCTTCCAGCATGAGGCGGCATTTACGAAAGTTCGTGAGATAAAGACAGTGAAGACCAATGCGAAATATGGGGGGGCTTTCATCAATTTTGCCTACCAAAAATATCGAAATCCAGACGTGCTGCGCAGTAATTCCGCCGGGCAGAAGATGATCATCGAATATTCGCGTAAGGATGTATCTTCGATCAACTTGTTGGATGAGTTTGGGAAGTTCGTTGGCGTGCTGACACCGCCGCCGCCTTACTCCACCACGGCGCACAGCTACAAATTGCAAACGGATATCTCAAAAGCCGTTAAAGATGGTCAGTTTCGATTTTCGAACAATGAATCATTCATCGAAGCAGTCCGAAGGTTTCAGCTGAAAGGCAACACGATAAGCCGGGCGAGTGCCACAAATTTCTATAAGCATGTGGGGGGCGTTTCTTCAAGGCCGCCCGTTGAAGAAACCACGCTGCCTGTGGAGCCTGAACCACAACATGACCGCGTAAAGCTCTCCAAAGTGTTCACTTTCTAATAAGGAGGCTGCAAATGGACATTCAGGATGCCCGGCCCATCGAGGTTGAGCTCCACCCGGTTTGTAATCAGCGTTATTTAATACCGACCTTCTCAATTGGAGAGACCTACGCATTGGTGCTCAAGGTTATCCGGCGCAGAGACTCGGGTTTAGTAATTTGGGGGCATACTCGCTACGGGAAGACGTGGGCGATGATGTACTGCCAGCAATGCTTGGTCCAGGATTTTCCGGATTTCCCTGTGGTCATTTACAACGCAAAGCGAGAGGTGTTCGCCACTAAAGGTAATTTTTACAACTCGTTGCTGGCGGTCGTTGGCCACAAGCAATCGAGTGACAACGTCAGCATTTCAAAAAAACATCTGCGACTCGTGAATTTTATGGAGCAAGCAGCACTCAAGGATCCACGGCAAGTCTTCATTCTCTTCGTGGATGAAGCGCAGCGACTCCAGCAGCCGCATTATGACTGGATCAAAGACATCTACAATGACCTGAGGCTGAAAGGGGTGACTCTATTGCCAATTCTGGTCGGTCAACAGCAGTTGTTGGACCAGAAAAAAGCACTCCTCAAGTCCGGTGTGGAAGGTGAAGCCATCGTCAATAGATTCATGCTTTATGAGCATCCTTTTCGCGGCATACGCGAGAAAGAAGACTTCGCGACCTGCCTCGGCTTTTTTGACAGCACCCCCTATCCGGCAACCACTTCCTGGACCTTTACCAAATTCTTTTTACCGCAGGCCTATGCCAATGGTTTTCGGCTAGCGCATGTCAAGGACATCTTGTGGGATGCTTTCTGTGATAGCTATCAGGAGTTAAAGCTGAAAAGCAAGATGGAGATACCGATGCAGTACTTCAGCAAGACCATAGAGATTATTCTGCGTGACAGTGTGGACCTGGATCAGCCGGAGTACACCATCACCAGGGAGTTCAGCTTGCGGTCAATCCGTGAATCGTGGTTTTTAGCCGCAACGCTCAACACGAAGACTGCGAACCAGAATGCCTGACGATGATCATTGTCCCTGATGTGAAAACGCTCAGCGTTGTACCTAGGTACTGCCCTGTAGTTCCTCGGTACATGGTCTACGAGTCTGCCTATTCTATTCTAAGCCGGTTTGCGCTCTACAACGTCATCCGTGGCGATACTGTGGTCAAGATCTTCGCCCCGACGAAGCGCCCGGGAGGGGGTAGGCGTAGCCTATGGTTAAACCTTGCCCATAGCGCGTCCGTTAATCCTGTGGCGCTCCAAGAATGCTTTAGCCTGGATGGCGCACAACGAAATGCACTTTTTTTAGTCCCATCAGCACTGCCATTAAGTGAACACGTCGCCACCACGCTAAGAGTATGTCCATTGTGCCTGGCTCGTGGTGTGCATTATTCCATCTTCCAGTACCTGCTCATCCAGCAGTGTCCAATCCATCAAGTCGAGTTGACCCAAACCTGCCGAACTTGTGGCGGGTCCATGGATTATTCGCTGAACAGCAGGTTGTTCCAAGAGGCATACGCTTGCCATCATTGTGGTCGACTACTGTGGTACAAAGAAAGCAGGAGTGGATGGTCGTACCTAAATAGATCTGGGCTCAATCGCTTAACGTTGGCGCATCGAATCTTTGAGCGTGGCAGGGGGCGACGGATTTTTTTTGATATCAGTCAGCCTACGAATTTGTATTTCGACAATACAGTGCAATTTTCCGCCGCCACGCACGATTTTGTCGTGCGCCAACGTGCACTGTTTAAAGAAGTTCAAAGCTGGGTTACCGCAGGTGGGGGCAAGCCTGGGGCTGGCTTTTACCGGACAACCAACATCGGCCGTTGTGTAATCCTTGAGGAGGCGCTCAGCGATGAGGCGGTCGCCGCTCTTGTTCCTGCGCTCAAAAGTATCTTTCGGCAGATAAGAAAGCGCGTGTTACCTGGCATCCGGCTGAGCAACCGGCGCTTGGCCGGAATGTGGAGAAACATTGAGGGGAGTGAAATACCTCGGTCAGGGTATCGGCTGGCCGGCTATCTTGACTGGCTCTGCTTTTGGTATGACGTACAGGCACCCGCGGATTTGCGTTCAAAAGCGCGGCCTGCTCTCATCAGGAAGCTTAGAGCCTGGCTTGACTCGAAGTGGACTCACGAAGTGTTTACGCTATTAAAAGGAAAGCCCGAAAAGCACTGGCTGATAATGAAAATATTCGCGCATGAGGTCGTTTACTTCATGGCCAGGCAACTGCAATCGTTATCAGCACTTGAGCCCGATGCCGGCGAGACCGAATCAAACGGGCTCGTCTATCACCGTACCGTCGGCCCCTCTGCATGGGCAGTGGTATTACTTGCCACTGACGCAACTTGTACATTTCATTTTTGCGCTGGTTGCGCGCTCATTGAAATGGGACGGCCGTGTATGACCGCTGTAGAGCAGGGTGCGGCGATCGCAGCGCTGTCGCGTTAGTCCCCCGCAGTTTAAGGAAAGTAGTGCCCCCTTCACCAGCGGCTCAGTTGTCGTTATCGTCTTCGCTAATAAAGACCCGAACGTTACTGAAATTGGCACGCGACATCGAAGCGGATATGCCGGAAGAGCTTGTATCTTTCGCAGCGTCCGAAGCTATTCTGGAGTTACGGATCGCATCATCCCAATCTACGTAGCAATATTGGTCATCCAGCGCTGTAGATGCACTATGTGCCAGCCTATTGTCAACCTCAGGCGAAAACTGGCAATTGACGACTTTTGTGAGTGCTTTATCGAGGGAGTTTACTTCCGTTCCTTCACTGACAAACCCTTTCAAAAAGGGTTCTGCGTCGTGACAGTAAAGGTCGACTGCCTTAGCGCAGTTCACACTCGTCACCATGAGCGCGAAGCGATAGCGGCGCTCCAGGACGGTCTCTATGTCATGAGCGTCCATTGTGAACTCAACCTGCGCATCCCCCATGCTGAACAAATGGTCATGATTGCCGCGGAACTCGGCTAGGTGATGATGCCGACCTAGCAGCAGCTGCAGGAGTATGGCCGTACCGTCAGTCAAGTGGGCTTCTTTTCCAGTACCGAATTGGAGGTACCAGAAATCAGCGCCTTCGGAAAACAAATCAGCACAGCGAGTTTTGGCGAGGTCTGAGGTGGTGCATCCCGTTTCCTGCAATACGCGAAGCATTGCTAGATCTCTCACCCAATGGTCCAGCCCCCGGCAGGTGTCGCTTATCAGTTCCAGGCCTTCGCCTGAGTAAAGCTTTGCATGCGCTGTGAGTTCAGTGGTACGGCCAAAGTGGGCGGCTTTACGGTAGATTTTCTTCATCTGGGAGCGCAGGGGGTCCAGATTTATGGCGAAGCGATGTTCCTGCCAACGCATGACGGCGGCGATTCTGGAAGCGGCCTGGCGATTGCTCAGTCGACCCAAGCCCTTCAGTTGACGCTGGATGAGCAAGTTGTCGATGTGAACTGGCAGGTAGTAGTTCCTAGGCTCTTTGGGCTCACCCGGTCCGGGGTAGACACTGATATGTGAAAGATAAAAATACACGTAGGCCTCTAGCGGTAGCAGGCTTTCACTGAGTGATTTGTACTGTGTGTGGCGCAACCATAAGTCAACATGCTGAAGATAGCGCACCACTTTGCGCTGCCTGCGCGAGGGGATGGTGCTCAGCAGGAAATCGGTGATTTCCTGACCCAGACTGGGAATGAAATAGATTTTTTGCAGTATTGCCACGGGCTGCTCCGACAGGAAATCATCATGGATAAATCCTACACGGGTACTTCCAGTACCACGCCTTCTCACTGCGCTGATCAAGCGCAGCGCCTTGATCTAGAGGAGAGGGTCAATCACCACGTCTGCTTGCAAGCTCGGTGGTGCGCTCCAAATAGGCGCGCAGCCGCCGCTTGGCAAGATCCCCAAAGTTCCTATAAACAACTCCTAAGGGAAGCATCCCAAGACGGCCATGCCGTTTCGCCCCTGATAATTTGATTGAGTACACTGACGCTCTGTAGGGTTCGCTGCGCCATGGCCGACACTGCTCTACTTGCAGCCAAGCAAACATCCTGGCGAGCATTCGCTGCAAGAGGTTGCGTTACCTGCAAGCGTCTCGGCAATTTGCCCGTCGGCGGGCTAGGACGTCTGGTGGCTATGTGCAACCATCGACGCCCCCCTCATCAGGCTCCGCAGCCGCTACCGATGGGCCGGATAGTAATTGGCTTGCCTGACTGCCCAGCAGCGAACCGACCTGAAAGTAGGCTATCACCGTGCTCACACTGCGGTGCTCGGTCATCGTCACCACCTCATCGAGCAGCACGCCCTTGCGTCCCGGCTCGGTGACTAAGCTTGAGCCCAGGCTGTGCGCTGCTGAATCCCCTTCGAGCCCGGCCAATGCGGCGCGGCGTCTGACAATCCGCTTAATTTGGTCGCCGCTCAGGCCGCTCGCGCCGCCCCGTCCTCACTTGTACTACTCGCGAAACAGCGGGCCGTTGCTGGCGGGGGCTGTCGTATGCCCAGCTTTTTAGCAACAGTTCCCGTCGTAGCCATTTCGACGCGCGCCACGATATCGTTATAGGCTGCTCTGACTTGAGCGGTTGAAGCTAAAGCCATCATATGCTCCTAGGCAATCTCAGTCATTTTGAGTATAGATGGAGCTTTGACACGGATCGTAATTTTATTCGTGGCAAGTGGGATGTGGGATTGCGTACTGCTATTGACTGACGGCAAGGAAGACTAATGTTGAGGTTATCGCCCTGGAGTTGCCGACACGTAGCGCGGCGAGGGGGGGGGCGAGCAGACACTCTGGGGTATGATATCGAGTGATGAGAGCTGGCTAGGCTTACAGGCTATACTGTCCCGTGCTGACTTGACCGCTAGTATTAGCTTTAATCCCGAGGATGACTTGGTCTCAAATGTTGAGATCGAATGACATTCGATTCCGAAAAGTTCGCTAGCGATAGAGATCTGCGTTGAGTAGCCCAAATGCATCCCAGCCGATAGACCATGGTCGTTGAACCATCACCTCTTGCTTCGGTTTACGCCTCCAACCCTATAAACGTGATCTGACTCCCGTAGCCTCATTTTGCTTTGAAGGAATAATGGATGATTCAAGATTTTCTAGCGCAGATTAATGGCACAGTCGCTGCGCTCACTGCCGTGGTTGGAGTGATTGTCCTAACTCTTACCAGTTTCTTTAAAATCTTCTCTCTGTATGACCGCCACTGGTCACGGAGGCATCATAAGATTTTGAAAGAGCTACGTGCACTCGAAGTCTCTCAAAGTCCCTTCACTCACTACCTAGATGAAGCTATTTACCTTGAGAGCTATCGTATCGCCAGCGGAATCCGTGCGAATAAATTGAAGGCTGATTTTCTGCTTCGATTGGCCTTGATAGGTCATTGGAACCGTTGGCAAATTCGGCAAATCGCTCGATTTCTGGTTGTTTCCCCCGAAATGCCTACGCTGACGCTTCGGATCAGCAGATGGGATATCGCTGGTGCGCGCTTATCGCTGTCTTTAGGGCTCTTGATTATGGTCATAGGTGCCGTCCTCGGGTTTGCTGTAATGGTGAAGGGAGCAACGTTTGGTTCTTTCTACGCTGGGATAGGACTTGAGATTGCGTTTACTGTTGTTGCGGCACTGGTTATGTCCAATTACAACACCTATAAGGTAGCTCGGCAGTTCAAAGACTATGCGAACGATCATCCAGAAATTTTCGCTGATGAAGAGTCTGGATTGAAGGCACCCATATGAAGCGTCAGAAGCGTCATGAAGGTTTAATAATTGTGGTCGGTCGCGGTCAAGCCTTGCAGTCCGGGTGAAAGACCCAATACCGGAATGATATCAAAAGGCCTTCTCATGCGATCTTTATAGGTATACACTGAAAAATGAAAAATTTTTAATGATTGGGCGCGACAAATTTTTGCATAACAAAAATGGTTGCCCTTAGGGGCGTATAAAATAATCCCTAGTACCTTAACCTGCTCGGAATGGAATCATGGCAAAACGGGATCCCAAAAAGAATAAGTCAAAACCGGTCAATCAAGCGAAAGCGAAGCTTCGAGGCGTAATAGGCGCTGCTCGAAACGCAACGACCTATAATATTAAGGGTTCTTATAGCTACGATTTTGCGCAACGGAAAAGTTACTGTTCGCAATCTTTGAATGTAAATCTTTTAATAGCTAGACAGGAACTTCCATTTAATGATTACAACGAATTTCTAGAGTGGTCTGATAGTCAGCAGGATTATCTGCTGCCGAAATCATTCAAAGAAGTAAAGCCGACGTTGTCCAGTCTGAGCTTTGTGCGTGATACAAAAGAGATTTCTCTTGTTTCTGAAGCATTTTGGTTGTCGCACAGGTTGTATAGAGAGCGAGAAACTATTGCAGAGTTTCTAGAATTGAGACGGAGAATTGAATTCAATTTTTGGTCGGGTAATTTACAAGCGATTTATAAGGATTTTGCGGAGATTTCCGAAAGGCTAGGTCAGTCAGTTTGGTTGGTGGAGGCTCGACTATCTATAGAGCAGGCTTTTAAAGGTCTGGAAAGCCAGAAAAAAATTCTCGAAGTAATTCGACAGGAAGCGGGGCGTGGGTTTATTCGGTTTTTGTCTCACCGAATTAGCATGCGCAACGAAATGGCCGTCACAACGCAACGGTTTTCTTCTAATCTTAACGCATATATAGCTTCCAGACCAAATATGAAGATGGAGACAGCGGAGTATCTAAAATTTAAGCTGTGCCACAATATTCCCACCACCGAGTCTGAAATCTGCTCGATTATCAGGTTTCAGCAAAACCATTCAATAATTGATTGCTATGAGGGACTAGTCAATATTGTCCAAGAACTTGTGGGTGTGGAAGGGGGGCAGGATATTCTTAGTGTGCTCTTTAGTGCTCTGGTTAGATTGAATATAGACGACGAACGCGTATCTAAGCTCGAGATGGTGTACGGAAGACGTGATGCCGACCCACAAAGTGTGTGTGACATAAGGCCAGCGGGATTGTTGCTAAGTGGAAAGAATGTGGAAGCAAGCCGTGCGGCTCTGCGATCTTTTCAATCCAATACTTCTAAGGATGTTTTTCAGTTATACATTGCTGCAGAAGCTTTTTCTTTCGGTGGTGAACGTACAAATGCCAAGAAGGAAAAAGAGAGAAGGCCGGAATACGATTACACACGACAACTTTCAAATGTGATTTCAAAAAACTCGGACTCTGCGCGGTCGTATGATTTTTTAGAAAAAACTCTCCGTAACTTTCACGTGTTCCCATCATGCAAGGCATTTTTAGATGTTGTACAGCGAGAGCACGATCCTATTTCCTACAAAAATGAGAAGGCGAAGCTGTACTTTTTCCTGAACAATCCTAAATTTTCACCGTTGGATACTCCTCCTGGCTCAGAGCTCGAAAAGCTTCTTTACAAAGACGGCTCTGCGATGGCGTCAGCAGTGAAGAGTTTCGTAAGCATTCGAAGGTTAGAAAACTATAACGATCGTGAATTACCACTGACCGCGATTACGATAGCTAGAGTTTCGGGAGCCTTTCAGAAGGGGCAGTACAAACTAATGATTGAAGCACTGGACGAACAAAGGGGGCAGGATGGGTTTGAGGTTGTAGAACCTAGGTTCATTTCTATTCAGGTGGACGCCCTCATATCGCTTGGTGAAACTCGAAAAGCAATTAAGATATTTGGACATGTTGTTTCAACCGGCAGGAGCTACGTCGGCCTATTGCCATTTAATGCGTTGGTAAATAAAGATACCAAGTGGGCTGACCTGCGTCAGTATTCAGATGAAATTTCTGTTCCCATAATTTTGCATCAAATTTATAAGTCCAACCCTAGTAATGGACTGGCTACTCTTCGTAGGACTGCGGTTGATTCGTTCATCCGAAGTAATGATCTTGAGAAGCCGTCAAATCTTTCTGATCATATTGAGCGATTTGGGAAGAAGAACGTTATTTACTTTATGAGGAACTTGTGCTCGTCATCTATTTTAGATATGTGCAAGTGCCTAGAGGGTACCAAGGCCGTAGATGAGGAGCGTTTGCGAGTATTTGGTGCACTACTGGATTTAGATCCTGAGAATAGCGAGTTGTATCAGGATGAGATACTTACGCTTTCAAGCAGCCTCCGAATTAGAGAAGGATTAAAGGTCGTTGATGGAAGTAGAATACACGTAGATTTAGAGGGGATTTCGAGATGGGCCCATGCTGAACTTCAGGAAAGTCTATCCCGATACAAAAGTCTGGTTGAAGCGGGTGTCGGGATTGCTGAAGACTTGGACGACGTAATTAAAGATTTTATGGTGCAGTCTAATCCCAAAGCTTATCTTGATTCGCCTAAAAGTGAAGCGGACGATATCGTTGTCTCTATGCTCTGGGCGCTTCGGGAGCGCTTCTTGTTCGATAAGCCACATGGATTGAATAGTTATCTTAGTAAGCGTGTACGACACAATTCAATCGCCGGGTATCTAAGGGGGGCACTCGATAAAGACTCTTTAATCACGCAAATCAATGGTGGTGAGTACCGGAAAAATGTGCACTGGGAAAATATTCTGAAGGAGCGGGGGTACCCCGTGTCAGAAGTAAAAATAGTCTTGGAGTTGCTCAAGGATTTTGGTATCAAGTATGATGCGCTAACGTCCAACCTGAAAGATTCCGTCCTGCATATCAAGCGGCCCGAGTATCCTAACGGATTAATCGATCTGCCTTTAGCTCCAGCGCTAGTTTATATGGCTCGCTCCGCTCTCCAATCGTCAAAGTATGATTTGGGTTCTTGGTTTGAGGTCTGTATTGCCATGTTCTGGCTAAGACTCGAACCTTCGCTTTTTCGCGTTAGAGAAGTGCTTTCAAAAGAATATAAAAATAGAGCTGTTGCTCTGTTTGATAATCTCCGAGCCGATTTGGTTAAAGGGCTTGGTCGTGATAATCAGTGCCACGATCTGAACAGCGCGATAACTGATGCGTCCATCGAACTACAAAATCTAATAGACAGGGCCGCTGATTGGTTCAATAAGCGCCAAGGGGAACTCAGTAAGTATGCATACTCACTTACTGAGATCGTTGATATATCCCTTCAATCAGCATTGACTAGGCACAGAAGCTGCAAGATAAATATTGACAAGGAGGTCATACAGACAATCGAGTTAAGAGCCGACGCTTTAGTATTAGTCGCTGATATATTCCTAGTGGTGATTGGCAACATATCCGACCATTCTGGATGCCGAGAGAACGCAGATCTTAAAGTGATGGCTCGAATGGATCAGCAGCGGAACATCATTAATTTTAGGTTCGAGAGTTCGGTCGGGATAGGCGCTTATAACGATAAGAGTTTAGAGCTGATTGAGGCTACTAGGGCGGACATACGGTCGGGCGCATACATAGAGAAGATGGCTTTCGACCGGCGTAGTGGCCTATTTAAAGTAGCATCTATAGTGAAGCCTGAGGTCGGAGGGCGTATTGAGTTTGGATTTCAAACGGAAGAAATTTTCTTTCTGGATGTAGATTTAACTCTGGCTGTAGAAAGCATTAACTTTAGCCCTTATTCTTCGGAGTTGAGTGATGAGATTGTTACTTGTTGAGGATGAGGGACCTAAAGGCGAAAAAATTGCCTCTTGCCTTAAAGATAAATTTCCTGATGCTGATTTAAATTTAGCTAGGTCGGTTCGTTCAGCGCTCAAAAAACTGGATCAGATTCCGTATGATTTGGTCGTCTTAGATATGTCCCTTCCGACGTTTGATATAAGCGAAGATGAACACGGGGGGCGTCCGCAAGGCTTTGGCGGCGTCGAAGTAATGCGCGACATGATAAATTACGAAATAATTACTCCCGTCATTGTAGTGACTGCCTATGAGTACTTTTCAGCTGATAATGACGAAGAACTTTTTCATGGAAAAGAGTCCACACTGATGGAGCTCAAAGATGAGCTTAGCGAAGAGTTTCCAGAGATTTTTATAGAGCTTATAAAATACGACACCTTCACGGATGAGTGGAAGGCTCAGTTGGTAGAAAGCATCGAAGCCGTCGAGGGCAAGTTGTGAATATTTTAATAATTGATGATAATCGCGCGAAAATTGTTCCACTTATCAGAGGCATGTTAGCGTTAAATATTTCTAGAGATAAGATTCATACTGCGGAGTCTGCTTCGGACGCGCGTTTAAAACTGCGATCGGAATTATACGATCTAGTGGTTTTGGACCTCTGCTTGCCTGAAGTCATGGAGGAAGATCCGTCCTTAGAGGCCGTTAAGCTTTTGCTCGAGGACTTACATGATCCTGAGCAGGATTTACGCAAGCCTAAGCTCGTTGTCGGTTTTTCCGCATACGAATCTTTTATCGTAGAAATACAAAGTCTGCAAACATGTTCTTCTATGGTTTTTCATCGCTACGATGAAAAAACCGATGACTGGCTTAAGGGTATTTTAAACTGCGTGCAATATATGCTGAACCTAGAAGCTGGTAAAAGTTCAGCTCCTGAGTCGGTTGACCTTTGCATAATTGCAGCTCTTTATAATCCGGAATACACGGCGATATTAGATTTACCTTGGGAGTGGGGTGATTTGGAGTTGCTTGATCAAACCACACCGATAAGGCGAGGGCGCTTGATGTCAGGCGGCAAGTCTTATTCTGTCGTGATTGCTCACAGTATACGGATGGGTATGGTTGCTGCAACTATCTTAGCAACTAAGTTGATAGCACTCTGTAGGCCTAAATTCTTAGTTATGCCAGGGATATGCGCAGGCGTGCCTGGAAAAACAAACTATGGTGACATATTGTTAGCCAATCCGAGTTGGGATTATCAATGCGGCAAGCGTTTATCGAATGATGAAGGCTCTCAGTTTTATATAGCACCCCATCAAATTCATGTGAGCGAAGCTATAGAAACTCGTATTTTGCAAATATCACGAACACCTGGCTTGTTGAGGAAAATTAAAGACGGATGGCCCGGTGAAAAACCGGACGCGGAGCTTCGTCTCCATTCCGGACCAGTTGGTTGTGGTTCGGCGGTACTTGCTGACTATGCTATTGTCGAGGATATAATTGAAACCCAGCAGCGCACGTTGCTCGGTATTGAGATGGAAATTTATGGTGTCTATAGCGCTGCTAATAGCGCTCCTGATCCTAAACCCATTTTTTTCGCAGTTAAGTCGGTATGCGATCATGCAAACAATCAAAAAAACGATACTTATCAGAAGTATTCAGCCTTTACCAGTGCGCGAATTGTGCAAGAGTTCTTTGAGCGGTACATGTCAGAGTTCTGAGATGATCAGATAATGCGATGTTGCATTGAGTTTTAAGCGTGGTTTTTTAAATGTTAGCGCTAGTGGGTGATGAAGTATTAGCTGCAAACACTACACAATCGCTTGTGTGAAGCCTGCCTGAATAGCTGCTCGCTATTCAGGTACTGGCGAACAGCGTTGAGGAGTGTATTGTTCATGCTGGCGTTGAGACAGTTTACGGCATGCTTAAAACTGACAAGTATCCGTCGGGAAGGCGCAAAGACTTTGCAGGCACGGTTCCCTCTCTAAAAGTAAGCACGCACCATAAATCTGCTAAGAGTCCAAAAAAGGGCGTAATTTAAGTCCTTTGGGAGAATTGTTTGCACGAAAGACCATCGGTTCCTGACCGAAGCTCAAGGCTTTTGGATCTGAGTTTAGCTAACCCTTGCTTGATATGGCCGGCATTTTCACCCATAACATACATCGCACCGCGGACATTTTCGCCGAAGTCGTCTGACCCTTGTCTCTCGGCGTGGATTGCCAATTCCATCAGCGAGGCCTCTAGGGCCAATTGATTTTCATACAGCCTTTCCAACAGGTCTGATAGTGAGTATTCCACCGTCATCTCATTCGAATTCCTGCCAAGAAAATTCAAGCATAGCAGCCGACCGGGTTAGAATCGGCCACGTGATGTATCAAGCTCAATGAGAAAAATAATGAGTACCGAACTTACAGAAGAAGAGATACGTCGAGCGTTATTCGGCGACGTCGAGCCGCCAGCGACAGTCGCCATGGTGCATCAGCAAAATATCGCCCCAGATGGCGTGCCAGTGGTGCCTGTTATGCGTGCGAAGAAGAAGGCCTCAATCTCAAAAGGTTTTACACCCAGGCTGAGGGTCACGCTGCGTGTGGGGAACGATTTTGAGGGTCAAATGCACGAGCTGGTGCATGAGGCTGATACGCTGAGTTCCCTCGTTGCAGAGCAAGAGGCAACCAAGGCTGCGCGGAAAAAATTCAAGTACGTGGAAGTAGTATCGGTCAAGTCGATGTAACTGCGTATCGCCGTATCGTTAAAGCTGCCCGGTGTTATCGAGGAGGGCTTTAGAGTTGCGATTGTTACTTCATGCCGCTGGAGGGTGGGGATCCGCTGAAACGCTCTAAGATTGTGGCCGCTGCCGGCGTCTTAGCGCTGATAGATGACGGGGCTCAGGCGAAGGGTTAACCACCGCCATTGCAGCGGCGGCCGTCTTTTTTTGATCGGTTTCATCCTGCTTGAAGCGTGTCTGGTGAAGGTAAAAGGCGAGCTGCTGCTGGTGGACCGCCAGGCGATGAACCGTGGTGCTGCGCCAGCATTCGACACAAAATCAAACTCAAACAGACCTGCGCGCAGTACGCGCGCGTCCGTACGCGTACCCAGCAACTAAGGTTGCTCGGTAGCTTCGGTTGCCCCAATGTGTTCGCCCTTCGGGGGCTCTTGGTCATCAACGGTCAATGACTTAAGTAGGGTCGTGACTCGACTTTCCAGGAGTGCACCGGCTTGAAAGTAGCCCATGACCGTACTCACACTGCGGTGCTCGGTCATCGCCATCACTTCACCCAATGGCACCCCCTGACGGCCAGCCTCGGTCACGAACCCTGAGCGCAAACTGTGTGCTGCCCAGTCGCCGTCCAGGCCCGCGAGTTTTGCACGACGCTGAACGATGCGGGCCACCTGGTCAGCTGATAGGCCTGCCGTTCCCACGTTGTCACCCTTATACAGGCGCCGAAACAGCGGTCCCGACTCTGCAGGCGCAGCCTTAAGCCATTCGGTCAGCGCTTGAGCGGCGGGGCCGCGCAACGGCTTTTCACGACGAGTGCCGCGGGTGTCGGTCTTGGTGGTGCCTAAGGCATACAGCCAGGTGTCGGCGTCTAAACGGCGCAGGTCCTCGATCTGCAGGCCAATTACTTCCGAGCGGCGGCGTCCGCCGCCGCTCCAGGCCAGCAAGAGCAGGGCGCGATCGCGAATGCCGCGCATGCCGTCGTCGCACGTGGCGAGCAGTGCCTGCAGGGGTTCGAGAACGATCGCGGTTTTCTTGCGCACGTTAACGCCGTGACGTGATTGCGCCTTGCGCGCTTCGCGCATCAGCGTCCTTAAAGCCGGCGCTTCAGTCGGGCTATCCCACTCATTGATTCGGTGCCATTTACCGATTACCGCAAGCCGGTGAGTGACGGTGTTGAACGCCAGCGGTCCCAGCTTGCTTTTGACCCGGGCGGTGACCAAGGCGGCGTCAATGCCGGGCGGCAACAGGTGTGCCCAGCCGCCATCGGCCAGCGGCCGTGCCAGGTGATCGAGGATAAACTGCACGGCTACTGCTAGGGGGAGGGGTGCATCGCCCAGCGCTTTGCCATAACGCAGCTGCAACCAGGCTGACCAGTAGGCGAGGGCGCTCCGATAACTGCGCACCGTGTTGGCCGCAGTGCCGGAGGCGATAAACGCCGCTGCGGCTTCCTGGGCGTGGAGCGCCAAGGATTGTGGGTCGAGCAGCATTTCGTCGACCAGAGCTAACTGATCTGTAATATTTAATACGTTCAACGTATTATTAATCCATATCTAGAAAAATAGGGTCGGATAACATTTAATTATCAGACCCAATATACGTGGAGATAAGCCATGGCAGTAGGGGTGCCGGAACACGAGGTGTTTGCCGCCGCCGATGCGGTGTTGGCGCGCGGCGAACGGCCAACGGTCGAACGCGTGCGCCTGGAACTCGGGCGCGGCAGCCCGGCGCGGGTTGGCGGCCTGCTCGATCAATGGTGGGCGCGCCTGGCCGAACGGCTGAACGGTGAGACACGTCTGCCAGCGTTGCCAGCCGAAGTGGCGCAGGCCTTTGTTGCCATCTGGCAGCAGGCGACTCATCTGGCGCAAGGCGTCGCCGAGCAGTCCCTGGACCAGCATCGCCAGGTGCTGGCCGCCGAGCGCGAGCGCGTGGCCGTGATTGAAGGCCAGGCGCGCCAGGATGCGGCGCAGTTTCGGCAGCAGACGGCAGAGGCTCTGGCTGGGCGGCAGACAGCAGAAACTCGGTTGGCTGATTTGGACCAACTGCTGGCCCAGCGCGCGGCGCAGATCGAGGACCTGCAGCAACAACGTGGCGCCTTGCAACTGGAGCGCGACGCCTTGCAACAGCAGTTGCAGGCTCTGCAAGCCGAGCTGCACGACACCCAGCACCAGGCCGAGCACGCACGGCTGGAGCAGGATGCCTACGTGCGGGGCGTCGAGGACCGTGCCTACCGCGAAATTGATCGGGCACGCGAGGAGAGCAAGACACATCAGGTTGAACGCCGAGAGCTACAGCGCCAGCTCGACCAACTGCAGCAACGATTGGAGCAAGACCGTCACGCCTTGAGCGAGACGCAGCGACAGGCAGCCGCTCAGCAAGCGCGGGCCGAAGTGGCAGCGGAGCAGGGCGAGCAACAGCTGCAAGCGCTTGAAGGCCGCCTGCATGCCACGCAGCAAGCGCTTGACGCAGTGCGGCATACGGCCGTGGCCCAACAGGCGCGTGCTGACACGCTGGAGCAGCAACTGGCCCAGCAGCAGGCGTCGAACCCGCGCAAGCCCAGAATCAAGAAAGGGTGAAGTGTTGGGGCGCGAATTCTTCGCCTTGCCAGCCGCCGTCCCTTAGACTGTGCAGCCCTAATCGGACGTCTGTTGGGCAGTATGCTGAAACTGAAGATGTATCCGGCAAATAAAGGTGATGCGTTTCTCGTCAATGCCAATGGCAATCACTTGCTGATTGATGGCGGGTATGCCAGTACCTACACCGACTACATTGCTCAGGATCTGGCGGAATTGTCACGACAGGGCGGGCGTCTCAGCCTGGTGGTATGCACCCATATCGACGCCGATCACATCGGTGGGCTGCTGACCTTCTTTTCGACCAATGGCGGTCCTGGCAACCGAGGCATCGACGTCGACGAGGTCTGGCATAACAGTCTGCGCTCCTTATCGTGCCCTGCCACCGGGCCAAGCCTGACTGAAGATACCACGGTGCTTGAAGCCATAAAGCGACGAGGTTTCCCCGTACCTCCCGAGCAGGCGGCCGATCCGATCAGTGCGCGCCAGGGCAGTTCGCTAGCCAAGCTCCTCAGAAGCCAGGGTTATCACTGGAATTTCGGTGACGGATCTCGCTGCATAGACCGCCGCTGCGCGACACTCGACCTGCCGCATACAGTACAGCTTGCCGTGCTGGGCCCTAGCGTCGCGCGGCTGGAAAGTCTTCGCACCTTCTGGCTCAAAGACATGCAGAAGTTCGGCTATCGAGGTGCAGCGCAAAGCAGCGATCTGGTGGACGATGCCTATGAGATGTGGTGTGCCCATGCTGCTCAACAACCAGTTTCTGCGGGCAT
Source organism: Pseudomonas sp. H1_A03 (assembly GCF_054685145.1). Classification (NCBI taxonomy): domain Bacteria; kingdom Pseudomonadati; phylum Pseudomonadota; class Gammaproteobacteria; order Pseudomonadales; family Pseudomonadaceae; genus Pseudomonas; species Pseudomonas sp. H1_A03. The sequence goes on from NZ_CP162829.1 coordinate 4,391,091, forward strand.
TCAACCGATTGCTGCAAATCAGGAGCTGTCGTTGGCGCAGGTGTACAAGGCCGACACGTGGATTGCCAATGGCAGTTCCATTGCACTGTTGTTGACGGCGGGGCGGTCAACCGTGCTGTTGTTAGGTGATGCCTGGGCCGAAGACATGGTCGAAGAACTGAAGTGCCGGCAGCCAGAGTCGGGGCCCTTGTTGTTTGACGCCATCAAGATCGCTCACCATGGGAGTTATCACAACACCAGTGTGGAGCTGTTGGCTTTGGTGGACGCCCCATGCTTTCTGATTTCCACCAATGGCAAGGGAAGGCATGGTCATCCGCATTTCGAAGTACTGAAAGAAATCGTCGACCGGCCAGCGTCTTTCGAACGCATGCTGTATTTCAACTATGAAACCGCAGCCTCACGACGGTTGCGCAACTACTCATCGAAATCCGGAGCGCGTTTTAGCGTTCACGTGGTTGAAGGCGAATGGATTGACCTTGGAGAAGCCCAGCTGTGATGGATGAAGCTGTCAAACAAGCCACCTGCATGATTATCGGTAGCGAGGATGTAGGGACCGGTTGGCTGATTACACCCTCGCTCGTGCTGACGGCGCTGCATTGCGTCAAAGCCACTGCGGCGGCAGGCGGCCCCCTCACAGCCCGCTTCGGGACTGGTACTGCTGCGAATCAGTATGCTGTGGTGGTTGAAGCGCTGGACGACGATCTCGATGTATGCCTGCTGCGCCTGCCTGCGCCCTTGGACATTGAGCCGATTCCACTGGACGGCAGCCTGCCCCGGGTGGGTGCAAAGTGGTACGCGTTCGGCTATCCGACGACCAAGGTTGATATTGGTCATGCCCTCAACGGTGAAGTCCAGCAGATATTGAGCGAACGGGTGCACGGAGTGGACCTCGACCTGTCGGTCGCTCCAGGATCCCACCTCTCCGATTATCAAGGCCTGTCAGGCGCGGCGCTCATGACCGGCCGCGTTTGTCGCGGCATGCTGCGGCTGAATGTCGACACGGCGCTCGCTGCGCTGAGCATCGACCAGTTGCGTCCATTCCTTGAGGCCCACGGCGTGCTGCCTGAACTCCTTGTCGATGCCGAGCAGAGCGCGCCGCATGGCGCTCGCCCGGAGTTTGACGAGCTTTTTGAAAGCCGCCTGGCGAGCCTGAACGGCGGTTACCTCTGGGTGGAGGGCGCGCACGGTATTGGCAAGTCGACCTACTGCAGGCAGTTTGCACCGCGCACCCAGCCACTCGAAGTGCTCGGGGTGTACGCGCTTTCGGAGCGAGGTCGAGGAATAACGCCCGCGCACCAGGCTCAGCCGGAAGTATTCTTTGACTGGATCAACTCGTTATTGTCGCTGCAAGTGAGCGGGAAGCCGGCCAGGTTGCGGGAGCTGTCCTACCCTGATCTGATCCAGCAGACCCATGAAGTGCTCAACGCGCTGGCCCATCGGCACGCCGCTGCCGACAAGGTCGGGGTGCTGTTTATCGACGGCCTGAACGAAGCTGTCGGGGTGAGCACGGATAGTCTGCAGCGTTTTGTCGGCTTACTACCCTCGGTTTTGCCTCGCGGGCTCGTGATCGTCATTACCGGGGTTGGCTTGGAAGCGCATGCCAGCAGCATCGGCCCCCTGCTGCAGAGCGCGGGGCGCTTGACCCTGCCGGCCCTTGATCACGACAGTCAGCACGCGTTGTGCATCGAGTTGCTCGACCCGGGTGTAGCGACGTCGACGCTGGTGGCCCTGCTGTGTGAGCGGGCCGTGGGCCACCCGCTGTACCTCCATTACCTGGCGGATCTGGTGAACGGTGGCGCTAGCGAAGCCGATATTGCTCGATTGCCCGCCTTCAGTGGCGCCATTCAGGATTATTACGAGACGCTCTGGGGACAACTCCTGCCGGACCCCGACGCGATCAATCTGCTGGGGATCATTGCCCGGCTCCGTTGGGGGATTTCCACAGCAGACCTGAGCGTCATGCTGCTGCCCGCCGAGAGCGCCGTCTACATCGCCACACTGGCCCGGATCCAGCACTTGCTTTCTCGAACGGGTAACACCGAGATCTATCATCCATCCTTTTCGGAGTTTGTAGCGCACAAGACCTCAGCCATAAACCAGCGCCTGCAGGAGCGGCTGGCGACTTTCTGCGTGACTGCGGAGAGTGGCGACTACGGACAGCTGAACAGGGTCTATCACGGCCTGCTGGGTGGAAAGCAGGCACAACTGCTGGCCATCGGAGAATGTCAGCAAACATGGGTGGACGCCGCCGTTGTGCTGGGCTCAGAGCCCGATGTACTCCTTGGCGACATCGATCATGCGCTCGCCGCCGCGACGCGTATCGGTATGGCCACCGACATGGTCCGTTTGCTGCTGCTGTCACAACGATTGACCTTTCGCTACGACACCCTGTTTACCCAGTCAGCCGAGCGGGTGGCGCTGGCTCTGCTGGCGCTCGACAAAACCGATGAAGCACTGCGCCATGTCATTCGCAATGGTCGCCTGATTGTGAGCGCGCACGAAGCGTTTACAGTCGTCCATGCGCTGACGCGCAAGGGCCGCCAGCGCGAAGCGCAAACCCTGCTGGATAAGGTTCAGCTGTCGCTGAATGCGGTATTTGAACAGTGGCAATCCAAGGGTAGCATCGAGACTGATCGGCTCATCGAGACGATCCAACTGCGCTTGCACGGCTTTGCTTTAGCCGTAGCAGCGGGTGGACAGCCGCCAGTGAAGCGCTTCCTTAACGCGATCGTGCATCAATTCGTGCGCGCCCCGCATAGTCCGTTTTCCGTCGAAGAGCAAAATGAAGTTCTGTTACAGCTCACAGGTAACCTGAGCGGCGCGCTGCTTTGTCTGCGCGGACAGTTTACGTCGCTCCTGCAGCTCAGACTCCCTAACACCGATCCCGAGCAGATCCTGCACTCGCTGCTCCACACGCTGGTCTTCGCCGAAATGAACTCCCGCCTGTATGGTGTTCGCCTGGCCCGGGAGAGTATCAACTTGCTGTTGGAGGATTTGGAAGCGGTCAGCCAGACACTACAGCAACCCCAGGATCTGCGCTTCGTCGTTGTCGATACGCTGATTGAGACGGGGGCCACTCGGCCGCTGGTACGAAGGTGCACAGTGGGCATTGCCGACACCCCGCAACCGCTGGCCTTGTATAAAACCAACTGTGCCGACCCCGATCGGAAGGGTTTCCACGAGTCGTATCGGCAGCTGCGTGCCCGGTATTTCCTCGATGACACCCAGCTACAGCCGGTGGTCCACCCGATCCAGCCGCATGACTGGGAAGGCCCATTGCGCTCGATTGCTGCGGCCATCGCCTGGGCTGATGGTACCGCGCGCAGGGCCACGGCCGAGGCGGATCACGCCACTGTCGATCAGGTATGGTCCTGCGTAACTGATGTGATTTTACCGGCTTGGGCCATTCCCCTCGCCTCTCGGATCCTGTGGCAAGGCGCCTACAGCATTCCGGAGACCATCATCCCTGTTCTGTACGAGCGTTTAGCAAAACTGATACTGGACTGCTTTCCCCTGCGGTCAGGTGTGTTCATTCAGGTGCTTGAAGCGGCGTTTGATCACCAGTTCGGCCTCTACAACGAAGGTTTCCGCCAGGCGCTCGCGGGTGTCGCGGGGCAGTTCGTCAGCGCCGAGTTAACGGTGGACACGGCGGACGCGCTCTTCAACCTGATCATCCGCTGGCGAGACTACGTCGCGGCAAATGTCGAGAACCGATACGAGCTGATACCCGAGCTATTGCGCATTGTCCCCCTGCTGACGCGATTGGACGCGACCGAACAGGCTTTCCAAACGTATCAGTTGGCACTGCGTTTTTCGATGGGCCCAAGCTGGTACAAGGAGGATCAGTTGTCCCTGATGTCCAGTACGCTTGAATCCCTCCCGATCGAGCTGAAGGTGCCCCCGACAGCGCAGGCACAAATTGCGGCTTACCTGGAACGAGCCAGCGGGGAGATGACGTTTCAGCGGTATGTTCGGGCAGACAAGGGCAGCTTCATCTCTCAACTCTGCCGGCGTTCGTTGTACGCTGGTGCCGTTCAGTATTTCAAGCATCAGTCTTGCGGGTCGCTGGCGCAACTATTGGCACAAGCGGCGGCCGGTGATCTGGACAGGGTATCACCGCTGGTTGGCATGCGATTCCCGGGCGGCGCGCTGGAGGAGCAGGCGGCCATGCTCGCCTTGCTTCGCCAGGTGCCGAGCAAGGCGGACTGGCGGCTGCGCTGGGCGCTGCTTGAGGTGTACCTGCATGGTGATGAGCGACACCTGGGCGACTGGGGACGAGAGTACGCGCTCATGATCACTGCACTGGAAGTTGAGCCAGACGATGTGGCCTGGGCGACACGGCGAATCCGGGTCCTGGTTCAAGGCATGCGCGCTGAACGTGCGTGGATGCTGTTGAGGGAGTCGGTCCTCCCCTTGTCCGCCGCTATCAACGCTGACCTTGCCCGCTTGCTGGAAGAGACCGAGGCGCGCGTAGGACAGGAGCGCCTTGCGCAACTCGCCTCCATGTTTGGTTTTGAGTCTGCGCAACCTCGGGCGGCAGAAAAGGCGACGGGTAGCCCTGAGATACAGCCAGATCAGGTTGATTCCCTTGCGGACGAGCTCTACCGCCCAGGTCTGTTCGGCAAAGTGTCGGTTGAAGAGCAGGCCCGCAAAGATCTAGCGGCGGCGCGCTCGCTCCTGCGCCGAGGTAATTCGAACGCGGCAGTCAACGCCTGTATCGAAGTCCTGCGCAACCTCCAAGCGGGAGGATGGTCCATCTGGTCGAACAACCATACCGGCACCGCGGCGGAGCGGCTGATCATCGCCGAGGTACAAGACGGCAACGAGTTGGCCCGTCTTTATGGCCCGCTGTTGCTCGAGGAGCGCCACGTGCAGCGATGGCGCATCGCATCGCACCTCATTGACGTCGTGGCCAACAAGGTAGCGGCGCCACAACAGGTTGCCTTGCTTGACATCGCCATTGAGCATGTCGGACAAATGGTGGGAGAGGCGTCGACTGCAGCGTTCGACTACCTTGACCGCTGCGAGATCGAGGCCAACGAAGCGCTTTTTGAACTGTTGCTCTGGACCCTTGATCATCCGGCCTGGGAACGCCGCGACAGCGGCGCGGCCATGCTGCTCTGGCTGTCCTCAAGGGATGACACCTGGTTTGCCCAAGTGGTGAAACTTGCCTTTTCAATGGATCCGCGCAACCGGTCGGACATCGCTGCTGCCGTTCTCGACGTGCTGTCCTGCCGCAATCCGGCGGTGTTGTGGCAACGCTTAGCACCACACCTCATCATCGCTGAGGTTGTAGCAGAATGTCGTCACGTAGCACGGTTTGCCACGCTTCTGCGTATCGCCCAGCGGGCGAGTGAGCAAGGCTGCGCGACTGCAGCTAGCGTGGCGTTGGCGATGCGCGCAATTTGCGCTGACGGCCCTGTTCCAGCGTCTGCCCAGTCGCCTGCAGTACCTGAGTTCTTTCCACAGGAGCTCCACGAACTCTGGCATACACTGGCAGAGCTCGGTGCCCTCACGGAAGCGTCGCTGACGCAGCTTGGCACTGTGCTAGCCGATACCTGTCGACCGCTCTCTATTGATATGGCACAGCAGCTGGAAATGAAAACTGCGCAGAGTTTTCGAGAGCCGGACCATCTCTCCACGGATCGTTGGGCTGGTAAACTGCGCTACGCCTTGAACGCGGCATTGTTTCGCCCCATGCCTGTGGACAGGCTGCTCTCCATCGAAGCGGCGCTGCGCACCTACAATCCGAGCACCATTGCCGCGCCCAAGGACGGTAACCGATTGCTCTCTGGCCTCGTGACCGCACTGGAAAATGGTGACGAGCAGGACTATCGACCCGCTTGCGACGATTTGGTGTTTCTGGATCTCCAGTGCTTCGTGGAGTTGGAAGGGGAAACCGCGTTCATTGAACTTGTCCCGCATCTGGTTTCTCCTGATCCCAGACAAACGCCGTATCGCTCAGGCTATGGATTTAAATCAACGGAGCTGCCACCCGATACCCCTGATCAGCAAATGGCGATCAGTGTCAGGGCTCAGCCAGTTGTCGCGTACTTTGCCTCGCTCAGTCCGGCGGTGCCTACTCACAGTTTCACCCAACTGATCGGGGCCAGCCCCTCTGCAACAATCAGGTACCATTGGCGCGATGGCAGCAGTGTTACGAGTACCGGCTGCAGTCGTCGATACGAGGCCGCACTGCTCGCCGTACAGAGGGGAGCACTCACGCTTCCTCCAGGCTGGAACATCGTCTGGGCGCTGCGAGTCAACGGGAATGTGCGGGCAATTCTGCAAGATGTTTAGAGGGCGATGACATGCTGACATCTTATGCGACACCGCTGACGCGGGCGGATTTTGAAGCGCGTTTGGGCTACTCGGCGGAACAGTGCCGCATGGGACTTATACACTTTGCCAAAGGGCTACGAGGCACTGAAAGCCTTACCCAAGTGCGGTGTTTGCCCAACGGCAGAATCGATTTGCTGAGCATCGACGAAGCAGCCCGCTTGCACGCGAACATGATGTACCAGATGCGGAATTTCACACCCTCGGTTGCCGAGGAAGGCATCGAATAACGCGTTGCCGGCCCGACCTCGAGCCAGGCCATTTCGTCCATTTTATGCAGGATCGAATGTGCTCGCGGCCGTCTCGGCCAAGCCAGAACGAACGCCCGGATGCTCGCTCAACGGCTTTGGCCGCTGCAACATATTTGTGCGGCTTTTGATATTTTGTCGTTCGGACATCTGACCGTTGTCGGCCTGCTGTCTGCACACCTTTGGGCACGGCAGCGATTCATTTGATCTACGCCGCCCCCTGCGTGGTGTGGGGTTGTAGCCGCGTAGTTTCGCTTCAGCATCACCTCGGTGTTAATGCTCAATGCTTGAACTCAACATGGCTGAGTGGAGCTGGATCGCCGTTTCGCGCCTGGGAACGCCCGGATCGCAGGTTTGCAGCAGCTCCTCGAGCAGGCCAATGTTAAAAAGGATCCACGGCTCCAGCCCCCACTCTACTCCGGGTCGCCAACCCGCACGGCCGATGCGGGGGGGCGGCTTTTTCCGCTTGGGGCAGGGGACAGGTGTTCGCGAATTGTAACCGGAAGGGGGAAGGCTGCCGGGCCGGCGCCCTGTGTCGGGACAACACGTCTGTGGCATTGCTCAGCTTTAGCAAGCGGCTTTCGCCCCCTGCTAAAGGGAGTGCCCGGGTCTATGCGGATTTTTCTGCCGTGGCGCGTGCCGCTCGTGGCTTCGGCGCCCAGGCTTCGCAGGTCAGGACGAGAGTGCGTGCGTAGGAGAAAGCAGCCTCACGTACGGACTGTTCGGTGAAATACCTCAGCCACAAAAACAGCATGGCCAGCGACACTGCAACCGATGTCAGCTCCCCACCATTGAGCAACGATTCCGGTGTCGCCGCCGCCTGGAAGCGGATTACCCAACTATTCAGGCCGTGTCGAACCCCCACCCAGACCAGACTGCCCAAACACAGGCTGATCGCGACACACCGCAATCCGAAAGCATTGCGGCGGAAGCCGTAGGAGATGTTGTCCTTGTACAACAGGCCGAATTGCTTGGTATCACGTGTGGCATTGCGCAGCATATTTCCCGCGGAAGTATAGAGGGCGTCCGCCGCTTGCGGATCGGCGGCTTCCTCACCTGCGTTGGGGGGGGGGGGGGGGGGGGGGGGAAGCGAGCGCCCATCTTCTTCGCAAGAATGGCGTGATAACGCTGGAGAGAGGCCACGTCGAAGGTGGTGTTTTCCCGATGGCGCAATACCTGGGTACTGGGCATGCCCCCCCAGTTCTTCCACAGCGCGGGCTCCTTGGCTTTTCCGCCACGTCGGGCAAAATCAGCCAGTAGATACAGCAGACCGCAGACGATCAACGCGGAAACCAATGTGCTGAGCACCCCGAGCTTCTCGCTGTACAGCGAGAACACCAGCACGATCACCGGCGACAGGGTCAGGAGCGCAGGGTACAGACGTGCCTGTCGTTCGTAGGGATCGGAGAACTGACCGATGGCCTTGGCAATGGATGCCCCCGTACTGACCGTCATTCTTCGACTTCCTCATAAAACGGCAGATAGGTGATCGGCCCCCAGCCTTCACGCTTCGGTGTGCCCTGGGTGAAATGAGAAATTGCCCGCCCCTTGGTCTGGCCAACGCGAAAGCCGCGACGAAGGAATGCATTGGTAACAACCTTCTTCGGGTGCCGCGGGGCGTTAGCGGCCGCTGACACATAGGCCGTCCGTGAGGGTTGATCCGGAGTGTTCTGCAGCGGCTCGCCCACGATCATATTCAAGGTCTCGGTGGACACGTTGTGCCGACCGCCATGGTGGGGAATCTGCACAAAGCTGACACGCTGGGGCAAATCAATACCAATGCTGCTGGCAAAGTCCGCGCAGGCGCGCAGGGCCTCGATGCCCGCATCCCCGGTCAGCAGGTAACCGCCTTTCCCGACGGTGGCAAACAGGATTGCGCTGCTTTCATTTTCAGCCGAGGTCGTTACCGTATCGGGCAGATATTCCCTGTCCCACATGTCGGCAACATACCCGGCCGCTTCCTTGATCATGTCGAAGAAAGAGGCCGCGGTACTCTCTTCTTTCTTGAGCTCAGGGGATTTTTCAAACTGGGGGACTAGTCCGTGGACATAATGGTCTCGGGTGGGTGACAACACCGTAAAAATCCCGATCTGGCTGCCGGCGAACGGTTCGTGGATCGGAATGTCTCGCTCCAGCGCGGCTTTTTCCAGGGCATTCGCGGCCGACATTTTTTGCTTCAGGCGCTCGGCAAGGCTGTCGTTGGTGATCCGACCATCGTGGAAATAATGGCGAATCTCGTTGCTGTACGCCCAAGGGCGGTGCATCCACAGTTGGCCTACCGTCAGGTTCTCCAGGACGTGCAGCAATCCCCCCGCATGGTCATTGTCCGGATGCGAATTGACCAAGTAATCGACGTAATGCGAGTTGAAGTGTTTTTTGACATGCTCGACCAGGTCAGCGCCGTAGGCCTTGGTGCCACCGTCATAAATCAGGATTTTGTATTGATCATCCTCGCGCCAACGAACTGCGATCGCGTCGCCACTGTGTTTACCTTCCCCCACGGGCAAGAAGTCAATTTCGATACCGTTCACCATTTTAAGCGCTCCAAATTTTTGTTGTTGTCTCTGCTGCCGACCAGCGCTCACGAGGAATGGCCGTCTAAGTGCGCGGCATTGACTGGGTGGCGGCCACTGGCCACTATCTCATGCACAACATAGGGTTGGATCCAACTTATTCAAGGGCGGTCACGGAAATTATTTTGTCCGGCGGGCGCAGCGATAAATTGGCGATGGGGTGGTCCGCTGCACGCGGAGACAACAGGATGAGCCAGCCCATGGCTGGCAAGGCTGGTGGGGTACAGCACGACGATTGGCTTGACGGGCTGGGCCAATCTGATGCAGCGTGTCAAAGGGCCAGTATGCTTGGCATGTGGCTCGACCTCAATTAAGCACGAAGGGAGCGCAAGGACGTGGCGGACAGTGTTGAGATTGACTTTATCGGCGTCGAAACCTCGAAAAGCGGCGATGCCATTACGGTGCGTTACACCATCAACGGCACCACCCAAGTACACGTGGTGGACGGGGGCTATATTGACACTGGCCCCCAGATTATCGAACACCTTCAACAGCATTATGGAACAACGCGGATCGACCATGTCGTGCTAACCCACCCCGATCGTGACCACGCCAATGGCCTGAGAGCGGTGCTTGAAAATTGCAGTGTGGGAGCACTATGGCTCAATCGACCCTGGCAGTACGCCGCAGAGCTGCTGCCCCGTTTCGCGACTTATACCTCTGCCGACGCACTGGAGCGAAAGTTGAGGTCGGTGTATTCCGCCAGCGCAACGCTCGAAGCGATTGCCCTAGCGCGAAATATCCCAATCTACAGCCCACTACAGGGCCAGCGTATCGGTGCCTTCCACGTGCTGGCGCCTTCTCGCCGCCGATATTTGGACTTGATCGTGGAGTCCGAAAAAACGCCGGAAGCCGAGGAGGCCTCGGTGATCGGCGAGTCTTTCGAGGGCATTGCCAAAGCGTTTCGAGCATTGACAAACCTGGTGAAATCGGTTTGGGGCAATGAGTATTTTCCAGCTGCCGGTACGAGCAGTGAAAATGAAATGAGCGTCGTTCAATACGCAAAAATCAATGAATCGAAAATCCTGTTGACCGGCGACACCGGCCGCGAAGGGCTGACCGAAGCAGCGGACTTCGCCCCCCATGTCGGTTTGGCGTTGCCCGGGCTCGAGTTGTTTCAGGTGCCGCATCACGGTGGCCGGCATAATGTGTCCACCGAGGTGTTAGATCGGTGGCTGGGGGAACGACTACCGTCGCTGCCGGATGAGCCGGTGTGGTCGGCGATCTGCAGTTCCGCAAAGGCGGATGAAGACCATCCGCGAAAGTCGGTAGTGCGTGCGATGATGCACCGGGGCGCGCATTTCGCAGCCACGGAGGGCACCGACATTCTGTGGTTCAACGGCAATCAGCGAGTAGGGTGGTCGGCGGTGCCCCAGACGGCTTATCCAGAAGAGCAAGAAAATTGACCGATCCTACTTCGAGAGTCACGACCAATCTCATGCTGTTCATTATCCCGCTTTATCTGGTACTGCTGTTGTTTTTGGCGACGTATTCCATTGGCGCGATGGCATTGGGTTGGCTGAGCCAACCCTACGAGGTGCTGAGGGTGCCGCTGATGTGTGGGGCCATTGCATGCGTTGGGGGATGCCTGTACTGCTTAAGAGCGGTGTATCTCAACAAATGTGTGCACAAACGTTGGGATCCCGATTGGCATGTTTGGTATTTCATTCGACCGATCACCAGCATTGTTGCCGGCGCAGTCAGCTACCTGTTTTTAAAGGCTGGATTGTTGGTCCTTGAATCCAGCGCTAAAAGTGATGCCAGTGAAATCGGTTTTTTTGCCCTGGCATTCATTGCGGGACTGAATGTCGACAAGTTTGTCGCCAAAATCGAAGAGGTGGCCAAAGCCGTCTGGGGCATCGATAAGTCGAGAGCTTCCGAGGTGCGCAAGGACGATACTTCTGCAGGCGACCGGCAGTAAGGCACACGCCGGGCCCTGACCGCATAGGGCCCGTGGCCTTCTGGGCCGACCGGCCCGTTTGAGGTGTTTCCCAGGAATCCTTCAATGTTTCTAAGGAGTTAAGGTGGCCAACTAACTTGTCTTGCTTGATCACACATTTGAGTCACAGAAGGAAGCGGAAGCTTACTTTTATGCCCTGCGCGACAAATACAGCGCCTCTGCGGCCGATATCACCCAGCCGCAGGAGTTCGAATTGCTGCGTGAGCTTTACCTCAAATATTGTGAGTACACGGATTGGCCAGTACCAGCCTCACCCATAGTTTTTTACGTGCGCAATGTCGGAAGGGGTGTGGGTGGTAAGGGGGGAACAACACAAGCTTTTGTCGTTCGATTCAATTCCGACGCGAAAACCGATAAAGAGTTCTCGGCGAAGAAGGCCATCCAAGCCATCGCGAAACACCACGCGACCAGGTGAGACCAAGTAAGGCACAGGAGGGGCAAGGTACGCTGCGCCCCCCCTGCAACGTCACAGGATCCTCAATGATCTGCAGGGTGTTCACGCCGTCGACAGTCAACGCGCACCAGCTGACGCCCAGGTCCCACCCCCCGCTGCGGCTGGGCATGACAGGGGGGATCAGGAGGACAGGCCTGTTCCAACTCGGAATGGATGGTATCCATTTTTCCGGTCTAAGGCTCGCGCCGGAGAATTGATAAATTGAGCCACCGGAGCACTTCGGGCTTGGATCAATTCTTAAAAATGGAGACACCCGATGGGTCTTGAACTGTCAGGAAGGGTGGCATTGGTCACCGGCGCATCGAAGGGCATTTCTGCCTTCAACACCGCGGGGATTGCGTTATCCACCTCTTCAGGGAGTATTCAGTCTCGGCGTGGTGCGGTCTCGCCAGCGAGCAGGGCTCATCATTATTGGCCTACTGTCCGGATGCGGCGCATTCTTCAATTCGTAACATTACGATTTGCTGCGAATCCTTAAGGGGTTCATCAGGCGTTATATCCAAATTTAGGCGCCGGGTTAAATAATACAACTGGGCCTTACGAGCGCGGATCTTTGTCTCGCCGTTGATCATTTGGTAATCGTGTTCAATGGCTAATCTTTTGGGGTTGGAATAATTAGGATTTGGGCCGATCACGATATCAATGAAAGTTTCCCATTCAACATCCTGAGGAACTTCGCCAGGTGGAGCGATTGATTCTGTGATCTGCATGATGCGACCGAGCACGTAATCCTTGTATTTTGACGATTTAAAACAATAAGCACGTATGTGCCATCGAAACCCATCATGGGCAAATGAAGTGGGGTAAATTGTGCGGGTCGCGGCTTCGTCAAAACTTGTCAGGGACCGGTAATCGCAGACTACTGCCTGCTGTCTTTGCAGCGCTCTAATCATACTCACAAGTATGTGAGGCTCGACCTTGCGAGTAGGCGAGGGGAGGCTAGCAACGGGCGGCGCCCAACCGATGAAGCTATCGCCCGGGGCAACGGTGCCGTGCTCACGCAACAACAGTTCGTTCAAATATTGACTGCTGTCAAAACTGGCCAGAATCGGCTTAAAGAAGGGTGAGGCGACGTAGGTCTTGAGGGTGCGATCGTAGATCAGGTTGTCCGGTGCAAGCTCCTGGTACCTGGACAAGTCCAAGGATGCTTGGGGAACAGAGATTCTGAAAAAGGTCGTTAGGTCGGAGCGATTCAATCGTCCCTCCCACAGCAGACGGAAATCGATGAACTCTAGTCTTCGGTCTTGACCCCATCGGCCAGTACGGGTGATCTGCTCGGTCATGTTATTGATTTTCCATGATTTTTTATATGCGTATAAAAATTATCCGCATAACTACTAGACGGGTAGTTTTTCTATACGTATCTTAGCCTTCGCGGTGCCAGAACTCAATCGTGCGAAACCGCCCAGGAGGCGTCAATGGCAGCAAAAATTACGTTCTTTCAAGTCGGTAATGGCGACATGACTCTGGTTCGGCTCGCGGACACACGCGTGACAACTATCCTGACCGACATCAACATTCGTAGTTCAGCGGATGACCCCGACGATGATATGCCTGACGTTGCAGGCGCACTGCGTCAGCGGTTGATGTATGACAAAGATCAGCGTCCGTTTGTTGACGCCTTTATGCTTAGCCATCCGGATCAGGACCATTGCCGCGGCCTGCGCAAGCATTTCTGGCTGGGGCGTCCGGAGGACTATCCGGATGACCATCTTGAGCGCTCAGAACGGCGCATTATCATCCGTGAACTGTGGTCGTCTCCGCTGATTTTCCGCCGTCGTTCGGTGAACCACACCTTGTGTGACGATGCGCGCGCCTTCAATTCGGAAGCTCGCCGGCGCGTGGCGCACTGGCGTGCAAATGGTTATGCCACCAGCGGCAATCGCATTCTCATCATGGGTGAAGACAATGACGACAAAACCGATGATTTAGGCGCCATCCTGATAAGGTCGGGCGATACTTTCAACAAAATTGACGGTGAGTATTCATCGCTGTTTTCCGCTCGCCTATTAGCGCCAGCGCCGCATGAAGATGATCAGGAGCTGGAGACTCTGCTGTCTAAAAATGACTCCAGCATCGTCATGAACATGGAAATTTCGCCTTCCATTTTTTCGAGCCGCAAGACGCGCTTTTTGACAGGCGGTGATGCGCGCGTGCTGATTTGGGAGCGTATGTGGGAGCGCTTCCAAGATACACCGGAAGTGTTGGAGTACGATCTCCTGCTGGCGCCGCATCACTGCTCTTGGAGATCGCTCTCGTACGACAGCTGGTCGGACCTTCGGGAGAACGCCCAACTCTGCGATGCTGCGCGCAAGGCACTCGGTCAGGCACGCGGCGGTGCGACCATCATTTCCAGTAGCAACAAAATTCTCGACGATGCCGTTGATCCACCGAGCATCCGCGCCAAGCGTGAGTATGACGAAATCACCGACGAGGTGGACGGCTGGTTCGGCTGTACCGGGGACTTGAAGGATGCCGCAGTCCTCGAATTGGAGGTCGCGAGCAATGGGAGTGTGAGCCGGATCGCCGCGGTAGGTATCGCTTCTGCTGCCGCAAGCACCGCCGCAGCTGCGGCACCGCGCGCGGGTGCACCTGAACGATGATCGAATATTTCGAACTGGGGGAGTTACCCGACACTCTGACCAGTGCGCCGCTCTACCCAGCGACCGTGGCTCTGATAAAAGCCTGTGAGAAACATCCTCACATTGCGATCCGTGAATTGCGTATTGCGGAGCAGGGCGACGATCGTTCGGAATACATCGTCATTGATGCGGGTGACGGTGAAGTCAACGCGGGCAACCCAGGGCGAATTCGGCGCAAAGAGCGGTTGGCGATAGAAATCAATCCCGAGCGGAGGGTCCCCATTGTCGCTCGCACATTGCGCAAAGACTTTCCGAGTCTGTCACACCAACATGCCTGGGTGCCCGGCACACCAAGGACACTTTGCCTGTACGAAACGGCGTGGAGTGCCGAAGAGCGCAGCTGGACCGCAGAGCGATTCCTCCGTCGGATATTCTGGTGGCTTAAGGAGTCATCCGAGCTGCGCCTTCACCGGGAGGATCAACCGCTGGAACAGCTCTTTTATCTCAGCCCGTACCAGCTGATTCTTCCCGCCAATCACTACGAATATGCGAACTCGGTCGACCGCAAGTTGATGATTCAAGAGGTCCAGAAAGGGCCGCCTATCACTTGGAGGGCGGTACCTGAGAGTGATGGATCGTCGGTGAAGGCCATCCGCATGCTGACGATCGAGGTCCCTCCAGTCGAGGCCAAGTCAGTGGTGATGTTTCCCGAGACCTTGGGCGCACTGCACGAACACCTGGTGTCGTGGGGCAGTGAGTTGGCCGATCGGCTGCTAAAGACCACCTTCGACGCCATACCAAATGGCATCAAACCGCCGAGCGGGAAAGGGGAGGCACTGCTGATTCTGGTGTGGGTACCGCGCTTACGCAATGGGCGCGACGAGCGCCCTAATGTTATGGGGTATGTAGTAGGCACTTCACTCTACGAGCTCGCCTGTGCATTCGATATCTTAGGGCCAAAGGACGGGGAGGGGCTGCAGTTCCGCTTCCAGCCACTGGATGGCCAGGTCGGTGCGGGCTGGCAGAAGCTTCCGCTGTTACCTGTGGAAATTCGTCCCGGGATGGACGCCAAGAATGCGCGAGATCTGTCTGCAATTGACCATGATACCGCCGTTTTTAAAGGCGTATTGGCCGGTGTCGGGGCCTTGGGAAGCACTTTGGCTGATATCTGGGTGCGCTCGGGCTGGGGGCAATGGACATTTATCGATCCTGATCAGTTGATGCCGCACAATCTGGTCCGGCAATGGGGGTTCGATGGCCACCTGGGTTTGTCGAAGACCGCGGTTGTGCAGGAGCTGGCGACGTACATCTATCCGCATGAGCCCGCCCCGACTGCCATCGCCAAGAGCGTTGTCGAGGAAGATGGGGATGTGGTTCAGGCGCTTCGAGACGCGCAGCTAGTGGTGGATGTCACCACCACCTTTGAAGCGCCTCGTAGCTTGGCAGTTCGCGCTGATGCACCTCGAACCATCAGTTTGTTCCTCACTCCCTCGGGGCTCTCCAGTGTCATGCTCATGGAGGACGCCAGCAGGACGCAGCGAATCGACGCCCTGGAGGGGCAGTATTACCGCGCGATCCTGAACAGTGAGTGGGGGCAATCTCATCTCGAGCATCATTTCGGCGACCGCTGGGTGGGAGGCGGTTGCCGGGACATATCGGTGCGCATGTCCAATGAGTGCATTCATGCACATGCCGGGATCTTGTCGCGCCAACTTCGCCAGGCAGTGCTTAAAGAGGAGGCCCGGCTCTGTATTTGGTCATCCGATGAGGCTTCAGGGGCCGTTCATGCGCACGAGGTGGAATTGTTTGCGGTGACGCGCGAAATTACCGCGGGCTGGACCGTCACGTATGACCACGGTCTTCGGCTGAAGCTTAAGGACATCAGAAGGGGCGCGCTGCCAAATGAAACCGGTGGTGCCATTCTCGGTGTCACCGATTTCAAGAACAGGACCATCACTCTTGTTGATGTGCTACCTGCGCCATCCGACAGCGAATCCAGCCCTACTCATTTCATCCGCGGCAAGGAAGGACAACGGGAGGCATTAGAAAGGGTGCAGCAATTGACTGCGCGGGTGGTTGATTACGTAGGCGATTGGCATTCCCATCCGCCTGGCTCTTCGGCAAGGGCGAGTGTTGACGACGAAAAGTTGATAGCGACCTTGCATCAAAGAATGAGTGCTGATGGCTTGCCTGCGGTTATGGTCATCGTTTCGGAGCATGAGATAAACATAGTTGTTAAGCAATAACGTTAAACATTAGAACGTGCTGCAAGTTCACTCACGTCCACCCTGCGGCAGGACGCTAGTGGGTAGACGACTTGACCGGTTGGGCATCTATATAGGTGTGGGCTTGGCCAATATTAGGCTGCGATGGAAATACGATTTAGCTCTTTAGCTGCGTTGCTTTAGGCCGCAAGCGTTGTTGACATGATCGTCCACCTTAAATGCCTGCTTGGCATGGAGCGCTGCCGAGTACAAGTCGTTCAATTGGATACCAGGCATCAAGAGCACAAGGGGAGATTGGCTTCTAATATGGCAGTGATCTCAGGTAATCCATTGCGCCGCGCATAGTTAAAATTTGAGTTTTGAACTTTACCTCATCCGTACATCTTTAATGCTAGTAACCGTCAACGTGAATAGTGGGTAGAAAAAATGAACGAAACTAAGTCGGAGTTGAATAGTGGAGGCGAGCAACATCTGAATGGTGTCTATGGAGGGTGGGAGCTCCTTATTGCGGGTGTGGTCTTGGTTGTTGTGGCTCTGCTGGATGTCGCCTATCTTCAACTCTATCTTTCTGGTCGCGAACCGGTATATGTATTCTCGGCGGTTATGATCAGCGCCTTGGGGGGCTTTATATTGTGGCTTCCGTTCGCAAGGAGAAGGATCGAAGCGGCCGGAGAAACCCGATTCTCAAATTTCCTGGCCTTACCGGACAATGAGGTACCTATTACGTTTCCGGTGGTATCGGCTTTTCTGGGTGAACAAGCGTTGGGCGGCTTTTTAGGCAGCGTGCTCATGCTGACGACGCACGGGGTTTTTTCCAATTTTGGGGCTGCGATCGCAGGAATTTATTGCTTTGCTCTAATAGTCCTTGCGATCACAATTACATCTTTCTCGCTTCTTAGATTTGTTGTTCTCTTTGCTAGATATGGTTGGGCCACTTATGGGATTATAGCTGTTTCCTCGCTCATTGTGATGTTCGGATTTTTCTGGGCGGGAGTGACATCGGTATCGTAGTTGCAGGTGTATGGTGGGAATGCTGTTGCTCATGGAGGCCATGTCACGCAAAGTCAAGCGGCACTGGGGTGTCATATTTTTAATGATACTTCCGACTGTATTTTTTCTGAACAGCCTTGGCGGGGGCGTCGCAGACAATGGCGATGGGACGTTGGTAATCCCTAGATGTGAATTTCCATTTATAGTCTCGTTGGGAAATTACTACTCAAGAATTACTTATGTCAAAGTTTGCATAGTTCCGTCAACTCAAAAGATACCTGGCCGATCTAGAGGCCCTGAAGGGGTAGCTTCAAGTCGTGCGAGGGGTATTAAATGGTCGCCGTCATGCCCGACTTGGAGAATATAGTGATCGGACCACTCCCCAAGAGAATTTCTATTTTGATGCTGCCGTCTTCGTACAAAGATAGCATATGGTTTTTTAGCACTATAGATGAGAGCCCTGAGTCATCGTAAACCCACTTGGTAAAATCCCATAAATACATACGTTGCCCTGTATCTTTATAATTTTTAGGCTGTCCGCTGTGATCATCTTCTACTTTATCCAAAATCGTTTCTACAAGCTTGAAGGCCTCGCTTTTCGTTCCCACACATCCAGCGGACCCAAGCTGTTCCATAAAAATCAGCAATCGTTTCCACTTCGAGATCTGATTCATAACTATCCTATTACCTTTAGGGGGTGGCAGATATAACCATCGGGGTGATAATTTTTTGTCTCTGATTTTTCAGAGACTTAATGCGGGAATTTTTTCGGGTTGCAACTAACTTATCGATAGCACCAGAGATGGTCAGGCGAATTTCATCTATGGAAAATTCGTTTGTGGAAGCGTCCGCATGTATGGTGACGCCATGAAGATCAATTGCCTTCGCAGTATCTATTTCCCATTTTACCCACGGCGAGTTTTTTATGGAGTCAGTGCTCAGCAGCATAAAAATATCTGCCTGCTGCAACTCATTTGCCACTCTTGCTTGCTTATTTTTTGAGTGATTGTGAAGAAGATCGATATAGATATCCCCTAAGTCAGATAATTCGAACTCCAAGATACTAAGGAAATCTCTCGTTATTATTTTGTCTCTGGTGGTGTAGCTGATAAATATCTTCATTTTTACTGGCCAGAGGCGAAATGCTTGACAATATGCATGATGATGGTTGCGAGCATGATGAGTACGAAAATGGTTGAGCAGTAAATGTATAGCAGCATGGATTTGTTAAAAATCGCTGCACTCCATGAATTAGACAGTATAGGTGGGGCGATAGATTCTCCAGTGTTTCGGTTTGAGATTTTAGTTTGAAGATTCAAAATTTTCTGTCGATTCACTCTTTGATAGTAATAGGCTATGGTATCGCACATCCAGAACCCGATGCTAATGAATAGGCAGGTTAGCGAAAGCAATAATGGAGTTGTATCCGTTCCGAGCTTCAGCATGGCCGCGATAATAATGCCCAAGGCACCCACGCATAATTTCTTGTATTCAAAGCATTGATTGCTAATTTGCATTGTTGACTCATGGTATTGCTCAACCGAGGACCAGTCTAGCTCGTCATCTAAGCTCTTCTTATATTCCGGCATCCCACTGCTCATATTTAAAACCCTTGGCGAAAGAGCGATCTTATCTTATGAGCCCGATTTCGCCAAGATCGCGGAGCTAAAGAGTTATAGCAGTCTGCGACTATTGTCAAAATTTTGGCTAGGGGCAGGGAGTTCCCATAGTTGACGAAGGGGAGCGGGATAACGCGCGACGGCAAGTGCTTGCGCAACTTCAGGGCTGCATCCGAGCGGCTCTGAAGTTGATGTCATTGACGTCAGCGCCCAGCTGCTGAGCGCTGGGCCGTTGAGCCGTTGAGCCTTGGAAGCTGGCGGCGAGGAAACGCTTGCGGCAATTGGCCGGTCGCATTGAGTTAGGGTTTCGCCTTCGCTCCCGTCTGCTTCCCATTCGCGAGCTTTTTCTTCTCACTGGCATTGCCATTTTTGGCAAGTTCGCCACGGATTCTGTGCAGTGCAAGGAATCTTTCCGGCGCCGAGCCCGCTCCATTTCTAAATACAATCACTTCCGCACTCCAGAACCCTAGTGCTGCGGAACCGCCGACCTCGCTAAGCCATACAGTTGCCGCGCTTGAGGCGCCTGCAGGTATATCAGTGCTGGCGCTATCTCCTATCGATGTCAGCATGGTCTGTGCAAAAAAGCTGGTGCCAGCTGAAGATTAATTTACAAGGTTAATTCCACCCACCAGCCATTTTTGCTGGCGTATGACTACGCGAGCTCGTAAAAACCGAATAGCCGGGCGTTCAACTATGCGTAAGAGTGAGCTGATCGCGGCGCTGAATGATTTGAGTTAAGGACGTGTAAAGTAGATTCGATCTGCTGCTCGACGGTGCAGTCAAAGCGTAGGTTGGAGATATCTACGGTGCATGGGCAGTCCAGTCATCCCACGGAATTGTATGGATAATTTTACCCGCGAAGGCATTAAGCGACGCCTCATATGCGCTCTCCCGATTACGTCACTTCGGCGTCATCAGCACCGCGAGTGTCATTTTGATGAACTCTTCGTTTTTGCTGATTGTATCTAGCGCACCGCGAACATTTTCGGCGACGTCAGCGGATCCGCGGTGCTCGACCCAAAGTGTTAGCTCCATGATGGCAGCTTCGAGGGCGAGTTGGTTTTGATTGATCTTGAAAAGCAGGGAAGGGAGCAAGTCTGAATTCGTCATTGGTTATTCTCCTTGTGCCGACAGCGTAGCAGTGGGGAAATTTTCGACAACCAGTTGTGTAAACGCGTTCGACGGCGACCACATTCAGCCCGGCGCGAGTCAGTTTTCCAGCGAGCCGCACCAGCTGAGGCCGACGATCACTGCGTCGACTTTGGGGCGTACATTGGCCATCAGGAATTTCTCTTCGTTACAGCGAATCACGGTCAGTCGGCGATGAGGGCAAGACCTCATCACTCGCGTAATTTTTGAAGCCACTGCGTTGGCGCTTTAGGATGAGCCGCTGCAGGTGTTCAACTGCCAGCGCGACGACGCCTCGTCGAGATGGTGCGTCATATCGACAATCGATGGGGATTGGCTGGAAAGTCCCATTTTTATTGGAGGAGCAGCTCTTCTATCATGTTCCTAATTACGCTGGGGTCTTCATGGAAACCATATTTAGACGCATGTGCTTTGTCAGTGTTATGCCCCAAGTAACTACCAAAGTAAGCAAAGTAGTAGTTTCCTATCTTCACGGTCTTTGGCTCTGAGCCGCAAAGCAATGAGTGAAGCTTCAGTAGCTGAGCTCTAGTAAAGTAAAAGGGCAGTGGTCTATTTGGGTCAATATCATAAGTCAGTTCAAGCTTTATACGGGGCATAATTCATGGGCTCAGCTATGTCAGGAGATTATCCCAGGGGAACACGTTTGTTAATCTCGCAGTAGCTACTGCCTTTGAGTTTGTGCAATTTTTGACTATACAATAACAGCTAATTTTCGTTCTGTTATCGCTGATGCAGCGATTTACCCTTGAGTCAACTCTGCATCAGCGGAAAGTCAGACGCTTTTTGTGACCTCATATACTACCTATTCCCGCGGAAGAGGTGCTACATCCTGAGCGGTGCTGAGGAGGCTGTTCAAGATGTCCGTGCCAATAAAAAAACCGGACTAGGCCCAGTTCTTCGTATCTAAATTGATCAGCAGCGGGGCGACAGCTCGTCATCTGTTACACGCTTGACCGACTTTCCGGCGAAGGCGGAACCTTCAACCTGACTAAATGCGTCAATGGCAGCTGCGCCAAAAAAGCAGCGGTATTTGGGCGACTTGTGCAGGCGCGTCAATCTCGACTTTGCTTGTGCTTTAACTTTGCAGTTGACTTCAGTTGCCATTTCAAGATCCCTCGTCGCCCACCAAATCATAGTCCTGGGTGAGATAGTAAGCAAGACCGACGCCTTGGTGATATGTGGAGCCTTCCCGCAAAGACGTCTCTCTGACTTCAGGTATAGGATCGTGAATTACAACGTCGTTCAGCTCCAGCAGCATGCCATGTTTTGAACTGCACCGGGACCCAACGCCGCCACATACTCGGGTAAAAAGCGTGTCGTGTGGGCTGCGCTGGATATAGAGAACAGAAATATTCTCGCGAGTGTCCTTGGGCGGTGCCCAGCACATGTCGTTTAAGGCGAGCTCCTCTGAAGAGACGGGTTGCTATCCGCGCACGCTCCTCTCCACCGGCCTTAGTACGCATATCCGACGCTCTTGGGAGGCTACCTATCGCCGTAGGTCACGTACATCCGAAAACAAGATTCTAAAGGGTGCCAAACTCTTATCAAGATTGTCTCTCAATGAATAGACGGTCCCGCTGGCCACTTGGTAGAGGAGAACGTACGACCCGTCTTGAGGATCTGCTGCAATCCCTGCCATCGTCAGTGGCTCCATCAGCCAGGTGGATTGTCTGTTGACATGAGGAGGTGTCACCAACTGAACCTGTTCAACCCACACATGGTTCGACTGGGCATCGACGAGCTGTTTGAGTTCATGAGCGTGGTACATCATGAGCATGCTGGCGAAATTTTCACGCCCAGACCTATGCGCCACTTGTATATAAAACCACGGCAACATCAGTTCCTGCTCAACGAAGCTCCACACCCTTTGCCCGGCTGGAGACGCTGGCTCATCGGGCGGGTCAAACGCTATTTCGGCACGCGGATAGGTAGTAAACATGGCACCCCCTAAAATGAACACTATAGATTGTAGTCCCATAGGATTCGATAGCGCTTCATCGTTCCTTTTGTGGGAACGGAAAATTGGAACTCAACATCGCCTTCGGCCAGGCGCTCAAAAAGGTTCGAGCCAGTAAAAACCTCACGCAAGAGGATTTTTCTACAGTGAGCAGCCGTACGTATCTCAGCTCGCTGGAACGAGGCCTGAAAAACCCTACGCTGGAGAAAATCAATCAACTCGCTGGAGCCCTTGAGGTGCATCCCCTCACGATCCTCGTCGCTACCTACATCGGTAGGGACGACCATCAAGACGTTGAACGGCTTTTTCAGACGATCAGGGATGAACTGGCCGAGGTAACCTCTCTTGAAAACCTATCCCAACGAAACTAAAGCGCCGCTAGCTGAAGATTTGTCTGTGCTCAGTGAGTGCTTGATTTCGCTGGCCGTGAAGATTTTGGCTGGACTGCGATCGCAGCCTCAGAGTGAATAAGTGGGGAAGGGTAGAGGGAGGCACCGTCGACACGATGCTTCCACAACACTATCGCTAGTACCAACAAAAGCATAGAAAGGCCTACTGGTAGACCCCAAACTCGACTCGTCCCAAGTAGTCTTCAATTACTCTAAATCCAACTGGGTTATCTACCAGAGTGAGAGGAATCAGATCCGCCAAGTGCTTACAGGGTTTTTGAAGCCATTCTTCGGCAAGCTGCAGACTGCCAAAAACCGTCGTTGCGTGCTCGAGAACCCTGGCGAACTGAAAAGCTACAGCACTTTGGAAAGCATTGAGCCGTAAGGCTCCATCATAATTCTTGCCGATTTTTTTATGCCTCGGCTTGCCAACGATTCGTTCGATGACCTTCGACGATGCATAGATCTTGGAAGTCGAGACCATGGCACGCACGTCTTGGAGCGTGAAACCTTCTTTCGCCAGCAAGAAAATGCTGAACTGGCTTAGCTCATCGATCCTGACTGGAGTCAGATACTCGGTTGGTCTTCGGACTTGTTGGCCTGACGCGGGCATTTGCGCATCATGAGAATCCATAGGGTTCACTTGTGACGTGGGGTGACGGATGAGGACTAGGTCTAGTCAATTCTAGATGGATTCAACGCGCAAGACATAAGGGCTGAAGGCTGCCCCTAGGGCGAGGAAATTTCAAAGTTGATAATTTTAGGGCGAGGCTGTTCTAAATTTCTACGAATTAAGCGTGGGTACGTGCGAGTTTCGCAAGGAAAGTCTCGAATTACCGCAGTCGCGAGCAAATGAGAGTGGCTGAGATACAGGGATTAACCACCCACAGCATAATACACAATTTAACATAATATACATTATGCGAAGTGTTATCTATAGAGCTGGGCAGCCCTGAAGGCTGCTTTTACCAGCTGACCAGGCTGACCAAGCCGAACTTCTCGCATCAGAGCAAACGCCACCCACAAATATCCAGCGACGCCTCACTCTAAATCTGGCGACGCCAAAAAAGCCCTGCGACGGTTAACTCGATACGGCCCAGCTCAGCGACGCTGACTAACTGGCAACGTGCTTGGAATCGTAATAGCCGCAAGTACGCAGTTGCAGGCTGTAAATCCAAATGCCGAACACCAAGGCGTACTCCTTGAATACTGGAAGCGACAACACCTCTCCGAAGGAATTACTGCTCAACAGGCTCAGTGTAGAAACCGCACCCAACGCCAACGCCAGAATAAAACACAACGAGTTGCTCTTTTTCCTGCACAGCAGCATCAAGCCGCCTGCGAAGGTCAGCAGCGTGACGGCACAGACATTGATAAAGAGCAAGATCGACATGTCGCCCATCCGGACCATTGGAAATCCTACGTATCCCACCCAGAGACCGGCTTGCAGCAAGACAATAGTGCAGTAGAAAACCGTCATGAAGACCGGCGCGGGACGTGTGTTGTACCAAGGTTGGGAGGTGCTTGTTTCCATAGCGATGTTGCTCCTAAGTGTTGGGCATGGTCGGGAATTATAGGGCAATGAACTGGTTACCCCAACGCTTGTACCCTGCTCTTTATTAATGCAATTAAGGTATAACTCAACTAAATAGTCATTTAGTTTAGTTATATATATTGACCAACAAATGGGTGAGAAAAGGTCAGCGAGACAAAGGCGGTTGTAGACCGCCGCCTGAGCTAAGGAGATTCGTGGAAAGTCGGAGGCAGCCCGGTGTGCAGTGTGCCAAAGGGGCACGGAACCTTAAGTCCCCTGCCCTGATAGCAAGCACAAAAATAACCATTAAAATTAAATAGTTAAGCGCCTAAAGCGTGAAGCGATCAACTGACTGCGACAGCTTGCCCGCCAACGACGACAACTCGTCCGTGGTCGACGCCGTCGTTGCGATGACCCGGCTATTACCCTCCGACATACCCGCAATCATCTCGACCTGATGCGCAATTTCATTGCTGGCCAGGCTTTGTTCCCCGATCGTACGGGAGATATCGTTGACCATTTCCGTGGTGTTCAAGGTGGCCTGGAGAATTTCGCGAATCGCCCGCTCCACCTCGGCGGTCACCGCCATGCCTTTATCCACTTGGGCTACGCCCTCCTCCATGCTGGTCACCGCTTCCCGCGTGCTTTGCTGGATACGCCCGACCATGCTGGCAATCTCCTGGGTCGAAGCACTGGTGCGTCCGGCAAGGCTGCGTACTTCATCGGCGACGACAGCAAAACCACGCCCTTGCTCACCGGCGCGTGCGGCCTCGATTGCGGCATTCAGGGCGAGCAGGTTGGTTTGATCGGCGATCCCTTTGATCACCTGGATAATGCTGAAAATCGCCTCGGACTCCTTGTCCAGCGTGCGGATAACCTGGGCGGATTGCTGCGCGGAACGGGCAATGCCGTCCATGTCACTGACCACCTGATGAATCACCCGGCCGCCGTCCTTGGCCAAGGTTTCAGCCTGGTTGGCCATGTCCAATGCGCGGCCGGCGTGCCGAGTGATTTCTTCAATGCTGGCGGTCATTTCACTCGCGGCAGCAGCCATGGTACTGGCCGCTGCGCTTTGTTGCTGGCTGCTGCCAGCCACTTCATGACAACCGTGGCTCAATTGCTCGCTCATGTCATTCACACCATGAGCGTTGCTGCGCACCACTTCGATCATGCCGCGCAAATCCCGCTGCATGGTGGCGAGGCTGCGAATCAATGAACTGGCTTCGTCCTTGCGTTTGGGCTCGACAATCGGTTCGCTCAGGTTGCCACTGGCAATGCTGGCAGCAATGCGGCTGGCCGTCTGCAGCGGCCCCATGATGCTGAGGATGACCCAGCGGCCCTGAGCCAATAGCAATAAAAGGCTGGCGATCAGCACGGTGCCCAGGGTGAAGTTGGCGTTGCTGATGGTATGGTGAGTGCCAACGCTGGTCTGTTGGGTGTTGGATTCAATCAGCTCACTCAGGGTTGCCATTTGTTCTTCAAGCCGGGTGAAAGCGGTGTTGAACGTATCCAGTTCGCCGCGAGCGGCTTCCGGATTGTCCAGCGCCAGGGCGACGATGCGCTCGCCTGCACCTATATAGCTATCGAGGCTCGGGCGGATTTTTTCCAGGTTTGCCTTGAGCGTATCGTCCAGTGGCAGTTTCAGGTTGTCCGCCAACACTTGGCGAAAATGCTCGGCGTGTTCCTGCAGCGAACTGTTGACCTCGGCCTTGGTGCTGGTGCTTTTACCCAAGCCCACCAGCATGGCCGATAACACATCGGCGCGCAGGGCGTCGTGCATCATGTCGGCTTCCATGTGGTTGCGCAGCACCGTCATGCTGACTTCATTTTCCTGCACGGCGTCACCCATCCGGGTATTTCCCAGGTAACTGACAAAGCTCATGATCAAGGCGGTAAGCAGTCCTGTCACAATCAACAGAATCAAGCGTAATTTGATCGTCATGCAGATATCCCCGTATCTGGTGAGCCGGTTGGAAAGTCAACCGCAGAAGCGCCACTGGTCACGTTATCGGCCGCCACCACGAGTTATTGAAGCCCACGTTTGCGGTTTTGTACGGATCCCTTAAGCTGATCGACCTTTGCTTCGCCCGGAACTGCCCCATGCCTCAACGTATCGCCCACCTTGCCTTGCTCCTTGGCTTGATCACTGCCGTCGGCCCCTTTGCCATCGACATCTACTTGCCGGCCCTGCCAACCCTGGGCGCCAGCCTGCACGCCTCGCCGGCGCTGGTACAAATGAGCCTCACGGTATTCTTTGTCATCATTGGGGTTTGCCAGTTGTTCTACGGGCCGATCAGTGATGTGTTCGGGCGCAAGCCACCGATCTATGCCGGCCTGGTGATTTTTGCCGTGGGCAGTGTGGGTTGCGCGCTGGCGCCCACCATCGAAAGCCTGATCGCCTTTCGCGCCGTGCAGGCGTTCGGCGCGTGCGCGGGCATGGTGATTCCCCGGGCTATCGTGCGTGACCTGTACACCGGGCATGAAGCCGCGCGACTCATGGTGCTGCTGATGCTGGTGATGAGTGTCTCGCCCATCCTCGCGCCGCTGGCCGGCAGCCTGGTGATCTCGCTGTGGAGCTGGCGTGAAGTGTTTGCCGTACTGGCGGTGGTCGCCGTGGCGTGCCTGATAATGACCATCGTGCAACTGCCGGAAACCCATCCCGCCGAGCGCCGGCTGGGCAAAACCCTGGGCAACGCATTCAGCAGTTATGGGGCGTTGCTGCGCGATCCGGTGTTCATTGGTTTATCGGTGGTCTGCGGCTTCGGCCTGGCCACATTCTTCGTGTTTATCGGCAGTGCGCCGTTCGTGTACATCGAGTACTTCGGCCTGACACCTACGCAATTCAGCCTGTGCTTTGCCCTGAACGCCGCGTCGTTCTTTGCGATGAGCCAACTGACCGCCCGCCTCAGCGCGCGTTTTGGCCTGGCGCCGCTGATTCGTTGGTCGGTAGTGGCCGTGGCGGCGGTCATGGTGCTGCTGGCAATCACCACGTTGTGGGTCGACAGCCTGGCATTGATGATGACGCTGCTGTTTATCGGCTTCGGCTTTCTCGGCCTGTTGCTGCCGGCGGCCGGCGTGTTGTCCCTGGAGGATCATGGTGCGATAGCGGGTTCGGCGTCGGCCTTGCTCGGAGCGATCCAGATGATTACCGCCGCGCTGTCCATGACCCTGGTCGGCGTGTTTGCCGATCACACGCCCGCGCCGATGTTGGTCGGCATCGCACTGTGTGCCATCGCGGCGATGCTCACCACGTGGTGGACGTTGCGACGCTTGCCCGCGCACCTGGCAAGCGCCCCGCCCTCCGCCTGATAGGCTCAGGCCCGACGTAAACCATTCGTCGGGCCCAACCGGCATCCATTACAACTATCGCCGGCCTGCTCATTACTAATCCCATAGCACCTTTGGAAACCTATGGAGATTGAAATGACTGACTACCCTCGCCCGCCCTTCACCCCGCAGGCTCAATCCGTGCCCGGCTCCCAGAAAAAAATGGACCCGTACCCCGATTGCGGCGAGCAGAGTTACAAAGGGTCTGGTCGGTTGGCCAACAAGATCGCCCTGATTACCGGCGCCGACAGCGGTATCGGCCGCGCGGTCGCCATCGCGTTTGCCCGCGAAGGCGCCGATGTGGCCATCGCTTACCTGGACGAACACGAAGACGCCAAGGAAACAGCACGCTGGGTCGAAGAAGCCGGTCGCCAGTGCCTGTTGCTGCCCGGCGACATCGCGCAGCGCAGCGTCTGCCAGGCGCTGGTCGACAAGACGGTCGAGCAATTCGGCCATATCGATGTGTTGGTCAACAATGCTGCGTTCCAGATGAGCCATGAAACGCTGGATGAAATCTCGGACGAGGAATGGGTCAAGACCTTCGATATCAACATCACCGCGATGTTTCGCCTGTGCAAGGCGGCGGTGCCGCATATGAAGGCCGGCAGCTCGATCATCAACACGTCGTCCGTCAACTCCGACATGCCCAAGCCAACGCTGATGCCTTACGCCGCCACCAAAGGCGCGATTGCCAACTTCACCGGTGGTCTGGCGCAATTGCTCGGCAGTAAAGGCATTCGGGTCAATAGCGTCGCGCCGGGCCCGATCTGGACGCCGTTGATTGTGGCGACCATGACCGATGAAGACGTGAAGAGCTTCGGCAGTGAAACGCCGCTGGGCCGGCCTGGGCAGCCAGTGGAAGTGGCGCCGATTTACGTGTTGCTGGCCTCGGATGAGGCCAGCTATATCTCCGGCTCGCGCTACGCGGTGACCGGCGGCAAACCCATCCTCTAAACCCTGCCCAATACCCTTGTGGGAGCCGGCTTGCCTGCGATTGCATCACCTCGGTACACCAGAAATACCGAGGTGACTGCATCGCGGGCACGCCCGGCTCCCACAGGGGATCCCCTTCGCCGGTTCTACAGATCAAACCGATCCACCGCCCGCCGTCGCTCATTGTCATCGCGCACGTCATAGCTGGCAGTGGTCTGGATATTGGTGTGATGCGCCAGTTTTTGCGCGATCGACAGGTCATGCTCCTCGATCACCCGCGTAATAAACGAGCGACGGAAGTCATGGGGCATGATCTTCACCCCCACCTGCTCGCCGCGCTGGCGCGCAATGTAGTAAATCGCATGCTTCGTGATGCGCTCGCGGGTGATATGGCTGCCGCGGCGAATGCGGTTGAACAGGAAGCTGTCGTCCTGCTCACCCTCCTTGAGCTGCTCACGTCGAAACGCCAGCCACGCCTGCAACTTAGCGAACGCCCAGTCCGGCGCGTACTTGATCAACGCTTTGTTGCCCTTGCCGATCACCCGCAGGCTGCGCTCTTCGAAGTTGATCTGCGCCAAATCGAGGTTGACCGACTCCGACTTGCGCATGCCGGAGCCATACAGAATGCCGATCACCGCCGCGTCCCGCAGGCCTTGCGGGCGTGGGTCGGCGGCGCAGACTTCCATCATTTCGCGGATCAGGCTGCGCCGCAGGTTGCGGCCCTGGCTCAGGCGCGTGCCGGGTGTGGCCTTGACGGTGCGCATGCGCAGCAGGTGGTCCTGGCTGATCAGGCTCATACGCCAGGCTTCGTTCATCACTCCACGCACGGCATTCACGTACAGCGACGAGGTGTTTGGCGCATAGCCATCTTCGCGCAAAGCGGCGACCAGGGCGATGACGTGTTCGGGTTGCAGCAGATGCCAGTCGATGTCTTCGAGGTTGATGTCCTCGAAGCCCAGGCGGTCGGCTGCATCTTGCAGCACGTAGCGCATGGTCAGTTGGCTGGAGGGGGCCAGGCGGGTGAGGTAGAGGGTCAGCGGGTTGCGGATAGACTCAGTCAAAGTAAATCAGCCTTTGGATTAAATACCTCGAGCAAGCCTTTGTTTAATCGAGGTATTTAGTGAATTGGCGAAGGCCGAGTCTAACCCAGGACGGGCCCTGGCACAAAGTCACGGGGCGGTGTCGTCATCCTCGGTGGGCTCCTGCGGCTGGACCAGGGTCTGGCTCCAGTCGCTGTCCTGCTTCTGCATCAGCGCGAACCAGTGCTGGCGCATGAACGTCAGGTACGCTTCCGGCGCCTTGGCAAAGTCCTTCTCGTCGCCATAACACCCCGGCAATGGCAATTCGGTGCCCTGCTCCTTGTATTGGCTGACCAGCTCCTGCTGCCCGGCCACGCTGCAATCCTTGGGCAATGGCATGCCACGCAGTGCGCCGGCCTCTTCGTCCCACCAGGCCGCACCGACGCGGTCGACACCGCGCAGACGGTACTTCTGCGACTTACCGACATGCATGATCAGCTTGAATTCGTTAGGGCTGACGTCGCTGGTGCAGGTGCGCGAATACCCCACGGTAGCCTGCGTGATGCCGTCGCCGGTCAAGTCGGTGACCTTGGTGGCGGCCCGGTCGAAGCGCAGGGACGCGTCGAACTCGCAATGCTGCACATCGTCGTACAGCATCCACACGCGTTTAGGGCGGTTGCCGTCGATCAGGTACTGGGCCGCGTACACAAAGGCGGACTGGGTGCCGTCGTCGTCACGCTCGCTGACTTGCTCGGCGAGCACCAGCAAGTTCTTGCCTTGTTTATCGTCCCAGGTATAGGCGGCGATCTGCTTGCCACGCACTTCCACACCCTCCGGCACCTGGTCGATGCTGGTAAGCGCCACCCCGTCATCGGCCTGCACGGTCGTGACACACGCCACGCTCATCAACAACCCCATCAACACTGGCCGCAACTGGCCGCGTAAAAGCTGCACGCTATTCATCCGATCACCCTGGCAAGAGACGGCTTACTTTACCGGCACTTGGGGTGCATTGCAGAGAAGATTCTTCACTAAAATTCCGCGGCTGAGCGTGCGCGCCCACGTTGAACCAAATGCACCAGAAACAGTTCCTATTTCGCCAACCAACTAAAGCCCTAAGCCCCTTAGTTGTTTAGCTGAACCCTAGCTGTCTACCTGTCAAATAAACGAGTTTTTCATCAGCCTTTCATATCTGTTCCACATTTTTACGCTTAATCTTAAACACAGCACTTCATAGCAAACCGCGCTATATCGTCTAACCTATTGATTATGCTTCACCTTTGGCGCCGCTTCTAAATCTGCGGACCGGGCTTTTGCCCAATGACAGCTGCTGTTTCCACGCTCCAAGTTGCTCTAACCCCGAGGTCATGAATCTTTGAAACCCTACCCTATTCATTGCGTGTCGATCGTTATCCCGGTCTACAACGAACAAGAGAGCCTGCCTGAATTGCTGCGTCGCACGACGGCAGCCTGCAAGCAACTGGCCTACGAATACGAAATCATCCTGGTGGATGACGGTAGCCGCGACAATTCGGCCCAATTGCTGGAAGACGCCGCCGCTGAAGACGGCAGCAACGTGGTGGCGGTGATCCTCAACCGTAACTACGGCCAGCATGCGGCGATCATGGCCGGTTTCGAGCAGTGCCGGGGCGAAGTGGTGATTACCCTCGACGCCGACCTGCAGAACCCGCCCGAAGAAATCCCGCGCTTGGTAGAACAAGCCGCCCTGGGTTACGACGTGGTCGCCACGGTGCGCAACAACCGCCAGGACTCGGCCTTCCGCCGCTGGCCTTCGCGCCTGATCAACCTGGCCGTACAACGTTCCACCGGCGTGGCCATGACCGACTACGGCTGCATGCTGCGTGCCTACCGCCGCACCATCGTCGATGCAATGCTCGCCTGCCGCGAACGCAGTACCTTTATCCCGATCCTGGCCAACGGCTTTGCCCGCCACACCACGGAAATCCTGGTACACCACGCCGAGCGCGAACACGGCGAATCCAAATACAGCGCCATGCGCCTGATCAGCCTGATGTTCGACCTGCTGACCTGCATGACCACGACCCCACTGCGCCTGCTGTCCATCGTCGGCTTCAGCCTGGCGGCGCTGGGCATGCTGTTCGCCTTCGCCCTGATCATCTTGCGCCTGGTGTTCGGTGCCGACTGGGCCGGCGATGGCTTGTTCGTGCTGTTTGCGGTGCTGTTCGTGTTCACCGGCGGCCAGTTCATCGGCATGGGGCTCTTGGGTGAATACCTGGGCCGTATGTACAGCGACGTGCGTGCCCGCCCACGCTTCTTTATCGAAAAAGTGCTGCGCAACACGCCGGCAGCACCGGCTCCGGTGGTCGTCGTTGACGGCCTGGTGTCCTCCCATACCTCTACTTCTGCTGATCAGGTCCAATCATGAGTTCAAAAGCTGTTGTATTCGCGTACCACGACATTGGTTGTGCAGGGATTGAAGCGCTGCTCAATACCGGTTACGAAATTGCTGCCGTGTTCACCCATGCCGATGACCCGAAGGAAAACAACTTCTACGGTTCCGTCGCCCAACTGTGTGCGCGCAACGGTATTCCTGTGCACGCCCCGGAAGACGCCAACCACCCGCTGTGGATCGAGCGTATCGCCAAGCTGAACCCGGACTACATCTTCTCGTTCTACTACCGCAACCTGCTGAGCGAGCCACTGTTGGCCACCGCGCGCAAAGGTGCGTTCAACCTGCATGGCTCCTTGCTGCCCAAGTACCGTGGCCGTGCCCCGGCCAACTGGGTGCTGGTCAATGGCGAGACCGAAACCGGCGTGACCCTGCACCGCATGGTCAAGCGTGCCGATGCCGGCGCGATCCTGGCCCAGCAAAAAGTCCTCATCGAGCGCAGCGACACCGGCCTGACCCTGCACGCCAAACTGCGCGACGCTGCCAGCAACCTGCTGCGCGATGCCTTGCCGCAATTGGCCGCCGGCAAACTCGCTGAAACTGCCCAGGACGAAAGCCAGGCCACCTACTTCGGCCGCCGCACCGCCGCCGATGGCAAACTGGAATGGAAAAAACCGGCTGACGAATTGTTCAACCTGGTTCGCGCTGTCACCCAACCGTACCCTGGCGCCTTCTGCGCCGTGGGCGAGCACAAGCTGATCGTGTGGCAAGCCGAAGTGCTCAAGGGCAACGAAGGCCTGGCGCCGGGCCGAGTGATCAGCGTCAACCCGCTGCGCATTGCCTGCGGCGAAGACTCACTGGTGATCAAGTTCGGCCAGCGCAACGACAACGGCCTGTACCTGGCCGGCCCGTCCCTGGCCAACGAACTGGGCCTGGTCGACGGTTCCGTGCTGCGCGGCGCCGAGTCCGGCCGCAAGCCACGCCGTACCCGCGTGCTGATCCTGGGTGTGAACGGCTTTATCGGGAATCACCTGTCCGAGCGCCTGCTGCGTGACGACCGTTACGAAGTCTACGGCCTGGACATCGGCTCCGACGCCATCGAGCGCCTGCGCAGCCACCCGAACTTCCATTACGTGGAAGGCGACATCAGCATCCACACCGAGTGGATCGAGTACCACATCAAGAAGTGCGACGTGGTCCTGCCGCTGGTGGCCATCGCCACCCCAATCGAATACACCCGCAACCCGTTGCGCGTGTTCGAACTGGACTTCGAAGAAAACCTCAAGCTGGTGCGCTACTGCGTCAAGTACAACAAACGCGTGATCTTCCCGTCGACCTCCGAAGTCTATGGCATGTGCCAGGACCAGTACTTCGACGAAGACACCTCGAACCTGGTGGTCGGCCCGGTCAACAAGCAGCGCTGGATCTACTCGGTCTCCAAGCAACTGCTGGACCGCGTGATCTGGGCCTACGGCGCCAAGGGCCTGAACTTCACCCTGTTCCGTCCCTTCAACTGGATGGGCCCACGCCTGGACCGCCTGGATTCGGCACGTATCGGCAGCTCCCGCGCCATCACCCAGCTGATCCTCAACCTGGTGGAAGGCACGCCGATCCGCCTGTTCGACGGTGGCGAGCAGAAGCGCTGCTTTACCGACATCGCCGACGGCATCGAAGCCCTGGCACGCATCATTGATAACGACAACGACGCGTGCAACGGCCAGATCATCAACATCGGCAACCCGGAAAACGAAGCCAGCATCCGGCAGTTGGGCGAAGAGCTGCTGCGTCAGTTCGAAGCGCACCCGTTGCGTGGCAACTTCCCGCCGTTCGCCGGTTTCCGCGACGTTGAGAGCAAGGCGTTCTACGGCACCGGTTACCAGGACGTGGCGCACCGCAAGCCAAGCATCGAAAACGCCAAGCGCCTGCTGAACTGGGAGCCAACCGTAGAGATGAGCGAAACCATCGGCAACACGCTGGACTTCTTCCTGCGCGAAGCCATGCTTGAAATCGCGGATAAGCACTAATGCAGGCAGGCTTGCGCATCGACGTCGACACCTACCGTGGCACCCGTGAAGGTGTGCCGCGGTTGCTCGAAACCCTGGATGAAGCGGGGGTGAAAGCGACGTTCTTCTTCAGTGTCGGGCCGGACAATATGGGGCGCCACCTGTGGCGCCTGATCCGCCCGCAATTCCTGTGGAAGATGCTGCGTTCCAACGCCGTCGGGCTGTATGGCCTGGATATCCTGCTGGCCGGCACCGCCTGGCCGGGCAAGCCGATCGGCCGTGACCTGGGGCATTTGATGCGCCAGGCCAAGGCGGCGGGGCATGAAGTCGGCCTGCACGCCTGGGATCACCACGGCTGGCAGGCCAACACCGGGCGCTGGAGTGAAGCACAGCTGGTCGAACAGATCCGTCGTGGCGTCGACACCCTCAGCGATATCCTCGGCGAACGCGTCGACTGTTCGGCCGCCGCCGGTTGGCGTGCGGACGAGCGCGTGGTGCAAGCCAAGCAAGGCTTCAACTTTCGCTACAACAGCGATTGCCGGGGCACCAGCCTGTTTCGTCCTACCTTGGCCGATGGCAGCGCGGGTACCCCACAAATTCCGGTAGACCTGCCGACCTTCGACGAAGTCGTCGGGCCGGTGGTGTCTACCCAAGACTTTAATGCGTTCATTCTCGACCGCTTTGCCGCGTCGAAGCTCAACGTCTACACGATCCACGCAGAAGTAGAAGGGATTCTGATGGCCAATGATTTTCGCCACTTGCTCGCCCAGGCAGCGCAGCGCGGCATCGACTTCAAGCCGCTGGGCGATTTGCTGCCCAGCGACCTGACCACCCTGCCCCAGCAACAACTGGTGCGCGGCACCTTGAGTGGCCGTGAAGGTTGGCTCGGAGTGCAGCAGGCATGATCCGTCGCATGGCCCTGCCTTTGCTCTTGTTGGCGTTTGGCGTGTTTTACCTGCTGCCGCTGGCCACTCACGGGCTGTGGATTCCGGATGAAACCCGTTACGCGCAGATCAGCCAGGAAATGCTGCTGACCGGCAAATGGGCCTCGCCGCACTTCATGGGCATTCGCTACTTCGAGAAGCCTGCAGCGGGCTACTGGATGATCGCGCTGGGCCAGGCGATTTTCGGGCAGAACCTGTTTGGCGTGCGGTTTGCGTCGGCCTTGAGCACCGGCCTGAGCATTGTGCTGGTTTATCTGGTCAGCCGCCGCTTGTGGAACGACCCGCAAAAAAGCCTGGTCAGCACCGTGCTCTACATGAGCTTTATCAGCGTTGCAGCCCTGGGTGGTTACGCCAACCTCGATCCGCAATTCACCTTCTGGGTGAACCTGGCCGGCGTGGCCTTGTGGTTCTGCTTCGACAGCACCACTCGCAATGGTCGTCTCGGGTCCTGGGCGCTACTCGGCCTGGCCTGTGGCATGGGCTTTATGACCAAGGGTTTCCTGGCCTGGCTGCTGCCGGTGTTGATCGCCCTGCCCTACGCGATCTGGCAAAAGCGTTTGCGTGAGCTGCTGGGTTACGGCGTGGTCGCCGTGATCGTGGCGATCGTCGTGAGCGTGCCGTGGGCGTTGGCGGTGCACCTGCAAGAGCCGGACTACTGGAACTTCTTCTTCTGGCACGAGCATATCCAACGCTTCGCCGGCGACGATGCGCAGCACGCCGAGCCGTTCTGGTACTACCTGCCGTTGCTGGTTGCGTTCAGCCTGCCGTGGGTCGCCCTGTTGCCGTCCACCTTGAAACAGGCGTGGCTGGACAAGCGCAGCGCGAAAATCGGCTTTGTGTTGCTGTGGCTGCTGATGCCCCTGGCATTTTTCAGCCTGGCCAAGGGCAAGCTGCCCTCCTACATCATGCCGTGCCTGCTGCCGCTGGCCTTGCTGATGGGCAATACCCTGGCCGACAAGCTGGCCCAGGGCCGCTACCGGGCATTGCGGATCAACGGCTGGCTGAACCTCGTCATTGGTGTAGTGGTGCTGCTGGCGCTGAGCTGGTTTCAACTGAAAAAACCGGTGTACGCGCACGGCCAGGAAACCCTCAGCCTGGTGCTGGTGTTCACCTTCCTGTTCGGCTGGATCCTGGTCAACTTACTGCAGGCCGCGCAGCCATTGCGTTTGTGGGCTGCCCCCATACTCGGCAGCTGGTTGATGGTCGCGTTGTTGCCGGCCGCGTTGCCGCACTCGGTGGTGTACAACAAGACCCCGGATCAATTCATCATCGACCACCTGCAGGAACTGCAACCCGCCACCGCGTTGCTCAGCAATGACCTGGGCGCGGCGTCGGCGCTGTCGTGGCGCCTGGCACGCCCGGACGTGACGCTCTATAACACCGTCGGCGAAGTCAAATACGGCCTCGCCTACCCGGATGCCGGCCACCACAAAATAGACACCACCCAAGTCCAGCAATGGATGAGCGATGCGCGCCAGAAAGGTCCGGTCGGCGTGGTGATACGCGTTAAAGGTGACGATGAAATCGCCGAAGTCGCCTTGCTGCCGACTGACGGCAAGCGCTATGAGCAAGGCAACATCGTGATTCTGATCTTCCCGCAGGTGAATCCATGATCACCCTGCTGCTGTTATTGGCCGCCTGCCTGCTGACGTGCATGGGCCAGGTCTCACAGAAGTTCGCCGTGGAAAGCTGGCGCGACCTGCCGCATGGCTGGGCGTTAAAGCTGCGCTCGCCGTGGTTGTGGTCGGCGCTGGTGTGCCTGGGCCTGGGCCTGCTGGTGTGGCTGCTGGTGCTGCAGCGCCTTGAAGTGGGCATTGCCTACCCCATGCTCAGCCTGAATTTCGTACTGGTCACACTGGTGGCGCGGTTTGTGTTTCATGAGCCCATCGACGGCCGTCACTGGCTGGGCGTGGCGCTGGTGATCGGTGGTGTCGTGCTGCTGGGGCGCCACGTATGAGCCGGGTACAAGGTTTTGCCTTGGCCTTGGGCAGCGTCGGCCTGGTCAGTGCTGCCCAGTTGGGCATGCGCTGGAGCATGACGCGCCTGCCGCAGCCCAATGAATGGTTCACGGCAAGCATCGACCTCGGTGCCCTCGGCGTCGTCGTCCTGGCGATCCTGGCCTACGCGCTGTCGATGCTCTGCTGGCTCGGCGCGCTCAAGCACCTGCCGCTGGGCCGCGCCTATTCGCTGTTGAGCATCAGCTACGCCCTGGTGTACCTGCTGGCGGCGAGCCTACCGATGTTCAACGAAGATTTTTCCGTTTCAAAAACCCTGGGGGTGGCGCTTGTCATCCTCGGTGTGCTGGTTATCAACTCTCGTCGTGCTAGCGCTACAAGTCCCAGGAATGCCCCATGAAAATCAGTGTATTTGGTAGTGGTTACGTCGGCCTGGTGCAGGCCACCGTATTGGCCGAAGTCGGTCACGATGTCATCTGCATGGACGTCGATCAGAACAAGGTCAAGCTGCTGCAGCAAGGCCATGTGAGCATCTTCGAGCCGGGGCTGGCGGCGATGGTGAAGGAAAACCTGGAGAGCGGGCGCCTGCATTTCACCTTTGATGAAAAGCTGGCCGTCGAGCATGGTGAAGTGCTGTTTATCGCCGTGGGCACGCCTTCGGATGAAGACGGCTCGGCTGACCTTAAGTACGTGCTGTCAGTCGGCGATGCAGTGGCCCGTCACCGCAAGGAACCGGTAATCCTGGTGGAAAAGTCCACCGTGCCCGTCGGCACCGGCGACACCCTGCGTGCGCATATCGAGAAAGCCCTGCACCTGGCTGGCCGGCACCTGGAGTTCGACATCGTCTCCAATCCGGAATTTCTCAAGGAAGGCTCGGCCGTTGCCGACTGCCGCCGCCCGGACCGCATCATCATCGGCTGCGAGCGCGAAGAAGTACGCGATGTGATGCGTGACCTGTACGCGCCGTTCAATCGCAACCACGACCGCATCATCTTCATGGACCTGCGCAGCGCCGAACTGACCAAATACGCCGCCAACTGCATGCTCGCGACCAAGATCAGCTTTATCAACCAGATCGCCGAGCTGGCTGAACACTTGGGCGCGGACATCGAAGCCGTGCGTCTTGGCATCGGCGCCGACTCGCGCATTGGTTACCACTTCATCTACCCCGGTTGTGGCTACGGCGGCTCATGCTTCCCCAAAGACATGCGCGCCCTGATCCACAGCGCCAAGCAAGCCAACTGCTCCAGCGACCTGCTTGAGGCGGTGGAAGCCATCAACCAGCGCCAGAAGAGCAAGCTGTTCGAACGGGTCAATGCGTACTTCAAGGGCAACCTGCGCGGCAAGACCTTTGCCCTGTGGGGCCTGGCGTTCAAGCCCAACACCGACGACATGCGTGATGCGCCAAGCCGGGTGCTGATGGAAGCGTTGTGGGCCGCCGGCGCCAGTGTGCGTGCGTTCGACCCGGAAGCCATGCAAGAAACCCAGCGCCTCTACGGCGATGACCCACGACTGATGCTGATGGGCACCCCGGAGTCGACCCTGGGTGGGGCCGATGCGCTGATCGTCTGCACCGAATGGCAACAGTTCAAGGCGCCGGACTTCGACCTGATCCACCAACGCCTGAAAACCCCGGTGATCTTTGACGGTCGTAACCTCTACGACGGCGAACGCCTGGCGCGCAAAGGCTTCCAGTACTACCCGATTGGCCGCGGCGACTCGTGCAACTTGCCGATCCCCCAGCAGCAGTGGCTGCCACAGGTCGTGGAAGCCTGAGACGTGAACAAAGCTCGACCGCCCTTGTTAAACCCAACGATCCGTCGCCAATCCCTTGGTGTGGGGTTGCTGGCGTTGTTGCTGTTTATTGCCGGCAGCTGGCACCAGGCGATTATTGGCTTCGACTCACGCTTCGTGGTGTTCGCCCAGGAGATGTTGCGCCATG
Organism: Pseudomonas sp. H1_A03; assembly: GCF_054685145.1. Classification (NCBI taxonomy): domain Bacteria; kingdom Pseudomonadati; phylum Pseudomonadota; class Gammaproteobacteria; order Pseudomonadales; family Pseudomonadaceae; genus Pseudomonas; species Pseudomonas sp. H1_A03. Next base: position 4,429,604 of record NZ_CP162829.1, read on the forward strand.
GGCCTAGCTTTTTCCCCACCACGTACGGGCAGCCCTATGCGGATTACCTGGCTACGTCGACGCTGCTGACGTGGTTGCTGTCCTTGCCATTGGGCCAGGTCACCAGCCTCACCGCGTGGCTGCCCACGGCGATTGCCTCGGCGTTTATCGTTACCCTGGTGTATCGCCTGACCGCGCCCCACTCCCAACGCTGGGGCCTGCTGAGCATTGCACTACTCTTGCTAAGCAGCACGTTTATCAGCGAAACCCGCTCGGTGTCCCTCGACCAGATGCTGGCCGCGATCTCCCTGGCGGTGTTCTACCTGGGTTATGCCCATGACCACTTCGGTGCGGGAAAACGCCTGCACTGGCTGTACCTGCTGCTGATTGTCGGCTTTGCGGTGCGTGGGCCGATTGGCCTGGTCATCCCCACTGGCGTGTTGTGCAGCTACTACCTGATCAACCGGCAATGGCGCCAGCTGTTCAGCTTCGGCTTACTCGCGCTGGCGTTACTGGGGGCGTGTGTTGGCCTGTTGTTGCTGATGGCCAAGCTGAGTGGTGGCGAAGGCTTCATGCAGGACGTGATCCGCATGCAGTTCCTCGGACGCATGGATGGCAGCGAAGGCTCCAGTGGCGTGTTGTATTACTTCACCAGTTCCCTGGGCAACTATGCCATGGCGTACCCGATGGCAGTGTTGGTGCTGCTGGCGATGCTGATCAGCGGGCGGCGTGCCCCAGGGCCGGCGTTGCAGTTGGTGTGGTACTGCGCGGCCGCGGGGCTTCTGGTGATGCTTGGCCTGTCGATTCCCCAGGCAAAAAAGGCGCGCTATGTACTGCCGATGTTGCCCATGGCGGCAATTATTGCGGCGTATCCCTTCCACGTGGCGCACGGGCGCCTCTTCGCCTGGCTGCGCGGGTTGATGCTGGGTATCTGGACGGTGTTACCGACGCTGTTGATTGCCGGGTTGCTGTTCGCGAGACCGCGCTATCCGGAACAAATGAGCCATCTTGACTGGGTGTACGGCGTGCTTGGGGGGCTGCAGGTCCTGGCGCTGCTGGCGTTGTTCAAGACGCGGCTGCGCCCGGTCGGGCCAGCGTTTACAGCCGTATTGGCGGTCTGGGCCACCTATATTCTGGTGGTCGAACCGCTGGAACGCAGTGTCTACGACACCCGCACCTTTACCCTTGAGGTCCATGAGCAGGTGATGCAACAACGGGCGCCGGTGGTTTTGCACGGTTTGGGCAAGGACGCCAAGGCCATCAAATACATGGTCAACGTCGACTGCGACCAAGTGCCGTTGTTCACCCAGCAAGCGGCCGACTTGAAGCCGATCCAAGGGCCCGCTTGGCTGGTGATGAGCGCTGCGGACTACGAAGGTTTGACGGACCCGCGCTTTCGTTCCATTACCCCAACCCTGACCGGCGAATTCAACCGCAACCCTTACGTGCTCCTGCACCTGGCGAAAACCGCGCAACCTTGACCCCTGCGCCGGCGCTCCCGGCGCAGAAAACTCCTACGTAGCTTTACGTAATGGCTGGTGCCTTTTCCCTTTCCTGCGCCCAAAACCCGACTGTAAACTCGCCTGGGTGCGGTATTTATTTACCGCCACAGGTCATGGGTCATAACAAGGACGAGAGGACAACACCGTGCCAGATCATGTTTCGCTTGATAAGCCTGCCCTGACCCGTGCCGAAGTGCAGGCCGGCTACGTGTCCAAGCTGCCTTTGGACCGGCTGATGGGGTTGCGCGATGCCTTGGTGGCATTGAAAGGACCGTTGGCCAGTGAACCGGGGTTACAGGAAAACCTTCACAGACGTTTTTTGGACGAAGAAACCCGTAATCGCGTGCTCGGTAAGGTCTGTTGCTCTCTGCCCAATTAACGCCGTTACAATTCATTATTCTTGCACTCAAGCTTCATTAATATGCATTGGCACCCTTTCTCCAGGGTCGGCACACTGCAGAGGTTCTTTCCCCCAACGGTTGGAACGCTCAAAGGGCTTTTCCGGGCGACCAGACAAGCCTTTTTTTTGCCCGCTGTTTATGGACTCCCTTTCAATGCTCGCTCGCTGGCTCCCCGCTGCAATCAACACCCGCCCCACCGAATGGAGCCGTGCTGCCATTGGCATGGCCGTGGGCACACTCTTCAGTGTCTGGCTATGTGCCCAAGTGTTTGGCATGGAGGTCGCATTGCACCTGCTCGGCCCGCTTGGCGCTTCGGCCGTGTTGCTGTTCGCCGTGTCATCGGGTGCATTGGCGCAGCCCTGGTCGATCATCGGCAGCTACCTTTGCGCGGGTGTCGTCGCCCTGCTGGTGACCCGAGTTCTCGGCCCGTCCCTGGGTGGCGCCTGCTTGGCGGCGGGCATGACGGTGGTGCTGATGTGCTGGCTGCGCTGCCTGCACCCGCCGGCCGGTGGCCTAGCCATGACGCTGGTATTGGCTGACCCGGCGTCCGCCGCACTGGGTTGGTATGAGTTAGGCGCGGTGCTACTCGGAGCCGGCGCCTTGTTGACCTGCGCACTGGCCTATAACAACGCTACGCGCACGCGCTATCCGAAAGCCGCCGAATCACCGGCCCCCCTTTTGCCCTACCCCAACGCTGATCGAGACCCCGCCATTACCGCCGCCGATTTAAAACTCGCGCTGGCCGAAATGGAGCAATTCTATGACGTGGAGCCCACAGCGCTGGAACAACTGATCCACGCAGCGGAAACCCACGCCAGGCGCCGCAGTATTGGTGAAGTGCTGGCCAGTCGGGTGCCTTGAGGCCGTCACCCACTCGCTGCATAAATGCAAAAACGACCTGCATGATTGAAGGTTGTACTGGGCAAATTTGCACTGGTACGATCAAGGGATGTTTCGTTCGCGAACATCTTGATAAAGAACAATAAAAGCAGGGAGTTATCGATGACTGCTCAGGTTTCAACCGAGGCAAGCCACGCAGATACGCATCAGGACGTAGTGCTCGCCGAGATTCGCAACCATATCGGCCACCTCACCCTCAATCGCCCCGCCGGCTTGAATGCCATCACCCTGGACATGGTGCGCCGCCTAGCGTCCCAACTGCAGGCGTGGGCCGATGACCCCCAGGTGCACGCCGTGGTCTTGCGCGGTGCGGGCGAGAAGGCCTTTTGTGCCGGCGGCGATATACGTTCCCTATACGACAGCTTCAAGAACGGCGACAGCCTGCACCAAGACTTTTTTGTCGAGGAATACGCGCTGGACCTGGCCGTTCACCATTACCGCAAACCGGTGCTGGCACTGATGGACGGGTTTGTCCTGGGCGGCGGCATGGGCCTGGTGCAGGGCGCCGATTTGCGCGTCGTCACCGAACGCAGTCGCCTGGCGATGCCGGAAGTGGCGATCGGTTACTTCCCTGACGTGGGCGGCAGTTATTTCCTGTCGCGTATCCCCGGCGAGCTGGGCACCTACCTGGGCGTCACCGGGGTGCAGATCCGCGCAGCCGATGCGTTGTATTGCGGGTTGGCAGACTGGTATCTCGACAGCGCGAAGCTCGCCGAGCTGGACCAGAAGCTTGATCGCCTGCAATGGCATGACTCACCACTTAAAGACCTGCAAGGCGTGCTCGCCAAACTGGCTGTGCAGCAACTGCCCGACCCACCGCTGGCCGCTTTGCGCACGGCCATCGACCACTTCTTCGCGCTGCCGGATGTACCGAGCATCGTTGAGCAGCTTCAGGAAGTCACCGTCGCCGATAGCCACGAATGGGCGCTGACCACCGCCAACCTGATGAAAACCCGCTCGCCGCTGGCCATGGCCGTCACCTTGGAAATGTTACGTCGCGGCCGCCGCCTGCCCCTGGAGCAATGTTTTGCCCTGGAGTTGCACCTTGACCGGCAATGGTTCGAGCGCGGCGACCTGATCGAAGGTGTTCGCGCCCTGATCATCGACAAAGACAAGAGCCCCCGCTGGAACCCGCCAACCCTGCATGGGCTGGCGCCCAGCCATGTAGAAAGCTTCTTTCATCACTTCAAGCAGGTTGCGAACTAAGCCATGCAAGACATTGAATACACAGAAGAACAAGTGATGATCCGCGACATGGCGCGCGACTTTGCCCGTGGCGAAATCGCCCCCTACGCGCAAGCCTGGGAGAAAGCCGGCTGGATCGACGACACCCTGGTGGCGAAGATGGGCGAACTGGGCCTGCTGGGCATGGTGGTGCCGGAAGAATGGGGCGGTACGTATGTCGATTACGTCGCCTACGCCCTCGCCGTGGAAGAAATTTCCGCCGGGGACGGTGCCACTGGCGCATTGATGAGTATCCATAATTCAGTGGGTTGCGGACCAATCCTCAACTACGGCACAGATGCACAGAAGCAAACCTGGCTGGCGGACCTGGCCAGCGGCCAAGCGATTGGCTGCTTCTGCCTGACCGAACCCCAGGCCGGTTCTGAAGCCCACAACCTGCGCACCCGTGCCGAACTGCGTGACGGCCAGTGGGTCCTCAATGGCGCCAAGCAGTTCGTCAGCAACGGCAAGCGCGCCAAGCTGGCCATTGTGTTCGCCGTGACGGACCCGGAGCTGGGCAAGAAAGGCATTTCGGCGTTCCTGGTGCCTACGGCAACTCCGGGTTCGTAGTGGATCGCACCGAGCACAAGATGGGTATCCGCGCTTCGGACACCTGCGCCGTCACCCTCAACCAATGCACGGTGCCCGAGGCCAACCTGCTCGGCGAGCGTGGCAAGGGCCTGGCGATTGCCCTGTCCAACCTGGAAGGCGGGCGCATCGGCATTGCTGCCCAGGCATTGGGAATCGCTCGTGCGGCGTTTGAGGCGGCGCTGGCGTATGCCCGTGATCGCGTGCAGTTCAACAAGGCGATCATCGAACACCAGAGCGTGGCCAATCTGCTGGCAGACATGCAAACCCAGCTGAATGCCGCGCGCCTGCTGATCCTGCACGCCGCGCGACTGCGCAGCGCCGGCAAGCCATGCCTGTCGGAAGCCTCCCAGGCCAAGCTGTTTGCCTCGGAAATGGCGGAGAAAGTCTGCTCGTCAGCCATGCAGATTCACGGCGGGTATGGGTACTTGGAGGATTACCCGGTGGAGCGTTACTACCGGGATGCGCGGATCACGCAGATTTACGAAGGGACCAGCGAGATTCAGCGGATGGTGATCGCCAGGGAACTGAAGAATTATCAGATCTGACTGACGCACCACAAAACCAATGTGGGAGCGGGCTTGCTCGCGAAAGCGGTGGATCAGCCACTAAGATGGCGACTGACACACCGCTTTCGCGAGCAAGCCCGCTCCCACATATTGATCTTCAGTGTTTATACAATTGTGTTACTTATCTTTAAACTCCGGCGCACGCTTGGCCACAAACGCCGCCATGCCTTCCTTCTGATCCTGCGTTGCAAACGCTGCGTGGAACACCCGGCGCTCAAAGCGCACGCCTTCCGACAGGCTCACTTCAAACGCACGGTTCACGCTTTCCTTGACCATCATGCTGATCGGCACTGATTTGCCGGCAATCAGGGTGGCGACTTTCAGCGCTTCTTCCAGCAATTCATCGGCCGGCACGATACGCGCGACAATTCCGCAGCGCTCCGCTTCCACGGCGTCGATGAAGCGTCCGGTCAGGCACATTTCCATGGCCTTGGCCTTGCCCACCGCGCGGGTCAGGCGCTGCGTGCCGCCCATGCCTGGCAGTACGCCGAGGTTGATTTCCGGCTGACCGAACTTGGCGTTGTCACCGGCCAGGATGAAGTCGCACATCAACGCCAGTTCGCAACCGCCACCCAAAGCGAAGCCGTTGACCGCGGCAATGATCGGTTTGCGACGGTTGGCTACGCGATCGCTGTCGCTGAACAGGTCGTCCAGATAAATCTGTGGGTAGGTCAGCTCGGCCATTTCCTTGATATCGGCACCGGCGGCAAAGGCCTTTTTCGAGCCCGTCAGCACGATGCAGCCGATTTCGGGGTTGGCTTCCAGGCCATCCAGCGCCTGGTTCAATTCGCTGACCAGTTGCGCATTCAGGGCGTTCAGGGCTTGCGGACGATTGAGGGTAATCAGCCCGACGCGGCCCTGGACTTCGAGCAAGATGGTTTCGTAACTCATGTATCGGCTCCTTAAAGATTGCGTGAGATGACCATGCGCTGGATATCGCTGGTGCCTTCGTAAATCTGGCAGACCCGCACATCGCGGTAGATCCGCTCCAGGGGGAAGTCGCTCAGGTAACCGTAACCGCCGAGGGTTTGCAAGGCAGCCGAGCAGACTTTCTCGGCCATTTCCGAGGCAAACAGCTTGGCCATCGAGGCTTCCACCAGCGCTGGCTTGCCGCTGTCACGCAGGGCGGCGGCGTAATGCACCATCTGCCGGGCAACCGCGATTTGCGTGGCCATGTCGGCCAGTCGAAAGGCCACGGCCTGATGCTCGATGATCGGTTTGCCGAAGCTTTCGCGCTCGCGGGCATAGTCGCGGGCCGCTTCGAAGGCTGCGCGCGCCATGCCCACTGCTTGCGAGGCGATGCCCACGCGGCCACCCTCGAGGTTGGCGAGGGCAATCTTGTAGCCTTCGCCCTCCTCACCCAGCCGATTGGCGACCGGCACCTTCAGGTCTTCAAAGAGAATCTGGCAGGTGTCAGACGCATGCTGGCCGAGCTTGTCTTCGACCCGCGCCACGCTGTAGCCCGGCGAGTCGGTCGGCACGATAAACGCGCTGATCCCGCGTTTGCCGGCAGCCGGGTCGGTGACGGCAAACACAATCACCACACCGGCGTTCTGCCCGGACGTGATGAATTGTTTGCAGCCGTTCAGTACGTAATGGTCGCCGTCCAGGCGCGCGCGGGTTTTCAGGCTGCTGGCATCGGAGCCGGCCTGAGGTTCGGTCAGCGCAAAGGCACCGAGCATCGCGCCGCTGGCCAGGGGTTTGAGGAATTGCTCTTTCTGCTGGTCGTTGCCGAATTTCAGGATCGGCACGCAACCGACCGAGTTGTGCACGCTCATGATGGTCGAGCAGGCACCGTCGCCTGCGGCGATTTCTTCCAGCGCCATGGCGTAGGCCAGGTAACCGGTGTCGCACCCGCCCCACTGCTCCGGCACCAGCATGCCGAAAAAGCCCAGCTCGGCCATTTCACTGATGGCCTCCTTGGGAAAACGGTGCTCGCGGTCCCATTCGGCAGCAAAGGGTTTCAGGCGCTCCTGGGCAAATTGCCGGGCGGCGTCGCTGATCTGCAGTTGTTCTTCATTCGCCAGCATGATGATAAGTCCTTAGTACAGGCATTCGACGGCCATGGCTGTGGCTTCACCACCGCCGATGCAAATGGCGGCGACGCCGCGCTTGAGGCCGTTCTGGCGCAAGGCCGAGAGCAACGTCACCAAAATCCGCGCCCCTGAGGCGCCGATTGGATGGCCCAGGGCGCACGCGCCACCGTGGATGTTGACCTTGGCGTGGGGGATTTCCAGCTTACTCATGGTCACCAGGCTGACCACGGCAAAGGCTTCGTTGATCTCGAACAGATCGACTTCACCCAGGCTCCAGCCGGTCTTGGTCATCAGCTTGCGAATCGCCCCCACCGGTGCCACCGGAAACAGCCCCGGCTCATCGGCAAATGCCGCATGCCCATGGATCACTGCCAGAGGTTTCAGGCCGCGCTTCTCAGCTTCGGACTGGCGCATCAGTAGCAGCGCCGCCGCACCATCGGAAATCGAGCTGGAGTTGGCCGCCGTGACGGTACCGCCTTCGCGGAACGCCGGTTTGAGGCCACCGATCTTGTCCAGTTTGGCCTTGGGCGGCTGTTCGTCATGCAGGATGGTTTTCTGCTCTTTGCCCACGGTGACTTGCACCGGGACGATCTCCGCAGCAAAGCTGCCATGGGTGATCGCCTCCTGTGCACGTGTCAGCGAGGCAATGGCGAACGCGTCCTGGGCCTCACGGCTGAAACCGTTATGCAAGGCGCAATCTTCGGCAAAGGTGCCCATCAGGCGGCCCTTGTCGTAGGCGTCCTCGAGGCCGTCGATGAACATATGGTCAAGTACGCGGCCGTGGCCCATGCGGTAGCCGCTGCGCGCGCGGTCCAGCAGGTACGGCGCGTTGGACATGCTTTCCATGCCGCCGGCAATCACCACGTCGACGCTGCCGGCCAGCAACGCATCATGCGCCAGGATCGCCGCTTCCATGCCCGAGCCGCACATCTTGTTGAGGGTGGTGCAACGGGTGCCCTTGTCCAGCCCGGCACCCAATGCGGCCTGGCGAGCGGGCGCCTGGCCGAGGCCTGCGGGTAGCACGCAGCCAAACAACACTTCATCCACGGCGTCGCTGGCGATACCGGCACGCTCAACGGCGGCACGAATCGCGGCGGAACCCAGCTGCGGCGCCGTCAGGCCCTTGAGGTCGCCTTGGAACGCGCCCATGGGCGTGCGCACGGCGCTGACAATAACGATGGGATCAGTCATGGGAAATACTCCTTACTTGGCAGCCATGCGCAAGGCGCCGTCGAGACGGATCACCTCGCCATTGAGCATGCTGTTTTCAATAACGTGCCGCACCAGCGCGGCGTATTCGGCGGGTTTGCCCAGGCGTGGCGGAAATGGCACGCCGGCGGCCAGGGAGTCGCGCACTTCGGGCGTCATGCCGGCCATCATCGGTGTTTCGAAAATGCCGGGGGCGATGGTCATCACGCGAATGCCAAAGCGCGCCAGCTCACGTGCGGCGGGCAACGTCAGGCTGGCAATAGCGCCTTTGGAGGCGGCGTAGGCGGCCTGGCCGATTTGCCCGTCGAATGCGGCCACGGAAGCGGTATTGATGATCACACCGCGCTCGCCATCGTCATTCGCCTCGGTTTCAGCAATGGCGGCGGCCGCCAGGCGCAGCAGGTTGAAGCTGCCGATCAAGTTGACGTTGATCACCTGGGCAAAACTCGCCAGCCCGTGGGGGCCGTTTTTGCCGAGGATTTTTTCGCCACGCACCACGCCGGCACAGTTCACCAGCCCATGCAAACCGCCAAACGCTGCAACCGTGGCCTGCACGGCGGATTCGGCAGCCGCTTCCTGGCTGATATCTGCCACTGCACTGCGGGCGTTCTCGCCGAGCTGCTGGGCCTTCGCCGCTACCGCGTCGGCGTTGAGGTCCACCAGCATCACTTTGGCACCAGCGGCAATGAGCATTTCAGCGGTAGCCGCACCGAGACCGGAAGCGCCGCCGCTGACCAGGAAGATCTTGTTTTCAATCTGCATTATTGTTCCCTTGAACGGTCCGAATGGTCGGAATAGTCGCTCTGGAGCGCCAGGGCGGCAATGGTCAAAACCTTCAATCTAGCTGACTGTTTTGGCCAGTCATCGACCCCGCCGCTCAACAAGCGATGGGACGCATGCTGCTCACGGGTTTGACACCTGCCATGCTCTGACCGAAGCTGACGGCTTTGCTCTCCTGCCCACGCTTTCGGACGCCTGCATGTCAAAGTCACGCCGTTACTCCATCATCGGCCTGTGCGCCCTGTTGTCTATTGTGCTGATCTGGTATTTCACCCGTTCCACCCCGGTGGCCGTACCTCCTGCGATTGCCCAGGGTTACTCCAAAGCCCTGAAACAGGCGCGCAACGGTGAGCCAGGCGCCGCCCGCGTGTTGTACCAGCAACTCGGTCGGCCGGACCTGTCGCCCGAGCGCCGCGCGGCGTTGCACGCCGAACTGCCCAATTACCCTAGCCCTCAAGCCTTGAAGCTTGCAGATAAAGACCTGAGCAGCGAATCGGCGCTGGTCCGCGAGGCGGCCATCCACAGCATTGTCGGCCTGGTGCCCACCGGCCAGCGCACGCTGTTGCTCGGCCCGGTACTGGACGATCCCGAACAAGCTGTCCGATTCACCGCCGCCAACGCCCTGCTGGGTCTGTCCCCCGACACCCTGGGCCTGTACTTCGGGCCTTTGCAGCAGGTGCTGGATGAGTTTGTGAAAGAGCTCAAGGCCCAACCCGAAACGGCTGAAGGCTGGATTCAACTGGCGCGCCTGTACATTCACAGCGCACTGTTGCCGCAAGCACAAGATGCCCTGGAACAGGCCATGCGGCTGCAGCCGGACAACCTGCAAGCCGTGGTGGCGCAGATCGAGCTGCTGGATAAACAGGGCAAGACCGACGAGTCCCGCCAGCTCCTGGCGCGCCAATTGGCGGCGCACCCGGAATCAGCGTATCTGCAACACGCGTTGGGGATGTGGCTGCTGCACCATGGCGAGCGCCCCTATGCCCTGCTGGGTCTATCCAAAGCGGTGGAGTTGGAACCGGGCAATCAGGATTACCGCTACGACCTCGCCACCACCCTGCACGCCCAGCAGGAACTGGAAGCCGCCCAGCGACAACTTGAAGAGATCATCCAGCGCCACCCCGCCAATCGCAAAGCCCGGGTTTTGCTGGTCAACTATTGGAAGGAAAGCGGCCAGCTCCAGAACGTGCAAGTGCTGCTCGCGCAACTGGAACAGCAGAATCCCGACGATCCGGCGCTGCAACAAGGTCTATAGCGCTTCAGCAAAATGTTCTGAAAAGCCGACGCGCCGCACAAACCTCCTGAAACGGTTGAACCCCCGGAATACACAACGGTCAAGAGAATATGGCGCGTTCGAACGAACGCGCACCTCTACTCGTATGTGACCTGAGGGCACTTCTTGTCTACATCCAATGCGCTATCAAGTGACAAAGCAGCCACCGGTATCGTCGGTCTCGACGACATTCTTGCCGGCGGTTTGTCTCGCAGCCATTTGTTCCTGCTCGAAGGTGAGCCTGGGACCGGCAAAACCACCGTCGCCCTGCACTTTCTTCAGGACGGCGCCAAATGCGGCGAGCGATCCCTGTACATCACACTCTCGGAAACCGAGCGCGAGTTGCGCCAGGGTGCCAAGTCCCATGGCTGGGACCTCGATGAAAACATTCACATATTCGAGCTGACGCCGCCCGAAAGCATTCTGGACACTGATCACCAGCAAAGTCTGTTGTATTCGTCCGATCTGGAATTGGGCGAAGCGACCCGGCAGATATTCGAAGTGGTGGAAAAGGTCAAGCCGACCCGCGTGGTGATCGACAGTTTGTCGGAAATCCGCTTGCTGGCGCAGAGTTCGCTGCGCTATCGCCGCCAAATCCTGGCGATCAAGCACTACTTTGTGCGCTATGACGCCACGGTCCTGTTGCTGGATGACTTGACCACCGAAGCGCTGGATAAAACCGTACACAGCGTTGCCCATGGCGTTATCCGCCTGGAAGAGCTGACGCCGGTCTACGGTGCCGAGCGGCGCCGGGTGCGCGTCGTCAAATACCGTGGGCAAAAATACCGCGGCGGCTTTCATGACTTCACCATTGCCGGCGATGGCATCCACGTATTCCCGCGACTGGTGGCCGCCGAACATCGCGCCGGCTATGTCCGTCAAACGCTCACCAGCGGCATTGGCGAATTGGATGCATTGCTGGGTGGCGGCATCGAGACCGGCTCCAGCACGTTAATCCTAGGCCCAGCCGGCACCGGCAAGTCGCTGATTTCGATTCTGTTCGCTGCTGCCGCCGTGTCGCGTGGAGAGAAAGCCGCGCTGTTTATTTTCGATGAAGAACTCGGCCTGTTGTTCGAACGCATGCGGCAGTTGAACATCGATCTTCCAGCACTGCAGGCAACCGGCAATCTTTTCATTGAGCAAGTGGATGCCGCCGAGCTGTCACCGGGTGAGTTTTCTCACCGCGTGCGGCGTTGCGTGGACGAACGCGGCATCAAGACGGTGGTGATCGACAGCGTCAACGGTTTCCAGGCCGCCATGCCGGAAGAGAACTCGCTGATCCTGCACATGCACGAACTGTTGCTTTACCTCAACCGACGTGGTGCCGCGACCTTCATGACCGTTGCCCAGCACGGTCTGGTCGGTGACATGCAGGCGCCCGTCGACCTTACTTACCTGGCAGACACGGTGATCCTGTTGCGTTACTTCGAGGCACTCGGCAAAGTCCGACGGGCTATTTCCGTGATCAAGAAACGTACCGGTACCCACGAGTCGACCATCCGCGAGTACCGCATCGGCGCCGGCGGCATGGCCGTTGGTGACCCACTCGAGTCGTTCCAGGGCGTATTGCGCGGGGTGCCGACGTACATCGGGAGTGAAGCCCCGCTGCTCGTGGACCCGTTAGAGTGAGTATGTCGTTACCTGTATCCGAGCGAGCAATCATTCTTGCGCCGATGGGACGCGATAGCGTACTCGCGTCAATGATGCTCAAAGAAGCGGGGTATGGCAGCCTGATTGCCAGCGACTTGCCACGACTGTGCGAGGCGCTGGAGCAAGGCGCCGGCCTGCTGATCGTGGCGGTCGAAGCGTTGCGCGGTGTTGACCTCAATACGTTGCTTGATTGCCTGCGTCGCCAGCCGCCCTGGTCCGATTTGCCCATCGTGCTGATGACTCACCATGGCGGCAAGGAGCAAAGCGGCTCGTCTCACCTGAGCAATTTGCTTGGCAACGTGACCTTTCTGGAACGACCGTTTCACCCCTCCACGCTGATCAGCCTGGTTACTACTGCCGTGCGCAGCCGGCGCCGGCAGTATGAGGCGCGCGACCGCCTGGTTGACTTAAGTGAGAGCGAACTGCGCCTGCAACGTACGTTGGCAACCTTGGAGCAGCAGGTCGAAGAACGCACCATGCAGCTGCGCAGCAACGAGGAAGCCCTGCGCCAATCTCAGAAAATGGAAGCCGTCGGCCAGCTCACTGGCGGTATCGCGCACGACTTCAACAACATGTTGACGGGGATCATCGGCAGCCTGGAAATGCTGCGAAGGCGTATTGCCCGAGGCAAATTGGACGACCTGGACAGCCTCATCGATCTGGGCGTCACCTCCGCTAACCGTGCGGCGAGCCTTACCCATCGGCTGCTGGCGTTTTCGCGCCGGCAATCACTTGACTCCAAGCCCGTGGAGATCAACCAACTGGTGACTTCGATGGGTGAGTTGCTGCAACGCAGTATCAACGAAAGCATCGCCCTGGACATGCAACTCGCCCACGAACCGTGGACCGCCGAGGCCGACCCCAATCAGTTGGAAAACGCCCTGCTCAACCTAGTGATCAATGCCCGTGACGCGATGCCCAACGGTGGCCGCCTGACCGTGGAAACCAATAACCGCCACCTCGACAGTGTGTTCACCGCCGCCTACGGCACCCTGCTGCCGGGTGACTACGTTGAACTGCGCGTCAGCGACACGGGCTGTGGCATTCCGGAAAATGTGATCGGCCGCGTGTTCGACCCATTCTTTACGACCAAGCCCATCGGCCAGGGCACGGGACTGGGTTTATCGATGATCTACGGGTTTGCCCGCCAGTCGCGTGGCCATGTGACCATCCACAGCGAAGTGGGCAAAGGCACGACGGTCAGTCTGTTTCTGCCACGGTTCATCGGCGAAATCGCCGCCGAGGTAGTGGCTGACCCAGCGCTTTTGCCTTCCGCTAATGCGGGGGAAACGGTACTGATTGTCGAGGACGACCCCGCCGTGCGCGTGCTGGTCAGCGCGGTACTCAAAGAGTTGGGTTATGGCTATGTCGAAGCGGGTGACGCCAACACGGCGGTGCCGATCATCGAGTCGGAGCAACGTATTGACTTGATGATCAGCGACGTTGGCCTGCCCGGCATGAATGGCCGCCAACTGGCGGAAATCGGCCGGCAGATCCGTCCGGATCTCAAGGTGCTGTTCATCACCGGTTACGCCGAGCATGCAGCGGTGCGTGGCGGTTTCCTTGATCCTGGGATGCAGTTGATCACCAAGCCGTTCACCTTTGATTTGTTGACCGTAAAGGTCCGGGAGATGATCAAACAGTCAGTCGACATGACGGACCGCTGACGAGCAACCGTCACTCATCCTGCATTACCTGGTAATTAGCAGGCAGGGTAATCGTGGAATCATTTAGTGCCTTCGGTACACGAACAGGTAGGAAACCCTCGCGTAAGGACGCTGCGAACCTATTCGACAGTCCCGACTGAGCATGCACTGATGACCCTGTCTGCACACCTCTCCACTCCGTCGCTTGCCCATTTTGTCCCATTTGAACCCCCGTTTATCCAGACATCGCGCCTGTCGCTGGCGGCTCTGCAAACCGACGCTTCTGTACAGCCGCCAAGCGTTGATGGTGACAGTCAACTGGCTCAGCGATATGCCCAACAACCGTTGACGCTGCAAACGACCGTGCTGCGCAGTTGGAGCAGCAGAAGGTTTTCGCAGGCGGCGCGCACTTGAACCATGAAGATGCGTTCGAACACCAAAAGCGAGAGATGGGGGATATCAATAACCGACACACATTTAACGACCAGATCATTAATCGAGTGTTGGCTGCATTTGCCCCAATACATCTGGACGCTCAAGAAGGCCCAATTACCACCCGGTTCTGTGGGTTACATGACGCCAGATCAACTCGCGGCCAGGGTCAAAAATGATCTGGAAACGGTCCTGGGTGTCATCACCCTGCCTATCGATCCACACTCGTCCTACCATCGCGATCAGGTTCGCGTTTACACCTTCAAGTGTGCTCAACGCAAACGTACAGAAGCTTACGCCCTGAGAGGGGGAAATGAGCGGCGCCTGCCGGCAGGCGCCGTATCCTTCAGGCCAACAACCGCTGGATATGCTCTTGCAGCGTATCCAGGTCAAACGGCTTGGCCAGGATCGGCGCGTTGCGCGTGATGGGGCTGTTGCAGTCAAGGATTTCCTGCGGGTAACCGCTGATGAAGATCACTTTCAGTTCCGGGCGCAACTTCATCGCCGGCTCGGCGATCTGCACCCCGGAAATCCCGCCGGGCAGGCGGTAGTCGGTCACCATAAGGTCCAGGTGCGGCTTGGTTGCGAGGATTTCGAAGGCCTGCTCCCCATCGATGGCCTTCAATACCCGATAGCCGAGGCCGGCCAGGTACTCGCCCAGCACAAACATAATGGATTCGTCGTCCTCGACGATCAGAACGACATCTTGCGCATCTTCACTCATGGGAAGCCTTTGTCCGGTCAATTGCTGCAATTACGACCATGGGGTCACGCAGAGGTTGCGTCGAGGTGACGATTGATTTCATGCCAATGCCTCGAGGGGCAAACACACCCGAAACAATGCGCCCTCGCCTATCTGGCTCTCGACCTCGATAGTGCCGCCATGGGCTGCAACGATCTGCTCGGAAATAAACAACCCCAGGCCGAGGCCCGCAGCCACTTGGCTGGCAGACACACGCTCGAACTGCTGGAAAATCCGCTTCTGGTTTTCTTCACTGATACCGATCCCGTGATCACGCACTTCCACGCGAGCTTCGCCGTGTTCGCTGTACACGCGCACCTGCACCGGGCTTTTGGCGCCGTAGCGCAGTGCGTTGGTCAACAGGTTGGTCACCACCTGTTCGATGCGGAACTCGTCCCAGTTGCCTTCCACGGGGCCGTCGACGATCAGTTCCATGGAAGAGCCCGCCGCCGCGACTTGGGGGCCGAAGTTCTCTACCAGGTTGCTCACAAGCTGCGCCAGATCGAAACGAGCCGGGCGGATCGACAACTTGCCGGTGCGGATGCGCGACACATCGAGCATGTCTTCGATCAGGCGAATCAGGCTCTGGATCTGGCGCTCGTCGCGGTCGACCATGGCGTGCATCTTGTCCAGGGTGAATGCGGCGGCGTTATCCCGGGCCAGGTGCATCTTGCGCAGTTGGGTCTCGAGGATCAGGCCATTGAGAGGCGTGCGCACTTCGTGGGCGACGATTGACATGAAGTCGTCACGCATACGGACCGCCTGCTCCAGCTCGGCCTGCGCGGCCTGCAGGCGCGACAGCAACAGTTCTTGCTCGCGACGGCTGCGCTCAAGCGCTTCTACCTGAAGCTTCATGGCTTTGCTTTGGCGGTACAGGTCAACGAACACATTGACCTTGCTCTTTACCGCATGGATATCCAGCGGCTTGTGCAAGAAGTCGACGGCGCCGCTTTCATAGCCCTTGAAGGCGTAATTGAGCTCACGGCCGGCAGCACTGACAAACACAATCGGGATGTTCTTGGTCTTTTCGGTGCCGCGCATCAATTCGGCCAACTCAAAACCATTCATGCCGGGCATCTGTACATCGAGAATCGCCAGGGCGAACTCGTGCTCCAGCAACAGGGACAAGGCCTCGTCAGCGCTCAATGCCTTGAACACCTGCCGGTCCTCGCGCTTGATCAGCGCTTCGAGGGCCAGCAGGTTTTCCGGCAGATCGTCGACGATCAGCAGTTTGGCCTGCACAGTACTTAACATGGGGAATATTCCAGGGAAGCCAGCAGTGAGCCAATCCGGCTCAACGTTAGAATGTGGTCGGGTGTATGCAGCGCCAGCGCTGCACGGGGCATGACAGCAATGCGTGCTTCAGTGGGTTCTTGCACCACAGTAGTTCCACCTTGCTGCTTGACGTGGGCCAGGCCCCGGGCGCCGTCATGGTTGGCGCCGGTCAACAGGATAGCCATCAAGCCTTTGCCGTACGCATCGGCGGCCGATTCAAACAGGAAATCAATTGCCGGCCGCGAGTGGTGCACACGGTCTTCCTGGCTCAGGGACAGGCTGCGATCCTGCTCCACCGACAGGTGGTAGCCGGGCCCGGCGAAGTACAGGGTGCCGGGCTTGAGCATTTCCTTGTCACGGGCCTCCACCACTCGCATGGCAACACGCCGGTCGAACACCTCGGCCAATTGGCTGCGGCGTTCATCCGGCAAGTGCAGCACGGTGATGATCGGCAAGCCGAAATCCGCTGGCAATTCGCTGAACACCGTCAGCAAGGCTTCCACGCCACCGGCAGACGCACCGATGACGATAGCCTCTATGCCCCGGACCGATGCCGGGCTGGCAGCCGCTTGATTCATAGTTTTCGGTAGATCCGTTCCTGTTTGACCAAGGGTTCAAACTGTTTGCCGTACGCAGAGAAATCCAAGGTTTCCTTGCTGCCCAGCACCAAAAAGCCGCGATGGCACAGCGACTCATGGAACAACCCAAACGCGCGATCTTGCAATTTTTTATTGAAATAAATCAACACGTTACGACACGAAATTAATTGAGTTTCTGAAAACACACTGTCAGTCGCCAGGCTGTGGTCGGCGAACGTGACATTCTCGCGCAGCGTCTTATCGAAGATCGCGTAATCGTAGGCTGCCGTGTAGTAGTCGGCAAATGAGCGTTGCCCGCCCGCCTGCTGATAGTTGGCCGTGTAGGCCCGTACGTTTTCCAGGGAAAAGATGCCTTGCTTGGCCTTCTCCAACGACGCCGGGTTGATATCCGTGGCGTAGATGATCGTACGCTCCAGCAAGCCCTCTTCACGCAGCAGGATGGCCATGGAGTACACCTCCTCGCCCGTGCTGCAGCCGGCGATCCAGATCTTGATCGACGGGTAGGTCTTGAGCAACGGCACCACTTCCTGGCGGATCGCCAGGAAGTGCGACGGGTCACGAAACATCTCGCTCACCGGGATCGTCAGAAATTGCAGCAACTGCATGAACGCCGCCGGGTCGTGCAGCACACGCTCCTGCAAGGCGGAAATGGTCGCACAGTCGAACTGGCGCAACGCATGGGCCACGCGGCGCTTGACGGACGCACCGGAGTAGTCGCGAAAGTCGTAGCTGTACTTGAGGTAAATCGCCTCAATCAACAGGCGCAACTCAATGTCACTGCTTGTTTCCAAAAAACGTCGCTCCACTTAAATGCGTTCTATCTTCGGTAGCCACACGCGAATCAAAGAAAACAGGCGGTCCAGGTCAATCGGCTTGGCCAGGTAATCATTGGAGCCGGCGGCCAGGCAGCGTTCCTGATCGTCCTTCATCGCTTTGGCCGTGACTGCGATGATCGGCAACTTCTTCCAGCGCGGGTCCTGGCGGATCAAGGCGGTAGCCTCGTAACCGTCCATTTCCGGCATCATCACGTCCATCAAGACCAGATCGATATCCTCGACCTCGTTGAGTTTGTCGATGGCTTCACGGCCATTGCGCCCAATGACCACCACGGCGCCTTTGTGCTCCAGAGCGCTGGTCAGGGCGAAGATGTTGCGCACATCGTCGTCCACCAACAGGATCTTGCGCCCCTCGAAGACCTTGTCGCGGCTGCGCGCAGTCTTGAGCATCTTTTGACGATCATGGGACAGCTGGGACTCGACTTTGTGCAGAAAGAGTGTGACCTCATCCAGCAGGCGTTCCGGTGAACGCGCGCCCTTGATGATGATCGAGCGCGAATACTTGCGCAGTTCGGCCTCTTCGTCGCGGGTCAGGTTGCGCCCGGTGTAGACGATCACCGGCGGGAACGAGCAGATGTCCTCAGTGGCCATGCGCTTGAGCAGCTCGTTACCGAGCATGTCGGGCAGCTTGAGGTCGATAATCATACAGTCGTAGACATGGTTGCGCAGCAGGTCGAGGGCTTCCTGGGCGAAGCCAACGGCGGTGATCTCGATGTCATCGTCGCCGATCAGGCGGGCAATGCTGTCGCGCTGCAGGTCATCGTCTTCCACCAGCAGTACGCGCTTGACCTTCTGGGTCAGCTTGGCTTCCAGGCGTGCAAAGACGTCCTTGAGCTCTTCGCGGGTGGTGGGCTTGACCGCATAACCAATGGCGCCCATGTGCATGGCCGCCTCGACACGGTCTTCCACGGAAATCACATGCACCGGGATATGGCGGGTGTTGGCGTGTTCTTTCAGGCGTTGCAGCACGGTCAGCCCGGAGTGGTCCGGCAGGCGCATATCCAGCAGGATCGCGTCAGGGATGTACTCTTCGGCCAGGCTGTAGCCTTCGTCTGCGCCATGGGCCACCAGGCAGTTATAGCCGAGCTCGTGGGCCAGGTCGAACAGGATGCGGGCGAAATTCGGCTCGTCTTCCACCACCAGGATGCAGCGCGTGGTGAAGGGGGCCTTGTCGCGGTCGTCGGCGAAACGCGGGATCTGCTTGGCATCGGCTACCGGCAGCGGTGTTACCTTGACCGGCATTGGCGCAGGCACCACGACTGCTTGGCGTGGTTGTTCGACCGGTGCCGCGTCTGCTTCGCGCTCTACATACTGCTCCGGCAATACCAGGGTAAAGACACTGCCCTTGCCTGGCTCGCTGGTCACACTGATGTAACCGCCCAGCAGGGTGGCCAGGTCGCGGGAAATAGACAGCCCGAGGCCGGTGCCGCCATAACGGCGGTTGGTGGTGCCGTCGGCCTGCCGGAAGGCTTCGAAGATGCTTTCCTGGTGGTCCGGGGCGATACCGATGCCGGAATCGCGCACCGTGAAGGCAATGCCTTCCCCAGGTGCACGGGACACCGACAGGCTGACCTCGCCTTGCTCGGTAAACTTGAGCGCGTTGGACAGCAGGTTTTTCAGGATCTGCTCCAGGCGCTGGCGGTCGGTAAACAGCAGGGTCGGCGTACCTTCCTGCACGTCCACCTGGAAACCCAGTTTACGATCGGCCGCCAGCGGCTCGAACATCCCGCGCAGGCCGTCTACAAGGCGCGCCACGCTGGAGGTTTCCGGGCGCACTTCCAGCTTGCCGGCTTCGACCTTGGAGATGTCGAGGATGTCGTTGATCAGGTTGAGCAAGTCATTGCCGGCGGAATAGATCGACTCGGCAAACTTGACCTGCTCAGCGCTGAGGTTTTCCTGGGGGTTCTCGGCCAGCAACTTGGCCAGGATCAGCGAGCTGTTCAGCGGTGTGCGCAGCTCGTGGGACATGTTGGCGAGGAATTCAGACTTGTACTTGCTGGAGCGCTGCAGCTCTTCGGCGCGATCTTCCAGTGCGAGCTGGGCCTGGTTGAGCTCGATATTCTTGCGGTCCATGGCGTCGCGCTGCTCGGCGAGGGTCTCGGTTTGCTCGGCCAGTTGCTCGTTGGTCTGCTCCAGCTCAGCCTGCTGGGTTTCCAGGTGGGCCTGGGACTCTTTGAGGATGCGTGACTGTTCTTCCAGCTCTTCGTTGGCGGTCTTGAGCTCTTCCTGTTGCACTTGCAGCTCTTCGTTGAGCTGCTGGGTCTCGGCCAGCACTTCCTGCAGGCGTTGACGATACCGAGCGGCCTCGATGGAGGTGCCGATATTGCTGGAGATCAGCTCCAGCAGCTCGACGTCACGCTCTTCCAGTGGGCGCAGGAAACCCAGCTCAATCACCCCATTGACCCGCTCGTCATTGTTGGTCGGCACCACCAGTACGCTACGGGCAGCGCCTTCACCCAGGCCAGAACTGACTTTGAAATAATCCACTGGCACGTCGTCCAGGCGAATCAGCCGATCCAGATGGGCTGCCTGCCCAACGATGCCTTCGTCGCTGTAGATGGCCTGCTCCCGTTGCTCTTGCTCGCGGGAGAAACCGTAGGTGGCCACGCGCTTGAGGCCGCCGTGTTCTTCGCGCACGTACAGCGCGCCAACGACCGAGCCCATGTACTGGGCAAAGAATTGCAGGATATTGCGGCCGAGCATGTTCAAGGTGAGTTGGCCGAGGACCTGTTCAGCCAGTTCGGTCTGGCCATTGCGCAGCCAGGCTTGCCGTTCCAAGCGTCGCGCGATCTTCTGTTGTGACGCGAGGTTTTCGCTGTAACTGTCTGATAATGAAACAAGATTCTTACGGCCGATATAAGCCAGGAAACCGCTTAACCCCAACACAAATGCCAAGTACAAGGTGACACTGATCACCGTTGTGCGGGTGACCTCTTCATTGCGGGCGATGCGGAACTGCTGCTCCATCGCCACCGCGTCGTCATATTCCTTGCGGATTTCGTCAGTCAGGCGCTTGCCGCGGCCGGCCTTGACCGCATCGCGGTAGTCGCCGCTCGTGCGCTGCAGATCAATCATCGACTGGGCATAGTTGTTCCACTCGGCCTGCAATGCTTCCAGGCGTTTGAGGCGGTCCACCTGCTGCGGATTGTCCGCCACCAACTCCTGCAAATTGCGCAGGTCGGCGATGATTCGCGGCTTGGCCACTTCGTAGGGGTCGAGGAAATGCTCGTCACCGGTGATCAGGAAGCCGCGCATGCCGGTTTCCAGGTCCACCGTCAGCTTGGACGATTCATTCAGGTTATTGATAACCCGATCGGTGTGTTCCACCCACTGGATTACCGACAACAGGTAGGTGATCAGCACGACGAAAAACACTGCACTGAGCACACCCACACTCAGGGGCAGTGCAACGTTTCGGCTCAGGAGGTTACGAAAGCTCTTTTCATCGACGGACGACGCGGGAGTCATGGAAATGCCTTGGCCAAAGGTGGAAAAACCGGGAGTTTGCCGCAAAGTGGCGGGCAAGACTATTTTTCTAGAACGGTTTTGTACAGATTCCTGCGAAGGAACCCGCTATTCTCTCTCGTCTTTTCTATCGCATTGTTTTTACGGCCAGCGGGAACTTGTCATGAGTGCCCGCTTACTCAAGGAAGAGGCCTGTCAGAACGGCCGCGTGTAAACCCTTGCCTTTTTTGGGAATTCGATTATGTCTGCAGTCACCTCCACCATCCTTGTCGTCGAAGACGATGCCATCGTGCGCATGCTCATCGTCGATGTCTTGGAGGAGCTGGAATTCAGTGTGGTAGAGGCGGCCGATGCCGAGGAGGCGCTGGCTCTGGTGCAAAACACCGACCAGGTGATCGACCTCCTGATGACCGACGTCGGCCTGCCAGACATGGACGGCAAGCAACTGGCGATCAAGGTCCGCGAACTACGCCCTGCCCTGCCAATCCTGTTCGCCAGCGGCTATGCCGAGAATATCGACGTGTCTGCCGGCATGCAGGTCATCGCCAAGCCGTTTTCCATCGATCAACTGCGCGACAAAGTCAAATCGATGTTGCCTGCGCTGTAATCCCGGCTTGTCTTCAGTGCCGCCTGCATGGGCGGCATTTTTGCGTCAGATGTTCAGAGATTAACGTGACCTTCGACCAATAAAACCGGAAACTCAGCGCTTCCCCGCGCCACCCCTACTCATTCTTCAAAACGCACTCACGAAGGACGCAACAACATGATTGGAAAACCGACGCGCCTGCTGTTGGCGAGCCTCTCGATACTCATGAGCACCGGCGCCTGGGCTGACTTCACGGCAACACCGAGTGAGGCCCGGGCGATTGCCAAGGAAGCCTACCTGTATGGCTACCCGGTGGTGGAGATGTACAAGACGCTCTATACGCAGGCCGTTGATCAAGGCGGCGCCAACTTCAAGGCGCCGATCAATCGGCTGGGGCATTCCGCCCAAGTGCTCAGCCCGAAAGACACCACGCAGGCCAAGGCGAACCCTGACACGCCCTATTCCTTCGTCTGGATGGACCTGCGCAGGGAGCCGATGGTGCTGACGTTGCCCGGGATTGAGGACGATCGCTATTACTCGGTGCAGTTGATCGACCTTTATAGCCAGAACATTGCGTACCTGGGCACTCGCAGTACCGGCAACCATGGCGGCCACTACATGGTCGCGGGTCCTGATTGGAAGGGCCAGCAGCCTATGGATGTGGACCGGGTGATCTACAGCGAAAGCAACTTGGTCTACGCGCTCTACCGCACGCAGTTGTTTGATGAAAAAGACCTGAACAAGGTCAAGCAGATCCAGAACGGCTACAAGGTGCAGCCGCTGAGCGGCTATGTGAAGCAAGCCGCACCGGCCAAGGTGGCAAAGATCGAGTGGCCCAAGCCCACGGCGGCGATGACAGACAGCCCGCAACTGTTTCGCTACCTGAACTTTATGCTGGCCTACGCCAAGCCTCAGGACAGCGAGAAAGACCTGCTGGCCCGCTTTGCCACCATCGGCATCGCGCCTGGCGCGCCCTTCAAGGTCAGCCAGCTCAGCGCGGAACAGCGCAAAGCCCTGGAACAAGGCATAGCAGATGGCAAAGCCGAGTTTGCAGCCTTCAAGAAAGACAAGCTCGACACCCTTCAGGTCACCAGTGGCGAACTGCATGGCAGCCGTGATCGCCTGAAAAACAACTACCTGTACCGCTACGCCGGCGCTATCCAGCGTTTGTTCGGCAATTCGGCCGAAGAAGTCAGCTACATGACTTACGCCGTCGACAGCGAAGGCAAACCGGCCAATGGTGCGCGTCATAGCTACACCGTTCACTTTGCCAAAGACCAACTGCCACCGGCCGATGCATTCTGGTCGCTGACCATGTATGAAGCCAAGACCGGGCAACTGGTGCCCAACCACAAGAAACGCTACCTGATCAATTCACGGATGCTGCCCAACCTCAAGCGCGACGCCGACGGCGGCGTGACCCTGGCGCTGCAACACCACGAGCCGCCGAAGGCAGAACAGAGCAATTGGCTGCCCGCGCCGCCCGCGCCCTTCTACGCGGTACTGCGCATGTACCTGCCCAAGCCGGAAGCAGTTAATGGCCAATGGAAGCTGCCACCCCTGACACCCCAGAAGTAGCAGCGACTGGCCGGCAGTTGTGACACCAACGAGCCGGCCAGGATGGGGTTGAGGTTCAGTGCTTTTTCAGCTTCACATAGGACTGGTGCAGGTCCGACGCCCAGCCGTCGATAACGCCTTTCACATCGCTGGACTGCATCACTTGGGAATCATTGGCCAACGGCTTGCCGGTGCCTTTGCGTACCACTTGGGCGAGTACCTTGCCATTGGCGCCGTCGAGAAACTGCGCTTCGGTGCCCAGGGTGGTTTCCTGGTCACGGATGCCGGTACCGGTACTGACCGCCGCAGCCACCAGAGCGACCGGAATAAACTCATAGGGCTTGAGGCCTTCGGTCTTGCTGCCGACCGCCGTAATCGCCGCGCGCACCACAATGACGCCTGGACCTGGGCCATTGGCCAGGGGCAACGACTTGGCCAGTTCACGCTTGAGCGCCTGGTTGAAATAATCGTTGATGCCACGCAGGGTGCTGTCCGGAATCTTGGCGGTGGCCTGGGGCTTGGGGTAGAACTGCGTCGGTTCGATGTACACCGCGCTGTAGCGGCTCAAATCCAGTGTTGGGTCGACCCAGCGCATCACTTCGGCGCCCGAAGGCGACTTGCCTTGCTTCAGTTGGCTGTAATCCGAGAGAAAACCCGAGTATTCATCGGGTTGCGTAATCTTGCTGGCACAGCCCGCCAGCCCAAGCGAAGCGACGCACAGCACGGTAACGACTTGCCTTAATTTCATCTTTTGAACTCCCTGGCGGTCGGCGTTGGAACATTGAGCTGTAGGTATAGCTAATCCTGGGCAAATAGCCCTGCTCCAACCACCTGCCGTTCAGGCGCGTTCGCGAGGAATCAGGCTCTGCAACTGCGACGCCAGGAAGTTCGCGTCAAAGCCGAACGTGTCCGGGTCTTTAAGGCCATTGGTCTTCTTCCACAGCCAATCGTTTTTATCCGCAGGCAGCACCAGGGAAACGCTGCCATGCCGCGCGGCGGTCAAACCCATGACCGAGACGGAGATCAACCCACCCACCCCCATCACATCCGGCACGAACTCCACCGGTTTGCCGGTGATCTGCACGGTCAGTTTCTCGGTCTTGAAGGTCGACGTCTCCACCGGGATGCTTGGGCCGCTGGCCACGTAAGGCTCTCGGTGCACTTCAAGCAACCCCACCGTTTTCACCGGTTCCAGCCATTGCTCGATCTGCCCGAACAACGCGTCGAGTTTTTGCGCCCAGCGGGCCGACTGCACGTCGAATTGCTGTTTTTTATGCGCTTCGCTATCGGCGTAATGACGAAGCATCTCGCCCAGTTGCTGTACATCGTCCATTGCGGATCTCCTCCGGTGAGCCAGGTTGCGAAGCTCAATCATGGCAGATGCGGTGGCCGGCCGTGCGACTAACGCTGGCAAAGCAACTGATCCGCTGCAATGAGGTTCCTCTGAGTCTGTTTTGTTTTACCCACGCTTCCTACAGTGCCGCCACTTGGAACCGTGGGAGGACTGAGCATGAGCACAGCAACAATCGGGCAGGCCTATAACTATAAAGTCGTCCGCCAATTCGTTATCGCCACCATCGTCTGGGGCGTGGTCGGCATGGCCATGGGTGTGTGGATCGCCTCGCAACTGGTCTGGCCGGAAATGAACCTGGATTTACCCTGGACCACCTTTGGCCGCTTGCGCCCCTTGCACACCAGCCTGGTGATCTTTGGCTTTGCCGGCAGTGCGCAGTTTGCCGCCAGCTATTACGCGGTACAGCGCACCTGCCAGGTACGGTTGTTTTCCGACCGCCTCGCCGCGTTTACCTTTTGGGGTTGGCAGTCGGTGATCGTGATCATGTTGTTCAGCCTGCCGCTGGGCTACACCACCACCAAGGAGTACGCCGAGATCGAGTTCTCCGGCGCGGTGTGGATGACCGTGGTGTGGGTGGCCTATGCCCTTGTGTTTTTCACCACCGTGGTGCGGCGCAAAACCAAACACATCTATGTGGGCAACTGGTTTTTCGGCGCATTCATTTTGGTGATCGCCATGCTGCATGTGGTCAACCACCTGGCGATCCCGGTGGACTGGTTCAAGTCATACCCGGTGTATTCCGGGGCGACGGATGCCATGGTGCAGTGGTGGTATGGGCATAACGCCGTAGGGTTTTTCCTGACCACTGGCTTTCTGGGGATGATGTACTACTTCGTACCGAAACAAGTCGGACGCCCGGTGTACTCCTATCGCTTGTCGATCGTGCACTTCTGGGCGCTGATCACCCTGTATATCTGGGCCGGCCCGCACCACCTGCACTACACCGCCCTGCCTGATTGGGCGCAGTCCCTGGGCATGGCAATGTCGTTGATTCTGCTGGCACCGAGCTGGGGCGGGATGATCAACGGCATGATGACCTTGTCGGGTGCCTGGCATAAGTTGCGCACCGACCCGATCCTGCGTTTCCTGGTGTTGTCCCTGGCGTTCTACGGGATGTCGACCTTCGAAGGGCCGATGATGGCGATCAAGACCGTCAACGCCCTCTCCCACTACACCGACTGGACCATCGGCCACGTGCACGCCGGGGCACTGGGCTGGGTGGCGATGATCACCTTCGGCTCGCTGTATCACATGATCCCGAAGGTGTTCGGCCGCGAGCAGATGCACAGCGTGGCGCTGATCAACCTGCATTTCTGGCTGGCAACCATTGGCACCGTGCTGTACATCGCCTCGATGTGGGTCAATGGCATTACCCAGGGCCTGATGTGGCGGGCCATCAACGATGACGGCACCCTCACCTACTCATTTGTCGAAGCCTTGCAGGCCAGTCATCCGGGTTTTGTGGTGCGGTTTGCCGGTGGCGTGTTCTTTCTCACCGGGATGGTGTTGATGGCCTACAACACCTGGCGCACGGTACGCGTCGCGGACTTGAAACTGGCCCAGCTTGATGCGCGGATCGCCTGATATGTGGGGTTTGCTGATGGTGGCGTGCCTGTATGGCGCGGTGGAGTACTGCTTGCGCGGCCAGACGGACAAGAGCCTGGACGACGCCAGCTTGATGCCTTTCGCCGATGACCCGGAGGCGGCGCGGCGCGTGGAGCAGGCGACTGGCAAGCAGATCAACGCGGTGGCGCCGGAAGAGGCCAAGCCGGGCTGGGCCAATCTGGACATGTGAAACTGCACCGGTCATTTCGCGGCCAACTGCGTATGACTATCCAGGCGTCAATGCGTAAGGTGAAGCGACTTTCCGTGTCAGGAGCATCGCATGCGCACCATCGGCCTTATCGGCGGCATGAGCTGGGAGTCCAGCGCCGAGTACTACCGCATCATTAACCAACGCGTGCGCGACACGCTCGGCCCGCTGCGCTCGGCGCAACTGTTGATGTACAGCGTGGATTTCGGCCCGGTGGAACAGGCCCAACACGCCGGCCGCTGGGATGACGCCGCGCTGATTCTGGAAGAGGCCGCACGCCGCTTGCAGGCGGGCGGTGCTGACTGTGTCGTGCTGTGTACCAACACGATGCATTTGGTGGCGCCCCGTATTGAAGCCGCGGTGTCGATTCCGTTCCTGCATATTGCCGATGCGGCGGGTGCGGCTGCGGTGGACGCCGGCACGCTGACGGTCGGTTTGCTGGGCACCGCGTTCACCATGGAGCAGGACTTTCTCAAGTCGCGCCTGGCCGCCCAGGGGTTGACCGTGCTGGTGCCTGAGGTGGACGAGCGCCAGGCCGTGCACCGGATCATCTATGAGGAGTTGTGTGTTGGCGTGATCAGTGACGCGTCACGCAAGGTTTACCAAGGTGTGATCGAGTCCCTGGCCGCACGTGGCGCCCAGGCGATCATCCTCGGTTGCACGGAAATCAGCCTACTGATCAAGCCGGAGCACAGCGACCTGCCATTGCTGGACACCACCGAGCTGCATGCGCAGGCTGCGGTGGCGTTTGCCTTGCAGGACTAAGCCGAGGTGCGCAGGCGCGCCATGCTCACGGTATCGACAAACTGGCCGTCGCGCAGGGCGTAATCGCGCAATACGCCTTCGACCTCGAAGCCGAACTTACGGTACAGCCCTTGCGCCGCTTCGTTGTCGGCGTACACGGTAAGTTCTACTCGGCGCAGGTTCATCCAGTTGTCGGCCACGTCCAGCGCGGCCGTCAACAACCGGGAGCCAACCCCCTTGCCCTGCCACGCCGTCGCTACGCCCATGCCGAAGGAACCGACGTGGGCCCGGCGTACACGCGGGTACTGTTCAAGACCCAGCTGGCCGATCACTTCACCGCCGTGCACGGCCACCAGCTGTAGACGGCGCTCGTTGTCCTGGACCAGCTTGTTGCGCCACGCCTCGACCGACTGAAAAGGCATTTGCAGCACCTGACGACACACCGCCGGTTCGTTATAGAGCGCTGCGACGCCCTCCAGGTGGGCCTCGGTGAAGCGCTGGATCACGATGTGGGGTTCAGGTGTGTGCATGGTGTTTCATCCGTTGAAAGACACGTGGCCGGCCAGTGTAGGGGCCAAGCCTGCCCGATGGCTAGGGCGCCGGCATGGTCGACCACAAGGCTGGCCAATCCCCCGAAGCGACCCCGGTGCAGCGCGGCATGATGTAAAACTCGCTGAGCTGGAAACGCTCGCCGTCAAACACCCAGGAACCTGCGCCACCACAATCACCGACTCCACGCTGCTTGTAGAAATAACTCAGGGTGCCGGAGGCTTCGTCATACCACACCGAGCCTTGCAGCGCGGCGCCATCCAGGGGCAACGGCTGCACATTGAGAGGCGTTTCTGTGTAGGGCGCTTGTCGCTGGCGGCTGTTGACGTCGTACTCACAGTTGTAGGCCGCACAGTCGTACCTCACCACGGTCATCGCTTGCTGCGCCGTCAAGGCACCTGCTTGTGCTTCGGCGTCACCCTCCTCGGGCGTGGCCGCCTTCAACGCGACCGCTACCAGGCCCGCCTGCTCCTGCGCGTTTAACGGCGGCGGTGAAACAAATTTGCGCAGCACCGGCGTCGGCAGGCGTGGCGGTACCTCATTGGCAGCGCCCTTACCGGGTCGGGCCAGCGCCGTCACGTTATCCACGCGCCCCTGCACCGCATCCATTAACAGCAGCGAAGCACTCAGCCCGCTCAATGACACATGCGCGTGCTCATCGCCTGGCAACTGCAGTCGCTGACCGTTGCGCAAACGCTGTAACCAGCGCCGCGCCGAAGCGTCCTCAATCACCCCATAGGACTGCACCTCGGGATCCCCGCCCTGATCGTCCAACTCAACGTGCAAATCGCGGGTCAACGCCAGGCCCAGCGGCTGACCGTCCAGCAGCAAGGTGGAAAGGTCCACGGCTTCACCACGGTGATCGAAGCGCAGACGCAGATACCCCTTTGGACCGGCCTGGTGCCAGAGGTGCAACGTCAGCGAGCTGTAGTCTTCTTCATCAACGCCGCTGGGTGCGCTGAGGGCATGGCAGTTGCGCAAGTTGTCGCAACCGACCACCCATTCCTTGATTTCCCGCAGCAGTGGTACGGTTTCCGAGGGGGTTGTGCGAAGGCTGGCGCGGGGGTGCCGGTCAGTATCAGGGCCAGGAGTGCGGGGCGCAGCATGGGGACTCTCCGTGTCGAAAAGACGCGGATTGTCCCATGTATGGGGCGTTACGTCAGTGCCTGGAAGCGGTGCGCCATACCCGCGCGATGTCCGCCGCGCGCTCACTCAACAGACGCGGCGCCTCACTGCACGCCTGCTCCAGGCTCATCGGCCCGGAAGGCAAGGCGAATGCGGCGTCCACGCCGTGGGCGTACATCTGTTCGTAGCCTTCGCCCAATGTGCCCGCAACCACAATCACCGGCACGTTGTGTTGTTGGGCAATACGCGCCACACCGAACGGCGTTTTGCCCCGCAAGGTCTGGGCGTCGAAGCGGCCTTCGCCGGTGATCACCAGGTCGGCGCCACGTATGGCTGCATCCAGGCCAACCAGTTCGGCAACCACCTCCACACCGGCACGGAACTGTGCACCCAGGAACGCTTTGGCGGCAAAGCCCAGGCCGCCAGCGGCGCCGCTGCCGGGTTCGTCGCGCACATCCTTGGGCAGCACCTGGGCGCAGTGGTCGGCGAAGTGGCCGAGGGCGCCGTCCAGTAGTTGGACTTGCTCGGGAGTCGCGCCCTTTTGCGGGCCGAATATCGCCGAGGCACCGTGGGGGCCACACAGCGGGTTGTTGACGTCGGCAGCGATGTCGAAGCTCACCTGCGCCAGGCGCGGGTCGAGTTGTTCAAGGCGGATCTGTGCCAGGCGAGCCAAGGCGAGACCACCGGGTGGCAGCGCTTGGCCTGCGGCGTCGAACAGTTGCACGCCGAGCGCCTGCATCGCACCCGCGCCGCCATCGTTGGTGGCACTGCCGCCAATCGCCAGGATGATGCGCTGGGCACCGGCATCCAGGGCTGCGCGGATCAGTTCGCCGGTGCCATATGTGGTGGTTGTGCATGCATCGCGCTGGCCCGACGGGACCAGTTGCAGGCCACTGGCTTCGGCCATTTCGATGATGGCGGTGTGGCTGTCGGCCAGCCAGCCCCAGTTCGCCTCGACCGTGGCGCCCAGCGGACCCCGGACGGTCTGGCGACGCAGTTGGCCATTGCACGCGGCGAGTACCGCTTCAACTGTGCCTTCACCACCGTCCGCCATCGGACACTGGACCAATTCGGCATCCGGCCACACCTGGGCCAGGCCTGCCGCAATGGCCTGGGCCACGCCCTCGGCACTCAGGCTGTCCTTGAACGAGTCGGGGGCGATGATGATTTTCATGGGCTTTCTCCAGTTTTTATAACGCCCATGCTGCCAGTTGGCACCGCCGCTGACGCCGGTCCAATGCACAAGTACGGCTGCGCTTTGTTGTTCATTCCGACAAAGCCTGGGGCAGCAACTGCACGCCCAGATAGAGCGCGAGCATGCCGTCGAGGGTCAGCGGGTCGACACCACTGAGTTCGGCGATGCGTTCCATGCGGTAACGCAGGCTGTTGCGGTGAATGCCCAGCGCATCGGCACAGGCCTGGCTTTGCCCATCGTGTTCGCACCAACTGCGCAGCGTTGCCAGCAGTTGGCCGTTGCTGTCCTTGGCGAGGACTTTGCGCAGCGGGTTGAGCAACTCGTCGAGGGCATCGTCGTTGCGATGGCGCCAGAGCATCACCGGCAGGCGATAACGGTTGAGCGTCAGCAAGCGCGACTGCGGCAATACATCGCGACCATAGGCGAGCAGGTCACCCACGCGTCGATAGCAGCGGCGCAACCCAGCCAGCCCGTCCGCTTGCCCGCCAACGGCCACGCGGAGGATATTCCAGCCCAGCCCTTCGAGTTTTTCCAGCAGGCGAGGATTATCGACCTGTACCGCCGCCGGCCGGCACCACAGCAGTGAATATTGCGCCGAGCTGACACACCAGCTGTCCGGATAACGTGAGGTCAGCCAGGCACTCAAGGCCTCTGCCGATTGCCCCGCGCCCAGCTCAAACAGGTAGGGCGTGCGCGCCAGCTGCGGTTTGAGGCCCAACTGTTGGGCTTCATCCACCAGGCGCGGCGAGTCGCCGGTTTCGGCCAGCAGCAAGGCGAGCAGGTCATCACAACGCTGACGCCGCCATTGCTGCTCCGCCTGCTGGTGGCGGTGGCTCACCAGCATTTCGGCGGTCATGCGCACCAGTTCGGCGTAGGTGCGCAGGCCTTCCGGTTCGCCGGTAATGCCCAGCACGCCAATCAGGCGCTGGTCGTGCATCAGCGGCAGGTTGATGCCCGGTTGCACGCCCTTGAGGTGCTTGGCGGTCTGACTATCGATTTCCACCACGCGGCCATTGGCGAGCACCAGTTGCGCGCCTTCATGACGGGTGTTGATACGCTCAGGCTCACCGCTGCCAAGAATCAGGCCCTGGCTGTCCATGACGTTGACGTTGTAGGGCAGAATCGCCATGGTGCGATCGACGATATTCTGCGCCAGGTCATGATCCAGCTCGAACATGGGGCTAAATTCCTTGGAAAGCGGGTTGTTCATAGGCACAGCGCAAAGCAGGGTTCGCTGTGCGCGAGCACAAAGACAGCAGCCTGCCAGGTGGCCGAGACTCTTTGGGCGATCAACGTTACCCTCGCATCGCGAAAAATCATAATAAAGAGAGAACGCCATGTCACAGAGCGCCGCTACCGCACTGGCCACCGATGACGATAAAAACGCCATCTACAAGCGCATCACCCTGCGCCTGATCCCCTTCATATTCATCTGCTACCTGTTCAATTACCTCGACCGGGTAAACGTTGGCTTTGCCAAACTGCAGATGCTCGATGCCTTGAAATTCAGCGAAACCGTGTATGGCCTCGGCGCCGGGATCTTCTTTATCGGCTACGTGCTGTGTGGCGTACCGAGCAACCTGGCGTTGACCCGGTTCGGTCCGCGCCGCTGGATTGCATTGATGATGATCGTCTGGGGCACGCTGTCCACTTGCCTGCTGTTCGTCACCACGCCGACGCATTTCTACACCCTGCGCCTGTTTACCGGTGCGGCTGAAGCCGGCTTCTTCCCCGGTGTGGTGCTGTACCTCTCGCAGTGGTTCCCGACGTTCCGCCGTGGGCGGATCATGGCGCTGTTCATGTCGGCGATCCCGGTCTCCGGTTTGCTCGGCAGCCCGTTTTCCGGCTGGATCCTCAACCACTTCGCCGCCGGCCAAGGTGGCCTCGCGGGCTGGCAGTGGATGTTCCTGCTGCAGGGCATTCCGACCGTAATCCTGGGCGCCCTCGCCTACTTTCTGCTCAGCGACAGCTTTGCCAATGCCAAGTGGCTCAAGCCCCACGAGCGTGCGGTGCTGGAAGCCGACCAGGCCACCGACCTGGCGAACAAACCCAAAACCACCACCGACTCCCTGGCTGAGGTGTTCAAGAACCCGGCGATCTGGGCGTTCGGCCTGATCTACTTCTGCATCCAGAGCGGCGTGTACGCCATTAACTTCTGGCTGCCGTCGATCATCAAGAGCCTGGGTTTCAGCGATAACCTGGTGATCGGCTGGCTCAGCGCCATTCCGTACCTACTGGCGGCGGTGTTCATGTTGCTGGTGGGGCGCTCTGCGGACCTGCGCAAAGAGCGGCGCTGGCACTTGGTGGTGCCCATGTTGATGGGCGCGATCGGCCTGGTGATTGCGGTGAATTTCGCCACCACCCCGGCGATTGCAATTCTCGGCCTGACCATCGCCACCATGGGCGCCCTCACCGGCCTGCCGATGTTCTGGCCGGTGCCGACCGCCATGCTCAGTGCAGGCGCGGCGGCGGGCGGGTTGGCGTTGATCAACTCCATGGGCCAGATGGCTGGCTTTCTCAGCCCGTATATCGTTGGGTTTGTGAAGGATGCCACCGGGTCTACCGATATGGCGCTGTACCTGCTCGCGGCGGTGATTGTCGGGGGTAGTGTGTTGGCGTTGCGGATGACGCGTACCTTGAAGGCTTAATGCAGCTCCCACATTGTTGTCCGGTGTTTACAGCTGGCCGCCGCCGTCGATGTCGATGACGGCGCCGGTCAGAAAGCCGTTTTCCATGGCCAATACATACCCCGCCGCCACTTCTTCCGCCTGCCCTACCCGGCCGACCGGCAACGCACCGCCCGCCTTGGCAAACATGGCCAGACGCTGGTCTTCAGCCAACCCTGCATACGCTGGCGTATCAATCACCCCCGGGCAGATCACATTGACCCGACGCGGTGCCAACTCCTTGGCCAATTGCTTGCCCAGCGCTTCGGTCGCGGCATTGATGCCGACCTTGATGAACTGCCCAGGCACCAGTTTTCGACCCAATTGCCCGGAGGTCAGGCAGATGCTGCCGTGTTCGTCGAGAAATGGCAGTGCCTGCTGGACAGCCCGCAGCGAGCCCCACAGCTTCACGTTGAAGTTGTCCTGAGCCTCGAGCAAGTCGGTTTCGAGCAAGCTCTTGGCGCGTACGCTCGGCCCGGAGGTATAGACCAGGTGATCAAAGCGCCCCACGCTTTCAAACAGGCGTTGCAGCGACGCGGTATCGGTGACGTCCACCGGTTCGCTGCGCAGGCCGTTTTCGACGCCACGCGCCAAGCGGCGCCCGGCAACTACCACCTGTGCACCACGCGCGGCGGCGGCCTTGGCGACTGCCGCGCCAATACCGCTGCTGCCGCCGATCACGATGACGGTTTTGCCGTTTAAGGAAGAAGCCATGGGGAAGATTCCTGATTGAAAAAGTGAGTGTTCATCTTCCCAGCTTGGCAATCAGCGAAAAATCCCGGTAAAACGACAAGATCTTTAAAGGATTTTTACAAATGAGCTCGACCCTCGACCTTGAAGTCTTTGTGCGCACCGCTGACACCGGCAGCCTGTCTGCCGCTGCACGAGGCTTGGGCTTGACTCCAGCGGCAGCGAGCATCGCCCTCAAGCGCCTGGAAACCCGGTTGGGCATCCGGTTACTGGCGCGCTCCACGCGGAGCATGCGGCTGACCGAGGAAGGCCGGCGCTACCTCGAGAGCGTGCGCGTGGCGCTGGAAGCACTGGCTGAGGGCGAACAGGCGATCAGGCAGCAGGGCCACAGCCTCAGCGGCTTGCTGCAACTGGCGGCGCCGTCGGATTTCGGGCGCAATGTGCTGCTGGGCTGGCTGGATGAGTTCAAGCGCGAACACCCCAACATCCGCCTGCAGTTGCTGCTCAACGACAGCAATGCCGACCTGTTCCGCGACACCGTGGACATTGCCTTGCGTTTTGGCGTACCCCGGGACTCCAGCCTCGTGGTACTGCCGGTGGTGCCCGATCACCACCGCATCCCCTGTGCCAGCCCGGATTACCTGGCGCGCCATGGCACGCCCCGAACACCGGCCGATCTGGCGCAACACAACACGCTGCGCTACATGCGTCAGGGGCGGGCCAACAGTACCTGGTACTTTCGCCAGGGTGCGCTGCTTCAGGAGGTCGAGGTCACGGGCGACTACTTGAGCGATGACGGCGAAATCGTGCGGCGCTGGGCATTGGCCGGTCACGGCATCGCCTACAAAGCCAATCTGGATATTGCCCGCGACATCAAAGCCGGTCGGCTGGTGCCCTTGCTGCCTGATTGGCAAGGCGAGCCGACGCCGTTCAACCTGATGTGCCCCCACCGCCTGCAAGTATCGGAACGGGTGAAGGTACTGCATCGCTTTTTACATGTGCGTTGTCAGGCCTTGCTGAGCACCTGAAGAAACGCTTAGAGGGCTTGTCCCAGAGCCTTTGAGTCTGGTATTGCATGGGGCACGTTTCCCGCTTTGAGGAGTTATCCATGATTTACCGCACATTGGGCCAGTCCGGTTTGAAGGTCAGCGCCTTGACCCTGGGCACCATGATGTTTGGCGAACAGACCAACACCGAAGACTCGCTGCGCATCATCGACAAGGCCTGGGACCAGGGCATCAATTTTATTGACACGGCGGACGTCTACACGGGCGGACGCTCCGAGGAAATTGTCGGCGAAGCTATCACCCGGCAGCGCCAAGACTGGATCGTGGCGTCCAAAGTCGGGTTCGGCCCGCCGGACGGCCTTCCCAACCGCAGCGGCCTGAGTCGCAAGCGCATTTTCAACGCACTGGAAGCCAGCCTAACGCGCCTGGATACGGATTACCTCGACATCTATTACCTGCACCGCGAGGACCACAACACGCCGCTGGACGTGACGGTGTCGGCGATGGGCGACCTGATCCGCCAGGGCAAGGTCCGTTACTGGGGCTTGTCCAACTATCGGGGATGGCGCATTGCCGAAGTGATTCGCGTGGCCGAACGCCTGGGCGTGGACAAACCCGTGATCAGCCAGCCGCTGTACAACATCGTCAACCGCCAGGCCGAAGTCGAGCAGATCACCGCCGCGTCTGCCTACGGTTTGGGCGTGGTGCCTTACAGCCCACTGGCGCGGGGCGTGCTCAGCGGCAAATATGCCCCGGACGTGACTCCCGAGGTCGGCAGCCGTGCGGCGCGCCAGGACAAACGCATCCTGGAAACAGAATGGCGCGTGGAGTCCCTGCGCATCGCCCAGCAGATCCAGCAATACACCCAAGGGCGCGGCGTCGGGATGGTCGAGTTTGCAATTGCCTGGGTGTTGAATAACTCGGCGGTGAGTTCGGCGATTGTCGGGCCACGCACCGAGGCGCAGTGGGATGCCTACATCGGCGCACTGGATGTGAAGATCACGGCGGAAGATGAAGCGTTCATTGATTCGCTGGTGACGCCGGGGCATGCGTCCACACCGGGGTTCAATGATGTGGGGCATTTTGTTTCGGGCCGCGTGGCACGCGCCTAGGCTTTTTTGGTGAACACAATGTGGGAGCTGTCGAGCCCCAGCGAGGCTGCGAAGGCGGCGGTATTGCCAACATCTTCATCGCATGACACTGCGCTATCGCAGCCTCGCTGAGGCTCGACAGCGCCCACATTCAACCTGCTTCGCCTGGAACACCGCGCTCAATTCGTTGGCCCCACGAGAAATTTTCCCGAAAAATGCCCCAAAACAGAGCACCCCTCTCCCGCCAAAAGCACCATAATCACCCTCTTGAAATCTCCCCTCTTGTGTATCAATGGTTTTCGCGAGGACAGTGTGTCTAAAGGTGTTGTGTTATCGGTCTTGGCCTCGGTGTTGTTTGCCGTGATGTATTACTTCACATCATTGCTGACCCCCTTGAGCGGCCTGGAAATTTTCGGCTGGCGCATGTTGCTCACCGTGCCCTGCATGACGGTATTCATGATCGTCAGCGGCGAATGGCGACGGGTGTGGGAGTTGGTGCGGATGTTGGCGGACCGGCCGCGCTTGATTGCCGGTGTGCTGGTGTCTTCGGCCTTGCTGGGCGTGCAGTTGTGGCTGTTCATGTGGGCGCCGTTGAACGGGCGCAGCCTGGATGTGTCGGTGGGTTACTTCCTGTTGCCACTCACCATGGTGCTGACCGGCCGCCTAGTGTGGGGCGAACAGCTTTCGTACTTGCAGCGGGTCGCGGTATTTTTTGCAGGCCTTGGGGTGCTCAACGAGTTGTACCAGGCCGGTGGTTTCTCTTGGGCAACGTTGGTGGTAATCATCGGCTACCCGATGTACTTCATCGTGCGCAAATACCTTAAGACCGATCATCTGGGTGGACTCTGGCTGGATATGGCGCTGATGCTGCCAGTGGCCTGGTGGTTTGTGCAGAGTGGCGAGCAAGGTTTTGCGGCGATGGATGCCTACCCGAAGCTCTACGCATTGATTCCACTGCTGGGGCTGATCAGTGCGTCGGCGCTGGTGAGCTACATCATCGCCAGTCGTTTGCTGGCGTTCAGCCTGTTCGGGCTGCTCAGCTACGTAGAGCCGGTCCTGTTGCTCGGTGTGGCGCTGATCTTGGGCGAAGGGATCAAGGGCGGCGAATGGCTGACCTACATTCCGATCTGGCTGGCGGTGATGGTGCTGGTGTTTGAAGGGTTCAAGCACTTGGTACGTCATCGCAGCGCCTGATTGGCAGGCAATAAAAAGCCCGGCCGAGGTTATCCTCGGCCGGGCTTTTTTACGCTTAGTCGGCGGTCAACACACCACGGCGGACTTGGTCGCGCTCAATCGACTCAAACAACGCCTTGAAGTTGCCCTCGCCAAACCCATCGTCGCCCTTGCGCTGGATGAATTCGAAGAACACCGGGCCCATCAGGGTTTCCGAGAAAATCTGCAGCAGCAGGCGCTTATCGCCCTCAACCGAAGAACCATCGAGCAGGATGCCGCGCGCCTGCAGTTGATCCACCGGCTCGCCGTGGTTTGGCAAGCGGCCTTCGAGCATTTCGTAGTAAGTGTCCGGCGGCGCGGTCATGAAGCGCATGCCGATCTTCTTCAATGCGTCCCAGGTCTTGACCAGATCGTCAGAGAGGAACGCCACGTGCTGGATGCCTTCACCATTGAACTGCATCAGGAACTCTTCGATCTGCCCGGCGCCCTTGGACGACTCTTCGTTCAGCGGGATGCGGATCATGCCGTCCGGCGCGCTCATGGCCTTGGAGGTCAGGCCGGTGTATTCGCCCTTGATATCGAAGTAGCGCGCTTCACGGAAGTTGAACAGTTTCTCGTAGAAGTTGGCCCAGTAGGCCATGCGCCCGCGATAGACGTTGTGGGTCAGGTGGTCGATAACCTTGAGACCGGCGCCTTGCGGGTTGCGATCAACTCCTTCGAGAAACACAAAGTCGATGTCATAGATCGAGCTGCCTTCGCCGAAACGGTCGATGAGGTACAGCGGCGCACCGCCAATGCCTTTGATCGCCGGCAGGTTCAATTCCATCGGGCCGGTTTCGATATGAATCGGCTGCGCACCCAGCTCAAGCGCGCGGTTGTAGGCCTGTTGCGAGTCCTTGACGCGGAACGCCATGCCGCACACCGACGGGCCGTGCTCGGCCGCAAAGTACGAGGCAATGCTGTTGGGTTCGTTGTTGAGGATCAGGTTGATCTCGCCCTGACGGTACAGGTGGACGTTTTTCGAGCGGTGGGTCGCGATTTTGCTGAAGCCCATGATCTCGAAGATCGGCTCCAGGGTGCCCGGCGTCGGCGACGCGAATTCAATGAATTCAAAGCCCATCAGGCCCATTGGGTTTTCGTATAGATCTGCCATGATTTGGCGCCTCATCATTCTTGTGTAGTGACGGTTTCAATTGCCAGCAAGGATGAGAGGCACGGGCGGCGCACAGGAGAGGCCTCGCACGCTGCGGGCGAGGAAATCACCAAAGATGAGGGGGGAGCCGAGTAGCTTCATGGTGTCATCAGTCTCTGACGGCCGAGGCTTGCGTGAGCGCAAGTCATATTCTTGTATGCGTAAATCGATTCTACACAGCGTAACCGTATTTGTCCGTACTCTTATCAAATCCCCAATGCCCTGGCACGTGCAAGGGGTTTATTGCACAGGTAGATGCCGAGCAGGATCACCGCGCCACCGGCCAGCATCGGCGCAGTCAACGGCTCGCCCAACAGCAAAGCGCCAGAGATCACGGCGGTTAGCGGGTTGAGCGCGATAAATACGCCGGAACGTGTCGCGCCGATTTGGCGGATGCCATCGTAATAGCCGATATAGGCCAGCGCCGACCCCAAAACGCCCAGGTACACCAGGCTCAGTACTTGCGGGGCATGCAGGCTGCCAATCGCCTCGACCGAGAAGCGGCCCATGATCAGCGTGGTTGCGGTGAGCATCACGGTGCCCATCAATATCGACCAAGTCACCGTCTGCAGCGGCCCGAGGCGCTGGTTCAATCCACGGGAAAACAGCGAGTAGACGCTCCATCCCACTACGCACCCGACGATCAGTAAATCCCCACGCCAAGTGTTGGTTGCTTCGCTCAGCACCTGGGGGTTGCGACTGACGATGACCAGGGCGGCGCCCGTCAGGCATAACGCGATACCCAGGATTTTGCTGGTGTTCAGGCGATCCTTGAATAACCACCAGGACGCCAGGCCGATCACTGCCGGGTTCAACGCCACGATCAATGAAGCCCGCGACGCATTGATGTACTGCAACCCGTAGAAGAAACACAGGTTGTAGAAAAAGATGCCGAAAAAACCCAGCATCACCAGTTGTGCCATCTGCCTGGGGCTTGGACGGGCCAGTGGGATGCGCGCCAGCCCCATGAACGCCAGCAATGCCAGGCTGGCTAGCAGAAACCGCAGGCTGGCCGCGAGCAAAGGGTCGATCGCCGCACTGAGGTAGCGACCGGCCACGAAGGTACCGCCCCAAATCATGGTGACGGCAGCCAACTTCATATACGTGATGCGATCCGAGGGCAAATACATAGGCTGAGGCTCTAATGACTTGAGGGTTGGCCCATTCTTCTGGTAATACATCGTCATCGTAAAATGAGTGATTACTCATGACCCTGACCCAACTCGAAATATTCTCCCAAGTGGCCGAGCTGCACGGTTTTACCAGCGCGGCCCACCGCCTGGGTATCAGCCAGTCGGCGGTGTCCCATGCAATCAAGGGTCTGGAACAGGAACTGGGCGTGGCATTGTTCAGGCGTCACCAGGCTCAGGTGGAACTCAGTGATATTGGCGCGCAATTGCTCGGGCGCGCCCGGGCAATGCTTGGCCTGGCGAACACCTTGCAACAGGAAGCGGCGGATGCGCGGGGCATGAAACGCGGGACGCTGCGCATCGGTTCCTTTGGCCCGACGGCCTCGAATCACCTGCTGCCGAAGATCCTCAGCCAGTTCCACCTGGATTACCCAGGCATTGAAGTGCATGTGGACGAAGGGCCGGACAGGCAGGTTATCCAATGGCTCGACGAGCGTCGTATCGATATTGGCTTTGTGGTGCTGGAACAGGAACGCTTCGACACCTTCGCCCTGTTCGAGGACCAGATGGTTGCGCTGCT
Organism: Pseudomonas sp. H1_A03; assembly: GCF_054685145.1. Lineage (NCBI taxonomy): Bacteria > Pseudomonadati > Pseudomonadota > Gammaproteobacteria > Pseudomonadales > Pseudomonadaceae > Pseudomonas > Pseudomonas sp. H1_A03. Next base: position 4,469,162 of record NZ_CP162829.1, read on the forward strand.
GCCCGCAGACCATCATCTGGCCGCGTGCGAACAGGTCAGCCTCAAGGACTTGTGCAGCGAACCCTTCGCCCTGACTGAGGCCGGCTCCACTGAGCTGGTGGTGCGGCTGTTCAACGAGGCGCGGCTGACGCCAAACGTGCGCTATCGCTGCTCACAGTTGCTGAGCACGCTGGAAACCGTCAGCCGGGGTGAGGCCGTGAGCGTGGTGGCACAAGCCTCCTTGCCGGCTGGGTGCGACCCGCGTTATGTGCAGCGCGCGCTGTCACCGCGTGTGCCACGCCAAGTGGGCCTGGCGGTACTGGACCGGCGCCAGTCTTCCCCCGCAACCCTCGCCTTTATCCGCATTGCCCAAGGCCTGGAACTGTAGCGCTGGCTACTGGCCAAACGGCTAGGTACGGCGAGCGTATTTGGGCCAAGCCAACTATCATCGATTGAATCTGACACAGGCAACAGGCCGTTTACTTCATGCCCCTGACCATCAACGGCCCGCGAAAACGCGCCACGCGTTACTTGATCACATCCTTGAGTGCCTTGCTGCCGATTGCACTCGGGCTGGTCATCCTGCACTGGCAAGCCGAACGCACCCTGCAGCAAAGCACCGCCCAGACAGCCCAGGAAGCCGTGCGCCAATTCGACTTGATGCTCGATAACACCGCACTCGCCGCCCAGGCCTTGCTGCCTTTGGCGGGGCAACCTTGTGACAACAGTGCACAGTTGGCCCTGCGCGAACAGGTCACGCGTCGGCCGTTTGTGCGCGCGACCACCTTGTCCTGGCAGAAAAATATCTATTGCAGCTCGCTGTTTGGCGATAACTACGCGTCACCGGTCAACCCGGATGACTACGTCGACGGCCGCTTATGGTTGATGAATGGCAACCCGGTGACGCCGGATACCGCTCTACTGGTTTACCGGTTGGTCGACGGCGACAAGGCCGCTTTTGCGTCGATTGATGGCTATCACCTGACCAACGCGCTGCGCTTGATCAGCCGTTACGCCTACCTGGTCCTGCAAGTTGGCCCAAATTGGCTAGGGGCTGATGGCAAGGTGCTTAACACCGCCACACCCGTTTTTGCGGTGGCGCATCATCAGCTGGTATCCGATCGCTATCACTACAGCGTCACCGCTGGCATGCCGGCAGGTGAAGTGTGGCGGTACATGCAGGCCCGGTATGCGGCGTTGTTCAGCCTGGTGGTGTTCTTTGGCGTGCTGGCGGGCGTATTGGCGCATTGGCTGCAAAAGCGCTCTTCAGCGCCGACCCAGGAACTGCAACGGGCGCTGGGCGCCAATGAATTCATTCCGTATTTCCAGCCAGTGGTGCGCGGCGATACGCGCGAGTGGAGCCGGCTGCGAAGTTTTGATGCGCTGGCAACACCCGAAGGAAGGTCTGGTGCGTCCTGACCTGTTCATCCCCCTGGCCGAGCATTCGGGCCTGATTGTGCCGATGACCCGCGCCCTGTTGCGCCAGACCGCCGCGCAACTGTCGCCGCACGCCGCGCGCTTCAGCCCTGGCTTTCATATCGGCGTAAATATCACCGCACGCCATTGCCAGGACCTGGCGCTGGTGAATGACTGTCGGGAGTTTCTCGCCGCCTTCCCCGTGGGCCAAGTGACGCTGGTGCTGGAACTGACCGAACGTGAGTTGATCGAGCCCAGCGATATCACCCGGCGCTTGTTCGACGCGCTGCATGAACTGGGCGTGATGATTGCCATCGACGACTTTGGCACCGGTCATTCCAGCCTGGGTTACTTGCGCAACTTCAATGTCGACTACTTGAAGATCGACCAGAGTTTTGTCGCCATGATCGGCGCCGATGCACTATCACGGCATATTCTGGACAGCATTATAGAACTGTCTGGCAAGCTCGACCTGGGCATCGTTGCAGAGGGTGTGGAAACCGCTCAACAGTGTGATTATCTAGCCAGTCAAGGTGTGGATTTCCTGCAGGGCTATCTGTTCGGAAGGCCTTTGCCCTGCGATGAATTTATTAAATCCCTGGCCAGCCATTGAATAGCCACACACTCTATGCCCTGAAATAATGTTATTTAGACAAAAGACATGATTTACTCGCAGCGGATTAACTACTACAATTTTTCCTGCCTGTGCAGAATTCGCAGGACGACTTCTTTCTTGGGTCGCCTTAAAGCGCTTGGTTTATAGCTTTGTCTGCAGTTGATATCAGCCAACACCATTATTGGAGTACAGATTTTGTCCAGACTCGCCGAATTTCGCGCAGCAGAAAAGGCCCTTCAAGAGCAGCTTGCCCAGCTGGAATCCCTGAAGAACGACGCCGGCCTGAAGAAAGAAATCGAATTCGAAGAAAAGCTTCAAGCCCTGATGAAGACCTATGGCAAAGGCCTGCGCGACATCATTTCCATCCTTGATCCAAACCCTGGCAAGTCCAGCGCTGCTGCCGCTACCGCACCAAAACAGCGCCGTGCACGCGTGGTCAAGGTTTACCAGAACCCACACACCGGTGAGCTGATCGAAACTAAAGGCGGGAACCACCGTGGCCTCAAGGCCTGGAAAGAACAGTACGGCGCCACCACTGTAGATTCCTGGCTGCGCGGCTGATCACACCGCACTAACAAAGAGCCCCGCTTATGCGGGGCTTTTTTATTTCAACGGTTCGAAATCGAACTTAAATAACGTTTCATCATGTTCATAATCGATGGGCATTACATACTTAAAGTTTCAGGCTATCGCGCACCGAACTGACTTCGTCCTTGCTTGCCTCGTATGCATTCGCCTGCCCCGCGTATGAAAAAACATACGCCTTATCGGCATCAACCGCCCCGACCAATGTTTGCGAAAGCACGTGACGCCCGTTTTCGGTTATCACACAGGTAGTTTCCAGCGCATCAAGACGGCTCAATGTTGTAGGGCGCATCTTGCTGCACACACTTTGATAACCGCCCTGGGCAAAATCTTTCTGAATCGACTTGCGCATCTCCAGCAGTACACCTTGAAGATTAACCTTGTGCCCCGCCTCAATCGGCGTGCCGGTCAACTCCATGACCATCAAGGTCGCGCCGTTTTCATCGTTCTTGATCGCCCGTTGCCGAGAGACAGGCTGAGGTTTACCGGGCGCGTCGCCATCGGGCGTCACCTCTTCGATTTGCCAGCCGCTGGGCCAATGAATCTCAGGGTCGGCCGCCAATACGAAAGGACTGCCCAACAGCAAACACACAGCGCTCAACAACGGTTTACGAAGTTCGATCATTGCGAAAAACACCCAAGGTTCAAGCACCAAAGTTTGAGCCCCAGCCCCACTCGTCGCAAGGCCTGCGTGGCCTTTTTCATTTGGCGCGCGGCGCAGGCCTTGCGTATCATGCCCTGGCTGCAAGGATGCCAGCCGCAAGCCAAGGACCTGCTCACATCTTAGAGCCGCGTTTGCCCCATTTTTTCTGGAGGGCCCATGAGCCTGCACGAACTGAACACTTTCCCGGGCGTCACTGCCCAACCTGACACCGCCACCACGAACTTCGTGTTCAACCACACCATGCTGCGGGTCAAGGACATCACCCAGTCGCTGGACTTCTACACGCGCGTCCTGGGCTTTTCGCTGGTTGAGAAACGCGACTTCCCGGAAGCCGAATTCAGCCTGTACTTCCTGGCTCTGGTGGACAAATCCCAGATCCCGGCCGACGCTGCCGAACGTACCCAGTGGATGAAGTCGATCCCAGGTATCCTGGAGCTGACTCACAACCACGGCACCGAAAACGACGCCGACTTCGCCTACCACAACGGCAACACCGACCCGCGTGGCTTTGGCCACATCTGCATCTCGGTACCGGATATCGTCGCGGCCTGTGAGCGTTTCGAAGCCCTGGGCTGTGACTTCCAGAAGCGCCTGAGCGATGGCCGCATGAAAAGCCTGGCATTCATCAAGGACCCGGATGCGTACTGGGTTGAGATCATTCAGCCAGCGCCGATGTAAACAAAAAAACCCCATGATCGCTCATGGGGTTTTTCATTTCCGGCCCGGGATTTACGCCGGCGCGGAAGTACGGATCAAGTGATCGAAAGCACTCAGTGAAGCTTTGGCGCCCTCGCCCACTGCGATCACAATCTGCTTGTAGGGCACAGTCGTGACGTCGCCGGCAGCAAACACACCTGGCAATGAAGTCTCGCCACGCGCATCGACGATGATCTCGCCGCGAGGCGTCAGCTCGACAGTGCCTTTGAGCCAATCGGTGTTGGGCAGCAAACCGATCTGCACGAAGATACCTTCGAGGTCGATAGTCTTGAACTCGCCGCTGTCGCGATCCTTGTACGCCAAGCCGGTGACTTTCTGGCCATCGCCTTTCACTTCACTGGTCAGTGCACTGGTGATCACGTCAACGTTCGGCAGGCTGTAAAGCTTGCGCTGCAACACAGCATCGGCGCGCAACTTGCTGTCGAACTCAAGCAAGGTGACGTGGCTGACGATCCCGGCCAAGTCGATGGCCGCTTCAACGCCGGAGTTACCGCCGCCGATCACTGCCACACGCTTGCCCTTGAACAACGGGCCATCGCAGTGTGGGCAGAAACACACGCCTTTAGCCTTGTATTCCTGCTCGCCCGGCACACCCATTTCCCGCCAGCGAGCACCGGTGGCCAGGATCACGGTTTTGGACTTGAGCGTCGCACCACTTTCGAAGCGAATCTCGTGCAACTCACCGGCGTTTTTCGCAGGGATCAGGCTGCTGGCACGCTGCAGGTTCATGATGTCCACGTCGTACTGACGCACGTGGGCTTCCAGGGCGCTGGCCAGTTTCGGGCCTTCGGTTTCCTGTACCGAGATAAAGTTCTCGATGGACATGGTGTCCAGCACCTGCCCACCAAAACGCTCAGCCGCCACGCCGGTACGAATGCCTTTACGTGCGGCGTAGATCGCAGCCGCAGAACCGGCCGGGCCACCGCCGACGACAAGGACGTCAAAGGCGTCTTTGGCGCTGATTTTCTCGGCGGCCTTTTCGATACCGCTGGTGTCGAGCTTGGCGAGGATCTCTTCCAGGCCCATGCGGCCCTGGCCGAAGTTCACACCATTGAGGTACACGCTCGGCACTGCCATGACCTGGCGTTCGTCGACTTCAGCCTGGAACAACGCGCCGTCGATAGCGACGTGGCGGATGTTCGGGTTCAGCACAGCCATCAGGTTCAGCGCCTGGACCACGTCCGGGCAGTTCTGGCACGACAGCGAGAAGTAAGTCTCGAAGCTGAACTCGCCTTTAAGGGCGCGAATCTGTTCAATCACTTCGACACTGGCCTTCGACGGGTGGCCACCGACTTGCAGCAGGGCCAACACCAACGAAGTGAATTCATGGCCCATGGGGATACCGGCGAAACGCAGGCTGATCTCGGCACCCGGGCGGTTGATGGAGAACGAAGGCTTACGCGCATCATCGCCATCGGTTTTCAGGGTAATCAGCGTAGTGAGGCTGACGACGTCCTGAAGAAGGGCAAGCATTTCCTGGGATTTCGCACCGTCGTCGAGAGAGGCAACGATCTCGATCGGCTGGGTGACCCGCTCCAGGTATGACTTCAACTGAGCTTTAAGATTGGCGTCCAACATACGGGCGATTTCCTTGAATTCTGGGTATAAAAAAACGCCCGAGCGAATCTCGCCCGGGCGTTTTTGAGGGCGGTTGCAGCTTACTGGGTAGGTGCGGAATACCGCCCTTGAGGCTTCACAGACTTAGATCTTGCCGACCAGGTCCAGGGACGGAGCCAAAGTGGCCTCGCCTTCTTTCCACTTGGCTGGGCACACTTCGCCTGGGTGGGCAGCTACGTACTGGGCGGCTTTGATTTTGCGCAGCAGCTCGGAAGCGTCACGGCCAACACCGCCGTCGTTCAGTTCAACGATCTTGATCTGACCTTCTGGGTTGATCACGAACGTACCGCGGTCTGCCAGGCCAGCTTCTTCGATCAGTACGTCGAAGTTGCGGGAGATGGTCAGGGTTGGGTCGCCGATCATGGTGTACTGGATTTTGCCGATGGCTGGCGAAGTGTTGTGCCAGGCAGCGTGGGCAAAGTGGGTGTCGGTGGAAACGCTGTAGATCTCGACGCCCAGCTTCTGGAATTCGGCGTAGTTGTCAGCCAGGTCTTCCAGTTCGGTTGGGCAAACGAAGGTGAAGTCGGCTGGGTAGAAGAACACAACGGACCATTTGCCTTTCAGGTCAGCGTCGGTCACATCGACGAAGTTGCCGTTTTTGTAGGCGGTCGCTTTGAACGGTTTTACTTGGCTGTTGATGATAGGCATCGTTGACTCTCCGTTAGGGTTTGTAGAAGGGCTTAGTAAGTTGATGAAGTGAATCCTACCGACTCTCTCTGACGATGGCTCATTGGCAAACCTCATGCTGACGATTGGTTTTCCCTATCAGGTGACTGTATTAATAGAAGAAATCTCAAAGCAGCGGTTGCGTCGCCAAAGTCATGCCTGGAAAGGGCGTCGCTTCAACATAGCGCATGGCAGATTTCATGTCGCTCCAGCCGACGTAACTCATCAACGACTTCAAATCCCAGCCACTGCGATGCGCCCACGTGGCAAAGCCTCGGCGCAATGAGTGGCTGGTGTATTGCTCGGCGGGGATGCCGGCGCGTTCCAGCGCCTGGCGCAACAATGGAATCACGCTGTTGGGGTGCAACCCCTCCGCCCCGAGGTTGCCCCAGCGATCAATGCCGCGAAACACCGGGCCACGCACCAGGGCCGAGGCGCTGAGCCATTCACTGTAGGCTTGCACCGGGCACAAACGCAGCAGCGCCGGGGTGTGATAAATCTTGCCGAGGTTGTCGCGGTCGCTTTTGCTGCGCGGTAGATAAAGGCTAATGCCGGTACCCGGTGTGGCCTGCACATGCTCAATATCGAGGCGACACAGCTCATCGCTGCGAAAGCCACGCCAGAAACCCAACAGAATCAGCGCAGTATCCCGCTTGGCACGCAGCAACCGGGGCTGATCCTGTGCCTGGGCTGCCTCTTTCGCGTCGACCTCAAGCGAAGCAACCACCTGTTCCAAATGCTTGAGCTGCAACGGCTCGGCTTGCTTCTCCTGCGCTGGGTGCACGGCACGAATGCCCTTGAGCACCTTGCGCACCACCGGCGCTTTGGTCGGGTCGGGAAACCCCTGGCTCGTATGCCATTGCGCCAATGCTGACAGGCGCAGCTTCAAGGTGTTCACGGCCAACACGCCTGCGTGAGCGACCAAGTAGCGCGCCACGCTGTCGCTGGTCGCAGGCAGGAACCCGCCCCAACTCACTTCAAAGTGCTCGATAGCGGCGCGATAACTGCGTCGCGTGTTGTCGCGGGTGGCGGCGTTGAGATAACGATCGAGATCGCTCATAGAAGGCCTATTCGTACTGCTGGCAGGTGTTTTCGCGGATAAAACGCTGATGACACGGGATAATACGCCAATATCCCATCTGTTAATTCATGATTTCAAACAATTTTTAATTGATGATATAGTATGTAAATACATACTACGTATCACAGTACTAAATCGACGGAGACCCCATGGCTCGCGGCGGCATCAATAAAGCAGTAGTTCAAACGGCACGCCTGGCAATCCTCGCCCGCGGCGAAAACCCCAGCATCGACGCCGTACGTATCGAAATGGGCAACACGGGCTCTAAAACCACGATTCATCGGTATTTAAAGGAGCTGGACGAGAGCGAAACCCGCCTCACCATCACCGAAGCGCCGATCGACGACGAGCTTGGCGAGCTGGTGGCGCGGCTGGCTCAACGCCTGAAGGAGAAAGCCCAGGAGCCAATCGATCTGGCCCTGGCGCAATTCGAGCAGCAGAAAGCCGCCCTGCTCGCCCAGATCGAAGACCTTGAGGAGGCTCAAAGCCAACTCAAGCAACAATTCGATATCCAATCCGCGGCCCTGGCAGAAGAAAGCGCAGCGCTGCAAACGGCCAGCACCAGCCTGCAGACCGAGCAAACCCGTAACGCCGGGCTGAGCCAGGCGTGCAGCGATTACGAGCTACGGATCAACGACAAGGACGAACAGATTCGTTCGCTGGAAGAAAAGCACCTGCACGCCCGCGATGCTCTGGAGCATTACCGCAATGCGATCAAGGAACAGCGCGAACAGGAACAGCGCCGCCACGAAGGGCAGCTGCAACAGGTACAGGCCGAATTGCGCCAGGCCCAGCAGAGCGCGATGGTGCGCCAGGATGAGATCACCCAACTGCATCGCGACAATGAGCGACTGTTGATCGAACATCGCGTGACCGCGAAGGAGCTGGCTGCGCTGCAAGAACAATCGCGCAAAGACCAGGCTCAGCAGCTCCAACTGAGCGAGCAGGTAAGCCTGATTGAAAGCGAACGCACCCTGCTTCAGGAGCGTCTGCGGGTTGCCGTGCTGGAGAGCCAATCACGCCAGGAAGCGTTGACCGAACACCAGCACACCAACAAAACCTTGGAACTGGACCTGATCAAGGCCCAGGCGAGCATCGAGGCATTGCGCCTGGCCGCCGCCATTGCAACGGCGCCAGAGGCAACACCCGAGGCTTGATCAGTTCGCCACAGGCGTGCGCATGGTGACGAACTCTTCCGCCGCCGTGGGATGCACGCCGATGGTCTCATCGAAATGTTGCTTGGTCGCGCCAGCCTTGAGCGCAATCGCCAGACCCTGGACGATTTCGCCGGCATCCGGGCCGACCATGTGACAACCCAGTACCTTGTCGGTGTCGGCGTCGACCACTAACTTCATCAGGGTCTTTTCCTGACATTCGGTCAGGGTCAACTTCATCGGCCGGAAACGGCTTTCGAAGACCTGCACCTTATGGCCCTTCTCTTTCGCTTCTTCTTCGCTCAGGCCGACCGTGCCGATGTTTGGCAGGCTGAATACGGCGGTCGGGATCATCGCGTAATCAACCGGGCGATATTGCTCAGGCTTGAACAGACGGCGCGCCACGGCCATGCCTTCGGCCAGGGCAACCGGTGTCAGCTGCACGCGCCCGATCACGTCGCCGATGGCCAGGATCGACGATTCGGCGGTCTGGTACAGGTCATCCACTTCAACGAAACCGCGCTTGTCGAGTTTGACCCCTGTGTTTTCCAGCCCCAGATTGTCCAGCATTGGACGGCGACCCGTGGCGTAGAACACGCAGTCAGCCTCCAGCACGCGACCGTCTTTCAGCGTGGCTTTGAGGCTGCCATCGGCTTGTTTGTCGATGCGCTCGATGTCGGCATTGAATTGCAGGTCCAGGCCGCGCTTGGTCAACTCTTCCTTCAGGTGCGTGCGCACCGAACCGTCGAAGCCGCGCAGGAACAGGTCACCGCGGTACAGCAATGAGGTCTGAGCGCCCAGGCCATGGAAAATCCCGGCGAATTCAACCGCAATGTAACCGCCGCCAACCACCAGCACGCGCTTGGGCAACGCCTTGAGGAAGAACGCCTCATTGGAGCCAATCGCGTGTTCACGCCCTGGAATTTCAGGAATCTGCGGCCAGCCACCAGTGGCAATCAAAATATGTTTGGCGGTAAAGCGCTCACCGTTGATTTCCACCTGATGCGGATCAACCAGGCGCGCATGCCCCTCATGCAGGGTCACGCCGCTGTTGACCAGCAGGTTGCGGTAGATGCCGTTCAGGCGGTTGATTTCACGGTCTTTATTGGCGATCAGGGTCGCCCAATCAAAGTTCGCTTCCCCCAGAGACCAGCCAAACCCGCTGGCCTGCTCGAAATCTTCGGAAAAATGTGCGCCGTACACCAACAGTTTTTCGGCACGCAGCCGACGTTGACGCAAGTACCACCCAGGTAGCGGCTTTCCGCCACGGCCACCTTGGCACCAAAGCCAGCGGCAAAACGCGCTGCGCGAACACCGCCGGAACCGGCGCCAATTACATACAGGTCAAAATCGTAGGCCATTTCACTCTCCTCGGCAGGACATCAGCATACCGACTTAGATGGGGCTGAAAAACGAAAAAGCCACCCGAAGGTGGCTTTCTCTTACAACAGACGGGCTAACGTGGATCAGTAAGCCTTGCCGGTCTTGTAGAAGTGCTCAAAGCAGAAGTTGGTCGCTTCGATGTAGCCTTCAGCGCCGCCGCAGTCAAAACGCTGGCCTTTGAATTTGTAGGCGATCACGCAACCATCTTTGGCTTGCTTCATCAGGGCGTCAGTGATCTGGATCTCGCCGCCTTTACCTGGCTCCGTTTCTTCGATCAGTTTGAAGATGTCCGGCGTCAGGATGTAACGACCGATGATCGCCAGGTTCGACGGCGCATCTTCAGGGGCTGGCTTCTCGACCATGTCACGAACGCGGATCAGGCCGTCGCCAATGTCGTCACCGGCAATCACGCCGTATTTGTTGGTTTGCGATGGATCGACTTCCATGACCGCAACAATGGTGCAACGGTATTTCTGGTACAGCTTGACCATTTGGGTCAGCACGCCGTCGCCATCGAGGTTCACACACAGGTCATCCGCCAGTACCACAGCGAACGGTTCGTCACCGATCAGCGGGCGACCGGTCAGGATGGCGTGGCCGAGGCCTTTCATCTGAGTCTGACGGGTGTAGGAGAACGAGCACTCGTCCAGCAGCTTGCGGATGCCGACCAGGTATTTCTCTTTGTCGGTGCCTTTGATCTGGTTTTCCAGCTCGTAGCTGATGTCGAAGTGATCTTCCAGCGCGCGCTTACCACGGCCGGTCACAATGGAGATTTCGTTCAGACCGGCATCCAGTGCCTCTTCGACGCCGTACTGAATCAGTGGCTTGTTCACCACCGGCAGCATCTCTTTGGGCATGGCCTTGGTCGCTGGCAAGAAGCGAGTGCCGTAACCGGCTGCTGGGAACAAGCATTTCTTGATCATATGGGTCCTTACAAAGGGCTGTGCGTACGGAATTCGGCGCAGTCTAATGAGGCCGCAGGCACCTTACAATGGGTCCTGCTGGCGTTGCGATGTCATCATAGAGAAAAAATGTCAGCGTAAGTTCCGCTGGTCTTGTGAAGAGGGTCTCCACCGACACGGCAAAAAACGCCTGCACCTCAGTGTTTCTATGCGCTGCATCCTTTTTAGCATGCTTTTGCGATCAGGACACTGACCTAGAATAACTTGCCCGGCCCTGCAACATTTGGCGCTATCATTACGCCCTTGAACCACACGACGAGATTGATAGATGTCAGAACCCAAAGGCGTAAACGGCTACCTGATCACGCAGCGAGCGGACGGTTGGCACCTGATCAATTTCCACGGCGACAGTGTCGCCGGGGCCTTCGCCACCGAAAGCCAAGCGATTGCGGTAGCCGAAGTATTTGTGGATGAAGCGGGTCACGCGTCGAGCAAACGGCCGAAAGGCAAGTAAGTTCCGCTGCGCTGCGCATGAAGCCCCGTTGTACGGGGCTTTTTTGTGGGCACCTATAAGGGTTGTTGCGCAGTAACAAAGCGACACTGGACAGTGTTGCACCAATGATCCTGTAATCCTATTCTTACAGCCCTGATAACAACTAAAAACCCATCCAAAACTGTTTGTAGTTAATGTCTTACAGGCAATTATTGATTTTTGGCAAAATGCCATACCCCTCTTACAAGCGATCATATGATAAGGCTACAAAACTAAGCGAATTAGGCGATTTAATTCTTTTAACGCAAGCCTGACAATGGCCCAAGTTCGAGCGTAGCCGCCATTTGCAATACAAGTAATTGGAAGATCCGATACTTTATCTGCAATGCGATCAGCGCCGAACTGAGTGCCCCGCACGTTTTAGATTAAGACGCGACGGTGGGTCCACGCCTGCCTGCAGGGTTTCTTTGTGACGGTTACTTATAGATGGGTCTTTGCTGATGAAAAATGAAATGAAAACTGCGCTGTTGTCTATTGGGCTGTTGGTCGGCTCGATGTCCGGTGCCCAGGCGGCAGATGGAACAATTACGTTTACTGGATCAGTCCACTCGGGTGCCTGCTCCATCAAACCTGAATCAGTCGACCAGACCATTCCCCTAGGGGCGATTGCCAAGCATCAACTGCAAGCGGGCGGTTCATCCAACCCTCGAAGCGTGCTGATTAAACTGGAAGGCTGTGACCTGACGGGTCTTACGGATAACACCGTGACCACGACCTTCACCGCCGCGCCGTCTTCTGCCGTTCCAGGCGGAATCGGCACCGTCGGCGGCGCCGGCAACATCGGCATCATGATGACCCACGGCAACACCCCCGTTGAACTGGGTGTTCCCACCACGCCTCAAGGGATTGTGGCCGGGGACAACACGCTGGAGTTCGGCGCTTATGTAAAAGGTGGCGCCACGGGTGACATCGTCCCAGGTGATTTCAGCGCCGTCACCAATTTCACCCTGGCTTATCAGTAAGCGCTTCCCCCGCCACCTCAGTGGCGGGGGAATCTGATGGGAGATAACGGTGAAAACATTCATAAGCGTCGCACTCGCCTCTTCTCTGACGATGTTCATCAGTCCAGGCGTTGCCGGGCAGGTACCCACCCAAGGCGATGGCATCGTCACGTTAAATGGAGAGGTCATTGACTCTGCGTGCGGGCTGGAATTGGCCAGCGCCGATCAATCCATCGAGATGCCTCCCGAACCCATCGGTCGCCTGTTGCGCAATACCGTAGGCGCACCTCACCCCTTCCAGTTGCGCCTGGTCAATTGCTCATTAACTCGCCCTGACCCGTCGCGCCCCGGTGAAACCCTGCCCGACTGGCAGCACCTGCGCGTCACGTTTGACGGCGCTCGCGATAGAGAAGGTCGCTCTTTCACGGCTTTCGGTGATTCGCAAGGCGTCGCGTTTCATATCTGGGATTCAGCAGGTCAGGAAAGTGTCCCAGGTGTGCCAATGGGCTTACACCCATTAAAGGAAGGCGACATGACACTCGACTACACGCTTCGTCTAGTCGGCAACGGACTGCCTTTGGTGCCGGGCGCTCATCTTGCCGCTGTGCGGTTTGAGTTGGAATACTTTTGAACAGTGATGGATTGCCTTCATGTTGAATGCGTCGAAAATCAAACATGCGTTGCGTCCAGGTTTCTTCGGCGGGGTTATGTCGCTCGCCGGGACTGCATTGGGCGCCGGGGATATCGAGTTTAATACCGACGTGCTTGATCTCAGTGATCGCACCAATATTGACTTGTCCCAGTTTGCGCGCAGCGGATTTATCCTGCCGGGCACCTACGCCATGGTCGTGCAGCTCAACAGCCAGCCGATCGCTGAGCAGTCGGTGGCATTTTACCCCCCGATAACGACCCCAAAGGCAGCCAGGCCTGCTTATCGTCCGATATTGTCGAGCAACTGGGCCTGAAAGCGTCTGGAGACGCAGAGCGCTTGTGGTGGAGAGGCGGCGAATGCCTGGATATTCAAAGCTTGCCAGGCATGGAGGTCAGCGGAGATCTGGCGACCTCTACGCTGAACATCAACCTCCCCCAAGCCTACCTTGAATACAGCACCATCAATTGGGATCCCCCCTCGCGCTGGGATGATGGGGTGCCCGGGCTGCTGATGGACTACAACGTAACGGCCCAGTCCACCTACCAAAAGCATGAGCAGGCGAGAAACAATTTCTCCGGCAACGGCACGCTGGGGGCTAACGCCGGCGCTTGGCGGCTGCGGGCGGATTGGCAGGGGCGCGTCGACAGAGACCGCGAAAATGCATCCAACCAGCCGAAGCTGGAGTGGAGTCGTTATTACGCTTATCGCGCCATCCCGGCACTGAAGGCGCGCCTTATCGTTGGCGAGGACTACCTGTATTCGGACCTGTTTGACAGCTTCCGGTATACCGGCGCCGCGCTCAACTCGGACGAAAGCCAGTTACCTCCCAACCTGCGTGGTTACGCACCGGAAGTTGTCGGAGTGGCTAAAACCAACGCCAGGGTCATCATCAGCCAGCAAGGGCGTGTGCTCTATGAAACGCTAGTGGCGGCAGGCCCCTTTCGGATCCAGGACCTCAATGACGCCGTCAGTGGCAGGCTGGATGTGCGGGTGGAGGAACAGGATGGCTCAGTGCATAGCTTCCAGATGGATACCGCCGGTGTTCCTTACCTGACCCGCCCTGGCCAGGTGCGCTACAAACTGGCGGCTGGCCGCCCATCGAATCTTCATTACAACGCCGATGGCGATTTTTTTGGCAGCGGCGAGTTCTCGTGGGGTGTCAGTAATGGCTGGTCGCTGTATGGCGGCGCAATAACGGATAACAACTACCACGCATTGTCTGTGGGCGTTGGGCGTGACTTGTTGATGTTCGGTGCGGTCTCGCTGGATGCCACTCAGTCCCACGCCACGCTATGGAATCAAACATTGGCGGGTAAATCCTACCGCCTTCAATACTCCAAGCACTTTGAACAGTACGACAGCCAGATTACTTTTGCAGGTTATCGCTTTTCCGAAAGGAATTACTTAAGCATGAGCGAGTACCTGGATGCTCGCCATTATGGATTGAACGGCGAACTTTCCGGGCGTAACGAGCGCGACAGTAGTTGGAAACCCATTGGCGACAGCAAGGCACTGTACACGGCGACCGTTAATAAGCAGTTCCGTGACTTGGGCGCCACCGTGTATGCAAGCTACAACAAACAAACTTATTGGGCACGGCCCGCGACGCAGCGCTGGAACTTATCAGTAGCACGTTATTTCAATGTGGGCAGTATCAAGAATATGAGTGCGTCCCTGAATGTATACCGTACGCTTGACTACAACTATAAGGATAACGGCGTGACGTTGTCGGTCAGTCTGCCCCTGGGCCGCACCGGCACACTGGCCCTGGACGCCAGTCGAACCGCAGGTAAGAACGCGTTATCCACGCGCTACAGTGATCGCCTCGATGAACGTAACAGCTACCAGCTCAGCGTCGGCGATAAAGCGGCCAGTGGGTACCTGAGCCATGTTGGAGATCAGGCAGATATCGATCTGGCAGCCAGCCAACAAGAAGGCAGGTACGCCAGCCTCAGCGTTTCCGCACGGGGTGGTGGCACGCTGACGCCTCACGGAGGGGCACTGCATCGCACCAACAGCACTGGCGGCACCCGCCTGATGGTCGACACCGCAGGCGTACCCGATGTGCCGGTGCGAGGCTACGGCACCCCAACACGCAGCAATGCCTTCGGCAAAGCCGTTATTTCCGATATCAGCAGCTATCAGCGCACAGCGGCCAGTGTCGACCTGGAAAGCCTGCCGGTGAACGTCGAAGCCACGCAGTCCGTTGCCCAGTTGACCCTCACCGAGGGCGCCATCGGATACCGCAGCCTGGACGTGATTGCCGGCGAAAAAGCCATGGCGGTTGTGCGTCTGGCGGATGGCAGCACGCCGCCGTTCGGCGCGACGGTGAAGAATGCGCGGCAGCAGGACACCGGCATTGTGAATGATGGCGGCGCGGTCTACCTCAGCGGTATCCAGGCCGGCGCGCAAATGACCGTGAGCTGGGGCGGCGCCGAACAATGCGTGCTCACCCTCCCCGACACCTTACCCGCCGATGGCTTGACCGACACCCTGCAACTGGGCTGCCGGACGGTCGCCAGTGAACAGACCTCGCCCGATCCAGCAGCGCTGACCGACAACAGCATCGAAACGGAGAACACATCCTCATGAACATTCGTCTCTCACTCCCCGCCCTCACATTGCTGGCCGTAGGCTTGAGCCCGTGTGCCAACGCCGCTGTCGGCCTGGACCGTACCCGCGTGATTTTTGATGGAGGAAAAAATGCCACCAGCGTCAACATCACCAACAACAATACCCAACTGCCGTATCTGGCCCAGGGCTGGCTGGAAGATGAAGAGGGAAAAAAGATCACCTCGCCCCTGATCGTGTTGCCGCCGGTTCAACGTCTTGAGCCGGGCAAGCAAAGCCAGGTCAAGGTACAGGCGTTGCCCGCTGCAAATTCGCTGCCACAGGATCGCGAAACGGTTTTCTACTTCAATTTGAGGGAAATTCCGCCACGCACCGACAAGGCCAATACCCTGCAAATTGCGCTGCAGACCCGCATCAAGTTGTTCTACCGGCCCCAAGCCATTACCCCAAGCCAACAAGACTTGTCCAACCCCTGGCAGGAAAAGCTCACCCTGACCCTCGAAGGCGAGCGATACACGGTGAATAACCCCACGCCGTACTACGTGACCCTGGTGGATGCGCGCAGCACCAAGGACGGCAAAACCGTGGCGGGCTTCGAGCCACAGATGGTGCCACCCAAAGGCGCACTGACCTTGGGCCCCACCGCCGCCGCGCTCGGCACCACGCCTTATTTGTCCTACGTCAACGACTACGGTGGACGTCCGCTGCTCGCCTTCACCTGCAGTGGCAACACGTGCAAAGTCAACGCGCCTAATGAGTAGCGCCCGCTGCCGGAGAACGTCATGAAGTCGCAGCAAATGAAGGTCTTGGGCGGCCTGCTACTGGCCTTGTTGCAAAGCGCCCAGGCGGCAGACGTCGAAGGGATGAATGGAATGTTGAATATTTCCGGGACGATGCATGAAACGCCCTGCAACCTGGAAATGACATCGCTTCATCAAACGATCGACCTGGGTGCAGTGTCAGCCAGTCAACTGCAACGGCCAGGAGACCAGGCAAAGCCGGTGGCCTTCGAGGTGCGGTTTACCGATTGCCATCGCACGGCCGGCAGCGTCCGCAGCGAACGTACGGGAAACCTGGCCTGGAGTGCTTTCCAACCGGTGTTGTCGGTGGCGTTTCTGGCGCCGGCTGATGCCGATGATCCACGCCTGGTCAAGGTTCAAGGGGTTTCCGGCATGGGCCTGCACTTGAGCGATGCACTGGGACGAGATGTGCAACTGGGTTTCAGGGGGAACCCTTGTTCCTGCCCTTGGGCAGTAACACCCAGGTCTGGACTGTCAGGCCGACGCGCACCTCCGCCTCGCTGAGCAGTGGCGCCTTTCGGGCCGTGGTGGATTTCAGGCTCAATTATGAGTAAGGGCATAACGATGGCTAGGACAACCGGCTCGCGGGCCATTCTTATCATGGGCGGCCTGCTTTGGGCCGTCGGCCTCAGTGTGCAGGCCAACACCAACCTGACCATCCGCGCGGTGATCATCGCGCCGCCACCCTGTGTGATTAATGGGGGCAACACGCTGGATGTGCCTTTTGGCAATGACCTGCTGACGTCCCGGATTGACGGCGTTAACTATCGTAAAAATGTGCCTTATACCGTCACCTGCGACTCCCCCTTCAGCAATGCGCTGACCCTTCAGCTCAGGGGCACGGGTGCTGCGTTTGACAGCCGTGTGCTGGTAACCCGCAAAACTGACCTCGGCGTCAAGCTGCTCGTCAATGGCAGTGACTGGCCATTGAATACTGTGGTGAATTTTACCTACCCGAATTTTCCGGCTGTGCAGGCGGTACCTGTCAAACGCGCGGGCAGCCAACTGACCGGGGGGGCATTTGATGCAGCCGCCACCCTGGTGATCGATTACCAATGAAGCCGCTTATCAATAAAGAGAAACGATCAATGACATTCAGGCCACGCCACGCGTTGCTCGCCTTGTGTTGCATCAGCCTTTGCAGTGCTGCGTCGGCGAACTTGACGTTCAGCGGAACGCTCAACGAGCCGCCCCCCTGCACGATTGACGCGGGCAGCACGATTGAAGTCGATTTCGGGGATATCGGCACCAAGCTGATCGATGGTGTGAGATACCGCAAAGGCGTTGGCTACACCATCAGTTGCGGTGCGACCACGATGCCCTGGCTCCTGAAGTTGAGCGTTAACGGTACAGCAACGACGTTTGACGCATCGGCGGTGCAGAGCAGTGTGCCTGAACTGGGTATCCGCTTGTTCCAGAACAATGTGCCGTTTCAACTCAACACGCCACTGGATATCACCCTCTCGTCGCCGCCGGTACTGGAAGTGGTCCCTGTGCAACGGCCGGGCGCAGTCCTTGCCCCCGCACGGTTTACGGCAGTGGCCACATTGCTGGCCGAATACCAATAGGAGTCGGGCGTATGCCATATCAAAGGGTTCATGAGCGCCGGCCCCACGCTGGGTTGGCACTCCTGCTTTGCTTCGGCCTCATTCCCACGGGGCATGCCGTGGATAACCTGAGGTTCAAGGGCAATCTGGTTGAACAGGCCTGCACGATCCGCCCTGGCGACGAGGCCATCGCGCTCGAACTTTGGGACGTGACCAGTAAGCACCTCTACATCAACACCCGCACGCAGGGTAAGGGGTTCAGATTGCACCTGGAGGCGTGCGACACCGCAATTGGCAAGACAGTGACCATCACCCTGGGCGGTAGAGAAAACATGGCGCTGCCTGGGTTGTTCGCCCTGGATGGCGGAAGTATTGCTGCCGGTATCGGCGTTGGCATAGAGACGCCGGACGACAAGCCTTTGCCCCTCAATACCCCCAGTGATGAACAGGTACTGAGCAATGGCAGCAATGTGATTGAACTCAAGGCTTATGTAAAAGGCGAGCCAAATGCGATCAGGGATCAGACGATCGGGCCTGGCGCCTACACGGTGACCTCGACCTTTACGCTGGACTATCCATAACAGCCCTGGACAAACCTCACATCTCTAACCGACGCCAGTGCCACCCCGAACTGAATGTTCACCGGGCACTGCCTGGAGAGATGCGCAACGAGAGAGAAAGATGAAACGACTTTATGCAGCCATGGTGCTTCTCGTCTTGATTGGCGTGACCTCAACCGCGAATGCAACCGATTGCCGCGTGAATGGTGGGCCTTGGATATTCGTCGGCTCCGGCGGGACACTCAACTTGCAGGTCCCCGTGACCGTCCAACTGGGTGCGGACAAAACCCGAATAATGCTCGAAGGGGTCAGGCTGGAATGTCGATTTTCCCACTACGGCGGTAGCCAGCCCTGGTATACCGACTACTGGGCAACGTCGGCAAGAGTCGGGCCCGCCTGGGTGCCTGGACCCAAATTCACTAACCAAGGCACGGGGCTGCGGATCAACGGCAGTTTCTACAACACCCCCATTCCAAATGGTATCCGGACGACGACCATGCTGAACAACTCCGTCGGCGTACCGGTCAATGTCACCCCCTACATTTTGGTCCGTAACAATCCGAGTAACCCTATCGATATCCGAGTCGGAGATGTGCTGGGGCGGCTCAATCTCGACCAGACAAATAACTACAATTCCGGCAGTTCAACGCTTGCGCTGACATATACCGCGGCCAACAATTTCTCCATCTCTCCGTCAACGTGCACGATCAACAATAACAACCCGATCAATATAGACTTCGGCACCGTAAACCAGCGGGCAATTGGCACCGACCCGCTCACAACGCCCATCCGCAGCAACCGCAGGCTCACCTACTCCTGCCCGAACGCCGGCATCACCACACCGATCACCATCACGTACAAAGGCAACCCGTCGTCGTTTGACACACGCCTGCTGGTAATGACCAACCCGAACGTCGGTACGGCGCTTGTGCGAGCGGGATCCGCCGTGCAAGTGAACGGTAAGTTCCTGACCCAGATCACCAACAGTGTCGGCGGCGACGATGTGACGTTTGCTTTGGTACGGCGAGCGGGTTCGTTGCCTGCCGCTGGAACCATAAGCGGGAGCGGCGTACTCGTGATGGGGGTGCCATGACCTGCGCCAGACACTGAAGTCCAAGGCATTTATGCCCAACCCAAGGGTGCGCAGTCGCGGAGTACATTCTTTGACTGCGCACCAGGTGGCAGTTCGCTATAATCCTGCACCAACGCCCCACGACAGTGTCAGCGCCCTCCTCCTACACCCTCGACGACGACCCAACTCATGAACAAGATTCTGGCACTGACTGCGGTACTGGCGCTCGCCGGCTGCACCACCACTTCTGACGTCTACCTGAAAAACGGCGAACAAGGCCTGACCATTGACTGTTCGGGCGAGGCCAACTCCTGGGCCAGTTGCTACGAAAAGGCGGATGCCTCGTGTGCGGGCACCGGCTACCGTATCGTCGGCACCGAGGGCACGCCTTCGCTCAAGGAAAGTGACAAGACCCTGGGGCAGGATGTGGGCAACTTCAAAAGTCGCAGTGTGGTGGTGGTCTGCAAGTAAGCGTTTCGCCTACAACTGAATATCGGCGAACTTGATGCCCAGGCTGCGGATGGTCTCTACCAGGTCATCCAGGCGCGCGAACGACTCGATTTCATCCTGATCATCCACCAGGAAAAAACTGCGGCCGCCGCTTTTCTTGAAGAATACGATCCACTCCCCCAGGTCGGCCGGATTCTGGATAATGTGAGTCGCCGATATCTGGCCTTCGGCCTGGCGAGCGCTGACGTGTTCACGCTTCATGAATGACTTCCCGAATAGACAAATGCCGCACAAACCGAGGGTTTGCGCGACATTTTTGCATTGATCGGACAACAGTTTAACGGATGCCTTGCCCGTTCAGCACGCCTTCTACGGTTTGGCCGTTGAGATTGGCCCCATCAGTACCCGATTCAGCGACATCATCACGACTCCATTTTTATAGTTATAAGCTTAGGCGCTTATGGCATAAACCTAAAAAGGCTAAGGGGGATTATCCCGTCGCGACAATTCCCAAATCGGGCCCAACAAAAAGCCTGGCACCACGATGGTGGGACCAGGCTTTTTATCGGATTAGAAGTAACAGGGTGAAACGGGCTATATCAGCCGGAGATGCACTCTTCGCCAGCTTTTTTCACGTCACCCGGACGGATCGGCACATTGGACATGCTCTCGTAGAGCTTGATGCTGCTACCACTGGAACGTTCATCAATTTCGAAAATTGCCGAAGGGTCGGCGGAAAACTTCTGCGGCACAATCACCTGCATACCCCCTTCCTTACGCGGTTCAATCTGCGGCGGCCGGCGAGTCGCCGACAATTTCTGTACCACGCACGCGGCGTATTCCTGTGGTTTTTTCCCGGAAATGACCGCCAAGGTCGGCGGCGTCTGCTTGATATCTGCAACCGAAGCACACCCACCAATCGCCAGGGCCAGAACCAACACACTCCACTTCATATAAAACCTCCGATAAAGAGCCTACGACAGCGGGGATGGTAAATTTCTCCCGCCCAAGTAGGATTTATCCCTGATAACTCGGTAAATAACTGTTTTAAATTGTCGATGTCGTTGAAGACGACCCGATAATAAACGTGCTGGGGCTGATAAACTCCATCTTAACCTACGTATCGTTCTGATTTTTCAGAAAAAGCCCTTCTGGAGACACCCCCATGAAATTCATCCACCAGCGCGAGCACCTCAACGAGGGAGACATTGTCGTCATCGAATGCTCGCAGACTTGTAATATCCGTCTGATGAGCGACGCGAATTTTCGCAGCTTCAAGAACGGCGGTCGCCACACCTACCACGGCGGCGCCTTCGACACGTTCCCTGCCAAAATCACCGCACCGAGCACCGGGTTCTGGAACATCACCCTGGACGTGGTCACGCGCCGCGCAATCAGCGTGACCCGCAAACCCGCGCTGTCCCACAAGATTCGCATTGTGCGTCGCACCAGCACCAAACTGAGCTGATCCGAACAGTCAATAGGAAATAGCCGTGACCGCTACCACCAAGTACGTAATCAAATACAAGCTCAACGGCGAACGCCGCTTTGAGTTCGCTCAACTGCACACCAACAGCGTAGAAGAAGCCAAGCAAGCCCTGGCGAAAATTCACGATGCCAGTGATGAAATCACCGACATCAACGTGAGCAAGGCACTGTAAGTCAATGCCTGGCCTCACGACTGATCTGTTCGCCGATGACGCCTTGCAGCAACCCGCAGGGCGCGAGCAAATTGGCGAACAGTCCTACGTGCTAAGAGGCTACGCCCTGCCCTGGGTTGAGCGTCTTCTGCCGGAACTGCGACGGGTGCTGGCTCAATCACCGTTTCGGCACATGGTGACACCTGGTGGCTTTACCATGTCGGCTGCATTGAGCAGTTGCGGCGATCTGGGCTGGACCACTGATGCCTCGGGCTATCGCTACTCGCCATTGGACCCGCGCAACCTTCAGCCATGGCCGCAGATGCCGGACGCCTTGCGCCAATTGGCCGTGTTGGCAGCGGCAGAAGCCGGCTTTCTCAACTTTGCGCCCGACGCCTGCCTGATCAACCGTTATGTACCCGGCGCGAAAATGGCCCTGCACCAGGACAAAGATGAGCGCCGCTACAGCGAACCGGTGGTGTCGGTCTCTTTTGGGTTGCCGGCGATTTTTCTGTTTGGCGGGCACGAGCGCAGTGACAAGCCCCAGAAAGTCTCGCTGTTCCATGGCGACGTGGTGGTGTGGGGCGGCGTGGACCGCTTGCGTTTTCATGGGGTGATGCCGATCAAGGAAGGCGTGCACCCGGTCATGGGCGCGCAACGCATCAATCTCACCTTCGCACTGCCGGCTGATTTGACCGCAAGCTTCAGAGTGCCAGGTGTTCACGGCACGACTAATCTGGCCAGGACCCGTCAAGAGTGCCGACCATGACCACCGAACAAGACCCCCGCTGGGCCGCCATTCTGGCCCGTGATCCCAAAGCCGATGCGCTGTTCGTCTATGGTGTGAAGACCACCGGCGTGTACTGTCGCCCGAGCAGCGCTTCGCGCTTGCCGCGCCCGGAAAATATCGAGTTCTTCGACACGGCTGCACAGGCCGAAGCGGCGGGTTATCGCGCCAGCAAACGCGCTGCCGGCGACCAGACGCAACTGGCAGCACACCATGCACAACGGGTGGCCGACGCCTGCCGGCATATCGAACAGGCCGACACCCCGCCCAGCCTGAACACGCTGGCCACGCAAGCCAAGCTGAGCCCCTTCCATTTTCACCGCGTGTTCAAAGCCGTCACCGGCCTGACCCCCAAGGGCTACGCCAGCGCCCATCGTTCACGCAAAGTGCGCGATGGCCTCAGGGGCCCGCACTCGGTGACCGATGCGCTGTATGACGCAGGCTTCAACTCCAACAGCCGCTTTTATGAATCCGCAGATCAATTGCTTGGCATGAAGCCCAGCGACTACAAAGCCGGCGGCACTAACACTGCGATCCTGTTTGCCATCGGGCAATGCTCGCTGGGTGCAATCCTGGTGGCGCAAAGTGCCCGTGGTGTGTGCGCGATTTTGCTCGGAGATGACCCGGACCGGTTGGCGCGTGATCTGCAGGATCAATTTCCCAAAGCCGAGCTGGTGGGCGCCGACCCGCACTTCGAACAGCTGGTCGCCCAGGTCGTGGGGTTTATCGAAGCGCCCGCGCTTGGCCTGGACTTGCCGCTGGATCTGCGTGGTACCGCGTTTCAGGAGCGCGTATGGCAAGCCTTGCGCGATATCCCTCCGGGGAGCACGGCCAGCTACGCGCAGATTGCAGCGCGGATCGGTGCGCCTAAGTCGTTCCGCGCAGTGGCCCAGGCCTGTGGCGCTAACAGCCTCGCGGTGGCAATCCCTTGCCACCGCGTAGTGCGCAGCAATGGCGACCTCTCGGGCTATCGCTGGGGCGTGGAGCGCAAGCAGCAGCTGCTGGAGCGTGAGAGCAAAATCTAACCCTGCTTGCGCTTGCGGAACTCGGCGACTTTATGACGGTTGCCACACAGCGCCATGCTGCACCAGCGACGCTTATGCGCTTTGGTACGGTCGTAGAACCACAGCACGCATTCAGGGTGTTCGCAGGTGCGGATCAGGTTGAAATCTGCATCCACGAGCAAGGTAGCGGCGGCTTCGGCGATCGGCGAAAGAAACTGTTCCGGCGTTTGCAGTTTGCGCTCACGCACCAACTGCAATTCACCCGGTGCCGGCCAGGACAGCTGTGGATGGCTGACGGCCTTGCGCAAAAAGCCATTGAGCGCCGCCGGATCAGCTTGCTCGCCCGCCTTGCGTGCCTCCAGCAAGGCCCGGATCACTTCCCGCAGCGTCTTCGCCGTTGCCAGTAACGCCCCGTCCTCGAACGCAGGCGTCGCACCCTCCTCGACCCAGCCCAAGCGGACCAACCAGCGCGCAACATCGGCGTCAGCCTGCCAGAACTCGAAGGGCTCGCCGTCGACGTTGGCGCGGGTGTTGAGCATGTCCAGTACCGGGTGATCGGCAAGGACATAGGGTTCCAGGGCTGCGTGGGTGGTCATGTTCAATCCTCTTGGGCGCGCTTCTATCGTAACCGCTATTAATTCATCCGGGTAGTTACAAAGAACACTTAGCTAACCAATATAAACAATTTGACAGGTTACATTTTTGAGCGCAGCTTTTGAAAAAGTAACCCGTATATCAATCCAATCAAGTTACATAGGTGCCTCATCATGACCACTCCAGCCCCCGTTGTTCACTACCGCCACATCGATGTCGATGGCGTACGCATGTTCTATCGAGAAGCCGGTGACCCGGCGGCCCCCGTCATGTTGCTGCTGCATGGTTTCCCCAGCTCGTCGCACATGTACCGCGACCTGATCCCCCTGCTCGCCACGCGTTTTCGGGTCATCGCGCCAGATTTACCGGGCTTCGGCTTCACCGAGGTACCGGCCGAGCGCAATTATCACTACAGCTTCGATAACCTGGCAGTCACGGTTGAGCATTTTGTCGATGCGCTGGCGCTGAGCCGTTACGCGCTGTATGTCTTCGATTACGGCGCACCGGTTGGTCTGCGCCTCGCGGTGGCTCACCCGGAACGGGTCAGCGCGCTGGTTTCGCAAAACGGGAATGCGTACTTGGAGGGCCTGGGCGATGCTTGGGCACCGATCCGCACCTACTGGGCCGAACCGAGCCAAGCCAACCGCGAAGTCATCCGCAGCGCGGTGATCAGCCTGGAAGGCACGCGCTACCAGTACCTGCACGGTGTAAACCACCCCGAGCGCGTGGCGCCGGAATCCTACATGCTGGATGTCCTGCTCATGCAGCGTCCCGGCAATGACGAGATCCAGCTGGACCTGTTCCTCGACTACCGTAACAACCTGACGCTGTACCCGGCGTTCCAGGCCTTTTTCAAGACGACGCACGTGCCAACGCTGGTGATCTGGGGCCAGAACGATCCCTTCTTCATTCCGCCAGGCGCACACGCCTACAAGACCGACAACCCCAACGCCGTGGTGGAACTGCTCGACACTGGCCACTTCGCCCTGGAAACCCATGCGGCACATATCGCCGAGCGAATTCACGCCGTCGTGGGCCATGCCATTGACTGATGGCGCACCACGAAACGGCACGTTCGTCCAGTGAATAAAACAGACTGGCCGGGTGCCAGGGGCCCTGTTAAAACAGCGTGAAGCCTCACTAACGCTGGAGACGCACCCCATGAGCACTTGGCCAGACACCCGCCTTCTCGACCTGTTGGGCATCGAAGTGCCGATCATCCAGGCCCCAATGGCGGTAGGCACCACCACTGCCATGGTGATCGCTGCCAATAATGCGGGCGCGCTGGGTTCATTGCCGGCCGCCGCACTGAGTATCGAGCAACTGCGCGAAGCGCTGACCGCCATCCGCCAGGCCAGCACGCGCCCGGTCAACGTCAATTTCTTCTGCCATCAACCCCCGCAACCTGACGCCGCAGGCGATCGACGCTGGAAAGAATTGCTGGAACCCTACTACCGCGAATTGGGTGCCGACTTTGATGCGCCAACACCGGTGTCCAACCGTGCCCCCTTCAATGACGCCGCCTGCCAGGTGGTCGAAGCATTCCGCCCCGAGGTCGTCAGTTTTCACTTTGGCCTGCCGGAAAAGTCCCTGCTGGATCGGGTAAAAGCCACCGGCGCCAAGGTGTTGTCCTCGGCCACCACCGTAGAGGAAGCCCTCTGGCTGGAACACCATGGCTGCGATGCAATCATCGCCATGGGCATTGAAGCAGGCGGGCATCGCGGCTTGTTTCTCAGCGATGACCTCAACACCCAGATCGGCCTGTTCGCCTTGTTGCCGCAAGTCGTCGACGCCGTCCGCGTGCCGGTGATCGCGGCCGGGGGTATCGGCGATGCGCGTGGGATTGTCGCAGCGTTTGCCCTTGGCGCCTCGGCGGTGCAGATCGGTACGGCGTACCTGTTTACCCCTGAAGCCAACGTCACGGCTTCGCACCACCATGCGCTGCGTCATGCCCAGGCCAGCGAAACGGCACTGACCAACCTGTTTACCGGCCGCCCGGCACGCGGCATCGTCAACCGCGTGATGCGTGAGTTGGGTGCGATCAACCCGGCCGCTCCAGCGTTCCCGACCTCAGGCGGCGCGCTGATGCCGCTCAAGGCCAAGGATGAAGCGGGCTTCAGCAACCTGTGGTCCGGTCAGGCACTGCGCCTGGGCAAAGACACGACCACGTATGAGCTGACGCGCGAACTGGCAGAACAGGCCCTGGCCAAGCTCAAGTAGATCCGTCATCCGTGGCAACTTTGCACTGTACCGGCACCGGCCAACCGCTATATATTCTCGTACATAGCGGTTAAGCCTTCTATCTATAACAAGCCGTACACCCTCAAAGGAGCTGCTTCATGAAGATTCACGCCTCACGCCTGGCCGTTCTGGTCGCGGCGCTGGCCTTTGGCTCGGCGCAGGCCGATGAAGTCCAAGTGGCCGTGGCCGCCAATTTCACCGCACCGATCCAGGCGATTGCCGCCGACTTCGAAAAAGAGACCGGCCACAAACTGGTCGCCGCCTACGGCGCCACCGGCCAGTTCTACACCCAGATCAAGAATGGCGCGCCGTTCGAAGTGTTCCTGAGCGCCGACGACGCCACCCCGCAAAAACTCGAAACCGAAGGCGATACCGTCAAGGGGTCACGCTTCACCTACGCCGTTGGCACCCTGGCCCTGTGGTCGGCGAAAGAAGGTTATGTCGATGCCAAAGGTGAAGTGCTGAAGAAAAACCAGTTCACACATCTGTCGATTGCCAACCCGAAAACGGCACCTTACGGCCTGGCCGCGACCCAAGTATTGGCCAAACAAGGGCTGACCGAGCAGGTCAAGGACAAGCTCGTTGAGGGTCAGAACATCACCCAGGCCTATCAGTTTGTGTCCACCGGCAACGCCGAGCTGGGCTTTGTGGCCTTGTCGCAGATCTATAAAGACGGCAAAGTCACCAGCGGTTCGGCGTGGATCGTTCCAGCCTCCCTGCACGACCCGATCAAACAGGACGCGGTCATCCTCAACAAGGGCAAAGACAGCGCCGCTGCCAAGGCACTGGTTGAATACCTCAAGGGGCCTAAAGCCGCTGCCGTCATCAAGTCCTACGGTTACGAGCTCTAAATGCCGCTATCGAGTGCCGATTTTTCCGCTATCTGGTTGACCCTCCAGCTCGCCTCACTGACCACGGTGATCTTGCTGGTCATCGGCACTCCCATCGCCCTGTGGCTGTCGCGCACCCGCTCCTGGTGGCGCGGCCCCATCGGTGCCATCGTCGCCTTGCCGTTGGTGTTGCCACCCACGGTGATTGGTTTTTACCTGCTGTTGGCCATGGGCCCCAATGGCTACTTCGGCCAGTTCACTCAATGGCTGGGCCTGGGCACCCTCACCTTCAGCTTCGCCGGGCTGGTCATCGGTTCGGTGATCTATTCCATGCCGTTTGTAGTGCAGCCCTTGCAGAACGCCTTCTCCGCCATTGGCACGCGCCCGCTCGAAGTGGCCGCGACCCTGCGCGCCAATCCTTGGGATACGTTTTTTACGGTGATTTTGCCTTTGGCACGGCCGGGGTTTATCACCGCCTCCATCCTGGGTTTTGCGCACACCGTCGGCGAATTCGGCGTGGTGCTGATGATCGGCGGCAATATCCCGGACAAGACCCGGGTGGTCTCCGTACAAATCTACGACCATGTCGAAGCCATGGAATATGCCCAGGCCCATTGGCTGGCCGGCTCCATGGTGGTGTTCGCGTTCCTGGTGTTGCTGGCGCTCTACTCCAGCCGTAAAACAAAGGTGAGCTGGAGCTGATGCCAATGATTGATGTGCGCCTGCAACTCACGTATTCGGGCTTTGCCCTCGAGGTTGACCTTCACCTGCCCGGTCGCGGCGTGACCGCGCTCTACGGGCATTCCGGTTCCGGCAAGACCACCTGCCTGCGTTGTATCGCCGGGCTGGAGCGCGCCGAAGACGGTTTCATCCAGATCAATGATGAGGTGTGGCAAGACAGCCGCAACGGGGTGTTTGTGCCACCGCATAAGCGTGCCGTGGGTTACGTGTTTCAGGAGGCCAGCCTGTTTGCGCATTTGTCGGTGCGGGCGAACCTGGAATTTGGCCTCAAGCGCATCCCCCGTCAGCAACGCCGTGTGGACATGGCCCAGGCCACGCAGTTATTGGCGATCGGCCACCTGCTCGACCGTAACCCCCAGCATCTTTCCGGCGGTGAACGCCAACGCATCGGTATCGCCCGCGCCTTGCTCACCAGCCCGAAGTTGCTGTTGATGGACGAACCCCTGGCCGCCCTCGACAGCCAGCGCAAAGGTGAAATCCTGCCGTACCTCGAACGTCTGCACGATGAACTGGATATCCCGGTGCTGTATGTCAGCCATGCTCAGGATGAGGTCGCACGCCTGGCCGATCACATCGTCTTGCTCAGCGACGGAAAGGCCCTGGCCAGCGGCCCCATTGGCGAAACCCTGGCGCGCCTCGACCTGCCCCTGGCACGGGGCGATGACGCTGGCGTGGTGATCAACGGCACGGTCAGTGCCTACGACGAACATTATCAGCTGCTCACGCTGCAACTGCCCGACAGCGCCCTGCACATGCGCGTGGCCCATGCACCGTTGGCCGTGGGCAAAGCGTTGCGCATCAAAGTCCAGGCACGTGATGTGAGCCTCAGCCTGCAGGCAGAAGAACACAGCAGCATCCTCAATCGCCTGCCGGTGACGGTGACCCAGGAAGTTCCGGCGGACAACAGCGCACACGTGCTGGTACGCCTGAACGCAGGTGGCACGCCGTTGCTGGCACGTATCACGCGGTTCTCCCGCGACCAGTTGCAATTGCACCCCGGCCAGACACTGTGGGCGCAGATCAAGGCGGTGGCTGTGTTGGCGTAGGCAACCTTTTGGCACGACCGCAAACGGCTGCGGTCAATCAGACATACCGGCCTGATTTGTTGCCAAGGAACCCGCACCATGTCCGACTCTGCGCTACCCCGCGACCTGCATTATGTTGACGACACCCAGCCCGGCATCCGCCGCAAGACGCTGCGGGGCAAGTTCCAGTACTTCGACCCTAAGGGTGAGCGCATCCGCGATCCCGACGAGATCAAGCGCCTGAACGCCCTGGCCGTACCGCCGGCCTACACCGATGTGTGGATCTGCGCCGACCCGCGCGGCCATCTGCAAGCCACCGGCCGCGACGCGCGTGGGCGCAAGCAGTACCGCTACCACCCGCGCTGGCGTGAGGTGCGTGACAGCGACAAGTACTCTCGGCTGCAGCAGTTCGGCATCGCCCTGCCAAAATTGCGCAAACAGCTGGAAGCGAAAATCGCCGAACCTGGCTTCACCCGCGAAAAAGTATTGGCCACCGTGGTGATGCTGCTGGACGCTACGCTGATCCGCGTCGGCAATACCCAATATGCGCGGGACAATAAATCCTACGGGCTGACCACGCTGCGTACCCGCCATGTGGATGTGAAAGGCAGTGAGATCAAGTTCCAGTTTCGCGGCAAGAGCGGCGTCGAACACCAGATCAGCGTTAAAGATCGGCGATTGGCGACGGTGGTCAAGCGCTGCCTGGAATTGCCGGGGCAGGACTTGTTCCAGTACCTGGACGAAAGCGGCGAGCGGCACACCGTGAGCTCACAGGACGTGAATGAATACTTGCACAGCCTCACCGGTGCGGACTTCACCGCCAAGGATTACCGCACCTGGGCCGGCACCGCCATGGCGCTGGCGGTGTTGCGGGAGTTGGAGTGGCAGCCCGAGTCCGATGCCAAACGGCACGTGGTGGCAATGGTCAAGGACGTCGCCAAGCAGTTGGGCAACACCCCGGCGGTATGCCGCAAGTGTTACATCCACCCTGCGGTGCTGGAGCATTTCAGCCTCGGCGAACTCTCCAAGCTGCCCAAGCCGCGCCTGCGCAAAGGGCTCAAGGCCGAAGAAGCGGCATTGGCAATGTTCCTTGAGCAACTGGCGGCGGATTTGCCGAAAAAGGCCAAGGTGGGTTAGGCTCTGCCTCCCTTCTGACTCACGGGACGAGCGCCGACGTGAACAACTAAGCCTTCCAAAATGTACCTGCAACAGGCCGCCTGGCGCGCTTGTTGGCCTGTCCGACATTTTTTTGGAGGTGCTGATGACTGACGTCAACCGGCTGCCCGCCCTCGTTTCCCTGCAACACCTGTGTTTCCAGTTCGCCAATGGCGAGACCTTGCTGGACGACCTGAACCTGTCCATCGATCACACCCCCACCGGCATTGTGGGGCGTAACGGCTGCGGCAAAAGTGTCCTGGCGAAGTTGCTCGCCGGGCAGCTGTCGCCCTCCTCTGGCACGCTGAATCGACCGCCCCATGTGGCTTACGTCGCGCAGAACGTCGTGGTGGTGCCGGGCGACACAGTCGCTCATCTCACGGGTACGGCTGCGCCATTGGCAGCGCTCGAACGCATGGCCCAAGGCGCCGCGCAGGACGACGACCTGGCGTTGATCGACGACCGCTGGAACCTGGCCGAGCGTTTGCGCAGCGCCTTGGATGCGGCGGGTCTTTCGCAGCTTAATGTTGAGACCCCTGTCGACCAACTCAGCGGCGGCCAGTTGGCCCGCGTCGCGGTCATCGGAGCGCTGTTGGCCGCGCCACACCTGCTGGTGCTCGACGAACCCACCAACCACCTCGACAGCGACGGCCGTGCCTGGCTGCTGCGAGTGCTCGCGGATTGGCGTGGCGGCCTGGTAGTGGTCAGCCATGATCGACAATTGCTCAACGCCATGGGGCGCATCATCGAGCTGTCATCCCTCGGCGTCCACGTGTATGGCGGCAACTACGATGCTTACCGCCTTCAGCGCGATGCCCAACAACACGCTGCCGTCGCTGCCCTGGAACACGCACGCCTAGCGCGTAGCCGCGAACGGCGGCGCCTGCAAAAGGACCATGACAACCTGCAACGCAATGCCGCCCACTCACGCAAACAGGCGGAAACAGCCAATGTTGACCGTTTCACCAAAGCGCGCTGGAAAGGCGCCGCCACGGAAATCCTCAGCAGCGTGCGCAGCGCGCATGGGCAACACAAACAGGCGTTGGATGCCCAGGTGCGCCAAGCCTACGAAAAGGTACTGGATGAAACGCCAACGCTGTTGGCATTGCCCGCGTCAGCGGTGCCCAATGGCCGACAGGTGCTGGCGTTGGTCGACGCGCAATTGCCATGGCTGCCCTCGACCTGCCTCAACCTGCACCTTGCCGGGCCGGTACGCATCGCTGTACGTGGGCCGAACGGGTGCGGCAAATCCACGTTGCTCAAGGTGTTGGCAGGTGAATGGCAAGCGGTCAATGGCGCCTGCAGCGTGCAGGTGCCGAGTGCCTATATCGACCAGCATCTCGCGCTGCTGGACGACCAGCGTTCCATCGTCGAGCAACTCAACCTGCTCGACACGCCACTGGCCGAAGCCGAATTGCGCACGCGCCTGGCGTTGCTGCAACTGAACGCCTTGCGCGTGACCCAACCCGCCGGGCAACTCAGTGGCGGCGAACGCTTGAAGGCCGCGATGGCGATTGCCTTGTGGCGCGAAGTGCCGGCGCAACTGTTGTTGCTGGACGAGCCGACCAACCACTTGGACTTGGAATCGGTGATGGCCTTTGAACAGGCGCTGCAAGGTTTTACAGGGGCGATGATGGTGGTGTCCCATGACGTGGATTTCGTGCAAGCGATCAGGCCGACCCACTTTTTCACCTGGCAGCGTACGGGCTGGTACCTAGAGTGTGTCTGAGGTCATTGCGTGCGCCCTAAAAGCGCCCTACGGTAGTGGCCGGATAATCTCACCGAGGAACCCGGTCCTATGTTGCCTTCGCCGCGCAAACCCAACGCCAATGCTGCACTGGCCCATCGACAGCGCTGGCGTGGCCGGGTCGGGCTGATGCTGGTGGCCAGCCTGTCGGTGCTGGCGGGAATGACTGACGCCATCGGCTTCATGGCCAGCGGTGATTTTGTGTCGTTCATGAGCGGCAACACGACTCGCCTGGCGGTAGCAATCAGCGCCGGGGATCTTGGCCTGACCGGGCGGCTGCTGTTGCTGGTCGCGACCTTTGTTGTCGGTAACGCCTTGGGCGTCGTGGTCAGCCGGCTGAGCCGCCGCCATGCACTGCCATTGCTGTTGTGTATTGCCGGCTTGTTGTGCGGCGCTGCCGTGCTGCCCTTCGCCGATACATTGCCCGCTCTGCTGGCGGCGATCGTCGCGATGGGCATGCTGAATGCCGCTGTGGAAGAGGTCAACGGATTGCCCGTAGGCCTGACTTACGTCACCGGCGCACTTTCACGGTTTGGACGCGGGCTGGGGCGCTGGCTGCTTGGGGAGCGTCGCAGCGGCTGGCGCGTGCAACTGATCCCATGGGCCGGGATGTTCGTGGGGGCGGTGATTGGCGCGGTGCTCGAGCAGCAGATGGGCTTGAGGGCGCTGCTGGTCAGCGGCGTCTTCGCAGGCGTGCTGGGGCTGGTGTCGCTGAAGATTCCCCGGCGCTGGCACCTTGGCTACATGCCGCGCTGAGGAAAAAAGGTGCTCGCCCGACGTTTAAGCCTCGACGTCCGTGTACTGGTAAAGAGCCATCATGTCGGGCGAGCGGGTGAATCATAATCCAAATGCCGCGCAACTGTCGTGCCAGGCATTTCCTAAAACGACTAAAGCAATGGATTACAGGCAAGTCGCGAGTGCGGCCAAGCGCCGCTTGGCTGGCATATTGTCTTCTGCTGCGTAGTACTTGATGGTGGAACCGGCACCCGCGCTTTGCACATCGACAAAGTAGTCGCCTGCAGTCGTGTACACGGTAAAACCGCCGGCGCCGATGGGTTCCTTGAAGCCGCCGGCGTCAACGCCGAACACGCTTTCATCCTGCCAGCCGAACTGCACGCATTCAGCAACCACCAGTGTGGCCTTGTCTGAAGCCAGGGTTTTGTAGGGCGTGCCGGCGCGCGCCTCTTTCATCTTCGAACCTGCACAACCGGCCAGGGCCGCCAGTACCAGTGCGCCAATTACCACCTTGTGCATGCCATTGCTCCGTTGGAAAAAAACGCGACTCTACCATTAGCCTGCTACACCCGAGGACTATTACGTCACGCACGCGCCTAAAAGCGAATTCGCTGCATCCTCGAGGGCGAGCGTACGGTCAAGGGTGGGAGCACGCCCACCTGGCGGGGTGCTTGAAGGTGGCGCCTCCCGACACATGGCATTATGATGCCGCGGTTGATCTCACTGAGGAGATCAACGGGATACCCTCTACAAGGAAGCGTCATGAAAGATTTCGTCATCAGCGTCAACAACTCCGTTCTCTACATCGCACTGGCCTTCGTCTGGCTGATGGGTTTGGTGACGATGTTCAGTGCAAGCTTTTTGTCGGGCCTGGCGGTATTGGTGGGCGGTACTTTGACGTGGTGCATCATTTCCGGCTTCTGGTTCGTCCAGTCGGCCACCTATGAAGAACTGCGCAAGCTCAACGCAAAAAGCTGATGCGCCCGGGCAGCCCAATCGGGCTGCCTTGCTGTGTGCAGCATGAATTTAGTTTCACTGTGAAGGGAGCCTGTGCTGCCTATATTGGCCATGCTCATTGTTAGAAGTCTCCCTTCTGCCCGCCCTCCCGCGGGCTTTTTTTCGTCCGGGGATTAAAGCAACCAGCGGAACAGGTAGAACAACGCCATGCTCAACAGCACAGTGATCAACACATTGCGTGTCCAGAACATCAACGCCACCGCGCTGAGCCCCGCCAGCAGGTAAGGGTTGGCCGGACTGAGGTTGAGTTGATGGTCGGCCAGGAAAATGATCGGCCCGCAAATCGCCGTGAGCATGCCAGGCACGGCGAACCCGAGAAACTCCCGCGCGCCACGGTTGAGGCGCACCGGCAGGCGCGGCTCGATAAACAGGTAACGGTTGAGAAATACCACCAGGCCCATGGCCACAACCATGATGTAGATCATTGCTGCCCTACTCCCAGTCGCTTGCAGGCGTACCCCGCGCTCATGCCCAACACGCCGGACACCACCACCGCCGACTCCCAATGCAGAAAGCTCAAGCACACCGAAAACAGCAACGACACGGCCACGCAGACCACCGTGGGGATGTCACGCACCACCGGCGTAATCAACGCGATAAACGTGGCGGCGATGGAAAACTCCAGCCCCAGTTGATCAAGGCCGGGAATGCTTTTGCCGAGCACGATACCGGCCAGTGTGAACAGGTTCCAGATGATATAGAACGTCAGGCCGACGCCCAGGGCGTACCAGCGGTTGAAGGTCTCGCGGTCAAAATGGCTGACCAGTGCGAAGAATTCGTCGGTCAACAGAAAGCCCAGGCTCATGCGCCAGCGGGTCTTGAGGGGCGACAGGATTGGGCGCAAATGCATGCCGTACAGCAAATGCTGGGACGTCAGCAGCAAGGTGGTCAGCACGATGGAAATCAGGCTGGCGCCACTCTTGACCATACCGATGGCGACCAGTTGCGCAGCGCCGGCAAACACGATGGCGGACAAACCCTGGGCTTGCAACGGGGTGAACTGTGCATCGATGGCCATCGAACCGGCAAGCAGTCCCCACGGCGCGCAGGCCAGGGACAAGGGAATGACGGCGATGGCGCCGCGAGCGAAGGCGTAATGAGGCAAGGCAGTGGGCATGGAAACGGCTCATCGACAGACAGTCGACAAGCATGCCAGCGCAACCAGGAGCTTGTCTTGAACGATCTTGCTCAGGCCAGCCTTACCGACACCGGCCCCACCGAATCGCGCGCTTCGCGCAGTTCATGGGCGTCCTGGTTAAGCCGGTGAATGGTGTTGAGCAAGCGTTGGCGCAGCACTTCATCGCCGAGTTTTTCGACGGCACGCATCAAGTCGAAGGCCGCGGTTTCGTTATTTTCCGCGACGGAATCCAGGGTCTTGCGCAGGTTGCGAGTGGCACGGGTCACGCAGGTTCTTCCTTCATCAGCAATGGGGAGGCACTTTAGGACATTCATGTTTCATTTTAATTTCAAACACTTGTGGCGGATTTCAAGGCATTTGATCCATATCAATTGAAACAGGATTTGACCGTTACATATGAAAATACGTATATTCGGATAACCATATATACAGGGCCTTGGCCATGCTGGACTCCATCTCCCCACCCACCCTGTTCAAATGCCTGGCCGATACCACCCGGGCACGCCTGACGTTATTAATCCTGCGTGAAGGCGAACTTTGCGTGTGCGAACTGATCCATGCCTTGGACGACAGCCAGCCAAAAATCTCCCGCCACCTGGCGCAACTGCGCAGTGCCGGGTTGCTGCTGGACCGTCGCCAAGGCCAATGGATTTACTACCGCATCAACCCGGCATTACCCGACTGGGTGACCACCGTGCTGCACACCACCCTGCAAGCCAACCGGCCCTGGTTGCACAGCGACGCACAGCGTCTGGATGCAATGGGCGACAGACCACAACGGGCCAGCACCTGCTGCTGAATCCTCGGAGCGTTTATTCATGCTTGTCGCACTCGCGATTTTTATCTTCACCATCGTATTGGTCATCTGGCAACCCAAGGGCCTGGGCGTTGGCTGGAGCGCAACCCTGGGCGCCATCCTGGCCCTGGCCTCTGGCGTGGTCAGCCTGGCGGATATTCCGGTGGTGTGGCACATCATCTGGAATGCCACAGGGACCTTTGTCGCACTGATCATCATCAGCCTGTTGCTCGACGAGGCCGGGTTCTTTGCCTGGACCGCCCTGCATGTAGCACGCTGGGGGCGTGGGCGCGGCCGGCGTTTGTTTGCCTATATGGTGTTGCTCGGCGCATTGGTCTCGGCGCTGTTCGCCAATGACGGCGCGGCGCTCATTCTCACGCCGATCGTGATGTCGATGCTGTTGGCCCTGCGCTTCTCCCCGGCGGCGACCCTGGCATTCGTCATGGGCGCAGGCTTTATCGCCGACACGGCGAGCCTGCCGCTGGTGGTCTCGAACCTGGTGAATATCGTCTCGGCGGATTACTTCAAGATCGGTTTCAACGAATACGCCGCCGTGATGGTGCCGGTCAACTTCGTCAGCGTCGCGGCCACGCTGGCGGTGCTGATGTGGTTCTTCCGCCGCGATATCCCGCAAACCTACGACCCGGCCGACCTAGAAGATCCCGCCAGTGCCGTCCACGACCGCGCCACCTTCCGCGCCGGCTGGTGGGTGTTGGGCATTCTGTTGGTCGGTTGCTTTGCCCTGGAGCCGCTGGGCATTCCCATCAGCGCGATTTCCGCCGTATGCGCCGTGCTCCTGCTGGTCATCGCCGCCAAGGGCCACACGATCTCCACGCGCAAAGTGCTGAAAGAAGCACCGTGGCAAATCGTGATCTTTTCCTTAGGCATGTACCTGGTGGTCTACGGACTGCGAAACGCCGGCCTCACCACCTACCTCGCAACCTGGCTCGATACCTTCGCCACTTACGGCGTGTGGGGCGCGGCGATGGGCACGGGTGTGCTGACGGCGCTGCTGTCCTCGGCGATGAACAACTTGCCGACGGTGTTGATCGGCGCGCTGTCCATCGAGTCCAGCCATGCCGTGGGCGTGGTCAAGGACGCGATGATCTACGCCAACGTGATCGGCAGCGACCTGGGCCCGAAGATCACTCCCATCGGCAGCCTGGCTACCTTGCTGTGGCTGCACATTCTGGCACGCAAAGGCATCACGATTACCTGGGGTTACTACTTCAAAGTCGGGATCGTGCTGACCCTGCCGGTGCTGCTGATCACCCTTGCCGCCCTCGCCTTGCGCCTGAGTCTTTGAAGGAGATACCGCAATGAAAGTCCTGTTCATGTGTACCGCCAACAGCTGCCGCAGCATTTTGTCCGAGGCTGTGTTCAACCATCTGGCACCGCACGGTTTTGAGGCGATCAGTTCCGGCAGCTTTCCGAAGGGCCAGGTCCTGCCACGCAGCCTCAGTACGCTGCAGGCAGCGGGTATCAGCACTGAAGGCTTGTACAGCAAAGGCAATGACGCCTTTGCGGGCAGCCCACCGGACTTGGTGATTACCGTGTGCGACAAAGCTGCGGGCGAAGCGTGCCCGGTGTACTTCGGGCCGGCGGTGAAGGCGCATTGGGGGTTGGAGGACCCCTCCGATGTTCAAGGCGACGACACAAATGTCCAAGCTGCATTTGACGCCACGCTGGCGATCATTGCCACACGCTGCCGGGCATTTTTCGCCGTGCCTTTTGACCGCCTCAGCCCTGCCGACTTGAAGGTGGAACTCGACCGTATTGCGGTGCTTTCATGACCACACTGCCCAATCTCGATATCACCCTTTCAGCGCCACTGCGTAGCGGTTCGACGCATCCGCCGCGCATCCTGCTGCTCTACGGCTCGACCCGCGAACGCTCGTTCAGCCGCCTGCTGGTGGAAGAAGCAGCACGCCTGTTGCAGCACTTCGGCGCACAAACGCGCATCTTCAACCCCAGCGGCTTGCCTCTGCCCGATGATGCACCGAGTGATCACCCCAAAGTGCGGGAACTGCTGGAGCTGATGAAGTGGTCCGAAGGCCAAGTGTGGTGTTCACCGGAACGTCACGGCTCGATGTCGGCCGTGTTCAAGGCGCAGCTCGACTGGGTGCCGCTGGCCCTTGGCGCAGTGCGCCCGACCCAGGGTAAAACCCTGGCGGTGATGCAAGTGTCCGGCGGTTCGCAATCCTTCAATACCGTGAACCAACTGCGCGTATTGGGCCGTTGGATGCGTATGTTCACTATCCCCAATCAATCCTCGGTACCCAAGGCGTTCATGGAGTTTGACGATCAAGACCGTATGAAACCTTCCGCCCTGTACGACCGCGTGGTCGATGTGATGGAAGAACTGGTCAAGTTCACGCTACTGCTGCGCGATCGCCCGGACCTGGTAGACCGTTATTCGGAGCGCAAGGAAAGTGCTGACGAACTGTCGCAGCGTCTCAACCAACGGTCGATCTGATCCCCCCTTCCCGCGTATGCTCTGGCACTTTCCTGAAAGGACGCGGGCATGCTGACGATCTTTTTCTACGCACTGATATTCGGTTTTGTGTTTTGCCTCTCTCCCGGCGCCGTGCTGGCGGAGACCCTGCGCCGTGGTTTGCTCCATGGCTTCACGCCGGCCCTTCTGGTGCAGGTTGGGTCGCTGGTCGGCGACGCGGTGTGGGCGGTGATCGGCCTGACCGGGATCGCCCTGCTGATCCAGCATGACGCCGTGCGCGTGCCGCTGACGGTAGTCTGTGCGGTGTACCTCGCCTGGCTGGGCGTGCGCAGCCTGATCGATGCCTGGAAGCTGCCTGAATCAGACGACGCACCCGCCAGCACTCGGCAAAATGCGCTGGCGGTCGGCGCAGCGATCTCACTGGCCAACCCGAAGAATATTGTTTACTGGGGCGCGCTGGGCAGCGCGTTGTCGGGCATCGTCGGCGCCACGCCCAGTCATGGGCAAACCTTGATGTTTTTCGCCGGGTTCATGCTGGCGTCGGTGTTGTCGTGCTTTCTGATTGCTGCGCTGGTCAACGTGCTGCGCAAGAACGCATCACCGTTGTGGCAGCGCATCAGTTACGGCACTTGCGGCGTGGTATTGATCTATCTGGCAGTTCTGGCCGCGCAAGGAATATGAAGTTATAGAGCCGACAACTTACACGGGCTGTCTGCCTGAATAAACTCTGAACATCGGTTCATTTAATTAATCATGCATTGACATTTTGTAACCGCCTGAGTAGATTGCCCGTGCCCGCAACTGGGGCCTTTTTTTAAACCTCACTAAAGAAGCCAATGGACACAGTATCTAGTCGCTGTCCGTGCACCGTGTTAGCGGGCATCGGGCGCCAAACCCAGAACATGACAGGACTCGCCTCACGGTCCGGTAAGCTGCGCTAGAGCTCGATGCTCCACCGTAACTGCCTCGCCGGTCGCCCGTCCGGTCCCGAGGTGTTTTATGACCTTCCAATGCTTTGTTTTGCCTGATCTGCGCACGCCGGCCGCCGCCCTGCGGGCCACGCCACGCCGTGTGCGCGTCGATTTCCCGCCCTCCCGCGCGGCGATTGTCACACCCTCCCCTCAAGACCCACAGAGACCGAAGGTTTTCAGCCCCGGTCTTAACGTGAGCGCTCGCGCCGCTTAAACCGGCTGAAAACAGCAACTTCCTGATGAATACCCTGGGGTTCGCCATGAACACTTCCAGTTGTAGTTCGCTGCGCGCAAGTTAATTAACGCACCAGCAAAACATATATAAGCACTTTATTTTACCCGATCGCGAAGTTAGCGACTCGGCATGCTTTCGCTCGCCTGTCTTCAGGTAAGTACCGGGTATGTTTTGTCGAGAATTGGCGACAGGAGTACAGACAATGAGCGCCGTAAAAAACACGCCTCTGCACAAGAAAAATCGCACTGACGCCGACACTAAATTGTCAATGCGAGCCGCCCGCGAAGCGCACAACGGCCTGTCGGCCACCCTGGCGAACGTGCGTGCCACCCGGGACGGCCTGACCGAATTGGACGCCTCTGCCCGGCTGCAACGGGAAGGCCACAACGAAGTCGCCCATGACAAGCCGCCTCACGCCATCGTGCAGTTCCTGCAGGCACTGAACAACCCGTTTATCTACGTACTGCTGACCCTGGCCGGCATCAGCTTCTTCACTGATTGCTGGCTGCCGATGCAGGACGGCGAAGAGGCCGACCCGACCAAAGTCATCATCATCATGACCATGGTGTTGCTCAGCAGCCTGCTGCGGTTCTGGCAGGAACACCGCTCGGCGAAATCCGCCGAAGCCTTGAAAGCCATGGTTCGCACCACCGCCACCGTGCTGCGCCGTGAGCAAGTAGGCACCCAACCCACCCTGCGCGAAGTGCCGATGCGCGAGCTGGTGGCCGGCGATATCGTACAACTCTCAGCCGGCGACATGATCCCGGCCGATATCCGCCTGATCGAATCCCGCGACCTGTTTATCAGCCAGGCAGTGCTGACCGGCGAAGCCTTGCCGGTAGAGAAGTACGACACACTGGGTGATGTCACGCACAAATCCGCCGCGCCAGTGGCTGCCGACCAGGCCAACCTGCTGGACCTGCCCAACATCTGCTTCATGGGCACCAACGTGGTCAGCGGCCGTGCCACGGCCGTGGTGGTCGCCACCGGACCACGCACCTACTTTGGCTCCCTGGCCAAGGCAATTGTGGGGTCGCGGGTGCAAACCGCCTTCGACCGTGGGGTGAACAGCGTCAGTTGGTTGCTGATCCGCTTCATGCTGGTGATGGTGCCGATCGTGTTCTTCCTCAATGGCTTCTCCAAGGGTGACTGGGGCGATGCCTTCCTGTTTGCCCTCGCAGTTGCCGTAGGCCTTACGCCGGAAATGCTGCCGATGATCGTCAGCGCCAACCTGGCCAAGGGCGCCACCGCCATGGCCAAGCGCAAA
Organism: Pseudomonas sp. H1_A03; assembly: GCF_054685145.1. Taxonomy (NCBI): domain Bacteria; kingdom Pseudomonadati; phylum Pseudomonadota; class Gammaproteobacteria; order Pseudomonadales; family Pseudomonadaceae; genus Pseudomonas; species Pseudomonas sp. H1_A03. The sequence continues at coordinate 4,509,466 of NZ_CP162829.1, forward strand.
GTGGTGGTCAAGCGCCTCAACGCGATCCAGAACTTTGGCTCCATGGACGTGCTGTGCACCGACAAGACCGGCACGCTGACCCAGGACAAGATCATCCTCGAGCATCACGTCAACGCCTCTGGCCAGCGTGATGACGCGGTGCTGTCCCTGGCCTGGCTGAACAGCTACCACCAAAGCGGCATGAAGAACCTGATGGACCAGGCCGTGGTGCAATTCTCGGAGCAGAATCCGAAGTTCCAGGCGCCATTTGCCTACAGCAAGGTCGATGAATTGCCGTTCGACTTTGTCCGCCGTCGCCTGTCGATCGTGGTCAAGGATGCGGCCGACGATCAACTGCTGGTGTGCAAGGGCGCCGTGGAAGAGATGCTGGGTATTTCCACTCACGTGATGGAGGCAGGCAAAGCCGTACCGCTGGATGAGCGCCGCCGTGAAGAATTGCTGGCGCTTGCCAATGACTATAACGAAGACGGATTCCGTGTGCTGGTGGTGGCCACCCGTCACATCCCGAAATCGTTGGCGCGCCAGCAGTACACCACCGCCGATGAGCGCAACCTGGTGATCCAGGGCTTCCTGACCTTTCTCGATCCACCTAAGGAAACTGCCGGCCCGGCGATTGCGGCGCTGCAACAGATTGGCGTGGCGGTCAAAGTGCTGACCGGCGACAACGCCGTGGTCACCAGCAAGATCTGCCGTCAGGTCGGCCTCGATCCAGGCCAGCCGCTGCTCGGTACCGACATCGAAGCGATGGACGATGCCACCCTGCAACGTCGCGTGGAAGAACGCACGGTGTTCGCGAAACTGACACCGCTACAAAAATCCCGGGTACTCAAGGCGCTGCAAGCCAACGGCCACACCGTGGGCTTCCTCGGTGACGGGATCAATGACGCACCGGCACTGCGCGATGCCGACGTGGGGATCTCGGTGGACAGCGGGACGGACATTGCCAAAGAGTCGGCCGACATCATCCTGCTGGAAAAGAGCCTGATGGTACTGGAGGAAGGTGTGCTCAAGGGACGCGAAACGTTCGGCAACATCATGAAGTACCTGAACATGACCGCCAGCTCCAACTTCGGCAACGTGTTCTCGGTGTTGGTGGCCAGTGCGTTCATCCCCTTCCTGCCGATGCTGTCGATCCACCTGCTGCTGCAAAACCTGATGTACGACATCTCCCAGCTGGCCCTGCCGTGGGACAAGATGGACAAGGAATACCTGGCCAAGCCGCGCAAGTGGGATGCGAAAAACATCGGTCGCTTCATGCTCTGGATCGGGCCGACCTCGTCGATCTTTGACATCACCACCTTTGCGCTGATGTGGTACGTGTTCGCCGCCAACAGCGTGGAAATGCAGACCCTGTTCCAGTCCGGCTGGTTTATCGAGGGTCTGCTTTCGCAAACCCTGGTGGTGCACATGCTGCGCACTCGCAAGATCCCGTTTTTCCAGAGCACCGCCGCCTGGCCGGTGTTGATGATGACCGGTGTGGTGATCGCGCTGGGGATCTACGTACCGTTCTCGCCGCTGGGCACGCTGGTAGGCCTGCAACCGCTGCCGCTGGCGTACTTCCCATGGCTGGTCGGCACCCTGCTCAGCTACTGCTGCGTAGCCCAACTGATGAAGACGATCTACATCCGCCGCTTCAAGCAGTGGTACTGATCGCCCCCGCCGTTTAAACGGTGGCGGCCGCCCGGCCGCCACCGTGCACTAAAAGGAAAGACCTTATGCGCGTCTTGATCTGTGCAGGTCGTCATTACGCCGACACCCGACTGTCCCGCCAAGTGCTGGACGCCTACCACCGCCTGCGCCCGGTGCAGGTACTGATCCACGGCGGCAACCAATTCCTCGGCAGCGAGATTGAGGAGTGGGCGCGGGAACTGGGCATTGACGTGGTGCGCTACCCGCCCAACTGGCAACGCCACGGCAAGCAGGCGGAACGCCAGCGCAACCATTTCATGCTTACCGACAGCCGCCCTGACGTGGTCATCGCCCTGCCGGGTGGTGACGACACGTCCGAGCTGGTCTGCCAGGCCAAAGCCAGTGGCATTTCGGTGCTGACCGTAGAAAGCTGAATTCAAGCGAGGTGCATCATGCACAAGAAACACACCCCGGCGCGCCAGGATGGGTTCGCCAAATACCGTGCGCGTCACTACCGAGGCGCACGCCAGACCTTGTTGCTATTGCCGCCGGCCAAGCGGCGCGCATTGCAGCGCAACCTGATGTTTATAGGGCTGACCCTGGGCGTTCTGTTAATGATTGCCTTGCTGTCCAAGGCCAACGCAGCCGGCGGCGCGTATGGGGTCGACGACGGCGCGATCAATGCGCCAGGCACCTGCAACGTCGACGCCTGGTACACCGCCAATCGACACGATGGCAGTACGCATAATGAAACACTGTCGCCGGCCTGCACCTTTGCCGCCATGCCTTCGGTGCAATGGGGCGCGGCGCTGTCACGCGCGACCAGCGCAGGCAAAAGCGAAACGCAGGTGGGCCCGCAGCTCAAGGCGCAGGTACTGTCGCGGGAAGACCTGGGGCTGGAAATGGCCGTGTCTGCCGGTGCGCACGTTGCACTGGATCGCCGACACGCTTTTGAGGGTGCAGACTTCAACATCCCGTTGACGTGGCAACCGCTGGCGCCCCTGCGGGTGAACCTGAATGCCGGTTGGTCGCATGCCTACAACGAAGGCGATCAGAAACACCGCCTGACTTGGGGCACTGGTCTGGAGTACCAGGTCGCGCCGTTAATGACGGTGATCGCCGAACGCTACGGCCAGGAGGGTGGCGATCAGGCATGGCAGGCCGGGCCCCGGTTTCACCTCGGCGAGCTGGTCGATGTAGACCTGGTGGTCGGGCGCAGCCTGGTCGGCGAACGAGACCAATGGCTGACCACTGGAGCCACGCTGCGCTTCTAGCACCTTTTAAGACCCTCAGAGATCAAATGTGGGAGCTGGCTTGCCTGTGATAGCAGTGTGTCCGTCACTGCAAATGTTGACTGGCGTACCGCTATCGCAGGCAAGCCAGCTCCCACATTCATCCTACTTCGACCGGAGGTTCGCAGATCAATCAGGCCTTGGCCTGTTGCTCCAAGTGCAGCTGCAATTGAGGGTCGATTTGCAGTTGACCTGCCAAGTCGTCCAGGTAATTGCGTTCGGCGTCCTGCTGATCGTCCACCAGCATCACACTGGCCAGGTAAACCTCCGCCGCCACTGCCGGGTCGCTGGCGAACTCGGCGAAATCCGCAGCATCCAGGGGCTTGGCGACTTCAGCATCGAGCCACGCTTGCAGTTGCGGATCGTCGGTATGCCGGCCCAGTTCACTGGAAATCAGTTGCTGCTCTTTTTCATCGATATGGCCATCAGCTTTTGCGGCGGCGATCAACGCACGCAAAACAGCATGGCTGTGGGCTTCGGCTGCGGGGCCGTCAAGCTGGTCGACCGTCTGGAAGGCTTGCTGCGGAGCACTGCCTTGCTGGCGTTGCCAGGCTTGGTAGGCCTGGAACGCCGCCATGCCCAAGGAAGCCAGCGCCGCGTAGTTCATCCCGCCAGCACGTCCCTGGGCAGGACGAGCGCCAGCGGCACCGCCCAACATGCCGCCAAGCCCACCCAACAACCCACCCAAGCCACCACCGGCCGAGGCATTGCCGGTGCGGGTGCCTTTCAATAAGCCGCCGAGCAGTCCGCCCAAACCGCCGCCCGAGGAGGTACTGCCCCCTTGCCCGGCGCGCAGCAGTTGTTCCAGTAAGTCGCTGGTGTTCATGATCTCACCCTCCCAGGGCGCAGTGTTGGCGTCTAACAACCATAGCCCGCCCCTGCCGTAACACCATGACCGCCGGGCGGGCACGGCCTATCATGGCGTCACCGTGCCTCTGAGAGAAAACCCAAGTGAACCGGATTGAGCATGTCGTGCTGATGGCCCGCTACAACCAGTGGATGAACCGCAAACTCTACGAAGCGGCCGGCACGCTGTCGGACGCGGAGTTGCTTATGGACCGCAAGGCGTTTTTCGGCTCGATTCTCGGTACGTTGAACCACCTGGTATTAGGCGACACCGTTTGGCTCAAGCGCTTTGCCTTGCATCCTGCTGGCTATGCGGCACTGGCTCCGCTGAACGCGGTTGCCACACCTGTTGATTTGACGCAGCTGGCCTTTGCCAACGTCCGTGAACTCGCCGCCCATCGAGCCTGGCTGGATCAACTCATCCTCGACTGGGCGCACACCGTACAGGCGCCCGACCTGGATCAGCGCCTGCATTACCGCAACATGCGCGGTGTGGCCGCCGATAAAAACTGCTTCAGCTTGCTGGTGCACTTTTTCAATCACCAGACCCACCACCGGGGCCAGGCAACCACCTTGCTGAGCCAGGCGGGGCTGGATGTGGGCACTACGGATTTGCTGGCGTTGATCGACTGAATTCGGCGTACGCCTGCATCAAGCGCGGGAACGCCGAGGGCTCCGGCAACTGCGCAAAGCTTTCAACGGCCGGGGTGGATGCCCAAGGCAATTTCTCGCGGGTCCAGGTCTCCATGAAGGGTACATAAGCGCTGGCATTATCCAACAAGGCCGCGCGTACGTTATGGCAGGGTATCGACGCTCATCATTGCTTCCATTTATTGATGGGTAGCGTGGCAGGTTAGCGTCCGGACGCAGAGTTGAACAGGCCAGCCCCACAACCGAACGCTGCTGCGTAACTGGGGTCGTAACCTTAGGTGTCGGGACTTTTGCTGCCCCCGCCCTCCCCGCGCGCATTGTGAGTCTACCGATGCGCGTACCCCAAGAAGGAGACGCTTACATGGTCATTCACTTCAAGGTCGCAGGTCATTTAGCCTGTGGCCACCACGGCACCAACCTCCCTTCCAGCGTCGAGCTGAACCGAGTCAAGTGCCGTACCTGCCGCAACACCGAAGCCTACAAAGAAGCGCGCCGCACCCAGCGCAACGCTGCCCGCCGCGCCAATCGTAACGCCAAGACCCGCACCGTGATCGACTGGCGAAGCGCGTGGACGCAACGCCTCACCGACCTGCCCGGTTTGCAGCGTTTGCCACGGGGCTTCAGCGGTCAGCCCTTCGTATAAGCCACACAAACAAGAGCCCCGGCAAAACCGGGGCTCTTGGGTGTTAGTCGATCATCACTGTGCCACACTGTTTCGTAGTATTCGGTGTAGCCCCTCCCATTACCGGTGTGATTCATGGAGGCCCCCTCAGTTAGCCAAACTGCCGGAGCGGATAGCACTGAGCCACTTCTACGAAGTGCGAGGCTGAGGCTGGCGTGGAGTGCGCGCCTGGTCTGATCCGGCCTATCCACTAAGCGACCTTTAGGAGGTCTCGTGAAGCTCAAGAAAAAGGAACAAGAGCTCCGGCTGGTTTCAGTACCGTTGTGTGCAGGGATTATCTGCGCTACCGCTCGATGCATGACCCAAGGTTGGAATGAGTCGATGTTGTTCTCTGGGTTTCTGTTTGGAACCGTCGTTGGGGTTGTATTTGGCATTCCCTTACTACTGCGTAGTGACGCGAACGGTGCAAGCTCCAATGGCCGCAATCTTCTTAACGCCCTTATACAATCGCTGGTGGCCTGGCTACTGGGAGGCGCGTCACTTAAATACCTTCCGCTGGCGATTGGCTCTGGCATCGCTCTTTGGCTGTTTTTTTCCGCCACAATCTACGGAATAGAAAGGTTGTACGAGGGCAGCGACGAAACCCGGTATGCAGCGCGTGGCTGGGTATATGCCGTTCCCCTTTCAGGGGCGATAACACTAGGAACGGCCGCGGCGTTGTACCTTCCTGGTTCGGACGAGAGCATACCGGCATTCATCCTGATGTTCATGGTCGGGGGGCTGTTGAGCATGCTGGTTGGATGGCCGGTTCTGTGGTTTACCGAGCGTTACCTGCAGTCACCACTGCGTTACATCGCCGGAGGCATGATCACCGGTTTGTTGATTTGGGTATTCAGCGCTCTACCCAATCTGGTGGATGCCATCACAACATCATCCGCGAGCCCATTTGTGTGGCCGATGAACTTCAGCCACGGTGCATTGGTGTTCGTTTTTATCGGCATTGTCGCGGGGACCTTATGCACGGCAATCAATAGCTGCATTGGATTCCTTCGTTGACGCAACGTGTGAAAATGCATCTCGAATGGACTCATGGAAGGTTCTGGCTATCGCCACTCGATGATCAGTGATGACTGTCTACGCTGGGATAGCCGGGCGCCGGAAGGCGAATGAGACTGTGTGAGCAAGTGCTACCGATTGTGCCGAGCATTGATAAGCTGCTGGCATCTATCAGCCGCCTGCGGGTGAGATGCAGCCACATCGGACAGCACGCGGTACATCTCTTGCCCATCCGGAAACGGGTACACCTCAAGGTTTAGCGCGATCTTAATTTTGCGCAGATCTGTGCCTTCCACGAGCCAGCGCTCAGCAGTACGAGTCATTGCAGATCCGTTGTCATCCGCCTGCCATGCAAGAAAGTCGAATAGCCGGGCCACCTCCATGAAAGAGATTGAATCAGGGATATCGGCAAAAAGTCGGTCGGCCAGATTTTGCTCTCCAAACTCAACCGCTACTGCATGAGCTGCGCTGAACGCTTCAGTGTATTCGGGCTCGCTGCTCTCTGCTGCGATCACGTTTAACGCCCTTTCAACAATCTGGTGCATAGCAATAAATCCTCACCCATTCAAACCCCATGGGGTGTGCGCTACCGTAAATCAACCGAAATACCCATGAATTCCTTCAGTGGGCGCACAGTCTTTTCCTGCAAATTTCCACCAGTGGGCATGGGTTCATCTTTGATGCTTTCAAAGCACGCCTTCATCAGTCGACGACTCCTGTAGTCGTTCGGTAGCTCAATAAAATGTGCAAATTTGCAGTTTTCTTCATTGACGACATAAACGGGATCCTCCGCGCGCATCAGAAGAGCCATCAGTAGCAGAATCATTGATTACAGTCCTTGGCGGCACATTGGGCCGGTTTTGTAGCAGTCAACGCATTCAACAGCAACCACCCTTCACTGGAGCCTAGCCATCGCTACAGAGCGAAGATTGTCCGGCGCTTCGGTTGGAGTTTTTGGCTTTTACGAGCCGCCCTCGGTGCCGTAGATATCGGGCTTCTGTGCTGCGCCCATGTTTGCTCCAGGCAATAAAAAACCGCCCGGGGGCGGCTTCATGGTTTTCTTGGTCCAGTTGTAATCGACATAGGGGTCAATGTAAAAGCCGGCCATGCCGCCGCTGATGCGGTACAGGCTTTCCTTGCCAGGCTGCACCGTTGCTGCAATGGTTCGTATTGCAGCTCCTGCGCACAAACCTAAGCCCGCCAGGCCAGCGCCTAGATTTCGGCGATCCAGGCGGCAGGTAAAAGGTGACGCGCTACCCGGTGCCGATTTTTGCAGCTTTTCGACCATCGACGTATACGACAATGTCGCAACCCGAGCCAACGGCGTCCGAATCACGAACAACTGTGATCTTTCCGCTTTCGCCGGTGGGTTTCGATTGGAAGGCGTAAAAGCTGATACAAAAAACCCAGTACCTAGTCGAGTTTTACCAATCACATGGATGTCCATTAAGCTACTCATTCAAACTGGACAAGGACGACTCGCGTGATCACCTGCCATCTGAAGTATCAGATTGACCCCTATCAAATCCCGGCCTTTGAAAACTACTCAAGACTGTGGATTCGCATAGTCAATCGCATGGGGGGCACACATCATGGTTATTTCCTCCCCGCTGAAGGCGCAAACAACGTCGCTTACTGCCTTTTCAGCTTTCCGAGCCTTGCGGATTACGAGCGCTATCGCGAGGAGTCCAAAACTGACCCCGAATGCGTTAGTACTTTCGCGCTGGCAGCGGATAAGAGATTTATCGTCAGTACGGAGAGAAGCTTCATGCGGCCAGTACTTGACTGAAAGAAACAAACCCGGTCCGCAGGGCTTTTTATACTAAGGCAGGCACGCCCAGCAACGTCGAGAAAGAAAATGCAAAAATTGAAAATAGCGCTCATTATTTGTTTGTGCTTAGCTGTATTGGGCTGCGATAAAATCCAAGACGCACTAAAAACCAACGAACATAAAAACGAAATAAAAAACAAGTTTGCGCAAAGCCAAGAACTTCAAGATCTAGGAAATAACACTGCAGCCATTGCAAACTTTAAGAAAATTGAGGCAGACCCAGCAGCCACCAATCAACAAAAGGCTTCAGCCCTACGGTATATATCCCTTAGCTACTATGAGGCCGGTGACTACCAGAGTTCGGGAGAATATGCGGCAAAAGCAGCGGCTTATTACCCAGTTAACTCTTATTTCTATCTCGTCAACATGGCGGATGCAGATCTGATGCAAGGCAGAGTCCCCTCGGCCCGAGATCGCCTCGAACAGGCGGTCAAAATCGACCCGCACCAGCTTTCGGCAAACAACGTACTTGGCCTTTTGTATATGGGCGACAACGGTAAACAGTACACCGACTTCAAAAAAGCCCTAGAATTTAATCAAGCGGCTTTTGATATTGCCCCGGGGCGAGTAACTCAAATAGTTTTGGTGCGAAACCTAATAAAGCTCGAACAATACTCAAAGGCAAAGATAAACTTGGACGAGCTAAAACTAAAATATCCAAATGATGCTCGTCTTCGGTCCTTACAAAGCGAGCTAGATACAGCGAAAACTGTATCAAAAAATCATCAGTAACTCTTTAAGCGCTGTACAACGCCTAGGATTTGCCTAAACCACATGGAAACGCGACAGCGCAATCAACCGGGGTACACCATGTCCACTCTCACCTTCAAGTGAATGGGTCACACCAAGTGCGATGACGGTCTGATCGGGCTCTACGACCTAGAAAATATGCCCTGACATTTTCAACCACGCACCAGTAGACACATTCGATCGCCTCCCAGTCTGGCTACTTGGTTGTCATGTCGCCTCTCTGATGCTTGAAATAGCGGCGCGTTGCCGGTATTGATGGGTATCAATTCAATGGCAGGGAGCAGAACATGACATCAGCTATAGCCGACGCGGTAACCAGCTCGCAAAGCGCTAAGACAACCAGTAAGCCGAAGCTGGCCCGAGACGATCGCAGCATTCGCGGCAAGTGGTAATGCATCAGTAGATCTGGAAAAAGAGTTTTCCAAGCTCTCCTCCTAGGCGGATAAGATTCAAGAAGCACTTGAAGCTCGGTGATCCGCCCCTGCCGCACTCACCTGCGGCGCATCTCCTAACTAACGATCTGCCCTTCTGTGTGATTTAGTCGCTAAATGAAGGGCTGGCCTAGCAAGATTCTTATTCCCCAATGAAGAAAACAGCCCGAACACAACAACTCAATCATTCTGAAAAAAAACCTCGAATACTCCTAAGGGCTATCGCCACCTTCGGGGCCGGCCTGATAGCCGCCGTCCCACTTATTCATCTTGTGGGCTATGGCGCAGAAAAATTGGTAGACATCGGAAAAATTCAATCAACCGTCGAGGTGCAAGCCAAACTGATTGCCGAACTCCAAATTGAAAAGAAGACCCTTTCTGAGAAAGCTGATCAGCTACAGGCGAAAGCGCATGACCTAGAGCTGAAGCTAAACAGATCCGACTCAGATCTACATGCCACGAACCAACAACTGACTCAGCTAACAAATCTGCTTGGGGAGTACAAAAATCTCAACTCCCAATTAGGGAACCGCGTAAAAGCCAATGACCCTTGTTTGGCAATACAGCGTGTTATTGCGGACATTGAGGTAAAACTGGCGGTCAATCCGCCATGGTCACATGCATTACAGGGTGAGCGCCGGGAAGAGGCCATGATCCAACTTGAAAAGCACCAACAATCGCTTCGGTCTTGCCTTTCCCACGGCACAAAACGTTAGCTTGATGGCTGTCGACTCGGATTACTGAGTTGCTCAGCTGAGCTTCGTCAGCCTTGTCGGCAGCCTGGGCGGCGGCGGTGCCCGTCTTACGGGGCAACTCTTCCAGGCGCTTGTCCCGCTCACCCATAGCGGCGTCATAGGCTTTGCGGATGTCGGTCACCTGATTGCTTTGCTTCTCAGCGAGCGACCAGTATGCGGCCTGGTAACCAAGGACAGCCTCACCCCCAATGACGCGGCCGAGTTCTACATACAGAAACCGCAATGCTGGATGTCGCTGGTTGGCCGTGGTGTAGCGAATGTCTAAGTTCTCGAAGTGAAAGCCCTCAAAGGTCACGCCAACTAAGTGAGTTGCGGAGCGACATTTGAAATTGCGGACCGAAAACAAACAAGGGCCTGCATTAGCTTTCGCTCGCAGACCCTTGATTTTAGATGGTGCCCGAACCCGGAATCGAACCGGGACGCCCTTACGAGCGGGGGATTTTAAGTCCCATGCGTCTACCAGTTTCGCCATTCGGGCGGCAGCGCGTGTTGCAGGGTTGGGAATATATAGATCCAGTCGCGTTGGCGCAAGGTCGCAAGGCAGCTTTCTTGCACCACGACTCGGGCGAAAAAGCTCGTTAGATCAGTGATGTAGATGAAGATAACGAAGGAAAAACTGAGATTCCCGTGCCTCGATGCGTCGCCCACTCTGCTATCTTCACGCCCTCGCAACAAAATGCAAGCAACGCGCAATGGACTCACCAAGGGGGTCGTAATCGCCACAGCCTTCTGCCCTCCCAGACCAACAAGGACGTAATTGCTGATGAATAAGGCCCCTGCCCGGCTACGCATGACCCTTTCGATACCGGTTTATGCGACGTCCGTGGTGTTCTGGATACTGACCGTCTACATGAGTGTTCCTGCCTGGGTGAAAATACTCTCCAGATTTGTAACACCCGAGAAGACCGGAGAAGGCCTGGTTGATGTGCTCTTATCTGGCGTATTGGCCGCTGTGGCTAGTGGCTTGTGGATACTTGGCAGGTACATCCGCACTTCGAATTTAAGGCCGCCGCCGAAGCCTTCCGCCACTGAGGTTTCATAGCGCTCAACGTACAAACAACAATCCCGACGCGAACGTCGGGATTGTTGTTCTGAGAGGCCGATCAGTTGTCGGGATGCTCGCTCGCTACCGAATCGGCAGCATCCACGTCAGACATATCTTCTTCAAGAGGTGCCTCGTCGTCCGGCGGCAGCGGGATGTTGTCCTCATCGCGCTTCGGATCATGCCCGGCTTCATTATCTGTGCCGCGGGTTACGTCCTGCTGTGAAATGTTCCCGGGGGCATTTCTGTCGATTTCCATGCTGGCTCTCCGTTCTAGGCTCGGAACATCCGCGCGTAAATATAAGAGTGGGCCGGTCACGGCGAGTGCCAAGGTTTGGACGAACGGTGACGTCGGGTACCTCGATAATGAATTGCTCCTGCTACCTACACGCACTGTTTTAGACCATCACTTGTGCGGCCAAGTGCTTCAGGCATTCCCACCTATGTCGTCACCCGACACGGATTCAAAGAGCATCCCCACGGCACCGACCGTCTCCAGCCGGTGCTTGACCTCTTCACTGACGACTATCGCGCCCGAATATTTTTTCACTCTGAAAATGTGCTGATCGCCGATTTTTCCAGGGTCAATCACAAGCCGGGTGAATGCTCGATACTCACCCGCCAGATCGGGTCTGACAGGGTCATTGGGTTCGAACTTCTTGAAGTTAGATCTTTGCTCATCGACACAGTCTATTTGTGTCTCAATGATCATAAGAAAGTAGGTACCCCGGACTTCTTTATTAGCAATCAGCACAGGCTCGAATACGACATTGCAATAAGGCTCGTCCACTTCCGGCAACCCAGACAGCGCCTGACAGGCCTTTGAACTCAACACCGGCACACTGGCATAACCCGCCAGTGAATAGTCCGCCTCAGCGCCTTCAAAACGCACATCCAACGTGTAAGTCCCTGGCTCCATGAAATTGACGGGTGGCTCTCTGAAGTGCCAGTTATTGACGTGCCGTACGTCGCCAAGCGTCCATTTGTCCGCCATCATCATGTCCTGCCTGAGCCAGTAATACTTCACACGTATTCTCCAACAGCCCTTTTTATTAACCGAGCGCAGCTTAAAAGGATAACGTCGCTAAGACAGCGTGACTCAAAAATCTGTTCCGACGGGTGCAGGTATGCTCAGATGGCTCTACGCTCCCAACGCATCATCTTATGCGTCGACGTCGCCCACTCACCGTGTGGTGAGTCATTGGCGCTGAACACCAACTGCTCCCCTATTCGGAGACTCACCATGAATCCACACGCCACCGCCCTTGTCTTGATCGAATTCCAGAACGATTTCACCACCCCCGGTGGCGTGTTCCATGACGCAGTCAAAGATGTGATGCACCAGTCAGACATGCTGGCCAACACCGCAACCACCGTGCAGCAAGCGCGCAAGCTGGGCGTGAAGATCATCCACCTGCCGATTCAATTCGCCGAGGGCTATCCAGAGCTGACAACACGCGATTACGGGATTCTCAAGGGGGTAGCCGACGGCAGCGCCTTTCGCACCGGCAGTTGGGGTGCCGAGATCACCGACGCCGTGACGCGTGAGCCCGGCGATATTCTCGTGGAAGGCAAGCGCGGGCTGGATGGCTTTGCCACCACTGGCCTGGACCTTGTGTTGCGCAACAATGGCATCCAGAACCTGGTGGTGGCGGGGTTTCTAACCAATTGCTGCGTCGAAGGCACGGTTCGGTCAGGCTATGAGAAGGGTTACAACGTAGTGACCTTGACCGACTGCACGGCGACGTTCACCGATGAGCAACAAAAGGCCGCTGAAAACTTCACGTTGCCGATGTTTTCGAAGGCATTGCGGCATACCGCGTTTCTCGGGGCGTTGAGCGCCAAATAAGCCAAAAGGGGGCGACTGATTGATCAGTCGCCCCCTTTGCTTAACGCTCGTCATGCACAGCCGTTCCACCTTACCCGTTTAACGTCAGCCCCCGATAAGCCGGCACCGGCAGCTTGTGCCGCTGCGGTTGTTGCCGGGCGAGCTGTGCCTGCAGGTGTGCGACGGCATCCAGCACGCGTTGCGCCCATTGCTCGTCTTCCGGGTCCACGACCACGACGCGGAAACCGTGATCGAAGCCTTCAAGCTGAACGCCCTCGGAATCATCGACATGCAAGTCGATGTCGAACGCCGACGGCAATTTTGACGGGGTATTCAACAGTCCGCGTTCGGTGAGGGCCTGGTTGTGCCGCACGCTGTTGACCACACCGTCGACGTGGATGCCATACAGCAACAACCAGCGACGTATGTAGGACGGGGTCCGCCCGGAGGAGGTGTAGACCCAGACGCTGCAGCCTTGGCGACGCAGTTCGCGGGTCAGTGCACGGGTTCCGCTGCGCAGCGGCTCGCCCAGCCAACGGTGCACACACGCCGGCAAACGGCTGTGTTCGGTTGCGCTGTGGTGAAGCTGGCAAGCCAGCGTGTCATCGATATCGAACGAGATACGGATGCGCTGGCGCTTGAACACACGCTTGATTGTGTCGACCACTGGATACCTTCCCATCATTGGCCCCCCTGATAGACGGGCGCTGGTGTGTCGCTCAGGAAAAACTCCATTGGATCAGGGGCATTATCTTCCAGGAACGCTGCATACTTTTTCTTGATCTTGGGCAACTCATACAGCGCCATGACGCCATGCTTGGCGGAGTTGCGTATGACCGAGGACGGGTTGAAGTAGCCCTCGGCGTTGTCCAGCGTCAATACGAACGGCGCCAACCCCTCGCGCATCAGCAGGTAGCTGACGATCAGCGACCCACTGCGGTGATTGCCTTCAATGAACAATTGCGGCTTGCTGAGGACTCGCACGTAGACACCGGCTGCGCGCTTCCACACCGATTCACTGTGGTGCTTGCAGTACCAGTTATACAAGTCCTTGATGCCGCCCTCGACATTGTTGAAAAAATGCACTTCGGTCGCCAGCAGGTGCTGCGCGTATTCCTGCCGGCGTAGCGGGTCTTTGCCACAAAGCACAGTGGCATTGATCTCCAGCATCAGGTTCAGTTGCTGAAGGTCGAACAGGTCGACGCCCCGCGCCACATAGTCGTCAATCAGGGCATAGCCATCAAGCACATTCTGCAGCACTTCGTCTGTCAGCGGGTCGCGTGGCTCGGTAAAGTCCTGGCTGAGCTGGGCAAAACGGCTCTGTACCTTACGCAGTGCGCGTTCGATCGCGAGCAAATCAAGACGACGTGTTGCAGTCATTGGCAATCCTGAAAAACGGTGCATGGGTCAGCTGAACTTGCCGCTGATGTAGTCCCCGGTCATTTGTTCGCGCGGGTTTTCGAAAATCTGCGCGGTCGGGCCCATTTCCACCAGATAGCCGGTGCGAGTGCCTTGGGAAATATCCACCGAGAAAAACGCGGTGGTATCTGCCACACGAATCGCCTGCTGCATGTTATGCGTCACCAGCGCGATGGTGTAATCCTTCTTCAACTCGACCATCAGTTCCTCTACCCGGCGAGTGGCAATCGGGTCAAGCGCCGAGCACGGCTCATCCAGCAACAATACTTCTGGCTCGGTGGCGATGGCGCGGGCGATACACAGGCGCTGCTGCTGGCCGCCCGAAAGCGACAGGCCGCTGACCTTGAGCTTGTCCTTGACCTCGTCCCACAAGGCAGCGCCTTGCAGCGCGTGCTTGACGCGGTCGCCGAGGTCGCCTTTGTAGCGGTTGAGGCGCAGGCCAAAGGCCACATTGTCGAAAATGCTCATCGAGAACGGGTTCGGCTGTTGGAACACCATGCCGATGTAGCGGCGCACCACCACCGGGTCAACGCCCTTGCCATACACGTCCTGGCCCAGGAAATGCACGTGGCCTTCGAAGCGGAAGCCCTTAACCAGGTCGTTCATGCGGTTGAGGCTACGCAGCACGGTTGATTTGCCACACCCGGACGGGCCGATAAAGCCGGTGATCTTGTTTTTCTCGATCGGCACATGGCTATCACGCACCGCCATGAAGTTGCCGTAGAAAATCTTGTCCAGCTTGCAGTCCATGACCACAGGCGCCTGGGTGATAAACGGAGCGGCTATTTGCGCAGATGATACGTTCAAAATTCAGGTGCTCCCGTTCTTAATACTTGGGCTTGCCGAAAATACGGCTCACGATATTCACGACCAGCACGATCATCACCAGCACCAACGAGGCCGCCCATGCGAGCTCGAGCTGGTTGTCGAAGGGCATGCCGGAGAAGTTGTAGATCAGCACGGCAAGGGAGGCCGTAGGGTTCATCACCGCCAGGTTGCCGTCGTGGTAGATCCAGTAGTTGCTGAACAGCGCAGTGAACAACAGCGGCGCGGTTTCGCCGGCGGCGCGGGCCACGGCGAGCATGACGCCGGTGAGGATCGCTGGCATGCCGGTGGGCAAGACGATTTTCCAGATCACCTGCGAACGGGTGCAGCCCATACCGTAGGCGGCATCCTTCATGATCTTGGGCACCATCCTCATCGACTCTTCAGCCGTCAGTACCACGATAGGCAGCATCAGCACGGCCAGCGCAACGCCACCTGCCGGTGCCGAATAAGTCCCGGTGGTCATCACCACCAGCGCGTAGGCAAACACACCCGCCAGGATCGACGGCAAGCCGGTGAGCATTTTTGCGGCAAAGCGCGAGGCGTTCGCCAGCTTGCTGTCGGGGCCCAGTTCCGCCAGGAAAATCGCCGCCATGATGCCGACGGGCACCGCGATGGCGGCAGCGATACCGACCATGACGAACGTACCTGCCATCGCGTTGCCGAAGCCACCGCCGGTCTCGAACCCAGTCGGTGGCAGCTCGGTGAACACTTCCAGGCTCAGGCGAGCACCACCACGGGTGATCAGCATGTAGAGCACCGAAATCAGCGGCACGGCGGCCAGCAGCGCACCAAACCACACCAGGCTGGTCAAGATCAGGCTGCGCAGGGCACGGCCTTCGAACCGACGTTGCAGGCTCGGCATCGCGGTGGTGAGTGGAGACGAGAGGTCAGTCATTATTTAGTCCCCCGCTGGGCGTAGACCATGATCATCGAACCGATAATGTTTACCAGCAGCGTGATAAACATCAGCACCAGTGCGGCGTACATCAACACTTCGATCTCGTTCGGGCCGGCTTCGGGGAAGTTCAGCGCCAACAAGGCCGCCAGCGTATTGGCCGGGGCAAACAGCGAAAGGGAGATGTTGTTCGCGTTACCCACCAGCATGGCCAGGGCCATGGTTTCACCCAATGCGCGGCCGAGGCCCAGCACCAGGGAACCAAAGATACCGGTGGCGGCGGATGGCACCATTACCTTGAGAATCGCTTCCCAGTGGGTGGTGCCCATGCCGTAGGCGGCTTGCTTGGTTTTCATCGGCACACCCGTGAGGGCGTCCTGGGAAACGGCGGCGATGGTCGGCAGAATCATAATCGCCAGTACCAGTGCTGCCGGTAACAGGCCCGGCCCGCTCAAGGAGGTGCCGAAAAAAGGAATCCAGCCGAGCTCGGTATTCAGCCACGCCGTCAGCGGGCGGATGGCCGGGATCACCACATAAATGCCCCAGAGGCCGTAAACGACGCTGGGGATCGCGGCGAGCAGTTCAACGATGGTGCGAAACACCGCCGCCAGCTTGGCCGGTAAAAAATCCTGGGTCAGGAAAATCGCCATGCTGACGCCGAAAAAACCTGCGATCAGCAACGCGATGAAGGCACTGTAAAGCGTGCCCCAAATAGCTGGCAGAATGCCGTATTTACCTTGGTTTACGTCCCAGACACTGCCGAACAGCACATCAAAGCCGTGCTTTTCCATGCCGGGAAGTGCCTTGCGCCCTACTTCGAAGACCAGCGCGAAAACCAGCGCCAGCACCAGCACTACGCCTATGCGTGCAAGTGCACGGAAGGTGCGGTCAACCAGGAAGTCCTTCGTAGAAGGTGGCTGGCACGCAGAGTCCGGGTTAACCGGTACGACAAAAGGTGAGTTCATTGGCTAATTCCGGAACAAGGGGGGAACACGCCCGGCCTGGCTGACAGCCCATGCCGGGGTGGCCTGGCAAGCCTTACTGAATGTTGGCGGAAGCTTTGCGAACTTGATCGACAACCGATGGCGGCAGCGGGATGTAGCCCATCGAATCAGCGATTTTCTGGCCTTCGGTCAGGCTGTACTCGACCATTTCACGCATGGCCTTGGCTTTGGCCGGGTTCTCGTTTTTCTTGCGGAAGATCATCCAGGTGTAGGAAGTGATCGGGTAAGACTTGGCGCCATCCGGATCCGGCAACCAGGCCACCAGGCTTTCCGGCATTTTCACTGCAGCCAGGGCTTCTGCACCGCTTTCGGCGTTAGGCACAACGTATTTGCCGGCCTTGTTCTGCAGCTGGGCGAAGTCAACCTTGGCCAGTTTGGCGAAGCCGTACTCGATGTAGCCGATGGCGCCCGGGGTCTGGCGAACGGTAGCGGTTACGCCATCGTTTTTCGGCGATTTGATGAACTTGTCGCTGGCGGGCCAGTTAACCGTGTTGCCTTCGCCCAAGTCCTTCTGGAACTCAGGGTTGATCGCAGCCAAGTGCTTGGTGAACACAGCGGTGGTGCCGCTGGAGTCTGCACGCACAACCACGGTGATCGGCATGTCAGGCAGTTTCAGGCCTGGGTTGGCAGCGGCGATCTTAGGATCGTTCCACTTGGTGATCTTGCCCAGGAAGATGTTGGAGTAAACATCGCGCGGCAACTTGAGCTCTTTAGGATTGCCCGGCAGGTTGAACGCCAGCACGATCTCGCCCGCGGTCATCGGCAACAGTTGCGCGCCTTCAGCCACCTTGGCGATGTCTTCGTCTTTCATTGCCGAGTCACTGGCGGCGAAATCGACGGTCTTGTTCAGGAAGTCCTGTACGCCCGCACCGCTGCCCTTGGACTGGTAGTCAACCGTGACACCTTCGGTCTTCTTGCTGAAGTCCTTGAACCAGGTGAGGTAGATAGGGGCCGGGAAACTTGCACCAGAACCTGTCAGGCGGACGCTTTCCGCCGCAAATACCGAGGTGGCACTAAGAGAAACCGCGACGGCGAGTGCAGCAGACTTCATCAGACGTTTCATTCAGGAAAATCCTTGTGATTACGGGCTGAGGCACTCTGCAACAATCTTGTTACGGTTTTATGAATGTGGAATGGCAAAACGCCTTGTTGTCCCCCTCTCCCGCCGCAATTACGCATTTTGCTGTAATTGGTTCGTAACAAATTGCGTCTAAGACTTTGCCATCCCCCACCACGCGAGTTCCGCCCATGTCCTCAGTAGAAGACGCCTTGATACAGCGCATCCGCCGTGAACTGCTTGATCACAGTGATGAAGAGCTGGAACTGGAATTGTCCGAAGACGGGCATGACCTGAACGCGCTGTTCGACGAGCACGTCGGTGAAAGCAGCGAAAAAGCAGCGCGCAGGATTTATTTCAGCGAACTGTTCCGCCTGCAGGGCGAACTGGTGAAATTGCAAAGCTGGGTGGTGAAGACCGGCCACAAAGTGGTGATTCTGTTCGAAGGGCGTGATGCCGCCGGCAAAGGTGGCGTGATCAAGCGCATCACCCAGCGCCTGAACCCCAGGGTCTGCCGGGTTGCCGCCTTGCCTGCGCCGAATGACCGCGAACAGACCCAGTGGTACTTCCAGCGTTACGTCTCGCACCTGCCGGCGGCCGGCGAAATCGTGCTGTTCGACCGCAGCTGGTACAACCGCGCGGGCGTGGAGCAAGTCATGGGGTTTTGCAACGACGACCAATACGAAGAGTTCTTCCGCAGCGTGCCGGAGTTCGAGCGCATGCTCGCCCGCTCCGGTATCCAACTGATCAAGTACTGGTTTTCGATCTCCGACCAGGAACAGCACCTGCGCTTTCTCAGCCGCATTCACGACCCGCTCAAGCAGTGGAAACTCAGCCCGATGGACTTGGAGTCGCGTCGGCGCTGGGAGGCCTATACCAAGGCCAAGGAAGTCATGCTTGAGCGCACTCACATCGCCGAAGCCCCGTGGTGGGTGGTGCAGGCCGATGACAAGAAGAAAGCGCGGCTCAACTGCATCAACCACCTGCTTGGCCAGATGCCGTATGAAGAAGTCGAGCTACCGGTGATCGAACTGCCGCAGCGCGTGCGGCAGGAAGATTATTCGCGCAGCCCGACGCCACCGGAACTCATCGTGCCGCAACTTTACTAGCTTAGCTGCTCACACAAGAACGGCACACTGGCAAGCCTGGAGGTGGGGTGAAATGCCAGCACCCGCGTTGCAACCATCAGGTAAGCGATTTCCTCGGACGACATGAACGCCATGCCTCCGAGGATTTCGAACGCACGCGTGCTGATGCGATTGATCGCCTCCTGCACGGCAAACCGGGTGGCCTGCGCACGCGCCAGGTCAGCGCGCAGAAAGCGATTCTGATCGATCGACACCGCCAGGCCGCTTACCGCCATGGTGGCGCCCTGCAGATCAATCAGCAGCATCGCGCGATCATCCTGCGAGCCTTTGTTGGACGACAATGCACGTGATGCCAGCGCAGACGCCATGCCCAGGTAGGACGCCGAGGCCAGCAACTGGAACCAGATGGCAAACAGGTGCTCACCAGTCCCCTGTTGAACATCGTCCAACTGGTTATCGACGGCGTTGCTGAAGTACATCATCGACTCAGGCACCAGCAGATTATTGAAGATCACTTCGTGGCTGTCCGCCGCCTGCAAATGCGGCACCGACCAGAATTGTTTCCGCTGGATGTTCGGGTCGCCCGCTAGCCCCAGGCCGATACCGATATGGGTCTTGCCTTGAGGGTCGACGTAGTTGACGCCAAACGTGATCGCGTCGAAATGGTGCGTCATCGTGCACGGCTTTTTGCTGCCGCTTACCACGTAGCCCGCCGCTGTCTTTTCAACGGACAAGGTGGATTCCAGGATATTGGCGTGCGCCCGCCCCTCGGCAAATCCCGAGGCGACCAGCAGGTTGTCGCGTGCAACCACGCTTAACAGCCCTTGAATGTCGGGGAAAAACTGACTCGCCGCCATCATGCCGGCAGCGGTATGGTGATGCATGGTCATCATCACCGCCAACGAAGGGCAATGCGCGCCGACCCACGTATGCACCTGCGCCAGGTTCACCGCGCTGACACCTCCGCCGCCCAATGCGTGGGCAATGGATAGCCCGGGAGCACCCAACGTTCGAAACAACGTCGCCAGTTGTTTGGACCCTCCCCGTTCAAGTTCAATAAGTGAGGCAGCCTCAAGAACAGTCAATAACTCGGGAATACAGATTAACGCGACAGCTCTTTCTTCTTTCAACACCATATTCATTAAACCCTTAAACTATCAACCGAACCTCAAAACGACTGTTGAGACTTCAAGTAATGTCGTGCATAACGACTGTCCAACTTCGACAGCGGCAATAAGATAAAAAAGTCCGCAACGTTAAATTCCTTATCCCACGCAGGCACACCACATACCCAGCCACCGCTGCGTAAATAACCTTTGAGCAACGGTGGCATGCGCGGTATATACCCAGGCTCGAATGCCTCAATAGGAAAGGGTATGTGGGGGAGTACCCGATAGTCGGCAGGCGCCAGATTTTCCGAGGTGAAGCTGCGGTACAACGCCGCCGCATTGTGGCCTCCACCAGACAGGCTCACACTCGCGCACCCCATCAAATGGTCACAGCCCTCGCGCTCCATATACCTCGCCAGGCCTGACCACAGCATCATGATCACGCTGCCACTGCGGTACTCGGGGTGGACACACGCATGCATGGCTTCAACGGTTCTGGGGCGTAAAGACTCTAATCCAGTGAGATCGAATTCTCTCTCCGAGTAATAGTGCCCCATGCGTTGTGCCGCTGCCGGGCCCATCAGGCGATAGGCGCCCACCACAGCCGAAGTCCGGGTGTCGCGAACCAGCAGGTGGTCGCAATAGTCATCGAACTCATCAGTGTTTAATGCCTCGGGGTCAGCCAGTATGGACAGTTTAAACGTGTCGGTGAACACACGATGACGCAGGCGTTGCACTTCACGTACTTCATCTTGTGTCGTGGCGAGACTGACCACTAACTGTGCACGTTGCACGGGCGCAGTTGAATGTTCATCACGGGGTACCGGCTGAGATCGCATTTCTGTTCCTTTGAGTCACCGCGCTATTAATCAGCACGTAGTGAGCGAGACACTACATGCAGTTTTATATAGGCAGCGTAAGGAAACTCTGAAAGCGTTCGCGAACTTTTAACGCCCTTCCCTAATAATTAAAATCACTTGTTCACACGGTTGTGGCGAGCGGGCTTGCCCGCGTTGGGCTGCGTAGCAGCCCTAAAACCAGACGCCGCGAATTATCTGAATAGGCGGGGTGGCAGCGCGGGGCAAGCCCGCTCACTACACGATGCGGTAACGCTAGAGGGGTGAACTACTGACCACCCGCAGCGCCAACCCCTCATATGCGTCCAGGGTAATGGTGAACGCCCCCTCCGCCGTCAGGTCTCCCTCCACGCGCTCATTGATGATATCCACCACCATCCCGGCAGCAATATCAGGCAAATGCAGGGTTTCGGTGATCGGCATGGCGCCGAAGTTCAGCGCAGTAATTTGTATGCCCTTGCCGGCCGGCAATTCGTGGACCATCACCAGCAGCCCCGGGTTTTCGACTTCCGGCACCTGGATCTGGCGACTGGCCGCGATATCGTAGGCACGGCGTACCGCGAGGATTTTCTGCAGTTGCGAAGCGAAGGATTCGGGGTCCTGCAACTGGCTGTTCAAGCTGCCGTAAAGGCTCTTCGAACGTGGCATATGGCCGGCAGACAGTTCTGCCTCAGGGTTCAAATCCACCAGGTCATACGCGCCGCGATGAATCCAGCGCGTATCGCCATCGCGCATCAGATGCTCGACTTCTTCGGCCGCCAACGGCAGCGCGCCGACCAGGTCCCAGCCGGACAAGGCAAACACCCCAGGCTGCATCGCGTTGTACATCACCAGCAGCAGATGGATCTGGCGGATTTGCTGGATGTCCGCCTGGGTAATCGCGTCGAGGTCACGAATCCCCAGCGCCGCCGTAATGATGCTGGCGGTGGTGCACGACACGCCATTGGTCACGAACTTGAGGTTATACGGCGCATGCTCGCCGGCCAAACGTTCGTACATCTGCTCGCGAATGTGCTCGCGCAGGATGTTACCGGGGAAGGTCTGGCCCTGATAAAGGAAGGTGTCATGGGCATGCAACGTCCAGAAATGCACCAGTTCCAGGGTCAGTTCATCGTGGTTCTGCAACGCGTGGATCAGCGAGCCGGGGTCGATGCCCTGGCGGTGCATTTCGCGCAGCATCAGGCGCAGGAACTCGGCGTCGCCCATCAACAGCGCATGCTGGTACGCCGGGCGGGTAATGAAGTCATAGGACAGGTCGGCACCGCCATGGGACATGGACGCAATGTCGTCCACGGTGAGGTTCAGCTCCTGGAAGCTGAAACCGCCCGCCTTGCGGATCGCGCCGCCCAACAACTGGTTGCCGGTGATCGACAGCGGATGGCTCTCGGACCAGGCCGTGCCATCCAGCTTGCGCTCCACACCGAGGAACCCGTTGGCATCCAGGCGCAAGATCTTTGCGCCCATTACGTCGATGGCATGCAGCGCATCGCCAATGATCATCTGCTGCGCGGCAAAGGTTGGGTCCAGCCAATTCAGCGACGGCTGGCCTTCCTTGAAGTAATGCAGGTACACCCAGCGACGCGGCTTGCCATCCACGCCCAGCACGACGTTGGTTGCGCTCCAGTCGGTTTCCTTGACGCCGGGTTCGAAGAAAATCACCCGCTGCAACTGGCCGACGATGTAGTTTTTGTCACGCAACGCATCGACCTGCACGGGGCTGAGGTTCTGCGCATCGCGCCCCGCGACCACGTCGGGCAGCAACGACCAGTCTTCTTCGCGAATTTCCACCATGTGGTAAAGGCCGGGATAGTCCTCGTACGCCATCTCGGCCAGGCGAAAGTCCGCGCCCTTGCCGGTGTGGGACGGGATCACGTCGTCGATAATCACCGCATTGTGCGCCGCCGCCATGCGCGTCAACGCCTGTAACTGCGCTTCGGTGCCCAATTCAGGGTCGATCTCGAAGCTGATGCGGTCGAAATTGCCGTCGATGGTCGGCGTGTGCTCGGTTCCGCTCAGGCCGCCGGACTTTTTCAGTGGGCCGTTGTGGATGCCTTGAATGCCGATTTTCGACAGGGCGTGCCACAGCGCCTCATCCCCCAGCGCTTCCAATACCGTGCCACCTTCACGGGTCACGATCGACGCCGGGTAGGCGGTGAACCACACCGACGACAAGGCCGTCGCATCACGGGGCCGGGTCTGTGCGTAAGGCTGTTGCCACAACCGGCCCTGCCCCGAATAGAGCTTGGCCCGCTGGCGTGCTGCATGCAGCATCGATTGTTCCACCAGCCAGTTCACATGGTTGTTTTCAGCCGCCGTCATAAGCCTGATACCTGTCGTCGTGAAGCATTACTCGTGAACATATGAGGGTTGTGTGGGCCATTCGTTGCATCGGGATGGTGCTGGCGATGGACTGTAGTGAGCGGGCTTGCCCCGCGCTGGGTGGCGAAGCGGCCCCAAACCAGGCGACCCGGTTGTATCTGGAATACGGCGGTGTCTTTACCGGGGCGGCTTCGCCCCCCAGCGCGGGGCAAGCCCGCTCACTACAAGTTGCGCCTGCATGCTCAAAAGGGGGGGAGATATTGACACTGCGATGGCGCAGATAAGTACCGTCCGCAGACTTAGCGGGTTTCCCGATACTGCCTCGGCGTAAACCCCGTCGAGGCCTTGAACTGGCGGGTGAACGCGCTGTGGTCGGTATAGCCGCACTGCAACGCAACCTCGGTAATCGGCATGTCGGTATGCAGCAACCGATGCGCGTGCTCCAGGCGCACTTTCTGGATCATCTGCCGGGGCGTCAGATGGAACACGCGTTTGCAGTAACGCTCCAGCTGCGCCACTGAAATCCCGGCGATGCGCGTCAGCTCACCCAGGGTGACGCGGCGGTTGAAGTGCGCGCGGATGTGCGCGTCCACGGCGGCCAGGCGTTGGTACGCCGGGTGGCTTTCGCTGGCGGTTTGCAGGTCGACCGAGATGCCGGCCAGGCCGATGATCGCGCCGGCGTGGTTGTACAACGGCCACTTGTGCGTCAAGCACCAGCCGGGTTCGCGGGTGCCGTACAGGTGCAATTCAAGCTGGTCTTCCAGCACAAAGCCTTGCTCGAGCACACGCCGGTCCTGTTCGGTGTAACCCGGTCCCAATTGCGCGGGGAAGACTTCAGCGCTGGTCTTGCCCAGCAGCGGTTGCAGGTGTTTGAGGCCGCAGCGTTGCACCAGGGTGCGGTTGGCGAGGACGTAACGGGCCTGGGTGTCCTTGATGAAAATCGCCGCATTGGGAATCACATCCAGCATCGGCAATAGTTGCATCACACCGGCCAATAAGTGCTCGATGGTGTGGGGGCGATTCGCCTCGCTCCCTTGGCAAAGGGTCGCAAACGCGCTCTGCATCATGACTGTCCCCCTCCCCCGAAAATTGCCTCGATGCGTAGCAGATTGCCCGATGCCCAGGGCGCTGTCGAGCGGTGCAAACTGTGCTGATTTCGTCATCGATGCCGGTAAAAAACATCAATCGCGCCGCCGTTCATGAGTTCACTGTAGGGCCACTGCATGCCTATCCAATAACTCACAAGAAGGCGACGCTATGTCAGGTCAAGGCAAGTTCAAGAAACAACTTTCATTGATGGACCTCACCTTTATCGGGCTGGGGGCCATCTTTGGTTCGGGCTGGTTATTCGCGGCCAGTCATGTGTCTGCAATCGCAGGGCCTGCGGGGATCATTTCCTGGCTTATCGGTGGTTTCGCCGTGCTGCTGCTGGGCATTGTGTACTGCGAACTGGGCGCTGCATTGCCCCGCGCCGGCGGCGTGGTGCGCTACCCGGTTTACTCCCACGGCCCGCTGCTGGGCTATTTGATGGGCTTTATCACGTTGATCGCGTTCTCGAGCCTGGTAGCCATCGAAGTGGTTGCCTCGCGTCAATACGCCGCGGCGTGGTTTCCCGAGCTGACCAAGGTCGGCTCAAGCGACCCGACCACCCTGGGCTGGCTGGTGCAATTCGCCCTGCTCTGCCTGTTCTTCGTGCTCAATTACCGCAGCGTAAAAACCTTTGCCATCGCCAATAACCTGGTGAGCGTGTTCAAGTTCATCGTGCCGTTGCTGGTGATTGGCGTGCTGTTCACCTTCTTCAAGCCGGCGAACTTCCAGGTCCAGGGTTTCGCACCGTTTGGCCTGTCGGGCATCGAGATGGCGGTGTCGGCCGGCGGGGTGATTTTTGCCTATCTGGGGCTTACGCCGATCATCTCGGTGGCCAGTGAAGTGAAGAACCCGCAACGTACGATCCCCATTGCGTTGATCCTCTCGGTGTTGCTCTCGACCGCTATCTACGTGCTGCTGCAAACCGCATTCCTCGGTGGCGTACCCACGGAAATGCTCGCCAACGGCTGGGCCGGGATCAGCAAGGAGCTGGCGCTGCCTTATCGGGATATCGCCCTGGCGCTGGGTGTGGGTTGGTTGGCGTACCTGGTGGTAGCCGATGCGGTGATCTCCCCCAGCGGCTGCGGCAACATCTACATGAACGCTACCCCACGGGTGGTGTATGGCTGGGCGCAGACCGGTACGTTCTTCAAGGTTTTCACGCGTATCGATGAGAAGTCCGGCATTCCGCGCCCGGCACTGTGGCTGACCTTTGGCTTGTCGGTGTTCTGGACCCTGCCGTTTCCGTCCTGGGAAGCGCTGATCAATGTGGTGTCCGCGGCGCTGATTCTCAGCTACGCGGTCGCCCCTGTCACCGTCGCCGCGCTGCGTCGCAATGCACCAGAGATGGCGCGCCCGTTCCGCGTCAAAGGCATGGCGGTGCTCGGCCCGCTGTCGTTCATCATCGCCGCGTTGATCGTGTACTGGTCCGGTTGGAGCACCGTTTCCTGGCTGCTCGGCCTGCAAATCCTGATGTTCGTGGTGTACCTGCTGTGTGCCCGCTGGGTGCCGACCGCGCACCTCAATCTCAAACAGCAAGTGCGCTCTTCAGCCTGGCTGATCGGCTTTTACGCGGTGACCATCCTGCTGTCCAAGCTCGGCAGTTTTGGCGGAATCGGTGTCATCAGCCATCCGTTTGACACTGCGGTAGTCGCGGTCTGCGCACTGGGCATTTACTACTGGGGGGCTGCCACCGGAGTACCAGCGCACCTGGTACGCCTGGAGACCGAAGACGATGAAAGCGAGACGGTGGACGAGCCCCACACCCACGCCCCGCTCACCCCGGCCACCCATTGATTGGAGCGTTTTATGAAACGATTGCATGTGATCGACTCCCACACCGGCGGCGAACCGACGCGCCTGGTCATGAGCGGCTTCCCTGCGCTGAACGGCGACACCATTGCCGAACAACGAGTGCACCTGCGCACCGAGCACGATCAATGGCGCCGCGCCTGCCTGCTGGAGCCGCGTGGCAATGACGTACTGGTCGGTGCGCTGTACTGCGAGCCCGTCACCCCTGGCGCGGTGTGTGGGGTGATCTTCTTCAATAACGCCGGTTACCTCGGCATGTGCGGCCACGGCACCATCGGCCTGGTCGCGTCCCTGCACCACTTGGGGCGCATCCAGCCCGGCGTACATACCATCGACACGCCGGTCGGCCCGGTTGCGGCAACCTTGCACGAGGACGCCAGCGTGACCCTGCGCAACGTGCCCGCCTACCGTTTTCGCCAACGGGTGCCGGTGGACGTGCCGGGCCATGGCGTGGTCTACGGCGATATCGCCTGGGGCGGCAACTGGTTTTTCCTGGTGTCGCAGCACGGCCAGACGTTGCAGATGGACAACGTCGACGCGCTGACCGATTACACCTGGACAATGCTCAAGGCCCTTGAAGACCAGGGCATCCACGGTGAAGACGGCGCGCTGATCGACCATATCGAACTGTTCGCCGACGACGACCTGGCCGACAGCCGCAACTTCGTGATGTGCCCCGGCAAAGCCTACGACCGCTCACCCTGCGGCACCGGCACCAGCGCCAAGCTGGCCTGCCTGGCCGCCGATGGAAAACTCGCGCCCGGTGAAACCTGGACACAAGCCAGCATCACCGGCAGCCAATTCGAAGCGCGCTACGAATGGGACGGCGAGCGTATCCGCCCCTTCATCACCGGCAGCGCCTACATGACCGCCGACAGCACCTTGCTGATCGACGAGCGCGACCCTTTTGCCTGGGGCATCTGAGCCCCGGCCGTATTCAACTGAACGACTCCAGGAGTTAGAACAATGAGCGACAACATCTTCACCGGCTGCATCCCCGCCCTGATGACCCCGTGCACCGCTGAGCGCAAACCGGACTTCGACGCCCTGGTCGCCAAGGGCCGCGAGTTGATCGATATCGGCATGAGTGCCGTGGTGTATTGCGGCTCCATGGGCGACTGGCCGCTGCTCACCGAGGCCGAGCGCCAGGAAGGTGTGGCACGCCTGGTGGCGGCGGGCGTGCCGACTATCGTTGGCACCGGCGCAGTGAACAGCCGTGAGGCAGTAGCGCACGCGGCCCACGCCGCCAAAGTCGGCGCCCATGGCCTGATGGTGATCCCGCGCGTCCTGTCCCGAGGCGCCTCCGCCACCGCGCAAAAGGCGCACTTCTCGGCAATCCTCAAGGCTGCGCCAGACCTGCCGGCGGTGATCTACAACAGCCCGTACTACGGCTTTGCCACCCGCGCCGACCTGTTCTTCGAACTGCGCCGCGAACACCCGAACCTGATCGGCTTCAAGGAATTCGGTGGCGGTGCCGACCTGCGCTACGCAGCCGAACACATCACCTCCCAGGACGATAACGTCACGCTGATGGTTGGCGTCGACACCCAGGTGGTGCACGGCTTCGTCAACTGCAACGCCACCGGCGCCATCACCGGTATCGGCAATGCACTGCCTCGGGAAGTCCTGCAACTGGTGGCACTGAGCAAAAAAGCCGCCAAGGGCGATGCCAAGGCCCGCCGCCAGGCCCGTGAACTGGAAGCCGCGCTGGCAGTGTTGTCATCGTTCGATGAAGGCTGCGACCTGGTGCTGTATTACAAGCACTTGATGGTGCTCAACGGCGACAAGGGCTACGCCCTGCACTTCAACGAGACCGACGCCCTCAGCGACGCCCAGCGCCGTTACGCCGAGCATCAGTACGCGCTGTTCCGCCAGTGGTACGCCAACTGGTCGGCAGAACAGAACGTCGCCTGACCCCTTACGCGCCGCTGTGGTTCTCGCAGCGGCCAACCCCACCTTTTTTCCAGGACGATTCCATGACTCTGACGGGCAAGATGCTGATCGGTCAGCAACTCATTTGCGGCAATCGCGATGCGATCCGGGCGATCAATCCCGCCACCAACGCAGCCTTGGAGCCCGCCTACCTGGGCGGCGACGGCGAACATGTCGCGCAGTCGTGCGCATTGGCGTGGACGGCCTTTGATCTCTACCGCGAAACCTCACTGGAGGCCCGCGCGACCTTCCTTGAGTCCATCGCCACACACATCGAAGCCTTGGGCGATGAGTTGATCGAACGCGCCGTTGCCGAAACCGGCCTGCCCCGCGCGCGCATTGAAGGCGAACGCGGCCGCACCTGCGGGCAACTGCGCATCTTTGCCCGCACCGTGCGTGCCGGGGAATGGCTGGATGTGCGGGTAGATACGGCGCAGCCGCAGCGTCAGCCACTGCCACGGCCAGACCTGCGTCAGCGCCACATCGCGTTGGGCCCGGTGGCCGTGTTTGGCGCGAGTAACTTTCCGCTGGCGTTTTCCGTGGCCGGTGGCGACACCGCCTCTGCACTGGCCGCCGGTTGCCCGGTAGTCGTCAAGGCCCACGGTGCTCACCCGGGCACCAGTGAGCTGGTGGGCCGGGCAGTGGCGCAAGCGGTGAAAGCGTGTGGCTTACCCGAGGGCGTGTTTTCGCTGCTGTACGGCTCGGGCCGTGAGGTCGGTATTGCGCTGGTTACCGACCCGCGCATCAAGGCCGTCGGCTTTACTGGCTCTCGCAGCGGTGGGCTTGCGCTGACGCAAGCAGCGCAGGCACGGCCCGAGCCGATTCCGGTGTATGCGGAAATGAGCTCGATCAACCCGGTGTACCTGTTCCCGGCGGCGTTGGCGGCTCGGACTGAGGTATTGGCCCAGGGTTTTGTGAGTTCCTTGACCCAGGGTGCCGGGCAATTTTGTACCAACCCAGGACTGGTGATTGGGGTACAAGGGCCGGATCTGGATCGTTTCATCCGCAGGGCGGCTGATCTACTGCCGAACTGTGCAGCGCAGACCATGCTTACGCCCGGTATTTCCAGTGCCTACGCTTCAGGTGTGGGCGCCTTGACTGAACGCGCCAAGGTTGTTGCGAAAGGTCCGGCGGCCACCGGTCCCAACCAAGGACAGGCGCATTTGTTCGTGACGCAGGCGAGCGATTTCTTGGCCAATGAACCGCTGCAAGCCGAAGTCTTCGGCGCGGCATCCTTGATCGTTGCATGCGCCAACCCCGAAGATATGCGACAGGTTTCTGAACACCTGGAAGGCCAACTCACCGCCACCCTGCATTTGGACGAAAACGACCTGCCAAGCGCCAAGGCCCTGCTGCCTGTGCTTGAGCGCAAGGCCGGGCGCCTGTTGGTCAACGGCTGGCCGACCGGGGTCGAAGTGTGTGAGGCCATGGTCCACGGCGGGCCCTTCCCGGCCACCTCGGATTCGCGCAGCACGTCGGTGGGCACGGCAGCCATCCAGCGTTTCTTACGGCCGGTGTGCTATCAGGATTTCCCCGATGCGTTGTTGCCCGGCGCGCTCCAGCACGGCAACCCGTTATTGCTGCGGCGCTTGCTCGACGGCCAGAGAGAGGCGTAGGCCATGTCCGATCCCGATATCGTAGTGGTCGGCGCCGGCATTATCGGCGTCGCCTGTGCACTGCAACTGGCGCGTCAGGGCCGGCACGTGGTGGTGGTCGACCAGCAGGAACCCGGCATGGGTGCTTCCTATGGCAACGCCGGGCACCTGGCGACCGAACAGGTGTTTCCGATTGCCGACCTGTCGATCCTCAAACGCTTGCCCGGCATGCTGCTCGACCCCATGGGCCCGCTGCGCCTGGATTGGAAATACCTGCCGCGCGCCCTGCCCTGGTTCCTGCGCCTGTTATTGAACCTGCGCCCGGCCAGCTATCAGCGCACGGTCGCGGGTATCCGCGTGCTCAACGAGGGCAGCCTGGGCGCCTGGCAGCGCCTGCTGCATAGCATCGGGCGCCCGGAGTTGTTGCGTGAAGAGGGCTCGCTGCTGGTGTTTGAACGGGCGGACTCACGGGACGCCCTGGATGCCTTGCAACAGCGTATGCACGCGCAACAGGTGCCCGTCGCGTTCTGGTCCGGCGACGCGATACGCCAGGCTGCACCGCAATTGAGCGACAACATCCGAGGCGGGCTGTTTTTCCCCAGCACCGGGCACTTCCTGGACCCCTACCAAGTGGTGTGCGAGCTGGTCCAGGCAGCCAAGGCCAGTGGCGTGCAATTCCTGAAGTGCCAGGTGCTGGATGGACGTTTGGAAGAACACGGCGTCTCACTCACCACCGACCAAGGCCCGCTCGCCGCACGGCAGGTGCTGGTCGCCTGCGGTGCCCACTCAGCCAAACTCACCGCTGCACTGACCGGTAAAAAAGTCCCGCTGGACACGGAGCGCGGCTATCACCTCATGCTGCCCCACGAACAGCAGCGCCTGCCGTTTGCCGTCACCTCCTTGGAACGCAAATTCATCATGACGCCTATGGCCGACGGCCTGCGACTGGCCGGCACCGTGGAATTTGCCGGCCTCGACCGCCCGGCGAATATGGCGCGCGCCTGGCAGTTGCATCGGTTGAGCAAAGGGTTGTTCAGGCAGGACCTGAGTGCGGAAGGTGCAACGCCGTGGATGGGGTTCCGGCCGTCGTTGCCGGATTCGCTGCCGGTGATTGACCGGGTGTGCGACGGGAAAGTGCTGCTTGCGTTTGGGCATCAGCATTTGGGGTTGACGCAGGCGGCGGTGACGGCGGAGTTGGTTGGGGAGTTGGCGAGCGCGAATCGAGGAGCGGCAGCACCGGCACTGGAGGCTTATCGCCTGGACCGATTCTAAAAAATCAATTGCCGACAACAATTCATGGAGTGTAAGCAGTGCAAATGTGGGCTTGCTCGCGAATGCGGTGGGTCAGTGATTGACGCTGTGACTGATACACCGCATTCGCGAGCAAGCCCGCAGACATTTAAACGTGTGTATCTATAGATACGTGTCCGTTTGATTGGCGCGTTGTTCAGTAGAAACCTTGAACAAGGCATCAGCCATTTCCTGAATATCCTCCCGCATCCAGAGCTTTTCCAGCCATCCCGCCGGAATACCTTGCACCCCATAATGCGCGCCGGCCAATTGGCCGACGATGGCAGCGGTGGTGTCGGCGTCATCGCCCAGGTTCGCGGCTGCCAACACAGCGTCTGCGAAATTGTCTGTGTTCAGTACGCACCAAAGCGCAGCCTCCAGCGACGCCACGGCGTAACCGGAACCGGTGACCTGCTCCCGAGTTTTGTTGCGATACTCGCCTTGGGCAATTGCCACAACCTTTGGCGCAGAAAGACCGGCGCTTGAGACGGTCGCTAGCTGTTCCTTTGGCACCCCATTCAAGGCGTTACTGGTTGCCCGCGCGAGTACCACGCAGCACTCGATTGCCTCTTGGGCGCCATGGGTCGTACGGGAACTTTGACGGGAAAAATCGTCGACGCGCCGAAGGTCTGGAAAGTAAAACAGCACGATCGGCGCGAGACGCATCATTGAACCGTTTCCCGCGGAAAAAGGGTCAGTAGATCCTGCAAACGGATCACCGTGCGCCTCAAAAGCCGCCAGTGCCGAACGCACGGTCATGCCGATATCAAAACAATCACCCGTGGAGCTCAAGTAGCCCCACTTCCACCAGTTCAAATACCGGCCCATCTGGTCGGCGGGATCAAACCCACCTTTACGCACCAAGCTTTCCGCCAAACACAACGCCATTGAGGTGTCGTCAGTCCATTGCCCCGGCTTCAGGGTGAACGGCCCGCCCCCCACCATATCGGTGAGCGGCGTGAATGTGCCGCGTGGCATGAATTCAACGGTAGTGCCCACTGCATCACCGCACGCCAGGCCCAATAAGCTGCCGCGATAACGATCCAAACGTGTAAGAGGCATAGGTCTTCCTTGAAAAAAATGAGTCAGGCATAACTCTACTTGACCAACCGCTTCTCCTTGGAGGGGCGATATCCGAAATACGAGCTATAGCACTTGCTGAAATGGCTCGGTGAGACGAACCCGCACGCCACCAGCACCTCCACCTGAGACAGCTCGGTGTGTTGCAGCAACCGGCGTGCTTCGGTGACACGCAGTTCCATGTAGTAACGCTGCGGCGTGGTGCCCAGTTGTTCCTTGAACAACCGCTCAAGCTGGCGGCGGGAGCGGCCGGCGTAGACAGCCAACTGGTCGAGTTCCAAGGGCTCTTCGAGGTTGGCGTCCATGAGTTTTACGACTTCACGCAGGGGCGCGCTGACGCTGACGTTTTCGGTGGGTTTGATACGCCGGTAGCGGGATTCTTCGAAGGCCAGGATGTCTTCGATACCTTCGACCAGGGCTTTGTCGTGCAAGCCCTTGATCCAGTCCAGCGCCATATGGAAGGCGCCGGAGGGGCTTGACGCGGTGAGGCGGTCGCGGTCGATCACGTAAGGTTCGCTGGTGACGTGGGCAGCCTTGGACACTTCCGCCAAGGCCGGGCGATGTTCGGGGTGAATGGCGCAGCGATAGCCTTGCAGCAGGCCGGCGCGACCGAGGAACCAGGCGCCGTTCCATAGGCCGGCGAGGCCGACGCCGTGTTCGGCAGCGTTGCGCAGCAGGTGAATGAAGTCTTCGCTCGCCTTGAGTTCAGTGCGAAAACCGCCGCAGATCACCAGCAACTCCAGGTCTTGCAGGGCCGCCACGTCGAGGCGTGCGTCGGGGCGGATCACCAGGCCCAGGTCGCTGTTGACTTCGCCATCGTCCCAGCCGAAGGTGCGCGAAGCGAATAGTTCCGGACGTAGCAGGTTGGCGGTGACGAGGGTGTCCAGGGTCTGGGTGAATGCAGGCAGGGAAAAGTGCTCAAGCAGCAAGAAGCCGACACGAGTCACCGATGCTGGCTGCTGGGTTTCATTGAGGTAGCGCAGGTTCTTGCCTTTCATGCCACCGCTGAATTGACGTCTTTCCATCGAGGGTTGGCCCACTTTTATTGTTGATGCAGTGGGCGCCATCTTAGGGGGAAACGCGTTGGCTGTCTCAGGCACTGATCTTGAGAAAACCGCAAACGCTCAAAGCCCGTGGCAGAACAGGGGTCGGGCCATCTGATACGGTTTTTTCTTTGCTATCTGCGCCTGTATTGAAATGCGGGTGAGGCGGACAATGGCCCCATTCCCTACCCACTCTGCGGAGGCCTTATGGCCAAGATGGCACTTTTCCTGTTCGGCTTTTTGGTGTTGACCATCGGCATTGGCTTGCTGGCGACCATCTCGCCGGTCTGACACTCAGCCGGCAAACAGCATCGGGTACAGCGACAGCACCAGCAAACCGGCCATCGACCCGTTGAACAGTCTTAGCCAGCGCGGCTCACGCAATACACTGCGCAAGCCACTGCCACACCCGACCCACACGCACACGCTGGGCAAGTTGACCACGGCGAACACCAGCGCAATCACCAGCACATTGGTGACATAGCCTTCAGCCGGCGTATAGGTGGTGATGGCCCCGAGCGCCATGATCCAGGCCTTGGGGTTCACCCACTGGAACGCCGCCGCGCCGAGGAAGGTCATGGGCTTGCCCTGCTCATCGTTGCTGTCGGACAGGCCGCCCGCCGTCGCGATTTTCCACGCCAGGTACAGCAGGTACGCCGCGCCCACGTAGCGCAACAGCGTGTAGGCCCATGGAAACACCTTGAACACCTCGCCCAAGCCAAGGCCCACCGCGATCACCAGCACCATGAAACCGATGCTGATCCCAAGCGCATGGGGCATCGACCGGCGGAACCCGAAATTCACCCCCGAGGCGAGCAGCATGGTGTTATTGGGCCCTGGCGTGATCGAAGACACAAAGGCGAACAGCACGAACGCTGACAACAGACTGCTAGACATGTACATGATGCGGCATCCAAACGGGGGGTATGCCTGCGACAGTAGAGGGTTATTGAGCCCCCTGCCCCGTACAGCCACGGCACGATTGAGGCATACACTTTTTTGCCAACGCTTTCACAAACCTTTCACAGATGACGCTCTATGGTGGACCCAGCTCCTAATGAACATCCTTTTAGCCCGCGCTCCCCACGCGGGCTTTTCTTTGCCTGGGGTTTATCGCAGGCAAAAAAACAGGCAAGCCATTGTTCATGACTTGCCTGCGGCGCTGATGATTTAACGCGGGCCTGGGCCACCGCCCTGACCATGCCCGCCACCGTGCCCACCGCCGCCACCACCCGGCGGCATGAATATCCAGCAGCCCGACAAGCTCGACAACAGCGCGACGACAACAGCCGCCTTGGTTAGATACTTCAACTTCATGACATCACTCTCTTACTTGACGAGATTAACTTCTCGTTTGATATGACAGTGCAAGGAGAAGTGCGTCACGGCTATCGTGTAACCTGATGGTAAGGTTTGTATGCGTGACGGTACAACGTGCCGTCACGCCATGAGTAACAACTGACTTCCGTCAGGTCACTGTGTTGCTTAACATGGCGCATGCCTTTTCCGATTGTGTTACTCGTTCTCTTCGCCGCCCTCTTGCACGCAAGCTGGAACGCGTTGTTGCGCGCCGGCAACGACAGGCTGTGGTCAATGACCGTGATGTGCCTGGCGGTTGCCATCGTCAGTACTGGCATTGCCCTGAGTCTCCCATCACCCGCCGCGGCGAGTTGGCCTTACGCGGTCCTGTCGGGCGTCCTGCACGTGGGTTATAACCTGTTCCTCGTGCGCAGCTACAAGATGGGCGACCTCGGGCAAACCTACCCGATTGCCCGTGGTTCCTCACCCATTCTGATTACGCTGTTCGCCTTGGCATTTGCGGGTGAAGCCGTAGGCACGAGTGCCCTGCTGGGCATCGCATTGGTATCGGGCGGCATCATTTCGCTGGCCTTCAAGCAACGCAAGCTGGCCGTCCCCAGTTTGCCCTACGCCTTGGGCACGGGATTTTTCATAGCGGCCTACAGCGTGACAGATGGCATCGGCGCAAGGCTGTCCGGCGGCCCCCTGGCCTACACCGCATGGATGTGTGCACTTTGGGGCGTACTGATGCCGCTCGTTTACATCGGCCTGCGCGACGCACGCAGCCTGTTCACCCCACGCCAGGGCTTCGTCACCGCCTTGATGGGTGGGCTCGTCTCGCTCCTGGCTTACGGCATCGTCATCTTTGCCATGTCTGAAGCGCCCATGGGAGCCGTCTCGGCCCTGCGCGAAACCAGTGTGGTGTTTGCGGCCTTGATCGGTTATTTCTTCCTGGGCGAGTCACTGACTGTCCGTAAAGTGCTGGCGTGCGTTGTCATTGCCACCGGCACGATCCTTATTGGCTGACCTTCCCCCACTCATAAAAGGTTCAAGAAATGGATACCGTCTCTTCAGCACCCCTGATCCTGATCACCGGCGGAAGCCGAGGTGTCGGCGCCGCAACAGCGCGGCTCGCGGCGGCGCAGGGCTACGACGTCGCCATCAGCTTCATCAACAACGAGGCCGCCGCACTCGGCGTAGTGGCGGACGTACAAGCAGTAGGACGACGCGCCCTGGCCATACGCGCCGACAGTGCAGACCCGGAGCAAGTCGCTCAACTGTTCGCCACCATCGACGAGACGTTTGGCCGCATCGACGTACTGGTCAACAATGCCGCAATCATTGGGCTGCAATCGCGCTTCGAAGACCTCGACGTCGCCCGCATTCAGCGCATCTTTGCGATCAATGCCATCGGCCCGATGCTGTGTGCGCAGCAAGCCGTCAAACGCATGTCGTTTCGTCACAACGGCAAAGGCGGCAGCGTGATCAACGTATCCTCGGGAGCCGCCCGGCTCGGCAGCCCGAATGAGTATGTGGACTACGCCGCGTCAAAAGGCGCCCTGGAGACGTTCACTATCGGGCTGTCCAAGGAAGTCGCGCGCGAAGGCATACGCGTCAACTGCGTACGTCCGGGGCACATCTACACAGAAATGCACGCCAGCGGCGGAGAACCTGGGCGCGTTGATCGCGTCAAGGACAGTATCCCGATGGGCCGCGGAGGAGAACCCGAAGAGGTGGCGCGGGCCGTGCTGTGGTTGGCCGGTGCAGAGGCGTCGTTTATTACTGGGACGTTTCTGGATGTGACTGGGGGCAAGTGACGCATTTACACACGCTTGGCGTGGAAGACGCACTACCTCGTCGAGCACACGGACTTGACCGAAATCGGGATGAACGCCTTGGGTTTTGAACTGAAGCGGTTGGAGGGCTGAATGGACGACCTGATACAAGGGCTCGATGGGCCCAGGACTGCCCAGCAGGAATTGTTTTACGACCTGGAAGATGCGGCGGCGGTTATTGGCTGGTCGGTGGTCGAATTGACCGCTATCGCGGCCAGCGGCAGGACGCCGGATGAGGCCATGACGCTGATGAAAATATGCACGCTGCTGGCGGCGCAACAGGAAAAAATTGGCGCCTATGCGAATGAGGCCAAAGACAAGAGGATCGTCAGGACTGACGATCGCCCGATTCAGCTGTGATCATAAGCAGTGCGGGGACTCTGTCCACGTTTCGCTATCCAACCACAGAAACATCGCTCAACTTTTTAGCCCTCTTCTCATTTTGCAGGTGTCATCGCCCGTGGACTACTTGACCTCTTCCCAATAGCCCTTGAAGAGGTCGCCATGCTCGACAGTAGCTGTTACTCCGCATTACAACCGATAACCCGCTTCCTGCGAAAAGCCTGTGTCGTCGCCCTGCTGACAGTTCCAATAGCCGCTTTCGCCATCGTGGGCGGCGCGGATGCGCAGGATGGGCGCTACCCGTTTATGGCTTCGCTCCAATTCAAAGCGTCAGGCACGACGTCGCTGGAGCGTCACGGTTGTGGCGCGGCCTTGGTCGCACCTCGATGGGTACTGACCGCGGCCCATTGCCTGGTTAACACGCAACCGGGTGACGTCGAGGTGATCCTCGGGCGCACCCTGTTGAGCAATACACGGCAGGGCCATACCGTCGGCGTACAACAAATCGCTGTTCACCCTGAATTCCTGCGCTCGCTGACCCTTGATGTCGCGCTGCTCAAACTTGATCACGACATCACCGACATCCCGTCCATCACGCCGGTGACACGCGAAGCAGGGCTTGAGGATCGCATCAAGCGCCCCACCGTCCTCGGCTGGGGAAACACGGCGCGCAGCCCAGCCCCCGACGTATATCCGGACCATCTGCAGCGCGCACGCTTGCCCAGAATGACGGACGCACTGTGCACATCACTCGCGCCAAACGTGAACCTGCAAAACACCTTCTGTGTGGGGGCTGACGGCTTGATACCGGACAGCGGCGACTCCGGTGGCCCTGTATTCGTCAAACATCCCAAAAGAGGGTTTGTGCAACTGGGCGTCGTCAGTCAAGGCGTCTTGATTGCACGCTTGTCCAACCCGAAGATCGCTGACTTTATTCGTGAAACAATGAGCGAATCGCCTTGATTGCATGATTTACGGCGGCTGTGTAGGCGTGGGGATATTACGTTTACACAGGCCTGTTGACTGCGACACACTTCCTTGGGATGGCGGGCGCCGGGTGAATAGCTCTGTTGGCTCATGAAGGCGTACGCCCAAATCCTGCGTTTGCGACAGCACAGAACAAATGCTGATAAATTTCCATCGAATAAAACGGACACCCTCATGGGAATTAAAGTCACGATGCTAAAAGGCCTTTGCTTCCTGACGATGGGTGCCATAGCGCTCGACGCGCTCGCGGGGACGTCGGAGCAGCGTTTTCTATGTTCGACGGAAGAAACGCTATTATTCGGATGCGATTCCGGCCCGAAGATGATCTCGGTGTGTGCATCGCCCGGCTTCTCAGCGACAACAGGCTATGTGCAGTACCGATTTGGTACGCCCGGCAAAATTGAATTGAGCTACCCCGAGAAGCTGAGTCCACCGAATGGTCATTTCTGGCTCAGCTCTACGGGCTACTCAGGTGGCGCCGAGGCACACCTGCGCTTCACCAATCATGGCGTAACCTACGCCGTTTTCGACCGTACGGTGCGCACAAACTTTACCCCAGGAGAACCCAACGACCCCGAATTCAGCGAGGGCATCGTCGTGCGTCTACCGGGAAAGAAAGCAACAAGTCGACTCTGCACCTATTCCGAAGGCGGCATTCGCGAGCAGGCCTACACAACCATCGAACGGGAAGACTTCGACGATAGCCTTGTTCCGTAAAGGAGCACATTGCGCCCCCCGATCACAGGCAATAAAAAACCGCCTCATGGGCGGTTTTGGTGAAACCATATTCAGGAAAAGCTGCAAAATTGGATGTGTCGCGGGTAGGCTTTAGCATGCAGCGAACGACTCAGCCCAACAAGGAGGTTCTCGGTGAACAAAGCAAGTAAATGGATACGCATTGCACTCTCGATACCGATTTTCGCCGCGTCAATTTTATCTGGAATCGTGACGGCTAAAATAAGCTTAAGTGCCGTACTGGTATTTTTTACGGGGCTCATGACGGCCTATGACATCGGCGTGGCAATAGGCAGCCTGGCTGTAGGTTTGGTTACAGCCCTGATTACCTGTGTCCTTTGGATGCTTGGCACATACGTACGAGCTCAGCCAAAACAGGTGGAAGCTGAAGCGCCATAAGGGTTGTCCTACGCCCGGTCTTCAGCGTAGACCTAAGCGCTGACAGTCGTGCCGCTCCACCGGCGCACCGATGAGCTTCCGGCACGGATCGCGTAATACTCAGCAAGTGCCAGGCGGAATGCCGTTTTTGTTGAAGTCCTTCAGGCGCTCCCGTTCTTCCTCAGTGGAGTGCGCTGGAGTTTGTTGCTCAGGTTCTTTCTTCTTTTCTTCAGTCATTGCTATGTCCTCTGGATGGTGCTATTTCGGCACCTGGAGGAAGCAGCAGTTCAACTCAATCCGCCCACCGCCCGGAAATGCCCCGGACTCCCGCGAAACGGATTTACCTGAGTGACTCACGACCGGCTGCCCAGCCTAAACTTCGCCGACGTCCGCGATGCCCGCCGACCTGCGCCCGTGCAAACCCTAGTCTGAACTGATCTCAATGTCCTCTGGAAAGATGAGCTTTCCACACCAACCGTGCCCGGCTGTAAGAGCAGATATCGGAGCAAGTAACAGTGCCACCAGTAACAAGGCTCTCTTAAATCCGCCGAGGCTGCTAACCATCACCCTGCAGATAAGCCATAGGTGAAGAAGACTTGCACCACTAGCAAGAAAGATAAACCCGAAGGCGTGAAACGAGCTGGACATCCATGTTCCTCACTTCCTTGAAAACCGAAGCATAGCGTTTCTAAATCGCTACCTGTCAGAAAACCCTCCCCCTTCAAAGTCATCAAAGGTATTCGGATATCGACCTTGATCACCAATACGTCTGGACTCGAATGAGACAGCAGATGTTGCGCAACCGGTGGGACGACGCACGGGAGAAGGCGGCGATCAAAGCCGCGGCTGAGGGTGACCCCGCGCTGGCTGCTAGCATTCGGCAATTCCAATTCAAGGATATCCGGCCTAACGCTGCTAGCGAGATAACGTTGACTCACGCGAGCCGCCTACTAGCTCACTCCACAGAAGAAATGACCAAGAAGGTCTATCGGCGAGTCGGTGAAATTGTTAAGCCTACGAAATGATTCGGTGCTACGAAATTTACGATAGGTAGAAAACGGCCAAAAGCAGACGTTCAAAAATTACAGGTATTGCGAAGTTGGGTTCAGCCCATAACGCTGCGAGGAAAATGCCCCCCGATGTTATTGCAGGACTCGGACCGTTACCTGTGTCCTGCGCCTAACCGGGGGCCACTTCTCGCAGCAACGCGACTCGCGATGAAACGGCAACAGACCCTAGAGCTGAAAGCGCGAGATGTTCTCTCGCAATGTCACGCTGGTGCGTGCCAGTCCTTCGCTTTCCTTCTGAGCACTGCGGAAGGCTGCAGCGGATTGCTCGGCGCTTTCGCTGACGGTCACGATGCCCCGGCTGATCTGCTCGGCAACGGTACTCTGCTGCTCTGCGGCAGCGGCGATTTGGTGGTTCATTCCATTGATCCGCTCGATCATGGTTACGATCGTGCTTACCGCGTCACCGGCCTCGGAAACGCCGGCCACCGACTGCGCACTGGAGCGCTTGCAGCGTTGCATATGCTGCGAGGTCTCGTCGGCAATTTTCTGCAGACTGGCAATCAGCCCCTCAATCTCTGAGGTGGCCTTCTGGGTACGCTGTGCCAGGCTGCGCACCTCGTCGGCTACCACCGCGAAGCCGCGTCCGGCCTCGCCAGCACGGGCAGCTTCGATGGCTGCATTGAGGGCCAGCAGGTTGGTCTGGTCGGCGACCGACTTGATCACTTCAAGCACGCCACCGATATTGCCGGTTTCATTCTTCAGCCGGCCCATGGCCATGTTGGACTGTTCGATTGTCTCGGCCAGTTCGTCGATCATGTTGACGGCATCTTTGGCCTTCTGCTGGCTGTACAGGGCCGCGCTATCGGCCTCGCTGGCGGCACTGGCGGCGGATTCGGCGTTGCGCGCGACATCCTGCACGGTGGCGGCCATTTGGTGAACGGCGGTGACGATCTGCTCGACCTCGCACTGTGCCATGGCCACGCTTTCGGCGTTTCTCAGGCTCGATTGGCTAAGCTCCTGGCTGGATTCGGCCACGGTCTGTGAGGACAGGTTTATGCCTTTGGTCATGTCCCGCAGGTTCTCCTGCATGCTCAGCAGGGCGGCCATTATGCTGGCTTGTGGTGGCTCAATCGTGCGCTCGCTAGCGCGCAAATCGCCGTTGGCAACCCGTTGGGCGAGCTGGTTGAGTTCACTCGGTTCGGCACCCAGCGCGCGCAGCAGGTTGCGGCTGATGACGTAACCCAGTACCGCTGCTAGTAAGACGGCCAGCGCAGTAATGGCCAGTAGAAGGTTGCGTTGTGACAGATAGCGTTCGTCATTTTCGCTGACCTGCAGGTCTGCCCTCTGGTTGGTGTAGCGCAGGTATTCGCCAATTGCCTGTGTCAGCTCGGCCAGTAATGGTGTGCACTGCTCGCTGACCATGCGCAGAGCCTCATCGTTTTCACCCTTGAACAGGTGTTCGGCAATGCTGTGCGCTACCGGTTTGTAGCGGCTCTCGACCTGCTCGAAGGTTGAAAGCAGTTCACGCTCTTTGGGCGACACATCATCATGGTTATCAATTGCCTGGCGTAGCGCGACGAGGCTGCTGGCCACCATTTGTTCGTTGACGGCAATAGCGCCCCGCTGCTGTTCTCTCGCGGTGACATTGCTGTTCAAGGCGATGTTACGCAGGGCAATCGCGCGCTGGGCGGCGGCGTCGTTCAGTGTGTTGGCTAGGCGGGTGCGTGCATCAACGCCATTAACGTAGAGGAAAAAGTCCTTATTGCTGTTAGCCAGGGCGTAAAGCGAGATAGCGGCGATCAGCAACATAAACGCGAGCAGGCTGGCATAGCCGGCATAGAGACTGGTCCGTGTCGAGAGCCGGGGAGTGTGCGATGGCATATGATGTACCTGCGTCATGGGAGGAGCAATTAGAGGCACCTGCAAGGGCATCTATTCGCCCTTGGTCCGCATCCTGCGCAGGTATTCTTTTGTTCAACAGCAACGGGTAGCGGTGTTATTTCCTGGCTAGCCGAAACTTGTACAAGTACTGAATCTTGTACAAGTCTTGTACAACTATATGGGCGAGATGTCGTAATGACATTATTTAATCCCGATGAACGGTCAGTGACATCCGGTTTCTGGCAGGCGCCAGAAATAGAGGTAACCGCCAGCAAGCACTTGGCTGCATCCAAGCTGGGGTTGGCGTTGCCCGTCTTAATACGGACAGTCATCACCGATGAATCTGCAGCTCGACGACTGGATTGAAAGGATGGCCTAATGACACTGCCGCTACCATCAGAAGATCCCTACTAGGTGGTAGGGATATAGGGAACTGGATAGGAAAATTCCTACTACAACAGGCTTCTCCGGAAAGCCGAGGTCATGGCTAAACGACAATGCATGCCATAGACCTATCGCCCCGGTTGTATGGCCATGTAGATATTGCCGGTACCAAAACGGCGCCAAGACGATGGAGAACGTATGGCACGCGATGCGCGGCGGCCGTGTGCTCCGGTGCGACACCTTGCACTCTGCGCGGCCGAGTTAACCTATCGGGAAGCTGTGCTGTTTCCCTGCCTAGCGGCATCGGTTCGCACCTGGGCCCCTAGGTGGATTCGACACCGCCGAGATTGCCGGAATCGATGGCCGATTGCATGTAGTAGGCATTGCCGGATGATCGCTTCTGGCCTTTAGTGGACGCTTAGGCTCCTTAGTCTTGAGCACAATCCCACGTCCAATCGAGGAAAGGCATACCGATAACAGCGTCTTGAATTTCCCGAAAAATGGCAGTGTTGCGGAAGTGATCCGAAAAATTGCGGAAGCGATGACAAAATCGCAGGCAATAAAAAACCCCGTAGACGTTAATCTACGGGGTTTCTAAGAGTGGAGGCCGAGGTCGGAATCGAACCGGCGTAGGCGGATTTGCAATCCGCTGCATAACCATTTTGCTACTCGGCCT
Organism: Pseudomonas sp. H1_A03; assembly: GCF_054685145.1. NCBI lineage: Bacteria > Pseudomonadati > Pseudomonadota > Gammaproteobacteria > Pseudomonadales > Pseudomonadaceae > Pseudomonas > Pseudomonas sp. H1_A03. The sequence goes on from NZ_CP162829.1 coordinate 4,552,140, forward strand.
CAAACGATCAGTGTCTCAACGACTAACACTCACCGCATAAAAACTTGAGTGGGCTGAAGAACCCTGCCTCTACTCTAACTCATTGAATACATTGAGGTTTTTAATGCCTCATTGCGTTCGATGGGCGCCATTATGTACGTATTTGCCAATGCGTGCAACCCCTTGATTTCAAAAATATTTCGTATTGCCATCAAGGAGTTGCGTGCCTGCCCTACTCCTTGATGTGCAGTTGTTGGTACTGCGGGTCGGCCTTGATTTGGGCTTCGGTGAAGGGCAGCGGGCTGAGTTTTTTCTGGGAGAACGCTTGGGTCTGGTCCTTGCTGTGTTTGGAGGCTGGGTTGCTGGACTCGGAGAACGCAAGTACGCCCCTGACATGCGGCCCCTGGTCGTCGAAGGTGACGATTTGCAGGTAGCTGGTGCCGCTGACGACTTCGCGTTTGCCGTCGGCGCGGGGTACGGTTTGCATGGCGTTGTAGACCCCCAGTTCTTGCGGGCCGCCATGGACCGGGGTTTGGCCGGAGACTTGGATGTCGCCCCATGTGCTGTTGGCGCTCAGGCCGAGTTTGGCGACCTCGGCGGTGGACGTCAGCATCGCTTCGCGCAGGGCTTTGGCGACGGGGGCGCGGTCGATGGCCAGGCCACGTGGGGTGGTGAGAGGCTGGGCCGGGTCGAAGGCGACGCGCCAGGCGTCGGGGATTTCCTGCAGCTGTTGCACCAGGTTGATGAAGTGCACCAGGCCAACGCCGCTGTCGAGGTTCGCGCGCTGGTCCCAGTTTTTCAGGCTGGTGCACAGCGGTTGCAGCGCGGCGGCGTCGGCGCCGAGGTATTTGGCGCAGAACGCGAGCAGGTCGGGCATGACTTGGCCCGCCAGGTACACTTCGTTGTCCATCACCATGTTTTGCAGGTCGGTGACAGTGATCGGTTTATTCAGGGACTGCAGGCGTTGTAGCGCGAAGCGCGCGCGCGGGCCGAGGCCGATGTGGTCCTGGCTGATCACCGGGGAGAACCCGGTGAGTGGCGCCTTGGGGTTGACCAGCCACGCCGAGTCGTTGGAATGCTGCACGTAGTCGCTGCGCTCGAGTTGCGGCAGCTGTTCAGCCGGGAAGATGCCGGCCTGGGCCGCGCGTGGGTCGATGTCCCAGGCGCAGGCGCTGCGGGCGCCGTCGAGCATGATCAGTTGCAGGGCGGCGTGAGGGTCACTGCATTGCGCCAGTTTGGCCGCGCTGACGTTGGGCACCACTGACTGGTTCATGTACAGGCTCTGGCCCTGGTCATCGGCGGCCACCGTGTTGACCCACGGGATACCTTGCAGGGTGCGCACTGAGGTTTTCAGTTCATTAAGGCTGCTGGCGCGGTTCATCGCATACCACTGTTGCAGCACGCGGTCGTTGCCCAGGTTGGCGTCGCGCAGACTGAACGCGTACTGCCTATCCCAATCGAGCTTGCCCGGCCACTGCACCACTGGGCCGAACTGCGAGCTATAGACCGTGTGCGACTGGTTCTTGAGGCTGCCATCAGCTTGTTTGACCTGCACGTTCACCGTGGTTTTATCCAGGGCAACAGATTTGCCATCGAGCATGTAGCGCGTGGAATCCTTGGGGTCCAGGGTCAGGCGGTACAGGGTGAAGTGCTTGGACGTATCCACCGTATGGGTCCACGCCACATGCTGATTGAAGCCGATATTGATCACCGGCAAGCCCGGCAGCGCGGCGCCCATCACATCCAGCTGGCCGGGGATGGTCAGGTGCATCTCATAAAAACGCATGCCGCCCACCCACGGGAAGTGCGGGTTGGCCAGCAGCATGCCGCGCCTATTGAATGAGCGATCACGCCCCACCGCCACCGCGTTACTGCCGCGATCGAAGGCGAAGCGCTGTTGATTGACGGCGGCCAGTTCAAACGCCTTGGCGCGGGTCGGCGCACTGGCCGTTGCTTGTGGAGGTGTAGCACCGACCAGGGCTTCGGCGAATTGGCCTACACCACCTTCCACCAATAGCCTACGGGTCAGTTTGACCAAGTCTTCAGCCACCAGTGGCCGTACCCACGCCGCCTGGCACTGCGCCGGCGCGCCCTGCTCTTTCAGGTAGCGGTTGTAGCCGGCCACATAACCTTCAATACGCTGCTGGATCTGTGGGCTCTGCGCTTTCCAGAACGCGGCGACGGCGTCCGGCGTATTCAGCCAGGTAAAGAACACATCGCTGGCCAGGTTGTTGCGCTCTTCCAGGGTCGTCTGCTCGGGGCCAAAGAAACTGGCGCGCTGGCCATTCACCGTGACCACTTCATTGGCCAGCAGGCACAGGTTGTCCTGGGCGTAGGCGTAGCCAATGCCGAAGCCCAGGCCACGCTCGTCATTGGCGCGTATGTGCGGCACGCCATAGCTGGTACGACGGATATCCGCCGACGCTTGCGTCACCTGCTCCCGCGCCAGCGCAGCCAGGCTCAACCCCAGCAACACCCCGGCCACACATACCCTGGACAACCCATTGGAAATAATCACGCAGACTCCACAGTCAGATTTAATCGCCTCACGCGGGGTAATAACCCCACCGTAAGAACGCAAACCACTGGGAATAATTTAGCAAGGGGCGAGGTTTATTGACGGCGGTGCGAATGTGACAAAACCGATACCGACGAATTTTCTACATCCGGCACTTCATGATTTCGCTCGCTCGTTCGTCTTATTAATCAAGAGCGCTCATTTTTTTCCTGATCAGGCTCTGATAAGGAGTTTTTGCATGTACAACTCGCAAGTGCCCACGGATGGACATTCACCGGCTGCCGAGACCACTTTTGGCAGCGGTACACAAGTGTTCGGCAAAACGCCGGAACAGCAAGGCAACCAGCGTATTCGCCACCTGCTCAAGTGTTTTGGGTTGCGCACCAGCCTGATCCGGCTGAAGGTCATTGACGCCCTGCTCACCGCCGCCGACAACCGACGCAGCCTCGGCGTGCGCGGTGTGCACAGCCATTTGCTGGAACTGGGCATTCCGCTGTCATTTCTCAGCGTGCGCGAGGTGCTCAAGCGCCTGTGCAGCGAGGGCGTGATCACCCTCAATGCAGATAAAAGCTACAGCCTCCACGAAGAGGCTGCCAAGGTGATCGAAGGTCGCACCTGAGGCACGACCTAGCGCTTAGAGCTTGACCTTGCGGCGCATGACACCGTTGATCACCACCACGACCACTGCGACGGCAATGGCGATGGTCTGGAATGTTTTCTCACTGATAACCCCAGTGTTCTGCAAGTAGGACAGGCCAAACATCGTCGCCAGTACGGCCAGGGCAATCAGAATCGAATATTTCAAACGTTGCTTTTGTGTCATGACGGGTTCCTGAACCTGAAGAGTGTAGCTACGGTGAATAGCCGAATCTGCCAGGCACATAATGGCGAGCGGGTCCGACAGGCGCACATGTTACAGGCGATGCCTAGCGCTGCAAACCGGTGCCCGATTGCGCGCAGCGCTCAACCAGCCAATCGACAAACACCCGCACGCGCTGGGACAGTTGGCGGTGTGGTGGGTACAACGCGGTCAGGGCCATCTTCGGCACAGCCAACTGCGGCAATACTTCCAGCAACGTGCCCTCGGCCAACTGGCGCATCGCATGATAATGCGGCGCCTGGATCAAGCCGAACCCGGCTTCGCAGGCAGCGAAGTAGCCGTCAGAACTGTTCACCGCCAAGCCTTTTGGCAGGTTGACCGTCTGCAATTCGCCGCCCACCTCAAATTCCAGGCCGAACCGTTTGCCGCTGGCACTGGAGACGTACTCGACCATCTGGTGATCGACCAGGTCTTCGAATGAGGTGGGAACCCCCCTGCGCGCCAGGTACTCCGGACTTGCCAGGGTGAGTTGATCCATCATCGCCAAAGGCCGCGCCACCAGCGATTCGTCCAGGGCCAGGCCGCCGCGCAGCACGCAATCGACGCCCTCGCGGATCAGGTCCACGGGGCGGTCGTTAAGGCCTATCTCCAGTTCAATCTGCGGGTAGCGCGCAGTGAATGACGGCAATGCGGGGATCACGATCAAGCGGCCAATGCCCGACGGCATATCCACGCTCAGGGTGCCGCGCGGGTTCTGGCGCTGGGTGGAAAACACCGCTTCGGTTTCTTCCAGGTCTGTCAGCAGTTGTACGCAGCGCTGGTAGTACGCGGCGCCATCCAACGTAGGGCTGACTTGCCGCGTGGTGCGTTGCAACAGTTGCACGCCCAGGTGTGCTTCCAATTGCTTGATCAGGATGGTCACCGAAGCGCGTGGCAATTGCAGGCTGTCGGCCGCCTTGGCAAAGCCGCGCAGCTCGACGATCCGTGTGAACACACGCATTGCGTTGAAACGGTCCAAGTGACGGCTCCCCAGTGGATTATTTAGATAATACGAACAGTGATAGCAGTTTTAGCCGGTTTATCCCGATTTTGTCGAGCGTGACAATGGAGCCCTTCCCCATTAAGGAGCTGACCCCATGCACACCCGTCCACTCGGTACAAACGGCCCACTCGTCTCCGCCATCGGCCTCGGCTGTATGGGCATGAGCGATTTCTACACGCCTGGCAACGACACCCGGGAAGCCACCGCCACCCTGCACCGCGCGTTGGAGCTGGGCATCAATTTCCTGGACACTGCTGACATCTATGGCCCGCACACCAATGAACAACTGATCGGCCAAGCCATCGCCGGCAAACGCGAGCAGGTGTTCCTGGCCAGCAAGTTCGGCATCCTGCGCGACCCGGCCAACCCCACGTCGCGCGGCGTCAATGGCCGCCCCGAGTACATCCGCGAAGCCATCAACGGCACCCTGCGGCGCCTGGGTGTAGAAACCCTGGACCTGTACTACCAGCACCGTATCGACCCGGATGTCGCCATCGAAGAAACCATCGGCGCGATGGCCGAGCTCGTGCAACAAGGCAAGGTGCGTTACTTGGGCCTGAGCGAAGCCTCCGCCGCCACCCTGGAACGCGCTCATAACGTGCATCCGATCAGTGCCCTGCAAAGCGAGTACTCGTTGTGGAGCCGCGACCAGGAACATAACGGTTGCCTCGCCACCTGCCAGCGTCTGGGTATTGCATTTGTCCCCTACAGCCCGCTCGGCCGTGGCTTCCTGACGGGCGCGCTGAAAAGCCCGGATGATTTCGGCACCGATGATTACCGTCGCTTCAACCCGCGTTTCCAAGGCGAAAACTTCGGCAAAAACCTGCAACTGGTGCAGCAAGTGCAGGCGCTGGCAGCCGATAAAGGTGTCAGCGCCGGGCAACTTGCGCTGGCCTGGGTGTTGGCGCAGGGCGATTACATCATTCCGATTCCCGGCACCAAGCAGCGCAAGTACCTGGAAGAAAATGCGGCGGCCGTTTCAATCAACCTCAGCCAGGCAGAATTGGCGGCCCTGGAAGCGATCTTCCCCGCCGAGGCACCCGCCGGCTCGCGCTACCCCGAGGCGGTAATGGCCATGCTGGATATCTGATCAAAGGAGCGCCCTCACAAGGCGCTCTTTTTCTTGCACGATGGTACCTAAAGCTCCTCCTATCCAAGCCGATAGCCCTACGAAGCTCTAACAAAGCCGCGTCGACAATAAACGCTTCGTAAGGACGACCCCATGCCCCCACTGCGCTCCATCCAAGCCCGCTATACCCTGTTCCTGGTGCTGTTCGTCCTGGTGTTATTTGTATTGACCGTGGTGGGAATCGGCCAGTTGGTCGCGCCTACGCTGCGTCATACCGAAGAACAGGTGGTGCTCAACCGCATCGCTGAGGTCGCCGAGCAAATCCAGGGCGAGCTGAACAAGGTTCAGTCCCAGCAACGCAGCATCACCCAGACCATCCCTTTGCTCGACAGCGATGCCATCGACAAAGTCCTCCCAGGCCTGGTCGACCAATATGGCGAGCTGAAAGTCTTCGGCGGCGGGATCTGGCCGCTGCCCAATCAACGCACGCCTGGACGCAACAAGCACAGCACGTTCTGGCACCGTGATGCCTCGGGCAAGCTGGCCGTGAATACGTTCTGGAACAGCGACCCAGCGCCCAACTACTACGACCAGAGCTGGTACAAAGGTGGCCTGGCCTCGCCGCGCGGCCAATGCGCCTGGGCCGCCGCCTACAAGGACGACGCCAGCCAGGAGCCGCGCACCAACTGCGCCATGGCGATCCAGCGCGACGGCGTGCCTTATGGCGTCGCCACCATCGACGTGACCCTGGGTTTCTTCAATGACTTGGTGGCCAGCAAAGAAAAAGACATCGGCGGGCAAATGCTGATCGTCGAAGGCGACGGCAAGATCATCAGCAACAGCACGCGCATCAGCAGCCCGGTGGTGTTGAAAAACATCAGCGAACTCAGCGGCTCCTCGGCGTTTGCCGCCCAGGTCAGCAAGGCCCTGGCCCATCGCGACCAGGCGTTGCAACGCAGCGAGTTCGACAACCAGGGCGTGGCCAGCACCTTTTATATGCGCCCGATCGCCGGCACGCCGTGGTTCCTTGCCACCGCCCTGCCTACTTCGCTGATTACCGCCCAGCGCGACGACGTGCTCGGCACCCTGGCCCTGCTGCAAATCCCCATGGTATTGCTGCTGGTGCTGCTCGCGGTGTATGCGATCCGCCAACTGGTGCAGCGCATGAAGTCGCTGAAAACCAATATCGACGCGCTGTCCGCCGGCGATGCCGACTTGACACGACGCATCACCATCCGCGCCGAAGACGAACTGGGTGCCATTGGTCACTCGGTGAACCGCTTTATCGTCTACCTGCAGAACATGATCGGCGAGGTCACCCAAGCCACCGGTGCCATGTCGTCGAGCCTTGAGCAACTGCAGCGGACCTCGGCGCACACCAATCAGATTCTGGTGCGGCACGCCTCGGAAACCGACCAGACGGTAACCGCCATCACCGAAATGAGCTCCACCGCCGACACCGTCGCGCAAAACGCCGCCGAAACCGCTGCGTTCACCCAGCGCGCCAATGAGCACGCCGACCGTTCCCGCGTGGTGGTGGGTGAGGCCTCCAACAGCGTCAGCGCCTTGATCGGCGAAGTCTCCAGCGCCACCCACAGCGTGGAAAACATGCGCCAGGACGCCGCACGCATCACCGAAACCCTCGGCGTGATCGGTGCAATTGCCGGCCAGACCAACCTGCTCGCCCTCAACGCCGCGATTGAAGCGGCGCGTGCCGGGGAGCAGGGCCGTGGTTTTGCGGTGGTCGCCGATGAAGTCCGCGCCCTCGCCGCCCGCACCCAGGCCAGCACCTCGCAGATCAACGAAATGCTCACCCGCCTGACCGCGGGCGTCAGTTCCTCGGTAGCGGCCATGGAAAACACCCAGGCCAGCTGTCAGTCGGCGGCGGATGCCACGGCGCGGGTGAACACCGGCCTGGACGAAATGGCAGGTTCCGTGAGCCATATCAACAACCTCAGCACCCAGATCGCCACGGCCGCCGAGCAGCAAAGCGCAGTGACCGAGGAGATCAACCGCAGCATGGTGCAGATCCGACAAATGGTCGAAGAGCTGGTACAGAGCGGCCACGCCACTGAAACCAATACCCAGAGCCTGCTGGATGCGAATGGCCGAGTGATTGCCTTGATGGGTCGCTTCAAAGTGCGGTGATAAATGGTTGAAACACTCCCGTGCCAAAGCGCGGGAGTGGGACTATTCTGACAGCTCGAAGACGCCACACAGGAGGTGTGCCATGCGCTCAGCCGAGCAGTCGGTCCGCTTGGAGCGGATCAGTCAGGAACGCTTTATCCAGGCTCCCATCGAAGCCGTTTACGACTATGTGACCCAACCGGATCGCTGGCACGAATGGCACCCCACATCCCTCAGCGCCGACACCGGCACTACCGGTTCCCTTCCTGCCGGCGCACGTTTCACTGAATTCATCGACTTGCTGGGTGTGCGTGTGCCGATGAGTTACCGCGTACAGATCGCCCGGCGCCCCGGCGAATTCAAGACGGTCTTCACCTCCGTGGCCGTCGATGGCTCCATCCACTATTTCCTGCTGCCCCACCAAGGCGGGACGCTGTTCAAGCGTGTATTGACGTATGAAACCGAATTGCAACTGACCACGTTGCATGAACGCATGATCGAACTCTCGGCGGTAGCCCTCGGCCAGCTCAAGCGTCGGATGGAAAATCCACCCTTCGTATAATTTTGAAACATTCCCACCCTGCCTGCTGACCTTTGGGCGCTGGCTTGCCTGCGATGACGTCGTCATGATCGCCGCCATCCCAATTGCTAACGCCTGCACGCGAGCCTCCCCTATGAAAAGCACATTACGCCTGGCCCTGCTCTCTGCCCTGTTCACCACCACCCTCGTCCAGGCCGCCGACCTGATCCCCATCGACGTGCACCGTGACGCCAACTGCGGCTGCTGCAAAAAGTGGATCAGCCATCTGGAAAGCAACGGATTCAAGGTCAACGACCACGTGGAAGCCGATATGAGCGCCGTCAAACAACGCTTGGGCGTGGCACCGCGCCTGGGCTCGTGCCATACCGCGGTGATCGACGGCAAATTCGTCGAAGGCCACGTGCCCGCTGAACAGGTGCTGGCCTTGCGCAAACGTGATGACCTGCTGGGCATTGCTGCACCGGGCATGCCCATGGGCTCGCCGGGTATGGAAGTGGAAGGCCGCAGCGAGGCTTATCAAGTCATCGGCCTGACCCGTGAGGGTAAAGATGTCGTGGTGGCTGAATACCCGGCGCAATGATCGCGGGCTACCTGGGATTATTCTTCGCGGCGTTTGGCGCCGCGACCTTACTGCCACTGCAATCGGAAGCCGTTCTGGTTGGCCTGCTGCTCAGCGGGCATTACAGCCTATGGCTGTTGCTGGGGGTTGCCACGTTGGGCAACGTGCTGGGTTCAGTGGTGAACTGGTGGCTCGGCCGCTGGGTTGAGCACTTTAAGGAACGGCGCTGGTTTCCGGTCAGCGACAGGCAGTTGGACAAAGCCCGCAAACATTACGCGCGATGGGGGCATTGGACCCTGTTGCTCAGCTGGGTGCCGATCATTGGCGACCCGCTGACGTTGGTCGCCGGGGTAATGCGTGAGCCTCTGTGGCGATTCCTGCTGCTGGTGACCCTGGCCAAAAGCGTACGTTATGGCGTGCTCGCGGCAATTACCTTGCAGTGGGTGTTAATCCCCACTTAATCCCCTCGCAACAGCATCCGAGCACCCTTTTTCGGAGCCCTGCCAATGCCCCTGACCCGCGCTTTTTGCATCGCCGGCCTGCTCGCGGCCACTACCGCCCCAGCGTTCGCCGCGACCTACGGCCCCGAGCTGCAAGGCTTCGAATACCCCTACCCGCTTCAGCATTTCGAATTTGAATCCCAGGGCAAGGCCTTGCAAATGGGCTATATGGACGTGCCCGCCAAAGGGCAGGCCAACGGCCGCAGCGTGGTGCTGATGCACGGCAAGAACTTCTGCGGCGCCACATGGGAAGGCTCGATCAAAGCCCTGAGCGACGCCGGTTACCGGGTGATCGCGCCGGACCAGATCGGCTTCTGTAGCTCCAGCAAGCCCGATCACTATCAATACAGCTTCCAGCAACTGGCAACCAACACCCACCAGTTGCTGGAGAAGCTCGGCATTCAAAAAGCCACGCTCATTGGCCACTCCACCGGCGGCATGCTTGCCACGCGTTATGCACTGATGTACCCCGCGCAAACCGAACAGCTCGGGCTAGTCAATCCGATTGGCCTGGAAGACTGGAAGGCCTTGGGCGTGCCCGCCCTCACCGTCGACCAATGGTATGAGCGCGAGCTGAAAGTCAGCGCCGAAGGCATTCGCAAATATCAACTGGCCACCTATTACGTCGGGCGCTGGAAGCCGGAGTACGAGCGCTGGGTGGACATGTACGCAGGCCTGAGCAACGGCCCGGGGCATACGCTGGTCGCGTGGAACTCGGCGCTGATTTACGACATGATCTTCACCCAGCCGGTGTACTACGAGTTCAAAAACCTGCAAATGCCCACGCTGCTGCTGATCGGCACGTCCGACAACACCGCCCTTGGCAAAGACGTCGCACCGCCAGCGGTCAAGGCGAAGCTCGGCAACTATGCCGTGCTGGGCAAGCAAGTGGCCAAGTTGATTCCCCATGCAACCCTGGTGGAATTCCCAGGCTTGGGGCATGCACCGCAGATGGAGGAACCGGCCCAGTTTCACAAAGCGCTGTTGCAGGGGCTGAACGCGCTTTAATCCAACCTTTTTCGAGGTGCTCGTGAATGTCGGTACAGATCGCAGTCATTGATGATTGGCAGCATGTGGCCAGTGGCGTGGTGGATTGGTCGGTCCTGGAGGCCGTGGGCGATGTGCACTTTCTGCACGATTACCCGGCAGATACCGCCACCATGATCGAGCGTTTAAAGGGCTTCGAGGTGATTTGCGTGATGCGCGAACGCTCCACCTTCGACAAAGCCCTGCTGCAAGGCCTGCCAGCGCTCAAATTGCTGGTCACCGGCGGCATGCGCAACGCGGCGATCGACATTCCTGCTGCCAAGGCCCAGGGCATCACCGTATGCGGCACCGACAGCTATAAACACGCGGCGCCGGAACTGACCTGGGCGTTGATCATGGCCTCCACCCGTAACTTGGTGGCCGAAGCCAATTCGTTGCGCGCTGGCGACTGGCAGGTTGGCCTCGGCGGCGACCTGTATGGCAAGACCCTGGGCATTCTCGGGCTTGGCAGCATTGGCCAGAAAGTCGCGCAGTTCGCCCAGGTGTTTGGCATGCGCGTGATTGCCTGGAGCGAAAACCTTACGCCTGAACGTGCTGCACAGTCCGGCGTTACTTGGGTCAGCAAGAGAGAGCTGTTTGAGCAAGCCGACATCCTCACCGTGCACCTGGTGCTCAGCGACCGCAGTCGTGGGCTGGTGGATGCCGAGGCACTGGGCTGGATGAAGCCCACGGCCCACTTGGTCAATACCGCACGCGGACCGATTGTGGATGAGCAGGCGCTGGTGCATGCGCTGGAAACTGGACGCCTGGCGGGGGCGGCGCTGGATGTATACGCCGAGGAACCGTTGCCGGTGGACCACCCGTTCCGCCGTTTGCCAAAGGTGCTGGCCACGCCACACGTGGGGTATGTAAGCCAGCAGAATTATCGGCAGTTCTATTCTCAGATGATCGAAAACATCCACGCTTGGACAAACGGCCTGCCCATTCGCGTGCTGGGCTAACGCACCATTCAAGGGCAACCCTCTCGTAGTGAGCGGGCTTGCCCCGCGCTGGGGCGCGAAGCGGCCCCAAATAGCCACCTCGGTCACACTGTTGAGCCGGGCCCGCCAAAATTGGGAGCGCTTCGCACTCCAGCGCAGGGCAAGCCTGCTCACTACATGCGGGGCAAGCCTGCTCGCTACAAACCCCTCCCTTCGCGCAAAGCATATGGTTACAAGTATTTTGTCCTACAAAATTCTCGTATAAACCCTACAGGCTCTGGGATCTGTCCTAGACTGATGACCGATGGGTCCGTTTCAAAACAAAAACCCCGCGAAAATAATCGAAACTTTCCAACTCTGCCATAGGTCAGGTTTAGGGTAAGGCGCGCACAAGCGGTTCATACCAGATGCCGTCTATCCAATCTTTTTAAGCTAACCGTGCAACTGGCATACGCCTTGCCAGTTTTGTCATGCGCTTGTGCGCCTGGCCGCAGGATGCGGTCATCGGAGCTAATGGCAGCGGGCCATTAGCCGACCAACACGTGGAGATAACTATGATCAGTGCCGCTGCAAGTATTCAGGGAGAGCGTGTTAGTCAGCCAGTTGGCGGGTCGACCTCTTTGGTCGACCTCAACACGGTGCGGCCCGTCCCGAGCCACAATCCAAATCGTAAAAAGGTGCTGTTCGTCACTTCCGAATTTGCCGACTTGGTCAAGACCGGCGGCCTGGGCGATGTGTCTCGCGGCGCTGCCGCGAGCCATGGCCCATCTGCACGATGTGCGGGTGCTGATCCCCGGTTACCCGCAGGTGATGGAAAGCGATAATCCGATCCATATCATTGGTGAGCTGGGTGGCCACGCCGCGTTGCCGCCGTGCAAGATCGGGCGCATGGACCTCAAGGATGGCCTGGTCATCTATGTATTGATCTGCCCCGAGCTTTACGAACGGGAAGGCACGCCCTACGGCGCCAACAACGGCCGCGACTGGCCGGACAACCATATTCGCTTCGCCCGCCTGGGCCTGGCCGCCGCTGACATGGCCGCCAACCTGGCGCAGATCCACTGGTGCCCGGACCTGGTGCACGCCCACGACTGGCCCGCTGGCCTGGCGCCGGCCTATATGCACTGGCGTGGGTCACGCACCCCGACGCTGTTCACCATCCATAACCTGGCCTACCAGGGCGTGATCAGCCTGGCCTCCACGCCTGAGCTGGGGATTCCCCCTCACGCCTTGCAACAGGAAGGCATGGAGTTCTACGGCAAGATGTCGTTCCTCAAGGCCGGCATGGCGTATTCCAGCCATATCACCACCGTGAGCGCCACCTACGCCCGGGAAATCACCACCCCGGAATTCGGCTGCGGCCTTGATGGCTTTTTGGCCAGCAAGACCCAGCAAGGTCTGCTCAGCGGCATTCCCAACGGGATCGAAGACAGCTGGGAAACCTCCACTGACCCGCACCTGACGCACAACTTCAACATCGGCGACTGGGAAGGCAAGGCGGTCAACGCCGCTCAAGTGCGCAACCTGTTCGGTTTGAATGAATCGACCGGCCCGCTGTTCGCCGTTGTGTCGCGCCTGGTGTTCCAGAAAGGCCTCGACCTCACCGAAGCCGTTGCCAGCTTTATCGTCGAGCAAGGTGGGCAGATCGCCATCATCGGTCGCGGCGAGCCGGAAGAAGAGAACGCCATGCGTGAACTGGCACTGCGCTTCCCAGGCCAAATCGGCGTGCGCATCGGTTTTAACGAGACTGATGCCCGACGCATGTTCGCCGGCAGCGATTTCCTGTTGATGCCGTCGCGCTACGAGCCCTGCGGTCTCAGCCAAATGTATGCCCAGCGCTTCGGTTCGCTGCCCGTCGCCCGTAACACCGGTGGCTTGGCCGACACCATCGAAAATGGCGTGACCGGATTCCTGTTCAATGAATCCACCGTCGACAGCTACAAAGAAGCCTTGAACCGCGCGTTCAAGGTGTTTGCCTTCCCAGGCCTGCTCAACGCCATGCGCAGCCGGGCGATGACGCAGCCGTTCAACTGGAGCCAGGCGGTGGAACCCTACGCCGAGCTCTACGAACAACTGGTGGCGAAGGCACTGGGGAAATCCGCTAAATAATCGAAGGAAGGTCTCTATAGATGCCGTTACGGACTCTGGAAACCTGGCCCCACGGCGCAATCATGCTGGACGCGCAACACACGCGTTTTGCCTTGTGGGCGCCAGACGCGTTTTATGTCAGCGTTGAATTGGAAGATGGCAAGTCCGTCGCCATGCTGCCTCAGGCAGATGGCTGGTTCGAAACAGAAATCAAGTGCCCTGCGGGCACGCGCTACCGCTACAACATTGACGGAGAAATGGATGTACCCGACCCGGCGTCCAGGGCTCAAGCCTCGGACGTACATGGGTGGAGCCTGGTAGTCGACCCGCTCGCCTATCAGTGGCGACACAGCAATTGGCAAGGCCGCCCCTGGCACGAAGCAGTGATCTACGAACTGCATGTCGGTGCACTGGGCGGTTACGCAGACGTCGAGAAACACCTGCCACGCCTGGCTGAGCTGGGTATCACCGCGATTGAATTAATGCCTTTGGCGCAATTTCCCGGCGAACGCAACTGGGGCTACGACGGGGTCCTGCCCTACGCGCCCCAAGCTTCCTATGGCACCCCCGAACAGCTCAAGCACCTGATCGACAGCGCCCACGAGCATGGCCTGGCGGTGATCCTTGACGTGGTCTACAACCACTTCGGGCCCGACGGCAACTACCTGGGGCAATACGCCAAGGGTTTCTTCCAGGAAGACGTGCACACCCCATGGGGCGCGGGTATCGACTTCGATCGCCGTGAAGTGCGCGACTTCTTCCTGGATAACGCCTTGATGTGGCTGCTCGAATACCGCTTCGACGGGCTGCGCCTGGACGCGGTGCATGCCATCGACAATCCGGAGTTTCTCAAAGAGTTGGCCCACCGGGTTCGCGAACAAGTGGACACGGGTCGGCACGTCTGGCTGACCCTGGAAAACGAACTGAATCAGGCCGGCCTTCTCGAGTACGAGCGCGATTTCGACGCGCAATGGAACGATGACTTCCACAACGTCATGCACGTCTTGCTGACGGGCGAGACGGATGCCTATTACAGCGACTTTGCCCACGACCCTACGGCTAAATTGGCCCGTTGCCTGAGCGAAGGTTTTATCTACCAGGGCCACACCACTCGGCATGGCCATGAGCGCGGTGAACCCAGTGGGCATCTGCCACCGACCGCGTTTGTAGCGTTTTTGCAGAACCACGACCAGATCGGCAACCGCGCTCTGGGCGAACGCTTGCACCAACTCTGCTCGCCCCAGGCGTTGGAGGCCGCGACCGCCCTGCTGTTGCTGTCGCCGATGATTCCGCTGATGTTCATGGGTGACGAGGTGAATGCCAGCGAGCCATTCCTGTTCTTCACCGACCATCACGGCGAGTTGGCCGAAGCGGTGCGTGAAGGACGGCGCAGTGAGTTTGCTGACTTCGCCGCGTTCAAGGACCCGGAACGACGTGAACGCATTCCCGATCCCAACGCCGCGTCTACCTTTCTACAATCGGCACCGTCGTTTACCGATAACTCACACGCCCATCTCTACCGCCAACTGCTGAGCCTGCGCCAGCGTCACATCGTGCCGCACTTACCGGGCAGCGTGGCACTGGGCGCCGAGGTGTTGGCCGAGGGCGCCGTCACTGCCCGTTGGCGCCTGGGTAACGGCAGCCGGCTGCAGATCGACCTCAACCTGAGCGCCACGGCTCTGGATCATCCGGCGACGGCCCCCGTCCTGTTCGAAACGCCTGCCAACGCCGGCACACACTTGCCGCCGTACAGCGCACGCGTCACCTTATCCCCTGTTGGAGAGCACCCTTGAGCGAAGCGAACCTGGAAATCCTCGCCAGCCGAGCGGGCCTGGCCGTCGATTGGATCGACGCAAACGGTCGCCCGCAACGAGTGAAAGCCGACGCCCTGCGCGCCGTTCTCAAAGGCCTGGGCCACCCGGCCGACAGCGATGCCGAGATCGACGCCAGCCTGTACGAACTGGAGCAGGTGCAACAAGACAAACACCTGCCACCCTTGATGACCATCGACAGCGGCGAAGGGCTGGACCTGGCGCGCTACTTTGAACCGGACACCGCGTGCCGGGTCAGCCTTGAAGACGGCGAAACCCTGGAACTGCGGCTTGATGGCAACGCAGTGCTGCCGGGCATCATTGCCCTCGGCTACCACCACGTGCAGATCGCCGGCCAGACGTTCACCCTGGCCGTCGCCCCCACCCATTGCTACAGCGTGGCCGAAGCCGTCGACACACAACCCGCCCGCGCCTGGGGCGTCAGCGCGCAACTGTATTCCTTGCGCCGCCTGGGTGATGGCGGCTTTGGCGACACCCTGGCCCTGGAGCACCTGGCCCGCTCGGCCGCCGAACGCGGCGCCGACGCTCTGGCGATCAGCCCGATGCACGCGATGTTCAGCGCCGACACCGGGCGCTACAGCCCCTACTCGCCATCGAGTCGCTTGTTCCTCAACGGTTTGTACGCTTCGCCTGGCTGCATCCTGGGTGAACGCGAAGTGCGCAACGCCATCGAGGCCATCGGCCTGACAGATGAATTGCACGATCTGGAGCAGCACACCCTGATCGACTGGCCCACGGCCGCCAAGGCCAAGCAGCGACTATTGCGTGCACTGTATGAAGACTTCCGTCACGGCCACCACCCACAACACGCCGATTTCCTGAGTTTCCGCCAGGCCGGTGGCGAGGCGCTGGAAAATCACTGCCGCTTCGAAGCCGTGCAAGCCGCACGTGCCGCGAAGGGTGAAGACCTTGACTGGCGCCACTGGCCGCAGGATTGGCGCACGCCCCAGAGTCCGGCCCTGGCGCAGTTCGCCGAAGAAAACCGCGATGAAATCGGCTACTTCGCCTTCAGCCAATGGCTGATCGCCCGTTGCCTTGAGCGCGCACAGCAGGCCGCCCGAGGCAGCGGCATGGGCGTCGGTTTGATCGCCGACCTGGCCGTGGGCGCCGACGGCGGCGGCAGCCAGGCCTGGAGCCGCCAGGATGAGTTGCTCGCCAACCTGACCGTCGGCGCGCCGCCCGACATCCTCAACCGTGCCGGCCAGGGCTGGGGCATATCCGCGTTCTCGCCTGAAGGCCTCAAGCGCCATGGTTTTCGCGCCTTCATCGAAATGCTGCGTGCCAACTTCGCCCACGCTGGCGGCTTGCGTATCGACCATGTGATGGGCCTGCAACGCCTGTGGGTGATCCCCATGGACGCCTCGCCCAGGGACGGCGCCTACCTGTATTACCCGGTGGACGACCTGTTGCGCCTGCTGGCGTTGGAATCCCACCGCCACCAGGCGATTGTGCTCGGTGAAGACCTCGGCACGGTGCCGGATGGCCTGCGCGAAAAACTCATCGCCCGCTCTATTCTGGGCATGCGTGTGTTGCTGTTCGAGCAAAACCACGAAGGCCAGTTCAGGCCGATCCTCGACTGGCCCGACAACGCGCTGGCCACCACCAGCACCCACGACTTGCCTACGCTCAACGGTTGGTGGCACAGCCGTGATATCGACTGGAACATCCAGCTCGGCCTGATCGATGCGCCGACTGTGGAGCAATGGAGCGAACACCGCCTGCGCGAACGCCAGGCACTGCGCCAGGCCTTGAGCCAGGACCCGCAGAATTTCGTCGAAGAAATTCGCAATGAAACCGACCATATGATCGACGCCAGCGTGCGCTACCTCGGCCACACCCGCGCGCCGCTGGTTTTGCTGCCGCTGGAGGACGCGCTGGGCGTCGAAGAACAGCCCAACCTGCCCGGCACCACCGACACCCACCCCAACTGGCGCCGCCGCCTGCCGGGTGAAGCCTCCAGCCTGCTCGACAATGCCGGAGCCGCCCGCCGCCTCGAACTATTGGCCGTCGCGCGCAACCAAGCCTATGAGCGTGACCGATGAAAGCACTGCCCCTGCGCGCCACCCAGCGCCTGCAATTCCATAAAGGTTTTACCCTCGATGATGCGGTGCCCCTGGTGCCGTATTTCGCCCAATTGGGCATCAGTCATCTGTATGCCTCGCCACTGCTCAGCGCCCGCGCCGGGTCCATGCATGGCTACGACGTGGTCGACCCCACCAGCGTCAACCCGGAACTGGGCGGCGAAGCGGCCTTGCGCCGCTTGGTCGCGGCGCTGCGTGAGCACAATATGGGGCTGATCCTCGATATCGTCTCCAACCACATGGCGGTGGGCGGCGCGGATAACCCTTGGTGGCTGGACCTGCTGGAGTGGGGTCGCCTGAGCCCCTACAGCGAGTTCTTCGATATTCAGTGGCATTCGCCCGACCCGTTGCTCAAGGGCCAATTGTTGATGCCATTCCTAGGCAGCGATTATGGCGAAGCCCTGCAGACCGGCGCCCTGACCTTGAAGTTCGACGCCCCCCACGGCGCGTTCTACGTCGAGCATTACGAACACCGCTTCCCGATCTGCCCAAAGGAATACGCAGCGATCCTGGGCACCGGTGAACTGCTCAAGCCCTTGGCGGAGCGCTTTTCCGCCCTTGCCTACCAAGACGACGCCTACCATGAGGCGCAGTGGCTGAAGCAGGCCTTGGCCGAACGTGCCACCGAGGTGTTGCCGGCCATTGAACAACGGCTGGCCGAGTTCGACGGGCGCCAACCCGAGGGCTTCAACCGCCTGCATCAGTTGCTCGAACAACAGGCCTACCGCCTGGCCAGCTGGCGCACCGCTGCGGACGATATCAACTGGCGTCGTTTCTTCGATGTCAACGAACTCGGCGGCCTGCGCGTAGAACGCACTGCGGTGTTCGAAGCCACCCACGGCAAAATCTTCGAACTGATCAGCGAAGGCCTGGTAGATGGCCTGCGCATCGACCATATCGACGGCCTGGCCGACCCGCGCGGTTACTGCCGCAAGCTGCGCCGCCGCGTCGATTCGCTGTCGCCAGAGCGGCATCTGCCGATCTTTGTGGAAAAAATCCTCGGAGATGGCGAAACCCTGCGTGAAGACTGGCAAGTGGACGGCACCACCGGCTACGAATTCATGAACCAGCTCTCGCTGCTGCAACATCACCCGGACGGCTTTGAGCCGTTGGCCGACTTGTGGACGCGCCACAGCGAACGGCCTTCGGCCTTCATTGAGGAAGCCCGACTGGCGCGCCAGCAAATCCTCAACGGTTCACTCGGCGGCGACTTTGAAAGCGTGGCGCGCGCGCTGCTGCAAGTGGCCCGCGACGATGTGATGACCCGCGACCTGACCCTGGGTGCGATCCGCCGTGCCTTGCAGGAACTGATCGTGCACTTCCCGGTGTACCGCACCTACATCAGTGCCCGTGGGCGTAGCGCCGCCGACGATAAGGTATTCCAGCAAGCCATGGAGGGCGCTCGCACGACCCTGGGTGAAGGCGACTGGCCAGTACTCGAGCACCTGGAGAAATGGCTGGGCGGCCAGCCATGGCGCAATCGGCCTGTGGGCCGTGAACGCAAGATCCTCAAGCATGCCTGCGTGCGCTTCCAGCAACTGACGTCGCCCGCGGCCGCCAAGGCCGTGGAAGACACGGCGTTCTATCGTTCGGCGGTATTGCTATCGCGCAATGACGTGGGCTTCAGCACTGAGCAGTTCAGCGCGCCGTTGGCCGATTTTCATGCGGTCAACGGGCAACGCTTGCAGAGCTTCCCCGACAACCTGCTGGCCACCGCCACCCACGACCACAAGCGCGGCGAAGACACGCGCGCGCGCCTGGCGGTGATCAGCGAGTGCGCGCCGTGGTACGTCGAGCAAGTGGAGCACTGGCGCACCCTCGCCGCCCCGTTGCGTACCGATGCAAACACGCCGTCAGCCGGCGATGAATTGATCCTCTACCAGGCACTGCTGGGCAGTTGGCCGCTGGACCTGGCCGCCGACTTCGAGGGTTACCAGCAGCGCCTGTGGCAGTGGCAACAAAAAGCCCTGCGCGAAGCCAAGTTGCAGAGCAGCTGGAGCGCGCCCAACGAGGCCTATGAACAAGGCGTCGAGGCATTCCTGTCGCGGCTGTTGCTCAGCGACGAAGGCCACCCATTGCGCACCGCTATCGGTAACGCCGCCCAGGCGATTGCCCCAGCCGGCGCGTTGAATGGCCTGGCGCAATCCTTGCTTCGCATCACTGTGCCGGGTGTGCCGGACCTGTATCAGGGCGATGAGTTCTGGGACTTCAGCCTGGTGGACCCGGACAACCGCCGCCCGGTGGATTTCAATGCACGACAACACGCATTGGATACACCACCGGACATTGGCGAACTGCTGTTCAACTGGCGCGACGGGCGTATCAAACAGGCGCTGATTGCTCAGGTGCTGGCCGTGCGCAAGGCCCATCCCGAGCTGTTCCGCAGCGGCACCTACACACCGCTGGACGTGGTTGGCAAGCACGCTGAACGCGTGGTCGCGTTCTGTCGTGAACACCAGGGCAAACGCCTGCTGGTGGTGGTGCCACGCTGGCCCCATCGCTTGCTTGAAAACGGTGTGCATCCCCAGATCAATGCGCAGGTTTGGGGCGATACGCGGGTGAAATTACCGTTCGCCGCGACAACCCAAAACTGGAAGGGACTTTTTCATACAGGCGCAGTCACACCAGACAAGGAGCTGTTGGTTAGCACTGCCCTGGGGGATTTCCCGGTCAATGTCTTTATCAATCCTGATGATCAAGAAAGCTGAAAATTTTCTGCGAGGAGCATTGTGATGAGTACTGAAGACAAACGCATACGCGAGCTGGCGCATCAGATCTGGGAGTCCGAAGGCAAACCCCACGGTGAAGATGCGCGGCACTGGGAAATGGCGCGCAAGCTGGCGGAAGCCGAAGCGTTGACGCCAAGCAAGCCAAAGGCGGGGGCCAAGCCCAAGGCAAGCGCGCCTAAACCGTCGCCAAAAGCCAAGCCGCCAGCACCAGCGGCCAGCAAGCCAGCACCAGCGGCCGCTAAAAAGCCGCCGGCGCCGAAGAAGCCCAAGCCTTGACCTCACACCTCTTGCCGGCGCCGTCGGCAAGAGGTGATTTCTTATTCCAAATTGTCAGCTGAAATCTCGTCAGCAGGGCCGCGTTCGGCCTGAAAAAAGACCCTTGCAGGAGCAACACAATGAGCAAACCCGATAAAACCTCACCGACGCCGGACAGCGAACCGTCGCGGATTCGTGAAGGTTTGCCCTTCCCACTTGGCGCGACCTGGGACGGTCTGGGCGTCAACTTTGCACTGTTCTCGGCAAATGCTACCAAGGTTGAGCTGTGCCTGTTCGATGACACCGGTGAGGTGGAGCTTGAGCGTATTGAACTGCCGGAATACACCGACGAAATCTTCCACGGTTACCTGCCCGACGCCCACCCCGGGCTGATTTACGGCTACCGTGTCTACGGTGCATACGACCCGGCCAACGGCCACCGCTTCAACCACAACAAATTGCTGATCGACCCCTATGCCAAACAGCTGGTGGGCGAACTCAAATGGTCGGAGGCGCTGTTCGGCTACACCATCGGCCACCCCGACGACGACCTCAGCTTCGACGAACGCGACAGCGCGCCCTTCGTGCCCAAGTGCAAGGTCATCGACCCGGCACACACCTGGGGCAACGACCAGCCGGTGCGTGTGCCGTGGGACCGTACGATCATTTATGAAACCCACTTGCGCGGCATCAGCATGCGCCACCCTTCCGTGGGCGAATCCGTGCGCGGCACCTGCGCCGGTCTTATGGAAGATGATGTACTCAAGCACATCCGCCAGTTAGGCATTTCCTCCGTCGAATTGCTGCCGGTACACGCATTTGTCAACGACCAGCATCTGCTGGAAAAGGGCATGACCAACTACTGGGGCTACAACAGCATCGCGTTTTTCGCCCCGGACCCGCGCTACCTGGCCAGCGGCAAGATCGCCGAGTTCAAGGAGATGGTCGCGCACCTGCATGAACAGAAGCTCGAGGTGATCCTCGATGTGGTCTACAACCACACCGCCGAAGGCAACGAACGCGGCCCGACCCTGTCCATGCGTGGCATCGACAACGCCTCGTACTACCGCCTGATGCCGGATGACAAACGTTTCTACATCAACGATTCCGGCACCGGTAATACCCTGGACCTGAGCCACCCGTGCGTGCTGCAGATGGTCACTGACTCGCTGCGTTACTGGGCGACAGAGATGCACGTCGACGGTTTCCGCTTCGACCTGGCGACCATCCTCGGGCGCTATCGCGACGGTTTCGACGAGCGCCACAGCTTCCTCGTGGCCTGCCGCCAGGACCCGGTGCTGCGCCAGCTGAAAATGATCGCCGAGCCTTGGGACTGCGGCCCTGGTGGCTACCAAGTGGGCAATTTCCCGCCGGGCTGGGTGGAATGGAATGACCGCTTCCGCGACACCGTGCGCGCGTTCTGGAAAGGTGATGACGGCCAGTTGGCGGATTTCGCCGCACGCATGACCGCGTCGGGCGAGATGTTCAATCATCGCGGCCGTCGCCCTTACAGCTCGGTGAATTTCATCACCGCGCACGATGGTTTCACCTTGCACGACCTGGTGTCGTACAACGACAAACACAACGAAGCCAACGACGAGAACAACCAGGACGGCAGCAACAACAACCTGTCGTGGAACCATGGCGTCGAAGGCCCGACCGAAGATCCCGAGATCAACGCACTGCGCCTGCGCCAGATGCGTAACTTCTTCGCAACGCTGCTGTTGTCACAAGGCACGCCGATGCTCGTGGCCGGGGACGAATTTGCCCGCACTCAGCACGGCAACAATAATGCCTACTGCCAGGACAGCGAGATCGGCTGGGTCAACTGGGATTTGGACGACGACGGAAAGGCGCTGCTCAAGTTTGTAAAACGCCTGATCAAGCTACGCTTGGCCTACCCGATCCTGCGTCGCGGGCGCTTCCTGGTCGGCGATTACAACGAAGATATCGGCGTGAAGGACGTGACGTGGCTATCGCCAGATGGCACCGAGATGAGCACCGAGCAGTGGGAAGACAGCCACGGTCGCTGCCTGGGCATGTTGATGGATGGCCGCGCCCAGGAAACCGGGATTCGCCGTGCCGGCGCCGATGCGACCTTGCTGCTGGTGGTGAACGCCCACCACGACATGGTCAATTTCCGCCTGCCGCCAGTGCCCGAGGGTGAGTTCTGGACCTGCATGCTCGACACCAACGAGCCTGCGGTGCGTGGCCAGGAACGTTTCGACTTTGAACATGAATACGCGGTGACCGGCCGCTCGCTGCTACTGTTTGAGCTGCAGCACGAAGACGAGGTGTGAGATGGCGTTGCATGGATTCCTTCAAGGCAACCGGGGCTATGCGAACACGCAAGCCCTGGGCGCCGCCCTGAAGGCGCTTCAGGAAGAAGGCCTGGACCAACTGCCGTTGCCCGGCAGCGGCCAGACGTTGGAACGGTTCAGCCGCTTGGCGCAGGTGGCAGGTCACGACCTGCGCCTGTGCAAGCTGTTTGAAGGCCATACCGATGCCCTGGCAATTATCGCCGAGCTCGACAGCCCCTTGCCGCCCTTGGGCAGTACGTGGGGTATGTGGGCGGCCGAACCACCCACCGCCAAGGTGCATGTGCGCAAAGAGGGCCATCGCCTGATCGTGCAAGGGCGTAAGGCCTGGTGCTCCGGCGCCGCGGTGGTCAGCCACGGGTTGTTGACGGCCTGGGACGAAGAGGATCGCCAGCAGTTGGTGGCGGTGCACATGGACCAACCCGGCATCACTGTGACTGACGAGGGCTGGAATGCCGTGGGCATGGCGGCCACCGGCAGCGTGGAAGTCGTGTTTGATGGGGCCTGGGGGCTTGCCGTGGGCGGCCCCGGTGATTACCTCGCCCGTCCTGGTTTCTGGCAAGGCGGGATTGGCATTGCGGCCTGCTGGTACGGCGCGGTGCAACGCCTGGCGGAAGTCCTGCGTGAACAATGCAATAAACGCCCGGAATCGCATGCCCTCGCCCACCTAGGCGCCGTCGACAGTGCATTGAACAGTGCCGCCTGCGTGCTGCGCGCCAGTGCCGAACACGTCGACCGCGAACCGCAGGCTGACGCCAGGGCGTTGGCCCAACAGACGCGCGCCTGCATCGAAGACACGGTTGAGCAAGTGATTCGCCACGTTGGTCGCGCGGTCGGTGCGGGCCCCTATTGCAAGGACCCGCACTTCGCCCAGTTGATGGCGGACCTGCCGGTGTATGTGCGCCAAAGCCATGCCGAGCGCGACTTGGCCGGTCTTGGCGAACTGGCCGCCGGCGCCCCCACAGGCAGGTGGCAGCTATGAAAGCCAATCCGATTGTTGGACAGGGTACGCCGCTGCAGCACTGGCAGGCGTCGCCGAAAATGGCCGAGTTGCCACAGATCAGCGTCGAGCAGTTGGTGCCGGAAGGCCATCGTGCGGTGATCATTGCGCCGCATCCGGATGACGAAGTGCTGGGTTGCGGCGGGCTGATGCAGGGTTTGGCGGCGCTGGGCCGGCCGATCCAGTTGATTTCAGTCACCGATGGCAGCGCCAGTCATCCCGGTTCGCAACGTTGGCCAGTTGAGCGCTTGAGCGTGGTGCGCCCCCAGGAGTCAGCACAGGCCCTGCATCGTCTGGGCCTGCCTGCCCACAGCTTGAAATGGCTGCGCGCGGGTTTTAGCGACAGCAAGGTCGCGGCCCGCGAGGACGAACTCGCTGCGTTTATCCAGCGCTACCTCAAACCCAACGACGTCGTGTTCACCACTTGGCGCGAAGACGGCCATTGCGACCATGAGGCCGTTGGCCGTGCCAGCGCCAAGGCATCCGAGGCCGTGGGCGCAACCCTGTATGAGGTGCCTGTGTGGACCTGGCACTGGGCAACCCCGAAAACAGCCTGGTGCCCTGGCATCGCGCGCGCAAGATCCCGCTGAGCTGCGAAGCCATCGCCCGCAAGCGCCACGCCATCCATGCCTTCGCCAGCCAGTTGGAAGGCGACCCGCAGGTCGGCCTCGCGCCGGTGCTCGCGCCCTATGTGGTGGAGCGCTTGTTGCAGCCTTTTGAAGTGGTGTTCGTATGAGTGTGGCCACGCCTTACTTCGACCAGTTGTTCGCCGAGAACGACGACCCCTGGGCGTTTCGCCAACGCTGGTACGAGCGACGCAAACGCGCACTGACCCTGGCGATACTCACGCGGCCGCGCTACGCCTCGGTGTTCGAGCCCGGTTGCGCAAATGGCGAGCTGAGCTTCGAGCTGGCGCCACGTTGTGACCGCCTGCTGTGTTGCGACACCGCCGCCGCCGCCGTGGCGCTGGCGAGTAGCCGCCTGTTGGGTTTCCCGCATGCACAAGTGCGACAGAGTCGCTTGCCCGAACAGTGGCCCACCGGCCAGTTCGAGCTGATCGTATTGAGCGAGCTGTGCTACTACCTTGACGCAGATGACCTGAGTGAGTTGATCGATCGCGCCCGCGCCTCGCTTACCGACGACGGCCAGGTGCTGGCCTGCCACTGGCGCCCGCCTATCGAAGGTTGCCCGCAGACTGCCGAGCAGGTGCACGCGCTGCTCCAGCAGCGCCTGGACATGCCGCGGATCGCAAGCCATCACGAACACGACTTTCTTCTTGATCTATGGAGCCGCGATGGCACCTCGGTCGCCACCCTTGAGGGCTTGCGATGATCGGCATTCTGATCCCGGTACATAACGAAGAGGCGTTGCTGGGCGACTGCCTTGAAGCGGCGTTGATCGCGGCTGGCCACCCCGGATTGATGGGCGAAGCAGTCACTATCCTGGTCGTGCTCGACAGTTGCAGCGATGGCAGTGCCGCCATTGCCCAGGCCTACCCGGTGCAGTACCTCGAAGTCCAGGCGCGCAATGTGGGGCATGTGCGCGGCGTTGGCGCGCGCCACCTGCTCAATCAGGGCGCGCGCTGGATCTCCTGCACGGACGCCGACAGCCGGGTTGCCCCGGACTGGCTGGTGGCGCAGCTGGCGCTGGGGGTGGATGCGGTGTGCGGCACTGTCACGGTGGACGCCTGGAGCGAAGATTTCGACCCCGCTGCACAAATTCGTTATCTGCAAGGTTATGAGGCCCGTGACGGTCATCGGCACATCCACGGTGCCAACCTGGGCGTGAGCGCTGGCGCTTATGTCCGCGCCGGCGGTTTCGAACCGCTGGCGTGCCATGAAGATGTCCAGTTGGTGCGCAACCTTGAGCGGTGCGGCGCCTCCATCGCCTGGAGCCATACGCCGCAAGTGATCACCAGTGCGCGCCTGGACGCCCGCGCACAAGGCGGGTTTGGCGATTATTTGAAGAGTTTGATGCACGCCACTTAAAAAACGACGTTGCTGAATGTAAAAACGACCAATCCTTGTCTATGCTGAGGACGCCTTGCTGGTATTCCACGGTTGGAGTGCCATGCAGCCACTGCGGCGGAGCCTGTGGTGGGTATAAGAGAGTCGTCCCTCCCACGGGGCACGACCCACAGCATCAATCGACAAGGATGTAACACCCCATGAAGCTTGCTTCCTTAAGCGACGGCCGTTGCGGTACGGCGCAAATCTGGAACAGCGCCCCGCAGCTGGCGCAAATCCTTCCGATCACCGCGTCCTCACTGGTACCCGCTGGCGCGCGCGTGGTCATCATCGCCCCGCATCCCGGCGACGAAGTGCTGGCCTGTGGCGGCTTGCTGCAGTTGCTCAGCACCCTGGAACACCCGCTGCAACTGATCTCCATCACCGACGGCAGTGCCAGCCACCCGGGGTCCAATATATGGCCGGCGAGCCGCTTGAGCGTGGTGCGCCCGCAGGAAAGCGTCGAAGCGCTGCGCCGCCTGGGCATGCCGTTGCACAGCCTGAAGTGGATACGTGGCGGGTTCTGCGATACCGCCCTCGCCGCCCGGGAAGTACAACTGAGCCAGTTCATCGCGCGTTACCTGCAGCCTGGCGACGCGGTGTTCAGCACCTGGCGCAATGACGGCAATGCCGACCATGACGCAGTCGGCCGTGCCAGCGCCAAGGCGTGCAGCCTGGTCGGAGCGCAGCTGCATGAATTGCCGATCTGGGCCTGGCACTGGCCCGCCCGAGAGGGGGCGATCATCCCCTGGCAACGGGCGCGCAAAGTGCGTCTGGACAGCTGGAGCGTGGCGCGCAAACTCCATGCCGTCCACGCCTATGCCAGCCAGTTGGCCGGCGACCCGGAAATCGGCCTGGCGCCCATGCTGGCCCAGGTGCTGCTGGAGCGTATGCGCGAGCCTTATGAGATCGTGCTGTCGTAAAACCTCACCTGGCCATTCCTGTTGTGTTTGATGCTTGTTGAGTGTGAGGGTCGGATTGCAGGCTTGTATCGCAGTGTGTACAGAGCCCATGGCGATACACCGGCTTTAACCCGGCGGGTTTCCTGAAACAGGCCAGATACAGCCCGGCGTTTCACTGAGCACCCGGCACACATCAAGCCGCAGGAGGCTCGCCATGCACGCTCAGTTGAATCGCCGCTCCAAACGCCACCCTCTTTTCCTGACCTTTGCCCTGTTGCCGTTCGGCGTCCTGGGCATGGCTCACGCGGAAATGCCCGAGGCGCCTATTCGGGCCGTCGCCAGCACTCAGACGGCCTTAGGGGCCCTCAAGCACGTCAACGCCGGCCTGCTGGACGTGGCCTATGCCGAAGTCGGCCCGGCGACCGGCCCAGTGGTGATCCTGCTACACGGCTGGCCCTACGACATTGACAGCTACGCCCAGGTGGCGCCGTTGCTGGCGGCCAAGGGTTATCGCGTGCTGATCCCTTACGCCCGCGGTTATGGCGACACGCGTTTTCTCTCGGATAAAACCCTGCGTAACGGCCAACCGGCCGCACTGGCCAGTGATGTGATCGACTTCATGGACGCGCTGAAGATCAAGCAAGCCGTGCTCGGCGGTTATGACTGGGGCGCCCGCTCGGCAGACATCGTTTCCGCGCTGTGGCCTGAGCGGGTCAAAGCGCTGGTGTCGGTCAGCGGTTACCTGATCGGCAACCAGGCGGCGGGCAAAACCCCTTTGCCGCCTAAAGCCGAGCTGCAATGGTGGTACCAGTTTTACTTTGCCACCGAACGCGGCGCGGATGGCTACCAGAAAAACACACACGACTTCGCCAAACTGATCTGGCAGCTGGCCTCACCGCACTGGACGTTCGATGACGCCACGTTCGAGCGCAGCGCCAAAGGCCTGGAGAACCCGGATCACGTGGCGATCACCGTGTTCAACTACCGCTGGCGCCTGGGCCTGGTCCAGGGCGAACCCCAATACGAACCGCTGGAGCAGAAACTCGCCCAGGCGCCATCGATTGGCGTGCCGACCATCACCCTCGAAGGTGACGCCAACGGCGCGCCGCACCCGGCCCCCGGCGACTACGCCAAGCGCTTTACCGGCAAGTATGCGTTTCGCCTGATCAATGGCGGCGTGGGCCACAACCTGCCGCAGGAAGCGCCCGAGGCGTTTGCCAAGGCCGTCATTGATGCGGATCACCTGTGACCGAGTGTGTCGCCTTCATCCAATGGGCACCCTTGAAGCGCGAAAACTGGTAAGCGATCCCCAGCCAGATAAACCAGGCCGGCATCACGTACAGCGCCAAGCGTGTATCCGGCCGCAGCGCCAACAGGCCGAGTACAAACGCGAGAAACGCCAGGGAAAACCAGGCCATCGGCACACCACCAGGCATCTTGTAGATGGATTTCGCGTGCAGGTCCGGGCGTTTTTTACGGTAGGCGATGTAGGACGCGAGGATGGTCGACCAGGTAAAAATCACCAGGATCGCTGACACCGTGGACACAATGGTGAAGGCGGTCATCACCTCGGGTACCACAAACAGCAATACCAGCCCCAATAGCATCAGCAGGGTGGTAAACGCCAGGCTGATAAACGGCACGCTGCTGTTCGACAACCGCCCAAAAATGCCCGGGGCATCCCCCAGGTCGGCCAACCCGAACAGCATGCGGCTGGCCGAAAATACGCCACTGTTGGCCGATGACGCCGCCGAGGTGAGTACCACGAAATTCACAATGCCCGCAGCGGCCGGAAAACCTGCGACCAGGAACAACTCAACAAACGGGCTTTTGCTCGGCGAGACTTGCTGCCACGAGGTCACGGCGATGATGCACGCCAGGGCCAGCACGTAGAACAGGATGATGCGCAGCGGGATCGAGTTGATCGCCTTGGGCAACGTGCGCTCTGGCGAGCGGGTTTCGGCGGCGGCCGTGCCAATCAGTTCGGTGCCGGCGAAAGAAAAAATCGCCATCTGGAAGCCGGCAAAAAAGCCGAACAGGCCATTGGGAAACGCTGCCTGTTTGTCCAGCAAATGGGTCAGCGAAGCAGTGACGCCGGTCGGCGAGACAAACGAGCTGGCGATCAGCACCACACTCACGCCAATCAAGGTCACCACGGCGATGATTTTGATGATCGCGAACCAGAACTCCACTTCGCCAAACAGCTTGACCGTCAGCACGTTCAGCGCGAACAGCGTGAGCAACATACCCACCGCTGGCATCCACGCCGGCACATCCGGAAACCAGTACTGGAAGAAGCCGCCGACCACCACAGCATCCCCCACCACCGCTACGCTCCAGCTCAACCAGTACGACCAGCCGAGAAAGAACGCCGCGCGCGGCCCCAGGTACGCCCCGGCAAAGTCGGCGAAGCTCTTGAAGTTGAGGTTGGACAGCAGCAGCTCGCCCATGGCGCGCATCACGAAATACACGAACAGCCCAATGATCATGTAGATCAGGATGATCGAGGTGCCGGACAGCGCAATGATCTTGCCGGAGCCCATGAACAGGCCAGTGCCGATCGCACCGCCCATGGCCATCAACTGGATATGGCGGTTGCTCAGGGTACGTTGCAACGCAGGCTTTTCATAAAGCCCGGGCGTGGTTGTTTTCATCACAAAACCTCTTGTTATGTTTTTGAGTTTTGGCAGAAGAAAAGTCGACGGTTGTTGTTATTGGGTTTTGCTTTCGAAACCGTGCAGCACGTTGACGGCATTGATGCCGATTTCATCGACCATGTAGCCGCCTTCCATCACGAACAGCGTGGGCACGCCAACGCTGGCGATGATTTCGCCCATGCCGAGGAAGTCCTGGCTGTCGAGGAGGAAGTGGCTGATGGGGTCGTCCTTGAAGGTGTCGACACCGAGGGAGATAACCAGCACCTCGGGTGCAAAACGGCGCAGTTGTTGGCAGGCGTCGACAAGGGCGGTTCGGTAGTGGTCCCACGTGGTGTTTTTGGGCAACGGGTAATTCAGGTTGAAGCCCTCCCCCGCACCTGCGCCGCGCTCACTGCTGGCACCGGAGAAATACGGATAGGACACCGCCGGGTCGCCATGCAGGGAAATGAACATCACGTCCGGACGGTCGTAGAAAATATTCTGCGTGCCATTGCCGTGGTGAAAATCCACATCCAGCACCGCCACGCGCTTGGCGCCTTTAGTGATGGCTTGCTGCGCGGCAATCGCGGCGTTGTTGAGGTAGCAATAGCCGCCCATGTATTCACGCGCCGCGTGATGGCCCGGTGGGCGGCACAGGGCGAAGGCGCTGTAATGGCCTTCATCCAACAGTGCCAGGCCGGTCAAGGCGATATCGGCGCTGGTTTTTACCGCCTCCCACGTAGTGCGGGTAATCGGCGAGCCGGCGTCCATGGCGAAGAAACCCAACTTGCCGTCGATGAAATCCGGCACCTGTTGGTTGGCCAAGTCCCGGACCGGCCACACCAGGGGCAGCGCGTCATGGCTGCGGCCGATGGCGGTCCATTCGGCCCAAGCGGTTTCGAGGAATGCCACGTAGCGCTCGCTGTGGGCGTTGACATAACAGGCCCGGTCAAAGCGCCGCGGTACGATGATATCGCCCAAGCCAACCTGCCTGACGCGGTCACGCACGGTGTCGGCGCGGCTCGGTTGTTCGAACGAGGGTTTGAGCACGCCGTCCTTCAGTTCGGTGCCATGGTGCAAACGGTGGGCTTCGCTAAAAACAGTCAGCATGTGGGTCATCCGCCAGTAAAAGACAGGGTCTATTTTGTTCTGGCAACGCCGGGCTTTCTTTGCTTTTACTTACGACACTGTTAGCTTTATCGGGAATATTTACCCTATGAGCTCACAATTGTGAAAAATAAAACCAAACAGGTCGCTCTTGATGACACTGATCTCGCCATCCTCGCCCTGCTGCAGGAAGACGCCAGTATTTCCAACGCTCAACTCAGCGAGCGTTTATCCCTGAGCCTCACGCCCTGCTGGCGCCGACGCAAACGCCTGGAAGAAGAAGGCGTGATCAAGGACTACCAGGCCAACCTCGATCGCAAGATGCTCGGGCTGGACATCATGGCCTTTGTGCATGTGCGTTTCGCCATCCATACCGACCATGCGCCTGACGCTTTCGAGGCGGTGGTGAAAGAGCTGCCGCAGGTATTGTCGTGCCACAAAATCACGGGGGATGCGGATTACCTGTTGCAAGTGCTGGCGGAAGATCTGGACAGCTACAGCGAGTTTGTCGAGAGCGTGCTAAGGCGCCAACTGGGGATTGCTTCGATCCAGTCCAGCCTGGCGTTGCGAGAGGTGAAGGCGACAAGCCGGGTGGCCATTCCCAAGCGCGACTGAGCGGCCCTACCTGGGGGTGCGTTTGGAGATTGATGGCTAAACGCCCCATCCGCCACATGTGAAAAATTCGTTAACTAATTCTCCCTGAAGGCTTTTTCCTCCCGACTCAATCTGCCAAACTGATGCGAATAATTATCAACATCTTTATTATTCGCCACGGACGGCATTCGGGGAGGTTCAGTTCCATGCCTGTGCAACAACACGGCGGCAAAGGTTTTTCACCCAGTTTAATGGCGTTGGCTGTCTGTCTTGCAAGCGCCCAAGCGGCCTTTGCCGCGGACACTGAAACGCCAGCAACCACGCTTGAGCTGGGTGCCACGCAAATCTCCGGGGAGCAGCAGCTTGGCGAAACCACCGAAGGCACGCAGTCCTACACCACCGGCGCGATGAAAACGGCGACCAAGCTGCCATTGACCATGCGTGAGACCCCGCAGGCCGTCACGGTGATCACCCGCCAACGCATGGACGACCAGGCCATGACCAGCGTCAATGACGTGGTCAAGAACACGCCCGGCCTGTTCCTCAGCCAATCCAGCGGCCCCGGTCGGCATACCTATAAATCACGCGGGTTCGACATCGACAACATGATGTTCGACGGCATCCCCAGTTCGTATTCTGGCTACGCCAACAGCGTGCAGCCCAACTTAGCGATGTTCGACCGGGTGGAAGTGATTCGTGGCGCTACCGGCCTGGTCACCGGCGCGGGCAACCCTTCGGCTGCGATCAACTTTGTGCGCAAGCGTCCCACTGCCACGCCGCAGGTTTCGATCACCGGTGCTGCCGGCAGTTGGGATGATTATCGCGGCGAATTCGACGCTTCCAGCGCCTTGAATGACAGCGGCACCCTGCGCGGTCGCGTGGTGGGTTCATACCGGGACGCCAACAGTTTCCGCAAGGGTGAAGAAAGCGATCACGGACTGTTCTATGCCATCGGCGAAGCCGACCTCAGCGAAAACACCACGGCGACCCTGGGCTTCTCGCGCCAGGAAGATCAGACCAACCACTTCTGGGGCGGCTTGCCGATCGGCACTGACGGCCACCACCTGAACCTGCCTCGCTCCACCAACCCCGGCTCGGACTGGGAAAACAAGAAACTGACCATCGACACGGTATTTGGTGATATCGAGCATCGCTTCGCCAACGATTGGAAACTCCACATCGCCGGCTCGTCATCACAGTTGGACGGTGTATTCACCGGTACCTACCAGTCGCGCTATCAAACCACCCTGGCGCGCACCGCCTACCAATCGAACCAGGATGACAAGCAATACGGGCTGGACACCTTCTTCAGCGGCCCGGTCGAAGCCTTCGGTCGTACCCATGAAGTGGTGGTGGGCACCAGCAAACGCATCTATGACGCCACCTCCAAGGAGTTCAGCCCCTACGACACCAACTACCCACTCAATGGCGCAAAGCCGAACTTCGTACGCGACGGCAAAGGCCACAGCATCACCACCCAGGATGGGGTTTACTTGACAACCCGCCTGAACCTGGCAGACCCGCTCAAGGTCATCCTGGGCGCCCGTGTGGACTGGTATGACTACGATGACCGCCAGGGCGATGGCGACTACAAAGTCACCCGCAACCTCACACGCTACGCCGGGGTGATCTACGACCTTGACGAGCACCATTCGGTCTACGCCAGCTATACCGATATCTTCACGCCGCAGACAAGTCGGGATTTTTCGGACAAACCCTTGGAACCTATCGTCGGTGAAAACTACGAAGTCGGCATCAAGGGCGAGTACTTCAACGGTGCGCTCAACGCCAGCCTGGCAGTATTCCAGATCGACCAGAAAAACCGCGCGACATTGCCTGACAGCCAGGTGGGATGCCCGATCACCGCTTGCTACGAAGCGTCCGGACTGGTTCGCAGCCAGGGTATAGATCTGGAGCTGCAAGGTTCCCTCACTGAGAACTGGCAAGTCGGCGGTGGCTTTACCTACACCCGTGCGCATTACGTCAAGGACACCAAGCCTGCCAATAACAACCAGCGTTTCGACACCGACACCCCAGAGCGCCTGTTCAAACTCACCACCTCCTATCGCTTCCAGGGCCCGCTGGAAAAACTGCGCATCGGTGGCAACGTTTACTGGCAAAGCCGCATGTACAACGATGTGGTGCTCGCCAACAGCAATACCTATCGCCTGGAACAAGGCAGCTATGCAGTTGCAGACGTTATGGCCGGGTACCAGGTAAACAAGCATCTGGACCTGCAGTTGAACGTGAACAACATCTTTGACCGCACCTACTACTCGGCAATCGCCACCAGCCCGATCTGGGGTTCCACCGACACCTACGGCAACCCACGCAGCTTTGGCGTCACGGCCAAATACAGCTTCTGACCGCACCTTGATAAACGGCTAGCCGACCGGGTAGCCGTTCCTCAAGTCCCTTCTCTTGATGCCGATATACCTTTGGCAACACTCAATCCAATAAAAATAAAACACCCAACTTGCTCCACCCTGCCCCCGCTTTGTTTCGACCAGACCCCATGGAGTCAGTGTGAATGCCCACCCCCGCGCGTTTTTTCGAGCACTACCGTAAAGCCGACCGCATCATGCTGGCGTTGATCTGGCTGATGTTTTTGTTTTCGCTGGGCCTGGCGTTCTGGCACGACACATTGATGCAGGCCGTGATCGTGGGCGGCGGCACCGGCGTGGTGCTCACTGCGCTTTATCGAGCCCTTGGCGGAACCCGCGTGATGCGCTGCGCATTAGGCGCGGGCCTGATGGTGATGGCGGCATTGCACATCAACCAGGCGCAGGGGGTGATCGAAGCGCACTTCGGGATCTTCGCGCTGCTGGCGGTCCTGACGTTTTATCGCGACTGGCTGCCGATCCTGATCGCAGCGGCGACAATTGCCGTGCACCACGTGGTGTTCCATGCGCTGCAACATCAAGGTTTCCCGGTATTCGTGATGGAACACCACGGCGGCTGGACCATGGTGTTCGTTCACGCCTTCTACGTGGTGATGGAAACCGTTGCCCTGCTCTACCTGGCCGTGCACAGCCAGGCCGAAGCAGTCGAGAGTCAGGAAATGCTCGAGAAAATGCTCGCGGTCACTTCTCAGCTCACCGTTGAGGCCGACAGCGCTGACAAAGGCACAATGCGCGTTTCCCTGGCCAAGCGTTTCGACCACTTCCTGCAACAGATCACCCACCTGATCGACGGCGTCGCCCGTGACTCCCACGGCCTCGGCCAACTCGGCCAGGAACTGGCAGACGCCAGCGGCACCCTGGAAAAAGGCGCGCGGCATCAGTTGGCAGAAATCACCCAGATGACCGGCTCGATGCAGCGGATGGAAGACGCCATGGGCCACATCGCCGTACACGTCGAACACGCTGTGGATCACGCAGGCAAAGCCAGCCAACAAGTCCTGCGCGGCCAGGAAAGCGTGAGCCGCGCCCAGCAGGAAATCACCCAATTGGCCTCACGCCTCAACGGCACGCACGAGACCGTGCAAGGCCTGGCCACACAAGCCGAACACATCGGCACCGTACTGGAAGTCATCAGCAGCATCGCCAACCAAACCAACCTTCTCGCCCTCAACGCCGCCATCGAAGCCGCCCGCGCCGGCGAGCAAGGCCGTGGCTTCGCGGTGGTCGCCGACGAAGTCCGCAGCCTGGCGCAGCGCACGGCGGTGTCCACCCAAGAAATCAAAACCATCATCGAAAGCCTGCAACACGGCAGCCGCCAAGCCGTAGAAGCCATGCACGACAGCCGCCAGGGCGTCGAACGTTGCGTGGAAGACAGCCAGGTGGCGGTCGATATGCTGCGCGCGGTAGGCAATGACATCGCGCACATCGACGACCTGAATGGGCGGATCGTGACCACCACCCGCGAACAGACGTCGGCGAACCTGGAGATTGTCGGGCGGTTGCAGTCGGTGCAAAGCATTGCGCAGAGCACAGCGGATGATGTGGAGATGTTGGCGAGGAGCAGTGAACGGTTACCGCCGATTGCGGTGAGGTTGGATGCGTTGGGGAGGCGGTTTCATCAGTGATGAGGCCTGCGCTGCCTGCAAAGGACACTGCTTTTAGCATACGATGTTCAATGCACAGGCAAGCCAACGATGTCGAGAATGTCACTGAATTTTGTGAGGTTAGCGGCGTTGCAATCGTCGGGCAGAGTTCCGTAGCCCCAACTGGCAAAAGCAAACGGAATTCCGTACGCACGGGCGGCTTCAAAATCGTTCCAGTTGTCTCCGATCATGATCTTGGGAAGCTTTTCATAATCGGCCCGCGCTACCACTGCACTTAGGTGTCTAGGGTCAGGCTTCTTGAAGGCCACGGTATCCCCACCACAAACCACATCCATAAATCTCAACAGGTCGGTTTGCTTGAGAATATCGATGGCGATCATTTCGTTTTTATTCGTACAAACCGATAGTTTCCATCCCGCGTCTCGCAACGCGCTGAGGGTTTCAATTACCCCTTCATAGGGTTTTGTCATCCGGTGGTCAGTATGTTCGTAGCGCGAGGTGAAGGTATCGATCGCTTCTTCCAAATCATCCACTCCCCGCAAGCAGAACGCCCGCTTGGCAAAAGAACGCATTCCGTCACCGAGGAATAATGAAGTGGTTGCGACCAGAATTGGCTCAAGATTCCGCTCGATCAGAATGGTGTTCAGTTGCGCGGTCATGTCGCCCGCAGAGTCGACAAGAGTACCGTCAAGGTCAAAAATGATTGCGCCGGTCTCAATCGGGTGTGCAACTTCCAGGTCATTTATCGACATGTATTTTTACTCACGTTTTGCAGGGCTATGGCTTTTTTGCTACGCATCAGCACATACACCCCAGCGGATGCGAGCAGCGAGAACAGAGCGGCAATCACAAAGGCGCCCGCGAATCCCTGGCTGTAACTCTGCTGAGCGAGCCCCTTCAGCGTTTCGGTTAAGTCGTGGGGATACAGTGCGATAGCACGCTCGAAGTCGCCTGCCATGACGTACTCGGAAAATCCGGGTTTAGCAGACACTCCCGCGTCTATCAGCCTGCTTTCTACCGCCGATTTCACGCCACTGGCGAGTACCGCTCCCAGTCCGGCGAAACCCAGCAATATGCCGGTGAATCTGGAGGTAGTGCTGATGCCGGATGCCATTCCGGCGCGACTCCGAGACACTGTGCCCATGATGGCCTTCTGGGTTTCGCCATTCAGCAATCCACCGCCTGTTCCCAGAATTGCCATGCCGCAAATCAGCAACAGTTCTCCCTGCTGAACGGCGGCAAACATCAGAATCAGGTTACCAAGTGCAACGATTAAGAGGCCCAGTGCCAGGATGCCCGCGCTTTCAAGGTAAGGTGAAAGCCGCCTGCCTACTTGTGGAAAAATCAGCATCGCAATGGCAAATGGAAGCATGGCGATACCCGCTTGGAGTACGCCGTTGCCACGGCCATTTTGTAGAAAGAGCGGTAACAGCGATGCCATGACTTGAGCAGACGAGGCATAGGCCAGCATCGCGAGTACGGCGCCAACGAAGGGTCTGGCTGTAAACAATTCGAGATCAAGCATTGGGTGAGTACGACGCTTTTCGACCCAGACAAAGACTGCGAAAAACAGCAGGCCCCCGATCATGCTCACGAGGACAGGGATACTCGACCATCCATGACTGGGACCGGCGATGAGCGCCCATGTGGCACTGAACATCCCTAGCGCGAACAGCGCAATTCCCGGGATGTCCAGCGTTCTCGGAACGGGGTCACGAGATTCATCCACCAGCGTCACGACCGCTGCCGCCAGCAATAGGCAGACTGGAATGTTGATATAGAAAGCCCAGCGCCATCCCAGTGAACTGCTGATCACCCCACCAATGAGCGGCGAGACAACCATTGTGAGTCCCATGATGCCGCCCCATATCGCCCATGCGTGGCTGCGCGCTTTTTCATCGTGAAAAGTGTGTCCGATGATGGCTAGGGCAGGAGCAAGTAGGAAAGCAGATCCGACGCCCTGTACCGCTCGCGCCAGATAAAGGCCTGGCGCTGAAGGCGCCAAACCACAGGCCAGAGAAGAGGCTGCAAAGAGCGCTATTCCGAACAAAAAGACGCGTCGTCGGCCGTAACGGTCAGCGATGGAGCCTGCTGGAAGCAAGAGGGCAGCGAAGCAGAGCACATAGGTGCTTATGACCCACTCGACCTCTGCAAACGATGCCTGAAGATCCCTGGCAATGGTTGGCAAAACGATGCCCACGACGTTCGTATCTAGAACGGTCATGGCACAGCCCGCCGACGCGACAGCCAGTATGGCGGCTTCTTTTCTCATGGAATGACAGTCTCTTTTAATAACGGCAGCAGTCACTGCACTTTTTGAAAAGGGCGTTTATTTAAATGCCCCGAGCCCGGCTTGAGCGATCTCTTCATCGTGCTGGGGTGTGTCCGCAGATACCCCTACCGCCCCAACGGTGTGTCCGTTGACGATGATCGGGAAACCACCCCGCATCAGCACAAAGCCTTGTGCGGTGATAGCGGCAGGCCTGGTGCCGTTGATGGCGTCTTCCAGCGCGCCGCTGGGACGTCGGAACAGAGCAGCTGTGCGCGCTTTGCCGGGAGCCAGTTCAACACCCGCTGGGACAGCGGCGTTGTCCATGCGAGCGAGGAGAATGGGCAGGCCAGCACTATCGACAACGGAGATCACGCACGGCCACCCAGCCGTTTGTGCCTTCGTTTGCGCCGCTGAGAGGATCTGTTGAGCGGCGGCAAGCGTCAGAACTGGCTGGCTGGGCAACTCCAATGCTGCTGCTGGCAAGGAAACAAGTGCGAGGGATCCAGCGAGGCCAGCAGCGATTGCGATGTGGGGGAGACGAAACATGATGAACTCCTAGGAAAGTGAGTCCAATGATTGAAACAAGGGAGACAATTCAGAACAATAAAGCCTATTAGCCATATAATTCAGAAAAATTGAATACAGGGGTCAAGTCACGTGGATATTCGCCATCTTCGCTCCTTCGTCACAGTTGCGGAAAATCTGCATTTTTCACGATCAGCTGAGCAACTGGGCGTTTCTGCCCCAACGCTCACTGCGCAAATCCAGGAAGTAGAGAGCTCGTTAGAAGCCAGGCTTTTTAACAGAACAAAGCGGTCTGTCGCTTTGACGCCGGCTGGGGAAGCGTTTCTGACAGAAGCCCGCTCTACCCTTGAACAATTTGAAAGAGCTATTAACGTGGGCCAACGTGCAGGCCGAGGCCAGGTGGGCCGAGTGGAAATCGGCTACGTTGGTTCAGCCGCCTTTTTCGGGGTACTCCAAGACCAAGTCCAGCGCTTTCGCAATCAGTGGCCAGACGTCATGGTGAACACCAAGGAACTCCCTACCGAGCAGCTCACGGCACGTCTTGAGGATGGGCGGATTGATGTAGCCTTTGTACGAATGCCCGTGCATCTACCTGATGCAATCTCCAGCCGTATTTTGGCGCGAGACCGCTTCTGCCTTGCGTTGCCAGCTGACCATATCTTGGCAACGACAGAGGATGACATTCGTCCGAGCGCGCTTGCGAGCGAGTTGTTTGTGCTCCCTGAACAAGCGTTAGGGTTGCGTGAAGTGGCCAAGCGCGGAAGATTCGATCCATACATTGGTTCGGTTCCCGGAAGCCTGGTCGAAGTGCTGACACAAGTGGCACTGGGCGTGGGTATAGCGGTAATTCCCAGTGTTCTGATTCAAACTATCCAACTGCCAAACGTGGTTTTTAGGGGGATCGCTGGGCCTCCCATTTTTTCAGAGGTGGGGGCTTTGTTTCGCCGCCATGAGAAGCTGCCGATTGTGTGTAACCTGATTAGCCAGATCCTTGAGACCGATGAGCGCTTATAGGACCGTCTGGGATCGACCGCAGTTATAGAGCGTCAGACCTCCGTCTGTGCCCAGCATCTGGGATGCTCCTCCTGCAACACCTGCCAGTCGGTCCTAAACCACTCCACGTACAAAGGTGCGTTTACGCCCACCCGGCGCGTGAACTGCCTGAACGACCTTGCCCCTTCGCCTCAAACAGGCTACAAATCCCAACACGTAGTTGTACGACAACCTAAAAATAAATAGCCATCCCCGACGATGGCGTCCACTGCACGAGTTCCCCCATGACTGCCCCTGCCCCCGCTCAAACGACATCCGCCCTATTCTCCCGTCCCATCGCCGTGTTGATTCTGCTCTGCATGGGCTGCGCGTTCGCCGGCAACCACATCGCCGCTCGCGTAGCCTTCGATGATGGTGCCGGGGTGCTGCTGGCCATTCTGCTGCGCTCAGGCGGCACTTTATTGGTGCTGGCCGCATTAGTGCTGTGGCAACGTCAAAGCCTGCGTCTGCCGCCCGGTGCGTGGCGCTGGCAAGTAGTGCTGGGCTTACTCATTGCCGCCCAAAGCCTGTGCCTGTATTCCGCCGTAGCCCGTGTACCGGTAGCGGTGGCGCTGTTGGTGGGCAATGTTTTCCCTATTTTGCTGGCGCTGCTCACCTGGGCATTTGGCGGCCCACGCCCCACTGCGCGCACCGCCTTGCTGATGGGCTTGATTCTGGTGGGGCTGGTGTTTGTGCTCGACGTACCAGGCCGCCTCTCCAGCAATACAGACATCGGCCCGCACTGGCTACTCGGCATAACCCTCGCCTTCTGCGCCGCGTTTGTATTCGCCTGCGCGCTGTGGATCACCGATCACAAGTTGTCCCAGGTACGTGGTTCCGTGCGCAGCCTGCTGACGATCTTTATCGTGTTCAGCAGCGTCAACCTCGCCGGCCTGAGTGGTGCCCTTCCAGGCGGCCTGAACTTACCGGCAACGGGTACTGGTTGGCTGGCGCTCGCGACGTTGGTCGTGCTCTACGGCACCGGTTTTATCGTGCTGTTCATTTCCGTCCCCCGCCTGGATATGCCGCGCAATGCACCGGTGATGAACATCGAGCCGCTGGCGACGCTGCTGATGGGCTGGATCGTGCTCGATCAAATGCTCAGCGCCGGGCAGTTGGCCGGCGGTGTCATCGTGGTGACCGGGATTGTGCTGCTGACTTATCGCAAGTCGCCTCGGCCTGCGCCCGAGCCACAATCATCTAGCCCCGCCCATCGATAGCCCCTCGCTTCACCTGGCCCAATTCCTGCCTTAACAAGCCCATAGAGTCGCTACTGACTACGCGGACGACTCTTTTGGGCCCCGCGGCCCAACCACCTCCCCCGATAATCGATCATCCCCGATCATTCCGAGGCCCTCCCCCATGACGAGCCCGTCCACCGAACAGGTCAGCCCCCAAACCCTGCGAAAGGTCATCATCGCCGCCGGCATCGGTAACTTCGTCGAGTGGTTTGACTTCGCCGTCTACGGCTTCCTCGCCACCACCATCGCCCAACAATTTTTCCCCAGCGGCGACGCCAGCGCCGCGCTGCTGAAAACCTTCGCCGTATTCGCCGTTGCCTTCGCCTTCCGACCCTTGGGCGGGATTTTCTTCGGCATGCTCGGTGACCGGATCGGCCGCAAACGCACGCTGGCCATGACGATCCTGCTGATGGCCGGCGCCACCACCTTGATCGGCCTGCTCCCCACGTACGCGGCCATCGGCGTCGCGGCGCCGATTCTTTTGTCGCTGATCCGCTGCGCCCAAGGTTTCTCAGCCGGGGGCGAATACGCCGGAGCCTGTGCCTACCTGATGGAGCACGCGCCCAGTGACAAGCGCGCCTGGTACGGCAGCTTCGTGCCGGTGTCGACGTTTTCCGCCTTCGCCGCCGCAGCCGTCGTGGCTTACGCCCTTGAGGCCTCGTTATCCGCCGAGGCGATGGGCAGTTGGGGCTGGCGCCTGCCGTTCCTGATCGCCGCACCGCTGGGCCTGGTGGGGCTTTACCTGCGTTGGAAACTGGATGAGACGCCTGCCTTCCAGGCCGTTAAGCAGGAGCACGCAGTCGCTCACTCCCCGCTCAAGGAAACCTTGCGCAACCATGGTGCGGCGATCTGCTGCCTGGGCGCTTTTGTGTCGCTGACGGCGCTGTCGTTTTATATGTTCACCACCTACTTCGCGACGTACCTGCAAGTGGCGGGTGGGCTGAGTCGGGCGGCGGCGTTGCTGGTGTCGCTGATTGCGTTGATCTTCGCGGCGGCAATCTGCCCGCTGGCGGGGTTGTATTCAGATCGAGTGGGGCGTCGGATCACGGTGATGACGGCGTGTGCATTGCTGATCGTGGTGGTGTTTCCGTCGTTCCTGATGGCCAGTTCGGGTTCGTTTGCGGCGTCTATTGTCGGGGTGATGATGCTCGCGGTGGGTGCAGTATTGTGTGGCGTGGTCACGGCGGCGTTACTGTCGGAGACTTTTCCGACGCGCACGCGGTACACCGCCTCGGCGATCACTTACAACATGGCTTATACGATCTTCGGCGGAACCGCACCGCTGATGGCGACGTGGTTGATCAGCACTACGGGGAGCAATCTGTCACCAGCGTTTTATCTGATTGCGGTGGCGTTGTTGGCGTTGGCGGGCGGGTTGGCGTTGCCGGAGACGTCGAGGGTTTCGTTGCATGATGTGGGTTCGGAGGAGAAGGAAGCAGCGCCTTTGCTTTCGCGTTAGGTTCCCTAACACCGGTGCGGGGCTGCGAAGTGGAGTATCAGGCGATAAAGAGGTCGGCAATACCGCCGCCTTCGCAGCCTCGCCGGGGCTCGACAGCTCCCACATTTGATCTTAATCGGGGCTAAAATTGCGCCCATAGCGACAACCGAAGCCCAACCACCACGATTCGCGCTGAACACGGGTAAGATCCAGCCTAAGCCCGCCCGATTGGACCCTCACTCATGCCCGCATCCCAAACCCGCCCTTCTCCAGCACCTTTGCTCAACCCTGGCGAAACCGTCGTGTTGTTCGACGGCGTGTGCAAGCTGTGCAACGGTTGGGCCAGGTTCCTGATTCGCCATGACCACCCACGCCGTATTCGATTGGCGGCAGTGCAATCCCCCGAGGGGCAGGCGTTGCTGGCTTGGGCGGGGCTGCCACTCGATCAGTTCGACACCCTGGCGGTGATTCGCGACCACCACTATTGGGTGCGTTCGGACGCGGTGTTCGAAATCATCGCGCAACTGCCTGCCGCGTGGCGTCCCTTTCTGCTGTTGCGCGGCATCCCGCGGGGGCTTCGGGATTGGGCTTACGATCGCATCGCACGCAATCGCTATCGGCTCTTCGGCAAGTACACCACCTGCCTGTTACCGGATCCCGATCATGAGCAGCGTTTTTTGAAGGGCCCGTTATGAACGCCCTGGTGCGCATCAACTGGATCGCCAGAGGCGGCCTGGCGTTTATGTTCGCCTATCATGGGCTGGTGCCGAAGCTGTTGTGGCTAAGCGACGGCGAGCGGACGATGATTCAGGCGCACGGGATCGAGCAGGTGCAGTTATTCGCCACGCTGGCGGGGGTTGGCGAGATTGCGCTGGCGTTATGGATCGTGCTTTCACCACGCAATCCCTGGCCGATCGCGGTGGCGGCGACGGCACTGATTGGGTTGCTGGTGGATGTGGCGGTAGTCAGCCCGGCGCTGCTAAGGGAGGCGTTTAACCCTGTGTCACTTAACGTGGCCGGGTTGGCGCTGTGTGCAGTGGCTTGGAATATCCGTCAGAAAAAAGCACGGCCAGGCTCAGGTTCGCCGGATCGTTGATGGCCGCCATGTATTCGTCGACGCTTATCTCACCGACGCACGGCCGCGCGCCGGGTTCGGGTACGTAGCCCTGGGCGAGCTTGATAGCCAGCGCAACGGCGGCGCAGCTGGGGATTTCCGGGCCTTTGTCGTTCAAGGCCGTCAGTTGCACAGCCAGTGACAACGGTTGGCCGTCGGCACCCAGGCCCCGCACATCGATGTACATTGCACTTTTGCCATCACCCAAGCGTTCGAACCAGGTCCCCAGCCGATGCAGCCGTGCGGCCCAGGTGACATGATCACGCACAATTCCCACCCGCA
This sequence comes from Pseudomonas sp. H1_A03, assembly GCF_054685145.1. Lineage (NCBI taxonomy): Bacteria > Pseudomonadati > Pseudomonadota > Gammaproteobacteria > Pseudomonadales > Pseudomonadaceae > Pseudomonas > Pseudomonas sp. H1_A03. The sequence continues at coordinate 4,594,720 of NZ_CP162829.1, forward strand.
GCGCCTGGGCCAGCAAGTAGTTGGCGACGCCTCCCAGTTTGAGTCCCGCGCCCGCCTTGAAGCTCAAGGTATGGGCGCCATAGCGGCCGGCGAAAATATCCATGTCGGGCACGTCCACATTAGCCAGCACCCGTGTGCCTAGCTGTGGCAGCTTGCGCAGCGTCAGGTCTTGCCAGCCCAACACTTCATGCACCTGGCCGTTCCTGAGCTGTTTGATCGGTTTGCCCGCATAGGCGAGCACACCTTCGACCGTCGACAAGCCCGGCATCTTGGCCGAAGAGGAAATGCCATGCTCGATCGAGTCGATGCGCGTGAAGCGATACCGGTACTGATCGATGATCGCCGACGAGAGCGTCGGCACCGAACTGCACCCCGTGAGAATGGCGACGCCCGCCTGCTTGGCCTGTGCATCCAGCACGCCCACGCCATTGACGAACGTGCGGCAGTCAGACAGGTCGCAGTAGTTCACGCCCGCCTCGATGCAACTCAGGGCGACGGCATAGGACTGCCCCTGAAACGGGCCACCGGTGTGAACCACCAACCCGATGTCCCGAGACTGCAGGACGCCAGCGAATCCGGCCCCCATGGCATCGCCGCACCAGCCTTCGCACACATTGCCCGACTGTGCGTTCAACTCATCAAGTTTGCGCTGCAACTTATGGGGATCACGCCCCGAGAGCACCAGCTCAATGCCCGGGGCTACGGCCAAATGCCGGCAGACAATGCTGCCGAAGTTACCGTAGCCACCGATCACCATCACCCTGAGCGTCATTCCAGTCTTCCCTGAACAATTAATCGTGCGCAGCGTCTAGAGCAGGCTGGCAGCTGAGGCGGCTAACGATACCCGATTTCCTAGACCACCGCAGCGACGCGGGCTCTGGAGCCCCAGGCGAAAGTCAGCACCATCAGCAGCCCGAGACCTGCCATCGCTGCTCCAGCCAGGGATATCGCTGGATACCCTAACCCTGCGTTGATCACCGCCCCACCGACTGCTGCCCCAATCGCGTTGCCGAGGTTGAACGCGCCGATGTTGACTGCCGACGCCAGATTCGGCGCGCCTTTGGCAGCTTCCATCACGCGCATTTGCAACGGCGGTACGACGGCGAAGCTGGCGATACCCCATATGAGGATGCTCATGGCAGCCGGTACCGGCCAACGCATCAGTATTGTGAATGCCAGCAGTACAAGAATCAGTACGCTCAGTGACACGATCAGAGTGCGGTCGATCGAACGGTCTGCCGACTTACCGCCCCACATATTGCCGAGGGTCAAACCGACGCCGAACAACACAAGCATGCCGGTAATAAAGGCAGTGGACGCATGGGTTTCGCTGCTTAAGATCGGCACGATGTAAGTAAACACGGTGAACATCGCGGACGAACCGACGACAGTCAGCGCCAGCGCTGCCAGTACCGGCCCACGCCCCAACACCTTGATTTCGGCCAGCACACCCTCGCTTTTCGCAAGCGGCAGGTTAGGCAGGGCGAACCACAACGCCGCCATCGTCACCACGCCCAGTCCGGAGATACCCCAAAACGCCGTGCGCCAGCCGAGCAGTTCGCCAAACCAGGTCGCCAGCGGTACACCGCCGATGGTCGCCAGGGTCAAGCCCGTGAACATGGCGGCGACCGCCCCGCCGCGCTTGTCCGGCGCCACCACACTGGCGGCCACAATGGAACCGACGCCAAAGAACGCGCCGTGGTTGAGTGAGGTTACGACACGGGCGAACAGCAGGTCGTAATAGCCGGTTGCCAGGGCCGACATCACGTTACCCAGCGTGAAAATAGCCATGAGTCCGATCAACAGAGAGCGCCGGGGAATCTTGCCCGTGGTCAAGGTCATCAGTGGCGCGCCGAGCAGCACCCCCAGGGCATAGGCACTGACCAAAAGGCCAGCGGCGGGAATCGAAACACCAAGGTCCTGAGCGATGTTGGGCAACATGCCCATGGGTGCGAATTCGGTGACGCCGATACCGAACGCACCTACGGCGAGTGCTACAAGGGGGGGATTGATACGCATGGAAGTCTCCTCATTCATGCGCCAAATGTTACGATCTACGCTTTTAGGGCACTAGACCGCTAAATTGGCAATCACCTTTGCGTGCGAGGCAAAAATGGACTTCAACGGCAGGTCAGGTGAGATGGCTGTATTCGTGATGGTGGCGCAGGAAGGAAGCCTGTCGGCTGCGGCCCGGGCGCTACGCCTGACTCCCTCGGCAGTCAGCAGGGTTATCGCCCGCACGGAGCATCGCCTCGCCACCCGCCTGCTGATTCGCACGACCCGAGCGATAACCTTCACTGCCGAGGGCGAGGTGTATCTTCGTGGCGCCCGACGCATCCTGGCCGACATGGCCGAAGTCGAGGAAGCCATCGCCGATCAAGGCGTACCCAAAGGCAGACTGCGCGTCAGTGCTGCTCTTGGCCACGGTCGCATGGCCATCGTGCCCTTAGTGGCCGCATTCAGCGCCCGCTACCCGAACATTGTCGTTGACCTGACCTTGGGCGACGAAGTTGTTGACATCCTCGGCGGCCAAGCCGACGTAGCGATACGCTTTGGCCACCTGCCAGACAGCCCTCTTACCGCGCGCCGAATCGGAGACACCGGCCAGGTACTGGTAGCGTCACCTGAGTACCTGCGGCACCACGGCACCCCTCAAGAACCAGGCGACCTGCTGCGGCACAATTGCCTGCGCTTCAACTTCCACCGTGCGCAGCCCGACTGGCCCTTCGCCCGTAACGGCAGCGAGTTTTCACTGAAGATAAGCGGCAATATCGAATGCAGTAGTGGCGAAGCGCTTGCTCAACTGGCTCGATTAGGTGCCGGTATCGCGCGCATCGGCGAGTTCACTGTTGCAGAGGACGTGCAACGCGGTGATCTGGTCCCCCTGCTGCAGTCCTGGAACCCTGGCGATAGGGAGCCGATTCACGCGGTGTTTGTTGGCGGTACAACCATGCCAGCGCGGATACGTGTGTTCGTGGATTTTTTGCTGGAATACCACCGGATATAAACAACCCCTGGCTCAATCGTTTTCATACCGCCGCGCCCCCCGCAAAATGCGGTGACGTGCCGAAATACTCGATCAACAGTTCGGTGAGGCCCCGAATCTTCTGTGCGGGATGCTGGCCTGCCGGGCGGACCGCCGGGGGTGGTGGATACCCCGTCATGATCGGCACAAGTGCACCGCTGGCCACGCATCAGGGCTTGATGGGCGATGAGCTCCTGCGGCTTCTTAGGTGAACCGTGAGCCTTGATATAACCCGGACTCGCAACCAGCTTGTCGTTGATCGGACCGATGCATCTTGCGATCAGGTTGGAATCCTGAAGGTAGCCGACCCGTATCGCACAGTCGTAACCCTCTGTGATGAGATCAACAAAGCGATCGCTGTAGCCGGTCTGGATATGCAGCTGCGGGTGTCGTCGGGCCATTTCCGCCAGCACGGGTGCGAAATGTGGCGCCGGCCTCTGTGAGCGCCGCACCGCGAGTAGACCGAGCCAGCAACTGCACGCCAAGTTCTGCTTCCAGCCGAGCCAACCTGCGGCTGACGATTGACTTGGACACGCCAAGCCTAAACGCCCCCCGCATCGGCAACCTCTACGAAGGTCTGAAGCTCTTCAATATCCAAATCAGTGTTCCCCATTTTGCGACACCGCTAACCACCGCACGCTATGATCGCTGAACGTGGAGGTTTCATCTTCCCGCAAATCACCGATGTGTTTCCCGGCCAAGAGGTCATTGACCGGACGTTCATCAACACTTGGGAAGACCCGGTAGTCGTGGATGCGGTAAAAGCCACCGGCCGCAAGCAACTAGTCATCGCTGGCCTGTGGACGGAAATATGCGTCGCACTGACAGAGGTGCTCCAGCAGCATGCCGCCGGCAGCGGCATTGCGTATCTGTGGGAACAGCAGTTGCTCAACACACCAGTGCCAGCCATCGAAGGGTAATTTGAGCGGGGATGAAGAGACGCGGGCACGATACCGTGTCAAAAGGCTGCTTCATCCCCCCCTCGTAATAATGTCGTCAGCCTTTCTGTAGCCGCTTAAGCACCTGATCAAACGTCTCGCGCCACGCCTGTATTGCGCCGTTATCCCTGAGTACCTCCAACCCCGCCGCCGTAAACGTCCCTGGCGTCGCAATGGCGCTACCCAACGCTTGCAGGCTGGCCTGCGGCTGGTGCCGGGCGCTGGCCAGGCAGTCTTGCATGTTGCCCATCACAAGCTGCGCAGCCTGCTCTTTCGACAAGCCCTTATCGGTAAACCATTGCTGCAAATCGCTCAGGAAGAAGTAGAACCAACCATTCATGCAAGCCGCCACGGTGGCCAGTTCGAACGCCGCTTCGTCGAGCACTATCAACGAACCCAGCGTGCCCAGTAGCGTCTCATAAGGCTCACCGCCTGGCGTGATCACCACCATGGACTGGTTGATCTGGGCCGCATAGGACAGCATTGCGCGCACGGGGCGCGCCTGTGGGAAGCAGCGTTGCAACTCGCTGTGCTTCAAACCGGCCACCAACGACACCAGCGTTTGCTGGGGTTTGAGCTGTATTTCATTGGACAGTTGCTCGACCACCTCCGGGCGCACACCGAGGAATAACAGGTCTGACTCATCAACGACCTGTTGATTGTCGGCCATCACCTCACACGCGCACTGACGGCTGAGTTGCTGTGCACGTTCGTGGTTTCGCGGAGAAAGCAGCACCCGCCCGGCAAACCCGCCACGGCGCAGCCCGATCACAAGCTTCTCCGTCAGCTCACCCACACCCAGGATTCCAATCTTCAGCACTGTGTTTCCTCCCTTATCTCAAGCCGATAATGGCGCGGTTTCGAAGCATCATAGGCACATTTGGCGACCCCGGTTTCGCCCTGAGTAACTACTCAAGCAAGATTCATGAAGGTGTACGAGTACGTTACACTCGCTGCCTTAAACATCAGCCATGGAGGCAAGCATGAGTGTTCGCGGTCAAGATCGGCAAATCGACAACATCGAGTTCAATGTGGGCGACATTGCCCGCAGCAAAGCGTTCTACGCCAGCGCGTTTGGCTGGACATTCGTCGACTACGGCCCTACCTACACTGAGTTCAGCGATGGCCGCCTTACCGGTGGCTTCACCACGGGTGAGCCGGTTCGACCAGGTGGTCCTTTAATCATTTTGTACACCGACGACCTCGATGCCGCGCAGCAGCGGCTCAAAGCCCTGGGCGCTGTAATTACCCGCGCGACATTTTCGTTCCCCGGTGGAAGCAGGTTCCATTTCACCGACCCTGATGGTTACGAACTGGCAGTGTGGAGTGTTCAACCGTAAACCTGCGCAGTCCCCTCGCAGATGCCCCATTTCTTGATTAGCCCAGGTGTTGTCAATGCGCAAACTTACCCTACCGTTTTTGCTCCTGCTTCTGGGCCTGCACGGTTGTGCCGAAATGCCCGCGTACTCGAACGTCGAGTCCGGCGATATCAACGACGAGTCTCTCTACACCGTCGTCGAAACCGACACCTATGCGGGCAGGCCTCAACGTAGCCTCCTTGACGGCCAAGCGGACCTGAACATCATCCGGATTAACGACAAAAAAGTGGGGGACATTCCGTTCTCCACTTACTACTACCGGAATGACTCCCCTCAGCGCGCCGTACTGACTCCCGGCGCGTACAAGATCCAGTTGGAGTACCACCTGCCCCGCCACTTCATGTTTACGGAGTTGGCGTTTGAGGGGAAGCCCGGCCAAAAGATAATCGCCCGCTCCCAGTACATTGGGCTCAATCGCCTGAAGATATGGCTGGAGGATGCGGCGACGGGGGAAGTCGTCAGTAAGGGTGTGCGCTATTAGGGGGCACCCGCTAGCCTTCGCTTATGCCTGGGGCTGTAGGGTGCCCAATACAATAAGCCCTCTATATTCCACGAGCTGGCCATTGAGTCCGAGTTGAGAGCGTATGGGTTTTCGTACACGGGCCGGACGTTGGTAATCGCACCCTCCAACGCGCTTGTGATTTACAAGCGTCACCGCTGAATAAGCCTAATGAAAGGGAAGTCACCTGATGTTCGAACGTAGCAAGCTGGTTCCAGAGTTAATGGTCACGGACCTGGAAAGCAGCCTGGCCTTTTGGGTGTCCTGCCTGGGATTTGAAGTGGTTTACCAACGCCCAGAAGACGGGTTCGCTTACCTCGACCTGAACGGTGCGCAAGTCATGCTTGAGCAGGCCGCCCCGGATGCAGGCCAATGGCTGACTGCTCCGTTGAGTAAGCCGTTTGGAAGAGGCATCAACCTGCAGATTGACGTTGTGGCTGTGGCCCCCATCATCCAGAAACTGGGTCAGGCTAGACTGCCACTCTTTCGAGCATGCAAAGACACCTGGTATCGGGCGAACAACGTAGAAGTCGGCCAGCGCGAATTCATCGTCCAGGATCCCGATGGCTATCTTGTAAGGTTGGTCGAGCGTTTGGGTGAACGGCCGGCGGGTTCAGCTTGAAGCAGGCAAAGGCGAACGTCCGCTCAGCAGCACATGTCAGGTGGGCGAATAAGCACCCTTCATAGTATGGTTGCGGCCACCAACCATCACAGGAATGAAGGTTACCCATGCGTTTACTCTTTCCTCTGGCCGTCAGCTTGACCCTGATCGGCTGCGCCACCACCAAAACCGACGTCCGCAACGAAGCACAAATCAGCCAATATGACCCGGCCAACTCAGCCCGCGTCCGCCTGATCACGGGTGACACCACCAACGCGGGCTTCCTCAGTGGCCAGACCTGCGAGAAGTTTTACAACGAGTCCCTGCTGACCAAAACGCCTGAAGAAGCCGGATGGCAAAAAGCGCATGTCGACTCGGCGGGCCTTTACCCTTTCAGAGCGACCGACAGCCAGAACAGCGTGATTGGCATGCCCGCCAGCAAGGCGAGCAAAGCCATCAACCAATCGCCCAAGGTATTTGACGAGCATGTCATCCCGGCGGGTAAACCCTTCATTGCCGGGTTCGCCATGGGCGGCTCACAAATGTCCTGCTTTCCCGCGCCCGTCACGCTCATCCCCGAGCCTGGTAAGGACTATGAAATGGAACTTCAGATGCTGAAAATCAGCACGTTCAAGGCCGGTTGCGTGATTGCCGTGCGCCAACTCTCGGCGCAGGGCAATACCACCGTTGAAACACCGCTGAGACCGCAGGTGTGTGCCAAGACACCGTCGGGTTGGTACACCGTCAATCCAGCGCCTTTGCCTTGAAATGCCAGAGCAGGACGGAATAGTCGGCCTGCTTATCGGGTAGCTCACTGACCTAGAAACCAGCGTGTATTCATGGAGGAAAAAATGCGGATTTACATCACAGGTGCGTCGTGTGCGGGCGTGACGACTTTGGGTCAGAACCTCGCCACGCGGCTTGATGTAAGGCAGGTCGATGTCGATGATTATTACTGGATGCCCACAGACCCTCCTTACACAACCAAGCGGCCTCCCGCTGATCGCGTGTCATTGATGCAGCAAGCACTCGGTGACGGCGATTGGGTGTTGAGCGGTTCATGCATGGGCTGGGGCGATGCGCTGATCGCTGATGCGGAGCTGATTGTCTTCGTTGTCACACCAACACCCGTTCGCCTTGAACGGCTGGCGGCACGTGAGAAAGAGCACTTTGGCGGCCGGATAGCGCCAGGTGGTGACATGCATCAGATACATGAGGCCTTTCGGGAATGGGCTTCGCAGTATGATGACCCGAACTTTTCAGGACGCAACCGAGCGTGGCACGAGGCGTGGTTATCCCGGCAGACGGCCCCGGTCTTACGGGTTGACGGGATGAGCAGTGCTGAACAGATGGCAGAGGATGTCGTGCAGGCGGTGTCGCGCATGTCGCCGTAGCTGAACACTCGGAATCCGTTAACCCACATTGCCCCATCCACCGTTGGGACTTTTCAAACAAGCTTTCTGTGAGAGCTGATTCTACTGAATAGAAACGGGAGCACTCGGGATGCAATTTCAGCCCGCAACTACGGATATCCCTTTAGTTACTCTTGTTGGAACTCAACCCAGTGATTTCGAAACACTTGTGGCTATTCGGATTGAAGCCATGCGTGAAAGCCTTGTACGCATTGGTCGCTTCGATCCCGTGCGGGCCCGAGAGCGTTTTCGCGAAGGCTTTTCCTCCGAGTCCACTCGCTACATCGAAGTTTCCGGCGAGCGAGTAGGTTTCGTCGTCGTCAAGCCGCTTATCGACGGATTACTGCTTGATCATTTGTACATCAAGCCGAGCGCACAAGGCGCGGGCATAGGTTCGGTTGTCCTTAGTCAAATCTTCGTGGAAGCGGAGGCCGCAGGAATGGCAGTGCGGGTAGGGGCTCTCAGAGAAAGCGAGTCAAATCGCTTTTACACGCGTCATGGCTTCCAGTTTGTCGAAAGTACCGAGTTCGACAACTATTATGTTCGTCACCCTGCCCAAGGCAACTCGGCAGCCGAGACCTGATCCAGGCCCAGCTGACCTGATGGATGGCGTCGGTCAACGTTTGCGTGCCGAGGTTTCAACTACCGAAGAGACACCGGCAAGCCAGAGCTAGGTTGATCCGCGCGCGTTGGCGTCATCGCAGACTCAACGCGCGCATTGTCCAACTGCCCCCTGTCCCCTTATCCTCACACCTCCCCGCCCACGCGATCCCGGAGCTGCCATGGACCTCGCCACCCTCGCCCTTTTCCTCCCCGCCTGCTTCGCCTTGAACATGGCGCCCGGCCCGAACAACTTGCTGTCCGTGAGCAACGCCACTCGCTATGGCTACCGCACCTCGTGCCTGGCAGGTATTGGCCGGCTGCTGGCCTTCGCCGGCATGATCGCCCTCGCATCGGCCGGTTTGGCAGTGGTGCTGCAAACGTCGGAGTTGTTGTTTTATGGGATCAAGATTCTGGGGGCGGCGTATCTGTTTTATCTGGCGTATCAGTTGTGGCGGGCGAATCCCGAAGCAGAGGCTGAGTTGACTACTGCTAGTGTGGGATTGTGGGCGTTGGCGCGTCAGGAGTTTTTAGTGGCGGCGGGCAATCCGAAAGCCATCTTGATCTTCACCGCGTTCCTGCCGCAATTCGTCGTGCCCGGCGAGCCGATCACTCCACAATTCGCTCTACTGGGCGTGATGTTCCTGGTGCTGGAATGGATCGCCATCAGTGCCTACGCCTATATGGGCCTGCATATGCGGCGCTGGTTTGCGGAGCCTCGGGGCAAGCGTATGTTTAATCGATGCTGCGCGGGGTTGCTGTCAGCGGCGGCGACGGTGTTGTTGATGGCGCGCAGGGCTTAACTAACGTTATACAGTCAAGGAGACACGTAATGAAAACCATGGTGGTTGGCGCAAGCAAAGGGTTGGGAAAAGCCCTGATCGAGGGACTCGGCGAGGCTGGGGATACATTGCTGGGCGTGTCCCGCAGCCGTCCCGAGCACCTGGACCACAAGGCTGGCGTTGAGGTGAAGTGGATCGAGGCTAACCTCGCCAAACCCGCTCAGGCAGCGCAAGTCATTGCAGAAACGATCTTAGAAAGTGGTTTGGACACGCTGATCTACAACCTGGGCATCTGGGAAGAATTTGCCTTCGACCCGACCTACAACTTCCTGGCCGACGACGATGACCAGATCGAAGCCATCGTCACCTGCAACATCACGTCTACCCTGCTGCTGATCAAGCGACTGTTGCCAGTGCTACTCAAAAGCCCCAACCCCAGGATCATCCTGACCGGCTCCACTTCCGGCCTGCCGCAAAGTGGCCGTCCGGAAGTGGCTTTTGGGGCCTCCAAGTTTGCCTTGCGCGGGATTGCCGATGCACTGCGTGAAGGCTATCGCCAGCAGCGCTTGGCGGTTACGTGTCTGAACCTGGGGTACCTGAATACGCAAGACCCTTTGAGTACGCCGCGTGCGCAGGCCGAGCAGCGTGATGAAGGCCACTCGATCCCCGTGCACGACGTGGTGCAGGTGGTGCGCATGGCGTTAAGCCTGTCGTCGGCCAGCTTCGTCAAGGAAATCACCTTGCCGGCAATTCTGGACGAGCGCTTTTAACAGAGGAGAACGCCGTATGCGCCGAGATGAACTCGCCGCCTTTTACCAGGGCTATATCGACTGTTTGAACCGCCAGGACTGGGACCGCCTGGATCACTTCGTGCACCCGGACGTGACCTACAACGCCAAGGTAGTCGGCCTCGCCGGCTACCGCGCCATGCTGGAGCGGGACTTTCGCGAGATACCTGACCTGGTGTTTCGTATCCAATTGCTGGTCGCCGACCCGCCTACTGTTGCCAGCCGCCTGAATTTCAATGTTACCCCCCGAGGCGAGTTTTTCGGGCTGCCGATCAATGGGCGTAAGGTGAGCTTCGACGAGAATGTGTTCTATGAGGTGGTGGACGGTAAATTTGCCCACGTGTGGTCGGTAATCGACAAGGGAGCCATCGAACAGCAACTGGCCGTCTAGACTCCACACACAGATTTTCTGTGGAGACCGACCATGAACCGCAAAAATACCCTTTGCCTCTGGTACGACGGCACCGCCCTTCATCGCCGCGATTGAAGCGGCGGTGGCCGCAGGTTAAGGCAGCACCTCAAGCATCGCCTTGGCCGCCAGCGCGTGGACTGTGCGGGTGGGGTGCCACTCGTCCCAGTAATAATGGGCATCGGGGTTGGTGCACACCGGTTTCACTTCCGGGTAAGTGGCTTGGCACGGTGTGTCCAGGTCCTTGAAGCCATTGGCGGCGGGATTGGCGCGCAGTTTGTCGCTGAAGGCCAAGTGGTCGAAATAGCTGACCTTTGCCACGCCGACCTGCGCCAGCGCAGCCGGGAGTTTTTGCGCCAGCAACTGCTGGTATTTCTTCGCATTATCGACCTGGTTGCCCTGCACCACGGCGGGCACATGGCTGAGGTCTGTGGTGCCCACCACCATTACGTGCCTGGCGCCCGCCGCTACCAATTGCTCGGTAGCGCTGCGAATGTTGGCCAGGCTGGATTCGCTCAGTGCTTCAATGGTTACAGGATGGGAGAAATCGGCCCATTCGAAAAAGTCATTGGCAGAGATGAAGATGAAATACAGCGCCTTGGGGTCGGCTTTGTGCGAATTGGCGGCCTGCAAGTGCTCGGCGACTTGGCCCAGAACGCCCGTATCCTGGGACGGCATCATCCACGTGTAGTAGTTGCCGTGGCCACTTTTGGCCCCCCCTACCGCGTAGTCGGTCAGGGGTATTTTCAGTGCGTCGGCCAAGCCTTCGACGGCGGTCGGGCCATTGCTCCAGCGTCCCTTCCAATACAGCGGGCCTGGCAGCGCTTGGGCATCCTTGACCTGTTGCGTCGCGAGTCGCGTGGTGAGCGCTTCGCCCGCGCCATTGTCGGAATAGCTGTCGCCGAAGGCATACAGATGATCGTAGCTCGAGGCGCCTAAGGCGGTCGAGGCAGACAGGGTCAGCAGAGCAGCCAGGCACGCGCGTCGAATCATCGAAGTTCTCCCAGAATGTCTGGATAGACTAGCGCCCCGCTGCAAACGCAGTAAAACGATTGCGACCCGCACATATCCGGCGGCGGCCATGCAAGCGCTGTACAGATGCCGTTTGGCTCGTTAGGCTTTCACCTTGTAACATCCGGCTACAGATTCAGCTCTCCCCGCCGTCACCCTTAAACCCGAATGGACTCAACGAGGCTCTCGTGCGCTTTATCACTCCTCTTTTGCTGATCGGTGGCATCGCCACCCTGGCCGGTTGTGCCAACCAGAAAACCCAAGTCGACCGCATGTTCGCCGACACCCTCGCCCAGCCCCTGGTTGAAAACAGCATCGTGCGCGAAGGCGACCTGCTCAGCTTCGAGCTGCTGATGCCGGACGGCCCGAGTGGTCTGCGGCGCACCATGCAATTCGAGGCAGCCTGTTCATCGCCGCAACTGCATTTGCTGTACCTGGACGGCTCGCAACGTGTCTACCCCGCCAGTGCCGGCCGCTACAGCGCGGCGCGCAAATTATCGCCGCAATTGCGCTCGACCTTGGCCGCCAACCAGACATTCGTGCGCGCCTGTGCCGAAACGCCGAAGCCAGACTGGCGCCTGGTGCAGGCCAACGAGCATGACAACCAGGTATTGATCGACGCCAACAGCATCAAGACCGTGAATGGCGAAACACGCTTCTGGGCCGCCTTCGACGAACCGGCGGTGCTCAACGATATGCCCTACAACGCCCCCTATGCGCAGAAACGCGAGCACTTTGCGGTGTCTTGCACGGACGGTACCTACAAGGCGCTGGCTGGCTACGACATGGACGCCGACAACCGCGTCAGTGATGGCCGCGTCGACAGTTTCCCCACGCCACAGAAAATCGCCGGTAGCGATGCCGACTATGTGCTGTTATTCAATAAGGTGTGCGTCACCCCGCAGAAGATTGCCGCGCTGCCGGCGTTCAAACCACGGCTGAAGGCGCCGGTGACCATTGCACTGACCTCGGTACAACCTCAGGTGCTGGCCGCAATCACGCAGTTGAACCTGGACAAGCCCGCCCGTGCCTTCAAATACGTGCACATGACCGGCACGTCGACACTCAAGGGCGAGACCACCAACAGCCAGAGTGCGGACTTCATCAGCCAAGATGCGGCAAGCGGGCAACTGGCCATCGCCACTCGCGGGCAAGGCTATGAAAGCCACACAGTGAGCTGGCGCAACCTCATCCCCCTGGTGGCGAAAAGCACCTTCAGTTCCTCAGGCATGGCAGAAAGCGAGACGCTGACGCAGCTGAGCTTCACCGGCAACTGGAAATCCCTGCCGGTGGGCGACACCGTGATTTATCAAACAACGCGCTCCAGCCTCAACAGCCTCATTGGCAGCCGCACCAAAGTCCAGATTACCCGCTGCGTAGTTGAACGCGAACTGCAAGCCAGCGAGCTCAACCCTGGCCTGCTCGGGACGGCCAAGGCCCTTAAGTGCAGCTTCGACAATGATGAATACAACCGGGTGAACCACCTGTACTACCTGACCGACTACGCTTACTTCTACGAGTCGAGCACGGACAAGAACGCGTTCTACTACTCCGACACGCGTATCGATAAATTCGAATAAACGCCGTTGACACACTCTGCAATATTCCATAAAGATGGAGGCCTTATTCAGGGTGTGTCAGCCAATGTCCGCAGTGTCCTCCGTTAACCTTTCCGCCATTGGCCCAATTGCCAAGGCGCAAGGTTGCGTGGCGCACGTCCTCAAATCGAAGAAACAGTCGCTCATGTGACCGGGGCGCGCTGTCCCGTCAGATGAGCTGACAGGACATTGAGCGCGACGGTCTTCCTCCCTTGCACAATTCCCTCTGCCCTTCTGACGGTGACTCAAGCGGTCAATCATCAGGAGAAAGTGCATGTCATCGTTTCAAGGTATCTGGGTCCCCGTGGTCACGCCGTTCCATGACGGTGCCATCGACTTTATCGGCCTGCGCCGGCTGGTCAGCCACCTGCTGGAAAAGCACGTGGCCGGGATCATGGTATGCACCACCACCGGGGAAGCCGCATCGCTGAGCCGCCAGGAACAACTCGCGGTGCTGGATGCGGTGTTGCAGTTGGTCCCGGCGCACCGCGTGGTGATGGGCCTCGCGGGCAACAACCAGATTGAATTGCTGCACTTCCAGCGTGAAATCCTGCAACGCCCGGTCGCCGGTTTGCTGGTGCCGGCGCCGAGTTACATCCGCCCGTCCCAGGCCGGCCTAGTGGCCTTCTTCCACTCAGTGGCCGATGCGTCCAGCGTGCCGATCATTCTGTATGACATTCCCTATCGCACCGGCGCAACCTTCGAGCAGGCCACCTTGCTGACTATCGTCACCCACCCGCGGATCTTGGCGATCAAGGACTGCGGCGGCAACCTGGGCAATACCCTGGCGCTGCTGGCCAGCGCTGAGGTGGATGTGTTGTGTGGGGAAGATGTGCAGATGTTCAACGCGCTGTGCCTCGGCGCGACCGGGGCGATTGCGGCCTCGGCACATATAAGGACGGCAGAGTTTGTAGCGTTGTGGCAGCAGGTGCGAGACAACCAACTGGCCGAGGCGCGGACGACGTTTTTCCAGTTGCTGCCATTGATCAACTCGATGTTCATGGAGCCCAATCCGGCGCCAGTGAAGGCCGCACTGGCGCTGGAGGGGTTGATCGGCCGCGAGCTGCGGGCACCTATGCAGCGAGCCAGCGACTCGGTTGTTACCCGGCTGAAGCAATTGTAGGAATGCTCTGACAGAGGCGCTCAGCGGCTATCCGATCGCTTTAGACAGCAGTTACTAATCGTTATATTTTTCCAGGGTGATTGCTCGCTATCAGACTGGCGACAGACCTGATCGGCGCGTAAGGTCGGCTGCACTTTGCGCCGCTTGGGGGGGGACTCGATGAAATCACTGCATTTACTGATGCTGCTCAGCCTGGTCGGTTGCACCGCCCACTCAGCCGTACTGCCCTCACCTGCGCCGTCGAGTTTCGAACAATACCGCCAACAAACGCTGGTGGACCTTGAGCGTGACCGACGTTTCCAAAACCCAGACCACACGCTGGAACTGGACTGGAATGCGCCGCGCGAATGGGTCTCGCAAACGCCCAATGGCCACGGCGTGCTACTGGTGCACGGTTTGGGCGACTCACCGGGGTCCTTCAGCGACATTGGCGCGCAACTGGCGTCGCGGGGCTACCGCGTGCGCACGCTGCTGCTGCCAGGACATGGCACGCAACCGTCGGACATGCTCGACGTTAACATCGAGGATTGGCGCAGGACGGTGGCACAACACGTGGCGCTGCTGCGTCAGGAGGTGGATCAAGTCTATCTCGGCGGTTTCTCCACGGGCGCCAATCTGGTGTTGGAGTACGCTATTGAAGATCCGAGCATTGCCGGGCTGCTGATGTTTTCGCCCGCGTTCAAGGCACGCAATCGTTACATTTGGCTGTCGTCCTGGTTGGCCCACATCAAACCCTGGCTGCGCGACCCTGCCGGCCCTCGCCAGCAACAAACACCGCTGCGCTACCAGAACATCCCCACCAATGGCTTTGCCCAGTTCTACCAGACCAGCAAGTCAGTACGCGACAAACTGAAAGACCGGCCGTTTGATCGGCCCGTACTGATCGTCAGCGCGGCCCATGACTCGGTGATAGACGTCGGTTTTGTAAAGCAAACCTTCGCCGAGCGTTTCACCCACCCGGCTTCGCGAATGATCTGGTACGGCGACCCCAACAGCGCACAACCAATGCCGCGGGTCCTGGTACGCAATGACCACTTGCCCGCAGAGCGGATCAGCCAGTTCTCCCATATGGGGGTGTTGTTCGCCCCCACCAATCCCCTCTACGGGCCCAGCGGCAGCCAGCCTGTTTGCTTGAACGGCCAGACCGATGAGGACTTTGCGCGTTGTCGCGCAGGCGACCCCGTTTGGTATTCGGATTGGGGTTATCGCGAGCCGGGCAAAGTGCATGCGCGGCTGACATTCAATCCGTACTTCGGTTGGCAGGCCAAGGTTATGGATCAAGTGATGCAAGCGTCTTCAACGTCGTTATCGCATCGACAAAACCCGCCCTGACGGCCAATGCGCCAAAAAAAGATAAACAGCGGACCACCCGGTTGCGAGCGCTGCGATCCAGGCCTATGGTCCAAGGCATGCTTTGCACTTTGCTGTCCCACCTACGCCCACTCGCACCGGTGACGCCATGCCCAGCCCTTCCCGCCCCGCCGTCCTCGAGCTTATCGGCAACACGCCGCTGGTTCGGATCAGCCGGTTCGACACCGGTCCCTGCACGCTGTTTCTCAAACTTGAATCGCAAAACCCCGGGGGTTCCATCAAGGACCGTATCGGCCTGGCCATGATCGATGCCGCCGAACGCGACGGCCGTCTGCGCCCTGGCGGCACGATCATCGAAGCCACCGCCGGCAACACCGGGCTGGGCCTGGCACTGGTCGGCCGGGCCAAGGGCTACCGGGTGGTGCTGGTGGTGCCTGACAAGATGTCCACGGAAAAAGTGCTGCACCTCAAGGCCATGGGCGCCGAGGTGCATATCACCCGTTCCGACGTGGGCAAGGGCCATCCCGAGTATTACCAGGACATGGCCGCGCGCCTGGCAGAGGACATTCCCGATTCGTTCTTCGCCGACCAGTTCAACAACCCGGCCAATCCCCTGGCCCACGAGACCAGCACCGCGCCGGAGATCTGGGCCCAGACCCAGCATGATCTGGACGCGATTGTGGTGGGCGTCGGCTCGGCCGGCACGCTCACCGGCCTGACGCGGTTCTTCAAACGCGTGCAGCCCGAACTGGCCATGGTGCTCGCCGACCCTGTCGGTTCGGTGATGGCCGAATACAGCCGCAGCGGCAGGTTGGACACACCGGGCTCCTGGGCGGTGGAAGGCATTGGCGAGGACTTCATCCCCTCGATTGCCGACCTGTCCAGCGTGCGCCACGCCTATTCCATCAGCGATGAAGAAAGCTTCGACCACGCCCGGCAGTTGCTCAAGGCCGAGGGCATCCTTGGCGGTTCATCCACCGGCACCCTGCTCGCCGCCGCCCTGCGTTACTGCCGCGAACAGACCGAGCCCAAGCGTGTGGTGACCTTTGTGTGCGACACGGGCACACGCTACCTGTCGAAGGTCTACAACGACCAATGGATGACCGACGCAGGCCTGCTGCACTACAAACACTACGGCGACCTGCGTGACCTGATCGCGCGGCGCTTCGAAGACGGCCGCGTGATCAGCGTGAGCCCCGACGACACCCTGCTCACCGCCTTCCAGCGCATGCGCCTGGCTGACGTGTCCCAACTGCCGGTGCTGGTGGACGGCAAGCAATTGGTGGGCGTGATCGATGAATCCGACATCCTGCTGGGCCTGCATCAGGACGCCACGCACTTCTCCATGATCGTCTCCAGCGCCATGACAGACACCCTGCAAACCCTGGCCCCCAGCGCCAGCCTGGCGCAATTGCAGGCGGAACTGGATCGCGGCCTGGTCGCCATTATTGCCGACGCCTCGGGCTTCCACGGCCTGATCACCCGCGTCGACCTGCTCAACCACTTACGGAGGTCCCTGGCATGAGTCAGTCTGATAAAAGCGCATTTGCCACCCGAGTGATCCACGCCGGGCAATTCCCCGACCCGACCACCGGCGCGTTGATGCCGCCAATCTACGCCAACTCCACCTACCTGCAAGACAGCCCCGGCTTGCACAAGGGCTTCGACTACGGCCGCTCGCACAACCCGACACGGTTTGCCCTGGAGCGCTGCGTGGCGGACCTGGAAGGTGGCAGCCAGGCATTCGCTTTTGCGTCCGGGCTGGCGGCGATCTCGACGGTGCTGGAATTATTGGATGCCGGCGCCCATATCGTGTCCGGCAATGACCTGTACGGCGGCACTTTCCGTCTGTTCGACAAGGTGCGCCAACGCAGCGCCGGGCACCGCTTCAGCTTTGTCGACCTGAGTGATTTGTCGGCGTTTGAGGCCAGCTTGCAGGACGACACGCGCATGGTCTGGGTCGAGACCCCCAGCAACCCCCTGCTGAGCCTCACCGACCTCAGCGCCATCGCGCGCATCTGCCGCGATCGCGGCATCATCTGCGTGGCCGACAACACCTTCGCCAGCCCATGGATCCAGCGCCCGCTGGAGCTGGGCTTTGATGTGGTGGTGCATTCCACCACCAAATACCTCAACGGCCACTCCGATGTCATCGGCGGCATTGCCATTGTCGGCGACAACCCCGAGCTGGCTGAACGCCTGGGCTTCCTGCAGAACTCGGTTGGCGCCATCGCTGGCCCCTTCGATGCCTTCCTGACGCTGCGCGGCGTGAAAACCCTGGCACTGCGCATGGAGCGCCATTGCAGCAACGCCTTGGACCTGGCCACTTGGCTAGAGCAGCAACCGCACGTTTCGCGGGTGTACTACCCAGGCCTGGCGTCCCATCCGCAGCATGAGCTGGCACGAAAACAGATGCGTGGGTTTGGCGGGATGATTTCGATTGACCTGAACAGCGACCTGGCCGGCGCTACGCGTTTCCTGGAAAACGTCAAGATCTTCGCCCTGGCTGAAAGCCTCGGCGGCGTGGAAAGCTTGATTGAACACCCGGCGATCATGACCCATGCGAGCATTCCGGCCGCCACGCGGGCGCAGTTGGGAATTGGCGATGGGTTGGTGCGGTTGTCGGTGGGCGTTGAGGATGTAGAGGACCTGCGCGCGGATTTGGCGCAGGCCCTGGCACACATCTAACATCCGACATCGATCCCCTGTGGGATCAGCGTCAGGCTGAGGTGATGTTGGCGCGCGCCGAATGCAGCTTCTTGTAACTCTCAATCAAGCGCTGATGCCGCTCCAACCCTTCCAGCTTCATACTGGTCGGCGTCAGGCCATAGAACCGCACATCGCCCTTCACCGAACCAATCACCGCGTCCATCCGCTCATTGCCAAACATGCGGCGGAAGTTGGCTTCGTAATCCGCCAGTTCCAGGTCGTCGTCCAGTTCCATCTCCAGCACCGCATTCATCGCTTGATAGAACAGGCCACGCTCAGCGGTATTGTCGTTGTACTGCAGGAACATCTCCACGCACTCTTTGGCTTCCTCGTGTTGCCGCAAGGCGAGGAAGATCAGCAATTTCAACTCCAGAATGGTCAACTGACCCCAGGCGGTGTTGTCGTCGAACTCAATGCCGATAAGGGTGGTGATATCGGTGTAGTCGTCCAGCTCGCTTTCGATCAGACGCTCGACCAACGCTTGCAGCTCTTCCTCATTGAGGCTGTGCAGGTTGAGGATATCCGCGCGGAAAAACAGCGCCTTATTGGTGTTGTCCCAGATCAGGTCATCCACCGGGTAGATTTCCGAGTAGTCCGGCACCAGGATGCGGCACGCGGTGGCGCCGAGGTGTTCGTACACCGCCATGTAGGATTCTTTGCCCATGCCTTCAAGGATGCCGAACAGCGTCGCGGCTTCCTGGGCATTCGAGTCTTCGCCTTCGCCGGAGAAATCCCACTCAACGAACTCGTAGTCCGACTGGGCACTGAAGAAACGCCACGACACCACCCCGCTGGAGTCGATGAAGTGCTCGACGAAGTTGTTCGGCTCGGTCACCGCCTGGCCTTCAAAGGTCGGCTGCGGCAGATCATTCAAACCCTCGAAACTGCGGCCTTGCAGCAGCTCGGTGAGGCTGCGCTCCAGCGCCACTTCCAGGCTCGGGTGCGCGCCGAAGGAGGCGAAGACGCCGCCGGTGCGTGGGTTCATCAGGGTCACGCACATCACCGGGAATTCACCGCCCAACGAGGCGTCTTTTACCAATACCGGAAAGCCCTGGGCTTCCAGGCCTTGAATACCGGCCAGGATGCCAGGGTATTTGGCCAGGACCTCGGCCGGTACGTCCGGCAAGGCGAACTCACCTTCGATGATTTCACGCTTCACTGCACGCTCGAAAATCTCCGACAGGCATTGCACCTGGGCTTCGGCCAGGGTGTTGCCCGCACTCATACCGTTGCTGAGGTAAAGGTTTTCGATCAGGTTGGACGGGAAGTACACCACCTCCCCGTCGGACTGGCGCACGAATGGCAGCGAAACAATCCCGCGCGCTTCGTTGCCGGAGTTGGTGTCGAACAGGTGAGAACCACGCAGTTCGCCATCGCGGTTGTAAACCTTGAGGCAGTAAGCGTCGAGGATTTCGCTTGGCAGTGCGTCCTTGGGACCTGGCTGGAACCAACGCTCATCCGGGTAATGCACGAAGGCTGCATTCGCCAGTTCTTCGCCCCAGAACTGGTCGTTGTAGAAGAAGTTGCAGTTGAGCCGTTCGATGAACTCGCCCAGTGCCGACGCCAAGGCGCCCTCTTTGGTCGCGCCCTTGCCGTTGGTGAAGCACATCGGCGAGTGTGCATCGCGGATATGCAGCGACCAGACGTTGGGCACGATATTGCGCCACGAAGCGATTTCGATCTTCATGCGCAAGCCGGCGAGAATGCCGGACATGTTGGCGATGGTCTGTTCCAGTGGCAGGTCTTTGCCGGCAATGTAGGTACCGCCCTCGGCCGTAGAACCTGGCATCAACAACGCCTGGGCATCAGCGTCCAGGTTTTCGACTTCTTCGATGACGAACTCAGGCCCGGCCTGCACCACTTTTTTAACCGTGCAGCGGTCGATGGAGCGCAGGATGCCCTGGCGGTCCTTGTCGGAGATATCCGCCGGCAACTCAACCTGGATCTTGAAGATCTGGTTGTAGCGGTTTTCCGGGTCGACAATGTTGTTCTGCGACAGGCGAATATTGTCCGTGGGGATATTGCGTGTTTCGCAGTACAGCTTCACGAAGTACGCCGCGCACAACGCCGACGACGCCAGGAAGTAATCGAACGGCCCCGGTGCCGAGCCATCGCCTTTGTAGCGAATGGGCTGGTCGGCAATCACCGTGAAGTCATCGAACTTGGCTTCAAGCCGGAGGTTGTCGAGAAAGTTGACCTTGATTTCCATGGGGGCACACCAGAATAACGGCTAAACAAAAATGGCCGCCATTATGAGGGGTTTCATCCGCAAATTTCAGGCTTTTGACCAGTGGCTGGCGAATTAGCCAATGTGCATTAACCTTTTAGCAGTTGGCGCCGATGGACTGAGGGCAACCAGGGAGTAGTCTGAATGCGCAATAACCAGCCTGTAACACAACGCGAGATTTCCCTCGCGCCGCAACAAAAACTCATCTCCGCCACGGATGTCCGCGGTGTCATCACTTACTGCAACGACGCCTTTGTCGAGATCAGCGGCTTTGAACGCGCCGACCTGATCGGCGCGCCGCAGAACATCGTACGTCACCCTGATGTGCCCCCCGCCGTTTTTGCGCACATGTGGAGCGCGCTCAAACAAGGCCAGCCGTGGATGGGCATCGTCAAGAATCGCTCGAAAAATGGTGACCACTATTGGGTCAACGCTTATGTCACGGCGATTTTTGAAGGCAATAAGGTTGTCGGTTTCGAGTCAGTGCGGGTCAAGCCCAGCGCCGACGAAATCCGCCGGGCCCAGGCCCTGTATCAGCGTATCAGCCGGGGCAAACCGGGCGTGCCACGCCAGGATGCCTGGCTGCCGGCCGCCGTCAGCTGCGTGCCTTACGTGGCAACCGGACTGGCTGGCAGCCTCGCTGGATTATTCCTCAGTGCACCGCTGGCTATTGCAGTGGCCGTCGCCGTCGCTGTGCCGGTCGGTATGCTTTGCTCACGCTGGCGCCAAGGCAGCACCTTGCGCCTGTTGCAAGGTGTCGAACCCTCGACGTCGGATGCGTTGATCGCGCAGATGTACAGCGACGCCCGGGGGCCACAGGCACGCTTGGAAACAGCGTTCCTCAGCCAGAGCGCGCGCCTGAAAACCTGCCTCACCCGTCTGCAGGACAGCGCTGAACAATTGAGTGCCCTGGCCGGGCAATCCGATCAGTTGGCCTCTGCCAGCTCCAAGGGCCTGGACCGCCAGCGTGTCGAAACCGAACAAGTCTCCGCCGCCGTCAACCAGATGGCCGCGACCACTCAGGAAGTCGCCAGCCACGTACAGCGCACCGCGGATGCCACCCAGCAAGCCAACGTGCTGACCGGACGCGGTCGTGAGGTGGCGCGGGATACCCGTGAAGCCATCGAACGCCTGTCCGCTGTCGTCGCCGAGACTGGCGTCACCGTGGCGCAATTGGCTCGGGACAGCGACGAAATCGGCAGTGTGGTGGATGTGATCAAAGGCATTGCCGACCAGACCAACCTGCTGGCGCTCAACGCGGCTATCGAAGCGGCCCGTGCGGGTGAAATGGGCCGCGGCTTTGCCGTCGTCGCCGACGAAGTGCGCCAACTGGCGCAACGCACCTCCCAATCCACCACCCAGATCCACGGGCTGATTACCCAGTTGCAGGCGTCCTCCAACAACGCCGTGAACAGCATGGCAAACGGTCAACGCCAAGCGCAGGAAGGCGTCGCCTGGGTGCTCGAAGCTGACCAGGCCCTGGTAGGCATCAGCGAAGCGGTGTCCCATATCACCGACATGACCACCCAGATCGCCGCCGCCACCGAAGAACAGAGCGCGGTCGCCGAGGAGATCAGCCGCAACATCACCACCATCGCCGAACTGGCTGACCAGACCTCGATACAAGCCCATCAATCCACTGACCTGAGCAAGGAGCTGACAAGTACCGCATCCACCCAATATGCGTTGGTTGAGCGGTTTAATCGCTGATCCTCTGTTAACGGTGGCAAGCCCGCTTGCTGTGGCGAGCGGGCTTGCCACAGCAAAACCAAAAACCGGTGCCTTTATGGGGTAACCCTGTTTGGGTTAACGCCTGCCTCCCCCCGTCATGAAGCCCTCCCATGTCCATCACGGATAACCCCCTCGCCTTCACCTTCGCTGCCACGCTGCTCACACTCACGCCCGGCCTCGACACCGCACTGGTGTCGCCGGCCAGGAGACAGACTCAGCGATGCACAGCGCCCCACAAGGATCTGCCGAGGCTGTCGGCCGGGCAGTCCCTGGTTTGCGGCAGCACGCCAATCACCGGCGGCGGGCTCAGAAGTCCGCAACCTTACCCCAGGACGAGGACTGGAAGCGGTCCGGGTGATACGGTCGCGGATCAACAATGGGCGCTGCGCCGCTGACGATATCGGCTATCAAGTGGCCTGCGCCTGGACCAATACCAAATCCATGCCCACTGAACCCGGCTGCCAGCACCAGCCCCGGAAGGCTAGGCATTTCGCCAATGCAGGGAACGCCGTCAGGGGTGCTGTCCACATAACCGGCCCAGGCGGCATTGACCTTTGTGCCCTTCAAAGCAGGAACCAGCTCCACCGCTCGCTTGTAGGTCAGTGCAACCGCAGAGGCATCCGCTTTCGGATCGAGAATTCGCATCTTCTCCATCGGCGTCGGCTGGTCCAGGCGCCAGCGTTTCCAGCTTTCATGGCCCGAGCGAATGCCCTCCAGTCCGCCAGGTGCAAGGTTGCGCCATCTGCGCTGAAACATCGGCAGAAACTGCGCAGCGAAACCAAACAGTTGCGGTGTGACGTCGACACGCCCTCTACCACTGATCGCCAGCGTGTAGCTGCCATCGGCGCGGCGCGTCATGGAGGCGCCGGCCGTGTGAAGCGCACTGGGTATTTCCTGAGAAGGCGCGCTTACCGATAGCACAGTCTGCCGAATGGTGGCCTGGGGAAAACGAATGCCATATTGGCGACAGAAGGAGGACGCCCAGGCACCCGCGGCGAGCACCGCGAGCTTGGTACGGATGGTGCCTTTTTCGGTAACCACCGCAGACAATCGACCCGCCTCGGTCTCGACTCCACGGACGGCGCAGCCCTGATGCACCGTGCTGCCCAGGCTCATGATCGCGCGAGCAACCGCCGGCGCAGCGCGGGAAGGATCAGCAATGCCGTCAGTGGGCGCAAACACCCCGCCTTTCCACTGTTTGCAGGTTGCCTTGCCGCGCTCAGCAGCCTGTTGCGCAGAGAGCATATGAGTCTCGACGTTGACGGTGCGGGCAAATTCACCCCAGCGTGCCCAGCCCTCGAGCTCCTTTTCGTTGTTGCTGAGGTAGAGCAGGCCGCAGCGGGTAAACCCCGTGTCTTCATCCGTTTGCGCGCTGAACTGCCCCCACAACTCCAGGCTTTTAGTCGCCATCGGCAACTCGCGCGCATCGCGATTTTGCTGACGACACCAACCCCAGTTACGACTCGATTGCTCGGCACCTATCATGCCCTTCTCGACCAGGGCCACCTTGAAGCCGCGCTTGGCCAGGTAATAGGCGGTAAACGCGCCGATGATGCCGCCGCCAATCACAACCACATCAGCCTCCGTCGGCAGTTCGGGTGTGGTTTTTATGGAAACTAAGGGAGCTGGCATGTTTGAAGTACCCGTTGGCGTCGGTAGCCGTTTACGCTGCATACATTGTTCAAATCGGGTTAGCCTCAACCCGGCGGGTGGATTTTTTCTCCAGGCGCGCTAAAGCCCTACCAGCCCAGGCAACCCACCAATGTCCGAAATCTGATGGTAACCAAAGGTGGCATGCGCGGGCTGCTCATGACCACGGGCGACAAACGCTTTGTGCTTGATCTTCATGTCGTGGGCCGACATCAGGTCATAACGGAAGCTTGACGACACGTGCAGCACATCCTCCGGCCCGCAGTTGAGGTTGTCGAGCATGAACTCAAACGCCGCCAAACGCGGTTTATAAGCCTGGGCCTGCTGCGCGGTGAAGACCTTGTGGAAGGGTGCGCCGAGCTTGTCGACGTTGGACATGATTTGCTCGTCCATCGCATTGGAGAAGATCACCAGTGGAATCTTGCTGGCGATTTTTGCCAGGCCCGCGGGCACATCCGCGTGCGGGCCCCAGGTCGGTACGGCATCGTAGTACAGCTGCCCTTCGTCGCGGTATTCGATCCCCCATCGCTTGCACGTGCGCGCCAGGGCGGTCTTGAGAATCACGTCATACGGCAGCCAGTCGCCCATCACTTGGTCCAGGCGGTAAGCGGCGTAATCCTTGACGAATTGATCCATGCGCTCAGCGGGAACACGGTCGGCGAACAGCTCGCGCGTCAAGGCTGCCGTCTTGAAATTGGTCAAGGTGCCGTAGCAGTCGAAGGTGATGTATTTGGGGCGAAGAAAGCTCATGAATGCGGTCCTTAATGAGGGATGAAGTCATAGCGGGGCAGGCAGTTCGACGCTTGGGGCATCGCTCGTCATGGGGTTATTACATCACCACGAGGCCATGCATAAACGGTTAAAAGCATGGGCTACCTGCAACAAACTACCGTTTACTTGGCCTGGCCCGGCAGACTTTGCCAGCGCGACAGGCCAGGGTTTCACAACGCAGCAAACGCCTTTTCCAGCGCATCCAGCAGTCGACCCGCTTCCTTTGGCGTCCAGATGAGTGGCGGGCGAATTTTCAGGATGCTCGCATCCGGTCCCGTGGCGGAAATCAGCACCCGCTGCTCACGTAAATGGTTAACCAGGCGCAGCGCCGTTTTCATGTCAGGCGCTTTCGAGCTCCGGTCCGTGACCAATTCAACAGCGAAGTACAGGCCGGTGCCGCGCACATCGCCGATCGGCTCATAGCGCTGGGCCAGGTCTTTCAGACCGGCCATGACCAGCCCTCCCACACGGTTGGCGTTGGCCATGAGCTGCTCTTCGCGAATGACGTCGAGCGTTGCCTGCGCTGCGGCAATCGCCACGCTATTACCGCCGAAGGTGTTGAAATAACGCATGTCGCGCCCGAAACTCGCAACGACTTCCGGGCGTACCATCAAGCCCGCCACGGGGTAACCGTTGCCCATGGGTTTGCCCATGGTGATGATGTCCGGCACGACGCCATGCCGCTGATGGCCCCAGAAGTGCGTACCGCTGCGCCCAAAGCCGGACTGAACTTCATCGGCAATGAACAAGCCTCCGGCTTTACGCACGACCTCGGCAATCGGGCCGAACACGTCGACCGGGTCACAAAACACGCCATCGGAGGAGAACAGGCAGTCGGCGATAAAGGCCGCGACACCACCGCCATGGCGCTGGATATCCTGAATCTGCGCACTGACCTGGTCCGCCATATAGCGCCCCAGCGCTTCACGCGGAATACGGTAGGAGTCTGGCGCAGGGACCTGCCGAACAAACGGATCAAGTTTGGCGTTGGCCCCCAGCGAGGGTGAAAACGCCGCCACGGTGGCAGAGTTTCCGTGATACGCCTCGGCGGTCACGATGACGCCGGTGTTACCGGTGTGATGGCGCGCAATGCGGATTGCCAGGTCGTTGGCTTCCGAGCCACTGCACGTGAACATCAACTGCCCGTCAGCGCCCATCTCGCCATCCGCAGTCGCACGCAGCTGTTCGGCATAATCGAGAATGCCGTCCTGCATATAGCGGGTGTGGCTGCACAGGGTACTCAATTGCTCGGTGATCGCCGCGATGACGCGAGGATGGCAGTGCCCCACCGACACGACATTGTTGTAGGCATCCAGATACTCATTGCCGTCCTTGTCATACAGGTAAGCGCCTTTCGCACGGGCCACGCCCACGGGTTCGTTATAGAACAACCGATAGGCCGGGCCTAACAGATTGGCGCGCCGCTCGATATGCTCGCGCGTCGTGACGTCCAGCCTCTCGATATTGGCCGGATTGAACCCGTTTGGCATATCACCACGGGTAGCCTCGATTTTTGAATTGCTCATTTGAATCCCCTTTAGCAAGGAAGCATTAATCGGCGAAGGACATCAGGAGTTCTGACATTTGCGCGGGTGATCGGTTAAGCATCCAGTCGAGCTGGCCCCAGCCGGGCGCAGCATTCCTCAAGATGTACGCGCTGTTGTGCGGGAACAATTGCGAGCGCCAGGTAGTAATCAAGGCTCGGGCGGTCAAGCGCGCCATTGCGAGGTGCGGGATAAGGGCCAGCTCTGCGCCGGTGAGGTCGGCGATGCGAAGGTAGCCCCGCAGGAGATCTTTTGCCGGGGCAAAAATATCCACCGAGTCATCGGCGCCTACCGTGCCTAACTGGTTCATCATGGCCGTGGCGACATCAATGGCGATGGCGGTCTTGACCGTGTCGCCAAAATCAATGACGCCGCTGACAAACTGCTTGCTGCGCGTATCAATCACAATGTTTGAAGTGTTGAAGTCGTTGTGCAGCACTTGCTGCCGACATCCGGCGATCAAGCCCTCAACCGCAGAAAACCGTTCAAGCGCCGTTTCCAATTGCTGGCGGCGCAGCGGCTCAGCCACACAGTTGATCAGGGGCTCGAGTGTGCTCAGGTGCTGAACATCCCAGCACACCTTGCGCGACTCTGCCGGGTGGGAGAAATCGGCAGTGGCCAGCCTGAGACGGGCAAGCAATTGGCCGATATGCTCGCGCCCTAGCGGTTTCACCGAGGTTTTGTCGAGCGGCGTGCCTGCCAGGAAACTCATGAGCCGCACCTGCCTTGAATCGCCATTGCGCGTGGTAATGCGTGTCAGGTACTCACCCTCCAGCGATTGATAAACCCTGGGGGTCGGAAGCTGCGGCGCCTTGCGCTCAATGTGCCGCATCACTTCGACCTGCAGCGAGAGTTCCAGCGGAACCTCCCGCGGGTTGGCGATTTTCAGCACATAAGACGTGCCGCCCTGGCAGTCGCACCGAAACGTATCGTCCTTTTCCGTCGCGAACCGGGTGAGGTCCGCACTTAAGCCAAACTGCTCGCGCAGGATCCGTGTGCCTTCCTCCAGGGAGACCGGGGTAAAAGGCGCCGCCAAATCACCCTGCAAGCTTGCGAGGTCCTCACTGTGCAGATCGTTCTGAATCACTTGCATCGCTGAACTCCTGGCCCTGGACATGCGATGCCGCGCACGTCTTTGATGCCCGAATATTGTGCTACAATTTTTTATATTGAAAGAGATTAAGCCCAATTTTTTTCGAGATACACGGGTTAAATTTCAAGAAATATACTCAAATATTTGATTTTAAATAATAAAAAATTAGTGAATTATTTTTGCCTACTTTTATTTTTGTAGAACAAACACTGAGCACTCAAGGTTGATTGCTGGTGCCCAGCCGCCCAAACATATTAGAATCAACCCTCAGCCGAGCCCCCACCCTGGTGTTGTATAAAATGATTTTTCCCAGCGCGAACATTGACACCCACTCAGCCAAGCCCTCGGCGGTCGAGGTGCTGGCTGCAAAGCTCAAGGGCAGGATCCTGAACGGTGACTTCGAGCCAGGCGAATTCCTGAGGGACGTCAGAATGGCGGATGAGTACGAGGTGGCACGCAACACGTTCCGCAGCGCGGCTCAATTACTGGTCTCATTCGGCTTGTTGCTGAAGGTGCCTAATCGTGGCTTTTGCATACCCGAATTCGGGCCAAACGACATCGTCGATATCGCCAGGTTGCGCGGGGTTCTTGAAACCGAGGCGGTACGCATGATTATCCTCAGCGGGGAGATTCCGCCCGCCGCGCTGAGCGCCGTGGAAACACTGCGTCGCGCGCCGGCCGATGCACCGCGTTCGGAAATCGTCACCGCAGATGGCGATTTTCACCGGGCAATTATCCATGCGAGCGGCAGCCCGCGACTGCGGCGAAGCTATGCGATGCTGGAAAGCGAGATTGAGCTGCTACTGGTGCTGCAACAGCCCTGCTATGAGGACCCGAAGGAGATTGTTTCTGATCATGAACACCTGATCGAGTGCCTGCGCAGCAGGGATTTCGAGACCGCGCGCGTCGCGTTCGTCGAGCATTGGGAAGACCTGAGTACAAAGCTGCTACGTGCGCGCTTCGAGCGCCGCAAGTCCTGAGGTTCGCAGCTACCTCGACCTCGGACTGGAGCGCCCTGAGGGGCTCTTTCCATGAGGACCGGCCTCATGACGCAGCCGAAACAAGGCAGTCCCCGCCCGCCTTCGGGCAAGTGCTGCCGGTCGTAAACCACCGCTATGGTGATGCCTGATAAGCGATTTTCTGAGAGACTGAAATTCGACAATGGCGAAAAGAGAGTCGCGCTTCAGCCTCTCTTTCCCTCCTTCAATTTGAACCATGCCGCAGAACAGGATTCTGCGGCCGTTGGGAGATACGTTTGCTTAATGATCCCAAGGATCTGGTCGGTGATGACCGTCTGTCTCATGTGCTGAACGCCAGTGAGCGACTGGCCATGGCGGCCTCGGTGGACGAGGTCGTCGCTGTCTTGAGGGACACGGCGCGCGCCGCGGTAGGCGCGGAGGGCATTGCGGTCGTCATCGAAAATGAAGGCCGCTGTTCTTATGTAGCCGAAGACGCAGTTTCCCCCCTTTGGCAAGGCCAGAGCTTCTTAATCGACCACTGTATTTCTGGTTGGGCGATGCGCCACGGTGAGACAGTTGCGATCCGTGACGTTTGGCTCGACCCACGTATCCCGCAGGACGCTTACACGCCCACTTTTGTCCGAAGCCTTGTGATGGTCCCCATTGGTAGACCTGTTCCGATGTCGGCGCTTGGCGCTTACTGGTCGGAGGTTCGCGATCATGATCCCGATACGATCAAGCGGTTGGAAAGCCTGGCGCGACTGGCAACGATCGCTATCGAGAATGCGCGCCTGACCCAGGCACGCAATCGCGGGGCAGCACTAGGCGCCACTCAGAATCGAGTCCTGAAGCTGGCTGTAGAAGTAACAAACCTGAACGTTACTCTGGATGCCATCGTCCGCGAGGTGGAAGCGCTGTCAACGTCGGGATTCGTGGGGAGCATCGTGCTCTTCAATGAGGACAGCGATCATGTGGAGCATTGCGCCGGCCCGAGCCTGCCTGACGCTTACATTGACGCAGTCAAAGCCATTGCCGGCGTCTCGTTCTTGGGCTACCAGAGTGCTTTAGTGGAAGCGGACGACATCATGATCGACCCACGCTGGAGCCCGTTTCGCGACCTGGCCCTCGGACATGGGTTGCTCGTCTGCTGGTCAAGTCCTATCCGATCGGCGCAGGGCGCATTACTCGGTGCGTTCGTCCTCTACCACCGTGAGCTGCGTGAGCCGTTGCCGGCGGATATCGAGATCATCGATTTCGTGGCCCATACGGTCGGGATGACCGTTCACCGTGCACGAGCGGATTCGGTGATCCGTATCAACGAATCCAGGTTGCGCCTTGCTGTTGACCACGCCGATGTGGGTTTCTGGGACGTAGATTTGGTTCATAACACGCTGGTTTGGCCCTCACAAACCAAGGCGATGTTCGGCATCTCGGCTAACGTGACGGTCACGCTGCAAGACTTCTATGATGGTTTGCATCCCGACGATCGTGACGCGACGATCGATGCCTTCTTAGCGGCCGCTGACCCAAAGCGCCGCGCGCTCTACGAGGTCGACTACCGCACGATTGGCCGAGAGGACGGCATCGTCCGCTGGATCGCGGCCAAGGGGCGCGGGGTGTTCGATGAGGCCGGTATCTGTGTACGCGTCACCGGCACGGCAGTCGAAATCACCGCTCGCAAGGCTGCCGAGGAGGAACTGAGGGAGCTTAATGAAACCCTTGAAGGGCGAATTGTCCAGGCCATCGTCGAGCGCGAGGAGGTCCAGAAGACGCTGCGTCAGAGCCAGAAGATGGAAGCCATGGGGCAGCTCACCGGCGGCGTCGCTCATGACTTCAATAACTTGCTCACGCCCATCGTAGGCACACTCGATCTGCTCCTTCGCCGTGGCGTGGGTGGCGAACGGGAGCAACGTCTCATCTCGGGCGCGATGCAATCGGCGGAGCGTGCCAAGACGCTAGTACAGAGACTGCTTGCCTTCGCGCGCCGTCAGCCGTTGCAAACGGTTCCGGTCGATGTGGCGAGGTTGCTGAACGATATGGGCGATCTGGTGGCCAGCACGACCGGGCCGAAAATCAAGGTGGTCGTTGATGTTCCGGAGAATCTGCCGGCGGCCATTGCCGATCAGAATCAGTTGGAGATGGCTCTTCTCAATCTCTCCGTCAATGCGCGTGACGCGATGATGGGGGGCGGTACCCTGCGCATTTCTGCCAGCACGGCGCTGGTCGGCGATGGGCATCGTTCAAAGCTGCCGCAAGGTGAATATCTCTGTTTGACTGTCGCAGACACGGGCGTTGGCATGGACGCTGCCACGCTTGGTCGAGCGGTGGAGCCGTTCTTCTCCACTAAGGGTGTCGGCAAAGGGACTGGCTTGGGTCTTTCGATGGTGCATGGGCTGGCATCACAATTGAACGGAGCCCTCACGATTCAGAGTTCGCCAGGTTCCGGAACGAACGTGGAGCTTTGGTTGCCGCGCAGCATGACCGTGGCAGCAGGGGCATTGCGCATTGTCGAGGCATCAGAGCCGCAATTGACACGCGGGATCGCGCTGCTGGTCGACGATGAGGAGCTGGTACGGGCGAGTACCTCTTACATGCTTTGCGAACTGGGTTACGGAGTGATCGAGGCCGGCTCCGGCGAAGAGGCCATGCAGCTGATGGCCAACGGGCAGGCATTTGATCTGCTGATCACGGACCATCTGATGCCGGGTATCAATGGGACCGATTTGGCCAGGATGGTCCGCTCCGCAAGGCCTGAAACCGCGATCCTGCTGGTCTCCGGGTATGCCGAACGTGAAGGGCTGGACCCGGATCTTCCGCGGCTCAACAAGCCGTTTCGCAAAAGCGAACTTGCAACAAGCCTTGCCGTGCTCCGAGGCAAGTGCGAGGACCCTGCGCCAGAATCTTAGGGCTTAATACCCTGACCTTCGCCAGAGTATGGGGTGAACGATGCGCCATTCATCCCAGGCTACAGTCTTACACCTGGCGACGGGATGATGATTGACGCTACGCCTTCACAGCGCCTATTGCTGAGTCGCGACCGTGTTTAGGGTATCGCCTTAGCAATTGGGAGATCACATGCTAGGGTCCAAAGCTAGTTGCTCCGCTATTGCAGCGGAATATACACATCTGTTTGCCATTGATCCTGCGGCGTCTCGGGGTAGGCGCTCAGGTACTGGAAAAACAGCGGCTGGTCACGAAGCTCCTCCCCACTGGCAGGAAGCCAATCGCGGTAAATGGGATAGATCGTTTCGCCGATGTGGTCCGGTGACCCCGCGTGTCGCACCACGACGCAGCGACCGGCAGGAATGAGGAGTTCGTGCACGCCGAACTCATTAGCCGCCACCGCCTCGTGGATTTCGCCGCAGATTGCGAAGCGGAATGCGTGTGGGGGTGTCGTATCGGGGTTGTTATAGGGAATGCCAAAGGTGCGACTCGACGCCACTGGCGACTGTCCGCTCTGTACACGCCACTCAATGAACCTGCGCACGCTCTCATTGACGAGCCCCGGTGGTCCACGGTGCTCGAGCGCTGCTACCTTGACTTCAGGGAAATCTACAATTCGTACTTGCATGGTGATCGTCCTGGAAAAGTGAGGGATTGCAAATACCGCATTCCAGACTTGCCAGTTAGGTTCCTTCCTGAACGCACTCGGCGTGGTACCGAACGCCCGCCTGAACGCCCTGCAAAATGCCTCGGGGCTTTCAAAACCGGCATCGAAGGCGGCGCCCAGCACCGAGTGATCAGCGAGGGCGACCAAGCGATGTGCTGCCCGCCGTAGTCGCATCAGTTGCACATAACGTGAAACCGGCACGCCTACGAACGCACTGAATTGTCGATGGAAGTGAAACGTCGAAAAGTTCGCCACCTGGCTTAACGTCCTTACCGACAGGTCGCCTTCGAGATTGGCATCAATGTAGGCGAGTACGGCGTTGAAACGTTTTGTGTAAGCAAAATGGGTCGGCATGTCAGACACTGGAAAAAGCTCCTGGAAGTACGGCCGTCAATAGAGTCGACTATAGCGGCGTGAACGCGCCTAGCCGCGTTTGCTAAAGACACGCTTTGGCTTTGCCGGTGCGATCCTCTTCCAAGGCGTTTTAAAGGGCGGAGCGGTTCAATAATGAAAAGGATCAAGCGGGCGTACCGACGCAGTGGTGCCGTACGCCGAGGCTCAGTTAAAGCTGCCCAGATAGGTCATGCTTGCCGTGTTCTGCGGCAAGAGTTCTACGAAATCCGAGTCCATGTAGAACTCAAGTTCCTCCGCCAGCCGCCAGGTTGGATTGTGCTGTTCGCCTGTTGTAGATACGAGACTGCCTGTTGATAGCGCGCCTCACCGCGAGGGTCTATTTGAAACGTGTCGGCCATGCACAATTGAGGTAGCAGACACGACTACTTCCTGCCCCTGACGCTGTAGAGAATACTACGAACAAATCGCTGTCTGGATGCCCACATTGGCTGTTATGTTTCGAACCTCACGAGTAAAGGGACGTGTCATGGAACCGCCAGCAACCAACGCTGCACTGCTGATCATCGATATGCAGCAAGGCATGAACCAGCCGAAGCTGGGGCGTCGCAATAACCTCGACGCCGAAGTGCAGATACAGCGTTTGTTGAGCGCGTGGCGGCAATCCAACCGTCCCGTCGTCCACATCCGGCACATTTCCCGCTCACCCGACTCGGTATTCTGGCCGGGCCAGCCGGGCTGTGAGTTCCAGCCCGCGCTGCAACCGCTGGCGCATGAGCATGTGGTGGAGAAGAACGTTCCGGATGCCTTCACGGCTACGGGGCTGGAGCGCTGGCTGCATGCACGCTCGATCCGGCAGTTGGTGATCGTCGGCGTGATCACCAACAATTCCGTCGAAGCCACGGCGCGCTCCGGCGGCAACCTGGGTTTTGCTGTGAGCGTGGTGGCGGATGCTTGTTATACGTTTGATCAGACTGATTTATCCGGACGGCTGTGGCCGGCGGAGGATGTGCATGCGTTGTCGCTGAGTAACCTGGCGATGGACTATGCCAAGGTTGTGGACGCCTCCGTAATCCTGGGCGGGCTATGAATAGGGATAACGCTACCGGCAAGCGAGTGGTGGTGATAGGCGCGGGTATCGTTGGCGCCTCGTTGGCTTATCATTTGGCGAGCAAAGGCGCCAATGTCACCCTCGTTGAAGCGCAAGACATTGCGTCGGGCGTGACGGCGACTTCATTCGCCTGGCTCAACACTTCACGCGCGGCACCTGACCCGATCGCCCTCCTGCGCGGCGCAGCCATCGGCGATTACCACCGTTTGGAAAAGGAACTGCCCGAGCTGAAGATCCAATGGACAGGTGCGCTGTGTTACGGCGCAGGCACCGATGAAGCGCTGCATAGTTCGAGTCATGCGTCCACGGCAACGCAGGTGACAGGTTCGCAGATACTCGAACTCGAGCCGCAGTTGAAAAATCCCCCTGCCCAGGCTTTGTTCAAAGCCGAGGAAGGCGCGTTGGACGCAGTACAAGCAACCCACGCGCTGGTGGCAGCAGCCAAGGACCGTGGCGCGACGGTGCTGACGCAGACTCGGGTGGTCGCCTTCAGAGCCGTCAGCGACCAAATGACCGGTGTTGAAACCCCATTGCGAACCCTGGACGCCGATGTGGTCGTGCTTGCCGCGGGAACCGGCATAAAGGCACTGACTGGCATGTTGGGCACGCCCCTTCCGGTGGAAGCCTCGCCGTCTATTTTTATTCGCTATGCGGCGCAACCTGGCGCCGTACGTACCCTGATTGCCAACGCCGACATGGAGGTGCGGCAAACTGCCGATGGCACGCTATTGGCGGCGGAAGACTATCGGGACGACGCGGCGCAGAACCACCCGTCAGTGATCGCACGGCAAACGGCCAGAGTCATCGAAAACCAACTCAGCGGGCTCGGTTCGCTGGCGCCACAACTAGCCTGCGTGGGGCTTCGTCCTGTCCCATTGGATGGCATCCCGATCATCGGCTACCTGCCAAGCGTCGGCGGTGTCTACGTGTGTGCCATGCACCCCGGTGTGGTGCTGGCGGCCGTAGTGGGTCGGCTGGCCAGTGAGGAGATCATCGACGGCAGGCCTTGCACTGCACTTGATCCTTGCCGTCCCGAACGTTTTTTTCACACCCAGTAGGCGCAGGTCTGGGGACTCACGCGTCCTGAAGCATTTCAAGCCGCGACTCCGGGCATAGCGTTTCTTGTGTTGAGCGCAACTCATCGGCAGACCACCAGTGGTGGTCTGCCATTACCTGAGCCTTATGTGCAGTCGATTCGGCTTTTACAGTGCCTCGTTTGGCGCTGAGCCATCCAATAATCGCGCAATCGCTTTACGCAGCGCTCCATGCTGGTCCTCGGCATAGGGCACCGCGTTTTTCCAGTCATAAAACCAAGCCGGCATCCTGCGCTTGTCATCCGGCTCCGTGGCGTAGCGCGGGAAAATATGGCAGTGCAGCTCAGGCTCCGAGTTACCCAGAATCTCGTAATTCATGCGCAATGCCCCGGTAGCTTTCAGCACTGCGTCGCCGAGGCGGGCCATGTCCAGCAGGTAGGTGGTGCGGGCCTCGATATCCAGCTCGTTCAGGCTGGCAACCACCGGATCAGGCAATAAAAGGCAGTAACCGGGTAGAAACTGCACGTCGCCCATCACCGCCCAGCCCGAGGCCATACGGCAGATGACCTTGTCGTTGGCGCCGTTGCGGGCCTGTGCTACGCGTTCCGTGATGAGCGGCATACCGAGTCCTTTATGAGGGTGAAAGCAGGCGGCATATTAACCGTGAAACGTAGCGCGATGACCGTCATGGGGTTCAGCCTGGAAACGCCACCTTCAGAGCGATGCAAGTCGAAGGTGGGAGCTTTGAGCGCGCAGAAGAAACCTGTAGTGAGCGGGCTTGCCCCGCGCTGGGCTGCGAAGCCGCCCCAAAAAGGCCGCCTAGTTTCTTCAAGTAAAGCGCGATGCCAGGACTTAGGGTCGCTTCGCGGCCCAGCGCGGGGCAAGCCCGCTCACTACAAGGAGATTTTTCGGCCTTTGAAAGTTGTGTAGGTACCCTTGGCCGTCACAGGTCAGACCGTCTGGCTTGTGCGACCATTACCGCCGGATAAAACCGTAAGCCCAGTTATGAACAGGATGCACCGCCCCATGCCCTCGCACTATTCAATCAAGATCACACCGGCATGCCTGCTACCCGATTTCCATAGCATCGCCGAACATCTGTGGGGAGCCGGCTGTAACATCGACTCTGACGGTGATTGCAGTACCCCCGAGGATCGACACTGGACAGAGTTGACGCTAATACTGCGCAGTTACCCAAACGAGCGGATTGATATTGACCCGGTCTCGACTGCCCCTCTGACGCTGGATATCCGCTCCTCCAACGCAGACCTCTGTCAGCGCGCCGCCGATTTCATCCTGTCTGTTTCTGGAGGCTTTGTGACTCACCTCGGTAGGGCAACGATCGCCAAGGCAAACCTTTTTCGAATAGCCTGCCTTCACACCGCCGCCAGCAATATCGACGTGTTTGACACGGCCGCGAAGGCGTTGGGTATCGAGCCTGGCGTGATCCACCATGAGGTGCGTGCAGATCTGCTGGCTGACGCGGAACTCGCGGGTCGCCTGACCGAGGACATTGCCGAGTCAACTGCACTCGCACTGATTGCCCTCGCCCGGCATGCTGATGCTGTGGTGCTCACCTGCTCGACCTTGGGTCCATCCATTGACAGAACCGCACCCGATATTCAGGTGCCGATTTTGAGAGCAGATGAAGCCTTGGCCGGTACGGCGCTTCGCCACGGCGGCAAGATCGTCGTGCTTTGCGCTATCGAGACAACCCTCGAACCCACCACGCGGCTATTTCACAAGGCCGCTCAGCAATCAAACGCAGTGGTTGATGTACAGCTGGTTCCGGGTGCATGGCTTCTATTCAAGGCGGGGGACATTGACGCTTACCTCAAGACCGTCGCCAACGCCGCCGAACGCGCCTACGAAGCTGGTGCGTCGGTGGTTGCGTTGGCCCAGGCGTCCATGAGCGCAGCGGCCGACATTGTCAGGTCCGGCCCGCAGCCTCTCACCAGTGCAACAGCCGGGCTGACAGCAGCCGTGCAAGCCATCGCGTCTAGCGAGGCTGCGCGACCATTGCTCGCCACGCCTGAACGCTAGCCCGCTCATTCACCTTGGCGTGCCAAGCGAGCAACGCTTCACATTCGGCCGGCACTGGCAGGTCAACCAGCGCGGCAAAGATCATGCCGCCCAGTACGGCAATGTCCGCCATGGAAAACTCATCGCCCGCGACATAGGGCTGGGATTTGAGAATGCCATCGAAGTAGCGCATCCCTCGTACAGCCTTGTCGCGCATGCGCAGGCCCCACTCTGCATTTTGATAAAGTTCAACCTCCGGCCCAAGCCCTGGCGTCGCATGATGGAAGTACACGCTGACCGCATCCATCAGCTCGATTTCTGCGCGTTTGGTCATCATGTGGATCAGGCCTTGCTCGACCGGCGTCCTGCCGGACAATGTCGGCGTGCCATCCAGTACATCCAGGTACTGAGTAATTGCAGTGCATTCAGCGATGAGCGTGCCATCGTCAAGCTGCAACACCGGTAACGTCCCGGAGTAGTTGAGGGCAAGAAACGCGGGCTGCTTGTGTTCCCCTTTCCAAAGGTTGACCGACACGAACTCTACCCTGGGCAGCAGGCCTTTCTCGGCTAATGCAATTCGCACGCGCGCCGGATAGGGACCGTTGTACCAGTCATAAATTTTCATCATTGGAGGGTGGGACACAGCGGAATGTTGCTGTTGCGTGGTCATGAGTCGGTCGCCTACCTGTCAAGTGGTAGGTAAAGATTGAACGCCACAATTCGAGCTGTCAATAGCTACCTGCCAGTTGGCAGGTAAAAATGTTTAAGCGTAGAATGCGTCCACTCCCCCCTACAGCCCGAGGACCTAAACGTGAGCGAAAACGCCCGAGAAGCCATCCTGGAAGCTGCCAAAATCGCCGCCCAGCATTTCGGCTACAGCGGCATCAATTTCCGCAGCATCGGCGAAACGGTGGGGATCAAGAACGCAAGTATCTATTACCACTTCCCCAGTAAGGCCGACCTCGGCGCAGCCGTTGCCAAGCGTTACTGGCAAGACACTGCCAGCGCCCTTGAGGCCATTCGAGCGGAAAACCCCGATCCGCTGCAATGCATGCGGATCTACCCGAGCATCTTTCGAAAATCGCTCGAAGACGGCAACCGGTTGTGCTTGTCCAGCTTCATGGCGGCCGAGTACCAGGACTTGCCCGAAGACGTGAAGAAAGAGGTGCTCGCGTTTGCCGATACCAACGTGGCGTGGCTCGCAGCAGTTCTCACGGACATCGGCAACGGCAGTGCCGCTGACAACGAGCGGCGCGCCCGCGCCATCTACACCGCCATCGCGGGCGCGCAGTTGATTGCTCGTACGCGCATCGATATCGGCCTGTACGACGAACTCGTCCAGAGCTATCAGGACGCAGGGCTTATTCCGGCATGATGGGCTGGGGGCTCACCTGCGACAGGTAGGCCACCAGTTTCTCCAGATGCTCTGACGCAACGATCGCACCAATGTACCCATCAGGGCGTACCAGCAGCCAATCACCGATCGCCAAGTCGTAGGCACGCTGGAAATGCCCTTGGTCGTCGATCACGTCGCCCTCTGATCCGAATACATGGACATGCACACCGGGCCGCGCCTGTACCAGCCCACGTCTTACGCCATAGCCCAGCAACGTCCACTGCACGCCCCGGAAAAGATCGAACAGCCGCAAGGGCTGGCCAGCCGCGCCACGTATCGGCGCATCCAGCGCCCGGTCACCCGCTGAAACGCCGCGGCGTTCGGAATGTTCCAACGCCAGCGAGGACTGCGGGTAGCCGATATCCAACTGGTGCACTTCCCTACCCCGCCGCAGGTCGCCATTCTTCAACTCTGCGAGCAATTGGGTCGACAGCCCAAGTACGGATGCAGCAATCGGCCGGCGCTCCTCCTCGTAGGTGTCGAGCAACCCTTCAGGCGCGCCCTGCACCACCGCCGCCAGCTTCCAGCCGAGGTTGTAGGCGTCCTGCACACTGGTATTGAGGCCCTGGCCACCGGTAGGCGGATGGATGTGGGCGGCGTCACCCACCAGCAACACCCGACCTGCGCGGTATCGGTCGGCCAATCGCGCATTCATGGTGTAGGCCGATGCCCAGGACACGGAATGCACGTGGATATCGTCGCGCCCGGTGCGTTCGGCAATGATGGCCGTAAGCCCTTCGGCGCTGAAGTCGATGTCGACATCGACGGGGATCGGCCCCTGGATCTGGAACAGGTCGGTGCCGGCCAATGGGCATACGGCAATTTGGCGCTGCTGATCACCGTCGCCAAAGCGGTGCCATGCATCACGCGTAAGGCCGGTCAGCACCACATCCGCTACCAGGGCGCGTACGCCAAGGGTCTTGCCGGGGAAGCCAATCTCCAGCGCATGCCGCACAAAACTGCGACCGCCATCCGCCCCCACCAGCCAACGCGCACGAACGCTGTCGTCGCCCGACTTGCTCACAAGCTGTGCGGTAACGCCCTCGGCATCCTGCTCGAACCCGACCAACTCACACCCAAACTCAGGCTGGTGGCCCAGTTCGAGCAGGCGCTCGCGCATCACACGCTCGGTCAAAAACTGCGGCACCATCAACGGTTGTTGATAGGGCTCGGCCGGTGTCGGGGCTTTATGCGCCACTAAATCGGCTTCGCTGTAGCTGCCATCGTCGCGGTAGCGCCGGTCAGTCGGATAGACTCCCCCCACGGCCACTAGGCGGTTGAGAATCCCCAGGTCTTCGAAGACTTCCAGGGACCTTGGCTGGATACCCTTGCCGCGAGAGCCATGGAACGGCTGGGTGCTTTTTTCGATCAGGCGGAAGGTGATACCCCTTCTTGCCAGGTCAATTGCCAGGGTCAGGCCGGCGGCACCGGCACCGCAAATCAGTACATCGACAGCGAATTGCGCTTTCATATGGAACACCTATATGTGCAATACGCACATATTAAGAGAGGCCAACACCGTGTCAATTAAAAATGTGCAAAACGCACATATATCCGCCCAACTGCGCGACCTGCATGGTTCACTCGTGGAAATCATGGGCGTGATGAACCGCCCGCAACGCGACGAAGCCATGGTGCGCGAGGCCGGGATTTCCCTGGACCGCGCACTGTTTCCGCTGCTGGTGCTGGTGGAGCGGCTGGGCCCGATTGGCGTGGTCGAACTGGCCGACCGCGTAGGCCGTGACTACACCACCGTGAGCCGGCAGGTGGCGAAACTGGAAAGCCTCGGCCTGATCCTGCGCCAAGAGAGCACGCTTGATCGACGCGTGCGCGAGTCGGTGATCACTGAGAAAGGCAAGGTCATGACCGACCGCGTGGACGAAGCGCGCGAGAAGATCGGCGTGTCGATCTTCTCCACGTGGGACGAAGGCGACTTCGACAACTTGGTGCGGCTGATGCGCAAGTTTGCCGAGGACATCAAGGATGATTCGGTGCGTGCAACGAAGGATATCTCCTGAGGCCACACATTGCTTTGATCGGGTTCAGTCAAGGAATGCTGTCTTCAAAACAGAGCAGGACGATGTGGGAGTTGTCGAGCCCTGGCGAGGCTGCGATGCAGACGCTGCGGTTCAGCAGGTACACCGAGGTGACCCCATCGCAGCCTCGCGGGAGCTCGACAGCTCCCACCGTTGCTCAACCTACCCCCACCTCCACCACCCCACCGTTGAGCCGCACCGGCCACACGCGCAGGCGCTGGTTTGGCTCTTCCAGGCATTGCCCATCCTGCAGGCGGTAATGCTGCTTGTAGATCGGCGCGGCCACCACCAAGTCGCCCTTGATACTGCCGATCAAACCACGACCGATCACATTCGCGCCCGATTCCGGGTCGTGGTTGTCAATGGCATACAGCGTCTGGTCTTGCGCATCCGGCAGGTAGAACAGCGCCACTTGCGCGCCGTCCAACCACACCACCACGCCGGAGTTGGTCACCAGGTCTTGCTCGTTGCACACGGTTTTCCAGACGGGTTGGCTCATCACGCAATCTCCTCGATGACCGGAATCAGGTTGAGTTCAGCGGCCATAATCGGCCGGCGCTGGCCGCGTTCCTGAACAAAGTGAATGTCCGGGTCCGGGCGTTTGTCGTTGACGAAGGTGCGGAAGCGCTTGAGTTTTTCCGGGTCCGCGAGGGCGTTGGCCCACTCGCATTCGTAGCGGTCGACCACCAGTTGCATCTGCGCTTCGAGCTCAGCGCCCAGGCCCAGGCTGTCTTCAAGGATCACATCCTTGAGGAAATCCAGGCCGCCTTCGAGGCTTTCGCGCCATACCGAAGTGCGCTGCAATTTGTCGGCGGTGCGGATGTAGAACATCAGGAAACGGTCGATGTAGCGGATCAGCGTGGCATCGTCCAGGTCAGTGGCGAACAGCTCTGCATGGCGTGGACGCATACCACCGTTGCCAGCGATGTAGAGGTTCCAGCCCTTCTCGGTGGCGATCACGCCGACGTCCTTGCTCTGGGCTTCGGCGCATTCTCGCGTGCAGCCGGATACCGCGAACTTAAGCTTGTGAGGCGAGCGCAGGCCTTTGTAGCGATCCTCGATCAGCAGCGCCATTTTCACGCTGTCCTGCACG
Organism: Pseudomonas sp. H1_A03; assembly: GCF_054685145.1. Lineage (NCBI taxonomy): Bacteria > Pseudomonadati > Pseudomonadota > Gammaproteobacteria > Pseudomonadales > Pseudomonadaceae > Pseudomonas > Pseudomonas sp. H1_A03. Next base: position 4,635,533 of record NZ_CP162829.1, read on the forward strand.
CCGTAGCGGCACCAGGTGCTGCCCACGCAGGACTTCACCGTACGCGTGGACTTGCCATAGGCATGCCCGGTTTCAAAGCCGGCGGCAATCAGTTCACCCCAAATGTCCGGCAGTTCGTGCAGCTGCGCGCCAAACAGGTCGATGCGCTGGCCGCCGGTGATCTTGGTGTAGAGGTCGTATTTCTTCGCCACTTCGCCGATCACAATGAGTTTTTCTGCAGTGATCTCACCCCCCGGGATGCGTGGTACCACCGAGTAGGTGCCGTTCTTCTGCATGTTGGCCATGAATGTATCGTTGGTGTCCTGCAACGGCACCAGGGACGCGTCCATGATTGGCTGGTTCCAGCACGACGCCAGGATCGAGCCGACTGCCGGCTTGCACACATCGCAACCGGTGTGGCCACGGCCGTGTTTGGCGAGCAGTTCGTCAAACGTGATGATGCCTTCCACACGCACCAAGGCGTACAGCTCCTGGCGGGTGTAGGCGAAGTGTTCGCACAGGCTTTTGTCGACGCTGACGCCACGGGCGATCAGCTCATGCTCGAACACCTGCTTGAGCAACCCGGCGCAGCCACCGCAACCGGTGCAGGCCTTGGTCTGGGCTTTGAGCAGGCCGAGGTCGCTGCAGCCGCCGTCGATGGCTGAGCAGATCGACCCTTTGGTCACGTTATGGCAGGAGCACACGGTCGCCGACTCTGGCAACGCACCGGGGCCCAGGGTGGGTGCACCGCTGGACGATGGCAGGATCAGGCTGGCAGGCTCGGACGGCAACGTGATGCTGTTCTGCATGTATTGCAGCAAGGTGTCGTAGTAGCTGTTATCGCCCACCAGTACAGCACCAATCACATGCTTGCCCGAAGCATCCACCACCAGGCGCCGGTAACTGGCGCTGGCTTCGTCGATAAACTGGTAGCTGCGTGCGCCGGGCGTGTGGGCATGGGCATCGCCGATGGAACCCACGTCCACACCGAGCAACTTGAGTTTGGTCGACATGTCGGCGCCCACAAACGGCTCGGCGGTTTGCTCGCAGAGCAGCGCAGCAACGCCTCGGGCCATCTGATAGCCCGGCGCGACGAGGCCGAACAGACTGCCGTTCCAGGACGCGCACTCGCCAATCGCGTAGATATTCGGGTCGATGCTCAGGCATTCATCGTTGATCACCACACCGCCGCGCGGGCCGATTTCCAGGCCGGCCTGGCGCGCCAGCGCGTCCTGGGCGCGGATACCAGCGGAGAACACGATCAGGTCGGTTTCCAGGAATTCGTCGTTGGCAAAGTTCATGCGGTAGCGATACTCCGCGCCCGCGCTGATCGACTGGGTAGCACGGGACAGGTGCACACCGACGCCCAGCCGCTCGATCTGCGCCTTGAGCGCGAGGCCGCCAAAATCGTCGAGTTGCACCGGCATCAAGCGCGGCGCGAACTCCACTACGTGCGCTTCAAGCCCCAGGCTTTTCAGCGCGTTGGCGGCTTCCAGACCGAGCAGGCCGCCGCCCACTACCACGCCGCGCCGCGCATTGGCGGCCGCCTTGCGAATCGCATCCAGGTCCTCAAGCGTGCGATACACCAGCCGCGAATCGCCTTCAGCGCCTTCGATGGGCGGCACAAATGGATAGGAACCGGTGGCCAACACCAGCTTGTCATAGGCCACGCAGCCGTCGGCGGTGATCACCTCGCAGCGGGCGCGGTCGATCTCCAATACAGGCACGCCCAGGTGCAAGGTCACGCCCGGGGTCTGGTACAGCGAGGCTTCGGACAGTGCCAGCGACTCGGCATCGCGGCCGGTGAAATATTCGGACAGATGCACCCGGTCATAGGCGCGCATCGGCTCCTCGCTGAACACATGCAAACGGTAGTGATCCAGCGCGCCGCGTTCGATCAGTTGCGCCACACAATGGTGACCGACCATGCCATTGCCGACGACGATCAGGGTTTTGAGACTGTTCATATAAATCACCCGACAAAGCTCATCACGGTTTAAAAAAGCAAAAAAAAACGCCTGAAACCTTGCGGTTCCAGGCGTCTTTGCCTGTTCTTATGCGGGTTCGGATCGGGCGACTGCGCCGGATTTACCGCTATTGCCCAAGGGTGTCGATCGTCGTTGACCGAGGTGGGTTGAGGGGGGAGCTTGCAGGGTCTGTGCCAAATAGTCGGACAGCCTAATGCACTGGCCCCTGGCATCAGCTAACTGCGCCGAACACCTCGCTCAGCGCCTCTCACTGGTGCGCCACGCTTCATAAATGTGCACTCCGACCGCTTTTGTAGTGAGCGGGCTTGCCCCGCGCTGGGTTGCAAAGCCGCCCCCAGTAGAGACACCGCCGATATCCAGCTAGAACTAGGTCGCCTGGTTTGGGGCGGCTGCGCCACCCAGCGCGGGGCAAGCCCGCTCACTACAGCCAGATGAAAAACCTGGCGCGTGACTTGCTAGGAATACTTCAACCAGGCAATCAACGCTGATTGCTCTCTCACGACAAAGGCGCCGTGTAATCCCCGTTTTCAACGGAGGGTTACAAGGCGCCTTTTTTGTTTACGGGGTTACGGATGGCAAACCAAAACGTGCGCAGCGTGTGCCCTTATTGTGGCGTGGGCTGCGGCATCGTCATGCAGGTCGAGCACAACAAAGTGGTCAAGGTGATCGGCGACAAGGCCCACCCCACCAACTTCGGCCGCCTGTGCACCAAGGGCACCACCTGCGGCCAAGCCATCGCCGACTCCGGCCGCATGGAAAATGCCTACGTGCGCCAGGCACGCGATCACGACCCGGTGCGCATTGCCATGGATAAGGCCATCAGCGAAACCGCTGCCCGCTTGCGCCACACCCTCGATACCCACGGGCCGGATGCGCTGGCCTTCTACGTGTCGGGCCAGATGTCGCTGGAATCCCAATACCTGATCAACAAATTGGCCAAGGGCTTCGTGCGTACCCCCAACATCGAATCCAACTCGCGCCTGTGCATGGCCAGCGCGGGCAGCGGCTACAAACTGTCGCTTGGCTCCGACGGGCCACCGGGTTCCTATGAGGACTTCGACCGTGCCGAGCTGTTCTTCGTGATCGGCGCGAACATGGCCGACTGCCACCCGATTCTGTTCCTGCGCATGATGGACCGGGTCAAGGCCGGCGCGAGAGCTGATCGTGGTCGACCCCCGACGCAGTGCCACGGCGGACAAGGCCCACCTGTTCCTGCCGATAGCGCCCGGCACCGACCTCGCCTTGCTCAATGGCCTGTTGCACCTGCTGGTCAAGAACGGCCACACCGACCCTGCCTTTATCGCGGCCTTCACCGAGGGCTGGGAGGCGATGCCCGCGTTTCTGGAGGATTACTCGCCAGACCGGGTCGCAGCCATAACCGGCCTTGCCGAAGCCGATATCCGCCAAGCCGCCGACTGGATCGGCCAGGCTGCCGAGTGGATGAGTTGCTGGACCATGGGCCTCAACCAGAGCACCCACGGCACCTGGAACACCAATGCCCTGTGCAACCTGCACCTGGCCACGGGTGCCATCTGCCGCCCGGGCAGCGGACCGTTTTCCCTGACCGGGCAACCCAACGCCATGGGCGGGCGCGAAATGGGCTACATGGGCCCCGGCCTGCCAGGGCAACGTTCGGTGCTGGTCGAGGCCGACCGCGCCTTTATCGAGGACCTGTGGCAAATCCCCCACGACAGCCTGCCACGCCAGGCCGGCGGCGGCACCGTGGCGATGTTCGAGCAGATGGCGGCTGGACAGATCAAAGCCTGCTGGATTATCTGCACCAACCCGGTGGCCAGCGTGCCTAACCGGCAAACCGTCATCAAAGGCCTGCAAACCGCCGAGCTGGTGATCACCCAGGACGCTTTCCTCGACACCGAGACCAACCGCTACGCCGACATCCTTTTGCCTGGCGCGCTGTGGGCCGAGGCCGAAGGGGTGATGATCAACTCCGAGCGCAACCTGACCCTGATGCAAAAAGCCGTCGCCCCCCCGGCGAGGCCCTGCCCGACTGGCAGATCATCGCCAGGGTCGCGTGTGAGATGGGCTTCGCCGAGGCCTTCACCTATGCGTCCGCCGCCGACGTCTTTGAAGAGATCAAACGCGCCTGGAACCCCAAGACCGGCTATGACATTCGTGGCGCGAGCTACCCGCGCCTGCGTGACAAGCCGCTGCAATGGCCCTGCGCATCAGACGATGCGGCAGACCGTAACCCGATCCGCTACGTGAAGGGCGGCACACTCACTTTCGCCACTGAAAACGACAAAGCCCAGTTCCTCGCCCGTCCCCATATGCCGCCAGCGGAAATGCCAGATGAGGCGTTTCCCTTCGTGCTGAACACCGGCCGCGTGCAGCACCAATGGCACACGCTGACCAAGACCGGCAAGGTCGTCACGTTGAACAAACTCAACCCCGGGCCCTTCGTGGAACTACATCCCGAAGACGCCGCCCGCCTGGGTATCAAGGACAAGGACCGGGTTGAAATACGCTCACAACGTGGCCGCGCCGTACTGCCTGCCGTGGTCACCGACCGTGTGCGGCCGGGCAACTGCTTTGCGCCGTTTCATTGGAACGATGTGTTTGGTGAAAACTTGGCGATCAACGCCGTGACCCATGACGCCGTGGACCCGATTTCGCTTCAGCCGGCGTTCAAGTTCTGCGCCGTCGCCCTGGCCCGGGTCGAACTGATCGATCACCAGTTTCTGGACCTCCACGCTCCCGAACCAGAGGACAGCACCTTGTCGCGCCTTAACGCCTTCGCCGACATCGTCGGCATCCGTCATCTATCGCCGCCGCCATTGAGCGACAGTGAGCGCACCTATCTCGCCGGTTTCCTCAGTGGCCTGCAATCCGCCGCGCGCCAGGCTGGCGGTGTACCGACGATGCCGGCGAATGCGCCATTGGCAAGGGAATCCAGGCTGTGGCTGGACGGCCTGCTTGGCGGTTTGTTCAGTCGTACAGACGCCATCGCAGCGCCCTCCCCGGCAGTCACCCTGCTGTGGGCGTCGCAAACCGGCAACGCCGAAGCCTTGGCCGAGCGTTTTGCCAAACGCCTGCGGGACGCTGGAATCACGGTGGAACTGAGCGCGATGGCGGACTTCCCCGCGAGCAAACTGGCGAGCACTCACACCCTCGCGCTGATCAGCAGCACCTTTGGCGACGGCGACCCACCGGACAACGGCGAAGGTTTCTGGCACAGCCTCAGCACCGCTGAAATGCGCCTGGAATCCCTGCGCTTTGCGGTGCTGGCCCTGGGCGATCCCAATTACGACCAGTTCTGCAACCACGGCAAGCGACTCGACCAGCGCTTGCTGGAATTGGGCGCCACCCGCCTGCTGGAGCGTGTCGACTGCGACACCGAATTCGAGGAACGCGCCGATGCCTGGCTGGTGCGGTTCCAACACACCCTCAATCCGGCAAAGCCCGTAGCGCCGGCCACGCCAGCCGGTAAAACCAAGCTGTATGGGTCACGGCTGCTGCTCAACCGGCACCTGAACCCTCACAGTGCCCACAAGGAAACCCGCCAGTTTGCCTTGGACCTGGCTGACTCCGGGCTCACCTATGAAGCCGGTGATGCCCTCGGGGTACGGCCGCGTAACTGCCCTGAACTGGTCAGCGAACTGCTCGACCTCACCCGCCTGAGTGCGAGCACTTGCGTGAACATCGATACCTTCGGTGATGTGCCGCTGCAACAGGCGCTCACCCAGCACTTCGAAATCGCCCGGCCGAGCAGCGACACCTTGGCCTTCATCGCCGAGCGCAGCGCCAACCCAGGCCTCAAACACTTGCTCAACCCCGAGCACAAGGCCGAACTGAATGACTGGCTGTGGGGCCGGCAACTGGCGGACGTGCTGCAGGCATACCCGATCGATTGCTCCGCGGACGAACTGCTGGGCACCCTCAAGCGCCTGCAGCCACGCTTGTATTCGATTGCCTCGAGTGCCAAGGCTTACCCGCAGGAAGTGCACCTCACGGTGGCCGCCGTGCGCTATGGCAAGCGCAAAGGCGTGTCCTCGACCTTCCTCGCCGACCGCGCGGGCGACGCTGAAGTGCCGTTGTTCGTGCAGCCGTCCAAACACTTCCGCACACCCAGCGATGGCGACGTGCCGATGATCATGATCGGGCCAGGCACCGGCGTCGCGCCGTTCCGCGCGTTTTTGCAGGAACGCCGCGCCTTGGGGCATCAGGGCCGTAATTGGCTGTTTTTTGGCGAACAGCACGCGGCCAGCGATTTCTACTACCAGGACGAACTGCAAGGCATGCAACGCGACGGCTTGCTCACTCACTTGAGCCTGGCGTTCTCCCGCGACCAGCCGCAGAAGGTCTACGTGCAGGACCGCATCCGCGAACAGGGCGCCGAGCTCTGGCGATGGCTGCAGGACGGCGCCAAGCTGTACATCTGCGGCGACGCCAGCCATATGGCCAAAGACGTCGACCAGGCGCTGCGTCAGGTCGCGCAAACCCACGGAGGACTTGGCGTGGAAGCCGCCGTGGATTACTGGCGGCAGTTGAGTGAACAGAAGCGTTATCTGCGTGATGTGTATTGATTGGATACAGAACAATAAGCAATTTGTATTGTGTACAAAAAACCCTAAAGTTTTATCGCAGCCGGGCCGAAACATCAGTGATAGCAAATCGCCGCGCTTTTTTGATGGAGACGACGATTTGGCCGCCCTCTACGCTGATGGTCGTCTCGATGAAAATAAAAAATAAGCTGGTACTGGCATTCGTCTCTGTTGCGTTTATACCGGTAAGCCTGGTGGCTGTGATCTCGGTCATGAACACGCGGACCCAGGCGGTGGATCAGTTTATCGATGGCAGCACCCGGGAGATCCGTCAGATTGATGGCAATATCCGCCAGTTCTTCGACGGCACCCTGCAGAACGTCGATCAAATGGCCACCGATCCTGTATACACATCAGTTAACACGCTGAAAAACTACCAGCCCGCCGACGCGGCCAGCCAGCCCATGCCGGCCGAGGCGCAAGCCGTCATCGACCGATTCGCGCGCTTTGGCGCCACGCACCCAGCGGCGGCGATCCTGTCCATCGGCCTGGAAGATGGCACCTATGCCAAATGGCCGGATGACCCGCAACTGTCCAAGTACGACCCGCGCACGCGCCCCTGGTACAAAGCGGCCATGGCCAGCCCCGGCAAGACCGTCCGTACGCCCGCCTACTATTACGACAAAGACGATGTGGCATTGGTCGGCACCGCGCGGGCGCTGTTGGATAACGGCAAAGCCAAGGGCGTGTTTGTAGTCAGCGTCTCATTGAAAAACCTCACCGAGCTGGTCAAGAGCATCAAGCTGGGTGAAAGCGGCTACGTGATGCTGATCGAAGACGGCGTGGTGCTGGTTGACCCGCGCGACGCCGCCCACAGCTTCAAACCGCTCAAAGACCTGGGCGCCGCCTATGCGCAACTCGCCAACACACCGCAAGGCTCCACCGAAGTGGTCATCGACGGCGTGCGCTACATGGCCAACGTGTGGACCTCCCCCAGCCTTGGCTGGCGCTACATCGGGTTGATCGAGCAGCGTGAAGTCATGGCTGAAGCCACGCGCATGACCTACCTCACCGCGATCATCGTCGGCGTGCTGGTACTGATCTTCGGATTGATTGCCGCAGCGTTTTCCAAGGTCATCGTCAAGCCCATCGGCCAGGTCAGCACGGGCTTGCAGTCCATCGCCGAGGGTGAAGGTGACTTGCGCCACGAACTGCAGGTGCAGGGCAAGGATGAAACCGCCGAACTGGCCGGTTGGTTCAACAAGTTTCTCGCGGCGATTCGCCAACTGATCCAGCATATCGGCGCCGCTTCCGCCAATCTGCAGAACGCCTCCAAGGTCAACAGCGAAGTCGCGCACAACATGAACGAAGCTGCGGGCCGGCAACGTGAGGCGGTTGAATTGGTGTCCACCGCGTTCAACGAAATGGTCGCCACCGCCAACGAAGTCGCGCGCTCATGCAGCGGCGCCGCGGAGTCCGCCGAAAACGGGCACCGTCGCGTGGCAGAGGGCAAGCAGCAGATCGAGGTCACGACCGATAACGTCAACCGCTTGGGCCGCCGTCTCACCGAGTCGTCCCAAGCCATGGTTGAACTGGAGGCCGGCAGCCGCAGCATCAACCAGATCCTCGGCACCATTCGCGCGATTGCCGAACAAACCAACCTCTTGGCGCTCAACGCTGCCATCGAAGCCGCCCGCGCCGGTGATCAAGGCCGTGGTTTTGCCGTGGTGGCCGATGAAGTGCGCGCACTGGCCAAGCGCACGTCAGACTCCACCGGCGAAATCGAGCAACTGCTCGGCACCCTGGAAAACAAGACCCAGGAGGTCACGCAAAAGATGGGCAGTTGCCTGGACCTGTCGCGGGCCAGCGTGTCGTCCATCGAAAGCGCACGGGACAGCTTCGAAGGCATTCAACTGTCAGTGAACGAAATCCGCGACCAGAACCTGCAGATCTCCGCCGCCGCCGAGGAACAACACAGCGTGGCCGAAGAGATCAACCGGCATATCCAGCAGATCTACGACGAGGCCCGACTGGTAGAAAGCCTGGCCAACTCGGCGCAGGACGATTCGGGGCGGTTGTCCAACCTTTCGGATGAGTTGAATGGGTTGGTGGGACGGTTCAAGTCGTAGGATCCGTGGGCCTCGGTTGTACCTGCGAACGCAGCTTTAAGCGGTGACCAAGATAACCGGTGGGAGCTGCTGTTTTAGTTGGATTTCGGTCTTGGCTACGGGCTTGATTTCAGCGGCGATAAAGCTCAAATGTGGGAGCTGTCGAGCCCTGGCGAGGCTGCGAAGGCGGCGGCACTGCCAGCATTTTCATCACCTTACCCACCGCTTTCGCAGCCTCGCTAAAGCTCGACAGCTCCCACAGGGGATCTGCTGTGGTGGTTGGATTTCGCCTATACCGGCGAACGCCAGTAGAACTACGCTTGCTGTGAAACCATCCAGCTCAGAAAGGCCTGGAGTCGGGCTGAGAATTTTTCGCCGGCGGCACTCGGGTTTCGGGCTTCAAACAGGAAGAACGCCACCTGAATCATCATTGTCGGATGCCCCTGGACGAACAGCGCAACGTGCTCTTCGAGTGTCTGCGGCCACGTAGCCGCATCCCGCGAACGGAATACATGGGTCGCCCTGATCAGCTTGCGTGACGCCTCACGCTGCCAGCGAAGCCGTTCCAGCTCGGAGTCGGCGCCTGCGATGCGCGTGAGGTAGGCGGTCAATGCCGTTTCGAAGTCACCGTTCATGGCCAAGGCAATGTCCACCGAAGGCCGAAACCGCTCAATGTGCAGCGCAAGGTCCTCACCCCACACGCATCGGCAATGGTGCTTGAGCCAGAAGCCCCAGCTGTTCCGGTTTTCCGCCGCCACTACTTCCCCACGGCTGCCAATATCGAAATCCACCTTGGTGACTTGAGAATGCCGCCGCTCCAGGTCGCACCGGATCACTTCCAACCCCGCCAGAACCTGTGAAGTCGGCGACTCGCGCAGCACCAGCGTGAGATCAAGATCGGAAACACCCGGGATGGCATCACCGCGCGCCACACTGCCATAGAGGTAGATACCCTCCACTCCCAGCGCTTCCTGCGACAGAGCGGTGCAGGCCTCCTCCAGCAATGGCTGAAACTCACTCTGCACGGACGTTTCGGGGACTGTGAGGATGAAACCTTCGGCGTCGACCCCTTTAAAATGCGCTGCACTCACGAGCGATGCACCTCAATCACCAACCCCTCCTCCTCACTTGGCACACAGAAGTGGCGTGTGATCAGGTCAAACTCGGCATCCGTCGCCGCAAAATCGTGCTCACCGTGCGCATTACGCGCATGCAGTCGGGCGCGGCAGGTGTCGTCGTCCAGTTCCAGATAGTGCAAGCAGTGTGGCACCCCGGCGGCCTGCGCCAGTCCCAGCAGCCACTGGCGGTTAGCCAAGGTGTTGGCCGGAAAATCCAGCACCACGTTGACGCCCGACTCCAGCAAACCTACCACCAGCGGCCCCAACACCCCGCGGATGCGTTGGGCGCAGCGCAGGTAATCCGCCACCGACAAAATTTCACCGGGGTACAACTGAGCGAGCCACTGATCCTCGCTTAACCGCATCGCCGCGTGTTCAGCGCTGAGGGTGCTGGCGAGCGTTGACTTGCCCGACGCTATCTTGCCGCATAGCAGATGCAGGGTTGGCATGAGTAAAGGTTTCCTTTTTTAAACTGAACGTCGCTTGAAATGCTCATAAAACGCCCAAGCTGCCACATTCTTGTCCTTGGACTCCAACATGATGTCGAAGCGATCGAAAAACTGCAGCGCATAGTCGTTGGTCCAGCGGTTCCACATTTGTGCGCTGTGCGCATACAGGTCGCGCTTGGAAACCACCTTCAACAGCGCGTCCATTTCCAGCTTGTGCTCGGCGTCGAAACCGAGCTCCTGCAAGACTTCCTGGGGCTGGGAGTAATGCAGGGTAGGCCGCACGCCACGCCAGCTTTCAATCACGCGGGTGACCCTCTCTGAGTGGGGGTCGATGTACTCGTTTTCATTGATCCAGCAATGGTGGATATCCAGCACCACCGGCGCCAGGTCGGCGACTTGCAGGCAATGATCGAGGCCGTAGGTTTTTTCGTCGTTCTCGAAGGTGATGCAGTTGCGCGCCACTTCCGACAGCCGCGCCCACACCGCACGGGTGCCTTCCACGCCCAGGCGACCGGCGATATGCACGTTGCACTTGAGGTCCTGGAAGCGCCGGCCGTAGCCCATCATGCGGATCATGTCGGCGTGGTATTCAAATTCGGCCAGGCTGTTTTCCACCACGCCGGGGTTTTCCGAACCGAGTACACAGTACTGGCCTGGGTGGAACGACAAGCGGATATCCGAAGCACGCGCCAGTTCGCCGATGGTGGCGAAGCCTTCCACGCATTGACGCTCGATGGCCGGATCCTTGTAAACCGCAGCGACCTTCGGGTGGCTGTAGAACGGCAGCAGATCGCTGCTCAAGCGCAGCATGCGCAAGGTCGGCGGCAGTTCGGCGACATAGGCCAGCAAGCGCAATTGGGCGGCCAGGTTGTGGGTCACCACTTCAACCAGCTTGTCGCGGGCCACGTTAGGCGCTACCCCGTCCATCCAGCGCAGGGTGGTGGTACGCGGGTTGAACGGGCCTTCGATCAGCTTGAGGGCGCTGGCCGACAGCAGGCGTTCGGGATGCTTGTACTGGCATGCGAAGCCGATGCGAGGATGGGGCATGGAAAGGCCTGATGGTAAGCAAGTGTGGGGATTATAGGTGCTTAGGTGGGTAACCCTGCCAGGGGTTCAGTCAGGAAATTAAGTTGAATCCTGGTTTTTGACCGGGGTCATTTATAAAGACGACCACACACTGGAGGTGCTTATGAACCTTGCAATGACCCTCTTCAGCCTGTTTGCCGGCTGGATCGCGATTGTGATTTCGATGATGTGGGGCGTGTTGCGGGTACTGCGCTGGCACCATGCTTAGCACGCCGGACAAACGCTACTTCATAGTCAATGGCCAACTGTGGCGCTGCACTGACCCGACGTTGGACGAAGACACCCGTCAGCGCCTGGTGCACGAGCTGATGGACGCTCGCCGTGCGGTCAAAGCGGCCAAGGCGCACGACGACCCGCAAGCGCTGAAGCTGGCCCGTCAGCACGTGCAGCGCGCCAAAGTCGCACTGGGCGAACGCGGTCCGGTGTGGTGGAGCGACGGCAGTCCGGACTTCAATCGCCATCAGGTCGTCAACACACCCTATGCCGAGTGGTACGAAAAACATCTCGACACCAATCCCCAGTGAACTTTCTGATAAACGAAAAGCTCCTCTCCTATGCGAAGTCACCGCGCCCTGACTCCAGGAGCGCTGAACGATAAGGAGCCGCTACCCCCATGACTACCCTCCCCGCCTACTACGCGACAAGACCTGGCCCGCTGCACTCAATAATGCTCGCCGGCAGCGTGCCGCTGTTTCTGGGTGCACTGCTCAGCGATATTGCCTACGGCCAGACCTACCAGATTCAGTGGGCCAACTTCGCGTCCTGGCTGATTGCCAGCGCGTTGGTGTTCAGTGGATTTGCGCTGTTGTTTTCGCTGGTCAATCTATTGCGCGCCGAGCGTAAATCCGGGCGACCCGCAGTGTATTTCCTGGTGTTGTTAGCCGCCTGGGTATTGGGCCTGGTCAATGCCTTTCAGCATGCCAAGGATGCATACGCCATGATGCCCACGGGCTTGGTGCTGTCGGCGATTGTCACGCTGCTGGCATTCGTCGCAACGTGGATCGGCCTGACTAACCTGCGCTCGGGAGCTGCCCAATGAAAACGTCCAGCACGCTGACCCTATTAAGCGCTGCGCTGTTGCTGACCGCATGCGGTGGCGAAGGCGACAAGACCCAGGCCCGCGGCCCGGACCCCAAGTTGCCGGAACAGCAAAGCAGCCTGCTACCCAGCATGAAGATTGCCGAGCCCGTGCCGTGGGGCGAGCAGAAACCCAAGGTGCCGGACGGCTACAGCATCTCCGCTATCGCCACTGACCTGGCCATTCCACGCCAGACCCTGGTGCTGCCCAACGGCGACATCCTGGTCGCCGAAGGCCGTGGCGGCAGCGCGGCCAAGCTCAAGCCCAAGGATGTGATCGCCAGCCTGATCAAGGCCGAAGGCAACACCAAGGTAAAGGGCGGCAACCGCCTGACCCTGCTGCGCGACGCCGACGGTGACGGCACCTACGAACTCAAAACCGTGTTCGCCGATAACCTGAACGCGCCCTACGGCTTGGCCTTCGCCGACGGCAAGCTGTATGTGGCCAACCAGGATGCGCTGGTGCGCTTCGACTACACCGACGGCCAGACCAAAGCCAGCGGCGCGCCCATCAAAGTCACCGACCTGCCGGCGCAGATCAACCACCACTGGACCAAATCCCTGGCCGTGAGTGCTGACGGTCGCCAGCTCTACGTGGGTATCGGCTCCAACAGCAACGTTACCGAACGCGGCATGGAAGTGGAGATCGACCGCGCGATGGTCTGGCAGATCGATGCCGCAACCGGCGCGCACAAACCTTACGCGACAGGCCTGCGCAACCCGACGGCGCTGACTATTCAGCCGGACACCGGCCAACTGTGGACGGTGGTTAACGAACGCGACGAACTCGGCCCGGACCTGGTCCCGGACTACCTCACCTCAGTGCGTGAAGGCGCGTTCTACGGCTGGCCCTACAGCTACTGGGGCCAGAACGTCGACCCACGCGCACAGCCACAGAACCCGGCCAAAGTGGCCGCCGCGATCAAGCCGGATTACAGCCTCGGCTCCCATGTGGCGGCACTGGGCGTGGACTTTTCCATCGCGCAAATGGGTGAGAAGTTTGCCGACGGCGTATTTGTTGGCGAACACGGCAGTTGGAACCGTGACAACCCGGTGGGCTACAAGGTGATCTTCGTGCCCTTCAGCAACGGCAAGCCCTCTGGCGAACCCATCGACTTTGCCACCGGTTTCCGCGGTGACGACGGCAAAACCCGCGGCCGGCCGGTGGGTGTGACGGTGGACCCGAAAGGCGCGCTGATCATTGCCGATGATTTGGCCAATACCGTGTGGCGAGTAACACGCAACCCCTAGCCGTACACGACAGGGGCGGACAGCGCCCCTGTCATCCTTAATCCTGCAACTGCGCCTCGAGCCAGGCGAGCAGCGCCGCCACTCCATCCCGCCTCCCAGCCGCTTGATGCCGATAAACCGAAATAGCGTCGGGCAAGTGCACGCTCTCGGCGCACGGCCTCACCAGCGCGCCACTTTCAATCAAGCGGCTCGCGGTGCGACGCCAGCCCATGGCAATCCCGTACCCCTCAACAGCGGCCTGCAACATCAGTGGGTAGCTGTCGAACGTGGCACTTCGCGCGTCCCCGGCCAGCCTATGGCCAAACACCTGCAGCCACTCCTCCCACTCCATCAGATGCGGCGGCGGTGCGCTGTGGTGCAAGAACGTATGACGCTGCAATGCATTTAGTGACAGCGGTTGCTCTACGGCCAGGTAGAGCGGACTGCACACCGGAAAGACTTCGTCCGAGGCTGTAAATATCAGCGGATGAGCCCCGCTGGCGCGCCGCGTGCTTTGCAGCGCAACGTCAAAGGGGTCGTTGAATTCAGTCAAGGGTCGAGTGGTGGTCACGACCTGGATTTCGATATGCGGGTATTGCTGGTGAAACGTCGATAAGCGCGGCATCAGCCAATAAAACGCTTCACACAACTGGCAGAGCAGCACCACACGGTTGCTGTGGTGCACCGCGCGCAGGCGGGCGGCGCCATCACCGATGCTGCGCAGCGCCTCGCTGATCACCCGCCCCAGCTCGCGCCCCTCCGGCGTGAGGAACACGGCACGATTGCGGCGCTGAAACAGCTTGATCCCAAGATTATCCTCGAGCCCGCGGATCTGTCGGCTGATCGCGGCCTGGGTGAGGTGCAGCTCATCGGCTGCCTTGGAAAAACTCTCCAGGCGTGCCGCCGCTTCGAAGGGCAGCAAGCTGGCGAGGGGCGGTAGGGTTTTGCCGAGCGTATTCATAATCTTTGGTTATGTATCCAGGGCCGAGAACTCGTTTGTAGCACGGCCGCGCGGCTGGGCACCATGGGCATCCATTACTTGATGGATAACCGGATGAATCCTGCACCCGCGTCAATACTTGTCGGACTGTTCCTTGCTGTGATTGCAACCCTCGGCTGGGCGCTGAACTTCATCACCCCCTACGTGACCGGCGCCTACAGCCTCTACGACCTGATGCTCGTGCGATTCCTGTTCGTCGGCGGGCTGGGCGTCGGTTGGATACTCCTGAGTCGCGCTCATTTGCACCTGATCACGCCTGGCCAGCGATTGCTGGCAGGCGGGCTGGGCGCGTTGGGTTGCCTGGGTTATGGCGTGTGCATCGCCGCCGGCGTGCACTTTGCCGGGCCGGTGCTCACGCCGGCGGTCGTCGGGACGGTGCCGGTGCTGCTCGCGTTGCTGGGCAATGCGCGGCACAAGACCGTCGAATGGCGTCGACTGATCACCCCCTTGTCGTGCCTGATGACAGGGCTGGCACTGTCGAACGTCGGCAGCCTTCATCAACCGTCGTTGAGTGCCGGTTCGTGGTTGTCGGGGTTGTTTTGGTCGCTGGGTGCCGTGGCCTTATGGCTACTGTTCAGCGTGCTCAACCAACAGCACCTGATGCAGTTACCGGCTCAGGCGACCGGGCTTTGGACCGCGCTGATGCTGGCCGGGGCCGGCATCGCTGCGCTGTGCCTGTGGCCGTTCATGCAGGCCCTGGGGTTGCTGAGGCTGCCAGTCCTCGGCGCTGGGCTTGAACAGGCGGCGCCGTTGTATGCCTGGGGCTTGGTGATTGCCGTGATGTCCACCGTGGTCGGCGCCTGGGCCTGGAACGCCGCAACACGTCGCTTACCCATGGTCCTGAGCGGCCAGTTGATCGCCCTTGAATCACTGTTCGCCACCCTGCTCGGCCTGGCGTTCGCAGGCCGGGGCCCGACGCTCATGGAAGCGGCAGGCCTGGCGGCGGTGCTGATCGGCGTGGTGATGGCGGTGCGCATCATCCTGATAGCCAAGCGAGACACCGCCTTGCCCGTGCCAATTACAGGTCAGTGATTTCCTTGTGACGCGGCACCAGTGTCTTCATCACGCTCCAGGCCACCAGGTAGGCCAGTGCGCAAATGGCGAACATGATCATGTAGCCGGTGTGGATGTCGTTGATGGACTTGTAGTAATCGAACACCCAGCCGCCGATCTTGGTCATCACCACGCCGCCCAGGCCGCCGGCCATGCCGCCGATGCCGACCACCGAGGCTACGGTCTTCTGCGGGAACATATCAGACACGGTGGTGAAGATGTTGCACGACCACGCCTGGTGCGCCGACGCGCCCACGCCGATCAGTAATACCGGGACCCAGAAGCTGATGTAACCCAACGGCTGCGCCAGCAGTACCACGAGCGGGAACAGCGCAATCACCAGCATGGCTTTCATGCGGCCGTCATACGGCGCATCGCCGCGCGCCATGAAGTAGCTGGGGAACCAGCCGCCGCCGATACTGCCAACCATGGTCATGCTGTACAGCACCGCCAGCGGCAGCACGATGTCGGGGCCTTTCATACCGTATTGCGCCGACAGGTAGGTGGGCAGCCAGAACAGGAAGAACCACCACACGCCGTCAGTCATGAACTTGCCGAAAGCAAAGGCCCAGGTCTGGCGGTAAGTGAGCAACTTGAACCACGAGACTTTTTTCGCCACTGCGCCAGCGGGTTCAGGCGTGAAGGGCTGCACGGTCTGGTCGCTGCGGATGTAGGCCAGCTCTTCGGGCGACAGACGCTTTTGCTCGTCCGGCTTCTTATAGAGTGCGATCCACACCGCCACCCACACGAAACCCAACCCACCGATCACAATAAACGCCGCTTCCCAGCCCCATAAACCGGCAATCAACGGCACGCAGATAGGCGCCAGGATGGCACCGACGTTGGCCCCGGAATTGAAGATACCGGTGGCCAGCGAGCGTTCTTTCTTGGGGAAGTATTCGGCAGTCGCCTTGATCGCAATTGGGAAGTTGCCCGCCTCGCCAATCGCCAACACTGCACGGGACAGCATGAACCCTGCAATCGACACAGGAATCACTGCCAGCCCAATCGCGCCGCTGATCGCTGCGATGCCCTCGCCCATCGGCACCGAGAACGCATGCATGATGGCACCCGTGGACCAGATGCCAATCGCCACCACGTAGGCTGCCTTGGTGCCGATCTTGTCGACAAAGCGCCCGGCGAACAGCATGGAGATGGCGTAGACAAACTGGAAAACTGCAGCAATGTTGGCGTAGTCGGTGTTGCTCCAGCCAAATTGCGTCGACAACTGCGGCGCCAAGAGACTGAGCACCTGGCGGTCGAGGTAGTTGACGGTGGTCGCGAAGAACAGCATCGCGCAGATGGTCCAGCGATAGTTGCCTACAGCTTGGCCAACGCGATGGGCGTTGATGGGCTCGTTCAAGTTCATGGCATCACTTTTTATTTTTGTTAGGTAGGACATATGTAACGTCATATGTCGTCGTACAACTGCGACTTTTATATCGGGACACCTACACGGTGTCAATCTGAAAGATTGCCCTTTATCGAGGTATTGCGCGGCGATGTGAAAGGTCAGGCAAAAGCAGTTGTAGGATGACAAATGCGAAACACCCGGCTTGGCGACTTGCCCGGCACATCGTCAAGAACGCCGAAGAGCTGCATACCGATCTTTTCCAGCACGCGGATCGAGGCTGCGTGGTCCGGTCGTACCAGGCCGAACACTTCGGGCACGCCCAGGGTTTCAAATGCCAGCGCCAGCGCATCGCGGCCAAGTTCGGTCGCGTAGCCCTGCCCCCAGGCTTCCACTGCAAACCGGTAACCCAGGTTGATGCGCTGTTCGGCCAAGTAGTGGAGTGGCGCGATCCCACCGAAGCCGATGATGTGTTCCGGCGCCTCATTTCGCGCAATCGCCCACCAGCCATACCCCTGAGCGGCCCACTGCCCCAGCCAACGATCCAGCAGGCGTTGCGCCTCGCCGAGGGTGACCATGGGGCCGGCTGGATTAAACAGGTTGGTCTGCGGGTCGCCGAAGATCGCGAACAATCGCTGCACGTCTGCGGGCTGCGGTGGACGGTAGATGAGGCGGGAAAAAGTCGCGGGCATTCAGATCGCTCCGTTGTGAATCGACGAAGTTCAATGCATCTGCAAAAAAAAGCAAATAACGGTGAATTATTTCATGTCCGCTTGTATCTGAACTGACAGAGCGGTGCCATCGCTGCGATGGCACCTCCCCTGTTCTGCTTTAGAGTGCCCCGCATGAAATTACGTAAGAAAAAGCGTCAAACCGATCGGATTGAAAGACATCACCATTGTCGACGACACCAAGGTGCGCAAGGCAATCACCGCCGCCGCACTGGGTAACGCCATGGAATGGTTCGACTTTGGCGTCTACGGATTTGTCGCCTATGTGCTCGGCAAGGTGTTCTTCCCCGACGCCTCGCCCAGCGTACAAATGATCGCTGCACTCGGCACCTTCTCCGTGCCCTTCCTGATCCGTCCCCTGGGCGGCCTGTTCTTTGGTGCACTGGGCGATAAGTACGGACGGCAAAAAGTGCTCGCCGCGACCATCGTGATCATGTCCCTGAGCACCTTTGCCATTGGCCTCATCCCCGGTTATGCCTCGATTGGCATCTGGGCGCCGATCCTGCTGTTGCTGTGCAAAATGGCCCAGGGCTTCTCGGTGGGCGGTGAATACACCGGCGCGTCGATCTTCGTCGCCGAGTACGCCCCGGACCGCAAGCGCGGCTTCCTGGGCAGTTGGCTGGACTTTGGTTCCATCGCTGGTTTCGTCCTGGGCGCAGGCGTAGTGGTACTGATTTCCAGCGTCCTGGGCGAAGCCGAATTCGAAGCATGGGGCTGGCGCCTGCCGTTCTTCCTCGCCTTGCCCCTGGGCATCATCGGCCTGTATCTGCGCCATGCACTGGAAGAAACACCAGCATTCCAACAGCACATGGACAAACTCGAGCAAGGCGACCGCGAAGGCCTGACCCACGGCCCCAAAGTCTCGTTCAAGGAAGTCGCGACCAAGCACTGGCGCAGCCTGCTGACCTGCATCGGTATCGTCGCAGCGACCAACGTGACGTACTACATGTTGCTCACCTACATGCCGAGCTACCTGTCACATAACCTGCATTACAAAGAAAACAGCGGCGTGCTGATCATCATCGCGATCATGGTCGGCATGCTGTTCGTGCAGCCGTTCATTGGCTTTATCAGCGACAAGATCGGCCGCAAGCCTTTCATCATCGCTGGCAGCATCGGTTTGCTGTTCCTGTCCATCCCGGCGTTTATGCTGATCACCAGCGGCAAGATCGGGTTGATCTTCGCCGGCTTGCTGATCCTGGCCGTGATCCTCAACTTCTTCATCGGCGTGATGGCCTCGACACTGCCCGCGATGTTCCCCACCCACCTGCGCTACAGCGCCTTGGCCGCTGCGTTCAACGTTTCAGTACTGATCGCCGGCCTCACGCCAACCGCCGTGGCCTGGCTGGTAGAAAGCACCAACGACCTGTTCATGCCCGCCTACTACCTGATGGTGTTTGCCGTAGTCGGCCTGATCACCGGCCTGACCATGAAGGAAACCGCCAACAAGCCATTGCGCGGCGCAGCGCCGGCCGCTTCGGACATGGAAGAAGCCAAGGAGTTGCTGCAGGAACATCACGACAATATCGAGCAGAAAATCGAAGACATCGATGCAGAAATTGCCGCTCTGGAAGCCAAGCGCCAGAACCTGGTGCAGCAGCATCCGCGGATCAATTAAAGCCTGAACGTGCGAGGTGGCCCCGGCCACCACGCCAATCGAGGGTCACCGCCTCAAATTCTTGCTCAGCGCCGATGAGCGCACCGTGATCGCCGACCTGGAATGGGTTCCGCTAATTTGACGCCCGATCAGCCACCCCGACCTTGCCACGCAGCGCTGCAATATCGCGCTTGGGCGGCACGCCGAACAAGCGGCCGTATTCGCGGCTGAACTGCGACGGGCTTTCATAGCCCACCTTGAACGCCGCGCTGGACACGTCATGGTGCTCGTTCAACATCAAGCGCCGCGCCTCGTTCAGGCGCAACCACTTCTGGTACTGCAGCGGGCTCATCGCCGTCAACTGGCGAAAGTGATGATGAAAGGTCGCTGCGCTCATTTGCACGCGCGCGGCCAGCTCTTCCACGCGCAGCGCCGCGTCGTAGTTGAGCTTGAGCCAGTCGATCGCCCGGGCGATGCGATAGCCCTGCCCGTCGACTGAACATATCTGCCGCAGGCGGCCAGCCTGGTCGCTTTTCAAGAGCCGGTAATGGATCTCGCGCTGGATCAACGGCGCCAGCACCGGAATGGCTTCGGGCTCATCCAGCAACGCGACGAGTCGTGCGAACGACGCGAGCATGCCGTCAGTGACGGTGCCAATCCCCACCCCTTTCAGCACTGCCCGTTCACGGGTCGGTGGCAGCTCGCTCTGGGCAATCAGCTCAGCCAGGATGCGCAGGTCCAGCTTGAACGTCAGCCCCAGGCACGGTTGCTCGGGGCTGGCGGCGATCACTTCGGAGTTGGCCGGGATGTCCAATGAGGTCACCAGAAACCGCGAGGTGTCATACGGATACCCCTCCCCGCCGACCCACAACTGCTTTTCACCCTGGGCCACCAGCACGATGCACGGCTCGACCATGCACACCACCGGTTGCGCGGGCTGCTCCCGTCGATAAAAGCCCAGGCCGGGAATCGGCATGGAGTAGTCGCCGGGCGCGTGCACCCGCGAACCGATGGCCTGGATCAGTACATCCAACGCTGTTTGATTGATCGTCATAACACGCTCGTTCCTCTCTTGACTGGACTTTACCCCGGCCAGCCCGTGGGCGTCCCCGGCAAACCGCAAGACTCAGAGGATCAGGCAAGTAATCCAGTGAAACGCACTACAGAACCCCGCCCTGCCTAGGGAAAATGTGCGGACCGACCTTCTCAAGGATCATCCGATGAAAAGCCTCTTGCTCGCCCTGGGTTTGCTGGTGACTTCTTTTTCTTCACTGGGAGCCGATATGTCCAACGGAGCCAACAACTTCTACCAAAGCGAACAGGTGACCGTCGAAAAAGTCACCTTCAACAATCAATACGGCATGGCGATCGCAGGCAATCTGTTCGTGCCCAAGCACCTTGCTCCGGCCTCCAAAAATGCCGCCATCATCGTCGGCCACCCGATGGGTGCCGTCAAAGAACAAAGCGCAAACCTCTACGCCACCAAAATGGCTGAACAGGGTTTTGTCACCCTGTCCCTGGACCTGTCGTTCTGGGGCGCCAGTGCAGGCGAGCCGCGCAACGCCGTGTTGCCCGAACTCTACAGCGAAGCCTTCAGCGCCGCCGTGGATTACCTCGGCACCCGCCCAATCGTCGACCGCGAGCGCATTGGCGTGATCGGCGTCTGCGGCAGTGGCAGTTTCGCTATCGCTGCGGCGAAGATCGACCCACGCCTCAAGGCGATTGCTACCGTGAGCATGTACGACATGGGCGCCGCCAACCGCAATGGCCTCAAACATGGCGTGACCCTGGCGCAGCGCCAACAGGTCATGCTGCAAGCCGCCAACCAGCGCTACGTGGAGTTCCAGGGTGGCGAGACCGTCTACACCGGCGGCACGCCCCTTACCCTGACCGGCGATGCGATTGGCGATGAGTTCTACGATTTCTACCGCACACCGCGTGGTGAGTTCACCCCGACCGGTGCCTCGCCGCAAACCACTACGCGGCCGACGCTGAGCAGCAACGTGAAGTTCATGAACTTCTACCCGTTCAACGACATTGAGACGATTTCCCCACGCCCGCTGCTGCTGATCGCCGGCGCCAACGCCCATTCCCGTGAATTCAGCGAGGACGCCTATCAGCGTGCCGCCGAACCCAAAGAGCTGGTCATCATCCCTAACGCGGGCCATGTGGATTTGTACGACCGGGTCGACCTGATCCCGTTCGCCAAGCTCACCACCTTCTTCAAGAGCCATTTGAAGTGATGACCCACACCACAAAAAACTGGGGCGCCGTACTCGCTATGTCGCTGGCGGCATTTGCCCTGGTCGCGTCCGAATTCATGCCCGTGAGCCTGCTGACGCCGCTGGCGGCCGACCTGCACATCACCGAAGGCCAGGCCGGCCAGGGCATTTCGGTGTCCGGGTTGTTTGCCTTGCTCACGAGCCTGATGATCGCGGCCGTGGCCGCGCGGGTTGATCGCAAGCGCCTGCTGCTGTCCCTGACCCTGCTGATGATCGTCTCCGGCACGGTGGTGGCGTTCGCGCCAAATTACCTGGTGTTCATGCTGGGCCGTGCGTTGATCGGCGTGGCCATCGGCGGCTTCTGGTCGCTGTCGGCCGCCACCGCCATGCGCCTGGTGCCGGAGCCCCAGGTGCCGCGCGCATTGGCCATCGTCAATGGCGGCAACGCGCTGGCCACGGTCATCGCCGCGCCGCTGGGCAGCTTTGTCGGCGGTTTGATCGGCTGGCGCGGGGCGTTTTTTTGCGTCGTCCCGGTGGCGGTGTTGGCGGCGGCCTGGCTGATGGTGAGCATGCCGTCGATCAAATCAGAAGTCAGCGCGAAGAGCAGCGGCCTGCTGCACCTGTTGAAACGCCCGCCGGTGGCGCTGGGCATGTTGGCGGTGAGTGTATTTTTCATGGGCCAATTCATGCTGTTCACTTACCTGCGACCGTTTCTGGAGACCGTTACCCAGGTCAGCGTTTCCAGGCTGTCGTTGATGCTGCTGGTGTTGGGGCTGGCCGGGTTTACAGGGACGTTCCTGATTGAGCGCTTCCTGAAAAAAGGCCTGTTCCTGACACTGGCGATCATCCCGTTGTTGATGGCAGGAATCGCGCTGGCACTGGTCATGGTGGGCAGTTCCACCGTACTGACCACCGTGTTACTCGGGCTCTGGGGCCTGGTCGCGACTGCCGCGCCGGTGGGCTGGTGGACCTGGCTGTCGAGAACCCTGCCCGACGATGCCGAAGCAAGGGGGCGGCTTGATGGTTGCGATCATTCAACTGGCGATCGCCTCAGGCGCTATCGTGGGAGGCCTGGTGTTTGACCTGAGCGGGTATCAGGCGACATTCGAGTTGAGCGCGGCAGTGCTGGGCGCCGCGGCCTTACTGGCTTGGCTGGCAGCACGCGCCAGCGGTAATCACCTGTGGCGGTCTAAATATTTCGCCGGGCTCGCCGATAACAAGGGATAACTTCTGACTTGCAGTGACGCCCTGCCGGAAACAATGCCGAATACCCTCGCCCCTATTGTCCGCTCGCTTTCCGATCGCACCAGCCTTTCGCTGGCACGTACCTCACTGTTCAAGTTCATGGCGTTGCTGGCTGTCGTCTTTGCGGCGGCAGCCTATTCGCTGGTTTACCTCGCCTATGAGTTGGACCGTGCCGAACAGGCAGAAAGCGCCTTCTATACCCGTAAAGCCGTGCAATCCCTGGAAAAAACCCTGCGGGTGACGGTCAAGGACTACGCGTTCTGGAGCGATGCCTACAAACACCTGCACGTTAAAGTGGACAGTGATTGGGCGTATGTCCGCGGCAATATCGGCGCCACGCTGTTCGAAGATTTCGGTTTTCAAGGCCTGTTTGTAGTCAATGATGCCAACCGCACGGTCTACGCGGTCGTCGATGGCAAGCTGCAAGATGTCGAACTCGCGCAATGGCTCGACCAGCCCTTTGCCGGGATTGTGGAGCAAGCACGTGCAGGCGCCGACAGCGAAACACCCGCCACAGCCTTCATCAACGTTAAGGGCAGCCCCGCGCTGGTGGCCGCAGCCGCCATCACCCCCGGCACAGACCCTACGGTGAAACCGGATGGCCGGCCTGCCTCGGTACTGATCTTCGTCGACATCCTCAACAGTGCCAAGCTGGCCGTGATCGGCGATGAATTCGGCGTGAGCAAGCTGCACATCGCTACCCCTGATGAAATCGGCAAGACGTTGCTGTTCCCCCTCGGCGACAACGGCGCTGCCGGCAGCCTGCATTGGGAGCCGGCCCGACCCGGTTTGCGCTTGATGGGCGTAGGCCTGCCCCTGCTTGGCCTGGCCGCGTTATTGGTATGCGTAATGAGCTGGGTCATTTCACGCCGCACCACGGCGGCCGCGCTCGCCCTGGACGCTAGCCATTCGTCGCTGCAGAACAGCCAGAACGCCTTGGCGACCAGCGAAGCACGCTTTCGCGATGTGGTGGAGGCGAGTTCAGATTGGGTGTGGGAAATCGACGCCGGTTGGCGCTTTACCTACCTGTCGGAGCGCTTCGAAGGCGTCACCGGGTTGGCGCGGCATGCGTGGATCGGTGCCACGATGAACGACTTGCTCGAGACCGAGACCGGCCTGCTCTCGCAATGGCTCAGCACCCCCGGACGCCGCCCGGATATCAGTGTGCAGTGCCGCTACGTCGATGCACTGGGGCTGGAACGCAGCACACGGCTGTCAGCGCGGCAGATGCCGTGTGGCGGCTTTCGCGGGACAGCCACCGACGTGACGGAAGAAGTCGAGTCCCGTCGACGCATCGAGTTCTTGTCTCAGCACGACGCCCTCACCGGGCTGCCCAATCGCACGCGGCTGCAAGCGTTCCTGGAGGGCAAGTTCAAGGCGCTGTCGAGCGCGGAGCTGTCAACAGCTGAGGTGTCCACCTCAACGCAGCCCCTGGTAATGCTCAGCCTGGACCTTGATCGGTTCAAACCGGTCAACGATCTGCTCGGGCACGCTGCCGGCGACCGGGTGCTCAACGAAGTGTCGGCCCGCCTGGCCGCCTGCGTGCGCCATGGTGATCTGGTCGCCCGTGTCGGCGGTGATGAATTTGTGCTGATCCTGAGCGATGCAGGCACTCAAGACGAGGTCGAAGCCCTGTGCAAGCGCTTGATCGAATCGATCGAGCGCACGATCAGAATCGACGAGCAAGAGGTGTTCATCAGCGCCAGTATTGGCATTGCCATCGCCCCCAACGATGCGCGCGAAGCCACGGAACTGCTGCGTTACGCCGATATTGCGCTGTACGAGGCAAAGGCTGCGGGCCGTAATACCTGGCGGTTCTACTCCGGCGATATGAACGCGCGGATCATCGAACGCCGACGCCTGGAGAGCGACCTGCGCTTTGCAATCAAACATGCCGAGCTGCGCCTGCACTTCCAGCCGCGCTATCGCATCGCCGACGGCCAGATGGTCGGCGCTGAAGCCCTGGTGCGCTGGCAACATCCGGTGCGCGGCCTGATCACGCCGGACACCTTTATTCCGATTGCCGAAGAGTCCGGGCTGATCCTGGCCCTGAGCGACTGGGTACTTGAAACCGCTTGTAAAAGCGCAGCCCAGTGGCCAGAGCATCTTTTTGTGTCGGTGAACCTGTCCCCTATGGAATTCAAGCGTGGCAACCTGGTAGAGCGCGTACGCCAGGCCCTGAAAACCTCGGGTATCGAACCCGCACGCGTGGAACTGGAAATCACCGAAAGCGTCATGCTCGAAGATGCCACCGGGGCGCTGGAGGTCATGCGCACGCTCAAACAATTGGGCATACGCATCGCCATGGATGACTTCGGCACCGGTTACTCATCCCTGAGCTACCTGCGCACGTTCCCGTTCGACGGTTTGAAGATAGACCGCAGCTTCCTGACCCGGCTGGAAGAAAGCGACGATGACAAGGCGATTATCCAGGCCATTGTCGGCCTGGGCCGCGCCCTGGCACTGACGGTAACGGCCGAAGGCGTCGAAACGGCTGAACACGTGGCACTGCTCAAGGCCGTGGCCTGTGAAGAGGGCCAAGGCTATTTCCTCAGTCGCCCCCTGGACATCGAAACCTTCACTCGCCTGTTGGACGTGCAAGCCGGCATCGTGCAGTGATAACGCCGGGCGCTACCTGAAAAAATGGCTGGGCGTCTTGCCGAACTGCTTCTTGAACATGCTGGTGAACGCGCTCGGGCTTTCATACCCCAGCTCCAGGGCGATATCGATCACCTTTTCGCCCACCGCAATGCGCTCCAGCGCCAGCAGCAGCCTTGCTTGTTGGCGCCACTGGCCGAACGTCATGCCGGTTTCCTTGCGGAACAGGCGCTGGATGGTTTTCTGGTCAAGGTTCAAGCGCTCGCTCCAGTCCGCCACCGTCGAGGCATCGCCCGGTTCATCCTGCAACGCCTGGCAGATCCGGTGGACGCGCGGGTCGGCGGGTTGCGGCAGCGAGAGTGGCAAAGCCGGCAGCAGTGCCAGCTCGTCCAGAATCAGGTGCATGATGCGCGCGTCCCGTGAGTCCTCGGCATACGGTGGTTTCAAGCTCACCGACGCCTTGATCAGCTCACTCAGCAGGGGCGAAATGCTCACGGCCTTGGTTTCGGTGGGCAAATTGGTAAAGCTGTCGGGACGGACAAAGACGCTGCGCATCTTCAACGGGCCTACACAACGCAAGGAGTGGACGTGCCCACTGGGCATCCAGAAGCCGCGATTGGGCGGCACCGTCCACTGGTTCTGCGCCGAGTGCACCACCATCACGCCTTCGGTGGCGTACAGCAGTTGATGCTTCTCATGGCTGTGGTCGGGGATCACCCAGTTTTCCGGATAATCGGTGGCCGAACTGATGACAGCCCAATCGCCCTCGTCGATCTCCTGTAAAAATAGATCCAGTGATTTGATCATTTCGCCCTTTTTGCGCTAGTTGCCTCCCGAATTTCGCGAGACAGGCATTTGCAGCGAATCTAGCATAACTCCCGAATCATTTTGTAATGGATGGCCACCTAAGAAGTTGCCACCTGTGTTCGCCGCCTTGAATGGAATGCCTGCATGTCGACCCTCACTGCGTCACCCGCCGCTGCAACCACTGCGCCCCAGGCCAGCCCCTTGGTCATGCGCGTCCTTGGCGCCTGCGCCCTGGCGCATTTGATCAATGACCTGATCCAGGCCGTGCTGCCGTCGATCTACCCGATGCTCAAGGCCAACTACGGCCTGTCGTTTACCCAAGTGGGCCTGATCACCCTGACCTTCCAGCTGACTGCCTCGTTGCTGCAGCCGTGGATCGGCTACCACACCGACCGTCACCCTAAACCGTGGCTGCTGCCAGCGGGCATGGTGTGCACCCTGATCGGCATCCTGATGCTGGCGTTTGTCGGCAGCTTCCCGGCCATCCTGCTCGCAGCCGGTTTGGTCGGTGTCGGCTCGTCGACCTTCCACCCGGAAACCTCGCGCGTCGCACGCCTGGCCTCCGGCGGGCGCTACGGCCTGGCGCAGTCGACGTTCCAGGTCGGCGGCAACACCGGCAGCGCCTTGGGCCCGTTGCTCGCGGCGGCAATCATCATTCCCTACGGCCAGGGCCATATCGCCTGGTTCGGGCTGTTTGCGGTGTTCGCGATCCTGGTGCTCTACGGTTTAAGCCGCTGGTACCGTAACCACCTCAACCTGTTCAAGCTCAAGCAAGGCGGCCAAGCCACCCATGGCTTGTCCAAAGGCCGCGTGACCTTTGCCTTGGTGGTGCTGGCTGCGCTGGTGTTTTCCAAGTACTTCTACATGACCAGCCTGACCAGCTACTTCACCTTTTACCTGATTGAAAAATTCCAGCTGTCCGTCGCCAGCTCGCAGATGTACCTGTTCCTGTTCCTCGGTGCGGTTGCCGTCGGTACCTTCGCGGGCGGCCCGATTGGCGACAAGATCGGCCGCAAGAAGGTCATCTGGTTCTCCATCCTCGGCGCCGCGCCGTTCACCCTCGCGCTGCCCTACGTCGACCTGTACTGGACGGCGGTGCTGAGCGTGGTGATCGGTTTTGTGCTCGCCTCGGCGTTCTCGGCCATCGTGGTGTTTGCCCAGGAACTGGTGCCGGGCAATGTGGGCATGATCGCCGGGATATTCTTCGGCCTGATGTTCGGCTTCAGCGGGATTGGTGCAGCGTTGCTGGGGTTGCTTGCCGATAGCCACGGCATCGAATACGTCTACAAAATCTGCTCGTTCCTGCCGTTAGTCGGCATCCTGACGATATTGTTACCGTCAACCAAAGGCGTTTGACGTCTACGGCATGCGCAGGCACGAACGCCTGCGCAAGCTGAACAGGCCAATCCATGTTTAAATCCTTGTTTGGCGGCTTCCTGTGCGTTCACGCTTGCCTCCCTACCAAGGAAACACCCGTATGCGTCTGGCAGATTTCATTATTGAGAACCTCGAGCCGATCCTTCAGGCCTGGGAGGACTTTGCCCGCACTATCCAGACGCCTGGGGCTGATCTCGACCGTGTAGACCTGCGTGATCATGCCGAGCAGATGCTGCGAGCCATTGCCATGGACCTGCGCAACACGCAGACCGCGCAGGAGCAAATCGACAAGGCCCAGGGCCTCGCACCGCAGGACGAAGACGAAACCCCCGCCGAAACCCATGCCGTGACACGCTTGATGGCGGGTTTCTCGATTGATCAGATGGTGTCTGAATACCGCGCGCTGCGCACCAGCGTGCTCAGCCAGTGGCTCCAGCAGGTCAAACACGGCACGCCGCTGGATATCGATGACATGAACCGCTTTCATGAAGCCATCGATCAAGCCCTCACGGAGTCCATTGCCAGTTACTCACGGGCGGTAGAAGCCTCGCGCAATGTGTTCCTGGGTATCCTCGGCCATGATTTGCGCACGCCCTTGGGCGCCATTCTGCTAGGCGCCGACATACTTCGGCGTTCGGAAGAGCTCGGGGAACGCGGCAACAAAGTCGCCGGGCAGATTTACACCAGTGTTCAACGGGCGAGCCAGATTGTCGGCGACCTGCTGGATTTGACCCGGTGCCAGATGGGCCCCGGCATCCCCGTGAAACGGGTGGACGTTGACTTGGCCCCCATTTGCGAACGCATCGTCGAAGAAATGCGCTCGTTTCACCCCCACGCGCAACTCAAATATGAAACCACAGCGCCCGCGCTTGGGGCGTTCGACGGCGCGCGCATGGAGCAGGTGTTCTCCAATATCATCAGTAATGCGGTGCAGCACGGCGATGCTCGCCTGCCGATCACGGTACGGCTCGCGGTTTCAGAGGGCAGCCTGGTGTTCACCGTTCACAATCAAGGCGCGCCGATTCCAGAGGATGTGTTGCCGTTCATTTTCAATCCCATGGGGCGTTTTTCGCAGCGCTCGGTGATTGAGCATGGCCCTGCAGAAGGCCTCGGGCTGGGGCTTTTCATCGCGTCCGAGATCGTGGCGGCCCATGACGGTTCGATCGAGGTCACGTCAACGTCGCAGTGGGGTACGGAGTTTCGGGTGACGGTGCCGCTGGTTGCAGCTTGACACACTGATAGCTACTCGCCAGCAAGGCTCCGAAAACGCGTCGGAAACGCTTACAATCGCGCTTTCAAACGCACCCCAGGCGGCCCGGCAACATGACGCTCGACCCTCCTACGATTTTGGCACTTTCCGTTGCCCTGGCAGCCGCTGCCGCCCTGTACCTGGCCGTTGAATGGCGCAGCGTGCGCGAACCGTCGCTGCTGTGCTGGAGCGCCGGTTTCGCCACTATCGGCCTTGGCTCCACGCTCGCCCTGCTGCGCATCAATGGCTTTATGATAATCGGCATCTGGTTCGCCAATGGCTTGCTGGTGACCGCACACTTCCTGTTTTTACTTGGGGTGGCGCGATTTACTCAAACCCGCCTGTCGCCGCTGTGGCTGCTGATGTTGTTGACCTGGCTGGGCATGCTGATGCTGCCGGTGGACCCGTCATGGTCCAAAGCCATGCTGGCGGTGCAGTCACTGTTGGTGGCGTTGCCGACGCTGCGCGCCAGCTTTTTGCTGCGGCCCCATGGCAAATCCTTGAGCATCGGCGCGGTGCAATTGCGCTACGTGCTGCTGATCCATGGCGCGTTCTATGTGGCCAAGGCGTTATCGGTGCTGATCCCGGGCACCTTGATCGACCTCGCCGCATTCAAGGGCGAGATCATCCAGATTTCCCTGGTGGAAGGCGCCATGGCGATCATGTTGATTGCATTGTCGATGACCGGCTCCGAGCGATACCGCCGCGAACAACAGATCGCCCGCCTCGCCGCCCGTGACCCACTGACCGCCCTGTACAACCGCCGCGCCCTCGACCTGCGCGCGCCGCGCTTGCTGGCCCAGGTATCGCCCGCACAACCCGGCGCCTTACTGCTGATCGATATCGACAATTTCAAATTGGTCAACGACCTTCATGGCCACACCGCCGGCGACCGCTTGTTGATCGCCTTGAGCGAATTGATTCGTGGCGCGATGCCTCAGGGCGCGCTGGCTGCGCGTTTGGGTGGGGATGAGTTCGTGATCCTGTTGAATCCGGCCTCGACTGAGCAGATTGTCGAACTGGGCAGCAGCCTGCGCGAACAGTTTCATCACCTGGCCTCGCAGACCTTCATGACGCCTGCACCCGTGACCCTGAGCATCGGCGCCAGCCTGTTCGACCAGCCACCCCCCAGCCTCGCGGCGCTGATTGAGCAAGGTGACAGCACCTTGTATGAATCCAAGCGTGGCGGGCGGGATAGCATCCGGTTGGTGGATAGAACGGGAGCTGCATCCTAAACGTGAATGGGAAAGTCCATCAATCTGGCGCTCAGCGTGACGCCCAGCCCGAACAAGCAAATGCAGCCCAGTCCATACGCGAGTGTGCGCCAAGGCTGGCAGCCAGCCAGATACATCAGCGTGTGTGCGACCCGGGCAAGGGTAAAACACACAAACAGCCCTGCAGTCAGAGTGCCGGTAGCTCCCAGCCCGATGCAAAGTCCCCCCAACACGAAAAATATTGGAATGTTCTCCAAGTCATTCGCCCAGGCCTTGGCCGCCCTGGCGACTTGCGGCACCTCCTCTGAATGCACGGCCCGATTGAAGAACGCCGCATCCTCACGATTGGTAAATGCGAAACCCCGTATCCGAAAAAAGCCCTGATAGCAGGAAATCGCAAACATCTTCAGGCACAGCACCAGCACACACAGCGCGTAGACCTGCAAAAGCTCATTCATCTCGGTACCCGTTCACCACGAGATACAGCAACGGCCCCACCGACACAAACACCGCCGTGAGCACCCAGTACGGCACCACCGAAGCCATCGACCGTCCTCGCCGCCGCGCATCCCGGTACATCCATACGCACGCCAGCACCGCCATCAAGTACAGGTCTATCACCACCTGCGCCGTGTCCGGCCGCGACATCAGTTCCAGCCCAAATGCCAGCAGCGACTGCTCCGCCGTCAGCATCGTCGCCAGGGTGTACAACGAAAATCCCAGCAAGCTCGCCAGGGCAATAGAGGGTCGTCTCATGGTCGCATCCTTGGAATGATGAAGGCCTAAGTTAGTGATAAGGTTCAGCCCTTCGCAATGACCTCGGAGGTCATGACCACGCCATGGACGCCCCTTCAACTGCCGGCGAACAACTGCGCCAATTACGCCGACAGGCCAAGCTGAGCCAACTCGACCTGGCGCTCATCACCGGCGTTTCCCAGCGCCACCTCAGTTGCCTCGAAACCGGCCGCGCCAAGCCGAGCCCCGTCACCTTGCATAACCTGCTGACGGCGCTGGAGGCACCGTTGGACCAGTGCAACCGCGTCTTCCTTGCGGCCGGATTCGCCCCGCGCTATACCGCCACTCCGCTCGCCTCGCCCGCCATGGCCGCGATTCGCGAAGCGGTCAGCCATGTACTGCACGCCAACAACCCAGCGCCTGCGATCCTGTTGGACAGCCAGTGGCAAGTACTCGCAGCGAATGCCAGTACCGGCGTGTTGTTGGCATTGGTGGGTATCCCGCCCGATGCGGCTGAAGGTTTGAACCTGCTGACCACCCTGCTCCAAGCCGGCGGCCTCGGCGATCATATGCTCAATGCCGATGAGATCCGCACCCTGGCCTGGCAGCGTGCCACTCGCGAGGCGCTGGGCAATCCGGAACTGGCCGCGCTACTGGCGAGCCTGCCAACCCCGACCAACGCTGAACTGCCCGCGCACCTGCCACCGCTGGTGCTGACCCGCCTGCGCTCAACCCAGGGCGAGCTGAGCTTTTTGTCCACCTTCACCACCTTCGGCATGCCCCAGGACATCACCCTCACCTCCCTGCGCATCGAACACCTGATTCCCGCTGACGAGGCGACGTGGCAGGTGATGCGCGGCGCCTATGCGGATTATGCGGCGCTGGTTTTGTGAAATATCTGTACGTAGACTGCCGCCATACCCCCATTTGAAGGCGGCGAAAAAAACGTGATGCAAGTTACTGAAGTCTCCATTGCCCAATTGCGCGCGGCGCTTGAGTCCGGCCAGACCACGGCCGTTGAACTGGTCCAGGCATACCTGGCGCGAATCGATGCCTATGACGGTCCGCAGACCGCCACCGCCTTGAACGCCGTGGTGGTGCGCAACCCCGAAGCGCTGAAAGAAGCCGAGGCGTCCGATGCACGCCGGGCCAAAGGCGAAACCTTGGGGCCCTTGGACGGCATTCCTTACACCGCCAAAGACAGCTACCTGGTCAAGGGCCTGACTGCGGCATCCGGCAGCCCGGCGTTTGCCAAGCTGGTCGCGCAACGTGATGCGTTCACCATCGAGCGTCTGCGCGCCGGCGGTGCCATCTGCCTGGGCAAGACCAATATGCCGCCGATGGCCAATGGCGGGATGCAACGTGGCGTGTATGGCCGCGCAGAAAGCCCGTATAACGCCGATTACCTGACCGCGCCGTTCGCCTCCGGCTCGTCCAACGGCGCTGGCACCGCGACGGCGGCGAGCTTTGCGGCCTTTGGCCTGGCAGAAGAAACCTGGTCGAGCGGGCGCGGCCCGGCGTCCAACAATGGCCTGTGCGCCTACACCCCGTCCCGCGGGGTGATTTCGGTGCGCGGCAACTGGCCGCTCACGCCGACCATGGACGTGGTGGTGCCCTACGCCCGCACCATGGCCGACCTGCTGGAAGTGCTCGACGTGGTGGTCGCCGAAGACCCGGACACCCGTGGCGACCTGTGGCGCCTGCAGCCGTGGGTGCCGATCCCGAGCGTCACCTCGGTACGCCCTGCTTCCTACGCTGAATTGGCGGCGCCTGCCGAATCCCTGGCGGGCAAACGCTTTGGCGTGCCGCGCATGTACATCAACGCCGACCCCGACGCCGGCACCAGCGAAAAACCCGGGATCGGTGGCCCGACCGGGCAGAAAATCAACACCCGCGCCAGCGTGATCGACCTGTGGCAAGACGCGCGCCAGGCGCTGACAGCGGCCGGCGCGGAAGTGATTGATGTGGATTTCCCGCTCGTGTCCAACTGCGAAGGCGACCGCCCTGGCGCACCCACCGTGTTCACCCGGGGGCTGGTGTCCAAGGAATTCCTCCACGATGAACTGTGGGAACTGTCAGCCTGGGCGTTTGACGACTTCCTGCGCGCCAACAACGACCCGGCGCTCAACCGCTTGGCGGATGTGGACGGGCCAAAGATCTTCCCCCACGACCCGGGCACCCTGCCCAACCGTGAGGACGACTTGGCCGCCGGCATGGACGAATACGTGCGCATGGCCGAGCGCGGCATCACCCCGTGGGACCAGATTAGTACCGTCCCCGACGGCCTGCGCGGATTGGAGCAAACCCGGAGGATCGACTTGGAAGCCTGGATGGACAAGCTCGGCCTCGACGCCGTGCTGTTCCCCACCGTGGCCGACGTGGGCCCGGCGGATGCCGACGTGAACGAAGCCTCAGCCGATATCGCCTGGAGCAACGGCGTCTGGGTGGCTAACGGCAACCTCGCCATCCGCCACCTGGGCGTACCGACCGTTACCGTGCCGATGGGCGTAATGGCGGATATTGGCATGCCGATAGGGCTGACATTCGCCGGGCGCGCCTATGATGATTCGGCGCTGCTGCGGTTTGCCTCGGCGTATGAAGCGACGGGCAGCAAGCGCCAGATTCCACCGCGCACACCGCCGTTGGCGCCGATGTAACTGACTCAACGCAATCAAAATGTGGGAGCGGGCTTGCCCGCGAATGCGGTCTTTCAGTGACAGATATGCCGACTGATCCAGCGCTTTCGCAGGCAAGCCAGCTCCCACATTTTCGCCTGCATTTCACATCAAGCCATCTGAGGCACGGCAACCAGCAGGATTGCCGTGCCATGGGTCAGCGTCGCCGCCAACACCCCGTAGCGCATGCGCACCAGCGCACAGGCCAACCCTTCGACCAGCGTGAACAACAACACCGGCCAGCCCAACTGGGTGACGCTCAGTGCCAGGAACGCATGGCAAGCCGCAAACGCCACGCCGCTGGCCAGTGCGGCGCGTAAGGGCGCGACATGCTGTTCCAGATAACCCTGCAAATAACCGCGAAACAACACTTCTTCCAATGCATTGGCGCCGTAGGCCCGGCGCCAGATACGTGCCGTAGTTAATCAGTACCGCCATTCCCTGGGTAATCATCGGTCGCTCAACCGTGTGCCACCGCAATCATATCGACCTCCACCGCCGCCGACTTCGGCAACTGCATCACCCCCACCGACGTACGCGTGTGCGCCCCGGCGGCACCCAGAATTTCGTGCAACAAATCCGACGCGCCGTTGGCCACTTCACTCTGCTGATCAAAATCCTCGGCACTGCGCACGTACACGGTGATGCGCGGGATCGCCCTGACCTGGTCCAGCGAACCCAACGCCTGCTTGAGCAACCCCAAGCAACGCAAGGCACTGATACCGGCGGCGATTTGCGCCTGGGCCACGGTCAGGCTTGCCCCAACCTTGCCCGGCAGCACGATAGCATCGCCGACGCGGGGGATCTGGCCACTGATGTAGAGGTGGTTGCCGTCGCGAACCAACGGCGTGTAGTTGCCGCCGATTTTGAATTCGTCCAGCTGATAGCCAAGGCGTTGCTGGGCGGCCTGGTATTTCTCATCGGGTGTCATGGGCGTGAATCCTCGTTTCGGCGCAGCCACTCATCCACCACGTCGCCCAGGGTCTTGGGCTGGTCGTTGCGAATCCAGGCCATAAAGGAACGATCGAATTTGAACCCCGGACCGCAGTGCTCAAGCATGAAGCGGCGTACGTTTTGAGTATTTTTGTAGTGTGGCGTCACGGGGGTGCTGCGGGTGATGGAGTCGCTGTGCCAATTGAAGTCCATTTGCTTGACGCTCTGATGCCTCAGGAGCCAGCAGCATAGCGCCAAATGCCACGATGAACGCCTGCCAACCGACGCCCATCGTGTTTTTTTTACACGTTAGCTGCCGAAGCCGGCGTCCCGCGTATTGACGAACAACGCGTAGATCGAATGGCTGCCGGCCATGAACAGGCGGTTGCCTTCGCGGCCGCCAAAACACAGGTTGGGGCAGCGCTCGGGCAACGAGATATGCCCGATGGCCTTGCCTTGTGGATTGAACACACGCACGCCATCGAGTTTTTCCAGGTCGGCCTTGGGGTCACCATTGCCGCCCCAACCGCACCACAGGTTGCCGCTCTCGTCACACTTGATGCCGTCCAGCGCTGCGTAGTCGAAACCTTCGATGTGCTTGCGACGGGCGCCGAGCGTGCCGTCGTCCTTGACATCGATGGCCCAGATCAACCGGTTGGGTTTGGCCCGACCTTCCACTACGTACAAGACTTGTTCATCAGGTGAAAAACACAGGCCATTGGGCCCGTTGAGGTCGTCGATCACTCGCGTGACCGTGCCGCTTTCGCCATCGATGCGATAGACGCCATGGGGTTGGGTGGGCGTGATCTTGTGCCCTTCGTAGTTGTTGCCGGTTTGGAACGGCGGGTCACTGAACCACACTGAGCCATCTCGCTTGCACACGATATCGTTGGGCGAATTGAAAGGTTTGCCGTCAAAGCTGTCGGCCAGCACGGTGATGCTGCCGTTGTGTTCGGTGCGGGTAATTCGCCGGCCCTCGCGGGTGGTCGTCGAACCTTCGCACACCAACAAGCGGCCCTGGCGATCGCGGCACATGCCGTTGGAGAAATTAGCGTTTTCGCGGTAGACCGACAGGCTGTCGGTCACTTCGTCCCAGCGCACGATACGGTTATTGGGAATATCGCTGACCAGCAAGTAGCGGCCATCGCCGACCCACACCGGCCCCTCGGCCCAGCGCAAACCTGTCGCCAGCCGTTCGACACTGGCGTTGAACAGACGCAACTCCAGGAAACTGTCATCGAGCACTTTGATCAGTGGGTCTGGATAACGCTGGCTCAACGGCTCGGCGGCTTCTGCCAGGTGAGGCAGGTTGCCCAGCACCGCGACCGATGCGGAAACCGCCAAGGAACGCTTGAGGAAGACGCGGCGACTGTGGTCAGTCCGCGCAGGCAGAGGGGGAAGATTCATCGTGTGTCTCCGTTATTTTATTGTTAGACGGGACACCATTCTTAATCAGTGATGGGACATCGTACAAGAACAATGAAACCTCAAGCCCCATGCAATGCAGGAACTCTGTAAATAATCAAAAATTTAGTTTTCAAAATAAGCGTGGATAGAGCAATGTTGTACGACAACACAAACAGTAACGTGTTGTCCGCTACCCCAACAACAATAAGGAACCCCACATGCAAAAAATCAAAGTACTGATCGGTTTTCTCTGCCTGTTTACCGGCTATGTCGCCGCAGCGCCTGCCCCTGCGGAAAAGGAGGTGGCCCAAGCGGTCGACCAACTGACCCAAGCCATGCTGCACCTGGACCTCAAGCAGCTTGATGCGCTGACGTCCGACAAACTCACCTACGGCCATTCCAGCGGCAAGGTGCAGAACAAAGCGCAATTCATCGCCGACCTGGAAACCCACACCAGCGCCTTCAAGACCCTGGAAATGCAGAACCAGACCGTCACCCTGCAAGGCGACACCGCCCTGGTGCGCAACCACTTCCACGCGCTGGCCGTGAACAGTGGCGTTGAAGTGCCCACCGACATCGACAATTTCCAGGTTTGGCAGAAGCAGAAAGGCAAGTGGCTGCTAATCGGGCGCCAGGCTTACAAGTACTGATGGCCAGCGGTGAGCCGAGTGCGCCGGCTCACCACTCCACCACCTTGCGCACTGTCAGCAATGCCTCGCGCAGCGCCGCCATGTCCACCGAACCCAGCGCCAGGCGCAGCGCGTGCGGCACATAAGCCGTGACGGCAAACGGCTCGGCGGTGGACACCGAGATATTCTCGCACTGCAAGGCCATGGCGATCTGGTCGGCGCGCGCGTCCTCCGGCAGGGGTAACCACAAGAAATACGATGAGGGATGGCTGGTGTAGGCCAGCCCTTTCAACACCTGCGCCGCCAGGGCTTGCCGCGCCTGGGCATCCCGGCGCTTTTGCGCTTCCAGTTGCGCCACCGTGCCATCTTCGATCCACGCCACGGCAATGGCGCTCATGACGCCGGGCACGTTCCAGGTGGTGGCCATGATGGTGCGCTCGAGTGCTTTAACCCAGTCATTTGGCGCCGCAACATACCCCACGCGCAAACCGGTCGCGACACTTTTTGAGAGCCCGCCCACATACACCGTGCGCTCCGGCGCCAGGGTCGCCACGGGTGGCGGTGCGTTTTCGACCAGGAACGCGTAGGCCGCGTCCTCAATGATCATTAGATTGTGCTGCCGGGCGATGGAAACCAACTGCTCACGCTGGTCCCTGTCCATGACCCAGCCAAGGGGATTGTGCAGGGTCGGCATGCTGTACACGGCCCGCACCGGACGTTTGCGACACAGGTTTTGCAAGGCGCTGAGGTCTGTGCCGGCGGGCGTGACCGGGATCGCGACA
The DNA here is from genome assembly GCF_054685145.1 of Pseudomonas sp. H1_A03. NCBI lineage: Bacteria > Pseudomonadati > Pseudomonadota > Gammaproteobacteria > Pseudomonadales > Pseudomonadaceae > Pseudomonas > Pseudomonas sp. H1_A03. The sequence goes on from NZ_CP162829.1 coordinate 4,672,675, forward strand.
ACTTCCAGGTGCAGGGTCTCGGCCAGCACCTTGAACCCCGAATAGGTCAACGCATCCACCGCGACCACGTCCCCCGGCTTGAGCAACGCCATCATCGTCACCGCCAAGCCGTGCTGGGCGCCGCTGACCAGCAGCACCTGGTCGGCCTCTACCGTCAGCCCTCGGTTCAGTAAATGCCGTGCGACGGCAGCTCGCTCATGCAAACGCCCTGCGTGAGGCTGGTAACGCAACAGGGCCTCAAGGTCGCCGGACAGCGCCAACTGACGCAACGCCGTGCGCAACAGGTCAGCCTGGCCCGGCAATGAGGGGTAGTTGAAATTGAGGTCGAGCATGCCCGCCGCAACCGTCATCTGCCCACTGCCCTGCCCTGGCGGCAGCGAGATCTCGCGTACAAACGTGCCGCGTCCGGTTTCGCCGCTGACCAGCCCCATGGCTTCCAGCTCGGTATAAACCCGGCTCGCGGTCACCAGCGCCAGGCCATGATCGGCGGCCAGTTGCCGGTGCGTCGGCAGGCGCGTACCCGGCGGCATTTTCCCCGAACGGATGCTCTCGGCAAAGGTGTCGACCAGCGACTTGTAGCGGGCGCGCGGCATAGGGATGTATCCATGACAATTTTTTGATTGTCTTAATGCTCGCCCCTAGGATGACCTGAACGCAACCCCTCATTATTCGGGCGCCTCCTCATGGAACGCACATCCCCCATCAGCACCCTGGATACCCGCACCCAAGGCTGGATCAATGGCTTTATTGGCGTGGTGATTTTCAGCGGTTCCTTACCCGCCACACGGCTTGCCGTGATGGAGTTCGACCCGGTGTTCCTCACCATGATCCGTGCCGCCATCGCCGCCAGCCTGGGGTTGTGCCTGCTGTGGTGGTTCAAGGCGAAACGCCCCGCGCGCCACCAATGGGTCCCCCTGGCGATCGTTGCCCTTGGCGTGGTGATCGGCTTTCCCCTGCTGACCGCACTGGCGCTGCAGTACGTGACCTCGGCCCACTCCATCGTGTTTATCGGCCTGCTCCCCCTCGCGACCGCGGTGTTTGGCGTACTGCGCGGTGGTGAGCGCCCGCGTCCAGTGTTCTGGTTGTTCTCGATCCTGGGCAGCGTATTGGTGATGGGTTATGCCGTCGCCCAGGGTTTGACCGCCGCACCCGCCGGCGATTTGCTGATGTTGCTGGCAGTGTTGGTCTGCGGCCTGGGTTACGCCGAGGGCGCCACCTTGTCGCGCAGCCTGGGCGGCTGGCAGGTGATCTGCTGGGCGTTGGTGGTGGCGATGCCGGTGGTGGTGCCCTTGAGCCTGCTCCTGGCACCGCCAAGCTTGCGCGGCATTAGCCTGTCGGCCTGGCTGAGCCTGGGTTATGTGGCGTTGTTCAGTATGTTGATCGGCTTTGTGTTTTGGTACCGCGGCCTGGCTCAGGGGGGCATTGCCGCCGTCGGCCAGTTGCAGTTGCTGCAACCGTTTTTCGGCCTGGCATTGGCGGCGGGCTTGCTGCATGAGCAGGTCAGCCTGGGCATGGTGCTGGTGACGGTCGCGGTGATCGGCTGCGTGGCGGGCGCGAAGAAGTTCGCCCGTTAACGCTGCGGCGCGACCATCTTGAACTTGATGTTGATGTCATTCGACACCACGCTGTTGCCGGCCCACTCGCCCTCGCCGATCTTGAAATCGCCGCGCTTGAGGATGAATTCGCCGTCGAACACGCCGATACCGCTTTGCTCCTTGAGCACCACGTCGACGTCCACCGGGCGTGTGGTGCCTTTGATGGTCAAGTTGCCGCTGATCTTGAAGCGGTTATCTCCCAGGACCGCGACGCCGGTGGATTCGTAAACGCCCACTGGATAGGTCGCGGTGTCAAACCACGACGCACGCTGCAGCTCGTCATTCGCGTCCGGGCTACCGGCGTCGATGCTGGCAAGCTGGATCTTGAGCAATGCATGCCCGGCTTCCGGCTTTTGCGTATCGAACGTCAAGGTGCCTTCGAACTCACTGAAGGTGCCGTACACCCGCTGCCCCAACTGTTTATAGGTAAAACTGATCTGGCTGGCGGTGCGGTTGACGTCGTTGTACTCCACCGCCTGGGCGCTGGAACAGAAAGCAAGGGTCAGGACCAGTATGGCGACCGGGGGCATTCGACGTTTCATGCAGCGCTCCGCAGAGGAAAAGACACAGGTACCGAGCTAACACGCTGTAACAGGGATTTGTTCCCATCAGGCGTTTGTCCTGCTAAACAGAGTAGTCGCCCCAGAATAATAAGGACGCTCCATGCACACCCCTTCGCTTCAGGACCTCACCGCGCCGGACGGCATCTGCTACGGCTGCGGCGGCAGCAACCCCCACGGCCTGCATATCAAGAGCCGTTGGGACGCGGACGGCATCCACCTGATCGCCGAGCATATGCCCGAAGCAAAATACAGCGGCTGGCCCGACCTGGTCTACGGCGGCCTGATCGCCATGTTGGTCGACTGCCATTCCAACTGGACCGCCATGGCCTACCACTACCGCGCCGAGGGGCGCGAACCCGGCAGCCTGCCCCGCATTGACTGCGTGACCGGCAACCTGGGCATCAAATTCATCAAGCCAACGCCCATGGGCGTCACCCTCACCCTGCGCGCACGGGTCGAGGGCGACGTGGGGCGCAAGACCCGCGTGATCTGCGAGGTGTACGCGGGTGACGTGCTCACCGCCATGGGCGACTCGGTTTTCGTGCGCGTCGATACCGGCCAATTGGCAGCCGCCGCCCATGGGCGTGAGGGCTGATCCTGATCTACATTGACTGCCACCGCTAATCGAGGATGCACCGATGACTCGTCTCACCGCGAAAGACTTTGCCCCCGAACTGCTGGAACTCTACGACGGCTACGCCCACGGCAAGATCAACCGCCGCGAATTTCTCGACCGCGCCGCGCTGTTCACCTTGGGTGGCCTCACCGCCTCGGCTCTGCTCGCAGCCCTCAGCCCCAACTACGCGCTGGCCGAACAGGTGAAATTCACCGACCCGGACATCGTTGCCGACTACATCACCTACCCCTCGCCCAAAGGCAACGGCACCGTGCGCGGCTACCTGGTGCGCCCGGCCAAGGCCGCGGGCAAGTTGCCCGCCGTGGTGGTCGTGCATGAAAACCGTGGCCTCAACCCCTATATCGAAGACGTCGCCCGGCGCCTGGCCAAAGCTGGCTTCATCGCCCTGGCGCCGGATGGCCTGACCTCGGTGGGCGGCTACCCCGGTAACGACGAAAAAGGCGTGGCGCTGCAACAGACGGTTGACCCAACCAAGCTGATGAACGATTTTTTCGCCGCTATCGAATGGCTGATGCACCACGACAGCAGCACCGGCAAAGTCGGCATCACCGGGTTCTGCTACGGCGGCGGCGTGACCAATGCGGCAGCCGTGGCCTATCCGGAATTGGGCGCGGCGGTGTCGTTCTATGGGCGCCAGCCGGAGGCCAACGACGTGCCACGGATCAAGGCGCCGATCATGCTGCATTTCGGTGAGCTGGATACACGGATCAATGAGGGGTGGCCGGCGTATGAAACGGCACTCAAGGCTGCAGGCACGAACTATGAGGCGTACATCTACAAGGGCGCCAACCATGGTTTTCACAACGACTCGACGCCGCGATATGACGAGGCGGCGGCGAATCTGGCATGGGAACGAACGTTGGGATGGTTTCGCAAGTACTTGGCTTAACCACGGACCCGCTCTTGCAACCACCCCTTGAAGACGAGCATCGCCGACGTCTCGGCCCGCGACTGCAATCGCGTGAGCCAATAGCTGCCGGTGGTGATGCCGACGTCGAACGGCTGGCGAATCACATCACGCTCCAGCTGCCGCGAAAACATCATCGCTGGCGCCAATGCCACCCCCGTTCCTTGCAAGGCCGCTTCCATCATTGCCAACGAGGAATCAAACACGATACTGCGCGGCACCAGGGTGTCGGCGGGCAGACCGACGGCCTGGAACCACAGGCTCCACTCATCAGCGCGGTAGGAGCGCAGTAACGTGTGGTTCAACAGGTCAGTGGGGGTGTGCAGTTGCTCGGCCAGTTGCGGCACGCAAAGCACGGTGAGGGGCGCTTCCAGCAGTTCGCAGGCATCGGTGCCGTGCCAGGCTCCCGCGCCAAAGCGGATCGCGTAGTCGAGGCCTTCGGCGGCCACGTCGACACGGTTGTTGTGGGTGGACAACCGCAGGTCGATAAAGGGGTAACGCGCGTGAAAATCCGCCAGGCGTGGCAGCAACCAGCCCACCGCAAAGGTGCCGACTGCGCCCACGGTGAGCACTTCGCGGTAGTGCCCGCTTTCGAACTGGCTGAGCGTCTGGGCGATGCGGTCGAACGACTCACGCACCACCGGCAGCAAGGTTTCGCCTTCACGGGTGAGCATCAGGCCTCGAGGTAGACGCTTGAATAATGTGACATTAAGTTGTGCTTCCAGGCTCTTGACCTGATGGCTGACCGCTGCCTGAGTCACGCATAACTCAATGGCCGCGCGGGTGAAGCTCAAGTGGCGAGCCGACGCTTCGAAGGCACGCAGTGCGTTGAGGGGCAGATGGGAGCGCAACATGCTTGACCCTAAAATTTCTAATGACTGGCCTGAGATATCATCGTTTGCCGAGGGAACAAAATCCACCTAGATTTGCGGCGCCTGCGCAGGCCTTGATCATCAGTGCATCATCGAAATGGAAGCAAATTGCCATGAACCATCACGTACAAAAAATTGTGATATCAACCTTGCTGTTGGGCTCCGGCACCTGTATGGCCGCCACCGACCTGCGCACGCTCGTGGACAGCCGTGTTGCACCGCTGATGCAGCAACAGAACATTCCTGGCCTGTCGGTTGCCGTGGTGGATAAAGGCCAGGTGCAATACTTTAACTATGGCGTTGCCGCCAAAGACACTCAGCAGCCGGTTACCGAAGACACCCTGTTTGAAATCGGCTCATTGAGCAAAACCTTCAACGCCACTCTGGGCGGCTACGCCCAGGCCATCGGCACGCTCAAGCTTTCGGACAAGGCCAGCGCACACGTGGCCAGCCTGCGCGGCAGCGCTTTTGACAGCATCAGTCTGCTGCAATTGGCCACCTACACACCCGGTGGGCTGCCGCTGCAGTTTCCCGACGCGGCCGACAGCGCCGAGACCATGCTCGATTACTTCCAGCGCTGGAAACCCAAATACGCGCCCGGCGAACAGCGCCTCTACTCCAACCCAAGCATTGGCTTGTTTGGCTACATCGCCGCGCAAAGCCTCGGTCAGCCCTTCAACGACGCGATGGAAAAAACCCTGCTGCCCAAGCTGGGCTTGAAGAACACTTACGTGAGTGTGCCTGCCGACAAGGCAGGCCTCTATGCCCAGGGCTACGACAAGGATCAAAAACCGGTTCGCGTAAGCCCCGGCGCGCTGGACAGCGAAGCCTATGGCGTCAAGACCAGCACCCAGGACCTCGCGCGTTACGTCATCGCGAACATGCACCCGGACACCCTGGAAAAAGCGCTGCAGCAAGCCATCGCCACCACTCATACCGGCTACTACACCGTGAAGGGCATGACCCAGGGCCTGGGCTGGGAGTCCTACCCTTACCCGATCACGCTGCAAGCGTTGCTTGACGGCAACTCCACCCCAATGGCGATGAACCCGCACAAGGTCAACTGGCTGAAACCTGCTCAGACGCATCGTGCTCAGGTCCTGTTCAACAAGACTGGCTCTACCGCCGGGTTCGGTGCCTACGTGGCGTATGTGCCAGCCAAGGATATAGGCGTGGTGATCCTGGCGAACAAGAACTACCCGAACGCCGAACGCGTGAAGGTGGCGCATGCGATTCTGAGCGCTATGGATAACTGAAGTTTGCTTCCACCGCGCTTACGGTTCCGTCGATGCCAGCCTCAACAGCCATTTTGGCGACCGTAACGACCTGCAGACCGGGTACGACGTCACCACCGGCCAGGGCAGGAGCAACTGTAGTGTTGTTAATCGGCGTACGCCCACGTCATCCGGAACGACGCCCCGCCCCATTCCGAATCCAGCACTTGCACCTGGCCGCCGTGCCACTGCGACACCCGTTGTACCAGCGCCAGTCCAAGGCCGAAGCCGCCGGTGCGACGGTCGCGGCTGGCGTCGAGGCGCATGAAGGGTTGGAAGATCTTCGAGCGGCCCTCCTCCGGCACACCGGGGCCGTCATCACACACCCGCACTTCATAGCCGCTGCCGAACTTGACCAGCGACATCTCCACACGGCGCTCGGCGTATCGGATCGCGTTGCGCAGCAGGTTGATCACCGCTCGCGCCATAAAGCGCGGCTCGATCTGGATAAAGTCCACTTCGCACGTACGCAGCGACAGTTGAATGCCGGCCGCTTCGGCTTCGAGGGTCACGCTGCCGATCACACTGTCGAGCCAGCTGTGGGCTTCGATGCGCTCGCGGGTGACCTGGGTGGCACCGCGTTCCAGGCTAGCGTAGGTGAGCAGCTCGGAGACCATGTCTTCCAGCTCGCCGAGGTCAGCGTACATGTCCGCGATCAATTCGCCGCGCTGGCGCGGGTCGGTCTGTTGCTTGAGCTGGTCGAGTTCGAACGACAGGCGCGCAATCGGCGTGCGCAACTCGTGGGACACGGCGTTGGTCAGCTCGCGCTGGTTAGCGATCAAGCTTTCAATGCGCTCGGCCATCTGGTTGAAGTGCCCCGCCAGCTCGCGCACGGTGGAGCGGCGTGGCAGCAGGATGCGGGAACTGAGGTCGTTGTCACCGAAACGCTGTGCAGCCAGGCGAATATGCTCCAGGTCGCGCCAGTGCGGACGAACCCAGAAATACAGCACGATTGCCAAGCTCAATCCCAGTAGGCCGTAGGCCCACAGGTACAACCATTTAGGCTCTTCAGGCAGCTTGATATTGAGCAGTTGGGGGCCGCCATCGATATTGGCGATGAACTCCATGAAGTCGCCACGTACCACTAATTGCCCGGCCGCGAGCAATTGCTGCTCGCGTTGGCTCAGCGCCAACTCATCGCGCTGCACCAAGTCCAGACGCAGACCGTAATGCTGCTGCAATTCGCTCAGGCGCACCTCGCGCGCCTCGGCCGGCACAGGACGCAATTGCTCGACCAGGCCATAGGCGGGGCCGCGCAGGGCTTCGCGGTTATAGGTTTCGTTGGCCTCGGGGAGCAACTCATCGAAGGTGTAGTTAACCAGCCAGATTGCCCCCGCCAGGCCCAGCGCCAGGATGATGTACAGGCGGATATAGAGCCGCAGCATCTAGACCTCCCACGCAAACGGATTGAACAGGTAGCCCTTGCCCCAGATGGTCTTGATGCACACCGGTTCGCGCGGGTTGTCGTTGAGTTTGCCGCGCAGTTTGCTGATGTACACATCGACACTGCGGTTGAGGCCGTCGAACGCGATACCGCGCATGCGGTTGAGGATGTCATCACGGGACAGGATCGTCCCCGAGTTGCTCGCCAGCAGCCACAACAGCTCGAACTCCATGGTGGTGAGGTCGATCTTGTCATCCCCCAGGCTGACCACCCGGCAACTGCGGTCGATGGCCAACCGCCCGAAAGCGAGGGCCCCGCGCACCGTCGGCTCTGGCGCCTGCCGCCGCTGCAGGGCGCGCAGGCGTGCGAGCAGCACCGGGGGCTTGATCGGCTTGATCACGTAGTCGTCGGCACCAGACTCCAGGCCGAGGATGTGGTCCAGGTCATCTTCCTTGGCGGTCAGGATCACGATAGGCGTGTCGGACACCGTGCGGATCCCGCGACACACATGCAGGCCGCTCTGGCCGGGCAGCATCAGGTCAAGCACGACAATCTTCGGTTTGAAGTCCAGGAACGCCGCCAGAGCCTCATCGCCTCGATGCACCACGCGCACCTCGAAACCATGCTGTGACAGAAAGTGCGCGATCAGCCCTGCCAGCTTTTCGTCGTCCTCAACGAGCAAGACCTTGCCCAACCCCAGGTTTTCCATAAGTTCTCAGTGTGCGGAAGCGGATTGAAGATCGAGCATTATAGGTGGCAAGCTGGGCCGAAGAGGCCACCGAGCCTGACAGAAACCGGCTTTCACCGAAGTTTTCAGAGAAACTTCATGTTTTTAAGAGTTTTTAACATTTCGCGTGTATTTTTTAACGCGTCAATCACCGGCCACCGTCGTCGTTTTTACGAGTGACCGTGGTTTTTTCTGACAGCCGTTGCTCACGTCTAATCAGGAAATTTCACCTCTAACATTTATCAGGCTCGCCCCCTATATTGTCACCACGCCGTGACAAAAAACCAACCGTGCTACCGTTGACAGCCTTACAACTCAAATGAAACTATCCGTGTACTTTCAGCAAGTCCTCTTCGCGAAAGTTCATGGATGACAATTAAAATAAATATCAAAGGAACTGATATCGTGCCACTTCTCGATTTTATCTATCGCAATAACTTTGTCGACCACCCTTTATTCAACAGACCAATAATCTAGCTCAAAGATTCGCGCTAACGGCGCTGACCTTCTTTATATTATTTGTATTATTGAATGCAGGTAGCCTTTCATGTTCTTGTATCACGACGTCATCGAGAAGATCGCGGCAAAACACCCCGAAAAGTGCGCTGTCGTTGTTGATGGAATCCGTTACACCTATGAAATGCTTCGCACACGGACGCTACAAATAGCCCATGTATTAGTCGCCAACGGCGTTCATCCGGGAGATCGCGTCGCCCTGTATTCCCCGATTTGCTTCGACCTGATCGCGGCCTATCTCGCCGTCCTGCGTACCGGCGCTATTACCGCCGCCACACACCCGACTTACAGCCGCGAAAAACTGGTGTATCAGCTCAAGCATACTGGCGCGAAAGTTCTGATCACCCAAGGCTGCAATGCCCTGGAAACGCTGCACCTGGAAACCGATGTCGATCGCATCATTCTGATCGGCAACGATGAAACACTGCACCCGGAAATAGTCTCTCTGGACCGTGCAGTATCGACACCGGACACTCAGGCGGCCGCACTTCCCGACCTGCAGGACGATACTCGCATCACGTCGATTTTCTATACGTCCGGCTCCACCTTCAACCCGAAGGGCGTGGTGGTCAACCATCGCATCATGGCCGCGGCGACAAGCGCCGTTACCGCTTATCTGAACAACACGCCGGACGATGTGATCCTCAGCTATTCCACATTGGCCTCTGACTACGGCGTGTACAACATCTTGATGCCCTTGTACTTCGGCGGCACATCGGTCATTGAGAGCTTGCCACCGACGGATGCGGACGATGTTCTTGAAGTGGTGAAACGTGAAGGCGTAACCGGCATGCACGTCTTCCCGCCCATATTTTTCCTGCTTGCCGCGACCAAAGAGCACTGGCGACAGCAACTGCCCACGCTGCGCTATATTTCCAGCAGCGGTCAGCCGTTGTATTCCCGTCATATAGAACGTATTCGCGCTGCACTTCCCGACGTTCAAATCTTCTCCAATTATGGTCTGACTGAATGCAAACGCGTCAGTTATTTGCCACCTGAATAAATTGATAGACGCCCTACTTCTGTCGGCAAGGCTTTGCCCGGTGTTCGCGTATTCATTGTCAATGATGACGGCGAACAAATAACACAGCCGAACACTATCGGTGAACTTTGGGTGACCAGTGATTACTTGATGCTTGAATATTGGCAAATGCCTGAAGCCACTCACTCAGCCATAAAAACACACGTATTCGGTGAAGCGAGACTTTATCGCACAGGCGACCTTTTCAAGAAAGACGACCGAGGCTTTCTCTATTATATAGCGCGCAAGGATGATGTATTTGCTCGCAACATATGGAATGTGAACCCACGCGAGATAGAGCAGTGCCTGGCCTCCCACCCCGCCGTCGCCCAAGTGGTTGTAATGCCGGTAGCCGACGAGTCTGCGGGTTTTTTGCCCAAGGCATTTGTAGTACTGGAACGAGACCACGATTCAACTTGCGAAGCCGCATTAAAGGAGCATTGCAAACGGCTGATGGACTGGCACATGGTCCCGGCGCAATGGGCATTCATGGATGCGTTGCCTCAAACCGATTCCGGAAAGACCACCGGTAAAGGCTTGGCTTGAAATCAAGGAGCGATACGATGAACCCGCCGTACGACGCAGCATTAGAAAACAGTTCAATGTTCAAGTTGGCCGAGCACTTTCACAGCCTGGCCACCGGCTCGACCCAGGTTCCTTCCCAGCCACTCACCAGCCATCTTCGCGATACCATCGCGGACGTCGATGTCATTGCCTACCACGATCAATTGGTGGCTGATGCCGGCCCGTTGTTTTCGCACTTCCTGGCCAGCGTCCCGTACATTCTCGAGGAGATGGCGCGAATTGGTGTGGCGCTGACCCGACTTTCCAACGCCCGCCGCACCGGACAGGCGCAACACTTCAGTTTTTTTGAAGTCGATGCCTTCGACGGCAGCAATGGCCGCGCGCTGGCGGCCCACTCTCGCGGCTTGGTTCAGACACTGACGTGCTCGCCCAACCGCGCCAATCAGATCGCCTTTGATCGGTATGCCTCTCCTGAGCATTCACTGTTCTACCCACAATCGTTCTTCAAGGTCACCCCGTCGTTGCTCAGCTCGGCGCCTTATCAACGGTTTGCCGAGGGTTTCGACTACCTCTACGAAACCGCTGCATTCCAGTTCTACACTCAGGACCGCGACCTGCAGCTCAGTCATATCAAACCGCTGCTCAAGCCGGGCGGCCTGGCGTTCTTCTTGGAAAAACTCAATCACGCCGACCCTGAGGAATATCTGCGCCGGGAAGCGCTCAAGGATAAACGCTTCAAGACGCGCTATTTCACCGCCGAAGAAATCGAGTGGAAGCGCAGACAAATGCTCGATCAGATGGAAAACGGACAAGTCCGCAAGGAGGCTCTGGTTGCAGCCCTTCAGCGGCACTTCAAGCACGTCTTCCTGCTATGGAATAGCACCAATTTCTGCGAATTCGTCGCATCAGACGATCAGAACCACATCGAGCACTTCCTCGAACTGCTAGGCCCGGTCAATCAGCCCGGCGGCTTCTGCTTCGAAAATGCGTCCCTTGGCAAACAGCCGCAAGGGGACGCTCTCGATGCCTGACGTTTATCTATCCCAGTGGCGCGAGCGGGCTGCCCTTGCGGATAAAAGCCGTAGATTGAGCGACGAAACACTGGGTGAGTTGCGCTCAAGCGGTTTGCTGAACCTGGTTTGCCCCCGCAGAGCCAAACCGCTGAAACCCGGCTGGCCAGCATTGGTTCGTTCATCAAGGATAGCGGCCAGGGCATGTGCATCGACAGGCTGGTTAATCAGCTTGGTGGGAGGACACGCCGCCATCGCAGCGCGCTTGAATCCGTCGTTTGAGGCGAAACTCTACGACGGCGGCACGACACAGTTGTTTGCCTCTGCATCGGCAGGCCCGGACAGTCGATTATCCATTGAGCCTGGGGGCATGCGTGTCAGCGGGCGCTGGCGATTCAGTTCTGGCATTGAACACGCGACGTGGTTGATTCTGAATGCACCCTGCGCGAACCCTCCTACGGCCGACGCCAGCGAGCGCTTCCTGGTTGTCGTAGCGAAGCAAGATGTCACTGTTCTCGACTCCTGGGACAGCATCGGCATGCGCGCCACGGGCTCTCATGATGTCGTAACGTCAGAGCTGTTGGTGCCCCATCACGAAGTTTTTCCACTTCAAGAGGTGTTCGGCGCACGACCGGCAGGCGCCGGGTCGGATTACCTTTACAGCGTGCCCATCGTGCCGTTCATCACGACCTCGATCATAGGCCCGCTATTGGGCTGCGCGGAGGGGGCGTACGACCTCCACCTCCAGGCGCTCGCGCAGCAAACTACTCCACCTTCGGCGGTGGCCCTTGAGCGGGTAGCCCACAGTGGCGCGCAGTTGACGGCGGCCAGTGCGCTGTTTGATTCACTGGTCAATCGTTTGGACGAATCAGGTCAGGCACTGCGCTCACTCAGCGAGAGCCAGTTGTCAGCCCTCAAGCGTGATCGCAGCTACCTCGCCCGCCAATGCGTTGAAGCCGTACACCGACTGGTAGAACACAGTGGCGCCTCGTTGATGACCACCGGTAATCCGTTGCATCGCCACTGGCGCGACCTGCAAACAATGGCCGCGCACCGTGACGTGCATTGGGATTCAGCCATGCTCGCCAGTGCTGCTTCAGCGCTCCACCCCCCTTTTAGCCTCAAATCATTAACGGGAGACGACGATGTTTGTTCGCAGCAAAGCCGATATTGAAAACACCGCCCACTTTGTTGAGTGGGGTGCTGGAACCAGCCACCGCCTGCTGACGGAAAAAGACCAGATGGGCTATACCGTCTGCCATACCGTCGTGCGCGCAGGCACCGAGTCTCTGCTGCATTACCGTAATCACTTGGAAGCCTGTTATTGCATTGCAGGTAACGGTGAGGTTGAAGATATGAACGGCAACGTCTATCAGATCCGCCCAGGGGACATGTATGTGCTGGACCAGCATGACCGCCATTACCTGCGCGGTGGTCAGGACGAGGACCTGGTACTGGTAAGTGTGTTCAACCCGCCGCTCAGGGGCGATGAGCGCCACAACCTCAGCGACACCTCTGGCTCAAGCTATTGATCGGCTGTCAGTTGACTCTATGATTCATTGAAACGGGAGCACCATGCGCAAGGATTACCTGGCTTTTTTTATCTCACTGTTCCTGTCACGGCTGGCGGACCAGATCCTGCTGTTTATCGTGCCGCTGATTGTGTTCCAGACCACCAACAGCGTCGCGTGGGCCGGGTTGGCGTTTTTCGTCGAATCGCTGCCGCGCTACCTGGCCTTTCCCGTCTGTGGAGCGTTGTGCGATAAATTCTCGCCGGTGCGCATCCTGCATATCAGCCAGGTTTACCGCGCACTGGCGTGCGTGGTGGCCGTAGCGCTTTACGGGGTGTTTGACGGTATCTATTGGCTGGTGGCCCTGTCTGCGCTGTGCGGCGTACTGACGACGCAAGGCATCATGGCCCGCGAAGTCGTGATGCCACACATCTTCAAGCATTACACCTACGCCAAGACCTTGTCCTACTCACAAATAGCCGACCAGAGCGGCCTGGTGCTGGGGCCGCTGGTAGCGGCGTTGATGTTGGAGGTGTGGGCCTGGCATTGGGTAGTGCTGGGGGTTGCCGGGTTGTTTGTGCTGGCAGATCTGGCGATGCGGGCATGGCAGCGCAACACCACGGTGAATCTTGAGAGTTTTGAACAGCATCAGGACATCTGGCTGCAACCGCTGCGCATCGCATTCGGGCATATCCGCAACCTGCCAGAGCTGAAGCGCATCATTGCCCTCGCGGTCGGCGTGAACCTGATCATCGGCGTGACGCTGGCCACGTCGGCGGCGATGGTCACGGGTCAATTCGCCGCCGGCAAGGATGCCTATGCGTTGCTACAGGCGGCCGGCGCAGTGGTCACCATCGCTATCCTGTTTTACCTGGCGCGCGCCACGCTGTCGTTGAAAGTGCTGGGCGGGCTGTCGTATTCAATGATCGGGGCCGGGGCCCTGGTCATGGCGGTCAGCCCCACGCTTTGGGCTTACACCGTGGGATTCCTGCTGGTCACCGGTTTCGACAAAATGTTCAACGTGTATATGCGCAGCACACGTCAACGGGTCATTCCGGTGCAAGACTTCGGTAAAACGGTGGGCGTGATCACGTTGCTCAACAACCTGGCACAGCCATTGGCCGGTCTTGCGATTGCCGTACTCGCCGCGCCCTTGAGTACCCAGACGGTGATCCTGCTGCTGACCGGGATCACCGCGCTGATCGGCGTGGCCGTCGCGTCAGGCTGGCACGCCACTGTGAAAGCGAAATTCGATGTCGGGTGACTCGATCAGCTCTTGCTCGGCCGCCCTCACCCGCTCGATCACCTGAGCGATGTCCTTGGCGTCGCCATACTGGTACGCCAGCTTCAGGTAACCCTGGAAGTGCCGCGCCTCGCTTTTCAGCAAGCCAAAGTAGAACTTGCCGAGTTCTTCGTCCAAATGCGGCACCAATGCTTCGAAACGCTCGCAACTGCGCGCTTCGATAAAGGCACCCACCACCAGCGTGTCAACCAGTTTGACCGGCTCATGGCTGCGCACGACTTTGCGCAAACCCGAGGCATAGCGCCCGGCGTGCAGCTGCCGTAGCTCGACCTTGCGCTTTTTGATCAAACGCATGACTTGCTCATGGTGTACCAGCTCTTCGCGGGCCAGGCGCGACATCATGTTGATCAGGTCAACATGGCCGTGGTACTTGGCCATCAGGCTCAGGGCGGTGCTGGCGGCTTTGAATTCGCAGTTCTTGTGGTCGATCAGCAGGGTTTCCTGATCGGCCAGCGCGGCCTGGACCCAAGCGTCAGGGGTGCGGCAACCGAGGAATTCGTGGATTTCTGGCAGGTTCATCGGGCTCACGGGCAAAAGGATCACAAAAGGCCGGCGATTATACCGACCCCGCCGCAGACCACCAGTCACGGGCCTTGATGTGCATCAACATGACGTCTGGCGGGCAGCAACTATAGTTGTTCCAGCCCCCGCCTCTTTTGGAGATCCAATCATGCAAGCCATCCGCAGCATCCTGGTGGTCATCGAACCCGAGCATTCGGAAAGCCTGGCCCTCAAGCGCGCCAAGCTGATCGCCGGGGTCACTGGCGCGCACTTGCATTTGCTGGTCTGCGACAAGAAGCATGAGCACTCGGCGCTTCTGGCGCTGCTGAAGTCGGGCTTGCAGGAAGACGGCTACAGCGTCAGCACCGAGCAGGCCTGGAATGACAGCCTGCATGAAACCATTATCGATGTGCAGCAAGCCGAGGGTTGTGGCTTGGTGATCAAGCAGCATTTCCCCGACAGCCCGCTGAAAAAAGCCCTGCTGACGCCCGCTGACTGGAAGCTGCTGCGCTATTGCCCGTCGGCAGTGCTGCTGGTCAAGACGGCTAAGCCGTGGATGAGCGGTGTGATCCTGGCGGCGATCGATGTGGGCAACACCGATGCAGACCATCGGGCGCTGCACAATTCAATCATCGACCATGGTTTTGATATCGCCAGCCTGGCCAAGGCGCAGTTGCATGTCATCAGCGCCCACCCGTCGCCGATGTTGTCGGCGGCAGACCCGACCTTCCAACTCAAGGAAACCATCGAGGCGCGTTATCGCGAGCAATGTAAGGCGTTTCAGACAGAGTTCGATGTGGACGACTCACACTTGCACATTGAGGAAGGCCCGGCGGATGTGCTGATCCCGTTCGCCGCCCATAAGTGGCAGGCGGCGGTGACGATTATCGGCACCGTGGCGCGCACCGGGATTACCGGAGCGCTGATCGGCAATACGGCGGAGGTGATACTGGATGCAGTGGAAAGTGATGTGTTGGTGCTCAAGCCTGACACGCTGATGGATCAGCTGGAGGAACTGGCCAGCAAGCCCTGACGGGGTCTTCAGGCAACAAAAATCAACTGTGGGCGCTGGCTTGCCTGCTCCCGCCTTGACCGCTCCAGTCAGTGCCCCAGTGCATCCTTCAAAAAGTTTGGCGCGATATAGCGCTGGTAGTGCGCCTCCGACAGGATAAAAAACTCCCGATCAATGGCATCGCGCAGGTCCGGCAAGGGCCAATCGCGAAACTCCGGCAACAGCACCATGCCGTAAGCCTCCAAGTTGGAAATAACCCGCGCACCACGGGCGATCAACTGGTACGCCCAGCAATACTCGGATTGATGCGGCACAAAGCGAATCTTGCGCTGCTCCAACTGCCCACGCAGGGTCTTGGGGTCGAATACCTCGACTTTGCCGGCCATTACCTGCACCAACAGCTGCTCCAACCGCAGCCAGACCGCGCGTTTTTCTTCTTCGTTATAGCCGTTCCACTGGATCACTTCGTGGTGGAAACGCTTGCAACCACGGCACACGAGATCGCCGTAAACCGTGGAGCACAGGCCGACGCAGGGAGTCTTGATGGTTTGGTTGGACATGGGCAACGACACGCAGATCAGCGAAACAATGCGCCATGTTAGCCCTTTGTCTAACGGCTATCACCCTGCAAACTTGGCGAGGCAACTTACCTTTAGTTTTTTTTTGCCGTAGAATCATCCGGCCTTGTAAGGCGCCAATAATCCGCTGGAAGCTGTTTTCAAAGCGTCACGAGCACAGTCGTTCCTTCAGAACGGTGTTGGCGATGGTGAATGACTCGGTAGGTCAACGCCCTCGCCAACCCTCATCAGCTCCGTTCTGCAGGCGTAAAACTTTGAAAGCAGCTTCTGTGAGAAATGCCGGCAGCGCTGGCTTTGTGGCTCAAAAAGCCCCCGAGCGCATGCGTGCCGTTCATTGCTGGATGAGCGTCCCGTGGGACCACTGATGAGGGTAATAACTGTGCTTGAAGCCTACCGCAAACATATCGAAGAGCGTGCAGCCCTGGGTATTGTTCCCCAGCCGCTTAACGCCGAACAAACCGCAGGCCTGGTTGAGCTGCTGAAAAATCCTCCGGCTGGCGAAGAAGAATTCCTCGTTGACCTGATCACCAACCGCATTCCACCAGGCGTTGACGAAGCTGCCTACGTCAAGGCCGGTTTCCTGTCTGCCCTGGCCAAGGGCGAAGCCACTTCCCCCCTGATCGACAAGAAACGCGCCGTTGAACTGCTTGGCACCATGCAAGGCGGCTACAACATCGTGACACTGGTTGAGCTGCTGGACGACGCCGAGCTGGCACCTGTCGCCGCCGCCCAACTCAAGCACACCCTGCTGATGTTCGATGCGTTCCACGACGTGGCCGAAAAAGCCCGCAATGGCAACGATCACGCCAAAGCCGTGATCCAGTCCTGGGCAGACGGCGAGTGGTTCCGCAACCGCCCGACCCTGGCCGACAAGATCAGCCTGCGCGTGTTCAAGGTCACCGGCGAAACCAACACCGACGACCTGTCCCCTGCCCCGGACGCCTGGTCCCGCCCTGACATCCCGCTGCACGCCCTGGCCATGCTGAAAATGGCTCGCGAAGGCATCGTGCCGGACGAGCAAGGCAAGACCGGCCCGATGAAGCAGATCGAAGAGATGCGCGGCCAAGGCTTCCCGATCGCCTACGTCGGTGACGTGGTCGGTACCGGTTCTTCGCGTAAATCCGCGACCAACTCCGTACTGTGGTTCTTCGGTGACGACGTTCCTTACGTGCCGAACAAGCGCGCTGGCGGCTTCTGCTTCGGCAGCAAGATCGCTCCTATCTTCTACAACACCATGGAAGATGCTGGCGCACTGCCAATCGAATTCGACGTTACCAACATGAACATGGGCGACGTGATCGACCTGTACCCGCATGCTGGCAAAGTCTGCAAACACGGCACCGACGAAGTCATCACCACCTTCGAAATGAAGACCCCGGTGCTGTTGGACGAAGTCCGCGCCGGCGGCCGTATCCCGCTGATCATCGGTCGTGGCTTGACCGACAAGGCGCGTGCTGAACTGGGCCTGGGCCCTACCGACCTGTTCAAGCTGCCTGAAGCGCCTGTCGACACCGGCAAAGGTTTCACCCTGGCACAGAAAATGGTCGGCAAGGCGTGCGGTCTGCCAGAAGGCAAAGGCGTTCGCCCTGGCACCTACTGCGAACCGAAGATGACCACCGTGGGTTCCCAGGACACCACCGGTCCGATGACCCGTGACGAACTGAAAGACCTGGCGTGCCTGGGCTTCTCGACCGATCTGGTAATGCAGTCGTTCTGCCATACCGCGGCCTATCCAAAGCCGATCGACGTGACCACCCACCACACCCTGCCTGACTTCATCATGACCCGTGGCGGTGTATCGCTGCGTCCAGGCGACGGCATCATCCACAGCTGGCTGAACCGCATGCTGCTGCCGGACACCGTCGGTACCGGTGGTGACTCCCACACCCGCTTCCCGATGGGCATCTCGTTCCCGGCCGGTTCTGGCCTGGTCGCGTTTGCCGCAGCCACTGGCGTAATGCCACTGGACATGCCGGAATCGATCCTGGTGCGCTTCAAAGGCAAAATGAAACCTGGCATCACCCTGCGTGACCTGGTTCATGCCATTCCTTACTACGCGATCCAATCGGGTCTGCTGACGGTAGAGAAGAAAGGCAAGAAGAACGCGTTCTCCGGCCGCATCCTGGAAATCGAAGGCCTGAACGACCTGACGCTGGAACAGGCTTTCGAGCTGTCCGACGCCTCGGCCGAACGTTCGGCTGCCGGTTGCACCATCAAGCTGTCGAAAGAGTCGATCACCGAGTACCTGAACTCCAACATCACCCTGCTGCGCTGGATGATCGGTGAAGGCTACGGCGACCCGCGCACCCTGGAACGTCGTGCCCAAGCGATGGAAGCCTGGGTTGCCAACCCTGAGCTGATGGAAGCCGATGCCGACGCGGAATACGCCGAAATCATCGAGATCGACCTGGCCGAGATCAACGAGCCGATCCTCTGCGCACCAAACGACCCGGACGATGCCCGTCTGCTGTCGAGCGTTGCCGGTGAGAAGATCGACGAAGTGTTCATCGGTTCGTGCATGACCAACATCGGTCACTTCCGCGCTGCCGGTAAGTTGCTGGAGCAGGTCAAGGGTCAGCTGCCAACCCGTCTGTGGCTGTCGCCGCCGACCAAGATGGACGCTCACCAACTGACCGAAGAAGGCTACTACGGCATCTACGGTAAAGCTGGCGCGCGCATGGAAATGCCGGGCTGCTCGCTGTGCATGGGTAACCAGGCACGCGTAGAACCGAACTCGACCGTTGTGTCGACGTCGACCCGTAACTTCCCGAACCGTCTGGGTGACGGCGCTAACGTCTACCTGGCTTCGGCTGAGCTGGCAGCAGTGGCTTCTACCCTGGGTCGCCTGCCGACCGTTGAAGAGTACATGGGCTACGCGGCGAAACTGGACACCATGGCCAGTGACGTCTACCGCTACCTGAACTTCGACCAGATCGCTGAGTTCCGTAAGATCGCAGCAAGCGCCAACATCCCGGTGATTCAAGCCTAAGGGTGTGTTGATGTAGCTACACCCGGTAAAAAAAACGCCGCGTATCGCAAGATACGCGGCGTTTTTTTGTGCTTGAAGAACCGCCGCGCCAGATGAAACACACTGATTGCCGACCGCCTTTGTATACCGACCTACCAGATCAGGTAGTTGTCCCCCAACACCTTGAAGACTAAAACTCTCTACAGCCTGAAACCTGCGTCATGGGATCCGCCTGCTCTGGATCTACTTCGCGCTGTAAGCCGTACTACTTCTAATAAAAAAACAATCAAGCCTTGCCCCCGGCACCTGAGCTCAGTGGCAGGGGCGCTCTCGCCTGTTTTTCAAGTGCTGACTGGAGGTGTGTTATGTCGCGTAAACACTATGTGATCAAGAAGGTCTTCAAGGATTGTTCGGTGTCAGTGGAACAAATCGGCGATGCTCCCAATAAAAATAACGTTTTGCTGGTCAACGGCGCCATGGCCACGACGTCGGCCTTTGCCCGTACAAGCAAATGCCTGGCCGAACACTTTAACGTGGTGCTGTTTGACTTACCGTTCGCTGGAAACTCCCGCGTTCATAACCCGGACCGGTGCCTGGTGACCAAGGACGACGAAGTGCAGATATTGCTGGCATTGATCGAGCGCTTCAATATTCACCACCTGGTTTCCGCCTCCTGGGGTGGCTTGTCGACCCTGTTGGCGCTCGCCAGAAACCCGGGCACCGTCAAAAGCTCGGTCGTGATGTCATTCGCTCCCGGCCTCAACGCACCGATGCTCGACTACGTCAGCGGGGCCCAGGCACTCATGGCCCGGGATGACAACGCAGGTATCGGCCATTTGCTCAACCAGACACTGGGCAAGCACCTTCCGGCCCGACTCAAGACCGCTAATCAACAACACATGGCGCAGTTGATCGACGCCGAGCAGCATCAAGCGCGATTCCATATCGACCAGGCGCTCAAGCTCAACGAGGGGGCTTACCTGCCGCAACTTTCGAGCATCAACAGCCATGTGCACTTTTTGAACGGCGCCTGGGACGAATACACCAGCGCCATGGACGTGCAGTGCTTCAAACAGTACATCCGTGACTGCAGCTTCTCCACGGCCGAGAGCAGCGGGCATTTTCTGGATCTGGAATCCAGGGCGGCGGCCAACGGCGTGCACCGTGCATTGCTCGGTCATTTGCTGGCGCCTCGCGATACCCAGCCAGAGGCGCTTCACGCGTCGCCCCCGCACCGAGCGCAGTTGAGCTTCGCCTGAGCACTTTTCGACAAGGATGTGGATGATGCGAGTAATCATGATTGCCATCGGCTCGGCCGGTGACGTTTTTCCCTTTATCGGCCTGGGCTCTGCCCTGATTCTGCGCGGTCATCAGGTGACCTTGTGCAGCATGCCGGCTTTTCAACGCACCATTGAGGCGCGAGGCCTAGACTTCGTACCGTTATGTGATGAGGCTACCTACACCGCCGCCATGGGTGATCCCCGGCTGTGGGACCCGAAGACATCCTTCGGCGTGTTGTGGCAAGCCATCGCCGGCCTTTTAGAGCCGGTCTACGACTATGTGACCGCCCAGGACAACGACGACACCGTGGTCGTCGGCTCGCTGTGGGCCTTGGGTGCTCGTATCGCCCATGAAAAATACGGCTTCCCCTACCTGTCCGTCCAAGTATCACCATCAACGTTGCTGTCTGCACATTTGCCGCCCGTGCACCCCACCTTCAATGTATCGCCGCGCTTGCCATTGACCCTGCGTAAACTCCTCTGGCGCGGGATCGAATACCTAAGCCTGGACCGTACCTGTGCGCCCCAAATCAATGCCCTGCGCCGCAAACACGGGCTGCCAGGCACGGTGAAGACTATCTTCAGCCAATGGATGCATTCGCCTCAAGGGGTAATATGCCTGTTCCCCGAATGGTTCGCCCCCGTACAGCAAGACTGGCCGCAGCCCTTGCACATGGCCGGCTTCCCACTGTTCGACGGCGGCACCCTCGGGCTCGATGAGCAAAGCCGAACTTTTCTGGACGCAGGATCTGCCCCCATTGTCTTCACCCAAGGCTCCACTGAGCACTTTGACCATCAGTTTTATCGGTTCGCCCTCGCAGCGCTGCACAAGTCGGGCGCACGCGGCATTTTTCTGACCGGTGATCGGCCGGTCATCAGCGACTTGCCGCCCACGGTGATGCAGCGTCCGTTCTTGCCGATGAGTTCACTGTTGCCCCGCGCGGCGGGCCTGGTCCACCCCGGCGGCATTGGTGCCATGAGCCTGGGGCTTGCGGCCGGCATTCCACAGATCGTCCTGCCGATCGCTCACGACCAGTTCGATAACGCCGAGCGACTGGTGCGCATGGGGTGCGGGATTCGCCTCGACCTGCCCCTGGA
The DNA here is from genome assembly GCF_054685145.1 of Pseudomonas sp. H1_A03. Lineage (NCBI taxonomy): Bacteria > Pseudomonadati > Pseudomonadota > Gammaproteobacteria > Pseudomonadales > Pseudomonadaceae > Pseudomonas > Pseudomonas sp. H1_A03. Next base: position 4,693,957 of record NZ_CP162829.1, read on the forward strand.
CAGCCAAGACCTGCAAGGGGCGATCGCAGCACTGTTACACGATACCCACTTGCAAAAGGCCAGCCTGCGGGCGAGTAGCCTGATGCCCGCCGACGCGGCGTCCTGTGAAACAGCGGTCAAGGCCATTGAGCAGTGCCACGCGCGCCATTCAATTCCTCGTCTGCGCCAAGCGTCATAACACCAGCGTCTTGGGTGAAAGCACCGTGCCAGAGCCATCGGGAAAGCCTAGGAAAAGTTTGACAGAAATATCTCGTGGGCTAGATTGCCAAAGGTTTGGGGAATCGAGGCGACTGTCCATGGAGAAGGAAAACGACCTCATTCGCTGGTGGAATCGCTTGCGGATAGAGATGCTCAAGCAACAGGGTGGGCCACAAGTGTTCGCGCTGCTGGAGCGGGAGGTGTTGCAACTGGGGTTCGAGTATTACGCCTATGGCGTACGCCACCTGACCCCTTTTACCCGTCCAAAAACCGAGATTTACGGCTCCTACCCCGAAAGATGGCTGGAACATTACGAGGAGCAAAACTACGCGGCAGTCGATCCGTCGATTCTCAGTGGCTTGCGTTCCACCGAGATGGTGCTGTGGAACGACGCACTGTTTGATAACAGTCGAAAGTTATGGCTGGAAGCTCGGGACTGGGGTCTGCGCATCGGCGCCACGCTGCCGATTCGCAGCCACGATCACTCGCTGCGGTTACTGTCCGTGGCCCGGCGCGAAGACCGGATCTCACAGGCAGAAAGCGACGAAATACAATTGCGCCTGCGCTGCATCCTCGAACAGGTGACGCTGCGCCTGACGGACCTTGGCCATAGCGAACGCACCCACCCATCGGTGTGCCTCAGTCTGCGTGAGCGGGAGATACTGCAGTGGACCGCCGACGGCAAAGGTTCCGGCGAGATCGCGCTGATCCTCACCATCTCCATCAACACCGTGAACTTTCACCTCAAGGCCATCCAGAAAAAATTCGGGGCCGCCAACAAGACACTGGCGGCTGCCTATGCCGCCGCACTGGGCTTGATCTAGGGCCCGACGATCACGATAAGGACATCCAATGATCAATATCATCACCCGCCATCACCATGAACTGTCTGCAGCCCTTGAGGACGACCTGGGCCGCTATCGACACGAAGTATTCATCCAGCAACTGGGCTGGAAACTAGACTCCACCTGCGCCCTGCCCCAACGCGAATTCGACCAGTTCGACCAGGCCGACACCCGTCACATCCTCGCCCTGGACACCAAAGGCCAGGTCTGCGGTTGCGCACGACTGTTGCCGACCACACAGCCTTATCTGCTGTCGGAAGTCTTTGGATTTCTGTGCGACCAGCCCAGCCCGCAAAGCAGTGATACTTGGGAAGTGTCGCGCTTTGCCGCCCGAGCTCTTGAGGAAGGCACCTTACCGATGCGGATCTGGTGGAACAGCCTGCACCATGCCTGGCGCCAGGGCGCCAATCGAGTGGTGGCGGTCACCACCCCGGCACTGGAGCGTTATTTCCTGAAAAATGGTGTGCAGTTGAGTCGCCTCGGCGCTGCGCAACGCGTGAACAAAGACCACCTGGTAGCGCTGAGTTTTCCGGCCTGGCAGAAAAACGGCCAAATCGCGTTGCACGCTGATTCGGCCGTTGCATAGCGCTGCGTGATCCAGGTGTGAGGAAAGCCCGGGTCGAAGGTTTTGCTCACATCAAGGAATCAGCGAGTACACCACCGCAGTGATCGCCACCAGGCCAACCGCCGTGACAAACACATTGGACGCCTGCCCACGGTACTTGGCCATGGCCGGCACTTTGCGGATGGCATACATCGGCATCAGGAACAGGATTGAAGCAATGATCGGACCACCCAGAGCCTCAATCATGTGGAGAATGCTTGGGTTTAACGTCGCAACCATCCAGCACGCCACCAGCATGAAAGCGGCAGTCATGCGGTCCAGGCGCTTGGCACCCGGGCGACGACCCGTTTTCAGCACCAACCCCTTGAGGCCTTCGCTGGCGCCGATGTAGTGGCCCAGGAACGATTTGGCAATCGCCACAAACGCGATCAACGGAGCGGCAAACTCGATGGTCGGGTTATCGAAGTGGTTGGCCAGGTACGACAGGATCGACAGGTTCTGCGCCTTCGCTTCGGCCAACTGCGCCGGCGATAGGGTCAGTACGCAGCTGAATACGAAGAACAGCACCATCACCACCATCAATACGTGTGCGCGGGACAGGATCTGCGAGCTGCGCTCATCGGCGTGGGCGCCGTACTGGCGCTTCTGGTCAACCGCAAAGGCCGAGATGATCGGCGAATGGTTGAACGAGAACACCATCACCGGGATCGCCAGCCACAGCGTATTGAGCAGTGCAGACGGTGCCGGGACTACGCTGGCGGTGCTGAGGATGCCGCCATTCCAATGCGGAACCAGGTACACCGCCAGGAACAGCAAGGCGACGATGAACGGATACACCATCAGGCTCATGGCCTTGACGATCACTTGCTCGCCGCAACGCACCACGGCCAGCAGGCCGAGGATCAGCACCAACGACAGAATCGCTCGTGGTGGCGGCATGATGTGCAGTTGGTGTTCCATGAAGCTACCAACGGTGTTGGTCAGCGCCACGCTGTAGATCAGCAGGATCGGGAAGATCGCAAAGAAGTACAGCAAGGTGATCAGCGCACCGGCCTTGATGCCAAAGTGCTCTTCGACGACGTCGGTGATGTCGGAGCCTTCTCGACCGGACAGTACGAAGCGGGTCAGGCCACGGTGGGCGAAGAACGTCATCGGGAAGGCCAGTACCGCGAGGATCACCAGTGGCCAGAAGCCTCCCAGGCCCGCGTTGATCGGCAAGAACAGCGTGCCGGCGCCAATGGCGGTGCCGAACAGGCCAAGCATCCAGGTGGTGTCCTGGCGGCTCCAGCGTGTGAGGGTTGCAGGTGTCGTCTCATAGCGTTGGTCGACGCTATTGGCCTGATCATTCATCCGATCGGATCTCCGCTTTTACACGGTCGGGACGAGTCAGAAAAACCTGACAGGCAGCGCCCCGACCATAGAAGGGGCCGGATTGTCCGGGATTCTGTTGAATAAGCAAAGACTTAGCTGAGGAACGGTGGCGTGGTACATCGACGCGCCGCGCACAAATCAAACACATTCGTTGACAACTTGGCGCCGCTTTCAGCATGATCCAGCCATGAACCGTATTCAGCTGAACCTCACCCCCACCACCACCACGACCGCCTCAGGCGGGTCGTGCGGTTGCGGTGGGTGTTCACGCTAGACACCTCACAGATTCAACCCAAGGCCCCGCCAGCAATGGACGGGGCCTTTTTATTGCTCCGCCATCTGGCCATTGCAAGGAGCAACACCATGACTGACGCCCTGCTGATCATTGATATGCAAACTGGCTTATACGACGGTCCGGAAAAGCCCTTCGAGCGCGAACGTGTACTCGCCACCATCAACCAACTGATTCAGCGTGCACGCCATGCAGGCGCCCCGATCTTCGTCGCCCGCCACACTGGCCCGGCAGGCTCGCCGATTGAAGCCGGCAGCGCGCCCTGGCAGCTATGGCATGGCCTGGATGTCGACGAGTCGCGCGATCTGTTGTTCAACAAAACCCGCCCCAGTTGCTTCCTGGGCACAGACTTGCAGCAGCAACTGAGGGCGGCACAGGTCAGCCAATTGGTGATCGTGGGCATGAAAACCCAGTTCTGTATCGACGCCACCTGCCGGGTAGCGGTGGAACTGGGCTTCCAGGTGGTGCTGCCGGAAGACGGCCATACCTGCATGGACACTGCGGCATTGAAAGCCGAGGCGATTATCGAGCATCACAACGCGACGTTGGCTGGGGCGTTTGTGAAGCGCACGAGAGCGGCTGAGATCCGCTTCTGACCACGCAAATACTGCATACTCATGCCCTCAAACCCTTCAGGAAGAGCCTTCCGATGACCGCCACCGTTCTGGTCCTGGTAGAAACCATCAACGAATACCTGCCCATCATCGAGAGCAATGACTTTCACGTGATCCTGGCGCCGACGCCCACCGAACGCGCCGAAGCCATCAAAGCCCATGGCAGCCAGATCAACGCCGTACTGACCCGTGGCCCGCTGGGTTTGTACGCCGAGGAAATCGCCGCCCTGCCGCTGCTGGAAATAATCTGCGTAATCGGCGCCGGCTATGAGCATGTTGACCTGCAGGCCGCCAGCAATCGCGGAATCGTCGTCACCAATGGCGCCGGAGTGAATGCGCCGTCGGTGGCCGATCACGCCATGGCGTTGCTGCTGTCGCTGGTGCGCGGCATCCCTCAGACCGACGCAGCCGTGCGCCGTCATGAATGGCCGAAAGTGATGCGCCCGTCGCTGGGCGGCAAGCAGCTGGGCATTCTTGGACTCGGTGCGGTGGGCCTGGAGATCGCCAAGCGTGCCGCCCTGGGATTCGGCATGGAGGTGAGTTATCACAACCGCCAGCCGCGCGACGACGTGGACTACACCTACTGCGCAACCGCCGTGGAACTGGCGCGCACCTCGGACTTCCTGATCCTGGCCACCCCCGGCGGCGCCGGCACCCGCCACCTGATCGATCGCCATGCCCTGGACGCGCTGGGGCCGAATGGCTATCTGGTCAACATCGGCCGTGGCAGCGTGGTGGTCACCGCCGACCTGGTCGCCGCCCTGGAGCAACGCCGCATCGGCGGCGCCGCGCTGGATGTGTTCGACGACGAGCCCAAGGTGCCCGACGCGCTCAAAAAACTCGGCAACACCGTGCTCACCTCCCATGTCGCGGGCCTCTCGCCGGAAGCCGCCCATGACACCGTGCAACGCGTGGCCGACAACCTGGTGGAATACTTCGCCGGGCGTCCGGTGCTCACGCCGGTCGCCCTGCCCCCGCCCAATAAATGACCGATCAGGCACGCTGATCATCGTCCAACACGCTAACCTATTAAGCCGCCCCGACCTTGTCGCTGGGCGGTGGTGCGCATTAGATTAGGAAATAGTCCAAGGCCTTTAGAATAAGCAGAAGGGATAAGCATGGCGCTGAACGACCAATCGACCCAGATTCGCCCAGGTGAAGAACTTGATGCCAGCCTGATCGATCCCTACCTCAAGGCTCACATCCCGGGCTTGAGCGGCACACCTACGATCAGCCAGTTCCCAGGTGGCGCGTCCAACCTGACCTACCTGTTGGAATACCCCGGTCAGGAGTTCGTGCTACGTCGCCCACCGTTTGGGCACAAAGCCAAGTCCGCCCATGACATGGGCCGCGAATACCGCATTCTCAACCAGCTCAAAGACGGCTTTCCCTACTGCCCCAAGGCCTACGTGCATTGCACCGACGAATCGGTGATCGGTGCCGAGTTCTACGTGATGGAGCGCGTCAACGGCATCATCCTGCGCTCCGACCTGCCGGCCGAGCTGGGCCTGGATGCCGCCAAGACCGAGGCGCTGTGCAAGAGCTTTATCGACAAATTCGTTGAACTGCATCAGGTGGACTACAGCGCCTGCGGCCTGGCGGATTTGGGCAAACCCGAAGGCTACGTTGAACGCCAGATCCGTGGCTGGAGCGATCGCTACGAAAAGGCTCTGACCCCCGACGCGCCACGCTGGGATGCGGTACGCGCCTGGCTGAATGAAAAAATGCCCGCCGACCACCCGACGTCAAGCATCGTGCATAACGACTACCGCTTCGACAACGTGATTCTTGACCCGCATAATCCGATGCAGATCATCGGCGTGCTGGACTGGGAACTGACCACCCTCGGCGACCCGCTGATGGACCTGGGCAACACCCTCGCCTACTGGATCGAAGCCGCTGACCCTGCGCCGGTGCAACTGATGCGCCGTCAGCCAAGCAACGCCCCCGGCATGCTCACCCGCCGCCAGTTCGTCGATTACTACGCTGAACGCGCGGGCCTGCAGATCGACAATTTCGACTTCTACTACACCTACGGCCTGTTCCGCCTGGCCGGTATCGTGCAGCAGATCTACTACCGCTTCTTCCATGGCCAGACCCAGGACAAACGCTTTGCGCAGTTCATTCAAATGAACAAGCTGCTGGAGCAAATGAGCCTGAATGTCATCGGTAAATCAGCCCTCTAAGGAACCCTCATGTCCAAGACCAACCTGTTCGACCTCGATGGCAAGATCGCATTCGTTTCCGGCGCCAGCCGTGGCATCGGTGAAGCGATCGCCAAGTTGCTGGCCCAACAAGGCGCTCACGTGATCGTTTCCAGCCGCAAGCTGGAAGGCTGCCAGCACGTGGCTGATGCAATCATCGCCGACGGCGGCAAGGCCACCGCCGTGGCCTGCCACATCGGCGAGATGGAGCAGATCACCCAAGTGTTCGCCGGCATTCGCGAACAGTTTGGTCGCCTGGATATCCTGGTGAACAACGCTGCGACCAACCCGCAATTCTGCAACGTGCTGGACACCGATCTCGGTGCGTTCCAGAAGACCGTTGACGTGAACATCCGTGGCTATTTCTTCATGTCGGTGGAAGCCGGCAAGCTGATGCGCGAAAACGGCGGCGGCAGCATCATCAACGTGGCGTCGATCAACGGGATTTCGCCGGGTGTGTTCCAGGGCATCTATTCGGTGACCAAGGCCGCTGTGATCAACATGACCAAGGTGTTCGCCAAGGAATGCGCCGAGTTCGGCATTCGTTGCAACGCCCTGTTGCCGGGCCTCACCGACACCAAGTTCGCCTCGGCCCTGGTGAAGAATGACGCAATCCTGAAAATGGCCCTGGCGCAGATCCCCCTCAAGCGTGTGGCGGATCCAAGCGAGATGGCCGGCGCGGTGCTGTTCCTGGCCAGCGATGCATCCAGCTACACCACGGGTGTGTCGCTGAATGTGGATGGCGGTTTCCTGTCCTGAAAGCCGCACTCTATGTGGGAGCTGGCACATTCAAGCATTCGGCGGCTGCTGCCGAAAGCTCACCGCCAGGCGGTTCCAGCCACTGATGCTGGACACCGCCATGGTCAGGTCCACCAGCTCCTGCTCACTGAATTCCAAGCGTACAGCCGCGTACAACTCATCCGATACCGTCGAGGTCGGCAGCGTCGCCACCGATTCACTCCAGGCGAGTGCCGCCTTTTCCCGTGCCGTGAAAAACGGCGAGTCACGCCATACGCACAACGCGAACAAGCGTCGCTCGGTTTCGCCGCGCTGGCGCGCCGCCATTGAGTGCATGTCTGTGCAAAACCCACAGCCGTTGAGCTGCGAGACACGAATCTTGATCAGCTCCAGCAAGGGCTTTTCGATGGACAAACCAAAGGTTGTCGCCTCCAGCATCAGCATGCCCTTGAGCGCTTGCGGCGAGGCGGTGTAGTAATCGAGGCGAGGTTCCATGGAACGGTTCTCTGGCGTAGGGCGCAATGACAAACCAGCCTAGAGTCCGCAAGGCATAAGCCCTATAGCCAATCAGCCGGTTTATGCGCAGACCATTTTGAGCCTGTCACGCAGGCGCGTAATCTTGGCAAAGAGTGAATGCCCGGGATAAGACATGGAACTGCACGTTGTGATCAACGGCCGCAAGGATCTGGCCGAACAGTTGTACCAACAGCTGCACGAAGCCATCGGCTCCGGACGCCTGGCCGCTGGCGCGCAATTGCCGCCCAGCCGCTTGCTTGCCGAGCAACTGGGCATATCGCGCAAGACCGTGTCCGACACCTACGCCACCCTCACCTACGAAGGCCTGCTGGTCGGCAAGACGGGCCGTGGCACCTTCGTCAACGCCCGCGCACCGCAGTCCGAACGCCTGCAAACCGCCACCGACCTGGCCTGCGCCGCCAACCTGGCGAAGTGGCAGTCGCTGCCCTCGCCCATGCGCCACCCCACGCGCGACAGCACGCTGCGTTACGAATTTATCGGCGGTGCCACCAGCCGCAACCAGTTCCCCCAGGATGAATGGCGGCGCTGCACCCAGGACGCGCTGCGCCGGATTGCCCAGAACAGTGGGTTCTACAGCCAACCCGAAGGCTTGCCTGCGTTGCGCAGTGCAATCGCCGGGCATATCGCGTTCTCGCGCGGCGTGAAATGCCGCGACAGCGACATCATCGTCACCAACGGCGCACAGCAGGCGCTGGATTTGATCGCACGCGTGGTGCTGGAACCGGGCAGCATTGTCGCCATGGAAGACCCCGGCTACAGCCCCGCACGCCAGTTGTTCATGGCAATGGGCGCCAACGTTGCCAGTGTGCCGGTGGATGCACAGGGCATTCGCGTCGACCAGATTCCCGACGGCACGCGGCTGATCTACGTGACGCCCTCACACCAGTTCCCCCTTGGCATGCCCATGAGCCCGCCACGCCGTGAAGCCTTGCTGGCGCGGGCGCTAGAGCTGGGCGCGATCATTATCGAGGACGACTACGACAGCGAGTTCCGCTACGAGGGGCGCCCTACCGACTCCCTGCAAAGCATGGACACCCGCGGCCTGGTGACCTACGTCGGCACCTTCTCGAAAACTTTGCTGCCCGAGCTACGCCTGGGCTACGCGGTGCTGCCACCGGCGATTCATGGCGCGGTGCTCAAAGCCAAGCAATTGACCGACCAGCACAGCTCGACGCTGCCGCAATGGGCATTGGCCAAATTCATCAGCGAAGGCTACCTGCTCAAGCATATCCGCCGCTGCCACACGGTCTATGCCGGGCGCCGCGAGCGCATCCTGCAGCGCTTGGCGGGGGATTTGTCGCCGTGGTTCGACGCCGTGCCGACCGTGGCCGGGTTCCACATGGCTGCATTGTGCAAGGTGCCGGTCAACATCCCGCTGCTGATGGAGCTGGCGCGGCAGGTCGAAGTGGGTCTGTACCCCCTGGATGTGTTCTTCCACGACGCTCCGGTACGTCCTGGCCTGATCATCGGCTTCGGCGCCATCGAAACCCTGGACATCGACCCGGCGCTGGACAAGGTCCGCGATATTCTCCAGCAGATTGGCTAGGCGGTTTTCCGCTGGATTGGTCATTGGTCACCCAGGCGCTGCGGCGTAGGGTGAAGAGGTCTCGAATGACTTGGAAACCTCGCCATGAAACGACTGCTCGCCAGCGCGCTGATGTTCACCTCGCTCACCGCCTTTGCACACGAACCGGTTTACAACCAGGAATCGATCAAGGTTCTGCAAGAGCACGCGCTGACCAATGTGCCCGGCAAGAAAACCATCCTGCTCACCGTCGATTATGCCCCCGGCCAGGCCACTGTGCCCCATAGCCACACCGGCACCGCCGTGGCTTACGTGCTGGAGGGCGCGGTGACTTCGCGGGTGAATGAGGAGAAGGCGAAGACCTACACAGTGGGTGAGTCGTTCTACGAACCGGCGGGTTCGCGGCACTTTGAATCGAGCAATGCCAGCCAGACAAAACCGGCCAAGTTGCTGGTGGTGATGGTGTTGGATGACAAGGCTGAGGTGCTGACACCCCTTCCACACTAATCAGCCACACCACCACCCCCCTGTGGGAGCAGGGATTCAGGGCCGCTTGAACTGCCGCCGCAGCGTTTCAATTCGCGGCCGGCAGTAGCAGCCTTCCAGATGATCATTAACCATCCCCATCGCCTGCATCAGCGCATACATCGTGGTCGGGCCGACAAACGTCCAACCCCGCTTCTTCAGGGCTTTCGACAAACGTTCGGAAGCCGGTGAGGTGGGGTTACCCGTCCAGTAAGCCATGTCTACCAAGGCCGGGCGTTCATCGTCAGCGGGCTCAAACGCCCACAACCACCGTGCCAGCGAGCCGGCCTCCTCCACCAACTCACATGCCCTGCGCGCATTGTTGAGGGTGGACACGATCTTCGCGCGATTACGCACGATGCCCGGGTCCTGCATCAGCCGCTCGATATCCGACTCGCCGTACTGCGCCACCCGGCGAAAATCAAAACCTTCGAACGCCGCGCGAAACTGCTCGCGTTTGCGCAGGATGGTGATCCAGGCCATGCCTGCCTGAAAACCTTCCAGGCAGATCTTCTCGTACAGCTGGATGTCATCCGCTACCGGCACGCCCCACTCACAGTCGTGGTAATGCGGGTATTCCGGCGCTGCGGTGCGCCAGGTGCAATGGGTGCGCCCGGTTTCGTCGGTGGTCAGTCCTGGCTGGTCCATCTATCACCTCATAGGCCGAGCGGCGGATGATAAGCGAAAAAAATCCCACCCCGCCAACCGCTCAAGCATCGCCCTCACCGACCAACTGGTCAGACCGGGACCCGTCAACCGGCAAATAATGACTTGTTATTTCAAAAATACCTGGCCTAGACTGGCCCCGCACTGGACTTACCGGTATGACCACAACAATTAAGCCCTGGAACCACCAGGGCACCGAATAGAGATCCCTCCCATGCTCAGATGGTGCTCGCGTTCGATTTTCCTGCAAGTCGTGATCGGCCTGATGTTAGGCATAATCTGCGGCCTGGCCCTTCCCGAATTCTCCTCGCAACTCAAACCCTTGGGCGACGGCTTTATCAAGCTGATCAAGATGCTGATCGGCCTGATCGTGTTCTGCGTGGTGGTCAGCGGCATCTCCGGCGCCGGCGACCTGAAGAAAGTCGGGCGCATTGGCCTCAAGTCGGTGATCTACTTTGAAGTGCTGACCACCATCGCCCTGGTGATCGGCCTGATCATGGCCTTCAGCACCGGTATCGGCACTGGCGCCAATATCCACCTGGAACAGCTCTCCTCCGCCGGCCTCAATGAACTGGCCGACAAGGGCCAGCACATCAAGGGCACCAGCCAATTCCTGATGGACCTGATCCCCAACTCGGTGATCGGCGCTTTCGCCGAGAACAACGTGTTGCAGGTGCTGCTGTTCTCGGTGCTGTTCGGCAGTGCGCTGAACCTGGTGGGCGAAGCGGCCTCCGGCATCACGCGGCTGATCAATGAACTGAGCCACGTGATTTTCCGCATCATGGGCATGATCGTGCGCCTGGCGCCCATCGGCGTATTCGGCGCGATCGCCTTCACCACCAGCACCTACGGCCTGGACTCGCTGCAACATCTGGGCAGCCTGGTGGGCCTGTTCTACCTGACCTGCTTCGCTTTCGTCGCGCTGATTCTCGGCTTGGTGATGCGCGTGTCGGGGCTGCGCATGTGGCCGCTGCTCAAGTACCTGCGTGAAGAACTGCTGATTGTCATGGGCACCGCCTCTTCCGACGCCGTGCTGCCGCAGGTCATGCGTAAACTTGAGCACCTGGGTATTGGCAGTTCCACCGTCGGCCTGGTGATTCCAACCGGGTATTCGTTCAACCTCGATGGCTTTTCGATCTACCTGACCCTGGCCATCGTGTTTATCGCCAATGCCACCGGTACACCGCTGTCGATGACCGACCTGATGACCATCTTGCTGGTGTCGCTGATTACCTCCAAGGGTGCCCACGGCATTCCAGGGTCGGCCCTGGTGATTCTGGCGGCCACGCTTACGGCGATCCCGGCGATTCCGGTGGTGGGCCTGGTGCTGGTGCTGGCGGTGGATTGGTTCATGGGCATCGGCCGTGCATTGACCAACCTGATCGGCAACTGCGTCGCCACCGTGGCCATTGCCCGCTGGGAGAAAGACATCGATATCCAGCGTGCCAACAAGGTCCTCGATGGTCACCAAGGCTACGCCTTCCAGGCGAAGAAACCGGTGCTGCCGGCGCATCAGGAGTTCTGAGCAAGCGACACGGTTCAAATGTGGGAGCTGGCTTGCCAGCCTCCCACATTGGCTCAACGCCAGTTTAATTATTGTATTTGCAACTTAAAGGAGTGTACGACGTGATCAGCACCTCAACCGTCGTCAATTCAGTCGTAGAAAAACTGCGCGCCGCACTCAAGCGGGGCCAGTGGCGACGCGGCGAAATGCTCCCCGGCCAGCGCGAACTGGCCGAACAAATGGGCATCAGCCGCCCCAGCCTGCGCGAAGCCGTGATCGTCCTGGAAACCCTTGGCCTGGTGCGCTCCATGCCCGGCAAAGGCGTGGTGGTGCTGGAGACCAGCGTCAGCGAGCCGCAATCCAGCGACGCCGTGGCCGACGCCAGCCTGGAAGATATCCTGCAACTGCGCTACACCCTTGAACCCTTCATCGTCGGCCTGGTGGCCCAATCCATCAGCAGCAAAGAGGTCGGCCAATTGCGCCTGACCTTGATGGACATGCGCGAAGCCCTCGACGCCGGCGACGCCGAAGCCGGCATGAACGCCTACATCGACTTCCATGAAGAACTGTTCGCCCTGACCTCCAACCCGATCTTCCAGAACGTGGTGCAGCAAACCAGCAATGCCCTCAAGCAAAGCGCCCAAGTGCTGCGCAACTCGCCCGAGCACCTGGCGGAGCGCCTGCGAGAGAACGAGGCCGTGGTGCGCGCCATCCGCAACAAAAACAGCGCCCTGGCCAGTGCGGAAATGCGTCGGCACATCCTTCAGGAAGGCCTGCGCATGGGCATTCGTTTGAACATCCCGGACGACCATCTGGGCAGCTGACTTTCTGGAGACAGGCCATGACCGCTCACGCGCTGCAACGCGATCCCATCCTCCCTGCCCTGCGCCTGGTCGCCGGTAAAAAGCCTTCGGTGGACGACATCTACCCGCAGCTGTTCGACGCCATCCTCGAACAACGCATTGCCCCGGCCAGTCGTTTTACCGAAGAAGGCCTGGGCGAAATCTTTGGCGTGAGCCGCAGTGTGATTCGCCGGGTCCTGGCAAAACTGTCCCATCAACAAGTGATCATCCTGCGCCCCAACCAACGGGCCCAGGTCGCCGCGCCGGACCCGCAGCAAACCCGGCAAATTCTCGAAGCACGGCGCCTGACTGAAATAACCGTGGTGCAACTGGCCTGCGCGCACGCCACACCGACCCAGGTACGCCAGTTACGCGAGCTGATTACCCGCGAGCGCGAGTGCATCGAGCGCGACCAGCGTGGGCCGGCGATTCGGCTGTCGGGAGAGTTTCATCTGCAATTGGCAGCGATGGCGCGCAATGCACCGCTGGCGCAGTTCCTTAACAGTTTGGTGCCGCTGACGTCGTTGATCATTGCCCAATACGAAGCAAAAGCCTGCACGTATTGCGCGTGGCAGGAACATGCGGCGATTGTGGATGCAGTGGAGCAGCGTGACTCAACTACCGCGGTGGCGCTGATGACCCAGCATCTGGACCACCTGGAAACTAAATTACTGAAGCACCACTGACCCCAAGGTAGATGGAGATCAAAATGTGGGAGCTGGCTTGCCTGCTCCCACAGTTGCCCTGCATCGTTTGTCAGAAGGTGTTCCAACAAAAAGCCCCCGAATCTCACGATACGGGGGCTTTTGTTTTACCGCTTGATCAAGCCGGTTGCAGCACCGACTGACCACTCAACGCCAGGTCCAGCAACTCACGGTTGGCCACTGCATACATGGCGTAGTCCGTGCCCACAGCGGCACGAATCTCAACCATCATCGCCACCCAACGCTCGGCCATGTCCTTGTGCTGCTCAAGCCACAGGGCCACGCGGGCTTCCATGTCTTGTGGCGCGTCGGCCATTTGCAGGACGGAGATGGTGATCGCGCGTTGCTGCCAGTCCACGTCATCACGGAAGGCTTCGCGGGCCTGGGCCTGCCAGTTGTTGGCCACTGGCAAATCGCTGATCTGCTGCAGGTACCATGGCAAGTCCAGGGCGCTGCCGACGGCGAAGTAGGCCTTGGCCACTTCAGCGGCGTCGTGCCCCGTTACATCGGCGGCTTCGATGATCGGCAGCAAGGTGTACAGGTGGGTAGTACCTGCAACCATGCGTGCCAACAGCTCAGGAACACCGGCTTCGGTGTAGGCCTGGTAACGGTTCTGCCAGCCTTCGCGAGTCGGGCCTTCCAGCAGTTCGTCGAGCTTGAGGCCCAACGCCGCCAGGTGCGGACCAAAGTGCGCGGTGTCACGACCAGCGTCCTGCTCGTTGCGACGGCTGCGCAGGAACCAGCGCGTGGCGCGCCGACCCAGGCGCATCAGCTCATCCATCAATTCCAGTTGCACGTCAGCCGACACCTGGTGGTCCAGGGCTTCGATCTGGCGGAACCAATGCGGGAGGTGGAAGATGTCACGCACGATCACATAAGCACCCGCCACATTCGCCGGGCTCATGCCCGTCGACTCCTTGAGTCGTTGCACGAAGGTGATGCCCATGTGGTTGACCAGGTCGTTGGCGATCTGGGTGCTGACAATCTCGCGCTTTAGACGGTGGCGACGCATGGCCTCTCCGAACTTGGCCACCAGGCTCGGTGGGAACGCGGTCTCCATGTCACGGGTGAGGTACTCGTCATCCGGCACCAGCGACTTGAGCAGCGCTTCCTTGAGGTCGATCTTGCTGTACGAGATCAGCACCGACAGCTCCGGACGGGTCAGGCCCTTGCCATTCGCGGCGCGCTCGACAAGCTGCTCCTCGGTCGGCAGGTACTCGATGGCGCGGTCCAACTTGCCACGGCCTTCCAGGTCGCTCATCAGGCGTTTGTACTCGGCGGCACGCTCGTAGGCACGGCGCGCCGCCAGGGACAGGGCCTGGGTCTGCTTGTAGTTGTTGCCCAACACCAGGTTGCCGACTTCGTCGGTCATGCTCGCCAGCAACTGGTTGCGCTGCTTGTCGGTCATGTCACCGGCCTGCACCACTTCGTTGAGCAGGATCTTGATGTTCACTTCGTGGTCGGAGCAGTCCACGCCACCGGCGTTGTCGATGAAGTCGGTGTTGGAACCGCCGCCATTGAGGCCGAATTCCACACGACCCAGCTGGGTCATGCCGAGGTTACCGCCCTCGCCTACCACTTTGCAGCGCAGCTCGTTGCCATTGACGCGCAGTGCGTCGTTGGCCTTGTCGCCCACATCGGCGTGGCTTTCGGTGCTGGCCTTGACGTAGGTGCCGATACCGCCGTTCCACAACAGGTCTACCGGCGCTTTGAGCAAGGCGTTCAGCAGTTCGGTCGGGGTCAGCTTGTCGGCCGCGATGTCGAAGCGCTCTTTCATCTGTGGCGAGATGGCAATGCTCTTCGCGCTGCGCGAGAAGATACCGCCGCCTTCGGACATGATGCTGGTGTCGTAGTCGGTCCAGGCCGAACGCGGCAGCTCGAACATGCGCTGGCGCTCGACGAAGCTGGTGGCCGGGTTCGGGTTTGGATCGATGAAGATATGCAGGTGGTTGAAGGCCGCGACCAGTTGCAGCTTGTCGGACATCAACAGGCCGTTACCAAACACGTCACCGGCCATGTCGCCGACGCCCACAACCGTGATGCTGTCTTCCTGCACATTGATGCCGCGCTCACGGAAGTGACGCTGCACACCGACCCACGCGCCCTTGGCGGTGATGCCCATTTTCTTGTGGTCGTAACCGGCGGAACCACCGGAAGCAAACGCATCGCCCAGCCAGAAGCCGTAGTCGATGGCGATGCCGTTGGCGATGTCGGAGAAGGTCGCAGTGCCCTTGTCCGCAGCCACCACCAGGTACGGGTCATCGTCGTCATGGCGCACAACGTTGGCCGGCGGTACCAGGGCGCCGTCTTTCAGGTTGTCGGTGATGTCCAACAGGCCGGAAATGAAGATGCGGTAGCAGGCGATGCCTTCGGCCGCGATCTCGTCCCGGCTGCCGCCCAGTGGCAGGCGACGCGGCAGGAAGCCGCCCTTCGCACCCACTGGCACGATGACCGAGTTCTTCACTTGCTGGGCTTTTACCAGGCCAAGCACTTCGGTACGGAAGTCTTCTTCACGGTCGGACCAGCGCAAACCGCCACGCGCGACGTTGCCGAAGCGCAGGTGCACACCTTCAACCCGTGGCGAGTACACGAAGATCTCAAACTTCGGCACTGGCTTAGGCAGCTCAGGAATCGCGTGCGGGTTGAACTTGAAGCTGAAGTACGACTTGTTCTGACCGTTGGCGTCGGTTTGGTAGAAGTTGGTACGCAGGGTGGCCTTGATCAGGTCCAGGTAGCGACGCAGGATGCGGTCTTCGTTGAGCACCTGAACATCGTCCAGTGCGGTGAGGATCGCTTGTTCCAGGCGTTGCTGCTTGTCTTCCAGGTCTTCGGCGGTGAGTTTGCGCGCCAGGTAGAAACGGGTCTTGAACAACCGGGTCAACTCGCGAGCGATGTCGGTGTGGTTGTTCAGGGTGCTGGCGATGTAACCCAGGTCAAAGCCCAGGCGGATCTGCTTCAGGTAACGGGCGTAGGCACGCAGCAAGGCCACGTCACGCCAAGGCAGGCCGGCAGTCAGTACCAGGCGGTTGAACGCATCGTTCTCGGCGTCGCCATGCACGATATGCACGAACGCGTCCTGCAGGGTGTCGTTGAGCTGCTGGATGTCCAGGTTCACGCCTTCTGCGGCGATGAACGCGAAGTCATGGATCCAGAACTCACGACCATTGGCGTGGCGCAGGCGATACGGGAACTCACCCAGCACGCGCAGGCCGAGGTTTTCCAGGATCGGCAGCACGTCGGACAGCGCCAGCGGGGTGTCGGCATGGTAGAGCTTGCAATGCAGCTCGCGTTGGCCGGAAACCTGGCCCAGCGGCTGGTAGAAGCTCATTACCAGTGGGTTGGCTTCGGTGAGGCTGAGCAGGTGCTGCATGTCGACCACGGCCGAATGTGCGGCAAAACGCTCACGGTAGCCGGCCGGGAAGCCTTTGGGGAAGTCGGCCAGCACGTTGGTGCCGTGGGCTTCACCGAAGCTCTCCACCACCAGGCTGGCGTAGTCGTCCTGCCAGCTGCGGCAGGCTTGCACCACTTCTTTTTCCAGTTGCAGCGGGTCGATGTCCAGGCGGTTCTTCGGGTCAACCCGCAGAATCAGTTGCACGCGCGCCAGCACGGACTCGGAGAAGAAGGTCCAGAATTCGCAATCCGAGGCTTTCAGCCGATCCATCAGTACCTGCTGGATTTTCTGACGCACTTCGGTGGAATAGATGTCGCGCGGCACATAAGCCAGGCAGTAGCAGAAACGACCGTACGGGTCTTTGCGCAGGAACACGCGGATCTTGTTGCGTTCCTGGATCTGCACGATCGACATCACGGTGCTGAACAGCTCGTCGACCGGCGTCTGGAACAGGTCATCACGCGGCAGCACCTCAACGACTTGAGCAAGCTCCTTGCCCAGGTGAGCCTTGGGCTGGAAGCCGGAACGGCGTTCGATTTCCGCGACCTTGCGACGGATATAAGGAATGACCCGCACGCTTTCGCCATACACCGAGGACGTGTACAGGCCCATGAAACGGTGTTCCTTGATGACCTTGCCGTCGGCGCTGATCTCACGGATCGACACGTAGTCCGGATACGCCGGGCGGTGCACGCGGCTCGGGTGCGCAGCCTTGGCGAACGACAGCACGGTCGGTTCACGCAGGTAGGCCACGGCATAGTCTTCGATGCGCAGGTCGTCGGCGGTGAGACCGGCGCGCAGCAGTTTGGTCAGACCGAGGAACGAATCGGCGTCATATTCGATATGACCGCCATCCGCCTCGTCACGTACCACAAACTCTTCATAGCCGAGGAAGGTGAAGTGGTTGCCCACCAGCCATTCCAGGAAGTTCTTGATCTCGGCTTTTTCTTCGCCGTCGATGCTGAACTGGCTGGCGTCGATACCGGCCAGCAGGTCCTGGACCTTGGCTTTCATCGGTTCGAAATCAGCCACGGCCACGCGCACTTCGCCCAGCACCTGCTCAAGCTCTTTGCTCAGCACGTTCAGTTCGGCGGCGTTGGCGCAGCGGTCGATTTCCAGGTACATCAGCGATTCTTGCTGGATGCCTTCGCCCTGGGTGCCTTTCGGCAGGATTTCCAGCAGCTCACCCTTGGCACCACGACGTACGCTGAGCACGGTGGTTTGCAAGGTGTGGATGCTGTAGCCACGGCGGTTCAGTTCAGTACGGACCGAGTCCACCAGGAAAGGCAAGTCATGGTGCAGCACTTCGACCGCGGTGTGGGTCGACTGCCAGCCATGACGTTCATAATCGGGGTTGTAGACCCGCACCTGCGGTTGGGTGTGGTCAAAGCGCTCAAGCAGGCGCCACGCAGAGAGGGTGCAGCCGGCCAGGTCGGAAAGGCGACGCTGGGTCAGTTCGTCCAGGGAAATGATGCCGAAGAATTGTTCAGCAAACAGCGCCACTTGTGGCAGTGCCTGTTCACTGATGTGCTGGGCCAGTGCCGCTTGCAGTTGATGCTGGAAGTCGGCCTTGCTGGCTGCGGTGAAGAACGCCATCTGTGGTACTCCGCTTGGGCTTGTTATTGATGGAAGCGTCGCGTGTTATCCCCTTGCGGGGAGACCGTCAGCTCTGTTCGCTGGTAATTCTGGAAACACCATAAACGAATCAGAGTGACAGGTGGGTGAAGCTGGACAAGACAATGAGGTCACATACAACTTCCATAAGATGCGCACCTTGCCGGGTGACGGTACGACGGGCAGGTCAAGCGCCTGGCACGTGCACATCCGTTGCGCAGCTTAACGAGTGTAGGAAGACAGCTGCTTGCGACGCTGCGACATATTCGGTCATCGGTAAGCAGGCTCGGGGTTGCGACTTGGGCAACCCGGATTTCCAGGTAGAAAAACCGGCGTTTTTCAATCCCCCGAGTACCAGAAATGACTGATTCAGCCCGCCAGGTCATGCACGGGGTCTGACACAGGATGCAGCACAAAATTCGTCGCAATGGCACAATTGCCCCCATCACGCCCTACCCCAGACAGGATTCCCCATGCTGCAGCTGAAAACCGACGCCCTGATGGTCACCCCGTGCGACGACGAAGAAGACAACATGGCCATGCTCTGCTGCCACGGCAAGAACGGCGAGATGTTCATGCTCACCCGTTACCCCGATGAAGACGAAGTCGAACTGACCTGGGATTACGAGCCGTCGACCCTGGATGGGTTGAAGGTCACGCTGAGTGAGACGACCGTGCTGGTAGAAGTCGCCGCCGGCGATGCCGACGCGCTGGGTGGTAAGGATCAGCTGCAGATCACCCATGCCACGGCCGCGTCGGACATGGCCGAAGTTGAAGAAACCCTGCAGAACATCCTCAAAGGCACCGGCACTTTCACCCGAATTTAAACTGCACCAACGATCAACTGTGGGAGCTGGTCGTAACCCTCTACACATCTTCAAAGTGAACGTGCGTAGCAGCTGTCGAGCCCCGGCGAGGCTGCGTCAGCGGTGTGTCAGACAAGCCGCAAACGCAGCCTCGCCGGGGCTCGACAGCTGCTACGCAGAGGGCTCGCTCCTGATAGGTAGATACCAATGGTGCGATGGCATCAACCCGGTCTGGCTGACACACCGAGTCGCCTGCATCGCAGGCAAGCCAGCTCCCACATGAACGGTGTGCTCAACAGAATTGGTGCGCCACACACAAAATTCCTACAAGTTTTCCGAAAAATACCCGTCACGCCGTTAGTCGCCACCCCCTGCCATGCATTAAAGTAAGCCCCCCAAGCCCGACGCTTTTTTCACGGCACTCAGGCTCATCTCTCCAGGAACCGTCATCGATGGAACATCGTGAAGCGCTGCTTGCGCTGCGAACCTTTCTTTCTACGCAGATTCTCGGCCAGGAAAAACTCATCGATCGCCTGCTGATCGCCTTGCTCGCCGACGGCCATATGCTGGTAGAAGGCGCGCCGGGCTTGGCCAAGACCAAGGCCATCAAAGAGCTGGCCGAAGGCATAGAAGCGCAGTTCCATCGAATCCAGTTCACCCCCGACCTATTGCCAGCCGACATCACTGGCACCGAGATCTATCGCCCGGAAACCGGTAGTTTCGTGTTCCAACAGGGGCCGATCTTCCACAACCTGGTGCTGGCCGACGAAATCAACCGCGCACCGGCCAAGGTGCAATCGGCGTTGCTGGAAGCCATGGCCGAGCGCCAGGTCAGCGTCGGACGCAGCACCTATGACCTGTCGCCGCTGTTCCTGGTGATGGCCACGCAAAACCCCATTGAGCAGGAAGGCACCTACCCGCTGCCCGAAGCCCAGCTCGACCGCTTCCTGATGCACGTCAAGATCGGCTTCCCCGACGCCGCAGTCGAACGACGCATCCTGCAACAAGCGCGTGGCGAAGCGCTGAACGGCGAAACCAAGCCTGAGCGCCGCGTCAGCCAACAGGCGATCTTCGCCGCGCGCAAGGAAATCCTCGGTTTGTACATGGCCGATGCAGTGGAGGAATACCTGGTGCAACTGGTGATGGCCACGCGCACTCCAGCCAAGTTCGACCCGGAGATGGCCGAGTGGATCGCCTATGGCGCCAGCCCACGCGGCTCCATCGCCCTCGACCGCTGCGCCCGCGCCCATGCCTGGCTGGCCGGTCGCGACTTCGTCAGCCCGGAAGATATCCAGGCGGTGCTGTTCGACGTGCTGCGCCATCGCATCATTCTGTCGTTCGAGGCCGAAGCCGCCGGCATTGACCAGGACCGCGTGGTGCAACGCATTCTTGACGTCGTTGCCGTCGCTTGAAACCCATGAACGCCAGCGATGGAATCCGCGTCACGCTCAGCGAATTGATCGAGATGCGCCACCGTGTGCGCGAAGTGCAGCTGTTTTCCACGCCGAGCCAGCGCAGCCCGCTGATCGGCCTGCACCACTCCAAGCTGCGGGGGCGCGGTGTCGACTTCGACCAGGTGCGCGTGTACCAGGCCGGCGACGATGTGCGCACCATCGACTGGCGCGTGACCGCGCGCACCCAGGAACCGCACACCAAGCTGTTCCACGAAGAACGCGAGCGGCCGATCTTCATCATGGTCGAGCAAAGCTGCCGGCTGTTTTTCGGCTCAGGGCAAATGTTCAAATCGGTGCTGGCGGCCCAGGCGGCCAGCCTGATCGGCTGGGCGGCGCTGGGGCATAACGACCGCGTGGGTGGGCTGGTGTTCGGCGATAGCGAGCACTACGAAATCAAGCCGCGCCGCAGCAAACAAAGTCTGCTGCAACTGCTCAACCGGTTGGTGCGCGTCAACCAGAGCCTGAACACCGAAAGCCGCCCCGAGGCTGATGCCCTGGGCATGGCCCTGCGCCGTGGCCGCGAAGTGCTGCGCCCCGGCAGCCTGGTGATTGTGATCTGCGATGAACGCGCGCTCACCGAAGGTGCCGAGCAGCAATTGAGCCTGTTGTCGCGGCACTGCGACCTGCTGCTGTTGCCCATCTCCGATCCGCTGGACCACGCTCTGCCCGCCGCCGGGCTGCTGCGTTTCGCCGAACGCGGTGCCCAGCTGGAACTGGATACGCTGAACGTCGATTTGCGCCAGGCCTACAAGGCCCAAGCCGAAGCACGCATCGCCCGCTGGGAGCTGCTCGCCCAGAAGCTGCGCATCTTATTGATGCCCTTGAGCACCCAGAGCGAAATGGTCGAGCAACTGCGCGAGTACCTCAACCCGCAACGTCCGGTTAAAAAACAATGAGCAGCCTTGACCAACTGCAACCGCTGATCGCCCCGCCAGCCATCGGCTTTTGGCCGCCTGCGCCGGGCTGGTGGTTGTTGCTGCTGGTGATTCCACTGCTCGGCTGGGGGCTTTGGTCACTGCGACGCTTTCTGCCAACCCGTCGCCCCATCGCCCGCGCCGAGCAACCGCTGGACCCATTGCGCATCGCCGCCCTCGCGGAACTGGCGCTGATGCCCAAACCTTACGACGGGGCCCCGGCCGGCGCGTGGTTGCAGCAACTCAACGGCCTGCTCAAACGCCTGTGCCGCAACGACTATCCCTACAGCCAGAGCCATACCCTCAACGGCCGAAAATGGCTGGCGTTCCTCGACAACCGCTGCCCCGCCGCGGGCCTCACACGCTGGATGGTGTTGGTAGAAGGCGCCTACAAACCCGAATGCAAACTCGACGACAAGGCCATCGCCGGCCTGACCCAAGCCGTCGACACCTGGATTCGCAAACATGTTTGAGTTCGCCTGGCCGTGGATCTTCGCCCTGCTGCCCTTGCCCTGGCTGATGCGGCTTGTGTTGCCGGCAGCCGACAGCGGCGAGCCGGCGTTAAAAGTCAGCTACCTCAGCGACCTTGAGGGCCTGGCTCGCCGCCGCGCCCGCGTCAACCTGCCCGGCTGGCGCCAGCAAGCGCCCTTTGTGGTGCTGTGGCTGCTGTTGTTAACCGCCGCTGCCCGCCCGGAATGGCTTGGCGAGCCGCTGCCGATTGCCGCCAGTGGCCGCGACCTTCTGGTGGCGGTGGACGTGTCCGGCTCCATGGACTTCCCCGATATGAACTGGCAAGACGAGGACGTCAGCCGCTTGAGCCTGGTCAAACACTTGCTCGGCGACTTTCTTGAAGGCCGTGAAGGTGACCGCGTCGGCCTGATCCTGTTCGGCAGCCAGGCCTACCTGCAAGCACCGCTGACCTTTGACCGCCGCACCGTGCGCACCTGGCTGGATGAAGCGCGCATCGGCATTGCCGGCAAGAACACCGCAATTGGCGATGCCATTGGCCTGGCCTTGAAACGCCTGCGTCAGCGCCCGGCGCAGAGCCGTGTACTGATCCTGGTCACCGACGGCGCCAACAACGCCGGGCAGATCGACCCACTGACCGCCGCGCGCCTCGCTGCTGAAGAAGGTGTGAAGATCTACCCGATCGGCATCGGCGCAGACCCGGAACAAACCGGTTCCTTGGGTATCCTCGGCGTCAACCCGAGCCTGGACCTCGACGAACCGGCACTCAAGGCCATCGCCGAGGCTACGGGCGGCCAGTACTTCCGCGCCCGTGATGGCGAAGAGCTGCAAGCGATCAAGGCAACGCTCGACAAGCTCGAACCCGTTGAACAGCAACCCACCCAGGCGCGCCCGGCCCTGGCCCTGTACAGCGCGCCGCTGGCCTTGGCGTTGGTGCTGAGCATGTTGCTGGTGATCCAGGAACGCTGGCCGAACAACGCCTTGCATCGGTGGTTCACCAAATTGTCGAGCAAGGGGATTTTCCTGCAACAGCACCCGGAATGGCGCCAGCGCCTCAAACGCCTGCGATTGCGGAGGCGTCGATGATCGACCTGTGGCCGCACTGGTTCCGCCCTTGGTCGCTGTTGCTCCTGCCATTGCTCGGCTGGTTGCTCTGGCACCTGTGGCATCGGCAAAAGCGCGCCGGGCGTTGGCAGATGATCCTGCCGCCGGCCTTCCACGCCGTGTTGCTCAGTGGTGGCAACGGGCGCGAAAGCAAATCGCCATGGGTGGTGCTCGGCATTGCCTGGCTCTTGGCCGTGCTCGCGCTGCTTGGGCCCAGTTGGCAAAGGGTTGAGCAGTCCAGCCAGAAACCCTCCGATCCTTTGGTGGTGCTGCTGGAGCTGACCCCGGAAATGCTTGCCACCGACAGCCCGCCCAACCGCCTGGAACAGGCGCGGCGCAAGCTGTATGACCTATTGCAGGCACGCACCGATGCGCAGACGGCCATCGTCGTTTACGCCGGCAGCGCCCACACCCTGGTGCCGCTGTCAGACGACCTGGGCACCAGCCGCAACCTGCTCGAAGCCCTGCGCCCGTCAATCATGCCGGAGCCCGGACACCGCGCCGACCTGGCAGTCGAGAAAGCCCTGGGCCTGCTCAAACAAGGCGGCCTCGGCCAGGGTCGTCTGGTGCTGATTGGCTCTTCGCTGTCCAAACAGGAACGCCAGGGCATTCGGCTGCTGCTGCAAAGTAGCCAGGCGCCGACCCTGTCGATCCTCGGTATCGGCAGCCGGGAAGGCACCCCGGTGACTCAGGAAAGTGGCGAGTTTCTCAAGGACGAACAAGGCGCGATCCTGGTGCCACGCCTGGACAGCCCGACGCTCAAGGCCTTCGCCAGCGAAATGGGCGGTCGCTACCGCGCCGCCCGCCTGGACGACAAGGACCTGCGCCAACTCGGTGTACTGGACCCGCCACACACCTTGCGCAACGACGGTCAACTGCTGCACCTCGACACCTGGGCAGACCAGGGTTACTGGCTGCTCCTGCCGCTGTTGCTGCTCGCTGCCTGCGCCGGTCGGCGTGGCTGGTTGTTCTGCCTGCCCCTGCTGCTGTTGAGCGCGCCGCAACCCAGCTATGCCTTCGGTTTGCAGGACCTGTGGCTGCGTCCCGACCAACAAGGCCAATACCTGCTGAAGAAGAAACGCCCCGCCGAAGCCGCCGAACACTTCGAAGACCCGCAGTGGCAGGGCGTAGCGCTCTACGAAGCCGGCAACTATGCCGAGGCCATCAAGCGTTTCGCCGAGGGCAATGACGCCTACGCCCACTACAATCGGGGTAACGCCCTGGCCAAGTCCGGTGAGCTGGAGGCCGCCATCGACGCCTACGAACAGGCCCTTGAAGCACAACCCGACTTGCAACCGGCCCTGAAAAACAAAGCGCTGGTGGAAACCCTGATGCAGGAAAAAGAGCCGTCCGAACCCGATAAGCCAGCCGATAACGAGGATGACGAAACCACCCAACCCGGCCAAACTGCGCAACCGGGCGCGAATGGGCAAAGCACCACGGGTGGCGAGCAGTCATCCCAAGGCCAGGGGGAAGCCGGCACCGGCGACACCCAGGCCGGTAATACGCCGCGCGCCCCAGGCAATGAAGTGCCGGGCAGCGAACTGGGCGACGAACAAACCACTACCCCGCCGCTGCTTCCTGCCGACGCCAGCCTCGACGGTGAACGTCGCCAGGCCCTGGAGCAATGGCTGCGGGAGATCCCGGACAACCCCGGCGAACTGCTGCGCCGCAAATTCTGGTACGAACAGCAACAACATCAGGACAAGACTCGATGAGCCGCCGCACCACCCTACTGTTCCTGCTCGCACTCTCGGCAGGCCACGCCCAGGCGGCGAGCCTGACCGCCAGCGTCGACCGCAGCCGCCTCAATTCCGGGGAAACGGTGGAGCTCACGGTAGAGTCCAGCGATGTAACGCAGTTCGGCAAACCCGACCTGTCGCCGCTGGATGCGCAGTTCGAAGTCAGCGGTACGCGGCAGATCAACCAACTCACCACGCTGGGCGGCGATAACCACGCCACCACACGCTGGATCATCACGCTGCTGCCCAAGGAAAACGGCACGGTGCTCATCCCGCCCCTGCAAGTAGGCGAGTACAAGACCCAGCCGATCAGCCTGCAAGTGGTAGAAACCGCCAGCCAGAACACAGCCGCCGAACTGGCGCCGGTGTTTGTCGAGGCCAATCTTGACCAGACCAGTGTCTACGTCCAGGCCCAGGCGCTGTTGACCGTGCGCGTGTACCACTCGGTGTCGCTGTATGACGACAGCAGCCTCACGCCGTTGCAGATTGCCGACGCACGCGTCGAGCAATTGGGCGAGTCACGCACCTACGAGAAGGTGATCAACAGCATTCGCCACGGCGTGATCGAAACCCGCTACGCGATTTACCCGCAGCACAGCGGCACATTGGCGATTCCGGCGCAGACGTTCAGCGCGACGCTGGTGGAGTCGCGCCCGCCGCAGGAGAACACGCTGCAAGGTACCAAGCCCGGCAAGCTGATCCACGTCAGCTCGGCGGAGCTGCCGCTGGTGGTCAAGCCCAAGCCGGCGCTGTACCCCGCCGATACGCCCTGGCTACCGGCGCGCAGCCTGACCCTGAGCGAAAGCTGGAACCCGGAGCCTGAGCATGTGCAGGTCGGCGACTCCCTGACCCGCAGCCTCACGGTCAAGGCCGAAGGCCTGTCCAGCGCGCAACTGCCGGCGCTGCCCAGCACCGAGATCAACGGCCTGCGCCGCTACCCGGACCAACCGGTGCTCGGCAACCAGACCAGCGACCGCGGCCTGATCGGCAGCCGCGAAGACCGCGAAGCCCTGGTGCCCACCCGCGCAGGTGCACTGGAACTGCCCGCCGTTGAAGTGGTGTGGTGGAACACCCACGAAGATCACCTTGAGCGCACCAGCCTGCCGGCCCGCACCCTGCAAGTGGCGATCAACCCGAGCCTGGTGGTTGACGCGCCCGCCACGCCTACCGTCATCACCGCCCCCGACGACAACCACCTATGGCTGTGGCAACTCAGCACCCTGCTCCTCGCGTGCACCACCTTGCTCGGTTTTGGCCTGTGGTGGCGCGCGCGCCGGCAGCCCGCCGTACTGCGCGCCGCGCAAACCGGCCCGAGCCCGCGAACCCTGCTCGACGACCTCAAGCGCGCCACCCAGGCCAACGACCCCCAGGCCACCCGCCAAGCCCTCGACGCCTGGGCCCGGCAACAGCCGGAAACCCTGGCGGACATGGCCGCGCGGTTTGTACCGCTGTCGGACGCGTTGGATGGGTTGAACGGCGCGCTCTACAGCGAGGGCGGCCATTATTGGCTGGGTGAAGACCTGTGGCGTGCGGTGAAGGCCATCCCGGTGGCTGAGCGTGAGCTGGATCCGGCCGCCGACACCACCAGCCTGCCGCCGTTGTATCCCAAGTAACGGCAACATCCCTGACGCCACACAAATCAAAATGTGGGAGCGGGCTTGCCTGCGATGGCCAAAGGTATCTACACATTTTCACTGTGATAGTGCGTAGCAGCTGTCGAGCCCCAGCGAGGCTGCGTTTGCGGCCTGTCTGACACACCGCTGACGCAGCCTCGCAGGGGCTCGACAGCTGCTACGCCTGGGGGGGGGGGGAATAAAGATATGTAGATACTTATGCTGCGATGGCGGTGGATCAGTCAGCTCATTTTTGACTGACACACCGCCATCGCAGGCAAGCTCAGCTCCCACAGTTGATCTCCTTCGCCCGCAGGCACCGGGTTCGCATTACAGGTAAACTCCCTTCCTTTTCACCGCCCTTCTCTGTTCATGGCGGCTATTCACTTTTCTGTTTATTCACGGAGTTCGCCTTGCGTCTGTTCCACACTTCCGACTGGCACCTTGGCCAAAACCTCCACGGCCAGGAACGCGACTTCGAACACGCCTGTTTCCTCGAGTGGCTGCTGGGCCAACTCAACGCCCAGCGCCCGGATGTGCTGCTCATCGCCGGCGATATATTCGACACGGTCAACCCGCCGCTCAAGGCACAGGAACGGCTGTATGACTTCATCATCAGCGCCCACGAGCAAACCCCCAAGCTGACCATCGTGATGATCGCCGGCAACCACGACTCCGGCTCGCGCATCGAACTGCCCGCACCACTGATGCGTCGCCTGCGCACCCATGCGCTCGGTCGCGTGCTGTGGCTGGATGACGGCCAACTGGATGCCGAACGCCTGCTGATCCCTCTGCCGGATGCCAAGGGCAAGATTGCCGGCTGGTGCCTGGCCTTGCCATTCCTGCGCCCGGCGGAAGTCACCGGTGCACACCTGGGTGACGACTACCTGCGCGGTATCGGCCAAGTGCATGAATGGCTGATCGCCGCCGCCAACGCCAAGCGTAAAAAAGGCCAGGCGCTGATTGCCATCAGCCATGCGCACATGGCCGGAGGCTCGGTGTCGGAAGACTCCGAGCGCAGCCTGATCATCGGCAATGCCGAGGCGCTGCCGGCCAGCCTGTTCGATAAAAGTGTCGGCTATGTCGCCCTCGGCCATTTGCACAAGCCGCAAAAGGTCAATGGCGAAGAGCGGATTCGCTATAGCGGCTCGCCGATTCCGTTGTCATTTTCCGAAATCGGCTACAAACACCAGATCCTCGACGTGACGTTCCAGGGCCAATGCCTGGTGAGTGTCGAACCACTGCTGATCCCGCGTTCGGTTGACCTGCAACGCCTGGAGGCTGCGCCGCTGGCGGATATCCTCAAGGCCCTGGCCGAGTTGCCGGACGTCGACCTGCTCGCTGAAACCCAGCGCCATCCCTGGCTGGAAGTGCGCGTGCGCCTGGACGAGCCGCAACCCGACCTGCGCCAGCAAATCGAAACCGCCCTGCAAGGCAAAGCCGTGCGCCTGGTGCGCATCGCCGCCGAGTACGCCGGTAAGCGCGGCAGCGACAACACGGACGAAGACCGCCTGATCGAACTCGACCAGCTCACGCCCCAGGAATTGTTCAGCCGCGCCTGGCAGGACAGTTACGGCAGTGAAGTGGATGAACAGACCTTGAAGGATTTCGCTGTGCTGCTCCAGGAAGTGCAACAGGAGGAGCAACAGCCATGAAGATCCTCGCCATCCGCCTGAAAAACCTCGCCTCCCTGGCGGGCCCGTTCGAGATCGACTTCACCGCAGAGCCGCTGGCCAGCGCGGGTTTGTTCGCGATTACCGGGCCGACCGGCGCCGGTAAAAGCACCCTGCTGGATGCGTTGTGCCTGGCGCTGTTCGGCGCTGTGCCGCGCCTGGGCGATACCGGCCAGGCGAAGATGCCGGATGCCGACAGCGATATTTCCATTGGCGACCCGCGCACCTTGATTCGTCGCGGCACCGGGGGTGGTTATGCCGAAGTGGATTTTGTCGGCGTCAGCGGCCGTCGCTACCGTGCGCGCTGGGAAGCCAACCGCGCCCGCGACAAGGCCAGCGGCAAGTTGCAGAACAGCCGCCAGAGCCTGATCGACCTGGACAGCGACCAACTGCTGGCCAGCCAGAAAACCGAATACAAGACCCAGTTGGAACTGGCCCTGGGCCTGAACTTCGAGCAGTTCACCCGCGCCGTATTGCTGGCGCAAAGCGAGTTCAGTGCCTTCCTCAAGGCCAACGATAACGAGCGCAGCGAACTGCTCGAAAAGCTCACCGACACGGCCCTCTACACCCAGCTTGGCCGACGCGCCTTCGACAAGGCCAAAGACGCCAGGGACGCGCACAAGCAGTTGCAGGACCAAGCCACCGGCGTGGTGCCCCTGGCCCCTGAAGCACGTGCCGAACTGGATCAGCAATTCGACGCCGCAAACGCCCAGCTCAAGAACCAACAGGCCCAACTCAAGCAGTTGGAGCTGCAACACACCTGGCTCAAGGAACTGCGCGAATGGCAGGAGCGCCAGCTCGCCGCCACCGAACAGCTGCAACGGGCACAGGCTGATTGGGATGCTCAGGGCCCGCAACGCCAGGACCTGAGTCGCCTGGAGCAATTGGCGCCGCAACGTCATCAGTTCGCCCGCCAAGCCGAACTCAACAGCGTGCTTGCCCCGTTGGCCGTGCAGATTCAGTTGCATATCGAACAACAGGGCCAACTGCATAGTCGCCAGACGCAGGCCGAGCAACAGCAAGCCACCGCGCAAACCGCGTTGGCCGAGGCGCTGAAAAACCAGGCCGATGCCGTGCCTTTGCTGCGCCAAGCGTTTGAAGAGCAGAGCACCCTCGCCCACTTGACCAAAGCGCTGGCCAAGCGCGCCGAGGACAAACAGCAGCACGAACACGCCTGCACCGAAGGCCAGGCCCGGCTTAACGGTCTGCTGGAAAAGCAAAGCCAAGTCGCCGAACGCCTCCAACGCCTGGCCACCGAACTTGATCGCAGCGCCGCCCTCGCCCCCTTGAGCGACGCCTGGACCGCCTACCGCGATCGCTTGCAACAGCTGATGTTGATAGGCAATCGCCTGAACAAAGGCCAGGCCGAACTGCCGCAATTGGAACAACGCGCGGCCCGCGCAGCCGAACAGTTCACCGGACAACGCGAGGCTCTGGACCTGCTGTATCAGGAGGCCGGTGCCGAGCCGCATGCCGTGGCCGAGCAAATCCAGTTGCTGGCCAGCCTGCTGCAAGACAATCGCAAACAGCAACGCGCCTTTGAAGACCTGACGCGCCTGTGGGACAGCCAGCAGCAGCTGGACCAGCAGGCCAACGTACTGACGCAGAAGCTTGCCGACGCCCAACAGCAACGCGAGCAACTGAACCAGACCGGCCTGCAAACCAAGGCGGAGCTGACCGTTGCCGAACAAACCCTGACGGTGACCAAGCAACTGCTTGAGCGCCAGCGCCTGGCCCGCAGTGCCAGTGTCGAAGAATTGCGCGAGCAGTTGCAGGACGACCAGCCCTGCCCGGTGTGCGGCAGCCACGAACACCCGTACCACCAGCCCGAAGCGCTGCTGCAGAGCCTAGGTCGCCATGACGAAAACGAGGAAGCCACGGCGCAGAAAGCCGTCGACACCCTCAAGGAAAAGCTCACCGAGCTGCGCGGCGAAGTCGGCGGTTTGATCGCCCAGCAAAAGGAATACCTGCAACAGCAGGAGCAACTGGCGACGCAACAACAAGCACTCAAGCCCAGCCTGGATGCGCACCCACTGTCGGCCGCGCTGTTCAACCAGGATGAGGCCAAACGCAGCGCCTGGCTTGATCAACAGTTGAGTCAACTGACCCAGAGCATCGCCCAGGACGAACAACGCCAAGGTGCCCTGCTCAACCTGCAACAAAACGCCGGGCGTCTGCAGCAACAACTGCAAGCCGCCCAGGAAGCGAGCCAGCAGGCCCGTCAATTGCTGGTGGATCAGCAACGCGAGCTGGCCAGCGACCGCGAACGTCTTGAGCAGGAACTGAATGCCTTCGCCAGCCTGTTGCCCGCCGACACCCTGGACGGTTTGCGTGCCGAGCCGGCCGCAACCTTCATGCAGCTGGACCAACAGGTCAGCCAGCGCCTTGAACAGCTCGGCCATCAACGTGATGAGCTGGCCGAGCAACAAGAACGCCAACAAGCGATCGAGAAAGAACAGACGCATCAGCAGCACCGCCAGCAGCAACTCGATGCGCTGAATCAGCAGGTCAACGAGTTGGCCGCCCAGCAACAAGCAGCTCAGGAAAAACTCGGCGCGTTGCTTGGCGAGCACGGCAGTGCCGAACACTGGCAACAGCAGTTGGATCAGGCCGTGACCCAATCACGCCAGAGTGAAACCGACGCCAACAAGCAGTTGCAAGAGATCCACAACGCATTGATCCAGTTGGCCGCCGATCTCAAGGCCCAGCAGGAGCGCCAGCAAGCCTTACAGGCCGAACAGCAATCGCTGGACACACGCCTCGGCGAGTGGCGAGCCCGGCACCCGGAGCTCGATAACGATGGCCTCAACCGCTTGCTGGCCTACGATGACGCCCAGGTCAGCCAATTGCGCCAGCAGTTGCAGCACAGCGAAAAAGCCGTTGAACAAGCCAAGGTCCTGCTGCAAGAACGCGAGCAACGCCTGGCCGAGCACCAAGCCCTGCACAACGGCAACCTTGAAGCCGAAGCACTGGACAGCGCGTTGGCTACGCTCAACCAACAGTTGGCTGAGGGAGAAAAAACCTGCGCCGAATTGCGCGCGCGCCAGTCCGAAGACCAGCGCCGCCAGGATGCCAATCAGGCCTTCGCCGAACAGATCGCCAAGGCCTATGACGAATGGCAACGCTGGGCACGCCTGAATGCGCTGATCGGCTCAGCCACCGGCGACACCTTCCGCAAGATCGCCCAGGCCTACAACCTCGACCTGCTGGTGCACCACGCCAACGTGCAACTGCGCCAATTGGTACGCCGCTACCGTCTCAAGCGCGGCGGCAGCATGCTGGGCCTGTTGGTCATGGACACGGAAATGGGCGATGAACTGCGCTCGGTGCATTCGTTGTCGGGTGGTGAAACCTTCCTGGTGTCGCTGGCGTTGGCCTTGGGCCTGGCGTCGATGGCCTCCAGCACGTTGAAGATCGAGTCGCTGTTTATCGACGAAGGTTTCGGCAGCCTCGACCCCGAGTCGCTGCAATTGGCGATGGACGCCCTGGACGGTTTGCAGGCCCAGGGCCGCAAAGTGGCGGTGATCTCCCACGTGCAGGAAATGCACGAGCGCATTCCGGTGCAGATCCAGGTCAAGCGCCAGGGCAATGGCTTGAGCACCCTGGAGGTCAAGTGAGTGAGGCGCTGCTGTATTCGTTTCGACGCTGCCCGTATGCGATGCGTGCGCGCCTGGCGTTGCGCTATTGCGGCGTGCCCGTGCGCATTATCGAAGTGAGCCTCAAGGCCAAGCCGGCCGAAATGCTGGCGCTGTCACCCAAAGGCACGGTGCCGGTGTTGAGTGTGAATGGCGTGGTGATCGATGAAAGCCTGGCGATCATGCAGTGGGCGCTGGCGCAGCACGACCCGGATGATTGGCTGCTGCAGGGTGACCCGGCGGTATTGGCGTTGATTGCCGAGAACGATGTGGGCTTCAAGTATCACTTGAATCGATACAAGTATGCCGAACGCTACCCGGAACAACCGATGGAACATTATCGGGCCGAGGGCGAGGTGTTCTTGCGCACACTTGAGGGATTATTGGCGAATCGCGAGTACTTATTCGCCGATCACCCAAGCCTGGCAGACATGGCCCTGGCGCCGTTTGTGCGTCAGTTCGCCCATGTGGATCGGGAATGGTTTGCCGGTGCACCGTATCCCCGGTTACAGCAGTGGCTGGAGCGCTTCCTGCAATCGCCGCTGTTCATTGCCGTGATGGCAAAGACCTGACCCGACAGGGCTCTGTAGTGAGCGGGCTTGCCCCGCGCTGGGCTGCGAAGCGGCCCCATCGAAAACGCCGCACGGTGTCAGGTATTCCTCGGCGCCTGGTTTTGGGGCCGCTTCGCAGCCCAGCGCGGGACAAGCCCGCTCACTACAAAGCGCCCATTCGGCTTAGCCTTCAACCAGGTTAAGCAACCGCTCACGGGCAATCTCCGGCTCACCGTCCACCCCTTGTACGGAGGACAGGATGGGGGCGGAGTAGAGAACCAGGATGAGTGCGGCGAGTCGGAGTGCCATGCTGTCGATTCCAGGAATAAATGCGTCAATATTTGAGCGTCAAATTTAAACACATGGCAATGTGATATCAATCATTTTTATTCTGCAGATGCACAAACGCCAAACCACTCGAACGAGCCAGGCTTCGTTCCAGTGGTTTGGCGTCTGCTTTTGTGCAGGTTATTGCTGAGTCTTGTGATCCAGTGCGGCGTAGAAGTTGGCACTTTGTTGCAGGTATTTCTGGGTGTAGGCGCTGGTGCTGGATTTTTTGCCGGAAACTTCCACGCTGGCCGCCGCTGGCAGGGCGACAGTGGCGGAAACAGCGGAAGCGGCAATGATGGAGAAGAGATTCAAGTTCATGTCGGTAACCCTTGTGTTCGTTTGGTTGGGTGGCCTGGGAAGGCCTTGGAACCCAACTTACGCCCGAGGGTTGAACCTTAGAAATGCTTTGAAACAGTAGCCGCTATTAATAGAATTAATACACCGGGTCAGGCCCCGCAGTGCGGGGCCTGCTGGCTTATTGACGCACCAGGAATTTGAGGTCACTGGGGGCGTCGATCGCCAGTTTCTGCACGGTTTTACCCAGCAGACCGGTGTTGGGGTCGCGTTCAACCACCACGATTTCGTTACTTTTCTGGTTGGCGATCAGCAAAAACTTGCCGCTCGGGTCCAGGCTGAACTCGCGCGGGTGGTCGCCTTCCACGGAACGGCGTTGCAGTTCCTTGAGGTGCGCGGTAGCCGGGTCGATGCTGAACACCAGCAACTGATTGGCCGTGCCACGGTTGCTCACGTAGAGGAATTTGCCATCACTGGACGCGTGCAACGCAGCGCCAGCCTTGTCCGGTACCGGTTTCCCGGCGGCGAAGTCCACCAGTTGCGTCTGGGTCAGCTGGCCATCTTTGTAGTCAAACACCGCGACCTGCGCGCTCATCTCGGTGGTCAGCCAGGCATGTTTGCCATCAGCGCTGAACAACAAGTGACGCGGACCGCTGCCCGGCGGCAGTTGCACCGAGGCCGGAGTGGCCGGGGTCAATGGCAGTTCATGATTGGCCTTGGGATCGTAGTGATAGGCAAACACCTTGTCCGCGCCCAGGTCCTGCACGAACACGTATTTGCCATCCGGCGACGACACCACCGAATGCACATGGTTGGACGCCTGGCGCTCCGGGTTAACGCGGCTGGCCGGGTGGCCGCTCAGTTGCACCGGGGCTGACAGCTTACCCTCGGCATCCACCGGCAGCACCGCCAGGCTTCCGCCCGGGTCTTCCACTACCGAGTAGTTGGCCACAAACAGGTAGCGCCCATCGGCGGCCACGCTGGAATGGGTGGGCTCGTTGCCCAGGCTCTGGACCTGGTTGATCAAGGTCAGCTGATGATTCTGCGGATCAATGCTGTAGCTGCTCACGCGGCCTACCGCATCCTGTTGGCCCGGCCCGTTTTCGTTGACCACAAACAGGTGCTTCTGGTCCTTGGAAACCGTCAGCCACGACGGGTTCGCGGCCTTGGCCGCCAACACCGGCGCGCCCTGGAACGTGCCGGTACGGCTGTCGAATTGCAGGCGGTAGATGCCTTCGCTGGTGCCAGCGGTGTAGCTGCCCACCAACAGTTCATAGGTGTCGGCCGGCGCGGCCTGCACCGACATCGCGCCTACACTGCCGGCCATCAGCAGGGGCCAGAATTTACGCATCATCCGCTTCATCCTCGTCGTTGTTGTTGTCGCCCTTGATCGCACTCAGGCAGACCAGACGGTGTTCACCGTCTTCGTTGCTCAAGAGCCAGCTTTGCAAGCTGCTATCAAAGGTGGCGGCGTTCAGTTGATCTGGACTGAACGTCCAACGCTTGAGTTCCCGGCCGTCCATGCTTTCGATCTGCAAGTGATGATCGAACGTGAAGTCGAAGGCGTGCAGCCCGTTGATGATCAGCATGTCGCTGTCTTTCAGGTCGGTGCTCAGGTTGGGTGCTGCGTCGGTCATGATGTGAAGTCACTGCGGGGGGAAAAGACACATGATAGGTCAATTCCCCCGCAGTGCCTTGCGGCAATGGTCTATATCGGTCAGTGAGCGAACAAAGAATTGCCCTTCTGCCCCGCCAACTTCTCCGGTTTGATCAGGAACCGCGCCAGCGCCGGCAGCAGCCACAGCGCACCAAACATGTTCCACAGGAGCATGAAGGTCAGCATCAAGCCCATGTCGGCCTGGAACTTGATGGCCGAGAAGATCCAGGTGCACACGCCAATCGCCAGGCACAAACCGGTGAACAGTACGGCTTTACCGGTGGATTTGAGCGTCTGGTAGTACGCCTCTTGCAGCGGCAGGCCGGCACGCAGGAAGCTTTCCAGGCGGCTGTAGATGTAGATGCCGTAGTCCACGCCAATCCCTACGCCCAAGGCCACTACCGGCAAGGTCGCGACCTTGACGCCGATACCCATGAACGCCATCAGCGCGTTGCCGAGCACCGAGGTCAGCACCAGCGGCAGCACGATGCACAGGGTCGCCGCCCAGGAGCGGAAGGTGATCATGCACATGGTCGCCACGCACAGGTACACCAGGATCAAGATGGTCAGCTCCGATTCCTTGATCACCTCGTTAGTCGCTGCCTCGATCCCGGCATTACCCGCCGCGAGAATGAATTCCAGGCCATCCTTGTTGTTTTCCTTGGCGAAGTCCTGCACCGCATGCACCGCGCGGTCGAGGGTTTCGGCCTTGTGGTCGTTGAGGAACACCAGCACGGGCGCCAGGGAGCAGTTGTTGTTGTACAGGCCATCGGCACGGGCGATGGAGTTGTTCAGCACATCCGGGTTGCGCGACAGGGTTTCCCATTTCAGGTTGCCCTCGTTCATGCCCTTGATCATCTGCTTGGACACGGTCACCAGCGAGATCGCCGACTGCACGCCCTCGGTGTTCTGCATCTTCCACATCAACTGGTCGATGGGCGCCATGGCTTCATAGCGCGAGCAGCCTTCGGCCTTGGTCTTGACCATCACCACCAATACGTCGGAACTGGTGGAGTAGTTGCTGATGATGAAATTGTTGTCTTTGTTGTAGCGCGAGTCCGGGCGCAGTTCCGGCGCGCCTTGGTCCAGGTCACCGATCTTCAGGTTCTGGCTGTACCAGAGGCCGCCGCCGAAGGCGACCAGCGCGAGCAGGATCGAGACCGGCGCCACTTTGGCGCTGGCGAATTTCGACAGCAGGCGCCAGAACGGGTGGTCGCGGTGCGCGTCCTTTTTGCTCCTGGCGATGGCGCGCTGGCTGATGCCAGCATAGGAAATCGCCACCGGCAGCAGGATCAGGTTGGTGAACACGATCACCGCCACGCCGATGGACGCGCCGATGGCCAGTTCACGGATCACGCCAATGTCGATGATCAGCAGCGTGATGAAGCCCACCGCGTCGGCGAGGATCGCGATCATCCCTGGCAGAAACAGTTGCCGGAAGGTACGGCGGGCGGCGGTCAGCGCGTTGTCCGCTTCACTGGATTGCAGGGCGATACCGTTGATCTTCTGCACACCGTGGGAAATACCAATGGCGAAGATCAGGAACGGCACCAGCATCGAATACGGATCAAGGCCGAAACCGAAAAAGTGCATCAACCCGAGCTGCCAGACCACCGCCACCAATGTCGTGCTCAACACCGCAACGGTGCTGCGCAGGCAGTTGGTGAACCACAGCAGCAGAATCAGCGTGATAACGAACGCGATGCCAAAGAACAGCACCACCATCACCAGGCCATCGATCAGGTCACCGACCTTCTTGGCGAAACCGACGATGTGGATCTTGACGTTAGGGTTCTGCGCTTCGAACTTGTCGCGAATCTTGTCTTCGAGTTCATGGGAGAACTTGCGGTAGTCAAGGGCCAGCAACTTGCCTTGGTCCTGCGGATCCGGGTAAGACTCCAGCAGCGGGATATCGACAATGCTTGATTTGAAATCGTTGGCTACCAGGCGCCCGACCTGGCCGGACTTGAGCACGTTGTTGCGCAGTTGATCAAGGCTTTGCGGCGAGCCGTTGTAGCTCTGCGGAATCACTTCACCACCGGCAAAGCCTTCTTCGGTCACTTCGGTCCAGCGTACGCTGGGGCTCCACAGCGACTTGAGGCCCGAACGGTCGACGCCGGAGATGTAGAACACTTCGTCGTTGATCTGGCGCAGGGTCTCCATGTACTCCTTTGTAAAGATGTCCCCGTCCTTGGCCTCCACCGAAATGCGCACCGTGTTGCCCAGGTTGGCCAGGTCGTTGCGGTGCTCCATCATCTTCTCGATGAAGGGATGCTTGAGGGGGATCATCTTTTCAAAGCTGGTGGACGGGCGAATCAACGTCGCCTGCCAGAACAGGAAAATACTCACCAGCAGGCAGATGACGATCACTGCCGGGCGGTTGTTGAAGATCAGGCGCTCAAGAAAGGTCGCTTTATCGTTGTGATGACTGCTCATTCTTTGCCCGCCTTCTTATTGTTTTGTCGGTTCAGCGCCGGTGGGCATGGCAACA
Organism: Pseudomonas sp. H1_A03; assembly: GCF_054685145.1. NCBI lineage: Bacteria > Pseudomonadati > Pseudomonadota > Gammaproteobacteria > Pseudomonadales > Pseudomonadaceae > Pseudomonas > Pseudomonas sp. H1_A03. The sequence continues at coordinate 4,730,824 of NZ_CP162829.1, forward strand.
CGAACGCCACCCTGCCCGGCCAGAATCAAGTTGCCGTTGCCTGCCGCCGTGACGGCCGACAGCGAAATACGGTCCGGACGATTGAACACGCTGAAGGTCGCCCCATCGTCATGACTGACCACCACGCTGCCACCGTTGCCGACGACAACGATGGAACCGTCATCCAGCAAAGTCGCGCCCGACAAACCAAACTCCAGCGCTCCCCGCGCCGCGTTCAGCTCAACTTGTTCCCAGGTGCTGCCGAAATCCGTGGAGCGGTAAAGGTTGCCGCGCAAGCCATAAGCCAGCAGGGTCTGCGGCTGGGCGGTGCTGATTACGCCAAACAGCGAGCCCTCATAAGGGCCTTCGAGTTTTTCCCAGGTCTGGCCGTCGTCGCTGGAGCGGAACATGCTGCCTTGCTCACCAACGATGAATAGGCCGGCGTCCTTGATATGGGCGATGGCGTTGAGGTGGAACTGGTCTTCGTTGTCCAGGCGGTCACTGACGTCGTTCCAGGTTTTGCCGCCGTCAGTGGTTTCGATCAACGCACCGTAGGCGCCGACGGCCAGGCCGTGGCTGGCGTCGTTGAACCACACGTCGAGCAACGGGGCTTCGCGCTTGAGGTCTTGGTATTGCTGAGTCCAGGTGGCACCGCCATCGGAACTGGCGAGAATTTGCGCATCATGGCCCACCGCCCAGCCCTGCTTTTCATCGACAAAAAACACCGCCGTGAGCAGTTGCCGGGTGGGGACTTTGGCTTGGGTCCAGGTGCTGCCCTGGTCGTCGGAATAGAGGATATGCCCGCGATCACCGACGGCCACCAGGCGCTTGCCGGCATGGACCACGTCGATCATCAGGCCTTTGGCGGCCTTGGGGGATTCAATCGCAAACGCAGGTGTTGCGGTGGTATCGCTGGCTGCCAGTGCGGACGTGGACAACACACCACCGACCAGCAACGAGAGCGCTGTGGCCAACAACGCAACCTTGCGTGCGGCGCGTGGGCGGCAAACAACCCAACCCATGACAGGCTCACTCATAGACCTTTCTCCCATTTATTATTGTTATCGCCTGCCTTCCGGGGCCTTGAAACCTGCAATCTAGAGCGCCTGGAGGAAGCAGGGGCCATCCTATCGGGCTTTCGAATCGTCTGACAATCGGCGCTACGTTATCTTTTGTTAACTGACGCCGTTTCCCCATGGCCTGAATATAGCTGCATTCGCTGGGGTGATCTTCGGCAGCCTAATGAATTTTTATTCCATCTATTGAATTTAGAGAATTTTTATTCCATTAATACCCCCTCTCAAAACAATAATGCAAAGGACCACGGCAATGCGCGAACTCGGAATCGGCTTGATCGGCACAGGCTTCATGGGCCGCGCCCATGCCCTGGCATTCAATAACGCCCGCGCGGTATTCGAATTGCCAGTTACCCTCAAACTGGCTGCACTGGCCGACGCCGATACCGAACGCGCACAGCGCTGCGCCACGGCGTGGGGATTTGCCGAGGCCCACGGCGACTGGCAGACGCTGATCAATGATTCCAGGGTCGATGTAGTGGCCATCACCACCCCCAACCATTTGCACTACCCCATGGCCATGGCCGCCATCGCGGCAGGCAAGGCGGTTTACTGCGAAAAACCCCTGGCGGTCAGCCTGGAGCAGGCCGACGCCATGCGCCGCGCCGCCCGTGCGGCTGGCGTGGTCACGCGGGTCGGCTACAACTATCAGCACAACCCGATGATCACCTTGGCCCGGCAGATGATTGCCAATGGCGAGCTGGGCGAAATCATCAGCTTCCAGGGTGAATTCAGCGAAGACTTTATGGCCGACCCGACGTCCCCTTGGTCGTGGCGCTGCGAAGTGGAACATGCCGGCGGCGCGCTGGCGGATTTGGGCAGCCATCTGCTGTCGATGGCGCGCTATCTGGTGGGGGATGTCGTCAGCGTGTGCGCCGATACCCAGACCGTCCACGCCCGGCGCCCTGCCGTCAAAGACAGCACCGACTTGAAATCCATCGCCGTGGATGACCAGGTGCATGCCCTGCTGCGGTTCGCCAACGGCGCGCGCGGCACGGTCAGCAGCAGTTGGCTCAAGCATGGGTACAAGAATCACCTGAGCTTCGAGATCAGCGGGACGAAAGGCACGCTGGCGTTCGATCAGGAGCGCTTGAATGAACTGCGCGTATGCCGTGTCGGCCAGGAGGGTTTCCAGCGTCTGTTGGCCGGTCCCGCCCTGCCCGGCTATGCGGCGTTCAGCCCGGCTGCGGGGCACCAGTTGGGGTACAACGAGTTGAAGACGCTGGAGGTGCAGGAGTTGATTCTGGCTGTGGCTGGCCAGGGTGCGCAGGGCACTGACTTTGAGGCGGCATGGGAGGTCGAGCGCTTGGCGACGGCGATTCGCCTGGCGGCCAAGGAAGAACGCTGGGTAGCCGTGAACTCACTCTAAAATCCACCACAGAACTTTGTGGGAGCTGGCTTGCCTGCGATGGCGGTGTAACGGGTACACCGCTATCGCAGGCAAGCCAGCTCACATTTGGATCACCTAAACCTTCGAATCAGCGCAAGGCGCGGCGCAGGACTTTTCCCACGGTGGTCTTGGGCAACTCGGTGGTCCGAAACTCCACATACCTGGGCACCTTGTACCCCGTCAGATACTCCCGGCAATGCACCAGGATCTGCTCCTGCGTCAGGTTCGGGTCCTTGCGCACTACGATGATCTTGACCTTTTCCCCCGTCACGCCATCTTCCACCCCAATCGCCGCCACTTCCGCCACCCCTGGGTGCAACGCCACCACGTCTTCGATTTCATTGGGGTACACGTTGAAGCCCGAGACCAGGATCATGTCTTTCTTGCGATCCACCAGACGGATATAGCCACGCTCGTCCATCACACCGATATCGCCGGTCGACAGCCACCCCTCGGCATCCAGCACCTCGGCGGTGGCTTCCGGGCGTTTCCAGTAGCCCTGCATCACCTGCGGCCCGCGCACCTGTAGTTCGCCCTGCTCGCCAATCTCGGCCAGCTCGCCGTCTTCACGGATAAACCGCACCCAGGTCGACGGCAATGGCACGCCGATGCTGCCGGTGAATTCCATCTCGCGCATGCGCGCAATATTGATCGGGCTGATGCTCACCACCGGCGAACACTCGGTGAGGCCATAGCCTTCGATGATCGGCAGCCCGGTGACTTCCTTCCAACGCTTGGCCACGGCGGTGTGGGTGGCCATGCCGCCCGCGATCACCATGCGCAGGTCGGAAAAGTCCCGCGCGCAAAACGCCTTGTTTTCCAGCAAGCCATTAAACAACGTGTTGACCCCGGCAATGCCGTTGAAGCGCTCCTTGCGCAGGATCATCTGCACCCGCTTCACGTCCCGCGGGTTGGCAATCAAGATATTGCGCCCGCCCAGGCACATGAACATCAGGCAGTTCACCGTCAGCGAAAAAATGTGGTAAAGCGGCAGCAAGGTGACGTTGGTTTCCTGCTTTTGCTGGTCCAGTTGGTCACCGACCCAGGCCTTGGCCTGCAGCAGATTGGCGATGATGTTGCGATGGCTGAGCATCACGCCTTTAGCGTCGCCGGTGGTGCCGCCGGTGTATTGCAGGAAAGCCAGGTCGTCGAGGTGCATTTCCACCGGAAAATGATTGAGCCCGCGCCCCTGTTTCAAGGCCTGATTGAACCGCACCGAGCCGCGCAGATTGAACGCCGGCACCTGCTTTTGCACGCTACGCAGGATAAAGTTCATCGCCGCGCCCTTGAAGGTGCCGAGCAAGTCGCCGATGGCCGCGATGACCACGCGCTTGACGCTGCTGCCGGCAATGACTTTTTCCAGGGTATGCGCGAAGTTTTCGAAGATCACCACGGTCTGCGCGCCGCTGTCCTTGAGCAAATGCTTGAGTTCATGGGAGGTGTACAGCGGGTTGACGTTGACCACCACCGCGCCGGCCAGGATCGTACCCAGCAGGCAGATCGGGTACTGCAAGCAGTTGGGCATCATCAACGCCACGCGGTCGCCCTTTTGCACACCCTGGCCCTGCAACCAGGCGGCGAACGCAATGCCTTGCACCTGCCAGTCGGCGTAAGTCATTTCGGTGCCGATGCTCACATACGCCACACGCTCGTGGAATTTCTCCAAGTGTTCGAGGAACACCTCGCGCAACGATGGGTAATCTTCAATCGCGGCATCGATATCCGCCGGGACGCCAGGCAGGTAAGCGTCAAGCCAGATCCGTTCGGTTTGTTCCAGGCTTACAGCGTTCATGGCAGTCTCCTTGTTGTTGTTTTTGATAGAGCTACTTTTCGACGATGGCGGTAATGCCCAGTCCGCCTGCCGCACAGATGGAAATCAGGCCGCGCCCGCCGCCGTTCTCATGGATGATCTTGGCTAGCGCTGCCAATTGCCGGCCTCCGGTGGCGGCGAACGGGTGACCGCAGCCCAGCGAGCCACCGTTGACGTTCATTTTCGCCCGGTCAATGGGGCCCAGCGGCGCATCCAAGCCCAGACGCTCGCGGCAATAATCGGCGTCTTCCCAGGCCTTGAGTGTGCACAACACCTGGGCGGCAAAGGCCTCGTGGATCTCGAAAAAGTCGAAGTCATTAAAGCTCAGGCCTTCACGTTTGAGCATGCGTGGCACCGCGTAGGCCGGGGCCATCAGCAGGCCTTCGGTGCCGTCGACAAAGTTCACGGCTGCCGTTTCGCCGGTCCGCAGGTAAGCCAGCACTGGCCAGCCGTGCTCGGCTGCCCATTCTTCGCTGGCCAGCAACACCACCGAAGCGCCATCGGTCAGCGGCGTGGAGTTGCCTGCGGTGAGCGTGCCGTTCTGGCGGTCGTAAGCGGGTGACAGCCCGGCGAGTTTCTCAAGGCTGGCGTCAGCGCGTAGGTTATTGTCCCGGGCCAGGCCGCGATGGGGGCTGATCAGGTCGTCGAAGAAGCCACGTTTGTAAGCGGCATCCAGGCGCTGATGGCTGGTGAGTGTCAGCTCATCCTGGGCCAGGCGCTTGATCTGCCAGCGCTTGGCCATTTCCTCGCAGTGTTCGCCCATGGACAGGCCGGTGCGCGGCTCACCATTGCGGGGCAGCAAGGGCTTGAAAAACATCGACGGCCGAACCTTGAGCAGCGCTTTCAGCTTGTCACCCATGCCCTTGGCGCGGTTGGCCGCGAGCAAGGTGTGGCGCAGGGATTCGTTGATGCCGATGGGGGCGTCGGAGGTGGTGTCGGAACCCCCGGCAATGCCCACCTCGATCTGGCCCAGTGCGATCTTGTTCGCCACCAGCAATGCGGCTTCCAGGCCGGTGCCACAGGCTTGCTGCACGTCGTAGGCTGGGGTGTCCGGGGACAAGGTGGTGGACAGCAGCGACTCACGCGCCAGGTTGAAATCCCGCGAATGCTTGATCACCGCCCCGGCGGCAAACTCACCCAGGCGTTGGCCGTGCAGGTTGTAGCGGTCGACCAGCCCCTGCAAGGCGGCGACCAGCAGATCCTGGTTGCTGTCGTGGGCGTACACCGTGTTGGAGCGCGCAAAAGGGAGGCGGTTACCGCCGATAATCGCGACGCGGCGAACCGGAGCTCGGTTGAAGCTGTAATCAGTCATTTAAGGCTCTCTTTCCAGACGAACAGTCCACGCATGTGAGGCTTGTCACCTGCGAAATTGCGGACTTCAAACTCACGGCAAGGGCCCGCTGCCGGACGGTTCCACAGCGCGACCTGGCCGGGCAGGAAGATCGGCAGCTTGAAATCGCAATGCGCCTCGGCCTGGTCCAGCCCACCGGGCGGTTGCTGCGCGGCAAGGGCGCGGCCCAAGGTCCACATGCCGTGGGCGATGGCACGGCGAAAGCCGAAGATTTTCGCGCCGATCACCGACGTGTGGATCGGGTTGAAATCCCCCGAGACCTTGGCAAAGCGCCGGCCCAGGTCGGCGGGCAGCACCCAACGTTGAGTGCGCAACAACCCTTCTTCCTGCAACGGCAACGCGTCGTCCCAGGGCTCGCCGACCGGGTCGTTGACATCCCGGCGCAGGTACAGGCTGTCGCTCTCCCATACCAGGGTGCCAGCACTGTAGGCACGGGTCGCGATGCTCAACGCCTGCCCCTTGGGATGCGCGACCCAGCGCTCGCAATACACTTCCAGGCGCAAGGCCTGGCCTTCGTGCAGGCGTTGGTGCTGACGAATACGATTCGCCAGGTGCACCATGCCGCTGGCCGGGTACGGGAAACTCGGGCGGGTCAACAGCATCAGGTGCAGCGGGAACGCCAACACATGGGGATAAGACAGCGGCACGCCTTGCTCGCGGCGAAAACCACAGGCACGGCCATACGCGGCAATGCCAGCGGCGGATAACTCCACTGCCGAGCGCACCAGGCGTTCCTTGGGCAATACAGGCGCACCGTCGAGCGCTGGCTTGCGCAAGGCCCGCACGCCGTCCAGCAGCAAGCGGGTGCGTGATGGCGGTGGGTCGATAATCTGTGTCACGTAGTCCATGGCTCAGGCTCCCAGCAGGCTTTGGCCGCACACGCGTACGACTTGGCCGTTGACCCCGCCAGACGCAGGGTGCGCCAGCCAGGCAATGGTCTCCGCCACATCGATCGGCTGCCCGCCTTGGGACAGCGAATTCATGCGCCGCCCCGCTTCACGAATCATCAGCGGGATCTTCGCGGTCATTTGGGTTTCGATAAACCCCGGCGCCACCGCATTCACGGTGACGTGCTGCGCCGCCGCACGCGGTGCCAGGCCCTGGACCAGGCCGATCACACCGGCCTTGGAAGTGGCGTAATTGCTTTGCCCGAGGTTGCCAGCGATGCCGGAAATCGACGACACGCACACGATGCGCCCACCGGGGTTCAACCCTTGGTTTTGCAATAACGCGTCGCTGAGTTGCAGGGGCGCCTCAAGGTTGACCGCCAGCACGCTGCGCCACGCCGTCTCGGTCATTTTGGCGATGGTTTTGTCGCGGGTGATCCCGGCGTTGTGCACCACCACGTCAAAAGCGCCGTATTGACTGACATGGGCCTGCAGCAGTGCGCCGGCATCCGCTGCAGTGATATCCAGGGGCAGCGCCGAACCGCCGACACTCTCCGCCGCGTGTTGCAGCGACGCCTGGGCCTGCGGTACATCCACGCACACCACATGGGCACCGTCGCGCGCCAACACTTGGGCAATCGCCAAACCGATGCCACGGGAAGCGCCGGTGACCAGCGCGCGGCGGCCGGCGAAGGGTTTGTCCCAGTTGACGGGAACCTGGCCGTCCACCGGTTTTTCCAGGCGCACCACCTGCCCCGATACATACGCCGACCGGCGCGACAGGAAGAACCGCAGGCTGCTGTCCAGTGCGTCTTCGGCGCCCGGCGCCACGTAGATCAGTTGCACGGTGATCGCCCGGCGCAACTCCTTGGCCAGCGAACGCACCAACCCTTCAAGGGCGCGTTGGGCGATGGCTTGGGGCAAGTCCTGGCAGTGTTCCGGCGCGGTACCGAGTACCACCACGCGGCCGTGCTGACCGAGGCGCTTGGCGTTGGCATGGAAGAACACATACAGCTCATCCAGTTGCTGCAGGTCGGCCACGGCGCTGGCGTCAAACACCGCGCCCTGCACGTTCACCGTGGACGGCGCCTTGAGCGAGGCCGGGGTGGCGGTGACGGTGTCGGTGGCCGCGAAAATCCGCTGCACCTCAAAGGCCAGGCGCCCTGCCCCGGCGAGGATCACCGGGTTGGCCAGGCCTTGCTGGCCGCTGCGATGACGTTGCAGCGCCAAGGGTTGCGGCAGACCAACGGCCTGGGCCAGGCGACGGCCCCAAGGGGAATTGACGAAAGAAAGGTAGCTGTCACTCATAGGTAGTTCTACTCACAACGCTGTCTTGGCTGTAAACCCGATCAGTGTGGGAGCGGGCTTGCTCGCGAATGCGCCGTTTCAGTCACCCGATGCAGCGACTGATCCACCGCATTCGCGAGCAAGCCCGCTCCCACATTTGGATCGTGTTTCTCCTAATTCACCGAGGTACTTTCACCTTGGGCGGTTCGGCGCTTTGGCATAGGCTCCAGCGCTTGCTTGCGCCGCTGCAACGCCTCCAGCAACCCGAAGTCCTGCGGGAAGTCATCCACTTGGATGCCGTGGTCGGCGTATTCCACATAGCGACCGAGCAAGGTGTCTTCGTCGTCGCTGATCAGGTCCAGCGCCCGCGCCTTGACGCGCCAGACGGTGAAGGCCGTGGCTGAGATCGGCATCGGTTCGATCAAGCCCTGCTTGACGGCGGGCTTGAGTCGGGCGTCGATCAGCTCCACCTGCGGCAACAGGCGGAAGCCCAGTTCGCCGTAGGCCAATTTGTCGATTTCCGGACGTGGGATGTAGGAATTGGCCAGCAAGCGGTCGCGGGTTTCGCCTGGTGTCTGCACCACATCCGCCACCTGGGCCAGCAGACGGTCCGAAGGTTTGCGCAACGGGATACCGAACGGGAACGTCAACGCCCGCACCACGGCCGCCGCCGCTTTTGACGGGTAGTTATCGAGTACCTCGGCCAGCGCTTCATGAGCCCGCAGCAATGCATCCTGGGCCGACCAGTGCACCAACGGCAGGTCCGCCTGGGGCCGGCCGTCATCCTCGAAGCGCTTGAGCACGCAGGACAAAATGTACAGCTGCGACAGAATATCCCCCAGGCGCCCGGTGATACTTTCCTTACGCTTGAGGGCACCGCCCAGTACGCCCATGGAAACGTCCGAAATCAACGCCAGCACCACCGACAGACGATTGGCCTGGCGATAGTAGGACGCCAACGCGGGGTCGGTCTTGGCCGGTACGGATATCAGCCGCCCCGCTGTCAGAGAATGCACTGCCGCGCGTACGGTGTTAGCCAGCACAAAGCTCACATGGCCGAACATCGCGCTGTCGAAGTCTTCCAGCGCCTTGCGCCGGTCCGGGTTGCTCGCTGCTTCCATCTCGCGGAACACATAGGGATGGCAACGAATCAGCCCCTGGCCATAGATGATCAGGCAGCGCGTCATGATGTTCGCGCCTTCCACGGTAATGGCGATGGGGCTTTGCTGATAGGCACGCGCCAGGAAGTTATTCGGCCCCATGCAGATGCCCTTGCCAGCAACGATGTCCATGCCGTCATTGACGATGATGCGCGCGCGCTCGGTAACGTGGTACTTGGCGATGGCCGAGATCACCGAAGGTTTCTCACCCGCATCCAGGGACGCTACCGAGACTTTACGCACCGCATCGCAGGCATACAGGTGCCCGGCCATGCGTGCCAGTGGCGCCTGCACGCCTTCGAATTTTCCGATCGGCAAGCCGAACTGTTTACGCATGGCAGCGTAGGCCGTGGTGCCGCGCACCGCGACCTTGCCCAGGCCGACGTTGGCCGACGGCAAGGAAATCGCCCGCCCCGCTGCCAGGCATTCCATCAACATGCGCCAGCCATTGCCGACTTGCTCGCGGCCACCGATCACCCATTCCAGTGGGATGAAGACATCCTTACCGGTGGTAGGACCGTTCTGGAACACAGCATTCAATGGCCAATGACGGCGACCGCTGTTCACGCCGGGATGGGACGTTGGAATCAGTGCACAGGTGATGCCGAGTGAGCCGGGAGCACCGAGCAAGCCGTCCGGGTCTTCAGCGCGGAATGCCAGGCCCAACACCGTGGCAATCGGGCCGAGGGTGATGTAGCGCTTGTCCCAGGTCACACGAAAACCGAGCACTTCCTCGCCTTCATGGGTGCCTTTGCAGACGATGCCCAGGTCGGGAATCGCCCCCGCATCAGAGCCGGCATAGGGGCTGGTCAGCGCGAAGCACGGGATGTCCTCACCCCGCGCCAGACGCGGCAGGTAGTAATTGCGTTGGGCATCGGTGCCGTAATGCAACAGCAGCTCCGCCGGACCGAGGGAATTGGGCACCATCACCGAAATCGCCGCCGCCGAGCAGCGCGTCGACAGCTTCATCACCACTTGCGAGTGCGCGTAGTGGGAGAACCCTTTGCCGCCGTATTGCTTGGGAATGATCATGCCGAGAAACCCGGCATCCTTGGTGTACTGCCAGCCTTCGGGTGACATGTCCTGCCACACCTGGGTGGTTTCCCAGTCATTGGCGATGTCGCACAGGGTTTCCACTTCGTTGTCGAGAAAGGCTTGTTCTTCGGCGCTCAGACTGGCTGGAGCAGCTTGCAACAGGCGCTGCCAGTTGGGCTTGCCGCTGAACAACTCGGCGTCCCACCACACAGTGCCAGACTCGATGGCGGCGCGCTCGGTGTCGGACATCGCCGGCATGATCGTACGAAACAGGCCTAGGGCCTTGCTGGTAAGCAAGGTGCGGCGCAGGGGCTTGATCGTCATCAGCAACGCGGGCAACACCACCAGCACGGCCGCGACGGTGGTACCGAATCCGGCAACCACGTTGAACAGGTAACCCGCCGCCAGCCAGACCAGGCCGGCACCCAACCACAGGGTGGCGGCAGCTTGTCGATATGCCAGGGCAATCGCTGCTGCGAAACCCACCAGTAACCAGATAACCATGGAGATACCTCTACTTGATTCAGGGTACGGCCTACGTGCGCCGGGTCGGATGACATGCGGCGTAACGCCACACTACAAAATTCGAAAACTATATTCAAATTTTGTTTTGAAATAATTATTTAACGCTAGGGCAAAAAAATGACGGCCGAGCGGGCCGCCTGGTCCATCAACACGCTGAGCGGATCACCCAGCGAAACATCAGAACGTGTAGGTCGCCGACAGGCTGATGACATCGCCGGACGCCTTGACCTTGCCATTGAGACTCGCGCCGCCCAGCCGGTCTACGTTTTGGGTCCTCAACTTCACCTGCTCAGCGAACTGATGGGAATAGGCAATATCAAGCGTCAGGCCCTCGATTGCCTTTACGTCGTACCCGGCGCCAACGGACAGAAAGGTGCGATCACCATCCGGGATCCGCGGGTCACGGGTCGAGTTACGGGTAGGCGTCTGGTCGACGGCCACGCCCGCACGCAAGGTCAGTTCATCGGTGGCACGGAAGTCTCCACCCAGGGAGTACATCCAGGTGTTCTGGTAGTTGTAGGGAATAGAGACGATCGTGAGGTCACCGGACTTGAGCGTCAGGTCCTTGAACGCCGACCACTGCGTCCAAACCACGCTTGCCCCCAGGGTGAATCGATCATTGAACCTGTGCACCCAGTCCAGGCCCGCGGTGGCAGGGATATCCAGCTGGGTACTGGCATGCGCACCGTTCGGAAACAGCTCAAGTCCCGGATAAGCCGTGCCCACCAGCGTACCGCTGCCGCCAAATGGGCTCGGTTGGGTCATAAGGTTGTAGGAAAACTGATCGGCATGAATGTTGTATTTGCCGGTCATCTTGTTCTTGATCCTGGCGTGGTAATTCAGACCCAGGGTGTCTTTCTCCGTAGGTTTCCAGACGACGCCGGTAAACCAGCCTGCTGAAATATTGTCGACTTTGACCCGTATCAACGCGCCGCCCACGTCCGATGGGAAAGGAGTGCCGCCGAGTATGGAATCGGACACCGCCGCTGCCGACAGCAAGTCGATGTTCTGGCTGACGAAGCCCTTGCTGTGCTGAACGATCACGCCGCCACCGATGGAAAACTCGTCGTTGACCTTGAACGATAATGACCCCGTCAAACCCACGGTTTCGATTTTGGTATCCACTGCAAAACCGCGCAGTTTCGAGTCTTCATCCCAGGTGGATCGCATGCCTTGGGGTACAACCTGGCTCAGCCCGAAGGCAAATTGGTCACCAAGCGGCATCACCATGAAACCCGTCGGTAGCCAAGCGGAAAAACCTCCTTGGCCACCGTCGTTGTTGTTCACGGTAGTCGCTGTGGGATCAGGGAAACCGCTGTCATCCAGCGGGGTACTGGAAATTGGGTTGCCTGCGTAATCAGAGGCCGCGCCTGTGTATTTGATCTTGATGCGTGCGTAGTCGACCGTGAACTGCGCAACGTTACGGTCTATGAACGCCATGGCAGCTGGGTTGTTGTACGCAGCGCTCGGATCGTTCTTGAACAGCGAACCACCGGCAAATGCCCTGCCCCAGCCAGGCGCACCATAAGTCGGGGTGGAGAAACCACCGGCGTGCACAGGTGCGGCAATCATCAGCCCGCCCATAAACGCCAACCCCAGGAGAACCTGTACCGGTCGTGTCTTGTCATTCATACGGTATTCCTAATGCCATCTCATATAGCTAAACCAACAGACGCCTGGTGAAAGGCGCCTGTCTTTTAACGGGCAATCAGCCCTGTGTGCTCAAGCCACCCTCAAGGCACAACGGTGAACGCTGGCGTTGGCTTGACACTCAGGCTCACTACCGTGCAGTTGCCGGCCAGCGGTTGATTGGTCGCCGTCAACACACCGCCGCTGTAGTTGCCTGTGATAGTGGAAGCACCGCAATTGGAGACCGGGTACAGAATAGAACCCGCGATGGTGTACCCGACATTTGTCACAGAACCCGCCGTGGCCCCCGTCGCCGTCAATGTCCAAGGCAAGCCGGTAATCTTGGGCAGGCTGCACAGACCACCACCGGTGATGGCTACAGCGGTAATTTTTGCAACGCCGGCGGCGTCGACATTGCCGGTAAAGGTGGCCCCGCAGTTAACAGCAGCTTGGTAGGAAGACGGGGATTTCACCGAGATCGTGCCGGGTGCAGTGAAGTTGGTGTTTACCGGGGTAATGCTGTACGCATTGGCCATGGAAGCGGTCCCCATGCAAATAGCCAGGGCAGACAACGACACGAGGGTTTTAAAGTTCATCATTATATTCCTCACATATAAAGGCGAGTTATTCGCCGGGGTAATGACCAGGATCGAGAAGTTAAAGCAACATAGCGAAACCCCTTGATCCGGCCAAACTTCAAATCAATGATCTATACATAGCTAGAATCAATTCATTCGGTAATGGTGTGTGAGAGTGCAGTAGGCGCTGCCAAGCGGGCACGGCCTTGCAATAAGTGAACAGCCCCATGGGAACCTAGGCAGAGAGGGACGAATACTTTAGGTAATTGCATCGCTAGCACTCTTCCCTCAAAATTATTTTTATTCGGACATAGCAACTTTCATACAACTAAGCATGCGCCGAAATAGGAAAAATCTGAGCGATGGAAATCAGCGTTTTATTCAGAGCGTGATTGCGTAACCCACTCCAGATACTTTGGCTTGCGTCACGGTAGGGAAGTTGTGGCGGCTCCTCAGAGCAGCGCTACGAAGGGTAATTGCGTGTCGGATTAGGATGGGCTCGGAGCAACACTGCAACAAGTTGCTAGCGATAAGATGCGAGAGGCATGGGGCAGCAGGAATGTTGATATGAGAAGAGTTCGCTGTCGCTGAATTGAGGACGAACCGCTGGTTGAAGGCAGCAAGATGCGCTTGATGCCTTCTTCCATCGGCCTCCGCAAACGTCAGAACGCGTAGGTTGCCGATAAGCTGACGACATCGCCCGACGACTCGGCTTTGCCGTTGAGGCTGGCGCCACCCAGGCGATCGACGTTCTGGGTCTTCAGCTTGACCTCCTGAACGAACTGGTGGGAGTACGCAACATCGAGACTCAAACCCTTGACCGCTTTGACATCGTACCCAGCGCCCAACGACAGAAAGGTGCGGTCCCCATCCGGGATCCGTGGGTCACGGGTGGAGTTGCGGGTGGGTGTCTGGTCGATGGCCACACCGGCACGCAGGGTCAATTCATCGGTGGCGCGGAAATCGCCGCCGACCGAGTACATCCAGGTGTCTTTATAGTTGTAGGGGATGGAGACGATCGTCGCGCCTCCCGACTTGAGCGTAAGGTCTTTAAACGACGACCACTGCGTCCAGGTCACGCTGGCGCCCAGGGTGAATCGGTCGTTGAACTGGTGCACCCAATCCAGGCCCGCAGTGGCAGGAATGTCCAGTTGGACACTGGCATGGGCACCGTCCGGCGCCAGTTCAAGGCCGGGATAAGCCGTATTAACCAGTGTGCCGCTACCGCCGAAAGGGCTCGGCTGGGTCATGAGGTTGTAGGAAAACTGATCGGCGTAAATATTGTATTTACCGGTCATTTTGTTTTTGATCTTGGCGTGGTAGTTCAAGCCCAACGTATCTCGGTCCGTGGGTTTCCACACGACGCCGGTAAACCAGCCAGCCGAGATATTGTCGACCTTGACACGCATCAATGCGCTACCGACATCCGATGGAAACGTGACCCCGCCCAGGACGGAATCCGACACGGCAGCGGCAGATAGCAAGTCGACGTTCTGGCTTACGAAGCCCTTGCTGTGCTGCACGATCACGCCACCACCGATGGAGAATTGATCATTGACCTTGAACGACAGGGACCCCGTCAAACCCACCGTTTCGATCTTGGTGTCCACGGCAAAGTCGCGCAGTTTCGAATCCTGATCCCAGGTGGAGCGCATGCCTTGGGGAACGACCTGGCTCAGGCCGAAAGCGAACCGATCCCCCAGGGGCATCACCATGAAACCGGTTGGCAACCAGGCCGTAAACCCGCCTTGCCCGCCGTCGTTGTTGTTAGCAGTGGTCGCCGCGAGGTCGGGAAACCCTCCTGCGTCCAACGGAGTACTGGAAATCGGGTTACCTGCATAATCAGAGGCATCGCCCTTGTACTTGATCTTGATACGCGCATAGTCGACGGTAAATTGCGCAACGTTATGCTCTACAAAAGCCATGGCAGCTGGGTTGTTGTACGCCGAGCTCGGGTCATTCTTGAACAGCGAGCCGCCCGCAAAAGCCCGACCCCAACCTGGCGCGCCGTAGGTCGGCGTTGAAAAACCGCCGGCTTGCACGGGTGCGATCACAATCGCCCCTCCTATCAGCGCCAGCCCCAGCAAAACCTGCACATGTTGTTTCTTATTATTCATGCGGCACTCCTTATTGTTATCTGAGCCGGTCCCGCCGGTTCGTCTTGCTGCCTGGCTATTCATGAACTGGCGCCTGGTTCAGGCGCCAGTTTTCAATGGGTGATCAACCCTGTGTGCTCAAGCGGCTCTCAAGGCACGATGGTCAGCGCAGGGCTTGGTGTCACGCTCAGGCTCACCACGGTGCAGCTGCCGCTCAGCGTCTGGTTGGCTGCCGACAGCACGCCGCCGCTGTAGCCCACGGTAATGGTGGACGGGCCGCAATTGGAGGCCGGGTACAGAATCGAGCTGGCGATGGTGTAACCGACGTTGGTCACAGAACCGGCAGCCGGGCCAGTGGCGGTCAAAGTCCAGGGCAAACCAGTGATCTTGGGCAGGGCGCACAGCCCGCCACCGGTCACCGCCACGCCCGTGATTTTTGCAACGCCCGTCGCATCAACATTGCCGGTGAACGTCGCACCGCAATTAACGGTGGCTTGGAAGGAGGATGGCGATTTCACCGAGATGGTGCCTGGCGCGGTGAAGCTGGTGTTAACCGGAGCGATGCTATAAGCGTTCGCCATGGAAGCAGCACCCATGCAAACAGCCAAAGCAGACAACGATACGAGGGTTTTCAAGCTTTTCATTGTTTTTCCTCACATGTTATGGCGAGTCATTCGCCAGGGGGTAATGGCCATGATCGAGAGGTCACGGTGAAACTGCAGAACTTCCCTTTCCAGCCAAATCTCAATTCAATTACCGCAACAACATTTAATGTTTATTCAACCACTTTGAAGTTCGGTGGCATCTTGATCGACACCGTCTTGATTGTGCAGTCTTCGCCAATCGGTACATTCGCGGCTTCCAACTTACCGGTGGCGTTATCCCATGTTCCCTCGGCGGTAGAAGGCCCGCACTTGCCGCCTAAACCAAAGGCATGAACATCCACGCTGATTTTCGACATAGAACCACTCTTGGTGTCTTTGGCAACTAATACCCAGGGCAGGTTAATGGCTTCGACTCGGCTGCATTTGAGGCCGCCATCGAATTCAACTTTGTCGACATTCACCGATGAGCCGTCGGCCGCCACTTTGCCGGCGACCTTGATGGTGCAGTCGGCGCTGATCAGCGCACCTTTGGAAAAACTGATGGGGCCCTGGGCGGTAAACGCACTGCCGGCAGGCTCAATGCGCGCAGCTTGAGCCTGGTGATAGACGATCAGGCCCAGCGCGGCCAATACGATATGGGTGGTGAACTTGGCAGGTGATTGCATAGTGTACGTCCTTCCCTTTAAATTATTTTTGTTCGGGTCAAACACTGTTTTTTTGCAACTCATTTGGAGAATCCTGGGCGATAGAGACCTGCGCGATGCACAGATCCCGAGCGCACAACACATGTTTTAATTCACCTCAGAACGGCTTGGCACTGCCGCTGTATTTCTCCAGATACTTCAAGCGTTGTGAAGGTTGAAGATTGGTCAGGGTGATATCCCCGGCATAATGGTTCAGCACTCGATGGTCCATGCGACGGCGCCACAAGTAAGGCACATAGGCCCAGACAATCATGCTCGCATAGCCGTAGGGAAGTTGCGGCGACTCATCAAAGTGGCGCAACGACTGATAACTACGGGTTGGGTTGGCATGGTGATCGGAGTGCCGCTGCAATTGGAACAGAAAGATATTGGTGACAATACGGTTGCTGTTCCATGAATGCCGTGGTGAGCAACGCTCATAACGACCATTGGGCAACTTCTGGCGTTTAAGCCCGTAATGCTCGACGTAGTTCACCACTTCCAGCAGCGAGAAGCCGTAGATGCCTTGGATGATCAGGAACGGGATCACTGACACGCCCAACCACGCGATCATCGCACCCCACAGCACCACGCTGTACATCCATGCGCTGAGTACGCCGTTCTGCCAATGCCAGGCGGGCAAGCCGAGCTTGCGCAGGCGTTCGCGCTCCAGGTTCCACGCCGAACGGGCACTGAGCCATACCGAGCGGGGCAGGAAGGCCCAGAAGCTCTCCCCCAGGCGCGAACTGGCTGGATCTTCCGGTGTAGCCACACGTACGTGATGGCCACGGTTGTGTTCGGTGTAGAAGTGGCCGTAGAAGGTCGGGGCCAGGGTGACCTTGGCCAGGAACACTTCCAACGCGTTGGGCTTGTGTCCCAGTTCGTGGGCCGTGTTGATCGCGATGCCGGTAGCGGCACCTGTCGACATGGCCATGCCCAGGTAGGTGAACCAGCTCGCTTCGCCATGCAGCTGAGTGCGCGCAGTGATGTAGCTGGCGGCGTGGGACAACCAGTTGGACGGTTCCAGGTTCGCGGCAGCTTGCAACAAACCACCCCGGATGATCCAGTCGATACCGCCGGCGGCCAGCCAACCGGTGATCACCACCGATGAAATGACGAACAGCACGCCCGTGTAGACGATCCAGCGGTAATAGCTTTGGGATTCGAGGTGGCTGACGGCGGATTCGGGCGGGTTGCTCACATCCTCACCAAGCAAGCCGTCGATCAGCGGGATCAGGCCGAAGATCACCAGCACGCCAACCCACCAGAGTTGCTGGATACCGGTGGAAATGGCCAGGGCACCGGAGAGCAATGGCGTGGCCAGGGGCATGATGCCCAGCCACCACAGGTGACGCTTGCCGTCGGTCCATACGCTTGGGGCTGCCAGAGTCTGATTCATGGCAACCTCCGTGGCAGGGAGGCAGAAAAAAGGTTCGGGGAGCGCTGAATGCTCCGAGAAATCAACCATGCGATAAAAGGCGTTTTTTTCATTTTTATTCGCTCTTAGGCATTTCAAAAATCATTTCAAAATAAACATTGAAATATTTTTTTAAAGAAATAGCGCGGAATCGATAGGTCGTCAACTACTTTTTCGAGGCCTTTTCCGCGTGACTGGGCAGTCTGTTTTTCTGCCGTTTGGTCAGGTCTCTAGGGCAAGCATTTCGGACCGTCCACCGCGCAGTGGAGGCCACGATTATTTGTTTGCCAAGGCAAATGGCGGATGCAGGATCGCGGCGGTTTCCGGCGGCCGGGCACGCTTGGCCAATTGCATTACCGCCTCGACCACCCGCGCCGTGGCGGTGATCGGCAACATATGGCCGCGCCCTTCCACCACCTGCAGCTTCAGGCCGGGGACCCTGTCAGCCAGGGCCTGCCCGTGTTTGCGAAAGTCCAGGACCTTGTCACGCGCGCCATAAATCAGGCTGATCGGCAGCGTCAGTTGCGGGTAGCGCTTGACCATGTCCGGTAGGTAATCGTTGACCAGCGCGATCTCGCTGGACGCCGCATAGAAGTTGTCGGGCCGCATGCCCAGCAGCCCGCCGCCCCGGGTAGCAAAATCCTCTGGGGCAGTGTCCGGAGCGAACACGCCCTTGACCACCGAGCGGCGTGTGAGCAGGCCCATTGGCACGGTCAGGGTGTGCGAAACCCAACGCCGCAGCAGGGCCGGTCGTACCGCCAGTGACCAGAACACCAGGGGCAATGTGGGTTGGGGATGGGTCAGGGGTGCCACCAACACCAGGCCAGACACGGCATGGGGATGGTCCAGGGCCAGCGCCAGTGAAATCGCGCCACCGAGGGAATGCCCCAGCACCAGCGGTTTTTCCAGGCCCAGCGTGTCGATAAAGGCTGCCACTTGCCGCGCCTGGGCCGGCAAGTCTGCGGCGGTGCCTTTATGGCGCGTGGAATAGCCCGACCCCGGACGGTCAAGCGTGATCACTCGAAAGTGCTCGCGCAACTGGCCGGACAAGGCATAGGTGAGGTTGCGACTGCTGCCCATCAGCCCGTGAATCATCAACAGCGGTGGGCCCTTGCCCTCCTCGTAATAGTGAAAGCGCTCGCCATTCACTTCCATATAGCGCCCGTTGCTCGGAACGGCAGCTTCGATACGCCGCGTCATCCAGGCACTGAACCCCCACAAAGCAGCGCTCACGCCTATAAACACAGCCGCAGCGATAACCCATTCAACAGCCATAGCTCGGTCCTCTGCATCCCTACTGCTGGCGACCCGACCGGAATTGATCAAGGCCTCAGCCATCGTCCACACCCTGGACCTAAACTTCGTGCCTGTCCGTCGGACAACTCGCACATGAGGAACCTGGGACTAGCGTAGGCGATATTTTCAGGTAGATTATTTAAAATCTTTTTTAAAATAAGTAATTCAATTTTTCTTTGCAATGGTGTTCTATCTAAAAGACAAAACAAGAAAGCGAGCACACCCGATGCCCACGAAGGACTGCTTATGAATGCCCAGAGTGATTCAATCGACATTGCCATCATCGGCTCAGGCTTTGCCGGCCTGTGCATGGCGATCAAGCTCAAGGAGGCCGGGTTCACCGACTTCTTTATTGCCGAACAGGCCGACACCCTCGGCGGCACGTGGCGGGACAACCACTACCCAGGTTGCGCCTGCGATGTGCAGTCCCATGTGTATTCGTTTTCCTTTGCGCCCAACCCGGACTGGACGCGACAGTTCGCGCCGCAGGCAGAGATCCGCGCTTACCTGGAACAATGCGCCACGCGCTTTGGGTTGGCGCCCTACCTGCGCTTCGGCATGGGCCTCAAACGCGCGGTGTTCGACGACCAACAGCAACGCTGGCAGTTGAGCTTCAGCGATGGCCGTCAGGTCAGTGCGCGGGTACTGGTATCGGGCATGGGCGGCTTGTCGCGCCCGGCGCTGCCGGAAATTCCCGGGCTCGACAGCTTCAAGGGCAAGCGCTTTCACTCCCAACAATGGGATCACGACTACGCCTTGAAGGGTAAGCGCGTGGCAGTGATCGGCACCGGCGCCAGTGCCATTCAGTTCGTGCCGCAGATCGCGCCGCAGGTGGCTCACCTGGACCTGTTCCAGCGCACCCCGCCGTGGATCATGCCCAAGCCCGACCGCGCGGTTTCGCCCTTCGAACGCTGGCTGTTCAAGCACCTGCCCTTCACTCAGCGCCTGGTGCGCGGCGCCTTCTACTGGGCGCTGGAAGGCCGCGTGGTCGGCTTTGCCCTGCACCCACGGCTGATGAAGATGGTGCAGAAAATCGCCCTGCGCCACCTGCATAAACAAGTGGCTCGCCCTTCGCTGCGCAAAACGCTGACCCCGGACTACACCATCGGCTGCAAGCGCGTGCTGATTTCCAATGACTACTACCCAGCGTTGTCGCGCAGCAATGTGGAGGTGGTCACCGACAACGTGCTGCGCATTGAAGCTGACGGTGTGATCACCGCCGACGGCATCAAGCACCCGGCCGACTGCCTGATTTTCGGCACCGGCTTCCAGGCCACCGATCCCCTGCCCCGCGATTGCATCATCGGGCGCGGTGGCGTGGACCTGATGGACACCTGGCAAGACGGCGCCCACGCCTACAAGGGCACCACCGTGCCGGGCTATCCCAACCTGTTCCTGATCGTCGGGCCCAACACCGGCCTGGGGCATAACTCGATGATCCTGATGATCGAAGCCCAGGTCACCTACATCCTCGACGCACTCCAGCACATGCAGCGGCATCGCATCGCCACTGTCGACGTCAAACCCAGTGTCGAAAGCGCCTACAACCAACAGCTGCAAGACAAGCTCAAGCGCACTATCTGGAACACCGGCGGTTGCCAAAGCTGGTACCTCGACCCGCGCACGGGCAAGAACACCACCCTATGGCCCGGCTCCACCTGGCGCTTCAAGCAGGTCACCCGGCAGTTTGCGCTCAAGGACTATGTGGCCGACCTGCTACCGGTCAACACGCCCAGCCGTCCAGTGCCGGCGCCCCACTCCACCGCAGAAGGCAGCCTGTCATGAAATCATTCAACGGTCGCGTAGCGGCCATTACCGGCGCGGCATCCGGCATGGGTCGCGCCCTCGCCCTGGCCCTGGCTCGGGAAGGCTGCCACCTGGCGCTGGCGGACAAAAACAGCCAGGGCTTGGAACAGACCGAGGCGTTGATCAAGACCTCGACCCTGGCCCCCGTGTTGATCACCACCCAGGTGCTGGATGTTTCCGACCGCCAGGCCATGCTGGATTGGGCCGCGCGCTGCGTTGCCGAACACGGCCAGGTCAACCTGGTGTTCAACAATGCCGGGGTGGCGCTGTCGAGCACGGTGGAAGGTGTGGACTACGCCGACCTGGAATGGATTGTCGGCATCAACTTCTGGGGTGTGGTCCACGGCACCAAGGCGTTCCTGCCGTATCTGAAAGCCTCGGGTGACGGCCATATCGTCAACACCTCCAGCGTATTCGGCCTGTTTGCCCAACCCGGCATGAGTGGCTACAACGCTACCAAGTTTGCCGTGCGCGGCTTTACCGAATCCCTGCGCCAAGAGCTGGATATGCAGCGCTGCGGCGTCTCTGCCACCTGCGTACACCCGGGAGGCATTCGTACCGATATCTGTCGCAGCAGCCGTATCGACGCGAACATGACCGGTTTCCTGATCCACAGCGAACAGCAGGCCCGCGCCGACTTCGAGAAGCTGTTCATCACCGACGCCGACCAGGCCGCCAAAGTGATCCTGCAAGGCGTGCGCAAAAACAAGCGTCGTGTGCTGATCGGCCGTGACGCGTATTTCCTCGACCTGCTCGCCCGGTGCTTGCCGGCGGCCTATCAAGCCTTAGTGGTATTCGCCAGCCAGCGCATAGCCCCAAAAGCCCGCACGCCGGTGTTTGAAACCAACGACGAGCCCCGTCTCTGAACAGGAGCATGCACTATGTTACCGATCCGCCGTGACATCCATTTTGACCTGCCCGCCGAGCGCATCAAGGACTGGCATGAACAGGGTCCGTTCATCACGCATTTTTTCAACGCCTTGTCGCTGTTGTTCCCCCAGGGCGAGCTGTTTTTCATGGACAGCGTGCGCCACTACCGCCAGCACATCGATGACCCTGAACTGAAGAAAGAGGTCCAGGGTTTTATCGGCCAGGAGGCCATGCACAGCCGTGAGCACGTGGCCTACAACAACCTGCTGCAAGAGGCAGGATTGCCGGCACACACCCTGGACCGACGGCTTAAATTCATCCTCGACCTGCAGAAAAAACACCTGCCGCCGTCCTTCAACCTCGCGGTGACCATTGCGCTTGAACACTACACCGCAATGCTGGCGGAAATACTCCTGAGCGACCCGACACGTTTCGGCCATTCACTCAAAGGCTACCAGCAGATGTGGTACTGGCACGCCCTGGAGGAAACCGAACACAAGGCCGTAGCCTTCGACGTGTGGAACCGCGTGATCAAGCCCGGCCCCAAGCGTTACTTGCTACGCACCGGGACCATGCTGACCACCACGTTGCTCTTCTGGCTGGTGGTATTCGATTTCCACCTGCGCCTGCTGATTGCCGACCGCAAATCGGGGGGGCACCTGAAAGGCTTCTGGCGCATGCTGAAGTTTCTGTATGGGCCCAAGGGGGTTTTCCCACGGATGCTGGTGCCGTGGTTGCATTACTTCAAACCCGGTTTTCACCCCTGGGACCATGACAACCGGGCTCGTCTGGCTGGAATAGACAGCCTGGTCGAGGAAATCGAGCAGACCCAGCGCGGTTATTAGCCCTCGGCTAACGCGGCACGCGCTCGCACAAAGCCTTCCAACTGATCGCCCGGCAGCGCCTTGCTGAAATACCAGCCTTGGATAATCAATTCGGCGCCGGTGTTCAGGAAGGCCAACTGCTCGGCAGTCTCTACCCCTTCCACCACCACACCCAAGTTCAGGGCCTCACAAAAACGCAACATGCCGGTCATGACCTGAGCGCCCTTGGGATCATGCTGGGCCACCACGAAACTGCGGTCGATCTTGATGAAGTCCACCGGAAACTGGTGCAGGTAACTCAAGGCCGAAAACCCGGTGCCGAAGTCATCGATGTAAACCTTGGCACCCATGGCTTGCAGCTTCTGGATGGTCTGGCGCGTGGCCTGGATATCACTGACCAGCGCGTCCTCGGTGATTTCCACCGATACCTGCCCGTGGGCCTGGGCCAGAATCTCCACAAGGCGCTCGCCATAGGCAGCGTCGGTCAGGGTCGCGCTGGAAATATTGATGGTCATCGGCAAGGCAAAGCCAAGTTTTTGCCACTTCTGGTATTGGCGAACCGCCTGGGATGCCACCCACACATCCACGTCCGGCATCAACTGTGCCTGGGCCAGCCATTGCAGGAACTCCCACGGCGAATGCACCGTGCCCTGGGCATCACGAGCTCGCATCAGCGCCTCACAGCCGGTGCACAGGCCGGTGCGAGTCGAGACCTGCGGCTGGAATTCGAGGTAGAACTCGTAGTCGCTGATCTGCTGGATGCGGCTCAGCTCAGTGGCCTGGCGCGCCAAAGTCTTGTGCGAAGCGAGCACCGGGTCCAACTCGCGCAACCGGCCCTTTTCCTCAAGGCCACGGAAGGTCATGTCCAGGGACTTGAGGTAGACCGTGCCGCCCTCAGTGGCCTGGCGATGAATCGCGTGCACATACGGCGCATACACCAGCGTGCCCAGGGCCAGCAGTGCCAGTTGCAGCGCCACCGCCGCCAGGTCGCCGTGGGTGCTGAGATAGGCGTTGAGCAGCACAGGCGCCGTGAACGGTACGCTGACCACTGCCGGCGACACCCAGCCCATCTGCACCACGGTTAACGCCACCGTGGCGTTCAACGCCGGTACGATCAGAAACGGTATGAACAAGCGCGGGTTGAGAATGATCGGTAAACCGAACAGCAGCACTTCACTGACGTTGAACAGTGAGAGCGGCACACTCGCCACCGCCAACAGGCGCATGGACTGGCTCTTGGAGAACAGCAGGATCGCCAGCAACAGGCACAATGCACCGCCCGAACCACCGATAAACGCAAAGCTGCCCAACAGGCCGCTGTTCAACACATACTTGATGGGCTCGCCCGCTGCCGACGCCGTGCTATTCAGCACTACGGCCTGGTCCAGCACATCGAACAACGGTTGCATGGCGTACACACCGTGGATCCCGAAAAACCACAGCAGCGAATTCATCAATGTCACAAACAGGCCGCTGCCGTAGGGCGATTCCAACGCATTGAGTACCTGCGGCCCTTGGAGTTGGGCCACATAGGGCACCTGCAACAACAAGGACAGCACTGCCACCAACGCCAAGGCAGTGATCGCCCCCGGCACCACCATGTTGATCGTACCTCGCAGGTTGTGCCCCACCAGGTCTTCGTTGACCACTCGGGTCCAGCGGTAACGGTGCAGCCAGGCAATCGCCGGCACATTCAACAGCGGCGAGGCAATCGCGATAAACAGTACGAAGGTGGCCGAGGCGCGCGGGTACTCCCGCAGGACAAACGTCGCCACTACCACATGAGCCAGGCACAGGAATGCCACCGGCAGTTGCGGCAGGCGATGTTGGATCGCCAGCATGTAGCCAATGGAAGCGGCCACCAGCAGTGGGATGACGGAGCTGATCTGATTGTGGAGGCCGGCGAGGAACGCCACCACCTGCGGGTCGAAGCCAAGCACGCGAGCACATTCAGACAGGATCAGAAAGCTCGCTGACACCAGCAGGCACGGCAGGATCCACAACAACCCTTCGCGGATCGCTCGCAGCGACTCCGTGCTGGCCAAGGCGGCCAGACGTTGGGTGAAGAAAAGCTTGAACAGCGTTTGCGCCATGACCCATCCCTCTGCCCATCGCCCACTGTCCCTGGAAGGCAGCGCCGTAAACACGGGCTAACGCTACACGTCCAGGCACAGTGAGCGAAAGCTTTTTGCCATTCCTCCGGGTGTTTTTTCAACAATGGATGACAGGAAATTCGCTGAATATTTCCAAATAATTGACTTTTCTAAGCTGGGCCAATCGCGGAATCTGCTTCAATACTTACTGCCTGTGTGTTTATGGGTGCAGGCTCGCGGCGCCGGGGGCGCAACTGATCAAGGAAGGTTGTTGCAAAGGAAGCAGGCACCAGGGAGATAAGCTGGCTATGCAAAGTAAGCTGCCAATGAAGGGGCACCCGCTGTTTTTCAACGTGCTGCTGTGGGTGTTCGGCGTCGCGCTGCTGTTGATCAGCAGGGGCGTTATTGAACGGGCGACGGGGTCCCCCAACAATAGCTCTGTGGACTTGGCCCTCGTGCTGAGCGCGTATCTGTTATTGTTTTTACTCAACCCCATACGCGCCTGGACCCACCGCCGGCTGCGCAAACGCGCGCGTCGCCTCTGTGCATCCCACCGACCGGAATCCGGCCCTTGATTGGAGCAAGCCTTTGTCACCACCTGGCGATAACCACCAGTTAGCACTGGACAGGTTCCTCAACGAACACCCCGATGTGGCCACCGAACTCAATACCCTGAACCCGCTGGCCGCCCAGGCCAAGGGCGAAACCCTGGCGCAGTACCGCGCCGAGCGGCTGCATGAAGCCTTCGAAGCGGAAGCCGAACGCCAAGGCCTGTTTGCCTGGGAATTGACCCTCAAACTGACCTCCGAGTCCGCCGAAGCCTTCGAAGCCCAGCGCCTCGAGGTGCACAGGGAAGTGGCGCAGATGGCGGGCCTGGGCTGGAGCGAGTACTGCCAGCTGCATGACCTCCCCGGTTGACGCACTAGCTCAGGAACCAGCAACGACGCCGGCCCGCCAACGCATCGCGCAACTCGGCGACGCCTACCGTTCGCTGCTCGGGGTCCATCGCCAATGCTGAACACAACGAAGGCCAACAGTGCCTGGGCAGTTGCCTGGGCCGACGCAGTCGCTGATTCTGCTGGCGTTCGCCGGGGCGGCGGCCTTCGGCCAGTTCATAGAGCACGCAGGCAGCCCCGTACAAATCGGCACTGGCCGACGGCCCCCCCTCCCGCTATCAGCTCAGGCGCCGCATACGCCGGCGTCCAGGCATTCAGGCGACTGCGGCTCAAGCTCGGCAACCCAGCTTTTGCCTGCGCCTCGGCATGGCCCAGGCCAAAATCGAACAAGCGTATCCCTTGCTCCCCCACCATGATATTCGCCGGTTTCACATCCCCATGCAGGACGCCTTGCCGATGGGTATAGGCCAGTGCATCCAGCAATTGCAGGGCCATGGGTTGCAGCTCCTGCCATGCCAGCCCCTGCGGACACTCCGGGAGCATGCGATCCAGGGTCAGGCCCGGCATCACTTCCATAGTGAAAAATGCCAGTTGGTGCGTGGTGTCTACCTCGAATGAAAATGCGCGTACCACATGGTCATGGCGCAGACTTCGGGTCAGGGCGAATTCGCTGTACAGCAACACATGAGCGTCGTCGGAGGCAGAAAGGGTCTCGCCCAACAGCTTCAGCGCCACACGGCAGTCGGGCTCGCCGAACGCCTCATGCATCAGGTCCCGGGCCCGATAGACCACGCCCATGCCCCCGGTACCCAGGATTCGTTCAAGCTGATAGCGCCCCGCCAGCAGGTTAGGCGGACCTGCCGCCGCGCTCATGACTGGACCACCACGGCGGTGAGGTCATCCCGCGCCGGCCCCCGCAATACGTCGCTGAATAGCTGCTCCACCACCTGCCGTGGCGTACCTGCACTCATGGCCCTCCCCAGTTCCCTGCAGCTGAGCCCTTGGTACAGACCATCGCTGCACAACAAAAACACATCTCCGGGATGGGTACGCAGCTCCAGTATCTCGAGGCTCAGTGGCTGCCGGGCTCCAACTGCACGGGTCAACGCCCTTGCGCCTGGATGAGCCTGGGCCATTTCTGGACTCAGTTGCTGCTTATCCATGAGGTGTTGCTGCAGGGAGTGGTCACGCGAGAGCTGGTACAGGCGCTGCCCACGCCAAAGGTAGCATCGACTGTCTCCTGCCCAGATACAGGCCGCACGGTCGTGTTCGAGTAACAGCACCACCACCGTACTGCCCATGATGCCCGCCACGCCATCGGCAGGTTGCAACTGACTGTCGAGGCCTCTCAGGCAGCGTTGCACAGCCCCGATCCGTTGATCGAAGCCGCCTTGGCCCGGCAGCGCAGCAAGGCTGCTGACCACCCATTGGCTGGCGACATTGCCTGCTTGATGGCCACCCATTCCATCGGCGACCGCCCAACAACCACCTTGCGGGCAATCCAGGAACGCGTCCTCATTGCGCGCACGGCGCTTGCCTTGCGCCGTGCGCCCGGCACTTCGCCAAGGGTGCGCCCTGCTCACAGTTGCTCCGGCAGGCGGAAGGTGCGCCATGTCGCCATCTGGAACGGGCTTGGGTTGCGTTGACTGGTGAGCAGGTAATTAGCACGCAGGCCGGCCAGGTCGGCTTTGAGTATCTGCGCATTCCTTCCACTGGCAGGCTCGCTTTGCATCAGGTCGAAAAACCGGAACAACGACCAGGCGCCACTGTCTTTTTCAATCCCAAGGGGCCGCTCCGCACCGCGCTCCAGCACCAGGCTGCTGCGACCGCTTTCTGCCTCGTTCGGCCAATGAAACGCCATCGGCACGATTGGGCCGTGACGGTACTCCAGCTGCTGGTCGCCCACTCGCAGCGTCGCCCGGCTGACGGCCTGGTCCAGGCTGTAGGGCGCCAGCGTAAAACGCACGGCCCAATCACCCTGGTCCTCAGTGAAAAACCCCTGGCGAATGGTCTG
Source organism: Pseudomonas sp. H1_A03 (assembly GCF_054685145.1). Classification (NCBI taxonomy): domain Bacteria; kingdom Pseudomonadati; phylum Pseudomonadota; class Gammaproteobacteria; order Pseudomonadales; family Pseudomonadaceae; genus Pseudomonas; species Pseudomonas sp. H1_A03. The sequence continues at coordinate 4,758,131 of NZ_CP162829.1, forward strand.
TGCCTTGGTCAGTTGGTCGAGGAGCGAGCGCGCCATCGGCAGGCTGCGGCCTTCCAGGGCCCGCATGCGATAACGGGAGCCCTCGACACTGACAAATGGCCGCAGGTAACCCTCATAAAAGCGCGCCATGGCGCCCCGTGGTTTGAAGAACTCCTGGAAATCGCTAAGGGCAACGTCGCTGCCGGCGTGAGCATCGAAGGGGTATCGGCGCTGGATAGCCTTCGCATAGAAACCATAGACCTCACTTTGATAACGCTGATTCACATACCCATACGCGCCATCAAGCAACTGGCCCCAGCTCTGGTCGGCCACCCCTTCGAACCAGCCCCTGAGCGGTTGCGGCAAGCGGACAGCCGCGTCACGCAGATTGCCCAACAGCGGCTGCTGCCCGTCCATGCGTTGCCTGGCCATTCTGAAAGCAGCCTGCTCCGGCGAACTCTCCCGGTTCAGTGTCGACAATTGCAGCTGCAGCTCATCGATCAAGCGTAAGGTCTGCGTCAACTCGGCCCCAGGGTTCTGCTCTTCATCAAGCAACTGATGCAAAGGCTCGAAGCGGCGCTGCAACGCACGCCGGGCAGGATCAGGCTGCGCCTGGCGCGATAACGTTCTGGTCAGCACGCTGGTGGCTGCCGCGCCCAACTCACCGACCTGCTGGCTTGCTGCATCAAGTCGGTCCAGGCTCGGCGATAAGCGTGTGTTTTCGCGAACCTGCTGCAACATTTGCGCCAATGCCGACTGAGCGGAGGTCAGGCTTGCAAGCTGCTCCGCACCTTGTCTCAGACTAGAACTTTCCAACAGCCTGACCCGCCCCAGGGCGTCACTCCAGGCATCGGCGTATTCACTGAAATAGCGTTGCTCCAACGCCTGCATCAACCTGCGTAGATCCATCGCACTGAGGTCACTGCCTTCGCCAAGCACCCAGTTATCCTGAGCAATGGAATTAACCAACTGATGGCCCTGTTTCTCGAAGAACTGCAGGTATTTTTTGGTATAGAAACCCGGTATGGGGGGCTCGCCCCTGGAGAACGCCGGACCTTCGGCCAGGCGGTACGGTTCCAGGTTCCGCGCTTGTTCCCGCAGCGCCCGATAGACCACTTCAGCCAGCGACTCACCGCGCAATACCAAGCGAGCCTGAGCGATCAACTCATCATTCAAAGGCGCCAAAAACGGTTGTTCAAGGAGCCGCGTGAAGTGTTCACTCAAACGCTTATGCGTCGAAGCATCCCCCGACCACTGGCCTGCCATATGCTCTGCCAGCCACTCGGCATCACGCCGCTCCCGCAGATTGAGCATCAGGTAGGCGCGCAGGTTGTCCAGCAACCGCTCGCGGTCATGCAGGCTGCCTCGCACCTGCCCTTCGAGCAACATGGTCACATGGGTCAGCAGTTGCTGGCGCAAGGCTTCTTCGTAGGCGCCGACCACCATCGGACGAGTTATTTCTCCCTGATACAACCCTGCCCGATCAACCCATCGGACCTGCGCCAGCGGTGCAAATACTTTTGTTGCAGCCAGGCGACTGTCCAGCAACGCCAGCAACGCAAGGCCCTCGTCCGAACGGTATTGGCTGGAGGGCTGGGTTTTGCTCAACTCCGTCAGTTGCGTCAGCCGCTGATGGTTGAACGCGTAACTGTGCGCCCATAACGCCGCTGCCGTCCCGATGACCAGAGAGGCGGCCAGCGCCAGCAGCCCATGACGCCGACGTAGACGCTGCCGCTCAGAGGTATGCAAACCGGCGAGATTGGCCTCGGCAAAGATCACGCGATTGAACAGGCCCTGGACGAAGTGAGGGCGCACATCGCCGGTCTTCGCACAGGTCAGGTAGAACCCGCGCAGGCCGTTGATGCGCTGGAAGCGATGGGCGGAAAACGCAGTCTCGATAAACAGGCACAGGTGATCACCGATGCGTGCGACCTGCCGGGGAAAGTCGAGCATCCGGCCTCGACGCTCCATGTTTCGCTCCTGATGCAAGCGCGGGATCAGCTCCGCACCCAGGCGTTGCAACAGGTTTTCGAACGATTCTTTCACCTGGGCGATGTCGATGCCGTCCGCACCTGCAACCAGGCCCCCACCCAAGACATCTTCTGCAGCGTCGCCCTGCTGCGCATCAAAGAACTCGACAAACCCCGCCAATCGATCGGCCTGGGTCAACACCAGGTACACCGGCACGTCCACATGCAGTGTCTGCTGGATGTCATGCAGGCGGGTACGCACATGACGTGCGTGGCGCTCCAAGTCGTGCTCATTGCTACTTAAAAGTGTATTGACTGATAACGTCACTATTACGCCATTGAGCGGCCGCGCCCTGCGCCAGGACTTGAGCAGACCCAGCAGTGTCGACCATCCCGCCGCATCGACTGAATGGTCTGGCTGGCCCAAGTACCGGCCAGCCGTCTCGACCATTACGGCTTCTTCGGCAAAATACCAGTCACAGTATGGGGTCATGCCTGGCGTCGCCGCTTCAGCTCGGTCGAGCGGAGATTGCAAGCCACTGGCAGCCAACAGGCAGGTCTTGCCACTGCCTTGCTCGCCAATCAACAGGTACCAGGGCAACGCATGACGCCAACGCTCGCTGCGTTCACCGTAGCGACGGGAGATTTTCAACGTCTGCAACGCCTCCTTGAAGCGCTCGCGCACGTGTCTTGTTTCGTTGTTGATCAATTCCTGCCGTTGATGACGCTCATGGTGCTCAGGCTGATTCAGTTGCGTGGTACGGCGCGCGCCCACCACGACCATTGCCAGCCCCCATAACAGCAGCAACACGCTGATGGTCAGTAGACGGGACGTCGAGCCTTGCCAGAATCGGTAGTCATCCACCGCCAGCAGAGGCCCGAAAAACCACACCAGCAGCGCACTGGAAAACACCAGCAACAAGCTCCATACCCAACTCTTGCGCAGTACCGTACCCACGCCCTTGAAGAATGCGTTCATTCATTGCTCCCTGCGTTAAGAGGACGTCTGAAACAGGCCTGACACCGAAGATTGAGAAGCTTGCAGCGTCGTGATGCGCGCCTGGCCCAGCACCCAGGCAAACCCTGAATACATCACGAGCAAAGCGGCCAGTACGCATATCGCGACCCACGTGGCGGAGACGATGCGTATCGGTGCCCGGGATGCCCTACCCGCCGCTGGCGACAGGGAAACCGGCAGCCGGTCACCTCGCACATGCCTGATCTGGCGGTAAACAGCATCGTGTAACGTTTCCAGTTGCGCCCTTCCACGCGCCATGACGCGGTATTTGCCTTCAAACCCCAACGCCATGCACAGGTACATAAGCTCCAGCATGGCCACATGCTTGACGGGGTCGCGGGACAAACGCTCCAACAACTGGAAAAACTTTTCGCCCCCGAAGGTTTCGTTGTGAAAACGGCTCAACAGGCTCCTCTTTGACCAGTCGCTGCGACTGCCCCACGGCGTGGTGACGACAGCCTCATCAATGACGCTGCACAGCACATAACGCGCCGACATCACCTGACTGTGCTCTGCCCCCAGGTGCAAGGCATGGGTCTCAAACGCGTTGACGCCCGCTGAAAGCTGGTCATTGAGCCCCTGCAGGCTGTCCCGACCGGAACTGACCTTGAGCTGGACAACCTGCGACAGAAGGTCCCAGGCCGCTGCCATCAGGATGTTGGAACCCATTTTGAAGTTCTGTGCCCCCTGCAGGTGGGCGGCATAAATCATTCGGTCTTCCAGTTGCTCGAAGCGGGGCGGCGATGGGAAGTCCGTAACTGGCCCCTGCGCCGGGCCGAGCCCGTCGCGGTCAAGCAGCACGGTTTTTTCGTCCTGCGGGTATTCACTGTCCATAGTCATGGTGTTCAGTTCCTGATAGCCCAGAAGTTGAGTTCCAGCTCGGCGAATTCGCCGCTGGCGTGGAAGGCAAAACCACCCGATTGCTCCAACTGCGCGATGTCACGGGGACTGAGTTCGAGCATGAAATAGGTCTTGCCGGCATGAAACGGGATCTGCCTCGGCGCCACCGGCAGCGGTGTGACCTTGATGCCGGCAAGGTGCAGGTTCACCAGCTCGCGGATACGCTCCACGGGACCGATCTTGAGATGCGCCGGTAGACGATGACGCAGCTCCTCCGTATCGCACTGGGCGGTGGCCGCCAGAATGAACGTCGCGGTGCCCAACAATTTGAGATCGCTTACCGGGCAGACCAGCACCCCGTATTGACGTTGTTGCAGCGGCAGCTCGATGGCCTGTTGTTCCAGCACCAACGACAACACGCTGCGAAGGCCTTCCATCAGCCCGCGAAAGCTCGCCCCCTGGTCGCCATGTCGGTACTGCACCGCCAACTGCGCGCGTTTGTTGTCGCTGGCGAACGTCGACAATTCGCCGAGAATCGACAGAAGCTCCCGATATAACGCCTCCGGGCGCACCTGGGGCTGACTCAGGTAGTGACGCAATATCAACTCAGCACGATTGATCAGTTGCAGCATAAGAAAGTCACCGACCTGCGCCCCTGCAGAGGCGCCACTGGCCTGGATGCGCGCGGCAATCGCATCGCCACGGGTCGCCAGCAGGCTGATCACCTCCTTGATGCATGACGACACATACCCCGAGCCCTGGAGATAGATGAACGTCGGTACAAAATCCGCATCCAGTCTCACGCCGCCTTCGTGGGTGGAATCCTGCACTTGGGCGACCTGGAGTTTCACGTAGAACGGATCGCTGGGTCCCTCCCCCAGCATCAGGCGCAAATCCGGGCGTGCACAGTTGATCTGGCAACGTGAATCGACGCCGGCATTCGAGTCTCCGATCTCCGTTTCACAGGCAACGTAGCGCGCCAGGACATCGCCTTGCTCGCTAGTGCGCACTTCCACCTGATTCTCCGTCGCCAGTGGCAATGCCAAGTACACGGCTTGCCTGCCCGCATTGGCAGGAACCTGCAACACCAAAGGTTCCACCGCGCCGCTCAGCTCGAACAGACTGCCATCCGGCAATACACCGCTGGCCTGGTTGACAACCACCTTGCCCAGGTTGAGGTACTGCACATCGACGTCCAAGCTCAGGAAACCCCAGGCATCACCGCTCAGCAGGCGAGTACGGTTGAGTTGTCGATGGTAGTAGCGGTCGTTGTGCTGCAAGTGCTGGGGCCTTAGCAGCATGCCTTCCTGCCAGATAACGTTATGGATCTGCATCTCAATCCTCCGCCCTGTCAATGTGAGGCGCTGCCATTTGGATACCCTTCTGGTCCAGCACGATTTCGGCACGGGTCAGTTGCCCCGGGCCCACGGGCAACACCAACCGCCATTGCACGTGAGGCAAGTCGCGATAGGCTGCCAGCACGCCGACATAACGGCTGTGCGGCTCAACGCTGAGCTTGAGCGTCATCTGTTCGCCGGGCCGCAATTCCAACTCCTCGCTGCTCACCCAATCTTTGGGCAGTGTCTGCTCGGCCCGGCTGTAGAGGCTGAAAAAATCGGCGTTTTCAAAGGCCACGGGGTGCCGCAGCTCAAGCAGTTGCACCACCACCGGTGACGGACGCCCGTGAAGGTCAGGATTGACCTCGTCGCTGGCCGTCAATGTCAGGTCCAGTTTGGTCAGGGTTGAAAACGGTGAGAGGCTGCTACAGCCGGCCACCAGGGCAAGCGCTAACAGCATTGATGTAACAGCGACTCGATACATGGACATCATCCTGGGTAACCGGCGTGCAAGGTAGAGACCAGGCGCACCTGCTCCTCGTAGGCCTTGGAAAAGTCATTACGCAGCAACTGCTCGCCCAAAGGTTCCTCGACAGTCAGCCGTCGATAGTGGCGCTGGTACGCTCGCCAATGGGCACCATCAGTAAGGAACCTGGGAGGCTTACCCTCACGTTCGAAGCACAGCAGCAGGTGCCCAGGTGCAAAGGCTGTCAATGCACCCCGTACGGCGGCCTGGCAAGCCACGACCAAGGCCAGTTGGTGAACTTGCAAGTCGCGGTACACCTGAGCGACTGCCTGCTCGGCGGAGAGGCGATTCGACTCATCAGCGCCCAGCAACAACGTCATGGCTGCGTGGCTGTCGGCACACGTTTTCAGTGGGTTATGGGTATTGAGCAGCGGGCCGGCCAACGCCGCATTGATCTCACTGTTAAGTTCGTCACGGGTTCGTAGGCTTTGCTGCAAGCCTTCGATGGTTTGCCTGAGCAGGCCCGCCGCCCTGATCGCCAGGGCTTCGCGACCCTGCGTATCAAGCGTGTCCACCTGCAGGCCCAACGCTTGCGCGAACTGCGACCAGAAAGTTTCCAGCGCGGCAGGTGCGGCTGTGATGGGTTCGGGAGATATCACCTCCCTGGTCGGCTCAGCCCACGTCGGTATGACCAAGTGATCGCGGTCCACAGTCCCCTGACATAGCGATTGGGCGGCTGTCGGCGTTGACGTGCGCAAAGCGTCCTGCTGTGCGGATGAATCGTCGTGAAGTTGATCGCGGTCCAGTGTTTCGAGAGGGTCAAGCCCCAGGTACGCATCGTCTGGAATCGCGTCATCACGAGCCAAAGCCTGCCGGTCACGTGCCATCAGGCGGGCGCGAATATCCAGCCTGCCCAACTGGTACACATCTCCATCACTGATCAGCCGGGCCTGGCCCTTGCAAAAACGCTCCACGCCTCCTGACACACCGATACCGTTGCTGCTGATATCGGTCAGGAAATAGCAACCTTCTCGATAACTGACCAAGCCGTGGTGGCTGGAAATCAAGCGACTGGCATCAGGGATGACCCAGTCACAACCTGTCCCACGGCCGATCACACCGCCGACACCATCAAACGTCTTGCGAGCAGGCGGCGCGCCGCTTGCGGTACTGCAGACTTCAAACACTAATTGCATAGCAGCGCTCCTTTCTGCTCACTGCCCACGACGGACCGACTGGGGATCACCCAGCGGACGGTAGTCGGCATCATCAAATACATAATTGGCGTTGCAGCCGCTCAGCAAACACAGCACAAGCACCAGGGCTTGCCACGGATGAAAAGGCATCAGGTATCTCCCATGAAAGTAAGGTGCCTACACGCTCCCAAATCAGCACTCCTCACGAACATCGCCAACGGGGATCTTCAGGCGCGCCAGCCGGTAGAGCAGCGTGCGCCGTGCGACGCCCAACTCACGCGCAGTACGGGTGCGATTGCCACGGTTCTTGTGCAAGCAATCGATCAGGAATACCCGCTCTACCCGCTCCAGGCGTTGGCGCAACGTTGCGTCAATGGGCTCATTGGTGGGTGACACAGACAAGGACAGGTGCGCCGGCAGGATCACACCGTCATCACAGAGCAGTACCGCACGCTCCACCAGGCATTTGAGTTCACGGACATTGCCGGGGAAGGTGTGACTCGACAGTTGATCCAGGGCTGCGTTGGACCACGCCACCGGTTCGCGTCCAAGCGCAGCAGAGGCCTTTAGCGCGAATTCCCGCGCCAGCAGCAACACATCGCCGTCGCGCTCGCGCAGGGGCGGCAGCTCGATGGGAAACTGTGCCAGCCGGTAATAAAGGTCTTCCCGGAAACTGCCTTGGGCCACCATCGCGCCAAGGTCACGGTGAGTCGCGGCGATAATGCGCACATCAACCTTGTGTGCCGCACTCGCGCCCAAGGGGCGGACTTCACCTTCCTGCAACACCCGCAACAATTTGGCCTGCAGCGACAGCGGCATATCGCCGATTTCGTCCAGTAGCAGCGTGCCACCGTGCGCCGTGTCAAACAGCCCGGCATGGTTGCGCTCAGCCCCTGTGAACGCGCCTTTGCGATAGCCGAACAGTTCACTTTCCAGCAGCCCTTCGGGAAACGCTGCGCAATTCTGCACCACGAAAGCTTTGCCGCTGCGCGGCCCCGCAGAGTGGATCGCTCGCGCCACCACCTCCTTACCGGTGCCCGTCTCGCCGCGCAGCAATACGGTGTAGGGGGTATCCAGAACCTTACCGATCAGGCGATACGTCTCATCCATGGCCGTGCTGCTGCCGATCAAACCAAATGCCGTACGTGAGGGAAGCGTGCAGCCACTTGACCGGATGAGGCTCTCTGAGGAGCGCCTACGCCGCAACAAAGCCAGTTGCATCAAGGCAAAACTGCCCAGTTGGCCCAGGGCGGTGATGCAGTCGTGCAAATTTTTCCGGTACGGGCTGGCACACAGCAGTACGCCGTTGATGGCCTTGCCTCGGTTGAACAACGGCACGCATGACAGGGCCCGCCAAGGTCTCGCCATCGCAGGCAGGAACCCGCATTCGTAAACGCTGCCTTCGAGGTCTTCCAGGCTCAAGGCGGTTTGATGGCTAAGCACATAGTGCAACACCTGCTCATGCTGGAAGTCCTTCGTGCAGACCAGATCGCCGTGGCCAAGCACGCCGGGTAAATGCTGGGCGATCAGTTCAAGTCGGCCAGTGGATTCATCTCGCCAATACAATTGACTGAGTTCACACTGGCTCAGTTGCGCCACCGCCGTCACGCACAGGCCGGGCAAAGTGGCTTCGTCGCCATCAATTCCGAGGCGAATGAACCAGCCAAGCAGCACATCGGCGTGGGCCAGGGGATGGGGTATCTGGGTGGACCGGTTGTCCCTCATTGGCTGAACTCACAGACTGGATAGCCGCTACCCGCAAGGTATGCATGCACATGGTCCAGGGATTCGCCCTGAGCCATGGCCGCCAGCAGCCGATCCACCACCTGCGGCAATAAATGGAGTTCGATCCATTGGTCAATGTAACGAGCGCCGCTGTCGCCGTGGATACACTGCTCGGCCATGTGCGCAACCAACTCTGGCGTATAGCTGAATGCCAGCTTGCGCAGTTGCAACCGTTGCCCCAGTCGTTCCAGCTTGAGCCTTGCCAAGTCATACAGAATTTCACCCGTGACTGGGTAATACGGCACCACGCGCATCCGGGCCAGCAACGCAGGCTTGAAATGGTCGCGCAGCAGCGGATGGATCGCCTCTTGCAGCACTTGCACGCCAGGTCGTTGACCACCTGCGCACAGTTCACCGATGCGCTCGCTGCCCAGGTTGGAAGTCATTAGGATCAATGTGTTGCGGAAGTCGATTTCCCGGCCTTCCCCGTCATTGGCCAGGCCCTTGTCAAAAATCTGATAGAACAGGTTCAACACTTCCGGATCGGCCTTCTCGACCTCATCGAGCAGCACCACCGAATACGGGCGTTGGCGCACGGCTTCGGTCAGCACTCCGCCCTCGCCAAAACCAACATAACCGGGTGGCGCGCCAATCAACCGAGACAGCGAGTGTCTTTCCTGGAATTCCGACATGTTGAGGGTGGTGACAAAACGCTCACCGCCATACAGCAGATCGCCGAGGGCGAGCGCAGTCTCGGTCTTGCCCACGCCACTTGGGCCGACCAGCAGGAATACACCGACCGGCGCGTCGGCTTTATTGAGCCCTGTGGCAACGGCGCGCAAATTGCGATCCAAGGCCTGCACCGCGTGTTCCTGACCGAGGATGCGCGAACGCAGCGCATCGGCAAAGCCCAGGACCCGCGCACTGTGCTCAAGTGCCAGTTGCTCAACCGGGATACCGGTCCAGGCGCTGATGACCTCAGCCACCAGGCGCGGGCACACCTGCTGCGCCAGTGTTTGCTGTTCCTGCCAACGTTGTTCCAGATGCTGCCGCTCGCACTCCACGGCTTCCGTGCGCAGGCTGAGCGCGCGCAAGACTTGCTCATCGACGGGAAGCCCTTCGTCCCTGTCTCGGCTCAAAGCCTGGAGCTGCCGCGCGTCCTCTGCTTGCTCCGCGTACAGGCGTTGCAACGCGAGCGGCGCTGTTTCCCGGCTGATCCTCAAGCGGGCGCAGGCGGTGTCCAGCACATCTACCGCTTTGTCGGGTAACTGGCGCCCGGCCAGGTAACGGGCACTCATTTTCGCCGCCGCCACAACCGCGTCGTCCCGCACATAAACACCATGGCTGCGCTCATATACCGACACCAGCCCGCGCAGGATCGAAATCGCCTGCTCGACACTGGGTTCGCCAACCCGTACAGGCTGGAAACGCCGCGCCAATGCTGGATCTTTTTCGAAGTATTTCTTGTATTCCGACCAAGTAGTGGCGGCGATGGTACGCAGCTCGCCACGCGCAAGGGCCGGCTTGAGCAGATTGGCGGCATCCGACGCACCCGCCTGGGCACCAGCGCCTACCAACGTATGCGCCTCATCGATAAACAGAATCACGGGCTTTGCCGAGGAATTGACCTCGTCGATCACGCCCTTGAGACGCCGTTCGAACTCCCCCTTGATACTTGCACCGGCCTGCAGCAGGCCCATGTCCAGAGTCAACACCCTCACATCCTGCAGAGGCTCCGGCACCTGGGCGCTCGCAACGCGCAGCGCGAGGCCTTCGACAACGGCCGTCTTGCCTACCCCGGCTTCGCCGACAAGTATTGGATTGTTCTTGCGCCGGCGCATCAGTATGTCGATCAACTGGCCGATCTCGGCATCGCGACACAACACCGGATCGATACGCCCTTCATGGGCCTGGCGTGTCAGGTCGTGGGTGAAGCGTTCCAGCAATGATTCATCCTGCCGCGCAGGATGAATTTCAGGCGCCTGACTCGACACGAAGCCATGTACACGCTGCGCATCCAACCGGCCTAGTAAGCGCTGATAGCCACTTCCTGCGTGGTTTAGCGGGTGACGCAACAGTGCCAGCAACAGGGCGGCGTGATCGACCTCATTCTGTCTCAGCTCGAGATGGGCAACCATCAGGGCCTGTTGGAGCCACTGCACAAGCGCCTGGGCAAACACTGGATTGCGCGAGGCACTCGACTCACCCTTGGGCTGCAGTGTGGCTTGCAGCTCGCCAACTTCGATGCCCGCATCCGCCAATGCCCGTACAAGAAGGCCGTCGTGATGCTCCAGCAGCGTCAACAGCAGGTCTTCCACCAGCACTTCCCTGCCGCCGCGCATTACGCAGCGTTCAGCAGCGCGCTCCAAATCTCGGCGGGTCCGGGTAGTCAACGTCTGGATAAGTTGTTGCAGATCCACATTCATCATAATGATTCGTCCCTAATGAGCGTTGCTCGGCACCAGAACCACACCGTCGGCGCACTCATGTGCCAGCCAACTGGTCCAGCCGAGTCGACAAACGTTGTGTTCGCCAATGTGCAACGGCCTGATTTCTTCCTTGGCCAGTACGAGGCGCAGGTCATACGCCAAAGGATCCCGCGTCGTCAGCCGCACCAACGCACACAGCAGCGGGTAGTCCTTGCCAGTGGGTAAAAACCCATGGAATGGGTGCCAGCCCAGGCCCTGCAGATGCACCCTGAACTTGCCACTACAGTCGGCGACACGGCTTCCCAGCACCTGGTCATGACCGAGCACGCTGTTCGCAACACCCAGCTGGTTTTTCTGCGACTCAGCCGTCACTACCGTGCGCAAGACCCATTGTTCGATGAACAAGCGGCGGTGCTTGAAGTAGTAGCGCAGCACCGTCTCGATCATGGCTGCCGAGTGTGCCCGCAGGCTAAGCAACCCCAGGTAGGGCAGCAGTCGCTTGCAGTCCAATTGCGCCGCATTGCGAATCTGCTGCCCTCTCAACCCGATCAACGCAAACATCTGCTCGGAAAAGGCATCGCACGCGCCCGCCTGGAAACACGCCCGATAACGGTATTTGCGCCAGATCGGCAGCATCAGTCGTTGCAAGCGGTGGTGAAACACGTCCAGGAAGTCTCGCGTAGTGTCGCCCCCTACTCCGTCGGCACAGGCCTGCTCGCCGTAAAACGCAGGCAATGGCGATCCCGCACCGCACAAGCCCAACACGTTCAGGCGAAGACGCGCACGTAACTGTTCGTGCTCGATAAAAAACTCCACTTGGTCAATATCGTGACCAGGAAAACCAAGACCTGGGTTGGCCTGAAAGTCCAACAGGTCATACAGCGCGTCGTCGTCCAATAACGGATGAGCATCGCGCAGACGCTCGATCACCTGCAAAACCGCCTGGAACAGCGAATATTCGCGAATGACCCGGGACAGTTGCGTCAAAGCAGGGGCTGCAGCCCCATCCTTGGTGACCATAGGTACACGTCTCCTTGTGTGCTGATGACTCTTAATTCGTGATAGGCATTGAGGCTGGCGTAGAGCGCGAAGAATTCGTTGAGCACCGAAGCGAACACGAATACCTCGCCCTGCCCCAAAAAGCCTTGGGGGTCGATGGTCAGATCGATTCGTACGCCGCGAAACGGCAAGCCACGCTGCAATCGGTCGACAGCTGTATGGCTGACGGATCGCATCGCACCCAACCTTCTGTCACTGACCTTCTGTGCCTGCCGGTCGTGATAGCGAGGAAAGTCGTAGGTTTGAAGGATCATCTTCAAGGCATTGATGTCGCTCAATGACAGGTAGTTGAGCGACATGTTGCTGATAAGCCGCCACAGAAAATCCTGGTCCAGGGGCGGAGAAAAACTGGCTGTCGGTGCGCAGATATTGCGGAACGACAACCCCTCAGGCGTCTGCTCGCAAGGCTGATTGATATCGCCTACCTGCAACAGCCGAGGCAGGTTTTGATTGGTGCAGGTCAATTCGATCGACAGCGTCTGTGGCTCCACTGCCAGGCCGTTACCAAAGCTAAGCCAGGTATCGAGCCCCGCATGCTGCGCCGACGTCCGTTGGCGAATGCTGTAACTCGGTGCGCCTTGCGAAAGGTCAGTGTCGCCATCATGCTCGAAGGATTCGAAGGGTACGTAGGCCTGATATCCGAGCCCCCCAGGCTGCCAACCGGTGACACTGTCTACGGAAAACACGCCAGCGTTCTCTCGTGAATACTCGCCGGGAATCAGCAGGTATTCGTCTTGTTTGCCATCTAGGCGAATCGGTACGGCGTCATGCGTGAACAAGTTGACGATGGGCGTGCAGTACAGCTTCACGTTATCCAGGGTAGGCACCTGGGACTCACGCGATGGATTGCGCAATTCGAAGCGCAACACCACCCCGTACACTTGCTTCAGTAATTCACCGGGCAAACTGCGCAGTACCTCCAGGCCACCCACATCGACAAACAGGTACTTGTCGGGAAAGGCAAAGTACTCCTGCAGATGGCGATACCCGCGAAAAGTGTTCGACGGATACGGAATCAACGCCTGCTCCTCACTGAACCCCACGGGTTGTACCCGGTCGGCGCTCAATCGCAGCGATATCGCCTGCCCATCACCTCCCTCGAGCGGCTGGCCATCGCGGCCCAAAGGCAGTAGCTCGATACCGCCAAGATGACGCAACAGGCTCAGGTACAGCTCCTGGCTGATGTAGCGATCTCCCGTCAGATGCAGGCGCAAATGATCGAAGGTCGATTCACAGAAATTCCCTTCGTCGCTGACGTCCAGGCGTAGGCTCAAAATCGCACACGCTGCTTGGCAGCTGTACTCCAGCGCGCTCAGTCGCAGCGGTAGAACCTGCGTGGCGTAACAGGTACGAAAACGGCATCGCTCGTTGTTGACTGGGGCGCTTTCGACCGGTGTATCCCGCGCGACCCACACACCAGGGCCGGAATGTTTCAAGGGGTCGAACTGCAGGATGCTGAAGGCGGGCATCGGTCGCATGTAGTTCGGCCAAAGCAAATGCATCAGCGAATGCGTCAGCTCTGGAAGCTCGTCATCCAGTTTCTGCCGCAGGCGACCCGTAAGAAACGCAAAGCCCTCCAGCAAGCGCTCTACATCCGGGTCCTGGCCTGACTCCGCGAGAAAGGGAGCAAGCGCCGGATTGCGTTCGGAGAACCGCCGTCCAAGCTGCCGCAACGCACTGAGCTCGCTTTGGTAATAACGGTTAAACGACATCCGGCATGACCTCTACACGACCGGTGTCACATAGCCGCGCGGTGAACACCACGGGCTGGCGGATGCCCTTGACCATCAGCGTGGCTTCGATAGCGAACGCCAGGGCCAATGGGTCATGATCCCGTGGCAGTGTTGTGACCCGCACATGCTTCAAGCGCGGCTCGTAGGCTCGGATAAATCGCTCGATCAACAGACGCGACTGACTCAATGATTCATGCAGGCTCTGATTCATATCATTGAGGTCGGGCAAACCGTAGTCCGGCAGCGTCTGTACGCTGCCTGCACGGATACTGAGCATTTTCCCGAGATGGATGGCGACGGATGTCACTCCACATGCGGGGGCAGCCGCGAGGCGCTCGAAAAGATTTTGGTGGTGGGGCATTCCCTGGCCTCTGCTCATTCTTTGTCGAGCTTGCCAACCAGGGACAGCGTGAAGTCTGCCCCCATGTACTTGAAGTGCGGCCGTACACTCAGGTTGACGCGATACCAGCCGGGCTCGCCGTCGACGTCACTGACAACAATGCGCGCTGCGCGCAAGGGGCGCCGCCCACGCACCTCGGCGCTGGGGTTTTCCTGGTCGGCCACGTACTGGCGAATCCATTTATTGAGTTCCAGTTCAAGGTCGGTGCGTTCCTTCCACGCCCCCAGTTGCTCGCGCTGAAGGACCTTGAGGTAGTGGGCCAGGCGATTGACCACCATCATGTAAGGCAACTGGGTACCCAAGCGGTAATTCAGCTCGGCTTCCTTGCCTTCGGGACTGAGGCCAAAATATTTCGGCTTTTGTACCGAGCTGGCGGAGAAAAACGCGGCATTGTCGCTTCCCTTGCGCATTGTCAAGGCAATGAAGCCCTCTTGCGCCAGTTCGTATTCACGACGGTCGGACACCAGTACTTCAGTCGGAATCTTGGTTTCGATTTCGCCCATGCTGTGGAAGTGATGCAAAGGCAAGTCTTCCACTGCCCCACCGCTTTGCGGGCCGATGATGTTCGGGCACCAGCGAAACCGCGCGAAACTGTCAGTCAGGCGCGTGGCAAAGGCGTAGGCAGTATTGCCCCACAGGTAGTGCTCATGGCTGTTGACCACGTTTTCATGGTAGGCGAAGGTCTTGACTGGACATTCAAGGGGATCGTAGGGCGTACGAAGCAGGAATCGCGGTACCGTCAACCCGACATAACGCGCGTCTTCGCTTTGGCGGAAGCTTTGCCATTTGGCAAATTGCGGGCCTTCGAAATGGTCTTTCAGATCCTTGAGGTCCGGTAAACCGGTGAAACTTTCCAATCCGAAGAACGCCGGCCCGGCGGCAGCGATAAAAGGCGCATGGGCCATGCAAGCCACACTGGATGCGTACTGCATCAGCTTCACATCGGGCGCGCTGGGTGACAGGAAGTAGTTGGCGATAATCGCACCCACAGGCTGGCCACCAAACTGACCGTATTCAGCACTGTAGATATGTTTGTACAACCCGGACTGAGTCACTTCCGGTGAGTCTTCGAAGTCTTCCAGCAGGTCTTGACGGGAGACGTTCAGCAGCTCGATCTTGATGTTCTCGCGAAAGTTGGTGCGGTCGACCAGCAATTGCAGCCCCTTCCAGGAGGCTTCCAGCGCCTGGAAGTCCGGGTGGTGCAAAATTTCGTCCATTTGCAGGCTGAGCTTTGTGTCGATCTCGGCAATCATGCGGTCGACCAAGCGTTTCTTGACGGGCTCGCCACGGTTTTGCGGCTTGATCAACTCTTCGATAAACGCTGAGACGCCACGTTTGGCAATGCCATACGCCTCGTCGTCCGCACTCAGTAGTGTCTGCGCAACTATGTTGTCGAGGATGCTGTACTGGTCAGCGGTTGGTGCAGGTAGCGGGTGCTGTTGTGTAGTCATGTGGTCAGTGTCCTTTTACTGAAAAATGTCAGGTGTCGGGGGTGTCCAGCCCCAGCTCCGCCAATACCCGGGTGCGGGACTCGTCATCGGCCAGGGCCTGTTCGATAGCCTTGCGAAAGCTCGGGGTGTTGCCCAATGGTCCTTTCAGCGCCATAAGTGCCTCGCGCAACGCCATCAGCTTGTGCAGCTCGGGAACCTGTTCAACCAGGTTCGCGGGATTGAAATCCTTCATGGAATTAATGCGGACCTGAATGGCCAGTTCCTCAACGTCTGCCTCCTCCTGCAGGCGGTTGGGCACGTTGAGCGTCAAGCTCAACGCCTGTTTGGCCAACACGTCATCCAAGGTGTTCTTGTCGATCGCGATAGGCTTGCGATCTTCGAGCTTGCGCACATCCTCACGCTGGGTGAAATCGCCCAGCACCAACAATTTCAATGGCAGTTCGACGTCTTCCTGCGCGCCGCCGATGGCGGGTTTGAACGTGATATTGATACGTTCCTTGGGGGCTACCGAACCTTCTTTGGCCATGGTGTATCTCCTTTTTAAGTGGCTCGAAAGCCTATTCAAGTACCGCTTCCAGATCGAAGAGGCACAGCCTGCGGTGGGTGTCTTCCTTGCGTTCGCGCACGGCGTGGTTTTGTGGCAGCAGATCGCAGCAGCGATACAAAAGCTGGGTGACTTGAAGGGCCAGCTCCGGCTCCCAGCGTTCCAGGCCCGTACGTTGCAATTCGTGGTCGAGGTGTTCGAGCTGGATCTTCGCCAGCTCATGTTTGCCGGCCTGTACACACAGGCGCGCCTGGGCCAGCCGCCAATAAAAACGCGCGCGATCACTGCGAGCGGCGTGCATGCCTTGCTTGAGTTCATGGATGGCGGCCTTGAGCCCGTCCTTTAGCAGCCGGGGCGCCACGCCTTGCAAGGCGATCTCCCAGGGCTCGGCTTCAGCATCAACCACCGCTGCAGGTGATTCGGGCATTTGTAGATGACGCGCAACCTGCAGCGTGATCCAGTCGCGCGTGACGGCATCGGCAAAAGGGGCGCCGTCGTGAAAGCGAAAGGCCGGCAGCTCAGGCAAGCGTTGCAACAACAGAGCGAAGGTCACTTCCAGCTCGGTCATGGCCTGTTCGGCCTGCAAGGCCTCCAGGCATTGCCAGAGCATGCGCAACCCATCGAACCAGAACATCGCACCGCAGAGACTGGCGTCGAGTTCAAGCACCAGGTCGGCGTGATGGCCTTGGGCAAAACGTTCGTGATAACGCTTGAGCTTGTCGGGGGCTGGCCCGCGCAAGGCGGTGACCCGCTCATTATCGGCATCCGGGTAGCTGGCGAGTGCCAGCCATGTCAATGTTCGATTCAGGCGCAGCGCGCGCAGGTCAGTAGCGTTCTGGCGCAACCACCAGGCACACAGGGAACGGGCTTGTTCCTGCAACGTACGCAGCAACTTGCTGGCGTCTTTTTCGTTGTCCACCACCCCTTCGGGTTTGAGCAATTGGCTGGTCGCCTGCTTGACCTGCGCAATGACGCCATTCAACCCCACCGCCGGGGCGTCGCCCTGCGCAGCCCGCTCCAATCGCTGGGCCAATTGCCTGCGTATCGGCAGCAGCAACGGCGCGTCATCGCCCAAGTGCTTGGTCCACAGCTCATCGAGGCATATCAGGTGCTCAAGCACGGCACGGAATAGAGGCTGCTGGTTCTGCAGCGGCGGGCCCTGCATAAACAGGGGCTCAAGGCGCAACACCAACCATCCGAATGCCGCGCCACGGGTGCGCGGTTTTTCAGGGTAGACCGCCGACCAATGATGCTCGCAGAGATAACGCAGCAACCCGAGCCCGGCCAGTAAGCCTGGGAAGGATTCACGCTGGTGCAGCGCCCAGGTCAGCCAGACGGCCACCTTCAGATCCTTGGACTGCTGGCGTAACAGGATCTCGCTGGTTTCCAGGACCTTATGCCAATCGGGCTGGCCGTTGCCATGAATCGACTGCACCTTGGCCAGCTCTGATTCCAAGACTTCATACTCACTTGAAAAGCGCATATCGCTGCCCGCAAAACGTGTTTGCGTACACGGCGAACGTGCAACTTCAAGCCAATAATCACAAAGCTCGTCCGAATAAGACATTTGGCACCGCGCGCAACTAACCGAGACAAAAAGGCCAACTAATCACATTTAAAACTGCACATCAGAAAGCCATCTGTACTTTGCAGAAACCCCTGCAAAGCTCCCAAACCTTAGCCACGCCTATAACATTCAGCAAGCGACGGAATTACACTTAATCCTTTTCCTACAAAAATCCTAAATCGACGAATGCGCAGCTTTTTGCGCACTTAAACAACTGTAGATGCTCGACCTCTTCGAAAACTGTAAGTTTTACCAAGCGATCTATCTGAGCAACTAAATGCGCACCGCTGCGCAATCAAATACCGTCCAAAGCAATTAAAACTCGCCTATCTCATAGAAATTCCATGCACATATAACGCTGCCCCCCTAATTTTATTGGGCGACGTACTTTCAGGCACGCTTCTTGTTATAGGTATTTGCCCAGCCGGCACATTTATCGGTTGGGACTACCTCATTAATCAGGCAAGGAAACCCGTCATGCCAACACCCGCGTATCTCTCCATCACCGGTGTCAAACAAGGTTTGATTACGGCAGGCACGTTTACCCAGGACTCGGTAGGTAACATTTATCAGGAAGGCCATGAGGACCAGATCCTGGTCCAGGCCTTTGCTCATCAGGTGATCATTCCCCGCGATCCGCAGTCGGGCCAGCCAACGGGCCAGAGGGTCCATAAGCCCTTGATGATCAGCAAGGTCTTCGATAAGTCTTCGCCATTGCTGTTCAGCGCATTGACCAGCGGCGAAGAGGTCAAGTGTCGGCTGGAATGGTTGCGCACCTCGTCGGCCGGCACCCAGGAACACTACTTCACCATTGAGTTGGAGGGGGCGACCATCGTTGACATCCAGTCACGCATGCCCAATTGCCAGGACCCGGACAACGCCCATTTCACGCACCTGGAAGATGTGTACTTCACGTATCGCAAGATCGTGTGGACCCATGAAGTGTCCGGGACATCGGGGTCTGATGACTGGCGCAGCCCGGTTGCGGGCTAGGGAGAATTGATACAGGAACGGCGCCAAGGAAGACGCCGTTCCTGCCAGTTGGCTAAACCATCGCCAACGGGTGCTTGCGCTTGGGCGCGCCAAACACGCGATCGATAGCGTCCAAGTCGTGCTCATCCAGTACCAGCTTGGCGGCCGCTGCGTTGAGTCGCACGTGCTCGGGGGTGACGGCCTTGGGTATCGCGATAACACCGTCCTGGCGCAACACCCAGGCCAGGGAAACCTGGGCGGGCGTAACCTCGTGGCGCCGCGCTATCTGCTTGAGGGTCGGGCTGGCCAACAGCTCGCCACCCTGGGCGATCGGGCAGTACGCCATCAAGGGCAAGTGATGCTGTTGCCACCAGGGCAGCAGGTCGAATTCGATACCACGCTCCTCGATGTTGTAGAGCACTTGGTTGGTGGCGCAGGCTGGAGATGCGAGCTCCTGCAGGTCGGCCACGTCGAAATTGGAGACGCCCCAGCGGCCAATCTTGCCGGCTTCGCGCAAGCGCTCAAAGGCGTCGACGGTTTCTTCAAGAGGATATTGGCCGCGCCAGTGCAACAGATATAGATCAATGTAGTGCGTGCCCAGGCGTTGGAGGCTGGCTTCACAGGCACGGGGAACGCCTTTGTGACTGGCGTTGTGCGGGTAGACCTTGCTCACCAGGAACACCTGGTCACGCCGACCGCGAATGGCTTCGCCGACGACTGTTTCAGCACCACCCTCGCCATACATTTCAGCGGTATCGATCAGGGTCATGCCCTCATCAATGCCCAGTTGCAACGCCGCGACTTCGGCGCGGTGCTGGTCGGGGTTTTCGCCCATGCGCCAGGTTCCCTGGCCGATGACAGGGACGGGAACGCCCGCCAGATCAATGGTACGCATGACAACCTCCTGATAAGTTCGCGGATTAACAGTGTGGCATTGACCGGACAAAAGGGTTCAATCGAAGTATGGTTAGCCTTTGCCAAGTCGCCAGGAAGAACCTGCAATGCTGTTTGTCGTCATGCTCGGGGGTAAGCACCCACGCGCAAAGATTGAAGTGCACGATGTGGTATTCGCTGTGGCGGACACGCTGGAAGCGGCCTACCCGCAATTACGCGCTGACTGGTTCGGCAGCCCCAAGGGCGTGCATATCGATTCGTGGATGGCAGTGGACGGCGTCGACGGCTGGAAAGTCGAGATAAGCCACTTGGCACCGTCTGCCGGCGCGCATCACCTGTATTTCATCAACCTGGGCGGTTATGAAGCCAATAGCTTTGGCGAGGCCCACCACTATCTGCTGGTGGTCGCACGCAACAAGCAGGAAGCGATGAGCAAAGGCAAGCAACAGATGCTGCGCCACTGGTCCCAGGCCCATACTGACGCCGTGATGGACATAGACGACTGCCTCCCCATCGATCTGGTGGACGGCCGTTATGTGCATTTAGTGCAAGGCCCGCACCGGCCCATCCTCCAGCAAAACGACTATATCGTCTTGCTTTGAACGGGTATGAACGCTACGCCGAAGCAGCTTAACGATGGATAGATGCCTGCTCAGGTTTAGTGCAGTACCCAAAATCCAGTGGAACTTTGCCAGGAAATAACCGACTGAATCCGGTAGGCTCACCCTTTTTACTCAAGGAGTTACTTCCCATGGCCAAAGCCACCGCCCGTCACATCCTCGTTTCCACTGAAGACAAGTGCAACGAACTCAAGGCCCAAATCGAAGGCGGCGCCGATTTCGCAGAAATCGCCAAAGCCAACTCCAGCTGCCCGTCCAGCCGCGACGGCGGCAACCTGGGTTCGTTCGGTCCAGGCCAGATGGTAAAAGAGTTCGACACTGTCGTATTCAGCGCCCCGGTCAACACCGTGCAAGGCCCGGTGAAAACCCAGTTCGGCTACCACCTGCTGGAAGTCACCAGCCGCCAGGACTGATCCAGTCTGCGCTGATGCTATAAACAACGGCCCGCCTTTTGGTGGGCCGTTGTGCATGTGATGACTGGCGACGCTGATGCCGTTAGCGTACAAATCCCTTTTCTACTTCACACGGCGTTCAAGGCTGACAATGCGATTGGCTTTTTCCTACCTGTTTAGCTCGACCCTGGCCCTGCTGCTGGCCAGCACCGCCGTGATTGCGGCGCCCCAACCTTACCTGACGGTATACGGCGAACCGGCCAAGTACCCCGCCGGCTTTAGCCATTTCGACTACGCCAACCCGAATGCCCCCAAGGGCGGCAGCCTGCGCCGCTCGGCCATTGAGATCGGGCGTTTCGACCATGTGCTGCCGTATATCGACAAGGGCATCGGCGTTTCCCAGGTCGACGGCTGGCTATACGCGCCCCTCGCCCAGCGCTCCCTGGATGAGCCCTATACGGTCTACGGCCTGGTCGCCGAAAAAATGGAACGCGCCGAGGACGGCCTGTCGCTGCGCTTTTTCCTCAACCCCAAGGCACGTTTTGCCGACGGCAAGCCGATCACCGCCGAAGACGTGCGCTACAGCTTCGACCTGTTGATGACCCAGGGCAGCCTGCGTTTTCGCACGCTGTTCGCCGACGTCAAGCACGTCGAAGTCGAAGGCGAGCGCCAGGTGCGTTTTGACTTCTCCAGCAATGAAAACCGCACCCTGCCCCTGGACATTGCCACCCTGCCCGTCTTCCCCGAGCACTGGTGGAAAACCCGTGATTTCGCCAATGGTGGCGGTTACGAGGCCCCACTGGGCAGCGGTCCGTACACGATCACCAAGATCGACTCCGGCAGCACCATCACCTTTACCCGCGACCCGAATTGGTGGGGCAAGGACTTGCCTGTCAGCCGCGGCCTGTACAACTTCGATCACTTGAGCCTGGAATATTTCGGTGACACCGAAGTGGCCCGCCAGGTCTTGCGCGGCGGCGCCTACGATTTCAACCGCGAATTTTCCGCCACCGGTTATTCCATCGGCTACAACGGCCCGGCCCTCGATGATGGCCGCCTGCAACGCGCTCATTTGGCCAAGCAGATGCCGCAAGCGGCCCAGGGTTATGTGTTCAACGTGCAAAAGCCGATGTTCAAGGACCGCCGCGTGCGCCAGGCGCTCGCGATGCTGTGGGACTTCGAATGGGCCAATCGGCAGATGATGCGCAACATGTACATCCGCCAGCAGAGCTTCTTCTCTAATAGCCCGCTGGCTGCCAGTCAGTTACCCAGCAAAGAAGAGCTGGCGATTCTTGAGCCCTTGCGCGGCCAGATTCCCGACGAGGTCTTCACCCAGGTCTTCAAGGCACCGGTGACCGATGGCAGCGGCATGATCCGCGACAAGCAGTTGCAAGCCCTGGCCTTGCTGGAAGAAGCCGGCTGGAAACCTGAAGGCGATAAACTGGTGAACGCCGAGGGCGAGCCGCTGGAGTTCACCTTCCTCAATACGCAGAACGGCCTCGAGCGTCTGCTGCTGCCGTACAAACGCAACCTGGCCCAGATCGGCATCACCTTGAATATCCGCCGTATCGACTCCTCGCAGTATGTAAACCGAATCATGACGCGAGATTACGACATGATCGTAATCGGCTTCCCGGTTACCACGTCGCCAGGCATGGAGCTGTACAACTACTTCGGCTCGGCGGCGGCCTATGACCCCGGCGCCAATAACTACATGGTGCTCAAGGACCCGGCCGTCGACACCTTGATCAAGGGCCTGGTCAAGGCCGACACCCAGGCGCAGATGCTCACCTACGCCCACGCGCTGGACCGGGTACTGCAATGGAATTACCTGTGGATCCCCAACTACTACCCACCGGGCACTTCGGCCGCGTGGTGGAACCGCTTCGGTCGCCCGGCCATCGAGGCGAAGAACGACGAAGCCCTGGAAACCTGGTGGGAAATCAGCCCCACGCCACTGACGAATGAACAAATGACAGCCGAGTTGAAAAAACGCGGAGGTGCGCGCTGATGTTTGCCTATATCGTGCGGCGCTTGTTGCTGATCATCCCGACGCTGGTGATCATCCTGCTGGTGAATTTCGTGATCGTACAGGCCGCCCCCGGCGGTCCGGTTGAGCAAGCCATCGCCAACCTGCAAGGCATCGGCGGCGGTAGCGTCGGCGGGTCATCCGGCGAAGGCATCAGCAGCGGTTCCCGCGCCAGTCGTGGCCTGGACCCTAAGTTGATCAAGGACATCGAAAAACAATACGGTTTCGACAAGCCCGCGCCGGAACGCCTGTGGCTGATGCTCAAGAGCTATGCCCAGTTGGATTTTGGTAACAGCTTCTTTCGCGGCAAGACGGTGATCGACCTGATCCTGGAAAAAATGCCCGTGACCATTTCCCTTGGTTTATGGGCGACGCTGATCACCTACCTCGTGTCGATCCCCCTGGGCATTCGCAAGGCCGTGCGCCATGGCAGCAGCTTCGATGTGTGGAGCAGCACCGCGATCGTCATCGGCTATGCCATGCCAGCGTTCTTGTTTGCGATGTTCCTGATCGTGGTTTTTGCCGGCGGCACCTCGCTGAACTGGTTCCCGGTGCGCGGGCTGGTCTCGGAAAACTTCGAAGCACTGAGCACCGTGGGCAAGATCGCCGACTATTTCTGGCACCTGGTATTGCCGGTAACGTCGTTGGTGATTGGCGGTTTCGCCACGCTGACGATCCTCACCAAAAACTCGTTCCTCAATGAAATCACGCGTCAGTACGTGGTTACCGCACGCGCCAAAGGTTTGAGCGAAAGACGCGTGCTGTACGGTCATGTATTCCGCAACGCCATGTTGCTGGTGATCTCGGGCATTCCCCAGGCGTTTATCAGTGTGTTCTTCGCCGGTTCCTTGCTGATCGAAGTGATCTTCTCCCTCGACGGCCTGGGCCGCATGAGCTACGAAGCCGCCGTATCGCGGGACTATCCGGTGGTATTCGGCTCGTTGTTTATCTTCACGTTGTTCGGCCTCTTGATAAAACTGATCGGTGACCTCTGCTACACCTTGGTGGACCCGCGTATCGACTTCGCCGCGAGGAACGCCTGATGCTTAATTTGTCTCCCGTTGCCCGTCGGCGTTTCGAGCGGTTCAAGAAGAACCGTCGCGGCTGGTGGTCGCTGTGGCTGTTTATCGGCCTGTTTATCCTGACCCTCGGCGGCGAGTTGATCGCCAATGACAAGCCTTTGGTGCTGAGCTTCAAGAACGAGCTGTATTTCCCGGTATTCAAGCGTTACACCGAGCAGCAATTCGGCGGCCAGCTGCCGTTCCAGGCCGACTATCGCAGCGATTACGTGCAAAAGCTGATCAAACAAGACGGCGGCTGGATGCTGTTCCCGCCGATCCCGTTCAGCGATGACACGCCCAACTACGAACTGACCCGCCCTGCCCCCAGCCCACCTTCAACGGTGAACTGGCTGGGCACCGATGACCAGTCGCGGGATGTGTTGGCGCGGGTGATCTTTGGCGCACGGGTGTCGATCCTGTTTGCCTTGGCGCTCACGGCGATCAGCGCCGCCATCGGCATTGCCGCGGGTGCCTTGCAGGGCTACTACGGTGGCTGGGTGGATTTGATTGGCCAGCGCGTTCTGGAGGTGTGGTCGGGGCTGCCGGTGCTGTACCTGCTGATCATCCTGTCCGGCTTTGTCGAGCCGAATTTCTGGTGGCTGCTGGGGATCATGGCGCTGTTTTCCTGGCTGGCCCTGGTGGATGTGGTGCGCGCCGAGTTCCTGCGCGGGCGCAACCTGGAATACGTCAAGGCCGCCCGAGCGTTGGGGTTGGGTGACGGCAAGATCATTCGCCGGCATATCCTGCCCAACGCGATGACCGCGACGTTGAGCTACCTGCCGTTTATCTTGACGGGGGCGATTTCGACCTTGAGCGCCCTGGACTTCCTGGGCTTTGGCATGCCGGCAGGCAGCGCCTCGCTGGGCGAACTGATCGCCCAGGGTAAACAGAACCTGCAAGCGCCGTGGCTGGGCCTGACGGCGTTTTTCACCTTGGCGCTGATCCTGTCGCTGCTGGTATTTATCGGCGAGGCATTGCGTGATGCCTTCGACCCCCGTTCATGAGTGCTCCCGTATGAACTTGATCGAAATCCGCGACCTCAGCGTCGCGTTCACTGGCCAGACCGTGGTGCGCAACCTGAGCCTGGATGTGCGCCCCGGCGAATGCCTGGCGCTGGTCGGCGAGTCGGGCTCGGGCAAGTCGGTGACGGCCCATTCGATCCTGCAATTGCTGCCCGAAGCCGGTACGCAAACCACAGGTTCGGTGAAGTATCGAGGCCAGGAATTGATCGGTGCCTCAGCGGCTACCCTGCAAAAGCTGCGCGGCAACCGCATTGCGATGATCTTCCAGGAGCCGATGACCTCCCTCAATCCACTGCACAGCATCGAAAAGCAGATCGGCGAAACCCTGCTGCTGCACAAGGGCCTGGGCGGCAAGGCGGCGCAGGCGCGCATCCTCGAATTGCTGGAGCTGGTGGGTATCCAGAAACCCCAGGAGCGGCTTAAGGCCTACCCGCACCAGCTCTCCGGTGGCCAACGCCAGCGGGTGATGATCGCCATGGCCCTGGCCTGCGAGCCGGAGTTGCTGATCGCCGACGAACCCACCACCGCCCTGGACGTGACCGTGCAGCGCAAGATCCTGCTGCTGCTCAAGTCCTTACAGCAACGCCTGGGCATGTCGCTGCTGCTGATCAGCCATGACCTCAACCTGGTGCGCAGCATTGCCCAACGCGTGTGCGTAATGCGCGCCGGGGAGATTGTCGAACAGGCCGACTGCCAGACCCTGTTCAATTCGCCTCAGCACCCTTACAGCCGCCTGCTGCTGGATGCTGAACCGGCCGGTGATGCGCTGTGCAGCGATGAGCGCGAGACGGTGTTGCAGGTCGACGACCTGAGCGTGCAATTCCCGCTGAGCAGCGGCCTGTTTCGGCGCAAAACCTATCTGCGTGCGGTGGATGGCATCAGCCTCAGCGTGCAGCGCGGCAAGACCCTGGGGATCGTCGGCGAGTCTGGCTCGGGTAAATCCACCTTGGGCCAGGCGATCCTGCGTTTGCTCGACTCCAGCGGCAGCATCCGCTTCCAGGGTGCAGCCCTCGACCCGCTGAATAACCAGCAAATGCGCCCATGGCGCAAGCAGATGCAGGTGGTGTTCCAGGACCCTTACGGCAGCCTCAGCCCGCGCATGACCGTGGAGCAGATCATCAGCGAAGGCCTGGAAGTGCACGCACCGTGCAGCCTGGCCGATCGCGATGCACAGGTGGTTCAGGTGCTCAAGGACGTGGGCCTTGACCCTGCCAGCCGGCACCGTTATCCGCATGAGTTTTCTGGCGGTCAGCGCCAACGTATCGCCATCGCCCGCGCCCTGGTGCTCAAGCCGGCGCTGATGCTGCTGGACGAACCCACCTCGGCCCTCGATCGTACGGTGCAGAAACAAGTGGTGGCACTGCTGCGTGAACTGCAAGAGAAATACGGCCTGACTTACCTGTTTATCAGCCATGACCTGGCGGTGGTGCGCGCCATGGCCCACGACATGATCGTGATCAAGGACGGCAAGGTGGTGGAGGCCGGCGCGAGCCACCAGGTGTTTGATTCGCCGCAGCATGCCTATACCAAAGAGCTTTTAGCCGCGGCGCACATTCCCCTGTAGGCGCTGGCTGCCTGCGATAGCGATCTGAAGGGCGCCATCGCAGGCAAGCCAGCTCCCACAGGACCGCGATCCTATCTATATTTTGTGTGGGTGGCATGAGCATGAACATCACCGATAACCTCAAGGATTACCAACAGGTTCGCGGCCTGGCCATCCAGTCGCTGTTCGAGATTATCGAGCAGTCCAGCGAGGGCACGGTGATTGTCGACCGCGACGCCAATATTGTCTGGATGAACGAGCGTTACGCCAAGCGTTTCGGCCTGAAAAGCGCCGATGAAGCCATCGGCCAGCCCTGCGAACAGGTGATTTCCAACAGCCTGCTGCGCCAGGTGGTGCGCAATGATCAGCCGATCCTGCTGGATATCCAGGACACGCCCAAAGGCCCGCTGGTGGTGATGCGCCTGCCGATCCACAACGACGCAGGCGCGGTGATCGGGGCGATTGGTTTTGCCTTGTTTGATGAGCTGCGCAACCTGTCGCCATTGATCGAACGTTACCTGAGCATGCAACAGGAGCTGGCCTCCACCCGCTCATTGCTGCGTTCGCGCCAGAGCAAATACAACTTCGCGCACTTCATCGGCACCAGCGCCGCCAGCCTTGAAGTGAAACGCCGGGCGCGGCGCAGTGCGAGTGCCGAATCGCCGGTATTGTTACTGGGGGAAACCGGCACGGGTAAGGAGTTGCTCGCCCAGGCGATTCACGGCGCCTCCACGCGGGCGCACAAGGCCTTTGTCAGCGTCAACAGCGCGGCGATTCCCGCAGACCTGTTGGAAGCCGAGTTCTTCGGCACCGCACCGGGCGCGTTTACCGGTGCTGACCGCAAGGGCCGTCCCGGTAAATTCCAGATCGCCCAAGGCGGCACGCTGTTCCTCGACGAGATCGGGGACATGCCCCTGCCGCTGCAAAGCAAATTGCTGCGGGTATTGCAGGAAAAAGAATTTGAGCCAGTAGGCTCCAACGAGATGCTGCACAGCGATGTGCGGGTAATAGCCGCCACGTCGATGGACCTGGAAGCGGCAATCAAGCGCGGTGAGTTTCGTGCGGACCTGTATTACCGGCTGAATGTGCTCCCAATCCAGGTGCCGCCGTTGCGTGAGCGGTTGGAGGATATCCCGGCGTTGAGTGAGGCGATCCTTGAGGAACTGCGCAGCCAGCATGAACTGGATCATGAAGCGTTAGCGTTGTTGGCGCAGCATGCGTGGCCGGGGAATATCCGTGAGCTGCGTAACGTGCTGGAGCGCGCGGCGTTGTTGAGTGATGACTTGGTGTTGGATGCCCGGGAAATTCGTGCGGCGATTGGTACGTTCACCCCGGTGCAGCGTGGCAGTGCGGTGGTGCCGGTCGAGGGGGAGAGTTTCAGTGTGGCGCGGGGGCGGTTTGATCGGCAGGTGATTGGGGCGGCGTTGGAGGCGTGTGAGGGGAATGTGGTGGAGGCGGCGAAGCGGCTGGGGCTTGGGCGGTCGACGTTGTATAAGAAAATGGTGGCGTTGGGGATCAACGAGTCTCAATAAAGAGACACCGATCTACATATAAAGACATTACACTGTGGGAGCGGGCTTGCTCGCGAATGCGGTGTACCAGTAAAGAATCCTTTGACTGACACACCGCATTCGCGAGCAAGCCCGCTCCCACATTGGATCTTCATCTGTCTCAAAATAGAGACTCAGTTCAAGATCGCCATCAAAAAAACATGAATTATCTATATATTTCAATCAGTTAAAATCTTGGCACACATCTCGCTATAGCCCTCCTCCAAAGCCTCACCCCACAAAAATAACAATCCGATGGAGACACACCATGAGTGTGATCATTGCCCTGGCAGCCCTGGCGCTGCTGATGCTGGCTGCCTACCGTGGCTATAGCGTTATCCTGTTCGCCCCCATCGCCGCGCTCGGCGCTGTCCTGCTCACCGACCCGTCCGCCGTCGCCCCTGCCTTTACCGGGGTGTTCATGGAGAAAATGGTCGGCTTTATCAAACTGTATTTCCCGGTGTTCCTGCTCGGTGCGGTGTTTGGCAAGCTGATCGAGTTGTCGGGCTTCTCGCGCTCTATTGTCACCGCCGCGATCCGTTTGCTCGGCACGCGCCAGGCGATGCTGGTGATCGTATTGGTCTGCGCCCTGCTCACCTATGGCGGCGTGTCGCTGTTCGTGGTGGTGTTTGCGGTGTACCCGTTTGCGGCGGAGATGTTTCGCCAGAGCAATATTCCCAAGCGGCTGATCCCGGCAACCATCGCCCTCGGTGAGTTTTCGTTCACCATGGACGCCCTGCCCGGCACGCCGCAGATCCAGAACATCATCCCCAGTACTTTCTTCAACACCACAGCCTGGGCCGCGCCGTGGCTGGGGTTGATCGGCACAATCTTCGTGTTCTGCGCCGGCATGCTCTACCTGGCGCGTCAGCGCAACAAAGCCCAGCGCGCGGGCGAAGGCTATGGCACCGAGCTGCGCAACGAGCCCGAAACCGCTGAAAACCTGACCCTGCCCAACCCATGGATCGCGCTGTCGCCGCTGATTCTGGTGGGGGTGATGAACCTGTTGTTCACCCACTGGATCCCGCAGTGGTACGGCAAGACCCACAGCCTCAGCCTGCCGGGCATGAGCGCGCCGGTGACCACCGACATCGCCAAGCTGACCGCAATCTGGGCGGTGCAGGCGGCGTTGCTGGTGGGCATCATCATGGTGCTAGTGTTTGGCTGGAAGGCGATCAAAAGCAAGCTCGCCGAAGGCAGTAAAAGTGCGGTCAGCGGTGCGCTGCTGGCGGCGATGAACACCGCCTCGGAATACGGTTTTGGCGCAGTGATTGCCTCGTTGCCAGGCTTTTTGGTACTGGCAGACTGGCTCAAAGGCATTCCCAACCCGCTGGTCAACGAAGCAATTACCGTGACCCTGCTGGCCGGTATCACCGGCTCCGCGTCGGGCGGCATGAGCATTGCCTTGGCGGCAATGTCCGAGAGCTTTATTTCGGCGGCCCATGCGGCCAATATCCCCCTTGAAGTGCTGCACCGGGTGGCTGCCATGGCCAGCGGCGGCATGGACACCCTGCCCCACAACGGCGCGGTGATCACGCTGTTGGCGGTGACTGGCCTGACCCACCGCGAAGCCTACAAGGACATTTTCGGCATCACGATCATCAAGACCCTCGCGGTGTTCGTGGTGATCGGTACTTTCTACGCCACCGGCATTGTGTGAGGTTTTCATGACGACATTGAACGGCAAGACCGCCCTGGTCACCGGCTCCACCAGCGGCATCGGTCTGGGTATCGCGTTGAGCCTGGCAAAGGCCGGGGCCAATTTGATCCTCAACGGCTTTGGCGACGCCAGCGCGGTGATCGCGCAAGTGCAAGCGTTTGGCGGCAAGGTCGGCCATCACCCGGCGGACGTCAGCGACCCGGCGCAGATCGCCGACATGATCGCCTACGCCGAGCGTGAATTCGGCGGCGTGGATATCCTAGTGAATAACGCCGGCATCCAGCACGTCGCGGCGGTGGAAGACTTCCCGGCTGAGCGCTGGGACTCGATCATCGCGATCAACCTGTCCTCGGTGTTCCACAGCACGCGCTTGAGCTTGCCAGGCATGAAAGCCAAGGGCTGGGGGCGCATTGTCAATATCGCGTCGGTGCATGGGCAAGTCGGTTCGGTGGGCAAGGCGGCGTATGTAGCGGCCAAACATGGCGTGATCGGGCTGACCAAAGTGGTCGGCCTGGAGACCGCGACCAGTAACGTCACGTGCAACGCCATCTGCCCAGGCTGGGTGCTGACGCCGCTGGTGCAGAAGCAGATTGATGATCGCGCCGCCAATGGCATCGACCCGCAGCAGGCGCAGCATGATTTGTTGGCGGAGAAGCAACCGTCACTGGAGTTTGTCACGCCGCCGCAGCTGGGTGAGTTGGTGCTGTTTTTGTGCAGCGAGGCGGGTAGCCAGGTGCGCGGTGCAGCGTGGAATATCGACGGCGGTTGGCTGGCACAGTAGACCCCCATCGTGCACACACAGGAGATCTAAATGTGGGAGCGGGCTTGCTCGCGAATGCGGTGGGTCAGTAACAAATTTCTGGCTGACACACCGCATTCGCGAGCAAGCCCACTCCCACATTGGGTCGATTTTGTTGGATAGATTTGTAGAAGAATAAGAGACTTGCGTATGTCCGACATCCTCTGGCAACCCTCCCCGGCACGCATCGCCAACACGCGCATGGACCAGTTCCGCCGCTACATCAACGAACACTACAGCGTGGAGCTCAGCGACTACCCGGCGTTGCACCAGTGGAGCATCGACCAGCGCCCGGATTTCTGGCGGGCGATCGTGGCGTTCTTCGACGTGCAATTTCGCAGCCCGCCCACGGCGGTGCTGATCGAAGACACCGAGATGCCCAGCGCCCACTGGTTTCCCGGCGCCACCCTGAATTTTGCCGAGCACCTGCTGCGCCGCCGCGACGATCACCCGGCGGTGGTCGCCATCGGCGAAGACGGCCAACGCGAGCAATTGACCTACGCCGAACTGGCCGCCCACGTGGCCGGCCTGCAAAAAAGCCTGCGCGCTGCCGGCGTCACCCAGGGCGACCGGGTTGCCGCGTGCATGCCCAACACTTGGCAAACCCTGGTGGGCATGCTCGCGACCACCAGCCTGGGCGCGATCTGGTCGTGCTCATCGCCCGACTTTGGCACCCAGGGCGTCATCGACCGTTTCGGCCAGATCGAACCCAAAGTGCTGATCACCTGCGCCGGTTACCGCTATGCCGGTAAGGACATCGACCAGACCGCCAAGCTCAATGAAATCCTCGAGCGCCTGCCGTCCCTGGAACAGTTGATCATCGTGCCTTATGCACGGCCCCAGGCGCGAGTCGAGGACTACCGCACCCACGCCAGCATCACCCTGTGGCAGGACTTCTACCAAGCCGGTGGCGAGCCGGAATTCGTCGCCGTGCCGTTCGATCATCCGCTGTACATCCTCTATTCCAGCGGCACCACCGGCATCCCTAAATGCATCATCCATGGGACCGGCGGCGTGCTGCTCACCCACCTCAAGGAACACGGCCTGCACGCCGACCTGTCGCGCGAGGACTGCCTGTTCTACTACACCACCTGCGGCTGGATGATGTGGAACTGGCTGGTGTCGGTGCTGGCCATCGGCGCTACGGCGGTGCTGTATGACGGTTCGCCTTTTCATCCAGGCCCCGAGCGGCTGATCGACCTGATCGACGCGGAAAAGATCAGCGTGTTCGGCACCAGCCCCAAGTTTCTCGCCACGCTGGAAAAGTCCGGCCTGCAACCGCGCCTGACCCACGACCTGGGCAGCCTCAAAGGCCTGATTTCAACGGGTTCACCGTTGTCGCCGCAGAGCTACGACTACGTGTATCGCGAGATCAAGGGCGAGTTGTGCCTGTCCTCCATGTCCGGCGGCACCGATATCGTCTCCTGCTTTGTGATCGGCAACCCAGTGTTGCCGGTGCGGCGCGGCGAAATGCAGTGCAAGAGCCTGGCAATGGCCATTGAGGTGTGGAATGACCAGGGCCAGCCACTGATCGGCGAAAAAGGCGAACTGGTGTGCACCCGGCATTTCCCGGCCATGCCGATCGGCCTGTGGAACGACCCGGAGCGCCAGAAACTGCGCGCCTCGTATTTCAGCCAGTTCCCCGGCGTATGGGCCCAGGGTGACTACGCCGAACAGCGGCCCAATGGCAGCCTGCTGATTCACGGGCGTTCCGACGCCGTGCTCAACCCGGGCGGCGTACGCATCGGCACGGCAGAGATTTACCGCCAGGTGGAAAAAGTCCCACAGGTGCTGGAAAGCCTGGCGATTGGTCAACGCTGGCAGGACGACGTTCGTGTGGTGCTGTTCGTGCGCCTCAACGACGGTGTCGAACTGAACGCAGCCCTGGAGCAACACATTCGCCAGGTCATCCGCGCCAACACCACACCCCGCCATGTACCGGCGAAGATCCTCGCTGTCACCGATATCCCCCGCACCATCAGCGGAAAGATCGTCGAATTGGCGGTGCGCAATGTGGTGCACGGCGAGCCCGTGAAGAATACCGACGCCCTGGCGAACCCGCAGGCGCTGGAGCAGTTTCGCGATCGCCCTGAACTGGCTGAAGGATGAAAGGTTTCAGCCTTGGCGCACGGTTTTGAAGACAAACCCCGAATGCATGCTATTTTTCGGGGGTAGTCACTCATTCCCAAGTCACGGGATAATGGGTGTTGTCATCTTTCAAAGCGTTACGCTCAGGGCTTTTACATCATGAAGGGAACATCCACCGGTAGCGAAGCCGCCGCTTTAATTGCGCGGCTGGACTGGGCGCAAAGCCCCCTCGGTGAGGCCAATGATTGGCCACAAAGCCTGCGCACTGCCGTGGATATCGTCGTGCACTCGCCGATGCCGATGCTGCTGCTGTGGGGCAGCCAACTCACGCAACTCTATAACGACGGCTTCGCGCTGCTGGCGGGTAACAAACACCCCGAAGCCATGGGCAAGCCCGCGCACCAGACCTGGCCGGAGCTGGAAAGCTTTGCCGCGCCGGTCTACGACGCAGTGCTCAGCGGCGAGGTGCGCACGTTCAGCGAGCAGCGCTTCGTGCTGCAACGCAATAATCGCGACACCGAGATCTGGCTGGACCTGACCTACAGCCCGGTCCGCGATGAAAGCGCCAAGGTGGCTGGCATCCTGGTCACCGCCATCGAAACCAACGAACGCCGCCGGGCCCAGCACAACACTGAACAACGCCTGCAACTCGCCTTGGCGGCCACTGACGCCGTAGGCACCTGGGACTGGGATATCGGCGAAGACCGCTTTATTGCCGACGCGCATTTCGCCTACCTGCACGGCGTCGCCCCCAGCGATGCAGGCCTGCTGCCGATCAGCGACTATTTGCAAGGCGTGCACCCTGAAGACCGCGGCACGGTGACGCGCAGCATCAAGCATTGCATCACCTTCGGCACCGAATACGCTGAGGAATACCGCCTGCTGCAGGCCGACGGCAACGTGCGCTGGGTGTTTGCCCGGGGCCGTTGCTACAAGGACCATCAAGGCCGCCCGGCGCGGTTCCTCGGCGCCGCATTGGACCTCACCGAACGCAAGCACACCGAGCAAGCCCTGCGCCAAAGCCAGACAGAGTTGCAGCTGATCATCAACGCCATGCCGGTGCTGATCGGCTATGTCGACCACGAACAGCGTTTCCGCCTGAACAACAGTGCGTACCTGGAGTGGTACGGCAGGACGCCCCAGGAGCTGTACGGCAAGACCATCCGCGAAGTGCTCGGCGACGAGGTGTATGCCGGGCGGGCGGACAAGATTGCCGCCGCGCTCGAGGGCAAGGCCTGCAGTTTCATGACCGTCACGCCGCACCGCGACGGCCGGCCGCGGCATGCCTTGATGAAGTACCTGCCGCGCTTCAGCAATGACGGCTCGGTGAATGGTTTTTACATCTTTGTGATCGATGAGACCGAACGCAAACTCACCGAAGAAGCCCTGCGCCACCTCAACGAAAACCTCGAGGAACGCGTGGCCCAGCGCACCCAGGCGCTGGCCGAGGCCAACCAGCGCCTGCAAAACGAAATGTACGAGCGCGAGCGCGCCGAAGACGCCCTGCGCCATGCGCAGAAAATGGAAGCGGTCGGCCAACTCACCGGCGGTATCGCCCATGACTTCAACAACATGCTCACCGGCATCATCGGCAGCCTGGACCTGATGCAGCGCTATATCGCCGCCGGGCGCAGTGATGAGATCGGGCGTTTTACCGATGCCGCCGTGTCGTCCGCCCATCGTGCGGCCGCCCTCACCCACCGCTTGCTGGCGTTCTCACGCCGCCAGTCGCTGGATCGACGCCCGCTGAACCCAAACCAATTGGTGACGTCTCTGGAAGATTTGTTCCGGCGTACCAAGGGCGCGCATATCGCGCTCAAGGTGCAACTCGGCCACGACATCTGGCCGGTGAACACCGATGCCAGCCAGCTGGAAAACGCCTTGCTCAACCTGGTAATCAACGCCCGCGATGCCATGCCCGATGGCGGTGAAATCCTGATTGAAACCGCCAACAGTTACCTGGACGGCACCGACATCACCACCCTTGAACCGGTCAAGGCTGGCGACTACGTGATGCTGGGCGTGTGCGACAACGGCACGGGCATGGCGCCGAAGATCCTGGCCAAGGCGTTCGACCCATTCTTCACCACTAAACCCATCGGCCAGGGCACCGGCCTGGGGCTGTCGATGATCTACGGGTTCGCCCAGCAGTCCGGCGGCCACGTGACCATTCAAAGCGAACCGGGCCACGGCACGTGTGTGCGCCTGTACCTGCCGCGCCTGTACGGTACGTCGCTGGAAAGCAGCCAGCCGCCGCACCTAAGCGAAGCCCCGTTGGCGCTGGAGGGTGAGGCGGTGGTGGTGGTCGAGGACGACCCGGCGGTGCGCATGCTGGTGGTCAATGTGCTCGATGAGCTGGGCTACACCGCGCACCAGGCGGCGGACGCAAGGGCGGCACTGCCGCTGCTGGAGTCGGACCTGCGCGTGGATTTGCTGGTCACCGATGTCGGCCTGCCGGGCATGAACGGCCGGCAGTTGGCGGAAATTGCCCGTCAGCAGCGGCCCGGTCTCAAGGTCCTGTTCATGACCGGGTACGCCGAGAAAGCCGCTGAGCGCCAGGGCTTTCTGGAAGACGGCATGGACATGGTTGCCAAACCGTTTTCCATCGACCTGCTGGCCACGAAAATCCGCAGCATGATCAGCGTGGACGAATGAGTTCAGGCATAATCGCGCGCCGTCGCACACTTGGTAGAGATCAATGAAAGCCCAAGCCCGTCATATCCTGGTGAAAACCAGCGAAGAAGCCGAACAACTCAAGCAACGCATTGCCAAGGGCGAGGCGTTTGACGTGCTGGCCAAGAAGTACTCCACCTGCCCGTCTGGCAAGCGTGGTGGCGATCTGGGTGAAGTGCGGCCTGGGCAGATGGTCGGGGCGATTGATGCGGTGATTTTCAAGAAGCCCGTGAAGGTGGTTCACGGGCCGATCAAGAGTAAGTTTGGGTATCACTTGGTGCAGGTGTTTTACCGGGATTGAGGGGGTTGGCTTTAGACCGCTTTCGCGAGCAAGCCCGCCCCCACATTCGACTGCATTCTTTCAGTTAAAACGCTGTCAACTGTGGGAGGGGGCTTGCTCCCGAACCGCCGCAGGCGGCCATTCACCTGGGAATCAAAGCCCCCGACACCTGGATAACCCGGCTCGCCAACCGATGCCCAGCCAAGGCAGCCTCCTCGGGTGACCCACCCTTGAGCCGACCAGCCAAATACGCCGCACTGAACGAATCCCCCGCCGCCGTCGTATCCACGACCTTCTCCACCTTCAGCGCCGGCACGGCAAAGCGCTCCCCGGCACAACGGATCAAACACGCATCCGCCCCGCGCTTGAGCACCACCTCAGCAATTCCCGGATACGCCGCGAACACCTGCTCACTGTCGGCATAACCAAACAGCGCGCGCTCGTCATCCTCGGTCAACAAAGCAATATCCACCTCGGCCAACACCAAGTGATACGCCGCCCGTGCCGCCTCGACACTGGCCCACAGGCGCGGTCGGTAGTTGTTGTCGAACACCACCTTGCCCCCGCGTCGACGGGTTTCGATCAGGGTTTGCAGCAAACGCTCACGGCCGAGTTCACCCAGTACCGCCAGGGTGATGCCGCTGAAATACACCACGTCGTAGTCCGGCAAGGCGGCCAGGATCGGCTCGGCCGCAGGCGTAGTGAAGCACTCGCGCACGGCGGCTTCGTTACGCCAATAGAGGAATTTACGCTCGCCATTGGCATCGGTCTGGATGCAATACAAACCTGGCAAACGCCCGGGCAGGCGCTGGACCCTGCCCAGGCCCAGGCCTTCTTGCGCCCACTGTTGGCACATGGCGTCACTGAAGCTGTCATCGCCCAGTGCGGTGACGTAGTCGACGTGAGCGGTGTCGCCCAGCTCGCGGCGCAGGTAGACCGCCGCGTTCAGGGTGTCGCCGCCGAAGCTTTGGTGCAGGCTGCCGTCGGCGCGGTGTTGCAGTTCGATCATGCATTCGCCGATGAGGGCGATGTGGGGTTCGGGGGTCATGGCGGGTTCTCGGGTGTTGTTCAGGGCCCCATCGCAGGCAAGCCAGCTCCCACATTTTGAATTGTAAATACCTTCAAATGTGGGAGCTGGCTTGCCTGCGATGGCCGCAACTCGGTCTAAAAGCAAGTACGCAAAGACTCAATCACCTGCAACTGCTCATCCACCAGACAACCCACTTGCCACTTGTCAAAGGTCAGGCACGGGTGCGAAGTGCCGAACGAGATAATGTCGCCAATACGCAACTCCACCCCCGGCGCCACGGTCATGAATGCGTGCTGGTCCATCACCGCCGTGACCTTGCACGCCCCCACGTCATCACCTTCCGCCGGCAGGATACCGGCCTTGTAGCGCTTGAGCGGCACCGGCAAACCGGCGTCATAGGCGACGTCACGCTTGCCCAGGGCGATCACCGCAAAACCCGGCTCGGGCATCGATTGCACATGCGCCCAGACTTCCAGCGCCGGGCGCAGGCCTTCGCTGAGGTCGCTGCGACGGTCGAGCACGCAGCATTGCGCCTCTTTGTAGATGCCGTGGTCGTGGGCCACATAGCTGCCCGGGCGCAACACGCTGAGGAAGCGGCCGGCGGCGTTTTGCGCCTCGAACGACTCGGCGATCAAGTCGTACCAGGCCGACCCCGACGCGGTGACGATGGGCTTGGGCAGGTCGAAAGAGCCGTTGTTCTGCAGGTCCACCGCCAAGCGCACCAGGCTGGCGGCGAACTCACGGATGCCGCTGATGGCGTGCTCGCCATGGATCACGCCTTCATAGCCTTCGATACCGGTAAGGGCCAGGGCGGGCTGGGCCTTGATCGCCTTGGCCAGATCACGGACCTCCTGCTCACTGCGGCAACCGCAACGGCCACCGACCACGCCGTATTCGATCATTACGTTGAGGCGCAAACCACGAGCGGCGAAAAACAGGCCGAGGTCGGCGACGTTGTCCGGGTGGTCGACCATGCAGTGGAAGTCGAAATCCTTGTCGGCCAACAGGTTAGCGATCAACGCCATGTTTGGCGCGCCTACCAGTTGGTTAGCCATCAACACACGGCGCACGCCGCCAGCGTAGGCAGCACGGACCTGTACGGCGTTGGCCAGGGTGATGCCCCAAGCACCCGCTGCGATCTGGCGCTGGAACAGTGCCGGCATCATGCTGGTCTTGCCATGGGGCGCGAGTTCGGCGCCGCTCTTGCTGACAAACTCCTGCATCCAGCGGATGTTGTGTTCCAGGGCGTCACGATGCAGCACCAGGGCGGGCAGGCTGACGTCGCGAACCAGGTGGACACCGACGGCAGCGGCGCCCTTTTCAACG
Source organism: Pseudomonas sp. H1_A03 (assembly GCF_054685145.1). NCBI lineage: Bacteria > Pseudomonadati > Pseudomonadota > Gammaproteobacteria > Pseudomonadales > Pseudomonadaceae > Pseudomonas > Pseudomonas sp. H1_A03. The sequence continues at coordinate 4,795,784 of NZ_CP162829.1, forward strand.
GCATTGATGGCAGACATGGAAAACTCCTATTCGTTGATGCGCCGGGCCAGGTGGTTGGCGCTGTCGATCAACACCCGGCGATAGTCGTTGTAGTTTTTGACCGCATCGGCGCGCGGGGCGACGATGCACAGGGTCGCAATGCTGATGCCTTGGGCGTCGCGCACCGGGGCGGCAAAACAATGGGTAAAGGTGTCGGCCACACTGTCGAAGGAAAAGAAGCCATCGAGGGTGGCCTGACGGATTTGCGCCAGGAAGGTCTCCAGCGGCAAGCGCTGGCCATCCGGCAGGATGAAGTCGTCGGGATCGATCAGGTCGATGATCTGCTGGTCGCTCAAATGCCCCAGCAGCAGGCGTCCGGAGGCGGTCCAGGGGATCGGTGCGTTTTCGCCGATGTCCGAGGAAATCCGAAAATGCCGCTCACCTTCGCGCATCAGCGCCACCGTGTATTTGCGCCCGTTGAGCAGGCACATCTGCGCGGTTTCGTGGGTCTGGCTGACGATCTCCTGCAAGGCGTGGTCGGCCTCGCGGGTCAGGTCGAAATGGCGCAGGTGCGCCTGGCCAAGAAAGTACAGTTGGCGGCCGAGGTAGACGTGACCGTCCTTGCCCACCGTTTCCAAGATGCGTCGTTCAAGCAGGGACGCGACCAATTCGTAGACGGTGGATTTGGGGCTGCCAATGCCGCTGGCAATATCATTCGGGCGCAGGGGCTGGCCGATTTCCTTGAGGAAGTCGAGGATATCGAATGCACGGTCCAGGCCCTTGGCGCGGCGTTTGATGGTGTCTTCGGTCATGGCGGTTTCGGTCCGGTCAAAATGTTGCTATCAACACATATCCCCTGTGGGAGCGGGCTTGCTCGCGAATGCGGTGGATCAGTTATAGATGCATTTACTGACACACCGCTTTCGCGAGCAAGCTCGCTCCCACATTTGATCTCGGGTGGTCTCAAGAGTGGGGGGCATTTAGCCTTTTTTCTTGTAGGCCACGCAATCAATCTCGACCTTGCAATCGACCATCATGTTCGCCTGCACACAGGCACGTGCCGGGGCGTGTTCCGGGGTGAAGTATTCGCCGAATACCTTGTTGAAACTCCAGAAGTCCCGGGGGTCCTCCAGCCATACGCCGACGCGCACGACATCTTTGAGTTCGTAGCCGGCTTCTTCGAGGATCGCCACCACGTTGCGCATCGTCTGGCGGGTTTGCTCGATGATCCCGCCCGTGATGATTTCGCCGTCCACCGCAGGCACTTGGCCTGAGACGTACAGCCAACCGTCCGCTTCCACCGCGCGGGCGAAAGGACGTGGCTGGCCACCACCGGCTGTGCTGCCGGCACCGTAACGAGTGATACTCATAAAAATAGGCTCCTGATTAAAAACGAATGTTCTTGAGAAATTCCGCCAGGCGCGGCGATTGCGGACGTTCGAAAATATCCTTCGAGGTACCCTGCTCTTCAATGCGGCCCTGGTTCATGAAAACGATTTTGTCCGAGACTTCATAGGCAAAACGCATCTCGTGGGTAACCAACAACATGGTCATGCCCTCTTCCGCCAGGCCCTTGATCACGCTGAGCACTTCGCCCACCAACTCGGGGTCGAGGGCCGAGGTGACTTCGTCGAACAGCATCAGGCTCGGGTTCATGGCAATCGCACGGGCAATCGCCACACGCTGTTGCTGGCCACCGGAAAGCTGGCCGGGGAAGTGGTTGCGACGCTCTAGAAGTCCCACGCGATCCAGCCATTTTTCCGCCAGCGCGATGGCTTCGTCCTTGCCCATTTTCTTGACCTTGAGCAGGCCGAGGGTAACGTTCTGCAACGCCGTCAAATGTGGGAAAAGGTTGAATTGCTGGAACGCCATGCCGGTCATCGCACGGTGCTGGGCGATCACCCGTTCAGGATGACGCACGCGCTTGCCGGCAATCTCGCTGTAACCGATAGACTCGCCATCCAGGGTGATCTGGCCGCCCTGGAACTCTTCGAGCAGGTTGACGCAGCGCAACAGCGTGGTCTTGCCCGAGCCGCTGGAGCCGATCAAGGTCACCACATTGCCGCGCTGCATGGACAGGTCGACGCCCTTGAGCACTTCGACTTCGCCGTATTGTTTACGCAGCCCGCGAATGTTCAGCAGCGGGTGGGTTGTTTGAGGTTGGTTCATGGCAAGGCCACCCGCTTTTCAATGTAGCGACCGAATAATTCGATGGCGTAGTTGATGACAAAGAACAGAAACCCGGCGAACAGGTAGAACTCCAGGGTCATGAAAGTGCGTGCGATCACTTGCTGGGTGCTCAGCAACAGCTCGGCCACGCCGATCACCGAGAGCAAGGTCGAGGCCTTGACGATTTCTGTCGAGGAGTTGACCCAGGTCGGCAGAATCTGGCGCAACGCCTGGGGCAACAGCACGTAGGCCAGGGACTGGTAGAACGTCAGGCCAATCGCCCTGCCCGCTTCCAGTTGCCCACGGGGAATGGCTTGCAGCGCGCCGCGCACGATTTCCGAGACGTGGGAGCCGCAGAACAACGTCAGCCCGACCGCACCGGCCTGAAACGCGCTGATTTGCCAGCCGAGCGCCGGCAGCATGTAGAAACACGCCAGCACCAGTACAAATACCGGTGTGCCACGGATCAAGTCGACATACAGACGAAACGGCGCACGCATCCAGAATTTGCCGTAGGTGAGGATCAACCCGGCGACAATGCCGATCAGGGTGCCAAAGATAATGGCCAACGCCGAGACATACACGCTGGCCTGGAAGCCCGCCCAGAGCGTCTCCCGGGCGATCCACAACTCATGCAGCCAGCTTGGGGATTCGTACATGGAAACCTCGCTTAACGACGGATCGCCAGGCGCTGTTCCAGGTAGCGGAGCAGCATGGCGATGAGGTAACAGGCAGCCACGTAGAGCGCAGTCGTGACCATCCAGGTTTCAATCACCCGATAGCTTTCGACGTTGATCTTGCGGGCGTAATAGGTCAGCTCCGGCACCGCGATGGCGGCGGCGAGCGAGGTGTCCTTGAACAGCGAAATGAAGTTGTTCGACAGCGCAGGCAGCACGTTGCGCAGCATCACCGGCACGGTGATGTAGGCGCGGATACGCCATTCACCCAAACCGATCGCCAACCCGGCTTCACGCAAGCCCTTGGGAATATTCAACAGCCCGGCGCGGAACACCTCGGTCAGATAGGCACCGGCGTAAAGCGACAAGGTGATGATGAACGAGGGGATCTTGTCCAGGCGGATGCCCAGGCTGGGCAAGGCGAAGTAGATCAACAGGATCAGTACCAGGATCGGTGTATTGCGCACCACCGTCACATACACCGAGGCGAAGATTCGCAGCGCACGGTGCCTGGACAGCATGGCAAACGCCATCAGCAGGCCGATCACGCAGCCGATGGCGATCGACAGCAATGCCAGTTCCAGGCCCAGGCCGAGCCCCAACAGCAAGGTGTCGAAATCGCGCCAGACGGCGGCAAAGTTCAACTGATAGTTCATGGTCGACAGTACCTGAATGGGGCGCCGTTCGCGGCGCCCCGGCTTTCACGAATTACTTGAACTCAACCGGGAAACCGATCGCCGGCTCCGGCAGATCAACGCCGAACCACTGCTTGAACGAGGCCTTGTAGGTGGGGAATTCCACACCGGTCATGGCTTCATGCAGCGCGGTGTTGACGAAGTTCAGCCAATCCTGGTCGCCACGCTTGACGGCGCACGCGTAGGTCTGCGGGCTCCAGGCGTAGGCCGGGCTGCGGTAGCGGCCGGGGTTCTGCACCATCAGGTATTTGACCGAGGACTGGTCGGTGGCGGCGGCGTCGGCGCGGCCGGAGTTCACGGCCTGGTACATCAGGTCGACGCTGTCGTACTGGTCGACCTTGGCCTTGGGCAGGGCCTGATGCACCAGCTCTTCGGCGTACACGTTTTGCAGCACCGCCACGGTCACGCCATCGCCGCCTGCCTGCAGGTCTTCAATCTCTTTGTACTTGCTGTTGTTCGGCAGCAGCAGGCCCACACCTTCGCGGTAGTACGGCAGGGTAAACGCGACTTGCTGCGCGCGGCTGGCAGTGACGGTAATGAACTGGCAACTCATGTCGACCTTGTCGGTCAGCAGGTTGGGAATGCGTGCGTCGGACGACTGCACCACAAACTCGACCTTGCTCGGGTCGTTGAATAAACCCTTGGCCACAATGCGGCCGATGTCGATATCAAACCCCTGCAACTTGCCATCCGCTCC